>NZ_JAUHLN010000010.1 GCF_030412265.1 Fictibacillus terranigra
AGTTAAGCTCTTCAGCGCCGATGGTAGTTGGGGGCTTCCCCCTGTAAGAGTAGGATGTTGCCAGGCACGAACGAAGCACTGTTGGATTCATTCCAGCGGTGCTTTTTTATATCGGTAACACGCTCATTTGAGATCAATCAAGTACGTATCCCATTCTGTATAAGCTGGTCAGCGAAAATGGGATATACAAAAGCGAATAATTTATTCTTAAAACTCGTTCCAGTTCGCGATGTAGCTTTTTAGGAATGGACGGAACAGTTTTTGGAATATAAGGACTGGAATTGTGTAATAACTGATCTTTTTATTTTGTCCAAATTTACTGAAAATTAATTTGACAAGCCTATTAAGGTAGGATATGCTAAACTCGTAATAAATTACGAAAGATGTTCGCATATGTGAACAGCAGGGTGGATCAAGTATGGGTATTGAAAAAGTGAACAAATCAGCAGCACGCGTGATGGATATTCTCCTTTTACTCTCTAGGGCAGAACGACCGTACAACGTGTCAGATATCAGCAGGGAACTTGGTGCCCCTAAAAGCAGCACATTCGAAATATTGTCGACAATGGTGGATAAAGGTTTTATTGAGGTCGATCCGTATTCCAAGCACTACAAGCTCGGTTTGAAATTATTTGAGGTAGGTGCGGCTTTTCTTTTTACAACCGATATTCACAAGGAAGCGCGCCCCTATCTGGAAGCCTTGATGGAAAATACAGGGGAAACTGCCTTTCTGGCCATCGAGTCGGATGGTGAAATCGTATATTTGGATAAGGTGGAAGCTCCAACTTCGGGCAGGACAACTGCCATGCTTGGAAGCAGGAACCCGATGTATTCCACAGGGCTTGGGAAAGCCCTGCTCGCATCCTTTTCCGACAGCAAAGCAGAATTGATCCTTTCTAAGCAAGTGTTTGAGAAAAAAGGAGCGAATACGTTAAAGAGTCCGGACGAAGTAATGAACGATTTGAGGGAAATCAGAAAACGCGGCTATTCGATTGATGATGAAGAAAATGAAGAGGGCATCTATTGCAATGCGGCTCCTGTCTACAATGCAAGGAATGAACCGATTGCTGCCGTCAGTGTCGCGGCTTTGTTAAACAGAATGACAAAAGATCATAAGGAAAAAATCAGCACCGAAGTTGTAAAGACAGCCCTGGCCATTTCCAAGCGGCTCGGCTATCAGAAAGACCGGCTTTTTGTTCTTTAACAAAATGTCGTTTTTTTTACCCAATTTTACGAATGGTGTTCGCATATGTGAACAAAAGGGAGGGGTAACATGGATACACCCGCACTTGTCATTGATAAAAGGAAGATGGATCAAAACATTCGAAAGATGGCAGACATTGCGCAAAAGCAACAGGTCGGTCTAAGGCCACATATTAAAACACATAAAATTCCGCTGTTAGCAATGCGGCAGCTCCAAGCAGGGGCGACCGGCATTACGGTTGCAAAAGTAACCGAAGCTGAGGTGATGGCAGAACACGGCATTCAAGATATATTCATTGCTTATCCACTCGTTTCCGGGATGAAAATCCAAAAGGCGGTTGAATTAAGCAAAAACATCAGGCTGATCACTGCCTTTGACAGTCTGGAAGGAGCAAGAAAACTGGCAGCGGCAGCGGATCAGGCAGAACTAGAGCTCGAGGTTCGTATGGAAATTGATACCGGACTACGTAGAACGGGGGTTCTTTATGACCAGGCCGTGGATTTAGCTAAGAAAGTAAAGGCGCTTTCCCGTTTGAATTTGACGGGGATCTATACATTCCGAGGACCGATTCTGGATGGGAAACCGACACTCGACATTGAAGAAGCAGGACGACAAGAAGGGCGCCTGATGGCGGAGTTGGCGGATAAACTGCGAAAAGAAGGAGTGGCGGTATCCGATGTCAGCGTTGGGTCAACTTCCACCTCGGCTTCCGCGGCAGGAGTTGAAGGGATAACAGAAATTCGGCCCGGAACGTATGTCTTTTATGACAGGATGCAAGAAAAGTACCAGTGCTGTTCGCCGGAGGAACGTGCGGCTGCCATCCATGTCACCGTTGTCAGTAAGCCATCGGAATCCCTTCTTATCGTAGACGGCGGAAGCAAAACGTTTGCTACCGATGTCCAGCCAGATCAGCCTCCCATCTTTTTAAAAGGGTTCGGGGAAATTGCCGGACATCCTGAAATGGTGTTGGAGCGCCTGACGGAGGAGCATGGAATGATTACCGTCGCTGGGAAAACCGATGTACAGATTGGTGATGTCCTTCAAATCATTCCAAACCACATTTGCAGCACGTTGAATCTGCACAATGAAGTTTTTTTGCAAAACGAGGATGGAAGCCTGGAAAAGCAAGCTGTGCTTGCCCGAGGAAAACTACAGTAAGGGGGATTTTAAATGCTGGATCTAGTGATTAGAAATGGCCGAATTGCAGACGGGTCTGGGAATCCTTGGTTCTTTGGAAGCGTGGGCATCAAGGACGGAATGATTGTGGAGGTTGGAAGGGTGGAGGGTGAGAGCCGGGAAACCATTGATGCGGGACGAAACATCGTTTCCCCCGGATTTATTGACGGCCACTCCCATTCGGACCTGCTTGTCCTCAATAATCCGAAGATGGATATGAAGCTGCAGCAGGGTGTGACAACAGAGGTGGTGGGTAACTGTGGGCTTGCGCCAGCTCCCTTTGTACCCCATTACGGATCGCTGTTGAAGGAATATATTCAGCCTGTCATCGGCGGAACTGAGTGGGAATGGACGTGGAACTCTGTTGAAGACTATATCGGAAAATTAGATAAAGCAGGGATTTCAGAAAATGTATCTACCTATGTGGCACACGGCGCACTAAGAATTGCGGCCATGGGATTTTCAGGGCGATCAGCTGACAAGCTGGAGCTTATGGCCATGAAAGAAATGCTCGAAGAAGGAATGAAAGCAGGAGCCATTGGGCTGTCGATTGGACTGCTGTATTCTCCAGGGAGATATGCCTCAAAAGAAGAACTGGCTGAACTGTGTCAGGTACTTCCAAAGTATAACGGCATCTTATCGACACATATCCGGGGAGAGGGGAACAATCTTATTCCTTCCATAAAAGAAGTGATCTGGATCGCAGAAAAAGCTGGTGTCCCTCTTCAGGTCAGCCATTTGAAAGCAGCTGGCAGAAGAAACTGGGGAAAGGTGCTGGAGGCAATGGAACTGCTTGAAGAAGCAAGTGCGAGGGGAATGGATGTCACCTGTGATGTTTATCCGTACGATGCGGGGTCCACCTCTCTTACTACGCTCCTCCATGGAGTTTGGAGGGGGGAATCCCGGCCTGTCTTGAAAGGATAAGAGAACCCATTACCCGTCGGCAAATAAAGGAGGAACTCGGACAAGAGCAGGAGGACTGGGACAATTTGGTTGTTTCCACAGGATGGGAGAATGTGGTCGTTTCTTCCCTTGCCCGACGGAAGGAATGGGAAGGAAAAAGCATAGAAGCGATTAGTAGAGAAACGGGACAGAGTCCATCTGACGCAGCGCTTGATCTTCTACTGGAGGAGGACGGAATGGTTTCAATCGTTTATTACCACATGTCCAATAAGGATGTTTTGCAAGTTGTGAAATGGGACCGTTCGCTCGTGATTTCCGACAGTTTGGGATGCGAGACTGGAAAGCCGCATCCAAGGTCATACGGAACCTTTCCCCGCCTTTTTTCAAAATATGTGCGGGAGGACAAGGTCCTATCGCTCGAGCAGGCCATTAGAAAGGTAACTTCCTTTCCTGCCCAACGGTTTTCTCTCGGAAAAAGAGGACTTATCGTTCCGGGTTATCATGCGGATCTGACCATATTTAACGAGAAAGAAATTCAGGATACGGCGACCTATCAAGACCCGGTCCACCATCCGGAAGGCATATCCCACGTAATTGTAAATGGAATGTTGACCATCAAGAACAAAGAAAACCTCAGGCAGTCGGGCGGAAATGCAATTAAAGCCGCGGCGACAAAATGCCTGTGCCAAAGACATATGAAACAGGAGGCCGCTCATGGGTAAAATTGAACAAAAACTGAAGGAGTTAAACATTGAATTAGGAAAAGTACCGGCACCGGCAGCTGTATACGTACCAGCAAAGACCGTAGGTAATCTGGTGTACACGTCAGGTGCCGACTGCAGAATCAATGGGGAACTCATGTTCAAAGGCAAGGTGGGGTGCGACTTGACCGTAGAGCAGGGGTATGAAGCGGCAAGACAGGTCATGATTAACCTCCTTGCAGTTCTAAAGGAGCATCTTGGTGACCTCGACCGGATCAAACAAGTGGTAAAGCTGCTTGCATTCGTGAATTCCGCGGACGGTTTTGTGGAACAGCCCTTTGTGATCAATGGGGCGTCTGAATTGCTTGAAGAAGTATTTGGAGAAAAAGGAAAGCACGCGAGGTCGGCCATTTCCTCAAATGAGCTTCCATTTAACACACCGGTAGAAATAGAGATGATCGTAGAGTTTGAATAGAAAAAATTCAGCATGAATAAAAGGAGCGTCTACTATGCCTTTGCTTGACAGGTTAAAGAAAGAAAAGCTGATCGCAATCGCAAGAAATGTGCCGGAATACCTGCTGGATCAAACGGCGGAAAGCTTGCTGAAAGGAGGGATCGTATTTATTGAAATCACGCTCAATACGCCTGACGCACTGCCTGCCATTGAACGGTGGAAACGCTCTTTCGGCGATGAAATACTCGTTGGCGCCGGGACGGTTTTGGATCTGCAGATGGCCAGAGATGCACTTTCAGCGGGGGCAGAATATTTAATCACACCAAATCTTGATGAAGAGGTAGTTGAATTTGCCACAGGCAGGGGGATTGACGTATGGCCAGGAGTCATGACACCGACAGAGATGGTAAAGGCGACCAAGGCCGGTGCCCGTGCGGTTAAATTGTTTCCGTCCGGGACTCTCGGCAGTCAGTACATAAAAGATGTAAGAGGCCCGCTCCATAATATCCCCCTAATCGCGACTGGGGGCATCCATCTGGGTAACCTGAAGGAATTTTTGGACGCGGGTGCCACAGCTGCCGGACTTGGAAGCAGCCTTGTCGACAACACCTTGATCAAGAATGGCAATTTTGATGAGATTACGGACAGGGCCCGCCGGTTTAGGGAAACGGCAAAAGAAGAAAGCGGGGTGGCATGATGGATGTGGTGACGATTGGAGAAACCATGATTCTCTTAGAAGCGATTGATCAGAAGCCCCTGAAATATACGCCTTTCCTAACGAAATCCGTCGGCGGTGCTGAGTCGAATGTAGCGATCGGCCTTTCTCGGCTTGGTAAAAGCACAAGATGGATCGGAAGGCTTGGAAATGATCCGTTTGGAGGTATGATCACCTCTATTCTTGCAGGGGAAGGGGTGGATGTTTCACATACACAAAGGGATGATAAGCATCCGACCGCTGTCTATTTTAAGGATAATTTTGGAGCTGGAGATCCGGATATTTATTATTACCGAAAGGGATCGGCCTCCAGCTGCTGGTCCCCAGAACACATAAGGGACAAGTGGTTTGAGGGGGGCCGCCATCTTCATATGACCGGCATTACACCGGCACTTGGGGAGCATTCCTTTGCCTTTACGAAGGAATGTATGAAAAGAGCAAGAGCGAAAGGAATGACCGTTTCATTTGACCCGAATATTCGGTTTAAGCTTTGGGAAGAGAAAAAGGCTAGGTCGGCCCTGCTTGAGTTGATTCCCTTATGCGATTATTTTCTCCCGGGGCAGGAAGAGGCAGAATTTTTATTTGGGGAAGGAGAAGCAAAGTATCTCGCCGAACGTGCCATTCAGCTCGGTGTAGAAGCCACTGTCATAAAAATGGGAGAGAAAGGCTCATTCGGTATGCTGAAAAATGGACAATATGTGTATGCTAATCCAGTACAAACAGAAAAAATAGTGGATACAGTAGGAGCAGGAGACGCATTTGCTGCAGGCTTCCTCTCATATGCGATAGAGGGACTGACGGCTAGTCGCTTAAAATATGCAATGGAACGGGGAAACCTGTTGGGCTCACTGATCGTCCAGTCCAAGGGGGACTGGGAAGCTTTGCCCGTTATTGAAAGGATAGAAAATAAAAAAGTGATCGTCCGTTAACAGAGGGAACAGTTTTGCCTATAATTGACCGAAAATTCAGCAAAAGGGGAGAAGGAAAATGAACAGTAACCAGGGGATTTATTTAGGGGTTTTTATTGTTTTTACCATTCTTATGATTATTGTTGGCCTTTGGGTTTCCAGAAAGGTAAAAAGTGGCGAAGACTTCCTAATGGGTGGCCGGGGCTTAAGTTTGCCTCTGCTTATCGGAACCACCATTGCTACGCTGGTTGGAACCGGCTCGAGCATGGGTGCGGTCGGCTTTGCTTACTCAAACGGATGGGCGGGTGCCCTTTACGGCATAGGCGGCTCCATAGGAATGTTCATCCTGCTGCTCTTATTTGCCGATGTCCGAAAGTATAACTTCATGACTTATTCCGAAGAATTAAGCTTTTATTTCGGAGGAAACAAATTAATTAAAGGCCTCACATCTATAATTTTGTATATTGCCTCGATCGGCTGGCTCGGAGCCCACATCATGGGCGGAAGTCTATACCTGTCCTGGATCACTGGGATGGATCCCTTGATGGCCAAAGTTATTACTGCCCTTGGATTTGCCGTTTATACGTTTATAGGAGGATATCTCGCTGTCGTTTATACGGACACCATCCAAGGGGTCATCCTTTTTCTCGGATTTATTCTTCTAACTGTACTCACCCTAGTAAAAATTGGCGGCTATGGCCAGATATCCCATGAAGCCCCCGCCGAGATGGTTTCTTTTCTTGGCGTTGACAAAATGGGAGTAATTCCTGCTATTTCCCTGGCGGTTGTTATAGCTGTCGGTGTATTAGCCACACCTTCCTACAGACATAGAATATACTCTAGTGACAGCACAGCAACTGTAAAAAAAGGCTTTTTAGTATCGGGTATCCTTTTTGTCATTTTCTCTTTTTTTCCATCCATTATTGGGATGGCAGCACACATTATGAACCCCGACATTGAAGCGGGCTACGCATTTCCTTATCTCGCAACGGAAGTGTTTCCCGTCTGGATCGGTGCCATCGTCCTGACAGCCGGATTAAGTGCTACCATGTCATCGGGAAGCTCGGATTTCATTGCTGCGGTAACCATCCTACTTGGGGATGTGTATCAGGTTTTCACAGGGAAAAGCCCGAAAAAAGAAAAGATGATCGTTTATTCACGGATCGCCCTTGTGGCTACTCTAGTGCTTGCATTTGTGTTCACTCTTGGATCAAACAGTATTATCGGCTATATTTCCAACTTTATTTCCACCGTCATGTCAGGGCTGCTCGTAGCGTCCATTTTAGGCAAATTTTGGCCTCGCATGACCTGGCAGGGGGGACTAGGCAGCCTGCTCTGCGGGTCAATTACCTCTTTTTATTTGCTGAACAGTCCGAGTCTATTGGCGTATTGGGGAAATCCCATCCTTCCGTCACTAGGTGCAGCTTTTATTGCTGGAGTAGCGGTCAGCCTTTTAACTCCGCAAAATACCTTGTCGGAAGAAGAAATCATGAAAAAATTGGCAATGGACCGGGAAATGATCAATTCCTCCCCGGTGGAAGAAGTGCTCAGCAAAAAGCAGGTAACACTAGATTAATAAAAGCAGTGCCCCTCCTATTTGTTTTTGGCTGAACCGCTCCATCAGCAGATGGGAGGTTTTTTTGTTCAAAGTCTCGATTAGGAGCGATTAATTTTTCAAGATAGGCTAAAGGCAGAATGGAAAAGAATAAAGGGGGAATTAGAACATAACAAATAGCCAATTTAGAAATGAAAGAGATAGTTGGAAAAGTAGTCATAAAGATTGATAATAAAAAAGATATCAAGTTAAGTGAAATCGAATAAGAAAGCGCTCGATAATCTTCAGTGCTTATGTCACACAAGCCACTAAAATGGAAGATAAATAAACCGATGAAATATCCCCACCCAAGCTCTTTTAATTGAATGCCTCCGCCTTCAAAAATAACTATAGAGTTGAAAATTAGTGTATGTAAAAAAAGAGGAACAATGTCGCGTTCAAGAGGGTTAACTACAACAAGCATCTCTAACAACCATATAAACGTATATAGAAATATTTACACATGTGTATACGTTTTTGTTTTCGTCTTCTTTTATTGCCACGGTTCCTATTGTTAGTTAGCAAGCTTTGTGAAAGGATTGATTACTTAAAGGGCTTTACTTATTTAATGGTTGGCTCTCAAAATACTGGAAAATCAGGTTAGACAAGCTGTCAGTACTAGTGAGCTACGCTACTATCTTAATGTTGAAGTTGAATACAATTTTAACAGGAAAAAGGACTCAAGTTTATAAAATGATCTAAGACTCATGTAATTCTTTCGTAATAATTAAAGGAATATGTTGGGATTGATCGAATTTATACTTATCTTAGATAAAAGAGGAGTGAAATTCTTGAAAAAAGTACATAAAGCACTAGGTACTTCCTTATTGGCCGCTGCTGTTTTATTGGTCCCTCAGACTAGTCTGGCAGAAGGCCCAAAACCAGCTTCTGGAGAAACATTATCAATTAACGGATTTATTGATTATGCAGAAATGAATAAAACATTAACCCAAATTGAAAAAAATAGCAAAGGCGCCATCAAGATTGAATCAGCAGGCAAAACCAACCAGGGAAGAGATATATTTACAGCTAGAGTGGGAGAAGGAAAAAAGGTTTTATTAGTAGAAAGTGAAATTCATGGAAACGAAAAAACAGGAACTGTAGCGCTTTTAAATCTGCTCCAGTATCTTGGGTCAAGCCAGTCGAATGAAGCAAAAAAAATAAGGGAAGAGCTTACGATTGTGGCTATTCCGATGCTCAACGCGGACGGATCAGAGCTTGACCGCCGCGCCAATGATATGGACTGGAGTGAAGCGGTAGCTGATTTCCCGCAGTTGGCTTCTGCAAAACCAAGCTGGAACTACTATACGAAGACTCTCCAGGGAGATGACTATGCAAGTAATCCCGGTTTTGATGTCAACCGAGATTTCAACCCTGATTTAAATTACGTTCCACAGGCAAAAGACTTTCCGGGAGCTTCCAATCAGCCAGGCTGGTTTATTACTCCAGAGTCACAAACCGTAAGGGATGTTTACAAAAAGCTTCAAAATGAATTTGGTCGAGTGGATGTATTCCTGGATCTGCACCACCAGGGATTTTACAAAATTGAGGGCACTGATGAAGATGTAACGATGTCCATTTCCGCGCAATTTGTTCCAGATCCTCGAACAGCACAAGGAGGCAAATATGCTCAATTTGCCGAAAACTACCGCTATGACTACTCAAGACAACTAAATCTCGCACTGTACAACGCTCTTCAGGCAAAAGGTTCTTCTGTCTTCTCGAACATTTCTCTTTATGACCAAGGGCTTGATCTTCCAGGTACCGCTTTAGGCTCATTTGCGTTGAATGGGAGCGGAACCGTTTTATTTGAAGTAAAAGGGCAAACCCACAGTTTGGGCCAAAAACAAAAAGGCATGCTCGTCAACACAGTAGAAACCGGAATAATGGGAATTCTAAATGGCGTGGCAGATGGCAGTGTTTATAATCTTAACCCTGGTGATTATGAAAGGATTCCAAACCGGGTAAATCCCTAAGAAATCACACATAACTTACAGTGAGGCACTTGGTTATCCCAAGGGCCTTTTTCACATGCACGTCATCACTTCAGATACCTCGATTAACCCCCTAACTCTGCAAAGTAATTGGTGGATGAAGTAAAGGTAATCAGAAGATCACAGCTACAAGGAAGATGTTTTAAGGTAAAGGAAACGTCATAAAAGTGGAACAGACCAAAGAAGGTAAAAAAGTCTGCTATGTTTCATTTTGCGGTATGAACAGAGAGGCTGTTTTATATAACAACGACTTATTGATTGGCATTAACCTTAGATCTTTAACACTGAAACATTTTAACCGCATATAATGATTACATTAACGAAGATAAGAGGTATTTAGTCGAAAAGGCCCTATTGGGTCTTTTTTCATTGTGATGAGGATTGAAGAAGAAAAAAGACAAACGCCTCTATATAAAAGATTATAAAAAAGTTTACTGCTCTAATGTTCTAGGTAAAACTTACGGAAAAAAATTGTGGAATTTTAGAAGATTATTAGTGCCAATAAAGAATGTTATAAATGAAGCATCGATATCAAAGGAAATTCTTAATCACTCTCCTAAAACCCCCACTTAGATGAAGAAAGTTCATGCCTCAAGACTATTCAGCCAAACAATGAAATCCATCCAGATCATTAAACTGCTGCATTAGTGCAAAATGTTTAATTGTACAAGCTCAAGAAAATACAAATACTTACAAACGTTCATCTTTGGAAACAACGGTACCTCAAAAGACACTAATTAAAAGTAGAAGGGATGTTTTTATGAAGGCCGATGTGGTGTTTATGAATGGTGAAGTTATAACAGTAGATGAAAGAAATACTGTAGTTGAAGCTGTAGCTGTAAAGGCAAATCGTATCGTAGTGGTCGGATCGAATGAGGAAGTAAAAGAATTAATCGATCCACACACCAAAGTATTTGACCTGCAAGGAAAAACGCTCCTTCCAGGAATCATCGATTCCCATCTTCATCTTATCTTATACGGCGTTAACCAGTTAGCGGTCAGCTGTAAAGCTGAGCACATCCATTCTGTCGAGGATGTTTTAAATGACCTGCGAAATAAAGCGCTGGAAACTCCAAAAGGTGAATGGATACGTGCCTGGGGTTTTAATGAGACGGCAGTAAAAGAAAAACGTTATCCGACGATTGATGAACTGGATGCCATTTCAGTAGAACATCCTATTATCGTTTCCAGAACTTGCGGACATATCAGTGTAGTTAATCACAAGGCTTTAAAGCTAGCGCAAATTAACGATAATACAGAGGATCCTATTGGAGGAATTATTGAGCGGGATGAGCGTGGAAGGCTGACTGGACGATTGATTGAAGCAGCAAACATGTCAATAAATGAGGTTTCAAATTATACACATAGTGAATTAAGAAAGGCTGTGAAAATTGCTTCAGATCATTTCATTGCAGCTGGCATCACAAGTATTCATGACGCAGGCGGACATGGTTCGGACAGTTACCGACTGCTCCAGCAAGCTGTGAAGGATAATGATATCCTTGTATTACACCCGGTACGGATGAAACGTTCGCTGCAGAAATCGAAAGAACAACCAAAGCTTACAAAGATAAAATGAAGGAAGCAATCTGTTATTTGGCGGAAGCAAGGAACATGATGGTTCAGCTTGAGGATCTTAAATGTATAAGAAACTCTGCTATTTCTGTTGGTCTTTATGGCATAATGGAAGAGATAAAACTGATCTTGAAACAAAATAAGTAAAACCTTACAAGTAGAGCTAACCAGCTCTATTTTTGCATACTGTTAGTTTAAAGCATCGAATAGGTGTATTCAGTTGATGCTGTTCACGATCAAATTGATAAGACACAATACAATCCTCGATGAACGCTCGTTTCCTCCATCCAATGATGCTGGATTAGTGGATGATTCCTCGCCTTTTTTTCCCGGCCTGAACTGCATGGTCAATCGGTTGTATTCGCCGACTTTTTCTCCGAGCGGAAGGAAGTAGAAGAGTTTAATCAAAAGATTGTTTAATAAATAGTAAACCCTGTAAAGCGAACAGAACCATTCGGGCTTTACAGGGTCTTTTTTTTGTAATATTGGAATTTACTAGGTTTCTGTTAAAGGAGTTAATCTATCATAGGTGGCCGCATCAGCCATGCAGGCTTCCCTGTAATCTTGGATGGGGCCGGAAGCAGCCCAAAGGGATTTGGAGCAGGCTGGTTTTTCCCTTTTCACTCAGTTTATAGAGGCCATCATAGGATTGGACATCAAATCCGAGAAGGGGGTGCCCGCCCATATTTAATGCCGAAGCGGCCAGAAGCAGATGCTGGGACAGAATTCCAGCTTCCATGTGCTGAATACGATGTCCCCTGTATCCATAAGCGCTTTGGTAATGATCCTTATGGCCAGAGATCGTGAAGGAAAGTGGAACTTGAGACATGTTTACAGTATCAGCAAGCAGTCCGTCTTGCAGTCGGCATCGGAAATCACCATCTTGAATAGGCTGTAATGCATGATTGGATTCATCATAAAAATAAGAGCCGTTTGGTAAACCTTCGATATTATACATACAGCAATAGAGTGAGATACGGTAAGGTGAATGATGAAAATTATGATCAAGATCATTTCGGTAAGAAAAAGTGGAGAAGGCTTCGAATAGAAGGGCTGATAAGGTTTGTTGGTTTATGGGTTTCTGAACAAAGTCCATTCCGGGCGAATATCGATTTCGGCAGGCGGAAGAGAAATCATACGATAACCGGTCCACACGAGGCAGCAGGTGGAACGAGGGTGCCAACTCTTCTTTCTTTTCTTTTTCCATTTCCTTATGAGTTGGAACCGAGTCCAACCTGCATGCTTCATTCATCTTCATTAGCATGGGATATTCGCTGATTTTCCTAGAACGGACGTAATGTTGATGCTCAAGTGGTTCCATTTCACGGCATAACGAAGCAGCAGTGGAGGATTCCTCTGTTTCATCACTCGTAAACCAGTTCATGGCTGGATCAACGGAAAGAGGAATCACCGCATAAACATTTTCTTCTTGCTCGGATATTCCTAAAAGGTGATGAAGGGCGCGGTCAAGAAAATGGTAATACACCCCCGTCTCAAAACCGATGCGTCTTCCTGTTTCCAGCAGCTGACCGATCACAAAGCCGGTATCCAGCCCTTGCAGACGGTAAGAGAAGTTATGGTATTTGAAAAAATTCTTCCAAAAAAACGTGGAGATCAATACGGTGCCAAAAGAGGAGGACACGTCACAGCGATTACCCAGAGCTCTGTTCAAGTAGCTGTCAAAATTCCCTTCTCTTAAACATACTAAACGATGGTGTGCGGCGTCATAGTGATAAATGCCTTCAGGAATCTCCTCCATTTTTAAATAGATATAAAGTTCGTTCGGATACAGTGCACCGCCGGATGGGACAAAGCGCCGGCATGCTGTGCATTCTTCTGTTTGATCAGTAAAAAACATGGTTTGGCTTACTTGTGTAAGCCCGAAGGTATATTTAAGAAAGTGACCAATTTCCTGGAGATTCGGTATTGGATTTCTTTTCTTTTGTTCGAGATGGAGCGGAAGATCTGCGTTTAATTCCACTACAGGCAAACCCCTGTAAAGCTTATAGGGAAGGGGGGCGTCGTCCCAGTCCACCACCCAGTCCCGGGGTTTTACTTTGTCAGATTCATAATGCAGCTTATGCAAAAATTCTTCGAGGTTCATTCTTTTCCCCCTTTGGCACTGTTATGGAAATGGATGGGGATGCGGGTTAAGCTGTCCATATGTCAACGGCTTTCTCACATATCCGAGTTTCGCTGGTACGTTCAATACTCGGTTCAACCCTTGCAGCCGGGTAAGGTGATGTCCAAATGTCATGGGCAGCATCCCGGGTATCACTACTTTTACACAATGCAGCCCGTTTCGTTTCAGTTCAGGACTGGTTTGGTCCACAACAATGACCTCCAGCTGAAGCTGCCGAAAAACTTCCAGGATTCCCGTTACATCATCCAATAGATCAGCTGATTTACGAATGGGACGGAATTCCTGTTGAAGGCTCCTTTCCGGGCGCTCATCAAGCAGAAAGGATAAGCGTTCTTCGGCTTCTTTTAACCCGTATAGCATCGAATGGTCTTCCATCTGATGAACGAGAAACGAATCATGATACATCTGCAGGTATTTCTCCCGGTCTTTTTCCAGCTTATCGTCCATGGTGAGAAGCATCCCTGATAGCTCTTGAACAGCTCCTTTTACCGCTCTTAATGGATCAATGTGAGCTCCAGCTGCACACAAGAGATTCATGCCCGTCTGCTTCGTATTTTTGGCGAGAGCCCAAATGCTCGGAATGACGTTCTCGGTCGTCGAATTAAATAAATGAACCTCATATCCGGTCACTGCGTGCAGGCGCTGGATCATGAGTTGAAGCTCCCGGTCGTCAATGGATGATAGATCAAGACGAGGAATAGGGAGCTGGCCGTACCAGGTCATTAAAAAAGAATCCCGTTCAACAATTTCGAAAATACCGTAAAGAATCGCTTCCTCCATGCTACCGCCGAGTGCACAGCCGTTAGAGGTTTCATAAACAAAGCCTTCTCCGCCACCCAGGCTGTAATAGGCAAACGTCTCCGGAACCAGGATGGGCCGGTTCTGTGATAACGAATATCCCCAAACCCAATGAATGGGCCGGTCGGGGTCCAATGGCCTGAAAGGAAATCCGGGCATGTCATATTGTTCCTTTGTATGGAGTCCTATGGATCGAGGGTTAAGCGCATGCTTTTCCACCATGGAATACGGCTCATAAACCATTGTCCGTTTACCCCTTGGGGCATAGCCGCAGTATCTCTCAAGTCCTTCCAAAATGGCTGATTGTTCACTATGAGCATAAGAATGGCTGCGCCCACCCGTTAACTCATTGCCTGATAATAAAGGAAGATTGACAATCGTATCGGCAAAAGGGGAGATGAAGTCATATCTTTTATGATTAAGAAGACCCGTTCTGCTATCCAAGTAATCCTTGCCCAGAACCTTCTCGAGATCTTCCAGAGAGCGGCAGCGGTAGCTATGGATAGAGGTTTTTGGGCATGGTTTCAATATGATCTCTGTGGGGTCCGCTGTATCCTCTGGAAGATCGCCACACACAGGGCAATAGGGGTCAGGCAAAAAGAAATGATAAGATAGCCGGAGCGTATTTAACTGTAGAAGAAATACATGCTCATACGTGCGGGGTTTTTCTCCTTTTAAAATTCGATGAAGCTCTTCTTGAATGAGATAGGAAGTTTGCAATAACCCCAGAGCTGAAGCCCAAGGATCTTGCTCGATACCGGGTTGATCCATTTTGTATTCTTTCATTTGGAATTGTTCTCTCCGGTCAGAGCCCGCCATAAAACGGCGCCTATCCGCGCACTGAGAACACCCTTGTTTGTCAGGAAGAACAAGCGGTCCAATGTTGGCTTCACCAAAAGATACGAATCCCCGAAGCCATGGGATGCCACTGGACTTAAAGACCTCATCGGCTTCTCTGTGTTCAGACGGAACCCAGGAATCGTGGAGCACTAATGCCAGATTGCCTTGATTCGGAACGGCTTCTTTTACAGAGGCCATGCGTGTAACGGAATAGAGCCCGCTCAATTGTTCGCTTACCGTATCAGCTAACCTTCCGTTTCCGATGATGATGATGGAGTGGCTCATGGAAGTTCCTCCCCGCTTAGCGCAATCCCATAAATGCCAGCCGTGTTCTCTTTAAAAACGGATTCCAGATGAAGTTCAAAGATGTGAACTTGTTTTTTTCTCTGCCTTAATCGATGTATTGCGGAATGGAAGGTTTCATCCAACGGCTTCTCTTCAAAAGAAGGAACCGGAACCTTCTTTTGAGCATCCTTTTGCGATGTAATGGAGGAAACCACAACCCCATAGGGATAATGTAAGGTTTCTTGATTTTGAAAATCCATCACAGCCGTTTGTAATGCTCTGCTTAAAGCCATCTTCATATTTAATCCAACGCTTCCATACCATTTGCCGTTTGATTCAACCCAAACGACAGGGAATCCCAGCACATCATGGCCCCAAAAAAGTTCTGGTTCAGACTTCCTGGTTCTCAAAGCCTGCAGAAAAAATCGGCAGCGATGATCATTTACAAGACTTACATCTAATGTGGCTTTAGTAGCACCGTGATCTGCTTGCTTCACAAATTCTTCATGAAGTGTGTTTTGCAATGCTCTGCATAACCCTTCCGCAGGGGTTTTGCCTGTTCCTATACCACTTGGTGAAGAATGCTCACTGAAACACTCATTCCCAAAACTTCTGACATACGTTTCAATTCCAAAAAGACCTGCCTCCAGGCGAGCTTCTTCATGCGTGAGTCCTGAACAGACGGTCTCAGGATAGAGCTTGGCAGGGCCTTCTGAACGCGGATCAGCAACTTGGACTTTGCATTGGGATAACGGCAGCTGGAGTAAATCTGCTTCCTCCCAAAGATGAAAAACACCACATTCTTTTGAAGTAATCCGGTAAAACAATGAATGTAAATCCATTTGTTGATGATTGCATGTTTCAAGGAATTTAACAGGGTCCTTAATGGGCTCTGCATAAACACGCCCAGTAACCAGTGGGTGGGGGATAAAGGTATGCCAGCTTCCTTCGAGCGTTTCCAGGTTAAGCAAGTAAAATGGTCTTTCTTTTTTATCCTCATGTACCCCCGTGATTTCTTTAAAAAGCTCAAAAACCGCCACATTGGCTAATAGCGCACCCGCTGTTTGTGAGAAGGTTCGGGAACCATTGCTTTTTTCATTCGGCCGCTGGTGCAATCGGCGAAAGGCAGACTCCCAGCACGAATCGGATTCAGGAGAAACGAGCGGGCCCGTAAAGGCTAAATCTTTTAAAAAAGTAACGGGAAGAGCTTTCTTCTTTTGTTCCTTGCAGATGGTTAGAATGGTACGAAGTTGAGCTAAATCACTGTCCTTGAATCCATATATTATGGAATCAAACGGCTCTAGAGTTTCTCTCCATGAATGTTTCTCGGGACGTAAGATCGTGATTTCCGTTTCAGGCTCTGATTTGCGTGCTTCAACGATCATGTCATTTAACCGGTGCTGAGCATCCTGGCGGGAATCAGTTAGCAGGATGCTGAAAGAAGGAAGCCCTGACTGAATCAATGCTCGAACGAGAGAGAGGAGAAGTGAATCAGAACCGATCACCGCAACTCTTGCCTGTCGGTAAACTTGAAATCGGTATGCGCCAGAATCTCGAAAAGAATTTAAATATTCAATTTGGGAGGTGTATTTCATAAGAATGCGATCAGGAAGCTGATGGGGGACATCCTGGCTTACATCACGGACAAAACCGTTTTCGTACAGAACTTGTGCGATCTTATACACTTGTTCTTTATAAGCATCTGGTAAACCGTTTGTTACAGATTCAAGAGTATGGGTTCCGTCGAAAATAGGAATTAATTTTTCCAGCCATCGGTCAATGGTGCTGCCTTCCATTCTTAAAGATTTTTCGTTATTCCGGAGATATACACCTTCGGCTGAAACCGGAAAAACAAACGTGTCTCTGTTCACTTTTAAACACATAGAAGGATTTAATATTTGCATGATCGCCCTCCTCTTCAGAAAGCTCCACATTTTTTACATTATTTAACTCTATGGATGCCTTGTGTCCTTTATGTCTAAACAAAAAAAGCCCCACAGAGGGATATGCAGGGCAAACCATTTTGAATTCCTGTTAATGTGAGTCGGAGCTCAACGACCGTCGCGATGACCTCCGCAACGACCTCCGCAACCACCGCAGCCGCCACAACGGGCACAGCCGCCACAACCACCGCAACGGCCAAAGCATCCGCCACAGCCGCCACAGCCACCGCATACACCAAAGCCACCGCATACACCAAAGCCACCGCATACACCAAAACCACCGCATACACCAAAGCCACCACATACACCAACACAGAAACCAATGCCAAGGCCAACACATAGACGAGCGGGATCACTCATCTCTTGGTCCTGGGGATAATTCGGGGTAACATTGCTGACCTTTACACCATCAGTGTGCAGCCCCTGAAGATCCCACTTGAATTCTTCATTCAATAAAAAAACCTCCTACTTTCTTTTACGGGTTTAATGAGCTGAGAAATCGCCAGAACACAAACGTTTCTTCTGGAAAAGTACCCTCAAAATAAAATATGGGACGTGGTTGTCCCAAGTTACTGTCCCTATACGGTTGGGATCGAGGAAGTATCCTTTGAAAGAATGATTTGGCGGGAGAAGATTTCAGGGACTCGTACCATTGTTGAAAATGATTTAGAAAATTATGGGGTACTCTCTCATATGGGAAATTACATGGAATTAGGCAGTACACAGTCTATTAAAGGTGCTGTAGTGGCTAATTTAGGTATAAGCATTTTGTCTATATGTCTTTACTCCAGGAGTTGGAAAAGGGAACATTACACAAATTAAGAATTAAAGGTTTGCCGCATCCTTCGGGATGAGGAGACATGTATAAGCATGTCTCCTTTTGGGTTTAAATTATGCATAAATAACATTAGTAGCCGCATTTTTAGTTTATAAGTTATAATTTTATTTATTGACAGAATATTTCGTAATATTCATTGTTTTATGGCGGTATCTTTCGTTGTTAAACCACAAACGATAGATATCATTCTAGAAAAATAAAAAAAGAGTGAAGTATTTTTTAATGGTAAAAAAGCGATGTAAAGGAATATGAGTAAGAAGTTCTATTTACCGACAAATCCTATAGTGAAGTAAAAGTTGATTTTTAAAAGTAACAGTCAGAAGAAATTGCGAAAATGGAGAACAAACATTATTGGGCATAATGCGGTGCCGGATTGGTCAGAGGATGTTTTCGAAGTTGCAAAATGATGTTAGGACGACTCTTTAAATCTAACAGAGATCGCTTAATAAATTTTTAAAGGGAGGAACTATTATGCCATACTTAAGAATAGAAAGTGAAGAAATATATTACCACTTAGAATCGGGGGAGTCTGATAAAACGATCGTACTCCTGCATAGCTTAGGAACTGATCATCGAATATGGAAATACCAGGTTGAGGCATTTTCTGAAAAAGGTTACAACGTTATAGTCCCAGATATTCGTGGTCATGGGAAATCGTCCTGTCACAATGGAGTAAGTGTTGATCATTGGGTTACAGATCTCCTTCATTTACTAGATCATTTAAAAATAGAAAAATCCATTTTATGCGGAGTTTCTATGGGAGGGGTAATGGCAATAGCCTTTACGCTCAAATACCCAGAGCGGGTACAAAATTTAATTTTGGCTGATACATTTGCTAAGATTAGTCCTTCTTCAGTATCAGAAAAAATTGAGTTAACGGCTGGAGTTGCCAAAGAACAGGGTATGGACCAATATGCAGATACATATCTGGATAGTACGCTTTCTAATTCGCCTTCAGCCAAAGCAATACGTCACTCGTTACGACAAGCCATTTCAGAAATGCCTCTTTGCATATATGAATCTTCTGCAGAGTCTTGTTTTCGTGTGAATTTAGAAGAACAATTAAGTAGGATAGCCGTTCCATCATTGGTTCTGATTGGTGAAGAGGATTTTAAGACCCCGATTCGTCTATCAAAATTGATAGTAAGTAAAATTCCAAAGGCTGAACTACGCATAATTCCGAAGGGAAGGCACCTTTCGAATGTTGATGAGCCAGATTACTTTAATAGGTCTGTTATTGAATTTCTAAATATACAAGAAAAAGCGTACGAAGAAGCATAAGGAATTGGTTAATACTAGTTAAGAGTATCATCGAAGTATATTGGATCAATCGTTGCTGTGAATAAAGCTATCTTCTCTAATGATAAAAGGGTGGTGGCTTTTTCTGATTATACAAACCTTTTTGGTAGTGGTTGGAGGAGAGTATATTGGATTTAGAATCATAATGCGACTAAAGACACAATTGGATATCTTCTTACTTAATCCATGTATAAAGAGATAACTTTTTCAATGGTTGGTTCAAATGGAGAAATGTGAGGACAGATAACTGAGAAGATCACACAACTTCCCATTGTTTATTTGTTTGTCTGACCGATTTCACTTTCCTTTTTCTAACTTTTATTATATAATTTCAGAAAAATATGACAACTTGGTGATATTATGAGAAAGTTTCTTTTTTGGCTATCCATTATTCTTTATTTACTATCTATAGTAAATCCATTTCCCTTTTTGCAATTCACTTTATCCCTCGTGAGTTTATGCGTTGTGGTTGTAACTTTCACCAAGGTATCCAGGGCTATTCAAATCATGAGTAGTTTCTTTTTGATCAGCGGAATTTTAATGTTAGCCACAAACGGAGCAACAACGAAAGATTACGTACTTTCGTTCGGACCAATGATGAATCTACTCGCGCTATTTGCGGTGGTCCCAATCTTGGCAGTTCCTATTCAAATCGGTAATTATGTTCAATCCATTGAAGAACTTATTTTCAGGAGAATTCACAACTCCAAACAATTGTACTTTCTCACTTCCGGAATATCTTATTTTTTTAGCAGTTTTATGAATCTCGCGAGTTTGCCTATGACCTACTATACGGTTCGTTCGTCCGTCACCACCTATCAGGTTCAGCATGAAGTACGATTTATGAGCAGAGCGATAACCCATGGCTTTGCCATGCCTTTGCTTTGGACACCGGTCACTCCTATAGTAGGGATAGTGGTCGATATGACCGGTGTATCATGGGTAGCGATGTTGAAGTATCTCATTCCGTTAAGTGTAGCCGGCCTCTTATTGGATTGGTTCATTGCATCCATGATCTTTCGAAAAAGATATCGGAACCTGTTAAAAGGAGAAAATGAGGTAGCGACCGGTTTATTGGAAAAAGCAGGACAAGCAGGGAGCCGAAAGTTCTTTCAAATATTGATTGCCATTGCCCTATTTAATGGATTGGTGATCTTGGCAGACTTTCAATCTTCGTTTGATTTTCTTTACATTGTTAGCTTACTCGTCATTCCCTTTGCTTTTTGTTGGAGCGCCTTTCTTGGAAAGAGGAAATCGTTCATAAAAGAGCTAAAAGAGCATTTTTCCTCTCATATCCTAAAATTAAGCGGACAGTTTGTCATTTTCTTGTCTGCCGGTTTTTTTATATCTTCCATGAAGTTCTCTCATGTTGATCACTTTTTCAACCAGGGGTTACTGATGGTAAAGGAAGAAGTAGGGAGCCTTCTTTTTTTAATTCTTATTCCGTTGGTTCCTCTCGTTTTAGCGTTTACGGGTCTACACCCGGCAGTTGGGCTTGCTTTGATGGCTGAAGCTTTAGACCCGTCGTCTCTCCACATTTCCACTTCTTTATTGACGTTGGCGATGCTCGGAGGAGCGGTGGGAGCCTTCTTAATGGGACCTTTTAATGCTACCATTGGAATGATGGCTTCAATTACGGATGAAAGTCCTTACCGCATATCCAATTGGAATACCGGTTTTACCTTTTCATATCTCATACTCTTGATGATTCTTTTACTCTTTTTACAAATGATTTAAATGAAAAGGACTTTCCCATTTGGAAAGTCCTTTTTTAAGTATGATGTTGTGTTTATCCACTGAGAAATGATTAGGAAACAGGTTCTGCGAGTACAAGTTTGGAATATTTAGAGTCAGGGCCCGAACCCGAAGCCGCTACCAGTTCGTTCAATTCCTCTCTTGCAGCTTCTACCGTATCAAACGTTTCAAAGAACTTTACCCTGATCTGATTGACGTACTCTCTTCCTTCATAATGTTCAGAGAGTTGAATTTTTACATTGTCGTTTGTAACTTTGGCAATCGTGTAAGTTGCTTTTACTTTATCAAAAAAGTAGAAATCATAGGTTTCGACCGGCTCCAGTCCTTCCCCTTTTACAGTGGTTTGATACGTGTCTTTGTTTGTTAACACAATATACTTGCCCATAGAATCACCTCAGCTTAAAGTATTTTTCACTATCTTTTGTATTTTGTATACCATATAGGTATCTTACCTCTGAAAATAATCCGAATCAATAGTTTTTAGAATATTTAAATAGATTGATTTTCGTGTTTTTTCTATTTTTTTGCTCATATTTAGCATTTACAAGTAAAAAATCCTTCGTTATAATCAAAACTATATTTACAAGTTTCAGAAAATTATAACATTTTAACACTTAAGAGAGAGGTGATTGTATGCCATTTGTTCGTTTACTTCAGGATGGCCAATTGTATGAACAAGAAGTAAAGGAAAATAGTAACCTAGTAGTCTTGGCTGGTATTAAAGAATTTCCAAAACTGCGTTATGGTTGTGGAATGGGGAAGTGTACCAAATGCGTATCTAAAGTGGTTAAAGGCGCTGAAACCCTTGATCCGCCGAATTGGAAGGAGGAAAAAATGCTAGGGAAACTCCTAGAAGAGGGATTTCGTTTAACGTGCCAGCTTACAGTTAAAGGAGATTTGGAATTAGTACAAGAAAAAAATTTTAACACAAAAGGTATACAATATTCCACAGCAGCCAATCGTTAATGGTTACTAACCCCCAATGTATAGGAGGAGATGTCGTTTGAGTGTATATGTTTTAGCAGATATGACGTATCCAGAAGTGCAGCACGCTCTATCCACCATTGATCTGGCGATTATACCTATTGGAGCTCATGAACAACATGGCCCGCATCTTACCGAGAACTGTGATGCGGTTATAGCTGAAAAAATGGCCATTCGCTTGGGAGAAAGACTATATCCCCATGCCGTTGTTGCTCCTACTATCAATATGGGCGTTTCATCCCATCATTTGAACTTTCCAGGAACTATCGCTCTTCAACCGTCCACTTTAATTTCACTTATCCATGACATCGTTTATTCTTTAAAGCAGCACGGTATCACTCAGTTTTTATTGTTAAATGCCCACGGAGGCAACCAGTCTACCTTAAGTGTTGCCAGTACGGAATTGTCGCAAAAACTAGGTGTAAAGATCTATTTCGCAAAAACGACTGGATCTGCAAAACATTCGATTCAACGCCATATTCACTCTCCACTATTTGGTCACAGCTGTGAACGGGAGGTATCTGAAGCCCTTTATCTGGCACCTTCTATTGTAAGATTGGACAAGCTCCAAAAAGGGGCGATCAAAGAAGGGACTTGGAAATATCTTCGCCCTAACAGTCCTGTACAGGGTCCTTATCAATATGAGGAAATGACAGCGAATGGATGTATCGGCGATGCCACTCAAAGCAGAGAAGATATTGGAAGAGAAATAGTAGAGGAAGCGCTAGAAAATTTAGAACTAACATTAAAAGATATTATCGGCACGACCATTAAGGCTTAGTAGAATCACCTACTTTCAACCAATAGAGGGGTGCTAGGTATGACTTTGACACTTGCACATGGTATGTATGCAATTGTTACAGTGTCCGTTATTGTTATCATGCTTTTTCGAAAGGGCATTGTTTTACCGACGCTATTAGGAACTTTACTTGTTGCCAGTATTTACACAGGATCGCTCGTTGGCGGTCTGAAGGCAGTGTTTAATGCAAACTTGGTTGCCGCAAAAGAGTTATTCAGTATCTTTTTGATCATTACGTTTATGGTTGCTCTGCTCAAATCTCTTAAAGACTTAGGAGCCGATCAAAAAATGATTGCTCCTGTTCAAAAGATCATGGTTAATGGTCATATTGCTTTTCTTTGCCTCGCGCTAATCACTTATGTTGTATCTTTGTTTTTTTGGCCGACCCCAGCGGTACCTTTAATTTGTGCACTGCTGGTTCCTGCTGCGGTAAGAGCAGGCCTTCCCCCTATGGCTGCAGCGATGGCGGTTGCTATGGCAGGCCAGGGTATGGCGTTGTCATCCGATTATATTATGCAGGTAGCTCCCATGCTTAGCGCGAAAGCTGCCGGCATTCCAACTGCTGCTGTCGCTTCCAAGGTTCTATTTCTTTCCCTTATTACAGGTTTGACAGCCCTAGGAATTACGTATGTTAGAGAAAGGAAAAATATCAAACAGCCTAATTACGCTCCTAATCTATCTTTAATTGACAGCATGTCTAATGACCAGATGAAAATGGAAGAGGAAATTAAATCTGAAGTTTCAGCCGCGTCTGAAATGTTTGTGTCAGAAAAAGAGCGGAACAGATGGGGAAGTATCTTTGCTGTGGTTGTTCCACTTTCCATGCTAGCAGTTATGATTTATATGTTCTCCGTGAAATTTTCCGGGAGTAAGATGACCGGCCTTGAAGGCGGGGACGGAGCCGCTTTTATAGGGGGTGTCGCCATTGTTCTTCTTGTTCTGGCCAGTGTTTCCTTTGGAAGATTACACGCATTTGAGAAGATTAGTGATCATATTACGGATGGTTTTGTGTTCGCTTTTCGGGCTATGGGGCCTGTTATCCCAATTGCAGGATTCTTTTTTCTGGGCAGTGGTGATTTTGCTTCCGCTATACTTTCTCTCCCAGTCGATGCTTCTAAACCTGCTTTTTTGTTTGATATTGTTCAATCGGCCCAGAACCTTATTCCCCAAAGCGGATTTATCACAGGGTTTGGTATTTTAGTTATTGGAATCATAACGGGTTTAGATGGTGCTGGTTTTGCCGGTTTGCCTTTGACTGGTGCGTTGTCGGGAGCCCTTCACCATGGGACAGGTGTTGATCCCTCCACGCTTGCTGCGATCGGTCAAATGGGTGCTGTTTGGACGGGCGGGGGAACGTTGATTGCCTGGTCTTCCTTAGTGGCTGTTGCAGGTTTTTGTGGGGTCTCAGTCATTGAGCTAGCGAGAAAGAATTTCTTTCCGGTCATCATTGGATTATGTGTTGCTACGTTAGCCGCTTTACTTATTTGGTAAACAATAGTTAGAAAATTCAATAAAGTTATTGACAGCGGTCAGTAGGCAGGGTTAGTATAAACTCAAATGGTATACCAAATACAATATACCGAGTGAACTATTTTAAAGGAGGAGTTAAAAATGGCTGAATTATTAACAAAAGATGAGTTTCGTAAACAGTTGGAGGAAGCAATCAAGGGCAATCATAGTCAAAAGGCGCCTTTTACAGAAGCATGGGCCACTGGAAAACTATCACGGGAGCATTTTGCCAGATGGGCAGAGAACCACTATCACTATGTCGGACCATTTGCTGATTATCTAGCTTATATTTACGCTCATACTCCGGAGAAGTACACAGAAGCGAAGGATTTTACCCTTCAAAACATGTATGAAGAGGAACTTGCAGCAGACAGGCATACCGATCTTCTGATCCGTTTTGCGGAAACGTGCGGAACAACCCGGGAAAGAGTGGAGAATCCAGAAAACATGGCTCCTACCACATTAGGATTGCAAAGCTGGTGTTACTCCATTGCTATGAGAGAAAATTTCGTCGTTGCAACTGCTGCCCTGGTCGTTGGACTAGAATCCCAGGTCCCGGATATCTATCGAAAGCAAACACCAATACTAAGAGAGAAATATGGATTTGACGACGAACAAATTGAATTTTTTGATTTACATATTGTGTCTGATGAGATTCATGGGGAACGGGGCTACAAAATCGTTCTGGAGTGTGCGGACACGGTAGAATTGCAGCAAAAATGTCTGGATGTCGTTAGAACAGGAGCCAAAATGCGCAGGATGTACATGGACGGCCTCTATAACACATATGTAGCTAAGGACCTTGAAACCGTCCAATCCTAAGCCGATGTTTTTCATGTAAACAAGCAAATATCAGGCAGTTTCTCCAATAGAGAGGAACTGCCCTCATTTTTAATTGAAGCAAGGAGGTAACACCGTGCCAACAACTACAGCAGTAAAATCCTTTGGAAACTATATTAATGGTGAGTGGCTGACCGAAGAACGTGTATTTCCAAGCATTAATCCGGCAGCTAAAAAAGAAGTTGTCGGTTATTTTCAAGCATCAAGTGAGAATACGGCAAAAAAGGCGTTAGATGCAGCAAGCGAGGCTTTCCGCTCCTGGTCTAGTACTGCACCTACCAAGCGCGCGGCCATGTTAACAAAAGCAGCTGATATTCTGGACAGCCGCTCCGAGCAAATTGCTGAAGAACTGACAAAAGAAGTAGGAAAACCATTTGGAGCGAGTTTAAATGAAGTAAAACGCTCTGCGGAAACCCTGCGATATTATGCAGTGGAGGGTGTCAGCTATACGGGAGAAACATTTCCAAACGATGACCCCAATCTAAGAGTTTATACCGTAAAGGAACCATTAGGAGTAATCACCGTCATTACGCCTTGGAACTTTCCTTTATCCATCCCTGCCAGAAAGATTGCCCCTGCATTGATAACCGGTAATGCGGTTGTGTTTAAGCCATCTTCCGACTCTCCATTGGTCGGTTACAGATTGGTGGAAGCACTGCATGAGGCCGGTCTTCCTAAAGGCGTGCTGAATTATGTCACCGGCTCTTCAAGAGAAATTGGGGAGATTTTGGTCAAACATCCCGCGGTCAGGGGAGTCACATTCACCGGATCCACGAATGCAGGAGAACAAATCCACCGTTCAGTATCACTAACAACGAGAACACAGATGGAGCTTGGGGGCAAGAACCCGCTGATCGTAATGGAGGATGCCGATTTGGATGAAGCCGTCCAATTGACAGTGAATGGAGGGTTTGGTTTAAGCGGGCAGGCGTGTACAGGTACGAGCAGAGCCATTGTTATGAAAAGTATAAAAGAAGAATTTACGAACCGGCTTGTTCAGAAGGCAAAAGAGCTCAAGATTGCCGATGGGTTCACAAAAGGGGTATCTATGGGGCCGCTGGCCAATGAAAAGCAATTAAAGAATGTTCTCGACTATATACACATTGGGAAAAATGAGGGCGCGATGCTGCTTTGTGGCGGAGAACAGCTAACGGGTACAGGGTATGATGAAGGATTCTATGTAAGCCCGGCAGTTTTTACCGATGTAACTCCCGGGATGAGGATCGAACAGGAAGAAATTTTTGGCCCTGTGATCTGTGTAATTGAAGCCGATGATTACGAAGAAGCCATTTCGATTGCAAATAATGTGGAATACGGTCTCTCCGCTTCCATTGTGACCAAACAGCTAAACTATATCGAACGCTTTGTAAAGGAAGCCGAAGCCGGGACCGTAAAATCCAACCGAACCACTACGGGCAATCTCATGAATGCACCGTTTGGCGGTATTAAAAAATCAAGCACGTCGACATTCCGTGAATCTGGAAGAGTGGGCCTGGAATTTTTTACACAAACCAAAACCGTTTATTTTGGACATTAGAATGGGACAGGGGGAACATCATGAAAAAGACTATGAAACTTGAATTGAAGGAAGCAAGAATAATGATGGAAGCGGCTAAAAAAAAGGCAGAAGAAATCAATGTGCTTGAAACGATAGTCGTTGTCGATGATGGCGGATACCCCATTCTCCTGGAAAGGATGGATGGCGCGAGGATTACCGGTCCAGAAATTGCTATTGCCAAAGGATACACGGCTGCCGGCCACAAACGGTCCACACATCTGTTTAATAAAGAACCGAACGGGCCTGCTTTACCAGGAAATGAAGCGTTTGGTATACAGCATATGCTCGACGGAAAGTTTGCTATTTTTGTAGGGGGATTCCCTGTCGTGGTCAATGGTGAGGTCATTGGAGGAATAGGCATTAGCGGAGGCAACGGTGAACAGGATACAACGGTTGGTGTTGCTGCTCTTCAAGCATTGAAGGAACATCTCTCCAATGACGGATATGACGTAGTGGCAACCGCTGATATAAAACGATAATTGAAAGGGCTGCCAAGTTAATGGAGGCAGCCCTTCGTTGATTACTGTTATTTCTCGGAGGGGGATTTAAATGAGAACGTATCTCGATTTAGTTGTTGGTTTTGCTAGGACAGGAGTTACAGGTTATGGAGGCGGGCCTTCGATTATTCCATTAATTGAATATGAAGCCGTAAAGAAATACAAATGGATGAATGAAGATGAGTTTGGTGAAACGTTGGCCCTGGCGAATACCCTTCCAGGTCCGATCGCCACGAAAATGGCAGCATATATCGGTTTCAAAGTGAAGGGTTCAGCGGGAGCGGCTGTAGCCATCTTGGCCCATATTCTCCCTTCGAGCCTTGCCATGATGGTCCTTCTTGGATTTTTATATTCGTTTCGGCATTCCCCGGTCGTAAAAGGAATGGTAACCGGAGTGAGCCCGGTCATTGGTGTAATGCTTGCCGTTTTAGCATTTCAATTTTTAACGAAGAGCAAAAAAACGATGGGAAGCAAGTGGATGGCCGTGTTTGCAATTGTGTCTTTCCTGCTGCTTCAAGGGATCTCCCTGCATCCTGGTATTGTCATTGGCCTGTTTTTAGTAGGTGCATTTATTCTATCAACCTATAAGATTAAGAAAGATCAAGGATGGAAGGCTCCTGTGATGCAAGAAAGGGAACGACAACTATGATCTATTTACATATTTTTTGGGCATTCTTTGTCGCTAACTTGCTTGGCTATGGAGGGGGGCCCTCCACAATTCCGTTGATCCAAAATGAAGTGGTACAGCATTATGGCTGGATGACTAATAAGGAATTTGGTGATTTGCTGGCTATGGCCAATGTTTTGCCCGGCCCGATTGCAACAAAAATGGGAGGTTACATTGGATATGAGGTAGGGGGAGTGTTTGGGTCTATACTGGCATTGTTCGCAACCATAGGTCCTTCTGCAATTGCGGTCATACTTTTGTTTGCGTTTCAAAGCCGCTTTAAAGACGCCTTGCAGATCAAATGGATGACACGGTCCGTTCAACCGGTGATTGCTATACTCCTAGCCGTATTGGCATACCAATTTTTATTGTCTGCCTTTGAGTCAATGGGCTGGCTGCACTTGATCTTGCTCGCTGCAGGTAGCTACGTGGCCATGGAAAAGATAAAAATTCACCCAGCTGTCGTTATTGTCGCTTCCCTATTTTATGGCGGGATTTTTCTCTCCCACATATGAAAACATTGGAAATATTGTTTCTTTAGATAAAACAAGATATAATTGGTATACAATTTTTTAGACAGTAGGTGAGTAGCAAAATGCAAAGCAAGTGGGTGGAGGAAGACTTACTCTCAATACGTGAACGGGCTTACCGTTATTTAAAGGATATGATTTTAAATGGCGAGTACAAAGCGGGCGACCGGCTGGTTGAACGGGAATTGGCTGACAAGCTTCACATCAGCAGAACGCCTATACGTGAGGCGCTCTTCCGCTTGGAGTCACAAGGATTTGTGAAAACGGTTCCTCGTAAAGGAGTCGTGGTCGAACGGATCAGTGAAGACGAGGTAGTGGAAGTATTTACGATTTTATCATCTTTGGAAGTGCTGGCTGCAAAGCTTGCTGCTCAAAAAATGGATGACAAAACACAGTTGGAGTTCGATCAGGTCATCGTAAAGTTGCAAAATTTGGATGGGTTAACAGAAGCGGAAGTGTCGAAGCTTCATTTGGATACAAATCAGATCCTGCATAAAGCGGCAAAGAGCCCCAAGCTATACGAATTGTTGACTGGCCTGACAGATTACATTCGAATTTTCTCCAATACGAGTTATGAGACGCCAGGGAGAAAAGAAGAATCCATGAAAGAACATTTAGAAATCATGAAGGCGGTAAGGAATAAAGATGTGGAAATGGGAGAGTACTTAACAAAAATCCATATCGAAAATTCAAAGAGAGCCTACATTAATTATGTGAAACAAAATAAAAAAGGGTAGAAAACGAAGATTATTTCGTTTCCTGCCCTTTTTTAAATGCCGATCACCACTGGCGAAAACAAATGGGTCAAAGCTTTGATGACACTCATGGAGACAATATAGCTTGATTTTGGGTTTTCAGGAAAAGGTGTATTCTGGACCTCAAGTTTGATGCTGCCGAAATCCCCAATAGCCCTGACTTCATGTGTATTTTTGTCGATAGTAGGATCCACGTATACCTTCACTTTTGTTTCTTTAAATCCAAGGCCAGCGAGACTAAGTGCAGCGGATACATTCACACTTTGAGGAAAAAGCATGGCCGACTCATTGGCGTTTCCTTCAAACACACAGACCGGCTCCTCTAGGGATGTAAGGTCGACTTTCTGTTCAACGAAGGTCCCTTTCCAAGCCCGCGGGGGTTTTCTTGTGACTAGTGTTACACTTTCCAACTTTCCCATTGAAGCCGCTGTTATCCGGTCAAGGCCGCCAATGGCTGCAGATGGAATGATTAATTTGGTTCCATTCGTCTTTGCGGTTTCTTTTAAAGTATGTAAAAGGGTTTCATCCCTCAAAGCACCCACCGAAACGATGATCAGATGGGCACCAGATGCCAAAGCTTTTGCTCCTAATGACTCCAGGGCATTATGGCCGGCTGCTTCGATAATGACATCCAACCCGCTTGCAAAAAATTCATCTGCGTTATTCGTAAGTATACACCCTGAGTTAGGAACATTCCGTATCTTTTCAGGGGATCGAACGAGGATTCCTTTCAAGGTGGCCTCGCCTTTAAAATAATCTTGAAAATAGGAAGCAATATCCTGACCGATTGCTCCGTAGCCAATGAGACCAACATTTATCAACTTTTACACCCACCTTCACAGAATCAGTACTTGGTATACTAAAAGTATAACCGATGGGAGGACAGGGTCAATATAAATCGCAAAAATAGTGCAAATATTATAAAAACTCATTGTTTTATAGGGTAGTTAATGGTATATTGTATACCATAAGAAAATGAGGAGGTTTAAAATCATGCCGAAACTTCATTTTATTACCAGTGATAAAGAGTTTGAAGTACCTGATCATTCAAGTGTGTTGAGAATGTCCTTGCGCTATGATGGGGATCTTCCAAACCGCTGTGGCGGGGGAACATGTGGGACATGCGTATGTAAAATTGAAAGAGGTTTAGAAAATGTGGATCAAGTGAAACCTGCAGAGAAAAAAAAACTAGGTGAAGAGCTTTTGGAACAAGGGTATCGGCTGGGCTGCCAGACATTTATAAATGGTGATGTTTCATTGTCATGGGACCCTAAAATCACCAAAATGGTGCAGAAGAGAAAGATCGTCAAAATGATTGCTACTAAGTAATATGAATGAAAGGGATGAAAAAGCCGTGCTCGTATGTAAAAAACATATCGTGGATGGTGTCGGTAAGCTGGATGCTCCTCACGTGAAAAAGATTTTACCATTGCAACCATGCTTTTTTTGCGGAAAACAAGCACATTATAAACTTTTTTATTCTCACTCGTTTACTTATCGGAGCAAAGAAAAATCCGCCATTTGACGGCGGATTTTTTCTATTTTATGAGTTTAAATAAATTCTGAAATTTGCGATCGGCTAGTTGTTGGACTATTGTAGAGTAAAATAAATAATGGAACATATAGAATCCCCCCACCAAAAGATTAATTTCATTATAATCCATTTTTAATTGATTATCAATATCATTCAGTCAAATGGTATACCGTTTGTTAATTTTTTTATAATTTCGGGTAGTATTTTTTATTTATTTTACTAATTGTATACCAAATTGCTATTGAACCTCGTTAGGAATCAACTGAAAGGGTAAGCATTCTCAACAATAAATATAAAAAATCATAAAGAGGAGTTTTTTCTTTGTGTGAACCGTTAGTAAGCTCTACTTCGAAAGAGATGATGAATTAACGTAATAATATTATTGTCAACTTTAGAAGCATAAGTTAAAGTAAAGAAAGGAATCACATTAATAAAACTTAGTGAATAATTCAACGCTAGTATTTGGTGCCCCTATTGCGTATAGGGTAAAACAAACAAGATTTGTTATATTACATATAGAGATATATACCTACCCAAAATATTGGAGATAATAGAATGATGAATACCGTTTTTTTAAAATCAGGTAAAGGAGCGACCAGCTTACGGCTGTGATCAAGATATGGCATTAACTTCTCCCTTTTGATTCAGAAGTACTCCCCAGGAGAGGAAGGAATTGAATCAAGGGTATAGAATTGGTATAATAAAGCCAGAATTAGCATAAGTTAATTACAAGCTGTACCGATAATAACATGGGGGAACAGCCACACGCCGTTAAGAAGGACGGCCACCGTTACAACTAAACACCTTTTAGACAAAAGAGTAATCTTAACTGTTGTGGTGGCAGGGGGGGATTACTTTTTTGTCATCTCTTTGACAATAATAATCACTAAGTTGATTAACGCGATGATAAACATGGCTGTTGGTACATCTATTCCTGCGTTTGCTATCACTTCGGCCATCACCCGCTTTCCCCTTTGACATTAAGGCAAATCGGGGTAGAGAAAAGGGTGGCCGCCCACCCTGTCTATGTAGCTGTACCTACATATCATTATAAGTCTATCTGTTTAATTGGTTTAAAACAATTTATCAAATTTACTGTAAATTACTTTCCACTGACCGTCTACTTTTTTTACATCTTAAGTAATTTTATAACGGTGTTCTTCTTGTTCCCATCCTTTTCTGTAGTAAGCACGATTTCAGCCGTGACACCATAGTTGCAAAACCCGTATTACATCTGCATACCCATCTTCAAAAGATTGATATGGATGTTGAGATTGTATCCCACAATTCGAAGCATCTTTGTAATTACGCTGATAAAGAATACCTTTTTATTCTCCCACTTTAAAGATGTTGTCCGTAACCGGGTGAAAACCGTACCTGGTTTATTTGGCATCATAACGAGGAGCCAGGCAATTTCCCCTTGGATCCCACGTTAGTAGGAATACAGGAATTGTTTTTATGGGAGCGTTGCCCTAACAATGTAAACTCTTGATAAACTTCAGCGGAAACATTACTACGGTGACTCAAAAGCCCGAGTCAAGAAGCGGACATTAATAAATCATGCGAAATAATAGGAAGATGGGATATATCAAGTACCAGAAGACACTTATTACAAGCGCACCTTAAACATTAGGTGCTTTTTTCGATGGCCGCCGGGTGTCGCCAAAACTCACTTGGCCGTTGCCTTTTGCTTGTAAGCCATCACTTAGGGAGCAACAGCGCTAATTTTAACGGCTGATTACGTGGCAGCCGAATGCCAAAAGGTAGAAGCCACAGGCACTCTTTCCCGGCTAATCGGCAAATGTAGCCGGCCTGATCTTCTGATTAATGATGAAGTGGAATACTTTCCATTTGATGAACGGGCAGCTATAATGTGTTTTTCCAAGTCGTATCCCGTAGGTATGAAAAGGGGGCTATTACTCTTACTTCCAATAAGTCGAGTGGTGAAAAGTATTTGACGATGATGTGCTGGCAACAGAACAGCCATGGACCCCCTGTTGCATCATGCTGTTACATTTAACATCAACGGGTAGTCTTATCGTTTAAGATAAAAGAAGAAGGCGGGTATTTTTCCCGCCTCCGCACTAAAGTAACCGATAAAAATGAGGATTTTTTTTCGGCTAAATTGGGGGGATATTGACATTTCACTCTTTACTGAGAAAAATTATTCTTTTTTGATGACTTTATCTACTAAATTACAAAGAATTCATAAACCCCCAAATTTTTAGGATACAGGATGTAAAAGTATTAAACGATGGTGGATTTATTTGGAGAAGCAATAGTGTAGTTTATACTTTGTCGGCAGGTTTTTAAAAAATTATAACGAATCTAATTTTGTAAGCGCATTTAATAGATTGTGCACAAAGAGAGAAGCAAACTTACAGATTAGGGGGGGTACTTATGGATGAAATCAAAAAAGCAGTTATTGGAGAAAAAGTTTTGTTTGATGAAGGCATTATTGGTGTAGTGGAGAAAGCCAGTGACCATGCGGTGATTGTTAAGATTATCAAAAATCCTTCACGTCAAGAATTTGCCAATGACAAAACCGTGGTCTCTCACCGCAAGTATAAAATAATCATAGACTGAGAGGAAGTTTCTGTATACATAGGTGATGTTTTACCAATTGTTCAGCATAGCCGTAATAAGTTGCTTAAGGGAAAATAAATAAATTACCTAATGGTGAAAATCGAACTATGGTTGTTTTTTGCACTCAGGCTTTAAATCGTCTTATAAAGCGAAATGGAAATACAGTACGCCGAAACCAGGATAAAACGGAAACGGGCTTAAAAAAATACAACGACGCGTTCAGTTGAATTAACACTTCATGATAGCATTCGCAACCTTAATCGTAATAATCATCTCAAACACAAAAAAGTAACCACCCTGTCTGGCCAGACGAATTAATGGGTGATTACTTTTTCTTCTCATGTTCGATTCGAGCCGCCGCACTTCTTGCGGGAAGCTGTAGAACTCTGATGTTCCCGCATCAGGGTTCTTTTTATATTATGCCTTCTCTAATCTAATTATATAATTTGTTTTTATCTTTTACAAGTAAAGGAATTAGCTAGGATTGGGCTCTATTTATTGTTCTTCAATTTTCCTTGGTGTAAGTGTTGAGCATGGTACTTTGGAGCGATTCCAACCCGCATAAATTAAATTGTTTATTTGTACCCAAACGTAAACAATTGTGTTTTTATTATGTGTAAAATACTTTTTAATTTACTGGTACAGCTTCATTTGCAGGGTGGGAAGTGGCAATCCCTTAATTAGAGGGGGTGTCGCTGATGGTTACTGTTACTGATAAACCAATGCTCATGATTTCTTTCTCATCACTGAACGTTGTAGTAATAGCGGTTATCAACACAAAAAGTAACCCACCCTGCACGGCCAATGTAGGTATAGGTTACTTTTTTGTTGCCTTATTTACTTAGCCACTGCAATTCTTGCAGAATAGCTGTGCTTAGCAGTATCAGTTAGTGGACGATGCCCGGTACTGACCGGGCATAAAGTGAATTGGCTGTGACTGGGGCTGCCCCTGCTGTCCAGGCACAAAATGTATAGGATGGGACTGATGCTGTCCCTGGTGCCCAGGTGTCCAATGTACTGGATGAGTGTGCAAACCATGTTGTACAGGTGTCCAATGTACTGGATGAGTGTGCAAACCATGTTGTACAGGTGTCCAATGTGCCGGATGGGTGTGAGGATGAGGTACATGGTGTCCATGTGACCAATGGATATGATGGGGATGATGTCCATGCGGCCATTGAGCGTGCTGGGTGTGTGGCATGTGATGCTGACTATGCTGGCTGCTATGATGACTATGTTGTTGCTGCACCATTACTCCTCCTGGAATCCATGCGCCAGGCTGCTGGTGTCGATTAACCAATCAAAAACCTCCCTTCATTCAATTTGAATTAGAAGGACTTCTCTATCAGTTTATAAACGTATAGAAAAACTGTTCTGATGATAATGCCTAAATCAAATGTAAAAATCAACAAAAACAACATTTTTATTATTAAATTATAGTCTCTAAATCTCGATTTGTTGCCGCAATCAAACGTACATCAAATTACTTCAGTTCTGCCGACTCAGACTAACTCTTTTTGCTGCAGAACCCTCAACAGCTTAGCCTGGAGATGGTATATCATATCACCAAATTCATCTAGGAAATGGCGTTTTTTTGAATGTGTGAGAACTAATACAACTCAAATAATCATGTTGTATGATCAAATATTTTACAATCGTATTTGCTTGCATATACGATTATGTGTACATTTGTATTTTGTCGAATAAACCATTAAAAGTTAGTAAAAAGGAGATTGGCTGTCTTTTTCCTCCTTTGTTCTTCCCAGTTATGCTCCATCATTGAATATTGAGGAATTCGTAGGATTTTAAATATGTACCGAGTACTGGATATGTTCAACAAAAGGGCAAAGATCCGTTCCGTTAGCTGCCATTGGGTGGCGTAACAAGGAATGGTATTTATAAGTAATTGGAACATTAAATTTGGTTTAGTTGAAGAGATATTTTTTCCTACAGGTTTGTCCTGTAGCTGCAAAAACTAGAGGACCGGATCATTTTTATTGACCGTTGCTTAAATTAGTTTCATAAGACTAGAAGAAGTTTATCGTATTATGGAGAGATTTTCTTCGAATAAGAAAAGTGTGTGCTATAGCTATATATAGCTGTACTTTTACCAACAAGAATAGTGTATACTTAGAGCGTATGTTCGCTTTTTGTGCATATCATTCAAATAATATAGTAAATCGTTAATTGGAGTGTTTATGATGTTAAGTATTGAAGGAGAAAAGGTTAGAGGGTTCTTATATGACTCGCTAGTAACTGCGAAGAGTGATTTAGGGAAAAATGAAACTATAGTTACAGAGGATCATATATTATTCTTTATTATTAATAATAGAGACTATAATAAAGTCAGTAATGCTGGTTATGTAAAAGTATCAAATTAAAACCCTGCCAAAATGGGGTCTTCCAGTTGATTTTAAGGCTGATATGGTATTGTATAATTAAAATGCAGTTACATAAGCAGGGTGGCGGTGGCATCCCCGAAAGAAGGGGGGTGTAACCGATGATGACTACTTACGAAGCTTTAACACTCATGATAGCATTCGCAACCTTAATCGTAATAATCATCTCAAACACAAAAAAGTAACCACCCTGTCTGGCCAGACGAATTAATGGGTGATTACTTTTTCTTCTCATGTTCGATTCGAGCCGCCGCACTTCTTGCGGGAAGCTGTAGAACTCTGATGTTCCCGCATCAGGGTTCTTTTTATATTATGCCTTCTCTAATCTAATTATATAATTTGTTTTTATCTTTTACAAGTAAAGGAATTAGCTAGGATTGGGCTCTATTTATTGTTCTTCAATTTTATAAAAAAGGAGCATTGGTGTAAGTGTTGAATTTTTTTTGACCATTCGAAATGGTAACTCGACTTGGGGAGCGTATTTCTATTATGGAGATGCACCAGTACGAAGATTTAGATATTTTTAGACCTGAGTAAGGAATGTGAGCACTGATATTGAATACAATCCAGTGTGAATTTTTCAGATCTTTTTGTTTATTAAATTTAGCATTGAAAAAGCGATGGTTAGAATGATATTGGAAAATAATTAAGGCTGCACAATGAGACCTACTGATAAAGTTAAGTCTTCTTAATCAATAGTGGCTTTTTATGAGATACATACAGTTCCCCCTGCGAAAAAATCTATTTAACACCATATAGAATTCGTCAAATTAAAAAACACTCCCTGTTTCTATGAAGTGCTTTAACAAAACTGGTGCTTTACCTAATGCAATTTGTCAAAAATCACATACACTGATGAGGATTAGCGAAACCTTGAAGGAGGACACAATGAATAATCATAATTTGATAACAAACTACGTTGATAACCCACAACAGGGGCTGGGGATGATCCTTCCACGGGAATTTCCGTATTGGGGTACGGCGCCATCAACAGGAAACGTACTTACAACACAGCAATTACAACTGATTCAGCAACTTGTTGATTCCGGGACGCAGTCTCATCATAGTACAGGGTCTAACCCTGGTCACCATCCACCCGGACATTATAAAGGATATTATTATGGTTATCCTGCAAACTATGGTTGCTACCCCGTTAATTGTGGATGTCCGTGGCATGGATGGATTTAATAAAACCCGTGGGAAAAGTGGACAGACAGATTATCAAATATCTATGGGGACCGTATGTGAAGGCAGCATCATGTTTTCTTACATACCGGTAAAGTAAAAATAAATGGGTCCCATGCTTTTTCTTTTACATTTTACTTATAACAATGGAGAAAGCAGGCGAGCTCCCTGCTGAATTATCCGTTGTGAAAGAGAGCGCTGTTGTAAATCCTCCATGGTCAACTGCAACGAATCACTAAGATCAAGCTCGAATTGCTCTGTGAGATCCCGTGCTACATCGATACTGTAAACGACTTCACACACCTCGTAATTAAGCCGAAAGCTTCTCATATCGTAATTTGCAGCGCCAACTTCAGCAATCTCCTCATCGACAATCATGACCTTCGCGTGTAACAACCCTTTGTCGTACAGGTAGATTTGAACCCCGGATTCCAACAGCTCTCCGTAAAAGGTGGGGCTTGCAAGACCCACGATTTTTTGATCTACGTGGCGAGGAACCAGTAGTCTTACTCGGACACCACGGGCCACAGCTGTCTTTATAGCAAGGATAATATCTTCATCGGGCACAAAGTAAGGTGTGGTGATATCAATGGTTTTGGTAGCTTGTGTCACCAGAATAAAGTAGGCCTCCCGGACGACCGGCGTTGGAATGCCAGGATTGCCTTCTAACGTTTGAATGTATGCTTTCTGCAATGGTTCCATCCTTGAGAAATTGTCTATACCCTTTAACGTGCCCATTTCAGTACGCCATTGTGCCGACCCTACGGAAACACCTGTCTTGCCCGGTATCTGCAATTTTGGAATGTTTTGATGCTTTTTTTGATCTTGTTGTGTCTTCGACTTGATCCTTTCCGGCGCTGCGATGTTCCAGTGGGTGTCGAAAATAGTCTGCAAATCGAAAGGCGCTTCACCTGTGATTCGCAAATGAGTGTCACGCCAGAATCCCACTCCTGGCTTTAAACCTGTATACTCATACCCTACGTTGATCCCACCTGTAAATGCTTCCTTTCCGTCGATTAGTACAATCTTACAATGATCCCGATAATTCCAGTTGGAGAACATCCAAGGGAAACGCAATGGAAATATGGTCCGGCATTCAATCCCTGCATTCATCATCTCAGTGATCTTATGCTGTGGAAATTGACGGCTTCCAAAACCGTCTCTCACAAAGCGGATCTTCACGCCAGCTGCAGCCCGTTCTAGCAGCAGGTCCGTGAGCTGTCTGCCAATCTGATCATCCCGGTAGATGTAATATTCCAGATCAATCTTTTTTTGGGCGCTCTTCAGCGATTCAAGAAGCTTTCCATAGGTTTTAATACCGTTTATAAGTATTTGGACTTTGCCGGCCCGAAGTCCATGCACGCTCAATTTCCCTAAAGCATGTGCGATGACCGAGGCAGAGGGGCTAAATGAATCAGGCAACTGGTGTGATTCATGATGCGGAGAAGTCAATCTTTTTCGACGAATACGAACAGGGTTCGTTGTACTGAGATAAAGTCCAAAACCGATGATAGGCAAAATGAGGCAGAAAGCTAACCAATTCAAGGCCTTGGCTGGCCGGCGAACTTCACGAATCGCTATGATTAACATAAAGATCGTATTTATTATGTATAGCCAAAGAATCCACATCAACAAAAATCCCCTCCTTTTTTTATTCTCTAACATGTGTAAATAGTTATGTAAGTATACAACTTTTGGTCATAGTGACAGAAGATGGAATTAATAACCAGGGGAGGATAGTGTTTTTTACGTTTTAGGGTTTTATCTGATTTTAAGGGATCGTTACTGAGAGGTAAGCGATTAAAACAGTTCGAAAAATTTAAGACAATCGCAAATGCTCAAGAGCTAACCTTTACGTTAAGCGAAAACCGTTTTATCCTCTCACGAACTAGATTAAAAAGTCAGGCAAGTCGTTGAGACTTTTGCTCTTGATACATAAAATCAGTAACGTTGTTTCAAAACGGAGCCCAACAAGCCCAGACAATCGTGGATTCTTTGAATCCGCGCCTGCAAGATATTGAACAAGAATTTAGCTATTCATAAATGTTTAATGCGATTTCCTGGCTTTCTTCTTTTATCTGGCCAATGACAGATATGACGGAACCGACCGCTTGTATCCAACTCCCTGTAATAACCAAAGATTGGCTATCGCTAGATCGATCACAAGGATCATAATAATTATTGCTTGATTGCAGTTCGTACGCTCCCCCTAAAGCCTGTATAGAGTTTCCGATAGCATGTAAAAGGTTACAGATAATATTTTCTGTTTGTCCCTGTCAGTACTGTCTTCAAATTCATCCGCCAGAGCAACAAGCCCTCCTAAAGCCTGAATCCAATTGCCAGTAAAAATTTAAAGACTGCTTAGTTTTTTCCTCGAACTCGATTAGGATACCGGTAACTACTGTAAGATTTCCGTTCGATTGAAGCTCGTTTCCGATTAACTCCAGAGAAAAGGTGCCTTGTCCGTCAGCTTCAAGGGCATTCCCCGTTGCCTGTAAGACATTTCCCCACAGATTTAGATCCTCTTGAAAATGGTTGTGACTGCTAATCCCAATAAACATCGTCAATATAATAGATGGTTGTCACTGTTAACATGTTCGATAACCGCAATAATAACAACATTTCGAAAAGATGCATGAACTAGGATATAGACGAAATAGGAAAGGTAACCGGCTATGAGTGTCGTTAAATGAGAAAAGAATAATTTATTGTTGGTTAATACATACTAACAGCTGGAGGAATATAAAATGATGGAAAATTCGGCACGAATGCACCAAAATATGCATGTAGGGGACATCCCCCCACAACTGAATCATGGAGGACATGAGGTTTTTGATGTACACGAAGTCCTGTCAGGAACAGTAGGTACGCTTAACCAATACATGTTATTGCGTCCTCATGTAAAAGACCAAGAACTGTTAAATATCATTGACCGTCAATATACGTTTATGCAAGATGAGTACAACATAACAGTGGAGTGTTTTTCCACCGGTCAAGATCCTCAAAGCCAACAAAAAGTTACAAGATGAATCAGGGGAATGATTTCGTATATGGTTTAAAAACATCTCAGCCTAAAAAACCGCTTCAATCGGTGGAAGAAATTACAGACGAATGCATTTCCGGTTGCATGCTTGGATCAGTCAAGGCAAACGCTTCTGCCAAAACCATGGCAGCACTTGAAACAACAAACCCAGTTGTCCGTCGGGTACTTGCTGATTCGGTTCCAAACTGTATTGAAATGGCGTATGAAATTTCACTATATCAGAACAAACATCATTATTACCAAGTACCACAGTTAGCACCGCAAGACATGCAGCAAATGCTAACTATGTATGCACCTTCACAGGTCAATCAGCAGATGCCAAACAATAACAATAATATACCTCAATAAATAAATTAATGGAGGATGCCAACTGTAATTGCTGCTCAATAATGTCCAAAAGTTGATGGGGTTGTTTGTCCAGGAATTGACGGATATAATGTCCTTAATAAGGCTGGAGAAAGGAAAAGACGCCTTCCATAATGTCGGCCATTACCAGTGGCGCGACGGAAGACGTCCCTCAAAACAATATGATTATTGTCTCTCATTATATCATAGAAGAATGCGCCAATAAAGGCGTTTTTTATTCGGTGTACAGAAAGGGTTCCTTGTCCATGTTGTAACAGCTTGGATTTCAAGGTCATCGGTTCAAGAGAGCGAAAATTGAGAGATGATAGCGGTGTGTCCAGCAAGTTTATCATCAGGAGACTGCGCTGCAGACAGTGTGAGAAGATCCATCATGAGCTCCCTGACATCATGGTACCTTACAGACGCTATGGTTCCGAAGTTATCGAGGAGACTGTCCTCTCAGTAGCCCACCTGACGGTGGGTGCAGATGAATCTACCATCTATCGTTGGAGAAGCTGGTTTTTTGAGCTAATTGATTATTGGCTGTTCATCCTTCAATCGCTGCTCATTCAACTTGGATCAGATGAGACCTCGGCTATCGACCTGTCCAGTCGGAAGCTGCCTGTACATGAACGAATTGGACAATGGTTTGGTGGAGCGTGCGGATGGCTGGCAAAAATTGTCCGTCCAGTCACCAACCACCATTTTTGGATACATACCCGTTCTGCCTTTTTGTCCATGAGCGATTAATCTACACTTCAATTATCCAATGTGAAGGAGTGTGGAAGATGGTTAGGTCAAAGGCGGAAGAAAAGGCGACCCATCGATTTCAGATGATTGCGCCACTATTAGATGAAAAGCTAGATTCGCAGGAGCTGAATAAGCTTCGCACGCAGATCTGTGAAAGGCACGGTGTCTCTGAGCGCACAGTTCGGCGCTATGTCTCTCAGTTCAGAGACCTGGGATATGAGGGGCTGAAACAGAAACCTTACCGAACGATCCCCGGGAACTGCAGGACGATGTATTAGAAAAGGCCATCCTGTTAAGAAGAGAACTGCCGAGCAGGAGCATCGCCTCAATTATCCAAATCCTTGAGTGGGACGGCATCGTAGAACAAGGCACGTTGAAACGCTCCACCTTACAGGAACGATTGGCGAAGCGTGGCTACAGCGCTCGTCAGATGAAGATGTACCATGAAACCTCTGGTGCCGTACGACGTTTCCAAAAACGCTGCCGAAATGCCCTATGGCATTCAGATATTAAATACGGTCCGTTCATTCCCATCGGCCCAAATAGCACGAAAAAGCAGGTGTACATGGTCGCCTTTCTCGATGATGCGACACGTTTTCCTCTTCACGTTTCGTTTTATCCGATGCTCGATGCACGCTGTGTGGAGGACGCCTTCCGTGAATCCATTCGCAAGCACGGAGTTCCCGAAAGCGTGTACTTTGACAACGGCAAACAATATCGCACTAAATGGATGGCCAGAACTTGTTCAAGACTCGGCACCCGTCTCCTCTACGCCCGCCCGTATTCACCGGAATCAACAGGAAAAGTAGAACGTTTTAACCGGACTTTTGATGAATTCCTTCAAGAGGTGAAGCTTCAAAATCCGCAAACGCTCGAAGAGCTGAAGGGAATGGCTCGAAGTGTGGTTGAAGGAGCGTTACATCCATAAGCCGCACAGTGCGATCAACGGCAAGACACCTTTTGAGGCGTTCCGTAGCGAATCCACCCAGATCCGTACCGTGTCGGCGGAGGAACTGGCGCATGCCTTCCTGCATGCGGAGACTCGAAAAGTGGACAAATCCGGCTGTATCAGTTTCCAGGACCATAAATATGAAGTTGGCATTAATTTCGTGGGCTGCCAGGTGGAGATCACTTTCGATCCCCAGGATACGAGCGAACTAATTGTCGATTACCCTGGCTTTGACAGTTGGAAGGCATCTGAGATGGTCATCTCGGAAAAAACAGGGAAAAGACCGTCGTTGCCAGAGAAGATGACAAAGGAACCTGTCGGTTCATCCCGTCTCCTCCAAGGTGCGAAAAAGGCAAATGAAAAACGAAAGGCATCTGCCATTACCCCAACTGTACCAGCGGTGAGCTTCCGGCATATCGGCAAAGGAGGCACGAACCATGTTTGAAGCCTTCTTTGAGATGTGCCAGACGCCGTTCTCTCGCAACATACCTACCAACGATCTGTACGAATCGAACCAGCTCGAAGAGATTATCGGCCGATTAAATTACGCGGCAGAGCGACAGCTCTTCGCTGTGATGACAGGTGAATGCGGCCTTGGAAAGACGACTGCCATCCGCCGATTCACCGAACAGTTAGATCCGTCTCGCTATAAACTGCTTTATCTATCGGATTCAAAGCTGACGCCCCGACATTTTTACAAAGGTATGTTAGAACAGCTGGGGCTCGAGTCCAAGTTCTACCGGGGAGATGCCAAACGTCAGCTGCATCGTGAGATTGAACTGATGAAAGGGATACATAAACTCACCCCTGTCGTAGTGGTTGATGAGGCACATCTGCTTGATCGCGAAATGTTGGAAGAAGTGCGATTCCTACTGAATTTCCGTATGGATGCCCAGAGCCCAATGGCTCTCATCATGGTCGGGCAGACTGAGCTTTGGGAACGTCTCCAGCTCCAATCCTTCGCTGCAATCCGCCAACGTATTGACATCCAGTTCAAACTGCATCATCTCGATCGCTCGGAGAGCAAGCAATATATAAAGAAGCATCTAACTTACGCTGGAGTGGGACGTGATATATTTAGCGAATCCGCCATTGGTGAGATCTTCAGTTACTCGAGTGGCGCTTCCCGTCTCATCAATAAACTGGCAACGCACTGCCTTCTATTTGCGGCACAGAATGGCAACAGAATCATTGATGATCGCATGGTCAAGAAAGTAATCGAGGGAGAACTGGCATAGTTCTCCCTCGATTTCCTCTATATTATTGGACAAAAAAACCGTTAGGTTTGGGACAAAAAGAACTGTCAATTTCCGGACGAAATCTTATGTCATTAACAGCCAACCTTCTATTTCCGATGGAGGGTGGTACTCTCCTTTTTTAATTACCTGGGGAAGTGGTGTTATCCGTTTTAAAGAGTAATTCTCAGGCAATTTGCGTATTCAGGTGATAACCAGTTGTGTTCTTAACTATTTCCTATAGGGTTGATGTGTGTTCAAATACCAGTTCGCCTCAAACATGATGAGACTGGGAACCGGGATGCAGGGACAGGATCAACATCCGGTAACCAGTAATCCTTTACAAGGCAGACCATTGGACGGATTATTTACGGAAATTTAAGAAAATAGAATTTAGATATGCAGATATTTTTCACTCTCCCATTATTACCACTTATCATTTGGCAGCAATACCAACTCCAAACGCCTTTGTTCTATAATCATGTCAATCCGTATTTAAACTAAATATGGATAAGAAAATTCCAATTAATTTAAAAGTCTCATAAACAGGCACTGAATTACGCAAAAACGATAGTAAATTAAGAAATTGATAAAGAGGATTTTATTAAACAAGGGCTAGAATACTCACCAAGCCCAAAGGAGGCAATCATATTAGTAAAATAGAACAAACGGTGGAGTCAATTCCAAGGTTATTGCATATGGAAGAGTTTATTAATGAATTTAAATTGAATCCCTTAAAAGAGAAGGAAGATTTATTTATAAAATCATTTAAGTTATCAAAGGACGACTTAGATTCAATGTTATTTCTGGGCATGGTTAATTTGAATACAAATATCACTTTATTAGAAAAACAAGTACAGAGGATGCATCGATTTCAATTCGAATCTTTCATACAGAAAGAACTGGAAAGTTTACAACAAAAATATCCTTCGGGAAAACCTATTCAATTTGAGTTGTTTATTCTAGATGAGAATGATGACTTTATTAAAGATAAACTCGGCGGGGTTTCTGCTTTTACTGATTGGGAAGGTAAAATGTGTTTTATAGTTTATCCAAATGAAAAAATACGGTCCACATTAAAGTCAGAAATCGTTCACGAGTATCATCATCATTGGAGAATAGCTAAGCTAGGAATCAGCGAAGATAACCAAACTTTACTTGACCGAATGATTTTAGAAGGTTTAGCAGAACATTTTGTAGGAGTTGTGTTAGGTGACGCATGTCTAGGACCTTATAAAGAAGCTTAACAGAGAAGCAAGCTCAATCTTATTGGGATGCAAAATATAAATTTCATATTTTTGATAAAGGAAGTTCTACTGATTCTTTTATGTTTGGGGATGAGCAACAGGGATTACCATTTTGGGGGGATATTCCATCGGTTATTTTTTAGTAAAATGGTTTATTGAAAAACATAATGAAACGCTCATTGAGAATATGACATCGTTGCCTTCAGAGCAATTTTTAGCATATTAAATCCGATTTATTTTTACGATCAAGTCTTTAATGTTGAATTAAAAGAGTTACCAAAAACCAAAACAAGAGAGAATTTCTAGGGAAGGACGTAGATGAACTCCCGTTCCCCCTGTCTTAAAATCGGAAAGATCAATTTCATACTTATTACGAAGTTAATATGGTGGAATTTAAGCAATCCCTCTATAGAGAGTTAAATGATACAAAGGTTTGGGGGTATGAAGGCAGCTATCCGCCTACAATTGAGGTGGAAAGTGGAGAGAAATTATTCATTAAATGCACCAACAATCTCCCCTCGAAGCATCTTTTTACCGGTTGATTATCCGCTACTTGGTGCCCATTTGGATGTACCGGCGACAAAATAAAAGGAATATTTCACCTTCTTTCTAATCCGAGCTGGATTGACGAGAAGATAAAATAAACCTTGGAAAGCCCATTAATTACTAAAATAGGCCAAACCTTCTGTTGAACCCCGAATATCCCCCAAAATTCTGCTGGTGCTGCTGAACCAGTAAATTTGATGTTAAAAACACTCCAACTGGCGGCAAATTAGTACTACTAATGGGAATTCCGGTGAGAGCTGTTTCGGTCGTAGCAACCCAAGTTCCATACTCGCCTGCTTGTAAAGAGGGTGGCTTCATAATAAGCCGTCCGCTTAAAATAAAATGCCGAATTTTAATCGGGGGATCATCATATATAGTTAAGTTACCAAAAAATGTGGCATAGGGTGAATCAAATCCTATTTGTTTGGTACTTTCATCCCAATATCCATTGATTTGAATGGGTGTTCCGCGAAAAATTAACCGTCCCAATAACCTTATTATCTGTAATAGAGTTAATGATGAGCGCGCCCCAAACGATAGGTCTCGCAGCTATAGCAGCGTGGATACCCCACTGTGATGGGAATGGGATACTAACCATGGTTTGCTGTGCAGTTTGCAATGCTAAACTCTCCCCTAATTTAAAGTTTATATTCTGAAGAAAAAAGAAGGATTATATATGTTATTTACTCCCATGTTTAAAGGAACAATCCAGTATATGCACCACGAGCAAAATAATCCATTAAACAATAGTACTTTATCCACTGTATACCTTAAGACATGAATGGCGTTTTATTCTAAGAGGTAGTTATTTGCGGAGGTTTTTCAATGATACAAAGCGAGCATGCAGTAAAAACTTTACCTCACCATCTTGAGCCTTATTGGAAAGACTTTATCAATGGTCTAGATGAAGATATTGTACAAGGTGAAGAAGATGAGGAGATCAGGGCACTTTTTTTTACTTTCAAGTATGTTAGTGTTCCCGTTAGGGATCTCTACCAACTCATGTAAGCGACATCGCCAGTGTCTAATGTTAGAGTCACAACTTCTTCAGAAGTTCATAAAGATAGACTTATAAAAATTCAAGCGTACAGTGACCAGTATAAAATAAAGCCGATTAACGCAAAAGTTGACCAAGTATGGAAGGCCATACCCGGGTATAATGGGTTGGGTTGGCTCTGTTAATCAATGTTGCAAACGAGTATATCTCAAGAATCATCAAAATTTTAAATGATCATCAAACCAAGGCAACCTTTTTCTTTGACGGAAGTTGGGTTTAAAAGAATCCTCATCTAGCTACGTTGATTAAAAAAGAGGGTCATGAAATTGGGCAACCATGCTTATAGTCATCCCGATCTCAAACAACGCTCTAAGGATGAAACCATGGAAGAATTAAAAAAGACGCAATGATGCCATTAAAGAGAACCTTGATGTAAAACCTAAGTGGTTTGCACCACCAAGTGGGAGCTTTAATCAGGTAACGGTTGATGTGGCTGATCAACTCGACATGAAAACCATTCTATGGACGGTCGATACGGTTGATTGGAAAAAACCTACGCCTTCGGAAATGGTTAGGCATATTGTGTCGAAAGTAGAAAATGGATCAATAGTTCTTATGCATCCCACAAAGGCTGTTGCTCAAGGGCTGAAAACCATGTAACCAATATTAAAGCAAAAGGGTACCAACTGGGTACCGTCAGTGATCTTATGAGGGAAAAACGTATTATTAATTGCAGCTGGACGGTAAAGGCAGATTGGGGAATTCCAAAAAGGAAAAATATTTAGTTCTACTACACCAAAGGAAACAGTGCTTTTTAAATTGGATTTAAGAAGTGGAAGCGCTGATAAAATGAAAAAGGCTCAAAAATGGAGCGGTAACAGGGAAAAGGTACGGTATAGTCAGCTGTAAAGAGCATGATATGACACGATAAGAAAGATCTGTAGTAATTATTCGAAAAAACCACACTCATACGACTTTTACATTAAATCATGTTATACGTTTATTTGTACATTTATCGTATCAAATTTTTATCGTTGTTTCGGCTCATTAAACGGATCACTCATCTTCACAATAGCACTGGAAACATTAGCCAATTTCCATGGCACCCGGAGTAAACCGTATTTCCTTCCTGATAGCCAGGGATTCCGTTTTCTGACTTGTTTTATTGTGAGGAAAAAGTTTATTTACCTTTATCCAATTCGGCGACGTGATTTAAGTAACTTAGAACCCAAAACGGCATAGGAAAAGGAAAACATCATAATAAACCAAGCTTGCACTAACGTAAACCCTATGTTCGGATAAAATATTATATTAAAACTCATACAGAATCCAACTAACCAAGAAATTTGTACATTGAATTTTATAAGTTTGATTAACATAGCTTACTCCTTTTTACTTATTCATATCTAATATTCGCGTAATATAATGTAGATATACAATTAGAAAAAGGCATTCCCGTGTGGAGAATGCACAGTCCTGTGAAGAAATTGCTATAGCCCTCAGAGGCTTACTATTTGTCACTCCATTTGGGTTCTCATCTGAAAGTCTGATAATTGTACGATTTGACTAGATAATAAAATATATAAAAAGATATATAAGAAATATTGAAAATCTGGATCTGGATGCACTTATTAAGGATCTCGCCGAAAAAACTTTACACCCTTACGGGTTGTTTCAAGTGGGGGCTTCTTGGGAAGTAGACACTTTTACTAGCTATCTATATTTACCAAGCTATAAGGAGGACAGTCCCTGCCCCTATGGAAGATACCATTTACATGGCTAGTTTTAGCAAGTTGATACTTGCATTTACATCTCTGTCATGATGGCTGTCACATACTGAACAAGTCCATTCACGAAGGTTTAGATTTTTTACATCTTTGTTTTTATAACCGCAGCCAGAACATAATTGACTACTTGCATAATTCTTAGGTGCGATGATCATATCACGACCTTTCCATACTGCTTTATAGTCAAGGTATTCTCTGAATTTAGATCAAGATACTTCACTGATGGCTTTGGCTAACTTATGATTTTTTTGCAGATTCTTCACTTTCAAGTCCTCCATCACAATGACTTGGTTTTCGTTTGTGATTTCATTCCTTATTTTGTGAAGAAAATCATTTCGTTGATTCGCAATCTTTTCATTGAGTTTAGCGACTTGCCATCTAATCTTATTGCGATTGCTTGAACCTTTCTTTTTGCTTGACAAAGAACGTTGAAAAAAAGCTAATCTTTTTTCAACTTATCTCAACCATTTTGGATTTTCGTATTTCGTACCATTAGACAGTATTGCGAAATCTTTTTCAGCTTTCAGAAGTGTGGTAAAAATTGCAGGGAAATAGTTGTAGCAGTAAGAAAAAAGAGATATCATTCAACTTCCGCACCACACTTTCTCCAGAATATACGCAACTACCTACCTGTATAATAATTTAATTTATTTTTGGGATAATGAGTAAATTTTCCTGTTTTTAACCTGCAAATTGGAAAAGCCGCAAAAACGCGGCTTTAGAAACGACCATTATCCTCTTCGTCATCTTGTTTGTGCTGACAGACAATTTAGCTCAATTGCGGGGAACTCCAATTCAAAAGGAACATTCCCGCCATCTGTCAAAATAATGAGCAGCTAAAGAATCGATACATATGGAGTGGTTTTTATGAAGCATTTAGATGGTGAATATTACGTTGATATTAACAATGTGAGGCACTGGGTAAAAATAGAGGGGAGGGGGGTTCTGAAAACAATCCCTCTTCTGATTATCCACGGGGGCCCTGGAGGAAATCATTATACTTTTGAGAGGACAGTTTATTATGAACAACGGGGTTGCGGAAGAAGCGACAAGCCGGAATCCGACGAGGCCTATACGATTCCTGAGTTAATTTGTGATTTTAACAAAATCATACAATGGCTGGGAGTCGAAAAAGTCGGTTTATTAGGCTACTATTTTGGTGCTGAATTAGTTATGGAATTCACTTATGCATATCCACAATATATTCGAAAAATGATTCTGTCTGCACCGAGTTTAATTTCATCCGATATCGGTCGATTGGTCCAAATCACAAGTTTTATGTCCATAGGCGATTCTAAATTGTCTAAACAGATTCATCAGTGGATGATTGAAGAACGTTTTGATATAAATACACTGTACAAAAAAGTATGGGACATGGCAGATACAGATACAGTAGATCGGCTATTGTTTGAAAATCAGGAAGTTGCAAAATTCAACCGGAAATTGTGGGAAGAAAGCGGTCTTGAAAACACAGGACTAATGATGAAGACTTTGCAAAAATGTCCCGTGCCATGCCCGCTAACAGACCGTCTGAAAGCAATAAAAACGCCAGCTTTAATTATGACAGGCATTCATGACCGAAATACCGGGCTGGCCATTTATAATCACATACGGAGTTAAAAAACAGTAAGTGGGTATTGTTCCAAGAAAGTGCGCATTTCCCTGATTTAGAAGAATCAAATATTGGGGAAGATTTATTGTAATGCTCTCCTTCCCAGAGGTTAAATAGAGCAAGGTACCTTTTTTAGTCGGTGTAGCGTAAAAATTTGATATATCCCTTTTAATGCATACGAAAAGCCCTTAGATCATTTAAATCTGAGGGCTTTTTTGAACAACTATATTAATTAACTCAACTTTCGCATGTTAAAACAGGAAGATAAGCCTTGATATAGTTGGGCAAACCTGTAATCCATTGCTGAAGTTGACTTTTAATCATGTTCCTTATTTTCTTCGAGCTCTTTCCAAGTGCATCTTCAAGAAGCCCAAACAATTGTTGGTGGGCTTCTGCCCAATCAAGATCATGAATTTCGTCGCATAATTCATAAAACATCCCCCAAAGTGTTCGCTGATCTGTACTGCAGCGATTCTGCCAGGAACGGTACCTCGTAAAGACGATGGTGGATGGCTGATGAGAGAATCATAGGAACGTGTTTGAAACTCCTTCTGCAGCTTAAGCAGAGACTTGGTTGTTTTAAAAAAGACTTCAATGTCCCAGCGGATCCCGTAGATTTTGATGATCTCTTCGTCACTTAGTGTACCGTCGGTACTGAGTATCGCAAGCCAGTCTCTCTTTTTGTTTCGATTTTGGACGAATACGATTTTAACCTCGACTCCGTTTGTCATCTCTGTATGAATGGAATGCAGAATCCCATCCATCCTTCCAGTAGGTGCAGTAAGCGATAGAGTTGCTTTAAATACTCCCCGCGGTATAAATAGCGCTGTTTCGTATTTTTAACCATGCAAATGACATCGAGCCCTTGGTGAGTGATGGCTTGGATGAGGGGCTGTTGGGTAAACCATGTATCCATCAAGAAACGTACGAGGCCTCAATTCCTTCAGCGATGGCGCGCTTAAGCATGTCCGGAATGTGCCAGAAATGGAAGACCTGTTTCTGGTTTTTTAAACGAATTCGCAAAAATGATTAATCGTTTGATCCCGAATGCAGAATAATTACCAATGGTCTCCTTAGAATCAGGTTGATCCGGGTACATATCATTCTTGGAATCTTCATTAGGGAGAGTACTTCAATCCCTCGGTTCATTAATTTGCAAATGGGTTCACCATTTTATAACTTTGGATTATAAATATAATATATCATTAAAAAAAGTCCAATTTTCAGAGCCACCCTCAATGGGTGGTTTTGTCAGTAAAAACCAATGCTCGACAAACGTAAGCTTCGGGATAGGCACCTTACATAATCAAAATCTCACATTAACTCATACAAAAAATCCTCGTAATGAAGACAGGTCATGTTTTTCTGATGCAAAAATATTCTTTTTTTCATTCTTTTTTGTTCAAAGATAAAAGAGGAAGTTCAAATTTAAAACAATATGATCAAATACGATTATTATCCTCTTTCAACAAACCACCCAGGCATCAACTAAAAACCATGCATTCCTTGAAGCGTCTCTCACTTATGAAGCCAAAGCTAAACGCAATAAAATATGATGACCAATCGAGGATGTAAAGCGAAGCATCGTGTGAAGCAATGCCTGAAACATACTTCCACCTAAGACCATGGGATAAAATGTGAAATCTTGTCGGTATACCTTAGGCAGCAATGTATAAACAATGTTCCATCCCCTATCAACACTTTCCTCAATTTATGACTGAAGTGAAGATTCATAAAGAAAGGGTTAAAACTTATGTGAGTAAGTATGAAATACTGTTTTTTTGGTCCATAATAATTGTACGTTTTAAAAGAGGAGACACTTATGGAATTTGTTTATCGAGCATTCATGATATTTCTGTTTGGGTATTTGTTTTTAAGATTTACGGGGAAAAAAGCTATATCTCAAATGCACAGTTTTGATATGCTTTTTATCTTAATTATTGGGAATGTGATCAGTCAGCCGCTTCAAAGGGATAGTGTTTGGCAAGCTCTATTGTATACGTTTATGATTGTGGTGTTTTATAAAATCTTAATGTTTATTTCGATGAATAATAAATTACGATGGATTCTCTATGAAAGTCCTACTGTACTCATCCGGAATGGGGACATAGACCGAAAAGGCTTAAGGAAGGTACGTCTGCCAGTGGATGAACTGCTTGCACAATTACGGGTACATGGGCATACTGATACCCGGAATATCGCATTGGCGGCGATGGAAGACAATGGTCAGATCAGCGTCATTCCAAAATCAAAATATAGGGCAGTGCAGCCGGGAGATCTTAAAGTAAAAGTAAAAAAGGAGTTCATTCCGATTCCAGTCATTATGGATGGCCAAATTATCGACCATAACCTGAAGTATCTGCAATTAGATAGGGAGTGGCTTTTAAAGAGGGTAAAGCAAAAAGGTACTACTGTAAGAGACATTATCCTGGCGACGATTACCGATTCCGGGACACTGCACATTGATACAAACAACCCTCATAATGAGGATAAAGGGCCATATTCCTACAAACCAGGTGAAGATAATTAAGAAAACGCAAAGGTGAGTCGTGATAAAATACAGCTAGGAACGGAAACGCTATAATGCAGGGATAATTAAATGCCTAAAAATGTATTGTTAAATCGAAAATGTTCCACAAGTTTGATGAGGCTTTTTCTGCTTTTTAAAAAAGTGGGTCTAGGGGAAGAACTCGTAGTGCCAAAATCAAATGAAACGTTAGTGTATTGTTTACCGTATTGAAGTTAGCCATGATGCGTTCCAGAAGTAAAATCAAGCAGCATCAAACTTTGGAATGTGACCCAGGTAAGGAAGAATTCACGATACCCCTCCCCTTGTTGGAAAGATTCATTTTACCTCTTTATTGAAAAACATCATCATCAAATCAGATGCGCATTTCTCATCTGTCCCCGCAAAAGAGCCGTCGAGGCATACGCATGTTTCCCAAGTACGACCTTAAATCCAAGAATTCTTAAGGTTCGATATCCTAGTTAATAATACTGGCATCTGCCGGGGTAATGATTACAACGGTATCCCCTCGTTGCAGAACAGGCGGTTTAACTGCCCTCCATAACACTCCCTCTAAAAAATGGGGGTGTGGTACTTTGAGCTGACACTTTCTAATATATCTTGCTATTTTTCTGATTTATTCCATAATGGATATCCAGTCAAACAATGATACAACTAGCTGCATCCGAACCAGCATAGCCCCCGAGGATATCGGTCGGATAATGCGGAAAACCACAAGGGAAGGGGAGAATACGCTCTCCCCCTCTCGCTACAACGATTCACGTACATAGGGGTTAGTAAGTTCGGGGGTGGGTCCTCAGAAAAAAAGTCTCCACTCTAAGAAGAATGGAGACGAATTAGGGGAATACTACTGATAGTATTGTTATGTATGGAACAAGGGAATTAGAATATAAAAAACCAAACTAAAGCGAACCACGTACAAGTTAAGTAGATTATGGAGCAGAGCACAGGGAATGGAGTAGAGCATAGAAGCGATCGGTTTATACGTTATCATCACTTTCTAATAAATAAAATGATTAGAAACGCCTAGGCCTGTCTTCAACCCGACCTGTTCTGTTTACGAATTAGTTAAATCACACGTGGAAAAACAGTTTGGACAATGCGGTAATTGAGTCCTCCACTCAAATTTCATGAGTAATGATGGTGTGATTTTAAATTATTTAATGTTATATAAAGAAAGAAAAAAATTAGGCTAGTGCCAGGGAATTTTGGGCCAGCCGCCTAACGATGAGGTTTTATATGTGTCTCAAATCGCTATTATGCTACAACAATGGAGAAAGCAGGCGAGCTCCTTGTTGAATGATGCGTTGTGAAAGAGAGCGCTTCTGTAAGTCTTCCATGGTCAACTGCACCGAATCAGCAAGATCGCGATCGAATTGCTCTGTGAGTTCCCTGGCCACATCGTTACTATACACCACTTCACACACCTCGTAATGCGAGGCGGAAGCTTCGCATATCATAGTTCGCAGCGCCAACTTCAGCAATCTCCCCATCGATAATCATAACCTTCGCGTGCAACAATCCTTTATCGTACATGTAGATTCGAACCCCAGCTTCCAATAGCTCTCCGTAAAAGGTGGGGCTTGCTAGGCCTACGATTTTTTGATCTACGTGCCGAGGAACCAGCAATCTTACTTGAACACCACGTGCCACAGCTGTCTTTAGCGCCACGATAATATCTGTATCTGGTACAAAGTAGGGGGTGGTAATATCAATACTCTTGATTGCTTGTGTCAGTAAAATAAAGTAAGCCTCCCGGATGACTGGAGTAGAAACGCCTGGATTACCTTCGAATGTTTGAATGTACGCTTTCTGCAACGGTTCTATCCTTGACCTGTCTGCATTGGCAGTTAATGTGCCCAACTCAGTACGCAATTGTGCGGATTTTACGGAAAGACCTGTCCTAACCGGTTTGGGCTTGTTCTGTGATTTTGGACCGTTTTGTTGTTTATGTTGATCTTGTTGTGTCCTTGACTTTATCTCCGGCGCCGCGATGTTCCAGTGGGTGTCAAAAATAGTCTGCAAATCCGTAGGCGATTGGCCTGTGATTCGCAAATGAGTATCACGCCAGCACCCTACATCTGACTATAAACCTGTGTATTCATACCCTACGTTGATCCCACCTGTAAAAGCTTCCTTTCCGTCGATCAGTACAATCTTACAATGGTCCCTATAATTCCAGTGAGACAACATCCAAGGGAAGCGCAATGGAAAAATGGACCGGCATTGAACTCCTGCATTCATCATCTCAGTGATTTTATGATGCGGAAATTGACGGCTTCCATAACCGTCTCTCACAAAGCGGATTTTCACGCCAGCCGCAGCCCGTTCGAGCAGAAGTTCCGTGATTCGTCTGCCAATCTGATCATCCCGGTAGATGTAATATTCCAGATCAATCTTTTTTTGGGCGTTCTGTAGGGATTCAAACAGCCTTTCATAGGTTTTTATACCGTTTAATAGTATTTGGACTTTTCCGGCCCGAAGTCCATGCACGCTCAATTTCCCTAACGCATGAGCGATGAGGGAGGCTGAGGGGCTAAATGAATCCGGCAACTTCCCTTCTTCATGATGTTCAGAAGTCAATCTTTTTCGACGAATACGTTCAGGATTTGTAGTACTGAGATAAAGTCCAAAACCGATGATAGGTAAAATGAGGCAGAAAACCAACCAATTCAAAGCCTTGGCTGGCCGGCGAACCTCACGAATCGCTACGATTAACATAAAGAACGTATTTATAATGTATAACCAGAAAATCCACATCAACAAAAATTCCTCCTTTTATCCTCTAACATTTGTAAAGAGTTACGCAAGTATACAACTTTAATCATAGTCGAAAAATGGACAACCTGAGGAGGATAACTGATGCTTTCGGGCTTTATCTGCATTTTAAGGAGATCGTTGCAGCAAATAAAAAACTATAAGGTAAAATTCAATTGCAATGATGAATAACACCTTGGATTAAACAAGTACAATTAATGAGAGGGAGACATTCTTGTCATTTGAAAACAGGTCGAGTGCTTGTTCGTAGAATCCATTCTTACTTCGTCTACCATAAATCTCCTTTGGCCATATATTCTCATAAGAACAAGCCTCCTCCCGTTTAACCAACAATATATGGAACGTATAGAAATCTGATGGTAAACCTCGAAACTGCAAAGTTTATATATCAAAGATGATAAAAAACAGCAGCTAGGATGTTCGTAAAAATATGACAAGGTGCCCGTTGTTTTCGTGAACGATAGTGACAATGAACCCTTCAATCGTTTTGTCGGCCATCGGAATGCCGTCAATGTCGATATGCCCTGAAAGCATACGGTCAATGGCAATCTCGAGGTTCTCCGTCAATTCGACCTGCTGAATGCTGGTAGGTATACAGAACGGCCAGATGTAGGTCCAGTATTTAATAGAAGTTATATCCCAGCGATCGTTACAATGCAAAATATACATCGTACAACGTATTTATGGGGTTTTGAAAATAAAAAGTGGGCACCCTTTGCCAAATGATACATAGGATAGAGAGAGGACGAAAACCGTGGGAAACGGCAGATATGTTTTTGGTGACGGACGAAGTTATTTCCTTTTCGTTCGCATAACACAAAAACTCTGAATTTAGGCTTATTTGGCCGAATTCAGGGTTTTGTTTGTAGAATTGCTTCCGGATTTCCTTCAGGTTAACTAGCTTGTCCTTTTTTAATTGAACTATTGCGTAATTATGCAGCAGGGCAATCGTAGAAATCGCGAAAGAGGAGGCAATACAATTTCAGCTATTTTACAGCGGATTTCTGTCTTATAGTTGTTTTTAATAAGACTAAAATTGTTTTGAAAAATTAATTCAGGGAAGAAACATTGGAGTCTAACGTTATAAATGGTCTTATCACGTTTATTGTCCTTTAACGAGCTAATAAAGAACACAGGACCACAGCAGAACAAAATTAATGAGTAAATACGCATGTTCTTTGTGGAATCGGGTTAATATAATTACGAGTATCTCGATGCTCAAAAAATCGTGCGTGGAGTGATGCATCTTGGCAAACAACAAACCTTTGGTACCTACTGCACAAAATTCATTAGATCAAATGAAGCAAGAAGTCGCCAACGAGATTGGAGTTCAACCTGGTGCAAATACTACCGCTCGAGCAAACGGTGCTGTTGGTGGCCACATGACAAAGCGTCTTGTGGCAATGGCAGAACAACAACTTAGCAATCAACAAGGGCAGTAACTGTTAATTGCAACAAAGAGACCCATTTTTGGGTTTCTTTGATTTGTTTTTTACATATAATGGATGAACTCTTTTTATTAAAATGCAGCTTTCTAATAATCACTTGATAATACCTATGGTTAACTATCCGTGTATTTCGGAATACCCTACCCTTTTCTTAATAAAGGGGAAAAAATCAATCACTAAATAGCCCCCTTTTCTCCCATATACTCTAAGATATCTCTCACATTTCCTTTTTTCATATAAACTCTCTCTTATGTCATTCATGGAATTTCAACATACTGTCACTCTTGTTGATCGTAAAAGAAAAATTCATTCTCTTTCAACCATGGTTGTCATATTTTTATTTTGCTCTGTTATCAATGAATTGTCACGGTCTCACAATTAATTGTCCTTGAAATATATCCTCCAAAGAACACAGCTAAAGTAAAGCCAAATCTATATCCATCACATATCAACGGAACTCTTTATCCAGAAGAATTTAAATCATTCCTTACTTCTAAAAACCATATTTTGGATAGGATAATACCCATAGAAACTTGGTAACATAATGCTTGAACTTTGGTTCAAATTAAAGGAGGAAATCAAATGACAGTCGCAAGCAATTTAAAAACAACCCTCGCAGGATTAAAAAGTGCTCAAGCTAGTCTTGAGACCTTTGCTCTTGATACTGAAAACCAGCAGGCAAAGCAATTGTTTCAAGACTGCGCCCAACAAGCCCAGACAATCGTGGATTCTTTAAATCCGCGTCTGCAAGAAATTGAACAAGAAGAGCCACAATATAAACAACAGTAAACGGATTGAAATCAGTGAAAAGGGTGATCATGTCATCCTTTTCCAATTGCTTTACATAACATATTTCAGGAACAGGTGATCGCATGAGAAAAATTCAATCAAAGGTTATTCTGATTCCTCTTTTGGTTTTACTGCTACTGAATTCTGGTTGTAACAAACCGAAAGAGGAAAGTAAAAAAAAGAATGAAAATTCAACCACTCAAATTGCCTATGTCCAAACCAAACAGTCTGCTTCTCAAAAGGCGAAAAAAGAGATTCTTTCTATGGAAGAAATCATCGATGTTAAAGCAGTAAACTCTGATAAGGAGATGTTTGTGGCCGCAAAGCCAAAACATCTGGAGCGCTTTCAGTTAAAAAGTCTACGAAAGAAAATTAAAAAACGGCTTGAGAAACAATTTCCCGACCTGAAAGTGTATGTCAGTACCGATCAAAAGATCTTAAAAAAACTTGGGGAATTGGAAAATAAATTAGATGAACCGAAAATGAACACGAAAAAACTTGATAAAGAACTTCAAAAGATAAAAGCTAAAGCAACGGACGAAGCATAAAAATTCTTTTTGTAGAAAGGAATCTTTCAATGGCTAATAACAACAAAGAAGTAACGCCTGTTCAACAAGAATATCAAAAATTTCAAGAAGAAAGGGAAACCAAACGACCCGTACTAACCAATTGTATTAAAGCATTTTTCGTGGGTGGTTTTATTTGTTTGGTAGGACAGCTGATTTCCTTTATGTATATCAATTATTTTGATTTCACAGAAAAAAACGTAGGGAATCCTACTGTTGCGACGTTAATTTTCATTTCTATGCTGTTAACTGGATTTGGTGTCTATGACCGGATGGCACAATTTGGTGGCGCGGGTACAGCCGTTCCCGTTACGGGATTTGGAAACTCCGTCATCTCAGCTGCAATCGAGCACCGGACAGAAGGATTCGTTCTGGGCGTCGGCAGCAACATGTTTAAGTTAGCTGGCTCCGTTATTTTATTTGGAGTATTTTCTGCATTCGTTATTGCCATCCTTAAAACCCTTATTATACAATATGGGGGTTTTTAAATGTTAAATGGACATCGGACATGGGTGTTTGAAAATAAGCCTGTGATTATCTCAACCGGAACAGTCGGGGGACCTTTTGAAGCCAATGGGCGAATCGCTGATGACTTTGACCTCCTTCACGAAGATTTATGGCTCGGCCAAGATTCTTATGAACAGGCACAGACGGTTTTGTTTGAAGAGTCTTGTGACACTGCGATTGAAAAAGCGGGTCTAAGAAAAGAAGATATTCAATTTATTTTAGCCGGGGATCTTATTAATCAGATTACGTCGACGAGTTTTGCGTGTAGAACACTGGAAGCTCCCTACTTAGGATTATTCGGCGCGTGTTCCACTTCAATGGAAGGTCTCGCTCTAGGTGCATTGATCGTTAATGGGAAAGGCGCGAAGTACTTATTGACTGGAACTGCAAGTCATAATGCGGCGGTGGAAAAACAATTTCGATACCCGACAGAATATGGCGGGCAGAAACCGCCAACCGCCCAATGGACGGTAACTGGAGCCGGAAGTGCCCTCTTAAGTGACAAGGGAAAGGGACCTCGCGTGACTTCTGCAACGATTGGTAAAGTGGTCGATATGGGATTATCTGATCCATTTAATATGGGCGGGGCTATGGCACCAGCAGCTGTAGATACCATTGAGGCACATTTAAAAGATCGTGGAATAGAATCTTCCTATTACGACCTGATTGTTACAGGAGATTTAGGTAAAATCGGCCATCATATCGCTCTCGACTTAATGAATAAACACGGTTTGTCTTTAAAGAAGGGTCAATTTCAAGATTGCGGAAAGATGATTTACCGGGAAGGACAACCTGTACTGGCTGGAGCAAGTGGCTGTGGATGTTCTGCAACGGTGGTTTACGGACATTTATTAAATCGAATGAAAAAAGGGGAATTTAAGAAAATGCTTGTCGTGGCAACAGGCGCTCTTCTATCTCCTTTAACTTTTCAGCAACAGGAAACGATTCCTTGCATCGCTCATGCGGTATCCATCGAATATGGAGGTGAAGAGTAAATGGCAATTTTTTTCTGGGCTTTTGTCATTGGTGGGGCGATTTGCGTGATCGGCCAGATTATGTTTGACGTTTTTAAATTGACTCCAGCTCATACAATGGCCACGTTAGTTGTCGTGGGTGCGATTCTTGACGGGGTGGGCTTATATGAGCCTTTAATGGATTTTGCTGGAGCCGGTGCAACGGTTCCAATTACAAGCTTTGGAAATGCTCTTGTGGATGGAGCTATGGCAGAAGCGGAAAAACATGGCATTATTGGTGTGATCACCGGAATGTTTAAGGTAACAAGTGCGGGTATATCCGCAGCCATCATTTTTGGAATGATAGGAGCATTGCTGTTTAAACCCAAAGGATAAGGGAGGTGCGCAAATGACAGTAGCATCCAATGTTAAACAATGTATGGTAACCTTAAAAGCGGCAGAAGCAACTCTAAGTAGTTTAGCGCAAAAATCTACTGAAGACCAAGCAAAAAAATTATTTCATGAGTGTATGTTAGAGGTAGGAAAAGCGATTTCAGATTTAAAGAAAAGAATCGCACAACTTGAATTCGAAGAACCACAATTTAAAGGAAAGTAGAAACTCGATAAAAAGGAGATTGTTATGTTAGATTGGGTAGATATTGTTGTACGTTCCTTTATTTTTTTGATCACCCTCTTTTTATTAACAAAATGGTTCCTGGGCAAAAAACAATTATCACAATTATCTTTTTTTGAATATGTAACAGGGATCACCATTGGAAGTATTGCGGCGGAAGTCACGATGGGATTGGAACGAAATATCATGCATGGTCTCATTAGTATGAGCATTTGGTCGTTGGTTCCTTTTGCCATTGGACTTGTTTCCTTGAAAAGTAAAAAAGTAAGGGATTTTGCAGAGGGTAAGGCAAGGATTATTATAAAAGACGGTAAAATAATGGAGGATAATTTAAAAAAGGAGCGATATACCATTGATGAATTGCTAGAACAGCTTCGTAACAAAAATGTTTTTGAAGTATCTGATGTTGAATATGCTGTACTAGAGCCGAATGGACATCTGAGTGTTTTACTAAAAAAAGAAAACCAGCCTCTTACTGCAAAAGATCTTCAAATTAAAGTTGCCCCTATAAAAGAACCCCAAACTGTCATTATGGATGGAAACATTTTAGATGAGCCCCTGTCCAATCGTGGATTAAACCGAGGGTGGTTAAATGAGGAACTAGATAAAGCCGGAGTTTCTCTCGATAATGTCTTTTTGGCTCAAGTTGATTCATATGGCCAGTTAACGATGGATCTTTATGATGATAAAATCCAAGTACCTTCTCCTCAGGAAAAGCCATTACTCTTAGCCTCCTTAAAAAAATGTCAGGCCGATTTAGAAATGTTTGCGCTGCAAACCGAATCTAAGGATGCTCAAAGAGCATACAACAAAAATGCTGATCGATTAACCCATATTATCAACAAGTTGAAACCAATGCTGCACGTTTAAAGGAATATAGGAGTGATTAATTTTGATGAAAAATAAAAACAAAAGGCGAAAAAATAGTGAAATGGACTGGAATCATCTAGAATATTTGATGGGAACCTGGAAAAGAACTTATCAAAGAAAAAGTGGTGCTATCCGTCAAAAGTAAAAACCAGAAGAGTGTCCTCTTCTTTATTAAGCAATGTAATTAGAGACGGACTTTCTTTCTTACTATTTATAACCGGTTTTCGTTCAAGAATATCAACGAGTTGGAACATAATGGTGGCCAGGATCGCAATAACGAATAGTCCGAGCAGGACAAGAGTGAAATAAATACTTGGAAACCATATATAATCAAGTAACCGATGCCTTCTTTGGCGACGAGAAACTCCCCCATGATCCACACCAACCCATGCCAGACCCACATTTACTTTTAAGACAGTAATGATGGTGGGAAAACTAGCGGGCAAAATAACTTCTTTAAAACAATGTAATTTCGAACCACGCTAAATGTTTGGATAACTTTGAATAATTTTTCTCTACTTTTATAAATGCATTTATATACCACCATGACGGTAATGATAATGGTAATGAAAATACCCATCCGAGGATGGACGTGAAATTTGTCCCCAGCGCGACAATTAAGATAAGACCAAGGGGAACCTTAGGTAGCGCATTTAAAACGACCAGATACGGATCAAGCACTTTGGATAAATTGGCAGCCACAAAAGTGAGGCAAAAGAAGTACCAAGTATGGTTCCTAACATGAAGCGGAAAATTGTTTCTATAGAGTAACTCCTATATGAGAAAATAAACTCATCAATGATCTTGTCCAAAAAAAGAATCCATATCCGTTTAGGTGAATTTATAATTCTATGCATCCCTTATTTGAGAAAAATTCTCTTTTGGGAGAGCAAGGAGGTTTATTTAAAACCAAAAAGCACTAGGGTGGGGATCCTAGCGCTTAATGGCTCAGAGAGTTTTCAGTGCCCCTTATAATCGGAGCTATTTTCAATTTTGCCCATTTTTTTCTGTTATATACTGAAAATGTGCCCCTTTAAAGAGCATGAATTATATAGGAACGAGATATTACTTTCATACAAACACAATCGTTTACGGAAGTGAGCATGGATACAAAAACAAAAGTAATTTTATATGTGGGCTGGAAGGATCGATCCGATTTCCTTAAACATTCAGGGATGATTACGCTCCACCAAACGGTATAAAAATCCTGCTCATCTTATATTCATTCAGACGGTGCGGTACCTTAAGCAAAGAAGTACAGAACGAACATCATACGGATAGTTTTAAAATATAATTTCACGTACCGTATATCAATACGAATATGATGGATGATCTCAATTACAAAGCAACGATGTTCATTTTCCCACAATCCGACTCTTTATTTACTTCATAGTCATCGAAATCTTGATGATCTGACAGAATGATAGATGAGCAATGAAACTGGATGGCCCGTATAATAGCTGATCGAAGGTGAATGAAAAATTTAAATAAGATTTAAAAAAAGAGCTGAAGATTTCTTTTTCAGACTTCAGCTTTTTGCCAAGTAAAAGAATCGCCCCTTTGAGAGACGATTCCTAATGAATTACTGATCTGCGACTTCAACCGTATACATAGTCAATATTGGATCAGGGTTAATCCAGGCGCTGTCAAACACGAAAACCACCTTATATTTTGCATAACCAGTATAAGTGACATAGTAATTTCCTTCTTGTTCCACTTCACTTACAGGTTCACCAATCAATCCCTTCAAATCAGATAAGTGAATGGTTTGTAACTGCGGATCAAAATCTTCAATGGCGGTAATTGTTTGTCTACCTGTTGAATCGTCATAGAGAAATCGTACATTCCGGCTCCAATAATTGGCTGCTACAGTACTTAAATCCTCGGGTGGTCCCCAGGCTTTTTTGACTTTCTTTAATGAATCACCAACAGAAAAAGGTCCGCTGTTTATCGATTGTTGGGATTCATATGCTAAACCCATAATTTTCCTGATCAAAAGATCGGGCTTAGACTGCGAGGATTCTGGAGCAGCCGCAGAAGCAAAAGCTGACCCATTGAACATGAGAAATACAAGTGTTAAAAACATTATAAAGCGTCGAGTTAAAACATTTTTTTGTTTCAAAATATACACCCTTTCCAATTTTTTAGACATAATCAAAAAACTATGTTTGGATGAATTAAGAAGTTAATATAACCTTCGGCGCACCACTCCTCCCCGTACTGTTAACTCTTTTCTTATTTAGACGTAATATGATCGATAAAAGTCACAAAAGAAACAAAAAGAGGCGTGTTTTTTTCAATCCATCCAAATCAACTAAAAAAGTATGCCCATCAGCATTAATTGTGGGCATGCGCGAAATTTGCATTTATTTAAGCTATCCATTCTTTAATTCTTTAATAAGAGCTCTGAGTAGAACTTATTAAATTGGTTATTGTTTCCTGAGAAATAATTTACCTTTTTTTACTCACTTCCAATGATTCTCTTGCCATCTGCTCATACTCTTCCAAGCCTGAGATGATCGCAAACTCAGCCATCGCAACAGGTATGCTGCCTTAAGTTCAATGATTTGCTCCTTCATGGCCGGCCAGTAAATTCCTCCTGCTTCACGGTAATAGCTGATCAGTTTTTCCAGGGCTTCTTGTCCAAAGGCTTGGTACTGGAAAGTCGATTGACACACGGTTACTTTTGCTTCGGTCAAGTCAATTAAGCCGGTTTCGTTGGCATCTTTATCAATCATCGTGTGGCCAGCATGAACATAGTGTCGCAACATCGGCAGTTGATAATGAAGAGTGAACTGCTAAACATTCCGACAAGTTCTCCAGCTTTTTTATTAGAGAGGAATCGCTGGAGACGCCCGCAACTAAGCCGAACAACTGCTCGACAATACCGCCATGTTTTATAAAGCTGTGTCGGAGAGGGGCCATGTGTTGCGATTACCAGATGGTCATCGTCCAATAACCCATGTAGTTGCAAACTACAGATGGATAGAAAACAAGAAAATACACTGAAATTATGATGAGTAAAGATAATTAGATATTATCTTTACTATCGATACAATAATTAACAAGTGA
>NZ_JAUHLN010000011.1 GCF_030412265.1 Fictibacillus terranigra
CACCGCCCTTTCACGGCGGTAACACGGGTTCGAATCCCGTACGGGTCACCATTTATAATACGGAGGATTAGCTCAGCTGGGAGAGCACCTGCCTTACAAGCAGGGGGTCGGCGGTTCGAACCCGTCATCCTCCACCATTCTTTAATTCCAACGGCAGGCCGGTTTAGCTCAATTGGTAGAGCAACTGACTTGTAATCAGTAGGTTGGGGGTTCAAGTCCTCTAGCCGGCACCACTATTTTCAATAGCAATACCTGAAGCTTTTTTTTATGTGGAGGGGTAGCGAAGTGGCTAAACGCGGCGGACTGTAAATCCGCTCCTTTGGGTTCGGCGGTTCGAATCCGTCCCCCTCCACCATCTATCTTTAAAGATTTTACACATTAGCTCACAGTCACGAGCTTGGCGTCGTGATTAAACAGCGAGTTGTCTCGACGGATACACGTCTTGCTTTAACCTTTAGAGGAAGAGACAGGGAACCGACGGTCAAAATTACAATACGAGCCATTAGCTCAGTCGGTAGAGCATCTGACTTTTAATCAGAGGGTCGAAGGTTCGAGTCCTTCATGGCTCACCATTTGAACTTCTGAATAAAAGAAGAGATCAGTGGAAATAAAGAATAATAAGTTAAAACATGCGGGTGTAGTTTAGTGGTAAAACAAGAGCCTTCCAAGCTCTGGTCGTGAGTTCGATTCTCATCACCCGCTCCAATATGGGGCCTTAGCTCAGCTGGGAGAGCGCCTGCCTTGCACGCAGGAGGTCAGCGGTTCGATCCCGCTAGGCTCCACCATACATAATAAGCACTGTCCTTAGACGAATGTCTAAGGGCTTTTTTTATTTTACAAAAACCTTAAATCCCTTGGGCTCTGATGGTGACAGTACCTTTGGCCTAATAAATATCCATTGCCCCTATGGAAAGCGCTTACGAAACGGTATATCTATGCAAAATTCTGTCCAGTTGAACCAACCGGAATAGACAGGCTACAATGAATTTATAGAATTTTGAAACGCAGCATAAGGGGAGGCTACTACAGGATGAAGAAGGACATTACCATTATCGGGGTACCAATGGATCTAGGGCAAACGAGACGCGGGGTAGACATGGGGCCAAGTGCCATTCGATATGCAGGGATCGTGGAACGTTTAGAAAATATTGAGTATAGCGTTAAAGATTTTGGAGATATTCAGATTGCCCGCCCAGGAACAATCGAAGAAACAATCGAAACGAATCTTAAGAATCTTGAAGAGGTGGCAACCGCCAGTGAGAAGCTGGCTGAGACGGTTTCCAATGTGATTTCGGAAAATCGATTCCCGCTTGTTCTTGGAGGAGATCACAGCATCGCGATCGGATCCCTTGCAGGTATTGCCCAACATTATAATAATCTTGGTGTGATCTGGTATGATGCTCATGGAGATTTGAACACAGCTGATACTTCACCAAGCGGCAACATTCATGGTATGCCTCTTGCAGCCAGTTTAGGAATCGGGCACGAATCCTTAACGGGTATTGGGGGATATGCAGACAAAGTGAAGCCTGAAAACATCGTGATCATCGGTGCCCGTTCTTTGGACGAGGGTGAGAAAGAGTTAATTAAAGATCGCGGGATTAAAGTATATACCATGCACGAAATCGATCGAATCGGCATGACAAAGGTCATGGAAGAGACCATTGAGTACCTTTCCAAGAAAACAGACGGGGTGCACTTAAGCCTTGACCTTGATGGGCTCGATCCGAGTGATGCCCCAGGTGTAGGCACGCCTGTTCTTGGCGGCATCAGCTACAGGGAGAGCCACTTGGCGATGGAAATGCTGGCTGAGTCTCAAATCATTACTTCTGCTGAGTTTGTTGAGGTTAACCCCATTCTGGATGAACGAAACAAGACAGCGACTGTGGCGGTCGCGCTGATGGGGTCATTGTTTGGTGAAAAATTATTATAATCGATAATATAAAAACAGCTGCTCAATTTATTATGAGTAGCTGTTTTTTACGTTGGCTTTTTGGAATTCATTTAATAGGGCATCTATATGTTGGCTGATTTCAACAATTTCGTCAGCGATTAATGGCATAAATTTTGACATTTCATTCATTTTTTTTCGCGAAACTTCAATTTCTCTCAGCAGAATATTGCGGTCCATTAGTACACGCTCCTTAAAAAGATCTTTAATCCCACTATTCCCTCTATTATCCAAAATAAAACTTGTTTTCTAAATTTTGTAGAAAACTTTTGTCTATGCGTGGCATGTTTCATGCTAAAATAAAAATTGCTTTATTTTTTATGGAATTTGAAACTTTTTTGAATACTAAACGTAGAAAAATACGAACCGCAACTGGTGGTGGAAAATTGAAATGGAGTCATTAATTAATAATCTGGTTTCCCAGGTGAAATCAGGAGACCAGGAGGCGTTTGAAGGCCTGGTTGAAATCTATAAAGATAAGATCTACCGGCTGTGCTACCGAATGGTCGGTGACAGCCATGAGGCGGAGGATCTTGCTCAGGAAGCATTTGTCCGTGCCTACATCAACATTGATAAATACAGCGGAAGCTATAAGTTTTCAACGTGGCTGTATCGCATCGCCACAAATTTGTGTATTGATAAACTGCGGAAGAAGAAACCGGATTACTCGATGGATGCAGAGATTCCAGGAACTGAAGGAGCGACACTGTACAATCAGGTGGCTGGAGCCGATCCTCTTCCGGAAGAGGAAGTCGAGGAAAAAGAAAAGAGGGATCATCTCCAGCAGGAAATCATGAAACTTCCTGAAAAGTACAGGACAGCCATTCTGCTTAAATATGTCGAGGATCTTTCGCTTGAAGAGATCAGCTCTGTTATGGATTTGCCCGTTCCGACCGTCAAAACACGGATCCATCGGGGTAGGGAAGCGTTGAAAAAGGTGTATAAAAAGGTTGCAGAATTGAGGTGAACACGAATGTCATGTGATACAGAACAATATATGAGCCTGATTGATAAAGCACTGGATGGTGACATAACAGAGCTGGAGCTGAAAGAGCTCAACCTTCATCTGGAGGTGTGTGAAGCCTGCAGAGCCCACTATTATGCTCTGAAAGAGATCATTTCTGATATGAAGGAGTCTGCGCCGGTGGTTGCTCCTGATCAGTTTACTGAGAACGTCATGAAGAAGCTCCCTGCTGTGAAAAAGAAAAGGATGCCGGCTCAATGGATCAGGCGATATCCGGTCCTGACAGCCGCTGCCGTGTTCTTAATTTTAATGTTCGGTTCAGTCATGGCGAATTGGAGTACGGGAAATGAGTTGTCTGTCGTTTCCGGCTCAGACGAAGTTCAGATCAAGCCATCCACGCATACGGTCATTGTCCCTAAAGGAAAGACGGTTAAGGGGGATCTTGTCGTGGAAAATGGTGATGTGAGAGTAGAAGGTAAGGTTGATGGCGATGTCGTCGTCATCAAAGGGAAAAAATATATGGCGTCTGCAGGACAGATCACAGGTGACAGCCAGGAAATCCACCAAGTTGTGGAATGGGTCTGGTATAATCTTAAAACGTTCTTTACAGGAGAGGAACAAAAATAATATTTAGCATCGAACTAATATGAAGATCTTATAAAGCCGCCTAACGAGGGACGGCTTTTTACTTTTTCGGGACTTCATGGAACAGCTAAACCCAGCCGGCCAGCCAGCCTCCTGCTTTCAGCGGAGCGGTTGGGATATGCTATAATAAGGGATACCGAATAATTATGATCATTGTTGCACTACATTAACATTATAAGAGTAGTTCCCTGAAGTGGAGTGATGTCATGTTGTCTGTTGGAAGTTTTAGTTTAGGTAACTATATCAGCCAGATTGTAGACATCTTGCTGGTTACCTATGTTTTCTATAAATTAATCATGCTGATTAGAGGAACTAAGGCGGTGCAGCTGCTTAAAGGGATTGTAATCATTGTAGCTGTGTGGCTGGCGAGCAGTTTCTTTGAGCTGCGGACCATGAGCTGGCTGATGGATAAAGCCATTACATATGGATTATTGGCCATCATTATTATTTTCCAGCCTGAATTGAGACGGGCGCTGGAACAGCTTGGACGGGGAAAGCTGTTTTCCCGAACGGGATTGGCTGATGAAGAGGAAATGGAAAATTCAATCAATGCGATTGTAAAATCCACAAGCTATATGGCGAAGCGCCGCATTGGGGCGATTATGTCATTTGAGAGGGAGACGGGTCTTACCGATTATGTGGAAACGGGCATCCCTATTCATTCAAAGCTGTCTTCTGAACTGTTGACTAACATCTTTGTGCCAAACACCCCTCTGCACGATGGAGCAGTTATTTTAAGACAGGATGAGGTCGTGGCAGCCGGCTGCTATTTACCGTTGACCGAAAGCCCGTTTGTATCGAAAGAACTTGGCACGAGGCACAGAGCTGCCATCGGTGTCAGTGAAGTGACAGATGCCATCACCGTCGTTGTTTCTGAGGAAACAGGCGGCATATCCGTTACAAAGAATGGAGAAATTCACCGTAACTTGAATGAGGAAATGCTAAAAACTTTATTGAATGCAGAATTACTGCTGTCGAGCAGGAATTCTTCCTCATCACGTTGGAACTGGAGGGGGAAGAAAAATGGACAAACTCCTTAAGAGCAACTGGTTTGTAAAAATTATTGCCTTTCTCCTTGCACTGATGCTTTACACTGTTTTATCCATGGAAACTCAGGAGCAATCGGACCGTCAATCGCTGTTTAATTCCGTGTCCAAAACAAGTGAGACGGTAAGCGGGGTTGCAATTACCCCTTATTTTGATGAAAATAAGTATGTACTGACAGATTTGCCCCGATCAGTGGATGTTAAGCTGACAGGTTCATCCAACCTGATGACGAAAGCATTAAAAGTAGATCGCCGGATGGAAGTTTATATTGATCTTACAAAAATGGGGCCTGGTACAAAAAAGGTTCCTGTAAAAATTAGAAATGTGCCGGAAAATTTAAAAGCCGTCCCATTGCCGAGGGAAGTGGAAGTAACGCTTCACCGGAAACAAACAAAACAGATTCCAATTTTGGTGGATATCAAGAACAAGAACAAGCTGCCGGAGGGTTATGAAACCGGAAAGCTCAGTTACTCGCCAAGAAGTGTGTATGTAACCGGCCCAGAAGATTATATTGGCGATATCGCGAGCGTGCGGGCATCAGTGGATGTTTCAAACGCGAAGGATAAGCTGGAATCAAGGCTGCCTCTGCGTGCTTACGACAGTCAAGGAAATCTGCTGGACGTACTGATTGATCCAAAGTCAGTCAATGTGACGGTCCCTATTTCTAAACCAAGTAAAACGGTGCCGCTGACTCTCGATGAAAAGGGCAGTCTTCCAGACGGGCTTACCCTTGCCGGCATAACGATGAACCCGCAGGAAGTTACGTTGACAGGACCATCGTCTGCTCTGGATAAAGTCAGTGAAGTAAGCGGTGTGAACGTAGATCTGGACAAGATTAAAGAAGATTCAACGATCGACGTCGATGTGCCTCTTCCCGAAGGCACGGAATCTGTAAATCCAAAACAAGTACAAGTAAAAGTAGATGTGGAGAATGACATTAAAACAAAGACGTTTAAGGATATCCCTATCGACATGAGGGGAGACACTCCTGAACAGCAAGCTTCCTTCATATCCCCTCCGAACGGAACAATGGATGTGACCATTACAGGAAGCAAAAAAGCAGTCGATGCACTGGCGGCTTCTGACATTTCCGCATATGTTGATGTCAGCAATCTTGAGTCTGGGGAGCATACCGTTTCTATCAAGGTTTCAAACTCCAAGAACCTGCAAATGAAAAAGGAGTTTACGACGGCCAAAATTAAGATCGAAGCCATACAATCCAGCACCGACTCGGATCAACAGACCGACCAATCCACATCCGAAAGCGGAGATAACAACGGTGATAGCGGAAATGAAGGCAATACAACTGGCAAGCCGAACGATAACCAAGCCTTTACTCAATCGAAGGCTGAGGGGAAAACCGAATCAATTACTGAAGGAGAGAATTAAATCATGGGAAAATACTTTGGAACAGACGGGGTAAGAGGAGTTGCCAATACAGAGCTGACACCAGAATTAGCTTTTAAACTTGGCCGGTTTGGGGGATATGTATTAACCAAAGAAACCAAAAAACCCAAAGTGCTGATCGGCAGAGATACGCGAATATCTGGTCACATGCTGGAAGGAGCATTAGTGGCGGGCCTTTTATCTACGGGAGCTGAAGTATTGCGATTAGGCGTCATCTCCACACCAGGTGTAGCTTTCCTGACAAAAGCACTGGGAGCACAGGCAGGTGTCATGATCTCGGCATCCCACAACCCTGTTGCTGACAATGGAATTAAGTTTTTCGGTGCGGATGGCTTCAAGCTTTTAGACGAGCAGGAAGCGGAAATTGAAGCATTGCTGGATCAAGAGAAAGACGAGCTTCCGCGGCCTTCAGGCGGCGATATCGGATCAGTGGGAGACTATTTTGAAGGCGGACAAAAATACCTTCAATATTTAAAACAAACAGTGCCGGGAGATTTCTCAGGCATGCACATCGCGCTGGATTGTGCCCACGGTGCCACTTCTTCACTGGCTCCGCATCTGTTTGCTGACCTGGAAGCTGATATTTCAACGATGGGTACCAGCCCTAACGGTTTAAATATTAACGATGGCGTCGGCTCTACTCACCCAGAAAAATTGGCGGAACTGGTCAAAGAAAAAGGCGCAGACATGGGTCTGGCTTTTGACGGGGATGGAGACCGTCTGATTGCGATCGATGAAAAGGGGAACATCGTGGATGGCGACCAGATCATGTTTATTTGTGCCAGCTACCTTAAAGAACAGGGCAGGCTTAAGAATGATACGATCGTCTCCACTGTAATGAGCAACCTTGGATTCTATAAAGGGTTGGAAGAAAAAGCAGTCACATCGGTACAGACCGCCGTCGGAGACCGATATGTGATGGAAGAAATGCGAAAGAGCGGTTATAATCTAGGCGGTGAGCAGTCGGGGCACATCATCTTCCTGGATCATACAACAACAGGAGACGGAATGCTTTCCGCCATTCAATTAGCAAGCATCGTTCAGCAATCGAAGAAGCCTTTGTCTGAGCTTGCGGATGAAATGAAAAAGTTCCCGCAGCTTCTGATTAACGTTCGAGTGGCTGATAAAACGAAGCTCGAAGGCAATACAACGATTCAATCAGCCATCGACAAGGTTGAAGCAGAAATGAACGGAAACGGGCGTGTCCTTGTCCGTCCATCGGGAACGGAACCGTTAGTGCGTGTGATGGTCGAGGCGCCAACGAAAGAACAATGCCAAATCTATGCAGATCAGATCGCTGATGTTGTCAAGGCGGAACTTGTCTAGACAAAGGCACCCTCATTCCTGAAGATAGGCACGAAACCTATGCATAAGTGAATCACCGGCTGGTTCGCTTATGCATATTTTATTAAATATTTATTAAGCTGCTTAGCAACCAATTGACGATGCAATTGAAACAAGATATCATTAGGTTTGAATTTACTTCGAAATGGGAAGGTGGATAGAGCGGTCAACTTAGTTACTTAAGCGCCTGAACTATTTTCGGACGGGAGAAAATAGTTGACGAGGAAGAGGTTCATCGATTTTTCGGCGGATACCTCTCGGAACCAGTCACTTTCGTAAGCTTTTAAATAAAACAGGCAAGGCGACTTCCTGACAAAATTAAAAGCAGTGGCTAATAAAACTAAACGAAACATAGGTGGGGCTGTGAGCCCCGCTCACAGTCCCCCTGTTACAGAGGCAGGCTTCAGCCGTTTTAGGCTCGGCCTGACCCAAGGGAGGATAAATTAAATGTGCGGAATTGTAGGTTATGTAGGAAATAAGGATGCAAAAGAAATCTTGCTTCGCGGACTTGAAAAGTTGGAGTATCGCGGTTATGACTCAGCAGGTATAGCTGTTGTCGACAACGACGGCGTTCAAGTGTTTAAAGAAAAAGGAAGAATCGCCATTTTGCGCGAGATCGTTGACCCTTCCGTCGAAACATCAATGGGGATCGGACATACCCGTTGGGCAACACACGGAGCGCCAAGCAAGGTTAACTCTCACCCTCACCAAAGCGCTGAAGAGCGTTTCACGCTTGTGCATAATGGTGTAATCGAGAACTACGAAAACGTTAAACGAGAATACTTGCCGAATGTTGAATTCGCAAGTGATACAGATACAGAAGTTGTTGTACAGCTTATCGAAAAGTTTGTTAACGAAGGAGAGAACGTGGAAGAAGCATTCCGCCACGCACTCTCTGTCATCAAAGGTTCCTACGCGATCGCGTTAGTCGATAACCAAGATTCAGACACCATCTATGTTGGAAAAAATAAAAGCCCGCTGTTGGTCGGTGTTGGAGACGGATTCAACGTTGTAGCAAGTGATGCTATGGCAATGATCTCTCAAACAGACCAATATGTTGAACTAATGGATGAGGAAATCGTAATCGTCACTCGTGACACTTATACCATTAAAACATTAGAAGGCAAAGAAGTAGCGCGCAGCCCATACACAGCTGAACTCGATGCAAGTGACATTGAAAAGGGAACATACCCGCACTATATGCTCAAGGAAATCGATGAGCAGCCGTTTGTTATCCGTAACATCATCAAACAGTACCAAAATGAAGAAGGCAATCTTAAACTGGATGATGACATTCGCGGAGCGATGAAAGATGCTGACCGCATCTATATCGTGGCTTGCGGAACGAGCTATAATGCAGGACTTGTCGGGAAACAGCTGATCGAAAACATGGCGAATATTCCTGTAGAGGTTCACATTGCCAGTGAATTCGTATATAACATGCCGCTTCTTTCCAAGAAGCCATTGTTTATCTTTATTTCTCAATCCGGTGAAACAGCAGACAGCCGTGCCGTATTGGTAGAAGTGAAAAGGCTCGGCCACAAAGCGTTGACGATTACCAACGTTCCTGGCTCGACCCTTTCAAGGGAAGCGGATCACACGCTCCACCTTTATGCAGGACCTGAAATTGCCGTTGCGTCAACAAAAGCTTATACTGCCCAAATTGCTGTCCTTGCGATCCTCGCTGTGGACACTGCACGTGCTCAAGGCATTGAGTTGGATTTCAACCCGCTTCAAGAACTTGCGATCGTGGCAAACGCAATGGAAACATTGACCGACCAAAAAGAAACAATGGAACGCGTAGCACAAGAATACCTTTCCGTTACACGCAATGCTTTCTTTATCGGCCGTGCCGTTGATTACTTTGTTTGCTTAGAAGGTTCTCTTAAGCTTAAAGAAATCTCTTATATACAGGCAGAAGGCTTTGCAGGAGGAGAATTGAAGCACGGTACGATCGCTTTGATTGAAGAAGGCACTCCTGTTATCGCCCTAGCGACTCAAGAACATGTAAACTTGAGCATCCGCGGAAACGTGAAAGAAGTAGCAGCCCGAGGCGCTGACACTTGCGTGATCAGTACAGAAGCAACGAAGGATGAAGGAGACCGCATCGTACTTCCAGAAGTACATGAGTACCTTACTCCGCTCGTATCGGTAGTACCGCTTCAATTGTTGGCCTACTATGCAGCGCTTCACCGCGATTGCGATGTTGATAAGCCGCGTAACCTTGCGAAAAGTGTAACAGTAGAATAATTAGAAAACCTTCAAAAAAGACCGCTCCCCTGGGGAGCGGTCTTTTTTTGAATGCTTAGATGAACCGGTTATGGGAGCGGTTTTTTTTCAAAGATGCTGGTAAAATTTTTCCTGTATATAAACAACATAAAACAATGAAGAATGACAAGTATAACCGCTAAAGCAAGTAAAGAATGATTAACAAACAAATGAAGTAAGAATATGTTCGCAATGATCGGGGATAACATCGAAAGGGCCAGAGGTACAAACCGATTGATCAATAGTAAAGCTCCGCATATAACTTCTAATGATTTCTCGAACACTAAGAGGTATTGGAATTGGAACATATCCATTGCTTCAGGACTTGTTTCGATAAAAGGGTCCAACCCCACGATAACAAAATATCCGTTCACACCTGCAATAAGGAAAATTAAACCAAGTAAAACTCTATTGATATGTAAAAGTGCTCTGGTCAAATTACACATCTCCTATTAGAGTATACTTAGAGTAAATATTTTTATGGTAACATAAGGATGGAATGGCTTGGAATAAAAAGGCATCTTATCTGGAGAAGGGGAATGGACACAAAGAGATGAAAAAATCACTGCGAATCTTACGGCTTCTGTCTGGTCTTTTTTTATTTGCGTTAGGCTCGGTGCTCGTTATGAAAGCCAATTTAGGCTTTGGTCCTTGGGAAGTGTTTCAAGCAGGGTTAACCAACTTTCTGCCATTGACCATCGGGCAAGCCACCGTTCTAGTCAGTGTGGTTATTGTTGGATTGATCATCCTTCTGAAAGAGAAAATTGGAATCGGCACCTTGGCCAATATGACTTTGATTGGATTATTCATGGACTTCATTTTATGGACCGATATACTGCGGACGGCATTGGGCTGGCCCAGCGGCTTGGGTATGCTGATGCTCGGGTTGTTCACCACAGCACTGGGCAGTTATTTTTACATAAGCTCCGGTTTTGGAGCGGGGCCGCGTGATTCACTCATGGTCTCGATCCGCAGGCGCACCGGTCTTCCCATTGGGGTCTGCCGATCTTCACTGGAATGTTCCATTGCATTTGTGGGTTGGCTGCTGGGAGGTCCGCTAGGGATGGGAACAGTGGTGACAGCGTTTGGGCTTGGAGTGTTCGTTCAACTGGTCTTCCGTCTTTTTTCGTTTGAAACCACGACCATGAATCATGAGAACCTGCGGGAAACATTTAAAGCTTAGGCTGGCGAATCAAAAGAATAAATAAAGAGCTGCCAGCCGAATTTAAGGAGGGCAGTTTTTTTGTTTTAGTGATGACAACAAGTTTCATGACAAAATACCCTTTTCTTTAAATTGAAGAATGGTGTGTAAACGCTTTATTATTAGAGCATAAGACCTATAGAAATATCGAACAGTACCATTTAGAAAGGGGTTACGATAGATATGGCGAATTCTGAACAATCAAAGACAGGCGTTAAAGTAAGAATACAGCGCTTTGGCAGTCATTTAAGCGGAATGATCATGCCGAACATTGGGGCATTTATCGCCTGGGGGCTGATTACTGCCCTATTCATCCCAACAGGATGGCTTCCGAATGAAGATATGGCAAAACTGGTTGGCCCGATGATCACCTACTTGCTGCCGCTGCTGATCGGGTTTTCCGGCGGAAGAATTGTTTATGATCTGCGAGGCGGGGTCGTCGGTGCGACAGCAACGATGGGGGTTATTGTCGGGGCTGACATTCCAATGCTGTTAGGTGCCATGATCATGGGGCCACTCGGCGGATATGCCATTAAGAAGTTTGACAAATTGCTTGAAGGAAAAGTGAGATCCGGTTTCGAGATGCTCGTAAATAACTTTTCCGCAGGGATTATTGCCGCAATTCTAACCACCATAGCCTATAAAGGAATCGGGCCAGTTGTATTAACGTTAAATAAAACATTGGCTGCAGGGGTTCAGGCGATTGTGGATGCCCACTTGCTTCCTTTAGCCAGCATCTTTATCGAACCGGCAAAAGTATTATTCTTAAACAACGCGATCAACCATGGAATCTTAAGTCCGCTCGGAATCGAGCAAGCCTCTAAAGCAGGAAAATCCATTCTTTTCTTGCTCGAATCGAATCCGGGACCGGGTCTCGGTATCTTATTGGCTTATATACTTTTCGGGAAAGGAATGTCCAAACAAACGGCACCGGGGGCGGCTATCATCCATTTCTTAGGTGGGATTCATGAAATCTACTTCCCGTATATCCTAATGCGTCCGCTCCTGCTTTTAGCGGTAATCGGAGGCGGTGCATCCGGGGTATTTACCTTCTTGCTGTTTGATGCAGGATTGGTAGCGGCTCCATCACCAGGCAGTATCTTTGCTCTTATTGCGATGACACCGAGAGGGAACTATCTTGGCATCATCTCTGGTGTTTTAATAGCGACAGCCGTATCCTTCTTGATTTCTTCAGTCATCTTAAAATCTTCCAAACAAACGGATGAAGACGACTTAACAAAAGCAGCGGAAAAAACATCTGCGCTTAAAGGAAAAGAAAGCCGTGCTTCATCTCTTGTTCAGCCGAAAGCACCGCAAGAAACTGAAATTCAAAAAACACCTGCTGCAGAAAAGAGCCGTGCAAACGTTGAAAAGATCATTTTTGCTTGTGACGCAGGCATGGGTTCAAGTGCGATGGGCGCATCGATCTTAAAGAATAAAGCGCGAAAAGCAGGGCTGGATGTATCGGTTTCCAATACATCGATAACGAATTTACCGGCTGATGCAGACATCGTCATCACGCACAAAGATTTAACCGACCGGGCAAAAGCAAAACTGCCGAACGCTGAACATATTTCAGTAGAAAATTTCTTAAACAGTCCCAAATACGAAAAGCTGCTGAATGAGTTAGTAGAGAGCACAGTAACAGCAGCACCTGCCGTGGCTGAAGGTACGCAGGATGCAAAGAACGAGTATGAAGACGTTTCAAAAATTATTTTTGCGTGTGACGCAGGTATGGGTTCAAGTGCGATGGGCGCTTCTATTTTAAAGAATAAAGTTCAAAAAGCGGGGCTTGATGTCTCCGTTTCCAATACTTCGATTACCAATCTGCCAGCTGATGCAGACGTGGTCATCACACACAAAGACTTAACTGATCGTGCAAAGGCTAAACTACCGGGCGCAACACATATTTCAGTGGAGAATTTTTTAAACTCACCGAAATATGAGGAACTGCTTGAGAAGTTGAAAGCAGCCAAAAGCTTGCAGTAAACGAAAAGTCCGGTTCCCAGGAATCGGACTTTTCTATTCTTTTTAAATCATGGCAACAATGATCATGACGAAATCAGCTTTTTATTTCGTTGTAATGTGGGCCAGCCGGGATTTATGATTGCATTAAGGGTATACAAATTAAATATTGTCATTAACGTGGAGTGAAAGAACATGTATATATCTGCAAGAGAGAGGCTAATAGTTGAAATCTTATTATCTAAAAAAGAAGAAATCACGGTCAAGGATCTTGCGGATGAAATTGATGTGAGCACCCGGACGATCCACCGTGATCTGAAGGAACTTGAACATACACTGAAAAAGTTTGATTTGGAGCTTATCAAAAAATCAGGAGTAGGCATACAGATCGCCGGTGAAGAGGGACGGATGGAAGACCTGAAGCTTTCGTTGTTTCATTTGTCTTATAACGAGTACACACCTGAAGAACGGCAGACTATGATTTTCTGCTCCCTTCTGGAGGCAAAGGAGCCGGTTAAGCTTGTCTCGTTGGCACATGATTTAAACGTGACGATCGCTACGATCAGCAATGATTTAACCAAGCTGGAAAGCAGGTTGTCCGAGTTTGATCTGAACCTTGTCAGGAAAAGGGGATATGGGGTAGAGATCACTGGAGATGAAAAAGCAAAACGAAGAGCAATGAGCCAGATCATCGCCCAGAATCTTAACGAAACCGAATTTTTGTCACTCGTGAAAGAAAACATTCAGAAAAAATCACTTCATACGACGGATTCCATATCGGAACGTTTATTGGGATTGGTGGAAAAGAACAGGCTCTTAATGGTAGAGAAAGCAATTGAAGAAGTGAATGAGGAGCTCCCCTATCCGATCGCTGACAGTGCATATATCGGCTTGGTCGTCCATCTCACACTGGCGATCGAACGGATTTTGCAGGGGGAGAACATCAATATGGATGAGGCTTTTCTTGAGACATTAAAGCTGACACCAGAATTTAAGGCTGCAGAGAAAATCATCGAAAAGCTGAAGAACGTTTTTCATGCGGACATACCTGAAGCAGAGGTCGGCTATATCACCATGCATCTGCAAGGGGCGAAGCTGCGGCGGGACAAAGAATATTTGCTTGAAGAATCCAGTTTTCAAACCGCTCTAAAAGCGAAAAGCCTGATCATGTATGTGAGCGAGCAAACCGGTACGGATCTTTTAGAAAACGCTTCCCTGTTTCAGGGGCTTGTCACTCATTTAAAACCGGCGCTGTACCGGATCAAGCAAAACATGGGGATCTCCAATCCGCTCATGCCCAAGATTAAAAAGGATTATGAAGAGCTGTTTCATATCGTACGGGACGGCACCGCCGCTATATTTCATGATCTGCATGTTCCTGATGAGGAAGTAGCCTACCTTGTTATGCACTTTGGTGCCGCTTTGATGACAGGCCGCCATGAGGCAGGGCTAAAAGCATTGATCATCTGTTCTACAGGAATCGGCACGTCTAAGATGCTTGCGACCAGACTTAAACGGGAAGTACCTGAATTAAAGGAACTGAAAAATGTATCTGTTTTTGAACTGAACAAGATGAACCCGGACGAGTTTGACCTTGTCATTTCTACCATTCATCTGCCGGATTACCACCGGCCCTATATTGTTCTCAGCCCCATTCCTTCTCAGGAAGAGATTCAGAAGGTGAAGCGATACATTGCAGAAGGTGCCGGAGCACAGCCGGAAGGGAAACGCCCGGTCCTGCAGGAAACCAATAAGAGGGAACAGGACCCCAAACAGCTTCTGGAAGGGCTGGAAGGGATCAAGAAGTATACGGATGCCATTGTGGATGTGCTGAAAGGATTCAAACTGGCACGAGTCAATGGTCCGGCTAAGGTTCAAAGCATCCTTGAGGAAGCATGCGAAGACTTAGCAGCCGAAGGTGTCCTGCAAAGCGGCGAGCAGGTGGCAGCTGCACTGTTTGAACGAGAGAAGCTGGGAGGCCTTGGGGTACCGAATACCGCGCTTGTCCTTTACCATGCACGGAGTGAACAGATTGTTAAACCTTCCTTCACCATCTATAGCCTGGAGGAGGCTGTTACGGTACCCGCCATGGATCAGACCGTCATTGAAGCTGACAGTATGCTCCTTCTGCTCGCTCCAAGCGATTATTCAAGTCAGGGGCTGGAGGTGCTGAGCTTTATAAGCTCCATCATTATTGAGAATGAACAGAGCATTGCCCTGTTCGAATCGAAGGATGAAAAGAAAATATCATCCTATCTGGCAGATAAGCTTGATCAGTTTTATAAAGAAAAACTAACAGAATTAAGGAGAGGATAATATGACATCAGTGCTAACGAAAGATAACATCCTATTAAATGCGGAAGTGGACAGCAAGGACAATGCGATCCGTTTAACCGGAGGCCTGTTAGTGGAAAATGGATATGTGGAACCGCAATATATTGAAAAAATGCTGGAAAGAGAGCAGCTGACCTCAACGTATATGGGGAATTTTGTGGCCATTCCGCATGGAACAGAGGATGCGAAGCAATCGGTCAAAGAATCAGGGATCGCTATTATCCAAGTGCCGGGCGGAGTGGAATTTGGGCCAGGGAATGAAGTGAAACTGCTCATCGGTATTGCAGGAAAAGGAGACGAGCATTTGGAGATCCTTTCGAAAATTGCTATTGTTTGTTCTGAAGAAGATAACGTCCTGGGAATCGTAAATGCCTCTTCCAAAGAAGAGATCCTGGCTTACTTTGAAGGTGAAATCTAATGCTGGCTGTACATTTTGGAGCGGGTAACATCGGCAGGGGATTTATTGGCAATCTATTGTTTCAGTCAGGCTATGAAACGGTATTTGTAGACGTGAACCAGGAGCTCGTAGATTTATTGAATGAAAAGAATCAGTATGCTGTTGTGCATGCAGATGAAAGCCAGGAAGAGCTCATCATCAGGAATGTTTCGGCGGTGAACAGCGGAAACGATCCAGAACAGGTGGTTGAGCTTATCGCAAAGGCTGACCTCGTAACGGCTGCAGTAGGGCCGAACATTCTTCCGTTTATCGCTGGCTCCATTGCGGAAGGACTGCGAAAAAGGATAGAAAAAAGTGATGCGCCTTTAAATATTATCGCCTGTGAAAATATGATCGGCGGAAGTACGCTGTTAAAAGAAAAAGTGTTTGAGAAATTGGAAGAGAACGAGAAGCCGCTGTTTGAATCCCGCTTTGGATTTCCGGATGCAGCGGTCGACCGCATCGTCCCCAATCAGTCCAATGAAGATAAACTGATGGTTAAAGTTGAACCCTTCTATGAGTGGGCTGTCGATGAGACGAAAATCATCGGCAAAAGGCCAGAGGTGGAAGGCATCACATATGTACAGGATTTGAAACCATATATTGAACGAAAGCTGTTCACGGTGAACACCGGCCATGCAGCTGCTGCCTATATCGGGTATCAAGCCGGCATGAGAACCATCGATGAAGCGATGAACAACGGAGAAATCAAAGCGCTGATCCAGCAAACCCTGCAGGAAACAGGACGCATGCTCGTCAGTAAATATGCCTTTGCCCCAGATGAACATCAACAGTATATCGAAAAAATTGTGCATCGTTTTGTGAATCCCTATATCACGGACGAGGTAACGAGAGTTGGACGTTCTCCAATCCGTAAGCTCGGACCTGCAGACCGGCTCGTCAGCCCTGCCATTCAATTTCTTGAGCTTACAGGCGATATTCCAGTTACGTTAACAAGAGTAATTGCTTCAGCTCTTCTCTATGATTATAAGGAAGATCCAGAAGCAGTAAAGATACAGGAAACAATTCATGAAAAAGGAATGGAACAGGCGATTGAAGAGTTTACCGGAATTGAAGCCGGTTCCGCCCTGTCTGAAGCGGTAATGGAGCAGTACGAACAATTAAAATCTGCCTCCATGAGGAAGTAAAAAAAGAGAGAGATCCCTTGCAGGGGACCTCTCTCTTTTTATTTAAACACCCTTCCGGTACTCACGATTGTTTGCCCGCCAGTCTCTTCTAGGATCCGGTTTAAATCGGTAAGAATCGCCCCGACATCCCTAAGGATCGTCAGTGACTCGTAACGCTTCAGGATTACGAGGCAATGAGACTGAATTTCCTGTGCTTCCTTTATACTGGAGATGAGTTTTAACAGATTTTCAGCAGATGGATCAATGACCGTCTTTCCGTAATGAGCCACACAGAGTGACGTATGCTCAATGGCTAAATTCAACTGCGTCATTTCTTCAGAGGCGACATGGTCATCAAGACTCATGACCAGATCACGTATCCCGCGGGCGATGCCGCGGATCTGCAGTGTAATATGATTGAGATGCTTTATTCCGGTTTCCAGGTGTTCCAGCCGGATGCGCCGTTTCGTAAAGAAAGGGGTAAATCGGAGATTCTGTCTGGCAAGAACGACAGCTTCAATCCCCTTTTCGTTCTGTTCTGTCAGTTCTTTTACCTCCTGCTGGATCTCCCGGCGTTGAGAAAGCGACCGGTCCCATAGAAGAACAAGATCTTTTAATGTGATGGATGCCTTTTTAGATAACTTTAAGAGCAGCTCTTCGGCGGCGGGTATGGTGTTTGGCGGTACAAGCAGAGCATTGGTCAGCACAGCGATCGCAGAGCCGATGATCGTTTCAATAATACGGCTGAGAGCATAACCCTGACCAAAGGCTAGAACAAGGATTGAACTTACAGAAACCTGGGAGGTGACCTGAGCCGGCATTTTGAAGGCGGTCGTCACCGCCATCCCGATCAATACGACAAGAAGAATGGAACCAGCGTTCAATTTTAAAAAGTATCCGATCAGCATACTGATGATTACGCCGCCGATCACACCGCTGACCCTGTAGATGGCTTTTTCCATCGATCCGGCAATCGTGACCTGCATCGTCAGGACAGCTGCCATCGGAGCAAAAAATGGATAGTCATTTTGTGATAAATGGGAGGAAACCATCCAGCTGATTGCTGCGGCGATTGCTGTTTTCATTACTTGTAACGTCAGTCCAAGACGTAAGAAGACTTCCAATCCTTTTCTCACTGGCGTTTTCCTTTCTAACATCATCTTATTATTCTTTTTCCAAAACGGCTGAAGCTGAAACCTTTCAGCAGCCTTATTTGTATACAGTATAACCTTCCTGCTCGATGTTTGATGCAGTCCATCATTGTTCTGCAGCGGCGCTTGACTTTTTCCAGAAAAATGAATATATTATTTCTTAATCTTAGATCGAAAAAACGTTGAAAAGGATGAGTAGAATGGGGGTTTTTCCCATAGAAAAAAACATCAATTTTCTCCAGGAAAGCAACCATTTCTTTAAGGAAAAAACAACGAATTTCTGAGGAAAAGGGAATGGAATGTTATTTTTCTTTCAGAAAAAAACAGGGTGGTACCACCAATACCCGATCCCTTTTGTTGGATCGGTTTTTTTGCGCTCTTTTTACAGGTTTTACAATAGAAAGGAAGATAAAGTGATGGCTAAAGAAAAAAAGCTGGTAGAAGAAATTACAGCCATGGAAGATGATTTCGCACAATGGTACACGGACGTCGTCCGAAAAGCGGATCTCGTCGATTATTCAAGTGTCAGAGGATCGATGATCATCCGTCCATACGGATATGCGATCTGGGAACACATCCAAAAGGAACTCGACCGTCAAATTAAGGAAACCGGTCATGAGAATGTCTATCTTCCGTTGTTCATTCCAGAGAGCCTGCTTCAAAAAGAAAAAGATCATATTGAAGGTTTCGCACCCGAGGTAGCCTGGGTCACACATGGCGGAGAGGAGAAGCTTGCTGAACGCCTCTGCGTTCGTCCGACTTCAGAGGTACTCTTCTGTGAGCATTATGCCAACATCATCCATTCGTACCGCGACCTTCCAAAACTGTATAACCAGTGGGGAAATGTTGTGCGATGGGAAAAAACGACACGCCCATTCCTGCGATCACTTGAATTTCTTTGGCAGGAAGGGCACACGTGCCATGCGACAGATGAAGAGGCGGGAGAGGAAACCCGCAGGATGCTTGAAGTGTATGCCGACGTATGTGAAGAGCACTTAGCAGTTCCTGTTCTCCGCGGCAGGAAAACAGACAAGGAAAAGTTTGCCGGAGCGAAATTCACGCTGACAATCGAAAGCCTGATGCATGATGGTAAAGCACTGCAGACTGGAACCTCCCATCACCTGGGGAGCGGATTTGCGGAGGCGTTTGGCATTCAATATACCGATAAGCAAGGAAAACTTCAGCATGTACACCAAACCTCCTGGGGAATCACAACTCGTCTGATCGGAGCATTGATCATGGTCCACGGAGACAACAGAGGGCTTGTTCTCCCTCCAAAGATTGCACCGGTCCAAGTGATGGTCATCCCGATCGCTCAGCATAAAGAAGGGGTGCTCGACAAGGCCCATGAGCTTAAAGACCGGCTGAACAGAAAAGCAAGAGCAGGAATTGACGAGAGCGATAAGTCGCCGGGCTGGAAATTCAGCGAGCATGAAATGAAGGGCGTACCGCTTCGAATTGAGATCGGTCCAAAGGATATCGAAAAAAAGCAGGCGGTTGCGGTCCGCAGGGATTCAGGAGAGAAGATCGTTCTTTCCCTTGAGGAGCTGGAGACACACATTCCGTTTCTGCTGGAAGACATTCAAAAGAGCCTGCTGCAAAAAGCGAAGGCACATTGCCAGGAAAAAACGAACATTGCCCGCACAATGGATGAGTTCAAACAGGTGCTGGAGTCGAATCCTGGTTTTATTAAAGCGATGTGGTGCGGCGAACGGCAGTGTGAGGATCAAATAAAAGAAGAAACTGGCGCCACTTCCCGGTGCATGCCTTTTGAGCAGGAGGAAATTTCCAAAACATGCGTATGCTGCGGAAAGGAAGCGGAGCAGCTAGTCTATTGGGCAAAAGCGTACTGATGCCTTCCTTTGGTTTTATCTAAAATTAAAAGGGTATGTAATGAAGGACAGTTGAAACAAATTGCTTCTAGAAGTCAGGGCAGCTCAATAAACTACAGATATCCATCAAAAATACTTCACGAAATATTTTGACTGTTTAGGCGACAGGCGTTATAATCATTGAAAAGGAAGTGAGAACAATGAATACTTTTAAAAAGATAGTTGTTCGCGTAATAGGATCTAATCTTCTCGTGCTCTTCGCCATTTTACTTCTTCCGGTGTTCCTGTTGACTGACAATGTAAGTGGGTTTCAAGAACTTGTCGACTATATTTTCAAGCCAGATTAATAATGAAACACCACCTCATGTGTGGTGTTTTTTGTTGGAAAGAAAAGCTGACAGTAATGTACATATGCGATATTAATTAAAATACATGCTAGGGGAGAATGCTATGGCTAATGTGATCGTTCTCCTGCTTGCTTTGTTTTCCGGTATGGGGCAAAGCATGCAGGCTGCTGTCAACGGAACGCTTGGAAAGAAGATAGGGTCGATCGAAGGTGCTTTCGTTTCCTTTTTTACGGGAACCGTAATGCTCCTTATTTTTATGATGATCTGGGGACACGGAAGCCTCAGTACGGTAGGGAACGTGCCGAAGTGGAATCTGATCGGAGGCATCCTTGGGGCGATCTATGTTTTTATTGTTATTTTGGCTGTACCGAAGATTGGAGTCACGAGTGCCATTACGGCTGTCATCATTGGCCAGCTGATCATGAGTGTGATCATTGACCATTTTGGTTGGTTTGGCAACGCACCTTTCCATTTTACGTATAAAAGGATGATCGGACTCGTGCTGATGTTTGCTGGCCTCTATTTTGTCTTCTCGGACAAGCATTAAACACAAATGGTGACTAAATAAAAGCATTGTTTAAACATTATTGCTGTGATAAATTTTTAAGTAGAGTTATTTTTCAGTCACGAATATATCAAGCCTAAAGCTGAAAAATATCGAAACTTGCTTGCGACTGTAAGCGTTAACAGAGAGAAGTGGGAAAAGGGGATAAAGGGGGAGAAACAATGGAATATGGGGTAATCGTGTCCATCGGCATTTATATGGCCGGGATGCTGCTGATCGGCTGGTTTGCTTACCGCAGAACAGCGAACTTATCCGATTATATGCTGGGAGGCAGGGATCTGGGGCCTGCGGTCACGGCACTGAGTGCGGGGGCATCTGATATGAGCGGCTGGCTGCTCATGGGCCTTCCGGGAGCAATGTATGTGTCCGGCTTAAGTGCAGGGTGGATCGTCGTTGGTTTAACAGCGGGTGCCTATTTAAACTGGCTGTTTGTTGCACCGCGTCTGCGAACGTACACGGAAATCGCGAATAATTCCATCACTATACCGGATTATTTTGAGAACCGGTTCAAAGATACATCCCGAATTTTAAGAATTACATCAGCAATGGTCATATTAATTTTCTTTACGTTTTATACTTCATCTGGAATGGTTTCAGGAGGAGAGCTTTTTAAGACGGCATTCAATCTCGATTACACGTGGGGAATTTGGCTGACAGGCAGTGTGGTCGTTGTGTATACACTGTTTGGCGGTTTTCTGGCCGTCAGCTGGACGGATTTTGTTCAAGGAACGATCATGTTTGTTGCGTTAATCCTCGTTCCGGTTGTAACCATCTTTGAAATTGGCGGAGCAGGGCCGACTTTTTCAGAAATTCAATCGATCGATCCGAAATTGCTTGACGCCTTTAAAGGGACAAGCCTGATCGGAATCATTTCTCTTCTAGCCTGGGGTCTTGGGTATTTTGGACAGCCTCATATTATCGTCCGGTTTATGGCGATTTCATCTGTTAAACAGATGAAAAGCGCCCGAAGGATCGGTATGGGGTGGATGATTTTCTCCATAGGTGGAGCGATGTTCACAGGTCTGGTTGGTATTGCCTATTTCAATCTGAACGGTGGATCGCTTGGTGAAAAAAAAGCAGAAACCGTATTTATCGTCTTATCCGATGTGCTTTTTCATCCGCTCATTACCGGATTCCTGCTGGCTGCTATTTTAGCAGCGGTCATGAGTACGATCTCCTCACAGCTGCTTGTCACATCAAGTGCTGTCACAGAAGACTTTTACAAAGCGTTCTTTAAGCGGTCAGCTTCAGACAAAGAACTAGTGTTGGTTGGACGCCTTTCTGTATTGGCGATCTCAGTGATCGCTTTGGTCCTTGCACTCAATCCGAATAAAACCATTCTTAATCTCGTTGGATATGCGTGGGCCGGATTTGGGGCAGCATTCGGGCCAGTTGTGCTATTAAGCCTGTACTGGAAGCGGATGACGAAATGGGGAGCCTTTTATGGCATGCTTTCTGGAACTCTGACCGTTATTATCTGGGAGCAGATCAAGGCATTTGAAGCAGTTTATGAGATTATTCCAGGCTTCATCGTTTGCTCCGCCGTTATCGTCGCAGTCAGCTTGATGACAGCTAAACCGTCGGCTGAGATCGAATCTGAATTTACGGAAGCACAAAATATTGCATAAACATTTTTATGGACCGTCCTGTCTGCAGGGCGGTTTTTTTTATTGAGCGTTGAAGTATTGTCCTGCTCAATCGAACTTCAGTTTTCAGCATACTTGACCAGAGCTCTATTCTGTCATATAGTTATCATCGTGAACAGTTCAACTCTTGAACTAGTTATTAGTCTAAGACGGAAAACGGGTGAATAGAATGGATGTTGGAAAATGGCAAACCATATTTGGCAGATATGAAGCGGCTTCATTTACCGTGAACAAAAGGTTTGGTTCTCTCGTAAAAGAAAAGCTACAGGATGTCCTAACGATCGATCAGCAGATGACACTGAGCTATATTAAGCGATTTGGATCCTGCACGACGACAGAACTGGCGGAAGCCTTCTGCGTCAATAAGAGTGCGATCACAGCCATCGTAACGAGGCTTAATGAAAAGGGGTACATTCATCGCGACCGAGATGAAAAGGATCGAAGGATTGTTTATTTAAGGCTGACAGAAGAAGGGGAAAAGGTTTTTCAATGGGCCGATGAAAAGGTGTTTGAGGTGGTCTCTCCTTACCTGAAAATATTCTCCGAAGAAGAGATCGAAACATTCCTGAAGCTGTATGAAAAACTGGCGTCTGTCTCGAACGAGGGAGCAGGAGAGGAGAAATAGAATGAAGGCCGTATTAAAAGGAAGATGGGGAATCGCGGCAATGTGGCTGGTCCTGGTTGTCGTAATGGCTATACTGGCGCCAAACATGGCTGATCTTGTACGGGAAAAGGGGCAGATCAATGTTCCGGATGGATATTCATCAAGCTATGCTCAAAAACTGCTGAAAGATCTGGACAAAAAAGAGAAGTCGGCGGACGAATCACAGGTAGCCCTTGTTTTCCACAGCGGAAAAAAGCTGACGGAAGATGAAAGGACCGAGGTCAGGAGCGCAATAGCGAAACTGGAGCAGGATAAGAACGGCCTCGGAATCAGCGAGGTGTTAACGCATTTTGAAAATAAAGAACTGAAAGACCAGCTCGCTTCAAAGGATGGGAGGACGATCCTTGCCTTAGTTACAGTCAATACTGATGGCAAAGAGCCGGCTGAAATCTCTAAATCACTGTACAGTGAGTTGAATGGCGTAAAAGTTGATCACTATTATACGAGCAGCTGGATGATTGACGAGGATGTGGTGGCGAGTTCGCAGGAAGGGCTCAAGAAAACCGAATACATTACGGTTGTCTTCATTCTAGCCGTCCTGTTTGTTGTTTTCCGCTCGTTAATTGCACCGCTTGTCCCGCTCGTCACCGTGGGGATCAGCTATGTTGCGGCACAATCGATCGTTGCTTTTTTAGTGGATAAATGGAACTTTCCGCTTTCAACGTTTACACAGATCTTTCTCGTCGCGGTTCTTTTCGGTATCGGAACGGACTATTGCATTCTGCTGCTAAGCCGCTTTAAGGAAGAGATGGGCCGAAATGAGAGTTTGAAAGGTGCGATTGTCACTACTTATAAAACCGCGGGAAGAACCGTACTTTTCAGCGGACTCGCCGTGATGATCGGCTTTGCGGCCATCGGCTTTTCAACCTTTAAACTCTATCAGTCTGCTGCCGCTGTCGCGATTGGAGTAGCGGTGCTGCTGCTGGCGTTATTGACGCTCGTTCCATTTTTTATGGCGGTGCTTGGCACCAAGCTGTTCTGGCCGGCTAAAGGTGCGATGGAGCATAAACAAAGCAGGATTTGGGGAGCGGCAGGTTCGTTCTCCTTCAAACGCCCGCTCGCCACGCTTCTTATCGTAGCCGCCATCGTCACACCTTTTCTTGCAACCTATGACGGAGATCTTTCATTTAACTCCTTGGATGAGATCGGTGATAAATATAACTCCGTAAAAGCCTTCAATGTCATCTCTGAAAGCTTTGGTCCAGGAGAATCGCTTCCTGCTAAAATAGTCGTCAAAAATGATGAACCGATGAACCGCTCCGGATACTTGGCAACCATTGAGAAGATCAGCCGTGAAGTGGAGCAGATTCATGGTGTGGACCGGGTGCGCAGTGCCACACGTCCAGTAGGCGAGGAGCTGAAGGACCTCCAGGTCGCGCATCAGGCAGACTCTCTCGATAACGGGTTGGAAAAAGGGAACACTGGATTGAAAAAAATAAGTGGAGGCCTGGCTGAAGCAAGCACGCAGCTGAGCAGTTCCCAGCCCAAGATGAAGCAGACCACTGATGGAATCGGTGAATTGGTGACAGGCACCAACAAGTTAAAATCAGGCATCGGTGACTTGTCAGGCGCGCTTTCCCAAGTTGAAAAGGGGGTGCGTGACGGTTCCAAAGGAGCAGGAGACCTGAAAAAAGGGGTACAGCAGGCGAAGTCGAGCGCAGAACTGCTGTATCAAAGCAATCAGAAACTTCTTTCCGGCTTCAAAGAAATGGAGAACGGCCTTGGGCAGCTGCAGGGCGGGTATGTCCAAACAGCAAAACAGCTGAGCACCACGTCCAAAAGCCTTGCCCAACTAAAGGGAAGCTTCACTCGTTTAGAAGCAAAATATGCGAGTTCAGATAAAAACAAAGACATTAAAAACGATTCTGATTACCAGGCCATCAAGGGAACATTTAATGAGATGGAAGGCGGTTTGAATCAGATGGCGGCAGTTCTCAATCAGTTGAATGGGAAGCTGAATATAGTAAAAAACAATATGGGGAAAGCCAATGATGGTCTAAGCAAGGCAGTCAGCGGCCAAAAACAGCTGGCGGACGGTCTCAGCTCTATTTCAGCAGGGCTTGGACAACTGGAAACAGGAATGGATAAAGCTGCCGATGGGCAGCGGCAGGTCATCGGGAAACTTCCTGAGGTACAGGGCGGATTAGCCAAAATTGCAGGAGGACAGGTGCAGCTGAAGAGCGGTTTTTCACAGATGAACTCCCAGCTGTCACAGCTTTCTGACGGGCTGGACCAAAGTGCAGCAGGCATCAAAAAGGTATCAGGGGGAATTGATTCAGCCAGCGATTACCTTCACTCCCTGTCCTCCTCGCCTGATCCCGAGATGGCGGGCTGGTTTTTGCCTGAAGAGGTACTGAACAACAAGGATTTTCAACAGGTGTTCAATACGTATATGCCGGGTGACCATAAGCTGACGACATTAGATGTTATTTTTAAAGAAAACCCTTACTCTAAGGAAGCACTAGGCCAGGTGGATGAGATCGGGCAGGCGCTCAAACGGGCTACAGCCGGAACGAATCTGGAGAATGCCCAGTTTGGAATCAGCGGTGTAACGAGCATCTATTCGGATCTGAATGATATTTCTGCTGCTGACTACTCCAGAACGGTTGTACTCATGCTGATAGGCATTGCCATCATTCTCGTTATCATGCTGCGGTCCTTTGTCATGCCGCTCTATATTATTGCGTCATTGATATTAACGTACTTTACAGCGATGGCCTTTACAGAAAGCATTTTCGTTAATCTGCTCGGTTATTCCGGAATCAACTGGGCCGTACCGTTCTTTGCCTTTGTCATCCTGGTGGCGCTCGGCGTAGATTACAGCATCTTCCTTATGGACCGGTTTAACGAATACAAGGAGCTGTCCGTCAAAGAAGCGATGATTTCCTCCATGAGGAATATGGGGACTGTCATTATCTCAGCGGTTGTCATCCTCGGTGGCACATTCGCGGCGATGTACCCTTCAGGGGTCTTGTCGCTGCTGCAGATCGCGACGATTATTTTAAGCGGTCTCCTGCTCTATGCGTTTGTCATCCTGCCGCTGTTTGTCCCGGTTATGGTGAGAACCTTTGGAAAAGCAAACTGGTGGCCATTTATGGGTTCAAAAAAAGAATAAGATAACAAGCAGCGTACACAAGGTGTAGGCTGTTTTTTTTACAAAAAAAAGAGACAAGATCCAGGTCTTGTCTCCAAGGGCTGTTAGCAGCCGCCTTTACCGCATCCGCTGATGAAGTCATCATGATGACCGCCGCCAAAGCCCCATGAGCAGCCGATGATGATCAAGAGGATGAACAGGACAACAACGATGGCAAATCCGCCTCCGCAGCCATATCCGCAGCCGCCGAATCCAGGATAGCCGTAGCCATAGCCGAATCCGCCGCCTCCGCCGCCAAATCCGCCTCCGAATCCACCAACTGCACCTGGGTAACCGCCGCCATACCCATAACCAAATCCTTGACGCCTATTTCTAATTCCAGACAATGTGTAGATCTCCTTTCTTCCAACATTTAAAAAGTTACTTGCCCTATAGAGTATGTGGGAACGGAAGAAGGGTTTGGACAATTGGCGGGACAATGGTGGAATTTGTTATATAATAAGGGGCTGTAAGTTTTTTGAAAATTTAAATAAGGGTGAAACCATGCTTGAAAAGCTCAATCAAACTCTGCGGCATAATGGCCTTGCTGCGCTAAAAAATCAGATAAACGAGGAGTAATATGAACCCTTTGAGGTCATTTGCTGAGCACGTTGAATGGCTGGAGGAACTCAGGACGGTGGAAGAGGAATGGTGGCTTAACCCAATTGCAAACGGAAAATGGTCATTGGGTGAAATAGTGTCTCATTTTCTATCGTGGGACTTATTTGTGATCCATCATCGGGTTCCTTATTTTTTGGAACACCAAGCCTTTACGGAGGACGTGGCGGAAGCAGAAAAAATGAACCAGGATGCTTCTCGTTACGCCAAATCTGGTGTTTCCAAATCTCAATTGCTTGAGGAAGCGATACGAACAAGGAACAGGCTGATCCAGCAGGTGGAAATCATCCCAGAAGATTGGTGGATTCATCCTTTTAAATACAAAACAAAGACAATGATGTTCGCTGCCTATATTGAAGGCCTGGTCCAGCATGACAAGCATCATCAGGATTTGATCATCCTCTTCCTGAAAAGTCAGCCAATCATGCCTAATCGTTGCTCTTTAAGCAGAATGGTAGCGCAGAAGAACGAATTTCCCCGGAAATGATCGAACATAAGCGGGAATTTTTAATACAGCTTTTTAATTCCTGTTCCAGCCTTCCTGTTAAAGTAAAGAAGAACATCTTGAAATCTGCTCGCGAAGACCATAGGGGATGTCCGAATGCTGCCGGCTTGTTGCCTTCGATAAAGAAATGGATGTACTACGCAAGACCATAAGCGGTAAAGGGCTGCCAGCAAAAACCAGACACTGACTGAGGCCCAAGAGCCGATAAAGACAAGAGAGGTGCCTAGAAAATGCCATGCTCTTGTGCTTTTCTTGGAATGCTGTGTTAAATAGAACACCCAAAATTCATCAAAAGTCTTCAGTTCGTCTTTGTGGTATACGTGGCTGCATCAAGCTCTGCTTCCTCATCCATTTCTTTAGTGCATTCGACACAGACAGCTATTTTTCTTTACCAAGCTCCGCCACTCGAGGCGGGGTTATTTTTTAAAAAGATTAGTATTTTGTCAGACGGGTAAGTTATATAAGACATACGCCAGAGAATAAAAGGAAGGTGCAAAAATGTTAAAAACGCAAACAGCTGAACGGGTAGATATGCTGTATTCATTATTAGGCCAGCAGCTTGAAGAAAGGAAATATAACAAAGAACGTGTACAAAAGATAACCGAACTTTGCCAGCTATTAAAAGAAGATGTCGAAGTGGGCGAACAAACTACAGAAGTATTTGATGATATTGTGGCAGTAGGACAGGATGCTCTGGAAACCCAAGGGAATAAAGAGAGCTTTCTGCAATCGAAGGAAAAAGAGTTAATCGAGTATTATGAGCACCTCAAAAAACTGCTGGAGGAGCAGTAACGTTTTAGATGCATTGAACAAGGGTACATTTGAAAAAGAACGATATTAATCATTTGGAGGGATTACGATGGATCAGAAAAAGGTCATTGGTGTTTTTTCCACAGAAGAAGAAGCCGTATCAGCGATTAATTCTTTACGTGAAAGAGGCTATGATGAAGAAGACATCTCAGTAATCGCCCAGGATAAGGAAGAACGGCGCCACATTGAAGACGAAACAGGAACAAAAGCCGGTGAAGGAGCAGCAGCCGGTGCTGCGACTGGCGGTGTGCTTGGCGGTGTAGGAGGTTTGCTCGCAGGCGTAGGTGCACTTGCTATTCCGGGAATTGGTCCGATTGTTGCTGCGGGTCCGATCGCAGCGACCCTTGGCGGAGCAGCGATCGGCGCAGGAGCAGGGGGACTTGTCGGTGCATTGGTCGGTATGGGCGTTCCTGAAGAGGAAGCAGAAGAATACCAGAACTACGTAGAAAGCGGGAAAATCTTAGTTTTGGTGGATGCTGATGCTGAGCGCCGGGAGCATGTGTACGACACATTCCAAAGCAACAATACGTTGAACTCCCGCTATTATGATAGAGGTTTGCCTGGAGAAGACAGCGGCAAAATCTATTAACAAATACGCGCGAGAGCGGAACAACCGCATAATTTGGATTGGAGCTAAAGCTGAATGCTTTAGCTTCTTTTTGTTTGTTCACCGGTGTATTTGTCGAAGGATTATAGTTGAAGAAGGTGGAAGGTTATGTAAAAATAAAATAAACCAACTAGTCATTTTTATTGGAGGGATAAAATTTGGTTTCCATTAAAAGGTTTGACACACTCAGTTTTCAAGAGGCAGTTGATTTATTTAATGAAGGATTCAAGCATTATTTTACGGACATTACATTGACTGTTGATTCGCTGATTAAAAAGCTCGCTAATGAAGACCTGTCTCCTGAAAAGTCAGTGGTCGCCTTTGATCAGGAGAAACCTGTGGGCTTTGTCATGAACGGCTTCAGAACCGTAGAGGGCCAAAAGGCATCCTGGAATGGCGGGACCGGCATCATCCCTGAATATCGCGGAAAAGGTGTAGGAAAAGAGATGATTTCTGCGTGTATGGGTATTTATGAAGAGGAGGGCGTTGATCTTCTTCTGCTTGAAGCGATCTCTGAAAATACGAGAGCGATCAAATTATATGAGAGCATGGGATACAGCGTGTTTGATAAACTGGCCTTTTTCGTCAATCATGAGTCTCTCTCTGAAAGAGCCTTTTATCATGAAGGAGATTATGATTACATTCACGGCATTCCCCAGGATGTGAAAGATATTGAATTTTATCAGCATATGACACCATGGCAAACACAATATCAAAGTATTAAAGATGGTGAATCGATGACTGTAAAAAGTGGTAGAGAAACGGTTGGGTATGCTGTATTTAAACGTACGATCAATGCATCAGGAAAACGGGAGGGCATTGCACTGTATCAGTGTGAAGCAAAACCGGGTCATGATAAAGCGGCTGATGTGATCCAATTTATGCTTCGTGAGATTTATCGCCCGGCTGAAGGTGCCTGCCGCCGCATGACGGTAAACTTTTCAAAGAGCAATACGCTTGTTTGTGAGTCACTTTCTAAAGAGGGATTCACTGTAATGATCGAACAGGTGCATATGTCAAAAACGGTGCGTAAACCGTCTGGCAGCGAAACAGGGATAAAAGCCGTACAATCATAAATCAAAAGAAATAAAGGGTTTCGTTCATTCGTGCAGAAAAAGGTGTGCATACAACCACGAGATCAAAACATTGGGGGAAAGAGCATGCCAAAAGTTTCAGAAGAATATAAAGAGGAAAAGAAAAACAGGATTCTTGAGAGTGCCATCCGCTGTTTTGGAGAAAAAGGGTATGAAGCGACCATCATTGATGATATTGTGAGAGAATCCAATTTGAGCAAGGGCGCCATCTACAATTACTTTAACAGCAAGGAAGAAATTTACCTTCAGCTCCTTCAGGGGAAAACGAAGGATTTTTTCTCAGAGGTAGAGAGTGAATATCATAAGCGCTCGAGTGCGACAGATAAACTGCGTTTTTTATTTGAACGGTTCCAGGACCAGCCGCTGAGTGACGAGCGCAGAAAATCCATGAGGTTATATACTGAATTTTGGCTTTATAGCGCCCGTCAGGAAGATTTAAAGAAACTGATGGAAGAACGGTACAACCGATTTACAGGTTTCATAAATGACATCATTAAAGAAGGACAAGCGACAGGAGAGTTCAGAGAACAGATCGACCCTGAATTTATTTCACAAATCTTTTGGGCGTTAAGGGATGGCAATGTTCTTCATTATTCTCTGCTTGGGGAAGAAGAGCAATATAAAAAAACGTGGGTGATGCTTGAGGAGCTATTTATCAGCTGTTTAACCACGCCAAAAAATCGGGAGTAGAATCCCGATTTTTTTATGTGCAAAAAAAGAGAATAATTTCCCGGGTTATAAACGATTTTGTCGAACCATCCAATTCGAAACAACGGTAATGCTATAGAGAGTGGAAGCAGGAATGATGGAACGTTAATCAACAGTAGGAACGTGTCGTAATACCCCGATATTTCTATATTAATAGCGACTGGTTATCCATTGTAATTTACAAAAATTGGAGTACACTTAAGTTTGGGATTTTTGAAACCTTTTACTTCAAAACATCGACTAAAACAATAGATAGATAGGGGGGCAACGCAGTGAAAGACTCGTTTGACCGGTTATATGAGGAATACCATCATTCCTTGTTTCAGTTTATTTACTACATGGTCAGGAACAGGGAGGCGGCAGAAGATATTGTACAGGAAGTGTATATAAAAGTGCTCAAAGCCTATGAAGCATTTGAAGGGAAAAGCTCTGAAAAGACATGGCTTTATTCCATTGCAAGGCATGTCACCATCGACTGGATCCGGAAGCAGAACCGCCGTAAAAAGAAACTTCTGTTTTTTACTTTATCGGAGAACGAGAACGAGCTTGTGGATCAGCAGTCCCTGCCGGAAGAACTGGTCAGCCAGAAGGAATCGGTCAAAGAGTTATATCATGCGTTAAAAAAATGTACGATACAACAGCAGCAAGTGCTTATCCTGCGTTACATCCAATCGCTCTCCATCGCGGAAACCGCTGCAGTGCTCGGTTGGACAGAAAGTAAAGTGAAAACGACACAACACCGGGCGATCAAGGGACTAAAAGGTCTTCTTGATCAGACGTCAGGCCTGGAGGAGGAATGGAAAGATGGAATCGTCTAAATGGACAGAAGAAGAAATACAAAAGCAGCTGGAAAAGATGCCCTCTGTCAAAGACAAGCGCTCCCGTGAATTAATATTTCATGAGATAGAAGGAAGACTCGAAGAATCAAAGCTTAGCAAAAAGACGACAAGAACCTGGATCATGCCGGGACTGGCGACTGCCTGCCTGCTGGCCATCATCTTGCTCCTGGTGCCAGGCACCTTCATTAAAAACGATGTGTCTGCCCCTTCCTTGCATGAGAAGCCTAAGAACAACACCCTCGTCAGGAAAGAGAAAGACGAGGTCAAAGAACCGAGTCCGGCTCCCGAGCCCAAACAGTCAAAGAAAACTGTACGTGTAGAAGAGCAGAAGAAGCCTGCAGCTCCCGAGAGAAGTGTGAAGCCTTCAGGGCCGGCAAAGCCGGAGCCAACGGCAGATCCCCCTGTCCAGAGATATAAAGTAAAGGTTCCAGAACCATCAACCGCTTCCATTATGGCTGCTGTAGAAAGCGGGAAATATCATCCTCCGATGACCAAGACAGATCTTGCGGAGCAGATGTCTGCGGGAAAATCGGTTGTAACGGTAGCGTACAGTGACGAACAGGCCCAATTCGTCGTACCGGTCTCATTTCTTGTGAACGGGAAGGGAACCTACGCCGATAAGGTTCAGAATGTGCTTGGCAGCTTTAAACCAGAGCGAGTGGGACTACAGCCGACCATGCTGAACAAGGCAAAGCTGAAGGAAAAAGAAGGAGCCGTTGTTGTTGACCTGCCGCCTGGATCGGTGTCTTCCGCAGAAGAAGCATTGCTTCCCAAGATCTTGGGTTATACATTTGCTTATAACCATGAATACTCGAACGTAAAATTCATGACAGGAGATCAGCCTGGCTATAAATTTTCGAACCTGGGCCCGAAAGAGGAAATGGATATAACCAAAAACAGTGGAGGAGCAAATTTTTTGTATACCTCTCCATCAGGGGATGAGTTCCTCGTCGACAGCAACGCGACAAGTTTTGCAGGCTCAGCGGGAAGCATGCAGGCAGCGTTGGATGAGCTGAGCAAAGGATACAAAGATCAAAAATTAATGCCGGCTGTTCCCGAGGATATAAAGCTTACAGCTTCCAGTTCGGGAGCACTCACAACGATCCGTGTAGAAGGAAATGGCTTAAAAAATGACGAGAAAACCAGAAAAATGATGGATGCCCTGTTAATGACCGCTAAGAACTATGGAAGCCAGTCAGTTTCGGTTACCAATACCAATCTTGAAGCGATCGGCCCTTATGATCTAGAACAGCCGATAGATAATCTGGTGGGTGTTAATTTTATGGTTGTAAAATAATTTTCCAATATATGTAACTTTTTTATCAGCAAGGCGTCTAATGCATTGGAACGAGAAGAGAACTGGACCATCCTTCATCTTCCAAACCATTTTCAGGAGGTAAATGATGATGAAACGACTTGTAATGGCGCTTGTTTCATTGGGAACAGCTGTAGGAATCTTATTGGGAGGCACTCATGTTGCCAACGCTTCGCCGTCTTATGACCAGGAGGTAGCTGCAACAGCCCGGAACTTGATTGGATCGCCTTTCAAATGGGGAGGGACGACACCAAAGGGTTTTGACGCTTCAGGATACACACAGTATGTATATAAACATTCTGCAGTGAAGATGAGCTTGCCGAGGACTTCTGCTGATCAATATAAAACGGGCACAGCCATAAAAAAAGAGAATTTGAAACAGGGAGATCTTGTTTTCTTTAAAACGGATGGGAAGAAAGTCTCCTTTTCCGGCATCTATCTCGGGAAAAATCAATTTGTCGGTGCGACTTCCAAAGGAGTAAGAATTCAGTCCCTCACTACAAAGTACTGGAAAGATGCTTATGCAGGCGCTAAACGTGTATTAAAATAAGCGGCAAAGTAATCAGGCTTCAAAGCGGAGCCTGATTATTTTTTATTTAGTACCTTGTAATAAACAGTAGTGAATGATCAAACCGGCCGTATCTCCAGTAATGCGAAGGTGATGATCAAGACCTCGACAGGAGATGTTCAAGACTTTACGATGGAAAGTGCCAGCAAAGATGTTCACGTTGAATCGGATACAGGAAACGTGGAACTTCGAATGAAGCAGCCCCCATCTGCGTTTGAACTGCATGCATCTTCTGACACTGGTGATGTTGGCGTTTCCAGGAGGTGGAAAGTGGATTATGAAGAAAGGAGCGAGCATTGAGGGAAGGGGAAAGCAGGTAATCGAGGGCCAAGCATCGAGGTTAAAACAGATACGGGAGATAATTACTTAAAATAACTGAAATAACATGGAAAGCTCCAGATCAGTTCTGGAGCTTTTTGTACTATATCGCTTTATTGATGTTCACTTTCTTGGAAAGGGCACCCTTTTTTCTAGACAGACCCAGGCAGATGCCTGCCACGATCAGAAGAAGGGCGATGGCGTGGTACCAATGGATCTTTTCATTCAAAAAGAGTGAAGCGAAAAACAGGGAGCTGATGGGCATTACGTTTAAAAACAGAGTGGTTTTACTAGGACCAATTTCTGAGATGGCCATGTTCCACCATGACGTACATAGAGCCGTCGCTATACAGCCTGAGAACGCCATGACACCATATGAGAACCAGTGAGCCTGATAAACAGGAGGATGGACAGGATGGACGGCCCACATGATCATCAATAGCAAGGCACCGAACAAATGGCTGAATGCCGTCACTTGAAAGACGCTGGCTTGCTTGACCGCCTGTTTGATGAACAAGCCTCCGGCCACATAGGCGAGCATGGAAAGGAATACGAAAAGGTTTCCTTTTATCGCATCTGTCCCTGTCGCACCAGGATGGCCGACGACAAGGATAACGCCGACAAACCCCATACCGATCCCGATGAACCGTTTGAGTTCAAACCTATCACCGAGAAACAGCATAGCCAATAGAGCTGTTGTCAGAGGATTGAGCCCCAGAATGAGGGACCCGGCAGAGCCTGTCGTATAGCGCAAGCCTTGGGAGATCAGGAGCTGATGCAAAAAGATCGACGTAAACCCGACAAGGAAAATGAGGACCCAGGAAGAGACAGTCAGCTGTTTGATTCCCAGCTTCCACTTGCCGTATGTAAAGAGCAAAAGGCCGGCAGCCGCCATTGAGATCCTCCAGGCTGAAAGCTGTACCACAGGGAAAATTCCCGACAGATATTTGATCATAATAACATTTAAACCCCAAATAACGGTAACCACACTTAATAAAACGAGCAATAAATAATAGCGTTTTTTCTCCATAGTCATATCCCTTTGTGTTGGTAGTATGCTGCTAACCGAATATAAACCCATTTCAAATATTTGTCCATAACCTGGAAGCTGATCGAAGAAAAATTTTTGGGGAATACTGTTAGAAGAATGGAGGTGAACGGTATGACCCTAGTGCGTCTCGGATATGTAGCGATGAGCATGGAGCTTCAAAACGCCTCCCCGTCGCAAACAATGACATATGCCCGTTTTTCTCAGATCGAGGACCGGGAAGCAGCATTAAGAAAGCTGGAGCGGATCGCGAACTCCAACCTGAAAAATACGCTGCGTCTCCTTAAGCACAATGCAGCCAACGATATTCAGTTTTACAGGATGACATCAAGGCTCATCCCATTGGCCAATCATAAAGAACTGCTGGATTGGAAGTATATGCTTCCGCTAAAAGAATCGCTGAATGAAATCGGTGCTTTTGCTAAAAAACATGAAATGAGGCTGGACTTCCATCCGGATCATTTTGTCCTGATCAATTCGCCAAAAGATGAAATCCTGAAGAATTCCATACAGACTTTAAATCTCCATTATAAGATTCTCAAAGGGATGCATATCGATCCCGTCCACCGGTGTGTCATGCATGTTGGCGGCAACTACAAAGAAACGGATGTTGCTCTTGAACGCTTCATACATAACTGGATGTATGTTCCCCATCCTATTCAAGAGATGATGATGCTCGAGAACGATGATTCATCCTTTACAATGGACGATACCCTTTATCTGTGTGAGAAGCTGGGTATACCGCTCGTTTTTGACTACCATCACCACTTGGCGCATCATCAGGACATCCATTGGGAAGAGAACTGGGAACGTGTCGTCGGGTCCTGGTCGCATTCCCCACTACCGCTGAAGATCCATATCTCGAGTCCTAAGAGCGATAAAGAATACCGCCATCACGCAGATTTTGTGGACCCTGATATGTTTTTCCGTTTCCTTCAAGGCATAAAAGGAAGCGTTGGGCAGGTTGATTGCATGATCGAGGCGAAACAGAAGGATGCAGCGCTGTTTCAGCTGATGGAGGACATTAAGAAAAGGAACGATACAGAGATAGTTAATGGGGCTTCTTTTTATTTAAAATAAATAACACGGAAAAAACCTCTTGGCTTCAAGGGGTTTTTTCATTTGTCGAAAAATAGCGGGCGAAAGATATTGACGTTTGAAATTTCACGCAATTATAATAAAGATACTTAATAAACAAAAATGTATAAAAAGTATAAAATCCAAGGAGGAACAATCATGAAGAAGGTAGTGATGATTACTGGAGCATCTCGAGGATTAGGAAAGGCGCTTGCTCTTTACTTTGCAAAGAAGGGGTTTAACTTAGCGATCTGTGCCCGAACAGAAGAGAAGCTGCTTAAAGTGAAAGAGGAGGCGGGAGCATACGGTGCCGACGTTCTGGCTGTAACGGCCGATGCCTCCCATGCGAGGGATGTTGAACGGTTCGTAGCGCTGACAGAAGACTATTTTGGACATATTGATGTTCTCATTAACAATGCCTCCATGCTCGGACCTAGCCCGATGCCATATTTACTCGATTACCCTGAAGAGGACTTTGCAGAAGTCATCCGGGTCAATTCCATTGGTCCGTTCCTGGTCACACGCAGAGTCCTGCCTGCCATGCTGCAGCGGAACAAAGGAAGCATCATCAATGTGACGTCCGAGGCCGGAAACGTAGGTTACGCTGGCTGGGGAGCCTATGGAATATCGAAGTTTGCCCTTGAAGGGCTGACAGAAACATGGGCAGACGAAGTATCCGAAACTGGAGTGCGGGTTAACATGGTAGATCCAGGGGAAATGGATACCGAAATGCACGCCCTTGCTGTACCGGACTGTGATTATGAGCTGGCTGATCCGAATGATCTGGTTCATGTCTTCGGCTACCTTGCTTCCGAGGCTTCATCTAAAGTGAATGGAGCACGGTTCAGTGCTCAGGAATTCACGATGGAAGGGAGAGAAAGCTGATGAGTGCGGAAGCCCTTTCCTTTTTCCTCCCAGAGGAGTTAAATGCCAGCATGCCTCCAGAACGAAGGGGGCTGCGCAGGGATTATGTAAAAATGATGGTCATTGACAGAACTACCGGAGAGACCTCCCATACACAGTTCTATCAGCTGGATCATTTTTTGAAAGCGGGAGATGTTCTTGTATTGAATGCAAGCCGAACAATTCCTGCTGTATTGCAGGGGGAGCTCGATGGCGGGACGGAGGTGGAAGTAAGGCTCGCACACAGGAAAAGTGAGAGGATATGGGAAGCCTTGATCCTCTCAAATCAAGTGAAGGCAGGGGATAGAATCAGTTTCTCATCGCTTTTATCCGCAGCTGTCTTAACTACAGAAAATGACAATCCATTTGCTGTCCTTGAATTTAATCTGTGCTGCTCGGCTCTGTATGATCAAATCTATCAGATCGGCCAGCCGGTACGTTACGAATATATAAAAACACCGTGGGAACTGGATTACTATCAGACGGTGTTTGCGACCTCACCCGGATCTGTTGAAATGCCGTCTGCAGGCAGAGCGTTTAGCTGGGAGCTGCTTTTCCGGCTTCAGAAAAAGGGAGTGAAAATTGCCTATATCCAGCTGCATACGGGGTTAAGTTATTTAATGGATGATAAATGGCATGTAGATCCGCGCGAGAACTTGGAAGAATACGTGATACCCGAAGAAACGGCACAGGCGGTTCAAAAGGCAAAGGAGAATGGCAATAAAGTAATTGCTGTTGGAACGACGGTGGTCCGTGCACTGGAGTCGGGTGCCGACCAAGAAGGTCGCATCACGGCGATAAACGGATGGACGAATTTATATATTACTTCTGAAACCAAACTTCAAGTCGCAGACGGATTGATCACAGGCCTGCACGAGCCTGAGGCGAGCCATCTTGATCTGCTGTCCGCTTTTGTTTCTCCAGAGCGATTGAGGGTTTCATATGAAGAGGCGATCATCCACAAATACTTTTGGCATGAGTTTGGTGACATGAATCTGATCTTATAAGGCGGTAAAAACATGAAGGTCCATCATTACGGGATTTCAGTAAGAGATATGGATGCCGCATTGGAGTTCTATAAAAAAGCCTTGGGGATGAAGGAGCGGTTTCGATTCCATTGGATGGGTGAGCATCTATTATTCTTAGACAACGGGAGCATAAAAATTGAACTGGTGGAACGAATCGATGGAACGGATGAAGCTTCTCATATTGCTTACGTGACACACCATTTAGAAGGATTGGCGGACAGTCTCCGGGAGAGGGGAGTCTTGCCGTTAGAAGGCCCGTACCAATTGGAGAACGGATGGCGTACCGTTTTTTATGAAGGGCGGTCTGGTGAAGTGATTGAGTTCGTGGAGGAATGAAAGATAAGGCAAAAGCCCGGAGGTGAAAGGTTCCTTCGGTTTTTTTAATAAGAGTATTCCCAGGTATTATAAACTGTTATAAAGTAATCTCTCAAATAACTTTGTAAATTTTTTCAAAAGTGTTTCGGCATTCGCTGTTTTTGCTACAATAAAAGACAGCGGGCTAAAATCGCTAACAAGCCTTCACGATATGAGCGGAATGAGCACGGCTACGCTTAATACGCGCCAATCTTCCCGAAATACGCGCTGCTTTGGCTGATTTACGCGCCGATTCACGCTAAATACGCGCCAAACCATATTTAACTGGCATCCCGGGAACATGAACGCCCATAATTTTCGTGACCGCAGAGATCTACTCACGGTACAATAATAGAAAAAAGCTTGGAATCATCTTACTAAGGAAGGTGTGAACATTATGGAGCAAAAAGCTAAAAAAGGGAATGAACTCTTCAGCTGGATCAAGTCTATCGTATTTGCTCTTGTCCTTGTCTATATCATTAAAACCTTTTTCTTCGCACCATACATGGTAGAAGGAGCATCCATGTCTCCGACGCTGCATAACCATGATAAATTATATGTGAATAAAATTATCTATTCGGTATCCGAACCGAAAATAGGAGATATCGTGATCATCAAAGGCACCGACAAGCGTTATGTAAAACGTGTAATCGGAGTGGAAGGCGACACGATTCAAGTCCACAGTGATAAGCTTTTGGTAAACGGCAAACAGGTGAAAGAACCATACCTTTCTAAAAACAAAAAGGATGCACGAAGCCTTGGCGTGTATTTAACGGAAGACTTCGGCCCGATTAAAATTCCTAAAGGAAAAATCTTTGTAATGGGTGACAACCGCCTGAACAGCATGGATTCTAGAAATGGCCTGGGCCTCATTAACATCAGCTCAGTTGAAGGCCGCTCTGAAGTGGTCATTTATCCGTTCAAAGACATGCGACAAACAAAGTAAGCTCAAAAACCTGACCACAACGGCCAGGTTTTTTCCATTTTAAAGGTGCCAGGCACCCAGGAAAGGGAGTATAAAAGTGGAAGAGACAATAAGATGCAAATGGAGCCGGGACAGTGAACTGCTGACGGCCTATCATGATGAAGAGTGGGGACAGCCGGCCAAAGAAGACACTAAATTATTCGAGTGCCTAACGCTCGAGATGTTCCAAGCCGGCCTCAGCTGGAGAACCATTCTGCACAAGCGGGAGAATTTCAGAAAAGCATTCTGCCAGTTCCATATCGAGGAGGTCATGGCCTTCACAGAGGAGGATATTGAACGGCTGTTACAAAATGAAGGTATTGTCAGACACCGAAGAAAAATTGAAGCCACCATTGATAATGCGCAAAGGTGTAATGCCCTGATTAAGGAGCACGGGAGCCTTTTGGCCTTTTTTGAGCAGCTGCCGGTGGATTCAATCGAGAAGCGAAAGGCGATCAAACAAACCTTCAAACATATCGGATTGACAACGGCGGAAAGCTTTTTGATGGCAACTGGAATGATGCCTCCCCAGCATGAAGAAACATGTCACCTCTACAAGAAGCAAGTAAAGGAAACGGCCAGATAAACAGAACCACCTCCACTGACATAATGTAACAGTGGAGGTGGTTTGAAGTGGCTTATCAAATATTTATTTCAGTTGGCCGCAAGCGGCTTGCGTTAACACAAAACGGGAAAACCATTAAACGATATCCGATAGCAGTGGGGAGGATGTTAAGCCCCACTCCGGTGGGAACGTACCAAATAATCAATAAACAGCGCAATCCGGGCGGTCCTTTTGGTGCCATGTGGATGGGCCTCTCTGCGCCCCACTATGGCATCCATGGGACCAACAACCCGTCTTCCATCGGGAAAAATGTATCAAAAGGATGCATCAGAATGTTTAACAAAGATGTGCTCGAATTGTCCAGAATTGTCCCAGTTGGTACGAAAGTATATATTGGGAGATGAAAAAAAGAGCCCTTTTAGAGCTCTTTTTAAAAACTTTTTAGGCCATACCGTTAGATGCTGGATTTTGGTCATGAGCGTAGTATTGAACATTAGATGCAGGGTTTTGATCATGTGCAGATTTTTGGAAATTTCCAGGAGGGTTTTGATCATGGAAAAGAGACGCACCTCCTGCTACTATTACTCCTGTTAAAAGTAAAGATAATCCAAGCTTTTTCATATTTATTCCTCCGTGTTTTTAATAAATGTTCTTTCTAGAATTATTAGCAATTCTGTAATACTGACTTGCTTTCTTATATTGTGACTGTTCAAAGTACCAATCAGCAAGTAGTTCCGAATAAGAAGACACATATTCCCAGATATTCTTTCTCTCGAAGAAGGGAATAGCCTCTTTACTCATGAATGTTTCGAATTCTGGTGCCTTCATTCCCTCAAGCTTATATGATGTAATCCTTAAATGATAGTACAGGTCCTCATCTTTATTTCGATTTATTACTTCAAATCCTTTATCTATCCAATGTTTTGTTTCTTTATAATTATTTAATTTATAATATTCTTGTGCTAAAAGGAAAAATGTACTGGCTTTCCTTTCTGGCAAATCATTGTTTTTATGAAGTAAACTTTTTTTGAAAAAATCAATAGCTTTTAAATGTTCTTTGGTACAAGAAGCGACATAACCTAAATTGTGATAGATTACTCCTGATGCGAAACTATCATTAAAAGGCAGCGAATATTTTAATGCTTGATTGAGGTGATACTCTGCTTCAGCATAATTATTTGCTCTCCTAAAGCTTATTGCAATTAATATTTGACAATCAGCACTCCTTGAAAAATTGTACTCTTTATCAAAGATGGTAAGAGCTTTATATGCATAAGTATTAACAGCACTAATCCGCATTAAATAACTGTAATTTAGAGCAATTAGATAATATAAAACAGCTATTTCAATTTCTTTAATACTAGTGTCAAGTTTGTTTAAATTTTCGGCTTTATGCAGATTTTGAACTGCAGTTTTGTAATTGCCGACAAGATTATAATACATCCCAGTAAACAAGTAATAATAAAATTTAAGTTCACTGCTTAATTGTTCATGAAGACTTTTTATTTTCTTTAAGTATTTAATAGCTAATTCTAAATTAGGTGGTTGGCTAATAAGGTAATATCTTATAAGAAATAATTCATACCTCAATATTATTTGGGGATCATGAACTATTTTTACCTTTTCTGTATTTTCCTGATAAAGCTTTTCCGCTTCTTCAAATCTACGGTTAACAATCATTAAATTCCACTCATTGAGCATTTCAAGGATCTCGTTGCTGTCGACTTCCTCAGCCGAAATACCTAAACGTTCACAAAGGAGATTAATGACTTCTTCACTGGATTTCGCATCCCCCTTCTCAATCTTGCTCAAATAGGATACAGAACAGATTCCCTGAGCCAGTTCTTCCTGGGTTAGGCCTTTGGTTTTCCTATAATATCTTATTCTTTGACCGACCATAAAATCCCCCTTTCCGAACTTGGGAAAATTGTCATGCTAACCCCCTACTCATCCAGTACCATTACTACTACTTTTCCCAATACATACCTACAGAATTGTCTGTTAAGATAAATATAACAGAAAATAATAAGTTTTTGCTAGAATTACACAATTTTAAAATTAAATGACTTGACCGGATGGTAAGAAAGTTATAACCGGCCAAAAAAGAAATGGAGGAGAACATAATGGCGAAAATGTATACATTATCAGCAAAAGAATCAGACATCCAGAAGCTGCTTTATGTCTCGAATGATCCAGGTTTAGCCGGAAAGCCTTCCACCAACCACCTTGAGGATTCTACTCCATATACTGATGTGTTCATGGATAATCATAAAAATTACTGGTTTGCCAAAGCTGATGACACAAAACAGAAACGGCACACCATTTATATCTTTGACCATGAAAATGGCAGGCTCATCTCACATAAAGTCAACGGCCGACCGAATTTTTATGAGTTTGATGACAGTGTGGTCATCGCTTGTGAAGGTGATGGGTCAAAAGGCTCGCTCCTTATTTTCTCCAAGGAACAGCCTAAACTGATCAAAGAGTGGAAAGTGAACGGTTATCTGTGGGAAGTGGAGAAGAACCAGGGAGCCATCTATGTTTCCTGTTACATCGTCGAGGAAGATCAGGCCGTCCTGTACGTCATTAAAAACAATAAGAAAAAAAGAGTAAACTTGGGAAAGAATATAGCTCCTACCGATATCCTCTGCATTAAGGATGAGGTGTACATTTCAGCGGCTCCCATCCTAAATGGAGATCCGAAGAAAATTATTGTCTTGAACAGTAAAGAGAAAGTGGTAAGAGAATATCCGCTTAGCATATCACCGAGGACACTCTACCATGTAGAGGATGAGATTATGGTGTATGAATTGGACCTCGCCACAGGGAAAACAGAAAAAATCGTGTACGTTAACTTGCATACGGGGGAGCAGTTCACCCATGCCATTCCGAATTCACAAGTGGTGGAATGTACGAGCCGTTCCCTTTCTCTTTTGCAGCAAGACAGCAAGACTTTGTTTACGTGGGACCATACGAACCGCAAAATTGTGGAAAGCCGAAAGATTTCTTAAATCGAATACACATAATGTTCAATCCTGTGGTAGAGATACTGCAGGATTTTTTTGTACCCGGAAGAAGTGGTTAATGAAAGAAAGAATGGATCCGGACGGATATATTCTGGAGGTCGCTCATACGCCTCACATGAAACTATAAAAAGGGAGAAATGATATGGACAAGGTGCGGTACGGTGCAGCTGGTGTTTGCCGAAATGATAAAAATCAATTCGTCATGGTGCTGCTGGGGCAGAAGACAGAAGAAAAGAGATGGAGCGTTCCATCCGGACAAATTGAACCCGGGGAAACGTTTCAAGAGAGCTGTGCCCGGGAATTTTGGGAGGAAACAGGATATTGGGCGAAGGACGCCACCTCTCTATTAAAAAAGGGACCAGCTGCGGTGTTGAGGCTGAGGTCCATTGCTTTGAGGTGTCCATTCTATCAGGTATTCCGTCCATACAGGATCCTGATCAGCTAATCTATGCGATCGATTGGAAAACGGCTGAAGAAATCAGCCCTTTTCCAGAGGATCGACACGTTTTGATGGAGATGGCTGAACGGTCTTCTGTTTCTGATGTTAATGAGCTTTCTGCCTTGAAATACGCGTGATGGGAGGAGAAAAATGAGCAGGACAATTCGAATGGGTACGATGGCTGATTTTCAAAATATTAAAGAATTAGTGGGGAATCCTGATAATTTAATGGACGAATGGTCAAAAGAACAATGGGTCTCCGCGCTGGAACGGGATGATGTAGGAGTGTTTGCTGCCGAAGAAGAGGGAGTGTTCCATGGTTATGCGGTGGTCAGGCTTAATAAAAAGGATCCGGTATCTTTAACAGAAAAGCCAAGAGCCCTCATTACCCATCTGTGCACGATGTCTGGGGAAGGCCAGCTGCGCCAGATGCTTGTTCAGCATTGTTTGGCCTGGGCGAGAAAAAAAGGCGCCAGGGATTTTGAAATGTAACAGGAGGACAGGAAGGGAGTGATCTCGTGAACCACCATTTTATAGAGAATTGGAACTGGTATGAAATTGAGACGATCGAAAAAAAAGAGGAAGCGGTCATGAAGATGGTTCACATACTGCCGGATTGTGCTCGATGGATGAACGATATTAGTGAGGATACGACCAATTATTTACGTATTGAGAACCATGGCGATTCCGTCCTGAACGGCTGCCTGCTCTACGAGAGAGAAGACCTGGGAGAAGTTGAATACGACAACGATTTTTTTTACTTCTATGTAACGAAGAACTATTTTGTTACAGTGGGGCTGGACATTCAGAAGCTGAAGCGTATGGATAAGAAAGGCATGCTGGGACAGATGCATCAATGCGGGACGGCTGCAGAGGGCTTTTTTATTCTTCTGGGTGAGATATTGAACAATTATCTCGATGGAATTGATGAGTTTGAGCATAGGCTCAAAACGCTTCAGCGTGACTTGAAGAAAAATAACAACAAATATCTGTTGGATCGTATTTATGATCTGCGCGAGGAGCTATTGATATGGACAGACCTGACCATTCCAGTCGAGGAAATCAAACTTGCAGCGGAAGAGGCGTTTTTAGATGGCATTACAGAAACAAAAGAATTTAGGAGAACAAGTGTAAGGATCGACCGAACACTGAATTTGATCCGCCACTACAAACAGGATATTGATACAATGATTAACCTTGAGGAGGTACTTTCATCGCATCGGGGAAACGAGATCATGAAGACGCTGACGGTGATGACCGTCATCTTCACGCCAGGTATGATGCTTGGATCGATCTGGGGCATGAATTTCAAGAACATGCCGGAGCTTGATTGGAAAACAGGCTATTTCTGGGCGCTCGGTCTTATCGGTTTATCCATCCTCAGTATATACCTGTGGCTGAGGATGAAGGGATGGACAGGAGACCTTCTCGAGAGCCGCAGCAAAAAGCACCGTTTTAAATAAATACACCCCTTCGGAAAAATTAAGATAAACATTCGCCGCAATCCTCCGATAGAAAAAAAGAATTTGTCTGCTTTTGTCGACGGTTAAACCTATCGAAAAAAAATTTCAATTAAAAACCAACAAACTTACCATTAATAGTAGGATATTTCGTTCGAACAGTTATAGGGAGTATGTAGACGGGAGTTGTCAGCGGCGAATGAAGAAAATTTTTCAAACCCTTTTGTCCTTATGTTTAGTTTCAGGAATTCTGGCACCAGCTTTGCCTGCGAACGCCAGCATGCAGGAAGCACCGCAAGTGAAAAGCAAGACCGCCATCCTGATTGATCAGAAAACAGGCAACGTTCTTTATAATAAAAAGGACAGCAAGAAGATGTATCCTGCGAGCATTACCAAGATTGTAACTGCCATCCTTGCCATCGAGTCCGGTAAGATGGATGAAATGGTAACAGTGAGCAGGGACGCTACCCTTACAGACGGCACAAGGGTTTATTTATCCGAGGGGGAACAGCTTCCGTTAAGAAAGCTTGTCGAAGGGATGATGGTAAACTCCGGGAATGACGCAGCGGTTGCCATCGCAGAGTATCTTACAGGAGACATACCTTCATTTGCCGATCAGATGAACGAATTTGCGAAAAAGGCGGGAGCAGTCCATACCCATTTTGTAACGCCTAATGGATTATATGATCCTGAACACTATACGACGGCAGAGGACATGGCCAAGATTACGCAGGCCGCCATGAAAAATAAAGAATTTCAAAGAATTGTAAGTATAAAAAATCTCCCCTGGCATGTAAAAGGGTGGGATACGACGCTCGTCAATCACCATCGTCTTCTTTGGGATTACCCGGGAGTAACAGGTGTCAAAAACGGGTATGTCAGTCAAGCGAAGCATACGCTGGTGACTTCCGTTTCGAGAAATGGAATGGATTTCATTGCGGTGGTCTTAAAGGCACCATCTTCCAAGGCTGCCTACAGAGATACAATTTCGCTTTTTGAGTATGGATTCACACATTTTCAGAGGCAAAAGCTTTCCAAAGGAACGAAGATTGAGGACAGCACTGGAAAAGAACATGCATTGAAAAAAGATCTTGAATTCACCCTGCCCATGGGAGAGCATTATACAAAAAAGGTTTTTTCAAATGGGGATTTAAGGGTGCAGGACGGTAATGGCAAAGAATTGGCCACAGTAAAGCTGTTCCATCCAAGTCCCAAGAAGGCCACCAGCAGAATGGCTTCAAGCACGGCTCAAAAAGTAAAAGAAATAACGCCGCTGCAATTAACTACAAGAACAGCAGTCTTCTTTTACAGTCTTTTTCTGCTTCTTGTTTCGTGTATGGTCATCGTTCGCATGAGGAAGAAAAAGAGAAAAGCACAGCGGATGAAGAGGCTGTCCAAGAATTATACGTATGTTAAATGACACCTTCTTTGGACAGGTAAGCCGAAAGAGATATAATAGAAGAAAAAATAAGGGTGCTGATAGGTGGGTTTTATGGATATCAATACGAAAATCAGGATACTCGTTGTAACGGTGTTTCTTTTGCTGATGATGACAGCCATTCTGTCGCTCGGCAATTGAAAAAATATAGCGTGAGTCGATCAAAAGAGAGGATAACCTCTCTTTTTTTACGATGAAAGTGTGACTGGTTGAACATTGTAGTAGCTAATGATGACACTTTGTATATTGTCCATTCCACTTTTGCAGTGCCGGAAGAAAAGGCAGAAGAAGTGATCAGTATATATAAGAACAGATCTCGGCGTGTAGATGAGGCGACAAAAGCCCTGGTGAAATTACCGTCCAATTAACGTTTGATACGAAAGAGCATTATTTAAGGGTGGGTAAGAAGCCAGGAGTTTAAAGAGATTCATGAATGGAGAAAAAATACCCCGACCAGGAACTGGAAGGCATTGTTCCTGCGGTCCGGCAATAACACCATGTCCTCAAGCACTCCATTGTTCTGATCCTTTTTTATGCAGACCACATGTCCATTTGTCATTGTCGGAGTGAAGCCGGAACATGCGAGACAAATGCAACGAACTCATGCAGATGCGGATTTCTCTTTCTTGTCGACACTGCAGGAGGCGATGAAAAAGTATCTATAAAAAAGACACCAGTAAGGAAAAAAACCCTTCTTGGTGTCTTTTCGTTTTTTTTACCGGTATTTATGCTTTCGTACGAACGCCATTAAAATGGGAGCGAGTGCAGCACCGGCGATGAGGCCGAATAGATGGCCGTATATGTTGATTCCTTCCGTAGTAAATGTGGTGATCAAGCTGAAGATGAGGACGACAAGCAAAATCTGACGATTGCCGGCGCCCAAGTATTCTTTGCGTGCATACATCAAATAAAGATAGATGCCGAACAGGCCGAAAATGGCGCCTGATGCTCCGATATGCGCAAAGTTAAGGGGAAGGATAAGATAGGTTGCCAGATCTGCCAGGATCCCGGCCCCCATATAACCGATCAAAAATTTCCCTTTGCCGAGAATCCTCTCGAGGGCAGGACCGAAAATGACAAGGGAAAATGTATTAAACAGCATGTGGGTAAGACTTACGTGTGTAATAATCGGTGTAGCAAGGCGCCAATATTCTCCCTGTGAGATGTAATAGTTAGAGCCCGCGAAATAATAATAGAGAAAGTCTGCCTGCGGCCCAATATTAAGCAGGAGAAAAATGATCAAATGAAGAGCTGTTATGATGGAAACAACAGGATAAAGCCTGATGAACGTCTTAAAATTTTCCTCCCTGACAAACAACCAGCATCACCACCTGTATGTAGTATATTTATCTTAGCACAACGGCAATACAAATAAGAACTATGAAAAGCGGCAAGAAAGGATGCACTGATGATTATTGGCACGGGAATTGACATTGTGGAGATAGAACGGATCGGAAAGGCCTGCCAAAAGCAAGCCCGCTTTCCACGCAGGATCCTCACGGAGAATGAGCTGAAAACATTTGGCCTTTTAAAAGGAAGGAGGCAGACGGAATTTCTTGCTGGGCGTTTTGCGGCCAAAGAGGCCTATGCAAAGGCAATGGGTACAGGAATCGGAAAGCATCTGTCATGGCAGGATATCGAAATAACTAAAAATGATAACGGAAAGCCCGTTATATTGGGCACATCAGATCAAATCATCCATCTTTCCATCTCGCATTCCAGGGAGTTTGCGGTGGCCCAGGTCGTGGTGGAGGCTCCTCCGGAGTAAGAAGTGATTTTTCAAGGCTCGTCATGCTAGTCTGCATATTGTCCCATCTGCCCACATATATTGTAATGCGGTCAGGAAGGACATCCTGTTTGCTTGTTTGAGCGGTTAAATGCAGGATGCCCTTTCTTTGTAAAATAAAGGGCAAAGGGGATAAGAACATGAAGAAGACACTGTCAATCACCTTGATGGCGTTTCTATTCATATTCGGATTGGCGGGCTGCGGAGCGAAAAGCCAGGAAGATGTAGTAACGTCGCTGGATAAGAAGATGGAGGAAATGACGGGATACAAAGCCGATGCCGTCATGACGCTGAATACGGGCGAGAAGCCGATTCGATATCAGCTGGAAGTGTGGCATAAGAAACCGAACTTCTATCGTGTAAATCTAAAAAACGCGAAGAAGGATCAAAGCCAGATGATTTTAAGGAACAAAGAAGGTGTCTTCGTATTAACGCCTGCCCTGAATAAAAGTTTCAGGTTCCAAAGCGACTGGCCGGAAAACAACAGCCAGGTGTATTTGTTCGAATCGCTGGCAGCAGATATCCTGAATGACACAGACAGAGGGTTCAAAGCCAAGGAAAATTCGTATGTCTTCCATACAAAAACAAACTATCAAAACAAAAACCTGTATCAGCAGGAAATTACGCTCAATAAGGACTTGGCGCCACAAAAGGTAAGGGTCATGGATAAGGATGCCAAGGAACTGGTAAAGCTCCAATTCTCCAACGTAAAGTTTAATGCGAAGTTTGATAAAGGCGCTTTTGATATGGAAACCAACATGACAGGCGCTCAGCTGGAGCTGCCGGCAATGAGCCAGTCGAGCAGCACAAAAGCAATGGAAGTCCTGTATCCGAAATACAGCGGCCCAGGGAATATTGAATTAACGAACGAAAAAGAAGTCACCTTGGCCGATGGAAAAAAGGTGATTCTAAGTTTTACTGATGAAAACAATAAAAAATCCTTTACACTGATCGAAAGTAAACATGAAGCGGTACAGACAGCCGCAGGGAAACCGGAAAGGCTGACGATGCCTGGAGGAGAACCGGTCGATCTTGGCTACACGGTGGGCGCCATGAATGATAAATCCATTTCATGGACGTATAAGGGAGTGAACTTTTTCCTCGCATCCAACTCACTTGGCCAGGAAGAACTGATGGCGATCGCCCGCTCTGTGTCTGCACAAGGATCCAAATAATAGCAAATAAAGAGCATGGCTGATTTCGCACTTTGTGAATCAGCCTTTTTTATTCTGTATTAGCCCTTACGAAAATGGAGGGTTTGCTGTAGAATAACGAATAGATGATTTTCTAATGGAAGAACATAGAGATAGTACAGATAGATGGGACGGATTTGTTTGGATACTCGGGAGTTTTACAGAGACACTTGGGCAGAGGTTGATCTGTCCTGCATAAGGGATAATATTCGATCATTCAGCGGCCTTCTGGCAGATGGAACTGAAATTATGGCTGTCGTTAAAGCGGACGGCTATGGACATGGGGCATTGCCTGTCGCCCTTGCCTCACTTGATGCCGGAGCCTCCTATCTGGCGGTAGCATTGCTGGATGAAGCTCTGTCTCTTCGACAACAAGGCATCGAGGCGCCGATCCTCGTACTCGGCCGGACAAGACCGGAAGATGCACCGCTCGCCGCAGAATATCATATTTCCCTAACCGTTTTTCAGGAAGACTGGGTGGAGGTGGCTTCTGCCCGGCTTCAAGGACAGGAGAAGGTCAATCTTCACCTTAAAATTGATACAGGAATGGGGCGGATCGGAACGAGGGAAGAGGAGGAAACGAAACGTCTCGCTTTAAGAATAGAGAACGATCCTCAGTTCTGTCTTGAAGGCGTGTTTACGCATTTTGCAACGGCAGATGAACTGGAATCCGATCTGGTAGACAAACAATTTCAAAGGTTTGACAAAAGTCTGGAATGGGTTCGCCAAACAGGTGCATCGCCGTCCCTCGTCCATTGCGGAAACAGCGCGGCTTCACTAAGGTTTCCTGAGAGACTATTTAATATAGTAAGAATCGGAATCTCGATGTACGGACTTGCACCTTCACCAGAACTAAAGAGCGTGCTGCCTATTCCATTGAAGGAAGCCTTCTCACTTCACACACGGCTTGTTCATGTGAAAAAAGTTCAGCCGGGAGATACGATAAGTTATGGAGCAGCGTATACCGCCAAAGAAGAAGAGTGGATCGGCACCCTTCCGATCGGTTATGCTGACGGCTGGATGAGGCGTTATGCCGAGAACGGGCACGCATTGGTCCGGGGAGAGAGGGTTCCGTTTGCAGGAAGGATCTGTATGGATCAATGCATGATCCGGCTTCCTTATGAAATGGAGGCAGGCGAGCTGGTGACGCTGATCGGCCGCCAAGGGGACGAGAAGATTGCTATAGATGATCTTGCGGCGCAAATCGGTACGATAAACTACGAAATTCCCTGTTTAATTACAGGCCGTGTACCCCGTATTTATAAAAAGTAAGGTCGAATTTTATAAAAAATGAATGTAATTTTAAATTTTTAGCAGAATATTAGCAGGACTATTAAAAAACTTGAAGAATATTTACTCTGAAATCGTTTTGCAAACCCTTATCTGAAGTGATAAGATTATATTTGGTTAAGAATGATCGTAGCAAATTGCTGAAATGCTTTGCTCTGGAGGTGTAGGTGTGTCCGAATTGGCTAACACAAAGAGGATTGTAATTAGTCTTCCTCAACAGATTATCAATGAGGTAGACCGAATGATTAAGAATGAGAATTTGGACCGCAGCGAATTCATACATCAAGCAACAAAGATGTATATCCGCGAGAAGAAGAAACGTCACATTCGTGAATCTATGAGACAGGGTTATATGGAAATGGCAAAAATCAATTTGAACATTGCATCAGAAGCCTTTCTTTTAGAGGAGGAAGCTGAAATTACCTTAGACCGCTTAGTTAGCGGGGTGTAGCCAGTTGATCGTTAAACGCGGAGACGTTTACTTTGCAGATCTTTCCCCGGTTGTCGGATCGGAACAAGGGGGAATCAGGCCGGTCTTGATCATTCAAAATGATATCGGTAACCGATTTAGTCCTACTGTTATTGTCGCAGCCATAACCGCTCAAATCCAAAAGGCAAAACTGCCGACGCATGTGGAGATCAATGCGAAGAAGTACGGATTCGAACGGGATTCTGTCATCTTGCTGGAGCAAATTCGTACGATAGATAAACAAAGGCTGACCGACAAAATTACGCATCTTGATGATGAGATGATGCGTCGCGTTGATGAAGCGTTACAAATTAGTCTTGGTCTTATTGACTTTTAAAAAAACTGCCGTTTCTCCTTGGGAATTGGCAGTTTTTTTCATTGGGAAACATTTACTTCCGAAAAATGCACAGCTTTTGGGTATTGCGGGCGAACTATATAGCAAAAGATTGCAAGAATGAGTGAGAAATGGAATAATAAACATAGTGTACCGATGCCGATCGTAAGGGGGTATAGGATGAACGCGGCCATCATCAATATTATTAAAAATAACCGCAATGAAATAGATAAGCTTTGGTCCAGAGAGCTTGATGCTTTCAAAAGTCAGACAAGCATAATGACACCCCATATGTATAGTCAGCTGAACAACGAATTTTTATCTTTGCTCATCCATCATATCAGCCATGGGGATATTTCAGCAGATGGAACATTGGAACGTTTTTTCGATAAAGTACTGCGGTCAAACATGCCTCTTGAATATTTGACACAGGGTCTTCAGTCTTTCCGCAGGATCATTCTGGAGATGATCTTTCAGGAAGAAAACCTTGAAAAGGATACTGCAGTAGATATATATAGGGAACTCGACCGCTGGATGGATCCTATTTTACATTCAATGGTTCAAAATTCTTCTCAGATATGGGAGCGGACCGTTTCCATTCAAAAATCAGCGTTGCTCGAATTATCAGCACCGCTTATTCCGGTATTCCAGAACATCAGTGTCATGCCGCTGATCGGAACCATTGATACCGAACGTGCAAAACGGATTATGGAGAATTTGCTTGAAGGCGTTATTCAATACCGTTCTGAAGTAGTTCTTATTGATATTACAGGCGTCCCCGTTGTCGATACAATGGTGGCTCACCATATCATCCAGGCAGCCGATGCAGTCAGGCTTCTTGGCTCCACTTGTATTCTGGTAGGGATCAGGCCGGAAATTGCACAGACGATTGTAAGTCTCGGCATTGATTTAAGCTTATTCCCTACTAAAAGCACATTGCAAAAAGGGATGGAAAGAGCTCTGGAAATCACAAACCAACAAATCGTTAAAGATAAATAGGGAGTGGGGAAAATGAGAATTCCTATTTTGAAACTGCATGAGTATCTTCTTATTACGATTCAAGTAGAGCTCGACGATCAGACAGCTCTACAGTTTCAGGAAGATCTTCTGAATAAAATTCATGACACCGGCGCAAAAGGTGTAGTCATTGACCTGACTTCCGTAGATATGATCGATTCCTTTATCGCAAAAGTACTGGGAGATGTCGTCCGCATGTCAAAACTGATGGGAGCACAAGTCGTTCTGACTGGTATTCAGCCCGCGGTAGCCATTACTTTGATTGATCTGGGGATTTCGATGAGAGAGGTTCCAACAGCACTTGATCTTGAACAAGGGCTTGATAAATTGCGACTGGAACTGGAGGGATGAGCATGGACATCCAATCCTGTGTAGAAGTTTGCAATGAATGGGATATCGTCAGTGCCCGGCAGTTAGGCAGAAACATGGCAAAAGAACTGGGGTTTGGCAATGTGGACCAGGCTCGTATTACGACCGCCATTTCTGAGTTAGCCCGTAATATTTATTTGTACGCCGGCAACGGAAAGATTTGCCTCGAGCCTGTAGAACAGATGGGAAGAAAAGGGCTCCGCATCATCGCCGTGGATAACGGCCCTGGAATCCGGGACATCCGCAAGGTTATGGAGGATGGATATACGACTTCTGGCGGACTGGGTGCTGGACTCCCTGGAGTGAAGCGTTTAATGGACGAGTTCTCCATTGATTCTACGCTTGACAGCGGGACGGAAATCCTTGCGACGAAGTGGCTTCGTTAGGAGGGGTTAAATGAACGACAGAGAAATGATCATCGATCGATATAAAGACTTGCTGACTACCTATCTTAAAGGGAAAAGCGAGACTGCATTATATAAAGGCCAGCAATTTAGCAGGAAACTGATTGAGCAGCAGATCTCACCCGATGACGTGATCAGCCATCACGTGAATGTGCTGAGTGAACTTTTCCCCGACATGTCAGAAGGAATGAGGGATTCCTTTGATTTTCTTCTGGAAGTCATGATCGGATACGGGTTCGCATATCGGGAGCATCAGAGTTTAAGGACCCGTCAGCGCCAGCTTGAATCGGAAATAGAAGTGGCGGCGAGCATGCAGCAAACCCTTCTGCTCAGCGATGTGCCTGACGTGGACTCTCTGGATATCGGGGTGATCAGCGTCCCGGCCAAGAAGATGAACGGTGATTACTTTAATTTTGTGAAAGACGATAAATCAATCAGCGTTGCAGTGGCAGATATTATAGGCAAGGGGATTCCGGCTGCGCTCTGCATGTCCATGATCAAATATGCCATGGACAGTCTGCCTGAGCAGCGGATGCAGCCTAACCTGCTGCTTGAAAATTTAAATAGAGTTGTGGAACAAAACGTGCATCCTAACATGTTTATCACTATGTTGTATGGGCTTTATGACACAGATGTCCATAAGTTTTATTTTGCCGGTGCGGGACACGAACCTGGCTTTTTTTATAAAGCGGCGAATGATAAGTTTGAGGACATGTTTGCCAAAGGGCTCGTTTTGGGTGTTTCCCGTACAACGAAATACAAGGAATTTGAAAAGCGGGTCGACCCGGGTGATATGATCATTCTGCTTTCTGACGGTGTGACAGAGTGCCGCACCAGCAAAGGATTTATTGAAAGAGATGAAATCGTCGGCTTGATTCGTGAGAATATGCATAAGCCTGCACAGGAAATCGTGGACTGTGTGTTTGCAGAGCTTGAGAGACTTCAGGAATTTGAACTACGAGATGACTTTACACTTATTATTTTAAAAAGAAGGGTTTGACCGTTTTTCGAAAAGGGTAAATAATTTTATGGGTTTATGATAATATCCTGGGGGGAAAAAGATGAATCTGCAAATCAAACATGAAGAGAACAATGGAATTCATTATTTATTACTAGCCGGAGAAGTAGACGCGTACACTGCACCAAAGCTAAAAGAAGTGCTGGTTCCTCTGACTGAGGTGGAAAATGTGCAAATCATCATCGATCTTCAGCACATTGAGTATATGGATAGCACTGGGCTTGGGATTTTCGTCGGAGCTTTAAAGTCGACCAAAAAGAACGAAAGCACGTTAAAGCTGCGCGGAATGACGGACCGAGTGAGACGCTTGTTTGAAATTACCGGCCTGACTGAGGTTATGGATATAGACAATGAGGTAAAGGGGGAGGCCAGATGAATAAAGCCTCTGATTTTATCGAAATGACCGTACCCGCCAAACCCGACTATGTCGGAGTGGTGCGTCTGACGATATCTGGTATTGCCAACCGGATGGGTTTTGCTTTTGATGAAATAGAAGATATTAAAATCGCTGTTTCAGAAGCCTGTACGAATGCAGTGAATCATGCGTACACGGAGTCAGAAAAAGGACAAATCCGAATTGGCTGTGGCGTATACGATGACCGGCTCGAAATTATGGTGGTGGACCATGGGAAGAGTTTCGATTATGATGATCTGAACGAATCACTCGGACCTGTTGAAGGAAAATCCGTAGAACAATTGAACGAAGGAGGTCTGGGCCTCTTCCTAATTGAATCATTGATGGATAAAGTGGAAATCAGCGGTGAAGCGGGTGTAATCGTAATGATGACGAAGTATCTTCACAGAGATGAGGTGGAGGAAAATGTCGACAGGACCTCACCAGCACCTACACAATAAAGAGGAAGTTTATCAGTGGATAGATGAGCTTCAGAACGACCCGCAAAACGAGATTCTGCAAACGAAACTCGTGCATCAGTACCAAGATCTTGTCCATTCTCTTGCACGGAAGTTTTCAAAGGGAAAAAGCATTCATGATGATTTAGTTCAGGTCGGCATGATCGGACTGCTTGCTGCACTCCGCAGATATGATCCCGACTTTGGCCGTTCGTTTGAATCTTTTGCCGTTCCAACCATCATTGGTGAAATCAAACGGTTTATCCGGGATAAAACCTGGAGTGTACACGTACCGAGACGAATTAAAGAGCTTGGGCCGCGTATTAAAAAAGCAGTAGAAGAATTGACGAACCAGCTTCAGCGATCACCGAAAATCCAGGAAATTGCCGATTACCTGGAGGTTACGGAGGAGGAAGTGCTGGAGACGATGGAGATGGGCAAAAGCTACCAGGCTCTTTCGGTCGACAGTTCCATTGAAGCCGATCAGGAAGGAAGCACGGTAACTTTGCTTGACCTCGTCGGGTCACAGGATGCGGGCTTTGATCAGATAGATAAAAGGATGCTCTTACAGAAGGCTTTTGCCGTTCTTTCTGAACGAGAACAAGAGATATTGAAATGTACGTACTTTGAAAATTTAAGCCAGAAAGAAACAGGAGAAAGGCTTGATATTTCACAAATGCATGTTTCTCGCTTGCAACGGAGAGCACTTGAAAAACTTCGGGAAGCAATTCGCGTTGAACCATCGGAGGCTTTAAAATGATCCAGGACTATTCCTATGACAAAATAGCTGTCTCTTCTTTTCAAAAGCCTAAGAATGGGAATGATTTATGCGGAGATAGTTTTTATGTCACGGAAACCCGTGATTATTTTATTTGTGCGGTCGCGGATGGACTGGGGAGCGGAAGTATGGCGAAAATGGCTTCTCAGGCCGCTGTTACTGCAGTTGAGCAGAATCATCAATTAGATGTTGAGTCGCTCATGCAGGTGTGTAACGAGGAACTGAGGGGAACGCGCGGAGCGGTTCTTTCCATCTTTAAGATCGATTTCCAGCAGCGAACGGTCTATTATGCCGGCATCGGAAATATTCGGTTTATGATGGCGGGGAAAGACCGCAAGCTGATTTATCCCCTTCCAACTGTAGGTTTTCTTTCCGGGAAACCGCAGAAGTTCCGAATCCAGCAATTTCCTTTCGATGATCAGACCGCTTTTATTATTTATTCTGATGGAATGGAAATTCACACACAAAGCCGTATCATCTTGACGAACATGGTTTCGCCCAAAGAGTCTGCGGCTTATCTTGGAAACTTATCTCAAAAATTAATTGATGATGCTACCTGTCTCGTGGGAAAAGTATCACATGCATGAAGAAGCCGAGCATTGTGTCTCGGCTTTTTTTTGTGGTATTTAGGATGGATCTTCATATACTAATTGAAAAGGGGTGATGTGTGTTGAATCCTGGTTTTTGGATTTGGATTGCCCTTGGTCTGATTGCTTTTTACTACGTTGTACGTTACGTCAGCGTGGCCAAAAGAACAGAAATTGTTTTGGAAAGCCCGTCTGTCAGCCGCCAATATCGTTCCACTCATGCATCCCGCGTCATAGAGGAAGAGGAGTGGCAGTATTGAGCACCTGTAAACACAGGTGCTTTTTTTATTGCCTCGCTCACGTTTTCTTAAAACGATGGGAAAGTGTTAAACTAGAAGAGTACACGATATTTTCACAGTAATGAAAGGGGTACTTCTATTGGAAGGAACAATCGAAAAAGCGGATATTGGCTATTCGGAAATTGCAAAAGAAATCGGGATCAAACAAAAACAAGTCGTAAACGTGATCGATTTATTAAAAGACGGAAATACGGTCCCCTTTATCGCCAGGTACCGAAAAGAGCTGACAGGCGGACTGGATGAAGTTCAAATCAAAGAAATCATGGATAGATGGCATTATTCTGAAAACCTGAAGGAACGCAAAGAGGAAGTACTTCGTCTGATCGGTGAACAGGGAAAACTGACGGATGATCTGGCTGCATCCATTACAAATGCAAAAAAACTTCAGGAAATCGAAGACCTTTATCGCCCCTACAAGCAAAAGCGAAGAACCCGTGCGACTGTGGCAAAAGAAAAAGGGCTTGAGCCTTTGGCTGATTGGCTGATGAGCCAGCCTTGGCAAGGAAATGTGCTGGAGAAGGCCGGAGAGTTTTTGTCTGAAGAAAAAGAAGTGCATACACCGGAAGAAGCCATAGCGGGTGCACAGGATATCATTGCAGAACAGCTGTCAGATGATGCTTCCATCCGAACCTGGATCAGAGAACTGACGTTTAAGGAAGGAAAACTTCAGACATCGCTGAAGAAAAATGGCGAGGATGAGAAAAAAGTATATGAAATGTATTATGAATACAGCGAGCCCGTTCAAAAGATCGTTCCGCACCGTATTCTTGCCGTAAATCGCGGGGAAAAGGAAGACGTTTTAAAGGTGGATATCGAATCTCCTTCAGAGAAGATCATTGAAAGGCTTTACCGAAGTGTGATCAAAAAATCATCCTCTCCGGCTGTTCCATACTTAAAAGAGGCCATTGAAGACAGCTATCGAAGACTGATTGCTTCTTCCATTGAACGCGATATACGCAATGAACTTACAGATAAGGGCGAGGAACAGGCGATCCATATTTTTTCCGAGAACTTGAGGAACCTTCTTCTTCAATCCCCTTTAAAGGGAAGAATGGTGCTAGGGGTTGACCCTGCTTACCGGACAGGCTGCAAGCTCGGTGTGGTGGACGAGACGGGCAAAATGATTCATATACAGACGATCTATCCTACTCCGCCAAGATCAGAAGTGCAAAAATCCGAGGCAGTGGTCAAGGAGCTGATCAAAAAATACGGCATCCATGTCATCGCGATCGGAAACGGAACCGCATCCAGAGAAACAGAGCAATTTATTGCTCATACGATTAAAAGCACTGAGGAGCCTGTTTCCTACATCATAGTAAACGAAGCGGGTGCCAGTGTTTATTCAGCCTCTGCGATCGCAAGGGAGGAGTTTCCGGAATTGCAAGTCGAGGAACGAAGTGCGATCTCCATCGCCCGGCGTCTGCAGGACCCGCTGGCCGAACTCGTGAAGATCGATCCTAAGTCTGTTGGGGTAGGGCAGTATCAGCATGATGTTTCACAAAAACGCCTCAACGAATCGTTAACCTTTGTCGTCGAAACAGCGGTTAACCAAGTGGGTGTGAATGTGAATACCGCTTCCTCATCCCTTCTTCAATATGTAGCAGGCTTGTCCAAAACGGTGGCGCAGAACATAGTAAAGGCGAGAGAGGAAAAGGGGAAATTCGAAAAGCGGGAAGAACTCAAGAAAATACCGAGACTCGGAGCGAAAACCTATGAGCAGTGTATCGGATTTTTACGCATTCCCGACGGAAAGAATCCACTTGACCAAACGGCGATTCACCCTGAGAGCTATAAAGAGACACTGCAGCTGCTGAAAGAAATGGATAGCGATGTGAAGGATATCGGTTCGGATGGTTTAAAGTCCAAGCTGAAAACCATCGATATAAAATCAATGGCAGCCAAATTAAACATTGGGGAACCGACACTTCAAGATATCATTGATGGATTATTGCGGCCTAACCGGGATGTTCGTGAGGAATTATCGAAGCCGCTCCTGAAAACCGACGTATTAAAGCTGGAAGATCTGCAAAAAGGAATGGAGCTTGAAGGAACGGTCCGTAACGTCGTGGACTTTGGGGCTTTTGTAGATATTGGCGTGAAGCAGGATGGACTGGTGCATATTTCTAAACTGGCCAAACGCTTTGTGAAGCATCCTATGGATGTCGTCAGTGTCGGCCAGGTCGTAACCGTATGGGTCGACAGCGTCGATCTTGCAAAAGGCAGAGTGGCGCTTACTATGCTGCCGCCGGAAGCCCAGTAAGACTGCTGAGCGGATCAGGGCAGACTTTTGCTTTCAGTCGTACAGTTTTTTTGGTTATAAAAAAACCAGCATTGATTCAAAAGACGGATCTGATAACGGTCCTTTTGATAGTAGGCTTTTCTAAGTTGCTTCTTAAACCATGTAGGCATAGACAAAACCTCCACTTATTCAAGCGTGATTTAGTCTATGTCTCATGGCTTGTTGATGTGACCAACTTTTTGCGTTCAGGAGGAATAAGAAAAAGAAATGGAACAATCGGAACTTCAGCTTCTTGTTGAACAAATATCACAGGATTCCTTTCATAAGCCCTTTCGGCATACCGCCCGCTTTAACGGCCGGCTAAGAACCACGGGCGGACGCTATCTGCTGAGATCGCATGATATCGAGATCAACCCCAAGCAGCTGAGTGAATTCGGCATTGACGCGCTGACCGGCATCATTAAACATGAGCTGTGCCATTACCACTTGCATATAGAAGGAAGGGGATATAAACACCGGGACCCTGAATTCAAACAGCTTCTTCACAAGGTAGGAGGGCTTCGGTATTGCGAAACCCTGCCAGGAACCAGAAACGTACAGGCGTATAAGTATCTCTATTTATGTTCAGACTGCCATCAGCAATACAGGCGCAAGCGCAAGGTCAATACCGCTAAATATGTATGCGGCAAATGCAGAGGAAAATTGATTCTAACCTAAAGTCAAAAAAAGTATTGACCGGCAAGTCCGATCTGTGTTAGATTAATAAAGTCGCTGAAAGACATCTTGTCCTTACATAGACAAAATAAAATTTTAAAAAAGCTATTGACTTTTGAGGCTAAACAAAGTATGATATTAAATGTCTCAAAAACACATTCCACAGTAGCTCAGTGGTAGAGCTATCGGCTGTTAACCGATCGGTCGTAGGTTCGAGTCCTACCTGTGGAGCCATATTTTAGAGAAGTACCCAAGTGGCTCAAGGGGCTCCCCTGCTAAGGGAGTAGGTCGCTAACGCGGCGCGAGGGTTCGAATCCCTTCTTCTCTGCCATGTGTGGCCCGTTGGTCAAGCGGTTAAGACACCGCCCTTTCACGGCGGTAACACGGGTTCGAATCCCGTACGGGTCACCAAACGATTTTCTTACAAAACTAACATAACGGACTCGTGGTGTAGCGGTTAACATGCCTGCCTGTCACGCAGGAGATCGCCGGTTCGATCCCGGTCGGGTCCGCCATTTTTCTTAACTATATAAACATCATGATTATTGGGCTATAGCCAAGTGGTAAGGCAACGGACTTTGACTCCGTCACTCGTAGGTTCGAATCCTGCTAGCCCAGCCATCTTCATGAGCCATTAGCTCAGTCGGTAGAGCATCTGACTTTTAATCAGAGGGTCGAAGGTTCGAGTCCTTCATGGCTCACCATTTTCAACAATTTTATATGCGGGTGTGGCGGAATTGGCAGACGCGCTAGACTTAGGATCTAGTGTCTTATGACGTGGGGGTTCGAGTCCCTTCACCCGCACCATTTATTTAAAACTTTAATTGCTTTTGCGGTCGTGGCGGAATGGCAGACGCGCTAGCTTGAGGGGCTAGTGGGGGCAACCCCGTGGAGGTTCGAGTCCTCTCGACCGCACCAAAAGCTTCTTATATAACATTTAAATACAGAAACAAATAAATGCGCCCTTAGCTCAGCTGGATAGAGTGTTTGACTACGAATCAAAAGGTCGGGAGTTCGAATCTCTCAGGGCGCGCCATATCGGGAAGTGGCTCAGCTTGGTAGAGCACCTGGTTTGGGACCAGGGGGTCGCAGGTTCAAATCCTGTCTTCCCGACCATCTTTGCGCGGGTGTAGTTTAGTGGTAAAACAAGAGCCTTCCAAGCTCTGGTCGTGAGTTCGATTCTCATCACCCGCTCCATTTTATTTTTTTGGGCCTATAGCTCAGCTGGTTAGAGCGCACGCCTGATAAGCGTGAGGTCGATGGTTCGAGTCCATTTAGGCCCACCATTTTTTAAGGGCTATGTACTTGACATCCGCTCTTGCAATGGATATAATGATAAAGTTGCGCTAACAACGCGCAAATGTTCTTTGAAAACCAAACAAAAGCCAGGTAAGTCAGGGATTTTACAATCCC
>NZ_JAUHLN010000012.1 GCF_030412265.1 Fictibacillus terranigra
ATTGTAAAATCCCTGACTTACCTGGCTTTTGTTTGGTTTTCAAAGAACATTTTGTTTGTGTCGCTCGTTTTAGCGACTTTCATACTATACCATTTTGACAACCATCATGTCAACAATTATTTTTGTTGTTTTTTCGTTGCCCATCACCGTCTCGTGGCGACAAGAAATAATATACCATGTATTGATTTCGAGTGTCAACACTTTATTTTTAAAAAAAGAGTTCAATGGAATAAACCTTAAGTATGGCTTTGTTTCCTTCTGCAGAACCGGGTGCATTCTGCAGGCGCAGCAAGCCTGGAAAACAGTTTAAAAAGAACCTGATACCTTTCTTCCATCACCTTCATCACCAACTTATCCAGCCTGTCATCCTGCAGATCGAATAAGAGGTCTTCCATTTCTTTTTTCAACAGATACTCGAATTCCTTTGCTTCCGTAAGATTCAGCATTAAGCCTATCATTCGACCACCATAGCTTTCCTTTATTTTTTGTTCTAAGCTATCGTTCCCGCTCGCTTATTCTTCTATGTATATAAAAAGCCCTTCCCTGTCTGTGGTCTATCTCGTCCTCCCTCGACATATATATTTTTTAGCAGCTCTGGCTCAGGAGACAAAAAAAGGTTCGGCTCAGTATACAGATTAGGGGGGACGGTATGAAGTTTTTCATGATCGTAAACGGTAAAAAAGTGAAGCAGTATATGGTCGTTGTGTTTGCTGCTTTCTTTGCCGCTTCACTTGCATTTATGGGACAAGAGCAATTATCTGTGTTTTCATCCAAGAATGGGCCCCGGGCCATTTATAAAGGTGAGGAGAAGGGCAACAAAGTCGCGCTGACGTTTGATATCAGCTGGGGAGACAAAAGAGCTCTTCCTATCCTGGACGTCCTGAAGAAACAAGAAATCAAAAATTGCACCTTCTTTGTTTCTGCCGCGTGGGCGGAAAGACATCCTGAAATAATGGAACGGATCGTAAAAGACGGCCATGAGGTCGCCAGTCTCGGCTATCAATACAAGAACTACACCGATTGGAAAGATCCGCAAATTCGAAGAGACATCTTAATCGCACAGGAAAAAATAAAAAAGGTGTCGGGTAAAACAACGTCTCTGCTGCGTCCGCCCAACGGAAATTTTGATAAACGCGTACTTGAGATTTCGGAAAGGACACACCATTCCGTCGTACATTGGAGCATCGATACGAAAGACTGGAAAAATCCTGGAGTCGATGAAATCGTTCAAAATGCAACGGATCATGTAAAGCCGGGTGATATTCTTCTCCTTCATGCGTCCGATTCCGTGAAACAGACACATAAAGCCCTTCCAGAAATCATCAGTAAATTAAAATCAGAAGGCTTTTCCTTTGTGAGCGTCGGTGAAATGATAGCCAACACTCAGGCTCACAGCCAGGAGGTCCATTGAAATCATAAAAAAGCTTCCGCCATGGCGGAAGCTGAATTTAATATCTGTAATTCAAGGCTTCCGACTTTTTAAGCGGAAGTTTTTGATTTTGCTCCTGCATTCTCACTAATAAGACGGTGCAGCATCAGAATCTGATAAATATTGCAGGCACCGAGCGCGGCGAACGCCATCCACATGGCACTCGGGGCATTTGTTTTTAAAACGGGGACCCATTCTATCGTCGTGACGACAACGATAAAGAAGAGTGTGGGGACAAAGGCTCCCTTATTCGTTTGCTTTTGTTTAATATAAGCCACAGCCAGTCCAAGAACCAGCAATCCGATCGGGATCAGGCTGTAGGATACAAGACTTTGTCCCGCTTTATGAAAGGCGGTATACCGCAAATAAAACAAGTCAAAAAGTACAACGATAATAAGGACGATCTGTACACCATTCCAGAGGGACTGTGATTTAAATATCCCTAAACCGAACCGGTGAACCGTTAAATAAGCAAAAAAGCCCATCTGGCTGAACACGCTGAACAATGCGCCAAAGCCAACAAGACCGAGTATATAAATGAAAAATTCTTTCACACCCCCGCTTTGCGGAAATTGTGAGATCAAACCCGCCACAATCGCACAGCCAATTCCTAAGAGCAACGTGGTTAAAAATAAAAAGACCCAGTTTCTTGACTTCACGTGATTGCCTCCAATCCGAATGTAACCGTTATCGATTGTACCAATCCTCCCCCAAAAAAGCCATACTGTTTTCCTATATTTGTTCTGCATAAATCTTCATAAATCACCCACCCTAAAGGTAAGACCTAATAGAAAGGAGAAGGAGCAGACGTGAAAAAAGCGTGGATCCCCTGTCTCTTCTGTTTTCTTCTTTTTGCCCTAAGCGCCTGTGCGCAAAATGAAGCACAAGGAAGCAATAACCAGAACATCGATTATGATGCAACAAAAAAGATGCTCGTGGATATATTAAAAACAGATGACGGCAAAAAGGCCATTAAAGATGTGCTATCTGATGAAAAAATGAAAGAGCAGCTATTGCTGGATCAAGCATTAATCAAACAGACAATAGAGAAAGAACTTTTATCTCCGAAAGGCGAACAATTTTGGAAGCAAGCCTTCAAGGACCCGAAATTTGCTTCAGCCTATGCAAAAAGCATGAAGGCAGAACATGAAAAATTAATGAAAGGCCTAATGAAAGACCCTGCCTATCAGCAACAGATCATGAACATTATGAAAGATCCCAAAATGGGTCAAGCATTATTGGACCTTGCGAATTCCCCGCAATATCGTAAAGAAGTAAAGAAAGTGATGATGGAAACCTTCGACAGCCCGATTGTGCGTGCCCAAATATCACAAATGCTGCAAAAAGCAGCACATGATGAAATTGACCAGGCTGCATCCAAGAAAGGACAGCAAGGCGGCGGGCAGCAGCAGCAACAACAGCAGGGCGGCGGAGGCGGAGGCCAATAATCGAAAAAAACCTCGTACTGGATGCAGTACGAGGATTTCATTATTTTACTTGGTCGATGACTTTTCGGGCAATATCTTCATACGCCCTCCCAAGGCGATGATCGGCAGCATAGACGCTAGGTGCAAAATCATCTTCGTTGATATCAGGCTGTCCGAGTGGAAGCTGGCCAAGCATTGGAATTCCAAGCTCTTCAGAAAGGCGCTCTCCGCCGCCCTTACCGAATACATATTCTTTTTCTCCGGTCAGCCGGCTCTCAAAAAAGGCCATGTTTTCGATAACACCGATGATTTCATGATCCGTTTTTAATGCCATTGTGCCTGCTCTTGCTGCAACGAACGCTGCTGTGGCATGGGGTGTCGTAACGATGATTTCTTTGCATTTCGGCAGCATCTTATGCACATCTAGCGCCACATCTCCAGTTCCCGGGGGCAGATCCAGCAAGACATAGTCAAGGTCCCCCCACTCGACTTCACTAAAGAAGTTCATCAGCATCTTCCCGAGCATGGGTCCACGCCATATCACCGGGGCATTGTCTTCTACGAAGAACGCCATGGAAATAACTTTTACGCCAAAACGCTCAACCGGCTGAATCGTTTCGCCCACTACTTTTGGACGTTCTGTAATCCCCATCATATCCGGAACACTGAATCCGTAGATATCCGCATCGATCAGACCTACCTTTTTGCCGAGACGGGCCAGGGCAACAGCCAGGTTGACTGATACTGTTGATTTTCCTACACCGCCTTTACCCGAGGCGATCGCGATAAATTCTGTTTTGCTTTCCGGAGCGAGCAGCGCAGGCGCCGCATTCTTGCTTCCCTGACCAGATTTGCGCTGTTCGAAGCGGAGGCCAACCGACTCAAACCCTGCTCCTTTTAGAACATTAACAATCTCCTGCTGAAGCATCATCTGTTCAGGAGTGCCTGTTTGAGGCAGAGCCACCTTTAAGCTTACATAGCGTTCCTTTACTTTTATTTCTTGTATGGCCCCTGATTCTGTCAGGCTTTTATGTAGAAAAGGGTCTTGAATATGAGATAAAAGTTCAATTACTTTCTCTTCTGTCATGGTAAGACACTTCCTTCGGCATATATTCGATTTCATTTTCATATTCAGTATAGCATAAAAGGCTTTTTTCGCAGAATCAGATGCAAAAAGGTGTAAGCCAGAGGCTCACACCTTAATCAGGTACTTTTTCTTTTGTATAGTAGCGTAAGATGCCTTGGTAAATGGACGCCGACACTTTCTGCTGATAAGACTTTGTTTTCAGCAGATCCCGCTCACTCGGGTTGGATAAAAAGCCCACCTCAACCAGGGTGGCCGGCAGTTTGCTCGTCCGCATTAAATAGATCCCATCAATGGACTTGGCAATACGGTTTGTGTTCTGAAGGTTGCGCTTCAACTCGTTCTGAATAAATTTTGACGCTGCTTCCCCACCTTTATCAGCGGGATTGAAAAATACTTGTGCTCCCCTCCATCTTGAGGAAGGCAACGCATTTAAATGGATACTTACATATAAATCCCCGTTGGAGCTATTGATAATTTCTTTGCGTTTTTTTAGATCATCCCATTTTCGGGCTCGGATTCGCCCAGAGTCTCTGCCGCTTAAATCCTTATCTCTTTCTCTCGTCATAATCACGAGAGCCCCGCATTCCTGCAAATAATCCCTCAGTTTAAGCGATATATCCAATGAGATGTCCTTTTCGAGCACACCATCGCTTCCAACTGCCCCGCCATCCATTCCGCCGTGTCCCGGATCAAGCACAATGACTTTGCCTGATAACGGAAGGCTCCATGGTTTCCATGACCGGTTTTCGGAAAACTGAAACGTTAAGATAAATAACAGAAGGGTAAAACCTAAGGTAAAGGCAACTTGCTTCACCCGTCTCTTCATTTTTGCCCCCTAATCAACAGACTTATATGTCTATATATATGGGACAAGATGATGAATATAACTTAATGCAGCTTCATTCTGTATCTTTTCTCTCCGTTCCAATACCCTTCCATCCACCAATGCTGGATATACACTTCACAGCACATGTACAAAGACTCCATCATCTGTTCTGTTCCCCAGCACCAGAACTGCCAATATTCGAACAGGCTGTCCGTCAGTTCTTTTTCTCCCTGCTGGCTGCGTTTCTTAATGCCCTCAAGCGATTCCCCGTGATACGCAAACCGGCTGTACGCCGCTCCAAGCAAGTAGGCATCAATCGCCAGATCGATGCAGGCGTCTTCAATGTCCTGCTGATACAGTAAAGAATATTGAAAGAACGGCTGGTAAAGGCTTTGAAATTCCTTCTTGATCTTTCCCAGAGAAAGATCCCGCAGCACTTTTCTTTCATATTCCGCTTTTTTCGTACGCTGCTTCTCCCTAAATGTTGTAATCACAATCGCCATCGTTTATCCTCTTCCCGCGCAGATGCGCCAATCACTATATCTATTTAGAATTGGGTTCACCCTTACCTACATCTTTTGCAAAAGAGGGAAGCATCATCCTGCGTAAATGATGGGAAAAAAAGCTGAAAAGTTGATTTCGAAGCAAACCAATTTTTTTACTCACCGTTATGTTACTGTTACTCACGGTTTGACCAAGGTTACTCACGGTTTTGCACAACTTACTCACGGATATTTGTTTCTTACTCACGGTTTTAGTTAGTTTACCCACAGAACCGATCGTTTCCTTGCCTAACCGCTGAAAAGAAATTAAACGATCGTTTAAACCGGAACAACAAAAAAGACCCCCAACCAAAAATGGTTGAGAGCCTTCGAAACGTTGAGAATTAACGTTTTGAGAACTGAGGTGCACGACGAGCGCCTTTAAGACCGTATTTCTTACGTTCTTTCATACGAGCGTCACGAGTCAAGAATCCAGCAGCTTTAAGGTTGCCGCGGAACTCAGGATCAGCTTGTAGAAGAGCGCGAGAGATACCATGACGGATCGCTCCTGCTTGTCCTGTATATCCTCCACCCTGAACAGTTACAAGAACATCGTAGTTGCCTTCTGTAGCTGTTTCGTTAAGGGGCTGTCTTACGATAAGTTTTAATGTTTCTAAACCGAAATATTCGTCAATGCTGCGACCGTTGATTACGATACGGCCATCACCAGGAACTAAACGTACGCGAGCAACGGAGTGCTTACGACGCCCAGTACCGTAATATTGTACTTGTGCCACGTGAATACCTCCCTTTTATTATCCGCGTAATTCGTATTTTTCTGGCTTTTGTGCTTGATGTTGGTGCTCAGCTCCCGCATATACGTGAAGCTTTTTGATCATTTGACGGCCAAGGCTGTTCTTAGGAAGCATACCTTTGATCGCCAGTTCAAGCATTTGCTCAGGACGAGTTGTACGCATTTCTAATGCAGTTCTTGTACGAAGTCCACCTGGGTGTCCAGTGTGACGGTAGTAAATCTTGTCACTTAACTTTTTACCTGTAAGGTGAATTTTCTCAGCGTTGATAAGGATAACGTGATCCCCAGTGTCAACGTGTGGTGTGAAAGTTGGCTTGTGTTTCCCGCGAAGGATTGAAGCAACTTCACTTGCCAGGCGACCTAATGTCTTGCCTTCAGCGTCGATCAATAACCATTTACGTTCTACTTCAGAAGCTTTCGCCATGAATGTCGTACGCATGAATTTTCCCTCCTGTATCTTCATTCGCTAAATCGCTCAATTTTTTATGAATGCTGTCCAAACTCACAGTAAATTACGGTTCGCTGAACATTTTTGAATTACTAAACATTTCACCGAATTATCTTCCGGGGCAGGGAGATAATCTTAGAAATACCAAAGAATATCTTATAACATATAAACAACGATGTCAAGTGTGTCGCAAAATTTATCAGTTGATTTTTTATAAAATCATATAAAATCACTTGGTGATTTTTTCAGAGCATTAATAGGTCACTTGATATAAGTACAATCCGTGTGGCGGAGCGGTTTTTCCGGCAGCGCTCCTGTCTTTTTTCTTCAGCATCTCTCCGATTTCCTGCGGCTTGATCCGGCCCTGTCCGACATCGAGAAGCGTACCGATCATGATCCGGACCATATTATACAGAAACCCGCTCCCACTCACTTTAAAAAGAATCTCGTCAGTCGACGTTTCCATCTGAAAGCTGTAGATGGTGCGTATCTTGTCCTCAACAGCGGAACGCGCAGAGGAAAACGATGTGAAGTCATGAGTACCCAAAAACATCCTCATCCCGTCTTCTAAAGCCCCATGGTCCAAAGAATAAGGAAAATGATAGGCATAGTTCCGGCGGAAAACATCAGGCTGCGGGCAGGTCAAAAGCCGGTAATGATACTCCTTTTTCTGGGCACTGAATCGTGCATGAAAATCGGGAGCAGCCGCTTCAACTTCGGTGATGCGGATATCACCTGGCAGCAGCGCATTCAATGCTTTCACCCAGCGCTCAGGAGCAATGGCCAGCGAGCTGTCAAAGTGGAACACCTGTCCAATCGCATGGACTCCTGCATCTGTCCTGCCAGAAGCCGAGATACGGAGTTCTCCGCCTTTATGCATTTTAGCAAGGCTTCGTTCTATCTCACTTTGTACCGTTCGTCCTTCCGGCTGCACCTGATAGCCGGCAAACAAGGTGCCATCATAACTTACGGTTGCTTTCCAGCGCTGCATAGATCAAACTCCCTTAAGATTAATGGGTTCGGAATACAAAAAGTACAGCGGCCAATGCGAGCAGGATGAGCAGAGCGGCTGTATCCCTTAATTTCCATTCCAGAATGCGGAGCCTCGTCCTGCCTTCTCCTCCCCGGTAGCCGCGTGCTTCCATAGCGAGAGCCAAGTCCTCCGCACGTTTAAAGGATGAGATGAACAAAGGAACCAGCAGCGGAACAAACGCTTTGACCCGCTCTTTTACAGGACCGGCTGTAAACTCTGCACCACGGGCCATTTGCGCCTTCATGATTTTCTCAGTTTCCTGCAGAAGTGTAGGAATGAAGCGAAGAGAAATAGACATCATGAGAGCAAACTCATGGACAGGCAGCTTGATTTTTTTAAAAGGTGCCAGCAAGTATTCAAGGCCGTCTGTTATATCGATCGGCGTAGTCGTCAGTGTCAGCAATGAAGTGATGACCACGAGATAAACGAGACGAAGAGATATAAATACCCCTTGCTTCAACCCGCCTTCGTAAATCTTCAGCCAACCCAGACCGTAGATAACCTCACCTTGTTTGGTCATCAGGATATGAAGGATGAATGTAAAAATGACAATAAGAAAAATGGGTTTAAGCCCTTTATAGATATAACGGAGCGACACTTGAGATGAAAGCACAGAAACGACTGCAAAAATGCCGAGAAGCGCATAGGTCAGCCAGTTGTTAGCCAAAAAGACAATAATGATATATAAAAAGATGCTCAACAGCTTAGCACGCGGGTCCATCTTGTGAATGACGGAACGGCCTGGGATATACTGGCCGATGATTACGTTATCTAGCATGATGGCCCTCCTTTTCTGAAGTCAGCTGCGATCGCTTTCGCTGTTTCTTCAATCGTAAAAGAGGAGAGTTTCACCGATTGTTTCGTCAGTTCCTGCCATTTGAGCAAAAACTGCACGGTTTCCGGTACGTCCAGGCCAACCGCCTGGAGCTCATCCCGTTTTTCAAAGATTTGCGATGGCGTGCCTTCAAGATAGGTTGCACCTTTATCCATCACGACGATCCGGTCGGCATAATATGCAGCATCCTCCATGGAATGGGTAACAAGGATGGTCGTCATGTTCCGCTGATCATGAAGGGCACGGAACAAATCCATAATTTCTTTACGGCCCTTTGGATCAAGACCCGCTGTTGGTTCGTCCAGGATCAGTACATCGGGCTGCATCGCCAGAACACCCGCGATTGCAACCCGCCGCATCTGTCCGCCGCTAAGGTCAAACGGTGACTTTTGCAGTACTTCATCCGGAAGCCCGACCAGCTTAACCATCTCCCGAGCCGTTTTTCTTGCTGCTTCTTCACTCTCTCCAAAATTCATCGGACCGAACATGACATCCTTCTCAACCGTTTCATCAAATAACTGATGCTCCGGGTATTGAAAAACGATGCCTACCCTTTTGCGAAGTGCCTTAAGCTGTTTCTTTTTCTCATTGGCGGCTATCGTTAGATCTCCTACCTGTATCGTCCCTTCAGAAGGCTTCAGCAAGCCGTTGAGGTGCTGGATAAGCGTCGACTTTCCAGAGCCCGTATGGCCGATGACAGCGAGGAAACAGCCCGATGGTACTGATAGATTAACATCCTTCAGAGCAAGCCGCTCAAAAGGCGTCCCGGGCTTGTAGCGATGGGTCAGGTTGTTGATTTTAATGTCCATAATGCACCCACCAGCTCTTCCTGTGTTAAATGTTGTTCTTTTATGTCTATACCGTTTTCTTTCAATGCCAATCCGAGTTTAAGGGAGAACGGCAGATCCAGGCCGGCATCCAGCAATAACGCCTCGTTCTGGAATACTTCCCTTGGACTGCCCGTCGTGAGGATGGAGCCTTGCTTCATGACGATGACCCGGTCTGCGCGGACCGCCTCTTCCAGATCATGCGTGATGGAGATAACGGTAATCCCCTCTTCCTCGTTCAGCTGTTTCACTGTGTCGATTACTTCTTTCCTGCCCATTGGATCCAGCATGGATGTCGCTTCATCCAAGATGATGATGGACGGCCTCTGGGCAATGATGCCGGCAATGGCGACACGCTGCTTTTGCCCGCCTGAAAGATGGTGAGGCTCACTCTCGACAAAATCCTGCATCTTAACTCGCTGTATGCTTCGCTCAATTCGAGAAATCATCTCCGCACGGGGTACACCGAAGTTTTCCAATCCGAATGCCACATCGTCTCTGACGCTCGTCCCGACGAACTGGTTGTCCGGATTTTGAAAAACGATGCCTACCCGTCTTCTGATTTCCCATAGTTCTTGTTCATTCGTTGTCGTGTAATCCTCTACCTTGATCTCTCCTGAAGAAGGCAGAAGCAGCCCATTGAGCAATTTAGCCAGTGTAGACTTTCCGGACCCGTTATGGCCGACGATCGCCAGCCATTCTCCTTGGTACACCGAGAGGCTTAAATCCGCCAGCGTGGTTTTCTCCTCACTCGGGTACTGGAAGGAAACATTATTGACCGATATCAGTTCCTTCACGCTATTCTCCCCCTCAGCTCTGGTGCCTGACACCATTTCGAGATGCATCTTTGTTTCTTCGATGCTTTCTTTGCCGTGCCAGGCACCCGATTGTTAAAAGAGGTGCCTGGCACTGTTTCTTCGATGCTTACTTTTTTATTTGGTGAATTTTTCACCAAATAAAAAAAGGGCAAGAAACGATCTTACGACCCTGTCCCGCCCTTTATTCACTATTAAACTAATTCGATGATGACCATTGGTGCACCGTCACCACGGCGAGGACCGATTTTAGCGATACGAGTGTAACCACCATTACGCTCAGCATAACGAGGTCCAAGGTCACTAAATAGTTTTTGAAGTGCCTTTTGTCCTGATTCTTCGTTAGCTACTTCGTTTCGTACGAAACTTGCAGCTTGACGGCGTGCGTGAAGGTCTCCACGCTTACCAAGCGTGATCATCTTTTCAACAAATTTACGTACTTCTTTCGCACGTGCTTCTGTTGTTTCGATACGATCGTTGATAATTAAGTCAGTTGCTAAGTCACGCAGCATTGCGCGGCGAACAGCGGAAACACGACCCAACTTTTGGTATGCCATGTCTATTCCCTCCTTCTGTGCTTTTTGCAGACAGGGGCTGTTGCAAGAACAGTCACCTGTGAAAAAGCAAATTCTAGTCTGTCAGATTAATCGTCAGCACGTAAGGAAAGCCCGAGCTCGTCAAGTTTTTCTTGAACTTCTTCAAGAGACTTCTTACCGAGGTTGCGAACTTTCATCATGTCTTCTTCTGATTTATTAGCAAGTTCTTGAACTGTATTAATACCAGCGCGTTTTAGGCAGTTGTAAGAACGAACAGAAAGATCAAGTTCTTCGATAGTCATCTCAAGAACTTTTTCTTTTTGGTCTTCTTCTTTTTCAACCATAATTTCCGCTTTTTGCGCTTGATCGGTTAGTCCGACAAATATATTTAAATGTTCGGTAATGATCTTCGCTCCAAGAGAAACCGCCTCTTCAGGACGGATGCTTCCATCTGTCCAAATGTCAAATGTAAGCTTGTCATAGTTGGTCACTTGTCCAACGCGGGTATTTTCTACCTGGTAGTTTACACGTGAGATCGGTGTGTAAATTGAATCGACCGGAATGACTCCGATTGGATGATCATCACTCTTATTGCCTTCCGCTTGAACATAACCGCGGCCTCTCTTTGCATTCAGCTTCATTTGGAAATGAGCGCCTTCCGCAAGAGTAGCAATATGAAGGTCCGGATTCAAAATTTCCACATCACTGTCATGTGTAATGTCACCAGCTGTAACGACTCCCTCACCTTGTACATCTATTTCCAATGTTTTATCTTCATCAGAATAAATCTTCATTGCAAGCTTTTTCAAGTTAAGGATGATCGTAGTAACGTCTTCTACAACACCTTCAACTGTTGAGAATTCATGCAATACTCCATTAATCTGAATCGATGTAACAGCTGCACCAGGCAGTGAGGATAATAGGATACGACGTAAGGAGTTGCCCAGTGTAGTACCATATCCACGTTCAAGTGGTTCAACAACAAACTTTCCATATGTGGCATCGTCGCTGATTTCAACCGTTTCAATTCTTGGCTTTTCGATTTCGATCATTCAACTAAACCCTCCTTCAAACGTCGAACCTCGACCGGACATGTACCCAGCCGAAATTCCCCAGTGGCATTCCCGACTTAAACAACTAAATAGTGTTCTTCACCAAAACTAATAGTATACATACCCATTATAGACAGGCTATGCATACTTTATACCGCAGAGTGTAACTAAAGTTACACGCGGCGGCGTTTTGGAGGACGGCATCCGTTATGAGGAACAGGTGTAACATCGCGAATAGCTGTTACTTCTAAACCTACCGCTTGAAGGGCACGGATTGCAGCTTCACGGCCAGCACCAGGGCCTTTAACAGAAACCTCTAGTGTTTTCATGCCATTTTCCATCGCAGTTTTACCAGCAGTTTCAGCTGCCATTTGCGCTGCGAATGGAGTTGATTTACGAGAACCTTTGAATCCCAGGTGGCCAGATGTAGCCCAAGAGATTGCATTCCCGTGAGTATCAGTAATCGTAATAATCGTGTTGTTGAAAGTAGAACGGATATGCGCGATACCAGACTCGATATTCTTTTTGACACGACGTTTACGTGTATTAGTTTTACGTTGTTGCTTCGCCATTAGAGTTTACCTCCTTTACTTACTTTTTCTTATTCGCTACTGTACGACGAGGTCCTTTACGAGTACGAGAGTTGTTCTTCGTATTTTGACCACGAACTGGAAGACCGCGACGATGGCGGATCCCACGGTAGCTGCCGATTTCAATTAGACGTTTAATGTTAAGAGACACTTCACGGCGAAGGTCACCTTCAACTTTAATTTTGTCGATTGCTTCACGAATTTTGTTTAATTCATCTTCTGTAAGATCACGAACACGAGTTTCTTCAGATACACCAGCTTCAGCAAGAACTTGTTGTGCTTTAGCTTTACCGATTCCAAAGATATATGTTAGTGAAATGACAATACGCTTATCGCGTGGAACGTCCACTCCTGCAATACGTGCCATAATTTAGCACCTCCTTGGATTAACCTTGTTTTTGCTTGTGTTTCGGGTTTTCGCAGATCACCATTACAGTACCTCTACGACGAATAACTTTACATTTTTCACAAATGGGTTTGACTGATGGTCTAACCTTCATCTTTTAAACCTCCTTATGTCACGGAGTACGATTTTTATTTAAAGCGATACGTTATACGACCACGTGATAAGTCATATGGAGACAATTCTACGGTTACTTTATCTCCTGGCAATATCCGAATATAGTGCATGCGGATCTTACCAGAAACGTGTGCCAGAATTTTATGTCCATTCTCAAGCTCCACACGGAACATGGCGTTTGGCAGTGGTTCGATTACCGTACCTTCTACCTCAATTACATCGTCTTTAGCCATCGATATGGTCTCCCTTCTTCAGAGCAATGACTTTCTCGTCGGAAAACTTCGCTACTGCGTACCGTAGTTTGCCATTAGTTACACGGCCTGTTTCAAGAATGCTTCTTGCAACTTCCAGAGAAATAAAATCAAGAAGTTCTAAGTGAATCAGGTTTTTACGTTTGGCGCGATCAAATTTGCGTTTATCGCCGTCAGCGACAAGCACAAAACGATCATCCAGGATACTGACAATGACACCTAATTTCTCAGCGTCTCTTCCCTTTGTGATTCGAACCATCTGACCTATTTGCGGTGCCGATTCAGAATCGCTAACCATTATATCACCTTCACTTAGATCTTTGTTAAGATTTCGTATCCTTCCTCCGTAATAGCGATGGTATGTTCAAAGTGAGCACACCATTTGCCATCCGTTGTGACAACCGTCCAGTTATCGGATAATGTTCGAACGTAACGAGATCCAGCATTGATCATCGGCTCAACAGCCAATACCATTCCTTTTTTCAGGATCGGCCCTTTTCCAGGCGGTCCGTAGTGAGGAATCTGTGGATCTTCATGTAATTCCTGGCCGACTCCATGACCCACATATTCCCGTACAACAGAAAACCCTTCAGCTTCTGCAAATACTTGAATATCATGAGAAATGTCCGTTAGTCTGGCACCTGCCTTCGCTTTCTCCAATCCTTTGAATAGAGATTGCTCAGTTACATCCAGAAGCCTTTGAGATTCCTCGGAAATCTCTCCGACTCCATACGTCCAGGCTGAGTCCCCGTGGTAGCCTTTGTATTTCGCCCCAATATCTATAGAGATAATGTCGCCATGGTTTAATACACGCTTTCCTGGGATCCCATGTACAAGCTCTTCATTCACGGAAGTACAGATGCTTCCCGTAAATCCATTATAATCCTTGAATGAAGGGATTGCACCCTGGCTGCGAATAAACTTCTCAGCAATGTTATCCAGTTCTTTCGTTGTCACACCAGGTTTAATGTGTTTCTTTAACTCTTGGTGAGTTAGGGCAACGATTCTCCCTGCTTCCCGCATGATTTCTAACTCTCGCGGCGTTTTGCAGATAATCATTTTGCCAACCCTCCAATAAGTTTGTTGATGTCTGTGTAAACTTTATGGATTTCCTGATCACCGTCAATGTTCTTGAGGTAACCTTTTTCTTTGTAGAAATCAAGTAAAGGTTTGGATTGTTCCATGTTTACTTCTAAGCGGGTACGAACTGTTTCTTCATTATCGTCTTTGCGTTGAATCAATTCAGCGCCGTCCTTGTCACATCTTCCATCCACTTTTGGCGGATTGAAGATCACATGATAAGTGGCTCCGCAAACCGGGCATACCCGGCGTCCAGTCAGTCGCGCCATCAATTTCTCTGTATCAACAGAAATATTGAGAACATAATCAATCTGGCGGTCTAAATCCTGAAGAATTTCCTCAAGCGCTTCAGCCTGAGCCACAGTACGAGGAAAACCATCAAGCAGGAATCCTTTTTCACAGTCATCTTTGGCAAGACGTTCACGGACAATTCCGATCGTTACATCATCCGGAACCAAGTTGCCGGAATCCATATATGACTTTGCCTTCAGACCGAGAGGCGTACCCTCTTTAATTGCTGCTCGAAACATATCTCCAGTAGAAATATGAGGAATTCCGTACTGCTCAACAATTTGTTCTGCCTGCGTCCCTTTACCGGCACCAGGCAATCCCATTAATACAAGATACATCTAATCCCTCCATACGTCACTAATCTAGTCAATAGACTGAGGGCTGGGGAAGAAAAGGTTCTTCCCTTTCCTCTATTTAATGAAGCCTTTGTAATGCCTTTTGATCAACTGGCTTTCAATCTGCTTCATCGTGTCTAATGCCACACCTACAACAATCAGTATGCTCGTTCCGCCGATCTGGATCGAAGGCGGAAGGTTAAGCCCTGGAATTGCTGTAAAGATTACCGGGAGAATAGCGATCAACGCAAGGAATAGAGATCCTACAAAAGTTAATCGATATAAAATTTTCGTAACATACGACTGAGTGTTAGCTCCTGGACGAATGCCAGGAATATAACCGCCCTGTTTCTTCAAGTTGTCTGCCATTTGTTCTGGATTGACTTGAATAAATGTGTAGAAGTACGAAAATCCAATAATTAAAAGCGCATATATAATCATTCCGACTGGCTGGGTGTAGTCAAACGCATTGACAATCCATTTGGTTACACTGTTTTGCTCGAAAAAGCCGGCAATGGTACGCGGAGTAATAATCAAGGAAATCGCAAAGATAACCGGGATAACTCCTGCTGCATTGACTTTAATCGGCAAGTGTGTGGATTGACCGCCAACAGGCTTATTTCCGACGACTCGTTTTGCATACTGAATCGGGATTTTACGCAAACCTTGTTGAATAAAGATAACGCCGACAACAATTAAAATAATAGCGATCAGTAACAGAAGTACAGTTACAATATGCATAAACAGCTGATCGTTTGCGCCTTTGAATTGCGCTGCATATATCTGGTTAACTGCTGTAGGAATAGCTGCGACAATCCCCGCGAAAATGAGAACGGAAATCCCATTTCCAATTCCCTTAAGGGTAATCTGCTCACCTAGCCACATCAAAAAGGCAGTTCCTGCAGTCAATACTAACGCAATAAACAAATACGTCATGATTCCCGGATCTGAGATCAGTCCAGGGAATAGGTTGTTAAAACCTATTGACATCCCTACGGCTTGGATAAAGCCGAGGATAATCGTCCCGTACCTGGTGAACTGAGCCAGCTTGCGTCGGCCCACTTCCCCTTGTTTACTCCACTCTGTAAACTTAGGAACCACATCCATCTGAAGCAGCTGAACAATGATTGATGCTGTAATGTATGGCATGATACCCATTGCAAAGATGGAGAAGTTTTTTAATGCCCCACCACCGAACGTGTTCAAGAATCCAAAAATACTTGCGTTATTTTCAGTGCCAAACTGGAGAACTTCGCGATTTACACCTGGAACAGGAATAAATGTTCCGATCCTGAAAACGATCAGCATCAAGAGTGTAAATAAAATCTTGTTTCTCAGATCACCCACACGCATAATGTTGGAGATTGCCCGGAACATTAGATCACCTCAGTTTTTCCGCCGGCCGCTTCAATAGCTTCTTTAGCAGAAGCAGAGAATTTGTGGGCCTTAACCGTAAGCTTAACTCCTAACTTGCCATTTCCTAGAACTTTGATACCGCTATTTTCTTTGCTTACTACACCAGTTTCGATAAGAAGTTCCGGAGTTACCTCTGTACCTTCTTCAAAACGAGCAAGTTTTTCAAGATTAACAATTGAGTACTCTTTACGAGTTGGGTTAGTGAATCCACGTTTCGGCAAACGACGTGCTAATGGATTTTGTCCACCCTCAAATCCCGGACGAACTCCGCCACCAGAACGAGCTTTTTGACCTTTGTGACCACGTCCGCTGGTTTTACCATTTCCTGATCCGATACCACGTCCTACACGGTTGCGTGTTGAACGAGATCCTTCAGCTGGTTTCAACTCATGAAGTTTCATCTGAGCACCTCCTCATGATTTATTTAACGTTTTACGCGTCGATTTCATTAACAGTTACAAGGTGAGATACCTTGTTAACCATTCCACGGATAGCTTGGTTGTCTTCGTGAACAACCGTTTGATGCATTTTTCTAAGACCTAAAGTCTTAACAGTTACACGCTGATTCTCAGGACGACCGATAACACTGCGTGTGAGGGTGATTTCTAATTTCTTAGCCATCTATAATTCCCTCCTTAACCTAAAAGCTCTTCTACTGATTTGCCGCGAAGTTTCGCAACGTCCTCAGCACGTTTAAGATTTCTTAATCCTTCGATCGTAGCACGCACCATGTTAATAGGGTTGTTAGATCCAAGAGATTTAGAAAGAATGTCGCCAACACCAGCAAGTTCTAGTACCGCACGGACAGGTCCGCCCGCGATTACTCCAGTACCCTCAGAAGCAGGCTTAAGCAATACGCTTCCTGCGCCAAATCGTCCTGTAATTTGGTGAGGGATAGTTGTTCGAACAACTGGTACTGTAATAAGATTTTTCTTTGCATCTTCAATTGCTTTACGGATTGCATCTGGTACTTCTTGCGCTTTACCAGTACCAAATCCGACATGACCATTTTTGTCACCAACGACAACGACTGCAGCAAAGCGGAAACGACGTCCACCTTTTACAACCTTCGCTACACGGTTGACCGTTACGACACGTTCTTCAAGTTCAAGTTTATTAGGGTCGATACGCATCAGTTTCCCTCCTTCTATTAAAATTCTAACCCAGCCTCACGGGCTGCATCAGCTAATGCTTTTACACGTCCATGATATAAATATCCGCCACGGTCGAATACTACTGATTTAACGCCTTTTTCTGCACCGCGTTTAGCAATAGCTTCGCCAATTGCTTTAGCAGCATCAACGTTACCGCCGTTTTTAACATCAACGCCTTTATCTAATGAAGAGGCAGATGCAATTGTAACTCCGTTTTGATCATCGATCAACTGAGCATAAATGTGCTTAGTAGAACGGAATACGTTTAAACGAGGACGTTGTGCTGTTCCGATTACAGTGCGGCGTACACGACCATGTCTTTTTTTACGAGCGACATTTTTATCCGCTTTAGTGATCATCTTATGCACTCCTTTCCGCTAACTTCTTAACGGCCTTATTTACCAGTCTTACCTTCTTTGCGTCGTACAAACTCACCTTCATAACGGATTCCTTTACCTTTGTAAGGCTCAGGAGCACGTACGGAACGGATGTTTGCTGCGATTTCGCCAACGCGTTCTTTATCGATACCTTTAACGATTACTTTCGTGTTAGAAGGAACATCAATGTCGATTCCTTTTTCAGGAACGATTTCTACTGGGTGAGAGTATCCAACGTTAAGGATCAATTTGTTACCAGACTTAGATGCACGGTAACCTACACCAATGATATCTAGTGCTCTTTCGTATCCAGTTGTAACACCAACAACCATGTTGTTAAGTACGCTTCTAGTTGTTCCGTGTAAAGCACGGTGTTCTTTGTGATCGCTCGGGCGTTCAAAAGTGATTGTGCTATCAGCCACATTGATTTTGATATCGTTGTGGAATTTACGAGTTAGTTCACCTTTAGGTCCTTTAACAGTGACAAGGTTGTTTTCCTTCAAATCAACTGTTACACCACTTGGGATTTCTACAGGTTTATTACCTACGCGAGACATAATGACACCTCCATTCGCTGCTTAATTTTTACCAAATGTATGCTAATACTTCGCCGCCGACTTGTTGCTGGCGAGCTTCTTTGTCAGTTAAAACGCCTTTAGAAGTGGATACTAGTGCAATCCCTAATCCTCCAAGTACACGTGGAAGTTCAGTTGATTTTGCGTATACACGCAGTCCAGGCTTACTGATACGTTTAAGACCAGTAATTACACGCTCATTGTTAGAACCGTATTTAAGGAAGATGCGAATCATCCCTTGTTTATTATCTTCAATGTATTCCACATCACGTACAAAGCCTTCACGCTTGAGGATTTCTGCGATTTCTTTCTTAATCGTTGAGCCAGGAACCTCTAGTTTATCGTGACGAACAGTGTTAGCGTTGCGAATACGAGTAAGCATATCTGCAATTGGATCTGTCATGACCATTGATATTTACCTCCTTCCCTTTATTCAGGGTATTACCAGCTGGCTTTTTTAACGCCAGGAATTTGACCTTTATAAGCAAGTTCTCTAAAGCAGATACGGCATAGTTTGAACTTGCGGATTACTGAATGAGGACGCCCGCATCGTTCACAGCGAGTGTATTCCTGCACTTTGAACTTTTGCTGGCGTTGTTGCTTAGCAATCATAGATTTCTTTGCCACGGGTTTACCTCCTTTGGCTAAAAGATTATTTTTGGAAAGGCATTCCTACTTGAGTCAATAGCTCACGTGCCTCTTCGTCCGTGTTGGCAGTCGTTACGATAACGATGTCCATACCGCGAACTTTATTCACTTTATCGTAATCGATCTCCGGGAAGATCAATTGTTCTTTTACACCAAGAGTGTAGTTACCACGGCCATCAAAAGCTTTTTTTGAAATACCACGGAAGTCACGAACACGCGGAAGTGTAACAGAGATTAATTTGTCTAAGAAATCATACATGCGCTCTCCGCGAAGAGTTACTTTCGTACCGATCGGCATACCTTCACGAAGTTTGAAACCTGCGATAGATTTTTTAGCACGAGTGATTACTGGCTTTTGACCAGCGATAGCTGTTAGTTCTTCAACTGCTGTATCCAATACTTTAGAGTTGGAAACTGCATCACCAACACCCATGTTGATTACAATTTTTTCGATCTTTGGAACTTCCATTACAGAAGTGTAGTTAAACTTCTCTACTAGAGAAGGAACAATCTCACTTTTATAACGCTCTTGTAGACGGTTCATCAAGATGCCCTCCTTTCACTGCAATTATTTATCTAAAACTTCACCTGATTTAGCTACACGAACTTTTTTACCATCGACTTCTTTGTGACCTACACGGGTAGGAGCACCAGTCTTTGGATCAAGAGGCATTACGTTAGAAACGTGAACCGGAGCTTCTTGGCTTACGATTCCACCTTGTGGATTAGCCTGAGACGGTTTCGCGTGCTTCTTAACGATATTAACGCCTTCTACAAGGACACGATTTTGCTTCGGATAAGCTTCAAGGATCACACCTTGTTTGCCTTTATCCTTACCAGAAATCACTTGTACTTTATCGCCTTTTTTAACATGCATTGGCATGAGCGTGTTGCACCTCCTTACAAGCCTGCTTTGAGTCTTGCATTCTATTGATAATTAAAGTACTTCCGGAGCAAGTGATACGATCTTCATGAATTGTTTGTCACGAAGTTCACGAGCAACTGGTCCAAAAATACGAGTACCACGAGGACCCTTGTCATCACGAACGATTACTGCTGCGTTTTCGTCAAAACGGATGGAAGATCCATCGTTACGGCGCATTCCGCGTTTTGTACGAACAACAACCGCTTTAACGACATCACCTTTCTTAACAACGCCGCCTGGTGTTGCAGATTTTACAGAACAGACGATGATGTCACCAACGTTAGCGTATTTACGTCCAGAACCACCAAGAACTTTAATGCAAAGTAACTCACGAGCACCTGAGTTGTCAGCTACTTTTAAACGAGTCTCTTGTTGAATCATGCGAATTGACCTCCTTTCGGATACATTTTCGATCCGAACATATATTAAATAACTACTGCTTCTTCAACCACTTCTACTAAACGGAAACGTTTGTCTTTAGAAAGCGGACGAGTTTCCATGATTCTTACCATGTCATTCATTTTTGCAGTGTTGTTTTCATCATGAGCTTTAAATTTCTTAGAGTACTTAACACGCTTGTTATATAAAGGGTGTTTTTTGTAAGTCTCTACAAGCACAGTGATTGTTTTGTCCATCTTGTCAGATACAACACGGCCAACATAAACTTTACGCTGGTTACGTTCACTCATTGTGCGAACCTCCTCTCAATGTTAAGCGTTAGTAATCCCTAGCTCTCTTTCACGTAAAACAGTTTTTGCACGAGCAATTGCTTTACGAACTTCACGAATGCGGGCAGGGTTTTCTAATTGACCTGTAGCTAGTTGAAAACGAAGATTGAAAAGCTCTTCTTTCAATGACTTAGCGTTTTGTTCAATTTCAGCAGTGGTCAAGTTACGGATATCATTAGCCTTCATTAGTGTCACCACCCACTTCTTCGCGTTTTACAAATTTACATTTCACAGGAAGCTTGTGTGCAGCAAGACGAAGAGCTTCACGAGCTACTTCTTCGGATACACCAGCGATTTCAAACATGATTTTTCCTGGTTTTACTACAGCAACCCAACCTTCAGGCGCCCCTTTACCGGAACCCATTCGAACTTCTAGAGGTTTAGCTGTGTAAGGCTTAGATGGGAAAATTTTAATCCATACTTTACCGCCACGCTTCATGTAACGAGTCATCGCGATACGCGCTGCTTCGATCTGACGGTTTGTGATCCAAGATGCTTCAACAGCTTGAAGACCATATTCACCGAATGCTACTTCAGCTCCGCCTTTTGCACGTCCGCGCATTTTCCCGCGGTGTTCACGGCGGTATTTAACACGTTTTGGCAATAACATAATTATTTGCCTCCTTCCTCTTTTTTCGTTCCTCTTGTTGGAAGGACTTCCCCACGGTAGATCCAGATTTTCACACCAAGTTTACCGTAAGTAGTGTCAGCTTCTGCAGTTCCGTAGTCGATATCTGCACGAAGGGTATGAAGAGGAACAGTTCCTTCACTGTAAGATTCTGAACGAGCGATATCTGCTCCGCCAAGACGGCCAGATACTTCTGTTTTGATACCTTTTGCTCCAGCACGCATAGAACGTTGGATCGCTTGCTTCATTGCACGGCGGAAAGACACACGGTTTTCCAATTGACGAGCAATATTTTCTGCAACAAGCTTAGCGTCTACATCCGCTTGCTTGATTTCAAAGATGTTTACGTGTACTCGCTTGCCAGTTAGTTCGTTAAGAGCTTTACGAAGTGCTTCGACTTCAGTACCACCCTTACCAATAACCATACCAGGCTTAGCAGTTTTGATCGTGATGTTTACGCGGTTAGCTGCACGTTCGATTTCAACACCAGATACAGCCGCGTCTTTTAAACGTTTTTCGATATATTTACGAATTTTAAGATCTTCGTGTAAAAGATCAGCATAGTCTTTGTCAGCGTACCACTTTGACTCCCAGTCACGGATGACGCCAATACGTAGTCCTACCGGATTTACTTTTTGACCCACGTCTTATCCCTCCTTCTTTTCAGAAACAACGATAGTGATGTGGCTAGTACGCTTGTTAATACGGCTTGCACGTCCCATTGCGCGAGGACGGAAACGTTTTAACGTAATGCCTTCATCTACGAATGCAGATGATACCACAAGGTTGTTTGGTTCCATTTCATAGTTGTGTTCCGCGTTTGCGATAGCAGACTTTAACACCTTTTCAATCACTGGAGAAGCAGCTTTTGGTGTTAGGCGTAAGATCGCAAGTGCTTCGCCTACTTGCTTACCTCGAATCAGATCGATAACAATTCTAGCTTTACGAGGAGCAATACGCACTTGTTTAGCAACAGCTTTTGCTTGCATTTTGTGTACCTCCCCTCAAATTAACGTCTTGTTTTCTTATCATCAGCGGCGTGACCTTTGTAAGTACGAGTTGGTGCAAATTCACCTAACTTATGTCCGACCATGTCTTCTGTAACATAAACCGGCACATGCTTACGGCCATCATATACTGCTAATGTGTGTCCGATGAATTCCGGGAAAATTGTTGAACGGCGAGACCAAGTTTTAATAACTTTTTTGTCATTTGTTTCGTTCAAGCCTTCAACTTTTTTCATTAAGTGGTCATCAACAAAAGGTCCTTTTTTCAAACTGCGACCCATACGTGAACCTCCCTTCGCGATTGCGCTACGGTTCGATTGAACCGTAGAACAAACACGTTATTTTTTACGACGACGTACGATGTACTTGTCAGTTGGATTGTTTTTCTTACGAGTCTTGTAGCCAAGAGTCGGTTTGCCCCATGGTGACATTGGTGATTTACGTCCGATTGGAGCGCGTCCTTCACCACCACCGTGCGGGTGATCGTTAGGGTTCATTACAGAACCACGAACTGTTGGACGGATACCCATCCAGCGAGAGCGTCCTGCTTTACCTACGTTTACAAGCTCATGCTCGAGGTTACCTACTTGACCGATTGTTGCACGGCAAGTGAGAAGGATCATACGAACTTCTCCGGAACCCAAACGAACTAGCGCATATTTTTCTTCTTTACCAAGAAGCTGAGCTTCAGCACCAGCTGAACGAGCTAGCTGTCCGCCTTTACCAGGTTTCAGCTCGATGTTGTGGATTGTAGAACCTACAGGAATGTTCGCAAGCGGAAGTGCATTCCCTACTTTAATGTCAGCGTCAACGCCGGACATGATTTCTTGGCCTACTTTAAGTCCTTTTGGAGCAAGGATGTAACGTTTTTCACCGTCAACATAGTTGATTAGTGCGATGTTTGCAGTACGGTTCGGATCATACTCGATTGTAGCAACGCGTCCTGGTATTCCATCTTTGTTACGTTTAAAGTCGATGATTCTGTATTTACGCTTGTGTCCACCGCCTTGGTGACGAACAGTAAGTTTACCTTGGTTGTTGCGTCCGGCTTTTTTGCTTAGTGGTGCAAGCAATGATTTTTCTGGTTTGTCTGTAGTGATTTCAGCATAGTCAAGCTGAGTCATGTTACGACGACCGTTAGTGATCGGTTTAAACTTTTTGATACCCATTTGTGTTTCCCTCCTTTACCTGTTGATCTTAAACTCCTTCAAAGAAGTCCAATTCTTTGCTTCCTGGAGTTAAAGTAATGATTGCTTTTTTACGTTTTGAAGTATAGCCAGTATGACGACCTACACGCTTGAATTTCCCTTTGTAGTTCGCAGTGTTTACTGATGCAACTTTAATTCCGAAAATTTCTTCCAGCGCAGTTTTGATTTGAGTCTTAGTCGCGCGAGTGTCCACTTCGAAAGTGTATTTTCCGTCAGCCATAATTTCAGTAGAACGCTCTGTAATTACGGGGCGCTTAATAATATCACGTGCATCCATTATGCAAGCACCTCCTCTACTTTTTCCACAGCGTCTCTTGTCATAACAAGCTTGTCGTGGTTAAGCACATCAAGCACGTTAACACCAGTTGCTGTAACAACAGTTACACCAGGGATGTTACGAGCAGATAACGCAACAAATTCGTTAAAGTCACCTGTTACAACAAGTGCTTTGCGATCTGCGGATAGATTTGTCAGTACTTGTTTCATATCTTTTGTTTTTGGAGCATCAAAAGAAAGAGCGTCAAGTACTACTAGGTTATTATCGATTACCTTGGAAGAAAGTGCAGATTTAATAGCTAAACGTCGAACTTTCTTAGGCAATTTGTAAGAATAGCTTCTTGGCGTTGGTCCGAAAACTGTTCCACCGCCTACCCATTGTGGAGAACGGATTGAACCTTGACGAGCACGTCCAGTTCCTTTTTGTCTCCATGGTTTGCGTCCACCACCGGCAACTTCAGAACGGTTTTTCACGTCGTGGTTACCTTGACGAAGTGACGCTTGCTGCATGACAACAGCATCAAATAATACATTTTGGTTTGGTTCAATACCGAAAACGGAAGCATTAAGCTCGATATCGCCAGCTTGAGAACCATCTTGTTTGTAAATAGCTACTTTAGGCATCGATGTATCCTCCCTTCTTATTTAGCTTCTTTAGCTTTTACAGCTGCATTGATTGTAACGTAGCTCTTTTTCGCACCAGGTACGTTACCTTTGATTAGAAGTACGTTGCGCTCAGCATCAACTTTAACAACTTCTAGATTTTGAACAGTAATTGTATCTCCGCCTGTACGTCCAGGTAGGTTTTTACCTTTGAATACACGGTTAGGGTCAACTGCACCCATAGAACCGGGACGACGGTGGTAACGGGAACCGTGGCTCATAGGTCCGCGGGATTGTCCGTGGCGTTTGATAACACCTTGGAATCCTTTACCTTTTGATGTTCCGGTTACATCAACGATGTCACCTTCTGCGAAAATATCTACCTTGACTTCCTGACCAACTTCAAAATCCGCGCCTTCTACATTGCGGAATTCTTTCACGAAGCGCTTAGGGTTTGTGTTAGCTTTAGCAGCATGCCCTTTTGCAGGCTTGTTCACACGGCTTTCTTTCTTATCATCAAATCCCAATTGGATTGCTTCGTAACCGTCGTTTTCAGCAGTTTTCTTTTGAAGAACAACGTTTGGAGTAACTTCAACGACAGTAACTGGGATTAGTTCACCGTTTTCTGCGAATACTTGAGTCATTCCAACTTTTTTACCTAAGATTCCTTTGGCCATTAGTCACACCTCCTATTAAATGTTTGAGTTTTTTTATATGTTATTTCTTATAGTTTGATTTCAATGTCAACGCCAGATGGAAGATCCAAACGCATTAATGAATCAACAGTTTGCGGCGTTGGCTCGATGATATCGATCAAACGCTTATGCGTACGCATTTCGAACTGCTCACGAGAATCCTTATACTTGTGCACCGCACGTAGGATTGTGTAAACAGCTTTCTCAGTTGGAAGCGGAATCGGTCCGGATACTTTTGCACCAGAACGTTTTGCAGTCTCAACAATTTTCTCAGCAGATTGATCAAGAATTCTGTGATCATATGCTTTTAATCGAATACGAATCTTTTGCTTTGCCATTATTTTCCCTCCTTTATTCGCCCATTTTGATAAACAGACATTACTCCCACGGAAATTTAACCTGACAGACATCCGCCATGGCAATGGGGCCGGGTGTGTCAGCAACCTTCCGGATCATCGCAAATGAATGACCAACATTACTTATTATAGTAAAAACAGCTGCCCAATGCAAGCTATTCTTATAAATATTTTCGTCGGCCGCACACTTTTTCTATTATAGAGGCATAACCGTGTAATAGCAAGCCGAATCAGGATTTACCAAAAGAAAAACGGAAGTGCCTTGATCAAGGCCGACATCGAGGACTCAGGCGCTGAAGCCAGACATCACTTCTAAGTCGAGTTTCTTCTATATAAATAAGCAACTGAATGCAAACAAAAAAGCATCCCAATCAGGGATGCTTTTTATAAACGATGAACTATTCTTGGATAGTAGCTACTACTCCAGCACCTACAGTACGTCCACCTTCACGAATAGAGAACTTAGTTCCTTCTTCGATCGCGATTGGAGCGATTAGTTCAACAGTCATTTCGATGTTGTCTCCTGGCATAACCATTTCAGTTCCTTCTGGAAGTTGGATGATACCAGTTACGTCAGTTGTACGGAAGTAGAACTGAGGACGGTAGTTAGAGAAGAATGGAGTGTGACGTCCACCCTCTTCTTTTGAAAGAACATAAACTTCAGCTTTGAACTTTGTGTGAGCTTTAACAGTTCCTGGTTTTGCAAGAACTTGTCCACGCTCAACATCGTCACGGGAAACCCCGCGAAGAAGTGCACCGATGTTGTCACCAGCTTCAGCATAGTCAAGAAGTTTACGGAACATCTCAACACCTGTTACAGTAGTTGATTTTGGCTCTTCAGTAAGACCAAGGATCTCGATAACGTCACCAACTTTAACTTGTCCACGCTCAACACGTCCAGTAGCAACTGTACCACGGCCAGTGATTGAGAATACGTCCTCAACAGGCATCATGAATGGTTTATCAGTGTCACGTGGAGGAGTTGGGATGTACTCGTCAACTGCGTCCATAAGTTCGATGATTTTAGCTTCCCACTCAGCATCTCCTTCAAGAGCTTTAAGAGCAGAACCTTTGATTACAGGAACATCGTCTCCTGGGAAATCGTACTCAGAAAGAAGGTCACGAACTTCCATTTCAACTAGTTCAAGAAGTTCTTCGTCATCTACCATGTCACATTTGTTCAAGAATACAACTAGGTAAGGTACACCTACTTGACGAGAAAGAAGGATGTGTTCACGAGTTTGTGGCATTGGGCCGTCAGCAGCAGATACTACTAGGATCCCTCCGTCCATTTGTGCAGCACCAGTGATCATGTTTTTAACATAGTCAGCATGTCCTGGGCAGTCAACGTGTGCATAGTGGCGAGTGTCAGTTTCATACTCAACGTGTGCAGTTGAGATTGTGATACCACGCTCACGCTCTTCTGGAGCACCATCGATTTGGTCGTAAGCCATAGCTTGGCCTTTACCAGATTTCTTAGCAAGTACAGATGTAATTGCAGCTGTTAAAGTTGTTTTACCGTGGTCAACGTGTCCGATTGTACCAATATTCGCATGCGTTTTGGAACGATCAAATTTCTCTTTAGCCATGAGAAAGATTCCTCCTTAATATGTGTAAAAGTTTAATTTTTATATTTAAAACAGACAGGTTGTCTGCCTATTTTAGATTACATGAAAAGCTAGTTTCTTACAACTGTCAACTATTATTGGCCAGTTGATTTTTTAATGATTTCCTCTGAAATTGATTTCGGTACTTCTTCGTAGTGGTCAAAGTGCATGGAGTAAGTTCCACGTCCTTGTGTACGAGAACGAAGTGATGTTGCATAACCAAACATTTCAGCAAGTGGAACCATCGCTTTAACAACTTGAGCATTACCGCGAGCTTCCATACCTTCAACGCGTCCGCGTCGGGAAGTTACGTCACCCATAATGTCTCCCATGTACTCCTCAGGAACAACCACTTCAACTTTCATGATCGGCTCAAGGATAGCAGGGTCACATTTTGATTTCGCGTTTTTAAGTGCCATGGATCCGGCAATTTTGAACGCCATTTCGTTGGAGTCAACGTCATGGTATGAACCGTCAACGATTTTCGCTTTAAGGTCAAGCATTGGGAAGCCTGCAAGCATACCATTTTTCATTGATTCTTCGATACCGGCTTGTACCGCTGGGATGTATTCACGTGGAACAACACCACCGACGATTTTGTTTTCGAATACGAATCCAGATCCTTCTTCACCTGGCTCGAACTCGATCCAAACGTGACCGTATTGACCACGACCACCGGACTGACGAACGAACTTACCTTCAACTTTAGCCGCTTGGCGGATGGTTTCACGGTAAGCAACCTGTGGAGCACCTACGTTAGCTTCAACTTTGAATTCACGTTTCATACGGTCAACTAGGATGTCCAGGTGAAGTTCACCCATTCCGCCGATGATCGTTTGTCCTGTTTCCTCATCCGTTTCAGTTCTAAAGGTAGGATCTTCCTCAGCAAGTTTCGCAAGGGCCATACCCATTTTGTCCTGGTCGGCCTTAGATTTAGGCTCGATGGACAAGTGGATTACAGGCTCTGGGAATACCATAGATTCAAGGATAACCTGGTTCTTCTCATCACAGAGAGTATCACCAGTTGTAGTATCTTTCAAACCTACAGCAGCTGCGATATCACCAGCGTATACGATAGAGATCTCTTCACGGTGGTTAGCGTGCATTTGAAGGATACGTCCTACGCGCTCACGCTTACCTTTTGTAGAGTTCTGTACATAAGAACCAGAGTTCAATGTTCCTGAGTATACGCGGAAGAATGTAAGTTTACCGACATAAGGGTCAGTCATAACTTTAAATGCCAATGCAGAGAAAGGAGCCTCGTCGCTGGATTCGCGAGTTACTTCTTCTTCAGAATCAGGTAGTGTACCTTTGATTGCTTCTACATCGGTTGGAGCTGGCAAGTAGTCAAGAACTGCATCCAGCATAAGCTGAACACCCTTGTTCTTAAATGCAGATCCACAGATTACAGGAAAGAAATCAACGTTTACAGTTCCTTGACGGATGGCTGCTTTGATTTCTTCGTTTGTAATCTCTTCGCCTTCTAAGTACTTCATCATCAACTCTTCATCAAGCTCAGCTACCGCTTCGATAAGCTTTCCACGGTACTCTTCCGCTTGCTCTTGATAATCAGCAGGGATTTCACCTACTTCAATATCAGTACCAAGGTCGTTTCCGTAGAATACAGCTTTCATCTCGATTAGGTCGATGATGGCTTCGAATTGATCTTCAGCACCGATAGGAAGCTGAATTGGATGTGCGTTTGCACCAAGACGGTCATGAAGAGTCTTTACAGAGTAAAGGAAGTCAGCACCGATCTTGTCCATTTTGTTAACGAATACTACACGGGGAACCCCGTAAGTTGTTGCTTGACGCCATACTGTTTCAGTTTGCGGTTCTACCCCAGACTGTGCATCGAGTACAGCTACAGCTCCGTCTAATACACGCAATGAACGTTCTACTTCTACTGTAAAGTCTACGTGTCCAGGAGTATCAATGATGTTGATACGGTGACCTTTCCACTGAGCAGTAGTTGCAGCGGAAGTGATTGTGATTCCGCGCTCTTGCTCCTGCTCCATCCAGTCCATTTGGGAAGCTCCTTCATGAGTTTCACCAATTTTATGGATACGACCTGTATAGTATAGTACACGTTCTGTAGTTGTTGTTTTACCAGCATCGATGTGAGCCATGATGCCGATGTTACGCGTATTTTTTAAGGAGAATTCTCTTGCCATGAATTTCTCTCCTTCCTATACATAGGAAATAATTTTTTATAGTGTGATAGAGACAGCTAAGAAACTGTCTCTTGTGTTTTTTACCAGCGGTAGTGAGCAAACGCTTTGTTCGCTTCTGCCATTTTGTGCATGTCTTCACGCTTCTTCACTGATGCTCCAGCATTGTTAGCAGCATCGATGATTTCGTTAGCAAGACGTTCTTCCATTGTCTTTTCGCCACGAAGACGAGCGTAGTTAGTTAACCAACGAAGTCCTAGAGTCGTACGGCGCTCAGGGCGAACTTCAACTGGAACTTGGTAGTTGGCACCACCCACACGGCGAGCGCGAACTTCAAGAACAGGCATGATGTTCTTAAGAGCTTGTTCGAATACTTCCATAGGTTCTGTGTTTGTACGTTCTTTAATAATGTCAAATGCATTATAAAGAATGGTTTGTGCTACTCCTCTTTTACCGTCAATCATAATTTTGTTGATCAGACGAGTTACAAGCTTAGACTTGTAAATTGGATCAGGTAACACATCACGACGAGATACAGGTCCTTTACGAGGCATTGTGTCCCCTCCTTTCTCCTATTTGATTACGCAATATTCAAAAGCTTACTTTTTAGCAGCTTTAGGACGTTTAGTTCCGTATTTAGAACGGCCTTGCATACGGTTGTTAACACCAGCAGTATCAAGCGCACCGCGAACGATGTGGTAACGTACCCCTGGTAAGTCTTTTACACGTCCGCCACGGATCAACACTACGCTATGCTCTTGAAGGTTGTGCCCGATCCCAGGGATGTAAGCAGTCACTTCAATTCCGTTTGTTAAACGTACACGAGCATATTTACGAAGAGCCGAGTTCGGTTTCTTCGGTGTCATCGTACCAACACGAGTACATACTCCACGTTTTTGCGGAGAAGAAACGTTGGTTTGAGCTTTTTTGAAGCTGTTGTAGCCTTTGTTAAGAGCTGGAGAGTCAGATTTTTTACCTTTTGACTCACGGCCATTACGAACCAATTGATTAATTGTAGGCATTTGTTTTTTCCTCCTTTCCTTACGTTTTTTCTAAGACCACTGAACCAGGTGGTTCATCTTTGGACAAAAGAAAGTTTTTGCGAGAGGCCACGCGGGTGACGTCGCAAAAACATTTATTTTATCCTTTTATAGCAACAGTTGCGGCTCCAACATCAATTCCGCAAGCTTTACCAAGCTTTTTCATGGAATCAACTCTCGTAATCGGGACAAGTTTTTCCTGTGCGATCTGTAAAACCTTACCGGTCACACGAGGATCAGCATCATCGGCAACGACGAGCTCTTTCACTTCCCCGTTTTGCAAAGCCTTAATGGTTTGCTTAGTTCCTACGATAAAATCAGAAGCCTGTGTCACTTTTTCATAAGACATCGTTATATCCTCCAAAGTAACATTTCTTAGGAGCACTCAGATATGATATCACTGTTGTGCTCCCAATGTCAACACTTCTCTTGTTAATCTTGCGGGACTAGTTCTGTTGCAGCGTTATCAGCGGTTTCGCCTTCTTCTGTTGCTATTGGAGAATCCATTCCCACATTTCTGTAGACGGACATTCCGGTACCAGCCGGGATCAGCTTACCGATGATTACGTTCTCTTTCAATCCGAGCAATTCATCACGTTTACCTTTGATTGCTGCATCGGTCAAGACACGAGTTGTTTCCTGGAATGATGCTGCAGACAAGAAGGATTCTGTTTCAAGAGATGCTTTGGTAATACCTAGCAGCACAGGACGCCCTGTAGCAGGGATGCCTCCTTCAAGGAGAACCTTTCTGTTTACATCGGTAAAGTTATGAATATCCATCAATGCTCCAGGCAATACGTCGGTATGGCCTGCATCGATGATACGGACTTTGCGAAGCATCTGGCGAACCATTACCTCTACGTGTTTGTCTCCGATTTCTACCCCTTGCATACGGTATACTTTCTGAACTTCACGAAGAAGGTATTCTTGAACGCCTTCCGCACCTTTAACTTTGATCAATTCTTTAGGATCGATTGAACCTTCAGTAAGAACTTGACCTGCTACCACTGCGTCACCTTCAGCAACTTTAATGCGGGCACCGTATGGTACAGTGTAAGATCGGGTTTCAATCTCGCCTTGAACAAGGATTTCACGCTTCTCTTTGGACTCGTTGATGCTGATGACGGTTCCTTCAAGCTCAGAGATTAATGCTTGACCTTTCGGGTTACGTGCTTCAAACAACTCCTGGATACGCGGTAAACCTTGAGTGATATCGTCTCCTGCTACCCCACCTGTATGGAACGTACGCATTGTAAGCTGTGTTCCCGGTTCCCCGATGGATTGGGCAGCGATGATACCAACCGCTTCACCGACTTCAACGTCAGAGCCTGTCGCCAGGTTGCGGCCGTAACATTTCTTACATACACCGTGACGAGTGTCACAAGTGAATACGGAACGAAGGGTTACTTCTTCAATGCCAGCATCAACGACCAGTTGTGCAGAATCTTCCGTAATTTGCTCGTTTTTGCTGACTAGAACTTCGTTTGTTTCCGGATGGTACACCGTTCTGAACGCTGTACGGCCGACTAAACGCTCGTATAAGTTCTCGATTACTTCATTGCCTTCTTTAATAGCCGCAACTTTAAGACCACGGTCAGTTCCACAGTCATCTTCACGGACGATAACGTCCTGGGCTACGTCTACAAGACGGCGGGTCAAGTAACCTGAGTCCGCTGTTTTAAGTGCTGTATCGGCAAGACCTTTACGCGCACCGTGTGTAGAGATAAAGTACTCGAGTACCGTCAGACCCTCACGGAAGCTGGACTTGATCGGCAATTCGATGATTTTACCAGCCGGGTTGGCCATGAGACCACGCATACCGGCAAGCTGTGTAAAGTTAGATGCGTTACCACGGGCACCAGAGTCACTCATCATGAAGATCGGGTTTCTCTTATCAAGGGTAAGCATTAATTTTTGCTGGATTTCATCCTTCGCCTGGCTCCAGATGTTGATGACGCGCTCATAACGCTCGTCTTCTGTAATCAAACCGCGGCGGAACTGTTTCGTTACCGTTGTAACTTTTTCTTCAGCTGCCGCTAGGATGACCTGCTTCTCAGGCAATACGACGATGTCAGAGACACCAACCGTAATCCCTGCCCGGGTGGAGTATTTAAATCCAAGGTCTTTCATGCGGTCCAGCATCTTGGAGGTTTCAGTAATCTTAAATCGTTTGAACACTTCTGCGATGATCTTACCGAGAATCCCCTTCTTGAACGGAGCAACTTCATCGTGTTTAGCGATTTCTTCCTTAATGTTGGCTCCTTGCGGAAGGAAATACTTTTCTGGTGTTTCGATCTGCAGGTTGGCAGTTGTCGGTTCGTTGATGTATGGGAATGACTCAGGAAGAATCTCGTTAAAGAGAAGTTTCCCGACAGTCGTCATCAACATCATGTTTTGCTGGTGCTCTTTAAATGACGGCTTGTTTAAAGTGGTTACCGGAACCGCAATACGCGTGTGAAGATGAACATAGCCATTTTCATATGCCACGATTGCTTCGTTCGCATCTTTAAACACTGATCCTTCACCAATCGCACCTGCACGTTCCATCGTAAGGTAGTAGTTACCCAATACCATATCCTGAGATGGTGTAACAACCGGTTTACCATCTTTCGGGTTCAAGATGTTTTGTGCAGCCAGCATAAGAAGGCGTGCCTCAGCTTGCGCTTCTGCAGATAAAGGTACGTGGACCGCCATTTGGTCACCGTCAAAGTCAGCGTTGTATGCTGTACATACGAGCGGGTGAAGACGGATCGCGCGCCCCTCTACGAGAGTAGGCTCGAACGCCTGGATCCCAAGTCTGTGAAGAGTAGGGGCACGGTTCAGCAATACTGGATGCTCTCGAATAACATCTTCAAGTACATCCCATACTTCAGGCTGAACACGTTCAACCTTGCGTTTCGCGCTCTTAATGTTATGAGCAAGGCCTTTGGCAACAAGCTCTTTCATAACGAAAGGCTTGAACAGCTCAAGTGCCATCTCCTTAGGAAGACCGCATTGGTACATCTTAAGGTGAGGTCCTACTACGATAACGGAACGGCCAGAATAGTCAACACGCTTACCAAGAAGGTTCTGACGGAAACGGCCTTGTTTCCCTTTAAGCATATGAGAAAGAGATTTAAGCGGACGGTTACCAGGACCAGTTACTGGACGGCCGCGGCGTCCGTTGTCGATAAGAGCATCTACCGCTTCTTGAAGCATACGTTTTTCATTCTGCACGATGATATTCGGCGCACCTAAATCCAAAAGGCGCTTCAAACGGTTATTACGGTTAATAACACGGCGGTAAAGATCATTCAAGTCAGATGTCGCAAAGCGTCCTCCGTCAAGCTGCACCATAGGACGAAGCTCCGGCGGAATAACAGGAAGAACATCTAGGATCATCCAGAATGGTTCGTTTCCGGAATGACGGAACGCTTCAAGAACTTCCAGGCGTTTAATCGCGCGGGTACGACGCTGACCCTGCGCAGTTTTAAGCTCTTCTTTCAGCTGATCGACTTCTTTGACAAGGTCGATGTCTTCAAGAAGGCGTCTGATGGCTTCAGCACCCATCTGTGCAGTGAACCCCTGACCGTATTTTTCACGGTAGGAACGGTATTCTTTTTCAGAAAGCAGCTGTTTTTTCTCCAGCGGCGTTTCACCCGTATCTGTCACCACGTAAGATGCAAAGTAAATAACTTCTTCCAGTGCTCTTGGAGACATATCGAGTACAAGACCCATACGGCTTGGTATTCCTTTGAAATACCAAATGTGCGAAACAGGTGCAGCAAGCTCGATGTGACCCATACGGTCACGTCGAACTTTTGCACGAGTTACTTCTACGCCACAGCGATCACATACGACACCTTTATAGCGGACACGTTTGTATTTTCCGCAATGGCATTCCCAGTCCTTTTGAGGTCCGAAAATACGTTCACAGAACAAACCGTCTTTTTCAGGCTTTAATGTACGATAGTTGATCGTTTCTGGTTTTTTCACTTCTCCTCTTGACCAAGAACGGATCTTATCAGGAGAAGCCAGGCCTATTTTCATATACTCAAAATTGTTTACGTCTATCAAGGAGCAAACCTCCCTTATGATATCCTGTTTTTATTCACTCACAGTGTAAGATTCAAGATTTAAATTAAGCTTTTCATTCGCTTGATCTTCTTCATCATCAAGCTCGCGCATTTCGATTTCCGTATCGTCACCGGACATGATCTTAACGTCCATTCCGAGTGACTGAAGTTCTTTGATCAATACTTTGAATGATTCAGGAACTCCAGGTTCCGGTACGTTCTCACCTTTGACGATGGCTTCGTATGTTTTCACACGGCCCACAACGTCATCGGATTTGACGGTAAGAATTTCTTGAAGAGTATAAGCGGCACCGTAGGCTTCAAGCGCCCAAACCTCCATCTCACCGAAACGCTGTCCACCAAACTGCGCCTTACCGCCAAGCGGCTGCTGGGTAACAAGGGAGTACGGTCCAGTAGAACGTGCGTGAAGTTTGTCATCGACCATGTGGGCCAGTTTGATCATATACATGACACCAACTGAAACACGGTTGTCAAACGGAACTCCTGTTCTTCCATCATAGAGAACGGTCTTACCATCACGGGCCATTCCCGCTTCTTCGATGGTTTCCCAAACATCTTCTTCACGCGCGCCGTCAAATACCGGCGTTGCCATGTGAAGGCCAAGCTGTCTTGCAGCCATACCAAGGTGAAGCTCAAGCACCTGACCGATGTTCATACGCGAAGGTACACCCAGAGGGTTCAACATGATATCAATCGGTGTTCCATCTGGAAGGAACGGCATATCTTCTTCCGGCATGATGCGGGAGATAACACCTTTGTTTCCGTGGCGTCCCGCCATCTTATCTCCTTCGTGAATCTTACGTTTCTGTACGATATAAGCACGTACAAGCTGATTCACTCCAGGAGGAAGCTCGTCGCCGTCTTCACGGTTAAACACTTTAACATCGAGAATGATTCCATCCCCGCCGTGAGGTACACGAAGAGATGTATCACGAACTTCACGCGCTTTTTCACCAAAGATGGCGTGAAGGAGGCGTTCTTCAGCCGTTAGTTCAGTAACCCCTTTAGGAGTAACTTTACCTACGAGGATGTCTCCATCTTTTACCTCCGCACCGACACGAATGATTCCGCGGTCATCCAGATTTCGAAGAGCTTCTTCCCCTACGTTCGGAATATCTCTTGTAATTTCTTCTGGCCCAAGCTTTGTATCGCGTGCTTCCGATTCATATTCTTCAATATGGATGGATGTATAAACATCATCTTTTACCAGACGTTCGCTCATGATGACCGCATCTTCATAGTTATAGCCTTCCCATGTCATGAAGCCGACAAGAACGTTTCGCCCGAGAGCAAGTTCTCCTTTTTCCATGGATGGTCCGTCTGCAAGGATCTCTCCTTTAACTACACGGTCGCCTTTGCTGACGATTGGACGCTGGTTATAGCACGTTCCTTGGTTGGAACGAATAAATTTAAGGCAGTTGTAACGGTCAAGCGGACCTTCTACTTCTTTTCCGTCCACCATTTCAATGCGGCGTACCTGGACTTGTTTTGCAGTAACCTTCTCAACAATTCCTTCATACTTACAGATAACAGCTGCACCGGAGTCTTTTGCAGACACGTGCTCCATTCCTGTTCCGACGACCGGCGCTTCCGGTACCATTAGAGGAACCGCTTGACGCTGCATGTTCGCACCCATAAGGGCGCGGTTGGAGTCATCGTTTTCAAGGAATGGGATACAAGCTGTAGCGGCGGAAACGACCTGCTTCGGTGATACGTCCATATAGTCGATTCGATCTCGTTTGACGATGGTGTTTTCACCGCGGAAGCGTGCGATAACGTCTTCGTTCAGGAATTCTCCGTCTTCCCCCAGAAGGGAGTTCGCTTGTGCTACTACATAGTTATCCTCTTCATCAGCAGTTAGGTAATCGATTCGGCCTGTAACTTTACCAGTTTCAGGATCGACACGGCGATATGGCGTTTCGATAAAACCGTATTCGTTTACTTTTGCATAGCTTGACAAGGAGTTGATCAAACCGATATTCGGCCCCTCAGGCGTTTCAATCGGACACATACGGCCATAGTGGGAGTAGTGAACGTCACGGACTTCAAACCCGGCGCGCTCACGTGTAAGGCCACCAGGTCCTAGAGCGGACAGACGGCGCTTATGTGTAAGCTCGGCCAGAGGGTTAGTCTGATCCATGAATTGAGAAAGCTGAGAGCTCCCGAAGAACTCTTTAATCGCGGCAATAACAGGACGAATATTGATCAGTGCCTGTGGTGTGATCGCGTTCGTGTCTTGGATAGACATACGTTCACGCACTACACGCTCCATACGGGACAAACCGATACGGAATTGGTTTTGGAGAAGCTCACCTACAGAACGCAAGCGGCGGTTTCCAAGGTGGTCAATATCATCGGTGTTACCGACACTATGAAGCAAGTTGAAGAAGTAGTTGATAGATGCGATGATGTCTGAAACCGTGATGTTCTTCACAGACTTCTCGACATTGGCATTGCCAATTACTTTAATGATTCGCTCACCATCAGCGTCATCCGGAGCATAAATGTTAATAGACTGAAGCGGGATATCCTGATCTTCAGCTACACCGCCTGCCGGAGTTACATGACGGAAACCGATGCCGTTTTCAAGATAAGGAAGTATCTTGTCCAGCGTACGGCGGTCTAATAAAGTTCCTGCTTCCGCAAGCACTTCTCCCGTTTCTGGATCAGCTAAGGTCTCAGCCAGCTTCTGGTTGAATAAGCGGTTTTTAATATGAAGCTTTTTGTTGATTTTATAACGTCCAACACTCGCCAGGTCATAACGCTTCGGATCAAAGAAGCGGGAGTCTAACAAACTCTTGGCGTTATCAACAGTAGGAGGTTCGCCGGGGCGAAGGCGCTCATAGATTTCTAGGAGTGCTTTTTCCGTACCTTCTGTATTGTCTTTATCAAGGGTATTTCTTAAATACTCATCTTCTCCTAGTAAGTCGATGATTTCTTGATCAGACCCAAACCCTAATGCACGAAGCAATACGGTAATAGGAATTTTCCTAGTGCGGTCAATGCGCACATATACTATATCTTTGGCGTCTGTTTCGAATTCGAGCCAGGCGCCTCGGTTTGGTATAACAGTGGCAGTGAAACCCTTTTTACCGTTTTTATCAATCTTTTCACTGTAGTAGACACTTGGTGAACGAACAAGCTGGGAAACAATTACACGTTCAGCACCGTTGATCACAAACGTGCCTGTATCTGTCATTAACGGGAAATCTCCCATAAATACTTCTTGCTCTTTCACTTCGCCAGTCTCTTTATTAATGAGACGCACCTTTACACGAAGCGGCGCAGCATAAGTTACATCACGCTCTTTTGATTCTTCCACGGGATACTTTGGCTCTCCGAGGCTATAGTCAATAAACTCTAGCACGAGATTCCCAGTGAAATCTTCAATCGGCGAAATGTCCTGGAACATTTCACGCAGTCCCTCATCAAGAAACCATTGATAGGAAGCCGTTTGAATTTCGATTAAGTTCGGTAACTCAAGGACTTCGCTAATTCTTGCGTAACTTCTTCGTTGGCGGTGGCGTCCAAACTGAACTAGTTGACCTGTCAACTGATTCACCCCTCAAATCCAGCGTTTTTTCTTGTTCCTATATACTCTAACATTCTATTATCGAATGTCAGAAAGACAAAAAGAAAAAGGGTTTTTATAAAAACCGCAATTTCAATCGAGCAACAGATTATATAATTTTGTCCAAATTCTTCTCTTGATATACCCTAAAAGGTTATAATATCGAGGTTTTTTCCGCATTTGAACAGAAAGGCAGAAAATGTGAATTCATTGGCATTTTATAATATTAGCATAGACTCCATGCAGAGTCAACGTTTTATCGCTCGAATAATATAGTACCCCTTGCTTTTTGAAACAGTCTCCACTTCCATAAAAACGGATTGGAGTTTTTCAATGGCAGAAGGAGCACCCTGTTTCTTTTGGATGACGATCCATAACTCACCGTCCGCCTGCAATTTATCAAACGATTCTTCAAAAAGCTGATGCACGACCTTTTTCCCGGCGCGGATTGGCGGGTTTGAAAGTATGGCGGCAAAGCTTGATTCTTGAACATTTTCAAACAGGCTGCTCTTTCGAACCTCAATGTTTGAGATCCCGTTTTTCTTCGCGTTTTCTTCCGATAATTCCAGGGCACGCTCGTTAACATCCACCATGAGTACACGCCGGCCTGGATTCTCTTTAGCAATCGCGAGCCCAATCGGCCCATACCCGCAGCCCACATCCAAACAATCACCGTCAACTCCAGGAAAAACAAATTCTTCAATCAGCAGCCTGCTTCCGAAATCTACTTCTTTCTTTGAAAAGACACCGGAATCAGACGTAAATTTGAATTCATGGTTTCTAAGTGTGAACGTCCAGGTTTTCGGGTCGCTTTTAACGTCCGGCCGTTCAGAGTAATAGTGACCACTCATGTCCATCTTCCTTTCTGTTAAAGGAACTCCTGTTAACAGTATGACCAGGATTGACTTCAAATAAAAAGGTCCGCCTGTTGGCGAACCCCATTTTTGATTTAAAGTTACTTAACTTCTACAGAAGCTCCAACTTCTTCAAGTTTAGCTTTCATTTCTTCAGCTTCTTCTTTAGCAACGCCTTCTTTAACATTGCTTGGAGCGCCGTCAACTAGTTCTTTAGCTTCTTTAAGACCAAGGCCAGTAAGCTCACGAACTACTTTGATAACTTTAATCTTAGAAGCGCCAGCGCCAGTAAGAACTACATCAAATTCAGTTTTCTCTGCAGCAGCTTCTCCGCCAGCAGCTCCACCAGCTACGGCTACAGGAGCAGCAGCAGTAACACCAAACTCTTCTTCAATTGCCTTAACTAGGTCGTTAAGTTCTAAAACTGTCATATTTTTTAAGCTTTCAATGATTTCTTTAGACATTATAATTTCCTCCTTAGTTAGTTGAATCTAATTTGATTTAAAACGAAAAGCTTATGCGCCTTGTTCTTCTTTTTGTTCTGCAACTGCTTTAGTAACCAACGCAAAGTTGCGGATTGGCGCTTGAAGCACGCTGAGTACCATAGAAAGAAGTCCTTCGCGTGACGGAAGATCGGCAAGAGCTTTTACTTCCTCAAGTGTTGCGATACGGCCTTCAATTACACCCGCTTTGATTTCAAGAGCTTCGTTTTCCTTAGCAAAGTTGTTAAGGATTTTAGCTGGAGCTACTACATCGTCATTGCTGAACGCAATCGCTGTAGGACCAACCAAATGCTCGTTAAGCTCAGATAAGCCAGTTTCGTCAGCTGCACGTCGAGTCATTGAGTTTTTGTATACTTTGAACTCGATACCAGCTTCACGAAGTTGTTTACGAAGTTCAGTTACTGCTGCTACGCTAAGACCGCGGTAGTCAACAAGAATTGTTGATTTGCTGTCGCGCAATTGTCCAGCGATGTCAGAAACTATTTGCTTCTTTGTTTCAAGAATGCTGCTCATCCTTACACCTCCTGTAGAATAGTTTAGTCATCTTCATACCGTAGCCATAAGAAAAGCCTTCATGTTAGACATGAAGGCGTAGTGTCAGAAATCAAGCAATCAAAATTGATCTTTTCTGTGCTACACACCTCGGCAGGATTATTAAGCGTTAAGCCCCCGCTGTCTACGGCATGACATAGATATTTATTTACAACATCAAAAACTATATCAGTTTAAATAATGTTTGTCAACTATTTTTTAAGTGTAAAGTTAGACGGGTTAACTTTGATTCCAGGTCCCATAGTTGAAGAAATGGCTACGTTACGAACATAAGTCCCTTTTGCAGCCGCCGGTTTCACTTTAAGCAATGTTTCGATGATTGTACCAAGGTTTTCAGCCAGCTTTTCGTTGTCGAAAGAAACTTTACCGATCGGCACGTGAATGTTTCCGGCTTTGTCTACACGATATTCTACTTTACCAGCTTTAATATCGTTAACCGCTTTCTCAACTTCAAATGTTACAGTACCTGTTTTAGGGTTAGGCATTAAACCTTTTGGCCCCAATACGCGTCCAAGACGGCCAACTTCAGCCATCATGTCAGGTGTTGCTACGATTACATCAAAGTCAAACCAACCTTGTTGGATCTTGTTGATGTAGTCAGTATCGCCTACGAAATCAGCTCCGGCAGCTTCTGCTTCTTTCGCTTTTTCGCCTTTAGCGAAAACCAGCACACGCTGAGTTTTACCAGTACCGTGCGGAAGCACTACAGCACCACGAACTTGCTGGTCCGCTTTCTTAGGGTCTACCCCAAGGCGTACCGCTACTTCTACAGACTCATCAAATTTAGCTGTCGCCGTCTTTTTAACAAGCTCGATTGCTTCAGCAGCTTCATAAGATTTTTGGCGGTCTACTAATTTAGCCGCTTCTTGGTATTTCTTTCCTTTTTTAGCCATTGTAAAAATTTCCTCCCTTATGTGGTTTAGCGGATATTCCTCCCACTTAAGCGGTCTCTCGAGATTTTGAGGCCGCCGCGCCTTTTGGGAACGCCGAAAATTCTCAAGCGTTCCGTCAGGCTTTTGTTCCATTAATAAAGGTTGCGAACCGTTTCCGGCAGGATGTCTCCTTTACTCGCAACCTTTTTTAAGCATCAGGATTAGTCTTCGATAACAATTCCCATGCTGCGCGCTGTACCTTCAACCATACGCATTGCAGACTCTACGTTTGCAGCGTTTAGGTCAGGCATTTTTGTTTCTGCAATTTCGCGAACTTTATCACGTTTTACAGTTGCAACTTTTTTCTTGTTTGGCTCACCTGAACCTGACTCGATTCCAGCAGCTACTTTAAGTAGAACAGCAGCTGGAGGAGTTTTAGTGATGAATGTAAATGAACGGTCTTCAAAAACCGTGATTTCAACCGGAATGATTAAACCAGCTTGATCAGCAGTACGAGCGTTAAACTCTTTACAGAATCCCATGATGTTAACACCAGCTTGTCCTAGTGCAGGTCCAACCGGTGGTGCCGGATTTGCTTTACCAGCAGGGATCTGAAGCTTTACCATTTTAATAACCTTTTTAGCCACGCGACACACCTCCTTAAGTCCGTGATGTGGTATATGGGTGCAATACCCTCCCACTCAAAAATACGCTTCCCCCTTGCTTAGGAGAAAGCAGTTGTTTAGAAATATCAAACATTAAAAAGTCTATCACTTTTTAAGTTGGATTACAAGTGTTTTTGAAATTAGTTGAAAAATTAAAGCTTGACGACCTGATTGAAGTCCAATTCAACCGGCGTTTCACGGCCGAACATATTCACGTGAACTTTGAGTTTTCGTTTCGCAGGGTCGATTTCTTCGATCGTTCCGACAAAATCAGCAAACGGGCCTTCTTTTACTTTGACCGCTTCCTTCAACTCATAATCCACTTCAATTCGAGGCTCTTCCATGCCCATGCCTTTAAGAATGTGCTCAACCTCTTCAGGCAAAAGCGGAGTCGGTTTGGAACCCGCTCCTGCAGATCCGACGAATCCTGTAACACCCGGCGTGTTTCGTACGACATACCATGAATCATCCGTCATGACCATTTCAGTCAGGACATATCCAGGGAAGACCTTCTTCATAGCTGTTTTTGTTTTGCCGTTCTTGATTTCGGTTTCTTCTTCAACAGGAACCAATACACGGAAAATCTTGTCCGACATTCCCATCGATTCCACGCGCTTTTCCAGGTTCGTTTTCACTTTGTTTTCATACCCTGAATAAGTATGAACGACATACCAGTTTTTTTCCATATTTATCGGGACAACCCGTGTCCTTTCCCTCCTAAACGGATATACTCTAGCATTGTATCCAGTTATGTTTCTATATAATCAACCTAGTCTAAAATGAGCTCAATAAGCTTAGAAATGCCAAGGTCAACTGCCCAGAAAAAGATTGCCATCAAAACAACTGTCAGGATCGTTACGGCTGTATAGCGAATCAGCTCATCACGCTTCGGCCAGCTAACCTTTTTCATTTCCTTCTTAACGTCGGATAAGAATTTTGCAGGTGACTTTCTTGTTTTTTCAGCAATGTCAGCCATCATGTTACCCCCATTACCTATGATATATGCGTAAACTGCCGGCTAGCCGGCCCCTTATTTCGTTTCTTTGTGGGTAGTGTGAGCATTGCAATGACTGCAAAACTTTTTAACCTCGATACGTTCAGGATTCTGTGCCTGGTTTTTCATGGTGGTATAATTTCGACTGTTGCATTGACCGCAGGCTAAAATAACTTTTTTTCGCATAATAACACCTTCCGTGCGTTAAAACCCACTCATCCACGATATCTATACTACTTTTACCACATTATCACAGCCCAAAAGGCTTGTCAATAAAGGTCGGAACGGCTCAAAGTCGGAGAACCGTTCCGCCGCCCTTTAAAAAATTTTGCCGAAATAAAAAAAGAAAAGCAGGGATATCCCTGCTTATAATGTTATTTCTCTTAGTTCAAGATATCTTTCGAGCTTCCTTTTCACGCGCTGCAATGCATTATCGATCGATTTGACATGCCTGTCCAAGTCGATGGAAATCTCCTGATACGATCTTCCGTCCAGGTAGAGCATCAGCACCTTCCGTTCAAGGTCACTCAATATCTCTCCCATTTTCAGTTCAATGTCATCAAACTCTTCCTGGTTAATGATCAATTCTTCCGGATCGGTAACCTTGGTTCCGCAAATCACATCCATCAGTGTCCTGTCCGATTCTTCATCATAAATCGGCTTGTCCAGTGATACATACGAATTAAGCGGAATATGTTTCTGCCTTGTGGCTGTCTTAATAGCCGTTATCATTTGCCGTGTGATGCACAGTTCGGCAAAAGCCTTAAAGGATGAAAGCTTGTCCTCTTTATAATCCCGGATGGCTTTATAAAGGCCGATCATGCCTTCCTGGATGATATCTTCCCGGTCAGCTCCGATCAAAAAGTAAGATCTGGCTTTGGCGCGTACGAAATTTTTATACTTGTTGATTAAAAATTCAAGTGCAGCACTGTCTCCTTCATGGACATGTTCAACCAGGCTTTCATCTTCAATCTGTTCATACTCCAGAACCGTCATTTCTTTGAGGTAAATGCTCACGACAATCCCCCCGTCAGAGCCTGAATGCAAGGCAAAATATAACAATATTATACAGCATGTCAGGAAAAAGCGTCAAGATTGTTTATTTTTGGCCTCTTCTCCATTTTTCGAATATTTCGGCTACTTCCTCAGACAGGGAGATGCTTGAAAAGTTGCGTTCTCTTGCTTTCTTGACTTTGCGCTCTATCCTTTTTTCAATATCTTCCATTTCGACTTTGAGCTCACGGGATGACTTTCTTAGGGCGCCTTTGGCAAAAACTACCCATTGTTCCGTATAATCTGAGGTAGCTACAAAGATTCGCGTGTTTATGCTCTTGTACTCTGAAGCCAGCCTTTCGATCCTTTCATCCGCCGTTTCATTTTCCTTCGTGAAAATAACTTCTACTTTATAGTTCTTTGCTTTCTTTTCAATTCCCGCGACCATATGGGCATCGAATACGATGATGACCCGGCAGCCTGTGAAAGCCTGATACTCAGCCATTTTTTCTATCAGAAGATCCCGGGCTTTTGCAAAGTCCGCTTCTTTTAATGACCGGAGTTCAGGCCAGGCGCCTATGACATTATAGCCATCAACGATTAAGATCGTTTCCATCAGGATGAAAGCGGATGGCGTTTGCGGTAAACTTCATATAATAAAAGGCCGGCTGCCACTGAAGCATTGAGGGAAGTAACTTTTCCTTCCATCGGCAGGCGTACAAGAAAATCACACGTATCTTTCACCAGTCTGCCCATGCCTTTGCCTTCACTTCCGATGACAAGGCCGATCGCCATATCAAGCTTGGCTTCCCGGTAATCCTCTTTGCCTTTCATATCAGCACCTACAAACCAAAGGCCGCGCTCCTTAAGCTCTTTCATTGTTTGTACGATGTTGGTCACACGCACGACCGGAATATATTCGATCGCTCCTGTGGAGGCCTTCGCTACCGCCGCTGTCAGCCCGACCGCTCTCCTCTTAGGAATAATGATGCCATGGGCACCCGCGGCATCAGCCGTACGCATGATGGATCCAAGGTTGTGAGGATCTTCAATCTCATCCAGCAGGATGAAAAAAGGTTCTTCCCCTTTTTCCTCGGCTTTTTTAAATAAGTCATCGATCTCTGCATATTCGTAAGCGGCAACTGCTGCGATCACCCCTTGGTGGTTGCCTCCGTCACTCAGCAGATCCAGCTTTCGCTTCGGAACAAACTGCACGAGCACATTGTTTTCCTTTGCCATGTGGATCACTTGGCTGACGGGCCCTTTCTGTGAGCCTTCACCAACAAATATTTTGTTTATATCCCTCCCTGCACGCAGTACTTCGAGTACAGGGTTTCTGCCAATAATAAATTCTTCGCTCATCGTTTTCCTCCCTCTCCCGCCTGTTCGACGAAAGATGCTACTTTTTCAAAAATGGCCTGTAACCGCTCTTCGTTTCCAAGCAGATAATGGTAGCCAATAATTGCCTCAAAGCCTGTCCCATAACGGTAGGTTTGTACATCTGTGTTCTTTGGTACGGAGCCCTGCTTTGCGTTTCTGCCCCGCATGATCACACCGACTTCTTCTTCGTCAAAAAAGCTCTCGTCAAGCAAACGAAGAACCACAGCTGCCTGGGCCTTGGCAGATACATACTTGGTTGCCAGCGTATGGAGCCGGTTTGGTTTCACCTGGCCGGTATGGATGAGATGATGCCGCACAAAGGTTTCGAGTACGGCATCTCCCATATACGCAAGCGTCATCCCGTTTAGCTGTTTAATATCCGAACGTGAAATCTGTCTGCTCATTTATTGCCTCTTCCAGCGAACGCCCTGTGGCGTATCTTCCAGGATGATGTTCATATCCTTCAGCTGGTCGCGGATTTCGTCGGCTCTTGCAAAATTGCGTTCTTTTCTTGCCTGGTTTCGTTCTTCGATCAATGCTTCGATCTCCTCATCCAGCAGTTCCTTTTCTGCCGTGAGTGTCAGACCGAGCACTCCAGTAAGTTCTTCAAAGAGTGTAATGAATGCCGTCAGCACACTTTTCGATGTGTTTTCCGACTGCAGGTATACATTCGCATCCCTTGCAGCATCGAACAAAACAGCAATGGCGTTCGCCGTATTAAAATCATCATCCATCTCAGAAGTAAAGCTCTGTTTGAATTGATTCACTTTTGCTTCCCAAATCTCTGCGTCCTCTGCAAGATCCGCACTGATTCCCTGTCTGTGTTTCAGGTTATCATAAGCAGTACGAATGCGGTTCAAGCTCGCCTGTGCACTCTGGAGCAGCTCATCACTGAAATTGATCGGATTGCGGTAATGCACCGCCATCATGAAAAAGCGAATCACCTGAGGGTCATATTCTTTAATCATGTCATGGACAAGAACGAAATTCCCCAGCGACTTGGACATCTTTTCGTTGTTGATATTAATATAGCCATTATGCATCCAATACCTGGCCATCGGCGCCTCGTTCAATGCTTCAGACTGGGCGATCTCATTTTCGTGATGCGGGAAGGTAAGATCCTGGCCGCCGCCATGAATATCAATGGAATCGCCGAGGTATTTTTTAGCCATGGCCGAGCACTCGATATGCCATCCCGGACGTCCGTTGCCCCATGGACTTTCCCAATAGATTTCCCCTTCTTTTGCTGCTTTCCATAAAGCGAAATCCAGAGGATCCTTCTTGATCTCACCCACCTCGATGCGTGCTCCGGATCGGAGGTCATCGATCGACTGATGAGAAAGTTTGCCATAGCCCTCAAACGCCCTTGTCTTAAAATAAACATCGCCTTGGGCTTCATAAGCATACCCTTTTTCAATGAGCCTGCCGATAAAATCAATAATTTCCGGCATGGTCTCTGTCACTCTCGGGTGATGATCTGCTTTTTGCACACCTAACGCGCAAACATCCTCATGATAGGAATGAATAAAACGCTCTGCAACAGTCGGCACATCGGTACCGAGTTCTTTTGCAGCCTTAATGAGCTTGTCATCGACATCCGTAAAGTTAGAGATAAAGTTTACATCATAGCCGCGATACGCGAGATAACGTCTTACGGTATCAAAGACGATGGCCGGACGCGCATTCCCGATGTGAATATAATTGTAGACGGTAGGCCCGCATACATACATCTTTACTTTCCCTTCCTCGAGGGGTTTGAATACTTCTTTTTGCCGCGTCAACGTATTATAAATAACTAAACTCATCGTACTTCACTTCCCTTTCGTAAACGTTCAATCTCTGTTTGCAGTCGTTCCAGCTCTTCTTGAACCTCTCGGAACTGAACGGCCACCGGATCAGGCAAGTTACAATGATCCAGTTCTTTGCCAACCTTAATTCCATCCTGGATAACGATTCGCCCGGGAATACCAACAACTGTCGAATTCGGAGGTACATCCCGCAAAACAACAGATCCTGCTCCTACCTTAGAATGTTTCCCAATTGTGATGGATCCCAATACTTTTGCACCTGTTGCAATTAACGCATGATCCTCAATGGTCGGGTGGCGTTTCCCTTTTTCTTTACCAGTACCACCAAGTGTTACTCCCTGATACAAGGTAACATCATTGCCGATAATACAGGTCTCCCCTATCACTACACCACTCCCATGGTCTATAAAAAACCGGCGTCCGATCTGTGCACCCGGATGAATCTCAATTCCAGTAAAGAAACGGCTGATCTGCGAAACCAAACGGGCCCAAAACAAAAAATTTCGTTTAAATAGCTTATGTGCCAGCCGATGCGCCCATATGGCATGCAGGCCAGAATAGGTAAGTACTACTTCCAGCTTGCTTCGCGCTGCCGGATCGTTCTCAAAGACAACCTGTATATCCTCCTTGATGCGTTTCCACATTGTAATCCCCCCTTAGTTAGAAAAGCTGAAGCAGGCTTTTAGGGCCGAAAGATGGTGAAATACTCCCACAGCAACACGCTTTTTGTGTTGAGGTGGGAGAGTGAAGCGGCCGAGGCCCTGCCTGCTGAAGCTGGACCGAGAAAAGCTAATGCGTCCTAAGACGAAGGTTCTTTATCGTCCTGTTGACTGCGGAGCTTCCAATTTACCGTGATCCCCCATTTCGCCGGTAAACTTATCCATAACGCCCCGGGCCATCAAAAAAAGCGCCCCTGTGCGTATGCACAGAGACGCTTTTTGCGCGGTTCCACTCTGTTTAACAGCATGGTTGCTGTTCTCCTTAAACTCCGTAACGTGGAGTGCCGCTTTTATCTACTCTATCGGTTCGATAAAAGGCTCCGAGGTGCATTTCAGTTTCCTTTTCCTAAACCGCTCTCAGCCCATGGCGATTCTCTCTGATAGGAAAATGGATAACTTACTCTCCTCATCCTTGCTGTCGCTGTAATTAATTTCTTTTAATATATTACATTACGGGCAAAATGTTAACTAATTTTGCCTGGTAAAAATTTAAGATAAGCGAGATGCTGTTGTATCCAAGCGTTTTAGGATTTCTTCCTTGCCGAACAATGCGATGGCCTGTGGAAGGTCAGGGCCATGTGTCTGACCCGTTGTCGATACGCGAATCGGCATAAACAAGTTTTTCCCTTTTTGCTTTGTTTCCTTTTGTGTCGCTTTTATCGCAGCTTTTACTTCCTCTGCTGAAAAATCCGTGATCGCTTCCACTTGTCCCTTAAAAGAAGCGATGACTTCAGGAACCGTTTCGCCTTTCAAAACTTCCAGTGCCTCTTCTTCATATTCAATCTGATCCTTAAAGAAAACATCCGTCTGTTCCACGATCTCAGCGCCATAGCTCAATTTTTCCTGATAGAGCGCAACAAGCTTAGCCGCCCATAAGCGGTCTTCTGCGGACATGTCCTCTTTTAATCTTCCAGCCTCAATAAGATGTGGAAGGGTGAGTTCCATTACAGTTTCAAGGTCCTGCTTCTTCATGTATTGGTTGTTTACCCAAAGCAGTTTCTGTTTGTCAAAAATAGCCGGTGCTTTTGAAAGTCTGGTGGGATCAAAGATTTCAATGAACTCTTCCTTCGTGAAGATCTCCTCTTCTCCAACCGGTGACCATCCAAGCAGAGTAATAAAGTTAAACAATGCTTCAGGAATATATCCCAGCTGTTCGTACTGTTCAATAAACTGGATGATGGACTCATCACGTTTGCTCAGTTTCTTGCGGTTTTCATTAAAAATCAGCGTCATATGGCCAAACACCGGCGGCTCCCAGCCAAATGCTTCATAGACCATAAGCTGTTTCGGTGTATTGGAGATATGATCATCCCCGCGCAGCACATGAGAAATCTTCATTAAGTGGTCATCAATGGCTACTGCAAAGTTATAAGTGGGAATCCCGTCTTTTTTTACGATAACATAGTCGCCGATCCCATTGGAATCAAACGAAACATGTCCTTTTACCATATCATCAAACGCGTAGGTATGGTCTGCCGGCACAGCAAAACGAATGCTCGGCTTTCTTCCTTCCGCTTCAAGTGCCTTGCGCTCATCTTCCGTCAAATGGCGGCATTTTCCTGAATAGTGCGGAGTTTCATTATTTGCGACCTGTTCCTCACGTGATGCTTCAAGCTCTTCCTCTGTACAGTAGCAAGGATAAGCCAAGCCGCGGTCTAACAAGTCCTCGTAGTGTTTTTGGTAGATGTCCAAACGTTCCATCTGAGTATAAGGGCCATACTCACCGCCAACATCAATGCTTTCGTCCCAATCGATGCCCAGCCATTTTAAATACGTCAGCTGGCTTTCCACTCCGCCTTGGATGTTACGTTTTTGGTCGGTATCCTCAATACGGATGATGAGCTTGCCGTTATTGTGGCGGGCAAACAAATAGTTAAACAATGCTGTTCTTGCATTCCCTATATGTAAATGTCCTGTTGGGCTAGGTGCATACCGTACCCTTACTTCGTTTGACATTTTCAATTCCACCTCGATATTTTTTTACTTTTTCCATTGTAACACTTTGTCTACTTTTTTGTAATAAGGATGACTGCGTTTGCGGCAATCCCTTCACTGCGGCCGGTAAAACCCAGTTTCTCAGTCGTTGTTGCTTTGACATTAATCTGTTCCGTTTCAGCTCCGAAAATTCCGGCGATTACACTTCGCATCTCTTCAATGTATGGTGCCATCTTCGGCTTTTGGGCGATGATCGTGCAATCGACATTCCCTAGAACATAACCTTTATTCTTAACAAAATTCCAGGACTCCTGCAGCAGTTTTTTTGAATCCGCATCTTTAAACGCTTCGTCCGTGTCCGGAAAATGCTTGCCGATATCGCCTTCACCTGCTGCACCGAGCAATGCGTCCGTAACAGCGTGCAGCAAAACATCCGCGTCAGAATGGCCGAGCAGCCCCTTTTCATAAGGGATGGTGATGCCTCCGATTATCAGAGGGCGCCCTTCGACGAGCTGGTGCACATCATAGCCTTGTCCTACTCGAATCATGTTTCTCTCTCCCTTTGCGCCAATATGGCATTGGCGAATAGTATGTCATGCACAGTTGTTAATTTGATGTTTAAATAATCTCCCTCGACGATCGATACCGGGTAGTTCATCTGTTCTACGAGGCTGGCATCGTCAGTACCAAGATAGCCGGCTTCGGCCGCCATCCGGTGAGCGTCCAGTACGACAGGCAGACGAAAAGCTTGTGGGGTCTGGACAGCCCACAAGCTCGCACGGTCTACCGTTTCATCCACGGTTCCGCCTGTTGCTTTTTTCACTGTATCTTTTAACGGGACAGCCAGGATGGCCGCTCCTGTTTCATTCGCCTTCGATACAAGTTCATGAATGTTTTCTCTTTCAACAAAGGGACGAGCACCATCATGAATCAGCGCCAGTTCCGTTTGCTGTACCGCTTTTAAGCCTTCAAAGACACTGTGCTGCCGTTCGGCCCCGCCTACTACAATCCGGGAAATCTTTTGAAAACGTCCTTTTTCAGCCAATTCCTGAAATTGAACCTGTTCCAGACGATTCACAGCCAGGATGATTTCCCGGCACCACGGATCCTCTTCAAATACAGAAAGTGTATGAGCGATCAGCGGTTTGCCGTTCAGTTCGATCCATTGTTTGTTCTTTCCTGCGTTCATCCTTTTTCCCTGGCCTGCTGCAGGAATGACTACACTATATTCCAACACCCTTCTCCACCACACTATACCGCGTACAGAGAAAACAATGGCTCTCTTGTAAGCTCTTTAATTATAAAGCCTTCTCCAGAAGTTTCGGCTTCGCAAAAATCATCCGTCCTGCAGAAGTCTGCAGAACACTCGTCACAAGGACATCTATGGTCTTGCCGATATAGTTTCGGCCCTCTTCCACAACGATCATTGTTCCGTCATCAAGATAGCCGACTCCCTGGTTATGCTCCTTGCCGTCCTTAATCACCTGTACGATCAATTCTTCCCCGGGCAGTACGACTGGTTTAACCGCGTTGGCCAGGTCATTTATGTTCAATACTAACACATTTTGAAGTTCGCACACTTTGTTTAAGTTAAAATCGTTCGTCACAACGATTCCGGACAGAAGCTGGGCGAGCTTCACTAATTTGCTGTCCACTTCGCTCACTTCTTCAAAATCGCCTTCGTAAATTTCCACCTTGATGGAAAGTTCCTTCTGAATGCGGTTCAGAATATCAAGGCCACGTCTTCCGCGGTTCCGTTTCAATACATCGGAAGAGTCGGCAATATGCTGAAGCTCCTCCAGAACAAAGCGAGGAATAATAAGCGGCCCTTCAAGGAACCCGGTCTGGCAGATATCAGCGATCCTGCCGTCGATGATGACGCTCGTATCAAGAATCTTGTATTTCCCTTTAAGCTTTTCTTCTTCCATATCCTTTTTCCGTTCTTTTCCTGAGCGGTTGATAGAGAACAGATTAATCAGCTCATCCCGCTTTTTAAAACCAACCTGGAATCCCAGATAACCTAATAATAACGTTAAGAATATGGGTAAAACGGAGCTGAATACCACAATATTGATGTTATTAAGAGGAAGTTGTACAAAAAAAGCAACTATAAGTCCGAAAATAAGTCCCATCGTTCCAAAAAGGACATCAGTGACTGGAGCCTTCACAACAGTTTCTTCAACCCAGCGGATCAAACCTACGATATAATCAGTCACCCAAAATGTAGATAAAAAGAATATAAGTGCCCCTAAGACGGCGCCCGCATAAGATGAGGTCAATTCTGACGGCAGATCACCCAAATTGAGAATACGGATAATGTCAGGGACATAGATAAAACCAAGCATGCCTCCCACAACAACAAAAAACAGCTGTACAAATCTTTTAAGCATGCACTTCACCTCCCTTAACCATTATTTACAAATTGTCTGTTTTGAAACGTGCACTTTTCATAAAATCTATAAAAATTAACCATTTATATATGCCTGTCTACAAAAAGCTGCTCTTGAATACGTTTAAGACCCTCTTTAATTTTCTTGGCGCGAATCTCCCCGATGCCTTCCACCTCATCCAGCTCTTTGATGGACGCCCGCAAAATGCTCGGAAGACTGTCGAAAGTACCGATTAAGTTTTCCACGATAAGCGCCGGGAGCCTTGGAATTTTGGAAAGGATACGGTACCCGCGGGGATGGACCGTCTCTTCCTGTACATTGGAAGTAGGTGAGTGCCCCAGCAGCTTTACGATGACATTTTCATCAAACAGCTCGTCACTTGAAAGCTTTTTAAGCTGACGGAGAATGTGTGCAGGGTCATGTTTTCTATCTTTTACGTAATCTTTAATTAAAAGAACAGCCTCATCTTCTATGTTGGCGACAAGTTCTTCCATCTGCATCCTTATTAATCTTCCCTCTACACCCAATTCATTAACATATTTTATGATTTCGTTCTTTATTCTTAGAACCATTTCAATACGGTGGATGACCTGAGAGACCTCCTGGAACGTTACGAGCTCTTCAAATTCAAGAGCACCAAGGTTCGTAACACTCTGGTCGAACACTACCTTGTATTTTTCCAGGGTCTGAATCGCCTGGTTCGCTTTTGTCAAAATAACGCCGATGTCTTTCAGTGAATAGCGGATCACCCCTTGATAGAGAGTGATAACATTACGGCGCTGTGAAATCGATATGACAAGATTTCCTGTCTGCCGCGCCACACGCTCAGCGGTCCTGTGCCGGATCCCGGTTTCAGTAGATGGAATGGACGTGTCAGGCACCAATTGTGTATTCGCATAAAGTATTCGAGAGGCATCTTCGCTCAGTATAATGGCTCCATCCATCTTAGCAAGCTCATATAGCGAGGCCGGGGAATATTTACAGTTGATGGAAAACCCTCCGTCAACAATCTGTGTAACCTTATCGTTATAGCCGACAACAATGAGGCCGCCGGTATTGGCGCGGAGTACATTGTCTATACCCTCTCTGAGGGGTGTTCCTGGTGCAACGAGCTGGAGCATGTTGCTGATGATCGCTTCTCTTAATATATGATCCATGCCTTATCCTCCCAAAGTATAGTGCAATGCCTCTTCAACTGTAGACACACCAATCACTTCGATTCCCTTAGGGATGGTCCATCCCCCGAGGTTCTTATCCGGGATAATCGCCCGTTCAAATCCAAGCTTTGCCGCTTCATGGATCCGTTGGTCGATCCTTGAGACCCTTCGTACTTCTCCAGTCAGCCCCACTTCCCCGATCATGACATCCGTAGGGCGGGTCGGAGCATCCCGGAAGCTTGACGCTATGCTTACAGCAACAGCCAGATCAACGGCCGGTTCATCCAGACGCACTCCACCGGCGACATTTAAATAAGCGTCCTGATTCTGTAGCAGGAGGCCTACCCTTTTTTCTAGTACAGCCATGAGCAATGAGACTCGATTGTGATCGATGCCAGTTGCCATCCTTCTCGGATTTCCAAAACTTGTGGGAGATACTAATGCCTGTATTTCTACAAGCATGGGCCTCGTTCCTTCTAATGAAGCAACAACCGTTGATCCCGCCACTCCTTTTGAACGTTCCTCAAGAAAAATTTCAGAAGGGTTAAGAACTTCGGAAAGCCCGAGCTCCTTCATCTCAAACACACCGATTTCATTGGTTGAACCGAATCGGTTTTTGACCGCTCGCAGAATCCGGTACGTGTGATGCCGTTCTCCTTCAAAGTAGAGCACCGCATCCACCATATGCTCAAGCATTCTCGGACCAGCGATCGCACCCTCCTTCGTCACGTGACCAACGATAAAAATGGCAATCCCTTTTGTCTTGGCGATTCTCATAAAATGCGACGTACACTCCCTGACCTGTGACACACTTCCTGGGGCGCTTGTCACTTCCGGACGGTAGACCGTCTGTATGGAGTCAATAATGACCACCGAAGGATTGATCTCCGTAACAGCTTTCTCAATCAAATCAAGGTCCGTTTCAGCCAGGACAAAAAGATCTCCGGCTGAGATATTCAGGCGGTCCGACCGGAGTTTCGTCTGTTTGACCGATTCCTCACCTGATATATAAAGAACCTTTTGCCCGTGCTGGGCGAGTTTTGCCGAGGTTTGCAGCAGCAGGGTGGATTTCCCGATTCCAGGATCACCCCCAACGAGCACCAATGAACCAGGGACGATCCCTCCCCCGAGGACGCGGTTAAGCTCAATCGTATGAGTGTTGATGCGCGGCTCTTGTTCACTTTTTATGTCAACGATGGATTGAGGTTTTTGCTGGGTGCCTGAAGCCGAGGAAGCCGTCAGGCCTCTCGTTTGGCTGTCACGCTTGATGACTTCTTCCACCATGGTATTCCATTGGTTGCATCCGGGACATTTCCCCATCCATTTCGGTGATTCATATCCGCATTCCTGGCACATAAAAACAGATTTGTTTTTGGCCATCTCTTTCTCCTCTATTTCCAGGCTGCTTTTTCTCAGCCGGCAATTCTTTCTTTTTTCATTCGCTGCCTTTATCTTATCAAAAAAGCGGGTTCCCTTTCCAATGGGGGCATCTGGAATTTGGATAAAATACAGAAAACAATTCGACAAAAACCCGGAAGACGTGACTGCCTCCCGGGTTTTTGTATTTATTTCTATACGATTGGACTAAATCCCATCATTTACGAGCTGGCTCCGACCGTTTCAACGACAAAGTCATTGTTATCCACATCGATTTTCACGGTATTGCCTTTGCTGATGTTTCCTCTCAGCAATTCTTCTGACAGACGGTCTTCAATCTTACGCTGAAGGGCCCTGCGCAATGGACGCGCTCCGTAATCCGGATCATAGCCTTCATCCGTAATCTTATCGAGTGCCGCGTCAGTAAGCTCGATTTCGATGCCCTGGTCTCTCAAACGTTTGATCAGAGAATCTGCCAATAAGGTAACGATCTGTTTGAGATGTGTTTTCTCCAAAGCATGGAAGACGATGATCTCATCTATACGGTTTAAGAACTCAGGACGGAAAGCCTTTTTCAGCTCGGCCATCACTTTCGTTTTCATATCGTTGTACTGCTGATCTTCCGTGTGAACCGTAAACCCTAAAGAACTGTTGCGCTTAAGGGTGCTGGCTCCGACATTGGACGTCATGATGACGACAGTGTTTCGGAAGTCGACCGTACGGCCTTTGGAATCTGTCAGGCGTCCGTCTTCAAGTACCTGAAGCAGAATGTTGAATACTTCAGGATGCGCTTTTTCGATTTCATCAAGCAGGATAACAGAATAAGGCTTACGGCGAACTTTCTCTGTCAGCTGCCCGCCTTCTTCATGTCCTACATAGCCTGGAGGTGAACCTACGAGTCTTGATGTCGTATGTTTCTCCATGTACTCGGACATATCAATACGGATGATTGCATCCTCATCACCGAACAGAGATTCTGCCACTGCACGGGCGAGCTCCGTTTTACCTACACCTGTAGGCCCCAAGAAGATAAACGAACCGATTGGACGCTTCGGATCCTTCAAGCCGGCACGGGCTCTGCGGATCGCTTTTGAGATCGACTGAACCGCTTCGTTTTGCCCGATCACTCGGTTATGAAGAATCTCTTCCAGCTTCAAGAGGCGTTCGGTTTCTTCTTCAGCCAGTTTGGAGACAGGTACACCGGTCCAGCTGGAGACCACTTGCGCGATATCCTCTGGAGTAACCTCTGTATTCTCCTGTCCTTGTTTCTCTTTCCATACATTCTTTGTTTTCTCAAGTTCCTCACGCAGACGCTGTTCCGTATCTCTTAGGGAAGCTGCTTTTTCAAACTCTTGGCTTTGAACAGCTGCATCCTTTTCCTTGCGTACTTCTTCAAGCTTAAGTTCAAGCTCCTTTAAGTTTGGCGGTGCGGTATAGGAACGCAGTCTTACTTTCGACGCCGCTTCATCTATGAGGTCAATCGCTTTATCCGGGAGGAAACGATCGGAGATGTAACGGTCAGACAGCGTTACAGCCGCTTCGATGGCATCATCGGTAATCGTGACGCGGTGATGCGCTTCATATCGGTCGCGAAGACCTTGCAAAATCTGTGTACTTTCATCTTTAGTTGGCTCATTAACTGTGATCGGCTGGAAACGGCGCTCAAGCGCTGCATCTTTTTCAATATATTTACGGTACTCATCCAGCGTTGTCGCTCCGATACATTGAAGCTCACCGCGGGCAAGGGCCGGTTTAAGTATGTTTGATGCGTCGATCGCACCCTCTGCTCCGCCGGCACCGATCAGTGTGTGAAGCTCATCGATAAAGAGAATAATGTTGCCTGCCTGGCGGATCTCATCCATGACTTTCTTTAAACGGTCTTCAAATTCACCGCGATACTTGGTGCCGGCAACAACCGTTCCCATATCGAGTGTCATGACCCTTTTATCACGAAGAGTTTCCGGCACTTCATTATTGATAATCTGTTGAGCGAGGCCTTCCGCGATTGCGGTTTTACCAACCCCCGGCTCACCGATAAGAACGGGGTTGTTCTTCGTTCTCCGGCTCAGTACCTCAATCACCCTTTGAATCTCTTTGGAACGGCCGATGACCGGATCCAGGCTTCCATCCTTCGCAATCGCTGTTAGATCTCTAGCCAGGCTGTCGAGCGTAGGCGTATTAGCGTTCGTAGAGGAACCGCGGTGATTGGATGATGCTTCATTGCTTCCAAGAAGCTGAAGCACCTGTTGGCGGGCCTTGTTTAAGCTCACTCCGAGGTTATTCAGCACGCGGGCCGCTACTCCCTCGCCTTCACGGATCAGCCCAAGCAGGATGTGTTCAGTACCGACGTAGGAGTGGCCAAGCTTACGGGCTTCATCCATTGATAGTTCGATTACCTTTTTTGCTCTTGGAGTGTAATGGATGGTTTGCACGGATTCCTGGCCGCGTCCAATTAAGGTTTCTACTTCTTTTTGGATCTTCTCAGGTCCAAGGCCAAGAACATGAAGCGCTTTGGCAGCAATTCCTTCGCCCTCCCGGATCAAGCCAAGCAGAATGTGCTCGGTTCCAACATTATTATGGCCTAAACGGATGGCTTCTTCCTGTGCCAGCGCAAGTACCTTTTGAGCTCGTTCTGTAAATCGACCAAACATCATAATCATTCACACTCCCATTCAAATTTTAAGCTTCTTCAAGTTTGATTCTTTCCCTTATTAGCGTTGCCCTTAGGATATCACGCTCATCAGGATTCAACATCTCATTCGCATAATGCTGTAAAAAGCCCGGTTGTGTAAGTATCATTAATTCATTTAATATGGATCGGGAAATCCCTATAATTATCTCAAGGTCAATTCCCAGCCTCACATCGGAAAGGCATTGTGCCGCTTCCTTCGATTGGATGATCCGGCTGTTCGCCAGCACTCCATACGACCTGAAGATCCGATCCTCAAGCTGGATCTTTAAACCGTCCTGCAGGTTTTTTCTTGCCACTCTCTCTTGCTGAATGAGCTGAAGGACCACGCCCCGCAAATCCTCCACAATATCTTCCTCTGATTTCCCGAGAGTAATCTGGTTGGAGATCTGAAAGACATTTCCTTGAGCTTCAGTTCCTTCCCCGTATATTCCTCTCACCACAAGGCCCAGCTGGTTGATGGCCGGTATAATCCGGTTCATTTGTTTCGTTAACACCAAAGCTGGGAGATGCATCATGACGGAAGCACGCAACCCTGTTCCGACATTCGTTGGGCAGCTGGTCAGATAGCCCCTTTCCTCATCAAAGGCATAATCCACCTTTTCCTCTATCCAATCATCCAGTCCCCCAGCAAGAGTCAACGCCTCATTCAGCTGAAAGCCTGGAAAAAGACATTGAATGCGGAGATGATCTTCTTCATTGACCATGATGCTCACTGACTCATCATGATTGAGCATCACCGCCCCGAATCTTGACTGCTCTGCAAGATGGGGACTGATCAAGTGCTTCTCTACCAATACCCTTTTTGCCAGAGGTTTTAGCTCATCGAGATGAAGAATTTCAAATTCTCCAAAATTCCCGCTCCCTTGCTCTCTGCAGGCTGCTTCCAATGTCTGAATGACAGCCTCGGACTCTTCCTTGGAAGCCAAGTCGGGAAAATTAAACTTTTCGAGGTTTCGCGCCAGCCGAATTCTGCTGCTAAGGACAATGTCAGAGTCTGGTCCTTCATTCTTCATCCAGGGACTGATAGCTTCACTTATAAAATGTTCAAGTGACATGCTCTATTCCCCCTTTTCCCGGTTCTTCTGCTTTTCTAAAAGTCGAATTTGATCACGGGTCTCTGCCGCCTTTTCAAATTCCTCATTTAAAATATACTGCTGCATCGCCTGCTTTAATTTTTCCAATTCACGCCTCTCTTGAAGTCCGCTGCCAATCCGCTTTGGAATTTTTCCGGCATGTTTTGTATTGCCGCCGTGAACCCTCTTTAGTACCGGATCCAGCTTAGAATCAAAAACCTCATAGCAATGGCTGCAGCCAAACCTGCCCGATTTGGCAAACTGTTGGTACGTCATGCCGCATTTTGGGCAGGCCAGGACCGAATTTTGAGACAATCCTGCAGATGCCGCTCCCGAAATGGAAGGATCTCCATAAAGCAGACCAGAGAGCAGCTGATGAATAGAGAAAGTATTCGACCCCGGAAGGAATTCTCCTTTTTCTTTTGCACAATGCTCACAAATATGGAATTCAGTTTTCTTGCCGTTTACAATTTTCGTAAAGTGTAAAGTGGCAGGCCGCTCATGGCATTCCTGGCAGTACATTATTTTTCCCTCCCTATTAATAAATGTGATATGTCGCTATCTGGTTCTAAATTTTAATGTCCGAATCATCGCTTTTAATAATTCGGCTCGTAACTGATCACGTTCAGGAAGGTCTAACACTTGCAGAACAGAGCGTTCTGTCACACTCAGCATGATTCTGGCCTCACGTTCGGATACGATCTGCTCATCAAGCAACCGTAATATAACATTTTCCGCATTCCCCTGTGAAATGCGGTCATTAATCAGAAGCAGCAGCTGATCAATAAGCTCGACGTAATTCTCCGTCTGGACTTTAATGATCCGGATATATCCCCCGCCGCCCCGTTTACTTTCTACTACAAAACCTTTTTCTACCGTGAAACGGGTATTGATCACATAATTGATCTGGGAAGGGACACACTGGAACTTTTCAGCAATATCAGTTCGCTTGATCTCGATGAACGTATCATCTGAACCTGCAATGACCTGCTTTAAATATGCTTCAATGATGTCTGAGATATTTTTCATCCTGCTCCCCTCCCCTCTGACTTTGACTATCTTTGACTATACACTTATATTATAGACGCATTTTCAGGATTTATGCAACTAATGTATACTTTTTGGCTGACTGGGGGACTGCCTGTTTCTATCACAGTATTACCCGATATTTTCGGGATTAATCGTAACAATTGAAGTCTTTCACTGTAAAAAACCGACACGATTCCACAGTTCAGGGGATCGGGCGAATTTTAAAATTCCAAAGTGGTGTTTGGTGTGTGGGTCTTGTTGAAAAAAGAATGAATCAGGGGTTTTTTTGTATGATATTTATGTGCATTTTTACTGTTGAAAGGGTGGAGAGCTGTATGAGAATCGAGTTGGGTTGTGTGTGGCGGTTTTTTGTACTGTTACTTGCTGGGTTGTACGGTTTACGTGCGGGTTCGCTGCGTTTACGTGCGAATTTCGCCCGATTACATGCCACTTTGAAGCGTTTACATGCGGGAATGGACACTTT
>NZ_JAUHLN010000013.1 GCF_030412265.1 Fictibacillus terranigra
AAAGTGTCCATTCCCGCATGTAAACGCTTCAAAGTGGCATGTAATCGGGCGAAATCCGCATGTAAAAGCAGCAAACCCGCATGTAAACGCCAAAAGATAAAGTAAGGCGCATAAAAATCTTCAAATACAATCTCCCTCATTCCACTTCTTGCCTACTTCTTCATAACTTCGCTGACACAGCCGCGAACCATCATTTTTAGCCGCATGTACGCTGTGCTTAGAACCATTTCTTTCCTTGTTTAGGCTGGGAAATGCTTTAAATTTTCAAGACAGACACGAACAAATTCAGGAGCACATACATTGAACTAGAGCCTAAACAAGAAACGAAGATTACTAAGGTACGAGAGTATAGAGCGGGAGAACTCTGGGAAGAATGGAGTAATGGAGGTGGATGAAAATGAAATCATCGATGCAACCAACAGGGGAATTGTGTTTAATATGTGAGGAGTATAAGGAGACCGGGATTCACATTTTACATCAATACATCTGTATGGACTGTGAGAAAAAAATAGTTTCTGCTGAAACGAATGACGAATATTACAAACACTATTTAAATCAATTAAGAAAATTAAAATTAGCGAATTCTTCCGTATAAACAGGCCGACAGGGCCTGTTTTTCTGATTGGAGTGAAAAGCAGACAGCATAGAGTTATGCTAAAATAGAAGGATAAACAGTACTTGATGTAAGAAAAAAGGATTATACATGATTAGAGAACAAAGAACTCCCTTATATGATGCCCTTATACGGCATAGCCATAAAACAAAATGGTCCTTTCATGTTCCAGGGCACAAAAATGGAACCATCGGCTTTAAAGACAGCGAAAACAACGCATTTGCCTCCATTCTTCCTATGGACGTAACGGAGCTGACGGGACTGGATGATCTCCATGAACCCTCTGAAGCGATTAAAGAGGCGCAGGAATTGACGGCATCTCTGTATGGTGCCCACTCCAGTTATTTTTTGGTGGGAGGAAGTACAGCAGGAAATCTGGTCATGCTTTTATCTGCTTTTCAAGAGAATGATCTTGTTTTTGTTCAGCGGAACTGCCATAAGTCAGTTTTGAACGGACTGGAGCTGGCAGGGCTTGAGCCGGTATTTCTTTCGCCCGGCGTCGATCCGGTCGGACAGTTTGCCACTGGGCTTACACTTGAAAGGGTGAAAGAAGCGGTAACGAAGTACCCTGAGGCCAAAGGAATCATGCTGACGAACCCAAACTATTATGGATGGGCTGCAGATCTAAAGGAAATGATTCATTATTTGCATGAACACGGATTGATCGTGCTCGTTGATGAAGCTCATGGAGCCCATTTTGGCAGGAGCGAATGGTTTCCTGAGAGTGCGATCAAGTCTGGGGCTGATATGGTTGTCCACTCTGCCCATAAAACACTTCCTGCTATGACGATGGGTGCTTATTTGCATTGCAACAGTTTTCGCATGGATGAAAATAGGGTAAAACATTATTTACAGGCCCTTCAATCGAGTTCGCCATCGTATCCGATTATGGCCTCGCTGGACTTGGCAAGAGCCTACGTGGGCAGTCTTACTCCAGAGGATTTTAAGGCGATTAAAAAGGATGCGGAACACTTTAGGGACGCTCTGAACAGTATTCCTCAGCTGACGGTGTTGAATTCACCCCGGGACTATGGGCTGGATCCTTTGAAAGTTACTGTACAGAGCACCACAGGCCGTACTGGGTATGAGCTGCAGGAGAAGCTGGAGGATAAGGGGATTTTTACGGAACTCGCTGATCCTTTGAATGTCCTGTTTGTGCTTCCTCTCGGCAGGATACCGGGTCTTGATGAATTGATTGAAACTATTCGAGGGGCTTTGTCAGACGACATGTTTCACAAGAAACATTCCCGGCTTCCATTACAGAGTACAGGAACAGGCATCAGTGCTCTTGCAGCTGGCTATAAAGAACTGCTGATGATGGAAAGTTCAGAGGTATGGATCTCCCAATCTTCAGGCCTTATAGCTGCTCAGTCCATTGTTCCCTATCCGCCCGGCATCCCGCTGATCGCCAGAGGAGAACGGATTACGGAGGAAATGGTGAAAGAATATCAATATCTTTTAGCGCAGGGTACCCGGTTTCAGGGTGGACAAGGCAAAAAAATAATCGTATATGCTGAACAGAAGGAAGAGTAGATGTGAACGGACTATTTATTACGATCGAGGGCCCTGATGGCTCAGGAAAATCAACACAGATAAAAAAACTGGCAGGTTATTTAGAAAAAAGCCATATTCCATATATATTAACCCGCGAACCGGGAGGAACAGCGATCAGTGACAAGATCCGATCGTTGATTCTTGATCCGTCCCATCCCGAAATGACAGATGAAACGGAAGTGCTGCTGTACGCCGCTTCCCGGGCTCAGCATGTTAAAGAAAAAATCGTTCCGGCTTTGCAGGAGGGCAAACTTGTCCTGTGTGACCGTTTTGTCGATGCGTCCATTGCTTACCAAGCTTATGGCCTCGGCATCCCCGTTGAGGAAGTTAAGGCGATCAATCGCTTTGCTACAGGAGGATTACAACCGGATCGAAGCTATCTGATCGATATTTCTCCTGAGGCTGGCAGGGAGCGCATGGTCAGCCGCTATAGTGGAGAAGGTCTCGACCGCATTGAGCAGAAACAGCTGGAATACCACGAAAGAGTAAGGACAGGATTTAGGAAAATTTATTCAGAAAACAAGGAGCGTTTTCTTCTTGTGGATGGAAACCAGACGATAGATCAAGTTTTTGATGTGATCAAAAAGGATATTCATCTTCTTCTAGCGAACCGATATAACTAATAAATCACAGGAGGGAAAACGTATGAAAATGATCATAGCAGTGGTTCAGGATAAGGACAGCAGCCGTTTGGCGGATGCGCTTGTTAAGCATGAGTTCCGTGCGACCAAACTGGCGACGACCGGTGGATTCCTTAAAGCAGGTAATACGACATTCATGATTGGTGTGGAAGACCAGCAAGTGGACCGTGTCCTGGAAATTATCAAAGAGAACTGCAAGAGCCGCAATCAGCTGGTTGCCCCGGTATCACCGATGGGCGGCAATGCGGATGCATACGTTCCCTATCCTGTTGAAGTAGAAGTTGGAGGAGCCACTGTATTTGTTCTTCCTGTGGAAAGCTTTCAGCAGTTTTAATATGACGGAGGAGTAAGAATGAAAATTGGCCAGGATCCCCGCCCAATGATCGATCTGAAACAAAAAGAAGAAAGGCTCAGCGGCAAAAGCGGAGATGTGTTTGGAAAAGCTGTTGCGAGCCATCAGGAAAAGCTGCAATCCGATCAGCTCGGCGCCCTATTGAAGGACGTGGAGAAGCAGGGGCAGCGGCTTGCTCAGTATCAGACCATGAGAGATTTTAGCCAATATAAACAGCTTGTGCAGCGTTTTGTAAAAGAAGCTGTTGATTTTGGCATGAATCTAAAACATAGCCGCGGCTGGAACAGCCAGGGAAGGCAGCAGACGACAAGGCTCGTTCAGGAAGTGGATGCCAAGCTTCTGGAAATGGCTGACCTGATGAAGGAAGAAAAATCAATCGGCCTGCTTGATAAGATCGGTGAAATGAAGGGGCTCTTGATTAATTTATATACGTAGGTGGGAAAAATGAGCTGGGAACAATTAAGTGAAAGGCAGCCAAGGGTGGTAAAAACGTTAACGAATAGTGTTAAGAAAGATCGTCTCGCTCATGCTTATGTGTTTGAGGGGGGCCATGGAACAGGAAAAATGGATATGGCCCTTCAGCTCGCAAAAACTTTTTTGTGCAGGGAAACAACGAGTGTTGAACCTTGCGGTGAATGTAAGGATTGCAAGAGGATTGACTCAGGAAACCACCCGGACGTTCATATTGTACAGCCTGAAGGGCAATCCATCAAAATTGATCAGATTCGTGGTTTGCAAAAAGAATTTGCTTATCATGGAATGGAATCGGATAAGAAAGTCTACATCGTGGAACATGCTGATCGTATGACGGTACAGGCGGCCAATAGTCTGCTTAAATTTTTGGAAGAACCGACGTCCTCCACGATCGCCTTTTTATTAACGGAACAGGTGCATCGTCTGCTTGACACCATTCTGTCCAGGTCACAGGTTCTGTCCTTTTCTCCTCTTCCCCCAGAACAGCTGGTTAAATCTTTGCAGGAAGAAGGGATTTCTTTGCCGATGGCAGCTATGGCTGCCGCATTAACGAGCGATAAGTCAGAAGCGCTCGAAATTTGTAGGCAAGAGTGGTTTGCACAAGCACGAGACAAAGTGATACAATTAACTGAAGAGTTGAGGACTCGTCCCAGCCAGGTATTTGTTTCATTACAGGATAACTGGTTGTCGTTTTTTAAGGAAAAAGATCAGCTCGACAATGCATTAAGCCTTTTATTGATCTGGTACAAAGATCTTTTATTTATACAGCTTTCAGAGCCGGAGCACCTGGTATTTGTCGATCAGCGGCAAACGTTAGAGCAGCAAGCTCTACATACCTCACAGAAAAGAATCAGTGAGAAAATGCTGGCTATCTTAACAGCCAAGCAACGCTTAGGTGCAAACGTAAACCCCCAGCTCCTAATGGAGCAGTTGGTGTTACGATTACGGGAGGGATAAAAGCCTGTGTATGAAGTAGTCGGAGTCCGTTTTAAAAAAGCGGGAAAAATATACTATTTCGATCCTGGCGACCTTGATATCATAAAGGATACATTCGTAATTGTTGAAACAGCGCGCGGAATTGAGTACGGTAAAGTCGTCATAGACAAGAAGCAAGTTGGGGAGAATGATGTTGTACTTCCTTTAAAAAAGGTAGTAAGGAACGCAAACGAGAAAGATATGCTCGCGGTCGATGAAAACAAAAAAGCTGCCCAAAATGCTTTTGAACTGTGCACGGAAAAGATAACTGAACATAAGCTTGACATGAAATTGGTGGATGTCGAATATACCTTCGACCGAAATAAAGTCATTTTTTATTTCACGGCAGATGGGCGCATCGATTTTCGGGAACTGGTTAAAGATCTTGCTTCCATTTTTCGGACGCGGATCGAGCTGCGGCAAATCGGAGTCCGTGATGAGGCCAAAATGCTCGGCGGCATCGGACCATGCGGAAGAATGCTGTGCTGTTCTACTTTTCTTGGTGACTTTGAACCCGTATCCATTAAAATGGCTAAAGACCAGAACCTTTCACTTAACCCTGCAAAGATTTCTGGGTTATGCGGCCGTTTGATGTGCTGTTTAAAATACGAAAATGATTATTATGAAGAAGTCAAAAGAGAGCTTCCGGATGTGGGTGAACAGATTGCCACTCCCCACGGAAGAGGTCGCGTTGTTGGATTGAATATGCTCGAGAAACTTGTACAGGTCGAACTGCCGGAACTTGAGAAAGTAACGGAATATACAATTGATGAGCTCATGAAAGAAAAGGAATTATTTACGCAAGCTACAGAATAACGAGGTGGAAAGCACGTGGAGAAAGATCAGATTTTTTCCCGGGTGACCCATATGGAGCAGCAATTGGCAGCTTTAACGGAGCAAATTGGAGACTTAAAAGCAGACCTTGTCGCCTTATTGGAACAGAATCACAACCTGCAAATGGAAAATTATAATTTGCGAAGTGCTCTGAAGCCACAGGAAAAAAAAGGATCCAAATCCTCTGTTAAAAAGCGGCCACTGTCACAAGAATCGGCAGATATCGGGGAAGGCTATGACAACCTGGCGAGGCTGTATCAAGAAGGATTTCATATTTGCAATCTTCATTATGGAAGTGTTCGTACAGAGGGCGACTGCCTGTTCTGTCTGTCATTTCTTAATAAAAAATAAAGAGTCTTTCCAAAGGGGAAGACTCTTTTCTATGTCATCTGATTCAACAACCTATTGAGAAAGAGTGATGTAATGGAATACCTGTTAAAAGGAGACGAGCGGCTGGATTATCTCGTGGATGAATCGTTAAAGATCATTCAGAGCCCGTCCGTCTTTTCATTTTCTCTTGATGCGGTACTGCTGAGCAGGTTTGTCTATGTACCTATACAAAAAGGAAAAATCATTGATCTGTGTACAGGAAACGGTGCTGTGGCACTGCTGATGACACAGCGTTCGAAGGCATCGATTACTGGGGTGGAAATTCAGGAACGGCTCAGTGATATGGCTGGCAGGAGCGTGGAAATCAACGGCTTGCAGGACCAGGTTTCCATATTGACTGACAACATCATCAATCTTCCTGGAAAGCTTGGGACAGGTACGTTTGATACGGTCGTTTGCAATCCGCCGTATTTTTCCTCGGTCAATGAAAAAGATTATAATGAGAACCCGCATCTGGCAGTAGCCAGGCATGAGATTCATTGTACGCTTGAAGATGTGATCTCTGTGAGCAGCAGGCTGGTCAAACAGGGCGGCAAAGCAGCTTTTGTTCACCGTCCCCAGCGGCTCATGGACATTTTAAGCCTGATGAGAAAATACAGGCTAGAGCCAAAACGGCTGCAGTTTGTTTATCCAAAACCAGGCGGAGAGGCAAACATGCTGCTTGTTGAGGGGATGAAGGATGGCAAGCCTGATCTTCATATTCTGCCTCCACTGACCGTATACGGCATAGATGGGAAATATACAGAAGAACTGAAGAAGGTTTTCTATGGGAAATAATCAAATCAGGGAAGGAGGCGCTGTATATGATGTGGCAGCAGAATAGCTATCAGAGCCACGAAACAGGTGTACTCTACTTAGTTCCGACTCCGATCGGGAACTTGGAGGACATGACTTTTCGTGCGATACGGATTTTAAAGGAAGCCGACTATATTGGGGCAGAGGATACGAGACAGACGAAAAAGCTTTGCAATTACTTTGAGATTCAGACTCCACTTTTCAGCTACCACGAACATAATAAAGAGGTGAGCGGCATGAAACTCATCGATCTGCTGAAAGAAGGCAAAACAGTGGCACTCGTATCGGATGCCGGGACACCGGCCATTTCGGACCCAGGGTATGAACTGGTGGTAAGCGCACTGCAGGAAAAGATTCCTGTTGTTCCGCTTCCGGGAGCGAACGCGGCATTATCGTCACTGATTGCTTCAGGCCTTAATACGAAGGACTTTTACTTTTACGGATTCTTGCCTCGGGGAAAGAAAGAAAAGAAAGAACAGCTTGAGCGGCTCAAATATTATTCATTTACAATGATTTTTTATGAATCTCCTCACCGTTTAAAGGAGACCTTATCCTTGATGCATGAGATCCTTGGTGACCGGAATGTTTCGATGGCGAGAGAACTGACGAAGAAATATGAAGAGTTCATCAGAGGTCCGTTAAGGAAAATGATGGAGTGGTCCAAGGAAACGGAGATCAGAGGAGAGTTTTGTCTGGTGGTTGAAGGATCGTCCGAGAAGAGGGAAGAAACAGCCGAATCTCAGTGGTGGGATACTCTGACTCTTGCCGAGCATGTACAGCATTATATCGATGAAGAAGAACTGAAGAGCAAAGAAGCAGTAAAAAGAGCGGCGGTGGACCGAAATCTGCCAAAGCGTGAGGTATACCAAGCCTATCATATTGAAAATGAAAACTAAATGCACAAAAAAAGGGCCTCCTGTGTTCAGGAGGCCGTTTTATGTTCAAACCTTATTTTGCTGTTTGAAGTTGTCGTTGAAGTTCGTTCATGATTTCTTTTGCACCTTCTGGGCTAAGAATGATTTTTCCGCCAGCAAGTGAATAGTTGTCATCAGAAACTTCCCCAGTTACTGCACAAGTCATATTAGGCTTGTATTTTTTTAGGATGATGCGGTCATCGTCAACATAGATTTCAAGTGCGTCTTTTTCAGCAATTCCAAGTGTGCGTCGTAATTCGATTGGAATTACCACACGTCCTAGTTCATCAACTTTACGAACAATACCTGTAGATTTCATTTTAGTAATCTCCTCCCGAATAGTAGATATTTTAATGCCTAACTATTATTTATATATATAATCGTCAGAATTCGACAAAATCTTACGGATTCATCATAACAATATTTCCAGATTGGGTCAACTATTTTGCAAACAAAAATTTCTATATCTATTTACCCGTTTTACTATAAGTTCAACCATATCATATTATCTTAACAAACAGGTAAAATCAGGTTTAGAAATTTATTCTTGTTTTTCAAAAAAATTACTGGGAATTATTCTTGATAAATTCGTCATTATTCGACAAAACTGACTTTTAAAAAATACTCTCTTAGCCTATTCTTCACCGTACATCCTGTTTACCTTGACATGACTTTACGGGATTAGGTATATTTTGAGTGAAGAAAAGAGCATAATGAAAGTATTTACATAAAGTGATTTCGCACCTGTTTTGTATTTTATGTCCCAGAACAAACATTTTTTTACACTTTTCATAGAACTGACAAATTTGATAGGCGCAATGTTCGGTCACTTTTTCCTGTAAATAAAATGTCCCTCCTTTAGCAGGGGCTTTTTTCATAGTTTATTAAATTTTTAAACGGAGGAATCCATTATGGGAGAAAAAACATTTTATCTAACAACACCTATATATTATCCAAGCGGAAAACTTCATATCGGCCATGCCTACACCACTGTAGCAGGCGATGCGTTAGCAAGATATAAGCGCTTAAAAGGTTATGAAGTGATGTATCTGACTGGAACGGATGAGCATGGACAAAAGATTCAGCAGAAAGCGGAGGAAACCGGAGTAACACCGCAGCATTATGTAGATGAGATCGTAACAGGGATCAAGGACCTTTGGCAAAAGCTCGATATTTCCTATGATGATTTCATCCGTACGACGGAAGACCGCCATAAAGAGAGTGTGGAAAAAATCTTTAAGCAGCTCTTGGATCAAGGGGATATTTATCTTGGAGAGTATGAAGGCTGGTACTGTACGCCGTGTGAATCCTTCTTCACTGAAACTCAGCTGGTCGACGGTAAATGCCCGGACTGCGGAAGAGAAGTAAAGCGTGTGAAAGAAGAGAGCTACTTCTTTAAAATGAGCAAATATGCAGACAGGCTCCTTCAGTTCTATGAAGAGAATCCGGAGTTCATTCAGCCTGAATCCCGCAAAAATGAAATGATCAACAACTTTATCAAGCCAGGATTAGAAGATCTAGCGGTTTCGCGTACATCTTTCGACTGGGGTGTGAAAGTGCCGGGCAATCCGAAGCATGTGATCTATGTTTGGATTGACGCGCTCTCCAACTACATTACAGCGCTCGGTTATGGATCTGGAAACGATGAAAAATATAAAAAATTCTGGCCGGCAAATGTTCACCTTGTAGGGAAAGAAATCGTCAGGTTCCATACGATTTACTGGCCAATCATGCTGATGGCACTGGATCTGCCGCTTCCTAAAAAGGTCTTTGCCCACGGCTGGCTGCTCATGAAGGACGGAAAAATGTCTAAATCCAAAGGAAACGTAGTCGATCCGGTGACTTTGATTGACCGTTACGGTCTGGATGCGCTGCGCTATTATCTTCTCCGTGAAGTTCCTTTTGGTTCTGACGGTGTCTTTACGCCTGAAAGCTTTGTAGACCGTGTGAACCATGACCTTGCCAATGACCTCGGCAACCTTGTGAACCGAACAGTGGCGATGATCAATAAGTACTTTGACGGAGCCATTCCTGCCTATGAAGGGAACGTAACAGACTTTGATCAATCCCTTGTTGATTTTGTTCATACCACAGTTAAAAAAGCGGAGGATTCCCTAGAGAACATGGAATTTTCTGTAGCCTTAAGCAGCATCTGGCAATTGATCAGCCGCACGAATAAATATATCGATGAAACACAGCCATGGATCTTGGCGAAAAATGAAGAAGAAAAAAACGCCTTGGGCGCCGTAATGTACCATTTGGCGGAGTCGATCCGTATTGTTTCTGTATTGATACAGCCATTCCTGACTAATGCGCCTGCGAAAATATGGGAACAGCTCGGGATTCAACAAGGAGAGCTTACAGATTGGAATACCGTCTATGAATTTGGCAAACTGCCTGCGGGAACGAAGGTACAAAAAGGGAATCCGATCTTCCCTCGTCTGGAAACAGAGGAGGAAGTGAGCTATATTCAGCAGTCAATGGGCGGTGCACCCGCGGCAGCGCAAGAAGAGAAGACACCAGAAGTCATCGTGGAAAAGGAAGAAACAGATGAGATCTCCATCGATGATTTTATGAAAGTGGATCTTCGGGTGGCTCAAGTGGTCGAGGCTGAACCGGTGAAAAAGGCAGACAAGCTATTGAAACTGCAGCTGGATCTTGGGTTTGAAAAACGACAGGTGGTTTCAGGTATTGCAAAGTATTACCGCCCGGAAGACCTGGTGGGGCAAAAAGTGATTTGTGTGACCAACCTTAAACCGGTAAAGCTCCGGGGTGAACTATCAGAAGGCATGATATTAGCTGGCTCTGCCGGAGATCAGCTGACTTTGGCAACCGTGGATCAAAGTTTGCCAAACGGTGCAAAAGTCAAATAAAGCAAGCATGTAAGGGGAGCCTAATAGGGCTTCCTTTTTTCATTTATCGGTGTAAAAAGATGTGTGTAATTTCCAGTATGTAATAAAACTGTAATGCAATTGTTATCCAGACGACTTGGTGTTATAGGACAAAGGTATGATAAACTGTGAAAGTGTTAATAGGAGGGCTTTCTTCATGTTTGATACACACGCACATTTAAATGCAATTCAGTTTGAAGAGGATCTGGAAGAAGTAATACAAAGAGCTTTGGATGAAGGAATTTCACATATTGTTGTTGTTGGGTTTGACCGGCCGACCATTAAAGGCGCTATAAAGTTGGCTGATACATATGATTTTATCTATGCAGCTGTAGGATGGCACCCGGTAGATGCGGTGGACATGACAACGGAGGATTTACAATGGATTGAGGAACTCGCATCTCACCCTAAAGTGGTGGCTTTAGGCGAGATGGGCCTGGATTACCATTGGGATAAATCACCGAAGGATGTTCAGAAAAAGGTCTTTCGCCAGCAGATTCAACTGGCTAAGAAAGTGAAGCTCCCGATTATTATTCATAATCGCGATGCCACACAGGATGTCGTTGATATCCTGAAAAGTGAAGGAGCCGAGGAAGTCGGCGGAATCATGCACTGTTACAGCGGCAGCCTGGAGGTTGCGAAACAGTGTATGGAAATGAACTTTTACATTTCTTTTGGAGGACCTGTTACATTCAAGAATGCCAAGAAACCAAAAGAAGTGGCGAGGGAGATCCCACTCGACCGGCTTCTCATTGAAACGGATTGTCCTTACTTAAGCCCCCATCCGCTGAGGGGCAAGCGAAATGAACCATCGTATGTAAAATACGTGGCAGAGGCTATCGCTGAATTAAGAGAGATGCCTTTGGAAAATTTAGTTAAAAAAACGTCCGACAATGCTAGACAGTTATTCGGCATCAATCGCTGACCGATAATGTCGAAAAGAGAGAAAAACAAGCAAAAAACGTTGTAAATCCAGCAAAATCTACAATATGGAAGAGGAAACTGTCGAACGTTTTTTCTTCCACTTTTACCCTTTTCCCTTACATAATTGGGCTTGTGTAATTATTTTGCATAAGAGGGGGGATTTGACAACAAATTATTCAACGATTATACTTCAATCCTTGTAAAGGGGGAATGGATGACATGAACAGGAGCAAGAATAAGCTTTTTTACGATTTCATTACGAAAAAGCTCGTATTGGCTGCTGCGGCAATCATCGTTCTGGCTGTAACAACAGGTTTCGTTAGCTATGAAACTTCGAAAACGGATGTTATGATCATGGTTGATGGGAAAGAGAAATCGTTTAGTTCACATGCAGAAAATGTTAGGGATGCACTTTCTGATTTCGGAATATCGGTTAACCGCCATGATGAGGTGGAACCAGGACTAAATGAGCCGCTCAAGAACGGCATGAAGATTGAATATACATCTGCACATAAGATCAATTTCACGCAGGATGGAGAAAAACAATCGGTTTGGTCAACAGCCAGCACAGTTAAAGAATTTTTAGGCGAACGAAATATAAGGGTCAACCAGCATGATAAAATTAAGCCTGGTTTAGATACGCCGCTCAAAACTCAGCAGCATATCAACCTTCAGCAAGCTGTTCCGGTGAAGCTTGTGGATGGAAAAAAAGAAAAGCAAGTTTGGACCACTTCGACTACGGTCGCTGACCTTTTAAAGCAAAACCAAGTGAAACTAGGAGATCTTGATCGGGTAGAGCCCGCTGAAGAGACGGACATCAAAGACAACATGAAGGTTAATGTCATCAGAGTAGAAAAGGTCACCGATGTAGTGGAAGAAGATACGCCATTTGCTACCGTCACCCGCAAAGACGGAAAACTGGCAAAAGGAAAAGAAAAAGTGGTAGAACCGGGCTCTAAAGGCCGGGTATCGAAAAAGTATGAGGTCGTACTTGAAAATGGGAAAGAGGTTTCCCGAAAGCTGAAGAGCGAAAAAACATTGGAAGAAAGCTCAGATAAAGTAATCGCTGTCGGCACAAAGCCGAAACCTGTTACGGTTTCACGCAGCAAGAGTGCTCCTTCGGGAGGCAAGGAACTTTATGTTACAAGTACCGCTTATACAGCGAACTGCGCCGGATGTTCAGGCAAGACCAGGACAGGCTTGAACCTTCATGCTAATCCTAACGCAAAAGTCATTGCCGTTGACCCAAGCGTCATTCCGCTTGGAAGCAAAGTGTATGTCGAAGGATATGGCTATGCGATCGCTTCTGATACAGGTGGCGCCATCAATGGAAACCGGATCGATGTTTTCTTCTCCTCTCAATCTCAGGCTACCAAATGGGGAAGAAAAACGGTAAGAATTAAAATTATTAAATAAGCTATACTCCAGGTATTGTAGAGAAGCAGGGGAACTGCATCATGCCCGCAGAAGCGGGTACGGATGCCTATCCTCTGCTTTTTATTTTCCTTACAGGAAAGTAAGGGTATACTAGGAAGTAGTTTTTGCATGACCTGGGAGGAAATCATGAAAATTAAAGAAGTAATCGTGGTAGAAGGAAAAAGTGATACCATCGTGATCCAGAATGCGGTCAATGCGGACACCATTGAAACAAACGGTTCAGAGATCAGTGAGGAGACGATAGAACGAATCAGGCTTGCTCAGGAAAAAAGGGGAGTTATCGTGTTTACGGACCCCGATTATCCGGGGGAGCGGATCAGGAAGATCATTTCAAACCGGATACCCGGCTGCAAACATGCGTTCCTTCCCAAAAAGGAAGCGATCGCAAGAAATAAACGAGGAGTTGGAGTGGAACATGCCTCCAAGGAATCGATAAGAGAAGCACTGCGTCATGTGAAAGAAGAATATATAGAAGAAACAGAAAAAATTTCATGGAACGATCTCGTATCTGCCGGCCTCGTTGGTGGGGACAAGGCAAAGGCTCGAAGAGAAAAGCTTGGAAAAAGCTTGAAGATCGGCTATATGAACGGAAAGCAGCTGCATAAGCGATTAATGATGTTTCAGATCACTGAACAGCAATTTGCTGACGCCATGAAGGAAATTTTACAGGAGGAGCGGGAATGATGAAGGATATCTCAAATCCGCAAAGTACAAAAGCCATATTAAAAAAACATGGCTTTACATTTAAGAAAAGCCTCGGTCAAAACTTTTTGATTGACCGTAATATATTGAATAATATCGTAGCTCAAGCTGATTTAACAGAGGAGTCTGGCGCCATTGAAATCGGACCGGGAATCGGTGCATTAACAGAGCATATCGCACGCCAGGCAAAAAAGGTCGTTGCTTTCGAGATCGATCAGCGTCTGCTCCCCATCTTAAGCGAAACACTGGGGCCCTATCCACACGTAAAAGTCATTCATTCTGATATTCTTGAAGCCGACGTTTCTCAAGTGATCGCGCAAGAGTTTCAGGGGATCGAAGATATTATGGTAGTGGCAAACCTTCCTTACTATGTAACCACACCGATCATCATGAAGCTTTTAACAGAGAAACTTCCGATTCGCGGAATCGTTTGTATGATTCAGAAAGAAGTAGCGGACAGGCTTGCAGCTAAACCGGGAACAAAGGATTATAACTCCCTCTCGATCGCCGTTCAATACTACGCAAAAGCAGAGACGGTTCTTAAAGTGCCTAAAACGGTGTTTGTTCCGGCACCAAACGTGGATTCCGCTGTGATCAGGCTGACGCTTAGAAAAGAGCCCCCTGTTCAGGTAAAGGATGAAGACTTTTTCTTTGAAGTGATTCGGTCGTCATTTGCCCAAAGGAGAAAAACACTTTGGAACAACCTGCTGAACAACCTTCCATTAAAGGAGAAGCGAGAGCCGCTTGAAAAGGTATTTGAGAAGATACAGATTGATCCAAAACGCAGAGGCGAGACACTGACCATTGAAGAATTCGCAAAACTGGCGGATGCTTTAGCGCCCATCCTAAAATGAGAATCATGTTTCAAGTCCCGGTATCATATCTTTAAAAAGGATGATGTAACTGGGATTTGTACTTTTCTCCAAACAGGGGGAGTTCGATGAAACTTGAAATCGGATCAGTGGTTGGCAGAACGTCATATCAATGTGACCTATTGTTTCGTATCGTAGGGTTTAATGAAGATAAAACGGTGGCTGATCTGGCAGGAGAAGAGATGAGGCTGATTGCTGATGCCCCAGTCGCTGATCTTGTAGCCATGTCGCCGCAGCAGCAGCATGAGAGACGGCAGGCCGGGCAGGAAAAAGAAGAGTCCTCTTATAAATTGTTCAGACAGGATTACTACCTGCTCAGGCAAAAGAGGGAATACCTGTCAACAAACGGCTATGAGTATGATCAATCTTATTTTGAGCTGCCGGGCCGGGTTCTTCATGTAGATGGCGATCCCCTATATCTGAGCAAATGCCTGGAGCTCTACAAGCGGCTAGGTGTTCCTGTATACGGCATCCATCTTAAGGAAACAGAGATGCCGGATAAAGTGCCAGCACTCGTCGATGAGGTTCGTCCCGATATTCTGGTTATCACTGGTCACGATGCATACATGAAGAGCAAAGGATCGATAGATGATATGCAGGCGTACCGGCATACTAAATTTTTTGTAAGAACGGTTAGAGAAATACGGAGAAAATACCCTCAGCTGGATCATTTAATGATTTTTGCGGGAGCCTGCCAATCCCATTTTGAATCATTAATAAAAGCGGGCAGCAATTTTGCGAGTTCGCCGGCAAGAATTAATATCCATGCCCTGGATCCTGTCTATATCGTTTCCAAAATCAGTCTCACCTCCTTTATGGAGCACGTAAACGTCATGGATGTGCTGAGGAATACCCTTACAGGACGGGATGGGCTTGGCGGGGTCGAATCAAAAGGATTCTTGCGGACTGGCATGCCGATTAAATCACAAACCTATATTCAATAAGGGATCTCCAGCGTATTTTGCTGGAGGTTTTTTGCTTCCGAAAAAAAGATTCTTGGCAGCTATACATACTTTTTACAATTTGCAACATAATAAAAGTGAAAAAAAGGATAATTTTTCATTGACATTAGAACTTCATAATTGCTATAATTTTAGTTTTAATTTGACAAAAAGTAGCGATTTGTGTTACAATTTGTCTAAGTGAGGTGGAGCCGATATGAGTAAAACAATTGTGGACATTAGACGAATTTTAGAGTCTAACGTGGGTAAGAGACTTTCTCTAAGAGCCAACGGAGGTCGTCGCAAAACGATCGAACGACTTGGCACTTTAGAAGAAACATACCCTGCCGTATTTATTATTAAACTGGATCAGGACACCAACGCTTTTGAACGTGTTTCTTACAGCTACGCTGACGTATTAACAGAAACCGTTGAACTAACTTTCTTAGAAGAATCCCAGGTGGTTAGCGGGCAGTAAGAATCCTTACTGCTTTTTTTTTGTCTATTTTCCATAAAGGAAGGCACGGATAGCCAATCACTGATACATAACTATTGAAACATAGTAAAATACTACCCTTATCGCTTATTTTTGAGAGGGGTATTGCATCATGAGCAGAAGACGTGGAATGATGTCTGAACAATTCAAGATGGAGCTTGCAAAGGACCTTGGATTTTATGATACCGTCCAACAGGAAGGCTGGGGCGGAATCAGGTCAAAGGATGCAGGCAATATGGTAAAGCGCGCCATTGAAATCGCGCAGCAGAACCTGTCCCGACAGCAATAAAATATGCGAGACGCCGGAGCCATGCTCCGGTTTTTTGTATGGAATAAACGGTTTCAGCAGATCGCGCTATTCAATATAGTGGCTCCTTCCGTTTTATGATAGTATCAAGTTATCTTAATAATATAGGGGAATCTTTATGAATGATAATAAGATATCCATCAAGGCTCCGGCAAAAATTAATTTGTCATTGGATGTTCTCGGTAAACGGGAGGATGGGTACCATGAAGTAAAAATGATCATGACGACGGTAGACCTCTCCGACCGAGTGGAACTGACACTGCTTGAGGAAGATCGGATCACGATTGAGTCGACTGGAGGATTCGTACCACTCGATCAGCGGAACCTGGCTTTTCAAGCGGCCCTGCTGCTCAAAAAGACATTTGGGGTCAAAAAAGGAGTAGGGATCCATATTTCAAAGCATATTCCAGTTGCCGCTGGCCTCGCAGGGGGAAGCAGTGATGCGGCCGCTGCGTTAAAAGGGCTGAATGAGCTCTGGGAGTTAGGGCTTTCCTTGGATGAACTCGCTGTCCTAGGGGCGAAGATTGGTTCTGACGTGTCATTTTGTGTGTATGGCGGTACGGCCGTCGCTTCAGGAAGAGGGGAACATATTCAGCATATTAAGGCTCCTCCGCCATGCTGGGTTCTCCTTGCCAAGCCGCCGATCGGTGTATCGACCGCTGAAGTGTATCGCAGGCTCGATACTGATTCCATTGATCATCCGGACATTGAGGCCATGATTCGTGCGATCGAATCAAACGATTATGAAGGAGTCTGCGGAGAGCTGGGCAATGTCCTTGAAACGGTGACTCTTCCACTTCATCCGGAAGTTAAACAGATCAAGGATCAAATGCATCGACTCGGCGCAGACGGGGTGCTCATGAGTGGCAGCGGCCCCACGGTTTTTGGCTTATTCCAGCACGAGTCACGCGTTAATCGTGTGTACAATGGGCTAAGAGGGTTTTGCCATGAAGTTTACGCTGTACGTTTGCTTGGCGAAGGCCAAGAAGACTTTAAAGGTTAATGTTCTTACGGGAAATTTCATTTGTTGTTGATAAAAAACGTATGAAAATGGTATATTAACTTCAAATATTCGGTTTTTGGAGGATCAGGATGAAGTTAAAACGAAGCGGAAGAATGGTTGACTTAACAACGTACTTGCTGCAGCATCCCCATCAGTTGATTCCATTATCATACTTTGTAGAGCGGTACCAGTCTGCCAAATCATCCATCAGCGAAGACTTGGCCATCATTAAAGAAAATTTTGAGTATCAGGGAATTGGTTCTATCCATACGGTGGCCGGTGCAGCCGGCGGCGTAAAGTTTATCCCATCTGTTTCTGAAGGTGAGGCAAAAGAGATCATAGAGGAACTGACCGGGATGCTGGAAGATCCAGAACGGCTTCTTCCCGGCGGGTATCTTTACTTAACGGACATTATCGGCAATCCTAATCTTGTCAATCAGGTCGGACGGCTATTCTCCTCTGTGTTTTCACATCAAAAGATAGATGCGGTAATGACGGTTGCAACAAAAGGTATTCCTTTGGCATATGCAGTGGCCTCGCAGCTGAATGTTCCTGTCGTAATCGTACGCAGCAACAGCAGAGTGACGGAGGGGTCCACTGTCAGCATCAACTATGTATCCGGTTCGACAAAACGCATTCAAACGATGGCGCTGGCGAGAAGAAGCATCCAGAAGGGTGCCAACGTGCTCATTATTGATGACTTCATGAAGGCCGGCGGCACGATCCGCGGAATGATCAGCCTGATCAAGGAATTCCAGGCGGAAGTGGCAGGGATCGGTGTGCTCGTAGAAGCACAGGATGGAGCAGAGAGGCTCGTTGATGATTACGTGTCATTAACCCGGCTTGCCAGTGTGAACGAAAAGGAACAAAAGATAGAGGTTGAGGAAGGAAACTACTTCATTCAAAAGGAGAAGAGATAAATGAACAAGGTACAGACGGCAAAAGCACCTGCAGCAATCGGACCATACGTACAGGGTATGGTTGTGAATAATCTTTTTTACAGTTCCGGCCAGATTCCATTGACCGCAGAAGGAACGATGGTGGAAGGCGATATCGCCGCACAAACCCATCAGGTCTTTAAAAACCTTCAGGCTGTATTGAAAGAAGCAAACTCTTCACTCGAACAAGTGGTGAAAACAACCGTTTTTATCAAGGATATGAATGATTTCGGAACCATTAATGAAGTATACGGCGAATATTTCTCAGAACACAAACCTGCCCGTTCTTGTGTGGAGGTTGCCCGTCTGCCGAAAGATGCGCAAATTGAAATTGAAGTCATTGCTTTAGTCAGGCCATAAAAGGTAAGAAATATAGGGAAATAGCCCCTTTTTAATTTTAAAGGGGCTATTTTTTATTTTACGCAATTTTTTAAAAATTTTTATTTTATATAGAAGGATTTTGAAAGAGAATGAAGAAATGTTGTTATACGTTCTTATTTATGGAAAAAGGTGGTGTTTGGAATGGAAGTGACTGATGTAAGACTTAGAAGGGTGAATACGGAAGGACGTATGAAAGCGATTGCTTCGATTACGATTGATCATGAGTTTGTAATCCATGACATTCGAGTAATCGATGGGAATAACGGAATGTTCGTTGCTATGCCTAGCAAAAGAACGCCGGATGGTGAATTCAGAGATATCGCTCACCCAATTACGTCCAGCACACGCGAAAAGATTCAAAACGCGGTGTTGACGGAGTATCACAGAATGGGTGAGATGGAATCTGCTTTTGAAGAAGCAGGGGCATCCTAATAACGTGAACAAAAGAACTCCTTCATCAAAGAGGAGTTCTTTTTTTGTGGCTTTAATCTAACGGACGCGCGCGGTCCGGTCTCTGCCATAGGATTGGAGCTTTTTAACAATAGATTGACAAATCCTTCACACTCCTTGAAATGACTGTGATTATAAGATATATTCGTAAGGGAATATCAGCAATGTAATAGTAAAAATCATAGTGGAGGTCATTTATGAGTAAACGCTTCGCAGTAGTGTTAGCTGCAGGTCAAGGAACGAGAATGAAATCCAGTCTATATAAAGTATTGCATCCTGTCTGCGGCAAACCGATGGTACAACACGTGGTCGATCAGATCTCTCAATTGGACATGCAAAAGATTGTAACGGTAGTGGGTCATGGAGCCGAAAAGGTAAAGGACCAGCTCGGAGACCGTTCAGGATATGTACTTCAAGAAGAACAACTAGGTACAGCTCATGCAGTCATGCAGGCAGATGACGCCTTGTCAAAGGAAGAAGGCATTACGCTTGTCGTATGCGGCGACACTCCTCTGATTACTGCAGAAACGATGCAGAAGCTGATCGATGAGCATCAAGCTACGAATGCGAAAGTTACCATCCTCACCGCAAAGGCAGAAGACCCTGCAGGATATGGACGTGTACTTCGCAATGAAAACGGCACAGTTGAAAGAATTGTTGAGCACAAAGATGCAAGTGACGAAGAAAAGAAAGTACAGGAAATTAATACGGGAACCTATTGCTTCGATAACCAGTCTTTATTTGAGGCTCTTTCTTCTGTCAATAATGATAACTCTCAGGGAGAATACTACTTACCGGACGTGGTTGAGATCGTAAAGAAAAAAGGTGAGGTCGTAGCGGCTTATCAGACTCCATCTTTTGATGAAACGCTTGGTGTCAACGACCGCGTAGCTCTCTCTCAAGCAGAGAAAACGATGAAAAAACGAATCAATGAAGGGCACATGAGAAACGGTGTCACCATCGTTGACCCTGAACAAACGTACATCTCGTCTGATGCAGTCATCGGAAGAGACACCATCCTTTATCCTGGGACAATGATTAGTGGATCATCTGTCATTGGAGAAAATAATATCATTGGTCCGAACAGCGAAATTAAAGACAGCAAGATCGGAAATGGAAATACGATCAAACAGTCCGTGGTTCATGACAGCGAGATCGGGAATGAAGCAAACATCGGGCCATTCGCCCATATCCGCCCAGCTTCTTCTATTGAAGACCAAGTAAAGATTGGCAACTTTGTTGAAGTGAAAAAGTCTGTGATGGCGCAAGGTAGCAAAGCGTCTCATCTTAGTTATATCGGTGATGCAGAGATTGGCAGAGAAGTGAACCTCGGCTGCGGATCGATCACCGTCAATTATGACGGAAAGAACAAGTATCTAACGAAAGTGGAAGATGGCGCCTTTATCGGCTGCAACTCTAATTTGATCGCGCCGGTTACAGTTGGTCAAAATGCTTATGTGGCTGCAGGATCAACCATTACAGATGATGTTCCTGGTGAAGCCTTTTCCATCGCCAGAAGCAGACAGACGACGAAAGAAGATTACGTTTCAAAATTAAAGAATAAATAATAAAAGCTGTGAAAATGGCATGAAGTTTATAAAACGGAAGGAATAGGTGTTAATGGCTACTAGTTATGTTGATTCTACGTTAAAGGTTTTTACGTTAAATTCAAATATTGAACTCGCACAGGAAATTGCGAAGCATATCGGAATTGATCTTGGAAAGAGCTCTGTTACCCGCTTCAGTGATGGTGAAATTCAAATCAACATCGAAGAAAGCATACGCGGAAGCGAAGTTTATATTATTCAGTCTACAAGCGACCCAGTTAATCAGCACTTAATGGAACTGCTAATTATGATTGATGCGCTTAAACGTGCTTCAGCCAAAACGATCAATGTGGTTATTCCTTATTACGGATATGCCCGCCAGGACCGAAAAGCGCGTGCACGTGAACCGATTACAGCAAAACTAGTAGCAAACCTTTTAGAAACTGCAGGGGCGACAAGGGTTATCACCATAGACCTTCACGCCACCCAAATTCAGGGATTCTTTGATATTCCAGTGGATCAGCTTCTTGGTGTTCCTATTCTTGCCAATTACTTTGAAGATAAAAAACTCGATGATATTGTTGTGGTATCACCTGATCACGGCGGAGTAACGCGTGCCAGAAAAATGGCGGACCGCCTGAAAGCTCCAATCGCGATTATTGACAAACGACGCCCGCGTCCGAATGTTGTCGAAGTGATGAATATTGTCGGTAACATTGAAGGCAAGACAGCGATTCTGATTGATGATATCATCGATACAGCAGGTACCATTACACTTGCGGCAAACGCCCTTGTTGAAAACGGGGCGAAGGAAGTCTATGCTTGCTGTACACACCCTGTATTATCAGGTCCTGCAATGGAGCGCATCCAGAATTCCAGGATTAAAGAGCTTGTCGTAACAAACACGATTGTTCTTCCAAACGAAAAACGCACGGACAAAGTTACTCAGCTATCTGTGGCTCCATTGCTTGGAGAAGCGATTATTCGCGTTCACGAACAGCTCTCTGTTTCGAAACTATTTGATTAAAAGACAGCTTTTGGAGGCATGCTTTTTGCTTGCTTAGTTTTAAACTTCGTAAAATAGGGTAATTCTTATAGGGACTCATATTTAGGAAGGGTGAAATAATATGGCAACAGAACTCAAAGCCAATAAACGAAATACCACAAAGCGTTCTTATATCACTCAACTTAGACAAAAAGGCGACGTGCCCGCAGTAGTATACGGCAGCGGCACAGAACCCCAGTCTGTAGCTGTTACCGAAACAGAGTTTATAAAAGTTATTAAAGATCATGGAATGAACGGAGTTATTTCCCTTGTTACTGATGATAAGCAAAAATTGTCGGTGATGGTTCAGGAAATACAAAGAGACCACTTGAAAAATGAGGTCAGACATATTGATTTCATCGTGGTTGACCTTCAAAAAGCCATGGAAGCCGATGTACCTCTTACGGTTACAGGCGAATCTCCTGGAGTTAAAGAAGGCGGAGTTCTTCAACGGATTCTTCATACGGTGACAGTAAAAGCTAAACCGAATGATTTTCCGGATCACATAGAAGTGAATGCCGAAAATCTGAATATCGGGGATTCCCTCCTTGTAAAAGATCTTCAAACCTCTTCTTCTTATGAAATTGTAGATGATCAGGAGGAAGTTGTTCTAACCGTTACACCTCCGACTGTTGCTGATACGGAAGTCGAAGATGATGAAGATCGAGAAGAGGCAGAAGCTGATCCGGGCGGAGATGCAGAAGGAAAAGCTGTGGATGAAGAGGACAAGGGTACCGGCCAGGATAAATAAGCAAAAGATACCGATAAAGAACGGCGCAGCTAGCAGGCTGCGCCGTTTGTTTTGATCGTTGTCTGGCTCAGGCCGCGTAAAAAGGACCATTGAGCTTTCTGTGCAGGCATTCTTAATTAATGAGCAGCACCGTTTAGTGTATAATAAGGGTTAGCATTATAAGCTGCTGGACAATGCCTTTTTTTATTTAGAAAGTGAGGATTTCATGTGAAATGGTTTGTAGGTCTCGGAAATCCGGGCAGAGAATATGAAAATACACGCCACAACGTGGGCTTTTGGGTAATCGATGAATTATCGAAACGTCTTGATATTCCATTGAATCAGTCGAAATTTAAAGGAATCTATGGAAGTGGTGTGATCAATGGAGAAAAGGTATATCTATTAAAGCCGTTAACGTATATGAATTTATCAGGAGAAAGTGTCCGCCCATTTAAGGATTACTTCAAACTTTCTGTGGAGGATATGGTCGTGATCTATGATGACCTGGATACGCCAGCAGGAAAACTGAGGCTGAGGGAAAAAGGAAGTGCCGGCGGACATAATGGAATGAAGTCTATTATTGCCCATATTGGCACTCAGGAATATAACAGGGTCCGCTTTGGCATTGGACGGCCGGCCAATGCTCAGCCAGTACCGGATTTTGTTCTCAGTCCGTTCTCTAAAGAGGATGCCCCTCTTATAGAGTCAGCCCTAAAACGGTCAGCGGACGCGTGCGAAGCTTTCCTTTCCATGCCTTTTTCACGCGTTATGAATAAGTACAACGGCTGAATAGAAATCCCCGGTTCCGTTCATAATGGTTGTAACATAACATAATGTGAACCGGATAGGGGGCTAGAGTATTGGCTATTCATTATCATTGCCGCCATTGTGGAAAGCACGTGGGGAGTCTGGATCAGAAGGAACTGACTTCGGAACAGCTTGGTTTTCATGAGCTTACATCTGAAGAAAGGCAAGCGATGATCAATTATGACAAGCAAGGGCATGTACAAGTCAAAACCATTTGCGAGGATTGTCATGAAGCGCTTGAACGAAACCCGGATTACTATGCGCTCGATTCTTTTATTCAATAAGAAAGTCGCTTTGGCAGCTGGCCAAGGCCTTTTTCTGTTTTTGAACAGATTCTGCTGTGTGGAAGCATAGAATATTTCCATCATAGACGGGAAAAGAGCAAGAAACACGAACAGTAAGCATATACAACATAGTACTGAGGAATACGCGGGTTTGTATTTCATCAGGGGGGAGGTTTACATGTTAGGACTTAAACAGCTCTACAGCAAGAGCGATGATTTTCATGCTGTACTGACTGGTTTAAAGGAAAACCTGAAGGAGCAGCTTGTTGCAGGATTATCCGGATCCGCCAGAACGCTGCTGATTGCCTCATTATATGAGCAGACCGGACAAACACAGTTTGTTATCACTCATAATCTCTATCAGGCTCAAAAGCTTTATGAAGACCTATGCAGCCTGCTTCCGGAAGATGAGGTTTTTCTCTATCCGGTCAATGATTTGATCTCTTCAGAAATCGCAATTGCCAGTCCGGAGTTAAAAGCTCAGCGGTTAGAGGTACTGAACTTTTTGTCTCACAAGGATAAAGGCGTTATTATAGCTCCGATTGCAGGTGTCAGAAGATTTCTGCCGCCGAAAAATGTATGGAAACAAAGCCAGATTGATTTTGAAACGGGAATGGACATTGATGTTGAGCACGTATTAAACACTCTCGTGGCCATAGGGTACGAAAGGGTAAGCATGGTGTCGGCACCAGGCGAGTTCAGCATGCGCGGAGGAATTCTGGATATCTATCCGCTAACCGAAAGAATGCCAGTCCGAATCGAGCTGTTTGATACGGAAATCGATTCAATCCGCTTTTTTGAAGCGGATACGCAGCGTTCTGACAAAAAGGCCGATAAAATATCAATCGGGCCTGCACAGGAGATTCTGCTCTACAATGAACAATTTGAAAATGCCGTTGAAAAGATGGAAGCGGGAGTGGCCGCTACTCTTAAAAAGGTGAAAGACAAGCATGTCAAAGAAACGCTAGTTGAACATACAGCCTATGAAATTGGCCAATTTAAAGAAAAGCAGCGCTTCCAAGGGATGTATAAATATATTTCTTTATTTTATGATGAGCCTGCCAGTCTGCTGGATTACGTGCCGAATAACAGTATTATCGTAATGGATGAAGTGAGCCGTGTTCAGGAGATGTCGAATCAGCTTGAAAAAGAAGAGGCAGAATGGCATACTTCGATGCTAATGCAGGGAGAGATCTTGACAGATATCCGTTTATCACAGGAGGGTGATATCCTGCAGAAGGCGAACTTCCACAAAATCTATCTTTCGCTTTTCCTTCGCCATGTACCGCATACGAATCCGCAGAATATTTTAAATGTCGAAATCAAAGGAATGCAGAATTTTCATGGCCAGCTTCATGTGCTGAAAGGTGAATTGGATCGGTGGAAGAAGACAGGATACACGGTTGTCTTCCTGGCGGCGAACGAGGAACGCGCCAAGCGTCTGGAACGTGTATTGGCTGATTACGAGATGGAAGCGAGCCTGATCTCCGGTGATACAGCACTGAAGCCTAGAGTGAATCAAATTTTGATCGGTGACTTGTCGAGCGGGTTTGAATCTCCAAAACAGAAGCTCGCCGTCATCACAGAAGAAGAGGTCTTTACAAAGAAAGCAAGGCGTCCCGTTCGCTCTCAAAAAATGTCAAATGCAGAGCGGATCAAAAGCTACTCAGAGCTTAAAGTCGGCGACTACGTCGTACACGTCAATCACGGGATCGGGAAGTACTTGGGAATTGAAACTCTTGAAATCAAGGGGGTCCATAAAGATTATCTTCATATTCGCTACGCCGGAAATGACAAGCTCTATGTGCCGGTCGAGCAGATCGACCAGGTGCAGAAGTTTGTCGGTTCAGAAGCGAAGGAACCGAAAATCTATGCTTTGGGCGGCAATGACTGGAAGAAAGTCAAAAGCAAAGTTAAATCTTCTGTACAGGATATTGCGGATGACTTGATCAAGCTTTATGCTGAGCGAGAAGCCAGTGTCGGCTATGCGTTCGGAAAAGACGGAGCGGAGCAGCAGGAATTTGAGTCTTCTTTTCCTTATCAGGAAACGGACGATCAGCTTAGGGCGATCAACGAGATCAAAACGGATATGGAACGAACACGCCCGATGGACCGCCTTCTTTGCGGTGATGTCGGCTACGGAAAAACCGAGGTGGCGATCCGGGCAGCTTTTAAAGCGGTCATGGACGGCAAGCAGGTGGCATTTCTTGTCCCAACTACGATTTTGGCTCAGCAGCACTATGAAACCTTCCGTGAACGTTTTGCAGAGTTTCCGATTACCATTGGATCATTGAGCCGATTTCGTTCCAAAAAGGAACAGTCGGAAGTGACAAAAGGGCTGAAGAACGGAACCGTTGATATCGTGATCGGTACCCACCGCTTACTATCCAAGGATGTTCAGTATCATGACCTTGGGCTGCTTATTATTGATGAGGAACAGAGGTTTGGTGTTACTCATAAAGAGAAGATCAAACGGCTGAAATCCAATGTCGATGTACTGACTTTAACTGCGACACCAATACCGAGGACACTTCATATGTCGATGCTCGGGGTACGGGATTTATCGGTCATTGAAACACCGCCTGAAAACCGTTTCCCTGTCCAGACGTATGTGGTGGAATATAACGCCTCCCTTGTGAGAGAAGCCATCGAACGGGAACTGGGGCGCGGAGGCCAGGTTTACTTCTTGTATAACCGTGTAGAAACGATCGACAGGATGGCAGAACAGATATCCGCTTTGATTCCTGATGTCCGTGTAGCTGCAGCCCATGGACAGATGTCAGAGAACGAACTGGAATCGGTCATGCTGGACTTTCTTGAGGGCAACACCGATGTTCTTGTCTCTACGACCATTATCGAAACGGGTGTTGACATCCCGAACGTAAATACATTGATCGTATATGATGCTGACAAAATGGGCCTATCCCAGCTCTATCAATTAAGGGGGCGGGTTGGACGTTCCAACCGGGTGGCCTATGCGTATTTTACGTATCAGCGGGATAAAATTCTTACGGAAGTAGCTGAAAAAAGACTTCAGGCGATCAAGGAATTCACAGAGCTTGGTTCAGGCTTTAAAATTGCCATGCGTGACCTGTCGATCAGGGGAGCGGGAAACCTGCTGGGAGCTCAGCAGCACGGCTTCATCGACTCGGTAGGTTTCGACCTCTATTCTCAGATGCTGCAGGAGGCCATTGAAGAAAGAAAAGGGGATAAACCGAAGAAAACGACGCCAGTGATCGACATTAATATTGAAGTGGACGCCTATATTCCTTCAACCTATATAGAAGACAGCAAACAAAAAATTGACATGTATAAGCAATTTAAGGCAGTTAACTCACTGAAGGATGTGGATGAACTGCATGACAGCCTGATCGACCGTTTCGGAGACTATCCGGTTGAAGTGGAGTGCTTGCTGTTTATCGCCCGGATCAAGGAACTCGCCAAACAGGAAAGCGTGGACAGTATCGAACAAAAAGGTGATGTCGTCAACATCATGCTGTCGAAGGAAGCAACAGAGAAAACTGACGGTGCGAAGCTGTTTGATATTGTGAACAAGCTCGGCAGATTTATTAATCTTGGTGTAGAAAAAGAAAGACTCAAAATCGTATTCAACAAAAAACGCATCTCTGATAAAGAACTCCTCCAGGCGATGGAGCAGGTGCTGAAGAAACTGAAAAGTGTCAAAAAGGACAAAGCGAAGACAAGATCGTAGTGGAAAATAATGCCCGGCCAAAAACAACACGCTTTTGATGAATAGAACTGTTAATGTAACAAATAATACTAGCAGGGAATGGAACAATCTTCAAAAGAAGGTTTCATTTATTATATACATCCAGTGATTACATCATTTGAAAGCGAGGGCATTATTCCATGAAAGCAACAGGCATTGTACGCCGTATCGATGACCTTGGCCGGGTTGTTATACCGAAAGAGATCCGCCGCACGCTCCGCATCAGAGAGGGAGATCCTCTAGAAATCTTTGTAGATAGAGATGGTGAAGTCATCTTAAAGAAATATTCGCCGATCAATGAGCTCGGTGATTTTGCAAAAGAATACGCAGAATCCTTGGCTGAAAGTTCAGGGCATTCCGTTCTTATTGCTGACCGTGATTCCTTTATTGCAGTAGCAGGGGGATCAAAGAAGGACTATCTGAACAAAGCGATCGGGAAAGTGATTGAATCCTCAATGAACGACAGAAAATCGTTGCTCGATTCCAATGGCAGTGAAGTAGAGATTGTGGATGGAACGAGAGAATCATCATCTTACGTTATCGCACCGATCGTAGCGAGCGGGGATCCAATTGGAGCCGTTGCTTTACTGTCGAAAGAAGGAAAGAAAATCACAGAACTCGAGCAAAAGCTTGCAGAAACTGCAGCAGGGTTTCTAGCCAGACAAATGGAACACTAAAAGAAGGATGCCGAGGCTCCTTCTTTTTTTGCGTTAACGATCGCGCCGTTGCCTGACCCAGCTTCACCGCCCAGAGACTCGGGCACTACGCTCTCACACTTGCTGTGTGGGAGCTCCACCGCTTTTCGTCTCTAACCAGGCGCTTCAGCTTTTCTATCTATGTTATAATATGTCGTTAGAACCATGGTTAGGAGCAGGTATGGACGAACATTCAAAACGGATATGGCATGGAGCGCTTTTATTGACCATCGCTATGTTCATCGTAAAAATTTTAAGTGTGGTTTACCGCATTCCTTATCAAAATATAACAGGGGATACTGGATTTTATGTGTTTCAGCAGGTGTATCCGTTCTACGGCATCGCATCAACGTTTGCACTTGCAGGGTTTCCTGTTGCTCTTTCCCGAGTGCTCTCTGAAAGGTCAGATAACCTTGGAGATACAGAGCGGGGAACCATTATTCAGAGTGGGTTTACCGCATTTTTTGCAGCGGGGCTGCTCTTGTTTCTTGTTTTGTTTTTGGGGTCAGCTAAGATCGCTTTCTGGATGGGGGACCCCGGGCTTCAAGTTCCGATACAGGCAACCTCATTTATTTACTTGACCGTACCCATTGTGGCGGTGTTCAGGGGAATCTTTCAAGGGTGTGAACAAATGAAACAGACCGCTGTTTCCCAGGTAACGGAACAGTCGGTCCGGGTGGCTTGTATCATTGGATTTTCATATTATTTTATATCACATGGCTACAATGTATATATGGCGGGTGCAGGGGCTTCGATAGGTTCTGTAGCCGGTTCTCTAGCAGGGCTGCTCGTTATGGCTATCTATTTCTACAGGTCTGAAAATCGGAAAAAAGGATGGACCATAGGGTTAAAGCCTTCCATACAGACTGGCTTTCAGCTGCTCTCAGCGGGTATTCTTCTATCAATCAGCTCCATGATCCTGCTTTTGTTTCAGCTGGCGGATGCGTTTACGTTCGTTAATCTATTGCGGCAAAATGGCATGGACCCAGCGGAAGCGAGGAGCCTAAAAGGGATCTTTGACAGAGCTCAGCCGCTTCTTCAGCTGGGTACCGTCATAGCTACTTCTGTTTCACTTGCAGCTGTTCCAGCCGTTGCCTCTGCAAAAATGCACATGGACTATGGACGAATTCAAAAGACATGCGGGATTTCCATCAAGGCTGTTTTTATTATCGGTCTGGCAGCAGCGGCAGGACTAGCCGTGATCATCGAACCTGTAAACCGAATGCTTTTTGAAAGTACTGAGGGGTCACTTGAGATGGCAGTCCTTGGAATCTCGATCTTGACCGTTTCACTTTTCCTTGTATCCACCGGCCTTTTGCAGGGGTTAGGATGCAGTACGGTTCCAGTGATGAGCGTATCCGCTTCTTTTATCGCAAAAATCACAGGGAACTTTGTCCTCATGCCATTATGGGGTTCTTTGGGTGCAAGCTTTGCCACTGTACTTGCATCCGTAGCCGCCGCAGCAATAAACCTTGTTATTTTGGAAAGAAAAACGGCATTTGCTGCTGCAGGAAAATTTCATGGGATACGCATTGGAGGGGCCGCGGCTGTAATGTCATTGGCTGCATGGCTCATTAAGTCAGGCCTGGATCAGGTGCTGGCGGAATCCAGGATTTCTGATGCTGTCATTTCGATCGCTGCCAGTGCAGGAGGGGGGATCGCTCTTCTGGCGGCACTCACCACAGCGAAGGTAATTGAGGCAGAAGAACTGGTAAGCATCCCTAGACTGCAAAAATTACAGCATGTGCTGAAACGATGGACAGAAAGAAGGAGTTAATATGCCTTACTCTATTACAATACTTGGACTGGGAGCAGGGGATATACACCAGCTTACGGTCGGTGTATACCGAACGCTGCTTCAGTCACAGCATGTCTACGTCCGTACAAAAGACCATCCGGCTGTTTCTGAGCTGGAGCGGGAAGGCGTCAGCATGACTTTCTTTGATGATATTTATGAAAAACATGATGCTTTTGAAGAAGTTTATCGTGAGATCACCTCGGTGTTATTTGAAAAAGCATCTTCCGGCCATATAACCTATGCAGTGCCCGGCCATCCACTGGTTGCAGAGCAAACGGTACAGCTGCTGTTGAACGAAGCGGACAGCCGCGGTATTGAAGTGAAAGTGGCAGGGGGAAAAAGCTTCCTGGATGAGATGTATACAGCTCTAAAAATTGACCCGATCGAAGGGTGCCAGATTTTGGATGGAACCAGCTTGAAAAAGGAACAGATTCAGATTCGAAACCACGTCATCATCGTTCAAGTTTACGACGATTTCATTGCTTCTGAAGTGAAACTGACGTTAATGGAAAAGTATCCTGATGACTTTAAGGTGGCTGTTGTTACGGCTGCAGGAAGTGCCGGGGAATCCATTCAATGGGTTCCGCTTTATGAGCTTGACCGTTCGGTAACGCTCAACAACCTGACTGCCGTCTATGTTCCTCCGGTAGATCATGAGGAGATGCTGTATCGGGATTTTGAGCATCTCCGCGGGATTATTAAAGAGTTACGCGGGCCAAACGGCTGTCCTTGGGATAAAAAGCAGACACACCAGTCACTGAAAAAGTATTTGATCGAGGAATCCTATGAAGTACTGGAAGCAATCGATGAAGAAGATGATGACCATCTGGCAGAGGAATTGGGTGATGTTCTTCTCCAAGTCCTGCTGCATGCCCAGATCGGTGAAGATGAAGGATATTTTTCAATGGACGAAGTAATCTCTGTCCTCGCGGAAAAGATGATCAGGCGCCACCCGCATGTGTTCGGTGACGTGGAGGCCGACACAGCGGATGAAGTGCTTCAAAATTGGGATAAGATCAAGTCCGCTGAGAAAGGCAATGAGCACCGCCGCTCACTGCTGGATGGGGTCGCTAAAGGGCTTCCTGCTCTACATAAAGCTTATGATTATCAGAAAAAAGCGGCGAAGGCCGGCTTTGACTGGGATGAAGTCACGCCTATATTAGATAAACTCAGGGAGGAGTTCGATGAATGGAAGGCCGCGGAATCGGACGATGAACGCAAAAAGGAATTCGGTGACATCCTGTTCACCTTGGTAAACCTTGGGCGTTTCTACGGCATTCATCCGGAAGAGGCCCTGGCTATGACGAATCAAAAGTTCTACACCCGTTTTCGCTATATTGAAAACGAATTAAACAAAGAAGGGTTAGCTCCTGGGGATGCTTCTCTTGAAAAGATGGACAAGCTCTGGAATCAGGCAAAAGAAAATTTGTAAAACCCGGAAGGAATCTGTTTTTTCTTAGAGAATATTGTTCGAGAGCCAGCAGAACCCTTAAGTTTTCTGGACTTTCCCCGAATCTTTTGAAAGAATGACGAAGGAGGTTTTTTTAAAATGAACAGAAATGAATTAGTCACAAATATTGCTGAGAAATCAGGTTTAACAAAGAAAGACGTTGAAGTGGTAGTAAGCGGTCTTGTTGATGAGATTACAAATGCGTTGAAAAGCGGAGACAAAGTACAATTTGTCGGATTCGGAACGTTTGAAACAAGAGAGCGTTCAAGCCGTACGGGGCGCAATCCCCAAACTGGAGAAGAAATTAATATTCCTGCTTCTACAGTTCCGGCTTTCCGTCCTGGCAACAAGCTAAAGGAAGCTGTAAAGTAAATGCGTCTTGATAAATTTCTTAAAGTCTCCCGTCTGATTAAAAGAAGGACGGTAGCAAAAGAAATTTCCGATCAAGGCCGTATCGCCATCAACGGCAAACAGGCGAAATCCTCTTCGGTTTTAAAAGCGGGTGACGAGCTCTCGATCCGTTTCGGGCAAAAGCTTGTCACCGTCCGTGTAGACGAGCTGAAGGAACACACGAAAAAAGAGGACGCTGACCAAATGTATACCATCATCAATGAGGAATCACTTCAATCAACGGAAGAAGAACCTAAGTTTTAGGTTCTTCTTTTTTGTTCTATAAATGATTTCAATTTACAGAGGAAGGCCGAAAACGAATTTCTTGTTTTCATCGCTGTTCTAAAGTTGTCCCTCTTTTCATAAACATAAAGCGAAAGAGGGGGATTAGAATGGACCAATATCATAACTATGGCTCCTTGACTAGCAATACGAATCTTCCGGATCACGATGTGAAGATGGTCGGCCGGAAAAAACTTGAGATCACCGGTGTCAAGCAGGTGGAAAGTTTTGACAACGAAGAGTTTCTCCTGGAAACGACAATGGGCTTTTTGGCGATCCGTGGAACCAACCTGAAGATGAAAAATCTGGATGTGGAATCCGGCATGGTGTCCATAGAAGGGAAAGTATTCGACCTTGTTTATCTTGACCAGCAGAGCGGGGAAAAAACTAAAGGATTTTTCGGCAAGCTTTTCAAATGACCTTATCTGTTCAATTTCAGACGATGCTGTCCATGGCAGCCATGGGGATATGGATCGGGATGGCCATTGACACGTATGGCCGTTTCGTCCATGAACGCCGAAAATGGTACTGGCTGCACTTTATCAATGATGTGATTTTCTGGCTTCTGCAGGCCTTGATTGTCTTTTATGTTCTGCTTCATGTGAACCATGCCAATCTCCGTTTGTATATTTTTGCGGCTCTATTGTGCGGCTTCAGTTTTTATAAGGCCTTGCTTCAAACTGGCTATAAACGTTTGCTGGAATTGCTGATCCGCATCGTCACAAAATTGTTCCGCTTTTTCATACAGCTTTTCTATGGACTTATCATAAAACCTATAAAATGGGCAATTTCTATCATTTTTGCCATAGGGCTATTGGCGTCAAGATGGATATGGGCCATTGTTTTCACCCTGCTGAAGATTATTTTCTCTCCAATAAAATGGTTATTTAGACTGATTTCACGTTTCATTCCCATGCAAACATGGTATAATTTAAAAGGTAAATGGCTAAAAAAAGCAGGGATTCTTATTTCTCTGAAGAATACAGTCAAAAATTGGTTCCGCAAACAGGAGAAATAGGAGGGTGGACATGGTCCAGTTTAATAAAGAGAATATCACTGAATTAAATACGGGCTACGTTAAAGAACATCATCTCCAGCAAAAGATCGACGCGAAGAAAAAACGTGGATTGTATCGGCGCCTGGCGGTTTTTATGGTGGTTTTTTCCTTCTTTGCCTTTATGCTGATCTCAACCATCACTTCCCAGATGGCCACTATTGAGGAAAAAGGAAAGCAGGAGAAATACCTGAAGGCCAAATTAGTGGAGACAAAGGATAAGAAGTCACAATTAAAAGATGAAGTGCATAAACTAAAAGACGTTGATTATATCGGCGAGATTGCAAGACGTGATTATTTTATGTCAAAGAAGGGTGAGACCGTATTTAAAGTACCTGGGTCTTCGTCGGATTGACATCATGAATTTTTCACATGTATAATAAAGTAAACTTATGAATACCTAAGGAGGAGCATTTTCTTCATGTCAATTGAAGTAGGCAGCAAGTTGCAAGGTAAGGTTACAGGGATTACTCATTTTGGAGCGTTTGTCGAGCTGCCAGGAGGAACAACCGGACTTGTGCACATTAGTGAAGTTGCAGACAACTATGTTAAGGACATCAACGACCACTTAAAAGTCGGGGATGAAGTCGAAGTTAAAGTCATGAATATTGAAAAAGACGGCAAAATCGGCTTGTCCATTAAAAAAGCAAAGGATAACCCTGCGCCGATGAGAAACAGCTACGGAGCAAACAAAGGAAACTTTGGTGCACCGAAAAGCGGCGGTTTCGGCCCATCTAAAGGCGGATTCAACAAACAGCGCAAAGGTTCCCCTCGCGGCAACGGTGGTTTTAACACGGCTGTAACATTTGAAGATAAAATGAGTAAATTCTTAAAAGACAGTGAAGACCGTCTGGCAACATTGAAACGCCAAACTGAGTCAAAACGCGGCGGACGCGGAGCTCGCCGAGGCTAATAGGCTGCTGATTCCGAATGCTCAAGCTTCACAACCTTATATAAATATACAGACATCTCACAACGGGATGTCTTTTCTTTTTGAGGAATTCAGGACAATCGGCTTCTCATCTGTTCATTTGATCCAGTTTCATCTTTTCTTGTTTTGTCCAGCTCCAGTGACCAGACCCTCGGGGTCGCTCCGCTCTTGAGCAGAAAACAAAAAATCCGTTTTATGCTCTAGAACTCCAGCGCTTGTCGAGTCTAGCCGGTCACTTCACCTTTTCTTTTTATCTTTTTATGAAAAAACGTTGACAGGTTACTAGGATTCTTGTAATATACTATTTGTGTCTTTAACATGGCGGTGTAGCTCAGCTGGCTAGAGCGTACGGTTCATACCCGTGAGGTCGTGGGTTCGACTCCCTCCGCCGCTACCATGTTTTTCTGCAAAAAATGAAGAGGGCCCGTTGGTCAAGCGGTTAAGACACCGCCCTTTCACGGCGGTAACACGGGTTCGAATCCCGTACGGGTCACCATTTACTTATAATTATTCACCCTGTATTTTTGGGGACAAATGCGATGAAAAAGCATTTGTCCTAAATACAGGGTTTTTTGTATTTGTTCGTCGAGAAGTTTTTTGAACATCCTCTAATGATTTGACAAAAAATGTGAATCGGCTGTGGTTATAATGATACACACAAAAACTAAACGGGGTGGTGTGGAGGATGTATCAAAAGGCGGACAGAAATGTAATGGAACCTCTTCGGGCGATGGTTTGGTTGGAGAAAACGCAGAATCTTTCAATCGGTATGAGTAAACGCTTCATGCACAGACTGGAAAGTGTGCTCTTGAACTGGAGACTGTTGTTGTTCGCGGTTGGATTTTTACTTGGACGGGCTATGATTCTATCAGAAATAACACCTTTTGCGCTGCCGCTGATCGCGTCAGTGTTCATCTTGCGGAAGGAACGGACAGGCATGGCCATTTTATCATTGGTGGCCGGTGCGCTTTCCCATATGCCCATCAATGCATTGTACATAATAACAGGCGTCATTATCTATGCTGTCTATCAGAAAGCCGCTGACCTGCTGACAAAGAACCGGGCGAGATGGGTACCGGCTGTCGTATTCATGACAAGCTTAACCGCCAGGCTGTTGACGATTTTCTTTACTTCTGGAGTTCCGCAGATCAGTGAGTACATGATGGGGACGGTTGAAGCCGCACTTGGCATGGTACTGACCTTAATCTTTTTGCAAAGCATTCCTCTCTTAAACTTCAAGCGTATTCCTCAATCGTTAAAGAATGAAGAAATTATTTGTTTTATGATACTGCTGGCTTCTGTCATGACCGGGACCATCGGATGGGAAATACACCATTATTCGGTTGAACATATCGTATCGAGATATTTAGTTCTGATGTTCGCGTTTGTCGGCGGAGCGGCGATCGGCTCAACGGTCGGCGTCGTCACAGGGTTAATCTTAAGCCTGGCGAATGTAGGAAGCCTCTATCAGATGAGCCTGCTTGCTTTTGCCGGACTGCTTGGCGGGCTGCTGAAGGAAGGGAAGCGGCTGGGTGTCGGAGTCGGCCTTCTGATAGGTACTCTGCTGATTGGACTGTATGGGGAAGGTAATGTGGCCATTGTTCAAACCATGATAGAGTCCGCGATCGCGATCGCGTTGTTTTTGCTTACTCCTAATGCTGCAATCTCAGGCATTGCGCGCTATGTGCCCGGATCCCGGGAGCATTCGAACGAACAGCAGCAATATGTAAAGAAAATCAGAGATGTGACAGCGAATCGTGTGGAACAGTTTTCTTCCATGTTTCAGGCGCTCTCTCATTCCTTCTCATCTTATGGAGAAGATGAATATGAAGAGAGCAGCGACCGTGAAGTTGATTTGTTCTTAAGCAATATCACAGAGAAAACGTGCCAGACTTGTTTTAAGAAGGAACAGTGCTGGGCGGTTAATTTTACTAAAACGTATGAGATGATGTCCCAAATTATGACCGAGCAGGAACATTATCAAGAAATAAGGGACCGGCGCCTTAAACTGGAATGGGAAAAACATTGTGTGAAGCCGCAAAAGATCACAGAAGCCATCGCGAAAGAGCTTTCTCAGTATCGAGCGAGCCAGAAGCTAAAGCAGCAGGTGCAGGAAAGCCGGAAGCTCGTTGCCAATCAACTGCTCGGCGTTTCGCAGGTCATGGGGGACTTTGCGAAGGAAATCCAGCGGGAACATGCCAATCACCAGGTACAGGAGGGGCAGATTAAAGAGGCAATCCTTCATGCGGGCATTGAACTGGGGCATATTGATGTGTACAGCCTTGAGGCGTCCAATGTTGATATTGAACTAAGCCTGCCGTATTGCCAGGGCAGCGGGGAGTGCGAAAAGATTATCGCCCCGCTTTTATCGGATATCCTTCAGGAGACGATTGTCGTAAAAAAAGAGGAGTGCGGTTATTACCAGAACGGCTACTGTCACGTGTCGTTCGGATCGGCCCGCGAGTTTGTGATTGAGACAGGCATCGCTTCTGCGGCGAAGGGCGGGGCTTGGCTTTCCGGAGACTGCCATTCCACCATCGAACTCGGCGGCGGAAAATATGCGATCGCGATATCAGACGGTATGGGAAACGGGGAGCGGGCCTTCAAGGAGAGCAATGAAACATTGGAGCTGCTTCAAAAGATTTTAAAATCAGGAATTGATGAGGAAGTAGCGATCAAGTCGGTCAATTCTGTACTTTCTCTTCGCACAACCGACGAAATTTTTTCTACCCTTGATCTGGCGATGATCGATCTTCAGGACGCATCGCTGAAATTTTTGAAAATCGGCTCTTCGCCAAGCTTTGTGAAGCGCGGTGACCAAGTAAGGATCATTGAGGCGAGCAACCTTCCGATCGGCATTATAGAAGAGTTTGAAGTGGATGTGGTCAGTGAGCAGCTTAAGGCAGGGGATCTGCTCATCATGATGAGCGACGGAATCTATGAAGGGCCTAAGCATGTTGAGAACATTAATGCATGGATGAAACGGAAAATCAAAGAGATGGGGACAGATGATCCCCAAGCAGTCGCCGACTTGCTGATGGAGGAAGTCATTCGTACAGGATCCAATTCAATAGAAGATGATATGACGGTGGTCGTCGCTAAAATCAACCGCAATATTCCGAAGTGGGCTTCCATCCCTCATTTCCCGAAGATCAATATTAAACGCCCGAAGGCTCAATAAGAAAGATAAAGAAGAATAAAAGTATAAATCCTCTCATCGATGACAAGGATGATAACAGCAAAAACATGATGAGAGGAGACGTTTAAATATGGATTTGAAGAAAGGTACACTGCGCCAGGTGCTTTTAATCACGGATGGCTGCTCCAATCAGGGTGAGGATCCGGTTGCGATGGCAGCGCTTGCCCGTGAACACGGCATCACGGTAAATGTCATCGGCATAATGGAAGAAAACAGTCCTGAATACCTTCATAAAGGCTTAAAAGAAGTGGAGGACATATCTTTGTCAGGAGGCGGTGTCAGCCAGATCGTGTACACGGCACAGCTTTCCCAGACCGTTCAGATGGTTACCAGAAAAGGGATGACGCAGACGATTCATGGCGTCATCAACAGCGAGCTTCAGCAGATTCTAGGAAAAGATTCGACTATTGAGGACCTTCCGCCTGAAAAACGAGGGGAAGTTATGGAGGTGGTTGACGATCTCGGAGAAACGATGGATCTGGAGCTGATCATCCTTGTAGATGCGTCCGGCAGCATGGAGAAAAAGCTGGCTACCGTACAGGAATCGCTCATTGACCTCTCCATCTCTCTGAATTCCAGAATGGGCTACAATCAATTCGCTCTGTTTTCGTTCCCTGGCAAAAAGGACGATACCGAAAAGCTGATTGATTGGACTCCTCAGCTAAATTCAATTACCAGTGCGTTCAGCAAGTTATCATCGGGGGGAATTACCCCGACCGGTCCGGCCATAAAAGCCGCGATCAATGAATTCACGAACAGGCGTTCAAAAAGGAGATTGATCACCGGTGATGATGAAGAATACATCGAAGGGTCAGGTTTTTAAACTCAGAGCCGGTGAACGGATTACAGGCAAATGGCACCGAAACGAGTATTCCATCATTAGAGAACTGGGCTCGGGCGCAACTGGCACCGTTTATCTTGCCTCCGGAAGAAATGGCCAGGTCGCTGTAAAAACTGGTCATGACAGCATGGCGATTATTTCCGAAGTCAATGTGCTCAAGCACTTTTCAAGGGTCCAAGGAAAAATCCTTGGGCCTTCTTTAATCGATGTGGATGATTTCGTTCACGGCCAGCAGCAGATCCCTTTTTATGTGATGGAGTTCTTAAAAGGCGAGACGCTGTTTCAGTTCATGAAAGACCATAAGCCTGAATGGGCGGGAATTTTGCTCGTCCAGCTTCTAACCGATCTTCAGATGCTTCATCAGGCTGGATGGGTCTTTGGTGATTTAAAGCCCGACAACCTGCTTGTCGTTGGGCCGCCGCACCGCGTCCGATGGATTGATGTAGGAGGGACCACCCAAGTCGGGCGTTCGATCAAGGAATATACGGAGTTTTTTGACCGGGGCTATTGGGGCCTTGGTACTCGAAAAGCGGAACCGTCCTATGATCTGTTCGCAGCAAGCATGATTATGATCAATCTGGCTTACCCCCAGCGGTTTGAGAAAAGGAAGGATGGAGGGGGGCAGCTGAAAGAGGCGGTTAAAAACAGTTCTATGCTTTCTCCATTTCAATCGGTGCTCCTTAAAGGCTTGTACGGAAAATACAGGAGTGCCGAAGAGATGCGCAATGATATGGTTTCCGTCCTGAATAATAAGGGAACAAGCAGAATGTCGGCACCTCCTGCAAAAGGACAGCGGACGGCCAGCCGATCCGGGCAGAGGGTTAAAAAGAAAAAAAAGAAAAGAGCGGTCATGTTTGAAACGGTTCTGCTAGGTTCATTTTTATTTATTGTCTATCTGTTTTATCTGGTCAGCCAGTCCATGTAGCGGCAGTTTCAACTTCTTACAGGGTTCTCCTTTTTTGGTATACTACCCGAGAGGCTGAATTCATGAAATTAACTAGACGAAGGCAAGCAAGGCTGATCCGTTTAAGATGAGGAGAGAAGGGAATGCTGCAGGAAGTTGAACAATTCATTAAAAGGCACCATCTGATCCAATCGGGACAGACCATTGTTGTCGGTGTATCCGGCGGCCCTGATTCTATGGCGCTTCTTCACTATCTTTGGAACCGCAGAAAGGGCGACGAGCTTAACATCATTGCGGCCCATGTTGACCATATGCTGCGAGGCAGCGAGTCTGCTGAGGACCTCTTGTATGTGCAGTCCTACTGCCGGGAGAATGATATTCAGTTTGAGGGCAAACGTTTGGATGTGGCCGCCTATAAAAAAGAGAACCGATTGACGAGCACACAATCGGCTGCAAGAGAGTGCAGGTATGCCTTTTACGCCGAAGTCATGGCAAAGCATAAGGCCGATTCACTCGCCCTGGCTCACCATGGGGATGATCAGACGGAAACCATACTGATGCGGATGACAAGGGGGGGCTCTGGAACCGCGCTTGGCGGAATGCAGGCGAAACGCTCTTTTGAAGGCCGGTGTATTATTCGTCCTTTTTTAGGAATAACGAAGGACGAAATAGAGCATTATTGTAAAGTACATACGATTTTACCGAGAAGGGATCCAAGCAACGAAGGCGATGACTACGTCAGAAACCGGTTCAGGCATCATGTGCTCCCTTTTCTAAAAAAAGAGAATCCGAATGTTCATCTTCGTTTTCAGCAAATAAGTGAAACTTTTTATGAGGATGAAACGTATCTAATGGAACAGGCAAAAAGAAGCCTGGAAACTGTTGTAACAGTGAAAAAAGCATCGTTGGTTGAAGTTTCGGCTGCTAAATTTCTCAGCATGCCTATTCCTTTACAAAAAAGGGCGATTACACTAATATTAAACTATCTATATAAGCAAACACCTTCATCTCTTTCCTCATTACATAAGGAAAGCTTTTTAACTTTACTCGGAAGTGAACATCCGTCTGGAAAGCTGGATTTTCCCCGCGGTTTGCAGGTGATCCGCTCCTATGACCGGTGCAGGCTGACGTTCGGGACTGCTGAAACGATAGGCGGCTATCAAATCGAGCTGAAAATCCCGGGAACGCTCAATCTTCCTGCAGGAGTGATCACCGCTGAGTATAAAGAAGAGTATCCGGATGAAAAAAAGGGAAAAGATGTTTTTGTATGTGATGTTAAAAGTGTAAGTTTGCCAATCATTGCGAGGACTCGTAAACCTGGTGACCGTATCGCCATCCAAGGGGTAAACGGAACCCGGAAGGTGAAAGATATATTTATCGACCAGAAGCTTGAGAGGGATAAACGTGAGATATGGCCCGTGCTGGAAGACGGGAAGGGAAACATTATCTGGATCCCGGGCATAAAGCATGCAGCCGTCCCCCGTTCAAGCGAACCTAAGCAATGGTTAGTCTTACAGTTTCAAAATTTCTGCCAGGACGTCTAGGAGGCCAAAGCAGCATGCATGATGAAATTAAAGAAGTATTAATTTCCGAGGAAGTTCTCCAGGAAAAGATCAAGGATCTCGGAAAACAATTATCAGAGGATTATCAAGATCGATTTCCGCTTGTTGTCGGAGTTTTAAAAGGAGCCCTTCCTTTTATGGCTGATCTTATCAAACGGATGGATATCCACCTTGAAATAGACCTGATGGCCGTTTCAAGCTATGGGGCGTCCACTGTTTCTTCAGGGGAAGTTAAAATAATTAAGGACCTCGATACATCTCTTGAAGGACGAGATGTCATCATTGTCGAAGATATTATAGACAGCGGTCTGACGTTAAGTTATCTTGTTCAGCTCTTCAAGCACCGTAATGCCAATTCGGTTAAAATTGTTACACTGCTGGATAAACCGACTGGCAGAAAGGTCGATATCAAACCGGATCTTACTGGTTTTATCGTACCGGATGCGTTTGTTGTCGGTTATGGGCTTGACTATATCGAGCGGTACCGCAACCTTCCTTATATCGGGGTTCTGAAGCCTGAAGTATACGAAAAGTAATCCTGTTTATTTGTTAACATGCAATAATAAATGTATTTCATCGTCTCATTGTCGTTGAGGAGGTAAGGAATGAATCGGATCTTCCGGAACACCATATTTTACTTGTTAATCTTTTTAGTTGTAGTTGGTGTCGTAAGCTTTTTTAACGGAACCAACAATGAAGTGAAGAAAATTCGTTATGACCAACTAACGAATTACATTCAGGAAGGGCGCGTAAAAAGCATTGAGTACCAGCCTGAAGGCGGCGTTTATGTAGTTAGAGGCAAGCTGGAGAATGCGAAGCAGGGCGAAGTGTTTGAAACGTACACACCGGACTCTGAAGAATCCATCAAAACGCTTAACAGGCTTGCCCAAACATCAGATGTTGACATTAAGCCAGAAGAGCAGACGAGCGGCTGGGTAACATTCTTCACATCCATCATCCCGTTTGTCATCATTTTCATCCTGTTCTTCTTCTTGCTCAACCAGGCTCAGGGCGGCGGAAGCCGAGTCATGAACTTTGGCAAGAGCAAAGCGAAGCTGTATAACGAAGAAAAGAAAAAAGTAACGTTCAAAGACGTTGCCGGGGCGGACGAGGAAAAGCAGGAGCTTGTTGAAGTGGTCGAGTTCTTAAAAGACCCGCGTAAATTTGCTGCTTTAGGTGCCCGTATTCCAAAAGGGGTTCTTTTAGTGGGGCCTCCGGGTACGGGTAAAACGTTGCTTGCCCGAGCAGTTGCCGGGGAAGCGGGAGTTCCTTTCTTCTCAATCTCGGGTTCTGATTTTGTAGAGATGTTTGTCGGGGTCGGTGCATCACGTGTGCGTGACCTGTTCGAAAACGCTAAAAAGAATGCACCATGTATCATCTTTATTGATGAAATTGATGCAGTTGGCCGACAGCGCGGCGCCGGTCTTGGCGGCGGACACGATGAGCGTGAACAGACGCTTAACCAATTGCTCGTTGAAATGGATGGATTCGGAGCCAATGAAGGAATTATTATCATTGCTGCGACCAACCGTCCGGATATTCTTGACCCTGCTCTTCTTCGTCCTGGACGTTTTGACCGTCAGATTACGGTTAACCGCCCAGACGTAAAAGGAAGAGAAGAAGTACTCGGCGTCCACGCACGCAATAAGCCGTTAAGCGAGGAAGTAAACTTGAAAACCATTGCCATGCGGACTCCTGGATTCTCCGGAGCCGATCTCGAGAACTTGCTTAATGAAGCAGCACTCGTGGCAGCGCGGCAAAACAAGAAGAAAATTAACATGGACGATGTCGATGAGGCCATTGACCGGGTAATCGCAGGTCCTGCTAAGAAAAGCCGGGTTATCTCGGAAAAAGAAAAGAATATTGTCGCTTACCATGAAGCTGGTCATACCGTCATCGGCCTAGTGCTTGAAGGGGCAGATACGGTTCATAAAGTTACCGTCGTTCCCCGCGGCCAGGCTGGCGGATACACGGTTATGCTTCCTAAGGAAGACCGCTACTTCATGACAAAACCAGAGCTGCTCGATAAAATTGTGGGTCTCCTTGGCGGCCGTGTGGCGGAAGAGATCACGTTTAATGAAGTCAGCACAGGTGCGCACAACGACTTCCAGCGTGCGACAGGCATTGCCCGCCGCATGGTGACGGAGTTCGGAATGAGCGACAGGCTTGGTCCGATGCAGTTTGGTTCAAGCTCAGGCGGACAGGTATTCCTTGGACGCGATTTCAACAATGAGCAGAACTACAGTGATGCCATTGCCCATGAAATCGATATGGAAATCCAAGATATCATTAAAACTTCTTACCAACGTTGTAAACAAATCCTTACTGAGCATAATGATAAGCTTGAAATTATCGCTCAAACTCTCCTCAATGTGGAAACATTGGATGAAGAGCAAATTAAGGAGCTTGTAAAAACAGGACAGCTTCCTGAGCGAAAAGTCATTTCTTCTCCAGATAATGATGTAAAGGTTACAATTCATAAAAAGGACGAAGAAGATCGCAAGGAAGATTAATACGAAGGATGCCCCTAACATAGGGGCATCCTTTTTAAAAGGCATCGAAGTTTGTATCGATCTAAAGCGGTCCATAATTCTTAAAATCCAAACGTTAGCGAGGCATTGCCATGATCTTTGTTTTTGACGTAGGAAATACGAATATCGTATTGGGGATGTATGACGGAGATGAACTGAAGCATCATTGGAGGATCAGTACTTCCAGAGAAAAAACAGAAGACGAATACGGAATGCTCCTCCTCAGCCTGTTTGATCATGCGGCAATCGGAAAGGAAGAAGTGGAAGGAATTATCATCTCATCCGTCGTGCCTCATATCATGGCGACGTTGGAACGGATGTGCATTAAATTTTTCCATAGAAAACCTCTCGTAATCGGGCCTGGCATTAAAACAGGCCTTAATATCAAATATGAGAATCCAAGAGAGGTAGGAGCTGACCGAATTGTAAACGCGGTTGCCGCCATACACAAATACGGAAATCCGCTGGTTATCGTTGATTTTGGAACGGCCACAACGTACTGCTACATCAACGAGGCCGGACATTATATGGGTGGTGCGATCGCTCCGGGAATTAACGTGGCGACAGAAGGACTTTATAAAAATGCAGCGAAGCTTCCGAGGATTGAGTTTGCCAAACCGGAGAATATAATAGGTAAAAATACGGTTAGTGCCATGCAATCAGGACTTTTGTTTGGATATGTTGGACAAGTTGAGGGTATTGTTAAAAGGATAAAAGCTCAGGAGAAAACAAATCCAAAGGTAGTGGCTACTGGTGGAATGGCGGGCTTGATTGCAGAGGAATGTGAGCTGATCGACGTTGTCGATCCTTACCTAACGTTAAATGGCCTGCAATTGATCTATTTAAAAAACACCCGAAAATAAACAGCGTGCTTCTGAGCTATTACATGAGGATAGGTGATAATATATGTCGGATTATTTAATAAAAGCTGTGGCTTTTGACGGGCAGATTCGTGCTTACGCCATGAGCGGCAGTGAAATGGTGGGAGAGGCTCAGCGCAGACATCAAACGTGGCCGACGGCATCAGCGGCTCTAGGTCGTACGATGATGGCGAGCACCATGATGGCTTCCATGCTGAAAAGTGATAAACATAAGATAACTGTTAAGATTGAGGGCGGTGGGCCGATCGGTGCGATTCTGGTAGATGCTGCACCCAATGGACATACAAGAGGTTATGTCACAAACCCGCAGGTTCACTTTGATCTAAACCCGCAGGGCAAGCTTGATGTTGCACGCGCGGTCGGGAAAGATGGATTTTTGTCAGTAGTAAAGGACCTCGGTCTGCGTGACAATTTCACCGGCCAAGTCCCGCTTGTTTCCGGGGAGATCGGTGATGATTTTACGTACTACTTCGCGTCGTCGGAGCAAGTGCCTTCTTCTGTTGGGGTTGGTGTACTCGTTAATCCGGATAACAGCATTCTGGCTGCAGGAGGATTTGTGATTCAGGTGCTGCCGAATGCATCAGACACCATTATTGATCTTTTGGAGGAGCGAATCTCTTCTATTCCTCCGATCTCTAAATTAGTGGAAAAAGGGCTTACACCTGAAGAGATCCTTTTTGAGTTGCTTGGAAAAGAAAACGTTAAAATACTGGAGAAGATGCCGGTTTCCTTTCAGTGTACCTGTTCAAGAGACCGCATCGCCAATGCTCTCGTATCATTGGGCAGAGAGGAAATCCGTTCGATCATTGAAGAGGAAGGACAGGCTGAAGCCCATTGCCACTTCTGCAATGAAACTTATTTATTCTCAGAGGATGAATTGGAAGACCTATACAACGAGAGCCGATAAGTTCAAAGAATCCAAGCCGTATTCGGTCTATAGGTATAAAGCAGTGCATAAGAATTGACAGACGATTCGTACTGTTTTAAACTTAAACCAATGTATTTACTCGGAATTGGGAGAGTGGTAAGAGTGGCGAGAATTGCGAATTCAATTACAGAGCTTATTGGACGAACACCTGTTGTTAAACTTAACCGCATTACAAATGATTCACATGCAGACGTATACTTGAAACTGGAATTCATGAATCCAGGAAGCAGCGTTAAAGACCGTATTGCTTTAGCAATGATTGAAAAAGCTGAAGAGGAAGGCAAACTGAAGGCGGGCGACACCCTCATTGAACCGACAAGCGGAAATACCGGAATTGGTCTTGCAATGGTGGCTGCGGCCAAAGGCTATAAGGCCATTCTTGTCATGCCGGACACGATGAGCTTAGAGCGAAGAAACCTGCTGCGCGCATATGGCGCTGAACTTGTCCTGACCCCTGGTGCTGAAGGAATGGGCGGGGCGATCCGCAAGGCGGAAGCTTTATCTAAAGAACATGGCTACTTCTTGGCCCAGCAGTTCAGTAATGAGGCGAACCCAGAAATCCATCGTCAAACGACCGGAAAAGAAATTCTAGAGCAATTTCCGGATGGACTTGACGGATTTATTTCAGGAATCGGAACAGGCGGCACAATCACCGGTGCGGGGGAAGTACTGAAGGAAGCCTATCCTGATATCCGGTTGTACGCCGTTGAGCCTGCTGATTCACCTGTACTCTCAGGAGGAAAACCAGGCCCGCATAAAATACAGGGAATCGGTGCTGGATTTGTACCGTCGGTCTTAAATACGAAGGTATATGATGAAGTTGTACAGATCACAAATGACGAAGCCTTTGAATTTGCACGCCGTGTGGCAAAAGAAGAAGGAATCCTCGGCGGAATCTCCTCAGGGGCAGCCATTGCTGCTGCTCTAAAAGTGGCAGAGAAGCTGGGCAAAGGGAAAAAAGTACTTGCCATCATTCCGAGTAACGGTGAACGGTATTTAAGCACGCCGCTGTATCAATTTGATGAAACAGAATAATCAATGGATGAAGCTGACAATTTGTCAGCTTTTTTTATGAAGGTTATTAATGGATAAAAAACTTAGAATAGAAATCACTTTTTTATCCCCAATTTAATCACTGCTTCAGTTACAATAGTATCCATAAGAACGATCAGGAGCGTGACGAGTGTGCCTTATCCAAAGTGTGAAGAGCGAAAGATTATGTTTGATAAAATTTTCTTATCCAAAAACGAATGGTTTCGCCGTTACAGAATGCTGTCGGCCAATGAAGAAAACCATGTCTTGCTTGAAAGCGGGCGGAGCGGAAAATACAGCATCATGGGACTCACCCCTGTTGCTTGTATTACTGGCAAAAACGATAAAGCATCCATTCGATATAAGGACCATATTACGACGAAGAGAGGCAAACTCCTTCCGATCATCAAGAACTGGCTGAGCGTGTTTTCGTGTAAGGTTCCAGCGGGGCTTCCTGATTTTAATGGAGGGGCCATCGGGTACTTCAGCTATGATGTGGCACGGGAGATTGAAAAGCTTCCCGACAAGGCAGAGGATGATCTGCAGCTTCCGGATGTCTCTCTTATGGTATTTGATGATGTGTTCGTCTACGATCATGAGCAAGAAGTGCTTTGGCTCATTCTTCATTACGAAAAGCAGGATCAACAAAAGGCTGAGAGCAAACTCGCACGTTATAAATCAGAATGGACCGCTGATATCCAAAGCGGCATGCCGGCAAAAAGCGAGAAGCCTCCTTTTTCTTTTCTCCAGGAAACGGTATCCATGGCAGAAGAAGATTTCGTGCAGGCTGTCAAACAAGTGAAAGAATATATTGCCGCAGGGGATGTGTTTCAGGTCAATCTTTCTGTTAGGCAGTCAAAACCGCTCATGTCCATGCCACACGAAATTTATGATGAACTCCGCCGGTTCAACCCATCGCCGTATATGGCTTATTATCATTCGCCTGAAGTTCAGCTCGTCAGCGGTTCCCCTGAATTATTGGTGAAAAAAAAGAAAGACCAAATCAGTACACGCCCTATCGCAGGGACACGCTCGAGGGGAAAGACGGAAGAGGAAGACAGAAGGCTTGCATTAACGCTGATCGAAAACGAAAAAGAACGCGCGGAACATGTCATGCTGGTTGATTTGGAAAGAAACGACCTGGGCAAGGTAAGCAAGTACGGCAGCGTGGAAGTAGATGAGTTTATGACGATCGAAAAATACTCACACGTCATGCACATCGTTTCGAATGTGAGGGGAATACTTCGTGAAGACTGTGACGCCTTTGACTTGATCTCTGCGACGTTCCCAGGGGGGACGATTACAGGTGCACCGAAAATACGGACGATGGAAATTATTGAAGAACTTGAGCCTGTACGCAGAGGAGTATATACTGGCTCTATCGGGTGGATTGGCTACGACGGCGACATGGAATTGAACATCGCGATCCGCACGATGGTCTGCAAGGACGGAATAGCCCATGTACAGGCTGGTGCCGGCATTGTGATCGACTCAGATCCTAAAGCGGAGTACAAAGAGTCGCTGAAAAAGGCAGCAGCCCTATGGCGGGCAAAAGAATTAAGTGAAGAAAGCAAATACGAATTAGTTTAGCTGAGCTTAGAGGAGGAAGATGAGAATGATTTTAATGATTGACAATTACGATTCATTTACGTACAACCTTGTGCAATACTTAGGAGAGCTGGGAGAAGAACTTATTGTTAAGAGAAATGATGAAATAACGATTGAAGAGATTGAGGCGCTTCAGCCCGATTTTCTTATGATCTCACCAGGCCCGTGTTCGCCGAATGAAGCAGGAATCAGTATGGAAGCTATCAAGCGTTTTGCAGGAGAGGTTCCGATCTTCGGGGTGTGTCTCGGCCATCAGTCGATCGCTCAAGTATTTGGCGGGGACGTGATCCGCTCCGAACGCTTGATGCACGGAAAGACGTCGGCGATCTCCCATGATGGCAAGACCATATTCAGCGGCCTTGAAAAAGAATTTAAGGCGACGAGATACCACTCTCTTATTGTAAAAAAAGAAACGCTGCCAGAGTGTTTTACTGTATCGGCTTGGACCCCGGAAGGAGAAATCATGGCCATTCGCCATAAGACACTCCCTGTAGAAGGGGTGCAGTTTCACCCGGAGTCGATCATGACATCATCCGGCAAGCAATTGCTGCGCAATTTTATCGATCAATACAAAAATAAAGGGAACATGGTATGTACCTCTCTATAGATGGAAAACTTGTAAGTAAAAATGAAGCTTCGATTTCCCCGTTTGACCACGGATTTATGTATGGCCTCGGTGCTTTTGAAACGATCAGGGTCTATGACGGCCATCCGTTTTTATGGGAAGAACATATGAAGCGTCTAAAAGAAGCTCTCGTTGAGCTGAATATTAAGCATGAACTGGACAGTGCAGCCGCATGGATTGATACAAGGCGTTTAATGCGGCGAAACAAATGGAAAAACGCATATATCCGATTCAACATATCAGCAGGAACCGGAGAAGTCGGCCTGCAGACAGATCCATACTTGAACCCGACGGTCATCATTTACGGCAAACCGTTGCCCGAGTACGGACCATATAACGAAAAGGAGCTTGTTGTGCTCCAAACCAAGCGGAATACCCCTGAAGGAAGAATTCGCTTAAAGTCCCATCATTATTTAAACAGTATCCTTGGAAAAAGGGAGCTGAACAGGCCTCATGAGCAGGAGGGCTTGTTTTTGACAGAAGATGGCTTTATCAGTGAAGGAACCGTTTCAAATGTGTTCTGGGTGAAGGACAGTGTCCTCTGTACACCTTCCATAGCAACAGGCATCTTAAACGGAATCACAAGACAGTTCGTGATCGCCTGTGCGGCCAAGATGGGAATGTATACCGAGGAGGGTTTATACACCACTCGTGATCTGGAGAATGCGGACGAGATCTTTTTAACGAATTCGATTCAGGAAATCGTCCCCGTACGCAGCTTTCAGGGAAAGGACTTTCCCGGTGCCGGCGGGAACACTGCTCATTCGCTATTATTTCTATATCATTCATGCAGCAAAAGTTTATGGAACATTGATGAACTTGTTTGAAGGGAGAACCTCTGATGGGACAGACAGCAACAGCCAAGAATCTTAATTTCATAACCTGTGGCCCATACACGCTGGATTTATCGAAGAAAACGTATGTTATGGGGATATTGAATGCCACTCCGGATTCCTTTTCTGATGGAGGCAGGTACAACACGATCCAGCGCGCAGTTGACCATGCGAAGCAAATGGTGGAAGACGGTGCCGATATTATTGATATCGGAGGAGAGTCGACCCGTCCGGGCGGCGAAAAGGTAGGGGCAGAGGAAGAATTAAGGCGTGTGATCCCGGTCATCGAGGCCGTCTCCCGCGAAGTCAATGTTCCGATCTCCATCGATACGTACAAAGCAGAAGTCGCTGAAAAAGCCATTCTAGCCGGAGCTCATATCATTAATGATGTTTGGGGAGCAAAGGCGGATGAACGGATGGCCTCCACAGCGGCAAAGCTCAACGTGCCGATCATTCTCATGCATAACCGGACGGATCGTAATTATGGTGAATTGATGCCTGATATCATTGCGGATTTAAACAGGAGCATCGCCATTGTATCGAAAGAAGGCGTGAGACCCGAAAACATCATATTAGATCCCGGAATCGGGTTTGCCAAAACCCAAGAGCAGAATCTCGAAACGATGAGAAACCTGGACCAGATTGTGGAGATGGGATATCCCGTTCTCTTGGGAACTTCCAGAAAATCCATGATCGGGCATGCCCTCGATCTTCCTGTGAATGAACGAATGGAGGGTACGGGCGCCACCGTTTGCCTCGGCATTGAGCGGGGTTGTACAATTGTTCGCGTGCATGATGTTAAAGAAATGGGCCGCATGGCAAGAATGATGGATGCCATGCTCGGAAAAGGATGAAAACGCATGGATAAAATATATATGAACGGCCTTTCCTTTTATGGTTATCATGGTGTTTTCCCTGAAGAGAATAAACTCGGCCAGCGGTTTTTTGTTGATCTAATCCTTGAAATGGATCTTCAGCCCGCGGGTACAACGGATGATCTTGAAAAAACAGCAAACTACGGTGACATCTATGCCACCGTAAAAGAGATCGTTGAAGGTGAGCCGATAAAATTGGTCGAAACGGTAACGGAAAGCATCGCCTCGTCTCTTCTTTCCAGTTACCCGCTTATTCAGAAATGCACGGTTAAAGTCATCAAGCCCGACCCGCCGATTCCCGGGCATTACGACTCTGTTGCCATAGAGATGACCCGGAGCCGAGCCTGATGAATAGTGTTTACCTTTCACTCGGTTCCAACCTGGGGAACCGGGAGGAATATATAAGGAAGGCCATCGAGGCATTAAGTGATCATCCCGCCATTGAAGTCGAAAGGATATCTTCGCTGTATGAAACAGAACCGGTCGGTTTTACTGATCAGCCCCCTTTTCTGAATTTGGCAGTAAAGGTGCAGACAAGCCTGTCTGCAGAAGCTTTGCTGAGCATAAACCAGGAAATTGAGAATCAGCTGGAAAGAATACGCAAAATCAGATGGGGCCCAAGGACAATCGACCTTGACATTTTGTTGTATAATAATGAACGTATACAGTCAGAACAGCTGCACATTCCGCATCCGCGCATGCTGGAACGTGCTTTTGTGATGATTCCGTTGCTTGAGATTGCTCCAGATCTTACATTCCCAGATGCAGGCGTATCATTGAATGACGTCTTCAGGCAGCTGCAGAATAAAGAAGGTGTGCACATATGGAAGAGGAAAAGTGGGGCAGGAGAATACGGGCCTTTCGAAAGCTGAAGGGCTATACACAAGAAGGACTTGCGAAGGACTTGGGGATCTCTGTTTCTATACTTGGAGAAGTAGAACGCGGCAACCGCAAACCGAAGGACGAGCTCATGATTAAGATTGCAACGATCTTTCAGGTTTCTATAGATGAATTAACGCAAGACCATGTCAAAAATAAAGCGAGGTGAAAAAGAATGTTGAAAATCGGTGGTATTACGATGAAGAATCCTGTAGTTCTCGCACCTATGGCTGGTGTCTGCAACCCGGCATTCCGCCTGATCGCCAAGGATTTCGGAGCGGGGCTTGTTTGTGCCGAAATGGTAAGCGATAAAGGGATTCTTTACGAAAATGAAAAATCTTTAAGAATGCTTTACGTAGATGAGAGAGAAAAACCGCTTAGCCTGCAGATCTTTGGAGGGGAACGCGAATCTCTCGTTGCGGCAGCTAAGTATGTAGATAAGCATACAAATGCCGATATTATAGATATCAACATGGGTTGTCCGGTACCGAAGATCACAAAATGTGACGCAGGAGCGAGATGGCTTCTGGACCCAAATAAAATTTACGAGATGGTTGCTGCTACAGTAGATGCTGTTCAAAAGCCTGTGACGGTCAAAATGCGTGTCGGCTGGGATGAAGACCATATCTTCGCTGTACAAAACGCACAAGCAGTAGAACGGGCCGGCGGTGCTGCAGTAGCTGTCCACGGCCGGACGCGTGTGCAAATGTATGAAGGGAAAGCGAACTGGGATATCATCAAGCAAGTAAAAGAGAATGTTTCCATTCCGGTCATCGGAAACGGAGATATCTCTACTCCTCACGATGCCAAGCATGCGCTTGAGACTTACGGTGTGGATGGCGTTATGATCGGCCGCGCGGCGCTTGGGAACCCTTGGATGCTCTACCGGACCGTTCAGTTCCTTGAAACGGGAGAAACCCCTGCGGAACCGACACCAAGAGAAAAGATCGATATCTGCATGCTTCATATGGACCGTCTCATTGACCTTAAAGGGGAAGTGGTGGCCGTTCGTGAGATGCGCAAGCACGCTGCATGGTATTTAAAAGGCCTTCCTAAAACAGGTTCGGTCCGAAACGAAGTAAATACAAAAACAACAAGGGATGAAATGAGCAAGCTCCTCTACGGGTATATTGAAGAAGTAGAAGCCATACAACAAGAAAAAGTGAGCTAAGCCAATCACCCTATTGATTTTAACCGACAGCCAGAACCTATTTCTGGCTTTTGTTGCACTTATGTTTTCTTCATTATGACGCTTCCTGGTGTGTTCAAAAAGTATTATTTTTAATAATGATATGGGGGTAAAGCAAATGGACCATGAAACGGTTTTGCTTACGAACGAAGGCACCAGGAGGCTTAAGCATGAGCTTAAAAGCTTAATCGCGGAAAAAGAAAAATGCACCGCTGAGGAAGAAGGCCTTTTTCTGGACAAGAGGATCAAACAGCTTGAACAGGTGCTGATCCATGCCCAGCTTCTCTCCAGCGAAAAGGAGCCGGGGCAAACTGCGGAAGTAGGATCCACCATTACACTTCTCGAACTTGAATTTCAGGATGAGATGACCTATACGATCGTCCATCCCTATGAAGCCGACCCGAGAGAGTTTAAAATCGCGGCGGATTCCCCGGTGGCTCAAGCGGTTATCGGCAAGCCGCTGAATGCCAAGATTCATATCTCCCTTCCAGGGGGCCATATTTCTTATAAAATCATTAACATACAAAATTGCAAAAGGTAGGAGAGTTTTCATGAGCCAGGACTTAGAATTAAATGACTTGCTGCGGGTCCGCAGAGAAAAAATGAACAGCATCCGTGAAAGCGGAAAAGATCCGTTCGGCACGAAATACGTCCGCACACATACCGCTGCTGACATAACAGCCCAATATCAAGATGTATCCAAAGAAGAACTGGAAGAGCAAGCAATTGAAGTGACGATTGCAGGACGCATCATGACCAAGCGCGGAAAAGGAAAAGCCGGGTTTGCCCACGTTCAGGACCTTACAGGACAAATTCAGATCTACGTGAGAACAGATGCAGTAGGCGAGGAGCAGTATGATCTGTTCAACACGATTGATATCGGTGACATCGTAGGAATCACAGGCACTGTATTCAAAACAAAAGTAGGGGAACTTTCCGTAAAAGCAAAAGATTTTCAGCTGCTGACGAAATCACTCCGTCCGCTGCCTGATAAATTCCACGGGCTTAAAGACGTAGAACAGCGCTACCGTCAGCGGTATGTCGATCTGATCATGAACCCTGAAGTAAAAGATACCTTTATCGCCCGCAGTAAGATCATCCGCTCCATGAGACGCTACCTGGACGATCACGGATATTTGGAAGTTGAAACTCCAACCATGCATTCCATTCCTGGAGGGGCATCTGCGCGGCCGTTCATTACGCACCATAACGCCCTAGATATGGAGCTTTACATGCGAATCGCTATTGAGCTTCATCTGAAACGCCTCATTGTCGGCGGTTTGGAAAAGGTGTATGAGATCGGCCGCGTATTCAGGAACGAAGGTGTTTCTACCCGCCATAATCCTGAATTTACGATGATCGAACTATATGAAGCTTATGCGGACTATCACGACATCATGGAACTTACCGAAAACCTTATTGCTCATGTTGCGAAAGAGGTACACGGCAGCACGACCGTAAAATACGGCGATTATGAAGTAAATCTCGAGCCCCGCTGGAAACGAGTTCACATGGTTGATGCTGTAAAAGAAGCAACAGGTGTAGACTTCTGGCCGCAAATGAGCCGTGAGGAAGCTGTGGCACTGGCTAAAGAACATAATGTTCCTGTAACAGACAATATGTCTTACGGACATATCGTGAACGAGTTCTTTGAACAATTCGTGGAAGAGACACTCATCCAGCCTACCTTTGTATACGGCCACCCAGTTGAGATTTCTCCGCTTGCCAAGAAAAATCCTGAAGATGAAAGGTTCACTGACCGATTTGAATTGTTTATCGTCGGCCGTGAGCACGCGAACGCATTCTCTGAGCTTAATGATCCAATCGATCAAAGAGAGCGTTTCGAAGCCCAGCTCAAAGAGCGTGACCAGGGGAACGACGAGGCGCATATGATGGATGAGGACTTTGTCGAAGCACTGGAGTACGGTATGCCTCCTACTGGCGGACTAGGGATCGGAATCGATCGCCTCATTATGCTTCTGACCGACTCTCCTTCTATCCGGGATGTACTGTTATTCCCTCAAATGCGCCATAGCGATAAGTAATGGCGCTCAGGTTCAGACCGTCTGCACAACGTTTGCAGACGGTTTTTTTATGCTTTCAAAAGAAATCTCAACTTTTTTCTTAAATAGTGTTGCAAGACATTCGAAAAGGTGATATATTATTACCTGTCGCTGCAAAGCATATCTGCTCAACAAACTTTATAAAAACTTTTTAAAAAAGAATGTTGACAGCTTAAAGGCAGCGTGGTAAGATAATAAAGTCGCCAATGAGCGACGGCAAACGACAGCATAAACGGTGAAGTTTGACACAAAATGTTCTTTGAAAACCAAACAAAAGCCAGGTAAGTCAGGGATTTTACAAT
>NZ_JAUHLN010000014.1 GCF_030412265.1 Fictibacillus terranigra
TTGGCACGTAAACGCAGCAAAGTCGCACGTAAAGTGTCCATTCCCGCATGTAAACTCTTCAAAGTGGCATGTAAACGGGCGAAACCCGCATGTAAACCGTCCAACCCTGCAGGTTACGCGATCCATTCAAGCTAAAGGGAACGATCCACTCCAACCACAGAAGACCGCCTCACTCGCGCTCTCCAACAATGAGTCAGGTGAGTATAATAATCTCCTGCTCATCCTTTCAGCTGCAGGAACTGTCCAAGCAAAAATGGAATTTTAGTACGTGTTATGGATAAAAACTCCTTTATAAAGGGAAGGTCATTGGTCGTATAAGAATGAAAGATATCACTCCACCACTCGGTTTCATATCGGCATAGCATACTCAGGTTATATAGAACAGCGTAATGAATCATGCATTCATTCAGCTCTTTTATCTCTCTTCGGCTGCTGTAGAGGTAATAGGACCCGTTATGGTGGTAGCTGAACGGTTCACATTGAAGCGGATGAAGTTCCTTGGATGAATGGACGATGATATGCTCCTTTGTTTCTTTCAAGAGCTGAAAGCAGATTTCCGGGTTTTCATTGAGGAAGGAAATGAATCTTTCCGTGTTCATATGAAGACCATCAAGAACTTCAATGGGAATGGTAAGCTCTTGCTCGTTTCGCAGAACCTGCACATTTATATCTTCATTTTGGACGTGTAAAAAAAGGTCCTTTAATTCAGGAATAAGCACCATAATATCGTTCATCTTCAGTTTTTCGCCTTCTGCATGTTTCACATGAAACAATTTGGAGGAGAAATGATTAAAAAGCCCGCTTCTCTGGATTCTCACTTCATCCTGCAGAAACTCATAATATTTCTTTTTACGCTTCCTCGTGGTAACACCGTGCGCCAGTACTGAACTGTTTTCCGGATAATCAGGGTCTACGGTCAGGATACAGGCCTTGAGCAACTGAATCATGCCATAGAACAACAGAACGGGCTGAAGTTCTGCTGGTGCTTTGCCTGCCAGGTCATAGTATTTTTTGCCATGCTCCAAGAAGTAAATAAAAGGGTAGCAGTTCTGATAGCTTTTGCTTTCTGCTTGCTCAAATTCAGCGTTTCCGTAGCGATCATAAAGGAATTTTTGCGCCCTGCTGGAGGAGAAAAAACTGTAATATAATGACCAGGTATATTCGTCTGACATAAGGCGCTGACCCCCATGGTATTTTTTGAAAAGTTAGACTTATTGTTCCTTCCTTGACAGTAGTTTATCCAGTTGTTAATCTACAAATAATATTTTTCAGGAACTTAATTGAAGAGAAGGGTGGAGTATGCATGTGGGAGAGCAAGTTTGAAAAAGAAGGATTAACGTTTGATGATGTGCTGTTAGTACCGGCAAAATCATCTGTTTTGCCAAAAGATGTTTCATTGAAGACTCGTCTTTCGGATACTGTACAGTTAAACATTCCGATAATCAGTGCTGGGATGGATACGGTAACGGAAGCAGAATTAGCAATCGCCATGGCTCGCCAGGGCGGATTAGGAATCATCCATAAAAATATGTCGATCGAACAGCAGGCAGAACAAGTGGACAGAGTAAAGCGTTCTGAGAGCGGTGTTATTACTGATCCATTCTACCTGACACCTGACCACCAAGTGTTTGATGCCGAACATCTTATGGGTAAATACAGAATCAGCGGTGTTCCCATTGTTGATGACCATAAGAAGCTTGTAGGCATTCTCACCAACCGTGACCTTCGTTTTATTGAAGATTACTCCATTCAGATTTCCGATGTTATGACGAAAGAAAACCTTGTAACAGCCCCAGTAGGTACAACCCTAAAAGAAGCAGAGCTTTTACTTCAAAAGCATAAGATTGAAAAGCTGCCATTGGTTGATAGTGAAGGTACACTTCAAGGGCTGATCACGATTAAAGATATTGAAAAGGTCATCGAGTTCCCGAATTCTGCAAAAGACAGCCAAGGGCGCTTGCTTGCTGGTGCTGCAGTTGGGGTAACAAAAGACGCAATGCTGCGCATTGACAAACTCGTTGAAGCGGGAGTAGACGCTATTGTTATCGATACCGCACATGGCCATTCTGAAGGTGTACTGACTAAAGTTAAAGAAGTCCGCGCTAAATATCCTGACCTGACCATTATTGCTGGTAACGTTGCGACAGCAGAGGCGACAAGAGACTTGATCGAAGCTGGAGCAAGTGTAGTTAAAGTCGGTATCGGGCCAGGATCGATCTGTACGACCCGCGTTGTCGCCGGTGTAGGTGTGCCCCAGATTACGGCTATCTATGACTGCGCAACAGAAGCCCGCAAGCATGGCATCCCGATCATTGCTGACGGCGGAATTAAATATTCTGGAGACATTGTAAAGGCTCTTGCTACTGGAGGAAATGCGGTTATGCTTGGAAGCTTGCTTGCGGGAGTAACGGAGAGCCCCGGAGAGCGGGAAATTTATCAGGGCCGCCAATTTAAAGTTTACCGCGGAATGGGATCTATTGGAGCGATGGAGCAAGGAAGCCGCGACCGATATTTCCAGGAAAATAATCAAAAACTTGTCCCAGAAGGTATTGAAGGACGAGTCCCTTACAAAGGGCCGTTGGCGGATACGCTGTTCCAGCTGATCGGCGGGATCCGTTCTGGTATGGGATACTGCGGTACACCAACCTTAGACGATCTTCAGAATCATTCTAAGTTCGTGAAAATTACTGGTGCCGGGCTAAGAGAAAGCCATCCGCATCAAGTACAAATTACCAAAGAAGCACCAAATTATTCAGTCTAAAGTTCGATTTTATTAAAAAAGTGGACAGAGGTCATTCCTCTGTCTATTTTTTTGCATATTGCTATGGTACAATTACGTTTGTGTGTAAATTGTATGGAGGTGTCAGTTTTGTTCGGCAACAAAATTAAAGAATTTACTTTTTCAGCTGTCATGGTTTCTATGCTATCAGCCAGTATGTTTGGATATTCAGAAAAAGCAAGCGCTGCTCCTGATTTAAAGAATAAGTCGGAGACCGCGATTTTAGTAGATGGAGATACAGGTAAGATTTTATACGAAAAGAAAGCCGAGCAAGTATTGCCACCAGCCAGTATGTCTAAGATGATGACTGAATACCTGGTCAATGAAGCGATTAAAAAAGGCAAAATTCAATGGGATCAAAAAACAGGTATAAGTGAATATGCACATAAAATTTCCCAAAACAGAGATCTTTCTAATGTACCATTACGATCGGATTATAAATATTCAGTAAAAGAACTTTATGAAGCAATGGCCATCTATTCTGCAAATGGAGCTTCTATTACATTGGCGGAGCTTGTGGCTGGTTCAGAGGCTAAGTTTGTAGGAATGATGAACGCAAAAGCTAAAGAGATGGGCATTACGGATGCTCGTTTTGTTAACAGTACAGGTTTGAACAACAATGACCTTCAAGGGTATGATTCTGTTGGAGGCAAGACGGACGAGAATAAGATGTCCGCAAAATCCGTAGGGATTCTTGCTTTCAAATTGATCAGTGACTATCCTGAAGTTTTGAAAACTGCAAGTATTCCATCCAAATGGTTCCGTCCCAATACTGACGATAAGATCATGATGAAGAACTGGAACTGGATGCTTCCATCCCTCGTTTATGGGTATAAGGGAGTCGATGGGCTTAAGACGGGTACTACCGATAATGCAGGCTATTCTTTTGCTGCTACAGCGAAAAAAGATGGAACAAGATTGATCTCTGTTCTCATGAAGTCGAACAGCTATGAAGGCCGATTCGGTGAGACGAAACAATTGCTTGATTACGGTTTTTCCAATTATACAAAAGAAACGCTTCTTCCTAAAGGCTATCAGCTGAAAAAGCAAAAAACACTTCCGGTCATTCAAGGTAAAGAAAAGGAAGTGGCCATTGCAACTAAAGAACCGGTTTCAATGCTTGTTAAACGAGGCGAAAAGGAAAATTACAAACCGGTGCTGGTCATCGACAAAAAGCACTTGGATAAAGACGGCAAATTGAAGGCTCCTCTAAAAAAAGGAGAAACAATCGGCCATATACAACTGAAATATACTGGTAAAGATCAGGATCACGGTTATCTGCTGAATGATGGATCTGGTAAAGGACAAGCTAATGTGGTAACGACTAAGGCAGTAGAAAAGGCCAATTGGTTTGTTCTTGCCATGAGAGGTACTGGCCATTTCTTTGGCGGTGTCTGGGATTCGGCAGTTGAAACTGTGAAGGGCTGGTTTTAACGCTGTAGAATACTCTTCAAAAGCATCGCTTTTGAAGAGTATTTTTTTAAACCCTAGCGAATTTATTGGTTTTACGTTAAAATGAATGAGAATTTAATTATTAAAAAAACTCAAACTTGAGTAAATAAATAAACAGGGGGATATGTAGCATGTTAAAGACAGGTACAGATCGTGTAAAACGCGGAATGGCTGAAATGCAAAAGGGCGGCGTCATCATGGACGTTATCAACGCAGAGCAAGCAAAAATTGCCGAGGCATCAGGCGCAGTAGCAGTTATGGCGTTAGAGCGAGTTCCAGCAGATATTCGTGCAGCGGGTGGTGTAGCGCGCATGGCGGATCCTACAATCGTAGAGGAAGTACTGAATGCAGTCAGTATCCCCGTCATGGCGAAAGCTCGAATCGGCCACATCGTAGAAGCACGCGTTCTAGAATCGATGGGTGTAGATTATCTTGATGAGAGTGAAGTACTGACTCCAGCGGACGAGGTATTCCACTTAAACAAACGTGACTTTAAAGTGCCTTTCGTGTGTGGTGCCCGTGACCTTGGAGAAGCATCCCGACGCATCGGTGAAGGTGCTTCCATGATTCGTACTAAGGGTGAGCCTGGAACAGGCAACATCGTTGAGGCTGTCCGCCATATGCGAATGATTCAGGGCCAAATCCGCAAGGTATCTGCGATGAGCGAAGATGAACTCATGACTGAAGCTAAAAACCTTGGTGCACCGTATGAAATTCTTCTTCAAATCAAAAAAGAGGGGCGACTTCCTGTTGTTAACTTTGCGGCTGGCGGCGTGGCTACTCCTGCGGATGCAGCCCTGATGATGGAATTGGGCGCAGACGGAGTTTTCGTTGGGTCCGGTATCTTCAAGTCCGAAAACCCTGAGAAATTTGCACGTGCGATTGTTGAAGCAACCACTCATTACAGAGACTACGAGCTGATTGCTAACCTATCCAAAGGACTCGGAACTGCAATGAAAGGAATCGAAATCTCCACGCTTCTTCCTGGAGACCGTATGCAGGAGCGAGGCTGGTAAGAAAGGAAGCCGACATCATGACTAAAATTGGTGTTCTTGCGCTGCAAGGCGCTGTAAGAGAACATATCCGAGCGCTGCAAGAAAGCGGAGCAGAAGCAGTAAGCGTAAAGCGTATTGAAGAGCTAAACGACTTAGACGGCCTCGTTATCCCGGGTGGAGAAAGCACGGCCATGAGACGTTTGATCGATAAATATGAATTCATGGAACCTTTAAAGAAATTCGCACAAGAGAAGCCGGTGTTCGGTACGTGTGCAGGTCTGATCCTGATGGCGAAACGAATTCAGGGGCAAGAAAGTGCGCATCTTGAACTCATTGATATGACAGTAGAAAGAAATGCATTCGGACGGCAGGTGGACAGCTTTGAAGCCGACTTGGAAATTAAAGGAGTAGGTGATGACGTCAATGGCGTATTCATCAGAGCACCTTACATTGTGGAAGTTGGAGAAGAAGTTGAAGTCCTGTCTGTTCACAACGACCGTATCGTTGCGGCGAAACAGGGGCATTTCCTCTGTGCTGCCTTCCATCCGGAATTGACAGACGATTACCGCCTTCACCAGTTCTTTGTAGAGATGGTAGCCGAAAAGAAAAAGGTTATTGCATAAAAGCGGGAAATATTGTACATTACTATACAAACATTATTTGTTAAAATCGCTGACAGGAACCAGTAGCAAAATGATCTTTGCCCAGAGAGTCGGTGGCTGGTGAAAACCGACCAAAGTCATTTGTGAATCCATCCTTGAGTGGAAGGCCGAAATTACGTAAGCTTTCCCGGTATACATTGTCCGTTATCAATGACAAGGTGGCAGGTTTTTTCCTGCAACTAGGGTGGCAACGCGGGGTTAACTCTCGTCCCTTTTTGGGACGGGAGTTTTTTGTGTTTTTTTACGCCGAACAATAGCTGCAAATTTCTTCGTTGGCTTTGGTTCTCCGGTCCTCGAACTTTTCGCTTCTTGTTCGGCTGCTTGGCAAAGCGATGGGTTTCTTCAGCTATATGGGTTCTGTCGGCAAGGTTATTGAATAAAGGAGGAAGGAACATGCTTGATTTAAAATATGTTCGAGCGAATTTTGATGAAGTTAAAGAAAAATTAAGCAAACGGGGAGAAGACTTAACCGGCTTGGATCGTTTTGTTGAGTTGGATGAAAAGCGCCGTGAATTGATCGGCGAGACTGAAACATTAAAGTCCAATCGAAACGAAGTATCCAAACAGGTTGCGGAATTTAAACGTGAAAAGAAAGATGCCGATCACTTGATCGCAGAGATGCGCGAGGTGGGCGACCGGATTAAGGCCATTGATGACGAGCTGCGCACGGTAGAAGACGATCTAAACCACCTGATGCTCACCTTGCCGAACCTTCCTCATGAGAGTGTTCCGATCGGTGAAACAGAGGATGATAATGTGCCTGTGCGCCATTGGGGAGATATTAAAGAGTTTCCGTTCGAACCTAAAGCTCACTGGGATTTGGCGACAGACCTTGACATCGTCGATTTTGAAAGAGCCGCTAAAGTAACGGGAAGCCGTTTCGCTTTTTATAAGGGAGCGGGGGCCCGACTAGAACGTGCACTGATCAACCTTATGATGGATTACCATGAAGATAAGCACGGCTATACTGAGATTCTGCCTCCTTACATGGTGAATAGAGAAAGCATGACAGGTACAGGACAGCTTCCAAAGTTCGAAGAAGACGCTTTTAAAATTCGTGAAGAAGATTACTTTTTGGTTCCGACAGCAGAAGTACCGGTAACGAACCTACACCGTAATGAGATTTTAACAGCAGAAGAACTTCCGATCGGTTATGTCGCTTACAGTGCTTGTTTCCGGTCTGAAGCAGGTTCTGCAGGACGCGATACACGCGGCCTTATCCGCCAGCATCAGTTTAATAAAGTTGAACTTGTCCGATTTGTTAAGCCTGAAGATTCTTATGAAGAGCTTGAAAAATTAACGGGCCATGCTGAAAAGATTCTACAGCTGTTAAAGCTTCCATACCGCGTGCTGAGCATGTGTACCGCTGACCTTGGGTTTACAGCGGCGAAGAAGTACGATATTGAAGTATGGCTGCCAAGCTACGGAACATACCGTGAAATTTCTTCTTGTTCTAACTTTGAAAGCTTCCAGGCGAGAAGAGCACAAATTCGTTTCCGCCGTGAAGCGAAAGGTAAGCCAGAATTTGTTCACACATTGAACGGCTCCGGGCTTGCCATCGGACGTACGGTTGCAGCCATCCTTGAGAACTACCAGCAGGAAGACGGTTCTATCGTGATCCCTGAAGTACTCCGTCCGTACATGGGGAATAAAGAAGTAATCAAGTAAAAAGGGAAAAGGAAGGATCCGTTCCTTCCTTTTTTATTTTTTTACAAATGAGTATTGACATGAAATCTCACCATATGGTACTATTATTTTTGTCAGTAAGACACATGGAGGTATACCCAAGTCCGGCTGAAGGGATCGGTCTTGAAAACCGACAGGGGTGTAACAGCCCGCGGGGGTTCGAATCCCTCTACCTCCTCCATACATAATTTCAACATCTGCGGTTGTGCAGATGTTTTTTTTTTTAATTTCTAAAAGCAATATGAACATAAAAAAGCGCCTTCCGCTGTATAACGGGAGGCGCTTTTTTATAGCCTTACTTCTCTCTTGGCTTCAATTTTTTGACCGATCTTTGCCACGATTCTTTCAAGGGATTCAGGATCATGAAGCAGATCATAATCATTGATGTTCAGGCGAAGAACCGGGCAGAGGCTGAAATTGGAGATCCATTGCTCGTAGCGTTCGTACATCTCTTCCCAATATTCAACGGGTGTATCCTGCTCCATCTGACGTCCGCGCTGTTTAATACGCTGTAAAATATCTTCAAGCGATCCTTCGAGATGAATGAGAACGTCTGGATGAGGAAAATAAGGTGTCATGACCATAGCTTCGAAAAGCCTCGTATACGTGTCATAATCGACTTCGGACATCGTTCCTTTATCGTAATGCATTTTGGCAAAGATGCCTGTATCCTCATAGATGGAACGGTCTTGAATAAAGCCCCCTCCATATTCAAACATTCTCTTCTGCTCTTTGAAGCGTTCCGCGAGAAAGAAAATCTGAAGATGGAAGCTCCAGCGCTTAAAATCTTTATAAAATTTATCCAAGTAAGGATTGTTGTCGACCTTTTCCATGGATGTTCTGAAGTTCAGGCCTTGAGCGAGAGCGGAAGTCAGAGTTGATTTACCGGCTCCGACCGTACCTGCAACCGTGATGACTGCATCTGAGGGAATGTTGTATTTTTCAGCTAAATTCATCGAGTCAGTTCTCCTTTATGCAAGGTGGCTTCAATCGCAGCAAATATCTTTTCTTTATCACTGCTGTGAGAGACAAAGTCCAGTTCATCACCGTTAAAGGAGAGAACAGGGATTTCAGGATGCTCGTTTTGAAAAGCCGCCATAAACATTTCGTAATCATTGATGAGCCTCATTAAGTATGATGGGTCAATCTGTTTCTCTATATTTCTGCCCCGAAGCTCTATTCGTTCCAGGAGCGTATCCAGGCTGGCGTTCAAATAGATGATCATGTTCGGTACAGGCATGTCTTTCGTGAGAATATCGAAAATCTGCATGTATTTATGATAGTGATTGGAGGCGAGTGTCTGGCCCGCAAAGATACGGTTCTTAAAAATATGATAGTCAGCCACAACCGGAATTTTTTGATTTAAGTAGTGTGTTTGTATATCTTCAAGCTGCTTGTATCGGTTGCATAAGAAGAACATCTCAGTCTGGAAACTCCATTCCTCGATGTTATCGTAAAATTTTCCTAAGAACGGATTTTCTTCAACAATCTCTTTTAACAGCTTAAATTTATAATGTTCTGAGATGGCTTTTGCTAATGATGTTTTTCCAACACCAATCGGCCCTTCAACTGCAATAAAGGGGGTAGAACTCATCCTGCTTTTCCTCCCTAATTTCAATTACAAAAAAATAACAGACAGAAAATATTGTAGCATATGAAGGGCAGAGGGAATAGAATAAAATACTGTTAAATTGAAATGTTCTTCTTTCTATAGAATGGTTCGTTTCTTATTCTGTTCCGCCTCTTTTATGATTTCTTTTAAGTTAAGCTCATGGCTGACAGAAGTATCAGCTCTCAATGTGTTTTTCATTAAAATGAGGGCGCGTTCGTTATCCTCAGCAATGTTGGAAGCTGAGCAGTCTTCCGGTACATAGAGCGTAAAATCACGCATGAATGCATCGTTTGCCGTGAAGAGGACACAGATGTTGCCTGCCAAGCCTGCGAGGATTAAGGTTGTTATCTTCATATCATGCAGAAGCGTGGATAATGGTGTTGAAAAAAAAGCGGAATGCATGGGTTTAATAATGAAAAAATCATCATCCTCAGGAACGAGCTGGCCGACAAATTCTTTCCCGTCTTTTTTCAAACAGTAATTCACGAGTTTTTTTCGGTCCGACTGCCATTTTCCAAAATTATCGTTCACATAGATCACTGGAATGCCGTTCTCTTTTGATTTATTTTTCAGATGACCGATATTGGGGGCAATAGGCAGGGCCTGGTCAATAAGCATGTGGCCTTCTGGAAAATCAAAATCATTGATAACGTCGATAATAAGGAGAGCAACTGGTGGATAAGATGGGGACATGTGAACTCCACTCCTTTACAATCTGTTTAGCACATAACTATTCCTTTCTTTATTATTGGCCAAACCTTTTGTATAATCACATAAAATAACATTATGGAGTCGAAACGATGCTTCAAAACGAAAAAGATGGACATTACATGTCACTGGCCATAAATGAGGCTAGAAAAGCAGAGGAACTCGGTGAAGTTCCCATAGGCGCAGTACTGGTCATGGGAGATGAGGTCATCGCTGCCGCTTATAACCGCCGTGAAATTGAGCATCGCGCAGTTGCCCATGCTGAACTGATCGCTATTGATCAAGCATGCAAGACAAAAGGGGCATGGCGGCTTACCGGGAGCACACTGTATGTTACCCTCGAGCCCTGCGCTATGTGTGCAGGGGCTATCGTGCTCTCAAGAGTCGAACGAGTTGTCTATGGTGCACCAGATCCAAAAGGCGGCTGTGCAGGAACCCTGATGAACCTTTTGCAGGAGGAGCGCTTCAATCACCAGTGCGAAGTGATTTCAGATGTGCGCGGGCAGGAGTGCAGCGAGATGCTGTCTGCTTTTTTCAGGGGACTGCGAAAACGCAATAAGGAAAAGAAAAAAAGTCAAAACGGCCAGAACAGGTTTTGATGGGAATATCTGGTGCGGGTTGATTTTTTAGCGCCGGCGTTGTATACTTAATCTTGCACATTTGTTATGTGCCTAAAAACGTTATACACTTTGTCGCGCTAGGCGGGGAGGTAGCGGTGCCCTGTACTCGCAATCCGCTGTAGCGAGGCTGAATTCCTCTCCTCGGTTAGTCCTGCGTATGGTCTGACGCAAGTAAGTGGTGTTGACATTCGGGTCCTGCGCAACGGAGACCCATGAACCCTGTCAGGTCCGGAAGGAAGCAGCAGTAAGTGGTCATCTTCGTGTGCCGTGGGGCAGCCTGGATCGAGCTAACTGCTTGCGTAACGCATAGGTTGGCTACACCAAAGAGAGGTGCGCGGCATTTTATATATTCATACAACAACTCACTCCTTATGGGGTGAGTTTTTTGTTTGTTTTCAGTATAATAGGAGTAGAATAAATTGACGAATGAATGAAGGAGGGCATGGGATGAGCTATCAAGCGCTTTACCGTGTCTGGCGGCCGCAGTCCTTTCATGATGTGGTCGGGCAGGAACATATCACCAAGACAATCCAGAACGCACTGATGCAAGACAAGCTTTCCCATGCCTATCTATTCTCAGGCCCGCGGGGAACGGGAAAAACGAGTGCTGCAAAGATCATTGCTAAAGCTGTGAACTGTGAAAAGGCTCCTACAGCGGAACCGTGCAATGAGTGCGATAACTGTCTAGGAATCACGAACGGATCCATCTCTGATGTTTTGGAGATCGATGCGGCATCCAATACGGGGGTAGACGACATCCGTGATATCCGTGACAAAGTAAAATTCGCACCGTCAGCGGTCCGATATAAGGTGTATATTATTGACGAGGTTCACATGCTATCCACCGGGGCATTTAACGCATTGCTAAAGACGCTGGAAGAACCGCCTCCGCATGTTATCTTTATTCTCGCAACAACAGAGCCTCATAAAATTCCGCTGACGATCATTTCACGGTGCCAAAGGTTCGATTTTAAACGGATCTCCAGCCAGTCGATCGTGGACAGGATGAAAACGATCCTCGACTCCAACCGCATTGTCCCAGATGATGATGCTTTGCATCTGCTGGCCCGGGCGGCAGAAGGCGGTATGCGGGATGCGCTCAGTCTGCTCGATCAGGCGATATCCTACAGTGAAGATGAAGTCAGAGTGGAAGATGTGCTTGCGGTAACCGGAGCCGTTTCACAGGGATTCCTATCACAAATGGCAAAAGCATTCAAAGAACAGGATGTAGCTAAAGCTTTGCAGGTCGCCGGGCGGCTGATGGCAGAAGGAAAAGACCCGGTCCGGTTTATTACGGACTTGATCTATTATTACCGCGACATGCTTTTATATCAGACGGCACCAGGATTGGAAGAAGTGCTGGACCGCGTCAAAGTGGATGAAGAATTTAAGGAGCTGTCCCAGGAAACGGACCGCACCTGGATCTACAAAGTGATCGAGCTTCTTAACCAGTCACAGCAGGAAATGAAGTGGACGAACCATCCTAAAATCTTTCTTGAGCTTTCCCTGATTAAGATCTGTCAGGAAGAACGCCAAGAATCTGCGGGAGCGGGACAGGAGCTTCTGAAAAAAATAGAAGTACTCGAGCAGCAGGTGAAGGAACTAAAAGAAAAAGGCGTAGCAATGGCTCCGCCGGATTCATCCGCTCCTGCTGTCCAAGAAAAGAAAACGTTCCGGACGGCTGGCAGGGGAAGCGGTACAAATACAGGCCGTGTAAAGGAAATGCTGAAAAAAGCTTCAAAACCAAATCTGATCCAGTTGAAAAACAATTGGGGAACGATTATGGAAAAGATAAAGTCGGAGAAAGTGAGCGTCTATGCCCTTTTATCCGGCGCTGAGCCGGTAGCTTGCTCCGATCAGGATGTCCTGCTGTCATTCCAGCATGAAATCCACAGCCAAATGGCGTCATCCGACAATATTCGAAGCTGTGTGGAGGGTGTCATTTATAGTACAATAGGGAAGTCCCTAACGATGTTAACCATCCTGCAGCCGGAATGGGATACTGTAAAAAAAGAATTCATCCAGCAGCAGCAGCGAGGGGACAGCAACAGCCAGGCTGAAGCCGAGGATCCTTTAATTGCGGAAGCCAAAAAGCTGTTTGGTGAAGAATTGATTGAAATAAAAGAATAATATTTAGGAGGACGATACGTATGATGCGTGGCGGCGGAAACATGAACAATATGATGAAACAAATGCAGAAGATGCAAAAGGAAATGGCAAAAGCCCAGGAGGACCTTAAGGATAAGAAAGCTGAAGGAACTGCAGGGGGCGGGATGGTAACGGTTATTGCCAACGGCCATAAAGAAGTACTCGAAGTAAATATTAAAGAGGATGTAGTTGATCCGGAAGATATCGAAATGCTTCAAGACCTAGTGCTTGCAGCAACGAACGATGCCTTGAAAAAAGTTGATGAGCTTGTGTCCCAGGATATGGGTAAATTCACTAAAGGGTTAAACATACCGGGATTATTCTAGGGGGCGGAACATGCATTACCCAGAGCCAATATCAAAGCTGATCGACAGCTTTATGAAATTGCCAGGGATCGGGCCAAAAACGGCGGTCCGTCTGGCATTTTTCGTATTAGAGATGCGTGAAGACGACGTGCTCGATTTCGGCCGAGCCCTCGTGAACGCCAAGCGGAATTTGATCTATTGCTCCAACTGCTTTCATATTACAGACCGCGATCCATGTATGATCTGCGACGATTCCAGCAGGGACCGTACCACGATCTGTGTCGTCCATGATTCCAAAGATGTGATAGCCATGGAGAAAATGAAGGACTTTAGAGGTCTTTATCACGTGTTGCACGGCTCCATATCTCCAATAGAAGGAATCGGTCCGGAGGATATTAAGATCGCCGAGCTGTTAAAACGCCTTGCCGATGACACGATTCAGGAAATCATTCTCGCTACCGACCCGAATATAGAGGGAGAGGCGACGGCCATGTATATCGCCCGTCTGCTGAAGCCGACCGGCATAAAGGTCACTAGGATTGCCCATGGGCTGCCAGTAGGCGGAGATCTCGAATATGCCGACGAAGTAACCCTGTCTAAAGCGATGGAAGGCAGACGTGAAATTTAAATAAAAAGGAGACATACAGCATGTTTTTCTCCCGAAAAGGACGTTTAAGAAAAGCAGGGGATGAACGTCTTCTAGAAACTCTCCAACAAGTCAAATCAGTATGGGCACACCAGAAAGATTTGGTGGAAAGAAGCGTCGAGCCTTCTGAACAAGTCATATATGAACTTAAGCTGGCTGAGGCCAAGTATCTGTTCCTCTTAAAAGAGGCTAAAATAAGAAAAGTAACAACAGGAAGGCTGAAATAAGTCTTCCTGTTCTTTTTTTGGGACATCCCCCATACATTTACTATAAAAGAAACTGGGGGATGATAACTATGGAACCCGTGATGGTCATATCCATTCTCGGCAGCGCAATTCTGCTGCTCCTGCTGATCGGAGCACCGTTAAAACCTTTAAGATGGACAGGTCAGCTGCTCATCCGATTATCGATCGGTGCACTGCTGTTATTCTTTTTAAACACTGCTGGTGCCTCCTATGACATACATGTGCCGATCAATGCTGCTACTGTTTTCATATCAGGGCTGCTTGGTTTGCCAGGGCTTGCTTCGCTCGCTGCCATTCAATATTTTATTGTAGGATAATCCTCTTGCTGCTGAGCATTTGTTCGGCATCAGAGGATTTCTTTTTTATTTTCGAAAAAACTCTTGCAACGTTCTAATAAAGGTGGTATATTAATTGAGCTGCTTCTTTTGCTTGCTGACTAAGTCAGTAACCGAAAAAACTTTTTTAAAAAAAGTTGTTGACTTGATAGGTGCCGATGTGGTATCCTAATAAAGTCGCCAAAACGAGCGGCAAAACAAAAATGTTCTTTGAAAACCAAAC
>NZ_JAUHLN010000015.1 GCF_030412265.1 Fictibacillus terranigra
TAATAACACGTCTCTAAATAAAACTTGACCGGTTAGCTGAGCCGATGCAGAAAATCCAGCGCCACACAACCAACGGATTTCCTTCTTTGCCGTGTGTGGGTCTAGGCGCGGACGGCCAGCGAAAGCAAACGGTTCGGGCGGTAATCGTTGTGCTTCGGCACAGGGATCCAGGGCAGAATACGCATACAGGGGCGATTTTGTATGTAGAAAGCCTTGGACGATGGATAATCGAAAGCGAAAGAAGGGTCATACATACGGATACCAGATTGACCGTACATTCAGTACAGCATCCATACATAAATCGTAGCAGCTTTCTCCTCCTAAACATGCTTGAGCTATTTTTTGCACTTGCATGTTTAGGGGAAAAGTCTGCCTCCAGCCGTTTCCATATTTTCCCACCATTCAGTCAAAAGTCAAAACCAAAAGCAATGGTTTTGACTTCTTTATTCATAAAAAATATTTTGCTTAGCAGCAAAATGAGAATGAGTCATGAAGAAAAGGATGATTGATATTATTAGGGTGTTTGAGGAGTATATAAGTTCATCTTTACGAATAATGGTGTGGGTAACTCGATAGAGTTATCCATCACCTTATCGTAAAGTGAACTTCCTGGCGAAGCCATGAATTTAAGTTGTTATCGCAACCTAATCAATCGTTGTAAATGTTGTTATATCTAGGGATTTTAATAACTGAAATGATAACACAGTAGTTATTCAGCAGCAGTTTTTCCCTTTTATTTATGTTCCGAGTACAGGGGGAAAATCGTCACATTTCTAAATAAAAAATTGGAGGTAGATTTTCTCGGTTTTTTTTTATTTTATCTGCATTTATTTGGCGAAATTGTCGACAAATGAATAGACAGAGCTATTGTTTTACCTTTAAAATGAAACGTAGGTAGTAATTTCCGTACCTTGGTGATGAGTGTCCAGATCTTTAAGGGGGAATAATTCTGGATACTCTAGAAGCTTTATATAATCTTTTATTGTTAACTGATGACGAACATATCGGACTGTTTAAGGCCCGTTGGTGGTTGTTATCTCTTATCGTGACATCTCTGTTTTCCATAGGATTTAATGCTATTTCGGTTTCAGTAATTACGGCAATCAAAGTTTGGTATTTAACTGAAGGTAACCGAAAAAAGCAAAAAAAATAAGCCTTTTTGCGAGAAAGGCTCATCAGGCAATACTTTTGTTTTAAATTCTGAAAAAATATAATCTGGGCTTCATACACCAAAAATCGGAAATATGATCAAATAAGAACAATCGATGTTGCGAGCATCGGTTGTTTTTATTTTACCCAAAGGATCATTAACCTAACATTAATGAGTAGTTAATGAGTTATTAATTTTCACTATAAGTGAAGTATACAATAAAAAGTTCTTAAAATGAAACTAAAAAAGTTCTCAAAATGAGAACTTTTTTAAGCAAAGGTTACAAATTGAACCCCCATTTTAGTTGTACCGCAACCTAATCGCAATCGCTGTAAATGCTGCTAAACTAGGGGTTTTGGTAACGGCCATGCTAACCGCAGTCATTCAGCAGCAGTAAAAAGTGGGTAGGAATAATCGAACTACTGTAGAAAAGAGATATTGACTTTTCTTCTGGATATGGAGGATTTAAAATGGATAAATTACTAACCATTGCGGAAATGGCAAAGGAATTAGATATAGCTGAATCGACGGTTAGATATTATCGTGATCGCTTTCCGGATTTTATGTTTTCGGTTGGAGAAGGACGAAAAAAACGCTATCGTCCTGAGACTGTGGAAGTGTTGCGGTTTATTGCGGAAGGATTTAACCGCAACCTTACCGCAATAGAAATTGAGAGTGGTTTAAGCCTTGATTTTTCTAGGAATATTGAGGTTGAAGAAGAAACCGCAGAACCAATCGCAGTAGCGCAGCAGCAGTCAAAAAATGAACTAAATCAGTATGCGGTGCAACTTCAAACTGCCATGGAGCAAATGGGAAGTGCTATGCAGATTATGGTTGATCAAAAGGAAGAGATTGCGGAGCTGCGAAAACAAGTTGCGGAACAAAAGCAGTATGTAGAAGAAACGCTGCAGCAACGGGATGAACGATTAATGGAATCAATGAAGCAATTTTTAGAGCAAAAAAAAGCCACGGCCGCGAGCAGCGACAGTGAAAAGAAGGGGTTTTGGGCGAGGATCTTTAACCGTTAACGATCAAGATCAATTTTTTGATCTTTTTCTTTTGAGAAACGCTGCAAAAATTCATCAAATTTAGAAAAGAGATCATGTTGCTTAAAGAAGTGTTGAACTTTATTGAGCATGGTCTTTAGTTTGTTGTTTTCTTTTTTTAATGTGTCTTTTTGAAATTCTAATCCTGATACCTTTTCTTTCAAACTTTCATTTTCATTTTCCAGCTGATTTGCCTGTCGCGCCAAGATGGGAACCTTTTTTGCCATCAATTGCAAAGAAACAAAGTCCTCCTGCTTAATCAAAACGCTCTCACGGCTCATCATTGGCTTTTTGGCCTCGATTCGACTTATAAGTTTTCCATGTTCCGAAACGTCTCTTAAATCTCCTTCTAGGACGGTCAAACGTTCCTCGACTTCCTGAATGGTTGCTTCCAATTCCTTTTTTTGGTGCTGTTTTTCGGTTAAGGTGGATTCTAAGGTTTTAATTTCGTCTCGTGTGGTCTGCGCTTTGAACCGGGCCGTCTCGAGATGCTTTCGATCACTGGAGAGTCCCCGTTCCAGCGAAAATCCGGCCTGGGTAAGATGATGATGGAATTGATCCTGCACTTGTTTCAGTTCGGTTTTCTTGCCAAAAAACGATTTGGCTGCCAGTCGCCCGTCTTCTGTGATGGGGATCATCCCGACATGCATATGAGGGGTTTTTTCATCCTTGTGCACGGTCGCATACACGATGTTTTCTGAGCCGTACCGGTTTTGAAAGAACGCTAGACTTTCTTTGAAGAACCGTTGTTCCTCGTCCGGGGACAAGCCCTCAAAAAACGGCTTGTCCGAGGTGATCAGAAAGGAGCACAACATGACGGCATCTTTCCGGATTTTTTTGTTGGTCTGAACACGGTCTTTCAATTGTTGTTTGAGGAGTTGGGTGTAATCGACCTTTTCGGGATGTAACAGATCATAATTCAAGTGGGATTGGTCGCGTTTGATATCACTATTGGTGTGACTCTCTCGTTCTCGTTGGTTATGAAACTGGATGCCTTTCACGTCTTGTCGTTTGTATTTTTCCATATGACATACCGCAAAACTCATGCTTATCGCCTCCAAGAGAGATTCGCTGAAACTAGGCTTGAGAGCAAACTTTATACGGTAAAGTGTAGCACATTACACTTTCTACGAAAGTTCCATGTGGTCTGCGACGCTAAAATCAAAACCGCAAGACCGCAGACCTTGGGCTCCTCGCCCAAACCTCGCCAACGGACGCCCGTTGGATCGCAATAAAAACCTCAATCCCCCAACCCCCGATTCTTCGGGGGCTCCCTCGCCGGGTGGCAGGAACAAACGGTCGTTTGTTCACTACCAAGAGGGTCTGGGATCGAGAGGTTGTCCATTCCTTAATGCTCCCTACGGTGCGCTTACCATGGACAACCGCCACATGTAACCTTCTTTCTATCCTTCTCATCATCATCTCAATTTCCCTGGTCAATGAGCGTTTAACCCTGAAAAATTGTTAATGGTGCATAAGAAGGCGAGGGGTAGTGTGCTGAGAAACACGCTGTGTTGCAATAAACTGAATCTTCACGTACCAAGTATCATTAACTCGCACAGACAATAGCTCTATAACGTGTTAGGATGAAATGGACAACGCGTAAACAACGCATGAGGATGATATGAACAACGCAAGGCGGTGAATGGATGCTAATTGGTGACATTATGAAGCACTTGGAAAACGGGGGGGAATTGAAAAAATTAAGCACGGAACAAGGCAATACATCAGGGTTAATGTCCTACCGGCGTCTGACAGCAGCCATGAAAACAGCCGGCTATGAACACGTGAATAAAGGCGGAAATGAGATCAACTGGAAGTATGCCGGTGAAGGAGAAGCTCCCACCCATAAGAGTATTTTTGATTACGATCAAAGACAAAGTAACACGATCACGCCTAAACAACGCATGAATAAGAAACGAGCAACGCACGAGGATGAAATCAATAACGTATTGATAACGCATAAGGATGAAATGAATAAGAAATCATTAACGCAAGAGGCGACACCTGCCCCACGCAAAGAGTTAACCGTGGCAGAATTAAATGATATACGGGCGATGCTTCAGGAATGGAAAAACCATAAAGATACGAGCGTAGCAGCGACCTTAGAAGACACAGTAAAGCCTCTACATTTGCGGATTTATGAGGAGATTAAAGCCGAGGACAAAGTACGTAAGACGCTCTCACTGAATAAAAGTGTGGGACAGGCGCTCGATCAATTTGCTACGAGCCGTAAATTAAACAAGCAAGATATAATTGAACTTGCGCTTTGGGACTTATTTAAAAAATATAAGTAGAGCACTTCAATTTGAAATTTCATCGACTAAGAAGTGATTTAGACCGCTAGAGTACCCTTTTAGGGTTACAATTTGAAACTTTTTTTCGGAAAAGTTCACTCAGAGTGACCTTTTTGATATAATTGGTGTAGAATATTAACATTAACATTAACATTAACTTAATGTTAATGTTGGCATGAGGTTAATAACCATTGGGTAAAATAAAACAATCGGATGCGCTAACATCCGACTGTCGATTTTATTCCATTTTTGGTGTATGAAGCCCAGATCAGCTTTTTAAAATGCGCTTAAAATTAAGTAGTACCTGATGAACCTTTCTGCAAAAAGGTTCATTTTTTTTTGTGTTTTTGTGTTTTTGTCTTTTTACCCGTTAAGTAATGGATTTTGACGGCTGTAATTACCGAAACTGAAACGGCATTGAGTCCTATTGAAAATAAAGAAGTGATCATCAGGGAAACTAACCAGCATCCGGCTTTAAACAATCGAATATGTTCTTCATCCGTTAATAACATCAGTAAATTAAATAGAGCTTCTGAAGTGCCCAGTATTTATCTCCCCCATGGAAGATCTGGGCACAAACACCAAGGTATGGAATATTACCTTATTTTAATAATACCTTTTAGACAATCAGGATGTCTACGTTTTCTGTACAGGTTTCGTAAATTCCAAAAATGCGATATTGCTAGACCTCATTGACTTAACTCAACCCGAACGAGGTGGGTGGATTTGTCATGAATAGGGCACCCATTGTCAAATCACCCATAGGATAGAGAAACGGAGAGAACCCACGAAAATGGAAGATAAGGCCCCTTCCAGAAACCGTGCTTTTTCCCTCTCTTTCGCACAAACAAAACCCTGAATTTCGGCTGATTTGGCCGAATTCAGGGTTTTGTTTGGTTACTTGGTTCCGGGAACTGTCTTTATGTTAACTAGAGTTAGTCGGATAAAAAAACATCCATAAGGAAGGAGTTTTAAAGATAAGTATGTACTTTGTCAAAAACCTCTTGAACTGTTTCTGGTGTTGCTTTTCCTTTTATTTTCAAACCTCTTGCTCCCCAATCCAAGCTGCGAATCTGATCAGCAAGTATGACACCAGTAAAAATCGAGCCACTAGGTAGCTCGACTTCAAACGGATACCCTTTGCGCTGATTAGTTATAGGACAAACAACTGCGAATCCTGTTGCTAAATTAAATGCTTGTGGAGATAAAACAATACCCGGTCTATGCCCAGCTTGTTCATGCCCTGCGTTTGGAGTGAAATTAAGGGTGACTAAATCGCCTCTATCTGGACCTGCAATCGGCATTAATTAAGTTCATTCCCTTCTGATATTCCCCAATCGGCTTCATTATGTCTATTTTCTGGAGTGATTTTTGCAAGTAGTTCTTCCAACGTTGGCTTTTTAACGACTGGTTTTACTAAAAGTACTTGATTTCCCAATGTTATTTCTACCTCAGTTCCATGTTCAATATCAATTTTTTGGGCGAGATTGCTTGGAATTCGGAGACCTAAACTGTTTCCCCATTTTTGAATCTTCACAATAATCCCTCCTTGTGTTTCCTTCATTTTAGCACCATTCTTTCTTAATGTATAGTCATAGTATATACACATTATGTTCAAGTGGTGTTAAATTTAGTCAGGAATTCATAAAAAAGGACCCCTATGTGTTCAGGGGGTGCCTTTTGTAGTAGGAAGTTCAAAGTTCGCTAAGTCACTTAGCAAATACAGGTTAACTTTTTGATCCATATTACTTTCTTGTATAAGATGTCTTCCGCCAAATACATCTATAACAGTAAGTCTATAAGTAGCTATTTCCTCTCTGTTATTTCTTTCGTATAGATCCTTGCTGCCGCCAAACAATACAAAACCATGAAGTGGTTCTTTTGGTTCTATTGCCTGTGGCTTTTTATAGATTAGATTCTCTCTCAGATTAGGATTAATAATTTCGTTATTTATCCAGGTAAATGTGAATTCATATATCCCGTTTCCATAAAATCTTTGTAGCTTTTCTGAGGTGCCATCTGTAAATGTTATTTCCATTTCAAAATCTAAGGGCCTTACAGCAGTTTTTCTTTTGTTTGTTAGGTATAGATAGAATAGACAGGTTGTTAAATCTTTGTTTTCACCGTTTTGGACGATTTGGGTCCGACCCATAATAGGTGAAAAGATTCTACCCTTAATGTTAGGTATATGAGTTATATGATTATATAAAAAAGTTGCCCATCCTGATATACCAAATATTGAACTTACAATAGCTATGGTTAATTTAGCGTCCAAAAGTTTATTACCTCCAAATCGATATATAGAAAATAATACCATTATATGTGGTTAGGAGGAATTTCTTTGTTATTACCCTTAAATGGAATAAAAGAACCATACAGAGAAATTTTAGAAGCCTACAAGGCATTGGTACTACGGGACATCATGGAATTTTACTCTTGCGTTGATAGTTTAATAGAGATAAAATTATCAGTAACTTAAGAGTTCGGACAAATAAAAAAGCCGTTTCCACAATGTTAAGGTGTTACCAGCACCCTAACGGAAACGACTTTCGGCCTGTGTCAGCACCACAGGTTAAATTGATATGTCTATTTTAACTTGATGCCTTTTGCAATGCAAGAGGTGAATCTTGGCATATTCTGTTTAACCTTTTTTCACA
>NZ_JAUHLN010000016.1 GCF_030412265.1 Fictibacillus terranigra
CATGTTCCTTGAAAACTAGATAACGAAACATCCAAACAAGCCAACTAATTCATTAGTTGTGCGCTGATTATGCAATACCCATGATCTTGCGATCATGTTAAAGGTTAAGCTAGAAAGGGCGCACGGTGGATGCCTTGGCACTAGGAGCCGAAGAAGGACGGGACGAACACCGATATGCCTCGGGGAGCTGTAAGTAAGCATTGATCCGGGGATTTCCGAATGGGGGAACCCACCATCCGTAATGGGATGGTATCCATATCTGAATACATAGGATATGAGAAGGCAGACCCGGGGAACTGAAACATCTAAGTACCCGGAGGAAGAGAAAGCAAATGCGATTTCCTGAGTAGCGGCGAGCGAAACGGAAACAGCCCAAACCAGAGGGCTTGCCCTCTGGGGTTGTAGGACACTCAACATGGAGTTACAAAGGAACGGGGTAGATGAAGCGGTCTGGAAAGGCCGGCCAAAGAAGGTAACAGCCCTGTAGTTGAAACTTCGTTCCCTCCTGAGTGGATCCTGAGTACGGCGGGACACGTGAAACCCCGTCGGAATCCGGGAGGACCATCTCCCAAGGCTAAATACTCCCTAGTGACCGATAGTGAACCAGTACCGTGAGGGAAAGGTGAAAAGCACCCCGGAAGGGGAGTGAAAGAGATCCTGAAACCGTGTGCCTACAAGTAGTTGGAGCCCTATGATTTTTTCTTCGGAAAATATCAGGGTGACAGCGTGCCTTTTGTAGAATGAACCGGCGAGTTACGATAACGTGCAAGGTTAAGCTGAGAAAGCGGAGCCGCAGCGAAAGCGAGTCTGAACAGGGCGCCACAGTACGTTGTCGTAGACCCGAAACCGTGTGATCTACCCATGTCCAGGGTGAAGTTCAGGTAACACTGAATGGAGGCCCGAACCCACGCACGTTGAAAAGTGCGGGGATGAGGTGTGGGTAGGGGTGAAATGCCAATCGAACACGGAGATAGCTGGTTCTCCCCGAAATAGCTTTAGGGCTAGCCTCGCGGCTAGAGTCCTGGAGGTAGAGCACTGATTGGACTAGGGGCCCCCACAGGGTTACCGAATTCAGTCAAACTCCGAATGCCAGAGACTTATCCGCGGGAGTCAGACTGCGAGTGATAAGATCCGTAGTCAAGAGGGAAACAGCCCAGACCATCAGCTAAGGTCCCAAAGTATACGTTAAGTGGGAAAGGATGTGGAGTTGCCCAGACAACCAGGATGTTGGCTTAGAAGCAGCCACCATTTAAAGAGTGCGTAATAGCTCACTGGTCGAGTGACTCTGCGCCGAAAATGTACCGGGGCTAAACGTATCACCGAAGCTATGGATTGTACCGTCAGGTACAGTGGTAGGGGAGCGTTCGAAGTGCGGTGAAGTCAGACCGGAAGGACTGGTGGAGCGCTTTGAAGTGAGAATGCCGGTATGAGTAGCGAAAGACAAGTGAGAATCTTGTCCATCGAAAGCCTAAGGTTTCCTGAGGAAGGCTCGTCCGCTCAGGGTTAGTCGGGACCTAAGCCGAGGCCGAAAGGCGTAGGCGATGGCCAACAGGTTGAAATTCCTGTACCACCTCCTTTCCGTTTGAACGACGGGGGGACGCAGGAAGGTAGGGAGAGCGCGCGAATGGAAATGCGCGTCTAAGCAGTAAGGCTGATTGTGAGGCAAATCCCGCAATCGTGAAGGCTGAGCTGTGACGGCGAGGGAAATTACAGTACCGAAGTCCCTGATCCTACACTGCCAAGAAAAGCCTCTAGTGAGGAAAGAGGTGCCCGTACCGCAAACCGACACAGGTAGGCGAGGAGAGAATCCTAAGATGATCGGGAGAACTCTCGTTAAGGAACTCGGCAAAATGACCCCGTAACTTCGGGAGAAGGGGTGCTCTGGTAGGGTTAACCGCCCGAGAGAGCCGCAGTGAATAGATCCAAGCGACTGTTTAGCAAAAACACAGGTCTCTGCGAAGCCGCAAGGCGAAGTATAGGGGCTGACACCTGCCCGGTGCTGGAAGGTTAAGAGGAGGGGTTATCCCTTGCGGGAGAAGCTCTGAATTGAAGCCCCAGTAAACGGCGGCCGTAACTATAACGGTCCTAAGGTAGCGAAATTCCTTGTCGGGTAAGTTCCGACCCGCACGAAAGGTGTAACGACTTGGATACTGTCTCAACGAGAGACCCGGTGAAATTATAGTACCTGTGAAGATGCAGGTTACCCGCGACAGGACGGAAAGACCCCATGGAGCTTTACTGCAGCTTGATATTGGATTTTGGTACAGTTTGTACAGGATAGGTAGGAGCCTGAGAAGTCGGAGCGCCAGCTTCGATGGAGGCGTCGGTGGGATACTACCCTGACTGTATTGAAATTCTAACCTTGAACCGTGATCCGGTTCGGAGACAGTGTCAGGTGGGCAGTTTGACTGGGGCGGTCGCCTCCTAAATCGTAACGGAGGCGCCCAAAGGTTCCCTCAGAATGGTTGGAAATCATTCGCAGAGTGTAAAGGCACAAGGGAGCTTGACTGCGAGACCTACAAGTCGAGCAGGGACGAAAGTCGGGCTTAGTGATCCGGTGGTTCCGCATGGAAGGGCCATCGCTCAACGGATAAAAGCTACCCTGGGGATAACAGGCTTATCTCCCCCAAGAGTCCACATCGACGGGGAGGTTTGGCACCTCGATGTCGGCTCATCGCATCCTGGGGCTGAAGTAGGTCCCAAGGGTTGGGCTGTTCGCCCATTAAAGCGGTACGCGAGCTGGGTTCAGAACGTCGTGAGACAGTTCGGTCCCTATCCGTCGCGGGCGCAGGAAATTTGAGAGGAGCTGTCCTTAGTACGAGAGGACCGGGATGGACACACCGC
>NZ_JAUHLN010000001.1:0-1371337 GCF_030412265.1 Fictibacillus terranigra
GTTTGGTTTTCAAAGAACATTTTTGTTTTGCCGCTCGTTTTGGCGACTTTATTAGAATACCATACTAGTATCTATTAAGTCAACCATTTTCCTGAAAAAGTTTTTTCAGGAGTTTGCCGATAAAACAGGCGAAACAAGAAGCTAAATAAATATACCATTATAATATTTGTTTTGCAAGTATTTTTTTGATAAAAAAGTGTAAACATAAAAAAAGACCTTCTGCCCTCGCAGAATGCCCTTGTATTCCTTTAATAATAAAGCGTTTCTTCAATATAAAGATCCTTACGTTCCATTAAGGAGATAATATCCTCCGATTGATGAAGCTGAACGATTGGTCTTGTAGGATATGAATCCTCCTTAAAAACGATTAATCCAATCTGGCCGTTCGACAGTCTTACTTTGCTGCCGGCTGAAAATATAGTGAGTCCATCAGTAATCACCCGAATAATACCAGGATCAAACTGGCCGAATTGGTCTTTCATCATTAATTCGATAACTTTGAATGGGCTTAGTTTTGTCCGATATGATCTTTCCGAGGTCATGGCAAGATAGACATCCGCCACGGCAAGGATGCGGCTGTAGGGATGAAGCTTGCTACCTGGGACCTTGAGCGGATAGCCGCTACCGTCCTCACGTTCATGATGCTGCAGGACCCCGAGAAGAACACCTTCTTTTATCGCAGGCAATTTTTTAAGCAAGTTATAACCATGAATGGAATGCTGCTTCATTTCTTTAAGCTCTTGAGGATTTAATGGACCTTTTTTCTTTAAGATCGCCGGTGATATTCTGGACATGCCGCAGTCGCACAGCGCACCGGCCATACCGATCTGGAGGCATTCTCCCCTTGGATATCCAAGTCTTCTGGCGATGAAAGCACTGAGTACAGCCAAAGACACAGCATGATACGCCAGGTAATCGTCTCTGTTTGTTATTTGCTGCATGTTCGATATTTCTCCCGGGTGATCCATCCCTTTTTCCACAACGTGGACGATAGCTTTCCTTAAAGAAAGCGCATCGATTGGAGCGCCGGCTTCCCAATTGGTAAACAGTACTTTATACTGCTTTACAGCTTCCTTATACAGCGTTAGAAAATGGCTGTGCATCTTTGATGGGTTATCTGGTGTTAACTGGCTTTTTTGAGAATTTGGATCGGCTGCCTGTTTTTTATCGGATGTGTCAGAGAGAATTTCGATCTCTTTGATCATGAATAAAGATAAAATGTCCAGGTGCTCAGCAGTCAGGACGGTGTTCTTTCTAATCATAGGATGATTGGTGCGGCCGAATAGATCGGCAGCCAGGACTTGGCCGGCTCGAGCCGCCGAAGTATGAATGATCATCATGGTTCCCCACTTCATTTAAACTGAAATCCCTTTCATTTTACATATAAAAAAGAGGAAAATATATGATTATTTTCCTCTTTTTATCAAACCTATTCTTCTGTGTCGTTTTCATTTGAAGATTCTTCAGGTGCCTCAGTGGCTTCCGGGGCATCTGTTTCATCTTCTGAACCCTCTTCCAGATCTTCTTCGATCTCTTTTTCTACAACGGCTACCGTGGCTACATGGTTGCCTTCATGCATAGAGATTAATTTCACACCTTGAGTATTTCTTCCCATGGATGATATTCCGGACACGTTCATACGGATCAAGATACCGTCCGCGGTAATAATCATGAGATCTTCCTCATCCGTTACCGTTTTAAGAGCGATGATCGCACCGTTCCGGTCGGTGATGTTACATGTCTTGATTCCTTTACCGCCGCGTGACTGCAGTCGGTATTCTTCCATTGGAGTACGCTTGCCGTACCCTTTTTTCGTAACAATCAGTACATCCTGTGTTTCATCAAGCACTTCCATACCGACGACATAATCATCTTCGCCGAGAGTTACCGCTTTTACCCCTGCAGCTGTACGGCCCATGGACCGTACATCGTCCTCTTTATAGCGAATCGCCATTCCCTGACTCGTTCCGACGATAATATCCTTGCTGCCGTCTGTCAGTTTAACGCCCATCAGCTCATCATCTTCACGCAACGTGATGGCAAACAGTCCGCCTTTTCGGATATTCGCAAACTGAGAAAGCGGGGAACGCTTAGTGATCCCATGTCTTGTCATAAAGTTGAGGTACCATGTATCCTCGAATTCTTCCACAGGAATGACAGCAGAAATCGTCTCTTCACGTTCAACTTGAAGCATATTGACAATTGGAATTCCTTTCGCCGTTCTGCTCATCTCAGGAATCTCATAACCTTTCAGACGGTATACCTTCCCTTTATTCGTAAAGAAGAGGATCGTGTTATGAGAGTTTGTCGTAAAGAGATGTTCCACGAAATCATCTTCACCTGTTCCCATCCCTTGTATCCCGCGGCCACCGCGCCGCTGTGAACGATAGGTAGAGATAGGAAGCCGCTTGATGTATCCTTTGTTCGTCAAAGTAATGACGACGTTTGTTCTTGGAATGAGGTCTTCATCCTCGATCATGTCAAAGCCGACCGTAATGTTCGTACGGCGTTCATCGCTGAAGCGATCTTTAATCTCGATGAGCTCTTCACGAATGATTTCGAGAATCTTTTCCTCATCTGCCAAGATGGCTTTCAGCTCGGCGATAAGAGCGACGAGTTCTTTATACTCATTTTCAATCTTGTCCCGCTCCAGGCCGGTCAAACGCTGCAGTCTCATTTCCAGGATCGCTTGAGCCTGCTCGTAGCTTAGAGAGAATTTCTCCATCAAGCCGTCTCTCGCAATTTCTGTTGTTCTTGAAGAACGGATAAGGGCGATGACTTCATCAAGATGATCCAGCGCAATTCTTAGTCCTTCGAGGATGTGAGCACGGGCTTCTGCCTTGCGAAGATCGAACTCGGTTCTTCTGCGGATGATGACCTGCTGATGTTTCAAGTAATAATGCAGACATTCTTTAAGGTTCAACACTTTCGGCTGGCCGTCCACCAATGCCAGCATATTTATACCAAAGCTGGTTTGCAGTGCGGTCTGTTTATATAAGTTATTTAAAAGAACATTGGCATTCGCATCACGGCGCACTTCGATTACAATACGCATTCCGTTGCGGTCTGACTCGTCGCGCAGATCGGTAATGCCGTCGATCTTTTTATCTCTGACTAATTCCGCGATCTTTTCAATCAGGCGGGCTTTATTGACCTGATATGGGATCTCATTAACAATGATGGTGCTTTTTCCGTTTGGTTGTTCTTCAATTTCTGCTTTAGCACGGATAATAATGGAGCCTCTGCCTGTCTGATAAGCTTTTCGAATCCCTTCACGCCCTAAAATTTCACCAGCAGTCGGGAAATCCGGACCTGGAATGAATTCCATAAGCTCAGGAATAGTGATGTCAGGATTGCGGCTGAGTTCAAGAATACCATCGATGACTTCACCGAGATGATGAGGAGGGATATTGGTTGCCATCCCTACAGCAATTCCGGATGTACCGTTTACCAGCAGGTTCGGGAAACGGGAAGGCATAACGACGGGTTCACGCTCGGAGCCGTCGTAGTTATCCTTATAATCGATTGTATCTTTGTTGATATCACGAACGAGTTCCATCGCTATTTTTGACATTCTGGCTTCGGTATAACGCATAGCCGCAGCGGCATCCCCATCCACGGATCCAAAGTTTCCGTGGCCGTCGATCAGCATGTGCCGATAGTTGAAATCCTGCGCCATTCGAACCATTGTTTCATAAACGGCAGAGTCACCGTGCGGATGATACTTACCGATAACCTCTCCTACGATACGTGCTGACTTTTTGTACGCTTTATCAGCGGTCATGCCCAGATCGTTCATCGCATAAAGAATCCGTCTATGAACAGGCTTCAGCCCGTCACGGACATCGGGAAGAGCACGGCTGACAATAACGCTCATGGCATAATCCATAAATGATGTACGCATTTCCGAGCTGATATTTATTTCCTTCACCCGGGATTGATCTGCTTCAGACATTAGTTCTAACCTCCATTTACTGCATGATCCATAAGAAATTCTTTTAAGGTGCACTCATTTCTTTAAAAATAATATCTATAAAAACGGTAAGAGAAACAGGGGTGCGCCCTGTTTCCACTGTTGTTAAATATCCAAGTTTTTGACGTAATGGGCGTTTTCCTGAATGAAATCGCGGCGCGGTTCTACCTTATCCCCCATTAAAATTTCGAAGGTTTCATCCGCTTCCATCGCATCTTTCAGTTCTACCTGCAGCAGCGTGCGGGTATCCGGATCCATGGTCGTCTCCCAAAGCTGGGCAGGGTTCATTTCTCCGAGACCTTTGTAGCGCTGAACGCCCGGTTTCGGGGTCTGCGGGATCTCACTCATTATTCTTTCCATTTCTTTATCGTTATAAGCGTACTCAATCCGTTTGCCCTGCTGGATCTTATAGAGCGGAGGCTGAGCGATATAAATATAGCCATTCTCAATGATCGGCCTCATGTAACGGTAGAAGAACGTTAATAGCAAGGTGCGGATATGAGCGCCGTCGACATCGGCATCCGTCATGATGATAATTTTATGGTATCTTGCTTTTGAAATATCAAAATCTTCGCCAATTCCTGTGCCCAGTGCCGTAATGATGGCTCTGATTTCGTTGTTCGACAGGATTTTATCAAGGCGTGCTTTTTCAACGTTGATGATCTTACCGCGCAATGGCAGAATCGCCTGGAAATGGCGGTCACGTCCCTGTTTGGCTGATCCGCCTGCTGAGTCACCCTCAACGATGTAAAGCTCGGATACGCTGGCGTCTTTTGAAGAACAGTCGGCCAATTTACCAGGAAGAGAGGAAACATCAAGAGCGCTTTTCCTTCGTGTCAATTCGCGGGCTTTTTTGGCAGCGACACGTGCGCGAAGCGCCATCATCCCTTTTTCCAATACACGCTTGGCGACGTTCGGATTCTCCAGCATAAAGGTGGAGAACTGCTCAGAGAATAGAGATTCAGTAATCGTCCTCGCCTCGGAGTTTCCAAGCTTCGTTTTCGTCTGCCCTTCGAACTGGGGATCTGGATGCTTGATGGAGATGATGGCGGTCAAGCCTTCACGGACATCATCACCGGACAAGTTCGTGTCACTGTCTTTAAACATGTTGTTTCGGCGCCCATAATCGTTGATTACGCGGGTTAATGCGGTTTTAAAACCGGATTCGTGCGTTCCGCCTTCATGCGTATTAATGTTGTTGGCAAAAGAATAGATGTTGCTCGTATAGCTGTCGTTATACTGCAGTGCGATTTCTAGTGAGATGCCTTCTTTCTCTCCCTCGATGAAGATCGGCTCATGAAGGGGTTCGCGTGAACGATTAATATGTTCAACATAGGATTTAATCCCGCCTTCATAATGGTATTCCTGTTCGACCGGTTCTTCCTCGCGTTTATCCCTTGCGATGATTTTAATCCCGCGGTTTAGGTAGGCAAGCTCCCGGATTCTTTGAGAAAGGGTCGCGAAATCATAAACTGTCGTTTCCGTAAATATTTCTTTGTCCGGAACGAAATGAATGATCGTTCCGCGTTTGTCGGTTTCACCGATGACAGCCAGGTCGGCTGCCGGCACACCGCGGTGATACTGCTGATAATGAATTTTTCCGTCTCGGTGGACGGTTACATCCATCTCACTGGAAAGGGCGTTAACAACGGACGCACCAACCCCGTGAAGCCCGCCGGATACTTTATATCCGCCGCCGCCGAATTTACCGCCGGCATGGAGCACCGTCATGATGACCTCTACAGCAGGACGACCCATTTTTTCTTGGATTCCTACTGGAATACCGCGTCCATTATCGGTGACGGTAATGCTGTTATCTTTTTCCACTGTGACTGTAATCTCATCACAGTAGCCAGCCAATGCTTCATCGATCGCGTTATCGACGATTTCCCACACCAGGTGGTGCAGCCCTTTTACGTTCGTGGAACCGATGTACATTCCGGGACGTTTACGGACAGCCTCAAGGCCTTCTAATACTTGAATATCGCTTTCATCATAATGCTGTTCTAATTTTTGATCAGTAGTCATTTTTTCTTCACCTACATTTCTGTTTCGGGAACAATTTCAAAAATAAAGCCTGTTACTTTAAATACCAGCTATGGGCAAAATCAATACGTTCTCCTGCCCGTTTTTTCAGTGTAACCGAGGATAAAGGGGAGAGATAAACATGTTCCTTTGTGATGATGACGGATTTTGGGTTTGTGTCGCATAGATTGACCATGCTTTTCTTTTCTTTGTGATGCCTTAAAAAGGCGTTCATTAATTCCGAGCTTTCAAGTGCATGGTAATCCAGAATCGCTACAATCTCGCTTTGCTGGATCACCGCTTCTTCGCCAATATGAAGTAACATGTTTCACCTCACCTTATCCGTTCAATCGCACCTTGTTCGACATGGTACGTTGCCGCCTTTTCCAGCGTTTCATGATGAATACCTTCCACACTCGTAGTTGTTACAAACGTCTGTACTTTGCCTTGAATCGTGTTCAGCAGATGAGACTGCCGGTAATCATCGAGCTCTGATAAAACGTCATCCAGCAGGAGCAGCGGATATTCGCCGACTTCTGAATGAATAAGATCGATCTCTGCAAGTTTAATCGAAAGCGCAGTCGTCCTCTGCTGGCCCTGTGAACCGAACGTCTGTACATCTTTTCCGTTCACATGGAAAAGCAGGTCGTCACGGTGCGGCCCGAAAAGAGAGGTCCCTCGCTCTATTTCTCTATCTTTTATTTTAACAAACTTTTGTTCATAAGCTTCTATCATTTTCGACAAATCTTGCTCTTCACATACGTCAATGGTCGGTTTATATAAAACTTCCAGCTTTTCAAGCCCGCGGCTGATCCCGTGATGGATCGGATCCGCCCAGCTTTGCAGCAGTTTCATATAGCTCATGCGTTTTTCCGTTACCCTTGCAGCCGACTGAATCATTTGTTCAGTCAGAATGTCCAGCATGACTCCGTTTTCCTTTGAACGGCTTCGCTGCATATCCCGAAGCAGCGAGTTGCGCTGAGCGAGGACTTTTTGATACTGGGTCAGATAATGGAGGTAAACAGGGTTGACCTGCCCAATCTCCATATCAATAAAACGACGTCGCACCTGGGGACTCCCTTTTACAAGATTCAGATCCTCAGGTGCAAACATGACGACATTTAATGCCCCTATATAATCGGTCAGCCTCCGCTGTTCAAGTCCATTGACTTTTGCCTTTTTTCCTTTTTGCGAAATGACCAGGCTTAAACTGAATGGTCCGGTCCTTTTTTGAACCCGTCCTTCTATTTTAGCATATTCTTCGTCCCAATAGATTAATTCTTTATCACGGGGAGTTCTGTGGGATTTTGCCATTGCCAGCACGTAGATGGCCTCCATCACATTCGTTTTCCCCTGTGCGTTTTCACCAAGAAACACGTTTACCTTATTTTCAAAGTTAATCTCCTGGGACGAATAATTTCGGTAGTTCCTAACGTTTAATTGTTCAATATACAACGGGATACCCCCATCTATCTCGCTACAGTGAATTCTCCTAAGTCGGGAACCGTGACCGCATCGCCTTCATAAAGCTTTCTTCCCCGTCGGTTTTCAGGTTCTCCATTCACCAGCACTTCATTCTCTGCTAAATACCATTTTACCATTCCACCGCTGGAGATGGCATCTACGTGTTTTAAAAGCTGCTGCAAAGTTATATATTCGGTTGTTATTTTTACAGTCTCCATCTTAACACCCCTTTTTTCACTAGTATTTTCAATTTCAACCTCTTTATGAAAAGGCATAAAAGCTGCCGGATCAAAACCAGCAGCTTTTTTTATTCGTTATTTTAGTTCTTAATACGTTCTGACAGGAAGGATGAGCTGTTTAACCGTTTCGTTTTCTACCGGTGTGATCAGGAACGGCCGCATCGCCCCGGTAAACAATACTTTAATCTCTGTACAGTCCATCGCTTTAAGGGCGTCGATCATATATTTCGCGTTGAACGAAATTTTAAGCTCTTCTCCCTCCATAGATTCGGTGATGACGTTCTCGTAAACCTTACCGATTTCCGGCGAGTTGGAAGAGATCTCGACCGTCTGGTTATCCAGGGTGGCGAGCTTGACTACATTGTTTCTTCCTTCTCTCGCCAAAAGAGAAGCACGGTCGATCGCTTGAAGAAACTCTTTTGTGGATAATCCCAGTGTAGTTTTGCTCTCACTAGGAAGAAGCTTGCTTGTATCCGGATAATTGCCGTCAAGCAGACGGGAGAAGAACAATGTATTCTTCGTTTTAAATAGGACTTGATTATCTGTCACAACGATTTGAACGAGCTCACTGGATTCTTCGACGATCTTAGAAAGTTCATTGAGGCTTTTCCCTGGAATGACTACATTCTGGAACGATAACTCTTCCGTGTTGCTCTCAATTTTTGCTGTGCGTTGTGCAAGGCGGTGGCTGTCTGTTGCCACGCAGGTCAGAACACCATCCTCCAGTTTGATGTTCACCCCGGTTAATATAGGACGTGTTTCTGACGTGGACACCGCAAAGACAGTTTGACGGATAATTTGGCGAAGCAGATCTCCTTGAATACTGAATACATTTTGTTCTTCGATCTGAGGTAGGCGCGGATATTCTTCAGGATCCAGGCCGACCAGGCTGAACTCGGATGCTCCTGAACGAAGTTTTGTTTCAAAACGTTCTCCCACTTCAATCTCGACCGTATCGTTCGGCAGTTTTTTAACGATTTCAGAGAAGTATCTCGCCTGCAGCACGATACTTCCAGGTTTTTGTACTTCTAGATTCACTTCACCGTTCTCTTCCATAGGAATCAATCGTTCAATGGAAATATCGGAATCACTGCCGGTTAATGTCATTCCTTCACTATGTACGACCATTTTAATCCCTGTCAAAATTGGAATCGTAGTTCGTGAAGAAACGGCCTTCATTACGTCTTGAACACCTTCAATAAGCTGGCTTCGGTTAATTTGAAATCTCATGATCATCCCCCTGAACATTTAATTTTTTGGAATTGAGTCATATTATTTATTTTTTTAAATAAAAAATCGTCGTAGTAATAGTAGGGCCTGTGAATTTGTGGATAACTGCGAAAAGTTAAAGGAATAACAGCCTATCCACATGTGGACAGACTGTGTATAAGCAAGTACCGGTTATTCACAGGATTCACAGCGCGAGAAGCTGTACTACGATTTTAACTGATCGTGAATTTCCTTGATATTCTTTTGAAGCTGCTGGTCAGAAACCATTAAGTTCGAAATTTTCTCATGGGCATGCAGGACCGTTGTATGGTCTCTTCCACCAAATTCTTCGCCGATCTTGGGCAGCGAATTGTCGGTAAGCTCCCTGGCTAGATACATGGCGATCTGACGAGGAAAGGCAACAGATTTCGTCCGCTTTTTGGCTGTGAAATCTTCGAGTTTTACATTGTAATGCCTGCCTACAATCTCTTGGATGTGATGGATGGTGATCATCCGCGGTTTAGAGGAAGGAATGATGTCCTTCAATGCTTCTGCCGCCAGGTCGGCATTCATATCCTGATTTATGAGAGAAGAATAGGCGACCACGCGGATCAAAGCACCTTCCAGCTCACGAATGTTGGTGTCAATCTGGTTGGCGATATAAAGCATGACCTCGTTTGGAATGTCCAATCCTTCAGCCTTCGCTTTTTTACGCAGAATCGCAATCCTCGTTTCAAGATCCGGCGGGGTAATATCGGTAATCAGCCCCCATTCGAAACGGGAACGAAGCCTGTCCTCTAATGTCGGAATCTCTTTTGGAGGACGGTCACTGGAAATCACAATTTGCTTGCTTTCCTCATGTAGAGCATTGAACGTATGGAAAAATTCTTCCTGCGTCTGTTCTTTTCCCGCCAAAAATTGAATATCATCAATCAATAGAACGTCAACACTCCTGAATTTATTTCTAAATTCGACAGTTTTATTGTCACGGATCGAGTTAATGAATTCATTTGTAAACTTTTCGGATGATAAATAAGCCACTTTGGCATTTGGTTTATGGTCGATCACATAATGTCCGATCGCATGCATCAAGTGGGTTTTTCCCAAACCGACGCCTCCATAGATGAATAGTGGATTATAGGCTTTGGCAGGCGCTTCGGCTACTGCAAGAGAAGCGGCATGAGCAAATCTGTTCCCAGATCCGATAACGAATCGGTCAAATGTATACTTTGGGTTCAGCATGCTTTGTGCTACTTCTTCGTGCTGGTCCACGTTTACTTTTTGTGTTTTCTTTAACACTTTTTCAAAGTCAACTTCTTCTTCCATCTGATTTTGAGGAATAATGAATTTGACATCCAGGGCAGCACCGGTTACGTCCTGAAGAGTTTCCGAGATCAGGGTAGAATAACGGGATTCCAGCCAGTCACGGGCAAACTCGTTCGGCGCAGTAATGACAAGCGTATCATTTTGCAGTGCATGTGCCGCTGTGGATTTCAACCATGTCTCAAAGCTGGGCTTGCTGACCTTCTTTTCCATGGCAGCTAGTGCTTTGTTCCATAGGTCATTAATATTCTCCACCAACTGTCCCTCCTAAGTAAATTTATATAAACGAAGCTCCTTCTTCCTTGCTTACTTCCTGCTTGCATCTTAAAGACAGCGCGAAAGAAAACCTCAAGATAATCGAAAGCAATTTTCATGAATCAAATCGGAATGGATGTTCGAATCATAAAATGGCCGTCGAGGATAAGGTTCATCTTGAGGCTGATAGGTGTACTTTTTACAAATCGCTCGATGCTGTTTAAGGCTTGTACAGCGATATGTATATAATCGAATAAATATACTATTCACAGCAAAAGCACACAATCTATTAATATAGTAGAAAATCAGTATAAGGTAAGTCATGCAGAGGATGTGGACAACCTTATAAACATCAATTTTAAACTGTCCACAACTTTATCCACACGCTGTGGATAAAAACATTGTCACATGAAGTTATCAACGAGTTAAAACACAACAATCATAACAAATAAATCCCATGATTGCAATGTGTTTTTCGTACTTATCCACAACCCCTACAACTTGTGTATCAACGTTGTCCACAGCACTAGATTTTGTGTAAAACTTGTCGATAAAGGGTGTGGATAATGAAAATCGTGTCGAAAAAAGTATCCACAAGGGGGAAGAAAACGAAAATTGCGGTTCGGATCAGAGGAAGTGTTTCATTTTGCCGATCTGGTGTTTTTTTAAATAAATTTGATGAAGACTTGACAAATCAAGGTAAGCGTCCTTATACTTACTTAGACTGTCTTTTTTAGAGATATCCTCAGGGAGGTGTAATATATTATGAAACCAACGTTCCAACCAAATAACCGTAAACGTAAGAAAGTACATGGTTTTCGTGCGCGTATGGCAACTAAGAACGGCCGTAAAGTTCTTGCTCGCCGCCGCCAAAAAGGAAGAAAAGTATTATCTGCATAGGCCACTGACATCAGTGGTCTTTTTTCTGATATAGGAATAGCAGAAATCGGTTTAGATTAGAATAAGTAACTCATACTGTTATAGTTAAACGTTTTAAAAAAATAAATTAGTCGTATCAGATCCAGGTGGAGTGTTGCCGGATGGAAAAGAAAAAGCGCATTAAGAAAAACGAAGAATTTCAAGAAGTATTTAAAAGAGGAAAATCGTCTGCCAATCGCCAATTTGTTATATATGCGCTGGAAAAAAGCGATCAGTCCCATTTGCGGCTTGGATTATCTGTCAGCAAGCGGGTCGGTAATGCGGTGACCCGGAACAGGATAAAACGTGTGGTCAAGGAGATCTTCATGAAACATGAAGGAGAGATCCTATCCGGAAGGGATTACATCATTATTGCCAGAAATCCAACAGCAGACATGGATTTTTCTGAGATGGAAAAAAGCCTTCTGCACGTATTGCAGCGAGCCGGTTCAATCAGACAGTCTAAGGGCAGGCGTAAATGAAACGGCTCTTCGTTTTGATCATCCGTTTTTACCAGCGATTTATTTCCCCAATGACGCCGCCTGCTTGCCGGTTTTACCCCACATGTTCGACTTATGGAATTGAAGCAATTCAGCGATTTGGTGCAATTAAAGGAACCTGGCTGACTTTTAAACGTATATTAAAATGCCATCCTTTCCATCCAGGCGGAATTGACCCTGTGCCTGAAAGAAAGAATCGCCGAAAATAAAGAAACAACGCTTTAAGGAGGATGAGGAGTGCGAAAGAAATTAGGAATTACGTTTGCCCTGGTCAGTTTAATGGTATTGTTAGCTGGCTGTAGCTCGACAAATACGCCAATTACCTCAAAAAGTACGGGATTTTGGGACGAGTACTTTGTTTATCCGCTGTCATGGGTGATCACAACCTTCGCTGAGATGATGGGTAACAATTATGGACTGTCCATTGTCGTTGTAACGATTCTTATTCGATTGGCTTTACTGCCGTTAATGATTCAGCAGACAAGAAGTTCAAAAGCGATGCAAGCGATCCAGCCGGAGCTTCAAAAATTGCGCGAGAAGTATAGCTCCAAGGATGCAAACACACAGCAAAAACTTCAGCAGGAAACCATGCAGCTGTTCCAATCCCAGGGAGTGAATCCGCTGGCAGGCTGTCTTCCATTGCTGATCCAGATGCCGATCCTGCTTGGTTTCTACCATGCGATCATGCGTACTCAGGAAATTAAGAATCACAGCTTCCTATGGTTCGATCTGGGAGTGCACGATCCTTTTTATATCTTGCCTGTTGTAGCGGGTATTACAACGTTCCTTCAGCAAAAGATTATGATGGGCGGCACAGATAACCCGAACCCGCAAATGAAAATGCTTCTTTATATCATGCCGGTCATGATTGTTGTATTTGCGATCAATTTCCCTGCAGCGTTATCTCTGTATTGGGTAATTGGTAACTTATTTATGATTGTACAGACTTATTTTATTACAGCCCCGAACAAGAATAAGAAAAAAGAAATTGATAGGGGAGCTAAAAAGTGAAACAGATTAAGGTAACGGGAAAAACAGTAGAAGAAGCAGTTTCAACAGCATTGGCCGAGCTTCAGGCTTCTAAAGAACAGGTTGAGGTAAAAGTTCTTGAAGAATCTAAAAAAGGATTTTTAGGTTTTGGCGGAAAACCGGCTTTAGTAGAAGTTTCTCTTAAACCAGATCCGGTAAAGCTGGCTGTTGCTTTTTTACAGGAAGTCACCGAGAAAATGGGTGTGCCTGTTACCATTTCACTGAAAGAAACGCGGGAAGAAATCATCCTGGAATTATCGGGCGAAAAGATTGCCATTTTGATCGGAAAAAGGGGACAGACCCTCAACTCTCTTCAATATTTGACTAATCTAGTAGCCAACAACCATTCGAGCCGCTATCTTCGTATCATTATTGATGCCGAAAATTACAGAGAACGCCGCCGGGAATCTCTCGAACGCCTGGCTCTCCATACGGCCCAGAAAGTGGCGGCGACAGGGAAAGGCGTAGCACTCGAACCAATGCCTTCCAACGAAAGAAAGGCCATACATATGGCACTTCGAAATAATAAAAAAATAGAAACCACTTCTGAAGGGGCAGAGCCGTTCCGCAAGGTCATCATCCGCCCCGCCAAGAAGTAAATGAATGCTCCGGGCTGCTGCCCGGGGTTTTTTAGTTGGAAAAGCTGAAATGACCGTTTAGAGCCGACAAGCGTTGGAGGCTTTAAGCATAAAACGTACTTGTTTTCTGCTCGAAGGCGAAACAGCCCCGAGGCTCTGGTAGCTGGATCCCGGGTTAAACAGGAAAAACACCACGCAAATTTAACAATGACCCCCGGCTTTTTTCATTGCCTTTTATATCCCAGCTGGGTTAAACTAAAAGGTATTGTGGATAATTATGCCTGTTATTTCAGAAGAGTTATCCACTGTGGATATGTTAGAAACGAAAATAAAGGAAATAATACTATAGATACAATATGTTTTGGTTTCAAAGAGAGGTGAGAAGGATGGAATACGATACAATCACGGCGATTTCCACACCAATGGGTGAAGGAGCGATCGCTATTGTGCGATTGAGCGGCAGTGAGGCAATTCAGATTGCCGATTCCATTTATATAGGGAAAAAGAGTCTCAAGGAAGTGGAGTCACATACGATTCATTACGGCAAGCTGATCGAACCAAAGACGGGAGAAGCTGTCGAGGAAGTGATGGTGTCAATCATGAAAGGTCCCCGGACGTTTACGAGGGAAGATGTGGTTGAAATTAACTGCCACGGGGGGATCGTCTCCGTAAACCGTGTACTTCAGCTCGTGCTTAACAATGGAGCGAGATTGGCTGAACCCGGCGAATTTACAAAGCGCGCTTTTTTAAACGGCAGGATCGACCTGTCACAGGCAGAAGCGGTAATGGATTTAATCCGTGCAAAAACAGATCGGGCGATGAACGTGGCGCTTAATCAAATGGAAGGGCGCTTGTCCAAGCTGGTCGGCAAGCTCAGACAGACGCTGCTTGAGACCATTGCACATGTGGAAGTGAACATTGACTATCCCGAATATGATGCAGAGGAAATGACTCATTCCCTTCTGAACGAAAAATTGACGTATGTCAAACGGGAAGTAGATAAGATACTGACTACGGCGCAGCAAGGGAAAATTTTGCGTGAAGGCCTTTCTACCGCGATTATCGGGCGGCCCAATGTTGGAAAATCGTCACTGATGAATGCGCTCGTTCATGAAAACAAAGCGATCGTGACTGATGTTGCAGGAACGACCCGTGATGTCATAGAGGAATACGTCAATGTAAGAGGAGTTCCCCTTCGACTCGTTGATACCGCAGGAATTCGTGAAACAGAAGATATCGTCGAACGAATCGGTGTTGAAAAATCACGCAAAGTCCTTAAGGAATCAGATCTTATTTTACTTGTTGTCAACCATAACGAACCTTTGTCTCAGGAAGATGAGAATCTGTTTGAAGCCGTTAAAGGGCTAGATGTGATTGTGATCGTCAACAAAACAGACCTTGAACAAGAAATAGATATGAACCGCGTGAAAGAATTGGCAGGACGGCACCCTGTGATCACCACGTCTCTTCTTCACGAAGAAGGGATCGATTTGCTTGAAGAAGGCATCGCTCAATTGTTCTTCCAAGGGGGCATAGAGTCACAGGATATAACATACGTGTCCAATTCAAGGCACATCGCCCTGCTGCAGCAAACCATACACCATATAGATGAAGCGTTAAACGGAATTGAACTTAACCTGCCGGTCGATATGGTTCAGATTGATATTACACGGGCTTGGGAGATTCTCGGTGAGATCATCGGAGATACGGTCTCCGAAAGTTTAATTGACCAATTGTTCTCCCAGTTCTGTTTAGGGAAATAAAGGAGGAAGAAAAATGGGATATGATGCAGGCCGATTCGATGTCATTGTTGTCGGAGCAGGCCACGCAGGAGTGGAAGCCGCACTTGCTTCAGCAAGGATGGGGGCAGAAACTCTTTGTTTAACCCTTAACTTAGACACCATTGCCTATATGCCATGCAATCCTTCAGTCGGCGGACCTGCCAAAGGGATCGTCGTCCGTGAGCTCGATGCTCTTGGCGGAGAAATGGCCAGAAATATTGATAAAACACACATTCAAATGAGGATGCTGAATACAGGCAAAGGCCCGGCTGTCCGTGCTTTGCGCGCGCAGGCAGACAAATTCATGTATCAGAATGAAATGAAAAAAACGATGGAAAACACGGAGAATCTTACTTTAAGGCAAGGTATGGTGGAACGCCTTTTGATCGAGGACGGCGTTTGCAAGGGAGTCGTTACGAAAACCGGAGCAGAATATCATGCTTCTGCTGTTGTTCTGACTACTGGAACCTACTTAAGAGGAAAGATTATTATCGGTGAGTTGTCCTATGAGAGCGGACCGAATAACATGCAGCCATCGGTTAATCTGTCTTACCATCTTCAAGAGCTCGGTTTTCAAATGGTGAGATTCAAAACGGGGACTCCTCCGCGTGTGAACAGCAAAACCATCGATTATTCCGTGACGGAAATTCAACCTGGTGATGAAGTACCCCGTGCTTTTTCTTATGAGACAACGAAGTATATTACAGACCAGCTTCCGTGCTGGCTGACCTATACAAGTCCAGAGACACATGAGCTCATCAATGGCAACCTTCATCGGTCTCCGATGTATTCAGGGATGATTGAAGGTACCGGACCTCGCTATTGTCCGTCTATTGAAGATAAGATCGTGCGCTTTAATGACAAGCCGCGCCATCAGATCTTTTTAGAGCCTGAGGGAAGAAATACGGAAGAAGTGTATGTACAGGGGCTTTCTACAAGCTTGCCTGAAGATGTTCAGCGCAAAATTCTTTCCACCATTCCAGGATTGGAAAAAGCCGAATTAATGCGTGCAGGCTATGCGATTGAATATGATGCCATCGTACCGACTCAGCTGTGGCCAACACTGGAAACAAAGAACGTCGAAGGGCTTTTCACTGCCGGTCAGCTAAACGGAACGAGCGGCTATGAAGAAGCTGCCGGGCAAGGTGTTATGGCAGGGATCAATGCTGCTCTAAAAGTGCAAAACAAAGAACCGCTTGTTCTTGATCGATCCGAAGCTTACATCGGTGTACTCATTGATGACCTGATCACTAAAGGGACGAACGAGCCTTACCGTCTCCTTACCTCACGTGCTGAATACCGTTTGCTTCTCCGTCATGATAATGCGGATTTAAGATTGACGGAAAAAGGATATGAGATTGGATTAATTCCTCAAGAGCGTTATGACCGTTTTGCAGAAAAGAAAGAAAAGATCAAACAGGAAATTGAGCGTTTGGAGCATGTCACAGTCAAACCGTCTCCTGAAGTTCAGGATATTCTTCAAGGAGCAAAAAGTTCCCCTCTTAAAGAACCGATGACTGCAGCGACTCTCCTTAAAAGACCGGAGATTACGTATGATGTCATTGCTCAAATCCATCCATCTGAAACTCCTGTAGATGAAGTGATCGCGGAGCAGGTAGAAATCCAGGTAAAATATGCTGGCTATATCGATAAACAGCTTGCACAGGTTGACCGAATGAGGAAGATGGAGAATAAAAAGCTGCCGGCTGACCTTGATTACGGAGCAATCAACGGATTGGCAACCGAAGCCAAACAAAAGCTGCTGGAAGTCCGTCCCCTCTCTGTAGGACAGGCATCAAGGGTGTCAGGAGTAAACCCTGCGGATATTTCGATCTTGCTTGTTTACCTGGAGCAAGGAAAACTAGCTAAGCTTGCACGTTAAGTTTTGGAGGAAGAAATGAATATTACAACCTTTCAAGAGAAGCTGGCAGAGAAGGGAATCAACCTTTCCCCCCGCCAGCTCCAGCAGTTTGAAGATTATTTTCGCATCCTGGTCGAATGGAATGAAAAAATGAACTTAACGGCCATTACGGAAAAGGATGAAGTATACTTAAAGCACTTTTATGATTCGTTATCAGCCGCTTTCTATTTCGATTTTAATCAGGAAATCTCTGTATGTGATGTCGGTGCCGGAGCTGGTTTCCCGGGTATTCCGCTAAAAATCTGTTTCCCTCAGATCAAGCTTTCTATCTGCGATTCATTGCAAAAGAGAATCACATTCTTAGAGCATCTTTCAACAAAATTGGAGTTAACGGACGTTTCACTCTATCATGACCGTGCAGAGACGTTCGGACACCGTCCTGAGACAAGAGAGGTCTATGATCTTGTTATGGCCCGTGCGGTAGCCAGGATGTCGGTCCTCAGTGAGTTATGCCTTCCTCTTGTTAAAAAGGGCGGCCATTTCTTAGCCATGAAAGGCTCACAGCTGCCGGATGAAATGAAGGACAGCAAAAAAGCTGTTCAAATGCTCGGAGGAAGCGTAAAGGATGTTTATTCCTTTAAGCTCCCTGAAGAGAACAGTGACCGATACATCGTGCTTGTTGATAAACAAAAGAACACTCCCAAAAAATATCCGAGGAAGCCTGGGACGCCAAATAAGAATCCTCTTTCCTGAACATGAGCCAAATGTTTCACGTGAAACATCTGGCCTACATATGCCGGCGAGGCAAAGAAATTTCAAAATCTGGCAGGAATACTGATGGACAGAGCGAAAATCTAAGATAGATAACAAAAGGTGGTGTCATTCATATGAAACATCCTTTTTCACGCTTATTCGGCATCGGTGAAAAAAATCAGACAGCTGAAGCTGAAGAGAAAAACGAAAATGAAGAAATACTGCAACTCCAGGTAAAAGATATCCATCCGAATCAATTTCAGCCTCGTACCGTTTTCATAGATGAAAGAATTGAAGAGTTATCACAAACTATTGAGACCCATGGAATCATCCAGCCGATTGTTGTCCGGCCATCGGGGGAACGATCCTATGAAATCATCGCCGGAGAGCGGCGGTGGAGAGCAGTACAAAAACTGGGCTGGGAGACCATTCCGGCTATTATAAAGGAATTTGATGACTCGCAGACAGCCTCGGTCGCACTGATCGAGAATCTACAGAGAGAAGAGCTTACCGCTATTGAGGAAGCTATGGCCTATGCGAAGCTTCTTGAGATCCATGGCCTTACCCAGGAGAGCCTTGCTCAAAAACTTGGAAAAGGGCAATCTACGGTCGCCAACAAGCTCCGTCTGCTTAAACTTCCCCAGCCAATCCAGGATGCATTATTGCTGAAGCAGATCACAGAGAGACATGCACGAGCTCTCATCATTCTAAAATCTCCAGATAAACAGGAAGCAATTCTTCAGGAAATCATAGAAAAGCATCTGAACGTCAAACAAACAGAAGAACGTGTTAAACGGATGATTGAAGGAGAAATGGCCGAGAAGAAACCTGCTGCAAAGAGGAAATCATTCAGTAAGGATACTCGGCTTGCCATTAATACCGTCCGTCAATCGGTAGACATGGTTCTAAAGAGCGGACTCACGATCAACACAGAAGAAGAGGATCATGAGGAATTTTATCAATTCACGATTCGGATTCCGAAAAAATAGCATAAAAAGCCCTTTTCCATCATGTGAGAAGGGCTTTTTATTATGTTCTCTATGAAAAATCTTTTCTGTCATTTTTCATAGATTTCCGTAAGAAAAAGAAGAATTTCATGATATGATAAAGGAAATGAACTCTCGTAAAGAATTGAGGTAGGTGTCATCGTGGCTAAAACCATTGCAATTGCCAATCAAAAGGGTGGTGTTGGAAAAACAACTACATCCGTGAACCTCGGAGCATGTCTGGCTTATTTCGGCAAAAAGGTTTTACTTGTTGATATAGACCCGCAGGGAAATGCTACGAGCGGTGTGGGAGTTGACAAAGGCGATATTGATCAATGTATTTATAACGTGCTTGTTGACGATGCAGAAGTGAAGGACATCATTTTAGAAACGATTTGTGAAGGATTACATATATTACCCTCTACGATACAGCTGGCCGGTGCAGAAATTGAGCTGGTGCCTACGATATCAAGGGAAGTAAGACTGAAAAGAGCTCTTTCTTCGGTCAGCAGCCAATATGATTTCATCATCATCGACTGTCCTCCCTCATTGGGATTGCTGACGATTAACTCACTTACAGCAGCGGATGCAGTGCTCATCCCAGTGCAATGTGAATACTATGCACTGGAAGGTCTGAGCCAGCTGTTAAACACCGTCCGGCTTGTGCAGAAGCATTTGAACACGGACCTTACGATTGACGGTGTGCTTTTGACGATGCTTGATGCCAGAACTAATTTAGGAATCCAGGTTATTGAAGAAGTGAAAAAATACTTTCAGGATAAAGTCTATACCACCATTATCCCAAGGAACGTTCGTCTTTCTGAAGCGCCAAGCCATGGAAAACCGATTATTATTTACGACCCTAAATCCAGAGGTGCAGAGGTTTATTTAGAATTAGCGAAGGAAGTGATTGGCAGTGGCGAAAGGGTTAGGTAAAGGAATTAATGCATTCTTTCCGGGTACAGAACTTGATAAAGAGGATGCTGTTACTGAAATTAACGTAAAGGATTTACGCCCCAACCCCTATCAACCGAGGAAAGTGTTTAATGAATCTGCCATTGCAGAATTGAGGGACTCTATTAAGGAGCACGGAGTTCTTCAGCCTATAATCGCAAGAAAAAGCATAAAAGGCTATGAGATTGTAGTAGGTGAACGCCGTTTCAGGGCAGCGAAAGAAGCAGGGCTGAAAACAATGCCTGTCATCATCCGTGATTTTACGGAACAAAAGATGATGGAGATCGCCCTCATCGAGAATCTGCAGCGCGAAGATCTGAATCCGATCGAAGAAGCGCAGGCTTATCAAAAACTGATGGAGCACCTTAAGCTTACACAGGAAGAACTGGCTGGCAGGGTAGGAAAAAGCAGGCCTCATATTGCCAACTTTGTCCGTTTGCTGCAGCTTCCGGAGCCCGTTCAGGAAATGCTGTCCAAAGGCGCTTTATCCATGGGCCATGGAAGAGCATTGCTTGGATTGAAAAAGAAAGCAAAAATGCAGGCTGTCGTTGAAAAATGTGTGAATGACAAGTTGAACGTCCGACAGCTTGAGAAACTGATCCAGCAGGTCAATCAGAATGTTTCACGTGAAACAACGAAAAAAGGCCAGGAAAAAAACATCTTCCTGATTGAAAAAGAATCGACCCTCCGGGATCATTTTGGAACTTCCGTTTCCATTAAACGAACAAAGCGGAAGGGCAAGATAGAAATTGAGTTTTTCTCCGATGAAGATTTAGAACGGATACTGGATCTGATTGGAAAGCAGTAAAACCATCGAATCGGTGGTTTTACTTTTTTTTAGATCTTTTAGGTATATCAGATGAAAAGGCGGGAAAGACATTGGCATTATTAGGAACATTGGTGAACGGCCTTGCAATTGTAATCGGAAGTCTGCTTGGCTTGTTCTGGCGGAATATCCCCGAGAAAACAAAAACAACCATCATGCAGGCGATGGGACTTGCAGTTATGATTCTTGGAATCGGCATGGGACTCAAAAGCAAACAGTTTTTAATCGTCATTGCCAGTCTGGCCATTGGAGGAGTTCTTGGTGAAAGGCTGGATCTGGAAGGCAAGCTTTCCCAGCTCGGCTTCTTCCTTGAAAAAAAGCTGGGAGGAAAGGAAAAAGGCGGGATCGCCAATGCTTTTGTTACGGCAACCCTTGTCTTTGTCATTGGAGCGATGTCTATAGTTGGTGCGCTGGACAGCGGCTTAAGGCATGATCATGCTGTGCTTTATACAAAAGCCTTAATTGACGGGTTCTGCGCGATCTTTTTCACATCAGCTTTAGGAGTAGGGGTGATCTTTTCAGCTGTTCCCGTTCTATTGTATCAAGGAGTGATCGCCTTGTTTGCCACCCAGATTGACCGCGTCGTGCCAGCGGATCTTATGAAGCAGATGATCGTCGAAATTACAGGTACAGGCGGAATCATGATTCTTGCGATCGGGTTAAATATTCTGGGGATAACGAAAATACGGGTAGCCAACCTCCTCCCCGCGCTTCTTTTTACGATCATCATCGTGTGTATCGTCTATTATTGGGACAGGCTGTCCGGCTTTGCCGGGAGTTTAATCTAAAAAAAGCTGTTCAGGATTTCCTGAACAGCTTTTTTCATTGAATATTATACAAATCGTCTATTTGCAGCGGAAGAGGTGTAATATTCTTCTTCACACGCTGGCTCATGGAGGCGAAATAAAGGGAGTCTGCAATGAGTTCAGCCATTTTCATAACAACGCTCAGACGGGTGTTCTGCAGAACGAAATATTCCATAAATCCACTGACATTGACAATTCCCGTCATATGCATATCTCCTACCGGAGGAAGTTCTTTATTAACGCCGGCCCCCGGCTTTACCGGTCCATCGCCAATGGAAATCATTCCAACATGATTCAGCTTTCCGAGGCAGGCATCAATGCCGATAATAAATGCGTTAGGATGTTTTTTTTCAATCATTTTAAGTTTTTCCGAGAGATTTACAGCATGAACAGGTTCATCCAGGGTTCCATATACATGAAAAGGAAAGGCTTTGATCGCATGAAGTTTTGTTCCGACAAGAGGGCCCAATGCATCGCCGGTGGATCGATCTGTCCCAATGCAAACCACCACAACGGGTGTCGTTTGCGTGTTAGGAAGAAGGTTCCCAATGTTTTCTGTGATGACCATGCATGCATCTTTTTCCTCGTGGTGCATTTTGTATTGAAAAGGCTTGTCGGGAACGCGCTTCCTTTTAAGGAACATAGAATCCACTCCTTTAAAATGTTACTACCAGTATACGGACTAAATGGCAATACTATACATTGTGAAGCGGTATACAGGAGGCTTTTTATGAAAACAGCAAGGCCGGGCAGCTGTTTTTTTAGTAAAAATGCAGGAAGGACAAGCTGAAGATTCATGGCCGCTTGTTCACTTATTTCGGGGTTAAGGGTTTTATACCCCCTTCGCTTCCTTTTTAACCAAAGCCAGCAAGAAAGATTTCGTTTTTATTCGTTGAAAGTTCAACCGAAATTGGGTACATTAATCCATAGTTAATTATTTTATGGAGGTTGGAAACGAGTGGAGTTACTCAGTGTGATCCAGCAGGCAGATGAAATCTATAAGCAGGTAGGGAATGGGGAACTATGGATTAATCTAGGCATGAAAGTGCTGAAGATTGCGGCCATTATTTTCGGTTCGGTGATTGTCGTTAAAATCGTTCGGGCTGCTATAGCCAATATCTTTAAGATACGGATGAAAAGCCCGCTGCGAATGTCTGAGCGTCGAGAAAACACGCTTATTCGGCTATTGGACAACGTTGCTGCCTATCTTATTTATTTTATTGCTTTGCTTATGATCCTCAGTGAATTCAGTATTGATGTGAAGGCTTTATTGGCTGGTGCCGGGGTGGTTGGGCTGGCCATCGGTTTTGGCGCGCAGAACCTGGTGAAAGACGTCATTACAGGATTCTTTATCATTTTTGAACAGCAGTTCGCAGTAGGCGATTTTGTAAGGATCAATAATTTTGAAGGAACGGTGGAGGAAATTGGGCTCCGCACCACCAAATTAAAACAATGGACAGGAGAGCTGCACATTCTCCCAAACTCGTCGATAACCGAAGTGACCAACTTTTCCATCCATAACAGTATTGCTGTCGTTGATGTAAGTATTGCTTATGAAGAGGATATCGACAGGGCGCAGGCGATCATTGAAGAAGTCGTAAGAGAAGAGACCCCGAAATATCCCGAGATGGTCGCAGAGCCAGAAGTTCTTGGCATCCAGGCTGTCGCTGCTGCCGAGATCGTGATCAGGGTAACAGCGGAAGTGCTTCCGATGACACATTTTAAAGTGGCCAGGGAGCTCAAGAAAGCCATAAAAATCAGATTGGATGAAGAAGGCATCGAACTGCCTTACCAGAAGCTGATTTCTTACCATAAAACCGTTTCCGAGAGCTGATGGATAAAATCCGTTGTCTCCCGGCGAGTTTCTTTATAGAATAGAAAAAAAGCGAATGATCGGGGGAGTGGAAGACTTGGAAGGTAAAGAATTCTTTTTAAACGATGAAGTAGAAATGAAAAAACCTCATCCATGCGGAACGAACCGCTGGAAGGTCATCCGTATGGGTGCTGATATCCGAATCAAATGTACCGGATGCCAGCACAGTGTTTTAATCCCCAGAAAAGATTTTGTTAAAAAGCTGAAAAAAGTGCTCGTTTCACACCAAGAGTAAGAGACGGACATAGCGTTCCACGTGGAACATAAAGAATGAGGAGAACAGAGCCTGGCTTTTCGGGTTCTGTTTTTTAAATGGAATTTACGTCATCATGAACCTTTTTTACTTTAGCCGGTTCGGCTTGTCTTTTGGCTGCTGAAACCCTATAATTATGAAAGATGTGCAAACAAGTATGGAACGATAAAATATATAATCAAAATGATGAGATTAATGAGGAGTGGAATATATGGCTTTAACAACTGGGATAGTCGGTCTTCCCAACGTAGGGAAATCGACGCTTTTTAATGCCATCACGCAAGCCGGGGCTGAATCGGCCAACTATCCGTTTTGTACGATTGACCCGAACGTAGGAATTGTTGAGGTGCCGGATGAGCGCCTTCACAAGCTGACTGAAATGGTTCAGCCGAAAAAAGTAGTGCCGACAGCCTTTGAATTTACGGATATTGCAGGGATTGTGAAAGGTGCCAGTAAAGGAGAAGGGCTTGGAAACAAGTTCTTGTCACATATCCGCCAGGTGGACGCGATTCTTCAGGTTGTCCGCTGTTTTGAGGATGAAAACATCACCCACGTTTCCGGAAAAGTTGATCCGATCGATGACATTGAAGTGATCAACCTGGAATTGATTTTTGCCGACATGGAGACGGTTGAGAAGCGGATTGCCCGAGTGGAGAAGCTGGCCAAGTCGAAAGATAAAGATGCAGTAGCTGAGTTCAGCGTTCTTGTGAAAGTTAAGGAGGCATTATTGAATGAATTGCCTGCAAGAAGTGTTGAACTGACTCCGGAAGAGAAAAAGATTGTTTATGGTTTGCACCTTCTGACCATGAAACCGATTCTTTATGCGGCGAATGTAAGTGAAGAAGATTTGCTTGAGGGCGGAAATGAGCATGTTGTGAAGGTAAGAGAATATGCGGCACGTGAACATGCGGAAGTTATTGTAATCTGTGCAAAGATTGAAGAAGAAATTGCAGAGCTTGACGGCGATGAGAAAAAAGCGTTCCTGGAAGAGCTCGGCATTCAGGAAGCAGGTCTTGATCAGCTCATCCGTGCTTCTTACTCTCTACTTGGACTGGCTACGTACTTTACAGCGGGTGTTCAAGAAGTTCGTGCATGGACGTTCCGAAAGGGCATGAAAGCTCCGCAATGTGCGGGAATCATCCATACAGACTTTGAACGCGGATTTATCCGTGCGGAAGTCGTCGCTTATGATGATCTGATGGCTGCGGGAAATATGACAGCAGCAAAGGAAAAAGGAAAAGTAAGGCTGGAAGGAAAAGAGTACGAAATGAAAGACGGAGATGTTGTTCACTTCCGCTTTAACGTTTAATAGACAGGATCAAACAGGGAAAAAGCAGACCTGCTTTTTCCCTGTTTTTATTCCTTGTCCGATAGGCCTTGTGTTTAGCTATAGTTTTTGCTATAATTCTTTATTGTGAGTAATTATCGATTTTTTATGAATTATTGATAGTTTACTCCTTGCCCTATTGTTGGGCCGTTTAGACCAAAAGGAGGTGACCGGAATGAAAAAGTACGAAATCATGTACATCGTCCGTCCAAATCTTGAAGAGGATGCTCTTGCAGCTGTTAAAGAAAGAGCGAAGACTATCCTTACTGATAATGGTGCGGAAATCGCTAATGAGAAAGAAATGGGTAAAAAGCGTCTAGCATATGAAATCAACGACTTCCGTGATGGATATTACACGCTATTGAACGTTAATGCTCCTGTAGAAGCGATCAATGAATTCGACCGTCTTATGAAGATCAATGAAAATGTTCTTCGTTTCATGACTATTGCAGACGAGAGATAATTTTTAACTTTGAGGAGAGGTTCTAATGCTAAATCGTGTAATCCTTGTTGGACGTTTAACGAAGGACCCGGAATTACGCTATACTCCAAGCGGTGTGGCGGTTGCAAACTTTACTTTGGCAGTAAATCGTACATTTACCAATCAGCAGGGTGAACGTGAAGCAGATTTCATTAACTGTGTCATCTGGCGCAAACCGGCTGAGAATGTGGCGAACTTCTTAAAAAAGGGGTCGCTTGCCGGAGTAGACGGGCGCATCCAGACACGCTCTTACGATAATAATCAAGGTCAGCGTGTATACGTGACTGAAGTAATGGCAGAGAGTGTTCAGTTCTTGGAGCCAAGGAATGCGAACGCAGGCGGCGGACAGCAGTACCAAAGCCAGAGCGGAAACAACTTTGGCGGGCCATCAGGTGACCGCGGTTATGGACAGCAGCAGAACCAGAAGCGCAGTAACTTTAATGATGATCCATTTGCCAACGACGGCACTCCGATCGACATCTCTGATGACGATTTGCCATTCTAGGACCCACATATGTGATCGGCTAAATATAAAATTCCAAAAAGAAGGAGGGAAATAACCATGGCTGGACGTCGCGGTGGACGCCAAAAGCGTCGTAAGGTTTGTTTCTTCACTGTAAACAAAATCACTTACATCGACTACAAAGATGTAGATCTTCTTAAGCGTTTCGTATCTGAACGCGGAAAGATTCTTCCTCGTCGTGTGACAGGAACATCTGCGAAATACCAACGTCAATTGACTCGTGCAATCAAACGTGCTCGTTTCATGGCGCTATTACCATACGTAACTGAATAGTATTCAGTCTTAAAAGCACGGTAAAGATTACTCTTTGCTGTGTTTTTTTGGTTTCAGAAACCTATCAAAAAAGCGGCCAAATCGAAGGATTTAGCCGCTTTTGATTTTACTTTTAACTCTCAAAGATATAGGAAAGTGCCTGCAGTGCCTGCATCGGGGTCTCTACCACAAGGCTGGCTTTGTTGGAAAGTTCTTTTAAAGGATGGTGAAGGGTTTCGGGCCGGATCAAAATCAGCGGCTTATTTAGGGCTGCTGCTCTGGCGGCATCCATGGCTGTGTTCCATTGCTTGTATTTTTCACCGAACAGAGCGACCACCACATCCGCCTTATTGATCAAGATATCGGTGCGCAGGTTATTGATGCTTGATGCTGCTTCATCTTTAAAAATCGCGTTCGGCTGTTTTCCGAGAATCTCTTCCCCTATGTTGTCCGATCGTTCATGGTCTTCCATCGGACCAACAAATGATAAAGGAAGGTTCATTTCTTTTGCCTGTGATTCGATCTGTTCACGCCAATCATCGTGAATCTGTCCTGCCAAGTAAACTGTCAATTCCATGCTATCTCCTCCTCTATTACTACCGTATTGCTTCTGCGTGTAATCGAGTACGCTGGTTCCATTATAACGTCCAACATGATAAGGTAGATACTGTTGTCCATGTTTTATTTGGCACGATGGGGTTAAGCTAATGAATATCATTGGATTTAAAGCGCATAATTTACTACAATAAAGACCGTAGGCAATAAAGCCAGAGGTGAACCATGCGTAAAACATCAACAATTGTAGACGGAGCGGTCATGTCCGGCATCTACATTATTTTAATGCTTATCAATTTAAACGTGCCGTTGATCGGCACATTTACTTTCTTTTTGCTGCCATTGCCCATTATTCTGTTCATCATCAGACACGGGTGGAGACCAGGGCTGCTTGTTTGGGCAGTGACTTTCGTATTGTCCGGAGTAATCGGGGGGATGAGCGGCATCATCTACGCATTTCTTTCAGGATTTGCGGGTATCGTGATGGGGGAACTCTACAAGCGAAAATCATCCGCCTTTGGTGTTTTGCTTGGCGGAAGCCTTGTTGGAATCTTAAATCTCCTAATATTGCTTGTCTTTGCTAAGTATTTGCTTCATTTTAATCTCGTAAAAGAGACGGAGAGCCGATTTAACCAAATGATTGATCAGGCGGCAAAGTTCTATAAAGAGGGCGGTCCGGAAGCAGCGCGTCTGGATCTCTTGCGTGAGCAGGTAGCGATGATTCCCTACATGCTTCCCATGTCTATCATTATAGGAGCCGTGCTCTCAAGCCTTTTGACGCAGTGGCTGGTTGGCCTCGTATTAAAAAGAATGAGGATGGAATACAGGACGTTTCCGCCATTTAGGGACTGGTCGTTTCCAAAATCATTTTTGTGGTATTATATTTTAGCCCTTATTTTGACCTTCACAGGGCCGGAACAGGGGTCTGGACTCTACATTCTTACCATTAATCTATATATCATTCTGTCCCTCGTACTTGTTGTACAAGGGCTTACCGTTATCTTTAGTTATGCCGAGAAAAGGCAATGGCCCAAAGCCCTTCCCATTTTTATAGCTGTTCTAGTAATATTTACTTCCTCCTTTCTGCCAATTCTTCTGGAAGTCGTTAAATTCTTAGGTATAATTGATTTAGGGTTCGAATTAAAGAAACGGATAAATACCAGACAGTAGGAGCTGAAAGTATGCCTAAGTTTTTATTAAAACGGTGGCATGGTTATCCCGTGATAGCCTTGTTCGTCATATCGGTCCTGTTTGTAAGCATCATTACGTACTACCAATGGGTAATTGGAGCAGTTGGCTTTCTTTTATTAGGGCTGCTCTTCTATTTCGTAATGCGGGCTGAAACCTCTTTCCAGGAAGACTTGGGTGATTATATCTCCACCCTCTCCCACCGCATCAAAAAGGTCGGAGAAGAAGCGCTGATGGAAATGCCGATCGGGATCATCCTATATGACGAGGATTATAAGATTGAATGGGCGAATCCCTATATGGGGGCTTGGGTTGAAGAGGAGGCTTTTATCGGCCACTCACTTAATCTCGTTTCCGAGGATTTGGTGCCATTCATAAAAAGCGACGCGCGTGAGGAAATCGTAATTTTAAAATCAAGGAAATTTGAAGTGCATTTTAAAAAAGAGGAGCGCCTTCTTTATTTCTTTGATGTAACCGAGCAGATTGAAGTCGAGCGGCTGTATGAAGAAGAACAAACGTGCATCGGAATCATTTACCTCGATAACTATGAAGAGGTCACACAGGGACTGGATGATCAGTTCCGTTCAAGCATCAACTCCAAAGTCACTTCCATTTTGAACAAATGGGCCAATGACAATGGAATCTTCTTAAAACGCACTTCCTCCGAGCGGTTTTTGGCTGTTTTCAATCAGAGGATCTTAGGCGAGCTTGAAAAAAACCGCTTTTCTGTGCTGGATGAGGTCAGGGATTCGACGACAAAAGAAAATGTTCCGCTTACCTTAAGTGTCGGTGTTGCCTCGGGGCCGTCATCCTTGCCAGAACTGGGACAGCTGGCGCAATCAAGCCTGGATCTGGCACTCGGACGCGGAGGAGACCAGGTTGCGATCAAACAGCAGAATGGAAAAGTCCGCTTTTACGGCGGAAAGACCAATCCTGTAGAAAAAAGAACGAGAGTGCGTGCACGCGTTATTTCCCATGCATTAAGCGAGCTCGTTCTCGACAGCGATAAAGTGATCATCATGGGTCATAAAAGCCCTGACATGGATTCCATGGGATCTGCGATGGGAATATTGAAAGTGGCTCAGGTCAATGGAAAAGATGGTTATATTGTGCTCGATACGTCTGACCTCGATACCGGTGTCCAGCGTTTGATGAACGAAATCAAAGGCACAGATTCGCTTTGGAAGCATTTCATCACGCCGGAGGAAGCGCTCGAGATTTCAACGGCCGGCACGCTGCTTGTAGTAGTGGATACTCATAAACCTTCCATGGTGATGGAAGAGCGTCTCCTTTCCAAGCTTGACCATGTGGTCGTGATCGATCATCACCGCCGTGCAGAGGAATTTATAGGAGATCCGGTTCTCGTTTACATGGAGCCCTACGCGTCGTCTACGGCAGAACTGGTGACCGAGCTTCTGGAATATCAGCCGAAACGGCTTAAAATGCGCATGCTTGAGGCCACAGCCCTGCTTGCGGGGATCATTGTGGATACGAAGAGCTTTACGCTTCGCACAGGTTCACGTACATTTGACGCAGCCTCCTATTTAAGGGCCCATGGAGCGGACACCATTCTTGTCCAGAAGTTCTTGAAAGAAGATCTTGAAACGTACAACCGGCGGTCAAAACTGATTGAAAATGCGAAGGCCTATAAAAATGGGATTGTCATATCCAAAGCTGAGCCAAGTGAAGAATGCGGCCAGGTGCTGATCGCACAGGCTGCCGATATTTTGCTTTCCATGAACGATGTGAGCGCGTCCTTTGTCATTGCCAAAAGACATGATCAAAAGATCAGTATCAGCGGGCGGTCGCTCGGTGATGTGAACGTGCAGATGATCATGGAAGCACTGGGAGGCGGGGGGCACTTAACCAACGCAGCCTGCCAGCTTGAGAACGAGACTTTGGATGGCGCCGAGAGAAGACTGAAAGCTGTAATAGACGAGTATTTCGAAGGGGGAGAAGAAGAATGAAGGTAGTTTTTCTTCAGGATGTTAAAGGTAAAGGAAAAAAAGGGGAAGTAAAAAATGTTTCAGAGGGCTATGCCCGCAACTATTTATTGCCCAACAAACTGGCGACAGAAGCGACAAAAGGGGCATTATCTGTCGTAGAAGGCCAAAAGAAAAGCGAAGAGAAAAAAGCTGCTGCTGTTTTAGAAGAAGCGAAACAGTTAAAAGAGAAACTTAGTAAAATGGAAGTTGAGATCAAAACCAAGTCAGGAGAAGGCGGCCGTGTCTTCGGATCCGTCACAAGCAAGCAAATCGCGGATGGCTTAAAGAAAATGAATGTTACGATCGATAAACGAAAAATTGATTTAACGAATCCGATCCGATCTTTAGGATATACAAATGTGCCTGTTAAACTTCACCCTGAAGTGACGGGTACGATCAAAGTACATGTAGTTGAAGAATAAGCAGACTGACTGGGACCGGGATTAACCGGTCTCATCTGCTGTAAACAGGATATTCCCTGCTGAACGAAAGCAGGCTATCATTCAGGAGGAAGTCATATGAGTGATCTTTTTGTTGATCGCATTCCACCACAGAATATAGAGGCAGAGCAAGCCGTTCTGGGAGCCATTTTCCTTGAGCCGGAGGCATTGGTCACCGCTTCGGAAATCTTGATTCCAGAGGACTTCTACCGCGCCTCACATCAGCGCATCTATCAGGTGATGCTTGACCTGTCAGAAAAAGGAGAGCCTGTTGATCTTGTAACCGTCACATCCGATCTCGCAGACCGGAAGCTGCTCGACGAAATCGGCGGCGTCTCCTATTTAAGTGATCTGGCAAACAGCTCGCCGACCGCGGCCAATATTGATTACTACAGCAAGATTGTGGAAGAAAAATCTTTGCTCCGCAGGCTTATTCGTGCTGCCACGGAAATCGCGGCTAACGGTTATGCACGCGAAGAAGAGGTAGAAGCGGTTTTGAATGAAGCGGAAAAGGCCATTCTTGAAGTGGCGAACCGTAAAAACGGAGGAGCCTTCATCTCCATCAAAGATGTGCTTGTTGCTGCCTATGACAACATCGAACAGCTTCACAACCGCAAAGGTGACATCACCGGGATCCCGACCGGATTTGCTGATTTGGACCGCATGACCGCCGGCTTCCAGCGAAACGATCTGATCATTGTGGCGGCGCGTCCTTCCGTTGGTAAAACAGCATTTGCACTGAACATTGCGCAGAACGTGGCAACGAAAACCGATGAAAATGTGGCCATCTTCTCTCTGGAGATGGGTGCTGAGCAGCTTGTCATGCGTATGCTTTGTGCGGAGGGGAACATAGACGCACAGAGGCTGCGTACAGGTTCTCTGATCCCTGAAGACTGGCAAAAGCTGACGATGGCAATGGGGAGCCTTTCTGCAGCCGGTATTTATATTGATGATACACCGGGTGTGCGTATCGGTGATATCCGCTCTAAATGCCGTCGCCTTAAACAGGAAAAAGGCCTTGGAATGATCCTGATCGACTACTTGCAGCTTATTCAGGGGAACGGGCGAGCAGGCGAGAACAGGCAGCAGGAAGTTTCTGAAATTTCCCGTTCACTCAAGGCCCTTGCCCGTGAGCTTCAAGTTCCGGTCATCGCGCTCTCCCAGCTCTCCCGTGGCGTAGAATCCCGTCAGGACAAGCGCCCGATGATGTCCGACATTCGTGAATCCGGAAGTATCGAGCAGGATGCCGATATCGTAGCCTTCCTTTATCGTGATGATTACTATGATAAAGAATCAGAAAGCAAGAACATCATCGAAATCATCATAGCCAAGCAGCGTAACGGCCCAACCGGCACGGTCGAACTTGCCTTCGTCAAAGAATACAACAAATTCGTAAACCTCGACCGGAGACATGACGAAAACAGCATTCCATCCGGCGCATAAAATAGACCCAAAACAGGCATTCTCTAACGTGAGGATGCCTGTTTTTTACGATGTAGCCATCCATCGGGCGGCGCATAATCATACTGAAGCTTGAAAGGAACCCTCGAAAGTAGATCATCATCGCTGAGCGGATGGATGGGGCAAAGCCCCGTCCGGCGCTCTTCCAACACAAACACGAACGGAAAAACTGTAAATATTTTATAATGTTCGGGTTTTGTTGACTTTCACCTCGAATATTGATAAACTAAGCATGGTTTTTTAAATTACTAGTAATAATGATAGAATCTATAACAGAGTTTAAAGTTCACTTGGAGGTGCTGGTGTAATGTCATCCGTAGTTGTTGTCGGAACGCAATGGGGAGATGAAGGTAAAGGGAAAATTACCGATTATCTTTCTGAAAAAGCAGAAGTGGTAGCCCGTTATCAAGGTGGTAACAATGCAGGGCATACGATCGTGTTTAACGGAAAGAAGTATAAGCTTCATTTAATTCCATCAGGGATTTTTTATAGCGATAAGATCTGTGTGATCGGAAACGGTATGGTTATCGATCCAAAAGCGCTTGTAGAAGAGCTGAAGTATTTGCACGATCTTGGTGTTCACACAGAAAACCTAAGAATTTCCAACCGCGCACATGTGATCCTTCCTTACCATCTTCGCCTTGATGTCCTGGATGAGGAAAGCAAGGGAGCCAACAAAATCGGAACAACGAAAAAAGGGATCGGACCTGCATACATGGACAAAGCGGCACGAATCGGTATCCGTATTGCAGACCTTTTGGACAAAGAAGTTTTCGAAGAGAAGCTTGAAAGAAACCTGGCTGAAAAGAATCGCCTGTTTGAAAAAATCTACGAATCAGAAGGATTCACGAAAGAAGAAATCCTTGATGAATATTACGCATATGGCCAGCAGTTTGCAAAGTATGTATGCGATACTTCTGTTGTACTTAATGATGCGCTTGATGAAGGACGCCGTGTTCTTTTTGAAGGTGCACAAGGTGTCATGCTTGATATCGACCAAGGTACTTATCCGTTCGTTACCTCATCCAACCCAATCGCAGGGGGAGTAACAATCGGTTCTGGTGTCGGACCATCTAAAATCCACCATGTTGTCGGTGTTTGCAAATCGTATACGACGCGTGTTGGTGACGGCCCGTTCCCAACTGAGCTGAACAATGAGATCGGAAACCAAATTCGTGAAGTTGGGCGTGAGTATGGAACGACAACTGGACGTCCGCGCCGTGTCGGCTGGTTTGATTCTGTCGTTGTCCGCCATGCACGCCGTGTGAGCGGTTTGACTGACCTTTCCCTGAACTCCATCGATGTGCTTACTGGCATTGAGAAATTGAAAATCTGTGTCGCTTATAAATACAGAGGTGAGATCATCAATGAATTCCCTGCAAGCCTTAAAGTTCTTAGTGAATGTGAGCCTGTCTATGAAGAGCTTCCAGGCTGGACAGAAGACATCACTGGCGCTAAAACGTTAATTGACCTTCCGGAAAACGCCCGTCACTACGTAGAACGTGTATCACAGCTGACTGGTATTCCGTTGACCATCTTCTCTGTAGGACCTGACCGTAACCAAACGAACATGGTTCGCGGTGTGTTTGTTTAATATCAATAAAGTATGGGTTGAGAGACGGCTCTGTTAGCTTTGGCGCAGAGCCGTTTTTTTATTGATGAACATGGATGAAAATCCAAGAAAAAACGTTTTTCTACAATTTTTTTAAAAAACTGCTTGCCAAAATTGCCACAACGATGGTATGATAACTCTTGTCGTGTTAAAACGACTTTTCACAGTAAGAGCCATTAGCCCAGTCACGAGCAGCACATCGTGAGCGAGCGGCGAGTTGTCTCGACGGATCTCCATCGTCAGCTTCACATGCAGAGGAAGAGACAGTGACCGACGGACGATAATTTCACAAGTAAGAGCCATTAGCTCAGTTGGTAGAGCATCTGACTTTTAATCAGAGGGTCGAAGGTTCGAGTCCTTCATGGCTCACCATTCTTCTTATAAAGTGGCCCGTTGGTCAAGCGGTTAAGACACCGCCCTTTCACGGCGGTAACACGGGTTCGAATCCCGTACGGGTCACCATTTTCATAGTTGTTTTTGGACTCGTGGTGTAGTGGTTAACATGCCTGCCTGTCACGCAGGAGATCGCCGGTTCGACCCCGGTCGGGTCCGCCATTCTTTTATTGCTTTTACAGAAACACTTGGCTCGACAGCTCAGTCACGAGCAGCACATCGTGAACAGGCAGCGAGTTGTCTCGACGGATACCCATCGTCAGTCTTCACATGCAGAGGAAGAGACAGGGACCGACGGGCAGAAAATACTAAATCTTGGCTCGATAGCTCAGTCACGAGCAGCACATCGTGAACAGGCAGCGAGTTGTCTCGACGGATACCCATCGTCAGTCTTCACATTTAGAGGAAGAGACAGGGACCGACGGACAGAAAATACTAAATCTTGGCTCGATAGCTCAGTCGGTAGAGCAGAGGACTGAAAATCCTCGTGTCGGCGGTTCGATTCCGTCTCGAGCCACCATTTTACTTACAATTACTATACCTGATCGATCATGACAAGAGGCATGCAGCTACCATTCTGCATGCCTTTTTAATACATTCTTAAACGTGGCACCAACTGCGGGCAGTGCCCATATAGTAAAAACAAACAAAGATATTGGAAGGAAGAAAGATATGGGCACAATTCAGCTGATTCTCTTTTTGATCGGGTGTTACTTCATCGGAAACATTATGACAGGATATCTTGTGGCCAAATGGTTGAAAGGCGTCGATCTTAGGCGTGAAGGGACTGGAAATATCGGCGCTAGAAATGCCGGGCGTGTGATCGGGTCCTGGGGATTCGTCCTGACGCTCGCAGGGGACCTGCTTAAGGGTGCGCTCGCTGTGCAGCTGGCAAAGTCTTATTTTGGCCTCTCTCCTTCATGGCAGCTGGCCGCCTTTATCATGGTCATAGCAGGACACTTATGGCCGGTCGCCCTTAAGTTTCATGGCGGTAAAGGAGTGGCATCCTTCATTGGGGGAATTCTTGTTTTTGAGTGGAGAATCGCTGCGGCGGCAGCTGTGTTGTTCCTGCTTCTTTTTGCCGTCAGGAAAAGCCTCACCGTTGCGGGCCTCATTACGTTCCTCACCGTACCGATCCTTCATTACGCTTTTTATCAGATGCTTCCGTCCGCCTTCCTCCTTCTTTTTATTTCTGCTCTTGTCGTATATGTTCAAATAGAGGACTTAGCGCTGCGGCTGAAAAGGAAATCATGAATAGCTGTTTTTTATCATTTTAAAAATTTTACATACACTTGATCGTTGAAAAGTAAACTTATGTTCATTGTTAGTTCGTCTTCACTCTTGCCTTTCAGCGCAACAGAAGGCGTGGCAGCGGTTGTCGAACTTTAGCGAGGCCGTTCCGCTTTTCTTATGTTATGGAGAATTTAGATATTGTGGTAAAATAAAGGGTAGACAAACTACTTCATTCAACTAATTCATATAATAGAGACTTGAAATTACGGTTTCCAAAAAGGAGCGACTACCGGATGGACAAAAAGATTCTTGTAGTAGATGATGAGAGGCCGATTGCGGATATTTTACAGTTCAATCTGGAGAAAGAAGGATTCCAGGTCACATGTGCCTATGACGGTGTATCGGCAATTGAAAAAATAGAAAACGAAAAACCGGACATGATCCTTTTGGATATCATGCTTCCAATGAAAGATGGAATGGAAGTTTGCCGTGAGGTCCGGAAAAAATACGATACTCCGATTATAATGCTTACAGCCAAAGATTCTGAGATTGATAAGGTCCTTGGCCTTGAGCTGGGTGCAGATGATTACGTTACGAAGCCTTTCAGCACCCGTGAACTGATCGCACGCGTAAAAGCGAATTTACGCCGCCATCAGCAAGAAACGGATCGTGAAGATGATGAGAACAACGAAATCGTGATCGGCTCTTTAACCATCCATCCAGATGCTTATCTCGTAACGAAACGCGGGGAGTCCATTGAGCTGACCCATCGGGAGTTTGAACTGTTGTATTATTTGGCCAAGCATATCGGCCAGGTGATGACACGCGAGCATTTGCTGCAGACCGTATGGGGCTATGATTACTTTGGCGACGTCCGTACTGTTGACGTGACCGTCCGGCGTCTCCGCGAGAAAGTGGAAGACAATCCAAGCCATCCGCTCTGGATCATCACCAGACGAGGAGTAGGCTACTATTTACGAAATCCTGATCAGGAGTAGACAAATGGATAAGGTAGGTTTTTTCAGATCAATACACGTTAAGTTTGTATTGATCTATGTTTTGCTCATTTTAATCGCCATGCAGGTCATCAGTGTGTATTTCATCAATAACCTGGAAGCCAATCTCCGGAACAACTATGACAACGCACTGAAAAATAATCTGGACTTCTTCGAGTTTAATGCTGAGCAGAAGATCCTGGACGCCCAGCAGATGAAGGAAGCAACAGAGGATAAGAACAGTACACTGAGAGATGACATTGCCCAGCTCATCAACGAAACGAAGGATCAGAACATCAAGGAGGTTCAAGTCCTTAACAAGGACGGTGTTGTTCTTGGCAGTGATAAACGGAATCTGATCGGACAGATAAGCACGAACAGTAAGATCAAACTGGCTCTTAACGGCACGGAGGCCCAGACAGAAATGTATGATCCCGACTCAAAACAGCGGGTCATTGTCTTGGCGAAACCTATCATTGCCGGAAAGGACAAGCAGGCCGACAAGAACAAACAGATTCTCGGAGCGATTTATGTCGAATCTTCTATCGAGAGTGTGTACCAGCAAATCAGTGATATTAATAAAATTTTGACGACCGGTACGGTTATTGCCCTGGGAATAACAGCGATACTCGGTATTTTTCTTGCCCGTACGATCACACGGCCGATGGCGGATATGCGTAAACAGGCACTCGTAATGGCAAGGGGCGATTTTTCCCGAAAAGTGCAGGTTTATGGGGATGATGAGATCGGCCAGCTGTCGATGACCTTCAATGATCTGACGCGAAAGCTGCAGGAAGCGACTGCCATTACCGAAAGCGAGAGAAGAAAGCTGCGCTCTGTCCTCACCTATATGACGGACGGTGTAATCGCCACAGACCGGGATGGCTGCATTATTCTGATGAACGACAGGGCCGAAGAAATGCTCAATATCTCACGGCAGCATGCGCTCGGAAACTCTCTGCTTGAGCTCCTGAGGCTGAACGACCAGTATACGTGGGACGAGCTGTATAACGAGTATGAGAGCATGCTGCTCGATTTCAGTACAGACAAGGTGCATTACGTACTGCGGGCTAACTTTTCGATCATCCAAAAGGAAGGCGGCCCGGTTAACGGATTGATCGCCGTTCTGCATGACGTCACAGAGCAGGAGCAGATCGAGAATGAGCGGCGAGAGTTTGTATTTAACGTTTCCCATGAACTCAGAACACCGCTTACGACGATGCGAAGCTACCTGGAGGCGCTCGCTGAAGGAGCATGGCAGGATGAGAACATCGCTCCCCGCTTTTTGGAAGTCACACAGAATGAAACCGAGCGGATGATCCGCCTGGTGAACGATCTTCTTCAGCTCTCCAAAATGGACAGCAAAGACTACCGGTTTAACTTTATACAGACCGATCTTGTTCAATTTTTGCAGGATATCATCGACCGGTTCGAGATGCTGCAACATGAGCACCTTCGCTTTGTGCGCAATTTGCCTGACCGATCGATCATGGGACAGATTGATACCGACAAGATGACTCAGGTCGTGGATAACATTATATCGAATGCGATTAAGTATTCTCCTGAGGGGGGAACGATTGCGGTTTCCGCTTCCCTTCACGGCAGAAAGATTAAAGTGAGCGTGTCTGACCAGGGTGTCGGTATCCCGAAAAACAACGTTTCAAAAATCTTCGACCGCTTCTTCCGGGTGGATCGTGCCCGTTCGAGGAACTTAGGCGGTACGGGGCTTGGATTAGCGATCACGAAAGAAATCGTGCTTGCCCATGGCGGAGATATATGGGCTGAAAGTGAATGGGGCCAGGGAACAACTATACATTTCACCCTTCCTTTAAAAAAAGTAAGGGGGGAGTAACCGATGACGTGGAGCAGAATTTACAGCATTCTTAAATTTATTGCGAAATCAGTGTACCGGAATTATGAGATGATCAAGTCTGTCTTCCTCATCTTTTTGATCATGCTGAGCCTTATTTTAACATGGAGCTTATGGACCCTTAAGCCGAACTACAGCAATTTGGAAGAGACAAGGACACTGAAAAAGGAAGAAGTAAAGGATTTAAAGAAAATCACGGATGTCATCCGGCCGAGCCAAATCATTTATTATGACAAGAATTCATACAGAGGCATGCCCGCCAACGAAAAACTTATCGATCGGGTAAACCAGGTGCTTGCGAACACGAAGTTTTATGACAGCAAGAACCGCCCGTCAACAAACATCGATGAACAGCTGAAGAACAAGGAATACATCGAGGTCATCTATCCAACCGATATGACGGCGGACATTTACAGCCAGATCTTCAACCTGACTTCATCAGGCGGCACATTTACGATTCCGTCTGCTGACCGTGTTATTTTTTATAAAAAAGATACAAACGAAGTGGAGGCCCATATTATCTCCTATACCCAGCGGAAGATGATTACAGCGAGCACCACCTTCCCGTTTGATTCTTTAAAGAACATTATCAATAACGCAAAAAGCGGCGTACTTCAATATGAACCATTTGATGTGGAGCGCGATACAGACCAGGGCGCGGAGGTTTCAAAACGCTTCTATTTCCCGAAAGAACGATTCATGCTTAATTCTTACAGCTATCTTTCACGCACCATTAACGATGACACGATCGAACGTTATAAGAATGCGCTGTTCCGAGATCCTGGAAACGTCAAGAGCGGCAATACGGGTGATTATTATACGGATGAAAGCTCAGCACTTGACGTAAACCGCAACTCGAACAGAATTAAATACACGAATTTCACGCAAGGCCCAGATGAAGATACGACCGAGCAGACGAGAAGCCCTCTCTTTAACAGTGTGGACTTTATCAACAACCATGCGGGCTGGGGAAATCCGTATTATTTTTATAACCTGGATCCTGCGAGCAGTACCGTTGAATTTCTGCTTTTTGTCAGAGGCTTGCCCGTCATCAAGAGTGATATGGAAATGAAACTCGGCTGGACGAACAATGAACTGAATGAATATCAGCGTTCGATGGTCGAGCTCGACATGGATGGGGATTATTCGTTTAAACCCAAAAAGGTAAAGCTTCAGTCTGCAGCTGAAGTAAAAGCTGCTCTTAAGGAATATGACTTGACCATGGTCAATAAACTGGCTGTCGGCTATGAGATGACTCATGCCAAGGGACAGGAAAACGTGTATAATCTCCAGCCGAGATGGTTTGTCAATTACGGGCCGAACCACGATTGGCAGCCGTTATTCCGAGACAGTCAAAGGCCTGGGGGAGAACTTTAATGGACTGGAAAAAAACAAAGACAATTTTTATTCTGACGTTCCTGATTCTGAATATCTTCCTCGGCTACCAGCTCTCACAGAAAATGGACAAGAGCAAGCTTGAGGCGGTGGCCGACCAGCCGATCGAAAAAAGGCTGGCAGACAACAACATCGACTATAAAGATAAACTTCCGCAAAGCTATAACGACCGCCAAACGCTGATCAGCGGCCAGCGGGCCCCTTTTTCGGCGGATGAAATCAAATCATCAAAAGCGAGCCGGCTGGACAGCAGCAGTACAGATACAACGCTCGTGTTTAACTTAAAGAAGCCTCAGGATCTGGATAAAGAAGATCTTGTGAAAGATGTGACTCAGTTTCTGAAAGATGAAGTCTACCGGGGCGATGAATATCGATTCTATAAAAAAGACACGAAGAGCCATAAGATCTGGTTCACACAAATCTATCAAGGACAGCCGCTTTTCTTTGATACGGATAATGGCATGAACCGGCCGAGCGGAATGGTCATGTTCGAATGGAATAACAAAGGGCAGCTCACCCGCTATACACAAACCTTTATCTCTGTCTACAGACAGGGTACGAAGCAGGAAATCATTTCACCTATGAAAGCTTTGGAAAAAATATTTACGACGAACCACCTATCAAGCGGTGACAAAATTAATAAAATTGTTCTCGGTTATTACAGTCTGGCAAACGTAGAGGATGTGCAGGTGTACGCACCGACATGGTCCATTGAAACAGAGGATGCCCATTTTCTCGTGAATGCCATTGACAGTTCCATACAGGAGATTGATAGAGAGCAATAGAGGGGATTGGAATATGAGTTTGCAATTCAGCGTGCTGGCGAGCGGCAGTACTGGAAACGCGATCTATGTGGAGACGGGCAATACCCGCCTGCTGGTCGATGCCGGCCTGAGCGCAAAGCAGATGAAACTCTTATTTGAAAAAGCAAGCTGCTGTGAACTGGATCAGCTGGACGGAATTCTCGTCACCCATGAACACAGCGATCATATTAAAGGACTTGGCGTTTTGGCACGAAAATATAAACTCCCAGTCTATGCGAACGCTAAAACATGGAAAGCGATGAACGGGCTGATCGGTGAAGTGGATACGGAACAAAAGTTTGACTTTGAAATGGAGACCGTCCGTACGTTCGGTGACCTGGAGGTGGAATCCTTCGGTGTGTCCCATGATGCGGCCGAGCCGATGTTTTATGTGTTCCACCACGAGGGAAAGAAGCTGACACTCATGACCGACACCGGCTATGTCAGTGACAGGATGAAAGGAATCACGAAGCACAGTGATGCGTTTGTGATCGAATCCAACCATGACATCAACATGCTGATGATGGGGCGCTATCCGTGGAACATCAAAAGGCGGATACTTGGGGATCATGGCCATATATCCAATGAAGACTGCGGCTTTGCACTTGCCGATCTGATCGGTGACCAGACGAAGCGGATCTATCTCGCCCATCTGAGCAAAGATAACAATATGAAAGATATTGCCCATCTTGCGGTGAAGCAGACGCTTGAAAACAAAGGCTTTGTGGTCGGCGAGGATCTGCAGCTGTACCATACGGACGCGGCAGAACCGACGGAATTGGTGCTTGTTTGACGGCTCACTGTTTAACGGACACCGTTTAAGGAAATAACAATAAATGTGAAAAAGTGTGAAAAATAACCCATATTTTTTAAGTAGGGGGATTGATTTTTTATAATAAATAAAAAATCATCACAGCATTTATTTTATTGTCGAAAGGAACGGTGAAGCAGGAAATGGGCTATTATGATGACGATTATGAATCTAGTCCAAGAAGGCAAAAAGGCAACCGCGGCGGATTTTTGCTGGCCGCTCTTGTAGGCGCTATATTAGGCGGCCTGCTTATATTATTTTCAATTCCTGCCCTCGGAGGCATGGGGCTTTTGCCTGACAACTACTCAAGCAACGAAGATAACGGCGGTGTTAATGAGGAAAACGGCATCAATAAAAACGTGAATGTGAACGTTACAAGCAACGTCACGGATGCGGTAAGCAAGGTGCGCCCTGCCGTCGTGGAAGTGCTGAACATCCAGCAAGGCGAGTTCTGGAATCAGGGCCAGCAGGCAGCGGGATCGGGTTCAGGCGTCATCTATAAAAAAGAGGGCGGAAAAGCCTACATCGTGACGAACAACCACGTCGTCAAAGGGGCCAGCCGCCTTGAGATTACGCTTAGCAACGGCACCAAGCTGAAAGGCACTCTTCGCGGAACGGACCCGCTCATGGACCTGGCAGTCGTTGAAGTGAATGGCAGCAAGGTGAAAAAGGTGGCTCAATTCGGATCCTCCAGTGCGTTGAAACCGGGTGAACCGGCGATCGCCATCGGTAACCCGCTTGGAACGTTCCCTGGTTCCGTAACCGAGGGTGTTGTATCAAGTGCTGACCGGACGATGCCGGTCGACAGCGATGAAGACGGCAATCCAGACTGGCAGGCCGAAGTTATCCAAACGGATGCGGCGATCAACCCTGGTAACAGCGGGGGCGCCCTTCTGAACATCGGCGGACAGGTCATCGGGATCAACTCCAGTAAGATCGCTCAGGAGGAAGTAGAAGGCATCGGATTTGCGATCCCTGCCGATACAGCGAGGCCCATTATCGCTGACCTTGAGCGCTATGGAGAAGTAAAACGCCCATTCCTGGGCGTCGGCCCTATTCCATTATCACAAGTCAGCAGCTATCACCGTCAAACGACGTTAAAGCTGCCGCCAAGTGTTAAATCAGGTGTGGTGGTTATGGATGTTGATCCGTTATCACCAGCGGACCGTGCAGGAATCAAGGAGATGGACGTTATCGTCGCACTTGATGGCAAGAAAATCGCTTCTCCGCTCGACCTTCGCAAACACTTATACTCTAAGAAACGAGTAAACGATAAGATGGAGATTACGTATTACAGCAAGGGCAAAAAGAAAACAACGACCGTAAAACTCGGCCTTCAGAAGTCTTCATAAGAGAATCAGGAGAGAAATCTCCTGATTTTTTTTGTTTGTCGGTGGCTGTATTGGGATTGAGGTGATGAAAATAATGTGTTCTGCAAGTAAATCATGTCGAACCGCAAGTAATTGAAGCTGTTTCGCAAGTAAAACGCCAAGCCACATAAGTAAAGGGCTGCAAGCAGAATAGTGTGACCTTGATTTGTGTTAAAATACGAAGAGATCATCATGTGGATAATAAAGGAGAATGTCTGTTGAAAAAATATTGCTGTGATGAACATGTGGATATCGGGATCGATGAGATCGTTGATGAATTGGAAATCTATCCGAATCTAGAGTTATTAACAGAATCAGAGAAGTTATCAACAACATGCACTTATTGCGAGAAAAAGCCCATATATAAAGTATCGAACGAGTGATCCTATACTAAATGTGGATAGTTTCTGTGTATATGTGGATAACTTTTGTGAATAAGTTGTTTATAAAAGGAGTTTTCCCCTGTGAATATCTTGGTAGTAACTGTTGGCAAACTGAAAGAAAAGTATTTAAAAATGGGAATTGATGAATATGTAAAGCGGCTGGGGCCCTATGCAAAAATAGAAATCATTGAAGTAGCTGACGAAAAAGCGCCTGAAAATTTGAGTGATCAGGAGATGCAGATGGTGAAAAAAGCAGAAGGCGATCGGATCCTTGCCAAAATTCCTCAGGACGCACATGTGGTTGCGATGGCAATTGAGGGGGAGCTGGTCTCATCAGAGGATCTTGCGAAGAACCTGGACGAGCTCGCGACCTACGGTAAAAGCAAAGTGGCCTTTGTCATTGGAGGGTCTTTGGGTCTGAGTGAAGAGGTCATGAAGCGGGCAAATAAAAAGATTTCGTTCGGCAGGATCACCTATCCGCACCAGCTGATGAAGCTTGTATTGGTGGAGCAGATCTATCGGGCGTTTCGGATTAATCGCGGGGAACCGTACCACAAATAAGGAGATGGGAAAATTAAAATGATAACCAATATAGGAACAATCGCTGTTTATGTTGAAGACCAGCAAAAAGCAAAGGAGTTCTGGACAAAAAAGGCTGGATTTGAAGTAGTTGCTGAACACCCAATGGGGCCAAACGCGTTTTGGCTTGAGGTGGCCCCCAGTAATAGTCAAACTCGTCTAGTGCTCTATCCCAAAGCTATGATGAAGGGTTCAGAAAGTATGAAAGCGTCCATTGTATTTGAATGTGATAATGTAATGGAAACGTATAACATGATGAAGATTAATGGAGTTGAATTTAAAGAAGAGCCCAATGAAATGCAATGGGGTACATATGCTCAGTTTCATGACGAGGATGATAATGAATTTATATTAAAAGGATAATTAAAGAGAGACAAAAGGGTATGAAAAAGCTCAGCAGAACACTGCTGAGCTTTTTGTGGCTACACTTGAAAAATCCATACGACAACCGGCCCGAAAACGGAGCCAAGCAGTGCACAGAGCGTCATGGATACCGAACTCATGGATACCGTTAATTCTCCATATTCGAACGCTTTAGAGGTGCCCAGAGCGTGAGAGGCGCTGCCAAAGGCGATACCTTTACCCAGATGGCTGCGGATACGAACCCATTTCATGATCCGAGGTCCGAGGATGACTCCTGAAAACCCTGCAATCATAACAAACACAACGGTCATTGATGGTACACCGCCCAGTCCTGCGGCAATTTGAATGGCGACGGGAGTGGTAATGGACTTTGGAAGAATGGAAAGGATCAGGTCCCGTTTGATCCCAAACACCTCTGCGAACAAAAGGCCGCTGATCATGCCTGTAAACAAGCCGGCGAAAACACCCCCGATGATGGGAAAGCTGTATTTCATAATGATGTGGCGCTGGTTATAGAGCGGATAGGCTAAAGCTACGACAGCAGGCCCCAGCAGTGCATTGATCCATTTTCCCCCGACCATATAGTCTGAATAGGAAATATGAAATGCCAAAAGCCCCAGTATGACGATTACCGTAGTTGTCAGAACGGGGATTAAGATGGGATAAGTAAAACGCTGATATACCTTCACCATGGCTAAATAAGCGGCAATCGTAAGTAAAATTATAAGGATTGCGATAAATGGCTGTTGCACTTCTTTTTCTCCTTTCGTTTTGCCGCTTTTTGCTCCAGCCACTGGCTGGCGATCCCTGCAGCCACCATCGTTACGATGGTGCTCAGGACCACAATCAGCATTAAAAGTGCCCCATTGCCAGAGAAAAGAGAGGGATAATTGATCACTCCTGCCATGGCGGGTATAAATAACAGCGGGAGAAACGATAACAAAAAACCGGCTCCGTCTTCGATCAATTTGACAGGAACCATTTTAAAGCTTAAACCGGTCAGCAGCAGAATTAAACCGATGATACTGCCTGGAATCGGCAGATGAAAAAAATGATGAACCGCTTCTCCAAGCATTGAAAAAGCGGATAAAATAACAATTTGCAAAATAATCCGGATGGCTTTCACAACTTCACCCTTCCTTGCTCTTTACATTGCGCACATTTACTTGTACGATACAACTATATATTTGTATTATACAAGCATATTAAGGGATGTCAACCGATTGGAACTGATCCTTTGAGCGAGGAGTGATGGGTGATGAAAAAGCAGGATGCCGTTGAACGGATTGAATATGAACTTACCACTTTTATCAGGCGAGCAGCTTATAAAGACAGCTCAGAAAATAAGATAGGGAACTTGGAAAGGGCTACTTATTTATTATTAAGAGAACTGGATGAGTTTGGGCCAGCTCGTGTAAAAGCGTTGGCGGAGTCGTTTAAGCTAGACATTTCTACTCTCTCGAGGCAAGCGGCTGCTTTAGAAGAGAAAGGACTTATCGTCCGTTCCTCTGATCCCGCTGATGGCCGAGTAAGCCTTTTTTCCATTACAGAACTAGGGAAACAGAAATTAAAAAAGGATAAGAGGATGAGGCTTGAACGATATCAAAGCATGCTTAAAGAATGGACAGGCGAAGAAAAGGAGCTGTTTGGCACGCTTCTAAACCGTCTGAACGAGGCGTTTATCGATTAACGAGAGAGCGGAACAAGAAAAGCGAGAGGCTTATAACATGGCCTCTCGCTTTCCATTGTTTGAAAGCCCTCCTAGCACGGTTCCTAATGTTAGGATACATAAAATTGGAAACACACGAATAACTCTCATTCCATTTTAAGATTAAGAAGGATAGTGGATGGTCAAAATGTTCCAAAGGACTTTTTATGGTAAGATAACAGTTGATTATGAAAAAGTATACTGTCATGAGAGGCAGTTCAATATATGTGTTGAAAAGAGGGTAACAAAATGGTTAAGGAATCCATTTATGGATTAACATTTGAACAGCTGGCTGCCTGGCTGTTGGAACGCGGCCATAGACCGTATCATGCCTCCCTTGTTTGGGAGTATCTATATAGAAAGCGCGTCACGTCTTTTTCCGAAATGACTGATGTTAAAAAAGAAATCATCAGTTTGCTGTCAGATCGCTTCGAGTTCCAGACGATGCAGCAGCACGTTAAACAAGAATCAGAAGACGGCACTATCAAGTTCTTATTCAAGCTTCGGGATGGCAACCTGATCGAAACCGTCTTAATGAAGCATAAATACGGCTTGTCGGTTTGTGTAACGACCCAAGTCGGATGCAATATCGGCTGCAGTTTCTGCGCGAGCGGTTTATTGGCAAAAAGCCGTGACTTGTCGAGCGGCGAGATTGTTGAGCAGATCATGAACGTCCAGCTTCATCTGGATCAACGCCACCAGGATGAGAGAGTCAGCCACATCGTGGTCATGGGTATTGGTGAACCGTTCGATAACTTCGAGAACATGATCGATTTCATTAAAGTGGTTACCGATCAAAAAGGCCTTGCGATCGGATCAAGGCGCATCACGGTTTCTACGAGCGGTTTGGCCAGCAAGATCCGTGAGTTTGCGGATACGGGCTTAAACGTCAACCTGGCGCTTTCACTTCATGCACCGAACAATGAACTTCGTACAAGAATCATGAAGATTAACAAGGCGGTTCCGCTTGAACCGTTGATGGAAGCGGTCGATTATTATGTGGAGACCACAAACCGCAGAATTACGATCGAATACATTCTGTTAAGGGATGTGAACGATCACACGGAAGAAGCAGAACAACTGGCCGATCTATTCCAGGATAAAAAGCAGAGGGTCTATGTCAACTTGATTCCGTATAATCCGGTGGACGAACATGCCCAGTACCAAAGAAGTGAGCAGGATTCCGTCCTGGCGTTTTATGACACGCTAAAAAAACGCGGCATCAACTGCAAAATTCGCCAGGAGCACGGTACAGACATTGACGCGGCATGCGGACAGCTTAGAAGCAAGCAGATTAAAAAAGAAAAAGCGCAATAACGATAAAGGAGATCAGAAGCGTTCTGATCTCCTTTTTTATTGGAACACAATACTAGTTATTCATCATTTCATTTTGGGTATAATCTAAGCAAAGGTTAAAACATTAAAGGAGATAACCATGATTCCTAAAACGATAGAAGAACTGGAAGCGATCCGTACGGAATGCAGGGCGTTGGTGAATAAGCGTGCTTCTGCTTCGGCAGCGGCCGCTGTCATTCCCATTCCCGGAATGGACGTGGGTGCGGACATCACTATCATGATGGAGCTGCTGCCGACGATCAATGAAAAGTTCGGATTGGCACCCGGGCAGATTGAGAAGTTGGATGCGACGTTAAAAGGAAAAATCATCGTTCTTCTTACTTCAGCGGGCAGTCAGTTTGCGGGGAAAGTCGTAACGAAACGGATGATTTCTCTTTTATTAAAAAAAGCCGGTAAACGCATCGCCGTTAAACAAGTCACGAAGTTTGTGCCGTTAGTGGGACAGGCTGTAGCGGCGGGAATCAGCTTCGCGGCGATGAAATACCTCGGCAACTCTCATATCGAGGAATGCTATCAAGTCTGTAAAAAGATGATAGAAGAGCAGGATCCCCAACAATAAACCTAAAGCCCCATCCCGCTTGCGGGGTGGGGCGTTCTTTTTTTCAGATGCCAGACCCCGTGTTAGCAGGGTCCCGATGCCCTTTTGGCATGGTATTTACGCCTGTTGCGTATTAGCGATAGAAATCGGAGTTTTATAGCCGAGTGAATGAAAATCTTCAATTTTAGCGTTCGACTGATCAACGACGAGTCCCTTGTTCCCCTTTTCGCACACCGCTTGAACATCACTGATTTTAATGGACTGTATATGAGGACCGATATGAACCGCAGTTGGTGCAGAGTTTCGTATCTTTACCTTCCGGATTTCGACCGAGTCTGCTCCGTGAGGGCCGCCAAATACTTTAATATCCGCACCGGCTGTTTTAAAATTCCTGATGTTCAGATCATGCAAAATAATGTTCCTCGATCGGTACTGGACGGCGATGATTGGCTCCCCCCGGTAATCATACTCAGGGTCGCCAATGACGGTAAAATGGTTGATGGCCACGTTTTTATAAGCAGAGATCACCATTGCCCGGGGTGTTGAGTCCTTGTATAAAGGAGTCCGGATAGGTGAAACCGCCACGATATGGCTCGCTTTAATATTAAAAGCTGTCTTCGATTCGGGGTCCGTTTCAATGTGATGGCCGATATGGCGAAAATTGTAGGCACGGTTGTCATTAATCGAGATATGCCCGACGATCTGAGTGTTGCTGGCGGCTGCAGAGTTATGGTGCGCTTTAATTTCAACACCGCCGAAGCACCGGGTAGTCGAATTGTTAAGAAGCATCACATTTCGGGAGCCATCGTCCACTTCGATGCCGTTGGAATTCGAGAATCCTTCCTTATGGGATCGTCCGCTTGGATCACACAGATGGCAGTTTGAAATGAGAATATTAACGCTGTGATGAGTCGTGATTCCGTCATCACCAAACCCATAGCCGTTCAGCTGGTCGAGCCAGATGTAGCGGCTGCTCCTGCGGGCGCGGGTCGCATCCCCGAAATAAGTATATATGGCAGATGAAACATCAAAACAATGCAGACCGGGATTGATGCCTTCTACCTCTTTTACCCAGCCGAATGTAACATGAGCATACGTCAGACAGCTGGACTGGTTATTTCCTGATGCTGTCTTTTTGTAAGGATCCAAACGTTCGACATTCCAATCCAGGCTCATCCCCTGTACATAAATATGATGGTTGCCCCTCCAGTGGCTGGCGTTCGTTACGAGCTGCCGGCCTCTAGGTGCCTTATCATGCAGCTTGATAGTTGTTAGTCCTTTACCGGCACCGATCAACATCGTCCATGACGGCAGCCGAATCCCACGTGTGATATACACGCCTGCAGGAATAAGCACCTTTGCTCTGCCGTGCCCGATGGCCTTTCTGAAAGCTTCTGTATCATCAGTAATGCCGTCTCCAGCTGCTCCGAAATCCCGAACATTTACCTCTTGTTCGATCTCCTGCTCAAGGTGGATCAGTGCCTGATCGAGCTTCTTTTTCCAATCGGGATAAATGCCTCCCTCCTCATCTGTTTCTATTTGAGGCAGCGGGTCTTGATTTTTATGGGATGAAGTGGACAGCAGAAATTTAGGCAGGCCATGGAGCACGTTTTTTAATGAAAAAGAAGAAGTATGGGCCGGCTCAGGCAAAGGGTTCAGTTCCTGGAAAAGGGTATCTGTCTCGGCGAGCAGGTTTTGTAAACCATCCTTATACTCTGAAAATGAACCAATGAGCTCTTTGTTGGTTAGCGGATTATGATCCTTATTTAAACTAAGCATGCTGACAATCACCCCAAGCAAAGGTAAATAGTTTTTATTTCAACATTATGTACTATTCCCGTTCATATTCCCAGCTTAATCGTGTTTCTCTCTGACAAAGAAAATACCCCTGTAAAAGGGGCATTTATTGTTCCACTAAACTGTTGAGAGAAACCTGCTGCTCATTTTCTGGCTGTCCGAGCGGATAGATCCTGGCCGTTTCTCCCTGCTCGTCGACATGCTGGATATAAATCGGAACGCCATCATATGTAACGTTGGCCATCACCGGGGATGATGCGATTTCCTGAGCACGTTGTTTGTTCATCGTAAAAACCTCCTTTTCGCCCTTAATATGAACGGGAACGCCGGGTTTTATACTTTTAGCTTGCGAGTCTTGATAAAATTAAATGAATGTGTCAGATTTGGTCGAATTCAGTGGAGTTTATCCAGTTCGATAATAAAATCGCGATTTTCGATAATATAAATGACCCGGCATGAATCTTTCACAAAGAATGCAAAAAGGAAGCTGCATTTAAACATTTTTAGCGTTAATACGAAAAAAAGCACCAGAGTTTTCCTCCGGTGCTTCCTTATTACGACGCCAAAAAGACGGGCAAATTTCATGATCGGGTAGGAGATGAATCCAAGGGCGATCCCGTTCGCGATACTTGAAGTGAGCGGCATGCTGACAATGACAAGAAACGCAGGGAAGGCTTCATCGAAGTCATTCTAGTCGATTTCCGATATACTTTTAATCATGAAGCTGCCGACGATGATCAAGCTTGGTGCTGTAATCGCTGGTACAGAGGATACGGCGCTCACGAGCGGGCTGAAGAATGCCGTAATCAAGAACAAGACGACAACGGTGACCCCTGTTAATCCGGTCTTCCCTCCAGAACCAACTACAGCGGATGATTCAACGGAAGCTGCGGTCGGGCTTGTTCCAAACATGGCTCCAATCGTTGTTCCGATGGAATCCGCAAAAAGGCGCTGCCTGCACGATCCAGCTTTCCATTCTTCAAAAGTCCTGCCTGGCGTACGATGCCAAGAAGAGCACCGGTTGTGTCAAAAAGCATAACAAGCAGGAAGGAGAACACAACGCTGTACAGTCCGAAATGTATGACATCGGCGACCGATTGAACAGGGTTGCCGACAAGTACTCCTTCAGGAAGCTGAGGAACCGAAACGAAGCCTTTATCGAACTTTAATTTTCCTGTGAAGAAGGCGATGAATCCAGTGACGATCATGCCGATAAAAAGGGCGCCCTGAACATTGAGGGTCATCAATGTAATCGTGATGACGATCCCGATCAACGTAAGAGCCACTTTCGGGGAGCTAAAGTTACCAAGTGTCACCAGGTTCGTCGGGTGATCGGTGACAATGCCGGAGAGGCGCAGTCCGATAAATGTAATAAAAAGACCGATTCCGGCCGCTATCGCATGCTTTAAATTTGAAGGTATCGCGTTGATCAATTTTGTCCGAAACGACGTAAGGGATAAAATAAGGAAGATGATTCCCGTGAGAAATACGGCTGAAAAACCAACGGCATAAGGGATGTTGTGGCTGCTGATCACCGAGTAGGCAAAATAAGCATTCAATCCCATGGAAGGTCCGATGATGATCGGATAGTTTGCGAAAAAAGCCATACATAATGTACCGATGACGGTCGCGATGATCGTAGTTACTTTACCATAAAACGGCCTCGGGCGGCTGCAGGAAGTTTTTCAAAAGGTTCAGTCTGGAGGAATTTCTTAAAAAAATAGGAGGTGTTATTCTAGAATTGTCAAATATTATTAAGCATAGGAGTGTCGGAATCTACCAAAATCGTTCGAAGTTCTATATAGTAGAACTTCAGCCATGTATATTCCAGTGCCACTATTTTTCAGGAAATATCGATACATAAAGCAGTATATGGCTGAGTAATACCTTGTGCCACCAGGTAGTTTTAGATAAAATAATAGGAGGAATAGATACTATGCAATATCAATTTTTAGTAGGCAATGATAACGGAAACAGTGAGCATGATATTTACATTGATGGCCGCTTGTTTCAGCAGCCGAACGTAAACTGTGCAGTGGACCAGCTGCCATGGAGTGAAGAACAGGCCCCTGAAGCGATTGTCCGTAATCTTCAGGATAACCTGATCGTAACCATCGATTCCCCGGCTGCACGTGCGGGTATGTATTATGTAGGAAAGTTTGCGCTTGAAAGCGGTGAGCTCATCGAAAACATTCAGGTCGGCGTAGATTACAAGTATGAAATTGATCTGCCGATCGTCAACACGCTCGCTCAAATCGCAGCAGTAGCGGTACAAAAAGGTTTTGCAGAAGAGAAAAAGCTTCCCGCATCCATTGAAGTCATGGTGGATATGGCGACCGCACTTCCCATCACACAGCATTCTGATGAATCCGCAGCAAAATTTGAGAAGCGTTTCATGAACGGCCCTCACCACGTGACGGTCCATGTTGGAAAACAGCGTGTTGCAGTAAAAGTAGAATTTGAATTTGTAAAAGTTATTCCTGAAGCAACGCCAGTTACCTTCTCTCTTCAAAAGGATGAAGACGGAAACTGGAGAAAAGGCGATATTTTTGACCAATTTATTGAAGCATACGATATGCCGAAGAACTTCAACGGCAGCTTCTTTAAAAACAAAAAAATCCTTCATACAGATATCGGTGACGGTTCTACTGAGTACCCGATCACAGAAGGAAACAAATTTTTGCGCCAGTTCGTTCATGGATCCAACCATGGTGCAGGGTATGCGATCGAGGAAGCACTCAGTGAGTTCAACAGGCTGATTCACCTTCCTGACAGCCCGCGTCAATTTTTCAGTGACGTGATCAAGAACCCGAACCATAAATACCATGCGCGTGCGATGAAAACATTGAAAAGACCGCTTGAAGGGCAGGCTCGCCAAATTATTAACAACATCCGCAAGCAGCTTACTAAAGCGAGAAATGAAATCGATTTGATTTGTGTTTATGGAGGCGGAAGCATCTTAATGAACCCAATTCTTTCTCCAATGCTTAAGGAGCTTTGTGATGAGCGCGAGATTCAGCTTCTGTATATTCCTGCAAAATACGCAGTGACGATGAATGCAAACGGATTGAATGCATTCGTACGCGGAAAAATCTACGGTGCGATCAAGGATCGTGCGAAACAGCCAGTTTAAGTCTCTCATTTAAATGGTAAGGGGGTGTGATGATGAAGAAACAAAAAAAGCCAGGCGACAATATTTCGTTAAAGACGAAGAAGAATGAATCCCCCGCCATTATTGACTGGATCAACTCGCAAACGAACCTGATGGACTCGATCCGTTATTTGGTCGAGAACGAGATCAAAGCGAACGGAGTCCGTAATCTGCAGCAGCATGTTCCCGCCGACCGCGGATTCTCGTTAGAGGATGCTGCAGGCGGACAGGGCAACAGCTATCAGGAAGGACCGAAACATTCTCCAGAGTATGAAGATGTCATCGATGAAGAAGAGATCGATGAGGAGGATATCGAGTCCTGGACATAACCGATAATAGATTCCATATAAGAAAGCCGGTTTCAGAGATTTACTCTGAGCCGGCTTTTTTGCGCTGGCTGCCTAGAAAAGTGGCCCCAACAGAACAAATTGATGCCCGATCTCCCGCCTTCCTATTAAAATACGCCTCTGGTCGTAGTGGAAAATATAGCCGGGGTACATTATAGGAAAACAGGAACGCAGGTAAGCTAGAGATAAGAAAGGAGGTAACAACAAATGAAGAAATTTGGTTTGTTTGTACTCGGAGGAATTGCAGCGGTCACCCTGCTGGCGAACATCGGTCCCATGATTGGACTCGCGATCGGATTGGTGATTTTATATTTTGCGGTTAAGGGCTTTATGAAGGCCGAAACAACGTCCAAGAAAATGTTGTGGGGGGCTGTCGGCGTGATTGCAGCATGTGCAGCCATCTCCAATGTGCCTGCCCTTTTAGGTGTCCTCGCCCTCTATGTGCTGTACCTGGTGTATAAAGGATGGAACAAAAGTGAAACAGAGGCAACTGACGACCCATTCGTAAACTTCGAAAAACAATGGGCAGAAATGAACAGAAACTAATAAAAGGAGAGAATGAACATGAGTACACTTTTTACTAGAATCAAAAATTCCATAGCGGCTGATTTTCACGAGATGCTCGATCAGAAGGAGCAGAAGAATCCCCTCTCGCTGCTAAACCAATATTTGCGCCAATGTGAACAAGAAACGGACCGTGTACGTAAACTGGTGGAACGCCAATTTATACTTACCGAAGAATTTACAAAAGAGTACAGAGAAGCGAAGGCGTATGCTGAGAAAAGAAAGAAGCAGGCGGATCTGGCTCTTCAGGCTGGAGAGAGCGACCTGCATGAGTTTGCAGTGAACGAACAGCAGCGGTATGATGAGCGTGCAGCCCGACTGCATGAAGCTAAATTAGAAGCGAAGCGTGAACTGGAAACACTGGAGCAAAAGTTTGAACAGATGAAGCATAAGCTGAAAGATATGTATGTAAAGCGTATGGAGCTGATGGGACGTGAAAATATCGCCCGTGCCCATCGAGGAATGAACAAAATTCTGGATGCGGGAACAGGTTCGAAGCCAGGCCTCAGATTCGACGAGATGGAACGCTATTTAGAGCGGCTGGAGCATCAGGTGAATACGGATTATCACTTCAATACCATCGATGATCGGTTTGCCCAGCTTGAAAAACAATGGAAAAAAGAAGAAAAATCTACGATTTCATAATTTGAAAATGGTATTCTAAAAGGCGTAGGGCACTGCGCCTTTTAGGACGTGTACCATGAACAGTCAAAATGAGAGAGATAGAAGGGGTGCGCCATGTTTAACGGTAAAAAAACAGAAATGATCAGCTGGCTTGGTTTGATTGGTGTACTGCTTGTTCTGCTTGAACTTTCATTTCGTGGAGGCGAATTGATTTTCATCTTTGCTCTCATGGCTGGCTGCATCTATATTGGCAGAAAAAAAGTGCCTCGGACATTCGGGAAAGTGCTGTATTGGGGCGGATGGTTTGGATTGATCATCACAGTGCTTAACATGATCGCCTTCAAGTTTGTTATGGTCGCGGTCCTTGTTTATCTGGTCATCCAGTTTTATCAGTCTAAAAAAAGTCCGTCAGTCATTGAACCGGTGGTCCAAAAAGAGGAGGATTCCCGGCTGTCCGAGTCACTTTTAACGAAACAGCCGCTGTTTAAAAATATACTTTACGGCAGGCAGCAAACCCCGGACCATGTGTACGAATGGAGTGATATCAACATTCAGTGCGGGATCGGAGACAGCATCATCGACCTGAGCAATACTGTTTTGCCGGATGGAGAATCAGTCATTGCTATACGCAATGTTGCCGGAAACATTAAAATTCTTGTGCCTTATGAAGCAGCTGTAAGTGTTCATCATTCTGTGCTGGCAGGCAGCACAACGGTTTTTCAGCTTCATGAATCAAAAATCTTCAATCAGCTCTTTCATTTTCAAACGGAGAACTACCATGAGGCCCAGCAAAGAATTAAGATTGTTACATCCATGGTGGTCGGAGATCTAGAGGTGAAGCGGACATGAGTATCTTGTTGAGAAGTGTCCTCCTGTCCATCGCCGTATCTCTGTTGACCGCCATACTGGTTTTCATTGCTGTGTATAGGGTGAATCCTTTCCCGAATTGGGCTTACCTATGGGATCGGCAGCTGTTCGGTCTCCCATTTGTTCTGGTCGTGCCAGCTGCCAGTTTGGTTCTTGGGGTGTTTTTCGGTTTGCTGCATGGGTCTGCTGTCCGCAGGCAGCTCAAACAAGTGGAAGAAGCCCTGCGTGAGATGGAGAACGGCAGGTCCTTTCATCTTCCTCTGCAAGCACAGGGGACAGAAATGGATGCGCTGTGGAAAAGAATGAAAAATGTTCAGCGCCAGGTTACGGATCAGGCCAGAGCCTCACAAAAGCTGGCGAACGAAAAAGCTGAAGATCAGGAGAAAATCATTCAAGAGATAATCTCGAGGGAGAGGCATCGCTTAGCCCGTGAACTGCATGATTCGGTAAGCCAGCAGCTTTTTGCCGCGTCCATGCTGATGTCAGCCATAAACGAGCCAAGGGAATCTGAAGAAGTCCCTGAGAACAGACAGCTGAAACTGGTGGAACAAATGATCCACCAGTCACAGCTCGAGATGAGAGCCCTGCTGCTCCACCTCCGCCCTGCCGCTCTAAAAGGAAAGTCATTGCAGGAAGGAATTAAAGAACTGCTAGCGGAGCTCGTTCAAAAAGTGCCGATAGAGATTCATACAAAAATAGAAGAAATGCCGCTCGACAAGGGGGTGGAGGACCACCTGTTCAGAATTCTGCAGGAATCCGTTTCGAACACACTGAGGCATGCGAAAGCTACCTCTCTTGAAATCCTACTGATCGAACGTGAGGGATTAATCATTCTTCGCGTGGCTGACAATGGGGTAGGATTTGCTTTGGATGAGGATAAAGCCGGGTCCTACGGGCTTCAAAACATGCAGGAAAGAGCGCTGGAGATCGGCGGCGCGATGAAAGTGGTAAGTCTGCCCGACAAAGGGACTCGGCTGGAAGTAAAAGTTCCAGTGATTTCGGTGGAGGATGGTAAAAATGATTAAAGTATTGTTTGCGGACGATCATGAAATGGTAAGAATCGGTGTTTCATCCTATCTTTCAGCGCAGCCAGATCTTGAGGTGGTCGGTGAGGCCGAGAATGGGAAGAAAGCGGTTGAACAGGCATTGGAGCTCCGTCCTGATGTTATTTTAATGGACCTGGTCATGAATGAAATGGACGGAATAGAAGCGACGAAAAAAATTATTGAGCAATGGCCGGAAGCGAAGATCATCATTGTGACCAGTTTCCTCGATGATGAAAAAGTGTACCCCGCGATTGAAGCAGGAGCAGTAAGCTATATGCTCAAGACTTCAAAAGCGAGTGAGATCGCTGAAGCGGTAAGAGCTACATATCACGGCCAGTCTGTTCTTGAACCCGAGGTGACAGGCAAGATGATGAACCGTATGCGCCAAAAAAATCATCAGAAGCCCCATGAAGAGCTCACGAGCCGCGAACTGGAGGTTCTCCTCTTAATGACAGAAGGAAAATCCAATCAGGAGATTGCCGACCAGTTATTTATCGCACAAAAAACCGTTAAAGTACATGTGAGCAATATTTTAAACAAGCTTGATGTTCAGGATAGAACCCAGGCCGTTATCTATGCCTTTAAGCATTCACTGGTCAAGTAGCATCCCGAAACCGATGTGCCGCCCTCTCAATGACGGGCGGCTTTTTTATTTTAGAATGAAATCACTGTGAAACGGGAAAGAAATACTAGACAGAGTAGTAAGAATTTTGTCCATATGATGTAAACAAATCAGAAATATGATAAAATATTTTTAGTGCTAGATACTTATTAACATTGAATTATTTCTGAATTTTTGTGTTTTTTTCACGCGTACATTTGTTCAGACTCACATAACATTTTCAAAATTGAAAGGAGAGTTTGTATGTCAAGTAATGTACTGGATCGCTTTTTGCAAGAAAATTTGGGTGATTTAATAGAAAAAGGTCTGTATAACGTGATTGACCCGCTGCAAAGCGCGAACGGTCCGAAGATCAAAGTAAGCGGCAAGGAATTGATCAACCTTTCTTCCAACAACTATCTTGGTCTAGCAACAGATGAGCGCCTGAAGCAAGCTGCCAAACAGGCGATTGATGAATATGGTGTTGGTGCAGGGGCTGTGCGTACCATAAACGGAACGCTTGACCTCCATGTAAGACTTGAAGAAAAATTAGCGGAGTTCAAACATACAGAGGCAGCAATCGCCTATCAATCTGGTTTTAACTGCAACATGGCTGCCATCTCGGCTGTCATGGATAAAAACGATGCGATTCTTTCGGATGAGCTGAACCATGCGTCCATCATTGACGGCTGCAGACTTTCCAAAGCGAAAATTATCCGTGTCAACCACTCTGACATGGAAGACCTTCGTGCAAAAGCGAAGGAAGCGAAGGAATCTGGACTTTATAACAAGATCATGGTCATCACAGATGGTGTTTTCTCCATGGACGGAGACATTGCCAAGCTTCCGGAGATCGTAGAAATCGCAGAAGAGTTCGACCTTATCACTTACGTTGACGATGCACACGGCTCTGGCGTACTCGGCAACGGTGCAGGAACTGTGAAGCATTTTGGTTTATCTGATAAAGTGGATTTCCAAATCGGTACGCTTTCTAAAGCGATTGGTGTGGTCGGCGGTTATGTGGCCGGCAAAAAAGACTTGATCGATTGGCTCAAAGTCAGAAGCCGTCCGTTCTTGTTCTCTACTTCACTGACTCCAGGAGATGTAGCGGCTTGTACGAAGGCCATTGAAATCTTAACATCAAGCACAGAGCTTCAGGAAAAACTATGGGACAACAGCAAGTATTTGAAACAAGGCTTGGAGAAGCTGGGCTATGATATCGGAAACAGTGAAACACCAATTACACCTGTTATCGTAGGTGATGAAGTAAAAACCCAGGAGTTCAGCAAAAAGCTGAATGAAGAAGGCGTTTATGCAAAATCCATCGTCTTCCCAACGGTACCAAGAGGCACTGGCCGTGTGAGAAACATGCCGACAGCGGCCCATACAAAGGAAATGCTTGATCAGGCTCTTGCCATCTACGAGAAGGTCGGCAAGGAAATGGGAATCATCTCTTAATAATGGAGCCGGTATAGATTTGGAGGATGTAGCATGAAAAAGATATTAATTACTGGAGCGCTCGGGCAGATTGGTTCAGAGTTGGTCATGAAAGCCCGTGATATATATGGAGCGGATCATGTCATTGCGACCGATATCCGTAAAACAGACAGCCCGGTCGTTCAATCAGGACCTTTTGAAATTCTTGATGTAACCGATGCGCAGTCGATGGCCGGCATCGCCAAAAAATATAATGCGGATACGGTGATCCATCTTGCTGCCCTTCTTTCTGCAACCGCAGAAGCGAAGCCTTTATTGGCGTGGAATTTGAACATGGGTGGCCTCGTGAACGCGCTGGAGGTAGCAAGAGAGCTGAACTGCCAGTTCTTTACACCAAGTTCCATTGGAGCGTTCGGTCCTTCAACACCGAAAGACCAGACTCCACAGGACACCATCCAGCGCCCAACGACCATGTACGGAGTCAACAAAGTGTCCGGTGAACTGCTTTGTGATTATTACTACCACAAATTTGGCGTGGATACCCGCGGGCTGCGATTCCCTGGATTGATCTCTTATGTTGCTCCTCCTGGAGGAGGCACGACGGATTATGCGGTTGAGATTTATTACGAAGCTGTCCGTAAAGGCAGATACACTTCATTTATCGATGCGGGAACTTACATGGATATGATGTATATGCCGGATGCGTTAAATGCGATCATCAACTTGATGGAGGCCGATCCGACAAAACTGGTTCACCGCAACTCGTTCAACGTTTCTGCGATGAGCTTTGAGCCGGAACAAATTGCTGCTGCTATCAAAAAGCAGATGCCATCCTTTACGATGGATTACGATGTGGACCTAGTTAGGCAGGCGATCGCAGACAGCTGGCCTAATGCTATCGATTCATCTGCAGCTGCAGCCGAATGGAGCTTTAAAGCAGACTATGATCTGGATAAAATGACGGAAGATATGCTATTAAGGCTGAATGATAAGCTGAACAACAAAGTAGCAAACTAATAGGAACAAAAAGGGAGCCTGTGAAAACGGCTCTCTTTTTTAAAAGATGCATGTAAACCAATTGGGAGAAAAAGATTCCAGGATCTCTCTCTGCATCAGTATGCGATGTTCACTAACAAAGGAAATGAAAGGAGGCTGGCTTATGGGTGGATTTGATGCTTTACAGGTCGATCCTCTGCTTCGGAAAACGTTAGCGGAATATGGGATCACCCAGCCGACCGCCATTCAGGAGCAGGTGATTCCACTTCTGTTGGAAGGTAAAGATGTTATTGCTAAATCCCAGACAGGGACCGGGAAAACGATGGCCTTTGCCGTTCCGATGCTGCAGCGGATTGACCGCGGGAAAGGAGCGGTACAAGCGCTTATTGTCACGCCGACAAGGGAATTAGCCATCCAGGTGGCGGAGGAAGTGAGAAAGCTGAGCCGTGCGATTGGAATTGAAGTCCTGTCCGTTTATGGTGGCCAAGATGTCATTCAGCAGATGCACAAACTTGGAGGAAGAGTACAGGTTGTCATCGCGACGCCCGGCCGTCTGTTGGATCATGTCAGACGTGGCACGCTTGATTTGTCACAGGTTAGAATGCTGGTTTTGGATGAAGCAGATCAGATGCTGCATATCGGTTTTTTGCAGGATGTGGAAGAGATTATCCATCAGACTCCAGAGAGCCGTCAGATGATGCTTTTTTCCGCGACTATGCCCCCGGAAATCGTAAAACTGGCCGGAAAGTACATCAAACATCCAGAACAGATCACGGTGAAGAAGACACTGATTACCTTAAAGGAAATAAGACAGCGGGTGATAGAGACGACGGACCGGTCGAAGCAGGAAGATTTGAAACTTTTGCTCGAGCTGCATCGTCCTTATCTTGCCATCATTTTTTGCCGTACGAAGAGGCGGGTAAGCAAGCTGAATGAGGCTTTAAAAGAAGCAGGCTTTCAGACAGATGAATTGCATGGCGACCTCACGCAGGCTAAAAGGGAAGCGGTGATGAACGCCTTTCGTAAAGGGGAGATCCGTTATCTCATCGCTACAGACGTTGCTGCACGCGGACTCGATGTGGAGGGTGTAACACATGTTATTAATTACGATATTCCTCAGGATACAGAAAGTTATATCCACCGGATCGGGCGAACAGGACGAGCCGGCAATAAAGGGCTTGCCGTGACCATGGTGGCGACAAAGGACAGTAGGCATTTGCAGCTTATCGAAAAAGGAATCAAGGAAAAAATCCAAAAGCTGAAGCTTGAAAAACCGCAAAGAAAAAAGGATGGGATTCATGCCGAACCGAATGATAAGCTGCGGAACCTCCGTACAGGGGCAGGAGGAACGGATCAGAAGAGCAGAAAACCGCGAAGGCGGTGACTGCTGTACAGGCAAGGGAAAATGTCGATTTATGAAGAATAAACGTTCCATGTGAAACATTTATTATTTTTTAATTCTTAACTGGGTTTAACCCGCCCATTTAAAGGAAATACAGAATTTAGAAAGCAAAAAAGAGTCGCCCGACAAGGCGGCTTTTTCAATTCGTTATCCATAAAAATGTGATTGGCAGAGGATGAAGTATATTCCAAAAATATGAACATTCTTTGATAAATATGTGATAAAGTCGTGAAATTTACTTGAAGAACTTATGACAGTTCATAAAAGATGGTCTATTTTTCTGGGAAATTTGTTATTATTGTGAACGAAAGCACAAAGTTAAAAGTATGCAGTGAGAAATCTCACTTATATGTTTACAGGAAGGAAGGTGGGCCTAGTGTTTAAGCGGTTAAAACCGTTTTTTGCGTTAGGACTTATGCTGTCCGTATTTTTCTTGGGCGGTTGCAGCAATTATATAGTTCTAGATCCGAAAGGACCTGTTGGGGCTCAGCAGAAGGATCTTATTCTTTATTCTATAGGATTCATGGCACTTATTCTACTTGTAGTGTATATCTTGTTCACGGTGATCGTGGTTAAATACCGTGAAAACAGAAAAGATATGTCCAACTGGGAACCTGAACAAGAGGGAAGCAAAAAATTAGAAATACTCTGGACGGCTATCCCAATACTTATTACCATCGCTTTGTCTATTCCGACGATTAAGACCATTTATGATCTTGAGAAACCGCCGCAGGCTTCTGCGCATAAAGAACCTATCGTCATTACGGCGACGGCAGTTGACTGGAAATGGATTTTCACTTATCCGAAGCAAGGCATTGAAACCGTCAACTACGTTAATATCCCGGAAGACCGGACGGTGGAATTCAAGCTGACTTCAGCAGATTCCATGTCGTCATTCTGGATTCCTGAACTTGGTGGCCAAAAGTACGCGATGCCAGGTATGGAAACAACGCTTTATCTGCAGGCGGATCATAAGGGCAAATTTGCCGGCCGAAACTCAAACTTTAATGGTGAAGGATTCACTCACCAGATTTTTGATGTGAATTCTGTTTCTCAAAGCGATTTTGACAAATGGGCAAAAGATACGAAGACCAAGGCGCCTGAGTTGACTAAAAAGCAGTATGATCAGTTAATGCTTCAAGGCGAAGCCAAGAAGATGACATTCTCATCCACACATTTAAAATGGGTAGATCACGCTAAAAATAGAGACTATGCAGTGAAGACCCGTGAACGCTTAGGAGTAGTTCCGCAAAACCCGCACGGTTCAAAAGCAAAAGATGCGAACAACCCGGAACAAGACTCTCATGGGGAATCTCATTCCCATTAATAGAGGAGGCACTAAATTATGAAATGGGATGAATTTTTTGTTACCGGTGACCCGCTGATTTACGGTGCGGACGTTTCCATCGGTTTAACAGTAATCGGACTTCTGTTTTATCTGACATATTTTAAAAAATGGCAGTGGCTTTGGAAAGAATGGCTCACTACCGTTGACCATAAAAAATTAGGAATCATGTACATCGCTTCTGCGGTTCTTATGCTATTCCGCGGTGGTGTCGATGCATTGCTCATGCGTGCACAGCTTGCTGTACCGGATGCAAAATTCCTTGATGCCCAGCACTATAACGAAATCTTTACAACACACGGTACGATCATGATCATCTTCATGGCGATGCCGTTCTTGATTGGTTTGATCAACGTAGTTATCCCGCTTCAAATCGGAGCGCGTGACGTAGCGTTCCCTTATTTGAACGCCGTAAGTTTCTGGACGTTCTTTATCGGAGCAATGCTCTTTAACATCTCGTTCGTTATCGGTGGATCACCATCTGCCGGTTGGACAGCCTACATGCCGCTTGCCGGCAATGAGTTAAGTCCTGGTCCGGGTCAGAACTACTACTTGCTCGGTCTTCAGATATCCGGGATCGGTACCCTGTTGACGGGTATTAACTTCCTGGTAACGATTTTAAAAATGCGAGCACCAGGCATGACATTGTTCAGAATGCCAATGTTCACTTGGTCTGCGCTCATTACTATGGTCATCATCGTGTTCGCGTTCCCTATTCTTACAGTAGCGCTTGCACTTATGACATTTGACCGTTTATTCGGAGCTCATTTCTTCACGCTTCAAGGAGCGGGGATGGATATGCTATGGGCGAACTTGTTCTGGCTTTGGGGCCACCCGGAAGTATACATCGTTATCCTTCCTGCGTTCGGTATGTTCTCAGAAATTATCAGTACATTTGCCCGCAAGGTGCTTTTCGGTTACAAAGCGATGGTATGGGCGATGGTTCTTATCGCAGCATACAGCTTCCTGGTTTGGGTCCATCACTTCTTCACAATGGGCACAGGTGCAGCAGTTAACACTGCATTCTCGATCAGTACCATGCTGATCGGTATTCCGACCGGTATTAAGATCTTTAACTGGTTGTTTACGATGTACAAAGGTAAGATTTCATTTACGACACCAATGCTTTGGGCACTAGGATTTATCGTAAACTTTGTTGTCGGTGGGGTAACAGGTGTCATGCTTGCGATGGCTGCAGCTGACTACCAGTACCATAACACGTACTTCCTAGTTTCTCACTTCCACTATGTATTGATCGCAGGAACAGTCTTTGGGTGTTTCGCAGGACTTGTATTCTGGTATCCGAAAATGTTCGGCTACAAGCTGAATGAACGTATTGGTAAATGGGTATTCTGGTTGTTCATGATCGGGTTTAACGTATGTTTCTTCCCGCAGTATTTCCTGGGCCTTGATGGAATGCCGCGCCGTGTTTACACGTACAGCGCAGCATCAGGCTGGGGAGATCTTAATATGGTCTCTACTGTAGGAGCGTTCGTGATGGGTATCGGATTCCTGGCCCTTGTTTATAACATCTACTACAGCTTCCGTTACTCAGAGCGTGAAAACACTGGTGACTCTTGGGGCCTTGGACGTACACTTGAGTGGGCAACTACATCTGCCGTACCGCCGCACTATAACTTTGCGGTAACTCCAACTGTAGAAGGTTTGGATCCAGTTGTCGCGATCCGCAATGACAAGAAAGACGTAACACCGAAATTGGCTGATATTAAGCCGATTCACATGCCTGACAACTCAGGAGTACCGTTCGTTATGGCGTCCTTCTTCTTCGTTGCAGGTTTCGGATTAGTATTCGAATGGTACTGGATGGGCATCGTTGGATTGATCGGTGTATTCATTACCTTGATCATCCGCTCATTTGATAAGAATGAAGGTTACTATGTAAGTGTTGATGAAATAAAAGAAACTGAACGGATTACCGTTTAAAGGAGGCGTGAACAATGGCACATGCAGAAGTACACGATCATAACACGCCTTTAGAATATCAATCAGAAACCGGGCGCTTGAATATCCTCGGTTTCTGGATATTCCTTGGGGCGGAAATTGCGTTGTTCTCTACGTTGTTTGCTACCTATCTCGTTCTGATGTACAGAACTGCAGATGGGCCTACACCTCATGAGCTGTTTGAACTTAAAGGTGTATTGATTGAAACATTCCTGCTGTTGACCAGCAGTTTCACTTGCGGTATTGCGATTCACGAAATGCGCAAACGCAACAGAACAGGATTATTTGTCTGGATGATCATCACGCTCGCACTTGGAGCTGGGTTCCTGGGCTATGAAATCTACGAGTTTGTTACTTACGTACATGAAGGCGCAGCACTAGGAACAAGCGCGTTCTGGTCTGGATTCTTCGTTATCGTAGGAACGCACGGACTTCACGTAACCATGGGTATTGCATGGATTATCTTAATCTTGATACAGGTGGCAAGGCGAGGATTAACGCCTCAGACGTCAGCGAAGGTCTTTATCTCAAGTTTATACTGGCACTTCCTTGATGTTGTGTGGATCTTCATCTTCACTGCCGTGTATTTGACAGGGATGGTGTTGCACAATGGCTAATCCACAAAATCAAGCTGTATCAAACGAACATGGCGGTATACCTTGGAAACACGTGGTTGGTTATATCCTGTCCATCGTTCTTACTGCATTAGCTCTATGGGTAACATTTGAAACAGGCTTTTCAAAACAAACGATTCTTATCATCATCTTTATCTTTGCGTTCTTGCAAGCGGCTCTTCAGCTTCTCATGTTCATGCATATGACAGAGAGCTCCGAAAAGAGCAGCTCGCTTACAGGTAAAACCCAGACAGGAAACATCTTGTTTGCTGCATTCATCGCGATCGTTATCGTTGCAGGTAGTGTATGGGTAATGTCTGCAGGACATGCAAAGCATGACCATCATAAAATGGATCATAACAAGATGGAAATGGATGGTTCAGATCATAAGATGGATAAAGATATGGAAGGCATGGATCACTAGATCTGCCATAGAAATCACAAAGAAAGCTCCTTGCAGGATTCCTGCAAGGAGCTTTTTTATTTTATCTTATTTAGATTCACGGAAAAGTTTGCGTTTTTCTCTTTCACGTTGGATAAACGGTATGGCGTAAATTTTGAAAGCGGCAACATGGGCAAAAACAACGTTTGCCACAAACACGATATTAAACAGCAGATGAGCCAGTGGATTCAAATCTCCGACCAAAAAGAGGCCGACATAGAGCCACATGACCGCGATAAACGGAATCTGCCATAAAGCAAGCTTTCTATGATCGTGCCATAGGAATAGCGGAGTAGCCGTGGCCACGAATAGATATACAACATACACATCCATTACAATCAACTCCTTAAGTAGATGACAGCGTTTGCAATTGTGACGAAGTTAAGTCTGTTTTGTGAACATTTTGTTACAGTTAGTATACCACGTTTTCAAAAATATACTACAGAAAATTTAGAAAATAGGACTATTTTCTATAAAAAATTCCAGTTATACAGTTAGCTTGTAAGCTTTGATGCCGTGTTTTATAATCAATGATTTTGATTTAGAATCAATTACTGGTCCTTTTGGTTCAATTATCTCCTTCTTTCGTTCAATTATTCTCTCATTTGGTTAAATTACGACAAAAAAGACGCTTTTCCTTATAAAAAAACATGGCGCAGACGCGCCATGCTTTTATAGAACGACCGATTATCTGATCTGTCCGTCACCGGTCATGCAGTATTTTGTCGTCGTGAGCGCGGGTAAGCCCATAGGGCCGCGTGCATGAAGCTTTTGGGTAGAGATGCCGATTTCAGCGCCAAAGCCCAGCGCAGAGCCGTCAGTAAAGCGAGTAGACGCGTTATGGTACACGGCAGCTGCATCGATGCGGTTCATAAAGACTTCAGCTGTGGCAGCGTCTTCTGTGACGATTGCTTCTGAATGCTTTGTACCGTAGCGGTCGATGTGTTCAATCGCTTCATCTGTGCTCTCTACGGTTTTGATCGCGATAGAAAGGTCAAGGAATTCTTCTGCCCAATCCTTTTCGGAAGCTGGAACAGCATCGGCGAAGGCAGAAACAGCAAACTCGTCGCCATGAACGGAAATTCCATGTTCCTTCAGCACGTTTTCTAGCACAAATTGATACTCATTGAGCCAGTCTTTATGAACGATCAAGGTCTCTGCTGCGTTGCAGACCGCAGGACGGTCGGTTTTCGCATTAATGAGTATATTGAGGGCTTTCTCCAAATCAGCCTCTTTATCAATGTAAATATGGCAGTTTCCAACGCCTGTTTCAAGAACAGGAACCGTCGCTTCGTTCACAACCGTATTGATCAATGAACCGCCTCCGCGTGGAATCAGTACGTCAATGTGTTCTTTCATCGTAAAAAGCTCACTTGAGGCTTTTCTATCTGTTGTCGCAATCAATTGAGCGGCATCAGCAGGAATACTGGTTTTAGCCAGCCCCTGCTGAATGACCTGGATAATGGCCTTATTGGAATGAATGGCGCTTGAACCGCCTTTTAAGACGATTGCATTACCTGACTTTAAAGCTAAGCCGGTAGCATCCACAGTGACGTTTGGCCGTGCTTCGTAAATCATGCCAATCACTCCGAGCGGTACACGTTTTTGTTCAACTCTCATTCCGTTGTCGAGGGTCCATTCACTGACAGTCTCACCGACAGGGTCATCCTGGCCAGCTACTTGTCTGAGTCCTTTGGCAAAATCTGCAATTCTTTCCTCGGTAAGAGAGAGCCTGTCCATAAAGGCTTGGCTGAAGTCCTTCTTCCTGCCGTTCTGCAAGTCTTTTTCATTTTCATTTAATATAAAGGAAGCTCGCTCTTCAAGCTCATCAGCTAATATGAAGAGCGCCTCGTTCTTTTCCTTTTCATTCAGTATGGCAAGTTCTTTTGATGCCTTTTGTGCGGCCTTCGCCTGCTCTTTTACATTGGTTTTATTTTTAACTTCAGATTCTAAAATACTCATCCAACGCCTCCTTAAGATAATAGTGGTACAGCTAACTGGGTGTGGCACACAAGATCAGCATTATGAATAGCTTCTTGCGGATCAACATCGATAATGTCCGCGATCTCTTCATTGGAATGCCCTTTAATCTTGATCAGCTGTCTTGAAGAATAATTGCTGACACCTAGGCCGATCTGTAAGCCGGCCAAATCTTTAATTCGCACAACGGCACCTTTTTTAAAATAGCCTTCTACATATTTAATGCCGTCAGGATACAGGCTTTTGTGTTCTGCAATCTCGTCTTTTGCTTCATTCGATACAATAATTTCTCCTTCAGGACCGGAATGAAAAGCAATCCACTGTCTTCTGACATCCAGGTTTTCTGAATCGTCTTTTGGTGTAAAGTACGTTCCTTTGGCTGTCTCCTGAACCGCATTGTAGATAATATGAGGGATGGACGCGTCTCCTAAAAAGGAAGGGATGCCTGAGGCCATCGCAATCTTGGCTGCATCTATCTTGGAACGCATGCCGCCAGTTCCGACCTCGCTTCCGGACTCACCGGCTGAAGCTTCAATTTCTGGTGTGATCTCATATACTTCTTCTAAAAGCTTTGCGTCTGGATTGCTTCTCGGGTCCTCTGTATATAATCCATCGATGTCAGAAAGGATCAGCAGCTGATCGGCGTCCATTAACCCTGATACTTTAGCTGAAAGGGTGTCGTTATCACCAAACTTCAGCCGTTCAACAGTAATGGTGTCATTTTCATTAATAATGGGTACGATCCCGCGATCCAATAAAACGTTGATTGTATTTCGTGCGTTGTTATACCTTTTCCGGTCGGAAAAGTCACTTCTTGTAATTAAAATTTGTGAAGCCGTATAGCCGTGGGACAGGAAACGTTCAGAATAAGCTTCCATCAATAACCCTTGGCCAATGGATGCTGCAGCCTGTTTTTCTGGCAACGAAGTGGGTCTGGACAGGCATCCGAGCTTTCTGTAGCCCGCAGCTACGGCACCGGAAGAAACAAGAAGTACTTCATGTCCTTCATCTTTAAGCATAACGATCTCATCGACCAGCCGTTCCAATTTTCGGCGGCTGATTTCTCCGTGTCTGCTGGTCAGGGAACTTGATCCGATTTTTACAACAATTCGTTTGTTTTTAGTAGTAGATAATTTCAACTCTTTCACTCCTTATTTCCTCGTTTACCCCGTTCAATAATCAACGGATACGAGTATAACGAAGCTTCAAAAACGATACAACCGCTCATGCCGAGATAGTCAGGATATGGTCCAGAAAGGAAGGAAAACAGAGGATGAATGATTTAATCCGGTGAAAGGATGTAACAGGCTATGAAGGAATGCCAGGGCAAGAATTATGGAAAAATTTTAAGAGAGGAAAATGCAAGATTTTGGTTGTTTTTAACGTGAGGCAGGCAAGCGAACCCCTTGTCATGTAAGGGTTTTCATTCGTTTTCATAAAAAGGGGGAAGCTATCAGCTTCCTCCCATTAATTATTTTTGTGGGATCACCCGCTTGATAAAAAAAGAAAGGATGAGTGCCACAACTGCGATGCCAGTGGCGACCATGAACGAATCATTGATTCCGTCGATGGCTGCCTGTTTGGCTGCTGTTCCATAAATCACTTGAATGCCAAGTGTACTCCCTGCTCCTGCCGGTAATCCTGCCGCTTGAGCCAATCCTTGCCCAAGCGCTGAAAGCTTATCGGCGATGTAAGGGTTGGCGCTCGTTACTACATTGGAATAGTCAGCCATGTGATACTCCTGGCGGTTGGAGAACACGGTAACGAGAAAGGCGGTACCGAGCGATCCTGCTACCTGCCGCATCGTATTGGAAGTGGCAGTACCATGGCTGTTTAAGTGCCGAGGCAGCTGGTTCATCCCTGCCGTCATTACGGTCATCATCAAGAAGGACATACCAAACATACGGGAAACATAAAGAAGCAGGATATGTCCATACGTTGTGTCAGTCGATAGCCGGCTGAAAGCCCATGTTGTAATAACGGTGATGATTAATCCTATAATCGCCAGTGGCCTTGCGCCGATTCGGTCAAAAAGCGCTCCCGAAATAGGAGACATGATTCCCATGATAATTGCTCCAGGAAGCAATAAGAGCCCTGATTCAAAAGGCGTGAATCCCCGTATGTTCTGCAGGTAAATAGGAAGCAGGATCATGGCGGCGAACATGGCCATGTTGATGATCATACTGATGACGGTCGTTAAGGCAAACACGTCATACTTAAAGACTCTCAAGTCCAGCATCGGTTTATCTGTGGTAAGCTCTCTAATCGTGAAAGCGACAAGAGAAATAATGCCAATAAGGATCGTCGACATGACAATCGTGCTGGTCCAGCCCTTATTTCCGGCCTCACTGAAACCGTAGAGCAAAAATCCGAAACCGAAAGTAGAGAAAAGGAACCCCGGAAAATCGAACTTAGGGCTTGATTTCTTAATCACATCCTTCATCCAGACGAAAGCAATGATCAGATCGACCACACCAAAAGGAATGATGATATCAAATAAAAGCCTCCATGAATAATGTTCAACGATATACCCGGAGAGCGTAGGGCCGATGGCTGGGGCAAACAGCATGGCAATCCCCATGGTACCCATCGCCTGGCCCCGTTTTTCAATCGGGAAAACAGTAAGAAATACGGTCATCATCAAAGGCATGATGATTCCAGCCCCTGAAGCTTGAACAACCCTTCCGAGCATCAGCATGCCAAAGGAGGCCGAAAACGAACAAATCACGGCTCCTGCTGTAAAAAGGAACATGGCGGTAATGAATAACGTGCGCGTTCCAAATTTTTCAATGAGATAAGCCGTAATCGGTATACATACACCGTTAACGAGCATGTAACCGGTTGAAATCCATTGCACGGTGTTGGCAGAGACGTTTAAATCGTTCATGATATGGGGGATGGCAACATTGAGCAATGTTTGGTTCAAGATGGCGATAAAAGCACCGAGCATCAGCACGGTAAGAATTTTGCCGACAGGAATCGGCTCATCTTTTTTGATGGTCTTCGTCCGCTGAAGCGAGCGCTCCCCTGCATGCTTCTCAGCGGCAGAAGTTACATACTCAAGTGCAGGTTCGGAGACTGCAGTATCCTCAAGCGTCTCATCAATAAGAACGTTTGATTCATTCGGATGGCCGGTCGCCCTTTCCGAAATGAGTTCGTTTTCTTCTCCTTGTTTTTTTCGTTTGGAGCGTATGGCCATATAGTTGACGGTCAGCAAAAGAAGAATGCATAGGATGGCGTAACCTATAAAATAAATCGACATCATATCACCTACTTGTGAATCCGTACGGTTACATTCATTCCAGGTACAATATCAAGTCCTTGGTAGCTGTCTAATTCAATTTTTACAGGAATAACTTGGGTTACTTTTGTGTAGTTCGCTGTATTGTTTGAGTTTGGCAATAAAGAAAATGTATTGGCCGTAGCTAGACCAATTTTTTTCACTTTTCCAGAAAGCGAATTGTCCGGATAAGAATCAACGTAAACATCCACTTCCTGTCCCGCTTTTACATCGTTGATATCCGTCTCCTTCACGTTCGCGGTTACCCAAAGATCGCTTAAATCATAAACATGCGCCAGCGGTGTGCCTGCTGTAACGAACGAATCTTCCACTGCGGACTGCTGTACCACGGTACCATCCTTTGGCAGAGTAATCTTAACCTTTGACATGCCTGCAGCGGCAGGGGTTGCTGCAGTTCCGGCTGCTGGAGCAGCAGAGATAGTGCCAATCTCTTCGCCTTTGTTAAATTCCTTCCCGATCGATCCCTTCCAATCCGTTAATTTGCCATTGGCAGGAGCTGCAATCGTTACCTGCTCGCCTGCGATTTGGGCATTATCAGTTTTGATGTAAGACACGGATTGATTGTAGTAATAGTAAGCTGCAAATCCGCCTCCGATTAAAATTAATAAAATTATCACGTTCAATAAAGCTAAACGTTTCATGTTCATTTCTTGTTTTCCTCCTTGGCCGTCAAAACGTCCAGTATTAAATGATGAATTCTAAGTAAATGGTCCTTATCTTCCTGAGGCATGGCCGTCAGTTCCATAATTTTAGTGGTATAGGAAGAATCAGTCCCCGTTGCTTCCTCCAGCTTTTCTTCGCCTTTTCTGGTGAGTTTTAATGTAATGGCTCTTCGATCGGCGGAAGAGGTATGTCTTTCCAAAAGTTGATGAGCGACAAGGCGGTCTACCACTCCGCTCATCGTGCTGTTTGTCAGCTTGAGGCTGCCTGCAAGCTCTCTCAGCCCTACATCCGGTGTACGGTGGATCTTGTACAGCGCTTTGACCTGTACAACGGTTAGCCCGGCCCGGTCGGCGTCTTTCTTGATTAGCGAATAGAGTGCTTTTTGTATTTGTATAAAGGAATCGAGCAGCTCATTATTGAGCAGATTCATTCCACGATCGTCCCCACTTTCTAATAAACTTAACAGTTCGTATTGTAAATAGTTTGCATACTAACTATTTATGCACAGAGATATAATAAATGCTTGTGAATTATTTTGTCAATAAAAAACAGCTATTACAAAATTTATTTTGCCACGATACGGCCTTGTATACTCTCTTGGCTTGATTTACCTGTATAAACAGATGTTTATAAAAACTATAGAAACCATTTACAACTTCTATAAATGGCTGTAACTCCATTCACATATAGATAGGTTATCGTTGCTTTGAAACTAAGAGAAGTGGAGGTATAGCGTTGAAACATAAATCAATTTTTTCCTCTTGTATCCAGGCATTCATGGTTATATCAGTGATAAGCCTAATGAATCCTGGCTACGAGGCACATGCAGAGGATCATTTTTCCAAGCCAAAAATCAAGCATACGGAACAGCTGCAGAAGGGCCTCGCATACACCCATGCTGTTTATGGGGAAAACGATCCAAATCCGGGATATATGGTGGATGCTGCCTTTACCAAAACAAAAAAAGAAGCAGATGAGCTTCTGAAAGAACTCATCGGAAAGGGTTATGCCGCATCAATAAAAACGTTGGCCGAACGGGCGCAGGATGATCCTTTGCGCGGGAGCCCGCTCGGATATCTTGTTCGTACCGGTCCTTTTCAAAAGGAAACGGAAGCAAAATCAGAGCAAAAGAAGCTGGTTTCTTCAGGCTATAGTAAAGCGAAGGTCGTGTATCAACCTGAAGATGGAGAAAAGGCTTCCGGGCCATGGACAGTTCGTGTCCTTGAGATATTCCCTGAAAAATGGACGGGACAAATGATACCTTCCTTAGGGAGCGGCATTGTGCCAGGCAGAGAAAAATTGAGCGGGATGGCTTCAAAAAAGAAAGCCGTTGCCGGTATTAATGGAGGATACTTTGTCATGGGTCCTCAAGATGGAACCGAAGGCGATTTGGCTGGAGTTTCTGTCATTAATGGGGAGCTGATCAGCGAGGCGGTAAAGGGAAGAACGAGCCTGCTTATCGGAAAGGACAATAGGTCGGCAATTTCCTCGGTACGTACAAGGTTAACGGTAAAAGGAACGGATGGCATGAAAGCACAACTGGACGGTTTAAACAGGGATCCAGGACGCATCCGTGGGTGCGGAGGCCTTGGTGATCTTGAGACCACACTGCCTAAACATGATTTTACGTGCACAGATAAGGACGAACTGATTCAATATAATTCAATCTTCGGTAAAAAAGCTCCAGAAGGTCCGGGAGCTGAAGCGGTGACGGATCGTACCGGAAAGGTATTGGCTGTTCATAAATCAAGGGGCAGTGATATTCCGTTCGGAGGCTCTGTTGTTGCAGGAACGGGCAAATCTGCAGCTTGGCTTCTGGAACATGCTGTCACCGGAAGAAAGCTTCGTATAGAAAAAATGGTGTTTGCTGGTCACAGATACATTCCTGCTTATAAAAAAATGGGCATCATCAATGGAGGCCCTCAATTGTTGAAGGACGGAAAGATTGATATAGATGCTGCAAAAGAAGGGTTTCATCAGCCCGACGATCCTGAATTCTACTATCGTTTTGGTGAACGGCGGCATCCAAGAACGATTGCAGGCATAAAGCCAAATGGGAATGTCCTGCTCGTCACGGTTGATGGAAGAAGCCCTGGATACAGCATCGGAATGAATTTTGATGAAGAAGCTCAACTCATGAAATCACTGGGTGCTGTCGATGCTGTAAACTTGGATGGCGGCGGATCGACAGGCATGGTCATCAAAAGCCGGCTCGTTACCGATCCATCCGATGCAACAGGTGAACGGCCGATTGGTGATGGAATTTTACTCGTCCCTTGATGTTAATGTTAAAAAAAGGCTGGACGCGTGGCAGTTGATTGATTGCCGTGCGCCAGCCCTTTTAATGCTGTTTATTAAGATGCTGCTTCGCCTGCCGGATCAGCTCACTGACCATCCGGCCACCGATCTGTCCGCCAACGGTTCCTGTCTGTTTGGCGGTAAGCTGGCCGTTATAATCCTTCTGAAGAGGAACATTAACATCCTTCGCCACCTCAAACTTAACGTTGTCAGGCTTTGACGGGTCCACCTGATAGCCCACCTCTCTCATCACCTGGGCCTTTAATTGATCAAGTGCTTCCCTCGCTTCTGGCACTAGCGGCCTTCGACTTCTTCTACCCATTATTTTCCCTCCGTTTTCGTCGTTCTTACAGTTAGGTTGCCCATTAAGTGCAAGTTAAACCGCTGGAAGGGAGGGCAGGGAGAAGGTTCGATATGTTATTGGGCTGCGGGGAAGAGGTTCCTTGCGAAAACGGATGGTTTATTTGCGGTGATCACTTGTAAAACACATCATTTTCATAAAACAGCACTTCAGCTTTTCAAACTGAGCATTATTTTTTTATTAAGTGCCATACTTGTTTTATGATAGGAAGAATAGAACATTAAGACTTTCAAAAGAATGGGAGTGAGGTCTTTGAATACTCAGCATAACAATCAGCAGCTTGCGACTTTTGCGGGAGGGTGTTTCTGGTGCATGGTTTCCCCGTTTGAAGAAATGCCGGGGATCCTAAGTGTGGTATCCGGCTATACCGGCGGGCATACGGAAAATCCGACCTATGAGGAAGTGTGTTCTGATACAACAGGGCACTATGAAGCGGTGCAAATTACATTTGATCCTGAATTGTTTTCGTATAAAAAATTATTGCAGCTTTTCTGGCAGCAAATCGATCCGACGGATCCTGGCGGACAATTTTATGATCGCGGCGATTCATACCGCACCGCTATTTTTTATCATAATGAAGAGCAAAAAGAATGGGCAGAGGCTTCTAAACAGGAGTTAGCCGAAAGCGGACGCTTTCAGAAACCCATTGTTACGGAGATTCTGCCAGCCTCTGTGTTTTATCCAGCTGAAGAGTACCATCAGGATTATCATAAGAAAAATCCGGCTCATTACAAGCGCTATCGTACCGGATCTGGCCGTGAGGATTTCATTACCAGCCATTGGCAGTCCAAGCCTCACAAGAATGAGCTGAAGCAAAGGTTAACACCGATCCAATATGAAGTCACACAAAATGACGCAACAGAGCCGCCGTTTCAAAATCCGTTCTGGGATCATAAAGAAGAAGGCATCTATGTTGATATTGTTTCTGGAGAGCCTCTGTTCAGTTCTCTTGACAAATTTGATTCCAGCTGCGGATGGCCGAGCTTTACGAAGCCCGTACGCCAAGCGGGAGTCAAGGAGAAGACGGATTTGAGCCACTTCATGGTTCGTACGGAAGTGAGAAGCAGCGGTGCCGACTCTCATCTTGGCCATGTGTTTAATGATGGCCCCAAAGAGGCAGGCGGACTGCGCTACTGCATCAATTCTGCGGCATTACGGTTTGTTCCAATAGAAGACCTTGAAAAAGAAGGTTATGGCGAGTACTGTGCCCTTTTTGAAAAAAAGTAAATGAAGCCATATAGAACAGGCGGCCACACTGCCTGTTTTCTTTTGTTCTTTTAGGTTTTGGGGAAGCCTAGGAAGACGCATGTGTTCAGATAGGAGGGTGAATGTGTGAGTCACGATTATCATAATACGGAAAAACGGAAAAACGAGCACATTGAAATTGCCTTAAACAAGGATGTCACTGGAAATAACATAACCACCGGCTTTGAGAACTACAGATTTAAGCATAATGCACTTCCCGAAATCAACTTCACCGACATCGACCTGAGTTCTGTTTTTCTGGGAAAACCGATAAAGGCACCCTTTTTGATCAGTTCGATGACAGGCGGAACAATGCAAGCGTATGAAATCAATAAAGCGCTCGCTCTGGCTGCAGAGGCACATGGCTGGGCCATCGGTTTAGGGTCAATGCGGGCAGCGATCGAGAACGAGGGCACCGCATACTCATTTCGGATCCGAAAATATGCTCCCTCAGCACCGATCATCGCTAACCTCGGAGCCGTTCAGCTGAATTATGGATATGGAATAAAAGAATGCAGGAGAGCGGTGGAGATTGCAGAGGCAGACGGGCTTGTCCTGCACCTTAACGGCTTGCAGGAAATATTCCAGCCGGAAGGAGACGTCAATTTCTCGAACCTATTGAAAAAAATTGAAGACGCAGCGAAAAACATGCCTGTCCCCCTTGGTGTGAAAGAAGTTGGAATGGGCATCGACAGAGAAACCGCCCAAAAATTAATCGATGCAGGCGTGCAGTTTATTGATGTTGCAGGAGCGGGAGGAACCTCGTGGATACAAGTGGAAAAGTATCGATCGAAGGACCGGATGAGAGAGCGGGCTGCAGAGGCTTTTCAGGATTGGGGATATTCAACGGCAGAAGCTCTCCTTGATGTTAGAAATTATTCAGCAGATGTTCCCTTAATCGCAAGCGGCGGGCTGAATAACGGCGTTGATGCTGCAAAAGCACTGTCACTTGGGGCAAACCTGGCGGGATTCGGACGCACCCTATTACGTGAAGCTGTCGACGATGAACAAGCTATACACTTGAGGCTGAACCAGATTGAGTTTGAGCTGCGTACGGCTATGTTTGGGATTGGGGCGGTATCGCTGGCCGAACTCGCATCAACCACACGCTTAAAAAAGACCATCATCGGATGAGCACTTCTGGTTTGAGGATAGCTGCTATCGTGTTATAGGGAATCGTAAACTCCGGAATTCCCACGTAGTAAGGTGTATATTCATAGCTTTGATAATAGATGACGAGGCCTGATTTGGTTAAATAAAAGCCATCCGTGTCTTTTACACTTTGATACGGCTGAATAAGGGGAAACTGATATTCTTTAAACTGTTTTTTGATGAGAGGGCTAATTCTGGTCTTATAATAGCTTCCTTTCTTAAACAGATCTCCCAGCTCATAAATCACACCGGTTTTGACGTTCATCGTAATGGACGCTTGGAGTGTCAGCCCGTGGGCCGCATTTGTCCAGTAAGCATAATTGGTGAACACAATACTCAGCCATTCGTCTTGATTGAGCTTCACCTCAAATAAACCAGACATCTCCTCTAAATCCTTGCGTTTGATTCCATTCTCAGCCATAAGGCTGAATACCTTATCCTCTATAGCTTTGTTCAGCTTAATCTGCGTCTCGGTTTCGGAGAGCCCTATGATTTGCGGATATTGCACCGTCGCTTTTTTCTTTTGGTATTGCTGAATCAACAGATTCGTATAGGATCGGGCATCATTCAAAGGTACTCACCTCATACTTGTTGGTATTTAAAGATGGCCGGGATGCATACCCGTACAGTTCAATGTATACATCGTTCGCATAAAAGGTGATTAGAAGCTGTAAGAGAGGAAACCCCAGAACCAATTTGAGCCTGCTTAACCTGTAGGTCATCATCATAAAGAGATTTTTATGGATGCCAAAAAATATGCTTTTAATGCTGGCGGATAGGGAACATTCAAGCAGACGTAAAAAACAGGTATTTTCTTCTTTTTATCGAACCCTAATGGAGGGAGAGCGAATCAATGGAAAGCTTGGCGGTGAAAAAATGGAGCTGGAGCAATTCAGGGAAATCAAAGACTTTTACAGGAGTACTGAGGCTTTTTTGATGCAGCATGAAGCAGCGGCGGAATGGATGACGTCCAGCTGCCTTGCTCAACTTGAGATCAAAGCATCAAGGAACAACCCGCCTTTTTTATGCTGTATTCGAAAGGGCGGCGAAGTGATATTTGCGGCTTTTATGAACCCGCCGCGCCCTTTGTTCATTTTTGGCAAAGAAGAGGCACTTGCCCTGCTGATCCATAAAATGATCGAGCAGGATTGGGGAATTTCAAAGCTTATTGCACCATCAAATCTTGGACGTGCTTTTGCTGAAATATGGCTGAGAGAGACCGGGAGCACGCACCGTGTTTCCATGGGAATGAAGCTGTACCGGTTGAAGCAGATCACTGATTTTACCCCCTCGCTCGGAAGAATGCGTCAGGCAGATCGTGAAGACAGTGTACTGGCAGGAAGATGGCTGTATGAAATGGCCAGCGAGACCCGTGCCCTGATGACGGAGAGGGAAGCGCTGGAGGACGCGCGGCAAAAGATTCAGGATAAGAGAATCTATTTTTGGGAGTGCGGCCAGCCAGTCAGTATGGCGGCGGTTACAAGGCCAACGCCGCAAGGGATGACGGTCAATATGGTATATACTCCGCCAGAACATCGGAGGAAAGGGTTTGCCAAATCCTGTGTGGCTGATCTTAGCAGGAAGATCCTGCAATCAGGCAAAAAGTTCTGTACGATCTACACCGATGAAACGAACTCCTCTTCAAATAAAATTTACCGTGAAATCGGCTATGAGGAGATAGGGGGATATTCGGAGCTGTCTTTTAATCAGTGATGAAAAGGAGAATGGAAATGTCAGTACATATTCGAACGGCGAAACAGGAAGATGCAGCACAGCTGCGCATACTCATGCTGGAGTATATCGTCGATTTCTACAAAAGCCCTAAGCCAGAAGACCGAAAGCTGGATGAGCTGATCTGCGTGCTTTTAAAAAGAGAGAGAGGGATTCAGTTTGTCGCAGAACAAGAGGGAGAGCTTAAAGGCTTTGCCACCCTCTATTTTACATACAGTACGACAAGAGCTGCCGAGATCACCGTGATGAACGATTTGTATGTGGCAGAGGACAGCCGGGGCACAACTGCAGCTCAAGGGCTGTTTCATGCCTGTAAAGCATATACCGAACAGAACGGTTACGCGTCGATGCTTTGGGAAACGGCCGAGGACAACAGAAGGGCACAGCGCTTTTACGAGAAAATGGGCGGTAAGCGAGGAAACTTCCTTACCTATTCGATCTAACTTTTAGCGAACAGTACCTCCTTCTATTTTCAGAATGAGGTTTTTTTGATTGGGACACAATGCTCTTATGAGATTCGTAAAAGGAGAATTGCCATGGAGTCGTTCGCGAAGCCAAAGCTGGTCGTCAGCCAGTGTATAGAATTTGATCATTGCCGTTATAATGGGGATTTGATCCATCATCCAACGATCCGCAAATTAATGAACCATGTGGATTTCCTGCCGGTTTGTCCAGAGGTCGAGATCGGCCTTGGAACACCGAGAGAAACGATCAGGATCGTCCTTCAGAATGGTGAGCAGCGTCTCGTGCAGCCGAAAACGAACAGAGATGTAACCGGCGACATGGAGAAGTTCTCAGTTGACTATCTGCATTCACTTCCGCACATCGATGGCTTTATTTTAAAAAGCAGATCCCCTTCCTGTGGGCTAAAGGAGGTAAAGCTGTACACCTCAACAGAAAAGGGGCCGGCAATTGGTTCAAGCAGCGGTCTTTTTGGCGGTAAAGTGCTGAAGATCTATCCTCATTTAGCGGTCGAGGATGAAGGGCGCCTTAATAACTTTCTCATCAGAGAGCGTTTCTTCACCAAAATTTTTTTACTGGCTGCATACAGGGAACTGAAAAGAGAAAGATCAGTACAGAAGCTCACGGACTTTCATAATAAAAATAAATACTTGTTCCTTGCCTACAGCCGGCCGACGCAAAAATTGCTCACACGTATATTAAAGAATAAAGAGAATTACCCTGCTGATGTACTATTCATGCTGTATGAAAAAGCGCTTCGCCGTCTGTTTTTAAGAACCGCACGCTATGATTCCAGCATTAATGCAGCAAAGGAAATGGCAAAAGCCTTTGACAAGGATCTGAACGAAAAAGAAAAGTTATACTTTCTGGAGCTCACAGAAAAAGTAGCGGAAAAAAAAGAGCCGTTTTCCAGTGTAATGGCACTGCTCAAGTCCTGGGCCTGCCGATTCGATGATGAAGAGCTGCTTCGGCAAAGCTGGTTTGAGCCGTATCCCGGAGACTTGCTCGAAATATCGGATTCTGGAAAAGGAAGAGATTATTAATCATTGTGTCAGCTTTTTTCAACCTTTGTCGTCATGTTATAGTGGAGTGAGACTTGTGCAAAGAGGTGGAACACCGTGTTTTTACATAAAGGGGAAGTATTGTTTCGTCAGGGAGAAAGCGGTCCGCTCTATGAACTTAAGAGCGGGCTTCTTAAAGTCGTTCGAGTGCATGAAGATGGAACCGGTTCTCCGCTGAATTTAATTGTGCCGGGTGAAGTCATCCCGCACCATTCGCTGATCAGCCAAAAGGATTATCATGGAACTGCTGTTGCCCTGCTTCCTGCAGAAGTAAAAGTTATCCCTGAAAAAGAATGGTACGGCGATCTCTCAGAGAACCCGGAAAAATACAGAGAGGTAGCGCTGCTTCTGCAGACCAAACTGCGGATGATGCAGCAGCGCATCGACCAGCTGACCGCTGTTGCCACAAAAGACCGAGTGGTTCTGCTGCAAAACTGGTTTCGTCAATATTTTCCTGATATGTCGGTGAAAGACGTGCTGACACAGGAAGAGATCGGCCAGTTTGTCGGCCTTCGGCGTGAAACAGTCAATCGAGTGCTTCGTCATCTGTAAGTTTGCCATTTATGGGATATTTCACATAATGTTTTTCCTATATTTTCTTGTGAGCTGGCTCACACTAATGATGTATCACCAATCAAAGGAGGAATAAACAACATGAAACGTGTGATGATTTTAGCCAAATCCCTCTGTCTGAGCATCGTGCTGTTCTCGGGAGTACATGCCAGCGCAGAAGGAAACACCGGCAATCAGCCAAAACAGCACATGCATAGAAATCACATGTGGAAAGAGCTTGCCCCATATAAAGACAAACTTCATGAGAAAAACCGGCTCAAAATACAGTACTACGAACTAAAGCAGGAAGCACTGTTAAAAAAAGATACAATCCTCAGACTGCACTCTGAGGGTGCCTGGCATCAAAATCCGAAAATGCAGGTGCACCATCAGAAGATGAAAAAGATCTGCCGAGAGATGAAGGGTCTTCGGGATAAGGCCAAGGCGGAAAAGAAAAATCTAAAGGCAGCAATGAAAGCGAAAGACAAAGTAAAAATCGAGACCCACTTTGATCAGATGCTCCTTATTCAAAAGCAGGTCAATCAAAAGCTTGGCGAAAGAAATGCAGTGCTGGACTCCATGATTAAAGAAATAAAAAAATAAGCACCCAATGAGACAGGGGAATTTCCTGTCTCTTGTTGTATGGTAGAGGTAAAAAGGGAGAAGGTATGCTGGCGGTGAACCAACGGTATAGAGACGATCTTTACGGTGAATATAAGCTCGAAAAAGTGCTGTGTGAACTGATTGAATCCGGCCCCGTCCAAAGGCTGAAAGGAGTCAGACAGGGGGGAGCCTGCTATCTTGTCAATCCAGAGTGGAACGTTACCCGCTATGAGCACTCACTCGGGGTTATGCTGCTCATCAGAAGGCTGGGAGGCTCCACGGAGGAACAGATTACAGGACTTCTACATGATGTGTCCCACACGGCATTTTCTCATCTCATCGATTATGTATTGGAGAAAAAGGAAGAAGATTACCACGAGGAAATATTCAAGGGAACCATCGATTCGTCAGTGATTCCTGATATCCTGCAAAAATATGGGTACAGCAAAGAAATCCTGCATCAAAGTGATTATTTCATATTGGAGCAGCCCCTGCCCGATCTCTGTGCCGATCGGTTGGATTATACATTAAGAGATATGTACACGTACGGCGTCATATCTTACGAGGAAGTACAGGAGTTTCTCCAATCTCTTACGGTAAAGGAAGATAGGCTTTTTATTGAATCGATTGAAAAGGCAACTTGGTTTGTTGAGACCTATTATAAGGAAGTGATCGATTTCTTCCTTCATCCTCTGAATGTATACAGCTGCGATGAATTAACGTCAATATTGAGATTGGCTCTGAAAGAAAATATCGTGTCTCTGTCTGACTTTTCAATGGACGATGACGGTCTCCTCGCGAAACTAAAAGCTAGCAAGCATCCTTTCATACGACAGGGCATCAAGGAACTGTTGAATCATTCAGTTCAGGTTGAAGAAAATGAAAACGACTATGATATACATAGAAAAAGCAAACTCCGCTTGATCGATCCGCTTGTCATGCATAAAGGCAGCTTGCACCGAGCTTCAACCGTTTCGGAAACGATACAGGAGCTTAACAGAGCTGCACTACAAAAAGCGATGAAAGGTGTGTATCTTAAAGTTAAAAAAAGCGAAGCCTGATCAGGCTTCGCTTTTTGTTTCCTCCTTAAATTTAAAGCTTCTTGCAATATAAATCACCGGCGTTGATGCTGCTGAAACAATAAATTTGAGCAAATAGGTGGTGATGAAAATCTCTAACCAGACGTTCCATTCATAAACTCCAGCAAAGGCGATCGTGCAAAACACCAGAGAATCAATCATCTGACTCAGAAGTGTGCTTCCATTGTTCCGAATCCAAAGCTGTCCGTATCCAGGAAAGGCTTTTTTCAGCATGGAAAACAGCTTGACGTCAATAAACTGGCTGATCAGATAGGCAGCAAGACTCGCAGCAGCCAGCCTTGGCATCAATCCAAACAGAGCCTCCATTGGTTTTTGTGCGAAATCACTTTGAGCGGGTTCAAACAGCAGTACCATCTGCATGATCACCGTCGTCATGATCAGCGTAAAAAAGCCAAACCAAACCGCTTTCTTTGCTTCTTTCTGTCCGTATTTTTCATTCAATAAGTCAGTAGAAAGGTATATTGTGGAATACATAGTATTACCAAGTGTCATCACAAGGCCGAACATCTCAATTGTTTTTACCACTTGGATGTTAGCCAGGATGGTAGCTGCTCCAACCCATACATATAACCCATTACGGCCAAACAGGCGGTAACAGATTAAGAATAAAATAAAGTTCACGGCAGCAAATAAAATGCCATAGTAAACGTTAAACACGTCTTTAACCTCCTAGTTTTGATACTGCGGGAGTTCTCGAACCGCGCGGTGTATTCAATTTTTCACAAAGGTCAATTATAGGAGAAAGAGGAAAAGAAAGCAATAAAGGCGAAGTTCGACAAATTATTTACCGGGAAATAAAGAAAAAGCGGAAGTATCCTGTTTAGGTCCGGCAAGCGTTGGAGGCTTTGAGCATAAAACACACTTTGTTTTCTGCTCAAAGGCGAAACGACCAAGGACGAATTGGTGTTTTTATTTCGTCATCCGAAGACCTATGCTGAAAACAAGAACCATGTTTTCGAGCCTGGAAGCTGGACTTACTACTTTGAGCAGACATAGAAAAAAGCACCCTCTCCTCTTGAAAAGAGAGAAAAGTGCTTTTGATTTTTACCGATTAGATGGTTTGAAGCGTTTTTTCAAGAGCTGTGTCAGCAGAAACATACTCATAACCAAGATCCTTAGCTACTGCTTCATACGTGATATGTCCGCCAGCAACATTAAGACCCAATTTCAATGCAGGGTTAGAAAGCACTGCTGCTTTAACCCCTTTGTTCGCAATTTGAAGAGCAAAAGGAACCGTTGCGTTCGTTAATGCGATGGTGGATGTGCGAGGTACCGCACCAGGCATGTTGGCTACCGCGTAATGAAGTACTCCGTGTTTTTCGTAAGTCGGATTGTCATGTGTTGTAATGTGGTCAACCGTTTCAAAAATACCGCCTTGGTCGATCGCCACATCAACAATGACAGATCCTGGTGTCATGGATTTAATCATTTCTTCTGTAACAAGCTTAGGTGCTTTAGCACCAGGGATAAGAACAGCACCGATGACAAGATCAGACTCAGCTACAGCTTCTGCGATGTTCATTGGGCTGGACATAAGCGTTTGAACGCTTTTGCCGAAGATGTCTTCCAATTGGCGAAGACGGTCTGGGCTTAAATCGATGATCGTAACATCAGCACCAAGGCCAGCGGCTACTTTTGCAGCGTTTGTTCCTACAACACCGCCGCCGATCACTGTAACTTTACCGCGCTTCACTCCAGGAACTCCGCCAAGAAGGATACCTTTTCCTCCTTTTGGCTTTTCAAGGAATTGAGCACCGATCTGTGCAGACATGCGTCCAGCTACTTCACTCATTGGAGTCAAAAGTGGGAGCGTGCGGTTTTGCTCAACCGTTTCATAAGCTATTGCCGTTACTCCGCTCTCTGTAAGAGCTGCTGCCAATTCAGGCTCGGCTGCAAGGTGAAGATAGGTGAAAAGAATCAAACCAGAACGGAAGTATTTGTATTCAGAAGCAAGAGGCTCTTTAACCTTCATGATCATGTCGGCTTTTGCCCAAACATCTGCCGCACTATCGATCATTGCTGCACCGGCTGCCGCGTAATCTTCGTTAAGGAAGCCGCTTCCTTCTCCAGCGTTTGTTTCCACTAATACTTCATGCCCAGCTTTTATTAAAGCTACAACACCTGCAGGCGTCAAAGCTACACGGTTCTCGTTGTTCTTAATCTCTCTAGGTACACCAATAATCATTGCATAACCTCCTGGCGCCAAAATGATGGCGTTTTCATTATTACTGTGCCTACAGTATAATCCTTTCCTATCTGAATTTCTTTGTGAGGAAAAGAGAAAAAAAAGAAGAGCATTTGTGAAATATCACAAACGCTCTTCAATAAAAAAGCTGCTGAATCTTTAAATCAAGATAAAGCATCGTTTTCTGGTTCGTGTTCTTAAAATCAATCTGTCCAATTTCAGCGATTCGTTTCAGCCGGTAAGTCAGCGTATTGAGATGGATATGCAGCAGGCTGGCCGTAAGGTGTGTGTTGGAACCGGCTGACAGGTACGTATCCAACGTGTTGTACAGATCAGTCTTGTGGAGCCGGTCATACTCCTTCAGTTTTGTGAGGGCCTGATTTTGATAGCGGCTGGCGGACTGCTGCTGGTGGATGACATCAAGGAACTGGTAGATTCCTAAATTTTCATAGCCATACAATTCGGATGCAGCTTCTTTAAAGCGGTTCTTTATTTTTATCACCTGCAAGGCTTCCAGGTAGCTTTTTTCAGTAAGATGATACGAACTGTAGATTCCTCCAAAGCCTGCTGTGATTTCCCTCACCCCAAAACGTTCTTTCATTTGCAGGGTAAAGGATTGAATAAACGCTTGTAAAATTTCACTAAGCGGTTCCTTCAGTGCGGAGGTCACGAGCATGATCATTTGATTCTCGTCCAAGGCTGTGAGCTGGGCTTTGACGCTCTGATTGACAGATGTGATGTAGCTAATATTTTTCTCAAATGCAGCATCGATTTCATCAGGAAACTGAAGGATCAGTACAGAGACAGGAGAACCGGGCAGAATTCCAAGCTCCCGCAGGCTGTCCTGAATGGCTTCTTCATTGCGGCTGTGGCCGGTCAGAAGCTTCCAGAAGAACTCCTGAAGGCTTTCCTGTTTTCTTCTTGAACCGGTGTACAGCTGAAGCAGCTGGTTCTTTGCCGCCTGAGCTGCTTTCTTTAAAAGCTCTAAATCCTCATCCGACAGATGGCGGTTCACTTCGAGTACCCAAATGTAGCCGAGGATCTCTTCATTTTTTCGTATGGAAATGGCGACACGGTCTCCCAGGCCGACCTTGGAGATGGAGGATACACGAAGAGGGTCGTCGCTCGCCTGAAGTTCAGGGATGACCCCGTCTTTCCATAGGCTGTTGATGACCTTCTCTGGCACACGGCGGCCGATAATCGTCGCAATTCGTGCAGGGTCGGTGCTATTTTCATGGGTGCTGTAGGCAAGAAGCCGATGATTGGCGTCTTCGATCGTCACAGGGCAATGAAGGACTTCGCTGATCGTATCTGCAAGGTTTTCAAGGCTTCCGAACGTACCTTTAAACGGATTATTTGTATAAGAGTCAGATTTCATACGATACGCTCCTGTCGGTGGACTGTTATCTCTATAATAAAACACATTGTCGCCGAAACCCTAGCCTTTTCATTCAAAAAAGGAAAAGAAGCGGCTGTGTAGAATACAGCAAGTGAAGAGAGGAGAAGATCAAATGAAATTTAGTCAGTTTACGTATAAACGGCCAAATATGGAACAGCTTCAAGAAGAGTTCAAACAAAAATTGAAGAACTTTGAGCACGCGTCTTCTTTCCATGAGCAAAACAGTGTAATGACGGAGCTCGTATCCATTCGAAACCATTTTGAAACGATGCAAAGTATCGTACATATCAGGTATACATCAAATACAGAAGATCCTTTTTATAAAGAAGAGCACGATTTTATGGATGAAAACACTCCTGTCTATCAAGGGATGGTAAGCGAGTTCTTCCAGGCGATCGTCCAGTCCAAGTATAGGAAAGAGCTGGAAGGCAAGTGGGGCAAGCATCTGTTTAACCTTGCGGATGCAGAGCTAAAAACGTACTCACCCGAGGTTATTGAGGATCTTAAACTTGAAAATAAACTGAAGAGCCAGTATGTAAAGCTGCTGTCTTCCGCGAAAATTGATTTTCAAGGGGAAAAAAGAACACTTGCACAGTTGATTCCGTTTACTCAATCACCGGATCGGGCCACTCGCAAGAAAGCTGTGGAGGCGCAGTTCGGATTCTTAAATGACCATAAAGGGGAGCTGGACAGACAATATGATGAACTGGTGAAGCTCCGCACGTCCACCGCCAAGAAACTCGGCTACACCAGCTTTGTAGAGCTTGCTTATAACCGCTTGAGCCGCACGGATTATGACAAGAACATGGTCAAAAAATTCCGCGGCCAAGTGAAAGAGCATATCGTTCCATTCTGCACATCTCTAAGGGAAAAACAAAAGGCGCGCATTGGGGTGGACAGCCTTAAATTCTATGATGAATCCTTCAGTTTTCCGCAGGGAAATCCAAAACCTAAAGGAGATGCGGATTGGATCGTTGAGCAGGGAGCAAAGATTTTCAAGCAGCTGTCACCGGAAACGGATGAGTTTTACACCTTTATGGTTGAAAATGAACTGCTGGATCTGATCGCGAAAGAAGGCAAGGCGCCTGGGGGCTATTGTACATATATCAGCGAGTACCAGTCACCGTTCATTTTCACCAACTTTAACGGCTCACAGGGTGATATCAGGGTACTGCTTCATGAAGCGGGACATGCCTTCCAGGTGTATACGAGCCGGGGCTACGAAGTGCCTGAGTACCAATTTCCAACTTTAGAAGCTTGTGAGATTCATTCCATGAGCATGGAGCTGATCACGTATCCTTGGATGGAGCAGTTCTTTGGAGAAGATACAGACCGCTATCTGTATGACCATTTAGCTGCTGCAGTAAAATTTATTCCTTACGGTGTGGCCGTCGACGAGTTCCAGCATTTCGTGTACGAAAACCCTGATGCCTCGCCGAATGAGAGAAAACAAGAATGGCGCCGGCTGGAGAAAAAATATTTGCCGCACCGCGATTTTGACGGCATGGAATTTTTGGAGGAAGGCGGATTCTGGCAGATGCAGACGCACATCTACCGCACGCCGTTCTATTACATTGATTACACACTGGCTCAAGTTTGCGCACTTCAGTTCTGGAAACGTTCACGGGAAAACCATAAAGCGGCATGGCAAGACTACTTGGAGCTTTGCGGCCGTGGAGGAAGCCTTCCATTTACTGAACTGGTGAACATTGCAGGACTGGTGTCTCCGTTTGAAGATGGATGTGTGAAATCCGTGATGGATGAAGTGAGAAATTGGGAAGCGCAGATCGATGACACAAAGTTATTGCAAAAAGCATAAATCCTTCGGTTCCGGCCCCCTGAGAAATTCAGGGGCTCTTTCATTGCGGATAAATTTGTAGTTTTTTTGACAGATGGCTTTAATCTGTGATTTCAAGGAGGAGTTAGCTTCAGGTTTGTTGTCTACAATGGTAGAATAGGTAACGAAAAAGAAGATTATGAAGGAGACCTATCCATGAGCGATCAATCAAACTCTACCGTGAAGCAGAGAAATTACACGCCTGTTGTCATTGGGCTTTCGATAGCGATCAACGTTCTTGTTGTTATTTTATTTTTCTTACCGGCCTACAACGGCAAGGTATCGTTCGATGTTCATCTTCTCCCCCGCCTGAATGCGATTTTTAACAGCTTTACCTTTGTGTTTCTTTTGGCGGCGCTGTTTTTTATCATTAGAAAAAACATTAAGCTGCATAAGCGTTTTATCTTTGCAGCATTTACTTCGACCGCTCTGTTTTTGCTTTCTTATGTAACGTATCACTATCTGGCCGAATCTACGAAATATGGCGGAGACGGCCCGTTAAAATACATCTATTTCTTTATTCTGATCACACATATTGTTTTGGCCGCTCTTATTGTTCCCCTTGCGCTCTTTACTCTTGCCCGCGGATTAAACATGCAGGTGGAAAAACATAAGAAGATTGCCCGCTGGACGATGCCGTTATGGCTGTACGTCAGTTTAACGGGTGTTGTTGTTTATTTAATGATTTCACCATATTATTAAAAGGCAGGAATGTTCCTGCTTTTTTTCTTTACATAAAAAGAAACCGAATAGCATTGCCGCAAACGGGTAGTAATAAGAAATGAACATAAAAGGAGGAGAAGAGCTTGAGCATTGAACAAAAATTGGAGAATGCTGTTCAGTATATTAAAGAGAAGACATCCTACGAGGAGGATAAAATCCGACGCGTTCTAAAAGAGGAAGGGCATTACTTTGATTTGCAGAGTGCGGATGTCGATATGGACGAGCTCATTGACCATCTTGCAAGAAAAACAAACCTGACCGAGCTTGAGGTTGATGCCATCTTGGAAAAAGAACTTCAGTATTATGAGGAAACTGAAGAATAAAAAGCAGAGCCCGTCAGTTGATCTGACGGGTTTTTTCGATTCAGTAGCAAATGCCGACGCGGCTCTGCAAAAATTCAGTGGAGGCCAGCTGTTTATAGGTAAAATCAGCCGTGTCTCCTGTACTGATCTGATTTCCATCTACAGGGAGAAAACCTTTTTCCACCCGGTAGATTCCTGTCGCCGGACCGTCAGGCAAGTAAGTCGGACAAACGATCGTCCACTGAAGGGCCGATTGCTTCATGGCCATGTATGCACGGTGGTGTTCTTCAGCCGCTCTTGTCAGCTTCCTTCTTGATTCGTTTGATTGATATCGAAGTAATCCGGCCTCTGTGCGGCTTTCCAGAATACCCGCCGTTCCAATGGTAATGAGCCGCTTCATTCCCCGATTCGTCATCTCTCGAATTACAAGCGGCATGGAGTCTGACAGCACGCTCCCGCCATCCGTCCCCAAAGCACTGATGACAGCTTCGCAGTCTTCCATCGCCCTCCTAAGATCCGCCTCAACAGTAACATCACCGGCATGAATCTTAAGGTTTTCATGGACCGCACCCAGTTTCTCAGGATGTCTGGCGAGTACATGCACTTGATGGCCATCATTTAACGCTTTTTGCAATACACCGCTGCCGACCCTCCCAGTAGCTCCTAACAGCAATAGATTCATGGGTCATCCCTCCTTCATTGTTGTCTCAAAATCTACCTTACCTGATAGAGGGCAACTACAGCAAAAATAAATCATTAGTATGTTACTTTTTATTTCTCTATAATGAGAACCAAAGACAAATAAGGAGGACTCATTATGAATCAAAACAAGGCAGTTGGTTTTATAGGAACAGGCGTAATGGGAAAAAGCATGGCTGCACATCTCTTAAAAGCAGGGCATCCCGTACATATTTATACGAGAACACGAGAGAAGGCCGAAGAGCTGCTGAGCAAAGGAGCTGTATGGAGGAGCACGGTGGCTGAGGTGGCAAAAGCTTCTGAACTAGTGATCACGATGGTTGGGTATCCGTCGGACGTGGAAGAGATCTACTTCGGAGAGGATGGAATCTTGGAAAATGCGGAAAAGGGTACATATGTGATCGATATGACAACCTCGAGCCCGCAGCTGGCTGAAAAAATCTCCAATTCAGCAAGAGAGCTTGGGCTGCATGGCCTTGATGCTCCTGTATCCGGCGGAGACGTGGGAGCACGCGAAGCAAAACTGTCGATTATGGTCGGCGGAGAGAAGGAGGACTTTGAGGCGGTTCTCCCTATTCTGAAGCTGATGGGACAGAACATCGTTCATCAAGGAAAAGCCGGAGCCGGGCAGCATACAAAAATGTGCAACCAGATTGCGATCGCCTCAGGTATGATCGGTGTGTGTGAAGCTGTTATATACGCTGAAAAGGCGGGTCTGGATCCGTCAACCGTGTTGAAAAGCATTGAATCAGGTGCGGCGGGCAGCTGGTCCCTTTCTAATCTGGCGCCGCGCATTATCAACGGGAACTTTGAACCTGGCTTCTATGTGAAGCATTTTATTAAAGATATGAAGATTGCCCTCGAATCCGCTGAGGATATGGGACTATTGACTCCAGGACTGAAGCTGGCCAAGGATCTATACGAGGAGCTTGCTGAAATGGGCGAGGAAAACAGTGGAACACATGCGTTGTACAAACGGTTAAAACGATAATTTTCCAGAAAGAATGTCATGACTATTTTCCTGGGTACATACTCTTGTGAAAAGAGGGGTGCCAATAGCGATACGATTGATTAAGATTTCGGCGCTGCATTTTGTATTGGGTGCCGGACTCAGAATGTTTATGTCGATCTCCCATGGTTTTTCAATTGAAAAGTGTGCACGCGCATGTTAACTTGCTCGGCTGGATTGCGCTTACTCTCGCGGGCATTATCTATCATTTAATTCCTGCAGCCGCTGAGGGCCGGCTGGGGAAACTTCATTTTTGGCTGCATAACATCGGTGCCGACATGCTGCTGTCGCTTTCCTTTATGTGTACGGACATGAACAAGCAGAGACGTTTATTGCAATCGGGCGTCCAATACTGCCTTGGGGATTTTGCTCTTTGCGATAAACATCTGGAGAAACGTGAAAGACTAGACACCTGGGGCGTGCCCCGGTTGCGTTTTTGGGCCGGGATGGGTAAATGTGATATGATACGGGGAGCAACATCAAAAGGATGTGTTAGCATGCAGCGTTTAATATACGAGTATTCATGGGATAAATCAATCGCCGGCCAGGATCGGAAAACGATAGAAAAGGTCTTTCAAGAGACGTCTATCCCTTCAGGACAAGCTGCTTCTTTTGCCATGATCCGTACGGCCATCAATCATAAAGGAGAATTGCTCGTAACGGGAATTCTCCACCATTTCCGCAAGGAAACGTTTACTGTCCAAAACATGGAGATGACCTATAAAGAGAACGGAAAAACGATAGCAAAATTCATCTTTACCGTGCCGCAGATCGTGCTGGAAGCTGAAACGAGCATGCCCTGGACGTTTATTTTTCCAGTGGAGAGCTTAATAAACAAACCGGCATTGGCTGACGGCCAGCTGGACTTTATAAACTAGGCTTTGTTAAGGATAGTTGGGAATAAGAAAAACCCGGGAATGAGAAGGATCCCGGGATTTTCTTATTCCGGTCGGTCTTCGGAGGGATTTATCGAACGGTTGATACTCGACACCAATCGACCTCATTCGATGCATTTTTTTCACAGCCAACACCCCCTCTACAGCAACGGCGCAACCCCAAACAAAAAACGCCTGCCCCACTATCGGGACAGGCTCCTGCTGCTCATCGCTTGAGAATGACTCAGCTTTTAGCGGTAATTGATAAATTGTACTTCAATGGGCAAGTCTGCCTGGCGGATGGCGGCGATAATCTGTTGAAGGTCGTCGCGGCTTTTTCCGGACACACGCACCTGATCATCCTGCACCTGGCTTTTCACTTTCACGCCGGAATTTTTAATGATGGTGTTGATTTTTTTGGCATTTTCTTTGTCGATCCCTTGGACGAGCTTGGCGCGCTGGCGAACCGTACCGCCGGAAGCCTGCTCAATTTTGGAGTAATCCAGGTTCTTGATCGGGACATCCCGTTTAATCAGTTTGCTGATCAAGACGTCCTTCAGCTGCTCCATTTTAAATTCATCATCAGAAATAAGGGTTAGCTCCTGGTTGGCTTTATCCAATGAAATATCACTTTTGCTGCCTTTAAAGTCATAGCGGTTCGTAATTTCCTTCATGGCGATATTGATCGCGTTATCCACTTCAGACAAATCAACTTTAGAAACAATGTCAAACGAGCTTTCTTTACTCATTTTTCCAGCCTCCTTTATGTATCTATCACTCTATTATACTAACATTATATCGCTGTTTTCAGTTTTGACAAAACTCTGTAAAATTATAACGGGCCAACGTCGGCAAGGTTATGTTCAAAAAATAGAATGGATGTTCAAAAACTGCTCCTTTATGTTCAATCGGTTGATACACCAATAATGACAAGAGTGGACATCACTATTTTTACACGAAAAAAGGGACAGGCTTCACAACACGTGACCCTGTCCCATTTTAATCATTTAACCTTACACCCAAGTGTCGAGATTGTTATCTCCTTTTACAAGCACAAGAACTTTACCTTCATCGAGCTTTCTTTCGTACTGCTGTGCTTCAATGGAGCTTAACCCGACTTCCTCAAGTTTGCTGCGCAATTCATCCCCGCGTTTTTGGAAGAGATTTTTAATGGCAGTTCCTAGTCCCTCTTCTGCCGTTCCGATGGTGTTTGCGTCTGCAGCATCTGCGATATCACGCGTGTCATCCCTCTCATGTGCAAGGACGTAGATATCATCGTGGTCGATTCCTCGAGTTTCCAGTTCGTTAACCGCAGAAATAACTTCATGTTCTGTAGAAAATTCCCGTACTAACGGTTTAACAGCCATGGTTAAATTCCTCCTTTTTAATGAATTACAGTTGTTATGTACACGTTTTTCAGTCTTTGTAAACATGGAAAAATGATCCTGGCGTTTTATGCTCCTTACTTTGGGGAAAATAAGGAGAAATGAAACAAGAAAGGAAGAGACCCAAATGATCTGGACAATTATTGGTATATTAATCGTACTATGGCTGTTGGGACTTATTTTTAAGATCGCTGGCGGTATTATTCATATTCTTCTGATTGCGGCCGTTGTCGTCCTTGTTTTCAAATTAATTAAAGGAAGACGGTCCGCATGACCCTTGGGGTGCTTCATCTGTTGAAGCATCCCTTTTTTATGTAGGCCTTCCGGATATTTTCAAAACCCGGTATCCTTTGGCACCCATAAATAGGAGCATTTTTAACTGGAAGCCATCGATATCCCGGTAAAAGAATCGTTTCCTCCGAATAGCTTGTGGGTAGGAGGGATGATTGTGAAAATCGCATTTAAAACAATGGGAGTGCTGGCGATACTCTATTTGGCCATCCTGGCGCTGCCCCTGGATGAAAACAAGGTTAAAGCAGAACGCGAACCGGAACATAAAAAAGTGTATTTAACGTTTGATGATGGACCATCGGAAACGACGGACGAACTCATTAGTGACTTAAATGACTATCACGCTTCTGCGACTTTTTTTATGCTTTCACCTCATATGAAACAATACCCTGTGGAAACCTTGAGATTGGCTTTTAGCCAAAATGCGGTTGGATGCCATGGTGTGACCCACGATAAAGAAGCGTTTTATCACAGTGCTTCAACGGTTGCGGGTGAAATGAAAACATGCCGCCAAACGATGGAAAACATCACGGGTGAGCGTTCCAATCTTGTTCGTGTGCCATACGGGAGTGTGCCGGACATGAAACCTGCTTATATAGAGGCATTGAAGCGGAACGGATTTATCATGTGGGATTGGAACGTTGACAGTGTGGACTGGGGCAGCAATGATGACAGCTGGGTCAGTAAAACGATGCAGCAAGTAGAACTGGTCGAGATGAACCAGCAAGACCCGGTCATCGTCATGCATGATAAGGAAATGACCGCCCGGGATCTTCCGGCCCTGCTTCACGCGCTTCAAAAGCAAGGCTATGAGTTTTCACCTATAACAGAAAATCAAAAACCTGTTGTATTCCAGTAAGAAAAGCTGCCGGGACTGAAATCCGGCGGCTTTTTTTATCGTTCCTTTTCCGTATTCAAAAGCGGAATGAAATAGTGTGTTTTATAGGTTTAAGGAACTGAAATTGTAGGTCTTTCTTATTAATTTTACAAAAATATCATATATTTACCTTTATTTTGTGAATAAAGTCTTTAATTTTTATTTTCAAAATATATAATTAGATTGGAAATAAAATAACTGAATGATTTTAGGGGGATACGTATGGGGAAAAAGTCCTTTACTTCCATGGGACATTCTTTACTGGCATCAACAATGGCATTAACCGTACTTGCTTCACCGTTTACTATGGATTCGGTCCATGCTGCAGTAAAGCCGAAAACACAGAGCAAAACGGAATCGGTCCAGCTTAGGATTCTTGGTACAACCGATATCCACACCCATATCGCAAACTATGATTATTATAAAGATGCAGAAACAGATGAATTCGGTTTCGCAAAAACAGCAACCCTCATCAAAAAGGCGAGAAGCGAAGCCAAGAATACTCTCCTTTTTGACAATGGCGATTTGATTCAGGGAAATCCGCTGGGAGATTACAAAGCGAAAGTGGACAAGCTTGAGAACGGGGAATTGCATCCGGTTTTCAAAGCGATGAAGCTATTAAAGTATGATGCGGCAACGGTAGGAAACCATGAGTTTAACTATGGTCTTGATTACCTTCAGGAAGTATTGGATGATGCTCCGTTCCCGTACGTGAACTCCAACGTTTTTAAAGATGATCATGATAAAAACCCTTATAACGACAGGAACTATTTTAAACCTTATAAAATTATTAAAAAGAAAGTCGTCGATGCAAAAGGGCATAAGCACGTGATTAAAGTCGGTGTGATTGGTGCTGTTACTCCTCAGATCACCATGTGGGACAAATCCAACCTGGATGGAAAAGTGATCACAAAGGATATCGTCGAAACGGTGAAATCCTATATTCCTAGAATGAAAAAAGACGGAGCGGATATCATTGTTGCTCTGGCTCACTCCGGAATTGGAGATACGGACCGCAAACAGATGGAAGAGGATGCCGCTTATGACCTTACCAAAGTTAAAGGCATCGATGCGATTATTTCAGGACACAATCATAAAACGTTCCCTGGCGATTTCGCCAGCCTGCCGGGTGTGGATGAAAAGAACGGTACGATTAACGGCAAGCCGGTCATCATGCCTGGAAACTGGGGTAACCAGCTTGGGGTAATGGACCTTGGCCTTGTAAAAGCCAAAGGAAAATGGTCTATCGCCAAAGCGAAGACTTCATTACGGGCGGTCTATGATAAAGTAAACAAGAAAAGCCTCGCCAAAACCGATGAAAGCATCATTAAGGCGATTAATAAAGACCATAAAGGGACCCTTGATTATGTCCGCCAGCCGGTTGGACAGACAAGTGCTGACATCAACAGCTACTTCGCACTTGTCCAGGATGATCCATCCATTCAAATCGTAACGAACGCACAAAAATGGTACGTTGAAAAGCAATTAAAAGGAACGAAGGATGAAGGCCTGCCGGTATTATCTGCAGGGGCTCCATTTAAAGCAGGCGGAAGAAACGGTGCGAACTACTACACCAATATTCCAAAAGGCACGATTGCGATCAAGAACGTCTCTGATCTATATCTGTATCCGAACACGGTAGCCACAGTCAAAGTAAAAGGCTCTGATGTGAAGGAATGGCTCGAGATGTCTGCTGGGCAGTTCAACAAGATCGATCCATCTAAAAAGGAAGAGCAGGCGCTTGTGAACAACGATTTCCCAACGTATAACTTTGATGTTATCGATGGTGTAACTTATGACGTCGATGTCACACAACCTGCGAAATACGACAAAGACGGAAACGTGACCAATCCTGATTCCAGCCGTATTAAAAATCTTCAATACAATGGCAAGCCGATCGACAATAACCAGGAATTTATTGTCGCAACGAATAACTACCGTGCAAACGGAACGTTCCCTGGCGTGAAGAATAAAACAGCAGTTAACCTGTACCCTGACGAAAACCGCCAAGTCATCATCGATTATATCCGTGAACGCGGAACGATCGATCCTTCTGCTGACCAAAACTGGAAATTTGCTTCTGTAGCAGGAGAACCGAGTGTAACCTTTGAATCTGCACCTGACGCTCAAAAAGCAATACCGGCGGATGGCGCTATTCAATATGTGGGCTCTGCAGCAGAGGGCTTCGCGAAATACGCTTACAAGCTTAAAAAGCTTGAAAACATTCATGTTCAGCTGTTGGGGATCAATGATTTCCATGGCCAGCTTGATACGTTCAATGCAAAGATCAATGCAGGCGGGGCAGAATTTCTAGCCGCTTACTTAAAACAGCGTGAAGCAGCCAATCCTAATACATTGCTCCTGCATGCAGGTGATGCGGTTGGAGCCAGCTCTCCAGTATCTGCTTTGCTGCAGGACGAGCCTACGATCCGTTTCCTGAACAAAATGGGCTTTGATGCGGGAACCATCGGAAACCATGAGTTTGATGAAGGCGTAAAAGAAATGATGCGTCTGATCCTTGGGGGGAGCCATCCGAAGACAGAAGCGAAATACGGCAAGTTTGAAGGTGCAAGCTTTCCTTATGTAGCAGCGAATGTCATCGACAAAAGCACGAACAAGCCTCTTCTTGATCCTTATGTGATCAAAGAAGTAGGCGGAGCAAAGATAGGCATCATCGGCGTGGTCCTATCTGATACACCAAGCATCGTTATTCCAAGCGGCGTGGAAGGCGTTCAATTTACAGATGAGGCAGAAGCCATTAACAAATATGCAAAAGAACTGGAAGCAAAAGGGATTAATTCCATCGTCGTGCTTGCCCACAACCCGGCAAACTCTACAGCTGACGGCCAAAACGCAACCGGCGAACTGGTAGATATGGCAAATAAAGTGGATGATGAAGTAGACGTGATGTTTGGCGGCCATAACCATGCGCTAACGAATGCTGTCGTCGACAACAAGCTTCTCGTTCAATCCTATTCTTCAGGGACCGCATTCTCTGATGTAGATCTTGTTATCGATCCAAAAACACAGGATATCGTAAAAAAGAACGCGGAAGTCGTCACTGTAGACCGTGGAAAAATTGCGCCGGATCCTGATATTAAAGCATTTGTTGATAAATACGTAGCAGATGTTGCTCCTATTCTAAACGAAGAAATCGGAGACACACCTAACTACATCAGCAAAGATGCGAATGCAGACGGCGAATCTCCAATGGGGAACTTGATCGCGGACTCCATGAAAGAACAGACGAAGACCGATTTCGCCTTTATGAACCCAGGCGGAGTGCGTGCAGATATTGACGCAGGAAAAATTACGTGGAAAGAAGCATTTACCGTTCAGCCTTTCGGAAATGACCTTGTGAAAATGGATCTGACCGGTGCTCAAGTTAGAAGTCTTTTGGAGGAGCAATGGGCAGATCCGACACGTGCAAAGATCCTTCAGATTTCAGGGCTGAAGTTTTCCTATGACGATTCAAAGGCGGCAGGAGAGCGGATCGTGAGCATCACGCTTCCTGATGGAAATCCTGTGGATCCGGCCAAAACCTATTCTGTCACGGTGAATAACTTTATGGCAGGCGGCGGAGATGGATACACAACCTTAAAGAACGGCAAAAACTCTGAGATTGATATCGTAGATCTTGAAGCACTTGTGAAATACATCAAAGGCAAGGGTACAGTGGATCCTAAAGTTGAAGGCAGAATCACAAAACTGAACAAATAGGCCGCAGCAAGCCAGACCAGCTTAAACCCTCTCCGTAATGGGAAGGTTTAAGCTTTTTTGTTCCGCAGGCAATCCCTTTATTTGTGATATAATCCAGTTGTTGGAGTGATTACTGGATGAAGGAGCCCGAACAGTGAATGGTTTTACAGATGATAAATTAATCTTAATCAAGAAAAGAAATAAGCTCCTTTATAAATTGTTGTGGGGATTTTTTGTTATTGATGTTCTCTTTGATTATATTTTCGACCGCGATATTGTTTCGTTCATGCTGCCGGTAGGGTTTGGCATTGGAGGCCTTATTACCTTTTTTGCGGTATGGAACCGCACACCTGTTTTTTCAATGTATCTAACCGCAACAGGTATTTTTTCTTTTCTATTCTGTTTAATATCCGTACAGCCTGTTTTGGTCAACTATCTCTACATTTGGTTCTGCCTTTTGCTGAGCACGATTTACAGCCAATACAAAGTCATTATTTATTCTGGTGCCTTGGCTGTAGCCATGTCTACTTATTTCTTTTTTACGGATCGCGAGCTCTTTTCCTCGGTTGAAGACTTTGATTTGGTCTTTATTCTATTGTTGCTCGTTTTTTTAACAGTTTTCTTTGTTCTTTCGACTCAGTTTACAGAAAACCTCCGGATGAGGGCTGAGAACAGGGAAAGGCATACTGCCAGCCAGCTGGTTGAATCGAAAGAATATTTTCATTCTGTCTTTTCACAGACAGCGGATGCCATCCTCGTTCAAAACCTAAAAGGAGATGTGCTCGCAGTAAACAGGGCATTCATTGAGCTTTACGGATGGAAGGAGGAAGAAGTGCTGAGAAAGCCGTTTCAGCATATTCCATCTACTCAAATGTATATGATCGGCGAGGTATTTCAGAAAATGATTAAAGGAGAAGCGGTTTCTGGTTATGAAATGGTCAACCAAAAGAAAACAGAAGAACTGTTTCCGGTCTCTGTCACCTTTTCTCCGATCCGCAACCCGGATGGCACAATTAAAGCGATAGCCGGAATTTACCGTGATATCACAGAAACGAAGCGGACTGAAGAACTGATCATACAGTCAGAAAAACTTTCAGTCATCGGCCAGCTGGCTGCGGGTGTTGCCCATGAAATCAAAAATCCGCTGGCCATTCTGTCAGGATTCGTGCAGTTCATGCAGGAGGAGCATATTTCCGATGAGTACACGACGATCATGCTGACGGAAATTAATAGGATGAACAGGATTTTAGAGGAATACATGCAGCTGGCAAGAGTGAAGCAGTTCACGTATGAGGAAGTGGATTTGTCCGGGCTTGTAAAGGAAACCTTGCTGCTGATGGAGGCGTTTGCCAGCCTCTCCAATATTTCAATCAAAAATGGGATTCAGGATGACTGCCGGATCAGGGGTGATTCAAACTCCCTGAAACAAGTTTTCATCAATCTGATTAAAAATGCAGTGGAAGCCTCTCCTAAAGGAAGCCAGGTTGAAGTATCGGTCAAACGCATTAGCGAAGGCTACGCAATCATTGAAGTTAAAGACGAAGGGCATGGCCTCGATAAGGATCAGCTCAAAAAGCTGGGAGAACCGTTCTTTACAACAAAGGATAAGGGGACCGGGCTCGGATTGATGGTAAGTTTTAAAATCATTGACCAGCATAACGGAGAAGTTACAGTGACAAGTGAACCGAATAAAGGAACAGTCTTTTCGGTCAAATTGCCAAAACTTCCAAAAAAAAGCTCCTGACTGTACAGCCAGGAGCTTTTTAATGCAAAGAAGGGTATACTATCCAGATTATTCGTACCTAACCCTAGTGCTTTTCTTGTTCATACCCATCAACCACAACATCGAGCTTTCCGGTTTCCGGATCGATTACGAGGCCATGAATGCGAACACCCTCAGGAAGAAGCGGGTGATGCTTCACCATGCTTACGCTGTCTTTCACTGCATCCTCTACCTTATCAAACCCTTTGAGCCACTGATTAAAATCCATGCCTGAGTATTTTAAGGTATTGAGTGTTTCTTCCTGGATGCCTTTATCTTTCATCTTTTCGATAAAATCATCCGGATCAAGAGCACTCATTCCGCAGTCGTGATGGCCGATAACACAGACCTCGGATGCTTTTAAAGCATAAATGGCGACAAGGATACTGCGCATGACACTTCCAAAAGGATGGGCAATAATCGCACCGGCAGTTTTGATATGCTTAACGTCACCGTTTTTTATATTCATGGCTTGCGGAAGAAGTTCTGTCAGCCTTGTATCCATACATGAAATAATAACAAGCTTTTTCTCAGGAAACTTGGTCGTCTGGTATTTCTGGTATTCTTTATTTTCCACGAACTTTTCATTGTAAGCTAAAATTTCTTTTAAAATAGACATGTTACTCTTCCCTTCCATAGAACTCTTTTTTTACTATTTTATCGAAAGATCCGCAGAAATCAAATTTTAAAAGTTTTTATTAGACGAAACAAGCGTGTTATCGATAAAAAAACAGGCTGAAACATCATCAGACAGAACGATGCTTTCAAGAATGGTTCGTATTTTGTTGGACAACGCAAAGATATGTAGGAAAAAAACTAGGAAACAAAGCAGATTGTGACAAACATTTCCTTTTGCGCTTCGTATAATCAAACTATCAAGAACATAAGATAGTAAGTTATGAAAGCATCTAGTCAGGAAGAAAGGAGGACAGGCCGAACGAAACACTGGTAAGCCATTAAAATAGATTTACGAATAAAAAGGGGGATGAACGGATATGGAACAATCTGTGTTTTTAATAGCCATTATTCTATTTACGGTGAACGTGATGTTTCAAAAAGCGGTTGCCTTGATGATCACCAAGGTGGAACAAACGGTTCGTGCGAAAGAGCAGAAATACCGCGTGGCAGCCAAGCTGGTTGAAGCCATTAAAAAGAAAGAACGACCGCTCTTCCAACAGATCAACAACTATAAACAAGCACGCCGTAAAGTGAAGTGGGTGGATACATCTTAACAAAATACGAACAACCAATTCAAATCGAGGGGAGAGGATAAATGATATTATTAAGAATGGCTAGATACTACTTAGTAATACTTAAAGAAATGGAAATATATGAAGGGTATTCTGCTGGCAGATCCAAAAATCTATTAAAATGGATAATTCATAGGGTTTCGCGGCCTGGATCACCGTGAAACATTGTGAATTTCAATAATAAATGCGCGGAGTATGTCGGGCAGTCTCTTTTGGGCTGTCTTTTTTTCGTGAAGAAAAAATGTGGTACTATAAGAACAGCATAGAAGGTTTATCGGAAGGAGAACATATCATGAGTATTTCCGTTCGGCATATCATCACACTGATGGAAAAGCATTTGACTGAATTGAAGCAGCTCCCGGAGGGTTCGCCAAAAACAAAGGAGAATGCGGCTGCCATTAAAACACTCTGCGAACTTATGCTGGAGTCTGACACTGCCAGGGAGGCCGGCCAGTGGATGCAGCCCTCCCCTATTTCGGCTCCGCCTGGATTTACAGGTCCATTGACCAAACCGAATAAAAAGATGGATGATGACGAAGAAGGCAATGGCGACTCCATTTTTGATTTCTAGAATAAAGAAAACCAGGCTCATCCTAAATGGATAAGCCTGTTTTTTATAGATGGTAGATTCTTGCCTCATGTGGCTGAAGGATGTTTTGGCCGTTGACCGATGAATAGTTTCCAAGGACCAGATGATCTTCATTGGGCGTATAGGAAGCCGGGAGAGAAAATGAATGCGGCTCATCGCTATGGTTTAGCATGATCAGCCATGTGACACCATTCAAGCTCCTGGTGTAAATGTACAAATAAGGTTCACCCTCTGACAGATCCTGATAATCACCATAAACCATGACGTCGTGTTCTTTGCGCAAAGCGATCAGCTCCTTATAAAAATAAAAGATCGAATGGGGATCGTTCAGTGCGTTTTCAACATTGATATCTTTGTAGTTTGGGTTCAAGCTGAGCCAAGGCTTTCCACTGGTAAAGCCGGCGTTCTTTGATGTGTTCCACTGCATGGGAGTCCTCGAATTATCACGGCTTAACGGCTGAAGCTCGCGCAGCACCTCCTGCGGGTCTCTGCCTTTTCCTGTTTCTTCCCCATATTTATTTTTCATCGCTATATCCTCATACTCATCGATCGTCTCGAACCTTACCCCGGTCATTCCAATCTCTTCGCCTTGATAAATATAAGGCATCCCAGGAAGGGTATGGACCATAGTAGCGAGCAATTTAGCCGATTCCACACGGTATACCCGATCGTTTCCGTACCGTGTTACCTGCCGGGTATGGTCATGGTTGTTCAAAAATTGTGAGTTCCACCCTTTTCCATGCAAGCCTTCATACCAAGTTTGCTGAATTTCCTTATACCTGAGCATATCCCAGGAAGGCATATCGTCCGCTACTTGGAAATGGAACAGCGTGTTCAGTTCATGCCGGTCTTCCCCAACATATTTTAGGCCGTCTTCAGGTGTAACGAACGGAATTTCGCCGACGGTCATCACATCGTAGTGCCGCAGCACTTTTTCGTTCATCTCTTTAAGATACTCGTGAATGCCGGGATTATTTCCGAGGTAATCAATGTTCTTTGGTTGTCCCGCATCGGGGAACCCTTTTTGTTTGGCCAAAAGATTGATCACGTCCATACGGAACCCATCAATTCCTTTATCGAGCCAAAACCTCATCATGCTGTAGATTTCTTCTCTGACCTCTGGGTTCTCCCAATTGAGGTCAGGCTGCTGGACCGCAAAAGAATGCATATAATATTGATCCGTATGGGAATCGTATTCCCATGCAGAAGGAGAAAAATAAGAACGCCAATTGTTCGGTTCCCGGCCTTCTGCAGGATCTTTCCAGATGTACCAGTCTCGCTTCGGATTATCCTTTGATGACCGCGATTCAAGGAACCAAGGATGCTGATCAGAGGTATGGTTAACCACCAAATCCATGATAAACTTCAATCCTCTGTTGTGAGCTTCGTTGAGCAGTTTTTCCCAAGTTTCCATCGTTCCTGCTTTTTTCATCACCGAACGATAGTCTGCGATGTCGTATCCGTTGTCCAGATCGGGTGACTCATAGATCGGATTGAGCCAGATCACGTCTGCTCCCAGTTCTTTAATATAATCCAGCTTTTGGATGACGCCTTCCAAATCTCCAAAACCGTCTCCGTCTGTATCAAGAAAGCTGCGCCAATAGACTTGATAGACGACTGCTTCCTTCCACCATGTTCTCTTCAAAACCTTCACCCTTTCCTCACCTTTTTCTCCATTATGAAGGATGGAAAGTTTCCTGGAAACCCATTTCGCAATTAGGTATTCCGATCCTTGGATTGATTACAGGAGGATCAGCGCTCGGCCTTGTCTGTGCCGCTTCAGGAATAGGAGGAGTCTTTGCGGGCTCCGCTCGTGGGAGCGGTGTCCGAAACGTTTGGCCCGGCTGCCGGATTCAATCTGCCCATCGTCTTCTTAAGTGTTCTTCTCATCTTCTCGTTCTTTATAAAAGATGTTCCTGACGATCAGGGAAGACCACCAATTCATAAAGGGCCGTTTCAAAGGCTTTGGAATGTTTCACCTCCAAAAGCATCTAACTTTCTAAAGCAGATAGGTCAAAAGTCTTGTTTTTTAAAACGGTAAAAGGTATGATGGTAAATTTTACTGTTCGGGTTTATACTATTTTTACGAACATTTGTTCGTAAAAATATACTGAAAAAGTGAGGGAGATCTTAAATGAATACAGCTAATGATTGGCTAGGGCTAGTAAATCTCCTTGGGAATGTGGGCTTTCCGGTTTTACTGGCTGGCTATTTGATGCTGCAGTTTGAAAAAAGGATACAAAGCTTGGAAGCTGTAATAAAAGACTTGCGTGATGAACTGGTTGATAAGGAAGAGCTTGAAAAGAAATTGGAGCAATACGGTCAAAGGCTGAGAGAAAGAGAGGATCTGAAAAATACGGATGTTTCATAACCTCCATTACTTTCTGGTATGATAAAAGAAAACTAGAGGAGTGGATTGGAAATGAAGCTGTTTTTAATCCTGGGTGCCGTGAATGCTGCACTGGCAGTCGTGCTGGGAGCATTCGGTGCTCATGGTCTGGAAGGAAAACTATCGGAGAGGATGCTCGAAGTTTATAAAACGGGTGTTCAATATCATATGTATCACGCCATCGGGCTCTTGATCGTCGGCCTTCTCGCGGGAAAACTGGCAAACTCAGGAGCATTGCATTGGTCAGGCTGGCTGATGTTCATTGGGATTATCCTGTTTTCCGGCAGCTTGTACGCATTAAGCACAACCGGTATTTCGAAGCTCGGCATCATCACGCCGTTTGGCGGAGTGGCATTTATTGCCAGCTGGGTACTATTCATCATGGCAGCAGTAAAAGGGCTGTAAAAAGGAAAAGAGCTTTGCTTATGGCAAAGCTCTTTTTTATCGTTTTATCTTGGGCTGTAGGTCGACATCGGCTGTCCTTGAGACTGTCCCTGGCTTTGCCCCTGCTGCTGCTCTCCCTGAGCCCCGCCATAAGGATAGGTATATTCAATTTCTTCATCGAACGTAATATAGTTGACGAATACCATGAGAAGAAGATAGCGTTTTCCGGTCTGCGGATCGCTCAGGATAATGTGGTCGCGTCCTGCAGCTTCTATCACTCCTCTGAATACTTTGGAATTCCACTTATCACTTCCTTCGAATGTTTGATAGACTGTCGCTACTTTTCCTTTGTTTAAACGCAGGATGTTTTCAATATAGGATTGTTCCAGCGGGAGCTGTCCAGGCGCTGCAATATCAGTTGGGAACTGACCGTATGCCGCTCCAAGCCCTTGGGGCGGCATCGTCATGTCCGGGATCATCCCAGGCCCTGCATACCCTCCCTGTCCTTGCTGTCCCTGCGGCATCTGACCCTGACCCATTCCCATCTGGCCGGATTGAGTCATGCTGCCATAGTATGGCGGCATACCCCCGCCTGTTTGCTGGCCTTGTGTTTGCCTGTAATTTGTCATACTTGAAATCCCCCTTATACAAAAGGTTTTGGTAAACTTACGGACCGGTATAGGTTTCTTAATGATTGATAGAGTAGTGAAGGAGTCCATAAAACTACATTTCATCATATGTGAACATGCAGCCTGTTAGACCAAAAAAAGCTGGCTCGCATGTCCGGCTTACTTGCGCGGCATGAGAACCAGCTCTAGGGAGGCGTTTTATTTTAAAGCTTCAGCGCTTGTCGGGCCTAAGAAGTGCGCTTCCGCTTTTCCTTAAACGTGTAAATAGCCAGGTACGGCTTCTTTTGTAAGCTGATTCCCGACATAGAATGAACCGAATTCACCGTAGCGTGCACTTACTTCATCAAATCTCATCTCATAGACGAGTTTTTTAAACTGAAGAACGTCATTGGCGAAGAGTGTGACTCCCCATTCCCAGTCATCGAATCCGACAGAGCCGGTGATGATCTGTTTGACTTTGCCTGCATAGCTTCGGCCGATCATGCCGTGGCTGTACATCAACTTTTTGCGTTCTTCCATCGGAAGCATATACCAATTGTCGTTTCCTTCCCGGCGCTTGTCCATTGGATAGAAGCAGACATATTTCCATTTCGGAAGCTCCGGTTTTAACCGTCCTTGAATCCTAGGGTCTGTTTCAGGGTCTGCATCGTTGGATGGATTATAGTTGCTCAGCTCTACCACAGATACATAGGAATAGGCAGGTATCGTATATTGTGCAAATGTTGTTTTATTGAACGCATTTTCGATTTCATTGAGGTCTTCCATCGTAGGACGGAGCAGCATCAGCATGAAATCTGCTTTTTGGCCAACGATCGAATAAAGGGCATGGCTGCCTTCTCTGCGGGCTTCGACTCCTTCCCATTTTTCCAAAAACGTCATAAATTCTTTGATGGCAGCTTCTCGTTCATCACTTGAAATCGCTTTCCAGGAGACCCAGTCCATCTTACGAAAATCATGGAGACAGTACCAGCCTTCCAGGGTTTGTGCAGCTTCACTCATGTATAGTCACTCCTTGGAACATAATGATAATTTCACTCTTTTCCAATATACCACATTCGATTGAATAAAAAAAAATCCCCGGTCCGTTGGAAACAGCCGGGGATGAAAGTTACACGAATCGCTGAATGGCAGCGGTGATTTTGCTGCTAAGAATAGAATGATCCTGGAGCTCTCGTTCTGCAAAGGCAAGTCTGACCTGTTTTTCATCCAGATCCATCGCTTCTTCAAGCATTCCGAACAGCCCTTTTGCTTTCTTATCGATTTCCAAAATGATCTCTAAGGAGCTTCCATCACTTAGGAATACTGCTTCTAGTTCATCCAACTTTCCCCTGAACATGCCGGTCGGCACATATTCGAATTCCTGAATAAACGGCAGGCGGCCGCCAGTAAATCGGGAAGCGGCTTCACAAGACGTGTGGCGAAGCACAAAGTCCAATCCTTCAATAGCTTCCATTGCTCTTCTGACAAGCGGTCCTGGATTAACCGTAATGTAATCTTTGTCTGACGGATCGACGGCATTCTTTATGTCTGCTCCGGTCTTCAGCCATACCGGTGTATGTCCGATGCTCAGCGGAACATCATAAGGCAGCCGGAACGAAAAAGGTATCTTTCTTATTTCCCCCGGCTGGATGGTTAAAGAATCAATCACCCGATGGCTTGCCACGGCTGCGTGTTCCCGGTATTTCTTATCATCAGATTCTCTTATGTATTCGGTCATAAGGAAAATGGATACCGAGTCAATCGGCTGAGCAGCCTTTCCGCCGGCAATCTGTACAGTTCCGGTGACATCCTCGCCGGGAATGAAACGGGTTTTGGTTAAGATCGTATCAATAGTTGCCGCACCGATACCTACACTGGCCAGCATTTTGTTCATAAAAGACATACTTAAAATCCTCCTTGAAATGGATAGTAAGATATACGGATCAATTTGTATAAAAGATTCAAACAGATCCATATCTATCCTTTTTATCCTTTGTATATTCTAAAAATAACAACTTCTTTGCACAAGCGCTTTCAATTAAGGGTATAGGTTTAAAACGGACGTGAAAAGGAGTACCCTAGTATGGAATGAACCCGAAGAGGAGGACCTCGCATGAGCGATTTATTTAAAGAGTTAAAAGATAAGGTACAGCAGCAGAACCCGACGATTGTTTTCCCGGAAGGAACCGACGAGCGAATTCTGGCTGCAGCAGTGAGATTGGCTGAAGAAAACGTGCTTAAACCCATTCTGGTTGGAGATAAAGAAGAGATCACTTCGAGAGCAAAAGAAATTGGAGTCAGCCTTGGTGACATGGAATTAATCGACCCTAAACAGTATGCTGAATTCGACAGCCTGGTGGCATCATTCGTGGAACGCCGAAAAGGGAAGGCGACAGAAGAACAAGCTCGCCAGATCCTTACGGATGAAAACTACTTCGGAACCATGCTGGTCTACACAGGGAAAGCTCATGGGCTAGTGAGCGGAGCTGCCCATTCTACCGCGGATACGGTTCGCCCGGCACTGCAGATCATTAAAACAAAAGAAGGCATCAAGAAAACGTCCGGCGCATTTATCATGGTTAAAGGCGAAGAGAAATATGTGTTTGCCGATTGTGCGATCAACATCGCCCCTTCAAGCGCCGACCTTGCTGAATCTGCATTAGTGAGCGCGCATACGGCAAGAGTATTCGGCATCGACCCGAAAGTGGCACTCCTAAGCTTTTCAACGAAAGGGTCCGCTAAATCGGCTGAAACTGAAAAAGTAGTAGAAGCGACCGAGCTGCTGAGCGGCATGAACCCTGATTTTCCGTTTGACGGCGAACTTCAGTTCGACGCGGCTTTTGTTTCTTCCGTAGCTCAGAAAAAAGCACCGGATTCTCCTTTAAAAGGCGAAGCGAACGTATTTATCTTCCCTGGACTCGAAACAGGAAACATCGGGTATAAGATGGTTCAGCGCCTTGGCGGTTTTGAAGCGATCGGACCGATCCTGCAAGGACTAAACATGCCGGTTAACGACCTTTCCCGCGGCTGCAACGAGGAGGACGTGTACAAGCTCGCTCTTATTACAGCGATGCAGGCATTATAGGAAAGCGCAAGCGCCCTGTTAAGGTCCGACAAGCGGCCAAAGAAGAATTGTGTTTTTCAATACGTCCTCAGAGGACTAGGATGAAATAAGATTCATATTTCATCTTTTATGCTGAAGCTGGACAACACATAAAAAGGCACTGGATATTAAATCTCCAGTGCTTTTACATTTCGTTCCCATACCCGCTGATAGTTGTAGTCATATATTTGAATCTCGTTAACGGAAAGTGGAGATGAAACGAGATGACTGCTTTCTTCTTTTAATACATATAAGAGTCTTGTCATCAAGCCGGCGACGGTGAGCTCCAATCCTGCCAATTCAGATAAAGAAGCCATTACTTCAGGCTGTATGTCGGGATAGACGAATTTAGTAGGCTCACCCTGAAGGCCATGTTGATAAAAATCCCGGATGGCCTCGGCTCTTTCAGCACCGTTTCCGTTCACACATAAGTAGATCTGCACAGCTGCTCCATTGCGGATGCGCCGCTGCGAGATACCTGCAAACTTCTTCCCGCCTACACTCAGATCATAGCTTCCCGGGCAATACGACCCATGGATTTCCCGTGCTTCAAACATGACATCATAGGGGCTCAGCATTTTTTGTATGAGTTCGACCATCGTGTCATATCCCTTGTTGATTTCGATACTGCTTTCTTTTTCGGGAAGAATGATTGAAATATTCAATACTCCTTCATCAAGGACGACGGCTAGTCCGCCTGAATTACGGACAATCACACGGTATCCCTTTGATTTTAAAACTTGTATCCCTTCATGCAGATGGGGAAGGCGGGTATCCTGGATGCCGAGGACAACGGTGTTGTGGTGCACCCATGTACGGACAGTGGGTGAAGATTCACCCGCCCCGATCGACGTACAGAGCGTATCATCCATCGCAAAAGACTGCAGGGCGTCAAAGGACGGACCGAGACTGGACTGGTCGATGATCCGCCATTTTGGCTGAAATAACAATGAAGTGCCCATCGTCTATCGCTTCTCCGCTTCAATGATGAAGGTTTTAGGAATGCCATGGTCAAAATCACCAGGATGCGGTTCTTCTTTCAGCTGTTTAATAAACAATCCAGCAGTTCCGATCGCGGTTACGATTTCACCCAGTGTCCATTTGCGGATCTCCACTTGATAAGGTTTTCGTTCTTCTTCTGTGGCATATTGAAGTTCAGGAAGAAACTTCGAATACGATACATCTACCGTTTCAAGTGATGTGCTGAAATAGTCCCCGCTCACCTTGTGCTTTCTCGCTGCCTGGCTTTTGCCCTGGGACGTAATGAGCTTTGTGGAGACCGGATGGAAATCTTGCAGGACCAATCTTCCGCCAGGTTTAAGCAAGCGATAAACCGTCGTGAAGAACGGCACAAGATCTGTAAAATAATGAAGGATCCCGTTTTCTGTTAGAACAAGATCATAATCCCCTGAGAGTTCTTCTTCCGGAAGGTCGAGAACATCACACTTGATATAACGGAGCGGAACCCCGGCCTCATGAGCAAGCTCTTTTGCATAGCGTTCGTTCGGTTCAGAAAGATCAATGACGGTTGCATCTGCACCAAGCAGTGCCATCGCCACAGCCTTGCTGCCATGGGAGCCAAGAAGGTTGCAGGCCTTCTTCCCTTTTACATCGCCTATATAGGTTTCAAGCGGACTCAACCGCTTTACCGGATCTTTTTTTAGTTTAGCAGCGGCTTTCGCCGGTTCGCCAAATCGATGGGTCCAGGCTTCGTAAGACTTTTCGTTCCAAGCCTGACTGTTCTGGTTTTGTTGTGTGTGATCCACGAGTCATCCTCCTGCTTCTTTCATTCCTTACTAGTATAACGCAACAGGCAGCGGAGCTTCCATGCCGGAAAATTAATTGCAACTTTTTGGAATGTATTTACGTAAGTATAGGTATAGTGAATGGAAGAGATACGGACAAAGGAGGAGATCGATTGAATAAGAACATATCCAGAACCTTAAAGTGGGTTTCAGGAGGATTTGAAGCGCTGCTGGGCATACCATTTGTTGGAGGAACCATCGTGGTTTCCTTTCTATGGACACCGCTCGCTCTTGCGCTTGCCCTCCATATCGCAACCCTCGTCTTTTCGGCGAAAGAAGGTAAAGCGAGACACGGGAGCGTTCTTGGCATCGTGACTTCCTGCATCGCGTGGATCCCGTTTGTCGGGATGATCATGCATATTATTTCCGCCATCCTGCTGCTGGTCGATGCCTACAGGCAGAAGGATACAGATAACAAGGTCGTAGATACGCAGTAAAAGAGAGGATGGCCCCGCGGGTCTCCTCTTTTTTTGATACCAAAAGAAAAAGAAAGCATGACAGCGATTGAAGATATACAGCTGTCAAAACCGCTCGTTTTGTTTGTTGTATCATGGTTCAAAATTACGTAAAATAGGGTATACTTCACAATGAAACAAATCATACAGCAAACATGACAATCCTTCTGGCGAACATATGCATGAGAAGGGATTTTCTTTTTTTAGCAGAACTATAAACATAAACTAATTGCGGCTGAAGGAGCATTTACTAAGATATGGCGAAAGAAATGGGTCAGTTGAATGAAGAAAAGGTGTTTAAAGATCCTGTTCACCGTTACATTCATGTAAGGGACGAGCTGATCTGGAAGCTGATAGGCACGCGTGAATTTCAGCGTCTTCGACGGATTCGCCAGCTGGGTACTACCTATTTGACGTTTCATGGAGCTGAACACAGCCGTTTCAGCCACTCTCTCGGTGTATACGAGATTACAAGACGGATCGTTGAAATATTTCAAAACAGGCCGCATTGGAACGAAGGCGAAAGGATGCTTGTTCTTTGTGCTGCACTGCTGCATGACATTGGACACGGGCCTTTTTCCCACTCCTTTGAAAAAGTGTTCGGAGTTGATCATGAAGACTTCACAAGGGATATCCTGTTAGGCGATACCGAAGTGAATAATGTCCTTCGCTTGCAGGGGGGGGATTTTCCCGGAAAAGTGGCCGAAGTCATTGAAAAGACCTACCATGACAAGCTGATCGTCAGCATGATTTCCAGCCAGATTGATGCCGACAGGATGGATTACCTTCTTCGCGACGCCTATTTTACAGGAGTAAGCTACGGGAATTTCGATCTGGAGCGGATTCTTCGTGTCATGCGCCCGATGGAAGAGGGAGCGGTGATCAAGGCAAGCGGGATGCATGCTGTAGAAGACTATATTATGAGCCGATATCAGATGTATTGGCAGGTCTATTTCCATCCGGTCACAAGAAGTGCCGAAGTGATCTTGAGCAAAATTCTTCACCGGGCAAAGGACCTGTATCAGGAGGGCTATCCATTTAAGCATGACCTGACGCATTTCCGCTCACTGTTCGAGGGGAAAATCACCCTGGAAGACTACATAAAGCTTGATGAGGGAGTCATGCAGTATTACTTCCAAGTGTGGCTGGACGAAGAGGATAGTACGCTTCGTGACCTGTGCCGACGCTTTTTGGACAGGAAGCTCTTTAAATACTCGGAGATGGTTTCTGTTTCAGAAGTGCTCCGCCTTTCAGGATATTTTGAGGAAGCGGGCATCGATCCCAAATATTACCTCGTGGTTGACTCCTCTTCTGACCTGCCGTATGACTTTTACAGGCCGGGAGAGAAAGAGGAAAGGCTTCCTATCAATCTTTTAAAAGCCAATGGTGAAATTCGTGAACTTTCAGGAGAGTCAGATGTAGTAGAGGCGATTTCAGGGAAAAGAAGAACGGACCATAAACTCTATTATCCTGCTGAGCTGATCGAAAAGATAGATGACAATATGCTGAAAGAAAAGATAAAACAAATATTGAAAAGGGATTAACAGGTATCATTTTAAGGGGGAAATACTGTGTTTGATGATCATTTAAAGGTCATAACGGTCATTAAGGAGGCCGGGGAAGTCATCGGGCGAAAAAAGCTGCAGAAGATGATCTATATCGCCAAAAAGCTTAACTTCCCATTTCAGGAAAAATATGAATTCCATTTTTACGGCCCCTACTCGGAAGAATTAACACTGCGGGTCGAAGAATTGTGCAACCTGGGCTACGTGTACGAAACCAAAGAAAAAGTGAGCGGCTATTCCCAGTATCGCTATTCTCTTAATAAAGAAGGGGAGGAATTTTTGGCCAGCTATGGAAAGAACATTCCGAAGCTTGGAGAGTGCGTTCGATCGATGAATGAACAATCCTCACGATTCTTAGAACTCGTCTCTACGATCCTATTCTTTTCACATTTGCCGGAAGACGAAGTTAAAGTCAAAATTCAGACCTTAAAGGCCAAACAAAAATATACCGAAGAAGAAATTCAGGAAGGCTATACATTCATCAGCCAGCTTGAAAACTGTATCGTGAAGTAAGGTTGTTTATATTTTTTTAAAAGCTGATTTTGCCCCAAGATCACAAGGGCATAAATCAGCTTTTTTGATGGGGGTAAAACAGGAAAATAGAACTGTGATCATTGTCACTGTCCTAATTTGGGGTGTGCGTCGATGACGAAATAACCAGTAGAATAGTTGAGGCTCATCCCATTGAGTGAACTCCTGTACCCTTTTGCCTATTATGAAATTTTTAACAAATAGAACGATTATATCCTTTGATTGTTTAGTTATTGTAAATTTATAAAGAAGATTCCCACGGTTACTCACGAATCGAGGTATGTAAGAATACCCATTCTTTTACAAATACAAACGATTCATTTTTACAAAATTAGGAATTTTATGATGACTTTCCCAATTTACATCCCTTATGATTGAGCTATCTTCCAAGGCTTTTGCATAGATACGGCAACCAAACCCAGAAAAGGAGGGGTGGATTAGATCGGTCCGGTTCAGCAGTGAAAATTGAGGGGAGGATGATGAACGATGAAAGCAAAACATCTTCGCTTATTCAGTTTAGTGATGTGCTTGTGCTTACTGATTCCTTTAGTACTTCCGAAGGGTGCAGCGGTATCTGCAAAGGCGAGGCCGCACGTATCCATGAAAAAAGCAAGTGCGACGGGCGGCGCCAAAATCAGCAGCAAGCTGCAAAAGCAATTTGATGATAAGGACTTGGTTACGTTCCTCATCAGGTTCAAGGAACAGGCCGATACTGAAAAGGCGGCAAAAGAAGCTGCCCAAAAGGCCAAGCACAAGAAGCTCAGTGCATTTAAAACAGAATTGAATAAACGATCTGCCGTCGTTTCTGAGCTTCGCGCAACAGCGATGGCAGCACAAGCGGGCGTAAAGCAATACTTAACTCAGCAAAAAAAGGAAGGGAACGCAAAGGATATCCGTTCCTATTTTATCGTGAACGGCATGGCGGTCACAGCCACAAAGACCGTAATGGAAAAAGTGGCGTCTTTTCCTGAAGTAGACAAGGTCCTCCCTAACGAAATCAGGCATATCCAGCCTGTCCAAGAAGCAAAAGGAAAGGCCATTCCCACGATAGAAGCGGCTAAAGCCTCAAAAGAATCGGCAAAGGCTGCCAAAGAAACGAAGGCAGAACCAGCCTCTGTCGAGTGGAACATCGACCGAGTAAGTGCACCGCAAGTCTGGAACATGGGCATCGATGGCTCAGGAACAGTTGTAGCCAATATCGATACCGGTGTTCAGTGGGATCATCCTGCTTTGAAAGAAAAATACCGTGGTTATAATGCATCCAACGGTTCTGTAAATCACGAATTCAACTGGTTCGATGCGACGGCAGGACGAGCCGCACCATACGATGATGATAATCACGGAACCCATACGATGGGTACCATGGTGGGCGGTGAACCGAATGGAAATAATCAGATCGGTGTAGCGCCAGGCGCCCAATGGATCGCTGTGAAGGCCTTTACTCCGAGTGGAGGAAGTGATGCTGACCTGCTGGAGGCAGGACAATGGATCATCGCCCCGACGGATGCCGCTGGAAATCCACACCCCGAAAAAGCGCCTGATGTAGTGAACAACTCTTGGGGCGGCGGACCTGGCATCGATGACTGGTACCGACAAATGGTACAAAACTGGCGTGCAGCCGAAATCTTCCCCGAATTTTCCGCAGGCAACACCACGTTAACGAATCCGGGCGGACCTGGCTCAGTCGCCAACCCGGCGAACTATCCTGAATCTTTTGCCACCGGAGCTACGGACATCAACAACAAACTAGCCTCTTTTTCTTTGAGGGGACCGTCCCCGTATGGCGGCATTATGAAGCCCGAAATCTCAGCGCCAGGCGTTAACATCCGTTCATCCATTCCTGGAAACAACTATGAGGGAGGATGGAATGGAACCTCGATGGCAGGGCCGCACGTTTCTGCGGTTGTCGCTCTCCTCCGCCAGGTCAATTCCTCTCTGACGGTGGATCAGATCGAAACCATACTTAAAGAGACAGCGGCTCCTCTCACTGACACCGATTATCCTGAAAGCCCGAACAATGGTTATGGACATGGTCTGGTCAATGCATTCGATGCTGTATCCTCGATTATCAGCGGCTTAGGAAAAGTGAAAGGGACAGTCATGAAAGAAGGAGAGGACTCGGAAGCCCCAACCTATACGCACGAAGCCCCTTCTGAAACGTATGCGGGAATGGACCTTCCGTTATCCATTACAGTCAAAGATAACGTGAGTGTTTCTTCTGTCACTCTTCAATATCAGAACAATGAAGGAAACTGGCAGTCTGCTGAAGCAGAACGCACGAGCGGAAACTATAGCGAAGGAACATATTCAGCGGTTCTGCCGGGCGATGCGGTTGCCGTGCCTTCGGTATCTTACCGCTGGAAAGTGGTTGATTTTGGCCAGAATGAAGTAACCACCGATTCGTACAGTGTGAATGTTCGTCCCGGGATCACCGCGGGTTACTCTACCGATTTTGAAACCCAGCCTGTTGGATGGGCATCATGGGGAGATAAAAACTCATGGGAATGGGGAACGCCGACTTCAGGTCCAGGAAATGCGGCCTCAGGCACAAAAGTGTATGGTACCAATCTTGACGGAAACTACGACAACAGTGCAAACATGGCCCTGAGGATGCCGCCTGTAGACTTGGGTGACGGCCCCGCCTATCTTCAGCTGAAGCATTGGTATGAAATCGAGAACAACTATGATTATGCGCAAATTTTTATTTCTGCTGATCAGCAGAATTGGGTAGAAAAAGCAAGATTCACGAATAAGAGCAACGGATGGCTGGATGCGCAGGTTGATCTTTCTGCCTATGCAGACCAGAGAATCTATATCGTATTTAATTTAAAGACAGACGGAAGTGTGACCAAACCGGGCTGGTATTTGGATGATGTGAAATTGTCAGCAACTCCGGCGGGAACTTCAAAAGCAGGTACTGCGCTTCAAGCCAAACCGGCAGGAGAAGTGAAGGATGCTGTGAAAAAAGCAGTGAATCCGGAAAAAATCCAGCCAGTGAACCAACTGGCGTTCAAGAAAACGGATGAGAGCAAAAAAGAAGCTGCTCCAAACGGCCTTCCGATCAATGCCGAGGTCAGCGTGCTGGAAACAGGGCGGTCCACGAAAACCAACCCTGCAAACGGAACCTACTCTCTGACACATGCAGCAGGAGACTATACGCTTGTTGCAGAATCATACGGATATCGTTCACAGCAGCAGAATGTTCACATCGAAGCAGAAGGTGAAACAGAAAAGAGCTTTATGCTGGAAGAGATTCCAAAAGGCATGATTTCCGGTACCGTAACCAATGAGCAAACCGGTGCTCCAATCAAGGATGCCATCGTTTATGTGGCAGAGGATGCTGCGGTCCAGCCAGTAAAAACGGATGAAAACGGCAACTACAGCCTAAATGTGTATGAAGGTACGTATACCGTCAAAGTGATGGCTTCCGGATACTACGGAAAAGACATGCAGGCTGTCGTCAAAGGAAATGAAACGACAGACAAGGATGCTGCACTTAAGCCATTTATATCCGCTCCGGGAGGCGAAATCGGCTATGATGACGGAACTGCTGAAAATGCCCATGCCTTCTATGATGCTGGAAATGGATGGGCGGTTAAGATGTCCCTTCCGGCAGGAAAAGAGCAAGGCTTGGTAACGGGCGGAATGTTCCGTTTCTGGGATACGGAATGGCCGGTTCCAGGTGGTACTGAAATCAAAGTGGCGGTTTACGATGCGAGCGGCCCGGATGGAGCACCAGGCAAGAAACTCGCCGGTCCAATGGATGCTGCGGCTCTTCGAAATGGAGAATGGACGAAGGTCGATCTTTCAAGCTATGGCATTCAAGTATCAGGTGATTTCTATTTGGTCTATTTCCAGGTGAAACCGAATCCGAATGCACCGGGTCTCGCCACCGATGAAAACGGGACCAATGCAGGGCGAAGCTGGCAGTATGTCGGGGGTGCCTGGTCACCTTCACCAGCCGATGAAGGTAACTACATGATCCGCGCCTTGGTGGATTATGAAGTAACGGCTCCTGTTATTTTGTCTCCTGCAGATGGAAGCTTTACAAATCAAGAGACGGTGACTGTGGAAGGCCAGACCGCCCCAAATATTAAAGTGCACGTCTTGAAAGACGGGGTGAAGGCAGCAGAAGCCACGGCTGACAAAGACGGGAAGTTTGCTGCTGATGTCACCCTGTCCAACGGTGATAATGTGCTGACCGCTAAGGCCGTCACCGACCGTGGAAGCACGGATGCATCGGTTCCTGTGAAAGTGACACTCGATCAGAAGAAGCCGAAGCTCGTTATCGATAGCCCGGCAGACGGATTGAAAACCAATAAAGAGACGGTCACCGTTAAAGGAAAAGTAACAGAAGATCACATTCAATCGGTGAAGGTGAACGGAGACGATGTCACAGTCAAAGCGGATGGCAGCTATTCCTACCGCATGATGCTCGAGTTAGGGGACAATGTGATTAAAGTAGCCGCACGGGATAAGGCAGGCAATAGCGTATCCAAAAAAGTAACGGTATATGCCCAGTATGAGGATCTTGTCATTGAAAATCTCAAGCCGGACAGTGATAAAACCTTGAAGTCGGGCCAGACGGTCAAGATTGAATTTGACAGCTCGCAAGATCTGGAAGCTGCATTCGTTATCCATATGCCGCTCACGAATGCCAGAGCAGCTGAAACGGACGCGACAGAGCTTCCAATGAGAGAGACCTCGCCGGGGCATTATGAAGGCTATTATACAGCGACCTCCAACATCAAAGTCAGAGGAGCCGCTGTGGAAGTCAAAGTGAAAGATGATTACGGCAACAGCACAAGTAAGACTGCAGAAGGAAAATTGAATATCAATTAATTAGACCTACATGGAAGCCCTCGCTAATCGAGGGCTTCTTTATACTATCTTTTGCGTAAAGCTTGTCCGCCTCACCCACGGCATCAAAATGGGATGGTGCGAGGTTTAGCTCCTCTATTGCATGGGTAATCTGCAGCATGGCGATGATTCAGTGGGCGGATGAACGATTTGCCTACCGTTTGGCTCAAGGCCCAGCTCCAAAGAAAGCTCGGTTTGGCAGGGCTCACGCGAAGGCAGAGCGTGAAGGATGGTTCCGTCACCTGCTCTCCTGGGGAGTTGGCTGTATACTCCTTGGACTTAATCGGGGATGAAACCCGGACAGCAGCTTTGCTGAGGATCATCCGCCTATGGCCGGTCATTTTGGCAGCGGACTTTTTGATAAGTTTCAGTTAAACGGTTTGGCCGAAAAAACAAAAAAAGCAAGCGACCTTTTAATTAAAGGCCGGTTGCTTTTTTATTCGTGTTCAGCTCCAGCGCTTGTCGAACCTTAGCAGGGCGCTTGCCACGTTTCTGACTAGTGCGGCAGGAAGGCGAGCTGATAGAAGAACAGTACAGAAAACAAATATACGAGAAATGGTACTTCACGCCATTTGCCGCGGGCGATTTTTAATAGCGGATACGAGATGAAACCGAAAGCAATTCCTGTTGCGATGCTGGACGTGAGCGGCATCGTCAAGATGATGATAAACGCGGGGAACGCTTCATCAAGCTCATCCCATTTGATCTTTCCTAATGCACCAAGCATCAAGCTCCCAACAATGATCAGGGTTGGAGCAGTGATGGCTGACAGTCCGGATATCGCTCCGACTAGCGGAGAGAAAAACGCGGATATGATGAACAAGACGGCAACTGTAACAGAAGTAAGACCTGTTCTTCCTCCGGCTGCTACTCCAGAAGACGATTCAATATACGCACTTGTCGGGCTCGTCCCAATGGCTGCCCCTACGGTAGTAGCTACAGAATCCGCCAGTAGGGCTTCACGGGCTTTTGGCATCTTGTTGTTTTTCATCAGCCCGGCTTGTTCTGCAACACCGACCATCGTTCCCGTCGTATCGAAAATCGTTACGAGGAGGAAGGAGAAAACAACGGCAAACAGTCCATAATGAAACACATCAGCAAAAATGGTCATCGGATCTCCGAAAATGAAGATCGATTTTGGCATCTCTGGAACAGACACGATACCTTTAAATTTTAATTGTCCGGTAAAATACGCGATAATTCCGGTGATGATCATGCCGAAGAATAACGCTCCGTTCACATTCAACGCCATTAGAATGAGCGTAATCGCCAAGCCCGCGAGAGCGAGCATAACAGAATGAGAATGAAGATTTCCTAAAGAAACCAAGTTTTCTTTATGGGCGGTAATGATTCCTGTCATGCGCATTCCGATAAAGGCGATGAAGAGACCGATACCTGCAGTGATTCCGTATTTTAAGTTGGCGGGGATCGCCTCGATGAGTTTTTCACGAAAAGGTGTTAAAGATAGTATGACGAAAATAATACCTGCTACAAAAACAGCGCCAAAGGCTGTTTGATACGAGATATTGGTATGATTGCCTACCACTGAGAAGGCGAAATAGGCATTAAGCCCCATACCCGGCGCAATGGCGATTGGGAGGTTGGCGAAAAGCGCCATCCATAGCGTTCCAACAACGGTAGCGATAATTGTCGCTATGAAAACAGTATTGAAAGGAACGCCGGCAGAGTGAAGAACAATCGGGTTAACGACAACGATATAGACCATTGTTAAAAAAGTTGTAATCCCTGAAATGACTTCGGTTCTTACGTTTGTCCCGCGTTCTTTTAGTTTAAAGAATGATGAAAACATTGGTGTACCTCCAAAAAATACGAACAATTTTTAAATGCTTACTTATAATATTCGTTTTTAGTATGTATTGCAACCTATTTTATCAAGTATTGTTACCTGTTTATCTTCATATGATACTAGCATAGAAGACATTGCAGTCTTAAATCGCTGAGAGTTGTGGTAAAATGAAGATAGAATTGAAGCGATGTCGGGAGGTTTAACATAACATGAAGGATATTTTCGGATCAGATCAAAATAAGAATAAAAAAGGAATGGGATTCACGATTTTAAGCGGGGATTCAACGGACGGGCATGGCGGATACGGGGTTGGAGCGATGAGCCTTGACCATATGACACCTGTTATCGTTGATCCTGTTGACGGTGATGCCTACGTTGATATGGGTGCGATGCATGCCCGCAGTGACATAGAAAAGCGCATTAAATTCACACCGGACCGCGCCAACACTCCAAATCCAAGATTGTACTGGCTCGTATGGGTCACCATTAACCGGAATGAAGAAGGCCCGTTCTATTACGGGGTAGCTGCATGTGAAATGCAGATCGATGCTGAAGCACGGCGCGGCTATAAAAGCCTGCCTGAGCACGTCAACCGAATGGATAAATCCTTAAAAGGCCAAGTGATCGTCGATGATATGGACGAAAAATCGAGGGTGCTTCTCGCCGAGTTTTTGAAAAGCCATGATGAAGGCATGTTCAGCCGTTCTTCAGAGGAAGTAAGGAAATTATTGCCATAAAATTGGAAGAGTTATGAACCTTTTTTGAACATTTTCTAAAAAACTTGTGACAATTCCGTGGAATACCGTAAAATGAAGCTAGCATTGCACACACAATGTTGCTAGGACAATAAACAGCCCGGGAGCTTTTGAGCACCCGGGCTGTTTATTTTGTCGAGGTTTTTGTTCGAGCGCTTTTTTGAAAAGGCTGTTTTCGTAACCTTTGTTGGCTCTTGGGAGTGGTTGATTTCCGTTTCAGGCTGCTCGCTTTCCGCGGGGCGTGCGATGAGCCTCCTCGGCGCAGGCGCCTGCGGGTCTCACCTGTCCCGCTAGTCCCGCAGGAGTCTCGCACCTTGCACTCCAATCAACTTGTCAATGAAGACTCTTTACAAAAATGTTCCAAAGCAACAATCTATTAGAAAAGAGCTTTTGAAAATGATGCGTTTTGCAAGTAAAATGTGTCGAATCGCAAGTAATTCGGGCATTTTCGCAAGTAACGCACGGAAAGTCGCAAGTAATCTTTGTCGAACCGCAAGTAATAGCACCAATTCCGCAAGTAAACCAAAAGATCCGCCTCAAAACACCTGAGAGCGGATCCTTTTATCCTCATTAAATCAGTGCCACCACGGAAAGACTTTTTGAAACCATCCTTTTCTCTTATGATCGAATCCGTTGTGATTGAATGGGCGGTCTCCCGCATGTTCGTGGCAGTATTCTGTTGGCTCTGTTCCCTCTATATAATATGTGCGCCGTTTCACCGGGCAATTTTCCGTTGCGAGCTTTCCGTTTTTAGGATTCACCATTACACTGACGACGCCTTTTGGCTTCTTAAAGGCAGCTGCCGGCTCATTTTTCAGAGCGTTCTCCATGTAGTGGACCCAGATTTTTTTTGAGTAGCTTCCATCGTTGATCCGATTGATCTCTTTTCCTTGGTCATACCCGATCCAAACGCCTGTCGTCAGCTGAGGAGTAAAGCCGACCATCCAGCTGTCGGTCGGGGTCGAGCCGGATTTTCCTGCTGCCGGGCGGGTCAGGTACTGGTCGATGCTTGAACCGGTGACCTTCGTATAGTCGTTCAGCTTTTCGTCAAACATCCCTTTCATCAAGTCCGTCATCACAAAAGCCGCCCGTTTGTCAAGAACCTGTTTCTTCTTATACTGATGCTCGTAGATCACATTGCCCTTGCTGTCTGTAATTTTCTTAATGAAAACCGGTTCCACCCGTTTGCCGCCGTTCGCAAAAAGGTTGTAGGCGTTTGTCATCTCCATGACGCTTACTCCCTTTGTTCCCAGAGCGAGTGAGGGAACACTGGATAAGGGGCTCTTGATCCCGAACTGGCGCGCGGCTTTGACGAGTTTCTTCGGCCCAAGAAAAAGATTGGTCTTGACCGCATAAATATTATCAGAAAGTGCGAGAGCTTCAGAAAGAGTGATGAAATCATAGGCATATAGATCGTTGTAGTTCTTTGGTTCGTAATCTTTTTGCCCATCCCCCATCGCGAACGAAGTCGGCTCGCTCTTTATGGTGGTGGATGGTGTATAGCCGTTTTTTAGCGCTGTATAGTACAAGAATGGCTTAAAGGATGAGCCTGGCGCACGTTTTGCCTGAACAGCCCTATCAAAAGGGCTTTCTGTAAAATTTCGGCCCCCGATGAGTGCCTTCACGTCCCCATTTCTTGGATCCATCGAAACAAGAGCAGTCTGAATGGAGGAATCTTTATCGATTTGTTCCTCGACTTCCTTTTCTGCTGCTTTTTGCATGGAAACATCCAGGGTTGTATAGATGTGCAGCCCGCCAAGCTCAACCAGCTTCGGATCGAGCTTCAGTTCGCTCTTCAGTGTCTTCATCACTTCCGCCTGAAAGTAAGGAGCGATTTTAGGCTTCTGTTCGTCTTTTTCACTCACAATCGTAAGTGGAGCAGCAGCAGCCTCCCGTGCTTCTTTTCTGGTGAGAAAGTGATTTTTCTCCATCGCCCTTAAGATAATAGACTGCCGCTGTTTAGCCCGTTCTTCATGATAGAGAGGAGAATAATATCCGGGCCCTTTTGGTATGCCTGCCAGCATGGAGGCCTCAGGTACGCTGAGGCTGCTTGAATCCTTGCCAAAATAAAATGCGGAAGCGGATTGAATGCCATAGGTGCCGTGGCCGTAATAGATTGTATTTAAATAACCTTCGAGTATATCATTTTTCGAATAATTCATTTCTAGTCTTATCGTATAAAAGGCTTCCATCGCTTTTCGAAACCACGTCTTATCATGCGTTAAAAAGAGGTTCCTCGCAAACTGCTGGGAGATCGTGCTCGCTCCCTGGACCTTTGCCCCGGCCCTGACGTCTGCCAGGAGAGCGGCTGCGATCCGCTTTAGGTCAAATCCATGATGGTCATAAAAGTTTTTATCCTCTATGGCGATGGTCGCCTGTATAAGTGCAGGACTCATTTTGTTCAATGGAACCCAGAAACGTTTTTCACCGGAGTTATTGATCTCGCCGATCTCTTCTCCATCCCTGGCATGAATGACAGTCGTCTGCGGAACAAGCAAAGGAGGAGGACCCAACAACTTGGCCAGCAGCAGCACGCCGAGAAGGCATGCAGCCATTCCTCCTGCCATAAAGGCGGCCAGTTTGCCGATCGCTTTTGCTTTTTGTAGTGAAGTATACTCCTTCCAGCGCGTGATCCAGGACATGCCTATACCCTCCTTCATTTTTTCATTATCTAGTATGGGAGAGTTAAGCATCTTCTAAACGTAGATAGAGAGGGAAATGTTATACTTGTCCCATAAAGATGGACGAAACGGGAGGAGCATAACGTTGATATTAAAAAATGCACGGTATCTTAGTGAGGCGGACGGAATCTGGACGACGAAGCAGGATGATATTCTGATAGAGGGAAACAGAATCGAGGAGATCGGCAGCCTGGAGCTTCTGTACAGCGAACATGAAGTATGGGATGTAAAGGATTTTCTCATTATGCCTGGACTCATCAATGGACACCAGCATACCCCAATGTCGTTGCTGCGCTGCTACAGTGACGATCTGCCTTTAATGGACTGGCTCAATAAGAAGATGCTGCCTGCAGAGATGAAGATGACGAGCGGCGACCGGTACTGGGGAGCGATGCTTTCCATTGCGGAAATGATCAAAAGCGGAACGACCGCTTACGCGGATATGTACATCGACATGGATACGATAGCAAGAGCGGTGGAGGAGGCTGGAATACGCGCATCGCTTGCCAGAGGCATGATTGCGATGGACTCCAACTACAGTGACCGGATCGAGGAATCAAGGGCTCTTGTAAACCGCTGGCATGGAAGCGCTGATGGACGGATAACGGCGATGGTCGCCCCGCATTCTCCCTACATGTGTCCGCCTGATTTCTTGAGTGACGCTGTAAAGCTGGCAAAAGAACTGGATGTGCCGCTGCATACCCACCTTGCCGAGACCGCTGATGAGCGCAGGATCATTCAGGAACGGCACGGCATGAGCCCCGTCGAATACTTGGAGTCGGCAGGATTTTTTGAAGATACAAGGGTTGTTCTTGCGCACGGCGTACACTTTACGGAAGCAGACCTTTCGATTCTCGAATCGGTTCATGGCGGAATCATTCACAATCCGGTGAGCAATGCCAAGCTCGGGTGCGGAACAAGCAATGTGGTTGAACTGGCTCAGAGGGGAATGAAGGTAGGACTCGGAACAGACGGTCCGGGAAGTGCGAGCACGCTGGATATGTTTATGGAAATGAAGGCAGCAGCCTGGATGCAAAAGCTCCTGCATGGCGATGCTTCTGCCCTCTCTGCTCATGAAGTGTTGACCATGGCAACAAAAAATGGGGCTGAAATACTGGGGATCGGCAAGGAAACCGGAAGTATTGAACCCGGGAAAAAAGCGGATATCCTGTTTCTGAAGATGAACCAGCCTCATCTCCTGCCGGCGCATCATGATGCCTCTCTGCTTGTGTATGCCGCAGCTGGACAGGATGTAGATTCTGTCATGATCGATGGAAAGCTTGTTATGAAAAATCGCGAACTGCTGACGATGGATGAAGAAAAGGTGATGTTTGAAGCGAAGCAAAGCGCGGAAAATCTTTTAAAGCGGCTCTAATGAGTAAGGCTGACAAATTTTGATAATGATGGTATGATGAAAGCAGAAACGTAATAAAATAAGACCGCTGGCATGGCGGCCAGCGGCTCAATAGTCGGTTCTCCCCAGGGGGATCGGCTAAGATTCAAAGCAAAGCGAGAAAAATAGACCGTTTCCTTGAGTTGGGGCTGAAGGGCGGTCTATTTTTTATGCGACAAAACAGAAACGATAAGGGACGCAAAAGCGACCGCGAACATAAGCGCTTCGAATATCGTCAGAGGCATCACCCCCTTTCGCGTAAAGCCTGTACACGATTGGTTGCAGCTTCAGCTTATAGAGAGTGCGCCGACCACCCCAAGGAACCTATACTATTGTCTTCCCATTATACCATCCGCTGCGGGATTGCATTCAATCTTAAAAAAGTTAGGAAAAAAGGCCGTGATCGAAAGCTGCTGATTTATTTGGGTATCCAATTACTTTGCGGTACTATAAAAATGAGAAAGTTCTGAATTAAAAGAAGGCAGGGTGAGCGAAATGAAGGTTGTTGTGTTTGGAGCAGGCGCGTTGGGAGTCTATTTTGGGGGAAGATGGCTTCAGGCTGGCCACCAGGTCTCCTTTTTAGTAAGGGAAAAGAGAAAGAAGGAGATTGAGGAGCATGGTCTGTATATCCATAGCGTGCAAGGAGATTATAGGTTAAATGAACCTGATCTTATCCTTCGGCCGGAAGAAGTGGAGAGCTGTGATCTTGTATTGCTTTCCGTCAAAGGCTATCACTTGGAAGAGGCGCTTCCTATTTTAAAGCAGCTCGTAGAGAAAGGGGCGCGTATTCTCCCTCTTCTGAACGGGATCGAACATATTTATAAGCTGCAGGACGAGCTTGGAGAAGAGGCGGTGATCGGCGGCCTGGCTTTTATCATCGCAACCTTGGACGAAAAAGGACATGTGGTTCATACGAGCGTCCAGCATGACATTGTTTTCGGGCCGCTTGCTGCTTCCCAGCAGAAAATGTGTGATTCTCTGTCTCGGATGATGGATGCAAGCAACATGAACGCTTTACTGAGCTCTGATATGCTTAAAAGTCTCTGGCAAAAGTATATGTTCATTACAGCATTCTCTGGAGTTACAACAGCTGCCAATCTGCCCATTGGTAAAATACGGGAGCAGGGAGAAACAATCAAGCTGTTCCGTGCCGTGCTGACAGAGATGAAGAACCTTGCCAACGCGTTTCATGTGAGGCTGGAAGAACAAGACATTGAGGAGACGATGGCAAAAATGGAGGGCCTTGCTTACGAATCTACTTCATCCATGCATCAAGACAGGCGGAAGGGCCTGCGGCTGGAGGTCGATCACTTACAGGGAGGTGCATTGAGGCTCGCTGCGCAATGCAAGCTGAAGCTGCCGTATATCGAGACTTTGCACGCGTTAATTAAGCCTTTTGAAGAAGGTGCTGTCTCAGTTGGAGCCAAACTGTAGATCGATGAGCTCTCAAGTGAGGGGTTTAACTGAAATTGCGTGTGGAATAACAAAAAAGTAAATGCTATAATCGTTATGTTTGTTGAAAGAACAACGATGCCTGGCATCTCAAATAGAGGAGTGATGAACGTGGAACTATGGTTCACGGAAAAACAGACGAAAAACTTTGGGATCACTGCAAAAATTAAACGTACATATGTGACGGAGCAAACAGAATTCCAAAAGCTGGATATGGTGGAAACAGAGGAGTTCGGAAACATGCTTATTCTTGACGGCATGGTGATGACCACGCAAAAGGACGAGTTTGTTTATCATGAGATGGTCGCACACGTACCTTTGTTTACTCATCCGAAACCAACTCAAGTTCTGGTTGTTGGCGGCGGCGATGGCGGTGTGATCCGTGAAGTCTTGAAGCACCCTTCCGTAGAGAAGGCAACGTTGGTTGAAATCGATGGAAAAGTGATCGAGTATTCCAAGCAATACCTCCCTGAAATTGCTGGTGATCTGGATAACCCGAGGGTAGAAGTAAAAGTGGACGATGGCTTCATGCACATCGCAACTAGCGAGAACAAGTATGACGTCATCATGGTCGACTCTACTGAACCGGTAGGACCTGCTGCGAAATTGTTCGAAAAAGGCTTTTACGAAGGGATTTCAAAGGCTTTGAAAGAAGACGGAATCTTTGTCGCCCAAACGGACAACCCTTGGTTCACACCGGAACTCATTTCAAAAGTGTTCAAAGACGTTCGCGAAATCTTCCCGATCACGCGTCTTTATACAGCCAATATCCCGACATACCCAAGCGGACTTTGGACGTTCACGATTGGTTCCAAACAATACGACCCGCTCGAAGTCAACGAAGAGCGTTTTCATGACATCGAGACCAAATACTGGACAAAAGATCTCCAGAAAGCAGCTTTTGCACTTCCGAAGTTTGTAGGAGATCTGATTAAGTAAAAGAAAACTTCAAAGATATTAATAAACCGAGGCATTGCACATGTAAAGCCGGCAGCTGAAGCCACACAGAAAGAGAAAGGGGCGACCACAGTCATGCGATTTGACGAAGCCTATTCTGGAAATGTTTTTATTTTAAGCAAGCAGGATTATGAAACAGCCGATGCGGTTCTATACGGAATGCCGATGGACTGGACGGTATCCTTCCGTCCGGGTTCTCGTTTCGGCCCTGCAAGAATCCGTGAAGCCTCTTTAGGGCTTGAGGAATACAGCCCATATGCGGATAAGCATCTTGAAGAAGTCAATTACTTTGATGCGGGTGATATCCCGCTTCCTTTCGGAAATCCGCAGCGCAGCCTTGATCTTATCGAAGAATATGTGACAACATTGCTGGATGCCGGGAAATTTCCACTGGGCATGGGCGGAGAGCACCTCGTTTCATGGCCGATCTTTAAGGCGTTAAAGAATAAATACGATGATTTTGCCATCATCCATATCGATGCCCACGCGGATCTGAGGGAGCAGTATGAGGGAGAGCCTCTTTCCCACTCTACTCCTATACGAAAAGCGTGCGGACTGATTGGTGCGGAGAATGTTTACTCTTTCGGTATTCGATCAGGAATGAGAGAAGAGTTTCAATTCGCCAGAGAGTCCGGTATGCATATGCATAAGTTCGATGTGGCGGAGCCTTTGAAGAAGGTATTACCGACGCTTGCTGGCCGCAATGTTTACGTAACGATCGACATTGATGTGCTTGATCCTGCCCATGCACCTGGAACGGGTACGGCTGAGGCAGGAGGGATTACATCCAAAGAATTGCTGGAGGCTATCCATTTAATCTCTGAGTCTGACATCAACATCATTGGTGCTGACTTGGTTGAAGTAGCCCCAATCTATGATCCTTCTGAACAAACGCCAATCGCTGCGGGTAAATTCCTGAGGGAAATTCTTTTAGGCTGGGTGAACAAATAATAATGAATGAAAAAAGACTGAGCCAATTGTTGGTTTCAGTCTTTTTTTGTCGAAAAAAAGTAACAATATTGTGTCTATTTTGATATAGTTAAAAAGGTGAATAGATGAAAGCGGAAAGGAGCAACAGAAATGGGAAATGAGCTTACAAGGTCTCCGATGCCCTTTATGCATCAGCTGTCGGATGCGGTCATCCTTCTTACACATGATTTTTGTATACACGAGATGAATTCAGAAGCAGTAAAAATGACAGGCTGCACTTTACCAGAGCTGAAGGGCCTTTCCATATCATGCCTCCTTCCAGACTTGAATAAAAAACGAAATGAACAGCAAACCATACTGTCTGGCGATACGCATGATCCGATGCTTGTAGATGTGAATATAGATGATTTAGGAACAGATGAAAAATATAAAGTGTGCATTCTCAAACCTGTAAAAACAGAAGCTACAGATGCTTTTCAGGAAGACCTGCTGGTTGCCTTAACAAATATTGTTCCAGACTTTATCGGGATTAAGGACGGAGATGGGAAATTTGTGTACGCCAATAAATTTTCTGGTGAAATGTTTGGCTATCCTCATACGGAATTTGTCGGAAAAACAGATGCTGAGCTTGGCCGATTAATTCCATATTTTAAACCGGTGTTCGATTATTGTATAGAAACCGATGAAGGTGTTTGGCAAGGAGGCAAACTTCAGCGTTGTGTTGAAAAAATTCCGGCTTCTTCGGGCGACAGAATTTTTGATGTATACAAAATTCCTGTCTTTGATGATGAAGGCAGTCGAAAAAACTTGCTTGTTTTTGGACGGGAGATCACGGATCAGGTATCTTCCCATGAAAAACTGCAGGAAAGCGAATCGAGATACAGACTGCTTGCTGAAAACTCTACCGACATAATTTCTACTCATAACGTGGAGGGGGAAATGCTATACGTCTCACCTGCGTGCGAACAGCTGCTCGGATATACCCCTCAGGAATTGCTGTCCAAAAAAGCCTTTGCTTTATTTCATCCAAGCGATATGAGAGCTTCGCTACAGGTGCATGAACAGCTGTTAAGAGGGGGCGATATCAGCAACTTCCAATTCAGGCTGAAGAGCGTAAACGGAGAATACCGCTGGGTTGAAGCCACGTGCCGAGGAATTAAAGATGAGACGACCGGTACGGTGATTGAGATCATTGCCGTCACGCGGGATATTTCCGAACGTCTGGAGGCGGAAGAGCTGCTTCGCAAGTCTGATAAACTATCCATTGTCGGCCAGCTTGCTGCATCGGTTGCTCATGAAATACGAAACCCCCTGACCGCACTAAAGGGGTTTATCCAGCTCTTCCAGTCCAAAGGAATTGTGGACTGTGAAAAATATTATGGCATTATGCTGGATGAGCTGAACAGGATTGAGCAGATCATTACGGAGTTGCTCATCCTTGCGAAGCCTCAATCCAAAAAGGTGGAAAAAAAGGACATTAAAGAGCTCATCCATTATGTTGTCGATCTGCTGGACCGCCAGGCTCTTGTCCACAATGTCCATATCGTATGTGACCTGGGCGAGAATCTCCCATTGATTGATTGTGTGGAGAATGAATTGAAGCAGGTGTTCATTAATTTAGTAAAAAATGCGATTGAAGCGATGCCGGATGGCGGAATCATACATATCGACAGTAAGCGCCAAGGCAGAAACATTGAAATTATTATTCAAGACCAGGGATGCGGAATTCCGCCTGAAAGCCTTAAGAAACTGGGTGAACCATTCTATTCTACAAAAGAGAAGGGAACCGGGCTGGGATTGATGACCAGCTATAAAATTATCCAGGAGCATAATGGCGAGATCATCATAGAGAGTCATCCCGGGAAAGGAACGGCTGTAAAAATAAGCCTTCCAATCCGTTGACGCACTTCGAGAGGAGAAGTGCGTTTTTCTTTGTTTTAGGGTAAGGTTGAAGAAATAGGGAAGAATCCTTTATAATAGTTGAGTTATATACAATAAACACATGAGATCGAGGTACAGAAACAGATCAATGCTTCTGTATTTTTATAGAAACGATAAAAAGGACGGATCCGACAATGGGTGGACAAGAAGCTGTGATTTCGGTCAATTTAATAATGGAAACCGTCATACAGCATGCGAAGGAAAAGGATGTACATAAAGGCGAAGCAACAGGAACCCTGTACCGTAAGGGAGATAGCACATATCTTAAGTATACGGAAGTTATAGAGGGCGCCGGTTCAGTCAACAATGTAGTTAAAATGAACCATGAAGGGATTGTCATCTTAAGGAGCGGCAGTGTGGCAATGCGTCAGAGGTTTTTGATCGGCCAGACGACGCAGGGAATGTACGATACTCCTTATGGCCAGCTATGGATGGAAACCACCACACATCAGATGAATTTCCGCTGGAACCAGCAGAGCAAAGAGGGCGACTTGCTCTTAAAGTACGGACTTGTGCTGCAGGGTGAAGACACAGGCAGCTATACAATAAAGATCAATTTTCAGGAGGCGAAGGCATGAACGTTGTAGATCAGGTAAAGCTCCATTTAAAGCAAGAAATAGAAGAAGCGGTCATTAAGGCAGGATTGGCAGAAAGAGAACAGCTTCCAGAGGTTGTTCTTGAAATCCCAAAGGATAAGTCTCATGGAGACTACGCGACTAACATGGCGATGCAGCTGGCTCGCATTGCCAAAAAAGCACCAAAAGCGATCGCTGAGGAGATATTGAATCATTTCGATAAAAGTAAAGCTTCCATCAGTAAGCTTGAGATTGCAGGACCAGGATTCATTAACTTTTATATGGATAATGCCTACTTGACCGACTTGGTTCCAGCGATCCTTCAAGCAGGGGAGAACTACGGCAGAACAGAATTCGGCGGTGGGAAGAAGGTGCAGGTAGAGTTTGTTTCGGCGAATCCGACAGGAACCCTTCACCTTGGGCATGCGCGCGGAGCCGCTGTCGGGGATTCACTTTGCAACATTCTTGACCGTGCAGGTTATGATGTCTCCCGTGAATATTATATAAATGATGCAGGAAACCAGATTAATAACCTTGCTTATTCCATCGAGGCGCGATATTTTCAGGCTCTTGGGCAAGAAAAAGAAATGCCGGAGGACGGATATTTCGGTAAAGATATTATCGAATTCGGAAAAGACCTCGCTGAAGCGTATGGTGACAAATGGGCTGCAGCTGATGAAAAGGAGCGTTTCAACTTCTTCCGCCAATACGGGCTCGAGAAGGAACTTGAGAAGATCAAACGCGATCTGGCTGAATTCAGGGTTGGTTTTGATGTATGGTACTCTGAAACGTCCCTATATGAATCCGGAAAGATCGACAAAGCCCTCAAAAAGCTGAAAGACGCGGGGGTTGTATATGAGGAAGAGGGGGCAACCTGGTTCAGAACCACAGACTTTGGTGACGATAAGGACCGCGTGTTGATTAAGAATGACGGATCCTACACGTATCTTACACCGGACATCTCCTATCACCAGGATAAGCTTGACCGCGGTTTTGAGAAGCTGATCAACATTTGGGGAGCGGACCACCACGGGTATATCCCTCGGATGAAGGCGGCCATCGAGGCGCTCGGCTATAACCGTGAACAGCTCGATGTATTGATTATCCAGCTTGTTTCCCTGTTCCAAAACGGGGAAAAAGTAAAGATGAGCAAACGTACAGGTAAAGCGGTAACCTTGAGGGATCTGATGGAAGAGGTTGGCATCGATGCGACTCGTTATTTCTTCGCGATGAGAAGCTCTGATACTCATCTGGATTTTGATATGGACTTAGCAGTTTCAAAATCAAACGAGAATCCGGTCTTCTATGTACAGTACGCGCATGCCCGCGTATGCAGCATGCTGCGCCAGGGCGCAGAGATGGGCTTATCGTACAGTGGAGAGCTCGATCTTTCTCACATCTCATCAGAAAAAGAATTTGAACTGCTCAAAAAGCTGGGCGAATTCCCGGCTGCCATTGACGAGGCGGCAGACAAGATGCTGACGCACCGGATCACCAACTATGTCTTTGAACTTGCATCTGCCCTGCACAGCTTTTACAATGCAGAGCGAGTACTCGATGCTGAAAACAAAGAAAAATCTGCGGCGCGCTACGCGTTGATGAAAGCCACGCAAATTACGATTGAAAATGCATTGAAGGTTGTCGGTGTCTCCGCACCGGAGCGGATGTAAATAGAGTAAGGCCTGCTGTTACTGACACAGCAGGCCTTTTTTTATGTCCGGCGCTTGTCGCCCCTGATCAGTGCGCTTGCGCATTTCTATGGATAAACACCGTGTTCCAGGAAACCATAAACGGAGGAGGAATGCATAATGAAGCTAGTTGTTTTAGCACTGATCACAGGAGCAGCCGTAGGCCTCGTATTTGCTCTATTTAAGCTCCCCATTCCGGCTCCGCCTGCTTTGTCCGGCATTGCCGGAATCGTAGGGATCTATCTTGGTTACAAGATGTACACATGGTTATTTTCATTTTTTATAAAGCCATGATTAGAAAGGGGATGGCACCATGGAAAGAAAGGACGTCAATACATTTTACAGGGAGTCAGGATCCGGTTTTCCGCTTGTTTTGATCCACCCTCCCGTACTGACTTCCCGTATTTTCAACTATCAGCATACGGAGCTAAGCCGATGTTTCAGAGTGATTACATACGATATACGGGGGCATGGAAACACACCTTGCGCCAATCCCTCTTTCTCCATCCAAACGTTGAGTGCCGACCTGCTCGCTTTGCTTGATGAGCTGGGAGTTGAAAAGGCTATTGTCTGCGGGTACTCTGCAGGCGGTACGATTGCACAGGATTTTGTTCTGCGTTATCCGGAGCGGGTGCACGCCCTTGTGATCAGCGGTGGTTTTCCAGAGGTGGCTTCCTGGTTTGTGGAACAAGAATTCCGGCTGGGGATCCATTTCGCAAAACATCATCCACTGCTTCTGATCAATAGCTTAGCCTGGTCACATCAAGTGACTGCAACTGACAGGCATCAAATCGCAGAGGAATGCAAAAAAGGCAGCCCGAAATTCTGGCGCCGCTTTTATGAGGAATGTTTTGGCCAAAGCTGCACGAAAGCTCTGCCGCAGATCAAAGTACCTTTGTTATTGTTCTATGGCTCACGGTGCTTTCATTTCCTGCCTTATCAAAAGATCTATCAAAGACTCGTCCCTCAAACAAAAACCGTTATTGTACCGGGTGTATTTCATCAGATTCCGGTGAAAAAGCACCACTTCTTTAACCAAACCCTGACAACGTGGGCCAAATCCATCAGATGACCAAAGTGCCTCCCGTCATCCGTTTGATCCCCCTAACCTTTGCAAGTTCACTGATCAATCGAATGAGCGCAAGATCTTTTTGTTTTGCCTCGATCATGACATCCAGCTCATCCGTAAATGGTTTGATCATTTTAAAAAAAGGCATCACATAATCCAGGCTTACGAAGTCATGATGGCTCCGATAGGCCTTTTCTGTTTTCGGGGAAGAAAGATGGACTTTGGGGGGGCGTCCGGTTCCTTTCCAAGTGGCAATAAAACGGGGAAGCAGGTCTTCCAGCGGGATGGAACCTGGATTTGACATGTGATGGTGGAAATCGAACATCATAGGAATTCCTTCTGCTTCACAAATTTCCAGCGTTTCTTCCGTCGTATACGTTTTATCATCATTCTCTAACGTCATGGCTTGTTTGATGAGAGGAGGCAGCCTTTTTATATTTTCATAGAAACGTGCAATAGAGGCTTCTTTGTCTCCATAGGTGCCGCCGACGTGGATGTTGATTCGGGCTTCTTTTTCCAGGCCCATGGCATTAAGCATATTGTAATGATACTCCATGTCTTTCACTGCATTACGAGTGATATGCTCCTTGGCGCTTGTAAAGAGGGTGAACTGGTTGGGATGCAGGCTCACACGAAGGCCATGGTCTTTCACGAGGTCTCCAACCGCACGGAATTCATCGGCCGTATGCTTTAAATAATTCCAGTTGACGTCGGGATGGGTCGCCAGCGGAACGATTGAAGAAGACATCCGATATAAAGGAAATTGGGATGCGATATTATAGTGTATGATTCGAACTGTATTCTTTAAATTCGTTTTCGTAATGAAAATCAACCGCTGTTCCCGTTCCTTTTTTTCAAGCTTCGACCAAGTGGCAAACGTCATCGTTTTGGAAGGAGATGAATCGAAAAGGGAAAGCGCGGTGGACACATAACCGAAAGATACAAGCATTCCAGAACCCCCCCTTGAAGTCTAGTCATTCTATTGTTTCTTTTACCTTATAAGCGTTATTTAAACAAAACTTATAAAAAAGGTGCAAAGGACTTCGCTGTCTGCATTTTTATTTTAGTCCACAAGGAAGGCTTGTCCAGAGCAGACACGTCCATAATGACTGAACGGGCCAAGTCATCCTCAATGGTCTTCAATGCCGACCGAATCAGTTTCTGATCAGTGAAAACGCAGTTGACCTCTGAGTTGGTAAACAAGCTTCTCAGATCAAAATTGGCGGTTCCAATATCACAGATGTTTTCATCGGCCATAAAAACTTTGGCATGAAAAAAGCCTTCATAGTACTGATATACGTGCCCACCCGATTTTAACAGTTCCCGTATAAATGGATAGGAGGCTTCCTTTACAAGAGGATGGTCTGATTTCATCGGGACAAGCAGAGTGACCTCTACCCCTCGTTTCAGTGCATCTAGGAGAGCGTTTTGCAGCTTGGCGTCGGGTATGAAATAGGGTGATCCGATGAATATTTTCGTTTTGGCCTGTTCAATCTGCTGCAAGAAGAACAAGTAGATCTGTTTGGTTGAAAAAAGGGAGGTAAATGTCTGTGTCCCCTCATCAAGCGCCGGAAAGTAAGAATCACCGCTCAGTTTTTCCCCGCTGGCCGCTTCCCAATCAAGGAGGAACTGCTCCTGAAAGGCGTGAACAACAGGGCCATGCAGCTGCAGATGATAATCGCGCCAGTCGCCAAGCTTCGGATCTCTTCCTAAGTACTCATCTCCGACATTGAATCCCCCAGTAAATCCTTTTTTGCCATCGATGATCGTGATCTTCCGATGGTTTCGCCGGTTCAGCTTATAAAAAAAATAAGGAAATCCGGGCTTGAAGCTGTAGGCAAATTGAACGCCTGCCAGCTTCATTTCATGTATGGCCTTCTTTTTAAGAAAAAAACTGCCCAAATAGTCAACGAGAAGCCTTACCTTTACACCCTCTCTCGCCTTTCTTTTGAGAAGTGACGTCATCTCCTTGCCGATGCAGTCTTCATTGAAAATATAAAATTGAATATGTAGATGATGGGCTGCTTGTTCTATTTCTTCAAATAACGTATCGAAAAACTCAGTCCCGGTTGTAATAAGAGACGCTTCTCCAGTATAGATGGCAGGTTCGTCTAATTCCTTCTTCACCACATTTTTTTTGCCCAACCGAAAATCGAGCCAGATCAGCACCGCAATCATAGCGGCAGCAAGCAGAAGAATTAAAAACAAGGATAAGATGGCCATCGCGGTACTTCCTTTCTGATAGAAATTGAAATCAGTGTAAATAGTATCCCCAAATACGGTGTCAGGCACCCCAAAAAAATTTTTAAAATAATATTGACTGAATGCTCATTCATTTCTATTATTTATGTTATAATGGTTTCAGAAAATTCCACCCTTTTTGAATAATCATTCTTGTTATAGACAGGAAAAGGGAGGGCAACAGACAATGATGAAGGGAGCATAATTGATGAACGGTTTACAGATCTTGAACTGGATTGCCTTTATTCTTGTAACCGCTTACGCCATCTATTTGTTTGCATATGTGGTGAAAACTCGTTACGAATTCATCAAAATGGGTAAAAAAGTCGAATTTGACCATACCGTGCAGGAACGGATCCAAGCTGTGCTTGTCAATGTATTCGGTCAGAAGAAGCTTTTGAAAGATAAAAAGAGCGGAATCATCCATGTGTTATTTTTCTATGGGTTCCTCCTTGTCCAATTTGGTGCGATTGATTTTATTTGGAAAGGGCTAGCCCCTGGGTCGCATCTTCCGCTTGGTCCTCTTTATCCCGGATTTACCTTTTTTCAGGAAACCGTAACTTTCCTCATCCTAGCAGCGGTCGTTTGGGCATTTTACCGCAGATATGTCGAAAAGCTAGTACGCCTTAAACGGGGATTTAAAGCAGGTCTCGTGTTACTGTTCATCGGAGGATTAATGATTTCCGTCCTCCTCGGCAACGCCATGGAAATCCTTTGGCATGATCTGGAGCTCGAATGGACGGCGCCGATTGCTTCAAGCCTCGCCTATATCCTTGGCGGGCTGCCAGAGGCTGCGGCCGTCACCCTATTCTTTATCTCCTGGTGGATTCATCTACTGTTCCTTCTCACGTTCCTTGTCTATGTGCCTCAGTCCAAGCATGCTCACTTAATCGCGGGCCCGCTCAATGTATGGCTTGGGAGGAAGGATAAAGTTGGGAAACTTTCATCCATTAACTTCGAAGATGAAACTCAGGAAGTATTCGGAGTGGGCAAGGTAGAAGACTTTAACCAGAAGCAGCTTGTCGACTTGTATGCATGTGTAGAATGCGGCCGCTGTACAAATGTGTGTCCGGCAACCGGTACAGGCAAAATGCTCTCGCCGATGGATATGATAATTAAAGTAAGGGATCATCTCACTGAAAAAGGAGCAGCGGTTACTTCACGCACACCATGGATGCCATCTTTTGCTTTCGCGAATACAAAAGGCAACCAGATTGCTTTTGAAGCCGCAGCAAAAGGACAGGGCGCTAAAGAGATGGCTGCTGCAACAGACGGAAGCTCTGCGTTCAAGTTTGAATATAATATTGAACTGATCGGCGAGGTCATGACCGAAGAAGAGATCTGGGCATGTACTACTTGCCGAAACTGTGAGGATCAATGCCCGGTGATGAATGAGCATGTGGATAAAATCATCGACATGCGCCGCTATCTTGTTCTGACGGAAGGAAAGATGGAGGCCGATGCCAAACGTGCCATCCAAAATATTGAAAAGCAAGGAAACCCATGGGGCATTTCCAAAAAAGAAAGAGAAAACTGGCGTGAGCTTCGGGAAGATGTTTCGATTCCTACCGTAAAAGAGATGGAGAAGGCCGGTGAAGAGCTTGAATACTTGTTCTGGGTCAGCTCCATGGGGGCCTACGACAACCGAAGCCAGAAAATCGCACTTGCTTTTGCAAAGATCATGAATGAGGCCGGCGTCAAGTTTGCCATCCTTGGTAACAAGGAAAAGAACTCCGGGGATACGCCTCGACGAATCGGAAACGAGTTCTTGTTCCAGGAAATCTGCAACAGCAACATCGCGTTATTTGAAAAACATAATGTGAAGAAGATCATCACGATTGATCCGCATGCCTATAATACCTTTAAAAATGAGTATCCGGAGTTTGGTTATGAAGGTGAGGTTTATCACCATACCGAGCTTTTGGCAGAGTGGATTCAAGAAGGCCGCATCACACCGAAGTTTGAAGTGGATGAAGTCATCACTTATCATGATTCCTGCTATCTCGGGCGCTATAACGAAGTGTATGAGCCGCCTCGTGAGATATTGAAGGCCATCCCTGGAGTAAAGCTTGTTGAGATGGACCGAAATCGGCAAAACGGCATGTGCTGCGGTGCAGGCGGCGGTATGATGTGGATGGAAGAAAAGGCAGGACAGCGTGTTAACGTCGCAAGGACTGAGCAGGCACTGGCGGTTAATCCGACGATGATCGGAAGCGGCTGCCCATACTGCTTAACCATGCTGAGCGATGGAACAAAAGCCAAAGAAGCAGAAGATCAGGTTCAAACATTGGATGTCGTTGAAATTCTTGAACGTTCCTTGTTTGGCTCATCAAAAGAAAAAGAATTGGTGCAATAAGAGGTTAACCTGCTGTCGATTGGCAGCAGGTTAACCCATGAATCTTTGTTGACCGAGCGTTCGCTCGGGACATCTTGTAAGCGTTTTAATCAATCCAGCTTCAGCTTTTTAATAAAAGGAGTGATTTTGCATGGGTAAAACAGTCATTGTCAGCGGTGTACGTACACCAATCGGTAAGTTTGGCGGAGCTTTAAGCACTTTATCTGCATCTGATCTTGGTGCAGCAGCGATTAAAGAAGCGCTGCAAAGAGCGGATGTCAATGCGGGCCAGGTAGATGAACTGATCATGGGCTGTGTGCTGCAGGGCGGACAGGGTCAGATTCCTTCCCGTCAGGCTGCCCGGAAGGCAGGCTTGCCATGGGAAGTGAAAACAGAAACCATCAACAAAGTCTGTGCTTCCGGAATGAGGAGCGTAACCTTAGCTGATCAGATCATCCGTGCCGGTGATGAAGAAGTGGTTGTAGCCGGCGGGATGGAGTCGATGAGCAATACACCTTATATTCTTCCAAAAGCTCGCTGGGGCTATCGTATGGGAGACGGGCAGGTGAAGGACTTGATGACACATGACGGACTCACTTGCTCCTTTACAGGCGTTCACATGGGAACATACGGCAATGAAGTGGCGCAGGAGCTTGAAATTTCACGTGAGAAACAGGATGAGTGGGCATTAAGGAGCCATCAAAGAGCGGTTTCCGCCACTGATGATGGCACGTTTGCTGAAGAAATCGTAGCGATACAGGTGCCTCAGCGCAAAGGAGAGCCGATTTCTGTAACAGCGGATGAAGCACCAAGAAAAGATACAACTTCTGAACGTCTGGCTAAACTGGCCCCTGTTTTCTCCTCAACAGGAACCATTACAGCAGGAAATGCACCTGGAGTAAACGACGGTGCTGCAGCGCTGGTCCTCATGTCTGAAGAGCGGGCACATAAAGAAGGAAAAGAAGTGATGGCCACTATCCTCGGAGCTGCGGCAATTGCCCTTGAAGCGAAGGATTTTCCAAAAACACCGGGCTTAGTCATCAATGAATTGCTGAAGAAAACAGGAAGAACCCTTGAAGAAATCGACTTATTTGAGATTAACGAAGCTTTTGCAGCAGTAGCGTTGGCCAGTGCAGAGCTTGCGAACCTTGATCTGGAAAAAGTAAACGTGAACGGCGGAGCGGTAGCCTTAGGGCATCCGATCGGAGCAAGCGGAGCGAGAATCATTGTTTCATTGATTCATGAACTGAAAAGGCGCGGAGGCGGCCTGGGGATCGCATCCATCTGTTCAGGCGGCGGCCAGGGCGATGCTGTATTGATTGAAGTGAATTCATCAAAGGGGGAATAAGAATGAACGTCAAAACCATCATGGTAATTGGAGCCGGGCAAATGGGCTCAGGTATTGCTCAAGTATGTGCGATGGCAAACTACAAGGTTTACCTTCACGACCTAAAGGAAGAGTTTGTCCAAAAAGGCATGGAATCTATTTCACGGCAGCTAGCCCGCCAAGTGGAAAAAGGAAAGATGGCAGCAGATGAAAGGAAGGCTGTTTTAGAGCGCCTCCACCCTTCAACGGACATTCAAAATGCTGCAGATGCGGATTTGGTCATTGAAGCAGTCATCGAAAATATGGACGTGAAAACCCAGGTGTTTAAGATGCTGGATGAAATGGCGCCGGAACATGCCATTTTGGCCAGTAACACCTCTTCCCTTCCCATTACTGAGATCGCCGCTGTCACGAATCGGCCGGAACGTGTCATCGGCATGCATTTCATGAATCCTGTGCCGGTAATGAAGCTGGTTGAAATTATCCGGGGGCTCCAAACGAGCGATGGGGTCTATCAGCTCATTGAAGAAGTGACGAAACAAGTGGGCAAGGTTCCGGTGGAAGTGAATGATTTTCCAGGCTTTATTTCCAACAGGATTTTAATGCCGATGATCAATGAAGCGATTTTTGCCCTCTATGAAGGTGTAGCGGAGCCGGAAGCGATCGATGAAATTATGAAACTGGGAATGAATCATCCGATGGGTCCCCTGACATTGGCGGACTTTATCGGCCTCGATACATGCCTTTACATCATGGAGACACTCCAGGAAGGCTTTGGCGATGATAAATACCGGCCTTGCCCGCTTCTCCGCAAGTATGTGAAGGCAGGCTGGCTTGGCAAGAAATCGGGCAAAGGGTTCTACACCTATAACTGATGCAGGAACGCTTGAACAGGGGGGATGAGACGTGAACCTCACGTTTACAGAAGAACAGCTCATGATGCAAAAAATGGTGCGTGATTTTGCTCAAAAAGAAATTGCGCCTATCGTGGATAAAATGGATGAGACCGATCAGTTTCCAGCAGAGGCCGTCAAAAAAATGGGCGAGCTCGGACTAATGGGCATACCCATCCCGGAAAAATATGGCGGTGCAGGCATGGACTTCACCTCCTATATTATTGCCATTAATGAATTGTCAAAGGTGAGTGCGACGGTCGGCGTCATTCTTTCTGTTCATACAAGCTTAGTGGCTAATTCCATCTATTATTTTGGAAATGAAGAGCAAAAGCAAAGGCTTATCCCTAAACTGGCCGGCGGGGATTATCTTGGTGCTTTCGGCCTGACAGAACCGGGTGCCGGATCCGATGCCGCTGCTCTGAAAACGAAAGCTGTGAAAAAGGGTGATAAGTACATCCTGAACGGGTCTAAAATCTTCATCACCAATGCGGGTGCGGCACATCTATACATCGTTTTTGCTTCGACCCATCCTGAGGCTGGCCCAAAAGGAATAGCAGCGTTTATTGTCGAAAAAGGCACACCGGGCTTTTCCGTCGGAAAAAAAGAAAAAAAGATGGGGCTGAACGGATCCAACACATGTGAGATTATCTTTGACCAGGCCGAGGTTCCAGCAGAAAACCTGCTGGGTGCAGAAGGGGAAGGCTTCAAAATTGCAATGAGCAACCTGGAAGCGGGACGGATAGGAATTGCTGCACAATCGCTTGGAATTGCGGAAGCAGGGCTTCAGCATTCTCTGGAATACGCGAAAACCCGCAAACAGTTCGGAAAGCCGATCGGCGCCCAGCAAGGCTTGGCGTTCATGCTCTCCGATATGGCCACAAGAGTGGAAGCTGCCAAACTATTAACCTATCGTGCAGCACATATGCGTACGATGAACCAGCCGTGCGGAAAAGAAGCTTCAATGGCCAAACTGTACGCTTCACAGGCAGCGATGAAAACGGCCATCGATGCTATACAAGTACACGGGGGATACGGCTATACGAAAGAGTATCCGGTGGAGCGGCTGTTCAGGGATGCCAAAGTATGTGAGATCTATGAAGGAACAAGTGAGATCCAACGGCTCGTGCTGAGTAAGCACTTAATACAAGACTAAACAGGGAGGCAAGAGAAACATGCAATTTCAACTATCTGAAGAACACGAAATGATCCGCAAAATGGTGCGTGACTTTGCAAAAAATGAAGTAGAACCGACAGCTGCAGAAAGGGATGAAGAAGAACGGTTTGACCGCAGCCTTTTTGACAAGATGGCTGAGCTCGGGCTTGCAGGTATCCCTTGGCCGGAAGAATACGGCGGAATCGGAGGAGACTATCTTGGATATGTAATTGCGGTGGAGGAGCTTTCCCGCGTGTGTGCATCAACAGGTGTAACTTTGTCCGCGCATACCTCGCTTGCCGGCTGGCCGATCTTTAAATTCGGTAGTGAAGAGCAAAAACAAAAGTTTCTTCGCCCGATGGCAGAAGGGCAAAAAATGGGAGCCTATGGCCTGACAGAACCGGGATCCGGATCTGATGCCTCCAATATGAGAACAACAGCGCGAAAAGATGGCGGCGATTATATTATCAACGGGTCTAAGATATTCATCACCAATGCAGGAGAAGCTGAAATTAATGTGGTGTTTGCGATGACCGACCAATCCGCAGGACACCGCGGCATTTCTGCATTCATCATTGAAAAAGGTACACCGGGCTTTTCCTTCGGCAAAAAAGAGAAAAAGCTAGGGATCCGCTCTTCACCGACATTGGAGCTCATTATGGAAGACTGCAGAGTTCCTGCAGAAAACTTGCTCGGCAAAGAAGGAGAAGGCTTCAAGATTGCCATGATGACGCTTGACGGCGGAAGGAACGGAATCGCTGCACAGGCAGTCGGTATTGCTCAGGGAGCGCTGGATGCCGCGGTTACCTATGCCAAAGAAAGAAAGCAGTTTGGAAAGTCCATCGGCCAGAATCAAGGAATTGGATTTAAATTAGCCGACATGGCAACGAAGGTCGAAGCGGCAAGGCTTTTAACCTATCAAGCTGCATGGCGTGAAAGCCAAGGGCTTCCATATGGAAAAGAATCTGCGATGTCCAAACTTTTTGCAGGTGACATTGCCATGGAAGTAACGACTGATGCTGTGCAAGTATTCGGGGGATACGGGTATACAAAAGAGTATCCCGTTGAACGGTATATGCGAGATGCGAAAATCACTCAAATCTACGAAGGAACACAGGAAATCCAGCGATTGGTTATCTCCAAAATGCTGCTGAAGGATTAAGGAGGAGAACATGCACCCATTGGCCGAACGCATTAAAAATAAAGATGAACGAGCGCTTGCGAAAGCCATTTCCTATGTTGAGAACGACCACCCTGAGAAGCTTGAACTGTTAAAAGACATTCATAGCCTTCGGAAAAAGGCCCATTTTGTCGGACTTACCGGTTCTCCAGGTGCAGGCAAGAGCTCCCTGGTCAACCGGCTGATGACCTTTTTGCGCAGCCGGGGCATGACGATAGGAGTGGTGGCGGTTGATCCGACCAGTCCGTTTAGCGGCGGAGCCATTCTCGGTGACCGGGTGAGGATGAGTGAACATTTTACAGATCCAGATGTGTTCATCCGGAGCATGGGAACAAGGGGAAGCCTGGGCGGTCTTGCCAGGACAACAAAGGAAACCGTTCGGCTGATGGATGCCTATGGCTTTGACGTGATCCTCATCGAAACAGTGGGGGTTGGGCAGTCTGAGCTTGACATTATGAAGATTGCCGACAGCATTGCTGTAGTATTAAACCCGGGTAGCGGAGATGTTGTTCAAGTTTTCAAGGCTGGAATTATGGAAATTGCCGACCTGTTTGTCGTTAACAAAGCCGATCTCCCCGGTGTGCCTAAGCTTTTATCTGAAATTGAAGCGATGCTTGATCTAGTGAAGCATGATGCACCCTATCGTCCGCCGATCGTTCAGACGATATCTGTACAAAATAAGGGGATGGAGGACGTATGGGATCAGCTGAGTGCCCACCGCCGATATTTGGAGGCAAGCGGTGAAGGAGAAGAGCGGCGGGTACGCAGCCTCAAACAGGAAGTGATCGAAGTTGTGCATTACGAACTGATGCGCAGCCTCTTAATAGAAGAAGAGAGTAAGGGATATCCATGGCTGGCTGATGTCCAGCGGGGAAAGCTGGATCCGTATTCGGCGGCCGAAAAGGTCCTTGAGGATTGGTATAGAAACCAGGACGGAAAAGAGTGATGGTTTTGGGAAGAAAGGAAGTACCCTCGCTTGTAAAGGATGAAAAGCTGATCGAAAAAAGGCGCGGAGAAATGGTTAAGGCAGCAGTGAACCTATTTAAGGAAAACGGCTTTCACCGTACAACCACCCGGGAAATCGCAAAAGCGTCCGGGTTCAGCATAGGAACGCTGTATGAGTATATCCGCTCGAAGGAAGATATTCTATACCTCGTCTGTGACAGCATCTATGAAGGGGTAAAGGAAAAGCTCCATGAACAGATCTCTCTGGCAGAGGGAAGCATCGAACATGTGAAAAAGGCCATCGCTGTCTATTTTAATGTGGTTGATGAGATGCAGGATGAAGTGCTCGTCATGTACCAGGAAGCCAAGTCACTTTCACGCGAAGCACTGCCTTATGTGCTGAAAAAAGAGCTGGAGATGACAGCGATCTTCGAGGACCTACTGCATCGGACAGTGGCACAAGGGGAACTGGAATTGAACGAAGAGGAAGTAAAACTTCTCGCCCACAACATCCTGGTTCATGGGCAGATGTGGACCTTCCGACGCTGGAGCCTCAGAAAGGAATACACATTGGAAGAGTATACCCAAATGCAGATCAATCTGCTTTTATACGGAGTTCTAAACCGCAGCCTGACAGGCAAAACAAGTTAAGTTAGAGAGGAGAAGGGAAAATGAGTAATCCGGAAGTATATCAGCCGAAGAACCATATTCGTTTTGTAACCGCTTCCAGTCTGTTTGACGGACATGACGCGTCCATTAACATTATGAGGCGAATTTTGCAGTCAAGCGGAGCTGAAGTCATCCATCTTGGGCATAACCGTTCAGTAGACGAGGTCGTCAGTGCAGCCATTCAGGAAGATGTTCAGGGTATTGCGATTTCTTCCTATCAAGGCGGCCATGTCGAATATTTTAAGTACATGATCGATCTTTTAAAGGAACGCGGAGCGAGCCATATCAAAGTATTTGGCGGAGGCGGAGGCGTTATTATTCCGCCGGAAATAAAAGAACTGCACAGCTACGGCGTCACCCGCCTGTTCTCTCCCGAGGACGGCAGGATCAACGGCCTTCAGGGGATGATCAACTTCATGCTTCAGGAATGCGATTTTCAGACAGTGACCGAACTCACGGATGAACTGGAGAAGCTCCATGAAAAAGAAAGCCGTGCCGTCGCACGCCTGATCACGGTTGCCGAGAACGGACAGTTCGCTCCAAAGGAAACCGCAGCCACAGTTGAACACGTGCTCCAGCAAGTCAAAAGCACACAGCAAAACGTACCTGTACTCGGAATCACAGGAACAGGAGGCGCAGGAAAAAGCTCATTGACCGATGAACTTGTGCGCCGTTACGTGAATGAATTTGAAGATAAAACGGTAGCCATCATTTCTATCGATCCGACGAAGCAAAAAACGGGCGGCGCCTTGCTCGGTGACCGCATCCGCATGAACTCCATCTACAATCCCCGTGTATACATGCGAAGTCTTGCAACTAGGGGCTCCCGCTCAGAGATTTCGGCAGCAACCCGCGATGCACTCTCTGTGGTAAAGGCCGCAGGTTATGATCTGGTCATTGTGGAAACGAGCGGAATTGGGCAAGGAGACGCGGAAATCGTGGATATTTCAGATGTTTCCATGTACGTGATGACGAGTGAATTCGGCGCGCCTTCACAGCTTGAGAAAATTGATATGATCGATTACGCCGATCTCATCGCCATCAACAAGTTTGAACGAAAAGGTTCGGAAGACGCGCTGCGTGATGTAAAGAAACAGTATCAGCGCTCACGCCAATGGTTTGAAAAAGAGCTTGATGAAATGCCGGTATACGGAACGATCGCAAGCCAATTCAACGATGCAGGAACGAACATTCTTTTCCGGGCATTGATCCAATCCTTAAATGATAAATGTGGACTCGATTGGGAGCTCAAGCCCCTGGCGGAAGAAACGGTCGCCAAAAAGAACGTGATCATTCCAGGTGAGCGCAGCCAGTATCTAAACGATCTCGTCTATACAATGAAAGATTACTATAAGACGATGAATGAACAAGTAAAGTATGCAAGGAAGAGCTACCAGCTCAAAGGTTCAATAGAAACGATACAGGAGATCAATGCGAGCGGAGAGGCCGTCTCTACCCTTGAAGAAGCAAGAGATCTAATAGAGGAGAATCTTCTACCATATACGAGAAAAACAATCGAAAACTGGCCGAAGCTGAGGGAGCAGTACAGCGGCACAGAATTTGTAACGAAGATCAGGGACAAAGAAATCGTTACAGAGATCACAACAAAAAGTCTTTCAGGATTAAACATTCCGAAAGTCTCTCTTCCTAAGTTTGAAGACTGGGGAGAAATTGTAAAATGGGTCATGAAAGAAAATGTCCCTGGAGCCTTCCCTTACACAGCAGGGGTATTCCCGTTTAAACGAAAGGGTGAAGATCCGAAGCGCCAATTTGCCGGAGAAGGAACGCCGGCACGAACCAACCGGCGTTTTCACTATCTTTCAAAAGACGATGATGCGAAGCGTTTGAGTACAGCTTTTGACTCCGTTACTTTGTATGGCGAGGATCCGGATTACCGCCCGGACATTTATGGAAAAGTGGGGGAAAGCGGTGTCAGCATCTGTACGCTGGATGATATGAAAAAGCTATACGACGGCTTTGATTTGATCGCGCCGAGCACATCCGTCTCCATGACGATCAATGGTCCTGCTCCGATTATTCTTGCGATGTTCATGAATACGGCCATCGATCAGCAGGTTCAAATTTTTGAAGAGGAGCACCAACGCTTTCCAAATGAAGCGGAATACAAGGAGATTGCCGCTATGACGCTCGCGAGTGTACGCGGAACGGTTCAGGCAGATATTCTGAAGGAAGACCAGGGGCAAAATACGTGTATTTTCTCAACTGAATTTGCGTTGCGCATGATGGGAGACATTCAGCAATATTTCATCGATCACAATGTGCGTAATTATTATTCCGTATCCATCTCCGGCTACCATATCGCTGAAGCGGGTGCTAACCCGATTACTCAGCTGGCCTTTACGCTGGCGAACGGCTTTACGTATGTTGAATATTATTTAAGCCGCGGCATGCATATCGATGATTTTGCGCCGAACCTTTCGTTCTTCTTCAGCAACGGCCTGGATCCGGAATATGCGGTGATCGGCCGGGTTGCACGAAGAATTTGGGCGACGGTGATGAAGAATAAATACGGTGCTAACGAACGCAGCCAGAAGCTGAAGTATCATGTCCAAACATCCGGCCGTTCGCTTCATGCCCAGGAAATCGACTTTAACGACATCCGTACAACACTTCAGGCTCTGATGGCGCTCTATGATAACTGCAATTCGCTCCATACCAACTCTTATGACGAGGCCATTACGACTCCGACAGAGGAATCTGTCCGCCGTGCGATGGCGATCCAGTTGATCATCACAAAGGAAATGGGTCTTGCCCGTAATGAAAATTCCCTACAAGGATCGTTTATTATTGAGGAGCTGACCGACCTTGTGGAGGAAGCGGTTCTTCAGGAATTCGAAAGGCTGAATGCACGAGGCGGCGTTTTAGGCTCCATGGAGACGCAATATCAGCGAGGAAAAATCCAGGAAGAATCCATGTATTATGAGATGAAAAAACATAATGGAGAGTTGCCGATCATTGGGGTGAACACGTACCTGAATCCGAATCCTCCTAAAGATGAAGAATTTAACATGCAGCTCGCACGTGCAACGAAGGAAGAGAAGGAACAGCAGATCGCCAGCCTTAATGAGTTCAAGAACAGACATGCCGAGCATTCGGCGCAAGCGCTGCGCAAGCTGCAGGAAACGGCCTTGAACGGAGGCAATATATTTGAAGAGCTGATGAAAACCGTCAGAGTAGCGAGTCTCGGTCAAATCACATCCGCTTTATATGAAGTCGGCGGAAAATACCGCAGGAATATGTAAAAATGAAAAATAGAAAAAGAGGGTTAACCCTCTTTTTCTATTTTTAGCCTACTCAATGTTGCAAAATCCTCTTTGAAAGCCTCGCTGAACGGGTGTCTGGCACCCGCAGTTAACCCAAAGGTGCCTGACACCCAAATAATAGAACTAATTGCTTCGAAGTAAAGAAATATGGCATTTTAGCCAAATATGGCTAAAGAACCAGGCTTTTGTGCTGTGCAGCAATTAGTCCATTTAGGGGGTGCCAGGCACCTTTAGGGTGAAAAGATAGTGCCAGGCACCCTTGCAGTGATGTTGATTTTAAAAAAAAGATATCATTCATCTAGCATATCCTTGAAAGATTTGTTTATAATGAAGAGTATAATTCTTCTAGAACAAAACTTGTGCATCTATGACATAAATAGATTTATTGATTTGAAAGGAAGTGCCAACTTGAGTTTAATCAAATCTTATTCAAAAGAAGAGATCGTGGAAATGGCCATGGTTGAGATCGCTTTTGAAATTTTAAAAGAGGAAAAACAGACTGTTCCCTTTTATGAGCTTGTACAGCGCATTAAGGATATGAAAGGATTGTCTGATGCTGCTGTTGAACGCCGTCTATCTCATTTTTATACAGACATGAATATCGATGGCCGTTTTGTTTCCCTTGGCGACAATAAATGGGGACTTAAAGCTTGGTATCCGATCGAGAGCAGTGAAGAAGAGCTTGGGAACACCAACAAGCCTACGAAACGCAAAAAGGCTGTCGCAGATGATAACGACTTTGATGACTACGATGAAGATTTTGAAGAAGACTTCGATGCTCTCGATGTTGAAGATGAGTTTGCGAAAGCAAGCAGCGATGAAGATGATGGGGACGAGGACGAAGAAGAATTGGATGAGGACTTCGACGAATTCGCAGACAGCGACGAAGAGCTGGATGAAGACATGGAAGACGAAGAAGACGTTGCCGCTGAAGAGGAATTATACGAAGTGGAAAATGAAGACGAAGAGGACAAGTAAGAGTTGTAAGACCGACTGCCCGGTGTGCGCCTGAGAAACGGTGCCCACCGGGTTGTTTTTTTGATGTCCGGCTCGCCCAGGGCGAAAATGGATTACAATTTCCCCTCAAACAAAAATCGTGTTGCTGAGTAAGAGTTCCACCGCTTGTCGGACGTTGACAGGCAGCTGCCGCTTTTCCAGTCTTTTCTTACTTTTGCAAATTTCCTTATGGTTCTTGACATTCCAGCGGAAAGCCGATAGAATCATTTTTGGGCTAAACGTATATATAAATAATTTTTTGCAGATAAAAACAAAAGTGCCCCCTTTAATGGGGAGGAGTCACTTTTGTTTTTTTTTATTTTTTAAGCTTCTTAATCATATTCGCCCTTCTGCTTGAAACCGATGCGGAGGGGTATACTTAATTGTGAATCCAGAGGGGGAAAAAAGATGGCAAAGTATATATTTGTAACAGGCGGAGTGGTTTCGTCTCTAGGAAAAGGGATTACGGCAGCTTCCTTGGGCCGATTGTTAAAAAACAGAGGCGTTAAGGTAACTACCCAAAAGTTTGACCCTTATATTAACGTGGACCCAGGAACCATGAGTCCTTATCAGCACGGAGAAGTTTTTGTAACCGATGATGGAGCTGAAACAGATCTAGACCTTGGGCACTATGAGCGTTTTATCGATATTAACCTGAATAAATTCAGTTCTGTCACAACAGGTAAGATCTACTCTACGGTTCTCCGCAAAGAAAGAAGAGGAGAGTACCTGGGCGGAACAGTACAGGTTATTCCTCACATCACGAATGAAATTAAAGAACGTGTATTCCGGGCAGGCCGCGAAACCAACGCTGATGTTGTGATCACTGAAATTGGAGGAACAGTGGGTGATATTGAAAGTTTGCCGTTCCTTGAAGCGATCCGCCAGATTAAGAGTGATGTCGGTTCAGAAAATGTAATGTACATCCACTGTACACTTATCCCATATATCAAAGCTGCCGGAGAGCTTAAGACGAAGCCGACCCAGCACAGCGTGAAAGAGCTTCGAAGCCTTGGAATCCAGCCAAACATCATCGTCGTCCGTACGGAAATGCCAGTCTCTGATGATATGAAAGAAAAGATCGGCCTTTTCTGTGATATTGATCCAAAAGCAGTCATTGAAGCGCGTGACGCTGATACGTTGTACCGTGTACCGATCGACCTGCAGGAACAAAATATGGACCAGATTGTTTGCGACCATTTGAAATTGGACTGTAAAGAAGCTGACATGGGTGAATGGAAAAGCTTGATTGATCGAGTACTTAACTTGTCAGGAAAAGCAAAAATTGCGTTAGTCGGAAAATATGTCGCCCTTCAAGATGCCTATATTTCAGTCGTTGAATCCCTGCGGCATGCTGGATATCACCATGATGCGGATGTTGAGATCCAATGGATCAACTCTGAAGATGTAACGAAAGAAAATGTAGCCGAAACACTGAAGGATGCTGATGGGATCCTTGTTCCTGGCGGCTTCGGAGACCGTGGTGTAGAAGGGAAGATCCTTGCCATTCAGTATGCACGTGAGAACAAGGTTCCTTACCTTGGAATTTGTTTAGGCATGCAGCTTGCGTCTGTTGAGTTTGCACGCAATGTGCTCGGCATGGAAGGTGCACATTCTACAGAGCTTCTTCCGTCCACATCCTATCCGATCATTGACTTGCTTCCTGAGCAAAAAGATGTGGAAGACCTTGGGGGTACGCTTCGTTTAGGTCTGTATCCATGTAAGCTTAACGAAGGAACAAAAGCATACGATGCTTATCAGGATGAAGTGGTTTATGAGCGCCACCGCCACCGTTATGAATTCAATAATGAATATCGCGGTCAAATGGAGAAGGAAGGCTTCGTATTCTCTGGTACAAGCCCGGATGGCCGTTTAGTCGAGATCATCGAGCTTAATGATCATCCTTGGTTTGTAGCCTCTCAGTTCCACCCAGAGTTTATCTCTCGCCCGACTCGCCCGCAGCCTTTATTCCGAGATTTTGTCGGAGCATCTCTGAAATTAAAAAATCAATAAAATAAACCCGGCTGATTTCAGCCGGGTTTTTTGATTGAAGATTGGTTCATCCGTTTTAAACCCAGCATTACCGGCCCTAGATGGTTCTTTGCATGCGGTTTGAGAGGGGGGCGACCGCAGGACAGTGGACAAATAGGGCCAAGCATGCTGAACGCGCTCTGACTTGCTGTTGACCTTGGCTGCAAGCACTTCGTTAAAGGGGATTGTGACGGAGGCTTCTGTTTGCTCGAAAATCTGGTTGAAAATATTAAGGGGCTGGATAAGGATTAGGACGCTGTCCCTCCTCATCTGGAAATTCGGCAAAAATTGACATATCCCTTCAATGTTTTCAAAAAATTTAAAGTAGTTTATTCATACATTCGCTTTTTGGACCGTTTCTGCACGATTGTATATTTGCCAATTAATCTTCATACTCTTCGAGGATTTCTTTGGCGGTGATAAACAGGGCATGATACGCAAAAATGCCTGCCATGGCAGAAGGCATTCCAATACGCTCACCATTCTCGGTTGGAACCAGGCCTCTTTTTACCATCAAATCAATAAATACATCACAAAAGGGTACGGCTTCTTCCCCTTTTTCTTTTCGTGAGGCAAGGAAAATGGTGTTCGCTTCTGTATGTTGTTTTATTTCCCGGAGCAGGCTGATCGTGGGCTCATCGTTATGAAAACGTGCGGAAGCGATCACAGTATCTACACTTGTTAATCCGCTGATTTCTGAAGCGTCCAGGTGCTTCGCATTTGAAAAGGCCTCTTGTCCGAGCAAACCTTCTGCACATACTGCCTTCATCTCGTCTTTTCCTGTAAAATAGACAGTGCCCTGCGAAAGGACGGTTTGTGCAAGAAGTCTTGCTCCGTCTTCAAAGGCAAACTCATTATCCTGCTGTATTTTAGAAAAAATTCCGCTGAGCTGGGTGGCAAATATTTTTAACATAAGATTCCCCTTCGTTTCAGTAGTATGATTTAGTATAACGCATTGGTTTTTTTATTTCACTTGAGGCAGCAGGAAAACGACAGGTTTCACAGAATTAGTTAGAATATGGAATTGAACGAAAAAATATGACAGAGGTGAGCGAATTGAGTAAGATATTGATTGTTGATGACCAATATGGAATTCGAATTCTTCTTAATGAGATTTTTCAGAAAGAGGGTTATGAGACTTTTCAGGCGGCGAACGGGGTTCAGGCTCTTGCAATCGTCGAAGAGGAAACACCCGATCTCGTAATTTTAGACATGAAGATCCCAGGAATGGACGGATTGGAAATCTTGCGCCGCGTCAAAAAATTAAACGCTTCGATTCAGGTTATTATTATGACGGCTTATGGCGAATTGGACATGATACATGAAGCGATTAAACTCGGGGCGATCACTCATTTTGCGAAACCTTTCGACATTGATGAGATCCGCGCAGCGGTAAGGAAAGAATTACCAATCAGCGCAGGGTAGACAAAAAATCTTCAAAACATTGACAGATCGGCATTGGTAGCGCTTGCACGCAAAAAGCCTGATTTATTGCGGTTTTCAAGCGCTATTGGTATGCTATAATAGGTTTGAAAAAAGACTAAGTAATGTTTAACATATGGCATTTTCGGAAAAAGAACCACGATCATTCTTTTTTCGTTTTTTTGTGCCAATAGTAAAGGGAGGACATGAAACATGCCTTTAGTGTCAATGAAGGAAATGCTCGAAAAAGGAAAAGCGGAAGGATATGCTGTCGGTCAATTCAACATCAATAATCTTGAATTTACCCAAGCGATTCTCCAAGCGGCTCAAGAAGAAAAATCTCCGGTAATTCTTGGCGTTTCAGAAGGCGCTGCACGTTACATGGGTGGTTTTAAACTTGTCGTCAGCATGGTTAAAGCATTAATTGAAGAATATAAAGTAACTGTACCGGTTGCGATCCACTTGGATCATGGATCCAGCTACCAAAAATGTGCGGAAGCCATTCATGCCGGTTTCACTTCCGTTATGATTGATGGATCACATTTCCCGCTTGAGGAAAACATCGCCTTAACGAAAAAGGTAGTAGAACTTGCACACTTCCATGGTGTATCAGTTGAAGCTGAGCTTGGCCGTATCGGCGGACAGGAAGACGATCTTGTCGTGGATGATGCAGAAGCAGCTTACGCTATTCCTTCTGAATGTGATCAGCTTGTGCGCGAAACGGGTGTAGATTGCTTTGCTCCTGCACTAGGAAGCGTACACGGGCCTTACAAAGGTGAGCCGAACCTTGGTTTTGACCGCATGAAAGAAGTAAATGAACTAACTGGTGTTCCTCTTGTGCTACACGGCGGAACTGGAATCCCAACACACGATATTCAAAAAGCAATCTCTCTAGGTACAGCCAAAATCAACGTAAACACAGAAAACCAAATTGCGTCTTTCAATGCAGTAAAAGAATACATTGCTGCTAACCCGGATAAATACGATCCGCGTAAATACCTTACTGCTGCCCGCGATGCGATCAAGGAAACAGTGAAAGGGAAAATCCGCGAGTTCGGTTCTTCCAACAAGGCGTAACAATGATATGGAAATAAAACGGCTCATGCCGTTTTATTTCTCTGCCATGAAGCCGCCTATAACATTATAGGCGGTTTTCTTTACAATCAGATGCAAAAAAGGGTTATAATATGGGGTATGAAAGTTGTTGTGTGGAAGAGACTAAAAGGGGAATTAGACATCGTGTCTATACAACCACTTTATTATAGGAGTGAATGAATAATGAAATTTTTTATCGATACTGCAAATATTGACGAAATCCGCGAAGCCCACGATCTTGGCATTTTATCAGGGGTTACAACAAACCCAACGCTAGTGGCGAAAGAAGGCGTTGACTTCCACGACCGCATTCGTGAAATCACTGCTCTTGTACCGGGTTCTGTCAGTGCTGAAGTTGTTTCGCTTAAAGCGGAAGAAATGATCGAAGAAGGCAAGGAGCTTGCTGCGATCGCACCAAACGTGACCGTTAAAGTTCCGATGACAACAGAAGGTCTTAAAGCGGTTAAAGCTTTCAGTGACTTGAACATTAAAACAAACGTTACATTAATCTTTAATGCCAACCAGGCATTGCTTGCCGCAAGAGCGGGTGCAACGTACGTGTCCCCATTCTTAGGAAGACTGGATGATATCGGACAGGATGGGTTGAAGCTCATTAGCGAGATCGCTGAAATCTTTGCGATTCATGGTATCCCAACCGAGATCATCGCAGCATCTGTTCGTCATCCGATCCACGTGACACAGGCAGCACTTGGCGGAGCACATATCGCGACTATTCCGCTTAAGGTCATCAAGAGCCTGGTGAATCATCCATTAACTGATCAAGGGATTGAACGATTCCTAAGCGATTGGGAAGCTGTAAAAACCCGCGGATAGACGATACCATAACTTATACAAGCACCACCTCCCGTGGTGCTTGTTTTTGGTTTTTTGCCATAAAACACCAAAAATTAGCATGATATTCCAGTGGTTGAGAATACTAAAAAGTACAACAACAGCTGTAGACCGCTTGATGCAGAAGGGAGCAAATCATGGAACAAAAGCTTATGATTGAAGGGGGATTTCCCCTCGAAGGAACCGTTCATATTAGCGGAGCCAAGAACAGTGCGGTTGCATTAATCCCAGCTACCATTCTTGCAGAATCCCAAGTCATCATAGATCAGTTGCCTAATATATCAGATGTCCGTTTGTTAAGAGATTTGCTGGAAGAGATCGGCGGAGAAGCCGAATTGGATGAAAACAATACATTAACGGTGAATCCCGAAAAAATGATTGCTATGCCGCTTCCAAATGGAAAGGTTAAGAAATTAAGAGCCTCTTATTACCTGATGGGTGCTATGCTTGGCCGCTTCAAAAAAGCAGTCATTGGCCTTCCGGGAGGCTGTAATCTCGGCCCAAGGCCTATTGATCAGCACATCAAAGGCTTTGAGGCATTAGGTGCAAAAGTTACCAATGAGCAAGGTGCGATCTATCTACGTGCAGATGAGCTCATCGGCGCACGAATCTATTTGGATGTAGTAAGTGTTGGTGCTACGATTAATATTATGCTGGCGTCCGTTCGGGCCAAGGGCCAAACGATCATTGAAAACGCTGCAAAAGAACCAGAAATTATCGACGTTGCCACTCTTTTGACAAGCATGGGCGCGAAAATTAAAGGTGCAGGTACGGATGTCATTCGAATCGACGGAGTCGACCATCTGCATGGATGCCGCCACTCTATCATCCCAGACCGTATTGAAGCAGGCACGTACATGATATTGGCCGCAGCCGTTGGCCAGCAAGTGTTAATTGATAATGTCATACCTCTCCACTTGGAGTCATTGATTGCCAAGCTCCGTGAAATGGGTGTTCATATCGAAACAAAAGACGATCAGGTACTCATTCACAACAGTGGGAACCCGTTAAAGAGTGTAGATATTAAGACCTTGGTTTATCCTGGTTTTCCGACAGATCTTCAACAGCCGTTCACTTCATTGCTTACGAAGGCAGAGGGAACGAGCATCGTTACGGATACCATTTACTCTGCTCGATTTAAGCATATCGATGAGTTGAGGAGAATGGGTGCGAACATGAAGGTAGAAGGACGATCCGCCATTATTAATGGACAGGCCCGCCTTGAGGGAGCGAAAGTAAAAGCCAGTGATCTGCGTGCAGGAGCAGCTCTTGTCGTTGCCGGACTTATGGCAGAAGGCATCACCGAAGTTTCCGGGCTTGAGCACATCGACCGCGGCTACGAATCCTTAGTCGATAAACTGTTAGGCCTTGGCGCGAAAATATGGCGTGAAAACCTTGATGTGGAGGAAAAGGAAGAGGTCGAGAAGTAGGCAACATCAAGTTAAAGAGTTTCAGTGCTTGTCGCCTCTGACAGGCATCTCACGATTTCAATTTTTTGTAAGCGTTTAACAAGGGGGATGTTATTTCAATGGAACGTAGTTTATCAATGGAACTAGTACGTGTAACAGAAGCCGCTGCACTTGCTTCAGCTCGATGGATGGGCCGGGGCGTAAAGGATGAAGCGGATGACGCAGCAACCACTGCCATGCGCGATGTTTTTGATACTGTCCCGATGAAAGGAACCGTTGTCATTGGAGAGGGAGAAATGGACGAGGCTCCAATGCTTTATATTGGTGAAAAGCTCGGGACAGGCTATGGTCCGCGCGTGGATGTAGCGGTAGACCCTCTCGAAGGAACGAACATCGTGGCTTCCGGAACTTGGAATGCTTTAGCTGTGTTAGCTGTGGCGGACCATGGAAACCTTCTCCATGCACCGGACATGTATATGGATAAAATCGCTGTAGGGCCGGAAGCCGTGGGCAAGATCGACATCAATGCACCGACCATCGACAACCTAAAGGCGGTGGCTAAAGCGCGGAATAAGGACATTGAAGATCTTGTCGCGATCATTCTTAACCGCCCGAGGCATGAGAAAGTCATCCAGGAAATCAGAGAAGCGGGTGCAAGAATCAAGCTGATCTCTGATGGTGATGTGGCAGCCGCCATTAATACTGCATTTGAAGGAACAGGCGTGGATATATTATTCGGATCAGGCGGTGCTCCCGAAGGTGTCATTGCCGCAGTTGCCTTGAAGTGCCTTGGAGGAGAAATACAAGGGAAATTGCTTCCCCAAAATGAGGCTGAGCTAGAACGCTGCCGCAAAATGGGAATCACTGATATTAACAAAGTGCTTCGTATGGAGGATCTTGTAAAAGGTGATGATGCCATCTTCGCTGCGACAGGTGTAACAGACGGAGAACTACTGAAAGGCGTACAGTTTAAGGGGACGATCGGTACGACCCACTCTGTCGTCATGCGTGCAAAGTCCGGTACGGTTCGATTTATCGATGGCCGCCACAGCCTGAAGAAGAAACCTGATCTCGTCATTAAACCATAATCATTATTAAATAGTCCGGCGCTTAACTCTTCAGCATGTTGCTTTGAAAAAAAGGATGCGGAAGAGGAAGCGTCCGGCATTTTTTCTTTTTTCATCCTTCTTTATCTAAGACTTGATTAAACCCACATTTTGTGGTTAAAATATGAAGTACTGTTTAATTTATATTATAAATTTCCACTTCTGGTTTACTTACTTCAAAAGTATCCTTCCAATCCTTCATTTCTGTTGCCCTGTTCTTTCAAAAAACGATTAAAAACAGAAAACACAATGTGTAGAAAATAGAATAAAGTGTGGTGTTATTATGGGCTTAGTATTATCTGAATTAGAAACGAAAAAACTAAAAGAATTATATGAACTTGCAAGACAATATAGAGTTCCGTATTACGGAAAATTGACGAAAAGAGAATTAATGTTCTCCATTCTTAAAGCGCAGGCTGAGCAGGATGGATATTCATTTATGGAAGGCATTCTCGAAGTTATTCCGAACGAAGGTTTTGGCTTTTTGCGTCCGATCAACTACTCTCCAAGTTCTCAGGATATTTATATTTCAGCCTCGCAGATCCGCAGGTTTGATCTGAGAAATGGGGACAAGGTATCCGGTAAGGTAAGGCCGCCAAAGGAAAATGAACGGTATTACGGATTGCTTCAGGTGGAAGCAGTAAACGGCGAGGATCCGGACACAGCAAAAGAACGTGTTCACTTCCCGGCGTTAACGGCTCTTTATCCGGAAAAGAAAATGGTGCTTGAAACCGAGCGCACAAACCTTTCAACCCGTATTATGGACATGATTGCGCCGGTTGGTTTCGGCCAGCGCGGATTGATTGTTGCGCCGCCAAAAGCCGGTAAAACCAGCCTCTTGAAAGAAGTCGCACACAGTATTTCAACGAACCACCCGGATACTGAACTGATCGTTCTGCTCATTGATGAGCGTCCGGAAGAAGTAACAGACATCGAGCGGTCTGTGAAAGGTGATGTAGTCAGTTCTACGTTTGACGAGGTGCCGGAAAACCATATTAAAGTGGCGGAGCTTGTATTAGAGCGTGCGATGCGCCTGGTGGAGCATAAAAAGGATGTAGTGATCCTGCTGGACAGCATCACACGTCTTGCACGTGCGTATAACCTCGTAATTCCTCCGAGCGGACGTACATTGTCCGGCGGGATCGACCCGGCCGCGTTCCATCGTCCGAAGCGCTTTTTCGGGGCTGCCAGAAACATCGAAGAAGGCGGCAGCCTGACGATTTTGGCGACAGCTCTTGTGGAGACAGGCTCCCGTATGGATGACGTAATCTACGAAGAGTTCAAAGGAACAGGAAATATGGAGCTTCATCTTGACCGTAAGCTTGCTGAACGCCGAATCTTCCCAGCGATTGATATCCGTCGTTCCGGAACGCGAAAAGAAGAGATGCTTATCCAGAAAGATCACCTTGAATCATTATGGGCGATCCGAAAAACAATGGACGATTCGTATGATTTCGTAGATACATTTATGAAGCGATTGCGAAAAACAACCAACAACGAAGAATTTTTCGCGATGTTCGAAGCCGAGAAGTCAGGCACGAACAAGCGTGTGAAATCCCTGTCGAATTCCTGAAGAATATAAGGGAAATGCTGTTGCAAAATAAATAGCACCCTGTTATACTACTGCTATGTGCTTATTTTAACTCTGGGTCCTCAGGATTCAGGGCAGAAGGAGTTGAGAACGAAATGAAACCAAATTTACATCCGAATTATAATAAAGTTGTATTTATGGATGCGAGCAGCGGTTATAAGTTCTTGTCCGGCTCAACGATGTCTTCTAACGAGACCATTGAATGGGAAGATGGAAATACTTATCCAGTAATCAAAGTGGATGTTAGTTCCGATACACACCCTTTCTACACTGGCCGTCAGAAGTTTACTGATGTTGGTGGACGTGTTGACCGTTTCAAAAAGAAATACAATCTTAAGTAATATGCTGCAAGTTGTAAGGGGCAAGAGAACTTCTTGCTCCTTTTTTTTGTAATTGAAGAGAATTTTGCCGTCTTTGTAAAAGGCGTTAGCTCAATAGATGAGTACATAATAAATGTAAATACCATGTAGGATTCTTGCTGGAAAGACTGATGACATGAAAGCCAAGGATCTAGGAAGGGGAACAGAAACATGTACGTAATGAAGCAGAATGGCTGGGTTGAGGTCATTTGCGGAAGCATGTTTTCAGGAAAATCAGAAGAATTGATTCGCAGGGTCCGGCGTGCGAAATACGGAAAGCTTGAAGTTCAAGTCTTTAAACCGCTCATCGACGACCGCTACAGTGAAGAATCGGTGGTTTCTCATAACGGTACGGCAGTTATTGCACAACCCGTTGGGAAATCTGTTGATATCCTGAAAAACGTCTCTCCTGACACTGAAGTGGTAGCCATTGACGAGGTTCAGTTCTTTGATGAGGACGTCATTTCGGTCGTTCAGGAATTAGCCGATCATGGGATTCGAGTGATCGTTGCTGGCCTTGACCAGGATTTCAGGGGCGAGCCTTTTGGCCCGATGCCAAAACTCATGGCGCTTGCTGAAAGTGTGACGAAGCTGCACGCGATCTGCATGGTATGCGGTTCTCCTGCCAGCCGTACACAAAGACTGATCGACGGAAAACCGGCTTCTTATGATGATCCGATTATTTTGGTTGGCGCATCCGAATCATATGAACCGCGCTGCCGCCATTGTCATGAAGTACCGGGAAAGCCGAATAATCTGCTCGCAAGCCTGGCAGATCACACTGAATAAATAATGGATGATTCTTCTCATGGAGGGAATCATCCTTTTTTTGTCTGTATTTTTTATCGCAGAACACAAACCCTAATACGTACAGGAGGTGTTTTCTGTGAAAAAAGCAGGCGTTTTCCTTATCCTTTCTGCTTTGCTGGCAGCCTGTTCACCTACGTCAAAAGATCATTTTGAACCGACGGCGAATGAATCAGCCCAGAATAGAAAAGACAACATGTGGGGCCATGGCATCATTAATTACCATGTGACAAAAAACAATCCGAAATTCAATTATAGCTCCGAAACCAATAAGAACCCGCATGATTATCAGAAGCTGAACACAGCTCGGTTTGACATATCTGATGATCAGGATAAGATCCGGCAGGCAGTGGTCAGTGAGACAGGCATCAACCCTCAGATGGTGACCATAAATGGAAACTACGCACATATCCATTTGAACGTCCCGCCGAACGTGTCTGACCGCAAGAAAGCAAAGATGCGCCGGGAAATTAAAGCGGCAGCAGAGCAGGCAGTGCCACGCTATAAGTTTTCAGTTAAAGTGGACAGTTAAGAAGAGTGCATGCGCCCTTGCTCAGCAACACGCTTTTTGTGTTGAGGGGAAAGAGTGAAGCCATCTGGGATGAAAAGAAGATCTTACTTTTCATCCTCCGGGGACCTATGCTGAAAACAAGAAACCCGTGTTCAGCCCGGGGCGCTGGAACAGGACAATACACCACTGACATACATCAGGTGAAAAAACGGCAAATGTCCGTGCTCCCGCACAGACAAATGCCGTTATTTTTTGGCCCTTCTTGCTGCTTGCTGGATCGGGTCCCACACCCCATTATACGGAGGGGCATAACAAAGATCCAAATCCTCCAGTTCATGCAGATCCATTCCGTGATACATCGCTGTGGCCAATACATCGACTCTTTTGTCAACTCCGTGTTTGCCGATAAACTGCCCGCCAAGAATGCGCTGGTTGTTGGCATCAAATATGATTTTCACGTGCAGCGGTTCTACCCCGGGAAAATAGCCGGCAATATCTTTTGCGCGTGTCATCACCGTTTCGACCGGAAATTGAAGCTTCTCCGCTTCTCTTACGGAAATTCCCGTTTTTCCAAGAGAAAGATCCATGAATCTAATGATGGAGGAGCCCACGATCCCTTTGAACGTCTGCCTCTTGCCGGACATGTTCAAACCGGCAATCCGGCCTTGTTTGTTCGCGGTGGTGCCAAGAGGGATATGGTCATCCATTTCTTTGATCAGATGGTAATGGCTCGCGCAATCACCAGCAGCATAGATATCTTCTACATTGGTCTCCATGTACCGGTTAACAAGGATTGCACCGCTCTCATGCAGCCTGATGTCCGTATTTTGGATCAATGCTGTATTCGGTTTTGCACCTGCAGCGACGATTACCATGTCCGTTGGATAGTCACGTTTATCTGTCTTCACGAATTGAACCCGGTCATCCCCTTTAAAACGCTGAACTTCCTCATTTAGACAGACCTCTATGCCGTGTTTTTTGGCTTCTTCATGGATCAGCTCCGCCATATCCGAATCAAAGATTTTGCCCAGCTGGGCCCCTCTTTGGATGATTCTTACCTTTTTTCCTAGAAACTTGAGATTCTCAGCCATCTCAAGACCAATATAGCCTCCCCCGATAATCGTAACATCCTGAATGGATGAGTCTAGTTCCTTTTTGATCTTCTCCGCATCGGGAATGGTTTTCACAACATGGATACCCGGAAGGTGCCTTCCTTCCCATGCTGGTATAATCGGGCTCACTCCTGTTGCGATCAAAAGCTTGTCATATGAAAAAATAAATTCATCCTGCGTTTTTGTATGTATGCCGTGAATGGTTTTTTCCTTGGGATCCACCCGTGTTACTTCATGAAAGGTTCTTGCATCCATTCCATATTTGTCTCTGAAAATGCTGACGTCACGGGCGATCAGATCTTCGGAGGAAGGTATGAGCCCGCTGACTACATAGGGGAGGCCGCATTGGCCGTATGAGTAAATCCCGCCCTTTTCGAAAATGGTGACGCTCGCCTGCGGATCATTGCGGACAATTTGCATGGCAGCACTCATTCCGGCTGCATCTCCGCCAATAATACAATAGTTCATATTTTATCCCCTTTCTGTTCCTCTATAGTATTCCACTGTGCTAGATTTTAGTCATCGTTAACAGGGTGTTCGCTATTTCTGCGCCGTATCCTTTTTTTGCTTTAGCGCTTTCTGTACCAACAATAATTCCCGGCCCCCGTCGAACAATCATAGTATAGAGAGGTGTAGAAAATGCTGGATATCTTATCGAATGGAACGGACTGGAACGACCAGCCTGTACCACTCACCACACTTATCAAAAAGCTAAAAGAGAAGCCGCTGGATCCCATCTATGAATCCATGGGAAACTTTATCGTGAAGGTCAATCCGGTGACTGATACGCAGCACGACATTCGGCACAAAGGATGTACACAGTTCTTTGGCCACTTTGCTACCATTCCCTTTGTGTTCAATATCATAACCGATGAAAAAGTCGTGATCGAAGAACTGACAAAGGCTATCCGTATGAACCAGCAGCGCCTGGATTATGAAGCGCTGAAAAACCATACATCCATGTATTAAAATCCTTTGCCCGGCGCATCCGTTTAGAGTACGATAAAAGAAAAAGCGGGGGTGCCATCGTGGAAGGATCCATAATAGCTTTAAATGTTGGACAGGCAGATTTTCTATCGTGGCAGGGAAAAGAAATAAGCTCGGCGATCAATAAGAAGCCGTCTCAGGGCCCTTTATACCTGTCTAACCTTCAATTCGAGGGTGATGTACAGGCTGACACTGTGCATCATGGCGGGCCGGATAAAGCCGTCTGTGTCTATTCTCATGCCCATTACCCGTATTGGGAGAACGGTTTGGGAATGTCTCTGGTCGTTCCTTCTTTCGGTGAGAATCTTACCGTTGAAGGGCTTACTGAAAAAGAGGTCTGTATCGGTGACATCTACCGGCTGGGGGAGGCATTGGTGCAGGTGAGCCAGCCGCGTCAGCCTTGTTTTAAAGTCGCCGCCAAGCTTAATCAGCCGCTGATGGTTAAATATATTCAGGATACGAGTTACTCGGGCTATTACTTGAGGGTACTGAAAGAAGGCATAGTCAGACCGGAAGACAAGCTTGTTATCGAAAAAAAGCACCAGGGCGGAATCACAGTCGAATTTGTAAACCGAATCACGTACATAGATAAGGAAAACAGAGAAGGCCTTACCCTTCTTGCCAATCTCGTTGAACTGGCAGAAGGCTGGCGCTCAGCTATGAAAAAGCGGTTAGAAACTCTCCCCGGGCAGAACCTGTAGCCCCGGGGTTTCTTTTTGCCTTTCAATCCATAAAAAAACATGCATGAAGCCTTTTTGACGGGTGCCTTCCCCTGTATTATAATTAGAATGTTATGCCATTAAAATGAGGTGAAAAGCGTGTTAGAACGTTTAGAAACGATAGAAGCCCGATACAACAAACTAAATGATCTTTTAAGTGACCCAGAAGTCATTAGCGATACGAATAAACTAAGAGAATATTCTAAAGAACAGTCTTCTCTTCAAGATACGGTAGCCGTTTACCGTGAGTATAAAGAAGCGAAAGAAGGCCTCGACGAAGCGAAATCGATGCTCGAAGAAAAGCTGGATGCTGAGATGACGGCCATGGTAAAAGAAGAAATTTCTGAGCTGGAAGACAAGATCGAAGAGTATACGCAGCAGCTGAAGATTTTGCTTCTTCCAAAAGACCCGAACGATGATAAAAACGTTATCGTCGAGGTACGCGGGGCAGCAGGCGGTGACGAAGCCGCACTATTTGCCGGCGACCTTTACAAAATGTACAGCCGTTATGCCGAGCTGCAAGGCTGGAAAACCGAAGTCATTGAAGCAAGCTACACAGAGCTTGGCGGCTACAAAGAGATTATCTTCATGATCAACGGGAACGGGGCATATTCCAAGCTGAAGTATGAAAACGGAGCTCACCGCGTACAGCGTGTACCTGCCACTGAATCCGGCGGCCGTATCCATACGTCCACCGCGACGGTTGCGATTCTTCCGGAAGCAGAAGAAGTCGAAGTTGAAATTCATGAGAAGGACGTTCGTGTAGATACGTTTACGTCCAGCGGACCGGGTGGACAATCCGTTAACACGACTCAATCCGCTGTTCGTCTGACTCATATTCCAACAGGGACGGTAGTCTCCTGCCAGGATGAAAAATCACAGATCAAGAACAAAGAAAAAGCCATGAAAGTTCTTCGTGCCCGTGTCTATGATAAAATTCAGCAGGAAAAGCAGAAAGAATACGATGAGAACCGTAAATCAGCAGTCGGAACCGGAGACCGCTCAGAGCGTATCCGTACGTATAACTTCCCGCAGAACCGTGTCACGGATCACCGGATCGGGCTGACTCTTCAAAAACTGGATCAAATTTTACTCGGCAAACTGGACGAGTTCATTGAAGCTTTGATTACAGAAGACCAAACGAGCAAAATGAAGGCCCAGACGGAAGCGTAGGATGACAAAGATGAAACGGCATGAAGCCCTGAATTGGGCTTCATCTTTTTTAACAGAAATAGGGCGTGAACCCCAGGCCGGGGAGCTTCTGCTGCGGCACGCACTTGGCGATCTGAGCCGGACGGAGATGCTTCTTGGTTTGAATGAAGAGCTTCCTCCACAGCAGCAAGAGGTCTTTATGGAAGCTGTGCAAAAGCATGGCGAAGGAGTCCCTGTCCAGTACATTACTGGTTTTGAAGAGTTTTACGGAAGACGTTTTTTTGTAAATAAAGAGGTTCTCATTCCTCGGCCGGAAACAGAAGAGCTTGTATACGAAGTACTTCAGCGTTCCAGCATGAGGTTTCAGGATGCACAAGAGATGAAGACAATCGACGTTGGGACGGGAAGCGGTGCCATTGCCGTTACGCTCGCCTTGGAAAATCCGCGTCTTACGGTCTCTGCGGTTGACATCGCCGAGGAATCACTGGAGGTTGCCAGAAAAAATGCGGCAGACCTTGGGGCACCGGTTCGTTTTATTCATGGCGACCTTCTTCAGCCTCTGATCGAGACCGGAGAAAAAGTCGATATCGTGGTGTCCAATCCTCCTTACATTCCTGACCGTGAAATCATGGAGCTTGAAACGATCGTGAAAGATCAGGAGCCTTTCCGTGCGCTGAGCGGCGGTCAGGACGGCTACGTCTTTTACAGAAGATTTATGGAGGAGCTCCCCCTCGTCTTGAACAAACGAAGCATAGCAGCCTTTGAGGTCGGGCATGACCAAGGGCAGACAGTAGCGGAAATGCTTCGGATTACCTTCCCAGGATCATTCGTATCGGTCATAATGGACATCAGTCAAAAAGAACGGATGGTTATCGCAGAGATTGGTTTTTAATAAGCAGAAAAGGTAGCCCTCAGCTGTGCTGGGGGCTTTTTTTGTGGTTAGGAGTGAGAAATTGAGTGGATTGTCGCCGAATGGAGCCTAATTCAAAATAATTGAACCAAACTAAATCTTCAGACTTCTACCCTGTATTTACACCAATCATTCCCAACTATTCTCTTATCCATAAAATTGACGGAATGCCTACTTTTAGTGTAGGATTACTTTAATTAAATAAATCTTATCCAGAGTGGTGGAGGGACTGGCCCGATGAAACCCGGCAACCTATTTATCAAGGTGCTAAATCCAGCAGGAGTTGATCCTGGAAGATAAGATGGAGCGGTCTGAAACTTCCTCTTATCCGAGAGGAGGTTTTTTTGTGGGGTTTTTCGGGTTAGTCGGAGGGTCAGGACTTTGTCCTGACCGCTCCTCGCCTGAAGGGATAGCCTTCGAGGTTCCTTTCAGCGGCAGCAGGTGTTTAAAGCAGAGGGGAGAAGGAAGCAGATGAGATTTGGATTTTGGTTGCCGATTTTTGGCGGATGGTTGAGAAATGTGGAAGATGAGAACATGCCGCCCACGTTTGATTATGCAAAAAAGGTCATTGAGTCCGCGGAACAGTGGGGGTTTGATACTACGCTGATCGCAGAGCTGTATTTGAATGATATTAAAGGGCCGGATCAGGATTCCCTTGAGGCTTGGTCAACGGCTGCGGGACTCGCCGCTGTAACAGAGAAAATTGAAATCATGACAGCAGTCAGACCGGGATTCCATAACCCTGCCGTCACTGCCAAAATGGCAGCGAACATCGATCAGATCAGTGGAGGAAGGTTTACACTTAATGTCGTTTCCGCCTGGTGGGAAGAAGAAGCGAGGCAGTATGGAGGCATTTTTACCGCTCATGATGAGCGGTATGAGCGTACGCAGGAATTTATTGATGTTCTCAAAGGGCTGTGGACGGAGGAAACGTTTAATTATTCCGGGAAGTTTTATGAGTTAAGCAACACAAAGCTCTTCCCTAAACCTCTTCAGCGTCCGAATCCTATCCTATATGCAGGCGGTGAAAGTGAGCGAGGAAAACAAGTGATCTCTTCCTCCTGTGACGCCTATGTGATGCACGGCGGAACTGTCGAAGAGATCGCGGTTAAGATCGAAGACATGAAGAACCGCCGAGAGCAGACAGGCAAAGAACCTTTATCTTCGTTTGGAATGGCCGCCTATGTGATCTGCAGAGACACTGAAGAGGAGGCACAGGCTGAACTGCAAAGGATTACAGAGGTCAAGGAATCGAGCGCTTATGCAGGATTTAAAGATTTCACGAGCAAATCACAGCTTGAGCAGCAGATACAGCTGCAGGACTATTCTGTTTCAAACCGTGGATTGCGGCCTAATCTGATCGGTACGCCTGTGCAGATTGCGGAGCGCATTGCTGCGTATGATGAGGCTGGCCTCGGACTTCTTTTATTGCAATTCTCCCCTCAGTTAGAGGAGATGGAACGTTTTTCAAAACAGGTAATGCCATTAGTGGAGAGCTTTAGGAAAGAACGTGTGTAAAAGCTTTGCCTGCAGATACTCACCTAGGATATAAGGAGGATGACCATGAAAAAAGTTTACATTATACACGAGAATGATGAGTGGACAAATCATTTAATCAAGAGGCTGGACGAACTGCAGGTGCCATATGAGGCTTGGCATCTTGATCAAGGCACGGTCAATCTGGCAGAAGCACCTCCCGAGGGCATTTTCTATAGCCGTATGAGTGCTTCCTCTCATACAAGAGGACACCGTTATGCACCGGAACTGGCTGCCAGTGTAATCGCCTGGTTGGAGGCACATGGCCGAAAAGTACTGAACGGCAGCCGGGCGCTTCAGCTGGAGGTAAGCAAGGTGGCTCAATATCTGGAGCTTGAGGCTCATGGAGTGAGGACACCGAAAACGATTGCAGCTGTCGGCAAGGATCAGATTCTTCAGGCGGCAGAACAGTTCAGCGGAAAACCGTTTATCACCAAGCATAACCGTGCAGGAAAAGGTCTTGGTGTACAGCTTTTTCATTCGTATCAAGGCTTGAAGGAATATGTTCTCGGACCTGACTTTGAAGAGCCGGTAGACGGCGTGACACTGGTTCAGGAATACATTGATTCTCCGGAATCTTATATTACACGCTGTGAATTTGTCGGAGGTAAGTTTGTATATGCGGTTCGGGTGGATACTTCTGAAGGATTTGAACTCTGTCCGGCCGATGCCTGCCAAATCGGGGATCTTTTTTGTCCCGTGGGAGAGGAAACGCCGGCGAAGCCAAAATTTCAGATCGTGGAGAATTTCCATGAAGAGGTCATTGAAAACTATGAGAGCGTTCTGGCAGACAACCAAATCCATGTTGCCGGTATAGAGTTTATAAAAGATATAGACGGTACTATTTTTACGTATGATATTAATACGAATACCAATTACAACTCGGATGCTGAAGCGGCGGCAGGAAAATATGGCATGCTTGAGCTTGCAAGGTTTTTGCGGCAGGAGCTTGATTCATTGACAACGGCATCGGTATCATGAGACAGAAAGAGCCTCCCGCGGGTAACGGGAGGCTCTTCGTTTTCATTATCTACATGAAAAAGGGGGTGATAGGGATGTCCTTACTATAGCAGACACACTCCTTTGTGGAGGAATTATGTGACCTTTTTGATATGTTTAATAAATTTGTGACAAAGTATGCAGTTTTCACAGCCGCTTGCTGTCATATTTTTTCGGTATTTGTTTACTAGATTCATAGTATGATTTCTCCTTTCCATGACCACACTGTGGATAGAAAAGGAAAGGGGAGCTTTAAAATGAACCGTTCAAAAAAATCTCTTATGACTATACTATTTCTGTCGCTGATCGCGATGCTGCTGTTTTTTGAAACCCAAACGAAGGTAGCCAATGCTACGATGAATGCGTCTGTAAAAATCCCGAGTGACGCGATCAGACTTCGGATTCTTGCAAACAGTGATGCTGATAAGGATCAGACACTAAAGAGAAGAATCAGGGATAAAGTGAACCAACAGATCACAACCTGGGTGGGGGGATTGGACTCTCATGATCAGGCCGAAAAAGTGATCAGAAAACATTTGCCTGAGGTTGAAAACGTGGTAAAGTCCTATTTGAAGGATGCCGGGCTTGACATTCCCTATAAAGTTCAATTCAACAATGACGTTGCCTTCCCGACAAAAATGTACGGAAATTACATCTACCCTGCTGGAAAATATGAAGCGGTACTGATCACACTTGGAAAAGGAGAAGGAGCCAACTGGTGGTGCGTATTGTTCCCTCCTCTATGTTTCCTTGATTTTGAAAACGGTGATGCTGTTAAAGCCGACCAGAAGAATGTAAAGGAAGTAGCCTCAGCTTCAGAACAGGAAGCTCCGGCGATGCAAAAACCCGATGAAGAAACGGTGCATGTTAAGTTCTTTCTGGCAGACTTGTTCACCACCATTGCGGATAAGATAGGGGGTCTCTTCTCTTAATTCCCTGCATAACTTTCATGGTTGTTTCATAGACTTTAAAAAATGCTAGAGGGGTGAACGCCATGACCATTCGATTACGGGCGGCTATGCCGCATGAGGCTGGAAGCCTCGGTGACCTGGTCAAGCAGGCCGGTCTTGGAACCGATGGAATCAGAGAGGGGATCGAGAACTATCTCGTCGTGGAAAATGATCAAGGTGAAACGATCGGGACGGTGGGGCTTGAAAGGGTCGAAAACGATGGGTTGCTGCGATCTTTTGTGATGAAGAAAGAATACTCGAACGAACATCTATTTCTGCGATTGATTCAAAGAATTTTGCTATACTGTAAGGAAAAAGGAGTAGAAACCTTATACCTGCTTACGAAAGCTGTCCACCTTTTTGAACCGCTGTCGTTTCAGCCGGTATCCGCAACAGGAACTCCTTCCCATATCGAGAATACCGCCCATTATAAAAAAACGGCTGAAAAAGATGTTGTGCTGCTGTACTGCACGCTGAACGAAAAGTAATTATCCACAAGTTATGCACATTACTGGAGCATTTGTGTGTAACTTGTGGATGATGTGCGTTGTAAGCTTACGAACACATTTCGGGCGGTTTGAAAGGATTTTTTACATGCTGGAATATAAAACTGAAGTTTGGCCTGTGGATAAAAAAATAGCGGAAGATGAAAATTGTCCACAAATTACGCAGGCTTCCCTGTGGATAAAGAAAAATGAAGTGATCGCTTTTCCGACAGAAACCGTGTACGGACTCGGCGGAAACGCGAAGAGTGATGCAGCCATCGAGAAGATTTTTCTGGCGAAGGGACGGCCGAGCGATAATCCGCTGATCGTCCACGTGGCAAGCCGTGAGCAGCTTATCGGAATGGTTTCCTCCATTCCTGAACGGGCAAAAAAACTGATGGATGCGTTCTGGCCAGGTCCGTTGACATTGGTTCTTCCCAAGGGAGAGGATGTGTCCGAACGGGTGACCGCAGGGTTATCCACAGTGGCTGTTCGGATGCCTGATCATCCCGTTGCTCTAAAACTCATTAAAGAATGCGGTCTCCCCTTGGCGGCTCCCAGCGCGAATGTCTCGGGAAGGCCTTCTCCTACAACGGCCCAGCACGTCCATGAGGATTTAAATGGGAGAATACCCGGCATCCTGGATGGCGGGGTCACAGGGGTAGGAGTGGAATCCACAGTAGTCGACTGCACAGCTGAAACACTGGTCATCCTTCGGCCAGGAGGTGTCACAAAAGAGCAGCTGGAGGTGGTTGCAGGTGAGACCATGATGGATCCAGGCCTCCTCAATGAGCAGGCCGCCCCAAAATCTCCGGGGATGAAATACACCCATTATGCTCCGAATGCTCCTCTTTTCCTTGTGGATGGATCCCCTTCTTTCCTGCAGGAGCTTGTGGATAAGCAAAAAGGAGCCGGTTTAAAAACCGGGGTGCTCACCACGGAAGAAAATGCTCCCTTTTACAAAGCGGATGCGGTCATTCCTTGCGGATCACGAGGAAAGCTGGAAAGTGTAGCACATCACCTATATGACGCATTGAGGGCATTTAATGAGAGTGGTGTCGATATCATTTACGGAGAAGTTTTTCCGAAATCGGGTGTAGGCGCAGCGATTATGAACAGGCTCGAGAAATCTGCCGGCGGGCAGATCATCAAAGAATAACCCCTGAAAGAACAGGACAGCTTGCTGTCCTGCTTTTTTTATGGACAGAAAACAAGAGTGAATATATGGTAAAAGGAAATGGATCTCAGGTTTGGGGGTGTTTAGATGGAAAGCAGAATGATATACGCTTCAGAAAAAGAGATGGTGCTCGAGGATGCTTTTGGAAGAATTTCTCTTAAAATGAAAAACCCTGAATCAGTGGTGATGCTCGCCAGAAAAGAGGATAGTTTGATCTTGATCAGCCAGTATCGGCAGCCGGTGGACAGCAAAGTGATCCAGCTGCCAGGGGGAAGAGTAAATGAAGGAGAGCAGCTGGATCATGCGGCCCGGAGAGAGCTTCGCGAAGAAACAGGTTATGAATGCGGCCGAATTCATTATCTTGGAAAATTGATTCTTGCCTCATGGAAAACGAATGAAGAAGCACATGTTTTTTATACGGAAGAGCTGATCGATCATCATCAACAGAGCCTTGAAACCCATGAGAAAATTACGATTCTTGAAATGAGCCTGGAAGTGTGTCTGCGGCAGATCGAAGAAAACACAATAAATGATACAGAACTGTGCTATGCTGTTCTGCAAGCGATTCTGAAGGGCTTCATCCGACCAGAATAAAGAGGAAGGGAGAGTATGACCTTTCTCCTATCCCCCTAAACGCGGGAGCGTAACAGGAAGCGCTACCTTGAAAGTGCTCCCTTTCCCTGGTTCGCTTTTTACCTGGATCCTTCCGCCATGGTCCTCAATGATCTTGTAGCAGACCATGAGACCGAGCCCCGTCCCTTTTTCCTTTGTGGTAAAGAACGGTTCACCGAGTGAAGGGAGCTTTTCAAAAGGAATGCCGCAGCCTTCATCCTTGAACGACACCACTAATTCATCGTCTTCTGTTTTGATGGAGATATACACGTTTCCGCCATCCGGCATCGCTTCGATCGCATTTTTAAGCAAGTTGATAAATACCTGTTTCAGCTGACTGTCTACACATGAGACCAAAGGCAAGTCCTCGTGTGCCTTAAAATAAATCTGCACGTTCATCAAGATAGCCTGTGTTTCAATCAGGGAGATGACATGGTGCAGCAGCCCTGTGATGCTGGTGGGCACCATATCGATCACCTGCGGCTTGGCCAGTACCATAAATTCACTGACGATGGAGTTGATCCTGTCGATCTCTGAAAGCATGATATCATAGTACTCATAATGGTCCTTTGCTTTCGATTGCAGCAGCTGAAGGAATCCCTTGATGGAGGTTAAAGGATTTCGAACCTCATGGGCGACACCGGCAGCCAGCTGGCCAAGAACGGAAAGTTTATCAGATTTTCTGAGCATTTCTTCTGTTTTTTTCCGTTCGGTCAGATCTCTGGAGACGAAGACAATGCTTTCCACCTGATTCTTTTCATTGATGACAGGTGTTGCATTTGTTTCCAATACAACGTAAGAGCCGTTTTTATGTTTCCATCGTGCTTCATATTTGACAGGCTTTCTAGCTTCAATCATTTGCCGCAGGATGTGAGTCACTCGTTTTTTGTCCTCATCATGAAGAAAATCCACTGCATTTTTTCCGATATAATCTGCAGGCTCCGTACCCAGGATCAGCTTGTTGGAAGGGGAAGCATAGGTAATTTTTCCTTGTATGTCGGACGTTGCGATGAGATCCATAGTATTTTCAGCGATGATTCTGTATTTTTCCTCGCTCTCCCGCAATGCTTTTTCTTGGCGTTTTTTTTCGGTGATGTCACGTGAAATACCCGAGTAGGCGTATACTCGGCCGTTTTGATCGAATATGGGAAACAGTGTCACACTGGAATTCAGCAAGGTTCCGTCTTTGCGCTGGCAGATCATCTCGTGGCCTTTAATGGGGATTCCCTTTTTCACCGTCTGGATCATCTGTACGGATTCTTGTAAATATTGATCAAGGACAATAGGGAAAATCGGATTTCTGCAATCTTTTAAATCTTCTTCTGTCCACCCGAATGTGTTTTCGAAAGCCGGGTTCAGCTTGATCGTTTGTTTGTCAAAATCATAGATGGAAATCATGTCTGCAGAATGTGTAAAAAGCGACTCCAGTGTTTCTTTTGTTTCCTTCAGCTCGGCTTCCTGCTTCTTCTTTTCTGTGATGTCTTTTCCGATGCAATACAGGCCGAGGACGTCCCCGCTGACGATAATGGGGGTAATGGTCACATTGACATATCGGATTTCCCCGTCTTTTCTTCTCAGCATAATATCGTGGGTTTTTGGAGTGCCCCTCAGCGCTTCCTCAAAGCCGCGCACTGAAGTTTCCAGGTGTTCTTTCATGAGCAAAGGATGAAAGGTCATGCTGAGCAGTTCTTTGCCCGAGTAACCGGTCAGCTGTTCTGCTGCGACATTAACGGTCGTGAACTTACCTTGAAAATCCAGGGAAAATAGAGCATCGATGTTATGCTCGATCAGTGAACGGTACCTTTGTTCACTTTCTTCCAACTGCCTTTCCACCATGACACGGTGAATGAGATCGATGCTTAAGCCCCTGACTTCCACCACCTTTCCGTTTTCGAAGACTGGAATTAATGATACAAGAAAGGGCACCTGGTTGATTTGGGCTTCATATGTAATATGCTCACCTTTCCAAGCCCGTTCGTAGCAATCAATTTTAAATTCAGCGAGCTCTTTCGAAAAAATTTCTTCAGGAGTCTTCCCCACCACCCATTCTTCCTTAAAGCCCAGGGAATCAGAGAGTTCGCCGCCGCATCCGGTCATAATGAACTGTTGGCCGGACTTAACAAACCTGAACGTCATGCTCATTTGTTTAGTAACTTCCATGCGGTGTGCTTTAAAGTTTGATTCAGCAACTGCCGGATGAATCGATCTATCGTCATCTGCCATGAAATTCCCCTCCGATTCTTTCCGTTATTCTATAATCTTTATTTACGGTAAAAAAAACCATATCCCTGCTAAAGTCGAAAATTGCTTTTATTTGAAATTTTCTTCGGTTGTAAACGCAGAGTCTAATCATGGCTGGACGTGCATATGGTTGTACTAGCGGAGTGAGGGGGAAACGAAATGGACGTCGTAACAATCGGTGAGTGGCTGACGCTTTGGCTCATGTCCTTTGCGCTGGGAATGGATGCCTTTTCCATCGGCCTTGGCATGGGCATGCTGCAGCTTAGACTGAGGCAGATCGTAAAAATCGGTGTTGTCATCGGACTGTTTCACATTGGAATGCCTCTGGCAGGATTGATGCTCGGCAAGCAGATTTCCTCTCATTTTGGCGGGATTGCAGCGATCATAGGCGGCTGTTTGCTGCTTCTTCTTGGCTTGCAGATGATCCGCTCCTCCTTCAAGCCTGAGAATGAGCCGTTCGTAAATCCTGTCGGGTTCGGTCTCCTGCTGTTTGCTGTCAGTGCGAGTCTTGACAGTTTCTCTGTCGGTTTAAGCCTGGGGATTTATGGAGCCCGCACGTTTCTCACCATCTTCATGTTTGGAATCATGAGCATGATGCTGACATGGGGGGGGCTGATGATGGGTAGAAAAGTTCAAAATTGGCTCGGCTCCTACAGTGAGGCTCTGGGTGGATTAATTTTGCTTGCGTTCGGAATCAAACTGCTGTTTCCTTTATAATGGCAAAAACGATGAATGAACGATTGGCGCTCCAGCCAATCTTTTTTTATACTTGAATATAAAGACATTGATGATGAAGGTGGGAAATCATGAAAAAGATCCTGTTTGTTTGTACCGGAAACACTTGCAGAAGCCCGATGGCGGCGGCACTGCTCAAATATCTTGGCAAAGGAAAGGTCGAAGTCAGATCAGCAGGCGTCTTTGCTGCTGAAGGGGCGGGAGCCAGTTCCCATGTAGTAACGGCGATGTCGGAAAAAGGCATTCCCTTCAGCCATGAATCCAAACCGATCACGGGGACGCTCGTTCGTTGGGCGGATCTGATCCTGACGATGACCGAAAGCCATAAGCATACCGTTTTCCATCAATATCCAGAGGCTGTAGACAAAGTTTACACGCTTAAAGAATATATCTATCAGAATGAAGGCTATGAAAAACAGCTGTCAGAGCTTCATCAGGCTTATGCTGAGATCGAAACCATCAGGGCGTTCTACCACAATAAATGGGAACAGGCCGATGCTAAAGACAAGCCTGGGGTTTCTGAGGAATTCGAAGCGGAGATCCAGCCATTTAAAGAAAAAATTTTTTCTCTGGAAAACAGCCTGCCCTCACTGGACATCATCGACCCGTTTGGCGGCAGTATCGAGCTCTACCGTGAAACAAGAGGCGAGCTTGAAAGCCTGATTGAAAAACTGCTGGAAAAGATATAAATAGATGGTCTTCCTTGAAACAATAGAAAAATGGCTTTAAAATCGTAATAGACTACCGAACTTACAGGAGGATCAGATGAGAGTAGCGATTGGTTCAGACCATGCAGGAGTTGAACTGCGTCAAGAAGTGGTAAACATGATGCAGGAGATGGGAATTGAAGTGAAAGATGCAGGCTGCGAATGCAGCACCTCGGTAGATTATCCGGATTACGCCATACCGGTTGCTGAAATGGTGGCAAACGGAGAGGCTGATCGGGGAATATTAATCTGCGGTACGGGAATAGGTATGAGTATAGCGGCAAACAAAGTAAAAGGAATCCGCTGTGCCCTTGTACACGACTTGTTCAGTGCGAAAGCCACACGTCTTCACAATGACAGCAATGTGCTGGCCATGGGTGAGAGAATCATCGGGCCTGGACTGGCCTTGGAAATTGCAAGGGTCTGGCTGACGACAGAATATGAAGGCGGCCGCCACAGCAAACGAGTCGGAAAAATTTCTGATTACGAGGCAAAGGGCACAAAATAGGCAGCAGTACCGCAACGAAAAGGTGACAGAAGCGGCAGGATGCCGATTCTCACCTTTAAAGAAGGGGCGATTCAACCGATGAGTGACCAGCTGCAAACTGTGGAGAAGCAGGTCTTTCATGCATTATCAGATTTACAGAAGCAAGCCCAATTAAAGCCGGGGCAGCTGCTGGTCGTCGGGGCCAGCACGAGCGAAGTGACCGGCGGCAAAATTGGCACTTCAGGAACGATGGAAGCCGCTCAATCCCTATATAACGGGGTGATGGCGTTTCAGGAGGAAACACAGGTGTCTCTTGCCTTCCAATGCTGTGAGCATTTGAACAGAGCACTGGTTGTGGAGAGAGAAACAGCCGACCGGCTTCGATATGAAGAAGTCCGTGTGGTTCCTGCCCGTTCGGCAGGAGGCGCGCTCGCAACCTATGCCTTTCATCATTTAAAGGATCCAGTCGTCGTTGAATACATTAAAGCAGATGCTGGAATTGATATTGGGGACACATTTATCGGCATGCACCTGAAGCATGTGGCTGTCCCTGTGAGAACGGAAGTAAAAAGCATCGGCGAGGCTCATGTCACCCTGGCCAAAACACGGCCAAAGCTGATTGGCGGAGAACGTGCTGTATATCCATCCAAAGAAGATATCCGCTGCTTTTAATAGATAGAGAAAAACCGCCTGCATCAGGGCGGTTTTTTTGTGCTGGAGCGGATCGCTTTTTTATGAAAATGGCGGGTTTTGCAAGTAACCCAAGCAGTTTCGCAAGTAAGTGAGCGGTTTTCGCAAGTAACTCATGTCGCACCGCAAGATAACTAGCTCTTCACCACTGCAGATACCCGCTAGAACTTCTTCTCCGAAATCGCTGAGCGCATGCGCTGCAGCGATTTTTGTGCTGCTTCTTTTCCGGCCATCATGACATTGACATAGAGTGCGTCGATAATACTGAGCTGCGCAATCCGGGAAGAGAGCGCCTCAGAACGGAATTCTGTCTCCCTCGAGATCGTGTGCAGGGAGATGTCCGCCTTCTCGCTAAGCGGAGACTTCGCATAATCGGTCAGAGAAATGGTGCGGCAGCCATTATCTTTGGCCACTCTCATCACGTGCAGCAAGTCCTTATTCGTCCCGGAATGGGAGATAAAGAGAGCCACATCCCATTCCGTAAGCTGAGACGCAGACATTAGCTGGAAGTGTGTATCTGTATAAGCGATGCTCGGTTTGCCCGTTCGGATAAATTTATGATGCGCGTCCATGGCGATGATGCCTGAGCCGCCGTTTCCGTAGAATTCGATCTTTCGTGCAGCAAGCAGGCTATCGACGGCGGCCTGAAAACTTTTTTCATCGAGCATCTGCCGGGTATCCTCCAGTGTGCCGATGTTGGACTGAAACACTTTTTCGGCGATCTGTGCAGGCGTGTCGCTTTCCAGAATCGTCTCATGAATATCCTGAAGCGGACCGACGATATCAGAGGCGAGAGCAATTTTTAGAGCCTGAAAGCCTTTAAAGCCGAGCCTTTTGCAGAACCGGAAGACTGTCGCATCGGCCACTTCCAGATGGTCTGCGACTTCATTGATGCTCGAATGAATAATATTTTGGGGATCTTCCAGGATAAAGTCAGCGATCTTTTTTTCTTTTTCGCTTAATATGCCATAAGAAGAGCGAATTTTAGATAAACAGTTAGATGCTGCCATGTTCGTTCTTCCTTTCTTTTCCTTGACGTCTGGCTCTATCATAATATGAAATTTATTTTCTTGTAAACGGAAAAAATTTTAGTATATAATGATTTTGGAAGAAAAAAATTTTCATAAATTTGAAAGGGGCATATCGATATGCAAATCGGAATGATCGGCCTTGGTAAAATGGGTTACAACCTTGTTCTTAATCTTCTCGACCACGGCCACGAAGTCGCAGCGACAGACGTGAATAAGGAACAGGTGAAAAATATTGCGAACGACGGAGCAACAGGCGTTGAATCCATTAAAGAGCTCGTCATCGGATTAAACACACCGCGTGTAGTTTGGATGATGGTACCTGCGGGAAACATTACGGAAGATGTTCTTTCTGAACTGAAAAACGTACTGGAGCCAGGAGATATTGTTATCGACGGCGGAAACTCCAACTATAAAGATACATTGCGCCGTGCAGAAGAGCTGAAAGAAAAAGGGCTTCATTTTGTCGATGTTGGGACAAGCGGCGGAACGGAAGGAGCACGAAACGGTGCTTGTACAATGATTGGCGCAGAGCCGGAAGTATTTGACATCATTGAACCGGTCTTTAAAGACCTTTCCGTGGAAAACGGCTATCTTTATACAGGAAAAGTCGGAAGCGGACATTTCTTGAAAATGGTTCATAACGGAATCGAATACGGCATGATGCAAGCAATTGCTGAAGGATTCGAAGTTCTGGAGAAAAGCCAGTTTGATTATGACTATGAAGCGGTTGCGAAAATGTGGAACCACGGTTCTGTGGTCCGTTCATGGCTCATGGAATTGACTCAGAACGCATTCTCTAAAGATCCTAAGCTTGAAGGCATTAAAGGTGTGATGAACTCTTCTGGAGAAGGAAAATGGACAGTTGAAGCTGCTCTTGACCTCCAAGTTCCGGCACCGGTTATCGCGCTTTCCTTGATGATGCGCTACCGTTCTCTTGAGGACGATACGTTCACAGGTAAAGTAGTTGCTGCTCTCCGCAATGAATTCGGCGGCCATGCAGTGGTAAAAAAATAATCTCGTAGCCAAGGGGGTGACTGATTCTAAAATTGTCACCCTCTCTTTTTGAGTCTGGCTCAGCATAGGTTCTCGATAGATGAAAAGTATGATCTTCTTTTCATCATTGGTCGCTTCACTCTTGTCGAACCTTAGCAGGGCGCTCGCGCTTTTCTTTTTATCGTAATTTCTAATCAATCTTGGTAACATACTAAGCTATAGGCAGGCAAGTGCAAGATCGGAAAGGATGGTACGTATGGATTCAAAAAAGTACTTGATGGGTGTAGACATCGGGACGACGAGCACAAAAGCGGTTATATTTGACCGAAAAGGAACGGTCGTCTCACAGCATACAGTTGGCTATCCGCTGCTAAGCCCCACGCCGTCAACTGCAGAGCAGGAGCCGGAGGAGATTTTAAGGGCTGTGATTACTTGTATAAAACAGAATATGGCGGAAAGTCTCATTTCTCCGGATGATCTTGAACTGATTTCCTTCAGTTCAGCGATGCACAGTGTCATTGCGGTGGACGCTAAAGGAAACGCATTGACGAGGAGCATTACGTGGGCAGATAACAGAAGCGCTTCCTACGCGGAAATCATTAAGAACGAATTGAACGGGCATGAGGTTTACTTAAGGACCGGTACACCGATTCATCCGATGTCCCCGCTTTCGAAGCTGCTTTGGATGAAGCATGAACTGAATGAAGCGTATTCGCTTGCCCACAAGTTCATCGGGATTAAGGAGTACGTCTTTTACAAGCTTTTCGGTGAGTTTCTGATCGACCATTCCATCGCTTCATCAACAGGAATGATGAATCTGGAAAAATTGAAATGGGATGAGGAAGCGTTGAATATTGCCGGCATTACGAGTGAAAAACTCTCAACCCTCGTTCCAACGACCCATGCTGTGAAAGGGCTTGCGCCTGAACTTGCCGACAGTCTGGGCATCCGAACGGAAACTCCTTTTATCATCGGTGCCAGTGACGGTGTCCTTTCCAACCTTGGGGTGAACGCCATCGAGCCGGGTGTTGTCGCCGTTACGATCGGCACGAGCGGTGCCATCCGTACGGTAAGTGACAAGCCGGTCACCGACCAAAAAGGAAGAACATTCTGTTATGCCCTGACAGATAAGCATTGGGTGATTGGTGGTCCTGTAAACAACGGAGGAATGACGTTCCGCTGGGTGAGAGACCAGTTCGGCGCTGCTGAGGCAGAGACGGCTATGCGCCTTGGAGTGGATCCGTACGAAATGCTGACAGGGATTGCAGAAAAGGTCTCTCCAGGTGCTGACGGACTTTTATTTCATCCGTACATGGCAGGAGAAAGGGCACCGCTATGGAACGCTGATGCGCGAGGGTCGTTTTTCGGGCTGGCGCTCTACCATAAAAAAGAGCATATGATTCGAGCGGTGCTTGAAGGAGTTATTTTTAACCTGTACAGTGTGATGCTTGCCCTTCAAGAACTGATTGGCATTCCAAAAGGAGTGCAGGCAACAGGAGGTTTTGCCCGTTCTGAGCTTTGGCGCCAGATGATGGCTGACATCTTCAATCAGGATGTGACCATTCCGGAAAGCTTTGAAAGCTCATGCCTTGGTGCGGTCATCCTTGGATTATATGCGTTGGAAGAAATTGATGATTTCTCCATCGTGTCTGAGATGGTCGGCAGCACACATCAGCATAAGCCTAATCCTGACAATGTCGAAACGTATCAGGAGCTCATGTCCATCTTCCTCTCTGTATCACGCAGCCTGGAGGACGATTATAAAAAAATCGCAGATTTCCAAAGAAAAAGGCTCGAACAATAATCACAGAAGCAGTTCACTCTTTTTGGAGGGGACTGTTTTTGCTGTACTAAAAAAATTGGAAGCGCCTACTCCGTTTTAAATTAAAAGAGACATAACAAATCCCCTGGAGGCTGTGTTACAATGGGTTTGAATTAGGACTTTTACACGAGGGGGATGCACACACTTGGAAAAGCTAGCTGTTCAAGATCAAGAAGTTTTTGCTGCTATACAGGACGAACTAGGTCGTCAGCGGAATAAAATTGAACTTATTGCATCAGAAAACTTTGTAAGTCAAGCGGTAATGGAGGCTCAAGGGTCCGTACTGACCAATAAGTACGCAGAAGGATATCCAGGTCGCCGTTATTACGGAGGATGCGAATATGTTGACGTAGCCGAAGATTTAGCAAGAGACCGTGCCAAGAAGCTCTTTGGAGCGGAACATGTCAACGTTCAGCCTCACTCCGGTGCACAGGCAAACATGGCTGTGTATTTTACCGTATTAGAACCAGGTGATACGGTTCTCGGTATGAATCTTTCCCACGGAGGTCATTTGACCCACGGAAGCCCGGTTAACTTTTCCGGCGTATTGTATAACTTTGTCGAGTACGGAGTGGACAAAGACACTCATTTGATCAACTATGAGGATGTCCGCCAAAAAGCGCTTGAGCACAAGCCGAAGGTCATTGTTGCAGGTGCGAGCGCATATCCACGAGCAATTGATTTCAAAAAGTTCCGTGAGATCGCCGATGAAGTTGGAGCCTACCTCATGGTAGATATGGCTCATATCGCTGGGTTAGTGGCAGCGGGACTTCATGAGAATCCGGTGCCTTACGCTGATTTTGTAACAACAACTACACATAAAACATTGCGCGGTCCACGAGGCGGAATGATTTTGTGTAAAGAAGAGTTTGCCAAGAAGATTGATAAGTCCATTTTCCCTGGAATCCAGGGGGGACCTCTTATGCACGTGATTGCGGCTAAAGCTGTCGCGTTCGGTGAAGCGTTGAGCGAGGACTTCAATGCCTATGCAGGACAAATTGTTGATAATGCAAAAAGGCTGGCTGAATCCCTTGAAAAACAAGGAATCACTCTTGTCTCCGGAGGCACGGATAATCACTTGATTCTGATCGACGTCAGCAAGCTGGGCATTACCGGCAAGATTGCGGAAAAAGCATTGGATGATGTTGGGATTACCGTTAACAAAAACACCATTCCATTCGATCAAGAAAGCCCGTTTGTCACCAGCGGAATCCGTATCGGAACAGCTGCTGTTACATCCCGCGGCTTCGGACTTGAAGACATGGATGAAATTGCATCCCTGATTGCTCTCGTTGTGAAAAATCCTGAAGATGAAGGAACATTGAAGGAAGCGAGCGATCGTGTAGCAGCCCTTGCCGGAAAGTATAAACTTTACGAGTAAGAAAAGAGAATGGAGAAAGGCGTCCTGGAGAGGGCGTCTTTTTTGATCTTAAAGAACGGCACCCCCACCCAAAATCCTATAAAAGTTAAGAGAATGTTCATTTGTAAATTGCAGAAAACTTGTATACTCTTAAGTAGAACTGGTCTTTGATTGAATAGTTAGTAAATAAATTTAAGGCAGTAGAGGTGAAAAGATGGCTAAGCAAAAACCAAAATCAAAAGGCAAGGCAAAACCGAGGAATTATGTGCGCAGCAAAAACCAAAAATCTTCAAGCTGGATTTTCTGGGTGATCGGCATTATTGCTGCAGGTATCATTGTCGTCTTATTTGCAGGGAATTTTGGCGATAAGGGGAAAGACTCCGATCAGAGTGCCTCGATTGATTATAAAGGCCAGCCTTTCCTGGGTGATGAGTCGGCCGATGTAAAAGTCATCGAATTTGGAGATTATAAATGTCCGGTATGTAAAAACTTCAACATGACATTCTTCCCGGAAGTCGATAAAGATTTAATTAAAACGGGAAAAATTAAGTTTTATTTTATCCATTATCCGTTCATTAACGTGGATTCAAGGCGTTCGGCGCAGTTTGCGGAAACCGTTTATTCAGAACTTGGCAACGACAGCTTCTGGAAGTTCCATGAGCTGCTTTACAAAAAACAGCCGATAGACCACAAATATGAAAAACAGGACATTTTTACAGAGGACTTCCTGGTGAAGACGCTGGCGGAGGCTACCTCTGAGAAGGATGCGGCCAAGGTGAAAAAGGCATTCGGCAGCTCCAATCATGATGAGGATGTAAAAACGGACGAGGCGCTCGTAAGCAAGCTTGGCGTGGACTCCACCCCGACGCTGTTTGTGAACGGCAAGAAGTTCACGGGAAGCACGTACGGCGATTTTAAGAAACAAGTAGAAGAAGCCGCTAAGGGGAAAAAGTAAGATGAACAAGCCACTGTTGCTGAGCTGGCTCGCTGCCCTCATCGCGGTGATCGGCTCACTTTATTTCAGTGAGGTACTGCATTACATCCCGTGTACGCTTTGCTGGTACCAGAGAATTTTAATGTACCCGCTTGCCGTCATTCTCGGTGTAGCGTTCTATACCCATGACAGCAGAATTGCACGTTATGTGCTGCCTCTCTCTGGTTTAGGTGTCATTGTGTCAGGCTATCATATCGCACTGCAGAAAATTCCTGCACTCCAGGAGTTTGAAGTGTGCACATCGGGTGTGCCGTGCTCACAGGACTACATCAACTGGCTTGGGTTCGTCACGATCCCCATGCTTGCCTTTGCCGCTTTTGCTGTCATCACTGTCAGTATGATCATGCTAAAAAAGCAATCCGTTTAAAAGGATTGCTTTTTTTCGTATTGACGGCTTGTTTTAAAGGGTTAAGCCGCGTCTCTTCGCATATGATGGAGCTTTCCTTTTGGCCGTGGTACGGGGATCACATATTGATGGAAAGGCATCAGCTGAATCAGTTTTACAAGAAATACAGTGAGGGCCAAAACAAGTACAAACATGAGCGGCAGGGTTTCGGTTTGCCAGCCCTGTTTCGGCATCACTTTGCTCACAAAAAGAATAACAACCGGGTGAACAAGATAAATACCCATAGAAAGGGTCCCTACTGTATATAAACGGTCACGTATAAAGGGCAGCTTTTGAATAATGACATATAGACCAATACTAGCAAGGCATAATACCGGAATGTTGATTAAATTGGTCATGCGCTTTGAGGCGACAGATCCCATGATTTTATATTCCATAATAGCTCCTGCATAGACGAGGACGCTGAGTGCAGAAAGAAGCAGCAGCCGATTTTTCGTAAATCGTACTACGCTGTCCCAGTGGTAGGCCATGAAGCCTCCAAACATAAAGAAAAAAATCCAGGATAGCAGAAAAACCCGGTCCATGATGAGCATATCCATCCTGTTTTCAAAGAAAGAAAAATCTTTCAGTCTGGAAAAATAAGCGTTGATACAAAAGGTTGCGAAAAGCGTAATCCCCCATGCCTTTGTGGACTTAATAAGCTGAAATACGGGAAATAACAGATAAAACTGGATGACGATTGCCATGAAATAAAGGTGGTAGAACGACTCGCCGAGAGTAAACTTTATAAGAAATTCTTTAGGGTCAGCCGGAATGGAGCCATGAACTACATACTTGGTGATCAATAAATAGAATAGACTCCAAATCAAAAAGGGCATAATGATTTTTGCCGTCCTCGATTTGATAAACGATTTTGCATAAAAACCCCTTCTCCTGACCTGAAAAAACAGCAAAAATCCGCTGATCACTGCAAAAGTCGGCGTTCCAAAACGTGCAAGCTGGTTGATGCCGAACGTAAACCAGTTAAAGACTTGTCCATGATGGTTATAATAAGCAGCCGAAATATGGACAAGGAGCACCCCGATGCATGCAAAAGCTCTTAAAAAGTGAATTTCATTAAAATAGACAGGATCGCGAGGCTGATTGTTGTTCACCTTATCATTCCTTTCTCCGTGTTAATACTTCAATGGTAACAAGGTAAGGAACCAGTTTGAGGGAACTCTTGCAATCTTTATACGATCTTTACAATGACATTTTTTACTGGAAGTTTTTTAGAACTTGAAGTAGTCCTTCTTTTTCTGTAAAATGCTGAAGAGGTTATGTGCAAAGAAAAGAAGCTCGGGTTGTAGAACCCGTTGTCAAAAAGGAGAGGTAGCAGGATGGGTAATGTTTTGGTTTTGGATCATCCATTGATACAGCATAAATTAACACATATTCGTGACGTTGGAACAGGAACAAAGGAATTTCGTGAGCTTGTAGATGAAGTAGCGGGGTTGATGGCTTTTGAAATCACGCGTGATCTTCCGCTTGAAGAGGTTACGATTCAAACTCCGGTAGCCGAAGCACGGATGAAAGTCATCGCTGGGAAAAAGCTCGGACTTGTACCGATTCTTCGTGCCGGCCTTGGAATGGTAGACGGCATCTTAAAATTGATTCCTGCAGCGAAAGTAGGGCATGTCGGTTTATACCGCGACCCTGAAACCCTTTTGCCTGTTGAATACTACGTCAAGCTTCCTTCCGATGTAGAAGAGCGCGACTTTATCGTAATCGATCCGATGCTCGCAACTGGAGGCTCAGCCGCTGCAGCCATCACTTCCCTTAAGAGCCGTGGAGCGAAAAGCATCAAGCTGATGTGTCTCGTTGCAGCTCCAGAAGGAATCGAACTGATCCATAAAGACCATCCGGAAGTTGATATCTATTTGGCAGCCCTCGATGAGAAACTCAATGATCACGGTTACATCGTTCCTGGGCTGGGTGACGCAGGGGACCGCCTTTTCGGAACAAAATAATTGAAGTTGAAGAAGCGTCTGGGAAGTCTCCGGTTGCTTCTTTTTTTGCCCGTCAGGCAAAATGAATGTACCGAATGTGTCGATGGGGGGCGTGTATCACCGTTACAATAATAAATGCGTCCGTTTCGATAATAGATCGGTTTTTTCAATATTAAAAAGAGATTTTTGATAATAAAATCAGGAATTTCATAATAAAAGCTTAAGTTGGCCCCACCGTCACTTTATTGTCCAGAAAACGCAAAAATACCCCTCCGCTCACTCCTGGGCATCCAGAAACAAACGAAAGGGCCGTTTTTAACAAAATCAGCTGATCTCCTCAAACCCCACGGAAATAAGTTTTCCGTTGTCCGGATCATGCAGTACCTTCACTTTCACGTCTTTTTCCACTCTGTTCTCCGTTACGATGAAGTCAAAGAAATCAATGACCGTACCATCGGCATTGACACGGCGTGTGTCGTACTGGTAGTCGCTGATCGTGCTGTTTGGATACTTTTCCTTCGTGCGCTCCAGGGCAATTTTTCCCCATTTCGCATAATCCTGGCGCATCGGCTCGGTAGACATGTTGGTCCCGTTGTTCCGGTTTTGGTCTTCGTAATAGCCTGTCTGATGGGGTTCAACATTGTTTTTCCGATCGGTTGCATTATTATTCATGCATGCCCCTAAAATCATCAGAAAAAAAGCAAATAAAAATCCAGTTTTATTGAGCTTCAAGTGATAGCCTCCTCAGGAATCGATTATCACTCAAAAGTGTTTGCAAAAACATAAAAATTATACATAAATGAACAATTAATAAGGTGAAATATCCCGCGATTTTCCTAAGGAAAAGCAATATTATAGAGCATTTGAATAAACATATAGGAATTGTGACAGATTTTCCACAATTTATACGATATTTAACCCCTAATTGCGTTGACACCGAGGTACCGCTATTGTATCCTTACAAAGGGAATATGGTAAGGTTTTCATACTAGGAGACTAGCGCGTTTCCTAATATTTTGAACTCTTGCTTATATTTCGGAAGGAGTCCATGCGATGAGCACCGGGAAACGGCCTTATAAAGCAATGGCATTAATGTCAGGTATATTGTCAACACTAGTTGGAGGTATATTGCTTGGACTTTTCGGCGGTATGTGGCTGGATCGCTTCACGGGAACAAGTCCTTTGTTCCTCATCATTGGCTTGTTTCTAGGGCTTGGAGCCGGCGTTTATGGCATGATCCGTTTATTATCCAACCAATCAGGAGAAGAACGCAAATGACCGAGTACACCATGACCTACAGAAGATACATAAAGTATACACTCTTTATGCTCTCTTTTTTTGTCCTCGGATACGGAGTAACGTCCTACAAATCCATCTTCCTCGGTTTATCATTCGGCACCCTGTTCGGTCTATTTAATCTCTGGAGTATGTACTCCAGTATCGAGCGGCTCGGACAAGCAGTCATTAACCAGCAGAAAGTCAGGACAATGGGCTCATTATCAAGACTTCTCATGGGAGGTCTCGCGGCGCTAATTGCCATGAGATTCCCGCAATTCTTCAATTTGTTAAGTGTGGTAATTGGATTGATGACGGTCTATATTATCATGTTAATAGATTCACTAACTAAAACCATACGTACTCCAAAGGAAAAGAGGTGAATACAGGTGGAACACGAAGCTCCGATACATACGTTTATGGGTTTGCAATTTAACCTGTCTAACGTATTGATGATTACAGTTTCATCACTTATGGTTTTCCTGATTGCTGTACTGGCTACCCGTGCCTTGTCCATGAGACCGGGCGGAATGCAAAACTTCCTCGAATGGGTAGTGGACTTTGTAAAAGGAATCATTAATAGCACAATGGACTGGCATACCGGCGGACGCTTTCTAACATTAGGACTCACGCTGCTTATGTACATTTTTGTCTCCAATATGCTGGGACTGCCGTTTGCAGTGGCTTTCGGACATGAATTATGGTGGAAGTCTCCGACAGCGGATCCGACGATTACATTGACGCTCGCTGTTATGGTTGTGGTTTTAAGCCATTATTATGGAGTGAAGTTAAAGGGTGCTAAAGCATATGGTTCAGAGTTCTTCAAACCATTCAAGCTTTTCTTCCCATTAAAGCTGATTGAAGAATTCGCAAACACACTTACGCTGGGTCTTCGGCTTTACGGTAACATCTATGCCGGTGAAATTCTTCTCGGCCTTCTCGTGGGTCTCTCACACCAAGGTATCTTTGCTGGTATCCTGGGAATCTTCCCATTGATTGTATGGCAAGGGTTCTCGGTTTTCGTAGGTGCTATCCAGGCATTTATCTTTACCATGTTAACAATGGTTTATTTAGCCCATAAAGTGGCTGATGACCATTAATTAATATAATTTCCGTTTCCGGCCAAATAACCGGGAACAAAAAAATAAAATTTACAGGGGAATAGAAGGGAGTAATACAAAAATGAATCTTATTGCAGCAGCAATTGCAATCGGTCTAGCAGCACTAGGTGCAGGTATTGGTAACGGTCTTATCGTAGGACGTACAGTTGAGGGGGTTGCTCGTCAGCCAGAACTACGCGGTACGCTTCAAACAACAATGTTTATCGGGGTTGCGTTAGTTGAAGCACTTCCTATCATCGGTGTTGTTATTGCATTTATCGTTCTTGGGAAGTAATAACAGCAAGATTTAAAAAGATCTCAATAATGGCGAAGCATGTTTCAAAACTGGAACTTTTCTTCGCCATTCCTTATGTATGACCTATTGAAGGGAGGAAATACCGTGCAATCCTTAATTTTAGGTGCTGCAACCGGTGGTGTTAACGGCGGAGATATTCTCTTCCAATTACTAGCATTCATAATCTTAATGCTCTTGTTACGCAAGTATGCATGGGGTCCGTTAATGGGCATCATGAAAGAGCGTCAATCTTATATAACAAATGAAATCGAAGCAGCAGAAACAAACCGCAAAGAAGCGGAACAGCATCTCGCTGCACAAATTCAAGAATTAAAACAAGCGCGTGAAGAAGCAAGAGCGATCATTGAAAATGCGAAAAAACAAGGTGAAGTCCAAGGGGAAGCGATCATTCAGGCTGCCCGCGGCGAAGCAAACCGTGTCAAAGAAGAAGCGCTTGCTGACATTGCCAGTGAAAGAGAAAAAGCTGTGGCTACTCTCCGTAACGAAGTCGCTTCTCTATCCGTTATGATTGCTTCTAAAGTCATTGCGAAAGAACTAGATGAGCGCAGCCAGGAGAAGTTAATCCAGGATTACCTTCAAGAGGCAGGCGAAGCTAGATGAGCAAAGATTTGACAGTAATTGCAAAACGTTACGCATCAGCGCTTTTTGAAGTGGCAGGGAAAGAGAATCTTGATAAGGCCGAAGCTGAGCTTCGCCTTGTAAAAAGCATCATGGAACAAAACCATGATATTGAAAGGATTTTAAACCACCCGCAAATTTCTGAACAACAGAAAAAACAAATCGTAAAAGACATCATTGGCACGGATATTTCGGCATCGGTCCTGAACACGGTCTTCCTGCTCATCGACCGCAACCGCCAAGGTTTGATCACAGAGATGGCCGGCCAATTCATTGAATTAGCAAATGAATCGCGCGGCATTGCTGATGCAACCGTCTACTCTGTCCGTTTGTTATCTGAAGATGAAAAACGCCAGCTTGAGGAAACGTTTGCGAAACGAGTAGGCAAGCAGCGGCTGCGCATTGAAAATATTATTGACCAAAGCCTCGTGGGGGGCGTAAGAATCCGCATCGGCAACCGTATTTTTGACGGAAGTGTCCGCGGAAAATTAGAGCGTATTGAACGTCAATTAGCCGCTACGCAAGGCTAAAAAGATAGGGGTGAAATTCATGAGCATTAAAGCTGAAGAAATCAGTGCTTTAATAAAGAAACAGATTGAAAACTATCAGTCTGAAATCGAAGTAAACGATGTCGGTACAGTTATTCAAGTCGGTGACGGTATTGCCCGTGCGCATGGATTGGATAATGTTATGGCTGGTGAGCTTGTTGAATTTTCTAACGGTGTTATGGGTATGGCCCAGAACCTTGAGGAAAACAACGTAGGTATCATCATTCTCGGACCTTACCAGGAAATCCGTGAAGGGGACGAAGTGAAACGTACAGGGCGTATCATGGAGGTTCCGGTTGGACCTGAACTTTTAGGACGAGTGGTTAACCCGCTTGGTCTTCCTCTTGATGGAAAAGGGCCTGTAGAAACGGTAAAAACACGCCCAATCGAGCAAAAAGCTCCAGGAGTTATGGCTCGTAAGTCTGTACATGAGCCGCTTCAGACAGGTATCAAAGCGATCGATGCCCTCGTTCCAATCGGACGCGGACAGCGTGAGCTGATTATCGGAGACCGTCAAACTGGTAAAACAGCAGTAGCGATCGATACGATCATCAACCAAAAAGATCAAGACATGATTTGTATCTATGTTGCCATCGGGCAAAAAGAGTCTACGGTTGCTGGCGTTGTTGAAACACTTCGCGAGCATGGAGCTCTTGATTACACAATTGTTGTTTCTGCAAGTGCTTCCCAGCCTGCTCCTCTTCTTTTCTTGGCGCCGTATTCTGGTGTATCCATGGCTGAGGAGTTCATGTGGGATGGAAAACACGTTTTGATCATTTATGATGATCTTTCTAAACAAGCAGCAGCTTACCGTGAACTTTCCTTGCTTCTTCGCCGTCCTCCAGGCCGCGAAGCTTACCCAGGGGACGTTTTCTACCTTCACTCACGCCTTCTTGAGCGTGCAGCGAAACTAAACGACGATCTAGGCGGCGGTTCAATCACGGCGCTTCCGTTCATTGAAACACAAGCGAGTGACGTATCGGCTTATATCCCGACAAACGTAATCTCCATTACTGATGGACAGATCTTCTTGCAGTCTGACCTGTTCTTCTCCGGTGTACGTCCTGCGATCAACGCAGGTATCTCCGTATCCCGTGTAGGGGGATCCGCTCAGATCAAGGCAATGAGCAAAGTATCCGGTACACTCCGTCTTGACCTGGCTTCTTTCCGTGAGCTTGAAGCATTTGCTCAGTTCGGTTCTGACTTGGATAAAGCGACTCAAGCAAAACTTAACCGTGGTGCGCGTACGGTTGAGGTGCTTAAACAAGGCCTTCACAAACCGCTTCGCGTAGAACTTCAAGTTGCCAGCCTTTATGCCCTCACAAGAGGATATATTGACGATGTAGCAGTTGAAGATGTCACACGTTTTGAAGAAGAGCTTCATGCTTACATGGAGACCAACTCTAAAGACGTTCTTGACCAAATCAAAACCACTGGAAAACTTCCAGAAGGCGACGAGCTGGACAATGCGATCAAAGCGTTCAAGAAAGTTTTTGCATAAGAAAAACTGAAGCCGCTGTTTAAGGACGAAAAGCACTGGAACTCTTGTGCTTCAACACGGTTTTTGTGTCGGGGTGAGAGAGTGAAGTGTCTCGAGTCCCTGGCGGCTGAAGCTGGATCCGGTGTTAACAGTAAAATAATGTTTTCTAATAGATAACTGCAGGATGCTGTATGCATCCTGCAACCAGCTTAAATAAAAGGTGGTGAATACGAGTGGCATTACGAGATATTAAAGCTAGAATCGATGCAACAAAAAAGACAATGCAGATCACAAAAGCGATGGAGATGGTATCCGCTGCTGCCTTGAACCGTGCTGAGCAAAACGCCAAACGATTTGTTCCTTATATGGATAAAATTCAGGAGGTGGTTTCCAGCATCGCTTCAGGAAGCAAGAGCGCACGCCATCCTATGCTTCTTAGCCGTCCTGTGAAAAAGACAGGATATTTTGTCATCACAGCAGACCGCGGTTTGGCAGGTGCCTATAACTCCAACGTTCTTCGTCACGTTTTCCGTACGATTAAAGAGCGCCATCAGTCTCCTGATGAATATGCGATCATCGTTGTAGGTAAGGTAGGCCTTAACTTCTTTAAGAGCCGAAACATGCCGGTTTTGGACAGCATTACCGGTCTGGCTGACCAGCCATCTTTTGCAGACATTAAAGCGATCGCGAGCAAAGCGGTCAATCTATATGCGAACGAAACGTTTGACGAGCTTTACATGTACTATAACCATTTCGTCAGTGCCATCCAGTCAGAGCTGACGGAAAAGAAAGTCCTTCCGCTGGCTGACTTTGATGGAGCGAGCACATCAACTGCTTCTTACGAGTACGAGCCTTCTGAAGAAGAGATTCTAGAAGTCTTGCTTCCACAGTATGCTGAAAGCTTGATCTACGGAGCGTTATTGGACGCTAAAGCAGCGGAGCATGCTTCTCGTATGACAGCGATGAGAAATGCAACTGACAATGCAAACGAATTGATCGGCCAGTTTACGCTTACGTATAACCGTGAACGTCAAGCTGCCATCACTCAGGAAATTACCGAGATTGTCGGCGGGGTAGCGGCACTCGAATAGATTTTTATGCCTCATTCAGGCATGCCGGCACAAACCAGTGCCAGAAGTTAGGAGGGGAAACGATGAATAAAGGTTATATAACTCAGATTCTAGGACCTGTTGTTGACGTTAAATTTGATGACAGTCTTCCGGAACTTTTGAATGCATTAACTGTTGACGCTGAAGGCGTTCAATTAACTCTAGAAGTAGCCCTTCACCTAGGTGACAACACTGTCCGTACCATCGCGATGGATTCTACAGACGGTCTTGTACGTGGAATGGCAATCAATGATACAGGCAAACCGATCTCCGTTCCTGTAGGAAGTGCGACACTAGGCCGTGTATTTAACGTGCTTGGTGACCACATCGACCTTGGTGAACCGGTTCCTGCCGACGTTCGCCGTGATCCGATTCACCGCGGAGCACCAAGCTTTGAAAACCTTACAACTCGTACTGAAATCCTTGAAACAGGAATTAAAGTCGTTGACCTTATCGCTCCTTACGTTAAGGGTGGTAAGATCGGTCTTTTCGGTGGTGCGGGTGTAGGTAAAACTGTACTCATCCAGGAATTGATCAACAACATCGCACAAGAGCATGGCGGTCTTTCCGTATTTGCTGGTGTTGGTGAACGTACTCGTGAAGGAAATGACCTTTTCCACGAAATGACTGATTCCGGTGTTATTAAGAAAACAGCGATGGTTTTCGGACAGATGAACGAGCCGCCTGGAGCGCGTGCGCGTGTAGCACTATCCGGGCTTACAATGGCTGAGTTCTTCCGTGATGAAGAAGGACAAGACGTATTGTTCTTCGTTGATAACATCTTCCGTTTCACGCAAGCAGGTTCTGAAGTATCTGCCCTTCTTGGCCGTATGCCATCTGCGGTAGGTTACCAGCCGACTCTTGCAACAGAGATGGGTCAATTGCAGGAACGTATCACATCCACGAAAAAGGGTTCTGTAACATCCATCCAGGCGATCTATGTACCGGCTGATGACTATACTGACCCGGCTCCGGCAACAGCGTTTGCCCACTTGGATGCAACGACTAACCTTGAGCGTAAATTGACAGCTATGGGTATTTACCCTGCGGTAGATCCATTGGCATCCACTTCACGCGGACTTACTCCTGAAGTTGTTGGAGAAGAACACTACAATGTGGCACGCCAAGTCCAGCAAACATTGCAGCGCTATAAAGAATTACAAGATATCATCGCGATCCTCGGTATGGACGAGTTATCTGAAGAAGATAAATTGGTTGTACAGCGTGCGCGCCGTATCCAGTTCTTCCTCTCTCAAAACTTCCACGTTGCCGAGCAGTTTACTGGTCAAAAAGGTTCGTATGTACCAGTTAAAGAAACGATCCGAGGATTCAAAGAAATCCTTGATGGCAAGCACGATGACCTTCCAGAAGATGCATTCCGTCTTGTAGGTTCTATTGATGAAGTTGTTGAAAAAGCGAAGACAATGGTCTAAACCTATAAGGGGGTAAGACGAAATGAAAACGTTAGAAGTAAGTGTAGTCACCCCTGATGGTCCAGTGTTTGAAGGAACGGCGAATATGGTCAGCGCAAAAGCGAAAAGCGGAGAGCTGGGTGTTATGCCAGGACATATTCCGTTGGTTGCTCCTTTAACCATCAGTGCTGTACGTGTGCATCAGGATGGAAGAACACAATATGTGGCCGTTAGCGGTGGATTTATCGAAGTCCGGCCTGAAAAAGTAACCGTTCTTGCTCAATCGGCTGAGCTAGCCAGCGAGATTGAAATGGAACGTGCGCAAGCAGCTAAAGAGCGTGCTGAGCGCCGTTTGGCGGCAACGAGTCAAAACGATATCGACCACCAAAGAGCAGAGCTTGCTCTTCGGCGTGCGGTTAACCGTATTGATGTCGCGAGCCGCAGATAAAAAAGCAAGCAGCCTCCCTGGCTTTGGCCGGGGAGGTTTTTCTATTTTCATGATCGGTTTGAACCCCTCCTGTAAGGACGGTTTTCTTTTTTGTTGCGAAAGAGTATATAATAAAGGAAACCCGCATTTTGGAGGAAAAAAATGAGCTTTCAAAACCAAACCATTTTACCGGCGGTCCGAAAATGGAAAGAACTCGAACAATTGTTGAACAGCCAGTATACCTACATCGTGATTCTGGACAGCCATATCGCCCAGTTGAAAAACATGGTGAAAATCGCCGGACAGGCCAAAAAGAAGCTGTTTATCCATGCGGATTTAATAAGCGGGTTAAAGGCAGATGAATATGCAGCAGAATTTATTTGTCAGGAAATCAGACCAGCGGGCATCATTTCAACCCGTACGAATGTGATCACAACGACAAAAAAGAAGGGTTTGACGGCCATTCAGCGTTTATTTCTTCTCGATTCGATCGCACTTGAAACCAGCTACAAGATCATCGAAAAAACACAGCCTGATTTCATTGAGGTTTTGCCTGGATTGATGCCGAACATCATCACGGAAGTTCATGAAAAAACCGGGATTCCTGTGTTTGCTGGCGGGTTGATCCGAACGAGAGAAGAGATTGACTTGGCGATCAAAGGCGGAGCGGTGGCAGTAACCACTTCCGATAAAGAACTCTGGTAGATTAGACATTTCATGAAATTCCCATATCCTTACCCATTGACAGCGTTTTCAAGCTGTGATTAAATATTAGACAAGTTAATAATTTGACGGAGAATCGGAGATCAGCGGAAGCCCTTACACAAAATAAGGGGATTTTTTGCTGGTCTTTTTTTCCGCTAAGAGAAAGTTTTCATTCTTTTGTCTAATTTGGAAGGAGTGTGTTGGGGATGTCACCGATACTCGGAGAAATGATCGGAACAATGATTTTAATTATTTTTGGCGGAGGCGTTGTTGCCAATGTTAGCTTAAAGAAATCAAAGGCAGAAGGCGGGGGCTGGATCGTCGTTGCACTTGGCTGGGGCCTTGCTGTTACCATGGGAGTTTACGCTGTTGGAAAATTCAGTGGAGCGCACATGAATCCAGCAGTTACTTTAGGAATGGCTGCGATTGGCGAATTCAGCTGGTCTCAGGTTCCAGGATACATTGCAGCTCAGATGCTTGGCGGCTTCCTAGGCGGCATTATCGTATATTTCCAATTTTTGCCTCACTGGAAACAAACGGAGGATCCTGCTGTAAAGCTTGGTGTTTTCTCTACTGATCCAGCCATTCCACATACATTATCGAATCTGTTAAGTGAGTTTATAGGAACAGCGGTTTTGCTTGTAGGACTTTTATCCATCGGGGCGAATAAGTTTACAGAAGGGCTCAATCCTTTGATCGTCGGATTTTTAATCGTAGCGATCGGCTTGTCACTGGGGGGCACAACCGGTTACGCGATTAACCCGGCGCGTGACCTCGGTCCGAGACTGGCGCATTTCTTCTTGCCGATCAGCGGCAAGGGCGGGTCGAACTGGAAGTATGCCTGGATTCCTGTTGTCGGGCCAATTTTGGGAGGCGTTTTCGGCGCATTATTCTATCAGGCACTGTTCGAAGGCAAGGTAACCGCATTCTTTTGGAGCTGGACGGTATTTTCCGCATTGGTGCTGGCAGCCGCTCACTTTGCAGGAAAAAGCGGCACACAGGGGTTTAGCCATGGTGAAAGAATCAAGAACTAACCAAAAACATAATAACAAAGAAAAACAGTAATTTTGCAAAGGAGAGTTATTTCCATGGAAAAGAAATACGTATTATCACTAGATCAGGGAACAACCAGCTCACGAGCCATTCTTTTTAATAAAGAAGGCGAAGTGGTTTCCGTAGCGCAAAAAGAATTTACACAGCATTTCCCGAAACCAGGCTGGGTTGAGCATAACGCCCAGGAGATCTGGGGAAGCATCCTTGCGGTAGTAGCACAGGTGCTCGAAGGAACGAATACTTCTCCTAAAGAAATAGCGGCCATAGGAATTACAAATCAGCGTGAAACAGCGGTCGTATGGGATAAAACTACCGGGAAGCCGATTTACAATGCGATCGTATGGCAATCGCGGCAGACGGCAGATATTTGTGAAGAATTGAAGGCGCAAGGCCATAACGACCTATTCAGAGACAAGACCGGTTTGCTGATCGATGCTTATTTCTCAGGTACAAAAGTCAAATGGATCCTGGATAATGTGGAAGGGGCACGTGAAAAAGCAGAAAAAGGCGATTTGCTCTTTGGAACGATCGACACATGGCTTTTGTGGAAAATGACCGGCGGGGAAGCCCACGTTACTGATTATTCCAACGCGTCCAGAACGATGATGTACAACATCTATGATTTGAAATGGGATCAGGAACTGCTTGATATCCTTGGTGTTCCTTCTTCTATGCTTCCTGAAGTGAAATCCTCGTCAGAAGTGTACGGTCATACAATCGACTATCACTTCTTTGGTGAAAGTATTCCGATTGCAGGGATTGCCGGTGACCAGCAGGCCGCGCTATTCGGGCAAGCCTGCTTTGAAACAGGAATGGCGAAGAATACGTACGGAACCGGCTGTTTTATGCTGATGAATACCGGAGAAAAAGCAGTGCGTTCAGAGCATGGACTATTGACGACACTCGCGTGGGGCATAGATGGAAAAGTGGAATACGCGCTTGAAGGAAGTATTTTTGTAGCGGGATCAGCTGTTCAATGGCTTCGTGACGGTCTACAGCTAATCCGCACTTCTCCCGAAAGTGAAGAGCTTGCTGAACGTGTAACCTCTTCTGATGGGGTATATGTGGTACCGGCCTTCGTCGGGCTCGGAACGCCATATTGGGATAGCGAAGCACGAGGAGCTGTTTTCGGTTTGACACGCGGAACGAAAAAGGAACACTTTGTTCGCGCAACATTGGAGTCACTTGCTTACCAGACTCGTGATGTATTAACAGCTATGGAAGCTGATTCCGGCATTGAACTGAAAAAGCTTCGTGTAGATGGCGGAGCGGTGAAGAACAATTTCCTCATGCAGTTCCAGGCGGATATTCTCGGTGTTCCGGTAGAACGTCCGGAGATCAACGAGACGACAGCCTTAGGAGCGGCATATCTTGCTGGTCTTGCGACAGGATTCTGGAGCGGACGCGAAGCCATTGCTGACAAATGGAAGGTCGAAAAAGACTTTGATTACAGCATGGAAGAAAAAGAACGCGAGGACCTATACAAGGGCTGGAAAAAAGCCGTTGAGGCAGCACGAGTTTTTAAATAAAAGCGCAACATTTGCAAATTTCATCATAACTTGTTATGATAGCATTAAGTTAATAATGGTCGGAGCTACGGAGAGACCTCAATACCCTGAGATAGGTTCAGGGATATTGTGGTCTCTTTTTTTGTTCTCCCTCCAAAAAAACGCTTTAAATGACGTAATTTAGGAAAAGAATAAATAGATGGAAAAAAGAAGGAGTGGCGTGATATGGGTAATCAATTTTCAAGCAATAAAAGGGAACAATATATAGAAGATATGAAGAACGCTTCCCTTGATTTGTTAGTCATCGGGGGCGGTGTAACAGGGGCAGGAATTCTGCTTGATGCCACGACTCGCGGAATGAAAGCCGGCGTTTTGGAAATGCAGGACTTTGCCGGAGGCACGTCCAGCCGTTCTACTAAACTTGTCCATGGGGGACTTCGCTACTTAAAACAGTTTGAAGTCGGTCTGGTTGCAGAGGTGGGGAAGGAACGTGCGATCGTTTATGAAAATGCCCCGCATGTTACTACACCAGAATGGATGCTTCTTCCGTTTTATAAAAAAGGAACGTTCGGCAAGTTTTCTACATCCATTGGTTTAAAGGTGTATGACTTCTTGGCAGGTGTAAAACGAAAAGAACGCAGAAAGATGCTGAGCAAGGACGAAACCATGAACCGCGAACCCCTTTTGAAAAATAAAGATCTGCTTGGCGGCGGTTATTATGTAGAGTATAAAACAGATGATGCCCGTCTAACCCTTGAGATCATGAAAGAAGCGGTGAACCGCGGAGGAAAAGCAGTCAACTATATTAAAGTCATAGATTTCATCTATGACAACGACGGCAAGATACTGGGTGTAAAAGCTGAAGACACAGTTTCCGGAAAAGTGCACGAAATCCATGCGAAAAAAATTGTAAACGCAACGGGTCCGTGGGTCGATGAACTGCGCGATATCGATAAATCCAAAAAAGGAAAAAGAATTCACCATACAAAAGGAATCCACCTTGTGATTGACCAGGAGCGCTTCCCGCTCCGCCAAGCGGTTTACTTTGACACACCAGACGGACGAATGGTGTTTGCGATTCCTCGTGAAGGCAAAACGTATGTCGGTACGACAGATACGGATTACAAAGGGGATTTAAAAAATCCAAGAATTACGCATGATGATGTTGATTATGTCGTAAAAGCGATCAATTTCATGTTCCCGGACGTGAAAATGACTGAAAAAGACATCGAATCTTCTTGGTCTGGATTACGCCCATTGATTCACGAAGAAGGAAAGGATCCTTCTGAAATTTCAAGGAAAGACGAAGTGTTCTTCTCACCTTCAGGATTGATCACGATTGCTGGCGGCAAGTTAACCGGATATCGTAAAATGGCAGAAAAAGTAGCAGATATCGTAGCTGGCCAGCTTGAAAAGGAAGCAGGAATCAAATACGACACAAGCAATACGAAACACCTTGTTCTATCAGGCGGGAACGTAGGAGGAAGCAGCCACTACCCTGAATATATCCGCCAAAAAGTATCGGAGGGCCAAAACCTCGGCTTAAGCAAGGAAGATGCGGAACAACTCGTAAAGAAATACGGTTCCAATGTTGACCGTCTGTTTGAGATCATCCGGGACGGCCAAAAAGAAGCCGATCTCAATAAATTGCCGGTCAACGTCTATGCCACATTGATCTATGCAATGGACGAAGAGATGGCGACAACACCTGCGGATTACTTCATCCGCCGTACAAGTGCGATGTACTTTGACATTGCTTACGTACGCCAATGGAAAGAAAAAGGAATTGCTTTGATGGCCAAACACTTAAGCTGGACACCTGAGCAAACCAGGCAGCACACAGAGGAACTCGAACGCCAAATGAGCTACAGCACAGAAGCAATCTAATCTTTTTAGGTGCCAGGCACCGCTCTTTGACATATGTCAAAGGCGGGTGCCTGGCACCTTTTTCAATAAAGCAGAATTCCCCAAAATAAGGGCTGGGATACGATACACTAATATAGCTCAATTGCTTTGCAGATTCAGGCTGAGAAAGCAAAAAGTCGCCCGGCATGGAGGCAGGGGGCAAGCAGATAAAAGAATCGATTCTTTTCTTCCTGTGTAGCCGCCTTTTTGAAATAACCCCAAACATGTTCGGCTGTATTAAGAAAGGCTTTCCTGGAATAGGGAAAACTCTCTATCTCTCCCAATGCATTGAAATTTTTTTATAATCTTCTTCCCCTCTTGCCTTATGGAACATATTTTTGATCTTGCTGTAATACTGGCAGCCCTTCGCCGTAACATCATATTTTTGTATCGCCCACTCCAGTTCAGCTTCCTTTCGGATTCTCATAAACACCCTCCTGTTTCCGTTGTCAGACATACTGCCGCTAAAAGAGACCCACTAAAATCCATCCCTTCAGCGCAGAGACAAGGAATGGCCAAAGTCCATTCCAGTCTCTTTGCGTTCCCCCTCATTCTATCCCCCGAACAAGCACATATAATAGGAGTATAGTAATGAACCAGTGCCAGTCTCCCTCCTGTGTCGACACAAATTTTGGAATTTGCTATAATGAATACGATTACATAATGTTTAAAAAATTCTGATGATTAGGGAGGTAATGGATGGAGTTAACACATGTTTACCAAAACAATTACCTTGTTGTAACCGTCTTTCTCGCCTTGGGTATTCTTTTGCCGGTTGGGGCATTAACGGCAGGGCGCCTGCTCCGCCCGTACAAACCGACAAAAGAGAAAGCAACCACATATGAGAGCGGAATAGAACCCTTTCATCAAAGCTGGATCCAGTTTAATGTAAGATATTATTTGTTTGGCCTCATGTTTGTCATCTTTGATGTAGAAACCGTATTTTTATATCCATGGGCGGTCGCCTATGAACATCTCGGCGCGTTTGCCCTCATTGAAATGGGGATTTTTATTGTGATGCTCGCCCTTGGCCTCGTATATGCCTGGAAAAAGAAGGTGCTGAAATGGATCTGAAACTGTCGGATATTTCGCCTGAAGAAAAAGCTGAGCTTGAACGCAATATCTTTTTAACTACTTTGGAACAGATTAAAGCATGGGCAAGAAGCAATTCACTATGGCCGCTTACGTTCGGCCTTGCCTGCTGCGCCATAGAAATGATGGGAACAGGATCATCCCACTATGACCTGGACCGTTTCGGCAGCATATTCCGGACCTCCCCGAGACAGTCGGATGTCATGATTGTCTCCGGAACGGTAACAAAAAAGATGGCTCCAGTTCTTAAAAGGCTTTATGATCAAATGCCTGAACCGAAATGGGTGATCGCCATGGGCTCTTGCGCTACAGCAGGTGGACCTTATATCAAGTCATATGCTGTCGTTAAAGGAGTAGATCAAATCGTTCCTGTTGATGTTTATATTCCCGGCTGTCCGCCAAATCCTGCAGCCCTTATCTATGGAATCAACAAATTGCAGGAGAAGATCCGTTACGAAGCGAAGACTGGGAAGAAGGTGATGTAAGGCATGCCTAGCGAAAACGATGGAAAATCTCCAGGGTCTGAATTAAAAAAGCAGGCTGCAGCTGAGGCGAAAGCGAAGGCCCTGGAGCTTGCCAAACAAAGAGCGCTCGAGAAAAAAGAGGAGAATGAAAATTCTTCCCACGAAATGAGCATTGAAGAGCGAAAGAAAAAGGCGGTTGCAGAGGCAAAAGCCAAAGCTGCAGAGTTAAAAGCATTAAGAGAAAAAGAAGAAGCACCAAGTACCAATGATTCTCTGGCTGATGATAAGGCAAAGGCGGCAGCGAAAGCAAAGGCTGCCGCAGCAGCGAAGGCAAAAGCGGCAGCTGCTGCCAAAGCGAAAGCAGCGAGAGAGGGAGCGGGGGACCCGTCTGATCCCGCAGCCGATGAAAAGGCAAAGGCGGCAGCGAAAGCAAAGGCCGCCGCAGCAGCGAAGGCAAAAGCGGCAGCTGCTGCCAAAGCGAAAGCAGCGAGAGAGGGAGCGGGAGATTCATCTGGCCCTTCCGATGAAAAAGCAAAGGCAATTGCGGCCGCCAAGGCGAAAGCCGCCGCCGCTGCAAGAGCAAAAGCGGCAGCTGCCGCGACGAAGGCCGAGGAGCCTGCTGAGGAACAAAAACCATCCCCCCTGCAGCCGCTCCTTGATCGTTATGTCAGCCTAATCCAAAAGGCATTGGGAGAGGATGTGCTTGAAGACAGCTACATCAACCGGCTTTCCAGGGACGTTCCGACCCTCGTTGCCAAACCGGATACATATTTTAAAGTTGCACAGCTTTTAAAACACCACGGAGAACTTCGTTTTGATTATTTGTCAGAACTTCACGCCACAGATTTTGAAACTCATCTAGAAGTCTACAACCATTTTTATTCCTACTCGCATCGCAGTCCCGTTGCATTAAAAGTAAAAATCAACAGAGAAGAAGCAGTGATCGATTCGCTCGCCCCTCTTTGGGCGGGGGCTGACTGGCCGGAACGGGAAGCCTTCGACCTGCTGGGCATAACTTTTACCGGTCATCCGAACTTAACGAGAATCATGATGCCCGACGATTGGGTGGGTCACCCGCTTCGAAAAGATTATGAACCGTATGATGTGGAGGTGTAGCCGGTGATTCGCACGGAGGAAATGCTGCTGAATGTCGGCCCACAGCATCCGAGCACCCATGGGGTGTTCCGGATCGTGCTGAAAATCGACGGAGAGACCATTATTGAAGCCCAACCGGTCATTGGATATCTTCATCGCGGGACAGAGAAACTCGCGGAAAACCTTCAATACACACAAATTATTCCGTATACCGACCGGATGGATTACCTTGCGGCCATGACGAACAATTATGTGATCTGCCATGCGGTGGAAACGATGATGAACCTTGAAATCCCTGAACGGGCGGAATATCTTCGTGTTCTTGTGATGGAGCTTGGCCGCATTGCCAGTCATCTTGTCTGGTTTGGAACATATCTTCTGGATATCGGAGCAATGAGCCCTTTTCTATATGCCTTCAGGGAAAGAGAGGCGATCATCGGGCTGCTGAACGAAATATCAGGGGCACGTCTTACGTTCAATTACATGAGGATTGGCGGTGTGAAATGGGATGCCCCGGAAGGCTGGATCGAGAAAATCAGGGAATTTGTTCCTTACATGCGCGAGCAGCTGTCGGGATATCACGACCTCGTTTCCGGCAATGAAATCTTCCTGAACCGTGTAAAAGGTGTTGGGTTGTATTCGAAGGAAGAGGCCCTCGATTACTCACTGAGCGGAGCTAACCTGCGCTGTACGGGGATTAGCTGGGACTTGAGAAAAGACGAATCCTATTCCATCTATGACCGGTTCAGCTTTGATGTTCCCGCTTTTGACAGCGGGGATGCCTGGGCCCGCTATCAGTGCCGGATGGCAGAGATTGAAGAATCCTTAAAAATTGTGGAGCAAGCGGTGGAGCAGTTTCCTGAAAACGGGGAGATCATGGCGAAGGTGCCAAAGATCATCAAGCCGCCAAAAGGAGAGGCTTACGTCCGGATCGAGTCGCCGCGCGGGGAGATCGGCTGTTATATTGCTTCGGAAGGGAAAAAGGAGCCCTACCGCCTGAAATTCAGAAGGCCTTCTTTTTATAACCTTCAAATATTGCCAAAGCTCCTTGTAGGGGAAAACATTTCAAACCTGATTACCATACTGGGTGGAATCGACATCGTGTTAGGGGAGGTGGACGGCTGATGATGAATCATTTGTTATCCTCGCCTCCAGGCTGGATCCATGCGGCCATCTTTTTCGGTTTAGGAGCCTGCCTGCTGGTTATCGTTCTCGGATTTGTCACGTATGCCATTTTGGCAGAGCGAAAAGTACTGGGGTTCATGCAGCTTCGCCCGGGGCCAAACCGGGTCGGCGGGCGTTTCGGTCTTCTTCAGACCGTGGCAGATGTGCTGAAGCTGCTGATCAAGGAAGACACCATACCGAAGCTTGCCGATAAACCGCTTTTTATTCTGGCGCCGGTTCTCGCTTTTGCTCCGGCGTTCATGGTTTTAGCGGCGATTCCTTTTTCTGAGCACCTGAAGTTTTCCGATCTCAGCATCGGCCTTCTGTATTACATAGCCATATCAGGTATTACCACGGTAGGGATTTTAATGGCCGGATGGGCTTCCAACAATAAATACTCGCTTCTAGGGGGAATGCGGTCTGCGGCCCAGATGATCTCGTATGAGATTCCTCTGGTCATCTCGGTGATCGGGGTGATTTTATTCAGTGGAAGCCTTAATTTGACCGACATTGTGAACGGACAGGAAAAGGTGGCTTATATCTTTCTGTCACCGCTCGGCTTCATCGTCTTTTTCATCTCCTCCATCGCTGAGCTGAACCGTACCCCGTTCGACCTGCCGGAGGCCGAATCTGAGCTGGTCGCCGGCTATCACGTAGAATATTCAGGCTTTCGCTGGGCTTTCTTTATGCTTACGGAGTATGTATATCTTTTTGCCATGGCTGCTTTAACGACCGTCCTTTTTCTTGGCGGATGGAAGCCGATCCCGTTTTTGGGCTTTATTCCGGGGATCATCTGGTTCGCCCTGAAGTTCAGCGTGATCGTCTTCTTTATGATATGGATCCGGGGAACAATGCCTCGTTTGAGAGCCGATCAGCTCATGGAGTTTGCGTGGAAAGTACTATTGCCGGTCGCTTTACTCAACATCTTTGTCAGTGCCGTTGTGAAAGAACTCTTCTTAAGATAGGTCCAGCAAAAAAGGAGTGGTGTGAGGTGAAAGGTCTTGCAAAGGGCTTAAAATATACGCTCAGTAATTTGACGAAGCAGAATGTGACAACACAATATCCGGATGTCCCTCTTCAGATGCCAGACCGTTTCCGGGGCATTCAGAAATTCTATCCGGAAAAATGTATCGTCTGCAATCAGTGTGCGAACATTTGCCCGACAGACTGTATTCAGCTGACTGGCAAGCCCCATCCCGACCCAGGGAAAAAAGGGAAAATCATTGATACGTATGACATCAATTTTGAGATCTGCATTCTGTGCGATCTTTGTACAGAAGTCTGCCCGACTGAAGCAATCGTCATGACCAACAATTTCGAACTGGCGGAGTACAGCCGGGATGAACTGTTCAAAGATCTGCTTTGGCTCGATGAGAACGACAGCAACGTGAGGAAGGAGAATAAAGCATGACAGGAGAAATGATTGCTTTCTTTATCCTGGCCTTGGCTGCCATAGCTGGCGGTGTACTGATGATTAATCTGTCAAACGTGGTTCATATGGTGGTGGCGCTGGTGTTCACGTTCCTGGCCATCGCCGGCATCTACATCACGCTGTCGGCAGAATTTGTGGCTGCCGTCCAGGTGCTGATCTATTCTGGTGCCATCACGATCATCATGCTGTTTGGGATCATGCTCACCCGCCATGAACGGGATACGGCATCAAAAATGCCAAGGATGACCGTTTTATTGTCAGGAGCAGGAGTAGCGCTCTTTTTCCTGATTATGTTTTTTGGCATAAACCGTCTCAGCCTCGGATCACCGGCGGCTGATTTACACATTGAGAACACCAAAAAAATTGGGGTCGAACTCTACTCAAAGTACATCATTCCATTTGAACTGACGTCTGTCCTTCTATTGGTGGCCTTGGTCGGAGCGATTGTGCTTGCGAAAAGGGACGAAGAGAAGGAGGCTGAAAAATGAATAGTATTCCTTTGTCCGTTTACCTTGTACTGGCCCTGATCCTGTTCTGCATCGGGCTGTTTGGAGCGCTGACGAAAAGAAATGCAGTCATCGTGCTCATCTCCATTGAACTGATGCTGAACGCAGTTAACATTAACCTTGTTGCTTTTGCTAAGTATGGCGCCAAACCCGGCCTGACCGGACAGATCTTTTCACTTTTTACCATCACCGTTGCGGCTGCTGAAGCGGCGGTAGGGCTGGCCATTCTGATGGCCCTGTACCGAAACCGCAAGACCGTTAATGTGGATGAAATGGATATTATGAAGCGCTAAAAAGGGGTTGGAAAAGATGATGCAGAATGCCTGGCTGATACCACTGTTACCGCTGCTATCCTTCATCCTTCTTTTACTTTTTGGAAAAAAACTAAAAGAAGCCTCTGCCTACGCCGGTATCGGAGCAACCTTGCTATCCTTGATGCTGGCTGCTGCTGTAATGCTCGGCCAATGGGGCGGGGAGTCTTACAAGGCAGAAGGAGTATGGCTGTCGATCGGAAAACATGCCGTAACGATGGGATACGAAATCAATCCGCTGAATGCGTTGATGCTTGTCATCGTAACGCTCGTAAGCTTTCTTGTACATGTCTACTCGAAGAGTTACATGCGTGGAGATGACCGTTTCCATGTGTTTTTTGCCTACCTGGGTCTTTTTACCTTTGCGATGCTGGGGCTTGTTCTGTCCCCTAACCTGCTTCAGGTCTATATGTTCTGGGAACTGGTAGGCTTAGGTTCGTTTCTTCTCATCGGATACTATTATTTTAAGCCGGAAGCGAAAGCCGCTGCGAAAAAAGCCTTTATCATGACCAGGATCGGAGACGTTGGACTCTTTATCGGTATCATCCTCCTATACTGGCAGGCTGGAAGCTTTGAGTACGATGAGATTTTCAAAGCGATAGCCGACGGAACGATTTCCTCGGATATGATAACGCTGATCGCCATTCTTATTTTTGTAGGAGCAGTCGGTAAATCGGGGCAGCTTCCGCTTCATACATGGCTTCCTGATGCGATGGAAGGTCCAACGCCAGTGTCTGCGCTGATCCACGCAGCAACGATGGTCGCTGCAGGTGTGTATCTCGTGGCCGCCATGTATCCGCTTTTTGAAGCTTCCTCTGCGGCCATGACCACCGTCGCCGTTGTTGGAGGGATTACCGCTATATTTGCCGCATCCATCGGTCTGATGCAGAAGGATATTAAACGGGTGCTCGCCTATTCCACCGTGAGCCAGCTTGGCTACATGATGCTCGCCCTCGGTTCCGGCGGCTATACAGCCGGAGTCTTCCATCTGATGACTCACGCGTTTTTTAAGGCTCTCCTGTTCCTGGCTGCGGGGAGTGTAATCCATGCTGTACATACACAAAATATTGAAGAAATGGGCGGTCTTTGGAGAAAGCTGAAAATTACAGCTCCTTTATTTTTGATTGGAGCACTCTCCATTTCCGGTTTTCCGCTCTTTTCCGGTTTTTTCAGTAAAGATGAAATTTTAATGGCAACCTACGGGGATGGAAGATATGGATTATTTGTTCTCGCTGTACTCGCTGCCTTTTTTACCGCCTTTTATATGTTCCGCCTGTTTTTTATGGTATTCGCAGGAAGCCCAAGCCAAGAGCATGGGAAGGTGGGGGAATCCGATGGCCCGATGATCCTTCCAATGGCGGTTCTCGGTGTCCTGGCTGTCTTGGCTGGTTATTTAAATACCCCATGGTTCGGAACCTTTTTAGCAGATTATTTAAGCCACGGCCCTGTCCGGTTCGCTGCAGAAGGAGAGCATGGGCCGATTTGGATTCCGATTCTTGCTACGGCGGTATCCTTGGCTGGAATCTTACTGGCCTATCTCATGTACGGTAAAAAGAAACTGTCGAGAAATTGGCTGTCGCGTTCTCTGCCTTCTCTCAGCACGATCGTTTACCGCAAGTATTATGTGGATGAGGCCTATGACGCCACGGTTGTCAGAGGAACAACGGGATTTAGCTGCCTTTGGAGCTATGTTGACCGGTACCTCGTTGAAGGGGCTGTAAACGGAACGGTAAGCCTCATTCAATGGCTTGGTAAAAGAGGTTCCTATATGTACGATGGCCAGGTGCAGAGAATCGGTGCCGTCGCTGTTGCAGGCCTCGTTATTATCCTACTATTCTTTGCTGCGGCAGGGGGGTATTTCTCATGAGCCACCTGATTTCCATCCTGGTGTTTTCTCCGCTGGCCGGTATTCTTGCTCTAAGTTTACTGTCTTCCAAAAATGAGAGAGCCCTAAAACTCGCAGGCCTGCTCGGTGCACTTCTTCCCATGCTGATCGCGGTCATCGCAGCAGCCTCCTTTGAACGTTCGGCTTCTGGAATCCAGCTTGCTGAACAGGTGAACTGGATCTCCTATAAAATGCTTAAAACGGGAGATGCCGCCTATTTTTCTATTAGGTATGAAGTGGGCGCTAATGGCCTGTCAATTGTCCTCATGCTGCTCACGGCTGTTATTTCTGTTCTGGCAGCCGTAGGTTCATGGACCGTCAAGCGTGACTGGAAAAGTTATTTCATCTTCTTTCTGATCTTGGAGCTCGGTATGTTAGGGGTGTTCGCCGCTCAAAATCTCTTTCTCTTCTTCATTTTCTTTGAGATCACGCTGATTCCGATGTTCTTCCTGATCGGCAGGTGGGGGTATGCGGACAGGGAAAAGGCGGCATACAGCTTCTTGATCTATAACGGAATCGGTTCTGCCATTCTGCTCATTGTATTCGTAGCCCTTTTTATGAGAGCAGGAACGCTCAATTATGGGGAACTTGCGAAAATACTCAGCACAAATGGCTATCCGGGTCTCGGAAGCACGTTCCGAATGTCAGTCCTTATTGCCCTGCTCGTCGCTTTTGGGATTAAACTGCCGATTGTGCCCCTTCATACATGGATGCTAAGGGTGCACGTTCAAGCACCGCCTTCCATCGTTATGATCCACTCAGGGATTCTTTTGAAGATTGGAGCATACGGGCTCTTTACGTTCGGAATCGGATTCTTTCCTGCTGAATTTAAACAGCTGGCGGTTTGGATCGCGGTCCTGGGAGTGATCAACCTTCTTTTTGGTGCTTTTCTTGCCATTGTACAGACGGATTTGAAAAAAGTACTGGCCTACTCTTCTGTCTCTCACATGGGAATCGTACTGATCGGCTTTGCCGCCATGAATGAAGCCGGATTAAAGGGAGCCATATTTCAGCTGATCTCTCACGGATTGATCTCCGCTCTGCTGTTCTTCCTGATAGGAGTGCTGTACGAACGGACGGGTTCTTCAGATTTAAAAGACTACAGCGGGCTTGCAGGCGCCATGCCGGTCACTGCAGGCGTCCTTCTCGCCGGGGGACTGGCGTCGCTTGGGCTTCCGGGCATGTCGGGGTTTATCAGTGAATTTCTGGCCTTTCTCGGGCTTTTCAAGGTGATGCCGGTCATTGCTGCAGTCGGGACTCTCGGAATCGTATTGACGGCGGTATATGTTTTGCGCGCTGTTCTCTCCGTAACCTTTGGGCCAACGAGAGAATCTTATCCTGTTGGACGTGATATGACGGCTCGCGAAAAGATTCCGGCCTTTGTTCTTCTCGGCCTCGTGCTCGTTATCGGCATTTATCCGGGAATGCTTAGCGAACCTTTACACACGGTTTTAGACACAATCTTGTTAGGCTTAAGGGGGTAGCCAGATGGATCTTCAAACGTTAACTTCAATGAACTGGGGAATCATGGCGCCTGAATTTGTTGTCTTAGGCACAGCACTTCTGCTGTCCTTGCTCGACCTTTTTATGACAGGGAAGAAAAGCCGCCGTCCTCTCGGGATATTGGCGATAGCGGGAATCGCAGCATCTTTCATTTTTTTATACCTTCAGTTTGGCGATCCGGGTGCATCACTGTTTCATGATATGTATCGGCTGGATTCCTTCTCGAAGGCATTTAAGCTGATTTTGCTTTTGGGAACAGGGCTGATCTTGGTTTTAGCTTACGACTATCAAATGAAGGAAGAAGAGGAGTACCGTGGGGAATTTTATTATCTGCTCCTCACCGCCTTGCTTGGAGCCATGGTTATGGCTTCCAGCGCAGATATGATCACCTTGTTTATCGGGCTGGAGCTCCTTTCCCTTTCTTCCTATGTCATGGCGGGTTTGAGAAAGGGGAAAATGGAGTCAAATGAGGCCGCTTTTAAATATGTGGTAACAGGCGGAATTTCAACAGCGGTCACATTGTTTGGAATGAGCTACATTTTCGGGATGACGGGGGAAACGAACCTGTATGCGGTCGGAGCGGCTCTGAGGGATACGAGCATTTTGCAGAATCAGTTTTTACTTGTGTTTGCTTTCTTTATCACATTTGCCGGTCTTACCTTTAAAATCGCTTCCGCTCCTTTTCATATGTGGGCACCTGATGTCTATCAGGGTTCTCCGCTCCCTGTAACCGCTTTTTTAAGCGTCGTTTCCAAGACAGCGGGATTTGCGCTGATCCTTCGCTTCTTCCTCTTGTGCTTCAGTTCGGCGCCAGGCATAAAAGGAGATCAGCTCTTGCTTCAAGTACAGCCGTATCTCGCTGTCCTAGCCGGGGCAACGATGATCGCCGGAAATGTGATCGCCCTCCGGCAGCGGGACATTAAACGGCTTTTCGCCTACTCTTCGGTTGCGCAGGCCGGCTATATTCTTGTTCCATTCGTATCCGTTTCGGCCTTGCTGTTTGAAACCACCTGGTTTTATCTTTTGGCGTATCTGTTTATGAATATTGGTGCATTTGCCGTCATTCAGGCCGTAACGGCAGCAGCAGGGACGAACGATATATCCGGTTTTGAAGGTTTGTATAAGCGTTCTCCGTGGCTTGCGGTGGCCATGACGATCTTCATTCTTTCATTGGCAGGCATTCCGTTAACAGCAGGGTTTGCCGGTAAATTCGGCATCTTCATGAATGCTCTTGGAACAAATCCCCCACATTACATATTAGCGGGTATCCTGATGGCTACGACGGTCGTCTCCTACTTCTATTATTTCAATATCATCGGTCAGATGTTTTTCCGCACGGGGCAGGAAGGACCCAGGATACAGCATAAGAATGGCCTCCTGGTTGTAACGGCTGTATGCGCGGCAGCGACGTTGTTCTTCGGGATCTTCCCGGGAGCGGCTCTGCACTTCTTTTACAATGAATTTCAGTTCAACGATTTTTTCCAGGTTATGGAGCAAAAATAAGGGATCTGCAGTGATGCAGATCCCTTTTTCTGTAAAAAGATACCCTTGGATTTGATAGTTATGTCAAAATTGGGAACATGGTTAAAAATAGGTCTTTTGTCTGTTCCTTTATGGTAAAATTCAGTTTATGCTACTTTCTGTTGATGTGTGTTATCATGGTGTTGTTTAGTAAACACCTGGCCGATCAGGCCTTGTGGCAAGGAGGAACCGAGTTGTTTGAACAAGCCGGGCAGCAAGCGCTGCTACATATCCTTGTTTACCTGCTTTTTCTCGTCATCACATGGTGGGCCATGCAGGCAATAAGATTTGACACATACATCAAAAAAGGCAAAGTGATCCAGGCACGAGTGCTATTCGTCCTTGTGACGATCGCAGTTGCCAGCCTCGTAAGCAGCTTCTTTCTCACGTATTTGAATTATTCCACACAGCTTAAATATTTATTTTAATTTAACATTTACCTATTAACTGCCGCAGCCCACTATACAGCAAAAGATTGTTCACTGTTGAACAAAGTAAATACGTGAAGTTTCTGTCGGAATATGACTGCAACTTCCATGAATAATGGACCGTCCTCTGGCAAGAATGAGAAATACAGGAGAGGACGGGTGGAATAAAATGAAAAAGAACATTGTTCTATTTTTTGCTATTATATTTTTGGTTCATTCTTATGCGAGTGTGCAGGCGAAAGAAACGGCAAATGTAACGAAGATTTTGGACATGAAACAGGCGATGGACCAGCACGGTGTGATCTTGAAAAAATGGTCGGTTTACACGAAAGGTAGTGCAGGTTTTACATTGGATGTAAATGGGTATCGACAAAAAGCGGCATTATTAAAGAAGGCTGCTAAAGGTTATAAATGGAACGCAATCAACGAACAAGAACATTTGAAAATGTCCGGGGTGCGATTTTCCGAGGCAGGGAGTATAAAAGAGCGCCTTACGCTGGTAGCCTACCCCCAAAAAGGAAAGCTGGCAACGTATCTTGTTTATGCGGTCGAAGGGAGGAGCTGGAATAAAAATCAATTCCAGCAATTCGCACGATCGTTTCAGAGTAGGGTCGCTACCTACTTTGAAGGAAAAACTGCAACTTTCTCTTGTGTCACCGGGGTACATAGTGATACAATGGACGTTGGTTTGTATAAACAAGCACTTGAGCTCATGACAACGTTCTCCGCTGTTCCTGTCGAAGAACTGAAGGAAGAGACGTTTGTATCAATCTCGGCATATACTAAGCATTGGGATGAGAAATTGAACACAGCTCACAAAGCAATGAATCTGCAGATTGCAATCAGAAATCAAGGAATGGGCGGCCAAACTGCCGTCACAATTGGAACACCAATAATTACGTCTGAATATTAATATAGAAATTGGACGCGGAGGGGAATATCGTTGGAAAAAATCATTGTCCGTGGTGGTAGGCGGTTAGAAGGCTCTGTCAAGGTAGAAGGAGCAAAGAATGCCGTACTGCCTGTCATCGCAGCATCCATTTTAGCCAGTAAAGGCACAAGCACGATTAAAGATGTGCCGACCCTTGCTGATGTATATACGATTAACGAGGTACTGCGTTATTTAAATATTGAAGTTAAATTTAAGAATGGCGAGATCGAAGTTGATGCTTCTGGTGCTCTAAAAACAGAAGCACCGTTTGAATATGTTCGTAAAATGCGTGCATCCTTCTTAGTAATGGGGCCTTTGCTTGCGCGTGTAGGTCTGGCGAGAATCGCGCTTCCTGGCGGCTGTGCCATTGGTTCCCGCCCGATTGATCAGCACTTAAAAGGCTTTGAAGCGATGGGTGCTACTGTTAAAATCGGTAATGGGTTTATTGAAGCAAGCATCGATGGCCGGCTTAAGGGCGCAAAAATTTATTTAGATTTCCCAAGTGTAGGAGCTACAGAAAATATCATCTCAGCTGCTGCCCTTGCTGAAGGAACAACCATCATTGAAAATGCAGCAAAAGAGCCTGAGATTGTCTGCCTCGCCAACTATATCAACTCCATGGGAGGAAAAGTAGTAGGTGCAGGAACAGGTACGATCCGCATTGAAGGTGTAGAAGAGCTTTCCGGTGCAGTTCACGCTGTGGTTCCTGACCGTATCGAAGCCGGTACGTACATGGTTGCTGCAGCGATTACTGGCGGTAACGTTTTTGTTGAAGGAGCGATTGCCGAGCACCTTCGCCCATTAATAGCAAAAATGGAAGAAATGGGTATTACCATTAAAGATGAAGAAACCGGACTTCGTGTAATTGGACCAGAAGAATTAAAACCAGTGGACATTAAAACCATGCCTCACCCTGGATTCCCGACTGATTTACAGTCACAGATGATGGCACTGCTCCTTCGGGCAAACGGTACAAGTGTCATTACCGAAACTGTGTTTGAAAACCGTTTTATGCATGTGGAGGAATTCCGCCGCATGAATGGAGATATTAAAATTGAAGGCCGTTCTGCTGTAATCAACGGACCTGTATCCTTACAGGGAGCCGAGGTTGCGGCAACAGACCTGCGTGCAGGAGCAGCACTTGTTCTTGCTGGCCTTGTAGCTGACGGATATACTCGCGTCACTGAGCTTAAGCATATCGACCGCGGCTATGTAGGATTTACAGAAAAACTTCGTGATCTCGGAGCTGACATCGAACGTGTCAACGAAGAATCGAAAGTTGTTCCAACAGAGGAAAAATCATCGGTATCATTAAAATCTAATCTTGCTTAATTCATATGCTAAAAGGCTTCCTGCGATTGCAGGGAGCCTTTTTTAATTGTGTTTTCTAAAGGTGTAGTAAAAAGAGCATGAGAAATTCCATTAATAAAAGTGATTGAAAAGGCCTAGCTGATGAAAGGAATGAAAAAATTCTAGTATGATATATTCAAAATTTTGAGAATAGTTTGAAATTAAAGGAAAATCAAGTAATATAGAGTCAAGCAAGGCCATTCTATATAAGACAAAGGGGATGTGATCGTGAAGAAAAAGGCTCTGGCATTTGGTCTAACGATTGGTTTGGCAGCAACTGCTCTTACACCGGCAACGTCTTTAGCAGCACCAAAAAATGTTCTGTCGAGTTACAAGGTCAGCGAACAAAAAGGTACACCTGAATTCGTATCTGGCAGTTTGACGAAAGCTACTGGCCATAATGCTGAAGCCGTTGTTCTTGGTTATTTAAATGAGCATAAGAGTGCATACAAGCTCGGGTCTCAAAAAGCAGAGGATTCTTTTGAGGTGCAGTCTCAGCAGAAGGACAAGCTAGGCTCCACGATTTTGCGACTGCAGCAGAAGTATAAGGGAGTTCCTGTCTGGGGTTCTACCCAGGTCGCACATGTTGATAGAGACGGAGTTCTGACAGTAATTTCAGGTTCAGTTGCACCGAACCTTGATCAAAAGAGCAGCCTGAAAAATACAAAGAAAATTTCTGCCAAGAAGGCGATTGCCAAAGCTGTTAAGGATCTTGGATATACTCCTGATTATGAGAAGGCACCTACAGCCGATCTTGTTGTCTGCACCTCAGGCGATAAAGCTGTTTATGCCTATCTCGTAAATTTAAATTTCCTGTCTCCAACGCCGGGGAACTATAACTATTTTGTTGAAGCTGCAACAGGCAGGATTGTGAACAAATATAATAATCTCGATGAGGCAAATGGCGGGGGCGCTGCTTCCAAACCAGGCGGAACTTTAACCGGAACCAATACAACCGGCACAGGAAAAGGTGTGCTTGGCGACTCGAAAACGCTGAGAACTTTGTTATCAGGCTCAACCTACTACTTGCAGGATAATACAAGAGGAAGCGGGATCTTTACATATGACGGCAAGAACCGCCAGTCCCTTCCCGGTTCATTATGGGCTGATACGGACAACGTCTTTAATGCCATATATGACGGTGCAGCAGTAGATGCTCATTACTATGCAGGAGTGACATATGACTACTACAAAAATGTATTTGGACGCAACTCCTTTGATAACAATGGTGCAGCGCTCAAATCCACAGTGCATTTCAGCCGCAAATATAACAATGCCTTCTGGAACGGGGCGCAAATGGTCTATGGAGACGGTGACGGTACTGCCTTTATTCCGCTATCCGGCGGTCTGGATGTAGTAGGCCATGAATTAACCCACGCGGTAACCGAACGAAGCTCCAATCTCGTGTACCAAAATGAATCCGGTGCTTTAAATGAGGCTATCTCTGATATCTTTGGAACGCTGGTCGAGTTCTACGATAACCGTAATCCAGATTATCAAATCGGGGAAGATATCTATACACCTAACACACCGAATGATGCCCTTCGTTCAATGAGCGACCCTGCGAAATACGGTGACCCTGACCACTATTCCAAACGCTACACTGGAACGAGTGACAATGGCGGAGTCCATACGAACAGCGGAATAATCAATAAACAAGCCTATCTGCTTGCCGTTGGAGGAACCCACTACGGCGTAACGGTTTCTGGCATCGGCAACAGCAAGCTTGGAGCAATCTATTACCGCGCCAATACGGTATATCTCACGGCGAACGCCACATTCAGCCAGGCTAGAGCCGCACTCGTTCAGGCTGCTGCTGACCTGTATGGCGCGGGTTCTGCAGAAGTAAATTCCGTCAACAAATCTTTTGATGCGGTCGGCGTCTATTAAAAAGCAAGGACCCTGCTAGGCACCTGGCAGGGCTTTTTCTATGAGATTGAAAAGCCATCTCAGAGGATGAAAGGAAAAACAAGTTCTAATAGTTTGTCCCCCTCCATAAATTGTAAAGACTAATCAAATCAGTGGAGGCCAGGCAGAATGTTCATGAAAATGAAGCCGATTACCTTCTTCGTCTCTGTTTTTGTAGTAGTCACTGTTCTTCTTCCGTCTCTGCTCGTGCTGCCCTACTCTTCCAAGACATCATTTCTGCTAGAAACGAAACCGAAGGAGATGAAACGGTCGGCTCTTCCAAGTCTATCATCCACACTGGCTGTACCTGTCTATCGGACAGCTGAGAAAAAGGTGGAAAAGGTTGCACTCGAAGAATACGTCAAAGGAGTCGTTGCCTCTGAAATGCCAGCTGACTTCAAACTAGAGGCCTTAAAGGCTCAGGCGTTAACAGCCAGAACTTACATCGCGAGGATGTTAGACAACACCGATCAAGGGGGGAACCTTCCAGGCGGTGCGGCCGTTACAGACTCCATCCTCCATCAGGTCTACAAAAATGATGATGAGCTGAAGAAGCAATGGGGGGACGAATATCCAGAAAAGATGGAGAAGATCACCAAAGCGGTGGCGGCGACGAGAGGAAAAATTTTAACGTACGACGGAAAACCGATCTTCGCGAGTTTCTTTTCAACAAGCAACGGTTATACCGAAAACAGCGAGGATTACTGGGGCACGAAGTATCCCTATCTAAAAAGTGTAAAGAGTCCATGGGACCGTGACACACCCAAGTTTGAGCAAAAACAGGAAATCCCTCTCCTTGATGTTGAGAAGCAGCTGGGAGTCGTGATCCAAAAAGACGGCGAGGTTGGCAAGGTGATCCAAAGGACAGCGGGTAACCGGATCGCCCGCATGGCCATTGACGGAAAAACCTTTAAAGGCAAAGAGGTCCGTGAGAAGCTTGGTCTTCGATCTGCCGATTTTACACTTACGAAAAAGAAACAAGAAGTCATCGCCACGACGAAAGGATTCGGCCACGGAGTCGGTATGAGCCAGTATGGGGCAAACGGAATGGCGAAGGACGGCAAGAACTACAAACAAATCGTCAAATACTATTTTAAAGGAGTGTCCATATCGGATTATAAGCCTCATTCCGGCCGCTCTACTGTAAAGGACTAAACGTTGAAGACCCGGTGAAAAACGCCGGGTCTTTAGCTTTACTCTCCTTCATCATCCATCGGAGAAAAATAAAGTTTTAGGAATCATGCATAGTATTCCAGTCTTTGTCGAAAAATAATATCCCATTTTTTTTCACACCAAAGTATATATTTTCTGAATCCTGTTCAGAATGATTGCTGAGGTGATGATAAAAATGAAAGATGAAGAAAAACAATCCCAAAAAACAGTTCCGCTAAAAAGCAGGAAAATGGGCAGATTTATGAAAAAACGATGGGTATACCCGGCAGTCTATCTCGCATTTGCCGCAGTAGTTCTAGCTTCCGTTTTGTGGTATCAAAATGATGCATCTAATTCAAAGGATGAGCCGAACAGTGCTTTTGACAATAATGATAAAGCCGTTCCGGTCAGTGTCTCTAAAGAAGTATTCAAGATGCCGGCAAAGGATCCTAACAGCGTAGCGATTAAAAAAGAATTCTTTGATCCTGATGCATCTGCAAAGGAACAAGAAGCTGCTCTCGTATTTTATAATAATATCTACTACCAAAATAAAGGAATCGATCTTGCTGCTGAGAGCGGAAAAACATTTGATGTCACTGCTGCCATGAGTGGTAATGTTACAAAGTCAGTGAAAGACCCTGAGCTGGGCTATGTTGTTGAAGTCGAGCATACGAATGGCCTTATCACTCACTACTCTTCTCTCGCTTCTGTAAAAGTGAAAGAAGGCGACAGAGTGAACCAGGGTGAAGTTGTCGGTTCAGCAGGCCAAAACCTGTATGACAAGGACGCGAAAATCCATGCTCACTTTGAAATCCGCAAAGACGGGATCGCTGTAGATCCAGTATCTGCATGGAACCAATCGGCTTCACAAATTGAGAAGCTGGTGGACAAAGAAGAACAAGCGAGCAAAAAGGAAGACAGAGCTTCAGTTGAACAAAGTAAATCTGACAGTGTTCAGGACAGCAATGCCGCTCCTGAAAAAAACAAAGAGAAAGAATCTTCTTCAACAAGCGAAAACTCTGAACAGTCATCCAGCAACGATAACTGATCAAAATGAAAAGACAGCCTGCCATGTGCAGGCTGTTTTTATTTTGATCTCCTGTAAATGAAAATGAGGTGTTTTGTGAGTAAAGCTTTGAAAACCGTGAGTAAATCATGTCGAACTGCAAGTAATTTTTTTGTGGCTTCACGCCCCTGTTCGCGAGTATACCGTCTTTATTCTCTGACCGGGCGCCTCAGCTTTTCTTTTTTCCCTTGTCCTTCTTGAGATTTTGGCATATAAGTACGTTCGTCTTAATAAGATGTTACAAAACCTACAATTCTTTTGAGGGTGAGCGGTGAGAAGACGTAGTATGGCTGCGGTGAAAAGGGGACGGGACACTCTGACTTCATGGAGACGACACACAAGGACAGGTCGCGTAGCTTGAACATAGAAGTCTCTATCGCATCTCTCACATCCAATTTGGGGAGGCGAGTGGTGTGCACGATTACATCAAAGAACGAACCATCAAGATAGGAAGGTATATCGTGGAGACAAGAAAAACAGTGCGTATGATCGCAAAAGAATTTGGTGTCTCAAAAAGCACCGTTCATAAAGATCTGACGGAACGATTACCTGAAATCAACCCGGATTTGGCGAACAATGTGAAAGAGATTTTAGAGTACCATAAGTCCATAAGGCATTTAAGGGGTGGTGAAGCAACACGGGTCAAATACAAAAAGGGTGCAGAGGAAGTCGTACAATAAGATATTCACCTCACACGGCGTGCATATTTGCATGCCGCTGTTGTTTGTTCAGGAAAATGTTCAAAAAAGTTAACATATTTTTTCCCGGTTCAACAAAACTTATGATAGAATGTTTTATTGGATAGAAATTCGAAAATTGACGATTTTTGTAAAGTTTTGTGCTGAGCATGCAGGGAGGATATATGAATGTTTTCAAGGGATGTTGGGATTGACCTCGGTACGGCCAACGTACTGATTTATGTAAAAGGAAAAGGGATTGTACTGGACGAGCCATCTGTTGTGGCGATTGACACAAACACGGGGAAAGCGCTCGCTGTGGGGGAAGAAGCCTTCAGGATGGTGGGGCGTACACCAGGTAACATCGTGGCGATCCGTCCTTTAAAAGATGGGGTTATCGCTGATTTTGAAGTGACAGAACAAATGTTGAGGCATTTTATCAATAAAATAAATGTAAAGGGCATGTTTACCAAACCGAGAATTCTCATCTGCACCCCTGCGAACATTACCTCTGTTGAACAAAAAGCCATTCGTGAAGCCGCTGAAAAATGCGGAGGAAAAGCGATTTATCTGGAAGAAGAACCGAAAGTGGCAGCGGTTGGGGCCGGTATGGACATTTTCCAGCCGAGCGGCAACATGGTTGTGGATATCGGCGGCGGTACGACAGACGTTGCGGTATTATCCATGGGGGATATCGTTACAGCCTCTTCCATTAAGATGGCGGGGGACAAGCTTGACGGTGAAATCCTGAACTACATCAAGAAAGAATATAAGCTGTTGATCGGAGAACGAACAGCGGAAAACATTAAATTGAACGTGGCCACCGTCTTCCCTGGTGCTCGAGATGAGGAGATGGATATTCGCGGGCGCGACATGGTGACTGGCCTTCCGCGAACGGTTACCATCCGTTCCGAGGAAATCACACAAGCTTTGCTTGAACCTGTCATGATGATGGTTCAGGCAGCAAGAAGCGTTCTTGAAAAGACGCCTCCTGAACTGTCTGCCGATATTATTGACCGAGGAATCATCTTAACAGGCGGAGGGGCATTGCTTCACGGGATCGACCAGTTGTTTGCCCAAGAGCTGAAAGTTCCTATTTTTATTGCCGAGGAGCCGATGAAGGCTGTAGCAAACGGAACAGGCCTGATGCTAGAACATATGGATAAGCTTCCAAAGCGCAGAATAAAATAAATCACTTACTATGATGAAGGACCCGTTTTTATGAAAAAACGGGTCTTTTTTTGTGTAAGTATAAACATCCAATAGTTTTCGCCGATAACAAAGATAAGAAGAATTGTGAGGATTAGAGGGGGAACCAGTGTGCTGAGAGGATTCTATACTGCGGCTGCCGGAATGATTGCTCAGCAGCGGCGCCAGGAAATGCTGAGCAACAACATTGCGAACACCAATACACCAGGCTATAAGGCTGATCAGTCAACTCTCAGGACGTTTCCTTCCATGCTTTTAGAACGGATCGACTCCAACGGAAAGACGCCGTTAACCAGTGCGGGCCAGAAACAGGGCGGCCAGCTGGTTACGGGCGTCTATATGCAAGAAGCGATCCCGAACTTTGTACAGGGAGATCTGCAGGAAAGCGGTGTGAACACCGATCTTGCCCTGGTTCAGGGTTCCGTCCCGATAGATAAAAAAACAGGCAAGCCTGGTTCTTTGTTCTATATGGTGGAAACAGCAGATGGGGGAACCCGCTACACCCGGAACGGGCATTTTTCCGTCGATGCCAATAATGAACTCGTGACCACGGACGGATATTATGTCCTTGATATCAAAGGAAAACACATAACCGTTTCGGACGAGAATTTCACAGTGAGCGGAGATGGAGCCATTCTCGATCAGGGACGCAGTGCCGGTACACTTGGAATTGCGCTGATTACAAACCCAATGGATCTGGTGAAAGAGGGGAATGGTTTATTCAGCCCGCAGGGCAATCAACAACCGGAGGCGGCTGCAGGCAATCCACAGGTGGCTTATCAGGTAAAACAAGGATTTGTTGAACGTTCCAACGTAGATGCTGAACAATCCATGACAGAAATGATGGAAGCCTACCGTTCATTTGAAGCCAATCAAAAAGTGCTTCAGGCCTATGACCGAAGCATGGAAAAGGCAGCAAACGAAGTAGGAAAGATCGGATAGGGAGGGACATGCGTTGAATACATCCATGATTAATGCTTCAGTGACCATGGTCCAGCTGCAGCAGAAACTTGATACAACAGCCCACAATATGGCGAACAGCAATACGAATGGTTTTAAGAGAAGAAATGTCCAATTCTCTGACCTTCTTTTTCAGCAGATTGATAATAAATTTAATAATACATTTAGTAATAAGGATGAGGCTGGCCGGCTTACTCCTGCAGGAATTCGTGCGGGAAGCGGGGCAAGAGTCAGTTCGACGGCAATCAGCCTGGAGATGGGAGCGATCAAGACGACAGAACGGGCGCTCGATATCGCTCTGTTGAGCCCTGGGCTTTTTTTTCAGGTCCAGACGAGGGACAGCGGCGGAAAGGCTGTAACCGAGTACACCCGTGACGGTGCATTTTATTTAAAAACGGCTAAAGGGCAAAACGATCTTGAACTCGTAACCTCTGATGGCAAAGCTGTAATGGGGGGTAAAGGGCCGATTCGGATTCCAGCCGGGTACAAGGAAATTTCTATTGGACAAAACGGAAATATTTCGGTAACGTTAAGTAATGGAAGGGTGGTCAACAGCGGCAGATTGGCGGTTGTTGATGCTGTCCATCCCCAGCTGCTTGAAGCGGTGGGGCATAATTTTAGAATTCCGGCTGGTGTAAATTCAAATCAAGTGCTTCGGGCGGCAAACCCGGCCAGCGTAAAAATGCAGCAGGGTGCTCTTGAGATGTCCAACGTAAATGCAGGAAATGAAATGACGGATATCATCAATATGCAGCGATCCTACCAGTTTAACGCACGCACCATTACAATGGCAGACCAAATGATGGGGCTCGTCAACGGAATTCGTTAACAGGTGATAAAAAATGGGAAACGAGCTCAGCAGGGAAGAATACCGAAAAAATAAAATGGCAGCTATGAACGAAGAGGAAGAGGTTAAGGAAAAGAAACCTAAGTCGCGGGAAAGCAAAAAGAAAGAGCAGGAGACCGGGACGTCAAGAAGACGCCGTTTTCCGATCTGGCTCCGCCTGATTGTGATTGTTGTACTTATGGTGATCTGCCTGGTCGTGGGAGCCGTGATTGGCTATTCGGTCGTAGGCGACGGAAAAGCAGGGGATGTGTTCAAAAAAGAGACATGGACGCATATCTCGGATTTGGTGAACAAAGATAAGTAGTTTAGCGAAAAGAGCCATGTGAAGACATAAGTGGGCCGAGGTTCTCTTTTTATTTTGGCTAAACGGTGGATCGGAAAACAGGGAGACACTGCCCATTGGATTAACCTTTTTCTATCATGTATAATGTCCAGAGATACATAGAAACAATAGAACCGTAAACCAGAAAGAGAAGGAGTATCTCGGTATGAAATTAAACATTGAACAGATTAAAGAAATCATTCCACACCGTTACCCATTTTTGCTTCTTGATACGATTGAAGAGCTCGAGCCGGGAAAACGTGCGGTTGGCAAGAAAAACATCACGGCGAATGAGGAAGTCTTCAATGGGCACTTTCCTGATTATAATATCTTTCCAGGTGTCCTGACTCTGGAAGCATGTGCGCAGACCGGAGCGGTCGCGCTCTTGTCTTTGGATGAATACAAAGGGAAGATCGCCATGTTTGCCGGTGCGGATAAAGTGAGATGGAAGCGCCAGGTACGACCGGGAGACACGTTGCTGATGGAAGTTGAACTGCTTCAAATCCGAAGAGGCATCGGTAAGGGAAAAGTAACAGCAACCGTTGACGGCGAGCTTGCTATGGACGCTGAAATAACATTTGCTGTTGGGCGATAGTTCCTTTTAGGGGAGGTGCCAGGCACCGCTTTTTGACATATGTCAAAAGCCGGTGCCTGGCACTTTTCTGTTCCTCTTTTTTAACCCAATATCAAGAAGTTTAAGGCACTGTAAAGGATATGTAAGGTATTGGTAAATCGCGTCTAAAACGGATGTTTTCCTGCTATAGTGGGGATAGAGCCGCTGGTAAATGGTGCAGCGCTGCGGTTCAAATCTGAACTAATCGAAGGGAGAACTTTGGGATGAATAAAAGTTTCTTAATGAAAATTGGGGCTTCTCTTATGGCGATTATGTTAATGACAGCATGTAACAACAGCGACACCGAGAAGAAGGAAAGTGGAACAGGAACGGAACAAAAAGTGGATGATGAAAAGCAAGCGGATCAAACGACTACAGATGAAAATACACAGGATCAAGAAACAAGCACTGATTCTCAATCCTCTGATGAACAATAAAACCCAGAAAAAAGCACACCCTGAGAGTGTGCTTTTTTCATTGCCTTATACAAGTTTAATGTGATAGTCCTTCAGCCAGGTGTTGACGTGAATGAGATATTCCATCAGTTTAGTGGCTTGTCCGTCGCTCATTCCCGTTTTTCCTGCAGCGACCGCCCGGATTTTATTTTCATCAATTAATGGACGAAGCGGTGAATTGCTGTCATCCACAATGTCCATCAACCAGTTTTTAATAGCTCCGAAATAGACGGGATCCTGAGCTGTAGGATAAGCACTTTTGCGGCGGTTTCTCACCTCGTCAGGAAGATAGCCTTTTAATGCACGGCGAAGAATCCCTTTTTCGATGTTATCGACGCTTTTCACTTCCCAAGGAACGTTCCATAAATATTCGACTAAACGGTAGTCGCAGAACGGAACACGAACCTCAAATCCGACCGCCATACTCATGCGGTCCTTACGGTCGAGCATGAACGGAAGGAAGCGTGTGATGAACTGATAGGACATTTGCCGCTGTTTTGCACCGAGTTCGCTCTCTCCGGCCAGTAAAGGAACTTCCGCCAATGCTTCCTGATAACGGCGGTCAGCATACTCATCAGGCCGTATGGAGGCCCTTGCTTCTTCTGACAGGATATTGCCGAAGTTTCCACGGCTCTGGCGCCATGGGAACGTGCTGCCGTTCAGGAACTCCTCCTGATGGAACCAAGGATATCCGCTGAATACCTCATCCGCAGATTCCCCTGAAAGGGCCACAGTAGCGTCCTTTTTCATCTCTCTGAAGAGAAGATAAAGAGAGGTCTCCATTTCTCCCAGTCCTGGAAGGTCCCTTGCATACAGCGGCTTCAAGAAGTTTTCCAAAAGATCGTTGGCGCCAAGTACAGTGGAGTGATGCTCCGTTCCAACGTGTTCAGATACCCGTTTGACCCATGGTTCATCAAGCCCCAAGTGCAGCAGATCCGTTTGGAAATGCTCTGCACTGTTGGCGAAATCAATGGAATATGTGTGCAGAATCTTTCCTGCTTCTTTAAAATCTTTTCCGGCAAGGGCTGTTAAGCCGCTTGAATCGAGGCCGCCCGATAGCATGGATACGAGCGGAAGGTCGGAAATCAGCTGTCGTTTCACCGTATCCTCAAGCAGTGATTGGATTTTTTCTGCTGTTGTTTCAACGGTATCGGTATGCTCTTTGCTCTGCAGCTTCCAATATTGTCTCACGTTCGTTTTGTTGTTTGTAAATGTAATGCTGTGTCCCGCGCGTACTTCTTTGACATCTTTAAACACACCGACACCCGGTGTACGCATCGGCCCAAGAGAAAATACTTCTGCCATACCCTCTCGGTCTACTTCGGGCTCAATGGCCGGATGGGCGAGGAGCACCTTCAGTTCAGAGCCGAAAATAACGGAGCTGCCTCGCTGTGCATAAAAGAGAGGCTTAACGCCAAGATGGTCACGTCCCAGGAACAGCTTCTGCTTCTTCTCGTCCCAGATGGCAAAGGCAAAGATCCCGTTCAAATGATCGACACATTCCTCTTCCCACTCCATATAGGAATGAAGGAGAACTTCTGTATCTGAATGGGTACGGAAAGTATGCCCCCGTTCCTCCAATTCTTTCTTTAATTCAATAAAGTTGTAAATCTCACCATTATAGGTCAGAGCAAGTGATCGCTCATCCTGTTCATGAAGCATGGGCTGGAGCCCGCCTTCAGGATCGATAACGATCAGGCGGCGATGGCCAAAGGCAGCTCGCGGCGAGAACCAAAAGCCGTCTGCATCCGGCCCGCGATGTTCGATCGCGCCTGTCATGTCCCGCAGAATAGATTGTTGTCGAGAGAGGTCTTCTGACCAGTTAACCCAGCCTGCAATACCACACATACTAACATCTCCTTACGCTATTTAGTGATGCGTGTCCTATCGTAACACAGTATAACGTTAACGTAAACGTGAGCTATGACCCATTTGTAAATAACGAAAACCGGGTTTGCCATACTTCAGCTTCTCTCTGCAATAGTCCGTTATGAGGATTTAGGAATTAAAAAAACCGCTTCATATAAGCGGTCAGTCTCTTGAGTATTTTGAGAGGATCTCTTCACGGGTGTCCGTTCCTTCGACTCCTTCATGGACCGCTGCTGTCAGCCGGTCATATTCTTCTTTTGTAATTTCAGCAACCGCATTTTTAGGAAAAATATATGGCTTTCCGATATCCATGGTATCCAGCTGGTTCATGAGCTCAATCTCATCTTCATTTTCCCTGCACTGCCCCGGATCAAAGGTATACACCTTGCCGAATTCATCTTTAAACTCTCTCTTCATATTAATAAAATAACGCAATGTTAAATCTCCCTTCATTGATGCATTCATACTAGTCATACCCTTTTTTTCGTTTTTAGAGTCATAAAAAAATCTATAAAACTTTTTTAAATATAAGGGATAAAAAGAGAGATTTCGGGAATGATAGTAGTACCCCCTTTTTTATATATCTTTTTGTCCCCCGCTTCCTATGAGGCGGCTTTTTTTTTGTCTAATTGCTACGGTCATTGAAAGGATTTTCCATTAATAAATAGTACAAAAGTAACATGTAATTATATTGTAATAATTTATACTAATATAAGGAAAACTAACATATTTCAGGAGGAAATAATGAAAAAGATTCTATTAAGCTTGCTGGCTGTTCTCTTGGCCTTTTATTTTGTGCCTGCAAACGCATTTGCAACGGTTAAGGATGCGGATCTGACAGCGTATTTAGAACATATCAGCAAAGAACGAGGCTATGAAATTAGCAATGAGGATTACACGCATTACCTGTCCGACTACGTTCAGATGGATCTGTCAGACTTTGAGGACATCAATGAATTAAAGGAAAACTTAGGGCCAGTAATCAAAAGCGACAACAGCAACCTTGATGAAATCTATACAGATTTCGACTTGGACGAGCAGCAGCTTAAGGATCTTTTAGCGAGGAACGGAGAGGCGATCGAGGATTATATTTATGTAGATGACCTGTATTTTACCGTTATGCAACTAGAGGAGCCGGTAGAAGAAATGCCTGATTTTGAAGAAATTCAAAAAGAAATTGAAGGGGCTTTGGCAGAGGTGGATCTTTCTCATGCCGAGATTCAAAACCTGCAGGACCATCTGATGTCCATTGAAAAGGACCTTAACTCCCCAGACACAGAAAAAAGGCTGGAGTCCATCGCTGAACGCATGATGAGCATCGACCCTGAGAAAGCAACGAAAGCTCAGATTCAGGAAGTGGGAACAGCATTTGAAGAGCTTATGTCGATTTTCCAAATGAAAGCCAGCTTCTTCATTGTCGACGGCAGCAAGAAAACGCCGGTATCTGCAGGAGAGCTGATGCAGATGGAAGTATTGGACGGAGATTATCTTCTGATCCAATTGTTCGACTTGAACGGAAAATTGCTTGCTGACTTGAAAATCACATCAGATACTGTTAAAAACAGTGCAAAAACAGTAAACAAGGTCACCCAAACCGTTAAACAGGAAGTGAAATTGTCCGCGCCGGCGCCGGTGGCTAAAAAGCAAAAGCCAAGAACCGTAACTGGCGGAAAACTGCCTGAAACGGCTTCCAACCACCTTGACTTGGCACTTGCCGGTTTAGCGATTGCCGGAGCGGGGCTATTCCTTTATAGAAGAGCAAGGATGTCCTAATGGATAGAAGACGGAAAGAAGGAGGAAGACGGCCCAAAAAGGCTGTTCTTCTTTCTTTTTCAATGGTCATCATTGTCATCGGCCTTGGAATATTTTCGAAAAATATGATCGGCTACACTCGAGGTTATTTTGCCGGTGAAAAAGTAGAGTCAAAAGCACTGCATGAACCTGAAAAAAAACAGGCAAAAAAATACGAGGAAGAACGTGAAGCGCCTCTTTATGCTAACCGGCCGGCGATCGGTGCAAAGATGGGCACACTCTACATTCCGAAACTTGAAGCCAAACTGCCAATTTATCACGGTACCAATGAAGATGAACTTGAAAAGGGAGTCGGCCACTTTAAAGACAGCGTTCTTCCTGGTGAAAAGGACAACTCTGTTCTCTCCGGCCACCGTGACACCGTGTTCCGCAGCCTCGGAAAAGTAGGAAAAGGCGACAGGCTGGAAGTGGCCACATCGGCAGGGACTTTTACGTATAAAATAAGGAAGGTGCGCATCGTCGATAAAAATGACCGCACGGTGATCGTCCCAAAACCGCGTGCAGTGCTAACGGTCAGTACGTGCTATCCGTTCAATTATATCGGTGCAGCTCCAAAGCGATATATATTGGAAGCTTTTCTGATCTCATCAGAACGATCGAAAAAATAGGAAAAAACGGCGAAGGGAGGAATAATTTCCCTTCGTTTTTGTTTTGTCGTTCTGCGAAAAACTCTGGTACATTAAACATAGACAACAAGTTTTTTAACAGACATGAGGAGGAATAACGTGGTGAATATAAGAGAGGCGCTTCTTCGCGATTTGCCGGCTATCTTGGACATATATAATGATGCGATAAAAACGCTGACGGCTACTTTTGATTTAGAAGAGCAAACACTAGAAGAAAGAAAGGTTTGGTTTGAAAAATACGGCGCCGGTTATCCGCTGATTGTTGCGAAACTGGACGGCAAAGTGGCGGGATACAGCTGTCTTAGCCCGTTCAGAGATAAAGCGGCGTATTCCCGCACGGTTGAATTATCATTATACATATCTTCTGAATTCCGCGGCCAAGGAATCGGCAACGCCTTAATGGGAGATATTTTGAAAAGAGCGGCCGATCTTGGCTATCATACGGTGATCAGCAGCATTACAGGCGGGAACGAAGCGAGTGTGAAACTTCATAAAAAGTTTGGCTTTGAATTTGCCGGCAACTTTAAAGAAGTAGGCTACAAATTCAATGAGTGGCAGGATGTCCACTTCTACCAGCTCATGCTGAACACTGAAAAAACGAAGGGATAGGGTTTCCCTTCGTTTTTTTTTTGATGGCTTAGTGTGCCGAAGCGCAAGTAAATAGGGTTCTGGCCAGCATGCTGACTCTGTTACTGCTGATTAACAATATCCTTCAGCTTATTCTGCCATTTATTATCATCCAAAATGATCTGAAAGGAGATCCTGCGGTTCTTCTGCAGGGCTGCAGCGGAGTTTCCCTTGGCGATCGGTTTATATTCACTGTAGCCTGTGGCAGCCAGATACTGGGCGTAAGGAAGGCGGGCAAGCTTGGGATTGGCTTGTGCAAGATATTTTACGACCGCTACTGCTCGCTCGGTGGACAAGGACCAGTTATCATAAGGCACCGAATCAGTATGGCCCTCCACCAGAATAATATAAAGATATTTACTCATATCCTTCTCGTCTATGATGGCGGCGAGTGAATCGGCCAAAGGCTTCAGCACCTTCTTGCCCTGTGCACTGACTTCGGCGCTCCCCGTATCGAATAAAATGTTTCCTTCTACAGATATCGTATTGTTCGGACCGCGGACCACTTTATCTTTTCCTACGTTCTTTTGAAGCTGTTTTTCAATCAAGTCGGAAATATGTTTTTTAACATCTGCGACCTGATGCAGCTCATTTTTAATCTGGGACTGGTCATAGGCATTATAAATACTCTGGACGTATGCGAGTATGGCGATGAAGATCATGATGAGTACCATCATGGCCATCATGTCCGTAAAACTGGGCCAATAGATTTCTTCCTGATGCTGTTCGGCAAACACATCTTTACGCGCACGCAAGGCACATCACCGCCTTTTACTGTCATGCGAACTGATCAGCCTCGAATCATGGTCCCGCTCACGAGAGTCATAGACTGTCTGATGCTCCACGGCTGCCTGATACATGCGCTGAAGAAGATGATACATGTCGCCAAGGGTCCGGTTGCTGCTATTAAAGTCTCGGGAAAGCCCGTGGAAAAGATTTTCCAGTGTATGGGCAAGCTCTCTCATATCGTCTCCCCGATGCGGACCGGATTGCTGGCTGAGCTGCCGTTCCCTCTCCAGCACATTTCGGATCTGCTCGACAAAATCGCGCTTCATATGTTCGACAGCATTGTAGAAGCCCTTTTCAAGCTGCTGGACGGAAGATGCAAAATCTGCCGCAGCTCTGCCGTATTCCCCTTGTTTTTCGGAGTAGCGGTAATACCATTCCTCCTGTTTTTGGCCCAGCCGGCTCTCCAGTGCGTCATGCTGGTTGGCATAGTGCTGCAGCTGCTCTTGAAGAGCCCGTGCCATGTTTCCGGCGAATTCTTCCGAGCGTCGCTGTGTTTCAGCGAGCACTTTATCTGACCGCTGAATCAGAAGTTCAAAGGTTTGCTGTCCTGCATTCTGGCGGTCTGCGCTTTTTTGCAGCTGCTGCTCGAATGAATTGATCTGGGCGGTCAGCACGGAAATGCTTTGGTCGACCGCTTTATGCATGGTATCCTGCTTTTCGATCGTTTTATGAAACTGGACGCCGAACTGTTCAAGGGTAGATGCAGAAGCCGCAAATGACTCGGTGTGCAGCCGCTGTGCCTCTAATATGCCTTTGACGTCCTCCATGGCGGTTTTTAAACCGGCAGTAAATTCAGTCATCGATTTGCCAAAATGACCTACACTTCTTTCAAAGCTCTCCTCCACTTTCGCTGCAAGGCGGTCAAGCAGCCGTTCAGCCGAGTCCTGGGGCTTTTCTTGCAGCAGAAGACTGTTAAATGTGTGGTCAAGGTAAACTTCGCAATCTGTCATGACCTTTCCCTGCAGGTACGTAAGGGAAGCCCCTCTGGACAAAAATCCCGCCTGAAGGATGTTGAGGATAAGGGATCCTCCGATCCCGGCGATACTTGTAATAAAAGCGACGCTCATTCCCTCAAATGGAGCGGTCAGGGATGAGATGATGGAGTTCATGGTCATACTCGGCCCGGCGGCAGAACTTCCGAGCCTGAAGAGCGTATCCTGCATGGAAAGCAGGGATAGGGTGAGGCCAATAAAAGTGCCGAGCACACCCAGGATAATCGTAAAGGCGGGCAGCTGCTGAAGAACCTTTTGAATATTCCCAACAGGGACGCGCAGCAGTCCAAGAAGAGGAATCCGTTCCTGATAAAGGTGCTTTTCGATCAATGCCTGTGTATTTAAGGAAGAAACACCTGAGAGATGATACTGCCTGTAATCTGCGCATACTCGCTGAATCCAGCGGGAACGGGGCTGTGCAGCTCCCTGCGATTCCAGCTCCTGCAGCTCCCTCATCCACACTCTCAGGCGGTAACCTGTCTGGGCATATCCGGCCAATCCAGTTAACACAAGAAAACCAATCAACCCCACAACGGCCATCGTCAATGAATCCATGCTGTCCAATCCCCCCGTTTCCATACAAGCATATGAGGTGCCAGGCACCCCTATTACACAAGTATGTAACGCTCGGTGCCAGGCACCGAGCAAAAAAAAATAAATTGCGATTTCTGAATAATGGAATTAAACTAAAAATATGGAAATTTCAGTTTGATAGGCAACAGGATCATTCACCCAGGAAAATCTATACACAGAAAAGGGGAAACTGGATGAAGAAACGGATTGCGTTGATGACAGCATTTATCATGACGTTTTCCAACCTGGCTTATGCCCAGGGGAACTTGCCGTCTCAAAGCAAGGCAGCGGGAACAAAGCCACTGGGCCTTGATTTGAAAAAACTGCCTCAAGAAGAGAAGTACGGCAAAAATGAGAAGGTTCGTGTGGTCGTCGAACTTGATCAAAAGCCAGCAATTCAGTACGCACAGGCCCAAAACAAGCGCTACAGTGCTCTGAGTACAGGCGAAAAAACGTCGCTCAACAAAAAACTGGCGAGTGAACAAAAAGAAGTGAAAGAAGACATCGCGAAGGAAGACATCACGGTATCGTATAAGGAAAGCTTTACAACCGTACTTAACGGCTTCAGCGGCGAAGTCAAATATAGCGATATTAAAGATATTGAAAAACTTGATGGTGTAAAAGAGGTACATATTGCGCATGAGTATAAGCGTCCCGAATCAATCAAAGGGGACAAGCCGAACATGCTGTACAGCAAGGATATCGTCAATGCGAAGCAAACATGGCAGGACTATGGCTATAAAGGAGAAGGAACAATCGTGGCGGTCATCGACACAGGCATCGATCCTTCTCATAAGGACATGGTGCTCAGCCCTGATACAAAGGTAAAGCTGACACCGGGGAAAGTGAACAGCATCAAAGACTCAAAAGGACTTAAAGGCAACTATTTCACAGAAAAAGTACCGTATGGATACAACTATGCGGACCATGACAAAGAAATCCGCGATCTTGGACCAGATGCTTCCATGCACGGCATGCATGTTGCGGGAATCGCCGGTGCCAACGGGGACGAAGACAATGGCGGAATTAAAGGGGTAGCTCCTGAAGCACAGCTTTTGGCGCTTAAAGTATTCGGAAACGACCCTGGAATGCCCTCCACGTTCAGTGATATTTACATTAAAGCGATCGACGATGCGATTGCCCTCGGCGCTGATGTGATCAACATGAGCCTTGGATCTGCTGCCGCTTTCGTTCAGCACGATGACCCTGAAGAAAAAGCGATCCAGAACGCGACAAACAATGGTATTCTTTGTGCCATATCTGCAGGAAACTCTGCTTACGCAGGACATGGTGCCGGCAATCCTTTCCCATCCAACCCGGATACAGGAGTGGTTGGTTCCCCTGGATTGATCGGACAAGCTCTTCAGGTCGCTTCCCTTGAGAACACCAAGCTTACACTCGAAGGGATGAACTTAAAGGCAGACGGAGCGGATATGGGGTACATTGCCTACCAAAAGCAGGATTCTCCAAATCCGATTGACACGTTTGAAAAAGATAAAATGGAAGTAGTGTACGCCGGTGACGGAAGCCCTGCCAACTATACTGGAAAAGACGTCAAGGGAAAAGTCGTTTTCGTTGTCCGAAACGGAGATTTCAACTACTCGATGATTCAGAAAGAAGCTGAAAAACAAGGCGCTGCAGGTGTGATTATCCGCGGCAGGGTAGATCATGGCGATTACGTCAGCATGGCCCTTAACAAACCGACGATCCCTATCGTTTCTCTAAGCATTGCAGACGGCGACCAGCTCGAAGCAAAGGCGAAAGAAGGCAAGAAACTGGAAGTCATTTTTGACGGCAAAGCCGTTTCAACAAATAACCCGACGGCTGGAGAGATGTCTGATTTCAGTTCTTGGGGCGTAACGCCGAACCTTGACTTTAAACCAGAGATCACGGCACCAGGCGGAAAAATTTATTCTACGCTTAACGACAACCAATATGGCGTTAAAAGCGGTACTTCCATGGCTGCTCCGCATGTTGCCGGCGGTGCTGCACTCGTGATGGAAAGAATCGACAAGGATTTCAGAGTTAAAGGGGCAGCACGCGTTAAACTCGCGAAAAATATTCTAATGAACACTTCAAGGCCGCAAACGGACCATGGCTTGTTCAATACTGAGAGCCAGACTGGAAACTACTATTCTCCACGCCTTGAGGGTGCAGGGGTAATGGACCTTCATGCAGCAATGAAAACTCCTGTAGTGGTAACCGAATCAAAGTCAGGTGAAGGAAAAGCCGCTGTAAAAGAGGTTGGCGATAAATTTACCTTTACGTTAAATCTTAAAAACTACAGCACGAAGGACGTAACTTACAAGCTTGCCGGAACGGTTCAAACGGACCTTGCTCTTCTTAACATGAACCTCCTTGAAGCTGACGGCATCTTTAAAAATGGAACAAGAGATTCAGAGGATCCGAATAAAGGAACATTCCCAATTTCCTTTACTTCCGGTTCCAAAAAAGCAAGCAGCATTACGATTAAAGCGAAAGGCACAGCCACTGTAAATGTTACGGTCGATCTTAAAGATACGGTAGATTGGGCAAATGACATGCCGCTTGATAAAATCTTCAAAAACGGCTACTTTGTTGAAGGTTTTGTAAGATTAATAGATGCGGGCAGTAAGCACCCCGAACTAAGTGTTCCTTACGTGGGTTTCCATGGAAAATGGGACAAAGCGCCGATCATCGATGCTCCTGTATACGATGACAACACGTTCTATGGAGTGACGGGACTCGCTGCTGAAGTCAACGAAGACTTTGAGTTCCTTGGAAGCGATGCATTGAAAAATGTGCTGAAAGACAAAGTTTCCTTCTCTCCGGATGGAGACGGTCTCTATGATGAAGCTTTCCCTGTGCTTTCCTTCCTAAGAAACGCGAAAAAAGTAGAATACTCGATCCTTGACCGAAATAAAACATCACTCCGCAAATTGGATACACAAGACGATGTTGTGAAGAACTATTATGACAACGGTGATGACCCTGGTTATACTCCTGTCACGGAGGCTGCTTGGGATGGATCGGTCAATGGTTCTAAAGTAAAAGACGGATTGTACTACTACCAAGTACGTTCAGTGGTTGACTACCCGAAAGCAAAATGGCAAAAGGCATTGTTCCCTGTGTATGTCGATACGAAGGATCCTGCAGTGACTGCCAAATGGAACGCGGATAATGACACGCTTTCATGGACGGCTGGCGACCAGGGAACAGGCGTAGCCTACTACGATGTTTTAGTGAACGGAAAAAGCGTTCTTTCCAAGCCGCTTGATTCTTCTGCCAGCGAATATAAGCTGAATGACCTCCCTAGCCGTGCAAAAGTGGTCCTTGCTGCTTACGATTATGCAGGAAACTCAGTGATGAAAAATGTCAATATGAGCGGGAAAGATACTAGTGTTCCCAGTGTTTCTGTAGATTCTCCCGAAGCCTTAAGCATCACTTCTTCCAAGACAGTGACTGTAACCGGACATGTCACGGATGAATCTGGTATTAAGTCATTCATGATCGACGGCAAACCTGTAAAGCTTGTATGGAATGCAGCAAAACAGCAGTACGACTTCAGCAAAAAAATCACCTATACTTCGGATAATATTCAATCGTTTAAGGTGGAAGCGATCGATAAAAGCGGAAATCGAGTGGCCTTCAGCCGCAAGGTGATTGTCGACTCCACGCTTCCGACGATAAAAGTAGATGCACCAAAAACGGTTTCAAGCAAAACGAAAACAGCAACTCTCAACATTACGCTTGCAGACAACTATGATGAGATGCGCTTCTTCGTAAACGACAATGCGGCATACCGCCATTACTTTAAAGAGCCGTTTGCAAAGAGAGCATTAACGAAAAAAATCAGCCAAAAAGTTTCCCTGAAAAAAGGTAAAAACACCGTTCATCTTGAACTGACAGACATTGGCGGAAACACGGTTGAGAAGAACGTAACGATCACAAAGAAATAACAAAAAAAGATGCCAGAGCCCTGATTCCTTTCAGGGTGCCTGGCACCTTTTTTTGTTCACTGAAACAATTCAACGAGCAGCAGGGCAACAGCCCCGATTGCCGTTGCTTTGTTCCCCAGCATAGACAGCCTGATATCGGTATGCTTTGCCGCTTCAGTCAACACCTTCTTTTGAACCGTTTCCTTCAAACTGTCCATAACGAAGTGCCCTGCATTGGAGACACCTCCGCCTATAATGATCGTTTTTGGGTTCATTAGGTGGATCAAGTTTGTCAGCCCGATCCCCAGGTAGATCCCGGTTGACTTCAGCACGTGAATGCAGAGTTCATCTCCTTGGAGTGCTCCTTCGAATACCATTTTTCCGTCAATCTTCTCCAGATCATGATCGGCCATCTCGCGCAAAAGGCTGTCTCTTCCAATGGCTACTTCTTTTTGTGCCTTTTCTGCAATAGCAGGCCCGGCTGCCAGTGTTTGAAGACATCCGTAATTGCCGCAGGTACATTGCCTGCCGCCGATATCGATCGTCATGTGCCCGATTTCTCCGGCTATAAAATTTGCGCCGTGAAATAGCTTGCCATCTACCACAATCCCTGCTCCGACACCGTTCCCGACGTTAACGACGACTACACTTTCCGCTCCGTTTCCGTTCCCGAACCAAACCTCGCCAAGTGCAAGCGCCTTCGCATCATTTTCGACTTTAACTGTACGGCTGAACCGGTTCTCTAGTTCCTCTTTTATCGGGATATTTCTCAGATTCAGGTTTGGTGCATAGAGTGATAGGCCCTGCTCGGCGTCCACTACTCCGTGCATCCCTACACCGATGCCGATAATTTTGTCTTCTTCTCCCTTATACTGGTCCATAATCTGTTGAATTTCTGCTTTCATGATGTCGAGCAGCTCAGCATTTGTGAGCGGACTGAACAACACTCTCTCCTGGAACACCAGAACTTTGCCATTCAAATCTGTCATGACAGTTTTAATGTCCTTGGGGCCAACATCCAGCCCGATGACATAGAAACTGTCAGCATTAATGACCAGCATGGTAGGTTTCCGTCCGCCCTTGGATTCACCCTGTACACTCTCCTTAATCAAATTTGATTCGATCAGTTCCTTAACGATTGAACTGACTGTAGGCGGTGTCAGCTTTGTATCCTTGGCGATCTGGGCTCGGGAAATAGGCCCTTCCAGACGGATTTTATTCAGAATTATGTTCCGGTTTAATGATTTCATCAATTGAAACGTGCCGCGCTGCATGAAAACACCTCAAGTTAATTTAATTAATTAATTTACATTATACCTTTATTCTTTTCTTCTGAACAGAAGTCTTCTGACTTTCGACGATCCGTATAATAGGATAAAATGTTAATCAAATCGTTTTGAATGCCTCTTTCAGGTGTGGAAAGGAGGAAAATGCATGAAGGTAACCAGCTTGGATCACTTTGTTTTAACAGTAAAGGATCTAACCAGGACATGTGATTTTTACAATGATGTATTAGGGATGAAGACGATCCATTTTCAACAGAACAGAAAAGCCCTGATATTCGGCAGCCAAAAAATTAACCTGCATGAAGCGGGAAAAGAGTTTGAGCCTAAAGCTGATGCACCCACCCCGGGATCAGCTGATCTCTGCTTTATTACCGAACTCCCTTTAATTGCTGTACTTGAACATTTTCAAAAGAAAGGTGTCCCGGTGATCGAGGGGCCAGTCAAGAGAACAGGAGCGCTGGGCCCTATTACATCCCTATATATTAGAGATCCGGATGGCAACTTGGTCGAAATCTCAAACTATACAAAGGATACAGAATAAAACATTGTTTTTAGCCCTATTCTCCCTCCTCCGGGCAGCTGTTTTTAATTTTTTTAAAAGATGATTAAACCTGGCGAAAAGGGTTTGCAAAAAGGATAGACTATGTTAATCTGGATAAAACTTAATAATTTAATTTAATAAAGTATACTTCAGGATATAGTGAAGGCGGTTACAGGGAGGAAGTTGAATAGCAGAAAGCACGCGAGTATGGAGATGGCAGTAACGGAAAGTGGTTACAGCACGAAGGGCAAGGTACCTTAATAATTGGGATGTTTTCCGGCTTTAGGGTTTGACTCGGATTTTTGCGGTTCCAACTATGATTTTGTTCGCATCCACACTCCGATCATGCTTTGTTGAAATTCTTTTCCGCGTAAAAGCTGCAGTTGGCAGCAGTATTAATTAATTAATTTAATAAATTGAAAAGACAGGGGGCGCTCGTATGGCCGAGCTACGATATAATCCTTTATTAAAAGACTGGACAATGGTGGCTGCGAGCCGGCAGAACAGGCCGCACATGCCAAAGGACTTTTGCCCGTTTTGCCCTGGTTCAGGAAAGGTGCCTGATGAATACGAAGTTCATCTTTATCACAATGATTTTCCCGTCCTATCATCCAATCCGCCCAAGCCGGATGATGTAGGAGGAGGGTTGTATCAAACGAGAGAAGCCTACGGAAAATGCGAGGTGGTACTGTATTCTCCGGGTCATTATGACACGATTCCTGACTTATCACCCAACCATATGAAGAAATTGATGGATCTATGGACCGAAACGTTCGCCAAATTGGATCAAGATCCAAACCATGAGTATGTCATGATTTTTGAAAACCGCGGAGAAGAAGTCGGTGTTACGATGCCTCATCCGCATGGGCAGGTGTACGCCTATCCTTTTATTCCTTTAAAAGTAAAAACAGAGCTAGAAGCCTGCAAAGAGTATTTTGTGGAAAAACAAAGGAACCTATTTGATGACATGATTGCGGAAGAAAAGAGGTTTGGGGAGCGTGTCCTTTTGGAGAGTGAGCATTTTATTGCGTTCATTCCTTTCTTTACGGACTATCCGTACGGAGCTTACATTGTCAGCAAACAAGGAAAAACGGCCATGACTGAATTTGGTGAGGAAGAAAAACAAGAGCTGGGAAACATGCTTCAAGAGATGGTTGGCGGCATGGATCAAATCTATGACAAGCTCTTTCCTTACATGATGGTCATGCATCAGCGCCCGTCGAACTCTGATGATTCATATGAGGATTTTTATCGTTTTCACATTGAGTTCTATCCTCCACTCCGTGCTCATGACAAATTAAAGTTTAATTCTTCCTCTGAAACAGGCGGGTGGGCAGCAGCCAATCCGACAAAGGTGGAAGAAAATGCAGAAATTTTGCGTCAATGTATCAAACGCTACAGCAATAAATAAGGAGGAATAAGCGTGGAGAACCGATGTGTGGAACAGTTTAAAAGATATTTTCCGGGAAATAACGACAACGTACGACTTTTCTTTGCTCCTGGACGCATAAATTTGATCGGGGAACATACCGATTATAATGGCGGCTTCGTATTTCCTGCTGCATTAACCATTGGAACGTACATGGCCATTCGGCAGAGAAACGATTGCGTATATCGTTTGAAGAGTGAAACCTTCCCATTGGAGGTCTCTGTCGATACAAAACAGCCCATTGTCTATGACGAGGCGGATGACTGGGCAAATTACCCGAAAGGTATACTTCACCAATTGCAGAAGCTGGGTATCCCGCTATCAGGAGCTGACGTTTTATACGCCGGCAATATTCCAAATGGAGCAGGCCTTTCTTCTTCGGCATCGATTGGCATGGTCAGCGCGCTAGGTTTCTCAGTATTGGAAAAAGAGGAGCTGCCCATACTTGAGCTCGCCAAGCTGTGCCAGCGTATGGAAAATCAATTTATCGGCGTAAACAGCGGTATTATGGATCAGTTTGCGGTCGGGTTCGGAAAGAAGGACCATGCGGTTTTTCTCGACTGCAAGAACCATGAATTCGAATTGATTCCTCTTGAGATCGAAGGGCACAAGCTGGTCATTACAAACACAAACAAAAGAAGAGGGCTTGCAGACTCGAAGTACAATGAACGAAGAACACAGTGTGAACAAGGTCTCGATATTATCCAGAAGCATGCAGACGGCGTAACCTCTCTCGGTGAACTGACGCCGCTTCAGTTTAAAAAGGTGGAAGCACACCTCGCTGACGAAACGATACGAAAGCGTGTGCGCCATGTGGTTACAGAGGATGACCGTGTTCAAAAAGCTGTAGCAGCACTGGAGAATAAAGATTTGCATGCGTTTGGCTTGTATATGAAGGAGTCGCATTTGTCGCTTCGTGAGAATTATGAGGTGACGGGACCGGAGCTTGACGCACTGTTTGACATTCAGGAAAAGCAGCCAGGCTGCATAGGAACAAGAATGACAGGCGCTGGTTTTGGAGGATGCACCATTTCAATCGTGGAAGCCGGACAGGTTCAGGATTTTCAAAAGAATGTTGCCATCCAATACAAAGAACTGACAGGCTTAACACCAGACTTTTATGTGTGTGAAATTGGAGATGGAGTAAAAGAACTAGACGAGGTGAAAAGATAATGGCCATATTGGTAACTGGCGGGGCAGGTTATATCGGCAGCCATACCGTACTGTATCTGCTTGAAAAAGGTGAGGAAGTCATCGTGTTCGATAATCTGCAGAAAGGGCATCGGAAGGCTGTGATGAAGGATGTTCCGTTCTATGAAGGCGATCTGCATGACAGCTCCTTGCTGGACACTGTATTTTCAAAACATAACATTGAAGCGGCCATCCATTTTGCGGCCAACTCGCTTGTCGGCGAGAGTGTCAAAGACCCGATCTCCTATTATCGGAACAATGTGTCAGGTTCATTGAATCTAGTCGACCGCATGGTGAAAAATGGAGTGAAGAAGATTGTTTTCTCTTCTACTGCTGCGGTCTACGGCGAACCTGAAAACGTTCCTATCCAGGAAAGCGACCGTACGCAGCCCACCAATCCCTATGGAGAAACGAAACTGGCTATTGAAAGGCTGCTTCATTGGGCAGATCAGGCCTATGGGCTCAAATCCGTTGCTCTTCGGTATTTTAACGCGGCTGGCGCGGATCCAAAAGGAAGGATAGGAGAAGACCACACACCCGAGTCCCACCTTATCCCGATCATTCTTGAAGCTGCGCTTGGAAAACGGCCGCATGTTTCTGTTTTTGGAGAGGACTATGCTACAGAAGACGGCACCTGTGTTCGGGATTATATCCATGTGATGGACTTGGCTGATGCTCACTATCGTGCACTGGAAAAGTTAAAGAGTACCAATGAAAGCTCGGTTTACAACCTCGGAAACGGCAAAGGATTCTCGGTAAAGCAAGTGATTGGCACATGCCGCAGCGTTACCGGACGGACAATCGAAGCTGTGGCTTCGCCGCGAAGGGCGGGCGATCCTGCGATTCTGATCGCGTCTTCTCAAAAAGCCAGAGACGAACTGGGCTGGATTCCGAAATACCCTAATCTGAATCAGATAGTGGAGCACGCTTGGAACTGGCACCTGAATCATCCAGACGGCTATGCCGATGGAGGTTCTGACGATGGCCTTAAATAAGATCAGAAAGATCATGAATGAAAATGGACTGGACGGGATGCTGCTCAGAAAACGAAATCACTTTTCATGGGTAACTGGAGGGCGCCAGAATCAAATCGTACTTAGCATCACAGAAGGTGTGGCTGATCTTGTTATCTTTGAAAACGAGATCTATGTGGTGACGACCAAGATGGAAGAAAGGCGCATAAAGGAAGAAGAGCTCGCGCATTTCCCGCATGAAGTGAAGGTCGTCGCTGATGAATGGTATAAGGGATCAGATCATCTCATTGCTGAACTTGGAAAAGGGAAAGTGATGGGGACGGATACGCCGTTTGAAGACTATGTTGACATGGCAGAGGCGCTAAGATCTGTACGTTCGATCCTGGATGAAACGGAAGCAGAACGTTACCGAAAGCTTTGTCAGGATGCAGCATGGTCCCTGGAATCTGTCTGCCGAAGGATCGAGCCTGGACAGACAGAATATGAAATCGCCGGAATGGTGGCAGAACAGGCCATATCGAAAGGAATCAGGCCTCAGGTCTTGCTTGTTGCGACGGACGAACGTATTTATTCCTACCGGCACCCTGTTCCAACCTCCAAAAAAATGAACAAGCATGCACTGCTCGTGATCTGTGGTGAACGCGGGGGGCTGGTCGCCAACCTTACGAGGGTGGTCCATTTCGGGCCGCTGCGGCAGGAGCTTGTTGACCATAAAGAAAAGCTCTCCCGCATTGATGCGGCATTTATCACATCCACAGTACCCGGTGCAACAGTGGGAGAAGTTTTCAAGAAGGGGATTCATCAGTATGAGAATGAGGGTTATCCCGAAGATTGGAAACTTCTCCATCAAGGAGGGCCCACCGGTTATGACTCCAGAGAGTTCATCGCAACAATGGATTCAGAGACCAAGGTACAGGAACACATGGCGTTCACATGGAATCCGTCGCTTCCCGGTGTAAAGTCAGAAGACACGATCCTTATACATAAGAAGGGCGCTGAGATCTTAACGGAAACGGGAGAATGGCCCTGCATTGAAGTAACCTTCGGAGGCCAGAAACTGCGCCGGCCGGATATCCTTGTTCGTTAGAGAAGCATTCCGCACGTTTGATGAGCGCTTTACAGGGCGCTTTTTTTTCTGCTCGTAAAACGTTTATCTCTGGTATTTTGGGCGGTTCGGTGAAAGAATAGACAGATAAAGGAGTGATCGGGCATGTATTTGGGAGTGGATTATTATCCGGAGCAGTGGCCAAAATCAAGATGGCCGGAAGATGTAAGGCTGATGAAAGAGCTTGGGGTTAACGTGGTGCGCATCGCTGAGTTCGGCTGGCAGCTCATGGAGCCGGAAGAGGGCGTTTATGATTTTACACTTTTTGACGAAGCGATCGATCTTCTGACAGAAAACGGGATCAAAATCATCCTCGGCACACCGACCGCGACCCCGCCCGCATGGATGGCACACCGGTATCCCGAAATTCTTCCAGTTGATGAGAACGGCGTAAAGATATCTTTCGGCGCACGCCGCCATTACACGGTAAACAGCAAGGTGTATCAGCAATTTACAAAGAAAATCGTTGAGCGGCTGGCGGTGAAGTACGGCCAGCATCCTGATGTGATCGGCTGGCAGACAGACAATGAGTACGGCCATGAAAAATCTGACCGCAGCTATGGTGATGAAGACCGGTTGGCGTTTCAAGAATGGCTCCGCCATAAGTATGGCAGCCTGGATGCATTGAATGAAGCATGGGGCACGATCTTCTGGAGTCAGACTTATACGGCATGGGAACAGGTTCCGCTACCCAGAAAAGTGTTCCAGGAACATAATCCGGGGCTGCTGCTGGATTTTGATCGTTTTTGCGCAGACAGCTACACCGCATACAACAAGCTCCAGGTTGAGACCTTAAGAGCACACATTTCAGATCAGCAGTTCATCACCCATAATTTCGTGTTCACCGAGCTTGCGCAAAAACAGCGGGATATCGCGAAGGATCTCGACTTCATCTCCTTTGATAACTATCCGGTTTGGGGAGGGCTTGCTGAACCGATCCCGCCAGCGCAGATCGCACAGCAGCATGATCTCTGCCGCTCGACAAAAGACGGAAAAGGCTATTGGGTGCTTGAGGAGCTTTCTGGCGCGCAGGGATGGAGCCATATCGGCTATCTTCCCCGTCCTGGCCATATCAAGCTCTGGACGTACCAGGCGATAGCCCGGGGGGCAGAAGCGATCGTCTATTTCAGATGGCGCGCCGCTCGTTTTGGAACGGAGGAATTCTGCCATGGTATCTTGGATCATGATGGGAAGCCGAGGCGAAAGTTTCAAGAGGTGAAAGAGACCTTTGAGGCACTGAAAAGAATTGGAGATGAATGGGTGGCTTCCACATATAAGGCCGAAGTCGGCGTGTATTATGACGTTGAAAACGCATGGGCATGGCGCATCCAGCCGCAAAGTGATGCGTTGACCCATAAACAGGAACTGCTTCGTTTCTATTCCGGAGCCTATCGTTTGAACGCGGCTACGGATATCGTATCCCCAAAGAGCAGCCTGGACGGGCTGAAGGCAGTCATCGTTCCTGTTTATTTTTTAACGAATCCGGAATTCTCCGAAAAACTGAAAAAGTTTGCGGCAGATGGCGGAACGGTTGTGCTTTCTTATCGTGCGGGCGTCAAAGAACCGAACAATGCGGTCACGGAGCATACACTGCCGGGTGAGCTTGGGGAACTGGCGGGCATTGAAATCCATGAGTACGAATCTCTTCAGACTGGCCAGCAGAACCGGGTCACTGGAAAAGCGGGAAACATCAGGGACATCATGTCACCGGCCACGGTGTGGTGTGACTTGATCGAGCCGAAATCGGCGGAGGTTCTCGCTGTCTACCGGGACGCTTTTTATGAAGGAACACCTGCGATCACGAAGAATAAATACGGGAAAGGCCAAGTGTATTACATCGGAACAGCGGTCGAAGATTTTTACCTTGTCCGGCTGTACCGTGACATTTTTGCTGAGGCTGGCGTAAGCACGATAGAGCTTCCGGATGATGTGGAAATGGTCATACGGACGGGAGAGGCCGGCAAAAAATTCCTATGTTTATTGAATCACTCCACGACAGTAAGCCACCGCGTCTCCCTGCCGCATGGCACCTGGATGGACGCCATGACAGGTGAAACATTCAAAGGAGAGGTCAGACTGCAATCTTTAGGATCCTTTCTGTTGATTCAATAGAAGGATATGGTGCCAGGCACCGCCGTTACACACTTGTGTAATCGGCGTGCCTGGCACCTTTTTTATAAATTATGAAACTTTAAAAAGAATTGACCCGTAATAGGGAAGTGGTATATGTTAGTATTTGGAAATGGGGTAAAAACAAATGAACAAACAGATGCAGGGAGGAAATATGGAAACTGGATATACGCTGGAATTAAAACAGGTAACAAAACAGATAAAAGGCAAAAGTATAGTAGACAAACTGTCGTTTGGTGTCAAAAAAGGCGAAATTTTTGGCTTGCTCGGGCCGAATGGGGCGGGGAAAACGACAACAATCCGTATGATTGTAGGTTTAATCTCTATAACAGAAGGAGAAATTCTGGTGAATGGCCTGGACATTCGCAAACACTATGAAAAAGCGATGGAACAGATCGGGGCTATTGTTGAGAATCCGCAAATGTATGACTATTTGACCGGCTACAACAACCTTATGCAATATGCGCGGATCATGCCAGGCGTCACGAAAGAACGGATCAATGAGGTCGTGAAGCTGGTGGAAATGGAATATGCCATTCATAAAAAAGTAAAAACCTACTCGCTCGGGATGAGGCAGCGGCTCGGTGTAGCCCAGGCTCTTTTGCATAATCCATCTCTTTTAATTTTGGATGAACCGACAAACGGGCTGGATCCTCAAGGGATGCATGATCTTCGCCATTATTTGCGGGTACTTGCCGATCAGGGGACCTCAGTCATCGTTTCCAGCCATATTTTAGCGGAAATGGAGCTCATGTGTGACCGTGTCGCCGTAATCCAGAACGGTAAACTTGTTCGGATTGATGATGTGACCAATGTGACCGATCAGGCAGACGCCACCGTGCATTTTCAAGTCGAGGGCGATGTTTTGAAAGCGAAAGATATCCTTGTTGAACAGCTCCCGGATCTACCGGTTGCGGTCGAGGCTAAGGAACTTGTCATAATGATTCAGCAGCCTGAAGCGATTGGCGATATCAATAAAAGACTGGTCATGGCAGGTTTTACGGTGTATGGCATTCAATTAAAGAAAAAGACATTGGAAGAACGATTCCTTGAAATGACAGGGAAAGGGGGAGGGTTCGAATGAAGTTTCAGTCGCTGGTCACTAATGAATGGATCAAAATTTTCAGCAGGGTCAGAACGTGGGTGTTTATAGCCCTTCCTGTCCTCATCGTTCTTGGCGTGGCCATCTACGGCAAGGTTACAGAAGACCAATCGGCAAAAACGAACTGGAAGCAGGAGCTTACCGAACAGAATAAAGGATTGAAAAAGGAAATCGCTCAGGCTAAAAAGGATAAAGCACCTAAAATGTACAGGGATTCACTAGAGAGCGAGTATAAACAGAACGAGTACGCAATAAAGCATGAGATCTCACCATATGAAACGACAAGCTGGAAGTTCATGAAGGATTTCGCGCCGATGTCTTCCCTATTGGGACTGTTTGTCATCGTAGTGGCGAGTGATATTGTAGCTGCCGAGTTTGCCAAGGGTACGGTTAAGATGCTTCTGATCCGTCCATACAGCCGCTGGAAAATACTGCTCTCCAAGCTGCTTGCAACCCTTGGATTTGCCTTCTTATTGTGGATTGTTCTCATCGTTTCCACCTGGCTGATCGGCAGTGTATTCTATGGATTCGGAGGAATGGATCAGCCGTATCTGACCGATGTGAATGGGGTTGTCCATGAAAAATTGATCTCTCATTATGTATTGGCCAACATGGGGCTGGAGTTCATCGAATTTGCAGTGCTTGTGGCATTGGCGTTCATGATTTCTACGTTGTTTTACAGCAGCTCTGTGGCGATCGGTGTTTCAATGTTCGTCACGTTTGCCGGGAATATCCTTACGACAATATTCAGCAATAAACCATGGGCAAAATATACACTGTTCCCGAACATGGAACTCACCCAGTATCTTGATGAAGGAATGCAGCTCATAAAAGACATGTCACTATCTTTTTCATTAGGCATTCTCGCAATCTATACGGCAGTTTTCCTAGTGATCACCTTCGCCGTCTTCCAGAAGCGTGATGTGAGGGCCTAGGGATCCGTGCCCGTTAAATGGGTGTTTTTTGAATGGTGCCAGGCACCGCCGTTACACAAGTGTGTAATTGGCGTGCCAGGCACCATTTTTTTAATGGCTTTCTTCTTCGCAGTTAACTTCTGTCTCACCAGGATGGGCAAGATGATGGACGATTCCGCTGATCACGGCTTGATCCGATAATTCCAGTTCCTCATAGACTACATCCTGGGAAAATTCCTCATTCGTGCTGAAATTCTGTTCGTGCGTGCTGTTTTGTTCTTCGTAGTTTTCTTTCTTCCTATCCATTATCCTCAGCCTCCTTTTTCTTATGATTTGGGTGCCAGGCACCGGCCGTCACATACTTGTGTAATAGAGGTGCCAGGCACCTTCTAAGTGGCACCTCTCTACCATTTCTTAGTACTTCCCTACCAGGAGAACGGGTATAAATATCAGAAAAATCGGTATATTCGCTCGTCTTGCTGTTTGTCATGTTTGTCGGGTTCGCCGCGATCTTAAAGGTTCCTGGTCTGAAAGGGCCCGACGGCGATCTATCACTGTTCAAACTCGCCGTGCAAACGTTCGATCCCTGGATCATCGGATTGATCGGAGCGGCAGGGCTGCTTACCGCATTGGTACCGGGCTCGCTACTTCTTATGGCGGCTTCAATCCTCTTTGCGAATAATGTTTATAAAGCGGTTTACCCTTCCGCGAGTGAAAAGCAGGTGGCTAAGCTGGCTAAATACCTCGTGCCGGTCATGGCCCTCATCTCGGTCTTCTTCACGTTTAAAGGAGGAGACACGATTGTAACGCTGCTATTAATGGGATACAGCCTCGTCACTCAGCTGTTTCCAGCCCTGGTTTTAAGCCTGTCGAAAAGCCCTTTGTGACGAAACAGGGAGCGTTTGCAGGAATCGCCTGTGGTGTTGCCGTTGTAGCCTATGTATCGATCAAAGGAACAACGCTGGCCATCCTGCTTCCTATGCTGCCGCAAGCCGTCAAAACTTGAATATTGGCATCGTTGCTTTGCTGGTCAACACCATTGCCCTCTTTGTGGCCAGTGCTTTAACACGACCGGTTGCCGTCAGCAACAAAGCAGAAAGCGAACAGATGGTTTAATTTAAAAGGTGCCAGGCACCGCCCTTACACAAGTGTGTAATCGCGGTACCTGGCACCTGCTTTTTTATTTCACTTTGAATATTTTTGTTTCGTCTCTTCCTGCATAGACATTGCCAATGGAATCTGCGACAGGCAGTGGTGATGTGGTATTTACTGTTTTTTCTTTACTATAAAAAAAAATAAACCGATCATTCGATGCCCGGCACCAATTTTTTTCTTTTTGCTCCCGATTTTGATAATTTAAAAGTAGAAAAAGTTTCGGGAGGGGTTTGTGTGGCACTCGCGTTTGACCATCTTGTATATTTTACCGATAAAGCATTGAACAATCATATTGATAGCCTGAAAAAACAAGGCATTCATGCAGTCCGGGGCGGCAGCCATAAAGATTGGGGAACTTATAATACACTCTCGTATTTTGGCTTGACCTATGTGGAATTTTTAGCTGTCGAAAAAGAAGAAATCGCACGGAAGGCGACACAAAATCCCTTGATCGGCCAGCTGATGCAAAGTTTTCCCGAAAAACAGGGCCCTGGCCAGTTTGCCATCCGCACTGATCGAATTGATCATCTAAAAATCCTGCTGGAGCAGAAAGGTTTGGAGACAAGACTTTTCCCTGGAAGACGTAAACGTGAAGATGGAAGCACCCTCAATTGGAAACTGTTATTTATAACGAGCAATGACAAGGGAAACAAGCTGTCTCCGCCGTTTTTCATAGATTGGCTCGAGCCGGATATGGAACGCGATACAGACCTTCGGGAAAAAGGGTTTATCGGCAAACATCCGGCTGGGGATCTGAGAATGGATCACTTGAAGATTATCGTAGAGGATGCAGAGAAAACATCACTGACCTGGCAGGGATGGCTGGGGTTATCCAAAGGGCGGAGCTACATTGATAATGGCCTTCAGGCTGAATGTACGGTACTGGAACTGGACGGCTGCAGACTTCATTTTTGCTCTCCTCTTGGCGAGGGGCCAGCTCAAGATCTCCTCAGAGAAAGAGGAGAACGTCCTTATGAGCTGGTTTTGAGCAACGGGTTAAAATTGAAGTAAAAGGGGAGGAATCGTTAGTGGAAAAACAGCGGGACGGCTCTATTCTATTATTTGATGGTGTCTGCAACTTCTGCAACGGGATTGTTAATTTCTTGATCAGACAGGATAAGAAGGGGCGGATTTCCTTCGGTTCTCTGCAATCGGATGCCGGTCAGAAGCTGCTCCGTGAATTCCGTCTTCCTCAACAAGATTTTGAAAGTCTAGTTTATATAAAAGACTGCCGTATCTACCAAAAATCCACGGCAGCACTCGAGATTGCCAGGGATCTCGGAGGCCTGTGGAGTGCTGCCTATATCCTTGTTGTTATCCCTAAGCCGCTGCGCGATGGACTGTATTTCTGGATCGCCAAAAACCGTTACAGATGGTTCGGCAGAAAGGACCACTGCATGATCCCCACACCCGAGATCCGAGAACGGTTCATAGATTAGCCTTTGTTACTAATTGGTGCCAGGCACCAAGCACTAAAAAAGCTGTCCCCAAAAAGGGTGACAGCTTTATGCACATTGGTTCAGTTCGTTTAGTTTTTGGTCGAGCAACTGGCTTAACTGTACAAGAAGTGGGTCTGCAAGGTTGTTTACGCGGGTGCTCATTACGTACATTGTTAAGCGGATGGCGTCGATCTCAAGTTTCAATGTTAGTATATTTTGTTGAGTCATATCCATTCCCCCAATACAGAAAAATGTTTTATAACTTCACGTTCAGAGAAACATCTCTATATATTCCCATTTTATACTAGATATAGGACAGTGTCTATTTAATTTTCTCAATATATAGTATATTTTTTGAAAATTTTGATAGTTTTTATGGATTTTTTACGAGGAAAGAGAGGAATCACGCTTCTTTGTTTGTTTTTGTAAAAAAATGTCCCGGGAAATGCACGAACAAAGGCGAGGGAATTTTACAAAACAAAATGCAAATTATTTTTTAAACCCTAGATAAATAAACAAGCTTAATTGCCGCTCCTGAATATACTGTCAATAGCTATCGGAAAGGAGTGGCTGGATTGTTGTTGAAACATTTTTTATGCAGATTAAAAGGCGAACATGAAGTTCCTCCTGTTGGTACCCGGGCAACTGGAAACACTGAATTTGTCCTAAGCTCCAATGGAACCAAGCTCCACTACCGGCTTCAGGTTAACAATATAAGGAAGTTAACTCAAGCACGCGTTCATTTGGGACAAGCAGGTAAAAGTGGCCCTGTCGTCGCTTATCTGCTGGCCCATATTAAACCTAGCATCAGCTTGAATACAGGAATCATAACAGGTTGCATCACCAATAAAGAATTAATTGGCCCACTTCAGGGACAGCCCCTGTCTAAGCTTGTGGAAGAGATTAACGAAGGTAATGTTTATGTGAATGTTTTTTCGGAGTTTAGTCCGGGCGGGGAACTGCGCGGTCAAATCGAGCCGATCAAGTAAAGAATACGACGGCGTAGCTTAAAGGAGCTAGGCTGTTTTATTTTGAGATGCCGGTTTATGGTGCCAGGCACCGCCTTTACACAAATGTCAAAACGTGGTGCCAGGCACCACGTACACGACATCACCGAGAAAATGACAGGATATTATGGCATAATAGATACAATGATCTACAAAAACTGACGGATTCTGAAAGGAGCTGTTAAGATGGATCCGCGATTTAAAATATCCAATCGGGAAGCCTTGATGGGCATCGGGCTTGCCGTTCTGAACTTCATCTGGTGGTACGCTTTTTCCTACGGGCTTGGCGGGAAACCTGTGAAGGAATATCACTACATATGGGGTTTGCCAGCATGGTTCTTCTATAGCTGCGTCGCCGGCTTTATCGTATTTTCCATCCTCGTATATATCATGGTTAAATTTTTCTTCACAGAGGTTCCCTTCGAAGATGTACCTGATTTGGAGAACCTGAAGGAGGAAAAGAGATGAACTGGGAAGTTATTGTTCCTTTACTTGCCTTTTTGATCGGTATGTTTCTCGTTGGAATCTACACCTCACGCAAGGTTGAAAGTGGTTCAGGGTTTTTACAGGACTATTTCCTGGGCGGCAGACATCTGGGCGGCTTCGTTCTCGCGATGACCATGGTAGCTACATATGGAAGTGCGAGCAGCTTCATCGGCGGTCCGGGAATCGCCTATAAGCTCGGCCTTGGCTGGGTGCTGCTAGCGATGGCACAGCTTGTTACGGGTTACTTCACCCTCGCTGTCCTTGGGAAAAAGTTTGCCATTGTTGCAAGAAAGATCGACGCGGTCACGCTGATTGATTTTCTGAAGGCACGATATGAAAACAAGTGGGTCGTTATTTTGTCCGCAGCAAGCATCAGCATCTTTTTGTTCTCGTCAACCGCTGCGCAGTGGATAGGCGGCGGCCGGCTCATCGAGTCGTTCACTGGTGTTTCTTACCCTGTGGCCCTGCTGATCTTTTCGTTTTCCGTCCTTGTTTATGTCATAGCAGGCGGCTTTCGTGCAGTTGTCATTACAGATACATTAATGGGAATTGTCATGTTTGTCGGAACACTCATTATATTGGCAGGAACGATCATTGCAGGTGGAGGGGTTCCCCATATCATCTCGACCCTTGCTGCTGAGAATCCGAATTTGATCACACCCTTCGGCGCGGACAAGTCTTTGACGCCGCTTTACGTTTCCTCGTTCTGGCTGCTTGTGGGCATTGGGGTAGTAGGCCTCCCGCAGATCTCGGTCCGGGCCATGTCCTATAAAAATTCAAAAGCGATGCACCAGGCGATGATCATCGGGACGTTTGTCATCGGGTTCATCATGCTGGGGATGCATTTGACTGGAGTTTTTGGAAGAGTCGTCATACCAGGAGTGGAAATCGGAGATAAGGTGATGCCGATGCTCGCACTGAAGGTATTGCCAGGATGGCTTGCGGGTATAGTGCTCGCAGCACCGCTTGCTGCGGTCATGTCAACGGTGAACGCCATCCTGTTGATCGTAAGCTCCTCCATTGTTAAAGATATCTATATCAATTACATTAAACCGGAAGCCAGTCAGCAATCGGTTAAACGCTTGAGTTTTTCAGTGACTGCCATTATCGGAATCCTGGTATTCATCGTGTCTCTTTATCCTCCGGACCTGCTGATTTGGCTGAATTTGTTTTCCTTTGGCGGTCTGGAAGCAGCATTTATATGGCCGGTCGTCCTTGGTCTTTATTGGAAGAGAGGAAACGCAGCCGGTGCTGTGGGTTCCATCGTGACAGGTGTACTTTCCTACGTCCTTCTCGACACATTCGCTCCGAACCTGTGGGGAATGCATACCGTTGTAGTGCCAGTCGCACTTTCTCTAGCGGCTTACGTTATTCTAAGTTTAATTTCAAAAAACAGCGCTCAGTCATCCCTGGGGAAACAAGGAATTATTTAATTTGGTGTCAGGCACCTCCATTACACATGTGTGTAATGTGCGGTGCCTGGCACCCTTTTTTTACACCTTTTCCCATCAGTAATTTGACGGAATTTACTGCACCCTAAAATAAGACATGCCTAAACAAGTGCACATCCCATCAAATGAAAAAGGAGGATACAAGGAGTGAAAAGAATTAAGCAGTTGCTTTTCTTTATCCTTCCAATCTGCACGGCAGCTGTTTTGCTTGAGACACCATTTAAGAAAGCCGATGCATCTCCCGTTTTCCGGATTCCATTTCCGGCAGGACAAGTTTGGATCGGGCAGACGAGGATGAATCATAATCCACAAAATGCAGTCGACCTCAACCGTCTGTATGATGAGGGAGATACGGTGACCGCTTCTGCTGCCGGGAGAGTCATTAAAGTGAAAAATCTGGGTGGCCGCAGTTATGGAAGATACATTGTCATTGACCATGGGGGCGGCTGGCAGACCTTGTACGGCCATTTAAGCGGTGTGAATGTATCGGTCGGAAAGAAGGTCTCGCAGGGCCAAAAGATTGGAGCAGTAGGAAGCACGGGTGGTTCCACTGGTGCACATCTTCATTACGAGCAAAGATACAATGGCAAGGCAGAACGAATCCGATGGAACGGCCATAGCATCTTTTATTGGGGAAGCAAAACATATAAGAGCTAAGAAATGCGGTGCCAGGCACCGGTAACGACGGTGCCTGACACCGAGTGATATGACACCGAGTGATAGCAGCGAGAAAATAGCACCGGCGAAAGAAAGAAGGAAACCCGAAACCACGAAACAGCGCCTGCACATGGTCCGCAGGCACCGCTCAATTCATGCATTCTTTCAATACTAAGAAAAAGTGTGTTTATTTTCCATCGATAATCCCCGCGCTCTACGTTTCACTATCCCTCCTCAATAAGGTAAAATAGAAGCTGTATCTATTGTATTGGATGAAACTATGAGGGGATGTTGGTATGTACGCGGAACCGATTTTTTTGCAGCCGGTGTTTAAAGACCGGATATGGGGAGGAACGAAGCTGAGAGAAACGTTCGGCTATCAGATTCCGTCTGAAACAACGGGAGAATGCTGGGGGATTTCAGCCCATCCGAACGGTCCGAGCACAATATTGAATGGCCCGCTAAAAGGTATGACCCTGAACGAAGCGTGGCAAAAGCACAGGGGTCTGTTTGCCGGCCAGGAAGGCGACGACTTTCCTTTGCTCGTTAAAATTTTGGATGCTAAAACAGATCTTTCTGTTCAAGTGCATCCGGATGATGAATATGCGCAGCGAGTGGAACATGAGGCGTTCGGAAAGACCGAATGCTGGTATATTATAGATTGTGAGGAAGGATCCGAGCTCGTTTACGGCCATCATGCAAAATCCAAGGACGAGTTCCAATCGATGGTCGACAACGGGCATTGGGACAAGCTTCTTCGTAAAAAGAAAATAGAACCGGGTGACTTCGTATATGTTCCGAACGGCACGATCCATGCGATCGGGGCAGGGACGATGATTCTTGAAACCCAGCAGAGCTCTGACGTTACCTACAGAGTGTATGATTACGACCGAAAAGACGATCAAGGCAACACGAGAGATCTTCATATTAAACAATCGATTGAAGTAGCGATGATTCCGCATGTGGACGCCCACTTTCAGCCTGTTGAAGATAAACAGGGTGATTTGATGGTGAAAAAATTGATTAAAGAATCTTATTTTACCGTTTACCATTGGGAACTGGACGGCACCTCTTCGAATCTAGAAAACCCAATGTACATGCTAGTCAGTGTTCTCGATGGGGAAGGAGAGATCGAGACGCAAAACGGCACGTCTTCCTTTAAGAAGGGTGACCATTTCATCGTGCCTTCTACTGTGAAGAAATTCTCTCTTAAAGGAAACGCAACGTTTATTGCATCTCACAGCAGTTAAAAAACAGGTGCCAGGCACCAATAAAATGGCACCAATAAAAGCTCGGGGAGGAAAAGATATGAAACTTGGAGCAATAGAAGCGGGAGGCACGAAGTTTATTTGCGGGATCGGCGATGAAAACGGAGAGGTGTTTGAACGGATCAGCATACCGACGACCACTCCGGAGGAAACGATCAGCCAGGTTATTGAATTTTTCCGCGATCAAGAGATCGGTGCGATGGGGATCGGCTCTTTTGGGCCTGTCGACCTTGATAAGAACAGCGGTACATATGGCTACATTACAAGCACGCCAAAGCCTCATTGGGCACAGTACAACCTGGTCGGGGAAATTCAGAAACATATCCATGTTCCTGTTGCGTTTGATACTGATGTAAACGCTGCCGCGCTTGGCGAATTGGAGTGGGGGGCAGCAAAGGGATTGGACTCATGCATCTACATGACTGTTGGGACAGGCATTGGGGTAGGTGCAATCACGGAGAGCGGGCTGCTTCACGGTCTTACGCACCCTGAGATGGGGCACATCCTAGTGAGGCGCCATCCCGAAGATCATTTTGAAGGAAGCTGCCCATACCATAAAGATTGTTTGGAAGGTATGGCAGCAGGCCCGGCTGTTGAGAAACGATGGGGCCAGAAGGGGATCGAACTTGCAGGGAACGAAAAGGTTTGGGAGTTTCAGGCCCATTACCTTGCCCAGGCTCTTGTAAACTATATTCTCATTCTTTCCCCGAAAAAAATGGTTCTCGGCGGAGGTGTGATGAAGCAGCAGCAGCTTTTCCCGCTCGTCCGCAAAAAGGTGCTTGAGACGCTCAACAGCTATGTACAGCATCCGCTGCTTACCGAGGAAACCATTCAAGACTATATCGTCCCTCCAGGTCTTGGCGATAATGCCGGGCTATGCGGCGCGATTGCCCTTGCAAAAACTCTGCAGCATTAAATACGGCAAGCCCGCTTCTCTTAAGAATTTGGCAGATGAGGATTATGGAAAAAGGGTAGAGGAAGGGCTCAAGAAAGCCAATGCGGAAAACACCTCCAGCAGGGAGCCGATGGGTGCAGAAGGAGCAGAGGATGCACCGCGTAAAGCAGAAGAAAAAGGCCACAGCCAAGATGCTTATTGGTATGAAAAATAATCAATGATTAAAAGCCTGTCTCTCAGCCAAGATGAGAATGACAGGCTTTTTTTGCTATCTTTGCACCCGTTCGGCCAGGGACATGATGGATTGGCTCAGTGTATCAAGCTTGCCTTCGATCCTGTGCAGAAGATACAGCGTCACCATCACTGGAAAGCCCACATCGCTTACAAAAGAGAGCCATGTTTCCATGTTTTTACCTCCTTTCAGCAAGATACCCCAACCGGCATGACGGCCGATTGGGGTTTATTCCATCCTTCAACTGTTGCGTTATGGAAGCACGATATCACTTGAGGTGCGTTCTGTGATGCGGGCGCCTTTCTTTTTGACAAAATCACCGCCGTTTGAAATGAAGATGTTCTGTGCGATCACCGTATCCATAGCAGCTTTAACAGCGGCGGAATCCACAGGTTCTTTCGGGCTATCCAGAGAGATCGTCACCGTCTTATCCTGTTCATTGATAAACTGCAATTCTAGTGTTTTAGCCATTTCTTTTTCCTCCTTTCCCATAAGGGTCATACTTGCTTTTTGGAATTTTTTACGCGTAAAGGCCATGCGAGTCATTGCGTTCGACAGAGATCAGAGGCAGCTGCTGAAGTGGAGCTAGAGCGTTAGCGACAGCATAAAGCTGATCCCCTGTGGCGGAAGTTTTTACGTTGGAGAAACTTTTGTTTTTGTACAGCTGCTTGTCACCCTCCATCCCGGCGTCAAATACCATGCGAAGCTGTGTGTCCTGGATTGCTGTGGTTGCCATGTTATCACCTCCTTTCACTTATAAGTAGAAAGCTGCGTGAAAAAAGAGGCATCTCAAAAAAATGAACGAAAATAGCTAAACCCCTCATAAAGGCCTTTCGAAAACCCCCGTTACCTTCATTCAAAACGTCATTTTCACCATATTTCCTGTTCCGTTTTGCACTTTTGATCAAATGACAGCCTGAAAACGGAGCATTATCTTTAGATTACCGGCGGAATAAAACGTAAGGCACGTGTCTTTCTTAAGGATGAAACAGGTGGAATTCAATTTTGACCGTTTGGCCGTTCAATTCGAACCATTAATCAAATCACAGATTCAGTCGCTGGGTATTACCCGGCATTATGATGAGTATTACCAAGTAGGACTCATTGGGCTTTGGGAGGCTTGCAAGAGGTTTGACAGCAGGAAGGGAGAGTTCGGGCCATTCGCCTATCGAACGGTGAGAGGAAAAATGCTGGATCAATTAAAAAAGGAAGCTCAATATAAAGCCGTTCATGCAGAATTTTGTCTCGGGCTGACAGAAACGTTCCCCTTTGAAGGCGGTGTTCTTCCTCTTGAAAATGAAATGTTGGAGCTCTATCTTTCTGGGCTAACGCTGAACCAGCGAAAATGGGTCGTGAAAAAAATTTTCCGCCAAATGAAAGAGACAGAGATCGCAGAGGAAGAGGGAGTCAGCATTCACGCGGTAAAATCCTGGAGAAAGCAGGCTCTGGCAAAGCTTAGAAGACACACAGAAAAGACTTCCTAACTTCCCTTTTTTCTAAACTTTCAGATAAAATCATGGACAAACTTTTGTTCGAGAGATAAACTAAAGTTGACATTTAGAAGATAATGGATAAAAAGGAAGGTGTTTCAATGACGAAAGAATCTCAAATCATCAGCATTATTCAGAGAAATCCATTTATCAGCCAGCAGGAGATCGCTGATGAACTCAGCCTGTCCCGCTCAGCTGTAGCGGGTTATATATCCAGCTTGTTGAAGAGCGGAAGAATTAAGGGCCGGGCTTATATTTTGCCAGAGCTTAGAGGGATAACCTGTATTGGCGGGGCTCATCTAGACCGAAAAGCTTTATGCAAGGAGTCCATTCAGTACGAAACATCAAATCCCGTTTCCATCACGGAGACGTGCGGAGGCGTCGTCCGCAATATCAGTGAGAATCTCGGAAGGCTTGGGTGCAATGTCAGTCTCATAAGCTATGTCGGCCACGACAAGGAAGGTGACTGGGTTCTTAAAAACACAGGGAAACATGGGGTGGATATCAGCCAGGTGCAACGGGACAGCGGGCAATCAACCGGGACCTATACGGCACTCCTGGGAAAAAACGGGGATCTGGCCGTTGCGCTTGCAGACATGAACATTTATGAACAGATGACCGTACCGTTTATCATGGAAAAGTGGTCCCATATCGCGCTTTCCAGCATGGTCGTTCTGGATACGAACCTGCCGGAAAAAACACTGTTCTATATCACAGAGCGCTGCAAACTGGAAGGGATACCTGTCATGGTTGATCCAGTATCGAACCTTAAGGCCAAAAAGCTGATGAAATCGCTGGATGGCATTCACAGTATCCTGCCAAATAAGGAAGAAGCCGAAATGATTGCCGGCATGAAAATCGAAAGCATGGATGACTGCAAAAAAGCGAGTAAGTCCATTCAGGAGCGTGGTGTGAAAAATGTCATCATCACCCTTGGAAGCGAGGGAGTGTATGCTGCTTCAGAAAATGAATCTCTTCATCTTCCGGCCTTCCCCGTGAATACAGTGGATGTGACGGGGGCAGGAGACGCATTTGCAGCTGGGTATCTGTTCGGCCTTTTTCAGAACGAAGGTTTTGTCAAAGCGTGCCGCTACGGTCTGGCACTGGCTTCATTAACCTTGCAGACCGGCATGTCGGTATACCCGCATCTGACAGAAGAAACCATTACACAACTCGTGGAGGAAACCGAATGCATCAGTATCTGACCTATACAGAAGAAGTGAAAAAAGCATTGGAGATGGGCAAGCCTGTTGTTGCTCTTGAAACGACGATCATCTCACATGGCATGCCATATCCGCAAAACATACAGATGGCGAAAGAAGTAGAGCAGATCATCAGAAACAATGGGGCTGTGCCTGCTACGATCGGCATAATGAATGGAAAAATAAAAATTGGGCTGAACGACGAAGAGCTTGAAGAGTTTGCAACGAACGAGCAAGTGGAAAAAGTAAGCCGAAGAGATTTTCCGTATATCCTGTCCTCCGGAAAGATGGGGGCAACGACAGTCGCAGCTACGATGATCGCGGCAGATTTAGCAGGCATCCGCATTTTTGCGACGGGTGGAATCGGTGGCGTGCACCGCGGAGCAGAAACGACCATGGATATCTCTGCGGATTTGACAGAGCTTGCACATACGAACGTCGGCGTGATCTGTGCCGGGGTAAAATCGATCCTGGACATCGGAAGAACATTGGAATACCTTGAAACAAAAGGGGTGCCGGTTGTCGGCTTTAAAACGGAGGAATTTCCTTCCTTTTATTCAAGAGAGAGCGGCTTTGGCGTCGATTTCCGCTTGGATGAGCCTGAGGAAGTCGGAAAAGTGCTGAAGACGAAGTGGGACCTGAAGCTGAACGGCGGAATTGTCATCTCCAATCCAGTGCCGGCTGCCCACGCAATGTATCATGATCAAATTGAATCTGTTATTTTGGAAGCGCTTCAAAAAGCAGATGAACTGAAAATCACAGGTAAAAATGTAACCCCGTTTCTGTTGGACAGCATAAAACAGCTGACCGAAGGAAAAAGCCTCGAGACCAACATCGCACTCGTTAAACATAATGCAGAAGTAGCGGCCAAGATTGCCGTGGCGTATGCAGGACAGAAAAGCGAGCAGCTGGTTTAATTCTTTGTCTTTGAACGTAAAAAAAGAGGAGTGCAGCTGAGCACTCCTCTTTTTCTTATTGATTTGAAGTTCTTCGTTCGAGCGTACCGCTCCAAGCAGTCAGGAGCACGGCTCCAACGACCATCAGTCCGCCAACCCATGGCGTATGAATCAAGCCGATGGAATCCACAACAAGCCCGCCGACATAGGCACCGATGGCGATACCTACGTTAAACGCTGCAATGTTGATGGCAGAAGCTACATCGACAGCGGATGGAACATATTTTTCAGCGAGCTGAACGACATAGACCTGCAAGCCAGGAACATTCATAAAGGCAAACAGACCCATAATGACGATCGTTACTGTTCCCATTACTTTTAGAGGAGCAGTAAAGTAAAGGACGAACAAAACGATGGCTTGAATAATAAACATCCATAACAAGGCACGGATGGGGTTCTTGTTGGCTGCTCTTCCGCCAATCGCATTTCCCATCGCGATCGCCAAACCATAGACGAGCAGAATGATGCCTACGGTTTTAGGATGGTAGCCTGTAATTTTTTCTAAAATAGGCGCCAAAAACGTAAAGGCTACGAATGTTCCGCCATAACCAAGCGCTGTAATGGCAAACGCGAGCAGAAGCCTTCCGTTGGTGATCAGTTTAAACTGGTCGCTGAATGAAGCTTTTGATGCGCTTTTTAAATAATTAGGAATCAAAAACAGACTAGCGATAAAGGCGATGACCCCAAGCAAGGCAACGGCAGCGAAAGTTGCTCTCCAGCCGAATGTCTGGCCGATAAACGTCCCGAGCGGAACACCGGTTACGGTCGCTACGGTCAGACCGGTAAACATGATCGCGATCGCACTCGCGCGTTTATCCTGAGGGACAAGATCGGCGGCGATGGTGGATCCGATGGAAAAGAACACGCCGTGTGAAAAAGCGGTAATGACACGGGCGACCAGCAATAATGCAAAGCTGAGGCTTAACGATGCCGCCGTGTTTCCAACGATAAATACGAGCATAAGAAGAAGCAAGAGTGTCTTCCTATTTAAACGGCTTGTAGCTGCCGTAAGAATCGGAGCACCGAATGCAACACCGAGTGCGTAACCGGAAATAAGCATACCGGCTAGTGTAATGGATACATTTAAGTCATCAGCCAAAGATGAAAGCAGTCCAACTGGGACAAACTCTGTTGTTCCAATTCCGAACGCGCTGATCGCGAGTGCGAGAAGCGCGAATGTTCCTTTTTTCTCTGATGGCTGTGTTTTATGTGAAACAGTATTTGAAACCATAATAAATCCCCCTTCAACCTGATAGAAATGAGTGCTGTCAGCAAATCCGGCGCACAGGCGCGCCAAAGATGCTGTGCGGCTGACTAGGGTTATTATGGAGCCTAGCGGAAGCATTGAGAAGTACGCACTTTCAAGTACCGCAGCCACCTCTTGGTGCGGTAGGAACCCGAGGGTGCCATAGGTACTTAAAGGTGCCTATACACGAAGTATTGAAACAGAAGTGAACCTGTGGTATGATACGGGAAGTCTTATACGGTTGATTACTACTTATAGGGTTTGTTTTGAACCATAGTATAAAAAAGTAACTATTAAAGGAGGAAAGACGAGAATGAAGAAATATAACATTCCGGTTGAGGCGGCGTTGGAAGTCATCGGCGGCAAATGGAAGGTCGTTATTCTTTGCCACCTTACAAAAGGCACAAAAAGGACGAGTGAACTGAAACGTTCCATGCCTGGAATCACACAAAAGATGCTGACGCAGCAGCTTCGCGAGCTTGAAGCCGACGGCGTCATCGAACGAAAGATCTACCAGCAGATCCCTCCAAAAGTGGAATACTTCCTTACTGATTACGGCTGGTCCCTGAAGGAGATTCTCGATTCCCTTTGTGAATGGGGCGAGAAACACATCGAACGTAATTACGAGGACAAATCTCTAGTATTAGTTGAAGGATAGTTAACAATAATGGTGCCAGGCACCCGAATTACGGTGCCTGGCACCAAAATACTGCGGGTGTAATCGGATATGAAAATAAAAGCCTTGTTTGTGGCTCCGTATGCCACGATGAAGAATTTAATTGAGGAATGCAAGCAAGAGCAGGACGTGTTAGATGTACATATTCAAATCGGCAATCTTCAGGAAGGGGCCGCGGTCGCGAAAGAGGCTGAAAGGCAAGGGTTCGATGTGATCATCAGCCGGGGAGGCACTGCAAAAATAATTGAAGAAGAAGTTAATATCCCGGTTGTTGATGTTCATGTTTCCGGCTACGACATGCTGAGAGTTCTCACGCTCGCCAATGATTTTAACGGCAAAAAAGCGATTGTCGGCTTCTCTAATATTACGATGGGAGCCCAGGCGATTACCGATTTATTGGATATTTCAATGGAAGTATTTACGATTGAGGAAGAACAGGAAACCGTTCCACTCGTTCAGCAGCTCAAAAAAGAGGGATATGAGCTCATCATGGGGGATGTGGTGACGGTTAATGCGGCTTCAAATAACGGTTTGAACGGCATACTGATTCAGTCAGGAAAAGAAGCCATATTGGATTCATTCCAACGTGCGGTTTCTGTATATAAACTAGTGGAAAAGAAATCACTTGAATCCACTCTTCAGCGGGAAATTTTGAAACTTGCGCAGCCCGACATGCTCGTCTTTACGGAAAACGGTTCAGTCGTTTACGAAAACTGGGCTGTTTTTTCAAAAAGGCCGTTGTCAGATCAACAGCTGGAAGATCTGCGTCTGCAGCAATACACTCAAAACAAAACGTATCATCGGGTCATGCAAAACGGCGAAGAGCAGATTAAAATAACGATAAATATGAGAAACATCATGGAGATAAACTACTTGGTGTGCTTTTTGGAGAGTGTTACCTTAAACGAGCGATCGAGCCTTGAAATCGAAGCCATTACACAGCGGCCTTTCCTTATTAATCAAAGTCAAGCGATGGCAGAGTGTATATCTTTACTGCTTTCAGCCCCTTCAGGAAGTCCAATCCTTTTGATAGGGGAAGAAGGGACGGGGAAGAGATTGCTGGCCAAGTACTTTCATTATGAAAATGGAGAAAATCGTTCGCTGTTGGCTTCCATATCAGCCGCTGATCTGATTGAACTCCGGATCGAAGATATCAATGAAAGCATCTCCACCGTTTATGTCCATTCGCTTCACTTGCTGGAAGGACAGCATGGAGATATCTTTATACAGGCACTTTTTCAGCTGAAGGAACAGGGGCTGACGGTGATCGCTTCATGCTCTCCATCTGAACAAGAAACCTTGAGAAGACTCAGTTATCATGAAAACGTAACGAGGATCAGAATGCCCGCACTCCGAGACCGCAAGGAAGATCTTCAGGAGCTCACCACTTATTTTATGGCGCTTTATCATCAACAGCTTGGAACATCCGCTGTTCGTATTAAAGAGGATGCCATTGAGGAATTGCAGCACTATCCTTGGCCGGGAAACGTGGCGGAACTAAAAGCCCTGATAAAAGATGCCGTACTGTTGGAGAAGGGATATATTCTTGAGAAAAAAAGAATTCAACAGCTCTTGAATTCAACGAATCAGATCAAACAAGGTATGAATCAAGTATTGAAAGGGACATTAAACGAGATTGAGGAAAAAATAATACGTGTCGTGCTCGAGGAAGAAGATTTTAATCAGACAAGAGCGGCAAAAAGGCTAGGAATTACCCGTGCCACCCTATGGAGGAAGCTGAAAAGTTAAGTTCAGCTTCTTTTTTTGTTTAAGGCTTTGTTAAGTAGTATTGTTGTTTTTCAGGTATAAAATATGGGAACGTCCGATTTGGACGTTCCCGTTCTTTTTCCATTAAAGACCCCTATAATGGAATAACTGTAAAGCTGATGAAGCTTTTTTAAAAGCTCCGTCTTCCCGCCCAAGCTCCTTGCATTTTACTAAGGAGTACAATTTGCCCAATATGATATGCGTCGTGCATTGCTAAACTCTTCAGTTCAAGCACTAATGAATGATCTTCTCCCGGGATCTGTCTATACAAATCTTCATGTTCTGATTTTGCCAGTATTTTTCCAAGTTCACGATGAACATAAAAGTATTCTTGTTTTGTTTCCTTCCAATTTTCTAACGTCTCAGTTGGTAATCGAAATGTAGATTCATTATTTTCTGCCTGTGGTTCATTCGCTGTTTCACCAAGAAATCGCATCAGAAATCTCTTTTCATAGAAAAGTAAATGACAAACTAATTCCCAAATGGAATTCATTGCCCCATCAGCCGGTTTCCAAATTGCCTGTTCAAAAGTGATATCCTCTAGCACTTTTTCAAGTGGTGGAAACCAGTCTTCTTCATCTAAGCAGCTTGCCCATTGCTGTAGCAAAAGTGTCTTTACATCCATTTACTATTCCCTCCAATTTAATCCCTTTTATAGATAATCCTTTTGGTCAAAATTCATTTGCGGCGTGTTGTAGATAGCTCACTAATTAAGGTGTCATGCCAATTCCTTGTTCAATTAAACTGGCCCTTTAACGGAACAACGAACGTTCTTTTATTCGGAAAATTCTGATAACCCTAGTTTATCATAAGTTGTGTTAACTGACTGTCTAAAACCATTTTGGTTATCGTAAAGTTATCTTTTATATGTTTGATTGTCTAAGAATTGGAACCAGGTCAAATAATGGTCTAGATATTTAGCCGCTACACCATTTATAGGTTTTTTTGTGTTTCTGTACTGATAACATCAGTGAATACAGACTCTGTTTCTCCCGAACTCCCTAATGAGTTTGTGAAGAACTCCTTCCATCGCTGCTGGTCTCTTTGGCTAAGTTTCTGATTTGGTTAATTATGTCCGCTAACGCCATTAAAACTCACTCGCTCTCGGTAAAATGTTCGGGCAAATCAAATAACAACATTATTCTTTAACAAATCATTGTTTAAAAATTAAACGTTCTCGCACGAATGAAAACATTTCCATTGCAAATTTAAAACAATAAGGTGTACTATCATAATTGAAAACGTTTTCTGTAAGGGTTTATGTTTAAAAATTAAACACATTGCAAAAGGCGGGGTTATAAAATGAAAATTAAAAAAACGATAGAGCGTGTTCCCGGCGGAATGATGTTAGTTCCTTTGTTGATCGGGGCGCTGATTAAAACTTTTTTTCCAGATTTGTTTGAACTGCCAGAGTTTAAAAGCTCTTTTACCGGCGGGCTTTTAACAGGTACGTCCGCTTTATTGGCGGCATTCTATGTTTGTCTCGGATCAACCATCAGATTTGAAGCAACCGGGTATATCTTAAAAAAAGGCGTTTCCTTATGGGTTGGTAAAATTGGGACAGCACTTATTGTTGCCCTTCTCATAAAAGCCATCGCTCCAGATCAAAACCATCTATTCCTAGGATTATCCGCACTGGCCATTGTAGCCGCTTTTTCCGATACAAACGGCGGATTATATATGGCGCTGATGGGGCAGTTAGGCAAACGGAATGAAGACGTTGCCGCTTATTCCATTATGTCGTTGGAATCAGGTCCGTTTTTCACCATGCTCATTCTTGGTGTAGCAGGTCTTGCAAGTTTTCCTTTATTGGCCTTTGTATTTGCGATTCTGCCTTTGATCCTGGGTATGATTCTCGGTAACCTTGATGAAGACATGAGAGCATTCTTGAGTAAGGCTTCTGACGTAATCATCCCATTGTTTGCACTAGCTCTTGGAGCGGGAATTGATTTGACCAAAGTGGTGCAGGCAGGAGCTTCAGGAATCATTCTTGGTCTTGGTGTTGTCGTGATTACTGGAATTGTACTATTCCTGGCCGACCGGTTTACAGGGGGAGATGGTGTGGCTGGTGTAGCAGCTGCGTCTACAGCAGGTAACGCTTCTGCGGTTCCTTTGGCGGTTGCTGCGGTGTATACAGGGTACAAGGAAATAGCTGCGGTCGCGACCCTTCAAGTGACAGCAGCGGTTGTCGTAACTGCAATTTTGACACCGATCTTAACCGCATGGCTGGCAAAACGAACAAAGAAAACGGCAACAGATGTGAATCTTACACACTAAACGGTTTTAATTTAAAGGAGTTTTTCTTCAATGCAATTATTTATACTGGCAGATGACCTGACAGGAGCCAATGACTCAGGCGTACAACTATCGAAGCAGGGATTCCGATCGACCGTATGGCTGGAAAACAACAAAAAGCCGGATGGTGAGACGGATGTAGCCATTTATGATACTGACAGCAGGGCTTTAACCGAAGAAGAAGCGTATCATCGTGTTTATGAGGCTTCATTGCATGTGAAGAACCTGCATGACGTCCATGTGTATAAGAAAATGGACTCCACCCTCCGTGGAAATATAGGTGCCGAACTGGCCGCTGTGTGTGACGCGGTTCAACCAGAAATTGTTGTCATTTCGGCAGCCTACCCCAAATTGGAGAGGCAAACGATCAATGGATGCCAATATGTTCGCGGCAGACTTGTTGAGCAGACGGAGTTTGGACAAGATCCAAAAACGCCCGTTACAGAAAGCAGCATCCCGGCGCTATTGAGGAAGTACGCCGGACATAAAATCGGCACAATCGACAGCGGATTGCTGTCCCGTTCAATGAAAGAAGTTTTAGCATACGTGCTTGATGAGATGGATGAAGGGAAAACGTGGTTTGTTTGTGATGCAGAGAAGGAAGAGCATCTGGAAAAAGCAGCTCAAATTTTTGCCTCTCTCCATAAAAAACTTTTATGGGCGGGATCAGCAGGTCTCATCGAGTACTTGCCGGCTGCCCTGAAGCTTGAAGTGCCAAAGCGAGAGAAAAAGGCAAAGGCAGAGATAAGCCGAACCCTTACTGTGTCAGCCAGCTTATCCATGACGACGAAAGTTCAGCTGGAAAAGGTGAGTACAATGCCGGATTCCTTCATGATTGAAATGCAGCCAGCAGATTTAATGAAAAAGACCTATGATCTGCAAAATCTGATTCAAAGCATAAAACAGGTCCCGGGTATGCGCCATTTCGTCCTCTATGTGGATGGTTCACATGAAAACCGGGAAGCTGCCCGGATGCTTGGCGGTGAATTAGGCCTGCTTAAGAATCAGATCGGTGAAAGGATATCAAGGGAACTTGGAATCATAGCCCGGTCTGTGCTTGACCGGTTTCCTGATATCTCAGGGTTGGTGCTTACTGGTGGAGACACCGCAAAGGCAGTATGTTTAGAAGCCGGAATGACACAAATGGAACTGTGGTCTGAGCTGGAGCCGGGTCTTCCCCTGGGGATCCTAAGCGATAAAAAACGCATGTTTATGGCGGTAACTAAGGCCGGGGGATTCGGCAATGAAGATTCTTTAGTCCATGCGTTGAACCATATGACAGGAGAGGTGTTACAACATGAATCAAAATAAAAGTATCATCGGTATCACAATGGGAGATGCAGCAGGTGTAGGTCCTGAAATCATCTTAAAAAGTCTCGCGAACCGGGAAATATATGATCTATGCCGCCCTTTCGTAATCGGCGACAGCAAAATTTTGGAGCGGGCTAAAGGCTTCGTGGACAGCGGCCTTGCGATTCAAAATATTACAGAAGAGGAGATTGATCGTCTTAACTTCGAGTATGGTACGGTTTACACTCTGAATTTGGATCTGCTGCCTGCGGATCTCCCGGTCGGACAGGTCTCTTCCCTTGCAGGACATGCCGCTTTTGAATATTTAAGCAAGGCGATCGACCTTGCGAATAAAGGTAAGATCGATGCGATATGCACAGCCCCATTGAACAAGGAGGCACTGCACAAAGGAGGCCATAAGTATCCGGGACACACTGAAATATTGGCCGAGTTGACAGGCACCAAAGAGTTTTCGATGATGCTTTCCGCTCCGAATTTAAAAGTAATCCATGTCACGACCCATGTCGGCATCATAGACGCTGTAAAAATGATTAACCCTGAACGGGTCTACCGAGTGATTAAATTAGCGCATGAAACGCTGAAAAAATCAGGGATTGAATCTCCGAAGATTGCGGTCTGCGGTATTAATCCTCATGCCGGAGAAAACGGACTGTTCGGATATGGCGAAGAAGAAGAGAAAGTCATTCCTGGAGTGAAAAAAGCACTGGAAGAAGGCGTTAATGCAGTAGGGCCGCTTCCTGCCGATACCCTGTTTTTCCGCACGGTCCGCGGGGATTTTGACATTGTCGTTGCCATGTACCATGATCAGGGCCACGGACCCGTCAAAGTCCTTGGACTGGATGCAGGAGTAAACATCACCGTCGGGCTGCCGATCATACGGACGAGCGTAGATCACGGAACGGCATTCGATATTGCCGGCAAAGGGCTGGCCGATGAAAAAAGTATGACCGAAGCGCTCCGTCAGGCGGTGGAGCTGGCGCCAAAACGATAAAGAGAGAAGGGCTTATTCCCTTTTCTCTTTTTTTAGTGCAAAAAACCCAATTCCTTTCTCATTGATTCGAAAGAATCCTCCGGTCCTCCCGCTACTTTTTCCTCATTTTGGGAAATCGAGTAACTATATATTGAATTTTCAGACTTTAATTTTTAAAATGAATAAGAAAGTTAGGAACCTTTACTAACCAACCCTGCAATGATCCTCGAGCCACTCACCCAGATCCTTTCCATTTCATATCTCAACATTATTTTTAATCTGAAAAGCAGAAGTCACCTGTCATGGTCAAACTTTAATGAAGGAGACAAATGATGAAATTTATACACAAGGGCGGTACCGCGTTTATTAAAGAAAAGAACAAACGGAACATCCTCCATTGTATAAAAGGAGATGGACCGCTCTCGCGTACTGAAATTGCTGAGAGGCTGCAGCTCTCCAAGCCTACTGTATCGGCAATCGTGGAAGAATTGCTTAATGAAAAATGGATTAAAGAGAGCGGTATAGGTGTTTCAAAGAGCTTAGGCGGTAGAAAACCCATTCAGCTTGTATTTAACTGCCGGGCTGCTTACGTGATCGGTGTGGATATTGGTGGGACAAAAGTAAGGATAGGGATCAGTGATCTTGATGGAAACTTGCTAGACGTTGATGAGTTTTCAACACAAAACCATATTCACTCGAGTTTTTTACACGCGATTAAAGAGCGGGTGGAAATGCTTTTAGAAAAACAAGGTATGATGAACGGAGAAATCCTTGGAATGGGGATCGGTGCTCCAGGAATGACTGATGTGGATCGAGGAATTGTTATTGACGCGCCAAGTCTCGGCTGGTCGAATTATCCTTTGAAAAAAGAAGCGGAAGCGCTGTTTCCATGGCCCGTGCTGGTTGATAACGATGTGAACGTCGCGGCGATCGGTGAACAATGGCTCGGGGCAGCAAAAGGGTTGAGCAATGTCGTCCTGATCGCCATCGGAACAGGAGTGGGCTGCGGCATCATCATCAACGGGCAGCTTTACCGGGGCGCAACATGGGCGGCAGGTGAGATCGGCTATATGGTCACCGATGCAGCAAAAGCGAAGGGAGCAAATCTGTCTACTCCGCATGAGGGCTATGGCTTTTTAGAGCGGTTTACAGGAGGCCCAGGTATTGTCCAGAGCATGCAGCATGAACTGAAAGGGAGACCGGCTGATCATTCATTTCCACGAGATTTTACAGCCAGGGATGTTTTTCAGAAAGCCAGGCAAGGCGACCCTGATGCATTGCAAGTGATAAACGAGGTAATTGATCATATTGGCTTTGCAGTAGCTAACGTGATTTCAATTATAAATCCTGAAATTGTCCTTTTAGGAGGTGGCATTTCAAAGAGTGCGGATTGGTTTATGCCAAGGATTCAGAACATCATCCAAGATTTTGCATCGGTATCGGCCCCTGTTAAAACAACGGCGTTTGGAGAAGATCTGGGGGTTGTCGGTGCCGTATCTCTTGTGCTCCGGGAAACGGAAAGTGTTTTAAAAGAGATGTGAAAAGGAGATGGGTTCATGAAACGTATCATTGCCATTGTCATGTCTGTCCTGATGACGTCCGTATTGATGGTTCCCGCCAATGCCCGGGGAGAATCAGCCGAGGAAAAACCAAAAGACCTCTGGAGTGCGGTAAAGCCGCTCGATACGATCGTCAGTTTTTTGAATACAGGTGCTCACCCGGATGATGAGCGAAGTGATCTGCTCGCTTACCTGTCACGTGGAAAAGGAGTCCGGACCGCGAGCCTGATTGCCAATCGGGGAGAAGGAGGGCAGAACGAAATCGGAAACGAGCTCGGGGATGCTCTCGGCATTATCCGTACAAGGGAGCTGATCGAGGCTTCAAAGGTGACTGGTGTAAAGGTCTATCACCTCAGCCGTAAGCCGAGCGATGAGATTTATGATTTCGGATTTTCAAAATCCAAAGAAGAAACGCTCTCCAAATGGGGAGAGCAGACAGCTTATGAGCGGGTCATCCGATTGATTCGTACATACCGCCCGGACATCATCATGCCTTCGTTCCTTGACGTTGATACAGAGCATGGGCATCACCGCACGATGAACTACTTGACACTCAAAGCTTATAAGGATGCGGCGGATCCAAAAGTGTTCCCCGGTCAGATCAAGGAAGGACTGAAACCTTGGGGGATCAAAAAGCTTTACCTGCCTTCTGATGAAAAAGGTGCGACGACTTCTTTCCAAATCGGAATGATGGATGATGTTTACGGTAAAACGTATCCGCAAATCGGCGAAGAATCACGCTTTCTCCATAAGAGCCAGGGGATGGGCCGTGACATTCCTGCGCAGCCAAGAATGATTCATCTCAAGCTGGAAAACTCCAGACTGGGAGCCCCGGGTACGGAACAGTCCCTTTTTGATCATCTGCCTTACGATTTAAAGGAGTATGCCGGTACAGTAAAAGACAAAGGGGTTAAAAAGAAGCTGAAGGATCTCCAATCCGACTACGACGATCTGGTGGAGCTGTACCCCGACCGAAAAGCAATTGCAGAGGATGTTTATCCTGCGATCAAGCATACCCGACAGCTCGAAGAACGTGTGAAGCGCAGTTCGCTCTCAAGGGAAGCGAAAGATGATCTCCTCTTCCGCCTGGATATTAAGGAAAGCCAGCTGATGAATTTGGCGGCTGAAGCTTCTCAGGTGACCGTCAAAACCGTGATTGACCATCCTGTTCTTGTACAGGGAGGCTCTGCAAAAGTAAAAGTAACGGTAAAAAATAACGGAAAACAGATCCTTCGATCGGTAAAAGCCGCCCTTCATCTTCCAAAAACATGGAAGGTTTCGGAGCATCTGCATCGAGCGGAGTTAAAACCAGGTGAGGCAAAAACATTTGCTTTCAGTATAAAAGCAGCTAAGAATGCCTCTTACTATCAGCCTTATGAACCGTCTGTGATCACTTCAAGTGTCACCTACAAGGTGCATGGTACAAAAGCGGAAAAAAGTGTGGAACTCGAACAAACAGCAGCTGTTTTGCCTGACGTTTCGGTGAAAAGTGATCCTGAAAGCCTGGTTGTTAACACTGCCGATTTAAAAAAATCCATTCAAGTAAAAGTGGAAGCGAAAAACCACACAGCCGGAAAGGAACAGGCAGTCCTGCATTTAAAGGTTCCTGATGGCTGGAAAGTGGCCAATGACGGCCAAAAGGTTTCTTTCAATAAGCATGGCGAGGTCAAGACGGCCGTGTTTACCGTCCAATTGCCGGCTCAGGTGAAGGAAGGAAGCTATCGCCTTAAGCCAGATGCGACGGTCAATGGCAAAACACTGGGCACGTCCGTCCAAAATATTTCTTATCCGCATATCGGCAACTTCTATTACTTGTATGATGCAGGAACAAAAGCTGCTGCTTTTCCTCTTCAGTTCGACAAGTCAAAAAGGATTGGATATGTAGAGAGCGGGTTTGATAATGTGTCATCCCAGCTCAGAGCTGTGGGCATGAATGTTGTCTCATTGGATAAGGGGCAATTAGAAGCTATGGATCTCTCCCAGTTCGATACGATTGTGATCGGCATCCGTGCCTACCTTTCCCGGGAGGACCTGCTGAAGAATAACAGCAGGCTGCTGGATTTCGTGAAAAATGGGGGTCATCTCGTTGTCCAATACCATAAGCCTGAAGACAAATGGGATGCAGAAAAAACCGCTCCATATAAACTCGTGATCGGCAGCCCGTCCATAAGGTGGAGGGTGACGGATGAAAATGCAAAGGTAACGATGCTGAAGCCTGCACATCCACTGTTCAACACGCCAAACAAGATCACGGATAAAGATTGGCAGGGCTGGATTCAAGAACGGGGCCTCTATTATCCAAGCGAGTGGTCTGATCAGTTCGAGACATTTGTAAGCATGGCGGATCCGAATGAGGCACCGTTTAATGGAGGCATTTTAATGGCGAACTATGGAAAAGGCAGCTATTTATATACCAATCTTGTATGGTACCGTCAAATTCAAAACAATGTCCCAGGCGGTTACCGGTTGTTCACCAACCTGATCGATTATTCAAGAGAGCAGTAAATCAACTGTGGATAGGAGGGATTCATTCTCTCCTGTTCACTCTAATTTTACGATGGGGAGTGATTTTCATGGGCGGGAAAAAAGTGATGGCCTGTGCAGCGGGTGCTGCCGTTAGCCTTTCCCTTCTTTTAAGCGGCTGTATGGCAGCGGACCAAACGGAAAAAGCAAGCGGAGGGAAAGTGAGCAAGAATCTGGAAGAAAAGGTGGTCATCTATTCACCTCATGGCAAGGATATCCTCCAGGAATTTGAACAAAAATTTGAGAAAGAAAACCCGAATGTTGATGTGGAATGGCTTGATATCGGTTCACAGGAAGTATTGGACCGAGTGCGTTCAGAGAAGAAAAATCCTCAGGCCGACGTCTGGTGGGGTGCTCCTTCCGTAATGTTTAACCAGGCAAAAGGAGAAGCGCTTCTCGAGCCATACAAACCAACGTATGCGAAGGCGCTAAAAGACGAATTCCATGATAAGGACTGGGCATGGAGCGGAACGAGCCAAACTCCAGAAGTTATTATGTATAACAATAAAAAGCTCAGCAAGAAGGAAGCTCCAAAGGACTGGGATGAGCTTCTTGATCCGAAATGGAAAGACAAGGTGGTCATCCGCTACCCTTTGGCATCCGGTACGATGAGAACGATCTTCTCTGCCATGATCTACCGCGACTATAAGGATTCAAAGGATACAAAACCAGGATATGAATGGCTGGAGAAGCTGGATGCCAACACGAAGGAGTATTCGGCGAATCCGGAAATCATGTACAGCAAGATAGCAAAGGGTGAAGGCACCGTTTCGGTATGGGCCATGCCTGATGTTGTCATGCTTAAAGAAGAAAAAAACTACCCGTTTGACTTTGTGATCCCAGAGAGCGGCACGCCTGTCCTGACCGAAGGGATCGCGCTCGTCAAAAATGCGAAGCATCCTAAAGCGGCGAAAGCTTTTTATGAGTTTGTGAACTCCAAGGAAGCGAACAAAACTCTGGCAGAAAAGCATTACCGCATTCCAACACGAACAGATATCGACGAACTGCCGAAATGGATTGAGGAGACCAAAATTAAGCCGATGGACATTGACTGGAAGGTTTTTGAGCAAAAATCCAATGAGTGGATGGAATACTGGGACAACAACATTAAGAGCAAGGAAAAAGAGCAAAAAGAATAAGGCAGGCAGAAGAGAGGGAGCAGTAAATGTCATCTGTATTGCTCGAGAATATAACCAAATCGTTTAAAGATTATCAAGCCGTTAAGGAGCTGAATCTAGAAGTCAAAAAGGGGGAGTTCTTTACGTTTCTCGGTCCGAGCGGCTGCGGAAAAACAACTACCCTCCGAATGATAGCAGGATTCTATTACCCTACGACCGGGAGAGTGCTGTTCGGAGACCGTGATATGACAAGAGTAGTGCCCGAAAAACGCAATACAGGCATGGTGTTTCAAAACTATGCTCTGTTTCCTCACATGACGGTATTTGAGAACGTTGCATTTGGCCTTAAGGTGCGCAGGCTCGGATCAGCCGAGATCAAGAAAAAGGTAGAGCAGTCACTTAAAAAGGTCAGGCTTGAAGCATTTATAGGCCGGCAGGTGAGCCAGCTCAGCGGGGGGCAGCAGCAGCGGGTGGCGCTTGCCCGCTCCCTTGTGATCGAACCGGAAATCCTGCTGCTGGATGAACCGCTGAGTAATCTTGATGCACGCCTTAGGGATGAGATGAGGACAGAAATCCTTCGTTTACAGCGGGATTATGGAATCACCACCATCTATGTGACCCATGACCAGGTTGAGGCGTTATCCATGAGTGACCGGATCGCTGTTTTTAACTTTGGGGAGTGTCAGCAAGTAGGAACACCTAAGGAGATTTATAATGAACCAGCCAATGATTTTGTGGCTGCCTTTATTGGAGAAACCAACCTGATTCCGGTCATTTGGGATGGAAAGGGGGGGGAAACCCTTCAGTTTTCCTGGGAGGAAAACAAGAATAAAAAGGTGGTGGCCGAGACTCTTTTCTCTTCTTATGAGCGAGATCATCATCTGTCTGTTTCCATTCGTCCGGAAGCGGTTGAAGTGTTTGATGAAGAGCCTCTTAACCTGCAAAATGTATATGAAGGAAACGTGGAGCTGGCTCAATTTACCGGGGCATCTGTTAATCTTTTTATCTCGTTAGGTGAAAAAACCGTTCAGGCCCTTATTCTGAATAACCAGACACGACGTGAGCCTCAGCCGGGGGATAAAGTGTGGGTGCGTTTTCCGGAATCCCATGTGAGAGTGATTCCGCGCGTCATGAATCAACCGGCAAGGAGTATGAGCACATGAAAAACCGTGACCGGCGTTTTACACTCCTCCTGCTGATTCCGGTTATCCTCGTCCTGGTGGCCTATGTCCTTTATCCATCTCTTCGCACACTGATCGAGAGTTTCCATCACAAAGGGGGATGGAACCTTAAAAACTATGAAACCTTCTTTGGTACAGAAAGCCGGTCCAACCTGCGGGCACTGTGGAACTCCGTCTATATTTCACTTTTAAGTGTACTGTTCTCGGCACTGATCGGCGTGCCGCTGGCCTTCATCTTCAATAAGTATGAATTTCCGGGGAGAAGCTTCTTTTCCAGTGCCGCGATTCTGCCGATTGTCCTTCCGTCCCTTGTCGGAGTGATGGCGTTTATGTTCCTTTATGGTGAGTCCGGCCTGGTGCCAAATGCAATAAAAGACCTGCTCGGGCTGAAACATGTTCCGTTTAAGATCGGCGGGGTTTCGGGCATCCTCATTGTTCATGCCTACACGATGTATGTGTACTTCTATATGACAGTCTCCAGCACCATCCGCAGCATTGATCCATCCCTTGAGGAAGCGGCCTATAACCTTGGAGCGGGAAGGTTTACCGTATTTAGAAAAGTAACGCTTCCCCTTTTAACGCCTGCCATTGTCGGTGCATCTCTTTTGGTATTCATGACCTCCATGGCTTCCTTTAGCGCACCTTTCCTGCTGGCGGGTGGGTTCAGGGTGCTGAGTCTGCAAATCTACTTTTCTAAAGTAAACGGCAACCTGCAGATGGCGGCTGCACAATCTGTTATTTTATCCGTCGTTTCGATATCCTTTCTCCTGTTTATGAGGTGGTATCAGAACCGGCGAGATTACAGAATGGCTACGAAAGGAATCGGAGCCCATCGAAGTGAGATTAAGAATCCTTTTTTGAAAGGGTCGATGGTGATCCTGGGGGTTTTAGGCGTAATCATCCTCCTGCTTCCCCATGCAACAATCCTTATTCTGTCCCTTGTTCCTGATGGGACATGGACGTATCAGACGTATCCATCCGTTTTTAATATTGAGAATTATTTATTTCTGTTTACCGAGCCAAAAATCTGGGATCCTGTACGGAATAGTTTAATTCTGGCGTTCCTTGCGACGCTTGGAAATCTCGTGTTCGGTGTGCTGACCTCGTATGTTCTCGTGAAACGAAAATTTTATGGCAAGAATATGCTGGATATCATGGTGATGCTCCCTTGGGCGCTTCCCGCCACTGTAGTGGGGATGAATCTGATTTTGGCATTTAACGAACCATCTCCCTTTACGTTTGGCAACATCCTGGTCGGTACGTTTTGGATTTTGCCGCTGGCATATTTTATCCGCCATATTCCACTTGTCGTGCGTTCAACGAATGCTTCGCTTGAGCAGCTGGATGACTCGCTTGAGGAAGCGGCGAGAAACCTTGGTGCAGGGTGGTTCTACTTATTTCGAAGGGTCGTGCTTCCACTGGTCATGCCTGGAATAATGGCCGGTACACTGCTTGCTTTTGTGGAGGCGGTTGGGGAATTTCCAACCTCGGTCCTGTTGTACACCTTAAGCAACCGTCCGATCTCCATTGAAATCATGAACCAGCTCCGAATGTTTAATATGGGGCAGGCAGCCGCGTATGGAATGATTCAGATCAGCTTAATCGGTCTTGTGCTGTTCATATCCAATAAGTTTTTTGGCATTAAAGCAGAGCGCTCTCTCTAAAAACAAGGAGGCGAAGACGTGAAAACAAAAGATGAATTTATCCGCGATGAAGGAGTGTCGTTCCCCGGCAAAACATATGAAGAACATCTTCTGAGGCATGTGTTCAACGATCAGCGGGACTATCTGTTTAAAGAGATGTTCGCGATTCACCGGGCACATGTGGTGATGCTTGCAGAACAGGATATCCTTGGGAAAGAAGAAGCGGGGGCCATTCTTGCCGGCGTTGAGAAGGTGAGGAAGATCGATTACCGGCAGCTGAATTATGACCCGCTCTTTGAAGATTTGTTTTTTATGATGGAAAGCCGGCTCGCAGACGAAATAGGGGCAGATCTAGCCGGTAAGGTCCATATTGCGCGGAGCCGAAACGACATGGGGGTAGCGATGTACCGGCTGGTCTTGCGAAGGCATATACTTACACTCATCCAACATGCGCTCCTGCTCGGCGGGTCGCTTCTGGAGCAGGCGAAGGACCATGCTGAGACGGTCATGACCGCTTATACCCACACTCAGCCCGCCCAGCCAACAACGCTTGGCCATTATCTGCTTGCGATCTATGATGTCGTCAATAGAGACGTTCGCCGGCTCTGGTCTGCCTATGAAGGTGTCAACCGGTCACCGCTTGGAGCAGCCGCGCTTGCCACGACAAGCTTTCCGATCAGCAGAGACCGCGTACGAGACCTTTTAGGGTTTGGAGGTATTGTAGAAAACTCCTATGATGCCATCGCTGGCGGGGACTATCTCCTGGAAACAGCGAGCGCTGTCATGACGCTCATGATCAATTCTGGCCGCTGGATTCAGGATCTGCTCCTTCAAGCCACACGGGAATTTGGAGTGATCCGCGTGGCCGATCCATACGTGCAGATCTCAAGCATCATGCCGCAAAAACGGAATCCGGTGTCGATCGAGCATTCGCGCTCACTCGCCAGTTCAGCAGCCGGTGAAGCACTGGCGGCCATTCAGATGATCCATAACACCCCGTTCGGTGACATCGTGGATACCGAAGATGACCTGCAGCCTCATCTGTACCGCAGCTATGAGAAAGCTTCACGTGTTCTGCAGCTCATGCATGCCGTCATCCGAACGATGGAAGTGGATGCGCAAAAGACATCAAAGCGTGCGAACCAATCCTGCATCACGATTACAGAGCTTTCGGATGTGCTCGCCCGGGATAAAGGCGTGCCTTTCAGAAAAGCGCATCAGATTGCGAGCGCCGTTTCAAAAAAATGTACATCCGCAGGGAAAGAATTGAACGAAATACCAGTCACAGAAGCGAACGAATGGATCAGCACGGTCTATCCTGCATCTTTAACGGAAGAAGAGTGGAGGGGCATCGTCTGTCCCCGCGAATTTGTCCATCGCCGAAAAATTCAGGGCGGCCCAAATCCGGAAGAAGTAAAGCGAATGATTTCGGAGCGTGAGGAAGAGCTTTTCATGATGGATCAAACACATCAAAACGAGAAAGAGCGCTTGCGGCAGGCGGACCAGTCACTGGATCGCGCAGTTCATCATTTCATCGCAGGCAAGTAAGCCCTCCCTCGCCGGAGGGCTTATGGCTGCAATAAATGATGCATGATCCTGTCTCGGTCATCAAAAAATTGCTTCATGATCTGATAGTGGTTTGTTTCTTCCAGCGATGTCTCCTGCAAGCCCTCTTCGGTCAGCTCGACAATTTTAGCCGATGGATACGACATGATGATCGGTGAGTGAGTCGCGATGATGAACTGGGAGTTGTCATGGACAAGCTCATGAATGCGTGAGACCATGGACAGCTGCCGGAGCGGAGAGAGAGCGGCCTCAGGCTCGTCCAGGATATAGATGCCCTTTCCTCGAAACCGGTTCAAGAACGTGGCGAAGAACGCCTCCCCGTGCGACTGCTCGTGAAGGGACTTTCCGCCGAATGAATCAATAACTTTTGGACCGAAAGCAAACTCATTGTCCATCTCTTCAATATTGGAAGCCACATTATAGAAGCTTTCGGCACGCAGGAAGAATCCGTCTTTCGGCCGCTCGGTTCCTCTGACAACGGTAAGGTAATCATCGAGATGGGAATGGGAATCGTACGTTGTAAAATTAAAGTTTAGGGAGCCGCCTTCCGCATTGAAGCCCATGGCGACCGCTATTGCTTCGAGCAGCGTCGATTTCCCCATCCCGTTCTCTCCGACGACAAAGGTCACGTTCGGATGGAGCGTCAATTCCTCCAGCGCCTTAACGGCTGACAGGTTGAACGGAAACTCCCCAAAAGACGGAACCTTATCCCTTTTCAGCTTAATGCTTCGGTAAAAAGGAGATTGTAATTCTCTCATAGCCACCTCTTACAAAATAGGATTGAATTTATTATATCGTTTAATTAGGGGAGATAAGAACTAAAGCAGCCTTAAGAAATAGATTTTTTTGCCAGTTGAATGAAAGCATCAGCTGCCGGTGACCGCCTGTCAAGAGAGTGAACGGCTAAGCCGATGGTTCGGTAACAGCTTTCTTTGATGGCGACGGATGCAGCGGTTGTTCTGGCACCACCCTGCAGAACCAGTTCAGGGACGATGCTGACCCCCAGCTCGTTTTCCACCATAGCGATAATCGTTTGGTTGTCTGCAATTTCGCAAAAGATAGGGGGCTGGATTTTGTTCTCTTTAAATAGCTCCTTGATCAATTCATCACAGCCGGCTTTTGGCATGATAAAAGGCTCATTGCTCATCTCATGGATGCTGATTCTTTTTCTCCTTTTCAGCTTGTGGCCGGCAGGGAGGAGGATCTTGAGGTGATCCTCCATAATCGGAATAAAATCAAGGTGATCTGAGGCAGAAGACGTGAGGAAACCGATATCAATCTTTCCTGAAGTGATCATTTGCCTGATCTCCTCGTATCCCCCTTCGTAGATCTTTGTTTGAATACCCGGAAAGTCCTGATGAAAATTTTTTAAGATCGAAGGCAGCAGGCTAGCCGATACGCTTGGAAATGTACCGATGCGGATCGTTCCGACTTTTAAACCGTTAAGCAGCCCTGCTTCTTGTTTCATCCGTTCGGTGAGATCCAAAATCTCCTGGATGTATTCCATCATCCACTTTCCTTCACTCGTTAACGTTATGCCGGTGCGCCCTCTGTTTACTAACGTTATTTCCAATTCTGCTTCCAATCCCCGGATCGCATGGCTGACCGCCGATTGAGTAAGACCGAGTTTTTCCCCTGCTCTGGTAAAACTTTCTGTCTCTACGACGGTCTTAAAAACCTCATACTGAAGCAATGTCATAAACCAATCCCCACCTAACATTAATATTTTTCATGCTGTTTATTATAAACATTCATTTGATTAATGATAATGGTGAACATATGATGAGAGCAAGAAACCACTAGGGGGAGTAAGATGAAACCTTTAACGTATACGCTTGTAGATGTATTTACAGACCAGCCTTTCAGCGGAAATCAGCTGGCGGTTTTTCAGGATGACGGCGGATTAACGACAGAAATGATGCAAAAAATCGCAAGAGAGCTGAATCTATCGGAAACTGTATTTGTCCTGTCGCCCAGCAATCCTTCAAACGATAAAAAGCTTCGTATTTTCACACCAGAGATGGAGCTGCCGATGGCTGGACACCCGACCCTGGGGACGGGCTATGTGCTGGCTGACCAGGGAATGCTTCCCGCATCTGAAGGTAAGAATGAGTGGGTATTTGAAGAAGTTGTCGGTGATATTCCCGTTACCGTCCATATCGACAAAGGACGTGTCTTAACCGTTGAAATGAACCAGCCGATGCCACAGTTCGGAGAATATTTTGAAGACAGAGAACGGGCAGCACAATTGCTTTCTCTTTCCCCTGACGATTTAAATGGTGGATGGCCGATCCAAACGGTATCAACCGCAGTCCCCTTCTTATTTATCCCTGTTCGATCGCTCGATGCCATGAAACGCATCAACTTCCGGACAGATATTTGGGAGAAATATTTCAGTCAAAGCCCTTCAACGAAGCACATCTTCACATTTACAGCGGAAACCGAAATGAAGGATTCCACTGTTCACAGCCGGATGTTTGCTCCGGCGATGGGGATACCTGAAGATCCTGCGACAGGGGCAGCAAGCGGACCGTTAGGCGCCTATATTGTTGAGCATACGGATATTGTCCAAAGTGAACAAGGAATGTATCGTATTCGAAGTGAACAGGGCTTTGAAATGGGGAGACCAAGCATCATTGATATTACGGTTCGCAAAGAAAGGGAATACGAGGAAGTTAGAATTGGAGGCCGCAGCGTGATCATGGGTTCGGGAGAGCTGCTGATCCGTCAGGAGTAAATCACTTTTCGAGCGATGAGCCATTCCCCTGTCGCCACATATACTGGCAAGAAGACTGAATTTCTTAAACATAAAGGGGAGCTAGCGCAATGATAACCTTACCAGTCCCATCGAGATGGGGAGTCAGTGCGGAGGTCGGCGGCAGGCCGCTCATTTGGGGAACAGTCGTGTTCAACTCCATTGAAGGCAATAAAATCAATGGCACCATCAATTTCCGGGGAGCCCCTATACCGATTCAGGGCTATTGGACAGAAAATTCAAGGCAGATCTCATTTGATTCACCCTATGCCACGTTTGCAGGAAATCTGTTCATCTATGATGATCCACCGATTTCAACCCGCCATTATTTGATCAACGGGCGTCTTTCCATGAAACCAACTTCGATGCTTGCGGGAGAATATGGAACATGGGTAGCTTCAACCAATGCCTATATAAGCGGAGGAGGGCAATCGGCCAGTCAGGAACAAATGCCTCCAGTGGGCGCCTTTACGACTTCTGATTACGCAGAGGGTGCGCCGCACAGGTGAAATGAACACAAAAAAGCTGAATGAGAACGCTCATTCAGCTTTTTTTTACAAATTAAGTTTAAGATACTTTTCTGGTTTCTTTATGAGAGTGAAGAACCTTGCCACTCGATCTTAGAAGACTAACAACATAGCCTATAAGAGCCCCCGCGATCGCGGGAAGAATCCATCCAAGCCCTGTGTCGTAGAGAGGGAGGACGCTTGTGAAAAAGTCATTTACACCATCGATCGGCAGGTGGGCTGCATTTAATCCATCAAATAAACTAACGATAAAGGTAAGCAGCAAGCTTCCTTGATATACTTCAGCACGCCCTTTAAAAAGATGGTGGGCAAAGCTTAAGAAAATGAGCATGATCGCCAGCGGATAGATCGCGGTGAGAACCGGTACTGAGATTGCGATCAATTCGTTCAAACCAAGATTTGCGGTTAATGCACTGAACGCTGAAAGTACGATGGCCAGTGTCTTGTACGAAATTTTCGGGAAAACGCTGTGGAAATAAGCCGAACATGCGGTAACCAGTCCAACACTCGTCGTCAGACAGGCGACCGTGATCATCAGTCCCAAAAATAGATTTCCGAGTGAGCCGAAATAATAATTGGCTACAGCGGATAAAACCTCTCCGCCATTGCTTAAATTTCCAAGCTTCGAAACGCTGGAAGCTCCCATATAAGATAAAGAAGTATATACGATCGCCAATACTGCAGCTGCGATAATGGCTGCTTTCGCGCACGTTCTTGCGATGACTTTTTTATCGCTTCCCCTTTTTTCCTTGATGGCATTGATGATGATGATGCCAAAAACGAAAGCCGCCAATGTGTCCATCGTCAGGTAGCCTTCCTGAAACCCTTTAAAGAAAGAGTTTTGGACAAAATCCTTCGTTGGCGCAGAAATCGGTCCGATCGGATGAATAAAAGCAGCTGCCACTAATACTCCGATAAAGGTAAGCTTGATCGGTGTTAAAACCTTGCCTACAATATCCACAATTTTAGATGGATTGAGCGATAGTACGCACGTGATACTGAAAAAGATGACCGTGAAAACCAATAACGGCAAATGGCCGCTGTTTTCCGGCAAAAAAGGCTTAACGCCGATTTCAAACGAAACACTTCCGGCTCTTGGCAATGCAAAGAGCGGGCCGATCGCCAGATAAAGAACAAAACTGTAGACGGCACTGAACCACGGGTGTACACGATTTCCCATCGCCCGGAGGTCGTCGCTTCCGGATATACCAAAAGCGAAAACGCCGAGCAGCGGTACACCGACTCCAGTGATCAAGAAACCAGCGGTAGCAATCCAAACATTGCTTCCTGCGGTTTGTCCGAGCATCGCCGGAAAGATTAAGTTGCCCGCTCCAAAGAAAAGAGCAAATAACATAAGGCCGATAACCAATGTATGTGAAGACTGAACTTTGTTAGACACGAAAAAAACCTCCGAATTAGAATATTGTGAATATTTACTCCATGTCGTTTAATGTCGAATTCGGTGTCGAATACATTATTCGATGATAACATGCCTATATAAAATTTCAAGGGTTAATTCAAAAGATTTTAGTAAATTTCAATTTTTCTTTTTTTATGGGGTTTCATTGGCAGTGTACCTGCTCAAAGGATGCCGTTGAATAAATATCGTCACAAAAATGGATATATTTTACCATTGAATAATGGACGGAGCAACGTAAGCGATCCTATCGGATCTGCAGGCCAAATACTCGATGTGCTTTACACATGCCGATTCCGTACTCTTCGCTATGACATCCTCGTGGAGAAGGGGTCTTTAGCCATTGAATGGCGAGACCGGAAAAATATTACTTGGAAGCAAACCTTTACATCAAGCCAGCAAGGAACATTTCAAGCCACTGCAGCCCACAGTATTCATTCACTAAGGATAGAGGGGAACCAAACAAAAGAAGGCCGGCTGTTTTAATAAAGTTTGCGCTAACTAGTGGGACTGGCCCTTTATCGTATGACGGTCCAGCAGCTGCTGCATTAACGAAAAAGCCCCGAAGGAACAGCCATTTTGGCTTTTCTTCGGGGCTTTCCACTTCTCCAATATCGTTCCGAATGTAACGATTCCGATTTAAAAAGGCTATCTTTTTAAAACGAAGCACTGAAACAACGATTAGGCTACGAGATCTTATTCATTTTTGAAGAGCCTGGCGAAACCTTCTGGCTGGTCTGAATGGACCTTCCAAGGATCAGGGTGATAATCGCTGCCAGTACGAGTGAAGCAGCCAGGAAATAGAATCCCGCGTGGAAGCTGCCTGTTAAATCTTTAAACAGCCCGACAAACTTTGGACCGTTATAGCCGCCGAGGTTGCCGATTGCGTTTTGCAAGCCGAGAGCTGCTCCGACAATGCCAGCAGGAATGATAGCTGTAGGAATCGCCCAAAGCGGCCCGTATGGTGCATAGACACCAATCGCTGTAATCGATAGCAAGATCATCTGAAGGACAGGGGATTCCACAAATTGTCCGGCAACCATTGCACCAGCACCGATCAGCAAAGGAATGACCACGTGCTGGACGCGATTCATGCGCCGGTCAGACCAATAAGAGTTAAGAACCATCCCGATGAGTGCGCATGTAAAAGGGACCGCTGTCAGCCAGCCCATAATGGCGGAGTCCTTCGTAAACGTGCCGACGACGCTAGGCACCCATAAGGTATAGCCGTAGAAGCCGGTCATCCAGAAGAAATACATCACGACGAGTCCCCATACGGTCGTGTTCTTGAATGCTGCGCCATAGCCGGCTGACTTGACAGCGCCTTTTTGCTCGTTTTCGAGCTCAGCCATCAGCTCTTTTCGTTCCTGGTCACTCATCCATTTGGCTTCAGCCGGCTTATCTTTGACAAGAGCATACCAGACAAATGCCCAGATCAACGGGGGAGCACCCTCCAAAATCAGAACCGTCTGCCAGTCAAAATGTTTAAGCAGTACGCCTGACAGGGGAGCCATCAATACCGCAGAAACGGGAAGGCAGGCCATCCAGAACGCATTCGCTCTTGCGCGTTCTTTCAGCGTAAACCAATTGGCGAGGAGGACAAGCACAGCCGGCCAGACTCCGCCTTCTGCAACACCTAAAAGAAAACGCACCAATTTCAGCTGGCCCTCCGTCTGAACGAAGCCAGTCGCCATCGCGGCGAGTCCCCACAGGATCATCAGGATGAAAATAAATTTTTTCGCCGACCACTTCGTGGCCAAGATGCCTCCCGGAATCTGCAGGATTAAATAACCGACAAAGAAAATTCCTGCAATATCTCCGGCAGCTGACGCAGAAATGTCCAGATCTTTTTGAATGTACGGCATGAGAACGCCGATATTGATTCTGTCCATGTAAGCGAGCATGTACATGACAAACGCGACGGGTATGATCTTACCCCATTTTGCTGAAGCCATTTTTTAACCCCTCCTGATTTTAAAATGGTATAAGAAACCGTTTACATTTAAATTTTTGAAAAGAAGAGAGAGGCGTTGATCCTCTCTCGTTTTTCAAATTCAAACTTTCTGTGTACGAAAGTGAACAGAATATTGAGCAGCAAGCTTGATCGCTTCTTCCATGCTGACAGAGCCCGCGATGCCTTGGCCAGCAATATCAAACGCCGTACCATGGTCCACTGATGTACGAAGGAACGGCAAGCCGTTCGTGATCGATATCGTTCGTTCGAAGTCCGTCATCTTAGCAGCGATATGCCCCTGATCATGATAGAGCGAGAGAACCGCATCATATTTGCCGTGGAGCGCCTGATGGAAAACGGAATCCGCAGGGACGGGGCCGAATGCTTTGATGCCCTCCTGCTTTGCACGCTCGATTCCCGGTTCGATCTCATCCAGCTCCTCGGAGCCGAACAGACCATGCTCACCGCTGTGAGGGTTGAGGCCAGCTACGGCAATTTTTCGTTCCTCGATGCCGAGACGCTGAAGGGCTTCGTCACAGCGGACTAAATAGTCATGCACCCGGTCAGCGGTAATCTGGCCGATCGCATCCTTCAATGACAAGTGCCTGGTCAGGAAGAAAATACGCAGTGAGCGCACTTCAAACATCGTTAACGGATCGTCCACCTGTGTGAGGCCGGCAAGCATCTCGGTATGGCCGATATACGGAACATTCGCGGCTTTCAAGGATTCTTTATTGATCGGCGTGGTGGCAATGGCGTCGACCTGCCCATTGTTCGCGAAGGCAATGCTCTTTTCAATATAGTCAAAAGCAGCTTGGCCGCACATCGCTTGGACCTTTCCGATCTCCAGCTGGCTGATGTCTACATTCTCAAGGTTGACGATATCAATGGTTCCGAATTCATACTTTCCTTCCGCAGGATCCTTGATGGGATTCAGCTGAAGAGATACACCGGTAAAGGTCATCGCCTGTTCAACAACAGAGGCCGTTCCGATCAGAACAGGGCGGCAAAGGTCATAGATTTCCCTCTTCGAAAGTGCTTTTACACTGATTTCGGGTCCGATACCGGCTGGATCCCCCATAGGAATGGCAATGATTGGTTTAGCATTGGATTGTGTCATGATAATATCTCCTTTTCGTGTGGTTTTGTTGTAAGCTGCCGCTGTAAAAATAAAACAGAATCTGTAATGGCAGATTCACTGCCTACCATGCCGCCTTTTGTTACGACAGGCAGTCCGTCGAGGTAGCCGCCGATAAACCTTCCGTAGGCGGCCAGCGGAAAGACCTCGTCTAGCAGCTGAATGCCGTGCGTTTTTCCTGCGGCACACAAGGAAGCGGTCACATCTCCCCCGCTTGAAAAACATCCCGAGATGCTCGTTCTGCTTTTTTGGATGATCCTCTGGCTGACGATCGCAAGGCCGTCTGTAATTCTCTTGGCAAGCGATGCTTCGGTTGTGTGCTTCTCTTTGGCAAGTGCCTGAAGATCGAGCAGCGGGGCATCCTTCTGGAAGGTTGTCACCAGCACGACAGACTGATCCTCCAGCAATCTTAGCCCTTCCTCCACTCCTTCTGCGATCTCTTCGTCTCTTTCTCCATCCTGATCCCTAGCCAGCTTTAACGGATCGATCGTGACAGTATGCAGCGGAAGGTTTTCAGCAAGATGATGGATCTGCCTTCCGGTTACCTTCGTACAGCTGCCGATCGTAAGCAGGATTTTCGGTGTGAAGGGAGCATCGTTGTATTTTTCCTTTACGTATGCAGCAGTGAGCGGTCCAGGATCGACTGGAACGAACGTTTGATCAAGGGATGCCATCGCTTTGGCAACAGCTGCTATCTGTTCTTCGTTCACGGCATCGGCTACGATAATCCGGCTGCCTTCATTTATTTTTTGCTGGAGAAGGGAAGATAGTTTAAACGCCCCTTGCAGCACTTCACTCATCTCCAGAGTGGCGACTGGCTTTGAGCTTTGTCTGCTGATAATGGAAGGAACATGCGACTCGTTCAGCGGCGCTTGCGGATCCTTAGCCACATCCGTTTCCTGGACAGGGGTGCCGTATACAAGCAGGTAGCCCCCTACGGTCGTACGGCCTGACACAGGGTAGGACGGCAAAACAACGGCAACGGAATCTTCTCCCAAGGCATCAAGGCAAGCGTCAATTTCTCCGCCAATGTTTCCCCGGGCGGTACTGTCAATGCGCTTGCAAAACAGCTCTACGCCCTGTCCGGACAGACTGCCGATAAGCTCTGAAACTCGTTGGTACGCTACGTGCTTCGGTGTGTAGCGGCTGTCTGTGTCAATGCAGATCGCGTCATAGTTATAGGCGGTTTGAGGGGAGAAGCCGTGCAGGATGGTGGCTGTTGATATGCCTTGTTTTTTTAAAAGTACTCCTGTCGCGTTGGCGCCTGTCAGATCATCCGAGATCACTGCAATTCTCATCCATGATTCACCTCGCTGTCTTTTACGGTATAAATGGAGGTCACTTCTCCATACCGCACAGTATCTTCATGTGTTAACTCTGCATCGGTGATGATGCCTTCTACCTTTTCCAGTGAACATATCTGAGCAAAAGAGCTTTTGTTGAATTTTTGGGAGTCGGCCACGACCCATGTAGTTGTGGCGGCGGCAGTCATCAATCTCTTAATCAGCGCCTTCTCCATCGTAGGGGCAGTCAGGCCCTTTTCCAGATTGATAGCGTGTGTACCCATGAACAGAAGGTCGACTCGGATCTGATGGAGAAGGTCCTGTGCATGGGGGCCAACGAACGAGCCGATTCCCCGCTGCAGCGTGCCCCCTGTACAAATGACCTCCGACGGGCTTTCAATGAGCTCAGCGGCAATCTTCAAATCGTTGGTCACAATCGTTAAGTCTTCTCTTGATTTGATCACTTTGGCAATCTCCAGAGTTGTTGTTCCGGAGTCTAAAAGAATCTGTGCCCCTTCCGGAATCAGACCTGCTGCATACTTGGCGATCAGATGTTTTTGATTCATCCTTGTCATCGACTTGTTTTGGTAGGGAGTTTCCGGGATGAGCGGATTCACTGCAACAGCCCCGCCGTGGGTCCGGATAAGCTTGCCCTCTTTTTCCAGCTGGGCCAGATCCCTTCTGATCGTCATACCGGAAACGTTGAGTTCTTCTACCAGCTGTTCAATTTGAACTTTTCCTTGTTTATCGGTTCGTTTTAAGATTTCTAGTTTTCGTTCTAACGGCAGCATGTTGTTCATCCTTATCATTATCTTTTGTTCAATTATGTTACTTTATGTTCATTTATGCAAGTGTTTTTTTCGGAATCGTTACTCAACATAAAAAAACTCTCTTATCCAGGGGATAAAGAGAGTGGGTAAACCTTACATTTGTTCGGGTGCTTAATGCCGAGGAGGCGCAAACCTTCTTTTAAAACGATGGCTGCGGCCTTGACGAGTGAGACACTACTCTGACGTGGCTGTAAAACGCGTTAAATTCCTGTGCTGCGTCAATCAAGTACTTGGCGATCTGGGAAGGTTCATAGAGTCTGAGGCTTTTTTGAATGACCTCTGGAAATGCCATAAGTGTTTTTACCAGCTCCCAGCTGTAATCGTCATACAGGCCAGTTTCACCTAGGGTGCCAGGCACCGCATTTTGACATCTATCAAAAGATGGTGCCAGGCACCCTTTCTGTTATAATTTAGGGAACAACTGTTGAGGGGGAACGGAAATGGCCATGACATATCTTGAAACCTTGCATGAAGAAATACGGAGCAGGCAGAACGCGGCGGATGCTGTGAAGATGCAGGCATACATGAAGAACAAATTTGCCTTCTACGGCTTAAAGTCACCGATCATGAAAGAGGTGATCAGGAATCATGTGAAAATGTACGGGTTGCCGGATATTTGCATCCCGGAGCTGACGAAAAAATGCTGGAACTACAGGGAAAGAGAAATGCAGTATGCGGGCTTGTTTTTTGTGGACAAGCTGAGAAAGGACATACAGGAACATGATCTTCAAGCACTGGAGGCAACGATCACTGAAAAGTCATGGTGGGATACGGTGGATCACATCGCCAAGCACCATATGGGCCATTACATACAATCGTTCAAGCATCGTGAACAGGAACTGGTGGAGAAGTGGATCCATTCACCGAACATGTGGCTGAACCGCACCGCTATTCTCTATCAGCTCGGGTATAAAAAAGAGACCGATGAAGACATTTTGAAATATGTCATTGAACAGCAAAAGGAGAATAAAGAATTCTTTATCCGCAAAGCCATCGGCTGGGCGCTGAGGGAATACGCCAAGACGAACCCCGGTTTCGTCGTCGAGTTTGTGAACGCTACGGAACTGCAGCCGCTGAGCAGAAAGGAAGCCCTCAAAAATATACAGCATATCGAATAGACGTTCAGAAATTCGATGCCGAGTAGGAAAGAAAGGATCCTCATACTTGGCACCTTTATTTGTGTTTTTTCGTGAACAGCTGGAATACCTTCCAGTTCCTCTGTCCGATCCTGCTGCTAGGGCCCGCCTATTAAAAGAGCAAAAAAGAAAGCATAATGGTGGTGCCTGGCACCATATATCGTATTTTTAAAGAAAAAGGGGAGGAGAGGAAGAAATTGGAGAGCCGGCTCATGGAAATGGACCGGTAATAATTGGCCGCCCCGTTTTCAGGGTCGGGATATAGGGAATTAAGGAGTACGGTAACATTCATACTTATTCATACATAAAAGGGAGCTGGAAAAGATGATCAATGTGGCACTATTAAGCAAATGGCATGTTCATGCGGCGGATTACGCGAAGGAAGCAAGTGAAAACAAAGGCATCAACATTACTCTCGTTTGGGATGAAGACAGAGAGCGGGGAGAAGAGTGGGCGGAAGAACTTGGCGTACCGTTTGAGGCCGACCTGGGGAAGGTGCTGTCCAACTCATCGGTCGATGGAGTAATTGTGGCAGCTCCAACCACCGCTCACACTGAGATCATTATCGCTGCGGCAAACCACGGCAAGCATATTTTTACGGAGAAAGTGCTTGCTCCGACCGTAAAGGAATGCGATGAAATCTTTTCTGCGGCGGAGGAGGCGGGCGTTCAATTGATGGTTTCCTTGCCAAGGCTTACCGAACGCTTCTACCTTTACGCACAAAAAATATTGGATGAGGGATGCCTCGGGAAACTGACATCGATCCGCTGCCGAGTGGCCCATCATGGTGCAGTTCCTACAGAGGAAAGCAGGAATGGCTGGCTTCCTGGGCAATTCTTTAATAAAGAAGAAGCAGGCGGCGGGGCACTGATCGACCTTGGGGCGCATCCTATCTATCTTTCAAACCGCTTAGGTGGAAAAGTAAAAGCAGTGACCGCACGTCTGCAGCAGACCAACGGCTATGACGTGGATGACAATGCAGTCGTCATCCTTGAGTTTGAATCAGGCGCGCTCGGAACCATTGAGACAGGATTTCTTTCCTACGGATGTCCGGATCAGCTGGAATTATACGGCACCGAAGGAACCTTGCTGACGGAAAACCGAGAGCCGAGAGAGCTGATCAGTGACCGGGTAAAAAAAGAAGGTGTCATCATGTCCGATCAGCTTCCAGAAGCGTTGCCTTCAGCGATGGAGCAATGGGTCGCCGCGATAACGAGCCATACGGCTCCTGCCATCACGAAAGAAGACATCCGGGGCCTGACGCTGGTGAACGAAGCCGCTGCACTCTCTCATAAAGAAGGCAGGCGAGTGGAGCTTTCCGAGATTGAAAAATGCGTTTCCGAAGTAACAGGGTGATGGCCGCCATGACAGCTAGAGTGGACTTGATACACGATGCAAAAGCCTCGCTTGGGGAAGGACCGATCTGGAATGAACGGGAAGGCAAGCTGTACTGGCTGGATATAAACGGAAAATGCATTCATGTATTTGAGCCAAAGTCCGGAAAAAGGACAGAATACCGGCTCGATCAATATCCTGGGGCACTGGCCTTTAAGGAATCCGGTGGTTTTCTGCTGGCAGCTCATCATGGGTTTTATGATCTGGAACTTGGTGGGAATGAATCCTTGCGTATGAGTAAAATCGCGGATCCCGAGGCTCGTCTTCCCGAGAACCGCTTTAACGACGGAAAGTGTGACCCGGCGGGACGTTTTTTAGCCGGAACGATTGCATTCGATGAGGAACAAGGGGCGGCCTCGCTGTACGTACTCAATCAAGATAAAAAGGTGGAAAAGATATTCACCGATTTGACCATCTCCAACGGCATGGCGTGGAGCCCGGACGAAACCCTTTTCTATTTCATCGATACCCCGACCATGAAGGTGAAGGCCTATAGTTATAACAAAGAAACAGGTGAGTTAGGCGAGGGGCAAACCGTTATTGATTTTACGGATAAACAAGGTGCGCCTGATGGCATGACGATCGATGAAGCAGGAATGCTGTGGATCGCCCTTTATGGCGGCTGGGGTGTGGTCAGGGTGGATCCCTCCAACGGGGAAGTTTTGGATACAATCGAGGTTCCAGCTTCCAACGTCACCTGCTGCATCTTTGGCGGTGAAAAGCTGGATGAACTGTACATCACCACGGCAAGAAAAGAATTGAGTGAGCAAGATCTTAAGAAGCAGCCGCTCGCCGGCGGACTGTTTCGCTGTAAACCAGGCGTGGCAGGCAAGCCCTCGTACCGGTTTAAAGGATAGCAAGCGGTGTAAGCACGTAGAAGAGGAACACCTGCTAAAGTGCCCAATTCACAAAAGCCCGGTCCACTGTTCACAGTGAGCCGGGCTTTTTTTAGCCATGCTGAACAGCAATAATCTCCAAACAGCACGATCGTTGGCAGTTGAATACGAGCCATCCAAAGACCGAACTCTACCATCTTCCATAACATCCCACGTTTAATAGTATGGCTAGGCATGCTCCTTGAAGGCATCGACCATCTCACTGCAAGTTATACAATGCGGTAAAGAATGCAGGGTTTTCGGATGGATAAAAGCGCTCCGAGAACCTGAAATTAACCGGGGGATCTATATCCTCCTTCAGATTCTGCGCGGGCATGGGCCGAAGGATCCTGCGAAAAAATAAGATTATCTAGCTGTCTATTAGAGGGCACTTCTATCATTTTCGACAAATCTAGTAAAAGCTTGGACGAACACCGTTTCCCTTTTCAGTACTTTTCATAGAATAGTACAACTTCTAAACAAAGGGGGAAAAAACGGTGTTTGGTTTTTCTATGGTAAAAATGGTTCGCCAGCATGCCAATAAGCTGGACCGGTCGATGCGTTTACAGCTCGTAAATCTATATCGGCCGTTTAAAAAAGTTCCTTGTTTTCTTCACAGCACGCTCGAAAACCGATTAAAAAAGAGAAATAAACTGCCGGTGATCATTGAATTTTATGAAGAAGGCGACGCTTGCACCCTAGGGCTGGAACAGGTTCATCAGATCCTTTCAGGACATCGCAAGTGTGCGGTCCATCATCAGTTCACAAGCATTCCCTTTTGTGCTGCGACAATAACTGCCAATGGGATAGAGGACCTTTTAAATAACTGCACTCATATTAAAAAAATACATCATGACCGCGAAGTAAAAGCACTGCTGGACAAAGCTTCACCTTCCATTCGGGCTGATGTCCTGAATTCATCCGGAGTCACCGGAAAAGATGTGACAATTGCGATTGTCGATACTGGGATCTATCCCCATGACGATCTCAAAGGCCGCATCACAGCGTTCAAGGATTTAGTGAACGAAGAAACAGATGCCTATGATGATAACGGGCATGGCACACACTGTGCGGGGGATGCGGCTGGAAACGGCTTCTTGTCAGATGGAAAATACAAAGGTCCTGCACCGGAAGCCAATATTGTTGGTGTAAAGGTGCTGGACAAGATGGGCTCTGGTTCACTGTCTGCTGTTATTGCCGGTGTGCAATGGTGCATCGATAATAAAGACAAGTATGGCATTAGAATCATCTCCATGTCTCTTGGAAGCGAGGCGACACAGCCCGCTGCAGAGGATCCAGTCGTAAAAATAGTCGAAAAAGCATGGCAGCAGGGGCTGGTTGTCTGTGTTGCTGCCGGTAACGAAGGCCCGGATGATAATACCATCTCCAGTCCTGGAATCAGCCCAAAAGTCATTACGGTAGGTGCGATGGACGATCTCAATACGGTAGATCGGAGCGATGATATTCCTGCCGATTTTTCGAGCAGAGGACCAACGATTGATGGCTTAACACAGCCCGACCTTTTGACGCCGGGCGTTAACATTGTCTCACTCCGTGCGCCTGGTTCTTACTTGGACAAGCTCTCAAAGAGCAGCCGTGTAGATGAGGATTATTGCTCACTTTCCGGCACATCCATGGCAACGCCGATCTGCGCGGGTGCGGCGGCACTCGTTCTTCAGCAGAATCCGGATCTGTCACCGGATGAGGTAAAAGAAAAGCTGCTGGATAGCGCCGAAGACTGGGGATTTCCGGGCAATACTCAAGGCAAAGGCTATCTCGATGTCAGCAAGTTAATATAGAGGTTTTAGGGAGGTTCCCAGGGGGCCTCTCTTTTTGTGCCGTGGGATGGCTGCTGCTGCGATGTCAAATGATTGTGTCAAGATTAGTCGAATGTTGTCGTGTATCCACAGATTGAACATAAATCGATAGATTGGCGTGTTTTTGTGTGAGATTGACGCGTATTCCTCAAAAAACTAACGAAGGTTTTCTAAGTTCCCCCAAATTTTCTGCGCTCTCAAACAAAAAAAGAGTGATTGACTGAAGCAAACGCTTCAGAATCGCTCTTTTCCCCTTTTCCTGCAAAATCCCGCAAAAACAGCTACTCGAACAATATGAGCAGGGCAGCGACGACCGGCGTCGCGACCATCGCCGTTTTCAGCACTGGTTTTGGTGCGAACTTCGTCAGTTTAGCCCCAAGATAGGCCCCTGTCATCGTGCCGGCCAGCACCTGGAACAGCAGCATGAGATCAAGATAGCCTTCCATGATGTAACCGAACCCGCCGCCAGCCGCGATCGGCAGAATCACGAGCATTGTCGTTCCGATCGATTGGCGGATGGACAGGCCGAACAGCAGCATAAGTCCGATCTGGATGAACGGAGCCGACCCGATGCCGAACGCTCCGGATAAAAGGCCTGTGGTCATACCGAGAACAAGCGCCTTTATCAGAAGGGTAGGATAGCCGAGTGTTTCATCGATCACTTCATCCACTCTGCGCGTCATCATGAAGAAACGCATGATAAACAGGACGGCTGACAGCAGCAGCATGCCAGCCGTCAAATAATGCAGATGTTCACCCGGGATGAGGGAGGACAGCTTGGAACCGAAGTAAGCGGCGATGGCACCGAATCCGCCCGTCCAAACACCAGCTTTAAGCGAAATATTTCCTTCCCTCAAGTGGCTGTACGCTCCTGAAAGAGTTGTAAACGCCATGGCGGCAAGCGATGTGCCGAGCGCGGTATGGATGGGGATGTGAAAAAGCACGAGTATAGCAATGATAAAACCTGCTCCGCCGACACCGACAAAACCGCAGATCAGTCCGATCAGGAGCATGGTTAGTGTAATGAACAAGGTGATCGTTTCCTTTCTTTGGCGGATCCTCCGTCATTCTTGTTATGATTCTTTATTTAACTAAAGCAAACTTTTCCATAAAAATCAATAGAAGGGACTGGCATCCGTGCTATCCAGTAGAATGTAAATTTTTATAAAAAACATGGTTTGCTAGTTTTGGTCATGGAGTAAGAATAAATTGCCATTTTTAGGAAAATGGAACCGTTTGTGTAGGTAGATAGAATGTTTTTCTGTAAATTTTAGAAGATTTTACCTATTAATCTTCCGGATGTGTTTAAATAGCGTTATGGGCAAAAAAGGGCCCATTTATTTTTTAACATAAACAAAGGAGGCATTGGAATGAGAATGAGAAAGACATCGCGTTTGACAGCCTTATTGCTCGTATTCGCGCTGATTGCCGGCATGTTTTCTCCAGCAGCAGCACGCGTAGCGAATGCTGAGGGCGGATCGTCCCTTGAAAAAGCGGCGCCGCTCGAAAAAGACCAAACGGTGGATGGAACGTTCGACCAGCCTGAACAGACACAGTGGTACAAGATCACACCGAATCAACAGGATATCCAAAAAGATTCTCATATGCAAATTTCATTGACTAGTGATGCGAATTTAAACATTTCTGTCTATCCAAGCATAGAAAGAGCGGGAAATGACGAAACCTTCAGTATGTACCGAAGCTTTACGACACCAGAAACACCCGATAAACCTGCGAAACTGAACGTGCCGTACGCATGGCAGGGACCGTATTACATAAAGGTCGAATACCTCGGTGAAGATACACCTGATGATCCGCCGGCAGCCGCTGAAGCGAAACAGGTAAATTACAAGATTGGCTATAAAGGCCTTAAACTTCCTTCATCCGTTGAATCGGCCGGGGAAGAAGAGTGTCCGGTAGAAATGAGCGCCGGCCAGCAGGAATCAGGAAAAGCCCTTTTAACACAGCTTCGCCAGCTGCGTGACGGCTTGCTTTCAAAGACGGAGGAAGGTAAATCCCTGTCTTCCCTTTATTATAAAACCGCACCGTTCCTCGTTGGAAAAATGGTGTTCAGCCAGGATCTTCGCGAGGATGTATACAGCAACCTTGTGGCATTGAAACCTTTATTTGATGAATTGGCAGCGAACGGGGCACAAAGCACGTATGTCCTCACGAAGAAAGACGGAAGCTCCATCAAGGGGCTGTACGACATCGTGATGAACGCAGCGCCGGACAGCTATAAAGGTGATATTGAAAGAATCGGCGAACAGGTCGGTGTTTCTTCGCTTGCAGGTGAGAAACTGTCCGATGTTATAGGAAAAGCAGGACTTGTTCCTCAAGGACAGAACGAAAAAGACATGTCCAGCAAGCTCATTGTTAAAATGAAAGACGGCTATACGAGCAAGTCACTCAACAGCAAGCTTCAAACGTACGGCATTCAATCCGCTGCCAAATCGGCATTCCAATCTGAAGATAAGGTGCTGGGCAACATGTATGTGGTGAACGCCGCAGGAGGGAATGCTTCTGGCAAATACAGCACGACTTCAAAAAGTACGGCAGCTTCAGTAAAAGCTGCGGCTGCCAAGCTTGCAAAACTGCCGGGTGTTGAATTTGTGGAACCCGTTCAGCATTATCACTCCATGTCCAATGACGTGCAATACAACGATCAGTGGTCATTGAAGAATACAGGGGCAAATGAAGGCGTCAAAGGGGCAGACATCAGCTATGAGCCGATGAAAAAGCTGGCGGGCCAATCGAACCTGAACAGCACACTGATCGCGGTCGTTGATACCGGAGTAGATTATACTCTCGCAGACCTGAAGGACAAAGTGCGTGAAGACCTTGGGAAAAACTTTGTAACTTCTGGTGCGGCTCCATTGGATGACATGGGCCACGGGACTCACGTGTCCGGAATTATCTCTGCAGCAGCAGACAATGGCTATTCGATGGCAGGAATCAATCAGAAGGCACAAATTCTTCCGGTTAAAGTCCTTGACGCTTCTGGATCAGGAGATACCGAACAGATCGCAAAGGGCATTAAATACGCGGCGGACAAAGGTGCAAAGGTGATCAACCTCAGCCTTGGCGGCGGATACAGCCGAGTGCTTGAATATGCGTTGAAATATGCGGCAGATAAAGGGGCGACCATTGTCGCGGCAACTGGAAACGATGGAGATTCCATGGTCAGCTATCCGGGTTCATCGAAGTACGCGATCGGTGTCGGCGCCACCAATGATATGGATGTTGTCAGCGACTATTCCAACTATGGTGAAGGCCTTGATCTTGTAGCCCCAGGCTCCAACATTCCAAGCCTAGTGCCGAACGGAAACGTGACGTACATGTCTGGAACATCGATGGCTACACCGCACGTTGCAGCGGTCGCTGGTCTTTTGCTGTCTGAAAACCCTCGTTTAAAAGCAAAAGAAGTGGAACGAATCCTCACACAAAGTGCGGATGAAATCGGCTTTGGTGAAGTCGATAAACCGAGCGGTGGTTATTATGACGAACCGGATGCCGGGCCAAAACCGGTTCCAGGCTATGATGAAGCATCTGGCTGGGGAAGACTGGATGCGTTTAGTGCACTTAGCGCGGTTAAACTAAACGCAAAAGTGAACTCAGTGCTTGATAACATGGATAAAGTATCGGGAATTGCTGCAAAAGGCTCTAAAGTGACCGTGATGAACGGCAAAAAAGTGCTCGGAAAAACAACGGTACCGGCGTTAGGAACGTTCGCCGTTAAAATTCCGGTTCAAAAAGCAGGACAAGTGCTTCACGTGGCCATCTCCAATGCTTCTGGCTCTGAAAAGGCAGCCCTGAAAGCAGTGGTGGGAAAAGCGCCGGCTCCGGATATGCCAAAAGTGGATAAAGTAACGACAAAATCCACAGCGGTAACCGGAAAATCTGTAGCGAACGGAACGATCAAAGTGAAAGACAAGTCCAAAAAGGTCATTTCTTCTGCAAAAGTAAGCGCAAAAGGAACCTTTAAAGCAAGCATCAAGAAGCAAAAGAAGGGTGCTGTCCTTTACGTAACCGTAACGGACGCTGCTAAACGCGAAAGCAAGGCAGTGAAAGTGACAGTGAAGTAACAGATGGAAGTAATGAAGAAAACCCCTTGTTTCTGCCCTAGCGGCGAAACAGGGGTTTTTGTTATTTAGGAAAGAGTTTCAGAAGCCGAGTCTCTATTGGCCGGGCGGAGCGAAATCAGGTCCGGACAGAGCGCGGTGGAGAAAGGAATCCATGGTACTGATGCTTAATTTTTGCGGAATGTTTTTTATTTTTTTCATTAAGCCCTCCAGTATCACGCGCTGTTCTTGCGCCTCGGCAGTAAGACGCTGATGTTCCATTAAAACCATGCCTGCGGCAGCTTCCCCAGCCGCTCCGTACAAGGCCAGCTTTTCCAGATAGGGTGCAGTCTCCTGCAGGAAATTTTGATTCTCCAGTGTGCTTTTTAACCGGGAAGGTGCTTCTTTCATTGCATAAAACTGCTGTGAAAGAGATTCTCCCTTTATTTTCATAGACTCGGCTTCATCGGCCTTCCAGAATTCATCCATCAGAGGCTGCAGACGAACAGACAGCGGCTCCTCATGGTTGTTCAGGATTGTAGCCTAACAGCTTTCAACGAAAAGCTTCAGTGCAACTGACGCCTTGCCGGCAAATTCCTTGACGCTTCTCTCCAGAGCTTCATACATTGAATGGTTTTGAGGAGGGTGTTCCGGTTATCCTGACGGGTGACTTAAACACTCATCCTGGCAGCCAGGTCTATGAGAGATTCACGGGCAGTGGAGTTCTATCCGACAGCTGGCGGACTGCAGATGTAAGGAAGGGCATTGGCCTCGGAACGTTTAATGATTTTACGGACGATCAAGGAGGCGGAGAAGAACGGAGGATCGACTGGGTTCTTGTGAGCGAATCATGGAACGTAGACCGGGCAGAAATCGTCGATATCAGAGTAGACGGCCGATTCCCAAGCGACCACTTTCCCTTGTATGCGACGATCAGTTTGAAGAAAAGCGGGAGCGGCTGAGGCTGCTCGGCTTTTTTTGTGTGATTGGTGGTGCCAGGCACCGCGATTTGACATATGTCAAAAGCCGGTGCCTGGCACCAAGTCGGCTCATTAGCTATGGGTAAACGTTTAAGGTAAGATGTAGAAAACGATACTTCAAAAGGGAATGAGGATCAAAAAAAGAATGGAAACTTCAAGTTACAAACAGTCAACCATCGTTGCGCTCCTGCTTGCAGGATCATTTATCGCCATCCTGAACCAAACCCTCATGATCACTGCGATTCCGCCCGTCATGGAGGAAATGAGCATCACCGCCAACAGCGCCCAATGGCTGACTACCGTCTTCATGCTCGTGAACGGAATTATGATTCCTGTCAGCGCCTTTTTACTGGAACGGTTTTCCACGAGACAGCTTTTTATCACCGCGATGAGCGTGTTTGCGTTCGGTACACTAGTCGCCGCAATGGCCCCGAATTTTGGGACGCTGCTGCTGGGAAGGGTCATCCAGTCAAGCGGTGCAGGGGTAATGCTGCCCCTCATGCAGACCGTGTTTTTGATGATTTTCCCTGTGCATAAGCGCGGCGCAGCCATGGGCTTAATCGGGCTCGTGATATCCTTCGCACCAGCTATCGGCCCTGCATTGTCAGGCTGGGTAACATCACATTACTCCTGGAGGGTTCTGTTTTTTATCATCTTACCGATCGCACTGATTGATATTTTAGTCGCCTATTTTGCCTTGAAAAACGTGACAGAAGTGACGAAGACGAAAGTGGACGCCGTCTCCATCGTTCTGTCATCTGTCGGTTTCGGCGGCCTGCTGTATGGGTTCACAAGTGCGGGCAATTACGGATGGACAGCGAAGGGTACGATGATCTCCCTATTGGTTGGTGCAGCAGCGCTTGTGCTGTTTATTACACGGCAGCTGCGCTTGGAGCATCCTATGCTGGAGTTCCGTGTTTTTACAAAAGGCATATTTCCGATCACGGTCTCCATTGGTATGATCACCTTCATGGGACTGATCGGAGCGGAGACCATCATTCCGCTGTTCATGCAGAACATGAGGGGTTTTACGGCGTTTGAGGCGGGTCTGGCTCTGCTGCCCGGCGCCTTGATCACCGGTATGATGTCACCGATCACCGGCAGGATCTTTGACCGGATCGGAGCCAAATGGCTGGCTTTAACAGGATTGATCATCATCACACTGTCATCACTCGCTTTTTCCTTTTTAGGGCCGGCGACATCGTTCACGTATATCACAGTACTGTATGGGATCCGTATGTTCGGGCTGTCCATGGTCATGATGCCGGCTGCCACCGCAGGTCTGAATCAGCTGCCTAAACGGCTCATTCCCCATGGGGCAGCCATGGATAATACGATGAGGATGATCGCGGCATCCGTCGGCACGGCGATCCTTGTGACCGTGATGACTACGACTGAGGAGACGGCCAAGCATAGCCCTGGCATTGCCCACCCTGATATCTACGGAGCCAATATCGCGTTTATGGTCGTTTCTGTCCTGTCTCTGATCGGGATCGTGCTCACCTTTTTTATTCCATCGAAAAAGGAAGCAGCAGAAGGAACGGAAGAAGGAGCATGATCAGTTGCAGCAAGAGCGGCAGCCATCTTCTCGGTTGAGAGGGTGGCTGTTCGTATTTAGGTATTTTAACAGCGGCGCCCTTTCATGCTATGATAATTCTTGGATAAAAAAGAGGAGTCAGTCAGGAGGGTTACCCATTAGTCTATTAATCAACGAAAACCGAATGTACAGCAGCCAGCTGAACCGTGAGCTGGAAGTGAAGTGGCTGTTTTCCGATCAGCTTCAGGAGGGAGATGTACAGCTCCTCCTCGTGCAGGACGGTTATTATTACATGAAGCTTGGAGGCCTCCGAGAAACCTTTGAAAAACTGCTGGAAGAAACGCCTGAACTCGCCAGGAACCTCGTCATGGTAACGGTCAGTCCGGGTTCTCCCTCACAGCGCAGAGAGGTGTATCATCCAAACGGCGAGCATTTTGAGGCGTTCACGAACTTCTTTTATGACGACGTGCTGCCGGATGTACAGCAGAAGCTCAAAGCCATCAATATGAACGTAGTGAAAATGGGGGCGATCGGCGACTCGCTTGCCGGAGTCATCTCCCTCTATCTCGCCATGAAAAAGCCGGAGATCTGGTCTCACCTCATGCTGCAGTCTGCTGCGTTTGATGAAGAGATGGCAGAGGATGCACGCCGTCAGATCCAGCAGCCGGACTGGAAGATCTACCAGGTCGTCGGGCAGTATGAGAATAACTTTAAGTCACCCGTTACAGGGGAAATCGCCCATATCTATGATGGCAACAAAAGTATGGCCAGCGTGTTTGAAGAGAAGGAGCTGTCCCTTGACTTCCATGTGGAAGATGAAGAGCACCGCTGGATCTTCTGGAAGGATGATCTGCCGCGGGCATTGTGCTTCTTCCTGAAAAACTAATGAATCGTAGAATGGTGCCAGGCACCGTCTTTTGACATATGTCAAAACGCGGTGCCTGGCACCATTTTTTTAAAGGGATTTATAGACAGATTTACAGACAGATTTACGTCGTTTTTTTGAAGTGTGAACGGGTTTATCATTGAGGTATAGAGTGGTTTAGTCAAGCGGAGGACTCAGGTTGGGAGGGATCGTTTTGAAGTCTGATGTTAGGGAAGCCGCTGTACCGGTGGAGAATACGGAAAGGAGAAAAAGCTTTTTAAGCTATTTAGGTCCGGCCTTCATTACTTCCGCGTTGGTCATTGGCCCAGGAAGTTTAACGCTGAATTCAAAGATTGGAGCCCTGTTTGGGACCCGGTTAATCTGGGTTCTTGCTTTGGCCGTGATCTTTATGATGGTCTATACGGAAATGAGCACTCGAATCGGACTGGCGTCAAAAGCCTCTTTTATTGAAGTCATCAGAAATAAATGGGGCAGGCCGGCGGCATTGCTGATCGGTATCGGAGCGTTTCTCGTAACGGCGTCGTTTCAAGCCGGGAATGCATTGGGATCAGGTTTGGCTGCAGCTTCCATCACCGGCATGTCCACGAACTTTTGGATCATGGCGGTCACAGTAATAGGTGTCGGTTTTCTGTTTACAAAACAGTTCTACAAGCTGCTTGAAAAACTGATGCTTGGCCTGATTTTGCTTATGCTGATCTCCTTTGCCTGTACGGTCGTTCTCACCCGGCCTTCTTTCAAGGATTTGGCGGCGGGCTTCATACCGATCATTCCGGAAGGGTCGCTTCCTCTTATCATCGCGCTGACCGCAACGAGTTTTTCCATTGTAGGAGCGTGTTATCAATCGTATTTAGTGCAGGAGAAGAACTGGGTGATCGGACAGTTGAAAAACAGCCAAAGGGAGACGTATTTGGGGATCTTCATTCTCGGATTACTTTCCTTGATGCTCATGTTATCGGCAGCAGCCATCTTGAAACCAAAGGGTCTGATCGTGAATTCTGCTTCCGAGATGGGAGCGGCACTGGAGCCTTTGTATGGAAACTGGGCAACATTCATGTTTATGCTCGGGCTTTTTGGTGCCTCATTCTCTTCTTTAATGGGCAATGCCACCATCGGCGGTTCTATTCTTTCGGATGGGCTCGGTTATGGCAGCAGGTTAACCTCCAAGTCTGTTCGCGCTCTTATTCTTCTGGTCATGATTTTCGGTTCCGCCGTGGGGATTTTTTTTGGCTCAGCACCTATTGCCCTTATTATTTTTGCCCAGGCGATCACCATCGTTATCGTCCCCTTTATTGCCATCGCCATTTTATCAGTGGCGAATGATGAAAAGACTATGGGGCCGCTGAAAAATACGCTTTTAAAAAATGTCATCGGATTTGCGGGACTCATTGTTTTAATTCTTTTAGCCATAAATAACGTAGTCAGCCTTTTCAAATAAAAAAACGAGGTGAAACCATGCAAACGTTACATGAACGGGAAGAAGTAATGACAAGGCCATCTGAACATTTAATCAGGGACTTAGGAAACCTGGATGGAGACATCATGATTCTTGGAGTTGGAGGAAAGATGGGGCCCACGATGGCAAAGCTCGCCAGACGTGCACTCGATCAAGGGAACATCACAAAGCGAGTCATCGGTGTATCCCGCTTTTCCTCAGGAACATTGCGGTCAGAGCTGGAAGAGGCCGGTATAGAGACGATCAGCGCGGACCTGTTGAAGGAGGAAGACCTTCAGGGGCTGCCAGACGTAAAGAATATCATCTATATGGCAGGACATAAATTTGGAACAACGGGCAATGAACATTATACATGGGCGATGAATACCTACCTGCCGGGCAGGGTGGCAGAAAAGTTCCCGAACTCCCGCCATGTCGTATTCTCCACGGGAAATGTATATCCTCTCGTTCCCCTGGCCCAAGGAGGGTGTGATGAGCAGCACCCTGTCCATCCCGTAGGCGAGTACGCACAATCCTGTCTTGGAAGAGAAAGGATGTTCACGTATTATTCAGAGAAAAACGATACACCAGTCACCATCTTCAGGCTGAATTATGCGATCGATATGCAATATGGTGTGCTCTTGGAGATTGCCAGGCAGGTTTATCAGGAAAAACCAGTGGATCTCGCGATGGGCCATGTGAATGTCATCTGGCAGGGAGATGCGAACGAATATGCTCTCAGGTCACTGCTGGTTAGTCAAAGCCCGCCGACAATTTTAAACATCACTGGACCGGAGACCGTTTCGATCCGGTGGCTCGCTCAGCAGTTCGGTCAGCAGTTCAACAAACAAGCTGCTTTTGCCGGGGAAGAACAGCCGACCGCTTTGCTCAACAATTCTTCCAAAGCCCATCAGTTGTTTGGCTATCCAAAAGTTCCGCTGAATACGATGATTGAGTGGACGGCGGCCTGGGTGAAAGCGGATGGACAGACGATAAATAAACCGACCCATTTTCAGGAAAGGCAAGGGGCATTTTAAATGCTGAAGCCAGAGATTAAAGAGCTGCTGATGGATGGAACCGTTATTCCTGCACATCCCCTGGCATTGGACAAAAACAGGAAGCTCGATGAAAAAAGCCAGAGGAGATTAACAAACTATTATATCGATGCTGGGGCGGGCGGTGTAGCCGTTGGTGTGCACACGACCCAATTTGAAATCAGAGATCCTGAGTTTAATCTCTATGAAAAAGTCCTGCGTATGGCCGCAGAGGAAGTGCAGAACCGAGAGCTGCAGAAACCATTTATAAAAGTGGCTGGCATTTGCGGAGGGATGGAGCAAGCAAAGGAAGAGGCGGCCATGGCGAAAGAGCTGGGCTATGACTTGGGCCTTCTCAGTCCTGGCGGGCTGTCCCATTTCAGCGAGGATGAAATGCTGGAGAGGACAAAAAAAGTTTCAGAGATTTTGCCGGTTTTTGGATTCTATCTTCAGCCATCGGTTGGCGGGCGTGTTTTTTCTTATGACTTCTGGTGCGAATTTGCAAACATCCCAAACGTGTATGCCATTAAGATGGCACCCTTCAACAGGTATCAGACATTGGATGTCATCCGGGCAGTGTGCCAGTCCAAACGGAGAGATGAGATTGCTCTTTATACCGGAAATGATGACAACATTGTTCAAGACCTTTTGACATCGTATGAGATGGCAGTTGATGGAGAAAGGGTCAGAAAATCCATCGTTGGCGGTCTGCTGGGACATTGGGCAGTCTGGACGAAAAAAGCTGTGGAGCTGTTTGATGAGATCAAATCCGTACGGGACGGCGAAGTGATTCCAGCGTACCTCATGCGGAGGAACCAGGAAATCACCGACGCAAATGCTGCGTTCTTTGATGCTGCCAATGGTTTTAAAGGATGTATCGCCGGCATCAACGAAGTATTGGCGCGCCAGGGGATCCTGCAGGGAAACTGGTGTCTCCTTGAGCATGAAAAACTCAGTCCTGGACAATCTGCAGAAATCGACAGGGTGTACAGGGACTACCCCCATCTCAGCGACGATTCTTTCGTCAAGCAGCTGAGTAATTACTAAAAGGTGCAGAGTATAAAAAGACAGATCCCTTATCTAAATAGGGATCTGTTTTTTATATTGGCACCGTCTTTTGACATATGTCAAAAAGCGGTGCCTGGCACCAATCGTTTACCTCCCAACAAGACTAAGGATTCATTTTTTTCCAAATCGTACGCAATAAATTGACTGAATTTACAGACTTCTACTAATATAGTCAAAAAGCGAGGGAGGTTTTAGGATTGGGAAAACGTAAAAATTTCGGCTCAATGAGGAAGAAGTACCTGGCAAGCAGTATGGCGCTTACACTTTTGGCGTCCGCAGCTCTGCCTTTCACTCACGCCAGCGCACAGACTAAACAGGAGAATCTGACAGGTTTTGCGAAGGACAAATCCGAGTGGCAGACAGAGTTTGAAACGAAATTTCAAAATGGTGTAAAGGAAAGCTACATCAAGAAATATGGAAGAGCACTAAGCAAACGGCCCGCTTTGGTCGGCACGAAAGGCAATGATGCCGGCGTCCAATATGCGCTTGATGAGTTGAAGAAGGCCGGCTTGAAGCCGAAAGTCCACACGTACGATGTCTACCTATCCCATCCCAACAGCATCTCCGTCACCCAGACCGCACCATTTCAGAGGGAACTCAAAGTCACCGAGGATCTAAAGAAGGGCACTCCTTTTAAAAACGAAGTCGTAGAAGGCTATAACGCGTATTCCCCTTCAGGAGATGTGGAAGGAGAGCTCGTGTATGCCAACTATGGAACCCCTGAAGACTTCAAAGAACTGGCCTTGCAGGGTGTGTCAGTAAAAGATAAGATCGTCATCGTCCGCTACGGTAAAAACTTCCGGGGCGTAAAGCCGGATCTTGCCTCCCAATACGGGGCGAAAGGCGTTTTAATCTATTCTGATCCGAAGGATGACGGCTATGTCAGAGGTCCGGTCTATCCGGAGGGGCCGTGGCGTCCGAAAGACGCGATCCAGCGCGGAAGCATCCTTTACATCTACCGTTATCCCGGCGATCCGCTGACCCCTGGAAAAGCATCGCTGGAAGGTGTGAAACGAATCAATGCACAAAAAGCGGACTCACTTCCAAGAATTCCGACCACACCGATCTCCTACGGTGAAGCACAAGGATTGCTTCAGGCGATGGGCGGGCCTGTTGCGCCTCAAGCATGGCAGGGAGGGCTCCCTTTCAAATATCACCTCGGCAATGAAGCATCCAAGGTCCGCCTTAACCTGGATATCGAGTACGAAACAAAACCGATCAAAGATATTACCGTCACGTTTAAAGGGGCGAAGTATCCGAACGAAAAAATTGTGATCGGAGGCCACAGGGATACATGGACGTATGGTGCCAGTGATAACATCTCGAGCTGGGCAACGATCATGGAGATGGCCCGTTCCCTCGGCAAAATGTATGAAAACGGCTGGCGTCCGGACCGTACCATTGTCCTTGCTGGATGGGATGGAGAAGAATACGGACTGCTCGGTTCAACGGAATATGCAGAACAGTATCAAAAAGATTTGACGAAGAATGCAGTAGCCTACATTAACATGGACGGGATCGCCGGACAATTTTTCGGGGCAGGAGCCGTACCTTCCTTAAACCGTTTAATTTTTGATGTGGCGAAAGATGTGACCGAACCGAGGTCAGGCTTGTCTGTCTATGACGATATGCTCGTCCGAAACGACGGCAAAGAACAAGAGATCGACTTGCTAGGCAGCGGTTCCGACTACACCGCCTTCCTGCAGCATCTCGGGGTTCCGTCGGCGGATGTCGGCTTTGGTTCGCCAGGCGGGCTTTATCACAGCGCGTACGATAACTCCGACTCCATAGAACGGTTTTTTGATCCGGGCTATAAACACCAGGCGGCCGCCGGACGCTTTACAGGTCTGATGGCCCTGCGGCTGGCCAATGCAGAAGTTCTGCCGTTCCAATACTCCGAGTATGCCCAATCCGTGCAAAAACTGCTTGCTGACGTGGAAAAAGACGGAACACTCGGCGTGGACATCAGCAGTTTAAAAGCGAAGGCGAAAGAGTGGGAGGAAGCAGCGAAACAACTGGAGACGTTCAGCCAAGGTCTTCTGAACAGCGGAAAAGGCAAACCGAAGCAATGGAAACAGCTGAACACGGCGTTAATACAGCAGGAACGTGACTTGATCAGCGAACAGGGACTCGCGAGCAGGAGCTGGTTCAAGCACCAGGTTTTTGCCCCTGGACTCACTACAGGCTATGCTGCCCAGCCATTGCCTGCTCTGGTCGAAGCACAGCAGGCGAAGGACCCTGCCGCTTTTAAAGCGGCCGTTAAACAGCTGGAAAAATCGCTCACAAAAGCAACATGGACAGCAGAGGAAGCTGTCGAATAAAACCTTGGTAGCATGGTATTCGACATGAATACCATGCTTTTTTTAAGTGAACAATAAGGGTTCGGACGGGTGTCTCGATGACAGCTTGTGTTAAAATTTAAGAAATCAGAATCAGGAAAGGAGATCATCACGATGACAAAGTACTCAGGCTATATCGGAACCTATACAAAAGGTGAAAGCAAAGGCATCTACTCTTTTACGCTGGATACCGATGAAGGCCGAATTGCAGATATAAAAGCAGCAGCCCAACTTGGAAACCCTACATACTTAACCATTAGTGAAGACAATCAATACCTTTATGCAGTAAAAAAGGACGGAGACATGGGCGGGGTGGCCGCTTACTCCATCACGAATGAATCAAGGGGGCTTGCCCTGTTGAACAGCCAGCTGACAGAAGGAGCTTCTCCTTGCCATGTCAGTGTGGACCGCGAAAACCGCAACGTGCTGACAGCGAACTACCACAGAGGGACGGTCGAGCGTTTTGCTGTCGAACAGGGAAAAGGCGTGCACCCTGCAACTTCCGTTATCCAGCATAAAGGTTCGGGTCCGGATGAAAGACAAGAAAAGGCGCATACCCATTATGCCGGATTTACGCCGGATGAAAAATATGTAGCGGTCGTTGATCTTGGCATCGATAAACTGATTACCTATCAACTTAATAATGGTGAGCTAAATGAAGTGAGCAGCCTGTCTGTAAAGCCTGGCAGCGGTCCAAGACATCTCGAGTTCCATCCAAACGGAAAAATGGCTTACCTTATGACAGAGTTCAGCTCAGAAGTGATCGTATTGGAATACAATGAGGGGGATGGCAGCTTCGCGATTCTTCAGTCCATCTCCACCATTCCGGAAGATTTTACGGAAAACAACCAGGGCAGTGCGATCCATGTATCTTCGGATGGCCGTTTTGTTTACGCAGCGAACCGCGGACACAACAGCATCGCGATTTTCAGTGTAAAAGAAGAGTCAGGCGAATTAACATTTGTCGACCGCACGTCAACAGAGGGAGATTGGCCTCGTGATTTCATGCTCGATCCATCCGGGAAATTCATCGTGGCATCCAATCAGGAATCCGGCAACCTCGTCCTTTTCTCAAGAGACGAAAACACCGGCAAACTGACACTCCTCCAGTCCGATGCGTTCGTACCTTATCCAGTCTGCGTGAAGTTTTTACATGTAAAGTGATAATATATGAAAAAAACGCCTTTTCGGAGGCGTTTTTTTTATGTTTCTTCAAGTCGAATGAAGATGATTTCGGCGGAAAAAAAGAGCCTGGGGCTTTCAGGAGGGCTGAAGAAAGCCGTTTATTATCGAAAAAACCGATATATTATCGAGATTCCATTGCTATTATCGAAAAGGGCAATTTTATTATCGATATAAAGCTCTGGCCTTCGTTTAAACTTTGAAGCTATTAAAAAATCCCTATAAGCCAAAAAGCTGATAGGGATTGTTTATGATCACATATTTTCAGGCTTCTTTCTCGTCTGCAGGGCGATATAGAACAATACCGCAAACAACAGCGTGATTAACGCTGAATGGGAAAGGGTGGAAAAGATATTTAAGCGCGTCAGTACGACAAGAACACCGCTCACTCCCTGTAACAATGTTAAAATAAACGCGATCAGCGAAGCGTAATAAAGATCCGGACGGTTGCTGCGCAAATGCCTGTAGGAGTAGATCAATAATCCAAGTACAAGACATAGCAGCACAACAGCTGCGATCCGGTGAAGGTAATGAATACCCGGCAGGCCGGCCAGCGGCAGGTAATTGCCGGGATAGCAGCCAGGGAAGTCGGTACATGCCAGGCTCGCTTTGACGTGGCGCAGGTACGCACCGGAGTAAATATCGAGATACGCATAAGCGACAGTAATCCAGGCAAACCATTTAAAGCGCTTCGATACAGCGCTTTTCACGAGCAGATGAGATCTGTCCTTTTGCACGACATATACACTTAAAAGAACCACACCTGTAAAAGCCAAAAGTGAAAATCCAAAGTGAAGCGCAAGAACCTCAGCCGATTGCGGCCACATGACAGCTGCAGCTCCGATGATGGATTCTACAATAATAAAGCTGATTCCAAGAATGGCAAGGCCCTTCACTTCACGGATGCCGCGATAACGGCGCCATGCCCAGATCGAGAAAATAATAACAACAATCCCTGCAAAACCGGTGATCAGGCGATGGGTATATTCGATCATCGTTGCTACGGTATATTCGGGAATAAACTTACCATTACATAACGGCCAGTCACTGCCGCACCCCATACCAGAATCTGTGTCAGTCACAAGAGTGCCGGCGATCATTAATAAAAACATGATGACACTTGTAAAGACGGCCATCGCTTTAAAGGCTTTATCCATAGAGAAAAGCTCCCTTTAGTAATATATACTCACACTTGACATCATGGGGTATACAGAGCCGGTAGTCAACTGAGATGAAGCAAATGACAAACATTTGTCAAAATAAGGGCGTATATTCAATAGATGTACTAGAACTCAGTTATTTTTGTACCCATTTACGGCGGCCATGGTGGTTCCGGCACCAGCGCGTGAATCGATGTGGAACTCATCCATCAGCGGGGTGTTGCTGTTTAACTGAAGCTTCTAATGTTATTCTACCCTTCCCTGCATACAAAATAAATGTTCCTGGCTTCTTCAGAGGCCGCTGTTTGTATCTGGAACCGTTAATCACTGAAGACTCCCCCTCGTTTATCGGTCATGTCTAGCGTCCTTCGTCCAATTTATTACTGTGCCGCAAGATATCGGTTTTTGTTGAAATTACCTATACTGAAAATTGGTAAAAATCATAGAAAATCTCGGTTAAATCCAGTATGATTAAGAGGAATGAGTAGTTGTTTTGAATACTACTAATTAGAAGTATTTTTTAATACAACTATCGGTGCCAGGCACCATTATAAGGAGGGGAAATGATGATTGATCGTTTAAAAAAACTGGGGATGACAGAATTGGAAGCAAAATGCTATATCACACTGCACGAAGACCCAGAGCTAACAGGCTATGAAGTGGCAAAAAGGGTTGGCGTGTCCCGGGCTAATGTCTATTCAGCCTTGCGGTCCCTTTCGGAAAAAGGAGCCTGCCGCAGTCTGGAAGGTGATACGGTTCGTTATAATGCTGTGCCAATCGAGGATTTGGTACGTCTTTTTCAATCGGAATTTGAACAAACGACCAAAGTCCTTATTCAGGAATTGAAAATGCCTCCCCGCCCGGCACCCGCCTTTTATAATTGGCAAGGAAACAGGGGCCTTGATCTGGCTATCCGAAGAGTCATTGCGAGTGCAGGAAGTTCGATAGTAGCTGAGATTTGGGCTGAGGATCTTTCCTGGGTGGAGGATGCACTGCTTGAAGCGGAAAAAAGAGGGGTAACGGTCGTGCTCATATCCATTGGCGAGACGGAGTTACCGCTCGAAAATGTGATTGTACGACAAAGGGAGGATCAATGGCATACGGATGAACGCAAATTCTCCCTGTTATGCGATTCAAAAACGGCGTTTATTGGAAGCTTTGGCGGAACGCTTAAGCCCTCATCGGCAGAAACCGACCATCCGGCAGTGATTGAGATGCTGAAAAACGGCTTCTATCATGATTTGATCATGCAGCAGATCGAAAGGGATTTCAGCAAGGAGCTGGACGAGAAGTACGGTGAAAATTATAAAAAACTATTAAACTATTACATAAATGAACGAGGATGGAAGGTGTAAAGCCATACTTTGGTACTGATTTTGGTGCCAGGCACCACGTTTTGACATATGTGTAATGGTGGTGCCTGGCACCGAAAAGCGAAAATCCACCAGCCAAACAAACCCTCAACTGCGAACTCCTGGCAGTTGAGGGTTTTTTATCTTTGTATAAGAAACAGGCCTATTGCCCTATGAGTGGAAAATGTCCTTGGAAGTTAGGTATATTACGAGGATTCCTACAGATTATCCCTGCTTTCGGGTTCAGGATTTATTATTGTTTTAGTAAAATTAATTATCCTTTCAAAAACGGAATATATTGGGTATGAACGGCGTTTCGTTGAGGGGGATAATCGTATGGAAAGAACAGTGCTGTCAGAAAAAGAGATGCAGATCATCATCAGAAATGGTCTGCCTCCTGCCGCCAGGCGAAAGAAGATCATCGTGGCTGGAGCCGGAATCGCCGGGCTTGTTGCAAGTACTCTGCTGCTGGATGCCGGGCATGACGTACGGATTTTAGAAGCTTCCCAACGGGTAGGAGGACGAATCTATTCCGTCCGGTCACCTTTTTCAGATGGCCACCATTTTGAGGCGGGAGCCATGCGGATACCTGAAAATCACAAGCTGGTGTTCGAGTACCTTCATAAGTTCAGACTGCCGTACAACCGGTTTGTAAACGGCTTGCCGGATGATTTATTTTATATTAATGGAAGAAGAGTACGTTCGGCTGATTATGAAAAAAATCCTGACCTTCTTGGCTTCCCGGTCGCCGAACATGAGAAAGGACTAACTGCCGTAAACCTTTTAAGATTTGCCATTCAGCCGCTCGTCGATTATGTGAAAATGGATCCAGAACAGCATTGGCCCACAGTGATCAAACGCTTCGGGAATTATTCAGTAGATACGTTCCTGAAACATAACCCCTTCGGGAGGTCTTTATCTGCAGGTGCGGTGGATCAAATCAAGGTCCTTCTTTCACTCGAAGGATTTCCTGAGCTTTCTTTTTTGGAAACGTTCCGGGACATCCTCCTTATCTTTATTAAACCGGAGCTGAAGTGGTTTGAGATTACTGGAGGGAATGATCAGCTTCCACAAGCTTTTATCCCACGCCTAGGTGACCGGCTGCTGTTGGAAAAACGAATAAGGAAAATCGTACAGGGTCCCAAAACAGTAACATTGCATACGGAACATCCGTCAAGCAGAAAAACGGAAACCTTTGAAGCTGACCGCGTGATTATCACCTTGCCTTTTTCCGTATTGAATTTCGTACAGATTGAGCCTGAGCAGTCACTGTCATACTTTAAAAGACGAGCGATTCGGGAACTCCATTATGTGCCTTCCACAAAAGTAGGTCTGCAATTTAAACGGCGATTCTGGGAAGATGAGGGCTTACGGGGAGGAAAAGCGATAACAGACCAGGCATCCCGGTTTACATATTATCCGAGCCACTATCCCTCAGGAGTCCAGTCCGGTGTGGTGCTCGGAAGCTATACGTGGGAAGATGATTCCAATCTCTGGAGCTGCCTGCCAAGGCAGTCGAGGATCTATGAAACGCTCAAGTGCCTCTCCCTTTTGCATGGCTCGCAAGTATTCAGGGAGTTTACGGCGGGTGTTTCCTATTGCTGGACCCACAATCCTTATGCCGGCGGTGCGTTCACGATGTTTAAGCCGTATCAGGAGCTGGAATTCGGAGATGCCATTTCTACTCCGGAAGGCAGGCTTCATTTTGCTGGGGAACATGCGACAAAAGGCCACGGCTGGATGCAAGGCTCCATCGAATCGGCTATAAGGGCTGCACTTGAAGTGCATCAGGAGTTAACATAGTGGTGTAAAACATAATGGTGTCAGGCACCGCTTTTTGACATATGTCAAAAGCCGGTGCCTGGCACCATTTTTGGTTCTAGAACCCCGAGAACCCACATATCCTTTGTACCATGTCCACCAGAGGAAGGCAGAAGTGGGGAGTCCTTCCATTTGCATTTTATTCAGTGATAGGTATAATTGCGGAATGACAAACCGGCCGTAAAGGGAAAGGGGGCTAATTATGACCGCTGCTTATATTCTCAGAAAGCTCGCTAACCGCTTTTTTACGTTGAGAGTCTATGATTTGTCGGCCCAAATGGCCTATTACTTTTTGATGTCCGTGTTTCCTTTTTTATTGGTAATTTATTCATTGTTGGCCTACCTGCCCATACAAGAAGAAAACATTTTGGAACTTGCTAAACCCTATGCGCCGGAAAATACGTACCATCTGATCGAAAGGACGCTGGCGTATACGGTGACGCTCCAGAAGGGCAATCTGCTTTCATTCAGTTTAATTTTCACGTTATGGCTTTCTTCGATGGGTTTTCAATGCATTAAACGCGTATTGAATGATGCGTACGATATTAAGGTAAAGGAAGGCTTTATTAAACAAATATTAGAAGGAATCTTGCTAACGATCGGCTTCATGCTCGTGATTTTATTCTCGGTATTCGTTCCGATCATTGAACAGCTGATGAAGCATTACTTAAACGATGTGTTTTCTTTAGAGGGCTATCATAAATTATGGATCCTCATACAGTGGGGGATCGGAACTCTTTTTTTATTCCTGTTCTTTATCGGACTTTATTATTTTGCTCCGAACGCCAAGTTAAAGGTGGCGAGAGTACTGCCAGGCGCCTTTTTTTCCATGATCGGCTGGCAGCTCGTTTCGATGGGGTTTGCCGCTTATGTCAGGGGCAACAATTATTCAGCGCTGTATGGGCAGCTGGGCGGGATTGTCGTCCTGATGCTTTGGTTTTACTTGTCTGCCATGATTATCATTCTTGGTGCCTTGTTAAACACCATCGTTTATCCGATCCATGAAAACAGGAAGGATTAATGGTCCCGTATAGGAAAGCTTTCTCTACTAGATATGACGATGACAGTGAGACTGGTGCTTCTTTTGCCGATGATTAGATGAGCTTTTCTGCGGCATGCAGAAGGGCTTTTTTATTAGAAGTGATAGGCACTTTCCCGGGAAATATGTCGAAAGTGATTTTTGAACTGACTAATTTCAATAGGGGAGAGGTGGTGTACACAGGAGATAAACCTCCTATTTACTGAGCGATTGCAGTTACCGGATGGACATGGCGCTATTTAGTAATACTAAGTATTTCTGAGAAATGTCTTGTCGCCCTTTTTGTATGGTGGTTGTCACCTTTTTTTACAAAGTCTAATGCTAAAAATAGTTTTTATGAGCAAAAATGTTATGATATCGAATAAAAAATGGTAAACTATTATAATGTGAATTAGAAAAACATTCGTTATAGATAAGGTGGTTTCATGGATAATTTATTGGTAAATCTCTTGGAAATCCTCCTTATAAATATTGTGTTAAGCGGTGATAATGCGGTCGTTATCGCACTCGCCTGCCGTAACCTTGAGGAGCGGCACAGGAATAAGGCGATTTTCTTTGGGACGTTTGGGGCGGTATTTCTAAGGGTAGTTTTAACATTTGTCGCAGTATACTTGCTGAAAATTCCTTTCTTGAACTTTGTTGGCGGACTGCTGCTTTTATGGATCGCCATCAGTCTTCTAAAGGGAGAAGAGGATGAAAACATTGAGGCAAATTCCAGCTTGTCTGGAGCCATCAAAACGATTATTGTTGCTGACTTGGTCATGAGTCTCGATAACATTGTGGCCGTGGCAGGAGCAGCGAACGGAAACATAGTGCTCATCATTCTTGGTTTGATCATCAGTATTCCATTGATCATCTGGGGAAGCCAGCTTCTGATGAAGATTATGGCGAAATTCCCGATCATCATCATCATCGGGGCAGCTCTTCTGGGCTACACAGCCGGCGAGATGATGTTAAAGGACAAGGCCGTCGGTCATTACTTAGAGGCCTTTCATTTTAACCTTCACCTTGCATTGCCGATTGCTCTCGCTATTCTGGTTGTGGTGGTTGGCAAGTTCAGTGGAAGACGCGCGAAAAGCGTTTAATAAAGCAAAACAGTGCCAGGCACCCCGCTTTTGACATATGTCAAAACGGGTGCCTGGCACTGTTTATTTATTGAATCCCATAATCTTTGGCAAACACCATATGTGTCTCGACGAGAACATCCTTGGTCCTTTCATCGAGATTAAAGATACGGGCGCCGCGCAGCCTGTTTTTCTCGGCACCCGGCAAGCCGTATGTTCCGAGATGCTGTAAGGAATTATGTAGTTATTGCAAAAAAAATTCAGTTCCCGTCCATTTATAAAGACGGAACTGACACCAGATGACATCATTAAATTCTTGTTAAAATGAGAGAAATGAGCAACCCGACAGAAGCGATCAGCCCGACAAGTGAACCCCCTTCTTCAAAAGCTTCAGGCAGCATCGTCGAGCCGACCATGGTGATGATCCCGCCTGCCGCAAAGGAAGCGATGATCGCCATCAGTTCTTCTGAAGCATCTTCCAGAAATAGATATCCAGCCCATGAACAGAACGCCGAGATCATCAGAACGGTCATCCAGAGAACAAGAATCTTCTTTTTACTTATATTGCTTTTAAGCATCCCTGCCGTACTTGACAGCCCTTCAGGAATGTTACTGATAAAAATGGCGATGACGAGCAGCCAGCTGACGCTGTTATTCTCGATCAGACTCGCCCCGACAATGATGGATTCGGGGATGGCGTCCATCACGGTTCCGATAAAAATCGCAAAGCCGGAGCCGCTCGGTGACCCATCCTGTCCAGCTGACCGTTTCCTTTTGTGTGCTCCTTTCCGGGAAACGATGAGATCCAGCACAGTAAATACAACTGCCCCGATTAAAAATCCCATGGACGTCGGAAATAATCCTCCTGAATGAGCGGACTCCCCAAGCAGTTCGTAGGTGGCAGCGCCGATCAATACACCCGTCCCGAACGCCATGATAAAGCCGATGATTCTCTTTTTGATGGGGAAAGACATCGCCGCTAGGGCTCCCAGTAAAACCGCAGAGCCGGAAACGCCTCCCCACAAGGCGGCAATCCACATACAACTACCTCCCTCTATCTTACGGTGCCTGACACCGCAATTACACAAGTATGTAACGGCGGTGCCTGGCACCCCATCGTTACTACTAGACTTTTCCACGGCGAAGCCAGGCATAAACCGCTACAACTAGCCCGCCCGCCATGCCGAAGATGATATCGAGCATCGTGTCCTTGTTTCCACCCAGCTGCATCGTGTGGGTGAAAAACTGATCACCCACAAACTCGTAGATCTCCCACAAAACGGTGGCGATGACGGGAAGGGAGAAGACGAGGAGAAAGATCATCCAGGGTGAGACGTCTTTTCGCACACGCGCCGGGATAAAGATTTTATAGAGTGCGATGGCGGCAAAACCGACAAAGATTCCTTTATAGAGGTGAAGCGTGGTATCCCACCATTTGAAATGCAGATAAAAACTCGCAAGAGAGCCCAAATACGTTGTACAAAAAAGAAACAGATAATAGCCGATAATAAGGGCGGTGTTAAAAGGAATCGGCCTTGACCGAAGCAGCAAAAGCGGAAGTCCGCTTACCACTATTCCACCGAGAGCAACCTGCCAGCGTGAAGAATCGCCCTTGACAAGGTAAATGATGAACAGGACAAGCATGAAGATCATAAAAAGTGTGCTGAATACCATAATTGTTTTTCTTCTCAAGGTCCTCACCCCCTTTCAAGATTCCTTACCATTATGGCCAAAGAGAAGGAGGAAGAACCGTCTGCTTTTGATGATACAATGTATCATCCGCCCACGTTTTTCATATACTGCCTAAGAATATCACGCTCACTCATCTTTTGGAGGAGGCAGAACATGAAGTTTACGGTGCAATATATCCCTCTGAGCAGCATTAAATCCGGAATATCCATAAAATTAACGGAGCATTTGAAGAAGCTCCGAAATATCATGTGGGACTGCATGAACGTGCTTGTTGTCCAGAAAAGCAAGAAAGACGGCCATTATGTAGTTGTCAGCGGACAGGACCGTCTGGATTATCTGAAAAAAAATACGAAAAACAAATATGCGCCGTGTATCGTCGATGAACCTTCCGGCTTCAAAACATGGCTCACGCGCTTCAGCGGCAGGCAGCCGATCGATGATTTTCCGATGCATCCGAAAAGCTGGAAGATCGTCCGGGCATTTTTAACAAAGGAACCCCGTTTTCAAAACCTGTCACGGGCACAGCAGATGAAAGTCCTCCTGCTCGCGGTCCAATACAAGAAAACGGTTATCGCTTCCATGCAAAACAGAGTCAGCCAAATCGTAAAAATGCAGAACGGCGAATGATGAAATTCGTCGTTTTTTTTTGGACTGCAACACCGAAAAAAAGGGTATGTAAAAGACTGGTTATTGTTTCTATTATTTTACATAAACAATAGTCATGAGACATAAGATGGAACGGTACGGCATGTCCACGAAAATCCGTAAGGGAGGAAAAACTCGGCATGAAAAAGGGCTTTCTGAAAATCGTAGTCATTGTGTTGCTGGCCATCGGGCTCGTCACTTCTCTTTTTCCGTCCCGAATCGCTCAAGCCTCATCCACAAAAACGGCCTATGTTGATATTACATCAGGAAAGCTGAACGTCAGAAGCGGGCCGGGAACACAGTACAAGATTATCGGGTCGCATAAAGACAATACAAGGCTAACCATCTACTCCCAGACGAAGAGCGGATGGGCCAAGATCAAATACAACAAGAAAAACGGCTATGTCGCGACCAAATATCTAAGGTTCTACCATACGATGTCCCGTTCAGACGCCAAATCGATTACAGACAGAGCCATAAACATTCAAGATAAGATCGCCAACAACAAGACATATACAATAAAGCAGATTCATCAGCTGCAATCGCCCGGCTATACTTCAGCCTACATCGACAATCTCTTAACATATGACATGACTTCACACAAGAAGGACAAAAAGGGAAACAAGCTGTATGAGTGGCTGGCGACAGACTTCCCGATGTATCGGATCTGGGGATTTGACTGGAGCGGGAAAGAGGCGCCTGAAAAGCCTTCCATCACGTACTATACCAAGGACGGAGCATGGTATCTGAAAGTCTATCAATATGACAAAGATGATATGTACACGTACCATCAAACCCTTTATCTTTCAAAATCCAGTGAGAAAGCCGCCTGGAGGATTTACAATTATAAATGGTGATGAAAAGCCGCAAGCATCCGTGCTTGCGGCGTCGTTGATCTTTCAATAATCTAGTCGAGTATAATTAATTGGTAAACGCATAACTGAATGGGCTAAAAGCTCATTCAATAATAAAAGTAGGGATGTCGATAATAAAAAGATCGGGCAGTCGTCTTTGCCTGATCTTTTTTGAGGAAAACTATTCAAAAAGGCCGCCGCCCAGCCGAGGCTTTTTTCTAGAACAAATGAATGATTTTGAGTAAATGTCACATCGGAGTCTTCCGCAAGAGGGCTTTTTACTACTGAAAAGCCATTTTTGGAGCTAAAACGCCAGATTTGCATGCAAAATAGACCCACCGCAGATTTTTATGTTCAATCCGTTTATACACGGCACCATCCAACAGGATGCGTCGCATTCATTGTAAGCCGCGATCAGCACTTTACTCATCCGGCATCCAACAGCTCGCAATCCGCCATTGCATAAACATCACGCCACAAAAAAACAGCGACCCCCGCAAGGTTCACTGCTTTCAAATTAGATTTCCAGTTCTTTTTTTAAAGTGGTTTGAATTTTGGTTTTCTCGTCTTCCGGCACGATGAGATAGTAGATGCCGCCGATTCGCTGGCCCTGGCCCTTGATCTCGATGTTTTCTACGTTGCTGCGCGCGCCTTTATAGTTGGATTGAATGTCTTTCATCTCGTCGAAGGTCATGTTCGTTTTTACGTTGGAGCCGACTACGTTTAAGATGTCGCCCATTTTCGTAACAGAAGAAATTTGTGCACCTTCATTAACGATCGCGCTGATCACCTGGCGCTGGCGTTCATTACGGCCGAAGTCGCCTTCAGGATCTTCTTTTCTCATACGGGTGTAAGCTAGTGCTTCTTTACCGGACAGCTTCAGCTCGCCTTTTGGGAACGAATAGCCATCATAGTTGAAGGCAAGGCGCTCGTTGTTTACGGTCACACCGCCAAGCGCATCCACAATTCCTTTGAAACTCTCCATATTTACTTTTACAAAATAATCGACGGGCACGTCCAGGAAGTTTTCAACGGTCTTGATGGCCATTTTTGTTCCGCCAAAGGCATAGGCATGGTTGATTTTATCCTCCCGGCCTTTTCCGATGATTTCAGTCCGGGTATCACGCGGGATGCTGGTCATGACCATTTTGTTCGTATTCGGGTTGACGGTCACTAGAATGAGCGTATCGGATCGGCCGCGGTCACCTTGACGCTCATCAACGCCTAAAATCAGGATGGAGACCGGGTCGCCTTTTGAAGGAGTAAGATCGCCCTTCCGTTTAGAGGAACCATCCCACGCCGCATCATCATGCATTTTGTTGGCCGTGTTTTTCACCGAGCCATAAATATAGTAGAAGCCGCCTGCTCCGATGAGCAATAATACGCCGAGGATAAGGAGAGTAATCTTTAGTCCTCTGCGTTTTTTTCTGCGCTGCTTTTTCGCTGAACGTCTGTCCATTTCATCAACCTCTTCATTATAGTCATAAGCCATTAATAATCTTATTAATCGTTGCAATATCTTTTTTAATATAACAGAAAATGACAGGTTTGGTGAAAATATTTTTAAATTTACACATTCCTTATGACGGTTGCAGACCAACGATGGGAACGATTCCTTCAATTTACATGTTTATACAAATCCCGCGCATCATTTGTCAATTATTTTCAGTGTAAACCGAACGTATATTCGCATATAATAGGATAAGGCAGGTGAAGAATATGCTTCGTGACCGCGGAAAGATGAAATGGCAAGGGATGTTTATGCCCGAGCATATGAAGGGCTTAAGGGAGTTTGACTGGGATCATAAAAAGAAGACAAAACCGGAACTGGATGAGCAGCAATACGAGCTGATGGAACAAACCATCTGCGAGGCGATGGCCGAAAATTTGGATCTGTGTATGACCATTTTTGGAAGTGGGGACTTTCATTTGCTGATCGGGAAGGTGCATTATGCAGATCGGTATAAAAAAGAGCTGCGCGTCGTCGATTTCCACCATGAGGTCCATCGAGTGAAGATCGCTGATCTGGTGGATGTAAAAATAAGATAAAAGGACCCCCTGGGAGGGATCCTTTTATTTTACTTTTATTTCGTTAATGCATTATAGATGTTGGCTTCTCCAGACCCGAATAGCGGATCTTGTCCCACTTTTCCAAGATCGACAGCTGTCTGGCGCAGCTTCGCCTGAACTTGAGCCGGTGAATATTCAGGATGCTGTGATTTGATGACCGCTGCGATACCGGCTACTTTTGGTGCAGCCATGGAAGTACCGTGAAGAAGGGCATAACCCTGTAAGTTTCCTGTTACATACGGTGCCAGGTAGGTTGGCCAAGTTGAGAATGCACGGTACATAAAGTCACGCTTATTAAGATAGTCTCCTTTTGGATCTTGGCGATACAGGGCATCGTATGCCGGGCCGTTGTCACCGCCAGGTCCAGCCACGTCGATCACGCTGCCATAGTTGGAATAGAACGCGATTTTGTCATTAGACCACTTGTTGGAAGATGAAACGGTTACGACTCCAGGAACTTGGGCAGGTGCCACACGGGAAGGCCCCTTAATATCCAATCCATACGTTTCCTTCCAGTAAGTTTGCATGTCATGAATGTCATTCAAGTTGCGGGAGTCATTGCCGGAAGAAACGACAACCGTCACACCTTTTTTCGCAGCATACTGCATGGCACGGTGATAAGCCACCATGGAAGCGGAATCGCCTTTTTCACCAAGGTTGTTCGCCATCCAGCGCCATCCGCCAAGGCTCATGTTGATGACCTCAACTCCATCGTTCGCTGCAGAAACGATCGCATCGGTAATCCATGATTGCTGTGCACCGCCTGTCGCACCGAAAACCCGGTACGAGCGTACGGTTAAGTTCGGGCCAACGCCGTATACTTTACCGTTTCCGGCAATGGAACCGGCTACGTGTGTTCCATGGCCGTTTTTGTCCCAGGCATCCTTCGTGCCAGGCACAAATGTTTTACTGCCGGCAAGATCGGCATTCGCTTTTAGATCTGGGTGATCAAAGTCCATTCCAGTATCGATGATCCCTACGACCGTATCATGGTTACCTTTGTTGATGCCATAGGATTTGAACTCGTTAGTGACTCGTTTGATATCCCACTGAAGGTCATGATAGTTTTGGTTCGGATCGTTCCAGTCAGGCTGCGGAATGGATGTGATTGGCTGACCGTCAGCAGGATTCGGATCGTCTTCCAAATAGACTTCCAACTCTTTGTCCGCAGCTTGTATGTTTGTATCTGCTTTAACTTTTGCAAGGAAATCTGGGGAGGCAGATTTGGCTTCTACAACGCCAATTTCCTCAACGACTCGTTCCACAGAGCCGCCTGCCTGTTCGATTTCTGCAGACAGGTTAGAAGGGACTTTCCCTTTATATGTAAGAAGATAATGGACAGGTGAGGATGACTCCTCAGCACTGGCGGGCTGGGCAATCATACTCGAAAACAGTGAGAATGACAGGGCGGAACACATTGAAAGTACAGCAAGCTTTTTTTTCATATTACTTTCCCCTTTTCATCAATAATAGACTGCAAATATTAATCTATCAGAAAATATCTGAATATTATGTCGAATTACTTTGTAATAAAAAATTTTATTTCGACAATAAGTGGTGCCACCATAAGTGGTGCCAGGCACCGCTCTTTGACATATGTCAAAAGCGGGGTGCCTGGCACCAATAATTATTTAGCGAATAGATGATTGCCGATGCGGGTGACGCTTTTTCTCGAGAATATCCAGCTGTCCGTAGCAAGGTTAGGATTATAATAGAAAATCGAACCGTGTGTAGGATCCCAGCCTTTCATGGCGTCGATGACGGCTCGGTAGGAAGTGGAGCCTGGATAAAGGTCATATTGTCCGTCATGAACAGCAGTGAAGGCATGAGTCTGATGGATCACAGCGTGAGCATTCTTCGGGAAGCGGGAGTCATCCAGACGATTGAGGATAACAGCAGCAACTGCGACTTTTCCGATGTAGGACTCACCGCGTGCTTCTCCGTGAACCACTCTGGCCATTACTTCAACATCATTTAATTTTCCAAATGTACGCGGTCCCGCAATACCGTCAGGGACAAGTCCGGTAGCCAGCTGAAAATTAGCAACCGCATATTTTGTGAGAGGTCCATAATAGCCGGTAACAGGTCCGTGAAAGTATCCTGCACTTTTCATGCGGTTTTGCAGAGCGGTTACTTTATGTCCTGTACTTCCCTTTACCAGCGTTTGTGCGTACGATAACCCTGGTGCTGCAACTAGCGTAAACCCCGTTACAAAAAGAATCAGCATTTTTTTTACCATCTTCATCAAAATACATCACCTCTCGCTATTTTTTTGACTACTATTTTACAATAACAAACAAATGAAAAAGTATTATCCAACAATGGATTTATTTTATAGTGAGCTAGAAGTATGTATTTAACGGTGCCAGGCACCGTTATTAAATCTTTATCCCGCTTTTTAGTTCTTGGACGATGTTTGGCGGTTGTTTTCCAGTTACGGCAGCGACTAGGTTCTTGGCAGCGAGCATTGCCATATCGAATCTTGTCTGGTAAGTGGCTGAACCGATATGAGGCAGGGTCACCACGTTTGGAAGCTTCAACAACGGGTTGTCAGGTGAGACGGGTTCCTGATCAAATACGTCGAGGCCGGCGGCCAGGATCTTTTGGTTTTGCAATGCTTGAATCAAGGCATTTTCATCGACCGTCTGGCCGCGGGAGGTGTTAATGAAGATGGCGGAATTTTTCATGAGAGCGAACTGCTCTTTGCCTATCAGGTGCTTGGTCCCCTCTGTAAAAGGAACCATTAACAGTACAAAGTCTGAGGTTTGCAGGAGTTCCTCCATTGAGACATAATCAGCATCCAATAATTTTTCTGATTCAGGTTTCCTGTGCCGGTTATGATACTGAATAGTCATGTTAAAGCCGAATTTTGCACGGCGCCCGATGGCCTCGCCGATCCTTCCCATACCAATGATGCCTAACGTTTTTCCGTGGACGTCGACGCCGAAAAGCGGCTCATCATCCTGATCCTCCCATTTTCCGTCCTTCACCAGCTTGTCGAGCTCAGGAATTCGGCGCGCTGTGGACAGTATTAAAGCAAGGGCCAGATCGGCCACCGTTTCATTGAGAACATCAGGGGTATTCGTCCCGATGATGTTCCTTCTTTTCATGGCATCAAGGTCGAAATTGTTATAGCCGACGGAAATATTACTGACCGCCTTTAGATTTGGGGCATGATCCAGCAGTTCATCATCAATCTTTTCCCCGGTAATAAGCAGGCCTTCTGCATCTTTAAGCCTCTCTAAAAGTTCATTTCTAGTAATGGGTGACGCACCGGTCCATTTTTCGCAGGTGCAATGATCAGCGATATAAGCTTCCACCTCGGAAGGTATAGGACGTGCAATAAAAACTTTTGGTTTCAATTTGACAGCCCCCTATTCTTGAATTGGATTCTTGACGATAAACCAATAGCAGAGTGCAGCGCAGCCGGCGATCAAACCTCCGGAGATAAACGCCAAGGAGTAAGAACCTGTCGCATCCACAATCATTCCAGCTATGACAGGGGAAAAGGCTCCTCCAAAATAGCCGCCGAAATTTTGAATGGCGCCAACTGAAGCCACCATGGAAGGCGGTGCGATATCACCGGCAAGCGCCCAGGCACTTCCGGTCATCGCCGAAATAAAGCACAGGGCGAGCGTCAATAATGTGAGCGTCGCCGTAAGGCTAGACACGAAAGGTACCGCACAAACGACAATGGCAGCAGAGATGGCGCTGATCCCTATAAGTGCACGCTTTGCTTTAATAGGTGTAGTAATTTCTTTATCCACGAGCTTTTTCGTAAGGTATCCGCCAAAAATGTTTCCGAAGATTCCTCCAAGCCATGGAATACCTGCGTAAATACCCAGTTCTTTTAAAGAAACATGATGAACATTGGTCAAAAATAGCGGTAGGAAAACCAGGAAGATATTCCAGATCCAAATCGTACAGAAAAAGCCAAGAATCATGCCCCATACACTGCGATACTTAAATAATTGTCTCCATTTAATGTTCGACGCTTGAATGTTTTGTTCCGAGCCGGCTCCATCGACTTGATGTATTCCAGCTCCGCCTCGGTAAGCTTGCGGCTTTTGTCCGGGTTTTTATAAAAGATGAAAAAGCCGATGGCAAAAATGATACCGATCGCACCCGTGATATAAAAGAGGGCTCTCCAGCCAAACGTTACCATGATGAAAACGAGCAGAGGCGGCGCGATAGCCGGGCCCCATTTGGAAGAGGAGTCCCAAATGCCGGTGGCCAGCCCCCGTTCCTTTTTCGGAAACCAATAGGAAGTGATCTTGGCCATCGTCGGAAAACAGGGAGCTTCACCGACACCGAGCAAAACCCGTGCGGCAATAAAGGAAGACATCTTATTAACAGCACCAGTCAGCATGGTAGCACCGCTCCACCAAATCAATGCGATCGTATAAACTTTTCTTGTCCCGAAACGGTCAATCAGCCATCCGGATGGCAGCTGCATTAGCGCATAACTCCAGGAAAACACCGTGCCCAGCAATCCAATATCTGTGGCAGTGAGCCCGAGTTCTTTCATCATTTCCGGAGCAGCGATGGAAAGGTTAGCGCGATCAAGGTAGTTAATAATTCCTCCAATCAATAACCAAATAACAACCGTCCACCGAAACTTCCTTGCGAAATTAACCGGTTTTGCTTGCTTCGTCTCAAGTCTTGCTTCCATTACCCAATCCCTCCTTGTTTTTATAAAACGCCTGGTTGGCAGCGCTTTCAAAATTGGAAAATTAGCGGTAAGACTGGCTTTTATGTATTCACAAAGAGGTAAATTGTTTTATAATATAAAACACAGTTTTCATATAACGGCATAAAAATAAACAGATAATTCTATCTATTCTGTCAGTAATCTTATTATGCGCTGAGGAACTTGTCAATAGGGAGAAAGTTTTGCAATGAAAGTTTTGTGGCGAACAGATCAGTGTGCCGCTTTTTGACAATAGTCAAAAGCCGGTGCCTGGCACCAAAAAATAATTCCCTTTGACATTTCAAAAAGAGGGGATTATACTGTGTGTAACCGGTTACATATTGTAAGACGGATTTTTTTACAGTGTATGTGTAACCGGTTACACATACAAAACATAACTCACCAAATAGCGTTTATCGGAGTGTTTGATTATGGCGACGATTAAAGACGTGGCAAAGCAGGCGGGTGTTTCTGTTGCGACGGTGTCCAGGGTGCTGAACAGCAACGGATACGTCAATGAAGATACAAAGAAAAAGGTGGAGGAAGCGATTGATCGGCTGAACTACAAGCCGAACGCCGTGGCCCGCAGTCTCTACAAGAAAACGTCAAAGACCATCGGCCTGATGGTACCGGATATCGTGAACCCCTTTTTCCCGGAGCTGGCAAGGGCGGTTGAAGACACGGCCCACAAGCTTGGTTATAACGTCGTTTTCTGCAATACCGATGAAAACGTGGAAAAAGAAGAGCATTACCTTGAGATCCTGCTTCAGAAATATGTAGACGGCCTCATTGTTGCATCCAATACACTGACTGCCGAAAAAGTGAGACAGCTGAACATACCGGTCGTAAGCATCGACCGTAAAATCAATGCTGACATTCCGACTGTGGTTGTAAAAAATAAGAGCGGCGCACGAAAAGCGACGGGTTTCCTATTAGAAATGGGATGTAAACGAATCGCGCATCTCAGCGGACCGGAGCATATTGATAACGCGATGGAGCGCCGTACCGGTTATCTGGAAGAAGTGGGGAGTGAACCGTGGTTCGACAGCAGCTATATCGAAGACGGCAACTATGATATGAAGACAGCGATTAACGCTACGCTTCAACTGCTCGGCCGCCATCCTGAGATCGATGGAATCTTTGCCGGAAACGATGTGATGGCCATCGGTGCAATCAAAGCGGCCCACAAGTTCGGAAAAAAGGTTCCCGAAGATTTGGCCATCATTGGCTTCGATGGAATCTCATTGGCTGAGGCTACAACGCCAGAACTGACCACAGTAGGCCAGCCGATCTACGATATGGGAACAATCGTCGCGGATCTTCTTGTCAAACTGATCGAGAAAAAAGCAGTTGAAAATACCTTCTTTGAGTTCGATGTAGAACTGATCGAACGGGAATCAACGAGGAAGGTGTAAGGGTTTTGGTGCCTAAGTTTTTGGTGCCAGGCACCGCAATTACACACTTGTGTAACGCCGGTGCCTGGCACCGAAAAGGCACGAGAACGAAATCGACAAAAAGGAGGGCTCGCGATGGCAGCTAAGATTACGGTAGTGGGAAGCATTAATATGGATCTGGTGACGATTTCGAACAAAGTTCCGAAGATGGGGGAGACGCTTCTCGGACAGGAGTTTAAAACGATTCCCGGCGGAAAAGGGGCGAACCAGGCAGTAGCTGCCGCAAGACTGGGAGCGGATGTCCGCATGGTAGGCTGTGTTGGAGATGATGTTTTTGGCTCCGAGCTCAAGGATCATTTAAACAAGCAGGGAGTGGACGTAACTGACGTAGAGCAGGTCCCTGGCTCCACCGGAACAGCGACCATCCTTGTATCGGAAGGAGACAACAGCATCATCGTTGTACCGGCGGCCAACCATCAAGTAACCCCTGAATTTGTGGAGAAAAAGCGGGATGCGATTGCCGGAAGTGATTTTCTCCTCGTTCAGCTGGAGATTCCGCTGGAAAGTGTTCAGAAAGCAGTGAGCATCGCCAAGGAAAACGGTGTTAAAGTAGTCCTCAACCCTGCTCCTATTCAGGGGTTGTCTGAAGAACTCCTATCGCAAGCCGACTACATCACACCGAATGAACACGAACTCGAATTGCTGCTGAAAGGGCGGGATGAACAGTTCATCAAGGAAAAGGTCATCGTAACGAAGGGCTCAAAGGGCCTAACTTTTTATAAAGATGGAGAAGAGATCAACGTCCGTTCATACAAGGTCGACGTTATCGATACGACAGGTGCGGGTGATTCCTTTAACGGCGGTCTTGCGGTCGGACTAGGCCAGGGGCTGTCCCTGAAAGCTGCCTGTAAATTTGGCAACGCGGTTGCTGCCCTCTCGACGACAAAGCTCGGGGCGCAGAACGGAATGCCTACGAAAGCGGAAGTTGAGCAGTTCATCGCGGTTAACGGCTGATCCACTAATTACTCCCGTTCAAATCGATGCAAGAAAACACCATGAGAAAGGAGTGATGCAGATGAAAAAACAAGGCATACTGAACAGCGAGATCGCTTCGGTTCTCGCGCGAATGGGCCACACAGATACGATCGTCATCGCCGACTGCGGCTTACCGATCCCGGATAATGTTAAACGAATCGACATCGCCCTGACGATCGGGACACCCGGTTTCCTGGAAACATTGCAGGCAGTCGCGGATGACATGAAGGTTGAGAAGGTGACACTGGCGCAGGAGCTGGAGGAGAACGAGGCGTATCTCAAAAAAGTTCTGGACACGGTGCCAGGCACCGCGCAGGAGATCGTGCCTCATGAAGTATTCAAAGACTTAACGAAGAATGCGAAGGCGGTCATCCGCACAGGTGAAACGACACCTTATGCCAACATCATTTTACATTCGGGGGTGATTTTCTAATGAAAGAGCAGTCACTTGTTCACTTATCCGGTATCTATAAATCATTTTCAGATGTTCATGTGCTGAAAAATGTGAACTTTGATGTGAAGGCTGGGGAAGTTCATGCCCTAATGGGTGAGAACGGCGCAGGCAAATCAACATTGATGAAGATCATGGCTGGCATCTATGAACGAGACAAAGGGACGATCACGGTGAAAGGGAAGGACGTGCATTTTTCCAATCCGAAAGAGGCTGAAGAGATGGGGATCGGTGTTGTGCATCAGGAGCTGAACATCATTCCGTATCTGACCATGACGGAAAATCTTTTCTTGGGAAAGGAGCTGGCGTACGGCAAAACAGGCATCTTGCGGACAAATGAAATGAGAAAACGAACGAAAAACGCACTGCAGCAGCTCGGTGTGGAGCTCCATCCCGATGCGGTGGCCGGCGAGCTTTCGGTCGGACAGCAGCAGATGATCGAGATCGCAAAAGTGCTTGAAACGAATTCCGACTGCATCATCATGGACGAGCCCACGGCGGCACTTACCGACCGTGAAATCGAGGCGCTTTTTACCGTGATTGAAAAACTGAAGCAGCAAGGCGTCGGAATCGTCTACATCTCCCACAGGATGGAGGAAATCTTTCAGATCTGTGACCGGATCTCGGTACTCCGGGACGGTGATTTTATCGGTACGAAGATCGTCAAGGAAACGAATTTCGACGAGATTGTTTCGATGATGGTCGGCCGCCAGCTTGGAGAGCGTTTTCCTGAACGGCAGGCGAAGATCGGCCCGGAAAGGCTGAGAGTGGAAGGACTTTCAAGAAAAGAACTGTTTGAAGATATTCACTTTGACGTCAAACAGGGCGAAATCTTAGGTATCGCTGGTCTGATGGGCGCAGGGCGGACTGAGATCATGGAAGCGATCTTCGGCTATAAGAAGAAGGACGGCGGCACCATTTATCTGGACGGCAAACCGTTGAATATTACAAAACCATCCGATGCGATTGCAGCTGGACTCGCGTTTGTGACAGAGGACCGCAAAGATAAAGGGCTTGTTGCAGGGATGACCGTCCGCGAAAATTTAACGCTTACCAATTTGAAAGCGGTGTCAAATGGCGGTGTGATCTCAGCAAGTGAAGAGCAGAAGGAAACAGAGCGTCTTATTAAAAAGTTACACGTCAAGACGTCCGGCGGCGAACAGATCGTCAAATCATTGAGCGGCGGAAATCAGCAGAAGATCGTCATCGGTAAATGGGTGAACAATCAGCCGAAAGTGCTGATCCTGGACGAACCGACCCGTGGGGTGGACGTTGGGGCGAAAAAGGAAATCTATCAGATTATGAATGAACTGACGGAGCAGGGAGTGTCCATCATCATGGTATCCTCCGAGCTGCCGGAAATTTTGGGAATGAGTGACCGGATTCTTGTCATTCATGAAGGAAAGATCAGCAGAATCCTCGATCGTAAAGAAGCTGATCAGGAAAAAATTATGCATGCTGCAACAGGAGGGATGTAACATGTCAGCCTCAACACGAAAGATTAGTATATTTCAGAAACTCGGTCCGCTCATCGGACTCGTCATCATCTTAATTGTCCTGTCCATATTAAGTCCGGAGTTCTTCACGTTAACGAATATTCTCAACGTTCTTCGGCAGGTCTCCATTAACGCGCTCATTGCGTTTGGACTGACGTTTGTCATTTTGACGGGAGGCATCGACCTCTCCGTCGGTTCCATGCTGGCGCTTTCCGGAGCGATTACAGCCGGGCTGATGGCTGGCGGAACTGATCCGGTAATCGCGATGCTTGCAGGATTGGCTGCCGGTACAGTAATGGGTGCGATCAACGGAATCATTATCAGCAAAGGGAAAGTGGCGCCGTTTATCGCGACACTTGCAACGATGACGATCTTCCGTGGGTTGACGCTCGTGTACACAGAGGGAAAACCAATCACCGGCCTTTCGGATGATATGAGCTTTGTCTGGATGGGCCGCGGATATTTCCTGGGAATTCCGTTCCCGGTCATCTGGATGCTGCTTGCGTTCGCTGTCCTCTGGTTCATCTTGAAAAAGACGACCTTTGGAAGAAGAACGTATGCGATCGGCGGAAACGAAGAAGCATCATTGCTTTCAGGGATTAAAGTCGGACGCATCAAAGTCATGATCTACTCGCTCACCGGTTTACTGAGTGCGTTCGCAGGTATTATTCTTACGTCCCGTTTGAATTCTGCTCAGCCTACGGCAGGAACGGCGTACGAGCTCGATGCCATCGCAGCCGTTGTGCTTGGCGGGACAAGCCTATCTGGCGGTAAAGGCTGGATCTTCGGCACACTGGTCGGTGCCCTCATCATTGGGGTGCTGAACAACGGATTGAATCTGCTAAACGTTTCATCCTTCTACCAGCAGGTCGTCAAGGGGGGAGTCATCCTGCTCGCTGTCCTGATCGACCGGAAGAAGGCAGCGTAGGAGTTTCGAGGAGGTTTGGTGCCAGGCACCGCAATTACACACTTGTGTAACATCGGTGCCTGGCACCTGTTAAACCAATATAGCATTACGACAAAAAGGGAGGATTTATCAATGAAAAAAATGTTCAAGAGTTTAATTGTTCTCGTCATTGGGGCTTTAATTCTGACCGCTTGTTCCACAAAAGCACCAGGTTCAGATGACAGCAAGAAAAAGGGCAAGGGAGATCTAAAGATCGGGCTATCGGTTTCAACACTTAACAACCCATTCTTTGTGACATTAAAAGAAGGGGCTGAGAAAGAAGCGAAAAAAGCTGGCGTTCAGCTGAAAACAGTTGATGCACAGGATGATTCTGCAAAGCAGGTCAATGACATCGAGGACTTGATCCAGCAAGGTGTGGATGTGCTTTTAGTAAACCCAACAGACTCAGCAGCGATTTCTTCTGCCATTGAATCAGCAAACAGCGCAAACATTCCAGTCATTACGGTTGACCGCAGTGCAGAAGGCGGAAAAGTAGTTTCTCATATTGCTTCAGATAACGTAGCAGGCGGAAAAATGGCCGGCGATTATATTGCCAAGCAGCTTAAAGGCAAGGGAAATGTAGTAGAGCTTGAAGGAATCTCAGGATCATCAGCAGCACGCGAACGCGGTGAAGGTTTCCATAAAGCAGTCGATAACCAGAAAGGCATCAAAGTCGTTGCAAAACAAACAGCAAGCTTTGACCGTGCTAAAGGCTTGAACGTTATGGAGAACATCCTGCAAGGCAACAAAAATGTCGATGCAGTATTTGCTCATAATGATGAGATGGCACTAGGAGCGCTACAGGCGCTTGAAGCAGCCGGTTTGAAAGATGTCGTTGTAGTCGGATTTGATGCAACGGATGATGCACAAAAAGCAGTAAAAGAAGGAAAAATGGCGGCAACTGTTGCTCAAAAACCAGACATGATTGGTGCAGAGGCTGTTAAAACAGCAGTAAAAGTGAACAAAGACGAGAAAGTCGAAAAGTTCATTCCAGTAGATTTGGATCTCATTACAAAATAAAAGCCATTTAGTGAGCGGTGCCAGGCACTCCAATTACACATTTGTGGAATGGAGGTGCCTGGCACCTCTGCTTGTAGCACCACTTCTATTTCCGGGGAAATTCCACAATTTTTGCAGGATATCAGCCCTTCATTTTCATATATTACAAGGATAGATGTCAGGTGAAAGTGAAGGATCCTTGATACGTTTTACGATGCGATGGAACGGCTTCAGAAAGACACGGCCGACCAGCTTTTTAAAGTGCTGGAGTAGCAGAAGGATTACATCCAGTGTACGGACAGATCTATTTGTACGAGCTGTACAGGCTTCGATATTTATTGCTCACCAACCGGCTGCAGGAATTTGACGAAGCCGCAGCCCTGATGCACAAATACAATTCGAAATTTTCTCCGTTCGAGGCCAACCTTTTCGACTTTTTACAGGGCATTTACTATGGCCAGAAAGAACAGTTTGCCCATGCATTAGCCATCCACAGCCGAAACGAGGCTGATGCAGAGCTGTATCTTACGAAGGTGACAGATTACTATTATTATTTATCTGCTGTACATGGACATCTGTATCATTATTCCTTGTCCGTACATTATGCCTGCAAAGCGCTTCGGGTCTATCAGAACAGCAACAACCTGCTGCGTATTGTGTATGTCAAAATGATATTGGCCGTTAACTTTATTTTTATCGGACAATATGAGAAAAGCGAGGAGACGCTGCTGCTCATTTTACGCGATGCCGAACAGCTGAAGGACAGAGAATCGCTCGACTATTACGCAACGGCTCTTCAATTAAAAGAGGCATTAAGGCATACGGCTTGTAATAATTTTTGTTGAAGTTTAAAAGCTGATTAATAGAGAAGAAGGTGCTTGGGCGAGCATCTTCTTCTTTTCGTTTGGGTGCGATTTTTTGCATCTCTTGCTTCTCGCATGTAAAAAATACTGCTTTGTTTTATAATAAATCTATACCAGATAAAGGAGACTACTTACATGCATCCAATGCCAATTGACATATCAAGTACTGATGCTTTGAACAGTATTGGTGAAGTCATACTTCTTGCAGATAAAGAGTACAATCTTATCTGGATGAACCTAAAAGCGAAAGAGGTTTTAGGGAGTATTGCCCCGTTTTATGGGCTTTCGGGTTCAGATGATTTTATCGGTTTGAATATGGACTTTTTTCACCAAAAGCCTGACCATCAGCGCAGAGTAATGGGACAGCTCAAGGATGGGCATAGAGCAAGGATCAATATTAAAGACAAAGTGATCGCAGATATCGTAATTACCCCTATTCTAAAAGGCCAAAATCAAGAAAACCTGGTAGGTTATATGGTCATGTTAATGGACGTTACCTCCAAAGCCCAAGAGGATAATCGTAAAGAGAAACTAATTAAAGACCTCTCTGTGCCGATACTCAATATTTGGGATGGGACGATTGCTCTAACGCTCATAGGAAACATGGACATAGAACGGGGAGAGCATATTATAACTACAGTTCTAGAGGAATGTGTCCAAAAGCGCGTCAGGTTTGTAATGGTCAGTTTAAGAGGTATCACCACCTTTGATGATAGTGTCAGAAATAATCTGACAAAACTATATGACTGTCTGAACTTAATTGGGGTAGAATGTATTGTTGTTGGCATTAATCCTGAGCTGGCAATAAGCATTCAAGAGTTAAATAATATCCCGACATTTAAAGATGCTCATGCTGGATTAAAATATATTATTTCATTGGAAAATAGCAAGTAGAAGCTTCCCGTTGGCGGATTTTATCTGAATAGTTTGTCAGTTTTTAGCTTTAAAAGTCGCTTTTGTTCCATAAACCTCGCATCCATGTTAAGGTGGACAAAAGATGTTTTTATTTAGGGATTTTCGACTTCTCTTAGTCACCCCTTTATAAGGGAAGGAGTCAGAAATGGGAAACATTAGCGTTTTTTTAGATGACTACCGGAAAGCACCCGAAGGCTATGTTTTAGCGGAGACGATTGACGATTGTATGGATTTGCTGCGAAAATTTCCTGTCGAACATCTTTCTTTGGATCACGACTTAGTAAATAAACACAGGAATGGTTTAATGCTTGTTCAAATGATGGTGGATGAAAGATTATTTGCCAACCGCATAACGATTCATTCTGCCAATTCAGTTGGCGGCAAAGCGATGTACAACTGCCTAAAACAGGCACAAACAGATTCTATCCTTTCCACCTCGACCATTGTATCGTTAAGACCCCTGCCCCTAAAATATTTCCCGCCTAGGGTTCTCCAGCACTATTTAGACGTCCAGTAGACCTCTTTTCTAGTAGACCACCTATCGCATTGAGACATATACAAAACACCATCATAAGGCTGCGATGGCCCAAATTTTTTTGGGGCGGAGCAGTCTTTTTTTCAAATTTGGTGCCAGGCACCACAATTACACAAGTGTGTAACGCTGGTGCCTGGCACCACACAAACTGAATAGCTCCGAACTGAAAATAATGTGTTTGGTGAGTTAATGTTAGAAAACCGTGAGTAAAGTGTGTCGAACCGTGAGTAATCGGATAATTTTGGTGAGTAAAAACTTCATTTCCGTGAGTAAACCAAACAAAACCGTGAGAAACCAAAAGTGCCAGATCGAATGTACTCGGCTGGCCATCGAACAGATGGCCGAATTGGCTGGCAGTATACCAAAAAAGGCAATAAAGCTACTGGATTGCTTCCCTTTTACCCCCGAACCTTCCCTGTCGACTCCCGCACGATCAACTCTGACGGAAGCAGCAGTTCGATGATCGGCTCACCCTTATGCTGCATGCGCCACATGAGCTGCTCGACGGCTTTTCGGCCGTACAGATCCAAATCAATGTTCATCGTCGTGATCTTCGGAATAGACAACCGGGACAGCATTCCGTTGTCAAAACTGCAAACGGAGGCTTGGCCTGGAACAGCGATGCCGTGCTGCTGCAGGGCGGACCTCACAAAAAATCCAAACCCATCGTTCACGCAAAACCAGGCACTGGGCTGAATATCGAGCCCCTGCACAAGCGCCGTAACCTCCTGATCATCTTCAAGAACCTCACTGAACACAAAATCCTCCTTAAGCGGGATCCCATGCTCCTGAAGTGCGAGCCTGTAGCCTTCCAAACGCTCCTGGTAACTCGGGGAAAGCGTCGCGTTTCCAACGTACGCGATATCCCGGTGGCCGAGCCCGATCAGATGCTTGACCGCGGTATACGCGCCGAACCGGTTGTTCGTCACAATGGCATCCGCCTGAATGAGTGGATGGTGGTGGTCGATCATCACTGTCGGTATGCCGGTCGCAATCACAGCGTTACTGTACTCCGTACTGATGTGCGAGAGAATGAGCACACCATCGACCTTACCCTCCGCGATAAAGGAAGGAAGGACAAGATGGTCCCGTGCCTCGGTGTTGACCGACTGGATGAGCAGGTTCATCCCGCGTGCGGCCACTTCTTTTTCAATACTCAAATAGATTTCTCCGAAAAAACTTTTAAGCGAAAACGCATAATCGGAAGCGATCAGACCGATCGTTCCTGTTCCGGTGCCAGCCAAACCATTAGCCACAACGGACTTTTTGCCGCTGTATCCCATTTCTTGTGCCGTTTTTTCCACGAGCTTTCTCGTGGCCTCACTCACGCCCGGTTTCCCGGACAGTGCCTGGGAAACAGAGTTTTTCGATATATTCAATGCATCGGCAATATCTTGCATAGAGATTTTTTTCGCCATTTCTCTTCAACCCTTCAGCTTTTATCATCTATATAAATTACACACGAACAATTTGTCACGTTACAGTTAAACTATAACCCAATCCACCGAACTCGTAAACTATCACAAGGAAATTCAACCATTTATTTTTCAGATAAAAAGAATTGACAGAACTTTTGTAATCATGTAAAACTGTAATTGTAAAGTTATTAATCACATTACAAAAGTTACAAATAGAATAAAATGTAATGTTTTCCAAACGAGCGAGCGTAAATTTTTTTGGGGGAAGATGACAGCGCTTACTCAAACTATCGTATTGGGGGATATTGTGATGAAAATGAAGAAGGCAGCTTCACTTTTGCTTGGTGCGACACTGACCGTTTCGGCGCTCTCGGCTTGTTCGACGGGAAACCCGGTAAGTGAAGATTCATCAAAGAACGGAACGACAACGATTGAGTTCTGGGCAGCACCAAACCCGCCTCAGCAGGCGTACTGGAAAGAAACCGCCAAAGAATTTGAAAAAAGCCACCCGAAAATCAAGATCAAGGTGAGTCCGATCAAGGAAAGCCCGACGTCGGAAGCGAGCATCCAATCCGCGATCGCGGGTAAAGAAGCACCGACGATGTCTGAGAACATCAACCGCGGATTCGCTGCACAGCTCGCGGAAAGCAAGGCGATCGAACCGCTGAACAAGCTGGATGGATACAATGACATCATTCAATCCCGCAGCATGAGTGACACGATCAAAGGCTGGAAATTCTCTGACGGCAACCAATATGTATTGCCGATCTCCTCTAATGCCATGCTGTTCGGCTGGAGACTCGATATCCTGAAAAAGCTTGGCTATAGCGAGCCGCCGAAAACCTACAGCGAAGTGATTGACGTAACAAAGAAACTAAAAGCAAAGTACCCGGACAAATACTTATGGGCAAAGCCAGACCTTGCTGATCCGACGGCCTGGAAGCGCTGGTTCGACTTCTTCATGCTTTATGACGCGGCGTCCCAAGGAAACAATTTTATAGAAGGAAGTAAGCTCGTGGCTGACGATAAAGCCGGTGTGGATGTGCTGAACTTCATGAACGATATCCGTCAGGAAAAAGGCATCCTTACGAAGCAGTCGAAGGATCCGTTCGAAACCGGTCTTGGCATCTTTACCGACATCGGACCGTGGACGCTTACGTATTGGGCAGAAAAATTCCCGGAGATGAAATACAAGGAAACGTTCGCTCTCTCCGCACCGCCAGTGCCGGACGGAGCTAGTACAAAGGATGTATCCACGTTTGCGGATACAAAAGGCCTTGTCATCTATACCTCTGCCCCTGAAAACGAGAAAAAAGCAGCGATGGAATTCATGAAATGGGTATATTCGAAGCCTGAGAACGATGTGAAGTGGTTTGAGAAGACGAACCTGCCGCCTGCACGCGATGATTTGGCAACCAACGATGCGTTCAAACCGATCTTTGACAAAAATCCAGCGCTCAAGCCTTACGCATTGGCGGTTCCAAATGCTGTTCCATCCATTGATAACGCGAAATACAATGAACTTCAAACCTATATTGGCCAATATGCCGTCAACCCTGTCGTAAAAGGGGAAGTACAGCCGAAGAAAGGCTGGGAAAAGATGAAAGAGGCCATTGAGGGGGATCTCAAGTAATGAGAACCAGGCATAATAACAGGTTGGGCTGGCTTTTCGCCAGTCCTTACCTTTTATATGGGCTGATCTTTTTCCTGATCCCGCTCGGCTGGTCGTTCTATTTGTCGATCACTGACTGGAATTTGATCGCTCCCGTTTTTCACCATGTCGGCTTTGAAAACTTTATGAAAGCACTAAAAAGCCCTGGGGTCCATGCCGCATTCATCGTTACGTTCAAGTTCATGATCGTGTTCGTGCCGATGGTCATCGCCTCATCATTGGTCGTGGCGCTCGCCGTTCACGGCCTGCCGCGGTTCAAAGGCTTGTTCTTGATCGGTTTCTTCCTGCCGTACTTGGCCTCCGGTGTCGTATCGTCCTTCATCGTGAAAGGATTTCTTTCCTATAACAGCCCGGTGAACAAGTTTCTGCGCGGCACGTTCAGCCTTGACGTAAACTGGCTTGGCACTCCGTTTTCTGCACTATTGGTCGTTTCGGTGATCATGGCCTGGAAGTTTACCGGCTACTACGCGCTCATCCTGACGTCAGGCTTTGAATCCATTAACAAGGAAATTTACGAAGCGGCCGACATCGACGGAGTCAACGGCTGGCAGCGTTTTTGGAAAATTACATTGCCGCTGCTTTACCCTGCGCTGTTTACAACCCTTATCCTTTCGATCGGCGTGACCTTCGGAATTTTTACCGAGGTGTACCAGCTCACAGGGGGAGGGCCGAACTTCGCGACCAACACGTGGCAGATGGAGATCTACAAGCAGGCATTCCAGAACCTGTCCGCCGGCTATGCATCGTCTGTAGCGCTCATCGCATCGGTTGTCACGTTCATCTCGATCTTCATCATTCGAAAATTTTTAGAAATGTGGGGGAAACGAAATGGCTGGACCTAAGAAAGAGTCACTTACCATCCGCTATATCATGGCGTTTCTGCTCTTGTTTATCATGGTGTTTCCGTACCTCTACATGGTGCTGAACTCGTTCGCTGACTGGAACCAGGTGGACCGGAAGTTAATCCCGGACAGCTTTTCCCTTCGTTCCTATGAATGGCTGCTGAGCGGCGGGCAAGCGGCTGAACCGCGGCCGTGGATCCGTGCCTTTTTCAACAGCCTGATTGTTTCCACCGGCTCTACAGCGCTTATGATGGTGACCGGTATCGTCGTCGCCTACGCGCTCGCCAAGCTTCAGTTCCGCGGCCGAAATTTCCTGAACAACGCGGTCCTGTTTCAAATGTTTTTCCCTGCGATCATTCTGCTCGTGCCGACGTTCCTCATCATCCAGCGTTTTGGACTTTATGATTCCTACTGGGCGATGATTCTGCCGAAAGCCTTGAGCCTGTGGGCCGTCTTCATGTACACGAACTTCTTCCGGGCCATCCCCGACACGTTTATTGAAGCAGCAAAACTGGACGGCGCTTCCGACTGGCAGATCATCTTTCGGATCATGCTGCCGATGTCGAAATCGATCACGATCGTTGTCTTTCTCTTCCTGTTCATGGAACGGTGGACCGAGCTTCTCTGGGACATGCTGGTCGTCAAGAGCGATAACATGCTGACACTCAATGTACTGCTGTCTCAGATGTTCGGGCCGTACGGCGGCTATCCGGGACCGATGTATGCGGCATCCGTCATCCTGACCGTGCCGATCATCATCCTGTTCCTGTTCTTTGCCAAAAAGTTTAAAGAAGGCATGCAGTTCACTCTGAAATAAAGGGGGATATCTCCATTGAAACTCATTAAATCCGACATAAAAACGTGCAGCGAACTGCGCGCGGAATACGAGAAAAAAGAAAAGCCCGGCCTGCCTGAAAAAATACTGATTGAAGGTGTAGGCTGCCGAGATGTATATAACATTACCGCACCCTTTGATGATGACGGCCAGCTGATCATCGCCGGGCGGGTAGAAGCCCGGGAAAGCGAGCAATCTGAGGTTCGTTTTTTCATAGAATCAGAAAACGTATGGGCTCCGAGAGAGGGAACACCAGTCTTCCAGCTGCAGGATCCGTTTGTTACCCGTATTTCAGGAGAAATCATTTTAGGCGGGGTTGAGACCTTTCCACATCCAACCATTGAAAGCGCTCTTGGCTGGAGAACCGTGTTTTATAAAGGAAGCACCATTCATACCCTTGAAGACTTCTTTAAAGGCCCGGATGGCATGAAGGATCTGCGCATTGCAGAGCTGCTCGACGGTTCGATCGCCATCTTCACACGTCCGCAAGGCGAGAAAGGCGGAAGAGGGAAAATTGGCTTCACGGTCGTTCCTTCGCTCAACGACTTAACCCTGGAGGCCATCGAAAACGCACCACTTTTGGAAAATCAGTTTACGGATGAAGAGTGGGGAGGAGCGAACGAGCTTCATGTCCTTTCCAGTGGATTGGTCGGTGTGCTTGGGCATATCGCGTGCTTTGATGAGTTAGGTGACCGGCATTATTATCCCATGTTCTTTGTCATGGATCCGAAAACAGGAGAGCATTCCGACATCGAACTGATCGCCGTACGAAACGATTTCCTGCCGGGTGCATCGAAACGGCCTGACCTCGTGGATGTGGTGTTTAGCGGTGGCTTGGTCCGAAAAGAAGATGGCACAGCTGATCTATACGCCGGCATCTCTGACGCAGAAGCCCATAAATTAACCATTCAAGATCCGTTCCTACCCTATGAGAGATAAGGAGACTGCAGCATGAATGTATATCGATACGGACAGAACCCCCTAGTAACACCTAGTGATGTCAAACCACACCGTCCAAACTTTGAAGTGATCGGTGCCTTCAACGCGGGTATCGCCCGATACAAGGACGAGGTCATCATGCTGCTTCGCGTGGCTGAACGCCCGGTGAGCGAAGACCCTGAAATCGTCAAAGCACCTGTCTATAACGTGGAAAAAAAGGAGCTCGAAATCCTGGATTTCCAGCTTTCCGACGAAAACTATGATTTTTCCGATCCGCGTGTCATTCGAAAGGCAGGCTCCGAGCAGTTTGTTTATCTGACATCTTTATCTTACTTGCGGATCGCCCGAAGCAAGGACGGCCGCAGCTTTACGATCGACCCGGATCCTTTCTACTATCCGTCCAACGAGCTCGAGACCTTTGGCATCGAGGATCCGCGAATTACACAGATTGAGGGGACGTATTATATCTACTTCAGTGCCTGTTCACCAGTCGGCGTGGGAGAGTCGATGATTTCCACGAAAGACTTCCGGACGATCGAACATCATGGCATGATCTTCGCACCAGAAAACAAGGATGTTCTCATCTTCCCGGAAAAAGTGAACGGCAAATACTACGCCCTTCACCGCCCAGTACCTAAAAGCGCCGGTGCACCGGAGATCTGGATCGCTGAATCTCCGGACCTCCTGCATTGGGGCAACCATCAATACTTGCTCGGACTGCGTGACGGCATGTGGGACAACGGCCGCATCGGCGGCGGTGCAGTCCCGATCAAAACGGAAAAAGGCTGGCTCGAACTGTACCACGGCGCTGCTAAAGACAACCGCTACTGCATGGGCGCTGTACTGCTCGATCTGAACGACCCATCAAAAGTAATCGCCCGTTCCGAGACCCCGATCCTTGAGCCGGAAGCCGACTACGAAGTGAACGGCTTCTTCGGCAACGTCGTGTTCTCGTGCGGGGCGCTAGTGGAGGGCGATACTGTGAAGATGTATTACGGGGTGTCCGATACGTCCATGGCGTGTGCGGAGCTCAGTTTGAGTGAGATTTTGGATTCGTTAACTAAAGAGTAGTAAAAAAAACAGCCTTGAACCAGGTTCAAGGCGTTGTCTCTTTTCAATAACTTTAGACATTACATTTTTTTACTTATTGTTCGTATTATAGTTGAATAGGCTATAACAATACTAAATTGAAACGCCCCCGTTAGCAATCCTGCAGAGAGTTGATTATAGGCTTTGAAAAAAAGAGCTCGTCTTCATATTTTATAAAAAAAACAGAGGGGCATTTCGGGTTCCTCTGTTTTTCCTTAAGGAAAAATTAACACAATACTTATTTGCCCTTTTTTAACTTCCTCTCCATCAATTGTGCCATTTGTTGAGAGTTCATATCCTTTTCTTCATAGAGTTTATTAACGATGTTTTGATAGTCCTCTTCATTACGATTTTGACTTAGTTTATTGGCAGCTTGAATTTCTTGTACTTTAATCTTAAATCCGACAATACCTTTTAGTTGTTTTTCTAATAACTGAGGAGAAAGCTTATCCCATAACACTGGATTCTTACGGTGTTTTTCGTATTTTTGCAGCAACATTGTCAGATCCTCTTTTAACTCTTCTTCGTGCAAAATGCTGGCTGTACCATAAACATGTACAGCTTGATAGTTCCATGTCGGGACATTTTCCTCTTCATACCAGGAAGAAGAGATATAAGCGTGTGGTCCTTGGAACATAACCAATACATCTTCACAGGTTTCGAATGTTCTCCATTGAGGGTTCCCATAAGCCATATGCCCCGTCATATAGTACGAATCTCCTTCTTTCATTAACTTCAATGGCAAATGAGTGGCAATCGGCTTCCCTTGTTCTGTTGTGACAATCGTGCCAAAAGAGTTTTTTTGGACAAAATCCCATATTTCATCAACATTTGTGACCTTAAAATATTTTGGGACATACATAATAATCCGCCTTTCAAAAAAGTGATATGAGTGTTTTGGTCAATATAAAGTCCATTTGTTCTTCATCACCCATATAAAAAGAGTGGGCTCCAGTTTGAACAAACCCCATTTTCTTATAAAAGGCAATAGCATTTTCATTTTTTTCCCATACGCCCAGCCAGATCTTCTTTTTATTTCGTTCCAGCGCAATTTCCATAGCTTTATTTAGCAGATATTTACCAAGTCCATGTTTTTGAAATTTGTTCTTTATATAAATCCTCTCGATTTCAAGTGATCCATCACCCATTTCTTCAGACTGAGCGTCATTGGTATTTACCTTTAAATATCCAGCGATTTCATTATTAAAAAAAACAAAAAAGAATTGTGAAGAAATATTGGTTAATTCTTTTTCTAATTGTTTTAAGTTAAATGCCCTTTCCAAATAGGCATTCATATTTTCGGGTGAATTCTGATGCTTAAATGTCTCATTAAATGTTTCATAACTAATTTCTTGAAGTTTGCGAGAATCTTCAAGGGTACACTTTTTTATATTTATAGTCATTTAAATATGTCGCTCCTATCTATCATCAATAATTTCTCTTGTTTCCCTTTTTTACAAATTCCCAGTCTATCTCTATATTTTTTCTTACTCTTTGAAGAAGATTGAAAAGGGTTTCTGCTTCTCTTTCGGAAAATCCCTCTAATGCAACGATATTGGAATAATCATTTTCTCTTTTTATAAAAGGAAAAACATTTTTCCCTTTCTCTGTCGGAAAGAGTTTTTTAATTTTTTTGTTATGTTTATCTTCTTTCTTTTCAATAAAGCCATTGATTTCAAGTTTTTTTATAGCACGAGCTGCTGTTGTTCGATCTACTTTTATCATCTCAGCTAACTTTTCTTGAATGATTCCTGGGTTTTCACATATTCGCACAAGGTACAAATACTGCCCTTTTGTAAGGTCATATTCTTTAAATTCTATATTGCTTATAGAATCTAATGCCCTTGCTATCATGCCAATTTCACGAAGAATCTCCTTCATAATTAACTCCTTAGTACATGTTTTATTGTAAGTGCAACAAAAATGGTATATATTAAATTTATCCTAACTTTGTTGCATTTGCAACAAAAAATAATGATAAAGAGGTCGAGTAAAGTGAAATATGCTTTTTATGTAGTAGGTATTTTAACATTGACCCTCGGTATTTCTTTCACTATACAATCAGATCTTGGAACTTCACCTTTTGATGCACTTTTGGTAGGGCTGTCCATAAATGTGAGGCTTACTGTGGGAAGTTGGGAAATAATAATAGCTTTATTATTGATATGTTGTCATTCATTTTTAAAAAGACAAAGACCAGAAGTTTTGGGGTTGTTAACAGCATTTATCACGGGTATTGGTATTGATATGTGGCTTTTGTTGTCGCACCATTTGATAACACCTGAACGATGGTACAGCAAAGTGGTTTGTTTTGGAATCGGCTTAGTTGTGATTGGATTAGGAACTGCAACCTATTTACAGACGAATGTTGCACCGATTCCAGTTGACCGATTAACATTCATCATACAAGAATTATCCAGAACAATCTATTTTTTTCGAGAACATTCATTACCCTCGTATTCCTGATAATGGCAATGATTTTAAACGGACCAATTGGCGTTGGAACTTTATTAACGGTTTGTTCAGGGGGGGCTATTGCTAAATTACTTTATGCCATTTACTGAAGGAGTATTAGACCGGATATTAACACACTCCAGCACATCACCAAATTCTGATAAAGATAAAAACCATTCAATATAGAAGCTTTTTATTTTGCTTGTTCAACTAAAGCTGCGGGTTGATTCAAGAACAGCCTTCCTAACAGAAGTGAAAGCTGTGTTTGATCCTGCAATAATATACTATATGGCATTTAAATTTAAGATGTACATTTATGAGGATATCTTGAAAGGAGTGTTCCTCATGAATCTTACATCTTTTATATTGTATTGTTTTATGGTTACTTTCACGCCAGGACCAACGAATATCGTCATATTATCCACAGTGCAAAATTATGGGACAAAAAAAGCGATGGAATATACGTATGGAGCAACTATTGCTTTTGGTTTATTACTTGTTTTTTCTGCTATGCTGAATACCATACTTGTAACGATCATACCCAAAATTCTAATGGTTATGCAGATCATCGGAAGCGTTTATATGCTGTATCTCGCTTATCAGGTTTACAAAATGGATACATCAGAACCCGCTGTAAACCAAACTGGTACGTTTATGTCAGGCTTCCTTATGCAGTTTTTAAATCCAAAGGTGGTATTGTTTACAATGACTGTAATTCCTGCCTATATCATGCCCCACAATGCCTCAATGCCTGTTTTTACAATAAGTGTGATAGCTATAACGGTTATTGGGTTTTTAGCTTTTATAACATGGGCATTTTTTGGTGCCATCTTCAGGGGTTTTCTGCAGAGGCATAAAAAGATTGTTAATGTAATGATGGCCATGTTTCTTGTTTATGCTGCCATAATGATATGGATGTAGGTAAGCTAATTTAGAGGTGAATTTTAATGGACAAATTTATCTATAAAAAATCGGCAGGCATGACTGCGCTGTCAGCAAGTATGACTGAATTTACGTATAAAAAGCATTCTCACAAGGAGTATGCCATAGGTGTAACACTGCGTGGCATTCAACAGTATACCTTGGATGGCAGTTTACAATTATCCTATCAAAATGGTGTTATGCTTTTTAATCCAGAACAGGCACATGACGGAATGGCACACGATGCGACAGGCCTTGATTACGTAATGCTATATATCGATCCGCAATTGCTTTTAGAGGTTATTGAGAAAAAGGATATCGTACGCTTTTCCAACCCTATTGTGTATGATCATGGCCTTGAACAAAGAGTATTGAATCTTTCGAATGCAATATTGAGCGGAAAAGATGAGGCTTTGTGCAGTGAATTGCTTTTATCCCTCACAGATCGCCTTGTCCAAACTAATTTTTCTACAGACTATAAGAAAGATAACACACTCATTCGAAAAGCAAAGGATATGCTTCATACCAACTTGGAAAATGTACTTAAACTTGACGATATATGTAAAGAGCTGGATTTGTCAAAATTTAAGTTTATCAGATCATTTAAGGCCCATACCGGAATTTCACCATACCAATACTTTCTTAACTGCAAGCTGGAACGCGCAAAGCAGTTAATAGAAAAAAAACGGGATATTTATTCAGCAGTGGCTGAATGTGGCTTTGTTGATTTAACCCATTTAAATAAACACTTTAAAAGCGTATATGGAACAACAGCATTTGAATATATGTCACATTTAAATGAAGATCATTGGATGTAAAGAATAAGGGGGGATAAAATGGTCTCTAAAAGCAGGCGATATTCTTTCATTTGACCGGACTTTCACAGCAGGGCGATAGGGTCGATAAGGGCATTCTCATCGCCATCTTTGGAAACGATCACTAGTTTGCCTTCTAATACGGCTGTAATGATTTGTTCTGTATCAACGTTAATCCGGTCACTAAGGTTTGTTAAAAGTGCTTTTAATGAAGTAGACGAATCAGCCATTTGTTGAACATATGATTTCGACTTTGTTAAATCAACCAGCGTATTAAATCCAATAAGATAGATTGCTGTTTTATCAACTAGCTCTTCTTCGATGAAAAAATCGTCGTGATTTGGATTCAATTCTTTAACTATATTCTTCATTAATCTGCCCCTTAACAAATAGAAACTCTAAAAAATGATTTGCAGTATGAAGCGTTTTTATACGATGAAGGAATAACTGGTGCTGTATCCGGGTCTGATGCACCGTGCTCTCTGCGGCGACATGAAGAAAGCCGCCTACCGGATATAGAACCGGCAGGCGGCTTTCGTTTTACGCATACGGTACTGACGACTGAATCTTGACCACTCTCATCGGATTTCGAGGAGCCACCACCAGTCATTGTCGTCACGTCCACCAAAGCCCGTTACCTCCTGTTGGCCGGCCGTCCAGCGGGAATCGCTGTGCCCGCGGTGGGAGTGGAGCGTATGGTTGGTGTTCAGGTGGACAAGTCTCACTCGTCGCTGGGCGTTCCACTGACCCCCGCCTTCGACCTCGACCCGCCAGTTATCGTTGCTGTCTCCCTGGCCTCCAGAGCCAAAGCAGGTCACCTCTTGCTGACCGGTCACGGGGGAAGGGTGTCCCGAATGGCTGTGCAGGTTGCGTTGCGTGAGCACATGCTCGAGCCGGATCACATCGCCATGTTGTACTACTTCATTGCTCCTGTGGTTCGCTTGCGTACCATCGGGTCCCTTGATCTTCCAGAGGTCATTGTCATCGGCCCCCCTGAAGCAGGTCACCTGTTGCTGGCCTGAGCTTCGGCTGTGTCCGTAGTTCAGTGCGTGCGAATGGAGTGTCAGCCCCGTTATGAGATGACTTACCTTAATGGTCTGACCGTAACGGACTTGAGCCGTGTCCGCCGGCGGCTTCGTCGTGAACACAGGCGGGGTCTTATGCTGATAGTCGACTACAAAAAATCCCCTCCAAGGGTCGTTGGTCTTGTTCGTCGCGTCAAAGTGGGGGTTGCCTGGTTCGGAGGACAATACGACCTCCTTTCCAACCGTGTTGTTATCGTACACGAACACATTCATAATGTTAGCCTTCGAGTGCCACTCATACCCATAGGCTAGAACCTGGTGATTCTCCGATCCAATCTGCAGGAGGTTGGTTGCATCTACCAGCCCGAGGACGGCCGGCCGGCCTGAGTCGATGAGTGAACGCAGCTTTGGAAATTCTTCCTCCTTCGTCCAGCGGCTGACACCTTTTCCTCCAAGCAAGGTAGAATGATCGGATGCCAAGGTCCAATGAACATACTTGATGGAGGAAGGTACAGCGAAGCTGTCCATAAGCCGACTGTAAATGTAATCCGCAAGCCAGTGTCCATCCGGGGGAACCTCTGCGTTGAACAGGTTACCGGTATATTTCGGAACAGGAATGCCCTTGAGGAAGTAGTCGAGCGCGGCAAAAGCCATTCCGCCACATCGTCCCTGTGTTTTTACCTGACCATGGCCCGGAATATTAGCTATAGCATTGATGAACTTGTTTCGAAACAAAAAGCCGTGAACGGCCGGGTCAAAATCAAGCTTTCGACGATGGCGCCATGTTCCTGAGTCCCAGAGCGCCTTTCCCTGGTTGGTATAGATCACCGCGTTCCCATCGTCCTGAATAATGAGGTATGCTCCGGCGTTCCCCGCGGTACCAGCAGAGTCCCAGACCGCCTCGCCATTCGCCTTGCAGACAGCAAGGCTGCCATTATCCCGCATGACTGCTTTCACGCCGCCTCTACCATTGGTGCCGGAAGCCCAGACAGGGATGTGTTTACCCTTATGTACTTCATAGAGTACGAAGTTTCCATCGCCCTGCATAATCAGGAATGCTCTCCCATTGTTCGCGGTGATCTGCTGGTCTGCCAAGAGTTCTTGCCCGGGCTTAAGCTGGTTTGTCATCCTTTAGCCACTCCATTCTGAAAGGTTTTGCTGCCATTACCAATGGTTCCCGTCGCTATATCCAACAAAAGTAACAAAATCCTGATATTCACGTTTTACAAAACATCCATTCATGTTGACTACCTGGAACAGCCACCTCCTGCCTGCAAGTGATCTAATAAAAAAAGGAATTTATTCCTTAAAATGGTTATGCCCGCATCACTCGTTGTATGCATATGCGGACAGCCCGTGAATGAATAATTTAGACTAAACCGTAAACAAAAATCCTACATAGATACTAGGTAGGGTTCCTTTTTGAGGCGCTCTTCTAAAATTTTGTGCCGAAATGACAGTGGCTTTTGACATGGGTTTTTGCTTATAAAAACGTTTTCTGCATGAAGAAGTTGGTTTCATTGATCATTGGAGATTATCTTCTCTCAGGGTGTTCCTTGATTGGCCTTCCTTTCAATGTATGAGAAAATCTATCATGGTGTGGCAAGTAGAACGGATTTTTCTCCAATCCATGAATGAAAGGGGGAAGCTGAGCAGCAATATGATGAACAATGGTGCGCGACTTGACTTGAGAATAACCTTTAGAGGTGATGAGCATGAAGATTACAAAAGCAAGTGAGGAAGATATAAAAGAAGTAGCAAGGGTTTATGTTGATTGTTGGAAGACTACTTATGAAGGTTTAGTACCTGACGATTATTTGGAAAGATTATCGTATGAAGAGGCAGAACACAGGTGGCTGAATTTCTTGAAAGATGAAAATGGCCCGTTTATTTATATGGCAATTAATCATTCAGGAAAAATTATAGGTTTTGCATCAGGTAAAAGCACTGAAGACGAGAATTTTGAAGGTGAGTTATATTCATTGTACCTATTACCGGAATGTAGAGGGTCAGGTGTGGGAAGACAGCTAATTTCATATGTTGCAAAATCTTTTAAAGAAAAAGGGATCCATTCAATGATGGTCTGGGTTATGAAACGGAATAAATCTGGTGTTGGTTTTTATGAGCGGATGGGAGGCATGGAATATATTCATAGGAAGAGTGAGTTTGGAGGAACGGCAGTAGATGATGTAGCTTATGGCTGGAATGATGTCTCAGTATTATGTATGAAGAATAAATTCCCCTGTTGAACGAACCTGCCCGTTCGTTCAACAATCAAAATAAAACCATTCTATACGGAATGGTTTTTATCTGTATCATAATTAGGTGATCTATAAGTGTTTGTTGGCAGGCGGTCAAATACTTTTTCAGTAATCGTTACTATAAAAATTCCTATTAAATATACGGCATATTTCGCTTTATTCAACCTGCTCCTCTTTATTTTGTTGATAATTCTTTTCGCATTACGATATGCGGGATTCCATCCTCCATAAATATAGTAGAGGAAGCCCGATAACCCAATTTAGTATAAAATCCTTCTGCCTGAGTTTGTCCGTGTAATTTAACCGCGGGCACTCCCTTTTCTTCTGCCATTTCTTCCAACGCTTGAATCATTATTTTTCCAAGACCAAATTTACGATAAGGTTCTAAGATACAAATTCTCTCCAATTTACCAAAGCCATCTAGAACTCTTATCCTTCCGGTTCCGACTGGTTGTGCATTGAAATAGACTAATATGTGTTCACATTCTCCATCCAATGTGTCAAATTCATCAAATTCATCTTCTAGGGGTACACCTTGTTCACCAACAAATACTTCTTTTCTGATATAAAATGCTTCTTTCAGGTCATGATCCTCACTTATTTTTTTTACTTCCACTTATCTTCTTTCCTTTCTGGATTTATTTAGAGAATACATAATTAAATTAATCATCACTGAAAGTATAGATGAAAATATTTTTGTTGTAAATACAACAAAATTTCGAAAGTTTTTATGAAGGAAGTGGAAACAAGAGAAATTACTGATTCGTACTTAAAGCCACGGACAGCTTTTCTTCAATAAGAATATGAATAATGGCTTAGCAAGCGGAAGCGGAAGGAAAGTGCATTAAGGCGCATAAGGCGAAGGAAGAAGATAAAAAAGCCAGTTTACATGCTGGAATAGAGGCAAATAATAGCTAATAAAAAAAGAAAAAGAGCATTTCTGCTCTTTCTCTTTTTACCAATCACAACCACAATGCTTATGTTGCTTTTTCTTTTCGCGGCATAGGCATGCCCGTAAGGCAGCCGCTGCCTTGGCAGCCTCTTCTCGTGCAGCCTCTGCTTTTGCGGCAGCCTCTTCTCGTGCGATTTCCTCTGCTCGTAACCGAGCCAATATTTCAGCTTGTTCTTCGGGCGGCAGCTTAGCCAATATGGCTCTTAACTCTGGGTCCGAAAGAGCTGCTTGGGCGGCTCGGTCTTGAACCATAGAATTTCGTCTTGCTGCAACCAGCCTTCTATTTCCCATAACTCTCAACCTCCATTGCCTTTAGCTTAAGAAACTCTAGCTCATGTTAGGGACCAATCAAGGAGGGGTGTTCCCTGATTGGTCCTACTATTAATGTATGAGGAAATCTATCAATGGTGTGGGAAAATAGAGCGGATTCTCTGCACTCTATGAATTAAAAGGGGGAAGTAGAGCAGTGCCAAACAAAAAGACCGCCACTCAAAACAGGTATCATAAATTGGTTAACGATGACGATTGGAGGTGGGTTGAGAACATTATCAACCGTTCTTCTAATCCGGTCTTCCAGTGGTTCCGGGTGACCGCTTACTGAGCAACGGGTGCGTTACTTTAAGAACCATCTCTGCCGGAATCAGGCAGCTTTTTTTAGTAAAAGAACAGCGGTTTATTTAAGAAGGTAAAGGGGTTAGGATCATGTTACAATGGGTTGGGTAGTAGTGTTTGGGTTATAAAGGGAATCCAACCCGTTCATTACGAATGGCTGGATCATTGAATTTAATATCAGGAATAAGGCTGTGAATTCGAATTTTTGGCTGCAACAGCATAATATAAGGAGGAAGACATGGAAATTTTTTCAGAATATTTGTCAGGTATCGATAACCCCGCCCACCGCGATCGAACAGAGGAAATTTTGGCGTGGGTTGCTAGTAAGTTCCCAAATTTGGAACCGCAGATCAAGTGGAATACGCCAATGTTTTCCGATCACGGCACCTTTATCATCGGCTTTTCCACAGCGAAGCATCATTTGAGCGTTGCACCTGAAGAAGCAGGCATTGCGCACTTTGCCGATGACATTGCACAAGCTGGCTACAGCGCTACCAAAGGCTTGTTTCGAATTCCTTGGAAAGAGCCGGTAAATTACGAATTGCTTGAGAAAATGATTGAATATAATATTCAGGATAAAGCAGAATATACGAATTTTTGGCGGAAATAATACATCACGCCATATCAAAAAACGCATGACACGAAACATGCGTTTTTGCAACTCAATTAAGGCGTCAACAGCTCAATACAGCATATGCGAACCGCGGCTTTTCTTCATTTTTATCTGTAAAATAGTGGTCTTTTAATCGTCCTTCTAACTCATACCTGTTCTTTTCAAGTATCCGTGCAGAACCGATGTTGGCATCCACTACCATAGCATGGAGTTTATGAAGATGAAGTGATTTAAATGCAAAATCACTCATCAATGCAACAATCTCTGTGCCATACCCCTTACCCCAATGATGTTGATGCAACACATAACCAATTTCAGCCTTGTTTGCTCCTTGGTCAAAATTGAAAATCATGGCTGTCCCTATAATGGCTTGAGTTGATTTTTCAACAATGGAGGAATATAAATGAGTACCTTCCGACTCGCGTTCTAACATTATTTCAATGTACTGACTGGTTTCCTCCAAAGTACTCATCAAATTCCAGCCGATAAATCGTGAAACTTCTTGATCTGACGCATAATGATGGATCTCTTGAACATCCTCTATCCTTAGTGCTTTGAAGTAGATTTTTTCACCCTCCAATGAATGAAATAAAACAGCCTGCTTCTCCATTTTAACCTCCTCTAACTTCGCTTTGTATGAACCTCAGATGGCAGCGGAAATGTCCCCAATTAAGGTTAATGTCATCGCACTCATCTTAGTACATCCTTTCAAATCTTTTATTTTCCATATATATGTTTCAACTGTTTCCTAAAGAAATAGTAAAATGCCGAACCTTCTCAGAATTCACAAACCTACATACAAGGGTGTGTCCCATCCTCTCATTTTTTTTACAAGTCTTGTAGCCGCGATCAATAAAATTATTTGTATGAGCCATAAATATCACACCCTTCCTAGTGTAGGGCAGTAGTATATCATGGAAATCATTATGGCTGATAAATTCATTTTGCCATATTTTAAAATTATGAGTCTTAACCAATAGATGCCGTTATGTTTTTAGCAATCTGGCCCGTTAATGGAATTACACTATGTTTAACAATAAACTGACCGACATCCTCTGTAAGGTTATATAACTATATGTCTATCAAAATGCTTCTCATCAGAATTTTTTTATTCTTTTTTAAGTAACAAGAAAGTCTCCTAGCAATAGGGATACGGGTTGTCATGTATAAATATAGGGTCTAGTTATTCCATCAAAGTAGGTGACAATCAAGTCAGAACAAGATATTATGGAAAAAATAAAAAGAGAGGAAGAAACATTGCAATTACCTCTAGCTCTCCAGTCAGGCTTGTTAATCATTTTCATGGCTCAGCAAGAAGGAAAGAAGGTTGCAGCAGATATTACATTCAATGGAGTAAATGGGGAGCATCGTTTTGCACAATCTCGTTTTGCAGCCTATGGAGAAGTTTGCCCTATAAAAATACAAGGAGTTGGAGTAGCCGGAATCATTACTGTATCGGGATTGACACCTGAAGAAGATCATGTTTATTTCCGCAATCCACTCCTTTTTACAATAAACAACATTGAAAATGCAGGGAATCGCAGGAAAAGTGGAAGTTAATTTAATCATTTTATATCCAACTTGAAAGGATGAATCTATTATGGCAAAACAACAAATCGGTGTTATCGGTTTAGCCGTTATGGGAAAAAATCTAGCGCTAAACATTGAGAGCAGAGGCTATTCTGTTTCCGTTTATAATCGCTCTCCTGAAAAAACAGAAGAATTTCTACAAACAGAAGCAGAAGGTAAAAATTTTGCAGGTACATACAGTGTGGAAGAATTTATTAATTCTCTTGAAAAACCACGTAAAATTTTATTAATGGTTAAAGCTGGCGCCGCTACAGACGCAACAATTGATTCATTAAAACCATACTTAGCAAAAGGCGACATTTTAATCGACGGCGGAAATACATTCTTCCAAGATACAATCCGCCGAAACAAAGAGCTGGAAGAATTAGGTATCCATTTCATCGGTACAGGAGTATCTGGCGGAGAAGAAGGAGCATTAAAAGGCCCCTCCATCATGCCTGGCGGACAAAAAGAAGCATATGACCTTGTAGAACCAATCTTAACGGCTATTTCAGCGAAAGTTGAAGGCGATGCCTGCAGCACATACATTGGACCAAATGGCGCCGGCCACTATGTGAAAATGGTTCATAATGGCATCGAGTATGGTGATATGCAGTTAATTGGTGAAGCTTATTTTATCATGAAGAATGTATTAGGTTTAGGTACTGATGAGTTACACGAAGTGTTCGCTGAATGGAATAAAGGTGAGCTGGACAGCTACTTAATTGAAATTACAGCTGATATCTTCACGAAAAAAGATGAAGAAACGGGCAAAGCGCTTGTAGACGTAATCTTAGATACTGCAGGACAAAAGGGTACGGGTAAATGGACAAGCCAAAGCGCACTTGATCTTGGCGTACCACTGCCAATTATTACGGAATCTGTATTCGCTCGTTTCATTTCTGCCATGAAAGACGAGCGCGTCAAAGCAAGTAAAGTATTAAGCGGTCCAAATGCTGCTGCATATGAAGGCGATAAAGCAGAGATAGTAGAAGCCATCCGTAAAGCATTGTACATGAGTAAAATCTGTTCATATGCGCAAGGGTTTGCTCAGATGAAAGCAGCTTCTGAAGAATATGACTGGAACTTACAGTACGGTGATATTGCTATGATCTTCCGGGGAGGTTGTATCATTCGCGCTCAATTCTTACAAAAAATTAAAGAAGCGTACGATCGCGATGCAGATCTAACAAACTTACTGCTGGACCCCTACTTCAAGGATATTGTAGAAGGATATCAGTCAGCTCTTCGTGAAGTGATTTCAATTGCAGTTAAACAAGGTATTCCTGTACCAGGTTTCTCTAGTGCATTAGCATACTATGACAGCTACCGTACAGAAACTTTACCGGCAAACCTTTTACAAGCACAACGTGACTACTTTGGAGCCCACACTTATCAACGTGTTGATAAAGAGGGCGTATTCCATACAGAGTGGTTAAAATAAACGATATTGTAAAAAAAGCGGCTGTGTACACAGCTGCTTTTTTTTTTATTATCATTGATTTCATGGAAACGAGGGAGGGAATCATAAGGAGTTTAAAAGTGAAGAACAAAAAGTTGAAATGCCTGTTCTGGTGTGAAATGGAATTAGCTTGTTTTTTCTATAGGAGTGCTGAAGGGTGCCATAGTTGATGAGCATAAACGATCTACTGAAAGAGCCGTTACTGGCTTAAACCTTTGATACATTTTATTTTTACGGTCTAGATATTCTTGATCGTGCCGAAAATTTGCGCGTTGATGTTTAGGAAAAAATGAAGAGGGAACTTCTTTACTATAGCCAAGATCAAACTTGGTACTTTACAAAGGGAGATGAAATCACATGGCTACTAATAAAAGAGACGGTATGAGCAGGGAAGAAGCCGGAAGAAAAGGCGGAGAAGCTACATCTAAAAATCATGATAAAGAGTTTTACCAAGAAATTGGTGAAAAGGGCGGAGAAGCTACAGCCAAAAATCATGATAAAGAATTTTACCAGGAAATTGGTGAAAAGGGTGGAGAAGCTACAGCCAAAAGTCATGACAAGGATTTTTACAGGGAAATTGGGAAAAAGGGCGGAGAGGCCCGTAATAATAACAACGAGTAACGGAGCGAGGAACAGCTCCAGGTACCATTTTCAGTTCAATTAGCAAAAAAGCCTGATCTTTTATAAGAAGATCAGGTTTTTTGTTGCAGAACAATTAGGTCAACTTTTTAGACAGCAGCGCCACCTAGCCTGTAAAATTTCTGATTCCCTCCATATCGGGGTTATATTATAATAAATTAAAATTCCATCAGTTTAGAGGTGGCAAAAGTGGATATAACGATGGTTTTATCTTATTTAGGTGTTGTAGTATTCCTTACTCTGATGCCAGGTCCAGATATTTTATTTGTTATGGCTCAAAGTATTTCACAAAACAAAAAGGCAGGGATTGCAACTGCACTCGGACTTTGTACAGGTCTGATCGTACATATCAGTGCGGCTACTTTGGGGATATCTGCCATTATTTATCAATCTGCCATTGCGTTTGCTATAGTGAAATACGCTGGAGCGATGTATTTGTTATACTTAGCCATTCAATCATTCAGAGAAAAAGACACGGATCTCACTGGCACTAATGATAATAAAACAGTGTTGAACTATAAGTCATTGTACAGAAAAGGGATCTTAATGAATATTTTAAATCCTAAGGTTTCACTATTATTTTTAGCCTTACTGCCCCAATTCGTAGATAAATCAACGGGGAATGCAACAGGTCAAATATTTATTCTGGGAATCATTACAATGGTTCAGGCTCTGGTTATTTTTGTTGGGATCAGTATTTTATCCGACAGATTACGCTATTTTTTAAGCCATAACTCTTTTATCGCGAAAAGAATAAACATGATAAAAGGATCGCTATTGGGGGTTATAGGATTACAGATTGCGCTTAGTGAGAAATAATTCTTGCTGATGAATTTTCGTACTGCAAAAAGACTATTTCATAACATCCTGTGATTACATACTAAAAAGCAGCGGGCTTCTTTTATCAACCCGCTGCTTTTTCACATTTTTCGATGCAATGACCTGTAAATTTCTTCCATCAAGTCCCGCAATATGTCTTGTAACACTGCCCGTCGTCCGGAGGCGGGCTGGAGTACCCGGCCTGTTCAGCAGTGTGTGCGTAAGGGTTGGAAAGTACGTCAAGAAGCTTCTCCATCACGCTGTAATCCCCTTTGCTGACTGCAGCTTCCAGTGCCTCTTCCACCCGGTGGTTGCGGGGAATGACGGCAGGATTGCTGTCCTTCATCAACTGAACGGAATCAGCCGACGATCCAGCATGCTTCTCCCGCCTTGCCTGCCAGCGTTCGCGCCATCGGGCAAACTCCTCATCCTCAAATAAAGCATTCTTCTCGTCGCGATCGAAGGTGAGAGCGAGGAACGTATTCGTGTAGTCCGCACGGTGCTTTTCCATCAGATGCAGCAGTTCACTTATCAATGCTTCATCCTGCTCCTCAGCACCGAACCATCCGAGCTTCGCCTTCATGCCGCTCTGCCAGTGGTTTTGAAACAGATCTTTAAACTGAGAGAGGGTTTTTTCAGCCAGCTCGATCGCCTTGTCCTGTTCCTCGTGCAAGAGGGGCAGGAGGCTTTCTGCGAAACGGGAGAGGTTCCACACCGCGATCGGCGGCTGGTTGCCGTATGCATAACGCCCTTGAATGTCGATCGAGCTGAAGACCGTATCAGAACTGAAAGCATCCATAAAAGCACAAGGACCATAGTCGATCGTTTCTCCGCTGATCGTCATGTTGTCGGTGTTCATCACGCCATGGATGAAGCCGACAAGCTGCCATTGGGCGATCAGCTTGGCCTGGCGCTTGATCACTTCTTCTAGAAGGGTGAGGTAACGGTTTTCTTTTTTCTCAACGTCCGGATAATGACGCTCCAGGGCATAGTCCGCCAAGGCTTTAATGTCTTCGGTTGTGCCCCAGTGATACGCATACTCAAACGTTCCGACACGAAGATGGCTTGAGGCCACGCGGGTCATGACAGCACCTGTCAGCTCGGTCTCGCGATAGACCGGCTCACCGGTCGTTACGACGGCAAGACTGCGAGTCGTCGGAATGCGCAGCCCATGCATGGCTTCACTGATGATGTACTCCCGCAGCATCGGCCCAAGTGCCGCACGTCCGTCTCCTCCTCGGGAGTAGGGTGTTCTCCCCGAACCCTTGAGCTGGATATCAAACCGCTCACCGCCCGGAGTCAGCTGCTCACCGACCAGCAGCGCGCGGCCGTCCCCAAGCCGGGTAAAGTTTCCGAACTGATGCCCGGCATAGGCTTGGGCAAGAGGCAAAGAGCCTTCCGGAACACGGTTGCCCGCAAATACGTCAATCCCCTCGCCGGCCTGCAGGGCTTCAGGATCCAGTCCCAGTGCTTTTGCCAGCGGCTGATTCAGAATGACCAGCTGCGGCGAGCGGACGGGATTCGGTTCGATTACGGAAAAGAAGAGCTCCGGCAGACGGGCATAGCTGTTGTCTAAATTCCATCCTGCTTTTTCGTTCATCATTAAAAACTCCTTTTTAGGAAGTATTGCTTTAGATTAGTTTCTTGATCACATTAATTCTCTCCAGATGCATGCCCTCATGATACAGGCAGCAGCTTAAAAATTCTTCAACAGAGGAAAGATGCAGCCCCATGGAGGTCGTATAGGGCTCTGTCTTTTCTTTTAGCCTATCCTTCAATGTGGATTCAATCCGGTCGATCTGGTTTTCCAATAAACGAACGATCTCTGAAAGCTCGACCGGCATCTTTTGCCCGTTTTCAGGCTTTGTGCCAGGGCTGAACAGGGAAGGGAAGGACTCGGGCATCACCCAATCTTCTTTTTCCTTTACGAATCGAAACGCATTACGCTCGTGGATGAAATAAATGTGGCCGAGATTCCATTTGATATGGTTGTTTAAAGGAGCTGGAATGATCTCGGAACGTTCATCCTCCAGGCCGTCAACCAATTTCAGCGTGTTGGATCGGACAAAACGCAGTTGATCGAAAAGATAAGAACTCATACAGACGCCTCCTCATAAAACGATTTTTTCTTTTAGTCTACCACCAAAAGCCGGAGGACCCTAACGTTAGGACTTAAAAAAGTGCACCCCCATTGTTAGTGTGTCTAACAATGGGGGTGCACTTCATAACCGGTTTAACGATTATGCTTTATTATTTTGATTCGCCTTTTCTTCCTTCTCATCTGTACTTATTAAATCTTTGGCAGAGTTTTTAAATTCACGAAGGGTATTGCCGAACGCCCGTCCGATCTCTGGCAGTTTCGCCGGGCCAAAAATGATTAACGCGATCACCAGTATAATGATTAATCCAGGAATCCCTATATTTTGCAGCATGAAAAGCCCTCCTTAGAAATTGAATCCTGTAATGGCAACAACCGATGGACGAGGCCTATTGCCCCCGCGCACCTGCGGCCAAGTACTCGTTGGGTGCAGCTTGTCTTTTGTTTCTTCTCCCGGGTGCTGCACGGATAAGAAGAGGGTGCGTTCGTCTGGTGTAAAACATGGTCCTGTTAATTCGGCCTGTACAGGTGCGGATGCGAATTGAAACGCGACCCCTTTATCGCGGCCTGCCGTTGGAATCATGAACATGCCGTTGTTTTTAAAGCTCGTCCACACAGCCGTATTAAGCTTGTCGGACGAGATATCCGTTACAGTCCAGAGATTGGCATTGCTGTCGAAGGTCAGGTTGTCCGGTGCGCTGAATCCGCTCTGTCTTCCGCCCGCGGCAAAAATCTCAAAGTCAAACTCGGCTGCGCCATGGTCGCTGTCTTTTTCAAAGAAACGGGTAATGTGCCCGTGGATGTTTCCGTGTTTGTCATTATTGGTGTGGGCAATAAAAACCGTTTGGTCCAACGGTGAAATTTCCACATCCTCCGGCCGGTCGGTTGGAGTGGCACCTAAAAGAATGGCTGCTTCGTGGCAGTTGGCCACGACATCGCCCTGGGTCTGAAACTTCTTCAGCACATTACTTTTCCCTTTTGCTGCGTTCTGTACCGCGTCAAGGGTCAAAGGCAGCCATTTCCCGTTTTTTAAATCCGCCGCATAAAGTGTTCCTTCTTCCAGCAATTTTGAATTTTTATTACCGAGACTTTCCTTGTATTTTCCGGCACTCACAAACTTATAGACGCACGCATCCTTCTTGTCGTCTCCCATATAGACAACGACCCTGCCGTCCTTTGCGATTCCCATGGAGGCATTTTCATGGTTGAATCGCCCAAGGGCAGTGTGCTTGCGCACCTGAAATTCCGGATCGAAAGGATCGACTTCAATGACCCAACCATAATGGGCGGCATCCAATTTTGCGTCAGCGGACGTGGTTTCATAGTTTTCTTCACAAGAGAGCACGGTATTCCATAACGTTCGGCCACCCGAGCAATTGGCAAACGTTCCTTGAACCATGCTTGCACCATTTACGGAACGGCTGCCTTTCGCCGGTCCTGTCAGGGCAAACGGCGTCAATCCGGTAATCCTTCGTGCCATCACGGAATCCTGAATCATGTTCCATGACCCTTTTCTCTTATCATAGATCACTTCAATAATGGATCCTCCCTGGTTATAGAGGAGCTTTTCAATTTGAGAAGAAGTGTATGTATCGTTTACTTTTTCTCCTTCGACGTATAAAGGATTGGTGTACTCATGGTTGACCCACAAAAGTCCGTGGTTTGCGGAATCGTAAATAGGAAAATAAAGGGTGAAATCATTATTAAAACCGAACGTGTCGCCCTTTTTGTTGATCACATCTCCGTAGGAGGCGATGACATCGTATTTATAGCCTCTTGGGAGTACAAGATCATCCTTGGTTGAAGGCTCGATTGGCTGAAAATGGTAGCCGTGCTTGCGCGGCCTGGTACGCAGCAGGCTGTTGCTTTGTGCATTCGCGGTTTCGCTTAAAACTCCCAGTCCTGTAGAAGCCGCGGCGAGCGCCGTAGCCCCTGTCCCTAAATAGGTCAAGAACGTTCGTCGATTCAATGGCTTATTCTCCACTCTAACCCCTCCAATAAAAGTAATGGTTCCATTTCACCATAGCGAAAGATTGTTAAGAAAATATAGAGGAAGGATGAACAATTTATAAAGGATGAGAAAAAAAGAAACGGCTGCGTATACCGCAGCCGTTTCTTTATAAGATTTTATTGGATCGTCTCCGGCAATCGTACTTTATTGTAGGTCGATGTTCCGATTTCTTTAGCCCCTGCTTTTCCGTTCTCAACCACCCAAGAGGACATGGTAAATGGTTTTGCGTTCACATCGCTGGCAGAAGGAACGGCACGGTAATCGCTCGTCCATGCATCACGCGTTACATGACAGCGTACGTATCCGCGCAAGTCCCCATTAAAGAACTTAACGTGCGGGTTAACAGAGAGTGCTTGTTCCACCGCACCTTTCCACCCGCATCCAGAGCTGATGGAGGTCCCGACAAATTCTGTTGCCAGGATTTCAGATTGGGGCTTGTTAAAGTCACTCTTTAAATCATTTACCCAGCCCGAGTGCCAATCCCCGGCTAAAACAATCGGATTAGAAGGACGATTTTGCTGAATAAAATCCAAGATACGGGCACGCTCGCCGGCATAACCGTCCCACTGGTCATGATTGACACTTATGCCTGACCCGGTGTCATAATCGTACTGGGCCATCATCGTTTGCTGGGCGATCACATTCCAACGGGCACCCGACTTCTGAAGATTATTCAATAGCCATTTTTCTTGTGTGGAGCCCATCATTGTACGAGTTGGATTCCATGCTTCAGGGTCTTGAGGGGCGCCCGGAAAACCATCTTTTAACTGGTCATCACGGTATTGCCTTGTATCTAGAACACTGAATTCGGCCAGATCCCCAAAGTTAAAATGACGGTAAAGAATCATGTCGGAGCCATGTGGTTTCGCCCGAAGCCTCAATGGCAAATGCTCATAATAGGCTTGAAACGCAGCAGCACGAATGGCAGGAAAATGCTCATTCGATGCTTCACCATCCGGCTGTGAAACTTGATTGGCCCAGTTATTTTCCACTTCATGATCATCAAATGTACAGATAAAAGGGAACTTGGCGTGAGCAGCCTGCAAATCGGGCGAGCTCTTATAAAGAGCATGCAGATTTCGGAAATCGGCCAACGTTTCAGTGTCTTTCTTTTCATAGATATAATCCCCAAGATGCATGACAAAATCCAGGTCTTGCTGTGCCATATCCTTGTATGCTGCATAGCGCCCTCCAGCCCATGACTGGCAGGAAGCAAAGGCAAATGATAGACGGTTTAATCGAGAGCCTGTTACCGGCGCCGTTTTTGTTCTTCCTACGGGACTTACCTCATTTCCAGATTGAAACCGATAATAATATTCTCTTCCCGGTTTCAAGCCGAACACTTCTGCATGTACAGAATGCGCAAGTTCAGGCATGGCTACTTCCTTTCCATGCCGTACAACTTTATTAAACTTCTCGTCCTCGGCAATCTCCCAATTGACGATAATATTACGATCCTTCATCCCTCCCAATCCGTCTGGGGACGCAGGATTTGGAGCTAATCGTGTCCATAAAACAACACTGTCCGGCAGCGGGTCACCCGATGCAACGCCAAGAGTAAATGGATAGCTGTCAAATGTAAAGGCAGCCTCCACACCCTTGTTTCCCAATGAAACGGGGACAGCTAGCCCGAGTGTTGTCGCGAGCGCTGCTTTACCAGATGACCCCAAAAACGTCCGTCGGTTTAATTTTTTCGAGCTTAAATCCTTCAGCCATTCCTCATAACCCATCATTTACCACTCCCAGATTAGTAATTTACGATTTACACAATCGTCAGAATAGCATGGGCCCGTTAAAAAATGGTGAGATTTACGAAAAACATAAAATAAGCTTACATACCACATGAAAATTTTAGAAAAGAGGGAAAATAGAGATGGACATCCTCAGCCGCCCTAACTAGATTCCAGACCGGAATGAATAGGAAATATGTATCGGGAAATAGGTGCGTTTTCATGTCGAATTTTCAAGGTTCACTGCCGATATTTCCCGGGAAAAATACTAAAGATTTGTCGTTACACGTCGATAAAAGGTATGAGGATCGATGAATTTTGAAAAAATGAACAGGAGAAAAAGAGATGGCAGACGAAATCGGATTTTTTAAAGGATGCATGTGGGGATTAGGGTTATCACTCCCATTATGGGCTTTAATCATCATGGTCGCGATATTCATTAATCATGCAGTGAACACACATCATTAACGAATCATAGAGTTTTGGTAAAAAATTTATATCGTCACCCGATATATACATTATCAGCATTGATGTAAGGTATGATCGATATCAAGCGTTGCATCATTTCAAACGGTGAGAAAGAAGCAGCAGGCTCGGGGTCGGTCTCTGCCATATGCATTACAAAAGGTGGGCGAGGCACGGAAGTCCGGCAATCACAAAAGTAATAAAGGAATGGCAGTTGGAAGGCCGCGAAATCCCTTACTTTAGTAAGGGATGCTGTGAACGGCATTACCGGCGAATGCGCAGGCGGATTTTAAAGCAAACCGCACAATGAATAAAAAAGAAGGTGCGGCCAGGCACCCTCTCTACATCGATCGTATGATGTAAGTTAGTAGATGGAATGATATTATTTCCACTTCTTTAATTTCATTTTTAATAGATCTCTAATTTCTTCTGTTTCTGCATCGCTGAGACTTTCAAATTGACCTTGATATTTTGCGATAAAAAAGGTGCTCTTTGGAACCTTTTTGTTATACGTAAGGTCATAGCCTTCTTCAATGCTGCATATGAGTTTGTATTGCTGCCGATGAAACGTTAATATGTCCGCGGGACCGCCCACGATTTCCTCAAACTTTTTAGAAGTATTGGGGATTTCCGTGATGTGCGGTCTTTTCTTTGGCAATACCATGACCACTTGTATGTCTGACATGATCTCCCTCCAATTGACCTGATTTGTAGTGACAGAATGTTCAATCAATTAAACCATATTCCCTATAAAAAGGAAATATATTCTCTGAAATCAGACAAAAAGTTACAGCTGCTAAACTTTTAGGTTAAAAACACATGATCATTTACAAAGATTTTCTGGAATAACAATCCACAAAAGAGATGTTGCAAGATTATAAAGTGGATATCAAATGTAAATCATACCTAAATAGGTAATAAATGACTTTTAAAGTTATATCAACAAAATATTAAAGGGTAAAAAATTTACACAAAAAGTGATTTTGTGTCTTTTAATTCCAAATTCCTATGCTATAATGAATCGTATGTGAATTTTTTACAAAAATGAAAAAGTGAATAACTCATGGAGGGTGTTATGGAAGAAACGATAAATTTAAAAGAGATTTACCAAACGATTAGGAAACGTTTGCTCATTATTGCGCTGATCACTATTGCAGCAGTAGCCATAAGCGGTATAGTTTCTTATTTCGTATTAACCCCAATCTACCAATCTTCCACTCAGATTCTCGTAAACCAGGAAAGAAAAAAAGATGTCCCGGATTACAATCAAGTTCAAACCAATGTTCAGATGGTCAATACGTACAGCGTCATTATTAAAAGTCCCGCCATTCTTTCTAAAGTCATCAATAACCTCAATTTAAATACAACAGTTGAAGAACTAACGAACAAGCTTACGATTAACAGTGAACAGGAATCCCAAGTATTTAACGTAACGGTTCAGGATCCCGATCCTGCCATGGCAGTTAAGATTGCCAACAACATCGCAACAACCTTCAAGGACGAAATTCCTTCCATCATGAAGATCGACAACGTGAGTATTTTGTCTAAAGCAGAACTAAAAGAAAACCCGTCTCCAGTAAAACCGAATCCGATGATGAACATGGCGATCGCCTTGGTGATTGGATTGATGGCAGGTGCAGGCCTGGCCTTCCTGCTGGAATACCTTGATAACACGTTAAAAACAGAACAGGATATTGAAAACTTCCTGGAGCTGCCTGTACTTGGAGCGATACCAAAAATGACCGCAAACGATGAAAAAGATGCTCCCTATCGAAGCCGAGCCGTATAAATATTGTAGGAGGAACGACCATTGAGCCGTAAATTGCGCAAAACCATCAGCAATCTTACACAGTTAATTACACACAATAACCCGAAGTCTCCGATCTCGGAGCAGTACCGAACGATCCGAACGAACATTCAATTTTCATCCATTGATACAGAATATACAACATTAATGGTAACGTCTCCCGGACCTGGAGAAGGGAAATCAACAACGGTTGCCAACCTGGCTGTAGTACTTGCTCAGCAAGGAAAAAGTGTATTGCTTATTGACGGAGATTTAAGAAAACCGACCGTCCATTATACCTTTAAAGTAAGTAATATCCAGGGGCTCACGAACGTACTGACACGACAGGCGGCATTAGAGGATGCGGTTCAACAAACGAACGTCGATGATCTCTATGTACTGCCAAGCGGGCCGATTCCTCCCAATCCATCAGAACTTTTAAATTCAAAAGCCATGGAAATGCTGGTGGAGGATGCAAACAAAAAGTATGATTACGTTCTTTTTGACTCACCGCCAGTTTTGGCAGTGACCGATGCACAAGTATTATCCAATCGCTGTGACGGAGTCGTATTGGTAACGAGCAGCGGAAAGACAGGAAGAGAAGAAGCATTGAAGGCGAAGGAACTGCTGGAGAATGCAAATGCGAAGATTTTAGGTGTCGTATTGAACGGAAAAGAAACGAAAGAGAACAGTTATTTCTACTATTACGGCAATAAGTAACAATAAGATTAAAAATTTACGGTTTTCGACAAAATAAGCCCCTTGCTAGAAGGGATAATTATGCTACTATAAAAAAGTAATTTAGTTTGATGGTAAAAAGAACCAAAAAAATGCGAAATTGGTTCTTTCACCTTTTTTTATGAAAGGGATGTGGGTACTTTGATTGATGTCCATAGTCACGTATTGCCGGCTTTAGACGACGGAGCAGTAGATTTATCTGCAAGTCTCGACATGGCTAAACAGGCCGTCGAAGACGGGATTACCACGTTATTTGCAACACCCCATCACCGCAACGGTAAATATGAGAATAGCAAACAGGACATTCTGCTCGAAACCGAACGCCTAAACGAAGCCCTGATCATCCATCAAATTCCTCTAACTATTCTCCCGGGGCAGGAAATTCGAGTGTATTCTGAATTTCTCGAGGATCTCGCTAATGATCAATTGCTGACATTAAACAACCTTGGGAAGTACATATTGATCGAGCTCCCATCCAATGCCGTACCCGAATACACCAGCCAAATCGTTTATGAGTGCAAGCTGCAGGATATCACGCCCATTATCGTTCACCCGGAACGCAACAGTGAACTGATGGAAAATCCACAACTGTTATATGAACTTGTCGCAGAGGGTGCATTAACTCAACTCACCGCCTCTAGTATTATCGGCAGGTTCGGAAAGAATATTAAGTCCTTCTCTCAAAAAATAATAGAAAATCACTTAACACACTTTATAGCATCCGATGCCCATAATATTTCGTCCCGCGGGTTCCATTTATGGGAGGCGTACGATGAAATAAGCAAAAAGTATGGCCATCAAATGACGTATGACCTGCAAGAAAACGCAGAGCTGATACTAAATAATCAGAACATTTATATAGAAGAACCAAGACCAATAAAGAAGAAAAAGCTGCTTGGTATTTTCTAAAGAAAAGAAATTCTTAGTATTTTTTGACGGAAATACTTTGTATTTAAAAATAATAGTTGATTAGGGGACGATAGGGATGAAAAAAGTACGAAAAGCAATCATTCCGGCAGCGGGATTAGGGACCCGTTTCTTGCCGGCAACGAAAGCGATGCCAAAAGAAATGCTGCCGATCGTGGACAAGCCGACGATTCAATACATCGTAGAAGAAGCGATTGAATCCGGAATTGAAGACATTATCATCGTAACCGGTAAAGGAAAGCGTGCCATCGAAGACCACTTCGACCATGCTTTTGAACTGGAACAGAATCTTTTTGAAAAAGGCAAAATCGATTTACTTCAAAAAGTGCAGCAATCTTCCAAAATGGCAGACATTCATTACATCCGCCAAAAGGAACCAAAAGGTCTTGGACATGCGGTATGGTGCGCACGCAAATTCATCGGAGACGAGCCGTTCGCTGTATTGCTTGGTGATGATATTGTGCAAGCAGACAAACCTTGCTTAAAGCAGCTGATTGAGCAATATGAAAACACCGGATCGTCTGTGATCGGGGTACAAACCGTACCTGAAGATCAAACAAGCCGCTACGGCATTGTGGATCCAACTTCTCAAAACGGAAGATTATATGGGGTTCAGAACTTTGTGGAAAAACCAGCATTAGGTGAAGCGCCTTCCAACCTGGCAATCATGGGTCGTTATGTCCTGTCTCCAGAAATCTTTCACTATCTTGACAAGCAGGAAAAAGGATCTGGCGGTGAGATTCAACTGACTGATGCGATTCAGAAGCTAAATACCTTCCAACGAGTGTTTGCATATGACTTTGAGGGTACCAGATATGACGTTGGGGAAAAACTGGGGTATATTACAACGACAATTGAATTCGCACTTACTAATTATGATATAAGAGATCAACTTTTAGAGTTTTTAACTAATTTGACTTTTGATAATAAAGAAATGGTTGAAAAAGGGTGATTATATGGAAGCTAGAGAACTGCATCAATTTGTTAATCAAGATGTTATTAATAGGGATTTTAATACTACCAATGTCCGAATATATTTGTTCTTAAGGGGCTTAATAGATTTTGTTCTTGCTTTGTTTGCACTTATATTAATTTCACCTATCATAATTTTATTTAGTGTAGTAATAGTCTTGGAATCTAAGGGGTCAGCTTTTTTTTACCAAGAAAGAGTTGGGTTAAATGGTAAGAAATTTAATATTATAAAGTTAAGATCTATGGGCATTGATGCAGAAAAAAGTGGTGCCCAATGGGCAACAAAGAATGATCCCAGAGTTACTCGTATAGGCTCTTTTATACGAAAAACTAGAATCGACGAGTTACCTCAACTAATAAATATTTTAAAAGGAGATATGAGTTTAATTGGTCCACGACCGGAGAGACCAATTTTTAATGATAGATTTTCTAAAGAAATACCTGGTTTTTCAAATAGATTAGTTATTAAGCCCGGAATCACAGGTTGGGCACAGGTAAATGGTGGTTATGAAATAACAGCTTCGGAAAAATTGAAGTTAGATTTACAATATATAAATAACTTAGGAATTATTATTGATTTGAAAATCATTTTTAAGACTATAAGAGTTGTTTTAACTGGAGACGGGGCTAGATAGACTAATAATTCACTAGTATATCCATATTTTATCAGACCAATATTAGTAAAATATTAAGATGATTTTAAAATAATGTAAATTGCAGGGTTCGAACAACGGGGGTAACGCATATGTACCTTAATATCAATAGACAAAATTTAAATTATATAGTGGCGATGCTATTGAGTGTAACAATTGGTTTTTGCTCAACTGATATATACTTTTCGATTTTGTTTTTTTTATTAATAGCTTTGTTGGTGGCTCTAAAGGTATATCTTATCAATCCTTTTTTTATAATAGGATTGATAATGCCCATTGAAGTTATAGGGCCTCTTCCGCAAGCTATTTTTAAGTTTTTAAAGATTTTTCTTTTAATAATATTAGGATTGCTAATTTATCTTAATTATTATAAAAAAATGACTATTGATTTGAAGCAAAAGTCGAATTTCTCGCCTTTTGTTTTCCTCTTTATTTTATTTTCTATTATTAGTTCTTTAATGAGTCCGGATATCTTACTTAGCTTATCAAAGGTGTTTCAATATTTAATTGTATTTTTTGTATATCTACTTATGAGTAAAACTAACTTAGAAAAAAAAGAACAAAAAAAAGTAATCGATTATTTCATAACTGGTGCAGTTTTTTCTTGTTTAATAGGAATTTGTCAATATGCCTTTAATGTGAGTTGGTTATGGCCTGATGCTGTTATACAATCAACAACGGGTACAAGCAGAATCACCGCCTTTTTTAATAATACTAATGGATTTGCTGGTTATTTAAGCTTAATTTTCCCTATTTTAATAATTAGAGTTTTTATTAGTTCACAAGAATATAATCTGAAAACAAAATTTTTTAATATCATAGTATTGCTATTAATGTTAATTGCTATTTTTTTGAGTAAGTCAAGTGGAGCGTTAATAAGTGTATTTATTTCAACTATTGTTATAATTCTTTCCCGAACAATCTCTTTCCGAAGAGCTTTGATTATAAGTACACCTGGATTTATTTTATTATTAATACTCTTGACTAATATCTTCAATAATTCTATTTTTCATATAGTTAAATCAATCTTAATTAGCCAAAATAGACTTTTTTTGTGGGAAGCCACTATAAAGATTATAAGAGATCATCCATGGTTTGGAATAGGGTTCTATAATTTTTATAATACCCTTAATAGTTATGGCGTTTACTCTCAATGGGGACAAGAATGGCCTCATCCTCATAATGTTTTTTTGGATATTATCGTCTGTATAGGGCTTAGTGGTTTAGTCGTTTTAATTTTGATAATATACAAAGTTATTAAGGGATTATTACAAATAGATAAAAATAAAAATATCTTTAGCTTAGGAGTTTATAGTGCCCTAATAGGTGGTTTATTTCATGATTTAGTAGATAGCGGATACTTTATAGGAACAAGTTCGGTTGCTACAACCCTATGGATCCTTTTGGGATTAATAGAAAATACAGAAAGAAGAAATGGCTCAGGTGTATAAATATGAACTTTAAGATGTTTTCTACTTCAGGAGTTATACTAATTATAGCGATATTCAGTTCAATATTAGGATTACTAAGAGAAACGCTACTTGCAGCTTACTTTGGAATTTCTTCTAGTTTAGAAGCATTTTTAATAGCTTCAGTGATTCCTTTGACAATCCTTCCAGCTGTTGGAAAATCAATAACTACTGCTTTCTTGCCAATTTTTTTAAAGTTAAAAAAAGATTCAAAAGATAAAGCACCTTTATTCTATAAAAATGTACAAATATGTATAACGATTGTTAGTTTAATATGCATTTTGTTGTTGTTAATTGTAACGCCGATTTATGTAGGATTCATTGGAATAGATGAGAATATAAGAGGAAAAACCATTATTCTAACATGTATACTATTACCAACTATTTTATTTTTGAACTTATTTGCCTTAGATAGAGGTTTATTTCAAGCAAACAATAAATATATTTTATCTTCATGGGTGGGTGTAATTCAAAATGTTACTTTTATTACCTTTATTTTTATAGCTGGGTATTTTCTTAATATAATTTATCTAGGCATTGGTTTATTAGTCTCCAGTTTTCTTCAATACATTTTTATGAAAAGGGATAGTTTAACTAAACAATCATTTAAAAAACATAAAAAATTAAAAATTAACTATGATCTATCTTTTAAACTGTTTGTATCATTATTCATTGGTTCACTGGTTACAAGTTTAGCTCCACAAGTACCACTTATATTAACACGTTTTTTTATTAATAAATTTGATAATGGTGGATTACCTAGCTTAATCTACTCTTTTACTATCTATACTCTTCCTGTACTCCTGCTGAATATGTCTGTTTTAACCATTTTATATACAAAATTCAACGAAGATTATATTGGAAAGAAAAAAGAAAACTTAGTGAAAAACCTTCTTGATGGCCTTAATTTACTAGTGATTTTAATAATACCCCTGTCAATTTTCTTTTATTTGTACAGTAAGGAAATTATCGCGTTAATTTTTGAAAGAGGAGCATTTGATGTAAACGCTACTAATTTAACAGCTCAATCATTAAAAATTCTCATGATTTGTCTACTTCCTACAGTGCTACGAGAATTATTATTTAAATTTTGTTTTGCTGTAGGTAAAACAAAAGCTGCCTTTAATAGTAGTATCATTATGATTATTAGTAGTGTCATTTTATGCTTTGTGTTAGTTCCTATATATAAGCAAAACGGAATTTCTTATGCAATTTTAGCCTCTAACTTTATAGTTGTATTTAATATTTTATATAAAATTAAAGAATATATTTCTACGAAATTCACAAAATATTTTATTTTGAATTTGATTGTTATTTTATTAATTTCTCTAATAATAGGGTTGTTTTCTAAAAAAATTTATAGCTTTTTTAATAATGCATTTTCTTCCCCTATCATTTCATTATTAATAACTGGTGTGAGTTGTGGCGTCATCTATTTAATTATTATTCTATTGTATAAATTTAAAGAACTGAAAAACTTTAGTAAAGGCAAAGCAGCAGCATAATTAAAAAGGAGGAAGTACAGAGTAGGTATGTTAGAAAAAATAAAATTATTGTTTAAAAGTATCCCTGCAATTATGTTAAGCCGATTTAAACAAGTTGATAATCAAAAAATTATTTTTTCATCTTCAAATAATACAGATTTTGATTACAATTCAAAATATTTGTTTGAATATTTTATAAATCATAAAAATAACTATGACTGTAAATTTGTTATAAATGATGAAGAAAAAAGACAGAGATTAAATAAAGAGATCGGTAACTATTTTATAGAAACAAAATCCTTTAAAGGAATGATGGATGTTTTACAATCTGGTTGTTGGATCACATCCGCTGGGTTGCCTATGTACTTTCCTTTTATCGGTAAAAGAAGAAAGATAATAAATTTGTGGCATGGCGTACCATTAAAAAAAGTATGTCTATTAGAAAATAATAAACCTCTAATAAATAAATTATTTTTTAAACTTATTTTTTCTATGAATTATACTAGTGTGGTAACTACTTCACGGCAATTAATACCACTAATGGCTAAGAGCATGGGAGTAAAAGAGAAAAGGGTATTAGTGCTAGGTCAACCGAGAAATGATTTAATTATGATACCTAAAAGCAAAGAAATCCTTAATTCCTATTTTAGCTCTCTTCCTTCATTTACAAATGTTATTTTATATGCTCCTACATGGCGAGATAAAGGTAGTACTAAGTATTTTCCTTTTGAAGATTTTGATGCTAATAAGATTAATGATTTTCTTGAAACTAAACAACTACTCTTACTTATAAGAGGGCACAAAGCCTCTTCTTCTAATTTTTTTAAAGAAACATCAAGGATTAAATTTTTAAATAACGATAAGGTCGAAGACATTATGGAAATTTTAAATATCTTTGATTTGCTTATTACCGATTATTCGGGAATGTATATTGATTATTTATTATTAAAAAGACCAATCTTATTCTTGCCCTACGATTTAGAGGAATATTCTACTTTAAGAGGATTTAACTTTGATTATGAAATGTTTGCACCTGGACCGAAACCATTAAATCAAAAAGATTTTTTGATTGAATTAGAAAGTCTAATTGAGAACGAAAACTACTATAGAGATGAGAGAGAAAAAGTAAACATGTATTTTAATGAAGTAGTAGAAGGAAATTGTAAAAGGAATTTTCAATATATTAATACATTATTAAATTAAAGGAGTTGAGTTTTAATATGTACTTACCCAAAGTATCTATAGTTACCCCTTGTTTTAATGCTTCAGAGTTTATTGAAGAAACAATTAAATCAGTGCAGAGTCAAACATATAACAACTGGGAGTTAATAATTGTTGACGATAATTCATCAGATAATAGCACTATATTAATAAATAATCTAAAAAAAACAGATAATAGAATAAAACTAATTGAACTAAACAATAATGTTGGTCCTGCAAAGGCTAGGAATATAGCTATGGAAAATGCAGAAGGAAAATACATTGCTTTTTTAGATAGTGACGATCTTTGGCTGCCGTCTAAGTTAGAAAGACAAATTGAAATAATGGAAAAACATGATTTGATCCTGACTTTTAGTAATTATCGGATAATCGAAGAAAACGGTGAATTAACTAGCAAAGTAATAAAAGTACCTGAAAAAATTAATTATGCACAACTGTTAGGTAATACAATTATTGGTTGTTTAACAGTTGTGTTTAATAGAGAAAAAACAGGTGATGTAAGAATGCCTGAGTTTAGGGATTGTCCAGAAGATTCAGCGTTGTGGTTATCAATATTAAGATCTGGTAGTGAAGCAGTGGGGATACAAGAAGAGCTAGCACTTTATAGGAAAACTAAAGGGTCCCTTTCAAGAAATAAGATTAAAGCAGCAAGAAAAACTTGGAATATGTATAGAAAGCTAGAAAAATTAAATGTTATTAAGTCTTCTTTTTGTTTTTTGAACTATTCTTATAATGCTATGAAAAAGTTATAAAACTATTTATGTGAAAAAATTAACTTGGAGGATATCATGATGATTTTAGTAACAGGAGGAGCTGGATACATCGGAAGTCATACATGTGTTCAGCTTCTAAATGAAGGATATGATATTGTAGTTCTAGATAATTTATCTAACAGCCAAGTGGAGTCTTTGAATCGAGTCAAAGAGATAACACACAAATCGTTTGCTTTTGAGGAAGTTGACTTATTAGATAAGCTAGAGATGGAACGAGTATTTCAACAATATTCTATCGAAGCTGTCATTCACTTTGCAGGGTTAAAAGCGGTCGGTGAATCAGTTGCTCAACCACTACATTACTATATAAATAATGTGACAGGGACTCTTGTTCTTTCTGAGATAATGAAGAAATTTAATGTGAAGAAGATGGTTTTTAGTTCATCTGCAACAGTCTATGGTTTAACCAACCAAGTGCCTATTGCAGAAGATACAAAGCTTGGGGCAACTAATCCTTATGGTCGTACTAAACTTATGATTGAGGAGATTCTTCGTGACCTACAGGCAGCAGATTCTGAGTGGAGCATATCTTTGCTGCGTTACTTCAATCCAGTCGGTGCTCATGAGAGCGGCCTTATCGGAGAGGATCCCAACGGAGTTCCCAATAACTTAACTCCTTATATCACACAAGTGGCAGTTGGTAAGCTAAATGAACTACAAATTTTCGGTAATGACTATGACACTATAGATGGCACAGGTGTCAGAGACTATATCCATGTAGTTGATTTAGCTAAGGGCCATTTGAAAGCTTTAGATAAAGTTTTGAATAGTACTGGAATTGAAGCCTATAATTTGGGAACCGGGAATGGTTATAGTGTTCTTGAAGTTCTTAGAGCTTTTGAAAAAGCTACAGGGAAAGTTATCCCGTATAAAATAGTTGATCGTAGATCTGGGGATGTTGCTGTGAGTTATGCTGATCCGACAAAAGCAAGAAATGATCTTGGTTGGAAAGCAGAGAAGGGAATCGACGAAATGTGTGCCGATGCATGGAATTGGCAGAAGAAAAATGTGAATGGGTATAAAACAGAAGAGCTTATGAAGTAGAGCTAATATGGATATAAATGAAATATGAAAACATTTAAATTTCTTATCGTTGTTGCCTGGACCCTTTTCCTTGGTATTCATACCTTTACGGACAATCTTGAGGCACTGTTAGGAAGCCACATTATTGAATTTAGACTGACATCACCTGACTTCTCTCACTTCTTCAGTTTCTCGGACATTACCCTGATCCATCCTAACTTTATTCTTATTAAAACCGGACACTTTTTAGGTTTTGCCATCCTTGATCTTTTGCTTTTTGCCTGGTTAGAAAAGCATGGACGAGCTGTGGTTCTGTCCTTTGGATTTGCTGTATTTACCGAAGTAATGCAGCTGTATTTTGGACGGGATGGCCGTTTGTATGATGTAATTATTGATACGATGGGAATTATTTCGGTGTATGTGCTGCTGAGGCAATTTAAAGCGAGAGGTCACGAGCCATCGATGTAATGAATGTAAGCCAAAAAAGGAGAAGCATCGATTCCCTAGAATGGATGCTTTTTCAAGTATCTAAGGGGGACACATATTGAAAACGGAAATCAAAGTCATAGCTTCAGCGATTCATATTATAAACCAACATGCGAAGAATGCACCTTCACTCTACTCCATTAAGCAGAGGGCAATTCAGCAATTGCTGAAAGAGGGCCGTGCTCACAAATTAGGTCTACATTATTCCCCGAACCCGGGAAAGGCGTGGCGGCAATTGGATGTGCTAATCAGAGTTGATGATTTTTTATTTCATCTCCCCTCCACGAAAGAAGACCGGAAAACATTAGAGGTGATAGAATCTAATCCTAATCATCGTAATCCCAAAGTAAGTATGTCTTTAAATGGTGCCAAGCAAATTCTAAAGATTTTTTATCCACAGCCAAAGCCTCCTGTTGTTCATAAGCACCCTACTCCAAAGCAATATACTCCTTATATTGGGTTGTCCACCTATCTGAATGGTAAAAAGAGATAATTAAGTTTGTCATTTAACATGAGTACTTACTTTTAAGTTACCCGGGAGATCCTTATTTACTACAAATGGATTCGTAAAGTAACGCTGCTCAATATCTCGCCAATGCACATTCTTGACATGGTCCATATAGTTAACAATTTCCCAGAAGATGTTCTCAGCATCAGGGTGAAAGCAGTTAAAGGTATTTCCTTGTTTCATGTGATAATCAATAAAGGTAGAAACGTCTTTTTGAGTTAACCTTACTGTATTCTTAGAGGCGAGTGAAAAAAGAAAATGTTTATTTTCCGCGCTTAATGGGGAGTTTTTAATGTAGTTGAATAACGGTTGTTCGCCTAATGAGTTGGCAAACTTTTCATTTCTACCCAGGGAGGGATGTAATATAAATTTTTCCAGGTCTGCCTGGTCCACCTTTAGTCTATGAGATAAGGAAGAGATGTCCCAGTTGGAATCGGCTAGAATGCATTTTATATAGAAGTTTTTCAAACTCCAATATCGGCATCCTTCTACGAACAAGTTATTAAGCGTTCGAATATAACGATCTATCTTGTCATTGTTTTCGTAGGTTGATACGTTGCATAGAAATACCCCGTTAGCCTCCATATATAAGCAGCTAAAAAAGTATTCAAAATTCCCCACTACATAGTAGCAGTCACTCATTTTTTCTAATTTAATCAGAGGGCCGGTAACTCCATTAGTCATTAACCTGTATTTTTTTACCATGGTGGCTTTAGAAGGGAAAATTTTAAAATCATAAGCAATGTCGTTTAACTTTACTTCTTCTATTCGAATAATTGCCATGACTCACCCCCAACAGTATTTTTATAATGCGGATTCATCTGCATTGAGCCAATCATACGTGTGAACCTCAGCATACCGCTCTCTTCTGCGCTCAACGGTTAAAATCCCATAGAGAACACCATAGAAGTATTGGGAGAACGTTGATTTAATCTTTCGCAGTTTGTATTGGTAAACCGTGATCTTAAAAGCCTGAATCACATCTGGAACCAATAACTCCAGCGGCCGTTCCATCTGCAATTTTTTATAAGCAATTCGCGCCTTCTGCCAAAGTGAACAAATTTCTGCAGCGGTTGTGAAGAAGGGTTTGACCGCAGAAATAAAATCCATGGGTATGTAGTCAGGAAGATATGAATAATCCAATGTTGGAGAAAACGCGGGTTGCTTACGTAGGGTTTTGGTTGTTAATTTCTTTATTTCTTTTGTTTCTAGGTTTTTAGTTTCCGATACTGAAATGTCGGGATTTTTCACAGTGCTGCTAGGTGTTTGGGGACTTTGCCGGCCCGTCAATTTTTGCGGAAGCGGTCTGTCAAAACGATGGAATACAAAAATGTTGTGGGCATAACCGCCCTTGTTCCGGATGGTGTGATGGATGGAAAGGACTCCAAACTTTCTTGCTTTGCGCAGCATGCGTTCAACCGTGGAACGGGAAATGCCGCCTTTTTCATGACACGCAGAAACTAGCGTACCAATTCTTGCATTGCATACGCCAATGACTTTGACACTATATCGTGTGAGCTGGTGAAAGGCGATCAACTCCCCCTTCGTAAACTTCTCCCCATGTACCTTCAAAAAGTGTTTGTTTGATTCATTGAACTCTTTTACCGTTTGGAACTCACTCAGCTCTTTAAAATTTGTAATCTTTCCAGGCAACATTGCGCTCTTCCTCTCTAAAAAGATATTCACTCTTTAAATAGAGAAAAAGAGGGAAAAGGGGGCATCACTTTGTATATTTTTTTATAAGAGCGTCTATAGGTGTCAAAAGCCCTAGGTAACTACATAAAGGTTGGTAAAAAGGATAGAGTTAAAGGTTTAACAAAATAAGGTAAAATATGATGGTGACTAACTATATAGGGATTTGTACGGTAAAGAGCTAAGGACGAAAGGAGGATGATCGGTATGCTGGGGTTTATGGATGGTGTCCGTGTACAAAGGCAGATTGAAACGATTAATCAGGATATACAACAGATTAAAGAGGTTCAGCAAGGCCTTCTTACCTTGCAAAAAGAGACAAATACGCTGTCTCAGAATATTGCTCGTGATGTGACTCAGGAAACGCGGGAAGACACCTGGAAGGGAAAGAAGCAGCAGGAATATAAGGACATGTATGAGTCACTGGATAAGACCCTTTCAAGCTTTAAGGGTGACATCGGACAGCAGGTCTATTACATAGATTACTGGATTTCTTATTTGGAGGGCGAACGTTCCAAGTTAATGGTGTCCCTTCGCGAAATTAAAGAAGCACTGAAGAAGCAGGAATCAACCAAATAAGGCAGGAGGGACTTCATGGAAATCAAAATAGAACCTAATCGGCTGGCAAGCCTGTCCAAACGGATGCTGGAGCATCAAAACCGGGCGAAGAACCTTCAGCACAGCCTGGAAAGAGAGACTGAAAAAGCTAGTTCCATACTCTCACATTCTGAATTCCCGCCTCCGTTTTCAGGGCAGATTTCCGCCATAAATGGTAGTATAAAAGAAACGAGCAAAATGATCGTACAGACTTTCGAATACCAGGCAGCCTGGCTCTCCTATTTTGCCCATAAGGCCTCCGGTGCCGATAACGTTCCGCTTTCGCTCACTCAGGCCACAGCGATCCTTGCAAAGTACGACGACCGCTTCAAGGATCCCGGCAAGACAGATGGCATTGATGCAGGAAAACTCGCTAAAGACGCAGCCGGGGAACTAAGCGGCGTCTATGATGCTCAACGTGCTGCCACAGGCATTGACCCGGTTACAGGAGAAAAAATCTCGGGATGGGGCAGGGTTTTGGCTGGAGGAATGTTTGTCTTTGGGCTTACCCCTATCGGGAAGGGTGTTAAGGCATTCAAAGTCGTACGAACGGCGGATAAAGTGATTGGAGTGGCGAAGGAAGGGCAGGCTGCGAGAAGGGTTGTTGGGTCGGCGGATGTCAGTAAAATAAGTAGTAAAACAAATAATCATTTTATAGGAACCCTAAAAGGAGAAAAAATTCATTTTGAAGGTGTAAGGGTAGAAGAAATTAAATACACTAAGAGACTTCCAGAAGAAACAGCTAAACTTAGGAAAGAATTTAACAGTTCTGTTAGGAAAAATTTTCTTAAAGGGTTTGCTAACGACCCAGTGAGAGTTGAACATCTTAGAAAAGCTGGTTTAACTGAAGGTGATATTGCAAGAATGAAAGATGGTCTTAATCCAAAAGGCTGGCAAGTCCATCATAACTTACCTTTGGACGATGGTGGCACAAATAATTTAAACAACTTAGTGTTGATAAAGAATGACCCTTATCATAAAGCGGTTACTAATGAACAGAACTCCTTAACAAGAGGATTAACTCCAACCGAAAGTAAAAAAATACATTGGCCATTGTTTCAGGATAATGTTTACCCACCAAAACTAAAAAGAAGGGAAGAGTAGATATGCCTCAATGGAAAGACTTGCTGATAGAAATAGAAAAAATCGAAAAAAAATATGGGAGTTCACTCAGGGAACCTGCTTTAGATACAGAGATTAGAAAAATGAATGATAATATTCATCAGAGATTAGGAAACATTACAATTACCCAGTCATATATTGAGTTTCTACAAAAAGTAAATGGATTAGATTTTAATGGTTTAGTAATCTATGGGATTGATGAAGATTTTTTAGATAATGAAATCGATGAAGAACTCCATGGGTTTATTGAGACCAATGAAATTTGGTATGAAAATGATTGGCAAAAAAAATATATATTTTATGGGGATTCCGATACAGCATGGTATTGTTTTGACTTAAAGGAACAACTTTATGTGGAACTCGATAAACCTTCAGGAACGTTAATTCAGTCATATGATAGCTTTGATTCCATGTTGAGTGATGCAATTGAAACAGTACTTTAATAACAAACAGATTTTTTGATTTACATATTCTAGGCGAGTATTAGAAATAATGTGACCTTGATAGGCAAAGGCCTCTCAAGGTTTATTTTCTATTCATTCTCTATTATCGATTTATACGGGTGAAAAAGTGCCTGGAGAGTATAACACACGTATTAATGCAACCAAGTACAAAGAATTTATTGATTATATCAACAGAATCTCCTCTGTAAATTGGGAGAAAGGACAAAAATACTTTTACGGGCATAAGCTTTAAAACCCGGTGAATGGAGGGCTGGATTTGTCAGTAGTACTTGTAGTGGTAGAACACGATGAAAATGTTAAAAAGTATATACCTGTAATTAGGAAGAATACATATTTAGGATCAGCAGAAATAACAAAAAGGATTCGGAAGGATAAACCAATCATGGAGTGTAAGTTATTTCATGATACAGATGACGATGTAAAACTAAAACAGTTAATAAAAGAGCTGATCGATGCTGGCGCAAAGATCAAACTCTTTCAGGATGAAATACATCAGAATAACGAAATAACGGTTGACTATTTGATCAATCGTTTTAATAGGTATGAAGAAATTCAGCGAATAAATGAAAATGCAGATGACTTTAAGGATAATGAAAAGCAGTTAATCGACCAGTTGAGAGTAGTGGTTAACAAATTACAGAAAGAAGCTGTTCATGACAATACTGAAATTTTACAACTTATAACCAAAAGATATAAGAATGCTTTAGAACTGTTAGAGAACCAAGGGGATATTAAGCAGATCATTATTTTAGGCAGTGTGCAAGCGTATATGGACAGCTATAACGATTATCAAAATTCTCTGTTAGGGGAGATGCATGAAGCTGAAAAATTATTAAAAGAATTAATAAGGTCTGTAGAAGAGTGAGGTGTGACAGTGATTTACGAGGCTCTTGGTAAAGACCTGGATTCGAATATTGAGGAAGAGGTGACTCTTGAAGTTGATGGTGTTGAGGTAACGGGATGTTTTTTAGTAAAGATTTGCTGTTTTCTTACTGACCCGACCTTATTCGAGTAAAACCCCTGGTCAGCAATTTAGGAGGGAAATTCATGGGTAAAATGAGACTGAAAATTGAAGACGATTCAAATAAATTAAAGTATGTATCCATTATTAGACAGAGTAATGGAACAAGTATTCAAGATATTAAAAGAAATATAGAAGATAATAATGTTGTACTTGAATGTGATTATTTTGATACAGATGAATTAAAAGACTTTAAAAAAACAATGGATGCTTTAATAAGTAAAGGAGCAACTGTACATTTGTTTCAAGATAATAGAGAGGTTCAAATTGATTATATAAGTAACCTTATTAGTTCTTATGAACAAATTGCTGAAGACAGAGAAAAGTTAGATGATAGAATTTTAGGTGATGATTAATACAAGAAATCAATGCTGGTAAAAAATGATGAGAAAATCTTGATTGGTGGAATATTCCTTTCGAGATTTTTTACATTTGGCCAGAAGTGGAAGAAATTTAATCATATGGGTGGAGCAATGAAGGGTATTGTAAAATAAAGAAACGAGGGGGAGATACATCAATCCTGCCGAGACGATCATAGTACTAGTAAAATATAAAAATTTATAACAATGGTATGCTACTGATAAGGAGATATGGTATTTAGATTTGAAAAAATTAATATCGAGTTATTTTGAGAAGGGATTCGAAATTCATAATCCTGATGATTTTTCAGACAGACTTGATATTGCTGTCGTTAACGAAAATACAGCAGAAGATTTTCTCCAAAGGCTTAGTGAATTCAAGGTGAGCAATCAGCAGTTACATAACATTATGGTGCAGAAATCATACGATCACATTTACGATATGCAGCCTTTTCTATATGTGAACTTTGACGATAAAGAATTGATATCTTCTTTTCCTGAGCCTTATGAACACTATGTTCCAGATGGAAAGGTGAAATTATATATCCAGTAACATTTAGAGAACATTTGTATCGATGGCATGGTGGTAGCTATAAGAAAAGCTTACCTGGTAAACCTCTAAATGATTCCGTCGATAATGACTTTTAAGGAGGATATAAATATGTCAGTAATACTTTTAGTAGTTGAACAAGATGAAAATTCAATGAAATATATATCCACAATAAGGAAAAATACGAATTTAGGACTATCTGAGATAAAAAAAAGAATAGGCAATGGTAGTCCAATAATGGAGTGTGATCTATTTAAAGATGAGGAAGACGATGCAAAACTAAAAAAATTAATTAATGAATTGATAAATATTGATGCAAATATAAGACTGTTTGATGGTGAAGTTGCTAAAAATAAGGAAGTATCGATTGAATACTTGATGAATAGATTTGATAGATTCAAAGAAATTCAACGACAAAATCAAGCGTTAGATGATTTAATGTATAGTGAAGATTAATTTCTAGGAATGTTATGCATATTTTTAGAGTGTGAAATTATTTTATTTATTATGGTTAAAGAAGGACAGAAAGATTATCAAACAGTGGCCTTCAAGCGGGGCTGCTGATTTTTTGTATATTGTACAGGGGAATGATTGAAAAAATTTATACTTGCAGAGAGGGTTATATGTTTACCAGTGACTTTGTTCTCGTAGAAAAAGCTCCTCAAAGTGTTATTGAAAAATATAAGAATAACATCCCAAAGCAAATGATTGAGTTATGGACTCAGTACGGCTTTGGTACAATAAAAAATGGGTATTTAAGAATCATTAATCCAAATAATTATCAGGAATTATTAGATGAAACATATATCAGTGAAGAGAAAGCGATACCTCTATTTACAACAGCTATGGGGGACATTTTGGTATGGGAAGACGACTATTTAATGTTGCTAAATTATAGAAAGAATTTAGTGGAAGTAGTCGGAGGTAATTTTGATATTTTTATTAAAAATTTGAGTGACGAGACATTTTTAAATGAGGCTCTTGACTGGATGCCATATCCAGAGGCCGTTCAAAAATATGGAGAACCCGCTTTTGACGAATGTTTTGGCTATGTTCCGCTTTTAAGTTTAGGTGGTCCAGAGGTGGCGGCAAATTTACAAAAGGTTAAGCTCAGAGAGCATCTCAATTTAATTACACAATTTTCAGGCCCTGTTGAATGATTTGAAGTAAAGAGAGAACATATTCCAAGTTAAAAAACTTCTGCTTATATAAAATGAGTAGAAGTTTTTAAATATTCTCATGGAGGTTCTAAGAATGGTCGAAGGTATTTAACAAAAGATTATATTTTACAAAACGGTGTGGAGTTTGAAGAACATCTGGATTACGGTGGTCCTTATGATTTAGGAATAGTAGAGTATACGGCTGACGGCAAAGAGAGGTTGTTTACCGGATTAGCGTATGATCTTTATGAAAATGGAAATTAGAGAGTTATTTCTTTGTGGAAAACGGTGTAAAACAAGGAAGATATGTTGAGTTTTATTCGAATGGTAATATTAAAAGAATAGGGAATATGAATAAAAATTCGGCAGAAGGATATCAAGTTGAGTTTTATGAGAACCAGAATAAAAAATATGAATCCGAATGAATTTGGCCAAGGGACTTTTAATGTTACCAAAAAATTTCTTACGAAGAGTTTAAAAATAATATTGGTCAATTGCAAGAAATTATGGAAGCTCCCTATAATGTAATAACGAGCACAATCCAATGCTTTAGAATTGCGCCCTATCGCGTATATACAAATTATTCTCGCTCCTTTGGCCAAGAGCCTTGTTGTTTACGGATTAATACAATTTGTCCTATGTGGTATACGTTGTGTAAAATTTGACGAGACAGGCCCCCAACAAGTTCCTCATCCAGCTGACTGTCATTAACTTGTGCCAGTGATTGACGCAAGTTTCCACAAATCAGGCGTGTTTCTGCCAAGACTTCCTTCCATTTTTCAGAGTCGGCTGGGTCCCCGATATCCCCAAAGGTATTCTCTGCCAAGACTGCCTGCCATTTCAAATTTGGTGGTTCCCCAATATCTCCAAATGAAGGCTTGTTATCAGATGCCTTTTTTTTGGGCGTTGTGTCATTGATTTGTCTAACAAGGAGGGCGTTGTAATAATTTAGATGGTTCACCGTTTGCCAAATGGTATTCCCTCCTCCAGGAGGCTGCCAGCTTGCATCTGCGGAATTTAAACCCTCAAGAGCAGATTCTAAAGGTAAAAACCAGGTCTCAGTATCCCAACTAAAGTCAAATTCCATGCGAAAAATATCCATCAGTTCCAGGCTCATTTGCTTTCTCCCCTCACCTCAAGTTATTTAATATCAACATTTTTATTTAACAGAGCCTTTCAATTAAGAATAAATCACTCTCATTAAAATATTCTGGGGATAATCACCTAATTGATTTCCAAACAGGTTGATCCCCCCAATGTTCGGAGCATCGGATTTAATACCGATTCTGAAATTCAGATGTTTTTGTTTATCGACAAGTACATCTTTTAACGAAGTTTGAGAAACCAGTATTTCATCTAAAAAGCTTCCCTCTTCGTTAATTTTCCAGGTTTTTAAAAGACCATACTGCGTGTGCCCCTCCGTTGGGAACCATACAGGGTTTAATTTCCCTTTCCTTTCACCAAAATCCCCGGGACATGTCCACGTACAGATTTCTGTATCATTTATCCATATCGTAATATCGGAAGGCCAATTATGGTCATAGTGCGGTGCCTCTGAACAGAGCTCCATTGAAAATTGAACAGACTGAATCTTTGCATTAGGCGGCAGCTGCAATGGGAATCGATAGTCGATATACCCCTTGCGAAACCAGATCAGTTGAGCATTCATTCTTTCCGGATGGTAAAATAATGCAGGTTCATCCAAGGGATCGAGTACCCCATTCTTCGTAATGATTCCGCAGGTTGGCGAAATATTAGCATCAAAATAATGACCAATCGGCATTTCCAGCTGATACATGTTTTCTTTATGGCCATAACCAGTACTCATCTTTAAATCCATATGGATATCTTCAAAAACCCGCGAACAAACCTTCATTGTCCCCCTCGTTGCAGGAAGCAGTTCCGTATAAATGATCCCGGCAGTCTCTAGAACCCGTATGTTTAAAGCAATTGTAGAAACGGGCAGATTTAATTGTTCCGCGATTTCATTGATGTTCATTTTTTTCGTATTTAATAATTTTAGAATATCGATTCTTACCTTTGACGAGAGCGCGTGAGCGACCTTAATCAAAGCGTCTGATTCATCAATTGTTAGTTCAAGCAAGAAAATGCAGCCCCTATCTTATTTTTATGAGGAGAACCATATAGCTCCATAATAAAGGAATATCTGGAAATGTAAAAAGATATTGACTTATCAATATGAAAGCGTTATCTTAACAATTAATACAACAATACTGTTTCAAACATAATATTTGTATTAAATACTACAGTATTTGTTATGAAAAAAACAGGATTTTTATTTGCGGCATCGGGGATTAGCAACATAAATTTTCAGAATGTTTAAACTTTTGGTCAGGAAGGGGGAACTATCGGTTTTAAGTGATCAAGCAGGTCATAGTTTTCTGTTTTTCCAACGGCCTTAACTAATTAACGAGGGGGAGATTCAAGATGCATAAGAAAATCAAAGTAATGATCAGCTGTATGATCATCGTTATTTTTATTCTTTCCTTAGGGGCGTGCAGTCAAAGTTCATCGTCTGATAAGGTAGGAAAAAATGAAATTGTGTTTTGGAATCCGTTTGTAGGTCCAGATGGCAAAAACATGCAGATGATGGTCGATGCCTATAACAAAACGAATCCGAAGTTTAAAGTGAGAAATATCTCACTAAAAGAAGCCGATATGTACGCAAAGATCCCTACCGTTGTCAATTCGGGCAGAAACATCCCTGATTTAAACATTGTTCATGCTGAGCGGATCAAACAATTTGTGGACAAGGATATGCTGATTCCAATGGATGATTCCCTTGCAAAATATCCTGAAATCAAAGCTGAAAATTATGTGAAAGCGGGCTGGGATATCGGCGGCCTGGACAATAAGCGATATAGCGTCCCTTTGGATGTGCATAGCTTTGTTATGTACTACAACAAAGATCTGGCTGCCAAATATGCGCCACATGCCCTTGATGATCATATCGTTACATTTGATGAAATAAAGGAAGCAGGATTAAAAGCGAAAAAAGATGGCATTATAGCGGCGCCTGTTACTTGGATGAAGCCTGCCTTCTTGTCGGTGTACAGCCAAATGGGTGGAAGCATTACGAGTGATGGCACGAAGCCGACGTTAAACACGGAACAAGCCGTAGACACGTTAAAACTCTACAATGGTTTTGTAAAGTCAGGCATCACTAATAAAGATGGCCAGGATGCGGGTCAAGCCTTTAAATCTGGAAAAGCGATCTTCTACCCTGAAGGAATCTGGATGCAAAATGATATTAAGAAGGCAAAGAATTTAAATTGGGGAATGACAAATTTCCCTCAGCTAAGTGATGACAAGAACAAAATGGTGAACTGGAGTTCTTCCCACCAATTTGTACTTCTTAAAAACCCTGAAAGAAACAAGAAGAAAACAGAGGGCGTCATAAAGTTTATTAACTGGGTAAGGGATAACTCCCTTCCATGGGCAGAAGCGGGGCAAAACCCGGCAGCATTGGCTACATTGGATAATCCCAAATATCACGAGATGCCTCAATCGTTCTTGATTAAAGATGCAACAGAGCAAAAATCGTTAAAAATCTTTGACTACAAATACAACGGCTATATCTCTGAACAACTGGACAAGATCGGCAACGATACGGTATTTGGAAAGCTCGATATTAAAAAGGCTCTAAAGGATTCCCAAAAAACCGTGGAGGATAAGATCGCTCAGGATAAGTAAGAGGAACCAGGTCTCCAGCAGAATGGATAGAAGGCAATGGAAGGATTTCTTCTATTGCCTTCTACTAAAAGAGAAGGAGAAAAAATATGGATCTTAAGCTGACAGAAAAAAAGAGAATAGACGTGCTTTCACCAGCCATGGGTAAGCCGCATCGGAAAGGAATCAATTTTTCGCCCATGATTTTTATCGGGCCGCATCTTTTGTTGTTTGCTTTATTTTTTCTTATCCCTATATTTTTTGGTGTGTACATTTCTTTTACGAACTGGGATTTGGTCAATACTCCCGAGTTTGTGGGGCTGGATAACTATAAGGAAATTTTATTAAATAAAGAATCAACGTTCTACACCCAGCTGCATACCGGACTGGGAAATACCTTTAAATTTGTGGCTTTTACGGTTCCTGCGTGCATCATTATCCCCTTGCTTTTAGCTGCTGCACTCCATGTGAAACCAAAGGGGATGAAGATCTTTCAAGCGATTTTCTACTTGCCCGTATTGTTTTCCATTTCAGCTGTCATGATCATCTGGTCCATGATGTTTAACGTTTCGTTTGGACCTATCAACCATTACTTCACTTCCTCACCCAACTGGCTGGGCACACAGCCTTACGCATGGATCGCACTCGTCGTTGTAACCGTCTGGTGGGGGATCGGCGGGAACATGATCATTTACCAGGCAGCATTAAACGGAGTATCCAAAGAATACTATGAAGCTGCGTCACTGGACGGGGCAGGCAGGCTGCAAAAGTTTTTCCACATCACTCTTCCAAGTATAAAGAATCAGCTGCTGTTCACGATCGTCATTACCACCATCGCCCAGTTTAATATCTATGGACAGGCGCTCATGCTCACAAAGGGGGGTCCTTCCAGTTCAACGACCGTGCTGCTTATGTATATCCAGCAGAATGCCTTTGGATCGGGTCAATCCATCGCAGGAATTGCGTCGGCCATGGCGGTTATCCTTGGTCTGTGCATCATGGCTGTCTCGGTTATTCAATTTTTCTTATTAAGAGAGAGGAAGTAGGAGGCGGGTACCATTGAAAAAAGTAAACATCTCCACCCTGATTTCATTCATTTTTCTGCTATGCATGACTTTAATCTGGATATTCCCTCTCGCCTGGTCACTTTTTACATCCTTTAAAAATGAGATCGATATCCAAACCTTTGGTTTTACGATGCTGCCCATCCACTGGGTCATCACCAATTACCAGGACGTTCTTTTTCATAACACAAGTGCTCCTGTAGCCAAGTGGTTTATGAATTCCATGATCATTTCTGTCACACAGACCATTCTTGTATTGGTTGTTGTTTCAATGGCAGCCTATGGATATACCCGGCTGCGATTTAAGGGAAGGGACTGGCTTTTTTCCTTCTTGCTGGCAACCATGATGTTCCCTGCTGTTGTGAACCTGATCCCGTTGTATAAAATTGTTGATACCCTCGGTTGGGTCAATAGTTATTGGGCGGCGATCGTTCCAGGAGCGGCAGCGGTGTTTAATGTTTTTTTAGTAAGACAGTTCATGATCGGGATTCCGATTGAACTGGATGAATCAGCGCGGATCGACGGAGCCAACGATTTTCAAATTTATACGAAGGTTACACTCCCCCTCATCAAACCCGTATTAACCGTTGTGGCGTTATTTACTTTTACGAGTTCATGGAATGACTTTTTGTGGCCTTCGATCGTGTTCAATGATATTGATAAAATGCCGATCACACCAGGGCTGCAGCTCCTGCAAGGAATGTATGTCACAGATATCGGACATGCGATGGCTGCCGCTATTATTGCAATCGTCCCCACCTTTATTTTGTATTTGTTTACTCAGCGTTATTTCTTACAATCGATGTCTTTATCTTCTGGAGTAAAAGGATAGGGGGGGAAACGCTTTGAATAGAAAACTGGAAAGAAAACTGATCATCATCGGATCGGCATGGCAAATGCTTTCGGGTCTGCTTACCATGTTTATCTATGGATCTTATATCAAATCACAAAGTAACGGTATTCAAGAAACGCAGTTTGCGCAAATGAAAGCGGTGGAATCCTTGTTTGGCAGTTTATATAGCTTTGCGGTAACATTCGGCCTCTTTTTTGTAGCTTTAGGGTTATTGAATCTTTATCTGGCAAGAAACTTTAAAGATGACAAAGTGGAAGTAAAACTCTCATTCTGGTTTATTTTATTAGGTGTTGCATCCTACTTTTTTATGGATTTCTTGAGTACTGTTCTTTTTCTTTCGGGCGGAATATTGGCCTTGGCAAAAAATAAAACGATTTCGAAGTTACATAGCCAGATAGAGCAAACCAACTAATTTATCAAGGAGCTGTTGATCATGGAAGTGAACATTCGCAAGGAATATCCCAGACCGCAATTTGAGAGAAAAGAATGGTTGAATCTTAATGGAGAATGGGATTTTCAGTTCGATCAGGCGAATCGCGGAGAAGAAGAGCAGTGGTACAAACAAACAACATTAAACCAAAAAATTATCGTTCCCTTTACGTATGAGACGAAGGCCAGCGGAATACATGAGGAAACCTTTTGCCCCTATATTTGGTATCAAAGGTTAGTAACTGTGCCTGAAGAGTATTCCCATAAAAAAACCATTCTCCATTTCCAGGCAGCCGATTATGTGACCAAACTATGGGTGAATGGTATGTTTGCCGGCCAGCATAAAGGGGGATATACGGCATTTTCCTTTGACATTACCAACTATATAAATGCAGGAAAAGAAAATAACGTAGTCGTCAAAATAGAGGATAGCCATAACGAACATCAACCAAGAGGAAAGCAACGATGGATCGATAAGAACTTTGGCTGCTGGTATGTACAATCCACCGGTATATGGCAAACCGTATGGCTGGAGTTTTTAAATCAAACGAGTATACAATCGGTTAAAATCACTCCCGATCTGGATACGGATTCCGTAGAGTTCGACTATAAATTGGCGAATGTTCAACAAGATCAAAAGGAGCTTTCGTTAAGAACATCGATCACATTTGATGGCCACCCTGTGAAGGAATTTCGTTTGAAGGTGGACCGTGAAAATGCAAGGATGAAAGTAAATCTGGCCAGTGAGATCCACGAGTGGAAAGTCATGCATTGGAGTCCGCAGCATCCTCATTTGTACGATGTGGAATTCACCCTTTACCATGGGGAACAAGAAATGGATCGGGTACAGTCCTATTTCGGCATGCGAAAAGTATCGATAAAGAATGGCAATATTTTATTGAATAATGTGCCGATTTATCAAAAACTGCTGTTAGATCAAGGATATTGGGAAGATTCCCATCTTACACCACCTTCAGAAGAGGCGATCATTTTAGATATCGAGAAGACATTCGAAATGGGCTTTAACGGGGTAAGGAAACATATGAAAGTAGAAGATCAGCGTTTTCTGTATTGGGCGGATAAGAAAGGCCTGTTAGTGTGGTCTGAAATGGCCGCAGCCTATCAGTTTTCGGATGAGGCGATCCAAAATTTCACGGAGGAATGGATGACCGTTGTCCAGCAGCACTATAATCACCCAAGTATTATCACGTGGACACCATTCAATGAATCCTGGGGAGTAAAGAATATTTACACGAATGAACAGCAGCAAAAATTTACGGAAGGCATCTATTATCTGACAAAATCAATGGATCCTATGAGGCCTGTCATCGTAAACGACGGTTGGGAGCATACGGTTTCAGATATCATTACGCTTCATGACTATGTGGAATATGGTGACGAATTTCTAAGCCGCTATAAGGAAAAAGAAAAAATCGTGGATAATGAGATTGCCTTTAATAACTTTAAACATGCCATGGCACAAGGATATGAGTATAAAGGACAGCCGATTATGATAAGTGAATACGGAGGCATTGCCTTTAATTCTGAAGAAGGCTGGGGATATGGGAACCAAGTAAAAGACGAGCAGGAATTTTTAGATCGTTATGCATCCATTACGAAGGCGATCATGAGCCTGGACTACATTTGTGGCTTTTGTTATACCCAAATTACCGATGTTCAGCAAGAAGTCAACGGATTGCTGACCGAAAACAGAAAACCTAAAGTGAATCTATCTAAAATTAAACAAATTAATGATAACTAAGGATTAAATGACAGTTAAGAAAAAAGTGCTTATGGGAATTGTTTGCATAGCGGTCTCGTTGCTGGTTTAAATATCAGCTTTTTAAAGACACAAAGAACCTTGCCAGCGAGAGGTTGGCAGGGTTCTATTTATTTCGTATTTTTTAGTTTTTACCTGCAGCTGTAACTTTAAAATCGTTCTCGTTAACGTTCTCGGTTTTTCCCACTGGCACCCTCCAAATAGGAGCAATAACGCCCAGTACGATAGAAAAAATGATAAATATTATCCCCTCTATAACCCCATCTCGTTTACCGATATGAGATAAGGTTAATTTAATAACATTTATTTTTTCCTTATCAGGTTCTATCTCTTGTTTTAATTCTTTTACTTCCTTTATAAGTTTATTTTGAGAATTTTCATGGTTATGTAGCACAAAGGTACTTATCTCACATGGTAGCCATGATTTTCGTAAAGCCCGGCAAACGAAATGCCATTACTGTCGTCTCTGGCCAAAGTGTTGAACAAAGATAGTTGCGTATAAAGACGCGGCCTCATTGTTTCAAGGCCGCTTTATGATGCCAGCAAGAAAGGCGTTCGGGATAAAGACTAAACCTACGGACTTTTGCACAAAAAAAGAGCAAGCTCCCTTTAAGAAACCTGCTCTACTAATCTTCTACTCCATCACCATAAGATAAAACTTTAAAATCCTGCATGTAATTAATGTTGATCAGCATTTTGTTATCTTTATCTTCCTTACAGTATCCGTATACCACTATTGAACCGGTGGAAGAATCTAGAAAGTCATAACCTGTTACCACAAACGTTTTCCCTCGTTCCTCCATAAAGTCTTTAGCTACCACCGCCGCTGTTTGCTTGATATCCTCCTCTTCCATGCCGTTCTCCTTTTTACATCCTGCCATTAGTAAGATACTCACAATTATTAACGCATACAGTATTTTTTTCATGCTGTACTCTCCATTTGATTGGAAAATTTTATATAATAAAATTATACCCTATTTAAATGAGGTGCGACAATGGGAGATAGAGTAAGAGACGAAGTTTATAACACATTAAGTAATGCTAGCTATCAGCCTACAATGGAAAAAAGGCTTAAAATCCCGTTAAAAGATGGCGAACAAGTTTGGAAGGTTATCGCGAAAGATAAGTACATACAGCACGATGATTACACCGGTTTTGATGCTACAATCTATAAAAAAGAGTCAAAGACAAAACACGGACAGGACGAGCTTATCATTGCTTATCGAGGCACAGAACCAAACAGATGGTACGGGAACGGTGCCAATGACATATATACAGACATAGTAAATATTGCTGGAAAAAAGAAGATTGATCATTTTGATGTTTCATTTTATGCATATGACGGAAAGCTTGATATTGATCTAAAACCTAAGAACCAATTTACGTTAGCTGAGAGACTGGCAAAGGATTTAAAGAAGGATCATCCGAAAGCTCACATCACATTAACAGGACATTCATTGGGAGCGGGTCTCGCTGGCTTCGTTGCCGCGAAACATGGTTTTGAGGCTGTGACGTTCAATGCGCCAGATGTTACTCATTTGCTGCCGGATGATCTGCAAGCAGAGGTTAAAGCCGGCAAATTTGATGACAAGATCATTAACTATGTGAATCCTAAAGATTCAATTGGGTCTGGAGCGGTTGTTGAATACGATGGCCATATCGGTTCAACTTATTACATTGGGCCAGCTTATGAAATTCAAAACAAAGACCAAAACCCTTTTTATCGGGCGTGGCAATCCATTGCTGGCGAAAAGAATCACAACCTTTTTCATTTTAAATTTGATCGGTATGGCAACTTGAACAATCCAATTATGGTGAATGCTGCTACAGGTGAATCCATTTGGCAATCACCACGCTATTATTCATCGGAAGCAGCTACCATAGATGTTACCCCCGAACACTTAAAGAATACTGCTAGGGACCTCAAGCAATTTTCCCATGAGGTTGAGGCAGAGTGCCAAAAGATTCGAGGATTGGTTTACACGTTAGATGCGATCCAAACTCAAGAACATGTTTTAAATCAGGTAGTCCACTCTTCTTCTGATTTCAGTTTCTGGTTCAATGAAAAAACGAATAGCCTATGCAAGACTTTGGAAACCAAGGCGCTGGCTTTCGCGGAGGCGGATGCACAAACATGAAACAAGACTATGAGCTCCTACAACAAAAACAAAAGTTAATGGAAGAGATTTCTCAATTAGAAACTTTGGACTCGAAGTATAGACTATACATCAATAGGTTAAGAGGAAAGCAGATGGGTATCCGACGTATTATTGAGCAGGCCAATTCCTGGAGATCGGGTCAATCACAAAAGGCATTTCAAATGGAACTCCAGGATTATTTTGGACAATATACCCGCAAGATTAATGAAATGGAAACAATATCGGATAATATAAAAAAAGCAAAACACGCAGCTCAAAACTCGCTCACCCTCCTCTTGGTTTCGAGAGGACCAAAGTGGTAAGGGCACAAGTGAAGACAAACATTATCGCTGAATTTTTATTATTCATCCAAGTTTATCCTACTGGATGCAGTAAGGACGGTGAACATCAATTGGATGATAAGGAACTCAAAGCAGTGGCTGCAGAGGTCGCAAAAAATGACATCGATAGAAAACAAAATCGGGAGCTCATCGTGAAAACGTTGTGTTTCCATATAATGTTATAAAACAAAAGCAAAAAAAAGAGCCTTATATAGGCACTTATTTCATGAAACTGGAGAGAAGTCTCCTCCATTTTCCTTTTGGTTTTCGCATCGCATTTTCTAAGCGTACGTTAAAATCATTTTGTGAACGCCATGCCTTTCTCTGTTCTTCCGACATAATTTGTAATTCGTTTTGTAAGAATTCGCTTTTTTGTTTTTCGTGCTGCAGCAATGCTTCGTAATGGATCTTTTGCTGTTTGGTTATATTTTCAAGTTTAGCATGCGTTTTTTGAGCGGAATTCCCAATGCTGGAACTTATGACATGATGGTCTTGCTGCAGCCGGGAAACCGTTGTTTTAAGCTGAGACACCTCATTGGTCAGATGGGCATTCATTTCACGTGTAGCTGTAAGTTCGTTCGCTAAAAACAGTAACATTTCCCTCAGTGGTTTGGCATCGTGGGGTAAATCCTCATATGTATCGCGTATCGCCATGTCGGTTTCATTGGAACCTTGTAATCTTTCTTTTTGTTGATTCACAAGGTCTTTCGCTGTATCGTCCAGGGGCTTCTCCGTATCGCGTAACGCTATGAGTGCTTCGATATCGGATTGAACAAAGATACGCCGATCGCCATCTTTAAAAAACTCATATCCGTTTCGCTCCAGAATTTGGCCGTACTTTCGAACAGTGGGGGTGGCTATCGCTACGACTTCTGCCACTTCCTTGGAAGAGAAAGCTCGTTCATTCGGTTGTATATCGCTTCGCATATCGGGTTTCCTTTCCTTTAGGATAATAAAGAATTTTTTGATGAATCGTATATCACCTCGCGATATGTTGATGGAGCCGGGAAACCGAGGCTTTACGCGGAGACACATCCAGTAAAATTCCCGTATGTATCGCGTATCGCAATCTCAGTTTTATTGGATCCTTGTAATCATTCGTTTTGTTGATATATAAGGTCTTTCGCTGAATCGTCTGGGGGCTTGTCCGTATCGCGTACGCTATATGCTCTTCGGTAGTTATTCTTCCATTAGAAATTATTTTAATAAACGCAAAAAAGGCGACTTTTCCTGGGGAAAGTCGCCTTTGATTCGGGGATGTGGGGAGGTGTGTTTTAGTTATACAGAAGCAGGCTCAGTCTTTGCCAGCAGACTTGGTTTGCCGTCTTCGACCACAAATGATGCCCGCGTTTCGATTGGAGCACCCGGCCTTGTGACATACGGCAAGACCAGATAATCCGTTTGCCACGTCTGCTGGGTTAGTTTGCAGCGCACATAACCGCGCTGGTTGCTGAAAAACTTAATATGGGGATTCTCCTCGAGTGTTTGTGCTGTGTCAGGCCGTACATCAGCACCGTCTCCGCCGGATGTAATGGATGTTCCGACAAATTCAACTGCCACATTCTTTGAGTTCGCATCGTCGAAATTGGCTTTCACTTCATTCGCCCAGCTCGAGTGGACATCTCCGGTTAAAACGACCGGGTTGGAAATGTTTTTCTCCGCTAAAAAGTTCAGAATCCTTTGGCGTGCTCCGGGATAGCCATCCCAAGCATCCATACTGAAGGATTGTTGATCCGGACCAAAAGCTCCATCTCGTCTGGCGAAAAAGACTTGCTGTGCAAGAACCTTCCATTTTGCCCGAGAGGCAGCCAGCCCATCCAATAACCAGCGCTCTTGTTTCTCACCCAGCAGGGTACGCGACGCATCCATGGACTCTGGTGTAGGGCTGTCCCACCCGTCACCGTTGGCTTGATCATCTCTGTACTGACGTGTATCCAGTAAACTAAAATCGACTAAATTTCCAAAAGAAAGACGCCGGTAGATTTGCATGCTGCTTCCGTTCGGGTAGGACGTGCGGCGGAGCGGCATGTGTTCATAATACGCTTGAAACGCAATCGCTCTGCGTTTTAAGAAAGCCTCCCTTGATTGTTTATCAGGATCCTGCGGCACATCCCCTGCCCAGTTATTATCCACTTCATGGTCATCATTGGTTACAAGCCATGGGAAATTGGCATGGGCGGCTTGAAGGTCACTGTCTAATTTATATAAGGCATAGCGGTTGCGATAATCGTCAATGGTATAGATTTCAGGATATTCTTTGTTAATCGGCCGAACGCCGGTCGAATTATGTGTGCCTTCATAAATGTAATCCCCTAAATGAATAACCAGATCCAGGTCATCCTTGGCCATATGCTGATAGGCGGTGTAATAGCCTGCTGGCCAATTTTGACAGGAAGCAAACGCAAATGTCAGATGATCAACCTGGCTATGCAGCGCAGGAGCCGTCTTTGTCCGCCCTACAGGACTGATCTCTGTACCTGCTTTAAAGCGATAATAATACCACTTAGAAGGTTGTAAGCCATTGACTTCGACATGAACAGAATGGCCGAGCTCCGGTTTTGAAATCTCTGTTCCTCGCTGTACAATTTTTTTAAAGGCTGAATCCAGTGAAATTTCCCATTGCACCGGGAGGGGAGTGGGTTTCATGCCGCCGCCGTTCAGCGGGTCTGGTGCTAGCCTTGTCCATAAAACAACACCATCTGGCAATGGGTCACCAGATGCCACGCCAAGTGTAAATGGATAAGATAGAGAGCTCGGCGCTGCTGATGCGAAATTCACTGGTAATGTATTGGCAATGGAAACACCGAGAGCAATTCCCGCTCCTTGTCCGGCTTTCTTTAAAAAACTTCTTCGATTCAGCTTTTCTGAATGATTGGAATCGTTCATTTTTAGTCCTCCTTGGAAGATTAATAGTGAAGTGTCAGGTCAGCTATAACTGGATAATGGTCACTCGGAAATTGACCGTTTTTTTGATAATTTAATATTTCTATGCTTTTCGCTTTTGCCTTATCATTGGATAGGATCCAATCGATTTTATTAGCGGAGCCTCCCCCCGTAGGATCGCGAAAACCGTTAAATGTACCGAGGTGTTCATTCTTCTTTATTTCTGCAGAATCCCATAGATCTGTAAAAGGTCCTTCGTTCGTCAGCGTTTGGTGAGGCTGGCTATCAGGGCCGGTATTAAAGTCTCCGGTTAACAAGACAGGAAGCTCGGGATTAAATTCTTTTATTTTTTCTGCAATTAATGCCGCACTTTTCTCTCTCGCTTCTACGGACCGATGATCAAAGTGTGTGTTCACAAAGTAGAATTGCTTATTGGTTTTCCTATCAAGAAACTTGACCCATGTAACCATGCGCGGAATGGTATTTCCCCATGACATGGATCCGACCTCATCCGGAGTATCAGAAAGCCAATAATGATCGTACTCTAAGGGAGAAAAGCGTGTTTTGTTAAAGTAGATGGCCATGAATTCGCCCTTACTGCCACCTTCCCGGCCCAAACCGATCCAATCATATTCCGGTAAGTCCTCATCAACATCCTTAAGCTGTTGATACACAGCTTCTTGCGTCCCGAAGATATCCGGCTGTTCATTGCGGATCAGCTGGCGGACGGTCGGACGCCTTTCTGCCCAAGTATGCGGTGACGCATCCGTAGTATTCAAATACCTGAGATTGTAGGTCATCACCCTTAACTCCCGGACAGAGTCTTCTTGAGCTGCTGCATAAGACGAAACAGGCAGCAATCCTCCTAAAAGTAAAAACGCAAACGCAAACAAAAGAAAAGATTTCATTGCCCTTTTCACCCAAAACCCTCCTGTGAATGTAGTTTTTTACAGGATTATGATAACGAAGCTATGTAAATTTCTTACGACAGGAATGTATAAATACTTCTGTAATTTCGTGAAATTTGTAAAGGTTCGTCGAAATCGATGGGAAAAATACGAAATACCTCAACAGATGCTTTTGCAAGGGTGATAGTTTCTAGCGACAGAATTTTTGAAAATGATGTGTTTTGCGAGTAATAGTGTCAGAACGGTGAGTAAAGTCCGAATTTCCGTGAGTAAAGGTGCTAAAATGGTGAGTAAAATCTGAATTTCCGTGAGTAATGGCATTAAAAACCAACTGGAAAGATAGGATAGTCACAATGATAGTGTTCGCTCTATCGTAACAGGAGTAAGGCCTGAGGTTGCCCGGAGTGTGGTTCAGCTCGGAATGGATCTATCCTTATACAAATCTATGGAACGGTACAGCAAGCATTGCGTGAATTTGGTGTAAAAAAATAGATTCGAAGGTTTTCAAATAATCAAGTGACAGCGCCAGCTTTTTCAGATGACTAAAAGCTCTGGCTTTTTTAGTCTCGTTTTAAATGACATAAAAAATTATCTTGCAATTCAGATAATTTCAGTTATACTAAATGTAACCGATTTCATTATGAGTTGAATGTAAACTTTGTAGTATAGGGGATGCACCAATGGTAAAGATGAGCGATGTTGCAGAAAAGGCGAATGTTTCGAAGGCTACCGTCTCAAGAGTACTGAGAAACCCGGAAGCTGTGAAAAAGGATACGCGGGATAAGGTACTGGCGATCATTGAGCAGATGAATTACCAGCCGAATATATTGGCGAGGCATTTCAGAAGAAGCCAGACGAATACGATCCTGGTGGTTGTTCCAAACATCATGAATACCGTGTTTTCCCATATTCTTGGCGGAATCGAGCATGCAGCGGGTGAGAATGGATACCGTGTGCTGCTCGCAAACACGAATAAGCAGGTGGAAAGGGAATATGAGTACCTCGACCATCTGAAACAGCGGCAAGTCGATGGAATGATACTTTTGTCTGCAAGAATGGATAAAAATGTGTTAACTGAAGTGATGAAACAGTTCCCGGTCGTTCTTACCGCTGACTATCTGGAGGGAGTTGCCATTCCAACGGTCACCATCGACAATGTGAGCAGCGCCCGAACGGCGACTGAGCATCTCATCAACATGGGCCATTCCCGCATCGCTCATATTACCGGTCCGCTTCATCTTTTAGTCAGTCAGGACCGCCTGAAGGGATATCGCCAAGCGCTGCTGCAGAACGGCCTGGCGTTTGACAACATTTTGATTCAGGAAGGTGATTTTTCCCATGAATCCGGCTATAACCAGATGACCAAGCTGATGGCGCTTGAAAAGCCGCCAACCGCCGTGTTTTCGGCGAACGATGAAATGGCTACTGGTGTAATAAAGGCTGCGAAAGAAAATGGACTTTCCGTCCCCGGGGATCTTGCTGTCGTTGGATTTGATAACATCAAGCTATCAGCGATTTACGATCCTGGAATCACTACGATTGCACAGCCGACGTTTGAGATGGGGAAAAAAGCGATGGAACTGCTGCTTGAGCAGATTAACGGCATTGAGATGGGAAAGAGGCAGCATGTGCTCGAGAACGAATTAATCATTCGGGAGTCCTGCGGCGCAAATTTCAAAAAAAACGGTTAGGTATGTAATGGGTTACATTTTACTACAGGCCATAACCTTTAAATTTAAAGGTTTATCGTGACTCAAAAATGAAACCGATTACATTTTAAAAATATAAGTTTAAAAGGAGAGGTTTTTCATGTCAAATCGCATACCCGTTGCACTGCAGATGTACACGTTAAGAAACGAAACAGAAAAAGATTTCATCGGAACATTGAAAAAGGTCGCGGATATTGGGTACGAAGGCGTAGAGTTTGCCGGTTATGGCGGCCTCCAGGCTTCAGAGCTGAAAAAGGTGCTGGATGATCTCGGGCTAAAGGCGGCATCCAGTCATGTGCCGTTGACTGCACTGGAATCCGAGTTGAACTCAGTCATCGAGTATCAGCACATCCTTGGAAACAAACATATCGTATGTCCTTACCTTCCGCCGGAACGACGCACTGAACAGGATTACCGCCAGCTTGTATCCATTCTAAATGCTGTCGGGGAAACGTGCCATAAAGAAGGACTAGCATTCGCATACCATAACCACGATTTTGAACTTCAACCAATGTCTGATGGCCGAAAGCCGCTTGAGCTGCTGCTGGAAGAAACCCATCCTGACTGGATGAAAGCGGAGTTTGATGTGTACTGGCTTACAAAAGCGGGAGAAGACCCGGTCAAGTGGCTTGAGAAATACGAGGGAAGAACACCGCTTGTCCATTTAAAGGACATGACAGCTAACGGCGAACAGTTCTTTGCTGAACTCGGTACAGGCGGCGTAGATTTAACGCCGATTTTAAACAAAGGAGAATCATCCGGCGTCAACTGGTGGATCGTTGAGCAGGACCAAAGCCGCCGTTCACCGCTTGAAAGCATCGAGATCAGTTTTCAATACCTCAACAAGAACTACATAACGGCGTGACCATCATTAAATGAGAGAAGAGGGGATAGCTGTGAAAAAAGCAGGGTTGATGCTGACCATTGTCTGTGTTCTATTGTTAACAGCATGCGGGTTGAACGGAGGAGGTTCAAAGGAATCAGCTTCCAGCAGCGGTTCAGGTTCCAAGGGGAAAAAGACGCTGGAGTTCTGGCAGATTGATCCGGGTGAAAAGGAAAAAGTGTATCAGGAAGCTGTGGCACGTTTTGAGAAGAAGCATCCGGATGTGAACGTGAAATTCTTGACGATTCCAAACGATGCCTACAAACAGAAGCTATCTGTTGCCATGTCGGGCAACCGTGCACCGGACGTATTTGTCAGCTGGGGCGGAGGCTGGCTCAAGAACTTTGCGGACCAGGGCAAGGTACTGGATATTACGGCTGATACGGACAAAGAACATTTCAACAAACTGGCTCTCGACAATTCCACGTTTGATAACAAAGTGTACGGATTGCCGCTCGGCTTATCCATTGACGTAGTGTTCTACAACAAAGATATCTTCAAAAAATATGGGTTAACGCCTCCAAAGACCTATGATGAGTGGCTCAAGATCAATGATACGCTCAAGAAAAACGACATTATTCCCCTTGCTTTGGCCAACAAGACCAAATGGCCTGGCGCGTACTATTTAATGAACTTCGCCAGCCGTGCAGGCGGAACGGAATTGTTTGACAGTGCGTTCCATCGTACCGGTAAAGGCTTTGACGATCAGGCATATGTGAAAGCAGGAGAACTCATTCAGGAAATGGTGAAGAAGAAAGCGTTCAACTCCGGATTTAATGGTATTCCTTATGATGAAGGACAAGGCCGTCAGCTCATGTATTCCGGTAAAGCTGCGATGATGGATATGACCATTTCGTTCGTAAACAACATGAAGGAAGAAGCACCTGACTTTGCGAGCAAGCTTGATTTCTTCGTATTCCCGACCGTTAAAGGCGGCAAAGGCGACCAAACGAACTTGGGTGCGTCAGCGAGCCCGGTATGGTCGGTTGCGAAAAACAGCAAAAACCAGAAGCTGGCCACTGAGCTTGCCAAGGAGCTGACCAGTACAGAAACGGCTCAGGCGTATGTAGACCGCACCGGTTCATTAAGTTCGGTGGATAATGTGGTTCCAAAAGATGAAATGACCAAACGTTTTTATGATGTCGTAAAAAATGCGACACACCTCCAGATGCCATATGACCAAACGCTTCCTCCGGAACTTGCAGAGCTTCACAAAGATACGACACAAGCGGTGTTCGGTCTGGATATGACGCCGCAGGAAGCAGCGAAAAAGATGGAGCAAAAAGCGAAGGAAGATTTGAAGAAGGAATAAATGTTGAGGAATCAAAGGGGCATGCTGCCCCTTTGATTCCTTACATGGCAAGACGCTGAGGAGGGATGACGTGGAAACGCAATTAAAAGGAGTACGAACGGCCAATACAGCGGTGCAGCCGGCTGTACGGCCCAAAAGGAAATCAGTGAACAAGTTTGTAACCATCAGTCTGTTTCTGGCACCGGCCATCATCGTGTACGTGTTTTATGTGCTATACCCGATCTTCTCGACCCTGCTCTACAGCTTTTACAAGTGGGACGGTGTGGGTGCCGGTACGTATGTTGGACTGCAGAACTATGTCAACCTGTTAAAAGACAACGTGTTTTGGACATCGCTGACGAATAACACGTGGGTCATCCTGACCTCGATATTTGTACAGATTCCGCTGGGGCTGATCATGGCACTTATGCTTCTCGCGCCGATCCGGGGCATTCGGCTGTTCAGCGGGGTTTATTTCTTCCCGTTCTTAATTTCCACGGTAGCCGTTGGATTGCTGTGGGTGCTCATGCTCGATCCTTTGAACGGCATCATCAACAGGCTCGTAAGTGTGTTCGGTTTTGAAAACGTCGAGTGGCTCAGCCAGTCCCATACGGCCATGTTTGCAGTATTGCTGGTCATCGTCTGGCAGTTCTCGCCATTTTATATGATTCTGTTTAAAGCGGCGATCGTCGGCATCCCTGAAGAGCTGTATGAGGCGGCAGAGATCGACGGGGCGAATGCGTTCACAAAGTTTTTCCGGATCACCTTGCCGTTGTTAATGCCTACCATCGTGAGTTCATCCATCCTGGCCATCGTCGGATCGCTGAAGGCGTTTGATATTTTCTATGTGATGACGGGCGGCGGGCCAAACCATGGAACCGAGCTGCTTGGGACGTACATGTTCAAGCAGGCGTTCGTGAACTTTAACATGGGCTATGCCAGCGCCATTGCATTCGTTATGTTTTTCCTAGCGATGATCGTGACCATCCTCATTCAGGCACTTGATTTTTACCGGAAAAAGAAAGGAGCCTACGCATGAATTTAGCGATAAAAAAAGTCCCTCTGTATGTGATTGCCCTTATCCTGCTTGTGTTCACAGGCTATCCCTTTCTTTATATGATTTCCACCAGCTTAAAGAGCCGGACCGAGTTCTTCGAAAAGCCGTATTCTCTTTTTTCTTCCTTTACACTTGAAAACTTTAAGAGTGTGTTCGAGATGGGATTGTCCCGTTATTTCCTGAACAGCATCCTCGTATCGGTCATCGCTGTGGTTGCGGTTATGCTCATCGCTGCATTGGCGAGCTATCCGTTAAGCCGAATGAAGTTTAAGCTGAACCGCGTCGTGTTCCTGCTGTTTATTGCGGGAATGATGCTGCCCATTCATGCCACCTTGATTCCCGTCTTCAAGCTCTCACAAAGCATGGGGCTGTATGATACGGTCTGGGCGCTTCTCGGGCCATATATCGCGTCCAGTCTGCCGATCTCCATCTTTATCCTGACTCAGTTCATGCAAGAAATTCCGGCCTCATTGGAGGAAGCGGCAAAGATTGACGGGTGCAGCCACTTCGGCATTTTCTGGCGCGTCATCTTGCCGATGCTGACACCGGCGTTAATGACCGTACTCATCTATAACTTTATTCATCTTTGGAACGAATTTATTTTTGCCCTCGTCCTGATCTCGAGTCCTGAAAATATGACCCTGCCGCTCGGACTGCAGGATTTTAAAGGAGAATTTTCAGTGAACATACCGGGCTTGATGGCGGCCCTCACCCTCGCCAGCTTGCCGATCCTGGTTGTCTACCTTTTCTCACAGGAAAAAGTCGTCAAGGGCTTGGCTGGAGGAGCAGTGAAAGAGTAAGGAAATGGAGAGAGACATCTTGAAAAAGATCAAGGTTGGACTGATTGGCTGTGGCGTCATCAGTGATATTTATTTGAAGAACTGTCGCAGTTTTGAGCATGTGGAGGTGGTCGCCGTTGCCGATCTGGAGCAGGTGCGGGCAGAACAGAAGTCGAAGGAGTATGGCATTCCTATTGTTCTCTCTGTCGATGAACTGATTCACCATGAGGAAATTGACATTGTCCGGAACCTGACCCCTCCTGGCGGACATTACGCTCTGTGTTTACAGGCACTTAATGCCGGTAAGCATGTGTATGTGGAAAAGCCGCTGAGTGTTTCGCTTGAAGAGGGAAAGGCATTGATCGAGACGGCCAGTAAGAAGGGTCTGTTGATTGGTGCAGCACCTGATACGTTCCTTGGAGCCGGGCTGCAGACGTGCAGAGCGCTCATAGAAGAAGGTGCAATCGGAAAGCCGGTTTTGGCTACAGCCTTTATGCTGAAGCGCGGGCCGGAGCACTGGCATCCGAATCCTGCGTTCTTTTACCAGGCGGACGGAGGTCCGATGTACGATATGGGGCCTTATTATTTAACGGCATTCATTAGCCTTATGGGTTCGGTGAAGCGGGTGACCGCATCCGCCGGCATTCCTTTTTTGGAACGAACCATCATGACTGGAGAGGATATCAAGGAAAGAAAATTCCGGTGCATACGGCGACCCATATTTCCGGCAATGTTGAATTTGAAAGCGGGGCGATCGGCACCATCCTTACAAGCTTTGATGTGAAGGCGACCCAGACACCTTTTATCGAAATCTACGGTACGGAAGGAACGATCTCGGTTCCGGATCCCAACACCTTTGATGGCCCTGTGCTTTTGAATCGCAAGGGCTCTGATGAATGGGTGGAGCAGGAGCTCGTGTCAGATGCTGTGGAGAACCTGCGAGGACTTGGGATCGCCGATATGGCGGACGCATTATTGAATGGCCGGCCGCACCTTGCATCGGGAGATCTTGCTTATCATGTGCTGGAAATCATGCACGGGTTTCACGAATCGTCGTCTCTTGGCAAGCATTATGAGATGCATAGCTCGTACAGCAGGCCTGCAGTGGTCAAACAAACGTTAATTTCAGGAGGTAATGAGAGATGAGTACATTAAGAGTCGGAGTGATCGGCTGCGGAAGTATCGCAAGAAAACGACACCTGCCAGAATATGAAGCCAATGAACACGTGGAAATTGCAGCGGTTTGTGATTTGATTCCTGAAAGAGTCGAGGAAACCTCCCAGCAGTATGGAGCTGCGAGCTATACGGATTATGAAGAACTGTTGAAAAATCCGGATATCGATGCCATCAGTGTGTGTCTGCCCAACTACCTGCATGCCCCCGTCACCATCGCGGCATTACAGGCAGGCAAGCATGTGCTCTGCGAAAAGCCGATGGCCACGTCCAAAGAAGAAGCAGAGGCCATGAACCAAGCGGCACAGGAAAGCGGCAAAACCTTGATGATTGCTCATAACCAGCGCTTTGTTGCCTCTCATGTCAAAGCGAAGCAGCTCATCGACAGCGGCAGGATCGGTAAAATCTACAGCTTCCGTACGACCTTCGGGCATCCCGGACCGGAACGATGGAGCATCGATGGCCGAAACAGCTGGTTCTTTGATCAGGAAAAAGCATTTATCGGCGCGATGGGTGACCTTGGCGTCCACAAAACCGACCTCATGCGCTACCTGCTCGGAGAGATCATCGAGGTGGGTTCCTTCATTGATACAAGTGCGAAGGAGAATACAGACGTAGATGACAACGCGGTTTGTATTTTAAAAACCGAAAAGGGTGTGATCGGCACCCTGGCGGCCAGCTGGTCCTACGTGTCAGGCGGCGATAACTCCACGGTCATCTACGGCGAAAAAGGTATACTCCGCCTGGAGGATGATCCAAATTATTCGCTCGTCGTTCAATACCAGACCGGCGAAACCGTTAACTACGAACTGGAACGGATCCAGTCCAACGAAAAAGGCGGCCAAACCCAGTCGCATGTCATCGACCACTTTACCGATTGTGTTTTGAATGGCCAGCCCCCGTTGATTACCGGAGAAGAAGGGATGAAGTCTCTCGATGTCATCCTGGCTGCAATCGAGTCGAACGAGACGAAGCAGATTGTGAAGGTTGGGGTAAGTGAGGGGAAAGCGGCAGTTAAGTAAATAAATGATGTCCGGGCCTGCATGACAATGCAGGTCGTTTTTTATGTCTGGTGTTAATTTGCGTAATTGATATGTTTTGTGAGTAATTGAATGAAAACAGTGAGTAAAGTCTGAATTTCCGTGAGTAAAGGTGCTAAAACGGTGAGTAAAGTCATAATTTCCGTGAGTAATACAATTAAACTTTTATGAGTATGACGTGTTTTGCAAGTAAATCGTGTCGAATCGCAAGTAAAGTCCAAGTTTCCGCAAGTAAAACAAGCCAAATCGCAAGTAACGGCTGACCGAAGAATGATTTACTAGACTAATCACTATTAAAATCTCAAAATCACTACTAAATGGTTACGAGTTTACATAGGATTGAAAGAGAAAAGATTATTGGCAGAGTACGGAGGGATGTATGGGTAAAAGACAGCCTTTCATCATTTTCCTAGCAACGATCGTGACGGGTTTATATGTTGGTTTTCAAGTGAATGACGCGCTGAACGCAAAATACGCGCAGCCGGCCTCGGTTTCAAAATACTTAGAACAAGAGGAGAAGCCCTATGATTCAGCCAGCCGGCATAGGGAAGCCAGGATCAAGATGAAAAAGGAGATTGAATCAGCGTTTGATACGTATATGTCCTACAATTTTGGGAGCGTAAACAGGTATCATGATGTTCTGGATACTGAGGCCATTATCGCGAAGGAAGAGAGTTTTTTTATCATCCAGTCCAAAAAAGCCGCCTATGATCAACAGGTGAAAAGCTTTTTTAACGTAAGCCTTGAGCACTTCAGGGGGACAGAAAGCGGCAGCCGGGTGAACCAGGTCTGGCTGGTCGACAGGGACTTCACGGTTCTTGAGAAGTATAGGGTGGACGATTGAAATAAGCGGATACTGTCATTTTTGACAGCCTTTCTTATGGAGTTCTATACTTTTACTAATGATAGAAGAGGCAGGAGGGGTGTTCATGTTCATAAAGCAAGCGTTTGATGAATTTTTGGATCTGGAGTATGAAAGAGTGGACCGGAAAACAGTGAAGGTGCGCTTACCTGTAAAACCACTGTATCGCAATAGTGTGGGAGTCGTACATGGGGGCATTATCTCATCATTGGCGGATGTAGCCATGTGCAATACGATTGAACCGGATGAAAACAATCAGCAAAAAGTGGTAACGGTCGATCTTAATGTCTCCTTTTTAAAAGGAGGAACAGGGGATTATTTAGTTGCCCATGCCCAGGTTGTTAAAGAGGGCCGAACACTGGCCCATGCTGAATGCCAAATCTTTAATGATCAAGATGTAATGGTCGCTAAAGCAAGTGCTGTGCTTTTTAATGTTCACGGGACATGACCATTCCCGGTTACCATCCTTTACCTTTTTCCCTGTAAAGGATGGGGATTTCTGTTATAATAAACGTATGACGCTTTTTCAGATCAGCTGCATTGTGAATAAATTGGCTGACTACATAGTGCCAGACCCCCCCACACCGGGCAACGTTTGTGGAGGAGTCGGGCATTTTCTTATTCATCTGCCTATTTGGAAAGCAGGACTGTGTTTTTCAGGATTTTTCATCATGAAAGAAAGTTGCATCATGAATTTTGAGGAGGAAACCATGTGAGTTCAAAAAAACAAATGTTGCACGGTCAAGCCGTTTCTAAGCCAGGATTATGGCTGCTCATCCTGGGCATTATATTTGCGGGTGCTAATCTAAGGGCACCTTTAACCTGTGTTGGTCCGATCATCGAAATCATTCGTAATCATACTGGAATGTCGAATACATTGGCGGGAATGCTGACTACGCTGCCCTTGCTTGCCTTTGCCCTGATCTCACCGATAGCCCCAAGACTGGCCCGCCGGTTTGGGTTGGAGCATACGCTTTTTGGAGCCTTGCTTTTATTAGGCGCGGGTATTCTTTTACGCTCTGTTCCTTATACAGATGCTTTGTTCAGCGGGACTGTTTTGCTTGGAGTTGCCATCGCGGTATGTAACGTATTATTGCCAAGCTTAATAAAAAGAGAGTTTCCTAACAAAGTGGGGTTGATGACAGGCACCTATTCCGTTTCCATGAATATGTGGGCTGCGATTGCTTCTGGTGTAAGTATTCCGATTACGAAAGGATTGGGGTACGGCTGGCGCTTTGCCCTCGTATGCTGGGCGCTTATCTCACTCGTATCCATTATTGTTTGGATCCCTCAGCTGCTTCAAAAACAGCATGTTCCCAATGCTTCTTCTTCAGGGACTGGCCTTTGGGGTTCCGGGCTTGCCTGGAAGGTGACCTTGTTTATGGGGCTGCAATCCACGGTCTTTTATGCCATTATTACGTGGCTTCCTGCCATTTTGCATCAACAGGGAATCAACCCGACAAAAGCGGGATGGCTTTTGTCATTAACTCAATTTGCAAGCCTTCCTCCTACGTTTATTGTGCCGATTTTAGCAGGCCGGAGTGCGAACCAGCGCAAATTAGTAACATTCACTGTCATCTTTTTGCTCTTGGGATATGCCGGCATACTTAGTGGAGTGACTGCGCTGGCACCCATTTATGTCATACTGATTGGTATTGCCATTGGTTCCGGGTTCGGCCTTGCGACCATGTTTTTTGTTCTGCGGACGCACAATGCTCAACAAGCTGCAGAGCTTTCGGGTATGGCACAATCTGTCGGGTATCTGCTGGCTGCAGTGGGACCAGCTCTTTTTGGTTACCTGCATGATCAGACCAACAGCTGGAACATTCCACTGATCCTATTAGCCGTTGCGGCGGTCCTCCTTTATATTGTTGGGATGGGTGCAGGCAGCAACCGCTTTGTATCAGCAGAAAATGAAAATAACACCGCTCCCCTTGAACAGAAGGCCCTATAAGCAATATGAAAAAAGCCGTCTAGAACCTTTGCCTGGCAATGGTTCTAGACGGCTTTTTAAATACAGGTTATTTCTGTTCCAGATTGACCGCCGTATTGGCGTCGGTCATCCGGACATTGCACGGGAACTTTACTCCTTTTAAACTCCCGGATAACTGTGAGGTCGAGGACGAAAAATTAGTACTGCTGGCGGATGCCGCTTCAACCGCTTACTGGAGTGTTGATCATGCCGGGGTCAAACCAGGAGACACGGTGATCGTCGTAGGATGCGGACCAGTCGGACTTCTGACGCAGAAGTTTGCATGGTACAAAGGCGCGGTCCGTTTGGCGCACGCAAAAAAGACGAATAAAGTGGAGACCATCAACTTCGAGGATTATGAGAATGTTGGTGATCATTTAAAAGAGATTACCCAAGGGGGAGCAGACATCGTTATCGATTGTTCGGGTATGAGCGGTAAGATGACCCCAATGGAATATCCGGCATCAGGAATGAAGCTGCATGGCGGTGCATTGGGAGGTTTTATCATTGCATCCCAAGGGTACGTAAAGCGGGAACCATTCAGGTTACCGGTGCTTACGGAGGCCGTTACAACGGTTTCCCATTAGGGGACATCTTCCAAAGAAACGTCGATATCAAAACGGGACAGGCACCTGTTATTCCGTTTATGCCTTTTCTTTATAATCTTGTTACGGAAGGCAAGGTCGATATTGGGGACGTAGTTACCCATGTCCTCCCATTGGATCAAGCAAAGCACGGATACGAGGTTTTTCACACAAGGACAGAGGATTGCATTAAGGTTGTTCTTAAACCATAAGAAAGCTCATGAAGAAAGGCCGCCAAGCTGGCCTTTTTTGCAATCATGAATCTGTATCTTCTGAACAAACCTGTGCTCTTACATACAAACCTTCTTTTTGCTCTTCCAGACAAAAACCAACTTAATCAAGTTGGTGTTTTATTACACCGAATTTAAGTAAAATACTTAGAATGTTAACAGATTATAAGCGTTTTACTTGTTAAGTTTATGGGATTGGTTTATCCTTAATAGGCAAGGGAGTGACATTATGGCGCAAAAGCGGCGTTTGGAAAAAATTTTGGATTGGCTACAAGTACATCATGAAATTAATGCTGAAGACATAATCACTCAATTTAACGTTTCACGCGATACGGCAAGGCGGGATCTTGTAAAACTGGAGGAAGAAGGGAAAATTCTCCGAGTGAAGGGAGGAGCGGTTCTGGCATCGCAAAGTACAGCACTCTCTCCCTATCGTGACAGGGGAATGCCCAGATACAAAGAAGAGATTGCCAGAAAAGCTGCCGCCTATGTAAGGGAACATGACCATATTTTTTTCGATACTTCAACCACTGTAGAATTGACGGCCCGTCTGATGGCGAATAAAGAAATCACCGCAGTAACCAATTCGATCGATATCTTCCAGATTCTTAGTGAGAGAGACGGGTATATAACCTACTTGACCGGCGGGAAATTCAATAAGTTTCACCGCAATTTCACTAGCTTCCATACGGCAGGGGAGGTTACAAAATATAAGACCGATGTTTTATTTCTCGGAGCATGCGGTTTAGGCATGGAGGGACTCACTTCTCCTGATGAAGGGGAAGCCTATGTGAAAAAGAGCATGATCCAATCGGCAAAAAAAGTCATTCTGCTTGCCGATCACACAAAATTTAACAAGGAATTTCTTCATCAGGTTTGTGATTTATCCCAGATTGATCTTATTATTACAGATCAAACTCCACCTAAACAAATGGAGCAAAAATTAAGGTCACTTCATATCGAACTAATGGTCACTGAAAAAGAGAGAGGAAGATAGGAATGGATATCATGAAAACGGGTTTGATTGGTTACGGACTTTCTGGAGCTACATTTCATGCCCCTTTTTTACAAGCGTTAGAGCAGTATGAGATTGTTAAAGTAATGTCTTCAGACCCGGAAAAGGTTCAGAAAGACTTAGGGAATGTGGAAGTTGTGGATGAACTTGAAAGTATCATGGAAGATCCTGATATTGAATTAGTTGTCATCACCACACCGAATGTTCTGCATTATGAAATGGCAAAAAAAAGCCTTCAGCACAACAAGCATGTCATTGTGGAAAAGCCGATGGTCATCGATCCTGACGAGGCAGAGGAGCTCATCGCGTTAGCCAGGGAAAATAACCGGATGCTGAGTGTCTATCAAAACAGAAGATGGGATAATGATTTTCTAACGATATGCAAGCTGCTTTCTGAGGACACGTTAGGTGAAATCGTAGAATATGAAGCCCATTTCGACCGTTACAGACCCGAAGTTCGTGATCGTTGGAGAGAGAAGCCTGGAAAAGGTGCGGGAATGCTGTATGATCTGGGCTCCCACTTAATTGATCAGGCGATTTTCTTATTCGGGGAGCCAGAATTCGTCACGGCTGATGTATTTGCTCAAAGAAAGAATTCCGCAACAGATGATTATTTCCACATTATCATGGGATACGAAAACCTGAGGGTCATTTTGCATTCAGGCTCCATTGTCGTCGATCAGGGGCCGCGTTATAAAGTACACGGAAGCAAGGGAAGCTTCATTAAATATGGAATAGACGGACAAGAAGACGCGCTAAAAGCAGGAAAAGTCCCTGGAAGCAACGAGTGGGGACGCGATAAAGAGGAATGGTTCGGAAAGTTGACATTAAGCCGCGAGGGGCAACAGGTGGAGGAGATTATAGAAACGGTGCCAGGCAATTATGCCGCTTATTATGAACAGGTGTATGAGCACATCAAGGAAGGAAAGGCTTGTCCCGTAAGCGGGGAAGATGGTTTAAAAACGATTCGCGTCATACATGCCGCCCTTCAAAGCAGCCGTGAAAAGAAAACCGTTTTTTTCAACAGGAAGGGATTATTGGGATGAAAGTCAGCGAAAAACTAACGGAAACGCTAAATCAGGAACAAGAATTGCAATTTGATGCATTTACAAATGGTACAGCCCTAAAATTAGGCCTGAAACTCATCGAGCTTGCCAAACAAGGAAATAAGTCAATAGCCGTCGACATTATGAAAAATGGGCAGCGATTATTTTATCATGCCATGGATGGCACAAGTCCGGACCAGGAGCATTGGATCCGAAGAAAATCGAATGTAGTCAACCGGCATTTTCATAGCTCTTTTTATGTAAAGTTATACAATGAATCTAAAAAACGTTCTTATTTTGATGCGTATTCCGTTAATCCTGAAGAGTATGCAGTGCACGGAGGATCCTTTCCGCTCATCATCAAAAACACTGGAGTGATTGGCACCATCACAGTTTCCGGATTGTCCCAAGAAGAAGATCATCAGCTGATCGTTGATGGCCTGCGGAGCATGCTGCACCTTTAAATTCTTTATCTGCATATTTCAGAGCTCACAAGCTATCCTATAAAAGGATATGAGCGGACAAATGGAAACATATGAAAGTCACTGTCCATTGTACGCCGCGTTTTAAGCCTCTTCTGCTAGGAAGGTGGCTTTTTTCATTCAATAGCATAAGAAAAAGCCGCCCGGATGGCAGCTTAAGATACAAAAGTTGCTTAGTAACCCTTTTCACCATGGCAGACCGGTGCCAAAATCCTTTGCCAGGCTGCTCGTTTCCTTTCTTCTTCGCTTGCGGTTTTCTGCTCTCGCTGCTGCTGTAGTAAACAACTGTTTTTCCACATCCGTTTCCGGGACCACCTGGGGAACGGGTGTGGGCTTTCCGTTTTCGTCGATGGCCACCATCGTTAAAAAGGAAAGGGCACATACATTTCGGTCGCCTGTTAATAAATCCTCAGCGATCACCTTGACGAATACTTCCATCGAGGTCCGTCCGGTATACGTTACAAATGCCTCAAGGCAAACCGCACTCGCTTCTGAAATGGGATGGAGGAAATCGACAGAATCAGTCGAAGCGGTTACTATGTTTCTTCGTGAATGACGCATGGAAGAGATGGAGGCTATATCATCTATATATGCCATCAGCTTCCCTCCAAAAAGGGTTCCATTATTATTGGTATCTGAAGGCAAAACTTTACTGGTTTTTACAACAAATGAATCCCTGCATTTCTTTTCAGTTGTCATATTGACACACCCTTCTATTTTTCTTAACACCCTGGTCTTTCATGATTTTTCCCTGTTCATGGGTTTTTTTCAGCGATCACACATAGCTGCTCATCATCCATATGTAAATCAAGTTCATTCGGTTTGTCATTGCTTTCGTCTGGCAAACGTATCAACTCCTTTCTTCGTCACAAGTATTAACATTAGTTGGCTGATTCAATCAAAATGAATAATCGGTGCCAGGCACCGCAATTACACACATGTGTAATGCGGGTGCCTGGCACCGGATAAACATCTTTTTGACACATATATTAGGTATTGGTAATATGATGTGTAACCATACATTAGTTTTTACTAATATGAGTGGAGGTAATAGATGGAAACCGTTAATCTAGACACAAAGGTGAAATTTCTTCGTGGTTTCGCTGATAAAACAAGGATTCAAATATTAGAGACATTGATGGATCAGGAAAAAACGGTCTCTCAGATCGTAGAAGATATCAACGGGAATCAATCCAACATATCCCAGCACCTGGCCTGTTTGAAAGGGTGCGGCATTATCTCTGGGAGACAGCAAGGAAGGTACTGCTATTACAGCATCCGTAACGAACAGATACGTGAACTGCTCACGATGTTTAACGTAGTTCTTGCCGACGTTCAAAATGATGTTGCCAGTTGTGACAGTCATATAGATTAGGAGTGATCCAGCATGTCAGAACAATGCTGCAGTACAGGTGAAAGCCAGGTGAAGAAGCAAGGTTATATGGCAGAGCCGATTTCTCTTAAGACCTACACGGTTGAAGGCATGGACTGCGGAAATTGTGCTAAAAGTATCGAAAATCATTTAAACCTGCATTCTTCTGTTCAACAAGTACATGTCAATTTTTCAACGGGAAAAATGAAAATTGAACATACCAACCTTCCGGAAGAAATTGTTTCAGAAGTTTCCAAGATTGGGTTTAAAGCGACTTTGGATACAGGCCGTACATCCAGTCAGCCTGTACAAAAGAAAAATGATAACGGTTTGCTGCTTCTTTCGGGACTATTCATTGCATTTGGTTTTGCCGGTTCCTATACCGGTGTATCCGCACTGATGTCCTCGATCCTCTATGCTGCGGCCATGATTCTGAGCGGCTATAAACCAGTGAAAAGTGCATATTATTCGATTAGGAGCCGTTCCTTAGATATGAATGTACTCATGTCAGCGGCAGCGATTGGAGCAGCTTTCATCGGGGAGTGGCTGGAAGGGGCAACCGTCGTTTGGTTATTCTCTCTGGGCAACGTTTTACAGAATAAATCCATCGAGCAAACGAGAAAATCGATCAGGAACCTCATGGATTTAGCTCCTCCTAAAGCGTGGGTGCAAGAAGGGTCGGAGGTGGTAAAAAAGCCCGTCGAGGAAATTTCCATTGGCGAGGTCATCATAGTTAAGCCAGGTGATAAGATCCCCTTGGATGGAGACGTAATGCAGGGAGAATCCACCGTTAACCAGGCTCCAATTACGGGTGAGTCCATCCCTGTCGATAAACGGCCTGGGGACAGCGTATATGCAGGCACCATTAACGAACACGGGACGCTTGAAGTACAGGTGACCAAGCTCGTCGAAGATACGACGATTTCAAAAATCATTCACTTGGTTGAAGAAGCCCAGGAGAAGAAAGCACCCGCTGAAGCCTTTATTGATAAATTTGCAGGGATTTATACCCCGATCGTTTTTGGACTGGCGTTGCTTCTTATGGTCCTCCCGCCGTTATTGGCGTTTGGAACGTGGGGTGAATGGTTTTATAAAGGGCTTGAATTATTGGTGATCGCCTGTCCGTGTGCGCTGGTGATTTCTACTCCAGTGGCCATTGTGTCAGCGATCGGAAATGCTGCAAAGAACGGAATCCTGATTAAAGGTGGAACGTTCTTGGAAAAAGCGGGTGCCGTTACAGCGATTGCGTTTGATAAAACAGGAACCCTGACCGAGGGGAAACCAAAAGTATCGAAGGTTGAAGTGCTGGCCGGTACCGAAGAGGAACTGTTATCCATCGCCTTCACATTAGAGAATTATTCCACTCACCCCATAGCTAAAGCCATAGTGGACTATGCGAGGATACAAGGGATTCCTCCAAGAGACGGCGAGCTGTACAGGGCGATTGTTGGGAAGGGCGTTCAAGCCGCCATTGACGGGGTGAACTATTACGCAGGCAACCTGGCGCTGTTTAGAGAAATGGCCGTGCCGCTGGATCCAATCACGCAAAATGTAGTGGAGCTGCAGAACCAAGGGAAAACCATTGTGATCATCGGTACGGAACAAAAGGTCCTCGGTTTGATCGCGGTGTCAGATATGCTGCGAGGATCCACCATCTCTGCGTTACAATCCTTAAAAGAAAAAGGAATACGCGAGACCGTCATGCTAACGGGAGATAATGAAGGCACCGCTAAGAAGATCGCGTCTGAAGCGAACGTGAGCCGTTGCTTTTCTCAATTATTGCCGGAAGATAAAGTGACCGCGATCAAGAAGCTGCAAAGCGAAGGCTACAAGGTGGCCATGGTCGGTGATGGCATTAATGATGCCCCTGCCCTGGCCGCTGCCGATCTGGGGATCGCGATGGGCGGAGCGGGGACGGATACTGCCATGGAGACCGCAGATATTGTGTTAATGGCCGATAATCTTGAAAAGCTGCCGCATATGATGAGATTAAGTAAAAATGCGTTATCCATCATTAAGCAAAACATATGGTTCTCCATTATCATAAAAGCCATTGCCCTAGGACTGATCTTCCCCGGCTTGCTCACGCTGTGGATGGCCGTATTAAGCGATACAGGCGCCGCATTGATCGTTATTTTAAACGCTTTGAGGCTGTTGAAGGATGGGGATTGAATCTAAAACCGGTGCCAGGCACCTCGGATCATTGGCCATAACAAAAGTAAATGGCATGCTGGTAAGGGAAGTGATTAATAGCAGCTGGGGGCCGAGTGAGTGCGGAATAATGGAGACAAGTGCTCGCTTCTGAAATCGTGGAAACCTATCAAAAAATGGTCAATGGCGTCGCTTTGGAAGTTTCTAAAAAAACGGATACCAATTTGAGCAATAGTTTTATAAGCTGAAGAGGGCTGCCGAAAAAGGCAGCCCTCTATTTATGGTAAAACAACTTCTCCATATGCTTCTGCTTAAAACGCTTAGGCGACTCTCCCGTAAACTTCTTAAACAGCATCGTGAAGTAGTTCGGGTTGTCATATCCGACCAGCTGGGCGACTTCTCTTATCTTCAGGTTCGTTGAAACAAGCAGCCGTTTCGCTTCGCCCATCCTTCTTGTGATGAGGTAGTGGATCGGCGAGAGGTTCTTTTCCTCTTTAAACACATGTGAAAGGTAGTAGGGACTGATAAAGAAGGCTTCTGCCAAGTCTTCTAAAGAAAGGCTCCTTGTATAGTGTTTATCGATATATTCTTTTATTCGGTGAGAGAGGGAGTCGTTCTTTTCGGTTGATGTGTCTTGATGATGCAGATGGATGATGCGGTGAATGACGGTTATGAGTGCCGTGAGCAGGTGCTGGCAGATCATCTCGTACCCTTCTGCTTGAAGGGCCGCTTCATCAAAAATCTCGGACACGTATGTTTCAATTTTAGAAGAATATTTATTACGGCGAATGACCGGATTGATGCCGGATGGTATGACATGCAGATCCTTTAAGCCTTCGATGGACAGGTTGGTGATGCCGCAAAAATACGTTTTTAGCGGATGATCAGGGTTAGACCATTCTTCGTGGAGGACGTCTTTATTGTAGACCAGAATGTCTCCTTTTGATGCTTCGTACGTTACTCCATCAATAATGAACGTCCCTTTTCCATCACAGATATAGACAATTTCACTGAGGTTATCATGCTTATGGCTTGAAAATTTCCAATGCGGATTATTGCTGATCTGCCCTGCATATAAAAGATGCGGGGCTTTTTGGATGTTTAAGGTTTCTGGGCCATCGGCACTTTGGTTCATGGAAAACTTCATTTGAAGACCCCCCGGTGGATTGATGCTCCTTTAAGTGTATAAGATTTACCGTCTGATCACCATAGTGGACAGCAAGATATGATAGTTTTTACTAAAAATGAGCAAGAAACTGATGGTGCATGAATGAAAACGCCATCAGACGGGTTATTCACGGCCGTTTTACGGAGCGAAACCACAAGATATCTTAGTTTTATGAGAAGGACAGCAACATCGTTTATTGTATTGATTTGCTGTGAGCCCTAACATGGAACCAATCAAAGGTACTATAAAAGGAGGAAGTTATATGAACCAGAAGCTGAATAATATTCTTGAGATTGCTGTTCCGCTGAATGAGAGGAAAAATAATGAGCCGCTGCGTGTCTTGAGTGAGGAGGATTGGAAGTTCTGGAAGGAGAACGGCTATGTGATCATACGTGATGCAGTTCCGAAAGACCATATCGATCGGCTGGCGAGGCTGATTTGGGATTTTGAAGAGAAGGATGCGGATGATTCCTCCACATGGTATACGGCGGCACGGCGCGAAATCGAGATGGAGGAATTGAAGAATACCGGCATGGTAGAGCTGTACAACCATCAATACTTATGGGACAACCGCATGTATCCAAAGGTGTACGATGCTTTCGTTGATATTTGGGGAACGGAAAAATTGTGGGCGAGCATTGACCGCTGCAACCTCAATCTCCCGATGAAGCCAGGGCACGAGTATAACAGCTTTATTCACTGGGACGTCGACACTTCGCTCGATCCGATTCCGGTAAACGTTCAGGGCGTTCTCTCACTCGTTGATACGGATGTGGATATGGGAGGATTCCAATGTATTCCTGAACTTTATCGTGACTTTGATGAATGGGTAAAAGATCAGCCGGCCGACCGCGATCCGCACAAGCCGGATACGGCGGGCTACACACCGACAAAAGTCGTGACCAAAGCGGGGGATTTACTTATCTTCAACAGCATGCAGCCGCATGGAATCCGTCCCAACTATTCAGATAAGCCGCGCCTCGCCCAATATATCTCCATGTTCCCGGCGCAAGAGGAGAATGAGCCGCTCATTGCTACGCGAGTAGAGTCATGGAAAGAGAGAATTCCACCGAGCGGCAAAGCCTTTCCTGGCGATCCCCGCAACCTGGAGCATGAGAAGTATGAGACCGCTCAGCTGACAGAACTAGGGGAGAAGCTGTTGGGGTTGAAGAAGTGGTAGCTTGGTCTTTTGGGGTGCCAGGCACCGGTTTTACACACTTGTGTAATCGCGGTGCCTGGCACCCGCCAATATGTTCCTTTTTAATCCCGTTTAGCCTATAATGGTTAAAAATAGAAGGGGGCTATATTATGGGAGAGCTGCAGACCGAGAGATTATTGTTGAGGGCGTGGAAGGAGTCAGACGTCAAAGACTTGTTCGAATACGCGAAAAGTGAGTTGGTGGGCCCGAATGCCGGCTGGAAACCTCATAAAGATGAGGAAGAAAGCAAAGAGATCATCCAAATGTTCATGGAAAGCAATGACGTGGTGTATGCCATTGAACTGCTCTCTGAAAACAAGGTCATCGGCAGTATCGGTCTGCATGATCGAAAGCCCGATGTAAGCCTTTCCCATTACAAGCAAAAGGAGATCGGATATGTGCTCAATCCAGCTTATTGGGGAAAAGGATATGTCCCTGAAGCCGTACACCGGGTGATTCAGCATGGTTTTGAAGATCTCGATCTAGATATTGTATGGTGCGGACATTTTGATTTTAATCATAATTCCAAGCGGGTCAATGAGAAATGCGGATTCAACTACCGTTTTAGTGAAAAAAAGAAATTGGACCGGTTGGATGGGCGTGAAGTCACCAGCTTGTATTATAATATTTTGAAGTCTGAGTATGAGGATCGCTTAAATATAAAGGCATCAAACACCGTTTAAAGAGTGTGATAGAAAAACACCGTGACAACGGTGTTTTTTATTTGGCGAAAGTGCTGGGAGTGATGTACTGCCAATTGATTTTATGAAAATGATGTCTTCTGTGAGTAATGGCAGAGAAACCGTGAGTAAAGTCAAAGTTTCCGTGAGTATATCGTGTCGAACCGCGAGTAAATAGAGCATTTCTGCAAGAAAGGCATGTCGAATCGCAAGTAATCGACACAGTCAAATGCATCACCCTTTTCCGGCAATTAATTTTGCATCATATGAAGGAAAAACCAGCATACAGTTCGAATGTTTACCTAGTAAACAAGGGAGTTGATCGATATTGATTGTAAAACAGCGAAAAGTACCTATTGTCATACACAAACTGGAAGCTTTACTGAGAAGGCTGCCTCCAGGGCACCCGAAACGGCCGATAATTTCTGATCATCTGGCAAGACGTATGGCTGGTTACAAAGGCGAGCTTGCTCTTGACTATCACCTTAAATTTCTCCACAAGAAAAATTTCCACATTCTGCATGACCTTCGGCTTAAAGATGGCGATTACTTTTTCCAGATTGATACCCTCATCCTTTCCCCTAGCTACATTCTCATTTTAGAAGTGAAAAATATCTCAGGAACACTTGTTTTTGATCACAATTTTACACAGCTCATTCGTGTGTCGGGTGAAAAAGAAGAAGGCTTTCCTGACCCGATATTGCAGGTTGAACGGCAAGGTACACAACTCCAGGAATGGCTTTCTAATCACAAACTCCCCAAGGTTCCCATAGAAAGGCTTGTAATCATCAGTAACCCCAACACTGTCATTAAAAACACTCTTTTAAAGCTGGATCCCGCCACGGCTAAGCACGTCATCCACAGTGCAAATCTCCCCTCAAAAATAAAAAGGTATGAAAAAAAGCATGCCATCGAGCAGTTAAACCCCCAGCAATTAAAAAAGCTCTCCCGTAAACTCGTCAACAGCCACATTCCAGATGATCCTCAAATTCTCCAGAAATTCCAGCTTTCTTCAAAAGAAATTTTAACTGGTGTCGTATGCCCGGAATGTTTTATGCTCCCCATGCACCGAATGAATGCTAAGTGGGTATGTACAAAATGCGGATCGTTCTCAAAAGATGCTCACGTTGCAGCCATCATGGATTATAAACTTCTTTTTGGACTTTTAATTACCAACTGCCAGCTCAGATCCTTCCTGCATTTGCCCTCAATTTCTGTTTCCACTCGCATTCTCCAATCCATGAATCTCGCATCCACTGGAACCTATCGAAATCGAACCTATGTGATGAAAATAGAAGATTGATGTTACTTGAGGTTGTGAAAATGATGTGTTCTGTGAGTAATGGCAGAGAAACCGCGAGTAAAGTCAAAGTTTCCGTTAGTAAATCGTGTCGAACCGCGAGTAATGCTTCGGTTTCCGTGAGTAAAGCCAAGAAACCTGCAAGTAATCTTCCAAACAGGTAACAAAAAACATGCAGGTCTCTTATCATGGCATAGGGAATCTATAAAACATACTGATTTTTGCTATGAGAGGAGTGCCTGCTGTGAAAATTGTTATTTTAGGATACGGCTTTATCGGAGACATTCACCTGAACGCCTACCGGCAGATGAACGATGTAGAAGTGGCGGGGATTTATTCGACGACCCGAACCGGCGATCTACAGGGAATTCCCTTTTATAATGATCTGGAGCGATGTCTGGAGATTGCGGATGTGGTTGATGTCTGCCTTCCTACTTTTATGCACCGGGATGTTTTTGAAAAAGCGGTGGAGAGGGGGAAGCATGTTTTTCTTGAAAAACCGATGGCGCATACGGATGAAGACTGCCAGCGCATGCTGGAGCTTGAAGAGCGGAGCCGCTCAAAAGTGATGGTCGGACAGGTGCTGCGCTATTTTCCAGAATACCGAAAGCTTAAGGAGAGCATTGATCCTGATAAGCCGGCTTCCACACTGCTTTCACGGCGCTCCCAATTGCCGGTGAGTGCAAAAAACTGGTCGCTTGACCGAAGCAATAGCGGCGGGGTTATCCTGGACCTCAGCCTTCATGATATTGACTTTGCACGATGGGCGTTCGGTCCGGTCACTCGGGTTTATGCCCAAACTGATCCCGATCATTATTATGCCCTCATCACGCTGCGTCACGAAAATGGTTCGATCAGCCGTATTGAAGGCAGCTGGCGGTATGATGGCGGATTTGCACAGGAAGCGGAAATCGCACAGGAGAATGATTTGTTGACGTTTAACAGCCAAGAAATTCATCCGCTCATGGTTCACCGGAAGGTTTCCCTTAAAAACGATTCCACTGAAGTTCCTCCTGTTCTGCGGCGGGATGATCCTTGGTATCTTGAACTGAGAGATTTTGTTGATAGTATCCGAAACGATGGGCCGGTTCCCGTTACGCTGCAGGATGCTTATGAAAGTACGAAAATTGCACTGCTTGCCTTGCGATCTGCTCATGAAAAACGACCGATTTCCTTAGCGAAGGAGCTGAACAAACGATGAGAATCTCCATTTTATCAGCCGCCCATGTCCATCTGGATGCGTTCGCGTCTGCCGTGAAGCTTTGCCCAGGCACGGAGTTGGCGGGTATCTTTGACGATGATGCTTATCGCGGAAAGAAGAAAGCGGCAGAGCATTCCACCATTTGTTATGACAGTTTGCGAGAGGCATTGGACGAGTGCGACGCGGTGATCGTCTGCTCGGAGAACACCAAGCATGAAGAGCTGGTACTGGCGGCATTGGAAGAGTACAAGCACGTCCTTTGTGAAAAACCATTGGCTGTATCAACTAAAAGTGCCTTACTCATGGCTAAAAAGGCGGTCGAGCAGGATGCTGTTCTGGCCACTGCTTTTCCATTGCGTTTTAATACGCCGGCCGTCCAAATGAAACGGATCATCGATCAAAAACAAATCGGTGACATTTTGGCTTTTCATGGTAAGAACCCGGGTCAGTGCCCGAAAGGCTGGTTTATCGATAAGAACTTGTCCGGCGGGGGTGCGCTGATGGATCACATTGTTCATCTCACGGATCTGATGAGATGGCTGACTGGGGCCGAAGTGACACGGGTCTATGCGGAGGCCGATTCGTTCCTGGTCCCGTGCATTACTATAGATGATGTCGGCCACGTGCAGCTGGAGTTTGATAATGGAATCATCGCCGACATCGATCCGAGCTGGTCGCGGCCTGAGGGGTATCCGACGTGGGGAGGCATAGATCTGCGGGCCACAGGAACGGAAGGAGCGATCGACTTAAAGGCGTATGCCCAGAACATCATCCAGCATAACAGTACAAAAACGCTTCACCATAACTTTGGTGATTTTGAATACCTTCACATGCTGAATGCGTTTGTTGAGACGATCCATAAAAATCCGACGGAGCTGGCCGATGCCTGGGACGGGGTGGCGGCAACAAAGATCGTCGAAGCGGCGTATCTTTCGGCGAAGGAGCATGAAGCTGTAAAGATCTAATATAATATACTTTGGGCTGGTTGGAGGAGCAAAAATGCTCCTCCATTCTGCTGAAAAAAGCGATGACAGGTGAATGGCGAGGAGGATCTTTTATGAGCAAACTAAATGAACTATTCCGTAAAAGGCTCAACATTCCAGAAAGCGAAAATATTACGTTTGAAACGTTGGATCAAGTGCTTGAAAAAACGGCAACGGCCATACCTTTTGAAAACATATGCGTGATTGATAATAGAACACGTGACATTTCAAAAGAAAATTTAATAGAAAAAATTCTGGTGAAAAAAGAGGGAGGTCTTTGTTACGAGTTGAATTCGCTTTTTTATTTCTTCTTGATTGAAAATGGATTTCATGCAGTCCTCGCGCGGGGGGACGTTTACGAAATTGCTGCTCAAGAGTACCAGACCCTTGGGAGGACTCATGTAACGATACTTATTACTCACGAAGAACGAACGTATTTAATCGATACGGGTTTTGGAGGCAATTTGCCTCTAAGGTCGGTCCCTTTAACCGGAGAAACGGTAACCTCCTATAATGGGGAATTTCGGATTAAAAAAATGAATGGTGAACATGGAGATTATGTGCTTGAGTTGAAATTGAGACATAAAGATAAAGATTGGCGAATTGGGTATGCCTTTGATTCCAAGAAAACGATAACCGACGTATCCGAATTTAATGAAATTCAAACCATTATTTCCGAACACAAGAACTCGCCCTTTAATAAACATCCATTAATGACCCGGCTGACCAATCAAGGGAACGTAACACTGACCCCAACCTCTTTTACTCAATGGGAGGATGGTAACGTCACAAAAGAAAAAGTGGATAAGGTAAGATTCAAAGAGCTGGCGATAGGGCATTTTGGGATACACCCTGATTCATAATGACCTAATCAAAAAGGCTTTTTTAATAATTTCCGAATCCCTTGACCGATCCTTTTTACCCCATCGGCGATGAGTTTTTCATCTGCTTGAGAAACGCTGAGCCTCAGTGTGTTTTGTTTTCTGAATTCAGGAAGGTACATCCTCTCGGTACTGTCGAGCAATAGCTGATCTTCTCTCAAACGTTCAATCAATTGAATCGCTTTGATGGGGGACGGAAGTTTAATTGGTTGCGCTTACATAAAAAGAATATTCTAAATTTACAATAAACTTGTTGACTTGGCATTTTGAAGCTGTTAATCTTAGTTTTAAAATTGAACACGAAAGTCGATGACGAGAAAAGTAGGATAATATTTTTGTTGCACAGAGAGTCGGTGATGGTGGGAGCCGATGAACAACCATTATCTGAAGATCATCTCGGAGATACAAGGCTGAAAGGGGAAGTAAGCCTTGTCGGGTAATCCGTTATAGTGTCTTTTAGACTGGAGAGCCGGAGTTTTTTTGCTTCGGAACTAGGGTGGTAACGCGAGCTGACTCGTCCCTATTGGGGTGCGAGTTTTTTTTGTGAAAAAAATACGAGTTTTTTTATTGAAAAAAACGAATGAAGGAAGGAAGAGGATGATGGAACAGGTACAGCAACGTCAAAAAATGGTGCTCGTCGAAGATATCATGATCGCCAATCAACGAATCAAAGATGTGGTCCTCCATACGCCGCTGCAGTATAATCCGCTGCTGTCCGCACAGTATGACTGTAAACTCTATTTGAAGCGGGAGGACTTGCAGGTTGTTCGCTCCTTCAAGCTCCGTGGTGCATACAACCGGATCAAAAAGCTGAGCCAGAGGGAACTCGAGGACGGCATCACCTGCGCGAGTGCCGGGAACCATGCCCAAGGTGTCGCTTATTCCTGCCACCTGCTGAAAAGCAACGGCAAGATCTTCATGCCTACGACAACGCCAAAACAAAAGGTGAATCAGGTGAAATTTTTTGGCGGTGAACATGTGGAGATTGTTCTGGCTGGAGATACGTTTGACGATGCGTACGAAAAGGCGATTACCTGCAGCGAGGCCGAAAACAGGACGTTCATCCACCCGTATGACGACGTCGATGTGATTTCCGGACAAGGCACGGTAGCGGTGGAGATTTTAAATGACTGCGACGAAAACATTGATTATTTGTTTGTTCCGATCGGAGGCGGGGGCCTCGCTTCGGGTATCGGAACGTATTTAAAGAGCGTTTCTCCGCAAACGAAGCTGATCGGTGCTGAACCGGCGGGTGCTCCGGCGATGAATGAATGCATGCAGCAGGGGAAACATGTTTGTCTTGACCACATCGACCCGTTCGTTGATGGGGCGGCAGTAAAAAACGTCGGGGCGCTTACGTACGAGATCTGCCAGGAACTCCTCGATGACATTGTTGTTGTACCAGAAGGAAAAGTATGTTCAACCCTGCTTTCGCTCTACAATCAAAACGCGATTGTCGCTGAACCGACCGGCTCTCTTTCCCTCGCTGCTCTGGATGAGTATGCTGATCAAATCAAAGGGAAAACGGTCGTCTGTATCGTGAGCGGCGGCAATAATGATATCGGCCGCATGCAGGAGATCAAGGAACGCTCCATGATCTACGAGGGCTTGCAGCATTATTTCATCGTTCATTTTCCGCAGCGTGCCGGTGCGCTTCGTGAGTTTTTGGATGAAGTGCTGGGACCGGATGATGATATCAACCGCTTCGAATATACGAAGAAAAATAACAAAGAAACCGGGCCGGTGCTGGTCGGCATCGAGCTCAAGCATAAAGAGGATTATCCGGAGCTGATCCAGCGAATGAACCGCAAAGGCTTTGCCTATCAAGAAGTGAATAAAGACAAGACGCTGTTTCAGCTGTTGATTTAGGAGGGAGATGACGTGCAGGACGCACGTCATCTTTTTTATTCAAAATTTCTGTGCGTCTAAGAAGTTTGTTCATGTGGAATAATTGCATTATCTAACGAGTAACGAGATAAGAGGTTATATCATGAATCCAAGCGTTCAGGATAAAAAGTTAAACAAAGCGGTATTCCATTTTATATTTCCTTTTTTGATCAAGCCGGATAATGAGCAAGCTCTGATGAATGATTTGCTGGACGAAAACTATCAGCATTTTAATATAGAGGATAAACAGCTGGAACAAGCATTCTATGGGGAAAATCAACGGGTGTCCCACAGAAATATGGAGCATTATTATTTGCCTTTTACATCTAAAATCCTCTTCCCGACCCGGAAGGAGGATAGGGGATTTCAGCGTTTTTCCAAATCAATCGACCAAAAAGTATCGGTAGTCTCTGAGTATTTCACTCTTCCATTTCTTCTCCTCTCTGTCGATGTCATCATTTGTCCATTTGGATTGGGCTTTCTAAGCTTACGGACAGAAATCGCAAATAATGACTTAACGTATACTGAGGCTTTAGAATATGCGGCCAGATTTAGAGTGATGGAAGATCGTACAACCCTGGATAAAAAATCGCAAATTTCATACCAGGGCCGTACTTTTAATCAAGTTGAACATTTCATTTTTGAAACAGTAGCCCCCATGATCCTGCCGCATTTTGATAAGGAAGGAATCAAGGGTTCCCATTTTGAAACATTGCCCTATTTTATTGATGAGCGGATGTATGTTCAAGGCTTTTTTTCATTTGAAGAGGGCGAATCCATTGATGAATCCGATATTTATCGAGCTGGGCAGCTGGATGGTATGGATGAAAAGGGGCAGCCATTTATCGGTGCAAGCAGCAAACGGTATTTGAAAGGGTATATTAAGGAACAAACCTACTGCCGCTGGGAACCGGATACTTACTATGTTACAGACCGGAACAGTTTTTGCTGTTTGACCAACCAACAAGGAGAAGTCCTGGACTCTCTGATCAGTCAAATGTATGGAGAATATTATTATAGTCTGCTGCTCAATTTATTTCACAAAATTGTCCTATTAAAATTAGCGAATGAATATTCACAGGTGAAACTTGAATCCGATCGGGAGAAAGTAGAAGACTTGATTCGATCCATTACCCGGTTTTCATCTGAATATTTCTTTTTGGAACTTGCATCTCAAACTCAGGGCAGAGAACTATTCGTTCAGTTGAGGAAGGTGTTTGGCACCCAAGAACTATATGATGATGTTAGAAACACGCTTTCGAGTTTATTTAAATATCAATCCAATTTTTCATCGGAACGAAACGGCTATCTGTTGTTAATCTTAACTGTCTATACCGTCGTAAGCGGGATTTATGGAATGAACCTCGCCATTGAAGATCTCAAAGGCGATATAAACTGGGACAAGATGGCTGGATACTCATTGTTTGAATCTATTGCCTTGATTACGGCGATGAGCGGATTAATCATTGGCATTCTGCTGGGAGCGAAAAGCATATACAATTGGGTCCGAAAAAAACGGAGAGTAAGACAGGATTAGTTTTCTTCTCCGAATTTAGCATTTATGATTTCTTCTTTGCCATAAACGATGACACGATCGCCATCCTGAAGCTCCTTCTTATTCAGGTTTTCTCGTAGGGGCCTGTTCCCACGAATGAGGGATAAGACATGCAGGTCTTCCCCGGGCTTGATCAAAGACTCTATTTTTTGCCCGACAAAAGGAGAATCGCCCTGTATATGTATGGAAGTAACATAATCATCGTCTTCAAAATAAAGAACATCCTTTATGGGCAGCTCTGACAAAGGATACGTATCCTTCGTTTCTTCTTTCAATTTTTTTGAGAACGTTTGTTTTATGATAGGTAATTTTAATAGGAAAAGAAGGAGGATCAGGATGGAACAGATGACTGTTAACTCTGTTGTCTGAAAATTATCAGAAAGTATATTGCTGATGGAGGAGATAATCACGGCCAGTGAAAATGCGCCAAAGAGGATAAGGAAGGCGCTGATCTTCCTTCGTAGCGGGTGATCAATGATTAACTTTGATTCATCCGTAGTAAAACCCGTACCGGTCAGCATGGAGATGACCTGATATCTCGAAATTTCAGGTTCCAGTCCTGTATACACCAGCAATGTTGAAGCGATTTCAATGACAAGTGCAACAAATAAAAGATATAAAAAAATGAAGAAATAACCCATAATGCCTCCAAATGATATGTTATCTGTAATTATTCCAAGTACACATGCATTTTAACCATCATTAAGAGGCAGCGAGAGGGGAGTGAGATCCGTTGCTGCCCCTCACCGTTTTCAGAATGGCAAAACACTAGCCATTCTTAACACTTGCAGACCATGAGATGATTTCCATCCGGGTCCTTAAAATTAAAATAGTGCCCATGTTCGATTTCAGTTGTTAACTGGACTTTCTTGCTTTTCATATACTCGTAGGCTTCCTCAATATTGTCCGTATTGAAATGGAATAAGGGTGTGTTCACAATCGTTTCTTCTGAAAAGATCTTGCTGTCCAATACAATCCCCGCACCCTTCATCGGCAGGATATAAAGATGGCCGAACAGTATTTCCCCATCTGCCGGTAAACCTAAAAGATCACAATACCAATCCCGAGCGTGTTCAATGTTGTTTACAGGAATAAAGACCGTTCCGATTTGATTTAAAATAGGACTGTTCAAAAAGAAACCTCCAAATCTTTTTTTCGTTCATGTAGTACATTCCCCTTTTTTTCGGATCCTCCTTCTGGTTGAAGGAAAATGAAAAAAGGAGAAGGGGGTCCCTTCTCCTGGATTCTGCTTATTTGTAAACGGACAAAGGTATGTCCACGGCAGGAGTTCCAGCTGCATAAGGGGCAACCGAGTACTCGCCGAATTTCAAAGTAATACCATTAAAATTAAAGTAAAACTCCGCATCACGTTTAATATTTACATCACTTTGACGGGTGACATAAAAAGTATCTTTATGCTGTTTCATATAGTTATACGCATATTTCTGTACAGCTTTGTATTTCGCATCACTTGTAAGAATGCTGCTCAGTTTAATTTCCTTGCCGTCGCTGACCGTAAAATTATATCCTTCGAGGGATGACATCCCGTGCGCACCGCCAGTATATTGATAGTCCTGGAAAAGAACACTCAGCTGCTTGCCATCATTATATTTAACGGAATAGCTGGATTGGTATTCATAGTTGCAGGAGGAAGGATACTCCTTGCATATTTTATCTCCCTGTGCCTCTTTTTCGTCTTTCAGCAACTGAAGGTATTCATTGTATGATGCTTTGGCATGGCTCAGCAGTACAGCGTTGATTTTATCCTGAGCTTTTTTGCTTTTTAGTCCGGCCACTTGAGGATAGGTTACAGCCTTCGTATTTTTATATAGATGTTTACTGATCGTTACACCGTTAAAAAATTTCAGATACTTGGTAGAGACATAGGCCTTCTTGCTTTTATAGCGGATCTCAGACCAGCCGGATTTGGTTTTTGAATAAACGGACACCGTCGCACCGGATTTTAAAGAGCCGACGATTTTGGCATTTACGCTTGGAGCGTTTCGGACATTTAATGTTGTTTTAACACTAACAAACGCGGTCTGTACGGATGCGGCCTTTGCCTCGCTATTCACAAAAAATACGGAAGCAATCAAAGCAAGCGCGATTGCAAGCATGGTGAAGCGGAAGATTGATTTTTTCATCATTACATGACACCCTTCATTTATTTTTTAACACTAGTTGATGACGCGTTTTGCGCTGATCACTTTTGTCTTCCAATAAGCGTCTTTTATGTTAATCGATTTAACACCCTTTGATGCTGCAGCGATGACTTGGCTGCCTCCACTGTAGATTCCAGCAAAGGAAGGTTTCTTTTTGCTGTTGAGATCAAAGAATACTAAATCGCCTTTTTTAGTTGAGATGAACAGCTGAACGGGATTAGCCTGTGCCTGGAATTGAGTTTTGGCTTGAGTTCCCGCGGCAGCCTGCGTCTCAAACCCTGCTGGCAGGATGAGTGATGCGGCTGATACGGAAACGACTAACCTTTTTTGATTACGTTCCTCCAATGAACCTTTTATGTAATCCAAAGGGACGATCGTTATATTACATTTATGTTACAAAGGTTACAGTGAAATTACAACAGGTATTTTAGACTATTTTTCCAAAAATGAGCCATACAGAATTTCTGGGCGAATCGTCATAGTCGTACGAAACTGAGGTTTCCGCCAGCACACGAGCGGGTAAAAATTTTTAGGGAATGGCTCAAACTCCCGAATATTCCTAACTATACAAGGGACAATATGGAAGTATTTGTGTAATTGAGGCAGTAACTGAAAAAGGAGACTACATAATGAAGAAAACCGTCGCTGATCTATTGGTCGATTCGTTAAGACACGCTGGAATTGAGCGAATTTACGGGATTGTGGGCGATTCATTGAATGCGGTGCTGGACTCCATTCGCCGGTCGGGAAAAATTGAATGGATCTCGGTCCGTCATGAAGAGGTCGCGGCCTTTGCTGCGGGCTCGGATGCCGTTTTAAGCAATAGTATCGCCGTCTGTGCGGGTAGCAGCGGTCCAGGGAACCTCCATCTGATCAACGGACTTTACGACTGCCATCGCAACCGGATCCCGGTGCTCGCTATTGCGGCGCACATTCCAAGCAATGAGCTTGGCGGAGATTATTTTCAGCAGACCCGTCCAGAAATGCTGTTCAGAGATTGCAGCCATTACTGCGAGGTGCTTACTCGTCCGGAACAGATGCCGCGCATGGTCACGATGGCGATGCAGCACGCGATCGGCAAAAAAGGCGTTTCAGTGATCATATTGCCGGGTGATGTGGCTTCCCTTCATGACGAACAGAAGGTGCCGGAACAAGTGATTCATGTAACAGAGCCGGTGATTCGTCCATCAGAAAACGAGTTGCAGAAGCTTGCGGATTACTTGAACAAAGGAAAGAAGGTAACGTTGTTATGCGGAGCGGGATGTGAAGGTGCGCATACTGAGGTGATGGCCTTATGTGACGCGCTGAAATCTCCAATGGTCATCGCGCTCAGAGGGAAGGAGCACCTCGAGTATGACAATCCTTATTCTGTCGGACTGACGGGGCTCATCGGGTATTCGTCCGGTTATCATGCGATGATGGACTGCGATGTGCTGCTCATGCTTGGGACTGATTTTCCGTATCGGCAGTTCTTCCCGGAAAAAGCCGTTATTTTACAGGTTGATATCCGGGCGGAGCACCTTGGACGAAGGGCTGCCTTAACGTATGGATTATGCGGGGATGTCAGGCATACAGTCGAGTCACTGCTCCCGTTAATAAAAGTGAGGAAAAGCACGAGTCACCTGGACAAGCATGTGAAGGACTATGCGAAAGTGCGCAAAGACTTGGACAAGCTGGCCACCGGGAAAAAAGGCAAAGCACCGATTCATCCGCAATATTTAACAAAAGTGGTCAGTGACCTTGCTGACGAGGATGCGGTTTTTACTTGTGATGTGGGGAGCCCAACCTTATGGGCGGCTCGTTACTTGGAGATGAACGGCAAACGCCGGCTGTTAGGATCGTTCAATCATGGCACGATGGCTAATGCCATGCCGCAAGCGATAGGGGCACAGGTCTCACAAAGAAAGAAGCAAGTCGTCGCTCTTTCCGGAGATGGCGGACTCTCCATGCTGATGGGTGATCTTTTGACGATCAAGCAGCATCAATTGCCGGTAAAAGTGGTGGTGTTCAACAATGAGTCACTGGCCTTTGTTGAGCTGGAAATGAAAGCGGCGGGATATTTGGAAACCGGTACAGGCCTTGGACAAACCAGTTATGCCGCCATCGCGGAAGGAATGGGGATCCACGGTATCCGTGTCGAGGATCCGGGTGACCTGGAGGGTGCCGTTAAACAAGCGTTTAAACATAAAGGCCCCGTCCTCCTTGATGTGGTCGTCAACCGCCAGGAGCTTGCGCTTCCGCCAAAAATTGAGTTCGAACAGGCGCATGGATTCACGCTCTGGATGCTCAAAACCGTGCTCAACGGCAAGGGAGACGAACTGATCGAGCTGGCGAAGACGAATCTGTTTAGATAGCTTTTATGAACAAGTGGCATGCAGAGTGTTTTTTATTTATATTTAAGAGTGCTTGTTAGACGTACTATTGCTTTGTAAGGCAAGCGGATAAGAGCAAATACTATGGCTTCGCATATTTTGGTTACAGGATTTAACTCGGTGATGGCTGGAACTCTGATTTTATCTGTATTTGGCATGGCTTTTCCGCTCATTTACTATCGGAATTATTCTGGTTTGAAACCTGTTCTAATGAAAACTTTCATTTACATGAACTTCCAACGAACCAGCTGCTGCGTCTGGCAGCTTTCACCCAAATGAAAAGGCCCCATCAGAGGCCTTTTTCGTGTTTAAAATAGAATTGTTCTTACTTGATTAGTTCGAACCCGAGTTCCAAACGTGTTGTTTTGTACTTTTAGAAGTTTCATCGGCTGTTCATTCAAATTGGCCAACTGTGCTTCTTCCACAGCATGCCGTGCTTCAAAAGACGCGGAGATTTCTTCGTCCGTTGCATTGTAAAATCGCAGCACATAGCGATCTTCTTTTTCTGCTTTTTTCAGCGTGCTCAGCACGGCACCAGGCTGTACCTCGTTTAAGAAGCTGTAGCTGAGCGGAGTTTTTATTTCTGCGTTGTTCAGCTTCATGGCGTTGAACGGGATCTTGTTATAGAAATGGATCGGTGTGAGATACTCTTTCGCCATTCGTGCCACATTTGCTTTCAGCGTAGAGTCTGAATGAATCACAAGTGAGAAGTCCAAAGAAATCCTCCCAAGCAATTGTGAGTCAGGTGTCGGAAGTTTAATACCAGAAGGACGTCCTGGCCTTCTCAGCATATTTTCCTTTCCGAGAACACCCACACTTCTAAACAGTGTTACCGCAATGGTGTCATACTCCTCACCGACAATTTCATATTCCCGCGAGCTGTTTGTCAAAAGACTCACGCCGTATTCCTTGTCCGATAAACCAGCATATGTCAGCATCGGATAAATGCTGTCAGGACGTTCGTCCCAGTCTTCCTCTTCCCAAATATCCATCGCTTCATCGATAACATGGCGCGTAATTGATCCAAATTGATTATCGGAAACAGAGAAGGAGGAAGCAATGCCCGTTGGAATCAGCGCTCTCAACCGATGATCTTTTGCATGGTTATCGATATCAAAAGCGACCTCAATGATCGGCTTATGATGAGCAACCGTTACAGTGATCTGAACATCAACAGAGCTGTTTGCCAACAGGTTCTTTCGATCGTCCAGGTTTTCCGGAACAGTCAGGCTGTATCGAATGGTAATAACAGCTTCAAATTGATTCTGTTTAATATTCACATCCGCTTTTGCTTTATCACTGTAGATCAGCTTTTCGTCTGGCAGGGGGGAGAAGTCGTACTCATCACCGTCATCTCCGCCATCCTCCAGCATCAGGATATTACTGAAACGCTTGTTTAGTTTTTTATCGAAAATATTTAGTGTTCCGTTCGGATTGACGGTGATTTTATAAAAGTCCGTTTCCACTTGATCGACTGCAGATTCAGAGCTTCTCACTTCCGTGTCACTTTCCGTCACAAAATATGTTTTATATCCCATGGCTGGAATACGGTCTTTCAATTGAATGGTGTACTTGATAAAAGGATCATAGTTTCCATAATGAACGATTTGGCGGTCGATTAAGCCCGGATCCATAATTTTCTGGTCCAGAACCTCAAATTCCAGCTCAGCATTATTTTCATCCACCAGTTTAAAGGAGCCCAGTTTCGAAATGACACTGGCAGTCATCACATCCTCGCGCTCATATGGCAGCAGGTTGAAAGCGGAAAGGCGGTCCTGTTCCGTTTCTGTAGCCATTGAATCCACAATCTTGCGTTTATAAAAGTGAATGAGCTGGTCGACTTTTTCCTCTGCAAGGAAAAAACGGTTGGATATTTCCTGATGCACCTTGTCCGAGCAGCAGCATCCGATACTGTCGTGAGCATGGTTCTTCATGATCTCTTTCCAGATCGGCTCGATCAGCCCGTGATGATACTCAAAGCCAAGACTGTATGCCAGGGAAGCGAGCGGTTCTAAAATATTGGTGATCTTGTTCTCAATCCTGGTATTGGCTGCCTTGATGTCCATGCGGGTAGAGTAGATGCTGCGGTGAACACGGGAATATTTTCCGTCCAGGAATTCGCCTGTTAACGTTGGAAGTTCTTGATTTCTTTCAAGCTCCGCAAAAATATTTTCATAGCGGCTTAAAAAGAATTCACGGTCTGGATATAGCTTTCGCAGTTTTTCCATAATCGTAAAGATATTCTTCTGAATCGGCATCTGGTCATGTCCGTTTGGCAGTATGATGTTCCCGGTTGTTGCTCCGCGATCCAGTACGGCGAAATATTTATTGATACGTTCCTGAAGCTTCTCCTCATCCTCAGGCAAATATTTACCGATGGCATAGCCCAGTGGAAACAACTGAACGAGGACCTTTGAACCTTCGTCTGTCTCCCAATAAAATTCTGTTTTATCCGTACCGTGGCGCTCAGAAGTTCCCCGCCAGAAAATAGAGTACTTAATGTCAAAGCCGTTTAAGATCTGTGGCATTTGTGACGATTGTCCGAATGAATCGGGCAGATAGCCGATCATCATCGGACTCCCTAATTCTTCGCAATCCTTCAGTCCATAGAGGAGATTGCGGACGATGGATTCTCCACCTACCACCATTTCATCTGTTTGGGTATACCACGGTCCGATAATCAGCCTGCCTTCCTGAACAAGTTTTTTCACTCGATCTTTGTTCTCGGGTTTGATGGCGAAATAGTCTTCGAGTATGGCAGTCTGTCCGTCCAGAACATAGTGGGGATACTCAGGATTCGTTTCGAGCATCTCCAGGATTTCTTCCATGTTGTTGACAAGCAATATTCGAGATTCCTCCGTTGAAAAATACCACTCTCTATCCCAATGCATATGGGGAACGATATGAACGTTTTTCATGATGTCCTCCAATTTTCTCTTTTGATTTCACATTAAGCCGCAGCTTGTGATGACTGTTTCTCTTTTCGCATTTTTCTTTGCCGGGTTGCGATCAATAAAACCATTGAGATGGCTCCTCCGATAAGAGCTGCTCCAAACCAGATGCCGCCAGCTGCAAGTAATGGCTGCCCTTTTAATAAAGCAAGAGAGAAGATGCCTGCGCCCGGTACATTTAATCCGATGTGGAAGTAGGAAACGATGGCTCCTGTAACGGCAGATCCAGCAATCAATGACGGAATGACGCGTAAAGGATCATTGATCATAAACGGAATGGCTCCTTCCGTAATCCCCGCTAAGCCGAGCAGCCAGGTTTGCTTTCCGATTTCCTGTTCGGCTTTTGTAAAATGTTTTTTTCCGAGAATGGTTGCCCCTGTTACCGAAAACGCGGAGACCATTTTGACAGAGGCGAACGTTGCATATGGGACAATGTTACCGCTGGCCATCGCGCCAATACAGAACGTGTAAGCTGCTTTATTCACGGGTCCTCCCAGATCAAAGGAAACCATGGCACCGATGATGGCACCCATAATCAAGGCGTTTGTGCCAGACATGCCTTTCAGCCAGTCGATCAGACCTTCGTTGACAAAAGCCAATGGCTTGCCGATAACAAAAAGCATGATCGATCCAACGACGAGCGTTCCGACGACGGGATACAGCCAGAAGCTGATAAAACCAGCGAACGTCCCTTTAGGTTTGACCGTATTCTTCAGGAATTTTATGAAATAACCAGCCAAGATTCCGCCTAGCATACCTCCGAGAAAACCACTGCCGATCAAGTTGGCGGCAATCCCTGCAGCGAACCCGGGGCCCAGTGCAGGTTTATCGGAAATGGAATAGGCCATGTAGGCTGATAGAATGGGAACCATCATTGTTCCAAGCAATGTTCCCCCAAGCTGTCTTAACAGCCAGAGCCATGATCCTTCCTCGTTGAAGAGGCCCTGCAGATCAAAGGCCTGAGAAAACAGTACAGCTGCAGCGAGTGTCATTCCCCCGGCAACGATGACCGGAATAATGTAGGAGATACCAGTTAAGATGGAGTCCTTGATCTCTGTTTTAAAGCCCTTGCTGTCATTTTCTTTTGTTTCAAGAGAGAACTCCTTTCTGTTACCGCTTTCAGATTTAGCCAGCGCTTGATTGACAATATCCTTTGCCTTTTTAAGCGGGGCAGCAACAGAAGTTTTCACCTTTGGCAGGTGGCTGTATCGTATTTCATCTTTGACTGCTACATCCGTTGCAAAAATGACAGCATGGGCTTGCTGCAACTGAGCATGGGTGTGTTTGCCGTCAATACCGTTGGCGCCTTGCTTCTCAACGATCACGTTTACGCCAAGTTCGTTTCCGGCCTTGACCAGGGCTTCAGCAGCCATGTACGTATGTGCAATGCCTGCTGGGCAGGCGGTAACGGCAAGAATGGTCTTGCTGAGGCTTTGTCCTTGCTGATCCGCTGTTTTTGGCTCTCTTTGTGGATCGAGTTTTTGAAAGAGATCATGATTGGATGTGGAGTGAAGCAGCTCGTTCTTATACTCTTCATTCGATAAACGGGTCACGAGTTCAGCTAAAAGCGAAAGGTGAGTAGAGCCTGCCTCCGTTTCAGGAATCGCCAGTAAAAAGACCAATTCCACTTCATTGGACGGATCGATGCTCTCCCATGTTTTGATCGGCTCGTCCAGTGTAATAACAGCGAAGGCGGCCTCTTTTACCGCCGTTGATTTTCCGTGCGGAATGGCTAAACCGCCTTCAAATCCAGTAGGGGATAAAGCCTCCCGGTCCATTACTGCCTGGTAAAATTCTTCTTTAGAATGGAGTTTGCCTTGCTCGTCCAGCCTGTCAACCATATATTTGATCATTTCATCTTTGGAATGAAAGGCTTGTTTTGTACTGATTAAATTTGGAGAAGTAAGCCTCTGCAGCAACATGAATGGAACCTCCCTTATCTTGGTTCTTTCGTAATGTGCCTTCATACTAGCATAAAAAAAATAAGAAGAATTTTTCTTCTTATTTGTACACTGGGTTTTTAAAAAATAGCGCTTTCATGTGTAATTATACACAGATGTCTTGTCGGTATTGAACCTAGTTTTGATTAGCCTTCCAGTAAGTTTCTGACAGGGCCCTCAGTATGATCATAATGGGCGTTCGGTCTGTAATGTTATAGCCGTTTAGCTCTTCTCTTGGAGCGTAGCAATATAAGTGAAGATGAGCTAACCTATGCAGAGAGGTCTGTTTGAAATGGGTGAGGGAAATAATTTTCACATTTCTTTCTCGGGCAAGCGCCGCCATCTCAAGTACTTGCGGCGTCTCACCGGATAAACTGATCAAAAACAGAACATCGTCTGTTTCCATCCGATTAATTTCATGCATGGTCTCATGGCGATGTATTTCAAAATCTGCTTTCTTTCCTGATACCTTCAGATTTTTCACCATCATCTCGCAAAAGGGTGCTGTATCGCCAACGCCGAAAAAGAGCACTCTTTTTGCTTCCTGCAGCCATTTAATGACTTGAACGAGTTTTTCTGAATCAATCAGGTCAATGGTCTTTTTCAGATTCACATGGGGTCCGTTTTCTTGTACAGTTTCACTTTGTAATTCCTCTTTAAGGTTATTTTTCAGTTGGGAGTAGCCGTCATAACCCAGCTTTTTCGCAAAGCGAGTGATCGTATTGGGGACTGTGAACAGTTCGGCTGCTAATGCCTGTATGGATAAACTCACCACTTTGTTCTTATGATGTGAAATGTATTCTATGATTTGGTCGTCTGTGTCGCTTAGCTTGTATTCGTATTTATAAGCCCGTTCCTCAAAGCGCATGACGGATTCACCTGCCATCCTGACTTTTTATATCTCATTATATCAAACGCGATCAACTCTCAATTCCATTTGGTATAATGGAGAAAAATATATAAAACACCCGAGGTCGCCAATGAAAAAATATATACGTATTCTAATGGTGTTTCTGATTCTTTTTCTCGTATTGGCAGGCACCTATAAATTAATGAACGCCCGCAATTTCCAGCTGTTCAGCGGGTTGACAAGCCATGTGGAAACCAAGCAAAAAGTAGTTGCGATCACGTTTGATGACGGCCCGACAATGAATGTGGACAAGCTGCTGCCGATTCTCGAACGATACCACGCCAAAGGGACCTTTTTTCTGATCGGAAATGAACTTGAGAAGAATATGGCAGAAGGGAAGAGGATTGCAAAAGCCGGCCATCAGATCGGCAATCACACCTATTCCCACAAGCGGATGGTGCTCAAGTCACCGTCCTTTATCAAGCAGGAGCTGAAGAAAACAAATGCGCTGATCCGCCAGACAGGGTACGAGGGGACGATCGACTTCCGGCCGCCCAACGGCAAGAAACTGATCGGACTGCCTTATTACACGAACAAACTCAATATGGATACGATCACATGGAACCTTGAACCAGATACATACTATACGGCCGTCTCGGATAAAGTCCGTTATGTCACCAAAAATGTGAAACCGGGCTCGATCATACTGTTCCATCCGATGTACGACAGATCCGGCAATGAGCTGGAATCGATAGAGAAGACATTGGACGTGTTATCCAAAAAGGGCTATAAGTTCGTGACGGTGAACGAGCTCCAGAAGTACGGGTAAAAAGCAAAAGGCACAACCCGAGGGTTGTGCCTTTTGATATTTAGTCCATTTTTCGGCAAGGCTTGCTGTTTGGATTGGATAGAATACGATGTGCCTTTTCAATATCTGACACGGCCATATATAAGGTGTTGTCTTCTCCGATGTAGATGGAATTAATACATACTCTGCACCAGAGCAGATGGTAAATCGCACTAATCTGACCAGGTATGCCTGGTGTCAAAATAAATTGAATGATGGTTTTCTGCCTATAGCATACACTAAACTTTTTGAGGATCTTTTTCAGGTTCCAAAGATCCTCGCAGCTTTTATCTTCAGCACTTCCAGCGACCAGCCTCACTGTATTCAGGAAATTCCTGTTTCCCGCCGCACGTGTCTGTTCAAAAGCCGTAATGTTTCCGCCTAGGTCCTCAAGCTCTTTTAAAATACAAGCAATAGTTTCGTCACTGGCGACAAAAAGAAACTGTTCTCTTAATTTATAATTGAACATTCTGCTGTTCCCCCCTAGGATTCCTATAGTATATGCCGGCGTTCAGGACTTGTCCTAGGACAGAACAACCAAAAAAATCGGCCTCCGCGCGTGCGTGAGCCGATTTCTTAAAATCATTATACCTGTAATTCAAACTGTTTGGCGTACAGATGAGCATAGACACCATCTCGAGCAAGCAATGCCTCGTGTGTGCCTTCTTCCACAATGCCATCTTCAGTTAAGACGATGATCCGCTCTGCCTTGCGAATCGTGGACAGGCGATGGGCGATGACGATCGTTGTACGCCCTTTTGCTAAGTGTTCGAGTGAATCTTTAATGATGCTCTCACTCTCGTTATCCAGTGCGCTCGTAGCCTCATCTAATATGAGGACTGGCGGGTTTTTTAAGAACACACGCGCGATGCTCAATCGCTGTTTTTGGCCGCCGGAAAGCCTGACGCCGCGCTGCCCGATTTCGGAGTGATAGCCGTTGGGCAGGTTCATGATAAAGTCATGGGCATTGGCTCGCTTGGCTGCCGCCACAATTTCCTCGTCACTCGCCCCCGGTTTTCCATAGCGAATGTTATCCATCACTGTCCCCGAGAAAAGGTACACATCCTGCTGAACGATACCGATTTGATTTCGTAAGGACTTCAGGTCAATGTCACGGACATTCCACCCGTCTACAAGAACCTCACCCTCTGATACATCATAAAAGCGGGGGATGAGCGAGCATAGTGTCGTTTTTCCCGCACCCGACGGACCAACCAATGCGACGTATTCACCCGGGTGTACCCGCAGCGATAAATCGGCGAAGACAGGAGCGAAATCATCATCGTAACGGAAAGAAACATTCTTGAACGATATCTCGCCATTCACCCTATCAAGTTTCACGGCATCTCGCTTGCTCTCGATCGCCGGATTCACATTCATGATTTCCATAAAGCGCTGGAAGCCGGTTATTCCTTCTTGTAGCTGGGTGCTCATATGGGTCAGCTTTTGAATCGGTTCGACCATATAGCCGATGTACAGCAGAAACGTGATGAGATCCGCCAGATCCAGCTTGTGATGAACAATACTGGCACTGCCGAACACAATCACCGTGATTGTAATCAGCTGAATGAGCGTTTCAACACCATCGTAGTAGATGGCTTCCGCTTTGTACGTACTTTTTCGGCTTTCGAAGAACCGCTGATTTTCCTGATTAAACTTCCTGATTTCTGCCTGCTCATTGGCGAAAGATTGTACGACCCGGATTCCGGAAAGGCTGTCCTCGACCTGTGCGTTCACGTCTGCAATCCGCTCTTTGTTTCTTTTATATGCCCGGTTGAGCCATTTATTAAGAACGAGGGAAAAGACACCGATGATCGGCAAGAAACAGAAGACAGCGAGCGTTAATGGTGCATTGATCATGAACAGGATCACGAAGGCTCCGATAAAACGGACGAGATACTTCAGGTAGTCCTCGGGACCGTGATGGTACAGCTCGGAAAGCAGCAGCAGGTCATTCGTGATTCGGGACATGAGCTGGCCGGTCTTCTCCTTATCGTAAAAGCTGAAGGAGAGCTTTTGCATATGCGCGAACAGCTCGCTGCGCAAGTCTCGTTCCATCCTTCCGCCGACTTCATGGCCTTTGTAGTCCACTACGTAGTTACCGATATTCTGAATGGCGACTAAAATGAGCATCAATCCGCCAATCCAGCACACTTTGCCCAGTGCAATGGACAAGTCTCCTTCAAGAACATCTTTTGTAATGTACCGAACGAGCAGCGGAATGACCAGGGTGACAGCGGATGCGATAAACGCACACGCCAGCACCGAAAGAAACAAACGTAAATATGGTCTGTAATACGAGAGAAATTTTTTTATTGGAAAATGCATGTTTTACCCCTTTGTGTTATGAGCTAGGCACACATAAGGGGGTACACCGTTACCTTTAAGAACGTGTTCCACCCTCATATGCTTGGAGTGATTGAGTTCTCGTGTTTTTCATTTAAATTCCTCCTTGTTTATTGTTATTTCCATTGTAAGCGATTTCTCCTTAAAAGTGTGACTGCCTTTTTACAAAAAGTGATTCGAGATAAAATTTTTAACAGGAGGCTTCAGCATGAAAAGGGGAAATCACGTATGCAGCATTTTGGAGGACGATGGATACCCCCTGCTTTTTTCTTGTCGCCCGGCTCAATGTCATATATTCTGAAAATATAGTCAATATTACATAAGGGGTGCAGAAGGATGGAGATGAAAAATTTAGAGGATACGATGCTGGGCGCGCTTGGGATTGAAATTGTGGAACTGTCAGATGAAAAAGCAGTAGCTACTATGCCGGTCCACGCCGCGACCCATCAGCCGTTCGGCCTGCTTCACGGCGGAGCGTCTGTCGCTCTTGCGGAAACTATTGCAAGTGTTGGAACCTATCATTTTATTGACGAGGAAACGGAGATGGCGGTTGGCATGGAGATCAACGCGAACCACCTGCGCGGCAAGCGTGACGGGATTGTTACGGCCACAGCCATACCTCTCCATAAAGGCAGAACATCGATGATCTGGGATATCAAGATTACGGATGAGGAAGGAAAGCTCGTCTGTGTTTCCCGCTGCACGATGGCGATTATGGCAAAAAGATAAGGGGGGAGAGGGTGCCGCATTGCGATGTGACACCCTCTCGTATCGTAAAAGGCGGATTCTAGAGATACAGCCAGAGTTTTAAATCTAATTTTGTTATCATCCTTTTTCATTAGTGATGGGGATATCAGCAATTTTAGATAACTTTCGGCCCTGTAAAAGATGAGGGAATTACCAACTAAACCCTTATAACGAAAGGCCGTTATAAGGGTTTATCTAAGTGCTGACTAAAGTGTTAACCAAGATTGCGGGATTCTAAGTGATTAAGTTTGGGCTCAGCAGTTGCATAGCCAGCCGATTAACAGCACTAATAGGGGAGGATTAACACACATTCGCGTTCTCGCATTCAGTTCTGGACCGTTTGGCATTTCCTGCTCATGGTTTTATGCATTCTTACACTTCCTTAAGTGAAATCTTTCTTAATCTTGCTTTCTCATACCCAGTTTGTGTGCAAATGTGGCCAATCATGATGTTTGATCCGAATAAAAGTCGGAAAATTCCCAAAAATTATTGTACTTCAGCAGGGGGCGTTGTACAATAAACCACATCGAAAATGTTAACGTTAACATTTCCGGTTGCTCCTTAACGGCATTTCTCAAAATACCCAGAAGAAACCGTTTCTTTTATCCGAAAAATAGTAGCATTAACATTATTAAACAAGAAAGATGGTGAAATGATGGGAAAGTTTATGGACGAGGATTTTCTGCTTAAGAATGAGACAGCAAAGGTACTTTATCATGACTATGCAGGCAAGATGCCGATTATTGATTACCACTGCCATTTAAGTCCTAAGGAAATTTATGAAAATAAAACATTCAAGAATATTACGGATGTATGGTTATCTGGTGATCATTATAAATGGCGTGTCATGAGGGCAAATGGTATATCCGAAGAGTACATTACGGGGAGTGCTTCAGATTACGATAAGTTTATGGCGTGGGCCAAAACGGTTCCGATGACGATCGGGAATCCATTATACAACTGGACCCATTTGGAACTGCAGCGTTTCTTTGGAATCCATGACATTGTAAATGAAAAGAGTGCCCCGGAGATCTGGGAGCGGACAAACGCCCTGTTAAGCGGTGGAGGGTTTGGAGCAAGAGAACTCATCACCCGTTCTAATGTAAAGGTGATCTGCACAACGGATGATCCGACAGATACACTCGAGTACCATGCCCTTTTAAAAGAGACTAAAGATTTTCCGGTCAGCATTCTGCCCGGCTTTCGGCCGGATAAGGGGCTTGAGATCAACCGCGATACGTTCCTTCCGTGGGTCGAAAAGCTTGCAGAAGCGGCTGGACATACGATCGAATCCTACGGCGGTTTTCTGGAATCACTGGAATCGAGAGTTCACTATTTCCATTCACTTGGAGGAAGGGTTTCGGACCATGGAATAGATTCCATGATCTATGAAGAAACGACCAAAGCGGAAGTATCTGAAATCTTTAAAAGGCGATTGTCGGGAACAGAGGTGACCCATGAGGAGGAGAAGAAATACAAGACCTATACGCTGCAGTTCCTAGGGAAGCTGTACGCGGAATTGGATTGGGCGATGCAGTTCCATATTAATGTACTCCGAAACAATAACACGAAAATGTTTAAGCTGCTTGGTCCTGACACGGGCTATGATGCCATGAATGATGACGAAGTCGCGAAACCGCTCGTTCAGCTGCTGGATTCGCTGGACCGTGTCGGCAAACTGCCAAAAACCGTTCTCTATTCTCTGAACCCAAAGGACAACTATGTGATCGCCAGCATGATTAATAGTTTTCAGGATGGCATCACACCCGGAAAGATTCAGTATGGAACCGCCTGGTGGTTTAACGATACGAAGGATGGAATGCTGGATCAAATGAAAGCGCTGTCCAACGTTGGACTTTTCAGCCGGTTTATCGGGATGCTGACGGATTCCCGAAGTTTTCTATCGTATACGCGGCATGAGTATTTTAGAAGAATTGTCTGCAATCTGATTGGAGAATGGGTGGGAAATGGAGAGGTACCGGAAGATTTGGAGCTTTTGGGCTCCATCGTACAAGGGATTTCCTATGAAAATGCGAAGGAATATTTTCAGTTTCAAGACAAAGAGGCAGGCCGTCCTGCATCGGTGTGAAACCGTAAAAAGAAATGAGAATCTCTTGACTTAAAATCAAATAATAACAGGTCTCATATGGCTTTGGGCATCAAAAAGGATAACTCATTTTGAAAACGTGATCATCTACAGTTTGGGTATGGGGTACATCGTGATAGAATAGAAAAAACGGTTTTCCTAAGAGGATGCAAAAGGATGAAAAGACATGGTAACGATAAAAGACATCGCAAAATTGGCTAATGTTTCTCATACAACGGTTTCGAGAGCATTGAATAATAGCCCTTTAATTAAGGAACCGACAAAACGAAAAATACTTGAGATTGCCTCCCAGCTGAACTATACGCCAAATTACAATGCGAAAAACCTGGTCATGCAAAAATCCCATACGATTGGGCTGTTTTTTACGAGCATCAGCAACGGAACATCGCCGAGCTTTTTGGCAGACACAATCAAAGGCGTCAACAGTGTGATCAGCCAGGATTTTAACCTGTTCGTACGGGGAATCGACGACTATGATGATTTCACTTCCATCAATAACATGAGGTTCGACGGCATCATTCTAATGAGCCAGAGTGAGATCGACAATACGTTCATTTATCACGTCCTTCAAAAGAATATTCCGCTCGTTGTACTCAACCGCGAAATCCAGGGCCGAGACATCATCAACCTGCTGTCAGATGATCAAGAGGGTTCCCGTCAGGCGGTTGAATACCTGATCACCAATGGGCATAAAGATATCGCCATTATTGAAGGGAAGAAGGCTTTTAAATCTTCACAGGAACGGAAAGAAGGATACATGGCGGCTCTTATGCAATATAAGCTTCCGATACAAAAGGAATATATGGTAAAAGGCCATTATGACATGCAGAGCGGATACCGTGCGATGGAGGAGCTGATGGAACTGAAGCAGCCTCCTACTGCCGTGTTCTGTTCCAATGATGATATGGCGATCGGTGCCATGAATGCGGTGTTTGCCAAAGGATTAAAAGTTCCTGAAGATATTTCCATCATTGGGTTTGATGATATCGGTTTTGCGCAGTATACCACTCCAAGACTGACAACCGTTAAGCGTCCGGTAGAAAAAATCAGCATTAAAGGTGCGAAGCGTCTTCTTGCTGCCATCGGTGGCAGCAGTGCTGAGAGTGAAGTTCTTTACGAAAAAACATCATTGATCCTCAGAGATTCGGTAAAAAGCTATCGTTAGAAATTCGGAGATTTTCACATGATCCTCGAAGGCTGGAAAAAACCCGTTGGGCTTTTTGAGAAACATTATTGTTAACGTGTGCATTAAAGGGGGGTTTTTTGTTGAAAGGATTAAACCGAGCATTTTCCGATTATCCGGTCTACCCTGAGAGGGTGCTTCAGTTCGGGGAAGGCAATTTTCTAAGAGGCTTTGCCGACTGGCAGATCCAGATGCTGAATGAAAAGGCTGGCTTTAACGGCAGCGCTGTCGTGGTCCAGCCGAGGGGTTCTGGCAAAATTGAACGATTAAACCAGCAGGACGGCCTTTTTACGCTTTACTTACAGGGGATCAAGAACGGGCAGACGACGAGCGCGCATGTGGTGGTTCATTCGGTCAGCCGCGGTATTGATCTGGCTGCAGATTATGGGAAGTTTGTAAGACTGGCTGAAAAAGAAGAGCTTCGTTTCATCATTTCCAATGCGACAGAAGCCGGTATTGCGTTCGAAGAGGATGCGAGGCTGGAGGAGCGGCCACAAAAAGGATTTCCGGGAAGATTAACGGCTTTTTTGTACCACCGGTATCAGGCCTTTCAAGGGGATGTCAATAAAGGATGCGTCATTATCCCGTGTGAATTGATTGAGGATAATGGTCCGAAGCTGCAGCAGATCGTTCTGAAGTATGCGATGCATTGGAATCTGGAGGAGGCATTCATTGATTGGCTTCAATCGGCCAATACCTTTTGTTCGAGTTTGGTCGACCGAATTGTTCCCGGGTTTCCGAAGGACACGAGCGAAGAAAAGGAGGATGAGCTGGGCTACAGGGATGAGCTTATGGTCGTTTCCGAACCCTATTATCTCTGGGTGATCCAGGGACCGGAATGGCTTAAACAAGAGCTTCCTTTTGAAGAGGCAGGTTTGAACAGCTTTATTGTGGACGACTTGGCGAAATACCGTGAACGAAAAGTGCGTATTTTAAACGGCGCCCATACGGCCATGCTTCCTGTTTGCTATTTATATGGGCTGCGTACAGTGGGTGAATCTGTCAGCGGTGAGGTAACAGGCCCTTTTATCAAGGATCTGATCACAGAAGAAATTATTCTGGCGATGGATGATCCCCAGAATGAGATGAAAGTCTATGCGGAGGAAGTGATGGAGCGTTTCATGAATCCTTACATTCATCATTTCTTAAGAAGCCTGGCGATGAATGCGATCTCCAAATTCAAAGCACGGAATGTTCCCTCCGTACTGGACTTTGTAAAACGAAAGGGAAAGCTGCCTTCCCGCCATGTATTCGCGCTCAGCGCCCTTCTTTACTTCTATAAAGGAAAAAGGGAAGAACAGGAGATCCCGCTGGACGACAGTCCGGAAGTCTTAGAAGGATTCTGCAGTCTATGGAAAAGATTTGATGACAAAGAAATCACGATAGAAGAATTGGCTGGCGAGGTGTTGTCCAACGAACTGTGGTGGGGAACGAATCTTGCTGAAATACCTGATTTAACGGCAGCTGTTGCGTCTAACCTCACAGCCATTGAGGAACAGGGGATGAAGGCTGCTCTTCATGGATTAAACACTGCCATTTCAAGCAAAGGAGTTGTGAGATGAAGGATTACATGCAGATTCGAGAAATGATAACGTGATTCTTGCCCTCCGTGACCTGGGAAGGAAACGATGATGAAAGGAATCGTTTGTGAAGAGCCGCATTCTTTTAAGCTAAAAGACTATGAAATTCGAACTGTAATAAACAGAAATTTTAAAATTTATAGAAAACAAGTATTGCAATTGTAAGGGTTTTCATTTAGAATTCTACTAAACCGGTTTACCAAACCGATTTAGTAGAATTCTTATTTTGTAAAATACCCTCCCATGGATGATTAGAAAAAGAAAGGGGTATGAATTTGTCAACGAATTTTGGAATCTTAACGCTCGGTGATGCGATGATCACCTTAAATCCGGCAACTACAGGACCTTTACGGTTTGTTTCGGCTTTTGAACGAAAAGTAGGAGGGGCAGAACTGAACTTTGCCATCGGCTGTGCCAGACTGGGCCTTCGGTCAAAATGGATCAGCCGGCTTGGGAAAGATGAGTTTGGAAGAGCGATATATACTTTTGTGAAAGGCGAAGGAGTCGATATGACGGATGTTGCCATGGTAGAAGGGTATCCCACTTCTTTAAATGTGAAGGAAATCCGTGAAGACGGATCTGGGAAAACCTTTTACTACCGCCATCAATCACCTGTATTGACCCTAGAGCCAGAAGAAATAAAGGCTGAGATGTTTGAAGGCATTGATGTTGTCCATTTGACCGGTGTCTTTTTAGCGATCCACCGCAAAAATATGGATATTGTTCAAAAGGTGATCTCTATCGCTAAAGGAAAAGGAATCATCATTTCCTTTGATCCAAACATACGGCTGAAGATGTGGAGCATAGAAGAAGCAAGAACAGCGTATCATACGCTATTTCCAGATATTGATATTTTACTGACAGGAAGAGATGAGATTAAGAGCATCATCGGAAGTGATGAAGAGAAGGAATTAACCTCACTGGCAGAGCGGTACTCGATCGGTCAGCTTGTCATTAAGGATGGTGCTGATGGTTCAGCGCTTTACGCTGACGGGCAGTGGCTGCATAAGGAAGCCTTCCCGGTGAAACCTGTCGATACGGTCGGGGCAGGCGATGGATTTGATGCCGGGTACTTGTATTCGCTTCTTCACGGGTATGGACCCGAACAACGATTGGAATTCGCCAATGCTGTTGGAGCGCTAGTGACCACTGTGTCCGGTGATAATGAAGGGCTGCCGCTAATGGAGGAAGTTTTGTCTTTTATCAATAAAGAAGCAGTTGTTGAACGCTAGGAGGCTATTAGTTATGGGAACGGTTAAAATCTCGGCAGAAGAAGCTAAGGAACTGGTCATACAGAAGCTGATTTCGGCAGGCTTGAATGGGGATGATGCGGACAAGGTGGCAGAGGTGCTCGTCCATGCTGATCTGCGGAATGTAAATTCACATGGTGTACTTCGTACGGAACATTATATGAACCGGCTCAAGGCGGGCGGAATTAATCCGGAAGCAAAGCCGGTCTTTAAAGGGACAGGTCCTGTGACGGGAATCGTGGACGGCAAGGATGGATTCGGACACGTCATAGGCGATATCGCAATGGACCATGCGATCCAGATGGCGCAGGAAAATGGCGTCGGAATGGTGACGGCAGTCAACAGCAGTCATTGCGGAGCGTTAAGCTATTTCGTACAAAAGGCGGCCGATGCCAAGCTGATCGGTATTGCGATGAGCCACACCGATAAAATTGTGGTCCCTTTTGGGGGAAAGTCTTCGTTCTTGGGAACCAACCCGATTGCCTATGGAGTACCATCTAAATTGAAGAAGCCGTTTATCTTGGATATGGCAACTTCCAATGTGGCTTTCGGAAAGATTCTTCAGGCCCGGGAAGAAGGGAAAGAGATTCCTGAAGGATGGGGCGTGGACGAAAACGGCCGAGCCGTCACCGATCCGAACAAAGTCGTTTCGCTTTCTACATTCGGGGGGCCTAAAGGCTATGGGCTTTCCGTCATCGTTGATGTATTCTCCGGTCTGCTCGCTGGAGCAGCGTTTGGCCCTCACATTAACAGTATGTACGGCGACCTGGACAAAAAGCGAAAACTCGGCCATTACTTTTGTGCTATCAACCCTTCGTTCTTTACAGACAGGGACGTCTTCCTGGAGCAGATGGACAGAATGCTCGAAGAATTGCAGAACGCAGAGCCGGCTCCGGGATTCGAACGTGTATATGTGCCGGGAGAAATCGAACAGCTGCATGAGGAACGCAACCGGGTGGAAGGAATTACGATTGCAGAAAGTGTTTATGAATTTTTAAAAAGCAGGTGAGAAAAATGAAAGCGGTTAAAGTTAGGAAAGCATTTGACCTTGTGACCGAGGAAGTGGAGAAGCCATCTATCGTTAACGCGGATGATGTTCTTGTAAAAGTAAAGCGGGTCGGAATCTGCGGATCCGATCTGCACATCTATCATGGGACCAATCCGCTGGCCACTCTCCCAAGGGTGATCGGCCATGAAGTCACTGGAGAAGTAGAAGAGATCGGTCCAAACGTGCACCATCTCCGGGCTGGCGACCATGTTGTAGTAGAACCTATCCGTTATTGCGGCACATGTTATGCGTGCCGAAAGGGCCGTCCCAATGTTTGTTCCTCTCTTTCCGTTTTTGGGGTCCATGAGGATGGCGGTATGAGGGAATGGATTGTATTGCCGGAAAAACAGCTGCATGCGGTTGACGCAGCATTGCCATGGGAAGAGACCGTTATGGCAGAGCCCTACACGATCGGTGCCCAGGCGGTCTGGAGAGGCCAGGTTGAAAAAGGCGATACGGTTTTGATCCAGGGCGCAGGCCCGATCGGCATCTGTATTTTAAAGATGGCCAAACTGCTTGGGGCCGCTGTTTTGATCACTGATTTAAACGAAGAGCGATTGGCCTTCGCAAAGGAAAATGGCGCAGATCACGTTGTAAATCCACAAAAAGAGGATGTCATGCAGCAGGTGAAGGCTTGGACGGACGGTGAGGGTGCAAATGTCGTCATTGATGCCGTCTGTCTTCCATCGACCTTTGAACTTTCCATTGAAGCGGTATCCACGGCGGGGAATGTGGTCGTGCTCGGTTTTGATGAAAAAACGTCTGCGATCTCCCAGCTGCCTATTACAAAAAAAGAAGTAACCGTAACAGGATCCAGGCTGCAAACGTACCAGTTTCCTAAAGTAGTAGATTTATTGAACAAAGGAAAATTAACGCATGGCGGCCTGGTGACTCATTCATTTTCACTTGCAGATGTGCAGGATGCTTTCCGGTTTGTAGAAGAACACCCTGATCAGGTTCGAAAAGCGGTTATAACATTTGATTAAAGGAGGAGAGAAGATGCTTCCGAAATACTCGGTTTTACACAAGCTGCTGGAATCACGGGTTGTGGCTGTGATCCGCGGCAAGGACAGGCATGAAGCAGCAGAAGTGTCCAAAGCAGCCGTCGAAGGGGGAATTACAGCGATAGAGCTGACTTATACAACCCCTCAGGTGGAGGATGTATTCAAGGAATTGAGGCAACTGAACGTTCTCTTGGGCGCAGGCTCGGTCATGGATTCAGAAACGGCCCGCCATGCGATTCTAGCCGGAGCAAAATTCATCGTCAGTTCCCATTTTGTAAAAGAGATTGCCGCACTCTGCAACCGGTACAGTGTCCCTTATCTGCCGGGCTGTATGAACATCAGCGATATGGCAATCGCGCTTGAGGCCGGGTGTGATGTACTGAAGCTGTTCCCGGCAAATACCTTTGATCCTTCATTTATCCGTTCTGTCAACGGTCCTCTGCCGAACGTGCGAATTATGCCTACGGGAGGAATCTCTTTGAACAACATGAACGAATGGCTAGCAGCAGGAGCTGTTGCTGTCGGTGTCGGAAGTGATCTTACGAAAACCTATCAAAAGGGCGGTTATGAAGAAGCTGTCTCGTTAAGCAGAAAATATATGAATACTTTGAACCAATATTCGGAGGTGTAAGATGAATATCACATTTCGATGGTACGGACGTGGAAACGATACCGTCACGCTGGATCACGTCAAACAAATTCCGGGAGTGAAGGGAATCGTTTGGGCGCTGCACGAAAAGCCGGTCGGAGCAGTATGGGAAAAGGAAGAAATAAAAGCTGAAGTGGAATACATTCAATCCAACGGCTTTCATGCAGAGGTCGTAGAAAGCGTGAACGTCCATGAAGCGATCAAGCTCGGCAATGAAGAACGCGGACATTATATCGAAAATTATAAGCAGACGATCCGCAATCTTTCCGAATTTGGCGTAAAGGTCATCTGCTACAACTTTATGCCGGTCTTTGACTGGACAAGAACAGATATGTTTCACCCATTGGAAGACGGTTCCACTGCTCTGTTTTTTGAAAAAGCCAAAGTGGAGAACCTCGATCCCCAAGAGCTGATCCGTACGGTGGCAGAAGCCTCTGACCTGACCCTGCCCGGCTGGGAGCCTGAAAAAATGGCGAGGATCAAGGAGCTTTTTGAGGCTTACAAGGAGGTCGACGAAGAGAAGCTTTGGGCGAACCTTCAAGTCTTTTTGGATGAAATCCTGCCCGTGGCAGAAGCGTGCGGCATCAAAATGGCCATCCATCCTGACGATCCGCCCTGGCCGATCTTCGGCTTGCCTCGCATCATAACAGGTGAGAAGAGCTACGAGAAATTGCGCGCGATCTCAGATTCACCGTCCAACAGCATTACGATGTGTACGGGTTCAATGGGTGCCAACCCTGCCAATGATATGGTGGAGATCGCCAGAAAATATGCAGGCAGCGCTCCGTTTTCCCATATCCGGAATGTCAAAATCCATGACAATGGTGACTTTGTAGAAACCTCCCACTTGACTCAGGATGGCTCGATTAATATCAAGGGTGTTGTAGAGGAGCTTCACAAACAGCAATACGAAGGATATGTGAGACCCGATCATGGGCGCCATATCTGGGGTGAACAGTGCCGCCCGGGATACGGGCTCTATGACCGTGCGCTTGGGATCATGTATTTGAACGGTCTATGGGATGCCTATCAGTCCATCGCAAAAAAGGAGTTGGCCTATGATTCCCGTGCATGAAAACTTAAACCGTAAAACAGCTGTCATCACCGGCGGCAGCGGGGTCCTTTGTTCCGAGATGGCCCGTGAGCTCGCCCGCCACGGCATGAAGGTGGCCGTTCTGAACCGAACCGCTGAAAAAGGGCAAAAGGTCGTCGATGAGATCCGGCAGTCTGGCGGCACCGCCCTTTCTGTTTCTACCGATGTATTAAACCGGAATTCGCTTGAAAAGGCAAAGGAGGAGATTTTGGAAACGTTCGGCTCCATTGATCTTTTGATCAACGGGGCTGGAGGTAACCATCCCGATGCGATCACCGATTTTGAGACGTACGACGCAGACGCTTCAGGAAAATCATTCTTTGATATGGATGAGAACGGATTTTCTACTGTGTTCTCTACCAACTTTACCGGCTCTTTTCTTGCGTCTCAAGTGTTCGGTAGGGCCTTGCTGCAGGCAGAATCACCAGCAATCATCAACATTTCATCCATGAGTGCCTATTCCCCAATGACAAAGGTACCGGCTTACAGTGCGGCAAAAGCATCGATCAATAACTTTACCATGTGGATGGCCGTCCATTTTGCTGAAACCGGCTTGCGTGTGAATGCCATCGCTCCGGGGTTCTTTTTAACGGCGCAAAACCGGGGATTGCTCTTGAAGAAGGATGGAAGTTATACCGATCGGTCCAAAAAAATAATTTCCGGCACCCCTATGAAGCGGTTTGGGAAGCCGGAGGATCTGCTCGGGACACTGCTCTGGCTAGCGGATGAATCCTGTTCAGGTTTCGTTACTGGCATCACGGTTCCTGTTGACGGAGGCTTCATGGCCTATTCCGGAGTATAGCAAAGTCCCCGATTGTAAAGCACTTTCAGGTATCTTATAATGTTTGAATGGAATGAATTGGACGGGGATGATGCACATGAAAAACATTACGATAGCTGATGTAGCCAAACATGCAAAGGTTTCAAAAAGTACGGTATCTCAGTTTTTAAACAAGCGGTTTGATTATATGAGCGAAAAGACGAAGAAAAAAATAGAAGAAACCATCAAAGAACTGAATTACCAGCCAAATATTGTGGCCCGCAGCTTAAAACAAAAAGCAACGTTTACAGTTGGAGTAGTGGTCGCCAATATTCTTCACACCTTTTCCACTCAGATTATAAGGGCAATGGAAGATGCGTTTCATGAACAAGGCTATCAGATTATTGTGTGCAATGCAGACGATGAGCCGGAAAAAGAAAAGAAGTATATTGAAATGCTGCTGGCCAAGCAAGTTGATGGAATCATGATTTTTCCGACGGGCTGTAACCTTGATCTTTATGAACGAATGAAGCGCCAGCAGTTTCCGGTCGTGTTTATTGACCGAACGATTAAGGACCTGAATATAGCCACCGTCATGCTGGACAACCAGATGGCAGCAAAACTGGCCGTTTCTCAGTTTGTAAAAAATGGCCGCAAACGGATTGCACTGATTACAACTTCGATCATCCGAAACATCAGCCCCCGGGTGGAACGTCTGGAAGGTTTTAAGAACGCTCTGGCCGATCATGGTCTGCCAGTTAATAAAGCATACTTGAAGAGTGCATCTGCCGATCAGCTGCCGGCCGTGCTTGAGGAAATGTTTAACCTGCCGGCACCGCCGGATGCCCTATTGGCAGGGAATGATATTGTCCTTTATGAAGTGCTGAGATTCATGAAGAAACGGAATTTAACGATTCCTGGCGACGCAGCAGTGATCGGGATCGATGATGTGCCGTTTGCGAGCTTTTTTACTCCGCCGATTTCGACTGTTGCTCAGCCGGTGGCTGAAATGGCGGAAAAAGCTGTCGAGCTGCTGCTGTTCCAGATTAAAAACAAAGAAGATAGAGAGTTTGAGGACATCTTTCGCTATAAACCAAGTCTTATTGAAAGAGATTCAGATTAATACTGTTAAGCATGGGGGAGTAATATGCAGCCTATTTTTATTACTTTAAATTCCTTTCAGTCAAAAGAAGTACAGGAGAAAGGCCAGGGGCATTTTTTTCCGCTTATTGCCCATGCCGGGGCACAGGGTGCAGAGATCAGAAGAGAGCTTTTTAGTGAGGAGGGAGGTTCTTTGCAAGACCTGCGCACCCAGTTGGAGGAAGCACATTTAACCTCCGTTTATTCGGCGCCTGTAGATTTGTTTAACGTTTTAGGATCATTAAATAAAGAGGCAGCTGCATTGACTGTTATGGAAGCGATTACACTTGGTGCTTCCCTTGTCAAGTTTTCACTCGGCCACTATAACATGCAGCGATCAAGCGTTACGGAATTAAAAGAATGGCTGGCTTCACTAAGCCCTAACGATCATAATTTGCAGATCACGATTGAAAATGACCAGACAAACCATGGCGGTTCCCTTGAAAAGATTCATCATTTCCTTAAGGAAGCCAAGGAGCAGCATGTACCTGTAAAGATGACGTTCGATATTGGAAATTGGTCATTTACCGGGGAAGACGTGTTCTCGGCGGCAAAAGTACTTTCAGAATATGTGGTTTATCTGCATTTCAAGCACATCGAACAACAGAACGGCAGGCTGGTCACCTTGCCTCTGCCTGCAGGTGAAACTTCCGAATGGAGGGAACTTGTTTCCCATTTTTCAAATGATATTCCGAGGGCTATTGAATTTCCCATATCCGACGGTAATGAAGCGTGCAGTTATACAGCGCTTCTTGCAAACGCGTAACATCACAAAATAAAGGAGTGGTTACTGTCATGAAGAACATTGATCCATTAGCAAGCAAAAAGCGCTGGATGATCTTGATTCCAATTGCTTTTATTACGTACAGCCTGGCGTATCTTGATCGTGCGAATTATGGTTTCGGTGTTGCCGGTGGAATGGGTGAAGACTTAAAAATTACAGCATCTGTTTCTTCCCTCCTGGCTTCTTTATTCTTTTTAGGTTATTTCTTTTTTCAGATTCCTGGAGCGATCTATGCTGAAAAGAAGAGTGCAAAGAAGCTCGTCTTCTGGTCATTAATTCTTTGGGGAGGACTTGCAACGGCTACCGGTTTTGCGACCAATGTCGCCTGGCTTTATCCGATTCGTTTTTTTCTTGGAGTTGTTGAAAGCGCTGTTATGCCCGCGATGCTCGTTTTCTTAAGCGGCTGGTTTTTAAAGACTGAGCGTTCCCGTGCGAACACTTTCCTTATTTTAGGGAACCCTGTAACGGTTTTATGGATGTCTATTTTATCTGGCTATCTGTTGAAGGCTTTCGATTGGCGCATGATGTTTATCCTTGAAGGGGCACCTGCCGTTCTATGGGCTTTTATCTGGTGGAAGCTTGTGAATGACCGTCCAAAAGAAGCAAAATGGCTGACTGATGAGCAGAAAATGAATCTCGAAACGGAAATGAAAAAAGAACAATCAGGGATGAGGCCTGTTAAAAATTATCGTGAAGCATTCAAATCCAAAAAGGTTATTTACCTTTGCTTTCAATACTTTTTCTGGAGTATTGGTGTATACGGTTTTGTCATGTGGCTTCCTTCCATTATTTCCAAGGCATCCAAAATGGACATCGTTGCCACAGGCTGGCTTTCTGCAGCGCCCTATGTCCTTGCGGTAATCGGGATGCTGCTCGTTTCCTATTACTCCGATAAAACACTCAATCGAAAAAGCTTTGTATGGGTTTCATTGCTGATCGGCGCCATTGCTTTTTATGGTTCCTATGCAGTGGGTACATCTGACTTTTGGGTATCGTTTGTTCTCTTAGTGATTGCAGGCGGGGCCATGTATGCACCTTACGGGCCGTTCTTTGCGATCATTCCGGAGATTCTGCCGCGGAATGTTGCAGGCGGAGCAATGGCATTAATCAACAGTATGGGCGCTTTAGGATCATTCGTCGGTTCCTATTTTGTAGGGTACCTGAACGGAGTGACCGGCGGACCTAGTGCATCCTATATCTTTATGGCTGGTTCCCTGTTGCTGTCCGTCATCTTTACATTGCTTGTGAAAACAAAAGATGAGCATTCCGTTCAAAAAATGGAGGTTCAATCCCTGTGAATATTCAACTTGCTTTAGACCGGCTATCGATTGAAGAAGCGCTGTCCATTGCTGATCGAGTGGAGCCATACATTGACTGGATCGAAGTAGGGACTTCATTGATTAAGGAATTCGGCATGGAAAGCGTGCGCCTTTTAAAAGAAGCGTTTCCTCATATAATGATCGTGGCAGACTGTAAGACGTTTGATAACGCAGTGTATGAATTTGAGCTTTGTTTTTCGGCGGGTGCCGATGTGGCAACAGTGCTGGGAACTGCTCCAGCCGTATCCATTGAAGCTTGTATGGAGACCGCTAAAAAGCATGGCAAGCAAGTCATGGTTGATCTGCTGAATGCATCCGAAGAACAAATCCAAATGTGCAGCCAATTTGAAGAGGCGATTCTTTGTTCACATGTAAGTAAAGATGAGCAGGAAATGAGAGGGCAAAAAGGGCGCCTGCATATCCCTTCTTTTTCAAACAGGTTAGCCATGGCTGGGGGTATATCGATAGATTCCTTTTGTGAAATTAAAAAACACAGCCCATATGTTGCCATAATCGGGTCAAGCATTACAAAGGCGGATGATCCCGCGTTGGCTGCTAAAACCTTTTATGAGATGGCAAAACAGCAGAAGGAGAAGGCTTGTGAATGATATGAACACCATTTTGCAGGAGATTCAGGGTGTTGTTGATCAGATTGATCCCGGTTTAGTAGAAGCTGTAACGGAACATGTGCAGTCGGGAAAACGGATCTTTGTCGTTGGTGAAGGCAGGTCTGGATTCATGGCGAAATCATTTGCCATGCGATTAATGCATTTGGGGGCAACTGTCTTCGTAGTAGGGGAAACCATTACTCCCGCCTTGAAATCTGGGGACGTGGTGGCAGCGGTGTCTGGTTCAGGAACGACAAAAAGTGTAGTGAATACGGCAAAAAAAGCCAGAGAGCTTGAATGCCGGGTCATTGCGATTACGACGAGGACGGATTCAGAGCTGGCAGATTACTCGACCCTAGTGGCACACCTTCCTGCAGCAACAAAATATAGAGGGGAAGACGAAGCAGCTAGCGTTCAGCCATTGGGCTCCCTTTTTGATCAATGTGTACATGTCTTTTGTGACGCGGTGTGCTTGAGCTATGGTGCAAAGCAAACTGAAAATAATGAATCCGCTTTTATGCGTCACAGTAACTTGGAGTAGATCAAATTCTGCACTCCATTACTAAACCGGTTTATATCCGGTTCGCCTAAAAATATCAGAATATTTCAAATGTATAGGGAGGGATTGCCATGTTTTCAAAAGGTAAACTGCCAATTATTATCATGTTGTTTCTTGCGGGCGTTATCAACTATTTGGACCGTTCGGCACTTTCGATCGCAGCCCCATTTATTCAGGATGATTTAACATTATCTGCTACACAAATGGGTCTGATTTTCAGCAGCTTCTCCGTCGGCTACGCCATCTTTAACTTTTTGGGAGGAATGGCATCGGACCGCTATGGAGCGAAGTTAACATTGTTTGTCGCCATGGTTGTCTGGTCCTTATTCAGTGGTGCGATCGCACTCGCCGTAGGCTTTGTAAGCTTAATGGTCATTCGTGTATTGTTTGGAATGGGAGAAGGGCCTCTTTCAGCCACGATCAACAAAATGGTCAATAACTGGTTCCCGCCGACACAAAGAGCTTCAGCCATCGGAGTCACAAATAGCGGAACGCCATTAGGAGGAGCGATCTCGGGACCAATCGTCGGCATGATCGCAGTGGCGTTCAGCTGGAAGGTGTCCTTCATTCTGATCATGATCATCGGGTTGGTATGGGCAGTATGCTGGTTTAAATTTGTAAAAGAAAAACCGGCCAAACCAATGGGGGAGGCACCGGCAGTCAAAGTGGATGTTGCGCCTCAAGAGAAAATTCCACTGACGTTTTACTTGAAACAAAAAACGGTGCTGTTTACCGCCTTTGCCTTTTTTGCTTACAACTACATCTTGTTCTTCTTCCTGACGTGGTTCCCGAGCTATCTCGTAAAAGAACGCGGTTTGAGTGTGGAATCTATGAGCGTCATCACGGTCATTCCATGGATTTTGGGCTTTATCGGTCTTGCAGCCGGCGGCTTTGTTTCAGATTATGTATTTAAAAAGGCAGCCAAAAAAGGCGTGCTGTTCTCACGTAAAGTAGTGCTTGTTACCTGCCTGCTTGCTTCTGCAATCTGCATCGGGGTTGCCGGACTGGTAACAACAACTGTAAGTGCGGTTATTCTCGTGGCATTATCCGTATTCTTCCTGTATCTAACGGGAGCCATCTATTGGGCCATTGTCCAGGACGTGGTCGATCAGAACAATGTAGGATCGGTTGGGGGATTCATGCATTTCCTGGCCAACACAGCGGGTATTATCGGGCCTGCGTTAACAGGTTTTATCGTCGATAAGACGGGGACGTTCTCAGGTGCCTTCCTTCTCGCGGGCGGTCTGGCCGTATTTGCTTCCCTCACTGTCATCCGTTTCGTCCGTCCGATCATCAGCGGAACAAAAGATCGTTCAGTCAACGATTCTGTTTCTTTTTAAGGAAATGGAGAGATAAACCCCGAAGCCTTGTTGGCTTTGGGTTTTTTCTTTTATCTCCTCGGACCTAATGGCGTATGGCGGTTTAAAGATGGGGCATTAACGCTTTGTGCATTATTTTTATTTAGTGCTGGGAGCGGGGTCTTTTTTTTTTATAAAAACATTATTCATTGGGCGAATAGGACAAATTTGGTACCGGGGAGACTGAAAATAAAGGAGGCGATGTTCAATGAACACATTCGAAGTCATCTCGTTGATGCTTAGTTTTGGAATGTTTGTGATCGCTGTTCTCGATTTTCATAACCATGACAAGAAGTCCTAGGAGACAGGAGTTACCCTTCTACCCATACGGCTGTGGCCGTGTGGTTTTTTTGATGCAGGGCAATCACACACATATTACAAACCTATACTCCCTGTCTCGAAAAACCCTCCTTTTGGCCTAGGAATTTATTCCATCAAGTGATTGTAATACTTTTTCATTAAATATATCATTATGTTTAATATATTGTTAGAAAATTCAATTTATTGAAAAGAGGTGTAACTATTTGTCAGAAACGGCGCTCTGAACCTGAAGGAACGGCAATGGCCTCGCAAGACGCCTTACTTTCCCTATCCAACCTCTCACCTAGAATCGACGTCTATCCTTACTATTACCACATGACTCTGCCCGGAGCAGAAAACGATTGTTTTTTGCGAAAGGGCACGGTAGAAAAACTGATCAAAGCAGCCAATTACTTACCTCAAAATTTAAAGCTGGTCATCTTCGACGGCTGGAGGTCCTATGAAACTCAGTTCGCGATCTATGAAGCCATTAAAGCACACCTCGAAACCCGAAACCTCACCAAGGAAAAAATGCAGGAAGAAATCTCTAAATATGTGGCGATTCCGACCCGCGATCTGAATAAGCCTGCACCGCACCTTACCGGTGGAGCGGTGGATTTGACGATCGCGGACGAGAACGGATGGCTCGACATGGGGACAGACTTTGATGATTTTACCGAAAAGGCACAGCTTGAGTGGTACGAGAAAAAGCACCAGCTGACCCGCCAGGAAGAAGCCATTCGGGACAATCGCCGGCTGTTGCGAAAGGTGATGGAGGGAGCAGGATTTGTCTCCAACTCCGAGGAGTGGTGGCATTATGACTACGGAAATCGGAGGTGGGCGAACGCAACAGGAAACAGCATTATTTATTTCGGTATTCAAAAAAATTAAAACGTGATGGAGGAGAATGATGAAAAGAAAACTTAGCCTTCTGCTCGTTGCAGTGATGATTCTTGCTTTGTTATCGGCCTGTGTGAAGAATTCAAACGCTACACCATCCAGTAGCGAAGGTACAAAGGGCTCAAATGCGTCAAATGGAAAGGATGTCCTGACAATTGCCACGACTGCGGATCAGGGGACGCTTGACCCGGCGGTGACGATGGATAATTCCGCATGGAAACTTACATATCCGGCCTATGAGCGCCTTGTGGAATATGACGGAGGAAGCACAAAAGTAAAGCCTGGTCTCGCAAAGGAATGGAAAGTAAGCAAAGACGGCAAGACGTGGACGTTCACCCTGAACGAAGGCCATAAATTTGCCGATGGAACCCCAGTGGACGCACAAGCGGTCCAAAAAAGCTTTGAGCGCCTCAAGAAAGTCGCCAAAGGCCCCTCGGAAGTATACAGCCTCGTTTCCGAAATCAAGGCTGAGAATCCAACAACCATCACGTTTAAACTCAAAGAAAATTTTCCGCCCTTTTTATCCACACTGGCTGCCAACTACGGCAGCATCGTAAACCCGAAAGTCATGGATCATGAACAGAATGGTGACGCAGGACAAAACTATCTGGCGACCACGACCATGGGAAGCGGCCCTTATAAACTCGCAAAATGGAAAAAAGGCGAGTATGTGAGACTCGATCAGAATAAATATGCGGCCAAAAAGCCCGCGTTCAAAAAGGTATATTTTAAAATTGTAGCCGATCCTTCTGCACAGCGCCTCCAGCTGGAAAAAGGCGAGATTGACATCGCGGAAGGCATTCCGGTCGATCAAATCAACAGCGTGAAAAAGATGAAAAACGCCACGATTCTCCAGGAGCCGAGCCTTCTCGTGGAATATGTATATGTTAACTCCAGCAAAGGCAATAAAGCCCTTCAGAACAAGAAGGTACGCCAGGCTTTGAACTACGCCATCGACTACGACAAGCTGATCGACGCGGTACAGCAAGGATACGGAACACAGATGCGCGGCCCGATCCCGAAAGGATTGTGGGGCCATGACGGTCAAGCACAGCAGTACAAGTATGACAAGGCAAAAGCGAAATCGCTGTTAAAAGAAGCGGGAGTGTCGAACTTGAGCTTAGACCTTCTGTATTCTGACAACAAAACCTGGTGGGAGACGGAAGCATTGACGATTCAGTCGAACCTGAAGGACATTGGAATAAAGGTCAACCTGAAAAAAGTAGCCTATGCCACCTCAAGGGAAATGATTGATAAAGGTGATTTTGACTTGGCGCTTGGAATGTGGAGCCCTGACTTCGGGGATCCGTATGCGTTCATGAACTACTGGTTCGATTCCAAGAACTTCGGGCTTGCCGGTAACCGTGCGTTCTATAAAAACAACACCGTCGATCAGAAGCTGAGAAAAGCAGCGACATTAAACGATGAGAAAAAACGTGAAGCACTTTACCAGGAGGCTCAGCGTATGGTCATTGATGACGCGCCGTACATTCTCTTGTATCAGAAAGACTTCTTGCTGCCAATGAGTAAAGGTGTCAAAGGATTTGTGTACAATCCGATGCTCGAGAGCATGTACAACCTTGGAGATATGTCCAAATAACAGAGAATCGGAGTGTTGAACGATGAAGAAGATGATCTTAAACCGTATGGGCCTCCTTCTCTTCGTAGTGTTTGGCGTCACTTTGGTCTCCTTTTTGCTGTCACACGTCATTCCGGGCGATCCAGCCCGGATGATGGTAGGGCAGCGGGCAAATGAGGAAACACTGCAGCAAGTACGCCAGCAGCTCGGTTTGGACCAGTCCCTTTGGGTTCAATATGAAACCTATATGAAAGGGATATTAAGCGGGGACCTCGGTACGTCGATCCGTACGCAAAAACCGGTCCTGGATGATCTGGAAGCCTTTTTCCCTGCCACGATGGAACTGGCAGTGATTGCATTTATCTTTGCTTTAGGCATCGGCATTCCTCTTGGTGTGCTGGCGGCTGTCAAAAAGAACAGCATATGGGATCATGCGAGCCGGATCTTTTCTATCAGCGGTGTCTCGACACCGGTGTTTTGGAGCGGTCTTGTTGTCATTTTGTTTTTTTACGGGTATCTTGGATGGTTTCCAGCGAACGGGCGCTTGGACATCAGCATCCATCCGCCGACTCGCATTACAGGTTTTTATATTTTGGACAGCCTCTTGAGCGGGGATATGGTCGCACTGAAAAGCAGCCTTCATCATATTCTTCTGCCGGCCATCGTGCTGTCCTATGCGCAATTAGCGGTCATCACCCGCCAGGTGCGGGCCAGCATGCTCGAGATCATGGAGCAGGAGTACATCCGTACGGCGATCGCCAACGGTATTCATGGGCCATTCCTGTTCTTCCGTTATGCCCTAAGGAATGCCTTGATCCCCACGATAACGGTCGTTGGAATTTCCTTTGGCTCCTTGCTGGGAGGGGCAGTAGTAACAGAGACGATCTTCGGGTGGCCGGGAATGGGAAAATACGTGGTCGACTCCATTGCTTATCTTGATTTTCCGGCCATGATGGGCTTTACGCTGCTGATCGCCGTCGGATACGTCATCATCAATCTTATCGTGGATCTTACGTATTACGTGCTTGATCCACAGATTAAAGGATAGGAGGGAGGACATGGAAACACCTCTGCACAGAGAAACAAGCCAGCCCAAGCCGATTAAGGCTGTTCACCCTTTCTGGTACAAGCTGAAACAAAATCGGATGACGTGGGTGGGGTTAGGCATCCTGGCGTTTATCGTAATCTGCTCCTTGTTCGCGCCTGTCCTGACCTCCTACAACCCAACGCAGATTGATATCTCGCAAAAGTTTCAGGCGCCATCCATGCATCACTGGTTTGGTACGGATGAAGTAGGAAGAGATATTTTAACAAGGATCTTGTACGGAGCAAGGATTTCACTTGGCGTAGGGATCACCGTCATCATTATTGCAAGTATCATTGGAATTCTGATCGGGACCGTTTCCGGTTATTTTGGCGGGATCATGGATTTGGTCATCATGCGGATCATGGATATGGTCATGGCCTTTCCGACCCTCATTCTCGCAATGGCTCTTGCTGCCGCTTTAGGACCGAGTCTGCAAAACGCGATGCTTGCCATTGCGATTGTCAAGATACCGGTCTATGTCCGGCTGGCGCGGGGTGAGTCGCTTGTCATCAAGGAAAAGCTTTTCGTCAAATCTGCAGAGTCATTCGGAATCAATCCATGGCGGATCATCGTCAAACACATCGTTCCAAACTCGGTATCACCGGTCATCATTCAGGCCACACTTGATGTGGGCGACGCGATCCTCATGATTGCCACGCTCGGTTTCCTTGGATTGGGAGCACAGCCGCCGGCACCTGAATGGGGGGCCATGATCAGCATCGGCTGGAAGTACTTGCTGGATTACTGGTGGTATCCGGCGTTTCCAGGACTATTTCTCTTCCTGTCTGCAGGTTCTTTAAATTTAATCGGTGACGGGATCCGCGACATTCTGGATCCAAAAGCCGGGCGCTAGGAGGGCCGCATCATGGTATTGGAGATGAAAGATTTATGCGTCGATTTTACAGGTATGAGAGGGAAGGTGCAGGCTCTCCGCAATGTCAGCCTTTCGATTCATAAAGGAGAAATATTAGGAGTAGTAGGCGAGTCGGGATCAGGAAAATCGGTCACTGCTTTATCCATTCTTGGTCTGCTCGGCTCCAATGCCCATATCTCAAAAGGAGAGATCTCCTATTTGGGCAGAGATCTTCTTAGCCTTGGTAAAAAGGAAATGCAGAGCCTCCGGGGCAAAAAAATCGGCATGGTGTTCCAGGAGCCGATGACCGCCCTGCATCCGACGATGAAGGTAGGGAATCAGCTCGCGGAAGTGATCAAACGGCACAGGGAGGTTTCAAAAAGAGAAGCAAACCTGCTTGCCGTTCAAGCGTTAAGGGAGGTGCACATCCATGATCCGGAGCTTGTGGCGAAAAAGTATCCGTTTGAACTGAGCGGCGGCATGCGCCAGCGGATCGTGATCGCCCTTGCGATGTCCGCGCCTCCTGACCTGCTGATTGCGGATGAACCGACGACCGCTCTGGATGTGACTATTCAGCAGGAGATATTACAATTGATCAAAGAGCTGAACTCGAAAAGAGGGACGTCTGTCCTTTTGATCACACACGATCTGGGCGTTGTGTCCAAGGTGTGCGATCGGGTGATGGTCATGTACGCGGGTGAAGTGGTGGAGGAAGGGAAGACGGAAGCGGTCCTGAACGCACCCTCTCATCCGTATACAGAAGCCCTACTGCACGCACTTCCTGATCGGGCGGATCCCGGACAGCCGTTACAAGCGATTCCAGGTGAGGTTCCGGATCTGCAAAACCGTCCCGTCGGCTGTGCCTTTGCCTCCAGATGCAGCAAAGCCATGGATATATGCAGTGTTTCTGCACCAGCGCTTGAGCCGGTATCCGGCAACCGTTCAGCCGCCTGCTGGCTAAGGGGGACAAGACATTGAGCACACTCATTCAATTCGAAAAAGTGGAGAAGTCGTTTTCTAAAGGACAACATGTGATACGGGCGGTCAGTAACGCGAATTTTTCTGTTAAAAAGGGCAGTGTTCTCGGACTGGTCGGTGAATCCGGTTCGGGTAAGAGCACACTGGGCAAGATGCTCATCGGCTTGGAAATGCCATCAGAAGGAATGATCCATTATCAAGGAAATCCGTTATGGAAGAAGAACAAATTTAAACGCCCCCGTCCAGGTGAAATCCAGACCGTGTTTCAGGATCCGCAGTCTTCGCTTGATCCGAGGATGCGCGTAAAAGATATTATCCTCGAGCCGCTGCTGGCACTGGACAACAAGCAGAGAGAGGAGAAAGGTGAAAGCCTGCGCCTTATTTCTCTCGTGAAGAGGGTTGGATTAAAAGCCGAACACCTTGACAGGTATCCGCATGAGTTCAGCGGAGGCCAGCGGCAGCGGATTGCCATTGCCCGTGCGCTCATCACTGATCCTGCGTTTATCGTGCTGGACGAACCGACCTCCGCACTGGACGTATCGGTGCAGGCACAAGTGCTGAATCTGCTAAAAGATCTGAAGAAAGAACGAGGGCTGACGTATCTCTTTATTTCACATAACATGTCGGTCATCCGGTACATGTGCGATCAAATTGCCGTCATGTACAAAGGGCGGATCGTGGAGATGGGGCCATCCGCGGAGCTTTTCGAGCGGCCGCGTCATCCTTATACGAAAATTTTGCTCTCTTCTTTGCCTGGTCTGTTTGAGTCAGCGGATGAAGGAAAATTGGGTTTTGCAAACCCTTCAGAGGTAAAACCGGGTCATGAAGCCTGTGTGTTCTATGATCGGTGTCCTTACCGTATGGAGGCCTGCCTTAAGGCACCTGCTTATCGAAACGAAACGGACGAGCATGGATTTGCCTGTCATCTGAAAAAGTAGAGGAGGGGTGTCTTTGATTCAGGGAGAACGGCTACGAGAATTACGAAAGCAGCGCAACTTTACACTGCAGGAATTTGCGGTGCAAACCGGATTAAGCTCCAGTCTGCTGTCCCAGATTGAGCGGGGGCTTGTAGACCCCACGGTCAGTACGTTTTGGAAGATCTGCAGCAGTCTGAGCGTCCCTCTTCATTATTTTTTTCAAGGTGCAGAAGAAGATGAGCTTGTTGTAAGGAAAAATCAGCGGCGATTGATTCAGTTGTCTGATGAAAAGGTACGATACCATGAACTGACGCCCAATCGCGGCGGAAAACTGGATTTCCTGATGGTCGAGATCGAGCCGGGGGAAATGAACGAAGCAGAGCTTGTTTCACACCAGGGCCACGAATGCGGAATCGTGCTGAAGGGGGAACTGAAGGTGATTTTAGGAGAAAAAGAGATTCATCTTCATGAAGGAGACAGTATTCACTTCCCGAGTATAACGCCTCACCGTTATATCAACCCCGGGGAGAGAATGTCAGTGTCCATTTGGGCGATGACGACGGTATAGAAGAATAAATGAACGGCCGCTTGTTAACCAGCGGCCGTTCTTTAACGTAAATGTACTGCAGTTGTTTCTTTATATCTTTTTTGGTGATCAGCAAGCCTGATTGACCCAGAAAACTTGCAGGCAGCTTAAATAGTAATCATCCGATGACAGTACCCAAGATGTTCATTATTAAATCGTCAATATCACAGGCTCTGTAATTATAGCCCCGTAAAAACCAGCTATAGCTTGGATGATTTCTATAGACAAACTTATGGCCGGACCAGAAAGAATGACTTTCAAGTTCACTTTCTCGCCCTCAATGAGATGGTCGATGACTTCATCCGCATTCCATGTTCCTTCGCCTTCATTGCATTTCAGCCAGCAAAACGATAGCCGGATAAAAAGTGTTCGAGCGTTTGCGGGGTACGCTCCAGGACCTCAATTGCTTCCTTCATCGTAAAATTCATGCCGCCACTCCTTTCTGTCATCGACATTAAACGGAACGAGCAAAAACTTCTCCATCCAAAAACGAGTAAAAACCCCACTCCCTGCTAGCAAACTAGCAAAAGGGCGGGGTTTATCATTCAATCCATCATAGGGCTTGCTGACTTCTCCTCATATTTGCTTCTGATCGCATCATTTCTTCTTTTCAATAAAAAATAGGATGCGATGACCAATGCGGTTACGAGCAATGTGAGCAGCAGCTGTGAGCGCATGGAACTGATCAGCGCCATGGACACGAGGATAACGGTAATACTAAGGATGACAAAATAGGACAAGCCTGGAAAAAGCCACATTTTAAGTTCGAGGTCTTCACCGTTCGCTTCCGCCCGCCGCCGGATCACGATGTGAGAGATGGCGATGGCCAGATACACGATCAGCGCGATGGCGCCGGATGCGTTAACAAGAAACTGGAAAAGCTTGTCCGGTGATACAAAGTTAAAGATGGCGGCGATAAATGCAACGATGGTTCCTGCCCATACCGCCCGGACCGGAACGCCTTGCTTGCTCAGCTTGAGGAATCCTTTTGGCGCATCTCCCCGCTGTGCAAGAGAATAGATCATACGTGAGTTCGTATAGAGCGCCGAGTTCAAACACGATAGCACCGACGTGAGGACGACAATGTTCATGATGAGTCCTGCACCCGGGATGTTGACCATCTTCAGCATCGTTACATATGGGCTTTCCAGCGCGGTTGTGGAGTTCCACGGCAGAAGGGTGACGAGTATGGCCACGGAACCGATATAGAAAATAAGAATACGCCAGACCACGCTTTTGATGGCGATTTGGATCGTCTTTTTTGGATCTTTTGACTCGCCAGCCGCAATGGCCGCGATCTCAGCTCCAAAGTAGGCGAAGATCACCGTCGCTACACCAAGGAAGATCGAGCTTAAACCGTTTGGCGCAAAGCCGCCTCTTCCGAACAAGTTTTCTGTGCCCGGAGACTTGATGCCCGGGAACAAATGAAAGATGATGGCTAGGCCGATCCCCATGAAGAGCGAGATCGCGACGATTTTAATCAGTGCAAACCAGTATTCGAATTCACCGAACGATTTGACGGAAAAGATGTTCGTCATGGTGAGCAGTACGGTTAGAACAAGGCTCCATGTCCAGATCGGAATAGAAGGGATCCATCCGTGAACGATCGCTCCGCCGGCTACAGCCTCGATGGCGATGACGATGACCCAGAAGAACCAGTAGAGCCAGCCGATGGTGTATCCTGCCCAAGGGCCGATGGCTTCCCGGGAGTAGGTGGCAAATGAACCGCTGTCCGGATTGCGGGCAGCCATCTCGCCAAGCATACGCATGAGGAACACGACGAGTATGCCGGCAAATGCATAAGACATGACGGCTGCAGGTCCGGTAGCGTTGATGACGGAGCCTGCGCCGACAAAAAGCCCGGCTCCGATAATGCCTCCTAAGGAGATCATCGTGATGTGCCTTGTTTTCAGTTGTTGCTGCAGTCCTTCTTTATTCTTCAATCCTTTTCGCCTCCCTGTCTTTATCGTGATACGAGGTTCTAACTGCTATAAGCCAATGGAAACGTATTTCACTTCCAGATATTCTTCGATTCCAAAATGGCCGCCTTCCCGGCCCAATCCGCTCTGCTTTGTTCCACTGAACGGTGCTTGAGCGACAGACGGCAGTGCATCGTTCAAACCGATGATGCCGTAGTCGAGCTCTTCGGAAAGGGTAAGGGCTTGACTCAAGTTCTCAGTATAAACATAGGCTGCCAGGCCATAAGGTGTATTGTTGGCGCGCCCGATCGCCTCTTCAGCCGTTTTGAACGTGGCGATCGGTGCCAGCGGTCCGAATGTTTCTTCCTTCATACAGAGCATGTCATCGGTAGCGCCCGTGATGACGGTCGGCTCCATGAACAGGGATCCGGCTGGAGCATCGCCCCCGCAAGCGAGCGTTCCGCCTTTTTCTATTGCGTCCCGCGTGTGCTGTTTTACTTTTTCAACCGCTTTTTGATCAATTAACGGCCCGATATCCGTTCCGTCTTCCAACCCATCTCCTATTTTTAACTCAGCGACCGCTTCTACAAAAGCAGTACTGAATTCGTCGGCGATCGATTCCTGAACGTACACGCGGTTCGTGCAGACACATGTCTGGCCGGCATTGCGGTACTTGGAGGCCACCAATCCCTGCACGGCCTTTTCGATGTTGGCGTCTTCCATTACGATAAAAGGAGCGTGTCCGCCAAGTTCAAGCGAGATCTTTTTTACAGTATCGGCGGCTTTGCGCATGAGCAGTTTGCCGATTTCAGTCGACCCTGTAAACGAGATCTTCCTCACGCGTGTGTCCTCCATCCAGGCGTCTGAAATTTCAGCTGCGTCGCCGGTTACGACCTGAAGCACGCCTTTTGGAATGCCCGCCTTCTCTGCAAGTTCCGCCAAGCGGATGGCCGTTAACGGTGTTTGTTCCGCTGGCTTGACGACGGCCGTACATCCGGCAGCAAGTGCGGGCGCCACCTTTCTTGTAATCATAGCCGCCGGGAAATTCCATGGCGTAATCGCGGCGATGACACCAACGGGCTGCTTCTGCACGAGGATCCGCTTGTCAGGATGGGAAGCGGGGATCGTTTGCCCATACACCCGCTTGCCTTCTTCCGCATACCAGGAAATGAAGCTGTTGGCGTACGTAATCTCGCCTGCCGCTTCTTTTAGCGGTTTTCCTTGTTCCTTTGTCATAAGGGCGGCCAGTTCCTGTTTGGATTCCTCAATGAGCTGGTACCATTTCATGAGCAGCTCCCCACGGTCTTCAGCCGTCCGCTTCGACCAGCTTTTGAATGCCTCATAAGCGGCATCTGCTGCGGCAAGAGCTTCTTTTCGTCCTCCGTTCGGCACGGTATCGACGACGGCGTTTGTTGCCGGGTTGGTTACTTCGATCAGTGATTGCATGAAATGAAATTCCTCCTGTCGTGTCTAGTTGGATGCAGAAACGGCTTTGCTTTCAACCGCTTCGATCGCCTCATCTAAAATCTGAATGAGCTCACCGATTTCCTGCTTATTGATGATCAGCGGCGGGGCGAAGACGAGCGTATCCTGGTTATCAAACACAACAGAACGCATGATGAGTCCGCGTTTCGCCGCTTCGGCCAATACTTTCGGCGCGAGGGGCTCAGGGAATCGTTCGTTTGTGTATTTGCTCTTGACGAGTTCAACCGCCCCAATGAGTCCGAGGGCTCTGACGTCACCGACGATCGAACGTTCAGACTGGATCTGTTTAAAGCCTTTCAGCAGTTCTTCACCCATGACTCGGGCATTATCGATTAAGTTCTCCCGTTCGAGGATCTCAAGGTTCTTCAATGCGACCGCACAAGCCATCGGATGTCCGCTGTACGTGTAGCCATGAAGAAGCGTTCCTTCTGACAGTTCGATGAAATCTTTGTGCATCGTTTCCGAGATCATGACACCGCCAAGCTGGGCATAACCGCTTGTGATTCCTTTCGCGAAGCACATCATGTCAGGTGCAACGTCATAGTGGTCGATTCCGAAATACGTGCCTGTGCGGCCGAACGCGGTGATGACTTCGTCCGTGATAAATAGGATGCCGAACTCGTCACAGATGCTTCTGATTTCTTTAAAATAGCCGTCCGGTGCGATGTGCACGCCGCCAGCTCCCTGAACCGGTTCCGCGATATACGCAGCGATCGTTTCCGGTCCTTCTTCCTGAATTTTGTCGCGGAGTGCCTGTGGTGAAAAATGATCGACATAATGAAAGTCGGGTGCGAGCGAATTTGTGAAATCACGGAATGGCTTAAGGCCTGTGGCGCTTGTTGCTCCCATCGCCACTCCATGATAGGACTGTGAGCGGGAGATGATCTTCTTGCGTTTCGGCTGCCCTTTTAAAATCCAGTAGTGGCGGGCGAGTTTATAAGCTGAATCGTTGGATTCGGAACCGCCTGATGTGAAGAAGGTAGCGGTTAAGTTTCCTGGTGCAATTTCAGCCAGTTTTGCTGCAAGTTTGATCGCCGGCTCGTTGCTGAAGGTCGCAAAGCAAGAGCTGTAGCCGAGTGTTTTCATCTGCTCGAAGGCGACTTGAGCGATTTCTTCGCGTCCGTGTCCGATGTTCACGTTCCAAAGGGAAGAGAGGCCGTCGATGGCAGATCTCCCTTTTAAGTCATACAATCGGACACCTTCACCTTTCGTTAAAATAAAATCAGGGCCGCTGGCCTGCTGTTGCTTGATTGAAGTCGTCGGATGCAAAAAATGCTTTTTATCAAGTTCTGCCAATTGTTCATAGGATTTTTGATTATCCATCATAACCACCCTTTGCCAGTTAATTCGCACTTTTCTGATTTATAAGCGCTTTCGAAATATAGTTGCAAGTTTCGTGCCAAACGGTTTGACGGGGGTTTGCGTGGATCTGATTCAATTATGAATGAAATAATCGTAATGTTGATTCGTTTTTGAATTATTGATTCGTTTTTGAATCGATGTTGTATTTTTTAAGACGACGGACGACAGTGGGCTGGCTTATCCCCAAATACTCCGCCATCTCATACGTGGATTTGCATTCCCTGTATGCCTGAAGCAGCCAGCTTCTTTCTACATGTTCCAATGATTCCTGAAGGGATGTGCCATGCGTCTCGAACTTCTCTATGGATTTTTCCTCAGCTTTTTCGGTAAACGGAAGATGGTCCGGCAAGATGACTTTATTTTCAAGCGTAACGGCAAGACGTTCTATCAGGTTCTCGAGCTCCCTCACGTTCCCTGGCCAATCATACTGCCAGAACGCTTTCAGAGCGGATGGGTGCATCGTTTTATCGGTATCGTATTTCTCGTTGAATTTTTGCAAAAACGCTTCCGTCAGCTGATGGATATCTTCCTTTCGTTCACGGAGCGCGGGAATGCTGATCGGCACGACATTCAGACGGTAAAAAAGGTCATCCCGGAAGGTCCTTGTCTTTACCATCGCCTGCAGATCACGGTTTGTTGCTGCGACAAGCCGGAAGTTGACCGTGCGGCTCTTCGTGCTTCCCATTCGTGTTACTTTCTTTTCCTGAAGCACCTTCAGTAATTTGACCTGAATCGATAGAGGAAGTTCACCGACCTCATCGAGAAAAAGAGTCCCCTGGTCGGCAAGCTCGATAAGGCCCATCTTTCCACGGCTCGCCGCTCCGGTAAATGCTCCGGCCTCGTAACCGAACATCTCCGATTCAAACAGGCTCTCAGGGATGGCCCCGCAGTTTACTTCGATCATCGGCTTGCCTTTTCGGTGACTGCCGTTATGAAGGGCCTTCGCGAAAACGGTTTTTCCAACGCCTGATTCCCCTTGAAGAACAACGGTCGCTTCGCTTTTTGCCACCTTATTCACGAGGCTCCATACGGTCTGCATCGCCTTGCTGTTGATAAAAACTTCAGAAGGAAGCCGTTCACGTTCACGCAGCTGCTCGATTTCTGTCTCGTACTGTTCCATCTTTTGCTGCAGTTTTTCGTATTTGCCCTTCAGCTCTTCAATCTCCGTCATATCATGCGAAAAGCTGATGACCCTCGTAATCTTTTTTTCTTCATTAAAAATGGGCACGCCGCGGGTCATGATGATTTTCCCCGTCGCTGTTTTTTGCATAAAAGTAACGGGTGCTTTCTGCTGCAGCACACTGAGTGTTACAGACGGACTAAAAATCTTTTTCTGTTCCAGTTCTTTAACAGATGATCCAACCAGCTCTTCCGAAGCGATGCCGTACATCTCTTCGCTGTTTTTTACGGCACGCAAAATAATGCCCTCGCTGTCGGTAATGATGATGTTTTCCCCTGATTCGTTGATGATTCCTTCGATTTCGAGCTCCAGCAGCCTTAGCTTCTCACTCATACCTTATCTCTCCCTGACCAAATGCATCATTATTCTGATAAATTTTTAATTAGGATAACATAGATTACGAGTGACCTTTATGAAAATGCGGTGTTTGGCGAGTAATCCTTGTCGAATCGATCGTAACCTCACATAGCCAAGCATACATATCAATGAAGAATGTATTTCTGGCTTTTTTCATAGCGTAGTAAGGTCAAAGATAAGAAAAAATAAAGATATTGTGCTAACCTGTGGGTAGCGAAACGAAGAAAGGGATGTTATGAGTGGGAGTGGAACAAAAAGAAATAAAGCTGATTGCCCTGGATATGGACGGAACGTTGTTGAATGATGAGCAGGAGATTTCAGAAGGGAACCGGATGGCCATACGGGAGGCGCAGGCGGAGGGCGTCCATGTGGTCCTCAGTACAGGCCGGTCGCTCATGACGTGCCGTGATTATGCTAAATCATTGGAACTGAATTCATATCTTGTGACGGTGAACGGCAGTGAGGTATGGGACAGCAACGGAAACCTTATTGAACGAACGCTGCTTCATAACGATCATATCGAGGCGATGATGGAGCTAACGAAAAAGCACAGCGCACAGTTCTGGGCGGTTTCGACCGATAAAGTGTGGCGTGAAACCTTTCCGGAAAACTGCGCAGAGATGGAATGGCTGAAATTCGGCTTCAACATTGCTGATGACGAGGTTCGTAAACTCGTTCTCGAAGAACTGGCGAAAAACAAGGAGCTCGAGATCAGCAATTCCAGCCTGACGAACATCGAAGTCAATGCAGTCGGAATCAACAAGGCGAGGGCTCTCGACCGTGTGTGCCGGGATCTTGGCATCACGATGGACCATGTCATTGCGATGGGAGACAGCCTGAACGATATCGCGATGATTACAGAAGCTGGGATTGGCGTGGCGATGGGCAATGCGCAGGATGTTGTAAAAGACGCTGCCGACTGGGTGACAGGCACCAACGTGGAAGATGGTGTCGCTCAGGCGATCCGGCATTGGGTGCTTTAAAATGGGAAAACCATTCAGACGTTGTCTGGATGGTTTTTTTTACGGCTGCCAGTCGGTAATTGCAGCGAAATACGCCTTAAGTCTTATTTGGAAATACAGCCAGGGTACATTACAGAAAACCGGGCAGGCCAGTAAGATAGGATTATGAAAAATTTTACAGGAATATTTACTTTTTTTGGTTTATATATCCTTAAAATGTAAGTATACTGTATATGGGCTTTTAGTCTGCCTTAAATTTCGAACAAAAGCAGCAGACAGTCCGTCATACATATGGGGAGGAAGGTGCAAACCAGGGTTTGTTTGTTCTGACAGCTCTATACTAATCAAAATGGGGAATGGTGGGAAACGTATGCAGTTTATAACAAATTGGGCTTTTCGCAATAAAGCGCCGGTCACACTGTTGGTCATTATTGCGCTTATTATGGGTGTGGTCAGCTATTTCCGCTTACCGATGGAATTTTTGCCGGAAGCGGACAATCCACAGGTGAGTGTCGTGACGCTCGCACAAGGATATGACGCAGGATCCATGACAGACAAAGTGACCGAACCGGTGGAACAGGCTGTTGCAGGTGTTAAAGGCAAGTCTTCGGTCCTGTCATCAACTGGTGATGGATATTCTCAGATTACGATTAATTTTGATTCAAAAACAAACATGAAGGATGCAAAACGAGAGGTTTCTGAAGCCGTCAGCTCTCTCCAGTTTCCTGAAACCGTCGGGAAACCGCAGGTGTCTCAGCTGAACACCTCCATGATTCCGATCGGCCAGGTTTCCTTTACCTTTGATGATGGTCTGACAAAGGCCAATATGGAAAAGGCGAAAAAGAATCTGCTTCCGCTTTTCGAAAATAAGAAAAGCCTTGCCCAAGCCAGTATTTTTGGTGAGAGCACACCGAGTGTGGAAGTGAAGCTGGATACGAAGAAAATGAAAGAAAAGAAGGTTCCCGTCAACAGTGTGATGACCGTTCTTCAAGGGCAGAATGCTTCAGTTACTGCCGGCGGGGCGACGATTGACGGGAAGAAAAGCACGATCAATGTGACGGATAATCTAACATCCATCAGTGCGCTGGAAAAACTGGCCGTTCCGGTTCAATCCATGAATCCGACAGCACCAGTCGTTCAATTAAAAGATATCGCAACGCTTGAACGCAAAAACACTGAAAATACGGTGCTGCGCATCAATGGAAAAGAAAGCATGGCTGTCACCGTATTTAAAGAAAACCGTTCAAGTGCGGTGACCGCCAGTAAAGATGTGAAGGCTGTCGTAAAGGAAATCAACAAAGACTACCCTGGTGTCAAAGCAGATACTGTTTTTACAACGGGTGACATGGTTGAAAACTCTGTAAACAGCATGATGAAGGAAGTGCTTCTTGGTGCTCTTTTTGCGACGATCGTTATTCTTGTCTTCTTGCGCAGGGTAAAGCCTACATTAGTGACCATCGTGTCCATCCCGCTTTCTCTTGCCATCACGCTCTTGCTGCTCTGGCTGTCAGGCGTTACGCTGAACATCCTGACGCTTGGAGGAGTGGCGGTAGCAGTTGGACGCCTTGTCGATGACAGCATCGTTGTCGTCGAAAATATTTTCAGGCGAAGCCAGAACAAAGCCTTTACAAAAGAAAATGTTCTGGAGGCTACTGCAGAAGTATCACGTGCGATTACGTCGTCGACTCTGATCACCGTAGCAGTGTTCCTGCCAATGGGGCTTGTCAACGGTTCACTGAAAGAGTTCTTATTGCCGTTCGGCCTCACGGTGACATATTCACTTCTTGCTTCACTTTTAGTTGCATTGGCCGTCGTTCCGTTATTGAGCCAGGGCATGCTGAAGAACATGAAGCTTCCTGCCCACTCTGAACCAAAACGCTATTTGAATCTATTAAAATGGTCGCTGAATCATAAGTACGTCCCGATCATTGTTGCTGTGGCCGTGCTTGTAGGTTCCATCGGCTTGTACATTTCCCTGCCGAAGGGGGCCATCAGTGCGAAGGATGCCAGTATGGTTTCCGTAAAAATGGAGTTCCCGAGCAACGCGCCTGAAGAAACCATTAAACAGCGTATGCTTGCCTTTGAAGATAAGCTGTCGGCTATTAAGGGATATGATTATTTGATCACCCAGTACGGAGCCAGTGAAGATGAAGCGAAATACGGCAGCGTCAGCAATCCGGATACCGTTACTTTCACAGTCGTCATGAAAGAAGATGCAAACGCTGATACCTTTATTAAGAGTGTAAATAAAGCGAAGAAAGAAGAGAATGGAGTAAACATTACGGCTTCTGCCGGTTCCATGTTCGGAGGGGGTTCCGGAGGTTCTGAAATCACCTACGACATCAGCGGAAACGATCCTGATGAGCTTCTAAGCACCTCTAAAGAACTGATGAGCAAAATAAAAGAAGTGGACGGAGTGAAGGAGGTCTCAAGCAACCAGGATAAGACCGCTCCTGTCTATACAGTTAAAGTGAACACCGAGAAAATGAACACGGAGCAAGCGGCACATCAGGTCGCTTCACTCATCCAGCCGATGCCGATCGGTTCCATCACCCTTGATGGGAAAACAACGCCAATCATGCTGGATTCAGGGATCAATCCATCCAAGGCGTCTGATCTGAAGGATCTTTCCATCCAGACAGCGCAAGGCATTGTGCCGCTTTCCAAAGTGGCTCAGATTACTGTGGAAGACAAACCGAGCACGGAGCTTCATAAAGACGGCAAACCTTACATCCGCATCTCTGCAGAAGTAAAGCCTGAGAAGCTGTCCGCCTTGTCAGCTGCTATCGATAAAAAAGTGAAAAAGGTCGATCTGCCAAAAGGCGTGAGCATGGAGCAGGGCGGAGCTGCACAGCAGCAATCCAGCGATTTTGCTGACCTTGGTCTCACGATGCTTGCTTCCATTTTAATCGTGTACCTGATTATGGTGATCACGTTTAAAACGTTCCGCGCGCCGCTCGCTATTTTAATGACACTGCCGCTGGCTTCCATCGGCGCGGTTCTCGGATTGCTGATTTCAGGAGTACCGGCTGATCCGACTGCATTGATCGGCGGACTCATGCTGATAGGTATCGTCATCACAAACGCGATCGTACTGATCGACCGAGTGAAGCAGAACGAAGAAACAATGATCATTCGGGACGCGATCATCGAAGCGTGCGGTACACGTCTCCGCCCGGTCATCATGACAGCGGTCGCTACCATTTTCGCCATGCTTCCGCTTCTGTTCGCTCATTCCGAGGACGGCAGCCTTGTCTCCAAGTCACTGGCCGTCGTTGTTATTGGAGGGCTCACAGGCGCAACTATTTTAACGCTTGTTATCGTTCCAGTCTTCTACGAGCTGCTTCATTTTAGAAAGTCAAAACGCCAACGCATCAAAATATCCCAAGAAACTCAGCCGTTGAAGGAGAGCATGTAATCTTGATAAAGGCCAGTGCCGATCGGGCACTGGCTTTTTCCTTTCGACAGGAAGCCATTACTTGTAGATATTGGCGATGACCATACCAAGCACAGCAAGAATGAGAAACACAAAAGCCATCCCCGGGGCCTTGGCTCTGTAATATAAAAAACCGGCATATACGAACACGAGTGATACCCCAATGATAAGGATGGGGAAATGAGGCAGGACGTACCGGTCAAATGAATCAAAGGAAGACACCAAAAATATCGCCTCTTTTCTGTAGGGGTTGTCTTATAACTATATAATACCAATCATTGTCTTTGCTGCAATGAAGGGATGAAGAGGGACTCGATAGCTGTTCAATCAGAACTCAAGCAAGATAACAAAAAAACCTGCCGCAGCAGGTTTTTTTAATTTCTGATTTTGGAAAGCAGGCGGAGCATTTCGAGATATAGCCAGACGAGTGTAAGCATCAATCCGAATCCTGCGTACCATTCCATATATTTTGGCGCCCTCTGTTCCACGCCTCTTTCAATAAAATCAAAATCAAGCACGAGGTTGAGAGCGGCTACCCCCACAATGACGAGACTGATGATAATGCCGACTACACCGGTTTCATGGATAAATGGAACATGCAGTCCGAAAAATCGAAGAACAAAATCAACCAGATAAACGATGAAAATACCGAGAGTCGCCGCCATGACGCCAAGCCTGAAATTTTTTGTAACTTTAATCAAGCCCAATTTGTACACGATCAAAAGCGCAAAGAGCACGCTGAACGTGAGCAGAACCGCTTGCGTCGTAATGCCTGATAATTTTGCTTCATACATGGCACTGATGCCGCCGAGGGCAAGACCCTCCAGCATGGCATACAGAGGTGCTAAAAACGGTGATGCTTTTGGAACAAAAATGGTGATCAACGAAACGATGAAAGCTCCAATGACTCCTGCGAGCAGAAGCGGCGCCACTTGTTTTCCATCAAAATATTGATTCCACGTGTAAAAGGCTGTGGCACATAACAAAACGAGCAGGATGAACGTTTTATTCACCGTTCCCTGAAGTGTCATAGGATGATCCATCCCCTGGCCTTTTAGCTTGGAAAACGCGGAGTCTTTTAAACTAGGATTAGAACTCCTCATCACTTAACCTCCTTTTACTAAACTATACTATAGACGTGCTTCTTTTAAACCTTTCTTAGCAAAAGAAAGGTGTTTGGGGGCTTTTTTATGGGCTTTTTGAGAAGAAAGTAAATGATATTGAGTAAATTTCACGAGACAGAACCGGAAACGCGGGTTTTTTTAGCCGGTTCCAGTTGATAGGTTTGGAATGGGGGTGCGAAAGCTGCTCATTTTAGGTGTTGGACCGTTGCTTAGTTGTTTTTAGGTTCGATTTTTTAGGTTAATCGTTCAAAAATACCGATTTATGTTCAAAATCCATTCATTTTTGTTCAAATCCTAATGTGCAAGGCCTGAGAGGTGAGAGAGCTTGTAATGAAATTGAAGGCAAGCACTTAGCGGTCGGGGAAAACCATCCAGTAGAACTCGGTGGTTTTTTGTATGGTTTGCCGGTGCAGGTTCGGAGACGCTTTAATGAAAATGGTGTGTTCTGCAAGTAAACCCTGTCGAATCGCAAGTAAAAGGCATATTTTCGCAAGTAAACTTTGTCGAACCGCAAGTAACAGCCCCGTTTCCGCAAGTAATTCATGTCGAACCGCAAGTAACGCGTCTTCCCTAGACTCAAAGGGCGGATTGCCAGGATAACCTATTTGTTATATAACAGACTGTGATATAATTAGACTAAACTTTCTAATTATTTGATTTGTGGAGGGGATCAGTCGATGAATGTGCCAATGCTTTTGCCTCAATTTCTTGATCGCGCGGTAAAGTTGTATGGAAAAAAAACTGCAATCATTGGAGAAAAGCACTCCTATACCTATTATGAGGTGAATCAACGGGTCAACCAGCTCTCACGGGGGCTGCAGGAAGCTGGCATTGAAAAAGGAGATCGCGTGGGTTACCTTGCTCCGAACACGTCTGAGATGTATGAAGGATTTTACGGCGTACTGCAGCTGGGAGCGGTGATGGTCCCGCTCAATACGAGGCTTACTCCGGAGGATTATTTATACATACTGAATCACAGTGGAACAAAAGTGCTCTTTGTTCATCATGAGCTGGTGAACCAGATCGAGCCGGTGCGTAATCAGTTAACTGCAGTGGAGGAGATCATTGTTCACGGTCTTGAACAGGATAAGGATGGGCTGATCGCCTATGAGAAATGGCTGGACCAGTTCGATACCGCAGCGGTGGATCGTCCGGAGATGGATGAGAACGACCTGGCGACGCTTTTGTATACGAGCGGAACGACTGGCAAGCCGAAGGGTGTAATGCTGTCTCATCGCAGCAATTTTCTGCATGCGCTTACATCCATGCATCACCTGCGTGTTTCTGACCGTGATGTCCTGCTGCATGTGCTTCCGATGTTCCATGTCAACGGCTGGGGCTCTCCTTTTTACTATACGGCGAACGGGGCCACACAGGTTTTCTTGAATAAAGTAATGCCTGCAGAGATTTTTAGAAAAATGAAGGAGCATGGCGTTTCGGTGATGCACATGGCACCGACCGTTCTGAACAGCCTTTTGCAATATGCAGCAAATGAGGAGGAAGCTGTAAAAACGGCACAGGAGCTGCGGATTGTCATTGCCGGTTCCGCACCGCCGCCAGCCTTTGTGAAGCGGGTGGAGGAAGAGTTGAATTGGGAATTTATCCAGGTGTATGGCATGACAGAAACTTCTCCACTGATTACGACCTCCATGATCCGGGACACGCAGGCTCATTTGCCGAACGAAGAGAAGTACCGTTTAAAAGCGAAAGCGGGATACGAATTTATTGGGAGTGAAGTAAAGGTCGTCAACGAAAACGGAGATGAAGTGGCCCACGACAGCAGGGAGATCGGTGAGATCGTCGTCAGAAGCAATACGGTCATGGAAGGTTACTGGAACAACCCGGAAGAAACGAGCCATGCGATCCGAAACGGGTGGTACCATACGGGGGATATGGCGGTCGTGGATGAGGAAGGCAACATTGAGATTGCCGACCGGAAAAAAGACATTATTATTTCAGGCGGGGAAAATATTTCGTCCATTGAAGTCGAGGGTGTTCTGTATGACCATCCTGCGGTTCTTGAAGCAGCAGTGATCGCAGTGCCGCATGAAAAATGGGGAGAAACCCCGCAAGCGGTCGTTGTCCTCCGTGAAGGGCATGAGGCGAGTGAGGACGAACTGATCACGTTCGCCCGCAGCCGTCTGGCTCACTTTAAGGCGCCGACGATCATCGTTTTTGCGGATGAACTGCCAAAGACCGGTTCTGGCAAAATACAGAAGGTGCATCTGAGGAAAGAGTACTGGAAGGATAAGGGACGGCTCGTTAACTAGCAGGTTTTGATCGTGACTGGTTATAAATACAAATGGTGTATTTCTCTGAAAATATGTATAATGGCACTTTAAGCGTTTAACGCGTTTCATGGTAATTCAATGCTAGAGGAAGGCAGGGGCAGCATGAAAAAAGATCATCAGGATTTAAAAAAGGGGTTATTGCCGCGTCACGTTCAATTTATCGCGTTAGCAGGGATGATAGGAACGGGTATTTTCAAAGGGAGCTCAGACACGCTTAGTTTGGCAGGGCCGAGTGTCGCATTAGCTTATCTATTAGGCGGGGCATTATTATTCATCGTTATGACGGCATTGGCTGAAATGGCCATTGTCTATCCTAATTTAAATGTTCAGAATCTCGTTTACAAAGCCTTTGGCCATCGGGTTTCATTTATTGTTGGCTGGCTTTACTGGGTCAACTGGGGCATTGTAACGGTTGTTGAAATATTGGCTGCGGGAAGCTTTTTGAAGTATTGGTTTTCCTCAGTGCCGTTATGGCTGTTAAGCTTGTTCTGCGCAGTCTTTATTATTGGAATCAATTTATTTCAAGTAAAATATTATGGTGAGATTGAGTTTTGGTTTGCGGGAATTAAGATCGTTGCGCTTACAGCTTTTATCATCTTAGGGGCATGTATCCTGTTTGGACTGATTCCCAGCTCTATTGATCAGCCTTTGAGCAACTATACCGATTATGGCGGTTTCTTTCCTAACGGGATCGGCGGTATGTTGAGCGCGTTCTTAATCGTCATGTTCTCCTATGGAGGGGCAGAGCTGATTGGGGTAGCAGTGACCGAAACGAAGGATGCACAAAAAGTGCTGCCGAGAGTGATTAAGGGGACAGTGGGAAGAGTTGTGATTTTTTATATTCTCCCCATTTTGATCATCTGTGGTTTAATGCCGTGGAACAAGGTATCCCTCGCTGAAAGTCCGTTCGTTCAGGTTTTCGATATTACAGGAATCCCTGGAGCAGGGCACATCATGAACTTTGTTCTTTTAACTGCCGTTTTATCAGCAGCAAACTCAGGGATCTATGCAACTTCCAGAACACTTTTTTCAATGGCACAGAGCGGTGAAGCGCCTAAAAAGCTGCTGAAGGTGTCCAAAACGGGTATTCCGATCAACGGCATTATTATTACATCCATCTGTATTCTAATCGGGGTCTTTCTCGCGTATATGACACCTGAAAAGATTATTGGCTATTTGATGACCATTCCTGGATTCACCATTCTTCTGATCTGGATTGCGATCTGTCTGGCACAGTTAAAGCTGCGCCGGCATTATGAGGAAAGGCCATTTTTCCAGGTGAGAGGCTTTCCTTTTACGACGATTCTCGGTGCTGTGCTATTATCGGTCATTTTTATTTTCTTCCTGTTCAATAAAGATAACATTATCGGTACAACGGTCTGTCTTATCATTGTGGCCGTTATTACTTTACTCGCTTTCTTACGTAAAGGTTCCAAAAAAGAGTCGATCGATTAATACAAAAAGAAGCAGCTGGCCTTGCAGCCGGCTGCTTTTTTTTATCCTGAATGAAAAAGGAAACACTCGAAAATCTGAATTTGACCCATAAAAAGAAGGTTTTCTATCATTATGGGGAACCTTTTTTTTAAACACTAAAATGAAACTGTACTTTTCTGCTGTAAAATTTCTCTATGGAACAGTTGATGCAGAACAATTTTTATCGGTTGAATGCTAGGAAATTTGGAAGGGCGGCAGCTAATTCTTTTATCATGAATTCAACGGTTATTATAAATTTCAGTAATTTAAAATTTAACAGAGCTAAGTTTGTCAAAAAGCATATCTCGTGTTCCAATATTTGGTTATAATGGAATGGCAGGGGGGGTGTCATATGAGAAGAAAGTTTTATTTATGGGCATTGTTCTTAATCGTTCTTTTATTCGTTATTCCTCCATTACTGGCTCCCGCCATCCACAACGACACTCATCAAAAATCTGCGATACGAAAATATTTGGTGAAGGAGGGCCATCCCTATCAGAGTTTCGTTGCAAGAATGACGAGCAGGGGAAGGGATCAAGACCATGGTGAGAGGTATGAAGTCACTTGGCATGATTTTAGTAGTGATTCCGGAATGACCCCTGCCATTTTCTATGTGAAGAAGAATAAAAAGGGCTATTATGTCGAATCAGCAGGAACCGGCCCCTGAAGATCGCAAGCCTGATCACGAAAAAAGCAGCGGACACTTGTCAGCTGCTTGTCTCATGCAGTAATTTTTGTTTGGCTGTATAAGCCATGTGGAAGTATTTGCTCGCCTTCTTATCGTTTTCAGAGTTGTAGTACTCGGAGGCGAGCTTTTCGGCGTAATCCTGGACATATCCCCATAGCTGGACGGATTCAAAATAGGGAAAGGCTGCAGCGGCCGTCTGTTCCAGCTGCTCAGCAGAGGAGGACTGGTTGTATTCGCTCAGGATGGAGAAATGGTGGATGTACTCCTCGTTTTGAGCATCACGGGCCATTTTCAGCCCTCGGATGATCCAGTCATCGGCAATGTCATGGTTTCTGAGTTTCACATGTTCCCGTGCGATCAGGAAGGTCGTCTTGTAGTCGGTCTCTTTGTCTTCAAATACCTCGGTCAATAGGGCGATCGCTTTTACAGAAAGATTTTGCTCTGCATATAAAAGGCCGAGGTTGTAGCGGATCTTGAGCTCGAACGGTTCTTTTTTCAGGCTGTATGCACGAAGGATATCCAACGCAGATAGAAAATGGTGCTCGGCTTCCCGAAACTGTTTTAAAGAGGTTGAGGCGAGACCGATCACATTTTCGCTGCCGGCGAGTTTCACTTCATAGCCGGATTTGTTCTCAAAGTATTCTTTTGCCTTGATGGCGTGGCGGACGGCGAGCAGTGGCTGACGGATGTGATAATAAAAGGTAGCGACTTTGTAGTTGAATTCCGCTTTTTCGATCTCATCAGGAAACTGGTTTAACATCTTTTCAGCCAGCTGATAGTGCAGCTTGGCTTCGAGATAGTTCCCGGTGTCTGTCGCATAGATCGCTTTGAAGAAGTGAAAGTAATAGGATAAAAAATCGTCTGTTTCCCTTTTTTTCTCTTCAACCAGTTTGTTCAAGGTATACCGCGCTTCCCAAAGATCATTGACCAGAAGCTGATACCTGAAGCTTAACAAAGAGTAGTAGATAAAGAGGGTCTGTGTAGGATCGATTTCCATGTTCTCAATCTTTTCGTCAATTTCCAACTTCAATCTGCGGGATTCTACGAGGTTTTGTGAGAGAATTTCACGATACCAGCTGTTTAACAGCTGAGTCATCCGTTCCGTACTCGTCAGCTCTACTTCCATAGCGTACGCCCCACCCTTTAGCATAAATTTACAATTTAACACAATCTTAGCATAATCGTTATCTTTCCGATTGAGTAAATTGTCGTAATTAACTGAAAATTTTAACCTAACTTTTCTCCTAATTTTTTACTAGACAAGGGAGATTGGTCGGCAAGTCATAAAAAAGAGGGAAGGAGATCGCTCTCTTTCCCTCTTGCTGTTTTATGTTAAGGCCTGGGTGTGCAAACCTGCAACTCGAAAGTTACCCATTTGTCGTAGAAAATGTCTTACCGTGTTCCGCATTCGTAACTGCTGAATGATCCGCGATATAGCCACCAATCAATAAAGCACCAGCCAATGCAATACCTACAAGAGCACTTGTCATTTTCTTCATATTGACACCCCTCAATATTATTTGTTTTGTTTGTTCTGCTGAAGATTCCTCGGTACAGGATTTCAAAATCGAACGCTCCCGGCCTCCTTTGTCTTCAACAATATCTTACAATTTACAACAATAATAGCAAAGATTTTTAAATTTGCATTGGGTAAAATGTCGCAATTTACAAAATTTTCTTATATAACTTTTTTACTAATTTTTCCTTTGTTCTTGTTCCCAAGCGGCGAGGTTAAAAAAATAACCAAAAAGATAGTCTCATAGTGGTATAGACAACCTTTCAGCAGAGGAATACCCTTTAAATGACATCTTAGGAAAGGAAAGGAATGAAAAAGAAAGGAGGAATAAACATGAAAAAGTTAGCAGCCTGTATGCTGCTGGTTATTCTCTTCGCCGGGATCACTGCCCCATTGGCCGTCAGTGCGTCCAGCGAACACAGCGTGAAAATCCGTGTGATGAGCTATAACCTGCACTACGGAAACAGCATGGGGAATGTATATGATTTGAACGCCCAGGCTGAAGTGATCCGCCAGTCGGGGGCGGAGATCATCGGGCTTCAGGAAGTCGATGTTCATTGGGGCAGCCGGAGTTTGTTTGAAGACGATATGAAACTCCTTGCTGAAAAGCTTCATATGCATTACTTTTTCGCACCCATTTATGATCTGCCGCCGCTCAATGCCGGAGAGCCAAACCGCCAGTTTGGGGTAGGCGTATTGAGCAAGTATCCCATTGTGAGGGCAGTGAACCGGGAGATTACAAGACTGTCTACGCAAGTCCCCAACCCAGTTCCAGCTCCTGCACCTGGCTTTGCCCAAACCTTGATCAATGTTAAAGGGATCAAGCTCCATGTCTACTCTACACACCTCGATTACCGTGCGGATCCAGCCGTACGGGCTATGCAAGTGAACGATATGCTTTCCATATTGAAGGAGAGCTCCCGCCAGAAAATTTTATTCGGAGACATGAACGCTCAGCCGAATGCGCCCGAACTAAAGCCCCTTTTCAGCACTCTTCATGATACATGGAACAGCACAGAACTCGGGCTGACTTTTCCGGCGAACCATCCTTCATCCAAGATCGACTACATCCTAACCTCAACGCGTATCCGCTCAAGTTCTTCGTATATTACCAGCACACTTGCATCTGACCACCGTCCCATTATTGCTGATCTAGCCATACCGCGGCCGTTAAAATATAAGGAGGGAGTAAGATGACCAGCAAGTTCGTTCGTGTTTTATTCATTGTTCTGGCCTTCATGATGGCTTTTCCAAGCCAGTCACTCGGCGCTTCAAGCCCGGGGAAGCATGGAAAAGGAGAGGGCTGGATCAAACGTATCGTGAAGCACATGACGGTGGAGGAGAAGGTAGGCCAGGTCTTTATCATTCATGTGTATGGCAAAACGGCTGAGGACCCGGCCTATGAACAAACCAACATCAAACAGAAACGCGGAGCGAAAAACTTCGTGGAAGCAATTGGGAAGTATCATCTGGGAGGCGTCATTTATTTCAACTGGACGGATAATATCGGCATCCCGGTGGATAAGGCCCAAGTGAACAAGCTGTCCAATGATATTCAAAAAGCAGCGATGAAACAAAGGATGCCGATTCCGCTGTTCGTTTCCACTGACCAGGAGGGTGGAGTTGTGGCGCGTGTAACGGAGCCTGGCACCGTTTTCCCTGGGAACATGGCACTGGCTGCTGCTCAATCCGCAGACTATGCCAAACAGTCCGCCAGCATCATGGGTCTTGAACTGAAAAGCCTTGGCATTAACTTGAATTTTGCTCCGGATCTGGATGTGAACGTGAATCCCAACAATCCGGTTATCGGTGTTCGTTCGTTTTCTGAAAACCCGGACGTTGTTTCCCGTTTGGGTGTCGCCCAGGTGAAAGGATATCAGGAGCAGAACATGATGGCGACCGCCAAGCATTTTCCGGGCCACGGTGACACCGATGTAGATTCCCATTCCGGTCTGCCCATCATCAACCACGATTTGAAGACACTGAATGAAGTTGACTTGAAGCCGTTTAAAGCTGCCATCCACTCAGGGATTGATGCGATCATGACCGGACATCTTGTTGTACCGGCGCTCGATGATTCCGGAATGCCCGCTACGTTATCCAAGCCGATTCTGACTGGAGTGCTTCGTGAAAAGATGAAATTCAAGGGACTGATTATCACCGACAGCCTTGGCATGTCAGGAGCGAATATTGTGCCGCCTGACCGTGTCCCGGTGGAAGCGTTTAAAGCGGGTGCAGACATTCTATTAAATCCGCCGGATGTTGATGTTGCCTACAGCGGGCTGTTGAATGCGGTGAAGAGCGGAGAGATTTCCGAAAAACGCCTGGATCAGTCGGTGGCCCGCATTCTAAAAGCGAAGATGAAGCGTGGGTTGTTCCACCAACCGTATGTGAAGCCGGATGCGCTCAGCCAAATCGGTTTGCCTGAAAATCTTCAGAAAGCGGAGAACATGACGGATCAATCGATTACGATGATCAAAAATGAGAACCATACCCTGCCGATTCAGCAGGGAGATAAGGTGCTTGTGACCGGACCGTCCCTCGGCAAACCATTGGAACTGGCGTCAGCCTTGAAGGAGAAAGGATTAACGGCGAGCGGGTTTGCAACCGCAGCCAGTCCGACTGCAGCCGAGATCGCGAGTGCAGTGAATCAAATGGCCGGCAAGGATCTCGTCGTAGTCACCGCTTATACAGCTAACACGAACAGTGCTCAGCAGAACCTTGTAAAAGCTCTGCAAGCAGCGGGTAAGCCGGTTGTCCTCGCCTCCATGCGAAATCCGTACGACATTATGGCGCTGCCGGACGTTACGGCCAATATCTTAACCTATGGAAATCAAAATGTATCGGTGAGGTCCCTTGCGAAAGCCTTGGCTGGAGAAATCAGTCCAGGCGGCAAGCTGCCGATAACGATTCCAGGGAAATATCCATTCGGTTTTGGATTAAGCTACTGATTAAATGAAGCGAAAAGAGCTTGGGATGCAGGGTTTCCAAGCTCTTTTCATTTGAACGATTGTTTAATTTTTAGCGATATAGCCTTCCACTTTATTGACTCCGCCGCCGAACCAGCGTTTGCCTGTTCCCGTGTAGGTGTACCCGAAGCTGTCTTTTTGTTTGTAGTGATTGACCGCTTTATCAAGGTCATGAAAGACCCGATGAAGATAGACAAGCGCTGTTCTGTCCTTGGATAATGTCACCTCTTGTGCCAGGTCTTTGGCATTGTGCAGGTCCTTTTCTATATTTTTATTTTTCACGTGCAGGGTTTTGATGCTGCTTACGAGCTGGCGTGCATGTTCTTGCTGATCACGCCAGTTGATGCGGTGATCGGCATCATAGCAGAGGGTCTTGTTGTAGTATTGATGAAAAGAAGCAATGATTTGAGAGTAGGGTTCAGCGGAGGCTTGTCCTGTTCCGGCGGCTTCCACCCGTTCGGAAACGGATGTGGCTGAGATATAGTACCAGGCCGATCCAGCGATGCTGAACAATAGAAGGGCAAGGACAGTGAATGTTTTCTTTTGCTTAACGAATAGGCTCACGAAATCACTTCCTTCTAATTTTCTATTTATTCTGAATATTATACCATAATTTGGACTTAAAAATATTGTTTTCTTTGTAACTTCTGGTTTAAAGTGACGACTAATGAAGTGTAAATCAAAAATGATTTATAAAAAAACGAGGGTCTAAAGGAGAGGGTCTTGTTATGAAACCATGGAAAAAAATTACGGTATCAGTGTTGACGGCATCAGCTTTGCTAATGGGAGTGCCTTCTATAGCTGGAGCACAAGAAAAGCCCGATTATTCTATTTTTCAACTGCCTAAATCAGGTGTGCTGAAAGTGGGAGACAGAGGAGAAAACGTTAAAGTCTTGCAATGGGCGTTGAATAAAGTGGTGAATGCCGGGTTGAAAACTGACGGAATCTACGGTTCAAAAACAAAGAGTGCCGTTATCAAATTCCAAAAGAGTGCAAAATTAGTTGCAGACGGCATTTATGGAAAGAAAACGCATGCTGCCCTTTCGGAAAAAATCAATTCCTTCGGATTTCCGGAGATCGTTTTGAAGGAAGGCAGCAAGGGAGAAGCGGTGCGCATTCTTCAAAAAGGGCTTAATGAAATTGGATCTGGACTTACAGTTGACGGAATTTACGGCCCCAAAACAAAAGCTGCGGTTCTCAAGTTCCAAAAGAAATATCCTGAGTTAAAAGATACCGGTATTTTTGATGCAGACACGAGAATCCTTCTTGATAAAGTGTTGCATGACTGATTCCCATTCAAAAAAAGCTTGCAGTCTCGTTTAGAGGCCTGAGCCAACCTAAATAAGTGAGACAATATAAAACACCTTCGAACTGGTACAATGAAAAAACAAGTACTATTATCGGAGGTGTTTTTGCATGGGCAAAAACAGATATTCAAGCGAGACCAAATGGGCTGTGGTCAAAGACAAACTCAGCGGTCAGTTCACGACGAAAGAAATTATGGAGAAATATGGAGTAAAAAATAGTACTCAGATTAAAACATGGATGAAATGGTACCGTGAAAATGAACTTCACAGGGTTGATCAACCGATTGGGAAACAGTATTCATATGGGCATGGACCGGAATCCGCAAGTGAAGAAGAGAAAAAAGAACGACAACATTCCCACTTGAAAATGGAGAACGAAATCTTAAAAAAGTACGTAGAAATGGTAGAGGAGTTGAAAAAAGAATAGTTCTTCAATTCAACCAAACCAGGAATCATGGCCGTGTTCGTTGTGCTTACGTACTACATCGAGAAGTTCGCAACGAGATGGAGAGATACTGCCAAAGCATAACTAATTCGAGGGGCAGTGGTCCCTCGAATTTTTGTGTATGGAACAGCAGTTAATAAGAAAATGAAATGTTTTGATGAAAGTATGTAAAAGTGATTCTAAATGATAAGCCATGATAAGGGTTATCCTGTCATCTGTTTCATATCGAATTTACGTAAGGCTACTTTTCAAAAATAAAAAGAATCCTTTCCGTCAGTAAGTAAAGGATTCTTTTTAGATTTCTATTGTACACCTAAACAGACGTTGACTAAATTACTACGTTATTTTTTGTATTCTTTATATAACTCAATCATTGGCCGAATGGTAATGAAAAGTGCTCCTATAGTCAGCCAGACAAAGGCTAAACAAACCCACCCTTTAAAAAAAGTCACACTATACACATAGCCTGTTAAAAACATGATTCCTGGCAAAATGGCAATCAAGACTAGACTTAAACCAATCGCCCAGCGAGTATACAATTTAGTGTCCCTAATTAATTGATCTTCCATACTAGTTCCTCCTCTGTAGCTTGACCTTGATCTTGACCTTTCTCTTCATCAAAGCTTTTAAATTTCTCTTTTAATGATTCAAAATCAAATTCCTCAGAAGATAGTAAACTATGACCGATTGAAATAATACCGCTAACAATAAAAACAGCTAAATTTCCAAATAGCATTGGATATAGTTGACCCAAAGACTCAATATTAACATGACCAGTTAATATGTAAGCAGAACTGACCCATACAAAGACTCCTCCTATCATTCCTAATAAAGTGCCGTAAAAAGCTCCCTTGTTTGTTGCGCGTTTCCATGTCAATCCAAGTGTTATTGGAATAACCGCTGCACTGACAAATATACCCATTGCCATATAAACAAAGCCAAGACTTATTCCTAAATAGAAAAGTAGGATTGACAATAAACCCATTGCTAGGCCGAAACCTAGTGTAATAAAACGTGATACCTTTAATAATTTTTCACTACTGGCCGTCGGATGAATAGAATGACGATAAATATCAGTCACAATAATATTGGTTACTGCAGTAAGTTCGGCAGAACCAGCCGAAGTAACAGCCATAAATAACATGATGATAAACAAGAGAGAGCCTGCTGTACCTAACACATGAGATGCCATAACAGGAGCAACTGAATCAGGAGATGAAACAGCGATTCCCAAACCTGCTGCACTAACTCCTAGAATAGTAGCTATGGCAAATGGAATCGAAAACCATGCAAGTCCTCCATAAAGATATGCTTTAGAAGCAGCTTTATCCGTACTTGCAATGGCTCTTTGCCAATAAGCTTGATCCACAAAAACTGTCCCAAAATTCCCTACAATATTAATAATTCCAAATAGTAGTCCAGGAACCGATGCCATGGTGAGCATTTGTTTCGACTCAGGTAAGTGACGTAAGCCTTCGTAAATATTTGTAATTCCAAATTTGTAATAGACAGCTACTCCAAAAATAGCAAGTACAATAAATAAAATGACAGTATGTAAGTAGTCGGCAATAAAAGAAGCTTTTAATCCACCGATCATGGTGTAGAAGGTAAAAGTTAATGGGATAAGAAAAGCAGCAAGATATAAATTCATTCCCGTTAATTGGTGTAGGGTAATAGCTCCACCTAGAATAATCATGGAGGTTACAATTACATTTGTCCCTAAGGCAAATACCAGCATTAATCGATGATTCTTTTTATCGAATCGTTGAGCGATAAACTCTAAAAATGTGTGAGCTTTTGGTGCTTTTCGTTTTAAATGAATCGTAAGAATTGCAAACAATAAAATTTGAATTGTAGCACCAGCAGCATACCAAAAAGGTCCACTAATTCCATATTGATATCCTGTTGAAGAAGACATCATAAGCGTAGCTGCCCAAGTCCAAGCGGCCACAATTGAGGCACTTGCCAATCCGACACCGACACTCCTGCCGGCTGTATTAAATTTTTCCGCTGTCATTTCATTCCCATGTCTTTTGGAATCCATTCTATGTATTAGAACTGTAATTCCGGTAAAGATAACACCAAAAATTAATAGAATAAGATAACCAGTCATAGGTGTTAACATACTTATCCCTCCTCAAAATTGATTTAATATTCTTAAAATTACCACATGTTCTTTAAACTAACAATACATGTTAAGAAAAATAACATAAATATTTTTTTGAAGTTAATATTTATATATTCATGGTTTAATAATTTTCAAGTCTATACGTATGTTTTTTGAAAGAAAAGGTATATAAATAGCGTGTTTTAAGGGATTATTTTAGCTCGGGTATTATTTGAAATCGATTGGATTGTATGTTTTTTGTTGAAATAATCAGAATTTATACTATAACTTAATCAACTGTTATGTTATGTTTTATTACATAGAAGTTTGGAGGAGGTTTATAAAATGAAATTAACAGAAGTAGAAAAAGAGAAATTGTTAATTGTTGTTGCTGGTCAACTTGCTAAAGATCGAAAAGAACGAGGGGTTTTACTTAATTACCCTGAAGCAACTGCATATTTAACATGTTTTGTTATCGAAAAAGCACGTGACGGTAAAAGTGTCGCAGAGATAATGGAAATGGGACGTCACGTACTTACAATGGGGGATTTAATGGAAGGTGTACCTGAAATGCTAGAAAGTATTCAAGTGGAAGCAACATTTCCTGACGGTGTAAAGCTTGTAACGATTCATCAACCAATATCAATGGAGGTAAAAGCATGAAACCAGGAGCATTTCAAATAGCAGAGGGTACAATTGAAATAAATCAAGGCAGAGATAGATGCGAATTAGTTGTTAAAAATACCGGTTCACGTTCCATTCAAGTAGGTTCACACTTTCATTTTGCAGAAGTGAATGGTGCTCTTTCATTTGATCGAGAAAAAGCAATTGGCATGCGTCTTGATATACCATCCGGTACAGCTGTTCGAATGGAACCGGGAGAAGAAAAAAAAGTAGGTTTAGTTACGTTTGGTGGTCGAAGGACTGTATATGGATTGAATGGCATGAGTGAAGGATTTATGGATGAACGAGGAAAGGAAAAGACTATTAAGAAACTTACAGAAGCTGGTTGGATTACAGAGGAGGTTTTATCGTGAAGATATCTAAACAACAATACGCAGAACTCTTTGGACCGACTGTTGGAGATAAAGTACGCCTGGCGGATACTGATTTGTGGATAGAAATAGAAAAGGATTGTACGGTTTACGGTGAAGAAGTTATTTTTGGCGGGGGAAAAACAATTCGTGATGGAATGGGACAAAACGGAAGGATTACAGCTAAGGATGGTGCACTCGATTTAGTTATTACAAATGTGATTGTAGTAGACTATACAGGTATCATAAAAGCAGATGTTGGTGTAAAAGATGGACGAATTGTAGGCGTCGGTAAAAGTGGCAATCCAGATATAATGGATAAAGTGGACCCTGACCTAGTGATAGGAGCTGGAACTGAAGTTATTTCAGGCGAAGGCAAAATTTTAACTACTGGTGGTGTTGATACACATATTCATTTTATTTGCCCGCAACAGATGGATGTTGCTCTGTCTTCAGGAGTAACAACATTAATTGGTGGAGGAACTGGACCAGCTACCGGCAGTAAGGCTACAACGTGTACCTCAGGTCCATGGTATATGTCAAGAATGCTGGAAGCAGCTGAAGAATTTCCAGTTAACGTAGGATTTTTAGGAAAAGGAAATGCCTCCCATAAAGCTCCTTTAATTGAGCAGATAGAAGCAGGAGCAATAGGTCTTAAACTTCATGAAGATTGGGGATCAACTCCTAGAGCGATTGAAACTTGTATGGAAGTAGTAGAGCAAGCTGATGTTCAAGTGGCGATACATACAGATACACTAAATGAAGCTGGCTATTTAGAGAATACACTTGAAGCAATTGGCGATCGTGTTATTCACACATATCATATTGAAGGAGCGGGTGGTGGACATGCTCCAGACATAATGAAATTAGCTTCCTATCCAAATATTTTACCGTCCTCTACAACACCGACAATGCCTTACACAACGAATACCATGGAAGAACATTTAGATATGATGATGGTATGCCACCATTTAGATGCGAATGTTCCAGAGGATGTTGCTTTTAGTCGCTCACGTATTCGTGCAGCAACAATTGCTGCAGAAGATATCTTACATGATATGGGTGCTATTAGCATGATGTCTTCCGATTCTCAGGCAATGGGGCGTATTGGTGAGGTGATTATCCGTACATGGCAAACGGCTGATAAAATGAAAAAACAACGTGGTGCTGTTGCTGGTGAAAACGGAAATGATAATGAACGTGTAAAACGGTATGTTGCTAAATATACAATTAACCCAGCTATTACACATGGAATTAGTCATGAAGTAGGGTCAATTGAAAAAGGGAAATTGGCTGACCTTGTTTTATGGGACCCAATATTCTTTGGTGTAAAGCCAGAGCTTGTTTTAAAAGGCGGGATGATTGCACGTGCGCAAATGGGAGACCCTAATGCTTCGATCCCAACTCCAGAACCAGTGTTTATGCGTAGAATGTACGCTTCATATGGTAAGGCTAACCGTTCTACATCGATCACATTTATGTCACCCGCAAGTATTGATCTTGGTGTTCCTCAAAAATTAGGTTTAACGAAAATGATTTCACCGGTTCGTAATATCCGAAATTTGAGCAAATTAGATATGAAGTTAAACAATGCTTTACCTCACATTGAAATTAATCCAAAAACCTATCAAGTGTTTGCTGATGGAAAAGAGATTTCATGTCAACCTGTTAGCTATGTACCACTTGGACAACGTTACTTTTTATTCTAACTTTGCTAACTAAAATCAACAAATTAGAAAAGTTTATGACTAAATAAAGCCTATGGATTCCATAGGCTTTTACGATGCGAAACCCAGGTGCCTGGCACCATTGCCCTGTCTCAAATCGCTAGGTCAGTCTAGCCGGCAAGCTTTTTTGTCCTATTTCGTTACCAATACCGGGCAGCTGGCTTCGGACAGTACTCTTTGGCTGACACTGCCGAGAACCAAACGCTTGAAACCGCTGAGACCGCGGCTGCCCATAATAATCAGGTCCATGTCATGGGTGGTGGCATAGCTGCAGATGGAGCGTGCGGCTTCACCTTCGAGCAGTTTGGTTTTCACACTGATAAATGTCTCTGGAACAGCGTCTCTCGCTTTTGCCAACAGCTCCTCTCCATGGCTTTTCTCCATGGTGGCGGCCTGTCTGACTTCCTGTTCGATCGAATCCTGATAGGCTGCCATCGAATATCCTTCTCCATATAGCGGATAAGGCGTCTCGTTCAATACGTGGGCGAGAGTCAATTCAACACCCAGGTTCTTTGCCAGCTCGATTCCATGTTCCAGTGCCTGCTGGCTTCCTTCCGATCCATCGAGCGCCACAAGAATTTTTTCATACTTCATGATCGTTCTCCTCCTTTTTTCTAGTGAAAATAGCAGTGAGAAGCATTCGTGTATGTTTTTATCCAATGGCTTGGCGGTAAAAGAAATGTTTATACTTTTCCATTACCTAATCCGGCAGGTTTTAAACCCCTGCCTTAAGGTTCAAGGTGACTCTTTATGCGGCTGCTTCAGCATGACATCGATTTCTTGAAAGAGAGGATGATTCAAACTTTGTGCCATCCTCCTTTTTATGAAATATGAGCTCCCTTTTCCTTTTTTTCCAAGAGCCATATCGCCATTTGCAGCGTTAGGGCATCCCTAAAACTCCTGGGGTCATAACCAGTTTGTTCTTTAATTTTATTGAGCCTGTAAATCAATGTATTTCGGTGAATATGGAGGCAGTCTGCCGTTTTCTGCATGTTAAGGTGATGTTCAAAAAACACCTGAAGAGTTTCGATAAAAGGGCGCAGCGACCGGTGGAGCACGCGCTGGAGGAGCCTTGTTCCTGCTGCCGTTTCTGTCTGATAAATAAGAGCTTTTGCTTCAAGTTCGGCAAAAGAGACCACTTCCTGATTGCTATTGCTGATTTCAAGCGCAAGAGAGCAATCTTCATAGGAGCGGTGAAACATTTGAAGATCCGCATAAAGGGTACTGAAGGCCAGGCGGAAGGTCAGTTTAAGAAATTTCAGCACTTGATAAATTGCTTCTATTCTCTTGTGGACGATTTCATCTTTCATACCGGATAAGGCGATGCATAATCGGTTGGTGTTCACAAAGCCGATCAGGCAGCCGGCTGCACCGGCTGCTTTTTCAAGTTGTTGAAGAATGATCGTATCGGAAAGAGAACGGTCCTCCAGCTGAATGACCAGGGTATGATAGGGAGGAGCAAGTTTAATGTGAAGAAGGTTAAGCCGGCGCTCGATATGTTCCATAGCAGGATCTTCTTTAAGAAGGTTTTCGATGATCATTTCTTTCGTGCGCTGCTGCCACTCTGCCTGTGTAGCCATGTAGGCCTGTTTGATCAGAAGTTCGGTTGTCATTTTAACAAGTCCCCCAAAATCCCTCATTTCCTCAGGATCTCCAGTAATTCCGATCACACCGACAATTTTTTCATCAAAAATAATAGGGAGGTTAATGCCGGATTGTGCTCCTTTCCATTTTCCCTCATGATCCGTCGGTATTGTGAAAGGCTGTTTGGTCTGCAACACCTCAAGTGCCCCTTCGTGCATGTGATAAAGGCGGGACGGGTCGCAGGAAGCAATGATAATTCCTTTGCTGCTCATAATATTGACGTTTCGGTTTAAACGGGCAGACGTTTCCTTGACGATCATCTCGGCAATTTCCGTTGTGAGCATAACAGCCTCCTTTGGTTGAATCATACAAAAGAATCAAATTTTAAACCTGTGTTTCTGGTTGTTTCGACCATAGATTTCTAATATTCAGATAAGTATAATATAAAAAAATGCAAACTGAAAGCGTTTTCGAAGGAGGAGGTTTAATGATGAAGATTGTGATCGCTCCCGATTCCTATAAAGGAAGCGTATCAGCGGTGGAGGCGGCAGAAGCTATTGAACGGGGGGTCAGGAATGCCGACCCTTCCATCCAAACGATCCTTGTTCCGGCGGCCGACGGTGGTGAAGGAACGCTGGACACATTGGTTTCAGCAACGGGAGGAAGGAAAAAAACAGTACGGGTAACGGGTCCGCTTCACAATGATCTGAATGCTGAATACGGCATTTTAGGAGATGAGAAGACATGTGTCATCGAGATGGCTTCTGCCTCAGGCCTCTGTCTTGTTTCTCCTGAACACCTTAATCCGCTGACAGCGACGACATACGGTACAGGACAATTAATGAAACAGGCACTGGATGACGGGTTTCGTTCCTTTGTGTTGGCCATAGGAGGCTCTGCTACAAATGACGGCGGAGCGGGAATGCTGCAGGCATTAGGTTTAAAGCTCCTGGATGAGAACGGCAGCAGCATTCCATTCGGTGGCGGTGAGCTCCATAAAATAAAAAAAATAGATCTTTCCGGCTTCGATCAGCGGGTCAAAGAATGCTCTTTTCTCATCGCCTCAGACGTGCAAAATCCGCTCGTCGGCAAGGAAGGCGCATCAGCCGTATTCGGCCCGCAAAAAGGGGCAACAGAAGAGATGGTGAAAATTCTCGATGATAACCTTGTCCACTGGGCGGACCTGGTGGAGCAAGCGACAGGAGTCAGGCTTCACGATATGCCTGGTGCGGGAGCCGCAGGGGGCATCGGGGGTGCGTTTCAAGCGTTCTTTCCGGCACAGATGAAGCGGGGAGTGGATGTTGTCACCGAGTATGCCGGGCTGCCGCAGGCTTTGGACGGAGCCGACTTGGTCATCACGGGTGAAGGAAGGGTCGATTACCAGACAGCTTCAGGAAAAACACCGATGGGGGTAGCGCAGCTGGCCAAAGAGAGTAATGTTCCAACCCTTATCCTTGCCGGATCCGTCGGAGAGGGTACAGAAGTTCTCTATCAATACGGAGTCATCAGTATCACAAGTATGATTCAGCAGCCATTAACACTCGGGGAGGCCATGAAGCGTGCGCCTCAATTGCTGGAGTATAGTGCAGAGCAGCTCGTAAGAACGTTTATTCAGCCAAACGGAAAGCGAGGGTCTAGACGATGAAGCTTAAACAAACGATTGAAAGAGTGCCCGGCGGTCTCATGGTCGTGCCGTTATTGTTCGGTGCGCTGCTTAATACGATCGATCAGCTTCACCTTCCTCCTGTGATGAAATTTTTAGAGTCACTTGGTGTAGCAAAAACACCGGAAGGCTATTACGAGTTTTTGAGAATCGGCGGCTTCTCGCAGGAACTGTTTAAAGACAGTGCACTCGTACTGATCGCTCTGTTCCTTTTTTGTGCAGGAAGCCAGATGAATTTACGGGTTGGAGGAGCGGCTCTGAAAAAGGGAGTGCTCCTCGTTGTTTCCAAATATTTGACGGGCCTCGTTATCGGTCTTCTGTTTGGCTGCTTTTTTAACCCGATGGACGGTCTCTTCGGGTTGTCCACAATGGCCATTATTGCTGCGATGACGAACGGAAACGGCGGAATGTATGCCGCGCTGACAGGCCAGTATGGAAATCGGTCCGACGTTGGGGCAGTAGCAGTTCTCTCCTTGAACGATGGCCCGTTTTTTACGTTAATGTCATTGGGACTTCTGGGATCCAGCTTTCCGATCATCGCTTTCATTGCCGTTCTCTTGCCGATCGCGATCGGGATGATTCTCGGAAATTTGGACGAAGATATTCGCGACTTTCTTAAAGCGGGAGAGATCCTGCCTGTTCCGTTCTTTGCCTTTGCTCTCGGAGCCGGTATGAACCTGGCTAGTTTCTTTAATCCTTCGGTCGTTACAGCGGGCCTTACGATCGGGGTCTTAACTACGGTTCTTACAGGATTCACAGGCATTCTCGTGTTTAAATTATTCAGGGAAAACAGCTATATCGCACCGGTTTCTGAAGCTTCCACCGCCGGGAACGCCGCCGGCACGCCCGCTGCCATCGCCGCGGCAGCCTCCGTTGCAGCGGGATCTGGAATGATGAGTGCAGCAGAAGCACAGTCCTACAAGGAAATTGTCAACATAGCTACGGCACAGATCTCCATCGCCACGTTGACGACCGCTATTTTATGTCCGATCGCTGTCATTTTAATGGACAAGTATCAAAGAAGAAAAGGAATCAATGGCCGGCTGGAGAAGTTTGAATTGGAAAGCAGCTCCATCCAGAAGGAACGTGTTCCCCCGACCACAACCTGATCAGCTTATTTAGAAGGAGAGAGCGTAAATGGAAACGACCTTGTTATATGGAAAAGAAGGACTGAAGCTCCGTTTGCCTGAATCCGCTTTTATTGTGGAGCCAAACAACCTAGCTGGGCTTGAAGATGATGAACAGGCTCTGCTGGAATCATTGCGGAAACCAATCGGCACGCCGCCGCTGAAAGAAATGGTCAAACCGACGGATCGGGTGGCGATTGTCATCAGTGACATTACAAGACCTACACCGAACGACAAGCTTGTTCCGCTGTTGATCAAGGAACTGGATCACGTGCCGCTTCGGAATTTTGTCATCATTAACGGAACGGGCACCCACAGGGACCAGACGAGGGAAGAGTTCGTTCAGATGCTCGGCGAATGGGTCGTGGACAATGTCAGGATCATCAATAACCAATGCCATGATAACGAATCCCTTGTGAATTTGGGAAGAAGCCGGTTCGGCTGTGATGTGTGTTTGAACAAGGAGTATGTGGAGGCTGACTTCCGCATCGTTACCGGATTTATTGAACCACACTTTTTTGCCGGCTTTTCCGGCGGCCCTAAGGGAATCATGCCAGGCATTGCCGGAATTGAGACCATCATGACGTTCCATAATGCGAGAATGATAGGAGATCCGCGTTCCACCTGGGGGAATATGGTGGATAATCCCGTTCAGGAGATGACCCGCGAGATCAATCAAATGTGCAAACCTCATTTCATGCTGAACGTGACCTTGAACCGGGAAAAAGAGATCACGAATGTGTTTGCCGGTGAATTGTATGAAGCCCATGACAAAGGCTGCGCGTTTGTGAAAGAGCATGCCATGATTCAGTGCGAAGAACGGTTTGACGTCGTCATTACCTCAAATTCGGGTTATCCGCTTGACCAAAATCTGTATCAGGCCGTCAAGGGGATGAGCGCCGCCCATAAGATCGTAAAAGAAGGGGGAACGATCATTATTGCTTCTGAGTGTTCAGACGGGCTGCCGGATCACGGTAACTACTCAAAGATCTTTCAGTTTGCCCAAACACCTCAAGCTCTGCTTGATCTGATCAATGATCCGGAGTTTAAGATGTTCGATCAATGGCAGGTGCAAAAACAGGCGGTGACCCAGGTATGGGCGGATGTTTATGTATATTCAACACTCACAGATGAACAGGTGAGAGGAGCCATTCTTGAGCCCACTCATGATATCGAGGGGACTCTTGAGGCGCTGAAAGAAAAGTACGGACCGGGCATGACGATTGCAGTATTGCCGCTAGGGCCCCTTACCATTCCTTATGTCGAAGAACGGAGGGGTCACATTGCTGCACGCTAAGTTTGAGAGACTGGAAGAGATTTTACGTGAGATGAAGACGGTTGTTGTTGCTTTTTCAGGCGGGGTCGACAGTACCTTCCTGCTGAAGGTGGCCCTTGATACGCTTGGCAGGGACAACGTGCTGGCGGTGACCGCTGATAGCGAGACCTACCCTTTTGAAGAGCTGGAGGAGGCGAAACGGCTAGCATCCCTTCTCGGTGCCAGGCACCAGATCATTGAAACATCAGAACTGAGCATTCCAGGCTACTCCGAAAATACGTCCAACCGCTGTTATTTTTGTAAAAAGAGCTTGTTTGAGCATCTCATACCGATCATGCAGGAGCACGGCTATGAAAACATGGTGTTTGGCCTTATTGCCGATGATATGGGAGAACACCGGCCCGGCACAAAAGCAGCGAGGGAATATAACGTACGGGGTCCGATTCAGGAAGCGGATCTGTATAAGAGTGAAATCCGGGAGCTTTCTCAAGCCATGGGTCTGCCTACGTGGGATAAGCCTTCTTTCGCGTGCCTCTCTTCACGGATTGCGTATGGCGAAGAGATCACCATTGAAAAGCTGCGGAAGATTGACCGTTCAGAACAGGCCATCCGCGCACTTGGCATCCGCCAGGTACGGGTGCGCACTCACGGGGATATGGCCCGGATTGAAGTGGAGCCCCAAGAGATGCCAAAGCTTCTTCATCATCATGAGGAAATCACCTCCAGGCTGCAGGAATTTGGCTATATGTACGTGACGATGGACCTTACCGGCTATAAGAGCGGAAGCATGAACAAGGTCCTTGCCGAAGCAAAAACAACGTGAGAGGGGCGGATCGGATGAAAAAGTTTGAAGACTTGGGCTTCAGTAAAGTAGATCTGGATCGCGAGACGCGTACAGGCTATCCCGAGGTCATTTACGGAGAAGGGAAGACAGCGGGACAAATCGAGCAGATCATGGCGACGCTGATTGAAACCCATGGCAAGGTGATGGTTACGAGGCTATCAGAAGAAAAGGCAGCTGTGTTAACGAAAGCTTATCCGGATGCACATTATCATGCGGTTTCACGGATTCTTCTATACGGTTCACCAAGGGATAAATACGGCGGTGATGTAATGGTGCTATGTGCAGGCACATCAGATCTTCCTGTTGCCGAAGAGGCGGCAGTTACGGCGGATTGGATGGGCTGTAATGTAAACCGTCTGTATGATGTGGGTGTCGCAGGCATCGACCGTTTGCTTGCCTACCGTGAGGAAATCACAAAGGCCAGTGTGCTTATCGTCGTGGCCGGAATGGAAGGGGCATTGCCGAGTGTCGTAGGAGGCATGGTTCAGCGGCCCGTCATTGCGGTTCCGACTTCTGTCGGCTACGGGGCACATCTGCAAGGATTGACGCCGCTTCTCGCCATGCTCACTTCCTGTGCTTCAGGCATGAGCGTCGTAAATATTGATAACGGATTCGGGGCCGCCTACCAAGCGGCGCTGATTCTTAAACTTGCCACAGAGGGGGTCCAGCATGAAACAGCTCTATCTTGATTGCCAGTATGGGATATCGGGCGACATGACCTTGTCTGCGCTCATTGATTTAGGAGCAGACCTTGCTTATATTACGGAGCATTTAAAAGAATTGCCGATCGATCCGTTTTCTATATCGGTGAAACGGGTCGATAAAAGAGGAATCTCCTCCAATCTGCTGGATCTTCAGTTCAGCGCGGCTGAATTGGTGGTGGCAGGTGTAAATGCAGATGCAGGACATCACCATGACCATGAAGAAGAAGGCCATTCCCACCATCATGCCCACTCTCATCAAGGGCATTCGCACAGCCAAGACCATTCTTCGCACAGCCACGGGCATTCGGACAGCGATGGGCATTCGCATGACCATGAGCATTCTTCGCACAGCCATGAACATTCGCATGACCATTTACATACCCATCATCACCACCACGAACATCGCAAAGCATCCACAATTTTAGAGATGATTCGAACGAGCGATCTGCCTGCTAGGGTAAAAGACAGGAGTCAAAGGGTCTTTGAAGTGATCGCTGAGGCAGAAGGTAAAATTCACGGGATGGATCCAAAAGAGGTCCATTTCCATGAAGTCGGGGCGATGGACTCCATCATTGATATTATTGGCGTCTGCCTGGCTCTTGAAAGTCTGGAGATTGATAGAATTACAGCCTCACCGGTGCCGACAGGCCATGGGAAAGTCAAGATGGCTCACGGACTCTATCCGATTCCGGCTCCAGCAACTGCGGAAATCCTGAGAGGAGTTCCTCTTGAAGATTTTCATGTAAGAGGTGAATTAACGACGCCAACCGGGGCTGGCTTCCTAAAAGCTTTAGCGGATGATTATGGATACATGCCAGCGCGCGCCATCGACAGGATCGGCTACGGCGCCGGCCAGAAAGATTTTGAGCATCCGAATGTCCTTCGTGCTATTTTATTTGAATGATAGTTTACCTGATTTCGCTGATGGACGCCGTTTTATGAAAATGATGTGTTCTGTGAGTAAATGGTGGAAAACGGGGAGTAAAGTAGGCAATTCCGTGAGTAAATGATCGAAAACGGTGAGTAAACTCTGACTTTCCGTGAGTAAGTCATGACGAACCGCAAGTAACGCTGCAGGGCATAAGTGAGAATATTCAGATCGGATCAATTATGGCTGGATTTGGCTCAATCATTCCCGGGTTTGGCTCAATCATTTCATTTTCCGCCCAATTAACGTTCAGTTTGACGACTCCATCCCAAAAACACCTCACAAAAAGGAACCTCAGCCGTCTGAGGACCCTTTTTCGGTACTCTATGAAGCTCTTATTTAGAAACGATCTTTCTCATCGACTCTGCAACGGATTCCTTCCGTTCTTACTTTTAAAATAAAAATAGTACATTATCTCTAGTTTTCAGAAAAGCAAAAAAACAAATTGACACACTTTGACACGATGTACTATGATTATCACAGAAAATGAAAACACAGAACTGAGTTTTATATTATAAAACAACCAAGGCATTGCACCCAGAGAAGAACGTCCAACGCACATTCTATTGAGGGAGCAATGCCTTTTCTTCGGAGAATAACGAAAACTTGGTTTTATAATATAGAACAAAATCACCTCAAGAAGTAAAAAACAAATTTTTTTGCGCAGAGATGTTACCGCTTTCAAAAAAACAAAAAAGGATGGGTGAGCTCCATGAAATTGAAGAAAGGTTTAGGGGTTATGATGGTCGCGGCATTATTATCATCTCTTTTGTTATCAGGCTGTGGAAGCCAGTCTTCATCTTCCTCCTCAGGAGAAAAGACAAAGACGATCAAAATCGCCAACTACTTTGCTAAAGATCATCCACAGAACGTAGCACTCAGGGAGAAGTTCAAGCCGATGGTGGAAAAGGAATCGGGCGGTACGCTGAAGGTTCAGATCTACGATAACAGCACGCTCGGGGCGGAAAAGGAATTTTACGACGGGGTGCGAAACGGCACGATTGAAATGGGGATACCGGGGCTGATCATGCAGGCCGATATTGAAAAAATGGCGGTGCCGGAGTGGCCGTTTCTTTTTAAGGACTATGAACATGTGAAGAAGGTGCTGAACGGGCCGATCGGCAAGGAGCTAACAGAAGACATGGAAAAGAAGCATGGAGTAAAGCCCCTGGCATGGAGCGCAAATGGGTTCAGGATGTTTTCGAGCAACAAAGCCCTTCAGGACATGAACGATCTTAAAGGGCTTCGGATGAGGATGCCAAATATCCCTAACTATATCAAGCTAGGGAAGCTGCTGGGGATGAATGTGACGCCGATGCCGATTTCTGAAGTGTTTTCTGCTCTCGAACAAAAGGTGGTGGATGGCCAGGATAACCCTGTGGCTACTTTACGGGCGTCCGGCTGGTATGAGGTTCAGAGCAATGTACTGGAATCCAAGCATATGTTTAGTCCGAACATCTACATCATTAACAGCAAATTTTTCAATGGACTGTCCAAAAAACAGCAAAAAGTCATTGAAAAAGCATCCAAATCCGCTGCTGACTATGAATTTGGCCTGATGGAAAAAAGTTATGATGCTGATAAAAAATTCTTGTCAGGCAAAAACGTGAAATTTACAACACCTGATGCAGCGTTCGAAAAGAAAATGGAAGATGCGGCACAGCCGATGTACGACGAATTCTACAAGCAATATGACTGGGCCGAGGATCTCGTTAAAAGGATAAAAGCTGAACAATAAGATCGGGATGAAAGGAGGGAAAAAGATGGAAAAGGTCTCAAAGTACTTAGAACGACTGCTGAATATATTTATGGCCGCAGCATTGGGGATGATGGTCATTCTTGTATTTGGAAACGTTGTATTGCGCTACCTTTTTAACTCAGGGATTACATGGTCGGAGGAAATGTCGCGGTATTTGTTCATATGGCTCACATTCCTCGGTGCGATCGGTGCCTTTAAAAGCAAGGAGCACCTGGGGGTAGACATGCTGGTCAGGCGGTTGCCCAAGAGAGCAAAGAAAGTAGTACTCGTAATCAGTGATCTGCTCATGCTGTTTGTTCTCTTCCTTGTTCTTGAAGGCAGCTGGAAAATGACCATGATCAACATGGACAGCAAAGCGCCTGCTACTGGCCTGCCTCTTTCCTTTGTTTATGGGACCGGAATTCTGGTCAGTGTGGCGATGGGGCTGATCCTTATCAACAATCTATACAAAGTGCTATCCAACAAGCTGGAGGAAAAAGATCTCATCCTGATCAGCGATTCAGAAGAATTGATAGATTTTCAGGAAAATGAACTTGGGAAGGAGGAGAAACAAGCATGATTGGAGTGTTTATTGGTTCACTGCTCGGTACGATGGCACTTGGAATGCCTATAGCGTTTGCGCTGCTTTTAAGCGGTGTTGCACTTATGTTCTTTCTTGGCATCTTCGACAGCCAGATCATCGCTCAAAACTTAATTAACGGAGCTGACAACTTTCCCCTGATGGCCATTCCTTTCTTTATGCTGGCAGGTGAAGCCATGAACGCCGGCGGCCTTTCTCAGCGCATCGTCCAGATGGCCATGTCGGTGGTCGGACATATCAGAGGCGGCCTCGGTTATGTGGCTATTATTGCAAGCGTTTTATTTGCCAGTCTGTCAGGTTCTGCTGTTGCTGATACCGCTGCATTGGGAGCAATCCTGATCCCGATGATGGTGAAGAGCGGCTACGATGTTAACCGTTCGAGCGGACTCATTGCCTCGGGGGGGATCATTGCACCGATCATCCCGCCAAGTATTGGTTTTATCATATTTGGAGTAACGAGCGGAGTATCCATCACCAAGCTTTTCATGGCTGGAATTGTGCCAGGAATGTTGCTGGCAGTTGGGCTTTGTGTGACATGGGCCATTGTCGCACACAAGGATAAGGTCAAAGTTCAGCCCCGTAAATCGATGAAAGAAATCCTGATCTCGGTGAGAAAAGGGTTTTGGGCGCTTCTATTGCCGGTCATTATTATCGGCGGCCTGCGCGGCGGTATTTTTACACCGACTGAAGCAGCGGTTGTTGCGGCCGTATATGCTCTGTTCGTCGGACTGGTCATCTACCGTGAACTGAAAATTTCAGAGCTATACGGCATCTTGGTGCGGTCGGCAAAAATGACAAGTGTCGTTATGTTTCTTGTTGCCGCAGCGCTCGTATCCTCGTGGCTGATCACGGTAGCTAATCTGCCTGCTCAAGTCATCGGGCTGCTCGAGCCGCTCATGGACCATCCGCTGCTCATCCTATTAATGATCAACCTGCTAGTCATTCTGATTGGGACAGCGATGGACATGACCCCGACGATTCTTATCCTTACCCCTGTTTTAATGCCTGTTATCCAGCAGGCGGGGATTGACCCTGTTTATTTCGGGGTTCTGTTTATTATTAATAATGCGATCGGCCTCCTGACTCCTCCGGTGGGTACAGTATTGAACGTTGTTTGCGGAATCAGCAAGATCAGTATGGAGGACATCATGAAAGGGATATGGCCGTTTCTTCTGGTGGAAGTGATCGTGCTGGTCCTGCTGATCTTATTCCCGTCCCTCGTTATGGTTCCGCTTGGATGGTTTACCTGATTAATAAGGAGTGAAAGTTATGAGCAAGTTTAAAGTGGTAGTCACAGACTGGGAATATGATGATCTGCGGTATGAAGAAGCCGTTTTTCATCTCTATCCCGAAATTGAACTGGTTGCGGCACAATGCCGGACAGAAGAAGAGGTCATCGAGGCGTGCCGGGATGCGGACGCACTGGTGAATCAGTACGCTCCCATCAGCAAGCAGGTCATAGAGAAGCTGGAAAAGTGCAAAGTGATCACGCGTTACGGTGTCGGTGTAAACACGATTGATCTGGATGCTGCGACTGCAAAGGGAATCTGTGTCGCCAATGTCCCGGATTATTGTATGGACGAAGTGGCGGACCATGCGCTGGCTCTTCTGCTTTCTGCCAAACGAAAAGTCGTGGCCGCTAACCAAAACGTGAAGAAGGGTCTGTGGGATTTTAAAGTCACCCAGCCGATCCACCGTCTTCGCGGCCAGGTGCTCGGGCTTGTAGGCTTTGGCAAGATTCCGCAAAGCCTTGCTGAGAAGGCCAAGCCTCTCGGGTTTAAAGTGGTGGCTTTTGATCCGTATTTTTCAAAAGAAGATGCGCTGAAAAAAGGGGTCGAACTCGTCAGCCTTGAGGAGCTATGCCGTATATCAGACGTCATTTCCGTACACGCTCCGTTAATGGATGGAACGAGAGGGATGATCAATGCCTCACTGTTTTCCGTGATGAAAGACACCGCTCTTCTCATCAACACTTCCAGGGGGCCGGTCGTGGATGAACAAGCCTTAATCGATGCATTGGAATCAGGAAAAATCGGAGGTGCGGCTCTGGACGTGATCGAAGAAGAACCCATCTCTGCCGGCCACCCGTTCCTCTCCATGGAAAACGTCATTTTAACACCGCATGTCGCGTGGTATTCCGAGGAGGCAGCAAAAGAGATGAGGACGAAAGCGGCGCTGGGAGCCGTCGATGTGCTGATGTGCAAGGAATATCCGAAGTATCTCGTCAACGTTCAAGTGAAAGAGCAATCACACCTTAAGTCCAGTCAGCCGGAAAGCCGTTATGTGATGAGTTAGCCATTTCAATTCAAGGGGGAAATAAGATGAATCATTGGGTGAAAAAGCTGGCATTGGGGATCGTCCTTCCAGGGATGCTGGTTCTTGGAGGCTGCGGCGCCAGCAAGTCTGGAGGATCCGCTTCAGGATCAGGAAAGAGTGGAATTCAACAACGAACGATCAAAGCAGGAATCGGGTTGAATGAAGACCATCCTGAAGGACAGGGAATGATCAAGTTCAAAGAGCTGGTGGAGAAGAAGAGCGGCGGGAAAATGAAAGTCCAAAACTTCTTCAGTGCCACTCTTGGTGATGATCAGAAGATGACAGAAGCACTGCAGGGCGGGCTTCAGGAGGTGACGGTTCCTTCTACATCTCCTCTTGTTGGAATGATCAAGGAATACGGTATTTTTGATTTTCCTTTCGTCTTCAATACCGAGGAAGAGGCTTATGCGGTACTGGACGGAAAAGTGGGACAGGAGCTTTTGAAGAAACTGCCTGAGCACAATCTGATAGGACTCGGATATTGGGAGAACGGCTTCCGTAACCTGACGAACAGTAAACATCCAGTAAAAACGGCGGAAGATTTTAAAGGGCTGAAGATCAGAACGATGCAAAACGAGGTTCATCTGGATGCCTTTAAAAAGCTGGGGGCCAATCCTTCACCGATGGCTTTTTCAGAAGTATTTACCGCTTTGGAAGGGAAAACGGTAGATGGCCAGGAAAACCCGCTCGCAACCATTAAATCAAGCAAATACGATGAAGTTCAGTCTTACTTAAGCATGACAAAGCACGTCTACACGCCGTTTGTTTTTCTCGTCAGCAAAAAATTCTGGGACGGGCTTTCTGAAGAAGAGCAGAAGATTATGAAAGATTCCGCGGTGGAAGCCGGTAAATACCAGCGCGACTTAAACCGCAAAGAAAATGAAAAAGCGCTGAAGGATCTTGAAAAGGCAGGCATGAAGGTCAATGAAGTATCTGATGCGGAAAAAGAAAAGATGAAAGAGATCATCAAGCCGGTGACCGATAAATACGCCAAGAAGTTTGGAGAAGACCTGGTCAATCAAATGATGGATGAAGTAGATAAAGCAAGAAACCAATAAAGAGAAGCACCATTTGAGGAGGAAGATGGATGGAAATCATATCACAGCTTCTTCATGACATACCCCTTCCAAAAATGTTGAGAGTTAAGCAGGTCTTCCATGCTCCAATGCTTGAGGACACAGCAGAGGAGGTTCGGAAAACCCTTAAGGATACCGGCCTTTTATCCAGAGTATCTCCTGGAGACCGGGTGGCCATTGCGGTTGGAAGCCGGGGGGTCGCCGACCTTCCTATCCTGGTCAGGGAAACTGCAGCTGCTGTTGAATCAGCCGGAGGGTCGCCTTTCATCGTTCCTGCCATGGGAAGCCATGGCGGAGCGACGGCAGAAGGCCAGCGGGAGGTGCTGGAACAGCTTGGTGTTACTGAGGCATCCGTGGGTGCGCCCATCCTTTCGAGCATGGAGGTCGTGCAGACTGGCATGCTGCCAAACGGCCTTCCGGTGTATACCGATAAACATGCGTATGAAGCGGATAAGGTCATCGTTATTAACCGGATCAAGCCGCATACCGCGTTTCGCGGTCCTGTCGAGAGCGGATTGATGAAGATGATTACGATCGGCCTTGGAAAGCAAAAAGGAGCAGAAGCTGCCCATGCCTACAGTTTTAAACACATGGCCGAGCATGTTCCGGAGATGGCTAAGATCGTTCTCTCCAAGGTTCCAATTATTTTTGGACTGGGATCCATTGAGAACGCTTATGACCGGCCGGCCAAAATCGTGGCGGTTCCGGCAGAAGAACTGGAACAGAGAGAGCCTGGCCTTCTGCTGGAAGCGAAGCAGCTTATGCCAAAAATCATGTTTGATCCGATCGATGTGCTGATCGTCGACGAGATCGGAAAAGATATTTCGGGCGACGGAATGGACCCGAACATTACAGGCAGGTATGCTACCCCGTATGCGTTTGGCGGGCCTAAAGTGTCACGGATTGCCGTACTCGGCCTGACCGGGAAGACACATGGAAACGCAAACGGAATCGGCATGGCGGACATGACGACAAGGGCATTGGTTGACAGCATCCATTGGGAAAAAGGGTATGCCAACGCCTTGACGAGTACGGTCACCGACGTCATCAGAGTGCCGATGGTTCTCGAAAGTGAGGAAATGGCTGTTAAAGCGGCGATCAAAACCTGCAATGCGTACGATCTTACAAAAGCCAGGGTCGTCCGAATAAAAAATACACTGGAGTTGGAGCATATCTGGATCTCGGAAAGCCTGATGGAGGAAGCGGCGGGACAAAAGGAAATCGAAGTGCTGTCCGAACCGGCAGCCATTCATTTAGCTGGCGAAAAAGGGTGATATTACTCGCTGTTTACAGCATGATGGTTCTTTCCTATACGGTGAACCTGTTTTTGGACAGCATCATGCTTGATGAAGTGACGGGGATCCTTGCCCTGCTTTCTCTTATTCTTTCCTTTCCGAAGGCATCAGGCTTGTACAAAACCACCGGCACGGTTTTCATGGTGATCGGCTTCTCTCTGTATCTCTATTTGCAGAAGCCGCTGCTTGAGCTTCCGCATTACATGAATTCAACGGTGGTCCTGCTCGTGATCTTCTATGTTCTTCCTTTTATCAACAGCATTATCATCGTCGGGCGGTACGATAAGAGTGTCAATAAACTGCTCAAGCGGCGCGCCGGCCATCTTGGGCAGCTCTATTACAGAAGCTCTCTTGCCAGTTTTCTGCTCGGCTCTTTTTTAAATATAGCGACCATTCCGCTCGTAGAATCGGTGCTGCGCCGCAATCTACATAAGGTGGAAGACCGTGTACGAGATCTTTTCATCAGCCGGGCGATGCTCAGGGGATATGCCCTTTGCCTGGCATGGAGCCCGATGGAAATCCTGGTGGCGATCAGTGTGGATATCACACACTCTGACTATGTTCGCTTGCTGCCGTGGCTTTTCTTGTTTTCTATGATTCTCTTAATGATTGACTGGCTGATTGGCCTGCGCTACCGGAGATACAGGATTGAGCAGTCTGCCGCGATGGAGGATGTGCCGCTTGATCCGGGAACACTCAATAAAGCAGCCATCCTTCTTGTGTATCTGAGTGTGTTTATCATCACTGTAATTGCAGCCAAAAGGTGGCTCGAAGTAAATTTTCTCATGTCCGTTGCCCTTGTCATCATCCCGTATTCGATTATCTGGGCGCTGCTCATTAAGAGGATTAAATCGTTTGGTTCTTATAGTTTAAGAGAATGGCGGAGGAGAGCCGGTTCGCAGCAAAATTATATGGTTCTGTTTTTGGCCGCCGGTTTTATGATAAGTACGCTGAAAGAAACATCCTTCTTGGACTATTTGCAGCAGCCGTTTGCTTCTGTTCAGCATGTGCCCTTTTATCTGTTTCTGATGATTCAGGTCATCTTTCTGGGGCTTGCCATGATTGGGTTTCATCCGCTCGTAACGATCAGCATTCTCGGTGAAGTCATTCAGCCTCTGCTGGGGCAGATCAATCCGCTTAGCTTTGCGATCGTCCTGATCTCTTCCGGTCTTTCCACCGTTATGGCAGGACCTTATAACATTACCGTTTCGTTAACTGGAAGTTTGCTGCATCAGAATCCATACCGCATTTCATTCTGGAACATTGGCTTTGCCTTTCTATACAGCAGTGCAGGAACCATCATCGCCCTGCTGCTCTTGTGAAATGGAAATGTGGCATTGCCAAAAAAGGAGGCCAAATGACAAAGATCACGGGTTTTCAGCTCTTTAAAGTAGCTCCCCGGTGGCTGTTTTTAAAAATTGAAACAGACGAAGGCATCTCGGGATGGGGAGAACCGATTGTAGAAGGCAAAGCGAGTACAGTGGAAACATGTGTGAATGAACTGAGCCACTATTTTTTAGGAAAGGATCCGCGCTGTATAGAGGATCATTGGCAGGTCATGTACCGCGGGGGATTCTATCGGGGAGGGCCGGTTTTTATGAGTGCCATCTCCGGAATCGAGCAGGCGTTATGGGACATCAAGGGCAAATTATATAATATGCCTGTTTATGAAATGCTGGGAGGCAAGGCCCGTGAAAAGATCAGAGTGTATTCATGGATCGGCGGTGACAGGCCGAGTGATGTCGCGGCTGAAGCAAAAATAAAATCAGAGCAGGGCTTCACCGCTGTAAAAATGAATGCAACAGAAGAAATGGACTATATTGATTCTTTTTCAAAGGTTGAAGACGCCATTAACCGAATAGGGGCCGTCCGTGATGCAGTAGGGAAGGATTTTGGAATCGGGATTGACTTTCATGGGAGAGTCCACAAGTCTATGGCTAAGATTCTGGCCAAAGAACTGGAGCCCTACCGTCCGATGTTTATTGAAGAGCCGGTGCTGCCTGAAAACAACGAAGCATTGAGGGAAATTGCCAGATACACTACCGTTCCTATCGCGACAGGAGAGAGGCAGTACACAAGATGGGGGTTCAAGCAGCTGCTGGCAGACGGATATGTTGACATCATTCAGCCAGACCTTTCCCATGCCGGCGGTATTCTGGAATGTAAAAAGATAGCAGCCATGGCTGAAGCATACGACGTTTCGGTTGCTCCTCATTGTCCGCTTGGGCCTATTGCATTGGCTTCTTCATTACAGCTCGATGCCTGTACGCCTAACGCGATCATTCAGGAGCAGAGCCTCGGCATTCATTACAACGAGGGCAGCGATTTACTGGATTATCTTGTGGATGCCTCTGATTTTAAATACGACGAGGGTTTTGTCGAGATTCCTCAAGGAGCCGGCCTTGGCATTGAAGTAAATGAGGAACGTGTGAAAGAGGCTTCTGAACGGGGCCATGAGTGGAGAAATCCTGTATGGAGAAATACAGACGGCAGTGTAGCTGAGTGGTAAAAGAAAAAGAGGCGGTGAAAGAACATGGAGTACCCCTATATTCAGAACACCTATAACCCGTATCGTGACAATGTTCAGGGAAAGGCCAATGAACCGATCTGTGTCGCTGGCCTCCTGGACCGGTCAAAGCAGATCGTCGGACACGCCTACGAAGGAGAAGCGCCGGATTGGACACTGGAGGAGATCTACAATCGGCTTCATGAGAATGCGCCGAGGATCGCTATCATCGGAGGTTCGCCTGACCATCCGGCACATATCATGGATTTTCAGACGTCTGCCAGAGCTGCTTTGCGGATATGGCAGAACGGCGGTGTTCCCTTTTATTTCTCAACGCCTGTCATGTGTGATGGGACAGCTCAAAGCAACCAGGGGATGAGCTATTCGCTTCAAAGCAGAAACGCGGTGGCGGAAATGGTGGTGAATCAGATCGAAGCTCATAGTTATCATGGCGCTTTCGTCATTCAAGGCTGTGATAAACAGCCTCTTGGCGTTGTAAGCGCCCTGGCTCATCTGGACCGCGTCCGCAATTACAGGGGGGAGGCACCTTTTTTTGCGACATTCGCACCAGCACACGTCTTGCAGGGAGGTACCATTCCTGCAGATTTATTCGAAGAGCTTGAGGCCGTAGCGAAAGCTGCAGAAGACGGAGGTGCTGAGGATATTGCCTTTGATCTTCGCGATGCCATGGCCTACATCCTTCAATGCTCTTCCAACACTGCTTTTCAGGGGGTGCTGCAGCGGGCAAAAGAAAGAGGATTCATCACCCAGGCCGCACATGATGACTATGAAAAACGCCTTGCAGTCAATACGTGTGACGGGCTTGGCGGTGTATGCGCCTTTAATGGAACAGGCAACAGTTCCCGTCATCTGGTAGCGGGAATGGGGCTCGTCCATCCTGAACTGGAGCTCCTTACGGATCCGCCAGCACAGGAGCAGATCAATAAGGCACTCGATTCACTGTCTGTCATGATTAATCAGCCGGCCTTTGGCGTTTCGAATATCATGGCGTCAAATATCAAGAATGCGATCCGGATCCACAGCGCTTCAGGAGGATCGACCAACTTGATGATGCATATAGTGGCGGGCATGCTGTATGGCGGCTACACGTTCAGCCTTCATGAACTCGACCGCATTCATCATGAGGTGCCGGTGCCCGATTTGTTCGATTACAGTTTGACCCAGGGCAGGGATATTTTTGCCTTGGCCATGCAGTGCTGCTCAGGCAACAGCCGGGGCATGGAGTCACTGTTTTATGAACTGATCCAGAACGGAGTTCCGATGGATGTGGATGCACCGACCGTAACCGGAACAAGCTGGCGGGACCGGCTGGAGAAGGATGGAAAGAGTCCCATCGAAAGGATTGCACAGAACCCCGTCATCCTTTCAAAGCCGAGGCGGCCATACAGTGGAGTGGATGTACTGACGGGGAATTTTTTCGAGAGTGCTGTCGTGAAAATCAGCGGGATGACCACCCGGCAGCTTGATGAGTTTGATAAGAAGGCAGCCTTTGTCCTTTATTATGAAAATGAAGAGGATGCGAATGAAGGCTTGCTTGATGCCAATCTGTTGGAGAAGCTGAAAAATGATCGTCAGTTCTCTCAAAAGAATCTTCTTGCGGCTCTGAAGCAGAATGCGCCCGAACAGTATTCGGCGTATGCTGAACTTGCCTATGACCCGTTGTTCGAGGCGATGGTGGAGGAAAGTATTCTAAAAATAGCCGTAGTGGTATCGGGGCAAGGACCTGCAGCGTTTGGCATGCCTGAAATGTTTACCCCGATGCAGCATATCAATGCCAGCCGTAAGCTGAAAAAACTGGCCACTCTCATCAGTGATGGACGCTATTCAGGCGTAACGTACGGAGCGGCTGTCGGCCACATGACGCCTGAAGCGAAGGAAGACGGCGGGATTCTCTACCTTCAGACAGGTGATGTTTTGTTCCTTGATTTTAGGGAGCGTTCGATTCAGTTCATGGAAGAAGATTCTTTTCAAAAAGGCGAGCAGGTCTTTGCGTTTGATCATATACGGCAGCAGCGGAAAGCCCTGGCAGAAAGACGGATGAAGACGATCCGCAAGCGTCAGCGGTCGGTGGCAGCGAGCAACCGTTTGACCAGCCATACCGATGCGGCGCACGGAGTTGTCCCGCTGCAAGTGTTTGAAGAAGCTGATCTCGATTATAGAAAAGATATCGCTTCCCTGAAATTGGCTGAACGTTAAGTAATCAAAAACGGAAAGGTGGAATGGAAGTTGGAACAGACAAGAAACGCGATTGAGAAACTGGGGTTTCCAGGACGAGACTGTCATGAGCTGCCAGATTCATCAAAAACTTTCCCGGATGGGGCACAGTATCGGGTGGAGATCCCCAGTGTGGAAGGCCCGGCTTCTTTTGAGGCTGTCGTAGAAGCGTGTGAGAAGTATGAGGTGGACATCCACCGGATTTCACAGGGAAGCGGCATCATGCTGCTGACGGATGAAGAGCTCGAACAGATGTCAGCCATCGGCAAGCGGGAAAACCTTGAGGTCAGTTTGTTTGTAGGGCCGAGGGGAACGTGGGATGTATCAGCCATGCAATGGGCGAGTGCCGGAAAAATAGCCGGCCTGCGCGTTCAGGGAATGGATCAGCTCGTTTATTCCATTGAGGATATAAAGAGAGCATGCAACGTCGGAATCAGGAGCATCCTGGTAGCGGATGAGGGGTTGCTGTGGCTCGTGAACGAGTTCAAGAAAATGGGAGAACTGCCGGGAGATCTTATCGTCAAAGTTTCCGTACAGGTCGCCCAGGCCAACCCCGTTTCCATCCGCCTGATGGAGCAGATCGGGGCCGGGACCTACAATGTGCCGACCGATCTGACGCTGTCGAGGCTGGCGGCGATCAGGCAGGCAGTTGACCTTCCGATCGATATTTATGTTGAAGTGCCGGACGATGTCGGCGGGTTTATCCGGCATTATGAAATTCCTGAGATCATCCGTGTAGCCGCTCCAGTTTACATCAAATTCGGCTTGCGGAACGCACCGAACATTTATCCTTCAGGTTCCCATCTTGAACCGACATCGATTGCCCTTTCGAAGGAACGAGTAAGAAGAGCCAAGCTTGGGCTGGAGATGATCAAGCGGTACGCACCTCATCTCAAGGTCTCCAAAAAGGGCGCTGAAGGCATTGCCATCCCCGTGTACGGTGAAAAAGTATGGACGTCGTAACGTTCGGTGAAACGATGGTCCTCTTCCATCCATCATCAGCCGTCCCTCTCCGCTTTGCGGGACAATTTGAAAAAACGATTGGAGGAGCAGAATCAAATGTGGCCATCGCCCTATCGAGGCTGGGACATCAAGCAGGATGGATCAGCAGGCTGGGGAATGATGACTTTGGTTTATATGTCCGGAATTTTATCAGGGGGGAAGGAGTGGACACCTCCAGGGTGGTATTCGACCAGGCAAGCCCTACCGCGGTTTTTTTCAAAGAAAAGCGTACAGAACAGGAGCCCAAGGTGCATTATTACCGCTCAGGTTCCGCGGCCAGCCGGATGATACCGGAAGACCTTGACGAAGACTATCTGGCCAAGGCAAAGTATCTGCATGTAACGGGCATTACTCCGGCGTTAAGCGAAAGCTGCCGAGATTCAGTGTTCCATGCCATTGCTCTGGCAAAACAGCACGGAGTGACGGTTGTTTTTGACCCTAATATCCGGTTGAAGCTCTGGAGCAAGGAAGAGGCAAAAAAAACCTTAGTGGAAATCGCCTCGCGAAGTGATATCGTCCTTCCGGGAATCGAAGAGGGGACCCTGATGACCGGCCGATCTCAGCCTGAGGAAGTGGCCCGGAACCTTTTGAGGAATGGAAGCAAGGCGGCCGTTGTGAAATTAGGGGCTGAAGGCGCCTATTATGATAATGGCAATGAAAGAGGTTATATTGAAGGTTTCCATGTTTCCCATGTGGTGGATCCCATTGGTGCCGGGGACGGTTTTGCCGCAGGTTTTCTTTCCGGCCTGTTAAGAGGATGGCCGTATGAGGAGGCAGTTAAGCTGGGTAACCGGGTAGGGGCCTATGCTGTAACGGTTTCTGGAGATGTGGAAGGCTATCCTTATTTTGATCAATTATTAAAGGACAATGAGGAAATCCTTAGATGAGAGGAGCAACGGTATGCTGCCAAAAGTGAACTTGCTTCAGGAATTAACGAAAAGCGGCATAATAGCTGTCATGCGCCGGATGCCGAGAGCACAAATCGCTCCCATCGCAGAAAGTATTGCAGAAGGAGGAGTCAGCGCAATAGAAGTAACGGTGGACTCTCCAGATGCCTTTCGGGTGATCGAAGAATTGTCAGATCAGCTTAAAGGCCGGGCGATCGTAGGGGCGGGAACGGTTATTGACGGTGAATCTGCGAGATTGGCCATTCAAAGCGGCGCTGAGTTCTTGTTTAGCCCCTCCTTGCATGAGGAGGTCATCCGCATGGCACTCCGCTATGGAAAAGTAGTGATGCCGGGAGTGATGACCCCATCAGAAATGATTCAAGCGATGGAGTGGGGAGCTGACATGGTGAAGCTTTTCCCGGCTTCTGTCCTAGGTTCGAAATACGTAAAGGACATCAGAGCTCCTTTTCCACATATCCCAGTCGTTCCAACAGGAGGGATTCATCTTGATAATACGGCCTCCTATATCAAGGCCGGCGCTGCTGCAGTCGGCATAGGAGGGAGCCTCGTCCCTTCAGAAGCCGTTCGAACCAAGGATTATACTTGGATTCAGCAAAACGCAGAGCAGTTTGTTTCAATCGTTAAAGGTGCACGTCAATCACTCTCGCTTACTGACAATATACCGTTAATGTGATTCTTTCCAATATGAGGTATGTTACTATTAGGGAAAGACAAGCCTACTAATCTTCTGTTAAAGGGTGATTGAAAATGCCGATTATTCAGTCCGTAGACCGTGCACTTCGAATTCTGGATCTTTTTGATGAATATGAAACCGAGCTGAAAATTACGGATATCAGTTCAAGAATGAACCTTCATAAAAGTACCGTCCATTCCTTGTTAAAGACGCTTCAGCATTATCGATACATTGAGCAGAATCCTGAAAATGGAAAGTACAAGCTGGGAATGAAGCTGTTCGAAAGGGGCAACTTTGTCATTCATAACCTGGACATTCGTTCCGTTGCAAAAAAGCATTTGTTGGAACTTTCCATGAAAACAGGAAACACGATCCATCTCGTTATTTTAGATGGAAAAGAAGGCGTTTACATCGACAAGGTAGAAGGTTCCGCTGCCACGATCCTCTATTCAAGGATCGGACGCAGAATTCCGGTTCATTGCAGTGCTGTCGGAAAAGCTCTCGTTGCGTTCAAAGGCCAGGATGAGCTGTATTCCATTTTAAAGGATTATGAGTATATCAGCCAGACTCCGAAAACGATCACGAATGAAAAAGACTTCCTGGCAGAATTGGATAAAGTCAAGGAAGAGGGGTATGCCGTCGATAACCAGGAAAACGAACCTGGCGTTTCCTGCACCGCCGTACCGATCAGGGATCACTCCGGGAACGTCATCGCGGCCATCAGCATGTCTCAGCCTGTTCACCGCATCAATAAAAAAACGGTAAACGAGATTGTCAGTATGCTGAAAGATACAGCAGAGAAAATCTCCCATGAGCTTGGCTTCGGTGTAAAAGCTTCTTCCAGCTGATCACGACAGCACTCCTCATGGCAGGAGTGTAACCAATTATGAAAACTCAGTTTTATAATATAAAACCAAGGAGAGTGACCAATGAGAATTTTACGATACAAAAACAAAAGAGAAACGATTGTATTAGCAGCGCTGGCAGATGATGAAAGAGTATACGACCTTCCTCATTCTGACTTTATGGAGCTTGTTTACGCTTCTGAACGTGAAGGCAAACCAACGATTCAATATGTGAAGGATCTAATCGCGGGACAAGAGCCGATTGAAGAAGCTTTTGATGAACTGCAGCTCGCCGTTCCGATTGCGGCGCCGGAAGTTTGGGCGTCAGGTGTGACCTATGAAAAGAGCAAGGATGCCAGAAACTATGAAGCTACCGCAGGGAAATTAGATGCGGACACATTCTACGACAAAGTATACGAAGCCGAACGCCCGGAGATCTTTTTTAAGTCAACAGCGGCCCGTACCATTGGACCCGGGCAGCCCGTCTATTTACGCAGTGATTCTGACTGGCAGATTCCTGAACCGGAGCTTGGGCTAGTGCTGAGCAAGAGCGGAAAGGTTCTCGGTTATACGGCAGGAAACGATATGAGCTGCCGGGACATTGAGGGTGAGAATCCTTTGTATCTTCCGCAGGCCAAGGTGTGGAAGCATTCGTGTGCCATCGGTCCGGTCATCTTGCTGGCTGAAGCGGTAGATGATCCGTATTCCTTTGACCTTGCGTGCCGAATCTACAGGTCGGATGAAAAAGTGGTGGAAGGAACGGCCAATACGAAGCAGCTGAAAAGAAGATTTGATGAGCTGGTAGAGTTTCTTGCCCGTGATAACGAATTGTTTGACGGAACCGTTCTTCTGACAGGAACTTGCATTGTGCCGCCGAATGAATTTACTTTAAAGGAAGGCGACCGGATTGAGATTGAGATTTCTTCGATCGGTGTTTTGAACAACCCGGTGAAAAAGCAGGAAAGCAAGATCCCAACGGCTCATTAACCCTTAAAAAGACTGAATCTTCAGGGAGATGGGAATTCATTGAAACTTTACACAAAAACCGCGCTTGTCACCGGGGCAGGTTCAGGAATCGGCGAGGCCATTGCCAAACGGCTGTCAGAAGAGGGCGCCTATGTGGTTATCGGTGGGAAAAAGAGTAGCGGAAGACATCAATGCTGGCAGAGAGTCGCTGCAGAGTTTACTTCCGTTGATGTGACAAAGCAAGCGGACATGAAGCGAGTGGTAGAAAGGGCTGCCGAAACGTTCGGCACCCTGGACATCCTTGTGAATAATGCAGGTGTGGGGAAAGCGGGTGCCCGGGAACAAATGAGATGCGCCAGCCGATCGGCCGGATGGGAACGCCTGAAGTCTTCTTTTATTACAGGAAGCCATTTGTGGCGGATGGCGGCTTAACGGCGAGGTTGTCGGACCTATCAGGCGCTTGCGCTTTTCTTTAAAGGAGGAAGTGGATATGAACTATAAAACGATCATGATGAAACCGCTGGACCATGTGGCAATCGCCTTAATGGATCTTCCACAAGGGGCATTGATCCATGTCCGGTGCGAAGAAAAAGTACACGAGGTGGAACTGAAGCAGGACATTCGCTTCGGCCATAAATTTGCGGTGAAACCGATTGGACAGGGCGGGGAAATTTTGAAATACGGTGAAGTCATCGGCAGGGCAGTTGCTGACATTGCAACCGGAGAGCATGTTCACGTTCATAATCTGGAAGGCATAAGAGGAAGGGGGGATAAAGTTGAATCCAGAGTTTAACACCAACGAATTGCTAGGGTACAGGAGGCCGGACGGGAAAGTGGGCGTAAGGAATCATGTTTTGATCCTTCCGACGATCACGTGCGCCACCCAGGCCGCAAAACAAATTACGGAACTTGTGCACGGAACTGTGAGCTTCATCCATCAGCATGGCTGTGCACAGGTGGGAGAGGACTATGACCAGACGTTTCGCACGTATGTAGGAATGGGATTGAACCCGAACGTGTACGGTGTAGTCGTCCTTGGCCTGGGCTGTGAGACCCATCAGGCAAGAAGCGTAGCTGGAGAGATCGCCAAGAGCGGCAAACCAGTGGAGGTCGTTTCGATTCAGGACCATGGAGGCACCTTGATGACGATCGCTGAAGGGGCACGGGTTGCGGCGAGAATGGTTCAGGATGCCTCCGCTCAGCGCAGGGAGCCCTTCGATTTTAGCGAATTGATCATTGGTACGGAATGCGGAGGATCGGACGCCTGCTCCGGCCTCTCTGCAAACCCGGCGGTCGGAGTTGTGAGTGATATGGTCGTGGATGCCGGCGGAACGGCCATCTTGGCGGAAACGACAGAGCTGATCGGTGCTGAACATTTATTGGCGAAGAGAGCCGTGAATGAAAAGGTAGCGAAGCGGGTGTATGAAGTGATCGAACAGATGGAAAGCAGGGCCATCCTGATGGGAGTTGATATCAGAACCGGTAATCCTAGTCCCGGAAACATTGAAGGGGGCTTGAGTTCACTGGAAGAAAAATCGCTTGGCGCTTCCAACAAATCTGGCAGCCGTCCACTGCAGGAGATCATTGATTATGCACAGTATCCGACCCAAAAGGGTCTCGTTTGGATGGATACACCGGGACATGATATCGAACAGCTGACAGGTATGGTCGCCGGCGGGGCTCAGGTTGTTCTGTTTACGAGCGGCCGCGGCACGCCGACAGGATCACCGATCGCGCCAGTGATCAAGATCTCCACCAACACGGCCATGTTCGAAAAGATGAGGGATAACATGGATTTGAACGCCGGGACGATCATCGATGGAGAAGAAACCATTCAAACGGCGGGAAAACGGATCTTTGAAGAAATTAAAGAGGTTTCTTCAGGAAAACTCACAAAATCGGAAGTGCTCAAGCAGCATGATTTTGGTATTTGGAGAATCGGGCCTACGTTTTAACCGCCTTCTGAATAGCAGAAGGATTTAAGCAAGTTTTTTCCTATCTGCTTTTCGATGCCAAAATAAAAGTAACTCAGATATATGCTTTAACCGAATCTAATAAATTAAAGGGAGAGATGAAAAATGACGGTACAAACACAAGTGAAAACCTTTCTGAACTATGTGAACGGTGAATGGGTAGAAGCATCCACAAATGAGACGATCCCTTGTATAAATCCAGCGAACAAATATGAAACGGTCGGCTACGTTCAAAAATCCGGCAAGGAAGATGTGGAACAGGCGGTATCTGCTGCTAAGAGAGCGCAAGTGGCCTGGAAGAAGCTTTCAGGTGCGGCAAGAGGCGAATACTTGTATAAAGCAGCGAGCATCTTGGAAAGCCGGGCGGATGAGATCGCAGAAACGATGACGAACGAGATGGGAAAAACGTTCGCTGAAGCAAAGGGAGAAACGTTGAGAGGCGTTGCAATCCTTCGCTATTATGCGGGAGAAGGGATGCGCAGGACGGGTGACGTCATTCCTTCCACCGATAATGAAGCACTCATGTTTACGACGAGAGTGCCTCTCGGAGTCGTCGGGGTCATCTCACCATGGAATTTTCCAGTGGCGATTCCGATCTGGAAGATGGCACCCGGGCTTATTTATGGGAACACGATCGTGATTAAACCGGCACAAGAAGCGGCGGTTACTGCCGTTAAGGTCATCGAATGCCTGGCTGAAGCGGGAATTCCTGCCGGAGTCGTAAACATGGTGACAGGCACCGGCTCTGTCGTCGGACAAGCGATCGTGGAGCACCCGGATGTGAATGGAATCACGTTCACTGGTTCGAACGCGACAGGAAAAGCGATCGGACAGGCAGCTCTCTCGCGGGGAGCCAAATATCAGCTGGAGATGGGCGGAAAGAACCCGGTCATAATTGCCGCTGACGCGGATCTTGATCTTGCCGTGGATGGTACGATCAGCGGGGGGCTCCGTTCAACAGGGCAAAAGTGTACAGCGACGAGCAGGGTCATCATCCATGAGGATGTTTATGATGTCTTCAAAGAAAAACTGCTGGCTAAAGTCAGAGAGCTGAAGGTCGGTCCTGGACTCGACGGGGAAACGTGGATGGGCCCTTGTGCCAGCGAAAAGCAGCTGGAGACGGTGTTATCTTACATCGAAAAGGGACAGGCAGAAGGGGCCGCGCTCCTCTATGGCGGACGTCAGCTGACCGAGGATGTCGCAAAGGATGGTTTCTATGTGGAGCCAACGATCTTTGAAAATGTAGAGACAGGCATGGCCATCTCTCAGGAAGAAATCTTTGGACCAGTACTTGCATTGATTAAAGTAAGTACGCTGGAAGAAGCGATCGAGCTGGCGAACGATGTGGAATACGGATTGAGTGCTTCGATCTACACGACCAATATCAGCCACATGCTCTCCTTTATCAATGATATGGATGCAGGACTTGTCAGGATTAATGCAGAAACAGCAGGTGTGGAGCTGCAGGCGCCGTTCGGCGGGATGAAGCAGTCCAGCTCCCATTCCAGGGAACAGGGGCAGGCTGCCATCGAATTCTATACGTCGATCAAAACCGTTTTTGTCAAAGGATAATAAAGATGAGGATTACATGATGGTGCCAGGCACCGTCATGTAATCCTCCTATTTCATTTAAAAAGGAGATGTCATATGAAAACGCTGACGTTTAAAAAAGATGGAAAATGGGCGCTTGGTGTAAAAACCGAGCGGGGTGTTCTGGATGTAAAGGAAGCTGTCCATCTATTGATGGCCGATGCTGAGGGGATTCCAGAAACCGTGGATGAACTGATTTTAAAGGGACAAAAGGGCAAGGAAGCTCTTCAACGACTGGCAGATACAGAAATCGCGTCGGATGACGTGTTTTACCGTGAGGATTCACTTACTCTCGGACCATGTGTGGTTTCTCCGCAAAAAATAATCTGTGTGGGTTTAAACTACAAAAAGCATGCGGAAGAGTCGAACATGGCATTGCCGGAAACACCGATTTTATTCAGCAAGTTCACCAATACCCTCGCGGGACACCTGCAAGAGGTCAGATTACCGGAGCGTTCCCTGCAAGTGGATTACGAAGTGGAGTTAGGGCTGGTGATCGGGAAGACGGCCCGCAATGTGGAAGTTGCAGAAGCAAGAAATTATGTTTATGGGTATTGTACGGCCAACGATCTCTCGGCAAGGGATCTTCAATTTAAAACCGGGCAATGGCTGCTCGGTAAAACGTGTGACGGTTTCAGTCCGGCCGGGCCTTACCTAGTGAGTGACGATGAGATAGAAGATCCGAACCGCTTGCCGCTGAAGACTGTCTTAAACGGATCTGTCCGCCAAGATTCCAATACATCGGATATGATTTTTTCCTGTGAGGAGATCATCAGCTATATCTCACAGCATATGACTCTCTATCCCGGTGATCTTATTTTAACCGGTACCCCTGAAGGTGTGATCATGGGTGAGCCTGAGGGCGAGAGGAATTGGCTCAAGGACGGAGATGAAGTGACGGTAGAAGTAGAAGGCCTTGGTCAATTAACGACGATTATGAGAAAATAAACAAAAAGAGAATAGGAGATACATATGGAGTTTACGACCGTCTTAATCATGGCATTGCTGCTCGGACTGAAGCATGCCCTTGATCCGGACCACATTGTGGCGGTGACGACAATCGTCAGCCAAAAGAAAAAAGCCCGGTTTTCCGCTCTTGTCGGGGCCTGGTGGGGAGTCGGGCATATGACGACAATCGTCTTGATCGGCAGCGCTATTATTTATTTCAACCTGCTCATCTCTCATTCCGTGGAAAAACTCCTTGAAGGCATTGTCGGTGCCATGATCATTTACCTCGGTGTAAAAGCATCTTACTCCCTGAGCACAGAAAAAAAGCAGGAGCACGCCGCAGATCGTGACAAAAACGGCTGGATGCTGAGACCGCTGATTGTCGGTTTACTGCATGGCCTCGCAGGCAGTACCGGTGTGGCTTATTTATTCCTCAGCACGATCGATGACAAGTATATGGGCTTATTATATCTGCTTGTCTTTGGTGCAGGAACCCTTCTGAGCATGGTACTCGCTACCATTCTGATCGGCATGCCTTATTCCTGGGCTTCGGATCATAAGAGGCTTAACCTTTTATTAACACGAAGCACCGGTATTCTGAGCGTCATCTTTGGAATCTATTATCTTTGTGAGATCCTGTTCCTTTCCTGAAAGGACAGGGTCTTTTTATTTATAATGGCTGATGGCCATGTTTTTTGCCTCGTCATAAATCGTTTGAAGCGGGAGATTATGCCTCTCGGCCAAAGCCCTGCAGTCCTCAAATTCCGGTGAAAACTTAATCTTTTTTCCCTGATAGATTCCAATCTTGACTGAAACCTCGCCCCACGCTGTTTTTGCTATGTAGAATTCCCTTCCGAGACGGTGACAGGAAACAGGAAAAAAGCGAAGGCCGAAACTGGTCGTTTCTTTGAAAATAATCTCTTCGAGTTCCGGCTGTCTGAGGGGAGTAGTAAGAACAGACAGTTTATAAGCTGGACGATTCTTTTTCATATAGATGGAAGTGTAATACACATCATTGGCACCCGCAGACAGCAGCTGGTCCATCGTAAAGCCAAGCACTTCACTGCTGCAGTCATCAAGGTTCACTTCAATCATAATCATCTCGTGATCAAGCTGTTCACGAGCGTGCCGGGATGAAAAATCAGTCATGTGGAAGGACTCCTTTTCTCTAAGTAATGTTGTTTACATTATACCAATTAAACACACGTTTAAGAAAAAAGCTTGTGGTCATCCTCTTTAGTGTTGAGGTATGATGATAAGAGATCGACTGGAAGCGTTAACATGGAGGGGATTTTGATGCTGAACAACAATGGCCAGCAAGACGTGAATGCAACGAGTTCGGAGACCAATATCCATACGGATTTTAAAAATAGTATGACCTACGGTGAGTATTTACAGCTGGATAAAATTTTATCAGCGCAGCGCCGGCTTTCCGGCCATCATGACGAGGTGCTGTTCATCGTTATCCACCAGGTGAGTGAGCTGTGGATGAAACTCATTCTTCACGAACTGCATTCAGCGATTGAATCGATCACGAACGACGACTTGTCCAGTGCGTTCAAAAAGCTGGCGAGGGTGTCAAAAACGCAGTCACAGATCATTCAGGCGTGGGATGTACTGTCCACGATGACGCCTTCCGAATACATGGAGTTTCGGGATTCGCTCGGACAGGCGTCCGGGTTCCAGTCTTACCAGTACCGAATGATCGAGTTTGCGCTCGGTTATAAGACGCCGCATGTATTGAAAATCTATGAGAAAGATCCTGAACTATTAGTAGAGTTGAAGAAGGCTTATGAAGCGCCAAGCCTCTATGATGCGGCCATCCGTGCATTGAACAAGGCCGGTTTGGCAATCGATGAAGAAGTGCTCAACCGTGACGTGAAGCGCACGTATCAAGAGAATGATTCGGTTCGCCAAGCGTGGACCACGGTCTACCGTTATCCAAACCAATATTGGGATCTGTATGAGCTCGCTGAGAAACTCGTAGATATTGAAGACTGGCTTCAGCAATGGCGCTTCCGCCATATGAAGACGGTTGAGAGAATCATAGGGTTCAAGATGGGGACTGGGGGTTCCTCTGGTGTCGGTTATTTGAAGAAAGTGCTCGACCAAAGGTTTTTCCCGGAACTGTGGGATATTCGGACGATATTATAAAAAGTAAGGGCCAAGGGGTGCGAAGTGACCATCTTGGTTTTTATTTTGGTCTTTATAGGTACATCTATCTATTAACTGATGATTTAAAATTAATATGAAAATAGTATATGTAGTCTATATTCTCGTTCCTCACGCTCTATTATACTTGCAATGTAACAATATTTTACAAAAGGGGGAAATTCAGTGAAAAAGAAGTATGTCATTCCAATGGTTTTAACCGCTTCACTTTTTGCATCTCCATTTGCGGCCTCTTCCGCATCTGCCATTGCCAGCACTGATTCAAAGCCTGTGTTCATTACTGAGGTAAAATCTCCGAAATTCAGCCACAAAAATGCAGCTAACGCCATTGCCTACTTACAGGAAAATAAATCAAAATTCGGTTTAAAGGATCCAAAAGGACATCTTAAAGAAAAGAAGGTGGAATCGGATAAGCTCGGAATGACGCATGTTCGTCTGCACCAATCCAAAAATGGTTTACCTGTTGAAGGTACAGAAGTCATTGTCCACTATAGAAAGGACGGAAGTATTGCCAGTGTCACAGGCTATTACAATAATACGGCAGAGGAAGCCGAATTGGATACAACAGCAGCCATCTCCTCGGGCAAAGCTTTAGAAATCGCGAAACGATCGGTAAAAGCTCCTGACTCAATTGACTACGAGCCGACGACTCAGCTCGTTGTTTATCCATACAACGGAAAAATGCACACCGCCTATAAAGTAAACGTAAACTTTCTTGGTGAAAACCCGGGTAACTGGTTCGTTTTTGTCGATGCCAAAACAGGAAAAGTCATCGATCAATATAATGGATTAATGCATGCAGACGAATTGAAGGCTTCCAAAGGCTCAGGGATCGGTGTAAAAGGAGCTCACCGTAATCTGCATATTTCCCACCAAAATTTAAAGGATGGAAATGGAACAACCTTCTTCTTAAAAGACATATCTCATGATAATCTTGCAGGAATTTCAACGTATGATTTTAAAAATCAGTGGCGTTCGGCTGAAGTGAACCTCCCAGGCGTGCTGTTTGCCAACAAAAGTGCTTCGTACAAGAGTGACTATGACCGTGCAGCCGTTGACGCCCATTACAACTCCGAGGAAGTATACCACTATTATAAAGATGAGCATGGACGCAACTCCATTGATGGTAAAGGGATGGAGATCATCTCATCTGTCCATTATGGCGTGGACTATAACAACGCGTTCTGGAACGGCGAGCAGATGACCTATGGAGACGGGGACGGCACGTTCTTTATTCCTCTGTCTGCGGCACTCGATGTTGCAGGGCACGAAATGACCCATGGAGTAACCACCCATTCTGCCGGCCTCCTGTACCGTAACGAATCCGGGGCGCTAAATGAAGCGTTCTCCGACATTTTCGGTGCCTTGATCGATTCAGATGACTGGGAAGTAGGCGAGGATGCGATGGCACAGGAAGCAGTGGAAAGCGGACGGCCATCTCTCAGAAGCTTAAGCCAGCCGGACAAGTACCCGGTGAATGCCGCCTATGTCCCATATGGCAACGGAAAAGGGATGTATCCAAAACACATGGACGAGTTCTACAAGCTGCCTCTCAGTCTTGATAACGGCGGTGTTCATATTAACTCCTCTATTATCAACCACGCAGCCTACCTGACTGGTGTTCAGATCGGCAAAGAGAAACTCGGAAAAATCTACTACCGCGCGTTAACCACTTATCTAACGCCAACCTCCAACTTTAAAGACGCACGCAGAGCGCTCATTCAATCAGCAGTGGATCTGTATGGTACAGGAAGTGAAGAGACTGACGCAACAGAAGATGGATTAAATAAGGTAGGAATTACGGAATAAGTCGATTCAGGAGCACCTATGCCATCCCCGTAAGGGAAGCATAGGTGTTTTTCTTATTAAACACTCGTTTAATGCTGTTTAAAAATCGCAGGATTCACATTGAAATGTCTGGACACAATTTTTTGGAAGACGGCGGACTCCCGTTTGATGTAAGGAAGGGAAGGAACAGGCTTAGGAACGCCGAAAATGGGTCCACTGACATTAATTGTGAAGCGTGAGGAACCGATGAAGCTTCCTGTCACACGGATTTGGTCAGCAATCAGCAGGATGGCGAGGCGCTGTCAATGACATCGATAAGAGTGGTGGCAGCCTGGCCGCTGCCAATGCCTTCTAATCGTGTACATCAGGTCAAGGGTCCTCCTAAAGAGGGACGAAATCCACCTGGTGTCACAAATACCCCGGTGATTGAAATTTGTCCAGTGAGAAGCAAGGCCGCTGTTGCCAGACTCAGCCCCCTCTGAAGGGCGGTTATAACCTGTAAATCGCTATCAAGTTTATTCGCTGTTTTTCCATGACCTTGTTCCTGTCAGTGCACTTGTTAATCCGTCCATCTTTAAGTACGTAAAAAGAAATGTTCAGATTGTCGAAGCCGCATCCACATTTGGCCAAGGCATCACGGTAGCCGACTTTAGGGATCACCCGGTGATCAATCCAGGCCAAAATGATTATTCTGTTATTGCCAATGACTTGGATTATGATGCATTTTTAAAGGATGTTTACACTGTTATCCGGTCTTAAAATACGCCTGTTTACATAAAGTTCACGTAATTTTAAGAGATGCTCAATCAATGCTTTACCAAATATTTAACTGTCTTAACATTGATCTGTTACTATTATCCTGACTTTATGCAAGCAGAAAATTTTCCTTATTCCTTAAACGGCATGGCCTTTTTAAGGATTAATTGTTCCATTCATTTACATCATAGGTAAAAATACCCTTTTTTACAATTCACTTTCTCTGATATGATCATAGCGGATTTCAATTTTTATCCAATGATAGATTAAGAGACTATGAATGAAAGAGGGGAAAGGGCAAGATGAAGGGAATCATGAGAACGATGGCATTGTCTGCTGCATTGATTGGAATGGGATCGGGAGTGGTTACACAAGTGGAGGCGGCTGATCACAGAACGAAAGTCGTAGACGTGGCCCATCGAGGGGCTTCAGGCTATGCACCTGAACATACGATCACCTCTTATAAAATGGGTGAAAGGCTTCATGGAGATTACATTGAAATTGATCTGCAGATGACGAAGGACGGCAAGCTCATTGCGATGCATGATGAGACTGTAGACCGGACAACGGACGGAACGGGCCGAGTGAAAGATTTGACGCTGGAACAAATTAAGCAGCTTGACGCCGGTTCTTGGTTTAATGAAAAGTATCCGCAATATGCCAATGAAGATTATGCTGGCCTAAAGGTTCCGACGTTAGAAGAGATTTTTAAGCGGTTTGGCAACCATAGAAACTATTACATTGAAACAAAAGCGCCAGATATTTACCCGGGCATGGAGGAAGAGCTTCTTCGTCTTGTGGATAAATACAGAATCAATAAGCGCACTTTATTGATTCAATCGTTCAGTAAGGAAAGCCTTCTGAGGGTAAAGGAACTGGATGCGTCGATCAAACTCGTCCAATTGCTGTCTTATAAAGAAGCAGCAGTCGCAACTGACGCTGAAATCGCCGCATGGAAAGAATATGCCGTTGGAATCGGGCCGAACTTTACGTATCTCGATCAAAACTATGTTCAAAAAGTAGTAAAAAGCGGGCTTCAGCTGCATCCGTACACGGTGAACGAAACCGCTGATATGAAGCGCCTGATCGACTGGGGTGTAACGGGCATGTTCACGAACTTCCCAGATCGGCTTCATCAATTGCTGAAGGAACAGAGAAAATAAAAAAAGAATGAAAAAAGCCGCTCATGGGGGATGAGCGGCTTTTTCGCTGCACCAGCCTTTATGCGGCGTTGAGCTTTTGTGCCTTTTTTGCTTTTGCTTGGACGAAAAGCATCATGATGGCACCGATTAACGGACCAGAAGCGAGTACAAGGAATCCGTAGAAGTAGCTTGAGGTAGCATCCACCACCATGCCGACAACAAGCGGGGAGATGAGTGAACCGAGCTGCCAAATCGCGTTGACGAGGCCCATCGCTGTCCCGACAAGCCGCTCTTCCACCAGTTCGCCGATAATGGCGGTCATCACGGGACTATAGATGAATGCTGTGACCCCAAGGATCGCCGTGAGTGTGAAGAGAATTCCTGTATGTGTGTTTACACCAAACCAAATAAGAACGGGTGCGAACAAAAACAGCGCCCAAAACGCGATCGTCTTTTTATTAAGATAGTCGGACACGAATCCGATGAGCGGCTTGCACAAAAGACCCGCCATGCCATAAACAGCCATCATTTTGCCCGCCGCAACTAACGAAAGGTGGAGCGAATGGTTTAAGTACGCATTGGCCCAAGTGGCGGTCCCCCAGGTTGCCCAAAGTCCGCCAAATCCTGCAATTCCTGCGAGAATGAGGTTTTTATTGTTTAGAACGGTGAGGATCTCACTCATGGAAGAGACGGATTTCTTTGTTCCTTGATAGCTGCTGGTTTCTTTCAGGAAAAAGAAGCTTAGCACGATGCCCGCGATGGGCAGAAGCCCCGCAACGATAAAAGCAGAACGCCAGCCGTGAGCGGCAGCAACCGAAGGTACAAACAAGTTCACAACAGTCACTCCAAGCGAAGTGGCTGTCATGAAAAAGCCGATCGCGATCCCTCTTCGTTTAGGGGAGATATGATCGAATATAGCAGCGAGAGATGCCGCAAAGATTGCACCAGAGCCGAGCCCTGCCAGAAGCCGGAAGACAAATCCCTGCTCAAAAGAATGAACGGTCGACATCGTAAGGGTGAAAATCCCCATCATAAAATACGAACTCAGCAGCACTTTCCGGTAGCCGAACCGGTCGGTCAGTATGCCGCCCGGAAACTGTGTAATCACATACCCGATATAAAACGCAGTCATGTAGCTTCCGGCATCGGCCGCTGACAATCCCATCTCTTTTGCAGCAAGAGGAAGGACAGGAGGCCACGAAAGTCTGTCCACAAACGAAAACATATACGCCATCCAGACAAGAACAATGACAGCCACTTGCCGGATCCAATTTTTTCTCATAAATGATATCTCCTTGTAACGGTTTGTGATCAAAGGCCATCTTCTTCGTCAGACGCTCCTCTTCCTCATGTACGTCCAGATACATTCTAAGAGAGTCGCCGTTTGCTTCCTTCAAGAGGCCGCTAACAAACCTATCAGTTATTACACATTATTAAATATAACAAATGAAGCACGATTAAACATAAAAAAAACCTTCCTGAATTAAAGTTCCAAGAAGGTTTAAACGGTGAAAAAGGCAAGCACGGATAAAATGACCGAGGTCACAGTCATCGCGGCGAGCGGACGAAGTGCACGGTCTCGAAGTGCATGGAAGCTGATGTTCAAGCCGAGTCCGACCATCGCCATCGTAAGGATGAAGGTACTGAGGTTTGAGATGTCATCCAGCACTCGTGAGGAGACGGGAATGACGCCACCCAAGATATAACTGCCGATCAGGCTCATGACGATGAATCCGATGAGAAACCAGGGGAACTCTACTTTTGCCGCGTCTTCATGCTTTTCGGGTGAGCGTTTTTTCATCCGATACATAAAGAAAAAGCAGAGCGGAACGAGCAGAAAGACGCGCCCCAGTTTTGCGAGCAAGGCCACCGCCAAAGCATCCTGGCCGGCCGGTGCACCCGCCAATGCGACATGGGCGATCTCATGCAGGGAAATGCCCGCCCACGTTCCATATTCGGTGTCCGACAAGGGGAGCCAGGGCAGGAGCACAGTATAAAGGATAGAGAACAGCGTCCCCATCAAGGCGATGATCCCGACGCTGATCGCCGTGTCTTCTTCCCTGGATTTTACGATCGTGGAGATGGCGGCAATGGCCGCTGCTCCGCACACACCTGTACCAACACCAAGCAGCAGGGAGATCGAAGCGTCAGCTTTCAGCCATTTGGATAGTGCGTACATCACAAGGATAGCGAAGGCAACGGATCCGATGCCCCGGACGAGCAGAGGCAGCCCCTGATGAAAAATAATGTCGATGTTTAGTTTTAATCCATATAAAATAATTGCAAAGCGCAGCAGTCTTTTTGATGAAAACTCGATGCCTGACCTGAGTTTTTCAGGATAGCCGGAAACTTGCCGGAAAACGACTGCAATCAGGATCGCACTGGCAAGCGGTCCAATGTGATCGAATCCAGGCAGTTTGGATAAGCCTAATCCCAGGATCGCGATAAAAAAGGTAAAACCAATGCCGGCAAGCCAAAACAGGCGCGAACCTTTTACGATGTTATTCGATTTTTCGGTGTATTCCATAGGCCGTTCCTCCTGTATGATTTCATGTTACTCCCGTACGATGTATAAGTAAAATCACTCTTTTGGATGCTGATGATAACTAATTTGTTATAAATGAGTTAAACTAAGATTTAAACAGATGTTTAAAAACGGAGGGGAGAGACTGTGGATCAGGAGCTGTACGTGTTTGTGACAGTCGTTGAAAAAGCCAATTTTTCGAATGCTGCTGAAGCTTTGCATATCACCCAGCCGGCAGTGAGCCGATACATTAAAAACTTAGAGGGGAAAATGAACGCGAAACTGCTGGAGCGCAGCAACAAGATGGTGCAGATGACAAAGGCTGGTGAGATCGTCTATCATCACGCGAAGGAAATTTTATCATTGCACGGGAAGATGAATGTGCTTGTCGCTGACTTGATGAGTGAACCGAGCGGCAGACTGAGCATTGGTGCAAGCTATACATTTGGTGAATATATCCTGCCTCACATCATCGCATCGATCCGTTTGGAATTTCCGAGGATCCATCCGTCCATCATGATCGGCAACACCCGAGAAATCGTTCATCAAGTGGCAACCCGGCAGATTGATATGGGAATTATTGAAGGTAAGATGACAGATGAGCACGTCGTAATGGAGCGGTTTTCGGCAGACAGCTTGGTGGTAGTTGTTTCAGCCGGACATGAGCTTGCTCAGAAGGCAGAGGTTTCGTTCTCGGATCTTGAGGATGAAACGTGGATTGTCCGCGAGCAGGGGTCCGGAACCCGTGAGGCAACTGAGCAGATGTTTACTGACCACCACATTACTCCAGGTTCGGTCATGGAGTTCGGCAGCACACAGATCATTAAAGAGTCGGTTGAAGCAGGGCTCGGCATTTCTTTTCTTTCCACATGGACGATACGGAAGGAGTTGGCTCTAGGAACGCTTAGAGTCCTTGATCTGACGGGCTTTCCGGTGCAGCGCCAGTTCACGCTGGTCACGCAGGATACGGAATTTCGGACGAAGGCAATGGAAGTGTTTTTGAGGGTTCTGAAGCAGGGATGAGGTTTGTTTTTTGTGCGTTTCCCGAAAAAGTGTAGTACTATTCTACAAAAGAGCAATACATCAAGGGAGGTTGCTGTTTTGCAGAAAAGATATGGATGATCTCGTGAAAAGTGACCAATGTTTCTTTGTCGCGACAGGCATTACAGATGGCATTCTCTTGAATGGTGTCCGCAAAAAAAGCGGAGGAGCCCTATTTACCCACTCGTTCATCACCGTGGGCGGAAAAGGCAGCTATTTTCAATTTATCGAGACCCGCCATTAAGATGGCGGGTTTTATGATGAAAACCACTCCCGCAGAGGAGTCTCTACTTTTAGAATTAAGAATTCTGGGGCTGTGAGGACTCGGGCTGAATGGGAAAGGTAAGTATGAATACCGTTCCTTTTCCGACCTTGCTATGCACTTTAATGTTGCCTTTCATTGCTCGGACGATGCTGTACACGACCATCATTCCAAGACCGGTGCCTTTGGATCCTTTCGTTGAGTAGTAAGGCTCACCCAAGCGGTCCATTTGGTGTTTGGTCATGCCGACTCCTGAATCTTCAATCCGGACCATGGCCTGTAATGGTGTAGCGATGGATTCGATGGTAAGCTGTCCGCCGCTCGGCATCGACTCAATGGCATTTTTTACGAGATTTAAAAAGCACTGGCGTATCTTTTGCCGGTCTCCATAAATGGATGATACCGGTTCCAGTTTTTCTGTAATTTCTACGGAATATTGGTTAGCGAACGGATGAAGTATTTTAATGACATGATGAAGTTCGTCGTGAAGATAGATATGGCTTAAAGAAACGATGGAAGGTTTAGAAAACGTCAAGTAATCCTGAATCACTCTTTCTGCTGATTCCAATTCACTTTTTACGAGGGACAAATATTCGGTGCGCTTTTCATAATAGGTATCCTCTTCTTGAAGAAGCTGGACAAAACCCATCGCCGTAGTCAGCGGATTTCGTATTTCATGCGAGATCGCTGCCCCCATCTGTTCCACGGCTTCAAGCCTCCTTGTTTTCACAACATGCTCCCGCAGCACCATATTTTTATCAATCAGCTCCAAAAAATACGAAATCATGCCGACACCGAGCGGCGGAATGACCATATAGGCAAACCAGACGTCTACAAGCTCTTTTGAAGAGAACATCATCTGGGTGAATATCATCGTTAAAAAGCTGATGATCAATGTATAGAGGGAAGATAAAGCGACCCTGTAGTTAGACGAGAGATTAAGGAACCAGGGCGAGAGGCGCCACAAGGAAACGCCGAGCACGGCATAAAGCAGAATATTTAAGAAAAAGCCGGTGTCAACCCCGTAAAAGGCCCTTAATAGTACAGCCATCAAACAAAAGAGGGGAGCATACCCCGTATAAAAACCGGCGGCGATGACCGGAATATTTCGAAGGTCCAAGTACATGCTGCTGCTGAGCTTATAGGAGAACAAATAACAAAGAACAAGGGATACAGTGAAATAAACATAGGTCATTTTCCGGTAGCGCTCCTGGGCGTGGGATTTTCCAGTTCCAAGCAGGCAAAGAAAGAGCAATACAATGAGCAATGAGAGGTTAAACCAGAAGTGCACAGTGATCTCCATGTGCTATTCACATCCTGTTGATTTTAGGTATATTTTACCTTTTGTACACAAAGTGGACAAGATTTTTAAGTAAGGCAGGTATGGAAAACTAGAGTCAATAGTTAAAATATACCACTATGACCAGATACCGTCGGGTTGACACTTTCTTTATCTGTCTGATATATTAGCATGGTAAAGTAATAAACTATAAAACAGATTTCACTATGAAACGCGGTGGTGAACAGCCATGCGTTTTTTTATATTAGAGGGGATAGATTTAGATGCATACAACGGATACAACGAAAAAATGGGGGTTCTGGCTTTTAGCGGCCTTCGTTATCGGAAATATGGTGGGTTCAGGCATATTCATGCTTCCGAGTACACTGGCACAAACGGCGAGCCCGCTAGGAGTTACCTTTGCCTGGCTCGTTACAGGCTTCGGGGTGATGATGATTGCACTCATTTTCAGTAAACTGTCGATTCGCCGTCCAGACTTAACTGCAGGACCGCAAAGCTATGCACGCGCGCTATTCAAATCAGAGAAAAAAGGGAACTTAGCAAGCTTTAGCATGGTTTGGGGGTATTGGGTAGCCAACTGGATCAGCAACGTGGCCATGGTCACTAGCTTTGCTGGCTACTTGTCTGCGTTCTTGCCGATTATGCGAGCTGAAAATGTTGTGTTTTCCATCGGTTCACAGGATATCCGGCTCGGTAAAATCATAACGTTTGGCGTATGCACGGTATTGCTCTGGGGCATTCACTTTATTTTGGTAAGCAGCATGAACAGAGCAGGGAAATTGAATTTTGTTGCGACAGCATCCAAGGTTGCTGGTTTTGCACTCTTTATTGTTGCTGCCCTTTTTGCATTCCAGTCTTCCAACTTCGGTGATTTCTATACACCTGTCGTGGAGGAAGGCGGAACATCACATGGTTTGTTCAGCCAGGTGCAACTGGCAGCCATCTCAACGTTATGGGCGTTTATCGGCATTGAATCCGCCGTTATTTTATCAGGGCGCGCGAAGTCGCAGCGGGATGTGAGCCGCGCTACGATCTTCGGCCTTATCGTTGCGCTTGTCATCTACATGGCGATTACGCTTCTAACGATGGGGATCCTGCCTCAGGACGTGTTAAAAGCATCGGACAAACCATTTGTTGACGCGCTTACTGCTTTGATTGGAAGTGCGGGCGGACAGGTGATGGCGATCCTTGCACTCGTTTCCTTATTTGGGGCAACGATCGGGTGGATTTTGTTAAGCTCCGAGGTTCCTTATCAGGCGGCAAAATCGGGAACGTTTCCTGCCTACTTTGCAAAAGTGAACAAAAAGGGAAGCCCGACACGAGCGCTTACAGTCACAAATGTGATGTCACAGATTTTAATTTTCTCTACCATTTCAGGCACCATCAGCCAGGCGTATACGTTCTTAACGACAGCAGCCACGCTTGCTTATTTGATTCCTTATCTAGTTTCAGCTGTCTTTTTCCTGAAGCTGACGTTAAAAGGGGAAACTTCCGGTGGATCACGTGTCATGGACGTCATTATCGCGATTTTAGCACTTATTTACTCGGTATGGGTCATTATTACAGGTACAGCGGATATTAAAACATTTGCTCTGGGGATTGGCTTGTTCCTTGCAGGCTTTATCATCTATCCTTTGATCAACAGGAAGAAGAGCAGAGAAAGCTCAGGATCTGCGGTGTCAGTAAAGAACTAAATCATAGATAAAAGGGAAATAAACGGTGCCAGACACCGTTTATTTCCCTTTTTCATTATTATTCCCGATTTCAGGCTTCACCCATAGCTTTCGGAAATCCGCCCAGCCGAAGTCATTCAGCCGAACGCCCTTCAACAGCACCGGATAGTTCCATTGTTTGGCGATGTGATACAAGTGGAGAAGGATCTTTTCGTCTTCCATGTACGTTTCGATCTCCTCTAAAATTAAATCGCGTTCCTCATAACTTTCCTCACGGGTAAACCTGGCCAGGTGATCGTCCAATATGCCGATTTGCTCTTCAGACAAAAGAGTACGCATGCTCCGCTCACTTTTTATAAAAGATAGGAAGCCGTATTGGGTATCGCGTTCGAGAACTTCGCCCTTGGAGAGGATTTCAGCGTCCAACGGCTGAGGGTCCAGCAGGGTGTAAGGAGACAGCTCAACCGAAATGCCGGCCCGAGAAAATGTTTTCTGAAGCCATTCTGCTTCCCGGAGGCCCTCGCTCGTATAGTCCAAGTACTTAAAGGTAAGAGTCTCTCCCTGATAGGAGCTTTTGCTCAATAAGCCCCTCGCACGATCGATGGAAGCTGGATGAAACGCTGAAAGCTTGCTCCGCTCCGCCCACATGCTGCTTGCCGGACTGTTTCGCCGTCCGCCAAGCTCTGCGATCATGCGGTTCCGGTCGATGAGCTCATCGATGGCCTTGCGGAAATAAAGGTCATGGTGCGGGCCATCTTTTTGGAAATTAAAGACTAAATATTGAGAGCCGTTGTTGTCTACCCTCATCTCGCGGTTTTCCATTCCCTCACTTCCCGGCAGTTCATAGTGCACGATCCGGTCAGCGTTCAGCTCGACGAACCATAGCTCTACACGGTCAAGCAGTGCCCTGCCGTTAAAGTGTTCATCAAAGGCTTCAAGGATAAATACTTTTTCGTTATACTCCGTTACTTTAAACGGACCGGTTCCAATGAGCTCCTTGCCGGTTACAATCGGTACATCATGCGGCAAAATTGGTGCATGGAAGGAGCTCAAGTAATGCAAAAAGAACACGTTCGGCCGTTTTAAAATAATCCTCACTGTGTAGTCATTGAACGTTTGGATGGTATGGATCTCGGAAAACAGATGGAGGTATGGTGATCTTATCGAAGGATCCCGCAGCCGGTCCAGCGTATACTTTACATCCTGTGCAGTAAGGATTCGCCCGTGGTGAAACCGAACGCTTTTCCGCAAATAAAAGGTCCACTCGGTTCTTTCAGGATCCACGTCCCAATGGTGGGCAAGATGAGGTTCAAACTTCTCGGTGACAGGATTAAAGTTCACGAGCGTATCAAAGATCTGCCGGACAAAATGAGCTTCTGCTGCCGAATAGGAATGAGCGGGATCGAGTGCGGCGAGCGGACGCCTCATCGGAATCTTCAAAAGATCCACCCGGCTGGATACGGTCTGTTTGACATGAAGCCCGAAGTTGTCCTGAATACGGCTCTGCAGTTTTTTCGCTAAATGCTCAGGAAGAAGCGGGCGGTTCAGGAATTCCGCAGCCTCCGTGATCAGATTTTTTGCCAGCAGCTTTGAGAAATAGGCGTCGACGGCCTCTTCCAGACTGTAATGGAAAAGCACTTTCGAGCGGTTCCCGCGCCCTTTCCCCGGGATCCACGTGAGCCACTTTTCCTCGCCCATCCTTTTTAGGAGAAGATTGACGTTTCGCTTTGTACAGAAAAATAAGGTTTCCAGCTGGCTGATGGTGACTTCTGCAGGGGCTTCCTCTTTTTGTTCGGGATGCTGCAAGTGCAGGGTGATGTAGTAATCCAGGATCTCCATGCCGGTTTCCTCCATAAAAGGTGAAATTCTTTTCTGAATTTTACACTTTTTCTTCCCCTTTTACTAGAGGAAAATAAACTCCAGATAGAAGAACTGGTAAAAGGAGGGAGAAAGAATGTTTCGAGATTTACATCCGAATATAAAGATAAGGATTATAACGTCATTTATGACACGTGCCGTTGGAACGATGATTTTTCCGTTTATGGCGATCTACCTGTCGGACAAAATGGGTCAGGCGCTCGCGGGAATCATCCTGCTGATCAACGTGTTTGTCTCCATTTTGGTTGGGTTTTATGGAGGGTATGTCGCGGACAGGGTCGGCCGTAAAAAGGTCATGGTCATCGGACAGCTGATTACTGTGGCCGCATTCCTGTTTATGACGGCCGCCAATTCCCCCTGGTATGATTCCGCCTGGGTTACATCGTTCATGATGCTTATCCAAAGCATCAGCTCAGGGCTGATGAATCCGGCGGCTGAGGCGATGCTGATTGACGTCAGCACGAAGGAAAACCGGAAATTCATGTACAGCATCAACTATTGGGCGGTCAACCTGTCCATCGCGCTCGGTTCCATTGCAGGGGGATTCCTGTTTAAGTCTCACCGTTTTGAACTGTTTATAGCTATAACAGCCGTCAGTATCCTCACGCTGTACCTTGTCACCTATGTGATGAGAGAGTCCTACACCAAGACTGCCGCAAATCCTGAAAAGATCAACGTGTTCAGGGACATGGCCAACAACTACAAAACGGTCATGAAAGATAAAGTGTTCTTGTGGTTTTGTTTAGCATCCACTCTCATCGTCGCGATTGAGTTTCAGACAGGAAACTACATCTCCGTGCGGCTTGAGGACGAATTCACCTCTCAAATGGTATCGTTCGGCGACTGGTTTACCTACCAGCTCGACGGCTTGCGGATGATCAGCTGGATCCGGACATTGAATACAGTGCTCGTCGTTGCGGGAACCGTGCTTGTTACGCGCTGGATGAGAAGATATTCGGATCAGAAAGTCATCTATACCGGCTTTTGGATGTACACAGCCGGTTACGCTGTGCTTGGCTACAGCAATTCGGTCGCCCTGCTGCTCGTTTCCATCTTTATCGCTACGATCGGCGAGCTCATGTACGTACCGGTCAAGCAATCGATTATGGCTGATATCGTAAATGATGATGCGCGAAGCTCCTATATGGCGGTTCAGGGCTTAACCTTCCAGATGGCTAAAATTCTTGGAGCGGCCGGCATCACGATCGGATCATTCGTCCCATCCTGGGGGATGGCACTCGCTTATCTCGTGTCCGGGATGCTTGGAATCTACTGTTTTACAAAAGTTACGGGACCACTGAACAAGACTGTTAAAAAAGAAACAAAGAAAGCAGCAGCTGTTTAAAAAAAGGAGGCGTTTTAAGAGCGCCTCCCTCTTGCTTAAAAATATATCGTATTGTACGATATAAAAAGAGGTGAAGAAAATGGATGTTTCATTCTTTAATGAACTATGGACAGATCTGTATTATTTGCTGCATTACAGACATGAAGAAAAATTAACCCACCAAAACGTGAGGTGCATGCAGGCGGTAAAAAAGAAGAAGGATGCGACGGTTGCTGATGTGGCCGATGTTTTGCAAGTGACGCATCATTCTGCATCCGAGCATGTGAAACGGCTGATCGATAAAGGTTATTTAGAGAAAGAACGATCAGCTTCAGACAAAAGGACGGTTTTTGTAAAGCTGACTGTGCTTGGTGAAGACGCACTGAAACGGAACACCGAACTCGATGAACAAAAACTGCAGGCTGTCCTGGACCGTTTGAGCAAGGACGAGCAGAAGAGTCTGATGGACGCATTTGAGAAGCTTAGAACGGAGGCAAAACATGTATACGGTCGTTAAAATTACAATATCGGCACTGGTCATTGGTATGATTACTGCTCTTGCCAAACATTCACCGCGCTATGGAGGAATCGTGGCGGCACTTCCGCTGGTCAGCCTGCTGAGTTTGTTTTGGCTCTACACTCAAGGAGAGCGGCCGGATCACTTGAGCCAGTTTATGTATGGCGTGCTGTACGGGCTGCCGAGCACCATCGTTCTGATTTTCATTGTTGCTCTATCACTTAAGCATGCGGTTCCTTTTTTTCTGGCGGTCGTATTCGGTATCGGAGGCTGGGGACTGTGCCTGCTTGTTCAAAAATTCCTCTTGTCAGGGGCTCTGCTCAATTTTCGCTAGGTTACGTCTCTGAACGGTACGTTTTCCCGAGTTCTTCTCCAAGGCCAAAATAGTGCCTGAAATTATAGATTAAAGGCCGCCATTGGGCAGGATCGATGTGGTTTGTTCCTGTGATGATTTCTGGATGAGCATGAACGTTTACGGCCTGTGTCTCCACGATAGCAAAGAACGGTGAATAATCAGGAACACGGATCTGCTCCACTTTTGCTTCGATTTGAAGCGGGCATTCCTGGATTCGGTCCGGCTGGACGCTCACCGATGGTGTGGATGTGAAGCCAGATTCAGTAAACTTGTCTTTTTTGCAGGTGAACCCCAGCATCTGTTTTTCGTAAGGAACTGGATCTTTCGCCGTGTAGGGAGCGAGTTTCTCGACCTTCTCCCATAATAAGGCGTCCGGGATGTTCAGTACGCATTCTGGTGTGCTTTCCAAGTTTTCAATGGCCTTTCCACCGAGGCCGATGCCTAAAATGATGCTGTTGCCCAGCGCCCAGGAAGATGAAATGGGGCTGATATTGGTTGTATGGTCATCGTTTAAGGTGGTCAGCAGGATTACAGGGGTGCCGTAGTATAGGATTTTCGGTGTGATCGTTTGGATTTCTTTCATATCGTTCGCTCCTTTTTTTAACGTGATTTTATTGTAGAGCAGGAATTCTTCGATGTTCATCGAAGTATGGATGTAAAAGGAGGCGATGTTGGGATGGCACAATCGAATGTGGCCGAGATAGCTTCGATCGTGAGTGAATCTTCACGAGCGGCGATGCTGACAGTTTTGATGGACGGCCGGTTTCATACGGCCAGCGAACTTGCCTTTATGGCTGGCATCAAACCTCAGACAGCGAGCTTTCATCTTTCAAAAATGCAGGAAGCCGGTTTGATCGTACAGGAAAAACAGGGCCGGCACCGTTATTACGGCATTCAGAACGAAGAGATCGCGAAGGTGATGGAGTCTTTTCTTTTCATAGCACCGCCTGTCAAAATTAAATCGCTGAAGCAGTCCTCGCAGGATAAGGCGATGAGGTATGCACGAACCTGCTATGACCATCTGGCGGGGAGCCTCGGAGTCCAACTCGCGGATGCACTTTTGAAAACGGGTGTTTTACGTGAAGACCACGAGAACTTCCGTGTTACGGAAAAGGGTGAGCTATTTTTTAAAGAACTGGGAATTCCACTCGAAACGGTAAGCAAGAAACGCCGGTCGTTCTCTTACCGGTGTCTGGACTGGAGTGAACGGCGCCATCATCTGGCAGGTGCACTCGGCCAAGCGGTTTTAGAACGGTTAATAGAGCTGGGATGGATTCAGCGTGTTCCTCAAAATCGTGCGGTAAAGGTGACCGAAGAGGGGAAAGACGGCCTGAAAAAAACGTTCGGCATTGATCATTCGAAGGAGGGAACGTAAAGTGGCAAGCCATAAACAAATTTTTTCTGAGGCAGGCAAGGGAATGCTTCAGCAGGTGCGGGAGATCTGCAAAGGGTTTCCGGAAGTGACGGAGCAGATTGATGGCTTTGGCCATACGTCCTTCCGTGTGAAGGACAAGCCTTTCGTCATCATGGGGGAAAATGAACAGGGAACTTCTTTGGCGATGAAAACACTGCCAGAAACACAGGAGATCCTTTTGCAGGACGAGCGTTTTTTCAGACCGGCTTACATAGGCCAGCACGGCTGGACCTCCATTTACACTTCGGACCGTCTAAATTGGAACGAGATTCAGAGCTTGATCCTTGAGGCATACTGCCGGACGGCACCAAAGCGGCTGGTGAAGATGCTCAAAGACAAATAAACTAGTGAGGGAAAGGAAGTTCGTATCGTGAACGAAAAAATAGAAAATTATCTTGAAGAGAACAGAGATGCCCATTTGAGACAGCTTAAAGATTTTCTTGCTATTCCGAGCATCTCGACACAAACCGAGCATAAGGGAGATATGGAGAAGGCAGCGGAATGGACCGCACAATCCCTCCGCCAGCTTGGTATGGACAATGTTAAAGTATATGAAACAAAGGGGCATCCGGTCGTGTATGGCGAGTGGCTGAAAGCGGAGGGAAAGCCAACGGTGCTCATCTACGGGCATTACGATGTACAGCCGGTAGATCCCGTAGAGCTATGGAACAGCCCGCCGTTCTCGGCTGAGATCCGTGATGAAAAGCTCTATGCCCGTGGGGCGAGTGATGATAAAGGGCAGACGTTTATGCACTTTAAAGCGTTGGAAGCGATCCTGGAGACAACGGGTACACTGCCGCTGAATTTCAAGTTCTGCATTGAAGGCGAAGAAGAGATGGGAAGCCCGAACCTGCCCGCTTTTGCGGAAGAACACGAAGATTTGTTGGCAGCAGACCTGATCGTGGTTTCAGATACAGGCATGATCGAAAAGGGGAAGCCGGCCATCACCTATGGACTCAGGGGATTGTGCGGTCTGCAGATCGACTTGAAGGGACCAAGCGGAGACGTTCACTCCGGTCTTTATGGAGGGACCGTTCAAAATCCGATTCATGCACTCGTTAAAATTGTAGATTCCTTCCACAGTGAAGACGGGCATATCCTGGTCGATGGCTTCTATGATGATGTTTTGACCGTGACCGAGCAGGAGAAGGAAGAGTTTGCTACCCTTCAGTTCAATGAAGAGGAAGTAAAGAAGGAGCTGGGTGTCAACGAGTTATACGGTGAAGCAGGCTACACTTATCTTGAGCGGACATGGACCCGTCCGACCCTTGAAGTGAACGGCATCTATGGCGGCTACCAAGGCGGAGGTCTGAAAACGGTCCTGCCTTCAGAAGCCCATGCGAAGATCTCCTGCCGTCTTGTGCCGAACCAGGAACCTGACAAGATCGTGGAGCAGCTGAAACAGCACATTACGAAACATCTGCCTCCTGGGGTCGAAGTAGAGATGAATCGGTTCGATCAAGGCCATCCTTACTTGACGCCGATCGACCATCCTTACGTTCAGGCGGCTGGTGATGCCTATGAAAAAGTGTACGAAGTGAAGACTTCCTATATTCGAAGCGGCGGCTCCATCCCAATCATCGCCACATTTAAACAGTTGTTTAACCTGCCGATTGTGTTAATGGGATTCGGCTTGCCGAGTGAAAACTTCCATGCGCCTAACGAGCACTTTCATCTGGAGAACTTTGATAAAGGGCTGCGCGTTCTGTGCCATTATTGGGAGGATGTAGCGAAGATCGAGTTATAAATCAGGGAGTAACGCCCAGGCTGGAGGAGCCTGGGTTTTTTTACGGGTAAAAGTGAGAGGGATTGAGGCAGAGTCTGGTGTTAAGTGGCCATTTGGCCTGAACCGCCTGCTATAAAAAAAGGGACTCCCGCAAAGGAGTCCGTTTTTGCAATCGATTAACTTGCCGGCACTTCTTTTTTTACTTCTGCTTTCTGTCCGCGGTTGCCCATCACATACCGGTCGCCACCGACGAACAGGGCGACGATGAACCCGATGGCACAAGCGGTTAACGCGAGGTAAAAGCCGTGATGCAAGGCTTTTTCCAACGCCTCTCTTAAAAAGCCGACGACTTGAGGAGGAAGCTGAATGTCCTTTTGCATCAGGATTTCCGGCTTAGCCATCTGCTCAACTTTATCCGCTGGCAGCTGGGACGTTGCCGCGAACTCCTTCATTTTGTCTTTTAAATCATTGTTAACGATCGTAGCGGTAATGGCAGCTCCCATGACACCGCCGATGCTGCGCCAAAAACCGACGACAGAGGAGGCGATCCCGATGTACTTACTATCAACGGACTGTGCAACAGCGTTTTGTGAAACGCTCATGAGCGGCCCCAGGACGAGAAGGCCCAGTACAATCATGACTCCTGTTACCATCCAGTTGCCGGTTTCATGAGTAATGGTGCCGAGCAAATAAGCTTCGATCACTCCAACACCCATCGCAAAGGCCATGATCGTGCGAAAACGTATTTTGGTACAAAGAAACCCGGCGATGATCGCTCCAACCATGATAGGAAACATCATGGGCGTCAATACGCTGTTTGAGTTTTCATTGCCGATAACGGCGACCGAAAGAATCGGCAAATACGTGATGGCCGAGAACATGATGGCACCCTGGCAAAAGACGACGATGCTCGTTCCGAGGACCATTTTATTTTTAAAGATGGTAAGCGGAAGGATCGGCTCCTGCGCTTTTCGTTCGACGAAGAGGAAGAGCACAATTGACACGGCAGCACCGGAGAAAAGTCCGATGATCTGTACGGAATCCCATGCATAATCCTTTCCGCCCCACTCCAATCCGAGCAATAGAAGGACCGTAGATGAGACGAGCAGCAGCGTTCCTAAGTAATCCACCTTTGGTTTAAGATCGGATTTGGACTCTTTTAAGGCGATCGCCAGCGTGATGATGGACAGAAGGCCAAAAGGAATGTTTACGTAAAAGCACCATCTCCATCCTAATAAAGAAGACTCTGATATCCATGTGCCAATCTGCGGACCGAGAACAGAGGAAATACCAAAAATCCCTGCAAAAATTCCCGACATCTTCGCGGCTTGCTTCGGATCGGTCGAGACAGAGTAGATGATCGTGAAGGAGATCGGAAAAATTGCTCCGGATCCTACCCCTTGAATGACACGGTAAAAGATCAGCTGATCAATGTTCTGTGCGGTTCCGCATAGGGCGGATCCAATAAGAAACAGGCTGATTCCAATCAAATAAAACAGTTTACGTCCAAACAAATCGCTCATCTTGCCGAAGACGAGCATCGTACTGGTCGCTGCCAGCATATACGCTGTGAAAATCCAGCTCATTTTATCAAAGCCGCCAATATCTTTGATCACTTGACTGATACTGGCTGAAACGATGGTGTTATCCAACGAAGACATGAAAAGCCCCAGTGCCATTGCCAAAACAACAAATCCCATTCTTTTGTTTTGAGCCATACCTTCACCACTTCCCCTTATATTCAATAAATACCATTATTTAGAATACCATCATCCATGATGGCTGAACAGTAAATTTTTTATAAAGGAAAATAGTTTTCAAGTACAAGCACTAAATTGAAAATAATCATAGTTTACTAGAAGGGGGTGATGAAGTTGCAAAACAAGTGCAATTGCTGTTCGGATCGAAAACAGAAGAAGTCTAAACGTAAACCGGTAAAGGTTATTACGTTTGGAGGACATAAAGGCTGTTGTTCACGTTAAGAAGAACGCTTAGGATGCTGTCGATTATTTTCCGGGAAATATGATGCGATCTGTCGTTTAGATTCAGGGTTTGGCGGATACACATAAGTATAGGCGATGGAAAAATAAATGTAGACATATATTGCAACCATCTGCGACACGTTTTTTAACCAAAATAGACTAATCTAAACCCAGAAGAAACTAATCATAAATTGTCTGTTAGAAAATATCACGAATTTCTATTTTATATAGCCATTTTTCCGTATAGTTGCATAAAGATATGTACTACAAGCCTGTTTTGAATAAAAAGGAGAGGCGTGTAAACCAATGGCAACCTACCACAATCAGGTATTTGTGTCCATGCCGGAACACGAAGTTCATGATGAACGTTCACCGATTTACTTTACTTGTATTCAGGAAGGTTTGATCGTGCGTGCCACTTATACAGGAGAAGGCATTCAATATGGAACATTAGTAGGAATGGTTGATAAAGAAGGGGAACTTCATTTTAAATACCATCACGTGAACAAGAACGATGAGCTGCGGAGCGGCGTGGGGAAGCTGGTGCCTGAAAGGCAGCCAGATGGCCGCTTAACGCTGACTGGAACCTGGCAGGGGATCGACGGTGCACAGCAGGAAAAAATGCAGTGCTGTGCATTTCAGGGTCAAGGTGCCAGGCACCTCAATTACACAAGTTTGTAATCGTGGTGCCTGGCACCAATTTTTTAACGACAGAGCTGAAGGGGCTGAGATAAAACCTTGATGGCTTCCTTATTGTTTGAAACATCCAAATAGATTTTTGTTTTCTCCCCTAGATAGATCGCTTCAATCTTAACCTTACACCATAATGCTCCCTGAATCATTCCCAGTTGTCCAGGTGCCCCTGAAGCAATCTCAAGGATCTGAATAACGTGCTTTTCTGTCCAATGCACATGAGAGGATGAAAGGATGTTTCTGACGGCTTCGATTTCGTTTGGGCTCTCACCTTCTGTGCTGCCCACTACAAATCTAAAAACGCTAAGAGGACTGTAAGGGTCTGGTTTCAGCTGTTGGAATCCATTGATATTGATCCCGCTTAGAGCAAGGTGCTTGAGTAATTTCGCAAGGGTTGGATCATCAGCCATCATTCGAAACTGGGTTCTGACATTATACTTTAAACCATTCTGCATAGGCTCAATACTCCTTTACTGGCACATATTAATATAAAAATATGTTATTGGGGATTGTACTCATAACTAAAACCAGACGGAGCAGGCAGAACATCACTTTAAAAAGTCATAAGAAAACAAGAGAAGCCCCTTCCTATTTAGAGGAGGGGCTTCTTAACGTAACTCTATTACTTAAAGATATCATATGAAACGGTTCCGCTTTTGATCGTAAGTGATTTTAGTTTTTGAGTGGTCTCAGGATTGGCTTTCAGTTCCCCCATGAACTTATCATAGGCTTCCTGTACGGAGGAGACCGTATAAACCGCACGCTGCCGCCTTTGATCGGTTGAAGCTTCTACTAAATAGAGATCAAACGTATCTTTGTTCAAGAATCGCACCCCCATAGCTTGATAGTATTATTTTCTTCAATCGTTTAGATAGTCCTGCCTGTGGCGGGGCTGTTACAAAAAAGTAAACTTACCTCCTAGTAAATGGAGAGTTGGAGGCTGTTACCGATGAACAATGTCTTTTTTTGTCCGGTTAAGAGGAGAATGTTGCGATTTTGTCGCACAATTTATCATCCAGGATGTACCTATATAGAGTAGAATAAAAGTGGGTGATCGAATTATGCTGAAAAAGTTAATCAAAAACATGGATTATAGTTTAATAGCAGCCACACTGTGTTTATGTATATTTGGTCTGGTCATGATTTACAGCAGCAGCTACTGGGTCGCGTTTAATTATGGAAGAGAAGCAGACTTTTTCTTTAATCGCCAGCTTATCTTTGTGCTTGGCGGCACTCTGGTTTTTTGTCTCTCCTCTATCTTTCCGTACAAAGCGTATATGAAGCTTACTAAACTCATATTAACCATAACCGTTTTTCTGCTCATACTAGTTTTTCTATTGGGAAAGGTCGTCAATAACGCGCAGTCGTGGATTAGTCTGGGAGGATTTAACCTTCAGCCGGCTGAGGCAGCCAAGATTGCGATCATCATCTACTTGTCATCGATTCTATCAAAAAAACAGTCTTACATTTCCGACTTTAACAAAGCGATTGCGCCTCCGTTAATTGTCGTTGGGTTTATTGCCTTACTTATTCTCATGCAGCCTGACTTCGGTTCGATGCTGATCCTGGTTTCAATCGCAGCTTGTATTCTCGTTTGTGCGAGGATCCGTTTCCGTCATGTTGCGATACTGGGAATAGCTTCTGCGGTACTGATGGTTATTTTCTTCCTGTTTGTGGCGAGCGACGAGCAGCTGTCCCGATTTAAGGGAGCTTATTCACCATTTGAGCACCAAAAGGAAGGCTATCAGCTCATCAATTCATATGTGGCCATTTCAGCCGGTGGAATGGAAGGGGTAGGGCTTGGCAACGGGCGAACAAAATACGGATACCTGCCAGAGGGGCAGACGGACTTCATCATCGCCAATGTATCAGAGGAATTTGGATTTGTGGGTGTTTTGGCTTCGATAACCGGCTTGTTTTATATTGTGATCAGAGGATTTATTATCGGCCTTCGCTGCAAAGATACATTTGGCCGGCTGCTGGCATTTGGTGTCGCCAGCATGATTGGCATACAGTCGTTCATTAACCTGGGGGCTGCCACAGGAATCCTGCCCGTAACCGGCGTTCCGCTGCCTTTCCTGAGCTATGGAGGATCCTCACTTCTCGTCATCATGTTTTCGATGGGCATTCTCACAAATGTTTCTGCGTTTGTGAACCTGAAAAGAAATCCGGTTCCGGAAGATGCCTTGGAAAAAGACAAGCCTTTACAGCCGGTTCGTAATAACGTGGCTTCGTTTCCTTATCAAAATAAAAAGAAGCCAGCTCATTAAGAACGTAAGTGGTGCCCGTAGGCGGTGCCAGGCACCGCGATTACACAAGTGTGTAATGCGGGTGCCTGGCACCACTTTTTTGCGATTCTTAGTCAAAAAGGTACAGGCAATTCGAAACGGTGAATGTAAAATACGTAAAGCCTGCATTAAGCAGATTCGTTGAAGATTTTAGAAAGCCTGCTTAAGATCTTTTAAATTCCCCCATATTTTACCTTGGATAAACTCCTTTTAAGCCCCTCTTTCTCTATTGGGATAAAATATCCTTTCCATAAAGAACCATAGTTAATAAAGTGAAGTAGGATGGAACTTCTTGGGATAAATACACCCGATTTGTACTGTTGTTAAATGATTGTAAATGTTCCCCAGAGTTCAACTAAAGTCCCGTTCTATCAACATGTTTTCCTGCTATACTCAATTTGAAAATTTCACCTGTTTTGCTTATTGATCCACATTATACTTTTCAGATTTCTGACCTATACAGACCTGCCAATTTCCTTACGAAAGTTATAGCTTTAGAGCGCGCACCAAGGAATCGGCCATTTGCGGGATGGCTGTCTTTTGGTGATTGCCTCGTAATTGAAAAATAGGCAGACGCTAAAACAAAAAGCCGTGCATCTCAATGAAGTCTATTAAAGAATGCATGGGCCTGAGCTTAACGGCCCGAACAGGAACAAATGTATGATAATACGGGAATATCAAATACACAACTATAGGAGGACGCTATGATTGACATTCATTCACACATCCTGCCAGGAATTGATGACGGAGCACCTAATATTGAAGTGAGTCTGGAGATGGCCCGGTGTGCACTAGATCAGGGGATAACATATGTGATCGCAACACCTCATCATCGAAACGGTATGTATGAGAACGAAAAATCTTTTATTTTGGAGCAGGTCGAGCAGTTAAACAACCGTTTAATGGAGGAAGGGCTTCCCTTGACGGTACTCCCCGGCCAGGAGTTAAGGATCCAATACGAAATTCCACAGAACTTGGAACAGCTGCTGTCTTTAAATCATACGAAATACATGTTTATCGAGTTTTCATTTACAAGGGTGCCTAATTATTCGCATGAACTGTTCCATGAAATGCTCGTCAAAGGCTTTGTACCGGTGATCGTTCATCCTGAACGGAATACAGAGCTGCAGGAAAATCCAGAACTGCTCTACGAGTTTGTCCAGCAAGGGGCTTTGACGCAGGTTACAGCGGGAAGTGTGTTAGGATACTTCGGAAAAAAGTGCAAGTCATTCTCTCAAGAACTCATCAGCCACGTCCTGACTCATTTCATCTCATCCGATGCGCATAACGTTTCAACGAGAGGATTTTGTTTAAGGGAAGCGTATGAGGAGATTACAAAACAGTTTGGTGTCAGCAAAACAACCTATTTTCAGCAGAATGCACATTCCTTAGTGGAGGGCCGCACAATCCCTGCAGGGGTACCTGATCCGATTAGGAGTAGAAAGCTTGTGGGTATTTTATTGACTACTTAGTAAAAAGGTGCCAGGCACCGCGATTACACACTTGTGTAATGCGGGTGCCTGGCACACCCTATTTTGCGTGTTTTTCTTTTTTCATACTCTTTGTAAGGTAGCCGCCTTTGAAGCTGCGGATTTCAAAGGAGACGAGGAAGGCTTTTGGTGCAATTTCATCGACGATTCGAAGGAGTTCTTTTTCCCGGCTTCTTTTCGCCAGTACATCCAGACGAAACCGTGCATTGTCTTGGCGGCCTTCACCCTGATAGACGGTAACGCCGAATCCTTCTTCGCGAAGACGGTTCACCAATTTTTCTGACCGGTCGAGCAGGTTGATCTGGTGGGTGACGTAGCCGATCGCCAATTTATTCTCGAGCACTCCGCCCAGCAGGAGTCCTACTCCAAATCCGAGGGCGTAGGCGATGATGTTCCAAATGTTCGACATATCCTGAAACACGATTCCGAGGGAAAGCACGTTGATGGCCGCTTCCACCACCCCGATGACGCTGGCTTTTCGTGTTTCGCCTTTCACAAGCAAGATGGTACGGACGGTCACAATTGGGAGCAGAGACAGCTGCATGAGAAAAATAATGAGGGGTTGCCACATATGTTGGACCTCCTTGATCATTGTTCTGGTATTAGACAGTGTTCCATAATGATGTTTTACCTAAAACAGACGCCATGAAACGCGATACCCAAAAGTAAACGCTTTCAAAGAGAACGGAATAAAAAAACAGACGGTGGGATTTAACGTCTGTCTTATAAGAAGCGGGAGAAAAGATTCGCCACTTGTTCTCTTCCCTTTTGCAGGAGAGGTCTCTTTTGGTAGCTTTCATACGTCAGAAGCTCTGAACGCTGGATATCCTCCTCGATCGTTTCTTTCACTCTATTAATGAACGAAGCGGTATAGATGAACCCATTCATTTCGTCATTTATATAAAAGCTTCTCTTGTTAAAGTTTCCAGATCCGATGTCACACAGTTTATCATCGACCACAACAACTTTCGAGTGGTAAAATCCCTGGTAGAATCGATAGATCTTGCATCCATGCGGCAAAAGCAGGCCGTAATAGCGGAAAGCCGCTTCTTTTACAAGCGGGTAATCGCCATTGAACGGAACGAGAACCTTCACATTTACTCCTCTTTTTAACGCGCGGATCAATTCATCTGTCAGTTCTTTTCCAGGGATGAAATAGGGTGTGCAGATGTAAAGCTCTCTCTTCGCTCGTCTTACCATCGCGAGGAAGGTTTCCTGAAGATAAGCTCCGTTCGTACTTTCAAAATGATGTTCAATTCCGCCGGTCTCCCGGACATGCTCCTGAGGCACGTATGTTTGCTTTTCACCGGTTGCCCTATTCCAATCCCGGTAAAATTGGTTCCTTAAATCGTCCACGCTTTTCCCGAGAACCTTCAAGTGATGATCCCTCCAATAGCCGAGCTTTGGGTTATTTCCTAGATAGTCTTCTCCGAGGTTAAACCCGCCAATATACCCGATCTCACCATCAATCACACTTATTTTCCGGTGGTTATGGGTAAGGGAGGTGAACAGCAGGTAGGGAAGAGAAGGTTTGTGGGAAAAAGCTACCTTTACTCCTGCGTCCCGGCAACGTTTGATCTGTTCTTTCTTCACATTCTTTGAGCCATAATGGTCGAGCAGCAGGCGAACGGTGAGACCTTCATGGGCCTTCTGGCGAAGGATAGCGAGAAATTCATTGCAGATCTTGTCGTCACATACGGTATAAAACTGAATCTCCACTGAGTCTTTTGCGTTTCGAATGTCTTTAAAGTAGCTGGTATACAGCTCATTCCCGTCCGTAAAAAGGCTGAGCTTGCCCGTACGCTTCGGGTAGCGCTTCACTCGATGCCGGTTCAAGTGCTTCTTGTAACCAAGGTAATAGCTGAGCCATAGTGAAAATACGAGACATATAAGAATGAGAACTGTGATCGTGAGGGCAATCATTGTATGGGAAACCTCCATAGTTATTAAATCATGCATATCCTTCACAGTTTTGCTCAATATCGACGGATTCATTCAATAGACGGACCTAGAATTATGAGGCTTTTCATAGTATATTGGCTTATATAAATACACGTAAGTCACGGAAAGCCAGGTGAATTCATGAAACGCTTCATCTTTTACTGGCTGCCGGTCCTTTTAGTAGCCGGCGGTATATTTTACTCTTCCGCTACACCTTATCAAAAACAGGACATGCGGCCGACACTGTCACATTATTTGGACCATACAATGATCGCCGATTTCTTCTCGTCCGCAGGATTTGAGTATGCCGGGGAGGAAGTCAGTGTGCAGGCGCTCGGACCTGCTGGTTTTGTAGAATTCCTCATTCGGAAACTGGCTCATTTCTCGGTCTATTTTTTGTTAGCCTTTCTTTTGTACAGAGCGCTTCGCTTTACCTTTAATAGAGGAAAAACGTTCATTCTGTCGTTTATCCTGACGGTAGCCTATGCGGCATCGGATGAGATTCATCAGCATTTTACGTCCGGACGCTCACCGCACGTGGAAGATGTAATGATTGATGCAACGGGTGGATTAGCAGGATTGATTATAGCCGTGCTGATTTACTGGAGGCATTTTCGCCGAACAACCCATTAATTTTCGACAAAAATTTTATTCCCTATGTAAGGTGGACCATTTTCTGCTGATAGGTGTAATGGCAGAGATGATAGCTGGGGGAAGGTTGAATTTTATAATTGATATCAGGGAAATAAGAAAAATTCCCCTTGTGGATGTTAAGGGGAATTTTTGTGTTAAACAAGTGTTTAAATAGGTTGTCGTTACATTTCGTTGATGGGATTCGACAGTCTTGATTACTCACTACTTCCAGTCCGTAATAGTTGTTTTAGTGACGAAAATTTTAGGTAATATATGAAGATAGCACTTATGAGGTACTGGAGGTTCACTCATGCTGATGTTTATCGCAGGCTGTTTTGTCGGGTCCATCCTAACTGTCTTTATCATGAGCCTGATGATTGTATCCAAACGAGCAGATGAAACTAGTGAAAAACAGTATAAAGATAAAGAATAGGAAGGTGCCAGGCATCGCAGTTAATCCCAGTGTCTGGAACCTTTTCCGTTTTAACCCTCTTGCTGGCGTTTTTTAATCTCCTTCAGTGCGACCAGCTTTAAGGCTTCCATTTCTTTTGGGGACAGCTTTTCGTTTAGAGTGGCTTCGATCTCCTGTCGTTCTTCTGGTGATACACCATCCAGCGCTTTATCCTTCATGTCCTTCAGATTATCCATGCCCACTTTTTTAATGACGGTCTTCAGTGCTTCCTCTTTAGTATGAAATGGCAGGTCCTTCTGTTTGGCTAATTCATCAAGATCTCCGCCATCCTTTATGTAATTTTCTATTTCAGGATCATCCATCAACTTGTCCGCATCTTTATTATCGACGATCTCAGCTGCTACTTGGTCCACCAGCTTGTTGGCTCCGTAGTGGACGATCGCGTTATAGGCAAAGTAACCAATCGTTCCAAAGAGCAGGACAAACACTAAAACCCATTTCAGCATCGAAAAGCCCCCGTGTTTTTCTTAGATTTTAAAAGGGTGCCATGCATCTTCAAATGCGGTGCCTGGCACCCACAAATGACACCAAAACGAAAACCTTCTATTTATACATTGTTTTCATCTGTTTTTCTGTTCCTTGAATGAAGACCGGATTTTTCGCAGGGTCCATCCACTTCAGCAGCTTCACTACATTATCTTGAGATACCGCTGTACAGCCGGCGGTTGGCTTATCAGACGCACGCCACACATGAAAGAAGATCGCACTTCCTTTTCCTTTAACGATCGGGTTCATGTTGTACTCAATGACAGCACCGTAGTGATATAACGGTTCAAGCTTCATGCGCTCAAACGATTTCCAGCGCTTATTAGGATCGCCCTTATAAACGATCCATTTGTTGTAATCCTTAGAGGTTACATCGTCGACCCAATAGTCATACTGATCGGTTTTCGTATATGATAGTTTGACGCCTGAAGGCTTGTTCACTGTTCCGAAGCTTCGGCCGATGTCATAGATGCCGGCTGGTGATTTGCCATCGCCTTCTTTTTTGTTTGTACTAATGCCGTTTTTCCCGAGAACAGCAGGCATGGAATATTTCTTTACCCATTTTCCTTTTACATTCTCATATGCGGTAATCTTGGCTGTAAACTTGTCTTCCTTGTCTGCTGTTACAAAAACAGCCTGTTTTGCTTTTCTTTCCTTATATACTTTTTTGAGCAAAGCATTTTGGTGGGAAGGCATGGAAAGCGCATAAGTCGGAGTAACAGCACTCAACACGAACAGCCCGATAACTAGGAAACTCAGAAACTTTTTCATAAATCTTTCCTTTCTACACTGTTTTCCTTCATTATACAATTTATGCTAGGGCATAAAAGCGTTTTATGGAGATTTGAGAACAAGAACCTAGTCGCAAATTGTGGTTTGTGTACTTCTTACTATCGAGGTGCCAGGCACCGCGATTACACAAGTATGTAACGCCGGTGCCAGGCACCTTTATTTGACAAAAAAATACGTATTTATCCTTATGTTCTGAAATATTCCTTTGTTAGTATAATTAGAGAGTTAGGGATAAAAACAAAAAAATTCATACCATAGGGGGAAAAGGATGAAAAAGATAGTATTTACACTTGTATTGGCTGTCCTTGTCGGCTTGTCAGGTTTCAGCTTCACACCTTCTGCTTCGGCAGCCAGCTACGTCAACCCGATTCAGACCTATACATACTCAGAAATGACAGCGGATATGAAGGAACTGGCGAAAGCCTATCCTGGTCTTGTCCAATACCGTATACTCGGCAAAACAAAGTACGGTCGAACCATCTATGCGATCAAGCTCGGAAAAGGAGATGCCACAGTATTCTACAACGCCTCTCACCACGCCCGAGAATGGATCACGACGAACATCGCCATGGAAATGGTCGATGCCTATGCAGATGCCTACAAGAGAAATACAACCTACCAAGGCTATAACGTTCGTAATCTACTGAATGATGTATCCATTTGGATCGTCCCGATGGTCAATCCTGATGGAGTGACGCTACAGCAATCCGGGCTAAAGGAATTTCCGAAATCTGCACACAGCGGCCTCATTAAAATGAACAAAGGGAGCACGAACTTTAAACGCTGGAAATCAAACGCGCAGGGGATCGACCTGAACCGGCAATATCCATCCGGCTGGGCTGAAATTCCGCGAAGTGAAGCGCCAAGCCCTTCCTATCAAATGTATAAAGGAACTAAGCCTCTTGAGGCACCGGAAGCGAAGCTTCTTTACAACTTCACTTCCTACGTCAATCCGGAAGCGACTATTTCTTATCACACGTCAGGACGTGTCCTTTACTGGCATTACCTGAACAAAAAAGAAAACTACAACCGTGACTATGCGATGGCCAAAGCTTTCGCATCGATGACCAAATACACACTCGTCAAACCAAATAACGATAAGAAGGGCGGAGGCTATAAGGACTGGTTCATTACCCAATACGGCCGACCAGGCTTCACACCTGAACTGAGCTATCATGTCGGAGCGACCAACCCTCCGGTTTCAGTCATCAATGAGGAGTGGAACCGTAACCGAAAAGCCGCTCTTTACGTAGCAAACGAAGGAAAGAAGCTGTGGGAGAAGAAATTCACGAAAACAAACACAGTGATCACAACCTTTGCTCCGTTTAACCTGTACGACCGCCCGAGTTCCACGTATAAAACGAGCACGAAGCTGAAAGCACAGAAATTAACGGCGATCGGAACGAAAGGAAGCTATTTCAGGATCAACACGAAGGATTACGGGAAAAAGTGGATCATTAAAGATAACTATGTTACAGGCACGGTCACTGATTTTCATACCAAGCCAAAAACCTTCCTTGTAAAAGAAGCAACACCGCTTTACTATTCACCGATCGCATCCAAGAAAACGACAAGCAAGCTCTATCCGGGTGAGGTTCAGGCCATTAAATCATACGGCAGCTATTATGCCGTGAAGACGAAGTTCAATTACGACCTTTGGATCAAGAAGGACAGCAATACGGTAGATTTCAATCCGGCAGCAGCCAACGAACAGCTGGCGCTGAAAGCTGCAACACCGCTGTATTCATTGCCGCTTGAGGCCAAGAAAACAGCAGCAGCCCTTAAGCCGCAAACCGTAAAGGTAACAAAAAAGTGGAGCAACTGGCTCTATGTTGAAGGTGCAGAAGGAAAAGGCTGGATAAAACAGATACAATAGTATCAGGAAGAAATGAGGACTGCCAAATGGCAGTCCTTTTTTAATTGTTCGGCATGGGGACAAAAAAGAATAATATTTTGTAAGAAAACTATTAATATCTGACAAAAAGTGTCGATAATACTTTTGTAGCAAGTGAAGATGAGAAAATAGGAGCGGACTTAATGCACTACTAATATTGTAATTTATTACAGTTGTTAGTTATAAATTCATATTAAGTTTACAAATGATACTAGATTTTTATCAGAATTTGCTATATCATATGAAATGTATTACAAGTTTGGAAGATTATTCCTATTTAGGTATAACTAAATACCTAAAGGGTGTCTCTTTCGACAAAGGCTTTTGGTTTTAAAAATTAATTAGAGCTGGCAATAGGTATATAGTTACATAGCTTCCTTGTCCGGGAAGATTTTTGCTCTCTGATTAATTTTTATAAAATAATTGTGATTTAGGAAGGGGAATTTCAGGTAATGGACAAAAAGAAAGCTCTTAAGATCGCGACAGCAACGACTGTTGCAGCAAGCGCATTCGTTTCTGTAGCACCGGCAACATCCGCTGCTTCTACAACTACAGCATCTAAAGCAGTAACAAAAGCAGAGGCAGATGCTAAGAAAGTAAAAGATCTTTACAATGCCAAAAAACTTAGCTTCAAAAAGATCTCTTACAAAACAGCTACGGCTTCATACAACAAAGCGGTAGCAGAAGTTAAAAAGCTTAGCAAAGGCAAAACAAAAACGGCTCTAGAGAACCGTTTGAAATCAGTGAAAAGCATCCACACTTATGCTGCTAACTATAACAAAGCAGTCGATCTTGGTGCTGCTCTAGCAACTGCTACTAGCAACGTGAACGCAGAGCTCAAAAAAGCTTCTTTCGATCTTGCAGGAGCTAAAAAAGATCAAGCTGCTCTTAAAACAGCGACAACGAACTTCACTAAGCAGGTAGCAAAAGGTACTGTTTACGGTGAAAGCCCGCGCGCTCAATTCAACGCTAAATACCTAACTCCAGCTAAAACTGCTGCAACTGCAGTAGACAAAAAGATCAAAGCTGTTGAAGCTGAACTTAACGATGTTAAAATCGCAACTGCTGACGCAGTAGCTCTTGAGTCTGCAGTTAAAGGCCTTAAAGACGAAGCTTCTGTAGCAACTGCAGAAAAACTTCTTACAGCTGCTAAAGCTTCTTTCGCAAAGGTTGACACTGCATCTGCAAAATCCAGCCTTTCTAAGCGCATCGCTGCTGCAGAAAAAACACTTGGCGATTTCAAAACCGAGTGGAACGAAGTTAAAACAGCTACAGCTGACGTTGTAAAACTTGAAGAAGCTGTAAAAGTTCTTAAAGACGAAGCTTCTGTAAAAGCTGCTGAAGAACTTCTCGATGCTGCTAAAGCTTCTTACGCTAAAGTTGACACTGAGTCTGCAAAAGCTGATCTTGGAAAACGCATCGAAGACGCTGGAAAAGCAATCGAAGCTAAAAAAGCTGAACTTGCAGTTCCTAAGGTTGAGTCTGTAAGTGCGGTTAACGCTAAAACAATCACTGTAACATTCAGCAAAGCTCTTGATGCTAAAACTTTAAAAGCTAACAACACAGACGTAATTACTGTAGCTGCTGGTGATAATGCCCATGATGCTGGTACAATCACTCAAGAACTTAGTGCTGACGGCAAAACACTTACTCTTAAAGCTGCTAACTACTTTAAAGGTGAGTATACAGTAAAAGTTCCTTTTGAAATTGTAAAAGCTGTAAGTGGTCAATTTGTTAGCCCAGTAAACCAAAAGGTAACAGTTAGTGACACTGCTGCTCCAGTTCTTTCTTCTGCTAAAGCTACAGTTAAGGACACAAAAGATGGAATTAAATCTGTTACCTTAACTTTTAACGAAGATGTTTCTTCTATTGACACTGTGAAAATTGGTAACCAAAACTACACACCTGTAATTGTTGGGAACACAGCTACAATTAATATAGACCTTGATGCAACTAAAGCGTACGATTTAACAGTTGTAAATGCTACTGATGCAGCTGGCAACATGAAAGATGTTCAATCAGCTCCTGTTACAGTTTCTGTAGACAATGTTGCACCATCTATCACAAGTGTAGTACCAGCAGGTGAAAATAAAGTTAAAGTAACATTAGATAAAGAATTAAAAAATAATTCATTAGTTATATCTGCTAAAGTTGGAACGTTTACTACTAATATTTTCTCAAGCGCAGTAGTTAATCCTGAAAATAAAAAAGAGTACACTGTTACATTGAACAGCAGCTACCTATTCAAAAATGGAAGCACTGACACAGTAACATTAACAGTAGCTAAAGATGCGCTTCAAGATTCTTTAGGCAATTCAAATGCAACTGAAATTACAAAGTCTGTTACCCTTGCTAAAGATACAACTGCTCCAGCTGTATCAAACGTAGCAACTACAGTAGTTAATGGTAAAGTAACTGCATTTGAATTAACATTTAACGAAGAAGTAACTTCCCTAGACGCTTCTAAAGTTTATGTGGTGAATTCTAAGGGTGAAATCATGTCCCTGGCTAATGTAGCTACTCCATTAGTAAAAGTTGACGATAACAAAAAAGTTGTGTTTACTCTTGCAAATGGTTTAACTGCGGATAAGTACAGCTTCGATTTATCAGAAGGATTCGTAACTGACAAGTCTCTTGCAGCTAATAAAAACACTAAATACTCATTTATGGTTGATGTAACAGAAGCTGGAAAGCCAGTTGAAACAACGTTTACTATTGCAGATGTAACTGAAGCGGACAATATTCTTACTGTAGATTTTGGAGCAAAAGTAAAAGCAACTGGAACTGGTTCTGCATTAAATCCAGCATCTTACCAAGTTAATGGAGTCACTTTACCTTCAGATACAAAAATTGAATTTGCTCAGGATAGCAATGGAGTAGTTCAATCGAAAGTGGTAATCACTCTTCCTGGAGGATTTGTAAAAACTAGTGATACTAAAGCTGTATTCCGTGTTACTGGAGTACAAACATTAGACAACAAAGTTAGCAATCCTTTCATTAAAACTATTGATATTGAAGACAACACTGCTCCAGAAGCAAAATCAATTGTAGCTACAGATCTTGATGAAATTACTGTAACTTATTCAGAAGCTCTTTCTGCACTTGCGTTAGGTTCTGATGTTGCAGATGAAGTAAAACTTTATGACAGCAAAGGTGCTTCCGTGGCAATTGAAGGAGCAACAGTTTCGGCAGAAGGAAAACTTGTCCTTACTGTGGCTGATTCTTCTGCTGTAACAAAATTAACAACAGTGGAGACAAAAGAAACTGCTGACATTAAAGACCTTGCAGGAATTATTCAAAAAGCAGGTTTAACTGTTAATAAATAAGTTTTTAATGTGCTGGATTAAGGATTGATAAAATCTTAATTCAGCACCCCTTTCCTGGAGAAACCCCAAAGACATAAGTCTTTGGGATTTCTTCTATAGATAGAACCTTGAAGCGATATTTCATACACACGTTTAAGAAATATGTACCGCATTGACTCTATGAAAACGCGTCAGAAAAAGTACTCCTTACCCATTTATAATATGTATCAATACATACAGCCGCCGAAATACGCTATAGAGTCCTACCTCGTTCTTTCGCAAGACTATGTCTGTACTACGTTTTTCAGCGAGTAGCAATTGACCATTGACTCAAAACCGACACAAACCACAAATTCCCAACCCCGACCTGCTGCTGCTTGTCTGCCATACGCTGCAAAGCCAGAAAGAAGTGTACAATGGCATATTGCGGTTCAAACTAAAAAATAAAGCATTGATACAAAGCGGAATGCAGGAATTGAGGAAGTAGACTAAAATGAAACAATGAAAAACGGACCGTTATGCATGAAAGCGGCCCGATTTTCATTATTCACTTATTTAATACTGATCTTCCAAGGCCCATTGGCTTGAATTCCAATCGCATAAACAGAGTCATCCGGTATGCTTTCAACCGTGGAGCCGTGATAATTACCGATCTCGTTAGCCAAAAGAACGGAATCGTTGATCTTAACAATGAAGTTTTCACTGCCGGAGTGTGAAAGTGTGAATGTTCTGGCACCAGAGTTCATCCGTACAAATCTAACATCGTCGCCATTACCGCTGATTGTTCCCTTTTCCTCTTTCGGAATATCCTGGCTTCCCTGGATGGTCCATGAACCGCTTGCTTTGACATTAAACATATAATTACCGCCATCTGGAATAGCAACAAAGCGTTTACCGTGATAGGATCCAATGGTATTGACCAGGAGATCCACCTGGCTTCCATTCTCATCAAGAAGACTGACAATGAAATTTTGCGAACCGGTATATCTCGCTTCAAAAACGACAAAACCTGGGTCAAGTTTGATCGTTTTAGTTGCTGTGTCTCCATTACCAGATATTTTCATAGCATCAGCTTTACGTTTTGCTATTGCAGCTGCTTTGGCTTTAGCTGCCGCTTCTGCTTTCTTCTTTGCTTCAGCCTCGGCCTTTGCCTTTTGCTCGGCTTCTGCTTTTGCTTTAGCTTCTTCCTTCGCTTTTTGTTCAGCCGCTGCTTTCTGTTTAGCCTCGTCTTTAGCTTTAGCTTCTGCTATCTTCGCTTTTTCTTCTTCAGTGTCTTTTTTTACTGCCTTATTATTTGTACTGGCAGTCTGTGTTGTATCATTTGCACTATCCAGTGAGACTGCTGCTATAAAAACGACCATGCAAACCCCGGCAATTAAAAAATTCTTCTTAGCTTTTCCATTCTTTTTAACGAGGCCAATAAGAGCCAGGATAACAAAAACGAATAGAGCAATTAAACTTGTAAATCCAAAAAACATCCCCACTTTGCGATCTCCCTTTTTACCTTGGTTTTAATTTCACAAGAAAAGCTAATCACATGAAAGTGATTAGCTATAGCATTTACGCTCCAACATTCTGTCCTGAGGCAGCAGTCGTAATGATTCCCCGACCCTGAAGCTCTGACTGTGTTTGCTCGTCAGCAGGACGGTATCCTTTTTCCAATAAATCTTTAATATTAATTTTGTTATAAATAAAAGAAAAGATAATTCCAGGAATCCAAGCACCAAATCCAACAGTAAAAATACCGGCAAGCAGTCCAGTAATAAACATAATGGCTGCCCATTTCAGATCACCTCTGAAAAGAGCGGGAAAGAAACCAAAGAAAAAAGTAGTCCAGCTAAAACCAATCTTTACTTCTTTAACAACCCCTGCTTCATTTTGTAACCTTGCACGCATTAAAACACCCCCTTTTGACCTATGTAAAAATTACTAATCAATTATACCACTATATTAAAAATTATGAAGTATTTTACATGGAAAATAACTATTTTTATGTTAAATAACAAGGGCTGGCACTTTTACTGTTTTTGTTCCTTAATCAGACCATATCTATGCAAGTGTGTTGAATAGGCCAATGGTATTAAAATCTATCAATTGAAAAAATAGATATTTCTATATAAAAATCTGAAAATATGGTATATTTTTTCATGGAAAAACCTAAAAATTAAAAAAAGTCTTACAATGTTTTAACGATTTCTACAAAAAAATTCTTAACTTTTTTCAGAGGTCAAATTTGTGAGTGGGGTGGCTGTATTGAAAGGAATTATATTAGCAGGCGGTTCAGGCACAAGGTTGTATCCGATTACAAAATCGATATCAAAACAATTGGTTCCGATCTATGATAAACCTATGATCTATTATCCGCTGTCTGTATTGATGCTGGCGGGGATTAAAGAGATTCTGATCATCTCCACACCGCAGGACATCCGACAGTTTAAGGAACTGCTTTCGGATGGAAGCAGCCTCGGGCTATCCTTGTCGTATGCCGTCCAGGAAGAGCCGAGGGGGCTTGCAGAGGCCTTCATCATCGGAGAAGAGTTTATTGGCTTCGATAAGGTGGCACTTGTTCTGGGCGACAATATCTTCTATGGACAAGGGTTCTCGGAGACGCTCTCGCGCGCTGTATCTGTGGATGATGGTGCCGTAGTGTTCGGCTATTATGTAATGAATCCTGAAGACTATGGCGTTGTCGAATTTGATAGTACCGGTAAAGCAGTGGCGCTGGAGGAAAAGCCTGCGTATCCCCGGTCCAACTATGCGGTTCCAGGCCTTTATTTCTATGATAATGCTGTTGTGGAAATCGCGAAAAATGTGGAACCGAGTCATCGGGGGGAGCTTGAGATCACCTCCATTAATGAGGAATATTTAAGGCGGGGACAATTAAAGGTGCAGGTGCTGGGACGCGGAATGGCATGGCTGGATACCGGCACACACAGCAGTCTGCTGAAGGCGAGCAATTTTGTCGAGGCCGTGCAAAACCGCCAGGGGCTTTATATCGCCTGCATCGAAGAAATCGCATACCGAAAGGGATACATCAATGAACAACAGCTGCTAGCCCTTGCGGAACCTTTGAAAAAGACAGACTACGGACAATATTTAATCCGCCTGACAGACCAGAGCAGGCATTTGTCAGAAATTCAGTAAGAGGTGTGAACAGATGAAAACATACTTAGTAACAGGCGGTGCCGGTTTTATCGGCGCTAACTTTATCCATTACATGCTGAACAAGTATGACAGCATAAAAATCATCAATGTAGATAAATTGACCTATGCGGGAAACCCAGAAAACGTTAAAGAGTTTGATAGTCATGCAAACTATCATTTCATTCAGGCTGACATCTGTGACAAGAGCCTGGAGGATGTGTTTAACCAATATGATATTGATTATGTAGTGAATTTTGCCGCAGAGTCCCACGTGGACCGAAGCATTGAAGATCCGGAAGTTTTTGTGAAAACAAACGTCCTCGGTACATTGAACCTGCTGAATCTGGCGAAGAAAAGCTGGTCTTTTGGGGAGGATCTCTATAAAGAGGGCAAAAAGTTTCTTCACGTGTCTACCGATGAGGTGTACGGTTCGCTGGGAGAGACAGGATTCTTTGAAGAAAGCACGCCGATCGATCCGCACAGTCCGTATTCTTCGAGCAAGGCTTCGTCTGATCTTATGGTGAAGGCTTATTTTGACACATATAAAATGCCTGTCAACATTACACGCTGCTCCAACAACTATGGGCCGTATCAGTTTCCGGAGAAGCTGATTCCGCTCATCATCACTAACTGCCTGAACGGAAGGGAGCTTCCTTTATACGGGGATGGATTGAACATCCGTGACTGGCTGTATGTTGAGGATCATTGCAAGGCGGTCGACATGGTCATCAACAGCGGAAAGCCGGGGGAGGTATACAACATCGGAGGGCATAACGAGCGCACCAACATCGACATTATGAAGACGATCATCGGATACCTTCAGACCCGGGTGGATGCGAATATTTCTGAACAGATGATCACGTATGTGACCGACCGCAAAGGCCATGACCGCCGGTACGGCATCAACCCGGAGAAGATTAAACAGGAGCTGGGCTGGGAGCCGGATACGAAATTTGACGACGGCATCGTTAAAACCATCGAATGGTACTTGAACAACAAGGACTGGATCAAGAACATCCAAGACGGCAGCTATCAGACACAAGCCTATGTGAACGCGCAGAAATAAAAAGAGGAAGGGGGTATTCTGTGTCTGCAGAATAGCTCCTTCTCATATATCGCCGTCTTAATGATCCGAAACGGTATAGGGGAGGAAGAACGATTGAGAGTCTTTATCAAAAAGGCCATGAAGAAGCTGATGCTTGGCCATCGAATCAGTCATATCGAGATAGAAGACAACCGCAAGCTGAAGGTTATGTTTGATCAGTTAAGCCACCTGTCCGGTAAAACATATCTTGTACTCAAGGACAAGGCGACGGGGCGAAGGCTGCAGAGTGAGATTCAAGGGAACAAGGCGTACATCAACCTGAACGAATTGCACGAGATGGCGGATGCAGGAAAGATGGATTTTTACCTGAAAAGCTACCTGTTCAACAGGACACTGCAGACAAGGATTGCACATAACCATGATGTTCCGCTGTTTGAGCATATTGATGAAGAACGAAAGAAGAAGCTTCGTTTCTATAAAACGATCCGGAATAACCTTTCACTGATGACGGAAAAAACCTCGTTCCGCTGCACGCTCCAGGAGCTCAAACCGATGGGGAACAACTTCTATCTTGCGGGTGAAGTGGAACCGCTGGAGGAGATGAAGCCGGCAACCGTTGAGATGGTGCTTGTCAGAAGGGATACGCGCCAGGGATTCGGCTACAAGTTTGAGCTTAAGAAGAAACCGGGCAGCGGGAACATGTACACCTTCAATGGAATGATTTTCATTGAAAAGCTGAGAAGCGCACTCGCGATGAACTCTCGCTGGGACGTTTTTTTCCAGCTCAGGGACGATAAAAACAACCTCATTCACCGTGAAATCATGAACACGCAAGGCTTCAGAAGCTATGAGCGGGAAGAGTACCGTTACCTTGAAACGGCACAGCTGAACGATGAGCATGTGGCGGTCCTTTACGCGACGATGGGAAAAAACAGCCTGGCTCTCTGGTATACCGACAAGAACCAGTATGCGAGAACCTATCAGATCGCGAAAGGAAAAAGCATCTTTAATGAAGTGTGTGAAAGGGAAAAGCTGAACACCAGGATGGTTTTCTTTGAGAGCTTCCTGGGGAAAAACTATTCCGGAAACCCAAAGTACATATATGAAGAGATGATTCAGAACAGCCGGTTCAAAGACTACATTTTCGTCTGGTCCTATTCAGGTCCGAATCCGGAATGTATTCCAGGCAATCCGATCATCGTGAACCGCAGCTCCGAGGAGTATTACAAATTTTTGGCGCGCGCAAAGTATTGGGTAAGCAACATCATCCTGCCGATCCACCGAAAGCGGGAAGGGAACGTCTATCTGCAAACGTGGCACGGTACACCGCTGAAGAAGCTGGGTTTTGATATTGAAATCGAAGGGCCTGAAACACTGGCCCGTGAAAACTTCTATATCGAATCGCGGAACTGGGACTACCTCGTGGCGGCCAACAAGTATTCCAGTGATATTTTTAAACGAGCGTTTAAATTCGATAAGAAGGTGCTGGAGGCCGGGTATCCGGCGAATGATATTTTTTATCAGGGGGATACATCTTCCAAGGCGCAAAGGCTCAAGGAAAAACTCCTCATTCCTGCGTCCAAAAAGGTCATTCTTTATGCCCCGACATGGCGTGACAATGAGATGGCGAATTCCTGGGATCATACGTTTACTCTGCCGTTTAACCTTGAGGATATGTATCAAAGGCTGGGTGAGGAGTATGTTCTCGTTCTGCGCCTGCATCATCTCGTATCGGAAATGCTGGAGATCGATCCGAAATACAAAGGCTTTGTCTATGATTTTTCCAAGTATGATGACATCCAGGAGCTGTACACGCTGTCTGATCTGCTCATTACGGACTATTCCTCCGTGTTCTTTGATTATGCCAACTCAAGGAAACCGATCCTGTTCTTTGCGTACGACTTTGAATCGTACAGGGACAACATCCGCGGCTTCTATTTGGACATGGCGAGGGATCTTCCTGGTCCGATCATCCGGACAAGTGATGACCTGCTCGACGCGATAGAAAACATTGATTCAGTGAGTGCTCAATATGCTCAAAAATATGAAGAATTCTATAAGGAATACTGTTCTCTTGAAGAAGGAAATGCGGCGAAAACAATAGCTGAACTTGTGTTTAAGTAGAAGCAGCTTGGGTGAGGGGGAATGAACCGCTTTATGAACTCCATTTGCTTCAAATCAGCCGGCTCTTAACATCGCCAGCGCCCCCCTGCTATAGAAAAAAAGACTTGAGGGTCCTATTCAAGCATCAGCATGCCCGATAAGAAGGATATTCAACAACAGTCTTTATAAGGTTTCGATAATAACCAACGTAAAAAGAGGTGTCTGCAGTTTTGAAGAAGAATGTCCTGGTTTTTCCCTGCGGTTCTGAGATCGGCCTTGAGATTAACAACGCCCTTCGATTTGTAAAGGGATACAAGTTATTCGGCGGGTCAAGTGTTTCCGATCACGGAAAGTATGTTTATCAACACTATATTGATGGAATTCCGAACATCGACGCTCCGGATTTCATCGATCACATCAATGAAGTCGTGAAGAGGCATCACATCGACTATATCTTTCCCGCTCATGACAGTGCGGTCTTAAAGCTCGCCCAGCATCAGGATGTGCTCGATGCTGAAGTGATCACCTCGCCAAAAGAAACATGCGAGATCTGCCGCTCGAAAAAGAAAACGTACGAGTATTTCGCTGATTCTCTCTTTGTCCCGGCCATGTACCGAACAGCGGATGATATTGCTGGATATCCGGTGTTCTTAAAGCCGGATGTCGGTCAGGGCTCTAAAGGGGTGGCTCTGGCGAAAACCCGCAGCGAGCTGGAGTACCATATGGAGAAAAATAAAGATCTGCTTGCACTCGAGTATCTTCCGGGCAAGGAATATACGATCGACTGTTTTTCTGATTTTAACCGTGAGCTGAAGTTTGTCGGGATGCGTGAACGAAAACGGATCAAGAGCGGGATCAGTGTGAACTCGGCTTCTCTGGAACCGGCGGCTGTCGTTCGGAAGATAGCAGAAGAGATCAATCAGAAGCTGAATTTCCGAGGCATGTGGTTCTTTCAAGTGAAGGAGGATCGACACGGCGAGTTCAAGCTGTTGGAGATCTCACCGCGAATCGCTGGAACGATGAGCCTGTACCGCAATAAAGGCATTAACTTTCCGCTGCTGAGCCTGTTTGATCGTCAGGAGTACAAGCTCGATGTGATCGAAAACCATTTTACGATCGAAGTCGACCGGGCGCTGATCAATCGTTTTACACTGGATTTTGAGTATGAGCGGGTATTTATTGATTTTGATGATGCGATTACAAAGGATGAGAAAATCAACCCATTGGTTATGATGTTCATTTATCAGTGCATCAACAAGGACATCGAGCTGGTCCTTATTACGAAGCATGCAAGGGATATCAGAGAAACGTTGACTCATTTAAAGGTGGACCACAGCATCTTCAGCGACATCGTTCATATTACAAAAGAGGACGACAAGCACAAATATATTAAAAATGAAAAGCCATCCATTTTTATTGATGACTCCTACAGCGAGCGCAAGATGATGAAAGAGATGACCGGAATGCCTGTTTTCGATTTGGATGCCATTGAATGTCTCATTGACTGGAGAAACTGACATGATCACTGAATTAAAGCTAGAGAAACCCATACAGGTGACAAAGCCGAAACTTCCAGACTTCGACATCTACCAGGAGTATATCCGGGGAATCTGGGAGAACCAGTGGCTCACCAACGATGGGCCGCTGCATGAAAACTTTAAAAAGAACTTAAGAGGATACTTGGGTGCCGATCACCTGGAGCTGTTCACGAACGGCCACCTGGCGCTGGAAACAGCGATTAAGGCATTGGATTTGAAAGGCGAAGTCATCACGACTCCGTTTACGTTCGCATCTACGGTTCATTCCATCGTCAACTGCGGTTTGACGCCAGTTTTCTGCGATATTGAGAGGGACAACTTCACGATCGATGCCGATCAGATCGAAAAGCACATTACAAGCCGTACAAGTGCAATCATGGCCGTTCACGTGTTTGGTCTGCCGTGCAATCTTGAGAGAATTGAAGAATTGGCTCAAAAGCATAACCTGGCGGTGATCTATGACGCCGCGCATACTTTCGGGGTAGAGGTGAACGGCAGAAGCATCGCCGATTATGGAGATGTTTCCATGTTCAGCTTTCATTCGACAAAGGTGTTTCATTCGATCGAGGGAGGACTTCTGGCTTTCAAGGATGGCGAATTAGCACAGAAGCTGAAAGCTCTGAAGAATTTTGGAATCACTTCTCCTGATTCGGTGGACTATGTAGGCACCAATGCCAAGATGAATGAGTTTCAGGCGGCGATGGGCTTGAGCAACCTGCAAACGATCGATGCGGATATCCATAAAAGGAAGCTCGTCCATGAGACGTACATCGAACATTTGAGCTCGGTGGAAGCGATCCGCCACCTGCCGAATCCTATGGTGAACGTGAAGCATAACTACTCGTATTTTCCGATCCTGCTGAATGATCAGGAATCAAGAGATCAGCTGCATGAATCGTTAAAGAATTACAACGTGTTTACGAGGAAGTATTTTTATCCGTTGTGTACGGAATTCAGCTGTTATGCGGAGTATAAGCAGGATATGCCGATCGCTTCTTCCGTCAGTGAACGCATCTTATGTTTGCCGATGTATACGGAGCTGGAAACAGAGATTGTCCAGCGAATTTGCAGCATAATCAGATACGAGTTGGGTGAAGGAAGATGAATAACTATAAACTGAGTGTCGTTGCATTAGTCTATAACACGGAAGAATTTTTAAGAGATTGCCTGGAATCTCTCGTTAACCAGACGCTAAAAGGGATCGAGATTATTCTGGTCAATGACAGCAGCCCTGATAACAGCCACCTGATTCTTGAGGAGTACCGCGAAAAATACGATAACATTACGGTCATTCATCAGGAGAACAGCGGAGGTGCGGTAGCCGGCAACAACGGTCTTAAACGTGCAACCGGAGAATATGTGACCGTCATGGATTCAGATGATATCGTTCCTTTGGATGCGTACGAGAAGCTGTATCGAAAGGCGAAAGAAACAGATTCTGATATCGTGATCGGGAAGCCGAACATTCTTGTTAATGGAATTCAGAAGGAGATCATCTATAAACGGGAACGTGATGTTTGGATGAGTCCGAGGGAAGTGAACCATCTTCTGGAGTTTCCGGATATCTTCTACGATGGCTTCTATTGGAACAAAATCTATAAACGCGATTTCATGATCGAGAACGAATGCTTCATGCCGCCGGGAATGCTGTATGCGGACCGGCCGATGGTCCATAAAGCGTTCACGAAGGCAAAGAAGATCAACATTATTACAGACACCGTCTACTTGTGGAGAAAACGTGAGGAAGAGACGGATAACAAGTCGATTACCCAAATGAAAAACGATATAAAAAATTTCCTCGACCGCATGAGCTCTTTGCAGCATCAATTGAATTACTTTGACAGCCTGCAGGATGAAGAACTAAAGACCGCTTTTCTGAAGCGAAATATTGACCGATTGTTCTTCCCGATCAAGGGGATCGTGGAGGATGAAACATTTAGGGACGTTTATTTGCGTGAAGTAAAAGCTGTCCTGAGTGATATAAAAAATGTGTATGACAATGATCTGGGTGTCCTAAGAAATCTTTACATCTACATGATCTTAAACGGTCTAACGGATGAACTTCTGTCCTACCTGGCTAAAGAACCGACCGGGCCAATCGTCGAAGAAGGTGATCACTATTATTGGGCGCTGCCGTTCTTCAGGGATGGCTCTGGACGGATTCCAGATGAATTTTACCGTATTAAAGTGCTGCTTGCTAACTTTGTTAAAATCAGAAGCATACAGTACGAGGGACATCGCATATCAGTCAGCAGACTGAGAATTCCAAATGTTTTTGATGTGGAACAGGCATCTATCATTCTTAGATCCCGAACGGATGTTACAGATCGGATCGTATTGCCGCTCGTGCCGGACAGTGATGGGGGTTTCTCCGCTTCAGGAGAATTGAACCGCCAGCAGGAATCCAACATTTTCGATGTGTATGTGGAATTCAGGGATATGAACGGCACGGAAAGTATGTTCCGTATTAACAGCAGGATGGTGGAGACTCCGCTGACAGAGCAGAAGTCCAACAACAGAATATACTTTACGGGCAAGCAAAATTTATCGCTGCTCGTTTCAAATCTCCGAATCTCGCATATCACCTGTGATGACCAAAAAATCTGGCTCTCGGCTCCAGGCACGAACCCTAACATTAGTTTCTTTATGAGGGACAGGCGATCGAAGGAAAAGATTTTTTTTCAGAAGGTCGACGACTCACAGTTCCAGCTTCCATGGAAGTATTTTCTTGAGAGGCATGGTTCATATGATCTGTCCTACCGGCTGATCAATGATAATGTAAGAATCAGTGCCGCCCAGTTCGACCGTTTCGAACCTCAGCTTATCCGAATCGATGACCGGTACATTGATCTGTATAAAACGGGCAATAACAACATATCCCTCATGTCGTTTACAATGATCAACCGGATTACGGGGAAATTGAAAAAGCTCATAAAAATGAAGAAGTAATAAAGCACATTTAGATGGTTTGGAACAGCAGAGGAGCTGACTCATAAAAGGGAGTCAGCTCTTTTTTACGTTTCCCCGGGTTATTTCTAGTACGGCAGGGATTTCCATTCATTTATAGTATTAACATGAGTTGAACCGAACTTCGCACTCCAATTGTACGTACTATTCACCGATATAATGGAGCTGGATCTTAAAATGGGCCCCCCGCTCATTCCACTTGTCACATACGAAGAATGAATGATGGCATTGTATTGAACATCAGTTATGGATCCAGCACTTTTATACAAATAATAGTATCCAGAACCCTCCCCTCTATCAGTGGGATACCCAAATGAAATGATAGAGTTTCCAATTCCGGAAGCAGTCGAAGTGATAGGCAGATGATGGGAATGGCTGGAGTCAATTTTTATGACGGCGTAATCATATTGTACATCTCTTAAATAGATTTTCCCTTGGCTGGGAGGAGTCGAGTTTACCCATCCAATCGGCGCATAAGCTTTGGTGGATGACCATCCGCTGTGAAGGAGGGTACTATTATTATCCGCAGGATAGACAGACCAATAGGAATGGAATTTATGAGTATATGCATCAAATACACAGTGAGCTGCAGTAAGTACGGTCGTTTTGTTTAAAAAGGTTCCGGAGCATGCATACCAATCGCCCCTTGCATCTTTAAAATCAATTTGTGCCATCGCGTTGTACGGACTTGCATCCGTTTTTGTCACTTTCACTCTATCATCGTCAGAAAATGGAGGAACTGCAGAACTGGTAAATGAAATCCTGCTATTAAGAACTGGGCTATGTTTTCCTTGTATAATATCCCCTTGAGAACTAACAGACATAAATTTATTTTGTATATTTTTTATTCTTATTCGTTCACTTGCACTAAATTCTTTTACAGGGTTGAGTTTAGCACTTTTAAGTTTTTCATTTAATCTTGAGGCTTTCTCTTTTTCCAGTTTTAGCAAACCGATGTTATCATAGAGCTGACCAGTTCCTCCATATTTTTCTTGTTGGAAAGGGGCTGCCTTGGGAGTGAACAGAGGAACAACAATGAACAAACATAACAATAAAAAGCTAAGTTTCTTCATATTTCACATCACCTCCTAATACGTTAATGTAACAATCTGAAAATAGGAAAAAAGGAGGAGTTATGCTGAAATACCTTAAAAGTATCTTGCTTATCATTTTGTTAGCAAGCTGTTCTTCCCCAGGAGAAAAGGACCATTTAAGGTCCAAGGAGATCACCTTGCAAATTGTTAATACACAGGAAAAAAATCAGCATTACTTACTTACGGTTACAACGGATGGAACAGAAACAGATCAGTCCGCTGTACTGCCAAAAAGTCTTTTCGTCATTACAAATGAAAATAAAGAAGCAAGGGTAAAGTTAAATTTGAATTCCAAATACACCATTAAAGCAGCGAAGACCCCTGTAACAAACATCGATGAATTCCAAAACAAGAAAAAAAGGGGACAAAAAGTGGCAGGTCCCCTTTTAGCAAGTGTTGATTTCACACCTACCAAAGATTCAGACACATTGAAAATAAAAATAAATAACGATAATCATTAAAACAGATCGCTCAGAGCGAAAACAAAGCAGGCCTAAACCTGCTTTGTCATTAATAGTCCTTCTTCTTTTTCTTTTTGCAATCACATTTAGTTGGATACCCCGGATCATAGGTCTCTTTTTTCGTTTCTTCTTTATAAACATGGCGAGGGACATATTTGATATGTTCTCTTTCAATACGGACGACAGGATGAACGAAGGTTACTTCTTTTTCAGTATATTTGTCGGAAATAATATACTTGGGATCACAATAGATCTTTTTACCAGATTTTTTTTCTTTTCCCATTTAGAACACCTCCCTTCTACTCTATTAAATGCAAATAGCAGAGAAGTGGATACGGACAAGTTAATCACTATTGAAAAAAAAGGCCATGAACGGATAAACGCAAAAACTGGTATCCTGCGGGATGCTAGTTTTATGAGGGAATAAATTTGTGGCTTATGCCTGGGCGCTTTTTGTTATTGCAAGAAAATTTAAACATTTATCGTTCCTGTTAACTTTCGACAATTTTTGCCGTTATTACTAGAGTAGTAAATTTACTGAGTAAGGGTGAAAAGCATGAAACAATATACAGTGATTTTGTTCATAGCGGCCGCTTTGCTTTTGAGTTTGAACGGCTGTTCGACTGCGAAAGAGCCGGCCTTTGCGGCTAAAAAGAGAGTCAAGATCGGTATCATGCTGTCGGATGCAGGGCTTGGGGACCAGTCATTTTCCGATGCAGGGTTTGCCGGTCTGGAAAAAGCGCGCGACGAGGAGGACATCGTCTTCAACTATCGTGAGCTTAAGTCCAGCGAGAGCTATGAAGCGGGGATTCAATCTCTTGTAAAAGAAGGAAATGACCTTGTCATCGGGCTTGGATTCGCCATGCAGAAGGATTTGGAAAAGGTCGCTCAAAAGTATCCGAAGCAGAAATTCCTGCTCATTGATTCTCAGTCCAAGCTTTCCAATGTCTATTCCGTTACCTTTAAGGAGGAAGAGGGATCCTACCTCGTCGGGGCGATTGCCGGAATGAAGACGAAAAGCAATGTGGCTGGATTCATCGGAGGAGTGGATGTTCCGCTGATCCGGAAGTTTGAAAAAGGCTATATCCAAGGCATAAGGGCAGTGAATCCCAAGGCAAAAGTGATTTCTGAATTTGCGGGAACGTTTGATGATGATAAGCTTGGTGAACAGATGGCTAAAAGGATGATTACCAAGAGGGCGGACTATATTTACCCTCCGGCGGGATTTACAGGAGTGGGAGCCTTGCTGGAAACACAAAAAGCAGGAGTCTATGCTTTTGGTGTCGATACGGACCAGTATTACCTCGCAGAAAAAGCGGTTGCCACTTCCATGGTGAAGAAGGTGGATGTCGCGATCTATCAAGCGGCAAAAGAGATGGCTAAAACAGGACAATTAAGAGAAAAAGACAGCGTTCTCGGCATAAAAGAGGGCGGCATCGATATTGCACCGGTTCGGGTGATTCAACTGAACGCCAAGCAGCAAGCCAGATTGAATGAGTTAAAGGAAGGAATCTCTCAGGGAACGATTCACATCCAGCTGTAGAGGCGAGAAGGAGCTTACACCATGAAATTGAAAACTAAAATTTTAATGATATCGATCGTGCCGCTGCTGCTGTCTGTCATCATCATCGGCTACAACATTTTTGGAATGACGAAACTGAATTCATCGACCGAAAAACTAGTAAACATTCTCGTTCAAATTGAAGAGCTGAACAGCTCCGCCAAGAGCCTTGAAAAATCATTAAGTGCGTACTCCCTGAACATTTCAGCGAGCAATACGAACGATGTGACCAAAGATTTTCAAATACTCACTTCTGATTACAAGATGCTGAGAAAAGGGCTGACCGATAAAAAACAAACGCAGCTGATCGAACGGATCGGAAGTAAATTCGATGAGCTTAAAAGCGAGTCCGGTACGGCTGTAAAAGAAGGTGACCAGGCCGAGATCAAACGGCAGTCTCTCAGGACAAAAGGATTGATCAATGATGTGTACCAGCTGAAACTGCTGATCAATAACGAGTACGAATGGATGCAGTCCGATTTAAAGGAAAGGATCAAAGGAATGATTCTATTCTCCATGATCGCTCTTATCGTTTTGGTCATCGGCAGCCTTATTTTTTCCATCAGTATCACCCGCAAAATTGTAACACCGCTGAAAAAGATTACGGAGAACGCTGAGGAAGTTGCGAACGGAAATCTGGCTGTGCCGGCTATTGCGGTTCGGACGAGAGATGAAGTGTTTGCGTTAAACCAGTCGTTCGCTCAGATGATCGATAACTTAAGAGCTGTTATTACCCAAGTCGGAAATGGATCTGGACAGGTTGCTGCTTCAGCAGAACAGCTGATGGCAAGTGCCGATGAAACGATGAAGGGCAGCGAATTGATTACGGCGTCCATTCAACAGGTTTCGGAAGGGGCCGAAAGTCAAACGAGAATGTCGAATGAATCCGTTCGCTCAGTAGAGCAAAGCAAGAACGCGGTGGGGCAGATCTCAGAAAATGCTGCCTTGGTGCTTGAACTGGCCGAGAACGCCAGTGAACAGACCCACCACGGCTCGGCACTCGTGCTTGACACCCTTGAGCAGATGGATTCCATTCAACATTCGGTGGCAGGAACCGACCAGGCATTAAATGATTTAAGCCAGCGTTCCGTAGAGATCGGTTCCATTCTTAACATCATCAATGACATCGCTGAACAGACGAATCTGCTTGCACTCAATGCTGCCATTGAAGCAGCACGCGCAGGAGATGCCGGTAAAGGGTTTGCCGTCGTAGCGAATGAAGTCCGCAAGCTTGCCGACCAGACACGAAAATCGGTGCTTGATATCTCAAAAATGACGAAACACATACAGGAAGAAACGAAAAATACGGTAGCCTCAATCCATGATGTGAAGGAAAAAGTGGACTCAGGATTGGAGATCGCTCAGAAGACCAATGAATCGTTTACGACCATTCTGAACGCGATCGTCCAAGTGACAGAGCAGATCAAGAAGATCTCCTCTACATCTCAAAAGATAAATGAGGAAGTGAACCACGTTTCCGGTCATGTTTCGGAGATGTCGAACGTAGCAGGAACGACATCCGCCAGCGCGATAGAAGTAGTCGCAGCTTCAGAAGAACAGCTCGCCAGCATGGAGGAAGTGAATGCGGCAGCCACCGCTCTCACCAATCTGGCTGAAGAGCTGCAGGACGTCGTATCGAAGTTTAAATTATAGTTTAATAATGCCGGGGGCAGCAGCCCTCGGTATTTTTCTGCTTTATAAAAAGTAAAGGCCATTGGACCGATAATAGGTATATGACTATACGTTTTACGTAAACGACCGGGAGACATGCAAAACATGACTTTGAATATCATTACTTGCCATTGAGCTGCCATTCGTGCTGCTCTCTATACTTATTGCCGCAGCAGCGTCTTATACGGCGCTCAGCCTGGGAATACGGATACATAGAACGAAGGGAAAGCTGCGTTACTTATGGCTATGGGGCGGATCAAGAACGCTGAGCGGCTTTGTACCGGGTAAAAGAGGAAGGAAGAAATGTTCGTAAGTGTGGAAGCTCTTTTGCGCTGGGAACATAAAGAGCTTGGGATGAAGGCTTATATTCAGCAAAACAAAGCGGACGAAATCAGGTTCGATTTACCTGAAGCAAACACAAGAATTGGGGGAAATGAGGCATGGATCAGGTAAAGGTTGAAATAGGGCAGGAGCTGTTAGAAGATCTGTATTCCGCTAGCAGCATCCTGCTCCTTCGAAAAGGAACGATCATCAACGAAATTCATATGCGCCTGCTGGCGAAGTATGATGTGCATACGATCAAAAGGAACAGCATCAAGCAGAAGCCTCTGCCAGTGGAGGAAAAAGTGAAAAAGGTATACCAAGAGACTTTTTTAAAACTGAAAGAGCAGTATGCTTCCATTTATAAAAAGGAAGTTTTAACGAATGAGGATGCGGTCTGCATAAAAGAGGCGTTCTCTGGGTTGGACATCAGGGACAACATCTCACTCATTCAGCTGAAGGAGCAGCTCAGCCAGGATGAATATTTGTATCAGCACAGTCTGAATGTTGTCCTCGTCGCAAAAAAAATAGGCCAGGTGCTGTATGTGAGCAAGAATGAACAAAACATGCTGGCACAGATGGGCATTTTTCATGATGTGGGCAAATTCAAGATCGACCCGGCCATCCTGAACAAACCGGGGCGATTGACGGGCGAAGAGTATGAAACCATGAAAAAGCATCCGCAGTATGGCTACAATCTATTAAAAGATGCGGGGCTCCCTCAGGAAATCCTGCTGGGTACACTGATGCATCATGAACGGCTGGATGGAACGGGGTATCCGAATAAAGTGTCTTCGCACATTCCCTTTTTAGTCCGGATCCTGTCTGTGGCGGATACGTTTGATGCCATCTGTTCCAGAAGAGTCTATAAAAACAATCGATCGATCTTTTTTGCCGTCGATGAGCTCATTAAGGACGCCAGGCAAAACCGATTGGATATTGATGTTGTCATACCGTTCGCCAACTATTTGATGGAAGCTCTGAAAGAAAGAAAAATTCCGCTGCGCAACGGGAAAACCGCTGAGATCCGGCATGTGTTCCCGGACAGTCCCAACCAGCCGATCCTTGAGGTAGAAGGCTATCTGCCGCTGAATTTGAAGGAATCCGGATTGACCCTCTTGCAGGTAGCGAGTGTTTGAATGATTGTTTATGGGTGCCAGGCACCGTCGTTACACAAGTGTGTAATTGCGGTGCCTGGCACCTTAATGATGTTTTAGATAAACATCGTATATTTTTAGCAGCTCCATGTAGTTCGGAGGGGGATCCAAATCAGGTTTTCGCTGCCGCACCACTGCAAGTGCCTGAGCAAGCCCCAAGTTAAATCTCTGCATAAAAAAGGCGGCTATGAAAAAGCCCAAACGCTGATAACCTGCTTTATCATGAACGAGAATATGGTGGCCTGAATCAAGCAATTGATTCATTTGGTCCATCATTTTTACCACCCATGGGATATCCGGAGCATGATACAGCGTCAACGGGGCCCAAATCATTACCCGGCCAGAAAAGTCGAACGGAGGATGATCAGGAGTTGTTCTCAGGTTAATGATGGCTGTGATATGCTGTTGAATAAATCCCCAATCCTCACTCCTTATAAGACCCCCGATATACAGTTTGCCTGGAATCATTTCTACCATAGTTCATCTCCTAGTTCAGCCCTGTTACTGTATGTATATTTCAGACTGCAGCCATGAGGAACAAAGTTTTTCGGGCGGGGTGCCTGGCACCACCCAAAATAAATAGGTGATCGTATTATTTTAGTAACACTTGTCCTATAGCCGAATATGCTAGACAGTGAAGGATGCAAGTAATTTTCTGCGGCTATTTTCAGTGAACAGACAGGTCGCTTGGACAAGCTTGAATCCATTCGGAAACTCAAATTTATAGGAAAGTTAGGGATATGATGTTCGAGTATGAAACGGGCGAAATGAATGAGATGAGCAATACGTGCAATTCATGCAGTGGCAATACGGAAAATGGGGGCGATGTTATGGGCACCATGATGAATGAAGAGATATTTGAAATCGGCGCCAATTGTCTGCTGGTGATTGGGCACCGCTTCTTCGCTGTCGTAGAAATAGAGTCGGAGGTTCCAGGTGTCGATTTGGAAGTGTTTGTGATCATCCGTATTGATGAAGAAACCGCAATACGACTTCGTCGTGCAGGATTGGAATTATGTGAAGTCGTGAATAGAATTCCGGAAGCAACAGAGGATGTAACTGTAGAGTTTAAATGTATTTTTATCAATAAAAACAAGGCGTTTGCATTGTTTGATGTAGAAGATGGATTTGACCGGGCAGTATTTGTGAGAATTTCCTTAGATGAGGCGAGAGAACTGATCAGGATGGGCGCGCCGCAGTGCACCGTTGTTGATGCTCGAGAACATCATCATTAAAAAGGAGGTGCCAGGCACCACTCATTACACAAGTGTGTAATGGCGGTGCCTGGCACCTATCCGTTTGTTTACTTCTTCGCCGCGTCGATAATACGGCCCTCAATTTTAGGATCTACCGTTTTGATTTTTGCTACATAATCTCTTAGGTTTTCCCAATCAGAGAAACCGAGGTCGGTTACACGGCCCTGTTCGTAGGCTTTTTTAAATACTTCGAAGTTGTCTCCGCCTTTTGCTGTGAAGGCATTAGTGGCAACAACGTATTCTTTGGCTGGATCAAGGGCCGTAAATTGTCCTTTTGTTTCTTCGACGTCTACTGATACTACTCGCTGACCAGCAGGTTTGCTGCTGTCAAACTTGAATTTCATGCCTGATACGTGAAGGAACGCGCCGCTTTCTTTCGGTGATTGATCTACACTGTGCTCAAGAGCCTGTTTGATTTCAGCACCAGTCAGTGTCATCGCAGCTAATGTATTGCCGAAAGGAAGAGTCGTTAGTACTTCTCCCAGCGTGATCTCACCTGCATCGATCGGAGCGCGGATGCCGCCGCCATTTTGGAACGCGATTACTGTTTTTGAGTTGAATTGCTTCGCTTTATCGAGCATCGCATCTGTGATCAAGTTTCCTAATGGGGTTTCATTGCTGCGCACACTCGGACCAACGTCGGAAGAGCGCGGGTTTTCCATCGCATTCACTGCTGTTGCGCCGGTCGGTGTATTTTTAAGATCAGCAATTTTGTCAGAGTACTTCTTCAGCATACCGGCTGCTTCTGGATCATCCTTCTGGTCGGCCACTTTAATCAACTTGCCTTCTTCTTTCACTACTTTTCCGTCCTGGTCAAAGTCAACATCCAATGTACCGAGATAATCGCTGTATTGGCCTGTTTGAACGATAACGGTAGAATCTTTATCCTTGCCGTCTTCGTCTTTTGATACTACAACAGGTGCATTCAGCTGTGTATGGCTGTGTCCGCCTACAATGACGTCGATCCCATCGACTCTTTTCGCAAGCTCGAGGTCATTGTCGTATGCAGGATTGTCATCATAGCCGATGTGAGTCACCGCGATAATTTTGTTGATGCCGCGGTCTTCAAAGGATTGAACGGCTTTTTGTGCTTGTTCAGCATAGTTTTGGAATTGAACTTTGCCAGGGCTTGAGATGTCCTTCGTTTCCTCAGTCGTCAGCCCGAAGATTCCAACGTCCTCACCGTTTACTTCTTTAACGATTCCAGTATAGATGTTTCCGTTTTGCGGGGACGCACTGATCTTTTTCGTTTGCAGGCCGTTGAACAGGCTGTCTTGCGAAAAATCTACGTTCGCGCTGACGAAAGGAAAGTTAGCTTTTTTCACAAAATCGGATAAAGCTTTATGTCCGTCCGGGCTTGCGCCAAGATCGAACTCATGGTTGCCGAATGTCATTACATCGTATTTTGCAAGGTTCATAAATTCAAGGTCAGCCTGTCCTTTGAACTCGTTAAAGTACAGGGTGCCGGAGAAAACGTCACCTGCATCGATCAATAAAGAGTCAGGCTTTGCTGCCCGAACGTCTTTGATGGCTGTGATGCGTTTTGCCACGTTATCGAGGTGAGCGTGCGTATCGTTCGTGTGCATGAGGGACAAGCGGAAGTCTTCAGGCTTGTCACCTTTTAAGTCGTACTTGTAGATGCCGAAGCCCCTATCATCCGTTTTTCCGGTATAAGAGATCTTGCTGTCCGCAGTAAGGTAATCGGCTCCTTTTGGAGAAGAGGTAAACGTAACATCAGCATCTCCCTGGATCGGTGCGATGGACCAGTTGTTGTCAGCAGTAGGGGTGATCTCCTTTTTCTCTGTGATGTAGTCCATCAAGATTTGACGGTTCTCTTCTGTAGAGTCAATCACATACTCTGCACCTTTAACGCCAGGGAAATTTCCGCCGCCGGAGGCACGGTAGTTATTGGTCACAACGATGAAATCCTGGTCCGGATCGATGGATTTGCCGTTGTATTTCAAGTTCTTAATACGGCTGGAATCTGAAATTTTCACGCCTTTAACGTCATAGCGGGCTGGTTTTGTAACATCGATCTGGTACGTTACACCGTCGATCACATCGAAGTTGTAAACTGGGAAGGTCTCGTTCAGCAGCTTTTGCTCTCCTGTTTTGTTCGGATCGATCGTGTTGAACTTCCCTGCTGACATTTCAAGCCATTGCTTGATATCAGACCCTTTTACTTTAATGGCTTTGATGGTGTTGTCATAAAGATACAGGTCAGCGGCACTGCGGATGGTTAAGTCGCCTTTGTTGATCTCTGTATATTCTTCCGCCCCGTTGCGTCCTGCCTTAAATGGTGCACCTACAGAAAGGATCGGCAGGTCTTTATATTGCGGCTTGTTGGCAGCGATGTATTTTTCCGCGTACCATTTTTGTGCGTTCGTAACGACCTGAACGGAAGGATCGTCTTTGACAAGCGCGAAATAGCTGTAGATATCATCGGTTGTTTTCCCGATCGGTGTGTTGACGTATTTGAATGTTGCGTTTACTTCTTTTCTTACGGCGTCAACGATCTCAGGATCTTCTTCCGCTTTGTAGCCTGTGTTTTTATCGTAAATGGCTTTTGTGGACGACTGCGTGTTGTAGATCTTCCATTTGCCTTTCACTTTTTGAAGGTTAAGATCGATGATTCCAAGGTTGCTTCCGCCATAGCCGGCTTGGACTGCGGCAACACCATTGATGGTTCCTTTTGCGTTATCAACACCAGGAAGGACATTTCCTTGTGCGTCTTTAAAAAGAACATCGAGTGATTTTTCATCCGCTGCAGGGAAGACCTTGTGCGTATGAGAGAAGGTGATCGCATCGATTCCAGGAACTTTGCTCAAGGAATAGATGACATCCTCCTGGTTTTTCGTATCGCCGTTGAATCCTGAGTGAGTCATCGCGACAACAACGTCTGCTCCGGCTTTTCTCATTTGCGGTACGTATTTCTTCGCCGTTTCAATGATTCCGCGGGCTGTGACTTTGCCTTCCAGATTGGTTTTATCCCAATCCATGATCTGAGGCGTCACAAGGCCAAGATAACCGATTTTTACCGATGTTGTTTTACCGGTTTGGTCTGTTACTTTTTTCGTAACGATTTTGTAGGGTGTGAATTGGTTTTTATCGTTGTTGGGATTGCTGTCTTTGTCCTTTTTATAGATGTTAGCGTTGATGTAGGGGAAGTTAGCACCCTTGATTGCGTTGTCCAGGTAATCCAAGCCATAGTTGAACTCATGGTTGCCGAATGTGGCCATGTCATACCCCATGAGGTTCATAGCTTTATAGACAGGATGAACTTCGCCTTTTTTAAGTGGATTAATCTTAGCTTTATAGGTTCCGAGCGGAGTTCCCTGGATCAAGTCTCCATTGTCGACAAGTACGTTGTTTTTTACTTCCTCACGTGCTTCCTGAACGAGTGTTGCTGTCTTGGACAGGCCGACTGCGTCAGATGGAGCCGCTTTGTAAAAATCATAAGCTACTAGATTGGTATGAATATCTGTTGTTTCCATGATACGAAGTGTGGTAGGTGATGTTGATACCGGGGTTGCGAGGTTCGTGCCAAACTTGCTGGTGTTGCCGTTGTAGTTCTTAACGACAAAGACTTGCACCCAATAGGTTGGGTTTTTTGAATCAAAATGAGCATAAAATTTGGAGCTCGTCTTGATGTCTGTTTCTACTGCTGCCTGTGAGACGGGCGTTTTGCCTTTCATCAGCTGAAAAACAACTGCTTCTTTACCCGGGTTTCCCTTTTTGGGTGTAACTGTAACGGAAGCCTTCGTGCCTTTTGAGAAATCTACGTAAGGAGCAGAGATTTCAAATGGTACTTTTGGAGCAGGTTTTTTAGCCGGTTTAGAAGCGGCGAGCGTTGGACTGGCTAATTGTGATGATACGAGTCCGATCGCAAGTGACGAGGCCAGTAACTTCTTGAACGAGCGTGTAAACGACATAGATTCACAGCCTTTCAATTTTTTGCACTGCTAGATTAATATATCACGAAAGTCCTAGAAATTTGTAGATTTTTTTGAATTATTTTGAAGATGGACCGGGATGAAAGAGAGGGGTCTAGGGCGGTGTGAGGGGCGGAGTGAAAGGCAGTGGAAAGAAGGTACAGAAAGGCGGTAGAATGGCGGTGCCAAGCACCGCCCTTTGACATATGTCAAAACGTGGTGCCTGGCACCAAAATAAAAAAAGGATTCAACAAGCTTTTGTGGAAGTTAATGGGCTGGAATGGAAGAATGCCGGCCTGTGGGTACTGGCCGAGAAGGAGGATGCGGATGGAAAACACGCTGCCATGCAAGGGATGCAGAGGCCTTTGCTGCGGTCCGGTTGCCATTACGGAAGCAGAGCTCAAGAAGATAAAAAAGAAAGTAAAGGCTATGCCGAGGAAACTGCGCAGTGAGCTGGAGAACCAGAAACGCTACTACGGAACATGCATCTTTTATGATTTAGAGCAGGACAAGTGCGGCATTTATTCAGCACGTCCTGAGGTGTGCCAAAAGTTCGGTTATCACAAAGGGCTGGTTTGTTTTAAAATGCCGGATCTCGCGGTGAAGGAGGATCCCGCATTCAAACGAAGGGTCACAGCTGGGGTGCTGTCAGTTGATTATACATGGACGGATTTTAAATAAATGAAAAAAGAGATGGAAGTGATCCATCTCTTTTTTTATATTTTTCAGGTCGGCTCAGTGGGTCTTCCATCTGTCGTACAGGCCCTCTTCATTAAGGACGGAGATGAGCGTCTCGGCCATATGGGAAGGAGGCCGCCACTTGAATTCCGTTTGCTTTCAAGATCCTGATCTTTTCATCGGCTGTTCCTTTGCCGCCTGAAAATAATCGCCCCCGCATGGCCCATCCGTTTGCCCGGCCTGGCCGCCAATTTCGCCACTCATGATGACCGCATAGGTCTCTGGATCTTCATAATGCTCGAGGGACGTCAATAAAATTCGTCCCGTTGACAGAGGTGGACGGGCTGATTCCCGCCTGTGACATCGTCAACTGCATCACGGAACACATCCCCGTATTGAATATGTTAAAAGTCAGAAGATACATGAGAGGCAAAGTGGATTGCCGCTCCTTCCTTAAAATTGGAAACAAGTTGCGATACGCTGTGTTCATTTCTTACGATAGGAAAGGTGAAAGAAATATCAACACTTTTAATAGCCTTTCGTGTAATCCACCTTGTTGATGGAAGGAGACTCTCCCTTCACATAATGCCTTAAATTAGGAATCAGGATGTCCTCGATCACCCGCTGGTCGTAGTATTGAGTGGAGCCGGCGGTATGAGGAGTGATGATGACATTTTCCATTTCCCATAGCGGGCTGTTGTCCCCGAGTGGTTCGGTCTCGAACACATCCATGCCGGCTCCTGCAATCTCACCACTTTTCAAAGCCTGGACGAGATCTTCTTCGACCACGATATCACCGCGTCCTATATTAATGAAGAAAGCGGACTCCTTCATCAGCTGGAACTCCTTTTGGCCAAGAAGCCGATGAGTCTCTTTCGTTAGCGGCAGTGTCACCACGACATAGTCGCATTGTGGTAGCAGGTCATGCAGCTGACTGGAGGAATACATTGTATCGATGTATTCTTCCGGCTTTCCGGAGTGGCGCATTCCCAGTACCGTCATGCCGAACGCCTTGGCGATCTTGGCGGTTTCTTTTCCGATGGCACCAGTACCCAGGATACCGATGGTCTTTCCATGGATCTCAAGTTTAAGATTGGAATGGTCCCAAGTTTTTGACTGTTGGTTGCGTACATAGGTGTGAATCTTGCGTGTTAGCCCGAGCATGAGAGCAAAAATGGTCTCAGAGATCGGGTAGGCATGTACCCCGTTGGCGCTGGTGAGGTGCACATTGTGGCTTGAAAGCTTCTCTAACGGAAGGCTGTTCACCCCGGCACTCCATGTTTGAATCCACGTTAGAGGTGAGTCCTCTTTGTTAAGCGTGTATTCCTCCATCCCTTTTTTCCATCCGGCGATCACTTCAGCATCAGGTGCTTCCTTTTGCCAGATCTCCTTATCCCTGCCGGTGACGATGGTCCATTCCGGTATCACCTCTTGTATTTTTTCCACATAAGAAGAATCCACATTTTGAGCGATCAGCAGTTTTCGAGCCGTCATCCTATCCCATCCTATCTATGTATTTTCATTTAGTTTAACAGAAGGAGGAGAATTTTTGTGGTGCCAGGCACCGCATTTTGACACTTGTGTAATCGCGGTGCCTGGCACCAAAATAGGATAAAAGACAGACAGGATTTTTACATCGTTTGGATGAATGTTTATTCAGTGTACTTTTAAAAAGTTCAATATTAATAGGAGGAAGAAATGAAAGCGCTATCGAACTTCTTTACTGCCCTTGTACAAAGGTTTTTGCCTGATCCGTTTGTTTTTGCTTTGATTCTCACCATCATTCTATTTTTGTCAGGCGTTATTTTTACCCATCACAGTCCGATTGAAATGGTCGGGTTCTGGGGATCGGGTTTCTGGAATCTCCTGGCTTTTGCGATGCAGATGGCTCTTGTCCTGGTGACAGGGCATGCTCTTGCGAGTTCGCCACTTATTAAAAAATGGATGGTTAAGCTAGCCAGCTTTGCGAAAACGCCAGCTCAAGGCGTTATTCTGGTTACGCTCGGTTCTGGGCTCGCTTGCTTTATCAACTGGGGATTCGGACTCATTGTTGGTGCTCTGTTCGCAAAGGAGGTGGCCAAGCGGATTCCGGGTTCGGATTATCGTTTCCTGATTGCCTGTGCGTATATCGGGTTCCTCACCTGGCACGGAGGACTATCAGGATCTATACCGCTTGTAGCCGCAACTCCGGGAAATCCGATGGAAAAAACGGCGGGGCTAATCCCGCTCACGGATACCATTTTTACAAGCTATAACTTGTTTATTACGCTCGCGCTGCTCATCATCCTGCCCATCATGACAAGGCTGATGATGCCGACTGGAAGAGATGTGATCGGCATTGATCCGAAGATTTTGGCGGAGGACGAGGCTTCTGCAGCAACGGCGATCGCCCGGGCTGAAGTAAAACGAACGTTTGCCGTGACGATGGAAAACAGCAGAATCCTCAGCCTGGCTATCGCTGTGCTTGGCTACTCGTACATCGTCTATTACATAGTGGAGAATGGTTTTAAGATTGATATTAATACCGTTAACCTGCTGTTCTTTACGACAGGCCTTCTTCTGCACGGCACACCGCTGTCTTATATGAACGCGGTTGCCAATGCAGCAAAAGGGACGGCAGGCATTTTAATTCAGTTTCCGTTCTATGCAGGGATCCAAGGGATGATGGAGCTGTCAGGCCTGGGAGGTATGATCACCAACGCGTTTATCTCGGTTTCCAACCCGTCCACCTTCCCGTTCTTTGCGTTTTTGAGCTCAGGTTTTGTTAACTTCTTCGTGCCGTCCGGCGGAGGGCACTGGGTCGTACAGGGGCCGTTCATCATGCCGGCCGCAGAGCAGCTCGGCGTCGATCCTGGCATCGCAGCGATGGCGATCGCCTACGGTGAAGCATGGATGAATATGGCGCAGCCGTTCTGGGCGCTGCCGGCACTGGCTATCGCAGGCCTGGGTGCCAGGGACATCATGGGATACTGCGTGACCACCCTTCTTGTATCGGGTGTCATCTTCACGATTGGGCTGTCGTTCTTTTAAGGTAGTGGCGTGCCCGTTTGGCGTGCCAGGCACCGCCATTACACAAGTGTGTAAACGTGGTGCCTGGCACCAAAATAAAACTAAAGAGGTAAAACACGTGAATGTCGATCTTTCAAAAGATACCCTGTTTTCCACGGTTGTCTTCAGGCTAAGGAGTGCTGGCTGTGTATATGCCGAGGAAGAGACCCGGCTGCTTATGGATGAGGCGGAAACACCGGCACAGCTGGATGCTATGATAAACCAGCGAATGGCAGGTTATCCTCTCGAACATATCGTTGGCTGGGCAGAGCTATGCGGTTTCCGCATCGAAGTGGACCCTGATGTTTTTGTCCCGCGGCGCCGAACAGAGTTCCTGGTTGCCCAAGCAGCAAATATTATACGGCCGGGAGATATTGTCGTTGATCTTTGCTGCGGATCAGGTGCTGCAGGTGCAATACTTGCAGCCAGCCATGAAGACATCCAGCTGTACGCTTCAGACATTGATCCCAAAGCGGTTCAGTGCGCTCGCCGAAATATCGATGCTTTCGGTGGCCATGCATATCAAGGTGACTTATACGAACCTCTCCCAGAAACCCTCCGCGGCTCCGTTAATGTTCTGGTTGCAAATGCGCCCTACGTACCGACGGATGCGATCGGGTTGCTGCCTGCTGAGGCCCGTCTCCACGAGGACCGAATAGCACTGGACGGCGGTAAGGACGGCCTCGACATCCAGAGGAGGGTGGCTGCTGGTGCGCCAAACTGGCTGGCACCTGGAGGCTATCTTCTGGTGGAGACCAGTGACCGGCAGGCACCGCTATCTCTAGCAACTTTTACTGAAATCGGATTGTTGTCAAGGGTGGTCAGCTCCAGTGAACTTGAATCAACGGTTGTGATGGGCATGAAACCAAAAACGTAAAATGAAAATAAAAAGCCGCATCAGCAGTAAACAGCTGATGCGGCTCTTACTTTTTAACACTGATTAACGCTGTGATTTTCGATAACCTGCTTTTTGAGCTTCAGCCTCGGAGCAGAACATGACCTCGGCTTTCGTCCGGTCATAGTATTCTCCGCTAGGCATGTGGTAGATACCCGATTGGTTTCCTTTAATGTTGCAGCTGCCTTTTGGTTCCTCAGATGTTTTTCCTTGATTGCCCTGATTGTTTGCTTGTGAACTCCCTCCAGAAACCGTTCCGTTTTCTCGGCTGTCTTTCGCTTTTGCATGGAAACCGTCTTGTTGGGCGTAGTTCTCGATCGACCATATTCCGATCCCTGCTTTTTGAGCTTTTTCCTGTGTCGCACGGAACTGATCAACGTATTTCGTGTTCGGCGGGTATACATATGCCACACGAGCAAGGCCTTTTTCCAGGAGCAGCTGGTTAAAGTTTTGCTTGCCGATCCATATGTAAGCGAGCAGCCTTCCATATTTATCGCGCTCCGAAACGTCCAGCTCCACACCGACTTTTTTGCCGGTCAACTGTGATTTCGTAAATTTAGAGCTTTCCGGTCCGAATGGCTGAACACCAAGCCTCGGGTGTTTTGTTTCAGGTGTATCGATGAGAAGCATGCGAATACGTTCTTTTTTTCCATTCCTAAGCTTTACGTCCAATGTATCGCCGTCAACCACATATGTAACGGTAGCCGGGATGCCTTTTACTGCGTTTTGTCCTGTGGCGGTATTGGTTTTAACATTTTTTGACGATGGGTTTTCTTGTTTGGCCGCAGGATCATCTGCATTGTTGCCCGGATTTGTGCTTGTTTGGGCTGAATTAGGCGATTGGGCACATCCTGAGCTAAAGACGGCGGTAAGCAGCAGAATGATTAGTCCAGTTAGAATTCCATTTGATTTTGTTTTCAAGTTGATCTCCCCTTATGTTTTAAAACGTTCAAGATGGTTAGCGGGTCCGAATAAAAATACAAAAGCTATTATACTACGATATGGAATGGAGAAGGGAACAAATATGGTTAAGTTTAGCGGCTCTTTATAAGAAATAAGAAAAAGGGGTTTTTGTATGCAGGGTGAATGTAAAACTCTGGGATGAAAGTATTGCGATGGGAAGGCAGAAAGCGCAAAATTCAAATAAATAGGATGTGAAGGATTGAAAAAACTAGTAGCTGCGGTCATTCTGCTGTTGCTCAGCTTGATTTATGTAGTAGCACGAGTCACGCAAAAAGCATTGTATTTAGACAGGTTTTCGGTAAATGCTGAAAATCCCGTGTGTTTTCATTGGAATACGATTAGTATCAACACAGGCTTTATTAAAGAGGATCCAGGATCCGTCTATTATATTTGGGTCACACCGGTCTACATCGCCGTACTGCTTGCCCTCCTCTTAACGATCATGGCTGTTGTCAAGAGGAAATAGAAGTAAGGGTGCCAGGCACCGCTTTTACACAAGTGTCAAAAGCCGGTGCCTGGCACCTTCAAAGGAGAAGAACTCTTAGTAAGCCAGGCGGTGGTCGCAGCAATCAACTTATTGAAGTGAGGGATGGAAGAAAACGTATGGTTAGCTCCTTTAATGAGATGAATGTTGCTGTTTCCACAGGCTCTTTTTCGTGTTTTCTCAAAAAATTCACTGCAATAATGGGCCGAAATGTCTTTGTCATCTGTACCATGAACAAGCAGCACGTCACCGGTAAATCGGGAAAGCTGATCTAACGGGTGAAACTTTTTAAGCGACTGCATGAATGTTGTGGTCAGGGAATAACCCAAGTGATCCACATACCCTTTAATAAATAAGTTGCTGTATTCTTCTTGTCCAATGATTTTTACGATATCTTCAAACGGTTTTCCTACCGCCGACCAGAGGATCAACCGTTTTACCCGTTCGTCGCGGTCTGCAGAGTGTACGGCGACTGCGCCTCCAAGGCTATGGCCGAGCAGCGTGATTTGATCGGGATCAATGCCAGGCAGCTGCAGGGCAAAGCTGACAGCAGCATGGGTCTGGTCAATCAAGTCTTCAAAGCAATGTTCACCATAGTTTCCTTCGCTTTCTCCGCATCCCGCATAATCAAACCGAATGACTACAAATTGATTTTTTGAAAGCTGCTGAGCGGTTTTAACAAACAAGCGATCTACTCCGATCCGATTGCTCGTAAACCCATGGCATATAACAACGACTGGCTGCTTGGATCGCTCTTTGCCTACGGGGGAATCTGGATAATGTACAGTTGCAGTCAGCTTTTTTCCTTTCCAGTGGATACAGTCATGCTTTTCCATATGACCAACTCCTTAAATTTTAGTTTTTATAAATAACTATTCTTATCTATTTACTAGGAATTAGGATGTTAAAGAACCCCTTCCTATGTTCACTGAAACATAAGAAGGGGTTGAAGAGACCGAAGAATGATCAACACAATTCTTATCTTCCAAGCAACTCGGCTTGTTGAAATTGGCACAGTGCTCTAAAAGAGTCTGTTGCCGAGGTTTCTCAGGGTCAATTCCCTCCACCTCTCTTGATAAGAAGTATATAATTTTATTTAATGTAAAATAAATTTAAAAGTTTGTCAATTGGAAAATCCTAAATTGGGACAACTCATTCAAACCGGTATGTATACATCCTATGCTTTTTTTTTATTTTGGTGCTATTATTTTGGTGCCTGGCACCAAAATCTAAAATATTTTATACTGTAAATTAATAAACTGTTAGAGTAATAGACTCAGACCGGAAGAAGGATAAATGTGATAGAAAAAATAAACCAACAGCTGGAAAGATGGATGCCATTTATTACACCCGCAAGTGTCATCCTAGGAATTTTGCTTACGAACGAACTGAAGAGCTGGCTTTTTTTAGTCCCATGGATCTTTTCATTCATGACATTTTCAGGTAGTTTAGCATCTAATTTCAATCATCTCCGCCATACACTTTCCCGGCCGTTGCCCATACTGACAGCACTTATCATCCTGCATATCGTGATGCCGATGTGGGCATGGGGAGTCGGACACATTGCGTTTTCCACTGATACTCATACCATCACCGGACTTGTATTGGCAATGGTTATACCGTGCGGCGTGACAAGCAGCATATGGGTGTCCATCTATAGAGGCAACAGTACCCTCGCGCTTTCCATTATATTGATTGATACACTGTTATCACCGATCGTCGTTCCTTATAGCCTGGCGCTGTTTGTTGGAGAGACCGTTTCCATTGATGAATGGTCCATGGTAAAGGACTTGCTGATTATGATCGTGATTCCGTCTGTGATCGGCATGCTGCTGAATCATTGGACAAAAGGAGAGATAAAAATCACGTTTGGCAAACGAATTTCGCCTGTTTCTAAAATCTGCATGAGTGTTGTGGTCGCCATCAATGCTTCGGTAGCTACCCCCTATTTGGTTCATGTGAACGGCAAACTATTGTTGATTGGCTTGTTCGTTCTGTTTATTGCGGCCAGCGGATACTTAATATGCTGGCTGACCGGTATGTTTTTTGGTTGGAAAAGAGAAACGGTCATAGCCCTTGTTTTCAGTGGAGGGATGCGTAATATTAGCGCCGGTTCTGTTATTGCGCTCACCTACTTTTCACCGGTAACTGCAGTACCTGTTGTTGTCGGGATGCTGTTTCAGCAGATCCTCGCCTCCGTTTATGGCCACGTGTTAGCAAAACACTACGGCAGGCACGATGTTCATCCTAAAGAGAGCAGGAAGGCCGCTGTATAGTCAAAAGCTGGTGCCAGGCACCGTCATTACACATGTGTGTAAACGCGGTGCCTGGCACCAGTTTGCTCATTTCCCTTTCTTAACGGATAGGATGAAACGTACCAGCAATGTTTCGAGCTGCTCATCCTTTATCTTTTTTGTGTTGAAATGCTGGTGAATCTGTTTTTTTAGCACGTCACTGGTCATCACCATTCTCCTTTCCTCTTTGTTTTCCTACTTTTTTCTTCCATTTGAACAATATCCCTGCTTGTTGTCGAAAGAAGGGGTAATATGTCTTATGCGCTATATGTAGCGGGTCCATTTATTATGATTTTATTACCATAATTGCTTGAATATATTTCCTGATTTTTGAAGGATTAAACATGAAATTAATAAAGTTGAAGGAAACGAGAGTTTGAGTGGGGGGTTCCTTTTTCAGCACTTTTTTTATGAAAGCATGCTAAACTGATTGTATACATGAATTACCAATATAAGGGGGGGATTTGATACGAAACGAATCAAAAATCGCCTTGTCGCCTTTCAGTTTTAAGAGTCGATACTAATAAAGTGAAAAATTCTTAAAACAAAGGAGAACAATCAAGTCATGATTTATGAATCGCCTCGTGAACAATACGCTAATATAAAGAAACTGTTGAAAGAGCACAAGCATCATCCCGTATTACAGGGAGTCATTTCAGGAATAAACCGCGGAAAGATCTTTGTCGATGATGTTGAAACGCCGTCCACCACATTAGTCTGGGCGTTTAATGAGATGTTTTATCTGGCAGGAGTCTGTACAAACCATGCATTCAACTCCTGTCTGCAGCCATTTATAGCGGATGTTATAAAGTCACAAGCCTTGGAAGTTGGTGAGCAAGACTTCAATCTTGAAGTCTATCCTTCTGAACTGTGGCAGGACGTGATCCCATCTATTTTTCCTGTGGGATTAAAAGTCGGTGAGCGGGTGCCTTTCAAGTTTCACCCAGAGCAATTTTCATCTTTTAGACTTAATCCCTTGCCTGAAGATTATCGAGTGCTGAGAATTACTCCACAGTTGCTTTTCTTGGATTCTCAACAGATCATCAGTAATGAGATTAAGAAATTCTGGAGTTCAGAGGAAGCATTCTTTTTACATGGGCTGGGATGGGCTGCTCTCCATGGCAACAAAATCATTGGCACATGTATAAGTGTATTTGCTTGTGGAGATGGCCTGGAGATTGGCATCCATGTTTATGACACATCACATCGGGGCAAAGGGCTCGCAACGTGTATGGCTCATGGCATGATCACTGATTGCATGACCATGGGGATTTCCCCTCATTGGACAACGGAAAGCTTTAGGTATGATTCCATCGTTATCGCACAAAAGCTTGGTTTTGAAAGGCTTCCTAATTATCAAGTGTACTATCTTCCCTATAACTATTTTTAATGGAGCCAGCAATCATTGCTGGTTTTTTAATGTTTATATCGACACATTTTGTCGATGTTTAGGAATTTTATGGTATAATCATGGATATTATTTCAATTTTTAGAACTATTAGAATAAAACGTTGGAAAAACATTTCCATGATGTATGGCTGTAGAAGGAGGGGGAATAATCATCAAAAAGGTATCTGTTATTATTCCAATCTATAATACGAAAGAATTTTTACCAGAGTGCCTGAATTCGGTAATCAACCAGACGTACCCCAATTTAGAGATATTGCTTATAAATGACGGTTCTGATAAACCATGCCGTAAAGTGATCATGGAATACGCAAAAAAGGACGATCGTATAAGCGTTATCCATTCTACAGAACGAAAAGGCGTCGGGGCCGCCAGAAATGCAGGGATGGATACTGCAACAGGTGATTATGTTTACTTCTTGGATAGTGATGATTATCTGCCTTTGACCACTATTCAGCTCCTGACCGAAAGTATTGGGCAGTACAGCATGCTATCCGGAAGTGTAAAGAAGATTACCTTTAAAGTAGAAGCCGATCTCCCTGAGCGCACACATAAAGTTTTAGAAAATCGGAACAAAGACCGCTTGTTTAGAAATAATTCGGTACTCAACCGATTAATTTCACTTCATTTTATACATAGCCACAACCTCAGATTTAATGAGGAGGTGGAGTGCTATTCAGACATTTCTTTCCTGATACCCGCCATGATTTATTTAGATCGATGTCCTTATTTAACGGACTGTCTTTATTATAAGAGGGTCAGGAACGATCCCATCACTAACCCAGCGCTCTCCCAGCTCGAAAGGGATAAAAAGGTTGGTGATTTTTTGCGGATCTATAATGATATGAAAGACTGTTATGGCAATCATGCAGCGGCGTCCAATTTTCTTGATCAGCAATTTCTAAATTATTACCGCCGATCGATCATCATGCTTCTTGCGGATCGAAAGCAGGTTGAGCAAACCTTTAACAAAGCTTCAATATCAGCAAAAAAAGTAAACCCCCGATCGATGAAGAAGTTAAATATACTTGTAAAAGCTGAGGTGGATCAGCTGAAAAAAGAGAGGAAGGCCATCTTTAGCGGATTAATTAAGCTTCACCATTTTCTTTATAATGCAGCAGGAGCCATCAGAAGCAAGCGCAAAATATTTTTAATTCTGTATCGAAGCCTATTTATTCGGCTGCCCTTAAAAGAAAAAACGGTGGTTTTTGAAAGCTTTTTAGGAAAAAACTACTCTGACAGCCCAAAATATATTTATGAAGAAATGCTAAAAAGTAAAAAGGGGTATAAATTTGTCTGGATCTTTAATGAAAAAAGGAAAATACCGGGTAACGCAAGACAGGTAAAGCGATTCAGCCTGGCTTACTATTATTATCTGGCTACTTCTAAATACTGGGTCAGCAATTCGAGACTCCCGATGCATCTTGATAAAAGGCCCGGAAACATCTATTTGCAGACATGGCATGGGACCCCTTTAAAGCGGCTTGTTTTTGATATGAATGATGTATATTCTGCGAATCCAGATTATAAAAAGCATTTTTATAAGCAGTCAAGAAGATGGGATTATTTGATAGCGGCTAACCAATATTCATCTGAAATTTTCAGAAGCGCCTTTAAATATGAAAAAGAGATGCTGGAGTTCGGCTATCCCCGCAATGACATTTTGCATGATGCGGATCGCGAAGAAAAAGCACAGCAAGTGAAGCTTCAGCTTGGCCTTCCTTTGGATAAGAAGGTAATTCTTTATGCTCCAACATGGCGTGATGATGATTATTATCAATCTGGAAAGTATAAATTTCAGTTAAGACTGGATCTGGAGGAGATGAAGCAAAGGCTAGGCGATGAATATGTGATCCTTTTGCGCATGCATTATTTTATTGCGGACAACATTGATACGGCAGGAGCGGAAGGTTTTGCCTATAACTTCTCCAAGCACAATGATATTGCAGAGCTGTATTTGATTTCAGACTTGTTAATTACGGATTATTCGTCGGTATTTTTCGATTACGCGAATTTACAGCGTCCTATTCTTTTTTATACTTATGATTTGGAAAAATACCGGGACACGCTCAGAGGGTTTTATATTGATATGGAAAAAGAAGTTCCAGGACCGCTTTTAAGAGACAGCAGTGAGGTCATCAGCTCGATTGAAAACATAGATATAGTAAAGAAGCAGTATAAAGAAAACTATGGTCGGTTTTACGATAAATATTGCAGCTGGGAAAATGGCAATGCAACGCAGCGAGTGATAGAAAGGGTTTTTAAATAAGGTATAACAAGGGGCCGGTGAATTACCCGGCTTTATTTTTATGTAAGGTCTGGACGAGAGGTGAGAAAAAAGGTATACTCTAAATAAGAACATATGTTCGTTTTATAATTCGTATTATTCCTCAGAATTAATCCCTTGTAAAGACCTATTTTAAAAATTCCCCCATCTTTCTTTGACTTCTAACATTAAATATTAGGAAATTATGTGAAATCAGCAGGGATTTCAGTCTTCCATGAAGTAATTGTGCTATCATCAATTGTTGAACTCAGTGACTAAGCTGAAAGGAGCCTGCTTTGACATGAACGTTCTGGTAGCGGAAGACGACTTGCATCTCGGAAAGTTAATTGTCCATATGCTGAAAAAAAACAAATATCATGTGGAGTGGGTATCAAATGGCGACGATGCCTATAACACCGCGCTGGCAACTGATTTTGACATTGTTATTCTGGATTGGATGATGCCTGGCCAAAACGGACTGGAAGTGTGCAGGCGGTTAAGATCAAAGGGCTATTCTCAAGCGATCTTAATGCTCACGGCAAAGGACTCCGTGCAGGACCGGATTCATGGGCTCGATGCAGGAGCCGACGATTACCTCGTCAAACCGTTTGAGATTGACGAGCTCCTTGCCAGGCTTAGAGCTTTGTCGCGCCGGAATTTTGCTCCTATCGTGGAGGAGAAAGCCGTTCTTTATGATATTGTTTTGAATCGTACAAGCTATAAAGTGAATTCAGCAAAGCGGGAGATTCAGCTGACACCGAGAGAATTTCAGCTCTTTGATCTTCTTGTGCGCAATAGGGGCCAAGTGCTCCCGAGGGAAACCATTCTTGACCGAGTATGGGGCATAGATGCAGATGTATCGGCGAAAACAGTGGACGCTACTGTAAAGCTTCTCCGCAAAAAACTGGGAAAGCTCACTAAAAAAGAGATCATTGAAAGTGTCCGCGGAGTGGGGTATCGCCTTGAAAACTAGCCTTTATTCCCGCTGGAATCTGTTGAAAAACCTGAACCTCATCAGCCGTACCCAATGGCGGCTGACGATGATTTATACCGGCATCCTGATGCTGTTTTTAATTCTTTTTATGGTCATCGTTTATTTTTTGCTTTATGGAGTGATTGTCAGCAGCCAGGAGGATCAGCTGAAAAAACTCGTGGATCAGGAAGTAACGGTCATCAAACAAAAACTGATAAAAGGAAAAACGCCTTCCATACAAAACTTTGTGATGCTTTCTGATGAGCAGTTCTTCTATTACGTGGTCGATGCGAAAGGCAATCTTCTGACGGGCGATGAGCTTTATCATCATCTTCGCCCGAAGCTGTATCAAGAGCTGGAAGGATGGAATCCAGACCCCAAAGAGATTCGCTATGAGAACCTAGATATCTCCTATTTTGTTCCCTGGAAAGAGGATCCGAACAAGCGGAACATTGATTTAATGATGGCAGGACGCAAAATATATAAAGGAAATCAATTCATTGGTATTTTATATGTAGGGAAAAGCATATCCAATAGAGTAGAACTTTTTGACTGGCTATTGAATATTTTTGCCATTTTGCTTGTATTCTTTTCCTTTGTCGCCTTTTTTATCAGCTATTTTATGTCGAAGCGAGCGATGTCGCCGATCATTAAATCGTATATGAAACAGCGCGAATTTGCTGCGGATGCGTCACATGAACTGCGAACGCCATTAAGCGTTATTTTATCGTCAATTAATGCATTGGAGATGGAAAAGCCGCTTCAGGAGGATGAATTTTCAAACTCCGTACTCTCCAATATGAAATATGAAGTGAAGAGGATGATTAAGCTGGTAGGAGATTTGCTCACATTGGCCCGTTCCGATGCGGAAAATACGAAGTTGCGAAAAGAAGTGTTCGATCTTCACGAGCTTTCAAAAAAAGTGGTTCATTCGGTTGAAACTCTTGCGGATGAAAAACGTATAACATTAAAGCTGAACGCACCTGCTAAGCTTTTTGTGTACGGGAACCGTGCGCGGCTGGATCAGCTTCTTTACATTCTGCTGGAGAATGCAATCAAGTATTCACCGGAAGAAGCAGAGGTTAAGCTTGAACTTACTCTGAAAAATGAAGATAAAAATAAAATGCTCGTTATATTGGTTGAGGATCAGGGTATAGGGATAAAGCCTGAAGAACGCGAACGGATATTTGAGCGTTTTTACCGTACGGATAAATCACGGTCCAAACAGCTTGGAGGCCACGGTTTGGGGCTTGCGATTGCAAAATGGATCGTCGAATCTCACAGCGGCTGGATCCATGTTGAGGGCAAGTCCGGAAAGGGAAGCGTTTTTACAATTAAAATACCGCAATAATAAACGAAAACAACTGCTAAAGTAAGAAATTTTTAGGAAAAATAAATAAAAATAAAATTAAATCTTTGCTTTTCATCATATTTTCACTTTTGCTATTTATAATAAAATAGACTAAAATTTACAGGTGCGAAAAAAAGCAAATAGACAATTATGTTTTAGAGGTACTAGAAGAGGTGAAAGAATTGAAAGGTCTTTTAAAAGCTGGCCAAAATGTTGTACAAAAGCATCTTGGTTTTTTCATTTTAGCTGTTGTTCTTTTTTGGCTAAAAACGTATACAGGCTATCTCGCTGAATTTAATCTTGGTATAGAAAATGGAATGCAGAAATTCTTGCTGCTGATTAACCCGATCAGTTCAGCTATTTTCTTTTTTGGGCTGGCTCTCTTTGCAAAAGGTAAAAGAGCCTACATCTGGACGATTGTCCTTAACTTTTTCCTTTCCTTTGTTTTATATGCAAACATCGTGTATTACCGATTTTTTAATGATTTCATCACGATGCCGACCCTTACTCAAACGAAAAACTTCGGGGATCTGGGAGGAAGCATCTGGGAACTGCTGAAGCCTTATGACCCGCTTTATTTTATTGATACCATCATACTAACCGTTCTGGTGGCTGCAAAATTCATCAAACCGGAGCCGGTTCGAATGGCTCGCAAGAAAGTGCAGCTCGTGCTGGTTTCAGCGATTGCGCTGCTTATTATCAACATCGGTTTGGCGGAAACAGATCGTCCGCAGCTTTTGACGCGTACATTTGACCGCAACTACTTGGTGAAATACCTTGGAACATACAACTATGTGATTTATGATGCTATTCAAAGCATGCGTATTTCCGCGCAAAAAGCATCTGCAGATTCAAGCGATATGGGTGACGTCCTCAACTACAAAGACGCCAACTACGCTAAGCCTAATCCTGCTTACTTTGGCAAGGCGAAAGGCATGAATGTCATTTACATTCATCTGGAATCATTCCAGAACTTTTTGATCAACTACAAACTGAATGGTGAAGAAGTGACACCGTATTTAAACTCGTTCACAAAAGATAAAAATACGTTATACTTTGATAACTTTTTCCACCAAACAGGTCAAGGTAAAACATCAGATGCAGAATTCATGCTGGAAAATTCCATCTATGGACTTCCGCAAGGTTCAGTATTTACTACGAATGGGAATAACACGTTCCAGGCAGCACCTGCTATTTTAGGTCAAAAAGGTTATACTTCTGCCGTGTTCCACGGGAACTACAAAACATTCTGGAACCGTGATGAAACGTATAAATCTTTTGGTTATGACAAGTTCTTTGATGCAAGCCATTATCAGATGAAGGATGAAGATGTAGTTAACTACGGCCTCAAGGATAAACCATTCTTTAGAGAATCCATCCCAATGCTGAAAACATTGAAGGAACCGTTCTATACGAAATTTATTACGCTATCCAACCATTTCCCTTATCCGATCGATGAAGAAGAAGCTACCATCGGTCCGGATGATACAGGAGATGGATCAGTCGACCGTTATTTCCAGACAGCACGTTACCTGGATGAATCGATTAAAGAGTTTATGGATTACTTGAAATCTTCAGGGCTTTATGACCGCTCTGTCATTGTCATGTACGGTGACCATTATGGTATTTCTGAAAACCATAATGAGTCGATGGCCAAAGTTCTGGGCAAAGATCAAATTACTCCATACGACAATGCCCAATTGCAGCGAGTACCGTTCATGGTCCATGTTCCAGGGATTAAAGGCGGAGTACAGCACCAGTATGGCGGACAAGTCGATGTGCTTCCGACATTGCTTCACTTGCTCGGAATCGATACAAAAGAGTATGTCCAGTTCGGAACTGACTTGCTGTCCAAAGATCATCAACAAGTTGTTCCATTCCGTAACGGAAGCTTTGTGAGTCCAAAGGTTACCGCGATCAATGGAAAATACTTTGATACCAAAACTGGGCAACCGGTTAAAAAAGATCCGGAAATTCAGAAGGAACAGGAATTTGCCGAAAACTCACTCCAGCTTTCTGACAAAGTGGTTTACGGAGACCTGCTTCGCTTCTATACTCCACGTGATTTTAAACCGGTAGACCGTTCGAAATACGATTACAACTTCCGCGGTGAAGAAAAAAGTAAAGCAAAAACCGAAGGCGAAGGGCAACCAAAGCAGGAAGAAGCACCTGCAGGCCAGTCACAAGAGCAAAACTAAACAAGAAAGCATTGCCTGGAAACAGGCAGTGCTTTTTTCTTTATAAAAAAAGCACCCGTTCATGCGGGTGCTCAAATTTACACGTTTTTACGGGTTAGCAAGTAGTCAATCACTCGGTCAGAAGAATGGCCATCATGCAAGCTGCAAAACGTTTTATAAAACTCGCTGTAATCAGGTGCTACTCCTTTAATGACTTTAGGCAGGGCCTGAAGCAGCTGTTCTTCGGTGTAGCAGATCTCACCTGCATGCCGTTCGCTTAAGTCAAAGTAAGAGCCTCTTAAAGGACCGACATAATCGTCGTAGTCAGGGACGTAATAAATAACAGGTTTCAAGCTGCAGTACCAGTCAAATACAATGGAAGAGTAATCGGTGATAAGGACATCAGCTGCACACATCAGCTCAATGGCATCGTCCCAGCCGCTGACATCAATAACTCGGCCAGCGAGACCTGTTATTTTATCATCAGAGCTGCTCATATGATGAGATCGGATGAGCAATATCGCGTCTTCAGGAGCATGCTCAATAAATTTAAATGGATCTAACATCAAATTGAATTCGAACATAGAGTTCCCAAGATGTTTGCCATCGCGCCAAGTGGGCGCATAAAGGTAGACAGGCACGTTATCGTTGTGTACTCCAAGTTTTTCTCTTATTTTTTGTCTGACATTCAAGTACCTATCGTTATCATAGAAGATATCATTGGAAGGATAACCGAATTCTACGACTTCCCCTTCATACCTAAAAGCTGATTTGAAGATCTTTGTAGAATAAGGATTTGGAGATAATAGGGCATCCCATTTCGTTGATTTCACATAGAACTCAGGAGTCGAGCGTCTTTCTAATGGACGGGATAAAATGTCCCAATGCAGTCTTTTGAAAGGTGTACCGTGCCAGGTTTGAAAATAGAATGTCTCCGGCCGATGGTACCAAAGCGGGAAAGTCGTGTTGTTGATAATATATCGTGACCGTGCGAGAAAGTTATAATACTCTGAGGATGCTCTTTCTACAATAATAGGATCTCCCGGAATCTTTTCTTTGCCGGAATAACACCACACATATGTATAATTCGGATACCGTTCAATCATGCGTTCATAAATGTATCTCGGGTTGCCAGTATACTGTTTTCCCAAATTACTCTCGAAAAAGAACAGGTGCTGATCAACCTTATTAGCCTCTGCGGCCTTTTTGTATTGCCAAGGTACTCCAAATCCGCGAGACTGCGCAATGAAATTAAAAACTGCAGGATATTTGGGGAATACATTCTTCTTTAAGTCATCCTGAGAAATCGTCGAAAAATAATCCAAAACAAAGGGGTTTAAATCCAAAGAATCCGTTTTCATTTCTCCACCTCCAGCGTCTGTTAGAAAACATTTTTATCCATTGTCATCATTTACCTATTATACCTTAAGCCCAAACATCTTCCAATGAAGTGTTGTCGGATGGTGGAACAGAAAAACAGATGCCAAGGCGATGGCATCTGTTTTTTTAACTTATGCTGTTTTGGCTAGCTTAGGTGACGTGTTCTTGATTTTACGATTGATGTTGCCTACAATATAGGATCCAAACGGCAGAATGGATATCAGTTTAATTAGAACCATCGAGATCAAAAGTGTGATCAAGAAGAGCGAAAACACTTGCAGATGGGTTTGATCAAACCATTGAGCGCTATAGGGAGCCAGGTAGCGCTGAACCTGCCAATGAACCAGGTAGATCCCAAATGAATAATTGCTGATCAGGTTCACGATTTTCATGTTCGGAAGCCGCTGTCCCCAAGCCAGAACGAAGAGGCCGAGAGATACGGTTAGCGGCAGCAGATCAAGACGTTTTGAACCTACACTGACGTAACCGGATATATAAAAGATGAGTACGATCACAAGACTTAAAATCACCCCAATGAGGGTATGATAACGGTATTCCTGCAGTTTGGCGGCAATGACTTTATAATTTCTGCCAATCGCATAGGCAATGGTAAAGTATGCAAACCATGCGGTGAACGGAATTTTCAAATACGTTAAATTTTCTTTAATCCAAGGGTGCGCGCCCTCCATTACTTTAAAATGAAGAGCCATCACAAGAATACTGAGCGGAATGAGCCAGTTCATTGTGATCCTGTACTTTGTTACAACGTAATGCAGGAGATAAAATTGAAAAATGATCAGAACAAAATACCCTTCGTAATTTCCCAACAGGTTGTTTTTAATCATAATAGCGATATCAATATTGGGGTTAAGGTGGTAGCTCACCAATGCATCAATGACCGCAAAGACGATGAAAGGAGCAAGAATCCACTTCACTCTCTTCTTCCAAAAATTTTTTGGAAGCTCATCGGGATAGCGGTTTGCCAGAATGATCTCGGACAGGATGACAAACGTTGGCGTGGCGTAGCATAAAACGATACGCAGCAGGCTGTAAGCTTCGGACGCAGGGTAACCGCCGACAGAAACGGCTGTCAGTGATGTGCTGTGCAGGAATACGATGCACAAGCAGGCGATGGTGCGCATTAAGTTCCATTCTTTAATCAAGGGTATTTGCCCCCTTTCCATTAAAATCAGACGTTCCAATCAATTCATGAACACCATAACAATGAACAAGGAAAGGGAGCAACAAGATTCTACATTCTTAACAATTATTTATATAAACTTTATAAAACTTTTAAAAAGTAAAATACATGAAAAGACGGCACTCTCTGAGACGAAAAGTTGCCGTCTTTCTTATGATTATTTGATGGGGATGAGGATATCCATCTGCTTGGTTTGAGGATCTGCGCTTCGATTATCGTAAAGCTCGATCTCGACTCCGCCAGCGTGTTCATAGCCAGAGGATGGGAACCATTCCTTAAAGATATATTGCCATGTTGCCTGAATGCTGTCGGAAAACTCGTAATCCGATACTTTTGGTGTGGTGAACACCGCGTATTTCGTTTCAGGAAACGTTCTCGCAACCAAGCCATCAGGTACGTTGCTGGCATCTGTCACTTCAGAACAGATTAAGTAGCTGAACGAACTGTTCTCCTGGTTAAAGTCTGTGCAGATGCCAAGTTCTACAGACGGATCCTTCTTATCTGGAATGGCTTCTCTCATTTTATTGTTGTGCAGGTAAGTCTGCCAGAACGCCGGTATTTCCTTTAGATTCTTACCGTCTTCACTCGTGGTTTTGAGTTCATATCCGATCACGCTGAATTCTGGTTTCATTAAAATTTTCGGCTGCATGAATGGTCCTCCTACAATGGGTTTGTTGATGAGGGCGGCTTTTTCAGGGAGCGTAAAGGTGTACAGCTTTTCTTTCCGAAACTGCGTGGGTGTCACCGCGAATCGTTTTTTGAACGCCCGGTTAAAGGACTCATGGGAAGAAAACCCGCAGCTGAAGGCAATGTCCACAATCTTGAGCTCTGAATGGACAAGCAGATCCGCTGCGTGCGCAAGCCTTCTTTTCCGAATATAGTCCATTACCGGGTGGCCGACCAGCATCAAAAAGACGCGGTGAAAGTGAAAAGGCGAAAAGCAGGCAATGCTGGCGAGTTCCGGAAGTGTTAATGATTCCTCCAGGTTCTCTTCGATATAGTCGATCGTTTTTTGAATATTGTAGTAGTAATCCGTAACGTCCGCCTCCCTCATGACTCTATCTTAAAATGGTTCAGAAAGGAATTCTTAACCTTTTTTGCGGTGTTGAGGTTTTTAGTGCCTTTTTGGTGCCAGGCACCGAAATTAAACCCTATTCTTTTTCGGCAAATGAATGAATAAAGCCTTCTTTTCGGGAAGTAATGGTAAAATGAGGATAAGAAAGGCAGGCTAAATCGGGTGCCAGGCACCGTAAATAGGAAGGGGCGATGTATATGTTTTGTGATCTTGGAGATGTTCGGGTTCATTATGAGGTACGCGGGGAAGGGACACCAATCATTTTGATACATGGGTTTTCTCTGGATTACCGGCTGATGGAAGGCTGTATGGAACCGGTTTTTGCAGGTAAAAGCGGATATCAGAGAATTTATCTGGACCTCCCGGGGATGGGGAAGACCAAGGGAGAGCACTGGATTAACGGAACGGATGACATGCTGGAGGTTGTGACACGTTTTATCGATGAAGTCATTCCAGGGCAGTCATTTTTAATTGCGGGTGAATCGTACGGGGGCTATCTTGCGAGAGGAGTTGTAAGCAAGATGGCTGGAAGGGTAGAAGGGCTGCTCACGATTTGTTCACCGATTTATGCCGAGCATGCCAAAAGAGAGCTGCCGGAGCATACGGTGATTAAAACGGATAAACGGCTGATCGCTTCCTTAACAGAGGAAGAAGCTGCGGAATTCACCTCCCTTGCAGTGGTACAGGATGAGTATGTCCTGAACCGAACGAGGGAGGAAATCATGCCAGGCGCGTTGCTGGCGGATCCTGATTTTTTGGAGAAGATCAAACAGAACTATTCTTTTTCCTTTTCCATTGATCTGGCGAAGCCTTTTGAGAAACCCGTACTGTTCTTTGCAGGAAGGCAGGATGCGGTCGTCGGCTATAAGGATCATTGGAAAGTCATGGGCCAATTCCCTCGTGCATCTTTTGCTGTGCTGGATCGTGCTGGGCACAACCTTCAGATTGAACAGCCAGCAGTATTCAATGCGTTAGTGGCTGACTGGCTGGACAGGACAGAAGAGACCACCTCCCTGAAAAAAGAGCCCATAAAATGACCGGTGTGGTATAATGGTTTTTTCCAAAGAATAACTATATTACACAAGAATTGAAACAAAAAGGTAAGGTGAAAGAGGCATGATAATAAGAGAAATAAAAAAGGAAGCACTGGTGGCCTTGGAAAACAAATGGGGCTTTGCGGTTTTGCTGGCCTTCCTTTTGGGGATATTTACGGTTTTCCTTCCAAACGTCATTGATTTTTTTGTATTGGGTGGAGTTGATGAGTTTAATGGAGCAACACGAAGCGTATGGGCAGACATATTTTCTTTGATCATTACGGGTATTGTTTATCCCATTTCGATTGGTTTTAACTGGGTGTTTTTAAGTCTCATACGGCGCGAGCCTCAACAAGTGAAGAGCATGTTTCAGCCCTTCCTGGATATCGGCACTTTCCTGAAAATTATTGGTACATCGATTTTAATAGGAATTTTCACGATGCTATGGACACTGCTGTTGATCGTTCCAGGAATTATCAAAGGGCTTGCCTATTCGCAAACCTTTTATGTACTCAAGGATAACCCGGGCATTTCCATGACAGGAGCAATCACCGAAAGCCGTCGGTTAATGGACGGATACAAGTGGAAGTATTTCCTTCTTCAGCTGAGTTTTATCGGCTGGATCCTCTTGGCGCTAGCGACATTCGGGATTGGATTCCTATGGCTGATTCCTTATATCACGGCTTCCTCTGCTGAATTTTACAATGAAATTCGCCAGGCTAAAAACAACGATTCTGTTGAAGCTTAATAAGAAAGGGCATCTGTGCATTAAGCACGGATGCCTTTTCTAGTGATAGGAAAACCTATTCTCTTAGTAATAAAAATTCCCCTGTTTGCAGGTGGTCACCGTAATGTTCTGCTTCTTCATGTTCGACCCCCAGGAAAACGAGCCGCTCTTTTCCCGAGAGATTCTGTGAGAAGGACGAGTTGTCGGATTGGTCCAAAAAATGCTGGATGGTCTGCTCGTTGTCTTCTTTTTCTTCGATGGTCTCATAGGGGCCAACGACTAAAAAAGTGCTGTTCTCGTGCTTCGGTTTCAGATGATTTCTCTCATCCACCGCTTCCTGCTCGGTTTTATACACTCCCACTACGTTAAACATTTTTCTTCCCCTCCCTAAAGATGTTAAATATTTAAATAATGAAAATAACTTTCCAATCAATACCCGTAATGTTTCAATCTGTAACATTATGTAACAAAAAATCCTCTGAGTGATAACCAGAGGACGAAGGAGTCGTGTTTTTTAGTTTTGTTTTTCCAGCGCCAGTTTCATGCCAAAGCCGATCAGGACCACCCCGGTGACTCCCTGCATGATCCGCTGAGTCGCAGGCCGTTTCATTAAGACACTGATCTGGTTGATTAAATAAACGTAAAAGAAGAACCAGACTGCGGTCAGAACCGTATAGGTAAGTCCCATGATGGAAAACTGAACAAATGCATCGCTTCCTCGTTCTAGAAACTGCGGCAGAAAGGTGAGGAAGAAGAGGGCGACCTTCGGGTTCAGCAGGTTCGTCAGGAATCCCTGTCTGAAACATGAGCTTGGCCTGTGGTGATGAGCTGACTGCTCTGCAGAATCTTCTGCATACCCGGTCTCAATTTTCCGTTCCTTCATGGACCAGAGCGATTTGATCCCAATGTAAACCAGATAGATCGCACCGGCATATTTAAAAATAGAAAAAAGAAGTGCCGACTTTACGATAATGGCAGACAAACCGACGACTGCCGCAATGGTATGTATAAGTAAAGCACAGCATGTACCAAGCATGGTTTTAAAGCCGCCGTTCTTGCCGAGAGATAACGTGTTCCTTGTGGCTATGGCTGTATCAGGGCCCGGAAGAATAATCAGGCACACCGCCATGACGACAAAAAGAAAAAAATGTTCCAACGTTTTAAACGCCTTCCCCAGTTAAATTTATTCCAATGTACCACAAATTCTTGGTGCCAGGCACCCCAATTACACACATGTGTAATCGCGGTGCCTGGCACCTGTATTTTTTTAGCGGATTTTGGTGGAATTTTTTGTCGATTTGCCGATAGAAATAGTAGAAAAAATTAGTAGAAAGATAGAAAGTGAGAAAGGGGGCTAACGCTTTTGAGAAAGATGACTTCACTGGCTCTCATCCTGGCATTCTTTTTATCTCTTTTTATCACACATGCGGAAGCAGCAGCGAGCCAGACTAATCAAAAAGCAAAAGTTACAGCAACAATTTTAAATGTCAGATCGAAGCCAAGTACGCGCAGCAGTATCATCGATAAACTGAAAAAGAATGCAGCCGTTACCATTAAAACAGAATCGAATGGGTGGTCCCAAGTATCTCTTAAAAAGGGGACAGGCTGGGTATCATCCAAGTACTTGAAAAAGGATGCCCCGGCATCCACGGCGAAAACAGGGTACGTCGCGGCGACCTCTCTTAATCTTAGAGCAAAGGCTTCGACTTCCAGCAAATCATTGATGTTTTTGAAAAAAGGAAACAAGGTGACCATTCTAAAAACGTCTGGTTCCTGGTATTACATCCAGGCATCAGGCAGCAAGAAAGGGTATGTATCCAAGAATTACATCTCTGCGAAAGCACCTGCTCCTTCCTCATCTCCAGCAAAAACGGTATATGGCTATGTCAACGCCTCTTCTTTTTTAACGCTGAGAGAAAAAGCTTCAACGTCAAGCAAATCTCTCATGCAGCTGCCACGAGGAACAAAGATTACAATCATAAAGACGTCAGGGTCCTGGCACAATGCAAAAGCTCCTAACGGAACAATAGGCTGGGTTCTTAAAAGCTATGTCACCAGCAAAGCACCCGCACCTGCTCCAACTAAAACGGTTTATGCTTATGTTAATGCGGCATCTTTAAATGTAAGAGAAAAAGCGACAACCTCCAGCAAATCGTTGATGACGCTGAAAAAGGGCCAGCAGGTGAAAGTTTTGGATCCTGGAAGCACGTGGAGCTATATTCAGGCTTCAAACGGCACAAAGGGATGGGTGTCCAAGAAATACTTGTCACCGAGTGCTCCTGTCTCTCCGCAGCCATCCATTAAAAAAGGGTATGTGACAGCTAACGATTTAAATGTAAGACAAGGGGCGGGAACCACTTATATAGTACTGGGCAGACTAAATGCCGGTGCCGAAGTGCAAGTGATTTCCAGCAAAGGAGACTGGCTGAGCATCAAGACATCCAAGGGATTAAACGGGTGGGTGCATATGGCCTATATCACTTACACCAATCTTCAGGATGACAGCTTGTCTCTACCGGCAAGTTTTCCGAACCTAAGAGGAAAAAAAATTATGATTGACCCAGGGCACGGCGGTTCAGATGTCGGCGCAATAGGTGCTGGATATGGCACCTATGAAAAAAATGTCACGCTGTCCACCGCACTAATCCTGCAGCAAAAACTCCGAGCGGCCGGGGCAACAGTCTACATGACACGCTCCACCGATACATACATTCAGCTTACTTCGCGTCCACAGTTAAGCAATAACTACTGGGTGGATGCATTTGTTAGCATTCACTACAATTCAGGAGCATCTGCTGGAACAGGGATCGAGACGTTCTACCAGCGGGGTTCACAGTATAGCCGATTAGCTTCCTTAGTTCAGCAAGGGGTTGTAAAATATACAGGCTTCAGAAACAGAGGTTATGCAAGTAATAACCTTCAAGTGCTGCGAACCAACAAGCGACCTTGTGTTCTTGTTGAACTCGGTTTCCTATCGAATAAAAGCGAAGAAAAGATTGTGAAAGCATCAGCCCATCAGCAAAAAGCTGCCGCTGGCATCGCAGAAGGGCTGAACAATTATTTTAGATAGCCAATTGATTTGGTGCCAGGCACCGCCCTTACACAAGTTTGTAATCGCGGGTGCCTGGCACCATTTTTTTTTCTACTTGAGAAGGGAAGTGAAGACGGCTGTAGAACATTATACTCTACCTCTTGTTTTTGCATCGCTCTTTCCCCATCCTTTAAAACCCCCAATCGAAAGGAGCCCCGTAATGCCGCGCAAACAACGACCCTGGTTTCCGGGTGCAATCTACCATATTACCTGCAGAGGAAACCGCAAAACCCCCATCTTCTATGACCGAGAAGACTATCTCTACTACCAATACCTGCTGAAAAAGACAAACAGACGACACCCTTTCAACCTTCATGCTTATTGCCTCATGCCTAACCATACTCATCTTCTTCTGGAAACGACCGTCAGTCCTCCAGGCGAAGCGATGGGTTATTTAAATACTCAATATGCCAAGTATATCAATAGAAAATATGATCTCGTCGGGCATGTGTTTCAGGGACGGTATGGTGCTTCTCTCATTGATTCCATGATGTACTTAATAGACGTCAGCCGTTACATTCATCAAAATCCTGTAGCCGCACTAATGGTACTGAATGCGGAAGACTATGAGTGGAGCAGCTACAGTCACTATATTGCAGCTGGGCTGGATCCAGGTGTAAAGGTGAAAACCGAATATATCCTGTCACAGTTTCCAGCCCCTAAACAGGAGAATTACAAGAGTTTCATAGAGGGAGCGGAATATGGCGATATTGTGAGGAGGGCGCCGGTGCTTTAATAACGGATTGGTGCCTGGCACCAACAAATTACCAATATTTTTAAGAAATTTCATTTTACTAGAAAAGAAAAATGATATAATTAAGCTTTCATAAAATTAGACAAAGATGGGGAAGAGAATGAATACATTTAAACGAACGCTATCCGTTATAACCGCTGGATTGGTAGGAACGAGCCTATTAGGTTCAGCTGTTCACGCGCAAGGAACAGAGCTTGCTAAAAGAAACATGTTTTTCAGCACACAAACGATCGAACAACCCGCTGAATCCATCGATCTAGCCAACGTAAATAAAAGAGAAATTATCGTAAAAACCAAAGAAGGAAGCACGTTTGCACCATCTGCTTACGGTTTGGTCAATACCGCCTCACCTTCGATCCTGAAAGAAGAAGGAATCAGCGTCTATCAGATACCAAACGATAAAAATTATGAAAAGACACTGAATCAGATTAAAGAGGATCAGGCAGTTGATTATGCTGAGCCGAACTATGTTTCCAAGAAATCAGCAGAGCCGGTATTGCCGAACGACAAACTGTATGATCAGCAGTGGGCTTTGAAAAAGATCAACTGGACAAAAAACCTTGTGAATCCTTCCGCAGGACAGAAGCCTGTTATCGTTGCGGTTTTGGACACTGGAGTTAATGCGAACCATCCTGATCTACAAGGAAAGCTGCTTAAGGGCAAAGACTTTGTCAACAATTTACAAGCGCCCACTGATACGGTCGGCCACGGGACTGAAGTCACCGGGATCATAGGGGCGACGACAGATAATAAGATCGGAATCAGCGGTCTTAACAATTATGTTAAAATCCTTCCTGTACGGGTCGGAGGCAAGGTATCCATCCCTAATTCAAGCGTGATCGCTGGTCTTCATTACGCGATCAATCAAGGGGCAAAAGTTATCAACATGAGTTTTGGATCGGCGGAACCGAGCCAGGCTGAATACGATGCGATTATGGAAGCTGTCCGCAAAGGAATCACCCTTGTTGCTGCATCAGGAAATGAGAACCCGGTGTACGGTGTGAACTATCCTGCTGCCTACCCTCAAGTCATCAGTGTCGGTGCGACAAGATATAACGACACGATCGCGCCTTTCTCTAGCAGAGGGCCTGAGCTTGATGTGGTGGCTCCGGGAACGGACATCATGACGACATTGAAGGATCGCACCTATGGCCAAAAAGGTGTGTCAGGGACGTCATTCTCGGCACCGATGGTATCCGGATTGGCTTCGCTTTTATTAACAAAAAATCCGTCACTGACACCTCAGCAGATCGAATATATGATTGAAAAGTCAGCTTACAAGCCTAATCGTTCCGGTTATAATACCGCTGCCGGACTGACTGATTTTTATGGATACGGAAGAATTGATGCGGCAAAAGCTTTAGAAACAAACTTCCCTTCTCTTTCTGGAGATACAACAGAAAATCCGGCGAAAGCGAAATGGATAAGCAAGGGAACCGTATACAAGGATAAGTTTGACGTTCCTTTCGATGGCGATATGCACCGATTCAAATTAACGAAAGAGTACAATGTGAAGATTGAAGTATCTGCTGCAGCAGGCATGGATCCAGTCATCGCTGTGGACAGAGTTTCACGTGACGGAAAGTTGACGTATGAAAAAATAGCAGATAAAAGCGGAGTGGGCAAAGCCGAAACATGGTATGCGAAACTGAAGCCAGGCATCAATTATGTGACTGTTTATGAAGCGAACAACCACTGGTCCGCAAAGCCGTACAGTATGAAACTTACAGCGTATGAAGCTGTAGCGCCAGCTGCTCCTAACGTAAACAAAGTCGATAGCAACGATAAATATGTTACCGGAAAGGCAGAAAAGAAATCCAGGGTAGAAGTCAAAAAAGGGAATACCGTGATTGGAAAAACGACGGCAAGTTCTACAGGCGCGTATAAAGCCCCAATCAAAGTTCAAAAACGCGGCATGGTTCTATACGTAACAGCAACCGACGCAGCAGGCAACAAAAGCAAGCCAACCAAGATCACAGTAAAATAATATAATATTCTTTGATGATCAGCTGAAAGGCTCTCCGTTTTTTAACCCGGAGAGCCTTTTTTATTTGGTGCCTGGAACTGCGATTGCACACTTGTGTAACGCAAGTGCCAGGCACCAAAATTAGCGCAATTGAAAGTGAAGCTTAAGCCGCCCTTGCATTTCTACCCGATACGTAAAATGTACCGAGATAAGAAGAATGAACTAGTCTTATAGATATGTTCCTACAGGGTGCCAGGCACCGCCGTTACACACTTGTGTGAAGATGGTGCCAGGCACCCTCTCGGCACCCTATCAAATCACACCAAAAAATACATCTTTCTGCCCAAATATACAAAAGAGTTAAAAAATTTACTTGTAATCTTATAGTTTCTTCCGATATATTTAGTAGTATATGGCACTTATGGTCGAATAAGGAGGGTTACGCATTTGAAAAAGGGAAGCACGAACGCGGTCAAAACTCTGGTCATTTCCTCTGCTTGTGCGGGGGCTATTCTATTGCTTCCGTCCAAAGGAGAGGCAGCATTAGGAGATCAAGTGTTAAGGAACGGCATGAAGCACCCGGATGTGAAAGAACTGCAGCGGGCACTTTTGCAGCAGGGCTACTTAAAATCTTCTTATGTTACGGGTTATTATGGATCGATCACGACAAATGCAGTAAAGCAATTCCAGAAAAAGCACCATCTCGTCATCGATGGGATTACAGGCAAGATGACGGTGCGGGCGATTACTCAAACGACTGGGATCAAAACACCTCCGAGTACTCCTAAAACTGCAGAAGCAGCCTATAAGACGCTGAAGCAGGGTTCACAGGGGATTGAGGTTGAAAGACTTCAGAGAAAGCTTAAGGAGCTTAAATACTTTAAATACCCTAAGATCACTGGGTATTATGGCAGGGTTACTGCAGATGCTGTAAAAGCCTATCAGAGGGAAAAGAAGATAACGGTATCAGGAATCGCGGACGATCGGACTCAGCTGTTACTCTTTAAGACCTCATCAACTGCTCCTGCAAAAGGCCAAATGCCCGTATCTGCTAAACCGAAGCCTGCATCAGGGGCTTTGCGTTTGAATTCAGTAGGATCGGAAGTATATGAGCTTCAGTCCAATCTAAAGGATCTTGGTTTCTACAGCTATAGCCTCGACAGGATTTTCGGAAAACGGACCGAGGCAGGCGTCAAGTCCTTTCAAAAAGCTTACAAGCTTCCCGTCACAGGAGCAGCAGACAGTAAGACTCTTGCAAAATTAAGTGCCGAAGTAAAGAAAAAGAAAGATGAGCAGGCCCCTCCTCCATCCACAGGACTTCGTTTGAAATCTGTAGGGCCTCAGGTTTATCAGCTTCAATCCAACTTAAAAGCTCTTGGTTTTTATACATATAAGATGGACAACATCTTTGGAAAGATGACTGAGTCGAGCGTCAAGTCTTTCCAGAAGGCTTATAAGCTTCCTGTTACCGGGGTCGCCGACAGCAGGACCCTTGAAAAAATTACGGCTGAAGTGAAAAAGAAGGGGATTGAACCGGCTAAACCGGAAACGGCCGCCAAGCCGTTCAGCGTCATTAACCTGGTGGGGGATGCGGCTGAGCTTGTCGGAACGCCATATACTTGGGGCGGTGACACCTTGGAAGAAGGCTTCGACTGCAGCGGCTTCCTCGTGTACTTGTTCAAGAAACAGAACGTTCAGCTGCCTCGAACGGTTGCATCTATTTGGAGTGCTGGAAAACCAGTAAGCAAACCGAAAGTGGGGGATATCGTATTCTTTGAAACGTACAAAAAAGGGCCTTCCCATGCGGGCATCTATATCGGCAACAGTAATTTTGTGCACAGCGGTTCACGCGGAGTAACCGTCAGCGACTTTAGGCTGTCCTATTGGACCGACCGCTATCTTGGTGCCAAACAGCTATATTGATACAAATCGGGTGCCAGGCACCGCCTTTTGACATATGTCAAAACGTGGTGTCTGGCACCTTCTTTTTGGCGCGTTCTTTTACTTCTTCAGTTTAATCATCCGGGTACCGTAACAAAGGTATTGGGTCCGGCTTGATTTGGTAAGGGAAGGATAAGTGTATGTGTGGTTGCCGATGTAATGGCCGTCTTTATGGATACGTTTGATGACCGAAGGATTGGCTTTTACCTGTTTTCCGACGACAAAGAAGGTCGCTATCACATGGTATTTTTTTAGGATGGTGAGAATTTGGTCCGTTGTTTTTCCGTCGGGTCCGTAATCCATGGTGAGGGCAGCTGTTTTCTTTGTATTTGGACCTGACCGGTACACCTCAGTCGATTTTGTGGCTTTAACGGGTTGGTCAGAAGAATGAATGAAATGTCCAGCAAAAAAGCAAACAAACCGAAAAAATATCCCCTTTTTCATGTTTGATCTCCCTTTTCTCAATGGAGTGAATTTCTTACTGTTGGTGGTTTTAAAGGAGTAGACAGTGCTTCCTGAAAAAAGTTTCATGGAACAAATTAAATCATCCAATTTTTTAATTTCGGTTGGAGAGACATTGACTTTTTGCCTATCCGTTACCATAATAGGAATAAAGTACTTTATTTTTGGATAATAAATGGAAAAATCATATTAATATATTACTGGAAAACGTATTTGAGGAAGGGTAAACAACATGAAGGCAGGGGCAATTGAAGTCCATGACTGGAAAAGTAATATTGTTCCTCATCAAACAGAGGAATGGTACTATCATTCTTTTAAAACCTTGCTGGGATTGAGGGTTAAAGGATATCAAAACCGCCATCGGTATTACTTTTCTCTTTATAAAAAAAATATTCGAGCGCTATATATCACGAAGCATGCGGCATACCGATGGAACATCCGCATCGGTCCGAACATGGGCCTTGTTTCCCTGCGGTCCTACATGAATACACTGTGGTCTGAGCCGGAGCGGGTAATCATCATCGGACGGAATACCGGAATCATAGATAATGAGATTGTATTTACTTTTGAAGTCGAAAACAGCAGCATGATTGTTACGACCTTTTATGGAAGGATTTCTATTCTGCCTGCTTTGCAAAGCATCACAAACCTGCATAAACTGGACGATTATCCCCATCAGCTGCTTGATCTGTATCGGCCGGAACATGTACTGCGGCATCAGAAGCTTCCGATTCTGCCCATGAATTCCATGATGTTCTCTGGATCCCGTTTTTCCTATAAGCTTGAGGAATTCCTATTCGAGCAGAACACCCAAAGACTGATCAGCGGCTTCCGTCCATCTTCTATGGGTTTGGAACGCAAACGGTTTTTGTATACGTTTATGAATAACGGTCAGCTGACGGTAAAAGAGCTCATCCCCGGACAAAAGATTGGTAAAAGTGTAAACAGTGCGCTGCGGCTTATCTCACAGCCGGAGATGGCTGCCTCTTCCTCAAGCGAGCTTCTGACCCAATAAACGGAAAAAAGAGAAACCCGCCGAGGGTTTCTCTTTTTCTTTAGGATTGCGGGGGATAGACCTTCCATGCTGAAAGATCAGGTGTTTTGTTAAGAAGCAGTGCTTCCGGAAAAATAAAGGTCCATGGCTTGCTTGTGTTGGCCTTTACTTCAAAATCAGTCAGCTGGAAGGCTCCTTTGGCTGTCAGTTCACCGCTGCCGTCTTTAAAGCATAACGGAAGCTGTTCCACTTTGATGTCTTTATCGCTCCCGTTACGGATGAGCAAGGTAACAGAAAGGTCACTGTTATCGGCCATACGGGCTTCGATGCCCATAAAATTGATCTCGCCGGCTGTCAGAGGAGGGAGGTTACTGACCATCTCATAAAGCCTTGTCTTCTGCACATCGTTTAAGCTGTTCTTCCAGCTTTCATGGAGCATAAGCTGGTGTTCAGATGGTGCTTTCTTCTTCAATTCAAAAGCAATTTTCCAGTCATTATCTGCAGGAAACACATTTCCGGTCAGATCTTCTTCAGAAAACATGAAAATCCATGGCTGGCAAGCGCCCGCCGGAAGATCGCCCATCAGCTCAAGATCAAACGTTTTGCGTGCAAAGGCGGTTCCCTCCGCATCAAGAAGAAGCAATGTCACTTCCTCGAATCGGATGCTTTTGGACAATGTGTTGCGGATGAAGGCATTCACCATAAAACTGTCGTCATCTGCTGCCACATCCATTTTTGAGATCGAAATTTGGTTTGGTTTTAATTTAGGCAGCTGTGCATGGTGGAACTGGTACACATAGCGCTCCTGTATGGCAATGTCCCAATCCGGATGAATGTGAAGTTCCGTTTCCGCCTCTTCAGCAGCGGGCTCCTGGCCAGCGTCGGTATCTTGAACCGGCTCCACCACGGCTACGGGTGTCTCGTTCGTATCTTTATGGTTTGTATTCTTTTTGAAAAAGGATAGCATTACTGTCCTCCGGTTAGTTCCGTTTGGCTGTATTGGACCACAGTCGCAAACTGGATGGTGATTTCTTGGCTCCATTCTCTGTGCATGCCGAGGAACGCATCATACGCGTCTTTTTCAAACATGCGGTAAGGATCTTCCTGAGAGTAGCTCTTCAGGTGCATGCCTTCTTTTATAAAGTTCATCGTTTCCAGGTGGCGGAGCCAGAGGGTATCGAGCGAACGCAGGATAAAGCCTTTCACCTCGTGATCGCGTTCTGTATTCCCTTCTTCGGCCAAACGTTTCATCAGACGATTCCTCTCTGCCAAAAACCGATCAATGGTTTCCTGAATCTCTTCCTTTTCCATGTCGTTAAACGTGGATTCGGTCAGCGTTTGTTCTGGAAAAATCGTTTGAAGATCAGCCCTCAAACCGTTAAGATCCCAGTCGTCAGACGGCAATTCCTCCACACAATGGGCATCGGCCACATGCGTGGCATATTCCTTCGTGCTCTCCTGGATGAGGGGATAGACGGATGGTTCATCCAAGATGCGGTTGCGGAGGGCATAAACGACCTTGCGCTGCTGATCGGAAACGTTATCCACCTTCAGCAGGTGTTCACGTGCCGAGTAGAAGATTCCCTCAATGGAAAGCTGTACTTTGTTTACAAACTTGAGAGGTTCGGGTTTGATGACTTCCCCTGTGGAGTTGGTCTCGGCTTTTTTGATCCATTTGTCGATTTCTTCTTTATCCATCTTGCTGAACAGCTCGTCCTCAAGAGACAGGATAAACTGGGAAGAACCCGGATCTCCCTGGCGTCCGGCACGTCCGCGCAGCTGGTTGTCGATGCGGCGGCTCTCATGACGTTCCGTTCCGATGATATGGAGTCCGCCAAGTTCGGATACGCCCTCACCGAGCAGGATATCAGTTCCGCGTCCGGCCATGTTCGTTGCGATCATGATCGCTCCTTTTTGCCCCGCCATCGAGATGATGCGCGCTTCCTGCTCTTCGCTTTTTGCGTTCAAAATCAGGTAAGGGAGGTTCTCCTTGTCGAGAAGGGAAGCCAGATGCTCGGACTGCTCGATGGAAGTCGTTCCGACGAGAATCGGGCGTTCCGTCGCATGAAAAGTTTTGATATCAGCTACGATCCGCTTGAATTTATCAGCAAGGCTGCGGTAGACAACATCCGGGAGGTCTACGCGCTGTCTCGGACGGTTCGTAGGGATCTCAACAACATTCAAACGGTACGTGTTGTAAAACTCCTGTTTTTCCGTCGAGGCAGTACCTGTCATGCCGGAAAGCTTGGAGTAGATTCTAAAATAGTTCTGGATCGTGATGGTCGCCTGGGTCTCGTTCTCATCCTTGATCTCAAGCCCTTCTTTAGCTTCGATCGCCTGCTGAAGGCCGTCGCTGTAGCTGCGCCCTTCCATGACCCGCCCGGTGAACGAGTCGACGAGCGTCACTTCGCCGTCCTTAACGATGTAATCAACATCGCGTTTCATGACCGCGTGGGCACGAAGGGATTGAAGGACAAAATGGAAAAGCAGCTGATGCTCTTCATCAAACAGATTGGAGATCCCGAAAGAGCGTTCGATGGTCTGAACGCCTTTCTCTGTAAGAAAGAGCTGTTTCGTATCGGTCACGAGTTCAAAGTGCTCGTCCCTATTGAAGAGGGAGACGATCTGATTTGTGATATAAAACAGATCGGCGGATAGCTGTGATTTATTCGCGATAATGAGCGGTGTTCTCGCTTCGTCGATCAAAATCGAATCAATCTCATCCACGATGGCATAGTGAAGCGGCCGCTGCACTTTTTCAGAAGAGTGAAGCACCATATGGTCACGAAGATAGTCAAAACCGAACTCGTTGCCTGTTCCGTATGTAATGTCGGCAGAGTATGCTTTTTGTTTCTCTTCCTTAGAGATTTGCGATGTATTCAAGCCGACTTCAAGGCCAAGAAAACGGTGGATTTTTCCGATCGTTTCAAAGTCGCGGCCGGCAAGATATTCATTGACCGTAATGACGTGAACGCCTTTTCCTTCTATAGCGTTCAAATAGCTCGGAAGCGAGGCGACGAGTGTTTTGCCTTCCCCTGTCTGCATTTCTGCGATTGAACCCTCGTGCAGGACGAGTCCGCCAAGAAGCTGAACGTCATAGTGGCGCTGCCCGAGGATTCGCTTTCCAGCCTCACGGACGACAGCGAAGGCTTCAAGCTTGATGTCGTCCAGTGTCTTTCCGCTGTTGAGCAATTCCCTAAAATATTGAGTCTTCTGCCGCAGCTCTTCATCCGTTAAGCGAGAGATTGGGTCTTCCAGCTCATTGATCTGCTGTACTTGTTTATTTAAACGTTTGACATCAGCGGAAGAGTATCCTTCCATAACCTTTTTTACTATTCCCAGCATAATAAATCTGCTCCCTTTGTCAATTGCATATATATGGCATTTCTATCATATAAAACTATTTATTGGATGTCTATTCCAATTCATTGACGGTGCCAGGCACCGTTTTCTCTTCTTCTTTATTATCGTCCAAGTTGTGTTCTTATTTTAGGATAAAACTTAAAAACCCTGATTGAAGGCTTGAAAGCTGCAGAGCGCGATACAGTGCTTTCGAAGCAAAACCCCTGCATATCCTGAATGGAATAGCTTCCTGTTCCATTTAGGCCAGCCGATGTTGGGCTATGGGGCTTTGGCTCAAACAACACATCGTGACCATGGAAGAGGGGGAATTTAAGCTTACGAGCGGAGATGAACTATATATCGATCAGCCGTTTAAAGCGGTTTCTGTAAAAGGAAAGTATCTGTCTCACAAAAAGAGGAACTACAACGGCGTCCTGGAAGTGTCTTTCGCCGATCCTAAAAAGAAACGTCTGAATGCCATCTGCCGTCTGAACGTGGAAACGTATCTCCAGGGTGTCGTACCGTCAGAGATCAGTGCAAGCTGGCATCCGGAAGCAATTAAGGTACAAGCGGGGCAGCAAGAACGTATGCGCTGAAGCTTCTTCGTCCAGCGGGCAAGTGGGATGTTTACGATACGGTCGATTCGCAGGTTTATAAAGGTGCCGGACAGGAAGAGCCAATGTCAATGCTATCATCAACGGGGCTACAAAAGTTGAGGTTATCACATACAAAGGCAGTTTGATCAATGCTTACTTTTCGGCCTCTGCCGGAGGATACACGGTCGGTTCAGGATTCGTCTGGAGTACGGATCTGTTGTCATACTTAGTGGGCAAACCCGATCCTTATGACCAGTCAAAATTCGCGAAAAACTGGTGGACGTATGAACTCAGCTTTGATGAGATCAGCAAAAAGGCGGCTTCCTACTAAATTGGCGAAGTGATTGACATTAAAATTTTGGAAAGGGAATATACACGGGCGACGAAGGTAAGAATCACTGGATTTAATGAAACTATTGAGATTTCAGGAGCTGACTTTCGAAAAATGATGAACGCGGACGCCATGAAATCGGCTATTTTTACGCCTCGCCTTGTGAAGAATGAACCAGCAAAAAAAGAGAGTTATCCAAAAGGATAACTCTCTTTTCAGGGGTTAGGGGTTGGTGGTGGTTATATAAAATATGTACCCCGCCTGCCATTGTTCTAAACCTGAAAAAAACAAACTTTTTTATTTAGATTGTGGCATCATTGACTACAGCGTAAAATAAAGGTAGCATGAATCATTAATGAATACATACAGCCTACACAGTTGTACTTAGCGAGGTATGAATATGAAAAAGAAAATTAAAGTAATGACGATCTTCGGTACACGGCCCGAAGCGGTTAAAATGGCGCCGCTCGTCCTGGAGCTGAAAAAATACCATGAAGAAATAGAGCCTGTTGTTACAGTGACTGCCCAGCATAGGCAGATGCTCGATGCGGTCCTCGATACGTTCGACATCACCCCTGACTATGACCTGAACATTATGCAGGACCGGCAGACGTTAAGCCAGATAACGACCAAGGCGCTCATTGGCCTTGAAAACATTTTGAAGGATGTCAAACCGGATCTTGTCCTCGTCCATGGGGATACAACGACGACATTTGTGGCCGGCTTGGCAGCATACTATCAGCAGATCGCGGTTGGACATGTAGAAGCAGGGCTGCGTACACATAACAAATATTCCCCGTTCCCGGAAGAGCTGAACCGCCAGCTTACCGGTGTGATCGCTGACCTTCATTTTTCACCGACGCCTGCTGCTGCCCGCAACCTGCTGGATGAGAACAAGCAGGGAGACAGCATTTTTGTCACGGGTAATACAGCAATCGACGCGTTATCCACGACCATTCAGGACGTTTACACTCACGAGGTGCTTGAAAAGATCGGCCATGACCGTCTGATTTTGGTTACGGCTCACCGCAGGGAAAATCTCGGAGAACCGATGAGGAATATTTTTCGCGCCATCAAAAGAATGGTGGAGGATTTTTCAGACGTACAGGTCGTTTACCCCGTCCATTTGAACCCGGCGGTCCAGGAGCTGGCGAATGAAATTTTAGGAAACGATCAAAGAATTCACCTGATTGAGCCGCTTGGTGTTATTGATTTTCATAACTTCGCCTCACGTGCCCATTTGATTCTGACAGACAGCGGCGGAGTGCAGGAGGAGGCTCCGTCTCTTGGTGTTCCGGTACTTGTTCTCCGCAACAACACAGAACGTCCCGAAGGCATCGGAGCAGGAACGCTAAGGCTGGCTGGAACGGAAGAAGAAAATATTTATATGATCACAAAAGAACTGTTAACCAACAGCCGTGCGTATGAAGAAATGGCCAAAGCGTCCAATCCGTACGGAGACGGACAGGCTTCACGCCGGATCGTCGAGGCGATCCTCTATCATTATGGTATGCGGACGGAGCGTCCGGATTCGTTTCACGCATAATCAAGTACACGATGCAGCACTTAGCCTTCATGGATTTCCGATGAAGGCTTTTTGCGTTTTATTCAGGAGTCCATTGGGGAAAATAAGACGGTATGTATTCAAAATGGATTTGGAGTGATTGTATGTCTTCACCTTTTCGCCAGACAGCAAGAGAATTTCTTCAGAGTGATAAAATCGAAATCGTGAATTATCCTTCAAGGAGGCCGGCCAAATGGTTCGGCCGCAAAAAGAAAATAACCGTCGTTACCGCAGCTTACAATGTGGAGACGTTTATCCACAAAACGGTAGATTCAGTCATCCAACAAACCATGGACTTCGATGACATCGAATATATTATTGTCGACGACTGTTCGACAGACAGAACGAAAGAAATTCTTCATCATTATGCCTCTAAGCATAAAAACATATGTGTGGTTTCCTTGAAGGAAAACACAGGAACACCTGGAACTCCGCGTAATATAGGAATTGAGCTCGCAACCGGAAAATACATTACTTTTTTAGACGGAGACGATTGGCTGGAGCCGGACGGGCTCGAAACACTCGTAAACATCCTTGAGGAAACGGGTGACGATTATGCAGTCGGAAAAACGATCAAGGTCACCTCGGATTCAGAGACCATCATTGGCGAGCATGAGTCGGTCAAAGAAAGACGGAGCATCACACCGTACGAGATTCCCCGCATGTTTTACCATATGGGGCCTCGTGCCAGAGCGGTAAAGCTCTCCTTGCTTAAAGAGCATGACATCGGCTTTCCTGATATGAAGTTTGGGGAAGACAAACAGTTTTTCTGTGATGTTTTTTTTCATGTAAATACCATTTCCACAACGACAAAGCCTGTCTTTTACGTCAACCGGACCGATGAGAACCCCGGTTCACTAACGAAGGTAACCTCTGTTCTGGATAAACGGCGCTGCGATCTGCAGGTCATCCAGCATATTAAAGCGCAGAATCTGCCGGTTGAAAAAGAGAGAGCCGCGTTAACCAGGCTCTATGAAATTGATATGTTTAAGACGTTTGACAGCCAGGTTTTTGTGCGATCGGATGAGAAAGAGGCTTTCATTGGCGTACTCCGCGAAGCGATGGAAACGACGAAGGACCTTCGGTATGACTTCAGGGAGTCCTTTCAGGTTCCAATGTACCGTGCCGCCGCTGATCTGTTTATGGAGGACCGAATCGATGACTTTATCCAGTTATTTACATGGCTGAAAAGAGAAAAGAACAAGAAATACGTGATAAAAGACGGACTCCCGTATTATGAGCTTCCTTTCTTCAACGACAAGTTTCAGCACATCCGTATACCCATGCTTGCACGAGCTATCGATTCCTATACCGAAAATGGGGACTACGTGCAGACCTTTGAAATCTATGGCGACCATGTCGATCACGTCAACACGGTGTTGATCAGAGACAGGAAGAACTATTGGAATGAAATACAAGTGGATTTCGAGATTAGCGGAAACAGAGGGGAATTCAGAGTCCCATTCAAGAAGCTGAATCAATTGAAAACAGCTTTCTATACAGTTTTCATCCGATACAATGATTATGAACTGATCAATATTAAACGGATCCTGAAGAATGAAATGGTGTATAAAGATCGTACGTTTAATTTTTACTCTACCAAAGCAAATAATATCGGTTTGAAAATTACCGAGTAACCAGGATTGACAAGGGCTTAGACGGCTCTTGTCTTTTTTTGTTTCCAATATGTTGTAATAAAATAATTGGAAAACGGTTGTCAAAAAATGAAGAATTCAGATGAATAGTATAGGGTAGGGCCGATTTATGCCGGATTTTATGCGGGTATTTACAACTTTTTTACATGTTTTTTACAAAATTAAAGAAGAGACGAAAGGATTTTTGTATGCTTTTTAGTTCAACTGTCTTTATGTTTTTATTCTTGCCAATCGTATTGCTGCTTTATTTCCTATCGCCTCGCCCGTTTAAGAACACGATCTTGCTCGGCGCGAGTTTGATTTTTTATGCCTGGGGAGAACCGCGGTTTGTACTTGTCATGCTGTTCTCCATCGCGATGAACTATGTGTTTGCACTGATCGTAGATGCGAAGCGTGAGGAAAAAACGAAGGTGAAATGGATCATCGGCGTCATGGTGGCCGCTAACTTGCTGCTGCTCGGAGTGTTCAAGTATTCCAACTTTATTGTGGATAACATTAATGAGTTGTTTGGAATGAGTATTGATATTCCGAAAATTCCGCTGCCGCTGGGAATCTCTTTCTTTACGTTCCACGCCATAAGCTATGTGATCGATGTTTACCATAAAGAAAAAGCACAGAAAAACCCGATCGACCTGGCACTGTATATCGCGCTGTTTCCGCAGCTCATCGCAGGCCCGATCGTCCGGTACCATACGATTTCCCACCAGCTTAAAGAGCGTTATGAGACGTTCCAGCGCTTTGCCTATGGGACGAAGCGGTTCATTATGGGGTTAGGGAAAAAAATGATTCTGGCGAATGGCTGTGCTTATGTGGCTGACCATGTTTTCGCACAGAATCCCGGAAGCATGTCAACCAGCCTTGCCTGGATCGGAATCATCGCCTATTCCCTTCAGATTTACTTTGATTTCTCGGGATATTCCGATATGGCGATCGGGCTGGCGAAGATGTTTGGATTTGATTTTCTTGAAAACTTCAACTATCCGTATATCTCGCGTTCCATCAGCGAGTTCTGGCGCCGGTGGCATATATCCCTCGGCTCTTGGTTCCGTGATTACGTGTACATCCCTCTTGGCGGAAATCGAAAAGGGGAGATGAGGACGTACTGGAACTTGTTCATCGTCTGGATGGCAACGGGCATCTGGCACGGAGCGAGCTGGACCTTTATCGCATGGGGTCTTTATTACGGAGCATTCATCATGCTTGAGAAAGCGTTCCTTGGCAAGCTGCTGATCAAGGTGCCGCGGTTTATCCAGCACATTTATGCCGTTTTTATCGTAGTGATCGGATGGGTGTTTTTCCGTTCTGAAACGTTCAGCTATGCGTATTCCTATATTCAAACCATGTTCGGCCTGAACGGGACAGGGCTGTGGGACACAGATGCTTCCTACTATTTTACTCAGTATGGAATGGTGGTCCTGCTCGCACTTATTGGGTCAACGCCGTTCTTAAAGCTATTGATGGACAAGGTGGAGGACAGAGCGGAGACCTCTCAAGGAATTGGTATTTTTGGACGGGATATCGCAATGACGAGCTATTATGCCGTCATCCTTGTACTGACTGTTATTTATATGGTTTCTAATTCGTTCAACCCATTCATCTATTTCCGGTTCTAAAAATCATAAGAAGGGAGACGGGGGCACGAGATGAAGAAAAAAATAGCGGATATGATTCTTATTGGCTTTTTGCTGCTGTTCATCTTCGGCTTTGGATTATGGACGTGGCTGAAGGATGATAACCCTGTTTCAGCATTGGAGAACAGGGATTTGAAGATGCGGCCAGATGCAACGGTGGAACGGCTGCTATCAGGGGAATACTTCAAATCCTTTGAAGCTTATTTTAATGATCAATTCCCGGGTAGACAGGCGTTTATTGAAGCCAATGCCTCGGTTGATAAATTTATCATGCAGAAGGATGAAATCAGGGATGTGTATGCTTTAAAAAATGGCTACCTGATCAATCCGGTGCATCCGAAAGACAAGACGAAGGAAGTAAATCATAAGATCAATTCCTTCGCCCATACACTTAAAAAGAAAAACATAGATGTGTACTTTGCATTGCCGCCAAACAAATCGACCATCATGGAGAATAAACTCCCGGATTACATCGAGGCCCACGGCAATGAGCTGTCAGATAAGCTGATGGATGGTTTCTCTAAGGATGTTCATGCGCTCGATCTGCGGCCGACGATAAAGCCTCATCTTCAAGAGCCGAATATGTATTTCCATACGGACCATCATTGGAAGCCGAAAGCCGCTCATTATGCCTATGAAAAAATCATTGATGAAATGAATAAACAGCATCCCGGCGTAGGCAGGCCGATTCCGAAGAGCCAGTTTACGTGGAAAGAGGCTCCAGAAAAATTTTACGGTTCAGATGCAAGGAAAACAACCAAATCGTATGCTTCCAAACCCGATACGATTACGATCGCACAGCCAGAGTTCAAGGAAAAGCCAATTTCGATCTGTTATCGGAAAACGTGCGGCCATTCATTTTATGATATGTCCAAGCTTAAGGAAAAAGGCACTTACGCTAACCATTATCAGACATACTTCTCTGGAGACGTCTCTGAGGCCGTCATCAAGAATCCGAACAAGCCAAACGGTCCGAAGGTGCTCATTCTAAAGGATTCCTATGTGAATCCGATGATCCAGTTCCTGTCCCGCAACTTTAGCGAGACACGAATTATTGATATGAGGCACTACAAGCAGAAGAGCGTCTATCAGTACATTGACCAGCACGATATCGATGCTGTTCTGTTCGTGCATAACATCAACTCCATTAATATCACACCAGCCTTTGTGGACTTCAAACACCCAGGCGGCGGTGAAAATCAATAAATGGTGTAGTGTTATCAAAGTAAACCATCCATTCCGGGGGGACAGCTCCCTGGAGTGGATGGTTTTTTGTGCAGGAGAAAAAGATGCGCAGCTTACCGAACAACACAAAAAATCCCTCTTCAACAGGAGAGGGATTTTTGTTTCTTCCTATTTATTAGGTTTTCTGATCGCGTTCAGTACAGGCCGGTAATTTTGACCGACAAGCCCTACGCCTTCAACTACAAGCTCGATGCCCAGAGTTAGAACGGCAATGATGAACAATGAACCCCAGAGCGTCGAGGTTGAGAAGAGGATCGCTGCAATCCCGAACACCGCGCTCATCGCATAGATGATCAATACCGTTGTGCGGTGGGAGTAGCCCAAACGCAGGAAGCAGTGATGCAGATGCGATTTGTCGGGTGCTGACAACGGCTGCTTATGCAAAATCCTTCTTATGATCGCGAAGATCGTATCAGAGATTGGAACACCAAGGATAATCACCGGCACCACAAGAGAAAACAACGTAACGTTTTTAAACCCAAGAAGTGATAAGACCGATATGATGAACCCTAAAAAAAGTGCTCCGGTATCGCCCATGAAGATTTTAGCGGGATGGAAATTGTAGAACAGGAATCCAAGAGTTCCGGCCAAAACGACACCGGCGATTGCCATGACAAGCACGTTGCCCATGATAAAGGCCATCGCGGCGATCGTGAACAATACAATAGAAGAAACCCCGGCGGCAAGCCCGTCCAATCCATCGATCAAGTTGATCGCATTCGTAATGGCAAGAACCCACAGCACCGTTAGCGGGATGCTGAACCAGCCCAGCTCCAGACGTCCGTCGAAGGGGAGATTAATGAAATGAACCTGAATGCCTCCGAAAACGACAACACAGAGAGCGGCTGCAATTTGCCCCGCAAGCTTTACTTTGGGTGATAATTCATAAATATCATCAAGTAATCCGGTCATAATAATGATAGCTGATCCCAAAAGGATGGGCACCGTATATGGGCTTTCCGGATGAAGGACCCAGAAGCCGATTAAAAAGCTGATAAAAATGGCGAGTCCGCCCGCTCGAGGCATCACTTTCGCATGAACTTTTCGGTTGTTTGGACTATCGACCGCTCCGATAAAGAAAGCGGCTTTTTTAACTAAAGGTGTTAGTATGATCGATGCTAGAAAACATACGAACAATGTAACGTAAAACATATGACACCTCATTAATTTCAAGATATGTTTCTGCTGTGTACCTACAAAAGGGTCGAAACGATTTGTCGATTCTTGTAGGTTGAAACAGAAAATACATCAATATTGTCAAATTTTTCGATTTGGTCTCTAGGATTATACCATAGAAAATAGATTCTCAAGTATAAAAATATAAATTTTTGGAAATACTGTACGGCGAATTAAAAAATCCCCGGAAGAAGAAGCAAAATGCTCTTCCTTGCCAGGGATTTACTGAATGAAATTTTTTATCGGACTGGAACTTTTGCGATCTGCTGCATTTTAACCTGAAGCACTTTTAAAGCGAATTGCGGAAGTGCAATCTGGCGTTTCCAGCGGGATGGCTGCTTCACTAAACGGTAGAACCATTCAAGGTTCATCCTTTGCCACACTTCAGGCGCACGCTGTACTTCTCCAGCAAGAACATCGAATGTACCGCCGACACCCATGAAAATTCCGTGCTCGAAGCGGGAAAGATGCTGGTTAATCCACGCTTCCTGACGCCCGGCGCCTAATGCAACAAGGACGATGTCAGGTTTGATGTGCTCAATCGTGCTCGCTATCTTATCATCATTCAGATCAAAGAATCCATGATGGTAACCGGCTATCGTAACGTTCGGATATTCCGTTTCAATGGTTTCAGATGCTTTTTCAATGACCTTGTCCCGTCCGCCAAGCAAATAAACACTGTAGTTTTTCTCGTTCGCAAGGCTTAAAAGGCGAAGCGTCAGATCAAAACCGGTCACACGTTCCGGAAGAGGAAGTCCGAGAAGGCCGGCCGATTTAATGATCCCGATGCCGTCAGCTGTGACGTAATCCGCGTTTTTAATGACGGACATAAAGTCTTCTTCTTTACGGGCCTTCATGACGACTTCCGGATTCGCCGTTACGACGAACGCCTTCTTTCGGTCCTCAAGGTGAGAATGAAGTGTATTTATAAAATTGTTAATGGTTGTATTTAAAAAGTCGATTCCCAGTATGTTCACTGTATTATTCATCATTAATCCCCACTTTTTGCAATTGGATCATTACACAGCTTCTGAAATAGGAAGTTTCTCCAGCACCCTATGTGCAACTAAATGCCTAAATCATTTATGTAGCTGTTTAAAATGTGAGATACATTCATTCCGATAAAGAACAGTATCAAGAAATAAATGCCATTGTTTATTAAGAACTTGTAAAAAGACCTTAAAGATTATATTATAAGTATTGACGTTCCGATAGGGAACATCTGTTACAGGCTATTATACCATGAAACTTGTAAGTTTGTAAAAAATATATTAAGAGTTCGTTAACATAAAGCTGAATAGCAGGCTGACCATCTGCGATTCAGTGCATTAACGCTATTCTATAAGGAAGCTTTTCTTTTGTATTCCCATTATTTTATTCATAAAACATTTACAATAAGTTAACAAAACAACAAATTTATACGAAAAGATTATTAGCGAGAGAGAAAAGCAACGATACAATTTACAAAATATTTACCTGTTATTTATTTATTGGAAGAAGGGTAAATATAATTAGAACATTAAGGAGAGGATTGCAAGATGAAAAAGGTATTAACTTACGGTACATTTGACCTGCTTCATTGGGGGCATATCAATTTATTGAGAAGAGCTAAAGATCTTGGTGACCATCTGACAGTTGGATTATCTGCAGATGAGTTCAATGCGATCAAAAATAAAAAATCATACCACAGCTTTGAAAACCGCAAGATGATTCTAGAATCGATCCGTTACGTGGATGAAGTGATTGCGGAAAAGACTTGGGATCAAAAAATCTCCGATGTCGTGGATAATAACATTGATATTTTTGTGATGGGTGACGACTGGGAAGGCAAATTTGACTTCTTAAAAGAGTATTGTGAAGTGGTGTATCTGCCGCGTACGATTGGAATTTCCACTTCTCAGATCAAAAAAGATTTATTTACTGTTAAAAATGGTTAAAGAAATTGCTATCTGGCTGTATCTGTTTTACTTCAAGCTTCAGTTTACTTTTTTTAAACTGTTTCCAGTCCGGAAAAATAAAGTGACCTTTGTTGTTTCATTTGGAGACAACTCCATGTTTCTTTATGAAGAGCTGAAGAAGCTGCAGCCGGATAGCCCTATTGTTTTTTTGGCGACGAAAAATGCGATTCCCAAATTGCATCCTTACCAGTCCGGTGCCAGACTCATCCCGTTTGAAAATTCGATAATGAGCATGGCAAGGACGGCCTATCACCTGGCAACCTCCAGAGTAGTTGTGGTGGATAATTATTTTGGGCTGCTTTCAGCCGCCAAATTTAAGAAAGTGACAGAATGCATACAGCTTTGGCATGCCGCGGGCGCTATTAAAACGTTTGGACTGAAGGATAAATCCATCTCCTTTAGAAGCCAGCGTGCGCATAAGCGGTTTTTAAATGTTTACAAAAACTTTCACAAAGTTGTTGTTGGATCGGATGCCATGGCTGATATATTTAAGGAAGCTTTTCAACTTTCATCCGCCAACTTTTTACGGACCGGTGTACCCAGAACCGATCTTTTTTTTAATAAAAAATGGACGAGTGAAGTGAAAGAAAAATTATACGGGGAAAACTATATCCTAAAAGATAAAAAGGTCATTCTGTACGCTCCGACTTATCGGGATCATCACCTGGAGGAGTTTGATCTGCAGCTTGATTTTGACCTGCTTCAGCGGGAGCTTGGGGATGAGTATGTGATCCTGCTGCGCAGTCACCCAGTACTAAAGGATAAGGTTGACGTTGAAAAGCATTATCCCGGTTTTGTATTCGATTATTCATCGGGTTGGGACATTAATGAAATCTTATTGGTTACTGATCTTTTGATAACGGATTATTCTTCGATTCCCTATGAATTTTCATTGTTAAACCGGCCGATGATCTTTTATCCGTATGACCTGGAAGAGTACAGTAAAACAAGGGGTCTTTGGGACAACTATGAAAATCTGGTCCCCGGACCGGTTGTGTTTGACACCCGTGAGATGATAAAAGTTATTAAAGAAAAGGGTTATGACATGAATAAGGTTCAGCAATTTTCGGCCATATGGAATCAATATCACTTCGGACATTCGAGCCGGTTATTGGCTGAATATATTCTTGAAACAGAAAGAGAGAGAGACGTAAATGCAAGCGGAAGCTAACTTACAGGTTCAAGAGGGTTTTGCACCTACTAAAAGAAGAAAGTGTATTCTTCATAACATCGAATTGAATCAAGATATTGCTATTATAAAATATCTTTTGAAATACAACTCAGTCTTCCAGGAGCCTTTAGCTGGACACCTTTTATTGGTGGAGCGCATGTCTGGGCGTGAATGGGAGTTACCGTTTACCGTTTTAGAGGCGAATGAGCAATATTACGTTCTTGAATCAAGACTGGAGCAGTCTGAAGTTGTAAAAGGGCTTGTTTGGGATGTCTATCTTATCATCCATGCAGAGCAATCCGTTTCACTTGAGGAAACCCAGCAGGCGGATACGAAACCTGAAGATGATTTTGACGAGGGTGAAGCAGCGGAAGAGGAGACCCTAACCGACGCTGATACAGACAACAGCACCGAAAATGACAGTGAAGATGATCCTGAAGCGGAAGAGACCATCGAAGAGCGTGGCATTCTGGAAAAGAAATACCGGATGAGGACGAAGCATCCATTTCTAGAATTGGGTTCTGCAGTGGATCCTCGAACGAAGCAGGCGATTACACCTTATACGACAAATAAAGGGAATCTTTCATTCAAGATTCACGATCGCGGTCCTGTAATCAAAGTGGAAGAGGCGGAGCTTGATAATAGAGGAAACGTGACCCTTGAAGGGTTCTTCTTCTCTCCTTTCCCTTATGAAAATAATGTGCTGGAAAAAACACTCGTGATCGGCGGCCCAGAAGGGATTGAGGAGCGTGTCATTCCCTACCAGACGATTGAACGAGACGACTTGAGCCCGTATTTTCAAGATCAGCAGCCACACAGAGCAACTGGTTTTAAGGTAAAGCTCCATGTAAGGGACCTATGCAGCACTGATGAAAATTCAACATTCCGTCTCTACTTTAAATGGGAGGATGAGGATACCCTTGGACCTGACCAAGGAGACCTGGCGATTCCTCTCCAGCTGATATCCTTTAAACGCAGAATCAACAAGCATGTTATTCTCAACACAGACAGCGGGAAGAAAAAGGTTTCCCTCACAGCACGCAAAAAAACGAGATCGATCGTCATTAAAGTGGTTCAGTACAGCTTTGTACAAGAACTGAAAAAGAAAGTTCGCCGCACCCTTACGAAGGTGAAACAGAGCAAACGTACAAAAAAAGCCTACATGGCGGCTTTCAGGATGGCGGGCTATCTGCCGGTTAAGAAAAACCTTGTGATGTTTGAGAGCTTTCTAGGTAAACAGTACAGCTGTAACCCGCGCGGCATCTACGAATACTTGAAGGTGAACCGTCCTGACCTTGAGCTTGTGTGGAGTGTGGATGGAAGAAATATCGGCAAGTTTGAGAATGCCGGCATTCCTTATGCCAAACGTTTCTCCATCAAATGGCTGTTTAAAATGGCGCGTGCCCACTATTGGGTAACGAACAGCCGGATGCCTTTGTGGATTCCAAAATCAAAACACACGGTGTATTTTCAAACGTGGCATGGTACACCGCTCAAACGCCTGGCAGCCGATATGGATGAGGTCCATATGCCAGGAACGAACACGAAGAAATACAAAGCCAACTTCCATAAAGAATCAAGCAAGTGGGATTATCTGCTTTCCCCAAATGCCTATTCCACTGAGATCTTCCGCCGGGCCTTTAATTTCCATAAAGAAGTGGTGGAAGTGGGCTACCCAAGGAACGATGTGCTCTATACGAAGAACAGCCCAGAGGACATCAAGGAACTAAAAGAGAAACTTGAGCTTCCTCAAGATAAAAAGGTTATTCTTTATGCACCAACATGGCGGGATGATCAGTTCTACGGCAAAGGAAGATATAAATTTGACCTGGAACTTGACCTTCTGCAGCTTAAGGAAAAATTTGGCGAGGATTATGTTATAGTGTTAAGGATGCATTATCTCGTGGCGGAAAACTTTGACCTGTCGCCATACGAAGGATTTGCTTATGATTTCTCTTATCATGGAGATATCAATGAGCTTTATCTTGTATCTGACGTCATGATTACCGACTATTCTTCTGTGTTCTTCGACTATGCGAACTTGAAGCGGCCGATGATTTTCTTTGTTTATGACATTGAATCCTACCGTGATAAGCTAAGGGGCTTTTACTTTGATTTCGAACAGTATGCCCCTGGTCCACTCGTGAAAACAACAGATGAGGTCATTGCAGCTATAGAAAAGTTTGAGTCAGACGGATTTACGATTCATTCAGAGATCTTTGATGACTTTTATGAACGATTTTGCTACTTGGAAAATGGACAATCTTCTCACAAAGCCGTTCAAAAAGTATTCTAAACCAATCTCTTTGGGAGAGGATTACGAAAATGATTTCAGCTTTTAAAGTACTAAAAGAACAACTGAACAGCTTTTACTTGATGATGCGTTTATCAATGTACGAGCTTAAAATTAAGAACAACAACAACTATTTAGGCATGCTTTGGGAGATCCTTAATCCTGCTATCCAGATCAGTGTGTATTGGATTGTTTTCGGGATGGGGATGCGAAATAATTCAAACGTTGGGGATGTACCTTTTCTGCAATGGCTTGTAGCCGGTATTGTTATCTGGTTTTTCATTAGTCCGGCCATCCTGCAGGGATCGAAATCCATATATACAAGGATTAAGATTATATCAAAGATGAATTTCCCATTAAGTGTCATTCCGAGTTATGTTATATTTTCTATTCTTTATCCAAATGCTATGCTATTAGGAATTATTGCAGTGATTTTCCAATTTACCGATAAGAAAATTTCTTTATATTATTTGCAGCTTCCTTATTACATGTTGGCTGCAGTGGCACTTGTATTTTCTCTGTCACTTATTACCTCAACCCTTTCAACGATTGTCCGCGATGTGCAGATGTTCGTGCAATCGATCATGAGGATGCTATTCTATGTGACACCGATTTTATGGAATCCTTTTGAAAATGAAAATTTGCCGAAATTTTTATTGTATCTTGTAAAAGCCAATCCTTTTACTTATATTGTGGAGGGTTTCCGAGATGCCCTTTTAAGCAGAGGCTGGTTTTTTGAAAACAGCCAGCAGAGCCCTCATCTAGAGTACACCCTGTATTTCTGGGGATTGGTATTGGTTCTGTTCCTGATTGGTTCCACGCTCCATGTGAAATTAAGAAACCGATTCGTGGATTACTTATGATGCGGAGAGATGGACATGAGTAAAACTGTAGTAGTCAGCAACGTAACGAAAAAATTTAAAATGTATAAAAAGCCTGCCGAAAAGCTGTTGGACATCATTTTGCCTAAGGGCTACGGTGAGGACTTTTATGCGATACAAAATATAAGCTTTGAGGCCGATCAGGGTGACGTCATCGGTATTGTCGGGGTGAACGGTTCGGGCAAGTCCACACTTTCCAACCTGATTTCAGGGATTATTCCACCAACGTCAGGGACAATCGAACTGAACGGAGAGGTGTCGCTCATCGCGATTGCCTCCGGTCTGAACAATGAGCTGACCGGCCGTGAAAATATTGAGCTGAAGTGCTTGATGCTTGGGTTCAGCAAACAGGATATAAAAAAGCTTGAGCCTGAGATTATTGAGTTTGCGGACATCGGGAAATTCATCGACCAGCCTGTTAAGAAGTATTCGAGCGGTATGAAATCCCGTCTCGGTTTTGCGATTTCCGTAACGGTTGATCCAGATATTCTCGTCATTGACGAAGCACTTTCTGTTGGTGACCAAACGTTTGCCGACAAGTGTTTGGATAAGATGAATGAGTTTAAAGAGCGCGGAAAAACGATCTTTTTTATCAGCCATTCCATGGGGCAAGTTAAGAAGTTCTGTGAGAAGATCCTTTGGCTGGAATATGGAGAAGTCAGGGATTACGGTCCGATGAAAGAAGTACTTCCGAAATATCAGGCGTTCCTAAAAGAGTATAAGGCTATGACAAAAGAAGAGAAGAAGCGGTTTAAAGAGCAAGTGCAGCTCAAACAAAGCGGGAAGGCAACGCCTAAAAAAGAACTGCAGCCAACAGCAGAAGAGAAGTAAATCGGTTTGCACCGCATTAATTGAATGAAGTCTTTCGAATAGAACGGGGTGCAGCTTGGACTTAAACGGATGCACCCCTTTTATATGTACGAGCAATCAGAACGACTTGGGGAATGATCGAGCAGTATAGGGGCCTATTACTACTACGATTCTTATAAACAGAAGGAGAAATAATGATGAAGCGACGAACCGGCATCTTAAATCGAATCATAAAAATTCTCAGGCCGGAAAAAAAGGCAGTTAGACGAAAAACGTTCAAAGAGGAACTATCGATCCGACAATCAGGAGAACAACTAACCTTGGAGGGCAAATTAAAGCCAGGATTCCTGGCAAGAGGCTTGTCGTTTTATTCACGGGCAACTGGTGAAATGATAAAGGTTGCGGAAACGGAAGCTTCTACGGAATTTGAATTCACCCTTTCCGTCAAACAGCTTCTTCCTTATGTTCAGGAGGAGGGCAGGACAAACTTTGATCTGTATTTAACGATACAGCGGCCAACTGAGCTGTTTGCAGAAGAAACGCTTGAAAGAATGGAAGACCGTGGTGTGTACATCCCACGGGAGGACGGCGGGCAGGATATTGCCTATCCGATCAGACTCGGACGCTTTGCCGAAATGAACGTGCAGGAGTTTATCCCTTTTGAGAATGAGGATTTATGTTCTTTTATTTATGTGACGAAAAAAGGTAACGTTTCCTTCGTTGCCAATTCGGCAGTTTTCCTAAGGCCAAAAGTTCAAATTGATGAAATCGTCTTACAAAAGGATCAGCTGTATTTTAACGGAAAGTTTTTTACCCGGGATGCAGCCGTTCAAGAAGCCAAGCTGCTTCTGAAAGGGCGCGATACCAATATGGAGCACCGTATCCCTGTTTCCATTGAAAAAATGGCTCGGGAAACGAAGCTGAAATTTGGTATGCACAGGTACCGGTATAAGGTTGAGGCTGATTTCAAGCCGTTCTTTCAGCAGTATAACTTTGGGCAGGATATCTATGATTTCTTTTTTGAGCTGAAGTTTGACTTTTCTTCAGAACCGCTGCTTGCAAGAATTGGCCGCCCGCGGTTCAGGGCCCGTTATTTCTTAAAGGATGGCTATGTAAAGGCAGGTCCATCGACCTTTGCGCTTGCTCCGTACTTTACGTTCAAAGGGTTCAATCTGTCGCTTCAAGTGGATGAATTTACGAACGAAGCCTATCGGTACATGACAAAGATTAAGCGCTGGGCATGGCTTTTACGCCCGTTTTATAAAGGTAAAAACATTTGGCTCGTTGGTGAACGGCCTTATAAAGCCCAGGATACCGGATACCATTTCTTTAAATATATTAGAGAAAAGCATCCGGACAAGAATGCTTATTATGTCATTGAAGAGCAATCCCCTGAACTTAAGAATGTAAAACCGCTTGGCAATATTCTCTATTACAAATCGAAAGAGCATATTTTCAACACGTTTATGGCGAGAAAAGTGATTAGCTCCCACCATCCAGATTATCTGTATCCTTTGCGGACGAAACGTTATAAAAAAGCGATCAAAGCGACCAAGGTATTCTTGCAGCACGGGGTCATGGGCACGAAGAACATGGTAGCGAACTACGGGAAACGCGCCCCGGGCTTTGATACCGATCTATTCCTGGTCTCTTCAGACTTTGAAAAGGAAATGATCGTAAATGACTTTGGCTATGACCCGGATGAGGTCAAGGTCACCGGTTTGTCCCGATTTGACAGCCTGCTTGCCGGAGATGTAGAGAAGAAGCGCCAGCTCTTGATCATACCAACATGGCGTGACTGGATCATCAATGATGACGTCTTTTTGGAAAGTGAGTATTTTGAGCGTTACCGTGAATTGATCAATCACCCGAAATTGCATGAGATAGCGGAGAACTTTGATTTCGAACTCATTTTTTGTCTTCATCCAAACATGCAGAAGTTCACGTCCTTTTTTGCAGGATCACCCGTGCGCATCATCAGCCAGGGGGAAGTGGATGTGCAGCTTCTCTTAAAAGAAAGCGCCATGATGATCACGGATTATTCTTCCGTCGGTTTTGACTTCAGCTTCCTGCATAAGCCGATCTTATATTACCAGTTTGACCGCGATCGGTTCATTGGAAAGCGTCCGTCGCACCTGGATCTGGATAACGATCTGCCGGGTGAGGTCGTGCTTGGAACAGAGGAGATCCTGGCCGAGGTCGAGCGCTATGCTAAACGAAACTTTGAAGTGGAAGAAAAATATATAAACCGTTCTAAGAAATTCTTAAAATACAGGGATCGCAGCCACAATGATCGGATCTATAAGACGATCGAGGAATTTGCAGCTGAAAAGAGATGGATTGACAAGGTTCGGGAGGATGAACTTTATCAAGCTGCATTCCGAAGGTTCCGCAGAAGCAAATATTACTTCCCGTCCATGAGGCTGTTTTACCGGACGGCCCGTCTGCTGCCAGTGGACAAGAATCTGATTGTGTTCGAGAGCGGGGTAGGAAAGCAGTATGCCGACAGCCCGAGGGCCATCTATGAAGAAATCCTGAAGCGAGACCTGAATTATAAAAAGGTATGGATCTACAATAAGAATGTAAGGTTCCCGGATCAGGATACAAAGGTGATCAAAAGACTCAGCCCGAGCTACTATTATTATCTCGCTAAGGCAGGGTACTGGGTGAACAACCAGAACTTCCCGACCTATCTTGGAAAACGCCGGCAAACCACATACATTCAAACGTGGCACGGAACACCGCTCAAAAAAATGCTGTTTGATATCGAAAAGGTGGAAGGCCGTGATGAAGGTTATGTTGAACGAGTCCATAAAGCGACGAAAACATGGGATTACCTTATCTCTCCAAGTGCCTACGCAACGAAAGCATTCCGCAGTGCTTTCCGCTATGAAGGCAATATGCTGGAGATCGGTTATCCGCGCAATGATATCTTTTACCGCGAGGACCGTGACCAGCTGGCCGAAAGCATCCGTCAGCGCCTGAACATTCCAGAGGGGAAAAAGGTCATCCTTTATGCGCCGACCTTCCGGGATAACCAGACGTCGAAAAATAATAAGTTTACGTTTGAGCTGCAGTTTGATTTTGAGCAGATGCAGCGTGAACTCGGTGATGAATATGTGCTGCTGCTGAGAATGCACGTTGTTGTCAGCAACAAGCTTTACATTCCTGAAGAATATAGAGAGTTTGTGTATAATGCCTCAAGCTACCCTGACATTCAGGAGCTCTATCTGGTGACTGATGTTTTGATTACCGACTATTCTTCGGTCATGTTTGACTTTGCGAACATGAATCGCCCGATCTTGTTCTTCACATATGATTTTGAAATGTACCGTGACCAGCTCCGCGGCTTCTACATGGACTTTGAAAACGAAGCTCCTGGCCCGCTGCTGCGCACATCGGATGAAGTAACATCGGCGATCAAGAACATTGACCAGGTGATGGATAAATACGAAGGCCGATATAAAGCCTTCCATGAGAAGTTTTGTTCATTGGAAGACGGCCGTGCGGCAAGCCGCGTCGTCGATAAGTTTTTTAAATAGTGGAGCTAAAGGCCGGATCGGGAGGCTGCTTGAAGGCAGTCTTCCGGTCCGGTTTTTTTGTTGTGGGAGGGGGTGCTTGGTCGACAAAAGGGATGTGTCAAAATGAGTAGAATGATGTCGAGTGCATTCGTTCATTTTTTTGAACATAATATTCATTTTTTGAACATACACGCAGTATCTTTGAACATAAATCATCGGTGGCTTAAAAATGCATCAGATGATCGCGGATTTCGACCTTTAATTTTGCCTTATGCATTATCTATTAGTTAACAGAGAGGATATTAAAAACAACTTAGTCCCTACTTTAATAAAACCAAAGAAAATTCACTGCAAACAGGTGAAATCTCCATACATGAACTAAATCGACCCGCACGCACTCCAATTCACCATCCCTCACAAGCACCCCAAAAGAAAAAGCCGGCCATCAGGGCCGGCTTAAACTCAATTCTGTTGTTTGCTTCCGCAGTACTATTCTGTCGAAGTGGAGTCGGTACTGGAATCTGTTCCAGTACCTGTTCCGCTGTCCTGTGTGCCCGAGCCGGTGTATGCAAGATGCTCTTTGAGCCGGGCACCGATATTTTGTACTGATTGTTCGTTTAATGAATAGTAATAGATATTATTGATTCTTGTATCGGTTCCTTCTAATTTAAGTGATTCGATATCACCTACGGATTTTGCGTATTTAAGAAGTGCGAGCATGTTGCCGAACGTGAAGTTGGTGGACATGTTGTCGCCGACGTTCTCAATGAGCTTTCCGTATTTTGGAATCGATTTGATCTGTGTTGATTCCTTAATGATCGCTTCAACGATTTGTTTTTGTCTGTCGCCGCGCATAATGTCCGAGTCAGCGTGCCGAGTACGGGCAAATGCGAGTGCTTGTTCAGCGTTCAGCCTTTGCTGGCCAGGCTCAATGGTGATGGCTCCTGGGCGGTCTTGGCTGTCCTGCTCAACGATTTTCTTTTTCACGTCCACATCCACTCCACCCAGCGTATCTACAATTTGCAGGAAGGCATCGAAATTAACGCGAACATAATAATCGACCGGGATGTTGAAGAGGTGTTCCACTGTATCCACGGTAAGGTCGATGCCGCCGAATGCATGGGCGTGTGTGATCTTGTCCTTATTCATGCGCCCCGGTATCGTAACGTAGGAGTCACGCGGGATGCTGACCATTTTTACGGATTTTTGATCACGGTTGAAGGTAGCAAGGATGAGGGCGTCTGTCCGGTTGCCTTCAAATCCTTTTTCTCCTTTACGGTGTTTACTGTCATCGATCCCTGCGATGAGTACGGAGAAGTTGTCCTTGCCAGGATCGACTTCATTCATACGCAGCTGCGATTTTTCCCCTCGTGAAAGGGTCTCCTGCGCTTTTGATGAGGCATTGGCCAATTTATAAGTTAAATAAGATCCGAAACCGACTGTTCCTAAAAGAATCAGAATCAATGGGAAGACGATAAACTTTATGCGTCTCTTTTTCTTCTTTCTTTTCCGTATTTGTTGACGGTCCATCTATAGTATTCTCCTTTTCTTCTCTCCATCAATATCTATGATTTTATGGGTCGTGCATATAATGAAATTCCTCTATTATTGTCGAAACCCCTCGACATAAGGAACGTAAATTTATGGAAGCATACAATAAAGATACCTTTAAAGTTGTGTAAATACAATAAAAAAAATTTAAAGAATATTACAGTTTAATGAAGAATCCAGGAGAAGTAAAGGGTTTTTGGGCGAATATTTACAAAACCTTCATGAGAAATTTAAGTTTAGTTAATAAACAACCACTATCATGAGAGTTCAGGCCTCCTTTATGCCATTTGCATAAAAAGCGAGTTTTCAAAAATTCAAATGGCCCACCGAAAGATTAAGGGAACAGCCTTATACATGCTCTTTTTGGCAAGAATGATAAGAGCTTCAGGATTCAAAGGATGGTGAACAACATTGCAGAAGGAAATGAAAACAGCAAGAGAGCACATGATCCTGATAACCAACCGTTATCCTTACCTGCCCGGGGAGCAGTTTTTAGAAACCGAAATGAAATACATGGAACCGTTATTTGAAAAAATTGAAATTGCTGCAGTTAACGGAGCAGGCGAAAAACGGCCTGTGCCTGAAAAAGTAAGTGTCCATCAGCTTCCCGGACGGCCCGGGGGCACGAAAAAATACATTCATACGTTTTACAGTGTCACGGCAGATGTGCAGGGCCGGCGCTGGCTTTCCAGCGAGCTGCCGAAAGCCCGTATGTTTGGAAGTAAAGGACTGCTGCAGCTGGCCAACTGGCTGAGCCATGCGATCCGGATCCGGGATGAAATCAAAAGAAAGTGGCTGGATGATAAGAACTTTGACAGCCGCAAGGCCGTCTTTTATTCGTATTGGCTGACACCTTCAGCTGTGGCTTTGGCGATGCTGAAGGAAACCTACGGAGATGATCTTTTTACGGTATCCCGTGCTCATGGCGGGGACGTCTACGATTACAGGCATTCCATCCCTTATCTGCCGTTTCAGGAAAGGGTGATTTCCGCCTTGGATTCGGTGCGGATGATCTCCGATGACGGAAAACAATATTTGGAAACTAAATATCCGAACTCTGATGCGCGGCTTCTCGTCAATCGCCTTGGGACGGAACGGCCTGGATTTACGGCATCACCTTCAGAAGATGGAATTCTCAGGATCGTTACGTGTTCATACGTCAAACCGGTAAAACGGCTGGATCTGCTCGTAGAGGCGTTGAAAGAAACGACTTCACGCATCCACTGGACGCACATCGGCGATGGGGAACAGCGGGAAGAGATCGAGAATCAAGCGAAGAATGAGCTCCCGGCACAGGTTACCGTGGATTTTAAAGGGCATTGTACGCAGCAGCAGATCTTTGAGTTTTATGAGTCCCAGCCGGTGGATCTTTTTGTCAATGTGAGCGAGAGTGAAGGAATTCCAGTGACGATTATGGAAGCATTCAGTACCTCAATTCCGGTGATCGCCACCGATGTTGGCGGTGTAAAGGAACTCGTCAATGAGAACAATGGCTTCTTGATCCCATCAGACATTGATGCTGCGGAATTGGCACAGTATATCGAGCGTTTCGCTGCACTTCCGGAGGAACAGAAAATGATGTACCGTTCGAATGCCTTTAGCAAATGGGAAAAAGATTATGATGCCCAGAAAAATTACAGAAACTTTTTACACAGTGTAAAGAATGGGAGCGGAATTTTGATATGAGCGACGGCAATCGAGGCTTTGTCAGAAACAGTTTCTTAACCTTTTCGAGACAGGTGACCAATATTGTCATCGGCATATTGCTGCTTGTTGTTCTGGCTCGTATTCTGGGGCCAGCCGGACAGGGTAAGTATTCCCTGATCACCCTGCTGCCAACAGTTCTTCTGACTTTTCTTACTCTTGGCATTAACACGTCGACGATCTATTACATCAGCAGGGGAGACGTGAAACTAAATACGGTCTACAACAATAACATCATCATCGGTACGCTTCTAAGCCTGGTCAGTATGGGGATCGGGGCGGTTGTCATCTTCTTTTTCTCGGAAAAGTTTTTCAATCAAACCCCTCATACGCTGCTGTACCTTTGCTTATTGGCATTGCCGTTCATGTTTTTGCGCGAGTATTTTCAGACGGTCTTTCAGGGTTTGCAGGATTTTAAACTGTTCAATACGGCGATGGTCGTCAACCAGCTCGGGATCCTTGTTTTTGTTGCAGTATTCGTCCTTGTTTTCAGGCTTGGGCTGGAAGGCGCCATCATGGCGTTTATCGCAGGAAACCTGATCAACGTGGTTTATATGGTCTATCAGCTGAAGAAAAAGCATAAGCTGCGTTTTGATATCAGAGGATTTTCGTGGGAGTATTTCCGCAAGTCCGTGAACTACGGGCTTAAAGCGCATATCAGTAACTTTGCGAGCTTTTTGAACTACCGGATCGTTGTTTTCCTCATCGGGTTTTTCATGGTCGACTCAGCGGTAGGGATCTACGTAACCGCGATGAACATCGGGGAGAGGCTGACGATCTTTGCGGCTTCTATATCCAACGTCCTTTACCCAAAAATCGCAGCCATAAAAACCGATGAAGAGAGAAACCATCTCACCTCTCTCGTATCAAGAAACATTATGGCGATTACGTTAATCATTGCGCTGGCAGGTACGATTGTCGCTAAGGATCTGATCGTCACTCTGTTCGGCCATGAGTATGAGACAAGTGCGAGCCTGCTTCAAATCACTCTGCCCGGTGTGGCGCTTCTGTCGGTCGAGAAGATTCTGTCAAATGACATTGCCGGCCGCGGCAAGCCTGAGTTAAACATGTATCTTTCCATCTTCAACGTGCTGTTTAACCTGGTGCTGAACGTGGTGCTCATTCCTAGGTATGGAGTGACCGGAGCAGCATTTTCTGCGACGATCACGTATTTTGTCAGCTTCCTCGTAAAGGTCGTCTTATACAAAAAAGTGACAAACGAGCCATACCACCGCTTTTTGCTCATTAAGAAAAGTGATCTTAAGCTCTATAGAACGGTGATTCGAAAACTAAAACTCAGGTACTGACGGGAGGATTTCAGCATGAATGTATTAGTAACAGGCGGAGCAGGGTTCGTCGGGACATTTACGAAAAACGAACTGGTGAAGGAAGGGCATACCCCGATTTTGGTGGATAACTTTACGACGGGAAGCGAAAGCAATGTAAACACGGAGGATGTGATCATCCAGAGTGATATCCTTGATCCCTCTCTGCCTGAACGGCTGCAGCCGCATGAAATTGACGCGATCATCCACCTGGCGGCCCAGACAAGTGTGCCTTCTTCGGTAGCGGATCCGCTATACGACATGAGATTGAACATTGAAGGAACGGTCAGAATGCTTGAGCTGGCGAAAGCTCTCGATGTGAAAAAGTTTGTCTTCGCATCCACAGCTGCCATCTATGGGGAGAATGAAAATGTGCCTCTTAAAGAGTGTGAACACTTTCAGCCTACCGCTCCCTATGGCATTTCAAAAGCATCCAGCGAAATGTATATCGCCAATTTTTGTGAAACGCATAGTATCGGCTATTCGATTCTTCGCTATTCCAACATCTATGGACCGAAACAGACGAAGGATGGAGAGGGCGGAGTGATTAAGATTTTCCTCGATAAGCTGCTGAGCGGACAGCCTGTCTCCATTTTTGGGGATGGCAACCAGACCCGTGACTTTATCTATGTGGAGGACGTAGCACGTGCCAATACCGCAGCTCTGTTCTGCGAAGACGGCATTTTCAATGTCAGCGCGAACGAAGAGATCACGGTGAACGAGCTGTACCGTGTGATGGCGAAAGAAATCGGCAGCAGCCTGGATCCGGTTTACGGAGAGCCGCGTGAAGGCGATATTTACCGCAGCTGCCTCGACAACCGCAAATTCATGGCGCTTGTGAACTGGAAGCCTGAGGTGCCGCTCGCAGAAGGCATCAAACAGACGGTGGATCAGATGAAAGCACAGAGAATTTAACATAAAAACACGGACAATAAGAATATATATATAGCACTCTTCTTCAATGAAGGGTGCTTTTCTTATTTTTAGGGGGTCAATTGGCGGCCGGCAAAATCTCTTTTATTAAGAAAATGTAAATCTCATACCCTTTGATGCTGCTAGCCCTATGGGCAAAAAGCCCCCCCAGCAGCGCCTTTTTGTAAATGTCCTTAACAATCTCTTAACCGAGAATTTACCTGAAATTCCTTGGAAATAATATAAAATGGACGAAGAAATCTAGTGAACAGCAAGTTATTGTTTTTACACAAAAGGAGTTTTGTCGATGCTTAATTTTGCGATTGTAGGATGCGGCCATATTGCTAAGAAACATGCGGAAGCCATTGACCGGGCAGAAGGAGCAGTACTCGCTGCTGTATGTGACATGATCCCGGAAAACATGGACTTCTACAAGGAGACGTATAACGCAAAAACGTATACGGATTACGCGGAACTGCTGGCCGATAAGGACATAGACGTGATTAACATTTGTACGCCGAGCGGCTTTCATGCAACGCTTGCCGTACAGGGTGCGGAGGCGAAAAAGCACATAGTCGTAGAAAAGCCGATTGCTCTTTTGATGGATGATACAAATGCAATCATAGATGCGTGCGAACGCAATGATGTAAAGCTGGCGGTCGTTCACCCGAACCGATTCCGCCCGGCGATGAAAAAGCTGAAAGAAGTTGTCGAAAGCGGCAAGCTAGGAAAGATCAGCCACATTAATGCAACCGTCCGCTGGAACAGAAACCAGGCCTATTACGATCAGGCGCCATGGAGAGGAACGAAAGGATTGGACGGCGGAGTACTCATGAACCAGGCCATCCATAACCTGGACCTCATGCTCTGGATGATGGGTGATGTGAACGAGGTGTTCAGCATGAGCGCCACTCGAATCCGTGACATCGAAGCAGAAGATGTCTGCACCGGCCTTGTCAAGTTTACGAGCGGAGCACTTGGAGTCGTTGAAACAGCGACCACCATCTACCCGAAAAACTTTGAAGAATCACTCAGCATCTTTGGTGAAAAAGGAACGATTAAAGTCGGCGGACCAACCGCAGTGAACGTGGAACACTGGAACGTTGAAGGCACGAGTGAAGAAGAAACAGCCGAACTTAAGAAACTGATAAAAGAAGATCCATTTGGAAAACCTGGCCATCAATGCATCATAGAAGACATGGTCGAAGCGATAAAAGAAGACCGGGGGCCGATCGTCACAGGTGAAGATGGCAAAAAAGCATTAGAACTGGTCCTTGCCATGTATGAATCAGCAGAAACCAATCAGCCTGTCAAAATGCTACCTCAGGAGGTTTTAAACTAATGGAAACTCTACAGACTACACAGCGAGATGTTACAAAGCAACTGTTGAACAAAATCGAAACGAAAGAGGCTGTCATCGGAGTGGTTGGCCTTGGTTATGTCGGACTGCCGCTTGCCGTTGAAAAAGCAAAAGCAGGCTACAAGGTCATCGGCTTTGACGTTCAGGAAAACCGTGTTGAAATGGTGAATGACGGAATCAATTATATCGGAGACGTTGTGGACGAAGAGCTGGCGATGCTTACTTCTTCAAAACAGATTCGTGCGACAACGGATTACTCTCTGATCTCAGAAGTGGATGCCGTTGCGATCTGTGTACCGACTCCGTTGGATATTTACCGCCAGCCGGATACATCCTATGTAGAGAGCTCAGGTAAAGAAATCGCACAGTTCCTTCACGAGGGCATGCTCGTCGTTCTTGAGAGCACGACATATCCGGGAACGACTGAAGAACTTCTTCGTCCGATCCTTGAATCTTCAGGGTTTACATGCGGTAAAGACTTCCACCTTGCGTATTCGCCAGAACGTGTCGATCCGGGCAACAAGGTGTTCAACACGAAGAACACGCCGAAAGTGGTAGGCGGAGTAACTCCGGAATGTACAAAAGTCGCTTCTGCTCTCTACCGTGCTGTACTTGAAGGAGAAGTGCATGAAGTTTCCAGTCCTTCAGTAGCTGAGATGGAAAAAATTCTTGAGAACACCTTCCGAAACATCAACATCGGATTGGCGAACGAGATGGCCATCCTGTGCGACAAGATGAACATTAATGTTTGGGAAGTAATCGATGCTGCCAAAACGAAGCCGTACGGATTCATGGCCTTCTATCCAGGCCCGGGCCTTGGCGGACACTGCATTCCGATCGATCCATTCTACCTTACTTGGAAAGCCCGTGAGTACAACTATCATACCCGCCTGATCGAAACAGCCGGGGAGATCAACAACAGCATGGCTGACTTTGTTCTTGAACGCAGCATGAAGATCTTGAACCAGGAAAAGAAAGCGATGAACGGTGCGAAGGTCGTTATCCTCGGTGTCGCTTATAAAAAAGACATTGAAGACATGAGGGAATCACCGGTCATTCCAATTCTTGAAAAGCTGGACGCTGCAGGCGCCAACTTCACGGTTGTTGATCCGCATGTGAATACGTTCCGGTACATGGGCGGTATCGTAGAAACACACGAACTATCCAAAGAAGTGCTTGAAAGTGCCGACCTTGTTCTATTAACAACAGATCATACAGCTTTTGACTATGAATTGATTGCGGAACACAGCCCTGTCCTCTTCGATACTAGAAATGCAATGAAAGAACTTTCTAATAAAGTCAAGAAGTATCACCTTCTATAAGCTTGTACGCTTATAAGATGGTTATATGTTAATCTTTGTTGCTCTTGAGAGGGTTGATTTCCGTTCCAGGCTGCTCGCTTTCCGCGGGGCGTGCGCTGAGCCCCACGGCGCAAGCGTCTTTGGGTCTCACCTGTCACGCTTCTCCCGCAGGAGTCTCGCACCTTGCACTCCAATCAACCTGTCTAGGAAGATCTTACTAAAATCTTTCAAAGATCCAATCTTTAGACCAAAAATAAAAAACCAGGCCAGCAAAGGTCTGGTTTTCCATGCAAATGGTTAACTCCCAAACTAAAGGTAGTGAACGTTGCCGTGAAAATCTGTCATTTAACTTCAGTCCATCCCGCTGACGACATCCGCATTTTTGTGAAGGAATGCCGGTCACTTGCTTTTGCGGGGCACGATGTATATTTAATAGCACCTAACACCGAGAATAAAATCATAGATGGTGTAAAAGTCGTTGGTGTATCCTCAACGGCCAGCAACCGTTATACCCGGATGTTTGCCGCAGCAAGAAGCGTGTATCAGGCAGCAATCGAAGTAGATGCTGATGTGTACCATTTCCATGATCCGGAGCTGATGACGATCGGTCTTCTTTTAAAAAAGAGAGGCAAGAAGGTCATCTATGATGTACATGAAGACGTGCCGGAACAGGTTCTGTCTAAACAGTGGATTCCGAAGCTCTTCAGAAAGAATATCTCGGTCGCGGTCAGAAAGATGGAAAAATACGCAGCTCGCCGATTTGATGCCGTCGTAACGGCCACACCGACGATCACGAAACGTTTTGAAACGTACAACTCCAACACGGTGACGGTTCACAACTTCCCGATTTTAAAAGAACTGATGGGAAATCCGTCAGTAAAAGAAATAGATAAAAGGAAAGAGAACAGCTTCCTTTATATCGGCGGAATTACAGCGCTTCGCGGTATTAAAGAAATGGTATCTGCCATCGAAGTGCTGAACGGCCAGGGACTGAACGGAGAGCTTGTGCTAGCCGGCAAGTTTGCGCCAGAACAGCTTGAACAGGAAATGAAGCAGCAGAACGGCTGGAGACATGTGGACCATAAAGGCTGGCTCAGCCGCAGCGAAGTAAAGGACGTGCTTCACCAGTCCACCGCCGGACTCGTATTGATCCGCCCGGAGCCGAGATACATGGTGTCCTACCCGATCAAGCTGTTTGAATACATGGCAGCCGGACTTCCATCGATCGCCTCCAACTTTCCGCTCTGGGAGGATTTTGTTATCGGCAACCGCTGCGGACTATGTGTAGATCCTCTCGATCCAAATGCAGTAGCTGATGCGATGAGATGGATCATGGAACATCCGGAGGAAGCCAAGCAGATGGGTGAGAACGGACGGAAAGCAGTGATCGAGAAGTACAACTGGGAAAAAGAAAGCCAAGAGCTGGTTGCGTTATATGAAAGGTTGGCCATGGCTGACAACAGGTCTTTAAAATGGGGTGAACAAGCAGATGAAGGTATGGATTTTAAATCACGTGGCGTTAAAACCGTCGGAAACAGGAATCACTAGACACTATGACATTGCCCATGAACTCGTAAAAAAAGACCATAAGATCCGAATATTCGCAAGCAGCTTTCTGGCCTACCGTTTTGTCTGGAGAAACAAGCAGAAGAAGAACTATAAGGAAAACGTGAACGGCGTCATTTTCGAGTGGCTCTGGACCCTTCCGTACAAAGGAAACGGTGTGATGCGGATCCTGAACATGATTTCTTACTTCTTCATGGCGTTGTGGCGCGGAATGATGAAAAAAGAGCGCCCCGATGCGATCGTCGGTTCGTCCGTCCACTTGTTTGCCTGCCTGGCAGCCTACTTTTTAAGCAAATGGAAGAAGGCGGCTTACATTGTGGAGATCCGGGATTTATGGCCGCGGACATTGATCGAGCTCGGATCGATGTCGAAGTATCATCCGGCCGTGCTCATGTTTGGTGCGATTGAGAAGTTCGTATATAAAAGAGCCGATCGGATTATCGTTACTTTGCCGGGTGCTGCGCAGTACATCAAGGAGATGGGTGTGGACGAGAAAATCATCCACGTTATTCCGAATGGCATCAGCATGGACCGAATGGAAGAAAAAGAAGGCAAGAGCTCTCTGGAGGATCAGATCAACGAGATCAAAGAAAGACACGGACAGGTTGCGATGTACGTCGGGTCTCACGGCGTTGCAAATTCACTGGAAACAGTCGTAAACAGCGCCAAGTTTGTCAGCCCGGAAAAAACAGCCTATGTCCTTGTCGGAGATGGCCCTGAAAAAGACAATCTCAAAAAGCTCGCCGAAGACTATGAGCACGTTTATTTCTTTGACGGCATTCCGAAAAAAGAAGTGATGCCAACACTTGCTTTGGCAGATGTTTTGTTAGTTTCCATGCTGGACACCCAGCTTTATAAATATGGTATTTCATTAAATAAACTGAACGATTACCTGCTCATCGGGAAACCGATCCTCTTTGCCGGCAATGTTTCCAACGACATTGTGGCAGAAGCGAAAGCCGGCAAGTCCGTTTCTCCTGAAAAACCGGGGGAGTTTGCTGACGGATTGGAGGAGTTATTGAGTTTAAGTGAAGATGAAAAAGAACAGATCGCAAGAAACAGCTATCGTTATGTCAACGAGAAGCACAACATTACGAAACTCGCCGACCGTTTCCTAGACATCTGCGCTATCCAGGAACGCGACGAAAAATCCCGCGCCTACCAGCTGAGCATGAAGGAGAACTAGGCGGATGCGGCTAAAGAGCTTACTGCCGCTAAAGAGACCCTGAAAATCTATCCTTCAGCGTGCGAGCCGTGATTCGCAAAGCGAATCACGTGTAGCCAACCCGAGAAAACATCGGCAGTATGAAGTTTTTACATCAGGATGAACACTATAAAACAGACAGAAAGAGGGATCATAGATGAAAGTGCCTATGCTTGATCTATCAGAACAATACCAAATACTCAAAGAGGAGATATTTGCAAGCTTGGAGGAGATCATGTCAGGCTCTCGCTTCATTTTGGGAGACAACGTGAAAAAGCTTGAGAAGGACGTAGCGGATTATAGTGCTGCAAAGTATGGGGTTGGCGTAGCGAACGGCAGTGACGCGCTTCATATTTCTTTGCTGGGGTGCGGTGTAAAACAAGGGGATGAGGTCATCGTTCCTTCTTTCACGTTTTTTGCCACTGCAGGTGCAGTTGCCCGTGCGGGGGCTGTTCCTGTTTTTGTCGATATCGATCCTAAAACGTACAATATCGATCCGGCGAAAATTGAAGCAGCGGTAACCGAAAAAACAAAAGCGATTATCCCGGTTCACTTATACGGCCAGATGGCCGATATGGAGCCGATTGCTGAAATCGCGAAAAAGCATAGCCTGGCCATCATTGAAGATGCGGCGCAAGCCATCGGTTCCAAATACAAAGGAAAAAATGTCGGTGAGCTTGGCACAACAGCGACCTACAGCTTCTTCCCAACGAAAAACCTTGGCGGATACGGCGACGGCGGCATGATCATCACCAATAATGAGGACATTGCCGAAACGATGCGTGTCATCCGCGTTCACGGCAGCAAGCCGAAGTACTATCACCACATCCTCGGATACAACAGCCGTCTGGACGAGCTTCAAGCAGGAATCTTGAACGTGAAATTCCCTCATCTGAACACATGGAGCGAAGCACGCCGTGAAAAAGCTGCGGTATATACCGAACTGCTGAATGAAAAACTTGGTGATCTAGTCGTGACTCCGTTTGTGGAAGAGCACAACTATCATGTGTTCCATCAATATACGATTCAAGTGCCCGACCGCAGCGGGCTGCAGGAATTCTTGAAAGAGCAGGGAATTGGTTCAATGATCTACTATCCAAAACCGCTTCATCTTCAGCCGGTATTCAAAGAGCTCGGCTATAAAGAAGGCGACCTGCCTGAAACCGAAAAAGCGGCAGAGCGCGTGCTGTCTCTTCCGATGTTCCCTGAACTAAAAAGAGAACAGCAGGAATATGTCGTTGAACAGATCGCTGCTTATTTCAGCAAGAATCCTATAAACGAAACTAAAGAAAAATCATTCGCATAAACGGAAGCAGGCTTTAGGAAGAAAGGGTGTTCTCATTGACGGTCAGCCAGGGGAGTAATGTAGTTATAGGAAAAGATGTTCAGCTCGGTTCAAACGTGATGATCGGGCACAATGTTGTCATCTACGACGGTGTCTCCATCGGTGACAACTGCATCATCCAGGATGGTGCAATCATCGGCAAGCAGCCGGCGAGAGCCAAAAATTCAGCGCTGCCGGCACTAAAAACTTTGCCGCCGGCGAAGATTGGTTCGGGTGTTACGATTGGTACACATTCGATCATTTACGCCAGTGCAGAGATTGCGGACGATGTCTTTGTCGCTGATCTCGCGACAGTCCGGGAGCGCGTGACGATCGGCGATAAAACGATCATCGGACGGGGCGCAGCGGTTGAGAACGACTGTGTCATCGGCGTAAAATGCAAGATCGAAACGAATGCTTACATCACGGCGTATTCAGAACTCGAAGACCTTGTGTTCATCGCGCCGGGTGTTGTTACTACCAACGATAACTATATGGCAAGGTCCAAGGAGCGGTTTAAGCATTTTAAGGGAGTTACGGTAAAAAGAGGCGGGAGGATCGGAGCTAACACAACGGTTCTTCCCGGCAAAGTTATTCATGAAGAAGCAGCAGTGGCAGCGGGAAGCCTCGTCACAAAGGATGTGGAAAGCGAGACTCTTGTCGCCGGGCACCCTGCAAGAAAATTTAAAAGCGTGCCTGATGATCAGCTGCTGAAAAATCAAGAGGCGTAACCTCTCCATGTTTCCCTTGAAAACAGCGATGAACTTACATCTTTGGAGGAACGGCGAAGGGAGGGGAGTACATGCCTGATCTGCGAACCATCTTACAATCAAAAATCACACAAATCTTTTTAGCCTTATGCTTTGCGGCCGTTACCGGCAACTGGCTCATCGACAGAGTGCCTGTCCAGTCGCCGGTGCTGCTGACAGCAGGACTTATCGGTTATGTGGCCATAATCGCGGTTTTTATCGCCATCAAACCGGTGGTCCAGCAGATCCCATTTATGAATTTACTGCTCTACATGTTGATTTTTTCCTCGTTTCTGGGCGCAGGGATTATGAACATTCCTGCAGGTCCCATTTCGATGTTTCCGTATCGCATGGTGTACGTTCTGATGGTGCCTGCTGTTCTTTATCTCGCGTTATTCAGAAGGGACGTCCTGCAGTGGGAGCAGGTAAGAGTCAAACCAGTGCTGTACTTTCATTTGTTCTGGATGCTTTATGCTCTCTTCTCTCTGAGCTGGAGCCGCTCGTTTTCCATGGGAGCCGTTGATCTGATCTTCTTGATCATCGGTATCTCCCTCATCTTTTTTATGGTCTTTCTCATGAAAAAGGAAGAGGAGTTCAAGTATGTGTACTGGATTTGGATAGTCATGTTCGCCGTTCTGACCGTGATCGGCCTTTGGAACCATGTCACACATCAACATCTTGCCATCTCCAGAATCAATAACGTGGCGGAATATCAAAAAGGAATTCCCACATCCGTTTTTGTCAACGAGAATGATTTTGCCAGCTTTATTTCGGTCAGCTTCTTTCTTGTTTTAGCGTTTGTTCATCGCACGAGGTCCTGGCTGATGAAGGCTGCGGGAGCTGCACTCATGCTGCTCTCGCTCTATGTGATGATTTTTACCTCGTCGAGGGCAAACTTTATCGCGATCCCCTTAGGTCTCGCCTTCTGGTTTGTCTTCTTAACGAACAAAAAAGCAAAAAGAGTGCTCGTTGTCCTCGGATTCATCGGGCTGGCTGCCGGAATTTTTATGTTTAAAGAAAAATTTGCAGCTGCCATCGGAAAGGTGGAGGGCATGCTGCACAGCTTGATGTCCAGCGGCTCGCAAACCGAGATCGCCTCAGTCGATATCCGTTCCAATCTTATTAAGAACGGATTGCTTTTTTTCGAAAAAAGCTTTGGGTTCGGCATCGGTTCTGGGAACTCTAAGTATTATCTCATGCATTATGCAGAATTTCCGACGAAGGGAATCATCAACGTCCATAACTGGTGGATCGAGATTCTCGTCAACTATGGAGCTGTTATTTTTGCCGGTTATGTCCTTCTATATGTATGGGTCATCCTGCAGCTATTCCGTATCTTCAGACAATCGGGTACCCTCTATGAAAAAATAATCAGTGAAGGACTGCTTGGCGGCATGATTGCTTTCTCGCTTTCCTGCATCAGCCCAAGCTCGCAGATCTCGCTAAACTACCTCTGGCTGCTTTTCGCATTCTCCATAAGCTACATTAATTTCTGGAGAGTGAAACAAAACGGGGCTAAATATCGACCAACGAAGTAAGGGAGTAAGTGTATGGACACGCAAATGAAAGAAATTACAGAAAGCATCTTGCACCGATTTAAAAAGTTATTCATCCTATTGCTGCTGATTCCTGTTCTAACAACAGTCATCGCCTACTTTATGGCAGCAAAAGCGCCGAGCTCTGCACAGGCCACCGCCAAAATAAAACTGGGGCAAGCAGAAAACTCCATGCTGAATACGCCGGAAAGTGCGAAAGAATACCTGGCGAGTGATGAGTTTTTAAGTTCTATTAAAGGCCTGAACAAGGATGAAGAAAAGGCGATGAAAGAAAAGCTGCAAGTCGCTCCAGAAACGGATACGATTATCACGCTGACCCTGGCGGATGAGAATAAAGGGAAGGCGAAGTCACAATTGAAGTCAGTGGTGAAGGCGTTCATGACCGAACGCAATCACCAGACTGAGCAATGGAAAACCACACTGGAGGATCAGATCAAGAAAGTGGAAGGAACTGAAGTCACCGGTGAAGGAACGATCAAGAAGGAAGAATATTTATTTGACCTTAAAACAAGAGCGATGAAAATAAAAGAACCAAAGCTGCTTGAAAAGGTAGACACGGCAGAAATGGCCGGCGATCCAAAAAGGAAGGCTGTGCTCGGGCTGTTGGTAGGGCTCATGCTGAGTGCCTCCATCCTGCTGCTTCCGGAAATTTTTAAAAAGTAGCTTCAACCCTCTCATTTGGTGGTAATGAGAAGAGATGAACTGCAATATGGGGAATGGATTTTTGAATTCACAGCGGATAAGCATAGTTTTACTTTTGTTTATCAAAGTTTCGAGATATAATTTTTGAAGAGATTGAATGCGAATTTTCATGGGGCGTTGTTGGGCAACATAAGCAGGAGGACCCTTGCTTAAATCCATTGAAGAGTTGGAAAAAGAGGGATAACATGAATGTTCAATTGATCATTGCTGCGGTTGTGTCGTTCGCGGTTGTAGTGGTCGCCATGCCTTTTATCATTAAGCTGGCGGTCCGCCTGAATGTGACCGACAAACCGAATCAACGAAAAGTGCATCAAAAAATAATGCCTCGCTGGGGTGGAGTCGGCATCTTCCTTGGCGTTGTTGTCGGATATTTTGTCTCGGGCCTGTATGAAATGCAGCTAACCGGGATTATTGTAGGTGCAGTGCTTATCGTATTGATCGGAATGATAGACGATAAGTACGAATTAAGTGCAAGAGTTAAGCTTGCCGGCCAGATCCTGGCCGCTCTTCTTGTCGCATCTACAGGGTTAACCATTGAATTGCTCACCATACCTTTTGTTGGTACATTTCATTTAGGTCCATGGGCATACATCACGACAATTTTCTGGATCATCGCCATCACGAACGCCATCAATCTGATTGACGGCCTTGATGGCCTGGCCGCCGGCGTGTCGGTTATCGTCATGGTGACGATCGCGATCATGGCGGGGTTAAACGGAAACATGATGATCCTTTCCCTTGCCCTTGTGATCGCAGCTTCTACGGCAGGCTTCCTGATGTACAACTTTAATCCGGCAAAAATCTTTATGGGCGATACAGGATCACTCTTCCTGGGGTACTCCATCTCGATCCTGTCGCTGCTTGGACTGTACAAAAGCGTTACGCTGTTCAGCTTTGTCGTACCGATCATCATCCTTGGTGTGCCGGTATTCGATACGTCCTTTGCCATCATCCGCAGAATGGCCAACAAAAAGCCGATCTCTGCGCCGGATAAAGGGCATCTGCATCACCGGTTGATCAATCTGGGCCTGTCCCACCGAAAGACCGTTCTTGTGATCTACGGGCTCAGCATCGTATTCAGCGTCGCTGCTGTAGTGTTTGAATCCAGCACATTGTGGGGCTCAGTGGTCATCGTCATCGGCCTGCTGCTGATGCTTGAGGTGATCGCCGAGATCATCGGCCTCGTGCATCATAAATACCGACCGGTGCTCTTCCTCTACAAGAAGTTCATCGGCACGATGCAGGTGAACAGTCCAGACAAGGATTAATGAACGAAACCATTTTAGGTGCCAGGCACCCGTTTTTGACACATGTCAAAAGCCGGTGCCAGGCACCTTTTTCTTATCTTAAAAAAATACAGGAAATCATAAAAAAGTGCAGAAAATCCTGTCTCTTTAAACAAGAAATCATTTTTATACTATAAGTATATGTAAACGCTTCCATAGGAATGACGCCGCCTATCACACGTTTTTTAGGCGGACAGGCTTTATTAGTCACTAAGCTTTAAATCCAACTAAACAAAGGAGGTGTACTTTATTAAGCTGTTATGATATCGCAAGCGGTCAAAATCATTTGGAGGTGTAACGTTTTGAACAATAAGAAAAGAATGCTTTCTGTATTCACGTCCACAATATTCCTTACATCGATTCTCACCCTCCCTGTCAGTCAGCCTGTGAACGCACTAACCCATACGATAGAGAAGGGTGTCGATGACTTCTATACCTCATTTGAGCAGAACCAGCCTCAGCCTTCCTGGGAAAATACAGTGGAAACCGATGCAGAAGGCCGTAAAATGTCTTCTGGAATCGATGGAAACATTCGGTATGAAGGCATCCAGGGCGACATCACTCATAAAGTGGAAAAGGTGACGGTGAGCGCGGAAAACCCGCCCAATGAGATTGGAGAGAAATTGACTGACAGAGATGTGAACACAAAATGGCTCGCATTTGAGCCAACAGGATGGATTGAGCTTAAGCTGTCAGAACCGGAAGCCGTTGTTAAGTATGCTTTAACATCTGCCAACGATTATGACGGCAGGGACCCGAAAGACTGGCAGCTCGCCGGTTCCAACGACGGAAAAAGCTGGACTGCTCTCGATACGAGAACGAATGAGGATTTTCCAAAGCGCTTTGAACGCAAACTCTACTCGTTTGAGAACCAAACCAAATACCTCTACTACCGCATCAATATTTTGAAAAACTCAGGAGAAAACCTCACACAAATTGCTGAGATCGCCCTATCCAACGGGATTGACGTACCCGCACCGCAGCCTGCCGATATGAAGTCCGAGCCAGGAAATGGCCCTTCAACTTCGTATACCGCAAAAACGAAGGCCGGCTGGACGGGGACAAAAGCCATAACCTATTCAGGAACGCATCTTCCGAAAGACAGAGCGTATTCCTACAATAAAATAGTAGATGTAAACATTGAAGTGAACCGGAAAACCGAGCTCTCCTACTACATACATCCCGAGTTTACAGACAGTGACCAAAATGACTATTCGAGCTCATATGCGGCCGTAGACCTGGCTTTCTCGGACGGCACCTATCTTCATGATCTCCAGGCATACGATCAGTATGGAATCCAGGTAAGCCCCCAAGCACAAGGTAAATCTAAAACCCTTTATATGAATCAGTGGAACTACAAGCATTCTAATATTGGGGCTGCAGCTGCCGGGAAAACGATCAAACGAATACTCATTGCTTACGATAACCCGAAAGGCCCAGCCGTTTTTAAAGGTTCTGTCGACGATATCAAAATTGATGGAACGCCGGTGCGCAAAGCTTACGATCATCGTTCAGATTATGTCAATATTTTGCGGGGCACACAGTCCAACAGTACGTTCTCAAGAGGAAACAACTTTCCGGCAATCGCTGTTCCGCATGGCTTTAATTTCTGGACGCCTGTAACTGATGCAGGTTCCACAAGCTGGCTGTATAGCTATAACCAGAACAATAATGCAAATAATCAGCCGGAGATTCAGGCATTCTCGATCAGCCATGAGCCAAGTCCGTGGATGGGCGACCGCCAAACCTTTCAGGTCATGCCATCCGATTCTGCGAAAGAAAAACCGGACGCTGATCGAAAGGCCAGGGCACTGCCGTTTAAGCATTCCAATGAAACGGCAAAACCCCATTATTACAGCGTTACCTTTGACAATGGAATCCGTACGGAAATTACACCTACCGACCATGCCGCCTTGCAGCGGTTCACATTTAAAGGCGACAGCTCCAGCCTGATTTTTGACAATGTGAACAACAACGGGGGCATACAGATCGACAAAGAGAAAGGCGAGGTCAAAGGCTATTCAGATGTCAAAAGCGGCCTTTCTGCAGGTGCTTCGCGCATGTTCGTCTATGCGAAGTTTGATCAGCCGATCACGGACAGCGGCATGCTGACTGGCGAAGGAAGGGATAAGGTCACCGCTTTTGTACGTTTTAATACGAAAGACCAAAAGGCCGTTACGATGAGAGTGGCCACGTCCCTCATCTCTGTGGAGCAGGCCAGGAAAAATCTTGAACAGGAAATTTACCAGGAGGACACTTTCGATTCCATAAAACAAAAAGCACAGAAAAAATGGGATAGCCTTCTGAACAAAATTGAGGTAGAAGGGGCGAGTGAGGATCAGCTCGTAACTTTGTACTCTAACATGTACCGGCTGTTTTTATATCCGAACTCCGGCTTTGAAAATACGGGGACGATAAAAGAACCTCATTATCAGTATGCGAGCCCGTTTTCTCCGCCAGTCAGCGAAAGCTCGCCTGTTCAAACAGGAGCAAAAATCGTGGATGGAAAAACGTACGTCAACAATGGGTTCTGGGACACGTACCGCACCACTTGGCCAGCCTATTCTTTATTCACACCTACAAAGGCGGGCGAGATGATTGATGGTTTCGTTCAGCAGTACCGTGATGGAGGATGGGTTTCCAGATGGTCATCACCAGGCTATGCGAACTTGATGGTTGGAACGAGTTCAGATGTAGCATTTGCTGATGCCTATCTAAAAGGTGTTCACAACTTCGACGTTAAAAGCTTCTACCAATCCGCCATAAAAAATGCTTCCACCGTCAGCCCCAATCCTGGAACAGGGCGCAAAGGCCTTGCAAAGTCCATCTTTGACGGGTATACCAATACAGCTACCGGAGAGGGACTGTCCTGGTCCATGGACGGTTACATCAATGACTATGGTATTGCCAATCTCGCAAAGTCGCTGAGTGAAACCGCCGGTAAAAACGACGCAGCTAAGCTTCAATATAAAACAGATGCCAAGTATTATTTAAATCGATCCCAAAACTATGTCAATCTGTTCAATCGTGATGAGAAATTCTTTATCGGCAGAGCACCTTCGGGTGAATGGCGGGCGAACGGAGAGGAATTCGACGCGAGAGAATGGGGCGGGGACTACACCGAAACGAACGCGTGGAACATGGCATTCCATGCACCGCAGGACGGACAGGGCCTTGCTAATCTGTATGGAGGTAAAAAAGGCCTGGCGGCAAAACTGGATCACTTTTTCAGCACTCCAGAAACAGCCCTGCATGCAGGTGAATATGGTGGCGTCATACATGAGATGAGAGAAGCTAGAGATGTGCGCATGGGCATGTATGGACACAGCAACCAGCCTTCCCATCACATTATGTACATGTATAATTATGCAGGCCAGCCTTGGAAAACACAGGAGAAGGTGAGAGAGGCTCTTGACCGCCTCTACATCGGGAGTGAAATCGGGCAGGGCTATGCTGGTGACGAAGACAACGGAGAGATGTCAGCATGGCAGATCTTCAGTGCATTGGGCTTTTATCCTTTAAAGATGGGAAGTCCGGAATATGCCATCGGAGCTCCACTTTTCAAAAAAGCAACCATTCAATTGGAAAATGGGAAGAAAATTGTCATCCATGCTCCTAAAAACAGTAAAAAGAATAAATATGTTCAGGGCTTGAAGGTTAATGGAAAAAGCTACAGCAAAACGTTTATTCTTCACTCAGACCTGGCAAAGGGCGCAAGACTGGACTTTGATATGGGCTCTAAGCCTTCGAAATGGGGAAGAGGTAAAAAGGATGCCCCAGCTTCCATTACACAGGACTCGACAGATGGATCCTCCCTGCAGCCAAAACCCATGGGCGACCTCACAGACCATCAAGCAGGAGAAGCCAGTGAAGCACAAGGTGGAAAAGTAGAGGCTTTATTTGATAACACGTCGACTACCGCTGAAAATCTGAACAGTAAGCGGCCGGCCATACAGTATCGTTTCAAAAATGCAAAAACAGTGCAGATGTATACCATGACGTCAGCCGCTGGTCCATCCGGTGACTCCGATCCGCAGCGTTCGGATCCAAAGAGCTGGGTCTTAAAGGGATCCGTGGACGGAAAACGCTGGGTGGAGCTGGATAAGAAGGAAAACGAGCATTTCACATGGCGTCTTCAAACACGGGCATTTTCCGTCAAACAGCCTGGCCAATACATGTACTACAAGCTTGAAATTACGGAAAACAACGGCGGCGGCAGCACCTCACTTGCTGAACTTGAGCTGCTGGGGAAAGATCTAACCTCGGATTTTAACGAGATGAACAAGAGTGTTGACGATTTCTTTCAATCTGGAGACTTGAATGGTAAGTTAAAAAGCGCACTTGAACAAGATTTGAGCAGCGCACAGTTGTTTTATGAAAAAGGACTATACAAATTGTCAGGCAGCTATATGCAGAAGTTTATCAATCATCTCAATCAGAGAGACTCCCAACAGTATGTATCGAAGGAGGCAATAAGGAAACTGGATGCAGATGCCCACGCTTTGATGTCTTCCCTCCTTCAGGTTGTAAATTAGCACCTGGCGAGTTTCTACTATCTTATTCTCTTTTCCCTGGGAAAAGGGTTGAAAGCGGTTAAATAAGGGGATGAGAGCCTTACATGAGGGGGAAACGTACTTTTTTCCTTGATCAGGGACCAGCTTTGGGACGTTATTCACGGAAATCCTTCATTTACTCACGGTTCGACACGAATTACTCACAGAAATGGACTCTTTACTCACGGAAATGGACTCTTTACTCACGGAAATTCACTTATTAATCACAAAACCAATCATTTTCATAAGATAAAACTCTAATAAACAAGCAGAAAACATAAAAAAACCCGCCAAATCTGGCGGGTTTTCTACTTTCTTATTCTCCTGTCCCCTGGCTATCGCTGCTGCCGTCAGCGGAAGAGGAGCCATTGCCTTTATAATCAAGGATCTCTTTCATTCGATCGGTTACTTTTTGAACGACTTGCTCATCAGGGCTGAAGTAGTAAACACCGTTGATGTACTCATCTTGTCCCCCAATGTTCATGCGTTCAAGCTCTTTGCTTTGAATTTGTTTGTAGAAGTTCCTCATACCGAACAATTCTTTGAGTGAAATATTCGTTTGAACGTTATTTCCTACAGAGTTCAACAGGTTGTCCGCCCTTGAAATCGACTTGATGGACAGCGCTTTGTCAGCTACGGCTTTCATCGCTTGCTGCTGGCGTTCCTGGCGGCCGAAATCCCCGCGTTTATCCTGTTTACGCATCTGAACGTACGTAAGAGCTTCATCGCCGTTCAGATCCATCTTTCCTTTGTGGAAGTAGATCTTCTTGCCTTTCAGGTTTTTCTGAGAGAAGTCGAACGGCACGTCTACGGTAATTCCGCCGACGGAATCTACGACCTCTTTAAACCCTTGGAAGTTGGTACGGACATAATAATCGATCGGTACATTAAGGAAATGCTCAACTGCATCAATCGTTGCCTGTTCTTTATGCCCTTTTTTGCCGTATGCATAAGAGTGGCCAATCTTGTCTTTGCGGCCTTCCACCGGCAAATACGTTCTTGTATCCCGTGGAATACTGACGATCGCCGCTTCTTTCGTATCGGGATTAATGGTTAGGACCATCAGAGCATCAGAGTGGCCTGGTGACCCTTTGTAGTTTTCGACACCCATCAGCAAGATCGTGACAGGGTCTTTACCCATTGTGACTTTATCCATGCGAAGATCGGATTTGTTGCCATGGGCAAGGCCTTTGTAGCTTTCATCCGCTGTGGATTTCACCTTGTAGGCCAAGTATCCGGCATAAGCGACTCCACCGAGCATACAAAGCACAAGGAGAACAAGAAACATGCGGATCAATCGCCGGAATGGACGGCGTTTTCTTTTTTTTACTCTCCTTCTGACAAGCCGTGTCGGCTGCCTTTCTTCATTATAATAGCTCATGTTTTATTCCTCACTTTAACGGGAAAGTTCCCTAATTGATCTCTCAATAATTCAACCCTACAGTCCATAGGTTTCGACACTTTCTGAAATAAATGGGGATAGAACTACAAGATTTTTTCTTCCAAGTATTCCATTGAACCGTCTTCTATTGTAGCATGCGCATTTGTGAGGTTTATTAAATATTCTTTAAAGTTTTGTACGTCTTCCACAGAAACATACGCAAGAATTTCAACCTGCTCAAGATAGTTAATTTCTTTGATAATGTATGGAGAGGATCTTAACTCATTCTCGACTTTGCCGAGAAGTGTATAGTCAATCTTAGTATGGACAATTTGCATCAGTTTGCGTTCTACCACTCCGATGGCGTTCAAACCCTCGCTGACGCTTTTTCCGTAAGCGCGTATCAATCCTCCTGCACCAAGTTTGATTCCGCCGAAATAGCGGGTAACTACGACGACGACATCTTTTAATCTTCTTTTTTTCAGAACCTCGAGCATCGGAACGCCAGCAGTGCCGCTCGGCTCTCCGTCATCGTTCGCTTTTTGAATCTGGTCGTGCTCCCCGATCAGATAGGCAGAACAGTTATGGGTCGCGCCATGATGGGTTTTTTTGATGCTTTGTATAAATTCCATCGCTTCAGCTTCAGTCGTTGCCCTTGCGAAATGAGCGATGAACCTTGACCGCTCGATGACAATCTCATGCTCGCCGGTTTCTTTGACGGTAAAATAGTTGGATAACATTTTTCAGCGTGCTCCTTAGTAATGGATTTAAATAAATCGTAAAATAAATGGTAATGAAAAAATGTAAAGTTCACTTAAAAATTATCCCAAAAAAGCTACAAATTGAGGGGATTTAGTGCTATCCTTCATTATAAGGCGCAAGCAACTTTCCTACAAATTTCTATGCAGAATAGACATAAAATTCCTTTTTCATACGAATGATTTATGGAATAAATGTTTTTATTTGGATTTATGGTAAGAAAGTCCCATGTCCAATTTAGGTAGGATGGTTCTAGAACTAAAGTCTGTTCTTCTTTATCGTTTTAATTGGAGGATATTTACAAGATGGCAGCTAAAACACAAATCGATCCAAAGCTTTTAGATGGCATTCTTACAGAAACCATCAATACCGTTAAAGTAAGCCAGACTCAAGTGTTTGATATCAGCGAGGAATCGCGGCAGGAATTTTTGCGGCTGGCGAAAGAGCTTGAAGATGTCAAAGAAAAAGCGCTCGAAGCCATTGACCGGTCGGACCTGCTTGAAGAAAGGTCCAAGATCGCCAGGTCAAAGCTGGCTCAGGTAAGCAAACACTTTCAAAAGTACAGTGAGGGCGACATTCGCGAGGCCTATGAAAGCGCAAATGCCATTCAGATCGAGATGTCGATTGCCCGCCAGACGGAGAAACAGCTGCGCGAAAAACGGAACGATTTGGAAAGGCGCTTGAATGCTCTGAAAGAGACGGTGGCTAAAGCTGAATCGCTCGTTGGGCAGATTTCGGTCGTCCTGAATTATTTAAGCGGAGATTTATTAAAGATTAATGAACTTGTGGAGGATGCCAAGCAAAAGCAGGAGTTTGGCCTTCAGATCATTGAAGCTCAAGAGGAAGAACGCCGCCGGGTATCACGTGAAATTCATGATGGTCCGGCCCAGCTCATGGCGAATGTATTAATCCGCTCCGAGCTGGTTGAAAAAGTGTTCAATGAAAAAGGTACACAGGCTGCAGTAACTGAAATTAGAGACTTACGAGAGATGGTCAGAGCCTCCTTAAGGGAAGTCAGGAGAATTATTTACGATCTCCGGCCGATGGCGCTCGATGACCTTGGACTCGTCCCTACATTAAAAAAATACTTGCGCAACGTCCAGGAAAGTACCGGAATTGAAATCGAGCTCGTACCCATGGGAAATGAGCGGAGATTTCATACGAAGATGGAAATAGCGTTATTTCGATTGATTCAAGAAGCTGTCCAGAATTCATGCAAACACGCCGATCCGAAACATATCTCGGTGAAGATCGAATTTACGGACCGCAATGTATCCTTATTTGTAAAAGATGACGGTAAAGGTTTCGATGCAGGTGTTCCGCAGAAGACCAATTCGTTTGGGCTGATCGGAATGAGGGAGCGCGTAGAACTGCTTGAAGGCACACTGAAAATCAGCTCGCGCTTGAATATCGGAACCGGCGTTTATATTCAAATACCTATACGAGATCGGGAGGGTTCAGAATGAGAAGTCTAAATGTTTATGAATCCAGTGCAGCGGCACCGGATAAAACAAGAATTGCAATTATTGATGACCATCGATTGTTCAGGGAGGGCGTAAAGCGCATCCTGGATATGGAGGATGAATTTTCAGTCGTAGCCGAGGGAGATGACGGTTCTGAGGCTGAAGATATCGTAAATGAGCATCATCCTGATGTCGTGCTGATGGATATCAACATGCCGCACATCAACGGTGTGGAAGCAACACGCCGTTTGGTCGAAAAGGCTCCCGAAACGAAAGTGATCATCCTTTCCATCCATGATGATGAAACGTATGTATCCCATGCCGTCCAGACGGGGGCTTCTGGCTACCTGCTGAAGGAAATGGATGCTGATTCTTTGATCGAGGCTGTAAAAGTAGTCGCAGAAGGCGGAGCGTACCTTCATCCGAAGATCACTTACAATCTTTTAAATGAGTTCCGCCGTTTATCAACATCGACGAAGAACAATGCCAACAACCCGAACAATATCGGTCTTACTGAAGTGGAGTATCGCAAACCGCTTCATATTCTGACCCGCCGTGAATGTGAAGTATTGCAGCTCTTGGCTGATGGAAAAAGCAACCGCGGAATTGGAGAAGACTTGTTCATCTCCGAGAAGACGGTCAAGAACCATGTCAGCAACATTCTCCAAAAGATGAACGTGAACGACCGAACCCAGGCTGTGGTTGAAGCCATCAAGAACGGCTGGGTAAAAGTAAAATAAATACGATTGAGATGCCCGGTTCTTTATGGAGCCGGGCTTTTTTTTATCCTTCAGCTCCTTACTTAACTGGCGGTAGGGCTTGGAAACCCCTTCACACTTTCAGCCGGGAGCGAAATCTCGGCGATTGTCCCTTCTCCAACGGTGCTCGTGAAGTGCAGATGCCCCTGATGGTTGTCCAAAATCTTTTGGGCGACCATCAAGCCGAGCCCCTTGCCGTTCTCTTTTGTCGTGAAAAAAGGATGAAAGAGCTGGTTCAGGTGGCCATCGGCAATCCCCATACCTTCGTCCTTGATCTGAATCAGCAAATTTTTGTTTGGATTTGATGTAACCGTTATCGTTACCTTGCCGCCGCCAGGCATCGCTTCGATCGCGTTCTTGATCACATTGACAAAAACCTTCTTTAACTGGTTTTCTTCGCATTTAACGGTCGCTCTGTCGATGCAAAACTGAGTATCGATCTGTGCATTGTTGAGGCTGGCCTGTCCGGTGAGAAGCCGGATGACCTGGTTGATCAAAGGAAGGAACTCAACCACTGTGGTGACCGTCATGTGCGGCTTGGCCAGCACCATGAATTCATTGGTAATCTCGTTGATCGATTCTATGTCCTCCAGCATGATGTGTAAGTACTCTGTGAAGTTGAACATCGAGGGGTGATCAAGAAACATCTGTGTGAACCCTTTAAGGGAGGTAAGAGGATTTCGGATTTCATGGGCGACCCCGGCAGCCAGCTCCCCGACAACGGCTAATTTTTCTGATTGATGGATCTTTCTCTCCATACATCTCCTTTCTGTTAAATCTTTAACCGTACCGATGATGCCGGTCAGTTTGTGATTCACGAAATAAGGGATGTTAGTGATCTCTGCTTCAAATACAGTCCCGTTTTTATGTTGGATGAGCACCTCCCGTTTGATCGGTTCACCGGCGAGGGTCCGCTGAAACAGTTCTTCTGTTTTTTCTTTTTCCGATGAGGCCAGGAGAGAGGTATAGAGAGTACCTTCCAGTTCAAGTGCAGAGTAGCCGGTGATCTTTTCCAAAGCATGATTGCCCCCTGTGAACCTTCTGTCTTTACCGATCATATAGACGCCGTCCGGATTCAGAGCGATCAGGGAATGGTTGCGCTGTTCACTTTCATCCAGCTGCAAGGATTTCAGCTTCAGCTGCTGATCATTCATTGCTCCAAGTACATACAGCAGTGTAATGAACAAGGAGGCTACGATCACAATAGCTGTGGCGATTAAAGAGAGGCTTCCGAGACTTGGATCATGCATGGCAAGAAAAAGGTGATGAGACTTCATCAGCATCGCTTTTTCACCGATATAGTGAAGACCGGTCAAAGACGCAGCCAAGAACAGACTGTTGATGACCTGGTTGAATGATGAAGGATGGGGAACAGAAAACTGTCGGTAGAGAGCGATGCCTGAAAATAGATAGGCAGCTGCAGCAGCGAGGCTGGATACAAGAACGTCATAGTGAAGACTTGAGTTCATTGCCGCCGTTTTCATACCGAAATAATGAAGGGCAATGATACAGGACCCCATGAAGGAAAAAGAAAGTAAGACACTGCTCTTTTTATGAAAGGACTGGGTAAAATAAAAGGCTCCGTACGCTCCGGCAACAGCGATGAGCATGCACTGGCTGATGGCGGAAATATGATTGGCGGCTGTCAAGGACATGTTGAGCGACATCATCCCGACAAAATGCGTACCCCAAATCCCGATACCCATCGTCAGGGAAGCGCTGAACAGCCAAAAGCAGCGGGAATGATTAGTTTTCCGGTTACTTCTACGGGCAAAATCTAAAGCAACGAAAGAGTAGACGACGGAAACGACGACGGATAGAGCAACGATATATAGATTATGCTGCATAGTATGAAAGGACCTCCTATACATGAATATAATTTACTAATTTCTTACAATTTCGACGTTTTCCTTCTTTTAATCACAATTTTTTGCAAATATTTTCCTGGGTCCATTGGACCTTCTTTGCAATTGGTATCAGCCTTGTGGCCAAGTCCTGTTTTTTTCGATCCCGTCTGGGGTAATAAGTAAGAAAAACAGGAGTGGTGGGCTGAATGGAAAAAGGATATTATTTGACAGCAGATATTGGCGGAACGAACGTGGAGACTGCCCTTTTTAAAGATGGCACAATGCTGGGGAACAGAGAATTTCCGACACAGGAATTTGTGGATTCCGGTGTTCTTATAGAATTGGCGAAACAAGCTAAGGAGATGGCAGAGGAAGAGAACGTAAGCTGGGGGGATATTGTTTCGGCTGGAATCGCAGCACCCGGCGTGATCGATCCAGAGGAGGGCATTGTTTTTCGTGCCCCCAATCTGAAATGGAAGGATTATGCGCTGAAAAAAGAAGCGGAGGAACGGCTGGGTGTGCCTGTTCATATTGATAATGATGTAAATGCCGGATTGCTGGGCGAAGTCTATTACGGAGCTGCACAGGGAAAGAAAAATGTCCTCCTGTTCATGGTTGGAACAAGCATTGGGGCAGGCCTGCTGATTGATGGCAAGGTCTATCGCGGAGCAAACTGGGCATCAGGTGAGGTCGGCCACATGATCAGTGATCCAGAAGCAGCATCCGGTTCGTTTGTTCCGATCAAGGAAGGCTACGGCTTTTTAAGCAGCAAAATGGGTGGTGTGGCTATCGCCCATCATTATCGGGAAGGAAAGCGGCTGGAGGGGGGAGTGTCCGAGGAAGACCTCAACCAACTGAGAGCCGCTGATGTGTTTCAGTTCGCGGAGGAAGGGGACAAGCTCGCCCAGGGTACGATCCGGGAGGGCATTCTTCATATGGGGATCGCCATCATAAATGCTGCTGCTCTTCTTAATCCTGAAACAGTTGTCATCGGCGGAGGAGTCGCTCAATCGGGCAACTGGTTCCTTGGAAAAATAAAGAGCATGCTGGAAGAGTGGGTTCCGTGTCCTACCGAGGTGGTTCTTGCCGGCTTAAAGGATCAATCACCGCTCTATGGGGCTCTAGCTCTTTGCCAGCTGATGGATAAAGAGGGAAAGGTTCAGGCAGGAAATGGATGAAGGTTAGCGAAAGTAAATATGGAAAAAGAAAGCGCCGTTTTAATGAAAACGGCGCCTGTTTCGTGTAAACTACTAACGTAGATGAGACAATGGACGAAATACTGTCAGGAAAGGAAATTCCAATGAGCAAGGTAGCGATAATGACAGACAGCACGGCATATATTCCAGAACATATCAGAAACGAAAAAAACATTGTAATGATTCCGCTCAGCGTTATTTTTGACAATGAATCGTATAAAGAAGAAGTGGAACTGAACAAAGATGATTTTTACGAGATGGTCGGAAAGAGAGGTGCCCTTCCTAAAACATCACAGCCGTCCATCGGCGAACTGGCTGACACACTCGAACGATTATCACAGGATTATGACGAAGCCATCATGATCACCCTATCGAGCGGCATCAGCGGTACATATCAAAGCGCCCTAAGCGTTGCAGACATGGTGGAAGGCATCCGGCTTCATGTGTTTGATTCCGAGATCAGCTGCTCTCCGCAGGCTTATTACACATACAAAGCAGTGGAGTTGGCGAATGGGGGAGCGGACGGAAAGGAAATCATGGAGGAACTGAACCGTATCAAAGAACGCGGAATTCCGGCCTACTTCGTGGTCGATGATCTGAATCATCTTCACCGCGGCGGCCGAATGAACGCGGCTCAGCTTCTCGTCGGAAATCTTCTGCAGATCAAGCCTGTTCTTCATTTTAAGGATAAAAAGATCGTACCTTTCGAAAAAATCCGCACGAAGAAAAAAGCGATCGCACGCATTCATCAGCTCATGGAACAATCGGTAACACCCGATGAGCGTTTGCAAGTGAGTGTGATCCATGCCCAGCGGGAAGAAGAGGCGAAAGAAATCGCAGCCGACATTCAGGGACGATACCCAAATGCAACCGTCGCGATCGATTACTTCGGTCCTGTCATCGGCACCCACCTTGGTGAAGGCTCGATCGGCATCACCTGGATGAAAAATTAAATAACCAAACGGAGGAATGAAAGATGAAACTTCCTTTTCAACAGGAGACGGCGCCATGAGGTTCGTCTCTTTTTTTGCTGATGGAAAAACACTGGCGGCTCCAGATGCCCTTAAGCCGCCGGATGTCAGTGCTGCCCCTGTTCCCTTTTACAAGCTTCCAGTCCTTGATCCCCCTGATTTTTTCGGGCATCTCCCCTTTTCCCATGAACTTCAAGCCTTCTTATCAGGCAAGCTTCTCTCATTTGATGAACTCCCCTACCCGATGGATATGATTCATGAGCATTACCTTCATGGCTGCTTAACGTATGTAAAAGGAATAGCAGTTGATGTTGGAGGCTCGTTTGTATGCAAACGGTGTGGCAATGATAAGCCGCGGCTGTTTGCTTCTTTCTCCTGTTTTCGGTGTAAGGAGACTGAATGTGTTTATTGCAGGAAGTGCCTTGTGATGGGGCGGATCAGCCGGTGTACACCTCTCGTCCGCTGGTGCGGACCTCAGTTGGACTGGCGGGTGGATGACGTAGCGCTTGAGTGGGATGGTGATTTGTCGGCCGCTCAAAAGAAAGCTTCAGATCAAATGGTTTCCCGGATTGGTGATGAGGGTGAGCTGCTGATCTGGGCGGTATGCGGTGCAGGAAAAACAGAGGTTCTTTTTCATGGAGTGGAAAAAGCGCTGAAGGCTGGACAGAGGGTTTGTTTGGCGACTCCAAGGACAGATGTGGTACTGGAGCTGCTTCCACGATTGCGTAAAGTGTTTCCCGGTGTTACTTTGGCAGGTCTGTATGGCGGAAGCGAAGAGAAGTCGGAGGGAGCTCAGTTGATTGTTTCAACAACCCACCAGCTGTATCGCTTTCGAGAGGCGTTTGACCTTGTGGTCGTTGATGAAGTGGATGCCTTCCCGTATTCCTATGATCAGTCATTGGAATATGCAGTTCATCAGGCGAAAAAGGGAAATGCCCTGCTCGTATATCTCAGTGCTACACCAAGCAGAAAGATGAAGAAAAGTGCGTCGCTTGGTCATCTAGCACATGTAAGGATTCCCGTTCGATTTCATGGGTTTCCGCTGCCTGTTCCAAGGTTTGTTTGGTGCGGAAATTGGAAGAAAAGGCTGAAAAAAGGCAGGCTGCCAAGCAATGTAGTGGACTGGGTGAGCCATCAGTTGGAGGTAAAGAGGCAGGGATTTTTGTTTGTTCCGTCCGTTGCCGCACTTCATCAGGTGGTGGCTCTATTGAAGGCCGGTTTCCCAGGAATTGAAGGTGTACATGCAGAGGATCCGGAGCGTAAAGAGAAGGTGATGAAGTTTCGGAAGGGCGAGGTTTCAATAGTAGTCACGACGACTATCCTTGAGCGCGGGGTAACCGTTCCCTTTACGGATGTAGCCGTGCTCGGTGCGGAAGAGGATATCTTCACGGAAAGTGCTCTTGTCCAGATCGCCGGCCGATCTGGACGAAGCAAGGACGATCCAGCAGGCGATGTCTTGTTTTTTCATTATGGGAGGACGAATGCAATGGTCGATGCTAAAAGGCATATTGAGGGGATGAACAAGGAGGCGGAACTATGAATTATTGTCTGTATTGTGATAAGGGGTTCTATGATCCTGTCAATTGGCGTTCTGTTCTAGGGCTGGCTGATGAAGTGCACTTTTGTGAGGTGTGCAGTTCTTCTTTCGAGAGAATTCAAGGAGAAGTATGTGAGATTTGCGGCCGCTCTTTTTCTTTATTTCCCGAGAAATATCGACAGGAAAATCGCTGTAACGACTGTTTAAGGTGGGAAGAAGACGACAAATGGCGAGGGATTCTCGCTAAGAACCGGTCATTGTATGTCTACAATGATTTTTTGAAGGAGCTGATCAGCCGTCTGAAATACAGGGGTGATGCGGAGCTTGTGAATGGGTTTAGGCAGGAGTTAAAAGGCGTTTATCGGCAAGAATTTAAGGGGTGTGTTGCCGTTCCGATGCCGTTAAGCCGCGAACGGCACTACGAGCGGGGATTTAACCAGGCACAGCTGCTGGCAGGATTGTTGGGTGTGGAAGTGGTGCATGCCGTGAATCGGGTATTGCATGAAAAGAAACAGAGTAAAAAGTCAAGGAGAGAGCGGCTGGAAATGAGAGAAAGGATTTTCATGTTGGGCGTTGATGAAGAGCTCGTTAAAGGAAAAAGTATTGTCCTTGTGGATGATGTGTACACGACCGGAGCGACGATCCGACAGGCGGCTATCGTCTTGAAGGAGGCGGGGGCTCGGAGTATTGCCTCACTCACACTGGCTCGCTGAAAATTTTTATGCCTCATTAAACTAGTTGAAGCAGCTTCCGATAATTACGGTAGAGATATTAGAGGAGTGATATCGGAATGGGGGAATTGAAAAATTGCCCAAGCTGTGGAAACTTATATGTCGAGCACCTTCGTCCAGTATGTGATACATGCTTTAAGGAAGAAGAGCAGATGTTTGAAAAAGTGTTTCAATACATGAGGAAGCGGGAGAACCGTCAAGCCACCCTGTTTGATGTTCATCAGCACACCGGGGTGGATGAAGAGAAGATCACGAAGTTCATCCGCCAGGGAAGAATCCGTGTGGTCGGGTTTCCGAATTTTTATTATCCATGTGAAACCTGCGAAGGGCCGACCCAGGAAGGAAGACTGTGCAGCTCCTGTAAAAAGAAGATCATGGGTGATTTGAAAACCGATGAATTTGAAGCGAAAAAAAAACTGGTTGATCTAGGAAGGTCTTACTATACCGATTAATCGAAAGTCCTATTTTTATATGAACAGCTTCAGTGTTTATATTTTAAACCGATATAAGAAATAGGAAACGCAGGAGTGATCCTGCAAAAAAGAGGTGAATCCTATGAAGATCAATAGCTTTAATCTCGTCAATATTAATCCCTACATGAAACAGAACCAACAATATTCCATAAAGAACGAGGAAAAGATGAAGCAGAGCGACGAAATCCAAATCTCAGCTGAAGCAAAAGATCTTCAATCATCACAGCAATTTTCAGCAAGCCGCCAGGATAAAATAAATGAAATTAAAATCCAGATCAATTCCGGACAGTATCAGCCAGACTCAAGAGAGATCGCCCGGAAGTTCTACCAATTCTGGAACTAGGAGGACCTCATGGCACTCACGGACATGACATCTTTATTAAACGAGCTGCTCCACGTCCACCGGGAGCTCAACAGCATCGCCGAACAGAAAACAGCGATCTTAAAAACAGGTGATGTAAAGGTGCTCGATGCTTTGATGCTTAAAGAGAATGAGCATGTGAAGACCTTGATGGAGCTTGAAGAAATGCGTAATGGAACAAGCACTCTCACGATGCCACAATTGATTGATCAGGCTGGACCAAGTGAAAAGGAACAGCTTGAAGCACTTCAATATGAACTTTCAAAAGAATATATGCTTTTAAAGGAACGCAACGAACTGAACCAGCAGCTGATCCATCAGTCTCTGCAGTTTGTGAATATGTCACTGAACATGTTCATGCCGGGGCCTGAAAAAGTAACGTACAGCCGACCGCAGGCAAAGGAATACGCGGGAGCAGGGAGCTTTTCTCTGTTTGATTCAAAAGCCTAGAACGGAGGAACATTCATGGTATCAACGTTTCATGGGTTGGAGACCGCCCGCCGCGGGATGACAACCCAGCAATATGCCCTGCAAGTGACCGGGCAGAACATCGCCAATGCCAACACACCCGGATACTCGCGCCAGCGTGTAAACTTCACCCAGACCGCGCCTTACCCTGCACCAGCCATGAACCGCCCGCAAATTCCGGGGCAGATGGGGACTGGAGTGGAGGCTGGTTCGATTCAGCGTGTGAGGGAAAGCTTCCTGGACGTGCAGTTCCGCGGAGAGAACACGAAATCCGGTTACTGGGGAGCCAGAAGCGAAGCACTTGAAAAAATGGAAGATATCATGAACGAGCCTAGTGACAACGGCTTGTCCAGGACCCTCGATCAGTTCTGGCAATCCCTGCAGGATCTCGCAGTCAATCCTGAAGACGATGGTGCCCGTTCGGTTGTGCGCCAGCGCGGGGTAGCTGTAGCAGAGACCTTTAACTATCTATCAACCTCGCTATCAACCATTCGTGATGACATCAAGAGTCAAGTGGATATCTCCGTTAAAGAGATCAACTCGATCGCGGAACAGATGAATAACATTAACCAGCAGATCAGTGAGATAGAACCGCACGGTTATCTTCCGAACGATCTGTATGATGAAAGAGATCAGCTGGTGGACCGTCTTTCCCAGCTCGTTAATGTGAAGGTGACGAAGACTTCGAGCAGTACTACAGCTTCCCCGCTCGCTGAAGGGAAGTACACGATTGAGATTACAGATGCATCTGGAGCATCATTAGGTACATTAGTAGATGGAAACAGCAGTCCGCTTTCTTTTAAAAGCCTGTCTGCAGACGAGAGCAACGGTAATATTTCCGGCTTTTCTTTGGGTGGAACCGCACTGGCATCAACTGCTGTCGGAGGCAAGCTGGAGGGAATGACTTCAGCTTATAATAATGATTATCCGGCTATGCTCGATCAGCTGGATAATCTAGCTCTTGATTTTGCGAAGGCATTTAACGATGTGCACAGTAAAGGATGGAGTTTGAACGATATTAATAGCACCACTGGAACTCAAACGCCACACGACTTCTTTGCCCTTGATAATCCTTCTACACCAGCAAATGATCAAGTGAAAATTGATGGTACAACTCCTGCAAAAGGTGCAGCCAAGCTCCTTAAAGTGTCCTCAGAAATTACGGATGACCTCAAAAACATCGCGGCGGCTACAAGCAAAGCAGCTGGAGATGGAAGCAATGCATTAAATCTAGCAGGTGTAAAAGATACGACGAACTTAAAATCAAAGTATGAGGCAGCGATCGGAAAGATGGCGGTTGATGCCCAGCAGGCGAACCGAATGAGCGCGAACTCGGATACTCTCGCGAATTCCGTCGATCAGCGGCGCCAATCGGTGAGCGGAGTCTCATTGGATGAAGAGATGACCAATATGATTCAGTTTCAGCATGCATACAATGCGTCTGCCCGAATGATCACAATGGTCGATCAGATGCTCGATAAAATTATTAATGGAATGGGTATGGTAGGAAGGTAGGTGACTTTTTATGCGTGTAACACAAAGCATGCTGTCAGGAAACATGCTGCGTAACCTTAGCAGCAGCTATGCAAAGATGGGAGAATACCAGGATCAGCTTGCCACCGGAAAGAAAATTAAGAGACCATCCCAAGATCCGGTTGTCGCGATGAAAGGGATGGCCTATCGTACAAACCTGGCGGAAGTAGAACAGTTTAAACGGAACTTTGGAGAAGCATACAACTGGGTGGAAAGCTCAGATGATGCTCTTGATAAAGCAACGAGTGCTTTACAGCGTATTCGTGAACTAACGGTCCAGGCTTCCAATGGAACGTATGAAGAAAACCAGAAAGCGGCAATAGGTGAGGAAATCAAGCAGCTGAAAGAGCATTTAGTTACCATTGCGAACACCCAGGTTGCAGGAAAGTATATCTTTAACGGGAATGATACGACGAATGCACCGGTTACGTTGACAAATGGAGAAGTAACAAAAGTGTCGACCAACAGCAACGACGTGAAAATTGAACTCTCCAAAGGCATCCAGCTTGGTGTCAATGTGAAAGGTTCAGAGATTTTTACAACCGGTACGAATCCTGGAGATGGATTGTTCAGTGATCTATCCGCATTGGAAAAGGCACTGGACTCTCAAAGCACTCCTGGAGGCTATACGAAAGAAATTGGTAACTTCCTAGGGTTGCTCGATGGTCATATTAATAAAATTGTTGCAGAGAGAGCTGAACTGGGTGCGAAGAACAATCGTCTGGAACTAATGGAAGACCGGGTGGATGAGCAGGAAGTGATCGCAAACCGCATCCTTTCTGACAATGAAGATGCTGACGTGGAACGTGTGATCACTGACATGAAATCACAGGAAAGCGTTCTTCGGGCGGCAATGGGTGTTGGCTCCCGCATTATTCAGCCATCATTATTGGACTTTTTACGCTAAGTAGGAGCTATCTATGTGATAGCTCTCTCTTTTTTAGGGGGAATTAAAATGAGTGTTCCTCAGCTTAGAATGGAATCAACCAAAGGGCAAATCGGAATTACCACCACACCGCCTGTTCAGGAAATCGAACAGCAGCCGGCAGATCTTGAAATCCAGCAGCCAAAAGCCGATCTGAGCATCGAAACGATTCCAGGAAAGCTTACGATTGACCAGTCACAGGCCTGGGCACACATGGACTTAAAGCCCATATCGAAGAGGATTGAGGAGTTCGCACAAAGAGGATACAGCGACTGGCTGGATGGCCTGTCCAGAATGGCTGAGCAAGGCGATGAATTGATGAGGATTGAGAACGGCGGCCAGCCCATTGCTGATCAGGCGAAGGAAAATGGAGAAGATCCGATGCTGGAATTGAACATTGGGTTTGTTCCGTCTCCTTTTAGTGTAAAAACAAACTATGAACCTCCTAAAGTTAATATTGACTGGCAGGTTAACAGGCCGATCATTGAATCAAGGATAAACAAACCTATTCACGGCTATAAACCTGGTAAGGTGCAAATTGATATGAAGCAATGGCCTTCTTTAATAATTGATGTGACAGGCCAAGAGATTGACCAAAAAAAGTAAAGTGGTGAAAACATGGAACTGAAAACTAAATTTCATGGTGATATAGAAGTTGAAAAAAATGATGTCATAACGTTTGAACACGGCATTCCGGGATTTGAAGAAGAGAGGGGATTTGTTATCCTTCCGTTCGAAGATACTCCGTTTTCTGTGATGCAATCTGTATCTACATCGGGGCTTGCATTTGTAACGGCAGATCCGTTTACATATTTTCCTGGATATGATTTTACATTGCCTGAATCTGTAGTTAATGGATTAGCAATAAAAGAACAGAAGGATGTGTTTGTGCAGGTTATTGTTACATTGCGTGAAGACCTGAAAGAATCGACAGCCAACTTGCAGGCGCCAGTCATCATTAATAAAGTAGAAAGTCTTGGTAAACAAGTGGTATTGATTGATAACAAGTACACGTCAAGACATCTTATTTTCGCCTCAGCAGCAGAAAAGCGGGGTGTTTAGAGATGCTTGTACTCACTCGCAGGATAAAAGAAGCGATCCAGATTGGTGATGATATTGAGATCACCATTCTTGGGATTGAAGGTGACCAGGTAAAGCTCGGGATTAATGCACCAAAGCAGGTGGAAATTCACCGCAAGGAAATCTATCTCTCCATTAAAGAGGAAAACAGTGAGGCTGCCAATACTTCTATTAACCTTATGGATCAATTAAAAACATTAAATAAGTAGTATTTTACTATAAACATTCCCATTCGATAGACGATATTAGTGGTGAGCAAACAATCAAGAGGATTGACGGCCGCAATCGTCTTTTTTGTTTGATAACATGACCAACCACAAGGATGTGGGCGGGAAACATTTCAAGGAGGAAATAAATAATGAGAATTAATCACAACATCGCGGCGCTAAATACTTACCGTCAATTGAACAGTGCTTCTACAGCACAATCTAAATCAATGGAGAAATTATCTTCTGGACTTCGTATTAACAAAGCGGGAGATGATGCTGCAGGGCTGGCAATTTCTGAAAAAATGCGTGGGCAGGTACGTGGTTTAGATCAAGCATCACGTAATGCTCAGGATTCTATCTCCATGATTCAAACAGCAGAAGGCGCATTAAACGAAACACATGACATTTTACAACGTATGCGTGAATTAGCTGTTCAAGCAGGAAATGATACAAATACAAGCGGGGATCGTACTGAAATACAAAAAGAAATCAATCAGTTAACTTCAGAAGTTAACCGTATTGGGAACACTACAGAATTTAACACTCAAAAATTGCTAAATGCTAGCGCAGGTACAGTAACTCCTGCTGCCGCTGCGGTAGCAGGTGATTATGCAATTACTATTGGTACAGCTGACGTCACAATTGACGGTAAGATTTTCACTTACAATGCTACTGGTGGTGGAGTTACTAACTTTAAAAACTCAGCTGAGCTAGCTACTTTAATTAATAATGACGCAACATTATCTGCGAAGTACACGGCAGCTGATGCAACAGGTAAGTTGCAATTAGTTCAAAAAGCAGGTCAAGAGTCAGCTACAGCTCCAGTTGCATCAGGGACAGGTGTTGCCTTAGCTACTACAACAGCAGGAAAAGTGGCAGCAGCTGCAAAATCTTCATTTTCTTCTCAAATTGGTGCGAACGAAAACCAAACTATGACTTTAGACTTTGCTGATATGAGAGCTGCTGCACTTGGAATTACTGGTACTTCGGCAAATTTCACTTCTACAGCAACAGTCACTGATGGAACAAACAATACTGCAAATGAAAAAGCACTGGATGTGAGTACTTCTGCTAAGGCAGGTAATGCCGTAACTGCTATACAAGGTGCTATTGATAAAGTTTCTGCTGAACGTTCTAAATTAGGAGCTAACCAAAACCGCCTAGAGCACACAATTAACAACTTAGGAACATCTTCCGAAAACCTAACTGCTGCGGAATCCCGTATCCGTGACGTAGATTATGCTTTAGCTGCTTAGGCAGTGACAAGCACAGTCGTCCTGGCTGGTAACGGTCAGTGATAATTATCGGGTGAATTGCTGGAAACCCCTTAAGCTTTTCTTGCCACAACGTAGTTGGAAACGACAGGCGTGAAGGTTAAAAAAAGAAAAGATTGGGCAATCAGCAGCCAAGCTCCTGTCTCGAAAGAGTGGAGAAGGTTCAACGACTAGGATAGACCATCTAAGGCCAAAAGCTATGATGATGAAATCCGTAGGTGACACAATGTGGTTCAGCATTGTGGATCCGAAGTGCCCGACCCTTACTAGATTGCTAGAGGGTGAAGATATAGTCTGGTCATTTATGAAAGTAAATGTTCGCACGATGGCGAAAGAAATGATGAACCAAACAAAGAACTCTATTCTTTCTCAAGCAGCACAAGCTATGCTGGCTCAATCCAATCAAATGCCTCAAGGTGTATTACAACTCTTGAGATAATTGATTCCAAGGGCGTCTAGTTTGGCAACGAGCTAGATTATCACTGGGTGAATTGCTGGAACTTCCTAAAGCTTTCTCAACCACAGCGCAATCGGAAACGATAGACGTAACGGTTTGAAAATGAGAAAGATGTACAATGGATAATCAGCAGCCAAGCTCCTGTCTCGAAAGGGTGGAGAAGGTTCAACGACTAGAATGTACTGTCTACGGCAGATGCTATGACAATGAGATTCGTAGGATGAGAAATCATTCGAAGTGCCCAGCCCCTTAACATTAAGGGTGAAGATATAGTCTATTCTGTTGCTGAAAAGCACAGTGGCAAAGCAAGCCAACCAACAACCACAAGGAGTTCTTCAACTTCTTCGTTAATATTTCAAATGGTCATCTCTATGGGGGTGGCCATTTTTTTGTTCATAGTAGATTAGTCCAGTTATTACTGGAAATCATTAAAAGTTCTAATAAGTAACCGATATTAGTAATAACTGAATTTACGGTTTGCAGGAGGGCTTGTATCAGTGGAAGTTCAAGGCACGCTATCAACGATTACCAATATTTTTGCTAATAATGACCGGAAAGCTGTTAATAAAGAAAACAAGCAGTCTGAATCAATAGTACATTCAGAAAAAGTAGCTAAAAAAGATTTAGAAAAAATGATTAGTGGAGTGAACGATTTACTGCTGCCCACTCATACATCATCGAAATTTGTTCTCCACGAAAAATTAAACGATTATTATGTGCAGGTTATTGATGACAATACAAAGGAAATCGTCCGAGAGATTCCGTCGAAGAAGTTTCTGGACATGTATGCCTCCATGCTCGATTTTGTTGGACTTTTTATTGATAAAAAATTTTAATGAGAGGTGAAGTGAATGAGTACATTGCGCATTAGCGGGCTTGCCAGCGGTATGGACGTTGATTCCATGGTAAAAGAAATGATGAAGGCCCAGCGGTTGCCGCTCGATAAACTAAATCAAAAGAAACAATTACTGGAATGGCAAAAAGATGATTATCGAACGATGAATACCCTTCTTTCAAGCCTGAAGGATTTGTCCTTTTCCATGAAACTGACATCTTCCTACCGTGCAAGAACGGTAACTACCTCAGATGAGAGCCGGATCACGGCAACAGCCAGTTCATCAGCAAATCCAGCTTCCTATAATATCTCTTCAGTGGAAAAACTGGCAAGTGCAGCAACCAAGGTTAACGCCGGAGCGTTATCAAAATCATCTACAGAGAAAATAGATGCCAATGCTGGCCTATATGATCAAATGACGAAGTTTGCCAGCTATGCAGACAGCTCAAGCACAGGATTTGATTGGAAACAAGGGAGTATTGAAAAAGAAACACAAACCGTTGGAACAGCTACCGATACGATTCAATTAAAGGGAAAAAATTTAGAGAGTTCATTGCTGTTAAGCAGCACCATCAAAGTAAACGGGAAGGACTATGAGGTCGTCAGTTCCTTCAGTGATCCCAAATCACCTGGACAAGTTATTGTCGGTCAAGACGGCAAGCTGACGTTTAGTGAGCAGCTTGCGGCGAACAGCTCAGTATCGGCCACGTACTTCACACCTGATCATACAGACACTATTACTGCACCTGGCGAAACGAAGGATTTCCAGCTTTCCAAAACTTCAATTGTGTCTGGTTCGTTAACGACTGTTGCAGTAAAAACATCAGCTGGAGCAGTTGAGAATTACACAGTGGTCAGTGATAAGAGCCTGCTCACTACCGGTTCAAAGAATGTATATGTCGACGAGAAGACAGGCCTACTCTCAGTTGCCGATAATCTAGAAAAAGGCGCTGAAATATCAGCAACCTACAAAGAGAATTATTTGACGTTTGGCATTCAAACCTATGATACAGACGGAAAAGCAGTTAAACAGACGTTCGCAGTGAACGGATCTACGTCATTAAACACGGTCATTAATCAAATTAATTCATCCAATGTTGGAGTAACTGCTTTTTATGATACTCAGACCGACCGAATGACGCTAACCCGGTCACAGACAGGGAACTTTAATCCGAACGGTGATGAAATCAATACAACGGGTGATTTCTTAACATGGGCGGCACGGTTTGATGGTAATGTGACTAAAAGCGGTGGGGAAAATGCTGTCTTCACCATAAATGGGCTTAAGACGGAGCGCACTTCCAACACCTTCGCCATGAACGGAGTGACCTTCACTTTAAAACAAAAATTTGATACGGGTTCGGTTTCCTTGGCCGTGGGAAATAATGCGGATGACGTAGTAAAAAATATTAAAGCATTTTTCGATAAATACAATGAGACGATCTCAAAGGTGAAAGATAAGATTTCAGAAGAACGTTACCGAAAATATGATCCGCTGTCAGATGAAGAACGGGAAGCGATGACAGATAAACAGGCTGAGCTTTGGGATGAGAAGGCCAAGAGCGGGCTGATCAAGAGTGATCCGATTCTTTCATCCGCTTTAAATGAAATGCGCCAGAACATGTTTGCCGCCGTGACAGACAGTTCGATTAATCCAAAATATAACCAGTTAGCCAAGATCGGCATTACCACTTCGAGTAATTACCTTGAAGGCGGAAAGCTTGTGCTTGAAGAGGCGAAATTGAAGAAGGCGATTGAAGATGACCCTGCCTCTGTTGAAAAGCTCTTCACCAATACGAGCAGTGTCAGCAGTGAGAACGGCCTCATGCAAAGAGTGTACGATACGTTGGGCAAGGCGGTTAACAGTATTAAGGATAAAGCGGGAAATTCCCTTCTGGTCAACAGCCAGTTTGTCATCGGGAAAGAACTGAATGATCTGGATACCCGTATCGATGCGTTCAATGAGCGGCTGACTCAAATCGAGAACCGCTATTACAGCCAATTCACCGCGATGGAGCAAGCGATTCAGCGTTCCAACCAGCAGAGTGCCTACCTGTCACAGTATTTCAGCCAATAACAAGCAATACATTAAGGGAGTGACATGATGTCTTTACCAAACCCATATCAGTCGTACCAGAACAACTCGGTTCAAACGGCATCGCCCGGAGAACTGACATTGATGCTCTATAATGGCTGTCTGAAGTTTATTAGCCAGGCAAAGCAGGCCATTCACAATAAAAACCTTGAAGAGAAAAACACCAGCTTATTAAAAGCACAAAAAATCATCCAGGAGCTTATGGTCACGTTGAACATGGATGCTCCGGTTTCCCAGACTCTCATGCCGATGTATGATTATATCCATCGCCGCCTGATTGAGGCGAACATTCAAAGCAGCGTGGAGATTTTGGGTGAGGTGGAGGGGTTTGTGACCGAATTCCGTGATACATGGAAGGAAGTTATCCATATCCATCGCCGTCAGCAGTATGGCCAAGGGGGGAGAGTATAATGGGAGCCATCAGCGTTTTGCTCGAAATCACTCACAACCTGCATGGTCACGTGAAGAGCGGTCTTCCAAAGGAAGAGCGTGAACCCTACATTGAGCGGTTGAATGAGCTGCTGGATCAGCGCGAAAGACTGCTGAGCGAAATCCCGGTCACTTTTACAGAAGAAGAGAAGCGGATGGGGCTTACCATCCTTCAGCTGGATGAGATGGTTCAGCCTCTGCTCGACCGCCAGCTCGCTGAGATTCGCCGTGACATCACATTGATGAATCAAAAGAAAACCAGCTCCCTACAGTATGCTAACCCATACGCGGCTGTTTCGGGTGACGGCATGTTTTTTGATAAAAAGAACTAAGTAACTCCGGCTTGTATATGAGCCGGAGTTTTTCGTCTCCATTTGTCAAAATGATGTGTTTTGGGAGTAAACATGGATTTTCCGTGAGATAACGGTGAAAAACCGTGAGTAAAGTCCGCGTTTTCGTGAGTAATTCGTGTCGAACCGATAGTAATGATCTTCGATTTGCAAGTAAACACCAAACACCGGCAAAAAGCAACGGCGATTAAGCCGTTGCTCTCTTTTTCTTCTATTATTCTAGTTTACGGCTCTTTCTACAAGCTTTGCATAGGCGGATGCGCCTTCTGGCTTGAGATGGACACCGTCATTATAAAAGTATGAGGTTTGTCCGTTGCTTGCCTCGTTCCAGTTCACAAGCTTCGTATGAGGATGTGAGGACGCGACTTCCTCCAGCGTGGTGTTTACTTCCTTTTCCCACGGACGGGGAACCTGGCTGTTGATCAGTACGATCTCTTTGTCTTTTCCGACCTTATCGAGGACGCTCACGAGCTGATCTTTGGAGAAAGGTCCGTTCGTTCCAAGCCCGATGACGACTGTGTGCCCGAGGCTTCCGTTTGCCTTCATGTGATCGATGACATCTGAAGCATCCTTCAGCTGGCGGCCGATCTTGGCGTCAACCGTTGCCTTGGGGAATTTTTCTTTAATATAAGGTGCTACGTTCACCATGACCGAGTCACCGATCACTGAGATTCGTTCGTCCGCCGGTTTAGGCGGCGGGACAGGTGCTGGTTTTGGATCAGGCTTTTGACCAGAATCCGGTTTTGACTTCTCTTCCGGTTTTGGTTGTTCATGCTTCGGTTTCTCTTTCGGTTTTACAGGTTCAGGGTTCATGATGGCCTGCACGGCTTTCTTTTCCTGTCCTTCTTCGAGCTTGTGAAGCGTTGGGACGACAACCGTGAAAAAGATGACGACGATGACCGCTGCAGAGCAGCCAAGGATAGACTTTTGCACGAGGGTCGCGCGTTTCCACGAATGAGTGGTTACGTTTAATTTCGATCTCCATCGTTGCAGTGCCCCATGGCGGATCGGCTCCTCAACAAAGTGCCAAGAGAGCGTGGCCAAAATAATGATTAATGCAAATTGAGTGATTTTGAGCCATGCAGATGGATGAACATTTTCCTGTGCCGGGTTGGATAGAACAATAACCGGAAAGTGCCATAGATAGATTCCGTACGACCGGACACCGATCCAGCGAAGCGGCTTGCATCCCATCACCATGCCAAGCCGGCTGGACGGGTGGGCAAGAGTCGCTACGACAAACAACGTGAAAATGGAAAGAATGACCATTCCGCCGCGATATAAAAAGCTATCGAATTGGCTGGTGAATCCGATCAAGAGCAGAATGCCAAAGAGACTGAGTATTCCTACCATATCGAGTGCTTTGCGCTGTTCTTTCGGGAGACGGGTGGACAGTTTTCTGCTCGGCCAAACGATGGCAAGTCCGGCTCCGATGAGCAGTGCGAAAGCTCTCGTATCGGTGCCGTAATACACACGGCTAGGATCTTCTCCCGGTGTATACAGGACAGCCATCGCAATAGCTGAAATGATGGCTGCGGCCAGTATGCTGTTTAGAATCACTTGTTTATTTTTTATGTAATGAAGGCCGAGTAACAGTATGAGCGGCCATATGAGATAGAACTGTTCCTCCACCGCCAGCGACCATAAGTGGTTGAGCGGAGAGGGAGGCCCGAACTGGGCAAAATAGGACACTTTGTGAAAAATGAGCCACCAGTTGCTTACGTATGTAAGAACAGAAAGCACATTAGCCCAGAGGTCCAGTAAAAACGAACGTTCGAAAAGAAGGACCCAAAGAATAACGAGAGCCAGCATGGACAGCAAGGCTGGCAGGAGTCGGCGTGCCCGTCTGATCCAGAACTGTTTAAAGTTAATTTTTCCTGTTCGATGGTATTCGGCGATGATTAAATCTGTGATCAGGTAGCCGGATAGCACGAAAAAGATGCCGACACCCAACAATCCGCCCGGTGCCCATCCGAGATTTAAGTGATAGGCGATGACGGCGAGAACAGCGAACGCCCGCAGTCCATCAATCCCCGGCATATACCGCTTGTTTTTCTGGGTAGGTTCAGGCATCCAGCTCCCCCCTTACCCAGAAATCTTTCTTCTTATTATATAGTAACCTTGCTGCCTTAAAATCTGCAGTAACTCCTCGCTGCTGGCAGCATGCAATGTAAAACATGGTTGTTCTCCCTCCATATGAAGCACATCTTTTTATCTCCCATAATAGTTTAGTGGTTTTCCAGTAGATTGAAAACAAAACATTTCTACTATTTTCGACAAAATTTCATGTAAAAAAATTCCTGATCGCGGGGGAATTTAGCCTATGGTCTACTATAGTTCAATTGGTTTTACTGAATCAAGGAATAAATGGCTCATGGAGCTGGAATAGGAAATATGTCGCACGGGAATAGGTACAAACTTCCGGGAATTTACCTAATTTTACTAATAACAGCTAGTTCATATGAGTGTGTACCTTCATTACAATAGGAAGAGAGAGAACAAGCGGGCGGTGATCAAATGTTATTTGACAAGCAAAAAAATACAGGATGCAGGCGGAAATGCCAGATTGGTATTCCGGCAACGTATCGGAGTCGATGCACAACCTGGATAGCCTCGGACGTGACCGCGCACATGTACAGACCCAAGCCCAAGACTGGGAGAGCAAAAGCAAAGCGAGCTATAAGCAGGCCATGTCAGAAGCGGCAAGCACCCATTTTTCATCAGCCAGTACGGGAGAACAGTTGAAAGATGCGTTAAAAAGAGAAGCGGCCAGGCTCAGACAGCAAGCCATGAGATTGAGAGGCAGGAAAGCTCGAGGAAGCAAAAAAGCTTGAAGAGGAAAAAAGGTTAAAAAAAGCATTAATCTTGAAGGACCGTAAAATCACAATGTCTTTTTTACTGGCTTAACAGAATAGAAAGGGTTACTTAAATGGGTTGTTTAAGTTCATTTTTTCGGTTTTTGTTTTTTGCAGTCAGCTTAATTCCTATTATATGGTGTGGTCTCTTTTCGCTCGTCTCCTTTTTCTCCGCCTTATTTGGAGGAGGAAGCTGGATCGACCGATAGGGGAGAAAGTTTTCTTGGAGCAGTCCTGGAAAGGCAGTGAATCGAGTTGGAAGGTTTGTAGCAAGGCGTTAGGATATTTCGCTCATAAGGAACGCTCTTTGCTGTAGAAATCTCTGCATAGCTACCCTTTTATTTCCAAAAGTGATGTATAATGTGGTTGGTACATAGAATGAATCAATATACAGCTGCAATATTTGATGCAAAAGTGGGGTGTAGCATGAAGGGTCCAGAATTGATCAAGGACTTGTTTGACCTGAAGGAAAAAGGATATCTAAAATATGAAGATTATTTGAGGGTGGTTGAAGGGATCAACCGTTATGAAAGGGACCAGAGGAGGTTTGCGGAAGGGAAGGAGCTCTATGTACAGGCGGCTATTGAACCGGAGCGGTTGGAGGAAACACCACAAGTTCAAAACGAAGAGCCCGGCCACACGAATAAGGTACCTGAGGCTCAGCCTGTACCAAAGCCTAGACCTGTTCCTCCGCCACCGGCACCAAAGCCGGCGCTCACTGCGGAACAAAAGCGGGAACGAAACTTGACGCTGCTCATGACAGCAGGCGTCGTGCTTCTTCTTCTCGGCGGGCTTACCCTCGCAACGAGCAACTGGGAGGTTTTCAGTTCTCTCACGAAAACATTGCTGGTGGGCGGGATCGCTGCGCTTTTTGGAGGGCTCGGTGCACTGTCACAGCGGGTGCTTCACATTACGAAAACTGCCTTTGCGTTCTTTGTACTGTTTGCGCTATTCGTACCGATCACCATTCTGTCGGCAGGATATTTTGAGCTGTTCGGCAGCTGGCTCAGTTTTTCAGGGGATGGAAAATATGTGCTGGGGGCTGTTACCAGTCTGATCTGTCTGCCGGTCTATTGGCTGTTCACGAAGTCGTTTTCATCCAAATTGTTCGCCTGGTTAACGCTGATCGCCTCGGCCATCGGCTATGCGTTTGTTCTTTTGGCGTTCGGCATTGAGAAAAACGCGTTCTATTTTGCATATGCCCTTGGAAATGCGGGTTATATCTATCTTTATCATGTACGAAAAGCGAAGGATGCAGATATCTATCAAAAGGTAATGCCTATTTTTATTCAAAGCAATCTGATCTTATCAACGTTATTCATTATCATTTCTTTCGAACAGCCGCTTTCTCAGAGCTTCAACCTGGTTTTGGCCGCTGTACTGTATTTGGCGATGAGAATGGTGAACAAGCGGGTTGAATATGAGCTCCTGTTCATGGCTTTCATTTCGTATGGACTCTATCAGCTCGTTGAACAAGCGGTGGGAGCTGGTCTGAGCCTTGTTCTTATCCCGGTCGTTCCTGTTGTGCTGCTCGCTGTTGCCCGTTATTCGAAGGGCAATCTGAAAAAGTATTATCAGATCGCCAACGGGGCTGTCTCTGCCCTTGCGTTTTTACTCGTGACGGGAAAGGGGCTGATGCTTTCAAGCGGAGAGGGGAGCATATGGATGCTTCTCGGGTACCTCGTTATCGCGGGGAACTTTGTTTACTTAAGCTATAACACGGCTTTCCGTCTCTTTACGTATCTCGCCCCTTTCTATATTTTCTGTGCTGCGTTGGAGGTATATCATCTCACCAGCTCGTCCAGCATGGAGTATTGGCCGCTGGCGGTCGGGATTTCCGGATTGGCCACGTATGTGATCGGCCAGTTCATCCAGCCGATCCGCCGCCCCAGCCTGTATATGGGCGGAGTATTCCTGCTCGTAGGTTTCGGATTGACACTGTTGATTTCTGAGTTTTGGCAGACGGTCGTTCTTTCCCTGCTGCTGGCCGGACTTTCGGCAAGGCACTATACAACAGAAGAGGGCATGACTCAAAAAGTGTTCGCCGCAGGCGCTACGGTCTTTCTATTTTTTGCGGGCTTTTCATTGGGAATGGCGCTTATACCTGATCCGGATCATTCGCTCGCGATAGGAATAGGCACAGTACTGCTTGCTGCATTGCATTATTGGAAAAAAGGTGACCGCACTCTCGGCCAGTACGCATTGATCGGTGCCATGTTCGTTTCTCTGGCGAGTTTTATTTCGTCCTTCAGTACGGAAGCCGACTGGATCCGTTTCGTCTGCAGTCTGCTGTTTACTTTTATGATGTTTGTCGGAACACGTTATTTTAAACAGATCGTTGGTTATGGAGTGGTGCAGGCTGGGTTGTTCTTTGTTTTTTATTCGCTGCTTCACTTAGCGGCAGATCCGCTGAGCGAACGTCTTACCCTGATCTCGATTTCGGTGCTTCTCTTTGTTTCCTATGAAGCGTTAAAACGGGTGGAACGCCAAAGCCATCTTCCCGCGGTGATTGTGAGTCAGGCAGCTCTGCTTTATGCCGTATTCTATAACATTATTACATCAGGTGAAACACTGCCTTATCTCTTACTGACCGTCCTATACGGTTTATACGTGTGGCGCTCCGCGTTTGAAGCAGAGAGAAAATACAGTCTTTACGCGGGACTGACGGTTTTATCCGCTGCATTCGGATTTATGGTCAATGAGTGGTTTCCTAACGAGAACCGTCTTGTTTACAGTCTGTTGCTGCTGGCTGCTTATTTTGCTGTCTCAAAAGTGTGGAAGGAACGTCTCCGATGGTATATTGTTCCGTTCACCATTTTGGTGATGGCCGAATATCTGGCGGATTCCTATTACAGCGGAGATGTGATCTCTCTTTGGTTTTTTATGGTTATCATCTTTGTGTTTATGGCGTTTTTCCATTCTCTTAAAGGCTATTGGAGAACAGCCGCAGCCTTCCCGCTGATTTTTTTCTGGATCGGGATGGCCCATTTATTGGATTTTTACAGTCTTTCTTCTCCGATCCGTGCGGGCGTGTGGTATGCGATCGGTATCCTGTTTACAGCTGCAGGCATGTTTTTATATGAAAAACTGTATCAACAGGAAAACGATGAAAAAGTGGATATGTACGGAATTGCAGGGCTCGTCTATGTTTGGACCGGCTGCATGCAGGCAGTGGAATGGGTGTTCATCGCAGGGCTTACGCTGATTGCGGTAGTGCTGTATCAGCATTCGAGAAGGATCAGAGTCGTTCCCATCGCCCAAAAAGTGCTTCAAACGCTTTCACTGCTCGTTAGTCTATTAACCTATTATACGATCATCGACATCATTGATTTCCCTGACTATCTCATGGCTGAGCTGTATGTGCTGCCATGGATCCCGGTCAGCTGCCTGCTGGCGAGAAAGACATGGAATCTCACCGAAAAGGTCAACATGTATGTCCAATACAGCTTGATCGGCGTCATCTCTTTGATCCTCATGATCGATGCGATGTACAGCTACAAGATCATCGATGCGATCATCCTTGGGACACTGGCCGTCATCTTTATCCTTTACGGTTTTGTTTCGAAACAAAAAAGCTACTTCTTCAGCGGCCTGATCGTGCTGCTGGTCAACGTACTCGTACAGACCCGGCCATACTGGGGCAACATGCCGTGGTGGGTGTACCTGTTGATCGCGGGAATCCTGCTGATCGGGTTTGCCGGTTCCAATGAATATAAAAAACAGAAGGGCGTTGAGTCACCATCACTGAAGGAACAAATTTTGCGAAAGTGGAGTTCGTGGTTCGGCGCCTGGAAATAATGAAACAAGGACAGTTCCTCTAAGGGGGCTGTCTCTTTTTTAAGCGTTCAATGGTTTGTGTAAAAGGCGAGGGATTGATAAAATAAACCGAAAATTCCCAGTCAGGAGGAGCAGCAATGAATATAACGGGAAATACCATTTTGATTACAGGTGGAGCATCAGGGATCGGACTGGCCTTCGCTGAGCGGTTTTTAAAAGAAGGAAACAAGGTCATTGTAGCAGGCAGACGGGAAGAAAAACTGGCAGAAGCCAAAGAGAAGTACCCGGAATTGCACACAAAAGTGTGTGATGTTTCCAAAGAAGACGAACGCATCGCTCTGTTTGAATGGGCATCCAGTGAATTTCCAGATCTCAATGTACTCGTAAATAACGCAGGCATTCAGCAGCGCGTCAATTTGCAAAACGCCGACCATGACTGGAGTTATTATCAAAAGGAGATGGCGATCAATATTGAAGGTCCTATCCATTTGTCCATGCTGTTTATTCCACACCTGAAGAAACAAAAAAGGGCAGCCATCATGAACATAACGTCAGGGCTGGCGATACAGCCTGGTGTCTGGGTTCCGATTTATAGTGCGACAAAAGCGGCCATGCATTCCTTTACGCTGACACTGAGATATCAGCTCGAAGACACGAATATCGAGGTAGTGGAAATTCTGCCGCCAGCGGTGAATACGGATCTAGGCGGTGTCGGGCTGCATACGTTCGGCGCTCCGGTGGATGATTTTGCGGATACCATTTTTGAAGGACTGAAAAAAGAAAAAGTGGAGGTTGGCTACGGCGGGACAGAAGAGCGTCTTAGCGCACCGAGAGAAGAAATTGAGCAGGGGATTTTGGCAGCTTGGCAGAATTTCCTGAAAAGCAATCCCGAATTTATGAAGTGATCTTTCATCCCCTTTCAGTTGGAAAGGGGGCTTTGTTTGGTGCCAGGCACCGCTATTACACAAGTATGTAAAGGCGGTGCCTGGCACCTGGTTGTTGGCACCATTTCAAATGAAAGAGCTCTCGACGCTGTTGGCTTCACAGTAGTATTCGCTTGAGCGTTTGTATTGTTTCTTTCGGTAATAATAATCTCCGAGCTGTTCATAGCACATACGGATGTACATGAATTCATCCTTTTGCTTGAAGATCGGAAGGGCGGTCTCCTCCAGAAAGATTTTATAGTCCTCCTCGTTACGCCTTTTTTGTACCTGAAATTGGAGGATCTTCAGCAAGCAATAGGTTTCATTCAATTCCCCTTTTAAGAGCACGAGCCCCTTTTCAATCCAGCGGGTGGCATCCTCAACTTCATTCAGCTGAAAAAGGTTACTGGCGAGAAGGTAGATCGTAAGCTCCCCGCCTTGCAGTTCTTTGCGGACATTCAGTGATTTTAGGAAGTAATCGATCGCTTCCCACGGTTTCTTTTGCTTATGATAGACAATCCCCATATTATGATAGATATGTACTTTTAAATGGCCGATATCCGGCAGGGACTCTATGCCTTTCAGCGCCTTTTTAAAATAAGAGAGGGCAGTAGCATGTTTATTGATCCGGTTGTAGTTGATGCCCAACAGGATATAGCAATCGACCACTTTAAAAAATAGGATGTTTTTATTGAACTCTTCCATCGCCCGCTCGGAGTGAAAGATGGAAAGTGTGATCTTGCCCAACCGGCTGTAGATGAGTGCAAGCTGGTAATGGTATTCCGGCTCATTCACATACTCGCTTGCTTTTAAATACAGCTCCAGCGCTTTTTGAAAGCGTCCTTTTAAGTATTCATTCAAACCTGAAAAGTAAAAATAGTACGCTTCAATCTCTTTTGGCATATACGCCATGTATTTTTCAGCAAAAGCCAGCTGTTCTTCTGCCTGTTTAAAATCCCTTATAAGAAGAAAATGGCGAGTCGCAGCCAAGTGAAACATCGTTAAGAGTTCTATGTCGGAGATGCCTTTAATCTTCTTCTCAATCGCTATGTAATGTTCGGTGGAGGCCGGCCGGTTTCTCGCTTTTATATCTTCATACCAGTCAAAAATCATCTTCTTGATGCCATCGGCTGAGGAGGATTGCAGCAGCTCATCGTATTCTATATTCAGCCTTTTGCAAAGCAAAATAAGAATTTCCCGAGAAGGGACGATGCTGTTGTTCTCGACTTTACTAAGGTAGGGAACTGAACATATGCCAGAAGTGAGCTCTTTTTGGGTAAGTTTGTTTTTTTCTCTGAAATATTTTATTTTCTCCCCTCTAATCATGATTCACCTCTTCATCTATTCTATTTTTTTCTATATCATATCATAGAAAAAAACGGATTTTTCCTATAATATACATAATTTTACCGAATTACAACCTTATTTGTCTGTAAATGGTAATAAGGTTCGAAAGAATGGGGAATAAGTCGAATTTCCTAGGAAATAATCTGTCGATACCTGTTCATATTTACTGTTTTTATAAGTGAAAAAGGACTTGAGCCGTGAAGGAAGAAAGTTAGGCATAGGGAAATTTAAAAAAGGAGTTGAAGCTTTTGAAAAAGCGTATTGGAATCGTAGGAAGCGGAACGGCCGGATTGCAGCTGGCTTACGCTTTAAAGGATGATTTTGAAGTCATCATGGTTTGTCATCGTACACCAGAACAGCTGCGCAGCGGCCGGATCATGTCCACGCAGGTACATTTCGGGCCGACACGTGCCCGCGAGGAACGTTTTCATATGCCGAAATGGGAAAGCAATTCATTGATTGAAAGTATTCATATCACGGTCGGGGATCAAAAGCTGTTTGCAGGGATGCTTGAAAAAACAGGTTTATCCGTCGATCAGCGCCTGGCTTACTCTCGCTATGCTGAAGATTTGGAAAGAGCTGGTGTTTCCTTTCAGCAGAGGAAGGTGGAAAAAGAGGACATTGAAGAATTGCGTGACGAATTTGATCTGGTCATTGACTGTACAGGGAAAAACGGCCCCCTTGTCCCGTTTCCGATTGAAAAAGAACTTACCCCGTTTCAAAACCCACAGCGTAAGAGTATCGTAGGATATTTTAAAGGAGTAAAGCCCATCTCTCCTCTTGGGGTCAACGTGACGGTGATCCCGGAACTCGGGGAGATGTTTGAGATTCCGTCTGAAACGGAGTACGGTCCTGTTACCATCCTTTTCATTACAGCCGTTCCAGAGGGGCCGTTGGATATGTTTAAAGGCATTAAGACACCTGAAGCATTCACGATTAAAATGAGAGAAGCCGTTGAGATGTTTTTCCCGCACATCCATGAGCGAATAGTGGATTTAGAGTTTGCCCTATGTGATGAGAACGGCTTCTTACAGATCGCGATTACACCTGAAGTACGTATCCCTTATCTCAACAAGAACGGCAGGCTGTACCTGGGCTGTGGAGACAGCGTGATTCTCAACGACCCGATCACCGGACAGGGAAGCAATCTCTCATCCTATTGTGCGGAAAAATTATCTGACCTGCTGATCGAACATAAGCATGCGGATAATTGGGATGAAGAGATGGGACGTTTATACTGGGAACGGATCAAGCCGTTTGTTAAAGAGGTGACAGAGTGGACGAACGCGATGATTCAGCCTCTTCCCGGCCATATCGTTCAGATGCTGCTCAGTGCTGCAGAAGATCAGCAAAAAGCGGATAAAATCGCCCGCTGGTTCGAAAACCCATCCACCGCTCACGAAGCATTTCTCACGAAGGTTTAAAGATTGAGGGTGCCAGGCACCAGTTTTACACACTTGTGTAATCTCGGTGCCTGGCACCCTTTTGTCTAGTCTTATCACCCTGTTTTAGCAAATTTTAGTAACTTAGTCTAGTACCTCCATCCCTTTTTCTTTTTTACAATAGAATGACAGAGATAGAGCAGGCGGTGATGTTATGATTTTTGATAAGCAAAAATACAGGATGCAGGCAGAGATGCTGGATTGGTATTCGCACAAAGTGAATGAATCGATGCAAAAGCTCGACCAGCTTAGATGGGGTCGAAACCGTGTGCTGACAAAAGGGGATACGTGGGGAAGTAAAAGCAAAGCTACATACCTGCAAATCATGTCAGAAAGTGCAAGCACTACTTTGCTTCGGCAAGTACAGGAGAACAATTGAAAGAAGCGTTAAAAAGGGAAGCCGCCCGGCTAAGAGAAATGGCAGATGAAATGGAGAGGCAGGAGAAACTCGATGAGTCAAATAAACGTCAAGCCCGATGAACTCGAAGCTCTGGCCAAGGATATAGAGAAATTAGAAGATCAGTGCGACGACATAAAAGATGCGCTAAAATGGAACTTCGAACAATGATTATTATGAACTCTTCTTAGGTAATAATATTTACTTTTTTGGAACTGCCAGTGTTGATCGTCCACTAGTTTACATTCTTACTCAAGTCTAATAAGGTAATCGTTCAAAAAAGGTAGTGCTTAATTTCGATAGTACATGATTTTTGTATACGTTTAAAAAATAGTGAAAAGCCCTGGATAAACTCATCCAGGGCTTCCCTTATCATTCTACCTAGAAAACTCTCCCTCCAGCGCCTTCACAATCTCCTCCACCGACTGTCCTTGTCCGCTCTGAACAGCGGCGAGGAACGCGCCCTCAACAAGCGGAACATCCGCAAATTGAATGGTACGGCCACCGGTATAGAGCTCGAGTGCCATCTCGGCGTTCATGGTCGCGGAGCCAATATCAGTTAAGATGATGGCGTCGTCGGTTATGGCAGAGAAAGCTTCTTCAATCCTGGAGACGTCTGTGCCTATTTTCCCCCCCTCCAGGCCCGCCGCATTATGAATCTCCACATCTGATGCCATCTCAGCGAGGAGTTCTTTGAGACCGTCCGCCAATTTTTCGCTATGAGATACAAGAATGAGATTAACCATTCAGCACCTCCGCAATCTGGCGAAGCAGAATGGAGCTGGATAGGGCACCCGGATCCTGAACACCCTTGGTGGCGTCGCCGAAATAGGAGGCCCGTCCTTTAGTTGCCTTTAATTCCTTCGTATCTGCCAATGCGTTTTCAATGACCGTTTCAAGCGGTTCAGCACCCATTAGAGCTTCAGTAAACGGCTCCCAAACATCCAACATGGTCTTTTGGCCGGTTTGTGATTTTCCGCGGGCGGCAACGCCTTCAACGGCCTCACGAAAACCGTCGTACAGTTGATCACCCTCAACCGCTTCTTTTCCGTTCCATTTGGACGCGAATTTTACAAAGACAGTGCCGAAAAGGGGACCGGATGCACCGCCGACCGTCTTGATCAACGTCATGCCGACAAGCTTGGAAAGCTCACCGAGATCTTCAAAAGGATCCTTGCCCTGCAGTTCTTTTTTTAACGCCTGAAAACCGCGTGACATGTTAATGCCGTGGTCACCGTCTCCAATCTCCCGGTCAAGGTCTGTGAGTTCGTCTTTTTGCTGTTCGATCTGATCTGCTGTGTTTAGCAGCGCTTGTTGTAATGCTTCTGCAGTTAGTTTCATTTTTATTCACCTCTCACTGGAAATCCGATCGTATTTGATGGGGCATCCAAGTACCCGAGTAATTCATCGTCCACGGCAAGCAGTGTGATGGAAAATCCGTGCATCTCTAGTGCTGTCATATAGTTTCCTGTATAGCTGCGCTCTATTTTATAATCTTGCTGTTCCAATTGTTCACTCACATATTTATAGGTCAGATAAAGCTCGGACACTGGTGTTCCTCCCATACCGTTCACCATGACGGCGATCCGTTTGTCGGTCACTTCTGAGGTGAGTTTATCCAGCAGCTGAGCGACGATCTCTTTTACCGAAGCAATGGGTTTCCGCTCAATGCCTTTCTCTCCATGGATCCCTATACCGATCTCCATTTCATCCTTAGGCAGCTCGAAGCCTGGTTTTCCGCTTTCCGGCATATAGCAGGGGGAGAGGGCCATTCCGATGGACCGCACTTGGCGAATCGCTTTTTCGGCGACCTGTTTTACCTCTTTTAACGATTTTCCTGAAGCGGCTGCAGCACCGGCAATTTTATGAACGAACACCGTACCGGCCACACCGCGTCTGTCATCATGGTTTTGGATGGCGATATCATCATTGACGATCACTGTCTCTACCTGGATGCCTTCGAGCTCTGCCAGTTCCTTGGCCATGTCAAAGTTCATCACATCGCCTGAATAGTTTTTGACGATCAGCAGGACACCAGCACCTCCGTCTGCCGCCTTGATCCCTTCGAGCACCATGTCCGGTGTCGGGGAGGTGAATATTTCCCCGCAGACCGCCGCACTAAGCATGCCTTCCCCAACATAGCCTGCATGAGCGGGTTCGTGTCCGCTTCCTCCGCCGGAAACGAGTCCGACCTTTCCTGAAGGGGTACCGCCTTTTCTTTTTATCAGATTTACGCCTTCCACTCTTTCATAATGACCGGGGTGGGAGCGTACGAGTCCGTCAACGATGTCTGATACGAATTGATTGGGATCCTGCATGAGTTTATCCAACATTCATCTCTCCTTATCTGCTTGAAATCGAGTACGGATAAGAACCCGTTACTATAACTTTCGCCTGAAATCTAGAAAACTGTCAAGGAATTAAAACGCTTTCTTATTATTCCCCGCGCCTTTTTGTTTGAATCATAGAAAAGCTTCAGGGTGAAATTAGTCGGTGTTATCCGCATCATCCGTTTGCAATTACCGGATCATCAAGCGCGGCATGTACGCCCCAATAATAAAATAGGAGAGAGACCCGCCACGAGGGTGTCCCAAGGGGCATGGATTAAATGATCGGTTTTTGCTCCAGGTCCGTAGCTTCCGGCATAGGACATGGCGAGCAGAAATAAATAGTAGATAATGAGCCACCATCCGGATTTTAGGTGGAGCTTAACTATTTCTTTCGTATGCGATGGTTCACGATAGGCAAAAACGAAATATAGAATAAGAGACAGGATGGTGATCGGTATGATGAACGAAACGACCTTCCATTTGCTCCAATAGATGACGAGTGTCGCACCGACAAAAGCGAGCGGTGTGACGATTTTGGCCGCACGGAGCAGGAATGGGCGTTCCAGCTTTGGTACTTTATGGCGAAGGGACATTAAAGAGACCGGCCCGACGATGAAGGTTAGCGCTTTTAACGAGGTGCTGGCGTCCACTAAATCTGCCCATGCCTGGAATCGGTATGGCAGCATCCAAATGATGGCCAGGACAAGAGCGAGCCAAAGGGCAGTTCTGCCGCCTTTAAAAGCACCTCCTTATTCGTTCACTTTGTGTACAAGTATAGTTAAATTTCCCTGAAATTCTCCCGTATAAACCGCGGCAAAAATAAAAACCAGTTCTTTCAGGTTTTGACCTGAGAAACTGGCTTCTTTTCTACCTTTTTATCATATTGAAATGCGCGTTCAGCTGCCCCCTGATCATCGTATCCCGCAACTGCTCTTTTCTTGTTCGTTCCTCTGCTTTTTTCAGCTCCTTTCTGATCTCATGCGTCTGAACCCCGTCTTCTCTCTTGTCTGCTATGCTCATCAGCATCTCCACATCTGAAAAGGAATACTTGCGTGTGCCTTTTTCTGTCCGGGCAGGAAAGATTAAATTCCGCTCCTCATAATACCGGATCTGCCTGACCGATAACCCCGTTAATTCTTTAACCGTGCCGATGGAAATCACTTTTTTCTCTTTATATGATGAACTCTCATTAGACACCCACATCACTCCTTTGTCAGTGGTGGCACGAAGTTCTTTCCATTACTATAATGTTTTCTTACGCTAAAGAAAAGGAGTATGTTAGATTTTCTCACATGAGTTTTTGCCATCTGAAAAAAGTGCGTAAGGTAATCTTACAGGTTAGGGGATTTTCCTGTTTTCCTTTTTTATAATAGCCTTAACATTTCCGGGTAACTGAGGAGGGATCGCGTGAAGACATTGCTTTGGCAGTTTGGGATCATCCTTATGGCCTTAGGAGCCGGTAACGCAGCGTCGGCGTTCTTTCATCTGCCGCTGCCGGGAAGCATCATCGGGATGTTTTTGCTGTTAGCTGGCCTTCTCACAGGGATTGTCAAACTGGAATGGGTGGAAGGTGCCGCGAACTATCATCTCCGGCACATGACGCTCTTGTTTATCCCGCCGGTTGTAGGTCTCTTTTTGAACTGGGGAACCGTTCATGTCCAGATATGGAAGGCCCTGATCGTGCTTTCATTGAGCAGTTTATGTATTTTGCTTGGCACAGGATTTTCTGTTGAATATTACGAAAAACGAAAGAGGAGGAGAGATTCATGAGCATGATGTTAGGGAACGCCATGATGAGTATTGTAACGACCGGCCTTGCGTATGCTTTTGGCCTTAAAGTCTACCGCAGAAGCAATCACAATGTCTGGCTCAATCCGTTATATACGGTCACGCTGCTTCTGTTTCTCCTGCTGCCTTTTCTTCATATGGATGTAAAAACATATGAACAAGGAAGCAGCATCTTTTCCATTCTTCTTCAAACAGGCATAGTCTCGCTTGCTATTCCTGTTTATAAACAATATCCGCTCATTAAAAAAAATATAAAGAAGATTACGGTGGGGATTGTCAGCGGGGGAATAGCTGGAGTAGCTTCTGCTGGCGCATTCGCTGTTCTGCTCGGCTTTAAAGGGAACGTGGTCGCTTCCATGCTTCCAAAAGCAGCCACGCTGCCGGTAGCGCTGTCTGTCTCAGATACATTGGGAGGAACGTCTTCTTTGACGATTTTATTTGTGCTGGTTTCTGCATTATTCTCCCTCATCGTCGGTCCCCGGGTGCTTGACCGATGCAACATTAAAAGTAAAACAGCCCGCGGACTCGCGATGGGGATTTCCGCACAGGCGCTCGGAGCGAACCGGTCGTTTCAGTGGGGAGAAGAAGAAGGTGCCATGGGAAGCGTCGGCATGACGACAACTGCCATTCTGGTTTCGGTTTTCATTCCAGCGGGCATGATAATAACGGCGTATTTATAAAAGGAGGGGATCATTCAGCATGGAACAGAAAAAACAGACCCTGATCACAAAGCTGATCGATGCAGGCTACTATAAATCAGAGAACGGCCACCTGCACGAACTGAGCATAGAAGAGCTCTTAAAGGAATACCAGACAATCAAGCTGATCGATGGTGGTGCCAGGCACCGCCATTACACAAGTATGTAATCGCGGTGCCTGGCACCCCATGATAAAAACACCTTCCTCTCAGAAGGTGTTTTTATCATGGGGTTTATTAAATAAAACAGTGAATATTTAATAAATGATTTTATTAACATGGTTAAAATACAAAAAAAGAACTAGATTACCATAATAATCGTTCATAAAGAATTATCGTATGGAATGAAAAAACCAAATAGAGATGGAAACAACCATAAAGGAGGAAGAGAAAGGGGAGAAAACTAATTTTTGAGCAAAAAGTGCCGAATCGAGGGTTCCCTTTAGACGGGTAGAAGGGAAATCGCAATAAGGGCTCTGTTGCGCCTCATGAAGGGCCGAATTTCCGTTGGAAGACAAATCCAGATTCGCTTGTGAATGGCGTTCCGGAATAATCATCCGCGGTCATGGCTACAGGCGGAGTAAATGGGAAACACAAGCTCATCTGATCATGGAAGCCTCCATCCAAGGGGTTAATGACTCATACTTGGTGATTTTAATCATCGGCATCCTTTTTTTCCTTCTCGCCTTCTTTATTAAACGCGTGGATCAAGCTCCCGAAATAAAGTCATCAAACATTCACCTGGACAAAGCAGTCATCGTAAAAGCTTGATTCAATACGTGGCTTTTTTTAAGAATATCTATCTAATGAAAACCGCATGGATTTGGGCGGTTTTCCTTTTGGGTCTGTAACTTTTTCCACTTTGGTTCGTATATGTGGTATGGTTTGTTTAGATGAACTTACAGATTCTTACTTCTTGCCGCATAGATTATTGGAGGAATGATGAATGGCTGAAAGAGCTGAGAAGAAGAACCAGTCTAAGTTCTGGACGGTTCTTGCCGCAATCGGTGTGTTTTTGCTTGGAAAATTAAAATGGGTTTTTGGATTATTAAAACTGGGAAAATTTGCGACGCTTATCTCCATGATCGTGTCCCTCGGTGCGTATGCCGTTTTTTATGGATGGAAATTTGCTGTAGCTCTCGTGTACCTGCTATTTGTTCATGAGATGGGCCACCTGGTGGCGATGAAACGAAAGGGTATACCGACATCTCCAGCCATTTTTATCCCGTTCATGGGTGCGGTTGTTGGGATGAAGGAAATGCCGAAGAACGCGAAGGATGAGGCATTTGTGGCCTATGCTGGTCCGCTGTTCGGCTTGCTGTCGTTTTTGCCGGCCGTTTATTTGTATGAGACTCAAGGGTCTCCGTTCTGGGGGCTGGTCGTCTTTCTTGGCGCCATGCTGAACTTGTTTAATCTGTTTCCGGTATCTCCGCTGGACGGCGGCCGGATTGTTGGAGTCCTCTCTACAAAATTATGGCTGATCGGGCTCATTTGTATGATCCCGTATATGTTTATTTCACCCGATCCGATCATCTTTTTAATCTTCTTGTTCGGAATCGCTACTTGGTGGAAACGGGTACGTGAGGATTATGTTCTTCAGGAGAGCAGCCAGGCACTGGAAATCTACCGTAAAGAGGAAGAAAAGGTCCATTCCCTTGTGAAGGAAATGGACGAATACAGGGAGCTCCCTAATTTTCCGTATATCGTCGACACATTTATCGATGAGGGAAGGGTGAAGCAGGAGCGGTTGATGCGCCAGGTTCCTGCCGGATGGAATATTCCTTTCTTCCATGATAAGAAACGGCTGAAAAAAGCCGCCTTGCTGACAAAGCTGGAACTCCTCGCAAAGCGGGAGAAATGGTTCCTCTTTATTTTTAAAGAGGAAGTGATGAAAGAACGGGAGAAAGCACGGCTCCTCTCTGAAAGAGCCATTGATACCGAAGAAGATGATCATTGGGAAGAACCGGAGGCCGGCCGTCCTGAACGGGTCGTTGAAGCATACCTATCTGCTGTAAGAGATGAAGCGGATAAACAGCAGGAAGAAGTCGGCCGACGTAAAAACTATTACGTCGCGAACATGAAAACGAAAATTACAGTGCTGATCCTGTATCTTGCACTTGCTGGTGTATTGTCCTACTTTGCCGTATACGGTCATACCATCATGGAAGTCCACCGCGAGCTGTTGACGAGATAGGCCTTTTTTAGGTGCCAGGCAACGCCATTACACACTTGTGTAAACGCGGTGCCTGGCACCCTTTTTATTTAATAAATGCTCTGAATTTTCATATAAACTTTACCTCTAGCAGCCGATAAAAAGGAAAACAAAACTATCTGCAGCTTTAGGGGGATCAGAGGATGTTTAAAAAATTACAGTCTAAACTAATGGTATCCATCGGTATATTAGTAGCATTATCGCTAATCACCGTTTCTTTGTTTACCTACCGGCAAACGAGCGGGGAAATGCAATCCAGTATTGAACAACAGGCAACGGGGGTTACCGGTCATTTAAAGAAAACAACTGAAATGTATCTGACACTATATGGGGATACCATTGAACGCTACAGCCGTGACAGCAGGGTAATCAGTTATCTTCAAACCTTGGAAAAAGATGAAAAGAAAGGCCTGGGTCAAAAGTGGCCATTGGTAGACGATGATTATCAAACTTTTCTTCAATTGAATAAAAACGCAGCCGTTTTATATGTCGGGGCTGCAACAAAGCAATTTAAAACGACGCCTAAAATTGATCTGCCGCCTGGATTTGATCCAACATCGCGGCCATGGTATCAGAAGGCTGTGAAACAGCCGGATCAAATTTTATGGACGGACCCCTATATTGACGCAAGCTCGGGAGAATATGTAGTGACAGTCGCCAAAAGTATTGTTGAGCCTGGAAGCAGCAGGGTCCTGGGAGTACTTGGGCTTGATTTAAGCTTGGCTGGTTTATCCAAGATAATCAATGAAACCAATGTCGGGTATAAAGGGTATCCCATACTTTTGGATGGGAAAGGTATTGCTTTAGTTCATCCGGCACAGCAAAAGAAAAACCTTTCTAAAACAAGTTATGTAAAGAAGGTTTTGGGAAGCCATGACGGATTGGTTCATTACACAGGCAAAAGCAGCAAGTATTACCTGTTTTATCAGACGATCGATAAAACCCATTGGAAAATAGGAGTCGTATACGACCAAAAGGTATTAATGGCCGGTGCTGCTAAGCAAGGGAAAATCATGCTGTTGATTACGGTGCTATCCGTTATTGCTTCGTTGATCGTTACGTATTTTCTTTCGCGCAGCATCGCTAGACCGATAATTGAAATGCGAAATAAAATGGAACTGGTTGCTGAAGGGAACCTGACGATAAAATTGCAGGAAAAAGGAAGAGATGAGATTGCTCAATTAACCGTTCATTTCAACAAAATGGTGGATGATATAAGAAGATTGATCAGTTCAGTGGAAACTTCCATTTTCCAAGTGACCGATTCAGCGTCAAATCTAACCGCTGTCGCTGAAGAGACGATAGCTACTAGTGATGAAGTGGCTACTGCCGTGACAGAAATTGCTGCAGGGGCAACGAAGCAGGCCGAGGATGCAGAAGAAACCAATAACAGGACACTTGAACTGTCAAACCATATACAAGAGCTTCATAGCCAGACAGACAAGATGCTGGGCTTATCCGATCAGGCTTTTGAAGCGAATCAGACAGGAATAGCCAAGATCACCCTGCTGGATGAAAAATCGAAAGAGACGGGCAGCGTGCTAGAAACCATAGGCATCGTTATCGGTGGGCTTTCGGAAAAAGTACAGGAAATCGAAGAAGTGGTCCAAACCATCACGGACATATCCAATCAAACGAATCTGCTCGCCCTCAACGCCAGCATAGAAGCTGCGAGAGCTGGTGAAAGCGGCAAAGGGTTTGCCGTTGTAGCAAATGAAGTAAGAAAACTTGCTGAGCAATCCAAACACGCAACGGAACGTATCCGACGAACGATTGAAGGGATTGAGACTGAGACAGAACGTGCAGTAAAAGAGATGGAGAACACAAGAAATATCTCTGTTGAGCAAAAAGAGAGTGTGAAGAACACCATTCAGGCTTTTCGCCTTATTTCAAGTACGGTCCTGCAAATTGTTGAATCCATTTCCGGCGTTAAAAAAGAGGTTGAATTTGTTCGATCCTTTAAGGAAGAAGTTGTAGCATCCATTCAAAATATCGCAGCGGTAGCGGAACAATCTGCAGCCGCCTCACAACAAGTCAGCGCTTCAACGGATGAGCAATTACGCGCGCTTGACAGTGTGGCTCAATCAGCAAATGAACTGAACGCGGCGAGCAGCCATTTACAGGATCAGATCAAACACTTTAGCCTCGCACCGTAAATCATCGGATTTCAATACGAAGCACAGCCTTTACACCGTGTAAAGGCTGTGCTTCATTTTCATTTCCTAATCCCATATACAATCAGCCCAAGACCAGCCAGCACCCATAACAGCTTTCCAGTACTGATCTTCGCGGTAATGCCGACAAGACCCAAGGACATGGTAGAGAAAAAAATGATCGGACCGATAATGGACAAGGTGGAATTGATCAGCAGTGCTTTTTCAACCGAATTAAAGCGAAGCATTAAAAATGCAGCAGATACCTCACACAGGCCGGACACCATTCGAATCAGAGCCATTCCAAGAACAACCTTCTCAAACACCTGAAACATCTATTCAACCCCCATGCGGGTGCCAGGCACCTAGATTACACACATATGTAAAAGCGGTGCCTGGCACCGCCTGCTCCATACAATATATGTTGTCCACCCCAAAGTAGAAGTGAATAATAATTGATTGGTTCTCTTGTCCGGAACAGGTGTACCATTACAAAATGGCACGTATTTATTTAGTATTTTACAAGAATTTTTGCTGAAAAAGATTATTCGACAAAACTTCTCAATATTCGCTAAATGAAGAGTTTGACAACAAATTTTTAAATGTGTAATACTATGATTGTATAGGGCTCCTATACAGATCGTCATGATGAAGGGATAGTGAAAGTGCATGCAAGGTAAAGTAAAATGGTTTAATGCAGAAAAAGGGTTTGGCTTTATCGAAAGAGAAGACGGAGATGATGTTTTCGTACACTTCTCAGCTATCAACTCTGAAGGTTACAAATCTCTTGATGAAGGCCAAGAAGTTGAGTTTGAAATCGTTGATGGAGCTCGCGGTCCTCAGGCAGCCAACGTAACTAAACTATAATGTAAACTAGCCGATACATCGGATAATAACCCGGCATTCTTAGAATGCCGGGTTATTTATGTTTTTATTGTGTAATGGGTGCCTGGCACCGTCATTACACAAGTGTGTAAAAGCGGTGCCTGGCACCATTTGTCGATTATGTAAATGTTTTGTCAAGATATTTTAAAGTTTACACAGGAATTGATAAAGGGTATATCGAAATATATATACATCACGGAAGGAGGAGTTAAGATATGCAATTTAACATTCGTGGAGAAAACATTGAGGTGACTCCGGCTTTAAGGGAGTATGTAGAAAAGAAAGTTGCTAAACTTCAACGCTATTTTAACGAAACTCCGAACACTGACGCGCATGTCAACCTGAAGGTCTATAACAATGACCAATCCGTTGAGGTGACCATCCCTATGACAGGGTTGCTGCTCCGTGCTGAGGAAAGCCATACGGATATGTATGCTGCAATTGACCTCGTAATTGAAAAATTAGAGCGTCAGATTCGTAAACATAAAACAAAGGTGAACCGCCGTTCCAAACAAAACGGAGGCATTCATGAAATGATTGCCAACAGTGCAGACGCAACAACAACATTAGTCGTGGATGACGAGGAAGATGACGAGTTTGAAATCGTCCGTGAAAAAAGATTTGATTTTAAACCGATGGATACTGAAGAAGCTATCCTGCAAATGGATCTGCTAGGCCATAATTTTTTCGTTTATAATCATGCGGAAACCGGTACAACAAATGTGGTGTATAAACGCAGAGATGGAAAATATGGATTGATCAGCCCGGAATAATCAACTAAAACAAAACAGCCGGCCAAGGGACGCATCAATTGTCTTTTGCGCCGGTTTTTTAATGCCATCTTTTCATGTCCATTCAAAAAAGGACTTTGGCTGCTCAGCAAGAAATGAGTATAGAAAGATAAAAATGGGGGATCTGCATGCTTTCAGAAAAACAGCTGTCACAAATAAAAAAACTTCAGCAGCAATGCGAATCATTCGAAAACCTGCGATTGAAACTGAACTGGGACATGCTTGAACAGCGGACGGATGAAAGAAAGGAGGACTTTTTTCATTATGAGGCAGGTGAATTAGCTGCATTTATCGGCCTATACGGTTTCGGAAACAAAGTGGAGATGTGCGGCATGGTCTTTCCAGCACATAGGCGGAAAGGGATTTTCACCTCCTTATTTAAGGAAGCGGCGGAGGCTGTCAAATTCCAGCGATACGAACAGATCCTGCTGAATGCTCCCTCCACTTCACATACTGCAAAGGGATATTTAAAAAAGGTTCCTTGCCGTTTTGCCTTTTCAGAGCATCAGATGAGATGGCAGGAAGGGCCGATTCAGCTGGAAGAGGGGGTCACGTTAAGGCAATCTCGTCCCGAGGACTTTGCGTTTGAGGTTCAGATAGATGTGGATTGCTTTGGATTCCATCCCGATAAGGCCCATGAGTATAACCAAAGCATAAAGAACGACGATAGGCAGCAATTCTACATTATTGAGAACAATGGAAAAGCGGCAGGAAAAGTCCGGGTGGCTGCCGATTCAGGGGAGGCCTGGATCTATGGCTTTGCAGTTGCTCCATCCGAACAGGGGAAAGGGATCGGCCGTAAGATGCTGAAAACCATTATCGCCGATCAGCACCAGCAAGGGAACTCGGTTTTCCTGGAAGTGGAAGCGAAAAATAACCATGCCTTGAAGCTTTATGAAGCATGCGGCTTTAAAGTGTACTACACACAGGATTATTACCGTTTGTCCAATGGATGAATCGGGTGAACACTCATTGTGTTTTTCTGCAATAATGCCTATAATTTTACATGATCATGAAAAAGGGGATATTAACTATGAAGAGTATTTTAAAGACCTATCGTTTTCCGCTCATTCTTCTGCTGGCAATCGTCATCGGAAGCATCATCGGTTTTACGCAAGGTAAGGATGCAGCTGTATTAAAACCGTTTGGTGATATATTTTTGAATGCGATGTTTATGATCGTCGTACCGCTCGTTTTCTTTTCCATCTCATCCGCGATCGCTTCCATGGGCGGGGTCAAGCGTCTAGGGAAAGTCATGGGCTCCATGTTGGTTGTTTTCCTTTTTACAGGAGTCATTGCTTCCGTCGTCGCAATGGCTGGAGTTAAAATTTATTCTCCGTCAAAAGGCGTTAACATCGAGCTTGTAAAGCCTGAGGAGGCGGCAGAGAAAGTTTCACTCGGTGACCAGATCGTTCAAACACTGACCGTATCTGATTTCTCCGAATTGTTTTCACGCTCGAACATGCTCGCTCTAATTTTATTTTCTGTATTGATGGGTGTGGCTGTTTCAATGATCGGTGGAAAAGGGAAACCATTCGCTGACTTCCTTAAATCAGGAAGCGAAGTGATGCTGAAGATGGTCAGCCTTGTGATGTATTATGCACCGATCGGTTTGGGGGCGTATTTTGCAGCATTGATCGGGGAGTTTGGACCAACTCTTCTAGGATCTTATCTGCGCGCCGTTCTGTATTATTATCCTCTTGCTATTATCTATTTCTTTGGATTTTTCTCGCTATATGCTTATATGGCCAGTGGTAAAGCGGGTGTCCGCCACTTCTGGAAGAACATGCTTTCTCCATCATTGACGGCTCTTGCCACTTGCAGTTCAGCTGCTTCCATTCCTGTTAACCTTGAAGCCTCTAAGAAAATGGGTGTGCCGAATGATATTAGCGAAACGGCTGTTCCTCTTGGTGCAACCCTTCATAAAGATGGGTCTGTCATGGGCGGTGTGCTGAAGATCACCTTCCTGTTTGGGATCTTTGGACATGATTTCTCCGGCATCGGCACCTATGTCCTCGTTCTCGTTGTTTCGCTGCTTGTAGGTATGGTCATGGGGGCAATTCCGCAAGGCGGGATGATCGGTGAAATGCTGATTCTTTCACTCTTTGGATTCCCGATTGAAGCCTTGCCGATTGCTGCCGCGATCAGCACGATCATTGATCCGCCGGCAACCCTGCTGAATGCGACGGGTGATAACGTGGCAAGTATGATGACAGCACGCCTCGTTGAAGGCAAGAATAGAATGAAAGAAACCGTCATGAGACTTGGCGAACAAAAAGGGGCATAAAAGTTCAGGGGCACAGCCATTTAGGCTGTGCTTTTTAGCAGGTCAGCGAGACCGTTTAAAAGGGCTTTAGGGAGTGCATCCTTAAGGATGAAGGACTTAGACTCTGCCGATTCAGCCAATCGACATACAGTTTTTGCAATAAAACTTCGAAGAGGTGTAGAGTTTAACGGATTTAGGCTTTGTTAAAGCTTTTTGTAAATTCTTTTACAATTCCACCATTCATTCCATTTTTCTTTATACTTAGAATCAGAAGTTTGTGAAAGGACGTACGAAAAATCCAATTGACAGCTGAAGAGGCTTCAGCTTTCTTGTCGTGAAATTCACAAACTGATAGAATAAGTAATAGCACTTATTTCCTGAACAGAGGAGCGTTAGCAGATGATAGGATTGCTTAAAAAAATTTTTCCAAGTACGAACGATCGAAATTTAAATAGATACCAGAAGATCGCTGATCAGGTAGATGGACTGGGGGAAGCGCTTAAAGGTCTTTCGGATGATGACCTTCGTCAAAAAACGGAGGAATTCAGAGCGCGGCTCTCCAAAGGGGAATCACTGGATGCCCTTCTTCCTGAGGCGTTTGCGGTTGTTAGAGAAGCGGCAGACCGTGTACTCGGATTGCGTCCGTATCCTGTTCAAATCATGGGGGCAACGGCGCTCCATGAGGGCAATATCGCCGAAATGAAAACCGGTGAAGGTAAAACGCTGGTAGCGACGATGCCAGTTTATTTGAATGCTCTTGAAGGAAAAGGCGTTCACGTGGTCACTGTCAATGAATACCTTGCGCGCCGTGACTCCGAATTGATGAGTCCTCTGTATAACTTCCTCGGCCTTACAGTTGGCTTGAACATCTCCAACCTTTCACGAGAGGAAAAACAGGAAGCGTATGCTGCGGACATTACGTACGGTACGAACAACGAGTATGGCTTCGACTATCTCCGTGACAACATGGTTGTTTATAAAGAACAAATGGTTCAGCGTCCGTTGAACTATGCGATCGTCGATGAAGTTGACTCCATTCTTATTGACGAAGCCCGTACACCGCTGATCATTTCAGGTTCAGCACAAAAGTCTACGGAAATGTACATGATGGCGAATATGTTTGTCCGCACGCTGAAAAAAGAAGAAGACTACACGGTCGATGTGAAGACGAAGAATGTTCAGCTTACGGAAGAGGGAATTACGAAGGCTGAAAAATATTTTAACATCGATAACCTATATGATTATTCTCATGTTACGTTAAACCACCATATCAACCAGGCGCTAAAAGCCAACATTATCATGATCCTTGATGTAGATTATGTGGTTCAGGAGGGCGAGGTCGTTATCGTTGACCCGTTCACTGGACGTTTGATGGCGGGACGCCGATACAGCGAAGGCCTTCACCAGGCGATTGAAGCAAAGGAAGGACTGGAGATTCAGCGCGAGAGCATGACACTCGCTACGATTACCTTCCAGAACTACTTCCGTATGTACAACAAGCTTTCCGGAATGACCGGTACTGCGAAGACGGAAGAAGAAGAGTTCCGCAACATCTACAACATGGAGGTAGTCGCGATACCGACGAACCGCCCGGTCGCACGTCAAGATAATTCTGATTACGTGTATAAATCCATGGCCGGAAAATTCCGTGCCATCGTGAAAGAGATTCAGGATCGCTATGCAACTGGCCAGCCGATTCTCGTGGGTACGGTAGCCGTTGAAACCTCTGAATTACTTTCACAAATGCTCCGCAAAAAAGGAATTCCGCATAACGTTTTGAATGCCAAAAACCATGAGCGTGAAGCGGAAATCATTGAAAATGCCGGCCAGATCGGCATGGTTACCATCGCCACCAACATGGCGGGCCGTGGTACGGATATCAAGCTCGGAGAAGGTGTGCGTGAGCTTGGCGGCCTTCATATCCTAGGTACGGAACGCCACGAATCACGCCGTATCGATAACCAGCTCCGTGGACGTTCAGGACGTCAGGGAGATCCCGGTTCTTCTCAGTTCTACATTTCCATGGAAGATGAACTGATGCGGCGATTCGGTTCAGATAACATGATGAATATGATGGAACGCCTTGGAATGGATGAAGATACGCCGATCGAAAGCAAGCTCGTGACCAAAGCGGTTGAATCTGCGCAAAAACGGGTGGAAGGTTCCAACTTCGATGCTCGTAAGCAGCTTCTTCAATACGACGATGTCATGCGCCAGCAGCGTGAGATCATCTACAAACAGCGCCAGGAAGTGCTTGATGCCGAAAATCTCGGTGATATCGTTCTTCGAATGGTTGACTCTTGTATCGAACGTATCGTTAAAGCTCATACGGCTGACGAAACGGTTCAGGAAGAATGGGATCTTACTGAGATTGTGAATTATGCTGTGGCTACTTTCTTGAATGAAGATGACCTGACAGTTAAAGAGATTGAAGGACTCGATCAGGAAGAAATTATCGAGGTGCTGAAAGAAAAAGCGCACCGCGCGTTTGCTGAGAAGGAATCGATGATCGAGCCTGAACATATGCGTGAATTTGAAAAAGCGGTCATTCTCCGTTCAGTTGACTCCAAATGGATGGATCACATCGACCAGATGGAACAGCTTCGCCAAGGAATCCACCTTCGTGCATACGGCCAAAACGATCCTCTTCGCGAGTATCAGTTCGAAGGCTTTGAAATGTTTGAAGCGATGATTGCTGCCATCGAAGAAGAAGTAGCGATGTACATCATGAAAGCTCAAGTAGAGCAGAACATGCAGCGTGAACAAGTCGCTGAAGGTAAAGCGGTTGTTCCGAGCGATAAGCAGGAAACAAAGCGCCAGCCTGTGAAGAAAAAGCAGGACATCGGCCGAAATGCTCTTTGCCCATGCGGAAGCGGCAAAAAATATAAACAATGTCACGGCGCAGTGGAGAATTAATCCCGCCGGGTGATATAATAAATGGAAGAAGCAGGAGAGTCGGGGTTTAAGACTCTCTTTGCTGTGTTTTTCACAGCAAAACAGCAGATACTCACGATTGGGTTACAACCAAAAACACGAGGTGGCAGAAATGGAATTAGTAGAGATTAAGCAAGAACTGAACATTATGGCTAAGCGATTAGCGGACTTCAGGGGGTCTCTTTGACCTCGATAACAAAAAAGCAAAGATAGCAGAGCTCGATGAAAAAATGAGTGCACCGGAATTCTGGGATGACCAGAACGCGGCTCAGACCGTGATCAGCGAAGCGAACGGGCTGAAAGATCAAGTGAACCAGTTTGAGGATTTAAACGGCCGTTATGAGGACCTTGAAGTGGCACATGAAATGCTGAAGGAAGAACCCGACGCTGACATGCAGAAAGAACTGGAGCGCGATTTAAAAGAACTTTCCAACGGGTTAAATACGTTTGAGCTTTCTCTTCTTTTAAATCAGCCTTACGACCGCAACAACGCCATACTTGAACTTCACCCCGGAGCTGGCGGAACCGAGTCACAGGACTGGGCATCCATGCTGCTTCGCATGTACACACGCTATGCGGAGCGTAAAGGATTCAAGGTAGAGACCCTGGATTATCTGCCAGGTGATGAAGCCGGCGTGAAGAGTGTAACGCTTGGCATCAAAGGCCACAACGCATACGGTTATTTAAAAGCAGAAAAAGGGGTTCACCGATTGGTTCGGATCTCTCCGTTTGATTCATCCGGACGCCGCCATACCTCATTCGTATCATGTGATGTCGTGCCAGAGATCAATGATGATTCTGAAATCGAAGTCCGTACAGAGGATTTGAAAGTGGATACGTACCGTGCCAGCGGAGCAGGCGGCCAGCACGTTAATACGACGGACTCTGCTGTACGGATTACGCATATTCCTACAAACACGGTTGTTTCATGCCAAACCGAGCGCTCACAGATCAAAAACCGTGATCATGCAATGAAAATGCTGAAAGCGAAGCTTCTTCAGCGAAAGATTGAAGAACAGCAGGCGGAATTGGCGGAAATTCGCGGAGAACAAAAGGAAATCGGATGGGGAAGCCAGATTCGTTCCTACGTCTTCCACCCGTACAGCCTTGTAAAAGACCACCGTACGAACACCGAGATGGGAAACGTTCAAGCCGTTATGGACGGCGACATTGAAAGCTTTATTGATGCATATCTGCGTTCTAAAATCTAATATGAAGAGAAGATGAAGTCTGGCCCTGTTAAAGGGCCAGACTTTTTTGTATTTCTTGTTTTTGAAAATGACTCGTTTTGCAAGTAAACCTTGTCGAATCGCAAGTAAATCATGTCCAACCTTTTTAGCCCCCTTAATCATTTGGACACGAAATATAAAAAGAAATACACTAAAACTAGTCAAAGATTAAGGGGACAATCGAATGCCGAAGAAGAAAATCGAAATTATAGAAGATGTGAAAAAGAAACATGTTCGAATGGCGTTGGAATCCGGAAGAATGACCTCTATTGCCCGGAAAGCAGGAATATCCCGGAATACATTATCTCAGTGGATGAAGGAGTACGAAGATGAGGTCCGAGAACAGATGGAGGAGGAAGGCACCACTGTTTTATCCGATGACCCTTCAAAGGATGAGCTGCTGGAGAAGTATGAACAGGCCATGAAGTTACTTGGAGAGAAAGAACTGGAAGTGGCGATGTTAAAAAACCTCTTAAAAAAAGGGAATTCTCCATCGAGGAAAAAATAGCAGAAGCCAGGTTATGGATAGAAGAAGGATTCTCTGTAAAGAAAACAACAGAATCTTTGGAGGTGCATCGTTCCTTGTTTTATTACCATGAAAAGACGGATCAGGAGGAGCTTTCCCCTATAAAAAGGGGCCGCCCGACCCCCGGGTATTCCTTAACGATAGCTGGAGACAAAGTCTCAGATCTCGAGATTGAAGAGTTTCTCATGGAAGCCATTGAAGGAGAAAAAAGTGCGTATGGGTATCGGAAACTTACCCACTATCTCCGCACGGAGAAGCAGCTGGATATTAATCCGAAAAAGGTTTACCGGCTGTGTGCTGGCCTGGATATTCTAATGCAGAAGCGAAAGAGCGGCCCCTTATATCCCAGAAGACTTGCCAAACAGCATATCATTACGGGGCCTAACCAATTATGGCAGCTGGACATCAAATACGGATCTATCCAGAAGAGTGGCCGTTTTTTCTTCCTGGCCAGTGCCATCGATGTGTTTGATCGCTGTATCGTAGGATATTATCGAGGGTCGACCTGTCAGGCGTTTTTAAGGCGTCAGATTCATTTCTCAGATGAGGATGATTCAATGAATTTAATTATACGGACAGATAACGGCCCTCAGTTTTTAAGCCGGTCCTTCGGAGAATTCTGCCATCATCATTACGTTCTACATGAAAGAATCCCACCGAAGTCTCCGGATCTTAATGCCTTTATTGAATCCTTCCACAGCGTGATTGAACGAGAATGTTATCAAGAATATAACTTTGATTGTTTTGATGAGGCATATTATCGAATAGATGAATACATCGATTTCTATAACAAACGTCGATACCACGGAAGTCTCAACTATATGTCACCTGTTCAATATCATGAGTGGTTCAAGGAACATGGCTGTAAAGAAGATATGGTCGTCAATTTATAAAAAAGAACTCCATCTTCTTTCAACGACTGAAGATGCAGAACAAAAAAGTAAAAAACTAAGATAAACGAAGAATAAGAAACTTGTGTCTAAAAATACGGGGGCCAAACCGCAACTGCCAGTGAAAATAGCATTTTCGCAAGTAAATCATCATATGCCGCAAGTAATTCATGTCGAACTGCAAGTAATGGCAGCATAAGAGGCCCCTGCAGTCCAAGATCTCTATCTTTTCTATCTAAATCACACAAAAAAACGATCCAACCGGGGCGGTTGGATCGTTTTTTTGTCTTGCGTTCATTTCCTCGTTTAAACTTACCTGTTTCTTTTGCCAGGATAAGCTGCATCTCCTTTTCGCCTGATGCGTTATGGAGCATTGAGAGGCCATTGTCCATCGTTTACTATGTATACCTTCACTATTGCAGGGGTAAAATCTCCTCGTGTGCCGGAACATGCCGCTGCAGCACCTCGATCTCATGCTCCAAGTAGGAGATATAATGTTCCATCTGTTCAAAACGTTCGAGTATGGCGTAATGATAGTTGTCCATCCCTCGTTCCAGCTTATTGAAATTGGATTCAATGATATCAAGCTTGGCCTGATAACGATCCAGTCTTCCGAGTGCTTCCTCCATACGCTGTAAAAGGAGCAGATACAGCTTTTTTTCGTCGATTTTCATCGGTTCATCTCCTTCAAGTCCTCGTTATATTGTTACTAGTTTAACTGAAACTTGTCTGAATTTGTAAATAATATTTCGACAAATACACTGTACGCCATGAAGCTAAAGGCGCCATGCTGTGTGGCAGCGGGGAGCTGTCTGACCGCGGATGATTTATTTCAATTTTATTCCTTTACCGCGTCATTGGGATCGCATTCACAGGGCAGAATAGTAGTGATATAATGATGCGGGTTTTACCATTTTACGAACTTGAGGGGTTTAGAAAGTAGGGTAATGTAGCAATGATGACAGCTTTGCGAAGACGTAATGGTGTTTTGCCGCCAAGGGCAGAACTTGCCTTGGAATATATATTTGTAGTGATTGGTTCGGCCTTTGTAGCACTCGCTTTTTCTGTTTTCTTGCTGCCGAACAAGATTGCTTCCGGCGGGGTGAGCGGAATCAGCACGATCCTTAAATGGGTGGCTGGCTGGGATCCCTCCATTGTCCAATGGGCGCTCAACATTCCTTTGTTTTTTGCGGGAATTATGTTTCTCGGAAAACAGTTTGGAGCCAAAACGCTGGTCGGAACAGTCGTTTTACCGTTGTTCGTTTTTATCTTCAGTGATTGGGGCCCGGCAACCAATGATCCGCTGCTTGGTGCGTTATTCGGAGGATTAGGTGTGGGAGCCGGACTTGGCATCGTGTTCCGGGGAAAAGCTTCAACAGGCGGTGTTGACCTCCTGGCACAGATCGTCCACAAATATGCGGGCGTCTCTCTAGGAACATGCATCCTGTTTATCGATGGGACAATTGTTTGTACATCTGCCCTTGTTTTTGGTCTTGAGAAGGCTCTTTATGCCTTGATCGCCATGTTCTTGACGGCAAAAACGATCGATGTCGTGCAAATGGGGCTTGGAGTTTCGAAGGTGGCGCTGATCATCTCTGATCAGGAGGAAGATATGCGCCAGGGCATCCTTACCGAGATTTACAGAGGGGTGACCAAAATCGATGCGTTCGGCGGGTATACGCAGGATGAACGGCCGATGCTCATGTGCGTGGTCGCACAATATGAGGTGACCAAGCTGAAACAATTCGTTAAGAGCGTTGATCCATCAGCATTTATTATCCTGTTGAACGCCAATGAAGTCCTGGGCGAAGGATTCAAGCGTGCGTAATAAAAATAGTTGCCGGTGAGCTTTGTTGCTCGCCGGTTTTTTTATAGGATTTGCCATTCACATACTGAGGCTTGAAAGAGATCCTCAAGTGTATTTTTCAAAGTAAATGAAAGGAGCCTGCTATTTGTGAAGCAGAGAAATCTCCTTTACAATAGGCGGTTCAATCCTCCCACTCAAAAGGGTTAAAAAACTGAGAAATGATGGATTTTGTCTAAATCTGTGTGCTGTACCGACAGTATAAGTTAAGAACCTGCGAATGGGTATGTTTGTCGGCTAAGCAAAAAGAAGCAGTTTTTGCAGAAGTGAAGGTTTTAAAATACCGGGGCTTCCCCGCCACCTCGTTAAATATGCGAATAATGTCGTAATTTTTTCGTCGTATAACTGTAAAGATAGTGAAAAAGTCACTTGTTATTCGAAAACTGCGTCGAAACTTGAAATGAAACTGTAATAAAATTTACAGTTTCCGATGATATAATAGGAATTACGGGAAAAATCACCGATTTTGTATAAATGGGTTGAAATAGATTGTCGAATTTAACAGGCGGCTGGGGAAATACGGAGTTCTGAAATTAAGGAAGTGATGAATTTTGATAGAAATGAAAGACGTATGGAAAACATATCCCAATGGAGTTATGGCTTTAAACGGGATCGATATCTACATAGATAAAGGTGAATTTGTTTATGTAGTAGGGCCGAGTGGAGCCGGTAAATCTACGTTCATCAAGTGCATGTACAGAGAAGAGAAGCCGACAAAAGGTTCGATCCTCATACAGGGCACAGATCTGGCAAAATTAAGGGAACGCAATATTCCTAAGATGCGCAGAAAGATTGGAGTAGTCTTTCAGGACTTTAAACTGCTGCCGAAGCTGACAGTATACGAAAATGTTGCTTTTGCACTTGAAGTTATTGAGGAATCTCCAAAAGTGATCCGCCAGCGTGTCATGGAAGTTCTCGACCTGGTCCGATTGAAAAACAAAGCGCGTTCTTTTCCGGATGAGCTTTCAGGCGGAGAACAGCAGCGTGTATCGATCGCCCGATCCATTGTTAATCATCCTCCGGTAATCATTGCGGATGAGCCGACGGGAAACCTTGACCCTGAAACAGCATGGGAGATCATGGACATCTTTAAGGAAATTAACGAACGTGGCACGACAGTTGTCATGGCCACTCACAATAAAGACATTGTTAACAGTTTTCAAAAGCGCGTAATCGCCATCGAAGACGGGCGAATCGTGCGTGACGAGCAGAAGGGGGAATACGGTTATGAAGTCTAGAACCCTAAAGCGTCACTTTACAGAAGCATTTAAAAGTCTTGGGAGAAATGGCTGGATGTCATTTGCCTCCGTTAGTGCAGTAACGGTTACTTTATTGCTTGTCGGCGTTTTTCTAGTGGTCCTATTAAACTTAAATCATCTTGCAGGCCAGATTGAAGGCGATGTAGAGATTCGGGCGTATATTGACCGCACGACGAAACAAACGGAATATGCTGATCTTCAGCAAAAGATGGAACAGATTCCGAATGTGAATGAAGTAAAATTCCAATCCAAAGAAGATGGATTGAAAGAATTGATTAAGAGTCTTGGAGATGAAGGAAAAGCCTTCTCCTCTCTGAAAAAAGAAAATCCATTGCCGGACGCATACATCATTAAAACAAAGAAGCCTCAGGATACCGCATCTGTCGCTTCTGAAATAGAGAAATTTGACCACATCAAGAAGGTTGATTACGGCCAGGGAACGGTAGAACGGCTGTTTAAAGTAACAAGCGTGGCCAGAAATGTAGGGATTGTTTTAATCGTTGGATTAATCTTTACAGCAATGTTCCTCATTTCAAACACGATTAAACTTACCATTGTTTCCCGCCGCAAAGAAATTGAAATTATGAAACTTGTTGGTGCTACAAATGGCTTTATTCGCTGGCCTTTCTTCATTGAAGGGTTTGTGCTGGGAGTGCTGGGGGCAGTCATACCAATCCTCGTTGTAGTGTTTGGCTATGAATTCCTGCACGGTTCAGTCAATAATCAGCTTGATACCGTCTTTGTCAAACTGATGCCTGTCTATCCGATGGTACTTCAGCTTTCAGCATTGCTGGCTATTATCGGCGGATTGATTGGGGTATGGGGAAGCATGACTTCCGTACGCAAATTCTTAAGAGTATAAGTTTTAAAAAACATGAAATCTGGGGTACAAAAGGGGAGGACTTGATTTGAACAGAAAGATCGCAGGATTAACACTTTCATTAAGCCTCGCTCTTAGCGGTATTACAGCATACCAATCATCCACGACAGCCAGCGCAGAAACGCTAAAGAGCATACAAGAGAAAAAAGAGGCGAACAAGAAAAAACAAGGCGCCGCTAACGCTAGACTAAAGCTCAACGAAAAGAACCAGGCAGCTACCAAGAAAGAAATTGAACGCATCGATAAATCAACGATGGCTACAGAAAGCCAGATCAAAAAGAAAGAAAGTGAGATTCAATCCACACAGGATCAGATCGATCAGCTGAAGACAGAGATTGATCTTGTTCAAAAGCGGATCGATAAGCGGGACCAGCTGCTGAAAGAACGCGTCAGCTCCATGTATGAGAGCGGCGGAGCTGTCCAGTATCTTGAAGTGGTTCTCGGATCCAAAAACTTCGGTGATTTTCTTGACCGTGTGGTCGCGTTAAATCTCATTGCGGATCAGGACCGCCAGCTTTTGGAAGAGCAAAAGAAGGATAAGGACCTTTTAGAACAGAAGAAACAAAAGGTTGAAGATCAGCTTTCTGCTCTTAAGGACAAAATGCGGGAGCTTCAGGACCTGAAAAAGCAGCTCGATGCACAAATGGCAGAGAAAACCCGTTTGATGTCTTCATTAAAGAAAAAGCATTCTGAAATTGAGGACGAAGTGGAAAAGTATGAGCATTCGGCTGAGCTTCTAAGCAGCCAGGAGAAGGCCATTAAAGAAGAACAAGCTCGAGCCAAACAGGCTGAGGAGCAAAACAGCTCGAAGGGAAGCGCAGGCGGAAATGCTGCGAATACCGGATCAGGAATGATCATGAAGCCGGCAGCGGGTATCTTTACTTCCGGGATCGGTTCTCGCTGGAACAAGTTCCACGCGGGTGTTGATATTGCCAAGCCAGGTACAGTTCCGATCTACGCAGCGGCAGATGGTACTGTCATCCGTTCAGATTACTCTTCATCCTATGGAAATGTAATCTTCATTACCCACTCGATCAATGGACAAACGTGGACCACGGTTTACGGGCACATGAGAGAGCGTGTCGTTCAGGGCGGTTCTGTAAAACGCGGACAGCTGATCGGATACATGGGGAACACCGGCCACTCAACAGGCCAGCACTTGCATTTTGAGCTTCACAAGGGGCCATGGAATGCATCGAAATCCAATGCCGTTGACCCTCGTCCGTATATGTAATAAGAGAAATATATGGACATAAAAATACAAGCTGTTCATAATATAGAGTAGGAGTTACGGGCGGACACATCAGGTCCATCTCTTACTTTGAAAATTGGCATCGCATCCGGAAGGTGTGGTGCCTTTTTCTGCCAAAAATGAGGTGAGCGAAATGAAAAGAAAAGTTGTTGCGCTTCTTATGGTTTTATCGCTTGTAATTGGAGCCGGCGGAATGTACGGCTATATGCATTGGTCCAATAAAGATCAATCATTGGGCAACGCTGGATCAGTCAGTGACATGAAAAGCACTAAAGCGCCGGTGAATCAGGAGCAGGAATTTGCGAAGCTTCAAAAAACGTTTGAGCTGATCTCCTCGAGGTATTACCAGAAAGTAGATTCAGAGAAACTGCTTGAAGGTGCGATCGACGGGATGGTGAAGACATTAAAGGATCCTTATTCCGTATATATGGATGAAGACACGGCCAGCCAGTTTACCCAGTCATTGGATTCCTCTTTTGAGGGAATCGGAACTGAAGTGAGCATGGTGGATGGAAAAGTTACCGTAATTGCGCCATTTAAAGATTCCCCTGCCGAACGTTCAGGTGTGAAGCCGAATGACCAGATCATAACGGTTGACGGCAAAAGCCTCGAAGGTCTTGATCTGTATGAGGCTGTTTTAAAAATCCGGGGCAAAAAAGGTTCTACCGTTACGCTCGGCATTAAGCGAACAGGCGTCAATGATACGCTTAAAATCGACGTGAAACGTGATACCATTCCGATTGAGACAGTGTATTCCAACGTTCAAAAAGTAAACGGCAAAAAAATCGGGGTTTTAAATATAACGTCTTTCTCTGAGAATACAGGAAACGATTTTAAAGAAAGACTCAGTCAACTCGAAAGCAAGGAGATCCAGGGCCTTGTCATTGATGTCCGCGGAAACCCGGGCGGTTACCTGAATGCGGTAGACAGCATGCTGAAGGAAATTATTCCGGCAGGCAAACCTTTTGTCCAGATTGAAAACCGACAAGGGGGCAAAGAGCGCTACGCTTCTCAATTAAAAGAGAAAAAGGATTATCCAATCGTCGGCCTTGTGGACGGGGGAAGTGCATCCGCTTCTGAAATCATGGCAGCAGCCTTAAAAGAAGCCGGAGGGTACCCGCTTGTTGGTGAAAAGACCTTCGGTAAAGGAACGGTGCAGCAGACCATCGATCTTGGAGACGGCAGCAACGTGAAGCTGACTCTTGCTAAATGGCTGACGCCTGACGGCAACTGGATCCACAAAAAAGGCATCAAACCCAATTATGCGGTGAAACAGCCGGCTTATTTCTACACAAGCCCGCTTACCATTGACAAACCGCTTGTTTATGACATGAACAGCGAGCAAGTAAAAAATGCACAGAAAATGCTTCAGGGTCTAGGCTTTGATCCGGGACGCACCGACGGCTATTTTGACGAAAAAACACAAATGGCTGTTACCGCCTTCCAAAAAGCCAACAAGCTCAGCCCATCAGGCAAAGTTGATCAAAAAACAGCCGGCAAGCTGGAAAGCAAGATCATCACAGAAATCAGAAATAAGAAAAACGACGTCCAGCTCCAAACCGCTTTGGAGATGGCGGCAGAAAAGTAAAACTGAAATTGGGTTCCGCAGGTTCTTTCCTGCGGAATTTTTTTGTTTATCGGGAGATGCGGTGTTTGGCACGTAACTGGTGAAAAGTGGCACGTAATGCCCCTAAACTGGCATGTTAACGATGAAAATCCGAATGTAATCGACAAAAACTGGCACGTAAATCACCAAAACCCGCATGTAAACGCAAAAGAACCATCCTCTATTTCTTCTAATCCAGCAAAAAATGCTTTTCTTTATAAAATGCTGCACATTTTATTACACTCCCGGTTCTTTTCGGGTTATACTTAAAAATATTCAACATATAAAGCTTGTGTAAATTTACATTCCAGGCAAGGGCCGGAATTCATACTTAGAATCGATAACCAACGTTGAGAAAAGAAGCATTAAGGAGAGATTTGCGTGATGGATATTTTTGTAAAGGAACTGCTTCATGGGATAGCAGCTCTTTTTTTACATCCACTATCATACGTGTTTGTGATTGTTGCTTTTGTGATTGGTTTTAAGCGGGTAAAACGGGAGCGGAAAGAATTTAAAGTAAAAGTCCACCCGGTCATTGATAACTTGATTCAATCGTTTTTTCCCGGACTTCTGATCGGGGTCATATTTTCGGCTGTGCTTCTCGGAGCCGGTGTGGTTGTACCAATGGGAATGGTAGCCTTGATCGGTGTGATGTACGCTTTACTTGGTTTAACCCTGAAAACAAGATTTTTGAACCCGGCCTATGCGATCGGACTAGCTTCAGTAGTCGCACTTGTCCTTCCTCATGTAACGACAAATGTCGATTTTCTCGATATATGGCTTAGGGATATCCGCAACACACCTCTTGATGCACTTGGTATTCTCATGTCGCTCCTCCTTATTCAAGAGGGTATCCTGATCATCTGGAAAGGCGCAAAAAGAACGTCTCCCCGCCTGCTGAAAGGCAAGAGGGGGCAGTATGTGGGCGCACATGAGGCCACGAGGTTCTGGCTTGTTCCGCAATTCTTTTTGATACCGATCGGTGCCATTCCAGCCCAGGGAGACTGGCCGATCTTCGGACTGCAGGCTGTCGGATATTCCATCCTGCTCGTTCCGTTTGCTGTAGGCTTCCGCCAGCTCAATTCTCACTGTCTTCCACAGGAAGCGATTAAAGCGACCGGAAAACAAGTACTGGCTCTTGGAGTACTCATCGCAGCCATTACGCTTGTCGGTATCTATACGGGCCTTCCGCTTCTTACCGTTATTGCCATATTTGGCGGTACGCTCGGCCGTGAGCTGATTACGGTCATTAACAGCCAGCGTGATGACAATGGCAAGCCTTTCTTCACACGCAGGAATGAGGGACTTGTCGTGCTAGGTGTAGTGCCTGGCACCCCGGCCGCTAAGATGGGCATTCAGGTAGGGGAAGTCATCATGAAGGTGAACGGAGTCACCTTGAATAATGAGCGTGAGTTCTACCGAGCCCTGCAGATTAATGCTGCTTTCTGCAAGCTTGAGGTTTTGGATCATAAAGGGGAAATCCGTTTTTCCCAACGATCGCTCTATGAGAACGAGCACCACGAGCTCGGTTTGCTGTTCGTGCATGAAATAACGGAAAAGAAGAGTGTAGAAGTTTCATAACGATGTTTGAGAGTGGGTCTAAAACCCACTCTTTTTTAGTCCGAAAAATTGTACAGCCGGGACGATGATCACATTCCTAATTCAACGAACGGGCTGCTGAGTTTAAGCAATCAACAGCAATGATATAATAATGGGGACATTCTTAATCATGGAACTGGAGGAAAATAAGATGAAGCCTATCACGGCCCCCGACCTTTCAACAAGACCGTTTAGCCTGACAGCCGAGCGACAGATGGATGCGTCACCCGATGTCCTTTTCCAAGCATGGACGAAGAAATTCGACCGTTGGTTTGCAGAACCTGGGACAGTCTTAATGAAGGGAGAGGTAAACACTGCCTTTTTCTTTTATACATTTTTTGAGGGGAAACGGCATCCGCATTACGGGCGTTTTTTGAGGCTTGAGAAAGACCGGCTCGTTGAAATCACTTGGGTGACTGGGGCTGGGGGAACAAAGGGATCTGAAACATTGGTTACCGTTGAGCTTAGTCCTCATGCAAACGGTACGATACTCCGGCTTACGCACACAGGATTCCCCGATGCGGAATCGAGAGATCAGCATGAACAAGCTTGGCCAATCGTACTGGAAAATCTTGACCTTCGGATGACAGAAAGTGATAAGCGGTAGCTGGTTTTTTCAACAAAACCTATTGACACTCCCCAGATGATTCAATACAATGAAAAGTGATATTGATAATCATTTTCAGTTAAATAAAAAATGCTACACATACATTTATTATGGTTTAAAGGAGGGTGAATGATGTCCAGGCTCTATGCTAAGAATTTGAAGATTGCTTATGGTGAGCGAGACATCGTCAAAAATCTGGATATCTCCATTCCGGATGGGCAAATTACCACGATTATCGGTCCAAACGGCTGCGGAAAATCAACGGTCTTGAAAACGTTGTCGCGCATACTTAATCCGAAATCCGGCGTTGTTTATCTTGATGGTAAAGGCATCAGCAAGGAACCGACAAAGCAAATTGCTCAAAAGATGGCAATTTTGCCGCAGTCTCCTGATTCACCGGAAGGACTTACGGTTGGTGAACTCGTTTCTTACGGAAGATTTCCCTACCAAAAAGGTCTTGGAAAACTTGCGAGAAGAGATTTCGAGGTTATCGACTGGGCTCTTGAGGTAACTGGAAATTATGAGTTTAAAGATCGGGCGGTGGATGCCCTGTCAGGTGGCCAGCGCCAGCGTGTATGGATCGCCATGGCATTGGCACAAGAAACAGATATTATCCTGCTGGATGAGCCGACTACATATTTGGATTTGTCTCATCAGTTAGAGGTACTCGAGCTGTTATACCAACTGAATCGTGATCAAAAGCGGACAATTGTGATGGTCATTCATGATTTGAATCATGCGGCGCGGTTTGCTCACCATATGGTTGCGATGAAAGACGGTGCCATCCTTAAAGAGGGAAGTGCTGAAGAAGTGATGACACGCCAGGTGCTTCGAAATGTTTTCAGTATCGATGCTGAGATTGGTGTGGATCCGAGAACAAGGAAGCCCGTATGTCTAACGTATGATCTTATCAAAAGTGTTCAATTAGTAGAGAACTTGGCGTAATCAAACGCCTTTCTTTTTTACAGTTAATTAAGAATGATTTTTATTGTCAAATATAGGGGGATACAATCATGAATAAACGCACAAAGAAACTTTTAATCAGCTTTATGACAATGCTTCTAATATTTGCACTTGCAGCATGTGGCAATAAATCAGAAGACGGTGCAAGTTCTGGTGAAAAAGATTCGAAAAAAGAAACAAGAATTTATAAAGGTGAAAATGGTGATGTTGAAGTTCCAGCCAAACCAAAGCGTATTGCGATGATGGCTGCTACATACGCAGGAAACTTGCTATCTTTAGGGATTACACCAGTCGCAGTTAATGAATACCCAAAACAAAATAAATTTTATGGGAACAAACTGGACAAAGCTGAAGTCGTTACGGCTGATTCTTATGAAAAGCTTCTAGAATTAAATCCTGATTTGATCATTACCTATTCTGATGATAAGAACATTAAGAAATACAAAGAAATTGCTCCAACTGTAACCTTGACTTACAACAAGTACGACTACTTAGAACAGCATGTTGAAATCGGAAAAATCGTTGGAAAAGAAAAAGAAGCAAAAGCATGGGTAGAAGAGTGGAAGAAGAAGGCTGCAGATGCACGTGAAAAAGTTAATTCTGCTATCGGACAAGACAAAACATTTATGGTCATGGAAGCATACGGTAAAGATATGTACGTGTATGGGAAAAACTGGGGACGAGGAACGGAAGTAATCTATCAAGCTCTTCAATTAAAAGCTCCTAAGAAACTAGAAAAAGATGTTTTCGGTCCTGGCTGGAAGGCGATCTCTACTGAAGTGATTCCAACTTACGCAGGAGACTATATCTTTGTCGGTACTGGTTCTGGCAACCCGGACAACTCATTCATGGAGTCGAACGTATGGAAGGGGCTTCCGGCGGTTAAAAAAGGTCATGCCATTAAGTTCGATTCTCAATCATTCTACTTCAATGACCCGATATCTCTTGAAAAAGAACTCGATTTCATCGTTAAAGAGTTAACGAAAAAGTAATCATAACGCTTTTATAAAAAAGGAAATACGCCATGTTCAAAACAAAAACCCAGCTGATAAAAGATCATAAAGTGTATGCGAGGCCAGCGGCAGGCACGGCCTTCTTACTGATTGGATTCGCTCTTCTGCTCCTAAGTATTGGTCTTGCGGTTTCCGTTGGTGCAGCCAAAATCAATTTTGTTACTGTTTGGAATGCGATTTTAGACTATGATCCTGGCAGGGAAGCTGACCGCATTATTGTCAGTCTTCGCCTGCCAAGAGAGCTGGGTGCGGCTGCTGTTGGTGCCGCATTTGCAGTCAGTGGGGCGATCATGCAGGGGATGACACGCAATCCCCTTGCAGACCCTGGTTTGTTGGGTTTGAACGCCGGAGCAAGCTTAGCTCTAGCTTGTGTGTTTGCTTTTCATACAGGTGCAAACTATTTTACAGTGATGATTATTTCCTTTATCGGAGCAGGAATTGGAGCCGGACTTGTGTTCGGAATAGGTTCTATGAGCAGAGGGGGATTAACCCCCATCCGAATTACGTTGGCAGGAGCCGCTGTTTCCGCGCTGCTTTCTTCGCTGGGAGAAGGTATAGCACTTTACTTTAAGCTTTCTCAAGATCTCGCTTTTTGGACAGCAGGCGGGGTATCAGGAACAAACTGGTCTCAGTTGAAAATCATAGTGCCAGTGGTCGTTTTGGGTATCGCAGTTGCTGTCGTGTTCTCCAGGCAGTTAACCATTCTCAGCTTTGGTGAAGAAGTGGCGAAGGGTCTTGGACAGCGTACGCTGGTAACAAAGGTTGTCCTTATGGCCGCTGTGCTGATCCTTGCTGGTGCCGCAGTATCGCTTGTAGGAGCGATTGCATTTGTCGGTTTAATGGTTCCCCATATCGTACGCTTCTTGGTTGGGACAGATTACCGCTGGATCATTCCATGCTCCGCGGTATTTGGAAGTGTTTTGATGGTGTTTGCAGATACATTGGGCCGAACGGTGAATCCTCCATTTGAAACGCCGGTGGGGGCGATCGTTGCCATGATCGGTGTTCCGTTCTTCCTTTACCTTGCAAGAAGGGGAGGAAGAAAACGATCATGATGAACGCTAGACAGATCAAGAAGATAAGAATGACCACGTTTGTTGCGATTCTTTTATTAATAGCAATGTTTGTAATCAGTGTCGCTACCGGATTTGCGTCATTATCTCCAGCAGAGCTGTTTCGGACGCTGATCGGACAAGGTACACCGAGAGAGAACCTGATTTTGTTCGAATTCAGGCTGCCGAGAATAGTTGTTGCGATCTTTACCGGGATGGGACTCGCTGTATCTGGTGCCATCCTGCAAAGCATTACGAAAAACCCGCTTTCAGATCCTGGGATTTTAGGTATTAATGCCGGTGCAGGCCTGATGGTTGTGGTCTATATCATGTTCTTTACGGTAGAAACATCAAGTTCTCTTTACATACTGCCTCTTTTTGCTTTGGCGGGAGGCATGGGGACAGCAGCTGTCATCTATATAATGTCTTACATAAAAGGTGAGGGTGTTGAACCAACAAGGCTTGTATTAGTCGGTGTTGGTTTGGCTGCTGCCCTTTATGGTGCGGCGTTGACGCTATCGACGCGATTAGATATGGAAGATTACTCGTTCATGGCCAATTGGATGGCAGGAAGAATATGGGGGGATGACTGGACATTTGTCCTGTCATTGCTTCCGTGGATTCTTATTCTGATTCCTCTCACGTTGTATAAATCAAATGTGCTGAACATGTTGAGCTTTCATGAGAATGTTTCTATTGGTGTCGGAGTGAATACGGGCAGAGAACGGATCGTCCTTCTCATGATTGCTGTTTCGCTTGCTTCTGCATCCGTGGCTGTCAGCGGAGGAATTGCATTTGTTGGGCTTTTGGCTCCTCATATTGCAAGATCATTGGTCGGTCCTCGCCATCAATCCTTTCTTCCGGTTGCGGCATTGATTGGTTCCATACTGCTCCTTACCGCTGACACGGTCGGCAGAGTCATATTGGACCCGAACGGTATTCCAGCCGGAATTATCGTAACCATTATCGGTGCCCCTTATTTTATGTATTTGCTGGCGAAAAAATAGAGAACTAAAAAGGAGCCCCGGCTGGGCTCCTTTTTTAATTGATCATCTGTTTGACTAGCTCACGGTTGCGTTTTTTGAATACTTCGTTGTGAGAAGAAACCATCGCAGCTTCCTGGGCATCAGGCTGGATGAATTGTTTCGCTTTATTTACTGCATTAGCTGCGTCTTGAAAGGCTCCGGAAATCAAGTTCAATTTACCGTCATGCTTCAGTATATCTCCAGCAGCATACAACCCCGGGACTGAGGACTCGCTGTTCGAATTGCCTGCGATATAAAAATTGTCTGCAAGGTCAATATTGAGATTGCTATTACCAAGAAGTGATGTATCCTGTTCATAGCCATGATTGATGATGACTTCATCTATCGGCAGGTAAGAGATCTCACCGGTTTCATGGTTCGTCAGCTCGATCTGTTCGATCACCTGATGGTTCGGGCACGCGAATAGTTTAGAGATGGATGTGTTAAAGATACAGTCCGCACAACTGTTCATAAGTTGGGTCACTTGGGCTTCATGGCCGGCAAGTGTTCCTTTTCTGTACGTTAAATATACTTTCTTAGCAATATTCACTAATTCATTCGCCCAATCGATCGCTGTATTTCCTCCGCCGGAGATAATAACTGTTTTATCTTTAAAATGCTGAAGAGACTTCACGGTGTAGTTTAAGTTGGACACTTCAAATCTCTCGGCACCTTCAATCTCAAGCTTCTGCGGGTTTAAGATACCGCTTCCGACCGCTACGATGACCGTTTTTGAATAGTGCATCACACCATTTGCGCTTTTCAAGAGAAATATTCCATCTTCATTCCGCGTGATCGATTCTACTTTTTCATTCAAAACAACTTCTGGGTCGAACGTCAGTCCCTGCTCAACAAGTTTTTCAATAAGCTTTGCTCCTGGAAGCGGAGTGTGTCCGCCCACATCCCAGATCATCTTTTCAGGATACACATGAATTTTCCCGCCTAACTGTGGCTGAAATTCAATGATTTTTGTCTTCATTTCGCGAAGACCGCTATAAAAGGCAGAGTATAGTCCTGCTGGACCACCGCCAATAATGGTTACATCAAAAATTTGTTCTTTTTCCACTTGCATTCTCTCCTCAGAAAGAAAATAGTATTGATTATCATTCTCAATTAAAATATATAATGAATCTCACAATTTTACAATATTTATTTTCCGCTATAGAAAAAGCTTACCCTTCATTAGGATAAGCTTTCTCCACTTTTTCTGCTATTACCCAAGTGCAGGATTCATTCTTCAATCCTTGTGATGAGGCGGATTCCCTTAAACGTCATATTCATGAAACATTTTTTTCCTGGGGTAATCAAATAAATTTCTGATTTGTTTCGGTTTTCTTTTATGTGAGAGAGGAGCTTCCAAATTCTTGAAGGAATTGTTCCTTCATATAATAGGAAATTGCTCTGGATAGGTAGATATCATCAGCATGATGCCTTGAAGGACAGATGAAAAGTATAATGAACGTTTTATCGGTTCCTTAACGCCGATTTTTTCGAACATTTCACATTGAAACTTGAACTGTCTTGCACTTTCATCGATCAGCAGTTTGCTGTATTTCGCCACCGCTTGGTCAGATTCCGGCTGTGTCTGAAAGTGGAGATAAAACCGAAGTTGATGAACGTTTACTTGACAGGGAGCTTGGCCAGCTGCAGTTACACATTCTTAAAGGATTGTTAGAGAAAGAAGCAAAATCAATTTCCAATATGGCAACTCATACTTCGGCCGAATCCCAATTCCTTTTAGGGAAAGAAGAAGGGATCAATAAAGCGCAGGAAATGTTGACAGAACTTATCGATAAAACCAGCAGTCTCTATAAACCAAAACGGGCAAAGGATGTTCATTTAATCCCCAAAAACACGAAGAAGCAATAGATAAGAGAGGTACCTGCGAGTTTTAAGTTTAGCAGGTCTATTCTGCGACCAGTTCACATAGTTTCTTGAGGATGCTCGATATAATACCTTTCTCAATATGGAAAGGTCTTTATAAGTTATTTGCTCCGTGATGAATTGGAGAACGGATGGCAACGTTCGCGAAAACAGGAAAATAAAAAAGGAAAGAGCAAGAGTTCCGTCTGGCTCTTTTCCTGGGTGAAGGCTTTCCTTGAGTGAAAGCCTTTTTTGCTATCGCTGACTAATAAGGCGGGTGATAGAAGGGCTGAGGGTAGTGGCTTCTATAATGAGGATTCTCATTGTACTCCCGATGGCAGTTGCTTGGCGGTCCGATAAAGGTCGTGGATTGGACCGGAGCGATAGTGTTGATCCATTGTGTTTCATCGAGGCAATACGTATGTGCCATGATATTGGGCGGAGTGAATTTTAAAAGGTCTGAACCGAGAATGACATCAGGAGTCGGTGAGTTGAAAATGGCCAGCAGGTGAGTTTCATCGGTTGTTGCAACTTCGTAGTGCCACCAGCCCTGGGGGACGTTTGCGACCTGCCGGGGTCCGATGTGGTAGTGGTGGAATTGTTTCGTGAACGGATTGAAAATAGAAACGGCTGCCCCGCCGGAAATGCAATACACAAGCTCAGCGGCATTTTGATGATAATGAGGTTCTACCACATTACTCCTGCTCAGGAAAATATCCAATAGAGAAACATTGTCCAAGGTGTTTAACTGCTGAATGCCCAAGACATTGATAAAATTCTGACTGTCCTTGGTGAACACATTTTGGTTGACATCAGCGGTGTATTGGATCGCTGGAGACGTGTAATCCAAATTTTGCACCATTGTATACCTTCTTTCGTTATGCAAATGGTCGTTACACTACCCTATGGCAGATGCCCAGCGGCCGTGACAATATTTTTTTGGAGCTTACTGGCATTTTTTTCTCTGTTTACGACTGCAGCCGGGGCTATTTTAATTCCCGGGTTCAAAGTTGGAGAGCCGTAGTGGCTTCCCTTGGTGGTTCCTGTGTGCTGAAGGTGCATGGCAGAAAGCAGATGCTGAACGATAAATCGAGACGAAAGCTGGAGAAAGTCCCGGCATTGCTTATTTGTGATAGTCGGTTGAATAAGATAATAGTAATCCTTTAAAGAGGAGATGTGTGCGTCGCTGGAGGAATGAGAGCAGGCGTGGCAGACCCACCTTCCTCTTTTTCTTTTCATGGGAAGAGTGAAGCAAACCGGGCCCTGAACGCCCGTGAGAAGGTCGGTTTTAGGGATAAAGAAATATTCGAGGGGATCGAAAATTGATCCAAACAGATAATTCAGATAACTCCGCCGCGCTAAATAGGAAGATCAGCCAACCCCGGAATTCCATCAATCACCACCATTCTACAAAGTAAAACCTCCTCATATATGTCAATTAATCACTCATTCTTACAGTTCTTAGGGTTTTAACGCGGGTTTTGTAACATTTTGATATATAGTTGTAATGTAATTGCCCAAAAACGGCCTCTTCTAAATGATATAATTGCACTTGGGATTACGAGGGTGTAGGAGAACGTATGGAGGAGGCAATACCATTGAAAAGCAAGGTAATAAAGGGATTATTATCTCTAAGCATTGGCCTGAGCGCTTTTACATACACTTCTGCTAACGCGCAAACGTTAAGTGAGATACATAAAAAGCAAGCTGAAAACCAGGCTAAGAAGGAAGAGAAGAACGCAGAAATAAAAGACGTACAAGGAAAGCAGGACCAAGTCCTTGAGGAACTGCAAAAGATTGAGTCTACTCTTCAAAAGACGTTAAATGATATCCAGACGAAAAAAACAGAAATTGATGAGACGAAAAACGAGATTCAAAGCTTGAAAGACCAAATCGTCAAGATTCAGAAACGCATCAAAGAACGCGATGCGATCTTAAAAGAGCGTGTCCGTTCCATGTATGAGAGCGGTGGAGCGGTGAAGTACCTTGATGTCGTACTCGGCTCAAGGAGTTTTGGTGATTTCCTTGACCGTTTGATCTCATTAAATATGATCGCAGAATCCGATAAATCCATCCTGGAAGACCAAAAGCGCGATAAAGCAGCAGTGGAACAGGATAAAAAGCAAGTAGAACAAAAGCTGAATTCCTTAAATGCGAAGCTTCAGGAATTGAACGAGCTGAACAGTGAACTGAGCGCACAAAAAGAAGCAAAAAACAGATTATCCGCTTCGTTAAAGAAGAAAGAAACACATCTTCATGAAGACGTGACAAGCATCGAAGAGAAAAATGAAATCCTTGCTGCTCAGGAAAAAGCGGTAAAAGAAGAGATGGAAAGAGCGAAAAGAGAAGCAGAACAGCGCAAACGTGAAGAAGCAGCCCGTAAAGAGGCAGCGAAACGTGCAGCTCAACAGGAACAACGTAAAGATTCAGCGCCTTCACCAGCGCCGACTCACAGCGAGCCTAGTGTATCTGCGAATTTTATCTGGCCGGCTAATGGCTACGTTTCATCCCCATTCGGCAAACGTTTTGGCGGAAGTGATTTCCATCCGGGCATCGATATCGCTGCAGCGGGAGCGAACAACCAGATCTCAGCAGCGGCTTCAGGAACGGTAGCCCGTTCTTACCTATCGTCTTCTTACGGCAATGTTGTCTTTGTTTCTTCTTACATCGACGGCCAGCTGTATACGACGGTTTACGCCCATATGAGTGAGCGCGCAGTCAGCACAGGACAAAGTGTTACCCAAGGACAGCGTCTTGGAACGATGGGCAACACAGGCCATTCCACAGGACAGCATCTTCACTTTGAACTTCATAAAGGTGAGTGGAATTACGCGAAATCCAATGCTGTAAATCCAATCCCATATCTACATTAAAAAATACTTCAGGGAAGCACGGAGCACTCTCCATGCTTCCCTTTTTGTCAATTAAAAAGGGGAGGAAAGATGAAAACCGGCCAAGCTCGAGGCATTGCAGAAGATTGGGTAAGGGAGAACGCCAGCCCTGAAGATTGGTTTTTGGGTGCCTATTTCAGCGGATCCATCATCGAGCTGTCAGATTACGACGAACTGCCGATTGGTTCAGACGCCGATCTCGTTTATCTCAACACCTTTTAAAAACAGCCGAAGAAGTGCTTTCCTCTTACCGCTTGGCAGGCAGTTTTCGTACGAAGCAATCATCGCTGACCCGACCGGACATCTGCAAAGACTTCAGCTGGATGTTGGTAAGCACTTTGCTGATAAAAAGATGGGTGTTGCCGGTGCCAAAACGCCATGAGAAGGATTAAAGCGGGGACTCGCAGCGATTCATCCGGAAGCACCCATTCATGAACAAGTAACAAGCGGCTGTTTCCAGCAGGGGGGGTGACTCACGTTCTTCTCGCCGCCGCGCTCGCAATCCTACCGTTAGGATTCGCTGCCTCAAAGCACGGGAGGTGTTAGCCTAATACGGACAGGAAAAATTGTATAGAGATCTTTTGAAGCTGCAAGGCAGTGAACATTTAACGCGTGAAAAGGTGGAACATCATCTAACAAACCTTGAAACTATTTTTGATGAGACAGCATCGGTTTCAAGGACGCCGTTCTTTTTCAGTTCGGATATTACCGGGAAGCTGTATTCTGGATCGCTGCGACGTTTGCACGGTGCCACACGATCCTTGCGGCAGATGCTGGTCGAGATCTCCGAGAATCACTGGCTCCCGCTTTCAGCCATCTTCTTTCAGACCTTGGCATTGCAAATTTTAAACAAAGCACAGGAAGTCATTGCGTTCCTCCCGTATGTATGGGGCACCGCAGAAGCCATCATGTCAGCGAACCCTGGCATAATAGATCAGAACAAAGATCAAGCATGCCGGCAAAATAGCGGGCATGTTTTTTCGTCGAAATCACTCTTAAGAGCGATATTGATCCGGTGAAAATTGGTCTATACTGATAAGGCTTTAATAATAGGATGCATCATGGATCGTACGGGAGTGGAGCTTTTGAAAGTATTTATATTGCTAGTATCAGCCTGGCTGCTGTTTTTGCCGCAGCAAGCGGACGCCCACGCTTTTCTTGTCCAGTCCCATCCGTCCGAGGAAAGCAGTCTCGGCACCATGCCTCCTTCCGTGAAGTTAACCTTCAACGAACGATTGGAGAAGGAACTGTACTCTTTGAAAATACTGGATGATAGAGGGGATGTGATTACAAAAGAGCCGCGCATGAGTAAGGACCAGCGTTCACTAAGTGTAAGCGTTCCTTCTCAGAAAAAAGGGGTCTACACTGTTCAATACTCGGTGATTTCAGCTGATGGCCATCCTGTAAATGGCGCTTACCTATTTACAGTGGGCAATACCGCCTCTAAAGGAAGCACGCCAGCTCTGCCCGCGGGGGAATCAGGAAACCATGAGGAAAATGTATATAATCCCGCCTCATGGCTCGTCAGAACGCTTTATTACATCGCTTTGCTTCTGGCATCCGGCTGGGTGCTATGGAAGTCGTTTATACCTTTTACCCGGTCTGAACAGAAAGAGGATTATATAAAAAGAGGACGGCAGCTGCAAAGGATCCATCTCCTTTTACTGGCCGGCTTCATAGGCATACAAGCGAGTGGCCTGCTGAACGGATCGACGTGGAACAAACTGCCGGATCTTCTTATCCATTCGGCTGTCGGGTGGTCCTGGATGCTGTCACTTGCTGTCGCCGCTGCCGGGTTGTTTTTAACCTGGAGGAGGGCATGGTTTGATATCACCTGGGCCGCACTGCTGCTTCTTGCTAAAAGTTTAAACGGACACGCTGCGGGGCAGGAAATGGCGGCAGCAGCTGTTGGGCTTGATGTGCTGCATCTGCTGTTTGCTTCAGTTTGGGCCGGCGGACTCTGCTATTTATATCAAAGCTCACGGAAGAACCAATCTGATGCCGCCGCTTTTATAAGCAGGTTTTCTGCTGCGGCCCTGGTCAGCTTATGTGTGCTGATCGTAACGGGCGTGCCGTATTCCCTTCTTTTGCTGCCGAGAATCTCTTATATCTGGGACACGGCCTGGGGCATCTTCTTAAGTTTAAAAGCGGTTGCCGTTGTCCTCATTCTCATAACCGGGGCTTTCCTTCGCTTTTATTTGAACAAAAGAAACGGACAGGCCTCGGTCAGTACGCTCCTGAAGATCGACCTTTCCTTAATGGCGGCCGTCCTTATCATTGTTGCTGTGTTCACTCAGCTAAGCCCTAATCCTGAAAACGAGGCACTGAATTGGAAAGAACGTAAAAACGGCGTGCGGCTTGAAATCCATACGTCCGTGCTTCAGCCAGGAGCCAATCGCTTTAACGTAAAGACTGTCACAAAAAAGGGAGAACCGGTGATTGAAAAGGCAGAACTGCAATTTCAGTCCTTGGATCAGCCGAGTGTTCCGAAAATCATTGTCCCGTTGAAACGTGAAAAAGGATCAGACAGCCGCCATTCATCGTACGGAAAAACAGGAGCATATCCGCCTTTTCCAGGGAAGTGGAGAATAACCATCAGGGTAATAGACGCCGATGTGGATGAGATCTCCGTTTCTAAAGACATTAAAATCTATAAATTGCAGCCATAGCAGTGGAAGGAATGGTAAATATGAAGAAAAAACTAACATCTATTGTAACAGTATGTGCCGCATCACTCTTTATTTTCTCAGGATCGGCAAGTGCGCACGTAGTCGTATTCCCGCAGCAGACCATGCAGGGCACCTACGAAAAATTTTCCGTGCGAGTTCCCAGCGAGAAGGATGTTCCAACAGTGAAAGTAAAGGTGGAGATACCGAAGGACGTTGAGATCTCCCGTTTTGAACCGATGCCTGGATGGAGATATTCGATCGAAAAGGATTCAAAGGGCCTTATTAAAAGTGTGACATGGACGGCCGAGGGAAAAGGGATTGCTGCAACCGAGTTCACAGAGTTTAATATGCAGGGTAAAGTAGGGGACAAAGCAAAAAAGATTGTTTGGAAAGCCTATCAGAAGTACAAGGACGGCAGCACTGTCGCCTGGGAAGGACCAGAGAGTTCTGAAACGCCAGCTTCTGTTACAGAAGTGATGAAAGGTAACGGAGACGCGCATGGCCATATGCACGGAGCCATGGACGATGAAGAAAAAGAAACAGATGACGATCAAGACAATCAAGACAATTCATCATTGCCGCTGTACCTGTCAGGTGCTGCCTTACTGCTCAGTTTGATTTCACTCGTTCTTTCTGCGAGAAAAAGAAGATAATGAATCAGAGGATCTGCTCCTGCGGATCCTTTTTTTCGGTCGTCTGCTCCGACCATAAGAGCAAGAATGAGGACGATTTTGAAAGATACAGCTGTTAAAATTAGGGCAGAATACGGAAGAGGTGAGCAATGAGATGGATCAGATAAAGGTGTTTAACGATTTGCATCAGGGTGAGGATTTGCTTATGTTAGGGAATGCGTGGGATGTGCTGTCTGCCATTTTGATGGAGAAAGCAGGGTTTAAAGCGATCGGGACGACGAGCTGGGGAGTTGCGAACACATTTGGGCTCAGTGATGGGGAACGGCTTGAGTTCACGAAGCATCTGAACGTGATCAAAAGTATCGTGGATCACGTCAGTATTCCGGTTTCTGCAGACATCGAAGCCGGCTATGGAGAAGAACCTGCGGGGATTGTGGAAAATGTCTTGCGGACAGCCGATGCCGGAGTAGCAGGCATCAATCTCGAAGATTCATTGAAATCACAAAAAGGCCTCCGTGACATGGTTGAGCATGGAAAGATTCTTTCAATGATTCGAAAAGCGCTCGACAGCCGAGGCTATCATGATTTCTATGTTAACGCCCGCGTCGACACTTATTTTCAAAGAGAAGATCCGTTAAGCGAGACGCTTGAACGGGCGAGAGTCTATACCGAAAGCGGAGCAAGCGGAATTTTTGTTCCGGGGGTGGCGGACGAGTATGATATTAAGGAGATGGCATCAAATATCTCCGTCCCATTGAATGTATTGTCATTCCCTGGCCTGACAGATGGCCGCCCATTAAAGGAATGGGGAGTCAAACGCCTCAGTTTCGGAAATGCGTTTTCGGACCAGGTGATTGCTATGATGGAAAAGACAGCCCTGGAGGTCCTTCAAACCGTAAACACAAAACGATTATATGAAGGTGAACATTATGCTTCAGAACCGGTATGACTTAATTGAGCCTGAAGACAGCAGGCATGCTGCTTTTTACGAAAAATTGCTGAAGAAGGATAGAAATGAAGGTTATTATATCGGTGTTTCTACAACTGGCATCGCATGCCGTTTTGGATGCAGTGCCACACCACCCCAAAAGAAGAACACCATTTTTTCCAAAAGGCTGTTTGACCTTATCTGCCTTGGGTTCCGAGAATGCAAAGTTTGCAAACCATCAAGCGATGGGTCCGAACGAGCGGGACAGGATGAGGATATTCGCCGCTATGAATATGTGAAAGAGGCAAATGAACGGCTGAAAATCGAGAATAATAGGGATTCGATGCTTACCGAAACTGTAACCTATCAAAGATACTGGACCCCGATCGGTGTAATGATCTCCTGTTTTTATAAAGAAGAATGCTGTTTGCTGGAGTTTATGGACCGGCGTGAGCTTGCGGCAGAACTGCTTTTCTTAAAAAAGAAGCTGAACGCCAATCTTAAAAAGAGATCAACTTCATTAGGCAGCCGATTAGGTATTGAGCTGCAAGAGTATTTTGCAGGATTCCGGTATGAATTTTCTATTCCTGCCGCCAGCATTGGAACAGACTTTCAACTGCAGACATGGAAAGCGCTGAGGGAGATTTCGTATGGCACGACACGCAGCTATAAAGGACAGGCGGAGGTTCTGGGCCGGCCGACAGCCGTAAGGGCAGTGGCGAACGCAAACGGAAAGAATCGCATCTGCATCCTTATTCCCTGTCACCGGGTGATCGGGGATAATGGTGATTTGAGAGGGTATGCTGGAGGACTGGACAGAAAACAATTTCTTCTTGAACTTGAAAATAACAGAAGTTTACAATGAGGGCATAGGAAGGGGGGCAGAAAGCCATGGCTAATCTATCATTTGAAGAGATGTGGGAAAAGATTATGGCGTGTGACAGCTCGTATGACGGTTTATTTTATACCGCGGTTAAAACGACCAAAATTTATTGCCGTCCTTCTTGCCGCTCACGAAAACCGAAAAAAATCAACGTGGATTTTTATGAAACCATAACCGAAGCGATAGAGGCGGGATTTCGTGCCTGTAAACGATGTCAGCCGGATACCGGGCTGTCTCCGCAGATGGAGCTGGTCACGGGCGTAAAATCATTTCTTCTGATGCATTATAAAAAACCTCTAATTCTACAGGACATTGCCGATCATGCAGGTGTCAGCCCATTTTACCTGGAACGGCAATTTAAGCAGGCGACTTCTGACACTCCGCGTACGTATCTCGAGAAGGTCAGGGTAGACAAGGCCGTGCACCTCCTGAAGCATTCCAGCTTGACGAATCTCGAAATCTGCTACGAAGCTGGCTTTCAAAGCACGTCTAATTTTTATAAAGTTTTTCGAACGATGATGAACTGCTCTCCGAATGAGTATCGCCGCTTAAGATAAGCACTGTAAAAAACACTTTCGTGCACACACGAAAGTGTTTTTTTATACAATCAGTTGTGCTGTACATCTGCCATACTGCGTTCAGGGCCGATGTATACAGATTCGGGCCTGAAGATCGCATTGTCTTCAGACTGCTCTAGCACATGGGCAGTCCAGCCTACCATTCGGCTGGCCGTAAAGGTTGGCGTAAACAGCTGTTCATCCATTTGAATGGCCTTCATAATCGCGGCAGCATAAAATTCTACGTTCGTATATAATGAACGGCCTGGTTTGAATTCCTGCAATAAAGCAACAGCTGTACGTTCTGTCTCAAGTGCCAGATCAAGCCACTGGTCTTTTCCCGACATGTTTAAGAGGCGTTCTTTTAAAGCCATCGCCCGTGGGTCAACGGTTTTATATACACGATGTCCGAATCCCATCAGCTTCTCACCACGGATTAACTTTTCTCTGATCACTTTTTCAGGGTCGCCTGCTTGCGAAATCTCATCCAAGAGGGCGATCACACCAGAGGGTGCACCCCCGTGAAGAGGGCCTTTCATCGTGCCAATGGCCGACGTTGCAGCAGAAACGAGGTCTGATTCTGTCGATGCGGTTACCCTGGCTGCAAAAGTCGAAGCATTCATCCCATGCTCCAGCGTAAGGATCATATAGGTTTCAAGTGCTTCGGCATGTGCTTTTAATGGTGCTGTACCATTGATCATAAAGAGATAGTTTTCAACATGATCTAAATCTTCGCGAGGAGAAAGAAAAGGTTTTCCTGCCATTCTTCTTGTGCGGTACGCTATGATACTTGGAACAAGAGCAGTCAGTCTGATTGCTTGGCTTATGGTAGGTTTCCAGCCATATTTTTCAGTGCCTTCTGAAGAGATAGCGGTTCGGATCACACTCATTAAATCCATCCCTTTTGGAAGGTGATCAATGACCTCTTTCATGGAGTCACAAAGCACCCGGTTCTGGTTTAACTCGTTCTTCAGTTGTGCTCGTTCAGGTCCACCAGGAAATCGTCCATGCCATAGGAAATACGCAGTTTCTTCAAAAGAATAGTGTTTCGTCACTTCTCCGATGTCTAATCCTCTGTACAGCAATTTGCCCTGAATTCCGTCCACAAGGCTGATGGATGTTTGTGCGGCGACCACACCTTTGAGTCCTTTTTCCATGATCATCTCTCCTTTTCCTCTTTGATAACATTGTATAAAATAGATATAATTAAGAAAATTAAATCCTTTTAAAGAACTTGATTAGGATCATTAATAAGGAGATAATAATGGAGTTTAATTGGCTATATACCTTTCTAACGGCAGCAGAAACGGGGAATTTCAGAAAGACAGCAGAGATACTCTACATATCACAGCCTTCTGTAACCGTTCATATCAAGCAGCTTGAAAAAGAAATCGGGGTATTGCTTTTCCATCGGGAAGGAAAAAAAGTGAAGCTGACGGAAGACGGGAAGCGCTATTTGGATCATGCGAAAAAGCTCATTTCTGTTTATGAAAGCGGGCTTGAGGATCTTGCTTCCTTCAGCCAGGGCTATACGAGCAAGCTGGTCCTCGCGATTTCCCCGCTCATTGCGGATACGATTCTTCCTTTTGTTCTGAAGCGATTTTTAAATAAGCACCCTGAAACCGAAATATCGGTCAGAATCATTGATTCGGAAAATATTGAAAAAGCAGTATTGAAGGAAGAAGTAGACATCGGGCTATCCTGTCTGCCGACGGCCAATCCTAATTTAATCTGTGAACTCTTATACAAAGACAAGGTAATCTTTGTTTGTACCCATGACGGGAGAGACTCGGAATCCGCCCCACCTTTGGATGAAGGGGAGATATTGGAATCCAACTATCTGCTGACTCATAACCATCCAGGGTACTGGGGCGGCCTCATAAAAAGCATAAAGGCAAAGCATCCAGGTGTACGAATGATGGAAGTTTCCCAGGTGCATATTACAAAAAGATTTATTGTAGAAGGGCTTGGTGTATCCTTTTTGCCAGCCTCTACGGTCAGGAGAGAACTGCTGGAGGGAAGGATGCTGGAAGTGGACTGCCACTCCATTCAGCTGCCCGATGCGAATACATATGCCCTGGCAAAATACGATCACTCCAAACAAAGAGAATTCCTTTCCTTTGTTTCCAACCATCGAATTTAAAGGAGAGATAATCAATGAAAAAGAAAATCGCAATGATCAGTATGGCGGTCCTGCTTCTGGCAGCATGTGCGTCCAACAACGGAGCGGATCAGCAGAAAAAGCATGAAAACCAAAACCGCGAAGCAGCTGACAGTGTGTTCAAGCAAAACTGTGCCAGCTGCCACGGCAACAACCTTGAAGGAGCAACCGGACCTTCTTTGAAGCATATTGGCAGCAAGTATTCGGAAAAAGAGATCATGAGTATTATTCTGGAAGGGCGGAAAGGCATGCCGGCTGGAATCCTGACCGGCGGTGACGCCAGGCTTGTGGCGGAGTGGCTGAAGGAAGAACACAAATAAGCATCTTAGTGAGACATGCGAAGACAAACGGAGAGGAATACATAGAAAACCGCCCGAACAGGCGGTTTTTTGTTATAGGATGGGGGAGAGCAGGCGGGAAATAGATTCTCTGAACCGGATCCATTTTGAACGCTGCTGATATTGTTCCCATGTCAGCATTCTTGAAAGTTTGACATCCTCATGGAAAGCGTCCATCAGTTTTTTGGCAATCGTTTTGTTGTAAATAAAAGCATTGATCTCAAAATTGAGTTTTAAACTTCGGATATCGAAATTAGCGGTTCCGACAGAGGATATCTCATCATCGACCACGATCGATTTAGCATGGATAAAGCCGTTGTCGTAAATATAGACTTTTGCTCCTGCCTTCAGCAAGTCACCAATGTTCGATAACGATGCCCAGTATACAAAGACATGATCCGGCTTATTCGGAATCATGATCTTTACGTCTACCCCGGAATGGCAGGCGATCCGCAGCGTGTCCAGCAGGCTGGCGTCAGGAATAAAGTAAGGGGTTTGAATGGTGATCGAATTTTTGGCCAGGGAGATCATCTTAATGTATCCGTCCTTAATTTGCGGCCATTGGGATTCAGGGCCGCTTGTCACAATCTGCATGCCGATGCTGCCCTTGCCGATCTCGTCTGGAAAAAGGACCGGGTCATAATCAATATCATGTCCATAAGAGGCTTGGTTCCAGTCCAGAATAAAGCGGGTTTGCATGGAGTGGACGGCCGTACCCTGGATCTTTAAGTGGGTGTCGCGCCAAAAACCAAACCTCGGATTAAGGCCCAAGTATTCATCGCCAACGTTAAAACCGCCGACATATCCAATCTTTCCGTCGATAATAACGATCTTCCGGTGGTTCCTGTAGTTCATCCTAAAATTAATGAAGGCAAACTTTGTCGGGAAGAAGACTTCGACCTCTCCTCCTGCTTTTCGAAGCTCTGAAAAAAAGCGCTTGGTGAGCCTTCGTGATCCCAATTCATCGTAAAGAACTCTCACCTTAACTCCCTGCTTCGCTTTTTCGATCAGCATATCTCTTATTTTTCTGCCAAGATTGTCTTTTTTTATGATGTAATACTGAAGGTGAATATGGTGCTCAGCCTGCTCGATATCCTTAAACAGGCTCTCGAATTTCTTTTCCCCATCGGTAAATATTTCAACGGAGTTATCTCTGGAAAATGGAGCTTGGTTATTGAGGAGCTGCATGTAGATCAGATCCTGGCTGGCCCGTTCAGGTTCGTTGCAGAACTCAAAAGAGCCCTCCCTAAGATGTTTCATCTGGCTGTTTAATGTTTTCTCCAAACCGAGCTTTTTTTGGTCATCCCATTGAAAAAGCCGATTTCTGCTCAGGTTTTGCCCAAAGAGTAAATAAAGAAAAAAGCCTCCTAAGGGTATGAAGAGCAAAACAAGGAGCCAGGCCCAAGTGGAGCCGGCATCGCGGCGTTCCCGAAATACGATGACGGCCGCAAGCAATATATTCAAAATGGTAACGAGCATTAGTAAAATAGAAAAAATATGCATAAATTCTCCTTAACAAGCAAGAGTACGGTAGATGTATAACATACCATATTCTCCTTGTATATTCCCAGTTCTTCAAATAATAAGCAGAGGGGCCGGTTGGATTTTTTCATAAATAGAGTGTAGCATAATCCCATAAATTTCCGAATAGTTACTCAAAAGAAAGCATATGAAAGGATATTAGAGGATATGTCCATATATGTAAGTATATTATGGCTATCTGTTGGGATTCCTAATAGTAACTGTCACACACCCTTAAATCAAACGATACATAATTTGGTGCAGCATTGATACTTCTATACAATAAAAAAGTTACGGTGAATCGTGGTTGTCGAAAAATGTCGTAAAATTAGAGGTGATGTTATGGAAGTAAAAGTCAGTGTAAGAAATGTAACCAAAGTATTTGGCAAATCTCCGAAAGCTGCCGTTCAATTACTGAAAAAAGGTTACTCAAAAAGAGACATATTAAAAGAAACGGGCAGCACGGTCGGTGTGAATAACGCATCATTTGATATCTATCCTGGTGAGATCTTCGTGGTCATGGGGTTATCCGGAAGCGGTAAATCCACTTTGATCCGCATGCTTAACCGGTTGATCGATCCTTCAAGTGGCGAAATTCTTATCGATAATAAAGACATCGTGAAAATGCCTTCCTCTCAACTTAGAGAAGTGAGACGCAAGACCATCAGTATGGTGTTTCAAAACTTCGCATTATTTCCTCATAAAACCGTGTTGGAAAATACGGAATACGGATTGGAAATACAAAATGTCTCCCCATCGGAACGCAAGGAAAAAGCGATGAGATCCCTTGAGATCGTCGGATTGAAAGGCTATGAAAATCAGCTGCCTTCCCAGCTGAGCGGCGGAATGCAGCAGCGTGTGGGACTGGCAAGAGCGCTCGCAAGCGATACAGATATCCTTTTGATGGATGAAGCTTTCAGTGCCCTTGACCCATTGATTCGGAAGGATATGCAGGACGAACTCCTCGAAATTCAGGATTCCATGCACAAAACGATTATTTTTATCACGCATGATCTGGATGAAGCGCTACGAATCGGCGACCGTATTGCCCTTATGAAAGACGGCAGCATCATTCAAATCGGAACACCTGAAGAAATTATGATGAACCCGGCAAATGAATACGTAGAACGGTTCGTGGAAGATGTGGATATATCACGTGTTCTTACCGCTTCACACGTAATGAAACGGGCAGAGAAGATCTCTCCTGACAGAGGGCCGCGGGTTGCGCTTCAAATCATGAAAGACCAAGGGTATTCCAGCATCTTTGTCGTCGACCGGAAAAAAAGACTGCTTGGGGCTGTGACAGCAGACGCTGCATCTATGGCCATTAAAGAAAATAAAACCATCGAGGAAGTCATGCAAAAAGACGTGTTGACCGTAAGTGAGGACACACTGCTTTCTGATTTGCTGGAACCGATGGCGAATTCGACGATTCCACTTGCCGTTACGGATGAAGAAAAACGGTTAAAAGGTGTCATTATCAGAGGCGCAGTCATTGGGGCGCTTGCCGGCAACCGCGATGGGCTGAACGGAAAGGAGGATGACGAATGAATTTTCCGAAAATCCCTTTAGCACAATGGGTTGACCATCTTGTGGACTGGATAACGAGCACGTTCGATCCTGTGTTCAATGCCATTACAGGCTTTATCGATGGGCTGCTTGACAACCTTGTCACCCTTCTTGGAATGGGACCATCGATTGTTTTAATATTAATCATAACTCTTATTGCTCTTTACACGAGCAGATGGGGAGTGGCCATTTTTACTTTGATCGGATTATTACTGATTGATAATCTCGGATATTGGGATTCAACTGTGGATACGATCGCCCTCGTGTTGTCATCCGTCGTCCTGACCATATTGATCGGAATACCGCTTGGAATATGGGCTTCGCAAAATGATACCGCAAGAAGAATCATTACCCCTATTTTGGATTTCATGCAGACGATGCCTGCCTTCGTATACCTGATTCCATCGATTCTGTTCTTCGGAATCGGTGTGGTGCCGGGGATTCTGGCATCTGTGATCTTTGCGGTACCGCCGACGATCCGTCTTACGAATCTGGGGATCCGCGAAGTGCCAAAAGATTTGATCGAAGCTTCAGAAGCCTTTGGCTCCACAACAGGACAAAAGCTGCTCAAAGTACAGCTTCCATTGGCTGCACCGACCATCCTGGCGGGTGTCAACCAGAGTATCATGCTTGCCTTGTCCATGGTCGTTATCGCATCACTTGTTGGTGCACCGGGACTTGGAGCAGAAGTTTATCGTGCGGTGACCCAGATTAAAGTCGGCGAAGGTTTTGAAGCCGGGCTATCGATCGTTATTATCGCAATCATCCTGGATCGAATCTCTCAAAACTTACGAAAACCGCTTTTCGGCAATATCATCAATAAGAAAATTGTTTATTCTGTCTTAGCCGGTGTGCTGATCGTAGCTTATGCTGCAACAGCGATCGCACAGGCTAAACCGGATCAAACGAGCTCTAAGAATGTCGGTGACCAGGTGAATTATGAAATAACAGGGATCGATCCTGGTGCCGGATTAATGAAATCAACAGAAAAAGCGATGAAAGACTACGGTTTGAATAAAGACTGGACACTCAAAGAAGGTTCAGCCGCAGCGATGACCGCAGAATTGAAAAAAGCGTATGAAAAGAAAGAGCCGATTATCGTTACTGGATGGACGCCGCATTGGATGTTCAGCAAGTACGACCTTAAATACCTGAAGGACCCTAAAGGCTCTTACGGTAAGGGAGAAAGCATCCATACGCTCACGAAAAAAGGATTCAAGCAGGAAAATCCAGGCGCTAACAAGATCTTGGATCAGTTCTACTGGAAGCCTTCTGACATGGAAGAGGTCATGGTGGACGTTCAAGATGGAGCGAAGCCTGAAAACGCTGCAGCTAAATGGGTGAAATCCCATAAGCAACAAGTCAGCAAATGGACGAAAGGTGCTCAAAAAGGCAATGGGAAAGAAGTCAGCCTTGTATATGTCGCCTGGGAATCCGAAATTGCAAGTACGAACGTTGCAGCAAAAGTTCTTGAACAGCAGGGCTATAAAGTAAAACTTCAGCAGGTTGAAGCCGGCCCGATGTTCGCTGGAGTGGCAGACGGAAGTGCCGACGCGATGGTCGCCGCATGGCTGCCAACGACTCACAAGGATTACTACAACAAATATAAAGGCAAATTCGAGGATCTCGGTCCTAACCTGAAAGGTACGAAGCTTGGACTGACGGTTCCGAAATACATGCCGATCGATTCCATTGAGGATCTAAAAAAATAAGAATGATTGAAAAGAGGGCAGCTTCCTGAAAGCTGTCCTCTTTTTTAGATAGACTAATGGCCAAATCCTTCTAATAAACTATAAGGAATACTGCAAATTGTTTGTTAAGGGGGAGTTCAGCATGAATAACATCAATTGGGTCGTGGGCGATCCATACGTATATCAATCGCTGCAGCCGGCGGTAGGAAAGCCGGTTGTCGTCCAGACCGAGCGAGGGTCGGTCCGGGGGACGCTTAAACAGGTGGTTCCCGATCATATCGTCGTAGAATCCGCAGGAAACTCATTTCATATCCGCACGCAAGCGATCATCTGGGTGGTGCCGAATCCTCAGCTTATTCCCGAATAATCCTCCTGGGGACCACATAGGCTTTGAGGTAGTAGAAACACAGCGGGGGTGAAGCATCATGATAAAACGTGTGAACAAAATTCAGATCGAACTGCCGCGGCCGGAGCACGGAGACATGAACGGAGCCTCGGCCGTTCAGGAGCTTTTGGGCGGAAAGTTTGGAGAGATGTCTACACTGAATAATTACATGTTCCAGTCATTTAATTTTCGGGGAAAGAAAAAACTTAAACCTTTTTATGACTTGGTGGCCAGCATCACGGCGGAGGAGTTCGGCCATGTGGAATTGGTGGCCAATACGATTAATCTCATGTCATTCGGCAATACGTTTCCGGGTGACCCGGACAGCACACCGCTGCAAAATGGGAAGGATGCACGCTATTCGCTCCATTTTACGACGACGCCTCAGACTGCCTACCCGGGTGACTCCATGGGCCGCCCGTGGAACGGAGAGTATGTAACCAATACCGGAAATCTTATAGCTGATCTTCTTCATAACTATCTGTTGGAGATCGGAGCGCGTACCCATAAAATGAGGGTGTATGAAATGACGGAGCATCCAACAGCAAGAACCTTGACCGGTTATTTACTCGTCCGGGGAGGCACCCATATTATCGCTTATGCAAAGGCATTGGAAGTAGCAACCGGTGTGGACGTCGGAAAAATGCTTCCGGTTCCGAGACTCGACAACAGCAAGTTTGATTATGCAAAGAAATTTATGGATCAGGGACTTTATAATGTGCTGTATACGTGGGGAGAGCCTGAGTACCGCGACATCAGCAAGATCTGGAAAGGAAAGAACCCTGAAACCGGCCAGCAGTTAACGGTCATTGACGGCATGCCGGAAGGGGCTCCCGTACCGGACTTTGAAGAACTTCCTGAGGAATTTGCCCCGGGCATCGACCGGGATGATTATGAGCGCATTTTGAAGAGGCTGATGTCGAATTTGTAAGGGGATGCCGAATCGCCAGTGTATGATGGAGCGGTTCGGTTTTTTTGTGGTAATTGAGCCATCCGAGTACAGAATTGAGCCACACTCCAGCTAATTGAGCCAAACTCAGGAAGAATCAGCCTAAATCGAAATAATTGAACCAAACTACTTATTCAGAGTATTTCACTCGGAAAACCTTGACATCTGTCCTGAAAGTAAGGTAACATACTCTCAAACTAAAACATCAACAGCGGCAGAGGGAACAACCCGCAAGGTGCAATATGGCATCGCCGGCCTAATGTTCCGCCGTCTCCAAATTGGTGAATTACATAGAGCAAGAGCTGACTAGACATCTAGAGGCTCGTTTAAGCAGATCACGTTCTGTTTAAGCGGGCTTTTTATACGGGAAAAATAGAGGGAGGAAAGCGCATGTTCACTTTCTACTGGAGTCTATTGATCTTATTTTGGGTGATCGGACTGTTTATTTGGCATAAAATTTATCCGGATCAAAGAAGAGAGGGATAAGTGAGTAAACTGTCCGTCTGAAACGTAAACATGGAAAATCCCCATCCGGGCAGAAGGATGAGGATTCTTATTTTATTGAAGAACTTTTTTTAGAATGTTAATGTTTTTTTCCATGAGGCTGATATAGTCTTGTTTACCTGAAATATCTTTTTGAGAGGGTGACTCCAAGTTATGGAAGGACAGGGCCTCGGCACCCACCTCAGATTTTACTGTATCGGCTACCCGCGGTTTGACATTGTCTTCAAACAAAACATAGCGGATCTGATGTTTCTTTGAAAGATTAATAATTTGCTGCAGCTGTTTCTGGGTCGGTTCATTGGACGGAGAAAGTCCGGAAATTGGAATCTGTTTTAATCCATATCGCTTCTCCCAATAACCATAAGCAGCGTGTGAAACAAGGATTTCTTTTTTATGGCTGCCTTTCATAAGAGTTTTGAAGTCTTGATCAAGAGCAGCGATCTGAGATTTTAAATCCTCAAAGTTTTTCTCATAGTATTCTTTATGAGGAGAATCTTTTTTCACCAATGCATTTTTTATGTTTTCCGCCATTTTTATGGAATGTAATGGATCAATAAACACATGGGGATCAACGTCTCCATGTTCATGATGCTCCTTTTGGCCTTCATGCTCCTCCTGAGCTTCGGCAAGCGATATCCCTTCTGAGGCTTTAACCACCATCGTTTGATCTTGATTCAATGTGTCGATGGCTTTGTCAGCAAATCCTTCCAATCCTGCTCCGTTATAGATAAAAATATCACCATCAGTCAGTTTGGACATCGTTTGAATCGTGGGTTCGTAGTCGTGAGGCTCGATACCTGCAGGTACTACATTTTGCACATTAACATACTTGCCGCCGATCTTTGCTGCAAAATCCTCAAGTGGAAAAATAGTCGTATTGATTTGTATTTTTTTGTTCTTATGAGCTGCTTCCTCGGCCGAACTGGTCTTGTTTTGGCCGGAACAGGCTGCAAGAATAAAAGAAAGAGCAGTGAACATGGCAAGCCATTTCATTTTCATCGTATTCAACCTTTCAATATAAGATCTTACTGAAATATATCGTAATGGTTACGATTTGTAAAGAGTTTTTCCTCATCTTCATCTTACAAAAATCGCCATGATTGACAGCCCGATGTATAAGGATTACAATACAAAACGTAATAATTACGATTTAAGTAAGAAAGGAATGATGGATGATGGCGAAAAAAGCAATGATCGAACGAGAGTTAAAACGTCAGGCGGTCTTTGAGCGCTATGCTGCCAAAAGAGCAGAATTGAAGGCGAAGGGAGATTATGAAGGTTTGAGCAAGCTTCCTAGAAACGCGAGTCCAACCAGGCTTCATAATCGATGCAAGGTGACCGGACGGCCGAGGGGAGTCCTTCGCAAGTTTGAGATGTCACGGATTGCTTTTCGTGAACTTGCTCATAAAGGCCAAATTCCAGGCGTGAAAAAAGCAAGCTGGTAAAAAGAGAAAGCTTTCTCTCACAAAACGTGAAGAGAAAGCTTTTTACTAATTTGCATTAAGCCCATGTCCTCACCGCCCAAATAAAACGTAATGTTTACGATTTGAATCTTACCATACTCTTTTAAGAAGTAAAGGGGACAGCGAAAATCCTTTTGATGAATAGATAATTTGTTTGTTTTTCTAGGTCTGGACCTGCCATCCATGATAAGATAAAACATAATGATTACGATTTATAAAAATAACAAGCATTTAATGATAGGAGGGCATCATATGACACAGTCACAAAAAATACCAACCTACATACTAAGCGGCTTTCTTGGCAGCGGAAAAACAACAGTATTGCTCAAGATGCTGTCTGACTTTAAAAAGAGGGGGCTTAAGCCGGGCATCGTTCTTAATGAGCTCGGTCAGGTGAATGTAGAAGGGCATATGTTTAAAGGTGAAAAGATGCTGGAAATGCTGGACGGCTGTATTTGCTGTACGATACAGGACGATCTTCGCGAGGAGCTTCAGTTCTTTTTACAGGAAGAGAACGCTGTCGATGTATTACTGATTGAAGGTACAGGAGTGGCAAATCCGAAGGAAATTCTTGAAGCGCTGACCGATCCGCGTCTTCTTGACGGTTTTGAAACACAGTCCATCATCAGTCTCGCCGATGCGAGCAAGTTCCTTGAGTATCAAAGCATTTTCTCCAGTTCAAGGGAAATACGGGAGATGCTCAATGAACAGATGACGAGCGCTACGCTTATTCTTTTAAACAAAATGGACCTTGTCAACGAGAAAATGAAAGAAAAGATCTATAAAAAAATTAGCAAGCTATTAAAAGCAGATGTTGAAATCATAGAAACGGTCTATGGTGAAGTGGAGCTGGAGGAGCTGTTGAAGAAACGGATGAGCACGATTGCCGTCTCCCTTGGGGATGGAATGGAAGAAACCGGCCATTCGCATCACAATCATGAACACCACCACCACGAGCACCCTTTTAAAGCGTTTAAAATAGAAGATTTTCCTGCGGTCGAGCGGATCCGCTTTGAAAAATGGCTGAAAAAGCTGCCTGGAAGTGTGCTGCGCGGAAAAGGAATGGTATCGCTGGCTTCTCCCTCTGGTCTCTATCAATTTCAATTCGCATCGAAAGAACTGGAGATAGAACGGATGGAAGACCAGACCTGCCGGACATGCCTGATTTTGATCGGTTATAACATGCCGATTGAGGAAATTCGAACTTCCTTTCAGCAGGAGGTTCTGCAGACATATAAAGTGTAGTTGCCCTACAATGGCTATTCATTAATGTTCAGAGCGGCTTCCTGCGTTTCCTCTTTAATTTGACCGATGACAGAGATAGCAGCGCCCGCAGCTTGGATCCAGCTGCCAGTGATAATTAAGTCATCATTGTCAAAGAAGACAGACGGATGATAGTATCCGCCGTCTTCGAGCAGCTCATATGAACCGCCCAGCGCCTGAAGTGAGTTCCCGATGGCCTGCAGGAGATTCCCTATAATATTTTCTGATTGTCCTGCCGTTGTGCTGTCCTCAAATTCGTCTGCTAAAGCAACCAAACCGCCTAATGCCTGGGTCCAATTTCCCGTTATGATTAAAATGTCCTCGATGTCGCCTTCAAAATCCATAAGAAGACCGGCGATGACTGTAACGTTTCCGATCGCCTGAAGTTCATTTCCGATCAGTTCCAGTGAAAACGTTCCTTGCCCGCCGGCTTCAAGTGAATTTCCGGCAGCTTGCAATGTATTGACGAAAATTAAGCAGACAGCTAAATTTCCGCACAGAACTGTAAAACATGCTACATTAAATGCATGATGATCAGAGAGCACGATGAAGGAGGATTTATTGTGATACGTTTTGGTATAATTGGAACGAACTGGATTACCGATTCTTTTTTGAAAGCAGCAGGGGATCTGGAGGATTTTAAACTGGCTGCCGTCTATTCAAGGACGGAGGAAAAAGGCAGAGAGTTTGCGGATAAATACGGGGTGCAGACCGTTTTTACGGATGTGGAAGAGATGGCAAAATCAGAAGCCGTCGATGCGGTCTATATCGCCAGTCCAAACTCTTTTCATTCGAAGCAGGCCATCATGCTGATGAATCATGGGAAGCATGTGCTCTGTGAGAAGCCCCTTGCGTCGAACGCAGGCGAAGTGAAGGATATGATTGCAGCAGCAAAAGAGAACAAGGTGGTTATGATGGAGGCGCTGAAGTCTACGATGCTTCCAGGGTTCAAGGCGATCCAGGAGAGCTTGCCCAGGATCGAAACGATACGAAGATACGTCGGGAACTATTGCCAATATTCTTCCCGCTATGATGCCTATAAAGAAGGAAACATTTTAAATGCATTTAAGCCCGAGTTTTCGAACGGAGCACTAATGGACTTGGGTACGTATTGCATTTATCCGCTCGTTGTTCTGTTTGGTAAACCGCTCACTGTAAAGGCAAGCGGGATCATGCTGGAATCCGGTGTCGATGGGGAGGGAAGTGTTCTTCTGACCTATGAGTCGATGGAAGCCGTCATCACCTACTCGAAAATTACAGATTCCTTCCTCCCTTCTGAAATTCAAGGGGAGAAAGGGAGTATCGTCATTGACCGGATTCATACCCCGGAGAAAGTAGAGATCCGGCTAAGGGGCGGCTCGACAGAAGAAGTCTCTCGGACTGCCGATCATGAACCGATGTATTATGAAGCAAAAGAATTCATCTCCTTGATTCAGCAAGGAAAACTTGAATCTGACATTAATTCACACTCGAATTCTCTTACCGTCATGGAAATCATGGATGAAATCCGCAGCCAGATTGGAGTTGTCTATCCGAATGACAGTAAATAACGACAGAAACCGCTCATCCTTTTAAATGAGCGGTTTTTGTTTAATTCAGCAGTGAAAATGGAATAGTACCTATCAGATGAAAATGGGGGTTTGGATGAGAGAGCATTGGTCACACTAATGCATAGATAGGGTACAATTTTGAGGCCTTTGAGGAGTGGTAGATATGAAAACAGTAAAGAAAGCCATCATTCCAGCAGCCGGGCTTGGTACCCGGTTTCTGCCGGCCACCAAAGCGATGCCGAAAGAGATGCTGCCTATTGTAGACAAACCCACTATTCAATATATTGTGGAGGAAGCGATTAGTTCAGGCATTGAAGATATCCTGATCGTGACAGGTAAAGGGAAACGTGCGATCGAGGATCACTTTGACTATTCCTTCGAACTGGAGCAAAGTCTGTTCAGCAAGGGCAAGGTGAAGCTCCTTCAGGAAGTTCAACGATCTTCAGAGATGGCGGATATTCATTACATCCGCCAGAAACAGCCGAAGGGACTCGGTCATGCGGTGTGGAGTGCCAGGAAGTTTATTGGAGACGAGCCGTTCGCCGTGCTTCTTGGTGATGATATTGTACAGTCAGAAACACCATGCATTCGCCAACTGATTCAGCAGTTCGAGAAAACAGGGTCGTCTGTAATCGGGGTCAAACCGGTACCGGAAGAAGAAACCGATCGATACGGAATCATTGAGACGAAAAAACAATCCGGACGATTGTATGAGGTTTCTAATTTTGTGGAAAAGCCTGCTAGAGGTGAAGCACCATCAAACCTGGCCATCATGGGGCGCTATGTTCTTACTCCAGAGATCTTTTCCATTCTGGATAATCAGGAGATCGGGGCGGGTGGAGAGATTCAGCTTACGGATGCCATCCAGAGGCTGAACCGGAATCGGCATGTGTATGCCTACGAGTTTGAAGGCGATCGTTACGATGTTGGGGACAAGCTTGGATTTATCATGACGACGATTGAATTTGCTCTGAAAAATAAGGAGCTTAACGAGCCACTCTTGCGTTATTTAAAGGAAAAAATGATGGACGTACAGGCCGATCCGAAATTGTGATTTTGCCGATTTTACGGCTTATTTTAAACAGAAGGGGTTCTGTGAATTGTGAAATACTGGCCAGCCTTAAGCCCGGAAAAAAAACATCTGATACTCGCATGGGTGTTCCTGTTTTTCTTCATGGCCCCTCCGTTTATACTTGGCGAGAACTCGCATATCCGAGTGCATGATAATATGGATTCTAACATCGCTTGGTATAAGGTGCTAAAAGAGAGCGGCCAGCTATTTGGTCCGATGGATGCGGTTATTCCCCAAATCATTAACGGGCTACCCCGCAATGCGTTCGGAACGGAGTTCAGCCTGATCCAGTGGCTTCATCACTGGTTTGAGCCGATGACAGCTTACGCAATGAGCCAGGGAATCACCCGTATTTTTGCGTTCATCGGCATGTATTTGCTGCTGACGAGACATTGGATAAAAGACCAAAAAGCTTATCCAGTTACTGTATGGGTTTCGCTCACGTTTGCTCTCACCCCCTTCTGGCCTTCGGGCATGCTCAGTACACTCGGGCAGCCCTTGGCACTATGGGCTTTATTAAATATAAGAAAGCACAAAGACACCTGGAGGGAGTGGCTGATTCTCGTACTACTGCCCTTATATTCCAGTTTTGTGCTTGGTTTTTTCTTTTTCCTAACGGCTGTGGGTTTGCTTTGGATGTATGATGCACTGGTAAAAAAGCAGTGGAACCTCCGCTTTTTATTCAGTATCGTACTGATGGTTGCAATCTATCTGATGATTGAATACAGACTCTTGTACTCGCTCGTTGTACCTGAAGAACCGACAAGCCGGAATGAGTTTGAGATCGGGCAGCATACATTCTGGCATTCCATGAGGCTGTCTTTTAAGAACTTTTTTTTGGGCCACACGCATGTTCTCACCCTGCATACAGCGGTCATCATGCCTATTACGTTTGCGGCGCTTTGGAAGCTTTGGAAAGATAGAGGCAGAAACGATGATAGCAAAAAGCTTTTCCTATTCCTGTTCGTGCTTAACTTTTTGCTCTCTGTCTGGTATGCCTTCTGGTTTAACAAGGGCTGGGAACCGATTAAAGTCAGGGTTTCTTTTCTTGCAACCTTCAATTTTGCCCGTTTTCATTTTTTGCGTCCTCTCGTTATTTATGCATTATTTGCTTTGGGATGCTGGGTTTTATGGAATAGAGGATCTTGGAGGATATGGGTGAAGGCTGGGATTGCTCTTCAGATTTTTGTTCTGTGCTGCGCTCATGAAGAGATCTATTATCGTTCGGTCGGTGCCCCGTCCTTTAAGGAGTTTTATGCTGAAAAGCAATTTGAGGAGATCAAGGACTATATAGGCAGTCCTCAGCCATCTTACCGGGTGGCGAGTATAGGGATCCATCCTGCCATTGCTCAGTATAATGGCTTCTACACACTCGATACCTATAATAATTATTATCCGTTGTCCTATAAGCATCAGTTTCGGAAGATCATTGCCAAGGAACTGGATAAAAACCGGGCGTTAAGGAATTACTTTGACCGTTGGGGAAACCGGTGCTATCTGTTCGCAGATGAACTGGGGAAAAAGTATCATTACACAAAGGATTCAAAAGAAGTGGTTCATCATCTGCAGCTGAACACTAAAGTCTTTACCGAAATGGGAGGACAGTACATTTTTTCCGCATTGCCGATCCGCAATGCGGAAGAAAATCATCTGCACTTTGTCAGAGCGTTCTCACAAGAAGAATCGGCATGGAAGATTTATTTGTATCGTGCAGAAGCCGTTGAATAAATTAAAGGTTGATGAAGAATGAAACATTCATTTGTGCGTTTTTTAATGGTTGGTGTCATCAACACACTTGTCGGACTATCCGTCATCTATCTGTTGATTCATGCAGCCGGTGCAACGTATTGGATGGCAACGTTTTTGGGAAACACGGTTGGAGCCTGTGTAAGCTATGTGCTGAATCGGATGTTTACCTTTAAGAGTTCCACACCCGTTGCCGGAAGCATGATTCGTTTTATTATCGTTATACTGCTCTGCTATTTTACAGCCTACTACGCCGGCATACAGATTGCGAAATGGGTGTTTTCAGCTATCCTTCCCCTGTCAATGGAGTTTGCCAAAGATGCCGCAGTACTGATTGGAACCGGACTTTATACGGTGTTGAATTATATCGGGCAGAAACGCTTCGTTTTTAACGAAAAAAACAGTCATGGCAAAGCGGGCTCATTAACTGGAGAGTAATAAAAAGTTGTTATTTCGTTCCGGGAGCAGGCTGGTCTACACCTTTTACATGATGACGATGTCCATCATCTACAGTTGTGTAAAAGTCGTAAAAGTGTACGTGCATGCCGTTGCCAACAGGTATGGGAGGACCAGAATAGGCACGGTAATGGTGGGTATGCCCATCTTCAAACAAGACATACCCCTCGGTAAAATGGATATGGCCTCCATCCTGCGTGGGAATGGGCGGTGAAGTCACATCAAGACATTGATGAACATGATTATCGGCCATGGAAGTATAGTCAACGGAACCATGGTTATGATGGGGAACAAAACCTTGCACAAAATCATTTTTTCCCACTTTGTTGTTCATAGCAGATTCCTCCTGTAACATTGATCTACTTCATAGATATGTTTCCGCAGTGTGTTATTTTCCAGAAATTCATGCTGGATTGCATTTCTGTTTTGAAAAGAGTATCATTAAAGAACTGGTATTTTTGCCGCAACAAATAAGGATGATGGATATGACGAGCCCAAAATTCAAAATTACATAGTACCCTAAGCCGGAATGGGCTTAGGGTTTTTTTTTCCTTCGGGAAACTTTATTTTAGGAGGGGAACATGGACACTGTAAAAGAAAGAGAAAGGATCGGTAAAAAAGTAGCCTGGCTGGCTCTGATCAGCAACTGCATATTAACCGTTGGAAAGGTGGCAGTCGGGCTGATGGCAGGAAGTGAATCTGTCTTTGCTGACGGCATTCACTCTGCTGCCGACATTGTCGCTTCCATTGCTGTATTGGCCGTGGTGGGGATTTCCAACAAACCGCCTGATGAAGACCATCCATTCGGGCATGGTAAAGCAGAAGTGCTTAGTGAGGGTTTTGTAGGCATTATTTTATTTCTTGTTTCGATTTACATTGTCGTTGAAGGCATTCTCGGATTGATGGGAACTCCTCATGCACCTGAATACATTGCATTGATTGCAGCTTTATTTTCTTATATAGCAAAGCATCTGTTGTACCATAACTCCATGAAGCTGGGGGAAAAATACAACAGTAAGGCCATCATCGCGATAGCATTTGACCATAAAGCGGACATTGTCGCTTCACTGGCAGCGTTTTTCGGTGTCATTCTCTCGATGATCGGTGAGCGATTCAACATGCACTTTCTCTTGTACGGTGATGCTGCTGCCAGTCTTATTGTTGCTTTCCTTATTTTAAAAATTTCATTAAAACTGCTCGGTTCATCCATTGATGTACTCATGGATAAAAATATCGAGAAACCGATGCTGACGCAGTATCGAAAGGTCGTTTTGGAATTTAATGAAGTGAAACGGATCGACCGGATGAGAGCCAGGACACATGGGCATTACATCATCCTGGACTTAAGGATTTCACTTAATTATGACTTGAGTATTAAAGAAGGCCATGATATTGCAAGAGAATTAAGAGACGAAATACAAAACAGATTTCCGGATACATCAGAAGTATTTATCCATATTAACCCTTACTTCCCTGACAAAAAATGACACCTTTGACGGGTGTTCTTTTTGTTTAGTACAAATCAAATCGGGAATAGATTGCATAAAGAAATGCAAAAAGGAGGAGAAGTTGAATGAAATCTATCCATGTGCAGCTTGAATATACGGAAGATGCTCCAGAGACCTTTGATAAAGATCTCCGCGTAAAATTAAATGATAACTTAAGTGATCTGGGGCTGAAAGTTGTTTCGATCGGAGACTTTGGTACAGAGGATCAGCTGCCGAGTTCACAGTCTGGTACAGCAAAGCCCGACGCATCCGGACAGCAGGCAACGATCATCCCGGATAAGAATACTTCTGCAGGCGGACAGTCAACTCCGGATGAGCAGCTTCCCGGACATGAAAATTCAGGGAAGAAGTAATATTGGTGTTCAGGCCTTGTCACAGGACAAGGCCCTTTTTATTTACAGAGGATGTAAAAAAGATGGGATCTTGAAGAATCCTTACGCTCTTTAAAGGAGAGGCAGGAGGGATGTCGAAATAAGTATGATCGATAAAGCAATGTCTTTTATAGTAAGATGTCCCCAAAAGGAAATGAATTTGTTGAAATAAAAAGGATAAATACATAAATTGTTGAAGATATGAAAGGTATATAATGTGTTGTTTACTCAGTGGTGTGTCTAAAAATACTATATTCCGTATGCCAATAGCAAGTAAGCACTACCAATAAAACAGGAATAGAGGTGCTTACCATGTTCTATCATCAGGTTACGGTTGACATAACTAAGGAACTGGATATATCTATTGCCAGGCAAGAAGGTAAGGAGCTTGCCAGAATCATCGGATTTAATCAAGTCAATCAGGTCAGGATCAAAACAGTGATATCAGAGCTTGCCAGAAACATTTACCTTTATGCGGGACAAGGTAAAATCATTGTCGAAGCGGTGGAAGAAGTAAAACGGCCAGGGATCAGAGTATCAGCGATTGATTACGGTCCGGGTATTCAGGATATAGACCTGGCGCTTCAAACGGGTTACACGAGTTCAGGAGGATTGGGAGCCGGTTTGCCGGGTGTCCAAAAATTAATGGATAGCATCAACGTTCGATCGACTCTTCATTTGGGAACTGAGATCATAGCCATTAAATGGTGCAGTGAAAAAATGATGAAATAGCCGCCGATTTCCATGAAAGTAATGGGAGCAGGCGGCTAAATTAATGGGTATTTAATGGAAAATATTACAAACTGCTTGTCCCTGAACTATAATAAAAATGAAGCCAAATATTAAGGAGAATCCTTATTTATGATAAAATCTGTAATCTTTGATTTTGATGGCACGCTGGCTGACTCGAAGCGGGTGTTCCTATCGGTGTTTAATCAGCTGGCGGCAAAACATGGTTTTCGCAGAGTAGATCTAGAAGAGATGGAGTATTTAAGGAAGCTTTCAATGAGGGAAAGGATGAAGCAATTTGACTTCCCGGTGCATAAACTGCCAGCTTGGAGCACTGAATTTTACGAGCTGTATCATCAAGCGTCTGAGGAAGTGACACTGGTCCCCGGCATGGCTGAACTTTTATCGGAAGTAAACAGCAGGGGATATAAAACGGCCATTATATCCTCCAATTCCAGAAAGAACATCGATGCATTTCTAGATAGGAACAGGCTCAGTCCCATGGAAGAGGTCATTTGCTCGAACCGGCTGTTCGGAAAGGACCGCCATATTAAAAGCTATCTGAAAAGAACCGGTCTGGGAAAGGAAGAAGTGATCTACGTGGGTGATGAAGCCAGGGATATTGCCGCTTGCCGTAAATGCGGCATTAAAATCATCTGGGTCAGCTGGGGTTATGATGCAAGAGAGGCCGCTGAAAAAGAAAAACCGGATTTCATGGTGTATGAGCCTAAAGATATTTTAAAGGTCATACACTGAGCACATGATAAACCCTGCGTTAAGGACGCAGGGTTTTGACTTGCTGTTTTCGCTTCTTATAAGGCAGAGCTAAAAATGGCAGCTTTCGTTTATTGCCTTTATAGTGGATAATTTCAAGCAGCTGGTTTAATGCTTTCATCTGGTCAGGTTCATTCATGATATGGGCGCCTCCTCCTCTTCATATCAATCTATGAAACAGCAGAGGCAATATGCTTCTTTTTTCTCTAGGCTAAATATTCCTGATGAGTGACAGTGTTCAGTAAAATGTACTGTCCTTCGATTACAGCCGAGTAAAGCTTAGCCTCGCTTTCCAAAACACCAATCCTGACCAGCTTCTGCTGGATGTTCTTTTCGGAGGGCGGCACCTTGCTTGTCTCGTAAGGTCCTACGACCAACATATGCTTTGTGTCCATTCCGTCTTTTTTCAATAGTTTCAGCCGATTTAACAATTTCTTTTCAGAAGGGTATATGCCGATAACCCTGCGCGTATTCATGGACAAACCTCCTCAATAATCGCAAATATTTAAATGAATATTCTGTAAATTCCCGAAATAGTTACCCATTGAAACCTATTTCATAAAATTTTCATAGAGCTGCAGTTTTTACATGGCAGGGAGGTATGGTTTAGTACGATCGTCTGCAGGCTTTATACAGGGCGCTTGAGCTGTTTCAATGTGTTATAGTAAAAATGAGGAAGTATTTGAATAGATAGGGGTAGGCTTGTTATGGTTGAGGTGTTAATGGCAGCGCTTTTGCCGATTGTTTTACAGCTTATTTTTAACCGGGTGCTCTTTTCAAAGTATCTGCCTGTGTTCATCACGCTGCTTATTATGCTGTTTGCGTTTGATGGACAAAATCAGCCGTTTTATCTTCAGGCAACAGGATTATGTTCTCTGATGATCGGATATTGGCTTGGGTTGAACATATATAAGAAACAAGCACGCAAAATGAAATAAAAGCGTTCGCCTCAAGAAGGGGCGGACGCTTTTTTTCGCCAATAGCGAGCGGAATCCTTTAAAAATAAGAAAAGCAGTATCATAATATAGACCGAAACAACGCCGAGGCCGATGCGGCCGAAATGTAAAAGCTGAAGAAATACGGAAACGATCGTTGCGGCGTAAATTCCGCCGAGATATGTTTCCATTTGGTGATTTTGATAGAGCGCGGTAAGCCTCGCTCCCAGCTGGGCGCCGATCAATGCGCCAATAATTAATAATAGGCCCATGTGATAGTTGAGCGTGACCGACTGTGCGTAGGTGAGAAAACCGGCTGCAACAATAGCAAAAACACTCACGAGGCTCGTTCCTACGGCTTTTCTTGGCTGCAGCTTCAATACAGAAATCATCAGAGGCACCATGACAAAGCCGCCGCCGACCCCGAGGGTGGCAGAAAGGAACCCGCCGGTAAACCCGATCAGCAGGGCCTTCGGGATGGAAAAGGCACTTTCCGCTGGTGCTGCCGCTGGCTTTGTTCCTTTCTTTTTCCTGAGCAGCTGAACAGCAAAGTATCCCATAAGTATGATATATAAGGCTGGTATAACAATTTTATCCCAATGGTTTTCGCTAAGCCACATGACAACAGGGTGTGCTGCCTGTGTGGCAAGCACTCCAGACAAACCAAGGGTAATGGCTGTTTTCCAATAGATATTTTTCATGCGGAGATGGGCAAATACCCCTGAAACACTGGTCCCGATCGAATACATGAGACTGGTCGCAATTGCAGTGACCGGCTCATAGCCAAAAAGTATCAGCACAGGGGTCAAGATAAAGCCTCCCCCAAGTCCGAAAAAACCGGAAATAATTCCAACCGCAAGCCCCAGAAGAACATAAAGCAATTCCAAGATGCATTCTCCTTTAGACGTTCTGTCCAACATTCAAAGTGTACACCAAGCGGAGAGGGATGAAAATATATTTCACTTGATAAATTCGTTATTTCCAACATTTAACGCGCGAATATTTGTTCGTAAAAATTAGAGTTTTGCAGTTCAGCTGTGTTATAATCTTATTAGCAAAATTTAGGAACGGAGGTTGTGAAATGAGTGAGTCTTTTCAGCTTGTATCTTCTTACGAACCTCAGGGAGACCAGCCTGAAGCGATCCGGAAGCTGGTTCAGGGGATCAAAGAGAAGAAGCAAAAAATGACACTGCTTGGCGCTACAGGTACAGGTAAGACATTTACGGTTTCAAATGTCATAAAAGAGGTGAATAAACCAACGCTGGTTATCGCCCATAACAAAACATTGGCAGGGCAGCTGTACAGTGAGTTTAAAGAATTCTTTCCGAATAACGCGGTTGAATACTTTGTGAGCTACTATGATTACTATCAGCCGGAAGCTTACATCCCGCAGTCCGATACGTTCATCGAGAAGGACGCGAGCATCAACGACGAAATTGATAAGCTCAGACACAGTGCCACCTCCTCGCTTTTTGAACGGAAGGACGTAATCATCGTATCCAGCGTTTCATGCATTTATGGCCTCGGTTCGCCGGAGGAGTACAAGAGTATGGTCATTTCCTTGCGCACAGGCATGGAAAGAGACAGGGACCAGCTTCTTCGTGATCTGGTGGATATTCAGTACAACCGCAACGACATTAACTTCACACGCGGTACCTTCCGTGTACGCGGAGACGTAGTGGAAATCTTCCCCGCATCCCGTGATGAACGCTGCCTGCGGGTAGAGTTCTTTGGAGACGAGATCGACCGGATTACAGAGGTGGACGCCCTGACAGGAGAAATTGTCGGGGAGCGGAAGCATGTCGCGATCTTCCCGGCATCCCACTTTGTTACCCGTGAAGAAAAAATGAAACTGGCGATCCAGCGGATTGAAGCAGAGCTGGAGGAGCGGCTGAAGGAGCTCAATGATGCAGGAAAGCTTCTGGAGGCACAGCGGCTTGAACAGCGGACCCGCTATGATATAGAAATGATGAGTGAGATGGGATTCTGCTCAGGCATCGAAAACTATTCCCTGCACCTGACGCTTCGCCCGATCGGATCCACACCGTATACACTGCTTGATTATTTTCCAGATGATTCTATGATCGTCATCGATGAGTCCCATGTTACCCTGCCTCAGATCCGCGGTATGTATAACGGTGACCAGGCCAGAAAGAATGTGCTTGTAGAGCACGGCTTCCGTCTGCCGTCAGCCAAGGACAACCGTCCGCTGACGTTTGATGAATTTGAAGGAAAAGACAAGTTCCAGCATATTTATGTTTCTGCGACTCCAGGCCCTTATGAGGCGGAGCACGCGCCAGAACCGATCCAGCAGATCATCCGTCCGACAGGATTGCTGGATCCGACCATTGAAGTGAGGAAGAGCAAAGGCCAGATTGATGATCTTCTTGGAGAGATCAACGATCGTGTGGCGAAAAATGAACGGGTGCTCGTCACTACCCTTACGAAAAAAATGTCTGAGGATTTGACAGATTATCTGCAGGAAATGGGTATAAAGGTAAGATACCTCCATTCTGAAATCAAAACATTGGAGCGGATCCAGATCATCAGGGACCTCAGGCTCGGTGTGTTTGATGTGCTGGTAGGGATTAACCTTTTAAGAGAAGGATTGGATATTCCTGAGGTGTCACTGGTTACCATTCTGGATGCCGACAAGGAAGGATTCCTTCGTTCGGAAAGGTCACTCATCCAGACGATCGGCCGTGCAGCGCGTAACAGCAATGGCCACGTTATCATGTATGCAGACCATGTTACGAAGTCCATGGAGATCGCCATCGGCGAAACACAGAGGCGCCGCAACGTCCAATTGAAGTATAACGAGGAACACGGGATCACGCCGCAAACGATTAAAAAAGCAGTGCACGATGTCATCCGCGCCACAAAGGCGGCTGAGGAAGCGGAAGAATATACATCTAAAGCCCCTAAACAAAAAATGAGCAAAAAAGACCGCGAAGCATTTATCGAGCGTCTGGAAGTGGAAATGAAGGACGCAGCACGAAATCTGCAGTTTGAGCGGGCCGCAGAGCTTCGTGATATGATACTTGAGCTTAAGGCTGAAGGGTAAGGTGATTGTTGTTGTCTACCAACCAGAACATTATAGTAAAGGGTGCACGCGCCCATAATTTAAAGAATATAGATATTACGATTCCAAGGGATAAACTGGTCGTTCTGACCGGTTTATCCGGGTCAGGAAAATCCTCGCTGGCGTTTGATACGATCTATGCAGAAGGGCAGAGGCGCTATGTTGAGTCGTTATCTGCTTATGCCAGGCAGTTCCTGGGCCAGATGGATAAGCCCGATGTCGACTCGATCGAAGGACTGTCTCCTGCCATCTCGATCGACCAGAAAACGACCAGCCGGAACCCGCGTTCAACAGTTGGGACTGTAACAGAAATTTATGACTATCTCCGTCTCCTCTTCGCACGCATTGGCCGGCCGGTCTGCCCGAATCACGGCATTGAGATTACATCACAGACGATTGAACAGATGGTCGACCGTATTATCGAGTACCCTGAACGGACGAAGCTGCAGATTCTTGCGCCCGTTGTTTCAGGCCGCAAGGGTGAACACGTTAAAGTGCTCGAAGACATTAAAAAGCAGGGCTATGTCCGTGTAAGAGTTGACGGTGAACTTCGGGACATCGGCGAAGATATTAAGCTTGAAAAGAACAAGAAGCATTCCATCGATGTTGTCGTCGACCGTATTGTCGTAAAGGAAGGAATCGCCACACGTCTTGCTGATTCTCTTGAAACAGCGCTGAACCTTGCCAGCGGAACCGTTACGGTCGATGTGATGGGTGAGGAAGAACTCCTTTTCTCCCAAAACCATGCCTGCCCATATTGCGGTTTCTCAATCGGTGAACTTGAGCCGCGCCTGTTTTCCTTTAACAGCCCGTTCGGTGCATGCCCTTCATGTGACGGTCTTGGAATGAAGCTTGAGGTTGATCCTGAACTCGTCATCCCTGACTGGAGCCTGTCGCTGAATGAGAATGCGATTGCTCCCTGGACGCCTGTGAGCTCCCAGTACTACCCGCAGCTTCTGAAGAGTGTGTGCGGTCATTTTGGAATTGATATGGACGTTCCTGTTAAAGACCTGCCTAAAGATCAGCTCGATAAAGTCCTTTATGGCAGTGATACCGAGAGAATCCGTTTCCGGTATAAAAACGATTTTGGGCAAGTTAAAACGAATGATATTTATTTTGAAGGCGTTCTGGCTAACGTTGAACGCCGCTATAAAGAGACGGGTTCAGATTACATCCGGGAGCAGATGGAAGGCTACATGGGACAAAAAGCCTGTCCTTCATGCAAAGGGTACCGATTGAAAAAAGAAGCGCTGGCGGTACTAATCAACGGTCAGCATATCGGTGAAGCCACCGCTCTATCTGTGACCGAGGCGAAAGAATTCTTTGAAAATCTTGATCTAACAAACAAAGAGCGCGCGATCGCCCGCTTAATTTTGCGTGAGATCGTTGACCGGGTCGGCTTCCTTGTAAATGTGGGACTCGATTACCTTTCATTAAACCGTGCAGCTGGAACATTATCCGGAGGAGAAGCTCAGCGTATCCGGCTTGCCACACAGGTCGGCTCAAGGCTGATGGGTGTTCTGTATATCCTGGATGAGCCTTCAATCGGACTTCATCAGCGGGATAATGACCGGCTGATCCGCACACTTGAAGAGATGCGCAGCTTGGGGAATACTTTGATCGTCGTAGAACACGATGAGGATACGATGCTCGCTGCAGACTATATTATCGATATCGGACCAGGTGCGGGAGCTCATGGAGGAATGATCACTGCCCAAGGCTCCCCGAATGAAATTATGGATGATCCGAACTCCCTGACTGGACAATATCTTTCCGGCAAAAAGTTCATTCCGCTTCCAAAAGCGAGAAGGAAGCCGGACGGGAGGAACATCGAAGTCATCGGTGCTTCTGAAAACAATTTAAAAAACGTAAAGGTAAAAATTCCTCTTGGACTTTTTACAGGGGTAACCGGAGTGTCCGGTTCCGGAAAAAGTACGCTTGTTAATGAGATCCTGCATAAAGCATTGGCACAGAAGCTCCATAAGGCCAAGGTTAAACCGGGTGCGCATAAAGAAATCAGGGGCTTGGAGCACGTGGACAAGGTCATCGACATCGACCAGTCGCCGATTGGAAGGACACCGCGTTCCAATCCGGCTACCTATACAGGTGTTTTTGATGACATCCGGGATGTTTTTGCATCCACCAATGAAGCGAAGGTCCGCGGATACAAAAAAGGCCGTTTCAGCTTTAACGTAAAAGGCGGACGCTGTGAAGCCTGCCGTGGAGACGGGATTATCAAGATCGAGATGCACTTCCTTCCAGATGTTTATGTTCCTTGTGAAGTTTGCCACGGAAAAAGGTACAACCGCGAAACACTGGAAGTGAAATATAAAGGGAAAAACATTGCGGAAATTTTGGATATGACGGTTGAGGAGAGTGTGGATTTCTTTGCCAATATACCTAAGATCAACCGTAAGCTGGCTACGATTCTAGATGTTGGTCTTGGCTATATAAAACTTGGCCAGTCAGCGACGACCCTATCTGGCGGAGAAGCGCAGCGGGTGAAGCTTGCCTCTCAGCTCCATAAGCGTTCAACCGGTAAAACGATCTACATTCTGGATGAACCGACAACGGGGCTTCATGTAGATGATATCTCGCGTCTGTTGAAAGTCCTTCAAAGGCTCGTAGATAATGGGGATTCAGTCGTTGTGATCGAGCATAATCTCGATGTTATCAAACAATGTGACTACCTCATCGATCTTGGTCCCGAGGGCGGAGACAAAGGCGGAACAATTGTCGGCGCGGGTACGCCGGACAAATTAGCCGGCATCCCTGAGTCACATACGGGCCGTTATCTTGCTCCCATCCTCAAGCGGGACAAGAAACGCATGGACGCTGTTCTTCAACAAAAAGAATCAGTGACAAAATAAAAAACGAGTGCCAGGCACCGTGATTACACAAGTGTGTAATCGTGGTGCCTGGCACTTTTAATGTAAAAAAACAGCAGAGCTCTTCTATTTTTTTAGAAAAAGTAATAGCTTGTATAAAAGGTAATTTATGAGCACAACGAACAAACTTCCTACGACCGCCGCCAAGAGCCGTTCCCATGCGGAATAATCGGCGCTGGAATCTCCCAGTGCTCCGAATATGATGCCAGCCAGCATAAGGATGGTTAAAAAACTAAAGAAAGATTTTATCGCTTTTTGGGTTGAAAACATGTTATCCTCCATATTGATTTCCCTTACTCTCTCATTTCGAGTGAAGGCATGGGTGCAAAAAATAAGTATCCCTATCTAAGATAGCCTATAATAAGGGAAAAAAACAAATACACCTGTGAATTTTTAAAGGATGTATATTTCTTAAGTAGAATTAGAAGAAGTAGTCCTTTTCGTTGTTCTAGATTTCAGGAGGAGACACAGCATGAACCCAAATGTAAGACGTTTTGTATCGGCATTTTGTTATTTCAGCCTGTTTTTTGCACCCTTTCTTTTTCCGGCGGTCGTTTATTTTGCGGTTCCGGATCAAGAGGTGATCCAGCATGCCAAAAGAGCTTTTTTATCGCATCTTTTCCCGCTTATCGCGATACCGCTGGGGATTATCATCTCGGCTGAAACAGAGTTTAATATGAAGGCGATCATCGTGAGTGTGATCTTATTCGGCCTTACTTCATTAGCCATTATGGTGTGGAATATAATGCAGGGAATTAAAGTTTTTACCCGATAGTTGAATGTCAGCATGTATTGACCGGAACAGTAGAAAGCAGCCTAGAATCAGCCGGCGCCGGTTTTTTAAAACTTTGAAGGGGGCGTCAATTTCATATGGAAGAGCGAAAAATGATTTTAACCATGCTTAATGAAGGCAAGATTTCAGCTGAGGAAGCTGAGAAACTATTGCTCGCGGTTAACCATAAAAAAGGGTTTGCGCTGCCATCCGGGACGTTGACTAATAAATTAAAAAGTACAAAAAAGGATACTTCCAAGGGCTTTAAAATGGGGAAATTCATCAACAGAGTCGTTAAGCGGATCAAGACGGTTGATTTTGATCTGAACTTTGGTCCGCATGAGGACGTTCACTACATCTTTGAAGACCGTCATGTTATGTTTGAGGCCATTGATATCGACATTTATAATGGATCCATCACTGTTGTTCCTTGGGAGAGAAACGATGTTCAGATTGAATGTCAGGCGGAAGTCTATAAGATTCCGGAAGGCACAGCAGCAAAAACAAAGTTCCGCAACGAAACGTTTTATGATTGTGATGCCACCCGCCTGCGTTTTTACGCCCGAAATAAGCATCAGAAAGTAAATGCCGTCATCTCGGTCCCCAAAAAGATTTATCAGGAGATCAAGCTTGTGACGTTTAATGGCGGAATTAAAGTTGGCGATTGTGAAGGCCGGCAAATGGCTTTAAAAACTACGATTGGCTCGTTGTTCGTCAATAATTGCAGCGGAGAGAAGCTGAAGGCAGAAGCGTCCAACGGAAGCATTACCTTAAAGGAAAGCGAATGGAAAGAGCTCATTGCTGAGACCATGAATGGTCCGGTTCGCCTGAATGGAAAGGTGGATGACATCCGTATTGAAACCATTAATGGCTCGATCTATTATCGATTAGACGCTCCGGCGACTGGATATGCATCTTTAAAAACAGTCACGGGTAAAATAGAAGCAGAATTGCCTGAGTCACTTGAAGTAGAGGCCAGTTTAAAAACGTATGTCGGAGGCCTGGTCAGTGATTTTGACGGAATGGAAGTCTTGGAGCAAAAAAAGGAAGTAACGAAGAAGTTTCTTCGTTTTATTGCTAATAAAGGAAACGAACCGGCTTACCGGATGGAAGCGGAAGCCAAGACAGGATCCATCGCCATTCTGAAGGTTAAATAAAGGAGTGACACCATGAAAAGACTTGTTCGTTCGAGTGACCGGAAATTAGCAGGTGTATGCGGCGGGATTGCTGATTATTTCTCTGTGGATGCTACCATCATCCGCCTGATCTTCATTGTTGCTTTGATCGCAACGGCAGTAGCCCCTGTCGTTATCGGTTATTTGATTGCTATGCTTATCATTCCTGAAGAAAGTAGAGTGCAGTAAATGTTTAACTGGTTCATATCTTTACTTGTAAACACCGTTGTTCTCATGGTTGTTGCAGGCTATTATCCACCTTTTCACCTTGAAGGAGCGGGTGCTGCTTTTTTGGCGAGCGTCATCCTTTCCATCTTTAACTTATTTATTAAGCCTATATTGGTCTTGCTGACCCTGCCCGTCACTGTGCTCACATTCGGGCTGTTCCTTATCGTAATAAATGCTATCCTGCTCATGCTGACAGCACAGGTCATGGGGGATCAATTTGATATCGATGGATTTGGAGCCGCCTTTTTGGCAGCCATCATTATCGCCATTTTAAATCTGCTCATTCAAAACTTTATTATCGAACCTATGCAAAAAAAGAAGCGTTCCAACTAGGGGCGCTTTTTCAGATTAATCAATGAGGTGCGGTTCCAGGCACCTTAGAATTGGGGTAGAAAAAGCCTGCGGTGCCAGGAACCACGGATGGTTAAAAGTCAACGCGAAAATACCAAATGGGCAGCATGGGGAGGGGGTATACAGTGGAGACTCAAAGGCTGCGGTTCAGGCAGTACACGATGGACGATCTTGAGTTTTATGCGTCTTTGTGGGGACAGCCTGATGTTGTGCGATACATAGGCAGGGGATTAACCAAAACAAATAAGGAAGCATGGAAAAGTTTAGAGAATTGGATCCTTCCCGGATACAAGAATGGATTGGGACTTTATGTGATCCAGCTGAAGGAGACAGAGGAGCCGATCGGGCACGCTGGCCTGGTCCGGCAGGTCGTTGAGGGCCGGAAAGAGACGGAGATCGGCTACTGGCTGGCCAAACCCTATTGGGGGCAAGGGTTTGCTTCAGAAGCCGCCGCTTTTTTCACGTCCTATGGAAAAAATCAGCTAAAGTACGGCAGGCTGATCTCTCTCATTCATCCAAAGAATGCAGCGTCGATCGCTGTGGCGAAAAAACTGGGAATGGCCTATGAGAAAACGGTCTTCTTCAATGGAAACCGCACACGTGTTTATGCATCGGGAGAATAGCAGACACTAGGGCTGCAGGATGGTAAATTTTTTTCAAAAATGAATTTTGTTACCGTAATGTCCTTAGTGTTACAATAATAGTGGAATGGATGAAAAATAGGAGGAAACCATGGCGAAAGTACATACAAAAGAGTTGATCGATAAATTTCAGCTTGAACTGGTCAGCGGGGAAGAAGGCGTGCACCGTACCATTACGACCAGTGATATTTCCCGCCCCGGACTGGAGATGGCTGGGTATTATACCTATTACCCGGCGGAGCGCCTTCAGCTTCTTGGAAAGACGGAACTTTCTTTTATCAGTGAGCTGCCTTCGCAAATTCGCAGACAGCGGCTGGAGCAGCTGTGCACAGATGAAACACCGGGCATCATCATCTCTCGTGAAATGGAAGTGCCAAAAGAGCTCCTGATAGCCTCTCATGGGACAGGCGTGCCGATCATGCGGACGAAAATGACCACCACCCGCCTGTCGAGCCGACTGACCAATTATCTGGAAAGCCGTCTTGCACCAATGACCGCTGTTCATGGTGTTTTAGTTGATATATATGGAATCGGAGTGCTTATTAAAGGAGACAGCGGGGTAGGAAAAAGTGAAACCGCACTAGAGCTAGTGAAACGGGGCCATCGCCTCGTTGCGGATGATTCGGTAGAAATCCGCCAGGAAGATGAAGAGACACTCGTGGGGAGTGCACCCGAGCTCATCCAGCATCTGCTCGAGATCCGCGGTCTTGGCATCATAAATGTCATGACGCTGTTTGGTGCGGGAGCAGTCCGTAACTATAAAAAGATTTCTCTCATTATCAACCTGGAAACGTGGGATTCCAAAAAGGTCTACGATCGTCTGGGTCTTGAGGAAGAGACCATGCCGATACTTGACACTGAGGTGCCGATTCTAACGGTGCCTGTTCGGCCGGGACGCAACCTTGCTGTCATTATAGAAGTTGCTGCGATGAACTTCCGCCTGAAACGGATGGGTATGAATGCAGCCAAGCAGTTTAACGACAGATTGACAGATGCGATCGCATCAGGAGACGATGAAGATTTATAATCATAGAAAAGAAAGAAAAAAGGAAGTGGAAACGTGGACTCTAGTATTCAACCGATCGACAGGGTTGCTTTAGAACTAGGCCCCATAACCGTCTATTGGTATGGGGTGATCATCGGGCTTGGAGCTTTGCTCGGCCTTTGGATTGCCGTCAGGGAATCTGAACGCCGCGGGCTCGGAAAAGATGCGTTCGTGGACGTCGTCATGTGGGCGGTGCCGATAGCGATCATCTGTGCGCGCATTTATTATGTCTCATTTGAGTGGGACTTTTACAGCAAGCATCCCAATAAAATCGTCGCGATCTGGGAAGGGGGCATCGCCATTCATGGTGCGCTCATCGGATCATTTTTAACAGCTTTTATTTTTTCAAAAATGAGCGGCATCTCCTTCTGGAAGCTTGCGGACATCGCAGCACCGAGCATCATACTGGGACAGGGAATCGGGCGCTGGGGCAACTTTATGAATCAGGAGGCACATGGCGGGCCGGTGAGCCGGAGCTTTTTGGAGAATACGCTGCATCTTCCGGATTTTATCGTGAATCAGATGTACATTAACGGATCGTACTATCACCCTACTTTTTTATATGAATCACTTTGGGATTTAGCCGGATTTGTGATCCTCATGTTACTGAGAAAAGCAAACCTTAAACGGGGAGAGCTGTTTTTCAGCTATGTGATCTGGTACTCCATCGGGAGATTTTTCGTTGAAGGATTGCGGACGGATAGCCTGATGCTGACATCAAACTTAAGGATCGCCCAAGTGATCTCACTCGTCCTGATCGTCTTGTCGGTCAGTTTAATCATCTATCGACGCAAAACGGGCATGTCCGAGAAACGCTACCTGGAAGGGTGAGCCGCTCGGCTGACCTTTACATAAAACAAAAAACAAGAAAGGAATTCTTATGAAAATCAATACGGCTTTATTTGATTTAGACGGAACACTCATTAATACGAACGAGCTGATCATTGCCTCCTATCTTCACACGCTTGATAAGTTTTTTCCAGAACAGTACAACCGTGAACATATCATTCCCCTGATGGGTATGCCTCTGACAGAGACGATGGAACTCTTTGATAAGAACCAAGTGAAGGAACTCATAGAAACTTACAAAGATCATAACCTCTCTCATCACGATGAACTCGTTACAGAGTTTGAAGGGGTTATTGAAACGATAGAGACGCTGCATAAGAATGGCTATAAACTAGGTATCGTAACAACGAAAATGAGGAACTCGGTTCATTTGGGCCTTAAACTCGCAGGCCTTGACCGTTTCTTTGAGACGATCGTTACGCTCGATGATGTAGAGCGAGCGAAGCCGGATGCTGAACCTGTGGAAAAAGCGCTGGCACTGCTAAATGCTAAACCAGAGGAAGCGATCATGATCGGCGACAGCAAGTATGATATTCTATCAGGAAAAAATGCAGGCACTAAAACAGCAGGGGTGGCCTGGACCATTCGAGGCCGAGAATATCTTGAAGAATTTTCGCCGGATTATATGCTTGATCACATGACAGACCTACTTGCTATTTTAGGGGAGAACTAAATTGAGGAAGACGGAACGGTATGCTGTCCAAGGCAAAAACTCACTCTACCAGGTCTATGCGACCGTGCCTTTTTGGAAGGTAGCGAAAAATTTCGTTGCCATCCAGGTATCGCGCTATACGCCCTTCCTGCCCGTGAAAAACTGGATCTGTCGGACGTTTCTTGGAATGAAGGTAGGAGAGGATACGGCAGTCGCTTTGATGGTCATGCTGGATGTCATGTTTCCCGAACGGATTTCGATTGGCAGAAACACGGTGATCGGCTATAACACGACCATTCTCGCTCATGAATATTTAATTCGGGAGTACCGGCTTGGTGATGTGATCATTGGTGATGAAGTGATGATCGGTGCGAACAGCACAATCCTCCCGGGAGTGACGATTGGAAACGGTGCCGTTGTTTCAGCCGGTACACTCGTTCATAAAGATGTGCCGGAAGGAGCCTTTGTCGGCGGGAACCCCATGCAGATCATTTATACGAAAGAGGAAATGGAAGGCCGGGAGCGGGAAAAAAGTTGAATTTTGTCGTGCTTTCGGCTCTTGGGTTTTTATGATGAAAGGAGTATACTAGTAACAAGACAACTCGGTAAGCAGGAGGGAAGAAATTTGAATCGGAAGTCTTTTTCCATATTTTTTGTAAGAGATACATTCAAAGTAGGCCATCTCATGGATGATTGCTCCATGAGTCAGCATTCTGCATCCCAAGCCAGCAACAACACAGAACTTCTTGCAACTAGAGACGCTTACCGTTTTCGCACCGCAGTTTCCCGGTTAAAGGGAAGCTCGTTTGTTAAGCACTATGAGCTGCATGACGATAAAGCCAGGATCTATTATTTTGGAGATTTTGCATCCTATCGCAGGCTGGTTCCGTATTCCGCACTAGCGAAAGAAGACTACCTACACTACTTAGGCACTGAAGGCGCAGTGTACCAACTACTCCTTGATTCCACGGTTTATCTGCTGAAAGAACTCCATTTCCTTAATCATGTAACCATCGAAATTCCGAACCATGGCAAAATATATACAGTGAATGTTTCACGAAAAGAATTAGACGAACACCTGGATTGCAGCCTGTCTGAAATGAAGGACGGACATCATCACCGGTTTTATTTATTGTACCGCGATTTAGAAGTTAAGAAGTTTGTCTCTCAATTTGTAAAAGTAAGGCGGCTGCGCAGAAAACATTAAATTCTACTTGGAAAAATCAATGCTTGCAAAGGCGTTGATTTTTTTTATTTTGTTTAAAATACGGCCGTTCAAGGAATTCCGCATCATTTAGAGAAATAACTAAGGTAGCTGAAATGGAGGGTTTGACATGGAAAAGATGGTGGGAACGGTAAAAGAATTGATCGGAGCGTCCGAGTGCCTCAAGGGTTTTTCCGTGATGAAGGAGCTGAGAACGGCACTGTCCCAGGAGTATCTGTAGCTCATCAGTTCCATGTCCAAGGAGGGATACCGTCTTTTTGCCCTTGAACACGAAGGAATAACAGCAGCTGCAGCTGGTATTATCATACGAACCAATTTTTATAATAAAAAGCATATTTTTGTCTATGATCTCGTCACTCTTGCGGATTACCGATCAAAGGGGTGTGGAGAAAAACTGCTGGATTATGTGCATCATTGGGCGAATGAACAGGGCTGCGAATTTGCTACACTGGAGTCCGGTATTCAGAGGAAAGATGCCCATCGTTTCTATGAAAACAAGATGGGCTATGAACGCTATTCTATTCTTTTCGGAAAATACTGTAGGGAAACCGCCGAGAAAAATTAAGGCTACTATTCTTTCTGGAAAGAAATTGTGATGATCTATGGAAGCAGCGATTCCATCGTGTCTGCATTCAGAGGGCCGATATGGAGCTGAGCAACTCTGCCGCTTTTGTCGATAACATAGGTCGTAGGCAGGGTAAAAGCATGATATTTGCGACTGACTTTTCCCTGTTCATCCAACAATACCGGGAAGGTGACATGATGTGTTTGGGCAAATGCTCTGGCAGCTGTTCTTGAATCTTCAGACGTAAGATTCACTGCCAAAATGACCGCATCCCTGCCGCCGTGTTTCTTTTGAAACCGCTGCATTTCCGGGATCTCAGCCTGGCACGGAGGGCACCAGCTTGCCCAAAAATTAAGGAAGACTGTTTTTCCTTTATACTGGGAAAGGGAGAGTGTCCTTCCGTCAATTGTTTTCAGTGTAAACTCAGGCGGGATGTTGCCCCTTTTCAATCCTGATATTCCTGCTTCAGCGGCTGGGTAACTCTTCTCTCCGAATGGCGCTGCAGAGAATGAAAACAGAGCAAGAGCTGCAAAAACGATGGAGCTAAGTCTATGCACACGTTTGTTTTTCATGAATACAAGAACCATAAACAGCCCGAATACAACGGTGAAAAGCGCAGTGGACAAGATCGTTCTTTCACAGAACGCATGAACACCTCCATAGAACAGGTAGAAGGCAGCTCCAGAGAGTGTGCCAGTGGATAACAACAAGGATACTGAAGCATTCGATCTGCTCAAAGAAACGAATACATACGAACCTGCTGTGATCACTCCCAAAACCAACCCCGGTGTGCCTCCTGAAAAATAAAGAAGGGAACTGGGATGCCTGAACGTCAGCAATGGATGAAAAATGAAATAGCTGATCTTCCAAATGATCAGCAACAGGGTTACAGCATTCCATAAGAGATGGATTTCTGCAAACGCGGCCTTTTCCTTTTTTGCTTTAACATGCACCACTGCATAAGCAAACATTCCAGATAACAAGAGGAGCAAAAGCTGAGAGTTTAAATGCAGGGAACCCAGCTGAATAACTTCCGGCATCGGCCTTCACCGCCTTCTTCTAAACATAAGTGTTAGTCTTACTATTACCTTATCCATGGAAAAGGACAAGTATGTTAGAGAAAATACAAAAAGGAGAACGTTTTAGCACATAAAAAGAAGAAGGAAATGAACCAGTTCATCTCCTTCGCCTGTGTTTTATAAACCTTTCAACTTAATCCAAGTCAGCTGTTACAGAAGATAAAACCCGACACCCATGATCAGGTAGGCTGCAAGAAGGGTCAAGCCTTCGAACCAGTTGGTATCCCCGTCATTCGTCAGGGAGATGGTTAGGAACACGGCTAAAACCATTGAGACGAGTTCAGGCAGGGAGAAGACGAGTGACATCTGCTTTTCGAACAATGCGGAAGCCAGAACAAGAACAGGAGCAACAAACATGGCGATCTGCAATGTGGAACCGACGGCGATTTCCACGGTCACGCCAACTTTGTTCTTGTAAGCCATCAATACTGCCGAGGCATGTTCAGCGGCGTTACCGACGATCGCGACGATGATGATCCCGATGAAGACTTCACTCCAGCCAAGTGTTTTTCCTACTTCTTCAAACGTGTGAACGAGGTTTTCTGAAATGTACGCAACTGCTAAAGTGGCGAGAAATAATATAATAATCGATTTCTTCTTTGTCCACTCTGCGGTTTCTTCTTCATCATGCGGCCCCGTTTCTTCTTCATAAGCATAAACACCGCGGTGGGTCACAAGCTTAAAATAGAGGGCTGCCAAGTAGAGGAAAATCATGATGGCTGACACCCAAACGCTCAATGTAAAAGATTCGTGGTTATCAAGCGTCAATGAGAAAACCTCAGGGAAAACAAAAGCTACGACAATGGCAAAAATCATTAATCCTGCGTTGTGCTGGGCATCATGCACATTAAATTTTTGCCGTTTAAACTTTAATCCGCCGATAAAGAAAGAAAGTCCCCCTACAAGCAAAAGGTTCCCCAAGACTGAACCTGTTAAAGAAGCGAGCACGACCGAAACTAATCCAGCTTTTAAGGCAAAAATAGAAATGATCAGCTCTACAGCATTGCCGAAGGTGGCGTTCAGGAGCCCTCCGATCCTTGGGCCGACCGTAATGGCGAGACTCTCCGTTGCTCTTCCCATGAAGGAAGCAAGAGCAATAATCGTGAAGCAATAAATAATGAATGATGCAACTGCCGGCCAATGCAACAGGCTGGCGGCCACTGATAAAGGAATTCCTAATATAATTCCGATGAAAAAAATACGATTAACCAATATGTATGCTCCTTTATAGTAGTGTTTTTTTCGTGTAATACTAAATTGTCTTCAAGATGTATCCTTTTGTTGCAGCTCCCATCAAGTATTCCCTTTTTCACTCGTATGTAACGTATTTTATCGATAAATTGGGATAGCCTGCAAGCTATTCCTTTTCTGCTCTTTCGGTTGACGAATCTATAAAAGAAGTGTAGACTACAACGTATATTTTATCTTGGTAGTATATTAGCGAACTAAAGCATAGTGAAGGTGTGAGACGATGTCAAAGCCGTTTGTATTCGAAAAGCCAATGGGGATGAGAGATACTCTTCCCTTACTATATCAAGTAAAACAGCAGGTTCGTCAGGTGATGGAACAAGAAATTAAAGGCTGGGGGTATCAGTTCATTCAGACCCCTACATTAGAATATTATGACACGGTAGGCGAAGCATCTGCCATCCTGGATCAGCAGCTCTTCAAACTCCTGGATTCAGAAGGGAAGACACTCGTCCTAAGACCGGACATGACGGCCCCGATCGCCCGTGTGGTTTCTTCCAGTATGAAAAATGTTTCGTATCCTATCCGTTTGGCATATGATTCGGCTGTTTTCCGTTCACAGCAGCGGGAGGGCGGCCGGCCGGCGGAATTTGAACAAGTGGGCGTTGAACTGATCGGTGACGGAACTTCAAGTGCGGATGCAGAAGTCATCGCACTCATGGTGTCCGCTCTCTCTAAAGCTGGACTGGATGAATTTAAAGTGGCCGTGGGACATATCGGCTTTCTTAATGAACTTTTTCTTGAAGTCCTTGGAAATGCAGAAAGAGCAGAAGAGCTTTTGAGGTTTTTATATGAAAAAAATTATGTCGGCTACGCCAGCCATGTGAAAAACCTGGCACTGTCGTCCATCGATAAAAAGCGATTGCTCGACCTGCTTCAGCTGCGTGGAAGCGAAGAAATCCTGGAAGAGGCCAAACAAATCGCGGCAGCCGGCGGGCAAAAGGCAGTCGCTGATCTGCAGGAGCTATTCTCTATTTTAGAAATGTATGGAGTAAAAGATAAAGTGTTCCTCGATTTTACTCTCTTCAGCCATATGAGCTATTACACGGGAATCGTATTTGAAGGCTATACGAAAGAACTCGGTTTCCCGTTATGCAGCGGAGGAAGATATGATCAGCTGCTCGATGAATTTGGCAGGAGTGCTCAGGCTATTGGATTCGGGATACGCCTTGATTACTTAATCGAGGCACTGGACGTGAAGGAGCCTGTCAACCCCCGTACATGCATCGTATTTAGTCCGGAACGGAGAAAAGAAGCAATCGTAAAATCAAGAGAGCTTCGCGAAAAAGGGAAGTCTGCGGTTGTACAAGATATATCAGGTGTTGGAAATGTGGATGAATACAGCGGACGTTTCGAAGAAGTCATTTATTATATCGGTAAACCGGTGAAAGGGGAGGTAAAATGAGCAGCTTATTAACGGTAGCCATGCCTAAGGGGCGTATTTTTCAGGAAGCGGTAGAGCTTTTGCGCCAGGCGGATTATCCGCTGCCTCCCGAATTTGAAGATTCCAGAAAACTCATTATTGAATTAGAAGAAGCAGGAATGCGGTTTATCCTGGCCAAGCCGATGGACGTTCCGACTTATGTGGAACATGGGGTTGCCGATGTTGGGATCGCAGGGAAAGATGTGATGCTTGAAGAGGAACGGGACGTATATGAAGTCCTTGATTTAAAGATCAGCGACTGTTATCTCGCAGTGGCCGGCCTTCCCGGACAGAAGGAAAACTCGGTTGCTCCCAAGATCGCAACGAAATATCCGAATGTAGCGGCACAGTATTTCAGAGAGCAGGGAGAACAGGTGGAGATCATCAAATTAAATGGTTCCATCGAGCTGGCTCCGCTGATCGGACTCGCAGATCGCATCGTGGATATTGTTTCGACCGGAAGAACGTTAAAGGAAAACGGCCTGGTAGAAATGGAAAAAATCCAGGGGATTACTTCCAGGATGATCGTTAACCCGGCCAGCTACCGAATGAAATCAGGGGTGATCGATGAGCTGGTCGAACGCCTCAGCAAAGTGGTGGAGAGCAAGGAGGAAGTACTGTGAAGATTGAGCGGGCGGTAGACATAAAAACTTTAAAGCGAAGCATCGATCAGGACTCTGAAGCTCAGCTGCTTTCTGTCCAGGACATTTTAAACCAGGTGAAGGAACAAGGAGATGCCGCGCTTTTTGAGCTGACCGGGAAGTTCGACGGGGTGATGCTCGAGGAACTGCGGGTGTCACCAGAAGAAATTCAGCAGGCCTATCAGGAAATGGACGATGAATTGGTCGAAATCATAAAAGAAGCCGCAAAGAACATCGAGGAGTACCATGTTCAGCAAAAAAAGCAATCGTGGTTCTTCACACGGCCGGACGGTACAATGCTCGGACAGAAGATAATACCTCTCGATTCGGTAGGAGTCTATGTTCCCGGGGGTACTGCAGCATATCCATCTTCCGTGCTTATGGGTGTAACTCCGGCAAAAGTCGCCGGCGTAGAGCGGATCGTGCTGGTTTCACCACCTGACAAAAACGGTAAGCTCCCGGCAGGTGTACTGGTAGCGGCCAATGAAAGCGGTGTGGCTGCAATCTTTAAAATCGGAGGGGCACAGGCGATAGGAGCGCTGGCGTATGGTACGGAAACGATCAAGAGCGTGGATAAAATCGTCGGGCCCGGAAATCTTTATGTGGCGCTGGCCAAACGTGAAGTATTCGGTACAGTTGATATTGACATGATCGCTGGCCCGAGTGAAATCGCTGTTTTGGCGGATGGAACCGCCAATCCTGCCTATATTGCTGCCGACCTGCTGTCACAGGCTGAACATGATCCGAGATCAGCCTCTGTCTTGGTTACCACGTCAGAAGCACTGGCAGAGCAAGTGGCTAAGGAAGTGGACAAACAGCTCCAGACCCTTCCTCGAAGAGAGATTGCAGAACGAGCAATACGCGATTATGGAGCCATCTATCTCGTGGAGAGCTTGAAAGATGGCATCGATTTGATCAATGAGATCGCTCCGGAGCATTTGGAGGTTATGACGCAAAACCCGACGGAACTGCTGGGGCAAATCAAACATGCGGGCGCTATCTTTCTCGGTCCGAACAGCTCAGAGCCTGTTGGCGATTATTTTGCCGGCAGCAACCACGTCTTGCCGACGAGCGGAACCGCACGTTTTTCATCCCCGCTTAATGTAGACGATTTTACGAAAAAATCAAGTGTCATCATGTACAGTGAAAGAGCGATCCAGGATAACGCGAAAAAAATTGCCGCATTCGCCCGGCTTGAAGGACTTGAAGCACACGCACGGGCTGTGGAGAAACGATTGGAGGAAAAGGAAGATGAGTAACCGAACCTATTCAATAGAAAGAAATACAAAAGAAACCCAGATTGCTCTGAAGTTTTCTATTGATGGAGAGGGAGTGGCAGAAATTGATACGCCTGTTCCTTTCCTGAACCACATGCTGGACGGGTTTACCCGCCATGGACTATTTGATCTGACTGTGAAAGCTGCGGGCGACACGGAAATTGATGACCACCATACGACGGAGGACGTCGGAATCTGTCTTGGAACAGCGATAAAAGAAGCGCTTGGTGATAAAAAGGGAATCAAACGTTACGGGAACGCTTTTGTTCCGATGGATGAAACCCTTGCCCAGGTAGCCATCGATTTGAGCAACCGTCCTCATCTGGAGTTTCGTGCAGAATTTCCTTCTCAAAAGGTTGGAACATTTGATACGGAGCTTGTGCACGAGTTCTTCTGGAAGCTTGCACTGGAAGCTCGAATGAATCTTCATGTGATTGTTCACTACGGCACTAACACCCATCATATGATTGAAGCTGTCTTTAAAGCGTTCGCGAAGGCATTGGATGAGGCGACCCTCATCGATCCCCGCGTGAAGGGTGTTCCCTCAACAAAGGGGATGTTGTAGATGATCGGGATCATTGATTACGGAATGGGGAACCTTCACTCCGTCAGTTCAGCCTTGAAACGTCTGGATCAGCCTTATTTTCTGTCGGATCGAAAAGAAGAGCTCGCAAAAGCGGATAAGCTTCTTCTTCCGGGTGTCGGCTCGTTTAGGGATGCGATGAGCATTTTAAATGGAACTGGATTAGCAGATTTTATAAAAGCCGAAGCGGCGGCAGGAAAGCCTCTTCTCGGTATATGCCTCGGCATGCAGCTTCTTTTTGAAGAAAGCGCAGAAAATGGCATCACCAAGGGGTTGGGTCTGCTTCCAGGAACGGCAGAACGGTTCTCAGGAGTAACGTGCAGCGGGGAGACGTACAAAGTACCGCATATGGGCTGGAATAAACTTGAGTACAACCGGACGTCTCCTCTCACTGAAAATCTGGATGAAGGCTATGTTTATTTTGTTCATTCCTACGCCGTTCAGACGGATGACAGCGCGTGTGTGATCGCCCAGGCACATTACGGTGACCGAAGCGTGCCAGCGGTGGTCGGGCAAAACAACATATTCGGAACACAATTTCATCCGGAAAAAAGTTCAGAGACCGGCATGACGATTCTAAGCAATTTTTGCAAACTGGCAGAGGGGGCGAAAGCATGAGTGAATTTATATTGTATCCGGCCATTGATATGCGCGGCGGCAAATGCGTGAGGCTGCTGCAGGGAGATTATAGCCAGGAAACCGTGTATGGGGACTCCCCTTTTGATATGGCAAAGCAATTCGCGGAAGCAGGTGCAAAGTGGATCCATATGGTCGATCTCGATGGGGCGAAGGCTGGAGAACGGGTCAACCATCAGCATGCTGTCCGAGTCGCCAAGGAACTTGAGGTTTCTGTACAAGTTGGGGGAGGCATACGCACCGAAGAGGATGTGGCTTTCTATCTGGAAGAGGGAGTGGACCGGGTGATCTTAGGAAGCGCAGCGATCTCAGATCCAGCGTTTGTAATGAAAATGCTTCGTACGTATGGAGAGCAAATTGCGGTCGGAATCGATGCTCGAGAAGGGTATGTGGCGACAGAAGGATGGCTGATTAATTCAGAGATAAAGGCTTCAGACCTGGCTGAGCGGCTGGCTGCTGAAGGAGCCGAAACGTTTATTTTTACCGATATTTCAAAGGACGGCACACTTCAAGGGCCGAACACAGAAGCCATTGGACAGCTTGCCGGTTTAACTGGTAAAAACGTGATCGCATCCGGAGGGATCAGCTCATTGGAGGATCTTCAAGTACTGAAAAACGATCACAGGGGCATCGGCGGTGCGATAATTGGAAAAGCCCTGTACACAGGCCGGTTTACATTACAGGAAGCACTGGAGAAGGTGAAATAAATGCTGACAAAACGAATCATTCCCTGCCTGGATGTCAAAGAGGGCAGGGTGGTAAAAGGCGTTCAGTTCGTCAACCTCATTGATGCGGGCGATCCGGTCGAACTTGCTGCCTTTTATGACCGGGAAGGCGCGGATGAGCTTGTCTTTCTTGATATTTCTGCCTCTCACGAAGGCCGCCAGACGATGATTGACGTGGTTGAACGGGTGGCGAGCCAGCTGGCCATCCCTTTTACGGTAGGGGGAGGCATCAATTCCCTTGAAGACATGAAACGTGTGCTGCGTGCAGGCGCCGACAAGGTGTCCGTGAATACGGCCGCTCTTTTGCGTCCTGAACTTATTACGGAGGGCGCTGATTACTTCGGTTCTCAATGTATCGTCACGGCCATCGATGCCAAGTATGATGAAACTCTTGGTTCGTGGCGTGTCTACACACACGGCGGCAGAAAACCGACCGAGTGGGAAGTGACCGCCTGGGCGAAAGAGGCAGTGAAACGGGGTTCGGGCGAGATTCTGCTGACAAGCATGGACCAGGATGGAGAGAAGAGCGGATTTAACCTGAAACTCACGAAGGCAGTAAGTGAAGCCGTTACGGTCCCAGTGATCGCATCTGGCGGAGCTGGAAACGCACAGCATTTTTACGAAGCCTTCACTGAAGGAAAAGCAGATGCGGGGCTTGCTGCCAGCATCTTTCACTACAAAGAAACGTCAGTAAGGGAAGTAAAGAGAGAGTTAAAAGGAAAAGGAATGGTGATCCGATGAAAGTGTCTTCCGTAAAGTTTGATGAAAAAGGGCTGGTGCCCGCGATTGTTCAGGATGCCCGTACGAAAACGGTACTCACCCTTGCCTATATGAATGAAGAATCATTGAAAAAAACACTCGAGATTGGTGAAACGGTATTCTACAGCCGTTCCCGCCAGGAGCTCTGGCACAAGGGCGCCACATCCGGCAATATACAGAAAGTAGTGGATATCCGCATGGACTGCGACCAGGATGCCCTCGTCGTGTTTGTTGATCCACAAGGGCCGGCGTGCCATACGGGAGCAGAGAGTTGTTTTTCTAGCGAGGCTTCGCTTCGAGGTTCGGTGACAGCCGCCAACGTGCCGGCGGCCGATGGAACTACGTCGTACGGCGATGTGGTTCCGGGCAAGGCAGGAGGTAAATCTCCTGAAATACTTAATGTGCTGCAGCGGCTGATCGCTCAGAGAGAACAGCAGATGCCAGAAGGGGCGTACACCACGTATCTTTTCGATAAAGGGGTGGACAAGATCTTGAAGAAGGTCGGAGAAGAGGCTTCAGAAGTGATCATTGCCGCTAAAAACCACGACAAGGAAGAACTGAAATGGGAAGCAGCCGACCTGATCTACCATCTGCTTGTTCTTTTGCAGGAACAAAAGCTTCCGTTTGCTGAGGTTTTAGGTGTTTTAGAGGAACGCCATACCTCCAAGGATCGAAAATAGTGAGTAAATATGAAGCCGCCGGGTTGTCCGGCGGCTTTTTTGTGATGGGGAAATGCATAGTTAATTGAGCCCAACAAATCGATCCGTTCTGAATATTCAGACTTTTCTCCGCGCACGACTTCCCATAAACAAACATACGAATCAGTAAAATAACCATTGGAATAAACTTGAAATCCGCCTCCGAATACACTAAACTAGGGAGAAACTAAACGAGAAATAAGTAATGAGAGGAATGAGTAGTAGTTGTCTCCCTGTTTCAGAGAGCCGGTGGGTGGTGGAAACCGGTACACAGACAGGTACGAATTACCTCCTTGAACTTTCTTTGTGAACCGGTCGGTTATTAGAGCCAGATCAGTAACAAAGAACGGCCCGGACCGTTAATTCGTGAGTGGGAGCTTTAATCAGCTTCAACAAGGGTGGTACCGCGTGCAAAACCACGTCCCTTTTTTATAGGGATGTGGTTTTTTATATTTTATATAGCTGCAGCGCCCAGCTCGAGGTCGCTTCAGCTTTCAAATTAAGGAGGAATGATTACGATGAAAGATTTTATTCAAACATTGTCTGCTGACCAAACGAAAGAGCTGGAGCGGCAATATGCGCTGTATGCCAATGGTGTACAGGAGATCATTCCTGCTGACGAGTTTAAACAGAAGATCGCCAAATCATTGGTCGAGAAAAAGCCGTTAAAAGTGAAGCTTGGTTTAGATCCCTCGGCTCCTGACGTACATATCGGCCATACGGTCGTTCTGCAAAAGCTCAAGCAGTTTCAGGATAACGGCCATATCGTCCAGCTGATCATCGGTGATTTTACGGGTAGGATTGGAGATCCAACAGGCAAATCCACTGTGCGGAAGCAGCTGACGGATGAGGAAGTGAGGCACAATGCGCAGACCTATTTTGAACAGTTCGGCAAAGTACTGGATATGGACAAGGTTGAGCTTCATTACAACGCCGACTGGCTCTCCAAACTGAATTTTGAGGATGTGATCCAGCTCGCTGGGAAAATCACCGTTGCCCGTTTGCTGGAACGCAATGATTTTACGGCGAGGATCTCAACCGGCAAGCCGATTTCTCTGCATGAATTTTTCTACCCGCTCATGCAAGGCTACGATTCTGTCATTCTGGAAAGTGATCTTGAGCTGGGGGGGACAGATCAGCATTTTAACGTGCTGATGGGCCGGCATCTTCAGGAACACTATGGGAAAGAAAAGCAGGTGGTGATGCTGCTTCCGTTGCTTGAAGGGCTAGATGGTGTGGAGAAGATGTCAAAATCCAAAGGCAACTATATCGGGATCAATGAAGATCCGAATGAGATGTTCGGAAAAATGATGTCCATTCCAGATGAGCTGATGCCAAAGTACATCGAATTGGCCACCGACTACACGATGGATGAAAAGAACAAGCTGAAAGATGATCTACAGGCCGGCCGCCTTCACCCGCGCGATGCAAAAATTCGGCTGGGCAAGACCTTTGTTCGAATGTTCCATGGGGAAGAAGCGGCGGAAAAAGCGGAACAGCATTTTCGGGCTGTTTTTCAAAAAGGAGCTGTACCTGATGAGATCCCTTCCATGAAGTGGAACGGATCTGGCACTGCTGCCGTCGTCGATCTGCTCGTCGGCCTCCGGCTTTTAAGTTCCAAGAGCGAAGCACGGAAAATGATCCAGAATGGCGGAGTGAAACTTAATGGAGAAAAAGTTTCAGACATAAAACTTGAGATTGAGATAAAAGATGATACAATCGTTCAAGTAGGAAAAAGAAAGTTTGTAAAATTAACGCTATAAATAAAAACCACCGTTTCTTCATACAGGAAACGGTGGTTTTCTGTCAAAAGAACAGATATTTTTTATTTTGCTTGCTGTTTTTTAACGATTCATAGATTAAAATAAAATCTTCATATAAGCTTTGTCGAAAGTTTCCTTGACTAAGTTATAAAAAGGGTATGCAACACGCATTTGGTGTGTGGTATACTTTTTTGGGTTGAAAACGAACGGCTAGAAATAAAGGCTATGTAATCTGCTTTTTACATAGAATTGGAGGAAAGAATGAAAAAGGAAAATCACGCGGAAAGTGACATGCGCATACTTCCTTTCATGCAGGATGGTGAATATTACTTTCAACGGGGGATAAAAGCTTACCAGAAAAAGGATTTAGATAAAGCAAAAAAATTATTTGAACGAGCTGTATATTTGCAGCCCGAAGAACCGGCCTTTTATTGCCAGCTCGCATCCACATTAGCCGAGCTGGGTGAATATGATAAATCGAACCTGTATTTAGAGCAGGTGCTGGAAACCATGGGACAGGATATTAGTGAGTGTTACTTTTTTATGGCGAATAACTATGCGCATTTGGGCATGTTTTCAGAAGCGGAGACGTACGCATCACTCTATATGAAGAAAGATCCTGACGGTGAATTCGTAGACGATGCCTTGGAACTGCTGGATCTCATTCATTTTGAGAACGGAAGTGAACCGTTAACAGAGGAAGAGGAATTGATCATCGGCCATGAGGAGGCCCGCCACAGTATTGAAAAAGGCGAGTTGAAAGAAGCAAAAAAACAGCTGGCAGAACTCATCATCAAGCATCCAACGTTTTGGGCTGCTTATAATAATCTTGCTCTGACCCATTTTTATTTGAATGAGTATGAAGAAGCGTTGAATGTACTGACTTCGATCCTGGAGAAAAATCCGGGCAATTTGAACGCACTTTGCAATCTTGCTATTTTTTATGAACAATTAGGCAAAAAAGAAGAAGCAGCTCAACTGGTTGAGGGGATGAAAAAGGTTTACCCGATTCATCCTGACCACCGCTATAAGCTCGGCAGCACGTTCGGCATCTTTAATGAGCATGCCTGGGCAAACCGCTGGCTGGCATCCATCAACAAGCATTATTATTACAGCGATCCTGCCTATCTTCATCTACTGGCTGTCTCATTCCATGCGCTTGGCCGTACCGAACGTGCGATCAACTGCTGGTCGAAAGCCCAGGAACTCGACCCGAAAAGCCAGGTTGCTGCTTATTATCTTGAAAAATCCCAGAATGGGGAGCTTGCTGTTACGGGTGCTGATTATCAATACAGAGTACCTTCCTTCGTTAAGCAGGAGAATGTCCAAAAAAGAGATTTTATGCAGCGCTTCAACAATGTGGCACGCGAACTGCAAAAAAACAAATTGGTGCATTTAACCTTATTGCGTGGGAATAATAGCGAAGAAAACATTGAAATGCTTCAGGAATTTTGCACGAGGCAGGATGAGCATACCGTCCTTAAAGAAGTAGCCGCCAGTCTTTTAGTAGAGATGATGCCGGGGACAAAGGTTACAATACAAGGTGAAGATGGAGCGCAGATCATAGAGACTGTCTCTGCAAGTGTGGCAAGGGGGCTTAGTATCCTTGCCATCCTGAAGGAAAACGGAGTTTCCATCGACGATGATGTGACGTTCCTATGGCTGGAAACGATGATATTGGCTCGTTCTGACAGCTCTCTGCTCAGAAATGATCAAGCGATTGCCGCAGCTATTGATTATGTTTCCAAAAAGAGAAAAGACGGTGCAACTCAAGCTGCGATTGCCGAACGGTACGGAATAACGGTTTCGATGCTTTCCTCACGGATTCAATTTATCAAAAGAGGCCTTGAACGCGTAGATTGAGCAAATCGATGGACGAAAACGACTTTGGCCGATACCATGTAAATACAATCTAAAGATTTGCAGACAGATGTTCTGGGGAAGGATCAAAGGAGTGGATCAGGATGAGTGAAGAAAAAATTTATGACGTGATTATCATCGGTGCAGGTCCTGCGGGCATGACTGCCGCTGTCTATACGTCAAGGGCGAACCTCAGCACATTGATGCTTGAGCGCGGGATTCCCGGCGGGCAGATGGCCAATACGGAAGACGTGGAGAACTATCCTGGTTTTGAAACGATCTTAGGGCCTGAGCTGTCCAATAAAATGTTTGAGCACGCAAAAAAATTCGGTGCCGAATATGCTTATGGTGATGTGAAAGAGATCATCGACGGCGAGGAATACAAAACCGTTGTATCCGGCAGCAAAGAATTTAAGGCAAGATCCATTATTATCGGTACCGGGGCGGAATATAAAAAGCTCGGTGTTCCAGGAGAAAAAGAACTTGGCGGACGCGGCGTCTCCTACTGTGCCGTTTGTGACGGAGCGTTCTTTAAGAATAAAGAGCTTGTCGTCATCGGCGGCGGAGACTCTGCTGTAGAGGAAGGCGTTTACCTTACTCGTTTTGCCAGCAAGGTAACCATCGTGCATCGCCGTGATAAATTACGTGCCCAGCAAATTCTTCAGCAGCGCGCTTTTGATAATGAGAAAGTAGATTTCTTATGGAACCATACCGTGAAAGAAATACATGGTGAAAACAATAAAGTAAATAAGCTAACGCTTGTGAGTACGGAGACAGGTGAAGAGCGGGAGTTTTCAGCAGATGGTGTCTTCATCTATGTAGGCATGCTTCCGCTGAACGGCGCTTTTGTGAACTTGGGGATAACAAACGAAGCGGGTTATGTTGAAACGAACGAGCTGATGGAAACACGCATCCCCGGCATTTTTGCTGCAGGTGATGTAAGGGAAAAAACGCTTCGCCAAATCGTTACAGCGACCGGTGACGGAAGTATTGCAGCCCAATCGGCACAGCATTTTGTCGAAGAATTAAAAGAGAGAATGAAAGCGTAAATTCGTAATTCTGATTTAATCAGACTGTAACAGTGGTGAAATAAAAATGGGGTACTATTTATAATAAGAAATTGACCCCCTTTTTATAAATTGCAAGACTTTTGGCGCGGAATGCTTCCGCGCCCTTTTTTTGTGGAATACTAGTTCCATCCCTTAAAATGGAGATGCGTGTTCATTGTGAGGGGTGGCATTTTTTAGTATACTAAAGTTAATGTAACAGGTTATTGAGGTGAACATTGTGCAAAGAGTAACAAACTGTGTTTTGGTTAAAGAAAACGAAGTGCTTCTCTTGCAGAAACCGAGAAGAGGCTGGTGGGTTGCACCTGGCGGAAAAATGGAGTCAGAAGAGTCGATCCGAGATTCTGTCATTCGGGAATACCGTGAAGAAACAGGAATCTATATCAAAAACCCTCAGCTTAAGGGTGTATTTAACTTTATCATCAAAGAAAAAGAAAAGATTATCTCTGAATGGATGATGTTCACCTTTTTGGCAACCGAAGCTGAAGGAGAGGCGCTTGCCGAGTCCGATGAAGGAAAACTAGCCTGGAAACCAGCATCTGAAATCCGTTCATTGCCAATGGCGCCGGGAGATCATCATATTTTGGATTATGTTCTCACCGGGACGGGAATGATTTTTGGCACGTTTACTTACACACCGGATTTTGAATTGCTGTCCTATCGGCTTGATCCGGCGTGATCACAGGCAGGGTCAAACACAAACCATACATCAACCGAATTTATAGAATAAGAGGGGGGAACGGTTATGGAACAGCAGGACGTTCAAATGGTGATTATAACAGGGATGTCAGGAGCAGGAAAAACAGTAGCGATGCAGAGTTTTGAAGACCTGGGCTTCTTTTGTGTTGATAATCTTCCTCCCGCACTATTGCCTAAGTTTGTGGAGCTTATGGAAGAGTCGGACGGAAAACTGAATAAAGTAGCGCTCGTTATGGACCTAAGGGGACGCGAGTTCTTTGACCAGCTGTTTACAACGCTTGATCAGCTGCCTGTCCACTCTCATATTCAGCCGCAGATCATCTACCTTGAAAGCAAGGATGCCACACTTGTCCGCCGATATAAAGAAACGAGACGGTCGCACCCTCTTGCGAAAAGCGGTAATCCGCTTCAGGGAATCATGCAGGAACGCGAAATGCTGGAGGAATTAAAAGGCCGTGCCCAACAAGTCATAGATACAACGGACCTTAAACCGATACAGCTCCGCGAAAAGATAATTGAGCGATTTTCTTCCGAGAAGGCCCACCCTTTTACCGTAAACGTGATGTCGTTCGGGTTCAAATATGGAATGCCGATCGATGCCGATCTCGTATTCGATGTGCGGTTTTTACCGAACCCTCATTACATTGACCACATGCGGCCAAGGACTGGACTGGAACCGGATATTTCAGAATATGTATTGCGGTGGCCTGAAACTAAAACTTTTCTTGAAAAGCTTATCGACTTGCTGAATTTTATGATTCCTCAATATAAGCGGGAAGGAAAGAGCCAGCTGATTATTGGCATCGGCTGCACAGGCGGCAAACACCGTTCGGTTGCTCTGGCAGAATATATAAAGAATGCTCTGTCCAAAGAATTTGTAACATTGAGCAGCCACCGGGACATGGGAAAGGATAAGTCTTAAATGAAACCAATATCAAAAATAGTCGTTCTGGGAGGAGGCACCGGGCTTTCCGTTCTTCTCAGGGGATTAAAGAGCTTTCCTGTAGACATTACGGCGATCGTAACTGTTGCCGATGATGGGGGGAGCTCCGGCCGCCTCCGAAAAGATTACGACATGCCTCCTCCAGGAGACGTGCGCAACGTCCTTGCCGCACTCTCAGAGGTAGAACCTCTAGTGGAACGGCTTTTTCAGCATCGTTTTACGACCGGTGACGGCATTACCGGGCATTCCCTTGGAAATTTGCTTCTGGCTGCCATGCATGACATCACCGGAGATTTTGTCATGGGGATCAGGGAACTGAGCAAGGTGCTGAATGTTCGCGGGCAAGTGCTGCCGGCGGCTAATAAAAGCGTCATTTTAAACGCAGAATATGAAGATGGTTCTTTTATTACGGGAGAGTCGAAAATCCCTCTTCGCAATAAAAGGATCAAGCGTGTGTTTCTTACGCCTGACCATATTGAGCCTTTAAAGGCGAGTGTTGATGCGATTAATGAGGCGGATCTGATTGTCATCGGACCCGGAAGCCTCTATACGAGCATTCTCCCCAATTTGCTGGTTGGCGGTATTCGGGACGCCGTTCTTAAGTCAACGGTGCCTAGAGTATATGTTTGCAACGCTATGACTCAAAAAGGAGAAACCAACCACTTCTCAGCCAGTGACCATGTACAGGCGCTGATTGATCACGTCGGGGATAAAATCGTTGACGTCGTCATTGTTAACAATGAAATCATTCCGGAAGAATTTTTAGAACTTTACCGGGAAGAGGGAGCCGAGCAGGTTACCTGGGATATGGACCGTTTAAAATCTTTTGGTTTTGACATCATTAGTGATAATATAATTCAATATGGTACTTTAGTGCGCCATGATGCGAAACGTGTATCTGAATTGCTTCTTTCTCTTCTTGAAAAGAAGTAATCTTTTCAGAATTGAAGGCTGTTGACCAGCTGTCTAACCCTTACGTTGCCAGAGTGGATAGAAGAGGGGTGAAAAAGGTGTCTTTTGCGGCAGAAACAAAGAAAGAACTGACCAAACTGGATATGAAAGATTGCTGTGCCAAGGCAGAACTGGCAGCACTGATCCGAATGAATGGATCGATCTCTTTTTCGAACCGTCAGATCGTGCTGGATATTCCAACAGAAAACGCTGCCATTGCCAGGCGGATCTATACATTGATTAAGAGAGTTTATTCCTTTCACGTGGAACTCCTGGTCCGGAAGAAAATGAGGCTGAAGAAGAACAACGTCTACATCGTCAGACTCACACAGGAAGCAAGAGCTCTGCTGGAGGATTTAAATATCATAGATGAAACCTTCACGTTCAACCGGGGGATTGCAGAAGAGATTCAAAAAAATTCCTGCTGCCGCCGCTCATACATGAGAGGAGCGTTTTTGGCGGGCGGATCGATCAACCATCCGGAAACCAGCTACCATCTCGAGATTTTTTCAATGTATGAGGAGCATACAGCAGCCTTGTGCGAGCTGATGAACAGCTTTGATTTAAAAGCAAAAATGCTCGAACGCAAAAAAGGGTACATCATTTATTTGAAAGATGGGGAAAAGATATCTGAATTCCTGACGTTGATCGGTGCGCACAACGCTATGCTCTATTTTGAGGACGTCCGGATCTTAAAGGATATGAGGAACTCCGTTAACCGCCTTGTAAACTGTGAAACCGCCAATTTGAATAAAACGGTCGGCGCAGCCATGAGGCAGGTCGAGAATATCAAATTTATTGAAAATGAGGTTGGACTTGAAGTGCTTCCTGACAAGCTTCGCGAGATTGCAGAACTTCGAGTTGCCCATCAGGAAATTACACTAAAAGAACTCGGCGAGATGGTTTCATCAGGTCCCGTGAGTAAATCGGGTGTGAATCACAGGCTTCGGAAAATTGATGAAATCGCTAACAAAATCAGGCTAGGACAACCCATTTCGAAATAACGAGTAAAAACTAAAATCTGTAAGGAGGAACAGCAATGATTGAAAAGAAGGTAACTGTTCAATTGAAAACCGGACTTCAAGCCCGTCCGGCTGCCTTATTTGTGCAGGAAGCGAACCGTTACAACTCTGAAGTATTTGTAGAAAAAGACGGAAAACGAGTCAACGCAAAAAGCATTATGGGAATCATGAGCCTGGCGATTGGATCTGGAGTGGATATTACCATCTCTGTAAGCGGAAATGATGAAGAAGAAGCGATCAAAGGCCTGGAAGCCTTCATAACAGAACAGAACTAGAGTTTATTATGAAAATTAGATAAGTAAAAGGGCAAAAGCTGATTCGATGGCATGTATTCGTTGATCGAAGGGCTTTTGCCTTTTTTATTGGCCATGGGTGTCCTATTTTAGTGAGCCGACACAGACGGCCATTTATGGGCAAAATAGGTGCAGTTCCAGCCAGAGTCATATGATGGATGCTGTCTGCTGCAACAAGGCTCGGAAAAACCATTATCGTTTCGTCCGGGCAAACATCGCCAAAATAAAAATAAAGATGACAATGACTCCGATGGAAACGAGGACATTGTATAGGTTCATGTTCTTCTCCTCAAAATAAAAGCCGCTCGTCAAAAGATGAGCGGCTTTCTTGTTATAAATCTTGAATTAAACGTTCTTAGGATCTTCAACGGAAGTGATGACACGGTCAACGAGTCCGTATTTTACAGCATCCTCTGCCAGCATGAAGTTATCGCGGTCAGTATCGCGTTCAATGATTTCTAAAGGCTGGCCTGTTTTTTCAGAAAGAATTTTGTTCAGCTGTTCGCGCATTTGAATGATACGGCGAGCATGGATTTCAATATCTGCTGCCTGTCCGCGTGTTCCGCCCAGAGGCTGGTGAATCATAACCTCAGAGTTTGGAAGAACGTAACGTTTACCTTTTTCACCGGCTGCAAGCAAGAATGCTCCCATGGACGCTGCCATACCGATACAGATCGTAGAAACGTTCGGCTTGATGAAATTCATGGTATCATAGATCGCCATACCGGCTGTAATGGATCCGCCAGGACTGTTTATGTAAAGGGAGATATCCTTTTCAGGGTCCTCGGCAGCAAGGAAGAGCAACTGAGCTACAATTGAGTTGGATACATTATCGTCAATTCCGCTTCCCAGCATGATAATACGGTCTTTTAACAGACGGGAGTAAATATCATATGCGCGTTCGCCACGGTTCGTTTGTTCAATTACTGTAGGAATTAAATTCATGAATAATCCTCCTTTTATGGTGTGTTTTTCATGTGTTACTGACATCATACAAAAAAGGTCAAACAAGGTCAAACGAAAAGCTTCTTTGATGATAATTCTATGTAGAGGCTTCACAATCCTTTATTTAACAATATGTTTAGACTATCATCATCATTCCCGCGTGACCGGGTTTTAAACGTGCAGCACATCAAAAGTTTTATAGATAATGTGGATCAGCCATTTTTGATATTCATATAAGCGGTTTCGAGATTTCGGATCCGGCGGACAATCTCTGCGTTCTTATTTAAATGGTCATTGATGAGGGTCCCGACGATGGAACGGTAATAGGCGTTCATTGCGTGTGATTTTGTAAATACGTCTTTGTTACGTTCGATGTATTGTTTGAAATTCTCCTCGAAAAAAGCAACTGAAAATTGTTCAGCCATGGTTGCAGCACTCCTTCATTTTAACTGTTTATATCGTATCAGATTCCGGTGCCTGGCACCAAATTCCGGTGCCAGGCACCAAAACAGAAAATTTAATTATTGGTAGCAGGCACCCAAGCCGTTGGCAAAAGGTGTCCAGTAATAAATTCTGACCCTTGTTTTGACAATTGGAAATTCTCGTGATATAGTTGTGCTGACCATAAACGTGTTATTACGACTGGATGTAAACAAAAGTTTTCTTTTAGTTTTTGTAGCATTGTCACATGGTTCCAATTTTTAAAGCGCTTTAATGCGCCGACAGGAGGATATACCCATGCAAAACGGGAAAGTAAAATGGTTCAACGCAGAAAAAGGATTCGGCTTCATCGAAGTTGAAGGTGGAGACGATGTATTCGTACACTTTTCTGCTATCCAATCTGAAGGTTTCAAATCTTTAGACGAAGGTCAAGAAGTATCTTTCGAAATCGTTGAAGGTGCTCGCGGACCTCAAGCAGCTAACGTTACTAAACTTTAATAGCGTGATAAAAGGGCCAGTGACGGCCCTTTTTTTATTGTCCTTTTTTAGGCAGTGTGACAGCGGGAGGTAACCCGCTGGAAGAAACTTTAATTCCATATCTCATCTTTTGGAGTGTTGCATTCTGTCATTCTATAGTATCATAGTTACAGGAGGGATTCGAATGGAACTGGGATTATTTCAACAACAGAATTTAAGCCTCGTCATGACTGCAGAGCTGCGCCAGGCCATTGCCATCCTGCAATATCCTTGCTATGAACTTTCTCAATTTTTACAAGAACAAGCGGTCGAGAACCCACTCATTGAGTTATCGGAATCACCAGCCTTTTTTAATAACGATAAAAAGAAAGCGCTTCAAAAAAATAAAACAAACCAGGATGGCGATGTCATCAGTATGATGCAGCCTGCCGTTGTTTCCATGCATGACCGCCTTCTTTTTCAAGCTCTATCTATACCTGCATCAGACGAGATCGGATCCATCATTCGCTTTCTGATCTTAAATATAGATCAAGCCGGTTACCTGGATATAACGGAAGAAGAGGTGAAGAAGCGATTCGGCATCAGTTCCGGAACATTTGAGAAAGCCGTTGATTCGCTTCATCAGCTGGAGCCGGCAGGCATCGGAGCCCGGAACCTGAGAGAATGCCTGCTTCTTCAATTAAAATCTCTAGGAATGGAAGAAGATCTTGCTTACCGGATCGCCGACAACCATCTTGATCAGCTCGCAGCCCGAAAGCTGAAACAGATTGCTGCAGATCTAGGGACAACGGTTCAGGCTGTAGAGCAAGCGGCTGACTTTATCCAGACGCTCGATCCGAAGCCAGGACGGAAATTATCCAGCCATAGTGATTTAGGCTATTTGTACCCGGATCTCTCAGTAATCGAAGACAACGGAACGTATAAGCTTGCCATCAATGACCACTTCACACCGAAAGTGCAGTTAAATGAAAGCTATGCTCATCTCTTAAAGTCAAAGTCCAGCGGGGCGGCGCAATATTTGCAGGAACATTATCAAAAGCTCCAATGGCTGCAGAAGAGCCTTGAACAGAGAAAAAATACCCTTATCATGATTGCCAAGGAAATTGTTTCGGCTCAGCAAAACTTTTTAAAAAGGGGTCCTGAACACCTCGTTCCCATGACATTGAGGGAAGTAGCAGAGCGGATCGGCATGCATGAATCAACCGTCAGCCGGGCGGTTAAAAACAAAGTGATTCAAACACCAAGGGGAGCGTTTGAACTAAAGGCGTTTTTTACGGCAAAGATCGAAACCGTAAGCGGTGAAAATGCCTCTTCCCAGACCGCTAAACTCGCGATCAAAAAAGTAATTGAAGAAGAAGATAAATCAAGGCCTTTATCGGATCAAGCGATCTCTGAACTATTGGCCAGTAAAAAGGGGCTCAGCATTTCACGGCGTACGGTGGCCAAGTACAGGGAGGAGCTGAACATCGCTTCCTCTTCCAAAAGAAAAAGATACTCCTGAAAAAAGCCCTGTTTAAATGGGCTTTTTTTATTTAAAATAAAAATGGAATAAAAATTTTTTGAATGGGGTACAACTAAATGAGTCCACTTTCGATCACATTTTATACAAAATATCATTGTCCTCTGTGCGACAAAGCACATAAGATATTACAGGAGCTTCAAGAGGAAATCCCGATGGAGATCCATAAGGTCGATATTTACGGATCAGATGAACTCATCGAAAAATATGGGCTGATGATCCCGGTGATTGCAGCAGGGGATGAAGAGATTCAGTACGGGCAGATTCATAAGGAATCTTTAAGAAAGCGTTTACTAACAATTAATAAGTAATTTTTGTTGAAATGTTGTCACAGGATTGTTAGAATGAAGGAGACTTAAACAAAGGTCATTTTTTTATAGATTCGTTGGGACGTAAAATGGCTATCCGGGACGATGAATGTCCCGTTGATTGTTGGACTCCTCTTAATGTTCTGCCTTACACAAGATAGGGGAATGCATGATGGACGATTTAATAGAAATACAGAAGAAGCTTTTGCCGGATCTTCTGGAGGTAATGAGAAAACGATACAGCATTTTAAAAATTGTTCGCTTTCATGAACCCATCGGCAGACGAAGCCTTGCAGCCAACCTTAACATGACGGAAAGGGTTCTCCGTGCTGAGGTCAGTTTTTTGAAAGACCAGGGTTTGCTCTCCATCCTGCCGGGTGGTATGTCGCTGACGCCTGACGGTTTAAGTGTTCTAGAGAGACTCGAAGTTCTAATGAATGAACTGTCCGGACTTCGTGTTTTAGAAATGAAGTTGAGGGAAAACTTAAACCTGTCTGAAGTGATCATCGTTCCTGGCGACAGTGATGAAGATCCTTGGATTAAAAATGAAATGGGCAAGGCGGCAGTCATAAGGTTGAAACAGGAGTTAAACGGTAATAATGTCATTGCGGTGACAGGCGGCACAACCATTGCTGCTGTCGCGGAAATGATGACTCCTGGAAACAAAGATCAGGACCTTCTGTTCGTCCCAGCCAGAGGCGGTCTTGGCGAAAAGGTAGAAAATCAGGCAAACACCATCTGTTCTACCATGGCAGTAAAAGCAAGAGGTGAGTATCGCCTGCTTCATTTACCCGATCAGCTGAGCAAAGAGACTTATCTTTCACTCATGGAGGAACCCGGGGTTAAAGAAGTCATGGAGCTGATACACTCAGCAAGTATAGTCATCCATGGAATTGGCGATGCTAAAACAATGGCTAACCGGAGAAATTCTTCTGTGGCTGTTCTGGAAAAATTGGAACATGAAAAGGCAGTAGCTGAGGCTTTCGGCTATTACTTCAACCACCAGGGAGAAGTCGTGCATCGTGTTCGAACGATAGGTCTTCAATTGAATGACCTGAAACATAGTGATTTTATCATGGCTGTTGCAGGAGGTTCCTCGAAAGCGGAAGCCATCGCAGCATTTATGAAGCATGGCCCTAAAAAGGTGCTGATCACCGATGAAGGAGCGGCACGCAAGCTGCTTGCAGGCTCGTGAAAGACTATGTAACTTGTTGTGTGACTAAAGGGCTATCCCTTTAACTATAATTTTCTTTCTAATTATAAGGAGGTCATTTTAAATGGCAACTAAAGTTGGTATTAATGGATTTGGTCGTATCGGCCGTAACGTATTTCGTGCAGCGCTTAACAACCCTAACGTAGAAGTGGTAGCTGTTAATGATTTAACAGATGCAAACATGCTTGCATTCCTATTGAAGCATGACACTGTACACGGAAAGCTTGATGCGACTGTTGAAGTTGGTGAAAACTCGCTAATCGTAAACGGCAAAGAAATCAAAGTTTTGGCTGAGCGCGACCCAGCTCAATTGGGATGGGGAGACCTTGGCGTGGAAGTAGTTGTTGAATCTACTGGACGTTTCACAAAACGTGCAGACGCTGCTAAACACTTGGAAGCCGGCGCTAAAAAAGTAATCATCTCTGCTCCTGCAAATGACGAAGATATCACTGTAGTAATGGGTGTGAACGAAGACAAATACGATGCTGGAAGCCACCATGTCATTTCTAACGCTTCTTGTACGACAAACTGTCTAGCTCCTTTCGCGAAAGTACTAAACGAAAAATTTGGAATCAAACGCGGTATGATGACAACTGTTCACTCTTACACAAATGATCAGCAGATCCTTGATCTTCCGCACAAAGACTACCGTCGTGCACGTGCAGCTGCAGAAAACATCATTCCTACAACGACTGGTGCTGCAAAAGCTGTTTCTCTAGTGCTTCCTGAACTTAAAGGAAAACTAAACGGTATGGCAATGCGTGTTCCAACTCCAAACGTATCCTTAGTTGACCTTGTTGCTGAACTTGACAAAGAAGTTTCTGCTGAAGAAATCAACTCAGCATTGAAAGAAGCAGCTGAAGGCCCATTAAAAGGCATTCTTGGATACAGCGACGAGCCGCTTGTATCTACTGACTATAACGGCAACACAAACTCTTCTACAGTTGACGGCCTTTCTACAATGGTTATGGAAGGCAACATGGTTAAAGTCATCTCTTGGTACGACAACGAAACTGGATACTCCAGCCGTGTTGTGGACCTTATTGACTTTATTGCTAAAAAAGGACTTTAATAATAGAGAGAAATAAAAGTAGAGGGGAAGGGTTGAAAGATGCCCTTACCCTCTTTCCCTTGTAAGGAATTTTACCCAAGGAAAAAAAACGCGCAGTTGATAAATTCCAAAAAGAAGTTCACCAAGGAATTTTTACCCGTAGCAATGGCATGCAGTTCAAAAATTCCAGCGATGAAGTTGCCAGCAGTTAAAAATTCCAACGAAGTTAACCCGAACCAAAAGCATACTGCTATAACTCTTAGAAAGTTACACCTAGGAACTTCTCGTTTTCACCTGCGCATTTTAGGTTAAACTAGGGTGTGTAAAAGGGATTCTCTTCTTCTCTATTTAAGACTGTCAGGAGGTTATACTTATGAACAAGAAAACAGTTCGTGACATCGACGTTAATGGAAAAGTGGTATTCTGCCGCGTTGACTTTAATGTACCGATGGAAAATGGGAAAATTACCGACGATACTAGAATCCGTGCGGCACTCCCAACGATCCAATACTTAACAGAGCAAGGGGCCAAAGTGTTATTGGCCAGCCATCTTGGACGTCCGAAAGGCCAAGTCGTTGAAGAGCTTCGCTTGACCCAAGTGGCACAGCGCTTGAGCGATCTTCTTGGCAAAGAAGTGTTAAAAACCGATGAAGCATACGGCGAAGAAGTCAAGAAGGCATTGGCGAGCATCGATAACGGAGGCGTTATCCTTCTTGAGAACGTCCGCTTTTATCCTGGAGAAGAAAAAAATGATCCTGAATTAGCAAAGAAATTTGCAGAATTTGCTGATGTGTATGTGAACGATGCTTTCGGTGCAGCCCACCGTGCGCACGCATCCACGGAAGGCGTAGCAAAACATCTTCCGGCTGTTGCAGGTTTCTTAATGGAAAAAGAACTAGATGTGCTTGGAAAAGCTCTGTCTGATCCTGACCGTCCGTTTACTGCCATCATCGGCGGTGCGAAAGTTAAAGATAAAATTGATGTGATCAATAACCTGCTCGATAAAGTAGATAACCTGATCATCGGCGGAGGCCTTGGCTATACGTTCATCAAAGCGTTGGGCCATGATGTAGGTAAATCTCTTTTAGAAGAAGACAAAATTGAAACAGCAAAAGGATTCATGGAGAAAGCGAAGGAAAAAGGCGTTAACTTCCTTATCCCTGAAGACATTCTTGTAGCTGACGATTTTTCAAACGATGCCAACACGAAAGTGGTAAGCATTGATTCCATCCCTTCTGATTGGGAGGGTCTTGATATCGGAACGAAAACGATTGAAAAGTACCAAAATACCATTAAGAATTCGAAGCTTGTAATATGGAACGGGCCAATGGGAGTCTTTGAAATTGAAGCCTTCTCCAAAGGAACCCGCTCTGTTGCAGAAGCATTGGCAGAAGCTAAAGATACTTATAGTGTAATCGGAGGCGGAGATTCAGCAGCTGCAGTTGAGAAATTTGGCCTCGCAGATCAAATGAGCCACATCTCAACAGGCGGCGGTGCTTCTCTTGAATTCATGGAAGGAAAAGAACTTCCTGGTGTCACAGCATTAAATGACAAGTAATCCCGTTTGAAAAGAAATCGACGAAGAACTGTGCTATTGATCCGCGAGATCCCTTGAGTTTCGGAGCAACTGCACATTCTTAGGAAGGTGAAAAACATGCGAAAACCGATTATTGCAGGAAACTGGAAAATGAACAAAACACTTTCTGAAGCAAAATCTTTTGTTGAAGAAGTAAAAGGATCCATCCCTTCTTCTGATGCAGTAGATTCTGTTGTCTGCGCGCCAGCTTTATTCTTGGACGCACTTGTAAATGCCTCCAAGGGAACAGACCTTGGCATTGGTGCTCAAAACATGCACTTTGAAGACAATGGAGCGTTCACAGGCGAAATCAGCCCTGTTATGCTGAAAGACCTTGGTGTGGGCTATGTCGTTCTTGGACATTCCGAGCGCCGCGAGTACTTTGGTGAAACCGATGAGCTCGTTAACCAAAAGACCCATGCTGCTTTCAACCACGGGTTAACCCCGATCGTTTGTGTAGGTGAAACCCTTGAACAGCGTGAAGCAGACCAAACAAAAGACGTTGTAAAAACCCAAACGGAAAAAGGACTTCAAGGTCTTTCCGAAGAACAAGTTAAACGTACGGTCGTTGCTTACGAACCGGTTTGGGCGATCGGTACGGGCAAAACGGCTTCCTCTGAAGATGCCAACGAGGTTTGCGGCTACATCCGCAGCGTCATCGCTGATCAGTTCTCACAAGAAGCGGCTGACCAAGTCCGCATTCAATACGGCGGAAGCGTTAAGCCAGGCAACATCAAAGAACTAATGGGCATGTCTGATATCGACGGTGCTCTCGTTGGAGGAGCAAGCCTTGAGCCACAATCGTTCCTTCAGCTTTTGGAAGGTGTAAACAATGCCTAAAAAACCTGTCGCACTGATTATTCTTGATGGTTTTGCATGCCGCGGAGAAGAAAAAGGTAATGCCGTTGCACATGCGAAAAAGCCAAACTTTGACCGATATTGGGAGACCTATCCTCATAGCCATTTGACAGCATGCGGAGAAGCTGTAGGGCTTCCTCCTGGGCAGATGGGGAATTCTGAAGTCGGACATTTGAATATTGGTGCTGGCCGTATTGTTTACCAAAGCCTTACCCGTGTGAATCTTGCGATCAAGGAAGGGGATTTCTATGAAAATCCGACCTTTATCGAAGCGATGAATGAAGTGAAGAAGAAGGGAACAAACCTTCACATCTTCGGACTTCTTTCTGACGGCGGGATCCACAGCCACATCGACCATATTTTTGCATTGCTTGAAACGGCTAAAAAGCAAGGCGTAGAAAAGGTTTACCTGCACGGCTTCTTGGACGGCAGGGATGTTCCTCCGCAATCGGCAAAAGGCTATATCGAGCAGACGTTGAAAAAAATGGACGAGCTGGGAATAGGACAGATTGCGACGTTGTCCGGACGCTATTACTCTATGGACCGTGACAAACGCTGGGATCGTGTAGAAAAATCCTACCGAGCCATGGTTTATGGCGAAGGCCCGGATTACACCGACCCGATCGAAGTGGTGGAAGACTCCTACAAGAATGAAATCTATGATGAATTTGTTCTTCCTTCTGTTTTGAAGAAGGAAGATGGTTCACCGGTTGCTGCCATCCAAGACGGAGATGCAATTATCTTTTGTAACTTCCGGCCGGACCGCGCCATTCAGATTTCACAGGTCTTCACAAATGAAGATTTCCGAGGCTTTGATCGTGGAGATCGATTCCCGAAAGACATTCACTTTGTGTGCCTGACCAACTTCAGTGAGACGGTGCAGGGAGATGTCGCGTTCAAACCGACAAACCTTGACAACACGCTGGGGGAAGTTCTTTCACAGCAAAATTATAAACAGCTGCGTATTGCAGAAACTGAAAAGTATCCTCACGTTACCTTCTTCTTCAGCGGCGGGCGCGAAGCGGAATTTGAAGGTGAAAAACGGATTTTGATTGATTCACCAAAGGTGGCTACGTATGATCTGAAGCCGGAGATGAGTGTCTATGAAGTAACTGACGCTCTTCTTAAAGAAATCGAGGCCGATAATCATGACGCGATCATCCTGAACTTTGCCAATCCGGATATGGTCGGCCATTCAGGTAAACTCGAACCGACGATCAAGGCGATCGAGGCCGTGGATGAGTGTCTTGGAAAAGTAGTGGACGCGATCCTTGCGAAAGACGGTTATGCTATGATTACAGCTGACCACGGAAACGCAGACGAAGTGGTAACGCTAGAAGGCAAACCAATGACCGCCCACACGACGAACTCGGTGCCGATCATCGTTACGAAGAAAGATATCGAACTTCGCGACGGCGGCAAGCTTGCTGACCTCGCACCGACGTTCCTGACCCTTCTCGGCGGCAAACAGCCGAAGGAGATGACAGGCGAAACGCTGATCAAAGGCTAATTTTTGAAATAAGGATTGTTCCTACCGATAAAATCTTGTTTGATAAGGAGAGAAAATTTTATGTCAGCAATTATTGAAGTATATGCTCGTGAAGTACTGGACTCCCGCGGGAATCCAACAGTAGAAGTAGAAGTTTACACTGAGTCCGGCGCATTCGGCCGTGCGATCGTGCCAAGCGGTGCATCCACAGGTGAATACGAAGCAGTAGAACTTCGTGACGGCGACAAAGGCCGCTACCTAGGGAAAGGTGTACAAACAGCAGTTGAGAACGTGAACACGCTTATCGCACCTGAATTGATCGGATACGATGTATTGGATCAAGTCGGAATCGACAAAACGTTGATCGATCTTGATGGAACAGAAAATAAAGGGAAATTCGGAGCAAACGCAATCCTTGGTGTATCCATGGCTGTGGCTCGTGCTGCTGCGGATCTTCTTGGTCTTCCTCTGTACATGTACCTTGGAGGTTTCAACTCAAAAACTCTTCCAGTTCCAATGATGAACATCCTGAACGGAGGAGAGCATGCTGACAATAATGTCGACATTCAAGAATTTATGGTAATGCCAGTCGGCGCACCAACTTTCTCTGAAGCACTTCGTATGGGAGCTGAAATCTTCCACAGTCTTAAATCTGTATTAAAAGAAAAAGGACTAAACACAGCTGTAGGTGACGAAGGCGGATTCGCACCAAACCTTTCTTCAAATGAAGAAGCGCTTCAAACCATCATGGAAGCTATCGAAAAAGCTGGCTACAAGCCTGGTGAAGAAGTACGTCTTGCAATGGACGTTGCCTCTTCTGAGCTATTCAACAAAGAAGACGGCAAATACCATCTTTCTGGTGAGGGTGTTGTTAAAACATCTGAAGAAATGGTTGCTTTCTACGAAGATCTTGTTTCTAAATACCCAATCATCTCTATTGAAGATGGCTTGGATGAAAACGACTGGGAAGGCCACAAGCTGTTGACTGACCGTCTTGGCAAGAAAATTCAGCTTGTAGGAGACGACCTGTTCGTAACAAACACAACTAAACTTGCTCAAGGTATCGAGCAGGGCGTAGGCAACTCTATCCTTATCAAAGTGAACCAAATCGGTACATTGACTGAAACCTTTGATGCGATCGAAATGGCGAAACGTGCAGGTTACACTGCAGTTATCTCTCACCGTTCTGGTGAAAGCGAAGACAGCACAATCGCTGACATCGCTGTAGCGACAAACGCTGGACAAATCAAAACCGGTGCTCCTTCCCGTACCGACCGTGTAGCGAAATACAACCAATTGCTTCGTATCGAAGACGAATTGGCAAGCATCAGCCGCTACCCTGGATTGAGCGCATTCTACAACCTTCAAAAATAAGTTATTTTAGTAAACCGCTTGAGGCCTGATCAGTCGCAAGCGGTTTTTTTGTTGGATCTGGGGGATTGCCGCATAAATATTTTCATCAGATTCGCGCGTATTTCATGGAGACTGGCGCGTATTTCATCCTTAGAGTATACCGCGCAAAATTTAAGTCGTTCTTGAGAAGGAAAAAAGGTGTTTTCCAGAGAAGATAACTCCAATAAAAAGAGGATTAAAAGGCGTTCATTGCCCTTCGTGCTTCGACTTTGGTATGTAAAAAACATATGCTGTTAAATGGCTTTGTCCATTCTGTAACCATTCCTCCGAACATGCCCACGTGTATTCTTTGGAAGGCTTTAAACTTCTCATTGGCTCAACAATCACCAATCGCGAACTCAAATTCTTTCTATCCCTCTTATCTCGTTCAATATCGGAAAAAATCTTCAAATCCCTAAACCTTCCCCAAACCGGAACCTATAAAGACAGGCGATATCATCTTTAAATTTGAGAAGCTGCATATTATGATAAAATAGATCATTCATACTAGGGACAAATGGGAGGCCTGGAGCATGACGAAAATGGAGCTGGAATTCGAAAGATTGAAGATCAGAGACATTTCGGTTAGTGATGCCTCTGTCATCGCACAATGGAAAAGCGGCCCTTTATTCCGGAAAATGTCTACAGGAACGGCGACCATTATTAACGAAGGCAATCAAAGGCAGGATATCGAAAAAAGTTCAAGCTCTCCGAACGAATCATACTTGATGATCATCGAAAAGAGGAGCTCGCTTCCTGTGGGATATGTCCGGTTCAATTGGATGGGCGGCACCCGTCAGTTTGGCTGGCTGCGGTTCGGGCTCGGTGCCGAATCCGGAAAAGGGTATATGCAGGAAGCCCTGTCAGGAATCCTGGACCACCTGTTTGACCGTGAGACCTATCGAATCGATGCAGAGGTTTATGAATATAACAAAAAAAGCCTGAAACTCTTGACCGCTCTCGGCTTTAAAAAAGAGGGTGTCAGAAGGCAAGCCTATTTTGATGAAAACGAGTATTATGATATTTATGTTCTCGGCCTGCTTAGGAGCGACTGGATTGCAGGGAGCCTTGAAGCTAAGAGATCACTGAATCTAAATTAAACTTTTCATTTTGAACTTAAGAGGTATAATGGATATAGCTGAATATGCGGTTAAGGTCCGTTTTATGATCAATAAAACGTTAAAAGGGAAGCTGGTTCAAGTCCAGCACGGTCCCGCCACTGTAATCGGGAGATCTTCTTACATTTCCACTGTTCAAATCAAAGGATGGGAAGGAGAAGAAGATTGTTGATCGGAAGTCAGGAGACCTGCCTTAATTGCCTGTGCGAACCTTCGAGGAAAAGGTGAAGTAATTGTAATCATTTCTTTTATGATTAACTGTTGATTCGCTCTCCGAAGGGAGGGCTTTTTTGTTTGCACAACTGCAGCTAAACGATACATAGGAGCGTGAAGGAATTGAAGAAGTTTACACAAATTGCGATGATGCTGATGCTCGTGATCGCCATCATCGCAGGCTGTTCGGCCGGCAATCAGTCAACAGACAAAAAAGAGAACGGCAGTCAGGCAAAGAGTGAATTCCCCGTAACGATTAAAGATGCGGCGGATGAGAATGTGAAAATTGATAAAAAACCAAAGAAGATCGTCTCGCTCATACCAAGCAATACAGAGATCGCATTCGCGCTTGGACTGGATAAGGAGATTGTCGGCGTATCGGACTTTGACAACTACCCTGAAGCGGCGACGAAAAAAACCAAGATCGGCGGTATGGAATTTAACGTCGAGAAGATTGTTGGCCTAAAGCCTGATCTCGTGCTCGCCCATGCCTCCGGCGCGCATACTTCCAAGCAGGGAATCGATCAGCTTAAGAATGCCGGCATCAAGGTCATCGTGATCAATGATGCACAGAACTTTGAGGATACGTACCATGCCATTGACATGATCGCTAAAGCAACAGGCACTCAAAAACAAGGGGATAAGATCGTAAAATCCATGAAGGATGATCTGTCAGCGATCAAGGAAAAAGCAAAACAAGTAAAGCAAGAGAAAAAGGTCTGGGTTGAGGTTGCACCGGCACCTGAGATTTATACAGCGGGTAAAGGAACATTTATTGATGAGATGCTGAACGCCATTCATGCAAAAAATGCGGCAGGCGATTTAAAAGGATGGGCGAAGGTTTCTGAAGAGCAACCTGTCAAATATCAACCGGATGCCATTGTAACGACGTACGGCTACTATTCGAAGAAGCCGATGGAACAGATTATGGCCCGTAAAGCCTGGAAGGACGTTCCTGCGGTAAAAAACAAAGAAATTTATGATGTGCACTCCGATAAGGTAACACGTCCAGGACCGCGTTTGATTGAAGGAGTGGAGGAGCTTGCAAAAGCCATCTATCCGGAAGTATACAAAAAGTAAAATCATCGTTTCATACACAGCTGTGCTCCTGCTTTTAGGCTTAGCTATTGCTCTGGGGATATCGGTAGGTTCAATACCTATCCCCCTTTTTCATGTGGTGCAGATATTGGGAGCAAAGCTTTTCCATTATCCCGTACCTGCTTCGATCGATTCATCCATCGTAAATATCGTCATGGAAATCCGCTTTCCCCGAGTCATTCTCGCTATGCTTGTCGGCTGCTCACTGGCACTGGCAGGAACAGCATTTCAGGGGCTGCTGAAAAATCCGCTGGCCGATCCTTATACGCTTGGAGTATCGTCGGGTTCAGCGTTGGGTGCAGTGGCTGTCCTGTTCTTCGGTATTCAGCTTCCGGTACTCGGAAATTTCACTCTTCCGGTAGTGAGCATAATTACCGGTTTTCTTACCCTTGTCGGAGTAATTTATTTCGCTCGCCTTGTGCAGCGCAGCCTTGCGGTTGAGACGATTATTCTGGCAGGCATTTTAAGCAGTTCATTTATAGGTGCTTTAACCTCTCTTTTAATCGCACTGACCGGGGATGAATTAAGGCAGATCATCGGCTGGCTGCTCGGCAGCGTATCCATGAGAGGCTGGCCGTACGTTCAGCTGATCACTCCGTTTTTGGCTGCAGGGCTTATCATTCTCCTGGCAAGTGCACGTGAATTAAATGCACTTTCTTTTGGCCGGCAGGATGCAAGGTCAATTGGTGTGGACGTGAAAAAACATACGTCACTTGTGCTGTTCGGGGCTTCACTTTTGACAGGCTCGGCTGTAGCGGTGTCAGGCACCATCGGGTTTGTCGGCCTTGTCATCCCTCATATGGCGCGCATGATCTGGGGAGTGGATCATCGCCATTTACTGCCCCTTTCCACGATTCTGGGCGGGGTATTTCTCGTTCTGGTCGATCTCATCGCACGAACAATCATCTCGCCGACGGAGCTGCCGATCGGTGTATTGACGGCGATCATCGGAAGTCCGATTTTTGCCGTGATTTTTATCCGCTATCGTAGAAGGAAGGTGACTACATGATACAAATTCAGCAGCTTACTGGAGGCTATGACGGCAAGCCCGTGGTAAAAGATCTTTCGTTTTCCATTGAAAAAGGAAAAATAACCGGCATCATCGGACCAAACGGGAGCGGGAAGACCACTCTCATGAAGATGATAAACGGAATGCTGTCTCCGCAGTCCGGTGAAATTTTAATTAAAGGAATACCAGTCAGCAGCTATTCCGCCAAGGATTTAGCCAGGATCATCGCTGTTCTTCCTCAGCATGCGGAAAGTTCGTTCGACTTTACCGTCCGTGAAGTGGTAGCGCTCGGCCGGTATCCTTTTTACAAAGGCTTGCTGAAGCAATCATCGCCGAAGGACGAAGAGATGGTCCAGCGATCCATGGAGTTTACAGGAGTCCAGCATTTTGCGGAGAAAAGCATCCAGTCCTTGAGCGGCGGCGAACGGCAGCGGGTTCTTTTGGCTAAGGCGCTTGCGCAGGAACCAGAAATCCTGCTGCTCGATGAGCCCACGAACCATCTTGACCTTTCCTATCAGATGAAACTTATGGACTTGCTGAAAGATTGGGTGCAGGGCTGCCAGCTGACGGTGGTTGCCATATTGCATGATTTGAATATTGCCAGTCTGTACTGTGACCAGGTTCTTCTTCTCGATGGAGGAAAAGAGAAGGCGATCGGAAAGCCTGGTGACATTATGGACAGCAACCTGCTGGAAGGAGTGTATGATACGAAGCTGAGCAGGCAGGAGCATCCTCAGAAGCCGAAGCCCTTAATCGCGCTTGTGCCGGCTGAACGAGAGGAACAAAAGAAAATAGAAGATATTAAGCTTCAGGCCTCAAATGAATCAATGGTGTTCCGAAGCCCGTATTTTTTAAAAACAATGTCTTCGGCCCTGATCGGCGGAGGATTCGGTTGGGCGAATACATTTGTTAACCGTCACGTGGACAGGAACTACAATTGTGATGATGCTCATTCTGAATATGAAGCGTACCTGCGCTCCCTTCCTGTCAATCCGAATGAAACGGTTGGAATGATGACAGCGGCACGGCTGGAGGATGCAGGAGTGGTTTCCATAGAAAAAGAAGGAATCAAGCTTCTTGCCGCAGCAACATCAGGGACATCCAATGCGGTAGATGCTGCTCAATCGTGGCAGAGGAAGGCTGGATCTGTGGCAGTTGGCACAATTAATATCTGGCTTTTCCTGGAGGGACAGCTTACCGATGAGGCATTTGTCCAGGCGATGATGACAGCCACAGAAGCAAAGGCCAGTGCGCTCAGAGATTATGAGATTAAAGATCCGATTTCAGGAACGATGGCTACAGGTACTTCAACGGACAGCCTTTGCATCGCGTCGACACAGCAAGGGAAAAGGATGAGCTACGCCGGTACGATTACTCCGATGGGAAAAGCGATTGGCCATGCCGTCTATCAGACCGTTGGTAAAGCAATCGAAAACTATAGAAAGAGAATGCCACGATCATGATGATGGCCCTTCATCTGCTATCAATGTTAATCGCTTTGATCATCGACCAGCTCATCGGTGATCCTCGCTGGCTGCCGCACCCGGTAAGAGGTTTCGGCAAATTGATTTCTGTGATGGACCGGGTGCTGAACCGGGGAAAATGGAAAAAGCTGAAAGGTTCCATCATGCTTTTTATTATTCTATCTATTACCCTCGTACTGACTTTTATCATCGTAAGGATTGCTTATTCCATAAACCATGTTTTAGGGGTTTTCATAGAATCGATGTTCATTTCCACGACCATTGCGGCCAGAGGGCTTAAAGAAGCAGGACTGTCAGTGCTTGTGCCTCTTAAGCGGGGAGATGTGCAAGAGGCTCGCAAAAAACTAAGCTGGATTGTCGGAAGAGATACAGAACATCTGCCTCCGGCTGAGATTGTGAGAGGGGCTGTCGAGACGGTCGCTGAAAATACGAGTGATGGAATCACCGCTCCTCTATTCTTTGCCTTTATTGGGGGGGCACCGCTCGCCTTGGTGTACAGGGCGGTCAATACGTGTGATTCCATGGTGGGCTACAAGAATGAGAGATATAAAGACTTCGGCTGGGCATCTGCCCGGTTTGATGATGTATTAAATTACGTACCAGCCCGGCTTACTGCGCTTCTTATGGCAGCAGGATGGCTGGGGAAAAAACGGTTGACCCTCTCGTGGCTGAAGGAACAGGCGAAGAACCATCCCAGCCCGAACAGCGGATGGAGTGAAGCCGCGGTGGCAGGAGTTCTTGGTATACGGCTCGGCGGCACGAATTATTATAAAGGCCAGGTCTCTTATCGCCCGTACATCGGCCGTCCAATCTACAGCTTGAAGGCTATACATATTGAAAGGACAATAGCGATCATGCAGCGTACTGTCCTGTGGTTTACTATCGTATTAATTGCAGCGGGAGGGATGTATATTGTTGCTGCCCAATCATGGAGCTAATCCGCAGCTGCTGGCAAAATCCTTGAAAACCAGCCTGGTTGAGAACAGCATAGATTTTAGTGTAAATGTAAATCCATATCCTGCACTGCCAAAAATGAAGGAAAAGTGGACCAGCCTTTATGAAGAAATTCTGGACTATCCCCATCCGTCCGCCGGTCCTTTCGTTCAAAGGGCGGCTGAAATAGAAGGGGTGGGGGCTGACCAGGTACTGGCAGGAAACGGAGCGGCTGAACTGATTTTTCTTATTGCCCAAGCTTACCGGGGTACGGACGTCCTCATTACAGCGCCAGCTTTTTCAGAGTATGAAGAAGCGTGTGCAGCGAACGATTGCACGGTGGACATCTATGTTACTTCAGAAGGTGAAGGCTGGCAGGCAAATCTCGATGAGCTGAGTGAAAAACTGATCGGGAAGCAGCTTTGTTTTCTTTGCAACCCGAATAATCCAACAGGAGTCGCATGGGATCTGGACACTTTGGAATCGATCGCTGCTTTGTGCGATCATCATCATGTTACACTCGTCGTGGATGAAGCCTTTGTCCACTTTTTGGAACAGCCAGTATCCACTGTTCGCTTGATGGAAAAGTATTCCAATCTGATTGTGCTTCGGTCGATGACCAAGATGTTTCATCTGCCCGGGCTCCGTTTAGGGTATGCCGTGTCATCCAAAGGGCAGATCGATCGATTGAAAAAGCATCAGCCTCCCTGGAGTGTGAACGGTCCCGCACAAAAGCTCGGTCTGTTCTGTCTGGAACAAGAGGATTTTGCAGCAGAGGCAGCTATGAAAACGACAGACGAGCGCAAGCGGATGTTGCCGATCCTCCTCAAGATGGGATTCGAAACCTCTCCTTCCGCTGTTAACTTTTACTTGTTAAGGGAGAGAGGAGAAGGAAAGGATCCGTTGGCCCTTATTAAATATCTGCTGAGCCGAGGAATTATCGTCAGGCATACCTTTAATTTTAGAGGGCTCGACGGCCGGTATATCCGCATTGCCGTCCGAACGCCTCAGGAGAACGACCGTTTGCTGGCTGCACTTGAAGGGTGGAACTCGAGATGATGATCTTTATTACCGGAGGAGTCAGAAGCGGAAAAAGCTCTTTTGCCGAAATGTCTGCCATTTATCATGGAAAGAATGAGAAACGCCTTCATTATATTGCAACGAACGAACATCTGGATGGAGAAATGGACGAACGGATAAAGAGGCATCAGGCGGATCGTATGAACAGCGGGTATCGCTGGAAGACGTGGGAACAGCCGCGAAACATTCATGAACTAAGTGATGTATATGGGAAAAATGACGTCATCCTCCTTGATTGTTTGACCAATCTTGTCAGCAACGAGCTGTTTGACGGCTGGAAAGAAAACAGAAACCAGTGGGAAGATGAATTATTTCGATCCGGTGTATTCCTTAAGATCATGGATGGATTAAGAAGGCTTAAAAAAAACAGCACCGCATTCATCGTCGTGTCAAACGAAGTGTTTCAGGGCCTCCCTTGTACGGATGAAGGGACCTTCTATTTTATGCAGATGCTGGGAAAGCTTCATCAGCAGATTGTCTCTGAAGCTCATTGGGTGTACCAGGTGGAAATGGGCATGCCAATTTTAAGGAAGGGATATGTTGCGGATGAAAAACAATGCACATCCTGTCCGGTTTAAGGCGCTATACGGTTTGGGACTGGCTCTTCAGTTCTTAACCGCACTGCCGATCCGCACCGCTTTTCCATGGACAAAAGAGACAAGCAAGTGGAGTGTGCTTTCGTATCCTGCAGTCGGCTTGCTTCTTGGAGGGTTGGCTGGTGTACAAGCTCATTTCCTGTTGCAGCAAAGCGTCATCCCAGTGCTGATGACAAGTTTTTATCTTTTCTGTTTCTCGATTATTATGACAGGCGGCCTGCATCTTGACGGGTGGATGGATTGCAGTGATGCCTATTTTTCGTACGGCGATAAAGAAAAAAGGCTGCAGATCATGAAGGATCCCCGGACTGGAGCGTTCGGTGTACTGTCTGTTCTATTTCTATTGAGCTGGCGATTTCTTTTTATTTTTGAAACGATGAAAATGGCTCCGAAGCTCGTTTGGCTGCTGTTTCTGCTCATTCCTTTCATCGCCCGTATCGGCATGGGTGCCCTGCTGATCTCAGCTCCTCTTGCCAGGGAGGAAGGTATGGCTTTTGCCATAAAGCAGAACATATCAACCCGTGCCTTTCCTGTATATGCCGCCTATCTCCTGCTGGCAGGCATTGGAGCATGGGCCGCGGGTGCGCTCCTTTTGTTCATCAGCTTGTTCTGTTTAGGCTCTGCCGTATTTTTAATAAGTAAAACATTCTTTGTCCGCCAGTTTGGAGGAATTACAGGGGATACATTAGGTGCACTATCGGAAGGGATGGAAACATGGCTATGGTTCGGAGGCTGGCTGTTACTCTCCTTCGCCACGGGCTGACGGAGGAAAATAAGCAAAAGAAATATATCGGGCATTGTGATCCCCCATTATGTGAAGAGGGGCGGAAAGAGCTGTACATTTTGCATAGAGACGAAACGTTTCCTGAGGGAGCGATCCTTGCAAGTGACAGAAAACGATGCATGGAAACCGCAGAAATTCTTTTCCCGGAGAGTAAGGTGAAGGTCAGCCCGGCACTCCGGGAGATGCATTTTGGAGAATGGGAAAGAAAAACATATGACGATCTTTGCGGCATTCAACGATACCGGGATTGGATTGACGATCCGTTTGGCGTAAGTCCTCCGGGAGGAGAGAGCTATCAAGACTTTGCAGATCGCCTTCATGGTGCCTGGCACCGTGAGATTTGGCCGGCTGCGAAAGACAGCGGGCATGTCATCGTTGTCACCCACGGCGGCCCGATCCGTTATTTATTGTCGGAGTTTGCTCCGGAACGAAAAGAAATGTGGTCATGGCTGGTCTCACACGGCAAAGGCTACACCCTTTACTGGAACGGGGCAGAAGGGAGGTTGAAAGATAGATGCATTTTGTTACAGGAGGCTCCTTTCACGGCAAAGCCAAATGGGTGCAGGAGCACTATTCTGCCTCGAGAGTAGCAGAGGGCTGGTTCAACGGCTACGAAGACGCCAGCTGGGAAACGCGTGATTTTACAACTTCACTCGTTGTACTTGAAGGATTGGAGCAGCTCGTGAAGAAGGTTGTAGAGGAGAATGTAATCGGCGGAAGAGCAGCTCTTAGAGGGAAGCTTAAGCTCTGGCTGGATTGGGAAGCTTCTGAGCCAGACCGCCGGCTCGTTCTCATCGGCACAGACATCGGAAAAGGAATTGTGCCGCTCGAGAAAGAGAACAGGCTATGGCGCGATGTGACTGGATGGTTTTATCAGGATGTCGTTATGGCAGCTGAAAGAGCCGATGTCATTTGGTACGGGCTGCCCCAGGCTTTAAAATAAGCTGGCTGGATACATAAGGGGAAATTCCTGTGGGAAGGGCTCTCCCAAGCCGCAGTAAGCGTTGTTTGCCCTTAGTGCAGGTCCACTATGTGCTAACGCCAGGCCGCCAATAAAAAGGAGATGATGAAGGATGAAGCTATACACTAGAACAGGAGACGAAGGGAAAACAAGTGTCATTGGAGGAAGGCTGGATAAGAATCATATCAGGGTGAATGCCTACGGCACCCTTGATGAACTGAACAGCTTTGTCGGCGTTGCGGTTACAAAGCTGCAGGACGCAAAATTCGATGATATCCGCAATGAACTGGCAAAGATTCAGCATGAACTGTTTGACTGCGGAGGGGACCTGTCTTCCGTTAAAAAGGACTATCCTTATAAAGCGAAAGAGGACATGATTCTCTTCTTGGAAGAGCGAATTGACGAGTACATAAAAGAGGCGCCAGAGCTGGAGCGTTTTATACTTCCGGGAGGGTCGGAGGCGTCAGCTGCCATTCATGTCTGCCGTACGGTGGCAAGGCGGGGAGAGCGTGAAATCGTTGAACTCAAACAGGATCATGAGATCAATCCGGTGGTATTGAAATATGTGAACAGACTCTCTGATTACTTTTTCGCGGTTGCCCGTGTCATCAATTTCCGTGCGGGAGTAAATGATGTTGAATACGAGCGGAGTGCCATTGTTTTCCGTGGAGGAAAACGTAAACCCAATGATGCGGAATAAAAAATTCACCTTATTTATCGCTTTTCTCTCCTTGTCGGTGGCAGGGTCTTTTATTAAGATTCCAGCTCTCGTCGGGAGTGTGGCATTTGATTCCATGCCGGCATTGGCCGCCGCAGCACTAATGTCTCCTCTGGCAGGAACCTCTGTTGCCTGTATAGGGCATCTCATGTCTGCCGGACTTTCCGGCTTTCCACTCGGCCCTCTGCATTTTCTGATCGCTGTTCAGATGGGCCTTCTAAGCTTTTGTTTTGGACTGCTCTATCAGAGAAAATTTAAAATCACTGCCATTCTGATCTTTATTTTAGGAAACGGAATAGGGGCACCGCTTTGTTTTTGGCCGATACTGGGAAAATCAGCGGTCCTCGCTTTTATACCAGGGCTGGCTGTGGGAGCAGTGTTCAACGGAATCACAGCCCAACTGCTCATTCCAAGGCTGAGCCCGGTCTTTAATCGGCCAAACGTAAGGATCCATCATGAAAACAAATCGTGATGTGACGTTAGCTGAGTTGGGTTCAGATGAATGGCTTGTAATGGCAGCTGATAATTCGGGGGGCATCGGCAGCCTTCCTATGGATACGGTGCACGTTCCATACCCTGTCGTAGCAGCCTTTGGTGCCCGAGTCTGTGCCATGGAAGTGATGGCGGCTGGAGGAGAGCCGCATACCTTCCTCATTCATTCTTTCAACGGGGAAGAAGCATGGGCGGAACTGGTAAAGGGGACGGAAAGGACGTTTGGACAGCTGGATCTGAAAGGTGTGCAGATTACAGGGAGCACGGAAAGCAACATGAAAATGATGCAATCTGCTTCTTCGTTTACGATGATCGGAAAAGCAACTCAAGGGACTCTTCGGTTGAACTGTACTCCGCCGCATGCGAAATATGCGGTGATCGGCGCCCCGCTGGTCGGTGAAGAAGTGATTTCTCGCCATGAGGACGTTCTTCCGCTTTCACTTTTTCGAAGGCTTTTAACTACAAAAGGCATTTATGAAGTGCTTCCGGTCGGCTCGAAAGGGATCTCGCATGAAATGGAAATTCTAACGAAAAGTTCCGCGGTATACACATGCGGCCTGCCGATGGAAAAGTCGGCTGGCCCTTCAACATGTGCACTGATCAGCTATGATCCCGAACACCGCTCCCACCTTTATAAACTTTGCGGCCGGTTTTTTCACGAGCTGATGAAAGCTTGAGAACGGAATTTATTTCAATTGTGCCCGTTCATTAAAAAACGTGCGGTATCCGTACTGGGCGAAGATGATGACACTGAAAGCAACAGAGCCTGCGATTCCAAGCATGATGGCAATCTGGTATTCGATCGCGGTGACCGGAGAGATTCCGGACAAAATCTGCCCGGTCATCATTCCAGGCAGGAACACGATTCCCATGCCGACCATCGAGTTGATCGTCGGCAGAATAGCAGAATCAAATGCCCGGTCCACGAGCTCTTTTGAAGCGGCTTTTGGAGAAGCGCCAAGCATGAGAGCCGCCTCTATGAGATCTTTTTGTTTCTCCATTCCCTCCACGAGATGATTCACACCGAGCGAGACGCCTGTCATGGCGTTGCCTATGATCATTCCTGCGATCGGAATGACATAACGCGGTTCGTACCACGGAGTAAACTGAATGACTACATAGTTGAAAAGCAGAAGGCTGATGAGAGTTCCGGCGATCATGGAAACGGCCACAACTTTTCTTAACTCAGCGGACAGCTCGTGTTTGATCCTTTTAAACACGTTATAAACGGCAAAGGCTTCCATAAGAGCAAGTATCAGAACCGTTAATACGGGGTGCGGGTGTTTAAATAAATAAGTTAATACATAACCTGCCAGCACCAGCTGAATCGTCATCCGCAGCGTTCCGATGACGATTTCTTTTTCCCTCGCTATTCCTCTCCACCTTACAATAACGGTTAAGATGACAATGAACAGGTAGGCAGAAAGAAGCTGCCATAATGTGATATCAATGATTTTATCCTTCATGGCTTTGGCCTCTTTTCTTTTGATTGATCTCTTTGAGCAGGATATTGACATCCGCATAATGCGCAGCGATCCGTTTGGAGTGTGTGACCATGACAACCGTTTTATGCTTTTTTTTCGCTTTGTTCAGAAAGGAAGAAATCACCTCATCGGCTGTTTCGTCATCCAGGGCTGAAGAAGGCTCATCCAGGAGATAGGCTTCTGCATCCATTAAAAGCACGCGTGCGAGTGCAAGCCGCTGCTTTTCTCCTCCAGAAAGACCACCGGCTTTTGTTTCCAAAGGCTTTTTTAGATATACCGTATGTAAGGCTTCCTCCAGTTCAGCATCTGCGGGTACGGTTTTTTCAGAAAAAGCGAGCCCTGCTATTAGATTATCTTTTACCGTTCCCGGAAAAATGGCAGGCATCTGCTGTAGCATGACTACATTTCTGCGGTGAAGCACTGGATTCAGAGCCTTTACATCCTCTCCGTTGTAAAGGACGGTTCCTTCATCCGGCGTGATCATGTGGTTTAACAATTTTAAAAGGGTCGTTTTTCCGCTGCCGCTTTCACCGGTAAGGATACTCACCTTACCCTTTTCAATGGTTAATTCATCAAACCGAAGGATATCTTTATAGACAATTTTTGTTAGCTCAAACATGAGCCTGGCCTCCTTCTGATCGTATTTTAGACTATTCCCTAAAACTCTTTGCGCTGCCATGGATAAAATAGCTGGAACACATTGCCTACAGAACAACTCGTATGGTACATTAAAGATAAGTGTAATGTTGTCCGTGGAGGTGTGACAAATGGAAACAGCTGCAACAATTTTATTGGTAATCGTTTCAATCGCCCTGATCGTAGTTGTCGTTCTTCAATCTGGCCGTTCGGCAGGATTATCAGGAGCGATTACCGGGGGAGCGGAACAATTATTCGGAAAACAAAAAGCCCGCGGAATGGAAGCCGTGCTGAGCAAGATGACTGTAATTTTAGCTACTTTGTTCTTCCTTTTGGCGATTGCCGTAGCTTATTTTATTTAATGATACCTTAACAGCAGGTGAATTTTCACTTGCTGTTTTTATTTTTTCAGCCACCCTGAGTCGAGCTTTTTCCAGCAGCGGTATGGTATGATTTTTTACGTGCATAAAAGGGTAACTTACTGGAAAAAAGGTGATAATATGATTGGCTGTCTATGTTTGCATGGATTTACCGGCAGTCCCTACGAAGTCGAGCCAGTTACGGATTATCTGCGGGAACATACCGACTGGCTGCTGTCTGTTCCCACCTATCCGGGGCACGGTGAGCAGCTGCAGCTGAGAGGCATAGACCATCAGCTTTGGATCGATGAAGCAGAGCGTGCTTTTCTGCAGCTGAGAAAAAAAAGCGACACCGTATATATACTCGGCTTTTCCATGGGCGGCATGATCGGGGGATATCTCGCTTCAAAGTATGGCTGCGACAAACTGATCCTTCTAAGTGCAAGTGCCTATTATATGAATCCTTCTCAAATGGTAAAAGACATAAAAGAGATGGTCAAACTGGGGCTGAAAGGGAACTTAAAAGACCATGAGCTCTATCAGCGGTACCGGAAAAAGTTTATGGATACACCTCTGAGTGCCACACTCGAATTTCGAAGGCTGGTCAACAAGTTAAGGCCGGCCTTTGAAAAGGTTCAGGCGCCAACATTAATCGTTCAAGGCGAGAGTGATGGCCTTGTGCCGAAAAAGAGCGCGGAATACCTGTATAAGACCATTCCTGCTCAGAAAAAGAAACTTTGTTACTTGAAAGCGTCCAAGCATATGATCTGCCATGATTGTGAGCAGGATCAGCTGATTGAGGAAGTCTTTCAATTTTTAATGGAACAATCGTAATAAGGGAGAGAATGCATCATGATCAAATTTACAGCACCTAAACCATTTATGTTTGAAGCCGGGAAGCGGGCGGTATTATTATTACATGGATTCACTGGCAGTTCGGCGGATGTCCGGATGCTCGGCCGCTACTTGCAAAAAAAGGGCTATACATGCCATGCACCGCAATATAAAGGCCATGGTGTCCCGCCTGAAGAACTCGTACATACTGGACCCTCTGACTGGTGGAGCGATGTGATGAGAGGGTTTAATCATCTGAAAGAGAACGGTTATGAGGAAATTGCCGTTTGCGGATTGTCGCTTGGAGGCGTTTTTTCGTTAAAGCTGGCGACAGAGCAGCCTGTAAAGGGAGTCATTCCAATGTGTGCTCCTATGCACATTAAAAGTGAGGAAACGATGTATAAAGGGGTTCTTGCCTACGCCCGAGAATACAAAAGCAGGGAGAATAAAACAGAGGAACAGATCGACCGGGAGATGGAAGCGTTCAAAAGCACGCCGATGAAGACACTTAAGGCGCTGCAGGATTTGCTTCGGGAAGTAAGAAATTCCATTGACATGGTATACGCACCTGCCTTTGTGGTACAGGCTAGACATGATGAGATGATCAATACAGAATCTGCGAATATCATTTACAACGAAGTAGAAAGCGATATGAAAGACTTAAAATGGTATGAACATTCGACCCATGTGATCACACTAGGAAAAGAAAAGGAACAGCTTCACCAAGATGTGTTCCATTTCTTGGAGAAGCTCGATTGGTCCGTGGAATAGGCGGAATGACTGCTGAAATGAGTCTTCAGCTTATGGCCTTAAAGGAGGAAATGTAGTGGATAAACAGCAATTGCTTGCGTTTATGAAAGAAGAAGCCTATAAACCGCTCACTGTTCAGGAATTGGAGGAAGCGTATGGCCTCAAGGAAGTGGATGAATTTAAAATTCTCGTCCGCACGCTGAATGAAATGGAAGAAGAAGGCCTGGTTGTCAGAACGAGGACGAACCGATACGGTCTGCCGGATAAAATGAATCTTGTCCGTGGAAAGGTACAGGCTCATGCGAAAGGGTTTGCCTTTGTTATTCCGGAAACAGGGGATGGGAAAGACGTTTATGTCTCCCAATCCGAAATGGGAAGTGCGATGAACAATGATGTCGTACTTGTTCGATTAAATACGAATTCAAAAGGATCACATCCGGAGGGTACAATTATCCGGATTCTTGAACGCGGTGTTACAGAAACGGTTGGAACCTTTCAAGAAAGCCGCAGTTTTGGATTTGTCATTGCAGATGATAAACGGATTCCAAACGATATTTTCATTCCGGCAGAGGGTGTCAATGGGGCGGTTGACGGTCATAAGGTCGTAGTGAAAATTACGAAATATCCAGAGGGAAGAAACAGTGCAGAGGGAGAAGTCATTCACATTCTCGGCCATAAAAATGATCCTGGTGTGGACATTCTTTCCGTCATTTTCAAGCACAGCCTGCCTCGTGAATTTCCTGAAGCTGCACTAGAACAGGCGAACAATGTCCCGGATACGATTGATCCGGCTGACATTGAAGGACGCCGTGACCTTCGCGGGGAAACCATCGTTACGATTGATGGCGAAGACGCGAAAGACCTGGATGATGCCGTCAACGTGATCAAACTCGATAACGGAAACTACAAGCTCGGTGTACATATCGCTGATGTGAGCCACTATGTGACAGAAGGCTCTCCGATTGATGAAGAAGCACTCGAAAGGGGAACGAGCGTGTACTTGGTAGACCGTGTGATCCCGATGATTCCGCATCGATTGTCCAACGGAATCTGTTCCTTGAACCCGCGGGTGGATCGCTTAACGTTGTCCTGTGAAATGGAGATCACGCCAAAAGGTGAGGTTATCAAGCATGAAATCTTCCCAAGTGTCATCCGAACCGTTGAACGTATGACGTACACAAACGTTCGCAAAATCCTGCAGGAAGAGGATGAAGAAGTATTAAAACGCTATGAGCCGCTCATTCCGTTTTTCAAAGGAATGGGTGAGCTGGCTGAAATTCTCCGAGAGCGCAGGTTCAAGAGAGGAGCCATAGACTTTGACTTTGCTGAAGCCAAAGTACTGGTCAACGAAAACAGCGAACCACAGGATGTTGTTCTCAGAGAACGTTCTGTCGCAGAACGCCTGATTGAAGAATTCATGCTTTGTGCGAACGAAACCGTTGCTCAGCATTTCCATAAAGCAGAATTGCCGTTCATGTACCGGATCCATGAAGACCCTGATGCAGAAAAGCTTTCTCGTTTCTTGGAGTTCATCGCTCTGTTCGGCTACGTATTAAAGGATGCGGTAACGGAGGTCCATCCGCTTGCTCTTCAAAAACTCCTCGAGGAAGTTAAAGGCGAGCCGGAAGAAATGGTGATCAGCAAAATTATGCTGCGTTCCATGAAACAGGCAAAATACTTCCCGGAAAGTCTCGGCCACTATGGCTTGGCAACTGAGTTCTATACGCACTTTACATCACCGATACGCCGTTATCCGGACTTGATCGTTCATCGTCTGATCCGAACGTATCTTATTCATAAAAAAACAGATCCGGCAACTACAGCGAAATGGACCGCCAAGCTCGAGAAGATCGCAAAACATGCCTCAGACATGGAGCGCCGTGCCGTGGACGCGGAACGTGAGACCGATGATCTGAAAAAAGCAGAGTTCATGCAGGATAAGATCGGTGAAGAATATGATGGTGTGATCAGCTCCGTCACCAATTTTGGCCTTTTTGTAGAACTTCCTAATACGATTGAAGGCCTCGTGCATGTGAGCTATCTGGCGGATGATTATTACCGTTATGATGAAAAGCATATGGCCATGATCGGAGAACGCACGGGGAATGTGTTCAGAATCGGTGATGAGATTTCAGTTCGCGTGATTAATGTCAACCTGGAAGAACGTGCGATCGATTTTGAAATCGTAGGCATGAAGGGCACACCAAGAAAACGAGGGAAAGACCGTCCGAAAGTGATCGAAGGCGGTGCACGCAAACGAAAAACACGACGTCCGGAAAACGAACGCGGAGATAACGGCGGCTCAAAGAAGGGCAAGAAAAAGCCGTTCTATAAAGGGAACATCACGAAAAAGAAAAAGAAGAACAAAAAGAGATAAAGAATCGTGCGGGGAACGTTTTTGTGATGAAGTCCTGTTACATTGACGTTTCCTGACCAATTTAGTATAATTAGGTTCGCACTGTTTTGGGGAGGTCAGGAACATATGCCAAAAGGAGAAGGAAAACTTGTCGCACAAAATAAAAAAGCGCGGCATGATTATCATATAGAAGAAACCTTTGAGGCTGGAATCGTCCTCCAGGGAACAGAAATTAAAGCCATTCGAGCTGGCCGGATCAATCTAAAGGATTCATTCGCCCGCGTGCAAAATGGGGAGTTGTTTCTTCACAACATGCACGTCAGCCCGTATGAACAAGGCAACCGATACAACCATGATCCGCTGAGAACGCGCAAGCTGCTTCTTCATCGGAAAGAGATCAACCGTCTGCTCGGTTCAACAAAAGAGCAAGGGTATTCCATCGTTCCATTGAAGCTTTATTTAAAGAACGGCTTCGCCAAAGTTCTGATCGGCCTCGCGAAAGGTAAGAAGAACTATGACAAACGCCAAGATTTGAAGAAGAAAGACGCGAAACGCGAGATCGAACGGGCCTTCAGAGACCGCCAAAAGGCATAAACTGGAGAGCTTGTCCGGTTGAATAAGCACCGTAAAAATGCTATAATGGCATTGTTGCTGACAATTGAATACACTGCAGCAGCTTTAACTTTTCCCGTAGATTCACCCCGGGACATTCCATGGGGACGTTACGGATTCGACAGGGGTAGTTCGAGCTTAAGTTGCGAGTCGAGGGGGTCGGCCTCGTTAAAACGCCAACGCCTATAACTGGCAAAACTAACAACAACCTAGCTTTAGCTGCGTAATAGCACTTTAGCTGATCCTCCCTCCATCGCCCATGTGGTAGGGTAAGGGTCTCACTCTTAGTGGGCTACGCCGGCTGTCCTCCGCCTGAGGACGAAGGAAGAGCACAATCAGGCTAGCGCTTCAAACGCCTGTCGGTAGGCAAATGGAGCTGCGAAATGCCAATGTATCGACTATACTCGTAGAAGCTTAAGTGCCGTTATCTTTGGACGTGGGTTCGACTCCCACCGTCTCCACCAATACATATATTTGGTGGTTTTTTTATTTTTATGCTTTAGTTTTTTGTTAGACAAATTATGCTTAAGGTTTGAGTTTTGGATATTATTCATGCAGCATGATCATCAAGCAAAGACCGCTTAGGTTTTCCTAAGCGGTCTTTTTATTCTAAAGCGACGGCAACAAATGATGTTAATGACTCAATCCAAATCTTTTATACTTCCTTATGAGCACGCACAGCTGCAGCATGCTTCCACAGGCGATGCGGTTAGACCCTTGTTTCTTGTTTCACTTTTACTTTTTAGAACCTGCTGATGCATCCAAGCGTTGCGTGTGTCCCTTTCGACCTTTTCCTGACGAGCTTTCATCCATTGGTAAACCGCATACTCATGAAACATACAACTTCCTCCTTTGAATTGATCAAATTATCTTGATATATTAATCAAAAAAAATTGATTAATTAACGAAAAATTTAACAACAGCTCGGTTTAAAGATGCAACAGAGCTCGTGGGACAACAAATGATTGATTTCTTCAGTGTTGATGTCGTAGTAGCTCCAAGTGCCTCTCGTTTCTTTGGTAAGGATGTTGGCATCCCATAAGATCTTTAAGTGATACGATAATTTTGATTGCGTCATGTTCATCATTGGAGCAAGATCACAAACACACATGCTTCCTTTTTGGGTAAGGATGTTCATAATCTGTAACCGCTTTTTGTCGGCCAGCGCTTTGAACTTGCTTTCATACAGCTCAAATTCTTTATCATTTGAAGGATCTACTGCCTTTTCACTGGAAACGGCAGTAAGTGGGATTTCTTTTTGCACGTCATTCACCTCGATTGAATATCAAACTTTCTTGATGTACATATAGTATATCCAATATTTTCATCTGTCAACTGATTAATCAAAAATTTTTGATGAAAAAATCAAATTTTTTTGATAAAAAATATTGCTATTAGCAAAAACTGCTAATATACTGTGGTTAAATCAAAAAAAATTGATTAATAAAGGAGGAAGTGAAATAAACTTGTTTAAGAAATTAACGGGCAAGAGTTCTAAAAGCACAGAATGATGCTGTAAGGTCGAGATCAAGGAAGTTAAGGAAGAATCCAAAGATGCAACACATGCAGCATAAATAAACGTAGATGGAGGTTTTATGATGAAAATGCATGTAGGTATTAATGTCACGGACTTAGAAAGATCTATTGAGTTTTACTCTCAAGTATTTGATTCTGAACCTGTAAAAGTGAAAGATGACTATGCAAAGTTCTTACTCGAGGATCCACGCCTTAACTTTACGTTAAACCTTAAAAACGAAGTCTCTGGTAATCAGGTTGGTCATTTCGGTTTCCAAGTGGAAAACGTGGAAGAGGTGCTAAAACACAAGGACCGCTTAGAGAAGTTAGGGTTCTTTGCTCGAGAAGAAATGGATGTTTCTTGCTGCTACGCCACTCAGGACAAATTTTGGGTGACGGACCCGAACGGGAATGAATGGGAATTCTTTTACACGAAGAGTGATGTAGAGAGCATGCAAACCGAAGATTCAGCATGTTGTGCACCGCAGACCCAAAAGATTGAAATTAAAAACAGTTCTTGCTGTTGAGACGAATAAAGAGAGACCCTCTGAATAGGAGGGTCTTTTTTTAGGGTTAGTTCTTTTTGTCCCTCTTTATCGCTGTTCATCATACGGTGGAATTTAGGTTAAAATCCAAATCATTGGTGGCTCAGGAACTGGCAAAGGCACTTTAGCAAAATATATGAGTGAAAATGAAAATATAAGTGGATTGATACAGATCATTATCTTTGGAAAGATGATTCTTTTTCAGAAAATCACCCAATCATTTTAGGAAAGAATTTTTCGGATCAAATACGCGCCGATCCGGACAATCAGCCCCAATTTTTCCCTAAAAATTGAACGGCAGGCTGTAAATTGGTTTTGTTCGCAATTTCAATGGCAGTGGGAACCACAGAAGGGTCCGTATAGGACAAGTTAGGGATCCGTGGATTTAACCGGAAAAAACGGTTTCCCAGAAGGTTAGAACTGACCATGGTCTCATAGTAACCGGATCCACTGCCGACAATCGAAAGAAATGGCAGTAAGGGTTCATTGGGCGATCGGTCCAAAAGGACTCCCCAGTTTGGAGGAAGGTCCTTCAGATTTTCGGGGCGTATGTTATCTGCACTCACCATTCCCCACCCGTGCGTATCTCTTTTTAACCGAGTGGGGGCTTCTCCTGTTCCAATGGATAATACCGCAATTTGATCCAATGGCACTTTGGCTTTACCCACTGCAAACGAAATACTGGCTGTACTGGGGTTAGCTGCTACTACATATCCATCCACGTAGTTTTGATAGGCTCGTTGATTCGCGGGAGCACCACTGCTCCGCAGTATGACATCACTCGCTTTTTCATCTAAATAGGGAGACCCGGGAAAGTTGTGAAATAGCACAGGAGTCCAACGATTCAGCTCCGGTGAATATAATTGAAATGCAGGGACTACTATTCGTTTTTTTAAGTTTTTGAGACGAAGATCTGATGGAAAAAAGGTTCGTACCGCATTAATGAAACCAGAATAGGGCAATTGCTGGTTAAAAACAGGTCCACCTGGCCGGGAAACGCTGAATGCCGGCAGGATTTTTTCCTTAAAATACTGGAATATCTCTTTCGGCGATCTTCCACTTGCTAACGCAAGGGCAGTGAATGAACCGATTGAATTTCCGGCGAAAACGTGGGTGTTTCTAATTAATTTTGGGTTTTGCTGAACCAGTCTGTTCAAAAGCTGTAAACTTAAAGCACCTAAAGTGCCGCCTCCATCAAAGGTCATGATCCGGTATTTTGTCAAAGGTGAATTCTCCTTTCTCATCTGGCCACAAGTATCATTCAGTGTATGTTTATCTCGTGTCTGTTGTATGGGCAAATGAATTTTAACCTATTACAGAAGGTGGATAATTCACACATAAAGATACAAAAGAAGTTACAAACATGGACTGGATTTTGGCAGCTTCTTTTCCTAATCAACTAGAAGGTCCGTTTGTTGAAGATCCCAGATTGAGGGTGAACAAAGTTTATTATTGCACACATAAGAATATACTTATACAATGATGGAGTAAAAAGATGTTGTTAGGAGGTGTTTATCGATGATATTCAATCAAACAATGGAATTAGAGACCGCAGCGAGCATTTTAAAGCTATTAGGCGATAAAACGAGATTAGCCATGGTAAAGATTCTCTCAGAAAACGAATGCTGCGTGTGTGAATTTGTCGATCTCTTTGAAATGAGTCAGCCTGCTGTTAGCCAGCATTTACGGAAACTAAGGGACAGCGGTTTGGTGAAAGAGCGTAGAAAGGGGCAGTGGATTTATTATTCACTCAACTCCTCCTATCCGTATCATCCGTACGTCCTACAAGTCATTCAGGGCGTACCGAGTCAACGTTATCGTATTGAAGAATTAGAAACACAGGGAAAGCGAATTTCTTGTGATTAAGTAGGAGGTATCAGTTCTGTGGGGTCAGTCATTATTGCCAGCATCATCTTCTTAGTCACACTGACGCTTGTGATCTGGCAGCCGAGAGGCCTTAACATCGGATGGAGTGCATGTGGAGGAGCGATTCTTGCTCTTATCTTTCAAGTGGTCTCCTTCCAGGATGTGATCGCCGTAACAGGCATTGTTTGGAATGCAACCCTTGCCTTTGTTGCTGTTATTATTATTTCACTCATTTTAGATGAGATCGGATTTTTTGAATGGGCCGCCCTTCATATGGCTAGCTTTGCCAAAGGGAACGGCATAAAGATGTTCTTGCTGGTGACGGTGCTCGGAGCAGTCGTTGCCGCTTTTTTCGCCAACGATGGAGCAGCGTTAATTTTAACGCCAATTGTTCTGGCCATGGTTCGAAATTTGAAATTCGAACACAAGATGATCCTGCCGTTCATCATGGCCAGTGGATTCATCGCTGATACTACATCGTTACCGCTCGTGGTCAGTAACCTGGTAAACATCGTTTCGGCTGACTTTTTCGGCATTAGTTTTTCGACCTATGCCAGCCGAATGATTATTCCAAATATCTTTAGCTTACTGGCGAGTATTTTGGTGTTGTATCTTTACTTTAGAAAAAGCATTCCAAACACCTATGACGTCAACCAGTTAAAGAGGCCAGTGGATGCCATCAAAGATCGGAAGATGTTTAAATCGTCTTGGTTTGTATTGGCAGCGTTACTTGTGGGTTACTTTGTGGGGGAATTCTTCTCAGTACCTGTTTCGGTTATCGCTGGAGTGATTGCGATTGTTTTCTTGCAAACGGCAAGAAAAAGCTCAGCCGTTCAAACGAAAACCGTCCTCAAAGGGGCACCGTGGGCCGTCGTATTCTTCTCGATCGGGATGTATGTGGTCGTGTACGGACTGCGTAACGTAGGATTGACCAATCTCTTAGCGGATCTCATTCAATCTGTGACACATCATGGATTGTTTATCGGAACCATCGGTATGGGCTTTATCGCTGCGATAATTTCGTCGGTTATGAATAACATGCCGACCGTCATGATTGACGCATTAGCAATCTCTGACACCCACACGACAGGAGCCATGAGAGAAGCCTTGATTTATGCGAACGTCATTGGATCGGACTTAGGACCAAAGCTGACACCAATCGGTTCATTGGCGACATTGCTTTGGCTGCATGTCTTAAACACAAAAGGCGTCAAGATCTCTTGGGGTTATTACTTCAAAGTGGGAATCGTCTTGACAGTACCGACGTTATTCATTACCCTAACGGGCCTCTATATTTGGTTAACCACTATTCATTAATTCTTTAAAGGAGTGTTTCACAATGGCCATAAAAACAATTTACTTCTTATGTACTGGAAACTCTTGCAGAAGCCAAATGGCTGAGGGATGGGCAAAGAAGCATTTAGGTGACGAATGGGACGTGAAAAGTGCTGGAATCGAAGCTCATGGTCTTAACCCAAATGCGGTAAAAGCGATGAAAGAAGCAGGCATCGATATCTCAAAGCAGACTTCTGATATCATTGATCCAGAAATCTTGAACAATGCAGACCTCGTCGTTACTCTTTGCGGGGACGCAGCAGACAAATGCCCAATGACACCACCTCATGTGAAACGTGATCACTGGGGATTTGACGATCCAGCGAAAGCTCAGGGAACAGAAGAAGAAAAGTGGAAGTTCTTCCAACGTGTACGGGATGAAATCGGGGCTCGCATCGCAACGTTTGCTAAAACGGGAGAGTAAAAGGAAAGTGCCAAGGGGGAACTCTTGGCACTTTCTCTAATTAATATATAATCAATTGCTTATATGAAAAAGGGATGGATATAAAGCGTTTAAACTCTGCAATTTACGAAGCGATAAACCTGATGATCTATCAAAGGAAAATGGCTTTAGATAGAGAAGTTTTAGTGAGAATTAACCCCATTTTAAAGAAAAGGAGAGATCAAATGATGTACGAACAAAAAACAAAAGAGACCGACAGAAGTGTTGTTGAGTTCATTGAAAATGTGGAAAGCCCTAAAAAACGTGAAGACGCATATAAGTTATTAGATATTTTTACTGAAACAACCGGTTATGAAGCAAAGATGTGGGGGCCCAGTATCATTGGATTTGGTTCATATCATTATAAATATGAATCCGGTCATGAAGGCGATGCGCCGTTAGTTGGCTTTTCACCCCGCAAAGCAAAAATCAGTTTGTATTTTGCCACGGGGGACACGAAACGGGAGGAATTGTTAAAGGACTTTGGGAAACATACCACAGGTAAAGCGTGTGTGTACATAAATAAAATGGCCGATATTGATGTTGATGTTTTAAAAACGTTAATCAGTCAATCCGTAAGGTTTTTGAAAGAGACGTATTCAATTTCTTGACTGATTTTTTGCTTTCAGCTGGAGCGCCGGTTTCTGGTGATTCATCATAATTTGGCGGAGGAAGGGGGAATTAACGAAAAGAAGTTGTAAGGAGTGCCTTATGAAACAATTTGTTTTGGTTATTTTTCTCATGGCTGCTTATAGTATTTATCCAACACACGCCAATGCGATTTCAATGCCGTGCGGTTTAATTTTAGAACCAGTTGATAATAAATTGATCAATGCCAAGGGTGCAGCATTGATGTATAAAGTTCAGCTGCCCCCATCGAAGATCAGCAGAACAAATATAAGTATTCTCGCAGTTCACATCCCTGAACCATCCTCTTACGGCAATTACGATAGTTATGAGGGGTATGCGTCAATACCAGAAGAAATCAGCTGGAGGTTTAGGCTTTATCCTACCCGGGAAACGGATAGTCCGACTTGGGCTGGAAGATTCGATTTCATTTCTGCTGAAATGAAGAATGCTGACATTCAGGTACGGCCTTCTAATTCGAATACTCAAACATTAGGTCCCGCAATAATAACGAACAATATAGTTAACTGTAAGTAGGATCTTCAACTAACAGATATTTCAACATAAAATTTTGCCTATCCGCCATCTCATTGGCGGCTGTCTTTTAGAACAGGCTATGTTGATCTTGAAAAAATGATTAAATAATAGTTATTCATGTGGTTGAATATAATGAGGCTCGATGATTAAAAAACAAATCGTATGCTAAGGAGTCGGTTTATAATGGGGAAGATTACACCATTCTTAATGTTCCAAAACGGCAAGGCAGAAGAAGCGATGAATTATTACACATCACTGATTGAGGATTCAGAAATTACGAGTATTGTCCGATACGGTGCCAATGAAAACGGAGACGAAGGAACTGTCATGAAGGCTTCCTTTTCCTTAAAAGGGCAAGAATTTATGTGCATCGACAGTAATGTGAAGCATGAGTTTTCCTTTACCCCTTCGTTCTCAATCTATGTTGCTTGTGATTCTGAAGAGGAGATTGGCCATCTTTATCAGAAACTCATTGAAGACGGACAAGCACTTATGCCATTAGACGATTATGGCTTCAGTACAAAATTTGGCTGGCTTAATGACCGGTTCGGAGTTTCGTGGCAACTAGATTTGCCTAAATAAATTTGTAGAAAAGCGGCCAACCAGGAAAAGTAAATTCCATCGTATGGGTGAACGAAGAAAACGATTAAGAGCATACAGCTTTTCTTTAAGTCTTCGATTTCTTTTTCCAAGCGCCCAATCTTTTGGCTTAATTATATAAGGATTTTATTTTACAGAACGGCACGATTTAACTAGCTGTCGTGGTCTTACATCACCATAAAAAAACATGGGCTAACAAATGCCCATGTTTTTTTATTATTTGATCTGTTTACCATTAAAAACTTTAAGCTCCATCGGACGTCTGAGATAATCACTCGCCTTGGCAACAAAAGAAGTAAAATGTTTGCTCTTATTGTGAGCATCCACTGCCTCTAAGTCTTCCCACACTTCAACCATCATGTAGGCATGTTCTTCTTCCGTATCTTTGAACAGGTCGTATGCCATATTTCCGCTTTCCGCTCTGGAAGCTGAAATCAGCCCCTGAATTTCTTGTACAAATGCCTCTTCTTTTTCTGGATTCACAAAATTTCTTGCATGAATAATAATCATTTTTGATTTCATCCCTTCGTTATTAACAATTTATTTCCATTCTGCTACTTTTTCAACAGGCAATCGTACGGAAGGATAGCCAGGATTGGCTGCTTTTCCGATAGAAATCAGCATAACAGGAACGTAGCGGTCTTTATCCATTCCGAACGCTTCGGCAATTTTATCCTTTTCAAAACCGCCGATTGGGCAAGTGTCATAGCCATGGGCACGGGCAGCCAGCATTAGATTCATTGAAACAAGTCCGCCGTCGATCAATACATTATTTTTATTATCCTCAGGATCCAAAGTGGAGAAATATCCACTGAGTTTAGCCATCATCTTTTCTTTTACATCTTGAGGCATAAACCCAAGTTCCACGGCTTTGCTGTAGATTTCTTCTCCGTTGTCAAAGTTGTTTAAATCGCCAAATACAGCGATCATGGCAGCAGAAGTTTCCACTTGGGACTGATTGAAACGTGCAAGAGGCAATAATGTTTCTTTCGCTTCATCACTCTCGATGACGAGGAAACGCCAAGGCTGCATGTTGACAGAAGAAGGTGCCAATGTTGCTTTGGAAAGAATTTCAGTCATTTCTTCTTTGCTGATCTTAACGGATGGATCGTAATACCGAATAGAACGGCGTCCAGTTAAGATCTCGTTATAGTTATTCATCAGTGTTGTATACATGAGCAAACTCTCCTCTTTCTAATGTTGTTTTTCTAAGATGTCCGAAGGTTAACCCTCAATTTGATCAGCATTGCGCTGCATACGTTCAAGCATGTCAACAAGGACAGGCAGTTCTTCCTCTTTAAAGCCCTTCAGAAGATTCGAGACGAACTGATCTCTTTCTTTTCGATAGGAAAGGATTTCATTGCGGCCCTGATCCGTAAGAGCGACCAGGGTTTCCCTGTTATCCTTCGGGTTTTTACGCCTTGATACCTTGCCGGAGGCTTCAAGCTGCTTTAAATGTCGGGTAACAGCCGCAGGATCAATGTTCACTGCTTTTTGCAGTGAGGACTGGCTGATTTCTTTCATCTCATATAAATGCTGAAGAAGTTCGAGGCGAGATTGGCTGATACCGGTACATCTCTCAAACTTCGGACTGATTTGATTGTGAAGTTCTCTTAATATATAGGCGATATGGGTTCTCGCACATGAATGATCCATGTTAAATCTCCTCTTTCGAATTCAAAAAATGATGAAAGAAATAATATTTGACACCTCAATATTTGATACGTCAACTAATATAACGCTGCTTTTCAAAAAAATCAAGGGCAATGCTCAATTTAGGACATCAAGGCGATGATTTCAGCCATTGATGAGACCTGCCGTATTCGGCAGGTCTTTTTGTTATACCATGATTCAACTTTAGAAAGTTCTCATTCAACAATGCAATTCTGTAAGGGAAAAATTCAGAGGCCATGTGCTAATCGCGGAATCAGTTATAACGTATAGATAAATTGTTGTTGTGTCACTCGGAGGCTCCTTTCAAGTTAAAAAATGCTGAGCTTTTACCAGTGCAGCCCTTTGGTTTGGAATTAAAGAAGCTCTATTCCCATGATCCTTGCAATGTCTTTCCTGTCGTTCTCCAGTTCCTTTACCCCTTTTAAGTTGGCTATCATGCCCTGGAACACCATCTTATTCGGGTCTGTTTTTTCATTCTCACTCAGCAAAAATTCGATCACGCTTTTCAGTTCTTCCCTTTTTTCAGCGGGCAGGGGAAGCTTGTCCATCGTTTTGCCCATGTTTAAAAGCTTCTGATGAATGGTATCCTGAAGAGACTGTTCCGTATGCATATGAAGGCGTGAAAACAGGTTTTCTAAATTCTTCATGGAGATCATTATATCTTTCGATTTCTGAAGACCGGCAACGATGTCATCAAGCCTTTGAAGCAGGAATTCGGCTAATGCTTCCGGCTGAAGGAGCCCATGATCGAAAATAAAGATGCGAATGTACGTGTTTTGCAACCCTTGAGCCATTAAAATCAGATCTCCCAAATGTGGGGTGATTTCTTCTCCATACAGGGAAATTAAGTTATCTTCCAGCCATTTCATCGATTTATATTGCGTTTTCAGCATATGCTTCCGCATTTCTTCATTGATGGTCGAATTCTGTTCCCGAAAATGCATGATGATAAAATTTTTATGCTCGGTAAAAGTGGTAAACAACGCGATCATTTGCCGTTTAATGGTCTCACGCGGAGGCAGATCCTGTTCTCCGATCTCTGATATTTTTTGGGTGATTTTATCGTTGTAATAGTGAAAGAGGGCAATCATCAATTCTTCTTTGGATGAAAAATAATTATAAAAAGCCCCTTTTGAGATCCCGGCATGGTCCGTAATGTCCTGAATGGATGTTGAATGAAAGCCTCTTTCCGCAAAAAGGGCAATGGCCGATTCAATAATTTTAATCTTTCTTTGTTTCATTCCTTACCTCCAAGTTAATGTCTGATTCTATTATCCTAAGTACATAATTTTTCGTCAATTGCTGCTGATATTTATCCTTGCATTCCGGGAAAAGGTCCATTATATTTATATCTATTATGACCATTCATTTATATCATAATACAATCCGACTGGTCAGTCATATGTTTGGAGGGAGCAGAAAGAAATGAGTTCAATCATCAGATTCTGTCTGAAGAATAAATTTGCCGTATGGCTTTTAACGCTGCTTGTTGTTGCAGCCGGCTTGTATTCTGGTCTAAATATGAAATTGGAAACGATGCCGAATATCAACACACCGGTCGTCACCGTATCCGCGGTTTATCCTGGTGCTACGCCGGAAGAGGTAGCGGACAAGGTGACCGTGCCGATTGAACAGAAGGTAAAGAATTTATCGGGCGTAGATTCCGTAAGTTCCTCTTCGTATCAAAATATCTCTTCTGTCCAAATCGAATACAACTTCGACAAAGACATGGAAAAAGCCAAGGAAGAAGTGCAAGAAGCCCTTGCAAACATCAGTCTTCCTGATTCAGTCGATGATCCAAAAGTATCCCGTCAGAGCTTCAACGAATTCCCGATTTTATCTCTAAGTGTTTCAGATAAAAATAAATCTCTTAAAGACCTGACCAAGGCAGTAGAAGATGATGTTGTACCGAGAATTGAAGGTGTGGAAGGAGTTTCCTCCGTTCAGGTTGCCGGCCAGAACGTGGAGGAAGTTGAATTAGACTTCAAGCAAGAGAAATTAAAGGAAAAAGGGCTGACAGAGGACACTGTTGAGCAGTTCATTCAGGGTGCCAATTCTTCCATGCCGCTCGGTTTGTACAATTTTAATGACAAAGAAAAATCTGTCGTAGTCGACGGTAAGATCACAACGATCAAGGAACTGAAGAACCTTGAGATTCCAGCAGCTTCTCCCCCTGCTTCAGGAGCAGGAGCTGGCAATGCACAGCAGCAAGCAGGAAACACTCCTGGAGCCCCTGCCGGTAAAGCTGGACAAAGCGCAGCACAAGCTGGAGGCACAGCCGGTGCTGGACAACAAGGAGCTTCAGCAGCTGGTTCTGCGCCGCAACAGGCACAGGCCACAGAGCTTCCTACGGTTAAATTAAAAGATATCGCGTCGATCAGAACGGTAGGCAAAGCAGAATCGATCTCCAGAACGAATGGACAAGAATCGATTGGTATTCAGATTGTTAAGTCTGCGGATTCCAACACGGTAAACGTAGCAGACGATGTAAATAAAGAATTGAAACAGATTAAAAAAGATCACCGTGGATTAACAACGGTAAACGTGTTTGACCAGGCAACACCGATCAAAGAATCAGTCAGCACGATGCTGAACAAAGCATTGATCGGAGGCGTGTTCGCTGTAATTATCATCCTGCTTTTCTTACGGAATTTCCGTTCAACGGTAATTGCAGTCATCTCGATTCCGTTATCCTTGTTAATGGCCATCCTGGCGCTGAAGCAGATGGATATAACGCTCAACATTATGACGCTTGGTGCGATGACAGTAGCCATTGGCCGGGTAGTCGACGATTCCATCGTTGTTATCGAGAACATCTACCGCCGGATGTCACTGAAAGGCGAGAAAGTCAAAGGCAAGGAACTGATCACATCCGCGACCCGTGAGATGTTCATCCCGATCATGTCCTCGACGATTGTGACCATCGCGGTATTCTTGCCGCTCGGTCTCGTTAAAGGACCGGTCGGAGAACTCTTCCTGCCGTTCGCATTAACGATTGTTTTTGCCCTTGTCGCATCATTGATCGTGGCCATCACAGTCGTTCCGGCTTTTGCCGATTCCTTGTTTAAAAAAGGATTAACGAACAAGAAGGAAGTTGAACACGATAAACCAGGTGCACTTGCAGGCTTTTATAATAGAGTGCTGAACTGGTCGCTCAACCATAAAATTGTTACATTCAGCCTGGCCATTCTTCTTCTTGCTGGAAGTTTGTTCCTGGTTCCGAAGATCGGCGTGAGCTTCCTGCCGTCCGATGATCAGAAAATGGTCATCGCAACGTTTAACCCAGAACCAGGACAGACGAGAAAAGATGTGGAAAAAGCATCTCTAAAAGCTGAAAAATTACTGATCGACCGTAAACATGTGAAGACGATCCAGTATTCCGTTGGCGGAGAAAATCCGATGAATCCGGCAGCGAGCAACCAGGCAATGTTCTTTATGGAATACGACAAAGATACTCCGAACTTTGAAAAAGAACAGAAGCGTGTCATTGATGATCTGCAGAAAACAGCGGACATAGGGGAATGGAAGGCACAGGACTTCGGGGCAACAGGCGGAAGCAACAAGCTGGATGTTCAAGTCTATGGAAACAGCATCAAGGACATCAAGCCCGTAGCTGAGAAGATCCAGAACATCATGGATGATAATAACGCCTTGAGAAATGTGGACTCCAGCCTGTCCAAATCGTACCAGGAGTACACTATTGACGCAGACCAGAAGAAGCTGAGCAAGCTTGGAATGACAGCCGGCCAAATTGGCATGGAACTGAATGAATCTGGCGACAAATCAGCGTTGACCACTCTGAAAAAAGACGGCAAGGAAATTAACGTCTATGTCAAAGCAGACAAAAGCATATACAAAGACATAAACGACCTGACTGATAAAAAGCTTGAGTCCGCGACTGGAAAAGAAGTTGCGATCAGTGACGTAGCGAAAGTGAAAAAAGGGGAAACCGCAGACACAGTAACGCGCAAAAACGATAAGATCTATGCGAGTGTAAGCGGCGACGTCACCAGCAAAAATGTAAACAAAGTATCGGCAGACGTGAAGAAGGAAATCGATAAGCTTGATCTTCCGAACGGTGTAGACGTGAAGATGGGCGGAGTGACCGAGGATATCAATGAGTCCTTCAGCCAGCTCGGTCTTGCGATGCTTGCTGCGGTTGCAATCGTTTATTTTGTACTCGTCGTAACATTCGGCGGAGCATTGGCCCCATTCGCTATCTTGTTCTCATTGCCGTTTACTTTGATCGGCGCACTGGCTGCACTTTATATTTCCGGTGAAAGTATTAGCATCTCTGCAATGATTGGTGCCCTCATGCTGATCGGTATCGTTGTAACGAATGCGATCGTGCTCATTGACCGCGTGATCCATAAAGAGAACGAAGGCCTCTCTACACGTGATTCACTGCTCGAAGCAGGAGCAACCCGTTTGCGTCCGATCCTCATGACCGCTCTGGCAACCATTGGAGCTCTAATCCCGCTTGCGCTCGGCTTTGAAGGCGGCGGCTTGATCTCCAAAGGTCTCGGAGTGACGGTAATTGGTGGCCTTACAAGTTCAACCCTGTTGACACTTGTCATCGTGCCAGTCGTATACGAGTTTTTGATGAAGCTGAAACGTGGAAAAAAGAAAGAAACAGCCGAATAATTCATGAACGATGAGCGGGTCTGCCGATTGGGGCAGGCCCGCTTTTTTTGTACTTTCCTATAGATACAATCAAATACTTTGGCCTGTCGGATCCTTCAATCTATTTCAACAGAGACTGAGGGAAACCAAAGAGGCAGAACCTACCACCTCACCTTCGAAGACTAATCCCCTCGCATCATTTCCCTTTTTCTTGATAATCCAGTATACTCAGATACTAAATAGGAAGAGGAGAATAGAGAGCATGCAAAAGAATCATTCAGTACAAAACAAAAACAAAGGAAGGCTGCTGATCAGCTGTGCCGACCAGCCGGGGATTGTGGCGGCGGTGTCACAATTTTTATACAGCCAGGGAGCGAACATTGTGGAATCGAATCAACATTCCACAGATCCGGAGGGCGGCACATTTTTTATGCGTATTGAGTTTGAATATGAAGGTTTGGAGGAAAACGCTTCAAACCTGAAAGAGGCTTTTGCCGCCATTGCTGAAAACTTCGAAATGGACTGGCGCCTCTCGCTGGCGTCCCAGCTAAAAAAGACGGCGGTCTTTGTTTCAAAAGAACCGCACTGTCTGCTTGAGCTTTTATGGGAGTACCAGAGCGGGGAACTTGACGCGGAAATCGCGCTCGTGATCAGCAATCATGAAGATTCCAGAACGTTCGTCGAATCGCTCGGTATTCCGTACTATTACATACCGGCGAATAAGGATATCCGTAAAGAAGTGGAAAAGAAACAGCTGCAGCTTTTGGAAGAGAATCAAATCGAACTGATCATTCTCGCCCGTTACATGCAGATTCTGACGCCAGACTTCGTATCGCAGCACCCGAACCGGATCATCAATATTCATCATTCTTTCTTGCCGGCGTTTATCGGTGCGAAGCCGTATGAACGTGCGTACGCAAGGGGAGTAAAGCTGATCGGTGCGACTTCTCATTATGTGACCAATGATCTGGATGAAGGTCCGATCATTGAACAGGGAGTGGAGCGGGTCAGTCACCATCATAATGCCGAGGATTTGAAAAGAATCGGCCGTTCCGTTGAGCGAAGTGTACTTGCACGAGCGGTAAATTGGCATCTGCAAGACCGGGTGATTGTTCACGAAAATAAGACGATTGTTTTTCATTAATTCCAAATTATTTTTAAAATATAACTTTTCACCGCTTCGTTGTAAAAAGCATGTAAATATATTAAAATGACCTTTATTCCTTAAACTAAAATAGTATCCTTGTATAGTATCAGTTCAATCCATCGGTCTGATAGTCTCTACCTGGCAGCCGTCAAATGCCGGACTACAAGGAAGTGTGAAACCAACGAGAGTCTCGCTCAACACTGAGCAAAGTCGGTCATTTTGCGATAGTGCTCTGCTGTAATGAACGAACGTGTATGCTCTTATTTTCATGCTTTCTGGTCCGATGGCTGAAAGCAGGGAAATAAGGGCATTTTATATACGGAAAAAACATACAGCGGGAGTGGTTAGATTTGTATTTTTTGATGAATCTGTTAGGTGTGCTAGTTGTGGTGGGCGTTGTCTATTTATGTTCTCCGGATCGAAAAAAGGTAAGATGGAAATCCATCGGAATCCTATTTGCCGTTGAATTGCTGATCACCTGGTTTATGCTAGGGACAAAGATCGGCACCAGTATTATTGATCAGTTTGCCGCATTTTTTTCTTGGCTCATTGAATGCGCAAACGACGGAACGGCCTTTGTGTTTCCTTCCGTGATGGCCAATAAGAACATCGATTTTTTCTTTAGTGCACTGCTTCCTATTATTTTCGTCGTTACGTTCTTTGACATTCTTTCTTATTTTGGAATCTTAACATGGATCATCGATAAAGTCGGTTGGGTCATCTCAAAGATATCGGGGCTGCCGAAGCTGGAGAGCTTTTTCTCGATTCAGATGATGTTCCTTGGCAATACAGAAGCACTTGCCGTTATCCGTCAGCAGCTGGTCGTACTGAAACAGCACAGGCTGCTCACTTTCGGCCTGATGAGCATGAGCAGTATCAGCGGCTCTATTATCGGAGCATATTTGACGATGGTGCCGGCAACCTATGTATTTGCTGCGATTCCTCTCAACTGTTTGAATGCCTTGCTCCTGGCGAGTATCCTGCATCCTGTGCATGTGTCAAAAGAGGAAGATGTCGTTTACGTCCCGCCAAAGGAAGAGAAGAAGGATTTCTTTTCAACGATTTCTAACAGTATGCTTGTCGGGATTCGCATGGTCATTGTCATTCTCGCGATGGTTATCGGCTACGTGGCACTGACGTCCGCGTTGAACGGCATCCTTGGATTCTTTATCAACGGATTGACTATCCAAAAAATCTTCTCGTTCATCTTTAGTCCTTTTGCCTTTTTGCTTGGGCTCCCGGTTCATGATGCGATGTATGTCGCAAAATTGATGGGAATCAAACTGGCGACCAATGAATTTGTGGCGATGATGGACTTGAAAAATGAGATTAAAAACTTGCCTCCGCATACGATCGCCGTGGCGACCACATTCCTGACATCGTTTGCGAACTTCAGCACAGTCGGTATGATCTATGGAACGTACAACTCCGTTTTAGGAGACGAAAAATCTACGGTCATCGGCAAGAACGTCTGGAAGATGCTCGTCAGCGGAATGGCTGTATCACTGCTGAGTGCGATGCTGGTCGGATTGTTTGTTTGGTAAGTGAAAAAACCTTCTGGAAACATGTTTCCGGAAGGTTTTTTGTTTTAAATTTTTTTTACATAGGAATTATTGACAATTTACAAACGAAATAATATTATGTTTGTAAATGAATAAACATTTATAGGGGATGTTTGGTATATGTCGATTTCGGATTTGTTTTGGGAAGCTCCGTTGGAGGATTTGAAAAAAGGATATAAAGAGGATGGGCAGGAGTTTGTGTGTCTTTTATGCGGGAACACCATTGAAAAAGGCATCATCTATCCTGAAAATAACGTCTTGTACGAAGCGGAAAAATATATGATTCTTCATATTGGCCGTGAGCACGGTTCCGTTTTTCAATATCTGGTCGGATTGAACAAGAAACTCACCGGCTTAACGGATCATCAAAACCGGCTTCTGCGCCTTTTTTATGAAGGGAAAAGCGATGTGGAAATCAAACAGGAGATGGAGGTCGGCAGCACGTCAACCATCAGGAATCACCGTTTCGTACTGAAAGAAAAGGAACGCCAGGCAAAAATGCTGCTGACGATGATGGAATTGCTGAAAGAAAAAGATCAGCACGCTCCTCCGATGATCACACCTCATCAGACGGCAACCATGATCGATGAACGTTACAATGTGACGAAGGAGGAGAAGGAGAAGATGGTCAAAAAATACTTTATTGACGGAACGATGGCACTCAAAACATTTCCCTCAAAGCAAAAACAAAAGCTTATTGTGATCCGGGAAATCTCCTCTTTATTTGCCGCTGAGAAAACGTACACCGAAAAAGAGGTCAATGAAATATTAAAGACGGTCTATCATGATTACGTAACTTTGAGAAGATACATGATCGCTTATGGATTTCTGGATCGAAAAGCCGATGGAAGTGCGTACTGGCTGAAAAAATAAACGAGAGAAGGAAAGTACCTTGGACAGGAAAAAAGAATTAAAACAACAGTACATGCAAACGAAAATTGAAGCCGGTGTCTACCAGATCAGGAATACCGCTAACCATAAAATCTTCATAGGAAGCACTCGGAATTTAAAAACACTCAACGGGAAAAGATTTGCGCTGGACCAAGGCACCAGCATGAACAAACTACTTCAGGAAGATTGGCAGAAATTTGGTAAAGACGCCTTTGAATTTGAAGTGCTGGAGGTTTTAGAGAAGAAAGAGAGTGTTTACTTTAATGAGAAAAAAGCGCTTGAGAAATTGGAAGACAAATGGCTGCAGGAGCTTAAGCCGTTTGGGAGCCGCGGTTACAATAAGGAGAAAGCGCAATGAATGCGAATAAAATGCTGAAGGAAACCCTGCACAGACGACTGTAATGAAACCGATGCTTTTGTTTCTTGTCCCGCTGTTTTTCAGCAATATCATGCAGTCGATCGGGCAGGTGGCCGGGATGTTCCTTATCGGCAGATGGCTCGGGGTGGACAGTGTGGCTGCCATCTCTGCTTTCTTTCCACTGTTCTTCCTGCTCATTTCTTTTATGATCGGAATTGGTTCAGGAAGCTCCACGAGCGGAGGGAACTGTGGATATGGCTCACAGTCTGTTGATGATCACGCTGTGGATCTATGTCATCATGGGCCATTCGGCCATCTTGAACGCAACGATAGAGCGAGCGGAACGGTTCTTTGGCTGTTCAGTATCCTTCCGATCTGGCTCGTCGAAGTGCCAACCGCCTATTATCTTTCTCAATACACGAGCCTTGAAATCAGAGGAATCTGGGTTGGTTATCCGGCAGCCTTTATTACCGGCTGTCATGGAGAAACAAGAAGATCGTCCATCTGATCGATTAATAAAAACTTCTTTGGATGAAACCAAAAAGGTTTTATTTCGTAGTAAATGGTGGAATGCTTGTTTCAGGAGGTTTACATGCAGAATTGGATTACAGACATTATTGAGCAGTTTGGCTATATCGGCGTCTTTTTTATGATTGCCCTTGAAAATATTTTTCCGCCCATCCCCTCTGAGGTCATTCTGACGTTCAGCGGCATGATGACATCTTTCTCCAGTCTTTCGATCTGGGGAGTCATCCTGGCAGCGACTGCAGGCTCCGTTTTTGGAGCTGCTGTTCTTTTCAAAGTGGGCACCTTTCTTGATGTTCCCAGATTGGAAAAAATCGTGGACCGCTGGGGAAAAGTTTTACGGTTAAAAAGAGAAGATATCTATAGAGCAGATTCCTGGTTTGATAAATATGGATACTGGGCCGTGCTTCTTTGTCGTCTTGTTCCACTCATCCGAAGCCTCATTTCTATTCCGGCGGGAATGTCGGGTATGAGATTCAGTCTGTTCCTTCTGTTTACGACGATCGGCACGCTCGTGTGGAACACGATTCTCGTTTATGTCGGAGCAGCATTCGGCCGCAACTGGGAACAGGTCGTTCAGTTCATGGACATCTATTCCAACATCATGTACGCCCTCCTTGCTATCGGGCTGCTGCTGTTTGTCATCCTATTTGTGAAAAAAAGAAGAAAGCATTAAAGCTGTCCGCCAGTCAGGGCGGACAGCCTTTTTATTGTGATTTCGCTGTTCCATCTTTGATGGGAACGGTTTTGAAGGAGGAAGAGAAAGAACTCCTGATGCCGTCAGTACACCTAAGATCACAAAGACCACTCCGAACAGCTGAGAAGCAGTGACGGCTGCTCCTGTCATAGCCGAGATGATCATCGTAACGACAGGAACAAGGTTAAAAAATAAAGAGGTTTTGCCGGCGCCGATTTTTTTGATGCCAACATTCCACCATAAATAACCGAGAACCGTCGTACATAAAGCCATGAATAGGATGGCTCCCCAGGCTCCAGGCGGATGAGATGCATTTTCTGCTGAAGTGCCTGTAAATAAGGAGATAGCAATTAATGCGGCGGCACCGATCAGCATGGGATATGCCGTTGTTTCAAGAGAAGAACTGCCTTTCACCCATTTCCGGCTAAATACTCCGTAGCTTGCCCAGCAGAGGTTTCCGCCAAGGATGATAAGATCTCCTTTGGAAAAGACAAGCTCAATAACGTTGCCCAGGAACCTTGGGTGATGACTAAAACGACACCGATGAAGTCGAACAAAATGCCGGCCATGCGCTGTTTGGTCAGTTTTTCTTTTAGCAGGAACAGTGCTAAAAACGACGTCAAGATCGGGTTTGTACTCATGATAAGCGCCCCATTGATCGATGACGTATATTTCAGTCCGGTGAAGAACAAAGCGTTGAACCCGAACACCCCGATGAGGCCGAGAGCGATGAAGGCAGCAGCATTCTGAGATATCGTTGCTTTCAAATCAGGAAAATCACGAGTGCCGCAATGCCAAAGCGCCAGGCGGCAGCTGAGGCCGGAGCAAAATAACCCACTGCATATTTGCCAAGATTAAACGTGGCTCCGGTAAACACCGCAAAACCGAGGAGCATGAGATAAACGGATAGATTCTTCATCTCGTTTCTTCCTCTTTCAATAACGTGTGGTACGTTTGAAGCTTTTCCCGGGTGATTTCCATGATGGCTTGTAGTTCTCGTTTTTTATCTTCCATGTTTCTTAAATGTTTTTCCAGGATGTCCACTCTTTTCGTCAGTGTGGGAGCGGGTTTGTAATCCGGATCTTCTTCCATACTGTCCCATATACAGCCATCCTGTACAAACTCTTTTATCTCTTCCAGGGGCATGCCCGTACCTTTCAGGCTTTTTAAAAACTTGATGAATGCAATATCTTTTGTTGAATACAGCCGCTTGTGTCCATTCCTTCTTCCGGGTGCCGGGAGCAAACCCATTTTTTCATAGTATCGCAGCGTATAGGCACTGATTCCTGTGTCTCGGGCAGCCTCACTGATCGTATACATCGTCCATCATCCCTTTCTTCTGCTTTCATCAAGCTTACAACTTAGAGCTGACTCTAAGTCAAATGGAATTTTTTATTTTGGGTACATATATATTTTTCAAGTAAACCCCGTAAGATAGCACATAGGGTTTGTTGTAGCAGTAAAAACAAATCACAGATAAAGAGGGGTCTGGCAAAAATGGGTGAATTAATGGGGATGAAGACTGTGCTCGTAACAGGGTATGCGAAAGCACCGCAGGCAAACTATATGTTTGAAGTCTGCAAGACATCAGGCATCGTCCTGGAGATCAACATGGAAACCAATGAAATCGTTAATGCCGAATTTACGTTTGCTACGGAACTAGCTCGCGATTTTCTGAGAAGAGTCATCGTCAATTATAATTTAGCACAGGGGATTGACGGACTCATTCAGAGAATAGAAGATTATTATTACACCCCTTCCACTCCTTCCGTCATCATGGCGGTGAAGGCGGCTTATAAACGATATTTGGAGAAAATGAGATATTCTCAAACAATAACCTGATCAACGAAATGTAGCAGAAAGGGGCTTGTCCATTCGGATGGGCTCTTTTTTTCACCGTGAAGGGGATTTTTAGTAAAATAGAGCCAATTAAAAGAAAGAAGAAAGTTCAAACAGAAGGATGTGAGCAGCGGAACGTAATCTGCTGAATAAAATGAAAATAAAAATTATCATCGCGGATGACAATTCCTTTATTCGGGAAGGGATGAAAATTATTTTGAGCACGTATGGGGATTTTGACGTGCTTGCCACAGTTAATGACGGCCAGGAAGCGTTCGACTATTGTAAATGGAATGGAGTGGACATCGCGCTTCTTGATGTGAGGATGCCTAATATGAACGGTGTAGAGGCGACAAAGCTGAAAAGTAACGGCCTTCATAAGCAACCTCCTAAAATTAGTATAAAATCCTATACCCTTTGAGAGGTTTTTTACCCTTCATTTACAATAAAGAGCGGTTCCTGCCCTTTTTTCCTCATGAGCAGGAACCGCTATTTATCATCTTTATGGATTTGTAGACCACATGCCTGCGTTTTTAATAAAAATGCGTGGGTTTAATTTCAGCTGGGAGACCATGAATTCGGCCATATCTTCAGGCTGCATCACTTTTTCCGGGTTGCCGTCCGTCAGATTTGTATCAATGGCCAAATCTGTAGCCACCGTACTTGGTGTTAGGGCACTGACACGAATATTATGTTTTCTTACTTCAAGCATAAGGGATTCGGTTAGTCCTAATACTGCAAATTTAGAAGCACTGTACGCACTTGTTATAGGTGCACCTTTTTGCCCTGCTGATGACGAAATATTAATGATATCGCCTGCTTTTCTTTCGATCATTCCCGGCAGAACTGCTCTTGTAACGTTGTAAACGCCCATTAAATTTACGTCTACGATATTTTTCCACTCTTCAGGAGAAAGTTCAAGGAATCCGCCAAATTTAGCGATCCCGGCATTATTGATTAAAATATCGATGGAGTTGAGCTCCTCTACAATGCTTTTTACAGCCTGATCAACAGCATTGCCATGCGAAACGTCAGCTTCTGCAATCGATACTTTTACGCCATATTTTTTCAATTCTGCTGCTGTTTTTTCAAGGTTTGAACGGGTTTTTCCTATCAGGCCAACATGGATACCTTCATTAGCAAAAGCGATGGCTGTTGCACGTCCGATCCCTCTTCCGGCTCCAGTGATGAGCGCAGTTTTTCCTATTAATGTTTGCAATTAGTTCTCCTCCTTTATGTAGACGAGGAACGGACTGCTCTTGGCAGTCCTGTCCCGTTTTTAATGAATATCTATTCCAAATTGGCATGGCGTCCGAACATGGTATCGGTATCCAGCCCTTTTCTTTCCATAAACCGTAAAATCACGGCATCAAAAAACAACAGAAGTGTTTGTTCGAATAGAGATCCCATCGGCTGAATGGTCTTATAGTCATTTTCCGATTGATCTTTTGGGGAGCCAGGTAATTTTACGCAGACATCGGCCAATTTTCCAAGAGTCGAGTCGGGAAAGATGGTCACTGCAATAACTTTACCCCCAATGCTTTTCGCTTTTTCGGCCATTGAAATAAGGCTTTTTGTTTCCCCGGAACCTGAACCGAAAATGATGAGATCGTCCTCGGTCAGGTTAGGAGTAACGATTTCACCGATGACATAGGAATCTAATCCCATGTGCATCATTCGCATGGCAAAGGATTTTCCCATCAATCCGCTCCGGCCAGCTCCTGCAACAAAAATCTTCTTCGCTTTCAGAAGTTCATCTACGAGCTTTTCGGCCTCTTGATCTGAAATTAAGTTCGCTGCCCGGCTCAATTCCTTCACTATTTCTGTATAATAATGTGAAGTATTCATGTTGAAAAATCCTTAGCTTTGTTTTACTAATTTTTGTATTTCAGCTGCCGTTGCTTTTTTATCATCTTGTCCAGTAATACCGCCGCCTACAATAACAAGGTCAGGCTGAGCTGCAACAACTTCAGGCAATGTTTCTAATTTAATTCCGCCTGCGACAGCCGTTTTTGCATTTTTAACGACACCTTTGATCGCTTTTAAGTCTTCAAACGAGTTTTTTCCGACAGCTTGTAAATCATAGCCTGTATGGACACAAATATAGTCAACGCCAAGCTCATCAAGCTCTTTGGCTCGTGTTTCGATATCTTTAATGGCAATCATGTCCACAAGAATTTTTTTGTTTTGTTTTTTTGCTTCATCCACCGCACCTTGAATGGATGCATCTTCAGCTGCCCCAAGGATGGTAATGATGTCTGCACCGGCTTCAGATGCCTTCATGACCTCATATCCTGCAGCATCCATAATCTTTAAGTCGGCAAGGACTTTCAAGTTCGGAAATGCTTTTTTCATTTCTTTAACAGCTCTAAGACCTTCGTTGATGACAACCGGTGTACCGATCTCAACGATATCGATATGTTCTTCAACCTCTTTCACTAATTTGATGGCTTCTTCTGTATTTACAAGATCTATCGCTAATTGTAGTTCCATTTTTGCCTTCTCCTCCTGTGGTGTTTTATCTATGATGATCATCATAGTTTTTGTTCTGGGGGCTGTTTTATCCATCAAGGACAATTGTAAGTATACTCTTCATGTTTACGTTTTGTTAAGTACTGACTTTAATATTACATAGTGTCAAAAAGTATACTATGAGGTATAATAAGGATGGAGGTGATATACGATGTCACGAATGGACGGTAAATTGTTTAACTGTGAGAAAGAATTAACATTATCTGTCATCGGTGGAAAGTGGAAAATGATTATTTTATGGCACTTGGGGAAAGAAGGAACGAAACGGTTTGGTGAGCTGAAGGCTCTTATACCCGGCATCACTCAGCGCATGCTCGTTAACCAGCTTCGCGAGCTTGAAGAAGATAGGATTGTCCACCGCGAAGTTTACCCTGTCGTTCCGCCAAAAGTCGAGTATTCTTTGACGAAGCAAGGTGAGAGCCTGATGCCTATTTTGGATGCCATGTACCAATGGGGGAAGGATTACATGGTAACCATGGATATGAAACCGATAGACGAGGTAAAGTAATCCCGTCCGAAAAAGGACGGGATTTTTTTATGTTTATGAAAGTGCTATTTGTAAAACATTTGTATTTGTTCCTAACAACATTTAAACTATTTATAAAATATTCTGAATATATGTGCGAGTTATGCATGCCTGAGAGGTGAGAACATGAAACAGCAAATCATTAACCAACCAACAGAACAATCATTTTATGATCACGAACGATATCCTTATACTTCCCGTCGTTCTGTAACATACGGTAAAAAAGGGATGGTCGCTACATCACAGCCGCTTGCTGCCCAGGCCGGCCTGGATGTTTTAAAAAAAGGCGGAAATGCGATTGATGCGGCCATTGCCACAGCAGCCTGCCTGACCGTGGTTGAACCGACATCGAATGGAATCGGAGGCGATGCTTTTGCGCTCGTCTGGACGAAAGGAAGTTTGCATGGCTTGAACTCAAGCGGTCCCGCTCCGCAAAGCATTTCCATTGAAACTCTTAAGCACGAAGGGTACGACAAAATCCCAGAATACGGATGGTATCCGGTAACTGTCCCCGGTGCACCTGCAGCATGGGCGGAATTATCGAGCCGTTTTGGAAAGCTGCCCCTGACTGAAGTGCTTCAGCCGGCCATTACTTATGCAGAGGAAGGCTATCCGGTTTCTCCAGTACTCGGAAAGTACTGGAAACGAGCCTTTGAAGCATATAAGAAACAACAGAAAGGGAATGAGTTTAAGAGCTGGTTTGAAACCTTTGCGCCTGATGGCAGACCGCCGAAAATCGGTGAAGTATGGCGTTCACCCGATCATGCGGCTACTTTAAAGGAAATTGCTGAAACGAATGCAGAATCCTTCTATAGAGGCAGACTGGCTGACAGTATCAGCACAGCCTCCAAAAGTGAAGGCGGTTTTTTAAGAAAAGAGGATCTTGCGGCTTTCCATCCGGAATGGGTTGAACCGATTAAGGCGGAGTATAAAGGATATGAGGTATGGGAGATCCCTCCGAATGGCCAGGGAATTGTGGCTTTAATGGCACTTAACATTTTAAAGGGATTTGATTTTCCTGAAGCGGACTCAGCGGACAGGTACCACAAGCAGATTGAAGCGATCAAGCTCGCCTTTATGGATGCGAAAAAATATGTGACAGATACTACTCATATGAAGGTAGCAGCTGAATCCCTTTTATCCGATCAATACGCAGAAGAGCGGAGGGAGCTCATCGGCCGACAAGCAATGATGCCTGGACCGGGGACACCGCCAAAAGGCGGCACAGTCTATCTTGCTGCAGCTGATGAAGAAGGGAACATGGTATCCTTTATCCAAAGCAACTACATGGGTTTTGGTTCTGGAATCGTGGTGCCAAACACCGGGATCAGCCTTCAGAACAGGGGACATGATTTTTCACTGGATCCCGCCCACGATAACTGCCTTCGTCCAGGCAAGAGGACGTATCATACGATTATCCCTGGTTTCCTGACAAAAGAAGGAAACGCAATCGGTCCGTTCGGCGTTATGGGAGGATACATGCAGCCCCAGGGACATGTTCAGGTCATCATGAATACAGTGGACTTTCAGCAGAATCCTCAATCTGCACTTGATGCACCAAGATGGCAATGGATCGAAGGGAAGCACGTGCTGGTTGAACGTTCACTGCCACAGCATATTGCCGAGGAGCTGGCACGGAAAGGCCATCACGTCAAAGTCTCACTGGACGCAGGGGATTTTGGGAGAGGGCAGATCATATGGCGGAATCCTGAGACCGGTGTACTGGCAGGAGGAACAGAAGGCCGGACAGATGGGGCCGTGGCTGCCTGGTAGAAATAACTTTCATAAGGATTTGATGCATTAATGACCTATCTACAATTATTTATTGCCTTTTTTCGATCAGGCATCCTAGGCTATGGAGGCGGTCCGTCTTCCATACCGCTCGTACATAAAGAAGTGGTAGAAAAGTTCAAATGGATGAATGATGAGGAATTTGGTGATGTGCTTGCGCTTGGAAATGCTTTACCGGGCCCGATCAACACAAAGATGGCGGGTTACATCGGCTACCGGGTGGCCGGATTGACAGGAATGCTTACGGCACTTCTTTCTTCCATTCTTCCGACCATTTTGCTTATGATTGTCCTTCTGACCTCACTCGCACAGTATAAGGATAAGCCGTGGGTTCAAGGGATGACCAAGGGTGTGCTTCCTGTTGTAGCCGTAATGCTAGCAGTGCTGACGTGGCAGTTTTTCACCAGTGCAAAAAAAGGCCTTGGAATGAAGCTCAGCCTGATTCATGTGGCAGCCGGGATCCTGCTGCTGCAGCTCCTTAAGGTTCACCCTGCTGTTTTGATAGGGATACTCTTGGCTTATGCCCTTCTAAAGCCGGAAAAGAAAGATGACGAGAAATCTGCTGAGAGAGGGGAGGGTATGGGATGATTTATTGGCATATTTTCCTCGCTTTTTTTATCCCGGGAATTTTGGGATACGGGGGAGGCCCAGCTTCCATCCCTTTGATTGAAAATGAGGTTGTAGGCCGCTATCACTGGCTGACTGTCAATCAGTTTACGGAAGTGCTCGCGCTTGGCAATGCACTTCCTGGGCCGATCGCCACGAAGATGTCTGGCTATATCGGCTACATGCAGGGAGGGATTCTTGGTTCTTTTGTCGCTGTGTTTGCCACGGTAGCCCCATCCCTCATATTGATGATCGTCTTTCTCAGTGTGATCTATAAGTTCAAGGATTCACCAAGAGTAAAAAAGATGACGTTATTTGTGAAGCCGACCATCGCCGTACTTCTTGGAGTGATGGCTTATGATTTTTTGGCCGAATCCGTCAGCGTCTCCGGATGGATCCAGACAGTATCCATTGCTGCAGCCAGTTTTCTGCTGATGGAAAAATTCAAAGTATCTCCAGTCATCGTAATCGTGGCTGCTATTGGATACGGGGCCGTTTTCATGGCATAAAAAAAGAACTGGCATATTGTCAGTTCTTTATTTTATCTCACCGTTCTTTGGCTTTGTAAAATGATCGGAATAATGGTTCCGGCAAGGACAAGCCCGAATGCGATCGCCCCCGAGATCAAAAAGGTCTGAGAAGCGAGCTGGATTGCGGCGTTGTAATCATTCTCGACCAGCTGCCTCATCGTGTCATAGGCACCTCCGCCTGGGACAAGAGGTATGATGCCGGCGACACTGAAGATGATGACAGGCATGCGGCGAATCCGGGCGTACAGGTGGCTGATAGCAGCGACCACAAAAGAGGCCATGGCTGTTGCGAGAACAAGGTCAAACTGGCTGTTTCCGGACATCCCTTCAAAGATCAGCCAGCCGATCATCCCGCAGATGCCGCCGGGGATGACCGCTTTTTTAGGAACATTAAATAAAATTCCAAACCCGGCTGATGCAATAAAGCTCGTCCAAATGGCTTCAATCATATTCATAAAATCTCCTCCTCACAGCGTCACGATAACAAAGGCAATGCCGGTTCCGATGGCAAAGGCGGTCAGCATCGCTTCTGCTCCTAATGAGATTCCTGAAACAAGATGGCCGGCCATGAGATCCCGTACCGCATTGGTGATTAGCACACCTGGCACAAGCGGCATGACCGCTCCGATAATGATCTTATCCAGCTGATCCCCCAAGCCGGCCGTAATGGCGAGCTTCGCGATCAAGCCGATAAAGAAGGCGGCCAGCAGCTCAGAGAAAAAGCGGACGGAAACGTATCGTTTTGAAAATAAGAAAATAGCGTAACCTGCTCCTCCTGCGATCATGGCAGGTGTAAAGTCGTTCCAGTTGCCTTTGAACATAAGAGCGAAACAGCCGCTCACAAGAGTGGCTGCTGCGATCTGAGCCCATGCAGGGTACGCTTCAGGAGTGGCCTCGATCTTCTTTAATTCTTTTTGTGCGATCTCCAGTGACAGCGATTCATGGGCGACTTTTCGTGACAGGTCATTGACAAGGACAACCACATGCAGATCTGTCGACCGGTCGACGATTCTTACAATCTTTGTATAATCCATCGTACTTCCTTTTTCCAGCAAGGAGAGAATAATAGCTGTTGGTGTTACGAAAACCTGGACCGCTTCCATTCCATAGTTTTGTGCGAGGCGTGTGATGGTATCTTCCACCCGGTATGTCTCAGCACCGTTCTGAAGCATAAGTCTGCCTGCTAAAAGGCAGACCTCCATAACGTCTTCTATTATATTCTGAATCAATATGAGTCCCCTTTCAGCATATTAGTTCACTTGAAAGTGTTCCGTCTTCAAAAACTGGCGGCGGGCAAAAATGACGGCAGCAGCAAAGAGAAAAGCAGCAAACAAGAATTCGATACGGTCTCCAAGCTGATAAAACACAGAACCGACAATCGGCCCTGCAGCCATCCCCAAATATCTGAAAAAGTTATAAACACCGATCGCCGTTGCACGGTTCTGGGTAAAAGCTCTTGCCAGAAGGGTTGTTTGAACAGGAAGCGATAATCCGAGGCACAGTCCAAACAGTGAAATGCTAAAAATCAATACGGGCAATGATAAAGGCGAAAGGATAACAAACAGTACAGTCGCCAGCACATTTAGCGAGGAAGTTATAATGAGGAAAGTCCTCGCATTGCCTCTTTCCTGCAGCCGCCCTCCTGCAAAGCTGCCAATCACAAGGAACATCGACATCGGAAGAAAGACCAATCCTTTTTGGCTCGCCGATAATCCGTAGAAGGAAGCCAAAAGATTCGGAAGAAATACAAGAAAATTATAAAACGAATAATATTGAATAAATCCCAGCAAGACAACCGCAAGCCCAGTTCGATGCTTCAGTACAATCGTAAAGTCGGAAAAACTGAATCCCTTTCTTTGCGGCCCTTCCGGTTTGGTTTCTGGAAGCAGCTTCACGTTAGCGAGAAACATGAGTAGGCCCGTTCCTGTCAAAACCCAAAACACACCTTGATATCCAGTATAACCACCAACAAAGCCGCCTACAACCGGTCCTGCCACTGGACCAAGGGTCACCAGTGTCTGAAAGGTGCCCATTGATCGCCCAAGTGATTTTCCTTCAAAAATGTCTCCGATAACAGTGGTTGCCACTACGGATCCCGCAGCAATGCCAGCTGCCTGAACAGCCCGGAAAAACAGCAATCCCCAGATGGATGGAGACAATGCGGCTCCAGCAGAAGCTGCAATATAAAGCAGTATCGCCGGAAGCAAAATTCTACGGCGTCCGATCTTATCCGTTAGCGGGCCATATACCATCTGCATCATCGCGAGCACAAAGGTAAAGATAGAGATGGTTAAATTCACAATGAACCCCGAGGTCTGAAATTGGTGCTGGATCTCAGGGAGGATCGGTGTATAGATCGTTTGGGTTAAAGGGCCAAAAAACGCAGCGAAACCAACACAATAAAGTATGATTTTTTTATTCAAACAAGGGAACCACCTTTCTATGAAAACTGACTATTCATTAAAACAGATATAAAATTTCATATTATTAACCATCTGACTTTCCTATTTTACACTTTTCTAACCATACAGCAAGAAAAAAAGTATACATCATCTTTGTTTGCGCCCCTCTAGATATTGAACTAATAAATGGAAATCAGTGGACGATAATAAAGGTGGAAAGCCATTCATAGGGGGAAAAATAGCTATGCGTAAAAAGCAATGAAATTGTTTTTGTCAGCAGCCCTGGCGGCCAGTATCATCCTTCCAGCTCAAGCCAGCGCCGCCGCACCAACCTACACAGTGAATCCGAGCAGTAAAACGTATAAAGGGCTCATGATGAACTTTAGTACGTACAATTTCTATACAAAGCATTATTACCTGATTCGGTCATACCTTGAACAGCTTGAAAAGACCGGGGGAGGTACTCTCATCTTAAAAAAGGGAACGTACTCGATCTCAAATACATTGTACGTTAAATACATTGTACGTTCCTTCGAATGTTACGCTTAAATTCAAGGATGGTGTGAAAATTGTTAAAGGTACAAAGACTGGTAAGAGTGCCTTTGCATCAGCCAAATCCATCTTTCAGCTGATAAGGCCATCCAAATCGGCCAAGAGCGGAGTGTATGGGGGATATAAAGGAGAAAAAAATATTACATTTATCGGAGAGGGCTTCGCCGCTATTGATATGAATTACTCACAGGATGGCATCGCGATCATCGCGGGGCATAACCAAAATGTTAGGGTGGAAAATATCACGTTGCAAGATGATGAACCACTTGACGGATTGTCCATCCACCGGACGATATGGCATATCAAGCTGTTCATCTCGCAAGTCCGCAACAGACTCTTTTAAATGAAAAGGAGCTTCCTCACTTTTCGAAAAATCGCCAACTTACCCCGCCGCCGTGCTTCACACTCATTGCATTTAGGATCTGCCCTTTCGCCTACGAGTCTCTCTACTTTCCGCATCTCTTTCAATCAATACCTCACAATATCGTCCTAGAAGAGCTGTGGAGGTATACCACGACAAATGCGACTGCCCGTCGCACAAAAAGGCACCTAAAAGGTGCCCAGCAAAACAGAAAGTCTCTCACTATTCGTTTTCCTATTCCTATGCAGATGGAAGAGCTCGTTCTCTGCAATACTTATACTTTCTAATTACATGTTTCAATATACATGTATATTGAAACAAGGCGCATAAACTTTCATTACTTTTTCCGCGTAAAGGAGGTCTGGTATATGTCAGTTGGACAATATTATTAGAATTTGCAAAGAGGAAGCGCAACATAAAATTGTTCCCTCCAGGCTGATCATAACCTTATGAAAATGGATATTGTCTAGGTTCCTTTTGAATGGATATCCATTTAACAGTTGTAAACTCTTCGAATGCCCATTCACCGCAATATCTGCCTAAACCTGAACTTTTCTCTCCGCCAAATGGAACATTAGACTCGACATTGATTGTTTGATCATTAACATGAATCATGCCTGTCTTAATCTGTTTGGCGACATCGATTCCTCTTTCAAGTGAGCCTGAAAATACTGCGCCGCTTAAACCAAATGGGGTGTCATTAGCCACTTTAATGGCTTCTTCTTCATTATCTACTGGAATAATACAAGCTACAGGAGCAAACACTTCATCTTGGGCGATTGTCATATCATTTGTTACATCTACAAGGACAAACGGCTCCATGAGATTACCTTCGACATTTCCTTTTTTAATTAATTTTGCTCCTTGCTCCACACTTTTGTCGATAATACTCAATGCTCTATCCACTTGTTTTCGATTGATCATTGGGCCAATGATTGTATTACTCTCACGCGGATCCCCAACTTTAACCTTTGCAGCCTGTTCTAAAAATTTCTCAATAAACGGTTCATATAATTTACGATCTACAATGATACGATTAATCGCAATACAAATCTGGCCTGAATGCATGAATTTACCAAACGTTGCTGCAGAAACAGCCTCGTCTAAATTTGCGTCATCTAAAACGATAAAAGCATTGTTTCCTCCTAGTTCCAAGGCAGGCTTTTTAACATGCTTGACTGCAAGTGAGCCTACATGTTTTCCAGCAGCAGTAGAACCTGTAAATGAAATGACACTTGGAACTGGATGTTCTACGAAGGAGTCACCTATTTCTTCAAGATCGGCAACAGTCACGTTAATGACTCCGTTTGGAAGCCCAGCTTCTTCAAAGATTTTGGCAATGATAAGACCGCCAGTAATAGGGGTTTGCAGATCTGGTTTCACAACTATGCTGTTTCCAGTAGCAATGGCAGGTGCAACGACTCGCATTGTTAAATGTAAAGGCCAATTCCAAGGAGTGATGGCGCCAACAACTCCTGTAGGTTCACGGTAAACTCTGTTTTCTTTTCCTGGAATGGCGGATGGACGAATCGATCCCCCCATCAATAATGGAAAAGTGGCAGCTAGTTTTATATCGCCGATGCTGCAGTCAACTTCTACGCTGGCTTTTAAATGCGAGCTTCCTGTTTCTTCAATAAGAAGTTGGACCAGTTCTTCTTTCTTATCTTGCATAATTTGAGCAGCTTTTTCAAGAATGCTAATTTTTTTGTAAGGAGCAACTTTTGCCCAACTTTTTTGGGCCTCTTCAGCTGCCACATATGCCTCATGGATATCATTTTTACTCGCAAACTTCAATTCTGTCAGAATTTCATCATTATAAGGGTTCGTTACTGTACAAGTTTTCTCACTAGATCCTTCTCTCCAGCTACCATTAACCAGGTTATTGCTCCACTCAGAGTATTTAAGTGTTTTTACAGTCATTTTCATTTCCCCCTCTCAAAATTTAACCTATTTTTAGAACTGGTTTAATTGTCACTCCTGATTCTGAATCTGCACTCGCTTGGTTGATTTCTTCCAAACTATAAAATTTTATTAATTTATCAAACGGAAATTTCCCTTGCTTATAAAGTTCAATTAATTTCGGGATAAACATCTGAGGAACAGCCGATCCAAGTAAAACACCAATCACTGATCTTTCAAATAAAATGGTATTTACATCTAAATGAACTTCAGTCCCTACCGGTGGAGCACCAATGACTACGGCTTGTCCTAAAGTAGCTAGACAATCAACAGCTTGACGTAAAACTTCAGGACGGCTAGTGGTTTCAATGGAATAATTCACACCGCCTCCTGTTATTTTTTGGATTTCTTCAACCGAATTTGTATCTTTCGGATTAATGGTGTGGGTGGCACCAAGTTCCTTGGCTAATTCCAAGCGACTTTCGTTAAAGTCTATAGCAATAATCGTTGTACAGCTTGCCACCTTTGCACCCATGACAGCACTTAAACCTACTGCTCCGCATCCAAAAATGACGATACTTGATCCCACTTTAGGTTTCAATTTATTTAGGACGGCTCCACTCCCAGTTTGAATCCCACATCCTAATGGCCCTAATAAATCAAGTGGAACATCTTTTGGAACTTTAACAACATTTCTTTCAGAGACGATGGAAAAATTAGCAAAGCTAGATTGACCAAAGAAATTATGAACGTCCCTTCCATCCTGGTGTAACCTGCAAGATCCATCTTTCATAGTACCTGTAAAGTTTAGCTCAAAAAACTGATTGCAGGCATAAGGGTCACCACTACGGCAATTTGAACAATCCCCGCAAGAACTATACGACATAACCACATGATCACCAGGTTTAACGCTGCTGACTCCCTCTCCTACCTTTTCAACAATACCTGAACCCTCATGACCCAATACAGCAGGTAGAGGAACAGGATAATATTGATCTCGAACAATCAAATCAGTATGACAAATCCCAGTAGCCTGAATACGAACGAGCACCTCTCCAACCTTTGGATCATCTATCGTAATGTCCTCGATTTTGAATGACTCTCCTTTACCATGCGTGACAGCTGCTTTGGTTCTTAACATACCATCAACCTCCTTTGTTTTGAAAGCGTTTTCAATGGCAATAATAACAGAATTCAGTATTTTAGATTTTTAAAATATTGCTTTCTTACTTTTAAAATATCCTTCTTCGCTGTTTAACCTTGTCCATACTGGATTCTAAACTAGTAGAAGGAGCGGGTGATCCTGTATGTTAATAGAAGTACAAGATATTGAAAGTATCTTTCATTTTAAGCAACCATGGCATATCGAAAGCTGTTTGTTTAATGAGCAAAAAGAACAATTAAATGCCATTGTTTTTTGATTTGGTTTTTGACAGTTTTTCGTTGGCCACTTTAAGTTCAAAGTCTGGATGATAAGAAATAGAACGTTCTGATACCTGTTTATCATTGGGATTTCTTCTCTAACTGTGCAACCTGAAAGGTATTAAATAATATATTACTCATATTTGATCCCCCCGAATATCTAATTGTGTTGATTATAAACAAGATTAAGGAATAGGAACATAAAAAAACCCGACTAGGGGTTTTTTTAGCTGTCCATTATTCAGGTTACAGTTCAAATAAAGACCGGTTTTTTTATTAACTCTTATTGAACATGGTTTGCTGTTGTCCCTCTCCAAGCGCCTTTCTTTCTCGTATAAAGTTCATGGCTGCCAAAAACAGACCTGACACAATCAGTAATAAAACGAGACCCGTTAACCCTTTTTTTTGCAGAGATCCCATTGCTTGAAAGAGAAAGATCGTAGAAAAGATTGAAAATAGAATGGAAAAGAAACCTAGACTACGGAAGGAAAACCTCCACTCCAACACTCCATCATTATCGATTAAACTTACTATCATAAGTGTAAGGATGTTAAATATCATACCGATCCAAACAGGATGGACATTTTTATAGAATTCATTAACTTCCCATCCGCCCAGATGGTACCAAATGAGCCCTGAAGCAGATCCGGCAAATAAAGAAACCACTGCAGCTTTCCTTGTAGCAATTGGCCAGAAAAGTGCAGCTACCACTGGGGCAAAAGTAGCGGAATTACGGGTTACCCATGCAAAAACATTCCACCACGCAGACTGTTCCGAACGAAGCAACGCAAAAATAACCATTAATACAGTTAACAAAACTAAGGATTTTTTTGTATAACCCACAAGCTGCAGTTCTGTTGCCTCCGGGTTAAAAGCTTTGCCGGCATCCCTTCCAAGACTTGTAGCTCCTGAAAACTGGCATGGTGCTCCCCAACTCAGAGCAGCAGCCCAGAACCCAAGGAAGAATAAAGCCACAAGAGGGGCAGGAAGCGTCTGCATTAAATAAAGGGGCACCGCAACTAATCCACGTGTTTCATTTGGTACAACTGACGCAGCCGCAAGACCAAATAACACCGCACCTACAATGAGGGGGATACCTAATACAGAAGCATAAATTAATCCGCGGCGTCCCTGTTCAGGCGTTTTACAGGAAAGAGCCATTTGAAAAGCGGCTTGGGCAAGGATGACATTAAACAAAAATGTCCCAAACCATGCAATGATAGTCTGAATACCAGCTCCATCCCACGAAGCAAATTGGGGTTTCTCCGCAAACAGGGTATGAATCCCCTCGATACCCGGATTGATAAAGAATGCGTATGTTCCTATTGCAAGCATAATGAAAAAAACAATTACATTGCTGAGCTGTGTAAATCAAATTGACCACATTCCACCAAAGTGCAAATAGATCAACAACAGTAACGCAGTCAACGCAACCGACGCGATAAGGGAGATTCCTGTAAAAACAGATAATGCAGAGGCAAAAGCAAGCGCTGTAGCCACAGACCACATTGGAAATGTAAAAGCTGTAATTACCCCAGCGATCCCCCGAACTTTTTCGCCGTAACGGTCTCCTAACAAACCCGATATGGTTATAAGTGCTCTTTTTCTGAAAGGCGCAATTAATACTAATGCAATAATTAATATGTGGATGGTCTCCGCCACACCATACCAGATAGCTGATATTCCAGTAAGATAACTAAGCTCTAAAATAGATATATAAGAGGAACCAGAGAAAAGGCCCGTAATACATACCGTAACAAATAATGTATTAAACCCTCTCCCGCCCACAAAGAAGCCACTGCCATTTGTTGCTCTTTTTCTGGCAATCGAACTTACAAAAATAAGAAAAAATGTATAAGCCAGCGCAAAACCTATAAACCAATAACCAACCTCAGTCATAATCTGCCTCCTTGTAAATTCTTAGAGTATCCTAATAACTATATAGAACAGCAAAAAAACCTCTTCCTTGAGGAAGAGGTCAAATTTCTCTTCCTCATCTTCCAGACACTAATGTCTGTTGGAATTAGCACCTTACTATTCACAAGAAAAACGTTTTTCTTGAAAATAACAGGTTGCTGCAGGATCTTAGGACCAATTTCCTCCCCCGACTCACGATAAGGATGTTCTCCGTATAAAGTTAGGTTTAACCTTACAAGAAACTTTTTTTGAAGTCAATAATTTTTTATTCTTTTATTTTTTCCAAAAAACACTTTTTTAGGATAATCAATGAAAAGGGTTTTTGCGTTATATCTTTATTAGTTAATAAAACAGAATAGCCAAACTCTCTCTATTTCGTTCATTCGTTTGCTTCCTTTTTATACAAATTAATCACAACTCGGTCTTTCGGAATGCTATGCACATAAAGAACTTGCCTACCCATCGGATACTCGCTTTGCACATCGTGGCGAACAAACGGTGCCCTTGAACTTCTTCGTCTCTCCTGTTTCGTTCCTCGAGGCTGTCCCTCGCTGAAAAGAGCCACTCTATCAATCTAACCGACAAGGGCCCTATATCATCAAAGAAAAAGCATTACCTCGAATAGTAGTTCTGGTGACAAAATACCTTAATAGGAATAAAGAACAGCAATATCCGGTTAACGGTGCTGGTGCAAAAACCATTGATAGAGACACAGAACCTATATAATAATAAAGATAAGAACTTCCAAGTTTTCGACCAATGGATTGAGGTACTACCGACTGATCAAATGGTCCCTGTCAAGGCAACTTACAACCCGAAGACAGGGAGACTGATACTCGTAGTTTCAGAAATAAGTTCCTCAACTTTGACCTTTTCTTTGTGGATGCGGGTGACATCGCCACCTTCGAACTGTTCGCATCCCGATTTACCGATGTACTTAAAGAAAAATGGAATACGGAGCATTTCGACGTTTTGATTAACAATGCTGTATTCGGGATGTACGCTCCGCTTGCGGATACTACTGAGGAACAGTTCGACAGTTTGGTGAACGTGCACATCAAGGGTGTATTTTTCTTAACACAGAAGTTAATTTCCCGTATTTCTGATAATGTTTCGACTGGATTGAACCGGTTTGCCCTTGAAGGCTATTGAGCTTACGCTGTCATGAAAGGTGCCATCGAAGTATTGACAAGGTATATGGCAAAGGAATGGGGAAGCAGAGGCATCCGGGTTAATGCGATCGCTCCGGGAGCGATTGCTACGGACTTCCAAGGAGGGGCAGTAAGGGACAATCAGGGGTTTAAAGACTGACTTTATTGGTTCTCAAACGGCGTTAGGCAGGGTTGGGGAAGCCGATGATATTGGCGGCCTTGTCGTGTCATTGTGCACCGACGAAATGGGCTGGGTCAACGCGCAGCGAATCGAGGCTTCCGGCGGCATGTTTCACTGAACCTCCAAACGATCAGCTTACTCACTAAGTTAACGAAGAACGAATAGCACAATGCACAATAAACAAACAACAAAAGCCGTTCTTCCTTCCTTAGCGTAGGAAAATCGGTTTTTCGTTTCCAAAAAATGTATCACTTCACAAAGGAAAATACAGATCTGATTCCAAATTGAAAACACGGAACTAAAAGCGAAAAAAAGAAGAACCCTAAAAGGATTCTTCTTTTTAAGACGTTTTTTAAAGGTTAGATCCAGCTGAAGCAGCCGCAGTGACGTCTTTTGCAGCAGCGTTTTTTCCTTCTCTTTTTGCAGTGGCAAGAGCTTGAAGAAGAGGAAGAAGAGGAAGAAGAGGAAGATGATTCATGCTTCTTTTTCCAGTAATCGTGTTTTTGCTTTTCGTAGCCCATTAGAGCATCCCCCTTGAAATGGTTTCCAGAATAAAATTCCGGTTAAGATATCATATGATAGGGAGCAAAAGGCGGACTAGACCTCTGTTTATGTTTTCAACTATTTTTCAAAGTTTAGAAGAAACAGTTAAATGTCTATCAGATTTGGGGTTCTTCTTTCTTTCCTCAATACCATTCATGTTTCTTTTTTCGCGGATCCACTTGGTCAAAAAGGAGATTCCAAGCAGGATGCTGACGGTAATGCCGGATACCGTAACGAACAACGCGATGTATTCAAAGAAACCAAACTTCTGAAAGGCTTTCCATTTAATAGGGCCTTTTAATTCTTCGATCACTTGGTTCATTCCATAGATTCCTGTTATCACAGTATAGATGGTTAGAATGGATATGAGATAGTTATTCCTTTTGGACGATTTTTCGCCCTGGTATTGATAGAGAGTGGACAGCGTCTGTTTGACATCTTCATATAAATCTTGGTTTTTAAAGGTCTTTTTCAGCAGGATGAAGATTTCCCGCCCCTGGCTTTGCGTCGCAAGCTCCAAAAAGAAGTATTTGGCTGAGAACATCGTGATCTCACCGATCAGTTTTTGTGTTTTCTTGTTGTCCCGTTCGAGATGAACATGGGCATATTCATTGGATAGTTGAAGAAGTACAATTTTATGGAAAAGATTTAACAGCAAACCGTAATAATATTCTCCGTACATCTGATCGATGATCTTTGCGGCCTGTCCATCTTCTTCACTCGTCAAACAGCAAAAAACATGTTCATCTACCAAAAAGTAAGTGTGAGGAGCCCATCTTGTATGGCTGTTCTGCAAGCAGTATTCATGAATAAAATCCCGGCTGCTCGCGCTCATATGAGGACGGCCCTGTTCATCGACCCCATCCAGCTGGGAGCCCCGAAACAAGTCTGTTTCTTCAAACTCCGCCCCGCTCTGAAATTGAAAAAGCCCCTGCACATACATCCGTTCATCGATAAAAAAGGGCAGTGATTCAAAATACGCTCCATTGACCTTCTCGACATTCAAATAAGAAGTAAAGCCGGGAAGCAGGGCACTAAACAGAAAATTCTCCACTTGTTTGTAAGGCTGGCCCTCGTGGGTGATGACCGCTTCACGATCCTCGCGTGATCGGTTTTCAAGCACTCTGAAACGTGCAGCAAATTCAATCGCTTCAGAATATGAAACTTGGTTAAGCTCCGTACGAATGGTAATGAAGCCTAGTTCAAACGGCAGCAAGAACACATCGATGGAATGGATTTTGAATGGTGCCTTTACTTGGCCAGATTGCAGTTCAGCATTTATATCCACACGTTTTGAATACCTTCGAAATGTAATGGGATCCTCCGTTTTTGGAAATAAAACGTCTGAAGTAAACGGAAGAAAGTAGTGTTTCAGGTTTTTATGAGAGACTTTGTTCTCACCGCCATAATAAGCATTCTCTTGTGCTTTGTCCTCTAGGTCAAAGAATTGATAGCCAATGCTTTTTAGATAATCCACAAGTCTGTCCAAGCATTCATTTTTAAGAGAGAACGGAAAAATAAAATGAAAAAAAGCAGATTTTAATGGAGGATCTTCCTTCTTTAATCGATGCACGTATATTCACCTCTTCATTCTTCTTTCCCCCAACTAACTTAAAACTACACTTCGTAAAAGTTTCCAAGAAAAACATATGAACTTTATGAACAAAATGCTCTTTATGTATATAAACTATAAATTCTGAAAACTATTGATATGATAATTTTATGTAAGCGCTAACAAAAAGGGGATGTATGGAATGAAAAGGACATTATTGTGGTCGAAGGTGTTATTGGCAGGTTCTCTGACTTTGGGCCTCGCAGCATGCAGCAGCGGAGCAAACGGAACAGCAAAATCCGATTATCCGGAAAAAGCCATCACGGTCGTTGCTCCATCCGGTGCCGGAGGAGGCTGGGATTTAACAGCAAGATCTTTTACTAAGATCTTAGGGGAAACGAAACTGGTGGACCAGACGATGACGGTTGAGAATAAACCGGGTGGAGGAGGCGCCGTGTTTATGGCCGAGTACGCGTCTCAGGACAAAAAGAATGATTACAAGCTGTTTGTGAATTCTCCTCCTATTCTTGTAAACAACCTTAAAGAGGAGGGAAACAGCCCTTTCGGATATAAGGACACGACACCTCTTGCACAGCTGACAAAGGACTATGGAGCGGTCGCAGTAAAAGCCGATTCGAAGTATAACACTCTAAAAGAAGTATTGGCTGACTTGAAAAAAAATCCTAAATCATTAACGGTCGCTGGAGGTTCAGCTCCTGGCTCGATGGATCATCTGGTCGCTATACTGCCGGCATATAAGGCCGGGATCGATCCGAAGGCCATTAAATACGTGGCCTATGATGGCGGTGGAGAAGCAGTAGCCTCTCTTCTTGGAGGTAACAGTGATGTCATAGCGACGGATGTATCCTCATTAGGCGAATATTTAAAGTCAGGGAAGATTAAGCTTCTTGCCGTGGAGTCTCCTGAGCGCCTATCTGGTGATTTTAAAGATGTTCCTACGTTAAAAGAACAGGGAATTGATGCGGAATTTGTGATTTGGAGAGGAGTTTTCGGTCCGAAAGAAATGGCCCCCGATGCGAAGAAGTATTGGCAGCAGAAGCTTAAAAAACTTTCAGAGAGCAAAGAATGGAAGGCAGAACTTGAACGGAACCGGTGGGAAGCGGACTATAAGGATTCCAAAGAATTTACGAGTTTCCTTAAAGAGCAGGAAACTCAAATTACAGATATGCTGAAGTCGCTCGGAATGGAAAAGAAATAACGCTGCTCTCGGAGAAGAGAAGGGCTCTTCTCCGTTCTTTTTCATCAAAAAACGGAGGTCGAAACATGAGTAAAACATTTGACCGGTATGCAAGCCTGCTCTTTTTTGTGCTGGGAGCAGCCTTTATGATCGAAAGCCAGAGGATTTCACACTCTTCATATGGAAGCAATGTGGGGCCGAATGTGTTCCCCTTCTTGCTCGGCCTGATTCTGGGCCTGTTAAGTATCAAACTGTTCATCGAAACATTAAAGTATGAAGCTCATAACAAAGGAAAAGAAAAACTCGACTACAAAAGTTTTGTCATCATCCTGGCTGCTTCTGTTCTCTACGCTTTTCTTCTCGAACCGCTCGGTTATGTCCTTAGCACATTCCTGTTTTTGGCCGTTGGTTTTCAGACGATGGAAAGAGGAAGAATCGTTAAAACACTGATCATCTCTGCCCTTTTCTCTGCCGGTGTTTATATCCTGTTTGCAGAAATTCTAAAGGGCACACTGCCGGGATTGCCGGTTTGGCTTGGATAAGGCGGAAAAATTGTTGTTAAGGGGGGACATTCATGAGTGCCATACAATTTCTTACTGAAGGCTTTCAAACCGCTCTTCAGCCTCACAACCTATTATTTGCTTTCGTCGGTGTGCTGATTGGAACGGCAGTAGGTGTACTGCCAGGCATTGGACCGATGAGTGGAGTAGCATTGCTGATCCCCGTTACCGCCTCGATGACAGGCGGCATGGATCCTGCCGCAGCGGCTACCAGTTCGATCATATTGCTGGCGGGTGTTTATTATGGAGCCATGTATGGAGGGTCTACGACTTCCATTCTATTAAACACACCAGGGGAATCTTCATCGGTCGTGACCACGCTTGATGGGTATCAGATGGCAAAACAGGGGAGGGCAGGCTCTGCACTGGCGATCGCAGCCATCGGTTCGTTTTTTGCAGGAATCGTTTCATTGGTGGCATTGGCTCTTTTGGCCGAACCACTATCAGAGGTCGCACTGAAATTCGGCCCCGCTGAATATTTTTCTTTGATGCTTCTCGGCCTGGCAGCGGTGAGCGGACTGGCGGGAAACTCAATGACAAAAGCATGGATGATGACGGTGTTCGGCCTGATGCTGTCGACCATCGGAATGGATGTGGTGTCAGGCGTTTCCCGTTTTACCTATGACATCGCATCCTTATACGGCGGCCTTGAATTCTTGACCGTTGCAGTCGGGGTGTTCGCTCTTGGAGAAGTGTTTAAAACCATCCTCCACAAAGAAAACAATGAGGGCGACCTTGCTAAAGTAGGAAGGATCTTTCCTACTAAACAAGACTTTAAGGAAAGCTCTGGACCTATTGTCCGCGGTTCTTTGCTTGGTTTCTTCGTCGGAGTCCTGCCTGGTGCCGGAGCGACACTCGCTTCTTTCTTCTCTTATATTATGGAGAAGAAGCTAAGCAAGAATCCCGAAAAATTTGGCAAGGGAGCCATTGCCGGAGTGGCTGCGCCTGAATCAGCGAATAACGGAGCTTCAGGTGGGGCGATGATTCCGCTTCTGACTCTTGGAATACCAGGCTCAGGAACAACGGCTATCCTTATGGGCGCGCTGATCATGTATAATATCCAGCCGGGCCCGCTGCTTTTTGAAGATCATCCAGATGTTGCGTGGGGCCTGATCGCGAGTATGTTCATCGGCAACTTGATGCTGCTCATCCTAAACATGCCGCTCGTTAAGGTTTTCGCGAAGATCATTGAAACGCCGGCAAAATATCTCCTCCCATTGATCGTTGCCATTTCAATATTCGGTGTATATGCTGTCCAGGTGAATACGTTCGATCTTTTTTTATTGATCGGCTGCGGCATTGCCGGCTACTTTCTTGCTTCGAACGATTTCCCTCTGGCACCGCTAGTGCTGGGGCTTGTACTCGGACCGATGATCGAAAACAATATGAGAAGAGCGTTAACGTCGTCAAACGGAGATTTTTTAGTGTTTATTCAAAAACCAGTCTCACTTATTTTTATTGTCATTGCCGTATTATGGATTTTGGTTCCGGTCCTGCTGAAATTAAGAGGCAAACAAGTTATTATTAATGAAGAGGCTTAGGAGACTTGCTGCGTGCAGCCAGTCTTTTCTTTGCTTTTTCATTGGAAAAATGAGCGGCTCGAGGTGGCATATGAGGCTTCAGACGAAATTGATCCTATTTATTTGCTCGCTTCTTTTAATTGTCATCCTTCTCCTGTCCTTACTCTATCAAAATATGTTTTCAGATACGCTAAAAGAGCAGATGGGCCAAAGAGCACTGAACGTAGCAGAGTCCATTGCGGTCAGCCGGACCGTTGTTGAAGGATTCAAGGATAAAGAACCTTCTCGAACCATTCAGCCTTACGTGGAGAAAATCAGAAAAAAAACAGGTGCTCAGTTTATTACGGTTGGAAACAAGAAAGGCATCCGCTATTCCCATCCGCTGTCCGACAGAATCGGAAAGAAGATGGTCGGCGGTGATAATGAAAAAGCACTGTCAGGAAAGGAACAAATCTCAGAAGCAATCGGCTCTATGGGTCCATCCATACGGGGGAAGGCTCCGATTTTCGATGAACGAGGAGAAGTCATCGGTGTCGTATCTGTCGGTTTTTTACTGACAGGAATTGAAGAGGTTTCACATCCTTACAAGGTCAAAATTTTTATGATGGGCATGTTCTGCCTTATATTAGGAATCATGGGATCCGTTTTTATTGCAAGAAGAGTCAAGAAGGCAATCCACGGGCTGGAACCTGCCCAAATCGGCCAGCTGTATCAAGAGAAGGAAACGATACTCGAAGCGATAAAAGAAGGAATTATCGCGATTAATCGGGAAGGTCAGATCACATTAGCCAATACTGCGGCTATGTCATTGCTGGATGTAAAAAGCCCGACGGAGATCTGCGGCCGGCACGTGCTTGAAGTTCTTCCGGAGTCAAAGCTGCTTGAAGTCATCAACAGTGGCGCTCCCCAATTCGACCAGGAATTTGTAATCAACAGTAAGATCGTGGTAACGAATCGCATACCGATCTACGATAACCATAGAAAAGTAATCGGGGCCGTTTCCTCCTTCAGAAATAAATCGGAGCTTTACCGGCTCACCCAGGAGCTCTCTCAGGTCAGAAGCTATGCCGACTCACTCCGCGCGCAGACCCATGAATATTCAAATAAACTCTACTTGATCTCTGGATTGATCCAGCTCAAATCATATGATGAAGCCTTGGAATTGATCGTAAGAGAATCGGATAACCATCAGAATATGATCCGTTTCATGATGAAAAATATTCCAGATCCTGTCATTGCAGGTTTGCTGATCGGTAAATACAACCGGGCAAATGAACTTAAACTGGAATTTCATATAGACAGGGACAGCCGTTTTATCGATATTCCTGAGCACTTAAGCCGTGAACATATCATAACGGTACTTGGAAATGTGATTGACAATGCAATGGAATCTGCGCTGGAGAGCGAGCACGATGAAAAAAGAGTAACCGTCTACCTCTCTGATGCCGGCCATCAATTTTTGATAGAAATTGCGGATACAGGGCCTGAAATCCTGGAAGAAGCAGAGCAGAGAATGTTCGAACGGGGATTTTCGACCAAGAAAGATTCTGGCAGGGGATACGGGCTGGACCTGGTCAGAAAATCATTGGAGCTGCTCGGAGGAACACTGGGCTATCAAATGATGCAATCGGGTGAGAAGGTCTTTACAATCAGCATTCCAAAAGAAAGAAGCAAATGAGGTGGGTGGCTTGCCTGAACATGTATACGATATAGAGACACTGCAGCTATTGATTGTAGAGGATGATATAAGGATTGCGGAAATTAACAGGCGGTTTGTTGAGAAGGTTCCGGGATTTGCTGTAGCTGGCATAGCGACAACTAAAACAGATGCACAAGAACAGATCGAGTGTCTGAAGCCAGATCTCATCTTGCTGGATATCTACTTTCCGGATATGTCAGGACTGGAACTCCTGAAATGGATCCGTGGAGCTGTTCCCGGAATTGATGTTATCATGGTCACAGCGGCTAAAGAGATTCATGTGCTGAAACAGGCGATGCATGGAGGAATCTTTGATTATATTATCAAACCGGTCATGTTCGATCGGTTTAAGGAAACTCTGTTAAAATATAAAGACTATCGAGACAATGTAAGAAAACTGTCCAATGCCAATGAGTGGATGGATCAGGATCAGATCGACATGTTGATGGGGAAAGAATTTAAAAAGAAACCCGAGACATTTTTACCAAAAGGAATAGACCATCTTACATTAAAAAAGGTACTTTATGCGATCCAACAACATAAGACAGGCCTAACAGCCGAAGAAGTCGGAAAAGAGATTGGAGCCAGCAGGACAACGGCGCGTCGTTATCTGGAATATCTGGTGTCCGCATTTGAAATTGATGCTGATCTTTCCTATGGCTCGGTCGGCAGGCCGGAACGGATCTATCGCTATATCAAAAGCTAAGACGTTCTGTCAGCGGCAGCAGGAAAGGGTGCTAGACTGATGAAAGACAATAAAATTTTTAAGGTAGCAGAAACCGCATGCATAGGGTCTTTTGGAGCCCTGCTGTTTATGCTCATACATATGCCATTGCCATGGCTGTTAGGTTCGCTCACTGCGGTCGTGGTATGGAGAAAGCTTACCAAAAGGCCGTTGTACTGGCCGACCGGATTCAGGCATACTGCGATTATTTTTCTGGGAGCCATGCTTGGAACTTCTTTCACGGCCGGAACCGTAAAGGAAATGGCCCTTCAGTTTCCTTTTATGGCTTCAACAACGATGATTACCGTTCTATTTTGCCTCGCCCTGGCCTTCTATACGGTAAAACACATTCGAATGGATTTGGCGAGCAGTATCTTTGGGAGTGTTCCGGGCGGTATGTCACAGGTCGTGGTGATGAGCGAAGAGACGAAGGAGGTCGATACAACGACCGTCGTCCTCATGCAGACGATCCGTTCATTATCTGTCATCTTTTTCGTCCCTTTTTTAACGATTCACGGAATTGGCGGTGAGGTTCGGCCATCTGCCGCTCCCGAGGTGAATGCTGCTGACTCTGGGACATGGATGCAGTATGCGGTTTTTGCAGCCATCGCCTTATCTGCCGCCTGGGGAGGAAAGAGAATTCGGCTTCCTGCAGGTTTTCTGACAGGCCCCTTGATCGCTGTTGCATTATCCGTTTCGTTAGGATTGCATGCTCCTCATGTTCCGTCCTATTTGATCGTCATCGCCCAAGTTTTTCTCGGAATTCACATTGGCCGCCAGTTCAATCCTCAACTGGAGGGCGATATGAAGAAGCTGAGCATTTACACGGTAGTAAACAGTCTTCTGCTCGTCCTGTTTTCTTTATTGCTTGCTTACTTGCTTAGTAGATGGACGCCGATGGATTTCACGACGGCGTTTTTGAGCGCGGCACCGGGCGGGATCGCAGAGATGGGTGTGACGGCTTCTGCTGTACATGCGAACCTTTCCATGGTTACGGGTTATCAGCTGTTTCGGATCTTCTTTATCATGTTTGCTGTTCTGCCCCTTGCTCAATGGTGGGTGAGAAAACGGAAAAAGTTAACGAAATCAGCATAAAAAAGCTTGAAGAACCAGTTGATGGTCTTCAAGCTTTTTTGTTATTTTTTGGAATCGTAAAATTGAATTTGGCTCAATTATTCGGATTTAGGCTCAATTATGGCAGTATTAGGCTCAATTCCACCCTCCCTTCGCTGTTTCAACCTCCCTCCGCATTTCTAATTCATCAAGCTGATTTTCTTACATCTTCCGCAGGCTTTTTTCCTTTTTTCAACAGGAATCCAACCAGACACAGGACAAGAAACACCGCCATTACGAGAGCAGACAGGCGATACATGCCTGAGTAGTTAAAATGCATGGCAACCAGCCCTAGCAGCATCGAACCTGCAGCAACTCCAAGGTCAAGAGTATTGAAGAACATGCTGTTTGCAATGCCGCGCTGTTCCACATCAACTTCTTTAATCATCCAGGCCTGAACAGAAGGCTGAATCATTCCGTACCCGAATCCATATAACATGGCGGATAAAATAACAAATGACGTAGAAGAGGCGATAGAAAGGGTAAACAGGCCGCACATCACGGAGAAGGCACCCGACGTCAGCAAGATAAAAGGGCCTTTACTGTCAAAGATTTTCCCGGAGAAGGGGCGGACGATAAAGATGGCAAGAGCGTTGAATAAAAAGAAGTAGCTGATATGAGAGAGATGAGCTTCTTTCCCGTACAAAGCAAGGAAGCTGAGCAGACCTCCATAAGTAATGGATAAAAGCAGGTTTAAAAATCCGGGCAGTGCGATTTTTTTAAAAGCTTCTCCTGTATTGTGACTGCTTTTTTCCGATGGCTTTGCAAGGGGCGGAGCCGGGAGAACGGCAGCAGATCGGTTGGCAAGAGCCAGCGGGAAAATAATGAGTAAAACGGCGGTGCCGACGGCAGTCAATGTGCCAAACCCATAGTTTCCAAGCAGTGAAAGGCCGATGATCGGTCCAATGGACATGGCCAAGCTGGTCGAAAGTCCAAAGTAGCCGATTCCTTCACCCATCCGTTTAGGGGGAATGACATCAGCAGCCATAGTAGGCAAGGTAGTGCTTGACAGTCCGAAACCAATCCCGAAAAGGACCCGCATCACAAGAAGCAGCAGGATGGATCCGCACCAATAATAGCCAGCTGTAGATAAAGCAGCGATTGCAATCCCGCAATAAAGAATGACGGATGCTCTTCCTTTTTGAAGAATTCCCGCTGCGAAAAAACGGGTGGCGATGGCGGAAAGGGCAAATAGGCTGGTAACGAGGCTTACAGCAAAGTCGCTGGCTCCAAATGCATCCTTAGTATAGACAGGGAAGGAAGGAAGAATCATCTGCAGATTTAAAAATAGAAGCAAATTACAAACGGTGATGATGATAAATTCCTTGCTCCAAAGTTTTTCTTGATGTGTATTCAATAGCATTACTCTCCTAACTGTTGATGATTGAATCAATATTCGCGGTTAATTGATCGAGCACTTTTTTGAAACGTTCCACATCATACTGATCAATTCCAGTAAGTATTTCTTTCATGGTCTCAGCTTCAATCGGAATGGTGCTGGCAGCAATTTTTTCTCCTTTTGCTGTAAGTGAAACGATAAATGCTCTTCGGTCCGCTTCGCTCATCTGCTTTTTGATCAGTTCCTTTTTCATGAGGATGTCGAGGATTCTGGCCGTGGTTGGCTGATCTTTAGCCGTCCTGCGGGCAAGTTCCTTCTGGGTAATGCCCCCCTCTTCAAATAACTGATAAAGAACGGACCATTGTTCGGGTGTTATGTCAAATTCCCGAAAGCGATGCATAAGCAAATGTATAATTTTCCTGCTTGCCTGGTTAATTAAAAAGCCGACAGATTCATCTTTCTGCTGTGAGTGCAATTTGATCGTTCCTCTCATTTCGAAAATACTTGTTGCAACAATTATAAGTAAAACATATATTTTCAATAAATGCAAATCACAAAAAACCCCCTGCAAGAAGCAGCGGGTTTACATTCGGAAAATGTTCAGACCTGAGTATACAGTTTAACAAATATTGTAAAAATAGTCTACCTATTTAATGATCCTGCTGATACGATTAAGGCAGAAAGACGGAGAGGAGCCTGAAAAAATGTCTGTATTCCATCAGCAAAATTATCAATGTAAAACAGAGTGGGGAGTCAGGGGAGCAAGGGAAGCAGCAGAGCGGGGAGACATTATTGTTGTGGTTGATATTTTAAGCTTTTCATCGACAGTTGTGACTGCACTGAGTTATGGTGCTAAGATTTTTCCCTATCCTCCGCCGATCAATGAAGAAGCCAAAAAATATGCAGAGGAAGTCGGAGCAGAGCTTTTATCAGGAAGAGCAGAAGCATTGAAATGGGGAACGCATTCTCTTTCACCGGCATCATTCAGTTTGCATGATCAAGAAAAAAAGTTTGTGATGTGTTCGTTGAATGGTGCTGCGTGCATTTGGGCTGCCAGAAAAGTTCCTGCACTGCTGATCGGCTGTCTGAGGAATGCATCGGCCGCTGCGGAAAAGGCAGAACAGCTGCAAAAGCAGTCAGGTGCTGAGATCACCGTGGTGGCATGCGGTGAGAGATGGGAAAATCCGAAGGAGGCTGAAAATAACATCAGACCAGGCATCGAGGATTATCTCGGTGCAGGCGCCATACTTTCGAAACTTAATGGGAGTAAATCTCCGGAAGCCCAAGTATGTATAGGTGCCTATCTTTACCAGAAGGAAAACATTAAAGAGATCATTTGGAACTGCGGCAGCGGACTGGAACTGCGTGAACGAGGATTTTCAGAGGATGTGGAGCACTGTACGAAGCTGGATGAGTTGGATCTTGTACCCCAGCTGAAAGGCAATGTCTTTACTAAGAGCTGAACTTGCTGACTGAATCAGAATACGAATAAGATCCTGATAGGAACGATCGGCATCAGGATCTTTATCCCTTTTTATTTTTAAAGCTGGCTGTTTTTATACCCACTTGTAAACCAGCTTCTGAAAGATTTTGTCCGATGGTTTCTCGCTGTCAGGGTAAATATCGATGACTGTGATCTTTTCGCCGTCAATCGTTTTTTCGAATGTCTCCCCGATCCAAACCTTCATTTTTTTACACTCCCAAAATCATTCTGAAAGGCCAGCAGTGCGGTTTTTGAACAAATGTCAATGTTTACACCCTGTTTTTGAAGTTTGGAAATAAGCTCCTTAAGTTTTTTTGTCATGCTTCCTCATTCCTTTTTATTAGAATAAAGGCATATCCGCCCGGTTACGTTAATGAACCAATCAAAATGATATTTATGGCTATGCCATTTCTACACATAAACAGTATACCGCTTAGAAGTGTTTTGATTTGACTTTTGAAAAAAATCCCACAACTATTGTTTTTTCATCGAAAGTTTCGACTTACATCAAATAAAAACAAAAGTGTTGACCACCATGTATATACAAGTTACAATACAAAACAAGGCATGTATATACAAGTTGTCATTCTTTATGAAAGCGATTCAAAAAATAAAACTGTTTTTATAGATTCTTATGTAAACGGTATCAAGGAGGAAGGATATATGGACATCAGGAAAACCGCAGAGCAGATCGTTGAAGCTGTAGGCGGCAAAGAAAACATCGGTGCAGCTACTCACTGTGTAACCAGGCTTCGGTTTGCATTGAATGATGAAAGTCTGGTTAATAAAGAAAAGCTTGAAGATGTAGATGCGGTAAAAGGTTCTTTTTCAACAAACGGTCAATTTCAGGTAGTCATTGGACAGGGGCTGGTCGACAAGGTCTATAACGAACTCGTCGAGGCTGCGGGTATTGGCAAAGCTACAAAGGAAGACATTAAAAATGCAGCGGAAAAGAAATTGAATCCTTTGCAGAGGGCTGTTAAAACGTTGGCAGATATTTTTATTCCTATTCTGCCGGCGATCGTTACAGCAGGTCTGCTCATGGGAATCAACAACATTCTTACGGGGCAAGGGATTTTTTATGAAGGCAAATCCTTTGTTGATGTAAACACGGCTTGGAAAGACCTGGCGGATATCATCAATGTGATCGCCAACACAGCGTTTGCATTTCTGCCTGGATTGATCGGGTGGTCAGCCGTCAAGAAGTTTGGAGGAAATCCTCTGCTTGGAATTGTACTTGGTTTAATGCTTGTACATCCAAGTCTTCTTAATGCGTGGGATTACGGAAAAGCACTCGAAGCAGGAAAAGTACCGCACTGGAATTTATTTGGTTTACAGATTGAGAAGATCGGCTATCAAGGGCAGGTGCTTCCGGTGCTGCTGGCATCCTACGTACTGGCGAAAATCGAAGTGTTTCTCAATCGAAGAGTTCCGGATGCATTTAAACTGCTGATTGTCGCTCCGGCTGCCCTTCTTGTTACAGGTTTTCTCTCCTTTATCGTGATCGGCCCGATTACATTCGGTCTGGCTAATTTCCTCACGGACGGACTTGTCAGTATTTTTGACAACTTTGCTGCGTTAGGAGGGCTTATCTATGGAGGGCTTTACGCTCTGCTCGTTGTGACAGGAATGCATCATACCTTCCTGGCGGTGGATTTGCAGCTGATCGGCAGCAAAGGAGGAACCTTCCTATGGCCGATGCTTGCTCTTTCAAATATTGCACAGGGATCTGCAGCTCTCGCAATGATGTTTATCACAAAAGATGAAAAAGTGAAGGGGCTATCCTTTACTTCTGCTGTTTCTGCTTATTTAGGAATTACCGAACCTGCACTGTTCGGGGTTAATCTAAGATTCAGATATCCGTTCATTTGTGCAATAATCGGTTCAGCAATCGCTGGCGTCATCCTTACGATCAACAGCGTGAGAGCTTCATCCATTGGTGTCGGTGGAGTACCAGGCTTTCTTTCCATCTTCCCGGACAAATGGGCGCCTTTCTTTATTGGGATGGCTATCGCAGTTGTTGTACCGTTTGTATTAACGTACCTGTTTGCCAAGGTGAAAAAAGCAAAATAATTTCAAACTCAGCTGGCTCATATTGATGAGCCGGCTTCTAACATTTAACTATTCAACAGATAGGCGGTGAGCACTATGGAACAGCCATGGTGGAAAAAATCGGTGGTTTATCAAATTTATCCGAAAAGCTTCAACGATACGACGGGAAGCGGTACAGGAGATTTAAAAGGAATCATTGAAAAGCTTGATTACTTAAAGCTGCTCGGTATAGACGTGGTCTGGCTGACTCCGATCTATGAGTCTCCACAGAAGGATAACGGATATGATATTAGTGATTATTATAAAATCCATGAAGAATATGGTTCCATGGAAGATTTTGAACAACTGCTGAACGAAGCTCATAAGCGGGGAATAAAAGTCATCATGGATATTGTGGTGAATCATACTTCCACTGACCATGCATGGTTTAAACAAGCAAGCTCTTCCAAGAACAATGAATATAGAGATTTTTATATATGGAAGGATGCGGAGGACGGTGCTGAACCGAACAACTGGAAATCCAAATTCGGCGGATCCGCATGGAAATACGATGAAACAACCGAACAGTATTATCTGCACCTTTTTGATGTATCGCAAGCGGATCTGAATTGGGAAAATGAAAAGGTTCGAAAAAAAGTGTATGAGATGATGAACTTCTGGTTCGATAAAGGCGTCGATGGCTTCAGGCTGGATGTGATTAACCTTATTTCCAAAAATCAGGAGTTTCCTGAAGACGACGGAACAGTACCACCAGGTGACGGCCGCAGGTTTTATACAGATGGTCCAAGGGTGCATGAATTTTTAAAGGAGATGCATTCCGAGGTATTTGCTAAGCATGACAGTCTGACAGTGGGAGAGATGTCCTCCACTTCCATCGATCATTGCATCCGGTATTCCAACCCGGAAAGCAAAGAATTAAGTATGACGTTCAATTTTCATCATCTTAAAGTAGACTATCCTAATGGAGAAAAATGGAGTGCTGCTGATTTTGACTTCCTGGCGTTAAAGAGGATTTTGTCAAAATGGCAGGTACGCATGAACGAGGGAGGAGGGTGGAATGCCCTGTTCTGGTGCAACCATGATCAGCCCCGTATTGTTTCCCGGTATGGGGATGATGACGGGGAATACCGCACCCTATCAGCCAAAATGCTGGCAACAGTGATTCACTGTATGCAGGGAACCCCTTATATTTATCAGGGGGAAGAGTTTGGGATGACGAATCCGGGTTTTGAATCGATCGATGATTATCGTGATGTTGAAACCCTGAATATCTATCAGAAGCTGAAAGAGGATGGAAGGGATGAAGAGGAGATTATCAAGATTTTAAAGCAAAAATCAAGAGATAATTCACGTACACCTGTCCAATGGGATGAGACTCCTAATGCCGGCTTTACTTCTGGGACTCCCTGGATTCATGTAGCTGCTAATTATAAGGAAATCAATGCAAAGAGGGCGGTCCAGGATAAGAATTCAGTGTTCAGCCACTATCAGAAACTAATCTCCATGCGCAAGTCCCTGGATGCGCTCACAGAAGGAGACTATCACTTAATTCTAGAAGACCATCCTTCAATTTTTGCGTATACGAGAAATACGGAAGATGAAATGCTGCTGGTCATCAACAACTTTTATGGAAAAGAAACGGAATTTCACGCGCCACAGGAGCTCGCGTTTACAGGAGTGAAGGCAAAAGTCATCTTGTCCAACTACGAGGACTCTTCCAATGAGTTCCAAAGGATACTGCTCAGGCCTTACGAATCCATCGTTTATCGCATTATTAAGTAATGTTACAATAGACTAGGTGGTAAAAATGAAGACAAACAAATACCTGGCGATTTATCAAGAGATCTCTAAGGGGATTGAGAAAGGGGAATTTCCTCCTGGAAGGCAATTGCCCTCTGAGCACGAACTGGCTGAACACTATAGAACTTCCAGAGAAACGATCAGAAAGGCTTTAAATCTGTTGGCCCAGAACGGTTTTATTCAGAAAATCCGCGGAAAGGGTTCAATCGTTCTTGATCTGGCTAAGTTTGATTTTCCAGTTTCAGGACTGGTCAGCTTTAAAGAATTGGCATCAAAATTGGGGAAACCGTGGAAAACCGTCGTACACGAACTTGTGAGAATGGCTCCGGACCGTTTTTTGCAGCACGAGTTGAATATCACGAAGAACGATATGGTTTGGAAAGTAGCGAGGATACGGGAGATCAATGGTGAAAAGATTATTCTCGACAAGGACATATTCAATGAAAAGTTTGTACCTGGTTTAACAAAAGAAATATGTGAAGACTCGATATTTGAATATATAGAGGATGAACTGGGATTAAAAATCAGCTTCGCGAAAAAAGAGATCGTTGTTGAGGAGCCGACAGAGGAAGATCAGAGGCTGTTAACGCTTGAGGGATTTCATAACGTTGTGGTCGTTAAAAACCATGTTTATCTTGATGATGCAAGCCTTCTTCAGTATACAGAATCGAGGCACCGCCCCGATAAATTTCGGTTCGTTGACTTTGCGAGAAGAAATCATTAGTTAATACCAGGCAATGAACCATTGCCTGGTTTTTTTATTTATACTGATTAATAGTGTTACTATAGAGAGGAAGATTGATTCATAAGGAGGGAACACCATTGGCAATGGAAAGTGAATTATACGAGTATTTGATCAGAAATACCGAAGCTTTAAATGAGAAATGGCAGAAGCTCCATGAGGAAAAATCCGATGATTCCCGGGAACGGGGCAGCGAAGAACGAAAACAATATAACCGAACATTTATTGAGAACATGGCGAAAATCTTTATCAATGACAACGTCAACTTTTCTGCCTGGTCAGAGCAGGTGGCAGTACGAAGAGCAAATGGGGATACGCCACTAAGAGACACCTTGGAAAGTTTTAAATATTTCAGAAACATTTTTTGGAGTGTCATCATGGAATTTGTAAACGAAAATGAAGAACAAATCTCCCTTCAAACCCTTGGGGAGTGGAGCGCAAAAGTAAATGCCAGCTTTGATCATGTGATTGAATTGTTTACCGTTTATTATCAACAGATCAGTGATGCAAGACTCTTGTCCCAGCAGCAGATGATTCTGGAACTGAGTGCACCGGTTATCCCTGTATTTTCAGGCATTGGTGTTTTGCCGCTTGTAGGAGAAATCGATACGTACCGTGCCCAAATGATTAAAGAAAGCAGTCTTCACAAATGTACGGAATTACAACTGGAGCATTTAATCATTGATCTTTCAGGTGTCCCTATTATGGACACTATGGTAGCCAATGAACTGTTCCAAGTCGTTCGTTCACTTTCTTTACTTGGTGTAGAGACGACCGTAACGGGAATCAGGCCCGAGATTGCCCAGACTGCCGTTAACCTTGGATTGGATTTTTCAAACATCTCAACGTATGCCCACTTGAGCCAGGCGCTCCCGGTCATTATCAGTGGATATCAACCTTCATAACCGAATGTACTTCTTAGCCGCCTATCATCTTAGGCGGCTTTTTTTATGACGAATTTCAAGGATAAAGGTTCCAGTGTGGAGGGTAGTATAAGGTATTGAATAAAAAATATTTAAAGGAGGCGCTGGCACTTGAAATACCTTATTTTTATTTTAGGGCTTGCTGTTGTATTTTTACTTGCCTATGCCGTCAGCAATAATAGAAAGCAAATAAAATTCAAGCCTATTGTAATCATGCTCGTACTCCAAATTCTGTTGACTTACATCCTTCTGAATACAGGGATTGGCTTATTTATCATACATGGTATCTCTAACCTCTTTGAGAAGCTTCTCGGTTATGCAGCCGACGGTGTGAACTTTGTTTTTGGAGGAATCGCGAACAAAGGAGCCATGCCATTCTTCTTTAATGTTCTCCTGCCCATTGTTTTTATATCCGTTTTGATTGGTATCGCACAGCACTTGAGAATTCTTCCATTCGTTATAAAATGGATTGGATTTTTCCTAAGCAAAATCAATGGGTTAGGGCGTCTGGAATCTTATAACGCCGTCGCTTCAGCAGTATTCGGGCAATCAGAAGTATTCATTTCGGTTAAAAAGCTGCTTGGCCATATGCCGCGTCATCGTCTGTATACGCTGTGTACATCTGCGATGTCTACGGTGTCTGCCTCCATTCTTGGTGCGTATATGACGCTGATTGACCCCAAGTATGTTGTAACGGCCTTAATGCTCAACCTTCTGGGCGGATTCATCATTGTAAATATCATTAATCCATACGAAGTAACGGCAGAAGAGGATATCATCGATATTCAGGAGGAAAAGCAAACCTTTTTTGAAATGCTGGGTGAATATATAATGGACGGTTTTAAAGTAGCCATCATCGTAGGGGCGATGCTGATTGGTTTTGTAGCGCTTATCAGCGCGATCAATGATGTATTCAATTCGGCATTCGGCATTACGTTTCAAAAGCTGCTAGGATATGTGTTTGCTCCGTTCGCATTTATTGTAGGAGTTCCTTCTTCCGAAACGGTTAAAGCAGGGACGATTATGGCAACAAAGCTTGTATCCAATGAGTTCGTGGCCATGCTTGATCTCACCAGGCTTAAAGGGCTTTCTGAGCGTACTGTCGGCATTGTTTCGGTTTTTCTCGTTTCTTTTGCCAACTTCTCTTCGATCGGAATCATTACAGGAGCGGTTAAAGGGCTTCATGAACAAAAAGGGAACGAAGTAGCAAAATTCGGATTGAAATTGCTTTATGGAGCAACGCTCGTCAGCTTGTTATCAGCAGCGGTGGCTGGGATGATGATCTAGTGTGAATAAGAGGTCTGCCTTATTTAAAAAAACAACCGCAGCTGCTTGATCTGAACCCAAATTTGTCAAGACGATTCATTCGCTTTGCCCAATAGTAATAAGTGAGTACTGTCTACTCCATAACGTTTTCCGTATCTTTGTAAGATTCTACTCCATTTAAATAAGCCTGAATGGCGGCTAATTGAGTGTCTAAAGAATATTTAGTCACAAAAAACTGCACCTCCAATTGTTAGTTGTATCTAACAATCGGGGCGCAGTTCACTGACTGCGGTTGTTTTTCATTGATCACGTGTTGGCAGGAATGACAGATGTATGCTGTACGATGAATAACCAAGGATTTATGATCAACTAAGTACTTTGACATAAAATACCCCCGCATTACTCTGACATAACCCTATCCTAACATATTAATGTTGAGGGAATATTGCAAATATTGAAAACTATCATAAGGTTTCTAAAAGTTTACTTTTATAGAGTGGGGGGAAATCATTTAAGCTATATCGTTAAATCGAACAGAAAATAGCATCCGGAGGCTTCATCATGATCAAAAACAAACTCATTATTGCATCCTGTTTACTCTTATTCATTGCTGGCATTCTTTTTTCCATCATTAAGCTTAATCTTCCTTCTGTTCTTTCCTCAATGACCCATTCCGGAAAATCAGTCGTAAAAAACGAAGGCAAAGAATTTAATATCATTGCTTTGGGCGATTCATTATCCTATGGTGTAGGAGACGCTGGGAACAGCGGCTATATTGGGAAAGTGGAGGAACGGCTGGAAAATCACATGAAAAGTGAGATTACAGTCAAGGATTACGGAGTTCCCGATGATACAAGCGCCTTATTATTAAAGCGTTTAAAGAATGAGCAGCTGCAGTCATCCATCGGCTCTGCCCATATGATCTTTTTAAATATTGGCATGAATGATTACTTAAACAGCCTGATCCTAACGAAGACCCAGCCGGATCGAAAAAAAGTAATCATGATGAAAGCACAGCTGAACTATCAAAACAATGTAAAAAAGGCGCTTACAGAAATGAGAAAAGAAAATCCAAAAGCAAAAATATACTTAGTAGGCATTTATAATCCATTTCCAAACCGCAAAGACCGGCTTCCTGAAAGCAGCCTGGTTCAGCAATGGAACAAAAGGGCGGAGAAAATAACGGCTGAACAGAAAAATGTACGGTTTATTAATGTGGAGGGCGTCTTCACAGGGAAAAACAAAAAAGATTATTTCGCTGATGAAGTACATCCTAATAAAAACGGATACACCTTAATCAGTGATGAAGTTTATAAACATTTAGAATTAAGTTGAACCGGCATCACAGAAAAATTAATATCTGCCATCTAAAACGGCAGCCTTCCAAAACACCTTTAAGCATTTGACTTGAGGACAAAATAACGCCTCCTAAATGAAGAGTATGTTGCAATGCAAGATAGTGGGTTGCAAAGTTGCTATTTTGTAATACAAGATAGCCAAAGCATAACAAAAATTATTTCATTTCAATCCTTTTTTAAATTAAATGGGGGAAAGGGCCGGGATGGGCAGCGGATTTTCTAAAGTCGGAACAGTTGTAACAAAAAAAGATGGGGCTTTTTGCCCCATCTCACAATTTTATTGCTGATTTTTTAATCATTATGGCGTGCTTTTCCGCCTTTGCTTCCAATATCCTCATAAAATTCCCGATCGTGATTCTTGGAGGTGGCATTGCCTCCTTTTTTACCGATCTCTTGATAAAATTCTTTGCTGTGGCTGCGGGAAGTAGCTTCTCCGCCCTTCTTTCCTGCTTCTTCCCTAGACATATTGTGATTATTGTTCTTGGCCATTTGGAATCACTCCTTTGGTAGAATTAATTTTAATTTGGCCTTAGTTTTGTGTTCCCCCTAAGCGTATTTTTAAACATAGGGTGAATCAAAAAGAGCAATGGATGTCGGTCCGCTGCTCTTTTATGGCTGACTGTTAAACTACCAGACGGACCAGCATATGAGCGAGTGCATGCTGCTGATCTTTGTCTCCCGTTTTCCATAATTCCTGAAGGAGTTTTTCTTCTTGAGATATAGGAGCAGTACCCCGTTCTTCATAGAACGAACCTTGATTTTTATATAAAGATATTACATAAATTAAACAAATATTTCACATGTCAATTTCATGCTGCTGTGTTTTTTGGGGACGTTCTTCTCTCCGGCTTTCCTTTTTATCAGGAAGCTTTTCATTTTCTTCTTGATTAAACTTCTTCTTTATTATGCTCTCATTTCCATAAACAATCAGGCGGTCACCTTCCTGGATCTCTGTCTCATAAAGGTTCTCGCGCAAGGGCAAGTCTCCGCGAATCAACAATATGACATGAATATCTTCACCGGGTTCAATCACTGCCTTAACTTCCTTTCCTATAAAGGAAAAGTCTTCTCTTACAAGGATCGCTGTAACAAAGTCTTCTTCGTCAAAATAGAGGACATCTTTGATTGGCAGTTCCGATAGAGGATAGCTATCTTTCGTTTCTTCTTCTACTGTTTGTGTAAAAAAGGTTTGAACGCTCGGAATCTTTAAGATAAGAAGCAGCACGAGCAGGGTGGTAGAGATGACCATCAGTTCGGTCGTCTTAAAATCGTCAGCGAGAATGCTGCTGATGGAGGATATGATTACGGCCAAGGAAAAAGCGCCAAATAGAATAAGAAAAGCGCTGATCTTTCTCCGAAGCGGGTGGTCAATAATCAATTTAGATTCGTCGGTCGTAAAGCCGGTTCCGGTTAGCATGGAGATGACTTGATACCTGGATATTTTGCGGTCCAGCCCAGTATATACAAGAAGGGTTGAAGCGATCTCAATGACGAGCCCGACAATGATGAGATATAAAAAAATAAAAATGTAGCCCATACAATAGCCTCCATTCAGTAGGTCTATACAAATATTCCATTCTTTTGTGGATTTGAAACAAAAAGGTGGAGGGAAAAAAGACCATACCCATTGAACATTAGGTGGGCAATACAACGAAACCCATTTACCCGTTCATCGGTAATGGAGTATTATTTAGTTAAGAAAGATGGGGGAGATGAGATATGGGACAACAGGCAATCATAGCGCTCAGTATTTTTTTGATTACATACGGCATCATTATTTCTGAAAAAGTGCACCGTACCATTATTTCCATTCTTGGTGGAGCACTCATGGTCGTTCTTGGGGTCATTGACCAGCAAACGGCCGTTCATCATATTGATTTTAATACAATCGGTCTTCTCGTCGGTATGATGGTGATTGTAACCATTACGGCGGAAACAGGATTATTCAAATTTATTGCGATATGGGCGGCAAAAAAAGTAAAAGGAGATCCGGTGAAGACTCTCATAGCATTAGGTTTGATTACAGCTTTCGGTTCTGCCTTTCTTGATAATGTAACCACGGTTCTGCTTGTCGTACCGGTTACCTTCAGCGTAACAAGGAGGTTGAACCTGAATCCTATTCCGTTTTTAATGACTGAGATCTTTGCGTCCAATATCGGCGGTACAGCAACCATGATCGGCGATCCGCCCAACATTATGATCGGCAGTGCGGTAAAGGAGCTCACCTTCTTGTCCTTTATTGATAATCTGGCTTTGATCTGCGCTGTCATTCTAGTGGTCACCATAGCCATCATGGCTGCCTTTTATAAAAAAGGGCTCAAAACAAAACCAGAGTTAGTAGAAAATTTGATGAGGCTCGATGAAAAGAAAGAAATTGTAGACCATAAACTGCTCCGTAAGTGCTTGTTCGCGCTTTTGGTAACCATTGGCGGGTTCTTCCTGCATCAGTTCATTCATGTGGAAACCGCTACCATAGCTTTGTTCGGCGCCTTTCTTCTTTTGCTTCTTGCCGGTGAAAAACACCTGGAGCACGCACTTGAAAAGGTAGAATGGACGACTCTGTTTTTCTTTGTCGGATTGTTTGTCATTGTAGCCGGGCTGGTTGAGACAGGAATCATTGCGAGTGTGGCAAAACATGCGATGGAGTGGACAGGCGGAGATTTAAAGGCGGCAACTTTCTTGATTCTATGGATGAGTGCGATTGCTTCAGCTTTCGTGGATAACATTCCGTTTGTGGCTACGATGATTCCGATGATTAAAGAGATGGGTCATATAGGAATCAGCAATCTTGATCCTTTATGGTGGAGCCTTTCGCTAGGGGCATGCCTCGGAGGCAACGGAACGTTGATCGGAGCCAGTGCGAACCTTGTGGTTGCCGGACTTGCCGGTAAAGAAGGCTATCATATTTCGTTTGTTAAATATTTGATCATCGGATTTCCCTTAATGATCCTATCCATACTCATATCAAGTGTGTATGTGTATATTCGGTATCTTATGTAATGGAAGAACCTCTCCCAAGCAAGGAGAGGTCCTTTTCATTATTGCCTGGTGACGTATCCATATTGGCCGGCGATCACGGGGAAAGTTTTGTCTGTTTTGGTGATAATGACGGTCGTTTGGACAGTAATCTGGTCATAAAGCCACCTTACCTCTTCATTATGCATCCTGATGCAGCCGGAGGAAACATGCTGGCCGATGGAGTTTTCATTGTTGTTTCCGTGAATTGCGTAGGAGATTTGAGGGTTTACGGATAACCCCATCCATCGGTCCCCCAGTGGATTCTTTGGATCACCTCCAGCAATATGTTCTTTGTAATAGGGCCTGTTTTTGATTTTATTGGCAATTTTATAAATTCCTTGGGGAGTGGGGGTAGCAGGTTTACCGGATGCAATCGAAAAGGTTTTTATAAGCATTCCGTTTTTATAATAGGCCAGTTCATTGCTTTGAAGGTTAATGATCAAGAGAGGATAGGAAGAAGGAGTTTGTGCCTCTTGGTTCCTTTCCCTGTTTTTGTTTTGAGATGGTAAGGGTTTCACGGATTGTTTTGGAATGTTTAAATGATTCTCATTCGGGTTAACAAGTGGCTGCTTGGCTGAAGGATGAACGGGTTTGGGCGAGCTTAATGGGGAGTGCAGATAAAAATGAAAAGAAAAAGCAAACAGTACAATGGCTAAAAATACAAGAATGCGGTGTCGGAGTTTCAACAGTTGATGTCCTTTCTATCGATGAAATAGAGGAATGGGTTTCTAACTTTAAAACGATCCATCCCTACCTCATTAGACGTCTTTAGGAAAGGAATGGTCTCTGTCCGACATAAAAATGAACAAAGGGCCTAAGAATAAAGCATGAAAGTTGCTATGTGTACATAAACGAAGTAGGGTAAATATAATAAAACATACTATTAAAAGGCAGTTGGTGAGACAAGATGGAATTTATCCACACTGAATTTCAGGCTCGCTGGATGAAGAAATTACGAGCGCTTAGCGAGGCATTTGCGGAACGTGCGCCCAAACATGACGAGCAAGGCACTTTTCCGTTTGAGAATTTCAAGGAATTGGGAGAAGCCGGCTACTTATCCTTGACGGTCCCTAAAAAATATGGAGGACAGGAGATCAGCCTTTATGACTATATCCTGTTTCAGGAACAAATTGCCCGCGGAGACGGTTCCACGGCATTATCGGTCGGTTGGCATCTTGGTGTGGTCATGGACTTGGCTGACAGGGAACCTTGGAATCCTCAAGTCTTTGAGAAGCTCTGCGAACGGATTGTTCATTCTCGAAGTTTGATCAACCGCGCTTCCACTGAACCGGCAACAGGAAGTCCGACACGAGGCGGGAAACCTCAAACGATTGCTGAACAAAAGGACGGTCAATGGATCTTAAACGGCAGAAAGTCGTTTACCTCCATGGCTCCTGCTCTTGACTATTCCATTGTGTCGGCGTCCGTTAAAGATTCAGACCAAGTATCATCGTTTCTCGTCTCTCATAAAGTTCCAGGTGTTTCCATTGAAGATAAATGGAATACGCTGGGGATGCGTGGGACTCGGAGCGATGATCTGATATTAAAAGATGTGGCCGTTGAACCGGATGACCTTGTAGAAACGGCGGATCAGGAGAACAATGAGCAGCTTCCAAAAGCCTGGCTGCTCCACATCCCGGCATGTTATCTTGGCATCGCCAGAGCTGCCCGAGACTATGCGGTTACCTTTGCAAAAGAGTATAAGCCTAACAGCTTGAAAGGACCGATTAGTGAAGTTCCCGAAGTGCAAAGAAAGATTGGCCTTATGGATTTGGAACTTTTAAAATCAAGACAGCTCATGTACGGAGTCATTCAACAGTGGGAAAGGTATCCGGAAAAACGACAGTCTCTCGGCAGTGCTCTGGCTGCGGTGAAGTATTCAGCGACAAACAGTGCAAACGATATAGTGGATCTGGCCATGAGGATTGTTGGAGCACACAGTCTGTTTCTGGATAATCCGCTGCAAAGGTACTACCGCGATGTGCGAGCAGGTCTTCATAATCCGCCGATGGATGATGCGGTTATTGCCATGTTTGCGAGAAAGGCTTTGAACGACTAACAGTTATGGGAAATTTTGTTTTATCCTGAAGAAAGGATAATGACAATAAAGCGCAGAATATGTTGTATACAGGAACATCTTGAAAAGGGGTGGACAGGATGGAACGTTATTCTGCAAATGAAGCAGCTAACCTTATAGGTGATGCAGCCGTACAAATGCTGCACAGTAAGGGGCTTCTGGTTGTCAGTGAAGAGGAATGGTCAACTCTTCAACAGGAAATGAATACTTCTGAGCTTGAGATCAGAAGGCTGAAGAAGGAATTGCTTCGTTATGCAAGAAAAATAGCAACCTGGAAAACCTTCGGGAAATCGTGCAGTTAAGAAACGGTTTGTCCGGATAAGAGTATGCATACAAGAAACGGGGAATAATAAACGTGATTTATTGTTCCCTGAATTCCGCCCCGTTGCATAGGGTAGGGGGGTATGGTAAAACAAGTTTGAAAAAGGAGGATGGTTGATTTTGGATAGACAAGAACGGGAGTCGCATTGTTCAACAGAAAGAAAGAGCCACCATTCGGATAAAATGAAAAGCAATCTGGTAACCCGGTTAAATCGTATCGAAGGACAAATCAGGGGAGTTAAGGGTATGATTGAACGCGACACATACTGCGATGATGTTCTGACCCAGCTATCAGCCATTCAATCAGCGCTAAACAGTGTCGGCAAACTTCTCCTGGAAGGCCATATGAGAAGCTGTGTTGTGGAAAGAATCCAGGAAGGCGAGCTGGAAGTGATCGATGAACTCCTGGTTACTGTGAAGAGGTTAATGAAATAAAACATCATCCGGGAGGTATTATGATGGAGAAAATCATGCTAAATGTTAAAGGGATGTCATGCGGACATTGCGTCAATGCCGTCGAAGGAAGTGTAGGAAAACTTAACGGTGTCCATCATGTTAAAGTGCAATTGGAGGAAGGAACCGTTGAAGTTGAGTTTGATTCCAGCAAAGTAAATCTTGAAAAAATTAAAGAAACGATCGATGATCAAGGGTATGATATTGCCTAATACAAGGAGCCGTGCTTCAGCTATGAAGATGGTGTCATTTCGGTTCAATTAAAAGACAAAAGGGGATGCCGTTTGATGAGCTGGAGGTAAATCACGAAAAGCTGATGCAGTTTATTCTGATCAGTGAAGATTTAAAACAGTATATCATCTTCATCCTGAAAAGACAGGTAAAAGCTCGTTTGAAGTAAAGCACGTATTTCAGCCTGGAATTTACAAGGAATTTGTTGACATCAAGCCAAAAAATAAAGCTTATACCAGCCCGAATTGAGGGCTGATACCACGTTTGCAAAAACGGTGGGTGGATATAGGGTTACGATGACGCCGGCAGCATTTAATGCTGGCAAACCTGTTACGCTTCAATTTGGTTTTGATGACGCGAAACCAGAACCTTATTTTGGTGCGAGGGCCATGTTGTGGCCTTCAGGAGAGAAAAATGTTCACGTTCATCCTTCCTGCCCTGACAAAACGGCATTTGTGACAGAGTTTGAGGAGCCGGGCCTTTATAAATTGTGGGCTGAGTTTAAGATCAATGGGAAAGTGATCACGTATCCGTTCGTAATACCACAAAAGCTGACTCCATGGAGTCAGCTTTTGTTGATATCAATATGTGACAATACCACTCAGTGGAGATGATGGTTTCAGCTCGCGCGCCCCGCTGAGAAAGAATGCTTTTTATTTTTCCTTATGCTGAAGAAAATGGCTGCCAGCCAAACGACGACCAAAACGGTATACACCGATTGTAATGCAGCACCAGAAATTCCAGCGGTCTGAAGCAGTGTCCGGGCGTTTGTTACAATAATCAATCCTCCGACTCCCACTCCTAAAATGTGAGAGGGAATGATACGTATAAGCCATGCTGCGATTGGTGCAGCGATTAATCCACCTGCCATAAGAGCAATGACCCACATCCAATTGACCTGCTCCCATCCTAGGGAGATGAGGAAACCGACCGTGGCAGAAAGCGCAACAGCAAATTCACTTGTATCTACGGATCCAATGACCTTTCTCGTTGATGTGCCGTTTTTGGCTAACAAGACAGGTGTGGCTACTGGACCCCAGCCGCCTCCTCCAGTGGCATCGAGGAAGCCCGCAGCAAGTCCGAGCGGAATAAGCTGCTTTCGGCTGAATGCTTTTTCATGATCCACGGGCTTAGTGTTCTTTTTAAACAAAAACCGGTACAGAATAAAGAAACCAAGAAACAGCAGGAAAAAGGAAATATAGGGTTTCACTGCGTCGCCGGGAAGATTGGATAAAAAGCATGCTCCGGTAAAAGCGCCAATCGAGCCCGGAATAATGAGACGGAATATGATTTTACGGTCTACATTACCAAACCTGATGTGTGATGCACCTGAGGCGGCTGTCGTAACAACCTCTGCAAAGTGGACCGAAGCCGAAGCAACCGCCGGGGCGATTCCGAAGGCCAGCAGCAGGGACGTTGAAGTCAGTCCGTAAGCCATACCGAGAGACCCATCGATGAGTTGTGCAATGAGTCCGATCAGGGCAAGGGTGATCAGTTTTTTCATATTTCTCCTCCTAAAAATAAAAGACCCCTAACTTTATAGTTAAGAGCCTTCGGTTTTTCCGATCAGCAGTGTATCTCTTTTCGAATTTAGTATCTACTATATTCAATGGAATCGAAGTCTGTCAATAAAATTTTTGGATATTTCAATAAATATTTTTTAATCCGATAAGAATAATGGGGTTTCCGAAAGCGCAAATGTGTGTTATTATTTAAAAAAATAAAAAAACTTATCCAGAGCGGTGAAGGGAACTGGCCCGATGAAACCCGGCAACCTGCAGTTATTGCAAGGTGCTAACTCCAGCAGAATGTTTATTACATTTTGGAAGATAAGGTAATATGTTTACCTCGTCAGTCTTTCCGAAATGGAAAGGTTTTTTTATTGCCCAGGTTTTTTATGAAATAAAAAAACTAGTTCGGGTCAAATCAAAAAAACCAAGTTTTTTATTGGGATAAAGAGTATTGTTATTCCTAAAAAAACCAACAAAACTTATTGAACAAGGAGGTTCTGATGTGGTAAACGGAAAAAGCCAGGATGAAATCTTTGAACACCTAAAAGAGATGCTAAGCAGCATTAAATATGGGTCCATTACATTAATTGTTCAGGATGGTAAGCTGATTCAGCTGGAAAAAAACGAAAAGGTACGCTTTAAATAATATTCGCTGACTAGAAAACTAGAGGCGGTTTTAACTGAGCAGAATAGATGCTTATGGTTAAAGCTGTCTTTTTTTATATTGGAGAGGTGGTCAATATGCTCAAGTTTGACACATGGGAAGAGCAAGAGTTTGCGTTTCCGGAGGACAGTGAAACAAAGGGGGCACTCGAAGTACTGAAATGGGCCTATGGACAATATGGAGATGAGCTCGTTTATGCATGCAGTTTCGGTATAGAAGGCAGCGTTCTGGTGGATCTCGTCTCTCAGGTGAAGCCGGATGCCAGAGTGGTCTTCCTCGATACAGGGCTTCATTTCAAGGAAACCTACGAGGTGATCGAAAAAGCGAAGAAAAGATATCCAGCCATGAAGATTGAATTGAAAAAACCGTCACTGACACTGGCAGAACAGGCGGAAAAGCATGGCGGCGAGTTATGGAAAAGGGAGCCGAACCTTTGCTGTTATATACGAAAGGTAGCACCTCTTGAGGAAACGCTGAATGGAGCTCCGGCATGGCTTTCGGGTCTCAGGAGAGAGCAGTCGGCTGGAAGGAGCAATGTCCAGTACATTAATAAGGACGACCGTTTTAAATCAGTGAAAATCTGTCCGTTGATCCATTGGACATGGAAGGAAATTTGGAGATACGCATACAAACATGATCTTCCCTACAACCCGCTTCACGATCAGGGGTATCCGAGCATCGGCTGTGAGCCATGTACGCTTCCGGCTGACGGATCGGGGGATTCCCGCTCAGGGCGCTGGTCAGGGCATGGAAAAACAGAATGCGGACTTCATCAATAATTAACTACACTTTAGGAGGAACTAAATAACATGACTACGATTTTACCGCATGGAGGAAAGCTGATTAACCGTTATGAACCAAATTTATCTGTAGGCCATATTCAAAAGGAGATTGAACTGGATGCTACTTCTTTAAGTGATCTTGAACTGATCGGTGTAGGTGCCTACAGTCCGATTACAGGGTTTCTGAATGAAGAAGATTATCAATCTGTTGTTGACTCTCTTCGACTTGCTGATGGTACGGTTTGGAGCATTCCGATCGTTCTGCCGGTTCACGAAAAGCAAGCAAGGACTCTGTCATCAGGAGATCAGGCGAGGCTCGTGTTTGAGGGAGTAACGTACGGAATCATCGAAGTGGAAGATCTTTATCGGCCGGACATCAAACATGAAGCAGAGCAAGTCTATCAAACTGCAGATATTGAGCATCCTGGAGTGAAGAAGCTGATCGAACGGCCTTCTTACTATGTAGGCGGTCCTATTACTCTCGTAAAGAGGCCGCACAACCAGCGTTTTATAGAGTATCGGCTGGATCCGGCTGAAACCCGCCAAGTGTTCAGGGAGAGGGGATGGAATACCGTCGTAGGATTTCAGACAAGAAACCCTGTACATCGAGCTCACGAATATATTCAAAAAACAGCACTTGAAACCGTTGATGGACTATTTCTGAATCCGCTTGTAGGGGAGACAAAATCAGATGATATTCCCGCTGACGTAAGGATGGAGAGCTATGAGATCCTGCTGGATAACTATTATCCGAAAGACCGGGTGTTCTTGGCCGTATTCCCGGCAGCCATGAGATATGCAGGACCGAGGGAAGCCATTTTTCATGCGATGGTCCGCAAGAACTTCGGATGTACACATTTTATCGTCGGAAGGGATCATGCAGGTGTAGGCAACTATTATGGAACGTATGATGCGCAAAAAATCTTCTCCAGGTTTACGCCGGAAGAACTGGGTATCACACCGATGTTCTTCGAGCACAGTTTTTACTGTACAAAATGTGAAGGGATGGCATCATCAAAAACTTGTCCTCATGACAAAGAAGATCATGTGATCTTGTCAGGTACGAAGGTTAGGGAGCTGCTTAGAAACGGAGAGCTTCCGCCGGCTACCTTCAGCCGAAAAGAGGTCGTTGAGGTACTGATCAAAGGGCTGCAAGAAAAAACAGTGACAGCATAAGGAGGAACACGATGAGCCAGACAAACAATATTACATGGCACGATGCGGCCATTTCAAAAGAAGACAGAAGAACGCAAAATTCCCATCACAGTTTTGTCCTATGGCTGACAGGGCTATCGGGTTCCGGGAAATCCACTCTTGCCAATGAGGTGGCAAAAGAACTTTTTCGAAGGCAGGTGAAAAGCTATGTGCTGGATGGTGACAACATCCGCCATGGCTTAAATAAAGACCTTGGATTTTCAGATGAGGACAGGAAAGAAAACATTCGGCGGATCGGAGAAGTATCCAAACTTTTTGTAGACAGCGGAACGGTTGTGCTGACGGCGTTCATCTCACCTTTTAAAGAAGATCGGGAACAGGCGAGAAAGATGTTGGGAAGTGATGAATTCCTTGAAGTCTTCGTGAAATGCCCGCTCGAAGAATGTGAGAACCGGGATCCGAAAGGACTCTACCAGAAAGCAAGAAAGGGAGAGATCAAATCCTTTACTGGGATCGATTCCCCATATGAGGAACCGGAATCTCCGGATTTTACAGTGGATACGAACGCCTCAACGATTGAGGAATGCACGGCTGAAGTTATCTCTTTTCTTGAAAATAAAAAACTGATCTAAAGGAGAAAGTAGTCGTGGCCTATACAAAAGTTTGGTCAGGATGGCCTCGAGGTCTTTAAGGATATTCCGTACTATGCAGAGCACGGTTTTTCATCCATCCCGAAAGAAGAATGGGACAGCTTCAAATGGGCAGGGCTCTATCTTCAGCGTCCGAAGGAAGACGGATACTTCATGATGAGCGTCAATGTTCCGTCCGGCATCCTGACGTATGAACAGGCGGAAGCGCTCGCTGGCATCAGCAGAGATTATGGGCGCGGTATATTTGATATCACGACAAGACAGGCCGTTCAGTTTCACTGGCTCGAGATCGAGCATATTCCGGATATTTTTCACCGCCTTGAAAAAGCAGGCTTGTCATCTGCTGGAGCATGCGGTGATATCACCAGGAACATTATCGGCAATCCGCTTGCCGGAATTGATCGTGAAGAGCTTTTTGACACCGCACCACTCGTAAAAGAAATCTATGAGTTCTTTCAGCATAATGAAGACTTTTCAAATCTGCCCAGGAAATTTAAGATGTCGATCAGCACGAACCTGCACAATGCAGCACACGCTGAAATCAATTGTGTAGCCTTTGTGCCGGCTAAAAAAATGATCGATGGCAAGGAAAGAGTAGGTTTCCATGTGAAAGTGGGAGGAGGATTATCGGCGCGCCCTTACTTGGCACAGACGCTTGATGCGTTTATCCTTCCGGAACAAGTGAAACAAACCGCCATTGGAATCACAACGATCTTCCGTGACTTCGGCTACCGGGAAAAGCGCCATCTCGCACGCCTGAAATTTTTAATGGCGGATTGGGGACCTGAACAATTTAAAAAGAAGTTTGAAGAATATACAGGAATTTTGGAGACCAGAGGTGAAGATGCTTCTAAAGCTTGGAACGCCGGCTATTTTTACGGCGTTCATTCCCAGAAGCAAGCAGGATTGAGCTACGTGGGCTTTAACGTGCCAGTGGGAAGGCTCGATGCGGAAGAAGTCTTTGAACTCGCAAGAATCTCAAAAATGTATGGCAATGGTGAGATCCGAACCTGTAATTCACAGAACCTGATCATTCCGAATGTACCGGATGAAAGAGTAGACCAACTGCTTCAAGAGCCGATTTTTTTTCGCATTACGGTTCATCCGCGTTCGTTTATCGGTTACTCTGTCTCATGTACCGGGATTGAGTATTGCAACCTGGCACTTGTTGAAACAAAGGAGAGAATGCGCCGTATCGCAGAATTTCTTGATGGGCAGGTGGGGCTGGACGTCCCAGTCAGGCTGCATATGGTCGGATGCCCCAATTCCTGCGGACAACGGCAGATTGCTGACATTGGACTTCAGGGCGTACTGATGAGGACGAAAGATAAAAAAATGGTTGAAGCATTCGAAATATATGTAGGAGGAACATTGGATAACGGCGGAAAATTCAACGACAAACTGAAAGGCAAGTTTGAAGGAGAAACACTGCCCGCTGTGCTGCATGAGTTTTTAACCTACTTTAAAGAACATAAAAAAGCCGGCGAATCCTTCTTTGATTTCGTACAGCGTGTTGGCCTCGAGCCGCTTCAGGAAGAGCTGGATGCCATATCCGGGAGAGTCGGCCAGCTCGTTTCATGATTCGACAGCGAGGAGGTACTTATGAATCTAGACCGTTTTGAAGTGGCGACGAAGTCAGAGGTAATCGATGTTGTAATTGCCGCCTCCGATGATGAACAGGCTTTTCACTTAGTGGATGTTGAGCTTGAAAAATATTTTTTGAAAGTACCTGAAGTTGAAGACATCACTCTATATGAAAAGAAAAAAATCAGGGACGGCAACGGCTTTGTGATTTATGAACGGGGAACGATACTAAACAGCTGAGGCAGGTGATTGAAATTGAGCAAAGTGTATATAGTAGGTGCTGGACCCGGAGACGCGGAGTTGATTACCGTCAAAGGAGCAAGGTGCATTCAGGAAGCTGATGTTATTCTTTATGACCGGCTGGTGAATAAAGATCTGCTGGATTATGCAAAGCCAGGTGCAGACTTGATCTATTGCGGAAAACTCCCTGATCTTCATACGATGCAGCAGGAGACGATCAATCATTTTCTGGTGAAGTATGCAAAGAAAGGAAAAATTGTAACCCGGCTCAAGGGCGGTGACCCGTTTGTCTTCGGCCGGGGAGGTGAAGAAGCCGAAGCTTTAGTAAAAAACCATGTGGAATTTGAAGTGGTTCCGGGTATTACATCTGGCATCGCTGCGCCGGCTTATGCTGGTATACCGGTTACTCATCGAGACTTTGGCGCCAGCTTTGCCATTGTCACCGGCCACCGCAGAGAAGGAGAGGACGAGAAAGAGAGATGGGAAAGCCTTGCTAAAGGAATTGATACACTTGCGATCTATATGGGTGTCAAGAATCTTCCATACATCTGTGAAAGCCTCATAAAGTATGGAAAGAGCAAAGAAACACCTGCAGCTTTGATCCAGTGGGGTACTTTTGGAGAGCAGCGGACGGTTACAGGAACTTTGGAAACGATTGAAAAAGCAGCCAAAAATGAAGGAATTCAAAATCCAAGCATGATCATTATTGGGGAAGTAGTCAAGCTTCGCGATAAAATCAGCTGGTTTGAGCGGACGCTGATCGAAAAGGAATCTTCTATTATAAGTGAGGCGTTATAAATGAGAGCGCTACTCCTCATCTGCCATGGCAGCAGAACAAAAGCAGGCACGGAAAAAGCATTGGATTTCGCGAAACGGTGCATGGGAGCCAGCGAATATCCCATTAAGGAAGTCTGTTTTCTCGAACTGTCCCCACCTGATATATCCAAAGGGGTCGAAGCATGTGTCCGTCAAGGAGCGACCTCCATCTGTGCTATACCGGTCCTTTTATTAACAGCCGCTCATGCGAAAAAGGATATCCCCGAAGAATTAAGGCTGCAGCAAGAACGCTATACAAATGTAGAAATATCGTATGGGAAACCATTTGGAGTGCATGAATCTCTCTCTCATCTCTTATGGGAACGGATCACAGAGTCTGTCGATGCGTTTCATAAGGATGCGGTGATCCTTCTTGTTGGAAGAGGCAGCAGTGACCCTGATGTGAAAAGAGACCTCAATGCGATTGCTGCGGACTTGGAAAAGAAATATGATGTCCCACGGGTTGAAACGTGTTTTTTAACAGCTGCCCAGCCTAGCTTTGAGGAGATGCTTAGGCTCTCGGGATGGGGATATCAGCAGATTATTGTTGTTCCCTACCTGCTTTTCCCCGGCATATTGCTCAGCGAGATGAAAAAAGCGATCGCACAACAACAAAAACAGAGTAATCAAAACTTTATCTTATGTGAGGCACTTGGATACCATCCTGTCCTTCAGGACGTGCTCCTCACAAGAATTGAAGAGGCAGAAACCAAAACAGCGGTTGTGTAGACTTTACACAATCATGCCTCACAAGTCTTAAAGAAAGAGTCTCCATTTATGGAGGCTCTTTTTGTATCGTGAACAATAAATCGCTTCAAATTATTCTTTCAAATGTGAAACTTTTTCCATTCAATTCCCGTTTATACAGTTAGAAAAACATGGGAATTTATGAAAGTTCGACAAATTTTACCAATTATTTCAAACTGTATATGCTACGATGTTCCCAGACAGGGAGAGGGGGGAAGGTGGATGGCTGATTACATTCTGTGGTGGTTAAAACCTCATAAAGAAAAGGAGGAGGATGCGTTATGGAGATTATGGGGTATCCGATGGAAACCGTCTATTTAACCGGATTGATTGTATTTGGCTGTATCACCTTTCTGTATGTTTTGGTGAGTGATCTCATCCACGGAGCATTTGAGGTCTTTTCCCACATACTTAGCCCGACACTCGTGCTTTCCTTCTTTACGATATGGAGTGCAGGCGGATATTTATTGGAGACGATGACGTCAGTAAACAGCTTCCTCGTCTCAGGGATATCTGCAGGATCGGCTTTAATTCTTGTGTCCCTTCTGAATATTTTTGTGCTGATCCCGCTTGCCTCTGCAGAAGCTTCGCTTAATTACGCTGAGGAGGATTTACGGGGGAGAATCGGTAAAGTGATTACTTCCATCCCATCCAATGGCTTTGGTGAAGTGTTTATCGAGGGGATCAGCGGCAATATTGCCAAGACCGCGGTCAGCCATGATAATGAGCCGATCGGGCAAGGATCCAAGATTTTAATCGTGGAAGTTAAAAGCGGGGTTGTTCATGTTATGCCGTATGAACAAACGGCCTTATTGTAACTAAAGAATTGGAGGAATAAGATATGACACCTATTTTTATCGCTGCAGGAATTGTGTTGTTTGTTGTGATTGCACTGGTCTCTGTATTTGTTACAAAATACAAGACGGCTGGCCCTGATGAAGCCCTGATCGTAACGGGCAGTTTCCTTGGCAGCAAGAACGTGAACATCGACGAATCTGGAAACAAGATCAAGATCGTTCGTGGAGGAGGTACTTTTGTATTCCCGGTCTTCCAGCAGTCCGAGCCGCTGAGCCTGCTTTCCAGCAAGCTGGAAGTCCAAACACCGGAAGTGTACACGGAACAAGGGGTTCCAGTTACGGCGGATGGTACGGCCATCATCAAAATCGGAAGTTCAATCGGAGAAATCGCAACAGCTGCTGAACAGTTCCTTGGAAAAACCAAGCAGGATCGCGAGCTGGAAGCAAGAGAAGTATTGGAAGGCCATCTCCGGTCCATTCTTGGCTCCATGACAGTTGAAGAAATCTATAAAAACCGCGATAAGTTCTCTCAGGAAGTTCAGCGCATTGCTTCTCAGGATCTGGCAAAAATGGGCCTAGTAATCGTTTCTTTTACGATTAAAGATGTAAGGGATAAGAATGGATACCTTGATGCGCTCGGTAAGCCGCGAATCGCTCAGGTAAAACGCGATGCTGATATCGCAACGGCCGAAGCTGAAAAAGAAACGCGCATCAAAAGGGCGGAAGCAAATAAAGAAGCACAAAAATCCGAGCTTGAGCGTGCGACAGAGGTTGCCGAAGCTGAAAAGATCAATCAGCTGAAGATTGCTGAATTCCGCAGGGAGCAGGATATCGCAAAAGCAAAAGCGGACCAGGCATACCACTTGGAGGAAGCACGAGCCAAACAGGAAGTTACGGAACAGCAGATGCAGATCAAGATCATTGAGCGCCAAAAACAGATTGAATTGGAAGAAAAAGAAATTGCGAGACGTGAGAAGCAATACGATTCCGAAGTAAAGAAAAAAGCGGATGCAGACCGTTATGCGGTAGAGCAGGCGGCGGAAGCGGAAAAGCGAAAACAGCTAGCTGAGGCGGATGCCAATAAATACAGAATTGAGGCAATGGCAACGGCTGAGGCTGAAAAAGTACGCCTTGAAGGGATTTCCAAAGCGGAAGCCGAACGAGCAAAAGGGGAAACAGAAGCAGAAGTCATCCGTCTAAAAGGTTTGGCCGAAGCAGAAGCGAAGCAAAAAATTGCAGAAGCCTTTGAAATGTTCGGCCAGGCTGCTATCCTCGATATGATCGTGAACATGCTCCCTGCATATGCAAAAGAAGTGGCTAGCCCGCTTTCCAACATTGATAAGATTACGGTTGTGGATACAGGCAGCAACGGTGAAAACGGCGGAGCCAATAAAGTAACCGGCTATGCGACAAATCTTATGGCATCTCTTCAGGAAACACTCAAGGCCTCATCTGGAATTGATGTGAAAGAGCTGATCGAGAATTTTTCAGGGAAAGGCAATGTGAGACAGAGCCTCAATGGACTGCGTTATGATCTTGCTCAAAAAAACAATGAACCAGTCCCGTTTGACCGCAGTGAAGATCCATTGCCGGTAGAATAAAACAACTGAGATCCTCCTGTGGTTGATAGGGGGATCTTCCTTGTTCCAGAACGTTATAAAGGCAGGTAACGCAAAAGGATCTCTAGATCTTCAATGATCATCTTCCCCCCGTAACCTAAAAAAAGAAGACCGAATAAAAGATCCAAAATCGCTTGGAATCGGGCAATTCCTTCCCGGATAAGCTGCATGCCTATGATAGGGAGAACAGTCAGATACCAGGAGGAATTGCCAGCCAAAAATATAAGTGCGCTGCCGAATGGCTGTGAAGCGATATGCTCTGCGGTCACAAACTGAGGGAAGATACTAAGAAAAAAAAGACTTACCTTTGGATTCAGCAGATTGCTCCAAAAGCCCCGCTGATACGCAAGCAGGGTTGATAATGCCATGGACGTAAGGCTAGCTGGGTGGGCAGATTGAGGTGAAATTCTTCGAATCATATTATTGCAGCCTAAATAAATTAAATAAGCCGCTCCCGCCATACGGATAAACAAGTATAATAGAGCTGATTCTTTCAATATGACTGACAGTCCGAGAACGGCGAGAGTGAGATGCAGGATGAAGCTAGTACGATTTCCTAAAAAAGTAGCGTAGCCCATCCGTGTGCCATGGCTTAATGTATGTTTGGTCATTAATAAAAAATCAGGGCCTGGAGAGGCTGCAAGAGCGAGGCCGAGCAAAAATAAAACGAGCATGTTTTGCCTCCAATTGTGATGGCTTGTATACTCTCACTATATGATTGTCTGTAAGGATTCAGACACAGAAAGAATAATCTAGAAGACCCGGGAGTTGGAACCTTGAAACTATTTCATTATCATTTTTGGACAGATAGAGTAGAAGAGACAGAAACTTTTTATCGGCGACTGGGCTTTCGTGTAGAAGGCAGATACGCAATGGAAAGGGGAACGGTAACTCCTTACCATCCTCCATTGGAATGGGATGACTTTCGTGAAAATGCCCTAATCTTCCGCATTATTGAAGTCAGAAAAGGAAATATCAATATAACGTTTGGAGCGGGTAAAAAGCCAATCTTTGACCACATCGGATATTTAGTAAGCGATGAAGAACTGAAGCAGCTTTGCAATCGTGCTGATGTGATGGGATGGAAAACAGAAGTGGGGGCCCGCAGAACATTTATTTATACTCCCTACAGGTTTAAGATAGAGCTGCAAACCCGCAAAGATGCAGTAGACGAGGGAGATGCTTATCTGGCCAGACTGGTAATGGAAAGCCCTGATGAATCATTTGAAAGAGAACTGGAAAGGCTGTTTCACCGGGGAATGGTGGAAATCAGCTTTGTTTCGGGAGCACAGCTTCACCTTCGGGAGGTTTTTATGAACGGTTTAGAAGGGAGCAGCAAAGATCCGAATAAGGTCATTGTGACGGGTTTAAATGATGAGAAGAGGCACTGATACATCAGTGCCTCCTTTTTTATCGTTTTTTGTTAAGACTTAATGCAGATTTAAGATCAGAGAAACATCTCATACAAAAGGCTGAAACGGATACTCAAATCTTTATTCTTACAGCAAGGATGGGATCGCTGTCGATTTTATGAGCCAGCTGGTTTGTGAACAAATGAAGTGCTATCATTTCCAGCTAAAGGACGGTCAGCTTGAACTCCTTTAGTCCGTAAACAAACGTGCTCTGGATCGGTTCAAGCGTAAAATCATCGCTTCTTTTAAATGCAGGGTAGCGTTTTATCCATTCCTGCAGAGCAATCTCCGCTTCAAGACGGGCGAGCGGTGCTCCAAGGCAGAAGTGGATGCCTTTTCCGAAGGCGAGATGAGGGTTTGGTTTTCTTTTAATATTGAATCGCCCGGCATCTTTAAACTGCTGCTCGTCCCGATTGGCTGACCCCATCCATGCTACAACGATGTCTCCGGCTTTAATCCGGGCTTCACCAAGCAGGGTATCTTCTTTAGCCACACGGCTCATGGCCTGAACCGGAGACCGATACCGAAGCACTTCCTCGATGGCCAGTGGCAGCGTCCCCTCGGTATCTTTAATTATTTCCTCAAAAACTTCCGGGAATTCTGTAAAGCAGTAAAAGGCATTGCTGATCAAATTCGTCGTTGTTTCATTTCCTGCAACGAGAAGCAGGATGCAGAATCCGATAATCTCCTCTTCTGTGAGCACGGCGCCCAGTGCTTTTGCACCAAGCAAAACAGAGATAATATCTTCTCCAGGGGTCTCCCTTTTATTTCTGACAATCTCTTTAAAATAGACATACAGCTCATGGTACGTTCTTTGCTGATTTTCTTCCAGAAGCCTGATTGCTTCGGGGCTGTTATCCTTTGGCCCTGCAACTACCCAATTCGACCATTCTTTGAATCTGGATTGGTCCTGGAGCGGGACTCCGAGTATTTCAGCGATAACCATGACTGGTAACGGGTAGGAAAATTGTTTTACAACATCAATGTCAGCTGCCGGGTCGATGTTATCCAGCAGCTGTTTTGCGATGCGTTCGACGCGGGGGCGCCAGGCTTTCATCACTTTAGGTGTAAAGGCCTTGTTTACGAGAGAGCGCATTTGCGTATGTTTTGGCGGGTCAATGCTGATCAGGCTTAATTCGATCGGTGACTTCTGTTGATCATCTTGTTTTTTCGAACGGTTGGAGGAAAAAAATTCTTTTGCTTCGAGAACATACTTTACACTTTGATAGTCAAAGACGTCCCATGCTCCGCGTTTTTCGTCTTTACGGACAGGGCTTTCTTTCCGCATTTGTTCATACCAGGAAAAAGGTTCATATCTTTCTTCTTTCGTCGAGATTTCCTCTACTTGCCGAAAGGCTGTTTGAGTAGAATTTTCCATGGTTCATCCCCTCCAATTTTGGTGGTAGCTACAATTAAAGAATACGGGGTATGAATATAAAGTACAAATAATTTCCATTTAAATTTTTAGTGTTTTAACATTCTGTTCTTATCATTAGTTTTACTTATGGGATTAGCATGTTTATTAGTAATTTTCTTACATCTGGCTTATGCATATGATGAAATGGAGAGGAAGGAGAGGGGAAAGATGGATATTAAAGCGAGGGTACAGGAGCAGTTTGGAAAAAATGCTGAAAAATATGTGAGCAGTCCCATTCATGCAAAGGGCAAGGATTTGGAACAAATGGCGAAGATCTCAAATGCTGGTGCGAACGACCGGCTGCTCGACATTGCCACTGGAGGCGGTCATACTGCTAATCTGTTTGCGCCTCTAGTGAAGGAAGTGACGGCATTGGATTTGACGAGCGAAATCTTGGAAGCTGCCAAAACATTTATTGAAGGAAACGGATATCAAAATGTCTCCTTTATAAAAGGGGATGCGGAAAACCTTCCTTTTCCAAAGGAATCTTTTGAGGCAGTTACATGCAGGATAGCACCTCATCATTTTCCAGATCTTCAAGCTTTTATTTCTGAATCGTATCGTGTGCTGGCCCAGGGAGGAACCCTGTTGATCATAGATAACACAGCACCCGAAAAGCAGGAATATGATGAGTTTTATAATGACATAGAAAAACGAAGAGATCATAGCCATTTTCGGGCATGGAAGAAATCAGAGTGGCTGAAATTCTTGGAAGAAGCGGGGTTTAAGATTGAGCAGATGCACGTTTTTAAAAAGACATTTTCATTTGACAGCTGGTGCAGCCGGATGCAGATGAAAATGGAGGAAAAAGAGCAGCTGATAAGAAAAATGCTGGAGTCGCCTTCTCATTTAAAAAAGTATTTTGGTGTACGGGAGCAGAGTGGGAAGATTCAGGAATTCAGCGGAGAGGCCGTTCTGATCAAAGCGATCAAATAAGGAGCTTACCATTATGACTATGGATTTTCATGCGGCTCATAATAAACGCTCCTATGCCTCCAGAACGGCCGCAGCGGGCTGGAAGCAGCTGATCGAGCAACATATCACCCTGAAGGATCGCCTGGCGGTTGATATTGGCTGTGGCGGCGGAATTTATACAAAAGCCATGATCGAAATGGGTGCCAGACACGTGACTGCTGTCGATTTTTCCGAGAAAATGCTGGAGGCTGCCGGCGAAAACTGCAGCTCCCATAGTGCCATTGTCCGGTATGTAAGAGCAGATGCAGCGAATACGGGGCTGCCGTCCTATTCTGCCGATATGTTGCTGGAACGGGCGGTGATTCATCACTTAAACGGGCTGAAAGGATGTACTTCGGAAGCTTTTCGCTTGTTAAAGCCGGGTGGAACATTCATTGTTCAGGACAGAACACCTGAAGACTCTCTTCTTCCAGGAACAGACACACACATCCGGGGATATTTTTTTGAAAAAGCACCAGAATTGATAGAGAAAGAAATTAAAAGGCGGTTTTCAAGTGAGAGGGTGATCGAAACTCTTGAAAATGCGGGGTTTTCTCATGTGGAAGAGGTAAAGCTATGGGAGATGAGGAAACATTATTCTTCGGTAGGAGAACTTTCAGTAGACCTTAGAAAACGCACTGGACGCTCCATTCTTTTTGAAATGAACAATGAAAAATTGGAGCAGCTGATTTCTTACATTGAAACCAGATTGAGAGCAGATCAGGAAATAAGCGAGCGGGACAGATGGACTCTCTGGTTTGCCAAAAAAGAGAATGGATAAAAGAAAGAAGGGCAGCGTTAGCCGTCCTTTTTTTGATTTCAAGAGAGAAAGAATGCTTGTTAAAAGTACGAAATTTATAATAAAATGTATTTCAAATTACGGCAATTTCCGGGGAAATGAAAAAGGAATCGAATTTTGCGTCAGAGGGGTGATCAAGGGATGGAGCATGTATTGCTACAGTTAATTTTGCTGACATTTGTTATTCATATCATTGATACTCTGGGCTATTCTGTAAGACTTAATTCAGTAAAAACGGGGCAAGTGGCATTATCTTTTTCCATTTTTAACCTCTTTGTGCTTGTTTCCAGAACGGCAAATATGTTTCAGGCACCTTTGATCGGGAAAATCATCGGATTTAGCATCGCGAAAAATCTTGATCCGATCAACGATATGAGGTTTGTTATTGCCGCGGCTACAGCTGGTACGCTCGCAGGTTTTTTTCTGATTCCTACCTTTTTGAAAATTTTTCAAATAGGGGTAAAGAAAATTTCTTTGTCAGGGTCTGTTCCCTCTCTCGTGTTTGAAGCATTGCACGCAAACAATCTGAAGAGGATCGTTAAAAAAGCGACCGTTCCCCAAAAGAAGATGCTCCATAAATTGCGTTTTCGAGAAATTCCTAAACGATTTTTGCTTCTTCATGCGGTGGTAACGGGTATCTATACAATAGGAGTACTTGCTGCCAACTATTCTTCATTACTGGTTCTGTCAGAAAACCAGCTGGCAGCGGCCGCTTCATCCGGTATGATTAACGGCGCAGCAACGATCATGCTAACCTTCTTCATCGATCCAAAGTCAGCAATTATTACCGATCAGGCGATCAGAGGGAAGCGGCCGTATGGTGATGTCAAAGCTCTCGTTATTTTGCTCATCACAACTAAGCTGATTGGTACGATGCTTGGGCAGCTGCTTTTTTTGCCGGCTGCAAAAATCATTGCCAGTTTTTATCAGTGAATGAAGAAATATTGAAATGCCTGTTGATAGAAGACGGGCACTGGAGGCCTGGACTATAAAAAGGCTTTCTGTCTTCGGTCTCCTAAAATTGACATTTTACAAGAGAGGAAGTGGGTTCGTTGGAGATAAGAAGAGCCATTCCAGGAGACGAAAAGGGGATTGCCTTTGTACAGGTTGAAAGCTGGAGGACGACGTATAAAGGAATCATTGATGACGATCATTTATACAGGATGAGGGCTGAAGACCGGGAGGATATGTGGATGAACATCATCCAAAAGCCAATGGAGAAGAGTTTTTTATATGTTGCCTGTATTAATCAACAGATTATCGGCTTTTGCTCTGGCGGGCCAAACCGCTCAGGGCGCTTTCCATATGAGACGGAGCTGTATGCGATCTATCTTTTGCATGAATACCAGCGCAGAAGTATAGGCACCAGTCTAATACGCCATCTTGCTCAAACCCAGTATGATTTCGGCTATCGGACGATGCTCGCCTGGGTTTTAAAGGACAACCCATCTAAAGCGGCATACGAAAAGCTGGGCGGCATCAAACTGGGGGAGGAAAACATCCAAATCGGGGAGCAGCTGTTGACAGAGGAAGCTTTAGGCTTCGATCTTGCGAAATTGCTGCAATTATAATTCATTTCTCCTCTGAAGTTTATGGCGTATGAAAATTCTCTCCATCAAGGCAATGAGCTGGTTTTCATAGTTCGTCTTTTCCTTTAGGCAATCCGTCTCGTTTATTTTTCTTTTCAGCTGCTTCACCTTTTCTTTTTCTTCAGGTGTTAATTGATGGGAAAGAATCATAATTTTCCTCCTTATTGAAAAGAAAGTGTACGTTTACCTTATCACGGGCCTTGAGAAGCATTCTACTTTTCTGTCAGATATTGTGACACATAAAAAGCCTGGCGAACGTGAACTAATATCGTTCCAGACTTTTACTGCGTTTATCATCTAGGATTTCACTTGAATAATGATTTTTCCTTTTGCATGATGAGATTCACTTAATTCGTGAGCTTTCCTGACACCCTCCTGGGTAAGAGGAAAAGTTTCTCCGACAAAAGGTTTAATTTGGCCACTTTCTATCAACTTTCCAATCTCAGCAAGCTGTGCGCCATCCGGCTCCAAAAAAACAAATCCGGCTTTGACAGAATGATTGGTCGCATCTTTCTGTATAGGCGGACTGACAATGGAAACGAGGATTCCACCTGGTTTGATCACTTTATAGCTGTTGTGCTGAACTTCTCCACCGATCGTATCAAACACGATGTCTACAGGATCGATCGCTTCTGTAAAATCTTTTTCTTTATAATTAATAAATTCGTCTGCGCCAGATTCTTTGATGATCTCTTCTGAATCTCCACTGCCCGTAGATATGACATAAGCTCCTTTTGCTTTTGCGAGCTGAATGGCAAAGCTTCCTACTCCTCCTCCGCCCGCGTGGACAAGGATTCTATGGCCTTCCTGAATGTTTGCGAACTCAACAAGGCATTGCCATGCCGTAAGGCCAACGAGAGGAATAGAGGCGGCTTCTTCAAACGTCAGGTTTTTGGGTTTGAACGCAACTAATTCTTCATCTGCAGCAAGCAGTTCAGCATAGGTGCCGTCCCGTTCTGTTGCAGGTCTTGTAAAAACTTCGTCTCCCGGTTTGAACTTGGTGACAGAAGAACCTGCTTCTTTCACGATCCCCGCTGCATCCCAGCCAAGGATGACAGGAAAATTGAAGGATAGGCGGTCTCTTAAGTAACCTTCACGGATTTTCCAATCGACAGGATTTACAGAGGAAGCATGGATTTCAATGAGAACATCTTTCGGGCCTGGCTTAGGATCGGCTATTTTTTTCTCCACAAGCTGATCTCTGCTTCCGTATTCATGGATAACGATGGCTTTCATTCCTTTTCACCTCATTTTAAATAAACTGCATCACTGGTAACCTTCCCTTTTGAAATAAGGTTAAATCCGCAAAGTAACGGTTGACAGTTTGCCTAATGCATTATATAGTGATTTTTAATCGCCTGAGGCAGTTGAGAAGAGTTGAGAGTTGAGTGAGAACAAAAGAATAGAGCAGAGCCGAGCTGAGATTAGCGGTTATGGTTGCTAATCTTCGTCTCTCGTAAAGAAGGGATGATAGCCATGATACAACCATCATTGGAAGAAGTAAAACAAATGGCAGGAAACTATAATTTAATTCCTGTGAGCATTGAGTTATTCGCAGATGTACATACAGTCATAGAACTGTATCAAACGTATTATAAGGAAGATTATTCTTTCTTGCTTGAAAGTGTAGAAGGCGGCCAGCAATGGGCCCGGTATTCGTATATCGGAAAAAATCCCTTCATGGTGGTCTCGTGCAAGAAGGGTAAAACCATCATCAAGAAAAAAGGCCAGGATGAAACCTTTACTGGGCATCCTATTGATATTTTAAAAACACTCCTCAACCAATTCAAAAGTCCCTCACATAAGAACCTGCCACAATTTACAGGCGGTGCCGTCGGTTATTTCGGCTATGATATTCTGCAATATTTTGAAAACATTCCACCTCACAGCAAAGATATAATTCACACCGATGATATGAAATTTTTATTCGTAGACGAATTGATCGTATTTGATCATTTAAAACAATCCATACAAATTGTCTGCAATCTCCATGTTCCGAAGAACCATACCCAGCAGCAACTCGAAGAAGCGTACAAGAAAGCGGAACAGTCCATCCAGAAAACGATGGAACAGCTAGAAAAGAATGTGAGTCATCCTGTTCCCGCCTTTCGATATCTTCCTCAACAGGACGTGGATATAAGCGGAGTACAATCCAACCTGACAAAGGAAGAGTTTTGCAGGATGGTGGAACAGGCAAAAGAATACATTACTGCTGGCGATATCTTTCAGGTTGTGCTGTCACAGTGCTTTGAAAGTGAAGCGAAAGCCGATCCACTAACCGTTTACAGGATACTGCGGATCGTAAATCCTTCTGCTTACATGTATCTCTTGAAAATGCCCGATGAAACGATCGTCGGCTCATCCCCAGAGCTCCTGGTCAAAGTAGAGGGGCAGCAAGTAAGAACCCGTCCCATTGCCGGAACCCGCCCGCGTGGAAAAGATATGGAGGAAGACCAGAACTTAGCGGAAGAATTGCTGGCTGATGAAAAAGAAGTGGCTGAGCATATCATGCTTGTCGACTTAGGGAGGAATGACATCGGCAGGGTTTCCGAGTATGGAAGTGTTGAAGTGTCGTCTTTTATGGAGATTGAAAGGTACTCTCATGTCATGCATATCGTATCGGACGTGACAGGCCGTCTAAGAGAGGATAAAGACTTCTTTGATGCTCTCATCTCCTGCCTGCCAGCTGGAACGCTGTCCGGGGCTCCAAAAATCAGGGCCATGCAGATCATATCCGAACTTGAGACGCAAGCAAGAGGAACCTATGCGGGAGCCATCGGCTACCTGTCTTTTTCCGGGAATATGGATTCGTGCATCACCATTCGCACCATCCTTTTTAAAAATCAAAAAGCTTATATTCAAGCTGGGGCAGGCATCGTCGCTGACTCTGTTCCGGAGAACGAATACGAAGAGACATTCAATAAAGCGAAAGCCTTGCTGAAAGCCATTCAGGTGGCGGAAGCGATGGAACTCCATGTGTAAAAATAAAAATAATTAAAACGCAAAGGTTTTTTAATCGTCCGCTCCTTTTTTCATTTACTTTGTAATAAAACCTTCTCATTTTTACCATTCTATAGTTATAGGATGGTGATAGAGTTGGATCTTTTAAAAGAATTAACAGAAACCAATGGTGCTCCAGGCTTTGAAAACCAAATACGAAAAATTATGAGGCGTGAGATCGAAAAGGCCGGTGCACCGCTTGTTTATGATCACATGGGAAGTGTTTTTGGCGAGAAAAAAGGATCGGCGGAAAGCCCTAAAATCATGCTTGCCGGCCACATGGATGAAGTAGCTTTCATGATCAGTGAGATTACGAAGGATGGCTATTTGAGATTTGTCCCACTCGGGGGCTGGTGGGATCAGGTTATCCTATCCCAGCGTGTTCATGTGATTACTGATAAGAAAACGTACACAGGTGTAGTAGGTTCGAAACCTCCGCACATTTTGACCGCGGAAGAACGCAAAAAAGTCTACCCAATGCGAGAAATGTTCATCGATATTGGGGCTAATGATAAAGATCAGGTGAAGGAATGGGGGATTAAGGTCGGTGATCCAATCATGCCGATCTGTCCGTTTGAGATCTTGCCTGATAACGACACGATCCTCGCAAAGGCCCTGGATAACCGTGCAGGATGCTATCTTGCGCTGGAAGTGTTAAAGCAGCTGAAAGACAGCGGCCATCCGAACACCATTTATTGTGGTGCGACCGTCCAGGAAGAAGTTGGATTACGAGGAGCTGCCACTGCACCTTATATAATGGAGCCAGATCTTGCGATTGCCATGGATGTAGGCATCGCGCAGGATGGGCCAGGTGACAACTCCAACAAAGCGAAGCTTGGAGCCGGACCGCTTATTACATTTCTTGACTCTTCCATGGTGCCGCATGTTCCATTGCGAAACATGGTGATCGAGATCGCTGAGAAACATAATATCCCTTATCAAGTCGATGTGATGCTTGGCGGAGGAACGGATGCCGGCAGGTTCCATTTATTTAAAAAGGGTATTCCTTCTCTCGTGATCGGTGTAGCCTCGCGTTATATCCACAGCCATGTTTCGATGGTGAGCAAGAGCGACCTGGAGAACTCGGTAAAACTGCTGGCAGCAGTCGTTAAAACGGTGGATCAGAAGAAAATGGACTCCTTGATAGATTTTTAAACGAAATAAGCTACAATAGAGAAAAGGTGTTCTTTTGAACGCCTTTTGTTTTTGAAACTTGTTTAAAAGGAGATCTCCATGAGTACAACATTTCTTTTTATTGGCGCGGGCCGAATGGCAGAGTCAATGATTAAAGGACTTCAATCTTCCAAAGACCAGGATATATCCATCATTGCAGGAAATCAGGGCAACACTGAAAGGCTTCAGCAGCTTTTTTCGCTTTATGGCATTGAGACAACAACTGACTGGATTCATCATGTAAGGGAGAGCTCGGTGATTGTCCTTGCGGTTCCTCCTGATGCCCATGATGCAGTGCTTGAACAACTATCACCTGTGATAGACGGGCAGCTTGTCATCTCAGTGGCGGCCGGAATTGGACTGCAAAAACTGGAGAGCAACCTTCCCTCTGGTACACCGGTAGCCTGGGTCATGCCCAATACGGCTTCAGAGGCGGGAGAATCCGTCTCCATTTATACACATGCTCAAAACTTGGATGATGGCCAGATTGAACGATTAAAAATCTTATTAGACAGTATCGGCTCTTCTGAAAAATGCACAGAAGAACAGATCCATAAGCTTACCGCTGTGACCGGGAGCGCTCCTGCGTTTCTGTATGAGTTTGCTTCTGCTCTTATTCATGCCGCGGCAAGCTATGGGATCTCAGAAGGACAGGCACGAAAACTGGTTTCGCAGATGATCTATGGTTCGGCGGTTATGTTAAAAAGCGGCGTATCCCCGATTGATCTTAGGGAAGCCGTAACAACTCCAGGAGGAGCAACTGCAGCCGGGCTGGAGGTATTAAAAGAAGCTGATTTTGGACAGCTCGTTCAAAAAGCCGTTCAGGCAGCAAATGACCGGGCGGCTGAGCTGGGCAAGGCTGCGAAAGAATGAGAGACATCAACACCGTTTTGGGGTAATCGATGAGTAAAACGATTTTGGATTTGATTATTCACTATGAATATGTCGGTATCTTTCTTGCGCTCGCCTTTGGGTTAATCGGGTTGCCGGTTCCAGATGAAATTTTACTCACCTTCACTGGCTACCTTGTCTATTTAGGGAAGACAGGATTCACCTTGACCTTGATGTCTGCCTTTTTAGGAGCGATGTCCGGTATATCAGTGAGTTATTTTTTAGGCTGCAAACTCGGCCTTCCGTTTCTTGAACGATTTGGCCCGAGAGTCGGGATCACGGAGCAGAAAATAGAAAAATCGCAGCTCTATTTTCAAAAGTACGGGAACCTGATGATCATCATCGGTTATTTTATTCCTGGGATCCGTCACATTTCTGCTTATCTTGCCGGTATTGCAGCCATGAATTTTAAACGGTTTGCACTGTATGCCTATTCGGGCGGCCTCGTTTGGAGTTTTACGTTTATCATGCTTGGAAAAGGTCTCGGCCGAAAGTGGAGAGTAGTTGAGCAGTATTTTCAAAACCTGGGATTGTATGCTGTTGTAACTGCCGGGGGCGTCGTCCTGCTGGTTTGGCTGTTTTATAAAATAAAAATGAGAAGAGCATAAAACCGGACCTGATGAACTCATCGGGTCCGGTTTCGTTATTTTTGAGGTTTCATCCATAGGCGGCCAAGACCGTTTTGTACGAGGCGCAGTACATAAAATATTCCGTAGTAAAAAGAGAAGACAACCAGCAGCAGAAGAGTGATCGACATGTGATTTTCATAATGGGTGGTATGCATCAGTTCACAGAGGCCGATGGTGACAATTCCAGATGCCAGGAATGTAAAGTACTCTGCGATTTTAGGCTTGAACCTCACTTCTTCAACAATGGTGTGATAATGCAGGAAGCAGAGCAGAACGCCGCTGAAGTTGACTGCAATAATGACACCGTGGATGCCGAAGGATGATTGTGAAGCAAGGGAGATAATGAGCAGGATGGACAGTATGTTAACCCATATGGTTTGCGAGAAAACATCCTTTGCACGGCCGAGGCCAAACAGGATCGCCTGCAGCGGTGCAAGCAAATAATGGAACAGAATAAATGGGGAAAGCAGCATCAGAAACTGTCCGGCCTGAGGAGAATGGTAGAAAAGTACGGTCAGTTCGTCCGCAAAAAAATACATGACGATCGAGCATGGGATACCATAAAGAAACGTAATATGAAAAGCTTGGTGAATCCTTTGATGCAGTCCTTTTTCATCTTGTTTTGAACGGGCCTCGGAAATGGAGGGAACGAGAGATACATACAGCGAATATCCGATAAACCCGGGAAAGTAGCCGATCGTCATCGCAAATGCCGTCAGCATCCCATACTGTTTTGTGGCGATGGAGGCCGTAATGCCGGCAAACATTAAACTTTGTGTGATTAAAATCGGATTTACTGCAGCCGTCAAAGCGTTCATCATGCGGACCCCTGTCGTGGGGAGGCTGACTTGGAAAAGCTTTTTTAAGATGCTCCTGCGCGGCACAGAAGCCATTTCAGATTGAGACGTGTCTTTTAAATTTCTCTGCCCCAATAAAAAGGAGGTTGAAAAGAAAAACAAGGAAACGAGCTCACCGGCCCCAATTCCCAATACAGCAGCAACTACACGATATTCCAAAGGGAGCCCCTTCATATACTGAAGCACATAAAAAATAAAACTCAACTGCGCCGTTTTTTCCAAAAGCTGAGCGATCGCAATGGGTTTCATTTTCTGAAGACCGCTGAAATAGCCTTTCAGGATGGAAGTTGTTCCTATGACCGGAACGATCGGAATGAGAGCAAGTAAAGGATAGCCAAGCCTTGTATCGATCGTCTTCCATTTTAAAAGCAATACGGTAATCGCGGCACTGATCAAGACAAGCAGAAGGCTCAATCCCATGATGACGTAAAAAGAAACTTTAACGATCTGCAGCCTCTGTTTTTCATTCTGGTGTACTTCCTCTTCCGCCAATACTTTGGAGAGAGCAGTCGGAAATTCAAGGGCCGCAATGGTGATCAGCAATCCGATCACCGGCAGTGCCATCATGTAAAACCCCATACCCTCGCTTCCCAATGACCGTGCGAGAAGGATGCTGACTACAAATTCCACGACTTTTGTATAGAGCATTGCCAAAGATAGGATAAGCGTTCCTTTTAGAAATTTTCCCATGATTTCACCCTTTGTCCAGTTCATCTCTCTAACATGTATATGACCGGGGTGGGGAAAAAGAAGAGCCTTTTAAAATGTCGAAAAAAGGCAGCTTTTGGGCTGGAAAATAAAAGAATTGTAAAAAAACGATACAAAATTGTATATTTTCGGTAAAATAGAATTACTATCCTAAACTAGTTGGTGTTGTATGGAGATCTTTTTACAAAATCTTTTTCATCATTACGGGTATTTGGCACTATATTTCCTTCTCGCGCTAGGTGTGATAGGACTACCGGTGCCTGATGAATTTCTGCTGACATTTGCCGGCTATATCGTTTATTCAGGTGAAGTCTCATTTGCTATGACCCTGTTTGCCGCTTTTGCAGGATCAGCGACCGGAATCACGATAAACTATTGGCTCGGCAGAAGCTTTGGTTTACCCCTGCTGATTAAATACGGACCGAAATTTCATTTATCGTACCATAAAATACATACCTCACAATCTTATTTTCAACGATTCGGAAAACCGCTCATCATGTTCGGATACTTTATTCCAGGAATCCGCCACCTCACTGCTTATTTTGCAGGTATGTCCTCATTGCCTTATCGTGTATTCGCATTGTATGCGTATACCGGTGCGTTGATCTGGAGCTTTCTGTTCATCATGATCGGGAGAATTGTAGGCGCGAAATGGTACCTTGTGACCGAGTTTGTCCATAAAGCAAGCTTGCTTGGCCTTGCCGTCTTCATCATCGTCATCGCAGTGGCGGTGTATTCGTTTAAATTAAAAGGAAGAAAATCAGAGGAATATGATATCTCATAAAGAAAAAAGCCTCCATCAAGGCGGCTTTTTTGTTACTTTGCGATCAGAAGAAAGAACAAAAGCCGCTTCCATGCGGCTTTTTATTTTAGCACCCGATCTTCTCCTGCGCTCTTTGGGCACCATACAGGAGAATGTCATCCCTTTTATTGCGAATGTTCGTAAGATCTATAACCCGCCTTGGCACTTCAAGATAGTTGTTCACTCCTTGGAACAATCCCATTTTAACCTCACCCCATCCTATACCCGCTTCCTAGTGTTCACGTATCCTCATCACCTGTACTCTTTATGATGAAAATTAAGAAATCAAAGGCACAACGCAGTCTTTGACATCATTTCTGGGTGAATTAACAACCGGCGAAACTTCAAATGCTTCCATCTGCTCACTTTCATAAGGAACAAGGAGTGATTTCAGATACTCCTTATCCTGTATGGATGGGTCCAGCCAGCTTTCCTCTGCTTCCTTTGTTAGGATAACGGGCATGCGGTCGTGCAGATTTTTCATCAAACCATTGGGCCGGGTTGTAATATGGGTACAGGAAGTAATCACTTTTCCATTTTGTTCCCACTGGTCCCATAGTCCGGCAAAAGCAAATGGTTTGTGGTTTTTCAGCCGGATATGAAAAGGCTGTTTTAGTTTCTCATCCCTTTTCCACTCATAAAAGCCATCAGCGATCACAAGACAGCGCTTGTCTTTCAAGGGCCTTCTGAAAGAGGCTTTCTCATCTACCGTTTCTGCCCGGGCGTTGATCATCTTGTAGCCGATCTTCGGGTCTTTCGCCCAAAAGGGGATAAGCCCCCATCGATGCATCTCGGCTTTTCGTGTCCTTCCATCCGATGTAATCACAAGTACGTTTTGTGAAGGTGCGATGTTGTAACGCTGTGGTATCGTGCCGGGAATCTCAATATCAAATTCTTCCTGAATGAAATGCATATCAGTATACAAAGAATATCTGCCGCACATATGAAACAGCTCCTTTGATAAATTCTACCCCTAGTGTAACGCAAGGCCGCTCTCTATCAAACATTTATCATCACAAAAGTGCCGTTAGTTGGTTCTTCGCCATAACGGGATTGAACCGCTTTTAAAAAACCATCTCATAAAAAAAGAGAACCGTGATAAGAACGGTTCTCTGTGCTGGCATTAACCGGTCACTGCCAGTTGCTTTTCTTTTGTGCTTAGTTTTCCAGCGATGTCGCGGGCGATCCAAACTCCGCAGGCGCTCGCTTGCGCCAGTCCGCGCGTGATACCAGCACCGTCGCCACCGACGTAAAGCCCGGAGATTTCTGATTCAAAACGGTCGTTCAGCTTTGGACGCGCGGAATAGAACTTGGCTTCGACTCCATAAAACAGCGTATGCTCTGATGCGATACCCGGGGTTACTTCGTTCAGTGCTTCTGTCATCTCGATCAAGCTTTTCATTGTATTGTATGGAAGCACGAGGCCAAGATCACCTGGCACGGCTTCTTTTAACGTTGGATTTAGAAAACCCTCTTTGATCCGTTTCTCGGTAGAACGGCGTCCTTTTTTAATATCACCATACTTTTGGACGACCAGCCCGCCAGAGGATAACTGATTGGCAAGTCTTGAAACCTCATGGGCATATTCAGTAGGCTCATCGAACGGATCGTCAAATTTATGGGAAACAAGAAGAGCAAAGTTGGTATTGGGGCTTCCTAGAGAAGGATCCTTGTACGCATGGCCGTTGGCCAGCATGATACCAGAATGGTTTTCAACGACAACATGACCTGACGGATTGCTGCAGAACGTTCGGACTCTCGTGCCGACAGACGTGTTGAAAACAAACTTGCCTTCATATAAATGCTCGTTGATTTCTTCCATCACCACATTCGATGTTTCTACCCGTACACCAATGTCGACCTGGTTGGCCGCCATCTTTAGGCGTCGTTTTTTTAAAATTTTAGTCAGCCAGGCAGAGCCGTCGCGGCCCGGAACAATTACGATTTTATCCGCCGAAAGCACTGTTCCGTCTTTTAGCTCCACGGCAGCGGCTCTATAAGTTTCATCTTCTTTTTCTGTAACAAGATCCAGCACTTCTGCTTTGTAGCGCATCTCGATTTTTTCCTTTAAGTATTCATAGATGCTTGTCAGGATTGCGAGGTTTTGTTCTGTTCCCAGGTGGCGGACCTGTGCGCGCAGCAGTTTTAATCCAGCAGCATACGCACGTTTTTCAATATCTCGTACCTCATCAGTGAGCGGATCGGTAATGGTTTCGGTCGCACCGTGTTCGAGGTTAATGCTGTCCACATATTTTATGAGATCAATAACAGTGTCATCCGGAAGGTAATCAGTCATCCATCCGCCGAATTCACTTGTAATATTAAACTTTCCATCAGAATAGGCTCCTGCTCCCCCAAAGCCGTTTGTAATCGAACAAGCCGGAAGGCATCCGGCAAATTCTTTTCGTCCGGCAGCAGGCGGGCATTTTTGAATTTTCTTTTGAAGGATCGGGCAGTTTCTGGAATAGATATCGTGGCCTTTATCGATTAATAGAATTTTGGCGTCCGGCATTTTGCGTGTTAATTCATAGCAGGAAAATATTCCTGTCGGACCAGCGCCAACAACAATGACATCGTATTGGTTATTCATAAAAAAGACCTCCCGAGTTCAAGCATTTGCAATTTTCTTCAATCAACCTTAGTAACTATATCAAAATCCTTTATTAAACACAATAGTATTTACGAACTTTTAAATATAATTCAACTTTAATGTTCGTGTTTTACCTGTGTAAATGGAATAACTTACTTTTTTATTCGCTTTCAATTTATAAATGGAAATAAAACTCCTTTTAATAAATAAACCAGCACCCATTAACGGTAATCGCTTGACATAAGTAAGTTATGTTTGGTATTATACTTACTATAAGTAAGTTAATGAACCACCCTTTAAAAGGGAATAGTAACTGGGGAGATTCGAAGGGAGACAGGATTGTGAAAAAAAGGACTAGCGGAATTCACCATATTACAGCCATCGTTGGAAATCCTCAGGAAAACGTTGATTTTTACGCAGGAGTGTTGGGGCTCCGGCTTGTAAAAAAAACAGTAAACTTTGATGATCCCGGTACGTATCATCTCTATTTTGGAGACGAGGAGGGTTCACCAGGAACCATCATGACTTTCTTTCCATGGCCTGGAGCATACAGCGGCAGAACAGGAGCGGGTCAGGTAGGGGTCACGACATTCGTGGTGCCTGAAGGGGCGTTAAGCTTTTGGGAAAAACGGCTTGAAAAATTCAATGTTGCGTTTCAAAAAACAGAGCGGTTTGGTGAGCAGTATATAGCTTTTGACGATCCTCATGGCCTGCACCTTGAGGTGGTAAGCCGCAGTGAAGGGAAAGACAGTAAATGGTCCTTTGGCGGTGTATCTGCAGAGGTTGCCATCAAAGGATTTGGCGGCGCTGTTCTGTTGTCAGGCGCTCCACTAAAAACGATGAATCTGCTCACTGATGTGATGGGTATGGAGAAAGCAGGGGAGGATGGAGATTTTGTAAGGTTCAGAGCGTCTTCCGATTTGGGAAATATCATTGACATTAAGATGTCAGCAGTCGGAAGGGGATCGATGGGTGCGGGCACGGTTCATCATATTGCATGGCGTGCTGCCGATTATGAAGACCACGAAAGCTGGCGGTCCCATGTTGGCGAGAATGGATTTGAAGTAACACCCGTCATCGACCGGCAATATTTTAATGCGATCTATTTTCGTGAATCAGGCGGCATTCTTTTTGAGATTGCGACGGATCCGCCGGGATTTGCCCGTGATGAGCCTAAAGATGTTATGGGGAAAAACCTTCTTCTTCCTCCTTGGCTGGAACCCGAGCGGGAAAAGATTGAATCGGTGCTCATGCCGGCAGAGGCACGTGTCTTAAAGGAGGATGAAGCAGAATGAAGCATATATTCATAAAAGGAAAAAACGAAGAGGCTCCAGTATTGCTGTTGCTCCACGGAACAGGGGGAACAGAACAAGATCTTTTGCCGCTGGGCTCCATGATCTCACCGGAGTCCTCCATCCTCAGTGTCAGGGGAAATGTCTCTGAAAACGGAATGCCGCGCTTTTTCAGGAGATTAGCTGAAGGAATCTTTGACGAAGAGGACTTGAAATTTCGAACAAAAGAACTGCATGACTTTTTGGATCATGCAGCTGAGCAATATGGTTTTAACAGGAACAATGTCGTGGCAATTGGCTATTCGAACGGCGCAAACATAGCCGGCAGCCTATTGTTTCATTTTGAAGGTGAGCTGCGTGGAGCCGTCCTTCATCATCCGATGGTGCCATTAAGAGGAATGGGCCTGCCAGATCTTAAAGGAAGTGAAATCTTTATCGGTGCAGGGAAAAATGATCCGATCTGTCCGCCGCAGGAAACTGAAGAGCTGGAAAACCTGCTGCGAGGAGCCGGAGCGAATGTTGAGACGTATTGGGGAAATTACGGCCATCAGCTGACCCAGCAGGAGGCAGAAGCTGCGGCAGCCTGGTTTCAGCAGCATTATTCTTCTAAAAATTGATCACCAGGAAGTAGAACCTGCATGAAAGCAATCGACCCAAAACGTTTGTCCGCTAAAGAAAACTATAAGTTTTTGACAGGAAGCATCATTCCCAGGCCAGTAGCTTTTGTCACGAGCACAACAAGAGAGGGTATATTGAATGCCGCCCCCTTCAGTTATTTTAATATTGTCAGTTCATCCCCTCCCCTTATCTCGGTTTCTGTTCAAAGAGTGAACGGCCAGCTGAAGGATACGGCGAGGAATGTGATGGATGCTGGTGAATTTGTCGTTCATATCTCGGATGAAAACTATATAGAATCGATCAATCAGACAGCAGCAAGCCTGCCGCCGGATGAAAGCGAGGTTGAGCTTGCAGGGCTCACACCAATTAAGAGTACAAAAGTTGCCGTTCCGGGATTAAAAGAAGCAAGTATCCGTTTGGAGTGTCTTCTCGAGCAGGCTATCCCTCTCGGTGGAAACAGCGAGAATCCGGTATGCGATCTGCTCATCGGTGAGGTCGTCTGCTACCATATTAAAGAGGATCTATACAATGAAGGACGCATCGATGCTGCAGGTTTAAAGCCAGTCAGCCGGCTGGCGGGCAGCAGCTATTCTAAACTTGGTGAAATTTTCACGCTGGAACGTCCAAAATAGGCCGCTTGAATATGAATAAAAAATCCCGACATCACCTCGTCGGGTAAGTGTAGCCGAATGCTAAAGACCTTCATCTTCATAAAAAGATGAAGGTCTTTTTTAGTGGGCAGCTGTAGCGCTTAAATGACAGGCATATGAGAGAGTAATTAACGGTAATTTAGTGTATTTGTAAATTTCATGTTTTGGAAACTTATTTGAAAAAGATAAAAAGAATCATAACAACCGTGGGCACTCCATAAATCAGTGACTGCTGAATGGTCATTTCCCTGTCAAAACGTTCTTTCCACGTTTTATAATTGGCACGTTTCCCTACATACCAGTTACCGCTGTTCATCAGATGGACACCTCTTTGCTTTGAATTTGATAGTTTGTGTTTTCCCGTTTTACCAGATTCATTAACAAGTTCATCCCAAAAAGTCATACTCTCTGTTCAGTGTGTGGTAGCATGTTAGAAAAGAGCAATTAAGGGAGGAAATGGAATGAAGGGTGCGGCAGCTCATCCACTCGTTACGGACCGTCTGATACTAAGAATGTTTGATGCGGAGCGGGATGGAGAATCATATGCCCAAGTACTGGGCCAGGACGAAGTAGGCAGGTGTTTGCCGAAAAAAGGAGCCTATACTCCTGATGAATCAAGGCGCATGATGGATTTTTTTATTAGAGGGTGGCAGAACCATGGATTCGGTACGTTTGCCGTTCAAACGAAGGATGGAGAACTGATCGGGCATTGCGGATTAAATTATGTAAAGGATTTGGATGAGGTCGAACTGTTATATGCGTTCAGCAAGGAAACCTGGGGCAAGGGCTATGCGACGGAAGCCGCACAAGCCTGTGTGAAGGATGCGTTTAAAAGGCTGCATCTCAACCGGCTGATCGGGCTGATCATGCCTGCAAACCAAGATTCAGGAAAGGTTCTAAAAAAAGTGGGGATGGTCTGGGAAAAGGATATAAGCCTATGGAATATGGAACTTCAGTATTTTAGTATGAGCGCTGAAATGGATGGGCGTTCACAAAAACATTTCAAATACGAAAGCTGAAGTGAGGGGTTATCACTTCGATTATTTATTAAAATGGATTAAAATAGGAATGAGAGAAGCAGTCAGGAGGGAATATCTTTTGAAATATAAGATAGGTATATTTTTTATCGTGCTGGTGCTCATGATTATCGCGGGCTGTTCAGATGGTCCCAAGCCGGAACCGAGAATAAAAGACTACATGAAAAACTGGCAGTCTATGAAGTTCGATAAAATGTACAGCATGCTTTCAGATGAAAGCAAGAAAGAGATCTCCAAGGATGAGTTTGTGAAGAAATACACAGCGATATATGGTGGCATACAAGCCCAAAACATTTCCATTAAACCCGTTATTCCGAAAGAAGAGCCTGAAGAGGACAAGAACGGGAACGTCACCTATACATATCAAGTGAAAATGGATACACTCGCAGGCCCCGTCCAATATAAGCATAAAATCAAGATGAAAGAGCAGGAAAAGAAAGATCAAAAGGATTGGTATATCAATTGGGACTACTCACAAATCTTCCCGGGAATGGCGAACGGAGACAAGGTAAGGGTCCAAACCAATAAAGCGAAGCGGGGAGAAATTCTTGACCGCAATGGGAACGGAATAGCAGTGAACGGAATGGCAGCACAGATTGGAATTGTTCCTCAAAACCTTTCTGAAAACAAAGAGGCGAGCAAGGCGCAGCTCGCAAAGATACTCGGAATCGATAAAAAGACGATCGACAACGCGCTCAACGCTTCTTGGGTACAGCCAGGATTCTTTGTCCCAATAAAAACGATTCCCGAAAAGGATCCCCGTCTTTCAAAAATCCAGAAAATCAAAGGGGTCAGCACGAAGTCCATTGAGACGAGAGTGTATCCGTATAAAGAAGCGGCATCCCATCTTACGGGATTTGTGCAGCCGATTAAAGCGGAGGAACTCGAAAAATTAAAGTCTGAAGGCTATGAATCTACGGATGTGATCGGAAGAAGAGGCCTTGAGAAATTTTATGAAAAGCAGCTTCGCGGGAAAAACGGTGGAGTAATCAGGATCGTTGATTCTGGAGAAAACGAAAAACGAACCGTAGCGAAAAAAGAAGCAGTGGACGGAAAGTCAGTAACATTGAACATCGATATGTATTTGCAGAGCGACCTCTACAATCAGATGAAAAAGGATGTCGGCACTGCTTCAGCCATCAACCCGGTGACGGGAGAAGTACTGGCCCTAGTCAACAGTCCTGGATTTGATCCGAATGACTTTGTATTGGGCATCACTGCTCCACAGTATCAGAAGCTTGAAAAAGATCCGAAGCATCCGATGTTAAACCGCTTTGCCTATACGTATGCCCCTGGCTCAACGTTTAAGCCCATCACGGCCTCTATCGGTTTAGAGACGAATAAATTGAATCCAAACAAGGAAGTTGCCATCTCGGGGAAAAAGTGGCAGAAAAAAGGCTGGAATAATAAATTTGTAACGAGGGTTTCTGCGGTGCCATCTGTTAATCTGCAGAAAGCGCTCATGTATTCCGATAACATTTACTTTGCCCAAGCGGCGCTGGCCATTGGAAAAGAAGATATGGTGAAAGGCGCGGAAAAATTTGGTTTTAATGAAGGCATGCCGTTTGACCTGGATTTTGAAAATTCTTCCCTGAAGACGGAAGAAATTGATTCAGAAGGTATGCTTGCTGATACCGGATATGGTCAGGGAAGAGTAGAAATGAACATCCTGCATCTGGGGCTTGCCTATACACCTTTTATCAATAACGGAAATTTGATTGCACCACAGTTGGTGAAAGCAGACAATCCAAAAGCGAAAGTGTGGAAGAGTAACGTCATTTCCCCGGAAACGGCCTCTAGAATCAGGAGCGATCTGGTAAAGGTGGTCGAAGATAAGAGAGGAACTGGATACAGGCCGCCATTGAAAAATATGGTGCTTGCCGGTAAGACCGGAACGGCGGAGCTGAAATCCAAAATAGGTGAAAAAGGCCAGGAAAATGGATATTTCGTAGCGTTCAACCAAGAACAGCCAAGCCTTCTCGTCTCCATGATGATTGAAAATGTTCAGGATAAAGGCGGCAGCCATTATGTGGTGCCAAAAGTAAAGAATACATTTAAATCCTATATGAAAGAAAAGCCTCTTCGTTAAGAAGAGGTTTTTCTTGCCTGAGAGTAGAAAGATAACTATGATTGCTTTCATAACACTGTACAAAGGGTGATCTCCGTGCAAACACATCTTCTGTTTAATATGAATATCGGAACACAAAAACCGGAAAGCATACGGAACACAGAAACAAAATGCCCCTTTTGTGAAAGGGAAAGCCTGGCAGGAATTATTGAAGAAAAAGGAGATATCATCTGGCTTAAGAACAAGTACCCTGTACTTGCCAATGCGTTCCAGACCGTTATCATTGAAACGAAGGAGTGCTACTCCGAGCTGTCTCAGTATACAAAAGAAAATCTGTATGATCTCTTTGAATTTGGCCTTTCTGCATGGGAAAAGACCATCCGCAGCGGTGAATACCAATCCGTGATCTTCTTTAAAAACCATGGGCCGTATTCTGGCGGAACGCTCCGCCACCCGCATATGCAAATCATTGGATTTAAAGAAGCTGATTATCATCAGAATATCCATCCTTCACAATTTGAAGGAATCATCATTGAAAAGCAGCCGGGCATGGAATTCAATATTTCTACAAAGCCGAAAATGGGATTCTATGAACTCAACATTCTGCTTGAAGACCGGAGCAAAGTGAAGGAGCTCGCTGATTACATTCAACTCTCCGCACACTTCCTGCTGAACGGCTTCAGCAAGACATGCAACAGCTATAATCTTTTCTTTTATCAATGGGAAGAAAAAATCATTGCCAAGGTCGTTCCGCGATTTGCAGCTTCACCGCTGTATGTTGGTTATTCCTTCCCGCAGGTGGCAAGCAATATCGATGCTGTAGCTGAAAAGATCAAACAAATGTATCTGCAGATGTAGAGATGAAAGGGAATAGTAAGGCCCGAAGACCTTGAGCAAAGCGTTTCGTTCGTGCGAGCGCTTTTTTTGTTGCTTTTTCCTGAAACATTATTGTGCAGAAAAATGGCCTGCTGCCCTTGCCCGACAAAAATTCCAAAAAGAAATGGATGAAACCTGCCCCTGTTCCTGTTAAGCCCATCCCGATTCCAACACCGTGCCGTATTTAAAAAATAGTGTGAAAAACCAAAAGGCAATTCATGCTTTTTGGTTTTTCTTGTGGGCATTTACTCCCATAGAAGACTTTTCCAAAAAAGAAACAAGGGATTTTTGCAAGTGTGGTGAAGTAGTAAACTAGGTACAAATGAGGACTGCAGCAGCAGAATCAGGGGATCGAATCTATTATTTTCTAAGGGAGGAATTTAATGATGATGAATGTGCCTTTAAGAGTGACAGCCATGATAGAGCATGCGGAAGCATTTTTTCCAAAGAAGACAGTGGTCAGCCGGACAGCTTCCGGGATCAGAACGTTTACGTACCGTGAAATCGCAAACAGGACGAGAAGACTGAGCAGTGCGCTTAAAAAGATTGGCGTTCAAAAGGGGGACAAAGTGGGGACGCTGGCCTGGAACCATCACCGCCACTTGGAGGCCTATTTTGCCATCCCGGGGGCCGAGGCCATTCTTCATACCATTAATATCCGCCTTTCTCCCGCTCACATCGCATACATCATTAACCATGCCGAAGATAAGGTTCTGCTCATTGATCAGGACATCCTTCCGCTGATAGAAAAGTTAAAAGATGAAATCGCCGGTGTTAAAGCGTTTATCTTGATGACAGATGAGCAGGAGCTGCCGGCTTCATCGCTTGAACCGCTGTATCATTATGAAAAACTGCTGGAAGAAGGAGAACCATCATTTACTTTTAATCCGGATATTGATGAAAACGAACCGGCAGGGATGTGTTATACGTCAGCCACGACCGGAAATCCAAAGGGAGTCATCTATACTCACCGAGGGATCGTTCTGCACAGCATGGCACTCGGGCTTGCAGATGGCGGCAGTGTATCTGAGTCAGACATCTGCATGCCGGTTGTTCCCATGTTCCATGTGAACGCGTGGGGGCTTCCCTTTGCGGCGGTCTGGTTCGGAACGACTCAGGTGCTTCCTGGGCCGCAGTTTACGCCAAAGCTGCTTGCACAACTGATCGAACGGGAAAAAGTGACGATCACCGCAGGAGTTCCAACCATCTGGCTTGGCCTTTTAAAAGAATTGGATGAAGGGAACTATGATACAGGAAGCCTCCGATCTATTTTATGCGGCGGTTCCGCAGCACCTAAAGGAATGATCAAAGCGTTTGAAACAAGGCACAATATTCCGTTTGCCCATGCATACGGGATGACAGAAACAAGCCCGCTTGTTATTTTTTCACGGATTAAAAGTTATCAGCAGGACTTGGACTATGAAGAAAAGCTTAACATTCGGGCCAAGCAGGGTTACCTTGTTCCCGGTGTGGAGATGAGAGTGAAAGGTGCATCTGGAGACGTCAAATGGGATGGGAACGAGATGGGTGAACTGCTCCTGCGGGGCAACTGGATCGCCGATGAATATTACGGTGATGAAAACCGTTCGGCCTTTGAAGAGGGATGGCTGCATACAGGAGATGTTGTCACCGTCGATGAGGAAGGAACGATAAAAATCGTCGACCGTACGAAAGATTTAATAAAGAGCGGAGGAGAATGGATCTCTTCTGTCGACCTTGAAAACGCTCTCATTGCGCATGACGATATTTATGAAGCGGCAGTGGTTGCTGTACCCAATCCGCAATGGCAGGAAAGGCCGGTTGCCTGTGTCGTACTAAAAGATAAAGCAAAAGGTAAAGTAACAAAGGAAGATATCAAAGAATACTTACAACCTCAATTTGCAAAATGGTGGATACCCGACGATGTACTGTTTATGGATGAAATACCAAAAACGTCTGTCGGCAAGTTTCTAAAAAGAGCGTTGAGGGACCAGGTGAAAGACCATTATGCCGGGGCTCAAACATTGGAAAAATAAGTGGAGAGCCGCCTTGTTCCGATAAGGCGGCTTCTTGCTTAAAGAAGAGGTGTCAGGGTTGCTGCTTACTGAAAATCAATTTAAGGATGAACTGCTTGAAACCATACTTGATAATGCCTTCCATTGTGTCGTTGTTGTGGATGTAGATGGCGTCATCACGTATATCAATAAAGCCTATTGTGATTTTATAAAAGTAGATCAAATGGAATCGATCGGGAAGCATGTTACGGATGTCATTGAAAATACCCGTATGCATATCGTCGCCAGAACAGGTAAAGAAGAGATCGCCGATCTTCAGCACATTGAAGGAAACTATATGATTGCAGACCGCATCCCGATCTTTCGGAACGGACAGACTGTCGGAGCGGTGGGAACGGTTACTTTCCGGGATACCGAAGAATGGCGAACGATGAATTCCCACATTAAAAATCTCTTAACGGAGCTGGAGTACTACCGAAATGTGCAGGAGGAAAATACTGGCGCCAAGTACTCCCTGCATGATATTGTGGGGAAATCCGCACCGATCATCGTACTGAAGGAGCGCATCAAAAAAATTGCAACCAGTGAAGTATCCGTGCTGATACGAGGGGAGAGCGGCACTGGCAAGGAATTGTTTGCCCATAGCATCCATCAGCTCAGTGAACGAAGCAATAAGCCGTTCATTAAAGTAAACTGCGGGGCCATACCGGAGCATTTGCTCGAATCAGAACTCTTTGGGTACGAAGAAGGAGCTTTTACCGGTGCAAAAAAAGGCGGAAAGCTCGGGAAGTTTCAGTTGGCAGACGGGGGGACGCTTTTACTGGATGAGATCGGTGATATGCCGATGCACATGCAGGTCAAGCTGCTTCGTGTCCTTCAGGAAAAAGAAGTAGAGGCGGTTGGCGGTGTAAAACCGGTTAAAGTCGATGTCCGCGTGCTAGCGGCGACAAACAAACCTTTAGAAAAGATGGTAGAGGAACAGCGGTTTCGTGAAGATTTATTTTACCGGATCAATGTCATCCAGATCAATATTCCTTCACTTCGCGAGCGGCCGGAAGACATCGAACAGCTGTCACAGCATTTTCTTCAAAAAATCAATAAGCGGACAGGCAGAAGAATCCTCGGGATGCATAAGGACGTCACCCGCCTTTTCGCTAAACATAACTGGCCAGGCAATGCCCGCGAACTTGAGAACGTCATGGAAGCGGCAGTCCACCTATGCCAAGGAGAGTGGATTACAAACGACGCTCTCCCTGATTACATGAAAGAAGATTCGACCATGGAACTGGGGACTAAAAGTCTGAAGGAAATACTCGAAGACACCGAAAAAAGAGTGCTGCGGGCCGCATTAAGGGAACATCACGGCGACAAGCTTCAAGCCGCTAAGAGCCTCGGGATCGGGAAAACGAGCCTGTATGACAAGCTGAAGAAGTATGGAATGGTGGAAAAGGCTCCAGACTCCACATAACTGCTCCAATTAGGAGGAGGGGCTGAAGTGAGTAAACTCCATGTCTTATTGATGACAAACGTTCCTTTTCCCACTCTTGACTCAATCAATCCATCTGCTGCGAGATCATCAAGAGCAAATACAATTGTACTGCGGTTCACGTTGAATCTTGAAGCAAGGTCACGCTGGGGTGGAATCTTTGTTCCAACCGTCCATTCCCCGTTTTCTATTTTTTGTTTGATAAATTCATATACTTGACGGTGAAGGGGAGTGGCAGAAACTTTGCTTGGTACCCATTCATTTTCAGACATGATGGACCTCTTCTTTTTTCTATTATTATAATGGATTGGCTGGGTAGGTATCCATCCAATTGGTTGGAGACGAATCCATTATCATGAATTACACTCGGTGTAACGTGGTTTAAGGAGGAGAAGGAATGTTTGAAGCCATTATTCATGGTTGTATATTATCTTTGGGCCTGATTCTGCCGCTAGGGGTGCAAAATATATTCATATTCAATCAGGGTGCAGCTCAACCAAGATTTTTATGGGTACTTCCAGCAATCATTACGGCGTCTGTATGTGACTCGGTCCTGATTGCACTGGCGGTGTTAGGCGTTTCAGTGGTTGTTCTTGGTTCGTTCTGGATAAAGGTTACTCTGCTGTCCGCCGGGGTCCTCTTTTTAGTTTATATGGGTTTTGTTACTTGGAGAAGCAATCCTAGTGTGATGCAAGATGAAACCCTATTATATCAACCAAAAAAGCAGATTGCTTTTGCCTTGTCTGTGTCATTGCTAAACCCGCATGCCATTCTGGATACAGTAGGTGTAATTGGAACCAGTTCCTTACGTTATACCGGTACGGAAAAAATAGCTTTTGCTCTGGCGTGTATAGTCATTTCATGGATTTGGTTTACGGGTTTGGGTATTGCAGGGGGAATCATCGGAAAGGTGGATAGGACAGGACATTTTATTAAGGTCTTAAACAAACTATCAGCCATTGTGATGTGGGGTACTGCTGTCTATATTGGTTCTTCCATTTTAAAATGAATGCGATAAAAAAGCGTTTAGAAGATTCCTAAGCGTTTTATCTTTTGTTTTCATCCATTATGGTATGTATTGTTCAGAGACGGTAAATAAAAATGCCGTATTCGGTCTAAAGGAATTGTTCGAGCATTTTAGGCTGCTTGGAAACACACTGCACAAAAACGAAAAGGATCTGCAGAATTCTGAAAGAGCAAAACGGGAATGGATTCAAGGGATTTCACACGATTTAAAAACACCTTTCACCCATATTATCCGGTTATTCGACGATGCTGATCAATGCCCAGTATCGGTGGAGTAAAGAGGAACAGAGGGAATTCAGCAGTGCCCCTTGGGCAGCGATGGATTCCCTTTTTGGCTGGAAAATGTGTCCCCACTGCTTTGGCCGTTGTTCCTGCTGCAGTTGTCTCTGTTATGTTGACCACTACTGGTACTCGAATCGTCCTCGATTTCTTTGTCAGCGGTGATTATACAAATTGGGGGGCATCCACTCCGCTCCTGCTGTTCCCAATATGGGGGATTGCAATAGGATCCGCGATGATCCTCTATTATTACAGGAGAACAGGGTTTGCAATCAATGCGGACAATAGATGGAAGGACTCCAAATCTGTTGGCTATCGGCTGGGCTGTTGTTTATACAGCTCTTTTTCATTCCGTCATAATAATGTACTTAATTGCTTTTTATAATGTTTGTCAGAACACGGTATCTTGATTTCTACCGTTGTTCCCTCCAGGACTTTGCTCTGGATTGTTAAAAGACCATTATGGTTTTCGATAATTTTGCAGCAAATCATTAATCCCAGGCCGGTTCCTTTATCCTTGGTTGTATAAAATGGTTCTCCAAGAGTAGGGATTCTTTCCTCAGGAATCCCTATGCCTTCATCAATAATTTTAATAGAAACCATTTCTCCTTCTTTTTTTAACTTAACCATAATCACACCACCATCAGGCATGGCTTCTATAGCATTCATGAGCAGATTAAGAAAAACTTGTTTTATTTGATTTTTATCGCGATACGATAGTGGAAGATCAGGCTCGTATTCTTCTAATATCATAATGTTGTTTGCATCAGCTTGGGTTTGGATCATGGTAATGACTTCTTTTAGTACAAGCATCATATTTTGCTCAATAAATACAAGATCCCTGGGTTTTGCAAGGACAAGAAGATCGCCAACAATACCATTGATTCTATCAATCTCATCCAAAACAATGGAAACATACTCTTCTTCTCGCCGGTTAACTTTGATGAGTTGAATAAATCCCTTGACAGAAGTCAATGGATTCCTTATCTCATGTGCAATTCCGGCTGCCATTTGGCCCAGCAAAGCCAGCTTCTCTGATTTTCGCAGAAGACGATTCGTTTCCTCCTGTCTTGCCGTAACATCTTTTATGACGGAAAGGATCGCCTTATTTTTGCCAAACACAATCATGAGCGAGGAAAGTTCCAAGAATGAGATAACACCTTGACTTTCGACCTTGACTTCAAAAGTATTTAAAGGCAGATTTTCTGTATCTTTTAATAAACGTTCCACATGTTCGGGTGCGACAAAGTCATATAGGGATTTCCCTATAACATCTTCCTTTCTGCCCGCTCCCCACATTTGAGCCGCGGCTTGATTGATGTAAATAATGGCTGTGTTTCGATGAATAATCACTGCCTCAGGCAATGCATCGATCAAGGTTTTATAACTCTCTTCATTTGCCCGAGCGTTTTTACTATTTTCTCTAGCAGTATCATACTGCCATCCAACGAGCCATGCAATCACTGTAAAGATCATAAAATCAAAGGTGAAAAAAGGCTCATCGCTCAAGACTTTTTGATAGGCAGTAAAAGCGATCGAAAGGCAAACTAAGGTTACTTGTCCGACTTTTTTCATCCCAGGCTCTCCATTTACGCATTTTATTTTTATTTTATCATATCGTCAGAAAATTTCGTAAAATAAGGTCTATTAAAAAGACGTGCTGCCATCTCGCACGTCTTATTTCTATCCGATAACTTTTATGGATTTGGACTCATCAGGATTCCACATTCCAGCTTCGGCTGCATTTGGCAGGGTCATGAATTTTTTTAAAATCAGCCTTGCACAAGAGAAGCCCGGGGAGATATTCCCGGGCTTCTTCTTATATATCATGCTCCTATCTCGCATTCCTTTGCCATGGAAAGTGAGTACTAAAACAGTTTCACCATTAATAGGATTTTATAGATGCAAAGGGGGGATCGTATGAATCCGTATCGTGTCATAGGAAAAAGTGTGCCAAAGAAAGAAAGCTGGGATAAGGTTTCCGGGAGAGTAAAGTATGTGGATGACAATCAAGAGGTCGGTACATTGCATGTGAAGCTGCTGACGAGTCACTATGCGCATGCGTATATAAAGAAAGTTGACACAGAGGAGGCGCGGAAGGTACAGGGAGTGCATGCGATTGTGACGGGTAAAGACTATCCGCTTTTAATTGGGACCACAATCAAGGACCGTCCATTGCTGGCTTTTGACAAGGTAAGGTATTATGGGGAGCCGATTGCAATGGTGATCGCAGATACGGAAGCCATAGCCATTCAGGCTGTCACATTAATACACGTAAACTATGAACTGCTGCCTGTCGTAAACTCTTCTCTGCAAGCGTATCAAAAGGGCGCTCCTCTTGTTCATGAACGATTAGAAGAATACCTCATTGACCAGGAAAATGAGACCACTGGTACATCCGGGGGCATAAGGCCGATCCCCGGTACAAATATTGCGAACCGGCAAGGCATTCGAAAGGGGAATACCGATGAGGGATTTGCTCAGTCTGACTTCATCGTAGAAGAAGTGTTTTCCTTTCCTCAATCAGACCATACAGCGATAGAGACAAGATGTTCCGACGTCGAAATCAAGAAGAATGGAGACGTTATTATACACTCTGCATCTCAGGAACCGTTTGAAATGAGAGAACTCATAAGTGAAACGTTCAATATCGATCAAGGGAAGGTGCACGTTCATATACCGTTAGTCGGAGGATCGTTTGGTGCTAAAACCAGTGTGCAATTAGAACCGTTGGCCTATGTTGCTTCTAAGTCAGTAGGCGGAAGAAGGGTAAGGCTGCGTAATAGCCGTGAAGAAGACATTGTTACATCTGCTGTTCATATTGGATTACATGCCAAGATCAAAATGGGTTGTACAAAGGACGGGAAATTACAAGCAGTAAAGTTCTTATTTCTATTTGACGGAGGTGCTTATGCAGAAAGGGCAGTACCAATTTCCAAGGCCGCAGCCTTTGACTGTACTGGACCATACGCCATAGATAATGTATGGTGTGATTCACTATGCATGTATACAAACCATCCATATGCAACGGATTTTAGGGGCTTCGGGCGTACGGAGGCTGCTTTTGGAGTAGAACGGACGATGGATATCCTGGCCCATAAAGTGGGACTATGTCCGCTTGAATTTCGTCTGATCAATGCGATACAGCCAGGTGACACGTCTCCTACTCAAGTACTTCTGAATAGAAGCAATCTTGGAGATATCAAGGAGTGCATCTTAAAGCTAAAGGAGCTTATTGATTGGGATCAGGGACAGCGGATCAAAATCTCGGATCGGAAGGTAAGGGCAAAAGGAATTAGCTGCGCTTGGAAAAATGGAGATCCCCCTCCAGGTGTTGGAGCAGGTGCGGTTTTAACCTTTACCTCAGAAGGAGGCGTGCTTATCAATAGCGCCGCTGTAGAAATTGGGCAAGGGACAAAAACCGTTTTAACGCAAATGGTTGCTGAAAAAATGAGGATGAGCGTTCATGATGTAAATATTCAAATGGAGGTAAATACGCAGCTTAACCCTGAAAGCTGGGAGACTGCAGCGAGCCGAACGACGTTTCTGTCTGGAAATGCTGTTCTCAGAGCTGTTGCTGATGCGGTCAATCAACTTAAAAGAACGGCTTCTGTTGTATTGAATGTTCCAGCAGAGGAGCTGGTGGTTGCAAATAAGAAGGTATTTAAGAAGACTGCACCTCAAATTTCCATTGATTTCTCTGAGATCGTGTACGGCTATATCTTTCCTGACGGGACAGTCGCAGGGACGCAGGTGATCGGAAGAGGGTCGTATATCATTCCGGGGCTTACGGAAATGAATCCCGAAACGGGAAAGGGTGTTCAGGGACCCGAGTGGAATGTAGTGGCGCAAGCGGTAGAAGTTGAATTTGACAAAAGAGATAACACCTTTACATTAATTCGCGCTATTACTGTTGCAGATGCAGGTACAGTCCTGAACTATAAAGGCGCGGAGACACAGGTAATGGGTGCGATGAATCAGGGATTAAGCTTTGCGACGAGAGAAGGATTCATATATGACGATGAGGGTAAGGTCTTAACTACGCAATTTCGCTCCTATAAAGTGATGCATTATGGAGAGCAGCCCGAATATATCGTACGTTTCATCGAAAACCCAGTAAAAGGCTCCCCGTTTGGTTCACGGGGTCTTGGTGAGCATGGCATTATGGGTATGCCTGCAGCGGTTGCGAACAGTTTATCCATTGCGGCAAAGGTTCCTCTCAATCAGCTCCCTCTTACACCAGAATTTATTTGGAAAACAAGGCTGCAGAGAGGGGGAGGTTCAAATGCTTCACTATAATATTGACTATTATGAACCTTCTTCTATATCAGAGGCAGTGAAGTTATTCGATAAGCTGGATAAAGAAGGGAAAAAACCATTATATTTAGCAGGCGGAACAGAAATCCTGACACTCGGCAGACTTAATCAGATTTACACAAAGGCCGTGATCGATGTAAAGGGAATTCCAGATTGTAATGTTCAAGGCTTACATCGAAATTCCGTTGTAGTTGGAGCCGCCCTTACATTAACGCAAATTTTTGAAGCGGGAGTATTTCCGTTTCTTGGCGAAGCGTGTGTAAGGATAGCTGACCGTACATCACGGAACCAGATCACGCTGGGAGGAAACCTTGCCAGTGACATCATCTACCGCGAAGCCGTACTCCCCTTGCTGCTCACTGATGCTACGATTGTGATCGCAGGCAATGACGGAATTCGCCACGTACCCATTCATCAAATATTCAACGAAACGCTGTGCTTAAACCCGGGAGAATTTGTCGTACAAATTATAGCGGATTCACAATATACAAAGATGCCTTTTGTGATCGAGAAAAAAAGAAAGAGCGAGAGGGTAGATTATCCGCTTCTCACTCTGGCCGTATTAAAAACGGATAGCTCCATTCGGGCTGGGTTTAGTGGTTTGTGTGCTTTTCCATTTCGTTCTTCTGCCATGGAGAAGGAATTAAATAATACAAGTTTGACGCTAAAGGAACGAGTTGACAGCGCTATAAGACTTATTCCGGCTCCTGTAATACAGGATATTCGAGGCTCAAGGGACTATCGGCTGTTTGTGCTTCAATATACATTGCTCGACGCTTTAACCGATTTAGAAGGGGTGAGATTGTGAATGTAAAGCTGACACTTAATATTAATGGAGAAAGACGGAAAACGTCGATCAGAGCCGCGGATACACTGTTAGATACATTAAGAGGCAAATTTGACTTGACAGGCGCAAAGCGTGGCTGTGAGAACGGAGATTGCGGTGCCTGCACGGTGCTTGTAGACGGTTTGCCGGCCAAGTCATGCATGATGTTCGCTGTGGATGCGCGCAGGAAGCACATTACTACCATCGAAGGATTAAAAAATACTCCCATGCAGCATGCTTTTGTTGACAAATGGGCCTTTCAGTGCGGTTATTGTACATCTGGATTTATTCTAAACGCTCATTCCCTCGTTAACCTCCATCCTGACGCAACGGATGAAGTCATGGAAGAATGGCTAAGCTCCAATATTTGCAGGTGTACTAGTTACCAGGAAATTAGAGAAGCTGTAAAATCCGTCTTAATGAAGGAGCGGACAAATGTAAAGAAAAAACGGAAAAAGAAATAACTTACCGCTAATTTGTACTGCCAATCCCAGCAGGGGATTTTTCAACGAAAACGCCTGCGTCTTCATTGATGCAGGCGTTTTTTGAATCAGGATCGTTTTGGGTTTTTCGTGTACTTTATTGAATAAATTGGAATAGTACCTATCGGCGTAATTTGCTTTGGGATTGGATCCAGCACAACAGGAACAGGAGGAAGATGGGTAGGTACCACTCCATTGCTTCTTCCATCGATTCGATTACTTTTATATTTTTTAGAAGCCATTTCATCACTCCTGACATAAAAGATGGTATTATTCAATATATACAGGAGTGATGAATTGGTTTGGACATTCATCTACATTCACTTCAGAGAGGCTTGACGCTTTTCTATTGCCCCTTCTCTACCTCACTGATCTTCCACGAAGACCATGGAGATAACCTCACTATTGTAATGTTCAGCTTCACTTTTTCTGCTCCCTCATTCTTTCTATAAATGATGGCTTTTACCGGGACGACGGTTTTGACGGCCAGATGCTTATGTGATTTCTTTCCTCGAATATCGTAATGAATAGCTGTAATCCCGCGTGCCGATTTCAGAAGATTCATGCGTACTCTTCCTTTCTCAGGCAGAACAGGCTTCATCAAATCTGTATCGTTCTCTTTCAGTGACAGTAAATACATTTCAGCCACCTCATGTGGATTGGCATGATGAGCGTAGTCGTCCAGTTTGCCGCCAGCTTTTAAAATCATCATTTTATGGGATGGATCAGCGTTCCTCGTTCGATGTGTGGTGCTGCCCGCAAAGTGAATGCAAAAATGCCCTGGGAAACCATTTTGCAGGGCCCCGTGTCCATGTGGCATACCATGCATGGAAGCAGCCAGCATTTTTCCTTTTACAGGGATCAGGATCGCTCTTCTTCGCCAGCTCCATTTTCCGTTATAAAGATGTTTCAATACCGCTGTATCCTTATAGGTTAAGGGCTGGACATCAGCGTGCTTGTTTCCTGCACGCCGCTGAACGGAAAAATAGAAGCCGGTTTCCAAATCAATCACTTTAAATTTGCTTCCTTTAGGGAGGAGTTTGTCCACCTTTGTCCATCTCATGATTTTCCCTTTATCTGGAACAGGGTAGACGGTGAATGGAAACTCACCCGAGGCTGCCGAATGGATGGGCATCGTTAACAACACAATGATTAGAACTAGCAAAGCTGCACTGTATTTTTGTTTGAACATGCTATTCTCTCCTTGGAATGATCATCTTCTTTTAATATGTCAAGGAATGTTAAAAATAAACGTAATTTAACATTATTGGCAATAAGTTTTAAGAACCGTGCAAAAGTCCTAAATTTATATGTTAAAATTGTAACAATTCTGAACTAAATATCGTCCATTCTTTTTAAAGGAAAAAGGGGGGGGAGAATGGCGATTTTACGAAAAATGTTGATACAATTTTTGCTGACTGTGGTTTCCATCGTCTTGATCAGTGGCTTACCGGATCTTTTTCTTACAAAGAACGTGTCCTCTTATTGGGAAAAGATAAAAGACGTGAGTGTGTCTTTGCTTCATCCAGGACATCTACAATACATACCGTTTAAGCAGCCAAGACCTTTATTCCCGGATTTTTTGGATCCATATTTTTATTCAATAACCATTCTTCTCACGGCATTTCTTCTGGCATTTTTTCTTGCTCAGGTGCTGGCATGGATGACGATGACGCTGCCAGAGCGGGTGAGGGCTGTGATAAAAAATTTACTGACGCTATTGGAGTCTCTTCCTGATCTGCTCGTCTTTGCGCTCGTACAAATGTTTATCGTGTTCTTTTATAAGCAGACGAGCATTCTTTTGTCTGATGTTGCTTCACTCGGTGAACAGCGGATTTATGTTATTCCAATCATGTGCCTCATGATCCTGCCGTTTATTTATTTTTATAAAATGATGGTCCTGCTGTCAGAGGAAGAAAGCAAAAAGCCCTATTTCGAGTTCAGCCGGGCGAAAGGACTGCGAAGAACGTACGTGTTGTTATTTCACGTGACACGGAATACATATGAAACCCTTTTTCATTTTTCAAAGACCGTCCTGTGGTTTATGATCTCCAATCTGCTTCTTGTGGAATGGATTTTTAATATTGATGGGATCACATATTACCTTTATTCCGATTTCAGGGCTGAGATCATGGCTGTTATCTTGGTTTTTCTTGCTATTCCGTTTTTCGTTTTCTTCGGATTCCTTGAGTTTTTGTTGTCCATTCGCTTGAGGCGGGAGGCGGGGGCATGATCAGAAGCATAAAGTTTTGGGCTGGGTGCATTGTGCTGGCTGCTCTTATCGGTTCCAGTCTGGTTCATCAGATGGTTTTTGACAGCAAAATTAAAAAGGTGCCGGTTTTATACAACGATAAAGGAGAGGCGGTTAAAGCCGCTCCACTGCCAGCCTCTCCTGATATGCCTTTTGGTACAGACAGACAGGGCTATGACATGTTTGCAAAAGTGATGCAGGGAGCCAAGTATACGATTCCATTTGCTATATTAATCGCCTTGCAGCGTGTGGTCATCGCTTTTTTTATCGCCATTCCGTATGCTTTTTACTTTCCTTCCTGGGCAAGAAAGGGGCTGGAACAATTATTAAGCTCTTTTTATTATGTTCCATTGACCATTATTGCTATATTTTTGCTGGAGCCGGTGCTGGTGGAAAGGATTGCCGGAGAAAAAGAATATTTTACCTATGATTTTTCAGTGAGGATTTTTCTTGAAGTAAGCATTCTAACGCTCCTCGTCGTTCCTATGGTCAGTGTTATGATCGGCAATATGATGACGGCTCAGCTAAAAGAGGAATTTATACAGAGTTCACAGGTGCTTGGCGCGGGGAAGATACGAATTTTCAGGAAGCATGTTGTACCTCATCTGCTGCCGAAATTATGCATTGTTTTCACTCAGCAGTGCGTATCTGTTCTGATTATCTTTGCACATCTCGGCTACTTTAAGCTGTTTTTTGGCGGAACGGACGTGTGTTATACACCGTTCTGTGATATTCCTCCGCAATCGATTTCCAATGAATGGTCGGGGCTGATCGGTGAGTATTACCAGAATATATTTGCTCATCCTCTGATCGCACTGGGCCCAGTCATCATGTTTGGAATTGCAATCTATGCTTTTAATCTTGTGACGGAAGGGTTGCAGACGCACTTTGCATCCGGAAAGCGGAAGAGAACATACAAAAAAGAAGAGAAGGAAGACACAATCCCGGCTGGCGCTGAACAATTTACATTTATTAATGAAAAAGGGGCATAGCGCCTCTTTTTGTTTTTTCGGGCTTATCGCACTGGGCCAAGTAATCACCTTTCTCCATACGTCCCCATATCTTGTATATTATCCTGTGTGAACAGGGGGGCTAAAGTTGATCTATGTAAAAAGAACGCAGATTCATTCAATAGAGGAGATACCGGGGTCAGGACAGTTTTCAGAGGCCCAAAGGGGAACCGCCCTTAAGCTTGTGAACGGCAGGGAGTCCTTTTTTTACGATAATCCCCGCCAGCTTCAGTTTGAGATTACCTACCGCGCCAACATTGTATCATCAGCTTATGCATTGAAAAACAGCGGAGCAAGGTTTGCGACGTTTACAACAGCGAAGGCCAACCGAAACTTCTGGATACTGACCGCGTATGGCGGATTTCTCATCAGGCCTGATGTCACACCAGCGGATGCCATTACCGATATATTTGTCCAGGGGCGAAAATATGCTTTTGAGTGTACGACTGCCATGATGATCATTCTTTATAAGGCGCTGCTTGAAACGATCGGCCCGTCGACATTCAACCAGCTGTTCAGGGGGCTTCTGTTATGGAGTACCGAGCATGATGAAGACCTTCAGCTAACATCAGTCTACCAAGGAGATTCTCTGCCTGGGGATATCCGTTATATCCAGAACCCCGAGTTCCACCCGGCGACACCGCAGTGGCAGGGTGAGAATCTTATTGACCTGGGAAACGGCATGTTTTTTGGGCACGGGATTGGAACAGGGATGATCGGGGAGTTTATTGAAGTCCTCAACCAAAGAAGAAGGCCAGGCGCAACGACTTCTGCCTTCCTCACGAAACAGATCATCCGCCCAAATTTCAGAAGAATGGCAGAATATACGGGCCATCCGCTTCGCCGTTTGCTCGTATAAAAAGAACTGGCTGAATGAATTCTGCCAGTTCTTTTTTGCATGTTGTTATTGAATGTAAGGAAGTGGATTAACTGCATTGGTCTTGTTGATATTCCATGGCCCTTTGTGAAGCTCAAAGTGGAGATGCTGGCCATAAGAATGTCCGGTGTTACCCATATGTCCAAGGGTTTGTCCCTGAGAGACGGTTTGTCCTGTGCTGACTGCACGGTCTCTCATATGTGCATAAACCGTTGTATAAAGCTGTCCATCGATGTAATGGGACAGGAATACCACGTTGCCATACGTAGACGATGTGTATGAGCGTGCTACCGTTCCAGATGCAGAAGCATGAATCGGAACATAGCCAGCCTTGGCGATATCAATGCCGGCATGAAACTTATTCCATCTTGAACCGAGCTGAGACGTGACATAGCCAGCTGATGGGAAGATGAAAGCTCTGGCTGCACTTGGTGCTTCATAGGAAGGCTCAGGCTTTGGTGCTGGAGCAGGTGCCGGTGCAGGAGACGAATGATGGGAAGGCTGTTTTGCTCTTTCCCTTGCCGCCCGTTCAGCGGCCGCTTTTTGTTCGGCTGCACGTTTTGCGGCGGCTGCCTTCTCTGCTGCTTCACGGCGTGCGCGTTCAGCTGCTTCTTTTTTAGCGCGGGCAATCTCAGCTTTAATCGCTTTCTCCTGATCCGCTAGAAGTGCGTCTTTCTCTTCTAGTTTACCAATGTCATCATGAAGATGCGCCTCTTCACTTTTAAGGCTCTTCATAATTTTGTTTTTCTTCACTTTCTGGGCTCTTAACTGGCTGTTAAGAGAATTTAATTCTGATAGTTTGCTGTTTAATGAGGCAAGCTGTGTTTCTACCTGCCCCTTCTTTTTCTCTACTTCTGCTTTATCGCGTTTATGTTCTTCTAGAATCGTCTTGTCCTGTTCAGCGATGATGTTCAGGCTGATCATACGGTCAAGGAAATCTCCAAATCCTTGAGAGCCGAGAAGAACCTCAATATATTTTATCGCACCGCCGTTTTCGTACATGTTACGGACACGATTCTTTAACAGGGCGTCACGTTCTTCAATTCGCTTTTCCAGAACAGCAATCTCTTTTTTGAGCTGCTCGATGTTTGCTTTTGTTTCTGCGATTTCATTTCTCTTTGTCTCGATATCGCTGGCTGTTTTTTTCAAAGAAGCATCAAGCTTGTCCAGTTCTTTAAGAAGCTGATCCTGTTCACCCTGAACCTCTTTAACTTGTTTGTTTTTCTTTGATTTTTCAATATGGTTCTCAGCTTGTTTCTGTTGGATTTCCTTCAATGTTTCAGCGGATGCTGAGCTATATGTAAATCCGGTTAGACCAATGGTTAATGATAAAGCAGCTGTTAAAAACTTCTTTCTCAACTATTTTTCCCCCTCATTGTGAAAATGTTACCAATCTATTAATCACAAAGGTAATTATAGCACTTAAGAGCAGGATAATTTTGTGAAATAATATTACAGTTATATTTCAAAATGTTACAAAATGCGACAGTTAAACGACAGTTTTTACTAATAAAGGAATTTTTATAGGAATAAAACAGAATGTAGGGTATTTTTGTAAAAATCCCCAAAGAGGAGTCATTACGCATCGATCAACTGCTGACGATGAGGTTTTAGGTAGATTTAATTAAAAAGTTGATTAAAAACATAATGAATTCTAAAAAGGCCGATTATCCTGTGTAAAAGGATCATCGGTCTTTTTGTTCTTTTATAATATCTAAACTTTTATTTAACCAACAAATTTTCCTCGCGTGAAATAGCTTTTGTCAAAACCACGCCTGTGTGGCAAGAATGGATAAGGATTGGCTTGAGCGACTTCATTACAGAATAGATCAGAAAAAACAGCCTTCATAAGGCTGTTTTTTCACGGTCCAGCGGAAGGGTGCAGCAACGGAAGGCACCGCCGGATTTTATGATTTCTGAAATATCAACTTCGATCACTTCATAACCGTTTTCTCTCAGTTTAGCATTGATTTCCTTGTTAACGGGCAAGGCAAGAACGGTCTTGTTGCCGATCGATAGAATATTGGTGCCAAGGGTGAACTGTTCCTCTTTATTGATCTCCATCGTTTTATATTTTGAGGCCAGGAGTTTTAGCTCTTCTTCATGAAAAGCGGGCGGATAAATAATGGCCTCCTCCGGGGAAAGGATGTTAAAGACACAATCAAGGTGCAAAAATTTTTCATTGAAAGGTACCGGAATGACGTTGTAATCAGGCTCATGCTTCTGAAGGTTCTCGATAGCCGCCCTGCTTGTCCTGTGGCTCACGCCTACAAAGACGGTCTGGCGGTCCAGCAGAACATCTCCGCCTTCTATGCTGTCACTCTTTAAATCTTTGATGGTGATATGTTCTTCATTTATCCAGTCTTTTAATACTTTTTCTTCGCCCTGCCTGATCTCGCGCCCCATCTCTGAAATGTATAGGGTGTGGCCGATCGTGAATCCTATATCGCGGGTAAATACTTGTTCCGGGTATTTTTCAAGAGGAGGAAGCTGGCGAACCGTAATCCCTCTGTCCTCCAAAGCTTTGGAAAACTGCTTATGCTGCTTCATGGCCAGTTCAGTGTCTATATTTTCATCCGCATAATATTTTTGAGTTTCATTGATCACTTCACGGATCTTCATGAATGAAGGCTGACAAAGAATGACGTCTTTTAATGCTTCATACTCACTATAGCAGGCCATTTTTTTCCCCCGTTTTCATAAATTCTTTTACTTTATTCTTGCCATCAACGGGATAAATCATTCGACAATCCGTACTATTCATTGGTCAGAAGTTTAGAGATGGTAAAGGAAATCAAGTCTTGTGTCTGAATGAACGAGTTCATATGAAGCCGTTCTGTCCATTTGTGCGCGTCACGTCCGAGAGGTCCGAGATTCATGACAGGCATCGACATGGAAGCCATCGCATCAATCGGCAGCTTGTATCGTTCACCGAAGACCGGCATATTTTCAAGTAATGGTATTAGTTCGGCCTTTTCATAAGGTAAACCGATATAGCTGAGATCCGAAAGACCGGCAAAATAATTCTGTTTCTTAAGCGTGACTTGATGTTTATCCTTTGCAAACTGAATGACTTCACGGGATGTTTTCTGAATAAGCCCATCATCCTTGGAACAGACAGCCGGATAAAAAGGAGGAGCGTAAAACAATACAATCATGGGTGCGTATTGCTTGCACAAGCTTGCCAGGTCATTCACCAGCATGGTTGTAACATCACGGTCATCGAGATGTGGATGATTGGACAGGATGTAATTTTCACGTCTTGTAATTTCTTCTTGTCCGTGCAGCTCAACCGCATGCTGATACAGTTCTTGAAAGGTGAATACGGATATGGATATTTCGTTTACCTCAAAAGGAACAAGCTTTGAGTACTGCAGTGACCGCTCATAGAAGAAGGATTCTACTTCCTTGGCTGCTTTTTTTGCGATCGATAAAAGCTGTGAGTTGATCTCTTCCAGCGACTTTTCCATCAGAAGCAGATTGAACATGGTAACAGCGATATGCGGAATCTGTACAGAATAGTGATCTTTTAAGTCTTTTTGAACGAGGTTCGTTGGAGGAGGAATCGCCTCATCGTCCATCGTCTCACAAAAATCCATGTTCAATTCAAGCAATCTTGTTATTTGTGAAGCCATGAGGTTTCCGTTTAAGCCTCCAAAGGGCTCACCGACGTGTGTTTCGCGTCCATAACAAAGAAATCCGGGTAAGATTTTGCCTACCGTCCCTGTATAGAAATACTGGTTCTCGTCACCGGGGTAACGGGTAAAGGCGGGTTCTCCGTTCAAACAGGCTTTATATGTAATATTGTACTGTTTCTTCAGCTGCTCCAATACCGGTACAGCAGCGAGCATTCCGGCAGAATTCACTTCTTCATCGGGAACAGAAACCATGAGGATGTTTCCGGGGAATTTACCGTGTGCTGCTTGCTCGACCATAGACAGATGAAGAGCAACACCTGCTTTCATATCCATCGTACCCCGTCCAAACAGCCAATCTTCTTCTTCCAATTCTTTTTTTAAGCCGTCAGGCAGCATATCCGCCTGGTAAAACTGTTCTGTTAATTCAGAAGGCCGAAAAGCTAAATGTTTCCAATCTCCGAAATCTTCCACATTGACGACGTCGAAATGGCTGAGAAGGATGATCGTATCCTCGTGTGAGCCATTCTGTACAAAAGCGGTCAATAGTTTTCGTCCATCTGGCATCGGCTGAAGCTGCAAATGATGTGGGTTTTTCTTGAAATAATCAAGTGACCCTAATGTGTAAAAAAGATGCTCCGCCATCGCAATCTCTGCGGGCTGCTGAGATATGCTCGGGATTTCAACCAGCTCTTTCACAAGCCCTGTCAATGCTTCTCTGCTTTGCCATTTATTCATACGATCCCCTCATTTCCCTTCATTTTCTTGATTCTTTCATCCTACCATAAAATTTTAGGGGATGATTGACAATGGAAAAAACTGTGAGTAACATTTGTACTAGATAGGGTAATACACGTGGAGGAGAAAAGGAAAAAAAGGTGGTTTTTTCTTACATAGTTCACGCAAAATGCCTCTATTGATAAGATAAAGGCATGTGAAGGGGGAGGGCATTATGAAGCAGATCATAGCTTTGGGCGGGGGCGGGTTTTCCATGGAACCCGAAAACCCTTTGTTGGATCAGTATATCTTGCGGCAATCTCGGAAGAACAATCCGAAGATCTGTTTTTTGCCGACAGCGAGTGGAGATGCGGATGGCTATGTAGAACGTTTCTATCAATCGTTTAAACAGCATGAGTGCATCCCGTCACATCTCTCGCTGTTCAAGCCGCCATCTGTAGACCTTAAACGGTTTGTTCTGGATCAGGACGTGATATATGTCGGCGGAGGCAATACAAGGAATTTAATGGCCTTGTGGCGGGAATGGGGGCTGGATCATATTTTGCACGAAGCTTATGTAAAGGGAATCGTTCTTGCCGGCATCAGTGCCGGAGCGCTTTGCTGGTTTGAAGAAGGGGTCACCGATTCGATCCCAGGCAAACTGACACGGATATCTTGTCTCGGTCTTCTAAAAGGGAGCCATTGCCCTCATTATGATGGGGAAGAGAACAGAAGGCCATCCTATCATGACCTCATTCTGCATGGGTTATCGGAAGGCTACGCAGCCGATGACGGGGCGGGACTTCATTTTATAGATGGAGAGCTTGCGAAAATAATAAGTTCCAGGCCCTATGCCAAAGGATACAAGGTTTCGAAAAACGGCGGTAGAATTATCGAAGACGTACTTCCAACGGATTATTTAGGTTCTTAAAGGTTTAAAACTCCTCCAGGTAGGTCAACACATTAATGAATGACTTTGTCATGACGTAAATGTGTTGACTCGGTCATCACATAAATGTGAGACTCGGTCATCACATAAATGAGGAGGAGTTTTTTATGAAGAAATGGACTATGGCTCTGTGTGTCTTGATGACATGTACGCTGCTTGCTGCTTGCGGCAGTACCGGCCAGGAGGATCATAAGAATCACAATATGGACAGTGGGAAAAAATCAGAAGGAGCATCCAGCATGACAAAGGCAAAGCCGGTAACGGTGGAGTTAATGGATGCGAAAGGCAAGAAAGCCGGTACCGCGACACTACAGCAGGCAGCTGAAGGTGTTAACGTAAAAGTGGAGGCTGCAGGGCTGACTCCGGGTGAACATGGAATCCACTTTCATGAAAAAGGAGTTTGTGAAGCGCCGAAGTTTGAATCAGCAGGAAAGCATTTCAATCCTACAAGCAAGTTGCATGGATTTAAAAACCCGAAAGGCCCGCATGTGGGTGATCTCAAGAATATAAAAGCAGATTCATCCGGCAAAGCGACAGGTGACCTCATGTCTTCGCTCGTGACCCTTCAGGAAGGAAAAAGCAATTCCCTGCTGAAGGAGGGAGGCACTGCCCTTGTCGTTCATGCAAAAGCGGATGACTACAAGACCGACCCTACCGGAAATTCCGGAGACCGTGTCCTTTGCGGAGTGATCAAAAAATAACATAAAAAGAGAAAATTCCTCACAGCAGGATCTGGCTGGTTTAGTTAGATCGTTTGGATTTTTCCAACTTTATTATGCTTTAAAAGAGCCTTTCTTTGACATTTCCACTTTTTTTCCGGACAATACTTCCTTTTTGGGAAAAATTATTTTATAATGTGTCTAACTTCATAGACTCGTATAATCGCAGGGATATGGCCTGCAAGTCTCTACCGGATCGCCGTAAATGATCCGACTACGGGTGTCGCTTAAATCGTTCTGTTTTTGTTTGCACGTTTTGCGGATGGAAACCCTTCGATTTTTTAATTTTCGGGTACCGATTATGGCTCGGAGAAACGCTTCACTCACGTAGGGAGGCGCTTTTCCGAGTCTTTTTTTTGTCAGTAACTTAAAGGAGATAGATTATGAATTTTCTTGAAGAAGTCATCCTAAAAGAAGGAAAGGCAATGTCAGAGCATGTGCTCAAAGTGGATTCTTTTTTAAATCATCAGATTGATCCCCAGGTGATGCAGCAGGTAGGACAAGAGTTCGCCCGGTTATATAAAAAAGAGGGAATTACAAAAGTGCTGACGATTGAATCATCGGGTATTGCGCCTGCTGTGATGGCGGGGCTAGAGCTGGGTGTCCAGGTCGTTTTTGCACGAAAACGCAAGTCACTTACCCAGAATGGTGATCTTTTAACAGCAAAGGTCTATTCGTTCACTAAGGAAGAAGAAAATGAAATCTCCGTTTCGAAAAAATGGCTGAAGGCAGGAGATAGGGTTCTTGTCATTGATGATTTTCTCGCGCATGGAGAAGCAGCACTCGGCTTGGCGAGCCTGGTAGAGGAAGCTGGAGCAGAGGTTGCCGGGTTTGGCATTGTGATTGAAAAATCATTCCAGTCCGGCCGTGAGAAGCTTTTGAAAAAAGGATACAGGGTTGAGTCGCTGGCAAGAGTCGCTTCTCTTTCCAATGGCAGCATTACGTTTACCAGAAGCGGACAGGAGGCTTGGAGCTTATGAAAATGACAAACGGCAAGTTATTCTCACTCGGTATTCAGCACGTACTCGCGATGTATGCCGGGGCAGTCATCGTACCTTTGATCGTCGGCGGGGCATTGAAGCTATCAACAGAACAGCTCGCCTACTTAGTCTCCATCGATTTGCTGACCTGCGGACTGGCAACACTTTTACAGGTTTGGAATAACCGTTTTTTCGGAATCGGACTTCCGGTTGTTCTCGGCTGTACGTTCACAGCCGTCGGGCCGATGATCGCAATCGGCTCTCAGTATGGAATTTCAGCGATCTATGGTTCAATTCTGGTGTCAGGGCTTGCGGTTGTATTGCTTGCTGGTTTATTCGGAAAGATCATTAAATTGTTTCCTCCGGTTGTGACAGGTTCAGTAGTGACGATTATCGGTGTAACCCTCATTCCGGTGGCGATTCAGGATATGGCCGGCGGGCAGGGGAGCAAGGATTTTGGTTCACCGGACAACCTGATGCTTTCCTTTGGTGTTCTTGCGTTTATCATTATTGTTTATCGGCTGTTTACTGGATTTATCCGTGCAGTTTCCATCCTTCTCGGCCTGATTGCCGGGACAGTTGCTGCCAGTTTTATGGGGAAAGTGGATTTCGGGCCTGTCGCAGATGCGTCTTGGTTCCATATGGTCAAACCCTTTTACTTTGGTCCTCCGACGTTTCATCTCAGCGCCATACTTACGATGGTTCTCGTGGCGATCGTGAGTATGATTGAGTCTACGGGTGTCTTCCTTGCATTAGGAAAAATCTGCGGCAAAAACATCAGCCCTGAACAGATGACGAAAGGCTACCGTGCGGAGGGGCTGGCTGTCATACTCGGAGGTATGTTTAACGCATTCCCTTATACAACTTATTCACAAAACGTAGGACTTGTTCAGTTATCCGGCATTCGTACAAAAAATGTGATCTACACGGCAGGCGGCATGCTGATCGTCCTCGGCCTTGTGCCAAAAGTAGCTACGATAACAACACTGATTCCTACGGCGGTCATGGGAGGCGCAATGGTCGCGATGTTTGGGATGGTCGTTGCTTCAGGCATTAAAATGCTCAGCGATGTAGATTTCGGCAAACAGGAAAATCTTTTGATTATTGCATGTTCCGTCGGCCTTGGCCTTGGAGTTACCGTGGAGCCGGACCTCTTTTCGAAGCTTCCGCAGGCCGTTCGTATCTTGACGGATAACGGCATTGTAGCAGGCAGCCTGACAGCTATTGTTTTAAACCTTGTATTCAATGCCGAACGAAAAAAGGTGAAAGTTCGAAACAGAAACGAATCAACAGTGGGAGCACTAACGACGAAGTAAACCGGTGCCAGGCACCGCAATTACACACATGTGTAATGCGGGTGCCTGGCACCATGTTTTTTTTATGCCATTATTACAACGAACTTTTTGGGTTCTGCGTCAATATAATGTAGAAGAAAAAGGAGGCGGGTCTCTTGGTCGCAAGGAAAGCTGATCACAGATGGAAGGGATTCGCCATAGAAGAACAAGGCCTTTTAAGGGATTTGGTTCTTTTTTTATGAATGGACAGACAACAATCGATCAAATGCTGATTTTACCTTGAGGGAGGAAAAGATATGTTGAGGTATAAGAGGGTGCTGATCAAATTAAGCGGAGGAGCGGTCGCAGGACAAGGGGATTTTGGATTCAATCCGAAAAAACTGAGCCATATTGCACAGGAAATGATTAATGTAGCGGACTGTGGCGTTGAAGTATCGGCAGTGATCGGAGGAGGAAACATATTTAGAGGAAGCCTTGCAGAGCAATGGGGAATGAACCGGGTAGAAGCCGATCAAATTGGTACGTTAGGAACGGTGATCAACAGTTTAATGCTTAAAAGCGCCCTTAAGAGTCTGACAGATCGGGAAGTCATTGTCATGGCGTCAGAACAGCTGGCGGCGGCAGAGCATTACAACCGTGTGAAAAGCATCAAACACCTCGAGCAAGGTGCTATTGTACTCTTCGCGGGCGGCAATGGGCAGCCCTTCGTCTCAAGTGACTATCCAGCGGTCCAGCGCGCTCTTGAAATGGATGCGGAGGCACTGCTTGTTGCCAAACACGGGATAGATGGTGTATATTGCAGTGACCCTAAAATAGAGAAAAAGGCAAAACGGTACGTCTCTCTCTCCTACGAAGAAGCGATAAAAAATGACCTGAAAGCGATGGACCAGACAGCGTTGATTTTGGCAAAAGATTATCAGCTTCCGATCCACTTGTTCAACTTTGACCAGAAGGGCGCATTTTCGGAGATCTGCAAGAACGGCCACAATCCTGGAACAACCATCAGCAGCAATAAGACCATTGTTTTGATCTAGAATCCCGTTTTTACTGCCCTCTCCCCGAAAAAACGGGATGGGGTTTCTTTACGTTTGGCTAATCCATTCCCTTTTGTTTACAATACATATATAGCCATATACTTTTGAAGATGCACGAAATGATGTTAAGTTCTCATTTTCATACGCAGTGGTTTCGAATGTTAAGGAGGAACAATTTAATGAAACAAACGATGGACGATAAGATTAAAAACAGAAACAGCTGGTTTAAGATTATCCTGATCAGCCTGTTTTGCATGGTTCTCATGTTTAAAGTAGCGACGGCCAAGTTTACCTTTCATTTCTCGGACTTATTATCTTTTATTTTAGCCGTGTTTGCGATTGCGATCGCAGCTCTGTTTTACTCAAAAGTAAACGAGATTGTCCACTTATTAGGGGGCAGTGCACCTGGGCTGTTGAAACAAAACAGGAAGCGGGGTCATACGGCGTCTATTGCTGAGAATGCCCCTGTAAAAAGTGAAGAAGATCTAGTGAAATCACTTGATGAGCATAAGGACCAGCTGAAACGGTTAAAAAAGGTGCAGAATGAAATCATCGACCGGTTGCTGCTCAATCAAGATCTTCAGCAAGAAGACAAGAGAGATTACATTGATTATCTTCTGCAAAAAGAGAAGGAAGCAGCTCTCATTCAGATGGAAGCGGACAAGGTTGCTGCTCAGCTTGAAGATGCGGATGAATCCGCAAATGTCCACATCTCCGCAGAAACCGTGACAGTCAACAGCCTCAATGATGTTATAGCGGTTCTAGGAAAAGACGTGATCCTCGGTGCGACGTTTGATGAATTAAACCAGAAAGTCAAATCCATTCAGCCGACAATAAGCCAGGAGGTCTCTGAATCACTCCTGCAGGAAGGCTATGTGGATCAACACTTCAATATTACAAGAAAAGGCTTGAAGGAATTTCGAAGCACTGCCAAAAGAATGAAAAATAGAGGATAAGAATTTGATGCAACAAGCCCCGCTTTTAGGGCTTGTTTTTTTTCTGAAAGAAAGGGAATCGTTGAAAGTGGGAGGAGATGCTCAGTGGAACATTTTAATATAAGAACACTCAAGCATGAAAACGAGCTGGAAGCCGTTCTTCAACTGCTCGAAACAGTTTTTCCGGAAGAGAAATCGTTCTTTCAAGACCGTTTAAATAAGGAAACCAACTACTCATTGGATACTACTTGGATTGCAGAATCAGAAGGGAATATCGTATCGGTTGTACAGATTTTTCCTTTTTCGGTCTATATCTCAGGTTTGCCGTTTAAAACGGCGGGTATAGGAAATGTGGCAACCTTGCCAGAATATCGCGGGTTTAGCCTCACACATCGAATTTTAAAACAAGCAGAAGAACAGCTAAGCCATGAAGGATTTGTTTTTTCCATTCTGTTTACTGGCATACCTGGATTTTACGAAAAAGCCGGATGGCACAGTATCGCTCATCCTGTTTTTCATGTGGATGCCAAAGAGGCGCGACGGAGTTTTAAAAAAGTACAGCGAAATAAAGAATGGGATATGGCAACTCCTAACCATAATGATTGGGGCAGGTTAGCTTTGATCTATGAGTCTTTTTCCAAAAAATTAAACGGGCCGCGAATCCGGTTGAAAGATTATTGGCTAAAGCAGATAGAAAGTGATAAGACCAATGATGAGATCTTCTTGCTGGCTCAATATGGCGGAAGAATCCGGAGCTATGCACGGGCGGAAAAAAAACAAAATAAGCTGATCATCCATGAGCTCTGCGGTATGGAGGGTGGGGAAGATAGCATGTCCGAGCTGTTCTTAACGTTATTGGATGAAGAGGTGGAGAAAATTGTGTGCCTTTTGCCTCAGGAACATCCAATTTTTTCGGAAATGTCATGTAGGGCTGAGAACCTTCGAGAAGACATGTGGAAAATCATAAACAAAAAAGAGGTGCAACATTCCCTGGAACCTATTTTAAAAGAAAGGGGACGCTTAGCAGGAAAGAAGGATGTGATCCTCTCTCATTCGGGTGAGTCTTGGAAGTTTCGTTGGGGGAATGAAGAATTGACAATTCATACAGCGGATTTTTTAAGCTGTCTATTGAAGGGTGCTTCCGAACAATTGAGAGGCTCCCTCATTCCATTTGAAACATTGTTTCCTGAAGCTTCATATATCTTTTGGTCAAAAGATCACTTTTAAAAACAGGTGAGCTTGTTATCGATTGCCCGCCCATAATGGTGTAATCGTCCTGGTGAATGGTATCCCTTGTGATTATATGGTAAATTACTAAAGGTACATCTACATACAAAATCACACAGGGGGATTATTCTCATATGCTGTTTGTTGCAAAAGCGGTTTTATATGTTGTTTTTTCACTTTTTATTGGAGCGTTCTTATTGTATACGATGCCTGCTGAGAAGCGTCCCACCATTCATATACCTAAAAACTGGCTGCTGATATGCATTTTCCTGATTCCGGTCACAGCATTCTCTCCAGTCCTTGAGCTTGCGCTGACATTGGGGAAGGACTTCGGATTTTGGCCAACTCTGAACGATATTCTATTTTCATTTGATATCGGGAAGGGCTGGTTCTTTATACTAGCCCTCTCTTTTCTGTTGTTTGTTCTTGTGTATTTTAATGATGTTTCAAAGGATCGCTTTCTTGCCAGGCTTTCATTCATTATTGGAATCATGATTACAGCTGCTATAGGTTATACGAGCCATGCAGCAACGCTTAATGAATGGGGTGGCCTTGCTGCTCACTCTCTCCATTTTCTTGCGGTAACCAGCTGGACGGGAACTTTACTGGCAGTCAGCTGGTTCTCAAAAGATCGAGAGAAGCTTCCTGCCTTTCTAAAATGGTATACACCGTTTGCGCTCATTTGCCTCTGTGTGTCCATTGCTGCAGGAATCTGGCTGATGAGTTTCATTGTGCCTCAGTATTACAATTCATGGATGTTAAACTATGGCCAGGCTCTTTTAATCAAACATGTATTGCTTGTAGTCGTTGTCGTCTATGCATTCATCAACACGTTCTGGATTCGCCGGAAAATCAACGAACCGGCATTTTCTCCCTACAAGTGGATGAGGCTGGAGGGCGTGTTCCTGCTCCTCATTTTTATTGCCACTTCCATTATGACGCAGCAGGAGCCTCCGCATGATGTAGCTCAAACACTGGCTTTTCAGAAGCCGTCCGGGCTCTTTACCTTTTTCTTTGACAAGGGTGTCACTGCCGGGACAACGGTGCAGCTTGTTCCTAGTGTTTTGTCAGGCGCATTTGGCGCTATGTCTCTTGTCTTTCTTTTAGCTGCCTTCCTCCTTTTTCGCAAAAATGCGGGGCCATGGTTCATGTTTTTGCTGACAGCTGGTTTAGCATTGGCTCTTTATCTTACTGTTATGTTTTCTGTTTCCATTTAAAATGATCGGCCGCTTGCCTCGTGCAGCGGTCGTTTTATGATATATAAAACGTGAGTTATTGTATACTGAAATAGGAACCTACTAGTAAAAAAGAACGGGTGGAGAACGGGATGACGGCTGCGATAATCACAATTATTCTAATGGTGCTTTTTCTTTATGTTTTTCTGAAGGGATATCCTGTCTTTGGAACAAAACCCTCCAAGCAAAGACGGCTGTCTTTTCAGGCCTCGGCCCAATTTTCAGACCGCCGTTTTATGAACGAAATCCCGACTGTCATGGACACCTCATTCACTACGACTCTCTCAATCGCTAAAGATTTTATCAAAGGAAACCCTAATGGGAAGCCTCATCAGCAGCTGAAAACCATCGGCTTTGATGTAAAGGCTGACAGAGGCTCAAAGGACGCAGGGATTACCTGGTTTGGCCATTCTGCTCTTATGCTGGAGATGGACGGAAAGCGTATGCTGATAGATCCGATGTTTGGAAAATCTCCGTCTCCTTTTCCGATGTTCGGAGGGAAGAGGTACAGCAAGACCTTGCCGTTTGAAAATTCACATCTTCCTTTCATAGATGCCATCTTTATTTCGCATGATCACTACGATCATCTGGATTTCGGGTCCATCAAGAAATTGAAGGAGAAAACAGGACGGTTCTTTGTTCCTCTTGGGGTTGGAGGCCATCTGGAGAGATGGGGAGTGGATCAGGAAAAAATTAGTGAGCACGACTGGTGGGATGAAGTCGAGTGGGAAGGCCTGGATCTCGTATGTACGCCCGCCCGGCACTTTTCAGGGCGCAGTTTAACCGATCGGAATGCTACATTGTGGTGTTCCTGGGTAATCGGAGATAAGCAGACCAAAGTTTTTTTTAGCGGAGACAGCGGGTATGGACCCCATTTCAAAACGATTGGGGAACGTTACGGACCATTTAATGCAGCCTTGATGGAATGCGGACAATACGACGATCGCTGGTCGAACATCCATATGATGCCTGAGGAGACCGTTCAAGCATTTATAGATGTGAAAGGCGGTTTGCTTATTCCGATTCATTGGGCAGCATTTACACTTGCACTTCATGACTGGAATGATCCGATTGAACGGGTAACGAAAGAAGCTGCGAGAAAAGGCTTGCCAATCGCATCTCCTCAAATTGGAGAGACAGTTTTCATTGGGGAAGATAAGTATCCAAATTCCGTCTGGTGGAAGTGAAATCGATGGAAAGAAAGCGCGTTTTTGGCAGGCTTTCTTTTTTATCGCTCTATTGTTACAATGACGAAAAATAGGAGGGAATTGACATGGAACAGCAGCTTCGCGAGCAGTTTGACGGTCTATTGGAGAAATATACTGAACTGCTGCTCGGTGACAGTGATGAGGATAAGAAGGAAAAAGTAAAGATGTGGGCTTTGTATACCTATATCGCTAAATCAATGCCGGCTCTTGTTAAGCATTGGAACGAAAGTTATCCAGAAGGCAAAGAAGGCATCAAAGAGATCATTTCTGAGATCAAGCAGTTGAACGACCAGCAACGCCAAAAAAGCGGTGAATAATGATGAAAATGGGGGTTTTCTTCAGGGCAGAAAGAAGAAAATTCCCTTATAGATTCATATCATAAAGGAAAACAGGATGTTCTTGGATTCTGGAGAATGAGGATGATACGACAAAAAATGTCGAAATTTTTCAAAAAATCCCAAAACGATCATTTAAATGATATGATTAAAGCGGATACATCATTGAAAGTTCAGTAAATTAAGCGCTGCCAAAAAAGCGGTGCCAGGCACCGCTACAAAGAGATAGATAATTGGGCAACTGATACTGAATAATAGGGGGAAAAGTTATGGAACAGGCGATGAGAGATTTCTTTCTGTTTCTTGCAAAAAACAAAACAATGACAAAGCTTGCGAAGAGGTACGGCCTCAAATTTGGAGCAAGCCGATTCGTTGCCGGAGCATCACTAGACAGCTCCATTTCAGCGATCAAAAAACTGAACGAGAAAGGAATGCCTGTAACGATCGACCATCTAGGCGAGTTCGTTGATAACGAGCTTGAAGCGAAGGAAATGACAGAGCATTGCATCGATGCGATCAAAGCGATCGCAAAAGAAAACGTGAACTCCCAGCTATCCTTAAAGCTGACGTCCATGGGTCTTGATATCAGTGATGACCTTGTGATGGCCAACATGCGCAAGATCATGCAAACTGCCCAGAAGCATAATGTATTCGTTACCATAGATATGGAAGACTATTCGCGCTGCGCCAAGACACTTGATATCTTCAAGAAGCTTAAAAGCGAATTTGATAATATTTCAACCGTTATTCAAGCGTATCTGTACCGCTCGCTTGATGATGTAAAGGATTTAAATGAATACCAACCGAACCTTCGTCTCGTGAAGGGCGCGTATAAGGAATCCTCAGAAGTAGCGTTCCCTGATAAGACGGATGTGGATGAAAACTATAAAAAACTTATTGAAACACACCTGTTGAACGGCAACTATACGGCCATTGCGACTCATGATGATGAAATCATCAACTATACGAAAGCACTTGTTGAAAAGCATTCCATCCCGATGGATCAGTTTGAATTCCAGATGCTTTACGGCATTAAAGTGGAGCGCCAGGATCAGCTCATGCAGGAAGGGTACAAAATGCGTATTTATGTCCCATACGGGAACGACTGGTACGGCTACTTCATGCGCCGTCTGGCTGAACGTCCAGCAAACGTGATGTTTGTTTTAAAAGGTGTGTTCGGCAAATAACAGGAAAGGATGTCCGTTATTAACGGGCATCCTTTTTTAAAATTAAGAGAGCACCTGAGCTGATCAACAGAAGAACAGGTGCTAACCTGCGGATGTTGTCTTATTTACCGTCGACAGCGGTTGTCATCGGTTCTCGTTCTTTTCCGGTTATTAAATCAATGACTTTCGCCGGGTCGTCCGGTGCTCCAACCTTCTTGCTGCCCGGGGCCTTTTTATGTTTTTCTACCCAGTCAACGAGCAGATCGAATGATTGATAGACGTAAGGAAGTAGAGGCTGAAGCTCTTTGTTCGGATCGGTCGCACTGTTCCATACAAGACTGTCTACATGGTTGCCCTTCTCGATGGTATACAGCCGGTGAAGGCTGCCCCGGCCCTTCTGTTTTATCAGTTTATCATAAGGGTCAGCATGGATGGATGGAAAGATAAGAGAATCCCAGGAACCGGTCAGGCTGATTAGGGGAACGTCGATTTCACCAGTATTTTCAATGTCTTCCACGTTCTTTTTCACCTGTTCCGGCCGGGAGCTATAATCATAATCTTGAAAAATGGAATCATAGGTGCGGTCGCGGACCCCGTTCTTGAAGTTTAAGTAGTTTCTCCAGTCCAGGCGGTTTGGAGCGGTGGGATCCAGTTCATCTCTGTAAATATTTAGGGTCACAAACCAGTATACCTGGTCATGATAATTCCATAGATTTTCTGATCCTTTAGGAAGGCCGGAATGGTATAACGCTTCCCGGGCCGTCCTCTGTTCCGCAGGCGTTCCGTACAACGCCTTTTCCGCATGATTGACAACAGGAGTGAGAGAGGTGATCAGGTTGGGTTTGTGAGCCCTCCACAATACACCTTCCCAATCGATGCCGCCGTCAAATAAAGCAGGATACCCCGTTTTTTTCATGCCGTCATGCTCCAGTGCGTAGCGGACAACATAGCCTCCATTGGATATGCCGACCGCGTATGTCGGCACCCGGTGGTAAGGCTTGATCAGCTTGCTTGCAGGGTTTTTTCTGTCGTTTCTCCTGATAAGCTGGTCAGAATAATGTTTTACGAGATAGTTTTGTGCAGCGATAGTGATCTGCCGGAATCTTTGGTGCCATTCGGAAATGCTGTCATCATCGCTTGCAAGAGCATTTTTTACCTTTGCGAAAGGATCGCTGGGATCTTCTGTCCCTTGAGTGCCTTTATCAATGGCGGCAAAGGCATATCCTTTAGCCAGCATAAAGTCACTGAACAGGAGGTCTGTTGACGTTTCATTCCGAGTAGCAGGAATACCTGAAACAACAAGCTTGCCGTTCCAGTCATCTGGCACCCTGACTACAAATTTGGCATCATCGAAGGTTCCGTTCACTTGAGTGCCCTTAACCTCTGCCGGCTGATACAGCTTGTTCCAGCCTGTTCCCTTTGACTTTTCTCCCCAATTGTAAGGAGCCAGACCAAGATTTCCATAGACAGTAGCCGCTTCATACTGCTTTTGATTCTTCGTTGTTAGCCAATTGCCGTCTTTCCCATCAAAGCGGGTTTCTATAACATCATGTGCCCCTTTAAAATCAGCGGGCTGTTGCGGCCCTTTCCCAGCATGAACCTCTGATAGACTTGAAAACAGCAATAGCGCAGTTGCAGCCGTTATTCCAATCCATTTCCCTCTCATCTTATTTCCTCCATTCTAAATAGAGAAAAGCCCTCCAGACTCACAGGCGGGCTCTTTCTCGAAGTTGGTCTCTATTTTTATTGGGCGGTGTATCCGCCGTCGATGACAATGGCCTGGCCAGTAACTCCTCCAGCTTTATTGCTGGCGAGGAAGATCGCATAATCAGAGATCTCCTTAACTGAAAGCAGTCGTTTTTGCGGAACGAGAGGATAGATGACCTCCTCCAGAACTTTTTCAAGTTCTACATTCCGGGTCCGAGCCAAGTCTGAGAGCTGATTTCTTACAAGCGGTGTATCGACATATCCAGGGCAGATGGCATTTACCGTAATTCCATGCTCTGCACCTTCAAGGGCAGCCACTTTTGTCAGACCGATCACGCCATGCTTCGCACTGTTATAGGCAGCTTTTCCGGCAAACCCGACGAGCCCATTGATGGAGGCCATATTAATGATGCGCCCGAAGCCTTGTTTTTTCATGATCGGAAATGCATGCTTTGTCGCCATGAATGGCGCAGTCAGCATCACTTTGATCAGAAGCTCAAATTTCTCAGTCGGAAACTCTTCAATCGGTGATACGTGCTGGAGGCCGGCATTGTTGATGACGACGTCCAGTCTTTCGAATTCCTTAACAGCCTCATCCATGGCTTGTTTGAGAATCCTTTCATCGCTGACATCACAAGCTGTTCCTATAGCATGATATCCTTTTTCCCGCAGTGAAGCCGCCGCATCTCTGGCCTTTTCCTCATTTAAATCACAAATGGCCACTTTTGCGCCTTCTTTGGCAAAGTCAATAGCGATCTCAAGTCCGATTCCGCTTGCAGCTCCTGTAATAAATGCGACTTTATCCTGTACTAAGCTTCCCATACCATTTTCTCCTTTTTACGTGTTGATGTAAGCGAAATTTGTGAAGGAATGTCTAGCTCCAGCACCCAAGGCTAAAGCGTGTTTCTTGTTTTCAGCCAAGGTTTTTAAATCAAACGATGCCAAAAAGATAATAGAGGGCGATCACGAAAAATACAGCAATCGTTTTAATGATGGTCATCGCAAAAATGTCAAAATAGGATTGTTTATGTGTTAATCCCGTAACAGCAAGCAAGGTGATGACTGCTCCGTTATGAGGAAGAGTGTCCATTCCGCCGCTCGCCATGGAAGCGACTCTGTGAAGAACTTCAGGGTCGATACCAAGTTTGTCGGCCTGTGCGGCATACTTATCTCCCATCGTGGCAAGGGCAATACTCAAACCGCCGGAGGCTGAACCCGTAATGCCAGCCAGGGCAGTTGTTGTCACAGCTTCGTTAACGAGAGGATCCTGAATGGTATCGGCCATCCCTTTGTTAACTGCCGCAAAGCCAGGGAGAGCCGCGATCACTCCACCGAATCCGTATTCGGAAGCGGTATTGAGCGTAGCGAGCAGTGCTCCGCCGATTGAAACATTGATGCCGGCATTGAAATTTGATTTTACTTGTCTGAAAGCAAACAAGAGAACGGTTACAATTCCGATCACAAGGGCTCCTTCGACCGCCCATACCGCAGCGAGTTTAGGAATTTCAACAGGAGGGACATCCTTCATTCCAATTTTTGAGAAATCAAACACGGTTCCGTAATACTTAGGAATGAGGTTCGTAAATACTTTATTGAAAATACCGACGAGAAGAAGAGGCAGGATGGCAACAAACGCATTTGGCAGCACTTCATCCGGAATTTGTTCCGGCTCGTTAATATGACCGGTTCCATAGCCCTCTCCAGCTCTGGCTGCTTTCCTTCTTCTCCATTCCAGATAGGTCATCCCAATCGCAAGAACAAACAGACCGCCGATCAATCCAAGCCAAGGTGCAGCCCACGTATCCGTCTTAAAAAACGTAGTAGGAATGATATTCTGAATTTGCGGTGTTCCCGGGAATGCATCCATCGTAAAGGTGAACGCACCGAGCGCAATCGTTCCAGGGATGAGGCGTTTCGGAATATCCGCCGCTTTAAATAGCTCGGAAGCGAACGGATAGAGTGCAAAGGCTACGACGAACAGGGAGACGCCGCCATAGGTAAGGATAGCCCCGACAAGGACAATAGCCAGCATGGCTCTGCTCGGTCCGATTAATCTGATGACCGCTCTTGTAATGGATTTTGCAAAGCCTGACATTTCTATTACTTTTCCGAAAATCGCACCAAGCAGGAAGACAGGGAAATATAGTTTAATAAACCCGACCATCTTTTCCATGAACACTCCCGAGAAGAACGGGAGGACATGGCCAGGATCAGTTAAAAGGACGGCGAAAAGCGCAGCGATCGGTGCAAACAAAATAACGCTGAAGCCGCGGTACGCGACAAACATAAGGAAAAATAAAGCCAATAAGATAATAATGATATCCACTAGGTAACCCCCCTATTGTGTTAATGACCTGAATGTTAAAGTCCTTTGGAAAACGGTTGAAGGAACGGCATCACTCCTTTCATTGCTCTGGACATCATTTAATAGGAATCGAGGTTAATATTTTCTGAAAGAGTAAGGTCGGGCTCGGTGCATTGGCGGATGTCCTCCACGTTATAGCCATTGGCTACTTCGACAAGCACCAAACCGTTATCGGTGACGTCGATCACAGCTCGTTCTGTGATAATCCGGTTGACCACACCTCGCCCCGTTAACGGCAGGGTACATTCATCTAATATCTTGCTTTTTCCGTCTTTGCTGACATGGTCCATGATGACGACGATCTTTTTCGCCCCGTGGACAAGATCCATCGCGCCTCCCATGCCTTTTATCATTTTTCCGGGGATCATCCAGTTCGCCAGGTCGCCACTTTTGGAAACCTCCATGCCTCCAAGGATCGCCACATCGATATGCCCGCCCCGGATCATTCCGAAGGATTCTGCACTGTCAAAATAAGAAGCGCCCTCGATTGCTGTGACCGTTTCCTTCCCGGCATTGATTAAATCAGGATCGACGTTAGCTTCATCAGGATAAGGCCCTATTCCTAAAAGTCCGTTCTCAGACTGCAAAACAACACGCTTATCTCCCGAGATATAATTGGCAACGAGAGTAGGCATTCCGATCCCTAGATTGACATAGTAACCGCTTTCAATTTCCTGTTCAGCACGTCTGGCGATTTTTTCTCTAATCGCTTTTTTGTCCATTACTTTCATGCTCATCGGTATCCTCCGTTCTATTAATTGGCAACTGTTAACCTTTCAATTCTTTTTTCCTGTGACCCAACAATCAGGGACTGGACATAGATTCCAGGAGTGTGGACGGCATCGGCATCCAAAAATCCTGCCTCGTTCAGTTCTTCCACCTCTGCGATCGTTGCCTTGCCCGCTGCGGCCATCAGAGGATTAAAGTTTCTTGCTGTTTTGTGATAGACCAAATTGCCCATTCTGTCCGCTTTGGCAGCCCGAATGAGACTGAAATCTGCCTGAAGCCCCGTTTCCAGCATGTATTCTTTCCCTCCGAAAGATCTGATCTCTCTGCCTAGAGCAAGTGGAGTTCCTACTCCGGCAGGGGTATAAAACGCCGGGATGCCTGCACCGCCTGCTCGGATACGCTCCGCCAATGTGCCTTGCGGGATCAGTTCAACCTCAATTTCACCCGATAAAACTTGCCGCTCAAATTCTTTGTTCTCTCCTACATAAGAACCTACCATCTTCTTTATCTGGTTATTTTTCAGAAGAAGGCCAAGGCCCCAATCATCGACGCCACAGTTATTGGAGATGATGGTTAAATCCTTAGTCCCTTTTTCGACAAGGGCAAGAATAAGATTTTCAGGGATACCGACCAAGCCAAAACCGCCTACCATAAGTACGGAACCGTCCTGAATGTCCTTCACCGCTTCTTTAAATGAAGATAATACAGGTTTCATAAATGTTCACTCCTTTTTTCTGCTCTGTCATTCTATCTTGCAAGTTCCGTGCCAAAATGAAGCAGATAAAGGGCTGTCACACTTTTGATATTTTTATGAATATTTTAAACAGAGAAAATTCCGGTAATGCGGAAAAAAAGTGAAGGTAAATGACCGGAAAGGCAAAGGAGAAAAGGACAAAACCCTTTTCCGAAAAAACGGAATCAATTCCGTTTTTTCGGAAAAGATTCCGTCGAAATGTTATAGGTTATTTACAGTTTTCCAGAGTTTGGCCAGCGAGGTACTGATAGAGTCGATGATTTTATCTGTTTTAAAATAATACAAGTGGGAGAGAGGAGACCATGAAGTGAAAAGATTTCCTGTGTTCACTTCGATGTCTTTTGTCACAGACCGGCTGTATTCTTCATTTAATGTTTTTAAAGGAAATGCAATAACATCATCCTGATCATAAAAATTAATCCATTCACCCTGCACACGGCTGTAGTGTTTTTTTAAAAGCGGTGATGGAACACGGATGGGACTGTCAAAATCTGAATATCTCAACGTCCATAGAGGCATGGGAGTCCCCATCGTATAAAAGCTCGTCAGGGTTTCACCGTTTTCAAGAGGGTTGTCTGATTTAATCCGTTTTATAGATTCAGAAATTTTATCCGGTATATATTGAAGGTCATAAAAATAATTGCTTGCAATGACGGTGCCAAGGCTGTGGGAGACAACAGACAGAGGGGTTTGATCTCCTGCTTTGTTCCGAAGCGTATGCAAGGCTTTCGCCACGGTCTCATGTACTCGTTCATAATTAGGATTTAAATGGGGCAGTGCTGCAGGAGCAGGCTGATAGGCGATGGCATCTCCGAAAAAGCGGATGACAAACTTGCGGAGAGGAGCATAGTTGAGCGATATCTTTTGGTTCACCGATGTCCATAAGTCCTCTTCACGGTCATTAAATACGCTGCCCCAAAAAACAGGTATCATTTCAAGCTGTGTTTCGGGTGAATGATGATGGGAAGCGATTTTTGTTCCGAAGCTGCGGTTTAAAGCCTGCATAAAATCATCGGCGTATGTTTCATCCTGATTGCCGATGCCATGGAGGATCAGAACTCCTACTTTAACTGACATGACTTCACTTCCTTTGATGTTAGTCTCGCCTTTACTATGACAAAAACCTTTACAAAAAGAAAGAAAATTCTATGTTGTCAAAATAATTAAAATGAATTATGATGGGTGTAGAACTAAATTTCAAAATTAGTCATTTATTTTTTGCCCTAAAAATGAATGAGTGTTCATTCAATAGCTGAAGGAGGAAATAAGATGGCCATAACCATTCAAAAGGCTGCTGTTCTAGGGTCTGGAGTGATGGGAGCAGGAATCGCTGCACATCTCGCGAATGTTGGAATCCCTACTCTGCTTCTGGATATGGTGCCGAGAGAGTTGTCAGAAGCTGAAAAGGCAAAAGGCATCACGGAAGAAAGCCCGCAGTTCCGCAACAGGCTCACCATACAGGCAAAAGAAAGAATGCTTAAGCAAAAACCAGCACCTCTGGCAGTAAAAGAAAATCTCGATTTAATCTCAATCGGAAACTTCACAGATGATTTACCAAAGCTGAATGATGTGGACTGGATCATCGAGGTCGTTGTTGAACGGCTGGATGTAAAGCGTCAGATCTTTGAACAAGTGGAGCAATTCCGCAAGAAAGGTTCGATCATCAGCTCGAACACATCGGGTATTTCGATCCATGCGATGGCAGCGGACCGTTCCGATGATTTTAAGGAGCATTTTCTTGGCACACATTTCTTTAATCCGCCGCGATACTTAAAACTGTTGGAGATTATTCCAACAAAAGATACCAGCCCTGATATTGTTTCTTTTATGAAAGAGTTTGGGGAGAACATACTTGGAAAAGGCGTAGTTATCGCAAAAGATACACCGAACTTCATCGCTAACCGGATTGGCACTTACGGCCTGATGGTCACTGTTCAGGAAATGATGAAGCAAGGCTACAGCGTAGGAGAGGTTGATTCTGTAACTGGTCCGCTGATCGGCCGCCCGAAGAGTGCCACCTTCAGAACACTGGACGTGGTAGGTTTGGACACCTTCCTTCACGTGGCAAGGAATGTTTATGATCAGGTTGAAGGAAAAGAGAAAGAAGTGTTTGACGTTCCTCCATTCTTGAATGAAATGGTCGAAAAAGGATGGATGGGAAGCAAATCAGGCCAAGGTTTCTACTTAAAACAGAAAGGCAAGCAGGGCGGAGAGATCCTTGAACTTGATCCTTCCACACTGGAATACAAGCCTCGCCAAAAGCTGAAAACGGCTACCACCGAGCAGGCGAAACAATTGAAAACAACAGAGCAAAAAGTGAAAGCGCTTTTATACAGTAAAGACCGAGCAGGGGAGATGCTCTGGTCCATTGTTAAGCCAGTGTTGATCTATTCTGCTGAAAAAGCATACGAAATCGCTGATGATATAGTTGCCATTGATAATGCGATGAAATGGGGCTTCGGATGGGAGCACGGGCCATTTGAGATTTGGGATGCCATCGGAGTAAAGGAATCCGTAAAACGCATGGCCGATGAAGGAGAAGCTGTTCCCGCCTGGATTCATGAGTTTATTGAAAACGGAAACACTTCGTTCTACCAGACAGCACAGGGTGAAGTTTCGTTCTATCATAACGGTGACTATAGAAGAGTCAACGAAAACAAAAAGACGATCCACCTTTCATTGCTGAAAAACAAAGGAAACCTGATCACAAAGAACAACGGTGCGAGCCTGATCGACATGGGTGATGGTGTAGCATGTCTGGAATTTACGTCCCCAAACAATGCGATGGGGCCAGACATCATCATGATGATCCACAAAGCGCTGGAAGAAGTAGAACGAAATTACGAAGGGCTTGTCATCGGGAATCAGGGAAAAAACTTCTGTGTGGGTGCAAACCTGATGCTCATTTTAATGGAGGCACAGGATGACAACTTCTATGAGCTGGATATGATGGTACGCCAGTTTCAGAACACGATGGGCATGGTCCGCTACAGCAAAAAGCCGGTCGTTACTGCAAACTTCGGCATGAGCCTAGGAGGCGGAGTGGAAGTTTCGCTTCCTGCAGCTGAGATGCAAATGTCTGCCGAAACCTATATGGGTCTGGTAGAAGTAGGTGTCGGATTAATACCGGGTGGGGGCGGAAACAAAGAATTGCTGCTTCGCCAAGTGGAACGTCTCCCTAAAGGTGCGAAACTTGATCTTCAAGGAGTTGTTAACCAAGTTTTTGAAACAATTGCGATGGCTAAAGTTTCTACCTCCGCACAAGAAGCTGAAAAACTCGGATTCTTAAGGCCGCAGGATGGAATCTCTGTTAACAGCGATCATCTGCTGTATGATGCAAAACAACGAGTGCTCTCCTTAGCGAAGCAAGGGTATCAGCCGCCGAAACGCAAAAAGATACCTGTGGTTGGAGAAGCAGGGTATGCGACACTTTCACTCGGTGCGGAAACGATGAGATTTGGGGGTTACGTCTCTGAGCATGATCTGAAAATTGCTAAAAAGCTTGCCTTTGTACTTTCAGGCGGAAGAGTTCCTGAAGGCACACTGGTCGATGAACAATACTTATTAGATCTTGAAAGGGAAGCTTTCTTGAGTCTTGCGGGTGAGCCAAAATCTCAGGCGAGAATGCAATACATGCTGACTAAAGGAAAACCGCTTCGCAACTAAAAGGAGGGGAAAACTATGCTGAAAGATGCTGTAATCGTAGCAGGTGCAAGAACACCGATAGGAAAAGCAAAAAAAGGGTCATTCGCTCAGATGCGTTCAGATGAGCTTGCCGCAATCACTGTAAAAGAAACACTGCGGCGTGCTGGCGGTTATGACGGCCCGATCGATGATCTGATTATGGGGTGTGCCATTCCAGAGGCAGAGCAGGGAATGAACATGGCAAGATTAATCGGGGCGAGAGCAGGTCTCCCGGATACCATACCGGCAATCACTGTTAATCGGTTCTGTTCTTCGGGGCTTCAAAGTATCGCCTATGGCGCCGAGAAGATTATGCTCGGGCATGCTGAAGCTGTGCTGGCCGGGGGAGCGGAATCCATGAGCTTGCTGCCGATGGAAGGCCATGTCATCAAACCGAATCCTCACCTTGTTGAAACGGTTCCTCAATATTACATGGGCATGGGCTTCACGGCTGAAGAAGTGGCAAAGCGGTTCGGTGTTACGAGGGAGGACCAGGATGCCTTTGCGGTTCGAAGCCATCAAAATGCAGCACGGGCCATTAAAGAAGGCAGATTCAAGGACGAAATTGTACCTGTCTCCGTGACGAGGCGCTGGCTTGGAGAAGACAACAAGCTAAAAGAAAAAGAGTTTGTGGTTGATACGGACGAAGGTGTTCGTCCTGATACCTCGTTAGAAGGCCTCTCCCGCCTGCGCCCTGCGTTCTCCATCAACGGCTCGGTAACAGCAGGGAACGCATCACAGACAAGTGATGGTGCTGCGACTGTTCTTGTGATGGACCGTGAAAAAGCAGAAGCAGAGGGATTGACGCCGCTGCTGAAGTTCAGAAGCTTTGCCGTGGCAGGTGTACCGCCTGAAATCATGGGAATCGGACCTGTTGCTGCTGTTCCTAAAGCGTTAAAACTTGCGGGACTTGAAGTATCCGATATCGGCTTGTTTGAGCTCAATGAAGCGTTCGCCTCACAGGCTGTACAGGTCATTCGCGAGCTTGGCCTTCCGGAAGACAGAGTCAATGTCAATGGAGGAGGTATCGCTCTAGGCCATCCGCTTGGATGCTCCGGAGCAAAACTTACTCTTACCCTTCTTCATGAGATGAAGCGGAGAGGAGAGCAGTTTGGTGTCGTAACCATGTGCATCGGCGGCGGCATGGGCGCTGCTGGCGTGTTCGAACTAGTAGGCTAATCCAATACAGGAGGATATAAACATGTCTAACACAATGGAAAAGGTTTTTAAAGGCGGAAGCTTTTTAGTGGAAGATATTCAGGCGGAGGACCTCTTCACACCGGAGGATTTTTCAGAAGAGCACCTCATGATCGCAAAGACAACCGAGGATTACGTGGTTAAGGAAGTTGTCCCGCAAATCGATAAGCTCGAAAACCATGAGTTTGATATTTCTAAACAGCTTTTGACAAAAGCAGGGGAACTTGGTCTTCTTGGTGCTGACGTTCCTGAAGAATACGGAGGACTTGGCCTTGATAAAATCTCTTCTTCATTGATTACTGAGAAGTTTGCACGCGGACGCGGTTTTTCCATCAGCTATGGCGCCCACGTCGGAATCGGTTCTCTGCCGATCGTGCTTTTCGGTAACGAAGAACAGAAGAAAAAGTATCTCCCAGATCTGGCAGTTGGAGCAAAAATCGCAGCGTATGCACTTACAGAACCCGGATCAGGATCCGATGCACTGGGTGCTAAAACAACAGCACGATTGAACGCTGAAGGCACTCATTATGTGCTGAACGGAGAAAAGCAATGGATCACAAATTCCGCTTTTGCCGATGTGTTTGTAGTTTATGCAAAAATTGATGGAGAACAATTCTCTGCATTCATCGTAGAAAGAGATTTTCCGGGAGTATCCACAGGCCCTGAAGAAAAGAAAATGGGGATCAAATCTTCTTCTACACGAACACTTATTTTAGAAGATGTTCATGTGCCGAAAGAAAACCTTCTTGGTGAAGCAGGAAGAGGTCACGTCATCGCGTTCAACATCCTGAACATCGGACGCTATAAATTGGCGATCGGCTGTGTCGGTGCGGCGAAGCGCGGAATCGAAGTTTCAGCGAAGTATGCAAACGAGCGTACACAGTTTAAACGCAAAATCAGCTCTTTTAGCCTGATTCAGGAAAAACTGGCAAACATGGCACTTCAAACATACGCATCAGAAAGCTCGGTTTACCGCACGGTCGGTTTGTTTGAATCCCGTCTTGGAAGCTTAAGTGATGAAGCACAGAAGGATGGCTTGCAAATCGGTAAAGCCATCGCGGAATACGCGATTGAGTGCTCCCTGAACAAGTTCTTCGCATCTGAAGTACTGGATTATGTTGCAGATGAAGCCGTGCAAATCCACGGAGGATACGGCTTTATGAGTGAATATGAAGTAGAAGGCATGTATCGTGATGCCCGAATTAACCGTATTTTTGAAGGAACAAATGAGATCAACCGCTTGCTCGTGCCAGGAACCCTCGTCCGTAAAGCAATGAAAGGCGAGCTTCCTCTCATCGAAAAAGCAACGGCTCTTCAAAATGAGCTGATGATGATGATGCCACAAGAGGTGGGCACTGAACCGCTTGAGCAGGAGAAATACCTCGTAAGCATGGCCAAAAAAGTCATCCTGATGGTAGCTGGACTCGCTGTTCAGAAGTTCGGGCCAAAGCTTGAAAACGAGCAGGAACTGCTCGCTAATGTAGCTGATATGATCAGTGAAGTGTACGCGATGGAATCTGTGGCTCTACGCACGGAAAAAGCGATCAACAGAACAAGCTTGGAAAGAAACACGCAAAAGCTGCTCATGACTGAAGTGTTCTGTCAGGAATCCTTCAACCGCATCGAAGCCCATGCGAAGGAATCCATCATTGGAGTGGAAGAAGGAGACACGCTGCGAATGATGCTGTCTGCTCTCCGCAAGCTTACCCGCCACACACCGATCAACGTCATCAAGAAGAAACGTGAAATTGCAGCTGTGGTTTTGGAAGAAGAACGCTACGTCATTTAAATCAATTTCTAATAATGCCTTATCTTTAAAAATACTCTCTCACTTTGGCTCCGGTTATTCGCCGGAGCACTTTTTTGTATATTCAACGGTGCCAGGCACCGTTATTACACATGTGTCAAACGCCGGTGCCTGGCACCAAAAAAGGTGATTAATTTCCCTTTACCTGGCTAGACTATTTTATGATACTATGGAAGGGAAGGAGAGAAAAATGACATGAGTTTAACTTTTTATCAATACCCAAAATGTGGAACTTGCCAAAAGGCTAAAAAGTGGCTGGAGTCCCATGATGTTGAATTTGAATCCGTACATATCGTTGAAAATCCTCCTTCAAAAGAGGAAATTAAAGAGCTGGTAGACAAAAGCGGCCTTGAGATCAAAAAGTTCTTTAATACGAGCGGAATGAAGTACAGAGAGCTTGGTTTAAAAGACAAAGTAAAAACCGCTTCCGAAGATGAGCTGCTTGATTTTCTGGCTTCTGACGGCATGCTGCTAAAAAGGCCGATTACTACGGACGGAAACAAAGTAACTGTCGGATTTAACGAAGATACATATAAGCAAACATGGAGTAAGTGATGTTATTAGTTGCTTAACTATAATAAATTTAATATTATAGTTATTATAAATAACAAGAAAAGCTGGAGGGATACAAATGAATTTTCCAAAAGAATTGCGTTATTCAGAAGAACACGAATGGGTAAAGGTTGAAGATGGAAATAAAGTAAGGATTGGTATTACTGACTTTGCACAGGATGAACTGGGCGATATCGTTTTTGTAGAGCTTCCAGAAGTTGGCGATGAAATTAAAGCGGACGAGCCTTTCGGCAGTGTTGAATCTGTTAAAACGGTTTCTGAGCTCTATGCTCCCATCTCTGGCAAGGTTGTTGAAATCAACGAAGATCTTGATGACAGCCCTGAGCTTGTAAACGAGTCTGCGTATGAAAAAGCGTGGATGATCGTTGTTGAGGCATCTGATCTTTCTGAGACTGAAAACCTCATGACTGCTGAACAATATGAAGAAATGACAAAAGAAGACTAAATCCTTCTTCCAAAAAGTTTAATGAGCCCGCTTCTTTCCGGAGACAATAGTAACATCTTCAATGGGAGGAAGTGAGTTCATTGGATTCAAAAAACTCAGGATCTAAATCTGACATTACGTCCAAAGTGTACGGGAAAATGGATACGGGGTATTTGTCTCTGTTCCATGATAACCAAAGAATAGGCCGCGTCATCTTTTCTGACCAGGGAAATCAGTATGAAATGGCTGAAGGCTTTGAATTTGATGCTGACAAAATTTATAAAAAAGAAAACAGTTCAGCAGAATATCCCAATAGTTATGTTCAGGGCTGCGATGAGGGCTGGTGTTAATTTCGAAAGCGCTAATGCCATGACTGGTCTTAAGCGTTGAATCTGCACAAGGAAACAAGGACAAGCCCATAGGCTTGTCCTTGTTTGGTTATTTATTAATCATCGCTACGGCTGTTACCGCCTTTTTTACCGATCTCTCTGTAAAAATCTTTATCATGACTTTCTGAAGTAGCTTCTCCGCCCTTTTTACCGATCTCTTGGTAAAAATCTTTATCATGGCTCTCAGCCGTGGCTTCCCCGCCCTTTTTCCCTATATCTTGATAGAAGTCCTTATCATGGCTTTCAGCCGTGGCTTCTCCGCCTTTTTGACCGATTTCTTGATAAAATTCCTGATCGTGGTTCTCAGAAGTTGCGTTACCGCCTTTTTTGCCGATTTCCTGATAAAAATCTTTACCATGAGTTTTTGATGTCTTTTCTCCGCCCATGCGTCCTGCTTCTTCTCTGCTCATTCCGTCTCGGTTATTATTATTAGCCATTTCAAATTCCTCCTCTTAATGCTAGATAGTATTTGCCAACAGCCTTTTGCTTTGCGCTGCTGAACTTAGAGAAACAATATCCCCTTTTTAAAATCATTAAACGGCTTTAAGTGAAGATAGTAAGAATTTCCTTACTAACTTGCTCTCTTGTAGTAAGATATTCAGTCCTGGCGGGTAAATGGTAAGTCGATTTATTAACATTCCAAAGAGGATTCTAATAAAATAAAGGGTATTATAGTAAGTAAGGGAAAATATCAATCGCTTTAATACTTGTTCTTTAGAAGATATAGGAGAGATGATTGATGAATAACAACTTGGATAAAGTGATTATTGTAGAAGGAAAATCAGACAAAGATAAGCTGATTTCTATCCTTAATGAACCCGTTGAGATCATCTGTACAAATGGAACGATGGGGCTGTCACGGCTTGAAGAACTGGCCATTGAAATTGAGAACAGAGATGTATATATTTTGGTTGATGCAGATGAGGCAGGAGCAAAATTAAGAAAAATGCTTCAGAGGGAGCTTCCGAATGCAGAACATCTTTATATTCATAAAATGTACCGTGAAGTAGCAAAAACACCGCTCATGTATCTCGCTAATATATTGCTTGGGGCGCGTTTCACAGTAAATAAAGAATGTTTAGGATAAGGATCTATATGACGGCGAGAAATCCTCTTTCTTAGATGCAAGGCATGTCTTATCCATTGAAAGGTATAGAGGATTTCTTGAATTTGTTCAGTTGACAAGATCCACTGAATCCGGGATATTCAAATACACAGGGGACCAACAGAGCTTAATAACATTTGCAACTGGAGAGGGATATGAAGGATTTAACAAACATAGAGATTCGTGATTTTATTGAGGGTTCAACAGAGGAGCCGGCTGCTCTATACATACAGACACCGCTGTGCGGCACATGTAAAATGGGAAGGCGGATGCTGGATATTACATTGGAAGCGATAAGCCAGTCACAAGATGCTGAACCTAAAATCGGAGCCTGCAACTTAAATGCAATGCCAGAGCTTGCTGAAAAGTACAGCATCACAAGTGTTCCTTGCCTCCTTTTTTTAAATCGGGGAATCGCTGTCAAGAAGATTTATGCCATGCAATCAGTTGATTTTTTGTATCAAAACGTAAAAAAATACCTTTAAAAGACACGATTTGTGTCTTTTTTTATTTTTAAGGGGGTTTTTTAAGATGTAATAGATGGATTATGTGGTAAAATCAAGAAGAAATGTGTAATAAATTTTACATACTGACTCAGGTGCAGCAGAATAAAACGACATCTCCAAACAGCAGTGATAGCAAGTAAGTCACCGCTTCCAAACGATTTATAGGTAAAGACTGCAAAACTTTTCCTTTTCAGGCGCATGACAAAAACATTACAATTGTTATGAGTCCTGTAACATTGTTATACAACTGTATCCTACAAACCTGCGAATCAATGGTATAAATGTATAGGAGAGCTTGAAACATGTTTGCTCCTGTCGACTTTTGGCAATATATCATTCATTTTGTCCAAAAGTACAAAACAACCTGGATTTAAGAGGTGAAACTATGTCTACTGCATTTGTACCAGCTATTCGCAACAATACACCAATCATTAACATTGAAGATAAAGTATTAAAAATTCAAAGAGGGAATGATACCTTAAGAAACGAGCTGATCGAAGCTTATCAGCCGTTCATTAAGAAAGTGACTTCAAAGGTATGCAGTCAATATATAGATCGTACGATGGACGAATTTAGTGTAGGTCTCTACGCGTTTAATGAAGCCATTGATCAATATCAAGAAGGTCAGGGAAGCCGTTTTCTTTCTTTTGCCGACATGGTCATCCGCCGAAGAGTGATTGACTATATAAGAAAAGAAGTCAGGCAGAACCGACTCATCTACTTGCAGCCGGATGAAGAGGATGAAGAAGGCCGTCTGGAAGACAGCTATGCAGAACAGAAAGCTGCCATGGAGCATTACGAAGAAAAAATCCAGGCAGAAAACCGCGTTTATGAAATCGAAGAATACCAAAAACTGCTGAAGGAATTCAGCTTGAACTTTAAAGTGTTGAGCAAACACTGCCCGAAGCACGTTGATGCAAGGGAAAATGCAAAAGAAATCGCTCGTTTGTTAGTAGAAAACCAAGAAATGGCTGAATTTTTATTGGAGAAAAAACAACTTCCTATAAAAGATTTATTAAGTATGGTTTCCTGCAGTCGTAAAACAATAGAGAGAAATCGAAAATATATAATAGCGGTATCGCTAATATATCTAGGGGACTTTAAAGCGTTAAAGTCTTATATTCAGCCTTAAATAAGGGGAAGTTAAACGGTTGTAATTATTCGTGGGGAACGTACGTCTTAATTCGTCAAGCAAAAAAGCAATAAATCCCATGATGGTTATGATACGAAGCAGATCCTTCGCCTAGCAGGAGGGATATGTGGGATGAAAAATGGTGTTTTAATGGAAGTGAAGAAAGGAAAAGCCGTTTTACTAACGAAAGATGGCTGTTTCATTACCGTAAGAGTACCGCGCGGAGAACATCCGGTGGTAGGTATGGAATACAGTATTTCAAGGTTTACAAAAAGCAGGGTACGACGATTGCTCTTTCCTTCTCTTTCACTTACTATAGGAGCATTGCTTATATATGTTTTATTTTCAGGAGTCTATCCACTGGGCCGCAACGATAATACTGTTGCGGCTTATGTGAGTTTTGACGTAAATCCGAGTCTTGAAACGGGAGTTAACCATGATTTGCAAGTCATAAAAGTTAAAGCCTACAATGCGGAAGGCAAAAAAATTCTCCAATCATTAAAACACAAAAAAAACGTAAGCCTCTCCCAGTTCGCCTCATCTTTGCTGAATGCCTATGAAAGCAAGGGATATTTAACAGAAAACCCGGATGTAATGATTGGTACCACGATTGTGGACGCCGAAAATGATAAACTTTCATCTTCATTGGATGAAGCGGTTTCATCCATAAAACGAAATGCCGCGGTCTTTAATACGAAAGCGGCTATCATGGTAAAAAGTATTAACACGGAAAAACGGAAAGTCGCCCAAAAGAACGGGGTATCTTCCGGTAAATATATGATGTACCTGGATGCGAAAAGAAAAGATAAGAATATATCTCTTCATCAAGTGAAGAACATGTCATATACCGAACTAAAGGAAAAGATCGAACCTGATCGCAAGCTTCCGAAAAAAGAAATAAACCATAAAAAGAAAATCTCAGAAAAAATGATAAGACACCCAAGAACTATTGAAACGATAACCATTAAGACAAGCTCTTTGCAGGGCACCACATCTAAGGAGAGTGTATCCAGACCGGAAGACCGACAGGCAAAAAATAACCGAGTTACTGGATCGGAAAATCAGAAGGTCCGAAAAAAGGAACAGGGGAAAGGTTCAAAAGCGGTTAAGCGTCATTCCTCAAAGACTATACAGAAACCAAAACCTCATCATAAACAGTCAGCAGATCACACGCGGCCCGGGAGAAACACCAAGATGAAAACTGTTCCAAAACACCCTGATGCTTCTGAAAAGATGAAACATGAGAACCACGATAAGAAATGGGGCAATAATGGAGAAACACAAAAGGCAACCCCGTACAGGCACCATGAAAAAAAGGCCTGGAAAAAAGCAAAACCAAAAAAATTAAAAGTACATAATAAAGCAAGCTAATAATCGACAGGGCGTATGTAATCTGTCGAAGGAAAATTCAAGGAAGACATCCGCCTCCTCCAGAACATTTACTTATAGATGTTTTAAGAGGGGGATGTTTATGGATTGGGTTCAATGGCAGGAAAGGGTTCAAAATACAGCCTTTCTTCAGCCGCTCATTGGAATGGGAGTTCCTCATGTGAAGGCTGAAGCAGAATGTATATATTTTTCCTTTACAAGTAAAAGCAGCGGTTCTAAAAAAACATTGATGATATCGGGCAGCCGGGGTGAACTTCAAGAGATGCTTGACGGCCATTATCGGCTTAGCGATTTAATCAAGCAAAAGAAAGTGAATTTTTCGGGTACGTACAGAGAACAGCTGAAACTGGAATCTCTCCTCTTTTTATGCAAAAAGAATTCCTAAGTCAAAAGAAACGGGTCTTTCTATCTAAAATTTATGAACAATGGATTGACACTCCCCAATGGGTAATGTTAAAATTCGAAACGTGTTAAGAAAAGCGAACTAAATAGCGATTAACAAAATTCGTTCTTATCGCGAGTGGTGGAGGGACTGGCCCTGTGAAACCCGGCAACCGTTAAGCATTACCTGCTTAAAAAGGTGCCAAATCCTGCAAAGCAGCCTGCTTTGGGAGATGAGTGACGGTGCATATATAAATGATTATGCCCTTCTGCTCATGACCTGCAGAAGGGCATTCTTTATTTTAAGAAAGTGAGGGATACAGTCTCTTGATAACATTAGACGCAGTTAAAAAGATTTTCCAGACGAAAGACGGAGCGGTAAACGCGGTTGACCATGTTGACCTTTCCATAGAACAAGGAGAAATTTTCGGGATTATTGGATACAGCGGGGCAGGGAAAAGTACGCTGATCCGTATGCTCAACATGCTGGAAAGACCAACGAGCGGAGATGTTACTGTAGCCGGAAAAAATCTTTCCCAGCTCAGTAACAGGGAGCTGCGGAAAGCTCGTCAGGAAATCAGCATGATCTTTCAGCACTTCAATTTACTTTGGTCCAGAACGGTAAAGGAAAATATTGCTTTTCCACTGGAGATTGCAGGTGTACCAAAAGAGGAGCGCCAAAAACGAGTCGATGAACTGATTAAGCTTGTCGGACTCGAAGGGCGTGGTGAATCGTATCCGTCCCAATTGAGTGGAGGACAAAAGCAAAGAGTGGGGATCGCTCGTGCTTTGGCGAACAATCCTAAAGTTCTTCTGTGTGATGAGGCGACTTCAGCTTTGGACCCGAAAACAACGGACAGCATCCTTAACCTATTGGTTGAGATTAATCAAAAACTGGATTTGACCATCGTTCTTATTACACATGAGATGCATGTGATCCGAAAAATCTGTCATCGTGTAGCGGTTATGGAAGATGGCAGGATTGTGGAACAGGGTCCGGTTCTCGATGTTTTCAGGCATCCGAAAGAGTTCATTACGAAAGATTTTGTCAAGCAGATAACGGAGCCGGAAGAAACAACGGATATGATCAAACAGCTGGCCTCTGAAAAGCCGCAAAGCAAGATTGTTCAGCTTACTTTTGTTGGCGGGAATGCGGAGCAGCCTGTTATCACTGATGTGATCCGAAAATTTGATGTTCAGGTGAATATCCTTCAGGGCAAGGTATCCCAAACGCAGAACGGACCGTATGGAACCTTGTTCATTCAACTGGAAGGTGCCGATCAAGAGGTCGATGAAGCGGTAACCTATATGAATGGGCAGAAAGTAGAAGTGGAGGTGATCTCATATGAATAATCTTTTTCCGAACGTGGATTGGGCGCAAATGTGGGCCTCTACCGGAGAAACGCTATACATGACAGCAATCGCTGTCCTCGCCACTTTTATTATCGGTCTTTTCTTAGGGTTGGCATTATTTTTAACGGGTAAAGGGAACCTATGGGAGAACAAGTTTTTTAACTTTGTCATTGCAGCAATCGTAAACATCTTTCGATCCATACCGTTTATCATTCTCATCATTTTATTGATTCCGCTAACCCTTTTCTTAGTAGGCTCTATGCTTGGAGCGAATGCGGCACTTCCTGCTTTGATCATCGGCGCTGCACCGTTTTACGCCAGGATGGTCGAGATTGCACTTCGGGAGGTTGATAAGGGAGTCATCGAAGCGGCAAAATCGATGGGCTCCAGCAACAGTCAAATCATTTTTAAAGTTTTGATTCCTGAAAGTCTTCCCGCACTGATTTCCGGTATTACGGTCACGTCCATCGCGCTTGTGGGCTATACAGCAATGGCTGGAGTAGTTGGAGCGGGAGGGCTCGGAAATCTGGCATTCCTTGAAGGATTTCAGCGTACGCAAAATGATGTAACATTTGTCGCTACTGTGATCATCCTAATCATTGTATTTATCATCCAGTTGATTGGGGATAATGTAACTCGAACCATTGATAAACGTTAAGGTCTATATTACACAACCAGGAGGAGCAACATGAAAAAAATTATCGCGATCGTCCTTATGCTTGCACTGACAGCAGCACTTGCTGCCTGTGGGGCAAACGGAGGAAAAGAGAAGAAACTTGCTGACGATAAAATCGTTGTGGGAGCATCCAATGTCCCTCATGCTGAAATTCTTGAAGCGGCCAAGCCTTTAATGAAGAAAAAAGGAATCGATCTTGAAATCAAAACGTTCCAGGATTATGTACTGCCTAACAAAGCGCTTGCGAACAATGAGATTGATGCTAACTACTTCCAGCACGTTCCATATTTGAAATCTCAAATGAAGGAAAACAAAAATTATAAGTTTGAAAATGCCGGTGGTATCCATCTCGAACCAATTGGCGTTTATTCTAAAAAGTACAAATCATTAAAAGAGCTTCCAGACGGCGCAACCATCATCATGAGTAACTCTGTTGCAGATCATGGACGTATGTTAACCCTTCTTGAACACGAAGGCCTGATCAAACTGAAAGCAAGTAAAGGCTACAATTCCAAAATCAAGGATATTGCAAAAAACCCTAAGCATTTAAAATTTAAAGCAGACGTAGAGGCGGGCCTTCTTCCAAAAGCGTATCAAAAGGGAGAGGGAGACGCTGTCCTGATCAATACGAACTATGCGATCGACGCTGGGTTGAACCCTCGAAAGGATTCCATTGCCATTGAAAGCGCCGATTCACCATTCGTAAATATTATTGCAGTACGTAAAGGTGACAAAAACGCTAAAACAGTAAAAACGCTCGTTGAAGTGCTCCATTCTAAAGAGATCAAAGACTTTATCAATCAGAAATATAAAGGTGCCGTTGTACCGGTAAACAAATAAATTATTTCAATGAGGACAGCCTTTGGGCTGTTCTTTTTTTTGTCCATTAGTAATATTTGTAAGATGATTTATAAATTCGTTGTGGGGGATGGATGATGGAAGTACAGCAGCCGGCTGGTTTTTGGATCAGGCTAGGAGCCTGTATACTGGATGGACTCATTATTGGTATTATTTTAGCGTTCATCGGATTTTTATTTACTGGAGACTTTGTATCAGAAGATCCGGGTGGCGATTGGTTTACGAATGTTGTGAGTTTTCTTTATGCGCTTTTGCTGCCAATCTTCTGGAGTGGTTATGTGATTGGCAAAAGAATCTGTGGCATTCGGATTGTAAAGGCAGATGGCAGCAAGCTTGGGTTTGGGGCGATGGTCATGAGGGTGTTGATCGGGGGCCTTATTTACGGGCTCACGCTAGGCATTGCATTGATTGTCAGTGCCTTTATGGTCGGTATACGAAAAGATAAAAGGGGCATTCATGATTTGATCGCAGGGACGTATGTTACCCACCTTCCCCCTCAAAAGGAAGGGTAAAGATAAAAATAAGACGGCTGCTGCCGTCTTATTTTAATGTGATCGATGTGATTTCGGGACGGCAGAAGAAACGGAAGGGGAGGTGGGTCGTCCCCATTCCTCTGTTTGTGTAGAGAAATTTGTTTTCTGCTTGATAAAGCCCGCTATGATATTTTCTGCCCATTTTAGAAGTGACGATGGGACCGAACAGGGGCAAGCGGATTTGGCCGCCATGGCTATGGCCAGATAGCTGCAGATCAACAGGGAACCTGGTGCTCACCTTAAAATAGTCAGGTTCATGAGCCAGCAGAAAGGTACAGCGTCCCTCAGGGATACCGGCTAGCGCTCTTTCGATATCCGCTTCTCCCCTTAAGTAATCATCCAGTCCGGCGATGTACAGTTCATCTTCTCCCTTTTTAATTCTTCTATTTTCATTGATAAGGAGTTCAAACCCGCTTTTGCCCAATAGCTCTGAAATCGTATGGATGTTTTCAAGATAATCATGATTGCCAAGCACGGCGAATTTTCCATAGGGAGCATTGATTTTTTTTAAGTAAGGCAAACTCTTGACAGCAGATTTCAACGATCGGTGGGAGTTGACTAAATCGCCTGTGAAGACGACCAGATCGGGGTTGAGTTTCTGAATTTCAACGGCCATTTTTGCAATATGTTTCGCTTTAAAATGAAAACCTAAGTGAAAATCACTGATATGAACGATATGGAATTTTTTAAAGCTATCAGGCAGCCTCTGGATTCTTATCTCTATTTTGTTCAGGTCAAACCAATAGGGCTCAACAAAAGCGGAATAAAACGCCGCTGCACCGGCTGCAGCTGCTAGACTGCCTAATCCGATTGAACCAGTGATCAATGATTTTTTTATTTTTTCCTCTTCCATCTTATACTCCTTTATTCAGCCTCTTTTAGCCCATTATATTCCCATCATCTGAATTCTTTAAGCAAAACGTTCCGCTGTTCCATGAAAGAAAGGATAAGAAGAGAAGCGATAACTCATACTAAACTTTGTCTATCTTAGGACAGGAGGATGAAAAGGATATGGAACATCATGAAATGTCTGGCAATAACTCAACACAGCACCATTTAATCCGTTACAAAGAAGGTTTAGCGAAGTACACAGATCATATGCCAGAGGTGGCTCATTCTTTTAATGAATTTACTCGACATTGTTTCAAGGAAGGTGAAATCTCTGAAAAAAACAAGCAGCTGATTGCTTTAGGGATCAGTATTCATGCCCAGGATGAATATTGCATCATCTATCACACCAAAGGCTGTTTGGACCAGGGAGCCAGTGAAAATGAAATTCTTGAGGCCGTTGGTGTTGCGGCAGCCTTTGGCGGCGGTGCGGCAATGAGCCAGGGGGTAACACTCGTACAGGAATGCATACAAGAACTTAAAAATCCTATGCAATAAAGCCGAAAGAGTTCCTATATTGGAGCTCTTTTTTTGTATTCCCTTACATCAGGGCGCTTTTGAGAGGATATATAAGGATGTATGAGTCAGTATGCATCAATATAAGGAAACCCCTTCATCTATGTAAATATGGCGTTGAATGGGATTTGAAGCACGCCACGGATGTTTGTTACGCTATACTTGTTGATTCAGTGTTAATAACACGAAAGGATGATTCATTATTCACTCGATAAAAGTAAATCATACTGCTGAAATGGAAAAAGCACTGCAAAAGAATCATGGAATTGGTTATGCTGAATATGAACGTAATCTAGAGAAACGGATCACCATAGAACAATCCAGGGAAAAAGAATATCAAAAAAGTTTAGAAGTCTCTAATGAAATGGAACGAAAAATTCTATAGTATAGGTAGGAGGATCAGCATTCAATGATGGATGCTGATTTTCTGTTTAAGGAAGTACTGGATGAAAAATGATGAAAAGGAGCCTGGGAGGCCCTCAACAAAAAGAGCGTGCGTCTGTGTAAGAGTTCCAGTGTTTTCGAACTTCAGCAAATCACTTGCGCTTTTCTTAATCCAATCGTTCCTGCAGGTTGAAGATAAAATAAATTTGTTATAATATTAGAATGAGAATAAATTGAGAATGGAATGAGAGAAGCTTTCATTCTTGTTCACATTAACAATATATTTCACTGAAATATAAGATGGAGGTAAATTTTATGTCTACACCTAATTTAAAGATTGAAAACCTGCGTGTTTCTATCGAAGACAAGGAAATCATCAAAGGTTTAAACCTTGAAATAAACGGCGGAGAAATCCATGCGGTCATGGGGCCAAATGGAACAGGTAAATCAACCTTATCTTCAGCGTTAATGGGACACCCCAAGTACGAAGTAACTGAGGGGCAAGTAACGTTCAACGGCGAAGACCTTTTTGAGATGGAAGTAGATGAGCGTGCAAAAGCAGGACTTTTCCTTGCTATGCAATATCCGAGCGAAGTGAGCGGTATTACCAATGCAGACTTTTTGCGTTCTGCCATTAACGCACGCCGTGAGGAAGGCCAAGAAATCTCTCTAATGAAATTCATCCGTGAACTTGACAAAAAAATGGAGCTTCTTGAAATGGACAGCTCTTTTGCGCACCGTTACTTAAATGAAGGCTTCTCCGGCGGTGAAAAGAAACGTAATGAAATTCTTCAATTGATGATGATCGAACCTAAGATCGCGATCTTGGACGAAATTGACTCCGGTCTTGATATCGATGCTCTAAAAGTCGTGGCAAAAGGGGTCAACGAAATGAGAAACCCGGAGTTCGGCTGCTTGATCATCACGCACTATCAGCGTTTGCTTAACTACATTACTCCGGACAAAGTCCACGTAATGATGCAAGGCCGCATTGTTAAATCCGGCGGTCCAGAATTGGCACAGCGCTTAGAAGCAGAAGGATATGACTGGATCAAAGAAGAGTTGGGAATCGAAGACGAAACTGTTGGCCAAGAGGCGTAAGCAAGTTAGGAGGATTTGTACATGTCAGTTGAAACTTCTTTAAAATATGACAGGGATTATGTAAGCAAGTTCTCTGAAAGCCGCCAAGAACCTCAGTGGCTTTTAGAACTGCGTTTACGTGCATTGGAATTGGCGCAGCAGCTTCCTATGCCTAAGCCCGATAAAACGAAAATCGACAAATGGAATCTTACGGATTTCAATCACGAAAGCACTGCTGAAGAAAGTGCACAGCTTCCTGAACAAGTGAAGGCCTTAATCGGTGAAGAAGAAGCGGGAAATCTTCTTGTGATCCGCAACGGAAAAGTGGCTCATTCTTCCATTTCAGAAGAGCTGTCTTCCCAAGGCGTAATCTTTACTGATTTCAAAACAGCGTCTCAAAAGCATGGAGACCTTCTGCAAAAGTATTTCATGAAGGAAGCGGTCAGCGTTGAGGAAAACCGCCTGACAGCTATACATGCGGCTCTAGTAACCAATGGAGCATTCATCCATGTTCCAAAGAACGTAGAGTTGAAAACTCCGCTTCAGGCGATCTATTTCCACGATGATGAGCAAACAGGGCTCGTAAACCATGTAATCATCGCTGCGGAAGACAACAGCTCAGTCACTTATGTTGAGAACTACCTGTCAACAAACGAAACCCGCGAGTCTGTTGCCAATATTGTATCTGAAGTGTTTGCAGGCCCCGGTGCAAAAGTAGTTTACGGTGCAGTGGATAATCTGGCAAAAGGAATGACTTCCTATATTAACCGCCGTGGACGTGCAGAGCGAGACGCACGAATCGATTGGGCGCTAGGCCAGTTAAATGATGGAAACACAGTTTCTGATAATACTACTCACCTTGTTGGTGATGGTTCATACGCTGATACAAAAACGGTAAATATCGGTCAAGGTGATCAAAAGCAGAACTTTGTTGCACAAATATTCCACCATGGGAAAAACTCTGAGGGCTACATTCTAACTCATGGGGTAATGAAGGATTCTGCAAGCTCCATCTTTAATGGAATCACTAAAATCGAACATGGTGCAACAAAATCCAACGGCGAGCAGACGGAACGGGTATTGATGCTGAGCGAAAAAGCTCGCGGAGATGCAAACCCGATTCTTTTAATCGATGAAGATGATGTTACAGCGGGCCATGCTGCATCTGTCGGCAGAATCGATCCAATCCAGTTGTTCTACCTGATGAGCCGCGGAATATCAAAAGCTGAGGCTGAACGGTTGATCATTCATGGTTTCTTAAGGCCAGTTGTTAATGAAATGCCGCTTGAATCCGTGAAAAAACGTTTGGTTGAGGTAATAGAAAGGAAAGTCAGATAATGAACGCTCAAGAAGTAAGAAAGCTGTTTCCGATCCTTCATCAGGAAGTCAATGGAAAACCGCTTGTTTACTTTGATAGTGCCGCCACTTCGCAAAAACCGGTACCTGTCATTGAAGCGATTGAAAAATATTACCGTGAATACAATTCAAATGTTCACCGCGGAGTCCATACCCTGGGTACAAGAGCGACGGATGGCTATGAAGGAGCAAGAGAAAAAGTCCGCCGTTTCATTAATGCTAAATCCACGCAGGAAGTAATTTTTACTCGTGGTACGACAACTTCAATCAATACAGTTGCAGCAAGCTACGGATTGGCTAACCTGTCAGAAGGCGATGAGATTGCCATCACACCGATGGAGCATCACAGCAACATCATCCCATGGCAGCAAGTCGCTAAAAAGACAGGCGCCACACTTAAATATATTCCATTAAAAGAAGATGGTTCGATCGATCTTCAGGATGTTGAAAACACAGTTACGGAACATACTAAAATTGTATCCGTGATGCATGTATCCAACGTCCTTGGAACCATTAATCCAGTGAAAGAAATTGCTGCCATCGCCCATAAAAACGGCGCGGTTATGGTCGTGGATGGGGCGCAAAGCACACCGCACTTAAACGTGGACGTTCAAGATCTGGATTGCGATTTCTTTGCTTTTTCATCTCATAAAATGTGCGGACCTACGGGAATTGGTGTCCTCTACGGCAAGAAGGCCCTGCTTAACCAAATGGAGCCTGTGGAATTCGGCGGAGAAATGATTGATTTCGTGGATCTGTATGAATCTTCATGGAAAGAGCTTCCTTGGAAGTTTGAAGGAGGGACACCGATTATAGCTGGAGCGATCGGATTAGGCGCAGCCATTGATTTTCTACAGCAAATCGGCCTCGATAACATTCACAGACATGAGGAAGAACTCGCAAAATATGCGATGGAGCGAATGTCAGAAATTGATGGGATCACTATCTATGGACCGAAAGACCGGGCTGGCATCGTTACGTTTAATATTGAGGGTGTTCATCCGCATGATGTGGCAACTGTACTTGATGCAGAAGGTATCGCTGTACGTGCCGGACATCATTGCGCACAGCCGTTGATGAAGTGGCTGAAGGCATCCTCAACCGCCCGGGCAAGTTTCTATTTGTATAACACCAAAGACGAGATTGATTCTTTTGTAAAAGGATTGGTCACGACAAAGGAGTATTTTGGCCATGTCTTCTAATTTAGATCAGCTTTACCGGCAGGTCATTATGGATCATTACAAAAACCCGCGCAATAAAGGGGAATTAACGGATGACTCAGTGACCATCAACATGAACAATCCGACGTGCGGAGACAGAATCCAGCTTCACTTGAAAGTGGAGGACGGAAAGATTTCCGACGCTAAGTTTGATGGGGAAGGCTGCTCGATCAGCCTGGCATCTGCGAGCATGATGACGCAAACGGTAAAAGGTTTATCTGTGGAAAACGCGGTTAAGCTGGCACATGTGTTTTACAATATGATGCTGGGGAAAGAGTATGATGATGAGACATTTGATCTTGGTGACATCGAAGCACTGCAAGGAGTTTCCAAATTCCCTGCACGAATCAAATGCGCCACCCTCGCCTGGAAAGCTATGGAGAAGGGCGTAGGGCATCAGGAAGAAGAATAAACGTCGATCATCGGAGCCTCTCTGATTGAAGAAGAATCACCCTCTGCAGAAATTCATAAGAGCGGTGCCGAAGGCAGGCCTCCTGCTTTCTTGTTAAAAATGTTTTATATGTTACAATGTTAACAATACTGCCATTGCAAGAGAATTGTATCCTTTAAGGAGGGATGAAACGATGGCTAAGAAAATGCCTGATATTGGCGAATACAAATATGGTTTTCGCGATAAAGACGTTTCTATATTCCGCTCAAAACGCGGGTTGACGAAAGAAGTTGTAGAAGAAATCTCCAAGATGAAAAACGAACCGCAATGGATGCTGGACTTCCGTTTGAAATCATTGGAGCAATTTTATAAAATGCCGATGCCTCAATGGGGCGGAAATTTGAAGGACCTAAACTTTGATGACATTACTTACTATGTTAAGCCGTCAGAGAAGTCTGAAAAGTCGTGGGATGAAGTTCCACCTGAGATCAAAGCGACTTTTGACAAATTAGGAATTCCGGAAGCTGAACAAAAGTACCTGGCTGGGGTTTCTGCTCAGTATGAATCCGAAGTGGTTTATCACAACATGAAAGAAGACTTATCTGATCTCGGGATTCTCTTTACCGATACGGATACCGCTTTAAAAGAGCACGAAGATATTTTTAAAGAGTATTTTGGGACGGTTATTCCACCGTCTGACAACAAGTTTGCAGCGTTAAACTCTGCGGTTTGGTCTGGTGGATCCTTCATCTATGTGCCAAAAGGTGTGAAGTGTGATACTCCGTTGCAGGCATACTTCCGAATTAATTCTGAAAATATGGGTCAATTCGAGCGTACCCTGATCATCGCGGATGAAGACAGCTCCGTTCACTATGTAGAGGGATGTACAGCACCAGTATACTCTACGAACTCTCTCCACAGTGCAGTGGTTGAGATCATCGTTAAAAAGAACGCATATGCCCGTTATACAACCATTCAGAACTGGGCGAATAACATTTATAACCTTGTAACAAAACGTGCGGTTGCAGAAGAAAATGCAACGATGGAATGGGTAGACGGAAACATCGGTTCACGTCTTACCATGAAGTATCCAGCGGTTGTTATGAAAGGCCGCGGTGCAAAAGGCACGATCCTTTCCATCGCGATCGCCGGAAAAGGACAGCATCAGGATGCCGGAGCAAAAGTTCTTCACTTAGCGCCTGATTGTTCATCAACGATCGTTTCAAAGTCGATCTCCAAGCATGGCGGTAAAGTAACGTATCGCGGAATTTCACACTTTGGACGCCGTTCGGAAGGCTCTAAGTCCAACATCAAGTGTGATACACTCATCATGGATAACCAATCGACTTCAGATACGATTCCTTACAACGAAATCTTGAACAACAACATCACTCTTGAGCATGAAGCGACAGTTTCAAAAGTATCAGAGGATCAATTGTTCTACCTCATGAGCCGCGGTATTTCTGAGCAGGAAGCTACAGAAATGATCGTAATGGGCTTCATCGAGCCATTCACGAAAGAACTTCCGATGGAATATGCGGTTGAAATGAACCGTCTGATCAAGTTCGAGATGGAAGGTTCAATCGGATAAACTGTGAAAAGCCTTGGTATATAAGGAATATACCAAGGCTTTTTTATGTCTAAATTAACCGCCTGCCGTTTTCGTGCCAAATAAAAGCTAATCTATTAGGTATCAAATAAAACTGTCTTGCCCTATTTCTATATAGACAATTTTGAAAAGAATTTTTAAGATTTTTTATTCATTGTGTCAATTTTGGTGTTTCCCGTTCGTTGTATTTATAAAGAGGCCAATTAGGGGATTTGCCTCTAAAAAGAAGGAGGGAATTTTTATGCTATTTATGCTGATTGTCAAAGCCTCGAAGAATTCGGAAGGCGGAAATCGCCCGAGCTCAGAGCTCAATGAAGCCATGAGGAAGTACAATGAGGAATTAGTTAAGGCAGGCGTGCGGGTTGCGGCTAAAGGACTTCATCCAAGTTCAAATGGAATTCGCATTTCGTATCCTAAACCAGGGGAAAAGCCGGTGGTTACGGATGGCCCATTTACAGAAACGAAAGAATTGATTGCCGGGTTCATTCTGATTGATGTGAAATCGAGGGAAGAAGCCATCGAGTGGGCCATGCGGATGCCGGACCCGATGGGACATGGGGAAGGTCAGATTGAATTGCGTCAAGTATATGAGGCGCCGGAGCTGTCCGAAATGTTGGCAAAAGAAGCTGAATTACGCGAGAAATCAGAAAAAAGAAGACCATAGTGACAAACTGTAGAACCCATCGTACCATTGAAGGAATCTGGACCGTCGAATCAGCCAGAATCATAGCCGGTGTTGCCCGAATTATTCAAGATGTCAGTATTGCAGAGGATTTAGCGCAAGATACGTTGGCCATTGCACTTGAAAAATGGCCGGAATCAGGCATACCGGAAAAACCGGGAGCCTGGCTCATGACTGTTGCCAAACGTCTGGCGATTAATCTTCTGCGTCGAAACAAATTACGTGATCAAAAATATGAGGAAATCGGCCGCAAAATGGAATTTAAAGGAAAAACGGACTATGATTCAATAGACGAGGAGATCAATGACGATCTCCTGCGTCTCATCTTCACCACTTGTCATCCAGTACTTTCCAGGGAAGCTCGAGTCGCTCTAACGCTTAAACTGTTATGCGGCTTAAAGACAGATGAAATTGCGCAAGCTTTTCTTGTGTCTGAATCAACCATTGCACAACGAATCGTCAGAGCTAAGCGTACGCTTTCTGCTTCAAAGGTACCTTTTGAAGTTCCCTGTGGACTCGAGCTTTCACGCCGGATGTCATCAGTTCTGGATGTGATCTATCTCATGTTTAATGAAGGATATTCTGCAACTGGTGGTGAGAACTGGATTCGTCCAACGCTGTGCAGTGAAGCTATTCGTCTTGGCCGGATGCTGGCGGAAATTCTCCCTGAGGAACCGGAAGTACATGGCCTGATTGCTCTCATGGAAATCCAGGCGTCACGTTTCAAAGCGCGCATTGGCCCATCGGGAGAGCCAATATTGCTTCAGGATCAGAATCGGGCCCTTTGGGATGATCTTTTGATTCACCGCGGCTATTCGGCGCTTAAGCGGATTGAGCAAATCGGCGGTGCCTATGGTCCGTACTCACTGCAAGCATGTATAGCTGCTTGTCACGCCAAGGCACGAACGGCATCGGAAACGGATTGGCAAGAAATTTCCGCACTATACGATGCCCTCTCCCAGGTGGCACCATCTCCCATAGTGGAATTGAACCGCGCTGTTGCTATTTCCATGGCTTATGGACCGGCCGCTGGGCTGGAGATCGTGGATGCACTGGAAGACGAACCTTCCTTGAAAAAATATCACTTATTGCCAGCGGTTCGTGGCGACTTGCTTGCAAAGCTGGAGAGAAATGAGGAAGCATGCGCTGAGTTCAAGCGTGCAGCATCGCTTACACAGAATGAACAAGAGCGTGCCTTGCTTCTAAAGCGGGCAGCCGATTACGTTTAATTCTCTTTCTCGCAGAAATCTAACATCAATTTTTCGATTTACGAGTCTGGTCAATATAACCATGCCAAGTTGGGGTTTACAAAAAAAAACGCAGCTGCACTTTTTCCACTTTTTTAGTCCTACCTGTTGACCTTCTATTAGCTGGTAACCTTGAAACATGTATCAGGGAAGGATAGGTGGATATATAAATGTATTAGGTGCTTCTAATTCTTGAGATGAGCCACGACAATTCCTGTTTAATTTTCCTGTTGTTCGTTCGATTCTAGAAACGAATCGAACGATTCATCCAATAATCTTTCACGATTTGTGTCTTCATTGACATCTGTATCCATTTCCATTGCTTGTTTAAGTATGTGGTATGTATCATCTTTTTTATTTTTATGTGGAATTGGATTATGGCTGTTATTTTCTTGATTTGGCATATAATCTCCTTCTGTAACAGCTAGTTTATATTAGTATGAACAATTGATCCAAAATAAAATCCATTACTTTAAGTCAGCTTCCTTCACGAACTCGATTCTAATTTCATACTTTTCATTCATCCGGTGAATTGCAAAAACCGATCTTATCAGTAGATCGGTTTTTTAGGTTTCCGAAAACTATTTTTATGTTAACTACCAGCTTATTCTAATGAAATATATCTTTATGTTTTGATACTGCTATTCCCAATAGGGATACATCAATAGTTAGAGTAACAAGTGAATAAGGTGGAGAAGGGATTTGCCATGCCTTGACCCTAATGATTAAGGTGAAATCATATGCTCCTTCCTCCTTTCTTTTAATGTCAAAGCCTCGGAACAAAATAAATGATAATTTGGGGTCGCTCCATAGTACCCCGTCAAAACGTCACTAATATTTTGAAACAATACTTAAATAACTCGTTTTATTATAAAGTTGACCATATACAAAGGGATTAATTTTTAAGTAAAAGATGATTTTAGTAGCTTTCTACACAACTTCTACACAACTCTTATTTATACTTAACTAAGTAGGGGAGATACCTATTTTATTTTGTTTCCATTCGAAAAAAAGGAGGAAATAAAAGATGAAGACTAAAGAAGGTTTATTTGTATCAACAATCCTTGCTCTTTCACTTGCGTTAGGTGCATGCTCAAATAATGATGGTAACGGCAGTAAGGAACATGACAAAAAACAAATGAATCATAAAGGGATGGACCATTCCAGTTCTGGTGAAGTTCCGAAAGGTTTAAAAGAAGCAAAAAATCCAAAATATGAAGTGGGAAGCCAGGCCATTATTAAAGCGAGTCATATGGAAGGTATGAACGGGGCTAAAGCGACAATTGTGGGTGTCTACGATACAGCTGCGTATGTGGTTACTTATACACCGACAACAGGCGGTGACCCTGTTGAATATCACAAGTGGGTGATTCAGGAGGAAATCAAGGATGCAGGAAACAAGTCCCTTAAAACTGGGAAAAAAGTCACACTAAATGCGGACCATATGAAAGGCATGAAGGGAGCTTCGGCCGTGATTGAATCAGCTGAAAAAACCACAGTTTATATGGTTGACTACACTCCAACGACGGGCGGAGAAAAAGTGAAAAATCACAAATGGGTAACAGAAAGCGAATTTCAACCTGAATAAATCGGATCAGAGCGTATCCAATTATCAATTGTGACGCTCCCGTTTTATTGTTCTTCTTGCTCAAAATCGGTGATGTTGATGATGCCTATGTCCATCATGGTTCATGTATATCTCTCCAACCTAAACGTCTTGTTAGAGGTTATTATTTCAACGTTTTTTTATTTTGTTCTATTGCTGGCGATAAATAGGCTATAAAGTGCATGAACCATATCTTCCGCTATAATAGTCAATAAGTATTACAGGGAGAGGAAAGAATGAAAACAATTTTAGTGGTTGATGACGAAGATAAGATTCTCGAAGTTGTCTCGTCCTATTTACGAAACGATGGATTTCAAACGATAGAAGCCTCAACAGGACAGGATGCCATAAACCAAGTAAGGAAGGGCCATATTGATTTTATCATTCTAGATCTAATGTTGCCGGATATCACTGGTGAAGACGTTTGTCACATTATCAGGCAAGAAATATCAGTTCCCATTTTAATGTTAACGGCAAAAGTAAAGGAACAAGAGCGAATCAAAGGATTATCCTTAGGTGCAGATGATTATATGGTCAAACCATTTAGTCCTAAGGAACTTGTGATGAGAGTGAAAACCATATTGAGGAGGGCAAATGAATACGATCTTCTTGCCGATCGTATTTCTTATAATGGCGGTGAGCTAACAATTGACTCAACCTCCAATGAGGTCTTTTTGAACGGAACAGAAGTCAGCTTAACCCCTAAAGAATATAAGACCCTTTTGGTTTTTGCGAGGCATCCTAAACGGACGTTTTCAAGGCATGAGCTCGTTGGAAAAGTCTTAGGATTTAATTACGAAGGGGATCCGCGAGCAATTGATCAGCATATCAAAAACCTCCGGCATAAAATTGAGAAAAATCCTAAACAGCCTCAGTACATTCAAACTGTGTTTGGTTTAGGCTACAGGTTCAAAGGGAGTTCTTATGAAGATTAAGGGATTACATGCTCGTTTAACGATCGTTTTTATCCTTGCAGCCACATCAATACTTCTTATTTCAAGCCTCATTGTTATGTTGGAAGTTCATCACCATTTTAAAATGTTTCAAATCGATGCACCTGAGTTTCGAGCCATGACACCTTTAACCATCCACTTTGAACGAGCGGTTATCGGTTCCATCTTTTGGACATCTCTTGGCGTCTTTGTCTTAGTTTGTGTCCTCAGTTATATCGTAGCCAACAGATTGTCCAGACCTCTTATACAGATGAGAATGGCAGCTGAAAAAATGGCAAAAGGAGATCTGGATGTCAGAGTAAACACTCAGGGGAATGATGAATTGAATGAATTGGGACAGTCCTTAAACGAACTTGCTGCACTGCTCAAAAATCAGGAAGCTGTAAGAAAAAACATGACCAGCGACATTGCTCATGAGCTGCGGACACCTTTGGCCACTTTAAAAAGTCATTTAGAGGCGATAGAAGATGGGATTTTTGAAGCTACTCCTGACCGAATGCATTCTTTTAGAGAAGAAATTGAGCGGCTTATTTTGTTAGTACAGGATTTGGAGCAGTTGACCACTTTTGAAGCTCCCGACTTTATTTTAGAAAAGAAACAAGAGGAGCTAGATCTGGTGATCCTACAGAGTATTTCTACCTTAAAGCAGTCGTTTGATCAAAAAGGAGTCGACGTTAAATACTCTGATTCAGTTCGTATCAATCTATGGTTAGATAAAAAACGAATGGTACAACTATTTATTAACCTATTGACCAATGCACTAAAGTTTACACCATCAGGTGGTAATGTAATCATTACAAGCCAGAAAGAACCTGATACTGTCATCATCACTATTAAAGATACTGGAATCGGAATCCCCGAAGAAGATGTAAAAAAAGTATTTGAGCGTTTTTATCGAAGTGAAAAGTCCAGGAACAGACAATTTGGCGGTAGCGGAATTGGACTTACCATTGCTAAACAACTAGTTGAAGCTCACGGAGGAACAATCTGGATCACCAGTGTCCTCGGGGAGGGAACTACAGTGTATATACGTTTACCTTTAAATAAATAAAGGCTTCTACTCATTCTTTGTGGAGGCCTTCGTTTAGCTTATTACAAAAGTAACGCCAACCGTGGCTGTAATTTTTGGTTTGTTCTTTATTTGTGCCATGTACCTTGGGTTAATGATGAATCTTACAGTATCATAAAAAACCAAGAGAGCGTAAACTCTCTTGGTTTTTTTCAGCCTCGCAATACCTTGAATGCTGCTCTTACTTTTCTTGCAAAAGACAATGGCTCATCAATTGATTCAAAATGCATATACATGGCTCTAGGCTCTTCAAATAACCAGTGATTGTGAACGGCGGTCACAATAATATCCCGTTTTCGAAGTTCGGTTAATAAAGGATTAATCTCCTCTTGCAAAAGGACCGTCTCCCCCAAGTTTAAGGCTCGTCCTTTACTATCTACATCTTCAAACGAGAAAAATTGAGGAATAACTAATGGTGACTTTGTCTTTCTTCCTAAAATCTAATTTAGAATTGAAATAAAATGAGAAATTTATGACATGTATAATTTTTAGTTGCAGAGTAATCTGCAGCTTTTTTTATTTTCTATAGTCAACTTCAAAACAAGCATTAGCAGAATCTTTTCCATTTCCTGCAAGATTTTTACCTTTTGATTGGTAGGCATTCACCCTTATTCATGGTGAACATATGTTAGCAGAAAAGGGAAAGGGTGATTCTATGCGTGGAAATGCGCTTCATTATTTTGCAGGTGGGAACACAGCTAAAGGATATGTTAGTCTATATGACTCTGCATTAAGGGGTTTAAACCGTGTGTTTTTACTTCAAGGGGGGTTGCGTTCCGATAAATCTGCTTTCGTTAATACAATAGGTGAAACCTTAAGAGCTGAAGGCCATACTATTGAATATTTACACTGTGCATCTAATAATGAGTGGACAGAAGGGTTAATTGTTCCCGATGCCGGTGTTGCAATCATTGATGATGCAGTACCTGATATTCGCAAGCACATAGCAAGCGAAAATCTGCAAGTAACCATTCTTGAAAGTGAATGGGCCGCTAAATATCCCTCTGAAAATAATGATGAAATCCATCAGCTTCAGATGGACATCTGTGCAAAATTTGAAAGAGCATATACAACATTTGCGGAATCACTTAAAGCACATGATGACATTGAAGATATCTATATCGCTAATATGAGTTTTGCTAAAGCCGACCAATTGACAAATGAGCTGATTGATCTTTTCTATGGAGAGGAGACAGCTGAAAAAACTTCAAATGTAAAACATCGGTTCCTTGGTGCTGCAACTCCAAATGGCGCGGTTGACTATGTCCAAAATCTAACAGAAAGTATTGGGAAACGTTATTTTATTAAAGGCAGAGCGGGGTCGGGGAAATCCACAATGCTTAAGAGGATTGCAGCTGCTGGAGAGGAAAAGGGATACGATGTTGAGATCTACCACTGCGGATTTGATCCGAACAGTTTGGACATGGTCATTCTTCGTGAAAAAGGCATCGCCATATTTGATAGTACAGCCCCTCATGAATACAATCCTGATCGGGAAACAGATGAGATCATAGATATGTACGAAGCTTGCATTACCCCTGGTACGGATGAAACGTTCGCCGCAGATATCGAAAGAACCACTAAACCTTATAAAGACAAAATGAAGGAAGCCATCTCTTATTTGGCGGAAGCAAGAAACATGATGGTTCAGTTGGAGGGTCTTAAAAGTGTAAGGAACTCTGCTAGATCTGTTAATCTTTATGGTTTAGTGGAAAAGGAGATCAAACAGATCTTGAAACAGTATAAGTAAAAATAGAACTAACGTATATTTAACTCTGCTTGTTGATCGTGTACGACTTGACATAAGTTTTAAACTCTGAGATAAATGACTAAGAAGATTAAAAATTATATGCCAGAATTTCGGAATATATGGGGTGGAACTACTGCTTCTAGAATAAATTCCGTGCCGCTTACGATCCGATGGAAGATTCTATCGGTTTATATCAGCAAATCAAAAAGCGAACGCCAATACGGGGTTCGCTTTTTTTACATAATGTATTTTTGGGGGAACAGAAAGTATAACCATTCATAATGAGGAGAAAGAAAGCCTATGATACTGATTGGAGTAACGGGGTGGGGGGACCACCAGTCATTATATCCGGAAGGAACGAAATCCACTGAAAAATTAAAGCTGTACAGCGGGTTTTTTCCAGTGGTCGAAGTGGATTCCTCGTTCTATGCCATCCAGCCGCTGAAGAACTACCAAAAATGGATCAAAGATACACCGGACCGCTTTTCTTTTATCATAAAAGCCTACCAAGGGATGACCGGGCATTCCAGAGGGAAAATTCCTTTCGAATCCACAAAAGAGATGTTCGATTTATTTAAAGCCTCCATTCAGCCTGTACGCGAGGCCGGGAAGATGAAGGCTGTACTCTTTCAATATCCGCCTTGGTTTGAATGCAATAAGGAAAGTGTGCAGATGCTAAGGTTTACGAGAGAAATGATGGAGGATATTCCGGTTGCGCTCGAATTTCGCCATCAATCATGGTTCTTGCCTGAAATCAGGGAAAGGACCCTGGAATTTATGCAGGATGAACGCTGGATCCACACGATTTGTGATGAACCTCAAGCGGGTCAGGGTTCCGTTCCTTCCGTAATTGAACCGACGTCTAAGGACCTGACGATTATCCGGCTGCATGGAAGGAATGTTCATGGATGGAACAATCATGGACAAGAGAACTGGAGAGAAGTTCGATATTTGTATCGGTACAATAAGGAAGAATTGACGGAATGGAAGAGGCATGTGGAGTCATTAAAAGAACGTACGAAGGAGATTGTCGTGCTGTTTAACAACAATTCTGGCGGGGATGCAGCAGATAACGCGAGACAGTTTATTGATATGCTGGGCCTCAATTATGAGGGGCTGTCTCCAAGACAGCTTGATTTGTTTTAAAAACAAAGGCAATAGAGTTTACAATGGCCTGCTGCGCTAAGGGCAGGTTCTTATGGTTCAGGGGGCACTATGTTAAATACATTAAAAATTTATCACACCAATGATGTACACAGCCATTTTGAATTTTGGCCGCGGATTGTTAAACAGATCCACACGGAACGTAGGGAGGCCTCTGCAAAGGGGCATTCTCTATTTTATTTTGATTGCGGAGATTTTATGGACCGTGCCAATCCACTGACAGAAGGGACATTAGGACAAGGAAATACGCTCCTTCTTAATCAAGCTGGTGCAGATGCAGTTACCATTGGCAATAATGAAGGCATTACACTTACAAAAGAAGAACTGAACGCTCTTTATACTCAAGCAGATTTCCCGATACTGGCGGCTAACCTTTTTGATGAAAATGGAGAACGCCCTCATTGGGCAAAAGTTACTGAGGTGTTCACGACAGGTGATGGGCTTCGGATCGGGGTTGCTGGAGTCACTGTAGCTTTTCAGGCCTTTTATCATTCATTAGGCTGGCAGGTAGAGGATCCATTCAAATATCTGCCTGAAATTATTGCTGAATTGAGAAAAAATTGTGATCTTGTCGTTGTTTTATCCCACCTGGGCTTAAACTTTGATGAGAGGATGGCTCAGGAAATCAAAGGAATTGACCTCATTCTTGGTGCCCATACCCACCATGTGCTTCCAGAAGGAAAAATGATAAATGGAACACTGGTCGCACAAACCGGAAAATTTGGCGTATATCTCGGTGAAATCAACATTGAGTATGAGCCGGCAACTAAAAAAATCACATCAAAGCGTGCGGGGCTTATCGATCTGTCTGACAAAGCAGAAGACAGTGGAGGAGCTGAGCTTCTTCTAGAACTCAAGCAAAGAGGAGAGAAGGTGCTGGAAACGGAAGTTGCCATTTTGCAGGAACCCCTTCATATCTCATGGTACGAATCATCCCCTTTTGCCCAGCTGATGGCGGATGCGCTGAAAGAATGGTCCAAGACCTCTTATTCGATGGTTAATTCCGGAATTATTTTAGAGAGTCTGCCTGCTGGTCGTGTCACAAAAGGAGACCTCCATCGCATTTGTCCACATCCCATTAATCCATGTATCGTCGATTTGACAGGAGATGAGATCAAGGAGATCGTCCAAGCGGGTTTAAGCTTAGAGATGATCCACAGGGAAGTGAGAGGATTCGGCTTTAGAGGGAAGGTCATGGGCCGTATGGCGTTTTCAGGGATCAGAGTAGAAGAAACGATGCTTGATGACCAGCAGGTTCATCTCAGAAGGATTTGGATGAATGGTGAACCTGTTAAGGATGAACAAGTTTACAAAGTTACCGTTATTGATATGTTTACATTCGGGAAATTTTACCCCACAATCGCCAGAAATAAAACAAAAAGGTTTATGCTGCCTGAAACACTTCGGGATCTTCTTGAATGGAAACTGAGGATGGGGATTGGGCAGTAGTGGACGCACTCTTTCTCCTTTGGTACATACCATATAGGAGGAAAGGGGTGTAGAACATGATTGAATTAAACCCGGTAATCATTGACGGACATCCATTTACCGCGGTTACCGTCCAGCTGCCGAAAACAAGCCTGCTAGCTGTTTATAATGACAAAGGGTATATCATGTGCGGGGCATTGGACGTCGCCCTCTTGAACGAAAAGCTCTCAGACCGTAAGATCATTGCCGGAAGAGCCGTAGGTGTGCGCACCATCGATCAGTTGATCAACGCGCCGCTCGAATCCATTACAACTGAAGCTTATGCCATTGGCATTGAAGTTGGAATGGCCGGTAGGGATGCTTTGCTGAAAATGGTATAAAGAAAAACTGTACTCCATTTCTGGGTACAGTTTTTAGATTTTGCTTCGGTCTCTCATCACCTTTAGGGAGATGAGGTTAAAACAAAGCACTCCGCTCATGACTTGTATACGCTTTGAATTGCTGGTCAGGATGTATACCAATAGAAGATAGATTCCGCTTACAAAAAAGGCAACCTGCAAGTAATACATCCACTGTAATAGCCTTTTGAAATCCAAGGTCATCCCCCCTGTATTTCAATCCCGAGTTAACTTTATATTCAGTATAACAATGATGTGAAGAAAATGGATATAATTTTTAATTTTGTAATTAAATTGAGACAAATGATTTTATATTAAAACGATGCAAGAGAGACTCTTTTAAGGTAGGATATAGGATAGTAATAATGTAAAGTGAGGTGCCCCGGTGAAATGAAACAATATTTGAATCTACTGCAAGACACGCTGGAGAATGGAACAAGGAAAGAAGACCGTACGGGAACAGGGACCATATCTGTTTTTGGAAGGCAGATGAGATACGACCTCCAAGAGGGATTTCCGGTAGTTACCACTAAAAAACTTCATTTACGGTCCATCATACATGAGCTTCTTTGGTTTTTAAAAGGTGATACGAATATTGCCTATCTTCAACAGAACGGAGTTTCAATATGGGATGAATGGGCTGACGAAAACGGGGATTTAGGTCCTGTCTACGGCCATCAATGGCGTTCATGGCAGACGCCAAACGGTGAGACGATCGATCAGATCTCCAACCTGATCCATGATATCAAGCATAACCCGGATTCCAGAAGGCTCTTAGTTTCAGCATGGAATCCTTCTGATGTTCCAAAAATGGCCCTTCCGCCATGCCATACCCTTTTTCAATTTTATGTTGCTGACGGAAAATTATCCTGCCAGCTATATCAGCGTTCTGCAGATCTGTTTCTTGGCGTGCCTTTTAATATCGCCTCTTACGCGCTGTTAACGATGATGATTGCTCAAGTATGCGGCTTAAAGCCGGGTGAATTTATACATACGGTCGGTGACGCGCATATTTATTTAAACCATTTGGATCAGGTGAAGCTGCAGCTTTCCAGAGAGCCTAAACCTCTGCCTGTGATGAAAATAAATCCAGAAGTCACTTCTATTTTTGATTTCAAATTTGAGGATTTTGAGCTTTTGAATTACGAGCATCATCCACGGATTAAAGGTGAGGTGTCCGTATGATTTCCTTTGTATTTGCTATGGATGAGAACCGGCTGATCGGAAACCGCAACGAACTTCCCTGGTATCTTCCAGCAGATCTGCAGTATTTTAAGAAAGTAACGATGGGCAAGCCGATCGTTATGGGCCGCAAAACTTTCGACTCCATCGGCAAACCCCTTCCCGGGCGTGAGAATATCATTTTGACAAGAAATGAATCATTTCAGGCAGAAGGATGTACGATCATTCACTCGGTACAGCAAGCATTGGAGCGGAAGGAAGAAGAAGTATGTGTAATTGGCGGAGCCGAAGTTTTTTCATTGTTCATGCCTTATGTCCAGCGAATGTACATCACCAAAATCAACGAAAGCTTTCAAGGTGATACGTATTTCCCGGAAATTGATGAATCTGAATGGAAGCTGGTTTCTGAAACACCCGGCAATGTAGATGAGAAAAATAAGTACTCACACGATTTTCTTGTGATCGAAAAAATTTAACCTTTTCAAACAAAAGCCACCCGCCTGTGATCAGCGGGTGGTTTTTTTCTTAACGACGCAACCGCGAGGCTGTCCGCTCCTGCCTTTCCCATGCACGCAAGTAGGGATAGGGATCAAAGGCCCATTCGGTATACCCGTTGTCTCTATACATGCCATAATGCAAGTGGGGAGGGAATTTGCCTGAAGTGCCGGGTGGGCCATAGCCAGAGCTTCCTACATAACCGACAACCATACCAGGCTCTACGATCGATCCTTTTTCAATGGATTTATTGAAACTGGACAGATGTGCAAAATAGTGATAAACATTATTGATGTCACGAATCCCGATCCGCCAGCCGCCAAATCGGTTCCAGCCCTTCATTTCGATGATTCCGTAAGATGTTGCTTTTACAGGGACACCATAGTCCGCAAAAATATCGGTTCCTTCATGAATGCGCAGGCCGCCATATCCCCTGCGGTCCCCCCATGTATTTCTAAAGCTGTAATTGGATCGGAGAGGCACGACAAAGCCATGCTTATTAAGCGCAACTGTGCCATAGGCTTTATAGATTTCAGCATTCTCCATTATGATACTTACGGCCTTATCCCTTCTGTAGAACTCCCAAAGCCCGATCCTAAAATTTTCTTCATCGAACCCATACTTTTGGATAATGTTAGAAAATGTGTACAGCAAGTCTTCGTCATTATTTCGGTCGGCTAATCCATCATTATTTCCATCCATGCCGGCTCCGCCAAAGATTCGAATCGAATCCGGGCTTTTGTCATCCATGTTCGGATTTAACGGGCCGGACCATTGAATAGGCGAGAAATAAATCCCGACTAATCCCGAAGCTTTAGGCAGGTCTTTTCTGGCACGGCGTACACTTCGTTCATATTGGTCGACACCTGCATAGTAATACCAGGGAATGTGCGTTACCGTTTCCATCTTGTTATATAATGCCAGTCTCTGAACATCTTCTTGGTTATAGGTTCGTTCTGCCAGGGCTTCCTGCTCTGGTAAAAGGAATCCGATCAAGGAAGCAAACAAAAAAAGTCTTAGCCAAGTTTTCATGGTGAGCATCTCAACTCCTTTTCTGCATCATATCCTTAGTTTGGTTGGTAAAAGAAATTTCATATTATATAAATGATGGAAATATCATGGATTGGAGTTTTCTCGCCAGTTATGTTAAAGTTTCTAATGTATCTCTACTTTTAAAAGCACACTGTTTTTATGTGCAGGACGATGAATTGGAGTGAGGATTTTGGCTAAGAAGGAAGAGCACATCCGTAAACCGGAATGGCTAAAAATAAAGCTGAACACAAACGATAACTATAAAGGCCTCAAAAAAATGATGCGCGAGAAGAAACTACATACCGTTTGTGAAGAAGCTCGCTGCCCGAACATCCACGAGTGCTGGGCAGTAAGAAAAACGGCAACCTTCATGATTCTTGGTGATGTATGTACCCGTGCCTGCCGTTTTTGTGCAGTTAAGACGGGATTGCCGACAGAACTGGACCTTCAGGAGCCGGAACGCGTAGCGGAATCCGTTGAACAGATGGGATTAAAGCACGTGGTGATTACCGCCGTTGCCCGGGACGATTTAAAAGATGGAGGCGCCGCTGTTTTCGCGGAAACGGTTAGAGCGATTCGAAGACGCAATCCATTCTGTTCCATTGAAGTTCTGCCATCCGATATGATGGGGGTTCAGGAAAACCTTGCCGCACTAATGGATGCCAAACCAGACATCATGAACCATAATATTGAGACGGTAAGACGCTTGACTCCAAGAGTCAGAGCGCGCGCCACGTACGAGCGCACGCTTGAGTTCCTGCGCCGTGCAAAAGAAATGAACGAAAATATTCCTACAAAATCAAGCATCATGATCGGCCTTGGGGAAACTTGGGAAGAAATTATTGAAACGTTTGATGATCTTCGTGCGAACAACGTTGATATCGTGACTGTAGGGCAATACCTTCAGCCGACGAAAAAACATTTAAAAGTTCGAAAATATTACCATCCAGACGAATTTGCAGAGCTTCGCAAAATCGCGCTCAGCAAAGGATTCAAGCATTGTGAAGCAGGCCCGCTTGTCCGTTCTTCTTACCATGCAGATGAACAAGTGAACGCTGCCAACAAAGCCGTTCAGAGCAACTAATAAGAAAAAGCCGGAAATCCGGCTTTTTTTTGTTTTGCGGAATATGTTTTATATTTATCTTTTCATGTTATTCATCTTGCTGTGCATTTCGCCTTTCATCTCTCCGTTCTGGTTTTCTCCATCGCTGACTTTGTACCCTTGCGGTGATTTTTTCATCTGTGCGATTAAGCGGTCGATAATTCCCTCAGCATTTTCTGTATCATAGTTGACGGAACGATACTGTTCGAGTTTGCCGATCATCCCTTTTTTATCGGAAACGTAAACATGATAATAGCGCGGAACAACGGAAAAAGCGGTTCTCTTTACGCTATCTGCCATCGCGATGCGATTTTTGCTGGTTGTTTCATAAGCCATAAGTACCTCTTCATCTGTAACAAGAACTGCCATGTCTTTAATGTTTGGAAGGCGCACGGCCAGGTCAGTGATCATGTCAGCCAGCTTTTGGCGATCCATTTTTGGTATTTGATTGGAAGTAAGAGGTTTTCTGTTCTCTCCCTTGAATTCATGGCGTACAAAGCCGAAATCCCCATATCTTCTGTCGGTTCCCATCGTGTTATTTTCGTTTTTATAATTTTTGTAGCTGGTGTTCGAAAATTTATAGCCGCTTGTCGTTTCTTTTCTCGTGTCGTCATCCGAGCACGCAGCGGTAAACAGGGCAAAGGTTAAGATCATCAATGCAGTAAATCTTTTATTCATGTGATTCACCTCCTTATCCTTAGGTTGACCACAATAAAAAACTTTTTACAAAGAAATTGTTGGCTGTATTTTTAAGGGACATGGTAAAATATATAGGTGAGGTGAGTTCATGATTTGTATTGGTGAGCATTGCTACGAACTAATAGAAAATAATAAAGAGGCCTTTGACGAGGAACAGCTGAAGTCAAGGTACAGCGAAATTTTACATAAGTATGATTATCTTGTCGGCGATATTGGCTATGAACAGCTCAGGCTGCGTGGGTTTTTTGAAGATGGGCATGATAAAGCGACGTATGATACGAAGATCAGCACGCTTCCTGAATACATTTATGAGTATTGTAACTTCGGCTGCCCTTATTTTGTGCTGAAGAAAATAACCCCCTGATGATCGGGGGCTATCAGCCTGCCTTATTTAAAGTTTTGGTAAGGTTCTTCTGAATCTTCTCCTGGATCGTCATGCGTAGGATGAGCACCGGGATATTGGCGTTCCATTCCGGCATGAAGATTTTTATACTCATAATTAAAGGCACTGTAATACCGCTGATTTTCTTTCCAGGGAGTGGATTTGCCGAGCTTCGCATTGATCGGTGATCCGTAGGGCCCTTCAGGAAAGTCCTCAGGCAAAACATAGCGCCTTCCGGTTTCCACATTGGAGAAATCTGTATACGTTTCTTTATCCTTGTTATACAAAGTAACCATTCCCTTCAGGCAGGTGAAGGATAGAAGATACTCTATCCTTTTTTTAAACTGCCCAGGGTTCGGCTTTTTTTGTGTGGGTAATTTTCCCGCTCATTATAAGGTTTCGTAAAGGAACTCCCGAAGCTCCTGTGCGTCTTCCTCACTAAGCTGAAAAACATGCTCTAAGTAGCCCTCTTCCGCAAGGTCATCTTCTCCTATGATGGAAAAACGGCTTCCCTGCAGATCAAGTATCAGGCTTTTTCCGTAATGCCTTCCTGTTTTTACGATGGCGAGGTCAAATCGGGTATTTGTTCCCATAAAACTTACGAAACGCGTTTCAGATTTTTCCGTATCGTCATATAGAAAAAAGCGTTCTTCTGCCACATTCAGTCCTCCTTGCCGCAAAGGCTTTTCCCTTTTACTTTTTCATGATAGCAGACAACTCTTTAGAAGAAAATAGGCCGGTGCTTTCGTTGTTCACTTTACTTTTTGTGATAAACTAAAAAGGACTATGCAAAATGACAAGGCAGGGTGAGACCTATGTATTTCGTTGACAGAAAAAAGATTGAACACCACTTGGAATATCTGGAATTTCTGCTTAAACAGGCAAAAAAACTGGCCGGGAAGGAAAGTGATGCTGAAAAACTGGCACTTGAGCGGGCAGCACATGTAATCATTGAAAGCATGATTGATGTAGGCAATTCGATGATTGACGGTTTTATTATGAGAGACCCAGGCAGTTATCAAGACATATTGGACATCCTTGAAGACGAAAAAGTCATCAGTGCAGAAAATGCTGAACGATTAAAAAAGGTGATAGCATTGCGAAAAATGCTTGTTCAGCAATTCGCGAGTGTCAGCCACAAAGAAATATCTGAAGTTCTTATAGAAAATGCAGGATCGATCGATAGCTTTCCTTCAGATGTAAGGCGTTACATTGAACAAGAATTGGGACCTGTTTCTGCTTTCCTCCCCGACGATCAGCAGAACTAACAGAGCAATTGTATTTCTAAACATTTTTGTTTAGAATGTACTTTTGCTAGCAAATGCTGTAAGATAAGGGTAAGGAAGGTGATGATTTATGGCTATGGCTAACAACACCTCTACCCGTTCAGAAATCATTCATATGCTTAAGCGCTATAGAAAGTTAACGGTTACTGAAATGGCCGGCCGTCTTGGCATTACAGAGATGGCTGTAAGGCGCCACTTAAATACATTAGAGAGAGACAGACTCGTTGAATCCACCCTGGTCCGCCAGGCAATGGGACGGCCGCTGAATGTGTATCAGCTTTCCGAAACTGCGGACGAACAATTTCCACGCAATTATTCCGGACTGACCGTTGAGTTTATGAGAGACATTCAGGAGATTGCCGGTGAAAAAGCTGTGCAGGAACTTTTTGTCCGCCGTGAAAACCGCTTAAATGAAAAGTATAAGAAACGGATGGAGAACAAAAGCTTCGAGCAAAAAGTGGCTGAACTAGCCGATATTCAAAATGAAGCCGGCTATATGGTCGAATGGGAAAAAACAGACAACGGCCGATATGAATTAAAAGAATTTAATTGCCCGATCGCAAAAGTGGCAAACGAATACCAGCATGCCTGTTCATGTGAGCTCTCTTTGTTCCAGAGAATGCTTGGTACAGACCATGTGGAACGCACTGAATGCCTTGCAAAAGGCGGCTCGTATTGCAAATATTTGATTTCCGAAGAGAAGAACGCTTAAAACCCTACTGGCTGATTGGCCAATAGGGTTTATTTTTTATTGGATTTTTAAAATTCATCTACCCTTTATTCTGTTCTGGCCTTCTGTTGTTGTTCTAAAGATTCAGGAAGTCATGTGCACATCGGTTCCACCAGTAAGGCCTGAGACTGCCATAGAGCCTCCCTATTGAAAGGAACTGAGTAGATACTCAAAAGTATACTGTCTCCGGCAGGATCGGCCGCTTTTGCCCAGCGCTGTGTGGTTTGGGCTGATTGGAATAAGGCAAAAGCTTCGTTCGATAATAAAAAGATCAGGCGATCCTCTCTCTGCCTGATCCTTTTAGAGGAAAACGATACAAAAGGGCAGCAACTGAGGCTTTTCCGGCAAAATACGAATGATTTTGAGTTAATTTTACATCGAGAGGGATATTTCAGCCTTAATTGGTTTGAAAAAGCGGCATATTTACTCGCAAAATAGCTCCACCACAGAATTTATGTTCATGTACGGATGTATGTCCAAAAATTGCGACTTTATGTACAGGAGATCGGAATTATGTTCAAAAACTGCCCATTTATGTTCAAAACGTTTATACACGATACCATCCGACAGGATTCGTTGCATTCATTTCTTTCAAGATAACCAAGCAAGCAGCCCTCACTCATCAGGCACCGAACTGGCGAGTCTGCACTGCATAAACATCACCCAAAAAAACAGCGACCAACGCTCTATCTAAATGACATATCATCCTTTTTCGTTTCTCAGCGTATTACCCTTCCGGTATGATTTTAAAAAGTTTTAGAAAAAGGTTGACTTGCATCTAAAAGTTCAGTATTATTCAAACTAACTTAATATTCAGATGTATCTTATCCAGAGAGGTGGAGGGACTGACCCGATGATACCCGGCAACCAGCAGAAATGCATGGTGCTAATTTCAGCAGAACACGCAAATGTTCTGAAAGATGAGAGCCGACGGTGAAAACTGCGACCTCTTCTTTTAGAAGAGGTCTTTTTTATGGCTAACATTTACTCAGATCCTTGCCGCTGTCTAACAATTACATTTTAAAAGGAGAGATTGAACATGAGTGAAGAAAGAGAATATGGTTTTGAGACGGTTTCATTGCACGAGGGACAAAAGGTAGATCCGACAACAGGTGCAAGGGCCGTTCCTATTTACCAGACAACGTCTTATCAATTCAATAGTACCGAGCACGCAGCCAACCTTTTTGGTTTAAAAGAGTTCGGGAACATCTACAGCCGAATCATGAACCCGACACAGGACGCGTTTGAACAGACGATTGCAAAGCTTGAAGGCGGCGTCGGTGCACTGGCGGTGTCATCCGGCCAGGCGGCGATTACCTATTCGATTTTAAATATAGCGGGAGCAGGGGACGAAATTGTAGCTTCCGGTTCTTTATATGGGGGAACATATAACCTGTTTGCCAACACACTGCCGAAGCTCGGCGTCAACTTTAAATTCGCTGAAGTAGATAACCTTCAGTCTTTCCGAGATGCTATTACTGAAAAGACAAAAGCCGTTTACATCGAGACGATCGGGAATCCGAAAATTGATGTGGCAGATATCTCAGCCATTGCAGAAATTGCGCATGAAGCAGGGGTTCCGCTTATCGTGGACAATACGTTTGCCACACCTTACCTTTGCCGTCCAATCGAGCATGGAGCCGACATCGTCGTTCACTCCGCTACCAAATTCATTGGCGGACATGGAACATCCATTGGCGGATTAATCATAGATTCCGGTAAGTTTGACTGGACGAACGGAAAATTTCCAGGACTTACGGAGCCGGATGAAAGCTATAATGGCGTCGTTTATACAGAAGCAGTCGGACCGCTTGCCTATATTATCAAAGCTCGTGTCCAATTGCTCAGGGATCTCGGATCTTGCGTTTCGCCGTTTAACTCGTTCCTCTTTATTCAAGGGCTTGAAACACTTGCACTGCGTGTTGAACGTCACAGTGAAAATGCACTGAAGGTGGCAAAATACTTAAAAGAACACCCTGCTGTGGACTGGGTGAATTATCCGGGACTGGAAGACAATGAGTACCATGAGCTAGCGCAAAAGTACCTGCCTAAAGGATCTGGAGCGATTCTCACGTTTGGTGTAAAGGGTAGAGTAGAAGAAGGAAGAAAGCTCATTGAAAGTGTCAGGCTATTTTCTCACTTGGCAAACGTCGGGGATTCTAAGTCATTGATTATCCATCCGGCAAGCACTACACATCAGCAGCTCACTGAAGAAGAGCAGCGCAGAGCTGGAGTATCGCCTGAGATGGTAAGGCTGTCGATCGGCATTGAAACGATCGATGATATCATCTATGATCTGGAGCAGGCACTTGCGGTGATCAGTCCGGTTCCAAGCGGCCAGTAACGGGCTAAGCAATCCATTCCCTTTCTACTATACCTAAGGACAAGTGTGTGCCTTTTAGGAAGGGATGATAGGATGGCTGTAAGGAAGCTTGAGCATATAGGGATAATGGTTGAAAACGTGGAAGAATCGATTTCCTTTGCTTGGATGTGATTAAACGAATGAACCACACCAATCCGGCAAACGAGCTTGTATTCTTGGATCTGGAAGGGGAGATTCTGCTGGAGCTGGTGGCAGGACATGACAGACAGCTGGCTGAAGAAGGAAAAGTGAATCATGTGGCGTTTACTGTAGATGATCTCCCGAAAGAGATAATGGAGGTAAAGAAACATAGTGTCCGGTTTGCCCAAGATGAGGTGACATCGTTGCGATGGTTCACAGTATATTTTCTTCTATGGTCCTGACCGCGAGAGAATTGAATATTTTCAGCCAGGAGCACCGGATTAACAACCAGGAGGAACCCCCTCCTGGTTTTTTATCTGGACAAAAAGCAAGGGAACAGAGAGACAAGCAATATAAATTTTTGTTAGGATGGCCCCATTTTTGGTACACTAACCTGTGAATGAAAAAAGGAGTTTGTGGAATGAAAACTTATAAAGGTTATTTAATTGATCTGGATGGAACGATGTACAGAGGAAAGGAACGGATTGAAGAGGCGGTGCAATTCGTTCAGGAACTTAACAGTAGAGGCCTTCCGTATCTTTTTGTGACGAATAACTCATCAAAAACGAAGGAAGACGTGGCTTCTGTTCTGCACAACTTTGAAATTCCGGCCACTTCAGATCATGTGTACACGACAAGCATGGCTACTGCCAACTATATTGAAAAAATCAAACGTGACGCAACTGTGTATTGCATTGGAGAAGAAGGAATCCGGCAGGCGTTATTGGAAAAAGGCTTCACCCTTACTGAAGAGCAGCCTGATTTTGTCGTCATGGGAATCGACCGTTCGATCAACTATGAAAAATTAACGATCGCGTGTCTTGCAGTAAGGAATGGGGCGAGGTTTATTTCCACGAACGGAGATATTGCTCTGCCTACTGAAAGAGGCCTGCTGCCTGGAAACGGCTCGCTGACTTCTGTAGTCGCTGTTTCCACACGGGTACAACCAACCTTTATTGGTAAGCCGGAAGCGATTATTATGGAGATGGCACTCGAAGAGCTTGGCACAGCGAAGGAAGATACCCTGATGATCGGCGACAATTATGATACTGATATTTTAGCCGGAATACGGTCCGGCCTCGATACACTTCTTGTTCACACTGGAGTCACCCAGAAAGAGCATCTTGGCCAAGTTGATGTTCAACCGACCTATACGGTGAATGGATTGGATGAATGGAAAGCATTTGAATAAAAGAAAACTGCCCCCTCATTGTGAGCATGTCTGACAATAGGGGGCAGTTCCTTCACAAAGCCCGTTTTCATTCATTAAGATGCTTCAAACCCGGGGCCTCATTCAGTATTGGCTGCACGGTGGGCAAGACGGCTGGATGCCGCAGCGGCAATCGCACCGACGATATCATCCAGGAACGTGTTTACTTTTCCTGTGGACTTATCGTTCAATTTTTCAAGGATTCCCGGTTTTTGTTTATCAATGAATCCGTAGTTTGTAAAACCGATGGATCCGTATATGTTAACGATGGAAAGTGCAATAATTTCATCAATGCCATACAAACTCTCATCTCGTTCCAGGATTTCCTGAAGAGGGCCTTCCAGCACCTTTTTCTCGGCGAGTATGTCAAGCTGAACCCCGGTCAATATGGCATTTTGCACCTCACGCTTTGCTACGACCCGTTCCACATTTTGGAGGCAGACAGATAAATCAAGGTCAGGATGGTAAGGCACCTGAAGAAAATAAACAAGTTCCGCGATATCCTTTAAAGTTACGCCCCGTTCATTTAGAAGGCGCATAGCTGTTTCCTCAACATTCTCTACCTTTTTCTCTCTCATATAGTTCTCCTTATCTTTCACGACGTTAAGCTTTTTATAGTATATGTGTCCAGACCTAACTTATGAGTCCACCCAAAATTTAATAACCATCATAGGTGTTGGGTCATAGACTATAATTATTGAAGGAGTTGGGGTGAGGCTATGTTCGAGAGGGATATTTATCATCATTACCAATTGTATTGTGAAGACAAGAGAAACATCAGCGGATATCGTTATTTTGTTTCTGGAGGAGAACAATATTTGGTTGTGCCGCAGAAAAAGATTACGATTGACCGGATTGAAGAGATTGTTTATTTCAGCGATTACTTAAGATACAAGGGGGAGACAGGGATTGCGGATCTTTTTCCTACAATGACGAACCTGCCCAATGCCAATATTGAGGGGGAGGCCATCCTCTTATTTAAAATTGAAAAATCAGAGCGCACGGCCTCTGAAAAACGGCAGCTGGGCGAAGAACTTGCCGCCTTTCATAAGAACGGAAGGGAGCTTCCTCCGCCGCCGGCCCCATCGGACAGTTTATTGTATGGAAGCTGGGCTGTCCTGTGGATGAACAGGGTGGATCAGGCCAAAGAGTGGTACAGGGAAGTTTTTGTGAAGCCGGTTAAAACAGAATTTGATCAATTGTTCTTGACTACGTTTCCCTATTATGAAGGCCTTTCAGAAAATGCCATTCAATATATGATCGATTACAACATTGAAGACTCCATGAAGGATGAGGCCGGCCCATCCATATGCCACGAACGCTTTCAGGAAAACTCATGGCTTCAGTTTGAAGAGGATTATGTAAAGCTTCCAACGAGCTGGGTATTGGATCATCCTGTACGCGATATTGCAGAATGGATCAGGTCCTGCGTCTACCAAAAAAACTTTACACCGGAGAGCGTCACATCTTTCCTTGATGATTACGAGAAAGTAAACCCTTTAAAAAGAGAAGGATGGAGGCTCCTGTACGGCCGTCTTTTATTTCCGGTATGGTATTATGATTTGATTGAGAAACATTATAAGGATGAACGGGAAATCGGCAAGGAGCTGTCACTGCATCGATTTACAGAGTATCTGCTGCGGGAAGAGCAGAACGAGAATTTCCTGAGATCATTTTTTCCATTGATTGGCTTGCCTGCTGACCGCCTTCAGATTCCAATCGTTGACTGGCTTCTCCCCAGTACGTAAAAGCGCTCTTCGTGAAGCGCTTTTTTTCATTTCCAGCTCCACGCCTGTCCGGCATTAACACAATTGAACTGGTTAGGCAAACGTGAGAAAATAAAATAAAAAGTTTGGAGTGGTGTCATGAAGCCTTATGTATACATAACAAGAAAGCTGCCGGAAGAAACACTTGCCGAGCTGAAAAAAATCGCTAAGGTAGAAATGTGGCAGGAAGAGGATAAGCCGGTGCCTCGCCAAATTCTAATGGAAAAAGCCAAAAAAGCGGCAGGCTTGCTGACGATGCTCTCAGACAAAGTTGATGAAGAGCTATTGCTTCAGGCACGGCAATTAAAGGTAGTGGCTAATCTAGCGGTTGGATTCGACAATATCGATGTTGATGCTGCTTCGAAATGCGGGGTTACAGTCTGCAACACTCCGGATGTGCTTACAGATACTACGGCAGATCTGGCATTTGCTTTATTGATGGCAGCCGGGAGGAGAATAACTGAAGCAGCAGAATATGTTAAAGATGGAAAGTGGAACAGCTGGAGCCCTCTTCTTCTTGCCGGTACAGATATCCATCATAAAACATTGGGGATTGTAGGTATGGGCCGAATTGGCGAAGCGGTTGCCAAACGGGCAGCAGGTTTCGAAATGGATGTGCTTTATCATAACCGCCGGCGTAAGCCAGAGGCTGAAGAGAAGCATGGACGGCTATTCTATCGAACGTTTGAGGAATTGCTGAAAGAATCGGACTATATTGTTTGTTTAACACCTCTTACTCCGGATACAAAAGGTCTTTTCAATGAAAAAGCTTTTAAAATGATGAAAGACACGGCGCTGTTTATTAATGTTTCCCGAGGCGGTGTTGTGGATGAAACGGCGTTGGACAAGGCTTTGAAACAAGGCTGGATCAGAGGGGCGGGTCTGGATGTGTTTCGGGAAGAACCTATCCCGTCAGATCACCCGCTTTTACGCCATGCCAACTTGACAGCGCTTCCCCATATTGGAAGCGCAAGCATTGAGACTCGTCTTATGATGGCAAGACTGGCGGTGACGAACATCGCTCATGTATTACAGGGATTAAAGGCTCCTGCTGCTGTTAATGCCGATGAATAGGAATGAGGGTAATGTCGATGAACAGAGAATTGTCAGGTAAAGTTGCAATAGTTACAGGTGTAAGCCGGCTGGAAGGGCTGGGTGCAGCTTTCTGCAGGACACTTGCAGAAGGGGGTGCCTCCGTCTTTTTTACGTACTGGTCCAGCTATGATGAGGGAATGCCATGGGGAAAAAAAGAACGCGATCCCGAAACCCTCTTAAAGGAGTTAAAGGAATATGGGGCTGCGGCGGGCAAGATGGAATTAAACCTGGCGGACGCCGACTCCTATGCACGGCTATTTGATGAAGCTGAAGGAGCCGTGGGATCACCATCTATCCTTGTGAACAATGCTTGTTATTCGGTGAATGATACGATTGAGACGTTGACCGCAGAACATTTGGACAAGCATTATCAAATTAATGTTCGGGCAACGGCTATGCTTTGTGTGGAATATGTCCGCCGCTGGAAGGGAGAGTACGGTGGAAGGGTCATCAACATGACGTCCGGCCAATCGAAAGGTCCGATGACGGGTGAAATTGCCTATGCGACTACTAAAGGGGCGATTGATGCACTGACTGTTACTCTTAGTGAAGAGGTGGCAGATAAAGGCATTACTGTGAACGCCGTCAATCCTGGGCCGACAGATACAGGATGGATGGATGATGAAATCCATCAGCAGCTTGCTCTCCGTTTTCCTTCAGGAAGAGTTGGAATGCCTGATGATGCAGCCAGGCTGGTCCGATTTCTTGCCAGTGATCAAAGCGGGTGGATTACAGGGCAGATCCTTCATTCCGAGGGCGGTTTCAAGAGAGGATGAAAAATATCGGAGGGTCTCTTTTAATGATAAAAGAGGCTTTTTATATCCAAAAATGAAAGCGCTGTCAAAATCTTTACAAAACTCCCGGTTGTCTCAAATGGAAATAGGGTCTACAATTGTCCTTAATATATAAACATATGTACTTTCAGTGAGGACAGGAGTGTTGGCAATGGTTGAGAACGTATCTGTAGGATTATTGGGACTGGGAACGGTTGGAAGCGGAGTCGTCCGAATGGTGGAAGGCCATCAAGAGGAATTGCTTCATCGCGTAGGCTGTCCGGTCTACATAGAAAAAGTGCTTGTACAAAATCTGGAAAAGGAAAGAGCTTGCGTAATTAAGCCAGAATTATTAACGAGCAGTGCTGAAGATGTAGTGAATCATCCAGACATAGACGTTGTGATTGAGGTGATCGGAGGCATCGAGCAAGCCAGAGAATATATCTTGCAGGCATTGAACAATAAAAAACATGTGATTACAGCCAATAAGGATCTCATGGCGCTGCATGGGGCAGAATTGCTGTCAACCGCAGAAAAAAATGGCTGCGACTTGTTTTATGAGGCGAGTGTGGCAGGAGGAATCCCGATCATCCGAACGCTTGTGGACGGCTTGGCCTCAGACCGAATCACAAAAATGATGGGGATCGTCAACGGAACGACCAACTATATTCTAACGAAGATGGACAAACAGAATTTAACCTTCGAAGAAGTGTTGAAAGAGGCACAGGAGTTGGGTTATGCAGAATCAGACCCGACTTCAGATGTGGAAGGAATCGATGCTGCCCGGAAGATGGCGATACTGGCATCCCTTGGTTTTTCCATGAATATTCACCTTGATGACGTAGAAGTTAAGGGGATTTCAAACATTACGAGTGAAGATCTGGAGTATGCACGCCAGTTCGGCTACTCCATGAAATTAATCGGAAACGCAAGAAAAGACGGGGGCAAAGTTGAAGTGAGCGTAGAACCGACGCTGCTTCCAGACACCCATCCTCTGGCATCTGTCCAAAACGAAAATAATGCGGTATACATTTACGGAGAAGCAGTCGGTGAAACAATGTTCTTCGGCCCCGGCGCGGGGCAGCTGCCGACGGCCACATCCATTGTTTCAGACCTTGTGGCAGTGGTGCGTAACATGAGGCTTGGTGTGAACGGTAAAAGTGTGGTGGCTCCTCAGTTTGAGAAACAATTAAAGCAAGCGGAAGAAATTGAAGGGAAGTATTTTTACCGGTTGCATGTAAAAGATGAAGCGGGAACTTTTTCTGCACTGACTTCTGTATTTGCTGAAAATCAAGTCAGCCTGGAAAAGCTGCTTCAAAAACCGGTGGATGAAGACGGAGTAGCTGAAGTCGTTCTCGTTACACACACGACAACGAAGCACCAAAATGAACAAATCTATCAACAGTTAAGAGATACAGGAATCGTTAAGGTCATCAAGAGCCATTACAGAGTTGAAGGAGGAGCATAATGAACTATAAAGGACTGATCCATCAATATCGAGATTTTTTACCCGTGACAGATGAAACACCGGAACTTTCTCTGCTGGAAGGGAATACACCGCTCATCCCGCTTGAACACCTTTCAAAAGAATGGGGCGTTGAGCTTTATGTCAAGTATGAAGGTGCCAATCCTACGGGTTCCTTTAAGGACCGCGGGATGGTAATGGCTGTGGCAAAGGCGAAGGAAGAAGGAAGCAAGGCGATCATCTGTGCCTCAACCGGCAACACGAGTGCAGCTGCTGCTGCCTATGGAGCGAGAGCAGGACTTCGGTGCATTGTAGTTATTCCTTCTGGCAAAGTAGCCCTGGGCAAGCTGGCACAGGCTAAAATGTATGGGGCTGAAGTATTTGAGATCGACGGAAATTTTGATGAAGCTCTTCAGATGGTCCGCCGACTAAGTGAAGAAGAACCGGTTACACTCGTAAACTCTGTCAATCCGTTCAGGCTCGAGGGACAGAAAACAGCAGCTTTCGAAATTGTGGATGCACTTGGATCAGCGCCCGGTGTGCTGGCTATTCCCGTCGGCAACGCCGGCAACATTTCAGCGTATTGGAAAGGGTTTAAAGAATACCATGAGAAAAAAGGAAGCGGGCTTCCAAGCATGCAAGGATTCCAGGCAGAGGGAGCTGCCCCGATCGTGAATAACGCCGTAGTGAAGAATCCGGAAACGATTGCCACTGCGATCCGAATCGGAAATCCAGCCAGCTGGAATTTTGCAGTTGAAGCCGTTCAACAGTCCAACGGAGGAGTGAACAGTGTCAGTGACCAGGAAATTGTGGAGGCTTACCACCTGCTGGCCAAAAAAGAAGGGATCTTTGCTGAACCTGCTTCTTGCTCGTCCATTGCGGGCATCTCGAAGCTCGTAAAAAGCGGCAGGCTTGCCAAAGGCACAAAGGTTGTTGCGGTCCTCACCGGAAACGGGCTGAAGGATCCAGAAACAGCCATGGATACAGTCGCAGTCAATCCGGTTACCGTTTCCAATAAAATCGAAGAATTACGGGAGGCCATGAAGGGTTGTGTTCTAAAATGACCTTTTCTCCGTTTTCCGTTCAGGTCCCGGGCAGCACAGCAAACTTAGGGCCAGGCTTTGACTCGATTGGTTTGGCGATCACGATGTACCTGACAGTGAACGTGTGCCCGTCTTCACATTGGAAAATTTCCTATATTGGAAAAGAGCTGCAAGAGCTGAATGGGGAAAAAACGAATCTTATTCAGGAAGCAGCATTGCTGGTAGCAAAGGAGTATGGTAAAGAACTGCCTTGCTGCTCCATTGAAGTGGAGAGCGAGCTTCCTTTATCCAGAGGTCTTGGAAGCAGTGCTGCAGCTATTGTTGCAGGCATAGAGCTGGCAAACCGCGTACTCTCACTTTCTTTGTCTAAAAAAGAGAAAGCCTTAATAGCCTGCAGAATGGAAGGTCATCCTGATAATGTTATCCCTTCGCTTAACGGAGGATTGGCCATCAGCTGCTACGGAGATAATCGTTTGGAAACCGTACAAATACACGATTTAGCGGTGGAAATGGTGCTTGTTATCCCCTCCTTTGAACTATTGACGAGCAAGGCGAGGGAAGCTTTGCCGAAAAGTCTGCCTCATTCTCAGGCGACACAGGCGAGTGCGGTAAGCAATGTACTCGTTGCTTCCTTGCTTACGAACGACTGGAAGACGGCAGGAAAAATGATGGAGAGGGATTTGCTGCATGAGCCTTATCGGCAACGCTGGTTCCCTGATTTTGCGGAAATTAAGCAGAAAGCGTCGGAACATGGCGCATATGGAACAGCCATAAGTGGCGCAGGACCGACAGTCATCTGCTTTGTGCCGAAAAATAGCGGTAAACGGATCAAGGACAGCCTGGCATCTGCATTTGAGGGGTACGTCTGCAAAACGGTAATGCCGGACTCAATAGGAGTCCGTGTTGAGCAGCTCTCACTCCCTGCATAAATAATAAACCCCCGTGAAGGAGCTGTGTGTCCAAACAGTTTCCGTCACGGGGGTTTTTATTGTTTATCTTCAATTAGAATACTTGTTCCAGCTCAACGACACCTGGCACTTCTTCAAGAAGAGCACGCTCGATCCCTGCTTTTAAGGTAATGGTTGAGGAAGGACAGCTTCCGCATGCACCCATCAAACGCACCTTAACGATTCCGTCTTCGATGTCAACGAGTTCAACGTCACCGCCGTCACGAAGCAAAAATGGGCGTAATTTATCTAGAACTTCTTCAACTTGCTCACGCATAGAAATTTCCGTAGCCATAATAAAATGCTCCTTTCAATAGAAACTTATCTTTATTATACGGGTTTTGAATGAAAAAATCCATGTGCACGCATCACAACCTTGAAAAGAATTCAGCTTTATAATCGAAGAAGAATCTATTACAATAAAAGAAAGCAGGTTCAAACTGGGGTGAGAAAATCGACATGAGTCATATCACAATTAAAGTTTTCGGCGGAGAACAAAAATGTGCGAGCTGCGTAAACCTCCCGACATCAAAAGAAACAGCAGAGTGGCTGGAAGCGGCCATCGCCCGAAAATTTCCCGATCAGCTTTTCCGTATAGAATACGTGGATATCTTTTCGCCGACAGAAGGGGAAAACCAAAGATTCGCTCTTCAGATCGTGGAAGAAGACCTTTTCTATCCAGTCGTTGTAATCAACGATGAAATTGTAGCAGAAGGAAATCCAAGACTAAAAGATATTTATGAAATCATGGAGAAGCATGGCTATCAATGATCTTTATTCGACAAAAGAAAAATCCATCGGGTGATAGAAGATCACTCGATGGATTTTTTTATTTTAGTTTTGATATTTATAGAGCCAGAGGATACCAGACTTTAACAGGCGGGGAACTCGGCCGATAAGTGAAGCTCCTCCCATCGTACCAAAACCGCTCTTCTTGCCCAGGGATCCCATAACACCTTTCAGCTTGATCTCTTCAAGCTCAGGCATCGGTTCATTTCTCCATTTTTTAAGAAGAATATCTGAAATTTGTTCTGCCTGTTCCTCTGCAAGCTGTGCACTTGGAGAGAATGGCATGCTCGCACAGTCACCGACTACAAAAACATTTTCGTCGTTTGGAAGATGGTGATATTTGGTCAGTTTTACACGGCCTTGGGCATCTTTTTCCACATCAAGCTCACGTACGAGCTTGTTTGGCTGAATGCCGGCGGTCCAGACGATGGCATCGCATTCGATAGCGGTGTCGTGATTGTATAGCACATTTTTTTCGACGCGTGTAATATTAGAATTATTGATTACTTCAACACCATGCTGAATGAACCAGTTTTGTACATAATTGCTCAACCGCGGTTTAAAGCCATTAAGGATGATCGGTCCGCGGTCAAACAGTTTAATGTTAAGATCGGAACGGCTCTCGCGAAGCTCACTTGCAAGTTCAACACCGCTCAACCCGGCACCGACAACACCGACTACGCCGTTATGAGGCAGGTTATTCAAAACTTGATACGTCTCACGGGACTTATCCACACTCTGGATGCTGAGTGTATATTCATCTGCACCGGGGACATTATGATATTTATCTTCACACCCTAAGCCAATGACTAATTCATCATACGTCACAGTTTCATCATCTAATAGGTGGATTTGTTTTCCGGCAAGATCAAGGCCGGTCACTTCTCCGTATTTTACCTGAAGCTGTGGATGTTCAGGGAACGGCACCCGGATATGGTGGTCGGAAATGGTTCCAGCAGCGAGCGCATAATATTCAGTTTTTAAACAATGATAAGGAAGCTTGTCGATTAAAGTAATTTGGACGTCGGATGGAAGCTCAGATGAATTGAGCAGGCGCTTCATGAGGCGCATTCCCCCATATCCTCCGCCAAGCAAAACTAGGTGTTTCATTGTGTTTCCCTTCTTTCTATGGCACTATGTTTACTAAAGTCATCAATAATTGCAGCAAACCAGCGTTCTTTACAGGCTTCATCGGAAGCGATTTCACATTCAAACACTTCTAAGTATAGCATTTTACTCTAATTTCTCAACCATTTTCACGAAAAACTAAGAGTGAGAAGTGAAAGGGTTTGACTGTCCACTTCGGACAAGATAGGATAGAAAAGTAAGGCGAGGTGATAAGATGAAGCCGATAATTGAATTTTGTGTCAGCAACCTGGCCAACGGCTCACAGCGTGCACTTGAAAAATTAGAACAGGATTATGACCTTGATGTGATTGAATACGGCTGTCTCGGATATTGTGGACAGTGTGCCCGTTCTCTATTCGCTTTAGTGAACGGAGAGATTGTTCACGGAGAATCTCCGGATGAACTGGTCGGGAACGTTTATAAGTTTCTTGAAGAAAACCCAATGTTTTAAATAAAAAAAACTGGCTCATCACTGGGCCAGTTTCTTATTTTTATGAATGCTGATATTGTCTGTTCAGCCAAGGCTGAATCCTAGTATATAACACAATGAACAGAAGGGTGATAAGCAAACCCTTGATCACATTGAAAGGTGCAATCCCTACTAAGATCAGGTTCATCATCGCCTCACCGGACATTTGCGGCGAGTTAAGGAACCAGGTGTAGGCGGGAAGGATGAGCACGTAATTCAATACTCCCATGGCTAGGGTCATTAAAACCGTTCCACTGACCAAGCCTGCGGATAAGCCTTTTGTTGTACGGTATTTGCGGAAGAAGTAGGAGACTGGAATAATGAAGATCGTTCCGGCGATAAAATTCGCCAGTTCTCCAACCGGTACACCAGTCAGGTTGCCGACCATTCCGTAATGAAGAAAGTTCTTAATGGCTTCAACCGCAATCCCTGCAAGCGGTCCAAATACGATCGCTGCAAGAAGCGCAGGAACTTCGCTGAAGTCGATTTGAAGAAAGGACGGAAGACCCGGAAACGGAAAATCCAATAACTGTAATACGTACGCAATGCTGCTTAGCATGGAAACAGCCACCATCTTATAAACTTTTCCCTTTTGCATGTTGAAATCTCTCCTTTGTTGCGCCATCTCTGATTTCAAATGCAGTGCACCCCTGCCAACATGATAAAACCCTTAGCTTAATTAAAGCTAAGGGAGAGTGTCAGGCATCACGAAAGAAACATTTAAAGGAATAGCACGTCCTTTGAATGCTGTTGAGCGAGGGCTCAGTCATTTTACAATAGACCTCTTTATTGTAAAAGAACTGAACGATGCACCGTCATCTTCTCCCATCCAGACTTTACTGTCGGCTCTGGAATTACACCAGATCAGCAGACAAGAAGCGCGAAACGTTGTCTAGCTTTAAACGCCTAAAGCCCCACGTCACTTTACTCCCGCCAAAAAACAAAAAGGCGTTTTAATGGTCAGTGGGTTCCAGTGCTTGTCGGCTGTAAGCGATGCGTTTCAGCTCTTCTTATGAGCTCACGGGCTGATGAAGAGGGAATCTTCAAATACCGCCGGTCGGGAATTTCACCCTGCCCCGAAGATGGATCGCTATTTTTTTGTAGAATACATTGCTTATTATACTGTATAAAAAGGAATTTGGGAACTGTTTTGACTTACAAAAGTTTAGTTGCTTTCTGAAAAAGAAAAAGATTATGACCGGAAAAGAATGGGTAAAAGAAATAACACAGCTTTTTGGCCATCTGGTATACAATAGGTGAGGAGATGATAAACACAAGGAGGGGAACCCTGGCTTTTGCAACAAAAACGCCAGTCGATATGCTGACATTTGGGAATTCTTGGCCATACGATAAAATGATGGACGATATTTATATAAATGAATGCCCGTTCTGCGGCAAATCAAATGTGCTGACAACCTTTTCTGAAGAGAAGCTGAACAGTGCGAAAGAGGGCATCAAGCAGCTCTTGGTTATGCCATGCTGCCACAGCAAGCTGACGATCTTAAACGCAGATGATGATTACTTCTGGACTGAGGAAAAGTTAAGATAAAAGCTGCCGGGTATGTCCGGCAGCTTTGTGTCTAATATTCTTTAATAATGTTGTAGAAGGTATCACGTTCTACAGGTTTTTTATTGGCTGTTTTAATTAAATGAACCAGTTCTTTACGGGTGATGCCTTGTGAAGTAAGAGCACCCACAGAGTGAGAAATTCTTTCCTCGATCAATGTTCCATGAATGTCATCTGCTCCAAATGTTAATGCCATTTGTGTTAATTGGACGCCGATGTTGATCCAGTATGCTTTGACGTGGTCAAAATTATCCAGCATCAAGCGGCTGATCGCGATGGTTCGCATGTCATCAAATGCTGATGTTCGGCGCATAAGCCCCATGGAAGCTGTTCTTGGCTGCATCGCAAGCGGAATAAACACCATAAATCCGTTGGTTTGATCCTGAAGCTTGCGAACCCTGTCCATATGGATAAGGCGTTCTTCTTTCGTTTCAATTGAACCGTACAGCATGGTTGCATGCGTGCGAAGTCCAAGGCCGTGAGCGATCTCATGTGCTTCGAGCCATTGATCGGTGGAAGCTTTGTCCGGACTCATCTTTTCACGGTAGCGTTCTGTCAGAATTTCTGCTCCGCCACCAGGCATGGTATCCAAGCCTGCTTTCACAAGCTCTTCAAGTACTTCCTTCATTGATAAACCGGATAATCGGGCGAAGAATTCAATCTCTGCTCCAGTATAAGCTTTGACAGCTGCATTTGGATAATGTTTTTTTAGTGCACGAATGGTGTCCAGATAGTAATCAAAAGGCACTTCATTATTATGGCCTCCGACGATGTGAAACTCACGGATATTATCATTCCAGCGTTTTTCTACATACTCAAGCAGCTGTTCTTCGTTCATCGTATAAGCGCCTTCTTCACCAGGCTTTCGTTTGAAACCGCAGAAACTGCATGTTGCCTCACATACGTTAGTCGGGTTAATGTACATATTTTCAATAAAATAAACATTATCTCCGTTTTTCCGGGCATTTACTTCATTCGCCAATTGAGCGACCCCTAGAATATCGTTGGTTTCGTATAAAAACAGTCCATCCTCAATGGAAAGACGTTCACCGTTACGGACTTTTTCAGCAATGTCATAAATTTTTGTTTCTTGTGTAATGATCGCCATTACTTTTCCCCCGTTCTAAATAATATGTATATACGATCTATTGTGCAGGAATGGATCCTGCGAAATCAAACTTTTTGATTGATGCCTTTATCTTGAGCGGACTTTTTTTACTAAAGAATACGCAGTCTATTATACGCTCATTTGTTTGGAAGGACAAGGAAGGTACAATTTACCTTCTATATCACATTTGTGTAACAAAAATTAATTTTTTTTTACTTTTCAAAGATAATCAAGACAAAATGATAAAAATATAGCAGAATACATAATGTTGAACGTCTGATATTGTAAAAATATTGAATATAAAGTAGAATAATGGAACCACCAGGTTTTGAACCAGGGAGTGTTACACGTGACCAATACCGCTGATTGCGAACGGCTGAACCATTATAATGAGCAGATCGAAGTGCTCCGCGAAAAGATGATTCAGACAGCCGGCCTATTTGGACTGAATCATCCGGAAGTGTTAAGCTATAGCCGTAAAATTGATGAAACCCATAACCTTATACTGAAGATTGAAAGAGATAAGTCATTTTAAAGGGCAGGCTGAAACCTTGAGAGTTTGGCGCTGCCCCTGTATAATAAAGTAATAAAACCTTCAATGAAGGAGAGTGCAGAGAGATGATCGTAAACTTTACAGATGCCGCAGTAGGCAGAATTAAAGAGATGCTTGCAGCAGAGGAAGAAACAGGACTTTTCCTTCGTGTCGGAGTTAAAGGCGGAGGATGCAGCGGCCTTTCATACGGCATGGGATTTGATAAAGAAACCCAAAGCAACGATCACCAAGAGGAGATTAACGGCCTTAAGATTGTTGTGGATGATGAAAGTGCCAAGATTTTAAATGGTACAACTGTTGATTTTAAACAGAACATGATGGGCGGAGGATTCACGATTAACAATCCGAACGCGATTGCTTCTTGCGGATGCGGTTCTTCCTTTAAAACAGCAACTAATGCTGGAACTCCAGAAGAGTGCTAATACAATCAAAAAAACCTCCCTGCTTGCCGATTCTGGCTGGCAGGGAGGTTTTTTTTGCAATATTTACGGTTTTACAGAATATGTTTATACCACTTGATCAATCATCCTGTAGAGGGAGAGAAGAGTGGAGATGATGAACCGTCACGCGCAACGCTTGGGAATCATGCTGTCATGGCTGCTGGCCAGCCTTTCTGTATTGCTCGTATTTGCAGCTGGATTTGTTTTCGGTGGATGGCCCGGTCTCCTGATGATCACTGTGCTGTGGCTCTTTCTCTACCGAAGTGTGTCATAAATGAAATATGTCATTGAAGTACGCAGACAATCTAAGGGAAGGCCAGGGCTAACTGTCGAAATCGAATTCAATACGAGGGAAGAAGCAGAAGCTTACCTGCAAAAGACCTATGAAGATTACGTTAAAGGGCAGGAATCAACGGTGGATTACGAAGTGGCAGTGATCAATGAACAGCAATTTCAAAATGAGATATTAATAAGGAAACGAAATGAAAAAGGAAAAAAGGTGTTTAGCCTGCTGCTAACCACCTTCATAAAAGAATATTAATTCCCCAGATAAAGAAGAAAGATCAGTCCGATCAAATCACTCACGATTGATAATCCCATCATGACCCATTTTCTTCTGCCGGTATTCCGGCTGCTTGCCATCATTAATCCGGTTCCAAGTATAAAGCATGCGATGCCAATGATGATATATATGTTCATCGTTAATCTCCTTATTTATGTACGAAAAAACCCGGTGTGCCGACACCGGGTCAAATTTATGGGTTTATGAGCAGCTCTTGTCTGCTAAACCAATTGTATCACATATCATACAGCTAATCCAAGAACCACTTTATTCCAGCGAGTCTTCGAGCTTTATTAATAGCTGCTTAAGCTCGGGCAGCGATTCCCGGACATTTTCAAGAAAGGACTCATCGGTAATGTGGAGGGAACTGGCTTTACGATGAAGTTCCTGAAGCAGTTCGGCAGTATATAGCTCGTCTTCCGTCCATTGGCGGTTCATAAAACTTTATTCCTCCTTCGCGTCCCGCACTTTTTCATTAGAATAGGCTGGTGCTGTGCTGAGGCTGGGTTTTCGCTTTAGGATCAATATAAGTCTTCGCGTTGTTGACAGCGGTTGGAGCCTCTCCGAATCCTGCAGCAATCAGTTTGACTTTTCCATCGTAAGAACAAATATCTCCTGCCGCATAGATCCCCTTCACGTTCGTTTCCATTCGAGAGTTCACGATTATCGAATTTCGTTCAATATCAAGTCCCCAGTTCTTAATCGGTCCTAGAGAAGATACAAATCCATAATTGACAATGACAGCATCCACGTCGATTTTTTCTTGCTCCTCACCATTTTCCAGAATCACATGGGTAATCTTTTCACCGTCATTTGCAAGCTCTTTAATCTGATACGGAGTTTTAATTTGTACATTGGAATTCAGCAATTGTTCGACACTGTGTTCGTGTGCCCGGAATTTAGGGCGCCTGTGAGTAAGTGTGACTTCTTCAGCGATTGGCTCCAGCATGAGTGACCAATCCACCGCAGAGTCTCCTCCGCCTGCGACTAAAACTTTTTTGCCTTCAAAGGCTTGAAGATCATTCACGAAATAATGAAGATTTTTTCCTTCAAAAGCTTTCGCCTCATCGAGCTCCAGACGTCTTGGCTGAAACGCACCGACACCTGCAGTAATGATCACCGCTTTGGAATAATGCTTATCTTTATCTGTTGTCAGTTCAAAATGCTGTTCTTTTTTCTCAACGCTTTGAACGGATTCTTCGAGTACAATTTCCGGATTGAACTGCTCTGCCTGGACTTTTAGATTGTTCACAAGATCCTGGGCAAGCACCTTCGGGAACCCGGCTACATCATATATATATTTTTCTGGATATAATGCAGCGAGCTGTCCTCCGAGCTGTGGCATGCTTTCAATGATTTTTACTTTCATTTGGCGCATTCCGCCATAGAATGCTGCAAACAATCCTGTCGGACCTCCGCCAATTATCGTAATATCATACAGATTTTCTTCTGTCATACTTCCACCCCCGAGAATATTATCATTCTCCCTCCATTATAGTAAGAATGAGAGGGAAAGGAAAGGATAATACAAACAATGTGATTTCATGGCCGATGCTGGACCTAGAGGGTGTATTGTCTATGTCAAGGGTTTATCGCTTTTTTTCAAAAAACGGTTGAAATATAAGAAGAAAAGGACTAAGATGAAATAGGAAAAAACATGGGGAAATTGTGACAGTTTTCGTCTTTATTTTTGTCCTACTACGTGAAATACGTCACAAACTTTTTGTCTATCATATTTCCTTATTGGTTAGGTCAAACTATAAAAAATCTGAACTGGAAGTGATCATATGAGTAAGCCAAAAATTTTAATTATTGGTGGAGGATACGGCGGTATGATGTCAGCTGTCCGCCTGGAAAAAGAGCTTGGTTTAAACAATGCGGATATTACGCTTGTGAACAAGCATAACTATCACTACCAAACCACATGGCTTCATGAAAATGCGGCTGGTACGCTGCACCACGATAAAACACGTATCATGATCGATGACATCATCGATACAAACAAAATCAACTTTGTACAGGATACGGTTGTTGAGATTAAAAAAGATGAGAAGCGCGTAATCCTTGCAAATGGTGAATTAACGTATGATTATCTTATCATTGCTCTTGGATCAGATCCTGAAACATTCGGAATCCAAGGCTTAAAAGAACATGCATTCAGCATCCGCAGCATCAATTCTGTCCGTGAAATCCGCGAACACATTGAATATAACTTTGCTCGTTACAACAACGAAGGGCAGAAACAAGAACTGATCAATATCGTTGTCGGCGGTGCTGGTTTTACAGGAATCGAATTTGTCGGAGAGCTGGCTGACCGTGTTCCTGAGCTTTGCAAAGAATATGATATTCCTCGTGAAAAAGTTCGTATCGTTAACATCGAAGCCGCTCCAAACGTTCTTCCTGGATTTGACGAAGAGCTCGTTGAATACGCGATCAACAACCTTGAGCGCCGCGGTGTTGAGTTCCTCGTGAACACACCGATCAAAGAATGTAACGAAGATGGCGTTCTTCTTGCTTCTGGGGAAGAAATTAAGGCCGCTACTGTTGTTTGGACTGGCGGAGTACGTGGTAACCACCTGGTTGAAGAAGCTGGATTCGAAACCATGCGTGGCCGTGTAAAAGTTGATAAAGACCTTCGCATGCCTGGATATGACTATATCTTTGTTGCAGGTGACTGTGCTCTTATTATCAATGAAGAAATCAACCGACCTTATCCCCCAACTGCACAAATTGCCATTCAGCAGGCTTATACGATTGGCCGCAACTTGAAAACGCTGATCAATGGCGGAGGGCAGCTTGAGGAATTCAAGCCGGACATTAAAGGTACTGTAGCTTCTCTTGGTAAAGGTGAAGCGATCGGCGTAGTTGGAAACAAAAAATTATTCGGTTCCACAGCTTCAGCCATGAAAAAAGTGATCGATAACCGTTATCTTTTCTTGCTTGGCGGCATTCCAATGGTCATCAAAAAAGGTAAACTTAAATTATTTTAATGCCTGACGGCATGATATGATGAGAGCAGAAGTCCTTCGGGGCCTCTGCTCTTTTTATGTTTAGGAGGGATTCACTTTTATGAGTTCGAAGAAAAAGAGAGGGAGTGTCTGGCTCGCAGCCGCAGGGCTGGTCATCCAGGACGGCAAATGGCTCGTGGTTAAGAAAAAGTATGGCGGGCTGAAGGGCAGATGGTCCATTCCAGCAGGTTTTGTGAACCAGGGTGAAACGGTGGATGAAGCTGCTGTTCGTGAAGTGAAAGAAGAAACAGGGATTTTGAGCAGAGCCATCCATGTGCTCGGTATCCGAACGGGCGTTATCAAAAGTGAAATCAGTGATAATATGGTTGTTTTTCTCCTTGAAGCTGCTGGAGGAAAATTAATGCCTCAGCAGGGAGAGATAGAGGAAGCACGGTTTCTCACCCCTGAGGAACTGAAGGCTGACCCTGCGACCTCGATGATGGTTCACCATTTTTTAAATGAGAAAACTGAAACCGTAATCGAGCATTTGAATCCTGGTGATGTCTTTGGGTACACCTCTTATAAAATTTTTGATAATCGTTGAAATTGTATGAAAATAGAATGTATGACTAGATATCTTCTCATGTTTACGCTTACATGGACGATATGGACGGAAATGATGCCTTTTCAAGTTTTTGTATTCTTGATATATTATCAGAAAATTCAAACAAGGGGAGTGTCATCTATTGGAAACATCAACAAGAACGAAAACACAGGAAAAGTGTCAATATTGTGAAGGCAAGGGGTATTTCCAGCTTCTTTTAGGTGGCTCTGAAACTTGTGAGGAATGCTGTGGAAGCGGAAAAAGGGAAAGCTAATGGATGAAGGGAGCCCATGATGCCGGGCTCCTTTTTCTTTATCCTAATATTGACTTTAATCCCCTATTTCAGTAAACTAGCTTTGAATACGGGGGTGAAGAAATGTACTTACCGCAGTTGTTTATTTCCATGCTATTATTTATCGTCCTTTTTTTTGGAATCGGTTTCCTTTTAAACATGCTTCTTCGTTCAACATGGATTATGGCGGTCATTTATCCGGTGGTCGTGATCATGATCATTGATCATGTGAAATTTTTTAAATACTTTTCTAGCCCTGGACAAAGTTTTACAGAACTCGGCCATGATTTAATTCATCTTCAGACTGTAGACATCTGTATTCTTGCAAGCGGGATGGTTGGTGCCATTTTTGCCGGATTGGCCATTAAAATGCTTCGGGTAAGAGGGTATCAAATGTTCTAGAATCTTCTGTGTATATTAAGAAGGTTCTTTTTTTTATGCCAAAAAGCTCCTATTTGAGACGTTTATCCGTATAAAGTTTACCTCTCCTGGAAAATACTACGTTTTAGAGAGGAGTGAAAGTTTGCGTTTTATACGAAATGCCATAAAACGTCTCTTGATGACGGCTATGTTTATCCTTGCTCTGCTAACCACCTTGCACTCGATCTCAGGTGTGGAGGCTAAGGATGTAACCGAATGGGCGGCTTCTCAACAGAAAACACAGCAGGAAAGCTTGTTTCAATCCATGAAGGTGGATGTGATTAAGTTTATCGCTCAGGCCCTCGAAGAGGTGCCTTTGTTCTGGGAACGAGAATTTACTGTAACCGCAGAGCCGGAAAATGTTTCAGCGGTGAAGGAGTTTGATTTTTCCCCTTATCCTTCGGTCACTGTAACCGCCACAGGTTATACGGCTGGAGAGGAGTCTACTGGCAAGAATAAGGCACACCCCGCATATGGAATTACAAAATCCGGATTAAGGGTCAAGCGGGATCTCTATTCTACCATTGCGGCCGATCCGTCAATCTTTCCCATTGGCACCATCCTTTGGGTACCAGGATATGGGTTCGGTGTAGTGGCCGATACAGGTTCAGCGATCAAGGGAAAAAAAATAGACCTCTATTATGAAACGACAAAGGATGTTTATGAAAAATGGGGCAAGAAAACATTAAAGGTCTATGTCGTTCAAAAGGGTTCAGGGACAGTGACTGAGCAGGAACTCAAAGCATGGAATGAAAAAAAAACCATGCACGTCAACCGGAAACAATTGTATTAAAAAAAGCTTCAAGCCAAACGGCTTGAAGCTTTTCTGCTAGATCATTAATTTGCTGTAGAGACCGGCTGTTTCCACAGCACCTGATGCAGTTTATGCAGACCGTCAATCAGTCTGGGAGAAGGCCGGCAGAAGAGATGTTCTTCAAGAATATGCACTTTTTTCTCCTTTACTGCTCTAAGCTCGGACCAGCCCGGGCGTTTTTCCAAAAGCTCGGGTTTTACTTTCTGCTTCCTAACCCCAACCCAAGCGATGCAGATCTCATCAGGATCTCGTTGAATGACATCCTCCCAGGTGGTTCGAACACTTGCCAGTTCAACATCTTCGAAAACGTTTTCAGCTCCGGAAAGATGTGAAATCTGTGTCAGCCAGTTCTGCCTGCCAGGAGTAAAAACAGGCTTTGGCCACCATTCCCAGTAAATCCGCTTTTTCTCTTTAATGCCGGCTGCGAACGTTTGATACTCATTGATGATTTCTTTATATTGGGATACGAGAGAAACTGCACGCTTTTCCACGCCTGTCCTACTTCCCAAATCCTTCAAATCCTCGGCTATATCTTCAAGAGTGGTGGGATTGTAAACCACGTGCGGAAGGTTGCGGCGTTTCAGTTCTTCTACATTCTTTTCCATGCCTGGAACACTTAAAGAAGCGAGCACGAGATCCGGTTTCAGTTCCTCGACCATGTCCATGTTAATGGATAGGTCCGGACCGAGCCTCGGCAAGGAGCGGACCCTTTCAGGCCAATCGGAAAAGTCATCCACACCGACAAGCTGTTCTGTCAACCCAAGGTAATCAACTAGCTCTGTGTTGCTCGGACAAATAGATATCAATCTCACGAATCGTCACCCCTTAAAGTACGAAGAAAAGCCAGTATACGATCAGCGTTTGGACAATTCCAAGAAGTGCGCCGTAAAAGACTTCATCCGGCTGGTGGCCAAGAAGTTCTTTTAATTGTTTATGCTTTTCTTTTACGTCCTGTTTTTTCATTGCCTGGCTGACTTCCACATGCTCCCGGAAGTCTGTCACTAACTTATTCAATACGGCAGCCTGTTCTCCTGCATGCCATCGGATTCCTTTCGCATCATACATCACAATAATGGCAAACATAGCAGCAACGGCAAAAATAGAGCTGCCCAATCCTTCCCTCAGAGCAACTCCTGTTGCAAGCCCTGTAACGGCGGCGGAGTGTGAACTAGGCATACCGCCTGTACTGATAAACAGATCCCATCTCACTTGTTTTGTCTCCAGATAGGTAATTGGTATTTTTAAAAATTGAGCCATTAATATTCCTAATAAGGAAGCAAGTAAAGGAAAATTGAATAATAGGTCCATAGATCGTCTCCTCGCAGCCTTTTTCTACAATGTATCGAGATAAGGTTGTTCTAATGCTTTCATAATACCCTTTTTTTAAGGTTTGCAATCTAATGTTCTGCAGGGGATGGCATTAAAGGGCGGAAGAAAATGCACCTTCTGTTATCATAGTGGAGAAGGGATGGGAGAACTGATGGATTATCCAGAGGAATACTATGAGTTTTTCATTTCGTTCAATGAGGGAGATTACTACACGTGCCATGACCTGCTTGAGGAAATGTGGCTGATCGATAAAGGGAATTACTTTTTAAAAGGGCTGCTGCAGATGACAGTGGCGATCTATCATTATGAGTATGGAAATGTAAAAGGTGCGAGGAGTATGATGCAGGCCGCCCACCGTTACCTCCAGGAGTATCGGCCTTTTTATTGGGGAATCGATTTACAAGAGGTGTATCGCTTTATGGAAGCCTGTTTGAAAACAATACCTCATGAAATCGACAGTGTCCCTTATGAGGATGCGGATAAACTGCCGGCCCTGCCGGAATTGATCCTGCTACTAAATGATCCTCAGGAAGAATAAACTGACAGTAGCATACCATGCAGAAGGAGGTTGTGTATGTTTACCATAAAGGCAAATTGGAATAAGAACAACCCGGAAGAAGCGTTATTGATCGGCATATGGTCCGATCACAAAAAACTTGATGGAATTCCTGCTGAACTAGATGCGGCATTTAACGGCCATATTACAGAGCTTTTGAGGGAAGGAGACCTTTCAGCATCGGCAAAATCGGTTACGAAGCTTCATACATTTGGGATTGTTGGAGCGAAACGGCTTTATTTTATCGGTTTAGGACGGCGGGCAGCCGCGAACTACGAGACGATAAGAGAAGCGTTCGGCAAAGCGGTTCAGCTTCTGAAGAGGGAGAAGCGGGAAAAGGCAGCAATCGTCCTGGAAACCTTTGAAAGCGATCGATTGTCTTGTGATAAGCTTGCACATGCTTTTGCGGAAGCGGTTGTAGCGGGAAGCTATGAATTTGAAAACTATAAAGAGCGAACGAATGAACGCGACAAGAAGCTCACTGAAATTACGGTTTACAGTTCAAACAGCCAGACGGGGGCCGGGCTTGCCACGGGCCATGCCTTTGGTGCGGGGATTAATACGGCACGAGATCTTATCAATACTCCGGGCAATCTTATGACGCCGACAGATCTTGCTCGGGCAGCGATGGAGATTGCCATCAAATTCGGTATGGAATATGAAGTTTTAGATAGGGAGGACATGGAGAGGCTGGGCATGGGTGCGCTCCTAGCCGTATCACAAGGTTCAGATGAGCCTCCTAAGATGATCACGGTGAAATATAAAGGAAGGGATACGTGGGATCATGTTCTTGCCCTGGTCGGTAAGGGGCTGACGTTTGACTCAGGCGGCTATTCCATTAAACCGGGTGCCAACATGCATGAAATGAAAAGTGATATGGGAGGAAGCGGGGCCGTACTTGGTGCGATGGAAGCGGTCGGCCGGCTGAAACCGAAGACCAACCTACTTTTTGTCGTGCCATCGAGCGAGAATCTTATCAATGGAAAAGCAATGAAACCCGGAGATGTGTTTACATCGCTGAGCGGGAAAACGATTGAAGTACGTAATACAGATGCGGAAGGCAGGCTGATCCTTGCTGATGCCATCACTTATGCGAAAGAAATGGGAGCAGACTATCTGGTTGACGTGGCGACGCTCACTGGAGGAGTGGTCGTTGCTTTAGGAGATTGTACGACGGGTGCACTAACAAATAACGAGGAGTTATTCGGCCAGGTAAGCCGGTCCGCAGGGAGTGAAGGAGAGCTGATATGGCTTTTGCCCAGCCATCAACCGTTTAAAGATATGCTGAGATCAAGCGACATGGCCGATTTGAACAACTCCACAGGGCGGTTGGGCCATGCCATAACCGGCGGGCTTTTTGTCGGAGAGTTTGCTGGGAAAACCCCTTGGGTTCATCTGGATATTGCGGGTACAGCCTATTCCTCCAAGGCCTCGAGCCTCGGCCCCAAAGGAGCAACAGGGGTAATGGTACGTACGTTAGCCAGGCTGGCATTGGATTTTAAATAATATTGCAGAAAAGCATGGCACCTGTCATGCTTTTTTACATACTCTGAAAGAAAAAGAGGATTGCGGGATGATTCGATCTGTATTATAATATAATTATTATTACTTTATAATTATTTTAAAATACATAAAGGAAAGGGGATTGTACAATGGCGGATTACGATTATCACCATCTCCCTCATGTAAAAGTGCAGAGCCGGTCAAAAAAAACGTTGTGGATTACCCTCTTGCTGACCCTGTTTTTTACGATCGTTGAAGTAATCGGCGGGCTGATCTCCAACTCTCTTGCGCTGTTATCGGATTCCGCCCACATGGTCTCAGATGTACTGGCACTCAGCTTAAGTATGCTGGCCATTTACCTGGCTACCCGGCAGCCGAATGCCAAATTCACTTTTGGTTTTTTGCGTTTTGAAATCATCGCTTCCTTTTTAAACGGGCTTGCCCTGGCCATCATTGCCATTGGTATTTTTATTGAGGGCATCAAACGTTTCATTAAACCGGAAACCATCGACTTTAAATTGATGCTCATCATTGCAGTGATCGGCTTCACCGTAAACCTTGTGCTGACCATAGTGTTAAGCCGAAGCATGAAGGAAGAGGAAAACTTAAATGTAAAAAGCGCCCTCTGGCATTTTATCGGTGATCTGCTCAGCTCGATAGGGGTAATTATCTCTGCGATTCTCATTAAGTTTACGGATCTATATTTCTTTGATCCTTTAATTAGCTTAATCATTGGCGGGATTATATTTACAGGCGGTTACAAGATCATTAAAGAATCCTATTTGATCCTGATGGAATCTGTTCCGGACGATTTGAACCTGGAAGCGATCAGATCCGATATATATAAAGTGGAAGGGGTGGAGGATGTTCATGAACTGCATCTATGGACGGTAACCACCGATCATCACTCTTTGACCGCTCATGTTTTCATTAATGAAAACATCCAGCCGTTCTGCGTCATTCTAGCCATTAATGAAATGCTGAAAGATAAATATAAACTTAAGCATTCGACCGTTCAAATCGAGCACGCTACCATTCACCATCATGGAGAATACGGAAAGCAGTTCTTAGAAACACATAAATCATAAAATACTAGTGAGGCCTTCATAATGATGAAGGTCTTTTTTATATTTTATACAAGGAATGAAGGGTGCAGGGAAATGGACATAGCTGCTGCATTTTGATTAAAATGAGGACAATACTAATGTTACAACCGTAAAGGGGTTCGTTATGAGCGAAAAGAAATCATTGGCAGCACGTATTTTTTGGTACATCATTTTAGCTATACCTATTTTAATCATTGTATTTACGATCGTAGCGTTATTCAGGAACGTATTTTAACCTAACCAAGGTATGTACTATCCCGAATGATGGACACTATAAAATGTCCTTCATTCGGGATTTTTTATGAAGAGAATAGGGATTAGTCCAAGAGACCGGATGTGCAACTGGCGGTCCGGAAAAAAAGGGCTGATTTAGTGTGTCCGGAGGAATAAAGCGCAATAGTACCAGTGGCAAACACAGTGAGCTGAAGCAAAGTACGCAAAGAGATAGGGACCGGTATCGATGCCTTTGGAGAAAGAAATGTTCCCCTAAAGACAGCCGCCAGAAGGGGAGCCACAAGGCAGAGAACATATTTTGAAAATCAGCTGACCATGTGAAATCCCCAGAATCCAAAGGCTACTAATACAAAGAGCTCAGAGAGGAAAAGCACACCTAAAAGAATGGGCCCCAGGATGGCCATGGATGATTCCCCGCTTTCTTATTGAATTCCTGACTTTAAACGATAGTCAGCCATTTGTGCTTCGGGTTGAAGAACGCTGTTTCCATGGCAAACCTCTAGACGTTTCGGCTTGAGATGGCTGACGATGGAGCTGCTCTTGAAGGCTTCTTCCATATCTGCCGTGAACATGGGCATCGGCTTTTTCAGTCTTCCTTTCTTAGACGTGAACAGCTCACCCGCGAGAAGGACTTGATCTTCTGTGTCCGGGAGAGTGTCCCGGAGTAAGGTAGGGTCTTAGTCCATCAATGAGTTCAAGTTCACCTTCGGTTCCGGCAGAAAGGGGCAGGGTAATGCCTTTAGAGACCGATGAAACAGCCTTCTTTCTTCGAGGATAGGCAAGGTCACCCTCCAGATAAGGGATTTCAACGGAATGGGCATAGACCGGAATGTTATGGTCTTTCAAGATGGCTGAAATAGAGCCCGTATGATCCGAATGGCCATGTGTCAACAAGATTTTTGAAGAGGTCCAGCATTTAATTGATGAATTGTATTTAAAATTCCTTTGGCCATCAAAGGGATCCCAGCATCAACGAGGGTGATCCCTTCTTTACCGCGAACAGCCCAGACATGGATCGGTATGATCATCCATGTTTTCAGGCTCCAAATATGAGGGGAGATTTGTTCAACTTTCATTGTTTGCTCCTTGTTTTATGATTTCTTGAAAACCGAGATAGAGGGCATCGATGCTTTGTTCAAAGGTGGATGACAGACGGTCCAGCAGCTTTTGAAGCGGCTCTTTATGATTGAGGTAAGTGCTCACCATGCCGTGCAGGTTATAGAAAAGAATACGAGAAAAGGCAAGAGACTGTGCATTTTCAGACAGTGTGAGGGCATTGTTCAGCACATCCTTTAACAGCTGAAAAAGTTCAATCCGTACTTTGTTGATCTGCAGTTTCGGATCCTGTTCATCCACTCTGGATGCATTGGCACTGATAAATGTGATGTACATGCTTTGATGCAGGAGACAAAATTCAATGAATGTTAGACAGATCGCTTTTAATTTGGCAGGACCATTCAGATTTGTTTGTTGATCAATTTTCTCCAGCAGCTCCTTAAGTTCATGTAAGAGCGGCATCGCCAAATGATGGAGCAGTGATTCTTTATCTTTGTAATACAGGTAGATAGCCGTATGCGAGCATCCGGCTTCCTTTGCAATTTCTCTGATGGTTACAACGTCATATCCGCGCTTTCCGAATAGTTTACCAGCAGCCTTGAGTATCTTGTTCTTTGTTTCTTCCGAACGCAAATCTTGTTTGCTTACCATTACTGATCGGCTGACCTTTTGTACGAAGCATAAAAAAGAGGTACACCCTGCTTTCGGGATGTACCTCTTTGTTTTTATGCTGCATTTGAATTCGATGTGCGGCGGTTTTTAGAGACTGCCTTATAGATTCGTGGTGAAATCACTGCAGTAACCGCGGTCAGAATAATATCTTTTGGGAGGAACAAAAGCATTCCTTTCCAAGTGCCCAGATAGGTGACACCATCAACCGCAGCCCAGTTGGTCAGCGCGGCGTAGAGAAGCGTCGTTCCTACAAAGTAGTTCACGATCAAACCTGCAAAAGAAGCAGTAAAGAAAACCGGCAGACTTGGTTTTTTCGCAAGTTCAAGGATTTTTCCGGCTACATAAGCAGCAAGTATAAATGATAAAATAAATCCAAAGGTCGGTTTGAAAATGATGGAAGGTCCGCCGGAGAATCCTGCAAATACAGGAGCGCCAGCCAGACCGACAAGCGTGTATACGATCATGGAAACAGCACCGAGACGGCTTCCGAGCAGCAGACCTGCCAAAATGCAAAAGAAGGTTTGAAGGGTAACAGGCACTGATCCGAAGACGAGGGCAGGCATCCATGCTGTAATATTTCCTCCTACGGCCATCAAGGCTGCAAACATCGCAGCTAGGGTTAAATCAATCGCTCTAAATTTCATTATGTTCACCTCATGTGGTAATTTATCTATATTGATGGTAATTCAGAGAAGTGATAATTGTCAACTTAATTTTTATACAAGGTTTACATATAAAATCTCATGGAGGTGCAGAATATGTTTTTTGGAAAAACACCGAAGAAAAAGGATCGGGAGAGGGTACCGCCCAACCAGAATGTTACGACCCGCTGGCCGGTGCTCCATTACGGCAATGTTCCTTACTATAACAATTTAAATGACTGGAACCTGAAGATCTACGGAATGGTGGAAAATCCGACAACTTTTACCTATGAGGAGATCCTGGCACTTCCCAAATCAACGGCTACCAATGATATCCATTGTGTAACCGGCTGGTCCAGGCTGGATAACGAATGGGAGGGGGTTGCTGTAAAGGATGTTGTGAAGAATGTCGGCATTCATCCGTTGGCCAAATACGTCCTTCTGCATGCGGAAGAAGGATGGACAACAAATCTTCCATTGAATGATTTTTTGAAAGAAACCAGTTTGCTGGCTCATTCTCACAATGGACAAACGTTAACGCCAGAGCATGGGTACCCGCTTCGGGCGGTGGTTCCCCATCTCTATTTCTGGAAAAGTGCGAAGTGGCTCCGAGCCATTGAATTCCTGCCCATGGAAACACCGGGCTTTTGGGAGAAGAACGGGTATCACATGTATGGAGATCCCTGGAAAGAAGAGCGCTTTAGTTGGGACTAGAAAATCTTTTTTTGAAAAAAATTACAAAAAAGAAGAAAAACGCATGTAAATTTTACCACAGGTACCGATGATAGTAATAAAGGTAGTTTATGCTCTATTCGGTAAGGAAAGAAGTGCCTGTGTGCGGTAATCTTCAAACCGTCTGTGATCAGATGGAAAAGTAAAAGAAAAGTTGTATCAATCAGGCCGATCGGCAAACAGTTATTCAGATCCTGCCCATTGTAAAAATCAGCCAGGAGCTGGATGAACTGATCACTCTCTATCAGCGCCACTTGAAACTAAACTATAAATAAAAGCAGAAAGAAGCAGCTGTTCTATCAGCTGCTTCTTTCTATTTTGGTATAAGATGTTTTTATTCCGTCCATATCTTCGTGGTGAACGATTATTACCTTGTTATCTCCATTCATCATCATCACTTCCACTTTTTCTGGTGTACAGCTGGAGATAAATTCATAACCTGCCTCTTTTTTGGATACAAGAAGCAATGGCAATGTATATGGAACACCATACATCTTCGGGATGGTTAGGAGCCATGAACCTCCATCCTGCTCAAGTGTGAGTGAAGCATTGTTAATCTTGGAAAAATACGTTCCATGTACAGAAGCAGAAACATCTGTCTCCCTATTAAGCTCTTCGCAAAATGCTGGACTTTCCACCTCTTCATTAAGCATTAATTTTGCCAGGTCGCGATTGATCTTGGTAACCGGTGTTAAGTTAAAATTACTCAAGACGATCACAGTAATCTTCTCATCCAAGCTTTTCAGCATCTCAGCACAATATCCGTTCACATCACCAAAATGGCAGGCAACTGCGGTTTCCCCAATTCTGTCAAAACCCCAGCCGTATCCATAACGGCCTAGATAGGGTGTGAGCATTTTATGCAGTGACTCCTTATTCAAAACTTCTCCGGAAAACAGAGCTTCCGTCCATTTAAACAGATCCTCGGCCTCAGAGTATATACCGTAGGCACCGAGCGGAAAACTCATATCAATAAAATCTGCATTTACAACCTCTTTATTTACCGTATAACCAGATGCCGAATTTTGAACGATGGTTCGACCGTCCAACAAACCGGTGTTCTTAAGACCTAACGGTTTCAACAGATTCTCCTGGAGAAAATGGGCATAGGTTTGTCCCGATACTTTTTCAATAATTGCCGTCAGCAAGATGTAATTTGAGTTGCAGTAGCGGTATTGAGTACCAGGCTCAAATTCGAGAGGTTTGTCTTTGATTCGATCGATCAGTCCGAAAATGCTTGAGGGAAGCCTCATCTCTTTTGTCCAATAATCCGGCATGGAGGTGAAATCAGGAACCCCGGATGTGTTGGAGAGCAAATGGTGAAGAGTAACCTGTTTAGCATAGGTGAGGTCCTCGAGAAAATAACCAGCGGTATCCTCAAGTTTCAATAAACCTTGTTCTTCAAGCAAAAGAATAGCAGCTGCCGTAAAGTTTTTAGTCAGTGAAGCAATCGGGAAACGGGTTTGAGGTGAATGGGGAATATTGAACGTCCGGCTGGCTGTGCCATATCCTTCAAGCAGCAAGATTTCTCCTTGATATGCTGCAAGGACAGTGCCATTAAAATAGCCTAATCGGTCATAAGCCATCATATAATTTTCTAGTCTCGTTTTTATTGTGGTTTTGTTTCTAAGTTGGGTCATAGCACATTCCTCCTGTACAAGGAAGATACATTCTGCAAAAAGGCGAGCTTCTCCTTTTTTAAACTGAAGGGAGTAAGAAATCATGGAAATTCTGACAATGTCTGCTGATCGTCAATCTGTGGTATCGGGGCTGTTCTTTCACTTGTATTTATTTTTTAAAAATAATGATGGAAGAAGCAGGATTTTTGTCCGAAATATCAAACAATAGTATAGAATAAGCAGTCTTCTTTTTTGAATATACTAGGGAGAAGGAGGCGGATTCCATCATGGACTTTGTGAACGAAGAAAACCAGCAAGGAGACCAGCTGGCCATGCAGTCCGAGCATTGCATGGTTTGCAACAACGAGCTCACCAGCTGGGAAGAAAGACAAATATCCGTTTGCGACCACTGCGTCAGCAAAGCCATCGGCGATTAGCGTTCCGTTTCGGAATGCTTTTTCTTTTGGAATCAGATTTCCCTTTTTTTCACAAACTATAGAGGAAAATAAAATCAGGAGGGATTTATCATGGCTAAAAGAAAACATTCCACGAATGCTGCCGCCAAGAACAATCAAACCCCAACCGAAAGCATGACAGATGTAGAATTCTCCGACGATAAGTTTGTGGACGATATTCCTAAACGCGATACGAAGAGCCCGAAATCAAAAGGCGAAGCATAAAAAGGAGACCCATGTTTGATCTTCCCCGATTTTTGGGGATACAGTTCAGATCAGACCAGGTCTCCTTCTTCTATATTAAAATGAAAACTGAAGCTCAGGTACATATTGGTTCATATGTTTTTTTATTTCACGATATTGTTTCTGCTGTGTTTTTACGTCCTTCATCGGATGCACCTGCCATGATCGGTCCACCCAGGTTGGGAGAAATGAAGGATTTTCCAGCTCAATTTTAACGTTATTCCCCTTTTGAATTTTCTTCACCCTAATATCCATCATACCCCCAATGTTTTTATATGGGCCTGTCTGCCCGGAAAAAAAGTTGCCAAGAGAATAGGCTGCAAAAGCCCGCTCACCGTTCTTTTTCTTGATCCAGGAAACCGGCTGAAGAACATGAGGGTGATGACCGATGATGATATCTGCTCCTGAATCTGCTGCCACCTGCACAAGCTCTTTTTGTGACTCATTCGGCATCCGCTCGTACTCGTTTCCGAAGTGGAGGCTGATCACGACAACATCAGCGATTTTTTTTGCTTTAAGAAGGTCGGCTTTCATGTTCTCCACATTGATCAGATTAACGAGATACGGTTTGTCCTTAGGCACAGGGATCCCGTTCGTTCCATAGGTATAGCTCAAGAAAGAAAAAATGATCTCATTCCGTTTCAGGATACGGATGATCTTTTGATCCTTGGATGATTGAAAAGCACCGGTATATGGCATTCCGATCTCGTTCCAATGGTTGATCGCACTCAAAATCGCTTTTTCCCCGCGGTCCAGCGTATGATTGTTCGCAATGGTCACCAGATCCACACCGCTTTTCTTCAGCGCATCTCCAACCTCTTGTGGCGAATTAAAGGAAGGGTATGAAGATAGTCCAATTTTCTCCCCGCCGATCATCGTCTCCTGATTTGCCACTGTAATATCCGGGTTCTCCAAATACGGCTTTACCTCTTTCAGCATCGGATTAAAGTCATAGGAACCATCACGTTTCTTCGCTTTATCGTACACCCTGTCATGTATGAGGATATCCCCGACTGCTCCGATGGTTGCCGTATGGACGGTTTCTTTGGGCTGTGCCTTTTTTGGCGGGTTTACGGCTTTTTTATTTTGCCTCTCGCTGCTTGCAGGCTCATGGCTGCTTTCCTCAGTCAGCTTATTTCTCAGGACCGGAATAAGTATTAAGAGCATGATGACCACACAGATGGTTGAAATAATCGTTATTTTTTTCATAGTAAGCGTTTTCCTCCTATCTCCATACTAGGTCATTTAGCAAGGAATTCAAGGGAAATTTGCGAATGTTCTTTAAAACGGACGAAATGTTCTTTGAAAATAACGAAAGATTAAGAAAAAAGGCGATTGAAGAAGTTAACAAGGACGTTTGTACGTTAAAAAGAACAAATTTAACCAATTTTGCAGGTTTTTCAAATAGTAAAATCGTTCTATACTGAACACGAGTTGTTCGTTAATAAGAACGAAGTGGACACGAGCAGAGTCTAAGTCCTTAGTAAAAAAGGAGGGAGACACATCAGAAGCAAGCGATTGAGAAAGTTCAGAAAGAAGCATTGGGTATATGTTTTAAGTTTACAAGCTGGCATTATATTTTATTCACTTATGTACTCCCTTTACGGTCTGACCGGAACTACAAATGCCTACTTTAATGATACATCCAAAGTTAGCGGAACGATTATGGCAGGGACTTGGGAGACCGATGACGGGAAGTGGGATAAAAGCTCACTGACCTTCCTATCGGCATCTAACGAAGCTTCATGCAGCAGTATTAGCGCTGTAATAGTAAACAAGGGTGAGAAGATGCAGGATCCTGTTAAATACGAAGTTTGGTGGGCTGAACAAGGATATCCGAAGGATGGCAGTAAAGTCGATACTGGAAAAATTGATGCGCTGACAAAGAACCAAAAAGAAACCCTTACATATTTGCCAACGAAAGATGGTGTTTATAAGTTTAAAGCATTCCAGAGACCAGGACATCCAGGTAAGGGAGAACTTTGGAGTGATGGAATTACAATAACTGGGTGTAATCAACAAGATACAGATGAAGATAAAAGTAAGGATGGCAAAAAAGAAAATATAGTGAGCGAGAAAGAAAAGGAACAAAAACCAGCGTCTGGCGATTCAGGTAATGACAATACAGAGGAAAAACCGGCTGAAAAGCCTGCAGAAGTTAAGGATGAAACAAAAGAACCAGAGCCAGCACCAGATAGTAAAACCAATGACGGTGAACAGGACAAAGAAGCTGTAAATAAAGACGCCGAAAAAGATGCCGAGCAAAATTCAATAGATCAAAAAATGACAGTTCCAGATTCAAAGAAGGGTGATAGTAATGAAGACAATCAAAGTTAAAAAATGGCTTAGCAATATTGTTACAACTGTTTTATTTGCAACCTTGTTGTTTATGGCAGTTATAGTCATCTCGTCAAAAGCTTCAGGAGGAGATCCTAGTTTTCTCGGTTACCAGCTAAAAACAGTCCTATCCGGCTCCATGGAACCGCGAATCCACACAGGATCAATCATTGCAGTTAAGCCTGGTGGTGACATGACCCGTTTTAAAAAGGGTGACGTCATAACCTTTAAGGCTTCTGAAAATAAATTGATTACCCACAGGATAAACAAAGTGGAAGGCAGCGGATCAAATACCAGATACGTCACAAAGGGTGATAACAATGATGCCCCCGACCTGGAAACGGTACTTGCTAACAACGTAGTCGCAGAATACAAAGGGTTCACCGTTCCTTATGTGGGATACGGAATGGAGTTTGCACAATCCAAAAAAGGTACCACTTTATTGATGATCGTTCCCGGAATTCTCCTTCTTATCTACTCTGTGGTCACCATCTGGAAAGCCTTTCGGGAAATCGAAGTAACAAAAAAAGAAGAGACACCGCCAGTAAGCAATTAACGGTTGCAACTCTGCAGAGAAATCTCTTTGCAGGTTCAATATAAAACACTACATACCCATGGAAAATGGGGAAGGGGAGGAAGTTGAACATGAGTTTGAAAAAGAAATTAGGTTTAGGGGTAGCCTCAGCAGCATTAGGATTGTCTTTAGTAGGTGGAGGGACGTATGCATACTTTAGTGATTCAGCTAAAACAAATGGCACATTTGCAGCGGGAACATTGGATTTAAATGCTAATCCCACAACGATTATTAACGTAGATAAAATCAAACCTGGAGACACAATGCTTCGATCTTTCAAACTAGCGAATGCTGGAAATCTAGACATTGCGACTATTAACTTAGCTACAGATTATACAGTTAATGATGCTAAAGGTGACAATGCAGGAGAAGACTTTGGTAGCCATATCCGCGTTAACTTCTTGATAAATGCTGATAAGCTTGATGCCCCGATTTATTCAACTACACTTGCACAACTTAAAACATTGTCACCAGATGTAATAAAAGGCAACATCTTTGGTGGCTGGTTAGCAGAAAGAGGCGGAAAACTTGCAGCTGGTACAGATGATACACTTTATGTACAATATGAGTTTGTTGAGAATGGTGCTGACCAAAACAAATTCCAAGGTGATTCTTTAACTCTTAATTGGACATTTGAAGGCAAGCAGGGTGCTGGCGTAGCAAAGTAATTTAAATTAAAAGGGAAGGTGGGGCATCCCACCTTTCTTTTATAGTATAGATGTTATGCGAGGAACAAAGTCAGACCTCCAATTTAAAAGCGAGGAGGTACAGATCATGATATTTAACTCAAATAAATTTAAAATTGTGTTTGTATATTCCATTTCACTGCTGCTTACCCTTATTGTTTTTTTTCCTTTTGGGAAAACAGATGCATCGAATACAACCTCAAAAATAGATTTTGCAACCTCTCCAACCGAGTCTCTTTTTGATGTGAACAACATGAAACCCGGAGACTGGGCGACCAGAACATTAGTGGTAAAAAACAAAGGAAATGTTCCTTTTACTTATAATACAAAATCCAATTACAAGAACGGTTCTAAAAAATTCTTTAATCAGCTTTTTCTTAAATTAAGTGATAAAAATGGAGTTGTTTATGAAGGAAAACTCAGCGGCTTCAAGAAACTACAACCGCGTAAACTACAACCACGAACAGAAGAACAACTAACAGCAACGATTTCATTTCCCTGGGAATCCGGAAACGAATTTCAAGGATTGAAAACTGAATTTGAACTTGTACTATTGACATCAGACACTAATATCAATAACCCGCCAAGCAATCAAGATGACACCACAACAGACAACAACACACCGCCGTCCAAACAAACTGATCCACCATCAAACAATACAACACCAGGCATTTCAACCTTGCCGAAAACCGGTGAAAGCAGTCCTTATCCTATCATGATTCTAGGCTTTTTCATCTTCTCATCAGGGTTAATTCTTCTGCTTGTGAAGAAGTCTGTAATCCCGAATCCTTTTAAAAGGGAGTAAGTTATGAGGTGGCTAGCATATGTGCTGATCACTGCTGGAATCTTAACGATGTGTTATCCAAAGCTAAAGAGCTATTATTACACGAACCAGGAGAACCAATTACTTAAGTCATGGAATCACCCGCCCAACGAACAAGCAAAGGACAACTACAAAAAGTTAAATCAAGTTTTCACTGAAACAGAAAAACCTGTGAACCCCTCCATGAGAAGTCCACAGCCCAACCGTTTACTTGGAACACTGGAGATCAAAAGAATTCACCTCCGTTTACCGATTCTGGAAGGTGCCAGTCTGGCCAATTTGAAAATTGCCGCTGGACATATCTCCGGCACCTCTGCCATCGGTGAAAACGGAAATGCGGCCATTGCTGCCCATAGAAGCTATACGTATGGTAAACAGTTTAATAGATTGACGGAAGTGAAAATGGGAGATTTCATCACCATTGCAACAAAAGAAAAAGCCCTCACGTATCGGATGTTCGCTAAAGATATCGTCAAACCGACTGATCTGTCTGTATTACATAGTAAAACAAACGAAAACATCATCACTTTAATTACCTGTCATCCCTTCAAAAACCCGACACACCGGTATATTGTGAAGGCTAAGTTAATAAAGATTGTTAACCAGTAACGGAAGCAAAATGGGTATCCATCAAGAGGAGACTCCGTTGTTACACCTATAAACGCTGGAAACAGCAGCCAAAGGATGATGCAGAGAAATGATACGGCTCGAAAGTGGAATCTATTTAAGTGAAGTGGCTGGAAATAAAGTGAAGGTGATTTACTGTGGAAAAAACGTATGTGAATTATATATTAATAATGAATTTAAGGGAAGAGCACCTTTTGATTATGTGAGAGAGCGATTGATGATATGGGAAAACAAGAAGGACCTGCTTACAGCTTATATTATACCTTATCCATTTAAGCAACTCGTTCCACTCATCGATGTTTATGTATAAAAAACCGGAGTCCATCCAGACGCCGGTTTAACTTTGGTTCTTATTTTTCCATTTGTTGAATTCAAGGAATTCTTTGAATTGGTCTTTGCTGACACCAGACTGCATAGCTTCCTTTACGAGCTCTGCCCATTCATAATCCAGCTCCGCCTCATTGACCTCAGCTTTTTCATTCAGCAATTTTTCAACAGGAATATCCAGGACGGCGGCCAGCTTTTCGAGCAGCTGTACAGAAGGATTGGTTTGTATGTTTCGCTCAAGGGAGCTGAGGTAGGATTTGGCGATACCTGCTCGTTCTGCTAGTGCGGATAGAGATAGACCTTTTTCTTTTCGATATTTTTTCACAAGTTCACCAATCATGATGATCCCTCTTTTTTACTCCAAATTTGATTTCATTATACATTTATGGACTATAGGCTGTAAATAGAGCAAAAGCGACATCACCCTGATGTCGCTTTAACTAAAGGCATATTTTGTTGTATGTAGGATTCCTGCAGATACTTTCGTACTTCCTCCAGGCTTAATCCTAATTTTTTAGCTTGTAAAATCAAAACTACCCATTCTTGATCAAGATGTGTTTCGTTTAGGTTTTGCATGTTTCCCTCCTGAAATTGGTGGTTTTCTAGGTAATCCAGCCGACATAGTTATTTCCCTTAGACCTGTGATTTTGCGTCCATGCTTTTCAGCCATGTTTGCCCTTTAACTGGAGGGTGGCGTTACCGACAGGCAGTTGATGATACAAATTTAACCAATTCATAGTGCTTAATTCACATTTTTATTATAGGATGTTATTCTCTAGTAATATGTCGTAATTTGCCTGTTATGTAATTGTAATATAACAGTAAAGAAACCGCTTACATTGATAGTTTGCTCCCAGTTGTTTAATATAAAATAATAAAACAGAATAGGAGCGAAGCGTTGATGGATAAAGAGAAATGGAAAGAATTGGACAGTAAGGATCCATTGCATCATCTTAAAAGTGAATTTTATACCCATCAAAACGTTCTATATTTAGATGGAAATTCGTTGGGGCTTCTGTCGAAAAGAGCAGAGAAAACACTGATGGAGTCGTTAAAAGATTGGAGAGATTTCGGAATTGACGGCTGGATGAACGGAAAACATCCGTGGTTTACGTTAAGTGAAGCGCTTGGGGAAAAAATCGCGCCCTTAATTGGCGCTTACCATGATGAAGTGATTGTTACTGGTTCAACAACAGTCAACCTCCATCAGATGGCCTCCACTTTTTTCAAGCCGTCAGCAACACGAAAGAAAATATTGGCAGATGAATTAACGTTTCCATCCGATATTTATGCTTTGAAAAGCCAGCTGTCATTGCTAGATCTGAATCCCGGCCAGCATTTAATCAGAGTGAAAAGCCGAGACGGAAGATTAATTGAGGAAGAAGATATTATTGATGCAATGACAGATGAGATTGCGCTCATTGTGCTGCCCTCTGTTTTGTATCGAAGCGGCCAGCTTCTCGATATAAAACGTTTAACAGAGGAAGCACATCAGCGTGGAATACTCATCGGGTTCGACTTATGCCATTCCATTGGTGCTGTTCCTCATCAGCTGTCAGAGTGGGAAGTGGATTTTGCGTTCTGGTGCAATTATAAATACCTCAATGCTGGACCAGGAAGTGTGGCAGGATTGTACGTTAATCGAAAGCATTTTGGAAAGGAGCCTGGCCTTGCCGGCTGGTTTGGTTCGAATAAAGAAAAGCAGTTTGATATGGATCACGATTTTATTGCAGCTGAGTCTGCAGGTGCCTATCAGATCGGAACGCCTCATGTTTTAAGTATGGCTCCATTAATCGGGTCGCTCGAAATTTTTGCTGAGGCCGGCATGGATCGGCTGAGAGAAAAATCTCTTAAGCTGACAAACTATATGATGGAACTGATTGAAACAGAGCTTTCGGGTTTTGGTTTTTCCATTGGGAACCCAAAAGATGACGATCGGAGGGGAGGACATGTGTGCCTCGAGCATGAGGAGGCAGCCAGGATCTGCAAAAGTTTAAAAGAAAACGGAATTGTGCCTGATTTCCGGGCACCGAATGTGATCCGCCTCGCACCTGTAGCGCTCTACACTTCATTTGAAGATGTCCATTCAGCTGTTCATCGGTTAAAGAAAATTATGAAAGAGAAACAGTATGAAAAATTTTCAAACGTACGAGAGGTGATCGCTTAATGTGTGGAAAACTGATTGATATCTCCATGCCATTAACTCCTTCTGTTCCGGCCTGGCCAGGAGACACTCCGTATTCGTTCGAGTTAGCCTGGAAGAAAGCGGATTCAGGATCCGTGAATGTCGGCAAAGTGCAAATGAGCACACACACAGGAACCCATATCGATGCACCGTACCACTTTGACAATGAAGGAAAACGTGTGCTGGATCTGGATATAGAGCTCTATGCCGGGAAGGCTCTGTTGGTGGATGTTACGGGTAAGGATACAGTTGGGCCTGAGGAGCTGGCGGACATCCCACTGGAAGGAATGGAACGCGTGCTTCTTAAGACGGGGTCTTGGAAGGACAGAAGTGTTTTTCCAGAACGCATTACTTATCTTGATGAAAAGCTGGCTGCCTTTTTAGCAGAAAAAGGAATAAAGCTCATTGGCGTGGATGTTCCATCAGTGGATCCTCTCGACAGCAAAGAGCTTCCTGCTCACCATGCATTTCGCCAAAACGGCATTCATATTTTAGAGGGTATAGTCCTTGATGATGTAAAGCCAGGAGAATATGAGTTGATCGCGCTGCCTTTGCCGCTAAAAGAAGCGGACGGAAGTCCCGTTCGTGCCGTATTAAGAAAAATATAAGGAATCACGCGAAGAGTTGATCGAAGTCAAAGGACCTTGATCAACTCTTTTTGTGTCAGAGCCGAAAACTGTAAAACGTAAGAAAAACCGCTATCTTTGTTTCAACTCTGACGATTGTTTATAATAGAAGTGAAGCTTAAAGCAAATACGGGGGAACATTATGTATAAGTATGGATTTCAAAATTATTTCGAAGCGGATTTTGGCGCGTTTTATCCTGAAGTGATGGAGGGCGAGCATTGGATTAATGTATATTTGAATTTTGATCTGTCAAGACAGACGAAGCTTCCTGCTGATCTGCATGATCCAAGCGCACTTGTTGTATTCGATCGTGATGGCGAGGTTCAGGATTTTATCGTTCATGATGAAGGTGTAGACTGTGAATATAAGTTTACTGACCGTGAAAAGCAACAAATGCTTTCCTATATAAAAGAACAGAATTTGATTTAAGGGGTGAGCGTATGAAAATTAAGGGCATTGAACCAACACCGAGTCCAAACTCCATGAAAATTAACATGGACGAAACGCTGCCGGGGAATGAACGCTACAACTACACGAAGGACAACCTGGAGGGTGCACCTGACTATATCCAAAAAATTTTCAAAGTGGAAGGCGTGAAAAGCGTTTACCATGTGGCTGATTTCATCGCACTTGACCGCCATCCGCGGGCAGATTGGGAAGAGGTGCTGGCTGGTGTCCGGGAAGTTTTCGGAGATTCAGATGAACAGCTGTCTGAAGCTGCCGGACAGGAGAAAAAGGAAGAAGAATACTTGGAAATTACAGTCCTCATTCAAATGTTCAGGGGCTTGCCGATGCAGGTGAAATTGAAAACCGAAAATGAAGAACGGCGCGCCGGCCTTCCGGAGCGTTTTATGAAAGCTGCGCTCGAAGCTCAAAAAGCGTCTGATAACCTTGTGATGGAACGTCAATGGGTAGAGCAGGGTGTTCGCTACGGAACGTTTGAACAAATCGCACAGGAAGTGGTAGAAGAGATTGCGGCCGCTTATGATCAAGATCGGGTTCAAAAACTAGTGGAACAGGCCTTTGCCATGGAATCCGGAAAAGAAGCACCAAAAGAGGAAGTATCAACATCCGAAGTCGCTGAAAAAATGCAGGATGAAGATTGGCACACCCGGTATGCCGCTTTGGAACGAATGAATCCAACCGTTAATGATATTATGGTGTTAAAGCAGGCATTGAAGGATCCGAAACCTTCCATCCGCCGCCTGGCCGTTGTTTATCTTGGCATGATCGAAGATGAGGCAGTACTTCCTCTCCTATACGCGGGATTGAAGGACAAGAACGTCGCGGTTCGCCGGACGGCAGGAGATTGTTTATCCGACCTTGGGAATCCGAGTGCCATTCCTGCCATGTGTGACGCGCTTCATGACAAGAACAAGCTCGTTCGCTGGCGCGCTGCACGATTCCTGTTTGAAGTAGGAGATGAAACGGCCATCCCGGCACTAGAAGACGCAGAAGACGATCCAGAGTTTGAAGTGCGACTGCAGGCAAAGATTGCTCTCGAACGCATCCAAAGCGGTGAGGAAGCTGCAGGTTCGGTTTGGCAGCAGATGATGAAGAGCCGGGAGAACAACCAATGAACAAAGAAGCGCTCAGACAGACGTCTGCAGCGCTTCTTTTTCGTTTGAAATGAATTGTTTGATGTCTCTCGCTAAATCTAACGGCTTTTCCTCCATGATGAGGTGTCCGGCATCTTTATAAACGATGAGCTTCGAATTTTTTAAATCACTGTGAAGCCGTTTACCGGTAGTTAATGGGATGACTTTATCATCGTTGCCGTGAATGAGAAGAATGGGATGAACGATAGTATTCAGTTCAAAAGGCTTTAAGTCTCCTTCTCGGTGGCGGAGGAGACGAATCAAGCTGTCAAAGAATCCTTCCTCTAAAAATTGTGCTCTATAATCCTTGATTAAATCGTCCGTAACAAGGTCGATATTATGGAGGACCCCGCTTAAATTATGGCGAAGATCCTTTTTCAGCACCCATCTTTTTAATCCCCAAGAGAAAAAGGGCAGATAGGAGCAGCAGATCATGGTGGTTTTCGCCCGTTTAACATACCCGCAGCAGCCGAGGAGTACAATCTTCTTGATCCATTTTCCATCTTGCATCGAGGCATGGAGTGCGACCTGGCCGCCCATGGAATGACCAATAAGTACGACATCTTTCCATCCCATCTCTTTGATGAACGCGAGCACGAGCTTTCCGTAGCTTTCCAGTGAGTATTTAAAGGTTTTTGATTTTTCGCTTTTACCAAACCCCGGCAAATCAATGGCCACCACGCGATAATCTTCTGTTAAATGGGGAATCAGCTGCCGAAAACTGATGGTGGAAGAAAGAAACCCATGAATTAAAATGAGGACTTGGGCATCAGAATTCTTATGCTGAAAATCTTCATAATAAAGTTCGACTTCGCCTATTCTTTTCCGATATGCCGGAGTAAGCAGCGGCTGTGTTTTCGTTTCCATTGCATTCCTCCATCATCCTTGCGTCACCATTATTTTGTCCAATCTTTTTCCATTTACAAAAGAAATAATTTCCTTGAACATGCACAAAATCCGCGCTTGCCGCTATTCCTTTTTACCTTGGTCCAACATATTTTATTAGTGTGTAGGACGCAACAGATGAAGGAGGTTTGTAATATATGGCATATCCTTATGGTGGTGGCTTTCCGTACTATGGCTACGGCTACGGCTATGGCGTAGGCGGCGGTGGCGGCGGTGGATATGGTTACGGCTGGATTTGGGCTGTCTTGATTATCATATTTATACTTCTCCTTATCTTTGGAGGTTTATGGTGGTTCTTTAGATAAGGAAGTGAAGGGCTTGAAGATCTAAACTTCAGGCTCTTTCCATGAATAATGCGGATAAAAAAGGGGATAATGTATCAAAAAATGGAGCGAAAAACGGATGCATAGTAAACACACCGTATTATATATATGTGAAGAATACTTAAGCGGGAATTGCTATTATTATAAAACTGAGCTGATCACCCATGATTCCTGGAGAAACCCGGAGTCTATTTCGTGGTCCCGTCCCCGCCCCATTTCAAAAGCGACTTTCATGAAACAAAAAAAAGCCGGTTTCAGGACTGAGCACCGAAAAATTAATAAATCTCCTGCCAGGGTCATCTCCTTACATAAAAACAGGACGAACCGGGCGGCTTCTGAATGATTTGTATTGCTGTACAAGGTCTCTGTGTTTAGGAGGCTTTTTTTATTTTCTGCGATGCAAGAAAAGACAAAAAAGACAGGCATGTGGTGGCATGCCTGTCAAAAGAAAAAGGGGGAATATTGAATGCTGCCTTATCATTATGGACAGCTCTCCAAAAGTTAAACCATAAAAGAAGGAAAAAAGGGAATACAGAGACTGTGTAGATTATGGTGCCTGGATTACGGTGCCTGGCACCCCTTTTTGACATGTTTGTAATCGTGGTGCCAGGCACCGATAATAGAAAGGAGATGTGCCAAGGATGACAGAATATCGGATAGCGAAGGATACGCTAGGAGAAGTGAAGGTGCCCAAGGAGGCATACTATGGGGCCCAGACCCAGCGGGCGGTGGAGAATTTTCCGATCAGCGGGCAAACATTGCCTTTTGCTTTTGTTAGGGCACAGGCGATCATCAAAGCGAGCGCAGCTGCAGCCAACCGGGACTGCGGAGAGCTCGATGAAAAACGAGCCAATGCCATTGTTCAAGCAGCAGAGGAAATTATGGAAGGCAAACTGAAAGATCAGTTTGTCGTTGATGCTTATCAGGCTGGAGCAGGAACATCACAGAATATGAACGCCAATGAGGTAATCGCCAGCCGTGCTTCTGAGCTTCTCGGCGGTTCAAAAGGAGATTGGAGCAAGGTCCATCCGAACGATCATGTAAACATGGCCCAGTCTACCAATGATACGATCCATGTTGCCATCAATGTCGCAGCAGCACAGGAACTGTATGAGAAGCTTTATCCTGCGCTCGAGGAAACGATAATTGCGCTGAGGAATAAGCAGGCGGAATTCCACCATATCATCAAATCAGGAAGAACCCACTTGCAGGATGCTGTTCCGATGCGGCTCGGACACTCATTTGGGGGATATGCGGAAAGCCTGCAAAAAGCATATGAGGCCTTCAAACAGAGTGAGCCTTTCCTCTTTGAGATCGGACTTGGGGGAAATGCAGTAGGCACGGGAATCAACGCCCACCCTGAATATGCGGACCGCGCGATCAAGGAGGTTGCCGACAGAACCGGCCTGCCGTTCAGAAACCCGACGGACCGCTTCCGATTCATGCAGAATAACGGGGCTGCCATCCAGATCAGCTCCCATCTGAAAGAGCTGGCGATCCATCTTATTAAAATTTCCTCTGACCTGCGTCTCCTTAGCTCAGGACCCCGGACAGGAATAGCAGAGCTTATCCTGCCTGCTGTTCAGCCGGGTTCATCCATCATGCCTGGAAAAGTAAATCCCGTGATTCTTGAAAACATGTATATGATCTGTGCCCAGGTCATCGGCAATGATACATGCATTACTACAGCCGGGATCGGCAGCCAGCTTGAGATTAATGTCATGATGCCGGTCATCGGCTTCAACCTTCTTCATTCCATCACCATTCTGTCTTCGGGGATGAAGGTCTTTACCGAACGCTGTCTCAGCGGCCTTGAAGCGAATGAAGGCCGTATTAACGCATTGATGGAACAAAGCCTGGCGATAGCTACCGCATTAAATCCAAGAATAGGATATGAAAAAGCGGCAGAAGTAGCAAAGGAAAGCTATCAATCGGGCAAAACAGTAAAAGAAGTAGCTGTAGAAAAAGGATATGTGACCGAAGAACAAGCAGAAGCTTTGTTAAATCCGGAGAACTTAGTCTGATTTTTTGTAAAAAAAGTTTCCATTTCATGCAAATATGGGTATGGGAATGATGCAAATGTCATTCTTATGCCCTATTTGCTCGGAAACAGGCATGGGCAGGAGGTTTTATCCTGTTTCATTCGTTTTATTTTATTTCCTGTATGTGTTATACTTAATAGGTTAAAAAATAGTTAGGAGTGTTTTCATGAATTTTGAAGTTGGTAGCATCGTTGAAGGTAAAGTAACAGGAATTAAACCGTTTGGTGCTTTCGTCGCTTTAAACGACGAAGTTCAGGGATTAGTTCATATCTCTGAGGTTTCTCATAGCTTTGTTAAAGATATTAACGACGTATTAAAAGTGGGGGATGTTGTTCAGGTTAAAATCCTTTCTGTTGACGAGGATTCTAAGAAGATCTCTTTGTCCATCCGTCAAACTCAGGAAGCTCCGGCACAAGCTCCTAAAAAGGAGCGCCGTCCTGCACCGAAGAAGCAAGCGGCTCAAGATTCTTCCAAAGGCTTTAACACACTTGAAGCTAAACTTAAAGAGTGGTTGAAAGAGTCTACAGACCGTCAAGCTCAACTGAACAAACGCCTTAAGAAGTAATAAAAAAGGTTCTTCCCTTAGAGGAAGAACCTTTTTTATATTTCAACGTACATATTACACGCGGTTGGTTTCAATGCTGTCTTCTCGTTCAACTTCATGTGACGGTTTGAAAAGGAGAGTCAGGCAGTATAAGCCGGATAATCCAACCAGCCCGTAAACAATGCGGGAAAGAGCTGCATCTTGTCCGCCGAAGACCGCCGCCACCAAGTCGAATTGGAAGAAACCGATAAGACCCCAGTTAATGGCACCAATGATAACTAATGCTAATGCCGTGCGCTGTAATCCATTCATGGCATTACCTCCCTTAGGGATTAAATAGATAGCAGTAATAGGATGACATCTTTCTGTTAGGATTATACATTTCCACCTACCACTTAAACATAAACATCGTTCCCTATGAAATTTAATGTTTGTTTAAATGTTTGTTTAAGTTTTGCTAAGGTATCAGTGCTTTAAGCCGATTACTTTACTTTTAATTTCCATCTGATAGATAATACTAACGAAGTATTGGAAATGAAGGAGGAAAAAATAAATGAATTCATTTACGTACTATAATCCGACAAGATTAGTTTTCGGTAAAGGGCAGCTTAGCCAGTTATCTTCTGAAATGGAACCCTACGGGAAAAAAGTACTGCTTGTTTATGGGGGCGGAAGCATTAAACGGAGCGGACTTTACGATCAAGTAACCGGCGAGCTAAAAAAAATGGGTGCTGAAGTTCATGAATTATCCGGTGTAGAACCAAATCCCAGATTGACTACGGTTAAAAAAGGGATTGAGATCTGCAAAGAGAACAATGTTGAATTCATCCTTGCAGTGGGCGGAGGAAGTGTTATTGACTGCACAAAGGCGATCGCAGCAGGAGCCAAATACGATGGGGACGTTTGGGATTTTGTAACCAAAAAAGCCACTCCTAAAGATGCGATTCCGTTCGGTACGGTTCTTACCCTGGCCGCTACAGGCTCTGAGATGAACGCTGGTTCTGTTATCACAAACTGGGAAACGAATGAAAAATATGGATGGGGAAGCCCGCTGGTGTTCCCTAAGTTCTCTATTCTTGACCCAGTGAATACATTTACAGTGCCAAAAGACCATACGATCTACGGAATGGTGGATATGATGTCTCACGTTCTTGAAACGTACCTTAACCATACAGAGAACGCACACCTTCAAGACCGTTTTGCTGAATCCATCCTTAAAACGGTTATGGAAGCAGCTCCTAAATTAGTAGATGATCTTGAAAATTATGATTTGCGTGAAACGGTTCTTTATAACGGGACAATGGCACTGAACGGAATGATTGCTATGGGGGTAAAAGGTGACTGGGCGACTCATAATCTTGAGCATGCGGTCTCGGCCGTTTATGACATTCCTCATGCCGGCGGATTAGCGATCCTGTTCCCGAACCTGCTTCGCCACGTGATTGATCAAGGACCTGAACGCTTGAAGCAATTAGCTGTCCGTGTGTTTAACGTAGATCCACAAGGCAGATCAGACCGTGAAGTTGCGCTCGAAGGTATTGACAAGCTGTCTGCATTCTGGACTTCTATCGGTGCACCTCATCGTCTTGCAGACTATGACATCGACGATTCAAAGCTTGATCTCATTGCAGACAAAGCCATGGCAAATGGTGAATTCGGTAATTTTAAAAAGTTGAATAAAAAGGATGTACTCGAAATTCTTCGTATGTCTCTATAAGGAAAAAGAGGGGAGTTCCCTCTCTTTTTTTATTCAGAGGATTCGCATTTTTTCTAAATATTACGACTACTTGGAGTAAACGTTTTCAAGCGGCCGTTTTCTTGATTAACATTTTTTATTTGGTTAAAGTAAAAGAAACCAGAACAAAAAACGGAGGCGTTTAAACATGGCCAATAAACTGCATTTTGATTACAGCAAGGCTTTGCCTTTCTTAGGTGAGCATGAAGTATCTAATTTATCTGCATTAGTAAAAGCAGCACACGAGCAAATCCATGATAAAACTGGTGCTGGAAGCGACTTTTTAGGATGGGTCGATCTTCCGACAGCCTATGATAAGGAAGAATTTGCGCGTATACAAAAAAGTGCCGAAAAAATCAAAAGTGATTCTGATGTGCTGATCGTGATTGGTATCGGCGGATCTTACTTAGGAGCCCGTGCGGCGATTGAAATGCTCAATCACTCGTTCTACAATCTGCTTTCTAAAGAAGAACGCAAAACCCCGCAGGTTATCTTTGCAGGGCAAAACATCTCTTCTACGTATGTTAAAGACTTGTTTCATGTATTAGAGGGCAAAGATGTTTCCGTAAACGTGATCTCTAAATCTGGAACAACGACTGAACCTGCCATTGCGTTTCGTATTTTCCGCAAGTTCCTTGAAGAGAAGTATGGCAAAGAAGAAGCACGAAAACGTATCTATGCCACAACTGACCGTGCAAAAGGTGCATTAAAAACACTGGCAGATGAAGAAGGCTACGAAAGCTTTGTGATTCCTGATGATGTAGGCGGACGCTATTCCGTGCTAACAGCGGTAGGGCTTCTTCCGATCGCAGTCAGCGGTGTAAACATCGAAGAAATGATGAGCGGAGCGGCAGATGCGAGCAAGGATTATTCCAATCCGAACCTTGCCGAAAATGAAGCTTACCAATATGCAGCTGCTCGTAACGCGCTTTACAATAAAGGTAAAACGATCGAATTGATGGTGAACTATGAACCGAACCTTCATTATGTTTCCGAATGGTGGAAACAGCTGTATGGTGAAAGTGAAGGGAAAGACAACAAAGGCATCTATCCAGCATCTGTTGACTTTTCAACGGATCTGCACTCCATGGGCCAATATGTGCAGGAGGGACGCCGTGATTTGTTTGAAACTGTCCTGAATGTCGAGAAGGCACGTGAAGAAATGACGATCGAGGAAGACGATCAAAACCTGGATAAGCTGAACTTCATTGCAGGACAAACCATGGACGTTGTGAACAAGAAAGCGTTCCAGGGGACATTGCTTGCGCATACGGATGGCGGCGTGCCGAACTTGATCGTGAACATTCCGGAAATGACACCGTATCATTTCGGATATCTGGTGTATTTCTTTGAAAAGGCTTGTGCCATCAGCGGCTATCTTCTTGGAGTAAATCCATTCGATCAGCCAGGGGTTGAAGCCTATAAGAAAAACATGTTTGCGCTTCTCGGTAAACCTGGTTTTGAAAAAGAAAAGGAAGAACTTGAAAAACGTCTTTAAATCATAAAGCTCCTAGCCCGCAGGGCAGGGGCTTTATTTTTTATGCTTTTGGGGGATGATAAAAGGTAAACCGTTACCAATAAAGGAGATAAGAATGATTCCGTTACAAAGCAAGCTGGAGAATGAAGTGTTTGCGTTTAATGAACTGGAGGATAAGCTTAAGCAGATTGGTTATACAATCGGAGGCAACTGGGATTATGACCACGGCTATTTTGATTACAAACTGGATGATGAAGTCGGCTATACATTCGTCAGAGTGCCGTTTACGGCGTATGAAAAGGAAATCGGTGACGATGGAGCGATGGTGACCTTGGGAGAACCGTTCCTCCTCGCTCACAAATATCAGATCGGTCTCGATGACAATGTCAGTGCAGGAAACCTGTCAGGAAGCTTAAACCAGTTCTCAGAGCCTCAGGATCCGGATGCATCAATCGATGAGAAATGGATCGGCATCGGCAAAAAACTGATTGAAAAAACAGAGTCCCAATTGTTGGCTGACTAAAGGGTAAGGAACCGTTCCTTACCCTTTTCTCATCGATTGGAAACTAATTTGAGCCATGCAGTCACTGGCAAGATTTGTTGTATTTATCAATTCATCGGCACCGGCTCTCATGCTGTTGTTATGCTGTTCCGGTGTCAATATTTCAGCCATCACATGAACGGAAGGATTAAGCCCTTTAACTGTAATAATGGATAGGATGGTGTGCATATCCGCTTCAGCTTCTTTCATATTTTGGTCAGCTGTCAAAAGAACAGCCTTTGCCTCTTTAATGTTAGCCTTCTCCCACGTCTCGTCCTTAGCGGGGCTGCCTTTTATAAAAAATACCCCTTGATCGGACAAGGGATTTTCATTCAGTGACGAATCAATGATCATGATGGTGAATGAGTCCTGTTCTTGTGATAGAGTACTGATGGTCTGCTTTGCCCGTTCATTCCATCCGACAATACATAGATGTCCTGTTCCGTTAAACATGAGTTTCCCTTCTTTATATTTATTTTGGCTTTTAATAACAGCTGAAGCCGCATTAACGGTAAAAAAAGCGATAAAAGATCCTCCCAAAAAAACAAGAAGGATGGCGATAAACCGGCCGCTAAAGGATCTGGGAACAAAATCCCCAAAACCAACGGTTGCCGCTGTCATGACCGCCCAATAGATTCCTACAAATACGGTTGGAAAGTTTTTCGGCTCTAAAAAATGAATGAGGACACCGAATAGAATCATCAGGGATCCGATGATGCTGAATAAGCGAATCAGCATAGGGAGCCGCAAGTATGAAAAAAAGAATTCTTCAAATTTCATAGAGCACATCCTACAAACATGATAGTACAAGTATGTCCCAGAAAAAAATGAGCAAAACATCGAAATCTGCAAACGAGTAAAGCCCTCAGAAGAATTTCTGAAGGGCTTTTGAGATTACTTGCCAGACTTGCTGGATTTACCTGATTTATTGTTCTTGTTTTTGTCCTTGTTCTTGTCGTTATTCTTGCTCTTGTCGTTATTCTTGTCCTTGTCATTGTTCTTGTTCTTGTCGTTATCCTTGTTGTTATCCTTGTTGTTGTCATTATTGTTATTGTTGTTATTGTTGTTATTATTGTTGTTGTTATAGCTTAAGCTTAGGCTTTTAATATGACGCGGAAGAATACGGTGAATGACATTGTCGCCATACACACAGACATAGCCGCCGACGTAATCTGTCAGCATACCTTCAACGCAATCCGGACCGCCGCGGTTGATTTTAACTTTTTTATATTTGAGGCGTTCAAATAAATCTTTAAAGCCATACTCTCTAAAGTATTCAGGATCTTGCTCGGCTTGGTTTTGAGAGCCGTTCTCATCTTGTTGCTCCCACCATTGTTTTCCGCTGCTTTTTCCAGATGTTTGGCCTGAAGATTTACCAGAGGATTTGCCAGAAGATTTGCCAGAAGACTTTCCGCTCTCTGAGCCGGATTCAGAATCATTTTCACCGTCTCCGTCATCATCTGATTGCTGGTTCTGCTGAACCACACTTATGCTTTTTATATGCTTGGTATTAAAATAGACGACACCGTCGTTGTCACTAGATAGGACCACATAATCGTAAGTGCTGTCGAGCAGTTTCCCTTTTCCACATTCAGGGCCCCCGCGGTTGATCTGGATGTATTCGCCAATCATGTTATCCATAATCGCGGAAAAGCAGGAAGGTGTGAAGTACTCCCAAGTTTGGTTTTGGTTTGAGTTTTGGTTTGAGTTTTGGTTTGAGTTTTCATTGCCGTTTTGCTGTTGATTGTTGTCATTTTGGACGGCTTCCCCAAAGCTCTTTAAGTGATGGGTCGCATAGTAAACGCACCCTTCATTATTATCTGCACCTACAACAACATAGTTATAGCCCATGTGAAGCAACTTTCCTGACTTGGCTTCCGGTCCCCCTTTGTTCACATAGATGTTTTTGCCAACCAATGATTCCATATCAAAGTCAGACATTCATGTTCTCCTTTCAGAACTGTAGATTGATTTGTTGTTACATAGTAAAAATATATGTAAACAAGCATCCATCGGCGATGGTACAAGTGCCTCTTTCTATGAAAAAACAGCTATTGCCTACCATCGACATAAAAAACAGATAGAGCAATTGCCCTATCTGTTTTTTTTAATGGCAGGAATCGGAGCTGGAACTGCGTTTTTGTTTTACAATCACTTTGTTCGCTTTAATCACGATCTTTCGATTCCTTCTGTGTGATCGATGACTGCTACTGCTGCTACTGCTGCTGCTGCTGCTTCTGCGGCCAGATCTCTTACCAGATCTTCTACTTGAACTTGAACTTGAGCTCGAGCTTGAGCTTGAACGTTTGCTTGAATGTTTGTGTTTACTCGAGCTTGAGCTGGAGCTTGAACTTGAGCTTGAACTTGAGCTGGAACGTTTCTTTGAATGTTTGCTTGAACATTCGCTGGAGCTTTCAGATGGATCATTATGCCATACGCTGCCCATGAATAGACCTCCCGTACTTTATTTAGGTGAAAAGAATTCTCTTGTAACCTCTTTTCAAAAATATTGTACGTAAGTTTTTGCGTTATGCTTGGACATCCGTTTAGATTTAATGCCACTTTTACAAAATTGGGTTGTAGCGGTGCCGCTCTTTTTGTCATAGAGATAAAGTAAAACGGGAAAGAGGCTGATGGAATGCAGTATAAGGAGATACCGAAATATTACCTTAAAGTTCCCATTAAAGGAGCAAAGACCATTGAAAAAGGAAAGTGGGCGAAGCAGCCTGTTAAGGGGAAGATCAAAACAGGCGGGACAACGTGGAGCACCGAAGTAAAGTTCAGGGGTGCGCATATCTTGTCCTTTCCTAAAAAATCCTACGATCTTGAGTTTTCAAAAAAACAAGATTTTAATGGGGCAGTAAAAATTCATTTGAACGCAGAGTATGTAGATCCATCCCTGATGAGAAATAAGCTTTCCCTTGATTTCTTTCGTGAGATCGGTGTGCTATCTCCTGAGGCCGATTATATCGTCCTCTATATCAACAACCTTTATCAAGGTATATATCTAGCGCTGGAGTCGGTGGATAAAAGATTTTTAAGAAAGAGAGGACTGCCTGAGGGCAGTATCTATTATGCCATTTCAGAAAATGCCAACTTCTCCAAGTATAACCCCACAACGAAAAAGAAAAAGCGTTCAATAACTGCAGGTTATGAAATAAAATATGATCAGGACCACTCCTTCAATAATCTGCGGAAACTCATGAAGTGTATTCTTACCGCCTCAGAAAACGATTTCCCCCCAAAAATAGAAAGACTTCTGGACGTGGAGCAATATTTTAAGTGGCTCGCAGGTGCCGTATGTACTCAAAATTTTGATGGATTTATCCATAATTATGCTTTATATAAAAACGGTGATTCTGGCCGCTTTGAGATTCTGCCATGGGATTATGATGCAACCTGGGGAAGGGATATCCACGGGGACATCATGGGAAACAGGTACGTCCCAATTGAAGGCTATAACTCACTGACGGCACGGCTTCTACTTCATCGTCCATTCAAGCGCCAATATAAGAAAATCATGGAAGAAGTGCTGGAAGACGCGTTTACATGCAGGGCTTTAGAGCAGAAAATCTTTCAACTGCATAAAAATTTGCGGCCTTACCTCGTGAAAGATCCTTATAAGCACCGGTCACTTTCTCTTTTTGATGATGAGCCCGATTTTATTTTAGATTTTATAAAGAGCAGAAATCGCTATTTAAAGGAACGGCTAACACGCCTTCAATAAAAAAATCCTGCTGAACAAAATGTTCAGGCAGGATTTTCTTTTAAGCGGCGGTCGTGATCAACACAGGGCTTTCAGTTTCAAAGGATTCTCCTCTTGCAACTTCTTCAGTATGCTCTACCGTGTCGTCAGCGGAATGAATTCTTTACTTACACTTGAATCCGCCTGTTCTTTTGCCGCCTTCTCTGTTACATTCGTCTCAGAAGCCGGGACTGTTTCATCCTGAGCCACTGGTGTTTCATTTGCTGCAAGCGGTTCTTCATGCGGTGAATCAACGGATGGAGCAAATCTGTCCTCTGAATCAGGTAACGGTGTTTCATCCGATGAAGACAGTTCGTCTGGACCTGCAGTGCCGATTTTTTCTGTTGAAGGAGAAGTTTCAGGAACCACCGCTTCAGGGGAGGATGTATCTTCAGACGATAGAGTTGGTTTTCTTTGACTTTCTTCCTGTCCTGATTCTTTAGACGGCGATTCGTCCGATGTTTTGGTTAATGTGGAATCAGCCCTTCCATTTGCAGGAACAGTTGAAGCAGAACGATCCGTTTTTGTATCAGTGCCCCCATGTTTTGCTGAGTCCGTATTCTGGTTTTCCTCTTTATTGCATTTTTCTTCTGGTTTTGTTTCTTCTTTTTCTTTCACCGGAACAGCAGCAGGCTTTTTAATTTCTTCTTTTGCTGGAGGAGGAGCAGGTTTGCCGCTCTCTTTCTCTGTTGCTGCTGGTATTATTGCATCCGGCTTAGAGCTTGCAGCCGGGGCAGGAACAGGTTCAGCCGGTTTGGCAGTCTCGTTTGCTGATGCTGGAGATGGCGCTGCTCTTTCTGGCACTGAAACGGAACTCGAAGGCTGAGCAGAAGGTGTTGTGGCCTGTCCGTCTCCATTTGATTTTACTTCATCTGCTGGTGCTTTTACATTTCCTGCATAAGGGGGAGGCGTGCTGCTTGATGCAGGTGAAGTTTTTTGGTCAGAACTTCCAGAAGGAGCACCAGGCTCGTTTACGGCCGGTACCGGCTCTGCAGCTTTTACGATGGCTGGATCAGCGACAATTGTCAAAGAGTCATCGTTGACCGTTTTTGGAATGGCAGTTGTTTGTCCTGCAGCAGGTTCAATATGAACATAAACGGCAACGTCGTGATATTCATTCGATTGTGCCGTTGAGAGAAGGTCGCTAATCGATCCCACTACTTCTGACAGTTCCTGAATGCTTTTTAGTTTAATATCGGCCTTTGTAATATGGATGCCTGCCTCTTTTGCAGCCATGAAAATCGCATATTTTCCGGGTGAAACGCCAATTTTTTTCGCTTGTTTACGCTCTTGATATGACATGATTAATGAGGTCATATCAATTTGATTTTCCTGTGCTTTCTTTTCCATCAAAGAATTAATTTTTTGCTCGATCTTTCGCTGTATTTTTTTTGAAACATCTTTGTTAATGGTGGTTGTAACGATGACTTCCTGATTCGGTTTAATAAATCCTTTTGCTCTGCAGATCTCAAATATCTTTTCTGTAACTTTCTCGATCGGCTGATTCTTCCAATCTTCGAGTATCGCCACAATTTTTTTTCCATCAGCATTATAAGCATTAATATTCTGTACGAGCAAGTCATCATCGATTTCGAGCTCAATGCTTGGGTTCATTTCAATCCCTACATAGGCATAGACACCTTGTCCTGTATAAGGAGCAAATTGGAAAAGTAACAAGATCAGGGCCATCACAAACACTGTCGCTGTTTTCCATCTAATGGCGGGGAGCAGGACCGCCCGTTGTTTTTCCGATTCGTTCGGCAAGTATATATCACTGCCAACACTATATTGTCTGTTTGAAACTTTAACTTTGCGAAAAATGCCGCCCTCTGACAGAACGATTAAATGGCGGCGTTTAACTTCTACCACAATTCCCTTAGTCATCGAAAGGGGCCTCCTATTCTGGCAAATAGCCTTTAAGATTATGATAGTCTTCAATCACGATAAGAGCTGTAGCGATAATATAGGGGGCATATCGAGTGATGCTCTTCTTTTGAAACTTTTTTAAAAGCTGGGAGGTGGGCAGACTTCTTTTGTTAAGAAAAAATGATCGTAGTTCAATGTCGTTTGCTATGTATGATGCGATGATGAAGGCTTCTTTTCTAGTATTCTTTGTCGGGGGTGTCCACCTAGGCATCTGACAGATATCAATGCCAAATTGCAAAAGCCTGCTGTTATAATGTTCAACTTCTTTGTCAGGTGAAATGGATTTTGGCTCCAGACGAGCTGCTGCTGAGGAACGGGAATCAATGGGGTTCCTATCGTTTGGCGATATATATGCATTTGAAATGAATTTCTTTCTTTTAAGCCATCTGATCATTAAACACCCTCCATTTCTCCGTTTCCTGTCTATAAACATATATTTAGAAAATATTAACTATCAGATTATAGTATGGAAGTAAAGAAAAAAACAGGTGCAATAGTCACGCTTTATTGATTTGTGAGGGGGGATAAAGTCTAGTAAATCTGCTTGGTTGAAAGTCTTGTAATTGAAAAAGTTATGGGAAAATAGGAAATGGAAAAATATAGATCAGGACCTTAGTGGCATGGCTTTTTCAGTGTAACGTGCTACCCTTTAGTTAATGAATTGAATTTTCTGAAAACGGAGGAGAAGCAATGTTAAGAAGATGGAAACAGCCGGCAGCCATTTTATTAGGGATAAATCTAGCTTTAACTGCAGGAGCGCCTGCGATGGCTAAGGCGCAAAGCGAAAAGCAGGATCATGAACACCGAGGTGACTGGAATCATCCGGGCTCCTCTTCACCGGTCATTCATAATGGTACCCCGAGAAGTGCAGGGCTCCACCCGGAATCACTGAGCAGCATCGACACAACGATGAACAAAGCGATGGGAACAAAGATGATCCCTGGCGGTGTTGTATTAATTGCCAGGAAAGGTTCAATTGCGAAATGGGAGGCTTACGGTTATGCCGCCCGTTATACGGATGATCAATTCACAGAAATGGAGCATCCGGTTCCGATGACGAAAAATACCATTTTTGACCTGGCATCCATCAGTAAAATCTTTACGGCAACAGCGGCAATGAAGCTGTATGAACAAGGTAAATTTAAACTGGATGACCGAGTGGCTGACTACATTCCTGAGTTTAAGGAAAACGGAAAGGAAAGCGTGACGATCCGCCAGCTTCTTACACATACTTCCGGCTTTGAGCCGTTCATTCCATTATATAAGATGGGAAGCAACAGAGAGGATCGTCTCCATATTGCGCTGACTCACCCATTAAAGAATGCACCCGGAACAACCTATACATATAGTGACCTGAATATGATTACACTTGGTGTTCTTGTCGAAAGGCTTTCAGGAAAAAGGCTGGATCAATACGTTAAAGAAGCAATTACGGGTCCGCTGAAGATGCGAGACACGATGTACAATCCGCCGGCCTACCTAAAACCCCGTATTGCAGCTACAGAATATGAACCATATATTAACCGGGGCATCGTATGGGGAGAGGTACATGATGAGAATGCCTGGTCGCTTAATGGTGTTGCCGGCCATGCAGGCGTCTTTTCCTCCGCACACGATCTGGCGGTGTTTGCTCATATGATGCTTCAACACGGAAAGTATGGACATAAGAGGATTCTAAAGCCATCTACTGTCGAACTTCTTCAAGAAAATCAGCTTCCGCAGTTTCCTTCCAACTCCCATGGGCTGGGGTGGGAGCTGGATCAAGGCTGGTACATGGATGCTCTATCAGATACGGCGACTCTAGGCCATACGGGCTTTACCGGTACGACGATGGTTGTCAGCCAAAAAAACAAGATGATCGTTCTAACCCTGACCAACCGCGTTCATCCAACGCGCAATACTCCGTCATTAAATCCTGTACGCCGGGAAGTGGCGCGTTCTGCTGCCGACTCGATTCCTGTTCCATTGAAACGAAATGAAAAAGCATGGTTTGCTGGCTACGGCGACTCGATTACCCGTCCTGTTGTTTTTGAACTAAGTGAACCTGCTGAAAGCATCAGCTTCCACACCTGGTATGAGATTGAAAAGAACAGTGATAACGGAACCGTTGAAGCATCTTCAGACGGCAAGACATGGCAAAAGACGGATATGGCGTTTACAGGAAAAAGTGATGGATGGAAGCAGCAGACGGCATTTCTTCCGGAAAATTCTAAATTTGTCCGTTTTGTTTATAAAACAGATGCTTCTGTCAACGGCCGCGGCTGGTATGTAAAAGATGTGAAGGCAATGAACTCATCCGGAAAGAAAATTCAAAGCACCATAACAGAAAATCAATGGTCGGAACGAAACTATTAATAAAAATTAACCAGAACCGCCCTTTTGGCGGTTTTTTTTGTTTTGGAATCGGTTTGCAGTAAAGGAAAAAAGATGAAAATAGAGGCGGTTTACAGGCTGATCTTCGTGTATCAGGTGCAAACCATCTTAATCTGGTTGATCTTTCAATGGTTTTTTGAAAAATAGGAACAAATTCATGGTTCAGGAAGCTCATCCTTGAGGTTTTTCTTTTAAAAATTGTCTTTTCAATTCCTGATTAGGTAATTAGGAGGTATATTGAGGTGGTTTTGGGGCTAATCTTCACTGTGCGGCTGCGTTACTCACGGGTTTGGGGCATTTACTCGCGGTTCAACACATTTTACTCACGGGTTTTCCTCTTTTACTCACGGTTCGACACGCTTTACTCACCAAACGCATCATTTTCAACAAGGAACAAACCTCTTTACTCCTCACCGTATCAACAAATTGACCCTCTAGTTACGTTGACGTTAACGTAATCATAAATGTATACTTTATAATAGGGAGTGATCAGGGTGAACTGGATAAAGATTGATGAAGCAGCAAAGATGACGGGGATAACAAAAAGGGCCATCCGTTACTATGAGGAGATCGGCCTCATACAGCCTCCAGAGCGAAGCGACGGACAAGTCCGTCTATACACCGAAGAGGACATTGAACAGTTGAAGCGAGTTGTGGATGCGAAGGAAGTGCTCGGCTTTTCTTTACAGGAACTTCAGCATTTTCTTAGCATTAAAGGACGTGTTCTGGAGCATAAAGTGCAATATGAAACGTCAAGGGACAAGACCTTCAAGCAATCTGAACTTGAAGAAATTGCGGCAGGGCTTAAAGAACAGCGGGATATGCTTGAGGAGAAAATGGAAAAGATGAAGTCCTTTCAGAATGAATTGAAAGACCTCATCCAAAAAGTCGAAAGCTTGTTAAAGGTTTAAGGGCTAGGTGCCAGGCACCGCAATTACACACTTGTGTAATCGTGGTGCCTGGCACCTGTTTTTGTATGTTTTCACCTTTGAAAGATTGGTCATACTGTGGGTACTTTAGAAAAAGAGAGGAACCGCGCATGGAAGTCTTTCCAGTTATTCATACCAATTTTTGGGACGGAGTGCTCGCTGTTCCCATCGTTGTGATCCTGACGCAGCTCGTTAAGCTTTTCACCCCTCTGCCCAGGGCATTAATACCGACAGCAGCTCTGGTGATCGGTCTTGTGCTATCCATTTTTTATAGTCACCGGCAGGATTTAATCGCTGGAATCTTTATGGGCTTTTTTTACGGCTATGCAGCCATTGGAAGTTATGCAGCTTCCAGAAATTCTTGGTGTGCGTTTAAAGCAAAACAGCGTAAAAAAGAACATTTTCGATAACCTTGAAGTTCAGTTGCTGGGCAGGACCATGGAATCTCTTGTATGATACAGAAAAATACTATTATAAGGGTGGGATTGGAATGAAAATTGCAGCGATCATAGGCAGCTCCAGGATCGATGGAAATACCCAGCAGCTGACTGAAATGGCACTTGAGGGTATCGAATATACTCCAATTATTTTAAAAGATAAAAAGATAACGCCCATTGATGACTTAAGGCACGCGGACGGGGGCTTTCAGCCTGTAGCGGATGATTATGAAGAAGTGATTGATAAGGTGCTTGAACATGATATTTTGATTTTTTCCACCCCGGTTTATTGGTACGGCATGTCTGGGGTTATGAAAAACTTTGTAGATCGCTGGTCACAGAGCCTTCGGGACAGCCGTTTTGAATTTAAAAAGAAAATGAGCCAAAAGAAGGTCTATGTTGTTACATGCGGTGGAGATCAGCCGAAGATTAAGGCATTGCCGTTAATTCAGCAATTTCAGCATATTTTCGATTTTATGGGTATGTCCTTTGCAGATTATATGATTGGAACAGCTAATGCACCACATGATATTGAAACAGATCAACAGGCGGTTGGAGACGCAAGGCGCTGGAATCAAGCTTTCTCTTCTCTTCAATAAAAGCAGAAATAAGCAAAAGTGAAGATTTGCATCACTTTTGCTTATTTTTTTCGTGATTTTGCATAAAATATTGCAACAATACTTAGAAATACTTATAATTACTTAGCGAGGGGTGAAAAAGGGATGTATCAGGATGAACGGATGGAAGCCATCGTTAACTATATAAAACAGCATGACCGTGTGGATATGGAAACGATATGCAGAATGAATAAGGTTTCCAGAGATACGGCAAGGAGAGATTTGATAAAACTTGAGGAAGAAGGAAAAATTGTCCGAACAAGGGGCGGTGCGAAGTTTCCAATTCTTTATCATGAAGTATTTAACTACGATCAGCGCCTGAAAAAAGATTCTGAGGCAAAAAAACAAATCGGGAAATTTGCCGCTGGACTGATCCAGGATGGAGACCATCTTCTCATGGATGTATCCACCACAGTGCAATATTTGGCTGAGAATATAAATACTGATCGGAATGTAGTCGTAACAAACTCTATTGATATCGCAGGAATCCTGTCCCGTAAAGGTAACGTGTCGATCCACATGCTTGGGGGGGTGCTGAACAATGAACACCGGTCCATTTATGGAGCAAGAACGATTCAGCATCTATCTGATATGAGGGTCAACAAACTCTTTCTTGGAGCATGCGGCATCTCCTCAAACGGGCTGACCATTCCTTTTGAGGAAGAAGGTTTTTTATTGAAGGAAATGATCAAGCGTTCTGATCAAGTCATCGTACTGGCTGATTCAACGAAATTCAACCGCAGTTATTTTCAGAAGGTGTGCGGGCTGGAGGACATTGACATTTTAGTGACGGACCAGGAAATCGACCGCCGTTTAACGGCATTATTTGAACAATCTGATGTAGAAACAATAATTCTGTAAGGAGGACAACATGAAATTAATCGCAATCGATCTTGACGGAACACTGTTGATGAGGGAGGGGTTTATCAGCAGCGAAAATGCGCGGGCCATTAAAGAGGCTCAGGCTCAAGGCAATATCGTAGCCATTTGTACGGGCCGTGCAGTGGAAGATGTTTTGAATCTTCTTGAGAAGGCAGGCCTAGAATGCCCGGTGATTGGTGCCAATGGAGCTGTCCTATATGATGAAGGGGAAATTGTGCAGGCTTATCCCCTTCAAAAGGAACCGGCCTTCAATATCCTCACCCAACTGGAAGAGATGAACGTTTTTTACCATCTTCATACGAATAAAGGAATCTATACCCCGAATTTCGGAGAAAAAGGGGTTCAGGTTGAAATAGATATGGTTAAATCAGCAAATCCGGAGATCAACTCAGAGGAATTGTGGAAAGCCGCTCAAGGCTACCTGGTGCAGTTCGGTCAAGTTCCGATCTCTTCCTTCCGGGATATATGGACAGATGACCTGGCCATTAATAAAATTCTTCCGTTCTCATATTCGTTGGATAAACTCGGGGAAATCCGAAAATCGGCTTTGGCATATACAGGGCTTTCTATTACGAGTTCAGCAGAACACAATCTTGAAATCAACCATGAAATGGCCAATAAGGGAAATGGATTAAAAGGAATGGCGGATCATTTTAGCATACCCTACCAGGACACAGTTGCGATCGGGGACAACTTGAATGACTGGCCGATGATGAAATTTGCGGGCACGAGCATAGCAATGGGTAATGCCCTGCCTGAAATTAAAGAAATTTGCCATTTTACTACATTGGAAAATGATCAGCATGGAGTGGCTCATGCGATCAGAGAATTTATTCTCAAACAAGCGGTATAACAAACAAAAAGGACTGCCGGCGTAACCTCTTTGGGCGTAACGGCAGGCCTTTTTTTGTTCTCAGGAAACCTCTGTTTTTGGAAAAGTGAATCCTTCCCCGAAGACATCACGGACATCGTGGATGACGACAAAGGCTTTTTCGTCAATTCGATGTACTATTTTTTTTAGCTCAAACAATTCTTGTTTATTGATTACTACATATAAGATTTCTTTTGATTCCTTTGTATAGCTCCCATGAGCCGAAAACACAGTCACACCTCTGTCCATGTCATCGTTTACCTTTTTTGCAATTTCATCAGCCTGCTGGGAGATGATTGTGACCGCTTTACGGGTATCGAAGCCTTCAATAATGTAATCAAGCACTTTTGTAGAGATGTAAATGGAGATGACGGTATACATCGTGTTTTGTGCTCCGATGACAAAATACGAGCTCAGTACGACCAACAGGTCAAACCCGAGCATGGAACCACTGATGCTCCAGCCCAGATACTGGTTTGCCATTCGAGCAAGTATGGTCGAACCTCCGGTGGTCCCCCCAGATCGTAGGACCAGCCCGAGACCTATTCCAATAAAGATACCGGCAAACACGGAAGCGAGAATCGTATCCTTAACGGGTGAGCCTAATCCTTCTGTCATATGAAGGAAAACCGATGTGAAAACAATGCAGAAGACCGTATACAGTGTCACTCGCTTGTTAAGGAGCTTATACCCGATCACTAAAAGGATGCCATTCATAATAAAGTTCGTGTAACTTGGCGACCAGGAGAAGAGGTAGTATAAGATCATGGAGATACCGGTGACCCCGCCTTCCCCCAATTCATTTGGAATGGCGAAGCAGTTTACGCCAAGAGAGAAAAAGAATGACCCAACAATAATTAAGATGAATTCTTTAATAAAGCTTTTCATGTGTTAATGATTAATCCCCTTTCACAGTGAAAATCCATTCAAGCAAATAAACCAACCACAAGGGTTGGCTTATTCAAGCGTCCAATTTAGCCTGGCTGTTTGCCGGGTGTCAGACTTATTCAAGAAATCAATATATCACGGTGTGATTGGAGTTTCAACACTTCTTCTCTTTTTATATAAAGAACCTGTGAACCTTTGGTTTCACAGGCGGAAAAGTGATCAGATCAGCAACAAGGAGGGGCGCCGCATTGAATGTTTTGGTGATGAACCTGGCAGGTTTCATATTGGGAGACAGGATATTCATGAACGTGCTGATACAGCAGGTGATTGACATGCTGGATCTGCACTGGATGGACGTGAACGACCTCTTCGGTGTGAAAGTGCTGCTGAACACAGCACTGGGTAGGGTGAATAATAACACGTGGATGATGACAGCCATAGCCGTAATGATACATTAAACGTTCTCTCCTTTATATTTAAGTTTAGCCATTACTCACTTTTCAATTTATGAAGAATGCCGGAAACGGACAGGGTACATGTCTAGAAAAAAGGATTTAGGCATAAAAAAACGGAGATAATGAGAACGGGTGATAAAATATGAAGCTCAACAAAAAAAGCAAGAAGCTCTATAGTGATGCCATTGACCGCATGCAGGAAGGGCTCGAAGCGATGATTGACCTATACAATGAAGCAGAAGAGGATGTCCCTTTGATCCAGTTCGAAAAAGAAGTGCAGCAGGAGATTGAGAAGGCTAAAGAGAAGTTCGGTTCTTCTTTTATAGACGGGAAAATTAATGCTATTGTGAAAGAAGTTTTGTCCTTCCTGCCGATTGACGATGCACAGGCAGACCAGGATGCGAAAGACTAATCGTATGATCTGGCATACATCGGGGGAATTATTACTATTTTTATAAAATTTTCTATTTTTTTACCTTTTCTTACAAAAAAACCTTTATACTGAGAGAGTATAAAAGTTATGTAAAGATAAGGTGAGGAAACGGTGAGAGAATCTATAGGGGAAGCAAGACAAAAGGCCGGCAAAAGAGAAGCTGCGGTTTTATTAGTGTTGACTTTAGTAACGTTGTTTGTGATTTTCGGAACATGGCATGTGAACAAAATTAAAGCAAACGAGGCCATGGGAAAGCAGCATAAAGAGGAAATAAAGAAAAAGCCATATTCTCAGAAAACGCCGGCATCGCTTTCATCTCATCCAAAAACCGCCAATGAAAGCAAAAAGCCGAAAGAGAAAACTGCTACAGCTGCCAATGCAGGGACGGAGATTCAAATAGCCAAGAAGACAACCGCCCACATATCAACCGCTACACAATCACAAAAAGAGACAAATAACATCCAAGAAAAGAATGAAACTTCAGTAAAGAAGCTAAAAACACCAAAGAGAATAAAGATAGAAAACAAAGAAACGAAAAAAGCCGCAATGGCTCCGGCTGTACATAAATCAGAAACGAAGCAAAAACAAATCGATCCTTCTGAACGAAAAACAGTCTATTTAACATTTGATGATGGCCCGTCCCATGTATCGGGAGGGATCTTGGATATATTGAACCAGTTCCAAGCAAAAGCGACGTTTTTTATGCTGGAACCGAACATCTTAAGGTTCCCCGAGGCCGTTAAACGGATGGATCAAGAAGGACAGGCTCTTGGCCTCCACGGTGTTTCCCATGATCCAAAAAAGTTCTACCGCACAAAAGAAACCGTCGTTCAGGAAATGGATCAGGATAATTTGGCGCTTCAGAAGATCACGGGCAAAAAGTCCGTTCTTATTCGGACGCCATACGGCAGTGCACCTTATATGAAGCCAGCATACCAGGATGCAGTAAGAGAGCACGGTTATCAGCTGTGGGACTGGACCATCGACAGCAAGGACTGGTCGTTCCGAAGCCCGCAGTATGTGGAATATTCCATCGTTCAGATAAAAAACATGGAACATCGTAAAGAACCCGTTGTCATCCTGCTGCACGAAAGGAAAGAAACGTTGGAAAGCCTGCCAAAGCTTCTGGAGTACCTTATGAAAAACAGGTATCAATTCAAACGCATCGAGCCTGCCATGAAGCCTGTGACTTTTCATGTTTCTTGAAATGGTGCCTTTGAAATGGTGCCTGGCACCAATGAAAAAACCCTTCATGCGAAGGGTTTTTTAGATGTCAAAATTATTGTTTTGCTGGATGTTGTCTGCCTTCCCTTGCCTGTCCCAAGCGATCAATACGACATCCAGTTCTTTCTCTATCTGATCCAGTTTTGCTTTTTGCTCACTCGTTAAATGAGCCAAATCAAACTGTTTCATCTGCATCCACCTCCGTATCTATCTAAAATGCCCGATCAAGCCGCGAATTATCCTTGAATATGTAAAGGCACCTCCCCTTACAGGAAAGAGGGTGCCTTTGTAATTTTACTGATTAAAATTCATAGTCCCAGTAGTGGCCGTCGTTCATATCGCTTTGTACACCCATCACATCGCCTCTATTACCTGGTGATCTCCAGTTAGAGTCATTGTCGTCCATGGTGCCCATCACGCTGCCTCGATCGTCTCGATGGTGTCGATGGTCTCGACACGCAAGACAATCCTCAATACACTGCTGTCTTCGTCTTCCGAACAAAGAATGACAAACGTTCTCACAGAATCGTCGGCAGCGCGGCCTCTGCCTGTCCATGGCTCCCATTGTAGGGCCCTGGTTGGAGGGCTGTCCACAGTTACAGTTTTGAGTGACTTGAATCGGACGCTGCCGCATTGGTCTGTTCTGATCCATGGCTCCCATCGTAGGACTCTGGCCTCTGCCGCAGTTGCAGTTTTGAGTAACTTGAATCGGACGCTGCTGCATTGGTCTGTTCCTGTCCATGGCTCCCATGGTTGGATTCTGTTGACCGCAGTTGCAGTTTACTTGAATCGGACGCTGGTTTCTTCGATTCTGCTGAGCGCCCTGCACAGGGAACATTGATCTCATTCTTGAGCGGCGGAAGCTGCTTGATGAACTGCTGGAGCTGCTTGAACTGCTTGAACTGCTGGATGATGATTCAATATCAACCGTGAAATTGATACTGCTGCTGGATGAAGACTCGTTTCTTCTTCCTCTTCTTGATGAAGATTCGTTTCTTCTTCCTCTTCTTGATGAAGACTCGTTTCTTCTTCCTCTTCTTGATGAAGATTCGTTTCTTCTTTCTCTTCTTGATGAAGACTCATTTCTTCTTCCTCTTCTTGATGAGGATTCATTTCTTCTTCCTCTTCTTGATGAGGAACTTCTTCTCCTTCCTGAGGATTCATCCCTCCGGTGGCGAGAAGATTCACTTCTTCTTGACATATATTAATTCACCCCTTTGAAATACTATATTCATTTCATGGATTGCGAGAAAGGGACAAGAACCTCCTTTACGAAAAAAGGGCTCGTTTATGCATATGGTTTTTCTTTACAAATAGGGAGAAAGACAATTTATGTAAAAGAGGGATTGTGCTATGATGAAAGGAAAGAGAAGCAATCTTTAAAATATTGAGTTAAGGTTGATTTATATGAAACTAATTGATGAAAGCACGGGTACAGGCTCTGCATACTACACTGCAGAAAATATCAAAAATCTATTCAATGCTGTAGCAAGCGGGGTGCTTATCCTTTCTTCCTCAGCAGTTATCGAGCATATCAATTCAGCTGCCTGTCAAATGCTGGGCCTTTCCAATGCAAAGGTAGAGGGCTGTTCGTACAAACAAGCAAAATTCATAGCATTGGATGAAACCGGATCCCCACTGGATTTCAACAATTATCCTTCTCAAATTACATTAAGGACAGGACAGGCGATCAAGGACAGAATCATTGGCATTGTTTTGTCTGAAAAAATGTCGTACCACTGGTATGTCGTGAGCACAATGCCCGTTTGCATGGACAAGGAAAGTGCTCGCCAAGTGGTGGTAACGATTAATCCGATTACAGGGAGAGGCAAAATCGAAGAAGCTCTCCGCAAAAGCGAGGAAAAGTTCAGGTCTCTCGTCACTTCCATGGAGGACACGGTGTTTACGCTTGATAAAGACTTGATTCACACGGGAATGTACGGGAAATGGATGAAAAAGCATAAAGTGAATCCCGATATCTATATCGGCCGGAGTGTCCGGGAAATGTTCGGTCACCTGAAAGCAGGCCATGAGAAAGTCTGCTCTGAAGTGCTGACAACAGGAAAATCCAGATTTTTCGAATGGGGAAGGTCGGGAGATGGCAAGTCCTTCTACTATCAGGCCATGATTTCGCCTTTGAAGACATCTGATGGAAACGTGTATGGAATTGTTGGGGTATCGCGTGATGTAACTGAACAAAAGCGGATGGAACTCGGTCTTCTTGAAAGCGAAGAACGTTTTCGCCAATTTGCTGAAAACGCGAACGATGTCTTTTGGATGAGGGATACAGCGACAGAAAACTATATTTATTTAAGCCCTTCGTTTGAAAAGGTCTGGGGCAGAAATGTCAGGGATATTTTTGAGAAAAGAATTACGTTTTATGATACCGTCTACCCTGAAGACATGGATCGAATCTCTGGCACGTTTGAGTCCGTTCCTGAAACGGAATATGAAATAGAGTATCGGATCGTCCGGCCCGATAATGAATTAAGGTGGGTGCGTTCAAGGGCATTCCCCATTTATGATGAGCAGGGAAACATTTGGCGGGTAGCTGGGATTGTAGAAGATATAACGGATTTGAGAGACAAAGAAGAGCTGCTCCGGAAATCTGACAAACTAGCGGTCGTTGGTGAGCTTGCAGCTGGGATTGCGCATGAAATCCGAAACCCGCTGACAAGTATAAAAGGCTTCATACAGCTCATTAAACCCGATATTAGTCGACATGTGAGCGAAATTATTCTCTCTGAGCTGGACCGGATTGAATCGATTATTAATGAATTTCTGATTCTTGCCAAGCCTCACACGGATATGGTCTACAAATGGAATGATATCAACCAATTTATTCGGCAAACGATCGTATTGCTCGATTCTGAAGCCAATTTGAACAATGTCCAGTTTAAAACATGCCTTTCCGACGATCTCCCACTTGTGAGAAGTGAAGGAAACCAAATCAAACAAGTGCTGATCAATGTGATCAAAAATGCAATAGAAGCGATGGCCAGTGGAGGAACCTTAAAAATTAAAACCTCACTCCATAAAGAACAGGTGTGTTTAACCATTCAAGATGAAGGGGTCGGCATCAGTGAGGAGAGGCTTAATCGGCTTGGCGAGCCTTTTTATTCGAATAAGGAGAAGGGAATTGGCCTTGGTCTTATGGTTAGTCTTAAGATCATCGAAAATCATAAAGGGATGATTTCTTTCTCCAGTAAATTAAATAAAGGGACGACTGTAACCATCTTGCTGCCTGTCTCGAAGCAAGCAAGGTAAAAGCCTATTCTTTATGGATAGGCTTTTTTGCTGTGTCAAGTAAACTCGCAGAATAGTCAAAGAGGTTGTCACATATGTTAAAAGAAAGAGGTGAAAGAAAAAAAAGGAGAGATGGCCGTGATCTGTCTCTGTGAAAGTTTAAATGAAGAAATATATGGTGAGCGTATAGCCATTATAGAAGATAAATCCGAAATCATGAGAACGTTTGGCCTTGAAAACGAGCAATGGCTCCATTTATGGAACATAGATAATCGAATTTTGACGCTGTGCTATTCTTCTCTTGATCCTGAATATGACCGTTTCATCGTAGTTTATGATTATGCTTTTTTTTGTAAAGACAGAGACATGAAGCAAGCGATCATTTGGCATGAGATCGGGCATTCACAATACCCTGTCCTTGAAGGAGAAATCAATCTGCATTCTGAAACAAAGTGTGATGAATTGGCTTTTGTAAAAGGGTGTAAGCCAGGGTTGGAGAAGTTTTTAATGCTGACCTACAAGATGGCAAAAACACTCAATAACCAGCTGTTGCTTACGATGACGAAGGAACGGATCAAGGCATTGCACCTTCAATATGAATAGCAAAAGCGAGTGGAATCAGAGAGAACCACTCGCTTTTTCATTAGGGAATAAGCAAAATCTTGCCTGTGCTCTTTCGGCTTTCCAAGAAACGGTGGGCTTCTGCACCTTCAGAAAGCTTAAAGGATGTGACTTCCGGGATTTTGACAGAGCCGGATTGAATCATATCAAACAACTGACTGGCGCGGAATACTCTCTCGGAATGGGAGGTAATGACATTCCATAGATCCCCGCCTGTGAGTGTTTTTGAAGTGTCCATCAGCATACGGGGATCAACTGGGAGCGGGTCGCCGCCTGCCATTCCATAAAATACGACGGTGCCCCCGATTTTTACTGCATTAAAGCTCTCCGAAAGCGTATTTCCTACGGAATCGTAAATCACATCTGCTCCTTTATTTCCTGGAGAGACTTCCTTTACTTTAGATATCCAGTCCTCATCGTAGAGAAATACATGGTCTGCACCAGCGGACAAAGCTGCTTCCCTCTTTGCAGGAGAAGACGTTAGACCGATTACTGAACTTCCCAATGCTTTGGAGATTTGAATTAGGAGCTGGCCTACACCTCCTGCTGCCGCATGCACAACAAGAAGGGTGCCTGCAGTAACAGGATAGCTGTCTTTTGTCAGGTATTGAGCCGTCAGCCCTTGAAGCAGAAGGGAAGAGGCTGCTTCAAATGAGATGCCTTCAGGCAAAGGAATAAGGTGGTCTTTCGGGACAGCGACAAGTTCGGCATTGGCAAAAGGCACATCAGCAAAGGCCGCCCGGTCTCCTGGTTTTACACCTGTTACATTTTCGCCGACTTCCTCGACCACTCCTGCGCCTTCATAGCCGGCAATATAGGGAGGATTGCCTTTTAAGTGATAATTCCCTTTTCTGCGATAAACATCTGCAAAGTTGAGACCGATCGCTTTCATTCGAACAAGTATTTCATTCTTTCGCAGTATTGGATCTTGAACATCCTCATATTGCAATACTTCTGGTCCTCCAAATTCATGGAATGTTAAAGCTTTCATCATTGTATTCCTCATTTCGGGTAGTTGTAATAGGTTCATTGTAAACAAAATGCGGACGCTTCTCTAGAAAAGTTAATTAAATAGGAAAAATGTTTAAATCCTTAAATGATGTGGAAACTTTGAATGTAATGGAATATTTATCTATTTTGGGAGGCCACATGTATGTTTAAAAAGATTACGTTTGTTTTAGGATTGGTTCTAGCTTTGTCAGCCTGCTCCTCAGGCGGGGACAACGGAGGCGGAAAGAGCGGCGCAATGGATACAGCTTCTGCGGAGAAAACATATAAACAAAATTGCGCCAGCTGCCATGGAAACAACCTGGAAGGCGGTACAGGGCCAGCGTTGAAGGAAGTCGGAAAAGAGCATAACAAGGCAGAAATATTGAAACAGATTAAAAAAGGCGGTGGCGGTATGCCCGCAGAATTAATTCAAGGCAAGGATGCGGAAAATGTGGCCCGATGGCTGTCTAAGAAAAAATAAAGGATGAAAGAGGCGGAATCATTGGATCCCGCCTCTTTTTTTAGGAAGCACTGATCTTTTTTTGAAGAGTTTGCCGCGTTTTTTTATCCTGTACAACGACTGCGGCAGAAATGACGAGCAGAATACCGGCAGTCTGCCAGACCGTCAGTGCTTCTTGAAAAAGAAACCATCCGGTGAGTGTGGCAACAACGGGCTCAATCGTAGAAACGATGGCGGCCCTGCTTGGTTCAACATGCCTGAGTCCCACTGTGTATAGAAGATACGCAAGGACAGTTGGAAAGATTCCAAGCCCTGCAATATAAAGCAGTGTCTGTCCATTGCCCAGCAGATGGAAAGAGGCGGACAGGCCGCTGACTGGAAATAACGCCAGTCCTGCAAAAAGAAACGTATAGGTTGTAATAGTCAATGTATGGTATTTAACGGATGCTGCTTTCCCAAAAATACTGTATAAAGAGTATCCTAACCCAGCTCCCAAACCTGTGAATAATCCGATCAGTGAAACGCCTGCATGCGCAGCAGGCAAATAACCTACAACAAACAGACAGCCGAGGAATGTAATAGCGAGAGCTGTTACCTTCTTGGCTGTGATCAAGTCCCTGAAAAAGAAGCGCGACAGTATCAAGACAAAAGCCGGAGCTGTATATAACAGCACCGCAGCGGCCGAAAGTGACATTTCTTCCATGGCTTTAAAATAGCACCAGTTAAAAAAAGCGATACTGAGCAGGCCGGTACCTATAAAATAATGGCTGTCCTTTAATTTGATCCTGAGCAGTGAGCGGTTAGAAGAACAAGTGATCATGATAAACACGAGGGAGGCGCTCAATGCCCTTAATACAACAATCTGAATGGGGGTAAACCCGATATGCGACAATTCTTTAATGAAAATACCGATGGTTCCCCATAAAGCGGCTCCGCCTGCGATGCATAGATATGGCCATTTCATGTATTGCCCGCCTTTCTTCCTTTGGTTTCTCCAAGCGTAACGTAATTCCCCCCCTTTTTGAAGACCCTGCTTCCAAATTTTGCTCGTCATCTTCTCGTATAACTGCCATTTCGTAAAGGAAACATAAGGAAAAAAGGAGGTACCGAATTGAAGAAGATTCTCGCAATTACATTTGCACTATCACTGGCACTGTCGGGGTGCGGAGGCACGAAAAGCCAGGAGGAGGGCGCTGCGGATGCAGATCAGGCCGGAAAAGAGCATCCGAGGCTGCAGCAGGTAAAATACAATGGCAGTAAACAAAAAGAGGTAAAACCGTCACAAACGGCTCATAAGAAAACGAAAATCTCCACAATCGGTTTTCTTGAACCGGTTGACCCGAGGGCGGCTGTAAAAGAAGTTAAAGATGTAGGCCGGCACTTATCCTATGTTGCATTTTTCAGCTATCGGGTGAAACCAGACGGAAATTTGATCGGAATTAAAGACGATCAGGCATTGGCCGCTGCAAAAAAACAAGGGTCAGTTCCGATGCTCGTCCTGACTAACTTTACAGAAGGAAATTTCTCCCCTGATGTGGCACATAAAATTTTTACAGACAAAACCGTATCCGAGCGTTTGATCAAAAATGTCATTCAGACGATGAGAGCAAAAGGATATAAGGCACTCAACATCGATTTCGAGCATATTCGTTCAAAAGATAGAGAGCTTTACAACGAATTCCTGGCATCCATCTTGCCACGTGTGAAAAGAGCAGGATTTATCACCTCTACAGCACTTGCACCTAAATCGAGTGATGAGCAGTCAGGACCATGGCACGGAGCCCATGATTATAAAAGACATGGTCAGCTGGCGGATTTTGTAATCCTCATGACCTATGAATGGGGATGGTCAGGAGGACCGCCGATGGCGGTGTCACCGATCCCGCAGGTAAGGAAAGTTATTGAATATGCTGCATCCGTGATTCCGCGGAATAAGATTGTAATGGGAGCCCCTCTTTACGGTTATGATTGGATTCTTCCTTACAAAAAGGATAATCCTTCGGCCAAACGAATCGCTCCGCAGGAGGCCTCTGAACTCGCCATCAAGGAAGGCGCAGATATCAAGTACGACAACAAAGCTCATTCACCCTATTTCAACTATACAGATGATAAAGGCGTTAAACATGTAGTCTGGTTCGAGAACGAAGAAAGTGCCCAGGCTAAATTCAACCAGCTAAAATATTATAACCTTCGGGGAATTGCCTACTGGGTGCTTGGTGAGCCGTTCCCTCATAACTGGAGCATGCTTGAAGATCAATTTAACATAAGAAAAGGGAAATAAATCACGAAGGAGATGCTCAAGACGCGGTACAACGCGGATTGGAATCTCCTTTTACATATCGAAAAGTTTAACCAAAGGGTTGAAAGCGCCTTCTCTAAACGTTATAGTATAGACATTATGTTCCCGAAACGTTTTGGAGGAATGCATGTGGCTACTATAAAAGACATCGCAAAACATGCCGGAGTCTCAGTGACAACTGTTTCCAGAGCTCTTAATGGTTATTCCGATGTAAACGAGAAAACGAGAGACAAAATTAAAGCCGTTGCCAAAGAACTGAATTACAGCCCGAACCTTTTGGCACGAAGCCTCGTGATGAAAAAGACGAAAACAATAGGGCTCCTTGTTTCAGGGATGCAGATCGAAGGCAGCAAGGATAATTTTACGTATGAAGTCCTTTGCGGAATCAATGACTGTGCGGGAGAACGGGGCTATGACCTCATCCTATTCAGTACGAATACTGAATTGCAGCAGGAAAAAACGTATAATCAGCTTTGCCAGGAAAGAAAAGTAGACGGTGTAATCCTGCAGGGAATCAAAACGGATGACCCTTATCTCAGGGAAGTAGTCGAAAGCGATATTCCCTGTGTACTCGTCGACATTCCCATTGAAAGCGACAGTGTAGGATATGTGACTACTGACAATAAAGAAGGAGCTAAAAAAGCTGTAGAGCATCTCATTGGACTGGGGCATCGCCAGATCGGGATGATCAACGGCCACAAGCAGGCATTTGTCAGTCAAGAACGGCTCGAGGGCTACCGTCTCGCATTAGAAGAAGCAAAGCTGGACTTCAAAGAGGAAAATGTAGTAGATGGTGCGTTTTCTGAATCAGAAGCTCAGGTCCAGGCAGCTGAACTGTTAAAGAAAAATCCCAAGATTACCGCCATTTTCTGTGCAAGTGATTTAATGGCTCTTGGAACCATAAAAGCCGCAGCCGGGATGGGGAAACAAGTTCCACAAGCGCTGTCTGTTGCTGGCTTTGACGACATTATACTGGCTTCCTATTCGTCGCCGACTCTCACAACGATAGCACAGGACCGTTATCAGATCGGCTATGAATCAGCCATTTTACTGATCCAGATTCTAGAGGGGAAAGCGGGCAGCCGCAAGAAAGTATTAAACACAAATTTAATTAAAAGAGAATCAACAGCTAAAAACCACGAAGCGTAGTGGTTTTTAAAACGAGCGAACTGAAAACGTTTCGGATTCTATATTTTTTTGACGGGTTCCGAAACGTTTCGGTTCCAATCAGGAGGAGAACGATGGATTACAGAGTGATCAAAGAAAACGATCTATTTCTACTAACAGACGATAAAGGGAATATCCCTGTTGACAACACGTATGGATTGGGGCTTTACACGAAGGATACACGTTTTTTAAGCAAGTTTGATTTAAAAATCAATGGTGAAGATCCGATTCTGCTTTCTTCTTCTGCAGATGAAAATTACAGTGCAAGAATTTTGCTGACAAACCCTCATATGGAGGAGGACGGTGAGCTGATCCTCTGGAGAGAGTCCATCCAGCTAGAAAGAAAGCGTTTAATCTATAATGGAGTGCTGTACGAAACGATCCAGGTAAAAAGCTTTTTTCCAAAACCAGTTGAGTTTGATATTAGTTTATTGCTGGATGTTGATTTTACTGACATGTTCATTGTCCGCGGTTTTCAATACGGTGAAGTTGGGGAGCGTTCTGGGGAAGAGCGAACCGATAATGGAATCAACTACTATTACGAAGGTGCTGATCATGTAAAGCGAGCTACAAAGGTAACTTGGGATCGGAAAGCAGATACTGTATCAGACACAGAAGGAATTACCTTTCACTTTTCATTGAGCCATTCGGAGGTTCAGTCTGTGACCTTTACCATTATTCCTGAGATCGGCGGTCAGTCAGGCAAGGCGATCGCTCCTGATGATGCCCATGAAAAATTAGAAGCTTCTTACCGTGAGTGGGAAGAAGGAACAACGAAAGTCCAATGTGACAGTCCAGCGCTTCAGAGATTGGTAGAACGCGGAGTCCTTGATCTTCGGGTGCTGCTGACAGACATCGGGTTTGGAAGATTTCCAGTTGCCGGACTTCCGTGGTTCGGAGTACCGTTCGGAAGGGACAGCCTCATTGCCGCTCTTCAGATGCTTCCTTTTAATCCGGAAATCGCAAAAGGAACATTGATGACGATGGCTTCTCAACAAGGGACGAAAGCCGATCCATGGCGTGATGAGCAGCCAGGTAAAATCATGCATGAAATCCGCTATGGAGAACTGGCGGCGACAGGACAGATCCCATTCACACCTTATTACGGAACGATTGATGCGACCCCTCTTTTTTTGATTCTTTTAACGGAATATACAAAATGGACCGGAGATCTTGTGCTTGCTGAAGAGCTGAAGCAAAATGTTGAAGACGCTCTCAAATGGATTGATCAGTATGGTGACCGGGATGGCGATGGATTTGTCGAATACCATCAAGAGTCCAGCAAAGGAATCGCGAACCAAGGGTGGAAGGACTCCGACGACTCGGTCGTGCATCGAAACGGGGATTATGCTGAAACTCCAATCGCTTTATCTGAGGTGCAAGGGTATGTGTACCAGGCGAAAATGGGGATTGCAGACCTCTACGAAAAATCAGGTAAATCGGATGAGGCAGTAAGACTGAGAGAGCAAGCACAGCAGCTGAAAAGGAATTTCCACGATCGGTTCTGGATGGAAGATCAATCTTTTTATGCAATTGCCCTTGATAAAGATAAAAATCAAGTAGGAACGATGACCTCCAATCCGGGGCACGTGTTATTTTCAGGTATGATGGATGAAATACATGCACACCAGACGGTAGATCAACTCGTTTCGCCTCGATTCTTTTCAGGATACGGCATCCGAACGATGGCAGAAGGAGAAGCGGGGTATAACCCGATGAGCTACCATGACGGCAGCGTCTGGCCTCATGATAACAGCATGATTCTCCTGGGGATGAGTAAAACAAATCACCAAAAAGAAGCAAATAAGATCATGGATGGTTTAATCCAAGCGGCCCAGGACTTTGAATATGACCGTTTGCCTGAATTATTCTGCGGCTATGGCACATCAGCCGGCAGAGCAGTAAAATATCCGGTTGCATGTTCACCGCAAGCCTGGGCTGCGGGAACACCGCTTGTTTTTATCCAGACCATGCTCGGACTTTTCCCTGACGGTTTAAACGGAGTGATCCACTTATCTCCTAGGCTGATCGACCAAGTCAACGAACTGAAGGTAACCCGCATGAAAATTGGACAGGGACATCTGTCTCTCTCCGTGAAAAAAAAAGACGGAAAGGATGTAGTATCAGTAGACCACAACACAACCGGGTACGAGGTACTACTAAGTGAACAGGCATAACAGATCCTCAGAAAGGAGCGTATCGCAATGAAGCTGAAAAAATCCATTTCGGCAGCCGGGGTGGCTGCCCTGCTCGCTTCTTCTCTTCTTACGGGATGCAGCCCAAAAGAAGAGACAGAGTCAAAACATGACAAAACAACAATTACACTAAGCGGCTGGGGAGGTAACCCCATTGAAAAAAAACTTCTGCTGGATGTATTGAGCGACTTTGAGAAGTCACATCCAAACATCGACGTCAAGTTCAACCAGATCAATGACCAGTACATGGATGTCATAAAGACCCGGCTAATTGGGGGTACAGCGGCTGATGTGTTTTACCTGGATGCTTTCGAAGCACCTGGATTAATTCAAACAGGAGCGATTGAACCGCTCGACAAGTATGTGGACAAGGACTTTGATATCGGGGATTTTGAAAAACAGCAGCTGGATGCCTTTAAAGAGAACGGGAAGATTTATGGGTTCCCCAAGGATTATTCAACCCTGGCCCTTTTTTATAATAAAAAAAAGTTTAAAGAAGCAGGCATCAGCGAGCCTCCAAGAACATGGGAAGAACTTCGCGCTGATGCAAAAAAACTGACGAAAGGCAATAAAGTGTATGGACTGGGTGTCATGCCACAGATAGAACGGCTTTATTACATGGCGGAGTCTCAGGGCGGACAAGTAATCACAAAAGACCATGCCACCTTCGCGCAGAACCGTGTCGTCCGCTCGTTCCAGCCATTTTTAGAGATGCACCTGAAAGACAAGACAGCCGCACAGCCATCCGAGGTTGGTTCTGGCTCCGGCGGTGAAATGTTCGGGCAGGGAAGGGCAGCGATGGTAATGGAAGGGAATTGGAACATCCCTTTTATGAAAGATACATTTCCAAAGGTGGACTATGGAACAGCAGAACTGCCAACGATCAATGGAAAAAAAGGAACGATGTCCTTCACCGTCGGCTATGTGATGAATGCAGAATCAAAGCATAAAAAAGCCTCTTGGGAATTGATTCAATATTTGACCGGAAAAGAAGGAATGAAGAAGTGGACAAGCAAAGGATTCGCCCTTCCGACTCGAAAATCGGTGGCGGCTGAATTAGGCTATGACAAAGACCAATTGCGAGGTCCGCTCGTTAAAGGAGCGAAGTATGCAACAGTTTGGCAGGACGGACCGATGCTGCCAATCATCATGAATAATTTCAACAACCAGTTCTTAAGTGCCTATCTTGGTGAACGGCCATTGAACGAAGCATTAAAGGACGCTGAAAAACAAGCTAACAAAGAAATAAAAGTAACAGAATGATAAAAGAAAGAGGTGAGGAACATGAAACGAGGCAAGTCATTTATTAAACGCACAAGGGAAGCAGGACAGGGTTACTTGTTTATGACACCGGTGTTGGTGATTCTTGGCATTTTTGTAATCGCTCCCATCCTGTATGCCATCTTCCTTTCTTTCCATAAAGTGCAGCTGCTCGGAGGCTCTCATTATGAATTTCGCGGACTGGATAATTTCTTAAAAGTAACTTTTGACGACAGGGCGCATATCGCCTTGAAAAATACGGTCTTATATGTCGTGATTGTGGTTCCATTGCAGACGATGCTCGCTCTTGTACTGGCTGCCTCTCTTAACGCAGGCATGAAAGGGCAGAAATTTTTTAGAATTGTCTACTTTTTACCCACGTTGACTTCATCGGCAGTATTAACGTTGATCTTTATGTGGATGTACAATCAGAACGGATTGATCAACCACCTTCTTAATATCCTTCACCTGCCGACCTATAACTGGATCGGGGATCCGGATGTAGCTCTGATCGCGATCATGATCATGAACATTTGGGCAACTGCACCGTTCTTTATGGTGATCTATTTGGCAGCCCTTCAGGATATTCCGGGCAGCCATTATGAAGCTGCAGAGCTGGACGGCGCCAGCGGTATGCAAAAATTCTGGCATATCACAGTTCCCAATTTGCGGCCAGTCACTTCTTTCGTTGTCATCATGGGATTGATCGGCACATTCCAGCTGTTTGACCAATCGTACATCTTCTCAGCCGGCTCGGGCGGTCCGAACAACTCAACGCTCACTGTCGTGCTTTTAATCTATCAATACGCGTTTAAGTCGCTCGGAACAATGGGATATGCGGCTGCACTCGCTTTCCTGCTGGCCATCATCATTTTGATCGCGACCTTGCTGCAGCGGAAATTTTCAAAAGAAGAATCACTTTACTAAGGAGGGATACCGTGAAAAAGCGACCGATCGGCAGAACTATTTTATACGCGATTCTGATCATCTACGCGGTTATAACCATTTTTCCGTTTTTGTGGGCCCTGTCATCATCCTTTAAATCACTCGGTGAAATCGTAAGCGGAACCATTTACTTCATACCCGAAAATTTCACACTCGATAACTATAAAGAAATTTTTACAAGGGAGCCGCTCTTTGGCCGCTGGCTGTTGAACAGTCTATTCATCGCTGCAGCGGGTACCTTTTTGAATCTGATCTTTAATTCCATGGCCGGGTATGCTCTTGCCAGGCTCACTTTTCCCGGCAAGAAGAGCATCTTCATCATCATTCTGGCTGTTCTCATGATTCCATTTCAGGTCACGCTTATTCCGAACTTCCTCATCCTTAAGGAACTGGGGTGGCTGAATACGTACCAGGGCATGATTATTCCTGGAGCTGTCAATGCAACTTTCATCTTTATGATGCGGCAATTTTTCATCAACTTTCCGAAAGAAGTGGAAGAAGCAGCGGCCATCGATGGATTGGGCAAGTTCGGTACATTCTTCAGAATTGTTCTTCCATTGGCCAAACCGGCACTTGCTGCACAGACCATTTTTGTCTTTATGGCATTCTGGAACGACTTCATGCGGCCGCTCGTCATTTTGTCTGATGAAAGCATGTTTACCTTGCCGCTCGGACTGAATTCCTTTAAAGGACAGTTCATAAGCTTCTGGAATTACATTATGGCCGCATCCATGGTCTTTACTCTCCCTATTCTGGTTCTGTACGCTTTCTTTAACCGCTATTTTGTCAAAGGCATTAAATTTACAGGAGAGAAGTAAATTACTTCCGGAATCTAACTTTGACAATGAGAAGCGTGCTTCACAAAAAACAAAACAAGAAACATTCAACCTGCGAAAAAACATGCCTAAGTCATTGGCATGCTTTTTTTTTCAGTTCATTTTATTTTTAGGATTCATAGAAATTCGCTAATATATTGGTAATGATAAGCAAGGAAAGCTCTTTGCAGAAAGAAGGAATGCTCTTGAGATTAAGTATTCTAGACCAATCGCCGGTGTCCGCCGGCCAGACCGCCCAGCAGGCTCTTGAAAACTCATTGAGCCTGGCGCAGGCGGGCGAGAAATTAGGCTACACGCGATACTGGATCGCTGAACATCATGATTTTCCTGGACTGACCTGTCCCGCGCCGGAAGTGATGCTCGGGTATATCGGCGGTCAGACTGAAACGATCCGCTTAGGTTCTGGAGCGGTTCTTCTGCCTCATTACAAGCCGTATAAAGTGGCAGAAACGTATAATCTCCTCGCTACATTATTTCCTGGCAGAATGGATATAGGGATAGGAAGAGCTCCTGGGGGATCAGCGGAGGCAACGATGGCACTCTCGGATAACTATTTGGAACACGTCCGGAAGATGCCAGAGTCAGTAGAAACCTTGCTTCATTTTTTCAAAAATGACTTTCCGCCCGATGAGATGTTCTCAAAGATTTCTCCATCACCTGTGCCGGCGGTTCTTCCTGAACCATGGATCCTGGGGACGAGCAAAAAAAGTGCCATCCTGGCTGCAAAACATGGTTTGTCCTACGCATTTGGAGAGTTTATGAGTGACCAGGACGCAGTTCATATCATTGATCAATACAGATCCGGGTTTACAAGCAATCATTGGTCGCCGGGTCCAAACACCATTGTGGCAGTCTCAACCCTATGTGCAGAAACAAAAGAAGAGGCTGATGATTTAGCACTCCCGAATCAAATCTGGAAGATCCAACTGGCAAAGGGAGAGGGAAGAAATGGTGTTCCTTCTCTTGAGGAAGCAAAGCAATATCCCCTGACTCCAGAAGAACATGAGTGGCTGGATTCGATGAAAAAGCGGTCCATTACCGGAAGTCCAGCTGAGGTTAAATCACGTTTACTAGAACTGAATCTACGTTATGAAGCCGACGAAATGATGATTGTTACGATTACTCATGATATAAAAGACCGTATTCGTTCCTATGAACTGATTGCCGCTGAATGTTTAGCTTGAACAACTTGAGCATAAAATTTAGATACTTTACATTTTGTTGTTACAATCAAAAGTAAGGTTTAGAATAATACATCCTTATCTGAAATTTTTATAGCAAGGCGTTTGAAAGGAGGACTACCATCATGTCCCAGGAAAATTCACCAACTGCTAAGAAGCAGCTGAAAGATATGCCATTTTCTGTGCTGGACCTTTCTCCTATCGTCATGGGAGGAACCGCTTCAGAATCTCTTCAAAACACCCTTGATTTAGCACAGCACGCAGAAAAGTGGGGGTATAACCGCTATTGGCTGGCAGAACACCATAGCATGCCTGGAATCGCAAGCTCAGCAACCGCTGTTGTTATCGGACATGTAGCAAGAGGAACGGAGACAATCCGCGTAGGATCCGGCGGTATTATGCTGCCGAACCATGCCCCGTTGGTCATTGCTGAGCAGTTCGGAACGCTTGAATCCTTGTTTCCTGGCAGAATTGATCTTGGATTAGGGAGAGCTCCAGGAACCGACCAAGTGACGGCTAAAGCTCTCAGGCGGGAAAACATGAGCAACGGGGAGGATTTCCCGGAGCAAGTGGATGAACTTCGCGCCTACTTAAAACCTGACGGATCAGGCAATCCGGTGAGAGCGATCCCTGGCGAGGGGCTGGACATTCCGATTTGGCTGCTTGGTTCAAGCGGGTTCAGTGCACGGCTGGCAGCGGAGCTGGGTTTGCCTTTTTCATTCGCGAGCCATTTCTCTCCCGACAATACATTGCCTGCCCTTGATGTATACCGCAGAAACTTTAAACCTTCACAGGCATTGGACAAGCCATATGCTATGGTAGGAGTTAATGTGATAGCGGCTGATGCAGAGGAGAAGGCCGCTTATCTGGCAACTTCCATGCAGCAGCAGTTCTTAAATCTTGTCAGAGGCATTCCTTCCAAACTCAAGCCGCCAGTTGAAACAATGGATGGGATCTGGTCCAATTATGAGAAAGCTTCCGTTGAACAATCGCTTCGAACGACCATCATCGGAACACCAGACACGGTTAAAACAAAACTTCAGGCTTTCCTCGATGAAACACAAGCAGATGAAATGATTGTCAATGCTCAAATCTTTGATCATCAAGAAAGATTGCAATCCTATGAAATCGTATCTGAAGTTTTTAAAGGATAGCATGTGCACCCCCTCTTCATTTTGGAAGAGGGGGTTTTTATTGTCTAGAACAAATTAGATACTGAGTTTATGAAAAGTATAGATTAAGGCAAAATTCCTGCATCTGCAGCATACGTTATATTCGAGGGAAAAAAAAAGCGGCCAGCTGATTAATCGAGCTGGCCAAAGAGAATTATTCGGGGGAGGTGCGGCTACCATCCGCGCCTTCTTTTATAGATTAACATAAGAACAGGTGTTCGTAAATATTTATTTGGCACTTTTTTGAGAAATCCTACATAATTTCAGTTATTTATTAATAATAATTATAAAAAAGTATTGATTTTTTACTGAGAAGTGTTATCATTATATTTATAATAATTCTAAATAACTTTTGGGGGGATACAATTGACGAATAAGAATCATTTGACGACCAGTTGGGGAGCACCAGTAGGAGATAATCAAAATTCCATCACAGCAGGTTCACGCGGTCCTACCTTGATCCAGGATGTTCATCTATTGGAAAAGCTTGCGCATTTCAATAGAGAACGAGTGCCTGAGCGTGTAGTTCATGCGAAAGGTGCAGGGGCTCATGGATATTTTGAAGTGACAAAGGATGTTACAAAGTATACGAAAGCTGCTTTTTTATCTGAGGTCGGAAAACGCACTCCTCTTTTCGTACGTTTTTCCACCGTTGCAGGTGAAAATGGATCTGCAGATACTGTCCGTGATCCTCGCGGCTTTGCAGTTAAGTTTTACACAGAAGAAGGAAACTATGATCTTGTCGGGAACAATACACCGGTCTTTTTCATCAGAGATGCCATTAAGTTTCCTGATTTCATCCATACACAAAAAAGAGATCCGAAAACCCATCTGAAAAATCCAACCGCCGTATGGGATTTCTGGTCGCTTTCACCTGAATCCCTGCATCAGGTTTCTATATTGATGTCCGACCGCGGTATCCCGGCAACCCTGCGTCATATGCACGGTTTCGGCAGCCATACATTTAAATGGGTTAATGCTGAAGGAGACGGCGTATGGATCAAATACCACTTTAAAACAGAGCAGGGTGTAGCAAATCTGGCTCCGGATGCAGCGGCTAAAATTGCAGGGGAGAACCCTGACTACCACACGGAGGATCTGTTTAACGCGATTGAAAAAGGTGATTTCCCTGCATGGAAACTGTATGTTCAAATCATGCCGCTGGAAGATGCCAATACGTATCGCTTCGATCCATTTGATGTCACCAAGGTATGGTCACAAAAGGATTACCCTCTGATTGAAGTGGGAAGAATGGTGCTGGATAAAAATCCGGAAAACTACTTTGCAGAAGTGGAACAAGCAACCTTCTCACCAGGAACACTGGTGCCCGGTATCGACGTTTCACCCGATAAGATGCTGCAAGGCCGTCTTTTCGCCTATTCGGATGCCCACCGTTACCGAGTAGGAGCAAATCATCAGGCACTCCCGATCAACCGTCCTAAAAATGAAGTGAACAATTATCAGCGTGACGGGCAGATGCGTTTCGACAGCAATGGCGGAGGTTCAGTGTACTATGAGCCGAACAGCTTCGGAGGCCCTAAAGAAACACCTGAAAATAAACAGGCCGCTTATCCTGTATACGGCGTTGCCGAAAGTGTTGGCTATGATCATAACGATCATTATACACAAGCTGGAGACTTGTACCGCCTATTAAGTGAGGAAGAACGCACACGGCTGGTGAACAACATTGTGGAAGCGATGAAGCCGGTCGAAAAAGAAGAAATTAAGCTTCGTCAGATCCAGCATTTCTATAAAGCAGATCCTGAATATGGGAAAAGAATTGCGGATGGACTTGGTTTAGCGATTCCGCAACAAGCGCTTTAATTCGACTTTTTTCTCAATTGTCATAATGAATTCTCAATTAACAAGTATCCGCTGACGAGCGGATACTTGTTTCCAAACTAAGAAAAAAGAGGATGTTGACCGTGGATGCGGAGCAATTGACCAAACAAAAGTTAAAAGAAAGCGGCTTGCGGGTCACCCCTCAAAGGGTGCTTATTTTACAGACGATCATCTCTCCGGGGCAGCATTTAACGGCTGAAGAAATTCATCGGCAGCTTCCGTCGTTCATTACACTGGCTACGGTTTATAATAATCTGAGATCATTTGTAAACTTAGGCATCATCAACGAGTTATCCTTTGGTAATGGCAGCAGCAAATATGAAGTAGCAGGCGAAAAGCATTACCATGTGATCTGTGAATCTTGCCATAAGATTGTCGATTTCAATTACCCGAGATTGATTGAAGTAGAATCTGCAGCTTCAAGATTAACGGATTATGTCGTGGACCATCATACGTTGGAATTCTATGGTTTATGCAACGAGTGCAGAAACAAATCATAAAAAGTGAGGACTGTGATCATGGCTGCTGCCGAACATACCGAATGCCCCAAATGCCATAGTGAGATTAAATACCTGAAGCACAGCATGCAGTGCAAATGCGGAATGAGATTAATGACAAAACATCAAATGAAAATAAACACAAAATAAATCCAGCCGGATGTAAACGGCTGGATTTTTATTTTAACTGCAGATTGTAATCTCGTCATGATCAACACAGCGGGTGTTTTCGCAGATGAGACGTGTTTGGAGGCGGTACGTAACCGTCGGGGAGGAGCATATAAGGTTTTCGGGCAATTGATAGGACATTGGGATTTCGATGCTGCCATCGGGGGGGAGCTCTTTAGACATATAGATGGTAGTGACGGATTCAATCATACGCTCTGTATGATCTTCTTCGTTCTGAATAATCAGGTCACATTCGAGCCGTTTGATAATTTGTTTCATCCATCTTCCTTTAAGAAGAAAAGATCCGTTGACCTTGTCTCCAGGCTTTAATTCATAGGAATCGAGTTTAAGATCGATGGTAGCCTGTCCGAGCTTAAAAAAGCTCATGCATTTTTTTAACACGCAATGTACCTCCAGTAACAATATCAAGTGAAAAAACCTTTACTGATGCCCTTCAGTAAAGGTCTCGGTATCCTTTTTATGGCTTGAAATTTTTTTCTCAATGATTCGCCTCTCATTGTAAACGGATGGTAATGGGGTGTCAATAAAATTTGTGAGGCAGGATTGTGAAGTTTTTTAGGAGAAAAAATCCCCTATTCTAAGTTTGTGCTCCTCATGAATATAATCATGCTGATGAGGTTGATTCCGTTCACTGAAAGGTGATTTCGCAGGATGCCTTACAGGGGGTGAACATAGAGTTGCAATTTTATGAGATAGCTGACAGATTACAAGGATTGAAGGAGCATTGTGTAATCGCCACACTCCTTCACGTGGAAGGTTCTTCTTACCTGAAGGAAGGGGCGATGCTGCTATTTCATCAAGACGGCAAAACGGGAATGATCAGTGCAGGGTGTGTAGAAAGCGATCTGGAGGAAAGAAGCCGACAGGTTCTGTTGGACGGCCAGCCGCAATTTGTTGTCTATAACCAAAAAAGTGATGAAGACCTTTTATGGGGAACGGGATCGGGCTGCAGCGGGATGCTTTATGTTTTAGTGGAGAGGGTAGACGAAAATCTTCGCGGCCAGCTTCTTGATGTGAGACGGTCCCTGGAAGAGGGAAGGACAGTTCTGCATCGCAAGGAATGTTTGAGTGATGGCAGGCGGCTAATCATTAAAAATTTCTTTAATAAAGAGATGAAGAAGGAAACCATTATCAAAAACGGACTTATTAAAACGAATGGAGAACACATGGTCTTTTCGTATCGGTTTGAACCCAAGCGGCGGCTGGTCATTTTCGGAGCGGGAGAAGATGCGAAGGCGGTGGCTAAATTGGCATCGGAAACGGGATGGTCTGTAACCGTTTGTGACTGGCGTTCGGCGTTATGCAACCATGATGAATTTCCTTTTGCGGATCACTTAATCGTTGGTTTTCCTTCAGAGCTTTTTGATAAGCTTGCTCTTAACTCTGAAGATTTCGCGGTAATCATGTCCCACAACTTTCAGCAAGACAAAGAATTTCTGTCTCTGATTCTCAAAGAAAATCTTCGCTATGTTGGTGTGCTCGGGCCGCGTAACAGGACAGAGGGGCTATTGGAAACGAAACAAATACCAGCATTCCTCTCTTCACCGATAGGACTTCCTATCGGTTCATCAGGTCCCCATGAGATTGCAGTAAGCATTCTCGCAGAGCTGATCTCGGTTTATCGGCTGGAAAAGCGGTCTGAAGGAAGTATTTTATGAGAGAAGCAAAGATTGTAGCTGTTTTTCTTGCGGCGGGCAAGAGCGAGAGGATGGGTTTCCCGAAGCTGTGGCTTCAGTTAGGCACGGAATGTCTGGGAAACTGGGCGTTCCGGGCAGCTGTTCAATCGTTGATCGACCATACTATTGTAGTGACGAGAGAGGATGATCGCCTCGACTGGATGGACTGCTCATTCCATAAAAGTCCTTATCACCGAAAATGGAGTCAGCTGACATGTAAAGATTCAGTACAGGGACAGTCTTCTTCTCTTGTTGCCGGGATAAAAAAAGCAGAAGAGCTTTTACCCGACGGAATCATCGTACTTCTTGCGGACCAGCCTTTTATTACGAAAGAAATGATCAATGAACTGATCGTTTACTTTAACAAAGAATCCCCATTGGCGTTTGTGGCAGCATGCCATCAAAAACGAATGAGGCCACCGGTGGTTTTTTCAAGGCACCTGGCAGCACAGGTGAAAGGAATATCCGGAGACCATGGTGCACGCCATATCTTTAGAACTAATAAATATTTAAATGGCAAGATCGTTCATTACAGTAACCCTGCTCTTTTTTCAGATGTTGATACTCAAGAAGATTACAAGGAGGTCAAAGAACAGATGCGGGGGGAGGATAGCCGTGGACTACATTGGAAAAAGTGTAATCCGGCAAGAAGCCTGGGATAAAGTGTCAGGCAAGGCAAAATATACGGCGGATGACTCTTCGCCAGGTATTCTCCATGCCAAATTGGTCGTCAGCCCTTATGCCCACGCCCGAATCAAGAGCATTAAAACAGAAAAGGCGTCTCATGTATTTGGTGTGCGGGCCGTTCTTGCCGGGGAGCGTTTTCCGCTTACAGGTGAAGAAATTCGTGACCGTCCGCCTTTGGCAACCGAAAGAGTAAGGTATCACGGCGAGGCAGTTGCACTTGTTGTAGCTGATACGCCTCATCTGGCTAAAAAGGCTGCGGATCTGATTGAAATCGAATATGAACCATTGCCCGTTGTCAATAATCCGACAGAAGCTTTGAAAAAGGACGCTCCCCTCGTACACGAACAATTAGGGACCTATCAAAAAGAAGAAAGAGTATACCCGGTGCCTGGCACCAATATCGCAAACCAGACAAAGATCCGGAAAGGAAATATGGAGAAAGGGTGGGCAGAAAGTGAAGTAACAGTGGAAGAATACTTTTCGTTTTCACCCTCTGATCATGCGGCCATGGAAACAAGGTGTTCTATGTGTGAGATTCGATCGAACGGGGACGTCGTCATCACGTCTTCTTCCCAGGCTCCTTTTATGATCAAACGGCTGATTCATGAGTACTTTGAGGTTGATATAGGGAAAGTAATCGTGGAAACTCCGTTTGTAGGAGGCGGTTACGGCGGCAAAGCCTCCATCCAGCTTGAACTGCTCGCCTATTTGGCATGCAAAGCGGCAGGCGGGAGAAAGGTAAAGCTGCTTAACAGCCGTGAGGAGGATATACTCACTTCACCAGTCCATATCGGACTGGATGCCAGAGTGAGATTAGGAAGCACGGAGGAGGGTGAGATCAAAGCCGCCGAGCTTCTTTTCCTATTTGATGGGGGAGCCTATTCCGACAAAGCGGCAGATCTCAGCAAGGCTGCAGCAGCAGACTGCACGGGCCCTTATGATATCGATAACGTCTGGTGCAATTCACTTTGCATGTATACAAACCATCCATATGCGGCGCCTTTCAGAGGCTTCAGTCATTCCGAGCTTCTGTTTGCAATCGAACGGACAATGGATTCTTTAGCTGAAAAACTTGGCATGGACCGGCTCCTTCTTCGATATAAAAATGCGATTAAACCGGGGGACACTACACCAACGCAAGTGCCCTTGAACAAGAGCAATGTGGGGAACCTTCCAGCATGCATCCGCCGTTTGAAAGAAATCATTGATTGGGATGAAGGGGTTGCCAAAGACATCGGCAATAACAAAATCCGTGCAAAAGGCGTGAGCTGCATCTGGAAAACCTCCACCATCGAATCAGATGCCGGATCTGGTGTTATTTTAACCTTTAACCCTGATGGCAGCATCAATTTAATGTCTGGAATTATTGAGATCGGTACCGGAACAAAAACGGTGCTGGCACAAATTCTGGCAGAACGGATGAAGATGGAAATCAGCCAGATCCATGTTCAGATGGAAGTGAATACCCAAAGCACCCCCGAACACTGGAAAACCGTAGCCAGCCGGGGTACTTTTTTAGCGGGAAGGGCAGTCCTGGAAGCGGCAGAGGATGTAATCCGGCAGCTGAAAAACATCGCGTCCTGTGTGTTGCGGGCAAAAGCATCAGATCTGACGGTAGCATTTGGCAAGGTGTTTTTACGGGACGATCCAAGCATCGGAATCGATGTGAAGGATATTGCCTACGGATATACGTTCCCTAACGGCAATGCGATCGGCGGCCAGATTATTGGAAGGGGCCATTACAATCTTCGGCACCTAACCCATATGAATAAAGAAACAGGCGCAGGAAAACCGGGGCCGGAATGGTCTGTAGGCGCTCAGGCGGTCGAGGTTGAATTTGATAAAAGAGATTTGACGTACCGGATCATCCGGGCGGTTTCCGTTGTCGATATTGGGACCGTCTTGAACGAAATGGCCGCTAAGGGCCAGGTGATGGGGGCGATGAGCATGGGTCTTTCATTTGGCAGCAGGGAAACCTTTAAATTCGATGAGTTCGGCAGAGTCATGAACTCACAGCTCAGAACGTACAGGCCGATCCGATATAGTGAACATCCGGATTATGTTGTTGACTTTGTCGTTACCCCACAGGTTGATGCTGCGTATGGCGCAAGAGGAGCAGGTGAGCATGGAATCCTGGGCATGCCCGCGGCTCTTGGAAACGCGCTTTCCATCGCTGCTGGTGTAAAGTTAAACGAACTCCCGCTTACTCCTGAGCTGATATGGAGAGTTAAGAAAAAAGAAGGATTCAGCGATGCTTTCATTTGACTTTGATTACTATCAGCCGAAAAGCATAGAGGAAGCTGTCCAGCTTTATCATGCCTTGGACCGGGAAGAGAAGCATCCTCTCTACTACTCCGGCGGAACAGAGATCATTACACTGGGGCGATTGGATCTTGTGTATACGAATGCAGTTATTGACATCAAAGCGATTCCGGAATGTGAGGTACTGGGAACTCAGGAAGGTTATTTTGTCACCGGTTCCGGTCTTACTCTGACAGCAATAGAGGAGAATAATGGATTTCCGCTTCTCAGCAAAGCAGCAAGCGGCGTAGCTGATCATACGGCTCGAAATAAAATTACGGTTGGTGGGAACATTTGCGGGCAGATCTTTTATCGTGAAGCGGTGCTGCCCTTTCTATTAACAGACAGCAAAATTGTGGCTGCTGGCATGAATGGCGTCAGGACAGAGCATATCATGAGTCTTTTCAATAAGACGCTAAGACTGAAAAAAGGGGAGCTGCTTGTTCAGCTTCAGACAGAGAAGCGCTATTTAAACGTTCCTTATCGCTGTGTGAAAAAGCGGCCGCAATGGGACACTGGCTATCCTCTTGTAACCATTGCCGCCATAAAAGCTGAAGAGGGCATTAGAGTGGCGTTCAGCGGAGTAAGTCCTTTTCCTTTTCGATCTCGTGAAATGGAAAAGGCGCTCAATGAGAATGGAAGGATAAAGGAGCGGATCCTTGCTTCTCTGCAGCACCTACCCAAACCGGTTCTGGATGATGTGGAGGGGTCATCGGAATACCGGCTCTTTGTACTGAAAAATACACTCTTTGACATTTTAAGGGAGCTGGAGGAGGATCATCGATGACTGCAGAAAGGAGCTTGTCAGCCGTCTTAAACGTTAATGATGAAGAACGGGCAGTGCACTTGAAGCCAACGGATACTCTGCTGTTCGTGTTAAGAGAGAAGTTGGGATTATCGGGAGCGAAGCCGGGATGTCTGAACGGCGACTGCGGTGCCTGCACTGTTAACATCGATGGTCTGGCGATGAAATCCTGCCTGATGCTCGCAGTGGAAAGTCTGAACAAAAAGATTACAACCATTGAAGGTTTGAAAGGGACACCTATCCAGCAGGCCTTTGTTGAGCACTTTGCCTTTCAATGCGGGTACTGCACTCCGGGATTTATCATGAACTGCCACGCGATGCTGAACACAGTTCCGGATGCCAATGACGATACAATTGCCGAGTGGCTCAATTCCAACATATGCCGCTGTACGGGGTATCAGGAAATCGAAGGAGCGGTGAGATCGATCGTTAAGAAAAATCAAATGAACAGAAAACGACCATAGTCAGCCACTCCGGCTGATTTTTTATTTATTAACCAATTCGATCTTGTATTCTAATAAACTAGTTTAATTTTAAAAAGGAAGGGAAACGTTCTATTGTGTTTACATAAATTTATAGTTTGAAAACGAACATACAAGGAGGAAATAATCATTGAGTACGAACGATCCGACAAGCGGCAGCGGGGAGAATAAGAAGGAGAAGCAGCTTCAGGCATTCAGAGTGAATAATAAAGGAAAAAAACTGACCACCAATCAGGGGCTTCGCGTTTCAGAGGATGAACATTCCTTAAAGGCCGGTGTAAGAGGACCAACATTATTGGAGGACTTTCATTTCCGTGAAAAGATGACTCATTTTGACCATGAGCGCATTCCTGAGAGGATTGTGCATGCAAGAGGTTATGCAGCGCACGGTGAGTTTGAAGTCTATGAATCCATGAAAGAGTTTACGAAAGCTGGTTTCCTTCAGGATCCATCTGTAAAAACGCCGGTCTTTGTCCGTTTTTCTACGGTTGCCGGTTCACGCGGGTCTGGTGATACCGTCCGCGATGTGCGAGGCTTTGCCACAAAGTTTTATACAGAGGAAGGCAACTATGATTTAGTCGGCAACAACATCCCTGTCTTCTTCATTCAGGATGCCATCAAGTTTCCTGATCTCGTTCATGCGTTTAAGCCGGAGCAGCATAATGAAATTCCTCAGGCATCCACTGCTCATGATACGTTCTGGGATTTTGTTGCCAATAATTCGGAATCGGCTCATATGGTAATGTGGGCGATGTCCGATCGTGCCATTCCCCGCAGTTACCGTATGATGGAAGGTTTTGGTGTGCATACCTTCCGTTTTGTAAATGACCAGGGACAGGCCCGGTTTGTTAAGTTCCACTGGAAGCCGAAGCTGGGTGTTCATTCCCTTGTTTGGGATGAAGCGCAGCGTCTTGCCGGTAAGAATCCAGACTTCCACCGCCAGGATCTTTATGAAGCCATCGAAAAAGGAGATTTCCCTGAATGGGAGCTTGGTGTACAAATGATCGATGAGGAAGATGAGTTTACATTTAATTTTGATGTACTCGATCCGACGAAAGTCTGGCCAGAAGAACTTATTCCCGTGAAAATTATCGGGAAGATGACGCTCAACCGCAATCCTGATAATTACTTCTCTGAAACTGAACAGGTCGCCTTCCATCCGGGACATGTAGTCCCGGGGATCGACTTTTCGAATGATCCGCTCCTTCAAGGGCGATTGTTCTCCTATACAGATACACAGCTTTCCCGTCTTGGCGGACCCAATTTCCATGAGCTGCCGATCAACCGTCCTGTGTGCCCGTTCCATAACAACCAGCGTGATGGCATGCATCGCATGACGATTAATCAAGGCCCGGTAGCTTATCATAAAAACTCTTTGGAAAATAACGATCCGGCACCTGCCGCAGAGGCAGAGGGCGGCTATGTTCATTATCAGGAAAAAATCGAAGGCCGCAAGGTTCAACAGCGAAGCGACAGCTTCAAGGACCATTTCAGCCAGGCAAGGCTCTTCTGGAACAGCATGACGGAAGTCGAGAAGAAGCATATTATTAAAGCGTTCCGTTTTGAAGTCGGAAAAGTGAAGAGTAAGAGTGTTCAACAGCAGGTTGTCAATCTGTTCAGCAACGTGGATGTTGAACTTGCCGAACAGATTGCTGCGGGAGTGGGTGTAAAAGTTTCGGCAAGTGGTCAGCCTTCTCAGGAAACAGCGTCCTCCCCTGCATTAAGTCAGGAAAACACGATTAAGACTCCGGCAACACGCAAAGTGGCGATCCTTGCTGAAGACGGATTTGATTTTGAGGAAGTCAGCGAGCTGAAAGATGCTTTGAAACACGCTGGAGTCACTTCGGAAATCGTCAGTGAGACGCTTAACCCGATCTCAAGCAGCGATGGCCAGGAGATGGAAGTTGACCAAACGCTGCTTACAAGTGATTCGGTCCTCTACGACGCCGTTTATGTGGCTGGTGGAAAAGACAGTGTGAATAGCTTAAAAGCCGTGAAAGAAGCAACAACCTTTGTCAATGAGGCGTTTTCCCACTACAAAGCCATCGGGGCGTCGGGTGAAGGCACTGACCTTCTGAAAGCGGCGGGGGTCGATACGGGTGCAGCTGGAGTAGAAATCTTGGAAAGCCGAAATAGCGAAGCCTTTATCCACGCTGTAGCGCAGCACCGCCATTGGGCGAGGCAGGTTTAAAGTAAAAACGATGAAGCAGCCTATAAACGGCTGCTTCATTTGTATGCCATCATTAAAGGATTACCGATAGGAAAGGCGAAGTAGAAAAATGAAGCAAGAAGGAGGTAAAAAATGATATCAAGCTTGAAATTTCCAAAAGTATCCTATACGGGGTGGGGCTCTATTGAAAAGATTGGTGATGAGCTACAGAACTGGGAACCTGCCAATCTGCTGGTGGTTACCGATGCTGCGCTGCTAAAGATGGGGCTGGTCGAGGAGCAACTCATGCCATTGCTCAGCGGGTATAACGTAAGTGTTTATACGGATGTAGAACCTGAGCCATCGCTGTCATGCGGACAAAGGCTGGTGGACTATACGCGCAGCGGTGGTTTTGATGGTGTGATTGGACTTGGAGGCGGAAGCACCCTTGATCTTGCTAAGCTGACGGCCGTCGTAACTCAGAATGAAGGCAATGTTGAAGACTATCTTAACCTGGAAGGTACACGTGAACTAACGAATAAAGGACTGCCCAAAGTTCTGATCCCGACGACTTCGGGTACCGGAAGTGAAGTGACCAATATTGCCGTTCTTTCTCTTGAAGGAACGAAGGATGTGGTCACTCATGATTTCTTGCTTGCAGATGCTGCGATTGTTGATCCCCAGCTGACGATGACGGTTCCGAAAAGGATAACAGCTGCGACAGGAATCGATGCCCTGACCCATGCGGTTGAGGCGTTTGTTTCCATCCAGGCGAATGAAGCCACTGATGCCCTTGCCGTTAAAGCGATGGAACTGATCGCAGGCTCTCTAAAAAAAGCGGTTCATCAAGGGGATGACCGCCAGGCGAGAGAGGCAATGAGTCACGGAAGCTATATTGCCGGACTTGCTTTTTTTAATGCAGGGGTAGCAGGGGTGCATGCTCTTGCGTATCCGCTTGGCAGCCAGTTTAAGCTGCCGCACGGAGAATCCAACGCGGTTCTGCTTCCTTACGTCATGTCTTACATCGCTTCAAGCTGTCCAGAAAAAATGGACAAGGTACGTACTATCCTCGGCAGTGTTGAAGAAGATCATTTCGACTTATTTTTACGGCTGGTGAAAGAAGTAGACTTGCCAACAACTCTAGCAGAATATGGAATACCTTCTGAAATGATCAAGGATCTGACGAAGGATGCGGTGAAACAAAAACGCTTACTGGCGAGAAGCCCGCTGCCTCTATCAGAGGAAGACATCTTTACAATCTACAAGAATGCCCATACTGGAGCACCTGCAATTCCATCTACCAACTAATCGAAAGGGCAGAAGAAATATGTTTAAAACCATCATTGAACCGCGAGTATCGGAAACAGACGGTGTAGGGCATATCAACAATACGACCATACCCATCTGGTTCGAAGCCGGCAGGAACAAACTGTTTAAACTGTTCACACCGGACAGCTCCTTCCAAAACTGGAAAATGATCATTCTGAACATGAATGTTGACTATGTAGACCAGGTCTATTTCGGAAGAGAGGTCGAGGTATATACATGGGTGAAACGAATCGGAAACACAAGCCTGGAGCTTTACGAAGAAATCCGCCAGGATAAAAGGCTATGTGCAAAAGGTACTTCTGTCTATGTCAACCATGATGTCAAACAGCGGAAATCCGAAGTGATTCCTGAAACCATACGGGTTGAGCTTGAGAAACATCGATATAGCGAGAGTGCGGAGTAATGCCTGGATGGACATTGGCAGGGAATGAGCTGCTGTGTTTGGCACGTAATCGTTCAAAAGCCGCATGTAAATCGTAAAAAGTGGACGGTAATCGACAAAAAGTGGAAGGTTAATTCCTAAATCCCGCTTGTAACATCCGTGCTGGAGAAACCAGAGCTGCATGCTCTGGTTACTTTTATGAGCAGTAATTCTGCATGAATCAATGATTATGGATACAATAGGGAATATTAAAAGTAAATAGGGGGTAACATCATGAAAGTTGAGATATGGTCAGATTATGTTTGTCCATTTTGTTATATTGGAAAACGCCGGTTCGAGAACGCGCTGAACGAGTTCGAAGGACGGGAAAACGTAGAAGTTATTTATAAAAGCTTTGAACTTGATCCTTCATTCAAAAATGAAACCAATAAAAACATGCATACCGTTCTCTCAGAGAAATACGGCATGTCTTATGAGCAGGCAAAAGGCATGAACGATCAGATGACACAGAGGGCTCGGGAAGTTGGCTTAGCCTATGATTTCGAAAACATGAAACCGGCGAACACGTTTGATGCCCACCGTGTCTCTCATTTTGCCAAGCAGACGGGACGGCTGAAGGAAGTGACAGAACGCATACTTAAAGGTTATTTTACAGAAGGCCACGATATCAGCGACCATGAAACCCTTGCAACCCTTGCGGCGGAGGCTGGTCTTGATCGGGAGGAAACCCTAGCTGTATTAAGTGAAGGAAAGTTCGCGGATGATGTTCGTAAAGATGAGGCGGAAGCTTCTCAGCTCAAAATCACGGGTGTTCCTTTCTTCGTATTCAACCAAAAGTACGGTGTGTCAGGTGCTCAGCCGGAGGGAGTCTTTACCGAAGTCCTTGAAAAGGTTCGGGAAGAAGAACAGAACAACAGCGCGATTCAGTTGCTTAACGATAACGGGAAGAAGAAATATCAGGATGATCAATGCGCTGACGGTTCCTGCCGCATTTAACAGCAGTCATCCTTCTAGGAGTTGTTTTCATGGTGAATACCGTCCTTCTTAATGACAGGGAAATTCATGTATCGGATTTTCTTCTTTCAGAAGCCGACAACGGGCTGATTAGAGTAAGTTTCAAATTTAAAGTCAAGCACAGTGAGTATCACGAGATCACTACACTGCTGTACCAAAATGATTTTGAAGTAAAGGTGCCTCAGATGGAACTGCAATTCCAAGCAAAAATCAGCCAGTATTCCACATCCCTCACGGATTTATACAAGGAGAAGGCCGTTGGTGAATTTACACTGGAGCTTACAGAAAAAGAAAAGAATTAAAAGAGAGCGGAAATCCGTTCTCTTTTTTCATGATAAAATAAAAGAAATCAGTAAACAGAGAAAAGGTGTGAGCCATGGAACGGTTTAAAACATCAGCGCTTCTTGATGTAATCAGTGAGCTATTTTCAAATGAAGCTTCCATCGCGGTGACAGATGCAGATCAATACATTTATTATCAGCCAAGCAAAAGAATCAACCTGAAGATCAAACCGGGAGATGCAATTAAAGAAGGCACCATTACGCATAAGGCGCTCATCTCCAAACAAAAAGTATCTCAGTTTATTAACCGGGATATTTTTGGCACTCCTTATTATGGTATGGCGGTTCCATTGATGGATGAAGGAGAGCTGAAGGGGTGTGTCACCGCAATCTTTCCGGCATTAACGAGCGGCAAGACAGTGGTTACGGTAAAAAGCGCAGATGGCTGGATTCCGATTTCGTTCAACGATATTCACTATTTAGAGGCGAAGGACCGGAGAACATATGTGGTCAGTGAAAAGCATACGGGCAGCCATAAGGACACGCTGAATGAATTTGATTTCTTATTGCCAAAGGATGACTTTGTGCGGTGTCATCGCTCATTCATCGTCAACGTTCATCACATCCGTGAGATTTATCCGGATACCCATTCCACATTTTTATTACAAATGGAGAACGGAGAACAGGTGCCAGTCAGCCAGTCTTATGCGAGCTATTTTAGAAATCTGCTCGGGTTCTGAATAAAATTTTTCTGTTTTAAGAACTGAATGTTCTGTCTTATCTTAATTTTTTGTGTTTTGTCCCTTCAGCTCCGCATGCCAGTTTTCCTTTGCTACACTTATGAAAAGAGAGAGATAGGAGTGAAGAGAATGGAAAGCGTTTACAACAGGATTAGAGATCAACGCTTACATGATCGGATTGTATCAGCAGAGGAAGCGGCATCGTGGATACAGGATGGGATGACCCTGGGATTGAGCGGTTTTACACGTGCAGGAGATGTGAAAGCCGTTCCTTTTGCGCTGGCAAGGCGGGCAGAGCAGGAGCCGTTAAAAGTAAATGTGTATACCGGTGCTTCTTTAGGATCAGATGTTGATAAGTTGTTTGCAGAGAAGAACATGCTGAACAAGCGCCTTCCTTTTCAGGCGGATGCCACCATGAGAAAGGGGATTAACGCGGGAGATTTTCATTTTGTGGATCAGCATTTGTCCCATACGTCAGAATGGATTCGTTCCAATGTTTTGGAATCTATCGACTATGCTATTTTGGAAGCGATTGCAGTTACGGAAGACGGCATGATCATTCCGACAACATCGATCGGCAACTCCATGGTCTTCTCACAGCACGCGAAAAACATCATCATTGAGATCAATACCGCACAAACCGAACTGCTGGAAGGTATACATGATCTATATGAGCCGGAGAAACAGGGAGAGCGTTCGCCTATCCCGCTGATGAAGCCTGATGACAGAATTGGTGTACCTGGTATGAAGGTAGACGTGGACAAAATAAAGGGGATAGTGTTTACGAATCAATTGGATTCCCCGTCCACCATTTTAGAACCGGATCATGAAACTGTCATCATGGCTCAGCATTTGATCTCGTTTCTTAGGGATGAAATAAACGCGGGCCGTCTGACAGAAAAACTGGCACCCCTTCAATCCGGTATTGGATCGGTTGCAAACGCAGTGTTTCATGGCTTGCTGGATTCAGAGTTTACGGATCTGGAAGTCTATTCTGAAGTGCTGCAGGATGCGGTTTTCGATTTGCTTGACGCAGATAAGGTGCGTTTTGCATCCTGCTGTTCCATCACTCTATCCACAGAGAAGATGGACAAGGTCTTCTCCAACTTTGAAAAATACCGTGACCGATTGGTGCTCAGGCCCCAGGAGATCTCTAACCATCCTGAACTGATCCGGAGAATGGGAATCATTTCGATCAACACCGCACTGGAGCTGGATATATACGGAAATGTGAATTCTACTCATGTGATGGGAACGAGGATGATGAACGGGATTGGCGGTTCCGGGGATTTTGCACGTAATGCCCGTCTAGGTATCTTCGTGACCAAATCCGTTGCCAAGAACGGAAATATATCCAGCATCGTTCCATTCGTTTCCCATGTAGATCATACCGAACATGATGTAGATGTGATTGTCACCGAGCAGGGTTATGCGGATCTGCGCGGTCTATCACCTAGAGAACGCGTGGAAAAGATCATTCAAAACTGTGCCCATCCGATGTACCGGCAGCAGCTGACTGCCTATTATGAGGAGGCGAGGGAAAGAGGGGGGCAAACGCCTCACGTACTGGAAAAAGCTCTTTCCTGGCATACCAACTTTGAACAAAACGGCACGATGCTGCAGAAGGTGGAACAGCCCGTCTAGTCATAAAAAAGCTGACTTTGTCAGCTTTTTAGTTTTCATCCGCCAGTTTCGGGTTTGATCATATTAACGTGTTTGGATCAGTAGCCGCCCAGTTGGGGGTTATCCGTCCTTCATTCTTCTTCCTTTGCCCGGTTTATTGGAAGGCAAAAATAAAGGTGTCATCCTTTGGATGACACCTTAAAGATTAAAAGGAACTGGATCTTCGGTCTCTTCTTCTGTTCTTAATCCTGCAGCGAAGGACGACAACACGGCTGCCTCCGCTTGTACGCCTTCTTCTTACTACTCGGCATTTGACTCTTCTGCTGTTTCTGCTTGACATTCGATCATCCCCTATAATTGATAATAGAGAAAAGAGAGTGTCTCTCTTCTCTCTATTATGTTATGGAGATCTCTAGTGTTTGCTTGGACATGCCAAAATTAATAGCCCTTCATATAGAATGGCTGGCCTCTCCATACAAACAACCGTTCATAATCATGTATCGCAACTGCCACATCCGTTCTTCGAAGATGATAGAGGTCCAGATCTCCTCTTTCTGTATGAAGCTTCAATCCTTTAATATGCTGGAAAACACAAAAAAGAAGGCGCTGGGGCCTTCTTTTTTGTGTTTCTTATTCGCAATCCTTACCAGTGGTGGGCTTTAGCGTTGCTTCTCAGGATAATGTTGTTCTGAGACATTTCAGTATGTCCATTAACTTGAGATTTTGAACGTTTCGGCCTCGTCCAATTGTGGTGAAACTTACCTGAGTGGGGATCTAAATGATCTTTGTAACTCATTGCTTTTCACCTCATCCGTTAAGAGTGAACCCTAAGAAACAAGGGTGATATTCATTGAATATCCCGATTATTATGCGTGGAACATGGGGAATTTATGTTATTTTTGTCTGCTTTTTTTCATCGAACTGATCCACTGCATCCGCCCTTGTTTCAGGTACATACGCAAGGATAATCATGCCGATAATAAAGAGCAGGATCAGGCTGAACACCCCGCTGCTTGAATTTCCGCTGACCTGAGCGGTCACAGCGACCAATAAGGGACCGAGGATAGAAGCAAACTTGCCAAAAATATTGTAGAAACCGAAAAATTCATTGGCGTTCTTTTTAGGAACAAGCTTCGCAAAATAAGCACGGCTTAACGCCTGGATACCGCCTTGAGAAGTACCGACGAGCATGGCGAGAATCCAAAAATCGAGCGTTGTTTTTAAAAAATAAGCATAGATGCAGACGATGATATAAACGGCGATTCCCGCGTAAAGCATTTTTTTACCCGTGAACTTTTCCGCAAGTCTGCCATACAGAATGGCAAACGGTGCAGCCACGACTTGTGTGACAAACAAAATGATGAGCAGGCTCGTTGAACTGATCCCCAGATCTGTTCCATAAGCTGTTGACATGGAAATAATGGTGCCGACCCCATCAATGTAAAAGAAATAAGCGAGCAGAAACAGAAAAAGAGGGCGATACTGTTTGATTTCTTTTAATGTCTTTCCCAGTCGTATAAAGCTGTTCTTAACAGGTGAAGGCTCCCGTTCCACATAATAGATCTGGTGAACGTTTTTAAACATGGGAATCGTAAACACCGCCCACCAGCATGCGGTGATGAGAAAGGCAATCTTACTGGCGGCAGTAGTGGAGAAGGGAAGCCTTTCTTTTTGTGCAAGGATAATAATGGCGATGCTGATCAGGAAAGGAATGGTACTTCCGATATACCCTAACCCAAAGCCGCGGGCTGAAACACGATTCATTCGATCTTCCGTGGTGATGTCGATAAGAAACGCATCGTAGAACACAAGAGCTCCATTAAAGCCGAGAGCTGCCACCGTATATATGATTAAAAGCATGAGCCATTGATCACTTGGAACTATAACAAGAAGCGCAGTTGAAATGACACCCAGCCCGAAGAAGAACGTAAAAAATTTTTTTTTCATCCCCTGGTAATCTGCGATCGTTCCCAGAATCGGTCCGAGAATGGCCAGGATAAAGGTAGCAATGGCAATCGTGTAGCCCAGGTAAGCAGTAGAATCAGAAGCACTGACTCCTGCCTTCATAGCAGCGGCTTTATAAAAAAGCGGAAACACAGCCGTTGTGATGATAATGGAATATGCTGAGTTAGCCCAATCATAGAATATCCAGCTGCTTTCTTCCTTTGAGAAATGCTTCATCCTCTTATCCCCTTTTATTCCTGTATTTCTTCTTTTCGTCTCTTAATTCTCCTTAGACCGCTAATAATCCTTCAACGACTGTTCCGTCTGTATTTCCTAAATGCAGTCCAAGAAGACGGGCAAATGTCGGCCCTTCGTCAATAAGGCGCATGGACGGAATGGCTTGCTGGATGATTCCTTTGCCTGCAGCAGCAAAGAATGTACAGTAGTTTTCTTTCTCTGGAGAGTAGCCGTGGGAACCCCAGGTGTAGCGCTTTGCCTTCACATCTTCAGCTGTAATTTGATGAAGAAAACCGCCGTACAGCGATTCTTTAAAATAAAAGCCTCTCCGGGCTTCCAGCATAAAATCGCAGCGGGCATCCGCACCTCGGGCTCCGGCTTCATCTCCCGTAAGCACCTGTTCGATCCCGTTGCGCCCGTCGTGTAACAATTCCTGAAGCCATTCTTGAATGAAGTGTTTGGTATCCCTATCATTTTTGTCTCTAATGTATATATATGCCGAACCGTCACAGCTATGGCAGTAGGCTTTCCAATGGGTTACCTTTCCTCTTCGGTCAACGGTGATCAGTCCTTTTTCTTTGAAGTAGTTATTCGGCTGGATGGCAACGGAGTGATCAAGGGCACTATGGTCACCGAGTGCCACAATCGTAGATTGACTGTAAATACCGATCTCCTTGAGTGCTTTTACCATTCGCCCGAGCCGAGCGTCGTGCCGGCGGAGAGCTGCCATCGCTTGTTCGGAAGAAAAGCCGTGATAATGCCGCTGTGTATCCAGGTCAGTGAAATGGACGAGCAATAGATGGGGCTTTTTTGCTTGTATAGTGTGAACGGCGGATTCCAGGACAAAATCATCAAGCTCAGGCTGGTTAAGTCCGTTTCTGATCGAGCCGAAACGCCGGTGCATCTCAAGCTGATAGGCGATACTTCCGTTGAATAAAGAAACAGGAATCTGATGATGCCAAGGGCGGTTGGCGAAAATCTCCGGCATGTTGTAATCTATCTCAGCCTTGGCCGTGACAGGCCATAATAAGGCTCCTGTCCTCATGCCCGCTTTTTTCGCTTCATCATATAGAGTTGTCCCTTTGATGTGGTGCCTATGCCAATGCCAGTCAGGGGACAGGCGGCCAGGCTGAAGATAGGTATTGTTCACTACGCCATGTCTGTGCGGATAGTTTCCGGTCACGATCGTGGCGTGGCATGGATAGGTAACTGACGGATAGATCGATTCTACGTTCTTGCAGTAGGCACCGTTTAGCAGGAGTTCAGAAAAGTGGGGAAGCTCTTTCAGCATCGGGAAGTCCAATGCGGAAAGACAGTCGAATGAGATGACGATTAAATGGTCCGTAAGTCGGTTCATATTTAAGCCTCCAGCGTAAACATTAAGATTTATAGGTAAATCATAACAGATATCTTTAGAATGGTTGTTGATCTTTTTCTAAATTTTTACATGTTCTTAATATTAGGAAGGAATTACCATGCTACGGTTAAACCACAGCCTAATAGAGGCATCCGGTGTTAAAAAGGTTAAACGGCTTAAACCGGACGACTGGAGGGAACGGGAGAAGATGAAATTCTTAAACAATGCATACGTGGTTAAAAACGGTTTAGCCTTTTGGTTTGGAGTGTTGCTCCTTTTTCAAGCTTTGCCCGTATCAGCAGAGGATCCTTTGGAAAAAAAAGACCGCGCTGAACATCTTGGGTTGAAATTGTATACTGGTGAATTGCACACCCACACCTCATTAAGTGATGGAATCAAATATCCAAAGGATGCTTACCAGTTCGTAAAAGAACATACCGATCTGGATTTTTATGGAGTTACCGAGCATGATGTGACGTTTGATGTAAGTTCAAACAACGATTATTTACAAAGCTATAAAGATTCATATTCTGCCGAATATAAACAGCTTCATGAGGAATCGAATAAAGCAAACGGCAAGGATCTTGTTGCTCTCCCGGGTGTAGAAGTGACCTGGTATGATGGGGCGGGGCACATGAACCTGTTTAACACCGAATGGTTTCCTCGCACGTACGGCAAGGGAGCTCCAGAGGATTTTGGGATGGGGAACATAAAATATGATCTGCCTACTTTCTACGCCCGGCTTGCAGAGGACCCAAAAGCCATCGCCCAGTTTAACCATCCAGGAACCGACAGTGGCAGCTTTTTTCATTTTGCACACTATAACAAAGATGTCGATAAACAAATCAATTTAATGGAGTACAAGTATTCTGCAAGCTTTCCAACCTATATTGCTGCATTAAATAAGGGGTGGCATATTTCGCCGACTTATGGCGGGGATGAACATACAGGCAATTGGGGTGCCAGTACTCCAAATCTTACAGGCATGTGGGCCAAGGAACCAACGCGGAAGGCGATGTATGAGGCGATGACGAACCGCCGGACCTACAGTTCATTTGATGAAAATTTTGAACTTACATACTCAGCCAACGGGAAAATGATGGGTTCCATCCTGTCGAAAGATACAAAATCGGTCAACATACATATGAATCTTAAAGATCCGGATGAACAGGACACGATTGAAAAAGCAGTGATCTATAAAAACAATGGAGCGATTGTAAAAGAATATGCTGTTGGCGCCACAGTCTTTAATTTGGATGAATCTTTCCCGGCACATGATGGTGACTATTTCTTTGTGCGGGTGTTTCAAAAAGATAATGATGAGATCATCAGTGCACCGATATGGGTCGGGGAAACAACGGGAGGAACTGATTCATCTCCCCGGATCAAAATGAAGGGGACCCTCCCCGCAAACGCAAAACTAGGCGATGAAATCTCTGTTCCCCATGCAGAAGCACTTGATGACAGTGGTGAAAAGCCAAAAGTAAACGTCGAAGTCTTTGATTCTAAAGGCAAAGTGAAAGTTGAAAACAATACCTTTACAATCGGGGAGTACGGCCAATATTTTGTCAAATACAAAACCACAGATTCAAAAGGCAATACCCGTGTATTGCTAAAGCGAGTCACCATCAGTGAAAAGTCTCTTGATGGCGGCAAGCTTCTCAATGAGTTTCAGCCGACAGTCAGCATAGGAGCAAAAGAAAGTGAAGCTGGCGTTACCCTTGTAGCTGATGAAGCACTCCATGCTGCGTTTGTGCAATACCGTCCTGCCAACCTGCCGGCCAAAAAAGCAAGAATTAAAAAAACCAAAGTATCCTATTTTGAATCGGCTTATGGAGACGACATGAATACTGCGAACTACCGCACGTTAGCATCCCATGAAGGCGATCTGGCCGGTCTGAAGCCCGGCACCACGTATAAATATCGCTTCGGTATGACACCACATGGCCCATGGAGCAAGGAATTTTCCTTTGAAACTGCTCCTGCGTCAGGGAAAAAAACAATGTATGTGATGGGAGATCTTCAAGTTCCGGATGGTAATCCAAAGAGCTTTCAGCTGTTCAACGACATGCTCGGCGTGCTGACGGAAAAAAGCCCTGGAGGAAGAATGATGATGCAGGTTGGAGATCTCGTCGATTACGGCGGATACCAGTCAAAATGGGATGAGGCTACACGCTATATTTATAAGGATCTTCATTTAATGTCGGCCAATATTGTAGGAAATCATGAAGTGAAGGGCGACCCGGACGGAAGTACCTTTTCCCATTTTTTTAATCTGCCTGAAAACGGAGAAGGCAACTACAAAGAAACCAACTACTCTTTTGATTATGGCGACGCACATATCGCCGTGATCAATTCCATGAATTTTACGGATGAACAGTTAACCTGGCTTGCCAAGGATATGCGTGCTACAGAAAAGAAGTGGAAGATCTTAATGGGTCATTTTCCTTATTATGGCGCCTCTCACAGTGATGATCCTGGGGTAAGCACTGCGCGTGCAAAAATCTCAAAGCTGACCGAGCAGTTGGGAATCAGTCTTTATATTGGAGGACATGATCACGTTTATAAGCGCACGACGGTCCGAACGGGGAAAATGGACAACCGGCAGGAATCGATCGATTTAGGTACCACCTTTGTAACGATGGGATCCTCAGGCCCAAAATTTTATGGCAATGAATCCTACTGGTGGGACCATATCGTCTATGATGACAACGTACAAACAGGCGTGGTTTTAGAAGCCGATCAGCAGAAATTGAAGGTGAAGGCATACAACAATGCAGGGACGGTTATTGATGAGTTTGCCATTGGACAGCCAAAAAACTATTTTGCCTTAACGAGCGTTGATATTAAAGATACTATACTCAAAGGTGCAGGTCTTCTCAATTATCCTGGAGCTCCCGATCAAGTGACGATCGGTGCGGCAAAATATGATGCTTCCGGCACCAAACTTCTTGACCTTCAAACAAAAACGGTAAAGTTGGAGCACCTGGGCAGGGAGCAAATGATCACGTTCAAGCATGGGCTGAAGTTTACGGATCAAAATACGGTGAAGGTTTATGTATGGGATAACTTGAAGGACCGCAACCCTCTCGTTCCGGAGGTGGTGGCCAGAAAAGCAATGGATGGAGCAGGAACGGCACAGAATCCGTATAAAATTGACAGTATCAAAGATTTTGAAAACATCAAGTATTACCCTGATAAACATTTTGCTCTGACAAAAGATATCGAAGGCGGAGGGCAGGTGGTTGAAGCCATCGGTTCCGGCGACGCGCCTTTTACCGGAGTATTTGACGGACAGGGGCACTCCATCAAAGAAGTAAAGGCAGTATCCGATGGCGGCGCTGGCCTGTTCAGAATCAATAACGGCACCATAAAAAACGTGGCTGTATTAAATGCAAAGATTAATGTAGCCTCGAACGACGTGGGGATACTCGCGGACACAAATAATGGAACCATTGATTCCTCTTATACGACCGGTTCCATTACAGGACGAGCCACCGTCGGAGGGATCGCTGGCCATTCAAACGGAATCATACGAAACAGCTACTCCACCGCAAAAGTAAAGGCCGAAAAGAAACAGGCGGGCGGAGTAGCCGGTATCACAAACAGAGGAAGTTTGACAGAAAATAGCTATTCAACAGGCAGTGTAACTGCAGGAGAAGGCAATGCAGGCGGAATAAGCGGTTACGGCTATAACAATACCGTGATAGAGAACAACATAGCACTAAACCCTTCCGTGATTACGATCAGCTGGGCAAACCGGATTGTTGCTAAAGTGCTGGCGGGGGAACAAGCCACATTAACGAACAATTTTGCCAATAAAAATATGATCGTAAACAAAGAAGGCGTAGGGACAGAACATGCAGGCAATGAGAAAGGGCTTGGTAAAAGCCAGGAAGAAATAAATGACCCAAAAACGTATCAAGAGGGTCTGGGATGGGACTTCGACCAAACCTGGACGTGGGATGATATGCTGGGCCGTCCGGTTCTGCAAAAGAACAAAGAGAACGCCGTTTCGGAAGGAAGTGGAACTAAGCCCGATCTTCCAAAGAACGAAAGCGGATCGTATGTAATTTCTTCCATAAAGGATCTGGCAGAGATGGATCGGTTTCCGAAAGAGAACTATAGCTTAAGTAAAGATTTAGACTTTGAGGATACTGCTGCAAAACAGCTGGCAGCGGATGTACCGTTCCTTGGTACATTTGATGGGAACGGACATGTGATAAAAAATATGAAAACAACGAAAGGTGCTCTCTTCCATATCAATGCCGGTATCATTAAAAACATCGGGATTATAGATGCCGATGTCAAAGGTGAATCCGGTGCACCGCAAGCAGGAATTCTCGTCAACCTGAATCAGGGGACCATCGATAGAAGTTATACGACAGGCAGCATCATTGGCGGCAATACAATTGGCGGTTTGGCAGGGTATTCGAATGGAGTCATCCAGAACAGCTATTCTCAAGCGGATGTACGAGCTGACGGAAAACAAGCGGGAGGCCTTGTTGGTATTACAAACAGAGGAAGTGTTACAAAAAATGTCTATGCAGCAGGCAACGTAGCGGCAGGAAGCAGCAATGCGGGTGGTCTTAGCGGCTATGGCTACAACGGTACGACGATCCAGAACAGCATCGCGTTAAATCCGTCTGTGAATACTCCAGTTTCTGCAAACCGAATCGTCGGCCGGGTATTGGCAGGAGAAAAAGCCACACTCGTGAATAACTTTGCCGATGCAGCCATGTCTGTAAACAAGGAAGGAATACCCACGGAAAGTAGGAACAACGAAAAAGGTCTTGGGAAAAATCAAAATGAGCTGGCTCAAAAGCGAACCTTTGAAGAAGGACTGGGATGGGACTTTGATAGGGTTTGGAAGTGGGATGGCACATTAAAAAGGCCGGTTCTCCTTAAATAAAGGATGGTGCCAGGCACTCGAATTACACATGTGTGTAATTCGAGTGCCTGGCACCATTTATGCATTTATTCGACACAAATTAGTGCTTTCTGCAGATGAATGGTCGAATAAACATACGATACTATGAATATATTGAAAATTTAGTTTATTGGAAAAGGGGAGATTGAGGATGAGATGGAAGAAACAGGCGGCGGCATGTCTGATAGGGTTCAGTATCCTTGCAGCACCGGATGCAGCTGGGGCAGCATCACCGGGAAAAGCAATACCACAATGGCAAAACGTAAACGCATTTGAAACACAGAAAGAAAAAGACGGCAGCTTATTCAACAGCGAGAACTACAACTTTATGAAATACTCACAGATCGGCCAGCAGCTTCTCAAGATTCAGAAGCAAAGCCACCGGATGACAGTCACGAAATACGGAAAATCAGCGAATGGCAAAGATATGTATGTGGTTACAATCGCCGACGAAAAATCAAAAGGGCAATTAGGATTTTACAAGAAACTGAGAAAACAAATGTTTAAGAATCCGGAAAAGGCACAGGCTTTTATCGACAAACATCCTGACGTCAAGGTGCCTGTCATAATCAACGGTTCCATCCACGGCACCGAATTTGCCGGCTCAGATGCCGTGCTGCAGCTCATTGAGCGTTTTGCAAAAGGCAATGACCCCGAGACGGCAGGAATCCTAAAGAATCAGATTCTTATTTTTAATGTGGCAGCCAATCCGGATGGCCGGATTTACGCAACCCGTTTTAACGGCAGCGGTATCGATTTAAACCGAGACTTCATTACACAGTCTCAGCCGGAAACTCAAGCGATGGTGTCACTCATCAAAGAGTGGAACCCTATGGTCTTTCTTGATCTTCATGGCTATGTGAAAAACTATGGCGGCCCGGATAGACCAGGTTTAATCGAGCCTTGTACACCTCCTCATAATCCGAACTACGAATATGATCTATTCTCTAAATGGGCAATGAACCAGGCGAAAGCGATGGAATCTGAGATTGTAAGCAGCCGTAAAGAGTATAAAAACACGAATACGGCCACATCAAAAGTAGATTACCAGAACATGAAGGGAGCCTACATACCACAGCGTGATGACACGGCAGGCTGGGACGATTATCCGCCGATCTTCACCCCAATGTATGCCATGTACCATGGATCTTACGGCTATACACTTGAGACGCCGACCAATGACTGGGATGGCGTAAAGTGGCATTATGACGCGGTAATGGGTGCCCTTACCTACGCCAGCCAAAATAAATCCGGTATGGTAAAAGATCAGATTGAAGTCTTCAAACGAGGCATTAACTTTGACCATCCGTTCCATAAAAAAGGATTCTTCCCGAAGGCTTATATCCTCCCGTCTGATCCAACAGATGCTTCAGCTACAGAAAAGGCGGTCAGCCACCTTATCAAAAATGATATTGAAGTGAGCCAAACAAAAAAAGCGTTCACATTTAATGGCAAGACCTATCCTGCCGGGACGTATGTCGTGAACATGAGCCAGGCAAAAGCAGGATTGGCTAACACCATGCTCTGGGATGGGGAAGACATCACAGAGGAAACGCCGGTCATGTATGACATTTCAGCATGGAGCCTCCCTGAACTGTGGGGCTTTGATGCCATACAGGTACCGGCCGAAAGCAGCGTTAAATTTTCCTTGCAGGATGTAAAGCGAGCACATAATGAAGGAAAACTAATTGGAAAAGGGCCATACAAAATACCGAACACTTCAGTGAAATCTGTTCAACTTGCCAACCAGCTGATCAACAAAGGGTACCGGGTTAAACGCGGAGCTGACGGCTCTTTTTACATCAAGGAAAAATGGAATCATAACCTTATGCAATACGTTCGGCAGTCCGGTTTGACAATCAAGAGTGAAACGATTCCTTATCGATCGCAAAACATAAATAAGCTGCACATCACCATTTTAAAAGATGGAGGTATGGGGAAGACACAGTCTCACTCAGGGACAAAGCTTGCCCTGGAGAGGCTGGGCTTCATTGTAAAGGAGCTGTCACCAAGAGACCTCGCAGCAAAAGGCCTTGGGGCTGCGGATGTATTCTTCTATAACGGAACATCCAATTTGATCTCGTACAAAAACAGTAAAGCCAATGAAGAGTTTGGTTTGGAAAACGAAGCCCAATTTCAAGCCTTGAAAAAGAATCTCACGGATTTTGTCGAGGGGGGCGGAAAGTACATCGCGATCGGGGCGGGAGCGTCCAGTGCCACAAAAACACTCGGACTGACGAATGTTACGGTCAATAAAGGCAACCCTGACAGCAACGGAATTGTAAACGTAAATTACGGTACGACTGACTTAACAAATGGATATCATCAAACGGATTACGGATTTGTGTACGGACCTGTTTGGTATACCAATACGAACGGTTATGAAACCGCTGCTTCATTCAAAAACGGAGGCGACTTCTTTACGGCCGGTCACTGGAAGAACAGGCAGGCTGCACAGGGACAGGCTGTGATCATCAAGGACAAGTCTAAGGATGTCACCTTAATGGGATTGGAAGCTGGCTTCAGGGATCATACCGATTACCTATTTCGCCTGCTCTCGAATGCGGTTTACAGCAAATAGAAAAAAACAAGCACCTTTTCGGCAAGGTGCTTGTTTTTTTGTTATTGGACTTTTATAGCTTGTCATCTCCATTTGACAGTTGTTCTAGAAAATTTGGATGATAGTGATCCCGAGCTCATTTATGTTGTAAGAAAAGAAGGCCCGCTGTACCGAACAGCTGACCTTCTTTTTATTTTCTATGCATCTTAAATTCCAGGAACAGCTCGTTATAGTATGCCAGGTTCTTTTTGCCCAAGTTTTCATACACCTCGAGCTTTCTGGTCAGTTCAGGCGAAGGATAGAAGCGCTCATCATTCACCGTTCCTTTTGGCATATAGGATAAGGCATGTTTGTTTGGTGTGGAATAGTTGACGTATTCTGCATTTTTGGCAGCTATTTTTGGATCCAGCATGAAGTTGATAAACTTATGCGCAGCTTTTATGTTCTTCGCTGTTTTTGGGATGACCATGTTATCGAACCACAAGTTGGAGCCCTCTTTTGGAACAGCATACTCCAGGTTTTTGTTTTCACTCATGATTTCTGACGCAACTCCGGACCAAACAAGTCCGATTGAAGCCTCTTCATTTTCAAGCAGAAGCCTGCTCTCGTCCCCCACGATCGCCTTAATGTTTGGAGTCAGCAGATCAAGCTTGCGTTTCGCTTGATGCAAATGATTGTGATTCGTATCATTCAGGGAATATCCGAGGCTGTTCAATCCCATACCCATGACTTCACGGGCACCGTCGATCAAAAGAATCTTGTTCCGCAGATCAGAATCCCACAGATCGTTCCAGCTCGTGATTTTCTTTCCTCCGAGCATTTTTGAATTATAGACAATCCCGACGGTGCCCCAGAAATAAGGCACTGAATATTTATTGTCTTCATCAAATGGAAGGTCCATGAATCGCTTATCAATGTAATGCAGATTCGGAAGTTTTGAATGATCAAGAGGAATCAGCAAGCGCTCCTTCCGCATCTTATCGATCATGTACTCGGATGGAATAGCGATATCATACGTCGTTCCACCCTGCTCAATTTTGGTGAGCATCGCTTCATTAGAATCAAAGGTTTCATAAATCACTTTGACACCGGTTTCTTTTTCAAATCGTTTGATCAGCTGGGGATCAATATAATCGCCCCAGTTGTAGATCGTTAATGTGTTGCGCCCTGAATAACCTTCTGAGTTATTCAGCTCATGGACGGTATAAAAGAGAACGGCAGACACAAGAATAATCGCAAAGAAAAAACGGACAAGCTTGCTCATTTGTTAACCCCCCATCCGTTTGGCTTGTTGCGCTGTGAAATAAAGTAGTATACAACGACAAGCACGAGTGTAAACAAGAACAAGAGGGTGGACAGCGCGTTGACATTCAACGAGATTCCGCGGCGAGCCAGCGAGTAGATCTCAACTGAAAGGGTAGTGAAGCCGTTTCCTGTCACAAAGAACGTGACTGCAAAATCATCCAGAGAATAGGTCAGCGCCATAAAGAAGCCGGCAAATATTCCTGGTGTAATATAAGGAAGTACAACTTTGGCCAGTACGTTCCATCGGCTTGCTCCAAGGTCTCTGGCAGCATCAATCAAAGTCGGGCTCATTTCGGACAGCTTTGGGAGAACCATTAGGACAACAATCGGAATGCTGAACGCGATATGTGACAGCAGTACGGAAAACATGCCGAGCTTTATTCCCGCCATCGTAAACAAAATAAGGAAGGAGGCACCAATAATAACATCCGGACTGACGATCAATACGTTGTTCAGGGAGAGCAGTGTGTTCTTCGTCTGCCGTTTTTTCATGCTGTGTATGCCGAGTGCTCCGAATACGCCGATAATCGTTGCAAATAAAGAAGAAAGCAGAGCGATCACCAGCGTATTCATGACGATGATCAGCAAACGTGAATCTTGAAAGAGCTCTTTGTACCAATCCAGTGTAAAACTTTTGAAGCCGTACATCGTACCGCCGCTGTTGAACGAGTAGAATACGAGAAAAAAGATTGGTGCATAAAGGATCAGGAAAATCAACGCGAGAAAGATTCGCGACATCGGGTTTATTTTATTATCCATCTATACCCCCCGCTTTCTGTTCCCGGTTACACTCATGATCAGGAACATGATTATAATTAAGAAAACGGCTATCGTCGATCCCATGCCCCAATCACGGGTGACAAGAAAATGCTGCTCGATGGCGGTTCCAAGGGTGATGACCCGGTTTCCAGCGATCAAGCGTGTCAGCATAAATAAGGATAGTGCAGGAATAAATACGACCTGGCAGCCTGACTTTACACCGTTAATGGTCAACGGGAAGATGACGCGTCGGAACGTTGTCCATTTGGATGCGCCCAAATCATTGGCTGCATCCAATAGGGAAGGATTCATTTCATTTAAAGAGTTAAAAATTGGTAAAATCATGAATGGGATGAAGATGTATACTGATACAAAAATAAAACTGAAATCAGTGAACAGGATCTGTTTTGATCCGACACCTATGGCTTCCAGGAAGCTGTTCGCAATCCCCTTTGTTCCGAAGATGCCGAGAAAAGCATAGGCTTTCAAGAGCAGGTTGATCCAGGAAGGGACAATGATCAATAGAAGCCATAACTGCTTATGCCTGGTTTTCGTGAGCAAATAAGCGGTCGGATAGGCAAAGATCAAAGAAATAAACGTAATCAAAAACGCATACCAGAACGAACTGAAGGCCATCTTCATGTAAACCGGCGTAAAAAAGTTCATGTAATTCATGAGCGAGAAATGGCCTTCGATATCAAAGAACGAATAATAAAGAACGAGAAGAAGCGGTGCAATGACGAACAGAACAATCCATAGCGCATAAGGCAAAAGGTATAGATTCTGGGTGATCTTATTGTTCATGGACAACTCCATGGGTATATGCTTCCAGACGCCGGTCGAAATCTGCTTCAGACTCCCCGAAACGCATGACATGGATGGCTTCCGGATCAAAATAAAGTCCGATTTCGTCTCCTACAGCTGCCCTTTTCGTAGAATGGACTAGCCATTCATTGCCGTATATGTCGTAGCAGCTGATCTCATAGTGGACCCCGCGGAACAGCTGAGAATCGACACGTACTTTCAGTTTTCCTCGTTCGAGCGTTGTAATTTCCAAATCTTCTGGCCGAATGACAACCTCAACCGGCTCATCCGGATTTAATCCTCGGTCCACACATTCAAACTGTCCGCCGACAAACTCAACAAGATAATCTTTGATCATGCTGCCTTCAACAATATTGGACTCCCCGATAAAATCAGCTACAAACCGATTGATCGGCTCATCATAAATATCAATGGGTGTACCGCTCTGCTGAATCTTTCCCTTGTTTAAAACAAAGATTTCATCAGACATCGCCAGAGCTTCCTCCTGGTCATGAGTAACAAAGATAAAGGTAATACCCAAACGCCGCTGCAGTTCACGTAATTCATACTGCATTTCGGTCCTCAGTTTCAAATCAAGGGCTGACAATGGCTCATCGAGCAGGATCACTTCAGGTTCATTGACGATGGCTCTTGCTATGGCTACGCGCTGGCGCTGCCCACCTGACATATCACGGATCTCACGTGTTTCATACCCTTCCAAGTTTACAAAGCTCAGTGCTTCTTTTACTTTTATTTGGATCTCGGTGTTCTTCATCTTTTTGATACGCAGTCCAAACGCCACATTTTCAAACACATTTAAATGCGGGAATAAAGCATAATCCTGAAAAACCGTGTTCACCTGGCGTTTGTTGGCAGGTACATCATTAATTTTCTTTCCGTTAAAGTAAATGTCACCTTCAGAGGCTTCGGTAAAGCCGGCGATCAAGCGAAGAATGGTCGTTTTTCCGCATCCGGAAGGACCTAGCAATGTATAAAATTTTCCTCGCTCGATTTCAAAGCTGACGTTATCGAGCACTGCCGGGTCATCGTCATATTGCTTTGTCACATTTCTAAATTGAATAATTTCGTTCGTCATGGCAACCCTCAACCCCTCATCTAACTTTTTTCCATATATGGACGCAATTCTGCAAAAATTTACATTTTTATTCTGAACAATTATACATGAAAACCGGACAATAATTAACGAAAAATGATCAAAAGATAGGTATTAATATGTTCCTATTCTTTGTGTTTTCCGATGTACGCATCTATTCTATGAATATACGGTTTTTTGATCATGAAAACTTCATGATTAAGTTTATCTTAAAAGAGAGGGGGGGATAAAAAGGTGTGACAATCAAAAACAGGAGAGTTGGTGGGAGAAGGGACTCGATCATCGTGATGGAAAGGCCAAATGTAGAGTGAAAGCGCTTGTACTAGTATGGAGGAGGAGATCATTGATGGTGTATACCGCAGAAAATAATCGTTATGAGTCTATGAAATATAACAGAAGCGGCCGCTCCGGGCTGCTGCTGCCGGCAATCTCTCTAGGGCTATGGCATAACTTCGGGGGAGTGGACACCTTTGAAAACGGACGGGCGATGCTCAGAAGAGCGTTTGATCTTGGTATTACTCATTTTGACCTGGCTAACAACTATGGACCGCCCGCAGGCTCTGCTGAAGAATTGTTTGGCAAGATGCTAAAGACTGACTTCGCTCCTTACCGGGATGAAATGATCATATCAAGCAAAGCAGGTTATTATATGTGGCCTGGCCCATACGGGGAATGGGGATCCAAAAAGTATTTGATTGCAAGCCTTGACCAGAGCCTCAAGCGTATGGGGCTGGATTATGTAGATATTTTTTACTCCCACCGTCCAGATCCTAATACACCACTCGAAGAAACGATGGGTGCACTGGATGCGATCGTGCGTCAAGGAAAAGCGCTATACGTCGGGATTTCCAGCTACAGTCCGGAACAAACGGCAGAGGCTATTAAAATCCTGAATGATCTGGGCACCCCGCTCGTAATCCACCAGCCGAGCTATTCCATATTAAACCGTTGGATCGAAGACGGGCTTCAGGATGTTTTAGAGGAAAATGGTGTAGGGACCATTGCATTTTGCCCTCTTGCTCAAGGCTTGTTAACAAACAAATATATAAGCGGTGTTCCGTCTGATTCACGTGCGGCAAAGTCGACAGGAGCGTTGGGAGAGAATGAAATCACTCCGGAAGTCATTGAAAGAGTCCGCAGACTCAATGAAATCGCAGCTGACAGAGGACAGAGCCTGCCGCAAATGGCGCTCTCATGGGTTCTACGGGGCGGCAAGGTCACTTCCGCTTTAATAGGTGCAAGCAGAGTGAGCCAAATTGAAGAAAACATTGCAGCACTGGATAACCTTGATTTCAGTGATCAAGAACTGCAAAAAATTGATGATATTTTAACGGTAAACAGCTTTGTGCGATAAATAGATAGGAGTAAAGCCCTCTCAAATGAGAGGGCTCGTTTTTATTTTTTGCTTTTGTTTTTAAGAGAAGGTGAAGAAGGCAGCTTCCTTACCCATGCGCCAGAAGTATTGGAGAGTGTCCTTCCAGTATTCGCAGATGGTGATGAATTTTTAACAGAAGTAATCGGAATGCTGTTAATATCAATCGTAATCGGCGTAATAATGGTGCTTTGAGTAATACTTGCCCCTCTTTCTAAATGAATATTAACGGTCGTCAGATTCTTATTATGGTTCAAAATATCCTTCGCAATGGATTTATTGTTTTTCACGATTGGATTTTGTGAGGTCATCAAGTTCACCCTTCCTCCTGATTCAGTATGAAGACGAAAATCTTCATACTACTAATCTATGAAAATATCTAAAAAATGCTAGGGCGAAGGAGGACAATTTATAGATTTCCAAACTTTTTAGACGGGTCTGTCCTATTATTTTTCTTTAGTAACCAAGGGGCGGTCAAAGACAAAAATCGTCATGGCAATATCAGCCTCAATATCGATATCAGAAAAAATGCGGAGGATGGATGCTCCGGCAAGATCTTCAAACTTTCTTCGCACACTCAGATCGGTGTAGATTTTTTTGACTAGACCGGTACGCGCTTCGTGAACCATTTTTTCGCCTTCTTTTGTACCCATCATGAATTTTTCGATATTCGTTAGGTTTCCTTTCATCTCACTAACTGCCCAAGAGCCAACGAAGCATGTGCTGATTTCCCTAGGACCGTTGCCGACGAATTCCTTGCGTATTTCACGGACAAGCATACTGAATTGATGCTCTATATTTTGGGTCATTGCATTTTTCTCCTTTTATCTTTATATCGTTTACCTCTAGGCGTCAGCAGGATATAACTGAAAGCCAGCAGGAGGATGACGATTGAAAGCCAAAAGTTTGCTGACGGGTTTCCGTTGTTGACAATAATGTAACGGACACTGGCCGTAATTCCAATGTATAGGAGATAGCTAAGCGGAAAGTGGTGGCTTTCGCTAAAGTAGGTCACAATCATGGAAATGAAGGCAAAATATAAGAAAAACACGAGTACTTTACCAAGTATATCATGAACATTATGATTTCCTGTGCAGGCGTCGATTAATAAATAGATAAGCTCTCTGAAAAGAAAAAATACCAGGATCCCGCCAAGCAGTACAAGAGAGAGATTTAATAATTTCTGCAATCCTTTGCTGATGGTTTTCCACTTTTCCGGTAAGATGATTTCTAGCATTCTGACCACATTACTCCTTTAATCCTTCCCCGACACCTTTTAAAAGGTTCATTCCGAATCCGATGGCCCGGTTAATGTCAGGGTCCTTCAAAGCTTTCATCAGGTCAAAGACGCCTACCTTTTCATTATTGGCGAGTGCCCTTTCAGCTCTTTGCAGTCCATTCCCGAGGCTGCCCATCAGTTTCTTCGTCATGTCAGGGTTGGTTTCGGACAAAACACCGGCCGCTGCCATCATATTATTAATAGCATTGGTCATCTGGGGGCGGAGCAGCTGTTCAACCGCAATGCCCGCCACCTTTTCCTTCGCTTCAACAAGGCCGTTCACTGCTCCTAAAATCCCGCTGTCATGAAGCTGATGAAAAAGCTTGATGAGTTCCTTTATTCCATCTGCGCTCTTCGCAAGATCTTCTAAAATCGTATCAATACTTTGTTCCTGCAGTTCTTTTTCCGTATGGGCTGAATGAGAAATTTTCGTAATTGGTTCTGCCATTATCGTCGGCCTCCCACTGGTTTATTAATGTCGGCAATCGGCTCATAGTCCTCTCTCGCCCACTTGCGTTCTACCTGAACGCCCGCCTGAGGATTCCGTTCAGCATACCGCGGATTATACATGGGAAGCGGTGCTCTGCCTTTCACATGAACAAGTTCCATTCGCACTTTTGTCTGTTTATAGGCAGGAGTCTGAGTCCTGACGTCACCAACACTTCCGGTCAGCATATTAATAGCATTTTCGTGGCTTACGGAATGCATCGGTACATACAATTCATTGCCTTTGACCCGGTCTGTGACGATACAACGCAATTTAATAAAACCGTATGGTGAAATCAGGCGGACGGAAGAGCCGTCCTGAAGTCCTCTTTCACTGGCAAGTTCGGGCGAAACCTCAACAAACACTTCAGGAAGCTTATACTGGATGCCTTTTGACTTGTTTGTCATATTGCCTTCATGAAAATGTTCAAGCAGACGGCCATTGTTTAAGATCAGATCAAATTCCTTTTCATAATCCACTGGCTTCACATATTCAGCCAGGGAGAAACGTGCTTTGCTGTCAGGGAAATTAAAGCGCTCAGTGTAAAGAAGCGGCTCATCACGACCGTCTTTTTGCACCGGCCAGACAAGGCTGTCCCATCCCTCTAGACGATCATAAGTCACCCCGGAAAAAATAGGGGAAAGACTTGCAATTTCATCCATAATTTCACGGGGATGTGAATAGTTCCAGTCCGTGCCCATCTGCTTAGCGATCTGCTGGATGATCCACCAGTCAGGCTTGGATTCGCCCATGGGTTCAAGTGCCTGATACAAACGCTGAATGCGGCGTTCGGTATTGGTGAATGTGCCATCCTTCTCCAGTGATGGAGAAGCTGGTAGAACCACGTCGGCAAATTGAGCGGTTTTGGTAAAGAAAACGTCCTGTACCACAAAGAATTCCAGTTTGCTCAGCATGTCGTGGACATGATTGGAATTAGAATCCACCCAGGCCATATCTTCTCCCATCAAATACATGGCTTTAAGGTTGCCTTTTTCCACCTCCTGAAGCATTTCAATGTTTGTAAATCCAGCTTCCGGGGAGATGGATACCCCATATGCTTGTTCAAACTTTGCACGTGCAGCATCATCTGTCAGTCTCTGGTTGCCGGGAAGCCATTGGGGCAGGGTTCCCATGTCACAAGAACCTTGTACATTGTTATGTCCCCGCAGCGGATAAGCACCTGCACCCGGACGCCCGAAATTGCCGGTGGCCAGCAGAAGATTGGCGATTGCAGCAGATGTGTGGGATCCGGCGATATTTTGAGTGACACCCATGCCCCAAAGAACACAGGTGCCGTCAGCCTCATGAATCATTTCCGCCGTCTTCACCAGCTGTTCTTTGGAAAGTCCTGTGACTTCCACTGCATAATCAAGCGTATATTTGTTCAGCAGCTGAAGGTAGTCCTCATAATGGTTAACCCTTCCTCTGATAAATTCTTCATCATGCCAACCCTGGTCGATAATATATTTTGTCACTGCTGCCAGCCAGACGAGGTCAGAGCCTTGTTTCGGATGGAGATAAAGATCGGAGCGTTCGGCCATTTCATGCCTGCGAAGGTCGGAGACAATGAGTTTTTGCCCGAATAATTTCTTCGCCCGTTTGACCCGTGTGGCCAACACGGGATGGCCTTCTGTAGGATTGGCTCCGATTATGATCACAAGACCGGCGCTTGCAATATCCTTGATCGTACCGGAATCACCGCCATAGCCGACTGTTGCAAGCAAACCATCGGTGGCCGGTGATTGGCAATAACGTGAGCAGTTATCGACATTGTTCGTTTCGAATACTTGCCTGGCCAGTTTCTGCATAAGATAGGAATCTTCATTTGTAGTTTTGGACGAACTGACAAAACCTAACGCATTGCCGCCATAAGTATTCTTTATTCGGCTCATCTTTTCTCCGATAAGGGAAAGAGCCTCCTCCCAGGTAGCCGTTACAAACTCATCGCCTTTGCGGATGAGGGGGGTAGTCAGGCGCTGATCGCTGTTCACGAAATCCCAGCCGAATTTTCCTTTGATACAGGTAGAAACACTGTTGACAGGGGCATTTTCAGCAGGTTCAATTTTTAAGATCTGACGGCCCTTTGTCCATACTTCAAATGAACATCCGACTCCGCAGAAGGTACAAACCGTTTTTGTTTTTTTGGTCCGGGTTTCACGCATCGCCGCTTCCACTTCTGAAACAGCAAATATTCCGCTGTAGCCGGGTTCCACTTCTTTGATGAGGTCAACCATCGGATTGAGAAGATCCTTTTTGATCCCGGTCATGAATCCCGCTTCTCCAAGCATTGATTTTTCCATTAACGCATTGCAGGGACAGACGGTCGCGCATTGGCCGCAAGAGACGCAGGAAGATTCATTGATCAGTTTATCGTTATCCCATATAACCCTGGGCATGTTTCTTTCCCAGTCGATAGTCAGCGTTTCATTCACCTGAAGGTCCTGGCATACTTCCACACATTTCCCGCAAAGGATACATTGGTTGGGATCATAGCGGTAGAACGGGTGGGACATATCCACTTCATAGCCTTTTTCGCGGAACGGGCGGGTTTGATGCTCCACTTCCAATAGTTCTGCAGTGTTATGAACCTTGCAGTTTCCATTGTTATTATCACAAACCGTACAGTAGAGAAGGTGATTTTCTAAAATTCGATCCATCGCTTCATTCTGGGCTGTTTTTGCAGAAAGAGATGAGGTGAGGATATTCATGCCTTCCTTTACTTCGGTGGAGCAGGCTCTCATCAGTTTCCCATCGATTTCACACATGCATGTATCACAGGTCTGGATCGGCCCCAGTGTTTCGGAATAGCAGATGTGCGGATGTTCAACTCCCTTTGCCAGAAGATGATCGAGTAACCTTGTCCCTTCTTCTGCCTCGTGCAAATCTCCGTTAATTTTCATCGTAATCTTGTTTGCCATCGTTATCCTTCCTCCTATTTGTAAACATAAAAAAACCCACCATAAAAAAACCTGTGCTCCGCTCGCTGCAGCACAAATTCCTTTACAGTGGGTTAATGGCTAAGCATTTGAATACCAGCTATCCATCCCGCTATTACTTTAAATGACAGGCTCTTCAAGCAATTGATCATTACCGAAGAACGATGAACATTTTCTGTTTTTATTATATCACGTTGAACAAGTGAATCAACTGCAATGTTATTCCAACACAGTTCTTGAAATGCCGCGTTTATTGTGAAAGTTCAATCGTTGTCATGTAGGGAAGTCCCGGATTTTCCGGAAGGTGATCCGGGTTTTTTGGTTGCCCGACGTATCTTATCGGGTATGCACGTTTTCGAAACATCGGGCTCTAATATAAGATCCGCATGCAAATAAATCTCTGCGTCCACACAGTCCCCGCTCAACTTGAAATTCCCCCGGATCTGCATAGATTCGGGGGAATTTTGCTCAATCAAACTTTTTCGCGGAATTTTTCTTCGTAATCATGTAAGCAATGAGTAAAATGACAAACCAGACTGGTGTAATGAATAATGCAATACGGGTATCTGCGGCAAAACCGAGAACGACGATAACAAAAACGAAGAAGAGAAGGACGATCCAGTTAATGACCGGTGAAAGCGGCATTCTAAACGAACTCTTTTTCGCATCTTCAGGATGCAGTTTACGGAAACGGAGGTGGGAAACCAGTATGATTCCCCAGACCCATATGAAACAGATCGTCGCGATGCTTGTCACCAGTGTGAACACTTCTTCTGGCAATAAATAATTAAGCAGGACGCCAAACGATAGGAAGAAGGTCGACACGATCAAAGCCCGTGCCGGAACTTGTTTTTTGTTAAGCAAACCAAGCTTTTTAGGCGCTTTTCCTTCGTTAGCCAGTGTATACAGCATACGTCCGGTGCTGAACAACCCGCTGTTACAGGACGACATGGCCGAGGTTAAAACAACGAAATTGATGATACCGGATGCCGCCGGGATGCCGATCAGTTTAAAGACCGACACGAACGGGCTGCTGTCAGGTTCGATTTTATCCCATGGATAGATGGACATGAGAACGATCAGTGACCCGATATAAAAGAGCAGAATCCGTGCTGGTATGTTATTGATGGCACTCGGCAGTGTTTTGTCAGGGTCTTGTGCCTCACCGGCCGTTACACCGACAAGCTCAACTCCGGCGAACGCGAAGAGTGCCATCTGAAAGGCCAGAACAAAGCCAGCGGATCCATTGGGGAAAAACCCGCCATGACTCACAAGATTTGATAACGAAGCTTCCGTCCCATGGCTTTCATAGCCCATCACAATGAGGGCGATCCCAATCACAATGAGGGCTAAAATGGTAATGATTTTAATAAGAGCGAACCAGAACTCGATCTCGCCGAACGCTTTGACCGCCGACATGTTTATCAGAAGCAATATGAGTACGGCAGCGAGTGCAGTCAGCCACTGAGGAATGCCTGGAAACCAGTATTTTACGTAGAGTCCGACAGCCGTAATCTCCGCCATCCCTGTTACGATCCAGCAAAACCAATACGTCCAGCCTGTGATAAAACCTGCCCATGGCCCAATGAACAATTCGGCAAAATGAGTGAACGAGCCGGATGTCGGGTTGTACAAGAGCATTTCACCCAAAGCACGCATCATAAAAAAAAGCATGACTCCTATAAGTGCGTAATTCAGCATGATGGCAGGCCCCGCCAGGTGAATCGATTTTCCCGCACCTAAAAAAAGACCCGTCCCAATCGCTCCCCCGATGGCAATCAGCTGGATATGCCGATTTTTCAGTCCCCTCTTCAAATCTTCTTCTTTTTTCAACGCCTGCACCAACCTTTCCGAAAACAAAGATAACGAGTACAAATTTTCCAGTCCAACACTTATTTTCCTCTAGTATGGCCAAATATAACGAGCCTATTAAAAGTATGTTAAAAAGGGATAGAAAGCGCTTAAAGTAAAGGAGAAAGGGTATAAACATTCCGAACCATGGAACATATCTGAAAAATGGCAACTAGGGAGGGTTATGAATGAAAACCATTTTTGGAAGGTTAACACTGGCATTTTTACTGGTTTGTGGAGGATTGGCTGGATGTGGAACAACGGAGAAGACTTCAGGAGGGTCTTCACAAAAAGCAGAGGCAAAGAATGAACCGGCAGAGAGTGCTCAAAAAGAAGAAATCGCATCAAAAGCAGAAAGTGCTCAGAAACAAGAAGCTGTTCCCCAAAAAGCAGCAGCTCCGGTGAACAAACCGAAAAACGTAACCGTCAAGGGAGTATATATGTCTGGGTCATCAGCAGGCAATCATACTAAATTTAATGAAATGGTCAATCTGGTCGATGACACTGAGCTTAACTCCATCGTGATGGATGTTAAAGATGATGAAGGTAAAATGACATACGATTCCAGCGTGCCTGAAGTAAACCATTATGGCTCTGATCATCATCCGAAAGTAAGTGACATCTCTCAGCGAATGAAAGTGCTAAAGGGCAAGGATATTTATAGTATCGCGAGAATCGTCACCTTCAAGGATCCTTATATGGCAAACAAGAAAAAGGAATTTGCCATGAAAAAAAAAGACGGCAGCCTATATTACAATGACGGCATACCATGGGTCGACCCATATAAAGAAGAGTATTGGAAGTATGTGACCGCTGTGGCAAAAGATGCTGCAAAGCAAGGATTTGATGAGATTCAATTTGATTATGTTCGTTTCCCGGATAACGGGGAACAGGTCGACCGTGAAGTAAAATTCGCTAACCCGAACAAGAAGTCAAAAGCGCAAAACATTCATGACTTCCTGCTTTACGCCAAAAAGGAACTCAAACCCTATGGAGTCAAAGTATCAGCCGACGTGTTCGGAGTGTCCACGAGCCAAAAAGACGATTCCGGCATTGGCCAGCAGTGGGAGTCGGTCACACCGGCTGTCGATGTGATCAGCCCGATGACGTACCCGTCACATTACGGGCCGGGGGTGTACGGTATACGTGTACCGGATGCCAAACCGTATGAACTCATTAAGAAAGCTCTCACCCCCGCCATAAACCGGGACAAAGTGCTTCAAGAACAAAAGAAACCGGTCGCCGAAATCCGTCCGTGGTATCAAGACTTCACCGCCACCTGGGTCGACGGCCATATCAAATACGGACCACAGCAGATTAAGGATCAGATCCGGGCAGGACAGGAGCTTGGTGTGGATGAGTACATGCTGTGGAATCCGCAGAACAAGTATACGGAAGAGGCATTCAAAAAAGTAAAGTAGTGACCAAATAGACCACTGTTAAAGTGGTCTATTTTTGTTTGGAACGGCACCCATCCTCATCACTATGTCACCAGTTGCCTTTTACACTCATAGAATATAGGCAGGAAAGCAACTGCCAAGGGGCTTAACCGGAGTGATGGATGCCATGTACAGACTTGCTGAAGTAAATCGGGAAATCGCATACCGCAGTTCTACCCTTCTCGATCTCCAGGAACAGGATGGATCATGGAGGTTTTGCTTTGAAAATGCGTTAATGACGGACGCCTACATGATTATCTTATTGCGGACTTTAGGATGGAAAAACGAACAACTGATTCAGCGGCTCGTTCAACGTTTATTGTCCAAGCAGGAAAGGAATGGAGCGTGGAAGGCCTTTCCCGATGAAGAAAAGGGAAATCTGACTGCGACAGCGGAAGCATACACCGCTATTCTCTATTCTGGGCACGTGCCAAAGGAGGCAAGCCGTTTAAAGCAAGCTGCCAGTTTTATCATCAATGAGGGCGGATTAAAAAAAGTAAGCCTGCTTACAAAGGTCTTTTTTTCGTTTAACGGCCTGTACCCGTGGCCAAAACGTACAGTTGATCCTGCAAGGATCTTTCGAATCATGGATAGAGCCCAATTAAACTTTTATGATTTCAGCAGCTATGCAAGGGCACATTTTGCCCCTGTTTTATTGGGGATGTCTCAGAAGTTCCAACTGCGGTGCAGCAGCACGCCTTGTCTGAATCATTTGTATAAAGAGAAGGAAGATGGTTTTTGGGAAGAGACACAGATTGCCAGCAGAAAGGCTCCATATTCTTATCATACGGCCTTTCTGGAAAACTATATTCTACAGCGCATTGAAGCGGACGGAACCTTGCTGAGCTATGCAAGCACCAGTTTTCTTATGGTATATGGGCTCATCTCAATCGGCTATAGACAGGATTCTCCCGTTGTAAAACAAGCCGTCCATGGCCTGATTTCCTTGCTTTGCTATAACGGAGAGACCTTTCATATCCAAAATTCACCCTCAGCAATATGGGACACCTCTCTGGTAAACCATGCGTTATTGTCTTCAGGAACTGCATCTGGACATCCCAGCCTGATAAAAAGCCTCAGGTTCATCCTGAGGAGCCAGCATTCGAGCTATGGTGACTGGAAATATCATAATCCAGACGGATCTCCGGGTGGATGGGGTTTCAGCGAAGGCAATACCATCCATCCTGATGTGGATGACACACAGGTGGCCCTTCGAACATTAATCCGCTACCAAAAAAGGAACAGGAACGTGAATTACGCCTATAAAAGAGGAAGAGACTGGCTGTTATCCATGCAGAATCAGGATGGTGGATGGGCAGCTTTTGAGAAGAACAACGATAAAAAGTGGCTGCGAAAATTGCCTGTTGAAAGCGCGGCAGATGCTCTTACCGATCCTTCCACCGCTGATCTTACCGGAAGAACCCTCGAATTTTTCGGCAACTATGACGGTTTGCAGCTGCCGTCGCCACGGATTAAAGCAGCTGTGCAATGGTTAAAAAACAATCAGGAAAACGACGGTTCCTGGTACGGCCGCTGGGGGATCAGTTACATCTACGGTACCTGGGCCAGTGTGACAGGATTGATGGCGGCCGGATGCTCTGAGCTAGACCGCACGATCCGAAAGGCAAAGGGGTGGCTGACCGAAATTCAGCATTCAGATGGCGGCTGGGGGGAATCATGCAGAAGTGATATCGAAAGGAAATACATTTCCCTCCCATACAGCACCATTACCCAGACAGCCTGGGCCCTCGATGCCATGATCGCCGCATGCCCGACACCAAACCGAACGATAAAAAGGGGCATCGATTATCTCTTAAACCGGGAAAACTATAACGTTCAAAGTCTGACCTACCCGACAGGCGCCGGATTGCCAGGAACTTTTTATATTTATTACCACAGCTATAATCATGTTTGGCCGCTTCTTACACTCTCCCATTACAGGGAAAAATATAGAGGGACAGAAATAGGGGATAAACAGGAGGAATCCCGGTTTTAACCCTTATCCTTTCCGCTTGTACAAACGGCACTCAGGAACACCCCATTGAAAATAGGGTGTTCCATTTTATAAGGATCGCCGACGTCAAAAATTATGTAGAATTTATTAGGAAAAATCGGCTAAATCTAATGAATAAACCTGATGAAATTAGGATGTGATTAGAGATGCAATTTCTTTACAGCCACGATTCACTAACAGTCATTCAGTGGATATTAAGAGCCATCCTTTCTTTTTTCTTTTTGCTGATTGCGGCCAAAATTATGGGGCAGCGTTCGATCTCTCAGTTAAGATTACTTGATTTCATAATGGCTTTATCCATTGGAAACATTATTGCCCACCCATTGTCCGATCAACATCTAGGGATGAAAGGTTCTCTTATTACAATCAGTGTGTTAGTGCTTTTGTATCTAATATTAATTTTTCTAAGTCTCAAATGGACGAGGTTCACTAAGTTTATCGATCCTTCCCCCTTCACTCTAATAAAAAATGGCGAGATCATTTATAAAAGTTTAATCAAAGCAAGAATACCGATGGATATCTTATTATCGGAATTAAGAAAAAAGCAAATTGACGATATTCAAAAAGTAGCATTAGCGTTGTGGGAACCGGATGGTACGATATCGTTTTTTTTAAAATCGCAATATAACGCAGCAACCCCTGAAGATATGAGTATCATGACCACTCCATTCGCTTTTCCTAAAACTCTTATTAAAGATGGGAAAGTTGATTTTAATCAATTAAAGGAGATGGGGAAAAATGAAGATTGGGTCAAAAGACAGATTAAATCACTGCACGGTGTAGAAGTAAAAGATGTTCTTTTAGCTACAACGGATGATACTCAAAAAATCAACGTGTTTTTATATAATAAGTGATACATCCAAAATTCTTTGATCAGGGAATGAAATCCATAATATCCGTTAGAGATTCCTCCTCCAGTATTTCGATCCCGCCGATTGCTTCCAATGCATGAGCGAACGATTTAACTGAAGACCCTGTTATTTCAATTCCCTGAGCTTGCAGGATTGACTGCTTATTTGTTGCTAAAATTTGCTGCGTAACGCCTATCGCTTGCAAAAACTGGCCGACCGTTTCCAGCCACACTGCTGAAACGACTTTCTCATCCCCTGAGGAGGGCTCTTCATTGATTAGAATTCTATCACTTGCCCCACGGTTTTAATCCAAACCCCAAGAGCAATCACATCTTCATATTTTAATTTGAGATCTTCGTTTTCCGTAAATTTGTCAGCATTTCCTGTGTTCATATCACATGCACCCCGATCATTGCGGTTGTTTTATACAAAAGAAACAAGGGAATACACTTCTCTCAGGTTATAGTATGGTGAGGCCAAGTTTTTGTGAGAACAGGGGCTCTGGGCTTTTAATATTCCTAAAAATTAACACAAGCAAAACGGTTCTCTTTTTCCAATTTATGTTGTAGTATACAAAGGAACAATATTTCCGACTAGTTTTATTGGATTAAGGGGTGATTTGATGGGGTTAGCTTCTTCTAATACATCAAAAAATGAAGAAAGAAAGCGGGATGGTGCAGGGAAAAGCATCGGTTCGGTTCAGACTTACCGGGTGGTTTTTGCAGGCTTGTTAACGGTTGTATTGAGCTATGCAAGCATTCAGGCTGGAGGTTTAAAGCAAGGAATGCTCTTGTGGCTCGGTCTTCTGCTTGGATTTACACTCTTTCACGCAAGGTTTGGTTTTACATCTGCCTTTAGACGGTTTATGGCAGTTGGGAACGGTGAAGCCATTCGTGCCCATATGCTCATGCTGGCAGTAGCCAGTACGTTGTTTGCGATTATATTTGCGGCTAACGTGACTTTATTCGGCGGAAGTCCGGCAGGAAACGTTTCACCGGTCGGGGTAAGTCTCATTGTGGGGGCTTTTATTTTCGGAATCGGAATGCAGCTCGGAAACGGTTGTGCATCTGGCACATTGTATGCTGTAGGCGGCGGCCGTTCTGAAATGTTTCTCACCTTAATCGCGTTTATTATCGGCTCTGTTTTTGGAGCTTGGCACTTCGATTTTTGGATGAATCTCCCTGCATTTAAGCCTTTTTCCTTGGCGACGAGCACAGGCCTTGGCTGGTTTGGAGGCTGGTTGATCCAAATGATTATACTGGGGGGCATCACCTGGATTACATTTAAAGTGGAAAAGAAACGCCGTCCTCCAAAAATGGCTCCGATTCCAGGTGCAAAGGGCTGGGCGCGTGTCGTCCGCGGTTCATGGCCAATTTTAACGGCAGCTGTCGTCTTGGCCGTGCTTAATGCCGCAACTTTGGTTGTTAAGGGAAGTCCGTGGGGGATTACTTCCGCTTTTGCCCTTTGGGGATCGAAGGCTGCCCAGTCAATGGGAGTGGACGTGACCCAGTGGGGCTACTGGGCAGGTGAAAAAGCGGCTCCTCTCCATCAATCTGTTTTTATGGATGGAACAAGTGTGATGGACTTTGGCCTTATTGTGGGCGCACTGGCTGCCTCTACACTTGGAGGGGTATTCCTTCTAAAGAAAGTGCCCCTTCGTACAGCAGCCGCGGCGATCATCGGCGGACTGCTCATGGGGTATGGAGCACGCCTTGCTTTTGGATGTAATATTGGCGCATATTTCAGTGGTATTGCTTCCTTTAGCCTGCATGGCTATGTTTGGGCGATTATGGCGATGCTTGGAACCTTTTTCGCTTTGTATATCCGTCCGTTATTCGGATTGTCCGTCCCAAAATCCACCGATAAATTCTGTTCTTAATAAGAAAACGAAGCCGCATGTTAGTGGCTTCGTTTTTTTTGAGTTTATCGTTCTATTTGAATGTCATGCGGGTTTTTTGAATTCACCGTCCACTTTGTGTCGATTACCGTCCACTTTTTACAGCTTACATGCGGCTTTTCCCCATTTACATGCCAAACGCAGCACGTTACATGCGACACACAGCATTGTTTGAAATTTCTTTTAGAATTTGAAAATGTGTGCGTTTTCTTTGAATTAATAAATACTACATACCCTCTTAAAAGTATTTTCACATACCAATTATATTATATTGTTATAATATGTTGGGCAGGTGGTTTTTTTTGGATTTTATTTGGTTCTTTTTTATCTTTATATCGATTGCGTTTCCTTTTATTCATTCTATTCATTGTTTACCTTTATTTAAAAAACGAAATTCCGAATCGAAACAGATGATCGAGGAGCAAAAGGGAGTAAGTGTTTTAATACCTTGCTATAATGAAGAAGGAATCATTGAAACTTCAGTCAGCAGTATGAAAACATTATCGTATTCAAAGGCTGAAATTATCTATATTAATGATGGATCGACAGACAAAACGATGTCTTTGCTGCATTCCTTATTAAAACTGACTCCTTGTCTAAAAGCTCATACGAATAAGCTGACTCACAAGGAAGTAAAAATCTGTTACCAGTCTGAGCTCTTTCCGAATATTTTCGTCTTGGACAAATTGAACGGAGGGAAAGCGGACGCACTCAATGCAGGAATAGATTATGCTAGTCAGCCTTTAGTTGTGACCCTCGATGCAGATACAATCTTGACGGACGGAGCATTGCCCGCTGTGAATCAGGCATTTGCAGACGATTGTGTTGTGGCTGCTGGAGGCATGGTACATGTCCTGCAAACAAGAGTTGAGAAACCGATGGATGGTCTATCCTTGCGCGGTGCCAATATGTTGGTACGTGCACAAGCGATGGATTTCTTAAAAGCATTTTACGTAAATAAAGTTTCACTGGCCCGTTTCCGTGCTTTAGCAGTCATCTCAGGTGCGTTTGGTATTTTTACAAAAAAGGCCCTTTTGGATGTAGGCGGATATCGATCAACGGTAGGCGAAGATATTGATATTACATTAAAAATGCATAAGTATATATCCAAAAAGAAAAAAAGGAAGGTTCTTCTCATACCTGACGCAGTTTGTTATACGGAACTGCCTGAGAGCTGGAGAGATCTTTTCAAACAGCGGGTGCGTTGGCAAAAGGCATTTGTTGACTGCTTGTTTTACTTCGGTCCATTTTTGTTAAAAACCCTGTTTACCAAGCCTGTTTCCTTCTTTTATTTATTTGAGGGTTTCTTTGCAGGAACTCTTGCCGTTTATATCATGACAGGAGTATTAATTGCTGATAGCATTTCCGGAGAGTTATTTTCATTATCTTTCCTAATGATTTACCTGCTCTATATCCTCGTAATCGGTTTGGTGTATGACATGGTAGCTCTTGGAATGAGTGAGCGATATGGATATGCCTTTCAGGATGAAGATACGTATCCGATGCTTTGGGTTATTCTCTTTGATATTTTTGTGTATCGATTCATCACGATGTTTGCTGTAATCTTTGGAACGATCGATTACTTCTTCAATAAAAGAAGTTGGAATAAAGTAGCCCGAACAGGACGTCGGTATGAAGCGGATAGTAAAACGGCAGCATAGAAATGTTATCTTGTGAAAGTGGATATTCAATGAAAAACAATGATTTCCCTCCTTTTTGGAGGGTTTTTTCTTATTCTGACACAGAAAGAAACTTCCCTTTTTGAAAGACAAGAGTTAGCTGCCATTCTCAGGCAGCTTAGTTGGACTGGACAGGCTGCTTCATCCAGGGTTGCGAAGTTAGAGGATAATGGGAATATTGAGGGGTATAGCATTAAAGTCAATCAAGCAAAAATGGGGTATTCTGTTCACGCAATTATACATATTTATACGAAAAGCACGAATCATCAATGACCAATGAGAAGCGGGGGACCAATAGGATGGGATTTATGATAAAAGTAAGATTGATTTCGGCGACCATTCGGCGACAACTAGGAAGAAGCTTGCTCCAAACTTCATTCTAAAACAAAAATAAAAACCCCTTGTATACCAAGGGGTTTGAAGACATATGTATGGTGGAGACTAGCGGGATCGAACCGCTGACCTTTTGGCTGCCAGCCAAACGCTCTCCCAGCTGAGCTAAGCCCCCACGATGTGTTGCTGACAAGAAAAATTATATAACAGAAGCAGAACGAAAAGCAAGCTTTATTTTAACAATTCTTTCAATGAGATTTTCGAAACGAGATGGGCCTTAATAAGGCTTATTTTATTGGCATAATTTCTCATCAAGTTGGAAAACTAACATGGTAAAATCAAGGAATAAAGGAGGACACATGTATGCAACAGCAGCAACCGAATCAGGGACAAAATCAACAGCAGCCAGTATATCAGCAGCCGCCGAATGTGATCACCGGGAAAGACTTTAACTATTTAACGGACATGCTTTCATGGAATTTGCTTGGGTTTAAGAAGGCGCATTTCGCGGCGGGCCAGTGCCAGGATCAGCAGGTCAGTGCGGCGCTTGAGAGGGCGTGCCACATGCACGAAAAGCATTATCAGCAGATTTTGCAGAAGCTCCAGTCCGGCGGAAGCCAAAATACAAATATGAACCAATAAGGGGGAACGAAGATGAATAACAACCAGAACAAAATTCAAAACCCGGAGTCTCCGGTTCCGAAGACACCTCAGATGAATGACCGGGATTTCCTGAATGATATTCTGTCGTATGAAAAGTATATGACCGCTTCTTATTCAACAGCGATGAATGAAGCGAGCCATGATGCGTTATACCAGGAGATTCATTCGATTTTCGATGAGACAAAGAACATGCAGCGTGAACTGTATTCGCTCATGTTCCAAAAAGGATGGTACTCGCTTACACCAGAACAGCCGCAGAAGCTGCAGCAGGCGGCCCAGCAGTATGCGGGATACATGTCCCAGTTTCCTCATAATCCGCCCATGCAATAATGCCTTAAAAGCTGTGGAACTTTTTCCTCAGCTTTTTCCTTTATAAGGATTTTTTACTATTCGCTTTGCGGGAAAAATAAACTGGTATAGACAACTAGTCCCATAATCTTAAAAACCTTCTGGGCCTATTGCTTTGTTTTACTAGAAGTCCAAAGGAAACGACAAATTCCTCCAGAAAGATGTATCGTTCATAAAACTAAAGGAGGATAAAATGCTATGAAGAAAAGACTAGTATTTTTTTGTGCGATGGCCTGTATGCTCGTCGTGTCTTCGTTTCTTGGAGCAGTTCCAAAACAAGCAGCTGCTGCAAGCCGGCCCGATCAAAGTGACTTGATCATCTCCAGCAACATACCGCAGGCGATTAAGGAGTTTAACGGTGGTCAAATCCAGCTTCATGCTTTGCATGTAAATAAAAAAGACGGCCATTTTACGGAAACTGAAGCCATGAGATGGTGGTCAACGAATCCGCTGGTTGCCAAAGTAGACCGCAATGGACTTGTAACACTAAAGGGTCATAGCGGCAACACCCATATATTTGTAACAGACGGACGAAGGATCGATCATACACATATCTCCGTAAAAAAACGTGAAGGCAACAAAACTGCGGTAATCCATAAGCAAAATGGAAAAAGGTATAACGTGATCCCAACCGCTGTCAAACACATGACGGTGGAAGAAAAAGTCGGCCAGATGCTAATGCCGGACTTTCGTACATTTAATGGTAAGAACGTAACGGAAGTAACACCGGAAATAAAAGCTCTAGTTAAAAAATATCATTTGGGCGGAGTGATCCTCTTCAGAGAAAATGTTGTAACGACGGACCAGACGGCAAAGCTGGTCGCTGACTATGAGGAAGCTGCAGAAAAGAACGGTCTGCTCATCTCCATTGACCAGGAAGGCGGTATCGTGACCCGCTTGCAAAGCGGAACTGATTTTCCAGGCAACATGGCTTTAGGTGCAGCACGCTCACCTGAGTTAGCTGAAAAGGTAGGGAAAGCGATTGGTGAAGAGCTGAACGCGCTTGGGATTAATTTTAACCTGGCACCTTCGCTTGACGTGAATAACAATCAGGACAATCCGGTTATTGGCACTCGTTCCTTTGGAGAAGATCCTCAGCTTGTGTCAGATATGGGGACGGCATACATCAAAGGCTTGCAGTCGACAAACACCGCAGGCGCAGCGAAACATTTCCCGGGGCATGGCGATACAGCGGTTGACTCCCATATTGGACTTCCAGAAGTGCCCTATGACCTTGAACGCTTGAAAAAAGTGGAGCTGTATCCGTTCCAAAAAGCGATGGATGCTGGAGTGGACGCAATCATGACTGCGCATGTCACCTTTCCAAAAGTTGACCCTTCCACGGCTATTTCCAAAAAAGACGGGAGCACCATTGCGATCCCAGCCACACTTTCTCATAAGGTACTGACGGAGCTGATGAGGGACGATATGGGCTTTAAAGGCGTCATTACAACAGACGCGCTGAATATGCAGGCGATTTCTGACCACTTTGGGCCTGTCGACTCTGCCATACGCGCGGTGAAGGCGGGATCGGATATAGTGCTCATGCCTGTAGGCCTGGAAGCAGTGGCCAATGGATTGTATGACGCCGTGAAAAAAGGTGAAATCAGAGAGGAGCGATTGAATGAATCGGTTGAACGCCTACTAACTCTTAAAGTAAAAAGATCCATCTTCAAACAAGAGCAGCCGAAAGACGTCAATAAACTCATCGAAAACGCCCAGAAGGTAGTTGGTTCACCAGCACATAAGCAGCTGGAAAAGGAAGCCGCCAATAAATCCATTACTCTACTTAAAAATGATAAAGCTCTTCCGTTAAGTAAAGATGGGAATGGGCAAGTCGTTGTCATTGGCAACTCCTTTGTGGAAGACCTGGCTTCACAGGTGAAACGAGTTTATCCGAACAGTGTCATGATTAAATCGGCAGGACCATCCTTAACTGCTGATCAGCTTCAAACAGTAAAATCGGCGAAAGCTGTAATCGTTGGTACCTACACATCGACCGTAGCCGGACGCGCTCCTGACAGTGCACAAATGAAGCTTGTTAACCAAGTGATCAATGAAAGCAGCTCGCCTGTCATCGGCATTGGCACCCGCAATCCGTATGACATTATCGCCTATCCAAACGCCGATGCCTACATTGCACAGTACAATTTCAAAACGGCGAGCTTTGCCGCAAGTGCAGATACCATTTTTGGCCTAAACAACCCGACAGGAAAACTGCCAGTAACGATCTATAACAGCAACAAGGAAGCACTGTATCCATATGGGCACGGACTATCTTATTAAGAGGTGAAATGAGATGAAAAAATGGTTGAGTGCAGGGATGTTATTTGTTTTGATGATCTCTTTGCTGTCATCGGCGTTGGCAAAGGATGATAATCATCATAAAAATTCACCGCGGAATTTTAAAACCGGTGTAGAAGTGCTGCTTCAAGACCAACAGGACCTTCTAAAAGGAAAGCGTGTCGGACTCATCACGAACCCGACAGGTGTCGATGGGAAGCTCAACAGTATCGTTGACGCGATGCACAACAACCCGAACTTTGAACTAAAAGCTTTATACGGTCCGGAACATGGGGTTCGGGGAAGTGAGCAGGCCGGCTCCTATGTGGATTTTTACATTGACAAGAAAACAGGGCTACCGGTATACAGCCTTTATGGGAAAACAAAAAAACCGACACCGGGGATGCTCAATGATATTGATGTACTTGTGTTTGATATTCAGGATGTCGGTACCCGTTTTTACACATACATCTATACGATGGCCTATGCGATGGAAGCAGCAAAAGAAAACAACATTGAGTTTGTGGTGCTTGACCGTCCGAATCCGCTCGGCGGCGAAGCAGTGGAAGGTCCTGTGCTTGAGCCTAAATATGCTACGTTCGTTGGCTTATATCCGATTCCACTTCGCCATGGGATGACGGTCGGTGAACTCGCGATGCTTTTCAACAAGGAGTTCAATATTAACGCTGATCTGAAGGTCGTAAAGATGAAAGGATGGCACCGCTGGAAGACGTATTACGAAACCCCTCTGCAGTGGGTGTTGCCTTCACCTAACATGCCTACCGTGGACACCGCATTCGTCTATCCGGGAGCAGGATTGATCGAAGGGACAAATGTATCAGAAGGAAGAGGAACGACGAGGCCGTTCGAAACGATCGGGGCACCGTTCATTGACGGAGACGTCCTGGCCCAAAAATTGAACGAGCTGAAGCTTCCGGGAGTGATGTTCCGGTCAAATTCATTCACGCCAACGTTCTCAAAATTCGCAAATGTACTATCAAACGGTGTTCAAATTCATGTGACCGATTATGGTTCCTATCATTCTGTGGATACAGGGCTCGCGGTTGTAAAAACGATTCATGATCTGTACCCGAACGACTTTCAGTTCAGAGCCGAGAACAGCCAGAGTATTTCATATTTTGATAACCTGATCGGAAACGGCTGGGTACGGGAAGAAATCGAAAAAGGAACGTCTTTGCGAGAGATCAAAAAGAAGTGGATCCCTGAGCTTGAACAGTTCAAAAAGGTCAGAAAGCACTACCTTCTTTATAAATAAGGTAATAAGACCTATCTTCTGAATAAACTGAATAGTTCGACTGGTATAGACAACTAGTTATAAGCGTGGTACCCTGTGCATAGAGATAATAAGGATGGTGAGTGGAGATGAAACCATTACTGATAACTGGAGGGACCATTTATACAGAGAGTGGTGAGCTGGAAAATGGGTACCTCATTATTAATGGCCAGCAAATAGCAGAGGTGGGTAAAGGAGCTGATGCGTTTAATCGAGAAGATTATGATGTACATGTGCTGCCCGCCAAGTGGTCTGTTGTTCCTGGCATGATTGATCTGCACATTCATGGTGCCGCCGGAGCAGATGTGATGGATGGGACAGTGGAGGCTTTAAAGACGATGGCAGTCACTCTTCCTCAGGAAGGAACAACGAGCTTTCTTGCAACGACGATGACGCAGGGCGAAGAGGAGATTGAAAGTGCATTGCAAAACGTCAGGGAGTATATGGGAGAAAACAATCCTCCTGGGGAGGCGGAGATTATCGGCCTTCATTTGGAAGGTCCGTTTATTTCCCCGAAGCGGGCAGGAGCCCAGCCTTTGGACCATATTAAAAACCCGGACGTCGAGCTTTTCCAGAAATGGCAGGAGCTTTCCGGCAATGCTATTAAACTCGTAACCTTGGCACCTGAAGAACCCGGTGGATATGAACTGTCTTCCTATTTAAAAGAAACCGGAGTAGTCGCATCGATTGGCCATTCTGACGCGTTGTATGAGGAAGTTGTGAAGGGCATTGATTCTGGTGTTACACATGCGACTCATCTGTATAACGGGATGAGAGGCCTGCACCACCGGGAACCCGGAGTGGCAGGAGCTGTTCTGCTGCATGATGAGATCACAACTGAAATCATAGTGGACGGCATCCATTCCCGTCCGGAGATGGTCAAGTTCGCTTACCGCAACAAAGGGAGTGAGCGGGTTGTTCTCATTACCGATTCAATGCGGGCAAAGTGTATGGGCAATGGCTTTTATACGCTCGGAGGACAGGGTGTAACGGTCAATGGAAATGAAGCGACACTGGCAGACGGTACGCTGGCCGGCAGCATTTTAAAGATGAAAGATGCCGCCCGGAACATGAGAGAGTTTACCGGATGCTCAACGGAAGACATCATACAGATGACCGCCGTCAACCAGGCGAAGGAGCTCGGTGTTTTTGAACGCAAGGGGAGTTTGTCAGCGGGCAAGGATGCCGATGTTGTCGTGCTGAACGAGGAAAAAGAAGTTATGTATGCCTTCTGCCGTGGAAAACTTTCATATCAGCAGAAGGAGGGCGAAAACCGTGAAAATAATTGAAGTTGCGGATTACAAGGAAATGAGCAGGGTTAGCGCACAGATCATTCTGGAGAAGATCAAGAGTCAGGAACACGTCACACTGGGGCTTGCGACAGGAGGCACACCGCTAGGCACGTACAAGGAACTCGTTAAGGATCATGAAGAGAACGGAACGAGGTATGACCATGTTCACACGTACAACCTTGATGAATATGTGGGACTGGCGTCAAGCGATCCGGAGAGTTATCACGCGTACATGTGCGAGCATCTTTTTCACCCGGTCCATATCCCCCTCGATCAAACGAATATTCCGAACGGAGCAGCAGAAGAACTCCTTCAGGAATGTATGCGTTATGACACACTGATCGAGAACATTGGAGGCGTGGATTTGCAGCTGCTCGGTATCGGCCAGAACGGGCACATCGGGTTTAATGAACCGGGAACGCCCTTTTCATCCAAAACCCACATCGTCGACTTAACGCCATCAACACTTGAGGCGAATGCAGAGTATTTTGCCGACCGTTGTAAACAGCCGACACGAGCACTGACGATGGGGATTTCTACTATTCTGCAAAGCAAGGAAATCCTTCTTCTCGCTTCAGGAGAAAAGAAACAGGAGGCCCTGTTCCATCTTTTGCGTGGAGAGGTTACCGAGGCCGTACCGGCATCGGCTTTGAAAATGCATGACCGAGTAACGATTATTGCAGATTCACAAGCACTAAAACTGGTGAACTCGTTAGGGAAGTGAAAACAGACATGATTGATAAGTACTCACCTCTGCCGATCTATTATCAAATTGAAGAAGCGATTAAAGGACGGATTGAAAAAGGGGAACTTCTGGAAGGGGAGATGATTCCTTCTGAACGGGAGTACGCTGAAGCGTATGAAATCAGCAGGATGACCGTCAGGCAGGCTATTACGAACCTTGTCAATGATGGTTACCTGACCCGCCGAAAAGGCAAGGGAACCTTTGTCGCCAACAAAAAGATTGAGCAAAAGCTGGTCGGACTGACGAGCTTCACAGAAGATATGAAGGCAAGAGGCCTTTCACCTTCCATTAAACTATTGGATTATAAGCTGAGTGAAGCCCAGGGAAAGACAGCTTCAGGTTTAGGGATTCCCTCTGGAGCAACGGTTATTGAGTTTCAGCGGGTACGGCTGGCGGATCAAATTCCCATGGCTCTCGAAACCACGTTTCTGTCGGCTGATTTAGTCAGGGGGTTGAACGAAAAGATCGTACAAGGGTCGCTCTATCAATACGTAGAGGAAGAGCTTGGCCTGAGCATCGATTATGCGACACAGGAGCTTGAAGCCTCCGTCGCCCGCGAAACAGAAAGCGAGATTCTTGGGATCGCGAAAGGATCACCGGTTTTACTTATTCGAAGATATACCTACCTGACGGACGGGCGTCCATTGGAACTCGTGCAGTCGATTTACCGAGGGGACCGTTATAAATTCACCATCGATATGCAGCGGGGATGATGTAAGCGTTTTTTTTGAATTTGAGCTCGCTTAGAAGTGATGTTTAGCTCCAACGTCCAATGCTGAAAACGGTGAAGCTTGTTTTTGGCTTAGGTCCTCGATAGATGAAAAATAAGATCTTCTTTTCATCTTTAGTCGCTTCACTCTTACCCTTCAACACATAAGGCGTGTTGCTGTGTAAGAGGTCCAGCGCTTGTAGGACCTTAACGGAACGCTTACGCTTTTCTTATAAGGGGGATGACCATGAAAAAAGAACAATTAATGGCGCAGCAGATTACTGAGAAGCTGGGCGGCGCCGAGAACATTCAAAACTTAACGTACTGTATGACAAGGCTTCGTGTGACGCCGAAGGATGAATCCAAGGTGGATAGAGCGGGAATCAAGGAGATCGATGGTGTGATGGGTGTTGTCGGGGATGAAACCCTGCAGATCATAGTCGGTCCTGGAACAGTCAACCGTGTCGCCGATGAGATGTCCAGAAAAACAGGGCTTCAAGTATCTGCGCTGGACGCCGATGGAGACGATGACCTTGCGAAAACAACGAAGGAAGAGATTAACCGGAAGAACGCTACACCGTTTAAGCTGTTTCTGAGAAAAATCGCCAGCATCTTTATTCCGTTAATCCCGGCTATTGTCGGTTCAGGATTGATCGCCGGCATTACGAATGTTCTGGTCCGAAGCGGTGTACCTAAGAACGTACCGTTAATGCAGATGCTCGATATGATCGGCTGGGGACTATTTGGTTACCTTGCGATCTTCGTCGGGATCAATACCGCAAAAGAATTTGGCGGAACACCAGCACTTGGAGGCGCTGCCGGAATCATGCTGATCAACCCGGCGCTTGCCAACATCACATTGTTCGGCGAAAAGCTGTTGCCAGGGCGGGGCGGTCTGATCGGTGTCATGCTTGCTGCTGCCTTTATTGCCTGGAGTGAAAAACGAATCCGCCGTTTCGTGCCAGCTGCTGTTGATATTATTGTAACTCCTACTTTAGCTTTGCTGGCTACGGGAATTGCCACGCTGTTTGTTCTTCAGCCTGTTGGCGGCTTCATCTCCGATCTCATAACAAAAGGTTTATTAAATCTTCTTGACATTGGCGGAATTTTTGCCGGACTCGTACTTGCAGGCACTTTTCTGCCACTTGTTGTTACCGGTCTGCACCAGGGCTTGACTCCTGTTCATATGGAACTATTAAACTCAATTAAAGTGGATCCCTTGCTTCCAATTCTCGCGATGGGTGGAGCCGGGCAAGTCGGTGCAGCCTTTGCGATCTATTTTAAAACCAAAAATGCCAAGCTTAAGCGAGTCATCAAAGGCGGTCTGCCGGTTGGTATCCTTGGAATCGGGGAGCCATTGATCTTTGGTGTAACTCTTCCGCTCGGACGTCCGTTTCTTACAGCATGTCTAGGGGCAGCCGTTGGAGGAGCCTTCCAGGCCTTCTTTAAGATTGGTACGGTGGCGATTGGTGTTTCCGGACTTCCGTTGGCATTCTTGATAAAAAACACGAATCAGATCGTTCTTTATATCGTAGGACTTGTGATAGCGTATATTTTCGGCTTCATCTTTACCTGGCTGTTTGGCTACAAAGAGTCAATGGCGAAGAATATTTAATCACTAAAAACTAGGGAGTGGCGGCATGTTAGGAATTTCAGTCTATCTTGGAAACGATCCAGACCAGAACACGCGGTGGATCAAAAAAGCCGGCTCCTGCGGTTTTCAAAAAATCTTCACCTCGCTTCATATACCGGAGGAGGATGCCTCTCTTTTACGGGAGAGGCTGATCCATCTCGGGGAAGCAGCAGGGAAGGCCGGTATGGCCATCATGGCTGATGCGGGACCACGATCACTGAAAAACATTGGCGTCAGTATGGACTCACTCGGTCAGCTCCGTGAATGGAACATCAATGGCCTCCGTGCCGATTACGGATTCCCGGATCATGAAATCATCGCCTTATCACAGCGATTGAAGGTAGGCATTAACGCTAGTACTCTCGATGAAAAAAAGGTAAACACGTGGAACCGCAACGGACTGGTCATTCAAAATGTAGAAGCATGGCATAACTTTTATCCGCGCCAAAACACAGGAATCTCTTCGGCTTTCTTGTTGGAGAAAAATAATTTTTTAAAATCACTGGGCCTGCAAACAGCAGCTTTTGTTCCCGGTGACAAGAAGCTGAGAGGACCTGTATATGAAGGTCTTCCCAGTCTTGAAAAACACCGGAAAGCCGATCCATTCCACGCGGCGGTCGAACTGTCCAGCCTACAGACAGATCACATTTTAATTGGGGATGTGGAAGCCAGTGACGTCACGCTCGAGCGCCTCTCTTCATGGAAGGACGGTATTTTGACGTTAAGGGCGGAATGGACAGAAGGAGAGGCTGTTTCTGTTATTCATACGAATCGGCAGGACACTGCCCGTGACGTGATACGCTCGGTGGAATCCAGGTCGTATGCGGCGAATAATGGAAAGAAAGTTACAGCGCAGGATCCGCCATTGCCCCGGCCGGTCGGGACGATCACGATCGATAATGAAAAATACGGGAGATACGCTGGAGAGCTCCAGATTACAAAAACGGATCTGCCTGCAGATGAACGGGTAAATGTCATCGGCCGGGTAAAGGATGAAGATTTGAAGCTGCTTCCTTATATCGGACCGGGACAAAAATTTTTAGTGCAATGAAAGGGATTTTCATGAAAATCAATCATCTAGCAACTGAGAAAAGAAATAAGGCCACATTGGATATTGACGAATGTTCGAGCCTTGAAGTGGTGCAAAAAATCAATAAAGAGGATCAAATGGTACCGTCAGCAATCCAAAAGGTGCTCCCTGAGATCGCAGCTGTCGTGGACCAGGTCATTGCTGCATTCCGTAAAGGAGGAAGGCTCATCTATACGGGTGCAGGAACTAGCGGAAGACTCGGGATCCTGGACGCTTCCGAATGTCCTCCGACCTATGGAACGCCGGCAGAGATGGTCATCGGTATTATTGCAGGAGGCGACCGAGCCATTCACACTGCAGTTGAAGGTGCAGAGGATGACAAAGAAGCGGGAAGAAATGATTTGAAGAAACTTGATCTCACCAAGGACGATGTCGTCGTTGCGATTGCAGCCAGCGGAAGGACTCCTTATGCGATTGGTGCACTGGAGTATGCCAATGAGATCGGGGCGGTGAGTGCCGCGCTCGTTTGCTCACCTGATTCTGAAATGAGTGAGGTGGCACAATACACGATTGCTGCGGTCGTTGGTCCGGAGGTGGTCACTGGATCTACACGCATGAAAGCAGGCACTGCGCAAAAACTCGTTCTTAACATGATCAGCACCGCATCCATGATCGGCATCGGAAAGGTATACAGTAATTTGATGGTCGATGTACAGCCGTCCAACAAAAAGCTGGTTCAGCGCGCGAGGAACATCGTTGTGGAAGCGACGGGCTGTTCACCTGAAGAGGCAGAACGTGCGCTTTCGGATCATAATGGTTACGCGAAAGGAGCAATTCTGCAGCTGTTGACCGGGCTTTCCCCGAGTGATACAAGAGCACTTTTGGAAACGCATAACGGCATGCTCAAACAGGCGCTCAAAGCAAATGGAAGGGATAACAACTAATCTAAAAATAGGGGGGACCTACAATGTTAGGTTTTTTACAACGGATTGGCCGCGCACTCATGCTGCCAATCGCAGTATTGCCGGCAGCCGGGCTTGTATTAAGACTTGGCGCCCTTTGGCATATTCCGTTCATGGAAAAAGCGGGGAATTCAATTTTTGAAAATCTGGCTATCTTGTTTGCGATCGGTGTGGCGATCGGTTTTTCAAAGGATGGAAATGGGGCAGCAGCACTTGCGGGTGCCATCGGATATTTTGTTTTAACGAGCGGAGCCACCGCCATTGATAAGACTATCAATGTAGGTGTGCTTGGAGGAATCGTTTCGGGGATTGTTGCTGGTCTCCTCTATAACCGTTTCCATAATATTAAGCTTCCGGATTATCTGGGTTTTTTCGCAGGAAAGCGGTTTGTCCCCATAGTCACTGCAGGGGCCATGGTTGTTCTTGCGGGTGTCTTCGGATTTGTCTGGCCGCCTATTCAAGACGGCATTGAAGCCATCGGCCACTGGGTCGTTAACGCAGGTGCTTTCGGTGCTGCTGTTTTCGGATTCTTAAATCGTCTTTTAATTCCGTTGGGCCTTCACCATGTGTTAAACAATTTCCTCTGGTTCGTGTTTGGCGAGTACAAGGATGCCCATGGGGATCTATGGAGGTTCTTTGCGGGAGATCCTTCAGCAGGATTCTATATGTCTGGCTTCTTCCCGATCATGATGTTCGGATTGCCGGCTGCGTGCCTTGCGATGATCATGGCTGCCAAGAAAGAGAAACGAAAAGCGGTTGCCGGGATGCTTGGCGGACTCGCATTTACATCCTTCTTGACGGGGATCACTGAACCGATCGAATTTTCATTTATGTTCTTATCCCCGCTCCTGTATGGAATTCATGCGCTTCTTACTGCGGTTTCCATGGCGGTTGCCGTCATTTTAAACATTCATCATGGCTTTACGTTTTCCGCAGGGGCCATTGATTACTTCTTAAACCTGGATATCGCAACACGGCCGTGGCTGCTCATACCGGTCGGGCTTGTCTTTGCAGCCGTTTATTATGTCGTCTTCTACGCCTTGATCGTCAAGCTTAATCTTAAAACACCGGGACGTGAAGAGGATGAGGAAAGCATTGTTGAAGATTCAAGTGCTGGAGCAAGTGATGACAAGTACAAAGGGATTGCGGGACGTTATCTTGCTGCCTTAGGCGGTGCAGAGAATATCGATGTTCTGGATAACTGTGTCACAAGACTGCGTTTAAAAGTGAAAGATACAGAAAAAATAAATGAACCGGGCTTGAAGCAGGCTGGCGCAAGAGCTGTAATGAAGCTAAGTTCCACTGATGTTCAGGTGGTAGTCGGAACGGACGTCGAAGCGGTGGCGGAAGCCATGAGAAAGATCATTTCCAATGAAGAACGAGTTTCATAGAAAAGGAAAAGTGCCCTCAGCTGAGCTGGGGGTTCTGTTTTACAGCTTGGATTCGAGGAATTGAACCAAAATGAGAAGGAATTGATCCGAACTGGACTGGAATTGAGCGCAACAAAGAATAATTGAGCGAAACACGGCTATAATTGATCCGATTTTAATATTCAGACTTCTTCGCGGCGCGATTTTAACTCCTCATCCTCTACACCCTCATGCGTATCCAAACCACCAAAAAACCGGCCTTCCATAGAAGACCGGTTTTCCTGCTTTTAGTACAGACCTTTACCGCCGAATCCGTACCCATAGCCGTAGCCGCCTAAACCGCCGTAACAGCCATAACCGCCGTAACAAGCGCATCCAACAATAATCAGCAGGATGAATAGGACAACAATTAAGCTAAAGTTGTTAAAGAGACCACCAGACATTATCTTCACTCCCGGATTATTTTATTTAAGAGGTTGCCCTCCTCCTCCATACATCATATGAAACCATACAGGCTGAGAAACCGAGGCATAAGCGGATTTTTAGCGGCGGGGCCATAATCAGCCTTGTTTTGTGTTGCTGAACGATCCGACAAGGGAATCTTTGTTTCTGTAGTTGGTCAGAAGGGAAATCCCCACTAAAACCACAAATCCAGTAACGATGCCATACATGATCGGGTTTGTGGAAGAAATTCCTTCGATCAGCAGGCCGCCGATGACAACGATGGTGCTGGCAAGAATGGAGTAAAAGCCTGCGTTGGCCGTTGATTTTTTCCAAAATAACATGAGCAGTACAGGTACGAAAATCGCGCCGGAAAGAATTGCATAGGCGACATCAAGAGCGACGAGAACGTCTTGGATCCAAACCGCAAACGTAATGGCGAGAAGGCCGGCAGCAAGTGTCGTCACCCGAGAGAGCACCAAAAACTTCTTGTCACTGATATCCTTTATAAAATATTGGCGCAGGATATCATTGGTGATCAGGGTGGACGAAGCGAGCAAAGTGCCGGATGCGGTTGACATGAGCGCTGACATGACACTGGCAAGAACAAGCCCCAGGATTCCTGAAGGCAATATCTTTAAAGCAAGTATGGCAAAGGTATTCTGCGTGTTGTCGATGTTCGGCAGGATGATAAAGGCACACATCCCGATGATGCTGCCTGCCAGCGCATAAGCGATGGAATAGAGGCCCGCATACATGGAACCTTTTTTTGCAATGGATGGTGTCCTGGCTGTAAACACGCGCTGCCAGATATCTTGTGAAACCACCATGCCAAGCGTATAAAGTAAAAAGTATTGAAAAATCTGCTGATAGCCGATCGTTGACAGGCTGAGGTGGGACTCCGGCAATGTGGAAAGCAAGTGACCGAAACCGTCAGCCTTTGCAATGCTCATCGGAAGCATGATGGCAAAGATTCCGACCGTCATGACGATGAATTGGATGATGTCAGTGATAGTAACGCTCCACATTCCGCCGAGGATCGTATAGAAAAGGACAATTCCGCCGCCAACAAGCATGGAAGTCGTCAAATTCCAGCCGAGGAGCACGTTAATGATCGTCCCCATTCCGATGACCTGGGTCACCGCGACCATCAGTGTATAAATAGAGGCAACGATCGCTGTGATCAGCCTTGCTTCAGACTTGTATTTCTTACCGAGCAGCTCGCTGATCGTGGTGACTTTATGTTTGGAGATGCGTTTGATAAAAAAGGTGCCTAAAAGGATGATGCCGAGACCGATCATGGTCACAAACCAGATTCCTGAGATTCCAAATTCATAGCCGAGCTTCGCTGTACCTATGGTAGACGCCCCGCCCAGGATAACGGCAGACAAACAGCCGAGGTACATGAAAAGGCCGAGGTTACGGCCGGCAAGCGCGAATTCCTCTGTCGTTTTGGCTTTCGTCGAACCGATGACCCCTACTGCAATCAATACAGCAAAATAAAGAAAAATAATAACTGTGTCCAAGATACCCATTTCAAAGCCCTCCCTTTATTCATTTTTGAATACTTATTGCTGTGCCTGTTCTATTTTTTTACTTAAACTTGCTTTTTTAAGAGCGATCAATGTGATCATTTCAAACATGACGGTGCTTGCAAGCATAGCGGTGATCTCTCCGCTGTCATAGGCAGGGAGTACTTCAACAAGGTCAAAGCCCACCACATTGAGCCCATCGAGATTACGCACCAGTTCAAGCGCTTCATGGCTCGTCGGACCGGCTGCTTCCGGGGTTCCTGTTCCCGGTGCATAAGCAGGATCAACGAAGTCAATGTCAAATGATACAAAAACTGGCCGGTCACCTGCACGATCGTGGATTTTTCGGACGACTTCATCAAATCCTAGCTTTCTGACATCTCTCATCGTCAATATTTCAAAGCCGAGATCCCTTGCGTCCTGGATGTCCTCCTTGCCGTAAAGAGGTCCTCTCATGCCGACCTGGATGGAATGGCCGACGTCTATCAGGCCTTCTTCTACCGCTCTTCGAAAAGGCGTACCATGAGTGTACTTCTCGCCAAAATAGTGATCCCATGTATCACTGTGGGAATCAAAGTGAACGAGCGCTACTGGTCCGTATTGCTTAGCGAATGCTCTCAGGCTGCCGAGCGAGATGGAGTGGTCGCCGCCCATGATGACAGGAGTGACGCCTGAAGACAGCAAAGGTGATAAAAACTCCTCCATGTTGCAGTAGGTTTGATGAATGTTTCCAGGTACCACGTCGATGTCTCCATAATCCACACCGCTGCAATGATCAAAAATGTTAATTTCCTGTTCAGGATTGTACGGGCGGAGCAGGGTTGAAAAGTTGCGGATGTGCTGAGGTCCGTTCCTTTGACCTGTACGATTGGAAGCGCCGGTATCAAAAGGCACACCCACCACTGCGAAGTCCACATCCTCTGTTGTTTGTACGTGCTCCAGCCGCATGAATGTTTTCACACCGCAAAAGCGGGGAGAGGCCGAAGAATCTTTTGGTTTATACATAAATGTTGTCTCCTTTCTGGTGTTATACATTTTGCAGTTTGCGTCCTGGAAGCCGTTCAGCTTCGTATTCCGCAATGGCCTCCTCCAATACAGCAATCCCCTCATCGATCTGATTCTGGCTGACAGTCAGCGGAGGAATCATCCGGATGACTTCACCTTCGTTGCCGCAAAGATAGAACAGTACTCCTTTTTCAAGACACTTGTTGAGGATGGAGATGACACCTTCACCATTCGGGCCGCCAGTTGGGGGATCCAAAATTTCAATGCCGATCATCAGGCCAATGGAGCGGATGCTCCCGACGATCGCGTGCCTTCCTTTCAGTCCAAGAAGCTTTTCACGGGCATATGCACCCATTTTGTTTGAGTTTTCTACCAGCTTTTCCTCTTTCAAAACTTCAAGTGTAGCCAGTCCCGCAGAACAGGCGATCGGGTTGCCGCCGAATGTGGTCCCGTGGCTTCCGAGCGGCCATTGCTTCATCAGCTCTTTGGATGCGACCGTAGCACTTAATGGCAGCCCTGAAGCGATGCCCTTTGCGATTGCCATGATATCGGGTGTTACCCCAAAGGTTTGGGCGGCGAACCATTCACCTGTGCGCCCGAAGCCGGTCTGCACTTCGTCAAAGATTAATAGAATTCCGTGCAAACTGCAGATTTCACGCATTTTTTTCAGCCAGGCCGCAGGAGGCACGATATATCCTCCTTCACCTAAAACAGGTTCGACAATCATACAGGCCACTTCTTCGGGTGTAACCTGATGCTTGAAAAGTGACGTTAAGTCTTTCTCGAGCTTGTCGGCTGCATATCGGCCAGGATCCATACCTTTCGGACACCCTTCTGTTGAAGCATAAGGAACCTGGTACGTCAGTCCGTTCGGCTGCAAATACTTCCGGTACTTGGCCTTGGATGTGGTGACGCTTAGCGCCCCCATGCTTCGTCCATGAAAGCAGCCGGTGAAAGAGATCACATACGGCCTGCGCGTCACATGCTTGGCAAGCTTGATCGCCCCTTCAATGGCTTCGGTTCCGCTGTTGGCGAAGAAGAAGCAATCCAATCCGGCAGGAAGGACCGTACGAAGTTCCTTGGCCAGTTTAAGGATTGATTCATACATAATGACCCCGGAGGGACCATGCATCAGTTCATCTGCCGCCTTTTTAATGGCCTCGACTACTTTCGGATGGCGATGACCGGTATTAGCGGTAGCGATGCCTGAAGTGAAATCCAAGTAAGTTTTTCCATCAAGGCCGTAGTAATAGCAGCCCTCTTCTTTTACGACAGGAAGATTTGGGTGATCCTTGGCCATCGTCGGAGCCAGCAGATCGGAAAGCTCGTTCATCAGGGTGTTCAGTTGTTGTGTCACAATCACGTACCTCCTTATGTGTTAGATTCTAAGGGGACATTTGCAGTCTTATTTTTCTTATCTTGCAAGAATTGTGCCAATTGTGTTCAATGGATGTCATACTTCTGCATTTTTCGTACGACAGAGGGCTGGCTGATCCCGAGAGCCTCTGCCATCTGAACGGTAGTCTTATAGTCTCTTCGCGCTTTTTGCACCATTTGTTTTTCTACATCCTCCAGCACTTCTTTCAAAGGCTTGCCTAGGTGGGAGGGCGGAGCGGAGATGGAATGAGAGGCCTTTATGGTATCCGGAAGGTGTTCTGTCGTTATGAGAGTGGAGGGAGAAATAACGACAAGGCGTTCTATGAGATTGATAAGTTCGCGGACATTTCCTTTCCAGTCATATTGGAGGAAATGATGAAGAACTGCTTCATCTAGCCGTTTTTCCCGTTTGTATTTCTCCTGAAAAACATCGAGTACATAGTGAATCAAAGGGATGATGTCTTCGGGTCTTTTCCTGAGCGGCGGAATGGTTAACGGAACAACATTCAGCCGAAAATACAGGTCTTCACGAAATGTTCTTTCGTGAATGGCTTTGAGAAGATCTTTATTGGTAGCAGAGATCAGGCGGAAGTCCACAGAGATGGGCTTGGTTCCTCCTACTCTGTAAAACTGTTTTTCTTGTATGCACTTCAATACCTTTACTTGATGAGCAAGAGGAAGTTCGCCGATTTCATCTAAAAATAGAGTCCCCCCGTCTGCGAGTTCGGCAAGCCCCATTTTGCCTTTTCGGTTTGCTCCCGTGAATGCACCTGCCTCATACCCGAAGAATTCTGCCTCAAATAAAGTCCCTGGGATTGCTCCACAGTTCACTTCAATAAACGGCCACTTGTTTCGGCCGCTCTTGTTATGGATAAATTTTGCGATCAATGATTTGCCTACTCCAGACTCTCCAAGCAAAAGAACGTTCACATCCACTTCGGCTACTTGAAAGGAAGTGGTCAGGACATTTTTCATCTCTGTGCTGTTGGCAATGATGCCGCCGTCATAAAGCTGCCGGCTGCGCAATAAATCCAGCTCGCTCTTTACCCGTTCCATTTCATCTTCCATCGTTTGCAGAAACTTCTTCAGCTCCAGCAGTTCTGTCACTTCATGGGAATAGCTGACCACTCTATAGATGTCTCCGTTCTCATTGAATACAGGAATGCCGGTCACAAGCAGTTTCTTTCCTGTGTTTGTCGTTTGGACGAAGGTGATCTTCTTCTTTTCTTTCAGCACCATCGGGGTGGCTATTGGCGTAAACATTCCATCTGCTGCCAGATCATAGACTGATTTGCCAAGGAGGCTTTCCGAGGAGACGCCGTATACTTTCCCAGTCGCCTCGCTCACTTTTAGAATAGTTCCATTGAGGTTGGTTACGAGAATATCATCTTGAAGGGAGTGAAGGATCGCTTCGTTTTCATTCCAAGGGTGAGAAATCATATTTGATCATCCTTTTTTATTCGTTTATGAATAATTATTTATTTCTGAATATTATAACGGATGAAACAAAGCATGCCAACCAGAGCTTTTTCATGATGGTATAGGCAATAATCAGCACCGCTGACATACAATAAAAAATATGAATAGCAGAATGGAACAAAATCAGGGGAACATCATTCCAATACCTTCAAAAATTAACTAAAATAGAAAGTGAAAAGCAGGCGCTGCAGGCAAGAAGAATGGGATGGAGTGAAGATGATGGATTATATTGTGTATGATCTGGAAATGACGAACCGGTTATCAGAAATTATTGAAATCGGTGCCGTACGGCTGCGTATGATGAATGGGGAACTAGCAGTGACAGACCACTTTCAATCCTTTGTTCAGCCTAAGATGGATAGTTTAAATACGAGGATTACCAACCTGACAGGGATCACAAAAAAAGATTTGATGAATGCCCAGCCGTTTACGACGGTCATCAAGGATTTTAAGGATTGGATCGGCGAAGGAGAGTATTATCTTTGTTCCTGGGGACCGGAAGACAAATGGGCACTGATTACGGATGCCACGTTCCACAACACTCCTATTGATTGGATCATCAATCATAATGACCTTCAGTTCTTGTTCAGTATCCTCCATGACAGTGAGAAAGGCTTCCGATATGGATTGACACGTGCCTTGAACAAACTTCAGATCTCTCTGGAAGGTTCGCAGCACAGGGCACTGGATGATGCCATGAATACAGCGAAGATTTTTGTTTCCATCCATAAAGAGATCAAGCTTGAGAAAAATCCGAATTCGTTTTTGGAGTCAAAAATTTTCGAACCGGAAAAGCTGGTCTATCAGTCCAAGGACGAGGAGGAAGACGGTACACAATCTCCCTTTGCCTCACTGTCTAAATTATTTGGATAAAACAATAGGGTTCTGGGAATTATATTTATAAAACTTTGGTCATCAACATATTCCATCCTTATAGGACAATTTGTTGATAAAAACGACAAGATGCGACATGGTCAATAGGATAAATGGTCTGTTAATCCAGAAAAAGTAAGATATGTCGTCATTTGACGAATTGTTTTTCTAGGAAAATGACCTCATATCTTTAATAATAAAGTAGAGGGGGTGATAAAGTTGGAATCCACATATTTTATAACGAACAAAAATAACCAACTTTTAGAGCTTATTAATACGATAGATTATATGGCGAGTGAAGCCACAGTTGATGAGTTGGACTGTATTGTGAAACTTAAGGAAGAATTAATCGCAAAAGACGGCATCCATGTATCACCGGATCAATATAACAGTATCATCTCCATACTTTTGAAATTTGTGCCAACTTACATAAAAGATGTTTGTTAACCTGCTAAGATGCTGCAGGTCGTTATAAGAGATAAAAAAGAAGGGCCGGCAATGGATGCCGGCCCTTCTTTTTTTGTGATTTATTTTATAATGCACAATCTAGAACGCCCTGGCGAAAAAAGCGATAACGGCAATGGCTCCTATAATGATGAGAATCGTGCGGATCATGTTTCTTTCCTCCTATAGGTTGTTCATTATAAATCCAACTACGACGATGATTCCGATAATCAATAAGATGGTGCGTATCATTCTTTTATCTCCTTTATTTCTGCTTTTTATCTTTTTCTTTCTGCGATTCAGTATCAACGGATTTCCGTTGTTCGATTGCGCCCTGTTCGAACAAGTCCTTCACATTTTCCTTTGTTTCTTTCTTTCCGTTTTCTTTTGATTGTTTGTTGTCCACTTTTTATCCCTCCTAATACATTAACTAAGGTACCCTGTCACACCTTTTATAAACATCAGGGCGCATAACGATGGTGAATCCCTGAAATTAATTTTTTTCAAAAAAGCGGATAACAATCTTTTAAGAAAGGGAAGATTGTAAGGGTCAGGGCTTATAGCGACCGTGGAATAATAGGTGGAAAACTCGGTTTTTGTCGAAATATGGTATAATGGTTACTGTTGAAAATTTCTGATGATTAGGCGGTGTTTTTGATGAAAAACAACCAAGAGAAGTCCGCATCCTTTGTCCCCTACGTTCCCTCATCACGTTCATTGCCGGAACTTACTGTGGTTGCGATCGTTTTTGGTATTATTTTGGCTGTTGTTTTCGGAGCAGCCAATGCATATTTGGGACTTAAAGTAGGACTGACCGTTTCAGCTTCCATCCCTGCAGCGGTTATATCCATGGGAGTACTTAGAGGCATTTTTCGAAGAGACTCCATCCTTGAAAACAATATAGTACAAACCATGACAACTGCGGGGGAAGCCATTGGTGCTGGCGCCGTCTTTACACTGCCGGCATTCTTCCTGCTTGATATTGATCTTTCACAGACGGTTATCATTTTTATCGTACTGACCGGAGGCCTATTGGGAGTTTTTATGATGGTTCCCTTGAGGCAGATGCTGATCGTGAAAGAACATGGAAATCTTCCTTATCCTGAAGGAACAGCCTGTGCTGAGGTTCTAAAATCAGGGGAAAAGGGAGGTGCCAACGCTAAAACGGTAGCTATCGGCTTTCTTTTTGGAGGTCTTGTAAAAGTACTGGGCGATGGCTTCATGCTGTTCAAAACCGAAATTGAAACACAAGTGGGCAAATTTAAAAATGCCGTAGTGGGTATGGACATTTTTCCGGCTCTTCTCGGTGTGGGCTACATTATCGGCCCCCGTATCGCTGGACAAATGCTGGCAGGAGGTTTGCTTGCCTGGATCGTATTAATTCCTGCCATATCATTTTTTGGCGCGGACAGCACAACCGCCATTTTCCCTGCCCATGATCCGATTGGAAAACTTGATGCATGGGGCATTTGGGACAGCTATATTAAATACATCGGTGCCGGGGCCGTTGCGGTTGCCGGGCTGATCACACTCCTTAAAACGCTGCCGACATTGATTTCCACAGCGGCCCAAACGATGAAGGGCTTTTCGGGTGGAGCGGCAAGCAGCGGCATCGAGCGTACTGATAAGGATATGCCTTTCCGATACGTCATTTTAGGTATTATCGCATTGGTGATCATCATTGGTGCCGCTCCTATAACGAACGTTGGCTTTATCGGGGCGATCGCCATCGCCGTTTTCGGATTCTTGTTCGTGGCTGTCGCTTCAAGGATCGTCGGTATCGTCGGAAGTTCCTCCTCACCGGTTTCCGGTATGACGATAGCTACTTTATTAATCGTAACGCTTGTTTATAAAGTTACCGGACTTCACGGTATGGAGGGAATGAAGGCTGCCTTAACTGTTGCGGCTATCGTGTGTACAGCTCTTGCTGTTGCAGGCGATATCTCACAGGATTTGAAAACAGGGCATCTTGTAGGAGGTACTCCTTGGAAACAGCAAGTGGCCATGATGATCGGCGTTGTGGCTTCCGGTCTAGTCATCGGCATTATCTTGATTGTTCTAGATCAATCCTATGGGATGGGTTCACAGCAGCTTCCTGCTCCTAAAGCAGCCATCATGAAAGTGCTGGTTCAGGGGATCTTTGGCGGTGATTTACCATGGAACCTTATCTTTATCGGTGCCGCTATCGCGGTCGTCATTGAATTCTTAGGACTTAATTCATTGGTAGTCGCGGTAGGCCTGTATCTTCCAGTCCATATTTCCGCACCTGTGATGTTCGGAGGAGCGGTAAGATGGCTTGTGGATTCCCGTGCGAAATCCAAGGAAGAACGCTTGGCGAGGTCTGATAAAGGCGTACTGTTCGCCTCCGGTCTCATCGCGGGAGAATCTTTGCTCGGTGTGTTAATCGCTGTTCTGATTTTCTTTAAAATCGATATTCCAGCAACACCATTGACGGACAACCGATTGATTCCATTTGTGATTTTCCTGTTTGTCTGCTGGCTTCTGTATTGGGTGTCATCCAGAGCGAAAGTGGATAAAACAGAATGATGGGAGTTTTCCTATCACGTAAAAAAACAAAGAAAAACCTGTTAATCATGATTCCAAAGTTTAAACGAGGCATTCATACGGAGACCCGGGAGGAAGGAAAGGTGTACCTGATGATTCCCCGGACCAATCCAATAGAAAGGTTTTCCATCCGTTTTTTAAAGCAGCCCTCTTTTCTTTCGGTCAAGCTTGATGCGCTGGGTGCGTTTGTAGCAGCGCGAATCGACGGCACAAATAAGATTGAGGAAATCGCTGCCGGACTGGAGAGGACGTTTGGGGAAGAAGCCGCTCCTGTCGTTCCAAGGCTCGCTAAATTTATAGAAATGCTTGAAATAAACGATTGGATCATATGGGAAGACGAGAAGTAATATTTGTTATCCCATATATGCCGTGTCTCATATCCTCTTGCTTTCATTCATATAAATGAGAAAAAGAAGAGGAGTGAGGAAATGGGATCCTTTTTGATTGTACTAGTGCCGGTCTTCTTCGTGTGCGGAGGCGCCGCGCTGCTCATCAGTTCTCTCGTAAAATCGGATACCGGGCAGTACGATATTGAAAATTTGTGGGAAGACCGGGAGTATTCATCTGATGACTATAATTTGAAGTAGAGGGAACTCCTTGGTAAGAGGGGTTTTTTCTCTTATGATCGATGAAAAACTTGAAAAGATGCGGGATTGCTGTTTTAATGGATTAGCAAAAGGGAACTCAGTAAGATAGCTGAGCGAATGTTTTTATACAGCTTCACGGTTATCAGATAGAGGAGGATTTTTTTGGGGAACCGAAAAAAGGTGATTTATGCCCTGACTGCTATCGTAGCAGCCATGGCAGTGGTTTTTATTTTTTACTCTGTAAAAAGCCCTGAGAAGCATGAGGGAAGGGAACAAAAAAAATCACCGAACACACATCTTAAACAGCCTAGACCAAAACAGATTAGAATTGTTGCGCTTGGTGACTCACTGACTTATGGAAGAGGAGATCCGAAGCGTAAAGGGTATATCGGCTTGGTCAGACAGGGGATGCAGAGGGAGTTAAAGCGTCCGGTCGTGCTGAATAACTATGGAATCAGCGGACAGCGTTCTGATCAGCTGTACAAGCAATTGAGCAATGGAATGGTATCGAGATCCGTGCGCCAGGCGAACTACATCTTCTTGTTTATCGGAACCAATGATTACAGGAAAACGGCTGGCTGGAACTTCAGGAATATTAATCAGAAGGAGATGGCAATCGGACAGAAGGTACTGTATCAAAACCTGGAGAAGATTACTGCCGAGCTCCGAAGCCAGAACAAAAGAGCGCATATTTATATTCTCGGATTGTATAATCCTTATACGGAAAACTTCTATGATGAGGTATCTGCCCGCGTCATTAAACGATGGAACGCGTCGATTCAGCAGGTCAGTGCAGAGACACCGAATTCCACTTACATCTCCACCTATGAACTATTCGCAGGCATTCAAAAGCGTGAATATTTCTCCGATCAGATACACCCTAATCCTAAAGGGTATTACAGGATCGCTCAACGGGTGCTCGGTGAACTTAAACTGAGGTAGTATTCAATTCATGCATAAACCCCGGACAGGTTTGACCCGTCCGGGGTTTTGTTTCGCTAGCAAGAGCAAAGTGATGAGCGTCTTTTTAATATGTATCACATACTGTTGCTGCAAGCGAGGCTGTGCGATAAAATATTCGCATCTTCACTGGAAGTAATTAACGCTTGATATCGTTCTCGAGTTTGCCGTTCATATCAATCATGAAGCCGATTTCACGTCCAAGGAGCTGGCTCAGTTCCTTGGCTTTCTTGTCGCTTTCATTCTTAATCTGTTCTATAGTCAACTCACCTTTTAATCGGGAAGATCCTACAATAATACTTAAGTCTCCTTTTTCAAAAAAAACAATTCTCATCGTTCTGCCTCCTATTTAGGAATTTCTGTCTATTCCTTATATATTTCGCCCTAATTAAAAAAGCTGTCGGGGTAAATCTATGAATTAATTGAGCAGTATGACTCTAGTCTACCCCTTAATAGCTGCAAAGATTAATAAGAATCATAAATTAACGTAAAAATTTACCTTTCCCTCCAAAAAAGATGGTATTATGATACATAGAAATTCTTCTGTCAGGAGGAACTATCGTGGATGAATTTTTGCAACTGATCGTATTGGTGAGCAAGCTCTTATGGGCAAAAGCTGCAGCTGGTTCTTTTGCACTGGGCGTGCTCATCGAAGTCTTGTTTCAAAATTTTTGGGTGCAATTTACAGCAGCGGTTCTCATCGGAATGTTCGCGGTGAAAATGATTGAGCTTGCGATTCGATACTATTATTATCATAATTTTATTCATAGAAAATTAAAAAACAGCCTCGGTTCGCCGGCGGATTTAGACCTTTTTCTGCAAACCTCGATGAAGCGGGAAATTTCCAGGGGACTGCTGCCGAACTTAAAGCATTTGCGCAGCCGATTGATTCAGATGCGGTCTACGGAACTGCGGCTGTTCCATACGTACTTGAGAACGAATACCAGAACAATGAAGAATGGAAAACCAGTCGGGTATGCCATCGGGATTCTGATCGGAATGTTTACCAGCTTTGCCATGGATATTCTTCATCTTGAAGGACTTTCGTTTTCACAGGAGAGTACAGTAAAAACCGTTTTGCTTCTGCTCGTATGGTTTGTGGTTGCCCATTTGTGGATGAATCAACGAATTCGAGCCTTTGCTCAGTTGGACGGTATTGTTTTAGCCTGTTTAAATGAAAAGCTTCACGATCCATTTGAACCGGATGAAGATCCGTCGGATGATCCGTATTTTGAAGAAAAAATATTGAAAGAGCATTCCTGAGAGGATGCTCTTTTATTTTGACACGCAGATGTTGTCCTTGATCCAAAACCGGTAAGGATACTGGGCAGCCTCTCCGGCATAGTCCACGTTGATGCGTGGGCCTGATAGTATCTGTACTTCAGTTATCGTCGTATCGCCTTTAATGTAAAGGTGCTTCGCATTGAGTTTAAGTCCGTAATCATTTAAAGTGATCCCCAACGCTTTACAAAGCTTTCCCGGACCGTTCGTGAGTTTTTTCAATTGTCCAGGCTTCCAGTCCCCATCATCTAACACTGGAATTTCGAATGAGCGGCGGCGCATCATTAAAGGGATGCCTTCTTTCGGTTCGAGTGCACGTATTAGTATGGCTTCCGGCTTATGGAGAGGGCCGGAAACGATATTAAAACAGGTGTGCATCCCGTAAATAAAGTAGACATAGACATAACCTGGCTCTGCATACATGATTTCGGTCCTTGGCGTTCGTCTGCCTCCAAATGAATGGGCAGCCATGTCTTCAGGCCCTAAATAGGCTTCTGTTTCTACAATGATGCCGGATGCAATCCCTTCGTCCGTTTCGTGAACCAGCTCCATTCCAAGCAAAGATTTAGCCAGTTCCAGGGTAGGGAGTTCAAAAAACTTCTCGTTCATAACCATCCTCCAATACAACTTACAAATTGATGTCTTTTTACTATACCCTTATCTTTCATGGAAACGTGTCGGATGAACAGGATTATAATTGTCAGAATTTCGGGTATGTTTCAAGGAGGAAGTTAGAGAGTAAGGGAGAATTCTATAGTGTAAAGACGGGAGGCGTTAAAGATGGATGGAAAAGTAAAGAAAACGGGCATCTATGAAAACCTTTCGAAACGACGCTATGAATACTGGTATGTAAGTAAATCAGGATTGAAAACAATGGTATCTTGGCTGTGCTGGAGTGCACCTCCGTCCGTAATAGAGGAATGGAGCAATTCGCAGGCCAAATAATGAAGTTCCCTTCACTTTGAAGGGACTTTTTTGTATCCTGCATGGAATGTAAAAGGAAAAACCTGGACAGAACTGTGTATAAAAACGAAAGGAAGCCTGTTCAATGATGAATGTTCCACAAGGACAATTGCGCCGGGCGGTAGAAAAAAGAAAACAGTTTCTTATCCAGAAGTTGCTGCACCATGGTTTTATTCTGCCGGAACACCGGCTCCTGCAGGAGTTTACATTATCTGAATTGGAAAGAGAATGGAGATCCGTGCAAGGAAAGGACAGCAACGTAAGTATGTAAATTCATTGGAAATTACCATATTTTAAGCACGGCGTTCCTCCCTTTATCCCTTTATAATAGATAGAGGGAGGGATTTTATGAATCATCTGAGCGTTGATGACAAACTGTTATTGGCCGATCTGGCGCTGTCTCAAAAGTATGCGAAAGAACTTGTACAGTCCGAATTAATGGAGATCGAACTCGGCTTAAGGGAAGCAAAAAATGACCGGGTAAAGAAACTGAACGACTTGCTTGTGATTTTACATAAAACAGGATATTAAATAAAAAATAACCCCAAGAACGGAACTGCGCCCCAATTGTTAGACACAACTAACAATTGGAGGTGCAGTTTTTTGTGACTAAATATTCTTTAGACACTCAATTAGCCGCCATTCAGGCTTATTTAAATGGAGTAGAATCTTACAAAGATACGGAAAACGTTATGGAGTAGACAGTACTCACTTATTACTATTGGGCAAAGCGAATGAATCGTCCTGACAAATTTGGGTTCAGGGCAGAACGAGGGGTTATTTTTTTATTTATGAATCGAGCAAGCCTTTTCTCCGGGCTTCCATTCTCCATTCCGCTTCTTTCACTAATCTTTTAGGAAGCTTACCTTTATTTTTTAAAAAAGACCAATAGGTTTTGTACTGTTTGGGGCGCACGTTGGGTGATACCTTTCTTGCATACTCCCACCATGTAAGTTCATTGGATTCTAGCATTATTAAATACAGATCATCTTCTCTTCTCATGCCATTCACTCCTGTTATGCTTTGTTTCTCTGTCTCTCGCTTAGTATGCACATATTGATGGAACGTAAATCGTTTCCAACAAATTTAGTTTATGCGTTGGAATTGCACCGGTTTGGGACATTACGGATTTTTTTAAACAGAAGGTATTTACGGGTTCGGGGTTGAACTTATTAACTATCGTTCCGAGTTTGAACATAAGAAGATGAAAAAGCAAAGGAGGATGAGGAATGGAACATATTGTGACGTTTGCCTCACTTTTAACGCCTCTCGTAACGGGCTTGGTACAGCTGTTAAAACGTACTTTCCCCATAAAGAAAAAGTTCATTCCATTAATCAGCTTTTTCATTGGAATCATTGTTGGAATTCTTGCTTATCCATTTACCGAAATGACGGTTGTTCTCAGGTTGTGGTCCGGAGGAATCGCTGGACTTGCTGCTACAGGATTGTATGAACTGGGTAAAAGGAGCTCAGGAAAAGCAAGCCGGAAAGCAGGATAGATCGTCTTACATGATACGACTATAGTCATAGTCGTATTTTTTTGTGCGGGAGTATGGATGTGATTTTCCCGAGAAACAAGGAATAGACGCATTGTTGGAGAAATACTGAAACATCCAGAATGAAAGAGTTAGAAAAAGAGGTTTTCCTTTGCCCCTTTTAAGGAATGTTTTACTTTAAGTACACATTTTATTAAAAAATACAGGGTGGTGAACCGATGTGAAGTATTATGCAACCAGTTTTTTAATAGTAATGTTGGCTGTTTTTGCATCTCCGGGTTATTTGACACATTCACCAGGCGCACATGATCAGCCGGTTTCATTTATGGAACAGCGAGCGGTAGCAGAGGAAACAGCTGCTCCTAAACCGGATGCCTTGAAATTATCTCAGGAATTCATTCAAAAGCTGACCCCTCAAGTTGATGAGCAATATAGAGTGAAAGAATATTCCAGCAAAGAGGAACTTATTCGTAATTTAAGCAGTATCGCTTCCAAAAAAATAGCAAGCGATTATGTGAATGGAATGTTCGAAGAAAGAAGCGGCAAACTATATATCATACCTACAGATCTCCCTCCGTGGGTGGAGAAAGACAAACCCTACGAGTTGAAAAAATTATCCGGTACATCCTATCACCTCATTCAAAAAAACAAAAGTGATTTATACGGGGAGTATAGTATAACACTTGGTTTTGAAAAAGTTAATAGCCATTGGGTCATTACTTTTGCCTCCATTAACTAATGCCAAAAGACGCATGAGAATCCTCATGCGTTTTTGTATGTTAAGCATATGATTTTTGTTTCAGATGGCTCATCAATCGGTTACTCAGCACTTTTCATAAAAATGAAAAGAAAATAAAATAATAGTCAGTAAAGTCCTTTATGGGATTGGACAAATGTATGCTTCCTTATTTACAATGGACATAACCTAGCGATTTGGAGTAACTAAACAATGGAACCGATAATTTTTAAAGATTACTACGACAACACGGTTAAACTTTCTTTTGAAGATCACCCGTTCTCAAAAGATCCGAAGCATGTCTGGGTACTGTGCCGATTCCGGGGGCAATGGCTTTTGACAGAGCATCCTCGGCGGGGAATCGAATTTCCCGGCGGCAAGGTTGAACCTGGAGAAACAGCAGATCAAGCTGCGGTCCGCGAAGTTTTTGAGGAGACCGGGGGCCACGTATCCTCCCTTCATTATCTTGGTCAATACAAGGTGGATGGAAAGGGAGGCATGATTATTAAGAACATCTATTATGCTACTGTAGATAAAATTTTGCTGAAAGATCGTTATTATGAAACCAATGGTCCGGTTTTTTTCGAAACGCTGCCGGAATCCTTTGATGGCGAAAGGAAATTCAGTTTTATGATGAAGGATCAAGTGCTTATTCAAAGCCTTCAGCATACAAAAGAAAAATTTTTATAAAATAAAAACAGCAGCTGGTTTAGCAGTCTGCTGTTTTCTTGTGTTATTGGTCAAGAAATCCGGTTTTTGATCAATTTCTTTTCGAGTGCTTCTACCAGCTGATACATGATGGTAGCCAGGAACGCAATGATCAGAAGGCTCATCAGGACAAGTGTGAAGTTGAAAACCTGAAATCCATAGATGATGAGATATCCGAGACCTTCCTTTGATACAAGAAATTCTCCCACAATGACTCCTACCCACGATAAGCCGACATTGACTTTTAACGAGGAAATGATGGCAGGAAAGCAGGCGGGAAGGATGACCTCTTTAAAGCACTGGAATTTAGTGCCGCCGAATGATCGAATGACCTTTACATAATTTGGTTCAACATTCGTAAACGCTGTGTAGATAACTATCGTTGTAATAATGACTGAGATCAATATCCCCATGGCCACGATGGATGTCAGGTTTGGCCCGAGGGCAACAATCAGAATAGGTCCGATGGCAACCTTAGGCATGGCATTCAGAACGACCAAGTAGGGATCCAGTACTCTTGACAGAAAAGGGAACCACCAGATCAGAGCGGCCAGCAAAGTTCCGATCAGCGTACCGAGCAGAAAACCGAAAACGGTCTCTGTCAGCGTCATGCCAATATGAACGAATACGGTTCCGTCAGAAATTTTTTCAGCCAACAGCTTTACGATTTTAATCGGGGAGCTAAAAAGGAGGGGATCGATCCATTTCTGATCAGAACTATATTGCCATAAGCCGAAGAACACAATAAAGATCAGGAACTGTGAAACCTTCACTTGGATCGTTCGCTTTCGTAATTTCTGCAAATAGTCAGAGTGGGCCTTATTCGGTATCATTTTGTTCAATTTGCTCCAACTCCTCCCATATTTGCTGAAACATGACCGTGTAATCCGGATGCTGGCGTGCTTCAAAAGGCAGACGTTTGCGGAGGTGACCGGACACAGGAAACGTTCGGAAGATCCGACCGGGTTTCGTGGAAAATAAGATGATCCGGTCGCTCATGGCGATCGCTTCACCGATATCATGTGTTACGAGAATAGCTGTTTTGCCATGCTCTCTCAGCGTAGAGGAAACCAGGTCTTCCAGCTTAAGTTTCGTCTGGAAGTCAAGGGCTGAGAACGGTTCATCCAGCAGCAGGATCTGGGGGCTGGTGGCAAGTGTCCTCACTAAAGCGACGCGCTGTCTCATTCCGCCGGATAGTTCGCTCGGGTATTGGTCGAGGGTATCGTGCAGTCCGATTTCTTTCATAAGTGATAATGTATAGTCTATACGTTCTTTCGTTAGGCAATTTTGAAGCTTTAATCCTACCATTATGTTGTCTTTAATGGTTTTCCAGGGAAACAAGTAATCTTGCTGCAGCATATAGCCGATTTTGGCATGAGGTTCTTTAATGATCTGGTTTCGCAGAGTAACAGTTCCCGAGGTAGGCCGCAGAAGTCCTGCGATGATGGATAGCAGCGTTGATTTTCCACAGCCGCTCGGTCCGAGAAAAGAAACAAACTCTCCCTCCGAAACAGAGAGAGTTATGTCCTCCAGTGCAGTCGTGGCCGTTTGCTTGGAAAAGTAAGTTTGACCAACCGATTTCAATTGTAAGAAGGCCACTATGATCCCTCCATTATATTTATGGTTTATTTCGTTGCATCACGGGAAAAGGTGGTGTTGACCAGTTTGTTGTAGTCTGCTTTTTTGGGAAGTTCTCCCGCTTCCTTCATAACGGATTGCAGATTGTTCCAGGCTCCTTCTTCAAGGATTGGATTGACCGCATAGCTGTGTTGTCCTTTATAGCGGTCGACTACCTTTTCGATGAGATCAACCGATGTATCTTCAAAGTGTGGGGCGATAATAGCGGCTGTTTCTTTGGCGGTATGTGTTTCCACATAAAGCTGGGCTTTATAGAGTGCCCGTGTAAAGCGTTTGAGTACATCGCTGTTTTTTTTCATATAGCTTTGTTTTGTCATGTAAGACGTGTAAGGAAGCTTGCCGGATTCTTCTCCAAAGGATGCAACAACATACCCGATGCCTTTTTGTTCAAAAAGGCTGGCCTGGGGTTCAAAAAGCTGTACATAATCGCCGGTTCCTGAAGCAAAGGCGTTCGGGATATTCGCATAATCAATGTTCTGAATCAGCTTCATATCTTTATGTGGGTTAATTCCGTGCTTCTTCAAACTGTACTCACCGGCCATCTGAGGCATTCCGCCCTTCCTTTGGCCGAGGAATGTACTGCCTTTCAACTGATCCCAGGAAAAATATTTTGGCTTTTTCCTTGCCACCAGGAACGTTCCGTCTGTCTGGGTCAGCTGTGCAAAATTGATGACTGGGTCACTGCTGCCCTGGGCATCAACGTAAATGGAAGTTTCAGAACCTACGAGGGCGATATCCGCTCCATTTGACAGCAGGGCCGTCATCGTTTTGTCGCCGCCCCACGTCGTTTTTAGATCGATATCAATGCCTTCATCTTTAAAGTACCCCTTTTCAATGGCAACATATTGGGGAGCATAGAAAATCGAGCGGGTAACCTCCGCAATCCTCACTTTGTCCCGTTTTTGTTCTTCGGAGTTATCAGACGAGCATGCCGAAAATAGAAGACATGTGGCAACAAGCAGTGTGAAACAGAGCATGAAATGGGCTTTTATCCGTTTCAAGGGTGTGCCTCCTTTTTGTTCGAATGAAGTTTTGCTTTTCATGTAATACTTTATGTGAGTTGAAAAATTGTGTGTTAGCCTATTAGAAAAAAGGAGAGATACGTATTGTTAGGAAGCAGCCTGATCACTCATGCACAAAGATTTCCTTCACCGCATCCACAGATTACGTTATTCAAAGTTTCCTATAAAAGTGAAGGATTAACGATAAAAGGGCTGTTAGCTATTCCAGAGCACCAGCGTCCGCTTCCGGGATTTTTATATTTGCGAGGGGGGATAAAAAAAGTGGGAATGGTCCGGATTCCCAGGATCATCCAGCTTGCTTCGCAGGGGTTTGTAGTGATGGCTCCTTTTTATCGTGGAAATGAAGGCGGGGAGGGGCGTGAAGATTTTTGCGGAGCAGACCGTTACGATGCGTTTCACGCGTTTGAGGTGCTCCGATCACTTCCTTCAGTTGATCGGGAGCAATTACATATCTTTGGGTTTTCCAGAGGTGGTCCGATGGCGTTTTTCACGGCGCTTAGATTTCCTGAAGCTCGTTCTGTTGTCATTTGGGGCGGCGTTTCTGACATGGCTCTTACCTATGAGGAACGAGTAGACCTGAGAAAGATGATGAAAAGGGTCATAGGCGGCACTCCCGCTAAAAATCCGGAGGCCTACAGGTTGCGCTCACCTGTATACTTTTGTGAGGGACTTGACGTCCCCATCTTATTGATCCACGGGTGCCGGGATGAAAATGTGGGTCTTCAGCACTCCTTAATGCTCAAAGAATGCCTGGAGCCAAATAAAAGAGTAGAAACATGGTTCTATCCGCAATATACACATCATTTTCCGCCGCAAGAAAATCGAAAGATCACGTTTGCCTTTTGCGAATGGATGAAAACGCAAAACGGAGAAAAGCCGGAGCTGTCACCCTTTTAACAAGTCCGGCTTTTGTACATTGAGCATCATTTTTAATGTGGGTTCAAAAAGATCCATCTGCTTCCCTGTACGCATGAGGTCATGCGTCACACTAATCGCGGAAATGGCGGCCCCATCCAGAAAGTTGAACATAAACCGGGGCCATCGGTTTAAACTCTCCACGGTTCGCACCCTTTTGAATAAGAGCGTTAAAAATACGGGCTGCACTCTTCTCGTACCGTTTCGCAACGTACTCCCTGTTTTTCGGTTGGCGCCAATGCGTGATCCCGTATTCAACGATTGCCGCACTAAAGAGATTTTCCTTTTAAAAAAGGTGCCAGGCACCGGCTTTTGACATGTGTCAAAAACGGGTGCCTGGCACCTGATATTTACGCTTTTCTTTTTAGACAAGCGGCCCTGCACTCTTAATTTCTGCAGGAGCATGGTTGAACTTCGAAAAGTTTTCTTTGAATTTGTTCGCAAGCTCTTTTGCTTTACGGTCGTAATCTTCCTGGTTCTCCCAAGTCCTTTTAGGCTGAAGTACTTGATCAGGAACACCAGGGCAATGTACGGGTGTATGAAGCCCGAAAATAGGGTCTGTTACCGTTTCAACTGATTTTAATTCTCCTTGAAGAGCGGCCTGAACCATAGCTCTTGTGTAAGAAAGGTTCATCCGTTTGCCTACGCCGTATTCTCCGCCAGACCATCCGGTATTCACCAGGTAGACTTCAACTTCATGATGGTCGATTTTTTCTCCTAGCATTTCGGCGTAAACGGTTGCTTCCAATGGAAGGAACGGTGCGCCGAAGCAGGTTGAGAAGGTGGCTTGAGGAGATGTGATTCCTCGTTCAGTTCCGGCAAGTTTACTCGTATAGCCGGAAAGGAAATGGTACATAGCCTGCTCTTTTGTCAGTTTACTGATTGGAGGCAAAACGCCGAAAGCATCCGCTGTCAAAAAGATAATCGTGTTAGGGTGGCCAGCAACACTAGGCTGAATAATATTCGGAATCGCCTGAATCGGATAGGCAGCTCTTGTATTTTCTGTCAGCGCGCCATCGTCATAATCGCCTACACGTGTTTCATAATCAAGGACGACATTCTCGAGAACGCTTCCAAATCGGATGGCATTCCAGATCTGCGGTTCTTTTTCTTCAGAAAGGTTGATGCACTTTGCATAGCAGCCGCCTTCAATATTAAACACACCTGTATTCGCCCAGCCATGTTCGTCATCACCGATCAAGGAACGATGAGGATCTGCAGACAGCGTGGTTTTACCCGTACCGGATAATCCGAAGAACAGCGCAACATCGCCCTCCTGTCCTACGTTTGCGGAGCAGTGCATAGAAAGGATCCCTTTTTCAGGAAGAACGTAGTTCATCACAGAGAAAATGGACTTTTTAATTTCTCCTGCATATTCCGTACCTCCGATCAATACAATACGCTTTTCAAATGATATAATAATGAAAGTTTCGGAATTGGTGCCGTCTACTGAAGGGTCGGCTTGAAATCCTGGTGCAGATATAACAGTGAATCCCGGTTCGATTTCTTTTAGCTCCTCAGCTGTCGGACGGATAAACATTTGGTGCGCAAACAGGTTATGCCAAGCGAATTCATTGATGACCTGAATAGGCAGCCTGTATGCGTGGTCTGCACCCGCAAAACCTTTAAAGACAAATAATTCTTCTTTTTGTCCTAAGTAATGGAGTACTTTTTTATAGAGCTTTTCAAATTTTTCTTCGTTAAAAGGCTTATTGATTTTGCCCCAATTTATTTTATTTCGTGTACTCGCTTCTTCCACGATGAATTTGTCTTCAGGAGAGCGTCCTGTATATTTTCCAGTAGTGGCCCTGAGAGCACCGGTCGAAGATAAAATTCCTTCATTGCGGAGCAGCGCTTTTTCAACTAACATAGGCACAGGGAGATTTTCTTGAGCAGCCGCACTGGATAGAATATCGTTTAAAGTCGTCGTTAAATCAACCGTATTCATGTTCGCAAAACCATCCTTTTAAGAAATATATTTATCATTATTATCGGAAGTAAATTTGTAAATAGTATAACACATTAAAACTAATAATGTATACTATTTTATTTAACAGTTTGTAAATTGGTTCATGAATCAGGCTCTTTGTTTAAAAAAAGCGTAATCCTGCCAATATAATAGGAGAAACGTTAATTTAGCGGATCGGCAGAACCCGGCGGTTGCGGGAAATTGCTGCTTTTCAAGTTGACATGTTTGTCGAATTGCGCTATTATATTTCGGGAACGGCTACTCTTATTCCGAGTAGGTGGAGGGACAGGCCCTATGAAACCCAGCAACCGACACTTCATCACCTAACAAGCGAAGTGAAAAGGTGCTAACCTGCAAGGTGAAAAAAACCTTGAAAAATAAGAGGTGAAGGCGTAGTCATAAGACCTTTTCCCTCGTGTTATTTTTTGGTCAGGGAAAGGCTTTTTTTATGTCTTAAAATCGTTTGAACCTGAATTATTAATAAAAAGAAGTATCACATATAGGAATGAGTACCGTATCTTATTAAAATTTGCTCTATTCTAGCGGTAGAGAAGGAGGATATCTCAATTGTCTAAAAGTCGTCGTCTTTTTACATCTGAATCTGTTACAGAAGGACATCCAGATAAAATTTGTGACCAGATTTCCGATGCCATCCTTGATGAAATACTGGCTAACGATCCGAATGCCCGTGTAGCTTGTGAAACATCCGTAACGACAGGCCTTGTGCTTGTTGCTGGTGAAATCACCACATCTACTTATGTTGATATTCCGAAAGTCGTTCGCGAAACGATCAAAGAAATCGGCTATGACCGCGCAAAATACGGTTTTGATTCTGAAACATGCGCAGTTCTAACATCAATTGATGAACAGTCAGCGGATATCGCGATGGGTGTTGACCAAGCGCTTGAAGCTAGGGAAGGTTCGATGACTGATGAAGAAATCGAAGCGATCGGTGCTGGTGACCAAGGTCTAATGTTCGGTTATGCGAATAATGAAACACCTGAACTTATGCCGCTTCCGATTTCTTTGGCACACCGTCTGTCCCGCCGATTGGCTGAAGTGCGTAAAACAGAAGAGGTTCCTTACCTTCGTCCGGATGGTAAAACGCAAGTAACAGTGGAATATGATGAGAATGACAAACCGGTTCGAATCGATACGATCGTTATCTCAACTCAGCACCACCCTGAAATTACACTTGAGCAAATTCAATCAGACATTAAAGAACAAGTCATCAAGCCTGTTGTACCATCAGAATTGATCGACGAAAACACAAAATACTTCATCAATCCGACAGGCCGTTTCGTTATCGGCGGTCCACAAGGGGACGCGGGATTGACTGGACGTAAGATCATTGTTGATACGTACGGCGGATATGCTCGCCACGGCGGCGGAGCATTCTCCGGTAAAGATGCAACTAAAGTTGACCGTTCTGCGGCTTACGCTGCCCGTTATGTAGCGAAGAACATCGTTGCCTCAGGCCTCGCTGACAAAGTTGAAGTACAGCTTGCCTACGCGATCGGCGTTGCACAGCCTGTATCCATTGCGGTTAACACATTTGAAACTGGAAAAGTTTCTGAAGAAGTACTCGTTGATCTTGTTCGCAAAAACTTTGATCTTCGTCCTGCTGGAATCATCAAAATGCTCGACCTTCGCCGTCCGATCTACAAACAGACAGCGGCTTACGGACACTTCGGCCGTACAGATGTTGAGCTTCCTTGGGAAAAAACGGACAAAGCCGCAGCACTTAAAGAACAAGCTAAGGCATAATCACATGAAAAAGCCGGCCGCAGGGCCGGTTTTTTTACGTATTAAATTACGTGCCAGACACCTTTACATTATATCTGGAGGTTTATGCTCGAAGGGTTTCATGAATACAGGAAGCTTGAAGATTGCAGGTGGTGTGATGCTTGGATTGAGATTGGGCCTGATTTCTTTCACAATCATCAAACGGTCTTCCTGTGGTGCTTTTTTCATGTAACCCCTCCTAATTTTTATAAAAAGTAAGGAACGAGATAAACATTAAACAAGAACACGGAAAAAATTCCTGAACTGATCCCAAGGATCATTCCAGCGAGTACATCTGTTGGATAATGAAGGCCAAGGTACATACGCGACATGCCAACTGATAATCCGAGCGGAAGCAGAATGGCGAGCAATCCGGGGTGGATAAAGGCGAGCGGGACGATGACCGAAAAAATTGCGGTCGTATGCCCTGAAGGGAAGGAGTGGTCCTTCAGTGGATTGCTGAAGGTCTTAGTACCCGGAATCATTAAATAAGGACGTTTCCGCGGATAGCATTTCTTGGAGATCGCCACCGGAATGTGGCTGAGAACAAGAGACAGAACTCCTGCTGCAGCAAATTTCTTGAGATCGGCAGGAACAGAAAGCAGGAGAAGCAGTGTAGTTAGAATCGTGCATGTCGCTCCGCCAAGATGTGTGATCACATTGAAATACTTGTCCAGCAAACGGTGCTGCAGTCGGCCGTTCACCCATTTAAACACATCACATTCCTTTTCATAGATCCAGCCGGTTACTCTTGCCATGGAAGTCCTCCTTGCTTTATAACGATTTCTCTTTCAGCGTACAAGAGGAATATTGAAGATGTTTAAAGGCAGTGTGAAGAAATTGTTAATAAATGAAAAAACCGTCTGGAAAGGATTCCAGCGGTTCACGGCTTTTAGCGAATAGAGGTTAAAAGAAAACCTTCTGATCACGTTCTTGTTTAAGGATTTCAACCGCTTCACGAAACCGCAAGGAGTGGATGATCTCCCTTTCCCGCAAAAATCTAAGCCCGTCGTTGAGATCTGGATCATCGGACATATCGATGAGCCATTGATAAGTAGCTCGTGCTTTTTCCTCTGCCGCAATGTCTTCGTAAAGGTCGGCGATCGGGTCTCCTTTGGCTTGAATATAAGCTGCCGTAAATGGGACACCGTCCGCATTATGATAAAAAAGTGCGCTGTCATGGTTGGCATAGTGCGCGTCTAGTCCGGCATCGCGCATTTGCTGGGGAGTGGCATCCTTTGTTAATTTATAGATCATCGTGGCAATCATTTCAAGATGGGCAAACTCCTCTGTTCCTATGTCGGTTAACAAGCCAATGACCTTGTCGGGTATTGTATACCGCTGATTCAAATACCGTAATGCCGCTGCGAGCTCCCCGTCTGCTCCGCCGTATTGTTCAACCAAAAACTTAGCAAGCCTCGGATTGCATGTACTGACCTTAACGGGATACTGCAGTTTTTTTTCATAAATCCACATAGTGGTCCTCCCATGCTTTTACATTTAAACTTGCCACGGCCAGGGTGCTTTGTTCCAATCCCACGGAGTTCCTGAATAACTGTTCCCATATTGCTGCATCGGCCCATATTTGGACTCGATGGCTTTCTTGAGCTTCTTTCTTTCCTGGGCATAGTGATTGAACTGCTGTATGCTGGCCGTGTCATTTGGATGGGTATCCAAATAAAGTGTCAATTCGACAAGGACAAAGTCCACCGCCTGCAATTCCTCTAGGAGCTGATAGTACTCAGCTGGAAGGTTCGTTTCCATTCCGGTTCAACTCCTCCTGTCATATGGATTTTCATAGTAATCATAAAGTGCAGGCCAAAGTGTCCCTTTTTTTAAGGCCTCTTGCGGTGAGAACTGGGGCAGGTTGTACGGTTGAAATGTCATATACAAATGCGGAGGAGTGCGATAATATTTTTTTCCAATAGGAGGGCAGGGATCGAAAGGGCTGTGGTAAGGAACATAGGATTTTACATATTTCAAACGGTTCACCTCCAAACATAGTACTCTTTCTAAACTATTTTCTAACGGTGTGGATTATGTCTTTTTTATCGGTACAGAGCCTACCGTTTAAATAAGAAATCATCTTATGGTATGATTTATCAGGAACAGGAAATTAGACGAACGGAAAATCACTGAGAGACGAAAGGAGAAACCATGTACGAAGGAGTTCACCACGTATCACTGGTTGTTACAGATTTAAAAAAGGCGCTTTATTTTTACGAGGGGATTTTGGGCTTTTCGGCAAGCGAAGAGCGCCCGCAGTTCGCGTTTCCTGGTGTTTGGTATGATTTTGGGGGGACACAGCTGCATTTGATCACGAATCCAAAAGGAAAAGCATTGAGAGGAACCGATGAATTGGACAGCAGAGACGGCCATTTTGCCGTCCGTGTCAAAGATATTCCAAGGTTATTAAAAAAACTGGACCACCATCATATTCCTTATTTAAATAAGCCGGAAAATAAGACACCTTGGCATCAGGTTTATGTCAGCGATCCAGACGGGAATCTAATAGAGTTTAACGGGGAGCGTCAGTCTGTTTCTGAAAGAGATTTATAATATTGCCCTTTTTCTTGGTATTCACGGCGGATCCTGTCCATGTCGGCAATATCTTCCGCATTCAGTTCACGGATGACTTTTGCCGGACGGCCAAAAGCAAGTGTGTTGGGGGGGATTTTTTTGCCTGGTGGTACGAGGCTGCCGGCCCCGATGAACGCTCCTTCACCAATTTCAGCCCCATCAAGGATTAGAGATCCCATGCCGATGAGTGCGTTTTTTCGAATAATACTGCTGTGTAAGATTACGCTGTGTCCTACGGTTACTCCGTCCTCCAATATAAGAGGCCGTTTCGGGCTCTGGTGAAGAACCGAGTTGTCCTGAACATTGACGCGTTTGCCAATGATAGTAGGAGAGACATCTCCGCGTATCGACGTGTTAAACCAGATAGAACTGTATTCACCAATCGTAACATCGCCTGTTATGGTTACATAATCTGCAATATAGGCGCTCTCTGCGATTACTGGGTGTTTTCCATTAAAAGGGTAAATCAAAATATCACATCCTATTTTCGTTTAAAATGATAAAATCAGGGCGTCTCAGCTTTTCTTGATCCAGCTTCAGCGGCTAAAAGCTAGGCCGTTTCGCTCTTTCACAAAATACAAAAAACGTATTTGTGTTCAAGAACTCCAACTGCCTTCGCTTTTGACCAAGCCGCTTCAGCTTTTCTACCTATTCTATCAAATGAAATATTAAATGAAAATGATTTCGGGAAGGGGATGGCGTTATGTGGAAGTGGGAATCGAAAGACGAAGCTAAAGGCGTCGTTATTATGGTCCATGGGGCGGGCGAATACCATGGACGGTACGAATGGGTCATTCGGCAGTTTAATCTTGCCGGCTTTCATGTCCTCATGGGGGATCTTCCGGGTCAGGGGACTACAACACGCCGCAGGGGACACATTGATTCGTTTGATGAATACATTACGGCCATTGAGTCCTGGATAAGCGAAGCCGACGGCTGCGGTCTCCCTGTATTTCTCTTTGGGCACAGTATGGGAGGGCTCGCTTGTATCCGTGCGGTTACGGAAAGATCTCTTCCTATTAAAGGCATGATTCTTTCATCTCCTTGTCTAGGGCTGGCAAGCCAGCCTTCTAAGGGGATCGATACCTTATCGAGAGTGTTGAATAAAGTGGCGCCATCTGTTAAATTTGCTGCTAACATCGAACCTGTTCATAAAACAAGAAATGAGCAAGTATTGCTTCGGGATTCGATGGATACCCTTTTGGTAGACCGTGTTTCTGTCAGATGGTATCGGGAACTTGTGAATGCTATGAAACTGGCGAATCGGGACACTGCCCGTTTTCCCAACATCCCGCTGCTGGTTATTCAGGCGGGCGATGACCGGATCGTTGACAAACTTGCCGTCCGTGACTGGTTCAACCGGCTTGAGCTGCATGATAAAATGTACAGAGAGTATCCCGGTCTGTACCATGAAGTATTGAATGAACCGGAAAGGGACGACGTCTTTAAATTTATTAAATCGTATTTAAATCTGCATTTTTGATTTTTGGCAAGAGGTGGGAAATGAATGAGTGTACCGAATCAACCATGGGCATTAATGTATCGCATCTATCGCAATGTTCTGCCCGACGTATCTTTTTTTCTTGAACAATGGCGTGAAAAAGCAGAATTGATTCCTAACGATGAACTTAGAAAACAGGCATTGATGAGTATTGATACAAAAGAGTTTCATTGCCAGGGAGGTTCGATTTTGGCCCTCCTGGCTGGAGACAAGCGAAAAAAAGTGATCGAATTTGTAGTGGCTTATCAAACGATCAGTGATTATCTGGATAATCTTTGCGACCGAAGCACATCTCTGGACCCGCTGGATTTTGAGGCTCTCCATGAATCCATGCTCCATGCCTTGACCCCCGGCGCCGAGCGCAAAAATTACTATCGCATGAGGGAAGACCAGAGCGACGGGGATTATTTATGGAGCCTCGTCCGGACGTGCCAGACCGTTTTAAGTGAGATTCCGTATTACAGCGCCATTTCAGATTCATTGCTTGATTTGGCTCGCTATTATTGTGATCTGCAAATACATAAGCATGTGATCTTTGAAGAAAGAGTTCCGCGGCTCCAGGAGTGGTTCAGCAATCATAAAGATTCTATTCCTGCCATGAGCTGGTATGAATTCTCAGCCTGTACCGGCTCAACGCTCGGCATATTTTGCCTTGTATCTTATGCTTCCCATCAAAATCTGACGAAAGAACAGGTGAAAGTCATTAAGAATGGCTATTTTCCTTGGGTGCAAGGCCTTCATATTCTGCTCGATTATTTTGTGGACCAAGAAGAGGACAAAGAGGGCGGCGACCTGAATTTTTGCTCGTATTATGAAAACGGCAATCAGCTTCTCGAGCGATTTGGGCACTTTGTTCAGCAAGCGGACAACAGTATTGACCGGCTGCCAGACCGAAAGTTTCATAAATTGATCAACCGGGGACTGCTCGGAATCTATCTGGCTGACCAGAAAGTGGACCGCCATCCAGGAATCAAAAAGGCTGCAGGAAAAATCATGAGAATGGGCGGAACGTATACTTTCTTTTTCTATATGAACCGGAGACTGATGCAGAGATTACGGCCGTCAATCTAAAAAAAGGAGAGGAGCTGCAGAAGCAGGTCCCCTCCTTTTTATCTTTTTTCGATCGCTACAATAAAGGGAGGATCGTTCTTTTGGTTGATGAATCCGTACTGCAGGACATGAGCTTTTTGCTGATCGAGTGACCGTACATATTCCATAACCGCTTCTTTTTCTGTTTTGCCTTCCGGATGTCCGTGGTAGATCACCAATACCGCCGTTCCCCCTGGAGCCAGCAGGTCGAACAGCTGGTTCAAAGCTTGGATGGTCGATTCACCTTTTGTTACAATTTCTTTGTCCCCTCCTGGCAAATAGCCGAGATTAAACACAGCAGCGTCAATTTTTCCATAGAAGGAACCAGGGATGTGCATTTTCATTTGATGATGTCCAGTATGAAAAAGGGTAACATTATCTTCAGCTTTTTGTTCCAACAGACGTTTTCTCGTATTCACAATCGCCTCTTCTTGTATATCAAATCCAAACACTGTTCCTTCGCTGCCGACCAGACGGGAAAGGAAGAGGGTGTCATGGCCGTTCCCGCAGGTGGCATCAATCACAGCACTGCCCTTTGAAGCGGCACTTTCCAGCAATGTTCGGGCGAATGGAAGGATTCCCTGTATTCTCATCATCGCTGTATCGTTTCCTTTGTATAATATTTTCCCTGAAAGCTGTTTCTTCTCTCTAATTCGGATTCAATGGCATTCAGTACTCTCCACTTGTTCATGCTCCACATCGGTCCGATCAGAAGATCAGGGGGACCGTCACCTGTTAGACGATGAATCATCATGTCAGGGGGGAGGATTTCAAGCTGGTCACAGACGAGCCCTACATACGTATCAAAGTCGAGAAACTCCAGCATTCCCTGATCGTATTGCTTGACCATGGGCGTTTTTTTCAACAAATGAAGAAGATGAATCTTGATGCCCTGTACATCTAGCTTGGCCACTTCTCTCGCAGTCTCCATCATCATTTCAGGTGTTTCCAGCGGAAGCCCGTTAATAATGTGTGAGCATACCCGAATATTATGTTTGCGAAGCTTTTCTACTCCTTCTACATAGGTTTTGTAATCATGGGCGCGATTGATAAGAAGTGCCGTTCTCTCATGTACAGTTTGCAGGCCGAGTTCCACCCAAAGATAGGTGCGTTTGTTTAACTCCGCTAGATACTCCACCACGTCATGCGGCAGACAATCCGGGCGTGTTGCGATTGCCAGGCCGACAACTCCGTCCTGTTCCAAAACCGTCTCGAACATTTCACGAAGTTTTTCAACGGGCGCGTATGTATTCGAGAAGGCTTGAAAATATCCGATATATTTTCCTTTTTTCCATTTTCTGTGCATGCGTTCTTTTACGGCATTAAACTGTGTGATCAAATCATCCCGCCGATCACCTGCAAAATCACCAGATCCGCTCTGTGAACAAAAGGTACAGCCTCCGAAAGCCGCTTTCCCGTCACGGTTCGGGCAATCAAACCCGCCATCCAGGGGAATTTTAATGATCTTCTCTTTAAAATGGTGCCGCAAATACTGGTTCCATGTATAAAAACGTTTATCGCCATAATAGGCGGGAATAATCGATTGAGACATTGTGTCACACTCCTACAATCCTTCTGCATACTACAAGCCATTTTAGCATGGGGGATGGAAATCTCCAACAGGAAGAATTTGAGCGGATTTATGGGGTTAGGCGTTCTTCCGATTGTCACCGGGCATAAAAAGCTCTACAATACTTAAGGGTATTTCTTTATTGATAGGGGGGCTTTGTTTGCCTAAACCGCTTTGGCTGCTTGCATAGCGGTTTTCAAGCAGGACGCGGGAATCAGCCTGAAGCTCTACAGCTTGCTGTGGACGGTCAACGGAGCCTTAATCGTAGTGCTTCAGCCCATGCCGGCCTACATCTTAAAAGGTTGGATTACTTCAACGAAAACTCAGATTCTCGCAGGTTACCTGGTTTTTATCGTTTCTTTTATAACGGTAAGCCGTGCGGAAGCATTTTCTGGTTTTATGGGAGCCATGGTCATTCTGACAATCGGAGAAATGGCCAGGCGTATTATCCATCGCCAATGATCTTGCTCCGGCAGGCAGGGCTGGGTTTTATCAGGGAATCGTTAACAGTACAGCAACGTCCGGCCGGATGATCGGCCCGTCATTTGGCGGCATTCTTGCTGATGTCTGGGGGATGAAGGCTGTATTCGGAGAGATATCTGTTCTGCTTATGATCAGTATCGTGCTTACTCAAATCTATGACCGGAAGATTGCTGATGGGGATCTTCCACAGAAAAAGACAGGTTAGATAGGAGAACTGAATGGAAAACTTCTTGGCTTTTAATTTACAGGAGATGCCTTTTGTTATCATTTCTTTGGTAATTGCTTTTACAGTTCATGAATTTGCGCATGCCTGCATGGCATACCTGTGCGGTGATTCCACGGCAAAAGACCAGGGCCGCATGACGCTGTCACCCGTGGCCCACCTTGATCCGATTGGTACCATTCTTTTATTGATCGCCGGGTTTGGCTGGGCAAGACCCGTGCCCGTGGAACGCAGAAATTTTAAACGCCCTCATCTATACGGTATTCTCGTATCGATCGCCGGGCCTCTGAGCAACATTTTGATCGCTTTGATCGGGGTGATTCTCTTTTATGTCCTTTTTTCAACCGGGATTGTGGATAATGTGCCGGAAAAGGGAGTCGACTTTATTGATAAACTGATCAATATGGTCGTATACTTGAACGTCCTGCTGTTTGTGTTTAATTTATTGCCGATTCCGCCGCTTGATGGCTATCGTATACTGGAAGACTTAGCACCTGACCGAATCCGTGCGAAGATGATTCAGTATGCACATATAGGAGTCATTGTTTTTTTAATCCTTATTATTACACCGCTTGACCGGTATACTATTTATCCGATTTTCAATACCGTCGTTCCATTCGTGGCGAACCTGGTGGACAGCTTGATCCGGCCTTTCTTTGAATCTGGTATATAACTAGGAAAAAAGGGCTAACCTTAAAAGCGAACAGACTTGACATTTTGCTTATGAATTCATACAATACAAGTTAAATATGGTAATTACGATGATAAGGATCAGTAGAAAAGCAGAGGGATCTAGAGAGTTGACGGATGGTGCGAGTCAACCCTGAACCTTTTTGAACTCGCCTTGTAGTTGCAGGAGTGAACAGGATCACTGTAGCTTTTGCCGTGTATCCGCGTTAAGGGACCAATGAGAGAGCGTGTTCTTTTGCGCTAATGTGGGTGGTACCGCGGCAGGTTATTATGACATAAACACAACCTTTCGTCCCTGAATGAGTTTAGGGGCGGGAGGTTTTTTATTTTGTCTTTAACTCGCTAAAGGATGAATGTACTTGACAGGGAGGAAACGAAATCATGCATTACGATCACAGGAAGATTGAGCCGAAGTGGCAGCAGTATTGGGAAAAGAATAAAACGTTTAAAACGGAAGAGGAATACTCCAAGAAAAAGTTCTATGCTCTGGATATGTTTCCTTATCCTTCAGGAGCTGGCCTTCACGTAGGGCATCCGGAAGGGTATACGGCAACTGATATTCTTTCCCGCATGAAACGAATGCAGGACTATAACGTGCTTCATCCGATGGGATGGGATGCCTTCGGTCTTCCAGCTGAGCAGTATGCGCTGGATACAGGGAATGACCCGGCCGAGTTTACTGAAAAGAACATTAACACGTTCCGGCGCCAGATTAAAGAGCTGGGCTTCTCTTATGACTGGGACCGCGAAGTAAACACTACCGATCCGGAGTATTATAAATGGACACAATGGATTTTCATTCAGCTTTACAAAAAAGGCCTCGCCTACGTTGACGAAGTACCTGTTAACTGGTGTGAGGCGCTGGGCACCGTTCTGGCAAATGAAGAAGTGATTGACGGCAAGAGCGAACGCGGAGGCCATCCGGTTGTCAGAAAGCCGATGAGACAGTGGATGCTGAAGATTACCGCATACGCGGACCGTTTGCTTGAGGATCTTGAAGAGCTTGATTGGCCGGAAAGCTTGAAAGAAATGCAAAGAAACTGGATTGGACGATCTGAAGGGGCAGAAGTGCATTTTGATATCGATGGACATGACAAACAAGTAACGGTGTTTACAACGCGTCCGGATACGCTTTTCGGAGCGACTTATCTCGTCCTGGCACCTGAGCATTCTTTTGTCAACGAAATCACAACAGAAGAGCAGCGTGAAGCTGTTGATCAATATAAAAAGGATGTGGCAACCAAATCAGATCTGGAGCGTACAGAGCTTGCCAAAGAAAAGACCGGAGTATTCACTGGTGCATATGCGATCAATCCGGTAAACGGCGAAAAGGTGCCGGTTTGGATCGCTGATTATGTACTAGCGACTTATGGAACGGGGGCTATCATGGCGGTTCCCGCGCATGATGAGCGTGACTATGAATTTGCAGTGAAATTTGAGCTTCCGATCATTGAAGTCGTAGAAGGAGGAGACGTACAGACTGCTGCGTATGCCGGCGACGGCAAGCATGTAAACTCTGAATTCCTGAACGGGCTGGACAAGGAAGAAGCGATTGAGAAAATGAACAGTTGGCTTGAAGAGAACAAGAAGGGCGAGAAGAAAATTACGTACCGTCTGCGCGACTGGCTGTTCTCCCGACAGCGATACTGGGGTGAGCCGATTCCCATCATCCTTTGGGAAGATGGAACAATGACACATGTTCCTGAAGAAGAGCTTCCTTTACGCTTACCGGCAGTAAAGGAAATTAAACCTTCCGGAACAGGGGAATCTCCATTAGCCAACGTGGAAGAATGGGTCAATGTAGTTGATCGGGAAACCGGCAGGAAAGGCCGCCGCGAAACGAACACGATGCCGCAATGGGCTGGAAGCTGCTGGTACTATCTAAGATATATCGATCCAAAGAACAGTGAAGCTTTAGCGGATCCTGAGAAAATTAAGCATTGGCTGCCAGTTGATATCTATATCGGCGGTGCGGAGCACGCGGTTCTGCATTTGCTGTACGCTCGTTTCTGGCACAAGGTTCTTTATGATCTTGGTGTGGTTTCAACGAAGGAACCGTTCCAGCGATTGTTCAACCAAGGAATGATTCTTGGTGAGAACAATGAAAAGATGAGTAAATCTAAAGGCAACGTTGTAAACCCGGATGAAATTGTAGTTTCCCATGGCGCGGACACCCTCCGTTTGTATGAAATGTTCATGGGACCGCTGGATGCATCCATCGCATGGAGCACAACAGGATTGGACGGATCCCGCCGATTCCTTGACCGAGTATGGCGTTTGCTCGTTGCGGAAAACGGAGAGCTTAACGTTTCCATCCAAGACCAGCAAGGTACAGACTCCTTTGAACGTGTTTACCATCAGACAGTGAAAAAGATTACTGAGGATTTTGAGGGGCTTCGTTTCAACACCGGAATTTCTCAACTGATGGTTTTCGTCAACGAAGCAAACAAACAAGAAATTCTTCCAAAATATGCAGTCGAAGGCTTTGTGAAGCTTCTATCTCCGATCGCTCCGCATATTGCTGAAGAATTATGGGAAAAACTTGGACACAGCGGTTCTATCGCATACGAGGCATGGCCAGTATGGGATGAAGCCAAACTGGTGGATAAAGAAGTGGAAATCGTCGTACAGATCAACGGTAAAGTGAAGGCGAAGCTTAGCGTTCCAGCAGACATTACAAAAGAAGATATGGAGCAGGCTGCAATGGACAGCGACGTCGTACAAAACGGCATCGAAGGAAAGACTGTCCGAAAAGTCATCGCTGTCCCAGGGAAACTTGTGAATATCGTAGCCAACTAAAGAGTGAAAACTTTGACAGAGGTGAATGGAATTGGAAGATCAAATTGCAACGATTACGCCTGAAGAAGTAAAAAGCAGACTGAAAAAAGGCGAGGCGATCTCTCTTATTGATGTTCGTGAGGATGAGGAAGTCGCTGAAGGGAAAATTGCCGAAGCCAAACATATCAGAATGATGGAAGTTCCGAACCGTCTTGATGAAATCAACAAAGATGATGAACATATTATTATCTGCCGTTCTGGAAGAAGAAGCGAGAACGTGGCTTATTTCCTTCAGGAAAATGGCTTTAAAGTAAAGAACATGGCGGGCGGAATGCTTGCTTACAATCAAGCTTCAGAATAACCGTAAAAAACCCGGATGCGCATGAACTGCATCCGGGTTTTTTATCATGGCCTACAGTCTTTTTTACCTTCCTTGAGTTATTGGGAATTTTTCCCTGTAAATGATTCCTGCTTCCGAGCCGATATAAAAATATAAAGACTCTGGGGGATAGACATGCATAAACAATACCTGCTCTATTTCATCTTACTTTTACTCGCGGCCCGCATGTTTACAGAGTATACCAGAATTTTGCAGAACAATCTGGGAGACATTCTTATAGATGGGGGATTTGCACTCGCTCTCATTCTCATGTATTTCCGTATGGCTAAGAAGCATCATCAGAACAGCACCGTTCTTGAAAAAGAGATTGAAGAGCACAAGTCTACGATGAATGAACTCAGGAAAAGCCGGGAAAGGCTTCAGGATATATTTGATACGATTGACGTGGCGATCTGGTCACATAACCTGAAACAAAACAAATTAATGGTTACCCGGGGAATTGAAAAGCTTTATGGATACAGTCTCGATTCATTTATTCAAGATGTGGAACTGTGGAGAAAGGTCATCCATTCCGAGGATATACCGATCATAGATCAGAGAGCGAAAAGGATCGCACGAGGAGAAACGGTGACCAGCGAGTACCGGATCACGAGGCCGGACGGCGAGATTCGGTGGATTCAGGATAGAGGCATTCCCATTCTTGATGAATCTGGTGTACTGGTTGATTTTAATTCTATTCTTTATGATATTACTAATCGAAAACAAGCAGAGAGCACGATTGACCATATGGCCTACCATGACGATCTGACAGGACTTCCGAACAGGCACAGGTTTCAAGAGGTGCTGGAGCAGAAAATGTTTGAAGCAGGTATCAGCAACAGCACAATTGCTGTAATGTTTGTCGATTTAGACCGCTTTAAAATGATTAACGATACGCTCGGCCACCGGTTTGGGGACGTATTGCTTCAGCACGTCTCTTATCAGCTTAGGAACCTTGTACGTCCGTCTGATCACGTATTCCGCCGCGGGGGAGATGAATTTATTCTATTAATGGAAAACACGGACGAAGCGGAAATAAGACAGCTTTCCATGCGTATCCTAAACCAATTTAAAAAGCCGATCATGATCAGGGGACAGGAGATTTTTTCGACGCTTAGCCTTGGTATTGCGTTTTATCCCGGACATGGACTTGATGTAGATGAGCTCATTAAAAATGCAGATACGGCGATGTACCATGCAAAGGAAAAAGGCAGGGACAACTATCAATTTTTTAATGCCGCACTTAACGAATCGATGATGGTAAAGATGCAGCTGGAAAACGGCCTGCGAAAGGCCCTTCATCGAGAGGAGTTTACCCTTCGTTATCAGCCTCAGATCCATCTGCCGAGTGAAAGAGTTATGGGAACAGAAGCCCTGCTCCGATGGGAGCATCCGGAATATGGAAATATACCCCCATCCACTTTTATTCCGGTGGCTGAGGATACAGGTTTAATCATACCGATCGGGGACTGGGTAATTAAAGAAGCGTGCCGGCAGAACAAATTCTGGCAGGACATCGGACATGAAAAGCTTAGCATCGCTGTAAATATATCTGCGAAGCAGCTGGAGGACCCCGGGTTTCCTGATAGAGTAAAAAAAGAACCTGGCCGTGTTTGAACTCGATCCAGCCTGTTTGGAACTGGAAATTACAGAGGGAATGATGCAAGATTTTGATTCTTCTCTACCGAACATCCGAAGACTGAAAGAATTGGGTGTGAAAATATCAATCGATGATTTTGGAACCGGCTATTCCTCTTTAAGCTATCTAAAGGTGCTGCCGATCGAGACGCTGAAAATTGATAAGTCCTTTCTGGATGACAGCCTGGAAAGCTTCCAGGGGCAAGCCCTTGTCAAAACGATCATTGATATGGGAATCAATCTGAAGTTTAATGTCATCGCTGAGGGCATAGAAGACCGGATGCAAGTGGAATTTCTGCTTTCTCAGGGCTGCCTGGTCGGGCAAGGATATTTTTACAGCGAACCTCTTTCTGCGACAGAATGTGAAGCGTTCTTTCAGAAGGGCCTATCACCAAAGTAAAAGAGGGATGATTTTTATTTTTTCCTGTCGACAAGTTGGGTCCGCTCTTCAAAACTAGTGCTGTTTTTACAAAGGATTCGACGTAAATGACAGGGAAAACATACCCAGGAGGTGCTGGAGTATGTTGAAAATAAAGTTGTTTGATGAAGAACATGAAGCTGACCTGGAAGAAGCGGTTAATCTCTTCTTGGAGAACCTCCATGAATCGAACATCAAAGATATCAAGTATCAAGTTTCGATCAGTGACAGTTTAAGGCAGGAAGAGGAACCTACCATATACTCCTATTCGATCATGGTTATTTATAATGAATAAATAACTTGGTTATTTATAATAAATAAAAAAGGGAACTTCCTCCGCAATGGCAGAGGGAGTCCCCTTTTTTTATTGTATTGCAGCATTTGTTCCCGCCAGATGTCCTGTAACGAAGGCAACCGTTATATTATAGCCGCCGGTATAGCCATGCAGATCTAATATTTCCCCGCAAAAATAAAGTCCTTCTTTCCTTTTCGAGGCCATGCTCTTTGGTTCAATTTCCTTTATCGAAACTCCGCCGCCTGTCACGAACGCTTTTTCAATGGAAAGTGTACCGTTGACCTCAAATGAGAACCTTTTAAGCAGCGAGACCAATTGACGCAGGCTTTGTTTGTTCAGGTGTTCACTCGTCACATCAAGGGATATGCTGGCTTTTTCCAATAAAAACAGTAAATATCGTTCAGGAAGAAAGCCCTTCAGGACATTTTTTATTGCTTTTTTTGGATCTTCTTTAAGGAGGCTGTTGACAGATTGAAATAATTCTTCCTCTTTTTGGTCAGGAAAAGAATCGATGGACATCATGATCGATTTCGTTTCAAACTTTTTAAGGGCTTTTACAACGAATTGGCTCGATCGAAGGGCTGCAGGTCCAGATAATCCGAAATGAGTGAAGATCATATCCCCTCTATGCGCTTTGATCAGTTTTCCCTTTGGATTCCAGACCGAAAGCTCAGCTTGGCGAAGTGAGATGCCCTGCAGTGTTTTTGACTTTACAAAGGGCTCGGATGAAGTAATCGGAACTTCTGTAGGATACAGTTCGGTAATCGTGTGGCCCGCCTTTTTTGCCCAGGCGTAGCCATCGCCTGTTGAACCGGTGTGTGGGACGGACTTTCCGCCAACCGCGATAATGACCGCTTTAGCAGGTATAACGGTACCATTTTTCAGAACGACCTCTTTTACATGATCATCTGTGTAATTCACCGTTTCCACGGGTGAATTTGTCCAGATTTTTACGTTCAGCGATTCGATTTTCTTCAGCAGGGCAGCGACTACATCACTCGCCTTGTTGCTGACGGGAAACATTCTTCCGTTGTCTTCTTCTTTCAGCGCAATTCCTAGCCCCTCAAAAAAAGAGATGATATCTTCATTGTTAAAGATCGAGAACGCACTGTATAAAAAACGCCCGTTGCCGGGGATGTGTTTTATGATTTCATCAATCGGAAGCCGGTTCGTTACGTTGCAACGTCCTCCGCCTGAAATGGCAAGCTTTCTGCCAAGTTTGTCCCCTTTATCAATGAGCAGCACTCTGCTGCCCTTTGTTGCTGCAGCGACAGAGGCCATTAATCCCGAAGGGCCTCCTCCAATAACCACTACATCATATTTCATGTATGCACCTGCTTCCTTTTATTACAACCAAAAAGATACCATATCTTTTGTGAAATGAAAAACTCTGTCGCAAGAGAGTGCTTGTGTTACAATACTAATGTTGTTCTAGAAGAATAAATTCAAAGTATGCTTTTTTGCAGCACTAAATAGTAGGAGATGGATTCATGTCTCGGTTATTGCGAGGAACGTTAATTTTAACTGCAGCAACATTCTTTTCAAAATTTATCGGATTGATTTATATTGTTCCGTTTAATGCATTGGTCGGAACAAAGGGCCTTGCTCTATACGGCTACGCTTATAATCCCTACACGATTCTCCTTAGTATCGCAACGATGGGTGTGCCGCTGGCCGTTTCCAAGTTCGTATCCAAATATAATGCTCTTGGCGATTATGCCACTGGCCGAAAGCTGCTGAAATCCGGCTTGTTCATCATGACATTGACGGGCTTTGCCGCCTTTCTTGTACTTTATTTTATCGCCCCCGTACTGTCCGCCAACATTTTGGGGAAACATGGCGGTGACGGAAATACGGTGGATGACATTACTTTTGTTATCCGAATGGTAAGTACCGCTCTGATTTTTGTTCCTTCCATGAGCTTGATCAGGGGATACTTTCAGGGATTCCAATCGATGGGCCCTACTGCGGTTTCACAGGTAGTGGAACAGATTATTCGAATCTTATTTATCCTGATCGCCAGCTACGCTGTCATCCATATCATGAACGGTACTTTGACTACGGCTGTTGGCCTTGCGACTTTTGCCGCGACAGTTGGGGCGATTGGAGGCTTGCTTGTTCTGCTTTGGTACTGGAACAGAAGGCGTCCATATCTAAAAAAAATGTATGAACAGTCCACCGTGGATTCACAGGTCTCCCTGCCGGCGATCTACCGGGAGATCGTTTCCTATGCCGTGCCTTTTGTAGCCGTTGGACTGGCCATCCCGTTATATAAAATTATTGATCAATTTACGATTGTTAATACTCTTCAGCAGACAGGCTACAGCCAGCCGAAGGCAGAAGATGTGTTTGCGATGGTCACACAGACCTCCCATCAGCTTGTCATGATCCCGGTGTCACTGGCTACTGCCTTTGCTTTAACCCTTATCCCGATCATTACAAAGTCTTATACAGAAGGGGATTATGACTCGCTGAACAATCAGATCACACAATCCTTTCAGATGACGTTGTTTCTGACAGTGCCTGCAGCTGTCGGCTTATCGGTCCTTGCTTATCCGGCTTATGGAACGCTGTTCACACTGAACGATATCAAGCTGGGAGGCGAGCTCCTTCGCTGGTATTCTCTGTCAGGGATCTGGTTTGCGATGTTTACGGTTACCGCAGCGATCATGCAAGGGCTGAACCGGCAGAAATATGCGTTGTTCAGCCTCTTGGTAGGTATCCTGCTTAAACTGACCCTGAACATTCCTCTCATTTATTTATGGAAGGGTGTAGGTTCGATTATTGCAACCAACATCGGGTACACGGTATCTATTCTAATTAACCTGTATGTGATAAAGAAATATGGTGAATTTTCATTTAAGTGGGTATTCCGCCGCGCAATTCTGATCGGTGCTTTCGGTTTAGCCATGGCTGTCGCTGTTTATGTGATCAAAGCGCCAATCGAAGGTTCCTTCCATGGGGTTTATACGAAGGCCAGGGGTATTGCAGTACTGGCAGCGGGTATACTCACTGGAGGACTCGTTTATTTTGCTCTCTCTTACAAATCGGGTTTGATACAGATTATTTTAGGTCAGCGGTTCAGCTTCCTGAAAAGAAAAAAAAAGAAAGCCACGTAAAAAAGAAGGTCCTCTTGGACCTTCTTTTCTGGGATAAGAGAGGTTGGCATTCAAGTAATGTCTAACTCCGGCGTTTGTCGGAATTAAGCAGGGTGCTTGCGCTTTTCTTACATTATTCATTTTGTTCGTCATACCACTTCAGCTGGTTGCCGATACTATAGCCTTCAAGTGGCACTTCAAACTGAAAACCGGCCTTGGCCAGCTCAGGCTGAAGGTGTTCTCTGTAAACCCATCCTCCATGCAAATAAACGGTGCTTTCTTCCGGATTTTCATGATTTTGCAGCTCTTCTACGACTTTCCGCGCCCATTCGTGCTTTTCCTTGGAGGAAAAATTTTTAATTGAAACATTATAGGGCTCGATCCATTGATCCTGAGTAAGAAACCCTTCTTTTGCGCTGTAAAAATAAAATGCATCATAATTCTGCTTTGCAAAAAGAACAGATTTTAAAAACAAAGGACTTATGTATAAATCAATAGCTGCTGCGGGATGGTTCAGTTTTTTTCTGGCAGTCGCCAGCAGGCCGATTTTCCGTTTCATCTAACAATCTCCTCCTATAGTACTAAAATACCCGCGTTTATTAATTATAAAGCAAATTTTTGTAAATTTATAGGAAAATATGCTTATAAAAGAAAAGAGGTCGAAGTAAACATGCGAATGGACAAATTATTAGCCAATATGGGGTTTGGAAGCCGAAAAGAAGTGAAGCTGCTTTTGAAAAAAGGTGTTGTACTTGTTGACGGTGTGCCAGTAAAAGACAGCAAGACAAAAGTAGATCCCGAAACACAGAAGGTGGTCGTTCATGGAGAGGAAGTGTCCTATAAAGAAACGATTTATCTCATGATGAACAAACCGCCGGGTGTTATCTCAGCAACAGAGGATCATGTTCAGGAGACGGTCATCGACCTTCTTGAAGATCGGGATCAGATTCTTTCACCATTTCCGGTAGGCCGCCTGGATAAAGATACAGAAGGGCTTCTCGTACTTACGAATGACGGACAATTGTCCCACTCGCTTTTATCCCCTAAAAAGCATGTTCCTAAAACGTATTTTGCGAAAATAAATGGAAGGGTCACACAGGAGGATGTGGAGGCGTTCAAGGAAGGTGTAGTCCTTGATGATGGATATAAGACTAAACCTGGAGCGGTGCTTTCCATCCTTCATTCGGGAGAAATCTCTGAAATCGAGCTCATCATCACGGAGGGAAAATTCCATCAGGTAAAGAGGATGTTTGAGGCGGTCGGAAAAAAAGTTACCTATTTAAAGCGAATAAAAATGGGAGGACTGTCTTTGGATGAAAACCTGAAGCTTGGAGAATACAGGGAGCTGACAGAGGAAGAACTGGAGCGCTTATCTGAAAGATAGGTTTTTAAAAAGGAAATAAAGGGTAAAATTTTGAAAAGGAGGAATGGTAATGCTGCTTAAAGCGAAGGATTTACTGGATAAAAAAGTAAAGCACTCGGAAACGAAAGTTGATAACATCGGCCCAAACGGCGTTCTCCTGAATAAATATGATTTTTCCCTGTGTTACCTCTCGTTTGAGGAAAGTGTGCCTGCCGATCCTGGAAATGAAGAATCATTTCAGCCTGTTGATAAAAATGTACTGAATATGCAGGCGGCAACGAGCGGCATCGGATCGCAAAGCACTCCTATGACAGGAACAGGCTATCCTGTTACTGCAAGAACTTATCATAAAGAAAATTACTTGATCCCATGGCACGATATTATTTCTCTCGATGATGACATTGTGTATCAGGGGAATGAGCGCCAAATGGAAGAACCTGACGAATGCATGGCTTCCTCCATATTTGATGGCTGGACAGTAGAAACGATAGACGGTGAAAAGATAGGTAAGATTAAAGATATCATCCTTGATACGATATCTAAAAAAGCGGTGGCGCTGGAGATTGCTGAAGGCTTTTGGTCCAAGCTGCTCGGGGAAGGCAACAAATACATGCCGATCGCAGGTGAACCGAACTGGGCAGAGGAGAAGTGGATAGTCGAGCCCGAGTTGAAGGATCATGTAGTCAGTAATAAAGAAGACATTAAACCGCTTTTTTAATAAGCAATGAAAAAACAAAAAACCCCCTTCCATTTGGATGGGGGTTATCTCATCATTATGATACTTTTACTTTTTTGGAGGTTGTCTGCCACAGCCCTCTGCTTGGGCTGGTGACCAGGTTGTTATATGCCAATACATTTAGATCCCTCTGGATAGTGCGCTGCGTAGTCCCAAATTCTTCAACCAATTCTCGTGTTGTGACAGTCCCTTTCCTTTTTATAAAAAGATACATGGATTTTACACGGTTCAACATACGGTTAGTTGAAGGACTCAAAAAACCACTCCCTATACAGTATTGTCGTTCATAATAAATTATAGAATAATTTCATTAATTTATTATGATAAAATGTTTAAATTTTCTTTAAAAAATGAGATTAAAATAAAAAGCGAAGACTCCATATCCGGTTCTTCGCTGCTTCGCCATGACTTTCATCATGATTTCTCTCTATTTCTCAGGTGATTGGCGGCTTCGCAGCATTAGAATGACCGCTAAGTTTTTCAAACAAAACAAAGCATTCATCGTTTACTAATCACAACCACACCTCCTATTTACGCGATATTATACTTTATTGCAGAGGAAAAAGCAAATGAGCAGTCTTTAAATCGGCATTAATTCACTCTTTTTTGGAACTATAAGCTAAAATGGAAGTGGATTTGTCCAATATTGGGTACCGCCTTGTAATGAAACATGAGATGATACATAAGTAGTGAATGAAGAAAGGTGAGCAGTTATGAAAAATGTAAATTGGAAAGCGGAAGTTGAGAAAAGAAAAGAAAGCCTCATAAAGGACACTCAAGGCCTTTTGCAGATCAGAAGTGTGCTCGAGGAGGATAAAGCCGCCGATCTTGCTCCGTTTGGCCCCGGTATTGAAAAAGCCCTGCATTTTATGCTTGAACTGGGCGCCGCACAAGGAATGCAGACTAAAAACGTTGACGGTTATGCTGCACATATTGAACTGGGGGATGGAGAAGAATTAATTGGAATTTTAGGCCATCTTGATGTGGTTCCCGAAGGAGATGGCTGGACAGTGGATCCGTTCGGAGGAGTAGTCAGGGATGGCAAGATTTTTGCCAGAGGAGCCATCGATGACAAAGGGCCAACGATGGCTGCCTTCTATGGAATGAAGATCATCAAGGAACTTGGATTGCCCTTGTCCAAACGAGTAAGGCTCATTCTTGGAACGGATGAAGAAAGCCTGTGGCGATGCGTGGACCATTATTTTAAGCATGAAGAAATGCCGTCATCAGGCTTTGCGCCAGATGCGGATTTTCCTATCATCCATGCTGAGAAGGGAATGCTTAACATCAGCTTAAAGCTGAAAAGTAGTGCAGGAAACGGAGAGCAAGCCAACATGCTCAAGGCCTTTTCTTCTGGGCAGAGGTTTAACATGGTTCCGGATCTGGCTGAAGCTGTCATTATCGCCAGCGGTGAACTTGCAGACCGTTATCAGCGATTTTTGGACAGCCGTCAATTAACGGGTTCTTCGTCCAAAGCAGATGGGGAGATAACATTACGGCTTCATGGTAAGTCGGCTCATGGAAGTACGCCTGAATCCGGTGTGAATGCGGGAGTCTTGCTTGCTGAATTTTTATCAGGAGAAAACCTTGATGCTCAGGGGCAGTTGTACACTGATTTTGTTGCGGAACACCTTAGAAGCGTCTCCGGCAAGGAGCTTGGGATTCAGGCAGAGGATGATGTGAGCGGTATTTTAACGGTTAATCCTGGTGTATTCAACTATAGCGTGAAAACAGAGGGAAGCATTGGTTTAAATATCAGGTATCCGGTCAAGCATTCAGGGGAGATTGTTTTGGGCAGCCTAGAAAAACTTGCGGTTGATAAAGGTTTTTCCTTAGAGGTGGAAAAGCATACGCAGCCTCATTTTGTGGATGAAAATCATGAGCTGGTTCAAACCCTGAAAAAGGTTTATGAAGAACAGACCGGACAACCCGGCAAACCTATCGCTATCGGCGGAGGGACCTATGCAAGATCATTAGAAGCAGGAGTGGCGTTTGGGGCTTTATTCCCGGGCAGGGAAGATGTCGCTCATCAGAAGGATGAATATATGTTCCTGGACGATTTATTCAGCGCAGCGGCGATCTATGCACAAGCGATCTATGAATTGGCAAAATAAGCAATCTTCAGCTTAATCCAGAGAAAAAGGATAGGGAGTAGGGACAAAAATTGAATAGTCATAAAAGAACATCATTGAGCCTGAAAGGATTTAATTTATTTTCGTTCTTTGCCTTTGGAAGCTTGTTTCCCCTGCTCGGAGTGTACTTCAAGGAAGTAGCCGGGCTTTCGGGAACGGAGATCGGTACATTGATGTCGTTGAGCCCTGTGGTGATGATTTTTGCGCAGCCGATGTGGGGGGTCATTACGGATTTTACGAGAAAGCCGAAGCATGTACTTGCTGTATCTCTCCTTTTTACGGCATTGATCGGTTATGCTGTGCTGTTCATCGGGACGTACGGCTCGCTGATCATTATGCTGATCCTCCTCGCACTTTTTCAAAGTGCGATCGTACCGATATCGGACAGCATTCTTTTGAACTACGTTAATAAGACCAATCAGGAATACGGCAATTACCGGTTGTTTGGGGCGATTGGTTTTGCTTTAGCGGTATACATGATGGGGAAGCTATCTGAGATGTCGGGCGTCTCAGTGATCTTTTATTCCTTTGCTTTAAGCTTGCTTCTTTGTTTGCTGCTGATAAGAAGCATGCCGAGAGAAGGGGAATTGCTGAAAGTGGATTTGCGTTCCGGCCTTTCTCACCTGATACGAATGCCGAAATATATGGTGTTTCTAGTCACCACTTTTCTTGTTTTCGGCCCAATCTTTGCCAACAATTTTTACTTCAGCTTTTATATACAGGGGATTGGTGGAACGTTAGCCGGAGTGGGTATCGCATTCCTGCTTGCAGCTGGCAGTGAAGCGCCATTCATGAAACTGGCGGGCTTCGCACTCAGGAAGTTTGGCGTCATCCACATTATGATGTTTGCAACGGCCGTTTCCGCCTTAAGATGGATGTTTTATTTTTTTCAGCCGTCCATCACAGTGGTGCTCATAACAACAGTTGTCCAGGGATTTTCCGTAGGTTTGTTCATTCCGGCGGCCATTGAATATATCCGGGATAACACGCCACCAGATGTAAGGGCTACAGCGGTTTCCTTATATACTGCGGTAGGTAATGGACTAGGTGCATGGTTCTGTACGTTTTTGGGAGGCATGATCTTTGATAAGTATTCGATCTTTATCACCTATCTTTTCTTTGGCATTCTTTCGTTTGCCGGCCTCTTTATGATCGGTATTTTAATGCGGCTTCAGTCCAGAGAAAAGCTGGGACTCAGTTCAGGGATATAAAAAGTCGGCTCAAGATTCCAATAGGGAAGTTGAGCCGACTTTCTTATTTTTATTCAAATTGAAACAGGTCAGTGGAAAGGTAACGCTCTCCAGCATCACATGTGATACAGACAACAACTTCATCCTTGGAAAGCTTTTTCGCGGTTTCAACGGCGCCAAAGACGGCAGCTCCGGAAGATGGGCCAACGAGGATACCCTCTTCTCTCGCGAGTCTTCTGACGGTCTCATAGGCTGGATCATCTTCTACTCGGATGATTTCGTCATACACCTCTTGATTTAAAATGGAAGGTATGAATCCTGGGCTGGTGCCTACCAGTTTATGCTTGCCTGGTTTCCCGCCAGATAAAACAGGGGATCCCGCCGGCTCGACAACATGCACTGTCATATCAGGGAAAGCAGCCTTCAGTGTTTCACCTGTGCCCGTAATCGTCCCTCCCGTACCTGCCGGGGCTACAAAAGCGCTCAATGGCTTATTTAGCTCCTTCATGGCATCAATAATTTCAACAGCCGTGGTGGTTCGATGAGCATCAGGGTTTGCTGCATTTTCAAATTGCATAGGCATAAAGCTGTTTTTTGGATCCGCTGCCAGCAGTTCTCTAGCCTTTCTGATGGCGCCTGGCATTTTTTCATCTCCAGGAGTGAGTACGACTTCTGCACCATAGGCTTTAAGCAAGTTGATTCGTTCCTCGGTCATAGTATCAGGCATAACAATAACCGCCTTATAGCCTCGTGCTGCCGCGTTCATTGCCAGGCCAATTCCAGTGTTTCCTGATGTCGGTTCAATAATGGTATCGCCTGGCTTTAAAAGACCGGATTTTTCTGCCTCTATAAGCATGTTATAAGCAGCTCTGTCCTTTAGGCTTCTGCTTGGATTATAATATTCAAGTTTTACGTAGATGGACGCTCCGTCAGGATCCGGAAGATGGTTCAAGCGGACTAAAGGAGTATCCCCGATCAATTCTGCTATGTTTTGAACAACTTTCATGATTTGCACATCCTGTCGTTTTCTCTTTAAAGAAAGTATATCAAATCCAACATTTAAAAGAAAACAAGCAAGCTTGGATGGTTGCAAGGTGATCGTTTTTGGTAAGATAAGAATAATTCCCTTTAATGGAGATGAAAAAATATATGAGTAGACATGTTTTTGCTGCCGTTCCAATTCCTTCTGATGTAAAGTGTATCATCGGGGAACTTTCAGGGACGCTTCAGGAAAATCTTCCGTTTAAACAATGGGTTCATCAAGAGGATCTTCATCTGACACTGGCTTTTCTAGGTAAAACCGAACAAGATCAGCTTATCCACCTGAAAAGTTTGTTCCATGACCATATTCAAGAGCTTCCATCCTTTTCGCTTACCGTTACAGGAGCGGGATTCTTCGGCAAGAAGTCCCAGCCCCGTGTGTTCTGGCTTGGAGTGGAAGAAGAGGAAAGGCTGTTTGCCTTGCAGAAAACGGTGAATCGTCTTTGTCAGCAAGCCGGTTTTCAGTTGGAGTCCAGGCCGTATTCTCCCCATATTACACTTGCCAAGAGATGGGGACATACAGATGCAAGGATGGATGTTGTTTTTGATGAGAGTATGACCAAGCCCGCCGCGGGCATTTCCTTCGACGTTCCTTCGATCGTGCTGTATGAGACCCATCTGGATAAAGATCCTAAATATCACGTCATCGAAGAGTTTTGTCTTAAAGGAGAGGACAGCCTTTGAAAATATTCGTCATTACCATTCAGATCGGTATTTTGTATTTGTTTCATATGCTGGGCGTATGGATTTCAGAGAGTTTGCATTTATTCATTCCGGGCAGTGTCGTCGGAATGATTTTATTGTTTATAGCCCTAAGTACAGGGAAATTTAAAAGCAAATGGGTGAGTTCAGGGTCGACGTTTATGCTGGCGTATCTTCCGCTTTTCTTTATTCCTGTTACTGCAGGAATCATCAAATATCCTGAGTTTTTTACTGTAAAAGGGCTGCTGCTCATAGCCTCTACGGCTGTATCCACGTTTTTAGCAGTAGCAGCCACAGGATGGTCGAGTGAACGCCTCGTGTCCAAGAAGAAGGCATCGGTTAATGCACTGGACTAGTCTTATTTTTATAGTGATCACGGTGCTTCTTTTTATCGCGATGAAAAAAATATATGAAAGATGGAGGTCGGCTTTTCTTATACCTGTTCTGACAACAACATTGTTTATGGCTGTAATCCTCCTGCTCACCCATATCCCATACGAGAAGTATATGGAAGGCGGAAAATGGATTGAAGAACTGCTCGGTCCCGGTGTGGTTGCTCTCGCTTATCCGTTGTATTTATACAGAGAGAGCTTGATGCGCCACCTCTTATCCATTATTGTCGGAGTGTTTACAGGCACGTTGGTGGGTCTTATCACTATTTTTCTTTTTGCCAGTGCGATCGGAACGAATAAAAGGATGCTCCTCTCTATGCTTCCCAAGTCTGTAACCACACCAGTGGCGATGGAGATTGCCCAAATCACCCAGGGCTCACCTGCGCTCGCGTCGGTATTTGTTATTATTGCAGGGATAACAGGTGCTGTTTTAGCACCAAGCTGGTTCAACTGGCTCAAGTTCAAGACGCCTTTAGCCAGGGGCTTAGGAATCGGAACGTCCTCTCATGCAATCGGGACATCTAAAGCCATGGAGTTTGGTGAGGAAACAGCCGCATACAGCTCTGTCGCGATGGGATTGAGCTGCATTATCGCTTCGGTTCTCGTCCCGTTTTTTGCTGCATGGTTTTTATAGTATCACCTTACAAAGAAGGAGAGGGAGATGGCAGTTGGCTCAGCTTGTAAAGCTTGAAGACTATGTGTCAAGGTATGAAGTAAATCTGTACCATTATCAGAGCCGATTCGTTGCTCTAAAAAAAAGAAGATTCAAAGAGGGAGAGGATCAAAGGGATTCCATTTCCAGTAAAATTTTTGATCACCAGCTCAAGTGGGCAAGCTCGACGGTCAAAGAATTCTCAACTTTAGATCCGTCCTATTTAAGCGACAAAGCGCTTCATTTCTTATGTACTAAAATTCCTGATAATTATTTTTTATTTTACAAACCTTCTGTCAGGCATAAAGCGGCTCCGGTGGAGCTGGAAGTGGTTCTGGCTGGACCGCGAGAGATCTGGTGTATCGCTCTGCTTGAAGGGAAAGATGTTATTTATCAGGAGAATTCTAAACATTTTTGGAATAAGGCCAATGAGGGAGCAAACGATAAAAAGATTGTCAGCCCCTACATTGCACTGGAGAGAATGGATTTTGTGCTTAACCCTTATTTGGAGTATTTTAAAAACCGTCTGCAGCTGAAAAAGGCGGTATTATGCCAGAACGGTTATGTCGATACACAAACCAAAAGGAATGATGTTGTGGTGATCGATAAACGTACATTTGATTCATGGTATACAAGAGTGGCCGGTGTTCCAAGCCCGCCGAAGAGCCACCAATTAAAGTTCGTAGATTTGCTGCTGAAGGCTTCTTTGACTAAATCTATTTTGCGCAGGGAATGGGAAGACAGCAGGGGATTAAAGGACTAGTGGCGGTCTTTGTCGAATGTTATCTTATACATGCTCTTAGGACAAGGACTTGCTAATGAAACTCTACTTTTTTATAATTCATGCAAACAATAAAAAGGCCCGAAAGATCTGGAAAGCCGTAAAAGAGGTTCTTTCAGCTGAAGGTGTGGCTTACCGCTCTTTTTATACGGAAAGCGAAGGCCATGCGCTGGAGATTGCAAAAAAGATCTCCTGCATTAACCGGGATCTGATCGAGGCCGTCATAACGGTTGGCGGGGATGGGACCATCCATGAAGTGATCAACGGACTGGAGGACAGCCCTGAAATTACGGTGGGCTTTTTGCCAGGCGGTTCTGGCAATGATATTATCCGGGGATTAGGATTCAACAAGAACAAGAGTCTGGCCTATATTTTGAAAAGGCGGCTATTAAATAAAAGGAACGCAAAAAAAATCATCGATGCGGGAATGCAAAGCTTTCCCGGACAGGCAAGGCGTAACAAACGGTTTGTAAGTACGGCCGGGATCGGATTCGATGGTGAAGTGACGAAGCTGACCAACCGATCAACATACAAGAAATGGCTGAAGCGCTTTGGAGCAGGCAACCTTGCGTATACTGTAAGCATGTTTCGTCTTCTTTTTACATATAAACCGGTTGATGCCGCTGTAACCGTGGATGGATTGGAGTATAAATTTCCATCGGTCTGGCTGATTGCAGCGGGCAACTTGCCTTATTATGGGGGCGGAATGAAAATCTGTCCTTCGGCTAAACCGGATGATGGCTTGCTTGAGCTTTGTGTCGTCCATGAACTTCATCCGTTTAAGCTGCTTTTTCTCTTCGTTACGGTGTTTTGGGGTAAACATGGAGATCTGGACGGGGTAACTATTCTTGAAGGAAGAGTTATTTCCATAACCAGCAATGAGCCGTTAACCGTACAGGCGGACGGGGAACTGCTCGGTACAACCCCTGTTGAATGTACGCTCATGCCCTCAGTACTATCCATAAGAGTCTGACATTCATTCGAAAAGTTAGGCAAAGTGAATTCTGTTTTTCTAACATTTGGATAAAATAATAAGAAGAGCATATCGATGATGAAGGTATTATAGGGGGTGGGCCGGCATTTTGAACCATAAACCGATTGCGGAAGCAGAACGGATCGAAGCATATCTCGATACTTTTACAATGGTCACGCTCGTCATTTTTACAGAAGTGCCGAGAGAGGCCTATTTTTACGTGACGGATCATGAAAGGGTTTACCCATTAAAAAAGATATCTGAACAGCGGTTGGAGGACCGGCTGCTTTTTCATATGGTGCTTGATCAGAAACTTCCCATCTATCGAGATTACTGGGTGGTATATCCGGATGGAGGGGAAATCCCGTTAAAAACGGGAGCTGTAGTCAGAACAAAGGAGTTTGATGAGATCTTCGCCTATGAAAAAAAAGATCTAGGGGCCGTTTATAGTCCTGAGAAAACGGTATTTAAAGTATGGGCACCTACGGCGTCCACTGTAAGATTAAAGCTGTTTACGAGTGCGAGTACAGCTTTCGAGCACCCTATGAAGCTTGGAGATCGGGGGGTATGGGAAGCGGAAATAGCAGGCGATCATCATCTTCACGAATATTGCTATTTAGTCAGGGTAAACCATACTGTCAATGAAGCGATCGATCCTTATGCAAAAGCGGTAACGGTCAACGGGAAGAGGGGAGTGGTGATCGACCTTAATAAGACCAACCCCGAAGGATGGGAAACGGTTAATTCGCCTCTCCCCCTCAAAAAAACAGACAGCATCATCTATGAGCTGCATGTCAGGGATTTTTCCGTCCACCCGTTAAGCGGGATGAAGCACAAAGGGAAGTACATGGCATTTACTGAAAAAGGCACGTCTGGTCCTGGCCACACCACTACAGGAATCGACTATTTAAAAAACCTCGGTGTCACGCATGTCCAGCTCTTGCCTGTCAACGATTACGGCAGTATAGATGAAACCAAATCAGACACGGAGTATAACTGGGGATATGATCCGCTCCATTTTAATGTCCCTGAAGGTTCATACGCGACGGATCCTGCGGACCCGGTCTCAAGGATAAAGGAATATAAAGCTTTGATCGCCTCCCTGCATAATAATGGCCTGCGGCTTATCATGGATGTCGTTTATAACCATGTGTTTATCAGAGAGACGTCCAATTTTGAAAAGATTGTTCCAGGCTATTACTTCAGGTTTGATTATGGCGGAAACCCTGTCAATGGAACGGGTGTTGGAAATGATACCGCTTCCGAACGATTTATGATGAGGAAATTTATCATCGATTCCGTGCTTTATTGGACGGAGGAGTATAAAGTGGACGGCTTCCGTTTTGATCTAATGGGGATTCACGACATCATAACGATGAATGAGACCTATAAAGAACTGGCGAAGATCAACTCTTCTGTTTTTATTTTGGGAGAAGGATGGAAGATGAACACGTGGCTGGATGAAGACCAAAAAGCCTGTATTGATTCTGCACGCAGGATGCCGGGGATCTCGTTCTTTAATGACCGTTTCCGCGACCTTGTAAAAGGGAATATTTTTCATGCCGCCAATGAAGGTTTCATTAATGGGGATACTTCACAGATCGAGAGGCTGTATGAAAATGTATCAGGCAACTCAAAAGAGCACGGATTGTTTAATACACCGGGCCAAAGTATAAATTACATTGAATGCCATGATAACCATACGTTATGGGACCGTTTGCTTACGCTGCACCCTAATGAAGATGAGACGGTACTAAGAAAAAGGCACCTGCTTGGAACAGCACTTACGATTTTTTCACTGGGGGTACCGTTCCTCCATGCCGGCCAGGAGTTTTTTCGCAGTAAACAAGGGGATGGCAACAGCTATAAATCTGGCGATTCAATCAACCGGCTCGATTGGGAGCGAAGATCTAAATTTGAAAAAGATGTGCAATATGTTACCGAGCTCCTTCAAATCAGAAAGAACCATCCCGCTTTTCGTTTGGATGAACCTGAAACGATTGAACATTCCTTATCTCTTCTCGACGGGCTGCCTGAAGGAATGTTTGGGTTCAGGATCAAAAGCTCAGAAAGGGTGGACACATGGAAAGATATCCTCCTCCTGTACAACAGCCATCCAAGCGAGAAGGTTTACCAGCTCCCATCCCCTGGCGATTGGACAGTGACGGCAGAGGCGCTGGAGGTGAAGGAGGATGGATTGTATAAAACAGATTCTGGAACGCTTCTCATCCCTCCTCTAGGATTTACGATGGCTGTCCAATCGGCCGAATAATTTTTTATGGAACATAAATATGTACGATTTTTTCTCAGGCTGTGTTAAAATAATGTATTCGTAGAGGTTTTTTAATTTTAAATAAGGTGTTTATTAACCGATATAAAACAGGACATATTAACTTTCCGCATGAGATTGAAGGTGAACGATTTGGAACATCTACTAGGCAAAGGCTGGCAGATCATGCCGGCTGGTGGGGCAACAGGAGAAGCATATCAAGCTAAATATGAAGATCAGACGCTTTTTCTTAAGCGCAATTCGTCACCTTTTCTTGCAGTACTTTCGGCGGAAGGAATTGTTCCGAAATTATTATGGACAAAAAGATTGGGCAACGGAGATGTGATTACGGCTCAAAAGTGGCTAAACGGAAGGGAACTTAAAGCATCCGAAATGATGAATGATGCTGTAGGAAGACTATTAGGCAGAATACATAAGTCTTCAGAACTCCTTGATATGTTAAAACGCCTGGGTAAGAAGCCGCTCACTCCAGAACTGATTATTGATGATATAGAAACCAACATTCAATATCAACATGAATGTCCTCCGAAAATTAAGGAGGCCGTCCGTTATTTAAAATTACAAAAAAACGTCATCCAGCATGACGAGAAAGTCGTCTGCCATTGTGACGTTAATCATAATAACTGGTTGTTGAGCGAAACCAACGAGTTATATCTCATTGACTGGGATGGCGCGATGATTGCTGATCCGGCCCTTGACCTGGGAATGCTGCTGTACTGGTATGTTCCGCGTGATAATTGGTCAAAATGGCTCTCCACTTACGGAGTGGAATTAACCGTTGATCTTCAGCGCCGGATGCATTGGTATATCGTCGCACAAACCATTTTGTCGGTATTTTGGCATAGTGATAGGGAACATGACGCTGAAAAGGAATACTGGTACAATTTTTTAAAGCAAGTTCTGCAAAAAAGCTATTATATTAATTAACCGTTCGACAATTTCCATTTATTCCCCAGGAAATCTCTGTTCATTTGCTATGAAAATTGATCCGGCTGGATCGTATTCAGCCAATTTTCGATATGCGGCTTATGATTTGTAATATGTTGTTCAAGGTTTTCATGGGTGGAGCCATCATGGCTATAGGTGTTAATGAGACCCAATACGTCTTTCACGTCATTATTTAAATTCCCATGCTGCATCAGTTGGTTAGCCAGACGTTCCAACTGGGCGCACTCCTGCGGCGTACCCTTGCAATCCGTATGATGATCTTGAAGAATGTCCCTTAACAGGGTAAGCTGATGGGTATAATCAAGCGGCATTTATCTTCACGTCCTTCTAATGAGCTCTTGGTAAATGTTCAATAATCATAGGGTATGGAATACAGAAGAATTTATCCGCAACGAACCGATGCGGATTCTTTTTTTTGAATGGTGAATTTAACCTAGCCTTTTGCTTTGCCGCTTTTCGTGTTAAAATGTCGAAGTTGTGCAAACGGTATTGGATGTAAGAAAGGAAGATAGATCATGCGTCAGCGTTTTAAACCATGGGCAAAAGAAAAGCTAAATGATTATCCTGAAATTGTTGCCCCCAATCCTGCTGATTTAAAAGGCAGATGGAACGAGTATTTTGGGAACGATCATCCGATTCATATCGAAGTCGGGACGGGTAAAGGAAACTTTGTGACTGGAATGGGGAAAGCCCATCCGGATATCAATTATATCGGTATGGAAATTTACGATAGCATAATCGTCTCTGCCTTGGAGAAGATTGTTACGGAAGAGATCGGCAATGTTAAACTGATCAGAGAAAATGCCCAAAAGCTGACTGATTTTTTTGAGCCGGGTGAGGTGTCAAGAGTGTATCTTAACTTTTCCGATCCATGGCCGAAAAACAAGCATGAAAAGCGGCGTTTAACTTACAAATCGTTTCTGTCCACTTTCGAAACCATTCTTAAAGATGAGGGAGAAATCCATTTTAAAACGGATAATCAGGGTTTATTTGAGTATTCCCTCCATAGCTTCTCGAAATATGGCATGATCCTAAAACAAGTTTGGCTTGATTTGCATAAAAGTGATTTTAAAGGAAATATCATGACGGAGTACGAAGAGAAATTTTCGTCCAAGGGTTTCAGGATTTATCGGACAGAAGCGCAATTCCGTTCCAAAAAGTAACCCGGGAATGCCCGGGTTTTTTTATTTGCCTGAAAATCTGCAGGCAATATGGTACACTGAATTCAGACTATTTTTAATTGTTGCAAAGGAGAGAGTCAACAATGGATCAATGGAAACTAGGCCGTCTGACGTTAACCTGGCTTGATGGCGGGGTCACTCATATGGATGGGGGTGCCATGTTTGGTGTAGTGCCAAAGCCGCTTTGGAGCAAAAAATATGCTGTGAATGAGCTGAATCAAATTGAATTGAGAACAGAACCGATTTTGCTTCAGGGGTTCGGAAAGAACATCCTGATCGAGTCAGGAATCGGCAACGGGAAGCTAAGTGAAAAACAAAAGCGCAATTACGGTGTGCATCAAGAATCTGTCATTGAAGAGAGTCTGGAGGAAATTGGAATATCTGCCGCTGATATTGACATCATATTGATGACGCATATGCATTTTGACCATGCCTCTGGGTTAACAAAGCGTGAAGAAGGGGAGATCAGGCCGGTTTTTGAAAACGCTGTCATCTATACGTCTGAAACTGAATGGGAGGAACTGAAGAATCCGAATATCCGTTCAAGAAATACATACTGGGAAGAAAACTGGAAACCCATTGAACACCAGGTGGAAACATTTAATGAATCATTTGAGCCTATTTCCGGCATTAAGATGATCCATACGGGTGGACATAGTGACGGGCACAGTATTATCGAAATCCAAACCGAAGGGACTGTCCTCTATCACCTGGGGGATATAATGCCAACCCACGCACATAAGAATCCGCTTTGGGTACTCGCTTATGATGATTATCCAATGACCTCGATATACGAAAAGCAAAAATGGATCAAGCCGGAAACATGGTACTTTTTTTACCATGATGCTGTGTACCGCGCAGTGAAATGGGATGCCGGCGGAAAGATCATAGAGAGCATACCTCGGCAAAAAAAGTAAGTCTTTGTCAAAATTTCCGGGTAAATAAAAAGGAAATATATGATATGATGGAAGAGATTAGAATTGGAATAGGACTGAAAGCAAGGAGGATTTTGATGAAAAGGAAGATTGTTGCACTATTGTCCGTTTTTTCTCTTGTTTTTTCCTTTGCCTCTATCGCTTCCGCAGCAGGAGCGACAGCGGACAATGAAATGAAAGCATCCATTGAAAAAGGGCTGAAAGAAAAGCACTACGATTACAAAAAAGGCAGCATTGAGATCACAGATCTCAAGACAGTACCAAACAATGATCCAAAGCTCGACACTGCTGAAATTGTTGTCGGAATGGGTTCTTACAAAACATTGAGAGATAATGTCTTTTACTTCAAACATAAGGATATTGTCTATTACAATCCGAAAAACAATAAAATGCTGACAGAGCAGGAAGTTGCAAAAGCAGGTCCTGAGCTTGAGCAGTATAAAAAATCGCATGAAGACCAAGTGGGCACGAAGATGGATTACATCGTGATTATTCTGCTTCTTTCCCTTGTCTTGCTGATCCCTTTATACTTGTTAACGATTTGGGAAAAAGGACAGTACCTTACAACGAAATTCAAAATTAAAAATAACTTGTACAATCATGTGAAGGATTTTAACTAATAATAAAAAGCGCCGCATACACGCGGCGCTTTTTTTCGTCTGCTTTTTTTAAAGCAGATTGTTCATTAAGCCAATATTTCCGCTTTTTCACCATGTTTTGAAATATCAAGAATCGTTCCTGTTTTTGCATCAATCATAAAATCAAACTGAGTAAGAGTAGAGTTGAGTGTGCTAGAAAGTCCGCCTTTGTAAACGGTATATGGGAGTCCGAAACGCTTCACTTCTTCGGTGTGAACACCGATCCAGGAGCCGGTGACCATAAATTCATCTTTTGTTCGGCTCTTTACAATGTTTAGGGCTTTTTCAGGAGTCAGGTTCTGTGGTGTTCGCTTTGCTGCTGAGTATCCTGCCGCGAAGCCGGCCACTCCGGCGAGAATCCATTTGCTTGCTTTCATTTTCAGCATCTCCTTTTTCTGTTGTAATTTCCCCATACAGTATAACAGAAAGCTTTAGTTTTTCTGACATATTTGCTATTCTTAATAGGCAGTTATAAAAATGAGGGTTCGAAATTCCCCCCCCTCGCTAAAAAAAACTAGGGAGCGTGGAAACTTATATAATCTTTCACTCTCTCCCGAACCATCTTTTGGTGTAGGGATTTTTTTATGGGTATTCCATGTTCTTGGAAGGATGAATGATGTGGAGTTTGAAATTCCGAAGAAGGTTCAAAAAATAGATGAAGATATAGAGCGAAGCAACCTGAAGTACCATCATAAGCGAGTTGCAGTAACGAAAGAATTTACATTCGATGCTGCTCACCACCTGCATTGCTATGAAGGGAAATGCAAGAACCTCCATGGCCATACGTATAAGCTGATACTGACGATCAGCGGCTTTGTTGATCCGGTTGGAATCTCGATGGATTTTGGTGACATTAAAAACATCTACAAAGAAGCGATCGAGAGCAGGCTGGATCATCGCTATTTAAATGAAGTGCTGCCGGACATGAACACAACAGCTGAAAATATGATCGTTTGGATCTGGGAAGAATTTGATAAAAAATTAAAAGAGTACCATTGGAAAGAAAAAGGGTTCCGCTTGGAAGAAATCGTTTTATATGAGACACCTACAAGCTATGCAACCTTAAAAAGGGAGTGGATGGAACATGACGAATCATTTTAACCTGCCGTCAACTGACGTCTATTCTCAATGGAAGGTTCCGATGGTAGAAATCTTTGAGACCATCGAAGGAGAAGGGATGGCCGCAGGATTTCCTACGATTTTTGTACGTGTATTCCATTGTAATCTTCGGTGCACGTGGTGTGATACAACTTACAGCTATGCTCCAGCTAAACCGGAATTTGAAGCAACGATTGAAGAAATCATCGAGAGAATCAATGCATTTTCATCTAAGCGAATTTGCTTTACAGGCGGAGAGCCGCTGATTCACCGGGAAAAATCTGCTGCACTCCTTAAAGCGATGGCTGAAATTGAAAGAATAGAAGATATTCATATAGAGACAAATGGTGCGATCCCTCTTGAACCGTTTCAAGTACTAAGGGAGAACGATCGCTGCATAAACAAAAAAGCAAGGTTTGTTATGGATTATAAACTTCCCGCTTCCGGAGAGATGGATCGCATGGTTCATGAGAATTTCGATTACTTGGAGCCTCAGGATGAGATTAAATTTGTGATCGGCAGTGATGAAGATTTCGATCTCGCAGCATCTGTCGTCAACATGCATCACAAACAAGGACAGGTATTGTTCAGTCCCGTGTGGGAAACGATGCCGCCTGCAAAACTTGTAAACAAAGTTCTTGAGGCGCGCATGCCGGATGTAAAAGTCAGTATGCAGCTTCATAAAATTATTTGGCATCCGGATAAGAGAGGGGTATAACATGAAAAAAGCGGTTATTGTATTAAGTGGCGGATTGGACAGTACAACCTGTATGGGAATTGCAGCGGATGAAGGTTATGAACTGTACCCGCTGACCTTTAATTATGGCCAGCGGCATAGCCGTGAGGTGCTTCAGGCCCAAAAGGTTGCACAACATTACAAAGTGAACGACCATCGCATCGTCGATATTGCGTTTCTAAATCAAATAGGCGGCAGTGCTCTGACAGATGTCTCGATCGAAGTGCCGATGGAAAAGGGTGAAAATGAAGAGATTCCGGCTACCTATGTTCCCGCCAGAAACATGATATTTCTTTCACTAGCAAGTGCGTATGCGGAAGTAATCGGAGCTGAAGCCGTCTATATCGGTGTGTCAGCGGTTGATTACAGCGGATACCCTGACTGCCGTCCGGAATTTATCAGCAGTATGAATGAAACAATAAATCTTGCTACCAAAGCAGGAACAACGGGGGATAAGATCAGGATCTGCGCTCCTCTAATGCATCTGACAAAAAAAGATACCATCGAAAGAGGCCTTGAACTGGAAGTTCCGTATCATCTGACGACCTCCTGTTATAATGGCGAAGAAGAGGCATGCGGAGAATGTGACAGCTGCCAGCTGCGGTTAAAAGGGTTTGAAGAAGCCGGCGCGGCCGATCCTATTCCTTATCAATCTTTTTAAGGAGAATGATCCCTTTTGTGGCATTGGAAAATTTTTGTTTCCAGCGTTACAATAAGGGTATACATATACTTGCTTTCCGAAAGGAGAAACAATGAATACTGAAACGCTCGATTTATTTCGCACTTTAACGGAGCTGCCCGGCGCACCCGGATTTGAGCATGAAGTAAGAAAGTTTGTCAGAAAAGAAATCGAACCGCTTTCCGATGAAATTATTCAAGACGGGCTTGGCAGCATTTTTGGTGTCAAACAAGGTGAAGGGCCAAAGGTCATGGTTGCCGGCCACATGGATGAAGTCGGATTTATGGTAACAAGGATTACAAAAGCAGGTATGATTCATTTTGAAACCCTTGGAGGCTGGTGGAGCCAGGTTCTCCTTGCACAGAGGGTGCAGATCATTACAGATCAAGGACCTGTCATTGGTGTTATTGGTTCCGTACCGCCGCATCTTCTGGTAGAGGACCAACGGAAGAGACCGATGGATATAAAGCACATGTATATTGATATCGGAGCCGATAACAAGGAAGATGCTAAAAAGATCGGCATCCGTCCTGGCCAGCAAGTCGTCCCGATTTGTCCTTTCACACCGATGGCCAATCCTAAAAAAATTCTTGCCAAGGCATGGGATAACCGTTATGGCGTTGGACTGGCGATTGAGCTGTTAAAGGAAGTGAAGGGAACCAAACTGCCAAACCAGCTTTACTCTGGTGCTACCGTTCAGGAAGAAGCGGGCCTAAGGGGTTCTAAAACAGCCGCTAATCTGATAGAGCCTGATATTTTCTATGCACTGGATGCAAGTCCTGCCAATGACATGACTGGTAATGAAAATGAATTTGGCCATCTTGGAAAAGGGACATTATTGCGCATTCTTGATCGTACGATGATCACACATAAAGGACTGCGGGAGTTTATATTAGATACGGCTGAAACCCATAAAATTCCCTATCAATATTTCGTTTCCCCAGGCGGAACTGACGCAGGAAGCGTCCACCTTTCAGGAAAAGGGGTTCCATCAGCGGTTGTAGGGATCTGCTCCCGTTACATTCATACACACGGTTCGATTGTCCATATTGATGATTATGCTGCTGCCAAAGAACTTCTCATTAAACTCGTAAAAAGCACGGATCAAACCACATTGGACAGCATCCTGAATGATTAAATGGCCAGCCAGGGTAATAGTTTGAAAATTGCGGTTGGATCGTTCAATCCGGCGAAAATAAAAGCAGTTGAAAACGTGTTGAATGAAACGGTTCAATCGATGGATGTACCTTCAGGTGTTTCTCCTCAGCCGTTTTCAGATGAAGAGACGAAGCTTGGCGCAATAAACCGGGCTAAGGCTTGCATAACAAATGGTGCTGATCTTGGGTTTGGTTTGGAGGGCGGTGTCTCTGAAGCTGAAGGAACCTTGTATTTATGCAACTGGGGGGCTTTAGCGGACAGGGAAGGCAAGGTTTTAGTGGCAAGCGGAGCAAAGATTCCCCTGCCGAAGGAAATCGCTGAACCGGTCATAAAAGGTCATGAACTGGGAGATGTCATGGCCAGCTTCACTGCGGATAAACATGTTCGAACAAAAGCGGGCGCCATCGGCATTTTTACGAACGGTATGCTGGCAAGGGACGAGATGTTTGAACATATCGTCAAGATGCTTTACGGGCAATACAACTATTATCAAAACAGATAGAAGCTAAAAAAGCTCCCTAAACGGGAGCTTTTTTCTGTTTATTTTACTTGTCCAAGATCTTCATTCAGGTGAACATCGCCAATCCGGTCCTGCTCTTCGGAAAGTTCATCGTGCTGAGCTGCGGCAGCTTCCTGATAAGCTTCTTCCACGGATTCGGGCTCCACCGGTTGTTCTTCTCTATCAAGTTTGGCCGTTTCTCCAAGATGGAACTGCTGAACTTCATTCTGCAGGTTAAGCGCAATTTCCTGCAGCTCGTTCGCTGCAATGTTCACTTCATTGATCGCCCGTTTCTGGTGAATGCTCGATTCACTGACCTGTTCACTTGTAGCCACTGATTCCTGAGAGATGGCACTTACTTCGTGAAGTTTTTCAGAAAGGCCGATATTTGCTTCGCCAACATGATGTATTGCTTTCTGAATATGGCTGATCTTTTCATGGATGGCAGTGACATTTGTAACGATGGACTCAAAAGCATGTTTTGTCATCGAGACCGATTGGAGCTGCTCGTTTCTGTATACTTCAAACCTTGACGTTTCCTGTGCAAGATTATCCATCTGGTTTCCCATCCGTTTAACAAGCTGCTGGATCTGCTGAGCTTCATTTTTTGAACGTTCAGCCAGCTTTCTCACCTCAGTCGCCACGACAGAGAACCCTCTGCCCGCCTCACCCGCTCTGACCGACTCTATGGCAGCGTTCAAAGCAAGCAAATCCGTGCTTCTAGCAATCTCCTGAATGGTATGTACGATGGAATGGATCTGTTTGGACTGTGCATTGGCATCCTGTATTTCAGAGATAAGATCGTTCGCGAGAGAGATGAATTTTTCGGAATGCGTATCGAGCTGCTGAACGGTTTCCATTCCTGATTTACCGTCTTCCTCTGCCTGCAGAGTATCTTGTGCGATCTGTTCACTTATAGAAGCTGTTTCCTGGATGGCGTCTGTCACTTCCGATAATAGAACGGTGCTCTCATGAAGATGATCTGCCTGGCTCTGTGCCCCAATGGAGACTTGCTGAACCGCATCGGAAACTTCCTCTGTTTGTGCGGTCGTTTCTTGGGATATCGCGGCAAGGTGCTGGGAGGAAGCAGCCAGCTGTTCAGAAGCATACTGTACTTCACTCATGGATCGCTGCATTTTTTCGGCCATCCTGTTAAAGGTGTCAGCGAGCTCTCCCATCTCATCATTGGAGGCGGTTTGTACCCTGTATTCCAGGTTTCCGTTTCCGATAACCGTAGCGCCCTCTTTTAATAATGAAATGGAGCGTGCGATTGAACGGGTCAGCCATATTCCAGCGAAAGTCATTCCTGCTATAACGATCGCAGAAATACTGATCAAGAGCCAGGTGAGCAATGATTTTAATCCGGATTGTTGATCTGTCAGTTCAGCTCGCTTCTGGTCGTTGGATTTTTCGATCTTCAAAATGGAAGTTTCAACGTTGCCTGCAATCGTTTCAAATTCACCTGTCATTTCATTGACTTGTTTAGAGGACGATTGGATGTTGCCTGCTGAAGAAGTGTACTTTAAAAGCTTGGTTTTGAAATCGGATAAATCGTCTTTGGGGAGAGCGGATTTATCCAGTTTATTTTCAAACTGTCCGGCAGATTCCTGAAATTTAGCCACATTCTCTTCGTTAAAGGCCAAGTATAATTCTTTTTCATACTTGTTCATGATGAGAAACTGATTGTATAGTTGAATATCCTTCATGCCGGAAACTTTCCTTTCAAAGTTTGACGAGGTTTCAGCCATCAATTCTTTGAGCCCGGTGATCTGAGCGGCCATAGAAGAAGTAGAATTAAAGGAAGTTCCATATTGCTTAATTTTTTTTGAGATATGGTTGTAATCATTCTTTAATGAACGATTATTGGCGTTCTTTGCATAATTTTCTACTTTCTTTTGCAATGTAAGAACTGAAGAGTTGATCTCTTTTGCTTTTTCTGTGGAAGGAAGCCGCAAGTAATCTTGTTCTTTTTTGCGGACGGTTGTCAGTTCACTGTAGATTTCTTTGCTTTGAATGCTGTTCTGCTGCAATTGTTCCTTTTCTTGATCCATCCTTCCGCTAAACCAGACATAACATGCCATGAATCCAATCATGATCAGCATTCCGATCAAGCTCATAAACAGCATGAATCTTACTCTGTTGCGTATAGACATGTTCATTGTGTTCCCCCTTTATATCCTTACTATCGGAATCTTTTTAATATTGTTTATTAAGCACAAGAACGCATTGAGAATTTTCCGATGAAACACGAACTGTCTTTACAGATGTTAATACTCTTGTATAATAAATGGGATATGTCTGGTATCATAATCCGTCATTAAAGAAAGAGGAGAATGGATGTGCGTTATTTTCTGAAAAAAAAAGGGGTTTCCCTTTCGCCGAAAGTTTACTTTATAACAGGTTTCAGTTACTTTGCCCTCGGTTTGATGTCGTCTCTGGTGGTCGGTTTAATATTAAAAACGGTCGGCGAGCAGGCTGGCTGGCCGTTTTTTATAAAAATGGGGAGCCTTGCTATGACTTTGCTCGGTCCGGCGATCGGAGCGGCAGTCGCTTATGGACTTGAAGCTCCGCCACTGGTCCTGTTTGCTTCGGTTGTTGCAGGATCTGCAGGAGCAGAGCTTGGAAGTGTGGCAGGGTGTTTTGCAGCGGCCTTAATTGCGGTCGAAGCCGGAAAACTGGTGTCCAAGGAAACAAAGGTGGATATATTAATTACTCCGGCAGTTACGATTCTCACTGGGTATACAGTGGCTTATTTTGCGGGTCCCGGCATTGCACAGTTCATGAAGGGCTTTGGCCATCTTGTCATGTGGGCTACCGAACAGCGGCCGTTTATTATGAGTATCCTTGTGGCCGTGCTGCTCGGAATGGCTCTTACCGGTCCGGTTTCAAGTGCGGCGATCGCCATCATGCTCGGATTGGAAGGAATCGCGGCGGGTGCAGCTACGATCGGATGTGCGGCGCAGATGATCGGGTTTGCAACAATCAGCTACAGAGATAATGGTATCGGAGGCTGGATTACGCAGGGAATAGGCACATCAAAGCTGCAGTTTCCCAATGTGGTCCGCAATCCGAAAATTTTAATCCCGCCTACCCTGGCCGGAATCATCCTTGCCCCAATCGGCACATTGGTCTTTCATATGGTCAACATCCCGGCAGGGGCTGGGATGGGAACAAGCGGGCTCGTGGGGCAGATCATGACGCTTCGGACCATGGGTTTCAGCTGGCTGGTGTTTTTGTACATTTTTCTATTGCATTTTGCTGGACCAATTGTGATCAGTCTGGTAGCTTCAGAATGGATGAGAAACAAAGGATACATTAGTCCAGGAGATATGAAAATAAACCAATAAAAGGAGAGTTATGCATGAGAACCATAGAATCTATCGAAGAATTCAATGAAATAACACAGCAGGGAACTGTGATTGCTGTTTTTTCAGCAGACTGGTGCCCGGATTGTGTTTTCATTAAACCGTTTCTTCCGGAGCTAGAACAGGAGTTCAGCCAGTATACATTTGTCTTTGTTGACCGTGACCGGTTGATCGGCCTTTGCCGTGAGCTCGATATTTTTGGTATCCCGAGCTTTGTTGCTTTCCATGAAGGAAAAGAGGTCGGCAGGTACGTAGACAAAGAACGCAAAACGAAGGAACAAATCTCTGCTTTTATAAATAATTTGCCGGTCAGCGCCAACAAATAAGAGAAATGTGTTAAAATCTTAAGAGGACGTTTACACGTCATGCATTACATTAAGAAAGGGCGTTATTAATGGCTAAGGTAGAAGTAAATCATAAGAAATACGAAGGCATTCGTTTTGATATAGAAGATGAGAGCGTCATTTTGGTTGATATTTTAGAGACCATTCCTTACGAGTATGTTGGAAAGGATACAATGGTAACGATTCCGACAACAGAGTTTACCTCTGTATGTCCTTGGTCCGGGCTTCCAGACTTTGCAGACATCATCATCAGCTATATCCCGAATGAAGACCTTGTCGAGATGAAATCATTAAAATACTATCTTACTTCTTACAGAAACGTAGGAATCTATCAGGAGCATGCAACGAACAAAATGAAGGAAGACCTCGTTGACCTTCTTAAACCGAAGTACCTTAAAATTGTCGCGACATGGAATGCGCGCGGAGGATTGGGCACAGAAGTTGTTGTAGAATATAAACAAGATTGATGCAGTGCAAGTTTTCAGCACTGAGAACTTGCGCAGGGCACCACATTTATTTCAAAAAACCTCCGGTCAGGAGGTTTTTTATGCTTTCATACTGGAGGGAGATAACATGAGTACAAGCCTGAAGCTGAAAAAAGTGCTTGAAGAGCGGCTGGACCGCCCTGAGTGGCAATTATCATACGACCGTGAAACAGAACAGCTAAGAATAGAGCATAAGGAGCATCAGAAGGGAATTACTCTTTCTCTTTCGGGGCTGGCTGTTGAATGGCAAAACAAGAAGGATGCCTTTTTGGATGAGCTCGTATATCATGTGGAAGAAGCGCTGAATGCGATTGATGCAGCTCCCGGAACCAAGGAAGAAAAGAAGATCTATCCTGTGATCCGATCGACCTCATTCCCGACAGAATCGCCGGAGGGAGACGCTTTGATCCATGAGGAGCATACGGCGGAGACGAGAGTTTTTTATGCCCTGGATTTGGGGAATACGTACCGTCTAATCAGTGAAAAGATGCTGGAGGATTTGAAGATCAGCAGAGAACAGTTAAGGGAAATAGCGCGTTTTAATGTTCGTTCATTGGGAACTGAAATGAAGAAGGATGAGGTTGCCGGCAACACATTCCACTTTATCAACCATAATGACGGCTATGATGCGAGCAGGATTCTGAATTCGGCTTTGCTTGACCGGATGGAAAAGCAAGCAACAGGAACACTTGCAGTTGCTGTTCCTCATCAGGACGTCCTCATCTTGGCTGATGTCCGCAACAACCAGGGGTTTGATATTTTGGCGCAAATGGCGATGCAGTTCTTCATGAACGGCCGTGTGCCCGTAACTGCACTCCCTTTCTTATATGAGAAGGGTGAGCTGGAACCTGTTTTCATCCTGGCAAAAAACAAGCCTGTCGATGAAACAGAGGGAGAGTAGGAGATTCAATGAAATTCTTGGTAAAAATGGCTCTAAAAAAGTCATAAAAGCAGGTTCAAGGCCGAAAATTATCAATAGGATAGGTCGATGAAAAGCGAAACATCCGGATTTTGCTGAATGATAGGCAGTATTTGGCGGCTTTTTTTCCATTCAGGGCGGCAAAGCAATAACCGCAACGCCCGCCACTTACCATAACCGCTAGAGCAATCTAGTGGTTTTTATATTTTTGGATTTGTTGGCAATTTTTTCTTAAAGAATGTGACAATTTCCGCTACAATAAAAAGATAGACCTAGAAAAAAAGAAGGTGATGGCAATGTCGTGGTTTAAAAAAATGATGAAGTTTATGTTTGATGATGAACCTTCTGACGCAGAAGAAACAATAAATCCGGAAATACATAACGAAGAAAAAGCAGTACCTCCTCAACAACGGTCTGTAGGACGGTTTCAAAACAGCCAAAATCATTCTGCAGCACGGATGGTGAGCCGCTACCCGTCAGAAGGAAAGTTCCGTTTTCCTCTCGTTTCAGATGAAGAAGAGATCGGTACTTACCGTTCAGCCAGAATGAAAAATCCTGGCTATTCAAAGGCGCCTGATCATAGAGATGCGAAAGAAACCTATCATTCTCCAAATGACCAAAAGAAAGAAGCTCCTCCTAAAAAAGAGAAATTGGAGACTGCATCTAAAGAAGAAAAGGCAAAGGTTTTCAAGCCTTCAGAAATTCCATCCCCTATCTATGGCTTTGGGAATCGTGATGGCCGGAGTATAAAAGGGGACTCGAATTCGACAGAAAACAGATACAGCAGTTCACCTCCAAAAAGCCAGTTTAAGCCGACGGAGATTCCTTCACCTATTTACGGATTTGGCAACAGAGGCAAGAAGGAAGAAAGCAGCCCGGCTGCTTATGATGACCGGCCGAAGAGCAGTTTCAGGCCATCGGAGGTGCCATCCCCAATATACGGCTATGGCGAGAGAAGACCAGATACGATTCTGAATCCCGGGCTTTGGAAGCTGTCAGAGATTCAAAAGAAAAAGATTCCGGATCAAGATTTAATGGATGAGCTTCTCAAAGAATCAAGTTCCATTAAAGAGCCAGTTGTTCTTCAAAGCCATGATGAAAAGGAGACGGTCGTGCAAGAACATCGGAAGGAACAGCCGATCGAACATCTCCGATCTAAAGACGAACCTCTACTTCTGCTGGATGAATTTAAAAGGGATACCATCGAGCTGCCTGAACCTGCTGAACCTGTTCTTGACCTGGACAGTTCCACAGAATTCATGCCAGAAAGTAAAGCGGCTGAGCAGAGAGTGGAAGTCAGCCTTCCTGCGTCTGAACAGGAAACGGTGTATGAAGCTGTTTTCACAGATCCAAAACCAGAACCGGAAGAAAAGGTGTCTGAAAGTGTTCCGTTGGAATCCTATACAGAACAGCATGAGGGGGCTTATGCACCGATTGTTGAAGAGACAACCAAAGACGTGCCTCTGCCGCAAAAAGCACAAGAGAAAAAGCCTGGAGGTTCATACGTACCTTTTAATGTACTGATGCTGAAGAAAGACCGTAAGTCGGCAGAAAGGCAGCAAGAGGCAAAGCGCCGGCCGGTGCAGACTGAACAGGCAGTCGCGGAATCACCAGAACCCGCTTCACTTTCATTCCCTCAATCGAATCTGCTGCATCATCCCCCGGTTCAGGAAGAGGATGACAGCATTTGGATGGGAGAACAGAGGGACCTGCTTCAATTAACGCTGGATAACTTTAATGTCAACGCCAGAGTTGTAAATATGACGAAGGGCCCTTCTGTCACAAGATTGGAAGTACAGCCAGCGCCTGGTGTTAAAGTGAACAAAATCACTAATCTGAGCGACGACATTAAGTTAAGCCTGTCCGCTAAGGATATTCGAATCGAGGCACCAATTCCCGGAAAGAACACGATTGGAATCGAGGTGCCTAACCGCAGAAGCCAGGCGGTGTACTTGCGAGAAATCCTGGAGAGTGAGGAATTCCGAGGCAGTCCTTCGCCGCTGACTGTAGCACTGGGACTCGATTTATCGGGTTCACCGATCGTGACTGATCTGCAAAAAATGCCTCACGGACTCATTGCGGGAGCAACGGGTTCAGGTAAGAGTGTATGCATCAACTCTATATTGGTTTCATTAATGTATAAAGCTTCACCAGAAGATGTTCGCCTCCTTCTCGTTGACCCGAAAATGGTAGAACTTGCTCCTTATAATGCTATTCCGCATCTGGTTACGCCTGTCATTACAGACCCTAAGGAAGCAACAACAGCTCTGAAATGGACAGTGGAGGAAATGGAGCGCCGGTACGAAGCCTTTGCGAGGAACGGCGTGCGTGACATTAAACGATATAATGACAAGATGAAGAGCGAACAGCTTTATGCCAACAAGATGCCATACATCGTCGTGGTGATAGATGAGCTGGCTGATCTCATGATGGTCTCCCCGCAGGACGTGGAAGAAGCGATCTGCAGGATTGCCCAAAAAGCGAGAGCATGCGGCATTCATCTGCTGCTCGCAACACAGCGGCCTTCGGTTGACGTCATTACCGGCTTGATCAAAGCGAACATTCCTACTCGCGCAGCGTTCGCCGTATCGTCTGCCATTGATTCAAGAACGATCATAGATATGAGCGGGGCAGAGCGGCTGCTTGGCCGCGGAGATATGCTGTTCCTGGAGAACGGCTCGAGCAAAGCCGTTCGTATTCAGGGGAATTTTGTTTCGGATGAAGAGATTGAACGAGTCACCGCCTTTGTAAAAGAACAATATCCGACCAACTATTTATTCAGCCGTGAGGAACTGATCCAGTCCAATCAGGCGGTTGAACAAGAAGACGACCTGTTTGAAGAAGCATGCTACTATGTACTCGATGTAGGTACGGCCTCATCCTCAAGCATCCAAAGAAGATTCAGGGTTGGCTACAATCGTGCTGCCCGGCTTGTAGAAATGATGGAAGCTTTCGGACTCGTATCAGAAGCGATGGGAAGCAAACCCAGAAATGTCCTCATGACACAGGAAGAATTTCAAAGCAAAATGTACAGTGAGGCAGAAGTATAATAGGAGAGTCGAAAGAGATGTCCAGGAACAGCCGCATGGCTGACTGAGGGCATCTTTTTTCGTTTCCAGCCTTAACCGCCTTCTTTACTTGCTTCAGGATGCAGTTTCTCTTGTTTTCTGAAGAGTAGTTCTATATTATAAGGAAGTATGAGTCTTGCAGGCTTAATCAAGATAATGAAATAACATAAATTGCAAATTTCTTGACCAGGTGATGAGGAGTTTATATGAAAGAGATTGAATTGAAGTTACAGGGAAAGATCCAACGCTTGACCAATCAGACGTTCAAATTCGATGAACGGGCAGGTGACGGCTGGTTCTCGGCTGTGTACTTCCTGAAAACATGTGAGATTGTAAAAAAATTCAAGCCCGATAATATAGTAACGATGCAATTTTTTCAAAAAAACGAAGCGGTTCTGTGCGGTACAGATGAAGCAATTGCCTTAATCAAGACATTTGCAAAAAATGCGGATGAACTGGAGATTTTCTCGCTGAAGGATGGAGATAAGATTTCCCCTTTTGAAACGGCGTTTACCATAACAGGACCCTACCAAAATTTTGGGTTCCTTGAGGGAATGCTTGACGGAATCTTAGCGAGAAGGACTTCTGTTGCCACTAATGTATATAACGTTGTTAAAGCGGCGAGTATTTCAGGTGTTCAGAAGCCAGTGATCTTTATGGGGGACCGCGATGACCACTTCGCTCAGCAGGCGGGTGACGGATATGCTGCCTACATTGGCGGATCAACGGCTCAGGCCACCCATGCAATGAATGAATGGTGGGGCAAGCAGGGGATGGGAACGATGCCACATGCTCTACTTCAGCTGTTCGGCGGAGATATCGTTGAAGCGACAAAGGCGTATCATGAAACGTATCCTGAGGATGAACTGATGGCACTTGTTGATTACAACAACGATGCGATTACTGACTCTTTAAAAGTAGCAAGAGAATTTGGCAGCGAATTAAAAGGGGTTCGGATTGATACCTCCCGAACGATGGTCGATCAGCATTTTTTCCGCAATCCTGAAGTTTTAGGAAGCTTCGATCCGCGCGGTGTAAACCCGGAACTGATTTTTACCTTGAGAAAAGCGCTTGATCAGGAAGGGTTTCAGCATGTTAAAATCGTGGTCAGCGGAGGATTTACGGAAGAACGCATCACCGCATTTGAAAAGCTGGGAGTACCGGTGGATATATACGGAGTGGGAAGCAATCTGCTTAAAATTAATATCGGATTTACCGGGGACAATGTTTTGATGAATGGCAAGCATCAGGCTAAAGCGGGACGAGTCTACCGTCCGAATCCCCGTCTTGAAAAGGTAGAGTAGAACTCTTAGATATGTCTAAGAGTTTTACCTCATTTCAGGCTATATAAATATGGAAATCGAGAGCAAAATAGGAAAGAATGTGTAACCAAATACCTCTTTTGACCAATCCTTCAGAAGTAATGGAGATAGACTTTATTTTTTGCTATAATGAGAAAATGAGTTGGTTACTGCTTAGCTCTTTATTGATTATCATTACTATAGCAGCAGGCATATACTGACAGAAAATAGGCCTTGAAAAATGGGCCGCCTGAAGCGGCGGTTCTGAGAAGGTTTTTGATTGCGGAGGTCTTAACTATGACACAATATCACTTTGTGGGAATCAAAGGTACCGGAATGAGTGCTTTAGCCCAAATACTTCATGATATGAAAAATGAGGTTCAGGGGTCTGACGTTGAAAAGTACTTCTTCACCCAACAGGCTCTTGACGAGCGCGGGATTACAATACTTCCTTTTAATAAAAACAATATTAAAGAAGGCCAGACCATTATTGCCGGAAATGCATTTCCGGATGACAATGAAGAACTTGTTGCAGCTAGAGAGCTGGGATTGCCGATCTATCGGTACCATCACTTCCTTGGCGACTTTGTAAAGAAGTATACAGGAGTAGCAGTAACTGGATCGCACGGGAAAACATCAACCACAGGCCTGCTTGCCCACGTTCTTGGCGGAGCGAAGCCGACTTCATTCCTTATCGGTGACGGGACAGGCAAAGGAATGGAAGACAGCGAGTATTTCGTGTTTGAGGCATGTGAATACCGACGCCATTTCCTCTCCTATGAACCGGCTTACGGCATCATGACGAACATTGACTTTGATCATCCTGATTATTTCAAGGATATCGATGATGTTATCAGTGCGTTTCAATCGATGGCCATGAATGTAACCAAGGGTATTATTGCTTGCGGTGATGATCAGCATCTGCAAAAGATCCATGCGAACGTGCCTGTTGTCTTTTACGGACTTGGAGAACATAACGATTTTCAGGCATCCAATATTAAGCGTGACGAGAACGGTACAGCATTTGATGTATTTGTACGTAATACGTTCTATCACACGTTTACGATCACGGGTTACGGAAACCACAACATTCTTAACGCACTTGCGGTTATTGCACTGTGCCACTATGAGGATGTACCCGTAGAGATTATTGCTGACCGTCTGAAAACCTTCGGCGGCGTAAAACGCCGTTATTCTGAAAAACCATTTGGACATCAAGTCTTAATTGATGACTATGCTCATCACCCAACAGAAATCAGTGCGACGATTGAAGCGACTAAATATAAGTACAAAGACCGTGATGTTGTGGCGATTTTTCAGCCTCACACGTTTACGAGAACGAAAACATTTCTTCAGGAATTCGGTGAGAGCTTAAGCAAAGCCGATTATGTTTATTTGTGTGATATTTTCGGATCCGCTCGTGAAAATGCAGGTACACTCACCATTAAGGATCTGCAGGACTTGATTCCGAACGCACAGCTTCTGACTGAGAATGAAGTAGGTATTCTTGAACAGCATACGGACGGCATTTTATTGTTTATGGGAGCAGGGGATATTCAAAAGTTCCAAAAGTCCTATGAACAGGAAGCTGAAGGCAATAAAGGGAAGAGCACACGAATTGGATAACGATGAAAAAGGGGACTCGGGAAGAGTCCTTTTTTTTTCCTATACATAAGCTCTTTAAGGGCAATGATCTGTGATTTTGGCGGGGTGTTGTTGAACCGCAGTTGGGAAAAGACTTGAGGGTCTCTTTCCGTCAGGGATGCGTGGTCTAATATGACGAATACCAATATTATTTTTAGTAAACACAGTATGAAAAAGCGCCGGAGGTTGGTCAGCCGGCGCTTTTTTTTACAGGATCTATTTTAAATTCTCAGGGTTAAGGACTTCAAGCTCTGGGAGAACAAAACGTCCGTCTTTGCGGATTAATACATCATCAAAATAAATTTCTCCGCCGCCGTAATCAGGGCGCTGAATCATAACCATATCCCAGTGGATATTGGAGTCGTTGCCGTTGTAAGCTTCTTCATACGCTTGTCCTGGTGTGAAATGGAAGCTTCCGTCAATCTTCTCATCAAACAGAATATCTTTCATCGGATGCTGGATGAAAGGATTCACACCGATGGCGAATTCTCCGATATAACGTGATCCTTCATCTGTATCAAAAATCTTGTTGATTCGTTCTGAATCGTTTGCTGTAGCGTTCACGATTTTTCCGTTCTCGAACGTAAGGGATACATTTTCGAACGTATATCCTTGGTAAGGAGAAGGAGTGTTATATGTAAGGGTTCCATTAACAGAGTCGCGTACTGGTGCAGTGAATACTTCCCCATCCGGTATATTGTTGGCCCCTGCACAGCGGATCGCCGGGATGTCTTTGATGGAGAAAGTGAGGTCTGTTCCAGGCCCTTTAAGCTGAACTTTGTCGGTTCTGTTCATAAGGTCCTCGAGAGATTTCATCGCTTCGTTCATTTTCCCGTAATCGAGGTTGCACACTTGGAAGTAGAAATCCTCAAAAGCATCAGTGCTCATGCTGGCAAGCTGCGCCATGGAGGCATTCGGATAACGAAGAACGACCCATTTTGTTTTCTTAATACGAATTTCACGGTGCATAGCGAAGATCGTTTTTTCATAAAGCGCCATTTTTTCAGAAGGCACATCCGATAGCTCATTAATATTGTCTCCTGATCGAAGTCCGATGTACGCGTCCATTTGCGACATGAGATCTCCCTCATGCTTAGCAATCAGCTTCATCTGCTCTTCAGATGCTTCCATATATTGCTGGCGCATAACAGAATGGTCTTTTAACAGGACGAACGGATATCCGCCTGCTGCGTAGGCTTCTTGCACAAGTGCGTTGACAAGCTCTTTTTGAAAGCCGAAGTTTTCAATCAGAACCTTTTCTCCTTTTTGGAGATTAACGGAGTATGTAATCAGGTTTTTGGCTAATTGTTGAATGCGTGGATCTTTCAAAGAAATTTCCCCCTCAAATTATGGTGATAGGCCTAACGTATCTATTTTAACTCAATTTAAACAATTTGTAATGTTCGAACCCCGATTCTAGAAGGAAATCCGTAAATAATATAGAATAGTAGGATACATGTTTAATTTTATGGGCACAGGGTAATTTTAAAACCAATCATATCTGGAGGTGTCGTGGAAACATGAACGTACTTATCCCAATTAGCGTAGCAGTCATTGCCCTCGCATTTGTTGTCCTCGTGTTTTTCTTAGCCCGTACATTAAAATCTTTGCAGGGAACACTCGATAACGTAGCGAAAACATTAGATGGATTTGAAACCCAATTAAATGGAGTGACTTCCGAGACGGCTCAGCTTCTTCACAAAACGAACAAACTTGCTGAAGATGTCCAAACCAAAGCAGACTCCTTGAACACTGTGTTTTCTGCCGTACAGGACTTAGGGAGCTCTATTCATAATGTGAATCAATCTGTCCGCAAAGTAACAGAAAAGATTTCTACTGGAGCCGAGCGGCAGTCTGAGAATATTTCCCAGGCGGTTCAATGGGGTAACGTTGCAATCAACCTTTGGGAAAAATGGAAGATTAGAAAATCAAGCTTGGAATCTTCCCGAAGAAAACAATACCAATAAGGAGGAGAATCATGAGTAACGAAAACAATAACCAAAACATTAACAGTAAAGATTTTATTATTGGTGCTCTTGTCGGAGGAATTGTGGGTGCTGCTTCTGCACTATTGATGGCTCCTAAAAGCGGTAAGGAATTAAGAAGCGACATCAACGAGCAGGCAGGTACGATTAAGGATAAGGGCAGTGAATGGTCCGCGATGGCGAAAGATAAATCATCCAATATTGCCAGAACGGTATCCGAACAGTCTAATCAAGTAGCTGGCAAGGTGAAGGAATTAACGACCAGCATCCGCCGCGACCTTGATAATTGGAGAAATAAAGGGAAAGAGGTAGCAGACGAGAGCGCTGATGCGTATGGAGAAATTACGAGCCAAGTCGAAGCTGAAGCTAATCGCCAGCCAGAAGAAGAGCTCGTTGAGCACAAATATTGATACAATCCAAATAAATATGAAATGATAAGCGGAGAAGACACCTTCTCCGCTTTTATTTTAGCATTAATGCCGTCTGCACTTACAAGCGCCGAAACCCGGAAGATTTCCGACCTGGCGCGTTTCATAAAAAGGAGGAAATACTATGCCACTAACCAAGATTTCAGATTCGGAAGCGTTTAAAAAGGCAATCAGCGAAAGCAGGAAAGTTTTCGTATTGAAGAACAGTACAACATGCCCTATCAGCCATGCTGCTTTTGAAGAGTACAGAAAATTTGCAGAAGAACAAAGTGAAAACGTCTATTACTTAAACGTTCAGGAAGCACGGCCGCTTTCCAATCAGATTGCAGAGACTTATGGAATCAAACACGAATCCCCCCAAGTTCTGCTTTTTGAAAATGGAGAGGTGAAATGGAATGACTCTCATTGGTCGATCACCCGCTCTGCGCTGGAGGAACATCTAAATCAATAATGTGCATCGCCCCTTTTGCCCGTCCCCTGGTACGGTCAGTATGGGGTTTTTTTGTTTTTACAGGTGACAGCCCCTGTTTCTTTCAACTATAATGAATATGTTTTAAAAACAGAGCATAGGAGAGGTAAGCATGAGCACAGAAAAGTTAGACGAGCTAAGAGACCGGTTGGAAGGTCTGGATACACAACTGCTTGAACTGTTAAATCAGCGGGAGGCATTGCTGCAAAAGAACGGAGCCTTAAGGGTGGAAAGTACATCTGCATTGCGTGACAAGGTCAAGCACTATAAAACCGGGCATTTGCATAAAAACGTTATGCTAAACCTTGTTAAAGTACTCGAAGATGCCGGGAAGAATCCTGAACGGCAGAATGACCGTCATCTGCTCGTATCTAGGAAAAGACATCCTGAAAACACGGTGCTTACCATTAAGGAAGAAAAGATTGGAGATGGGATTGCCCATCTGATCGCAGGACCGTGCGCAGTGGAAAGTGAAAAGCAGCTCGATGATGCGGCAAGAGCGGTTAAAGCACAGGGATTGACATTTATGCGCGGCGGAGCTTTTAAGCCAAGAACGTCACCCTATGATTTTCAAGGGCTCGGACTAGAAGGCCTTAAGCTGCTGCGTCAGGCGGGTGAAACATACGGACTCGCTGTGATCAGTGAAATCGTTGATCCAAGAGACATGGAAGCTGCCGAAAAGTTTTTAGATATCATTCAAATCGGGGCAAGAAATATGCAAAACTTTGAGCTCCTGAAAGAAGCGGGGAAACTCTCAAAGCCGGTTCTTTTAAAGAGGGGGCTGGCTGCTACCATCGAGGAATTTATGTATAGCGCGGAGTATATCCTGGCAAGCGGCAATGATCAGATCATATTATGCGAGCGCGGTATAAGAACGTATGAGAAAGCAACGAGAAATACGCTGGATATCACCGCTGTTCCCATCTTGAAGCAGGAGACGCATCTCCCTGTCTTTGTAGATGTTACTCATTCGACTGGAAGGAAGGATCTGCTTGTTCCTGCTGCAAAAGCGGCATTAGCGGTCGGTGCGGACGGAATTATGGCGGAGGTGCATCCTCATCCCGGGCAAGCGTTATCCGATTCGGCACAGCAGATGAATCCTAAGGAGTTTGAACGTTTTGTTTACGATTTAACCGCAAGCGGTTTATTTAATAAAGTGAGAGCTTACGCCTAGTCCATAACCCTCCATCCCGGAGGGTTTTTTCATGAATATGGCTGGCCATGAATATTAAGGAAAAGAAAAACAGCAGTTACCTAGCATTATGGAGCATATTAAAGGAATTTAAAGAATCATCCCAGTCTGGCATGTGCCATCTTCATAAGAAAGTATATTTGCCTCATAATCAAGATACAGGTTTTTTTACATCCTCTTTTAAGTGCGTATAATGGGTGGGGTAAACAAAAAGTGACTGCAAATTGGTCAATTTGTAGCAATGTCCTTACCTTTTAGAGGAGGGAAACCGATGAACAACCTTGAACAGAACACAGAAACAACAACTCAAAAATCATTGTATTTTTTCCTGCTAGCCGTTACACTTCTTTGGATTAAATCTTACTTAGCTTTTCGTTTTAGTTTGAACCTTGATCTCGAGAATGTTATGCAGCAGATGATCTTAGTGATTACTCCACTGAGCTCGGCGCTGTTCTTCCTGGGTTTAAGTTTATTCGCACCCGTGAAGAGCCGAAATAAGGCATTGTTAACGATACATTTTATCATGTCTTTTATTTTATATGCCAATATTGTCTACCATCGTTTTTTTGATGATTTCATTACCATTCCGGTACTGTTTCAATTTAAAAACTTTGGTGATTTGGGCGGAAGTGCAAAAAGCTTAATGCACCCGTTGGATATTTTATATTTCTTGGACTTTCTACTGTTATTGACCATCGTATTATTTAATAAAGTTAAGCCTGTTGAAAAGATTAAAAAGAAAACCATTGGGCTTGTATTTGTTTCGGCATTAACCGTTTTTCTGGCGAATATTGGAATGGCAGAAATCCAGCGCCCCGAATTATTAACAAGAACGTTTGACCGTGCGATCCTCGTAAAATTGATGGGGATCTACAACTACCATGTTTATGATGCGGTATTAAGCACAAAATCATCGACACAAAGGGCTTTAGCCGACAGCAGCGACTTATCAGACGTAAAAAACTATGTGGATTCGGAGTACAAAAAACCGGATGATAAAATGTTCGGTGCGGCAAAAGGAAAGAACGTCATCCTTGTGTCGATGGAATCCACACAGAACTTCCTGATCAACAAAAAGATTCATGGACAGGAAGTGACACCGTTCTTGAACGATTTAACGAAAAACAGTTATTACTTCGATAACTTCTACCATAATACAGGACAAGGAAAGACGTCCGATGCGGAGTTTTTGATCGATAACTCGTTATATGGACTGCCAGGCGGTTCAGTTTATTCAACAAAAGCCCAGAACAAGTATCATGCCACCCCAGAGATTGTAAAGGAAAACGGCTACAATCCGGTTGTGTTCCATGCTAATAATAAAAGCTTCTGGAACCGGGATATCATGTATGATACTTTAGGATACAATAAGTTTTATTCTAAGCCTTATTACCATGTGACGGACCAGAACTCTGTCAACTATGGCTTAAAGGATAAAGAGTTCTTCAAGCAATCCATGCCGATGCTTGAAAATCTCAAACAGCCGTTTTACAGTAAATTTATCACACTGACAAACCATCATCCGTTCATTTTGAATAATGAACAGGAGAAGAGCATCCAGCCGGCTGACACCGGTGACCCTACAGTGGATAATTACTTTGTTACGGCACGTTATCAGGATGAGGCATTGAAACAGTTCTTTCAGCAGCTGAAGCAATCTGGATTGTATGATAATTCTGTGGTCATCCTGTATGGGGACCATTATGGCATTTCAGAAAACCATAACAAAGCAATGAGCAAAATTTTGGGAAAAGAAGTTACTCCATATGAGCATCTTCAGCTTCAAAAAACACCATTGTTTATTCACGTACCTGGGCAAAAAGGTAAAACCATGCACACGATTGGCGGAGAGATTGATTTGAAACCGACCATTCTGCATCTCCTGGGTAAAGAAACAAAAGGTGATATTCAGTTCGGCTCTGATCTGTTCTCTCCTGAGCGAGACGACTTCACCGTTCAACGGGATGGAAGTGCGATTACGAAAGATTACGTTTATGCCGGAGAAAAAGAAAAATGCTACAGTCAGACCGACGGACAAGAAGTGGCGAATAAATTATGTAAGCCTGTAAAAGAAAAGGCTGAAAAAGACCTTAATCTTTCCGATAAAGTAGTGTATGGAGACCTGCTCCGGTTTTTTAAGGATGGAAAAATAGTTCAACCACACGATACAAAATAACAGCAATTAAAACCGGCTGATTTCAGCCGGTTTTTGCTGTTTTGTATGTACTTCCTGGGAATGGTGAAAACTATGCATAAGAATTTGTAAAAAGTTCACTTTTTCCCGCGAGATTACAGTGGTGGCACTGCTTTTCGTTGCCTAACTGCAGTCCTTTACTGTATGATATCAATAACATTACATAACCTGTCTGGATTGTGGAATTAAAGGAGGATTATCAAATTGAATACAACAATTTATGATGTAGCCCGTGAGGCGGGTGTTTCAATGGCAACCGTCTCACGTGTAGTAAATGGAAACCCTAATGTAAAACCATCTACGAGAAAAAAGGTGCTGGAAGCGATTGAGCGCCTCGGATACAGGCCGAATGCGGTAGCCAGAGGATTGGCCAGCAAAAAGACGACAACAGTAGGAGTCATCATTCCTGATATTGCAAGCATCTTTTTTGCAGAGCTGGCAAGGGGAATTGAGGATATTGCTACGATGTATAAATACAATATCATCTTATGTAACTCTGATCAGAACAAAGAGAAAGAGATTCATCTGCTGAATACATTGCTTGGGAAGCAAGTGGATGGGATTGTTTTCATGGGCGGAAAAATTACAGAAGAGCATGTGGAAGAATTCAAAAAATCCCCGGTGCCGATTGTTATGGCAGCGACTGTGGATATGAACGAAGAGATTCCTTCAGTAAATATCGATTATCAGCAAGCCGTCTATGATGCAGTTGAACATCTCCTAAAATCCGGACACGATTCTGTGGCGATGGTGACGGGGCCATTGGAAGATCCGATCAACGGCTATCATAAGTTCACCGGATTCCGCAAGGCCATGGAGGATGCAGGGAAAAAGGTGGATGAGAAGCAGATATTTGTTGGTGACTATACTTACGATTCCGGAATTGAAGCGGTTGAAACGTTCCTTGAGAGCGGAAATATGCCTACGGCGATTTTTGTCGGCACAGATGAGATGGCACTCGGAGTTATTCACGGGGCACAGGATAAAGGGTTGACCGTGCCAGGAGACCTTGAAGTCATCGGGTTTGACAATACAAGGCTGGCAACGATGGTCAGACCGACGCTTTCAACGGTCGTACAGCCGATGTATGATATCGGTGCTGTCGCCATGCGTCTGCTGACAAAATTGATGAACAAAGAAAAAGTGGAAGAGAACACTGTCGTTCTTCCTCACCGTATTCAATTCCGCAACACAACCAAGAATAACGATCAATAAAGAATGATCGGTGTGATCGAAGCGCCTCTGAAGAACAATAGGGTACAAGCAAGATCCTTCCCGTCTCCTTCTTCAGGCGCTTCATTTTTTTCGGAAGTTCAGCCGGCCGAGTAGGCTTTAACAAGACAAGACAAAAGGGTGGGAGAGGATTTGAGAATCGGCATTATTGGGGCTATGGATGAAGAAATTCATTACATGAAACAAGCTCTTGATATCTATGGGGAAAGCGTTCATGCCAAAGGTAAATACTATGAAGGAACATATGGGGTTAAAGAAGTAGTCCTTTGTAAATCAGGTGTCGGCAAAGTAAATGCTGCGATTACCACACAAGTTTTGATTGACCGCTTTAAAGTAACCCATATTTTCTTTACAGGTGTTGCAGGAGCCCTTCATCCTGCACTTGAGATTGGGGATATTGTCATTTCCACCAGCGCACTGCAGCATGATATGGACGCATCGGCTCTTGGACCGCATTTTCCGCAGGGAACGATACCGATGTTCGATTATGATTCGGATTTTGCAGCTTGTCCAAGCCTTGTGAAGCTCGCCGAACAAGCAGCTGCAAAAATACCCCGCATTCATGTTCGCAAAGGAAGGATTTTAAGCGGAGATCAGTTCATTGCCAGCCGGGAGACCGTTGAAAAATATTTTCAGCAGTTTGACGGCGCATGCATTGAAATGGAAGGTTCAGCTGTGGCTCAAACCGCCTTTTTAAACGATGTTCCATTCGTGGTCATCCGCTCGATTTCCGACAAAGCCAACGGAGAAGCGACTGTGAACTTCACAGAATTTACCAAGCTCGCGGCCGAACGGTCATCTTCAATCATTGAAGAAATGCTGAAGACAATCCAGTGATGAAAAGGAAAGACCTGATGGAATCATGCCATCAGGTCTTTTTAGTATAGTCTCGGATATGATGGAGCGCTTTTGAAAGAGTGAGCGCATTTTTTTCTGTGATCTCCTGTTTTCGAGGAATCGGTTTATACAGGTTGTTCTTGTCCTCCCATGTAAGAGGAAGTGTAACAGGCGCAAGTTTTTGCCATTTTTCCACCCATTCCATCGGTAATGATCCTGTTAAGTCAATATTGTTCATAGCCAGCCAAATTTCTGACCAAGCGCGAGGAACGACACGCCAGATGTCATAGCCTCCGCCTCCAGTTGCAATCCATCTTCCTTCGCAGTATCGGTCTGCCATTTTTTTCGCGATTCTCGGTATGGCGTGGAACGACTTCATCGTGACAGAAAGGTGTGTCAGCGGATCGAGGTAATGAGCATCTGCACCGTTCTGTGTGAGGATTACATCCGGTTTGAAGAATGCCGCCACTTCATTCAGTGCCGTTTCGTAGAGGCTCAGCCACGATTCATCTTCTGTAAAGGCATCTACCGGTAAATTAAAAGAATAGCCGTAACCATCGCTCTGGCCTTTTTCTGTTACATTCCCGGTTCCGGGAAACAAGTATCGTCCTGTTTCATGAATGGAAAGCGTACAGGCATCCGGGTCTTCATAGAACGCCCATTGAACACCATCACCGTGATGCGCATCGGTATCCACATACAATACTTTTACACCATATTTTTTTTTCAGGTAAGCGATGGCTACCGCGCTGTCATTATATATACAAAATCCGGAAGCTTTCCCACGGAATCCATGATGAAGGCCGCCGCTGGGGTTAAAACCGTAAGACGCATGGCCCTCCATTACCATATCTGCAGCAGTCAAGGTTGCTCCTACAATGAGTGCACTTGCTTCATGCATACCGGAAAAAATAGGCGTGTCCTCTGTTCCCAGGCCGTAATTCTGGGCGGATACAGCATTCAGTGTTCCTTGTCCAGCTTTTTTAACTGCTTCAATATACGCTTTGTCGTGTATGAGGCCAATTTCTTCGTCAGAAGCCATCCTCGGCCTTACAATCCGTCTATCCTCCAAGGACCCCGAAGAGCGCAGGAGATCAAATGTTAATTGGACACGCAGCTGGTTAAAGGGATGGTCTTCACTGAACTTATAGCGAAGCATATCCTCGGAATAGATAAATACAGGTTTCTTCATTTTTCCACGTCCGGTTCCTGCGGCCAAATGACATCATAACCATTCTGCCTTAGTTCAGAAGCGATACGGTACGGATTCATCGTCCCGATCCGGAACACCAGAATCTTTTGGTTGTCTTCCTTTTTGTCCGGATAGACGAGAACACTGTTGATGTTAATCTTGAAATTTTTGATCAGAGAAGCAATATCCGCCAGTTTGCCTGCGACATTTTCTACCTTAACTTCAAGATGAGAGCTGGGCTGATGGGCGCCGGTCAGTTGGATAAGTGTGTACAGCATGTCCCGCTCTGTGATGACCCCGACCAGCTTTTTCTTTTCCAGGACTGGAATACAGCCGATCTGATGCTCGTAAAAAACACCGAGAAGGTCTTCTGCAAAATCAAGCGAATGTGCGGTAATGACATCTGTTTTCATAATTTCTGATACCGGTCGCCGAAACTCTTCAGGATGATCTGAGGCGGCAAAAATGGACGGGCTGGCGTCTCTTAGATCACGGTCAGAAATGATGCCGACAAGCGTTCCCTCCTCGTCAATAATCGGCAAGTGGCGGATGCGATGTGTTTTTAGAAGAAGAAGAGCTTCCTTGACTGTAGTTTGGGGCATGGCTGTTACAGCCTGTTTATTCATCATGTCCTGAACAATCATTGAGATTTCCCCTTTCTGCGATTAATACATGAAGCGGTTCTGAAAGCGAATTTGATCGAACCGCTGTACAGAATCCATTGTGATTCTCTTACCGATCCTGACCATTAAACAATTGGCAGGATGTGAACTGATCTCCGGGTCGTCCGTGGCCATATATTCCAAGCCTCCAGCATTCATCATTTTCTCCATCACTTTCCGGTAATCCCAAACCGACAAGCCCGTACCTTTCAGATCCCAATGCCAATAATATTCCGTTGTGATGATGATGTAATCTTCCATCGCATCATCCATCATCGATACTTTTAATAAGCTTTTCCCTATTTTACAGTTGCGGTAATCCGAAATCACTTCAATGGCACCAAGCTCCAGCAGGTTCTCCATATTTCCTTGCGACCATCTTTCCATAGGATCCGGATAGACATAGGTCACATAACCGATGATTGTTTCTTTGTTTCTTGCGATTATGATTCTTCCTTCGTCAAGCCCTGCAATCTCAATGAGCGCTTGGCGCTGCTGGTGTGGGGGCCTAAACGCCTCTAACCCGCCATGAAACTCGTATGCCGCCAGATGTTCAGGAGAGACCGGCCCTTCAATAATGACCTTGCCCAAAGGTGTATCAATAGCAAGGCAGTTGTATGTTTTCTTATGGTTCATCTATACACCACCCAAATTAAAGTTCATCCTCCTCTATTATACATAAACAAGATCATTTGTAAGGGTTTTCACCTGCATTCGGCGTGACAATTCTAATAAATTTAAAAATTTAGAATGATTATGATATAATGACTGTGAATATCTTGGCATAGGAGGAGATTGACTAATGAAGGTGGAAGCGCTTCCGAGTGTAAAGGGTAACTTTAATCTTGAAGACTATCAAGCAGCATATGACACATTTGACTGGACAAGCATTGAAAAAGAATTTTCCTGGTATGAAACCGGGCGAGTCAATCTAGCCTTTGAAGCGATTGACAGACATGCAGAAAGCGATAGAAAAAATAAAGTAGCACTCTATTTTTCGGATCAGAAAAGAGACGAGAAATATACGTTCAAAGAAATGAAGGAACAATCGAACCGGGCTGGGAACATGCTCCGCCAGCTTGATGTTGAAAAAGGAGACAGGGTGTTTATCTTTATGCCGCGTTCTCCGGAACTGTACTTTTCACTCCTCGGGGCCATCAAACTTGGAGCTATCGTGGGTCCGTTGTTTGAAGCCTTTATGGAAGGGGCAGTAAGAGACCGGCTGGAAGACAGCGAAGCAAAAGTACTCATTACGACTCCTCAGCTTTTGGAGCGCGTTCCTGTAAATGAGCTTCCTCATCTAAAACATGTCGTTCTCGTTGGCGAGAACGTAAAAGAAGAAGGGCCATATGTTGATTACTTCAGCCGCATGGAAAAAGCAGACAAGGAGCTTAATCTGGAATGGGTAGACCGGGAAGACGGGCTGATCCTTCATTATACGTCTGGCTCCACAGGGAAACCAAAAGGAGTGCTTCATGTCCACAATGCGATGATTCAGCACTATCAGACCGCTAAATGGGTACTGGATCTGAAGGAATCAGATGTATACTGGTGCACAGCCGATCCGGGATGGGTAACAGGAACCTCCTACGGTATATTTGGCCCTTGGCTGAACGGCGCATCCAATGTGATCCGCGGCGGAAGATTCAGCCCGGAAGATTGGTATGGAACGATCGCTAAGTATGGTGTTACCGTTTGGTACAGTGCTCCGACGGCATTCCGTATGCTGATGGGAGCAGGAGATGAGGTCGTAAAACGTTTTGATCTTTCCTCACTTCGCCACATACTCAGTGTTGGCGAGCCGCTGAATCCTGAAGTTGTACGCTGGGGCATGAAGGTGTTTAACCTTCGTATCCATGATAACTGGTGGATGACAGAGACAGGTGCCCAGCTGATCAGTAATTTCCCAGCGGTAGAGATCAAGCCGGGGTCCATGGGGAAACCGTTCCCGGGAATAGAAGCTGCAATCATCGATGACCAGGATAACGTCCTGCCGCCGAACCGAATGGGGAACTTGGCGATTAAAAAGGGATGGCCGTCCATGATGAGAGCAATCTGGAACAATCCAGCCAAATATGATTCCTATTTTACTCCTGGCGGCTGGTACGTTTCCGGAGACTCTGCGTATATGGATGAAGAGGGCTATTTCTGGTTTCAGGGCCGTATTGATGATGTCATCATGACATCAGGAGAAAGGGTAGGGCCATTTGAAGTAGAAAGCAAGCTTGTCGAACACCCTGCCGTTGCAGAGGCAGGCGTAATCGGGAAACCAGACCCGGTTCGCGGTGAAGTCATTAAAGCATTCATCGCACTGCGTGAAGGCTATTCTCCGAGCGAAGAATTGGTTCACGAAATCAGATCGTTTGTGAAATCAGGTTTAGCCGCTCACTCTGCGCCAAGAGAAATCGAGTTCAGAGACAAACTTCCAAAAACGAGAAGCGGAAAGATCATGCGCCGTGTGCTTAAGGCCTGGGAATTGGACCTTCCGACAGGCGACTTATCCACGATGGAAGACTAAACCATTAAAGCAAAAAGCCCGCGAATTAATTCGCGGGCTTTTTAGGTGTCTTTTTATCACCGATTTGGGAAGGAGGATCCTTCGGCTTCTTGCCTGCAGGAGGTTCTTCCGCTTTTTTATCGTCTGAACCGGGTTTATTCGTTCCGCCTGCAGTTTTTCCGCTCGTTACCTTTTGGGAAGGTGCGGATTCTTTGCCCGAGATGTCAACTGCTGTGACATACAGAACGCCTGATGGTGCAGAAGAAGATGTTTTATCAGATGTTAAGCTTCCTATCTTCTTAAATGGACCTTTTCCAGTGGCAGAATAATAGACACGGTAGCCGATCACGTCGCTTTCTCCTGAATCGGACCAGGTAAGTTTTCCGCCTTTAGCTGAAAGGCCGCTGACCGTATCAGGGGTTTTCCCGTTCTCCGGAAGGTTCGTCTTAGGAAGAAGGTGGTCAGAATTCTCTCCTCCGGAAATTTTCTTTACGTCAACTCCGTTGAACAGGGCGTCATCGATCAGCACACCTTTTTGTGTAAATTCTCTTGGTGTAGATTCAGAAGCCTTGTATTTTCTGCCGTCAGCAATAACATAAAGCCCGGTATCCAAGCTGTTGTCCGAGGAATTTGGCGCGTATTTTACGTTAAATAGATCGGTTGTCACAAGACCTGCAGATCGGCAGAGATCAGACGGAAGTTTTCCGGAGATCCCGCAGATTTCTTTTCTGACAATTCCTGAAGGCATAGAGAAACGATGCTTCGGAGCCATCAGCGATGGAGCATATCTATACGCATCATTCGCAAATGCCGTCCACAGCGTCTGGCTCACCTGGCGCTGACCCATAGGAATGGTGTCTGGCTTATCATAGCCATGCCAAACTCCCAGTGTTACGTTCGGATTGGTTGCAACAAACCATGAATCCTTGTATTCAGATGAGGTCCCTGTTTTGCCAGCCCAGTCTGCATAGAAGTTCAGACTTCGTGGGATTCGGGATGCCGTTCCGCCAGGCTTCAGTACATCCCGCATCATATCCAGAACGAGATAAGAGGTTTGCGGAGAATATACCGGGACTGGCTTGGTTTGATGTTTGTAAATCACTTTTCCTTTTTTATCTTCAATCTTTTCAATAAGATAGGCATCCACAAATTTACCTTGGTTGGCAAAGGTGGAGAAGGCATTGGTGTTTTCCTCAACCGTTACACCGTTGGTCAAACCGCCAATGGCTACAGAGACACTTCCTCTGTCTTCATCAGTTATTGATGAGAAGCCCATTTTCTCCAATCGGTTGAAGGCATCCGCGCGGTTTGCTTTCATGAAGCTTCGCAAAGCAGGGATATTATAGGATTTTGCCAATGCGGTTCGGGCGGACAGCAGCCCGTGAAACCGGTCATCATAGTTTTTCGGATTGTAAGCACCTATGGATAAAGGAGTATCAGGAATAATGTAACCCGGCTGCACTTTTCCTTCTTCAATGGCAGGGGCATAAGCGAGCAGCGGCTTCATGGTGGAACCATTCTGCCTCAATGCCTGAGTGGCATGGTTCAGCTGCTCCCGGTTGTAATCACGGCCTCCGACAAAGCTTATAATGGCTCCGGTTTTATTTTCGATTAGGATTGAACCGACTTCCTGAGGCTGCTGAACGTTGATCCATTTTCCTTTATCGTTTTTCACGCGGACAAGATGGGAAGAGCCGAAGAGATACTTGTTCTTCGCTGTTTCCTCCATCTCCTCATAGATCTTTTTATTGATGGTCGTATGGATCTTCAACCCTTTTTGCCGAAGCTGGACATATGCGTTCTGACGGTATTCGTCCTTTGTTTTTTGATTGAGTTTCAGGTAGTTCTTTCCGTCTTTTTTCGCGGCGATTCTTGCCAGGATATCCGCTGAACGGCGCTCAACCTCAATGCTTAAGTAAGGGTATTTTTCGTAGGACGATTCTTTTTTCGTTACGAAATGTTTTCTCACATTGTATTTTAGTGCTTTGTCGTATTGTTCAGGCGTTATGGCTCCGTTCGTCAACATTCGGTTCAAAACCGTTTTCATGCGGTTGGTTCCATATGTAATGTCTTTCTTGACTTTCCCCTGATTTGTAAATGGAGAATAGACAAACGGGTTCTGAGGCATACCGGCAAGGAATGCTGCCTGCGGCAAGTTCAGCTTGTCAGCATCGACACCGAAAACTCCTTGAGCGGCTGCCTGGATGCCTGCTACGTTTCTTCCGGATGAGTTTCGTCCGAATGGAACGATGTTTAAATACGCTTCAAGAATTTGCTCTTTTGTAAAAAGGTGCTCAAGCCTGAGGGCGAGCAGTATTTCTTTTGCTTTTCTGTCAAAGGAAACTTCGTTCGTTAAGATCTGGTTCTTAATGAGCTGCTGTGTAAGCGTGCTTCCCCCTGAACGTGTTTCAGAGCCTGTTACTTCCTGAAGCATTGCCCTGATAATCGCTTTTGGGACGATTCCATCATGCTCATAGAAGTATTGGTCCTCTGTGGAAATGACAGCGTCTTTGACGAAAGGAGAGATATCTTTTAATGGAACCTCCTGACGGTCAAGATCAGCACGCAGCTTGCCCATCAGCTGATCTTTGTCAAAATACATTGTGCTCGTTTCTTCATAATTGTAAATATTATCTTTCATGGTGCTGTATGCTCTGACCGGCTCATTCTTTACTAGCGAAGCTAGAAACCCAGCCCCGGCCCCAGCCGCCAAACAGCCGCCAAGCACGATCAAAACTATGATAATTAAGAATAAATTCCAGGTGAATGTGTATGTTTTATCGGCAGCCTGTATAATTTTTTTCTCATTTAGATACGCAATAAAGCGCCTCCATTTTTCCTTAATTTCCTCTAGATGAGACATTTGTAAATTCCCCCCTATCTGACTAATTATATCATATCCCTTGTCGTTTGAAGGGGGACTTAAGACAATTTTGTCAGTTGAAGAGGAATTGACATTGTATGTAACCTGTGGTAAAAATGAATAATATATGCCAATTGGATAAAGCAGAAGCGAAGATAGGATTTAGTAGTAACCGTCTCCCTGTTTCAGAAAGCTGGTGTCCGCTGCAAACCAGTACACAGACGGTTTATGAAATACACCCTGGAGCTTTCTTTGTGAAATGAAAGTAGCAAAGACCGGCTGAAAAGCCGTTAATGAATAGAGTGGGAGGAAATTTATTTTCCTTCAACGAGGGTGGTACCGCGATAATCACGTCCCTTATACAGGGGCGTTTTTTATTTGTCTTCATCCAGAAACTGAAAGGAGCAACTATAATGGCAATTTTACAAGACTTAGAATTTCGGGGACTCATTAATCAAGTAACCGATCGGGAAGGATTGGAGGAAAAACTGCAGAGCGGCAAAACATCATTCTATTGCGGTTTTGACCCGACAGCGGACAGCCTGCATGTAGGCCACCTTCTTGTCATTTTAACGATGCGCCGCCTTCAGCAGGCTGGGCATCAGCCTATCCCTCTTGTGGGCGGAGCGACAGGGATGATTGGGGACCCAAGCGGGAAGAAAGCAGAGCGGACATTAAACGAATCCGCTGTGGTTCAACAATGGAGCGAGCGGATTAAACAGCAGCTTTCAAAGTTCCTGGACTTTAATGCCGAGGATAATCCAGCGAAAATTGCCAATAACTATGAGTGGATCGGGAGCATGGACGTCATATCATTCCTCCGTGATGTTGGCAAATATTTCCCGTTGAACTACATGCTTGCAAAAGATTCGGTAGAATCTCGCTTGGAAGCTGGAATTTCCTTTACAGAGTTTACGTACATGATCCTTCAATCTTATGATTTCCTTCAATTGTACCGTCAGGAAAACTGCCGTCTGCAGCTTGGCGGAAGCGACCAATGGGGCAATATCACTGCCGGTCTGGAACTAATCCGTAAAGCCGGGGAAGAAGAGAGAGCATTCGGATTAACGATCCCGCTCGTAACGAAGAGTGATGGAACAAAGTTCGGTAAAACAGAAGGCGGAGCGGTCTGGCTCGACCCGGAGAAAACCACTCCTTACGAGTTCTACCAGTTCTGGATCAACACAGATGACCGCGATGTCATCAAATTCCTGAAGTATTTCTCATTCAAGAGCCACGAAGAGATCAACGAACTTATTGAACAAGTGCAGAGTGCGCCTGAAAAACGTGCTGCACAAAAGGCGCTTGCAGAAGAGTTGACCGCTCTTGTCCACGGAGAACAGTCATTGGAACAAGCGATCAAAATCTCACAGGCACTTTTCAGCGGACAGCTTTCGGAATTGACTGGAGAGGAGATTGAGCAAGGGTTTAAAGATGTTCCGTCCTTTGAGATGGATTCTAAAGAGGATATCGGCCTCATCGACCTTCTTGTAGCAAGCAAGATTTCTCCATCCAAACGCCAAGCCCGTGAGGATGTAACCAATGGTGCGATCTACATCAACGGCGAACGTTGCCAGGATCTTGAGAAAGTGGTGGGAAGCAGCTCCCGCATTGACGACCGGTTTGTTGTCATTAGAAGAGGGAAGAAGAAATATTTCTTGATCAGATACTAATTTTAGAACCGGCCCTGATGATTGGGCCGGTTTTTTTACATTAGCAGCAGATGATGTTTTGAACATAAAGTTATTTAACCCTAAAAATGGGGGACAACAATAAAAAAACGCCCCGTAAAAACGAGGCGTTTTCTTAAACTTAACGAGAGTAGAACTCAACGATAAGCTGTTCTGTGATTTCAGCAGGCAATTCAGAACGCTCTGGTAAGCGAGTGAAAGTACCTTCAAGTTTGTTTTCGTCAAAAGTCAAGAAGTCAGGAACAAAGTTGTTCACTTCGACTGCTTCTTTAATAGCGCTAAGGTTTTGTGACTTTTCACGAACACCGATAACTGAACCAGGTGCTACGCGGAAAGAAGGAATATCAACGCGCTTTCCGTTTACAGTGATGTGGCCATGGTTTACCAATTGACGAGCAGCACGGCGAGTGCGGGCAAGACCAAGACGGTAAACGATGCTGTCTAAACGAGACTCAAGAAGGATCATGAAGTTTTCACCATGAATTCCTGCCATTTTGCCAGCATCATTGAAAATGCGGCGGAATTGACGCTCATTTACACCATACATATGACGAAGCTTTTGCTTCTCTTGTAATTGTAAACCGTATTCAGAAAGTTTTTTACGTTGGTTAGGACCATGTTGTCCTGGAGCGTAAGGACGCTTTGCTAATTCTTTTCCTGTTCCGCTTAGGGAAATACCTAAACGACGGGAAATCTTCCATGTAGAGCCAGTATATCGAGCCATGAATGACTCCTCCTTCACGTGTTTTGTTTTTGTAAAACAATACAGTGACTGTCTTCTTTTCATGTGATCATTTTGTTGATCTATACCTTCACTTCAGCAGCCATGAAGCTACGCGATATACCATGACAATTGGCAAAGCCATGTAACAAAATGAAACAAATGACGAACACAGTGCCGCTTTATTTTACACAAAGAATAGTATATGTTTTTTTGCGTGCCAAGTCAAGAGCCAGTCTTTATTTAATGAAATCAGGTTAACTGCTGCTGAATACAATAATATCACAGGGGAAGGAATTGGGTTTCTGTGGGAGAAAGAATATAGAAAGCGCTTACAAACAGAAGGGGTGCATATCTATGAAGTCCAATTATTTTGAAACCAATGCCATACATGCGGGGTATGAGGACAGCGGACACGGGGGGAGTTTGGCTCCTCCGATCTATCAGACCTCTACTTTCGTATTTCCTGATGCAGAAACGGGTGAACGGAGATTTGCCGGGGAAGAAGCAGGGTATGTTTATTCCCGGCTCAAGAATCCGACCGTGGCCATGCTCGAGGAGAGAATGGCTGAACTTGAAGGAGGGGAGAGGGGGCTGGCATTCGCCTCCGGTATGGCGGCAGTTTCTGCTGTACTCCTCGGACTGTCAAAAACGGGGGACCATATTCTGTGTTCGGAAGGAATCTACGGCTGTACTTTCGGGCTTTTGCAGTACATGAAACACCATCTGCAAATTGCGCATTCGCTCATTCCAATGGAGAATGAAGCTTCCTTAGAAGCCTCGATCCACCCGGACACTTCATTGATTTACATTGAATCGCCGATCAATCCGACGATGAAACTCATTGATTTAGAAATGGTGGTCAGTGTTGCGAAAGAAAAGAATATTCCTGTGATTGTGGATAATACATTTTGTTCGCCATACTTGCAGCAGCCTTTGAAAATGGGCTGTGATATTGTCGTTCACAGTGCTACGAAATATCTCTGCGGCCATGGAGATGTAATCGGTGGAATTGCGGTAGGAAGACAGGACGTGATGCAGCATATCGCAATGACAGCACAGAAGGATATCGGCGGAATCATGTCGCCGTTTGAAGCGTGGCTGCTTTTAAGGGGCATCAAGACATTGCCAGTCAGAATGGACCGGCATTGTGATAACGCGGAACGAATCGCGGTATTATTGAAAAGGCATCCTGCCATAAAGGCTATCTTTTTCCCGGGAGATCCAGACTTCGCCCAGTACGAGGCAGGGAAAAAACAGATGAAAAAAGCAGGAGGGATGATCAGTTTTTTAATAAAAGGAGGAAAGCAAGAAGCTCAAGCGTTGATGAACGCATTAAAGCTTGTCAAAATTGCTGTCAGCCTTGGGGACGCCGAAACGCTGATCCAGCATCCAGCGACCATGACCCATGCCGTAGTGCCGGAGGAGGAGAGAGAAAAGATGGGGATCAGCCAGAATCTTTTGCGTCTATCCGTTGGTCTTGAAGCGTGGCAGGATATTTGGGGTGATCTCGAGCAAGCCCTTCAGAGTGTTTATCAAACAGAAGACCACATCGTGAGATAAAAGGAACGGCCCGGATACAATCCGGAGCCGTTCTTTATTTAAATATGCTTGTTCAGTTCTTCGACAAATCGCTCGAGCCAAACTTTATCAATTTCATCAAACCTGTTTTTTTCAGGGCTGTCAATATCCAGAACGCCAAACAGCTGGCCTTCCTTGATGATGGGAACGACAATCTCTGATTGGGAGGCAGCATCACAGGCGATATGGCCTGGAAACTGGTGGACATCCTCCACAACGATGGTTTTCTGCTCTTTCGCTGCTGTGCCACAGACTCCTTTTCCAAGCGGAATTCTCACACAGGCAGGCAATCCCTGAAATGGTCCTAGAACGAGCTGGTCTGACAGTTCTTCATATTCATAAAATCCTACCCAGTTAATGGCGGGGAGGAACTGGTTTAATAGCGCTGAGGCATTTGCCAGATTAGCGGTAATGCTGGTTTCGCCTTCTAAAAGGGCACGGAGCTGCTTGATGACCAGATCGTATCCTTTTTCGCGATTTTGACTGTAATTTTCGACTGTAAACATGAACATCCCCCTTTTTATGCTAGCCGTCTCTCACCATCTTATCAAAAATTGTAGAAGAATACACCCGAACAGGTGTATTTGTCGAGCGATTATTAAAGGGGAATACCGGTTTTTCAGCGAAAAAAGAAGTATTAAGAAGGGTGGTGGATGCAGTATGTCAAAAGATCAGATGGCTACCAAAATAAAAATTGCCGAAGCTGCGATTGAGTTGTTTACTAACCAGGGGTATCAAGGCACCTCGGTCCGGCAGATCTCCAAAAGAGCCGGTGTAAATCTTGCACTTGTTTCCTATCATTTTGGAGGAAAGCAAGGCTTGCTTGAGGAATTGATTTCTTCTTTTTATGAAGGATATATCCGCAAAATCGAATTGGTTTATCATACGTCGACGGAGTATTCAATGAAAGATCAGCTTCTAACTCTCATTGAAAATGTCCTGCATTACCAGTTGAAGCAGCCTGATCTGTCACGCTTCGTCCATCGCGAAATGACACTTGATTCCACATTGGTGAGGGAAGTGATGACCACTTATCTCTCTAAAGAAAAATATTTTTATGACATGATTTTTGAGAAGGGCATGAAAAGAAAGGAGTTTCATAAACAGCCTGTCATGCTTCTGACCATGCAGCTTAGAAATCTTCTCATCATGCCTTTTCTTCATCCTTTATATATTTCCGAGGTCTTCTATACGGCTCCCCATGATCCTTTGTTTGTTACTCAATATGTGAGTTTCATCAATAAGTGGCTGGATCATTCGGTGTGTATCCCTCCAAAGAAGAATCCTATTCTTTCTGCAGTGCAGAATCCATTATTTTCTTTGCAGGGAAAGTGGAATGGATAAAACATCTCGTTGTATCAGTTCCTCATAGCCTTTCCCCAATCCCTTTGCACTATGGGCATCCGATCCATAGACGAGAGGGATTTTCTGTTTAGCGGCCTCCCTGACTACCCAATGGGGAGGATAGGGCTCTTTGCAGAACGGTTTGAACAATCCTGCGCTGTTGTAGTCCAGTTCACATCCGTGTTTCTTGATTAATTCCAATATTGTCAGAATGTCCTTATGAAAGGATCCTTCTGTTGGATAGAGCTTTTGAAATTTTTGGGCAAGCGTGATATGGCCGATTCTAATTGGTTTATATTTTCCTAAATCACATGTAATGGACTTTGCAAGTGTTTTATAATAAGCGCTGTAAACCTCTTCAGTACTTCCGAATGAACGAATCATTTCACCAAACATGCCCTCGCTGTAGTCAATGCAAAAATATTGGCTGTCCATCTTAAGGAAATGAACAGAAAGAATCGAGTCATCCAGCTTGGGACCAACTTCGTCTAAAAAATCTTTTGTCTCCTTCTCCCAGCCATCAATGTAGTCTACCTCTAACCCGATATTAATGGAGATTGCCTTACTGTAATATTGTTTTAATGCTGACAGCTCGTTTAAGTAAGCAGGGAGATTTCCCCTTTCCATCCCAGAGTCTTTTTCCGGTACAGGGTCGATGAACCCGGCAGGCAGGGGAGCATGCTCGGTAAACGTCATACCGGACATGCCGGAATCGATCGCTCTTTCTATATATAGAGAGAGGGGATCGGCTGTGCCATGGGGACAGAACGGGGTATGTACATGGCCATCATATAAAGTAGACATCATTAACCTCCTGAGTTGTGATATGGGATTCGTTAGCTTTGATATATATGTAAAAAAATTATGGTTTTTTTCATTTTTTTTTAGTCAAAATTCGGTTTTACATGTTATCATAAGAACATTGAGTCAGCTTTGGACAAGCGAAAAAGCATACGAAAACGCTGGATCTTTCAAAAAAATTGCACCATTTAATTATTACAATTAAAATTAAACAATTGTAACATCATTATTACATAGATTTTGCAGTTTTGCAGAAAGGAAGAAAGGGTGCTTCCTATGACATACATAATTGCCGCAGTAGTTGTTTTAATCGCTGTCGTTGTTTTTGGCTCCTTTTCACGCAAACGGATTTATAAGCAGATTGACCGACTGGAATCTTGGAAAATGGACATTATGAACCGTCCGCTGACAGAAGAAATTTCCAAGGTCAAAGGGCTTACGATGGTTGGCGAAACGGAAGAGAAATTTGAGTCATGGCGCAACGACTGGGACGAGATGGTCACGGTTGAACTTCCAAATATGGAAGAGGCTCTCTTTGATGCCGAAGAGAGTGCAGACAAATACCGCTTCGGGAAGGCGAAAGGGATTCTTCATCATATTGAATCCCGCATGCAGGCCATGGAAGAACGGATTAAAGCCATATCATCTGAGATTGATGAACTGATTACAAGTGAAGAACTAAACAGGGAAGATATTATCGAAGCCAAGGAGCAATTCAGCGAGGCGAAAAAGTATTTTCTGACGCATTCCCGGTCTTTGGGAAAAACAGCGGTTCTGTTTGAAGGGGAGTTTACAGAAGTCAATGCAAAGTTCGTTCAGTTCGACGAATTGACCTCACAGGGCAACCACCTCGAAGCCCGAAAAATTCTTGTAGAAAGCATTGAAAAATTAAAAGAAGCCAGATCCAAAATGGAAGCTGTTCCAGAACTGCTTGTGATGCTATTATCTGATTTGCCTTCAAGTCTTAAAGATCTTCAGGATGGATTCTTTGATATGGAACAGCAGGGTTATGTCCTTAATCACATCGGGATCGATAAAGAAATCACAGCGATGAATGAGAACATTTCCAAATTGCTCGAGAAAGTGTACGCACTTGAAATCGAAGAGACACAAAAAGGCATTGAACAATTAAATGCTGAAATCGATCAGTTATATGATCTGCTTGAAAATGAAGTGATTTCCAAGCAGTTTGTCATTAAAGAGAAGGAAGTGATCCTTCAATCACTGTCTGATTTACAGCTGGATATGGAAAAAATCCGTGCAGAAGCGGATATGGTAGCCCTCAGCTATCAGCTTGACCATTCAGATGTAGAGGTTCATAAGCGTCTGGAAAAATTGTTCACTAAGCTGCAAACAAGGTTCTCCATCATCGAAGAGTCGATCGCCGAAAAGAGGGACTCCTATTCCGTCATTCGAGAAATGATGCAGGAGATGGCCGTTCAGCTGGAAGACTTGAAAAGATCCAACCATGAGTACCAAGAGAAGCTGATCAGCTTAAGAAAAGATGAGCTGCAAACAAAGGAAAAGCTGAAGGAACTCCGAAGAAAGCTGCTTGAGGCAAGAAGAATGGTGCAGAAAAGCAATTTGCCAGGCCTGCCTGACCACTATCTGGTGACGATTGAAAAAGCTGAAAGCTATATTATAGAAGTTTCAAAACGTCTGGATGATAAACCGCTGGAAATTGCAGAGGTTACAGAAGTGCTGGAAAAAGCGCTTGAAGCCGTAGAAGAAGGCTACAGGGAAACAGCTGAAATCATCGAAACAGCGCTTCTTGCAGAAAAACTTATTCAATATGGAAACCGGTACAGAAGCTCCCATTCCTCTGTTTCTGTACGGCTGATTGAAGCAGAAATTGCTTTCCGCAATTATCAATATGAAGAGGCACTTACCATTGCGGGTACGGCAATCGAGAGCGTGCAGCCAGGGATCCTAAAAGAAATGGAAATCAAATTAAAGCAAAAGATTTAAGGTGAAAGCTGGGACCTATGGTTCCAGCCTTTTTATTATGAAATATGCTGAGTACAGCAGCTGGGGAATGGCTGAAATTGTTTGTTAAGGATTTTCCATGCTCCAATTTAATTTAATTGTTTTATGGAAAGATAAAGAGAGGCCAGCAGAGTTTCAACATAAAATACGATTTTTTCTTTTAATCGATTATGGTATTATAAAATGATGTGTAGAATAAGTGCGTTAGACGGAGGAGCCAACATGATTTATTTTGACAATAGTGCAACAACGAAACCTTACAAAGAAGTTCTGGATGCTTTTGTTACTGTTTCACAGAATTATTTCGCCAATCCTTCCTCCATACATTCCAAAGGCGGAGAAACAGAAAGGTTAATATTCCAGGCTCGAAAAACCGCAGCAGGCCTGCTGAAAGTGAAACCAGCCGAAATCATATTTACTTCCGGAGGAACGGAAGGAAATAATACAGCAATAAAAGGAATAGCATTAAAGCATCAGGAGCGTGGAAAGCATCTCATCACCACTGAAGTGGAGCATGCCTCCTCCTATGAAACGTTTCATTATTTGGAGTCTCTGGGCTTTGAGGTCACATATCTTCCGGTAAACTCCTCTGGAGAAATTTCCTTGGAAGAACTGGAGAACAGCATTAGAAAAGATACAATTCTTGTCTCCCTGCTCCATGTGAATAATGAAGTTGGCACGATTCAGCCGATCGTGGATGCAGGGAAGATCCTGAAAAATTTCCCTAAAGTATTTTTCCATGTGGACCATGTTCAGGGAATAGGGAAAGTACCGTTGCCATTCAAAGAGGCAGCCATTGACCTGTGTACAATGTCAGGACATAAATTCCATGGTTTAAAAGGCACAGGTATCCTTTACAAAAGAGAAGGTGTTACCCTTTCACCCCTCTTAACTGGAGGAGAGCAGGAAGTAAATGTGCGTGCCGGAACTGAAAATGTGGCGGGGATTGTTTCCATCGCGAAAGCACTGCGCATGACGTTTGATCGAATGGAACAAGGCATTAAAAGCATGGAGCTTGTGAAAAAGAGACTCATGGGTGAACTGTCTGTTATGGAGGGTATAACAATCAATACACCGGCCAATGCCGCTCCGCATATTATCAACTTTTCCATACATGGAGTGAAGCCTGAGGTGATGATCCATACGCTCGATCAAAAAGAGATATATGTCTCCACCCGCTCTGCCTGTTCATCGAAACAGGCAGGTGCGAGCAGGATTCTGCTTGCTATGGGACTGGGGGAAAAGAAGGCGGGCACAGCGATTCGGGTCAGCCTGTCATTCGATAATACACTCGATGAAGCTGAAGTTTTTCTAAAAGAATTAAAAAACGCAGTGGTTCAGCTGCAAACAGTAATGGGGTAAATAGAATGCAATATAATCACATTGTTATCCGTTTTGGGGAATTATCATTAAAAGGAAAAAACCGAAGACATTTTGAAAGCCAGTTAAGGGAAACAGTGCGCAAAAAGCTATCTGTATTCCCAAATGCGGCTGTTCTGAAATCCTATGACCGAATCCTTGTAGAAATCAATGGAGAAGACCATGAGAAGATGATCGCAAAGCTTCAGGAGGTTTTTGGAATTCATGCTATAAGTCTGGCGATCCGAACGGAGAGTGAAATTGAAGCAATCAAGGAAGCTGCATTGGCCGCTTTTCTTGAAAATGAAACCGCTCCAAAAACGTTCAAGGTTTCTGCACGCAGAAGCGATAAGCATTTTCCCATCGGTTCAATGGAACTCAACCGCCATGTTGGGGGATATATTTTAAGCCACACGGATAATGTTTCAGTCGATGTCCATCATCCCGATGTTGATGTCAAAGTAGAAGTAAAAGATAATGGTACGTTCATTAGTTGTAAAACTTATCCTGGTGCTGGAGGATTGCCGATTGGGGTGGGCGGGAAAGCGATACTGATGCTTTCCGGAGGAATTGACAGCCCAGTGGCCGGATATTTGACGATGAAACGCGGCGTGCGTTTGGAAGCTGTCCATTTTCACAGTCCGCCGTTTACGAGTGACCGCGCAAAACAGAAAGCAGAGGATTTAATGCAGGAATTAACACGTTTTGGCGGTAAGATGAAGCTTCATGTGGTTCATTTTACAAAAATCCAGCAGATCATCAAAGAAAAAATTCCTGCAAGCTACAGCATGACCATTATGAGGCGCATGATGCTTCGCATTACTGAACGTCTGGCAGAAGAAAGAAATGCGATGGCAATAGCAAATGGAGAAAACCTTGGACAGGTGGCAAGCCAGACAATGTACAGCATGCATACGATCAATGAAGTCACGAACCTTCCGATCATCCGTCCGGTAGTGACGATGGATAAGCTGGAGATCATTGATATATCACAGAAGATCGGAACATATGATATTTCCATTCGTCCGTATGAGGACTGCTGCACCATTTTTGTGCCGGCCGCCCCTAAAACAAAACCAAAACGGGACAAAGCCAACCACTTTGAGCAAAACATCGACAACATGGAAGAGCTGATCGAAGAGGCTTTATCCACAATAGAAACCATTTCTTTTGAAGAACAAAAAGAATCAAAGGAATTTGAGGACTTATTTTAATATGTAAAACAGGAGCGGGCAGCAGCCCGCTCCTGTTTTATGTTTCATCAGTCTCAATTCGTAATGTTAAAAATATTAAAAAAATAAGGTATACTAGAGTTGAAGAATCAGGTTTGCATACATATAGAGGAGGATTTTGGTAATGGACAATCTTTTGGAATTACAAGCACCGCCCGTCTATAATGTAACAGAGGAAATGGAGCAATTTGCACACGATTCGTCTCGAAAAGCATTGATCTGGAAAGATGATCGAGGGGTCATCAAGGAAGTGACCTACAAAGAACTTTTCGACGCATGCAACAAAACGGCAAATGCGCTTAAAAAGCTCGGCTTGTCTAAAGGGGACAGAACGCTTGTTGTGATGCCCCGAAAGATAGAAACGTATGTCGTATATCTCGCATGCCTGAAAGCCGGTATCGTCGTTATTCCATCTTCAGAGATGCTTCGGCCAAAGGATTTAAGCTATCGGATCAGCCACAGTGAAGCAAAGGCGGTTATTTCTGACCTTGCTTTTGTTGCCAGTATCGATGCCATCGAGGAAGATTTGCCTTCACTCCAACACAAACTGTCTGTAGGCGGAAGCTTGACCGGATGGTCGTCACTTGATGACTTATCATTGAATGAAAGCGATTTCTATGAAGGGGAGAGGACAGAAAAGGAGGATATGGCCTTTTTATCCTATACATCCGGAACGACAGGGCAGCCAAAAGGTGCTGTCCATACACACGGCTGGGCCTTTGCCCATTTAAGGACAGCTGCAAAAGGGTGGCTGGGCATAAAAGAAGGGGATAAAGTGTGGGCAACCGCAGGTCCTGGCTGGCAAAAATGGATATGGAGCCCCTTTGTTTCGGTGTTAGGCTGTGGAGCAACCGGCTTTGTATATAGCGGAAAATTTGATCCTTCAACATACCTCCATTTATTGCAGGAACAAGAAATTTCTGTTCTGTGCTGTACACCGACCGAATATCGCCTGATGGCAAAAGCGGATGGTCTGGAAAAGTACTCGCTGCCTCATTTGCGCAGTGCGGTTTCTGCAGGCGAGCCGCTGAACCGTGAAGTGATCGATACATTTGTCCGCTGTTTCAATGTGACCGTTAGGGATGGGTATGGTCAAACGGAAAATACGCTTCTTGTCGGGATGATGGACGGAATGGAGCTTCGCCCGGGTTCCATGGGAAAACCGACACCAGGGAACCGAGTGGACATCATCAATGAGGACGGGGTGCCCGCCGGAATCGGCGAGGTTGGGGATATCGCTGTGCACCAAAGTTCACCATCCCTTTTTAAAACCTATTATAAGGATCCGGAAAGAACGAAACGTGCGTTCCGGGGCGAGTATTACCTAACGGGTGACAAAGCGAAGAAAGACGCTGATGGATATTTCTGGTTTGAAGGCAGGAGCGATGATATTATTATCAGTTCAGGCTATACGATCGGACCATTCGAGGTGGAAGATGCGCTGGTTAAACACCCGGCTGTCAAAGAATGTGCGGTTGTAGCCAGCCCTGATGAGATCAGAGGCCATATCGTAAAAGCCTATGTGGTGCTGAAGGATGAGAAACTGCAGGCTGAGGAAGGCTTAATAAAGGATTTGCAGGAGCATGTGAAGTCATTAACCGCTCCATATAAATACCCCCGCCGTATAGAATTTGTTTCTGATCTGCCAAAAACGACATCCGGAAAAATACGCCGCATCGAACTGCGCGAAAAAGAAGTAAAAGGCAGTTAATAATGAGGGCAGGCAAAAAGGCCTGCCTTTTTATATTCGAAAATAGATGGTTCATTTCACTAGTTAAAGAGGTGTGGCATGGGAACTTTATATTGTAATGGCAACATATATACGCTTGTGCAAGAAGGTGAGACTGTAGAAGCCGTCTATGTGGAAGGAAAGACCATCACAGAGACAGGAACAGTACAATCGCTGCTAAAAAAGTACGGAGATCAATTGGAATCTACCATTGATCTGGGTGGCGCTACGATGTTTCCAGGTTTTGTTGACAGCCATCTTCACATCATTGGACATGGAGAGAAACTGCTCAGACGGGATCTCTCTCATTTTACTTCAGCAGAAGAGATGGGGGGGTTTCTAAAAAGCGAAGCAGAAAAAGAATATCCGGGAAATTGGATCATTGGTGATGGATGGAATGAAAATAATTTTCTGGACAGAAAAATTTTTCATAGACTCGAGCTTGATGAGCTGGTTCCACAGCATCCAATGCTCCTTTCACGTGTGTGCCGCCATGCTTTTTTGGCAAACAGCAAAGCCTTGGAACTGGCAGGGATTACGAAAGAGACAGAAAATCCCCCGGGAGGCATTATCGTCCGTGATGAAAACGGCGAGGCAACAGGATACCTTTTAGACAGCGCTGCAGACCTCGTTAAAAAGGCTGTGCCCACAGTAACCGAAGAATACATATCGAATGCATTGGCTGCATCTGTTCATGATCTGATCTCGCTCGGGCTTACCGGGGGACATACTGAAGACTTGGGGTATTATGGGGGGTTTGAGAAAACAGCATCCGCATTCAAGGAAGTGCTGAATGGAAATTCTGTAAAATTCAAGGCCCATCTGCTTGTTCATCATAGTGTGGCCAGTGATTATCGCCAGTCCAATTTTTCAAAAAATGAATCTCCGTATATTGAGTTTGGAGCTATGAAAATCTTCAGTGATGGCGCATTCGGAGGCCGAACCGCACTATTAAGCAGACCCTACAATGATGCGCCGGATATATCAGGAGTAGCCATCCATCAGCCCGAGGAGTTAAAGGATCTCGTAAAAAAAGCAAGAACACTTAACATGGCTGTCGCTGTTCATACGATAGGAGATTTATCTTTAGAGTATACCCTGGAAGCGATCCGTTCCCATCCCGCCGTAACCGAAGAGCGGGACAGAATCATTCATGCGGGGCTCGTCCGGCCGGATCTGATTGAGCAGATGAAGCAGCTTCCGATCGTCATTGACATCCAGCCAAGCTTTGTTCCTTCTGATTTTCCATGGCTCATCGAACGGTTAGGCCTGGAACGTATTCCTTATGCTCTGGCTTGGAAAACTTTATTGGACCATGGCCTCCATTGTGCAGGAGGATCAGATGCTCCGATCGAGGCGGTGAATCCATTAGAGGGCATCTATGCGGCAGTTACTAGAAGAAAACCGGATGAAACCCATGAAGGCTATCAGAAGGAAGAAAAGCTCACAGCCTACCAAGCCGTTGAGCTCTATACAAAAGGAAGTGCCTACGCGATCAATAAAGAACATTCAAGAGGAAGGATTGAAGCTGGATTTGATGCAGATTTTACGGTGCTGGACAAGGATATCCTTACTGGTGGCCCGGAACTCATTCTCGAAGCAAAAGTCCTTTACACGATCATCGATAATTCCATTCAGTACAGAGCTTTTCATCGCTAAAATATAAACAGACAAAAAAGCCCGCAGAAACTGCGGGCTTTTTTGTCTGTTCTGATTGTGGTTACAGGAAACTTCTCCTGACCTTATGCCAAAATGAATTATCCTTAAGTTTCACTGTTTTTACTTTTCGATCGGACAGCTCAAATCGAATGATTTCTGAGTGCCTGATGCTTAAAGCTTCATTATCAATGCCGATGATCGGATACTGGTTATTGTCCTGTTCGAACTTAAAAGTCAGCTTTCTCTCACTGCTTAATAGAAAGGAAGAACCAAGCGTCCGGTAAAGGTTATTGTTTAATGATGCCATCTCGCTCACCTGATAGCACTGCAGCTTTGGATCGACGACCGCACCGGTGACTGATTTATTGTATGCCGTGCTCCCGGTGGGAGTGGATACGATCATTCCGTCTCCTCTAAAGGTTTCAAAGTACAGATCATCAATGAATACATCCATTGCAAACGTCTTGATGACGGAGGAGCGGATGGAGCATTCGTTCAGGCAAAAAAACGTTGAATCATCATAGTCCATCGTTACAGCCAATGTTGGATATTTTCGTACTTCCACCTGGTGGTTGTCCATAGCGGAGCTCATTCCCTGGTGATCATCTATTTTAAAGTCGCAGTAAAATCCGAGTTCTCCCGTACTGACACCGACATACAAGCAATCTTCGCGAAAGCCTGTTTTTCTTACGGCTTGTAAAAAGGCACCATCCCCTCCAATAGAAGCGATGATATTGGCTTGCTTATGGTCATCCACGATCTTAAATTCATAATTTTCAGCAAGAGTAAGTAAAGGGTCCACTTTTTTTAATACTTCATCTTCCTGTTTATAGAACAAGTATAAATTTCTGCGTTCGTCTGCCATGTAAAGGCCTCCTGTGGAAATGTGTCTGTCACAGTATCAACTTCTACTTTCTTTTATGAATTCCTTTTGTTAATCGAAACAGGTTTATTTTTTCTCACCCAGACCATAATGAGAATGAAAGGAAGTATGGCCTGTGATGATTTTTTTTATTGTGCTTTTTATTTTATTGCTTCTATTTATTGTTCTTTTGTTTTCGACCGTACACGTATCCTTTTTATATTCTCATCAAGGGGACGATGATTTTTTGCGGCTCAAAGTGTCAGTTTGGAAATTTATTTCTTATTCTTTTGCTGTGCCAGAAGTTAAAGTCAATACTTCCGAAAAAAAGATTGAAGTCAAGGAAAAATCAAAAGGAACTACTGGCGCTAAACGTAAAAAAACAAAGATAACCGTACAGACCATTAAGGAAAACTACAAAAAATACAGCCGGCTCCTTGTTCAGGTTACGGGGTTCTATCGAATCCTCAGGCGCTTTTTGAAGAAAGTAAAAATTTCAGAGGTAAGGTGGGACAGCAGGTTTGGGTTGGGTGATGCAGCATCAACCGCTGTTGCTTCAGGTGCGATCTGGGCCCTAAAAGGAAATGTGCTCGGCATATTATCACACTTTGTCTCTTTAAAAGGCGTTCCTTCCATTCAGGTCATACCTGTATATCAAGGCACTCTTACGCAAACCAGGCTATCCTGTATGATTTCTTTTAAAATCGGGCATGCTATTGTCGTCATGTTACAGATGTTGAAACATTGGAGAAAAATAAGCTCCAGCAAAAACAAGAAATCTAAAAAATATATAGCAGGAGGAACATCACATGTCTGAGCATCCTATTGAAGGCCTTATGAAGACGGCAATGGAAAATTTGAAGCAAATGATCGATGTGAACACGATTATCGGCGATCCTGTAGAAACGCCGGATGGCAGTGTGATCTTGACCGTTTCTAAGGTAGGTTTTGGTTTTGCAGCAGGAGGAAGCGAATTCAACAACAGTGATCAGCAAAACCACGGAGGCGGCCAGCAGCAGGGACAGAATTCCGGAGAGGAACTTCCTTTTGGCGGAGGAAGCGGCGGAGGTGTTTCAATTACTCCAATCGCGTTCTTAATCGTTGGTTCTACAGGCGTAAAAACCATTCACCTGGATAATAGCACTCATCTTTATGAACGCCTGCTTGACCTGGCTCCAGGAGTGGTGGAGAAGATCCAGCATATGATGAACAACAAGAACAGACAAAATGTTCAGCAGAACCAGCAGCAGAATCAGAACCAGCAGCAGAACCCTTTCTAAGTTAACTGTTTTAGCAGTTAGCTTTTTTCTTTGGGGCATCGTTTCATCACTTAATCCAGCTTCAATTGGACAAAAGCCTGGTCATTTCAGCATTACATTTTATTTGCACATTCGCGGTCTTCGCTTTATTATGAAACATGTACATAATTAAATAAAGGAGGCTTTTTCATGGGAGTAACATTTAAGGAAAAACCAGTTACGCTGGCAGGCAAGCAAGTGAAGGTTGGTGACCAGGCTCCAGATTTCAAGGTGCTTGCCAACGACCTCTCAGAAGTGACGTTAGCAAATTCAAAGGGGTCTGTTCGATTGATCTCTGTTGTGCCTTCTGTCGATACAGGCGTTTGTGATGCGCAGACCCGCCGTTTTAACGAAGAAGCATCCAAGCTCGACAATGTTAAGGTCTTAACCATCTCTGTTGATCTGCCTTTCGCCCAGAAACGCTGGTGCGCTGCTGCAGGTGTAGAGAACGTGCAGACCCTTTCCGATCACCGTGATTTGTCATTCGGCCAAGCATACGGTGTAGCGATCGAAGAATTACGCCTTCTTGCAAGGGCTGTTTTTGTGGTGGATAGTTCAGACAAAATCACGTATGTGGAATATGTGGATGAAGTAACAAACCACCCAAATTACGAAGCTGCTATCGAAGCTGCAAAAGCTGCTAATTAAACAAAAAGACTCCGGACGCTTGCTCCGGAGTTTTTTAACGGTGTTCCATCTCCCATAAACGCTTCATTGAACAATAGAGAACCAGCTGTAAGGATATAGGAGGAAATAAGATGAGCAGCCTTTCAAACATAGAAAAGCTTTTTACAGTGATTGACCAATCATCTGAGAGAATTAAGCAAGAAGAAGAAGTAACCTATCTCGACGCGCTTGTGGAAACAGGTGAAAACTTGTTCCATCAAGAGATACCGGACGAGGTTTCGCAAATAACGAAAGCCTTCTTAGAAAAAGAATACGCAAAGATCAATCTTGATGCGATGGAAGCGGAAGAAATCAGAAAAGCCTTTCAGCTCGCTGTTTTAAAAGGGATGAAGGAAGCCATCCAGCCGCATCATGCGATGACACCAGATGCAGTAGGCTTATTTGTCGGATATCTTGTACAAAAACTCATGCAGCAGAAAAAAGAATTCGTGATTCTCGATCCCGCAGCCGGATCAGGAAACCTGCTGACTACGGTGTTGAATCAATTTGGCGAGGGCGTTAAAAGCTTCGGAGTTGAAGTGGACGAAACACTTCTTCGTTTGGCCTGGATCATATCCAATCTGCAGAAGCATAACGTGGAATTTTATCATCAGGACAGCATCAAGCCTCTATATGTGGACCCTGTTGAAATCGTAGTGTCCGATCTGCCGGTCGGATTTTATCCTGACGATGACACAGCTAAGGAGTTCAAGGTGTTTTCAGAAAAGGGACATACTTACACACACCATTTAATTATCGAACAAAGCATCAATTATTTAAAAGATTCAGGCTTTGGCGTGTTCCTCGTGCCGAATTCATTGTTTTCAAGCGAACAAGCCCCTTTGCTTCAAGCTATGCTGAAGGAACGTGCAGTAATTTTGGGGATGATCCAGCTGCCCATGTCACTCTTTAAACAGGAAAGCCAGGCCAAAAGCATCGTTCTGCTGCAAAAAAACGGAGAACAAACCATCAAACCAAAGCACGCCCTGCTTGTTGATCTTCCGTCCTTTTCTAAAAAACAAGCGATGGCGAGCGTAATGAGCCAGATGAACCAGTGGTTTAGCACCGAACTAACACGCTCATGATAAAAAAGCCCCGGCTTCAATGTAAACTGTACCCTGTGTAGTAGACACTTAAAAAAAGTCTACTGCAGAGGGTCTTTTTATGTACAATGAAGAAAAAATGGTACGGGAGAAGAGTATGAGTAAAAAATTATTCTCGAAAAAAGACATCGAGTTATTATCCAAAAATCCTTATGTAAAGTCAGTAAGCACCAAAGGAATTACCTATACAGACGAATTTAAAGAGATCTTTATCACTGAAAATAATCAGGGGAAGTTTCCGAGAGAGATCTTCGAAGATTGTGGATTTGATATAGAGATTGTTGGAATGGAACGTATTAAGGCTGCGGCCAACAGGTGGCGATTGGCTTATCGTAATCAAGGTGTTATGGGACTCCGTGATACAAGGGCAGGCAATTCAGGCCGATCTAAGGACGGAGAGTTATCCGTCGAAGATAAGTTTGCTCGACTAGAGGCCGAAAATAATTTGTTGAAAGCAGAGAACGAACTATTAAAAAAGATTCGCTTTGCCGAAAGGGGTCAAAAGAAAAAGAAATAAAGGTATCAGCGGACCAGAAATTCAATCTGATCCAATCTGTCATTGAGAAGTACTACTTAAAAGGAATGGTTTCCCACCTCTGTAAAGTCGCTGGTGTATCCCGTCAGGGTTATTATAACTATTTTTCAGCTGAACAAGTAGAACGAAGAAAAGTGAAGGAGAAAAAGGATGTGGCCTGGCGCGACTTGATTCTAAAGGCGTACAAATTTAAGAATCGCAAGAAAGGGGCACGGCAGATCAAGATGGTTTTGGCTGCTCAATTTGGTGTTGTCGCAAACCTTAAATTAATCCGAAGGATCATGAAGAAATACGGGATTGAATGCCCTATTCGGAGAGCCAATCCATACAAGCGGACGATCAAAGCGACACAGGAGCACAAGGTGGTTCCCAATCTGCTGAATAGACAATTTAAACAGGGAGTCCCCTATAAGGTCCTTCTTACCGATATCACGTACTTGTATTTTGGAAAAGGAAACAGAGCGTATTTATCCACTATTTTTGACGCAGCTACGAATGAAGTATTAGCACATAAGGTCTCTGATCGAGTGACACTTAATATCGCTACAGATACACTTAAAAACCTAAAAAGAAACAAGAAGATTAAATTAGCTAAAGGAGCCTATATTCACTCTGACCAGGGTGGGCACTATACAAGTCCTGTTTATCAAAAATTGGTTAAAAAATGCAAATTGAGACAGTCCATGTCCCGGAGGGGAAATTGTTGGGACAATGCCCCTCAGGAATCATTTTTTGGACATTTTAAGGACCTGCTTGAGGTAAAATCGTGTGAAACCTTAAAAGAGCTCCAACAAGAAGTAAAAGATGCCATTCGCTATTACAATTACGACAGATACCAATGGAATATGAAAAAGATGACCCCTGTTCAATACAGAGATCATCTTCTTAAAGTAGCCTAGTTTTTTTACAATGTCCTTTACAAGGGGTACAGTTTAATGTGAGCTGGAGTTTTTTTATTGGCCCAATATATGAAAATGAAGTGATATGCAAGTGAAAGTAAATCATGTCGAATCGCAAGTAATGCCATCTAACAACCCTGAAACCCAAAAAGCTTTCGTTTCTCCTGAAGCAATACTCCATTGGAACACCCCGCATGCAAACGAATTCATTTCTGAATATAACGAATATGTACAAAAAACGTTTTACAAGCTTGAAATAAGTGAGCATGGGTGTTTAAATGGTTAAGGATATTATGAATTTACAATGGTAGAAGTTCATGTCATTTATGCACTTCTTTTTCATTGCTGTTAAGGAGCTAAACGAATGGCAAAAATTATCGCAATCAACGCTGGGAGTTCTTCACTGAAATTTCAGCTGCTCGAGATGCCTGAAGAGCATGTTCTCACAAAAGGTGTAGTTGAGCGTATCGGTTTAAATGACTCCATTTTTACTATTGAAGTAGATGGAGAAAAAATACAAGAAGTAACAGATGTTCCCGACCATGGAGTAGCAGTTAAAAAACTGCTCGGAAAGTTAACGGCCCATGAAATCATCTCCTCTTATGATGAGATTGAAGGGATCGGCCACCGTGTCGTTCACGGCGGTGAAAAGTTCCATGATTCAGCAGTAATCACTGATAGGGTCCTTGAAGAAATCGAGGAACTTTCTTTCTTGGCACCTCTTCATAACCCGGCTAATGTTGTCGGTATCAGAGCGTTCAAAGAAATTTTGCCAAACGTGCCTGCTGTGGCAGTGTTCGATACGGCGTTCCACCAATCCATGCCTGAGCAATCTTTTTTGTATAGTTTACCATATGAATATTATGAAAAGTACGGCATCCGAAAATACGGATTCCATGGTACTTCCCATAAGTATGTTTCAGAGCGTGCAGCCGAACTGCTTGGACGTCCGGTCGAGCAGCTCCGCCTTTTATCCTGCCATTTAGGCAATGGTGCGAGTATTGCGGCCATTGAGGGCGGGAAATCCATTGATACCTCTATGGGCTTCACTCCGTTGGCAGGTGTGACGATGGGAACACGTTCCGGTAACATTGATCCGGCATTGATCCCTTATATCATGCAAAAAACAGGACAAACTGCGGAAGAAGTACTAAACGTATTAAATCATAAGAGCGGTATGCTTGGTGTATCCGGATTCTCTTCCGACCTCCGGGACATTGAGCAAAAAGCAAAAGAAGGAAACGAAAGAGCAGAGCTTGCTCTAGAAGTTTTTGCGTCTCGTATCCATAAATATATCGGTTCATATGCGGCGCGTATGGCAGGATTTGATGCGATTATCTTTACAGCAGGCATCGGTGAAAACAGTGATACAGTCCGTGCACGTGTTCTTAGAGGATTGGAATTCATGGGCGTTTACTGGGATCCTGCACTAAACAAAATACGCGGAAAAGAAGCATTCATCAGCTATCCTCATTCACCGGTTAAGGTTATCATCATCCCTACGAATGAAGAAGTTATGATCGCCAGGGATACTGTGAGACTATCTAAATAATGGTTATGATAAAGACAGCTTTTCCAACAAAGCTGTCTTTGTTTTTATGGTTGGGTTTCGTTTCCCGGACTGTACACGTTAAGGGTGCCTCCTCAGGTTGTATACCTCTGTTAAAGAGATTTCCTCGGGTTTTTTGTTTTTATCGTTGAAAAGAATGTATAATATGTATAACAAATGTGCTAAAGGCAGGAGGTTGAATTGTGAGCTTAACTTCAAGAGAGGAAAAAGTATGGCAATCCATCACCCAGTGGGAATCCAGTTATTTTGACTATGAGCCGACAGATTTTGAAGCAACCTATGAACGGTGGATTAAAAATCAGTTGAATCAATTGAACCCGGCACTCATTGAAAAAATGAATGATTTTATTGATTCTGCACTGTTTCATGTTCACGCATTGATTCAAAATTCCAGGTACCAAACAGATGTGAGAGAGAGGCTGTTGTCCGAAGCACGTATTTTTAATTCCGAAATAGAGGATATTGAAGATCTACAAACATGTACAATCGAACAGCTTACATATATTGCACAGCAGCAGATTGCCAGAAGCAGAATTATTTCATTGGCACAGGGCGGGCTTTCCGGTACCGGCGGACTGCTGCTGCTGGGGATGGATATCCCGGCAATGATTGCTCTGCAAGTGCGTTCCATACAATACATTGCAATGAATTATGGATATGATATTCAGAGACCGTCTGAAATGATGATGTCCTTAAAGGTATTTCATGCGTCCACTTTGCCAAAACGCTATCAGCATGAAAGCTGGAACGAGCTTCTTGTTGAGATCTCAAACGGAGAACGAGATGCATTCTTTTATGTGGGCGACGAATCTGTGGCCGATGTTTCCTGGCTGTCGATGCCGCTCAAACAAGGAATAAAGGGAATCATCATTACCATGCTAAAGAAAAAGATGGTTCAGGGCATTCCTTTGCTCGGTGTTCTTTTTGGAGCGACCATGAACTACCAAAAGTCCAGAGAAGTGACGGAGTTTGCTCATAAATTTTATCAAAAACGCTTTCTTATTGAAAAACAGTTATAATGTTTATGCATAGACCATACAAAACACCCGAAATGATTTCGGGTGTTTTGTATTTATATGTGAAGTTTCAGGCTGATATCCTGATGTGTTCTGTACCAAAGCCATAAGTCATTGATCACAGATGCCAGTTCAGCGATCTCCCAATTCAGAGTGCAGGAGCGTTCAAAGTTTTCTTCCACACTGAGCTGATCCTGTTTCGTGTTGATGATCTGTTCTATTGAATGGATCCGGTCAGGAATGGTGCCCCTCACGGATTCCCATTGGGCCAATATTCCCTCCTGCCTGGCAGGAGAGTATTCTTCCCAGGACTTTTGCAACAAAGGAAGTTCGATGCCTAACCGTTCGTTATAAACAAAATCAGATGCCATGTGTTTCACCTCACCCTTATTTTACATGAAAAGACATGAAGTTGCGAATGAATAAAAACTAATATTTATACATATTGATAAATAATTATTGAAAATCGCTCAAAATGTTGTTATAGTGTATTCAGAAGAAATAATTTGAAGTTGCAAAAGGCAGCTTCTTTTATTTTTACTTGTGGATGTATAAAAATTTATAGTTTAGTATTTTAATGCAAAGGGGTTTTATAGATGGCGAATAAAAAAGTGGTATTAGCGTATTCAGGCGGATTGGATACTTCAGTAGCGATTAAGTGGCTCCAGGAAAAGGGGTACGATGTCATTGCACTTGGGCTTGATGTGGGAGAAGGCAAGGACTTGGACTTTGTTAAAGAAAAAGCGCTCATGGTAGGAGCGATTGAATCCATCAGCTTAGATGTTAAAAAAGAGTTTGCTGAAGAGTTTGTATTGCCGGCTCTCCAAAGCCATGCCATGTACGAAGGGAAATACCCCGTGCTTTCAGCTCTTTCCCGACCGCTGATCGCAAAAAAACTCGTCGAGGTCGCAGAACAGTACGGAGCTCATGCGGTGGCTCATGGGTGTACGGGGAAAGGCAACGATCAGGTTCGATTTGAAGTTTCCATCTCTGCATTGAACCCGAATCTTGAGGTCATTGCCCCCGTCCGCGAGTGGGGATGGTCGCGCGATGAAGAAATTGAATATGCAAAAAAACATAATATCCCGATTCCTGCTACACTGGACAGTCCTTATTCTGTGGATCAAAACCTATGGGGCAGAGCCAACGAATGCGGAATATTGGAAGACCCATGGGCGGCGCCTCCAGAAGAAGCGTATGACCTGACCGCTCCTCTCGAATTTACGCCAGATACAGCAGAAATCATCGAGATCACATTTAACGAGGGTGTACCTGTAGAGCTAAACGGCATTCCTTACAGCTTGGAGCAGCTGATCCAGTATTTGAATAAAGTGGCCGGTGCACATGGCATTGGACGAATCGATCATGTGGAAAATCGTTTGGTGGGTATTAAATCAAGAGAAATCTACGAATGCCCTGCTGCGGTAACATTATTGAAGGCACATCGTGAACTGGAAGACATTACACTTGTGAAAGAAGTCGCCCATTTTAAACCTGTCGTTGAGAAAAAGCTTACAGAAGTGATTTATGAAGGTCTTTGGTTCTCTCCTATACGCCAGGCGCTTCAGGCCTTTTTGCAGGAAACCCAAAAATATGTTACCGGCGTTGTGCGTGTAAAGCTGTTCAAAGGGCATGCGATCGTAGAAGGCCGAAAATCACCGTTCTCCCTTTATGATGAAAAACTTGCGACATACAGCACGGAGGACACGTTCAATCATCAGGATGCTGTTGGATTCATTTCATTATGGGGATTGCCGACAAAAGTGAGCAGCAAGGTGCAGCATAACGGGGTGAAAGCATGACTTCTAAATTATGGGGGGGAAGATTTACCGAAGCGGCTGAACAATGGGTCGATGAATTCGGTGCTTCCATTTCATTTGATAAAGAATTGGTAGAAGAAGATCTTGCAGGAAGCATCGCTCATGTGACAATGCTTTCGAAATGCGGCATCATAACAGAGGAAGAAGCAGAGACCATCAGAGGAGGTCTCAAGACGCTGCTGAAAAAAGCCCAGCATGGTGAACTGGAGTATGAAGTCGACTATGAAGACATCCACTTGAACCTGGAAAAGCTTTTGACCGACGAAGTAGGACCGGTCGGAGGAAAACTTCATACGGCAAGAAGCAGGAATGACCAGGTAGCTACAGATATCCATCTGTACATGAAAAAGCAGGTATCTTCGTTCATTCAGCAGATCAACCAGCTTCAAACGGTATTGGTGTCTCTTGCTGAAGAGCATGTGGAAACCATCCTTCCTGGTTATACCCACCTTCAAAGAGCACAGCCGGTATCCTTTGCGCATCATCTGATGGCGTATTTCTGGATGTTTCAGCGGGATAAAGAAAGGCTTACTGACAGCTTGAAGCGTATTGATCTATGTCCTCTCGGTGCAGGCGCCCTTGCAGGTACAACCTTTCCGATCGACAGAACCTATACAGCTCAGCTTCTCGGCTTTGGAGATATTTATCAAAACAGTCTGGACGCAGTGAGTGACCGTGACTTTTTGGTTGAGTTCTGCAGCAATGCATCGCTCGTGATGATGCATCTTTCACGTTTTTGTGAAGAGCTGATCCTTTGGTCTTCTCAGGAGTTTCAGTTTGTGGAAATCAGCGACTCATTCGCCACAGGAAGCAGCATGATGCCGCAAAAAAAGAACCCTGATATGGCAGAACTGATCAGAGGGAAAACAGGACGTGTATACGGCAGCCTAATCTCGCTTCTTACCGTGCTGAAGGGGCTGCCACTAGCTTACAACAAAGATATGCAGGAGGATAAAGAGCCGCTTTTTGATGCAGTGACCACATTAAGAGGTTCCTTGTCCATCTTTACCGGCATGCTTGAAAGTCTTACGGTCCGCAAGGAAAATATGCAGAAAGCAGTGTCATCTGATTTTTCCAATGCGACAGAGCTTGCTGACTATCTTGTCAGCAAAGGCATTCCATTCCGTGAATCTCATGAAATTGTCGGTAAACTGGTGCTCAATTGCATCCAGAAGAACATCTTCCTACTTGATCTTCCTTTTGAAGAATATTTGGCAGCTTCACCCTGTTTTGAACAGGATGTGTTTGAAGTTCTTCAGGCCAAGACGGTCGTCTCCAGACGGAATTCAGCGGGCGGAACCGGATTTGAAGCCGTCCGTGCTGCTCTAGAGACCGCTAAAACTAAGATCTGATTACCCAGATTGTGGCACACAATTTTCTCCTTCATTAGTGAACAATAGGGTTAAAAGATGAAGGAGGATGATGAACTTGACCGAAAAGAAACCAGTATCATTTGTGGATTTTGATCAGGAAAATGAAATTACCATACAGCAGCAGATCAACGAATCTTATCAAAGCGGGGTAGCTGACTATCTCGATCAGGGAAAGTCGAAATCAAAAGCCGAAGATGAAGAAAGCCTGCAATAAGCCAGGCAGACAGAAAGCAGGATGACCAAGTCGTTCTGCTTTTTTGTCTGCCTTTTTGTCTGTATTAATGGCGCATCGCTGTGGTCCTGAATAGACTTAGTTATGGGGAAATGGTTACAATGATAATGAAGAAAGGAAAGCAGATTTTTTGGAGGTGGAACGGTGAGGCATGCCATTGTTACAGCAGGATCTAAAGGGCTTGGCAAAAAGGTGTCAGAACAGCTAATCAAGCAGGGGTGTTCCATCACTGTAAACTATCGTAGCGATGAAAACGCGGTGAGCCGGCTTAAGCGGGATTGGGAATGCTTCGGGAGCCGAATTCATTTTGTAAAAGGAGATGTGACACAAAAAGAAGATATCAGGCATATTTGTGAATCTGCGATGGACCGCTTTGGGCGTATCGACTATCTTATAAATAATGCAGGCCCATATGTGTTTGAACGGAAAAAACTGGCCGATTACGAAGATCATGAATGGTACGAAATGATCGATGGGAATCTAAGCTCTGTTTATCATTTTCTGAAAATGACGATCCCGGTAATGAGAAAAAACGGCTTTGGGCGGATCATCACGTATGGTTTTCAGGACGCAGAATATACTCCGGGCTGGGTTTACCGTTCAGCCTTCAGTGCAGCAAAAGTCGGTCTCGTCTCGTTAACGAAGACGGTGGCCCTGGAAGAGGCGGAGCATGGCATTACCGCCAATATGGTCTGTCCCGGAAACATTATCGGTGACATGAAGGAAGCGGGCATCGAAGAAGCAAGAATTTTAAAAGATAAGGATACACCGATCGGACGTTCCGGTACAGGGGAGGATATCGCCCGGCTGATCGCGTTTCTGTGTGAAGAGAACTCAGACATGATCACTGGCAGTATCATTTCAGCGACCGGAGGTTTAGATGTCATCAACCGCCACCGCAAATAATGTATTAGTTTTTATTATTAGTGGTATGGTAAGTATAAACATTGACACGTTTTTACATAATGATCATTGGTCCACAATGAGGAGGATGAAAAATGAAGATCGGTGTTCCGACAGAAGTGAAAAATAATGAAAATCGTGTGGCAATGACTCCAGCGGGTGTGCTTAACTTAGTTGCTTCCGGCCATGAAGTGTTTATACAATCGGGTGCGGGCGAGGGTTCAGGTTTCCATGACAGCGAGTATGAAAAAGCGGGAGGAACGATTGTTCAGACCGCTGATCAGGCATGGTCCATGGATATGGTCATGAAAGTAAAGGAGCCGCTTCCGGAGGAATACGGGTATTTCAGGGAAGGACTCGTTCTATTCACTTATCTGCACCTTGCTCCTGAGCCCGAATTAACGAAAGCATTGATTGACAGCAAAGTTGTTGGCATTGCGTATGAAACTGTACAGCTGCCGAACCGTTCGCTGCCGCTTCTGACACCAATGAGCGAGGTCGCGGGAAGGATGTCTGCGCAGATCGGTGCACAATTCCTTGAAAAACCTAAAGGAGGAAAAGGGATCCTTCTTGGCGGAGTACCAGGAGTGAAAAGGGGAAAAGTAACCATCATTGGCGGAGGTGTCGTCGGGACGAATGCAGCAAAAATTGCAATGGGTCTCGGTGCGGATGTTACCATCATTGATTTAAGCCCGGAGAGACTGAGGCAGCTTGATGACATCTTTGGTAATGAAATCAATACCCTGATCTCCAATCCTTTGAATATCGCACTGGCAGTCAGTGAATCAGACCTTGTGATCGGTGCAGTTCTCATTCCTGGAGCACGAGCGCCAAAGCTGGTCACTGAAGAAATGATCAAATCCATGAAACCGGGATCCGTGGTCGTTGACGTGGCGATCGACCAAGGGGGAATTTTTGAAACGGTAGATAAAATCACAACACATGACAATCCGACCTATGAAAAGCATGGTGTGCTTCACTATGCTGTAGCCAATATGCCGGGGGCTGTGCCAAGAACATCAACGATCGCCCTTACGAATGTAACCGTTCCTTATGCGGTGCAGATCGCCAATCAGGGATATAAAGAAGCCTGCCGGAAAAATGAAGCGCTTCTCAAAGGAATCAATACGTTGGAAGGGTATGTTACGTACGAGGCGGTGGCGGACGCCCATGGACTGGAATTTAAATCTGTGCACGAATTTATTGATCAATAAGAAAAGCGGATCCGCACTGGATCCGCTTTTCTATTACTGCTGTTATTTAACGATCACTAGTTCTTTCGTAAACTGAGTGAGGCACTCGTGGCCATTTTCTGTGATGTACACATCATCTTCAATCCGCACGCCGCCTACTTCCGGCAGGTAGATGCCGGGTTCGATCGTATATACCATGCCTTTAGTCAGCTTATCGTTATTTTTCTCGTTCATGGATGGGTGTTCATGAACATCGAGGCCGAGACCGTGGCCGATGCGGTGAGGGAAGTATCGGCCGTAGCCGGCATCTTCTATCATTTTTCTTGCTGCAAGGTCAAGATCGCCCACGCGGGTACCGGGTTTACTGAGATCAAGAGAAGCCTGCTGCGCTTTCTTGACGATCTCATAGATTTCTTTTTGCTTTTCAGAAACAGATTGAAAAGCGACTGTTCTTGTAATATCGGAACAATAGCCGTCCACGACTACGCCTAGGTCAAACAAGACAAAATCACCTGGCTGAATCTCTTTCAGTCCAGGATTCCCATGAGGCATGGCCGATTTTTCGCCGGCAAGCACCGTTGTGGAGAACGACATCTCTGCGGCTCCCTTTTTCTTAAGGGCGTATTCCACCGCAGCAACGAGCTCAAGTTCGGTCACCCCATTTCCGATCGCTGCAATACCTGTTTCTACGCCAAAGTCTGCAAGGCGGGCGGCTTCACGAAGAATGGAGATTTCGTCTTCGCTTTTGATCAGTCTCATGGCGTTCAGTTCATGTTCCACTGAAACGAGAGAAGCATTAGGAAACAGGTTCAACAGCTGCATACCGCGGTGATATGAAAGATGTTCCTTTTCAACGGCAATGGAATCCACCGAAGTAATGCCGCGGTCGGTGATTCGTTCAGAGAGCAATTCCCATGGGTTGTCGGTATCTGAGAAACCGATGATCTCGTGCTTCCAACCGGCGTTTCTTGCCTGCAGTTCTTCCATTCCAGGACAGACAAGAATCGGTTCTTTGTCCTGGAAAACAAAGACACCCAGAAGGCGCTCGTGGGGAAAACAACGGAAACCAGTCAAGTAGTAAACATTGGCTGTTGAGGTTACAAAGGCTCCCTGAATATTTTGTTCTTTCATCCAAGTTGAGAGTGCTTCGATTTTTTGCATGATCGGTATCTTCCTTTCTTATGTATGACGGATTCTTTGATTTCAATAGAGTTAACCTATGCCTTCAATGTATCACTATGGATGAGGGATGTAAACGAAGCATCAATCGAAATGGCGCGTTTAAGAATCAGAAAAAACGGAAATGAGAAGGAAATGAAGGTATAATTGCGAATTGAAGAAGATAGTAAGTAAAAGGAGATGTTGAACATGAAGCTGACTTTTCACGGACAATCTGCACTAGAGATTCAGACAGAAAAACATTCCATCTGGATTGATCCTTTTATTAAAGGCAATAGTACTGCTGTGGTGGATATCAAAGATGTAAAACCCGATGTGATCCTGCTGACACATGGACACAATGACCATGCGGGCGACGCGGAGGAAATCGCTAGAAAGAATAACAGTTTAATTGTTGCCCCCTTCGAGCTGGCCGAGTACTTTGGGTCAAAGGGGCTCAATGTCCATCCGATGCATATTGGGGGCGGCCGTGAATTCGAGTGGGGCCATGTGAAATGGACGCAAGCCTTCCATGGTTCCAGCTTTACTGAAGAAGATGGAACGGTCGTGTATACAGGGATGCCTGCAGGGGTTCTGTTTACCGCAGAAGGAAAGACCATCTATCATGCAGGGGACACTGCCCTGTTCTCTGATATGAAAATGATTGGTGAAAGAAACAACATCGACGTCGCGTTCCTGCCGATCGGTGACAACTTTACAATGGGTCCGGAAGATGCTTCCACGGCAGCTGAATGGTTGAACGCCAAACTTACAGTGCCGATCCATTATAATACGTTCCCTGTCATCGAGCAGGATGCGGATCAGTTTGTATCCTCATTAAAAGTGGAAGGAAAAGTCCTTAAACCGGGTGAATCCATCGAAAGATAGCTGTCTGGATAGTCTGCCTCCTTGTCATGATGCATAAGCATGGGATAAGGGGGTTTTATAATGTCCAGTAACCGTACGTTAAAAGCTTTATGTCTGTTGGCGCTTCTTGTTTACGGGATTCCACACCTGAATTTTTCAAAATTAGGCAGTCCATCTTTTATTTTTTCACTCCTTTGGCTGGCTTTTGCGTTGGTTGCATTTATAGGACAGACGAAACGTTTTTGGCTGGCATTGGGAGCGTTATCAGAAGACCCTAAACTCCACAAAAGTGAACTTCATGAGGATTCCAAAGAAACCTGGCTTAAGAATCATTGAGTTTCTGATTTATTGTCTGTATAATCTGTATTAATCATTCTTAGTAGAACAGATAAAACAGATGCCAAAGGAACGGTGGAAAACGTGGCTACCAAACATGAACAGATTATTGAATATATTGAGTCACTTGAAATCGGCTCTAAAATTTCTGTCCGGCAGATTGCCAAAGCTTTATCGGTGAGTGAAGGTACAGCTTACCGGGCGATTAAAGAAGCTGAAAACCAAGGCGTCGTCAGCACGATCGAACGTGTAGGGACGATACGAATTGAGCGGAAATTAAAAGAAAACATTGAAAAGCTGACCTTTGCCGAGGTCGTTAATATCGTTGACGGCCAAGTGCTTGGCGGCAGAGAAGGTCTACATAAAACCCTGAACAAATTTGTCATCGGAGCGATGAAGCTTGATGCAATGATGAGGTATGTCGACCCCGGCAGTCTCCTGATTGTCGGGAACCGGGAGAATGCCCATGAGCTCGCACTCAACTCTGGTGCAGCCGTACTGATCACTGGCGGGTTTGATACGACAGAAGAGGTGAAAAGGCTTGCCGATTCCCTTAAACTTCCGGTCATATCTTCAAGTTATGACTCGTTTACCGTGGCAACGATGATCAACAGAGCCATCTATGACCAATTGATCAAAAAGGAAATTGTTTTGGCTTCTGACATTTTGATACCTGCTGAAAACACTCATTTATTGACCACTTCAGATGACGTCGAAAAGTGGTACGAGCAAAATCACAAAACCCAACATAGCCGTTATCCTGTCATCGACAGCCAGATGAAGGTCGTCGGCATTGTGACCTCCAAGGATATTATCGGAATGGAAAGGTCCACATCCATCGATAAAGTGATGACCCGTTCGCCGATTACAGTCAATCACAAAACGTCAGTAGCCTCCTGTGCTCACATTATGATCTGGGAAGGGATCGAGCTTTTGCCAGTCGTGAATAACAGCCAGAAGCTCCTAGGTATTTTGACAAGGCAAGACGTTCTGAAGTCGTTGCAGATGATTCAAAAACAGCCCCAGGTGGGAGAAACGTTTGATGATCTGATCACTTCTAGCATTACCGAAGTGAAAGATGGACAAGGTCCTAAATATAAGTTTGAAGTTACTCCGCAGATGACGAACTACCTGGGAACGGTATCCTATGGGGTGATGACAACGCTCGTAATAGAAGGGGCAAGCCGGGCGCTTAGAAAAATTAAAAAAGGCGACATTGTCGTCGAGAACCTGACGTTCTATTTTATTAAACCCGTGCAGATGGAAAGTACGATTGAGATTGTTCCCCGTGTGCTTGAAGTGAGCAGAAAGTTCGGAAAAGTCGATGTAGAGCTCTATCATGAAGGAGCGGTCGTCGGCAAAGCGCTGCTGCTGGCTCAATTGATCGGTCACCGGTCATAAATAAAAAAGGATGGCTCAGATGGATATTACCTGAGTCACCCTTTTTTTATTCATTGTGCAGAACGAGACCTCTCCGCTTCTTCAATGGCCAGAGGCAGAAAATGCTTGTACATTTTATAACCGGCAACCATCATAAACAATCCGTAAACTGTAAAAATGATCGCGATCCAAAGCTGGATCTTGTCATCCACCATCGTAAATTCGTTCAGGCCGAATGAAAGTAAAAATAAGCCCAAAGCTGCTTTTGCTTTTGAAGCAATCCAGCTTTTTTCATAAGCAGCTTTAGATCGCACTTCTTTTACTTTATAAAAGATGTAAAATGAAAGAGAAACCACAATTAAAATCACAAATAACGGCATATTTCTTCTGACCTCCATGAAAGTAATCCAACTCCATTGTAATCGTTGAAGAAAAGAATTGCCAGAAGCTTCGGAAAGAAAAGGGAGAGATATGAAATGAAAGATAAGATACTCGATTGGATAAAAGCGTACGATAAAATTATTATTCACCGCCATATACGTCCGGATCCCGATGCACTCGGTTCCCAGGGAGGGCTTGCCGAAATCATCAAGGCAAGTTTTCCTGAAAAAGAAGTTTATCTGACAGGCGAGGAAGACCCTTCACTGACTTTTCTTGTGGAAATGGATGACATCACTGACGAAACGTATAACGGAGCATTGGTCATTGTCTGTGATACCGCCAATTCTCCCCGCATAAGTGATGAACGGTATAAACTGGGAGAGAAACTGATTAAGATCGATCACCATCCGAATGAAGACCCATACGGGGATGTGGTATGGGTGGATACGGGTGCCAGCTCTGTGAGCGAGATGATTTATGAATGGTACGAACAAGGGAAGGATAAAGGGCTCGTTTTAAACAAGGCAGCTGCCCGATTGCTGTACGCGGGAATTGTGAGCGATACCGGCCGATTTTTGTACAGCAATACGACAGTGAAAACCTATCATGCCGCAGGAGAACTGGTGGATATGGGAATCAACCCTCAGGAAATCTTTGATAATCTCTATAAAGTACATGAGAATACGGCCAGGCTGAATGGATATGTCCTTCAGAACTTTAAAATTGTCGATGGCTGCGCGGGGTATATTCATCTGCCGGCAGGGATTTTAAAAGAGTATGGCGTGACAGTTAGCGAAGCTTCATTGCTTGTTAACGCGTTTGCCAATGTGGAAGGGATGCTGGCGTGGGTGTTTTTCGTCGACGAGCCCGGACAGGTCAGAGTGCGTCTGCGCTCTAAAGGGCCTGTCATCAACAAGCTTGCAATGCGATACAACGGAGGAGGGCACCCTATGGCTTCAGGGGCGACCATCTATAGTGAAGAAGAGTCAAAGCGTCTCGTACAAGACCTTGTGAAGCTTTGTAAAGATTATCAGAGCTCGAATTAACAGCAAACAAAAAGACCCTGCGGATCAGGGTCTTTTCGTTTTATGATTTTTCAGGAATGAACCATGAACCGATATCCGTCACATCTTCATGAACAGGAATATTCAGCTTTATCAGTTCTTTTTTGATGAGTTCGGCTACTTCTTTTGTTTCGGCAAAGGCAGAAAAACCGTTCTGTATTTTTTTGACCTGTTCACGGGCGATTTCTTTACGATTAATAATCAAGCAAAATACCCCCTCTGTCTTGCGTTCTCTTCTAACATTTTAAACAATCTTGCATAAAATTGCTATCAGATTGTTTGAATTGTCACAAAACAGTAAATCGAGGGCGAACGTGCTTATCCTTCGGGAATAATTTTCACATGGACTTCCACGGTCGTATATAAAAATAACTGATCAACCGTCACCTTGTATTTTTCTCCGTCCACTTCATAGTTTTTATTTTCAATCGCTTTATAGAGAAGCATCCTTGTTTTATGGATGGATTCGATATCTTCTCCCAACAGGTTTTCGAGCTGATCCTGCACAGATTCAGAGATTTCGTAAATGGTTAGCTGTGAAAGCTTAAGCGTCTGGTTGTTGGTCACAAACACTTTTATTTTTTGGACGCGCAGTTTCTTTTCATTGTCTTCGTTGCTCTTTTCATAGGTGCTCTTCCATTGGGCGATCTGTTCTTTAAGATCAGCCACATGCTGGGCTTGTTTGTCTATGGTGCTGACATAATGTTCGACGGTCATGCCGTATTGCATCAGAAAAAAGAGCCATCCGATGATGAACCCCAGCATGATCCCGGAAAAGAAGCGCTGATAGCCTTTTCGGTTGAAGAAAGGAGGAATTCTCATGTTAGTTTAAATTCTCCTGTGTCAGCCATTGAAGAAGAAGCATCGCTGTATTGGCACCTGCCATTGCAATAAATATAATAACCAGCTGTTTCACAATTTCATAGGTGGCGCCGTTTAAAAAACTGCGTTCAAAGTTTGTAATGGTATCAAACGTTCCGCCCATTGCCGCAACAATCGCCCAGATCTTCAGCTTTTTAGCAAGATCCACCGTTTCCATCAATGGTGCTTTTCCAACAAGAAAAGAGGCAAGACCCCCGATGATCGCTCCTCCAAGAATGACGCCGAAAGCGATGAAAAAGGTAATAATGATCGTGGACAGAAAATCCCTCATACGCCATCCCCCCTCTGTATCATTTTTATGGACACGCTCAAGGGAATATGCTTGTTTTCTATACGTCAGGATGGTGTATTATAATAAGAATCAAAAGAGATGTTAGGAAGTGCTGCAATGACATTTGTTCCGTTGCATATACATACAGAGTACAGTTTGCTTGAGAGCTCTTGCAGGCTAAGGCCTCTTATTCATCGGGCAAAAGAACTCGGATACCCAGCTCTTGCCATCACGGACAAGCTCAACATGTACGGAGTGATCCCCTTTTATAAGGAATGCTTGAAAGAAGGCATTAAGCCCATTATCGGGCTCGAGGTGAATCTTTTGCTTGGTCCGGTGTTTGACAAACGCCAAAAACCGGAGATTGGAAAGCTTCTTCTATATGCCAGAAATAATGAAGGCTATCAGAACTTATTGAAAATCAGCACAAAACTCATGCAGGAGCCTACTGCGATGCCTTCTTTGCAAAAAGATGTAATGAAGAGCTATGCAGCCGGACTTCTTGTTATTTCTGCGGGTCCTGAAGGAGAAATCCAGCAGTTTCTCTCAAGAGGTGAAGATGATCGGGCGAAAGAGGCTTGCAGGCTATATAAAAGCTGGTTCGGCCCTCATTTTTATTTTGGGGTAGAGGACCATGGAACAGGTAAAGAAAAAACGATCAACCTCGAGGTGGAACAATTATCAAAAGAAGAGAATATAACGCTCGCTGCCACCCATGAGACGTACTACATTCATCCTGATGAAGCGGAATCACACGAAGTGCTGCTCTGTATAAAGAACGGCCAGAAGCTCAATGATCCAGACAGGGAAGTTCTGCCGACGGAGGAGTACTACCTGACCTCCCCAGAAGAAATGAATCAGCGTTTTTATCACCTGACCGGTGCCATTGAAGCCACTGGGAAGATCGCGGCGGAGTGCAATGTTCAATTGGCGTTCAACCAGCAGCTCATACCAGAGTTTCCTCTTCCAGCAGGTGTTGATTCTTCAACCTATCTAAGGAAGCTTTGTTTAAAGGGAGCGGATTCACGATACGGTGAACCGGATGAAAAAGTACATAATAGGCTCGAATATGAGCTGGATATCATCCACAGAATGAGGTTCGATGATTATTTTTTGATCGTGTGGGACTTTATGAAATTTGCACATGAGTCAGGAATGATTACCGGCCCAGGGAGGGGATCGGCCGCGGGATCTCTCGTAGCCTATGTACTGCAAATTACAGATGTTGACCCAATCAAGCATGATCTTCTGTTTGAACGTTTTTTAAATCCAGAACGGGTGACGATGCCAGATATTGATATTGACTTTCCGGATATAAGAAGAGATGAAGTGCTTCAATATGTTAAAGGGAAGTACGGGGATGAACGGGTGGCACAGATCATTACATTTGGAACGCTCGCGGCTAAAGCTGCGATTCGTGATACCGCTCGAGTTCTGAATCTGCCGGGAAACCTTATAGATTCTGTATCCAAACAAATCCCTTCCCGTCCTGGCATGACGCTCAGTAAGGCAGCAGAAGAGTCATTCGGTCTGCAGAGGCTGATCAAAGAATCACCTCGGGTCCAAAAGCTTCTTGAAGTTGCAGGAACATTGGAAGGCCTCCCGCGGCATGCTTCAACACATGCGGCCGGCGTGATTATAAGCGGACGCCCGTTAACGGATTACGCACCGCTTCAGGCTGGAAACGAGGGAATTCCACTGACCCAGTTCAGCATGGAATGGCTGGAAGAGATCGGGCTGTTAAAAATGGATTTCCTTGGTCTGAGAAACCTGACGCTGCTGGAGGAGATCTGCTCGCTTGTGAAGAGGGGGACTGGAAGAACTATAAACCTAAGCGAAATCCCTTTTAATGATGAGGATACCTTTGAAATGCTGAGCAGAGGAGATACGACCGGCATATTTCAGCTGGAATCCGATGGGATGAGAAGGGTGCTCCAGCAATTGCAGCCGACGGAATTTGAAGACATCGTTGCTGTCAATGCACTCTATCGGCCCGGCCCGATGCAGAACATCCCGGATTATATAGCGGGAAAACATAAGCAGCGCAGAGTAGAGTACCGCCATCCCGACCTCAAACCCATCCTGAAATCCACTTATGGCGTCATCGTCTATCAGGAACAGATTATGAAAATTGCATCAGAGATGGCTGGCTTTTCTCTAGGAGAAGCGGATCTTCTACGGCGTGCGGTCAGTAAAAAGAAGAGGGATGTGCTCGATCGGGAGCGTGAGCACTTTGTGCGCGGCTGCTTGAAAAAAGGACATGATGAGCAAACCGCAAACGGTCTCTATGACTTGATCGTGAGGTTTGCTGATTACGGATTTAATAGAAGCCATGCTGCAGCGTACAGTATCATTGCGTATCAGCTTGCTTATCTAAAAGCCAATTATCCTCTGTACTTTATGGCTGCTCTGCTGTCCAGTGTGACAGGCAGCCCGGAGAAGATCGAACAATACATTAAAGAGTGTGCTGAGAAAAACATTATCGTAAAGCCTCCTTCAATTATTAGCAGTTTTCTCCATTTTACTGTTGAAGGAGATTGTGTTAGATTTGGTCTGTTGTGCATAAAAAATGCGGGTTATCAAGCCATCAAGCACATTATTGCTGCAAGAGAGCAGCGTCCGTATCAAGATCTGTTTGATGTTTGTGCTAATGCTTCTGCCAAAGCAGTTAACAAGCGAACGCTGGAATCCTTGATCTTCGCTGGAGCGCTGGACGACTTTGGCCAGGACAGAGCTTGTCTCCTCGCCACTCTGGACCGCGCGATGGAATATGGGCACAAGGTGCAGGCTTACCGTGAAGAAAACCAATTTCAGCTGTTTGAAGAAAAGGACAGCTTGAGGAAGCCGGAGTATGTGGAAGTGCCTCCTTTTAAAGAGGCAGAACGTTTGAAGTTTGAACAAGAGGCGCTCGGTTTTTATTTGTCCGGCCATCCGCTGAAAAAATTCCAGTCTGTACTCGACAGTTTTGATGCTGTTACAATCGGTCAGGCAATTCAACAAAGCGCCAGATCTGCTGTGCGTTTAGGCATCATGGTCACGAAAGCGAGAACCATCAAGACGAAAAAAGGAGAGCTCATGGCTTTCTTATCTGGAAGCGATGAGTCTGGGGAAATAGAGTTTGTTGCCTTTCCAAAGGCTTACAAAGCCTATCATGAACTTCTGCAGAAGGGGCAATTTTTACTGGTAGAAGGAACGATTGAGGAGAAAGACGGAGCCAGACAGGTACTGCTCAATAAAGCAGGCGAGCTCACATCGCTGAGCCATCGGGAAGAGGTTCAAGTACGAAAGCAAGTTCTCTATCTTAAAATACAGGAGAACCTGTCTTCCTCCCGTTTGAACCATCTCAAAGATCTGCTGGGATCAAGCAATGGAAATGCCGAGGTTATTCTTTATTATGAACAGGACAGGAAAAGTGTAAAGCTGTCCCAATTGATCGCCCCGACCGCTGGCCTTCTCGCGAAAATTAAAGAGCTCATAGGGGCAGATAACGTGGTTCTGAAAGGGAAGTAATGTCTTTACAGCTTGCATGCATCTGTTATAATAAATAAGTCATAAGTCAATGGTGGTCTGACCACCAAGCAGATTGTATCATTATTGCAAGAGCACAGCATTGCCAGTGTTGGACATTGCTTCACCCAACCCTTTGATATTACTTAATTTAATAAAATTAGGAGATGAAATGATGTCTATTTTACGAGAAGAAGCCCTGCATATGCACAGAGTGAACAAAGGAAAGCTGGAATCGACTCCTAAAGTTCCTGTCAGAAATGCGAAGGATTTGAGTCTAGCTTACTCTCCGGGAGTGGCAGAGCCGTGCAAAGATATCTATGATGACAAGTCCAAGGTCTATGAATATACGATGAAGGGCAATACTGTTGCTGTAGTTTCCGATGGTACTGCAGTTCTTGGGCTAGGAAATATCGGCCCGGAAGCCGCGTTGCCGGTAATGGAAGGGAAGGCTGTTCTTTTTAAAAGTTTTGCAGGCGTTGATGCGTTTCCTATTTGTCTGAACACAACCGACGTGGATAAGATAGTTGAGACAGTTAAGCTTCTTGAGCCAACATTCGGAGGTGTGAATCTTGAGGATATCGCAGCCCCTAATTGCTTCCTTGTTGAAGAACGCCTGAAAAAAGAAACCAATATTCCAATCTTCCATGATGATCAGCATGGTACAGCGATTGTGACGCTGGCAGGCCTCGTTAACGCATTGAAACTTACAAAACGTACGATGTCCGAAATCAAAGTGGTTGTTAATGGCGCGGGCGCAGCTGGGATTGCTATCATCAAACTGCTGGACCGTTTCGGTGTAAAAGACATCGTGATGTGTGATACTAAGGGTGCGATCTACGAAGGCCGTCCGTTTGGTATGAACAGCGTGAAAAGCGAGGTTGCCAAGTTTACGAACCGTTCGAAAAAAGAAGGCTCCCTGAAAGAGGTAATCGCCGGAACTGATCTATTCATCGGTGTATCCGTAGAAGGGGCATTAACGGAAGAGATGATCCGTTCGATGAGCGAGAATCCGATTATTTTTGCAATGGCTAACCCAAATCCTGAAATTATGCCGCAAAATGCCAGAGAAGCAGGCGCGATGGTCATTGGGACAGGCCGTTCAGATTTTCCTAACCAGGTAAATAACGTACTTGCCTTCCCGGGGATTTTCCGCGGTGCTCTTGATGTAAGGGCAACACACATTAACGAAGAGATGAAAATCGCTGCGGTTAACGCGATTGCTAATCTTGTTGCCGAAAGTGAATTAAATCCGGATTATGTGATTCCGGCTCCATTTGATCCTCGTGTGGCACCTGCTGTGGCAGCTGCGGTTGCGAAAGCAGCTATGGAAACAGGAGTTGCGAGAATTAAAGTGGATCCTGAGAAAATCGCTGAAAAAACGATGCGGCTTTCATTGATTGGAAAAGAATAATAGGTTCTCAAGGGAGGCAGGACAGTTGTCAGGCACATCTGAAAAAGTCTATGTTGAGATCTTAAAAAAGATTAAAACAATTATAGAAGAAGACAATCTTCAGGCCGGTGACAAGCTCCCATCAGAACGTGAACTCACGGACCGTCTGCATGTTGGACGGTCTTCCGTAAGAGAAGCGCTCCGGTCACTGGAGCTTCTTGGACTGATTGAAACCAGACGGGGAGAGGGTACGTTCATCAAACCTGCTACTGGGCACCGGCTTGTTGAGGTGCTTGCTTCATTCATTTTGCATGACAAAAAAGCGAAGCAGAACCTTTTGGAGACAAAATCCATCATTCTCCGTGACTGCATTGAACTTGCGGTAAAACGGATAAAAGATAAGGATGTTGAGTTCTTAAATGTCCTGCTTCAACAAATGCATGAAGAAGATGATTCAGGTCAGCTTCAGAAGCTCTCCTATCAGTTTAAGGATGCTGTTATTCGATTGTGCGATAATCATTTGCTGTACAGGCTATGGATTGAACTGTCCGGTTATGGTTCATCGCTTCACGGGAAAACGTTTATTCCTGACCCAGGGGACTGCTCGCAAATTATGGAGCATTTAAAAAACGGGGACAGCATGAAAGTTATTCAGCTAATGTCTCGTGAACTGTGACATTAATTTTATAGTATGGGTGGTGTAATTTTGTTAAAAGATTTTTTCGCCAAGAAGAAGAAATATGCCACGATTCCAACCGAAAGAATGAAACAGGATGTACCTGAGGGGCTCATGACTAAATGTCCTGAGTGCAAACACATCATGTACACAAAAGAGCTGAAGAAGAATCTGCTCGTATGCCAGTCATGCAGCTATCATTATCCAATGTCGTCGTATGAGAGAATTGGAAGCCTTATAGATGAAGGCAGTTTTACAGAATATGATCAGGATATGATATCAGAAAACCCGCTTGAATTTCCGGGGTATCTCGAAAAATTAGACAGCGACAGAAAAAAAACAAGGATCAACGAAGCGGTTGTTACCGGTGATGGCACCATAAACAGCCACCCGGTCGTTATCGCTGTCATGGATTCACGCTTCAGGATGGGCAGCATGGGCTCGGTCGTTGGAGAAAAAATTACAAGAGCGATCGAAAAAGCCATCGAAAAAGAGACGCCATTTCTTATTTTTACTGCTTCTGGCGGAGCACGAATGCAGGAAGGAATACTCAGCTTAATGCAGATGGCAAAAACAAGTGTGGCACTTAAAAAGCTGAGCGACCGCGGGCTGTTATTCATTTCGGTGATGACGCACCCTACAACCGGCGGCGTTTCTGCAAGCTTTGCATCGGTTGGAGATTTTAATTTTGCAGAGCCAAGAGCCTTGATCGGCTTTGCCGGACGCAGGGTAATTGAGCAGACGATCCGTGAAGATCTGCCTGAAGATTTTCAGACGTCGGAGTTTTTGCTTAAGCATGGTCAGCTTGATAAAGTCATTCCAAGAGACGAAATGAAAGAAACATTAACTACGGTATTAAAAATACATTCGGGAAGGAGGGAATAGACATGGTCGGTGAATTAGAGTTTGAACGTCCGATTACGGAGCTTAAAAAGAAGATTGCTGAGTTAGAGTCATTCATGCAGGAAAAGGGAATTGATTTAACAGACGAGATCCGTTCTTTGGAAGAACGGCTGAGTGCACTTCAAAATGATACGTATGAGAATATGACTCCTTGGGACCGTGTTCTTGTTGCCCGCCATCCCGAGCGTCCTACAACGCTTGACTACATTCCTTACTTGTTTACAGACTTTATAGAACTTCATGGAGACCGTCTTTTTGGAGAAGACCAAGCGATAGTAGGCGGTATTGGAATGTTCCATGGCCAGCCGGTAACTGTCATCGGCCAGCAGCGGGGAAGAGACACAAAAGAAAACATCCGCAGAAACTTTGGGATGCCTCATCCAGAAGGTTACCGCAAAGCTCTTCGATTGATGAAACAGGCTGAAAAGTTTTCCCGCCCGATCATCTGCCTTCTTGATACAAAAGGAGCATTTCCCGGGAAGTCAGCGGAAGAACGCGGTCAGAGCGAAGCTATCGCAAGGAACCTTGTGGAGATGGCAGGGCTAACAGTACCGGTTATCTGTATTATTATCGGTGAAGGAGCCAGCGGCGGCGCCCTTGCTTTAGGAGTGGGAAACCATGTTCACATGCTGGAAAACTCCTGGTACTCGGTTATATCTCCGGAAGGTGCTGCTTCTATCCTTTGGAAAGATTCCACAAAAGCGAAACTAGCTGCAGAATCAATGAAAATTACAGCTCCGGATTTAAAAGAGCTCGGAGTAATCGATGAAGTCATCGAAGAAGTGAAAGGCGGCGCCCATCATGATGCCGCTGAACAATCAAGGCGCATAGACGCGTGTTTACAGGAATCCCTGGCCCAGCTCGAAAAAATGTCAGAACAGGAGCTTGTTGAACAGCGATATGAAAAGTACAAAAAAATGGGACAATTTACGTTTGTAAACGGTTCCATTGCGATGAATTAAGGAATGTGCTTTCTCCCTAGTGAGAGAGCGCATTTTTTGTCTTTTGTTGTCTATTGTGCTGAAGTTTTGAACATGATATTTTAATAAGATGAGAATACTTGAGAGGTGGAAATAAGATGAAGCGAATTGGGGTTCTTACAAGTGGAGGAGATTCACCGGGTATGAACGCTGCCATTCGTGCTGTAGTTCGTAAGGGGATTTTTCATGATCTTGAAGTTTATGGCATATACAATGGCTATTCAGGATTGATCTCGGGTAATATTACAAAGCTTGAGGTTGGTTCTGTAGGGGATATCATTCATAGAGGCGGAACAATGCTTCGCACCGCGCGATGTGAGGAGTTCAAAACACCAGAAGGACAAGCCAAAGGGATTGAACAGCTGAGGAAATATGGAATCGAAGGCCTTGTCGTCATCGGAGGCGACGGTTCGTTCCAGGGAGCGAAGAAGCTCACTGAGCACGGTTTTCCTACGATCGGGCTTCCAGGAACAATTGACAATGATATTCCGGGAACTGACTTTACCATCGGATTTGATACAGCATTAAATACAATCATTGAAGCCATCGATAAGATTCGAGATACGGCTACTTCCCATGACAGAACTTATGTTATTGAAGTCATGGGCCGGGATGCGGGCGACCTTGCTCTTTGGGCAGGCCTTGCCGATGGTGCAGAATCCATTCTTATTCCTGAAGAAAAACATGAGATGGAACAGATCATCAACCGGTTGAAATTAGGGATCGAGCGCGGCAAAAAGCACAGTATTATCATTGTTGCAGAAGGTGTTTGCAGCGGAGTTGAAATCGGCAAGCAGATCGAGGAAAAAACAAACTTGGAGACACGGGTCACCGTATTGGGGCACATCCAGCGCGGAGGTTCTCCTACGGCATTTGACCGCGTGCTTGCAAGCCGTCTTGGTGCCAGAGCTGTAGAATTGCTGCTCGAAGGCAAAGCCGGGCGTACGGTTGGTGTGCAAAAAAACGTATTGGTAGATCATGACATAACCGAAGTTCTAGCCAGCAAACACCAAATTGACCGGGGCATGTACCGTTTATCTCAAGAACTATCTATCTAATTCAATCAATGCATGTTAGCGAAATGCAAAATACAGGAGGAAGACCCATGCGTAAAACAAAAATAGTCTGTACGATCGGACCTGCAAGTGAAAGTGTAGAAAAGTTGACACAGCTCATCGAAACAGGTATGAATGTAGCTCGTCTAAACTTTTCCCACGGAGATTTTGAAGAACATGGAGCGCGTATCAAAAACATTCGAGAAGCAGCGGCCAAGCTTGGCAAGACTGTTGCGATACTTTTGGATACGAAAGGCCCTGAAATCCGTACACAAACACTTGAAGGCGGCGTTGCAGAACTGCAAGCCGGGGAAGAGCTTATTATCTCGATGGAAGAAGTTATGGGAACAAGCAAGAAGATTTCTGTAACCTATCCAGGTCTTGTTGATGATGTGCACGTCGGATCTAAAATCCTGCTGGACGATGGCTTGATCGAGCTTGAAGTTACGAACTTTGGTTCCAAAGAAATCACAACAAAGATTTTGAACAGCGGAACATTAAAGAACAAAAAAGGCGTAAACGTTCCGGGCGTAAGTGTAAAGCTTCCTGGAATCACAGATAAGGACGCGAAGGACATTAAGTTTGGGATTGAGCAGGGAATCGATTTCATCGCTGCTTCCTTTGTGCGCCGTGCAACGGATGTTCTTGAGATCCGTGAGATTCTTGAAAAACACAATGCACAAAGCATCCAGATCATTCCTAAGATTGAAAACCAGGAAGGTGTCGAGAACATCGACGAAATCCTTGCGGTATCTGATGGCTTGATGGTAGCCCGCGGTGACTTAGGCGTTGAGATTCCCGCTGAGGAAGTGCCGCTTGTACAAAAAATGCTGATCAAAAAATGTAATGAACTTGGGAAGCCTGTCATCACAGCTACCCAAATGCTTGATTCCATGCAGCGCAACCCTCGTCCGACACGTGCGGAAGCGAGTGACGTGGCGAACGCCATCTTTGACGGTACGGATGCCATCATGCTTTCAGGTGAAACAGCTGCAGGAACGTATCCTGTTGAAGCGGTTCAAACGATGCACAAGATTGCAGAACGTGCAGAATCTGCTTTAGATTATCGTAACATCCTGTCTCAGCGAAGCAAGGAAAGCAAAACAACGATCACAGACGCTATTTCTCAATCGGTTTCCTTTACCGCGTTAAATCTTGAAGCGGATGCAGTCATCACTGCGACTGAACGAGGAATGACAGCACGGATGATCTCTAAATACCGCCCTAAAGCACCTCTCATTGCTGTAACAAGCCATGAAGACGTGATGAGAAAACTATCTCTTGTATGGGGAGTATATCCTGTAAAGGGCAAGAAAGCCGATACAACAGATGAAATGTTCCAAATCGCGATCGATTCTTCACTCGAGAGCAACTTGGTCGCACATGGAAACATCGTCGTAATTACGGCTGGAGTTCCTGTCGGTAAAACAGGTTCAACCAACCTTCTGAAAGTTCACGTGATCGGTGATGTTCTTGCAAAAGGGCAAGGGATTGGACAGCAATCAGCGACTGGTAAAGTGGTTGTTGCACGCAATGCAGAAGAAGCCACAAAAGTAAATGAAGGTGATATCCTTGTTACGATCGGAACCGACCGTGAAATGATGTCAGCGATTGAAAAGGCAGCAGCCATCATTACTGAAGAGGGCGGATTAACTAGCCATGCTGCAGTGGTCGGCATCAGCTTGGGAAAACCGGTTATCGTGGGTCTTCAAGATGCTACAAAGCTTCTAAAAGACGGACAGGAAATCACGGTGGACGCTTCTAAAGGCGATATCTATGACGGGCGCAAAAACGTTTTATAATCTATAATAAGAAGAGAAGGAGCTGATCCTTCTCTTTTTTCATCGATTAGAAACCTTACTAAAGGAGCAGTCTTTATGTTCAGGATTTTGTTTGTATTGCTGCTTGTCGTACCAGCTGCAGAAATCGGATTATTGGTCTGGACGGGTAACCTGATCGGTCCGGTCCCTACCGTAGCACTCATTATGTTTACCGGTCTGTTGGGCGCTTGGCTGGCCAAAAGAGAAGGTATGAACGCACTCAGAAATGCACAGGCCCAGCTGCAAAACGGCCAGGTGCCGGGGAATGTACTCATTGATGGAATCTGTATTCTGGCGGGGGGCGTGTTCTTGTTCACTCCAGGATTTATTTCCGATTTTGCCGGATTACTGCTGCTTTTTCCTCCGACACGTTCTGTAGCTAAAGTGCAGTTATTACGTTATTTTCAGCGGAAAATAAGATCCGGACAATATAATTTCTATTGGAAACGATAAAAACGAGCCTCCAGTTGGAGGCTCTCTCTTTATTTGGAAATTTCAGCTTTTTCCTTTAATAAAATAGTAAACTTCGTGGAAGAATTGAGCCTGATGGAGAGCACGGAGGATGACAAGAAAGGCAGGTCCGATCAACAGGCCGAGAAATCCAAACCATTGGAACCCGACAAACAGGGCAATGAGCGTCGCGAGAGGATCAAGCCCGATGGTCGAGGAAAGAATTTTTGGTTCGGCCAGCTGCCGCTGTATAATGACCACGCCATAGAGAACAGAGAGCCCGACCGTTAACGGATAATCTCCGGAAACAAAGGTATAGGCAATCCAGGGCATGAAGACGGCTCCGGTTCCCAAATAGGGCAGAAGATCCACAGCGCCGATTAACAAAGCAATTGTGATGGCATATTCTATCCGAAGCAGCAATAGGCCGATCAATACAATAAAGGCTGTTATTGAGATAAGTGTCAGCTGCGCTTTGGCAAAACCAAACAATGCCTTGCGCAGTTCAATGTAAACGGTTCGGGTGCTCGCCATCCATTTATCAGAAGAGATCTTTCGCAGGTATCCAGAAAAACGATACCAGTCTTTGCAAATAAAAAAGGCCGCAAGAATGGAAAATACAAGTACGGTAACAATGCTCGGCAGACTGACAAGCACAGTGGAGATCCAGTTGACCGTTTGTTGAGCCAAATTGCTTACGGTTGTTGTGATGTGTGTTCCGACCGCATCAATATTTTTCATGATCGTCTGCTGATGCCCGTCATCCAAGTTATTAAACATACGGTTGATGTCATTATAGAGGGGGAGGATTTTCTCCTTGAAACAGATTTCCATGTATTGTACCAGTATTTTACTGTACGTAGGAAGAACGTGTGCCAGATAAGCAAATCCGGTGAAAATTTCCCGCATCAGGAGCAACACAGCTCCTGCCAATGTTGCGATAAGCAGAAGCAGAGCCGTAAAAACAGCGAAGCCTCGATGCATTCTCCCCTTTTCTTCTAAAAAGTTAACGAATGGATTGATCGACATGGCGATGATTCCGCCAAGGATAAAAGGGTAAGTTACTTTGGAAAGAAAAAAACAGGCAAGTAAGACAATGGAAAATAAACATACTATGAGAAAAAAGCGCAGAATACGGTGCAAATAGTCATTGTTCATATCCTTCACCATCCGTTCAGATCACTACATAAATAGAGAGAAGGTTACCTATCATGCAGTCAACATTGTTTTTGATCATCCTGCTGGCCATTGGAATCATAGCGAAGAACCAGTCGTTAATCATTGCTCTTGCCGTGTTGCTTGTCCTTAAATTCACAGGGATCGGGGATAAGGTCTTTCCTCTGATTCAGCAGAAAGGCATCAACTGGGGCGTAACCATCATCACGATTGCTGTGCTGATTCCAATCGCTACAGGGGACATCGGATTTAAACAGCTGCAGGAAGCCTTAAAATCATCATTTGCTTGGATTGCTTTGCTTTCCGGAATTTTTGTTGCGCTTATCGCATCAAAAGGAATAACGCTTCTGCAGAACGATCCTCATATTACAGCAGCTCTTGTTTTCGGCACCATTCTAGCTGTAGCTTTCTTAAACGGCGTAGCGGTAGGTCCTCTTATCGGGGCAGGAATTGCGTATATCGCTATGAAAATTGTCGAATTTTTCAGTGCTTAAACAACGAAAAAAGGCATTTCCATTCACAAAGCCCTGTTTATTGTTTATAATTGACTTATATGTACGATTTCCTTTAAATAGTCTACATTTCTTAAAAGGCTAGAAATGTAAGCTCTTACGTATAAGAGTTTTATGGTTTTGTGCTTTTCTATTAAAGGAGAAAGAGATTCTAGAAAGGGAGAGATAACCATGACAGCAACAAGAGGATTAGAAGGTGTAGTGGCTACAACCTCATCTGTCAGCTCAATCATTGATGATGTACTGACATACAGAGGGTACAGCATTGACGACTTGGCAGACCACGCAACATTTGAGGAAGTAGTATATTTATTGTGGAATGGAAAACTTCCTAACGAAAAGGAATTGGAGCAGTTTAAAGCAGAGCTTGCTGAACAAGCGGCTGTATCTGATGATTTAATCAAACAATTGAAATCGCTTCCTTTAAAAGGAGTTCACCCGATGGCGATTCTTCGTACAGCGGTTTCCTTGCTTGGAATGTACGATGAAGATGCAGAAGACATGACTAAAGAAGGAAATTACAAAAAAGCGGTTAAACTACAGGCACAGATTTCAACAGTGGTTACAGCGTTTGCAAGGATCCGTGAAGGCCAAGAGCCTGTTTCTCCACGCAAAGATTTAGGCCTTGCAGCTAACTTCCTTTACATGCTGACAGGCAAAGAACCAGACGAAGTGGCAGTGGAAGCATTTAATAAAGCATTGGTTCTTCATGCAGACCATGAACTGAATGCTTCAACATTTACTGCACGTGTTGCTGTAGCAACGCTTTCTGATATGTACTCCGGTGTAACTGCTGCGATCAGTGCGTTAAAAGGGCCTCTTCACGGAGGAGCAAACGAGCAGGTGATGAAGATGCTCAGCGAAATCAACAGTGAAGAGAACGTGGAAACTTACCTGAGAAAGGCCATTGACAACAAACAAAAAATCATGGGCTTCGGACACCGTGTATACAAAAATGGCGACCCGCGCGCCAAACATCTTCGTGAAATGAGCAAACAGCTTACAACAACAACAGGCGAAGAGAAATGGTATAAAATGTCTGTCAGATTAGAAGAGCTGCTAAAAGAAGAAAAAGGACTGCTTCCAAACGTAGACTTCTATTCTGCCAGCGTATACCACAGCCTTGGCATTCCTCACGATATCTTTACACCGATCTTTGCGGTGAGCCGTGTATCCGGTTGGATTGCCCATATTCTTGAGCAGTATGAAAACAATCGCTTGATTCGTCCGCGTGCAGATTATACCGGACCTTCCATGCAAAAGTACATTCCAGTTTCTGAACGCTAATGGTCAGTAAGAAAAGAGAAGAGGGGTTCCTCTTCTCTTTTGAAGGTTATTTTAGTAGGATAGAAAAGTAAGAGATTTTAGATAGGAGGACGAGCAACATGTCAAATGGAGAGCGTATTACAGTAGATAACGGGGTATTAAACGTACCTAACCAGCCGATCATCCCTTTTATTGAGGGAGACGGGACTGGCCCTGATATTTGGGCGGCAGCGTCACGTGTCTTGGAGGCAGCAGTAGATAAAGCATACAATGGCGAAAAGAAAATCGTCTGGAAGGAAGTTCTTGCCGGGGAGAAAGCATTCAACGAGACAGGCGAATGGCTTCCATCCGAAACACTTGATGTGATCCGCGATTACATAATCGCTATTAAAGGACCTCTTACCACGCCTGTTGGCGGAGGAATCCGTTCATTAAACGTGGCACTTCGCCAAGAATTGGACTTGTTCACTTGTCTTCGTCCGGTTCGTTATTTCCAAGGTGTACCTTCACCTGTAAAACGTCCGGAAGATACGGATATGGTGATCTTCCGTGAAAACACTGAAGATATTTACGCGGGTATCGAGTATGCAAGCGGATCTGATGAAGTGAAGAAGGTTATTTCTTTCCTGCAGGAAGAAATGGGAGTAAAGAAAATCCGCTTCCCTGAAACTTCCGGTATCGGAATCAAGCCCGTTTCTTCTGAAGGAACAAAACGTTTGGTTCGTGCTGCCCTTCAGTACGCGATCAGCGAAGGGCGCAAGAGCTTAACGCTTGTCCACAAAGGAAACATCATGAAATTTACAGAAGGTGCATTCAAAAACTGGGGTTATGAGCTTGCTGAACAAGAATTCGGCGATAAAGTATTCACTTGGGCTCAATACGACCGCATTGCTGAAGAACAAGGGAAAGACGCAGCTAACAAAGCACAAGCTGACGCAGAGGCTGCAGGCAAAATTATCGTTAAAGACTCTATCGCTGATATTTTCCTTCAGCAGATCCTTACTCGTCCTGCAGAATTTGATGTTGTTGCGACAATGAACCTGAATGGTGACTACATTTCTGATGCGCTTGCGGCACAAGTAGGCGGAATCGGAATCGCGCCTGGAGCTAACATCAACTATGAAACTGGCCATGCGATCTTCGAAGCTACTCATGGTACAGCTCCTAAATATGCAGGACTGGATAAAGTTAACCCTTCTTCTGTTATTCTATCTGGTGTTTTAATGCTGGAGCACCTCGGATGGCAAGAAGCAGCTAAACTCATTACTTCTGCTATGGAAAAAGCTATTGCCGGCAAAGTTGTTACTTATGACTTCGCACGTTTGATGGACGGTGCTACAGAAGTAAAATGTTCTGAGTTTGCTGACGAACTCATCAGCAATATGTAATTAAAATTGGCCCCGGTCCTCCGGGGCCAATTCCTAAATTTTGAAAAAAAGAACCAAGATTATTGGAGGGATTCCTTATGGCAGTAAACTCACGCAAAAAGATTTCAGTCATTGGTGCAGGTTTTACTGGAGCAACAACCGCATTTATCGCAGCTCAAAAAGAACTTGGGGATGTAGTGCTTGTTGACATTCCTCAAGCAGAGAATCCTACTAAAGGGAAAGCGCTGGACATGCTGGAAGCAAGCCCTGTACAAGGATTTGATGCGAATATCATTGGTACTTCCAATTATGAAGATACAAAAGATTCCGATGTGGTCGTTATTACTGCAGGAATCGCACGTAAACCCGGCATGAGCCGTGATGATCTTGTGAACACAAATGCGAAAGTCATGAAAAGCGTTACACAAGAAATCGTGAAGTATTCTCCCAACACAGTAATCATCGTTCTGACAAATCCTGTTGATGCGATGACTTACACGGTTCTTAAAGAATCAGGTTTCCCGAAAAGCCGAGTGATCGGACAGTCTGGAATCCTTGATTCGGCTCGTTTCCGTACGTTTATCTCCCAAGAATTGAACCTTTCTGTTAAAGACATCACCGGTTTTGTTCTTGGCGGGCATGGAGATGACATGGTGCCGCTCGTACGATACTCCTATGCAGGCGGAATCCCATTGGAAAAATTAATTCCTCAAGATCGTCTGGATGCGATTGTTGAACGTACTCGCAAAGGCGGCGGAGAAATTGTCAACCTCCTAGGAAACGGAAGCGCTTATTATGCTCCTGCTGCTTCCTTGGTAGAAATGGTAGAAGCGGTACTTAAAGACCAAAGACGTGTTCTTCCAACGATCGCTTATCTCGAAGGCGAATACGGCTATAACGGGATTTGCCTAGGTGTTCCAACAATCGTAGGCGGCAACGGACTTGAAGAAATCATTGAACTTGAATTAACAGCTGATGAAAAGGCAGCGCTGGATCGTTCTGCAGAATCTGTTAAAAGTGTAATGAATGTTTTAGCATAAATCGTTTGATTAAAAGGTTCGGGCGATCCCGAATCTTTTAATCAAAAAAGAAATGTAAGCGTTTACTTAAGGAGTAATGAGGGGTGGCCATTTATGTTATTAGGAAAAAAACGTAAACTGGGCAGAAATATAGAAGAGATCCAAGCAGGGGAAAAACTAGAAATGTCCGAAACGATTGAAGATAAAGATCTGCTCTTATACCTTGGACTTACCAACGATAACAACCCATTATTCATCCAGCATGATTATGCATCCATGACTCCATTCAAAAAACCAATTGTTCCGCAGATTCTGCTGACCGGGATGATAACAGCCGCGGTGTCCAAATATTTGCCTGGTCCCGGAAGCAGCATTAAAAAACAATCACTGTCATTCCCGAAACCTGTTTATCATTACGGCAAAGTGAATTTCCTGTTTGAAGTGACAGAAATCAACCAGTCGGCACATTCCATCATGATGAAAGTAGAAGGGAAAAATGAGAAAAACGAGCTGGTCATTATAGGGGACCTGGAAATATGTCCTCCTTATCCGCCTAAATCTATTACATCAAATACGCTGGAAAACTTTTAGACCGGGCGACCGGTCTTTTTTTATTTAAACAAACAAAAGATTTTGTTGGCATGAAGTGGTGTCTTGCTTCAGAACCCGAGGACGAAAATTGAAATCTAATTTCGACTTAAATGTCTGAATTCAGAAACTCCAGCGCTTGTCGGCTTAAACAGGCGCTTCGGTTTTTCTTTTAAAATTTACAAACTTTACGAAATCTTTAATCTAGCCCTTTTGTGCTTCGAAGAAAAAAATAGTATGATTGTAATGAAAATGGTGAAACGTAAATAAAAAAGGGTGGGAAAAGATGAGCCAGAAAATCATGGTAGTCGAGGACGAATTATCGATCTCAACATTATTACAATTTAATTTAGAACAAGCTGGTTTTGAAGTGATCACCGCTATGGATGGACGAAAGGGCCTTGAATTAGCAGAAATGGAAAAGCCGGATTTAATCGTTCTTGATCTTATGCTTCCTGAAATGGATGGTCTCGAGGTCTGTAAAAATCTGAGACAAAAGCAGCTTTTTATTCCCATTCTCATGCTGACTGCAAAAGATGATGAATTTGATAAGGTACTAGGGTTGGAATTAGGCGCAGATGACTATATGACAAAGCCGTTCAGCCCCCGTGAAGTAGTTGCCCGTGTGAAAGCGATCCTCCGTCGGACAAAGCAGGCAGCAATTGAAGAGCCTGCTCCACCAGAGGAACCAGAGAAGCTGACGATCGGCGAGGTAGAAGTCTATCCCGAGAACTATGAAGCTTTCTACAAAGGCACTGCACTTGAACTGACCCCGAAAGAGTTCGAGCTGCTCGTCTACCTTTCAAAGAATAAAAACCGGGTGCTCACCCGTGAACAGCTCCTGTCTGCTGTTTGGAACTATGACTTTGTCGGAGATACTAGGATTGTGGATGTGCACATCAGCCACTTGCGGGAAAAAATCGAAGAAAATACCCGAAAGCCGATTTATATCAAAACCATCAGGGGGATGGGCTATAAGCTTGAGGTTCCGCAATAATGCCAGATTTTAAAAACCGGGTACTTTCTTTTTTCCTGGTTGGAATTATGCTTGTGTTCATCCTGCTCGCTCTGATTGTCGGGGGTCTGGTGCACTATACTGTTAAGGAAAAACGTCTGCAATCCTACCAGCGTGAACTCCAGCTGGTTTCCCTTTCGGCTCTAAACCGTGATCCAGTTTTTCTGGAAAAGCTGCTGAACCGAGCGGAGAAGGATTTAGGAGGTAAGGTTCTTTATCTATCTCCTAAAGGAAAGGTTTTGGCGCAGTCACAAAATGAGAAAGAAGCTGTTCCCGAAGAGCCGTTAAGAGGATTGGCCGATTATAAAGGAAACTCTCTGGCTGCTACAAAAGATATCGACCGCATGATTTATACTCTTCCTGTAAAAAATCAAGCGTCTGAATCAATTAAGGGGTATGTCCAGCTTGTTATTCCTGAAAAGACAGCCAACGGCACTGAGCGGTCCATATGGCTTGCCATGTCTCTTGGTTTTATCATCAGCTTAATTATTGTTCTCTTCGTATCGATCCGTGTACTGAATCGGATCGTGAAGCCAGTCGAGGAGGCGACAAGCACCGCGAAGGAGCTGGCAAGAGGGAATTTTAAGGCGAGAACCTATGAATATAAAGGCGATGTAGGGGAACTGAACTTCTCCTTAAATGTACTCGCCCGAAATCTCGAGAAGATGACAAAATCCTATGAATCACAGCAAGACCGTTTAAAGACCCTGATTGAAAACATGGGCAGCGGATTGATTTTGATCGATTCTGACGGCTATATAACGATTGTTAACCGGGCATTCAAAGAAATTTTTAAAGAGTATACCGATTCATGGACCGGCCACTTGTTTCATGACGTATTTCCATATAATGAGATTACAAAGATCGTTGAAGATACGTTTATTATGGAAACCAACATCCGGAAGCAAGTCGTGCTTCCTATTCATATTGAGAGAAAGAACTTTGATATTTACAGCGCTCCGGTCCTCAATAGTCTTGGAAAACTTCGCGGCATTGTTCTTGTGTTTCATGACATTACTGAATTGAAAAAACTGGAACAAATGAGAAAGGATTTTGTTGCAAACGTTTCTCATGAATTAAAAACACCGGTTACTTCACTAAAGGGTTTTGCTGAAACCTTATTGGACGGGGCAGACGGCAATCCGGAAATCCGCAAAAAGTTTCTTACGATCATGTGGAAAGAGAGTGACCGGCTGCAGCATCTTATCCAGGATCTGCTTGATCTGTCAAAAGTGGAACAAGGCTTTTCCTTGAACCTGCAAAAGGTGAATCTCGCGACGATCGTTGAAGAAGTGATGCTCATGCTGGAAACAAAAACACAGGAGAAAGAGATAAAGATCAAGTATTCTGCAGAAGGGAATACCGTGATTGAAGGGGATTCGCCGAGGTTAAAGCAAGTGTTCATCAATCTAATCAATAACAGCCTAAACTATACGCCAAAAGGCGGCAGGGTAACTATCCGTTTGAAGGAAAGCAGTGAAAAAGTGACCTTCAGTGTATCCGATACAGGAATCGGCATTCATAAAGAGGAAATATCACGGATCTTCGAACGGTTTTACAGAGTAGACAAGGCGAGAAGCAGAAACTCCGGCGGTACAGGCCTCGGCCTCGCGATTGTCAAGCACTTGGTAGAAGCCCACAGAGGGCGTATCCATGTAAAAAGCAAGCCGGGGGAAGGTTCAACGTTTACACTGGTCTTTAAAAAAGAATTTAATGCGTGAATTTACAAAATATTAACACTGCATTTGTTCAGGCTTAACAGTTTATCGTTATGCTATAACTATCCTTTTTCAGTACCCCCTTTAAGAGAATCCGTTCCGGGTTCTCTCTTTTTTTGTCTTCTTTTTAAACAGGAACCGGCAATTTTCTTTTCATAGAGCAGGATGGTACAATGGGAACAGGAAAACAACTGATCAGGGGGTATCATTTTGGCAAATAAATTAATATTGATCGATGGAAACAGTATCGCATACCGTGCGTTTTTCGCGCTTCCTCTGCTCAACAATGATAAAGGTGTATACACAAATGCCGTTTACGGATTTACGACGATGCTTCTTAAAATTTTGGAAGATGAAAAGCCCAGCCATGTGCTTGTAGCATTTGATGCGGGGAAAACAACCTTCAGGCATAAAACGTTTACCGAATATAAAGGCGGACGGCAGAAGACTCCTTCAGAGCTTTCCGAACAGTTCCCGCTCATCCGCCAGCTTTTGGACGGTTTTGGGATTAAACGGTACGAGCTCGAAAACTATGAAGCAGATGATATTATCGGGACGCTTTCCAGCCAGGCTGAAAAAGGAGACTGGGATGTTAAAGTTTTTACTGGTGATAAAGATTTGCTTCAGCTCGTAACAGAAAACGTTGAAGTTGCACTGACCCGTAAAGGGATCTCGGAAGTGGAAGCTTACGACCTAAAACAGGTGGAAGAGAGGTATGGCATAAACCCAAACCAGATTATCGACATGAAGGGTCTGATGGGCGATCCATCCGATAACATCCCGGGAGTTCCAGGAGTCGGGGAAAAAACAGCCATTAAACTAATCAAACAGTTCGGCACACTGGAAGAAACACTGGAATCCATTGATCAGGTTTCTGGGGCAAAGCTGAAGGAGAAACTGGCTGACAATAAGGAACAGGCCTTGATGAGTAAACAACTGGCTACCATAACGCATGAAGCACCGATCGAAATCTCCTTAAACGACTCGGTGTATGAAGGTTACAAATCAGAACAGCTGATTCCACTCTTTAAAGATCTTGGGTTCAACTCGCTGCTGGAACGAATCGGCGGTGACAGCGGAGCTGAACAGCTGAGCGAACAGGAAAAAGAAGAGATATCCTTTGAGAAGGCTGAAGAGCTTAATGATGAGATCTTATCAACACCTGCCGCACTTATCGTAGAAACAACCCCGGAAACGTACCATAAAGCTCCGGTCAACGGGCTGGCGATCGTGAACAGCAATGGAAAGTATTATATCCCTGCTGAAAAAGCGCTGTCTTCCGCAGTGTTTAAAGAATGGGCGGAGAATGACACCAAAACGAAGTACGTGTTCGACGCCAAGAGAGCTTACGTGGCATTGGACTGGAACGGAATTTCACTAAAGGGTGTGGAGTTTGATCTTATGATCGCTTCTTATCTTTTGGATCCGTCTGAGTCAGGAGAAGACGTAGCGGGCATTGCTAAACGCTACGGTATACATGACACGGACACGGAAGAAGCGGTATACGGAAAAGGCGCCAAACGCAAGGTTCCGGAAGAAGAGGTATTAGCGGAACATCTTGTCCGTAAAGCGAATGCGATTTTTGCTCTTCAGGACAAGCTGGCTGGACTGCTGAAGGAAAACGAACAGTATGAACTTTTTGCGGACCTGGAGCTTCCATTATCACTGGTGCTTGGTGAAATGGAAACGACAGGAGTAAAAGTGGACGCAGGAAGGCTGCAGGCGATGGGACAAGAACTCACAGAACAGCTGAAAACGCTGGAAGAAGAGATTCATGAACTGGCCGGTGTATCTTTCAACATCAATTCGCCGAAGCAGTTAGCGGAGATCCTGTTTGAGAAACTCAATCTGCCGGCGATCAAAAAGACAAAGACCGGTTACAGCACCTCGGTGGATGTGCTTGAAAAATTGGAAGGCAAGCATGAAATCATCAGGAAAATCCTTGTTTATCGCCAGCTTGGAAAATTAAGCTCGACCTACATTGAAGGCCTATTGAAGGTAGTTGATGAAGATACGCATAAGATCCATACACGATTTAACCAGGCACTCACTCAAACAGGAAGATTGAGTTCGACAGAACCCAACCTGCAAAATATTCCGATCAGGCTTGAAGCAGGAAGAAAGATCAGGCAAGCCTTCGTCGCTTCAAAACCGGGCTGGAAAATCCTCGCCGCGGACTATTCTCAAATTGAACTTCGTGTCCTTGCACATATTTCTCAGGATGAAAATTTGATGGAAGCCTTCAAAAAAGAAATGGACGTTCATACGAAGACTGCGATGGATGTCTTCCACGTGGGCACGGATGAAGTGACCTCGGAAATGAGAAGGCATGCGAAGGCGGTTAACTTTGGAATTGTATATGGAATCAGTGATTATGGCCTTTCGCAAAGCTTGAACATTACAAGGAAAGAAGCCGGAGAATTTATTGAGAAGTATTTAAGAACGTTCCCTGGCGTTAAGGAATATATGGAATCCGTCGTCCGCCAGGCGAAACAGGATGGCTATGTTTCAACGCTCATGCACCGCCGCCGTTACTTGCCGGAGATCACGAGCCGGAATTTTAATTTAAGAAGCTTTGCCGAACGGACGGCCATGAATACTCCGATTCAGGGTACAGCGGCCGACATCATTAAAAAAGCGATGGTTGAAATGGATCGGGTGCTGAAAGAAGAAAAACTCAAAGCATCAATGCTGCTTCAGGTGCATGATGAGCTGATCTTTGAGGTGCCGGAAAACGAAATTGATAAGCTTTGCTCCATGGTCCCTAAGGTGATGGAATCTGCACTCGGCCTGGATGTCCCATTAAAAGTTGATTTAGATTACGGAGATACTTGGTACGACGCGAAATAGAGTGGAGAAAAAGCCGTTTCGGCTGTTTTCATTTTCATTTGAGGTGAAAGATATGCCTGAATTGCCAGAGGTAGAAAACGTAAAAAACACGCTCAACAGACTGGTTGGCGGGAAAACGATTAAAGAAGTGAACGTCTTATGGAGCAATATTATTAAACATCCTGAGCTCGATGAATTCAAAATCCGGCTCAGCGGCCAGACGATTCAACATGTCGAGCGAAGGGGCAAGTTCCTGAAGATCTTTCTTGATGATGACGTGCTGGTCTCCCATCTGAGGATGGAGGGGAAGTATGCATTAAATCAAAAAGAAGAACCGATTGATAAACATACGCATGTCCTTTTTGAGTTTACTGACGGCAGTGAGCTCAGGTATCGGGATGTACGGAAATTCGGTACGATGCACTTGTATCCTATAGGTGAAGAAGAACAACAGCCGCCGTTATCCAAACTTGGATATGAACCTTTTTCTGCAGAACTTACCCCAGCTTTTTTAAAGAAGATGTTCTCAAAGACAGGCCGGTCGGTGAAGGCGGTATTGCTTGATCAGTCTTTAATTGCAGGCCTCGGAAATATTTATGTGGATGAGATTCTTTTTGCATCGGGTATTCATCCGGAACAAAAAGCCAGCGGACTATCGCTGCATCGGTTAAAACGGCTTCAGGAAAACATGGTTTCCATTCTGAAAGAGTCGGTCGAAAAAGGCGGAAGTACGATTCGGTCTTATGTGAACTCCGAAGGGAGATCCGGGAACTTTCAACTGGAGCTTTTTGTTTATGGAAAAAAAGGCGAACCTTGCAAAAAGTGTGGACGTGAAATAGCAAGAATCGTTGTGGCCGGAAGAGGCACTCATTTTTGCAGCAGCTGCCAAAAATAACAGTTCCCAAGCTCCTTTCATATACTACAGCACGTGGTATGAAAGGAGCTTTTGCCGTTATGGTGTCCTTTTCGATGCTCTTACTGGCGTTTGCAGTAAGCCTTGACAGCTTTGGTACGGGGCTGACGTATGGCATGAAGGAAATAAAGATTCCGTTAAAGTCGGTCATCATCATTTCCATCTGTTCAGCCATCACTTTTTTTGCTGCCATGGGGTTCGGTCACTTTTTAGAACGTTTTTTATCCCCGCATGCCGGGCAGGTAACCGGCGGCTTGATCCTTTTAAGTCTCGGTTCGTATTTTTTGTACCAAGTAGCCAAACCTGAAAAAAAGGTATCGGCTATACCCGAAGAGAAGATTATTGTAAAATTAGAAATAAAATCACTGGGAATCATGATCCAAATCCTAAGCAAGCCGACGATCGCAGATCTTGATAAATCCGGCTCCATTAATGGGTGGGAGGCGGTCCTGCTGGGCATCGCCCTTTCTCTCGACGCTTTTGGAGCGGGGATTGGTGCTGCGATGGTGGATATGCCTCCTTTTCTTACGGCATTTACGGTAGCGGCCATGAGCTCAATCTTTGTCATTGGAGGCATGAAGTTAGGCTTTTCATTGTCCAGAATTACATGGATGAAGAAGCTTACCTTTCTTCCCGGGATCTTACTGATTATTATTGGATTGCTGAAAATGTAATAGGAGGCTTATACAATCATGATTATTGGCCTGACCGGCGGAATTGCCAGCGGAAAAAGCACGGTTTCCAATCTTTTGCGAAGCTATAATATCCCTGTTGTTGATGCAGATCTTATCGCGCGCCAGGTTGTGGAGCAAGGCCAGTCTGCCTACGTTAAAATCGTAGAGCACTTTGGAAAAGAAGTATTGGACGAAGAGGAGAACATTGACAGGAAAAAACTCGGAGGCATCATTTTTACAGATGCCCGGAAGCGGAAAGCGCTGAATGGAATTGTTCATCCGGCAGTAAGGCTAGAAATGAAAAAGCAGGCGGAACACTACCTGATGGAAGGATTCTCTCATGTGGTCATGGATATTCCCTTGTTGTTTGAGAGCAGATTGACTCATATGGTAGATCGCACGCTGCTGATCTATGTGGATGAGAAAACTCAATTCAGCCGGTTAGTGAAGAGAGACAACTTCACAGAGGAGGAGGCATGGAGCAGGATTGCTTCACAGATGCCTTTAAAGGATAAAGTGGAGCTGGCGGATGCTGTGATTACAAACAATGGTTCACTCGAGGAGCTAAAAGTAAAATTGGATGAACAATTGAGAGAATGGAAGATCATTTAAACCTCTGATTAGTCAGAGGTTTATTTTTTGCCCATTTTAATAAAATGATGTTCTTTTTTTATCTAAATATGCTATACTAATTGTAGAAAAAGAGATTAAAAAGTATAACATAAATGGAGGGAGCACACCATGAAAGCAAAAGTAGCGATTAATGGACTCGGGCGGATCGGAAGAATGGTTTTTCGTAAGATGATGGAGGAAAATAACGAGTTTGAGGTCGTAGCAATCAACGCAAGCTATCCTCCTGAAACGTTAGCACATATGATTAAGTATGACTCAATTCACGGCAGGTTTGATGGTGAAGTAACTGCCCATGAAGGCTACTTAATGGTGAGCGGGCAAAAAGTCCTTCTATTAAATTCTCGTGATCCAAGAGAACTGCCATGGAAAGGCCTCGGTATTGACATCGTAATCGAAGCTACCGGGAAATTTAAGACAAAAGAAACAGCTGGCTACCATCTGCAGGCAGGAGCGAAAAAAGTCATCATCACGGCACCTGGAAAAGACGAAGATATTACGATTGTTATGGGTGTAAATGACAGCGATTACAAAGCGGACGAACACCATATTATATCCAATGCATCATGCACGACGAACTGCCTGGCCCCTGTTGTGAAAGTGCTTGATGAACAGTTCGGTATTGAATCAGGGATGATGACGACGATTCATGCGTATACCAATGATCAAAGGAATATTGATAACCCGCATAAGGATCTCAGACGTGCAAGGGCGTGCGGACAATCGATTATTCCAACGTCTACCGGTGCAGCAAAAGCCATTTCCAAGGTTCTGCCTCATCTCACTGGAAAATTGAACGGGATGTCACTGCGCGTGCCCACTCCCAATGTATCCCTTGTGGATTTAGTTGTGGATCTAAAAACGGATGTGACAGAAGAGATGATCAATGACGCATTAAAGGCCGCGTCTGAAGGATCATTAAACGGTATTCTTGGATACAGCGAACAGCCGCTCGTTTCTATTGATTATAATGGCAATGAGCATTCTTCGATCATTGACGGTCTAACTACCATGGTGATTGAAAATAAAAAAGTAAAAGTACTCGCCTGGTATGACAACGAATGGGGCTATTCTTGCCGCGTTGTTGATCTTGCAGGCCTTGTGGCTTCGGGTTTAGCTCAAAAAGCAGACATGAAGATTGCTTCCTTATAAAAAAACTTGAATGGAAAAACGGATGGCGCCGGCTTGCGGCTCCATCCGTTTTTTCTCATTTTCCGAACAAATTCCACCTTGTAAAGCGTTTACTTTTTACATAAAAATTTAAAGGGAAATTTCAAACTAATTATTGCAAATGAAAAATAAAACAAGTATACTATGATTCGTGAACTTCAAATAAAGCAAACCAAGGCGTTGGATTCTACTTAAAGGGTTAGGACCTCTTAGGACTAACTTTCCCCCGTGGTAGGTGTTCAATACCGCATGCTTGAAGGCATGAAAAATTTTTAAGGGGGACTATGCTAATATGGATACAATGGGAAGACACGTAATTGCTGAACTTTGGGGATGCAACAGTGAAAAGCTGAATGACATGAGATTTATTGAAGAGACGTTTGTTGACGCTGCCCTTAGAGCAGGTGCAGAAATTCGTGAGGTTGCTTTTCATAAGTTTGCGCCGCATGGCGTGAGCGGGGTTGTTATTATTTCTGAATCACATTTAACAATTCACAGTTTTCCAGAGCATGGTTATGCAAGCATCGATGTATACACTTGTGGGGATCGTATTGATCCAAATGTGGCCGCTGATTATATTTCACAGGCTTTGGAAGCAAACAGCCGTGAAAATCTAGAGGTTCCACGTGGAATGGGTCCTGTTAAAGTTAAAAATAAAGTTGCCGCTAATTAATAAAATGAAAGCTAAGTCGAAAAAGAGGTGTGTTCTAGCACCTCTTTTTTTACTTTCTGTTTAAATAGAAGAGTCAAGAGGAGGAGAAACATGCTAAAAAGGCTGCAAAATATCTTGAAAAATAATTCGGAAACTTCCGAGAACCATCAGGACCCTTTACTCCAAACCCATTATTTTAAAGCGAACCGCACGAAAGTTATGGAAGCGGTCGAAGAGCTCGTTAAGCAGCAAAGCAATTATAAACTGCTTGGATCATCCAAGGAGCGCGGAGAACTATCTTTTGAAGTGACTTCTCCAAGGAAGGCTTTTGCTGTTATCACTGCAACCTCTCTCAGACCTTTTAAAACGGCCGTAGATATTAACGTGACATCTGAATCCCCGCTTCCTATTGACTTTGGATACAGCAGGAAGGTAATCCTATCTATAAATGAAGGGTTGAAGGGGAGACTTGAATTTATTGGTACCTCCTTGCTGGAAAACAATTAATTCTTGTCACATGCCCTCCTTTTGTCTAAGATAGAATTATAATAGAGGTTAATTAATTTTTGGAGTTGATCTGCTTTGCGTTGTCCGTCCTGTCAGTTTAACGGTACAAAAGTGCTTGATTCTAGACCGGTCCATTCGGGAAGATCGATTCGCCGCAGACGGGAATGCGAGTCATGCACCTATCGATTTACAACCTTTGAAACAGTTGAAGAAATACCGCTGATTGTTGTGAAAAAAGAGGGTACCCGGGAAGAGTTCAGCAGAGAAAAAATTCTTCGCGGACTCATAAAAGCTTGTGAAAAACGCCCCGTACCTTTAGAAGTTCTTGAAAATATCGTAGATCATATTGAAAAAGACTTAAGGAACCAAGGGATTTCAGAGATAAACAGCAAAGAAGTCGGCGAAAAAGTCATGGATTATCTAGCGGACACGGACGAAGTAGCTTATGTCCGATTTGCTTCGGTATACCGGCAATTTAAGGACATTAATGTATTTATACAAGAACTGAAAGAATTAATAAAAAAAGACGAGCAATAACCTGCGTAAGACACCGGTTTTACGCTTTTTTTTATCAAGCAAAAACTTTTTTTCGAAAGGTGAGAACCATGAGTGTACACTGGAAAGAAATTGTCCCGGTGGATACATATGAGGTTCAATTTAGCGGTTATCTTCATCATATCGACCGCAAAGTATTGACCATGCTGTACCAGCCGTTAATAGGCGCATTTGCCTATAGTTTATATATGACCTTTTGGTGTGATGCCGATATGGAGGCACCAAAACAACAATCGCATCAAAGACTTATGAATGTCACCCAATTTTCATTAAAGGATATTATCTCATCCAGGAAAAAACTGGAAGCAATCGGACTGCTGAAGACATTTAAGAGGGAGACGGACGAATCCAGAGCCTACCTCTATGAGCTTCAAACTCCTTTATCTCCCGCTGAATTTTTCAATGACGGGGTTTTAAACATTTATCTGTACAACCGGTTGGGCAAAACAAAATATGGTGAGATGCGTGACCATTTTATACAAGAAAAAACGAAGATGGACGAGTACGAGGAGATCACCTCAGCATTCAATGATATCTTTGTCTCGCTCCATCCTTCGGAAATGACCGCAGGAACATATTCGGAAATCCAGGAGGGTTCGCAGGCGAACCTGGCTGATAGGAAATTGGGCAATCCGCTCTCCATCGCCTTTGACGACTTTGATTTTGAATTGTTGATCTCAAGCATTTCAAGCTTCATCCTTCCAAAGGAGGTCATAACACCGTCTATAAGGGAATCGATACTGAAGCTGGCATATGTATACCAGATGGGACCTATTGAAATGAGCAGGCAAATACAAAACGCTTACCACCTTCATGGAGAGCTGACCATTGAAAACCTTCGGAAAGAAGTACAAAAATGGTACAGGATTGAAAACAATAACCAGCTTCCGCAGATGGCTCTCCGTACCCAGCCGCAGGCCTTAAAATCTTCGGCAGGCACGGAGCCTGTTACAGAAGAAGAAAAAGTGATAAAATTCTTTGAGGAAATATCGCCTTATCAATTACTTGAGCTTCATTCCGGAACGAAGCCGGCAGAAGTCGATTTGAATATTGTTACCTACCTGATGCTGGAGCAGAAAATGACGCCAGGTGTGGTCAATGTTTTGATCGATTATGTGCTGAAGACCAACGATCTTAGGCTTAACCGTTCATTCGTCGAGAAAATTGCAAGCCACTGGGCCAGGAAAAAAGTGCAATCTGTACCGGAAGCGATGGCGCTTGCCCGTGCAGAACAGCAAAAGTACAAGGAATGGCAAGAGCGTAAGCAGACGAATTCATATAAACAAAACGGAAAGCAGAAGAAAGGCGCCCGCCTTCCGGACTGGCTGAAGGATGAAGAATCTGGAACAGGGAAAAAAGAAAAGAACAGCAATAATGATCTGGAAGAGCAAAACCAGCAATGGCTTGAAAACCTGCTGAAAGAAATGTAAAAGGGGGGAACAGACATGGAATCGATGATGGACGCCGTTAAAAAAATGGAGGGGTATGATCAGCTTAAAAAGGAGTATGACCGAATCAAGCAGCATGTACTCGAGGATCCTTATGTTCGCTCATTCCTTGAGCAGAACCCTGAACTAAATCAGTCAAGCGTTGAGAAAGGGTTGACCAAGCTCTATGAGTATTCTAAGGAAAAAAACCATTGTTCCAGCTGCCCGGGGCTTGACCTTTGCCCGAACCTGATGCAAGGCTATCAGCCTGAGCTGGCTGCCGACAGAAACCAGATCGATATATTTTATGAAAAATGCATGCTGAAGAAACAGGATGAAAAACAAAAGTCGATGAGTGCCCTTATCAGAAGCTATTTTATTCCAAAAGATATACTTCAAGCGTCGTTTGACCGCCTTCACAGCATTGATCAGGACAGAAAAGAAGCGATTGGCGCGGCATGGGATTTTGTAAAGTCAGCCTCTTCCGGAGAAGCAGCAAAAGGAATCTATTTTTACGGCAAATTCGGTGTTGGAAAGACCTATCTGCTCGGTGCCATCGCTAATGCATTAGCTGAGCGGCAGATCCCTTCGCTGCTCGTTCACACTCCAGAGTTTTTGCGGGAGATGAAAAACAGCCTTTCGGACGGCAGCTTCAATGAAAAAATGGAGCTTCTGAAAACCGTGCCAGTCCTTATGCTGGATGACCTCGGTGCTGAAAACATGACGAACTGGGTCAGAGATGAGATCATAGGCGTCATTCTTCAATACCGAATGATGGAGAGGCTGCCGACACTGTACTCGTCCAATTATGATTTTACATTGCTTGAAGAGCATTTTTCCTACTCGCAGAAAGGCGGCCTGGAGCAGGCAAAAGCGAAACGGATCATGGAACGCATACGTCATCTTGCTGTGCCGATCTTTATCGGTGGAGATAAAAACTTCAGGACTCAGCAGTAATCCTGTTTCCGAGAAACCCCTATCTAAAAAAAAGATAGGGGTTTTTTTGTTTAATCTCATGAATCTTCGGGAAGATGCAAATACTACCTAGAGAATCAGCAGACAGAAAGGAAATGAATATGGGAATCATTCTAGCAGTCATTACAGCAGTTTGCTGGGGAAGCATCGTACTGGTCAGCCAAAAACTTGGAGGAGATTCATACAGCCAAACACTGGGTATGACCATTGGTGCTCTTGTCTTTTCAGTGATCACATTTTTTATCGTCCACCCGGAGATCAACACCCTGGTTTTAATCGTAGGTGCCGTATCAGGGGCATTCTGGGTGGTTGGCCAGCGTTTTCAATTTGCCAGCGTTGATCACCTGGGCGTATCCAAAATAGTTCCATTGTCAACAGGAATGCAGCTGTTCGGAACCACGCTTTTTGGTGTCCTCGTCTTCCATGAGTGGAAAACAAAAACGGAAATCATCATCGGGATCATCTCGATCGCTGTTATTATTTTGGGGGCAGTATTCACTTCGCTCAGAGATAAAGGCAGCCAGGAGGACAGCGGGAAGAGCTATAAAAAAGGTTTTCTTATTCTGCTGTTGTCTACCGCAGGCTATGTCGGCTATGTGGTTATCGTGAATTGGTTTAAGGTTGGAGGATGGGAAGCGATCTTACCGCAGGCAGCGGGGATGTTTATCGGCGGTTTGCTTCTGACGTTTACTGGGAAGCCTTTTAATAAATTTGCGGTCAGAAATATACTTACGGGTGTTATTTGGAGTACCGGGAATATCACCCTGTTGCTTTCTTTGCCGAAAATCGGGGTGGCAACCAGCTTCTCTCTGTCACAGACAGGGATTATCATTTCCACACTCGGCGGCATCTTCATCCTGAAGGAGAAGAAATCGAAGCGCCAGATCATCTTCGTTATCGCAGGGTGTTTACTTATCATTGCAGGCGGCGTAATGCTCGGTTTCACAAAAAGCTAAGGAGCGGATAAGTTCATGTTTACAGATCTAGAAGGAAAAGCAGTTGTTATTACAGGAGCGAGTACAGGAATCGGAAAGGCATGTGCTCAGCGTTTTGCAAAAGAAAAAGCAAAGATCACTGTCAATTATTTTACTGAAAAGGACAATGAAGTGGAAGAACTGCTTCAAGAGCTGAGAGATCTCGGTGGAGGAGCGATCGCGGTTCAGGGAGATGTAACGAAAGAGGAAGATATTAAAAATATGGTCGAACGCACAGTGGAGACCTTCGGAAGACTGGATATCATGATTAATAACGCAGGTATCGAAAACGAGGTTCCCTCTCACGAGCTTTCTCTTGAGGATTGGAATAAAGTAATCGCAACCAATCTTACCGGACAGTTTCTTGGCTGCCGGGAAGCGATCTCCTATTTTCTGAAGAATAACATTGAGGGCTGCATCATTAACATGTCGAGTGTACACGAGATCATTCCTTGGCCGCACTTTGTGCACTATGCAGCAAGCAAAGGCGGTGTGAAACTTATGACCGAAACGTTGGCGATGGAGTACGCACCGAAGAAAATCAGGGTCAATGCCATTGCCCCAGGGGCGATCAACACACCGATCAATGCCGAAAAGTTTTCAGATCCCGGTAAAAAAGCGGATGTTGAAAAGTTAATTCCAATGGGATATATCGCTGAACCGGAGGAAATTTCGTCGGTCGCTGTATGGCTCGCTTCCAGGGAGTCAAGGTATGTTACGGGCCATACACTCATCGCTGACGGTGGAATGACGTTATATCCATCGTTTCAGGCAGGCCGGGGTTAAGCATAAAATGATTAATCATCCCAGGACAAACCGTCTGTTCGACGGTTTGTCCTTTTTTTTGGCAGCATCTTTCCGCTGCAGCCCCGCTTCGCAAATTTTATTAAAATGTGATAGGATAATAGAATGCTACATAAGATGTCCGTAACTGGAGGTAATATAGATGAGCATTGATGCGATTTTGCAGAAAGCCCTTGATGGCAGACGATTAACTGTCGAGGATGCGGTTGCACTATATGAGAGTGATGAAGTTGAAAAAATGGGTGAGGCAGCCGATGTGATCATGAAGCGCTGGCATCCAGAGCCGATCACAACGTTTGTCATTGGTCGAAACGTAAACTACACGAATTTTTGTGATACATACTGCCGTTTCTGTGCCTTCTATCGCCCGCCTGGAAGCAAGGAAGGTTATGTTTTGGATGATGAAGTGATCTTCCAAAAAATCCAGGAAACGATCGATGTTGGAGGAACAGAGATCTTGATGCAGGGTGGAACAAATCCAAATCTTCCATTCTCCTATTACACGGATCTGCTTCGCAATATTAAAAAGCGCTTTGATATTACGATGCACTCTTTCTCTCCGGCAGAGATCTGGAAGATGGTTGAAGTCTCAGGCCTTCCGTTGGAAGAAGTCCTGAAAGAGCTGAAGGAAGCAGGGCTTGATTCGCTGCCTGGCGGAGGAGCTGAAATCCTGGATGACCGTACGAGGAAAAAAATCAGCCGTCTGAAAGGGTCATGGACTGAGTGGATCGACTGCATGAAAACCGCGAAGAAAGTCGGCCTTCATTCCACGGCAACGATGGTTATCGGTTTCGGCGAGACATTTGAAGAGAGAGCGCTGCATCTGCAGCGTGTTCGTGATGCCCAGGATGAAACGAACTGTTTTCTTGCCTTCATCTCCTGGACGTTCCAGCCCGATAACACGAACTTAAAGGGTGAGAAAACAACACCGGGTGAATATCTTAAAAATGTTGCGATCTCACGCCTGTTCCTGGATAATATCCCTAACTTCCAGTCTTCATGGGTGACAATGGGTCCAGAAGTCGGAAAGAAATCTCTGCATTATGGCTGCAACGATTTTGGAAGCACAATGATGGAAGAGAATGTGGTTTCAGCGGCAGGAACGACGCATAAGGTCAACACGAACCTGACACTGCGCCTCATCCGTGAAGCGGGCAAAATTCCTGCCCAGCGTAATACCAAGTACGAAATACTTCGTGTGTTCAATGAAGAAGAAACTGCCGAAAAAGATTTCGTCATGCAGAACTAACTAAACATTTAAAATCCCCGCCCGCTGGGTGAGGATTTTTTTTTATCATAAAATTAATTATTGGAATATTCTTATTTTTAATAATTTTGTTATAATAGGGGGGATTACATAAATTAAGGGGGAAAAAGAATGAAAAAAGTGGTGTTATTATTAACGCTGATGAGTTTGCTGGCACTGACGGCATGCGGGGGCAAGTCGACATCGACATCAGGAAGTGCATCGGGTGAGGAATTCGTAGTTGGAACAGATGCGGCATATGCACCGTTTGAGTACTTAAAGGACGGGAAAATTGTCGGATTTGATGTTGATTTGCTCAAGGCTGTAATGAAAGAAGCCAAGCTGGATTATAAACTAAAAAACACGGGATGGGAACCACTGTTTGCATCACTGCGAGATGAACAAGTGCAGGCTGGCATCTCAGCCATCACGATCAATGACAAAAGAAAACAATCTTATGACTTCTCCGCACCTTACTTTGAATCCATCAATAAAATCCTCACGAAACAAGGATCAAATATAAAAAGTGTAGACGATTTAAAAGGGAAAAAAGTCAGTGTCCAAAACGGTACAACAGGGCAGGAGGCGTTAGAGAAGAAGTTCGGGAAAGACAATGCCTCGGTAAAAAAATATGAATCCAACGTATTAGCCATTCAAGCATTGCTGAATGGAGAAGTGGATGCAGTGGTTGCAGATAACACAGTAGTAGACGAATATGCAAAAAACAATCCGGATAAAAAACTTGTCGTTGTAAATGACAAAACGAACTTTGAATCCGAATATTACGGGATAGCGCTTCCGAAAGGAAGTAAAGACAAAGCAACAGTGGATAAAGCTTTGAAAAAGGTCATTGAAGATGGAACATACACAAAAATTTATAAGAAATGGTTTAAAGTTGAACCAAACCTTGATGCACTCAAAAAATAAACCTAGCATGATGACCGGAGGAACACATGGATTTTAAATTTGACCTTATCGAAAAATACATGCCTTTTTTTATCAGAGGGACATGGATTACGATTGAAATTTCAGTCGCGAGCATTATTTTGGGCACTGTGCTCGGCCTGTTGATTGCCCTCGGGAAAATGTCTTCTGTTCAGATCATTCGGCAGCCTTTCATATGGTACATCAACTTTTTCCGGGGAACACCGCTTCTCGTGCAAATCCTGCTGATCCATTTTGCTGTGATGCCATTGTTTATGAAACCTCCTGTAGCGCTTATATCCGCGATAACAGCACTTTCTCTGAATGCTGCTGCATATATCGCGGAAATATTCCGGGCAGGTATTCAATCCATTGATAAAGGACAGACAGAAGCGGCACGTTCATTGGGGATGACACATGGGCAGACCATGAAGCATATCATCATTCCCCAGGCTTCCAAACGCATGATTCCTCCACTAGGCAACGAGTTTATCGTTCTTATTAAGGACTCTTCACTGGCAGCCATTATCGCAACGGAAGAACTGATGTATTGGGGAAGAGCGATGATGGGTGAATATTACCGTCCATGGGAGCCGTTTTTAACGGTAGCGCTGATCTACCTGATTCTTACTCTGACTTTGACACAGCTACTAAACTTTCTTGAACGCAAATATGCACTGGATTAAACCGCAGCAGGGAAACCTGCTGTTTTTTAATTAATCTTTGAAAAGAGTTCATTTTTCATGGCTTTGTCCCATATAGTGTAACATCGAGTGTTTGGGGGAGGGACAGGGTTGGCCGAACTTATTTTTGCAGATCGTGAAGAATATAACCAATTACAAAAGGAACTGACGCAGATTGCTCGATCACTTCATATAAAACCTTCCTTTGTAGAAGTAAAAAGCCGCTCGTTACTGGTAAATACCGCAGAGCATCTGGATTCTATTGTTCAGGTGCTGGCTTGTTATACTCGAAAAAAGCTGGAGGAATCGCGCATCCTTTATTTTATTGAACATTTTTTTTGTTTTACTGATAAACAGGAGCAGGCAGAGATTGCTGCGATCGCCAAGCAATTTATCGAGCAGGAGCGAGAGGAAGTGCCCGCGGTAAAAGAACTGGATACTTGCGATTATCATGTAAAGGAAGCATGGAGGAAAATATTATCCGAAAAAGAGCTGTCGTTTACCTTTGAATCGTTTGTACAGTTCCGGTTGAAGGAGTACCTTGATCTTCTTCAAGTTTACGTCGAATGTGCGATTGATGAATATAAACTCGAGCTCGAGTATCAATCTTTCATCGAACAATTGCGAAAATGTGCGGCTGATCAGCCATTTCTTACTTCAGAAATTCATGTGGCGTTCGATGGAAAATTTAAGCTGTACGATGATCAATTCAGGCGGTATAGTGAAAAGGTCCTGCAGCTCATGCATGAGCGAGCATTGGTTCTGACGAAAGAGTTTGACCTTGACGAAAAAGTACTGGGTCCGATCATGGGTTTAGCTCCGGAAGTGCTGTATTTGTACCTGGAAGAGGAAAATCATGGCATGATACATACATTGCAGAACGTCTTTCAGGAAAGACTGATTAAAAAGCCCTTGAAATTGTTTTATGCCTTCCGGAATAAATTTTTCGAAAAGATGGACGGAAGATAAGGATTGCTCTTGATTTTGCAAGACAGTATGAATATAATAATTGTATCAATTGGATACCAAAATCAGTAAAGATAAGGACAACGGATATTTTTTACGGTTTATAGAGAGAGATGCCTGAGGCTGGAAGCATCTTAACACGGAAAAATTTCTTACCCCCTTTGAACTTCAGCGGTGAAGCAAAGTAATCGCTGACGGCCCAAAGCCGTTAATTCTTGACCGAGTGCCATTGCACAATAGTGCGGTGGAACAAGGGTGGAACCACGAGTACAACACTCGTCCCTTTTTGTGGACGGGTGTTTTTTGTATTTTATTTAATTTTTGACCAAGGAGAGATAAACAATGACAGACATTAAGCTTACATTTCCTGATGGCTCTGTCCGTGAGTACCCGAAAGGAATCACTGCAGAACAAGTAGCGGAGTCCATCAGTTCCAGTCTGAAGAAAAAATCGGTTGCCGGTAAAGTAAACGGGGAATTGTATGATTTCACCCGTCCGATTGAGGTGGATGCATCCATTGAGATCGTTCCTCAAGATTCACCGGAAGGGCTTGAGATGACACGCCACAGTACAGCACACTTAATGGCACAAGCGATTAAACGCATCTATAAGGATGTAAAACTAGGTATTGGGCCTGTTATTGAAAACGGGTTTTACTATGATATTGATCTCGCAGAAGCGCTGACACCCGAAGATCTTCCGAAGATTGAGAAGGAAATGAAAAAGATCGTAAGCGAAAACCTTCCGATCGTTCGTAAAGAAGTCAGCAGGGAAGAAGCGATCGCCATCTTTGAAGGCATTAACGATCACCTGAAGCTGGAGCTTATTCGTGACCTTCCGGAGGATGCCGTAATTACAATCTACGAGCAAGGCGAATTTTTTGACCTTTGCCGCGGGCCACATGTTCCTTCCACAGGGAAGATCAAATCCTTTAAGCTGATGAGCATTTCAGGGGCATATTGGAGAGGGGACAGCGACAACCAGATGCTTCAGCGTATTTATGGGGCTGCGTTCCTTAACCAAAAAGAGCTGGATCAGCATCTTGTCTACCTTCAGGAGGCAAAAGAGCGCGATCACCGTAAACTCGGGAAAGAGCTCGATCTTTTCACCGTTTCCCAAAAAATTGGACAAGGCCTGCCCGTTTGGCTTCCCAAGGGTGCGACCATCCGCCGTATCATCGAGCGCTATATTGTAGATACAGAAGTAAGACTTGGCTATGACCATGTATACACACCTCACCTGGGAAGCGTAGAGCTTTATAAAACATCAGGCCACTGGGATCACTATAAAGAAGACATGTATCCTGCCATTGAAATGGACAACGAGCAGCTCGTTCTGCGCCCGATGAACTGTCCGCACCATATGATGGTGTTCAAGAACAGCATGCACAGCTATCGTGACCTTCCGATCCGGATAGCGGAGCTTGGCACGATGCACCGCCATGAGATGTCTGGAGCATTGGCTGGCTTACAGCGTGTTCGTTCCATGACATTGAACGATGCTCATATCTTTGCGCGTCCTGACCAATTAAAAGATGAGTTCATCCGCGTAGTAAAGCTTATTCAGCGCGTGTACAAAGACTTCGGCATTACTGAATATAAATTCCGTCTTTCATACCGCGATCCTGAAGATAAGGAAAAATATGTAAACAACGATGAGATGTGGGAAAAAGCACAGGCTCTCCTTAAAGAAACAATGGAAGATATGGATTTGGATTATGCAGAAGCAGAAGGAGAGGCGGCATTCTATGGTCCGAAGCTTGATGTTCAGGTAAAAACAGCTCTCGGAAAAGAAGAGACGCTCTCTACCGTTCAGCTTGACTTCCATTTGCCGGAGCGCTTCGATTTAACGTATAAAGGCAGCGACGGCAAAGATCACCGCCCTGTTGTCATTCACCGCGGTGTCGTTTCAACAATGGAACGCTTTGTTGCCTTCCTGATTGAAGAATACAAAGGCGCATTCCCGGTATGGCTTGCACCTGTACAGGTGCAGATTATCCCTGTATCCGCTGTTCATGAAGAGTATGCGAGAAAAATCAGCGATGAATTGCTGGAAGAAGGCATCCGCGTGGAAGTCGACAATCGTGACGAAAAGCTTGGATATAAAATCCGTGAAGCTCAAATGCAAAAAATACCGTACATGCTCGTTCTTGGCGATCAGGAAATCGCAGATCAAGCCGTAAACGTCCGCAAGTATGGTGAGCAAAAATCAGAAACTGTTTCTTTTGAAGCGTTCGAATCAAGTATACTTGAGCAAGTGAATAAAAGAGGATAGTTCAGCAGAACTGCGAAGTCCATTCGCAGTTCTTTTTTTACTTGCAATGTTCAAAAGGTTCATGTAAAATAAACTCTGTTGTGAAAAATAAGAACAGTAGTTGACAAGGTGTTCTTGTCAATGGTATATTAACTTAGGTAATTAAATAGTTGAGTTTCGAACCAAAGCAGAAGCACCCGCTTCTCACCTGTCCAACGCGTACGCAGTTGGCTGGTCGACCGAACTTTCAGAAATGATGATGAGGTAGTGTGGGTGCAGTATGCGCCGACGCTTTTTTATTTGTTTACAAAATGCTGAGTGGAACTGACTCACATAAATTCTTGGAGGTGACTTACTATTAGTAAGGACATGTCTGTCAATGAGGGCATCCGTGCTCGTGAAGTAAGACTTATCGGGGCTGATGGCAGCCAGCTAGGGATTAAAACACGTCATGAAGCTCTTGATATTGCGGCAAATGCCAATCTTGATCTTGTGCTTGTTGCTCCTAACGCAAAACCGCCGGTATGCCGAATCATGGACTACGGTAAGTTTAAGTTTGAGCAGCAAAAGAAAGACAGAGAAGCGCGTAAGAATCAAAAGATTGTTACAACGAAAGAAATTCGCTTGAGCCCTACAATTGAGGAACATGATTTTAACACAAAGCTTAGAAATGCCCGCAAGTTCCTTGAAAAAGGCGATAAAGTGAAAGCAAGCATTCGTTTCCGTGGCCGTGCGATCACGCACTCCTCAATCGGAAAAACTGTGCTTGAAAAATTGGCTAAAGAATGTGAAGACGTTGCTACGGTTGAAGTTCGACCTAAGATGGAAGGCCGGAGCATGTTCCTCATTTTAGCACCAACAACCGAAAAATAATCATTATCAGGGAGGAATCCAATCATGCCTAAAATGAAAACACATAAAGGTGCTGCAAAGCGCTTCAGAAAGACTGGTACAGGTAAACTTAAGCGTGCTCGTGCGTTTACAAGCCATTTGTTCGCTAACAAATCTACAAAAGCTAAGCGTAAACTTCGTAAAGCTAAGATTGTTACAAGCGGAGACTTCAAACGTATCCGTACACTATTGACTTACAAGAAAAAATAAGAATCGATTCACATATATCTAGGAGGGTTTTAAAATGCCAAGAGTAAAAGGTGGCTATGTGTCACGTCGTCGTCGTAAAAAAGTATTGAAGTTAGCTAAAGGTTATTTCGGATCCAAACATAAGTTATTTAAAGTTGCTCAACAGCAAGTTTTCAAATCTCTTATGTATGCATACCGTGACCGCCGTCAAAAGAAACGTGATTTCCGTAAACTTTGGATCACTCGTATCAACGCAGCGGCTCGCACAAACGGTCTTTCTTACAGCCGTTTAATGCATGGCCTAAAAGTTGCAGGCATTGACATCAACCGTAAAATGCTTGCTGAAATCGCTGTTTCTGATGAAAAAGCATTCGCTGAACTTGCTTCTAAAGCAAAAGACAGCCTAAAAGCATAAGTTAAGCACCCAAAAAGCCATTTTCCATGAAGGAAATGGCTTTTTTAATTAGATTCAGCTTTCATAGAATAAAGGAGAATTGATTGGTATGATCTACATTTATCTGGTACTTATTAATATCATTGCCTTCTGGCTGATGCATCATGATAAAGAAGCGGCAAAGGCAGGAAAGTGGCGGACGCCAGAACGCCGGCTTTGGCTGGTGGCGATCATTGGAGGTGCATGCGGCATCTGGGCCGGTATGGCACAATTCCGGCATAAAACCAAGCATCCAAGCTTTCAGATCGGGGTGCCCCTGCTCGTGCTGGCCGATCTTTTCATCGTTGCCAGGTACTTCATCTAACGATATTTCAATCCTGCTGCAGATAACGTTTATCTTTAAGGAAAAGCCTCCAGAATACATAGAAGCCAGGTGTCAGGATGGCTAAACCGACCGCATACATGATCATGAGTGAATAGAACGTTTCCTTTGCCGTAAACGCATCGTAAATGGTCAGGTTCGGATAAACAATATAAGGCAGGTGGGCCATGCCGTATCCATAGCTGGCAAAGCCGTATTGAGCAACAATGGCCAGGAGGGTAACACGCGGTTTACCCCTTGTTTGTCCGTCTTTGTTCCTCAGCCAAAGAGAACAATAGCCGACGGCAAATGCTATGAGGGAGAGGATGAACCAAATTCGTTGATCATACAGATTATCGAGCAGCCAGCCGGCTTCAGGCTGTATCACCAGCAGGGTGATCACGGCCGCCAGAAGGGTAGAAGGGCCGAGCAGCAATGCATTTCTCCTGTAGAGCTTATAGGCATCTTCCTGCTTTGAAACCTTTGAGTAATCCGCAAGAAACAAGGAAGAGAGGAACAGCTCAGACGTGAGTCCAAACAAAATGTACATATATAAAGAAGGACTCGAAAACAGCTTTCCAAGGAGAAGTGTATCTCTTCCGTTCATTCCTTCAATAAATCCGCCCTGGCTAACAGGCAGTACCGTTATTAGCAAGGCGGGAATCAAAACACCGCACAAACCGGAGATAATAAACATCGTTTTGCGGTATCCTTGAACGGAAAAGGAAAATACCATAAAAGCACTGCGAATAGAAAGCAAAAATAAGATCAGAGAGATCGGAATCAAGAGAACGGTTCCAAGTGTAAATGCTCCCTTCGGAAAGAAGCCAACGAAGGCGACAACGAGAAGGACGAGAAAGACGTTTGTAATCTCCCAGGTCGGTGAAAGGAACCGGTTCGCAATTTTTCCGGCAAAAGACCGGTGCTCGTTGTAAACCATCGCCCAGAACCCTGCTCCGAAATCAATGGATCCAAAAATGCTATAGATAAAGATAAAGGTCCATAAGACCAATATGGCAATGACTTCTTCGTTCATAATGCTCCCTCTTTCATCAATTAATAGCCAGGGTATTTTTCAAAGTCTTTGGAAACCGGGTGTCTTTTAAAGTAGCTTGTAAGAATCAGGATGGTCAGGACGCTGAGCAGCAGGTAGAGACCGATGAACAGGAGAAACAGTGGGGCAAGGTTTTCAGATTGTGTAGCCGCCTCTGCAGTGGTCTGAACTCTGTAGATCGTCCACGGCTGTCTTCCGCTGCAGCTGAATATCCACCCGAATTCGATGCCCAGCATGGATAGGGGACCTGAAAAGATTAAGATGAACAGAAGCCATTTAGGAAATGGCTTCTGTTTTCTCTTGCCGTAATACCACCAGAAAAACAGGGCGACAGCAGCCAGGGCCAGCAAAAGAAAACCGATGCCTACCATAACATTAAAGAGGGTGTGAACATAAAAAGGCGGCCAGGTCTCACGCGGGAATTCATAGAGTCCTTTAACCTCTGTATCGAACTTGCCGGCCGCGAGCCAGCTGAGCATCCATGGAAGTTCTATACCATATTTTACTTCCTCCGTCTTCGGATCAGTGAACCCTCCGATCGCAAGCGGTGCATACCGCTGGGTTTTAAATAATCCTTCAGCGGCAGCAAGCTTCTCAGGTGAATGCTCATGCAGAATCTGTGCAGAGTGGTGGCCTGAAAAACTTGAAATCAATGAAAAAGTCAAACCTACAATAAGGGCGAGTAAAAATCCCTTTTTATGATAAGCGGATTCATTCTTGGAGAGTTTTCCTCTCAGAAGCTTATAAGCTCCTACAGATGCTACGGCAAAACCACCGGTCATATAGGCGGTCACCGATACGTGGAAGGCAGATGAAAGGAAGCTTGGATTGAAAAAGGCGTCCCAGGGATGAACATCAAAAATCGTGCCGTCCTTCGTGATCTTAAAGCCGTCAGGGGTATTCATCCACGTGTTAACGGCGGTGATCAGAATGGCAGATGCTACTGCGCCAAATGCTACAAGGATCACAGAGATGATCCTGAAATACTTCGGCAGCCTGTCCGCTGCGTAAACGTAGATGGACATGAACAAGGCTTCGATAAAGAAGGCAAACAGTTCAATTTGGAAGGGGAGGGAGATGACCTTTCCTACAATCTCCATAAATCCCGGCCAAAGCAAGGACAGCTGTACACCGACGATCGTACCTGAGGGAATAGCGACACCGAGCAGCACAGCAAAAGCTTTTGTCCAGCGCTTGGCCATAATGGCATAATCATTGTCTTTTTTTACATGGTGAAGGATTTCCGCGATTACGATCATCAGGGGAATTCCAACGCCAAGAGTTGCAAAAATGATATGAAAGGCAAGAGACGTACCGAAAAAAGCACGAGCCAGCACAACTGTATCCAAATAAACCACTCCTCAAACAAATGGTTTCATGTAAAAGAAAACCATCTTTTCTAATCTTTAACTTGTCATAAAAGATATGTAAATATTCATGGATTTGGGGTAGGAAGAGCATAACTGCTCGTCTTATGTCATAAGATGGCGATAAAGGGGGGTTGAAACATGCAGCATGAGCTTGCAGAAATCCTTAATATTCTGAAGTTTGCAGGTATTTTTGCTCCTGTCTTTTTTATTCTGCTCCATATGATGAGGCAGTTTCTTTTTCTGCCTGTAGGTTTGATCTGTATGGCAGGCGGGGTTCTGTTCGGATCGGTCTATGGAACGCTCTATTCCATCATCGGCATCACCCTGTCCAGCCTGCTGTTCTACGGACTGCTGAAAAGAATGCCGAATTCACTCAACCGGTTTATGAAAATCAAGCGGAAAATCGTAGGCAAACGAATGCCGTTCTCGATCGGCCAGATTGCTATATTAAAGCTTATCCCTTTCATCCATTTTTCTCTGCTTTCCCTTTTGGTTCTGGAGATAACAAAAGGTTTTAAGGAATATACTAAAGCAAGCGTGGTGTCTAACGTTCCGCTTGCCTTCATGTATTCTACGTTCGGCCATTACATCTTTCATCTCTCCGTCGTATGGGGAATCGGAATTGCTGCCATGATGCTCGTCCTCTTTCATCTCTTGAGAACGAAAGAATGGATCGTAAAATGGGAGGATTTCTTTGAAAAAGAAAAGGGAAAAACTCCAGCCAAAAGTGCATGATCATGTGAAATCAGCCTCAGGGACACTCACCTGGGGTTTTTGTTATAATGAGCGAAAGGAGTGGATAACGTGGGTTTTAAGGAACTATTTGAAATGCAGAATCAGCTGAATGAACGGATTGTTCAGGAGCACGCTCTACATAACGAAGATTTATACGATAAGAGACTTCTCGCCTTGCTTGTCGAGCTTGGGGAGTTGGCGAACGAAACCCGGTGTTTTAAATATTGGAGTGTAAAGCCACCGTCTTCGGACAGCGTCATTTTAGAGGAATATGTGGACGGGCTGCACTTTGTGCTGTCTGTCGGACTCGATCACGGCCTGCAGGATGCGATAAAGGAAGGAACAGTTGTCAGCGAAGATCTGACGTCCCAGTTCCTGTGCCTTTACCGCACAATCAGCGAGCTTCAATGTAAAAAAGATACCCAACTGTTCAGCCGATTATTTTCTGAATACCTCGGGCTTGGACATCTCCTCGGTTTTACGGAAGAAACAATCTTCAAAGGGTATTATTCCAAAAACCAAGTCAACCACCAAAGGCAGGATGAAGGTTATTAGGCTGAAAACTGAAGTTCGTTTTCAGCCCTCGGAGCTGTAGCTAAACAATAACAAAAATCCCGGGAAGCGACACCCGGGATTCTTGTTATTTTAAGCCGTTGGATAAGGTAGAAAGCATCTCTTCCTTTTTCTGGTTGTCTGATTCTTTCCAGATCACTTCAAACAGTACGCCGAGACCAGGAAGCATTTTTTCTTCACCGCTCTGGATCGCGTCAATGATCGTACTCTCCAATTGTTCTTTGTTGTTTCCAGACACGTTGGCCAGAACTGCTTTACGGATATCGATATCCATCATTATCACCTCAAACAGATTTATTTCATAAAGTTTGTGCCTATTTCCTAGTTTTTATTAAGGGCCGATGGATTATGTATCATTTTGAAGATATAATAAAAAAAGTTGAGAGAGATTAAAGGATGGTTAGATCGGATGAAACGGATTGAATCAGAACAAAATGCTTCCATTAAACAATGGAAAAAGCTATACACAAGAAAAGAACGGGATAAATCCGGGCAATTTATCATTGAGGGGCCGCATCTTATTGAAGAAGCGATCAATCATAATGTCCAGATCGCCCATTTGATAGTAGAGGAATCATATCGCCTTCCTGCTGAATGGGAACATATGCGGCTTGATCCATGGATCGTTACTAAAAAAATAATGGGAATGCTGAGCGATACAGAACATCCGCAAGGCGTCTTGGCCATCTGCCGCATGAGCTCAAACGAACTGCAAATAAAAGCCGGCGGGAAATATCTATTTGTTGACGGCGTCCAGGATCCGGGGAACCTCGGTACGATCATTCGTACGGCCGATGCTTCGGGTCTTGATGGGGTTGTGCTCGGAGAAGGTACAGTTGATGTCTACAACAGTAAGGTCCTTCGCTCTACACAAGGATCGTTGTTTCACCTTCCTGTTGTAAAAGGAAAATTAGAAGAATGGATGGATGAGTGCAAGCAGATGGAAGTCCCGGTCTATGTTTCTGCGTTAAAAGGGGCCCAATCTCTTCATGACGTTAATTCTTCCGGTTCGTTCGCGCTCGTTGTCGGCAACGAGGGCAGCGGGGTCCGAACCGAGATTATGGTGTCTGCAGACCAGCTTGTTTATATCCCGATGTTCGGCAACGCTGAATCGCTAAATGTGGCGGTTGCGGCAGGTATCATGCTGTATGAACTTCAGAAGAACGGTCAATAACGAAAAGGAATACAGTAATAAGACAGATTGGCGATTGCACAGTCCACGAAGTTCATCTATAATAAAAACAGCTGAATGAATGAAATGCAATGATGGAGAGTAGTACATAAAAGCTCGCCGCCAAGGGAGGAAACATCTCGACTGAAAGTGTTTCTGCGGTAGAATTTATCGAATTCACTCCTGAGCAGTCGCCTGAACCGACAGTAGGGCGGACCGGACCAAGTCCGTTATGTGAACGAAGTGAACAAGTGAAGGCCTTGGCCTGAAAACTTGGTAAATCTGGGTGGTACCGCGAATCCTCGTCCCTTTTATGGACGGGGATTTTTTATTTTCAAGGCTGTCAGGCTTTGAAATGAGTCATGATTATGAGGAGGCAAATGTTATGCAGGACCGATTGCAGGCATTAAAGGAAGAGGCATTGCTGAAAATCCAGCAGGCGAATGAACTGAAAGAACTACAGGAGATTAAAGTTTCTTATTTGGGTAAAAAAGGCCCAATCACTGAAGTGCTAAAAGGAATGGGAAAATTGTCTCCAGAGGAGCGTCCAGTGATCGGCGCTTATGCCAATGAAGTAAGGGATGCCATTACAGCAGCGCTCGATGCAAAGATCAGACAGCTGGAGCAAGCAGCTATTGAAGAAAAGCTGAATAAAGAAGCGATCGATGTGACGCTTCCCGGCCGTCCGGTAAGGAAAGGAAATTCACATCCGTTAACAGCGGTCATCGAAGAAATAGAAGATCTTTTCTTAACGATGGGCTTTACCGTAGCAGAGGGTCCTGAAGTGGAGACCGATTATTACAATTTTGAAGCCTTGAACCTTCCGAAAGGCCATCCGGCTAGAGACATGCAGGACTCTTTCTTTATTACAGAGGACATTCTTCTGCGTACCCAGACTTCTCCTGTACAGGCAAGAACGATGGAAAAGCATCATGGAAGAGGGCCGGTTAAAATCATCTCTCCCGGAAAAGTTTACAGGCGGGATGATGATGATGCTACCCACTCTCATCAGTTCATGCAGATTGAAGGACTTGTCGTTGACGAGAACGTCCGATTGAGCGATTTAAAAGGTGTGCTCGAAACCTTCGCGAAAAAAATGTTCGGTGAGGATCGCAAAATTCGATTGCGTCCGAGCTTCTTCCCGTTCACTGAGCCTTCCGTTGAAATGGACATTTCCTGTTTTAAATGTGGCGGGAAAGGCTGTTCGATCTGTAAGCATACGGGATGGATCGAGATCCTCGGAGCCGGTATGGTGCATCCGAACGTATTGGAGATGGCTGGCTTTGACTCTAAGAAATACACAGGGTTTGCATTTGGAATGGGCCCAGAACGGATCGCCATGCTCAAGTACGGCATCGATGATATCCGTCATTTTTACACCAATGATCTTCGTTTCTTAAAACAATTCAAAAAGGCATAAGGAGGGGAACCCTGTGTTAGTTTCATATAACTGGCTGAAAGAGTATGTAAATATTGATATCACGGCTGCAGAGCTGGGTGAAAAAATTACGAAAAGTGGAATTGAAGTAGAAATCGTGGAGTCCCTCAACAAAGGGATCACTGGAGTGATCGTTGGACATGTGCTGGAATGTGTTCAACACCCGAACGCGGATAAGCTACGGGTCTGTAAGGTTGACATCGGTGCAGAAGAACCGGTACAGATTGTATGCGGTGCACCAAACGTGGCTGCGGGACAAAAAGTTCCGGTCGCGCAGGTAGGTGCCGTACTTCCTGGGAATTTCAAGATTAAAAAGGCGAAACTTCGCGGAGAAGCGTCACATGGGATGATCTGTTCCCTCACTGAATTGGGTGTGGATACCAAACTGGTGCCAAAAGAGTATTCGGCCGGAATATTCGTCATGCCTTCTGATGCACAGGTTGGCAGCGATGCTTTGAGCTACTTGAACCTGGATGACTATGTTCTTGAGCTTGGGTTGACACCAAACCGTGCAGACTGCTTGAACATGATTGGTGTCGCATATGAAGTAGCAGCCATTCTTAACGAAGAACTGCGGCTGCCTGAAGTTCCACTTGAACATACCGGTGAAAAAGCTTCAGATTATATTTCAGTAAAAGTTGATGCAACAGAAGACAATCCTTACTATGGAGCGATGCTGATCAAGAATGTTTCTATCGGACCATCACCTCTTTGGATGCAAAACCGCTTGATTGCAGCGGGAATCCGTCCGATTAATAATGTGGTGGATATTACGAACTACGTATTGCTCGAATACGGACAGCCGCTTCATGCCTTTGACTATGACCGTTTCGGATCCAGGGAAGTGGTCGTCCGCCGAGCGAAAGACGGAGAAGAAATTGTGACGCTTGATGACACCGAAAGAAAATTAAACAGCAGCCATCTTGTCATCACCAATGGTGAAGTACCGGTTGCAGTAGCCGGTGTCATGGGCGGTGCAACATCGGAAGTTCAGGAAGATACTACGACAGTTCTGCTTGAAGCCGCTTATTTTGAAGGACAGCGTGTAAGAGCTGCATCCAAGGATCTTGGGCTCCGAAGTGAAGCCAGTGCACGATATGAAAAAGGAATCGACCGCAACCGTGTGTACGAGGCAGCCCGCCGTGCTGCTTCCTTAATGGCGCAATATGCTGGAGGAGAAGTGGCGGAAGGCATTGTTGAGGATGGCGAACGCTCGGTAAGTGAAGGAACCGCTGAAGTCACCCGAACGAGAATTAACAGCTTGCTCGGAACAGCGATTGAAAACGAACAAATCAGTGAAATCTTCACAAGACTTCGTTTTCCATTTGAGGTACAGGGAGAAACATTCAAGGTTACCGTTCCCGCGAGAAGGCCGGATATTACCATTGATGCGGACCTTGTAGAGGAAGTGGGAAGAATCTATGGATATGACCGTATTCCTACCACGTATCTTGTAACAGAAAGCCGACCTGGCGGACTTAGCCCCTATCAGGCTGCCCGAAGAAAGGTTATGCGTTATCTTGAAGGCGCTGGACTGTATCAGGCTGTAACTTATGCACTGACCACTCCTGAAAAAGCAACCAGCTTCTCTTTTGTGAAGGAGCAGCAGGAAAATATACAAACCATTTCGGTTTCCCACCCGATGAGCGAGGAGCGGAGTACTCTTCGAAGCACACTCATTCCTCAGCTTCTTGAAGTGGTGCGTCATAATCATCACCGTTCACTTGATGATGTAGGTGTGTTTGAAATCAGTTCTGTCTTCTTTACCATTGAACAGCCGATCTCTGTTCTGCCTGAAGAGAAAACGTATCTCTCCGGTGCGCTCACAGGCCTTTGGAATATCCATCCTTGGCAGGGTGAAAAGAAGAGAACGGACTTTTTCGTGGTGAAAGGAATTCTTGAAGGATTGTTCGAAGAACTCGGATTAAGAAGCAGAATTTCTTTTGAGAGTGAAAGTTTGAAAGGGATGCATCCAGGAAGAACAGCAGTCATCAAGCTTGACAGCATCACGATCGGCCTGATCGGCCAGATACACCCGGGAACTCAAAAAGAATGGGATCTAAACGAAACTTACGTGTTTGAGATGGATCTGGATCAGTTAATCCAGACGATCGTTGAACCTACCGTTTATCAGACACTGCCTCGATTCCCTTCCATCACTAGAGATATCGCATTGGTGGTCGACAAGAACCTGCCTGCCGGAGATTTAAACACTGTCATTCATGAAGCGGGAGGAGCTCTTCTGAAAGAAAGCAGCTTGTTTGACTTGTATGAAGGCGAGCACATGGAGGAAGGCAAAAAGTCACTGGCCTTCTCATTAAAATATTTTGATCCTGAACGTACGCTTACGGATGAAGAAGTGACAAAGGCTCATGAAAACATCCTCCGCAATCTGGAAGAACGTTTCGGGGCTGAGCTTCGAAAATAATAAGCATGAAAAACCCGCAAGTCTCTTTTTTGAGACTGCGGGTTTTATTTTTGGAAAGCTGTTTTCGCAACCTTTGATGCTCATGAGGGTGGTTGATTTCCGTTCCAGGCTGCTCGCTTTCCGCGGGGCGTGCGCTGAACCCCTTGGCGCAAGCGCCTGCGGGTTTCACCTGTCACGCGCGTCTCGCTGGAGTCTCGCACCTTGCACTCCAATCAACTTGTCAATGAAGAATCTTGACAAAAATCTTCACAAAGCAACAATCTTTTAGAAAAGAGCCTTTTGGAATGAAGCTTAGTTCCGTTTGCTTTTTGCTAGATTAAGCGCCTTTTTCGTGTTGGCAAAATGAATTTTCGCGATATCGTTCAGATAAGCAGTACCATACTTGCGGATCATTTCAGCCGCTTTTACATCCACCTTGCTGCCGGCGCCTTTAGGAATCTCAATACCTGTTTTTGCACTGATTTTATCCATCTCTTTAATAAATGCATAACGTGCGAGAATGGATGAGGCGGCAACGGACAAATGAAGAGATTCACCTTTAGTGGCGAAGAACACGTTGTTTTTTACGATGTTTCTTTCTCTTGAGAGATAATTAAAATAGACACCCGGCTCACAGAACTGATCCACTAAAATACCGTCTACGTGAAGATCCTTTGTTTTTTCCAGCATGTTATGAAGGGCTTTGTTGTGCAGAAGAGCTTTCATTTTCCCTTGGCTCATTCCGTTTGCCTGAAGTTCGTTGTACTTTCGGTTGCTGAGGACGAGCAGACTGTACGGGATGGTTTGCAGAAGATCCTTTGCGATGGCTGCGATCTGCTTGTCGTTCAGAAACTTTGAATCCTTTACTCCCAATTCTTTTGCCAGCTCGAGCTGTGACGCTGGAACATACGAAGCTACCACTGTAATCGGACCGAAATAATCACCCGTTCCCACTTCATCGCTTCCGATCAAGGATAGAGTACCCACGTTTTCAGGAGGGGCAAATGCATGGGAAGGTTTTGATTTACCAGGCTTCGGATCGGGTGCTGCCGGTGCGGAGCCCCATTTTTGAGCTTCCATTTCGGCCGTCTTACCTTGAAACAGGACCTTGCCTGATTTATAGGCTGTAACCGTACAGCCTGCGGGTTTTGCCGTAAAAACACTTCCGGGGGGAGAAGAAGGCTGTATAAAAGCTTGGTAGGCTTCTTTCAGTTTATTGATTTCTTGGGTTGTCATTTTTAGTACCGTATTTGCCATCATCATGTTCCTTTTCATTGGATTTTTTTTTAGTAGGAATTGGATATAATGAAAGCTGGTTTTAGAACAAATATTTTCATAACTGTTCCCTTTCTGTTAAGATAATGATTAGAGTTCTTAGCTTATTTGCAGGTGAACTTATGATTGGAGGTAATTTTGTGGCGGAAGATAAAATGAAAGCAAGGACCATCGTGGAAATCTTTGGTCAAAAGTATACAGTAATAGGCACTGAGGCTTCCAGCCACATTCGTTCGGTTGCTGCAATGGTTGATGAAAAGATGCGGGACATCCAGCAGTATAATGCTGTATTGGATACGAAACAGCTTGCCGTACTCACAGCAGTAAATCTGATGAACGAATACTTAAAGACTAAAGAAGAGCTGGAAAAATTGCAACAGCAGATTAGGAAAGAGGATAAATAAATGTTAGATCTCATTTTAATTGTTTTACTCATTGCCGGATTTTTTATCGGACTGAAGCGCGGCCTTGTCATGCAGGTTATTCATCTCGTCGGCTTTATCGCAGCGTATGTGGTGGCTTATCTATACTTTGATGACATTGCGCCTCATTTGAAATTATGGATTCCATATCCTTCCATCGGTAATGATAGCCCGATGTCAACGATTCTTAGCAGCATTTCCTTAGAAGATGTGTATTACCGCGCCATTGCCTTTGCTCTCTTGTTCTTTGGGACAAAAATCATTCTGCAGATCGTAGGAAACATGCTGAACTTCATTGCGGATCTGCCGCTGCTCCGCACGGTTAACCGCTGGCTTGGAGGGATTTTAGGATTTGTCGAAGTTTACTTGATTTTGTTCTTGTTGCTTTACGTCGCTTCGTTAATCCCGTCCGGTTCGATCCACTCCGCTTACCAGGATTCCTTTATCGGACAGGGAATGGTGGAAAATACGCCAGTTTTCTCAGAAACGATCAAAGATTTGTGGTCCAAAAATATAGCGTAAAACTTCTCTTTAACAGAGAAGTTTTTTTACCGTGCATCGTTTATCAAGTCTTTTGAAAGAGGGTGTTCATTTGAATAAGAAGCAGGTAGTCCATGTCCTTGAAATGATCGCCGTTTATTTAGAGATCAAAGGGGAGAACTCTTTTAAAACTTCGGCCTACAGGAGGGCAGCCCAGGCGTTGGAATCCGATGACAGGAACATGCAGCAAATCGGGGATCCTTCCCAGTTGAAAGGAATCGGAAAAGGTACTGCGGCAGTCATTGCTGAACTGCTCGAAACAGGGAAGTCTTCGCTGCTTGAGGAATTGCAGGCCGAGGTTCCGTCTGGACTTTTAGTGATGCTTGACATTTCTGGGCTCGGCGGAAAAAAGATTTCCAAGCTCTATCAAGAACTGGGGATTACCGATATTGAAAGTCTGAAAAAGGCGTGTGAACAGGAAAAGGTCAGAGGACTCGCAGGATTTGGGAACAAGACAGAAGAGAAAATACTGGCCGCAATTGAGGAACTCGGAAAACGCCCCGAGCGGCTTCCCATCGCATTTATGCTTCCTGTTGCGGAAAAAATTGAAGAGCAGCTGAAGAACGTGGAAGGGATTGAGAAATTTTCGCTGGCTGGGAGTCTTCGCCGTTTTCGCGAGACGATTAAAGATCTGGATTTCATTCTCGCGGTTACCGATGCGGCTGCAGTAAAAGAACAGCTCGTCCAGCTCGAAGGCGTTTCTGATATCATCGCAAAAGGCGACACTAAAGTTTCTCTCCAATTTGAATACGAGTATCCGGTATCCGTGGATTTCAGACTCGTTTCCAAAGATCAGTATGCCTCCGCACTGCATCATTTCACTGGTTCGATGGAGCATAACGTGAAGATGAGGCAGCTGGCGAAAGAGCGTAACGAAAAAATCAGTGAATACGGTGTTGAAAATACAGAGACCGGCGAGGTCATGACATTTCCATCGGAAGAAGAATTCTATGCCCATTTCGGACTTCAGTGGATACCGCCGGAAGTCCGTGAGGGCGGGGATGAACTTGAGTTGTTTCGCGAGCCTCAGCGGCTGATCAAACCTGATGATATCAGGGGAGACCTTCATATGCACTCCACATGGAGCGATGGAGCGAACACGATCGAAGAAATGGCCGAAGCTGCAAGGGAAAAAGGGTACGCATTCATCGCGGTCACTGACCATTCCCAGTACTTGAGGGTAGCGAATGGACTGACTCCGGAGCGGCTGAGGCAGCAGCGAAAAGAGATTGACAGGCTGAACGAGAAGTACGATGATTTTAAAATTTTAGCCGGCGTCGAGATGGACATTCTGCCGGATGGTACACTGGATTTTGATGATGAACTCCTGGCTGAAATGGATCTTGTCATCGCTTCGATCCATTCTTCTTTTTCACAGAGCAGAGAGACGATCATGAAAAGGATGAAGACCGCGCTCAAAAGCCATCATGTGGATATTATTGCACATCCGACAGGGAGGGTGATCGGACGCCGTCCCGGTTATGATGTGGATTTGGATATGCTGATTGAAGTGGCGGCTGAAACGAATACCGCACTTGAACTGAACGCCCATCCAAGCCGGCTCGATCTGGCACCCGAATGGCTCAAGAAAGCACAGGACAAAGGTGTGAAAATTACGATCAATACAGATGCCCATTACCGGGAAACGCTGGGGCATATGGACATCGGTGTTTCTGTCGCCCGTAAAGGCTATGTCCGGCCGGAAAATGTGTTGAACACCATGCCGATTCAAGAGTTGAAATCGTTTTTACAACGAAATGATAAACAAGAATAGAACGTCTCCTGGGAGGAGGAACTAATTTTGCAGGAACGAGTACTTCGTGTCTTAGAATATACAAAAATCATCGAACAGCTAAAAAAACATGCAAGCTCAAGCTTAGGTAAGCAGAAGGTTGAACAGCTGAAGCCCTCCGTTGAATATGAGGAGATCCGCCATTGGCAGGACAGCACTGATGAAGGAGTTAAGGTTCTCCGTTTAAAAGGACAGGCTCCGCTCGGCGGAATACGGGATATTCGAGCCAGTTTGAAGCGGTCACAGATCGGCGGCCTGCTCAATACGGATGAGCTTCTTGATGTAGCGACGACAGTGTATGGCGGTCGGCGATTTAAGCGGTTTACAGTGGGAATGGTTGAGGATGGCATTGAACTGCCGATCCTTGAAGGCCTAGTGGAACAGATTGAGCCGCTCATTGATTTGGAGCAGGAAATCAAAGCATGCATTGACGACAACGGACATGTTATGGACAGTGCCAGTCCGGCCTTGCGGACAATTAGGGGCCAGCTGCGCACGTTTGAAGCGAGAGTGCGTGAGAAGTTGGAAAGCATGGTCCGTTCCTCAAGCTATCAAAAGATGCTATCCGATGCGATCATCACGATTCGAAATGATCGCTTCGTGCTGCCCGTTAAACAAGAATACCGAGGCAGCTTTGGCGGAATGGTACATGATCAGTCCTCATCGGGAGCCACGCTTTTTATTGAACCCCAGGCTGTAGTTGCGATAAATAACCAGTTGAAAGACGCAAAAGCCAAAGAGGCAAGAGAGATTGAAAAGATTCTCAAAGAACTTTCCATTTTAGTCGGGGAATCTGCTGAGCCTCTCGCTCACAATGTGGCGATTCTGTCGGAAATCGATTTTACTTTTGCCAAAGCGCAGTATAGCCGTGAGCTAAAAGCGACGAAACCGATCATGAACGATCGGGAATACATCTCCCTGCGCAAGGCAAGGCACCCTCTCATCGATCAGGATGCTGTCGTTCCGATCGATGTTGAGCTGGGCGGAACGTTTCAATCATTGATCATTACCGGACCCAATACAGGCGGGAAGACGGTTACGTTAAAAACGATCGGTCTGCTGTCGCTGATGGCTCAATCAGGCTTGCAGGTTCCTGCAGAAGAAGAGTCTGAGATGACCGTGTTCGAAGCGATTTATGCCGATATCGGCGACGAGCAATCTATTGAACAGTCATTAAGTACGTTTTCTTCTCATATGGTCAACATTGTTGATATCCTTAAAACCGTCAACTTTAAAAGCCTTGTGCTGTTTGATGAATTGGGTGCGGGGACAGATCCCCAGGAAGGTGCGGCGCTTGCGATCTCCATCTTGGATTATGTTTTTGAACGGGGAGCAAAAGTGATTGCCACCACACATTACAGCGAGTTAAAAGCGTACGCGTATAACCGGGAAGGGGTCATTAATGCGAGCGTAGAATTTAACGTGGAGACGCTGAGGCCGACCTACAAGCTGCTGATCGGTGTGCCGGGACGAAGCAACGCGTTTGAAATTTCCAGACGTCTAGGTTTGGAGCCTTCTATTATTGATGAGGCAAAATCGCAGATCAGTGATGAAGATAACAAAATTGATAACATGATCCGTTCGCTTGAAGATAACCAGAAACGTGCCGAAGAAGAACGGGAGAATGCCATAAGGATCAGGAAGGAAGCAGAACAGTTAAAAGAGGATCTCGAAACAGAGCTGCAGCATCTTGACCGGGATCGTGACCGTTTGCTTGAAGAAGCCGAACGGAAGGCGGAAGAAGCCGTGGCGAATGCGCGAAGGACCGCTGAAGAAGTGATTAAAGAACTTCGGGAATATCAGAAAGAAGCGGGCAATGTGAAGGAACACCGATTGATCGATGCCCGTAAGAAGCTGGAGGAAGCCACTCCTTCACTTCGCTCGAAAAAGAAAAAAGCTGCTTCCACCAAACCAAAGTCTGCCTCGTTTAAACCAGGCGATGAGGTGAGAGTGCTGAGCTTTGGACAAAAAGGCCATATCATCAATAAAGTCAGCAACAGTGAATACCAGGTACAGATCGGTATTTTAAAAATGAACGTGTCACTGAGCGACCTGGAATTAATCAAGCAGACGAAGGAGAAAAAACCAGAGCCGAGAACGTTTGTAAAAGTACAGGGCAGTGATGACTCTGTTCGTCCTGAACTCGATCTTCGCGGAAAACGGTATGAGGATGCGATGCTTGAAGTGGATAAGTATTTGGATGAAGCGATGCTGGCGGGATATCCTCAAGTTTCCATCATTCATGGGAAGGGCACAGGTGCCCTGCGTTCGGGTGTGCAGCAGCTGCTTAAATCACACCCTAATGTGAAATCGACACGAATGGGAGCGGCAAATGAAGGCGGAAGCGGAATAACCGTAGCGGTATTAAAATAATCGGAGGTCAGAGATGGACGTATCCCACAATCCGTTTATCCAAACGGCGGCAAATTACAGTGTAGTCGTACTTTTCCTCGTTATTTTTTTGGCAGTATTTGAAGTCGTCACCAGGTATCAGAACTGGGTGGAGATTAAAAAAGGAAATCTGGCCGTAGCGATGGCAACCGGCGGAAAGATATTCGGCATCGCGAATATTTTCCGCTATTCCATCGCGCAGAACGATTCCCTTCCTCAGATGATGGCATGGGGCCTATTCGGCTTTGTTCTGCTGCTGGCCGGATATTTTATCTTTGAATTTTTAACCCCGCGATTCAATATTGATGAAGAGATTGAAAACGATAACCGTGCCGTGGGTCTGATCTCCATGGTTATCTCCATCGGTTTGTCGTTTGTGATCGGTTCAGGGATTGATTAGGAGTGAAGCGTTGGTGGATACGTTATGGAAGGTTTTATTCATTTGCAGCGGAATTTTTATTCTCTTCGGCATCTTTTATTTAATTTTTTTAACATAAAGGAAATGAAATTGGATTTCAGCAGCTTTTAAGCAAAAAACCAGCCTCCCGGCTGGTTTTTTATTTCAAGAAAATTCGGGTCCGCCATTGTAAACTGAAGTAGAGCTGATTTGGGCGTTCGAGCCGTGAGCGAAAAAGCTGAGGCAGGCAACGCCCGCCGAAGTTCTATTCAGTATTCGATCTCATCAAAATCCGCTGGCTGTGCAGTCAGCTGGTTGGTGTCTTTCATTCCGATTTCGCTTGAGATTTCTTGCTGTGATTTGATTTTGCCATGAGGGTGCTGGGTTTCTTTGCCCGCTTTCCAAGCTCCATCTCTTCTAGATTTTGAATGGGTCATGAATGTTAGCCTCCTTTGTTTTATTGTTTAGTATGCTGCGGAAAAAACAGGCTCATCCTCGCAAAAAAGTGCCAAAAGCACTATAAACTTTTTTAATTTTTAAAAAAATATGTTAAATTGTATACGTTTTCATTATAATGAAGATGAGAGAGTATTTTTTAGAAAGGCGTGAATCAAGGAGGAGGTAAAAGTGGAAAGAAGATGGCTTAACCATTATCCACCAGAAATCCCCAGTGAGGTTGACTATGAGGAACAACCCTTATTCACGTATTTAGAAGAAGCAGCCACTATAAACCCAGAAAAGACTGCTCTTCATTTTCTAGGTAAAGAAATGTCGTATCAACAGCTTCACGAGAGTGCTGTGAGATTTTCCAACGGGCTGTCTTGCCTCGGTATCGGCAAAGGCGACCGGGTAGCGATTATGCTTCCAAACTGTCCGCAGGCAGTTATTGCCTATTATGGCATCCTTCTCACGGGGGGAATCGTGGTTCAGACCAATCCCCTGTATACGGAACGAGAACTGAGCCACCAGCTCGAGGACAGCGGGGCATCTGCAATCGTCTGCCTAGATCAGCTCTTTTCAAGGGTTGCAGCTGTAAAAGAAATGACACAGCTCGAGCATATAATTGTGACGGGAATTAAGGATTATTTGCCCTTTCCCAAGAATTTGCTCTATCCGTTTGTACAGAAAAAACAAAAACCTTTTACGGTCGTTGATGTACAGTATGGCGGAAGTGTTCATTCGTTTAAAGAGTTAGTCAGCAATAGTGAAAATCGGCGGATTCCAGTAGACATTCACCCAAGAGAAGATGTGGCGCTGCTCCAATACACAGGAGGGACGACTGGACCGGCAAAAGGTGTCATGCTGACTCATTCCAATTTGGTGGTGAATTCAAAACAATGCAGCATCTGGATTTATAAACACCGCGTTGGAGAAGAAGTGGTACTCGCTGCTTTGCCTTTTTTCCATGTGTATGGAATGACGGTGGTGATGAATCAGGCCATCATGACACGGGCCAAACTGATCATTCTGCCGCGTTTTGATCCGAAGCAAGTACTGCAGACCATTCATAAGCAGCGGCCTACCTTGTTTCCGGGTGCGCCGACCATGTATATTGCTCTGCTGAATCATCCGGATTTAATGAAGTACGACCTTTCCTCCATTCAGGCTTGCATCAGCGGGTCTGCACCGCTGCCAAAAGAAGTTCAGCAAAAATTTCAAGCGGTCATTTCCGGAAGTCTGGTTGAGGGCTACGGCCTGACAGAAGCATCACCTGTTACTCACTCCAATCTGATCTATGGAAACCAGGTCAATGGCAGTATCGGTCTGCCATGGCCAAATACGGAAGCTGCGATTTATTCAACGGAGCGCGGAGAGTTTGCGGAAGTTGGAGAAGTCGGCGAGTTATTGGTGCGAGGGCCTCAGGTGATGAAAGGCTACTGGAATCAGCCGGAGGAAACAGCTGCTGTTTTTAAAGATGGATGGCTTATGACCGGTGATATGGGATATATGGATAAGAACGGTTATTTTTATATCGTCGACAGGAAAAAAGATATGATCATCGCGGGAGGATATAATATATATCCACGCGAAATTGAAGAAGTCCTCTATGAGCATGAAGCGGTAAAGGAAGCCGTTGTCGTCGGAATTCCGGATCCCTATCGCGGCGAAACCGTTAAGGCGTTTATCGTGTTGAAAGAGAATGCCATTTGCACAGAGGAAACGCTCAATAAATATTGCCGAGAAAATTTGGCTGCGTTTAAGGTTCCGCGTGTATATGAATTCAGAAGCGAGCTTCCAAAAACGATGGTCGGAAAAATTCTAAGAAGAGTTTTATTGGAGGAAGAAAGAGCGAAAGAGCGGGAAACACAGGAGATATAGGGACCTTTATTAAAAAGGTCCTTGTTTTTTTATACAAACAAAGGAATAATAGAATTGACAGAAAAAAACGATTTGTTTTACAATTAAAATATGAATGAACAATCATTCAGTTTACAGCAGCTCGTTTGAAGTGAGGAGATTATCGTGAAGCGTAAAGGCCCAAAGTACGACAAAATTATTGATGCCGCAGTTAATGTTATTGCAGTCCATGGGTATCATCAGTCCCAAGTGTCAAAAATTGCAAAGCAGGCATCTGTAGCAGATGGGACGATCTATCTCTATTTTAAAAATAAAGAAGATCTGCTTGTTTCTGTTTTTAATGAAAAAATGGGAACCTTTATCGAAAGAACGGGGAGCGAGCTGAAAAGCAAAAAGTCGGCGACCGAAAAACTTTTAACTCTGATCGAGATGCACTTTCGTCTCTTGGATGCAGACCACCAGCTATCCATTGTCACACAGCTGGAGCTTCGGCAGACCAACCGGGCATTAAGGGCAAAGATCGGGGAAGTTCTGAAACGATATCTATCCCTGATCGACCTTATCCTGAAAGAAGGGATGGAGGAAAATGCATTTGACAGGAGCATGGATACCCGGCTGGCCAGACAGATGATTTTTGGCACGATTGATGAAACAGCAACGAACTGGGTCATGAATGATCATCGTTATGATCTGCCGTCACTTGCCCAGCCTGTACACAGAATGCTTGTTAATGGTTTAAGCAACACTGCAGGGGCTCTCCCCGCGCAAAAATAGATTATCCTGAGGAGTGTGAGAGAGTGGGATTTTTACAGGTTCAAAAAGAGAATAAGATAGCGACTATTCAACTGAATCGCCCTCCGGCGAATGCTTTGTCCACCCAGCTGATCCGAGAATTGTCGGAGGTCTTCGAAGAATTGGAGAATGACAGCGAAGCAAAGGTCATCCTCATCAAAGGTGAAGGCCGTTTCTTTTCAGCGGGTGCAGATATTAAAGAGTTTACTACGATTGATAATGAAGCTGAGTTTGCTGATTTGGGAGCGTTCGGGCAGCAGCTGTTTGACCGGATGGAAAACTATCCAAAGCTGATTATCGCAGCGATTCATGGTGCCGCACTCGGCGGGGGGCTTGAACTGGCAATGGCCTGTCATATCCGCCTCGTATCCAGCGACGCAAAGCTGGGGCTCCCGGAGCTGCAGCTGGGGCTGATCCCTGGTTTTGCAGGAACACAGCGTCTCCCTAGATTTGTTGGAACTGCCAAAGCAGCCGAGATGCTCGTCACCTCCGAACCGATTTCAGGTGAAGAAGCGGTGAGGTGGGGCTTGGCAACCGCCGCTTATTCTGATGCGGAACTTTTTGAAAAGGCTTACAGGCTGGCTTCAAAAGCCGCTGCGAAAAGTTCCTTGTCCATCCGGTACACACTCGAGCTTCTGCAGTATGCGGCCCGTGGCCAGTACAGCGAAGGAGCAAAGAAAGAATCCGAGTATTTCGGAAAAGTCTTCGTATCTGAAGATGGACAAGAAGGAGTTCAAGCGTTTGTTGAAAAAAGGCAGCCGAATTTTAAAAACTAATAAATAGTTGGAGGGATTAGCATGAATCTTTATGTAATCTTAAAGCGTACATTTGATACCGAAGAAAAGATCAGCATTTCTAACGGACAGATTTCTCATGACAGTGCTGAGTATATCATCAATCCGTATGATGAATACGCGATAGAAGAAGCGATCACTCTTCGTGACGCTCATGGCGGTGAAGTGACCGTTGTAACCGTGGGAACCGAAGAGTCAGAAAAGGAACTTCGTACCGCATTGGCTATGGGAGCAGACAAAGCGGTTTTAATTGATAACGAGGATCTTGAGAGCTCCGACCAATATACGACATCTGCTGTTCTCGCTGAGTTCTTCAAGGATAAGGATTATGACTTGATCCTTGGGGGGAACGTTGCGATCGATAACGGTTCCGGTCAAGTCGGGCCGCGATTGGCCGAACTATTGGGAATCCCGCAAGTGACAACCATCACGAAGATTGAAATCAATGGAGCAGATGTAGCGATTGAACGTGATGTGGAGGGAGACGTTGAGAAAATTGAAACGAAGCTTCCATTGCTAGTCACAGCTCAGCAAGGTTTGAACGAACCACGTTATCCATCGTTGCCGGGGATCATGAAGGCAAAGAAAAAGCCGCTGGAAACACTTGAAATCGATGATCTTGATATCGATAAAGAAGATGTTGAAGCAAAAACAAAGACTGTGGAAGTTTTCTTGCCTCCTAAAAAGGAAGCAGGGAAGATTTTAAGCGGAGAATTGAACGATCAAGTGAAGGAACTGGTTTCATTATTACGCTCAGAAGCAAAAGTGATATAAGGGGGAATGCTACATGTCTAAAAAAGTTCTTGTACTTGCGGAAGTCCGTGACGGTGAATTAAGAAATGTATCCTATGAGGCGATTGGTGCCGCTAAGGAAATTTCCTCTGGCGGTGAAGTGGTCGCCGTGCTTTGCGGCGAAGGTTTAAATGAAGCGGGACAGTCTTTAGTCCATTATGGAGCAGACCGGGTCATTGTTGCTGAGCACAGCCTGCTAACTACGTATTCTACGGACGGATACGTTCAGGCATTGCTTCAAGTCATCGATCAGGAAAAGCCAGAAGGATTGGTGTTGGGCCATACTGCGCTTGGAAAAGATCTATCACCAAGACTTGCTGCACGTCTCCAATCCGGGTTGATTTCAGATGTAACCTCTCTTGAACAAGCGGGAGACAACGTTGTTTTTACCCGGCCGATCTACTCCGGTAAAGCGTTCGAGAAAAAAGTCATTACAGACGGTCTTGTGTTTGTGACGATCCGTCCGAATAACATTGCTCCGCTTGAAAAAGATGAAAGCCGTTCTGGAGAGGTTTCCTCTCTGGCGGTCGATGTTAAGGATCTGCGCACCATTGTGAAGGATGTTGTCCGCAAAGCTTCTACAGGTGTTGATTTATCGGAAGCAAAAATCATCGTTGCCGGAGGACGAGGAGTTAAATCTGAAGATGGATTCAAACCGCTGCAAGAGTTGGCCGACGTGCTCGGCGCTGCTGTCGGTGCATCCCGCGGAGCGTGTGATGCTGATTATTGTGATTACTCCCTTCAAATCGGACAAACAGGAAAAGTTGTAACACCTGATCTTTACATTGCCTGCGGAATTTCCGGTGCCATCCAGCATTTAGCCGGTATGTCCAATTCCAAAGTCATTGTTGCGATCAACAAAGATCCTGAAGCCAGCATCTTTTCTGTTGCGGACTATGGCATCGTAGGGGATTTATTCGAAGTCGTACCACTGCTTACGGAAGAATTCAAAAATGTTTTAGTAAAATCATAAAAAAAGATGGAGCGGGGCTGGCTGACAAAGCTGGCCTCTTTTTATACAATGAGTCCATGAATTACGTCAAATAAAGAAATGAGTGGACAATGTGACAACAATTGCTTTCGTAAGACATGGCGTTACCGATTGGAACGCTGAAAGAAGAATTCAGGGGATTATCGATGTTCCATTGAATGATCAGGGACGTGCACAGGCTCAAGCTCTTGCTTCAAGGTTTGAGAAAGAACATTGGGATCTGCTTTTTACAAGCCAGCTCACTCGTGCGCGTGAAACAGGATCCATCATCGGGCAGGCACTTGGGATTCCTGTGCATACTGACAAGCGCATCCGGGAGGTCAACTTTGGCAGGCTGGAGGGCACAAATGAGCAGGACCGTATAAAACGGTGGGGTACTGACTGGAGTAAACTGGAACATGGAAAAGAGAAGAAAGAACAAGTATTGAAAAGAGGCAATGAATTTCTTGAAAACCTTGTAGAACAGCATCAAGGCCGGAAGATCATTGTGGTCAGCCATGGCACTTTCATTAGAGCCATGCTAAAAGGCCTGTTGGCAAGTGATGAGTATAATGGATCACTCGTTAACACTTCAGTGAGCATGCTGCATCATAAAGAGCAGAAATGGGCCTGTTCACTCTTTAACTGTGATGCCCACTTGAAGCAGTCATCCCATTAAAACTATGGTTTGATTCAAGGACAAGTTGGGAACGATAAACCTGAGCAAACAAATAGCTGTTAGTCAGTTTTGATGATATACTCTTTTTACACGATGAACTAAAGGAGGCAATTTTAAAATGGCAATCGTAAATGCAACTGATCAAACGTTCAGTCAAGAAACAAGTGAAGGACTAGTGCTTGCTGATTTTTGGGCACCATGGTGCGGACCTTGTAAAATGATCGCGCCAGTTCTAGAAGAACTAGCCAGTGAAAATCAAGATTTAAAAGTAGTGAAACTAGATGTTGATGAAAACCAAGAAGTAGCAGGTAAATACGGAGTAATGAGTATTCCTACCCTTATCGTTTTCAAAGACGGGGAAGTTGTTGACCAAGTTGTAGGCTTCCAGCCAAAAGAAGCGCTTGGCGAGCTCTTAAACAAACATAAATAATTGTGTCTATAATCAAGGCTGGCAGCTGATGCCGGTCTTTTTTTATTGCTTTGTATTTCAACTGCAAAAATTAGGATATCATGCTATGATGTTACATAGAAAAAGGAGGGGAGAGACAACGTGGATACCATAAGAGAGAAGCTGGCTGTGCTTCCGGATCAGCCTGGCTGTTACTTGATGAAAGACCAATTCGGAAAAGTCATTTATGTAGGAAAAGCAAAAGTGTTAAAGAACCGTGTTAGATCCTACTTTACTGGTTCACACGACGGGAAAACACAGCGTTTGGTCGCGAATATTACTGATTTTGAATACATCATAACCTCCTCAGAGCTAGAAGCTCTCCTTCTTGAAATGAATTTGATTAAAAAGTATGATCCTAAATTTAATGTGATGCTTAAAGATGATAAAACGTACCCGTACTTAAAAATTACAGCCGAAGAGCAGCCCCGCCTCCTGTATACGAGAAAGATCAGAAAGGACAAGGGGAAATATTTCGGCCCGTTTGTTAATGCATTCGCAGCGCAAGAGACGAAAAAGCTGCTGGATCGGCTGTATCCGCTCCGCAAGTGCGATCATATGCCCAACAAAGTCTGCCTTTATTATCATATCGGCCAGTGTCTCGGCCCGTGTGTTTATGATATTACAGAAGAACAGAACAGGAAGATGGTAGAGGAAATCGTTAAATTCCTGAACGGAGGCTTCCCTGAGGTGAAGGAGGAGCTTACTGAGAAAATGCTTGCTGCATCAGAAGCCTTGAATTTTGAGCGGGCGAAGGAACTGAGGGATCAGATACAGCATATTGATGCGGTGATGCAGAAGCAGAAAATGATGACATCAGACATGGTAGACAAAGATGTCTTTGGTTTTTATTACGATAAAGGCTGGATGTGTGTTCAGGTTTTCTTTATCCGCCAAGGCAAACTGATCGAACGTGATGTTTCTCTTTTTCCTTTTTATGGAGAGGCTATTGAAGATTTCTTATCGTTTATTGGACAGTTTTATCTTCAAAAAAATCACATTCTGCCTCGGGAGCTATTGCTGCCTCCTGAGGCGGACGGCCAATTGATCAAAGAGCTCCTCGGCATAAAAGTGATTCAGCCGAAGAGGGGACAAAAGAAAGAGTTTGTTGAACTGGCTACAAAGAATGCTCAGCTCGCGCTGAATGAAAAATTTGCTCTTATTGAGCGTGATGAGGAGCGTACGATAAAAGCGGTTGAAAATCTGGGGCTGCAATTAAATATTCCTGCTCCTTACCGTATCGAAGCTTTTGATAACTCCAATATTCATGGAACGAATCCAGTATCTGCCATGATCGTCTTTGAAGACGGGAAACCGAACAAAAAAGAATATCGGAAGTATAAGATTAAAACAGTAACCGGTCCTGATGACTACGCCTCGATGAAAGAGGTGGTTCGCAGGCGCTATTCCCGAATCTTAAAAGAGAACGGACAGCTGCCAGATCTCATCATTATCGATGGGGGAAAAGGACAGATCGCAGCTGCTCAGGATGTTCTGGAGAATGAGCTGAACCTTGCGATACCAGTCGGCGGACTGGCTAAGGACGAAAAGCATCGGACGTCACAGCTTTTGATGGGGGACCCTCCTGAAATCATTCCGCTGCAAAGGAACAGCCAAGAATTTTATCTGCTGCAGCGCATACAGGATGAAGTCCATCGATTCGCGATTTCATTTCATCGCCAGGTCAGGGCAAAAGGCATGTTTCAATCTAGTCTTGATAACATTCCTGGAGTCGGAGAAAAAAGGAAAAAATTGCTGCTGAAGAAGTTCGGTTCCATTAAAAAAATGAGAGAGGCCAGCCTGGAGGATTTTCAGGCAGCAGGCATCCCTTTGAATGTTGCGGAGGAAATTATTCAGGCTCTTCAAAAGGAACCTTCATAAAGGTATTGATTTTTCAGAAATCCTTTGCTAAACTTAAAACAAATTTTAATAGAGCGCCATACTTCAGTTTTGAAGTGATGGTAGAGGAGCAAAAACCAATAGTATGCTATCTGAAGAGAAGGAGCTCTTATGATGGTAGCGGAAAGGGGATTTTTGCCGAAGCTTTAAGAAGCTCCTGTTTCTTACGGCTGGACCTGCATTGAATAAATGCAGAGCTGTCACACATTCTTGCCCGGAGGGTGTGTGGAGGACTATCTCACAAGAGGGGAAAACAAGCTGGCTTACTGTTGCTTATACCAAGCAGCAATAAGGTCTTTTCCTTATTGCTGCTTTTTTATTTTGATTTATCAGTTTGTTGCGTAGTGGAAGCCAAATCAGGCTGGCCATATCTGGGTGCCTTTTAGATCGAGGCAATAGATTATATTCAATGATGAGAGAGGATGGACATCGTGGCTTTAATCATTCAAAAATTTGGAGGAACGAGTGTAGGCACACCGGATAAAATAAGAAATGCGGCTAAGCGGATCATTCATGCGGTAAACGAGGGGAATCAAGTAGCAGCCGTTGTCTCGGCGATGGGGAAAACAACCGATGAACTTGTACGCCTGGCAGGTGAAATAACCGCAAGGCCTTCCAAGCGAGAAATGGACATGCTTCTGACAACGGGAGAGCAGGTCACCGTTTCATTACTGGCGATGGCTCTGCAGGAAGCCGGATATGAAGCGGAGTCTTTGACAGGCTGGCAGGCAGGCATTGAAACAGAGAATGTTCACGGAAATGCACGCATCTTAAACATCGACACGAAGAGAATTCAAGAAATGCTTGCAGATGGAAAAATTGCGGTTGTTGCCGGTTTTCAAGGAGTAACTGGTTCAAATAATATTGCAACACTTGGGCGTGGAGGTTCAGATACAACGGCAGTTGCCCTTGCAGCTGCCCTTCGTGCCGATAAGTGCGAGATTTATACCGATGTAACGGGTGTATTTACAACAGACCCTCGGGTGGTACAACATGCGAGAAAACTGCCTGCCATCTCCTATGATGAGATGCTTGAGATGGCCAATCTTGGTGCAGGGGTGCTTCACCCAAGAGCGGTTGAATTCGCAAAAAATTATGGGGTAAGGCTGGAAGTCCGTTCGAGTACAGAGGAAGAAAATGGGACATTCGTGGAGGAGGAAGCATCAATGGAAAATAATTTAGTAGTAAGAGGCCTGGCTTTTGAAGGGAACGTAACAAAAATTACAATTGAAGATCTTCCGAATGGTTTAAACACACTGTCATCGGTTTTCTCCTTACTTGCAGAGAACGGTGTGAATGTGGATATTATCATTCAAAGTGTAAACCCGCAGGAGAGAACAAATATTTCGTTTTCAATTGAGACGGCCATTTTGGATGAAACGATCGAGCTGCTTCAAAGGAATAAGAGTTCGCTTCAGTTCGGTTCGATCGTGCATGAAGACGGACTAGCGAAAGTATCTATCGTGGGTTCCGGGATGATCTCTAATCCAGGAGTAGCTGCACAAATGTTTAAAGCTTTATCCGATCATCAGATTATGATAAAAATGGTCAGCACGTCAGAAATCAAAGTTTCAACAGTTGTGGACCAGCAGGATATGATTAAAGCGATTGAAACACTGCACGACGTCTTTGAATTGGACGCACGGCAGCCAGTTCAGCAATTATAATAAGAAAATCCGGGCTTAAAGTGCCCGGATTTTTTTATTTTCAACTGCACGATCAAACCTGTACCGTCTCGTTTAAGAAATCGATTTCAAATCCGAGATCCTCAAGGATTTGGTGGTCTGCCGTTGTTTCCTGTCCTCCGGTCGTCAGATAGTCGCCGACAAAAATAGAGTTGGCCGCATAAAGGCCAAGTGGCTGCAGGCTTCGGAGATTCACTTCTCTGCCGCCTGATATTCTGATCTCCTTTGTTGGATTAATAAACCGGAATAATGCGAGCACCTTTAGACAATAACGAGGGTTCAGCTCATCCAGATGCTCCAATGGAGTGCCAGGAATGGCATGCAAAAAATTGACCGGGATAGAGTCTGCATCAATCTCTTTCAAGGCTTTTGCCATCTTAATGATGTCACCGTGGCTTTCGCCCATTCCGACGATGACCCCGGAACAGGGTGAGATGCCTGCCTCTTTTACCTTTTTAAGAGTGGAGACTCGGTCTTCATATGTATGCGAGCTCGTGATTTGGCTGTGGTGGTCAGCGGAAGTGTTGATATTATGATTATACCGTTCGACCCCAGCCTCTTTTAGAGATTGTGCCTGCTTGTCATCTAGGATGCCAAGACATGCACATATTTTCATGTTATAGCTGGATTTGATCTCCTTCACCGCTTCTATGACCGTGTTTAAGTCACGGTTGAGCGGCCCTCTTCCGCTTGCCACAATGCAATAAGTTCTGACGTTTTGTTTGTATGCCTTTGCTGCACCGGAAACGATCGTGTTTTTATCCATCATCGCGTATTTTTCGATAGGGGCAGTAGAAACGGAAGACTGTGAACAATAGCCGCAGTCCTCGGGGCAAAGTCCTGCCTTTGTGTTAATGATCTTGTTCAGCTTGACCTTTTTGCCAAAGTAATGCCTCCTGATTGTAAAAGCACCGTGCAGTAAACTTAGCAGCTCATCATCGTCAGAATCCAATATCGACATTGCTTCCTTTTCGGATAGCTCTTTCCCGTCGATCACTTCGTTTGCAAGTTCCATCCAATTCATAGGGTTTACCTCCTTAATGTTAACTTGAATTTTATATAAGTTAACATTAATTCAGCCATTTTATATTGTCAACGCAAAAAAAACCGGCTTCTGCCGGTTTTTCGCGTTTCGGATTCCAGTTCTTCCGGGGGACGAAATCAGTTTTTGTCTTTATCCGCTCATTTTCGTTTTAGGCGCCTTCTTCGCCTGCGGTCTCATCCTTGCGGTCCCACTGGACGGTAAAATGGATTTTGTTCTTTCGTTTCACAGTTTCATAGGTTTCAGTAATACATTTTCTTTGATTTTGGACTTGCTCGGCGATAAATCCGGCTTCCAGGCCGAATGTAGGGTTATCCTGCAGGTCAAAGCGTTTGTCGATAAGATTGGAAGACAGTTCAAGAACCATCTCGTTCTTATTCATTTCAACGATGATCAGGTTGCCCCAGCCGGCTTCTGCAAAGAAATGAACCATTTCTTCTGTAGACCCTAATGGGAATTTCCTTGCCAGTTTTCTTCCTGCCCAATAAAGGATATTCCTCTCCTCTTTTCCAAGCAGATCCGGAAGAAGAATGTTTTTCAGCAGTTCATAAGCGAATGCAGGCACTCCTGCAGCAGGCTTGTTTTCCTTTTCGGCTGTTGCTTCTTCATTGTGTTGGATGTCCTCATGTTGTTCCATTTAGATCTCCCCGCTTTCTACTTGTTTCATTATAGCTTGAATAAAACAATAACTCTATAAAAAGTCACACATTTGTCGAAATTTAAGTGAGGGTATGCATCGGAAAAAAGTTAGTAAAATCAACAGGTTTTCCAACTTTTTATGTTACCGTTTTCTTGACGGTGTCAAACGATGGGAGTAAAATGAAACATGTTATTAGGTTAACGCTTTAATCGGTCATCTTTTTTAGTAATGGCGCTGAGGAAACGCTTAAAACGGGATGGAGAGAAACCACTGGTTTCAGCAAAAAGACAGAGGTAATTGAGAAAGGGGCAAATTGTATGGCAGGCAGTCGAAATTTTAACACCAGAAGGCTACACTCATTACTTGGTGTAATCCCGGTCGGATTATTCCTTATTGAGCATCTAGTAGTCAACTATTTTGCAACAAAAGGGGCAGCATCGTTTGATAATGCGGCAGATTTTATGGGTAACCTACCATTCCGTTATTTATTGGAAGCATTTGTGATTTTTATTCCTCTCTATTTCCATGCGATTTACGGACTTTATATTACTTTTACGGCTAAAAACAACGCAAGCCGTTATGGATATTTCCGTAACTGGATGTTCCTTTTGCAGCGTGTAACAGGAGTCATAACTCTTATTTATGTTTCCTGGCATGTTTGGGAAACCCGTATTGCAGCAGCATTTGGCGCAGAAGTTAACTATCAGATGATGGCAGACATCTTAAGCTCGCCATTTATGGTGGCGTTTTATTTGATTGGGGTTCTATCAGCAGTGTTTCACTTTTCAAATGGCCTATGGTCTTTTTTTGTCAGCTGGGGTCTCACGGTTTCGCCTCGATCACAGAGAGTATCAACCTACGTGACGATGGGCGTTTTTGTCGCGCTTGCTATCGTTAGCGTACGTACTATTTTTGCATTCATTTAAGAAGGGGTGAACCATCTTGAGTAAAGGGAATATTATTATCGTCGGTGGAGGCCTTGCTGGTCTAATGGCCACCATTAAAGCAGCGGAAGCCGGCATGAACGTTGACTTGTTTTCATTAGTTCCGGTTAAGCGCTCTCACTCTGTTTGTGCACAGGGAGGAATCAACGGAGCTGTTAATACAAAAGGGGAGGGAGATTCCCCATATGTTCACTTTGATGACACCATATATGGTGGAGACTTCCTTGCCAACCAGACGCCAGTAAAGGCGATGTGTGAAGCGGCACCTGGCATCATCCATCTTATGGACCGCATGGGAGTTATGTTTAACCGTACTCCAGAAGGACTTCTTGACTTCCGCCGTTTCGGAGGCACACAGCATCACCGTACGGCATTTGCCGGTGCAACCACAGGACAGCAGCTTTTGTATGCATTGGATGAGCAAGTAAGGCGCCATGAGGTGGCTGGTCTTGTTACAAAGTACGAAAACTGGGAATTCCTATCAGCGATCGTGGATGATGAAGGCGTTTGCCGAGGAATCACAGCACAAAACTTGAAATCTATGGAAATCCACAGCTTTGCAGCGGATGCTGTAATTATGGCTACTGGAGGACCTGGAATCATTTTCGGTAAATCTACGAACTCTGTCATTAATACAGGTGCAGCAGCAGCATCTCTTTATCAACAAGGCGTTCACTATGCAAACGGCGAGTTCATTCAAATCCATCCAACAGCCATCCCTGGAGATGACAAACTTCGTTTGATGAGTGAATCCGCGCGTGGGGAAGGTGGCCGTGTTTGGACTTATAAAGACGGTAAACCTTGGTACTTCCTTGAAGAGAAATATCCTGCGTACGGTAACCTTGTACCACGTGATATCGCAACACGTGAAATCTTCCATGTGTGTGTTGATGAAAAGCTTGGAATCAACGGTGAGAACATGGTCTATCTTGACCTTTCACATAAAGACCCTAAAGAGCTCGATATCAAGCTGGGCGGAATTATAGAAATCTATGAAAAATTCATGGGTGACGATCCTCGTAAAGTTCCGATGAAAATCTTCCCTGCTGTCCACTATTCAATGGGCGGCATGTGGGTTGACTTCAACCAGATGACAAACATTCCTGGCCTGTTTGCAGCAGGTGAGTGTGAGTATCAATATCACGGAGCGAACCGTCTTGGAGCGAACTCCCTTCTTTCTGCGATCTTCGGCGGAATGCAAGCGGGTCCTGCAGCTGCAGCTTATGTAAGCGGCCTTGAAAAGTCTTCTGATGATGTTTCATCGACTGTTTACGAACAGCAGGTTCGCAAGGAACAAGAAAAATATGATGATATCCTGAGCATGGACGGCAGCGAAAATGCTTACGTTCTTCATAAAGAGCTCGGTGAGTGGATGACGGATAATGTAACGGTTGTTCGTTATAACGATAAGTTAAAACAAACAGATGACAAGATCGTTGAACTTATGGAGCGTTACAAAAAGATTAACATCAACGATACGTCCAAATGGAGCAACCAGGGAGCTTCCTTCACTCGTCAGCTATGGCATATGCTTCAGCTCGGACGAGTTATCACAATCGGTGCCCTTAACCGTGATGAGAGCCGGGGTGCACATTACAAACCAGACTTCCCGGATCGTAACGATGATGAGTGGCTAAAAACGACAAAAGCTACATTCAATCCGGCGACAAATGGTCCTGACTTCTCTTATGAAGAAGTTGATATTCAATTTATTAAGCCGCGTAAGCGTGACTATTCCAAAAAGAAAGCTGAGGCGAAATAAGGATGAGCGCAAAAACCATTAAGTTTATCATCACAAGGCAAGACAGTCCTGAAACCGCCCCATACCAGGAAGAATTCGAGCTTTCATATCGTCCGAACATGAACGTGATTTCCGCACTTATGGAGATTCGCCGTAATCCTGTGAATGCTAAAGGTGAAGCGACAACTCCTATTACTTGGGAAATGAACTGCCTTGAGGAAGTATGCGGAGCCTGCTCGATGGTGATCAACGGAAAACCCCGCCAATCGTGTACAGCTCTTGTCGATAAGCTGGAACAGCCGATCCGCCTTGAGCCGATGAAAACCTTCCCGGTCGTCCGTGACCTGGCAGTTGACAGAAGCCGTATGTTCGATGCTTTGAAACGGGTAAAAGCATGGATTCCAATTGACGGAACTTATGATTTGGGTCCGGGGCCTCGCATGCCTGAGACTAAGCGTCAATGGGCATATGAACTTTCTAAATGTATGACATGCGGTGTGTGTCTTGAAGCATGTCCGAATGTTAATAGCAAATCTGATTTTATCGGCCCAGCGCCGTTATCTCAGGTTCGTCTCTTCAATGCGCACCCAACCGGAGCGATGAACAAGGAAGAGCGGCTGAATGCAATCATGACGGACGGCGGACTTGCGTCTTGCGGCAACTCGCAAAACTGCGTCCAGTCTTGTCCGAAAGGAATTCCTTTGACAACGTCAATTGCTGCTTTGAACAGAGATACAACCTTCCAAGCTTTCAAGAACTTTTTCGGAAGCGACAGAGTTTAATCAACAACGAGGCCTCTTCACCCAAGAAGAGGTCTATTTTTATGACTAAGGGAAAAATGGACAAGTCTGCATGTCATCCATCCAGACAATTAGATAAAAATGGGCTTCATTTTCTGAAAGAACGGGACAAAAAACCAATACTTTTTCAATGAACCAAGTCACTCCTAAAAACTTCTTAACATAGTATATGTTGACTAAATACTTCCAATTTGCAAATTGTGCATTGGCAGTTCTTTAAACCCTAGCAAGGAGGGGTGAAATCATTGAAAGAGAAACACTACCGACCGAAGCCTCTACTTACAAAACGAGAAAGAGAAGTTTTTGAACTACTGGTCCAAGACAAAACGACTAAAGAAATCGCAGAGCAGCTTTTTATCAGCGAGAAAACCGTTCGCAACCATATTTCCAACACGATGCAAAAGCTTGGGGTAAAAGGGCGCTCTCAAGCCGTCGTTGAATTACTGAGGCTTGGAGAACTAGAAATTTAGTCAGGAAACGGCTTTCCATGAAAGCCGTTTTCTTTTTTTCACCTCGGTGAAAAGTTCAATTTTCCTGAATTTACAGCAGTTTTCTTAATTGATTAACCATCTGTTTTGGGCTATGATGTAAGCATTGCGAAATTTCGGCTTTTTCTTGAAAGGATTGAAAAAGGATGAATGGTCCCTTTCATATAAAAAAAATACTCAATAACAATGCGGTTGTTGCTACGAACGCCTCCAGCCAGGAATTGATCATCATCGGAAAGGGAATTGGATTCGGCAAAGCGCTTGGCGATTTCATAACGAATCATGCCATTGATAAACTCTATATTTTAACGAATGAGAAAGAGCAGGAGCAGTATAAGACGCTGGTGCATTCTCTTGAAGAGTCCTTTATCGAGCTGCTCAATGATGTGATCACACACATTGAAGAACGGATGCAAACCACACTCAATGAACATATTCATGTCGCGCTTACCGACCATGTTGCTTTTGCTGTAAAGCGTCTGGAGCAGGGAATGGATATTCGAAACCCATTTCTGTCCGAGACCCAGACTCTATATCCAAAGGAATACACGGTCGCTGAAGAAGTGATCGAGGAAATCAATCAGTCACTCGGAATTCATCTTCCAGAAGGTGAGATCGGCTTTGTAGCGCTTCATATCCATAGTGCGGTTACGAATAAAAGTCTGAGTGATATCAATGAACATTCGCGCCTCATCAATAGGCTGGCTGACATCATTGAAGAGTCTCTTTCCATTAAACTGAACCGGAAGAGCATCAATTTTCTCAGGCTTGTCAGGCATCTCCGCCATACCATTGAACGGGTGGAGATGGGGGAGCAGGTGGACAAGCAAGAAAAATTAGCAAAGGTGTTGAAAGAAGAATATCCTTTGTGCTACAATCTTGCTTGGAAGTTAATTAAGGTAATGCAAAATACTTTAAATAAACCAATCCCAGAAGCGGAAGCTGTGTATCTAACGATGCATTTGCAAAGGCTTACTTAATTTTATAAGATGTGCTTTTGCTTTACGTGTTACTGATTCGATCAGGCATGAGTGAAGAAAAAAGTGTAGTAAGGGCTTAATTCGGATATTCTATATCTGATTAGCTTTTGTATGCGCTTTTTTACACTCATGCCTTTTTTGGTTTATTCTGCTTCCAGCATAAAGAAAAACGATTTTAAGGAGGAAAATTCCCATGTGGAAACAAATTTTTGGAGTACTGCAGAGGGTAGGTAAAGCATTAATGCTTCCTGTAGCCATCTTGCCTGCAGCCGGCTTGCTGCTTGCGTTTGGTAACGCGTTCAAAAACCCTGCATTGCTCGATAAATTACCTGCTCTAAAAGCAGGATGGTTCCAGCTTGTAGCAAGCGTTATGGAAAACTCGGGTAATATTGTGTTCTCCAACCTGTCCTTGCTTTTCGCGGTCGGTGTTGCCGTCGGACTTGCTGGCGGAGAAGGAGTAGCCGGACTAGCAGCTATTATCGGATATTTAATTATGAACGTAACGATGGGTACATTAAAAGGCATTACGCCTAACATGATCAAAGACAACCCGGAGTTTGCAAATGTGTTAGGGATTCCTACCCTGCAGACCGGGGTGTTTGGCGGTATCATCATCGGTATACTTGCCTCCTATCTTTATAAACGGTTTTATAAGATTGAACTTCCCTCATACTTAGGATTCTTTGCTGGAAAACGATTTGTACCGATCATTACAGCAGTTTCATCATTGGTTCTTGGGATTATCATGATCGGTGTTTGGCCGTATGCCCAAGCCGGTTTAAATGCATTCTCACATTTCATGCTTGACTCTAACCGAACATTGGCTGCGTTTGTTTTCGGTGTAATCGAACGCTCGTTGATTCCTTTCGGGCTTCATCACATCTTCTACTCGCCGTTCTGGTTCGAGTTCGGCCAATATACGGACAAAGCAGGAGATATCGTCCGTGGGGACCAAAAGATCTTCTTTGCACAGATCAAGGATGGAGTGCCGTTAACTGCTGGTACTTTCATGACAGGTAAATTCCCGTTCATGATGTTTGGGCTTCCTGCAGCCGCACTTGCTATGTATCACGAAGCACGTCCTGAGCACAAGAAAGTTGTAGCCGGAATCATGGGTTCTGCTGCATTAACTTCTTTCTTGACAGGGATCACGGAACCGATTGAGTTTACATTCTTATTTGTTGCACCCGTTCTATTCGGAATTCATGCCATCTTTGCCGGGTTGTCATTTATGACAATGCAGCTGTTAAATGTTAAAATCGGTATGACATTCTCAGGTGGAATCATTGACTATCTTCTATTCGGAGTTCTGCCAAACCGTACAGCCTGGTGGCTGGTTATTCCAGTTGGTTTAGTTTTGGCAGTCATCTATTACTTCGGTTTCCGCTTCGTCATCCGAAAATGGGATCTTAAGACCCCAGGACGGGAAGTGGTGGATGATGAAGTTGAAACAAACGTCAGCGCAAGCAACGAAGGTTCTTTAGCAGCCAACATCCTTGAAGGACTCGGCGGAAAAGAGAACATTAAAGACCTTGATGCATGTATTACACGTTTGCGTGTTGCTGTAAACGATGCGAAAAATGTCGATAAAGATCGTCTGAAAAAACTTGGCGCATCAGGAGTGCTCGAAATGGGGAACAACATCCAAGCCATTTTTGGTACCCGTTCTGATACCATCAAGAGTGAAATCAAAGACATTATGGACGGTAAAGTAGTAGCAGCGAAAAAAGAACCGTTAACCGAAAAAACAGAAATGGAAGTTCCTGCACCTGCGATAGCTGAGCGTTTCGTTTCACCACTTGATGGGAAACTCATCCCTATTACGGAAGTGCCCGACCAAGTCTTCTCAGGCAAGATGATGGGTGACGGCTTTGCTGTTGAACCTTCAAATGGAACGGTAGTATCGCCGGTAAACGGTAAAATCATCAATGTATTCCCGACGAAGCATGCGATTGGAATCGAATCCGATGGCGGCCGTGAAATTTTGATCCATTTTGGGATCGATACGGTCAAACTGAAAGGTGAAGGTTTCGAATCGTTTGTCAATGAGGGTGACATCATAGAACAAGGACAAGAATTAATGAAAGTTAATCTTGAATTTGTTAAAGAGAATACTCCATCAGTCATCACACCAATTGTGTTTACGAACCTTGCTGAAGGAGAAAGCATTCACCTTGAAAAAACAGGAACTGTGTCTAAAGGTGAAGAAGATATTATTACGATCAAATAAAAATTACGAAGGAGTTATTAATCATGGCAGAAAAAACATTTAAAGTAACAAGCGACTCAGGAATTCACGCACGTCCGGCAACAGTACTAGTAAACCAAGCAGGTCAATTCAGCTCTGACATTACTCTTGGCTACAACGGCAAAAACGTAAACCTTAAATCCATCATGGGTGTAATGAGCCTTGGAATTCAAAGCGGATCTGAAATCACAATCAAAGCTGAAGGTTCTGATGCTGATGAAGCATTGGCTGCAATTGCAGATGTCATGAAAAAAGAAGGGCTTGGTGAGTAATGTCTGAAATCATTTCAGGTATTGCTGCATCAGCAGGCATTGCGATTGCTAAAGCATTTATTCTTGAAAATCCTGAATTAGCCATCGAAAAGAAGACGGTTGAAAATACCGGTCTTGAGGTTGAACGATTTTCAGCTGCGGTTGAAAAGGCCAAAGGCGAGCTTCAGGTGATCAAAGAAAATGCATTAAAAGAATTAGGGGAAGACAAGGCAGCGATTTTTGCTGCCCATCTTCTTGTCCTTGAAGATCCAGAGCTAATTGATGCGGTGAAAACCAAAATCCAGAATGAAAATGTAAACGCGGAAAGCGCGATGGATGAGATCTCAGGCATGTTCATCAACATGTTTGAGCAAATGGATAACGAGTACATGAAAGAACGCGCTGCGGATATCCGTGACGTTTCCAAACGGGTGCTTGCTCATTTATTGGGTGTTCAATTCTCTTCTCCTGCCAGCATCTCAGAAGAAGTCGTAATTATTGCGGAAGATTTGACACCATCTGACACAGCTCAGCTTAACCGCAAGTTTGTCCTTGGTTTTGCTACGGATATCGGAGGCAGAACTTCTCATTCAGCGATCATGTCCCGCTCAATGGAAATTCCCGCTGTCGTAGGAACAAAAACCGTAACAGAGAAAATCTCAAGCGGTACGATGCTGATTATTGATGGACTGGATGGCAAGGTCATCATTGATCCATCGAACGAAGAACTCGGGATGTATAAGAAGAAACAAGAGGATTATAAAGCGCAAAAAGCAGAGTGGGCAAAATTGGTGAATGAAAAGACGACAACCGCAGACGGCCACCATGCAGAGCTTGCCGCGAATATCGGTACTCCTCAGGATGTTAAAGGCGTTCTTGAAAACGGAGCGGAAGGGGTAGGACTCTACCGAACCGAGTTCCTTTATATGGGCCGTGACCAGTTGCCTACCGAAGAGGAACAATTCAAGGCTTATAGAGAAGTTCTTGAAAAAATGGAAGGAAAACCTGTCGTCATCCGTACACTCGATATCGGCGGCGATAAAGAGCTTCCATATCTGGACCTTCCAAAAGAAATGAACCCGTTCCTTGGGTTTAGAGCAATTCGCCTTTGCTTGGAGCAGCAAGATATTTTCAGGACCCAGCTTAGAGCATTGCTGCGTGCAAGTGCTTACGGTAATTTGAAAATCATGTTCCCGATGATTGCAACGTTAGTCGAATTCCGTTCAGCTAAGCAAGTTCTTCTAGAAGAAAAAGAGAAGCTTGTGAATGAAAATGTTTCCGTTTCTGATAACATCGAGATCGGAATCATGGTAGAGATTCCTTCGACTGCTGTTCTTTCAGACCGTTTTGCAAAAGAAGTTGATTTCTTTTCCATCGGTACGAACGACCTTATTCAATACACAATGGCCGCTGACAGGATGAATGAAAGAGTTTCTTACCTTTATCAGCCATATAACCCGGCTATCCTAAGGCTGATCCAAATGGTGATCAAAGCTGCCCATAAAGAAGGCAAATGGGTGGGAATGTGCGGCGAGATGGCTGGAGATCCGATTGCGATCCCAATTCTTTTAGGCCTTGGACTTGATGAGTTCTCCATGAGTGCGACATCGGTCCTTCCTGCGAGAAGCCAGCTTTCCAAACTTTCCAAAACGGAAGCAGAAAAACATGTGGAAACGATCTTAAACATGGATATTGCGGAAGATGTTGTGAAGTTTGTAAACGAAAATTTCTAATGCATAGTAAAGCTGATTTCCTGTTCATTGCCTTAACGCAGTGAACAGGAGTCGGCTTTTCTTCTTATGCCGACTATTGACAAGATTCAAGTTTTATTTTATTCTTTTGAAGGATTTTTTGTGTTAGAGCGGTGTGAATGAAGGATGCTATGAAACAGAGAGGAAATAGGCCTCTTGTTTGGGCATACAACATGAAAAGACACCGATAGAAAGAAGAGGCGAACAAATGGATAAACCAATAGGCGTCATCGACTCAGGTGTAGGCGGTTTAACGGTTGCACGAGAAATCATCAGGCAGCTGCCAAAAGAAGAAATTTATTATTTGGGTGATACTGCACGCTGTCCTTATGGTCCAAGGCCAATGCAGGAAGTAAGGCAGTACACGCTGGAAATGATTGAGTTTCTTCTAAGCAAGGAAATTAAGATGCTTGTTATAGCCTGCAACACGGCGACGGCAGCTATACTGGATGAAGTGAAAAAAAGGCTCAGCATACCGGTCATAGGCGTTATACACCCTGGCGCGAGAACCGCCCTGAAAGTGACGAGAAATCAGCAGATCGGCATTATAGGGACGATCGGTACGGTAAAAAGCGGGGCATATGAAAAGGCTTTAAAGAGCATCAAGGGCGATGTCATGGTTCATAGCCTTGCCTGTCCTCCGTTCGTTCCGCTCGTCGAGAACGGAGAACTGACAGGAGAGGAAACGGCGCATGTGGTACACCGGGTGCTTCAGCCTTTAAAAGAAACACCGATCGATACGCTCATTCTCGGATGTACCCACTATCCGCTGCTGCGCCCGGTCATCCAACAAGTGATGGGTGAGGAAATCAAGCTGATCTGTTCGGGAGCAGAAACAGCCAGAGAGGCTTCCGCGATTCTAGATCACAGCGGGCTGCTGTACACAGGAGAACGAAAGCCGGTCCATGAATTCTTTTCCACTTCAGATAACGGGCATTTCCTTGAAATCGCCAACCTCTGGATGGAACAAAAAGTAGAACAGGTGCACTATATCAAATTAGGGCAAAACCATTGAGTTTTTTTGTCATATATTTTTTTAGGACAAAACCATTGAGTGGTTTTTGTCATATATTTTTTTAGGACAAAACCATTGAGTGGTTTTGTCCTTTTATTTTTTTTCGGAATGGTCTAAACGGCGGGACAGCCCGTATACATAGTAGTACAACCACTTGGGGAGGGAAAAGTATGTACAAAAAAATGAGGGCAGGGGCACCGCTGCTGCTTCTATCAGTGTCACTGCTGATGGCGGGGTGCGGACTGGGGGGAGAAAAAACAGGAAATGAGCTCGATCCCCCGAAAGTGAACTACGTGAAAGAAGGCAAGTCCCTTGATAAAGAAACGGCTGCCAAAGAGAGCAAAAACTCTGTGAAGCGACAGCTGTTCTTATTGGACAGCAACGGGCTTGTCGTGCCCCAGATGCTGAATCTGCCAAAATCGGGTACAGCTGCAAAACAAGTGTTAGAATACCTTGTGAAAGACGGTCCGGTATCCAATATTCTGCCGAATGGATTCCAGGCTGTGCTCCCGCCGGATACACAGGTGCTCGATGTAGTCGTTGGAAAAGACGGTACGGCAATCGCAAATTTTTCAAAAGAATTCAAGGATTACAGAGGGCAGGATGAGCAAAAGCTCTTGCAGGCGATTACTTTCACGCTTACTCAATTCGATACGATAAAAAATGTAAAAATCCAAATAGACGGCAAGGATCAGAAAGTCATGCCTGTCAATCATACACCGATTGATGAAGGAGTCAGCCGGGCTGACGGCATAAATATTGAAAATGGCGATGTAGTGAACATGAACAGCAGCGATACGGCTACTCTGTACTTCGTAGCGGACAATGGATCCCAGGAATATTACGTTCCCGTGACTCGGAGGATCGCTCAAAATGACAGCGATAAAATTACAGCAGCTGTTCAAGAACTGATTCAAGGGCCAGGAGAACAAAGCCGGCTGCTGAGCGGATTCAGAAACGATGTGCAGCTTCTTGATACGCCTGTCGTTAAAAATGGTGTCGCCACACTTAATTTTAATAAAGCTATCCTGGATAATAAATCGGAAAATACAATTGATGATGCGGTACTTAAATCTATCGTATTGTCCTTGACAGAATTAAATGATGTGAAAAAAGTAGCCATTCATGTAAACGGAAGAACAAAACTTAAGTATGAAGACGGAAAGGCGATTACGGCTCCTGTTTCACGTCCATCAATGGTAAACACCGGTGAATTTTAATCCATCAATAACTTGTGGTAGGATAAAAGAGACGGCTCAAGCCTTCTCTTTTTTTATGATGATGAATATGAGCAGCATAACGCAGGAGGTTAATGATGAGGAATGACGGAAGGGCTAACGATGAACTAAGGCCCGTAAAGATCGATAAAGATTACATAAAGCATCCTGAAGGCTCCGTTCTTATCACTGTAGGTGACACTAAAGTAATTTGTACAGCAAGTGTTGAAGACCGAGTCCCTCCATTTCTGAGAGGGCAGGGTAAAGGATGGATAACTGCCGAATATTCAATGCTTCCACGCGCTACAGAACAGCGTACGATCAGGGAGTCCAGCAAGGGGAAAGTAACGGGGCGGACGATGGAGATTCAGCGTCTGATCGGCAGGGCGCTGCGTTCAGTCGTTGATCTGGCCAAAGTGGGAGAGCGGACGGTTTGGGTGGACTGCGATGTTATCCAGGCAGACGGCGGCACAAGAACCGCTTCCATTACCGGATCGTTTGTAGCGGTGGTTTTAGCGTTTGGAAAGCTGCTTGAGAATAAAGCGATTAAGCAAATGCCGGTAAAGGATTTTCTCGCGGCCACTTCTGCAGGGATTGATGAAAAAGAAGGAGCCTTGCTCGATTTGAATTATGCTGAAGATTCAACCGCCTCAGTAGACATGAATATTGTGATGACCGGAAACGGAGAATTTGTCGAACTTCAGGGAACAGGTGAAGAAGCCACCTTTTCCTATCAAGAGCTGCAAAAACTTCTAGATCTGGGTACGAGAGGCGTCACTGAATTAATTGGCATTCAGAAGGAAGTGCTGGGTGATCTGGCGAAACTAATAAAGTAAGGCAGGGATAGTCCATGAAGGTACTGATTGCAACGAAAAATGAAGGGAAAGTAAAAGAATTCAAATTCATGTTCGCAGAACTTGGTATGGAAGTAACCTCGCTGCTGGATGTGGAAAACACGCCGGATGTTGAAGAAACGGGAACAACATTTTCTGAAAATGCAAAAATAAAAGCGGAAGAAATCTCGGTGCTATACAACCTTCCTGTAATCGCAGATGATTCAGGTCTTGTGATTGATGCATTGGACGGAAGGCCGGGGGTTTTCTCTGCCCGATATGCGGGAATGGAAAAGGACGATGACAAAAATATAGACAAGGTGCTCGATGAGATGCGAAGTGTGCCGCCGGAGGAACGCAGTGCCCGTTTTGTTTGTGCGCTCGCTGTGGCTAGGCCGGGAAAGGAAACATTGATTGTTGAAGGCTATTGTGAAGGCGAGATTGGCTATAAAAAAGTCGGAAGCAACGGATTTGGTTATGACCCAATCTTCTTCGTAAAGAACACTTCGTCTACAATGGCAGAGCTAACTAAAGAAGAGAAGAATAAAATCAGCCATCGCGCAAACGCCATGGCGAAGCTTAAGGATCAGATTCATCTGCTGTTTTAGGAGGTTAGCCAACTGTGAAAGTGTTAATTGTCAGTGACAGCCATGGATATAAAAAAGAACTCGAAATGATTAAAGACCGCCATCGCGATGAAGTACAAGCAATGATTCATTGCGGTGATTCTGAACTTACGGCCGACTCTCGTGAATTAAAGGATTTTATCACGGTGCAGGGAAATATGGATTATGCGGCCCCGGACCTTCCTACTGAAGCCATAGAGCTGATTGGGGACACATGCTTTTATGTTACTCACGGTCATTTGTACAATGTAAAAATGTCGCTTGTATCTCTCACCTATAGGGGGGAAGAAACGGGAGCCAGGATTATTTGTTATGGACACTCCCATGCCGCGCACAGTTTTGAAAAGAATGGCCATGTATATATTAACCCCGGGAGCATCAGAATGCCGAGGGAACGCTTTGAGAAAACGTATGCGGTCTGCGAGGTTGACGGCAGTTCGGTGACCGTATACTTTCTGGATCTTGAAGGGCAAGAAGTCGAAGACCTTAGAAGAGAATTTCAGTTTTCAAGCTAGAGGATTGCGGGATGTAATGTCTAGCTGCAGTGCCCAAGGCTGAAAACCGTATTTCATGTTTTCAGCGTAAGTCCTCGGAGGATAAAAAGTAAGATCTTCATCCTTGGTCGCTTCACTTTTACACCTCAACATAAAAAGCGTGTTGCTGTGTAAAAGCTCCAGTGCTTGTGGGACTTTAACGGGGCACTTTCGCTTTTCTTATTGACGGGGAGATTTTTCTCCCCAAAACTGTTGACATGCTATAAAAGATATAGTATATTTACTTATGTCGCTGATGCTAGCGGCGGCCAAGTTACCTACTTGCGGGTGTAGTTTAGTGGTAAAACAAGAGCCTTCCAAGCTCTGGTCGTGAGTTCGATTCTCATCACCCGCTCCATTTGCTATTTCTCACGTCGCAATGGAAACAAACAGGCAAGACTTTTTTATACTGGAAAAGTCAAAGATTTGATTGATCATATGTTTTCCCCGAGGAAAACAAAACTGTGTGCCCGCAGCGCTCTGCAATCGCATGAAGTTGCATTGCTAAGCGAAAAGGGCTCTAAAATACATATGTCCCAGTAGCTCAGCCGGATAGAGCATACGCCTTCTAAGCGTACGGTCGGGAGTTCGAATCTCTCCTGGGACGCCATCTAACTTACATATGCAGCACCTTTTCAGTACATCGATTAAATGTACTGGAAAAGGTGTCTTTTTTTGTGTTCTATTTACGCAGCTTGCATGCGGGCCGTCCTTATTTTGTAAGCGCTTTAAAAATGTTTACAATTTCGGCGTTTGTCCTTGTTTTCTTTGATAAACAAAGAATGTAAGCGGATACAAAAAAACTGAATAAACAGAAAAATTTAATTTTTTAAAAAAGGTGGTTGACCTAGAACGAAAAGGGGCGTAACATAATCAGCAATTATCAGGTTCTATTTAAATATTCGAACAATTCACGAAGAAGAAAAGGAGGATCACGATGCAAGAACAATGGGTTTATGTAGACGGCGAATTTGTCTTAAAAGAAGACGCCAAAGTCTCTGTGTACGACCATGGATTTTTATACGGAGATGGGGTGTTTGAAGGCATTCGAGTCTACAATGGAAATGTTTATCGGATTGATGAACATCTAAAGCGTCTGTTTGAATCAGCTCAATCCATCATGTTAACCATTCCGCACACGAAAGAGGAGCTAACAAAAATTATTGTCGAGACGCTCCAGAAAAACCAGTATCGTGATGCCTACATTCGTTTAGTCATATCAAGAGGCAGAGGGAATTTAGGCTTGGATCCCTTTAGCTGTGCGAAGCCTGGAGTCATAGTCATTGCAGAGCAGCTGGCCCTCTTCCCTAAAAAACTTTATGAAACTGGAATTGAAATTGTAACCGTAGCGAGCCGCCGGAACCGGGCAGATGTTCTCAGCCCTAAAGTGAAGTCACTGAATTATTTGAACAACATTCTGGTGAAGATCGAAGCCAATCTGGCCGGGGTGAGCGAGGCGCTCATGCTGAACGATCAAGGCTATGTGGCAGAGGGTTCGGCGGACAACGTATTCATTGTAAAAGGAAACAGCATTAAGACACCTCCTGGTTACCTGGGAGCGCTTGAGGGAATTACACGAAACGCCATTCTTGAGATTGCTTCAGAGCTTGGCTACCGCGTAAGCGAAGAGCCATTTACAAGACATGATGTTTATGTGGCTGATGAAGTGTTTCTCACAGGAACCGCAGCCGAAGTCATCGCAGTTATAAAAGTGGATGGCCGGGTGATCGGTGAAGGGGTTCCGGGAAAACACACGAACACCTTGCTTCAAATGTTCAGACAAAGAGTTGTTGAAGAGGGAGTCAAAGTTTATCCGGCTTCCAGTACCGTTCAGGCGGGATAATTAATTCGTAACAGGAGTTGTGGTTTATGCGCAGTAACATGATAAAAAAAGGAATCGACCGTGCGCCGCATCGAAGTTTGCTGCATGCTGCCGGTGTCAAAGAAGAAGATATGAACAAACCGTTCATCGGGGTCTGTAACTCGTATGTCGATATTATCCCCGGGCATATGCACCTCAATAAAGTGGGTGAAAAAGTAAAGCAAGCGATTCGGGAAGCAGGCGGTGTTCCGTTCGAGTTTAATACCATCGGAGTCGATGACGGGATCGCCATGGGCCACATCGGGATGCGCTATTCGCTTCCGAGCCGTGAAATTATCGCGGATTCAGCAGAAACCGTCATTAATGCCCACTGGTTCGACGGAGTCTTCTTTATTCCGAACTGTGACAAGATAACGCCAGGAATGCTGATGGCGGCAGTCAGAACGAATGTGCCAGCCGTATTTGTATCAGGCGGACCGATGGAGGCGGGAAAATCTTCTGCAGGAAAATCGCTCTCGCTCGTATCGGTATTCGAAGGAGTCGGGTCCCATCTTTCCGGTAAGATGTCGAGGGAAGAACTGCTGGAACTTGAAACAAGCGCCTGTCCGACCTGCGGTTCCTGTTCTGGGATGTTTACGGCAAACAGCATGAACTCCATTATGGAAATGCTCGGAATCACGCTTCCAGGAAACGGAACCCTGGTTGCCACTTCGAAAGAGCGGGATAAGCTTTATAAAGACGCTGCCTCCTGTTTGATGGAACTCGTTGAACGCGACATCAGGCCGAGAGACATTATTACAAAAGAAGCCATCGATGACGCTTTCGCATTGGATATGGCCATGGGAGGATCAACGAATACGGTTCTCCACATGCTGGCCATCGCTAATGAGGCGGGAATCGAATATGATTTGAAACGAATTAATGAGGTTGCTGAGAGAGTCCCGTATTTATCGAAGATCAGTCCCGCATCCGATTATACGATGCAGGATGTCCATGAAGCGGGTGGAGTCAGCGCCATCATCAAACAGCTATGCGGTATAGACGGCGCAGTTCATAGAGACCGGATCACTATAACAGGTGACACTCTTTATGAAAATATACAAGATGCCTCCATTACAAACAGCGATGTCATCCGTTATCCAGACAACGCCTACAGCCCTGTAGGAGGACTTTCCATCCTTTATGGAAATCTTGCTCCGGATGGATGTGTGATCAAGGTGGGCGGGGTCGACCCTTCAATAAAATATTTTGAAGGAGAAGCCATCGTTTTTGAATCACAGGATGAGGCGTTAGAGGGCATCAACAGCGGAAAGGTAAAAGAAGGCCACGTTGTAGTCATCCGCTATGAAGGACCGAAAGGCGGACCGGGGATGCCGGAAATGCTTTCACCTACCTCCGCCATTGCAGGAATGGGACTAAGCACCAAGGTCGCTTTAATAACTGACGGAAGATTTTCCGGAGCTTCCAGAGGCATATCCATTGGGCACATTTCACCTGAAGCAGCTGAAGGAGGACCCATTGCATTCCTGGAGAACGGAGACCACATACTCATTGATCTGACGAAAAGAACAATCAATCTTATGGTGAGCACAGAAGAACTTGAAAAAAGAAAAGCGGACTGGAAACAGCCTGAACCAAAAATTAAGCAAGGCTATCTTGCCCGTTACTCCAAGCTTGTCACTTCTGCCAATACTGGCGGAGTTCTAAAGATTTAACCATCTAAAAAAGGAAAATAGAGCTAAATCGATGAAGGGGAAGAATGATAACAGAGTATTCACAGAGAGCCGGAAACGCTGAGAGCCGGTAATACTCTTATCAGGACCTCACCCCTGAGTGCCTGTCCGAACGCTGTAAGCCAGTAGGGCAGGCCAAGTTAACCCGGAAAAGGTGTTAACTTGTTATCAAACCGGGCGAATCAATTCGTCCATGAGGCGGCTTGCAGCACAGCCGCGAAGAAGGGTGGTACCGTGAAAAGAAGCCTTTTCACCCCTTTGGCAGCAGAACACTGTCATTTTGGGTGAAAAGGTTTTTTATTTTGATTTTATAAAGGGAGGAATCAGGAATGAAAGCCAGCTGGGTGGCTGATGAAGAAAAAAGTAAAGTTCAAATGATGTCAGGAGCAGACATGCTGATGGAAGCACTCGAGAAAGAAGGGGTAGAGGTATTGTTCGGATATCCCGGAGGTGCTGTTCTTCCCATCTACGATGCATTGTACAAGAAAAAGATCAGACATATTCTAACCCGCCATGAGCAAGGAGCTATTCATGCGGCTCAAGGATTTGCCAGGGTTACCGGTAAAGCTGGAGTTGTGATTGCCACTTCGGGACCGGGGGCAACCAATCTAGTAACCGGAATTGCTGATGCGATGATTGATTCACTCCCTCTTGTCATATTTACCGGTCAAGTGGCAACAACCGTCATTGGAACGGACGCCTTCCAGGAAGCTGATATTGTCGGTGTGACGATGCCGATCACCAAACACAATTACCAGGTAAGAAGAGTGGAAGACCTCCCCGGAATCATTCAGGAAGCCTTTCATATCGCCCAGTCAGGAAGGCCTGGTCCGGTTCTGGTGGATATTCCTAAAGATATCTCAACGGCTTTGGGAGCGTACGCTGCGCCGAAGGACGTTTCGCTTCCGGGATATCAGCCAACAGTTATGCCGAATCTGCTTCAGGTGAAACGTCTGGCAGACGCCATTGCGACAGCGAAAAAGCCAGTCATTCTTGCAGGTGCAGGCGTACTGTTTGCGGGTGCAGAGAAAGAGATCCTGTCCTTGGCTGAACAGCACCGGATCCCTGTTGCGAATACGTTGCTCGGGTTAGGAAGCTTCCCGTCCGATCATCCACTCTTCCTTGGGATGGCCGGAATGCATGGGACCTATGCCGCCAATATTGCGTTGTACGAATGCGATCTTCTCATTGGAATTGGAGCGCGGTTTGATGACCGGCTGACTGGTGATCTTAACCATTTCGCCCAAAAGGCAGCAGTAGCTCATATCGATATTGATCCGGCGGAGATCGGCAAAAATGTAGAAACATTGATTCCGATCGTAGGATGCGCCAAACATACCGTATCTGCCCTGCTCCGCGAGAGCACTTCTTCAGGGGATACGGCGGAATGGGTCTATCATCTATCCGAGCTGAAAAGCAGCTACCCGCTCTGGTATAAAAAAGATGATAAAACATTAAAGCCTCAGCGGCTCCTTGAAATCATCCATGAAGAAACAAAAGGAGAAGCTATTGTGACGACCGATGTTGGACAGCATCAGATGTGGACCGCGCAATATTACGGTTTTTCAAAACCAAACCGCTGGGTAACATCCGGAGGTTTGGGAACGATGGGATTCGGGTTCCCAGCCGCGATTGGCGCTAAAATTGGCAATCCGGGACTTCCCGTTGTAGCCGTAACAGGTGATGGCGGTTTTCAAATGACACTCCAAGAGCTGTCTGTCCTTCAGGAATTAAAGCTTCCGGTCATCATTGTTATCGTCAATAACCAATCACTCGGAATGGTAAGACAGTGGCAGGAAATCTTTTACGAAGAACGATATTCCCAGTCTTTGATTCCAGTCCAGCCTGATTTCGTGAAGCTTGCAGCTGCTTATGGAATTGATGGGGCGGTTGCGGGAACTGAAGAAGAAGCCCGCCAGGAATTTGCTAGGGCGCTGGCATCCAACTCACCTTTCTTGCTCGACTGCAGGGTGACATCGGATGAGAACGTCTATCCGATGATCGCACCCGGGAAAGGAATTCATCAAATGATCGGGGTGAAACCATGAGGCGCATTATTACAGCAACCGTTTTAAACCAGAGCGGTGTTCTCAACAGGCTGACCGGACTGCTGACCAAAAGGCAATTTAACATTGAGAGTATTACTGTAGGACATTCCGATGATCCCGGTATATCAAAGATCACCATTGTTGTACAGGTGGAGGATGACAGGAAACTCGAACAGCTGCTTAAACAGCTCCATAAGCAGATTGATGTGCTGAAGGTGAAGGACCTGACAGACATGGCTCTTGTGGCAAGGGAACTGGCTTTGATCAAAGTACTGACCACACCGGATACGAGAAGTGAGATTAAGGTCATCATTGAACCTTTCAGGGCGTCGATCATCGATGTCAGCCTTGAGAATGTGACCATTGAGGTAACCGGGGACAACGATAAAGTAGAGGCATTGATCGAGCTGCTGAGGCCATACGGGATCAAGGAGATCTCAAGGACCGGACTGACGGCAATGCCGCGCGGAACACAGAGGACCGTGTATAACCTGAACCAGTTTTCAATCATTTAATCATACCAATAAAAATTGAGGAGAGATGTAAAATGGCAAAAGTATACTATGACAAGGAAATCGCAGATCAATATTTAAACGGAAAAAAGGTAGCCGTGATCGGATACGGCTCACAGGGGCATGCCCATGCTCTAAACCTGCAGGAAAGCGGTTATGACGTGGTTGTCGGAGTAAGACAAGGTAAATCTTATGATCAGGCCGTCCAGGATGGTGTCCGTGTAGCCTCAGTTGAAGAAGCTGCCAATGAAGCGGATGTGATCATGATTCTTCTTCCGGATGAACTTCAGCCGCAAGTTTACAAAAAAGAGATCAAACCGGCGCTGGCACCTGGTAAGTCCCTTGTTTTCGCCCATGGCTTCAACGTCCATTTCCATCAGATCGTTCCGCCGGACTTCGTGGATGTATTCCTTGTTGCACCTAAAGGGCCAGGACATCTCGTAAGACGGACATATGAAGCCGGAGCAGGGGTGCCTGCCCTTATCGCGGTATATCAAGACGTAACTGGAACAGCGAAAGAAACAGCGTTGGAATACGCAAAAGGAATTGGAGCCGCAAGAGCAGGTGTTCTCGAGACTACGTTTAAAGAAGAGACCGAAACGGACCTTTTCGGTGAACAGGCGGTATTGTGCGGCGGGCTGACCTCTCTAGTAAAGACAGGATTTGAAACGCTCGTCGAAGCAGGCTATCAGCCAGAAGTGGCCTACTTTGAATGTTTACATGAACTGAAGCTGATTGTTGATCTAATGTACGAAGGCGGACTGGAAGGAATGAGATATTCCATTTCTGATACAGCACAGTGGGGAGACTTCCAATCTGGCCCGAGAGTGGTTGATGAAGATACAAGAACAAAAATGAGAGCAGTATTAAAGGATATCCAAAGCGGGGAGTTTGCCAAAGGGTGGATCTTGGAAAACCAGGCGAACCGTCCAGTATTCCATGCGATCAATGAGAGTGAAAAACAACACCCGATCGAAGTAGTGGGCCGTGAACTCAGAGCGATGATGCCTTTTGTTAAACAACAAAAGCAAAAAACGAAGGAGGCGGTGACAAGTGCGAAAAATTGATATCTTTGACACCACATTAAGAGACGGGGAGCAGACGGCAGGAGTGAACCTGAATGCCCAGGAAAAGCTTGAGATCGCCAAACAGCTCGAACGGCTCGGTGTGGATATCATCGAAGCGGGATTTCCGGCAGCCTCCCCCGGTGATCTTGCGGCAGTGAAACGAATCGCTGAAGAAATCAAGAACAGCTCGGTTACCGGTCTTGCCCGTTCCACAACGAAAGACATTGATGCAGCATGGGAAGCGTTAAAGGGATCAGCAGAACCCCGGCTTCATGTTTTCTTGGCTACTTCACCCATCCATATGACATATAAGCTGAAGAAAACACCCGATGAGGTAGTCGAAACCGCCGTTCAATCAGTAAAATACGCACGCAAGCGCTTTCCAGTCGTCCAATGGTCCGCAGAGGATGCCTGCCGGTCAGATCTGGCTTTTCTTGTAAAAATTATAGAACAGGTGATTGATGCAGGTGCTTCGGTCATCAATCTTCCGGATACGGTAGGGTATTACAGCCCTGCCGAATACGGTCACCTGTTCCGGTACGTAAGAGAGCATGTTCCAAATATCCACAAGGCGAAACTATCGGCTCATTGCCATGATGACCTGGGGATGGCGGTTGCCAATTCCTTGGCAGCCATAGAGAACGGTGCAGATCAGATCGAAGGTGCGATCAACGGAATCGGTGAGAGAGCAGGAAATGCTTCATTAGAAGAAATAGCGGTTGCCCTTGCGATCCGAAGAAGCTTCTATCAGGCGGAAACACGCATGGAACTTAAGGAGATCAGCCGAACGAGCAGTCTTGTCAGCAGGCTGACCGGCATTAGTGTTCCGCCGAATAAAGCAGTGGTGGGAAGGAATGCCTTTGCCCATGAATCGGGCATCCATCAGGATGGCGTCCTGAAGGAAAAATCCACCTATGAAATTATTACTCCCGAGCTCGTTGGAGTTTCTTCCAATCAGTTGGTTCTTGGCAAGCATTCCGGAAGACATGCCTTCCGAAAACATATTAACAAACTGGGCTTTGAACCAGGCGAAGAACAGCTCAACGAACTGTTCGGAGAATTTAAAGAACTCGCTGACAGGAAAAAGGAGCTGACGGAAGAAGACATTCTGGCACTCCTGCTCGAACATCAGATTCAGCCTCCAGTCCCTATGTATCAGTTGGGAGACATCCAGGTTAATTATGGAACGAACAACATTCCGACAGCGACCATTACATTAAAATCACCGGACGGAAAACGAATTCAGGAAGCAGGAACAGGATCAGGAAGTGTAGAGGCCATCTACAATACATTGGATAAGATGCTGCCCCTGCCAGTGCACCTGAAGGATTACCGCATCCAGTCCGTTGGCTCAGGAAGGGATGCGCTCGCACAGGTCTATGTGCTGCTAAAGTACGAAGACCAGGAGATCAACGGAAGCGGAACCGCTCAGGACGTGCTGCAGGCATCTGCAAAGGCATATGTCCACGCATTAAATAAAACGATTATGAATGCGCAAAAGGACGAATTAGCTAAAGTCAGTCTATAAATTTTATGAGGAGGGGTTAAGATGGAAAAAGCAATAACAGTCTTGCCGGGTGACGGAATCGGACCGGAAGTGATGAAAGGGACATTGCGGGTGCTCAAGGCTATTGAATCCCGATTTCACCATCGGTTTACAGTGACCGAGATGCCGATCGGCGGAAATGCCATCGATGAGACAGGAAATCCTCTGCCCCCTGAAACGATTGAACAGTGCAAAAAGAGTGATGCGGTTCTGTTGGGAGCGGTGGGCGGACCCAAATGGGACGGAATGGAACAGCGGCCGGAACAAGGGTTGCTCAGGATCCGAAAAGAACTGAATGTCTTTGCGAACGTAAGACCAGTCAAAGCGTTCGGGCCGCTGGCCGATATTGCGCCCTTAAAGCCTGCTTTGCTTGAAAATGTTGATCTTGTATTCGTGAGGGAGCTCACTGGAGGAATCTATTTTGGACAGCCAAAAGAAAGAAAGGGCTCGGATGAGGCGGTAGATACTCTTTATTATCATAGGAAAGAGATTGAAAGAGTAGTAAAAAAGGCGTTTGTCCTTGCCGCCTCCAGAAAGAAAAAGCTGACTTCCGTGGACAAAGCCAATGTTCTGGAGTCCAGTAAACTATGGAGGGAAGTCGTCGATGAAACGGCGAAGCATTATCCGGATGTAAAGGTTGAGCACATGCTGGTCGACAATGCTGCCATGCAGCTTGTCCGGAACCCTGCACAGTTTGATGTGATCGTAACCGAGAACATGTTCGGCGACATTTTGTCTGATGAGGCGTCAATGATTACAGGTTCTCTTGGAATGCTTGCTTCGGCATCCTTGAGTGAAGAAGGTCCGGGATTATATGAGCCCGTTCACGGCTCCGCTCCTGATATTGCAGGAACGAATGCAGCTAATCCGCTTGGAATGATCCTTTCTGCGGCGATGATGCTCAGACATTCCTTCCATATGAACGACGAAGCAGATGCCATTGAATTAGCTGTTCAGGAAGTCTTGAATGCCAACTTCCGAACAGGCGATATCTCCAGCAATAAGGATAAAGTTTCAACAACAGATCAGGTGGTCGAGCAGCTTATTTACAGGCTGGAGGACAATGCTGCAGCAGCTACGCTGATTGAAGTGTACGTGTAAGGAGGAGGGTGCGAAATGGCAAAAACAATCATAGATAAAATTTGGGAAAATCACTCGGTCATCCAGGAAAACAACAAACCGAGCCTTTTATACATCGACCTGCACCTCCTTCATGAGGTGACGTCACCGCAGGCCTTTGCCGGCCTGCGTGAAAAAAAACGTACAGTACGCAGGCCAGACCTCTGTTTTGCAACGATGGATCATAACATACCGACAAAGAACAGGTTTGTAATAGATGACAGTATTGCGCTTAAGCAGATTCAAACCCTCGAGGAAAACTGTAAAGAGTACGGTATTCACTTGGAAGGTCTGCACTCGGCAGATCAGGGCATCGTGCATGTCATCGGACCGGAGCTCGGCTTGACGCTGCCCGGAAAAACCATTGTATGCGGTGATAGCCATACCTCCACACATGGAGCGTTCGGGGCATTGGCGTTCGGTATTGGAACAAGTGAAGTGGAACATGTTCTTGCCACTCAGACACTATGGCAGCAGAAGCCGAAGCAGCTGCAGGTAAAGATTGAAGGAAAGCTGGGCTATGGTGTAACCGCAAAAGACATTGTTCTCGCGCTTATCGCCAACTATGGCACCAATGCAGGTGCAGGCCATGTTATTGAATTTACCGGAGAAACCGTAAGGAATTTCACGATGGAAGAACGGATGACGCTTTGCAACATGTCCATTGAAGCGGGGGCCAAAGCAGGATTGATCGCGCCGGATGAGACTACCTATGCGTATATAAAAGGAAAAAAATACGCTCCAAAGGACGATGAATTTGATGAAAAAGTCAATGAGTGGAGCGGGCTAAGGTCTGATCCTGATGCAGTATTTGATAAAACCATTGAGATCAATGCTGCACAAGTTGAGCCGATGGTCACATGGGGAACGAATCCCTCCATGGGTGTAGGAATTTCAGAACATGTTCCTTCATTAAATGAAGTGCAGTCTGAAAAAGAAAAGGAATCGATCCAAAAAGCACTGGCCTATATGGGTCTTACACCTGGACAGTCTTTGACGGAAGTGCCGGTACAGCATGTTTTCATCGGTTCTTGTACAAATTCACGTTTAAGCGATCTGAAGGCTGCAGCTGAAGTGGTTAAAGGAAAGAAAGTCCACGCTGAAGTCCAGGCCATTGTTGTGCCAGGTTCACAGCAAGTAAAAGCAAAAGCAGAAGAAGAAGGTCTTCACCTTGTTTTTAAGGAAGCAGGCTTTGACTGGCGGGATTCGGGCTGTTCGATGTGTCTGGGCATGAATCCGGATATTGTTCCTGAGGGCGAGCGATGTGCTTCCACTTCCAACAGAAACTTTGAAGGAAGGCAGGGCAAAGGTGCAAGAACCCATCTTGTCAGCCCGGCGATGGCAGCAGCAGCTGCGATTGAAGGCAGATTTGTAGATGTTAGAAAATTTGTTTCCGGTTTGAGAGAAGGTGAAGCTTATGCCGGGATTTAAAACGTTGACGGGAATAGCAGCGGTCCTGGACCGCGAAAATGTGGACACCGATCAGATCATACCCAAGCAGTTTCTAAAACGGGTCGAGCGCAGCGGTTTTGGCCAATTTTTGTTTTTTGACTGGCGGTTTAACAGTGAGGGCTCTCCAAACCCGGAGTTTGAACTGAATCATGAAGATGCGAAGGGTGCGGAAATATTAATCACAGGTGCGAACTTTGGATGCGGGTCATCAAGAGAGCATGCTCCTTGGGCACTTAAGGATTATGGTTTTAAAGTGATTATAGCACCTGATTTTGCGGATATCTTCTATAATAATTCCTTGAAGAATGGCATTCTTGTCATTACCCTTCCTAAACCGGTAATCGAAGAACTGAAAGCCAGAGTGAAAAATGGAAATGAGCGGATAACCGTCAGCCTGGACCAGCAGGAAATCTCTTTGGGAACTGACAAGGTCGCCTCGTTCGATTTTGATCCGTATTGGAAAGAGATGCTGCAGAACGGCTGGGATGAAATATCACTTACGCTTCAGTACGATGAAGCAATCAGCCGCTACGAGAAGAGGATCGGAGTGGTCTAAAAGCCAACGGGTTTGAAGAACAGCTGACAGGGAATAATAAAGGATAAGAGGCATCGGGATGCACCAAGCCTTCTCCTGTTATTCCCTATCCCCTAAAGGGAAATCTGTACATACGAGCAATCCTGCACAATTGAGTGCAGGATTTATTGTTCCTTCCTGTAGAATGCCTCATCTTGAGTTTGCGTCTTTAAACTGTTAAACTGATGCAAATAGAACTGGAAGTGAAGAAAACCAATGGCAAATGAAAAAAAAGACAAAAAAACCAGCAATATAGTACTGTTCCCTAATTTGTCTTCGCGATTGCTCGAGAAAGGTATGTCTTCTCTAAAAGCAAAACAATTTAAGGAATCTTTATCCTGTTTTCTTCAGCTGCTGGACATCGACCCCGGACATTCTCAAGGACATTTGGGTGTTGTGCTAAGCCTGATCGAACTTGGCCAGCTCCAGGAAGCGAAGTTAAGAGCTGAAAAAATGCTGAAACAGGGAATCGGAGAATATTTTGATGTATTGCAGATATACCTCTCTGTTCTTATACAGCTTTCGGAATATGAAACGGTCGTATCCGTTGTTGAAGCGGTGCTTGAGGAACACCAGCTTCCAGCTGCTCAGGCAGAATCTTTTTATCAGCTTCTTCATTTCAGCCGTAAGATGGCAGATGATCCGGAGCCGCCGATTGACCTTTCGCCTGACCCGCCGCAGGACCGTTCCAAGGAAATTGAAACTCTTCGGGCGATGCTGGCAAGCGATGAAATACATAACCAGTGGATTGCCATGCAGCAATTGAGCTATATGAACCCTGAGGACACGTTCGGCGTGTATCAGGAGTTTTTAAAAAATCAAGATGGACATCCGGGTATTAAGACGATGGCCTTAAACTATTTAAAATCAAAGGACATAGAGGAAACCGTAGTTTTACATAAGTTTGGAAATACTTATTCGATCAACATACAGGAACTTCATGATGTTTATGAGGATTCATTTAATCTTGAAGTGAAAAAGGAACTGGAGAATCGGCTGGAGCAGGACAATCCAACCCTGACTGAATTTGCGCTCACAATATGGTGGGACTACATACTTGCGATTTATCCTCAGGTACCTGAACCGGCAGATCCTCATTATTGGGCACGTGCTCTTCAGTGTGCGGCTGGTAAACTGAGCGGCATGGACAGCTGCGAAGCCATTGAGTCCGAAATTGAAATTCACCCTGAGAATTTAGAAAAGGCAGTCGAGCAGCTTCTGGACATTGAGCGGTTTACGTTTGGCCCGAATAAATTTCGAGGTTACTAATTCGGAAACAAGCTGGGTCATTGTTGAAATACAAGTCTGTTATGATATAATGGAATGGTTGTAAGTGAAAATGTTAGATTTTCAATGAAATACGTAATGTTGGAGGGAACTTTGAATGAGTGCAAAGTGGGAAAAGTTAGAAGGCAATCAAGGTGTCTTAACGATCGAAGTTGAGGCATCTGAAGTAGATACAGCTCTTGACCAAGCGTTTAAAAAAGTCGTTAAACAAGTAAACGTACCTGGATTCCGTAAAGGGAAAATGCCGCGTAAAATGTTCGAACAGCGTTTTGGAGTAGAATCTCTTTACCAAGATGCTCTTGATATTATTCTTCCGCAAGCATACAGCCAAGCTGTAGAAGAAACAGGCATTGAACCAGTTGACCGTCCAGAGGTTGACATCGAACAAATGGAAAAAGGCAGCAACCTTGTTTTCACAGCTAAAGTTACAGTAAAACCTGAAGTTAAGCTTGGTGATTACAAAGGGCTTGAGGTTACAGAATTCGATGCGTCTGTTACAGATGAAGATGTTGACAACGAAATCAAACGTCTTCAAGAGCAGCAAGCTGAGCTTGTTGTCAAAGAAGAAGGAGAAGTTGAGAACGGTGATACCGCTGTGATCGATTTCGAAGGATTCGTTGATGATGAACCGTTCGAAGGCGGAAAAGCTGAGAATTATCCATTAGAAATCGGATCTGGTTCTTTCATTCCTGGATTTGAAGAGCAGTTAATCGGAGATAAAGCTGGTACTGAAAAAGACGTAAACATTACGTTCCCTGAAGAGTACCATGCAACTGAGCTTGCTGGTAAACCTGCCGTATTCAAAGTGAAAATCCATGAAATTAAAACGAAGCAGCTTCCTGAGCTTAACGACGAGTTTGCTAAAGAAGCCGATTCCGAAGTTGAAACGCTTGACGCTCTTAAAGCAAGCATTCGCACGAAGCTTGAAGAAAGCAAAAAGCATGAAGCTGAACACCACACACGCGACACTGTCGTTGACAAAGCGGTGGAAGCAGCAGAAGTTGATATTCCTGAAGCGATGGTTAACACAGAATTAGACCGTATGGTTCAAGAATTTGGACAGCGCCTGCAAATGCAAGGCATGAACCTGGATCTTTACTTCCAGTTCTCAGGCACAGATGAAGCTGCCCTTCGTGAGCAAATGAAAGAAGATGCTCAAAAACGCGTGAAAACAAACCTCGTACTTGAAGCGATCTCTGAAGCTGAAAACATTGAAGCAAATGAAGAAGAAATCAATGAAGAGCTTAAGAAAATGGCAGAAACGTACAATATGGACGTAGAGAAAATTACGCAAATGCTTGCTATGCAAGGCGGCAATGATGCTGTAGCGGCTGATCTGAAAATCAGAAAAGCGATTGATCTTCTAGTGGATAACAGCAAAACAATTGCATAAGATAGAGTAAGGTCGGACAAGGCACGAACTTTTCGTGCCTTGTTTTATATAATTATTTATCCTTTCTGGCAGGAAAAAGAACTTTTTTATTGAAACTTTTCTAAAGGCTTTATTTTGGGATAGAGGTTTTAAAATAAGCCATAAGGTTAATACTTATAGAACACATCGTTTCAGCCAATACATACTATTAATTGTCAGGGAAGGGTTTTTATTTCCGTTCATTAGGGGTAATATGATACAATCCAATACATAAACTTGCGGAAATGAAATCAGTGAACATTTGAAAAATTGCTTACAGCATAATGAAACAAGCATATCTGGAACGGATATGAAAAGGTAATTGGTTTCATCCAATTTAAGGCTTAGGGGTGATTTCATTGTTTAAATTCAATGACGAAAAAGGGCAGCTGAAATGTTCCTTTTGTGGAAAAACACAAGATCAAGTTCGTAAACTGGTAGCAGGACCAGGTGTATATATTTGTGACGAATGTATCGAGCTTTGCACTGAAATTGTGGAAGAAGAACTTGGCACTGAAGAGGATGTAGAACTTAAAGAAGTACCAAAGCCAATGGAAATCCGCAAGATTCTTGATGAATATGTCATTGGCCAGGAGCAGGCTAAAAAGTCTCTTTCCGTAGCGGTCTACAACCATTATAAACGGATCAACTCTTCCCAGAAATCAGATGAAGTGGAACTTTCAAAAAGCAACATCGCGATGATCGGGCCTACAGGAAGCGGTAAAACGCTATTGGCTCAAACACTCGCAAGAATACTGAATGTGCCTTTCGCGATCGCTGATGCCACATCATTAACTGAAGCAGGATATGTGGGCGAAGACGTTGAAAATATTCTGCTTAAATTGATTCAAGCGGCTGATTATGATGTGGAGAAAGCAGAAAAAGGCATTATTTATATCGATGAAATCGATAAAATTGCCAGAAAGTCTGAAAATCCATCGATTACACGTGATGTTTCCGGCGAAGGGGTCCAGCAGGCCTTGCTTAAAATTCTAGAAGGCACCGTTGCCAGTGTACCTCCTCAAGGAGGAAGAAAACATCCGCATCAGGAGTTTATTCAAATCGATACAACCAATATCCTGTTTATTTGCGGCGGTGCCTTTGATGGCATCGAACAGATCATCAAACGCCGTTTAGGTAAAAAAGTCATCGGATTCAGCTCCGAGTCCAGGCAGGCTGAACTGAAAGCCGGTGAATACCTGGCAAAAGTATTGCCTGAGGATTTGCTTCGCTTTGGCTTGATCCCAGAGTTCATTGGGCGTCTTCCGGTCACAGCAAGCCTTACTCCGCTAGATGAGGATGCACTTGTTGAAATTCTGACAAAGCCAAAAAATGCGCTTGTTAAGCAATATCAAAAGCTTCTTGACCTGGATGGTGTTGAACTTGAATTCACGGATGAAGCTCTCACTGAGATTGCGACTCAGGCCATTGAACGTAAAACGGGTGCACGCGGTCTGCGTTCTATCATTGAAGGAATGATGCTGGATGTCATGTTCGAGCTTCCTTCCCGTGAAGACGTGGCTAAGTGTATTATTACGAAAGAAACGGTTTCTGACAAAGTTCCGCCTAAGCTTGAACTTGAAGACGGAACGATTGTTGAACCGAAAAAAGAAACACCAAAGGAAAGTGCATAAATTGAGTATAAAAACCAGCCTTCAGGGGCTGGTTTTTTTAGGTTACTGCCTATTTTCGATCTTCATTCGTTACTGACAGCGAATGCTGGTTCAGACAGCGGGAAATGCCTTTAAAATCTTTGAAAACTTAAGCGATTCTAAGTGGCGTCCTATTTTAGCTTTTCCAATTTCTCTGTTTAGTCCTTTACCCACTCGGAGATACTAGGAGCATAAAAAAAATTCGGGAGGAAGAAATGAACTGGACTGGAATTGCATTACTCATTCAGCTGTTTTTTGGAATCGTGATAGGACTGTACTTTTGGAACTTGTTGAAGAATCAGCGCACTCAGAAAGTGAGTATCGATAAAGAATCAAAAAAAGAAATGGATCAATTGCGAAAGATGCGATCGGTTTCATTGACTGAACCGCTGTCTGAACGAGTCAGGCCGGGGAAGTTTGCTGATATCGTCGGTCAGGAGGATGGCATTAAGGCACTGTATGCTGCACTTTGCGGCCCTAACCCTCAACATGTCATCGTCTATGGGCCCCCTGGCGTTGGTAAGACTGCTGCAGCCCGTCTTGTGCTGGAAGAAGCTAAGCGTAATAAAAAGTCCCCTTTCCGACCGACATCCGTATTTGTTGAATTGGATGCAACGACCGCCCGGTTTGACGAACGTGGAATTGCAGATCCTTTGATTGGTTCCGTCCACGATCCTATCTATCAAGGGGCTGGAGCGATGGGACAGGCTGGAATTCCGCAGCCGAAGCAGGGAGCTGTTACAAACGCCCATGGAGGGGTCCTGTTCATCGATGAAATTGGAGAACTTCACCCGATTCAAATGAATAAATTGCTTAAAGTGTTAGAAGACCGAAAAGTATTTTTGGAGAGCGCCTATTATAATGAAGAGAATACGAATATCCCTTCCCACATCCACGATATTTTTCAAAATGGACTTCCTGCAGATTTCAGGTTAATTGGAGCAACCACGCGAACGCCGGATGAAATTCCTCCAGCCATCCGTTCACGTTGTCTGGAAGTCTTTTTTAGAGAGCTTCAGTCTCCGGAAATTCAGCAGATTGCGCTGAAAGCTGCGGATAAGGTAAACATGAACGTGGAGGAGGAAACGGTTGAGTTGCTTTCAACCTATGCCAAGAATGGCCGTGAAGCTGTGAATATGATGCAGATTGCGGCAGGGCTGGCCATTACGGAAGACCGTAATTTTATTAAACAAGCAGATATGGAATGGGTCATTCATTCCAGCCAGATGACCCCGCGCCCAGAGAGTAAGATCTCAGAGGAACCAAAAGTAGGATTGGTCAACGGGCTCGCAGTATACGGACCAAACAGCGGTTCACTGCTTGAGATTGAAGTCACCGTTTTACCTGCAAAAAAACAGGGTACGATTACGATAACAGGCATAGTTGAAGAAGAATCGATCGGCAACAGCTCCAAATCAATCAGAAGAAAAAGTCTGGCCAAGGGATCGGTCGAAAATGTGCTGACCGTCCTTCGCAATATGGGAGTCGACGCCGGACTCTATGATATTCATGTCAATTTCCCGGGCGGCGGACCAGTGGACGGGCCATCTGCCGGAATCGCGATCGCTACTGCTATTTACTCGGCCATTCACAATATCAAGATTGATAATGAACTGGCTATGACCGGTGAATTAAGTGTTCATGGAAAAGTGAAGCCTGTAGGCGGAGTGATGGCGAAAGTATTAGCGGCTAAGCTTGCGGGAGTGAAGAAGGTTATTATCCCCAAAGATAATGACCAGGCTATATTGCGTGAAATCTCAGGAATTGAAATCATTCCAGTGACAAAGTTATCCCAAGTATTTCAGCTGGCGTTCCCGGAAATCGATAAAGATAATCAGCAGGCTATACCTGCTTCAGCCTTTTTGCAGTCCCCTCCGAAATCCGTGTGAAGAGGGGGCTTTCCTTTAGAGTGTGAAAACGAGATACAATTAGACAAATTGGCTCTTTATAGGTAGAATTGTACAAAGACTGAAGAAATTTCTCTGTCTTGTGGCATTGAACTGTAGGTTAAGCTCTCTCAAGTGTAATACTGCAAGGAAGCTGCAAATGCCAACATTCTAATAATAGGCTGCATGAATTTGAAATCACTCAATACATTAAGCAGTATTCGGAGGTGTGTTAAATGGACGAAAAAACTACCCGCATCCTTCCCCTCCTTCCTCTTCGCGGCCTGCTGGTGTATCCCACCATGGTGCTCCACCTTGATGTAGGAAGGGAAAAATCCGTACAGGCATTAGAGCAGGTTATGCTTGATGATCAGCATATTTTCCTTTCAACACAAAAGGAAGTAGCTCTAGAAGATCCGAGCGGCGAACAAATATATGAAATCGGAACCCTCTCCAAGGTGAATCAGATGCTTAAGCTTCCCAACGGTACCATCCGTGTGCTCGTTGAAGGCATCCAGCGCGGAAAGATCAAGCAGTTCATTGACCGTGAGGAATACCTGGAAGTTGAAGTAGAACTGATGGAAGATCAGGGCGAAAAGGATTTGGAAATTCAGGCCCTTATGAGAACGGCTCTTCAGCAATTCGAGCAGTACATAAACCTTTCCAAAAAAGTAACACCTGAAACTTTGGCTTCTGTCCAAGATATCGAAGAACCAGGTCGTTTGGCTGATGTTATTTCCTCTCACCTGTCGTTAAAAATTAAAGAAAAACAGCATATCCTTGAAATTATTGACGTGAAGGAAAGGTTGAACCATCTGATTTCCATCCTGAACAACGAAAAAGAAGTACTTGGATTGGAAAAGAAAATCGGCCAGCGCGTCAAAAAGGCGATGGAAAAAACCCAGAAAGAATATTACCTTCGCGAACAGATGAAAGCCATTCAGAAGGAACTTGGGGAAAAAGAGGGCAAGACAGGCGAAATCTCTTCACTTAAAGAAAAAATTGAAGAATCGGACATGCCTGAAAATGTACAGGAGATTGCACTTAAAGAACTGGACAGGTATGAAAAAATGCCAGGTTTCTCTGCGGAGAGCGCGGTCATTCGAAACTACATCGACTGGCTGATCAATTTGCCTTGGACAAAGGAAACGAAAGATCTGCTGGACATTATCCGTACAGAAAAAATTTTAAACGAAGATCATTACGGACTTGAAAAAGTAAAAGAACGTGTACTGGAGTATTTGGCTGTTCAGCAGCTGACCAATTCACTGAAAGGGCCGATCCTCTGTCTTGTCGGGCCCCCTGGAGTCGGTAAAACGTCGCTGGCACGTTCCATTGCAAAAGCGATCGGAAGGAATTTTGTCCGTATTTCCCTGGGGGGAGTGCGGGATGAAGCCGAAATCCGCGGCCACCGCAGGACCTATGTCGGGGCGATGCCTGGCCGTCTTATTCAGGGAATGAAAAAGGCAGGGACGATCAATCCGGTATTTCTTCTCGATGAGATTGATAAAATGTCCAATGACTTCAGAGGAGATCCGTCCGCTGCCCTGTTGGAGGTTCTGGATCCGGAACAAAATAATTCGTTCAGCGATCATTTTATCGAAGAGCCCTATGATCTTTCCAAGGTGATGTTCATAACGACAGCGAACAGCCTGGCGACCATACCTGGCCCGCTGCTCGACCGAATGGAGATCATCTCCATCGCAGGCTATACCGAGGTGGAAAAAGTCCATATCGCTAAAAACCATCTCATTCCAAAGCAATTGAAAGAGCATGGTTTAACAAAATCTCAGTTTCAGCTTAAAGAAGAAGCGATTCTTAAACTTGTTCGAAACTATACGCGAGAAGCAGGCGTAAGGAGCATGGAACGCCAGATTGCAGGTTTATGCAGGAAAGCGGCGAAACAGCTCGTATCCGGTGAGAAGAAGAGAGTAACCATAACGGATAAAAATCTTGAGAGCTATATCGGCAAACCGCGTTTCCGCTATGGACAGGCTGAGATGGAAGATCAGGTAGGAGCAGCGACCGGCTTGGCATATACGACAGCCGGAGGCGATACGCTCTCTATAGAAGTCGCGCTTACACCCGGGAAAGGAAAACTCATCCTGACCGGTAAACTGGGTGACGTGATGAAGGAATCCGCACAGGCGGCATTAAGCTATGTCCGTTCAAGAGCAGAAGAATTTGAAATTGATCCGGATTTTTACGAAAAAACCGATATTCATATTCACGTACCTGAAGGGGCTACACCGAAGGACGGACCGTCTGCCGGTATTACCATCGCAACTGCACTTGTATCTGCTCTTTCAGGAAAGCCAGTGCGCAAGGATGTAGGCATGACCGGAGAAATCACTCTCCGCGGCAGGGTATTGCCGATCGGGGGCTTAAAAGAAAAGTCATTAAGCGCTCATCGAGCGGGGATACAGACCGTGATCATGCCAAAAGAAAACGAAAAAGACATCGATGATATTCCGGAAAGTGTACGCAGCACCCTTGCGTTCATACCGGTATCTCATCTCGATGAAGTGTTAAAACATGCGTTAGTGGGAGACAGTAAATGAAAGTAACAAAAGCAGATATTGTGATTTCGGCGGTAAAGCCGGAACAGTACCCCGAAGACCAGCTTCCGGAAATTGGCCTTGCCGGCCGTTCAAATGTAGGGAAGTCTTCATTCATTAACAAGATGATTGCGCGCAAAAACCTGGCCAGAACGTCATCGCGGCCAGGCAAGACGCAAACTCTTAACTTCTATATCATCAATGATCAGCTTTATTTCGTGGATGTGCCGGGATACGGCTTCGCTAAAGTTTCAAAGACCGAAAGAGAAGCCTGGGGAAGGATGATTGAGCGCTATATCATGGAGAGGCCTCAGCTGAAGGCGGTCGTCCAGCTGGTTGATATTCGCCATGCACCGTCCAAAGACGATGTGATGATGTATGATTGGCTGAAATACCATGAGATTCCTGTTATCGTTGTCGCAACCAAGTGCGACAAGATTCCAAAAGGAAAATGGGAGAAACATTTGAAGGTCGTCCGTGAAACATTGAAAAAGAAGCCGGATGATCCTCTGATTCTCTTTTCTTCTGAAACGGGCCATGGGAAGGATGCGGCGTGGAGCACCATCCTCGAATACACACAAAAAAAATAAACCAGAGCTTCTGCTCCGGTTTATTTTTTCTTTATAAAGATAAAGTAAGCACCCGCCCCAATAAGAATGAACGGCCAAAACCCTTCGATGGATGAGAACCATTCTTTGATGGAGGGAGTGTCTGATCGGTTGAAGAAACTCCATCCTGAGATCGCAAGCAGGACAATCCCTGCCAGCAAGCCTTCCTTTGTCTGTTTGTACATATATAAAAAGGCGAGCGCGATAATAAGAATAATCACGGCGGGTTCCTTTGGCCAGCCGTCAACATGCGAAATCGCATGAAAATGGATACCCAAGCCTAGCAGCAGAACAGCTGAAAAGGAACTTGGGCCCTCTTTGCCGCTTGAACTTTGAACTAGAAAGGCCAATCCGATAATAATCAGAAACGTTGGCCAAGTTAAATAGGGCAGTACATATGTAATATTCATTTGCCGAGCTAAGAAGAATAGCCCGATCCCCAGTAATACAATACCTGAAAAACTTCCTTTACCTTTCATTACAACCTCCAAACCATTTTAAAACGAGTAAATCAATCCTTTGCTAAAAGGGTCGAAATTTGTTATTTTTATATGGGTATAAGTTTATTAATTTTTTTTTAAATTAGATTTGTTTTTTTATAGTTTGTTACGGATTGGACAGAATAGGGAAGAACTAAATTTATGGCTGGAGCCATTTGCGCTTTTCTAATCATAGCATACGATTCATATTCTGTTCACATTTTTAAAATCATTATTTCTTAGTACATGTTATAATGGGCATGGATATTATTGTTGATTTTATGATAGAGATAAAGGGGGTGAGTGGGATGCACATCCTTGTTGTCGGTTTAAACTACAAGACAGCACCTGTTGAGATTCGTGAAAAAGTGTCATTCAATTCAAACGAAATGGACCACGCATTGAAGGCTTTGCGGGAGAGGAAAAGCGTGCTGGAATGCACCATCGTTTCCACATGCAACCGCACGGAAGTATACGCTGTTGTGGATCAGATCCATACAGGGCGCTACTATTTGAAGTCTTTCCTTGCTGAATGGTTTTCCATTGATTCCAACGATCTGAATCCTTTCTTGTTTATTCGCGAGGAAGAGATTGCTGTAGAGCATCTTTTCAGAGTGGCAGCAGGTCTTGATTCTATGGTTCTAGGAGAAACACAAATTCTCGGGCAAGTTCGTGACAGCTTTCTTCTTGCTCAGCAGGTAGGAACTACAGGAACGATCTTTAACCAACTGTTCAAACAAGCAATAACACTTGCAAAACGATCCCACTCGGAAACAGAAATTGGAGAAAATGCTGTATCTGTAAGCTATGCGGCGGTGGAGCTTGCCAAAAAAATCTTTGGCGGGCTTGAAAAAAAGGATATTTTAATCGTAGGTGCAGGGAAGATGGGTGAATTGACGGCCAAACATCTTCACAGCAATGGGGTAGCGAGTGTTCATGTCGTCAACCGTACGTTTGAAAAAGCAGCTGAACTGGCAGCACGGTTCCAGGGGGCCGCTTATCCGATGGAACAAATGACGGCAATGCTCGCCCATGCCGATATCGTCATCACGTCAACCGGTTCGGATTCATACGTCATTACGAAAGAAATGGTTCAATCGGTACTTAAGCAGCGGAAAGGCCGTCCTTTGTTCATGGTGGATATCGCCGTTCCGCGTGACCTGGATCCATCACTGAATGAGCTGGAAAGCGTTTTTCTTTACGATATTGACGATCTGGAAGGCATCGTAGAAGCCAATTTGGCCGAACGAAAGAAGGAAGCCGAAAAGATAGAGATCATGATTGAAGATGAAATTGTGAGCTTTCACTCATGGGTCAACATGCTGGGCGTGGTGCCTGTCATAACCGCACTGCGCGAAAAAGCCTTGGCTGTACAAGCTGAAACGATGCAGAGTATTGAGCGGAAAATGCCTCATTTGACAGATCGTGAAAAGAAAGTATTGAGCAAACATACAAAAAGCATTGTGAACCAGCTGCTTCGAGATCCGATCGTAAGGATTAAAGAGCAGGCCGGAGAACCTGGGGCGGATCAAGCGCTTGAATTTTTTACGAAGATCTTTGCGCTTGAAGAAGAGGTTAAACAGCAAGAGCACAAAAGTGAAATGGAATCAAAAAAGTTAAGTGAAACATCCCCTTCATTGCCTCTGTAACGGGAATGTCACTGGGCTCCTAGAGAGGAGTTTCTGATATGCAGAACGCGAATTGGATATATGATACGACGATCATCTTGTATGCTTTAAGCATCATAGGTTATTTTATCGATTTCTTACAGAACAACCGGAAGGCTAACCGAATGGCCTTCTGGTTGCTTTCTATTGTCTGGACGATGCAGACAGTATTTTTTGTTCAAAGAATGATAGAAGTAGGCCGTCCGCCTATTTTAACGCCTTTTGAAGGCTTGTTTTTTTATGCCTGGATTTTAGTGACCTTCTCTTTGGTCATGAACTGGTTTTTCAGGATTGATTTTTTAGTGTTTTTTACGAACGTACTCGGATTCTTGATCATGTCTATTAATCTTTTCGCTCCGGGAGAACAGGTGAGTGATGAGATGTCGACCCGGCTCATCTCGGAGCTGCTGGTCATCCATGTTACGATGGCTTTTGTATCGTACGGAGCGTTTACGCTCTCTTTTATCTTTTCAATCATGTATTTGCTTCAGCACAGGCTTCTCAAGCAGAAAAAGTGGAGCAAGCGCCTGCAGCGTCTTGGAAGCCTGTCTTTGCTTGAAAGGCTCTCCTTTATGCTCAACATGACAGGTGTTCCGATTCTCCTTTTAAGTTTAATATTAGGCGTGATCTGGGCATTCTTGAAAGTACAGGGCTTTTCATTGCTTGATGCAAAGGTCATTACATCCTTTATCGTTATCGCAGTATACAGTGTATTTTTATATCAAAAAGTGGCGAAGGGGCTTCAGGGGAAATCGCTGGCAATCTGGAACGTAGGGGCATTCCTGATCGTTCTGATCAATTATTTCCTGGCTTCGACCCTGACTGAATTTCACTTCTGGTACCGATAAGGCATACGGTCACTCTTTTAGGAGGTTTTTATAGATGAGAAAAATAATAGTAGGTTCCAGGCGAAGCAAACTCGCCATCACTCAAACCAACTGGTTCATCGATCAATTGAAGGCGCTTGGGCTTCCTTTTGAGTTTGAGGTCAAAGAAATCGTCACCAAAGGCGATGTTATCCTTGATGTCACTCTTTCTAAAGTAGGAGGTAAAGGGCTGTTTGTGAAAGAAATTGAACAGGCTCTGCTTGATAAAGAGATTGATATGGCAGTACATAGTATGAAGGACATGCCCTCTGTTCTGCCGGATGGCCTGATCATCGGCTGTACGCCGAAGCGCGTGGATCCAAGGGACGCTTTTATTTCAGAAAAGTACAAGTCCTTGGAAGAGCTTCCTTCAGGATCCATTGTCGGTACGAGTTCTCTCCGCCGGGCTGCACAGCTGCTTCATGTCCGGCCGGATCTCGAAATAAAATCGATCAGAGGCAATATCGATACACGTCTCGGGAAATTAAAATCCGGTGAATTTGATGCTATCATTCTTGCAGCAGCAGGTCTTGAGCGAATGGGCTGGTCAGCGGATACCGTGACTGAGTATCTGCCCGTATCATTGAGCCTCCCTGCGGTAGGGCAGGGATCGCTCTCCATTGAATGCCGTGAAGAGGATGCAGAGCTTAGGGAACTCCTTCAGCACTTGAACGATGAAGATACTTATCGAACGGTTATGGCTGAACGTGCATTCCTGCATACGCTTGAAGGAGGCTGCCAAGTGCCGATTGCAGCTTATGCAGAAAAAACGGAAGGCCAAGAAATCTCCTTAACGGGGCTCGTGGGTACGCCCGATGGGAAAACGGTGATTAAAGAACAGGCGGTCTCGGATGATCCCAATATGCTGGGAGTGGCCCTCGCGGTAAGACTTCAAGAGAAAGGCGCACTTGAGATCCTCGAAAAAGTAAAGAAAGATCTCGGAATATGAATCCCCGGCCGTTAGCAGGAAAAACGGTGGTCGTAACAAGGGCGGCTGAGCAATCGGCAAGCCTGATTTCAAAACTGGAAGAAGCAGGAGCAGAAGCAGTCAGCTTTCCGGTTCTGCAGATTGTAAAAGTAAACCTGGATCCTGAAGCAAAAGCTTTGCTTCAGCGGTTGGAAGAGTTTGATTGGCTGGTCTTCACGAGCGCGAACGGGGTGGGGTGTTTTCTTCAGTGGCTTGATGAATCAGGGAAGAAGCTGACTGCTCAGAAAATAGCTGCAGTGGGACCCAAAACCGCAAGCAGACTTCAAGAGAGCGGAATTTCCATTGACCTTATACCTGATAAGTACGAAGGAAAAGAGTTGGCCCGTGATTTAATGAAGAGTGTGAAACCCGGATCCAGAGTTCTTATCCCAAAAGGCAATCTTGCTAAGGCAACGGTCACTGATGCGCTTCAGCACCTTGCAAAAGTAACAGAGATCACCGTTTATGAGACGAGGAAGGCCATGCCTTCTATTGAAATGCTTCCCGGGAAAGTGGATGTCATAGTTTTTATGAGTCCATCCAGTGTGGTCTATTTCGGTGAAGCTGCTGGCGATCGCCAGCAGCTGTATCACCAGAACACAGCTGCAGCCTGTGTGGGGCCTGTCACGGAAGAGAAAGCGAAAGAATTTGGGTTTCATAAGCGGATTAGTGCCACTGATTATACTGAAGAAGGTATAATAAAAGCTGTGAAGAGTTATTTCAGGGAGGAGACCACATCATGAATTTTCAAAGACATAGAAGATTAAGAAGCAGTGAAAGTATGCGGGCCCTTGTAAGAGAGACGCATATCGCTACAGACGATTTAATCTATCCGATCTTTTTTGTAGAAGGTGAGCGCATTAAGCAGGAAGTCCCTTCCATGCCTGGGGTCTACCATGTCTCTCTTGACTATTTAGAAGAAGAAATGCAGGAGCTTGTGAATCTTAATATCCGTTCTGTTATGGTCTTCGGGGTACCGGACCATAAGGATGAGGCAGGGAGCTCAGCATATGATCATAACGGAATCGTACAAAAGGCCATCAAGAAAATAAAAGAAGGGTTCCCGCAGCTGACAGTTATTGCGGATACATGCCTTTGCCAATATACGGACCATGGGCATTGCGGTATCATCCGTGACGGGGAAGTGCTCAATGATGAATCACTATCTGCTCTAGCCAGCACGGCGGTTTCACAGGCGAAAGCAGGAGCGGATATAATAGCTCCTTCCAATATGATGGATGGATTTGTCGCAGCGATCCGGAAAGGCCTGGACGAAGCAGGGTTTATGAATGTTCCGATCATGTCTTATTCTGTTAAATATTCTTCTGCCTATTATGGGCCGTTCAGGGAGGCTGCTCACAGCTCGCCGCAGTTCGGAGACCGAAAATCCTATCAGATGGATCCGGCCAACCGGCTCGAAGCATTGCGTGAAGCCGAGTCCGATATCGAAGAAGGAGCAGACTTCCTGATGGTCAAACCAGCACTTGCTTATCTGGATGTGCTGCGTGAACTGAAAGACCGTTATCCTCTTCCGCTCGTTGCCTACAATGTGAGCGGTGAATATTCCATGATCAAGGCTGCTGCCCAAAACGGCTGGATCGACGAGGAAAGCATCGTGATGGAAACATTAATCGGGATGAAGCGCGCAGGAGCTGATCTGATCATCACGTACCATGCGAAGAATGTATCACGCTGGTTAAACCGCTAAGGACAGGAGATGTAAACATGAGAAGCTTTGAAAAATCAAGTGCTGCCTTTCAGGAGGCCAAGAAATACATGCCAGGAGGCGTTAACAGCCCAGTGCGTGCGTTTAAATCGGTAAATATGGATCCTGTATACATGGAGCGCGGCAAAGGCTCCAAGATCTATGATATTGATGGAAATGAATATATCGATTATGTGCTGTCCTGGGGCCCTTTAATTCTTGGACATGCCAATGAACAAGTAGTGGAAGCTCTAAAGAAAACAGCTGAACTTGGAACGAGCTTTGGAGCTCCAAGCGAATGGGAAACAAAGCTCGCCAAGCTTGTTGTCGAAAGGGTTCCTTCGATCGAGATCGTCCGCATGGTAAACTCCGGTACTGAAGCGACGATGAGTGTACTTCGCCTTGCGAGAGGCTATACTGGCAGAAACAAGATTTTAAAATTTGAAGGGTGTTACCACGGCCACGGGGATTCACTGCTCATTAAGGCTGGATCAGGTGTAGCGACGCTAGGACTGCCTGACAGCCCAGGAGTTCCCGAGTCCATCGCTAAGAATACCATTACCGTTCCATACAATGATTTGGAAAGCGTGCGTTATGCATTTGAACAGTTTGGTGAGGACATCGCATGTATCATCGTTGAGCCGGTTGCGGGTAACATGGGCGTGGTTCCTCCTCAAAAAGGGTTCCTGGAAGGTCTTCGCGAGATAACTAAGCAATATGGCTCTCTTTTAATCTTTGATGAAGTGATGACCGGATTCCGGGTGGATTACAACTGTGCACAAGGATATTTTGGAGTAACGCCAGACCTTACGTGCCTTGGAAAGGTCATTGGCGGAGGACTTCCTGTTGGAGCGTACGGCGGGAAGAAGGAAATCATGGAGCAGATTGCACCAAGCGGGCCGATCTACCAGGCAGGCACTCTATCAGGAAACCCGCTGGCCATGGCAGCGGGATATGAGACGCTGTCCCAGCTGAAACCTGAATCTTATCAGGATTTTGTGAAAAAGGGTGACCGCTTGGCTGAAGGAATCGCAGCTGCAGCTGAAAAATACAGCATTCCCCACACCTTGAACAGAGCAGGTTCCATGATCGGCTTCTTTTTCACTGACCAGGATGTAGTAAATTATGAAACGGCAAAATCATCGAACCTGGATCATTTTACCCGTTATTTTAAATATATGCTGGAAGAAGGCATCTCACTTCCTCCGTCTCAATTTGAAGGCTTGTTCCTTTGTACAGAGCACAGTGATGAAGATATCGAGAAAACCATTGCTGCCTGTGAAAAAGCCTTCTCCAGACTATAAATTCGAACTGCTCTTTTAGAGGGCAGTTTTTTTTGTTCTTCTCTTCCAATCATATTTTTACCAATTGGGTCATAATCCTGTAATGTATGATAATTGGCTGAAAGGAGGAGAAAGGCATGAATCCATCGAAGCTGCGTTTCTCCATAGAGGAGTCCGTCTGGTTAAAGAAAGGACAGGAAGTTGCAGAAGTGTTATCAATGGCTCTGGAGCCTGATATTCAGATCACTGAAGAAGGCGGCCAGGTTTGTGTAAAAGGAGCTTTAAAACTGCACGGAGAGTACCGTCCATGCGCAATGGATGACGGGAATTCCCTTAACCTGGAAACGGGGTCCCTGAGAGAGCAGGTTTCCTACCGCTCGCTGACACAGCTGAAAATGAACGATGAGGGGATAGCAGAACTCGATCACCGGTTCCCTGTTGATATCACGATCCCATCAACAAGGGTGCCAAAGCTCGATGAAGTGTTTGTTCTTGTAGATGCCTTTGATTATGAGCTTCCAAATCCCACTTGCCTGGAGTTAACAGCATCCGTATCCATCTCGGGCATCCAGGATGGAAATGAGGTGTCTGTACAAGATGAACAGGACGATTTTCAGGCTCCGGAGATGATTGAAGAGAACATGGTCGCTGATGAAGACATATCAGCGGTTCAGGAACAAAACGAATACGAAGCGTTCCAGATTCCTGTGTTTGAAGCTAGATTTGAAGAGAGAGATGAGCAGGAAGACATGGATTCAGAAGAGGAAATAAGAACAGAAGAACAAGAAATCTTTGCTCCTTTCCAATTTGAAGCGAAAAAGCTGTTTGAGATGCCGGTTATTGAACCGGAAAACGAAACCGAATATACGGAACCTGCGATTAATTACAACCGTCAGGACGATGAACCAGCTGCTTATCAAGCGTTTAATGAAGAAGAGGCAATGGATCAACGGGACCAACAGGAAGGACAGGAAGAAGAACAGTATGAACAGGCAGAACAGTATGAACAGGCAGAACAGTATGAACAGACAGAACAGGAAGAACAGGCAGAACAGTATGAACAGGCAGAACAGTATGAACAGGCAGAACAGTATGAACAGACAGAACAGGAAGAACAGGCAGAACAGGAAGAATTAGAAGCACAGGAAGCACAGCAGGCAGAAGAGGCTGACAACGGAATCCCAGCTTTAAAATCTCTGTCTTACTATACACCTTCCTATACTCCTCCTCCTCCTCCGCCTATCATGCCAAGCCAACAGATAGAGGTACCTGCCGAAGTTCAAGAGACTTATAGCCGGCCGGAGCCGCAGTCCTATTCAGCGGAACCAGCAGAACCGCCGTTCCTGGAGCCCTCTGATGAAATGGAAGACGATCAGGAACAGGCAGATACTTCAGCAAGTTCGGCAAGGAAAGAGGAGAATGCTTTATATTTAACGAAGATGCTTTCCGGAAATGAAGAACGATTTTCAAAGATGAAAATGTATATCATCCAGCGCGGAGAGTCGCTTGACAGCATTTGCGAGCGATATGAAATCTCCATTCATTCCCTGATGAGAGTCAATCGTATCAACCAGGAAGAGGTCGCAGAGGGCCAAATCATTTACATCCCAGTTTCACAAAGCCGCTAGTTAAGGTCAGGTGGAAACGATGACCATATTACAGGAAATAAAGAAGCATTATGAGCTTCAAACCGTGACATGGAAAGAAAAAGAAACCCTGGTGGACACCGATTGCGGAGTCAAACGGATCCGAATCTGGAGTGACTTGCATCTCTTAAACTGGCATGTCCGATGGAGAGATGAAGTCGGCAAGAATAGCCTGGCGGTTGCCGACCGGATGATCAGGACAGTGGACGGAGCTTGTTGGGTAGATCTAGAAGGCAGATACCTTACTCTCCATGATTATGTGGAGGGGCGGCATGAGAGGGGCGGTCACGAGAAAAGGTGGGGCCTTCTGCTTGGCAATATGCTCCAAGCTGGTCTTGATCTGCAAAAGGAGTTCGGTCCCATCACTCATGCCGACCGCTATTCCTTTGATGCGTGTCTGGCAGCCATCCATAAACTGAGCAAGGATTACAATGAACTTGTTAGTGTCCGTAATTCTTTGCCTGAAGCGAACAAAAGATTGAACCTTGCCATGGAACTAAAACAGGCATCCTCTCAAGTGCCGCTGCCGCTTCTTGACTCAGATACACACATGAGCAATGGAGCACAGATTTTCAATATTTTATTTTATCGGGGAAGCAATGGATATCCAGAAGAAGGCTACCGCCCGCTCCGTAAATTTTTGACGGAATGGCTGAAGGAATGCGGTCCCTATTCTCTGCGGAAGTTATTAACCTGCATCAACGAACATTTCTCTTTGGAGCGCGAACAGGGATATTTGCTTCTGGCAGAAATCTTGACGCCATGGGAACTGCAGGATTGCGTGGATCAATTAAAGAATACAGAGCTGTCTCATATTGTTGCTTGCGTTGAATCATTCGAACAAGATTGGGATTTTAACAGAATCCTTCTTCACTGTTTTACTGACTGGATGGACGATAAACGAAAGAGGGTGGCTTTGTGAGCCATTCAAACGAAACCGTAAATTATGGTCCCGTCCTATTTCAATATGACCTCTATCCAGAGAAAATTGAGGCGTTTGGCAAAGTGAAAAAAGTGATATCAAGAAGAGGGACATTTGCGTTAAAGGAAACGAGTTTAAACGAAGAAGAAGTGAACTGGTTTACTCATGTCGTCCACAGGCTGTCCGAAATCGGCTACCATCAGATCGTTCCTCTCTATCCAACGAAATACGGTGATTATACTGTACAGCATGGGAACAAGACCTACTATCTCATGCCGTGGTTTGCAGGCAGTGAACGGCTGGGGCAGACTCGGGAAGAAGTGATGATCGATGAGATCGGAAAAATTCATTATTTGACCTTGAAAGAACAGGACTTCTCTCCTGAGGTGGTCGACCACTCCTTTCATTACTTGATGCAGCGATGGGAAACACGGCAGCTTGAAATGGAGAGATTTGCTGAGGAATCTGAAAGGATGCCGTACATGTCTCCTTTCGAGCTGACGTATTTAAGCCATTTTCATCACATGATGAAAATGGCGGAGGAAGCCAAACGGCGCTTGAAAGACTGGTACGATGCCTGCCATGCAGAAAAAAGGTATCGCAGTGCACTTTGCCACGGCAAACTGTCACGAAATCATTTGTTATTTTCTCATAATGGAGAACCGCATCTCCTTAATTTTGAAAGAGCAGTACTTGATACGCCTGTAAGGGATTTGGCGATCTTCTTCAGAAAAGCCGTACATCATTCCAGCTGGACGCGAGAAGAGGGCGGAAGGCTGCTTTCGCTGTATGAGAGGCATATTCCACTCCTTGATGAGGAAAAAAGCCTCTTGGTCAGCTATATGAGCTATCCTGAACCCATCTTTAACTCCGTTGATTTATACCGTCATAAAAGAGAACGATACAGCCAGATTGAGTTTGTCCACCGTTTGGAAAAAAGGATATCGGCGATGAGGCATATCAGGGATTTCTGCGATCTAATCCTGACACCTCCGCCGCCTGCACCGCTCGATCCAAATGAAAATGTCGATCACATATAGCAGGCTATATGTGATCTTTTTTAATTTTTATAACACCTCATACGAAAAACAAAAATGAAGAATGAGCAGGATGAGGATGATCATAAAATCTATGCCGGATGGAAACAGGATGGTGCGGATAATCTGAAACACGATCAGAGGTATGGTAAATTGGCTAACGACATCCCTTGCTGCCCGGAGCCAATCAGGAATCTGAAACTTAAATGGAAGTTTGCGGTTTCTTTTGAAATAGCGTTTAGCCATGACGATCCTTCTTTCGTACATCTAGGTTGATATCATGGTATTCAGAAGCCCGCCTATTCGTGAATAAAAGCCGGCATTCACACTTTTATTTTGCGTGAATAGAATATTTGTTACTACAAATGGGAAAGCTATTGACGTTTTCCTGTTTTACTAGTTAAAATAGTGAGTAATGAAATGATATCACTTGCTTTGAAAGGGAAGAGTACAACGACTGTCCTTAAAGAGAGGGAAATCAGATGGCTGAGAGATTTCCTAAGGAAAACGACGCTGGAAGGTCGCCCTGGAGCAGCTTCTTTGAACAAAGGCTTTTGCCTTATTAGAAGAAGACGGCGAAAAACCGTTATCCGGCAATGAGTGTGCAAGAAGTGTAATTTTGCTTGTTGCAAACAAAGGTGGTACCGCGAACAATGCTTCTTTCGTCCTTTGAGACGAAAGGGGCTTTTTTATTTGTATTGAGAAGGAGGAGACATTCATGTCTACTGAAAAGCAAGAAGTTACAATGCCTACGAAATATGATCCGAAGGCAACTGAAGAATCCTGGTATAAATACTGGGTGGACGGCAAATTTTTTGAGGCAACAGGTGAAGAATCCAAAACGCCTTATACGATTGTAATCCCGCCGCCGAACGTAACCGGCAAACTCCACCTTGGCCATGCCTGGGACACCACACTTCAAGATATTTTAAGCCGGGCAAAACGTATGCAGGGCTATGACGTTCTATGGCTTCCCGGAATGGACCATGCGGGAATTGCGACACAGGCAAAGGTTGAAGCAAAACTGCGTGAACAAGGTATTTCCCGTTATGATCTTGGAAGAGAAAAATTCCTTGAAAAAGCTTGGGAATGGAAGGATGAGTATGCGGATTTTATCCGGAATCAATGGGCAAAACTGGGACTCGGCCTCGATTTTTCACGTGAGCGCTTTACACTGGATGAAGGTCTGTCAGAGGCGGTCCGCGAAGTATTTGTTACGCTTTATAACAAAGGTTTAATCTATCGCGGTGAATACATCATCAACTGGGACCCGCAGACAAAAACTGCTCTTTCTGATATTGAAGTAATCCATCAGGATGTCCAGGGGGCATTCTATCACATGAGATATCCTCTTGCAGACGGATCCGGCCATATCGAAGTTGCAACCACAAGACCGGAAACGATGCTTGGAGATACGGCCATCGCGGTACATCCAAAAGATGGGCGTTATCAGCATTTAATCGGTAAAAAGGCCATCCTGCCAATCGTCGGGCGTGAGATTGAAATTGTGGGCGACGATTATGTGGACATGGAATTCGGTTCAGGTGCTGTCAAGATTACACCTGCTCATGATCCGAATGACTTCGAGATCGGTAACCGCCATAACCTTGAACGAATCCTTGTTATGGACGAGGGCGGCAAAATGAATGAAAACGCAGGCAAGTATCAAGGATTGGACCGTTTTGAATGCCGCAAGCAGATCGTTAAAGACCTTAAGGATGCAGGCGTACTCTTTAAAATTGAAGAACACATGCATTCTGTAGGGCACTCTGAGAGAAGCGGGGCGGTAGTTGAACCTTACCTCTCGACTCAATGGTTTGTAAAGATGCAGCCGTTGGCAGAAAAGGCCATCGAGCTTCAAAAATCAGAGGAAAAAGTAAACTTTGTACCGGAACGTTTTGAGAAAACATATCTGCATTGGATTGAAAACATCCGTGACTGGTGTATTTCCAGACAGCTTTGGTGGGGTCACCGTATTCCTGCCTGGTACCATAAAGATACCGGCGAAGTATACGTAGGCCATGAGGCGCCAAAAGATGTAGAAAACTGGGAGCAGGATACAGACGTTCTTGATACGTGGTTCTCATCCGCACTTTGGCCATTTTCCACCATGGGATGGCCGGACGACGAAGCGATTGATTTCAAACGCTATTATCCGACCAATGTACTGGTTACAGGTTATGACATCATCTATTTCTGGGTGGCCCGCATGATCTTCCAGGGTATGGAGTTTACTGAAAAAAGGCCGTTCAATGATGTATTGATCCATGGACTTGTTCGTGATTCTGAAGGCCGTAAGATGAGTAAATCTCTTGGCAACGGTGTTGACCCGATGGATGTTATTGAAAGATACGGAGCGGATGCTCTTCGTTTCTTCCTGTCCACAGGCAGCTCGCCAGGTAACGATCTTCGTTTTTATTGGGAAAAGGTAGAATCTACCTGGAACTTTGCCAATAAGATATGGAATGCTTCACGCTTCGCCCTCATGAACATGGATGGAATGAAAGTGGAGGAAATTGATCTCACCGGCGACCTTAGCCTGGCAGATCAATGGATCTTAACCCGTTTTAATGAAACAGCTGAAAATGTAACCAGACTGATTGATACGTATGAATTTGGAGAAGTTGGCCGGCTTCTTTATAACTTCATCTGGGATGATTTGTGTGACTGGTATATTGAGATGGCCAAACTTCCGCTTTATGGGGAAGACGAGGCTGCCAAAAAAACGACTCGCTCAGTATTGGCTTATGTATTGGACCATACATTGAGGATGCTTCATCCGATCATGCCATTTATTACCGAGGAAATCTGGCAGCATCTTCCTCATGACGGTGAATCGATCACCGTTGCGCAATGGCCTGTGAAGCGTGAAGATCTTCACTTCCCGGAAGCTGCCAGAGATATGAATCTCGTAACTGAGATTATCCGTACAGTACGTAACATCCGGTCTGAGATGAACGTTGCACCGAGCAAGCCGATCGAGCTGCAGATCAATGCCAAGAGTCAAGAAGTGCTGAACGCCCTCGAGGCCAACCGCAGCTATCTTGAAAAGTTCTGCAACCCAAGCACATTGACGCTTGGGACGGAGCTTTCAGCACCGGATAAGTCAATGAGTGCTGTACTTACCGGGGTAGAGATGTATCTGCCGCTTGAAGGCTTAATCAACCTGGAAGAAGAGATTCAGCGTCTTGAAAAAGAAGTAGAAAAATACAACAAAGAAGTCGAACGTGTACAGAAGAAATTAAGCAACGAAGGCTTCATGAAAAAAGCTCCTGAAAAAGTAATCGAAGAAGAACGAGCAAAAGAGAAGGACTACAGCGAAAAACGCGATAAAGTCCGCCAGCGCATTCAAGAACTGAAAGCATAAAAAGAGAGCCTGAAGTGTCACACACTTTCAGGCTCTTTTAATTGCCTTGAGATATGGGCGATATAAATTTTGGCGATGTTGATGTCGGATGTTGCGCTTAACGTACGGCTGCCCACTACGTCCTCCACTTCATTAAAAATAAAAGAGTGGTCCTCTTCCATTAAAAAATCGATCCCGGCCATTCCAATATCAAAATAAGACATCACTTTGTGTACCAATGCTTTCTGTTCTGCATTCAGTTCATAGAATTGAGCTTTTCCTCCGAGAGAAAAGTTCGCTCTGAAATCCTCGTCAGAACTTCGAAGGACAGCGCCGACGATTTGGTCTTCAACGACAAATACCCGAACATCTCTGCCAGGAAGAGCCGCAGGTTTTTGAATCACCCAATCCTGCGTGGGATAAGTGGATAGCGCCTCCGACAATTCCTGATCGTTCTTTGCAAGGTAAACCTGTGCACCGCCTCTTCCTGAAGCTAACTTTGCAATTAAAGGAAAGTCAAAAGGCAAAGATTCAGGACGATATAAAGAAGGAGAGATGAACAGGGTATCCATCATGGGAATACCAGCCCCCGTCAAAAGCTGGTGTGTCATGGCCTTATCATTCGCTACTCTGGAAACAAAAGATGAGTTAAAGGTTTTAACACCCATTTTTTCAAGCTGCTGAGAGAATAGAGGGTGAATCGTTCGGACCACAGCAAACTCTGGTAATGGTTCCTGCCGCTTATCGTAATAGAGAGAAAGCTGATTTTTCGTTACACCGAATGCAAACCTTTCGATGTAGCGGAGTTCCAGACCTAACCCCGCTTCTTCAGCCTCTTCCGTCAGCCATCTGATGAAGGACGCATTTTTTACAGAATCTACTTCACTATATATCAACCAGCCCTTTTTATTCATGGACGGATCCTCTTCGTTTGAGATCATCGAGGATAAAATCCATCATAGGGAGAGCAACATCAATGCCCGTACATTCATAAATGCTGCGGATATGAGCGTTTGAGTTAATTTCACAAACGAGAGGAGATCCATCCGGGCCAAACAGCAGGTCGACTCCAGCAAAGGCGGTGCCTGTAACTTCCGCACACGCTGCGGCCAGTTGAACCTGTTCTTCTGTCGGGGTATAGGGCTCTGTTTTTCCGCCGAAACTTACATTTGCACGGAAATCGGACTCCGATCTTCTCAGCATGCAAGCAACGGCCTTACCGTCGACAATATTGATCCTTACATCTCGGCCGTAGCTCGAGCCGACCATCTCCTGAAACACATACTCCGTGTTTTTTAGGGTCCGCATCAGCTCCAGCAATCTCTGCTCATTTTCTGCGAGATGTACCTGCATGCCAAAGGAACCAAAGGCCTCTTTAATAACCATCGGAAAGCCGATTTCCTTTACGATAGCAGGATAATGGCTGTAATCATGCAGGTCTCCGAACACTTTTGGTGCTATAATGGTTTTTGGAAACGGGATTCCGTGGTCTGCCAGGGTTTGGTACATTCTCGATTTGTTATCGCAGATTTCTATAGAATCCGCAGAATTATATACCGGTATACCTAATTTTTCGAGTTGTTTGGCAAGGAAAACATCCTTGTCTCCGAAGATCACAAAGTCTGGAGAGCTGTTTTCATAGCGTCCAGAAATAGAAGATTTTCCGTTCGTAAACGACACGAGCAATTCATTATTTTTGATGATTGATGGTGTAATGCCTTTTTTTTCTGCAGCTCTAGCTGTCCATTCGGCAAAATCCATAAACTTTTTCTGAGGCAGATTGCCGTTATAGACAATCCAGCAGGTTGGTTGTGCCATGGTTGTCCTCCGTCATGTTCCAATACTATACCGTTATTTTATCGTTCTCAACTATATATCTCAATACGAAGGGTGGCGGATCGCCAATGTTTACAACTTATGATGATATCAACCATCGATTAGAAATATCCGATGCAGGCGAGATGAAAATGGGCATTGAACGCATGCAGTCCATTCTGCGAAAACTCGGAAATCCTGAAACAAACGTGCGCTGTATCCATGTGGCAGGAACAAACGGCAAAGGTTCAACCATACAGATGCTACAAGCCATCCTGCGTGAACAAGGCTATTCTGTCGGTACTTTTACATCCCCCTTTCTCATGAACGTCAAAGAACACATTCAGCTGAATGGTGAATGGATTTCGGATGATGAGCTGAAACAGATCATTATGAAGATGAAGCCACTGGTCAGGGAACTGGAAAAGGAAGGATTCGGAAGCTTGTCAGAGTTTGAAGCAGTCGCTGCTGCTGCTTACGTATTTTTCAGCCAATGTTCACCGGATCTTTGTCTGATAGAAACCGGACTTGGAGGACGGACCGATGCAACGAACGTTATCTTGCCTTTGCTATCAATCATTACGAACATCGGGTACGATCATGTGAATCTTCTTGGCACGAGCCTTACTGAGATCGCCGGTCATAAAGCAGGAATCATCAAGCCTTCTGTTCCTGTCTTAACAGGGGCCGATCAGAGTGAGGCGCTGTCTGTTATTGAAAAGACAGCCCTGAAAAATCACTCGCGCTGCTACAGGCTGGGTAAAGAAATGTACACCGAGCGAATAAGGGCCAAGGAAGGCAAGGAAGTATTTTGCTACAGGTCCCCTTATTCAAACCGAAACCTTATGGAAATTACTATGCCAGGGAAGCATCAAGTCAACAACGCCGGATTGGCTTTAATGGCAATCGATCTTCTTAAATATGAGAGGGGCTGGGAGATCGATGAGGAATCGATCAGAAACGGAATAAAAAAGGCGAAGTGGGCCGGCAGGTTTGAGACAGTTAATAACCATCCAAAAATAATTATGGATGGCGCCCACAATCCCGAAGGAATCCTTGCTTTAGCGGAAACGTTAAAAAGCCATTTTCCCGGAAAGCCCATTCAAGTACTGTTTGCAGCATTAAAGGATAAAGATACTGGAAGCATGCTCAAACCGCTGGAAGAAATCAGTTCGTCCATAACGTTTACTTCGTTTAAGCACCATCGAGCCGACAGTGCCAGCTCCTTATATGAAAAAAGTACTATGAATGAAAAGCAGTATGATGAGGATTTGGAATCCGCCCTTACGAAATTTTTGAAACGGGGCAAAGGGAAAGATATCCTTCTGATTACAGGCTCCTTATACTTTATTGGGGAATGCAAGAATTTTTTACAGAAATTAAATGGCAAGTAATTGAAATTTTTCAAACTTTTGTTACAATAAGTAAGATAATAGTATTTACCTAGCTGTTTGCAGGATATAGGAATTTTTGCTCATGAAGGGGGACCGGGGGAACATGGATAAAAAAAGGCGGGTTGCTATGTGGACAGTATGGCTCATACTCTATCCAGCAGCAATTTGGACAGGCTACTCCCTGAATGATTTTCCTGCATCCATTTCTATTTTTGATATTTCGGTATTAACGGTACTCACCGTGGTCGTTTCATTGTTCCCAATCAGAGTACTAAACTCCAATATTTCTCTCATCACCGGTATTTCGCTGGCGATTTTCCTTTACTACGGATTGTTTTTGTCACTGGTCATCACTCAGATTGCTGTTTTCTCATTGACTCTTAAAGTCTATTTCAATACGAAAGAGCATTATCGCTACTTAACGAACAGTCTGATGTTTGCCTGGATTTCTGTAGGTTCCGGTATCATATTTGAGCTGCTTGGTGGGCAGACCGGCTCCTGCGACATCAACACTGGTTTTTATTTATTACCGATTGCCGGATACATAGTGGCGCATTTCCTCTTGAACCATCTGTTGTTATATGTGGTTAGAACGTATGTGTTTGCACAGAAAGTACGTTTTATAGAAAAGGATCTATGGGTTGATATTATTTTTGAAATGATGGTTATTCCAGTCGGAGTACTCCTATATGTTCTTTATTCGCAGATTGGCACACCAGCCATTTTTTACGTAGGGTTTCCGTTTTTGAGCCTGTCCATCATCATTAACTTGTACCATGCCAGCCGGCAGGTTAATGACCTCCTGCAGAAATCGAGTGAGATCGGCCAGCAGATGTCTGAACATCTGCAGGTTAATGATATTCTTGATGTGTTCATTGATAAGCTGACTTCCTTTATAATGGTGGATGGTGCCTATATCTTTGATGCAGAGGCAGGAGAATATTTTAAACCCATAAGGAAATACGAGAAAAACGCAGGCATGATCGAACATGATATTAAACTTCTTCGAACGGAAGGAGTTAGCGGAAAAGTTTGGGCAACCGGGAAAAGTGTGCTCTACTCATCAAAAAAACAATGGAGAGAAACTTCTGACAGCCACTTTAACGGCCACGGGGAGTCTATTATCTCCGTTCCGATGATTAGAAATCAGAGAATCATCGGCGTAATCACGTTTATGAATCAGAAGAAAAAGACGTTCCAAAAACACCATCTCATGATTATGGAAATTCTGTCCAACTATTTAGCGGTAGCGATTGATAATGCGAGGAATTATGAGACCACGAAGCTCAAAAGTGAGCAATGCCCGCTGACGGGACTCTATAATTACCGTTATTTTGAGAATCTCCTCTCTCAGATGTATGATGAGTTTAATTATTTTAAGCGGGAGTTTTCTGTCATCCTTATGGACATTGACCATTTTAAAAAGGTGAACGATACATATGGACATCAAAGCGGCAACGAAGTGTTAATTCAATTGGCACGCCGTCTCGAACACTACATCGGAGAAAACGGGACAGTGGCAAGATACGGAGGGGAAGAATTCGTCATCTTGCTTCCGCATATGAATGAGATGGATTGCTATCGCGCGGCCGAAGAACTGAGGAGCATTATATCCATGCATCCGTTCCTCATTAAAGATGATTTAAAAGACAAACGCTCTCATCAAATCTATATCACCGCAAGTATCGGAATTTCCACCGCTCCACTTCATGGTGAAGATCCGCTCACTCTACTGCGGAATGCAGACCGCGCCATGTATACCGGTGCCAAACAGCAGGGCAGGAACAAGGTTGCCAGGTATGTAGGATAATAATAAAAGCCTTCTCATGAGAGAAGGCTATTTCTTATTTCATGTGCGGTTCGACGATGGCTTGATCATCGGGGCCTGTGATCAAGGGTTCAGATAGAGTAGCCATCAGTTTCACCGTAAATTGCTCTATCAATCTATCTCAACCGAAACAAGCCATCTGCCCTAGTTATTAAAAATTCTGCTGTACCATAATACAGGTAAAAAATTTCAAACAATTGGCTCAGATATTCTATCCGCTTTCTCAAGTTCCGTTTCTGTGCTTCAAGCTCTATCATTAGTAGAAAAGGTCGTAGAATTGAGGTAGTGGACCGGGTACAAGAAATCAAGAGGGGAGCTTTGCTCAATAGTTGCACGAGCATATTAATCATTTTGCCTATGTTTGAATCCAGAAGCCTATGATTCGGATTGAAGCAGTGCAAAGATCTGAAAATTGGACGATATAAACAAAAAAGGAAAATAAAAATGCCCACTGATTTCTTAAACCAAAAAAGATACGGCGGATTATAATTAAATGTCTAAGGATGTTCAATATGGAATTGTTAATTGTTTATATGGCAGCACTATATGGCAGTTTACTCGGATCCTTCTTCAACGTAGTGGGCCTGCGCGTCCCTAAAAACGAATCGATCGTACACACAGGCTCCCACTGCACAGCCTGCAGCCGTAACCTTAATTGGTACGAACTGATTCCGATTTTCTCATGGCTATGTCAAAAGGGAAAATGCAGAGGCTGTCAAACAAAGATATCAGCTCTCTACCCAGTAATAGAATTATCTACCGCATTTCTTTTTATGATTTCCCCACTGGTGGTGGGGTTGTCAAAGGAACTGCTCGTTTCCTGGTGTCTGATCTCGCTCCTTATGATTGTTACAGTATCGGATATCAAGTACATGATAATTCCGGATAAGGTTCTGTTATTTTTTATGCCCGTTTTCATTGCCTTACGTATATTTATTCCCCTTGCTCCTTGGTGGGATCCCATAGCTGGATTTGCTCTTGGCTTCGGGCTTCTGTTCTTTATCGCTGTTGCATCAAAAGGAGGGATGGGTGGGGGAGACGTTAAACTCATGGGTGTACTTGGAATCGTTCTTGGGTGGAAAGCCACACTGCTTGCTTTTATACTGGCCACCCTTTTTGGTGCCGTACTCGGTACTGCTGGTTTGGCATTAAAACTGATAAAAAGAGGGCAGCCGATTCCTTTCGGTCCATATATTGTACTTGCAACATTAGTCTCCTATTTTTTTTTCCATGAGATGATCGATTGGTATTTTCATTTCATGAACTGAATGCAACAAAGACATAGTTGCAGAAAAAATGGCTATGGATTAGCTTCATTTATTCTATCAAACGCGATTCTTTTTGTTCTATGAAACAGGATTTCTGCATACCCTGTTTACTAGATGATAGAACAAAGGAGCGGATGTCATGAAGGAGCAAAAGCCGATCACAGTATTGATCAATGGTAAGGCTACTGCCTTTAAGGAAGTACAGAAAGAGAAGGAGTCTCCGACGAAGGAAATAGCGGCAGCGGTTTATACAGAGGAAACGACCGGATGGGAAATCATCGACTCTGAAGGATCCGGGAAAATACTTGACTTTAAAAAAGTGGTTTCCACAGTTCCCCGCCCGTCCGCTTTGCGAAAAAAGTGGTCTAAACGAAGAATGGTTCTGATGGACCGCAATCGCAACACCAGTCTGTTTTCAAAGAAATTCATTACCGCAGTCATTGCTGCAATTCTAACAGGCTGCACGTTTGGCGGAATAATCCTCATGCTGTTTACCGGTGAAACCGCATCGACCCAGAGCGAGACAGCGGCTGCACAGCAGGCCAGTGCCAGCTCCAAAGCCCAGGCTCCAGCGACGATTCCTTCAATCTCCATGGACTTTCATGCTGCTCAGAACGGACTCTTTTCGACCAAGAAAAAAGCGGAGGAAATCAGCAAGGACATGAAAGACCAAGGATATGCGGCGTCTGTTTATAAACAAGGGGCGAACTACTCCGTACTGATCGGTCTCGGAAATAAAAAAGAGGAGGCACGCGCACTGGCGGATGTCTATAAGTTTAAAGGAGTGGAGGTTTGGCCGAAGCAGCTGGACGCTTCTTATACGGATCTAAAGATTCCCCATAAAATGGATGAACCTTTTATCGTAAACGGAAAGATCCTTCTTCAGAATGTGATTACTCTTTCGCAGGTGCCAACGCTGAGCAAGAAAGCAAAAGATTCCATTATGAAGGATTACGAGGGTTGGAAAGCATATGGTGATAAACAGCATGAACAATGGCCGGCGAAACAGGAAAAGGCCGTGCGGAACTACGAAAAGGATATTTCCCGGGCGTTAACCAGGCTTACCGCCAACCGGCCAGGCGAAGTTGACTGGCCGCTGCAGCAAGCCGTGCTGGACAGTTTTGTGTCCTACACAAAGCTGCTTGAGGTTTTAAAATAGCGTATGAGGAGCAAAGCGCCGTAAACCAGCTTTGCTTTTTTATTTTCCATAAAAAAGAAAGCCGACTAAAAATAAAAGAAAATGTTAAATCAAGACATAAACAGACAAGTTTTGGCGAAAAATTAATAGAACAATCATGATAAACGGATTGCTTATTGTCTAACTTTGGAGATTTTGATATGCTTAATTCAAATCTCTCTTACAGTTGGTTGATTATAGTAAACCGCTAATTAAAAGGGTGATTATATGAAACGCCTCATACTAGCCTCTTCTTCACCTCGAAGAAAAGAACTTCTTTCAATGAACCTTCTCTCGTATGAAGTTATTCCAAGTACTATTCAAGAGGTCATGGATCCCTCATTGTCACCTGAAGAGCTTGTTTGTTCGCTTGCCAGGCAAAAAGCGGAAGATGTATTTAGGCTGCATAAAGAGCATGTAGTGATTGGTGCAGATACGGTTGTTGTGAACAATGGTACCGTGATGGGAAAACCGGCGGGAAGAAAGGAAGCTGTTGCGGCTCTCCGTTCACTTTCAGGCCGGACTCATACCGTGTATACAGGTGTCTGTATTCTGTCCGAAGGCAAAGAACGTTTATTTTCAGTTTCAACTGATGTAACGTTTTGGGAGCTTTCAGAAGCAGAGGTCGAAAACTATGTAAACAGCGGTGAACCTTTTGATAAGGCCGGCAGCTATGGGATCCAGGGATTGGGCGCAAGGCTCGTCCAGTCGATCGCCGGAGATTTTTACAGCGTGGTGGGATTGCCGGTATCCAGAGTAGTAAGGGAGCTTGAAAGCTTTGGAATCAGCGCAGTCAGTCAGGAAGATGACATTTAAGGAGGAATACGTAAGTGGCCGAAACACCGCTTATGATTCGAGATTATCCTGTACAAGAACGGCCGCGTGAGCGAATGCTCATCAGCGGACCAGACACCCTGGCGAACCATGAACTCCTGGCGATTATATTGAGAACAGGATCAAAGAACGAATCTGTCATTCAGCTTGCGAACCGAATCATTCAGCATTTTGAAGGACTTCGTTTTTTGAAGGACGCAACGATTGGTGAATTGAAAGAAATTCACGGCATTGGGGATGCGAAAGCCGTTGAGCTTCTCGCAGCCATTGAATTGGGAAGGCGCATCAGCCGACTGCCGTTTGACGAACGGTTTGCGATCCGCTCACCAGACGATGGGGCTCAATATATGATGGATGAATTGCGCTTTCTCCAGCAGGAGCATTTTGTCTGTCTCTATTTAAATACGAAAAATCAAATCATTCACAAGAAAACGATTTTCATTGGAAGCTTGAATTCATCGATTGTCCATCCCAGGGAAGTTTTCAAGGAAGGGTTCAGGCGGTCGGCGGCTTCCATTATTTGTTTCCACAACCACCCAAGCGGTGACCCCGCTCCAAGCAGGGAAGATATCGACGTTACAAAAAGATTAGTAGAATGCGGGAAAATGCTCGGAATCGAGCTTCTGGACCACATTATTATCGGTGATTTAAAATATGTAAGTTTAAAAGAAAAAGGTTATGTTTAACATTGTCATTTGCGCTTTTGTTAGCGTATAATCATATTTATGAGTTTTGCTTGATGAAAGGAGTTACATAAATGTTTGGTGGATTTTCAAGAGATTTGGGGATTGATTTAGGGACTGCTAACACTCTTGTTTACGTGAAGGGTAAGGGTGTTGTTGTGCGTGAACCTTCCGTAGTGGCATTGCGAACTGACACAGGATCAATTGAAGCAGTAGGTAACGCGGCGAAGAATATGATTGGCCGTACGCCTGGAAACATTGTAGCAGTACGTCCGATGAAAGATGGAGTTATTGCTGATTTCGAAACAACGGCAACAATGATGAAGTATTTTATTCAACAGGCACAGAAGAACCGTTCTGTGTTTGCTAGAAAACCTAATGTTATGGTCTGTGTTCCTTCTGGGATTACTGCGGTTGAAAAACGTGCAGTCGAAGATGCGACCAAACAAGCAGGGGCACGTGAGGCGTATACGATTGAAGAGCCGTTCGCAGCAGCGATCGGTGCTGATCTTCCGGTATGGGAGCCTACAGGAAGCATGGTTGTTGATATCGGTGGCGGTACAACGGAAGTGGCGATCATCTCCCTGGGAGGAATTGTAACAAGCCAATCCATCCGTATTGCCGGAGACGAGATGGACGATGCCATCATTCAGTATATTAAGAAAACCTACAACTTGATGATTGGTGAGCGTACAGCTGAAACACTTAAACTTGAGATCGGATCTGCCGGTTCTGCTGATGGTATTGAGAACATGGACATCCGCGGGCGTGATTTATTGACAGGGCTGCCGAAAACGATTACGATTACGGCGGAAGAAGTTTCCAGTGCGCTGAGAGATACAGTCAACAGCATCATGGAGGCCGTTAAAGTAACACTTGAAAAAACTCCTCCTGAGCTTGCAGCGGACATCATGGACCGTGGAATCGTATTGACCGGAGGCGGAGCTTTGCTTCGCAACCTGGACAAGGTGATCAGCGAAGAAACTAGAATGCCTGTCATCGTTGCTGAAAACGCTCTGGACTGTGTCGCTGTCGGAACTGGACGCGCGCTAGAAAACTTGCATCTTTTCCGTTCAAAGGCAGGGATTACTTCTCGTTCGAAAACAAAGATTTAAGTAGGTGTTTAGATCGTGCCACAATTTTTCTCAAACAAGCGGCTAATTATTCTTCTTGCGAGTATCATAGTCTTGGTGGCAATGATCGGTTTTTCTATGAAAGATCGGGAAGAATTAAGCTGGCCGGAACAATTTTTAAAAGATACGGTTGGTGTAAGCCAGTCGCTGTTTTATAAACCCGCTAACTCCATAGCGGGTTTCTTTGAGAACCTGACAGAAATGAAGCATATGTATCAAGAGAACAAACAGCTGAAATCGAAGCTGGACGAATACGCACAGCTGTCTGTAGACGTGCAGGAACTGAAGAAGGAAAACAAAACATTAAAGAGCCAGCTCGAAAAAGAAGCTGATCTTACGGAATACAAAGTTAAGGAAGCATCGGTCATCGGACGGTCCCCTGACCGCTGGAACAAGTTTATTTTTGTGAACAAAGGGTACAGAGACGGTGTGAAACCGAAGATGGCTGTTGTTTCACCTGAAGGATTCATCGGGAAAGTAGCAAAAGTATCTGCATTCCATTCCACCATCCAGCTGATCAGTGACAACGACCGCACGAACCGGATCTCCGCTATCGCTGAGAGCAACAAGCGCATTTTTGGCATGATTGAAGGCTATGATTCCAAAAAACAAGCGCTGCTGTTTAAAAAGATACCGGTGGATGCCAAGCTGGAAAAGGGCCAAAAAGTGATTACTTCAGGCCTTGGCGAGGTGTTTCCGCGCGGTTTGCTGATTGGTACGGTCAAGGAAGTGAAGCCGGATGAATACGGGCTGACAAAGACCGCTTATTTAAAGCCGTCGGCTGACCTTTATGATCTCGATCACGTGATGATTCTTGATCGTTCGATGCCTCAAGTCGACGAAAACGAATTTAAAGCAAAGGAGGAAGAATAATGAACAGGATTCTTCTTCCTTTTATTACCTATATTGCGTTTGTTGCCGAAAGTACAATCATGCAGGTTCTGGCGCCGGAGCATTATAATTGGGGCTTCCAGCTGATTCCCCATTTTTCTCTCGTGCTGATCATCCTTATATCCTGCTATCTTAAACCATCGTACGGCATTGTATACGGGATGGTCTTTGGGCTTCTTACCGATCTCATCTACACGGATCTGATCGGTGTGTATATGTTTTCTACTGCATTGGTGGCCTATTTCATTTCTGTTCTATCCCGCTATCTTTTCAGCAATTTCTTTGTTGCTATACTGTTAAGCGCAGCCGGGGCGGCAGGACTGGAATTTATGGTGTATGGATTAAACTCTCTGATTGGTATTGCCGATACAAATATAGACTCCTTCTTTTATGACAGGCTGCTTCCTACGCTGATTTTAAACGCTGTGTTTACTATCCTCGTTTATTATCCGTTTGCCAAGCTTCTGAAAAAGGTGCGAAAAGCCATCCATGAAAACTAATGGACATATAAAAAGAGGATTATTTAAAAAGTTGTCGAATGAAAGTATGTTGAGGTGAACGATGGCAATGGCACAAAAACTCCAACATAATGTAACAATAAAAGGTACGAAAGACGGTCTGGTCCTGTTGTTGGACGACCTATGCTCATTTGAGCAGCTGGTCGAAGAGCTTAACGATAAATTATCTGACGACCATGGACAGTTGCTGAATGGACCGCTTATTTCAGTCATTGTCAAAACGGGCAACCGGTATTTAACAGAGCAGCAGTCGCAGCTTGTCCGCGAGATTATCGGCCAGAAGCAAAACCTGGACATCAAACGGTTTGAATCGAACGTCATCACGGTGGCTGAAGCGGAGGAAATGAAGAGGGAAGCTCAAATCATACGAGTTTCAAAAGTGGTTCGTTCCGGCCAGGTGTTAAGTGTTCAAGGGGATCTTTTGCTGATTGGAGATGTAAATCCGAGCGGCACGATAATGGCAACGGGCAATATTTTTGTGATGGGTTCGCTGAAAGGCATCGCCCACGGAGGTTCATCCGGAAACCGTGAAGCGGTCATCGCCGCTTCTGTCATGAAACCCACCCAGCTAAGAATTGCGGATCTGATCAGCCGGGCGCCTGACCATTATCCGGAAATTGGGCATGAAATGGAATGCGCCTTTATTTCTGATGAAGAAAATCAAATATTGATTGACCGAATCAGTACTGTACATAGAATCAGGCCCAATTTGAATCGTTTATAGTAAGAAAGGGGAATGAATCATGGGAGAGGCAATTGTCATTACTTCTGGGAAAGGGGGAGTCGGTAAAACTACGACTTCTGCAAATATCGGTACGTCCCTTGCCCTTTCTGGTAAAAAAGTATGTCTAGTGGATACTGACATCGGCCTTCGCAATCTGGATGTATTGATGGGTCTGGAAAATCGGATCATCTATGATCTGGTCGACGTTGTCGAAGAACGCTGCAAGCTGCACCAGGCGCTGATCAAGGATAAACGGTTTGAATGCTTGTTCCTTCTTCCTGCTGCGCAGACGAAGGATAAAAGCTCGGTTCAGCCAGAACAAATGAAGAAAATCATTACTGAATTAAAGCAGGATTATGATTATGTGATCATCGACTGCCCTGCAGGCATTGAACAAGGATTTAAGAATGCGGTCGCAGGAGCGGACAAATCCATCGTCGTGACCAATCCTGAAATTTCTTCGGTTCGTGACGCTGACCGTATTATCGGGCTGCTCGAACAAGAAGAGGTAGAGACTCCTAAATTGATCGTTAACCGAGTCAGGAATCATCTGGCTAAAAGTGGAGACATGCTGGATGTGGATGAGATTGTTTCCATCCTTGCGATTGAGCTGATCGGCGTGGTGGTCGATGACGAGAATGTCATTAAAGCGGCCAATAAAGGTGAACCGATTGCGATGAACCCTGACAGCAGGGCGTCCATCGCCTATCGGAATATCGCAAGGCGAATTCTTGGGGAATCCGTGCCTTTAACGACGATTGAGGAAGAAAAAGGCTTCTTCTCAAAAATTAAAACATTGCTGGGCATGAGATAAATCATCCCAATGAAACCTTCGCTGAAGGGAAGACAGTGTATCTGCCTGTTCCCGAAGTGAAGGTTTTTTCGTTGTTTAGGGACAGACAGTGCCATCCTCTGTCATAAGGGCTCCGGACAAGTCATAAGATGGGGTATAACATGATGCGGAGGAATGGATGATGAGAAACAGTGCGGATGATTTAAGGCGCAGGTATGCTGACAGAATGGCTCAAGGAGACAGTGAATCGTTTAGAACCAGTCTGTATACGGGGAATTCTGCTTCCATGGGGGAAAAGAAAAAAGGGCCATTGTTTAACGGTTCGATCTTTTTGTTTCAGATCATGATGTCCGTGTGCCTTTTTCTTGGAGCAGGAATCGTGTTTAAAAATGACAGCGAGCTGTCTGCAAAAGGGCAGAGTTTGATTAAGAACATGTATCATAGCGAATTTCAGTTTGCCGCCGCTAAAAAGTGGTATGAAAATCAGTTCGGTAAACCACTGGCGTTATTGCCAGAAAAACAATCCGCAGCACCCGAGAATGCCGCCGCCGGGAATAAAAAGGATACTTATGCACAGCCTGCATCCGGCAGAGTGTATGAATCCTTTCAGGCCAATGGAAAAGGCATCATGCTTGAAACGGGAAAAACCTCGAACGTGGATACGGTAAAAGAAGGGTACGTCATTTTTATCGGGAAAAAGAAAAATCTCGGAAATACCGTTGTGATCCAGCATAGCAATGGGGAAGAATCGTGGTACGGCGAATTGGACAGCATTGATCCGAGTGTAAAGCTATACAGCTATATGGAAAGCCAAAAAACGCTGGGTAAGGTGACACCGAATAAGGACGGGAAGACAGGAAAGTTTTATTTTGCACTAAAAAAAGGCAATACGTACATCGATCCGAGCAAGGTGATCAGATTTGAATAATACAGTCTTTCAATTTTTAAGCAAAGTAAGGATCAATCCTCTCTTCTGGCTGATCATCGGACTTTCGATCATCACCGGGCATTTCCGTGAAATAATATGGCTGTTTTTGGCTGTTTTTATACATGAGATGGGTCATTATGCAGGGGCCCATCTTTTTCAATGGCGCGTGAAAAAAATTGAACTGTTTCCTTTTGGAGGAGTGGCTGAGGTAGAGGAACACGGGAACCGGCCGTTCCGAGAAGAAGTGATCGTTACATTGCTGGGTCCTGTACAGCATCTCTGGCTGATGCTGGCTGCTTTTTTCATTTTTCAGCTTGGCTGGTGGAACCCCGGTGATTACGAGTGGTTTATCAAAATGAACGTAACTCTTTTAGCTTTTAATCTTTTACCGGTTTGGCCGCTGGATGGGGGGAAGCTGATGTTTGCTGCAGCTGCCAGCATTTTTCCGTTTAAAAAAGCACATACTGTATTTTTATTAACCTCTTTTTCCATCATGCTGATCCTGTTTGTTTCCTTTATACACCGGGATCCTCTCCATTTAAACTTATGGTTTGTTGCCATCTTTCTTGGTGTCTCCCACTATATTGAGTGGAAAAGGCGGCAGTTCGTCTTCCTCCGTTTTTTAATGTCCAGGACAGCAAGTGTTCAGCCGGCGAGTACCCTTACAAAGCCCATTCATGTCCCGGCAGATGCTGCACTGTATGACGTCATCAGCCTGTTTCGAAAGGGGGTTCGGCACTTTATCGTTATTCAAATCGCTGGAAGAAGCAGGATCGTTGAAGAGAAGCAAGTGCTGAGCATGTTTTTTTCATCCAATCAGGTCAGGTGTGCAATCGGCCATCTTTTTCGTTAGAATAAGAGGATGAGTCATGTAAGCGAGGTCGGTAAATGTGAAAAAAATTATTATAAACGCTTTAACCCAAATCAAAAGAACAGCAATGATGGAAAATGGAGAAGCATTAGAACTGCATGTGGATGATTCCTCCGATCAGCCTGTACCCGGCAGCATCTATAAAGGCAGAGTAAGAAAAGTGCTGCCCGGCATGCAGGCAGCCTTTGTGGACATCGGAGCGGTCAAGAATGGTTTCATTCATCGTGATGATCTGCTCTCCTATCAGCAGTCCTATATGGCACCAGAAGATAAAAAGGCGGCATCGATCAGTTCCTTCGTGAGAGAAGGGGAGGAACTGGTCGTACAGGTTATAAAGGAAGAAACAGACACCAAAGGAGCCAGGCTGACCGGGATGCTGTCCATACCGGGCTCACGGCTCGTCTTTCTCCCCAATGCCTCCCATATCGGCGTATCCAAGAAGATGAGCAGGAATGAGAAGGAGAAATGGCGTCAGTTTGGCCATTCTCTAGTGAAAGGCGAAGATGGGGTTATTTTCCGCACGGCTTGCACAGGGCAATCGGAAGCGGACATACAAGCGGAGTTCGATGGTCTTGTAGAACGGCACCGCCATCTGGCAGCAAGAGCTGAACAAGCAGCGGCACCTGGTATTTTGCATGATGAGGGAGAATTTTTAAATAAGATCATACGAGATCACGCCTATGAAAACGGTACGGAGATTATTATCGATGATGCATCGGAATTCAGGAAACTGATCTGGCTGGCCAAGCCTTTTCCGCTGCTCCAAAAGAATATTGTCCTGTACAGCGGAAAGGAAAATATCTTCTCGTATTACGGAGTGGACGCACAATGGGAAAAAGCGCTCAGGCCGCACGTCTGGCTGAAAAATGGTGGTTCATTGCGGATCGATCAAACCGAAGCCCTGTCTGTCATCGATGTAAACACGGATAAATTCACCGGAAAGTCTAGCCGAAGAGAAACCGTTCTTCTAACGAACCTTCAAGCGGCAGAAGAGATCGCGAAACAGCTGCGGCTTCGAAACCTTGCGGGGATGATCATCATTGATTTTATTACGATGAGCGAGCCTGAGGATCAGCAGAGGGTAGAGGATGCTTTAAAAGAGGCTTTGGCTTCTGACGGAACAACGACCGTGGTGCATGGCTTTACACGGATGGGCGTTTTTGAAATGACACGGAAAAAAGAGAAGCAGTCCTTGTTCCATGCCCTGTCCGAACCTTGTTCTGTCTGTAAGGCCACGGGAAGGGTCCAGTCCGTGAGAGCCGTTGCCAACCAAGCGGAGCTCGTACTGCGGGAATACCGGCATATGGATGATGAAGCCTTGTGGATCGAGGCTACCCCTGAAGTCGCCCGCCAATTAAAGGGCGTAAACAGTGAGCATCTCCACCATCTGGAGGCACACCTCTCTTATCGTATTTATCTTACGGAGAGCGGAAGTGATGCAATGCCATCCTTTTCCATCCGGCATATCGGGCCATCCAGGGAAATTGAAGAAAGAATAAAAAAGATAAATTGACACGGCAGATCATAACATGGTATGATTCTTCTGTTAGTTTATTGGAGCACCGTCTCCAACCGCTCAGGAACAGGTTTTCAAGCTTACACAAGCACCTGTGATGGCGAGTCTGAGTTTACAAGGAGGTGCACGTGATGTACGCAATTATTCAAACTGGTGGTAAACAAGTAAGAGTTGAAGAAGGTCAAGCGATCTATGTTGAAAAGCTTGATGTGGAAGCTGGCGATACTGTAACATTTGAGGATGTTCTTATGGTTGGTGGAGACAGCCTGAAAGTGGGAGCTCCTTTGCTTGATGGAGTGACTGTAACAGGTAAAGTTGAAAAACATGGCCGCGGACAAAAAGTGATCGTTTACAAGTTCAAAGCGAAAAAGAACTACCGTCGTAAACAAGGTCACCGTCAGCCTTACACTAAAGTAGTTATCGATAAAATCAACGGTTAATTCCAATGATCAAGGTAACCATTTACAGAGATGAACAGCATCATATTCGTTCGTTTTCAATGAGTGGACATGCCGATTCCGGGCCTTATGGACAAGATCTTGTCTGTGCCGGGGCATCAGCCGTCTCTTTTGGAGCGATCAATGCGCTGGAAATCCTGTGCAGCATTACACCTGATGTGGAAACACGCCAGGATGGAGGCTACCTGGTATTTCATGCTCCAGATCATCTCGAAAGCCATATCCATGAAAAAGTACAGCTTCTTCTGGAAGGTATGGTTGTTTCCTTAAAAACAATCGAAAACGACTATGGTCGATTTATTTCATTGCAGGAAAAACAGGCATAGGCTTGGAAAGACTGCAAAACACCGAATGAGGAGGTGGGACGAATGCTAAAATTAAACCTTCAATACTTTGCTTCCAAAAAGGGAGTAGGTAGCACAAAGAACGGTCGTGACTCCATCTCTAAGCGCCTTGGTGCTAAGAGAGCGGACGGTCAGCTCGTAACAGGCGGATCTATCCTTTACCGTCAACGCGGTACTAAGATCTACCCTGGTACTAACGTTGGACGCGGCGGAGATGACACTCTTTTTGCGAAAGTGGACGGAGTTGTTCGTTTCGAGCGTCTTGGACGTGACCGCAAACAAGTAAGTGTATACCCAATCGCAAACGAAGCGTAAGAAGATAGCTCTAACCGGGTTGGTTAGAGCTTTTTCTTTTGTAAGGTGGGTATTTCATAACAGGCTTTTCGGTCTAATCCAGTGAAGCAGAGGAAATGGAATTTAACTTTTCAAACAGGAGTGCGAATATGGGTAAAGATTGGTCGACGTTAGAATTATTAAGGCATGCCCGCCATGACTGGCTCAATCAGCTCCAGCTTATTAAGGCAAACCTATCTATGGGACGGGCCGAACGGGCAAACGAGATTATTGAGGAAATCATCCTTGCTTCGAGGCACGAATCAAACCTCATGAATTTGAAAGTTCCTGAACTGGCGGAATACCTCATAACCTTCAACTGGCTGAAACACCCCATTGTACTTGAAACGAAAGTAACCGGAGAGATTAGAGACCTTTCGAAGGCGGAGAAGGTACTGCTTGAGGCCTGCCAGTCTCTTTTTGGCGTCATGAACCGCTCGGTTAATCCCCTGGCTGAAAACAGGATCGTTTTCACCATTTCAAACGAGCAGGATCCTTCCGCCTTCATGTTTCGGTTAACCGGAAGTATACATAATTCTGAGGAATTTGAATCGGAGCTGCAAGATGTGATGGCAGCACATAAATTATTGGACGTAATCGAAAGCTATATTCAACCCCATGAAGTATATCTTGTTTTACAATTGAATCAGTAAAGAACTTATAGAAGGAGGCGAGCAAACATGTTCGTGGATCAGGTCAAAATATTTGTAAAAGCCGGCGACGGCGGAAACGGAATGGTTGCGTTTCGCCGTGAAAAATACGTACCTAACGGCGGCCCTGCCGGTGGAGACGGCGGTAAAGGCGCTAATGTTGTTTTTGAAGTAGAAGAAGGCCTTCGTACGTTAATGGACTTTCGCTTCAACAAGCATTTTAAAGCCAAACGCGGTGAACATGGCATGTCCAAAGGCATGCATGGCAAAAATTCAGAAGATATGATCGTAAAAGTACCACCTGGCACAGTCGTAACAGACGCTGAAACCGGACAAGTCCTGGCCGATCTTGTTCATCATGAACAGCGGGCAGTAATTGCCAGAGGCGGACGTGGGGGACGGGGAAACACACGTTTCGCTACACCGGCTAATCCTGCGCCTGAACTGGCGGAAAACGGCGAACCGGGTGAAGAAAGAGAAGTCATTCTGGAATTAAAGGTATTAGCGGACGTTGGGCTGGTCGGATTCCCGAGCGTAGGAAAATCCACGCTTCTTTCTGTGGTTTCAGCGGCTAAGCCGAAGATCGCAGAATATCATTTTACGACCATTACTCCAAACTTGGGTGTAGTAGCGGTCGATGATGGAAGAAGCTTTGTTATGGCTGACCTGCCGGGTTTGATCGAAGGCGCTCATGAAGGTGTCGGTCTCGGGCACCAATTCCTTCGCCATATTGAACGCACGAGGGTTATCCTGCATGTGATCGATATGTCCGGCATGGAAGGAAGAGATCCGTATGAGGACTTCATAAAAATTAATGATGAACTGAAGCAGTACAATTTAAGGCTGACCGAACGGCCGCAGATTGTGGTAGCCAACAAGATGGATATTCCGGGTGCGGAAGAGAATCTTGAAGAGTTCAAACAGAAACTTTCCGGAGATATTCCAGTGTATCCGATATCAGCCATTACAAGACAAGGATTAAAAGAGGTCCTCTATACAACGGCTGACCTTCTGGAAAATACACCTGAGTTCCCGTTGATTCATGAGGAAAAAGAAGAGAACCGGGTGCTCTACCGCCATGAAAAAGAAGAATCCGGTTTTTACATTACAAGAGATTCTGCCGGAACATTTATCATCAACGGACCGAAGATCGAACGTCTCTTCAAAATGACCGACTTTACACGGGACGAGTCTGTTAAACGATTTGCGCGCCAAATGCGTTCAATGGGCGTGGACGAAGCACTTCGTGAAAAGGGAGCGGAACATGGAGATACGATTCGAATCTTAAAATATGAATTTGAATTTATCGAATAGGCTGCGTTTCAGAGCAGTCTATTTTTTTGTCTATATGGGATAGACATATGGCGTTCTCATTGGATATACTTATGAAAAAGCCCGTTTTGGAGGTTACGTTACATATGAAGGAAAGGCAATTTTACATGGTAAGGGATGATGTTCTTTCGGAATCCATGCAAAAAACGCTTGAAGCGAAGTCCTTGCTCGACCGAGGCAAGGTCAAAACAGTCGCTGAAGCTGCAGAAAAAGTGGGACTCAGCCGAAGTGCGTTCTATAAGTACAGAGATGGAATATTTCCTTTTCACACGATGATCAAAGAAAAAATCATAACGCTTTCCATCAATCTGGAAGACCGTTCGGGAGCATTATCAAGCCTGCTTACGATCGTAGCTTCCGTAGGCTGCAATGTGCTTACCATCAACCAGACCATACCGCTGCAGGGGAGAGCCAACGTTACACTCACGATTGAAACCAACGGTCTTCGCGGTGAGATCAATGAACTTCTCTCCACACTCAACCGGATGGAAGCGGTAGAACGAGTAGAAGTAATTGGGACAGGAGCCTAAAAAAATGAAAAAGGAGCACTGCACAACTGGCTGCAGTGCTCCTTTTTCATGTAAGCAGATATCCCTTTTCCTCCAGTTCCCTGCATGCTCTATCCAGCTGTTCTTTTGTCGGTGCCTCGAGCATGTGAAGGTGGATTCCTTCTGTTAACGTACTCAGCAAAGTCGCATTGGTCGAGGAGAGCTTACTGATAAATTCCTCTACATCCTTTCGGGTACTGAGAAGAAGCGATGCCGTCAGATCCCCGTAGATCGGATGCTCGACAATAACATTCCTGACCGTTACACCATGGTCAACGATCGTAAAAAGTTCATCCTTCGTGTGCTCGGGAGAATGGTTGGAAACGATCAGGTGAGTATGAGGAGCTGCTTTTTCTTCGGCTTTTAAATAGAGATACCCTTGGGATGTAGCGATGATCGGTTCCTCTCTTGCTTTTAACAGCGAGATGTCGCCGACAATCACCTGCCGGCTGACGTTTGTTTTTAGAGCGAGTTCACCGCCTTTAATCGGGCTAACGCTTTCTTTTAGCCACTTTAATATAAGGGCTCTTCTTTCGTCTCCTGGTATTTTTGGAGCCTCCATTATACGTTTCAACTCCCTGTTTGATCATAATATCGTTTGGTCAGAACATGAATGGCTTTCGTCAATGCTTGTATTTCTGCCTTAGTTGTTTCTTTGCCAAGTGTAATTCTCACGAGTTCATGAGCTTCATCCGCTGAACGACCCATTGCGAGAAGTGCTTTTGAAGGTTCCTGCTGTCCTGCTTTACATGCGGAACCTGTTGAAACAGCGATTTTATAGCGGTTTAATTCGAGCATGACATATTGCCCTTCAATTCCTTTCAGACGGATTGCGAGAAAATGAGGCAATGTCGTACGGCTGTGCCCTTCGACAATAAGATGTTCATCCTCATCCGTTAAGGAAAGAAAGTAGTTCCTAAGTTCCTGAACATTTGTATTCCATTCTACCATATGGTTCACCTGATTGCTTGCGGCCGTAATGAAAGAAACGATTCCCGGCGTGTTCACAGTTCCGGGGCGGAATCCTCTTTCATGGGTGCCGTTTGAGAGCAGCGGCTTCCATGAGAAATCCGGAGAAATATAAACCGCACCAACCCCTTTAGGGCCATGAATTTTATGGGCGGAGATCGTTAAGGCGCCAATATTCATTTCCCCTGCATGGAGAGGGATCTTTCCGAACGTTTGAACGCAGTCACTGTGAAAAATGATGTTTTTCTCCTTAAGGAGAGCCCCGATTTCCGACAATGGCTGGATAACGCCGATCTCGCTGTTCCCATGGGCAATGGTGACAAGAATGGTTTCTTTTCGGATGGCTCTTTGAAGGTCGTCTACATTAATTCTGCCGTTTGGATCAATCGGAAGTACAGTGATCTCAAATCCGTCCTCCTCTAAAAAAGAGAGGGCCTGCTGAACGGAACCATGTTCAAGAGGGGAAGTGATGATATGATTTCCTCTTTCCCTGTTTCCAAGAGCCAGGCTTGTCAGAGCAAAAAAATTCCCATCTGAACCGCCGCTTGTAAAATAGAGGCCCTCACAGCGTCCTCCGATCATATGGGCCAGTTCAGCACGTGCCAGATTAACGAGCTCGGCTGCCTGAGTTCCATCATCGTGCAGGCTGGATGGATTTCCATAATACATTCTTGCCGTTTCTGTAAAAGCAAACAGTGCTTCTTCTGACATAGGGGTTGTTGCTGCGTAATCAAGATAAATCATTGGATAAACACACCCTCTCAAAAAAACTCTTGTCATAAGTGTAATTCTATGTAAACATAGGTGTCAAGACACCTGTAAAGAAAATGAACGGGGGTTTCGTCATGAACGTAGAGTCAACGGACGTTCTCATCATCGGCTCCGGCATCGCTGGATTAATGACAGCCGAATGTTTACGCTCGCATAAGAATGTGACAATTGTCACAAAGTCTTCCTTCCGGAGCAGTAATTCATATCTTGCACAAGGAGGGATCGCAGCGGTCACAGAAACAGAGGACCACTGGGCTGAACACTTTATGGATACTGTAACAGCAGGCAGCTTTCACAATGAAGAAACACTCAGCGAGATCCTGGTTAAAGAAGGTACGGAGATGATCCGCCAGCTGGAGGAGTGGAACGTTCCCTTTGACCGGAACAAGGATGGCAGTCTGACCCTTGGCAGAGAGGGCGGCCATCGCCGTTCAAGAATCATCCACGCCGGCGGTGACAGAACCGGATCAAGAATCATCGATACGCTCTATAAAAGGATTGCCGGTCATGTCACTATGAAGGAATACGAAATCGCTGGCGACCTGATCATCAAACAGGGAAGATGTGCGGGGGCCTGGACGAAGAATTCAGAAGGTGAGATCACCATCTATTTTGCAAGCACTATTATTCTTGCTTGCGGCGGGGCGGCTGGCCTTTATTCCGTCCATTCCAACGACAGGAGCATTTCAGGAGACAGTATCGCACTCGCCTATCGGGCAGGTGCTGTACTTTCCGATCTAGAATTCATACAATTTCACCCCACGATGCTGTTTAAAAAGGGCGTTTCCTACGGCCTGGTATCAGAAGCGGTAAGAGGAGAAGGAGGCAGACTGGTTACATCTGAAGGAGCTCCTGTGATGTCCGGTGTCCACGAGCTGGGTGATCTGGCTCCTCGTGATGTTGTTTCGAGAACCATTTTTGGCTTTATCCAAAAGGGCGAGGATATTTTTCTTGATGTTTCAAAAGTGAAAAACTTCACAAACAGGTTTCCGTCCATAACTTCCCAATGCAAAAAAGCGGATGTTGTACTTAAGGAAGGAAAGATTCCTGTTGCGCCTGGTGCCCATTTTACGATGGGGGGAACGGTGACCAACCAATGGGGGGAAACGACCGTCCCCTGCTTATATGCAGTAGGAGAGGCTTCCCGAACCGGTGTTCATGGCGCCAACAGACTCGCCAGCAATTCATTGCTTGAGGGTGTTGTTTTTGCCAAACGGACAGCTTCCAGGATCTTGGAATCAAAAGATCATGAGGTGTCCATCTACCCGGTTGAATGGGGGTTTCCAACACAAAAGCAGAAAAAATTGCCGGAGAAAATTGAGATTCAGAGGCAGATGACGCAATATGCAGGAATTGTCCGTACGGGGAAGGATCTGGACAAAGCGCTTCGCTGGTTTCGACGTTTTTCTATAGACAAACCGGATTATTACAGTACACCCGATGAGATTGAAAGGATGAATATGCTTCAGACCGGCTGGCTGATCATTTCATCTGCGCAAATGCGTACAGAGAGCAGGGGCGGCCATTACAGAAGTGATTATCCGACAAAAAATGATAATGACTGGCTAAAAAAACAAATATACAGAAAGAAGGATTGGAATGAACAAGCTGAAGCTGAAAAAACAGCTGCAGGAATTTTTGCTTGAGGACCTTGGAGAAGGAGACATCACCTGTGGATTGCTGTTTTCAGAGCATGAGCATACAGAAGCTCGTTTCATCGCTAAAAAACCGGGTGTTTTTTCGGGCATGGAGGTCATCTCCGAGGGATATCGCCTGCTGGATAAGAACTGTCAAGTGGTGCCAAAGGTAAAAGATGGTGACAAGATTGCGGCAGGTCAGATCATTGCAGATGTCAGTGGCCCGGCACCTGCTATCTACAGCGGAGAAAGGGTCATCTTAAACTTAGTGCAGAGGATGTCAGGCATTGCGACGTTAACGCAAAAGGCAGTAATGACCTTGAACAGTGAAACAACCAAAATTTGTGATACAAGGAAAACCACCCCCGGGCTACGAATGTTTGAAAAATATGCAGTCCGCAGCGGCGGGGGATATAACCACCGATTTGGCCTTTATGACGGGGTGATGATCAAAGACAATCACATTGCCCGGGCAGGAGGCATTACAGAAGCAGTCAAAGCCGTAAAATCACGGCTTGGCCACATGGTAAAAGTCGAAGTAGAAACGGAGAATCTTGAACAGGTAAAGGAAGCGGCAGCAGCGGGAGCCGACGTTATCATGTTTGATAACCGCACCCCTGAAGAAATATCAGCTTGGAGACCTTACGTTCCAAAGCATGTGATCACGGAGGCTTCTGGTGGAATTTCCATTGACGCTCTTCATCACTATGGAAGAACGGGAGTCGATTTTATCTCGCTCGGAATGCTTACTCATTCAGCCATTTCATTAGATATCAGTTTAAATATCACAGGAGGGTTAAAAGATGAGCTTACTGGAAGCGTTCAAGCTGAAGTCCAGCATTCCTGAAACCTATTTTACGATGACGGAAGAAGATATGATCGAACGGGTCAGATCAGTTAAGAAACAGCTAGGCAATAAACTCTATATTCCCGGCCATCATTATCAAAAAGATGAAGTCATCCAATTTGCGGATACGACGGGAGATTCCCTTCAGCTTGCCCAGCAGTCAGCCAAGAATCGCGACGCAGAGTACATCGTGTACTGCGGAGTCCATTTTATGGCCGAGACGGCGGATATGCTGACTGAAAACCGCCAAAAAGTCATACTCCCGGATATGCGGGCTGGTTGCTCCATGGCGGATATGGCAGATATTCATCAGACAGAGAAAGCTTGGGAACACCTTCAGTCATCATTTGGCGACACGATCCTGCCGCTCACCTATGTGAACTCGACAGCAGCGATTAAAGCATTCTGCGGCAAGAACGGCGGTGCTACCGTAACCTCTTCTAATGCGGAACGCATGCTTGAGTGGGCGTTTACACAAAAAGAAAGAATCCTGTTCCTTCCCGACCAGCATTTAGGCCGGAACACCGCTTATGCATTAGGCATTCCTTTAGAGAAGATGGCGGTATGGGATCCAATTGCTAGGGAACTGGAAATTGAAGGTGACCTGAGCGATGTAAAAGTCATCCTTTGGAAAGGGCACTGTTCTGTCCACGAAAAGTTTACGGTGGAAAACATTCAATCTCTTCGGGACAGCGACCCGGAGATGAGAATCATCGTTCATCCAGAATGCAGCCATCAAGTTGTTCAGCAGTCGGATATGGCAGGGTCTACACATTATATTATCCAAGCGATACAAAATGCTGAGCCTAACAGTGCATGGGCGATCGGGACGGAAATGAACCTCGTGAACCGTCTGAAAAAAAATAACCCGGATAAACGCATTGTTTCATTAAATCCAAACATGTGTCCATGTCTTACAATGAATCGTATCGATCTCCCACATCTGACGTATGCGCTTGAAAAAATTGCACAGGGAGATCCTGAAAACATCATCACAGTGGACCCGTTAACAACAGAAAATGCCGTCAAAGCTCTAGAGAGAATGTTAGCCAGAGCTTAAATGGCCCCTCCTGTCAAAGTCATACAGCCGATTTCCAGGGCATAACTTGGTAAAAGACCGACTACTGAAATAGGTAGTAGCACAATGCCCAGAGACTCATATACTGTATAGAAATTTGGCAGGAGGGAGTTTTGTTTACGTGAGAATTCATATCGTTCAAAAAGGTGATACTCTCGAAAAAATCGCCGATAAGTATCATGTTTCATCAGAAGATTTAAAAAGAGCGAATTTCGGTTTATCTTCAGGCAATCTGGAAAGAGGAGCAAAAGTAAAGATTCCTTCTGAACAAGTGCCGATCGGACGCGGAGAGAAAGCGAAGATGCCGTTTAAGATGCCAGGCTCTAAAAAAGAGCAGCAGAAGAAAAAGGAAATGCCCAAAAAGGAAATGCCCAAAAAAGAAATGCCGGTTGCACCAGTTCAGCAAATTCCAATTCCAGCACCGCCACCGCCGCCGCCAAAACCTGCACCGATTCCAGCTCCACCAAAGGCAGCACCGATCATGCCAAAAGCTGAACCGAAAATGGCTCCGAAGGCCGAGCCTAAAATGCCTTTCAAAGCTGAACCCATTATGCCTTTAAAGCCGGCACCACCCAAAAAAGATATGCCGTTTCAACCATTGCTTCCGAAAAAAGATTACAAGGAATCACCTATGAAATCACCAAAGCCGCTGGCACCAATGTCCCATAAAGATTTTGCAGCGTATATGGAATCCTCCTCATCATCGCATATGAAATGGGGACATCACCATCAGCCGATTCATTATAAAGAACCAACTGTGAATTATGTACCTCCAGCTTATCTTTCTCCGGGACTCAGCCATGGAAAAGACCAATTCGGTATGGGGAAACAGCATAAACACCCGTTCTTGGGTGAAGAATCTTCTTCTGTAATGAACCAAATGTATTCAGGAGTGCCGCCGATGTTTGAACAGCCTCAGGGCTATAGTGCTCCTGTATACGGCACTGCTGGTGCAGGCATGCCGCCTTTCAGTGCAATGCCGTATCATGGCCAAGGTCAGCAAGCGGGATATTATCCGCAAATTCCCCCTGGGGGTTCCCAAATGGCCAATCCAGGTTCGGGTCAAATGGGATACAGCAGCATGCCTCAATCCGGAATGCAGCAGCCTTTTGAAGGATCGCCGCAGCAAGGGATCATGCTGTCACAAGATTCGCAGCAAAATCCATATGGTATGTTTATGCCGATGCAAGGCCAGCCATACGGTGGAAGCGATCTGATGGGCCAAGGAATGCAAGGCCAGCCATACGGTGGAAGCGATCTGATGGGCCAAGGAATGCAAGGCCAGCCATACGGCGGAAGCGATC
>NZ_JAUHLN010000001.1:1371437-1557022 GCF_030412265.1 Fictibacillus terranigra
GATGGGCCAAGGAATGCAAGGCCAGCCATACGGCGGAAGCCAGCAGATGGGCCAAGGAATGCAAGACCAGCCATACGGCGGAAGCCAGCAGATGGGCCAAGGAATGCAAGGCCAGCCATACGGCGGAAGCCAGCAGATGGGCCAAGGAATGCAAGGCCAGCCATATGGCGGAAGCCAGCAGATGGGATATGGAAATTCAAGCCAGTATGGCAGTCAGCCGATGAGTCAGGGAATGCCGGCTCAACAAATGTATGGTGAATATCCACCTTCCCAAGGTTCACAGGGGTATGGGGATATGTCCGGGGGATCTTATGGCAGTTATCCATCACAGCAAGGGCAGATGGGCCAGATGCAAGGAATGCCGAATCCATACACACAAGCACAACAACGCGACGGCTCGTCAGACAGCCAAGATGAAGATGAAGAATAATTCATACGGAGACGGTTTCAGAAGAAAGCGTCTCTTCTTAAATAGCCTCACTGAAAAAGGCTTGGATGTAAAAAACCATTATTTTGTGAAATATAATGTCTGTATCATAGAAACAAAAGCAGGCGTTTATGTTTTAAAAGGGTTCTCACGGAAGGAAGAATGCCTGGAGCAGCTGAAACTGTCACGCTGGTATTCTGAGCAGCCGGATCCCATGATGGGAATTTATACCTCCTTCCCCATCGGAAGAAAAATACATTTTTATGATAATATGTATTGGGGGATCATGCCGTTTTATAAGGGCGATGAGCTGGATCTCAATGATGAAAAAGATGTAAGAGACGGCATCCACGCTATTCGGAGTTTCCACCGGCAGAGCATTTTTCAATCGGACGCTTATCTCTCTCTACTCTCCAGCTATTCTCTTATTGAAAAATGGACCAAACGTTACAATGCCTTTAAAAGAAATAGTAAAAAGCATTATGTGTCTGAAGAGATGAGTAGAGCTTTTCAGGAAATGATCGGTTGGGGGAAATGGTCTTTAAACCATCTTAACCGAAAAGAGCTGGAAAGAATGGAACACCAGGCAAGACAAAAGGGCGAAGTGTGTCACGGGGATGTGGCGCCTCATAACTTTATGCGCTTAAAGGGGGACAAAGTCATACTGATTGATTATGATCTGTTTTCTATTGTCCCGCATGATTATGATATTTTACAGTATGTAAACCGAATCATGCCATACTGGGATTGGTCTCCATCCATATTGCGAAAATGTGAAGATCCAGAGCTGGAAGCGCTTCTTCGAAAAAAATGGTTCTTGATCGCCTTGGTTTTTCCAACCGACCTCTATCGGGAATGGAATCGAGCATTTGAAGCAGGAAAAGAACAGATCAAAGAAATGACTACCTTCACAGAAGAGGACCTTCCGTTTCGGAGAAAATTTATCAAAGCTGTTCAGGAAAAATTGGTCATGTATCCCAGGTAATATCCAGAAATTATATGTCTTACCGGTATGTAACAGAGTAAAAAGAGCCTCCGATTGCCATTCTAGTGGTGAAAGGAGGTTTTTGCATTGAAATTCATACTAAGCGGAATGACAGTTCTAGCATTAACAGCTGGTCTTGTGGGCTGTAACAATAACAAAGGTGCACTTGACCGGAACGATAATGATGTTAGGCCAATCGGATATTATTCCAACGAGGGTGACAACCGCGGGGATTTGGACCGCAGCAAAGGCCCAGTGACAGACATGATGGATAATAACCGTACCGATCATAATGTAACGTATCATGAAGACTACGATGGTGCACTTGCCGAGAAGATCAGAAACAGGGTCAACAGTATGAACAATGTAGACGATGCTCACGTTATTTTGAATGATAACACCGTCATTGTCGGGATAGATACCAGTGAAAACGATAAGAGCGCTGTCGATAAGAGAGTGTATAGAGAAGTGAAAAAACTGGTTCCCAATCGGGATGTTCGCGTAACAACTGATGACTCTATCGTGAATCGAATCACTAACGTAGATAATAATCTGCGTGATGGCAAGACAACTGATGAAGTCAGCTCTGATATTAAAGGAATCATGGCTGATATCGGAAATGCCGGCACCAACTTAGGAGATGCAGTAAAACGTCCTTTCGAAAACAACCGTTAGAGAACAGATTTTTCTGTTCTCTTTTTTTATGTTTTATTTTTATTTCGATCAGCAGGTTCAAAAAAAGTTCACACTCCCCCTCGTTTTTTGTGTTAAACTCCCCGTTGGGACTGACTCTGTGATACAATACTGACAGAAACGTATGGTCGCTTTTTTAAGGAGAGAAATTGATTGATTGAACATATAAATGGAAAGATCGCGCACGTATCTGCTGAATATGCAGTTTTAGAAGTGAATGGAATCGGTTACCAGATTTTTTGTCCAAATCCATTCATTTATCGTCTCGGGCAATCTGAGACCATTTACACCTATCATTATGTAAGGGAAGACTTGATTGCGCTGTACGGTTTTAAAACTCGCAAAGAGCGTGATTTATTCTTAAAATTAATAAATGTATCGGGGATTGGCCCTAAAGGCGCCTTGGCCATCATGGCATTTGGACAGCCTGAGCAAGTCATCCGTGCAATAGAAGCAGAGGATGAGGGGTTTCTTGTGAAATTTCCTGGAGTCGGGAAGAAGACGGCCCGTCAGATGATTTTAGATCTTAAAGGAAAACTTTCAATTTTCACAGAAGAACCAATGGAAGGATTATTTGCGGGCCAGGTTTCCGGCACTACAGAACAGCTTGAGGAAGCGGTAGAGGCTTTAACCGCATTGGGGTATGCCAAGAAAGAAATCAATAAAGTGCTGCCTTCCCTTAAAAAAGAAGATCTGACAACAGATCAATACATAAGGAAAGCGCTGCAGAAGCTAGTGAACCATTAGGGGCGTGATCGCTTTGGACGACAGGATAGTATCGGGTGAAAGCTCAAAGGACGACTTTTTTGAATTAAGTTTGCGTCCGGAATATTTGCATCAGTACATAGGCCAAGAGAAAGTGAAAGAAAATTTAAATATCTTTATTCAAGCGGCTAAGCTTAGAAATGAAGCCCTAGACCATGTTTTGTTATATGGCCCCCCGGGCCTTGGGAAAACGACACTCGCTTCCATAATCGCTAAAGAAATGAACGTTAATTTCAGATCCACCAGCGGCCCCGCTATCGAGCGGCCGGGAGATCTCGCAGCCATCCTGACGGCCCTCGAACCCGGAGATGTGCTGTTTATCGATGAGATTCACCGGCTCTCCAGAGCGATTGAAGAAGTGCTGTATTCTGCAATGGAAGACTACTGCCTTGACATTGTGATCGGAAAGGGTGAGACTGCACGGTCTGTACGCCTGGAACTCCCTCCGTTCACGTTGGTAGGGGCAACTACCCGAGCAGGTTCGCTGTCTTCACCTCTACGCGACCGGTTTGGTGTGCTGGCACGTCTCGAATATTACACTAATGAAGAGTTAACCGAAATTGTCACACGAACGAGTGAAGTTTTTGGCATGAAAATCGACGTTCCATCTGCCCAAGAGATTGCACGCCGTTCAAGAGGGACACCGAGGATTGCCAATCGCCTGTTCAAAAGAGTACGTGATTTTGCCCAAGTTGATGGAACGGATACGATCAGTATCAGCCTGGCGGACAGGGCGCTGGAAATGCTTCAGGTTGACCGTTTAGGATTGGATCATATTGACCATAAATTATTACAAGGGATCATCCACAAATATAAAGGCGGACCGGTAGGCCTTGAAACCATTTCTGCTACGATCGGTGAGGAATCTCATACGATAGAAGATGTGTATGAGCCCTACCTGCTGCAGATTGGATTTATACAGCGAACCCCTAGAGGACGAGTGGTGACGGCCCTTGCATACGAGCATTTTAATATGGAGGTGCCAAATCCTTAATGGGGATTTCTCGTCTGTTGATACTTATGGGAGTTATTTTGATCATCGCTGGAGGTTTGTGGACGCTGGTCGGCAAGCTTCCAGGTGATATCGTCTTTAAAAAAGGAAACACCACTTTTTATTTTCCCATCGTCACATCGATTATCATCAGCATCGTACTGTCTTTGATATTCTATGTCATTGGGCGTTTTAAATAGTTAGAGAAACAGGAGAAGAAAATGGACATCAATATGTTTGATTTTGAATTGCCGGAAGAGCTGATCGCTCAGACACCGCTGAAAGACCGCACGGCTTCCCGGCTCATGGTGCTTGACCCGGTAACAGGACAGGTGCAGCACAATACGTTTAAAAATATCATCGATTATTTGAACCCGGGAGACTGCCTTGTTCTGAATGATACAAGAGTACTTCCGGCAAGACTGCTCGGGGAAAAACAAGATACAAAAGCAAAGATTGAAATTTTACTGCTGAAAGAAACAGGCAGCGATACATGGGAAACACTGGTGAAACCTGCGAAACGAGTAAAACCGGGCACTGTAGTTTCTTTTGGAAACGGTCTGCTCAAGGCCGTCTGCCTGGAGGAAACGGATCAGGGTGGGCGTATCTTTAAATTTCAATATGAAGGGATTTTCTATGAAATTTTGGATTCTCTAGGCGAGATGCCATTGCCTCCTTATATCAAAGAACAGCTGGAGGAGCGAGAACGGTATCAGACGGTTTTTGCCAAACACCAAGGGTCGGCAGCAGCTCCTACAGCGGGTCTTCATTTTACTGAGTCCTTGCTTGAAGAGATTAAGAACAAAGGAATCCATGTCGCTTTTATCACGCTTCATGTTGGACTGGGGACTTTCCGTCCTGTGTCGGTTGAAAACATTGAAGAACACGACATGCATGCGGAATATTACCAGCTGACAAAAGGAACTGCGGCACTTTTGAATGAAGTTAGAACAAACGGCGGCAGAATCATATCGGTCGGTACAACATCAACCCGTACCCTGGAGACCGTCGCTGGAAAACACGGTGAATTTCAAGAGGATTCTGGATGGACAGACATTTTTATCTATCCGGGATATACGTTTAAGGCCATCGACGGAATGATTACGAACTTCCATCTGCCAAAATCCACTTTGATTATGCTGATCAGCGCGCTTGCAGGCCGTGAAAATGTCCTGAACGCCTATAATGAAGCTGTGCGTGAAGGATACCGCTTCTTTAGCTTTGGAGATGCCATGCTGATTTTAGAAGGGGAGTAGAAACATGACAGCAGCTGTCCGGTATGAATTAATAAAAACATGTAAGCAGTCTGGGGCAAGGCTTGGGAAAGTCCATACGCCACATGGTGTATTCGAGACTCCGGTATTTATGCCGGTTGGAACACTTGCAACGGTGAAAACGATGAGCCCTGAAGAGTTAAAAGACCTCGGCGCCAATATTATTTTAAGCAACACTTATCATCTCTGGCTCCGTCCAGGACATGAGATCATCCGTGAAGCAGGCGGCCTTCATAAATTTATGAACTGGGATCGCTCCATTCTGACAGACTCCGGCGGTTTTCAGGTGTTCAGCTTGAGTGATCTGAGAAAGATCACGGAAGAAGGTGTACATTTCAGGAACCATTTGAACGGCGAAAAGCTGTTTCTTAGTCCTGAGGGTGCCATGGAAATTCAGAATGCTTTAGGCTCTGACATCATGATGGCATTCGATGAGTGTCCGCCGTATCCAGCGGAGTATGAGTATATGAAATCCTCGGTTGAGCGTACAAGCCGCTGGGCAGAACGATGCCTCGCTGCTCATGAACGCCCGAATGACCAGGGACTGTTTGGTATCGTTCAGGGGGGCGAGTATGAAGATCTTCGCCGCCAGAGTGCAGAAGACCTCGTCTCTCTTGATTTTCCAGGCTATGCGGTAGGCGGTCTTTCTGTTGGGGAACCGAAGGACGTGATGAACCGGGTTCTTGAGTTTACCACTCCTTATCTGCCTGACAATAAACCAAGATATTTAATGGGAGTCGGCTCACCGGACTCACTGATCGACGGGGCAATCCGTGGGATTGATATGTTTGACTGTGTGCTGCCAACCCGTATCGCACGGAACGGCACGCTTATGACCAGTCAAGGGCGCCTGGTGGTCCGGAATGCGAAATATGCCCGCGATTTTAGGCCGCTCGATGAAAATTGCGATTGCTACACATGTCGAAATTATTCACGTGCCTATATCCGCCATCTTGTGAAGAGCAACGAAACATTTGGTTTTAGGCTCACAAGTTACCACAATCTTTATTTTTTGGTAAACTTAATGGAGCAGGTGAAGCAAGCCATCCGAGAGGACAGGCTGCTTGATTTCCGAGAAGAATTTTTTGAACAATACGGATTTAATAAACCCGGTGCTAAAAACTTTTGACGCCTGTTTTACTAATAGAAAGGGGGGAAATTAATGGGTTCTTTAGGTTCTCTTTTACCGATTTTACTGATGTTTGTCATTTTTTACTTTTTGCTGATCAGACCTCAGCAGAAAAGACAAAAAGCGGTGAAAACCATGCAGAGTGGCTTGAAAAAAGGTGATCACGTAGTAACGATCGGCGGTCTTCATGGCACGATTGAAGTGCTGGAAGAAAACACGGTGGTTATTAAATCGAAGGACGGTTCAGCATTAACGTTTGACCGCAACGCGATTCGTGAAGCAAGAGACGTTCAGTAATATAAAAAATGGCAGAAGCCCCGTTGCTTCCTGCCATTTTTTTATTAGGTTTCTAGCTGTATCGGGAGATTGCGCCTCTTTCTATTTATGACTGCTGAAATTGACGCCCATGATCGCTCCCAGCATACAAAGAAGCAAGAAGATCCCGTGGTACACGTATTGCATCGAGGTGAAGGTGGTCTGATATCCTAAATATTGCACTAAAAAGACGAGCAAGGAAAAAAGCAGGGCGGTACCTGAACCAAGCATAATGCCTTTTTCTTTGCCCTTTTTCCCTGATAAGAATCCACCGATAAAAAGAGAGAGAAAGGATAGACCAGTCGTTACCCATTTTAATGAAGATTCTGTCAGAGAGGTGAAACGCAAAAGAAGAGAAAGAATAAGACTGCTTATGATAATGGCAACCAAAATCGTAGCAACACCTTTCATCATTGCCGAAAACATATGCCGAACAGCCACTTGAATTCGTCCCCCTTTACATACAAGCCTTCCTTATATCCATATTCACTGTCCCCCAAAATAGACGAACATTTTTTAGCTGGCCTTAAGGAAAATGACCATTATTTAATTCAATTACCAAAACCTTCGAGTCATGTTCTCCATCAGCTGGGTAAAACTAACTGTGATGAAAATGAAAGGAGGGAGAGCAATGGAATATTATACAATCATTCTGAGGACCATATTCGTTTATTTTATTTTGATCGGTGTATTCCGCCTGATGGGAAAACGGGAAATAGGCAAATTGTCTGTGCTGGACTTTGTTGTTTCCATCATGATCGCTGAGCTCGCGGTCATCTCGATAGAAGACCCACAAGTACCAATGCTCAAGCACCTAGTCGGAATTTTTGTTTTGTTCCTCATTCAAATTTTCCTTGCATTCCTTTCATTGAAGAGCAAAAAAGTACGGGAAATTGTGGACGGCAAACCTTCCATCATCATCGAAAACGGGCATATTAATGAAAATGAAATGAAAAAACAGCGCTATAATTTTGATGACCTGCTGATCCAATTAAGGGAAAATAATATTAAAAATGTGGCGGATGTGGAATTTGGCATACTGGAGGCGACTGGAAAGCTTTCCGTTATTACGAAAGATGATCCGGAAATTGATATGGAGGATGAACGCAGCCCGCTTCCTCTTGTTTTTCCTGTCATACTGGATGGCAAAATTCAAGAGGACCATCTGAAAAAGCTTGGTAAGACCTCCCTATGGCTCCGTCAGGAATTGAGGAAGATGGGAATACGAGATCCAAAAAACATCTCCATCTGTACGGTAAATAAAAAGGGTTTACTGTATGTGGATAAAAAAGATGAGTAAAAGCCTTCCTATGAGAAAGGCTTTTTTTATGCGACCCACCTTTTGATGAGCGGAAGATGAGTCAGATCTTCTCTTTTGATCAAGCGGAAAAATAGAAGCGTTAATAAATATACAATCCCGGTTAAAAGGAGGCAAAGGGACATACCGGATACCCTCGAAAAATGAGGGAAGACAAACGTATAGATGAGCTGAGAAACAAAACCAGTGATGATGATGGAGAGGAATCCGTAAATAAAATCCTTTGCTTTAATCGAATAACTGATGGCTTTGGCAACACTTGCGAAGTGAAGGAGAGTCACGACAACTATACCTAAAACGATGGCCAACGCAACCCCCATGATTCCGAACTCAGGCCTGGTGGCAAAGGCGAAAACTGCAGCCAGCTTTACGACTGAGCCGATCAAACTGTTCATCATGGCCGCTCTGGCGAGGTTCATCGCCTGAAGAACAGCCTGGAGCGGCCCCTGGAAGTATAAAAAGAAGAACAGTGGTGTCATAACCTTTAAATAAGACGCAGAAGCAGGAGAGTCATACATCAGATCCATAATTGGGACAGCGTAAACAAAGGTGATAACGGCTGCAATGCCTCCAGACAGCATCGAAAGGCGAAGGGATTGGTTGAGCCGGTGTTCAATAAGCGAATATTTTTTATTCGCGTTCGCCTCGCTGATGGCAGGGACGAGCGAAACTGATAACGAATAGGTTATGAAGGTCGGCAAGTACAGCAATGGGATAACGTATCCTGCCAGCTCGCCATATTGTCTTGTTGCAGCATAGATACTCACCCCAGCAATGGCCAGGCTCCGAGCCACGACGATCGGCTCAAAAAAGTAGGAAACAGAACCGATGAGCTGGCTTCCAGTGGTCGGAAGAGCGATTCCGAGCAGATCGTTCAATGTGGAGCGTCCGCCTTTCAACTGTTTGAAAAAGCCTTTTCGGACCTTCATGTTTTTTTTCAACTTAAACATGGAGAACATATAGATCAAGGAAGCAAGCTCTCCGATGATGACGGAAATCATCGCTCCAGCCGCAGCATATTCCACTCCATAAGGAAGAAAAAGTCCGGTGAGAAGGGCAACAAGAGTAATCCTCACAATCTGTTCAATGACCTGGGAGTAAGCAGACGGGCGCATGTTTTGAAGTCCTTGAAAGTATCCTCTTAGGACAGAAGAAACAGCGATAACGGGCACGACAGGTGCTATCGCGATTAATGGGTAAAAGGTTCTTTTGTCTGTAAAGAAATAATGAGACAATATAGGAGCAGCCGCGATCATGGCTGTTGTGAATATGACGCTGAGCACACCAGTAATGGCCAGGGAGACGATTAATATCTTTTTGATCCTTTGGCGGTCGCCTTTCGCATCGGCCTCCGCGACGAGTTTGGAGATGGCAATGGGAAGCCCCATTCGTGTAAGGGTGATAGCTAACAGCATGGTGGGTACAGCCATCATATAGAGGCCGACGCCCTCCTGTCCCATCACCCGGGCGACTACGATGCGATTAATAAACCCAAGGATTCGTGTGATCAATCCGGCGAGGATGAGCAGCAGTGTTCCCTGGATAAGGGTTTGTTTTGACATAGTTGGCCCTACTTTCTTGTCATAAGTGAATTTGACATCGGTTTTCTGTGTAACCCATTTATATGGAGAAAGTGGACAAAGAATGACAAGTTGTTTTTAATCACCAAAACAAATGAGAGGTGAACGAAACATTGGATGTGATAAGATTTGAAGACATGAAAACGGAGGTCGGACCGGCTCTGCAAAGTAAAGCCGAGGAGTTTCATTTTCTTGGGTACGAAAGTGTTTCGGAAGAAGAAGTATGGAATTGTGTCATTCGTAAGGCCCAAAAGAAAAAAGAGGAAGCCAAGCTCCATATACTCGTCGGTCTGATTCTAGGATTATCACTGACTGATTTTATGAATTGGCTGACACTCGAAGCGTTTAAAAGAGATGTACAATAAGTTCAATAAAAACCGCAGAATATTGGAATATGTAAAGTTTTACAAAGTTTCCTGATTGAAATTGACAGAAAAAAACAACAGTCGCTATAATGGGGAAGATTGCACTTTTCTATACATATTTCATTATCGTGGTAAAAAGTGTGTCGGCAGCATGAAGGAGGAAAGAAAGAATGGTGAAAAAGAGCAAGATACTTACGTTTTTTATAATCTTTGCCGTCATTGTCGGTCTGATCGGAATGACAACGAAGGGGATTGTAAAAAATATTAAGCTCGGTCTGGATTTACAAGGGGGATTTGAAGTTCTTTATGATGTAAAACCGGCCAAGGAAGGGCAAAAAATTACAGATGATGTTCTAAAAAGTGCCGTACAAGCCCTTGATCGACGGGTAAACGTACTCGGTGTTTCTGAGCCGAACATCACCATTGAAGGGAAAAACAGGATTCGTGTTCAGCTTGCAGGAATCAAGGATCAGAACAAAGCAAGAAAACTCCTTTCTACACAGGCGCAGCTGACGTTCCGTGACGTCAATGATAAGGTTTTGCTTGATGGCTCCGACCTTAAAGGGGGAGGTTCAAAAGTTACCTTTAACCAGCAAAATCAGCCGATCGTACAGCTGACCCTGAAAGATCCGAATAAGTTTGGAAAAGTCACCAAAAAAGTCATGAACATGGGGCCTGGACAAAATCAGCTCGTGATCTGGCTTGATTATCAGAAAGGTGATTCATATAAAGAAGAGGCAACAAAGAAAAACCCAAAATTTATCTCAGCCCCATCTGTTAACAGTGAACTTGATCAAAAAACGGTGGTTATCGAAGGCCGTTTTACCCAGGAAGAAGCGAAAAACCTCTCTGAGATTCTGAATGCAGGCGCACTTCCTGTTAAGCTGCATGAGAATTATTCAAATTCTGTCGGTGCTAAATTTGGTAAACAGGCTTTGAACGAAACAGTAACAGCCGGAATTATCGGTATCGCACTCGTCTTCCTTTTCATGGCTTTTTACTACCGGTTCCCAGGCTTGATCGCTATCGTAACTCTCAGCTTCTATATCTACTTAAATCTTCTCATCTTTGACTGGATGGATGCAGTACTGACTCTCCCGGGAATCGCAGCCTTTATCCTGGGGGTAGGTATGGCTGTTGATGCAAATATTATAACGGCTGAAAGAATAAAGGAAGAGATCCGTTCAGGAAAATCCATCGCTTCCGCTTTTAAGGCAGGTTCGAAGCGCTCGTTTGCTCCGATCTTTGATGCGAATTTAACTTCCATCATTACAGCCTCAGTTCTATTTGCATACGGAACAAGCTCCGTTAAGGGATTTGCTCTCGTACTTATCGTGAGTGTTGTAACGAGCTTCTTTACAAACGTGTATGTATCCCGAATTTTGCTTGGCCTCTGGGTAAACAGCAAATTCCTGAACAAAAAACCGGGTTACTTCGGAGTGAAAGAGAGTGATATACATGAGCTTTAGAAACCCGAATTTTCATTTTGATGTTGTTAAACAACGGAAGAAATTCTTTATTTTCTCCTCTCTTTTGACCATCATTGGGCTTATTTGCCTTTTAACTATAGGTTTAAAGCTTAGCATTGATTTTGAAAGCGGAACGAAAATAGAATTCAGCGGGAAGCAGTTAAATGCTGCTGAAATCACAAAGGACTTTGAGGGGATGGGCCTTAAACCGGACGGCCAGCCCGTAATCTCTGGCAAAAACAGTAACAGAGCAACGGTATCTTTTGTTGGTATGCTCTCTCGTGAAGAAGTCGCAAAAGTAAATACAGTGATCAAACAAAAATATGGAGATCAGCCAAATATCAATACGGTATCACCAACGGTAGGGCGGGAGCTGGCAAGAAATGCCCTCATCTCTGTGCTGATCGCCTCCATTGGAATCATCATCTACATCAGTCTCCGTTTTGAATGGCTGATGTCGCTGGCTGCTGTAATCGGACTGCTGCATAATGCGTTTCTGATTGTCGCGGTGTTCAGTATTTTGCGTCTCGAAGTCGACCTGACGTTCATCGCTGCCGTATTAACCATCGTAGGTTACTCTGTTCATGATACGATCATTACGTTTGACCGGATACGTGAGAACATGAAGTTTACGAAGGTGAAAAACGTTGAGACCCTATATAAGGTGATCAACGACAGTATCATGCAGACACTCACCCGATCGATTAATACGGTATTTGCCGTTGTGTTGACGGTAGTCGCATTGCTCATCTTCGGAAACCAGTCCATCATGAACTTCTCAATTGCACTGTTAATCGGTCTCATTTTCGGTACGTATGCATCCATATGTATCGCCTCTCAGTTATGGTTTGTTTTTAAATCCAGACAGCTCAAAAAGCTAAAATTTAAATCTGCCAATAATCAGGCCTAGGAATTCATTGTCACCTTGTAACCCATTTTGTATAATAAATAGGTTATGAGGTGATTTTTCTATGTTAAATGCACGAACGAGGTGGAATGTTCAAACTTTAGATGAAGATAAAGTGCAAGAACTGGCCTCTTCTTTAAAAATCCCGAAGTTGGTTGCCAACCTTTTAGTTGCAAGGGGATTGGAAACAAAAGCAAGTGCACAACAATTTTTATCCGCCGGAACGGAGGCTTTCCATGATCCCTTCTTAATGGATGGGATGAAAGAAGCTGTGGACCGGATTCAACAGGCGATTGCCGGTCAGGAAAAGATTCTTGTTTTTGGTGATTATGATGCAGATGGGGTAAGCAGTACATCTGTCATGGTTTATACATTAAAGGCGTTGAACGCTAATTTTGATTTTTACATACCTAATCGGTTTACAGAAGGCTATGGGCCGAATGAACCCGCATTGAGATGGGCGAAGGAACAAGGATTCAGTCTTGTAATTACAGTTGATACGGGGATTTCTGCCGTAAACGAGGCTCGTGCCGCAAAAGAGATCGGCTTGGATTTCATTGTCACAGACCATCATGAACCGCCACCTGTTCTGCCTGATGCGTATAGTATTATCAATCCCAAAAAACCAGGGTGTCCGTATCCTTTTAAAGGGCTTGCCGGAGTAGGTGTCGCTTTTAAAGTTGCGCATGCTCTGCTGGGAAATGCTCCTCTGCACTTATTGGATATCGCCTGCATAGGAACGATCGCGGATCTTGTTCCTCTCGTGGATGAAAACCGGATCATTGCAAAAGAAGGAATAAAAGCGCTGGAGAGAACAACCAAGACCGGATTAAAGGCACTCCTTGAAGTTGCTGGTTTAAAAGATACAGCGCTTAATGCAGAACATGTCGGGTTTGCGATCGGCCCCCGTGTAAATGCGGCAGGAAGACTTGATTCTGCGGTTCCGGCCGTGCACCTTTTTACGACAGATGACAAAGAGGAAGCTGCCATGCTTGCAGCTGAAATTGATCAATTGAACAAAACGAGGCAAACGATCGTATCCGAGATCACAAAGGAAGCCGTTGAAATGGTGGAACAGAAGTATCCGCCTGAAGAAAATAATGTACTTGTTGTAGCCAAGGAAGGCTGGAACGCAGGAGTCATCGGAATCGTTGCATCGCGCTTGGTTGAAAAGTTCTACCGTCCGACGATTGTGTTGAGCATTGATGAAGAGAAAGGTCTCGCCAAGGGATCAGCGAGGAGCATTGAAGGCTTTGATATGTTTGAGAACCTATCATTGAGCCGTGATATACTTCCGCACTTTGGAGGGCATCCTATGGCGGCTGGCATGACCCTGGCAGCGAGTGATCTGGAAGAGCTGAGAACCAGGCTGAACCGGCAGGCTGGCGAACAATTAACAGAAGAAGACTTTAAACCGGTCACGTTCATCGATCTGGAATGCTCCCTTGATGAGGTTACCATTGAAACGATCGAACAAATGAACAAGCTGGCACCTTTTGGCGTGAACAATCCGACTCCCCGCGTGCTCATTCCTTATGTTAGAATCGGTGAGATCAAGAAGATCGGCAGCCAGTCGAATCATCTAAAAATCCAATTCTCTGATGGGCAAAAAAAGCTCGATGCGATCGGTTTCCATAAAGGCCCTCTGATGGACGAGCTAAGCTACCATTCACCTGTATCGGCAGTCGGAGAGCTGTCGATTAATGAATGGAACGGATTTCGTAAACCACAGCTGATGCTAAGCGATCTGGCCGTTAAGGAATGGCAATTATTTGATCTCCGGGGAATTAGGGATGTTCAGAAAAAAATGGCCGGTCTTCCCAAGAACAAAGTGCTGTTCATTGCCTTTAATGCAGAAACGAAGTCACATCCAGCATTTTCGGACATGATCGATCAGATCCGCCTTTATCCGCAGGAAAAAGAGGATGTTCATTTTCAAGGAAAGTATGTAGTTTTCCTCGATGTGCCGAAAACAAGAGAAGAATTCTTTTATCTGCTCGAAAGCAATCCAGAACCGGAAAGAACCTATGTTATCTTCCATCAGGAAAATGATCAGTTCTTTTCATCTGTCCCGACAAGAGAGCAGTTTAGATGGTTCTATGCATTTTTAACAAAACGGAAAACATTTGATGCCGACAAGCATGGAGAAGAGCTGGCAAGACTTAAAGGCTGGTCGCGTGAAGCAGTGCCCTTTATGTCAAAAGTGTTTTTTGAGCTGGATTTTGTTACAATAGAAGATGGTGTTATTTCGATTAATGACCGCCCTGACAAAAAAGACCTGAAGCATTCATATACATATAGGAGTAAATTGGAACAAGCGGAGATTGAAAATCAACTTGTCTATTCTTCCTATCAAGATTTGAAGAACTGCTTTGATCAGTTTACAGGGAAATAATCAGGCGTTAATACAGGAGGAAAAAAGAAGATGGATTACAAAAAATATATCTCTGTTGTGGATGATTTTCCGCTTAAGGGCATTCGGTTTAAAGACATCACAACACTGATGCAAGATGGAGAAGCTTACGCTAAAGCGGTGGATGATATTGCTGATTATGCTAAGGATCTCAACATCGATGTGATTGTAGGCCCGGAAGCAAGGGGCTTTATTGTGGGATGCCCGGTAGCTTATAAATTAGGGCTTGGTTTTGTGCCGGTTCGAAAAGATGGAAAACTTCCCCGTGAAGTGGTAAAAGTAAGCTATGGTCTTGAATACGGCAAAGACGTCTTGACCATGCACAAGGATTCTATTAAACCTGGCCAAAGAGTTCTGATCACGGACGATCTTCTGGCAACAGGCGGAACGATAGGTGCGACGATTCAGCTCGTTGAAGAACTCGGCGGTGTTGTGGCAGGGATCGCTTTCATGATTGAACTTACGTATTTGGATGGACGCGAAAAGTTATCCGGATATGATATTTTTACGTTAACGCAATATTAAAAGATCGAAAGGGTGCTCACCGATGACGGGGTACTCTTTCTTTTTCATATGGAATTGTAAATAAAGGAAATTCGACAATTTTCGGTTTTTACTTTACAGCTTCGCATTTTTTCATGATAATAGAAGCAATATACAATTTTTGACGTTAGGTGATTTTCATGACCATAGATGAAGTATTAAAAAATGCGGAAACTTATCTTTCCGATGACGATATACAGCTTTTACGAAAAGCGTATGAATACGCAAAAGATGCGCATGAAGGCCAGTTCCGAAAATCGGGTGAACCATACATTCAGCATCCGGTGGAAGTTGCTGGTATTCTTGTCGATCTTCAAATGGATCCGGTAACTGTTGCAGCCGGGTTTCTTCATGATGTAGTGGAAGACACGCCGATTACACTGAAGGATATCAGCGATCGGTTCAATGAAGAAGTGGCCATGCTCGTGGATGGCGTCACGAAACTGAAGAAGATCAAGTTTAAGTCAAAAGAAGAGCAGCAAGCTGAAAATCACCGTAAAATGTTCGTAGCAATGGCTCAGGATATCCGCTGTATTTTGATCAAACTGGCTGACCGCCTTCATAACATGCGGACACTCAAGCATATGCCAAAAGAAAAACAGATTCAAAAAGCGAATGAAACGCTTGAAATATTTGCTCCACTGGCACACAGGCTCGGGATCTCCACCATTAAGTGGGAACTCGAGGATGTTTCTTTACGATACTTAAATCCACAGCAGTATTATCGGATTGTTAATCTGATGAAACAAAAGCGGGCCGAACGTGAGCAATATGTCCAGGAAGTCATGGGCGAGATCAGCAGCCGGCTGTCTGAAGTTCAGATCAAGGCGGATATTTCCGGACGTCCGAAGCACATTTACAGCATCTACCGAAAAATGGTGAAGCAGAACAAACAGTTTAATGAAATCTATGATCTCCTTGCTGTCAGGGTCATTGTTCATAACATTAAAGACTGCTATGCGGCTTTAGGCATCATTCATACGGCTTGGAAGCCGATGCCAGGCCGTTTTAAAGATTATATCGCTATGCCGAAAGCTAATATGTACCAGTCTCTTCATACGACCGTCATTGGTCCTAAAGGAGATCCTCTTGAGGTTCAGATCCGTACAAGCGAGATGCATAGGGTTGCCGAGTACGGGATCGCGGCTCACTGGGCATATAAAGAAGGATCAAAAAAAGCTCCGGTCAACACGTTTGAAAATAAGTTAACGTGGTTCAGAGAAATTCTTGAATGGCAGAACGATGTGGCGGACGCCGAAGAGTTCATGGAATCACTAAAAGTGGATTTATTTTCTGATATGGTGTTCGTGTTTACTCCAAAAGGAGATGTTATTGAACTTCCTGCAGGCTCGGTGCCGCTGGATTTTGCGTACCGCATCCATACAGAGATCGGAAACCGCTGCATAGGCGCCAAAGTAAACGGCAAGATGGTTACCCTCGATTATACCCTGAAAACCGGTGATATTATTGAGATCATGACGAGTAAGCATTCATACGGTCCAAGCCAGGACTGGCTAAAGATTACTCAGAGCTCTCACGCAAAAAATAAAATCCGCCAGTTTTTCAAGAGAGAACGCCGTGAAGAGAACGTAGCCAAGGGAAAAGAGATGATTGAAAAAGAAGTTACCGGACGGGGCTTCGAGCTGAAGGATGTATTTACGCAGGAAAACCTTCAGACGGTCATCAGAAAATATAATTTTGCGAACGAAGAAGATATGTATGCTGCTGTCGGATATAACGGAATTACGGGTGCACAGATCGCCACAAGGCTGACAGATAAACTGCGCCGCAAAAAAGATCAGGAACAGGAAAATAAAGAAATTCTTGAAGCGATCACCGAATCAAAGAGCCTGCCATCGGCCAGAAAAACGGATTCAGGAATTGTCGTAAAAGGAATCGACAACCTTCTTATCCGCCTTTCAAAATGCTGCAATCCTGTGCCGGGCGACGAAATTGTCGGATATATAACGAAAGGCCGCGGTGTCTCCGTTCACCGCAAAGACTGTGTCAACGTCAACACCGGAGATGCTCAAGTAAGACTCCTGCCTGTCGAATGGGAAGGCAGCATCGAAAAACCGAAGAGCTACAACGTAGATATTGAAATCAACGGATTTGACCGAAGAGGCCTTCTCAATGAAGTACTCCATGCTGTAGGTGAAACGAAAACGAATATTACAGCTGTTTCAGGACGTTCAGACCGCAACAAGATGGCGACGATCAGTATGTCCATTTCCATTCAGAATGTGAACCACCTTCAAAAAGTAGTAGAACGGATCAAACAGATCCCGGATATCTACGCGGTTCGCCGTGTAATGCAATAACGATAGACATAAAGGAGAGCGACATGCGAATAGTACTGCAGCGCGTCACAGAAGCTGCCGTTACGGTAGAAGACAACGTCGTTGGCCAGATCGGCCATGGCTTGATGCTTCTGGTCGGAGTGACGCATGAAGACACAGAAAAGGATGCGGCTTATCTTGCTGAGAAAGCTGTAAACCTCCGCATATTTGAAGATGAACAGGAAAAGATGAACCTATCCCTGCTGGATGTAGCAGGATCCATACTTTCCATTTCACAGTTTACCTTGTTTGGTGATTGCAGAAAGGGCCGCCGCCCGAATTTTATGGCTGCTGCCAAACCGGATCAGGCGTCTGTTTTGTATGAAAAATTTAATGCTCTGCTCCGTGAAAAAGGGATTACAGTGGAAACCGGAATCTTTGGAGCGATGATGGATGTATCGTTTACGAACAATGGCCCGGTAACACTCATCCTCGACAGCAAAGAATAAGCTGTTTTAAACTTTCGCCTTTTGGAAAAGATAAGTAAAAGGTGAAAGGAAGATGAAAATGCGGAACGGAGAAAAGGGAGAACATGTCAATGCCCATGTCAACCAGCTGATGGGAATTGATTTTCATGATTTTATACAAAAGGAAGCTTCTTCAAGCACGATGGAACTCGCTGAAGAGTTTGGTGTTCCTCTTCGCAGTGTGATCAGCCTTCGCAAAAAAATAAAACGATGACGTAAAGTTTTTTGTAAAAGGGATTGACATTGCTGTTTTTGATGAGTAAGATAAATAACAATTCAATGAAATCACCAGTGACGGAGAAAAGTAGGTAAACCCCACATGCCAAGAGAGGAAATGCCATAGGCTGCAAGCATTTCTGCATGATGATTTAGTGAAAGACACTCCTGAGGTTTCAATTCGAACGGAAAATGGACAATGCCCAGTAGAGTTGGACGCATGCATGCGTTATTTGCATTTTGTGAGCGGAAGCATGAGCTTCAACGAGGGTGGCACCGCGGGTATATAACTCCCGTCCCTATTATTATTTCGGATAATAATAGGGACGGGAGTTTTTTATTTTTTCATTGATTAACGAGGATTCAAGGAGGAATGAAGGATGGGTTATCAAATTCCGAGAGGGACCCAGGATATTTTACCGGGTACTGTTGAAAAATGGCAATTTGTTGAGGAGAAAGCGCGAGAAATCTGCAGCAGATACAACTATAAAGAGATCAGAACACCGATTTTTGAACATACGGAACTCTTTCTAAGAAGTGTAGGAGATACAACCGACATCGTTCAAAAAGAGATGTATACGTTCACGGACCGCGGGGAGAGAAGTTTGACACTGCGTCCTGAAGGAACAGCAAGCACGGTAAGGGCTTACGTCGAGAACAAGCTATTCGGCCTCGCTCAGCAGCCTGTAAAGCTATATTACATCGGCCCCATGTTTCGTTATGAAAGGCCTCAGGCAGGCAGGTACCGGCAGTTCGTACAATTTGGAATTGAAGCTATGGGAAGTGATGATCCATCGATCGATGCAGAAGTTATGGCACTTGCGATGGATGTCTATAAAGAGCTTGGGCTAAAGAGCCTTCGTCTCGTGCTTAACACGCTTGGAGACAAAGATAGCCGTAAAGCGCACAGAGAAGCACTCGTTGCACACTTTGAACCGCGGATTGGAGAATTCTGCCATGATTGCCAGAATCGTCTTCACACTAATCCGCTCAGAATCCTGGACTGTAAAAAGGACCGAGATCACGAACTGATGAAAACGGCTCCTTCGATCCATGATTACTTGAACGAGGAATCAAGGAAATACTTTGAAACGGTCAAATCGACCCTGACACAGATGGGAATTGATTATGTCATTGATCCGACACTTGTTAGGGGCTTGGATTACTATAACCATACCGCTTTTGAGATCATGAGTGATGCGGAAGGATTCGGGGCGATCACGACATTAAGCGGCGGCGGAAGATACAACGGCCTCGCTGAAGAAGTCGGCGGTCCAGCGACACCTGGAATCGGATTTGCGATGAGCCTTGAACGATTATTGCTTGCTTTGGATGCAGAGGGTGTTGAGCTGCCGATTGAAGATACGATTGACTGCTACCTTGTAACAATGGGGGATCAAGCAAAAGAAAAAGCTCCGTCACTTCTCTATCAATTCCGTAAAGCCGGATTGAAAGCAGATAAAGATTATCTGGATAAAAAGATGAAAGCCCAGTTTAAGGCGGCAGACAGGACAAAAGCCAAATTTGTAGCGGTGCTGGGAGATGATGAACTGGCAAATGGCGTCATCTCTGTGAAGGAGATGGAGTCCGGTGAACAGTCTGAAGTAGCACTCGATCAAGTTACAGAATATCTGCTGAAGCAAATTTGAGGAGGAATAACAACATGTCAGAAAGAACGCATAAATGCGGAACCTTAACAGAGCAGCACGTCGGGCAAGAAGTAAAACTAACCGGCTGGGTTCAGAAGCGAAGAGATCTTGGCGGTTTAATTTTTATCGACCTTCGCGATCGTTCAGGCCAGGTTCAAGTTGTATTTAACCCTGAGGTTTCCAGCGAAGCATTGAACATCGCTGATAAAGTAAGAAGTGAGTTTGTACTTGCGGTAAAAGGAACAGTTATTGCGCGTGACGAGGGGACAATCAACGAAAACGTACCGACCGGCAGAATTGAAATTCAGGGCAAAGAACTTGAAATCATCAACAGCGCAAAAACACCTCCTTTTTCCATCGCAGATGACAGTGACATCAATGAGGATGTACGCTTGAAATATCGTTATCTGGATTTAAGAAGACCCGTCATGCAGGAGACAATAAAACTCCGCTATCGTGTGACAAAAATGATTCGTGATTTTCTGGATCAGCAGGAGTTCATGGAGATAGAAACACCAATGCTGACAAAAAGCACGCCTGAAGGAGCCAGAGACTATTTGGTGCCAAGCCGTGTGCATCCAGGTCAATTTTATGCTTTGCCGCAGTCACCTCAGCTCTTTAAGCAGCTCCTGATGGTATCTGGATTTGAACGCTATTTCCAAGTCGTCCGCTGTTTCCGTGATGAAGACTTACGGGCGGACCGCCAGCCTGAGTTTACACAGATCGATATTGAGACTTCATTCCTTGGCCAAGAAGATTTGATGAGCATGATGGAAGACCTTATGGTTCAAATGGCTGGTGAGATCCGAGGTTTCTCGGTACAGACCCCGATGCCTCGCCTTACTTATGCAGAAGCAATGGAGCGCTATGGATCTGACAAACCCGATACTCGTTTTGGCATGGAATTGATCAATGTTTCGGAAATCGTAAAGAACTCCGGATTTAAAGTTTTTGCTTCAACCGTTTTAGATGGCGGAGAAGTAAAAGCCATCAACGTAAAAGGGCAAGCCGGCAATTACTCCCGAAAAGACATCGACCTGCTTACGGATTATGTGAAACGGTACGGTGCTAAAGGATTGGCGTGGCTCAAGTTTGAAGGGAACGAACTCAAAGGGCCGATTGCGAAATTCTTTACAGATGAAGAAAAGCACAGATTGCTTGCTGCTTTAGAAGGTGGAGAAGGCGATTTATTCCTGTTTGTCGCAGACAGCAAAAAGGTCGTTGCAGATGCTCTTGGAGCGCTTCGCCTGAAGCTGGGTAAAGACCTTGATCTCATCGACGAAAGCGTGCTGAATTTCCTTTGGGTTGTCGATTTCCCGCTTGTTGAATTCGATGAAGATGCAAACCGTTATGTTGCTCTTCACCACCCGTTTACGATGCCGAAAGAAGAAGATCTTGATCTGCTTGAGAGCAATCCTGGAGCTGTTCGTGCAAAAGCCTATGACCTTGTGTTAAATGGATACGAGCTTGGCGGCGGTTCACAGCGCATCTATCAGCGGGATCTTCAGGAAAAAATGTTCAAGACGCTCGGATTCTCTGAAGAGGCGGCAAAAGAAGAGTTTGGCTTTTTAATGGATGCCTTTGAATATGGCACACCGCCTCATGGAGGAATTGCTTTAGGACTTGACCGTCTCGTAATGATTCTTGCAGGAAGAAACAACTTGAGAGATACCATCGCCTTCCCGAAAACAGCAAGCGCAAGCTGCTTGTTAACGAATGCTCCTTCACATGTTAGTGATAGACAGCTGGATGAACTTCATCTTGCTGTAAAAGTCGAAAAAGACAACGGACAAAAGGCATAGGAAAGAAGTTTGAACTGTTAGAAAATTTAAATAACAGGTTGTAATTCCCTTGTTTTCAAGAAAATGATGTGGTATTATTTATACCAATAAGAGTCCTGATGTGTTCGTTAAGACCGAATGTTTTGAGCCAACACTTTTTATTCGGGAGCTAGTGTTTCTGCAAAGCGTGCAAGCCTTCTCGTAGAGGACGCATTAATTGCGGAACAGGGCACCCACCTGCGAGAGCAGGTTCAAAACTTAGGAAATGACGGCACAGTTGGGACTCTCATCCAACCACTTATATAATGTGTGAATATAGAAAAACCCGGGCGATGGCCCGGGTTTTTATTGTGTTATCCATAAGTTTTGAGTAAAGGTTGTACAAGACTGGGAAATAGTATATCCTTTGTAGGAAGTAAGCTGCAATGAAGCAAGGCCTGCCTTCAGCAGGCTAGGGCAGAAATAATATTAAGTGTTCCAGCGCTTGTTGGACTTAGCCAGTCACTTGCGCTTTTCTAGTTTCGAAAGGAGAAGGTTCATGTTACATCAGTTTTCAAGAAATGAGCTCGCCATTGGCGAAGATGGATTAGCGGCTTTAAAAGGAAGCACCGTTGCAATCCTTGGTATCGGAGGAGTCGGTTCTTTTTCGGCTGAAGCACTTGCTCGCGCAGGTATCGGCAAACTCATCCTGGTGGATAAAGACGTTGTGGATATAACGAATGTCAACCGGCAGATCCATGCTTTGCTTTCAACGGTCGGCCAGTCAAAAGTGGAACTTATGAAACAGCGTATCGCGGATATTAATCCCGAATGCGAAGTGATTGCATTACAAATGTTTTATACAGAAGAGACGTATGATCAGTTTTTCGCGTACGAACTGGATTTTGTTGTCGATGCTTCTGATACAATAACGTATAAAGTGCATCTTGCCAAAGAATGCCTGTCCAGAAATATTCCGATCATTTCAAGCATGGGTGTGGCCAACAAACTGGATCCGACCAGACTAAGGATTACTGATATTTCCAAAACGTCGTATGACCCCATTGCACGGGTAGTGAGACAGCGTCTCCGGAAGGAAGGTATCCATAAGGGAGTGACAGTCGTTTTCTCCGATGAAACACCGGTGCAGATCAGGGAAGATATTAGAGAAAAAATTGTTCCTGAGAATGCCCCTGGGATTAGAAAAGCCAAAATGCCGCCTTCCTCCAATTCGTTCGTACCGTCTGTATCGGGTCTTTTCATGGCAGGGCATGTGGTGAACAAGCTGCTGGAAACACATAAAATTTCCATCAATAGAATGAAGTAATCTAACGCAATAAAGAGCCGCTGTAATCAGCGGCTCTTTTATTTTGCAAGCTTTTCAAGGTTGCCGTTTTTGTCCATTCTGAAACTCTGGTTGTCGGCGGCATCATCCTGCAGCAGGACCATTCTTCGTGCCCGGTCCATGATTTGCAGCAGTGCCTGATAATCTTCTTTCATGGCTGCAAAATCTTTTTCCATCTTATTCAATTGCTCAGTCAGCTTCTGATTTTGATGGAAAAGCTCTTCGTTTTGTTTTTTCAGGGTGGCGTTTTCGCCCTCGATACGCCCATTGGCAAGGCCGTTTCTATTGATCTCTGATAAATAGGCAATGACATCATTGAGGCTTAAACTCTCTTTCTGCTGACTCGGATACGCCGGATGGACGGTTTGCATTGATGGTATGGATGCAGCAGTATAAGAAGGTTCCGCGATTTCAGGCTGCTGGACAGAAGCAGTGAAGGGCGTTCTGAAAAATTCTTCAGGATGATACACTTCATCATCTGCGGGTACAGCTTGCTTAACCGGAGTTTTTAAAGGTTTGCTTTGCTGCTGGCCTTTAGCGATCGCACGCTGCCTTTCTTTTCGCTGTTTTTTGGCGATCTTCAACGCTTGTTCATATTTTTTCCTTACGATGGCATTCCAACGAAAACCCACGGCAGCGCTTGTGCGCTCCAGTTTATCGCCGACCTCTTCAAAGGCATGAAGCTGCGTACTGCCTTCGCGCACATGGCGCAATACCGTTTCGGCCAGAAGCAGATCATCTTCTTCAGACCAGGCATCCTGTCTTACTTTTATCACATCTATCCTCTCCTTGATTCATAATATACGAGTTTATGTTCTCATTTTGAGCAAAAGGAGAGGATTCTATACGTGCAATGTAAAATTTGCTAGTTTTTTGTTAACAGAGTGCTAGATTAGGTTTCCCTTCGTTTTCTGTCATTAAAGTAGTCCAGCCTTTTCTGTATGCTTTTTTCAAAGCCTCTGACGGTAGGCTCGTAAAAGGTTTTATTCTTCAAGTGGTCCGGCAAATATTGCTGAACGACATATCCATCAGGAAAATTATGGGGATATTTATAATCTTTTCCATGACCCAGCTGGCTGGCCCCTTTATAATGCGCATCACGCAAATGAATAGGCACTTGACCGCTCTTTTCTTTTTTTACTGCCTTCATCGCATGATCAATCCCCATGATGACAGCGTTGCTTTTTGGCGCGGTAGCAAGATAAACAACGGCTTCTGCCAACGGAATCCGGGCTTCAGGCATCCCGACAAAATCAACCGCATACGCGGCAGCCTGGGCGACAAGCAGGGCGTTAGGATCCGCAAGGCCTATATCTTCAGCTGCATGGACATAAATCCTGCGGGCAATAAATCGAGGATCTTCACCGGCATAAATCATTTTGGCCAGCCAGTATAGGGCAGCATCAGGATCGGAACCTCGGATGCTCTTTATAAAAGCAGAGATAGTATCATAATGGTTGTCCCCCTTTTTGTCGTACTGCAGCACCCTTTGCTGGATGCTTTCTTCAGCAATTTCCAAGGTGATGTGAACCTGGCCGGAATCATCCGGTTTTGTCGTGAGAACTGCGAGTTCCAGGGCGTTCAGGGCAGTCCGGGCATCTCCATTGGCTACGGAAACAAGGTGGCCAAGGGCATCCTCTTCCATTTTAATATTGTATTTTCCATAGCCTCTCTCTTTATCTTCGAGTGTATGGAGGATGATGGAGCGTGTATGTTCATCGGTTAAATGTTCAAAACGGAACAGCCTTGATCTGGAAAGTAATGCCGGGTTAATCTCAAACATTGGACTTTCTGTCGTTGCACCGATGAGGATAACGGTTCCGTCTTCTACAAAGGGAAGAAGGGCATCCTGCTGGCTTTTATTAAAACGATGGATTTCATCAATAAACAGCACCGTTTTCTTTTCATCCATCAACAGCCTTTCTTTCGCTTCACTCGTTACCCTTTTGATATCAGCCACTCCGGAAGTAACGGCGTTTAACTGCTCAAAATAGGCAGAAGTGGAATTTGCGATGATTTTCGCCAATGTCGTTTTCCCTGTTCCGGGTGGTCCAAAAAAAATCATCGGGGTGAGCTGGTCCGCTTCAATGGCTCTTCTTAAAAGCTTACCTTCACCTACAATGTGGGACTGCCCGATAAATTCTTTTATGGATCGGGGCCGCATCCGGCTGGCGAGGGGGCCCATTGCTTTTTTTTCATGAGAGTGATGATCGCTGAATAAATCCATCTGTATCCTCCTATATCCGTACCATAGAAAAAAGCGCACGCATCCGGTTAAATCTATTCATTCTGCAACGCATTCTTCAGTAACCAAAAGGTACTATACCGTTCATATGAATGCAAGAATAAGCTGCTTCATGCTATAATAGTTTGGGTTTATGTGCAAAAACAGGCAAAGGAAAGGTTAAACTAATGAGTACCATCAACAGCCCCGCAAAACCTTTCTTTGTTAAATGGATTGTCTTTTTTATGGGGCTATTGATCATGTCGTTTGGAATATCGCTCATGATAAGAACCGATCTAGGCAATGCTCCGTGGGATGTACTACATATCGGTTTATATTATCAGTTTGGTTTGTCGATCGGTACATGGTCGATTACTATTGGATTTTTGATGATTGGTGCCACACGCTTACTAGAAAACAGCCTCAGGCAGGCGCCTTCCTGAACATGCTGTTTGTCGGAATATTTATTGATCGCTACTTAATGCTCACCGGATTCCACTGCAGACAGTCTGATCATGCTGGCTGCAGATCCGGCTATGAACGGAATGGGAATGGGGCTGTATATTGCAAGCGACTGCGGAGCAGGACCGCGGAACAGCTTAATGCTGGCCTTAACGGAGAAAACCGGCAAAAAACTTGCCAGCATCAGACTTGTCATGGAACTTTTTGTTTTGGCCGAAGGCTGGCTGTTAAAGGGACCGGTTTCCCTGGGAACCATTCTGTATTGTATATCCATCGGCATCATCGTGGGTTATACCTTGCCTTTCTGTAAAAAATCGTTAACTATTGGATAGAACGGAGTGTGTATGATGAAGATATCGACAAAGGGCCGTTATGGCTTGACCATCATGATGGCATTGGCAAAAAAGCACGGTGAGGGGCCAATCGCCTTAAAACTGATCGCAAAAGAACACAGTTTGTCCGAACATTATCTGGAGCAGCTGATTTCCCCGCTGCGGAATGCAGGGCTTGTTAAAAGTATAAGAGGTGCTTATGGAGGCTACGTTCTTGCTAAAGATGCGAAAACAATCACAGCAGGTGACATTATCCGTGTTCTTGAGGGACCGATCAGCCCGGTTGAGGTAATGGAAGATGAGGAGCCGGCAAAACGCGATCTTTGGATAAAAATCCGTGATGCTGTAAAAGATGTACTCGATAACACGACTTTGGACGATCTTGCGAACTATCAAGGTGAAGGAGAACAAGACTCGTACATGTTTTATATTTAGTGAATGAATAGAAAGCAGGTGATCTTATGGATCGCATCTATGTAGACCATGCGGCAACGTCACCCATCCATCCGGATGTTGTCCAAGAAATGCTGCCTTATTTTACGGAACACTTCGGAAATCCCTCTAGTATTCATCAATTTGGCAGAAAAACACGCCAGCTGCTTGATGAAGCAAGAGTGACAGCGGCAAAAAGCATTGGGGCTCAACCCAGCCATATTATGTTTACGAGCGGCGGAACAGAAGCGGACAATGCGGCCATTTTTGGCACGGCTTATGCGAACAGCGGACAGGGGAAACATATCATCTCCACACAGATCGAGCATCATGCCGTCCTTCACGCCTGCGAAGAACTGCAACGCCAAGGGTTTGAGGTAACGTTCCTACCTGTTGATGAAGCAGGGAGAATTTCCATCCAAGCTTTAAAAGAAACCTTGAGAGAAGATACGATTCTCGTAAGCATCATGTATGGAAACAATGAAGTGGGAACGATTCAGGATATTCAAACGATCGGGGAGATTTTGAAGGAGCATCAGGCCTATTTCCATACGGATGCTGTGCAGGCATACGGTGTTCTTCCACTGAACGTCCAAGAATTACAGGTGGATCTTCTCAGCGTTTCGGGACACAAGATCAATGGACCAAAGGGGACCGGTTTCCTCTATATCGGAGATGGTGTATCCATTGCACCTTCTTTTTTTGGAGGAGAACAAGAGCGGAAGCGCCGGGCAGGAACTGAAAACGTTGCAGGGATAGCGGGATTCGCCAAGGCCATTGCTATCATGGCTGAAGAAGGCCATCAAAGAGCAGAAAAATATGAAGGCTTTAAAAAGACGATGCTGTCCATCTTTAAAGAAGAAGGCATTGAGTATTTATTGAACGGTTCAGCCGAGCATAGTCTGCCTCATATTTTAAATGTCAGTTTCCCGGGTGTAAAGACAGAAGTGCTGCTCGTGAACCTGGATTTAGCCGGCATTGCAGCCTCTAGCGGTTCTGCTTGTACGGCAGGATCGATTGAGCCTTCGCATGTGCTCACAGCGATGTTCGGAAAGACTGACCGAACGAAGAATGCTGTCCGGTTCAGCTTTGGACTTTATAATACACAAGAACAGATCGAGAAAACCGCACGTGAGACAGCAAAAATAGTGAAACGTCTGCAAAAATAAGGTAAACTCTATTTTGAAAATGAAAGGGGGGTGAACGAATGTCAACGCGACAATCAAAATCACCTGAAGAAACACGCGTCGTCATTGGGATGTCCGGCGGTGTGGATTCTTCTGTAGCGGCGCTGCTGCTTAAACAGCAAGGCTACGACGTTATCGGAATCTTTATGAAAAACTGGGATGATACCGATGAATTTGGGGTCTGTACCGCAACCGAGGATTACAATGATGTGATTGCGGTAGCGAACCAGATCGGAATACCTTATTATGCTGTAAACTTTGAAAAAGAATATTGGGATAAGGTCTTCACCTATTTCCTTGAAGAATATAAAGCCGGAAGAACACCGAATCCGGATGTGATATGCAACAAAGAAATTAAATTTAAGGCATTTCTTGATCATGCCATGAGCCTTGGCGCGGATTATGTCGCAACAGGCCACTATGCCCGTGTTGTTGAAGAAGACGGAGAAGTAAAAATGCTTCGCGGTGTGGATGAGAACAAAGACCAAACCTATTTCCTCAATCAGCTTTCACAGGAGCAGATCGCGAAAACCATGTTCCCGATCGGCGAATTGAACAAGCCTGAGATCCGCAAGATCGCCGCTGAAGCAGGACTGGCAACCGCAAAGAAAAAGGATTCTACGGGCATCTGTTTTATTGGTGAACGGGATTTTAAAGAATTTCTCAGTAATTATCTGCCGGCAAAACCAGGTGAGATGAGAACACTTGACGGGGAAGTAAAAGGCAAACATGATGGATTGATGTATTATACGATCGGCCAGCGGCATGGCCTTGGCATCGGCGGAAGCGGAGATCCGTGGTTTGTGGTAGGAAAAGACTTGAAACAAAACGTTCTTTTCGTTGAACAGGGCTTTGATCATGAAGCGCTCTACAGTGAAAGTCTTGTAGCGGTGAAACCAAGCTGGGTCAGTTCGAAGCCGATGGAAAAAACATTCCATTGTACCGCGAAATTCCGATACCGTCAGCCAGATAAAGGGGTAACTGTCACTCAATTGGATAATGGCACCCTTGAGGTTGTTTTTGATGAACCCCAGCGGGCTATAACTCCTGGCCAAGCGGTCGTCTTCTATGACGGAGACGTTTGCCTTGGAGGGGCTACCATTGATGAGGTAATCAAAAACGGGGAACCTATTTCTTATCTATAAAGCAGACCAGTCCTTTGTATAGAAAAGGACTGGTTTTTTTATTAATGAAAACCATTCTCTGATATACTTTAATCAGAACAGATTTCAGGAGGAAAGCAGTGGAACAGGACTATTTTAAAAAGGGCAAATTAGAAGAAACGGCGAAAGCATTGGAAGAGCAGATTGAAAAGGACCCAGGAAACCCCGTGCCTTATATTAATTATGGAAACTTGCTGTCGGCTGTGCACGAGTATGAGAAAGCTTTGGTCTTTTTTGAAAAAGCGCTGGAGCTTGATCCGGAGGCTGGTGCAGCGGTTTACAGTATGGGCATCGCTTTCTATCAGATGGATAGATTTGAACAAGCCGGAAAGTTTTTTCTGAAGGCGCTCCAAAATGGGATACAGGAAGGCGACGTTCATTTTATGCTCGGAATGTGCTTTGTCCAAAAAGGAGAACATATCAGGGCCGTTCCGCATTTTCTGCGTGCATACGAAATGAACGAAAGCGATATAGAATCTCTTTTTCAATATGGTCTGTGCCTCGCTCAGCTTGAGCAGGTTAAACAGGCAAAGGACGTTTTTTTAACGGTGACGGAAAAAGATCCGGGACATGCAGATGCTTTTTACAATCTTGGTGTTGCTCATGTTTATTTTGATGAACCGGACGCTGCCCTAGAAGCATTCAGCCATGCCCTCAGCATTCAGCCCGATCATTACCTTGCTGCAAATGGGAAAAAGAACGTAGAAAACAAAAGGCAATAATTTTTAAAAAGTCAGGAGACCAAAGATGGATAAACAGTCTTCTTTCGATTTATTCGATGAACAGGCGAAATATATAAAAGGCTCACTGCTGACGACGATTTTTTTTAATCAGGATAACTTGTATACAGTCGCTCGAATCCGCATCCATGAGACGAACGAATCCTATGATGAGAAAGAGGCGGTCATTACAGGTACGCTGCCGCCGCTCTACCAGGACGAACGGTATATTTTTTTCGGGCATTTTAAAGAACATCCGAAGTATGGAAAACAGTATCATGTAACGCAATTCCGTAAAGACATGCCGCAGACGAAAGAGGGGATGGTTCAATACCTGTCAGGCGACCTGTTTCATGGGATCGGCAAAAAAACTGCAGAAGCAATTGTTAATCATCTGGGGGAGAATGCGATTTCTGCAATTTTGGAAAATCCGGATGTCCTAAACGGCATTCCCCATCTAAATGAAGAAAAAGCAAAGAATTTATACGGCGTACTCATCGAGCATCAGGGGCTTGAACAGGTTATGGTGACATTGAACCCATTTGGCATAGGGCCTCAGCTCTCGATGAAGATTTACCAAACGTATAAGGAAGATGCACTTCATATCATTCAGAATAATCCTTATCAGCTCATTTATGATATAGAGGGCATTGGTTTTCAGCGGGCCGATGAGCTCGGAAAGGGAATTGGGCTGTCCTACAATCATTCTGAACGAATCAGAGCGGGCTGTCTCTACATCCTTCAAGAGCGGGGAACCGATGCAGGCCATGTTTATCTTCCCTCAGAGCATGTGATGGAAGAAGTGAAAAAACTGCTCACGAATGGGGAGGCACCGCTAAGCGATGGAGATATTTTTCGTGAGATAGAAGCCTTGAGGGATGAACAGAAGATTGTAATGGAGGATGACAGACTCTATTTGCCGTCCCTTTTTTATTCAGAAAAGGGGCTGGCTGAATCAGTGACAGGCATTGCCGGCCAGGAAGAGTATAAGGACGCTTTTCCTCATTCTGAATTTCTGAAAGCACTGGGAGATCTGGAGGATCGACTGGGAATCGAGTATGCACCATCCCAAAAGCAGGCGATCGAGACTGCCATCTTCTCTCCTGTCATGGTGCTCACAGGAGGTCCGGGGACCGGGAAAACTACCGTAATTAAAGGAATCGTTGAGGTATATGCAGAACTGCATGGTGTCTCTTTGGATCCTTCAACCTATAAAAAAGACGAGCCATTTCCTGTCCTTCTTGTTGCGCCGACCGGGAGAGCAGCCAAACGGATGTCAGAATCCACGGGAATACCCGCGTTTACGATTCATCGTCTCCTGGGCTGGAAAGGCGGAGCCGGCTTTGAACATAGTGATGAAAATCCGTTGGAGGGTAAGCTGCTCATTGTAGATGAGATGTCCATGGTTGATATTTGGCTTGCTCATGCCCTTTTTAAGGCCGTTCCAGGCAATATTCAGGTAATCATCGTAGGGGATGAGGATCAGCTGCCGTCTGTTGGGCCGGGCCAAGTGCTGCGGGACCTGATCGCAGCCAATGTCATTCCGACCGTGGAGCTTAAAGATATCTACAGGCAGGCAGAAGGGTCATCCATTATTGAACTTGCCCATCATATGAAAAACGGCATGCTTCCGAATGATCTGAAACAGAGAAAGGCGGATCGAAGTTTCTTTTCCTGCCAGCCGCAGCAAGTGCTTGAGGTGGTTAAACAAGTGTGCCAAAACGCAAGGCAGAAAGGGTATACGGCACGAGACATTCAAGTACTTGCTCCAATGTACAAGGGCAATGCAGGTATTGACATGTTAAATCAATCACTACAGGAGCTCTTTAACCCCCCAGGGCCGCAAAAGCGTGAATTGAACATACAACAGTCGGTGTTCCGTGTCGGTGATAAAGTCCTGCAGCTGGTTAACCAGCCAGAAGATCATGTATATAACGGGGACATGGGGGAAATCGTATCGATCATCTATGCGAAAGAAACGACAGATAAGGAAGACCAGCTCGTGGTTGCATTTGATGAGGTGGAAGTCGTTTATACACGTTCTGATTTTCATCATATTACTCATGCTTATTGCTGTTCCATCCATAAGTCTCAGGGAAGCGAGTTTCCGATTGTCATTCTGCCTGTGGTGAAAAGCTACTTCCGAATGCTAAGGAGAAATTTGATCTATACGGGAATTACGAGAAGCCGGGAATTTCTGATTCTGTGCGGCGAGGAATCAGCCTTTGAGCTTGCAGTTCAGCGCAATGATGAATCAGCAAGATATTCAAGGCTCAAGGAAAGGCTCACCCAGTTTAACTTGGAAAACGTTTCAAGGATGAACCCATAAAGATCGTGGAATGATAAGAAATGTTCGGAAGGGTGGGGGTTACTTTGCGAACATTTTCTTTTTTAAAAGGACGGAGAGCTGTGCATGCCGCAAGCCAAAAATCCATCGGCAGGGTGCAGGACGTGGTGGCTGATTCTAAAGGAAATGTGCTTGGTTTCATCATAAGTGAAAATAAGCTTTCCTTTCGAAAGAAGTTTGTGCCATTCGCCTCGGCAGAAATGGGCAGCCGGGATTCCGTATTGCTTTGCAGCTGCAAACCGTACAAGATACCCTCCCGTAAAGAGGGTACTTTCACGATGATACAACATCCATCCTGTATCGTAAGACAGGCACTCCTTTCAAAGGAGGGTCATACGGAAGCCGTGGTTGAGGATGTATATTTCTCTCATGATTGGGGCAGGATTGTAGCAGTTGAAGTGACAAAAGGTTTGTTTTCCGATTGGACGGATGGAAGATCTCTCATCTATTCCCATGAGCCGTTAAACATAGGAAAGCAGGCACTTTTTGTACGATAAGTGCTATAAAGGAGGACCCCCTCATGCAATGCCCGAACTGCAGCTGCAAGGATATTGGCAAGATCGGTATCAATCAGTATTATTGCTGGAATTGTTTTATCGAACTGTCCATTGTTAATGGGATGCTATCCCTTCATCAAGTGGAAGAGGATGGCAGTCTGACGTCGCTCGATGATCTTTTTGAAGATCAAGATTTATCCATTAATGCCGATGCACAATAAATGTTACGCGATCTTAATGAATGGGTGGGTGACAACATGAACAGCTTTTTTAAACCCGTACTCGCTCTAGGTATCTGGGCAGCTTTCTACGGAATGAGATCATCCCGAAAAAACGGGATGAACTTAATGGGGATGAATGACCTTTTATCCTCTAAAAGAGTAAGAAAAATGCGCAAGAGACTGGCAAAAGCCATTTATTAAAGAATGAAGGTCCATGCTAAAAAAGCATGGACTTTTTTTCATGAAAATAGGGGTTGTGGCAACAATAAAGATGGAGGTGATTACCATACATCGGGAAAATTATATGAAGTGGATCATCCGCCTGTCCTTGCTGGTCCTTTTATTTCTTTGCGGCTGGCTGCTGCTGAAGCTCTCTCCTTTCTGGATGCCGGTGCTTAAAACGTTAAAAGCGGTCTTTATTCCTTTTTTTATTGCGGTGTTCATCACCTATCTGCTTCATCCGCTCGTTGAAAAACTGCATCACTGGGGTATGCCGAGGACGCTTGCAATTCTGCTCATCTATATTCTGTTTTTTGGAGGAATCGGATATGCGGTTTACAAAGGCATTCCATATATGGTGCTTCAAATACGGGAGCTCGTATCCAATATACCCGCTATATCAAAAACGTACCGAAGCTGGCTGCTTGAAGTAGATCATCACACCTCCCGCCTTCCTCGTTCCATCCATCTCCGCATCGAGGATTATATTCAATCCGGCGAACATTACCTGGAGAAGAGTGCAGCCAATGTGATCGCTTCAATAAAGAAAATCGTCGATTATTTCTTTGTGTTGATTATCATTCCGTTTCTCGTCTTTTATTTTCTTAAGGATATTAACAGCATAAAGCAAGTATGCTGGTATATAACGCCAAATAAGTGGAGAAAAGAGGGAATACACTTATTGAAGGATATTGACCGGTCATTGGGCGGGTATATCCGCGGACAGCTTTTTGTCGGCAGTCTGCTTGGGGCAGCCGCTGTGCTGGCTCTGTGGCTGGCAGGGATGCCCTATCCGATTATTTTAGGCATCATCATTGCCATTACAGACGTCATTCCCTATTTTGGACCTATACTCGGGGCGATCCCGGTTGTATTCATTGCTTTTACGATCTCTGTTAAGATGGTACTCATTGTATCGGGAATCATGCTGGTGCTTCAATTTATTGAAGGCAATATTTTAGGTCCCCTCATTGTTGGGAGGAGCCTTCATATCCACCCTGCGTTGATTATACTGGCTCTTCTTGCGGGAGGGGAGATCGGTGGAATTCTTGGTTTGATCCTCGCTGTTCCTGTGTTCTCAATACTTAAAGTCATATTGGTTCATATCCGCGACCACAGACTTACGGCAAAGATTGACAAAATGCCCTAGAAGGATTTATACTTACTGCAAGATATAGCAAAGCGATGATGGAGATAAGTACGTTCCAGCTCTTTTATAGAGAGGAGACCCCTGGCTGAAAGGTTTCTAAAGGTAGAGGAACGGAAAGCTACTCCCGAGTGCAGTTAATGCCTGCCGGTTAAACCCCGTTACGGTTTACATAAGGTGATGATTTCCCATGAGGTGAGATCATAACCAGGGTGGTACCGCGTGAATAACAACTCTCGTCCCTGATGCGAATCAGGAACGGGAGTTTTTTTGTTTTAAACGCGTGAAATATTTAGCTGCAGTGCAAATCGCTTACGCTTTTTAATGAAGAAAGGAGATCGGAAAGATGAAAACACTAACATCTGCTCAAGTAAGACAAATGTTTCTTGATTTTTTCCAGGAGAAGGGCCATAGTGTGGAGCCGAGTGCGTCACTCGTCCCTCATGAAGATCCGTCTTTACTTTGGATTAACAGTGGAGTGGCAACTCTGAAAAAATACTTTGACGGAAGGGTCATTCCTGAGAATCCGAGAATCGTAAATGCGCAAAAATCAATCCGAACCAATGATATTGAGAATGTAGGAGTCACAGCAAGGCACCACACGTTCTTTGAGATGCTTGGGAACTTCTCCATCGGTGACTATTTTAAGGAAGAGGCCATCTTATGGGCTTGGGAGTTTCTAACAGATCCTAAATGGATTGGCTTTGATCCTGAATTGCTTTCTGTAACCATTCATCCGGAAGATGATGAAGCCTTTGAAATCTGGAATAAAACGGTAGGAGTTCCTGCAGAACGAATCATTCGTCTTGAAGGGAACTTCTGGGATATCGGCGAAGGGCCAAGCGGACCGAATACCGAGATCTTCTATGACCGCGGAGAGAAATACGGGAATGACCCTAAAGATCCGGAACTATACCCGGGTGGAGAAAATGACAGGTATCTGGAGGTTTGGAACCTTGTTTTCTCCGAGTTTAACCATAACCCGGACGGTACCTATACTCCGCTTCCGAAAAAGAATATTGATACTGGAATGGGTCTAGAGAGGATGGTATCTGTCATCCAGGATGTTCCGACCAACTACGATACAGACCTATTCATTCCTGTCATCCAGCTGACTGAAAAGCTTTCAGGCAGCAAGTATGGAGAAAGCAAGGAAACGGATACAGCGTTTAAAGTCATTGCTGACCATATCCGTACCGTTGCATTCGCTGTCTCAGACAACGCACTGCCTTCCAATGAAGGCCGGGGCTACATTCTTCGCCGTCTGATTAGAAGAGCGATCCGATTTGCTAAACAGATCGGTTTAGATCGTCCGTTCATGTTTGAACTCGTTCCGACTGTTGCAGATATCATGGTTGATTTTTACCCTGACGTGAAGGAGAAAGTTCCTTTTATTCAGCGTGTGATCAAGAATGAAGAGGAACGTTTCCATGAAACGATTAATGAAGGGTTGGCCATTCTCGAAGAAGTCATCCAAAAAGAAAAAGCATCCGGCAGCAGTATGATTGCAGGGAAAGATGCGTTTAAACTGTATGATACATTCGGATTTCCTTTCGAACTAACAGAAGAGTATGCTGCTGAACACAACATGGAAGTGGACCTTGCCGGTTTTGAAAAAGAAATGGAAGCTCAGCGTGAACGTGCACGATCTGCGCGCCAGGATGTGGATTCCATGCAAGTCCAGGGCGGCGTCCTTAGCGACATTAAAACAAACAGTGAATTTATCGGCTATGAAGAAGAAAGAAGCACATCAAAAGTGCTGGAAACTCTTCAAAACGGTGAGCGTGTCGACCTCCTCAGCGAAGGAGAAGAAGGCCAGGTCATCCTGGACATCACTCCATTCTACGCTGAAAGCGGGGGCCAGGTTGCCGATCAGGGAACCATGATTGCAGAAGGCGCAGAGCTGCAGGTGAAGGATGTACAAAAGGCACCAAACGGCCAGAACCTTCATACTGTAACGGTGTTAAAAGGAACCCTGCGCAAGGGAATTGAGGTCGTTGCTCAGGTTGATGCTGAAAAACGTACGGCAATCGTAAAAAATCATACGGCGACACACCTGCTGCATCAGGCATTGAAGGATGTACTGGGAACTCATGTTAATCAGGCGGGTTCACTAGTTGCCCCGGGAAGGCTCAGATTCGACTTTTCTCACTTCGGCAGTATATCTGCTGAAGAATTGGAGCGCATTGAAGACATCGTTAATCAGAAGATATGGAAGACGATCACTGTTGACAAGATGTTGAAACCGATCGACGAAGCCAAAGCGATGGGGGCAATGGCTCTGTTCGGTGAGAAGTATGGGAAGGTGGTACGTGTGGTAAAGATCGGGGATTACAGCCTCGAGCTTTGCGGAGGATGCCATGTCCATAATACATCTGAAATCGGATTGTTCAAGATTCTTTCTGAAACAGGAATAGGAGCAGGAACAAGAAGGATTGAAGCAGTTACCGGACAAGAAGCCTACCAGGCAATGAAAGAGCAGGTTCAGATTCTAAGAAATGCAGCTGCTGTGCTGAAAACGAATGCGAAAGAAGTACCGCATCGGGTTGAAGCACTGCAAAGCCAAGTTCGTGATCTTCAGCGTGAGAAAGAATCCCTCTCCGCCAAATTAGGCAACTTAGAAGCAGGAAGCCTGATCAACGAAAAAGTAGAAGTAAATGGCGTTTCCCTTATCGTTAAAAAAGTGAATGCCACAGATATGAATGGATTACGATCCATTGTGGACGATTTAAAAAATAAACTTTCAAGTGGAATTGTAGTACTTGGAGCAGTAAATAATGATAAAGTAAACATTGTAGCCGGTGTAACGAAAGATTTGATCCCAAAAGGGTACCATGCCGGCAATCTTGTAAAGGAAGTCGCTACACGCTGCGGCGGAGGCGGCGGGGGCCGTCCTGACATGGCCCAGGCCGGAGGAAAAGATCCTGAGAAATTGGAATCTGCATTAGAATCGGTGATTGAAGCAGTGAAATCTGTTTGCTAATCACTGCATTAAGGGTACAATGACTGTATAAAGGGAAAAATACAGTCAGTCCAAAGGGAGAAGTTAGAGAAAGAGGTGTTGGCCGTGAGTTCTATGGATAAAACTATGAAGTTCAATTTTCATGACGATTCAATGGATCCGAATGTACAAAAAGTGCTTTTCTCCGTTTATGAAGCACTGCAGGAAAAAGGCTATAACCCGATCAATCAAATTGTCGGGTATCTGTTATCAGGAGACCCAGCCTATATTCCGCGCCATAAGGATGCCAGAACGATGATTCGTAAAATTGAACGCGATGAACTTATTGAAGAACTGGTTAAATCCTATCTTGATACAAAGGAAAAGGATTCTCTCTAATGACCAGAATTCTTGGACTTGATGTCGGTTCCCACACGGTTGGAGTGGCCGTCAGCGATGCCATGGGCTGGACGGCTCAAGGGATTGAAACGGTCAGGAGAAAACCGCATCAGCCCGACGAAGTCTTTGAACGTATTGGCGAGTGGGTCAAACAGTACGAAGTTGAAGAAATTGTAGTCGGTTTACCGAAAAACATGAACGGAACCATTGGTCCGAGCGGTGAAGCATGCCAAGAATTTGCCAGGGAGGCAGAAAAGCGGTATGAACTCCCCGTCGTTTTATGGGACGAGCGGTTAACGACTATGGCCGCTGAAAAAATGCTGATATCAGCAGACATCAGCCGAAAGAAGAGGAAGCAAGTGATCGACAAGATGGCAGCGGTTTTGATTCTGCAAGGTTACTTAGACAGCCGCCAATCAAAAAATTGAGGTGATTCAAATGGCAAACGAAGAAAAAGAACACATTATCATTCCAGGAGAAGACGGAGAAGAAAACCTGTTTGAAGTTCTTATGACGATTGACGGAAGCACTACTCCAACCGGCCATTCCTACATTTTGCTCGTTCCTGCTGGAGACGACCAGGATGACGAAAGCGATGAGCAGGAAGTTTTCCCGTTCCGTTTTGTGGACAAGGGTGATGGAGAAGATGATATCGAGCTTTTCCCGCTGGAAACTGACGAAGAATGGCAAATGATCGAAGAAACTCTTAACGCATTTCAAGACGAAGAATAGGAAATAAAGCGCTTAGCAGCTAAAGTTATACTTTAGCTGCTTTTTTTGTGTGCTTTAGAACATACTAAAGTCTTAATGGAAATTTGAAACCGCTTTTCTTAATTATGGAAGCTAGACATGATTTTTACTTATCAGTATAATTAAGCAGATGAAAGGAGAGAAACAAAAGTGTTAATACTGAACACGGTTTCCGGAGACCCGCTTGATTCCGGCCGGAAGAATAAGAAGAAAAAAACCGCAAGAGTTCTACTGCTGATATTTGTGCTAATTGCAGCAGGTGCTGTATATGGATATACATACATAAAAGATGCGCTTGGACCCTCAGATCCGAATAACGATAAAAAGATCACAGTCGACATACCGATAGGCTCTTCCGTTTCAACGATAGGAAGGATTCTGGAGAGCAAAGGGCTGATCACGAGCAGCTTGGTCTTCCAGGTGTATGCCAAATATAAAGAATCAGGTAATCTTCAGGCGGGTGTATATGACCTTAAGCCTTCCATGAATGTGGATCAGCTCATTGCCGCCTTAAAGAACGGTAAAGTTTTTCGCCATCCTGAAACATCCTTTACCATTCCTGAAGGATTTATTGTCCCTCAGATTGCCGAGACAGTGGCAAAAAACACGGGCCAAACTAAAGAACAAGTCATGAAGATCATGAATGACAGAGCGTTTGTAAAACAGCTTCAGGCCCAGTTTCCGATCATAGACAACAAGGTTTATGACAAGAAGGTCTATTATCCGCTGGAAGGATATTTATTTCCTGCAAAATATGAGTTTGATGAGAAACAGCCTGATGTAAAAGCTGTCGTTAAGAAAATGTTAGATAAAACGCAAAGAGTAATGGATACTTACCACGCTCAACTGCAAAAAAGCAAGAAGAAACCATATGAAGTGCTGACCCTGGCCTCGATGATCGAAGAGGAAGCTCAACGGCCGGAAGACCGTCCAAAAATTTCGGGTGTCTTTTACAACCGCTTAAAAAAGAAAATGACACTTGATTCTGATCCGACTGTTAAATATGCACGTAAAAACTTTAAAGTACAATTACTTTACAAAGAGTTGAAGTTCGATTCACCATACAATACGTACAAATACCCCGGGCTCCCCATCGGTCCGGTTGCTTCACCAGGTGAACAGTCCATAAAAGCGGCGCTGAACCCACAGCCATCCGGGTATTATTTTTTCTATGCTCGCCCTAATGGACAAGTGATCTATACTAAAACTTACAAGGAACATACGAAAATCGTTCAAAAATACCGGAATGAATGGCAGGCACACGTAAGGAAAAGCTAAAAAGAAAACACGATATGATGCTTTTATGATATAATATTCCGGTTAAGTTAGGAGGCATCGCCTTGATCACAAAAGTAATGCAGGAATATATAGAAGCATTGATTCCTGATCGAGATCCAAGAATTGTAGAAATAGAGGAGTTCGCAAAAGAGCACGGTGTTCCGATCATGGAACTCGTTGGCATAGAAGCCCTCCTGCAGCAGCTTCGGATCATTCAGCCGCAGAGAATTTTAGAAGTAGGAACAGCCATAGGGTATTCGGCAATTCGTATGGCAGAAGCTGTACCGAATGCGTCGATCGTTACCATTGAGAAAGATACGGAACGATTTGAGCAGGCTGTCGCCAATATAAAGAAATTTGAGCTTTCTGAACGCATTACTGTATTGCTGGGTGACGCCAATGAATTAACAGCAGAAGCGGAAAAGCACGCACCCTACGATGTTGTGTTTATAGATGCAGCAAAAGGACAGTACCAGCGTTTTTTTGAGAATTATGGAAAAATGCTTAAGCCTAAAGGCGTCATGATTTCAGATAACATTCTGTTTAAAGGATACGTCGCCGATGACAGTGGGGTAGGAACGAGGAGGCTTGCATCCCTGGTCAGGAAAATTCGATCCTACAATGAATTTCTTATGCACCACCAAGAGTATACTACCGCTATTTTACCTGTTGGAGACGGCATTGCGATCAGCGTGAAAAAGGATAAAGAGCACCGTTAGAGAGATTTGGAAGGAGAAAGAACATGGTACAAAAACCGATTGTCATAGGGGTAGCCGGGGGTTCTGGCTCTGGCAAAACCACAGTGGCCAAAGAAATCTACCGCCAGTTTGCCGATCAGTCGATTCTCATCATAGAACAGGATTCATACTATAGAGACCAATCCGATAAGACGATGGACGAGCGTCTGAAAACGAATTATGATCATCCTCTGGCTTTTGATAATGAATTGCTTATTCATCAAATAAATGAACTTTTGGAATATAAATCCATTGAAAAGCCGGTTTATGACTATACAGCACATACAAGAAGTGATAAAATTATCCCAGTTGAACCGAAAGATGTAATCATTCTTGAAGGTATTTTAATTTTGGAAGATGAGCGTCTTAGGGACCTCATGGATATCAAGCTGTTTGTCGATACGGATGCTGATGTGCGTATTATCCGCCGTATGGTAAGAGATACCCGTGACAGAGGGCGCACGCTTGAATCCGTTATCGATCAGTATACATCGGTAGTCCGTCCGATGCATAACCAGTTTATCGAACCAACAAAACGGTATGCAGATATTATTATCCCGGAAGGCGGACAAAATCGTGTAGCGATCGATTTGATGGTTACCAAAATTCAAACGATCCTTGAAGAAAAAGCGATCTTAAAAAAATGAGGCCAAGCCCTCATTTTTTCCGCATGGTTCGATTTTTTGAAGCCAATAAATTTGGCAAGCGCTTTATTTTTTAGTAAGGTGTAAGAATCCGATATACATATCAGATCTGTTTGACAACATATATAGTTATCAAGGGTACTGATTAATTGAAGGAGTGAATATAGGATGTCAGAAGAAAAAAAGCATTATATGACGCTGGAAGGCAAGCAAAAATTAGAAAATGAATTAGAATATCTCAAAACCGAAAAGCGCAAAGAAGTGGTTGAGCGTATAAAAGTTGCCCGCAGTTTCGGTGACCTCTCAGAGAACTCTGAATATGATGCAGCGAAAGATGAACAGGCATTCGTTGAAGCGAGAATTGTTCAGTTGGAAAAAATGGTCCGGGATGCCGTGATTATTGAGGAAAATAAAGCTTCAGGAGACAGTGTATCCATTGGGAAATCTGTCAAGTTCCTGGAACTTCCTGATGGGGACGAAGAAACATACATGATCGTTGGGAGCGCGGAGGCAGATCCGTTCGAAGGTAAAATTTCAAACGATTCTCCAATGGCGAAAAGCCTTCTTGGCAAAAAAGTGGGAGATCAGGTTACTGTGCAAACCCCAGGCGGAGAAATCAGTGTCAGAATTTTAGAAGTAAAATAATAAAAACGGCGTCCAGCGGACGCTGTTTTTTGTTTTGTCGGGATGCAAGTTTAATTACACCTGTCAGAGACCACACTGAAATCGAGGTGGTCTTTATGAATAACAATCAAAAACGTATCGTGATAGCAGGCTCTCTTTTCCTTGCAGGCTTGCTTTTTCTGGCAGGTCGGCTGATTCAGATTCAGCTCGTCTCTACAGAGTCCTTTTCTAAACATAAAATTAATCTTATCGACCAGAGTGTCAGGCAAAGAACTCATTCTTTTACGATCAATGAAGGGCGGGGCCTGCTGCTCGACCGGAACGGTGAGATGATATCTGCAGAACTTAGGCCAGCGGTTATCTTGTTTCCCTTTTTAAAGGGGGAGGAGGGAGCTATTGATGAAGTGGCAAATGCGCTGGGCAAAAGCCCTTCTTTGATTCGAAGGTCACTGGAAGAACATGAAGAGCCCTTTGTCATTTCAGACGAAAAAGATCATATTACATCAGAAACCATGGACAAAATCAATAAATTAAAGCTGCCAGGAGTCTATGCTCATTATATTGCCCGAAATAAGCATTCGGAGTTTGCAAGTGCTTTGCTCGGTGTAACGGGACAGGCTCCAGAGGTCGTAAAGAAAAATTATAAAGACAAACTGGATAAAGGTATTGTTTCAATTAATACAAAAATCGGAAAAACAGGATTGCAGCAGGCGTTTGACCCTTTTTTAATTTCCGAAGGAGAGACGAAGCTGATCTATCATGTCGACCGTTCAGGATCTCCTCTTTTTGGATTGGATGTTAAGTACCTTGCACCATCCAATCCCTTTTATCCTGTAAGCGTGAAAACGACAATAGACAGTGAACTGCAGCACATTCTTGAGGATGCGGTGGATAAAAGCGGCATAAAAAACGGCGGAGCTGTACTTTTGGACGTTTCGAACAATGAGCTGCTTGGAATGGTAAGCCGGCCATACCATACCGGGCTCAGTAAAAACCAGATGGTGGCCAGACACGCACCAGGTTCTATTTTTAAAGTTGTGACAGCGGCAGCTGCCATTGAAAATAAAGACCTTCAAAAGGGGAGGAACTTTGACTGTGACCTTGGAATCGATGGAAAAAGTGCGAAGCATCCTCTTGGAACTCTGGATTTTACAGCGAGTTTCTCGCAAAGCTGCAACCGGACGTTTGGAATGCTGGCTAATGAGATGATGGAAACAAATGACAAGATTATAGACGACTATGCCGAAAAGCTTGGCTTAACGATAAGATCCGGATGGCACGGTCAAGTTTATCATTATCCGGAATTTAAACAATTTCCTGAAGAGGAGCAAGGAACCATTTGGGGTGACCGCTATGATCGAAATCAGCCTCTAGCTGTCTCTCAAACGGCGATCGGACAAAAAAATGTACAAGTGACGCCTTTATCAGTCGCAAACATGATGGCCGGAATCGCACGCGGAGGAAAAATGGAGGAAGTAAAAGCTGCTACAAAAATCCTCTATAAAAATGGCAATACCCTGCTTTCTTTTCCGAATCACAAACAGGAAAAGGGAATCGAGCCATACACGGCACAAAAGCTGCAGATGCTGCTTCGCGGCGTTATAACCGATCCAAAGGGAACAGGCAGAGCGCTGCAGAAATTGCCCTATACAGTGGCGGGAAAATCCGGTACGGCGGAAAAGGGGGATTCGAACACTTCAAATAAATGGTTTGCCGGTTATTTCCCTGCCGATCAGCCGAAATATGCACTCGTTGTCGTGGATTTTGACTACACAGACGCCAATACAACGGTTATTTCTGCTTATGCCGACATCGTCAACAAGATTTACAAAAATGATAAAGAAAAATAATTTTCTGCTACACACTCAAAATCTCAAACTTGTCGAATTCGTTTATCGTGGTAAAATTGATATAGCAAAACTTTAGAGGAGGTTTGTATGAGCAGAAAACAATACCGTTCTCGCTTTGAAAAGCGAAAACAAAACCGAACGTTAAACATTGCAATCGGAGTAGTCATACTATTGATCATAGTAGTAGGTGCCAACATCTTCATGAATGGTGGCAGCAGCCAGACGTCATCCACCCCTGCTCAAAGTGATCAGGACAAGAAAGATAAATCCTCTTCCTCTAAGACGGATTCAAAAAAGAAAGAGGACTCTATTGTCGTAGAGGAAGATAAGAACAAAGATTCTTCTGATCAGGATCAAAGCACTTCTTCACCAACCAATGACAGTGAAGATAAAAATAATGATGCTGCGGATAAAAAAGAAGCCGATAAATCTAAAGCCGATCAACCTGAAGGCGGAGGGCCGGATGGCCCATGGGAGCCCGTAGGAACATCACAAACAGGCTCCCACACCAAATCCTATGATAAAGGCACTGCCGACTGGAACGAGCAAACAAAGGCACTTTCTTATGCAACTGGCATACCGGCAGACCAAATGACCATTCTATGGCTAGGTAATGGCGGAGCACCGGACCAATCCGTCGGCAGGGTCCTTTCAAAGAAAGACGGAAGCCGTTACGAAGTACAGCTAAAATGGGAAGATGGGAAGGGCTGGAAACCTACCAGCGTTACAAAAAATTAATACTCAAGCATTGGACAAGACCGGCTGAACGATTTTTCAGCCGGTCTTGTTTTATGAAGAATAGGAGGATGCCATTAATTGATTAATCCTCATTTCTATGGTATCTTGTAACCTGTAATGTTTTAATTCATAGTATGGTGATAGGAATTATATATTTTAAATAAATGGAGTGAAAAAAATGGGCAGAGAATTTATTTCATTATTTGATGAGTGGGCGGAATCATACGATCAATCAGTGACCGGGCAAGATAAAGAATACAAAGAAGTATTTGACCAATATGAAGAAATTCTGGAAGCCGTTGTTTCAAGAACCACTGGTACCGTTTTAGAATTTGGTGTGGGAACCGGTAATTTGACCGAAAAACTGCTCAATGCAGGCAGAACGGTCTATGGGATTGAACCATCGAAAGGAATGAGAGAAAAAACAAAGGAACGTTTTAACGAACTGCAGCTCTTTGATGGAGACTTTCTTTCATTTCCTGAGGTTCCGGAAGAGATTGACGCCATCGTAAGCACTTATGCATTCCATCATCTTACAGATGAAGAAAAAGACTCTGCCATCCAATTATATAGCCAGATTTTAAAGGAAAATGGTAAAATTGTATTTGCGGATACAGCTTTCATTAATGATGCGGATAGACAGGAAAGGCATCGTATCGTAAAAGAACAAGGTTTTTTAAACTTGCTGCAGGACTTGCAGACGGAATATTACACTACGCTGGAAGTATTGAATGAGCTTTTTCAGAAACATGGATTTGAAGTGTCATTTGAAAAATTAAACTCCTACGTCTGGCTGATGGAAGCTGTTAAAGTGAAAAAACAATAACAGAAAATATAATGGAGTTGTCGCTATGAAAATTGGAATTATCGGTGCAATGGAAGAAGAGGTCATCATTCTCAGGGATAAACTGTCACAAAGGCAGGACAAAACACTTGCTGGCTGTGAATTTTATACTGGAAAGATCGATGGCCTTGATATCATTCTCCTGAAGTCGGGTATTGCTAAAGTAAATGCCGCTATTGGAACTACACTGATGATAGAGATGTATCAGCCTGATTGTATCATCAACACAGGATCTGCGGGAGGCTTTCATAAAGACCTGAATGTTGGAGATGTCGTGATATCAACAGAAGTGCGCCATCATGATGTCGATGCAACAATCTTTGGCTATGAATATGGGCAGGTTCCGCAAATGCCTGCCTTTTATGCACCTGATGCTGATCTTGTTTCAATCGCTGTTAAGAGCGCAAAAAAGGTTAGCGGGATTCAAGTAGCGAAAGGACTGATCGCTTCAGGTGATTCATTCATGAGTGATCATGACAGAGTAGAATATATCCGGACCAAACTTGCGGGACTATATGCAGCAGAAATGGAAGCTGCAGCCATCGCTCAGGTCGCCTACCAGTTTGATGTGCCATTTGTCATCATTCGTTCTCTTTCAGATATCGCAGGCAAAGATGCACGTGTTTCATATGACCAATTTTTAAATACCGCTTCCAAGAACTCGGCTGAATTGATTTTATTAATGATAGAGGAGTTGAAACATAATGGTTAAAAAAATGAATGTAGAAAGCTTTAATCTTGACCATACTAAAGTAGCAGCGCCGTATGTGCGTCTAGCTGGAACCATCCAAGGAAAAAATGGGGATGTTATCCATAAATATGACATCCGCTTCTGCCAGCCAAACAAAGATCACATGGATATGGCCGGGCTTCATTCCATCGAACATCTAATGGCAGAAAATATCCGTAACCACCATGATTCAGTAGTGGACATCAGCCCAATGGGCTGCCAAACCGGATTCTATCTTTCGGTGATTAACCATGACAACTATGATGAGATCCTTGATGTGCTGGAAAAAACATTGCAAGATGTCCTTAAAGCGCAAGAGGTACCTGCCTGCAACGAAGTACAGTGCGGTTGGGCTGCTAACCACAGCTTGGAAGGTGCAAAGGAAATTGCTGAAAAAATGTTAGCGAAAAAAGATGAGTGGAACAAGGTGTTTGCTGAATAAGAGGAGTAAGTGCTATGACGGTTTATAAAAATATACATGAGTTGATCGGCCATACACCCATGGTCCAGTTGACTCAATTTCCATTGAGGAATGGGGTCCGGCTGTTCGCCAAATTAGAATATTTTAACCCTGGAGGCAGTGTAAAAGACAGGCTGGGCAAAGAACTGCTGGACGAGGCGTTCCGTACAGGAAAGCTTGTCGAAGGCGGTACCATTATTGAACCCACCGCGGGCAATACTGGGATCGGCCTGGCCTTGGCTGCGATAAACCGGGGAATTAATGTCATGTTTGTTATTCCTGAAAAGTTTAGTACGGAAAAACAGGATATTATGAGGGCGCTTGGTGCAACGATCATTAATACGCCAACAGAGGAAGGGATGAAGGGAGCCATCAAGGAGACCGAACAGCTTCTTTCAGAAATTCCAAACTCCTTTACTCCAGCTCAGTTCTCGAACCCCGCCAACCCCTCCACGTACTATAAGACGCTTGGACCGGAAATTTGGCAGGACTTAAATGGTGAAGTTGATATCTTTGTTGCCGGTGCAGGCACTGGCGGTACTTTCATGGGAACTTCACAGTTTCTGAAAGAAAAGAAACCTGAGATCAAAACGGTCATTGTAGAGCCTGAGGGTTCCATTTTAAACGGCGGCCAGTCAGGCCCTCATAAAACGGAAGGAATCGGTATGGAATTTTTGCCAGGCTATATGGATGCCTCATATTTTCAAGCGATCCATACGGTGACTGATACAGATGCATTTGCGAGAGTAAAGGAACTGGCACAAAAAGAGGGCATTCTTGCTGCGAGTTCTTCTGGGGCTGCTCTTCATGCCGCTTTACTGGAAGCTGAAACAGCTCCTGCAGGTTCGACAATCGTTACCATCTTTCCCGACGGAAGTGACCGATATTTAAGCAAAAAGATATATGAGGGGGGCATTTAACATGAAACGAAAAACCAAATTGATTCACGGCGGAATTCCGGGTGATCCGGCTACAGGCGCTGTGTCATTTCCGATTTATCAAGTAAGTACTTACAAACAAGAAGAAGTGGGAGTTCATAAAGGATATGAATATTCCAGAACAGGAAATCCGACTCGTTTTGCTCTTGAGGAACTCGTAAAGGATTTGGAAGAAGGAAAAAAAGGCTTTGCTTTTGGCTCAGGAATGGCAGCCATTACTGCTGTTATGATGCTGTTCAGTTCAGGTGACCATGTCATCCTGACAGACGATGTATATGGAGGAACATATCGCGTTGTATCCAAAGTGCTTAACCGAATTGGAATTGAAGCTACTTTTGTTGATACAACCGATCTCGATGCCGTAAAAGAAGCGATCAGGCCAAACACGAAAGCACTTTATGTTGAAACGCCGACAAATCCATTATTAAAGGTAACCGATTTAAAAGCCGCTTCCCAAGTGGCGAAGGAAAATAACCTGTTACTTATTGTCGACAATACATTCAGCACGCCTTACTGGCAAACACCAATTACATTAGGCGCTGATATTGTTCTTCATTCTGCCACCAAATATCTTGGAGGGCACAGTGATGTTGTTGCCGGTATCGTCGTCGTCAACGATGATAAGCTGGCTGAAGACCTTCACTTTGTACAAAACTCTACTGGCGGAATTTTAGGGCCGCAAGACTCATGGCTTTTGATGAGAGGAATTAAGACACTCGGTCTTCGTATGGAAGCCCACGAGGCAAATACCAAGAAAATTGTAGAGTTTCTATCCAGCCATCCAAGTGTTGAAAAAATTTATTATCCAGGTTTGGAAAGCCATCCGCAGCATAGCATTGCAAAATCTCAGGCTGGCGGTTTTGGCGGTATGGTATCATTCGATGTTGGAAGTCGAGAGAAAGCTGCACAAGTGTTGAAAAAGGTGCATTACTTTACCTTGGCAGAGAGCCTTGGAGCAGTAGAAAGCCTGATCTCTGTTCCAGCTCAGATGACCCATGCATCTATTCCAGCACAACGGAGAACAGAGCTGGGCATCACTGATGGTTTAGTCCGCATCTCAGTCGGCATTGAAGATGTTGAGGACTTGATTGAGGATTTGAAGCAGGCACTTCAATAGGATGTAAACTCCCGGCAGAGTTAAACCGGGAGTTTTTTCATATTTTTGTCAAATATTACGAGGCCAGCATCTCTCTGATATATGTTATTGTAAGATAAGAGGTTAGGAGGCTGGTTAAGTAATGGATTCAAAAGTTATTCGAGAGATTAAAGTTAAAATTCAGGATTATCAGCACTACGGAATTGTCCTTTTATCATTAAGTTCATTTCTTTATCTAGGAACTGTGATTCCTTTTGCAGGGAAAGATACGGCAGATGCGGTTGTCTGCGGCTCAGCTTCCCTGGCAGGCCTTGGTTTCACCGCTCTTATGTACTATCAAGCGAAGCGATTAAAGAAACGTTTACAGGAATACCAATAAATCAAAAATCTGGCAGCCATCACGGCTGCCGGATTTTTTCATTTAAATATTATGTTGATATACCTATGAATGTACCGATGCATAACAGAAGGCCAAAGCCTAAATGAAGCATTGCGGTAAGTCCAAGTGCTTTGTTGAGTTCTTTCGGCTCCCATGTGCGTGCAGCTATTCCTACTGCTTTTAATGCAATCGGCAGGGAAATAAAGGCGATTAAACTCCATGCGGGAAGCAGTGATGCGAAAACGAGCAGCAAGAGAATAATATACGTGCCAAGCATTAAGAGGTAATACTCGATTCGGGCTCCTTTTTTGCCAATCAATCCTGCGACTGTTATCTTATTGATCAGTTTATCCGTATCGATGTCTCTCAGATTATTGGCTTGCAAGATGGCCATGATCAAGAACGCATTAGGAAGGGAAATAAGTACGGTTTCCCAGTGTACGGTAAGCGTCTGGACATAGTAAGAGCCGAGTACAGCCAAAACACCGAGTGTCGTTCCGGAAGCGAATTCCCCAAACCCATTGTAGGCCAGGGCAAATCGGGTCGCCGTATAAAAGTACCCGATCATCAATGAAGGAATTCCAATATATAAAATAAAGCTGCCTGTAAGACCAGCTAAAATCAGCCCGACTAAACTTCCTAAACCAAAAAAGATGAGTCCTGTAATATGGACTTGCTCAGGAGTCATTTCTTTGCGGTCAATAACTCCTGAAGGGCTGAGTGAGCCAGGCTGGTCAGCACCTTTTTTATGATCAAAATAGTCGTTCACCAAGTTGGTTCCGCACTGCATGAATACCGCGCCAGCAAGTGTTAATAAAAAGATTCCCCAGTTGATCTCCGTCCACTTCATAGCAAGTATGGTACCGAAAATCACGGGTATGATAGAAGCCGTCAATGAAAATGGCCGGGTAGAAGCCAATAAAGTCTTAGGGCGTATCATAGTTGTTCCCCCTATCTTACGAATGACTAATTATAACGCATATCCATTATAAAACAAATGTTTGTGAAAAGGTACACATAATGCTCATTTCTTGTTCATGAAATAGAGTGAAAAATCCGCTGAACAACAGGTATCTTTGAGCACGATGGTGCATATAAATAAATTGTTTGGTAAAAGAGGTTTACAAGTTACCAGGTTGTGGTTATAATTACCATGTAAGAAAAATCAGAAATTAGCAAAGGAGGTCGGACACCATGATGCAATGGATGACAATTTCAGCAATGCAGCAATTGAATAAAATCTATCGATGTTCGGCCGTTGGACAGTAGTCTTTTTTAACGATTTTTTGGATAAAAAAGCGCCGCAGGCTGAACGATGCCTGTGGCTTTTTTGTGCCCATTTTTGGGTTGGTTGCAGGGATCTTGTACCTGCGGCTTTTTTTTATAAACATCGGAGTGAGGGAGGAGAGAAAAATGATGATAAGTATTGCTTTGTTGACCTGGTTCTCTTTGGAGAAGGATATGACTTGTTGAATTAAATTAAAGGAGGAATTTCATTGTTTACACTACAATTAATTTTTGGGACTGTTACCGTTACTTTTAAACGAAGAATGAGAACCCACATTGAACTGGCCCATCAGCACGCAGTGAATGAGAGATTTGAAGCAAGCCGGGATAAAGTAGTGAATACCGTACTAACATATTAGGTCTGTTAGACAAAAAATTGATGGAGGGATGATAAATGATGATAAAAAGACACCTGGCATTTCTAAATTGGATCTTAACGGAGAAAGATACGACCTGAAAAGATAACCAGGAAGGAAAGGAGGAACCTGAATGTTTACACTAAACCTTTTCTTTGCTACGATTACCATTTCATTGAAGAAGAAAGAAATGACGTACGAAGATTATTTGCACCAGCAAAATGTAAATGAGCTATTCCATGCTGCTCATGGAAAAGCGATGGACGCGAATTACATTCGATAATTGATCCTGAAAAGCCCTGCCATGCACAAATCATAGTGCGCGGCAGGGCTTTTACTGTAGAATGTAGATATAAAAGCTTAAAACAAGCTGATAAAAGGGTGAAACATTTCATGAACAAAAACATCCATTGCTGTGCAACCTGCATCAATTTCAAGGCTTCAAAAACAGAGCAGGGAATGAAATATGAATGTACAAGACTTGGGTACGAAACCAAGCCCACTTATCAATTTAACTGCTGGGAACCAAAGGAGCACGTTAAAAAATGGCTGGATAAAGCATAGCTTTACCAGCCCCTTCCGGCACCGCCTCCCCCAGAAGAACCGCCTCCACCTCCTCGCCGGCCGCCGCCTCCACCGCCTCTGGAAATGATAGAGAGGATCATGTAAGTCAGAAACCCATTAAAAAATTTCACATCCAAAAAAATGACCAAAGCGATGATAATAATGTAAAACCACGAAAAGGGATCTTTTTTCTTCTCTTCAGAGGGAGGGCCGTTCCCTTGCCCTTTATATTCTTGTTTGATTTCTTTAGCGATTGCTTGATACGTTTGTGTAACTGCCAATTCTGGCTTGCCTCGTTTCAGATAGGGAATGGCATTCTCGTCCAGAATTCTGCCGGCTTTTCCGTCAGGAATGGCTCCTTCGAGGCCGTACCCGACTTCAATCCTGATTTTCTTCTGTGACATGGCGACGACGAGCAGTACTCCATTGTCCGCTTTTTTTGTCCCCAGCCCATATGTTCGATAAGCCTTATTCGCATAGTCCTCAATGGGCTCGCTGCCAATCGAGTCAACGGTCAGTACAGCAAGCTGTGCGGTCGTTTCATCTTCCAGCTGTCTGCCTATTGACTGCAATTGGGACCGTTGCTGCTGATTTAAAATATGGGCGTTGTCCTGAACATAAATATCTCCCGATGGAGCCGGAATCTTTGCTGCTGATACCGGTTCTCTTGCTGTCAATATGGTGAAAAAGAGAAACACCATGAGAGAGAGGGAGAATTGTTTGGAAGACATTATCCGTTTCCTCCAAAGTCTACCTTTGGTGGCTCTTTTGCGTTGGCATTGGCTTTAAAGTATTCCTTTTCATCAAATCCTCCTATCCCTGCAATTAAAGCACCCGGAAATCGTTTCACTTTTTTATTATAGGAAGCGACCTCTTGGTTGTAATCTCTTCTAGCGACAGCGATGCGGTTTTCGGTGCCTGCAAGTTCATCCATGAGCTGTGTAAACTGTTTATCAGCTTTGAGGTTCGGGTACTGCTCCTGAATGACTAGAAGCCTGCTCAAGGCACCGGTTAATTGATCATTGGCTTGTGCTTGTTCCTGGGTGGATTGTGCACCGGCGAGGCGGGCACGTGCGTCCGAAATATCCTTTAAGACCTTCTTCTCATGTGAAGCATAGCCTTTGACCGTATTCACTAGGTTAGGCACCAAATCGACACGCCGCTGAAGCTGGGTCTCAATCTGCGAGTAGGACTGATTGACGTCCTCTTCCTTGTTGACAAAACCGTTGTAGCTTGCTGCAAACCAAATTCCGATAATACCTATGATGATTACAGGCCATATCCAGCTTTTCTTCATATGTACACTCCTTCAATAATTTTACATTAATTTTTAGTTTTCCCCTATCTTATGATTTAAAAACAGAAAATATGGCTTAGAATTAATCTGATTAACCTTGTTAAAAAGAGGGTAAACACCCTATGTAGACGGATAAATAACGAAGGAGGAATTGAAAATGAATGAAGACCAAACAAAAGGAAAGATGGATCAGATCAAAGGTGAAGCAAAACGAGGGCTAGGCAAGCTCACCGGAGATGAAACGACTGAAGCGGAAGGAAACAAAGATAAAGCAAAAGGTAACCTCCGTGAAGGTTTTGGAGACGCTAAAGAAAAAGCAGCAGATAAAGTGAACAGCCTTTTTGATAATCAAAGAGATTAAGAAAAAGGGAAACAAGGCCAGCGGTGAGCGGGCCTTGTTTTTTTGCAAAAAAGCGTGGGGACCGGCATTAAATGGGCTAATTATACCTAAAAATAACGAGCACTTCGTCTTATTGTTTTTCTGCTGATCCGTATGTAACATTACCTTATTAAGGAAATAAGGGAGGTACATACGTGTGGGTCGATTTATATTAAAATGCATCACATTGCTTTTCTTGCTCGCTTTACTCTATCCGATCAGTACGGTTAAAGCTGAAAGTTCAGTCAAACTCGTTTCTGATACTCCTTTAAATGAGCGTTTACATGAGATTGTTTTGAGCAGCTCGGCACTAGGCAAGGAAACCTCTTTACGTGTATTGCTTCCTTCTGGTTACGATGAGCATCCTGACGTCAAATACCCAGTATTATATTTGCTGCACGGCTGCTGCGGTGACTATAAGGCATGGACGGCTAGAACGGATATTGAGAAGTTTACGGAAAATATGCCTCTTGTCATTGTTATGCCGGACGCTGGAAAAGGAGCGAGCTATTCAGATTGGTATAATAATGGCGCTTATGGAACACCCCAATGGGAGAAATACCATATCAATGAATTGATTCCTTGGATAGAACAATACTATCATCTGAATACCACCCGGGAAGGACGGGCAGTTGCCGGCCTTTCCATGGGTGGATTTGGTTCCATGTCTTATGCGGCACGGCACCCTGATTTGTTTGCTGCAGCCGCCTCTTTTTCCGGAGTTCTTGATACGAATTTGGATCCGGATTTTTTGGATAAAACAATTTTTCAAAATCAAGAAAAAGTGCCCCCGGGGACCGTTTGGGGAGAACGAATTAGTCATGAAATCATTTGGAGGACCCATAACCCATGGGATTTGGCAGAAAACTTGGCAGGGGTGGATCTCTCGATCTATACCGGGAACGGAGAGGCAGGAGGCCCTCTGGATGGCGGGGTGGAATCCCCGGTAGAAAAAAAGGTCTTCAATATGTCTGCGAGTCTTCATAATCGATTAGAGGAATTGGATCTTCCTCATGTTTGGGAAAGCTATGGGAATGGATCTCATACATGGGGATACTGGCAGAGGGATCTGCACGAAACACTTCCGAGGTTTATGGAAAAATTCAGGAATCCCTCGAGCAGACCTGTCCCATTTTCATATAAGACAGCAGAGAATTCTTTTACTGTCTATGGTTGGCAGGTGAAATTCCAGAGGGAAGACATGGAGTTCGCACGGCTGTCTCAAGTCTCAAAGCAAGGCTTTAGTATTACCGGTTCGGGGGCAGCAACTATTACAACAGCTCCTTGGTTTAAACCTAATACACGATATAAAATTTATGGCATGAAGAAATACAGTGCGAAAATCATTACATCCGACCGTCAAGGAAGATTGCATCTGAATGTGGACTTCTCTAATAAGAAGCCAAAAGAAAAGAACAGAACCATTTCCATTACTTTTGTACCATTGCGGTAAACCCATAGAAAAACGCCCCCTAAATGGGGCGTTTTTTTATTTTTATTTGGATGCCTTAACAGCGAAATTCTCCAAGGATGTATCGCAGGAATGCACGGAACGTTTTTTAATGACGTACGTGCCTGTGATGATTAAATAGATAAAAAGTGTAACAAGAGTTATGACCACGGAGGTCGTATACATAATGCCGACGAGGATCGCGAATAAAGCAATAATGGCGATCCATGTCGTATAGGGAAACCATTTAACACGAAATCCCGAGATGCCGGTCTGTTTTTTTCTTGATTTGAGATGAGCGAAGGCAAGGGTCAGCCAGATAAATAGCACGGTATAACCTAAAGAGCCCATAAGATAATTGAACGTTTTGCTGCCGGCAAACAAAGAGATAAGGACACCCGCATAAAGTGAGGATGTGCAAAGCAGGATGGAATAGACAGGCACCTTATTAGCGGTGAGCTTAGCAAAAATTTTCGGAACCTGGCCATCTGCTGCCTGGTTATAAAGTACACGGGAAGAACCGTACAGCCCGGAGTTCATGGATGATATAATCGCGAGCAATATCACGCCATTCATCACGTGATCAGCTCCCGGGATGCCGATCATCTTAAATACCATGACAAAGGGACTTTGCTGAACACCGTTGACATCATTCCAGGGAATGAGACTGACGATAATAAAAAACGGAAATAGGTAAAAAGCAATGATGCGTGTTAAGGTGCTGCGGACCGCTTTCGGTACGGCTTTTTCCGGATTTTTCGTTTCAGCCAGCGTAACACCAATGATTTCAGTTCCGCCATACGAGTAGATGACCACCAGCATGGCCGCGATTAAACCTGAAGAGCCTTTGGGAAAAAATCCGCCGTGATCCGTCAAATGGGAAAAACTCGGAGCAGTATGCCCGCCGAACGATACGAACAAAAGAAATAGTCCGGAAAGAATAAAAATAATAATGACACTAATCTTAATCCAGGCAAGCCAATACTCCGTTTCTGCAAACAGTTTAACGGAAAGAAGATTGATAACTGTTACTGCTGCGGAAACCAAAAGGGCCAATACCCATATCGGACCATCAGGAAACCAATACTGAAGGAAAATGGCAGCGACCACTGCTTCAGCAGCGATGTTTAATACCCACATTTTCCAGTAAATCCAATCCAGAAAATAAGCAGGAAAAGGTCCCAGTGCAGACTGAACCAAGTCACGAAACGTCCTGGCCTGCGTGTTTTGTACGGCCATTTCCGCCAATCCCTTCATGATGAATAATAAAATGATGCCGCCGATCAGATAAGCGATGATTACAGATGGACCCGCCATATCAATGGCATCACTGCTTCCTTTAAATAGTCCTGCCCCAATACTTCCTCCCAACGCCATCATCATAATATGGCGCGATGTCATGGTGCGCTGCAGTTTCTTGCTGTTGTTCTCCATAACCTAATCTCTCCTTGAACCCATAATAGTTAATAAAAAAGGCTTACCGTCTCTTGCCTCATGAATAATGAGAAAAGAGACGATAAGCCTTATGACTAACCGCGGTACCACTCTAATTGATTCGCTTTGAACCCTGCTTTTTCATACCAGATAACGGTGGTTAGCCGTCAAAACTTAGGGAATCACTTGTTTTCCTCTGGTCCTACTGCTCCCGGGCGAGTTCAAAGTATTCATAGACTGCTTTACACCATACCGCAGCTCTCTGTGGCTATAAATTGAACTTTTACTGCTCCCGTTCCATGCGTTTTCATATCGACGTTTCAAATATTATTCCATACTATAAGCGCTGATAAGCAGTTTGTCAACCCTTCTTCACATGCAAGCATTCAAACAGAAACTTGAATTTATGTCACCAATGAATGTAAAGATCTGTCATAGCAGTGCAACGATAAAATGAGGAGGAGTTTAGCATGGAAAGAAGATTTTTATTAGGGATGGTGAATCCAGAGGGTTATGAGGCAATGTTAAAACTTGAACAATATGTGATGTCTGCAAGTTTGGACCCTAAGCTGAAAGAGCTCATAAAAATTCGTGCCTCCCAGATCAATGGGTGCGCCTACTGTATTGATATGCATACGACGGATGCACGTTTAATGGGGGAGACCGAACAGCGGATCTACTCCCTTAATGGCTGGCGGGAATCACCATTCTTTTCAGCTGTAGAACGAGCGGTTCTTGCGCTGACTGAATCGGTCACACTTGCGTTTAATGCCGGAGCTTTCGGAATGAGTTTATATCATCCTTTCTAGTAAGCAGCCGGTAATAGCCGTATACCAGAAAATAAGGAATCAAATAGGAAATAAATGTCCAATAAATTGTCCAGCCATGATCATAAACAATATGGTTTCTATACAACGAAAGATATTCTAAACCAGTCGTGCCTAAGGTGAATACAAAAATGAGAAGAAGATCATCGATTTTGGAAACAGAGATGAAATAAATCATGTATGAGCAAAGCACCGGAAAAATGCCCAGATTATACGGCATGGCAGAAATGTATTGATCCATAGAATAAGGCGCGACTCTCCAAAAATGAAAGTGAGTTCCCCAGCCATTAATGATGAAAGCGATGACTGAGGTAATGGGGGAAATCACTAAAATAAGTCTGTAGTCTTTATAGACAAGAATTAGAGCTGCAAGCCAAGGCAGAGCCATATATAACAGAACAAATGTAATCATGCTATCACCCAAAATATGACGTTGGTGATAGCATGTTTCATTCATCTGCCTTTCATTCCAAACGGAAAAACGACTATCCTAGTGAACGGAAGCAATATAAATAATTGTTCCTTTGAGTTAATAAACAATTGATGCAACGTTTTGGACTCCCTTAATATCAGTATTATATAAATATTACCATTGTTAATATTTTACGAAACTGATAAAAACATTTTAATATTTAAAAAAAACAGGTTAATGTTCTCTGCTTCATGTCCTGTATTATACCGACTATTTCCTTAGGTTTAAGGGACGGTTCTTAATGCTTTGTAAAAGGGACTTAACTCATGAAGTAAAAATGAAATAATCGCACGTAAAGTTTTTTGCGATTCCTATTGAAACATTCTGAAAACTAATGTAGAGTAATAAGTACAATTTGATACGTGATTTGTTTTCTTATCAAGAGAGGTAGAGGGAATGGCCCGATGATACCTCAGCAACCTTCAGCCGCGGATGGCTGAAAAGGTGCTAAGTCCATCAAGTTCGTGAATGAACTTGAAAGATAAGAAGAACGACAATTGATATTTCTCAAAAGTCTTCTTCTTAGAAGGCTTTTTTTATTTTATTTTTAGGAGGATTCCCATGTATAAAACGCAGACAAAGCTTGCACAGATCGGAAACCGAAGTGAAGACCGCACAGGATCAGTCAATCCACCCGTCTATTTTTCCACAGCTTATCGGCATACTGGAATAGGAGAATCAAGCGGGTATGATTACATACGCACCGGCAATCCAACACGGCAGCTGCTGGAGCAGGCAATAGCAGATCTGGAAGGAGCGGACCAAGGCTTCGCTTGCAGTTCGGGAATGGCCGCGATTGCCACCATTCTTTCCCTTTTTCAGTCAGGGGATGAATGGATCGTATCCAGCGATTTATATGGGGGGACTTATCGGTTACTGGAGGAAGGCTATAAAAAGTGGGGGTTGTCCTGTAAATACGTTGACACCGCAAATCCCCTTGAAATTGAGAAGGCAATAACAAAGAAAACAAAAGCCATTTTTCTTGAGACCCCTACAAATCCTTTAATGGAAACCTGCGATATCCAAGCGATAGCTGCTGTTGGAAAGGTACACGGCCTCCTCGTTATTGTTGACAATACGTTCTACACGCCTTTGCTTCAAAAACCGATCGAACTTGGAGCAGATATCGTCATTCATAGTGCGACCAAATATCTTGGGGGACACAACGATGTACTCGCAGGGCTCGTTGCTGCAAAAGGAGAGGAACTATGTGAAGAATTGTCCTACCAACATAATGCCACAGGTGCAGTCTTAAGTCCGTTTGACGCCTGGCTGTTGATGAGAGGAATGAAAACCCTCGCTTTAAGAATGAAAAAGCATGAGGAAAACGCCAGGGAGCTCGTCAATTTTCTCCGAGGACATGAAGCTGTCGCGGATGTGCTGTATCCCGGAAGAGGTGGAATGATCTCTTTTCGGCTTCAACGGGAAGAATGGGTACCTGATTTCCTAAAGGCGGTTTCACTGATCACGTTTGCGGAAAGCCTAGGCGGTGTAGAAAGCTTTGTTACTTACCCAGCTACTCAGACACATGCCGACATTCCGGATCATATACGCATCCAGAGAGGGGTGTGCAACCGTCTCTTGCGGCTGTCAGTTGGAATTGAAGATGAAAAGGACCTGATAGAAGACTTGACGCAAGCACTTCAAATCGTTCAAAAGGAGGCAATTACCCATGAGTGACTATTCCTGTTATAACTTTCAAACAAAATTGCTGCATCATAAGCATAAGACGGATCCTGTTACCGGCGCGGTCAGTGTACCTATGCATCTTTCCTCGACGTTCCACCAAGAGGATCTTGACCAGTTCGGAAAATATGACTATAGCCGATCAGCCAATCCGACAAGAGAAGCATTGGAAGAGCAGATCGCCCAGTTGGAGGGAGGCTGTCGGGGTTTCGCGTTCTCTTCGGGCATGGCCGCAATCTCAACCGCTTTTCTCCTCCTGTCACAAGGTGACCATGTTGTCATTTCAGAAGATGTTTACGGGGGAACTTACCGAATGGTTACGGAAGTGCTCACACGGCTCGGAATTACCCATACGTTTGTTGATATGACCGATTTGAAAGAAGTAGAGCAAGCCGTTCAGCCGAATACGAAAGCATTCTATATCGAGACACCGTCCAATCCGCTGTTAAAAGTAACGGATATACAAGCGGTGAGTGAGCTTGCCAGACAACAGGGAGCACTCACCTTTGTAGATAATACGTTCTTAACCCCTGCTCTTCAGCAGCCTTTATCGCTGGGAGCGGATATCGTTCTTCACAGCGCGACAAAGTTTCTTGCCGGCCACAGTGATGTTGTTGCGGGGCTAGCGGTTGTTAAGGATGAAGAGCTCGCAGAACGCCTTTATTTTCTTCAGAATTCTTTTGGAGCAGTACTGGGAGTCCAGGATGCATGGCTCCTCATGCGCGGGTTGAAAACGTTGTATGTCCGCCTTCGCCATTCTTCAGAGGCAGCTGGCAAACTTGCAGAGTATTTAAATCATCACCCTCTTGTAAAAAAGGTGCATTATCCAGGACTGAAAGAGCACTCCGGCTATCCATTGCAGCGCCGGCAGGCTGAGGGTCCTGGAGCAGTGTTTTCCTTTGAGCTGGAAAGCGAACAGCTGGTAAGACCTTTTACGTCACATCTGCAGATACCCGTATTAGCGGTGAGCCTTGGAGCAGTGGAGTCCATTTTATCTTACCCGGCAAAAATGTCACATGCGGCCATGCCGGAGCAGGAACGAAAGAAAAGAGGAATTACCAATACACTTTTCCGTTTTTCAGCAGGACTCGAAGACCCTGAAGACCTTATCGCTGATTTTGAGTTCGCATTGGCACAGAGCACAATTCAGGTGCTTGCAAAATAAAAGTACCGATCCTGGCTGTACGGTAAGTGGCAGGGGAGGGACAGAAACAGTGTTAATAAAAATTAATGGTTGACCTGATATACAGAAAACGGAGCAGGCATATAAATGCCTGCTTTTTGATTGATCTATCTGTTATTTTTACTTGTGAGCATCTGACTGGTCTCATCTTCCACAAAATCAGCAGAAGCAGACGGACCTGAATTTTCACTGGTTATTTTGTCTTGGCCCTCTTGCAGATTGGAGGCAAGAATTCTTTTCCGGCCATGAGTATCATGTTTAGGATTCATCATTTGTCCCCTCCTGACAGAATCGCATACCTGCTATAAATATCAGGTATGACTAAAAATGTCTTATTGATTATTGGACTGTTGTTGACTCTGTCCCTGCATGCCCATTCCCATCACATCTGAAGCAAGCGGCATCATGTTTTCCATTTTCCTGCCATTACCACTCATCATTTGATACGCCGCAATGCCAACTCCTACTGAAGCGATAATTGGTAAAATCGTATTCAAATTGGCTTTCATTACCTCACCTCTTTAAATTTTTGTCCATTTCTGAACCATATTATTTTGTCTAAAAACCATTGAATGAATTAAGTTGATTATTACCAAAACGGATCTTTTCCTCTTTTCATGCATAATACAGAATATTTTCCAAAAGCTAACGATATAAAGAAAGGAGAGAACCTCTGTATGAATAAGAAACTCAATCTGATTCAATTTATGGTTATCGTTTTCATGATCGCTGTTTTAACAGCCTGTACGAATGGCCGAGATGACAAGCAGGGAATGGATAACGCAAACAAAAATATGAGGAACATCAGTACTGACGAAAATACAGGCAACAATGAGAACCAAGATAATCGGCTGGATGTGGCTGATGAAGCAGCCGATCAAGTAGTCCAACTTAAAGAAGTGCGTCAGGCGAACGTCATCGTTACGGATGATAATGCCTATGTGGCAGCTGTTTTAGAGGATGGAGATAACGGCAAGCTGACAAAGCAAACCGAGAAAAAAATAGCAGACAGAGTAAAAAGTACAGATCCTGATATTAACGACGTATTTGTATCTACGAACCCTGATTTTTTTGACCGTGTTCAAAAATACGTGAATGATATTCAAGCCGGAAAACCTGTGACAGGTTTCGTTGAAGAATTCAGCGAGATGGTTCGGAGATTATTCCCAACACAAAGGTAAAAGGGGCAAATGCTCTTCTGTTTGCCAAACAATAATACTTGTTGAGCCACAAAAAGTGGCTTTTTTTATTTTAATATAATATTTTTCGAGTATTGCGAAAATTCAACAAAGTATGATAAAATTTTCGCATGTCTTAAAGATAACATCAGGAAGGATGACATAGTATATGAGCCTCTTTCGTACAAAAAGTATTGATCAGCTTATTCAAACGAGCCAGAAAGGACAAACGTTAAAAAAGGCCTTGGGTGCTTGGGATTTAACGATGCTTGGGATTGGCGCCATCATAGGTACAGGGATTTTCGTTCTGACTGGTAAGGGAGCATTAACGGCTGGACCAGGATTAATCCTTTCCTTTGTGATCGCAGCCCTTGCCTGTGGGTTTGCGGCACTGGCCTACGCGGAATTCGCATCAACCGTTCCCGTTTCAGGCTCTGTATATACATACAGCTATGCAACGATGGGAGAATTTATCGCTTGGATTATCGGATGGGATCTCATTCTTGAATATGCACTGACAACATCCGCGGTTTCAGCCGGGTGGTCTGGATATTTTCAATCCTTGCTTGGTGGATTTGGCATTCATTTGCCTAAAGTGCTGACTGCTGCTCCAGGTTCGATTCCAGGAGCGACGACTTACTTTAATCTTCCAGCCTTCATTATCCTTATTCTTGTGACTTTCCTCCTCTCAAGAGGTGTAAAAGAATCAACACGTATTAACAACATTATGGTCATCATAAAAGTGGCGGTTGTTCTGCTGTTTATCGTCGTTGGTGCCGGTTACGTTAAACCTGAACAATGGCAGCCTTTCACTCCGTTTGGTTTCAGCGGTGTGTTCAAGGCGGCGGCTCTCGTGTTTTTTGCCTATATTGGTTTTGATGCAGTAACATCAGCCGCAGAAGAAGTGAAAAACCCTGCAAAAGATCTTCCTAGAGGGATTATTGCTTCTTTATCCATCTGTACCCTTCTATACATTGTCGTTACGTGTATCATGACGGGAATCGTACCTTATGCAAAATTTGAGGGTATTGATCATCCGGTATCTCTTGCACTGCAGATGGCTGGCCAAAACTGGGTGGCCGGATTTATTGACCTAGGAGCCATCTTGGGTATGACAACGGTTTTGCTCGTCATGGCTTTTGGCCAAAGCCGAATCTTTTTTGCAATGTCCCGTGATGGTTTGCTTCCAAAAATGTTTTCTAATGTTCACCCTAAATATAAAACGCCATACGGATCGACATGGCTCGTAGGATTGGTCTCGGCTTTGGTAGGAGGGCTGATTCCACTAGGCCGTCTTGCTGAACTGATCAATATAGGAACGCTTTTCGCATTTACCCTGATCTCGATTGCGGTTCTAATCCTCCGCAGGACACAGCCGGATTTAAACCGCCCGTTCCGCTGTCCGGGCGTACCGGTTGTACCAATCTTGGCGGTCGCTTTCTGTGTGTTCTTAATGACACAGCTGGCGGCAATCACCTGGTATTCGTTTGCCATTTGGCTGGCAGTCGGCCTCATCATTTACTTTGCTTATTCAAAAAAGCATTCGGCTTTGAACACAGCGCAGCCAGAAGGAGTATCGATGAAGACAATGGAGAAGTCATTTTAATTAGGAAAGCGGCTCTGAAATTGGAGCCGCCTTTTGTTTGGGGGCAAGGTGGAGAAGGAGGGCGACTCAACCGATATTTTGGAAAGAACTCTTAGAAGAGAGATATATGAAGAAGTGGATGATATTATATGGATCACATAAAGGAAAATATTAGACGAGCAGATCAATCAGTCAAGATTCAGAGTTAGTATAATTACAGATGAGGTTATAAAAAGGCGGATTAAGGGCCCCCTCCGTCATATCGATTGTCGCCCATCAAATGATTAGAATCCTCGCCAGGCTTCGCACCAGGGTGGGTGGACCGGTTCAACTGATTATTATTTTTTTTGCGTCTCCAATCGATAAAGAAAGCAAAAAGCAGCAAGAAGAATATAAAGAGCGATAGCCCCATCATGGGTAAACACCTCCGTCTATATTTTTTGTTTTTTGGATAATTCTTAATCTCTCATAGCGGTCATCTTTTCCATCATATTTTAAAAATTTATCCTCACTATTCCCATCTGGCCGTATTACTTTTACTCTATTCTTGTGAGGACATTCCATCCCTTCCGCAGCCACTGATCAAAACGTACTTAAACAATAGAGGCATCATTGTCCTGGTCCATCTTTTCAATACATATTCCCTCCCTCTCTGTAAGGATATCTTTTATTATCATCCATAATATGGACATATGCCAAATAAAAGTACGTTGAAGGAAAAACGAATCTTAATGCTCAGAGCAACAACTTGCAAATGGGGTTGTTTATGTAGAAATGGCTACCACTATGGCAGCCTTCATTCAACACTACTTTTTAAAATTTTTTACGACCCTAAAGGATTGGACATTCACCGTTATATTTTTTCCCGATTGATCTTTAAAAATATACTCAGCTTTCCTCTGAAACAACGCCATTTTTTTCATTTTTATTTTTGGGATCTCCTCTAGTGAAAAACGGATACCTTCTTCGGTGAATATATCAATATTGAAAGTGTCTCTCCCATTCTCAGACATCAAATTCCCCTTTTAAAGAATTTTTTCGTGAACAATTTTAATGTATTTCAATCGCCTAAGAATTGTGTATGTACCCAATGGAATTATTTGCAACACGGCGATAGTCAAAATGGCTTTTCCGCAGCAATAAAGAAGATATTTAAACAATTAAGATTCATTGTAGAAAATAGAGTGTGCCAGCTATTTTGGCGGACAATCGTGCAAGTTTTCTTTCATGCCTTTCATACCTTTGGAACTGGGGTTTTCATGGCAGCAAAAAAGTCGATAAATGTCCACCATCGGATACTTCCAAAAGATTCTCTTATTTATTTCGCTTAAAAATAAGCTCCTGCAACTGCTTGTATCAAGAGGAAATGGACGATTAACAGCTTAAATACCGAGGATAAGGCGGTATTTTTGCGTTGGGCCATATCTGCTCATTTGCGGATTTTAAAAAAAATAAATGGTTGTCCAACCAAATCTAGTAAATCTGCATAAACTGTAATAATTAACTAGAAGGGAGAGGGTCATCATCATACAAGTAAAAGATGAGGGCTTATAAATTAATAGTATAGGGGGAAATGTAATTGGAAATGAAAGGGTTCCATATCATTATTGATGCGTTTAACTGCAAGTCCAGTATTCTGAATGACGCAAAGGAGCTTGAAAACCAACTGAATCTAACGGCGGAGCGACTGGAAATGACAGTATTAAATCGCTACTTTTACAGTTTTCAGCCGTATGGGGTGACAGGTACGCTTGTACTATCTACCTCCCATATGTCCATACACACGTGGCCAGAAAAGAACTATGCGGCTATTGATATTTACACTTGCGGAACAAAGAATCCATTTCTTGAAGTACAAAATGTCCTTAATTTTCTAGGTGCAGATTATGCTGTAGTACACGATGTTTCCAGAGGAGAAGAGTACATTGCGAACCCGTCGGTCCGTATTATTCGAAAAAACGGTGGTAGCTAAAATCAACTCCATCACAAAACCCGATTTCAACAAGAAACCGGGTTTTTTATTTTTTCTGTAATAATGGATGAATGGGAAGGTTATACTGCCCATGCTGATCTGGATGGACAATGCCTTTCTCGGTTATGAAGGCCGTTATCAGATGATACGGAGTAACATCAAAAGCAGGATTGTAAATCTTGATGCCTTCCGGTGCTGTTCGTTTTCCAAGAACTGCTGCTACCTCTTCTATGGGTCTTTCTTCAATCGGAATATCCAGGCCGGACATCGTCTGCAAATCAATCGAAGATGTTGGCGCAGCCACATAAAACGGGATATTATGAGCTTTTGCAAGGAGTGCAAGTCCATACGTACCAATCTTGTTGGCTGTATCTCCATTTGCGGCTACCCGGTCCGTTCCCACAATGACCGCTTGAATCCAGCCCTTTGCCATAACCATGGCAGCCATGTTGTCGCATAGAAGAGTAACATCAATATCCGCCTGCTGTAATTCCCATGCGGTTAAACGGGCTCCTTGAAGTACAGGCCGAGTTTCACCGGCAAACACCTTCAAATGCCATCCTCTTGCCTTGGCGAGATAAAAAGGCGCTGTAGCTGTCCCATATTTTGCCGTTGCCAAACTGCCTGCATTGCAATGAGTGAGGATTCCCATATCATCCTTAAATAATGTCAAAGCATGTTCACCGATGTTTCTGCAAGCTTCCTCGTCCTCCAACTGAATGAATAAAGCTTCCTCAAGCAGCGCAGCTTTTATTTTTGGCAATTGTGATCCTAGGGCTGTTTCTTGATAGGCTCTGTTCAAAAGTCGTTCTATTGCCCAGCATAAATTGACAGCTGTCGGCCTTGCTGTTGTTAAATATGCAGCTTTTTTCTCTAGACTTAGAAGAAAGTCATCTTCATGTTCTTTACTGTCCCTTACCCCTAAATATAAGCCGTATGCGGCTGCCATTCCAATGGCAGGAGCACCGCGTACTTTTAGTGTATGAATGGCCTCCCATACATCTACTATCTCGGTTAACTCGATATATACCGTTTGTGCGGGGAGCTGGGTCTGATCGAGTAATATCAATCGGTCATTATTCCATTCAACGGATTGCACAATCTTACCCATCGGAAGACACCTTTTTAGCTAGGGACGTGATATCCTTAATGTTCTGTATACGATCACCTTTTATAACGAGCTGCTGGCCAATACCGAGGGCTAGTTTTTCGCCCTTTGCTCGAGATTCGAGGTCTTCTATACTTTCAAGATCTTCCACATGCGCGAGGCCAATAACCCTGCGCAACATTTTACAACCTGCAAATCCAGACGCATCTTGAAGAATCCTCATTATATAATCGTCAACATACCCTTTTGCTGCTGCCGTTGGTTCTTTTGCTTGTTCCTTCCATAACGCTCTAAATTCCTGCTCAAAGGCTAACCAAACTTGTTCAATGGTATTTAGTAGATAGTTCTGATAGTCTTTGCGTTTGCGTTCTTCCACACTTAATGAATGCCCCACTTGTGAGGCATAGGAGAGCAGCAGATTGGCAAAAAGGGCCCCGACATCGAATCCCATCGGTCCATAAAAGGCAAATTCAGGATCGATCACTTTAAGGTCGTTCCCGGTAACCATGATGCTTCCTGTGTGCAGATCCCCATGAATGAGCGCCTGCGAATGAGTAAGAAACTTTTCCTTCAGTTTAGCGATCTGATATTTGAGCTTGTCATTTCCCCAAATTTTCTTCACTTCCTCATCCAGCAACGGGTTAAATCGGTTGGTTTCTGCATCATAATAGGGATCGGTAAACACGAGGTCTTCCGTAATTTTGCACATCTCCGGGTTTGAAAATTGGATCATTCGATTCTTTTTTTCGAGCGGATCCAAGACGATATCAGAAGTGAGCAGCAGTGTTCGGGCAAGAAAAGAACCGATTTGTTTTGCAAATAATGGATAGGCTGTTCTTGCCATTAACCCTTTGCGCAGGATGATATGTGTCGACAAGTCTTCCATGACTGTAAGGGCCAATCCAGGATCATAGTGATAGACTTTCGGAACCATTCCAGGGCACATGCAATGGTGAACGATCAGGGCTTCACTTTCAATCCTGGCCCTGTCCAAGGTTAACGGCCACGACTCCCCTACCACTCTTGCATAGGGGAGTGCCTGTTTGATAATCACTCCTGTTGCCGCTGATTTTTCTTTGATATGAAAAACGAGATTTAAATTTCCATCTCCAATTTCACGGCACACAAGAGAAGAATGATCAGGAAATATCCCCAGCTTGCCGACATACTCCATTGCTTGCTGTGAATTAAGAGGATAATAATTTGACATCGATCATCATTCCTTTGTTCTCTTTTGATCCAATCGCAATTTGATGATGTGGACAAACATTGTTTTTTTTGCAAACCCATACACCAAATCACTTAAACTATCATATGCTGATTCTATGAAAGAGGTGATGAAAGGTTAATAAATCCCTTTTTCTTTTAGGAGGTGACAAAGAATGGCGGCAGCAGTAGAAGATTATGTTTTGGCCACTTACTTGCTGCATGGCAATGTAAACTATCATAAAAAGGCTCACGATATCGCCATTGGACTCACTGTAGGTACATGGACCGAACTTACAAAGGAACAACAACAGAAAATGATGCAGCACAAAGGCAAGGTGTTCGACATCCATGAAATTGATTCCGAACCCAGAAAAGCTTTTATCACGATCGGATACCCAATCACCAATATGACCCCTGATCTGCCTTCCATCCTGACGACTGTCTTTGGAAAACTATCTATGGATGGCCAAATTAAATTAATGGACCTTGAATTACCAGATTCTTTTATCGCACAATTCCCAGGCCCCCGTTTCGGTATAAAGGGTGTCCGAAACTTGCTCGGTGTGAACGAACGCCCTCTGCTAATGAGCATTTTCAAGCAATGTATCGGTTTGTCATTGGTAGAACTGGATGAAGAGTACCAAAAACAAATCGCGGGTGGCGTCGATCTGGTAAAAGATGATGAAATCTTTTTTACCAGGGATCCAAACGATGTCGTTCAAAGAATTAAACAAATGGAAAAACGAAACAGAGAACTTCAGGAACAGTCGGGAAAAAAGGTCCTTTACGCCGTCAACCTGACGGGCCCAGTTACAGAATTAACCGAACGTGCCAAACGCTATGTGGGGGAGGGGGCTTCATGTTTGCTGTTAAATGTCTTTCCATATGGACTGGATATTCTTCACCGGCTGGCTCAAGATCCGGATATCAATGTACCAATCATGGCTCACCCTTCCTTTTCGGGGGCATTATATCCTTCAGCCGAGTTTGGTGTCGCTGCCCCCCTTCTGCTCGGAAAAATTATGCGATGGGCAGGCGCTGACATGACCCTCTATCCTTCCCCGTATGGATCGGTCACGATGCCAAAAGAGGATTCTCTAAAAATCGCAAGCCATTTACGTTCGGCCAATAAATATCATGTGCGAGCTTTTCCGGTGCCTTCTGCAGGAGTATATCCAGGGCTTGTCCCCCTTTTGTATCGGGACTTCGGAAATGAAGTGATTGTCAATGCAGGCGGAGGCATCCATGGACATCCACAAGGGGCAACGGCAGGAGCAAAAGCCTTTATTCATGCCATAGAAGCTGTTACAACGGGACGTTCCTTGGAGGAATACGCCCTGCAATCACCTGAACTTTATACTGCCATCCAAAAATGGGGAGTGAAGGCTACGTGACAACATCCTCCACGATCATGATCTTCTGTGATTTTGACGGAACAATCACGAAAATCGATAACATCATCCGCATCATGCGCCATTTTGATCCTCCAGGCTGGGAAATAATTAAAGACGATATTTTGAATCAACGGATAAGTATCCGTGACGGTGTTGGAACATTGTTTTCCTTGCTGGATACCTCACAACAAGATGAAATTGTTCGATTTGCGGTTGAAAAGGTTGAAATTCGCAGCGGGTTCCCAGAATTTGTGGCGTTTTGCGAGAAACGAAACATCGAGCTTTTGGTGATAAGCGGGGGCATTGATTTTTTTGTTTATCCGATCCTTTCCCGTTTTAACATTCCGCCGAAAAACATTTATTGCAACGTGGGCAGCTTTAGCGGGGAGAAGGTCAACATTGTATGGCCATATCCTTGTGATGAGCATTGTTCGAACGACTGCGGCCTGTGTAAACCGAGTATCATTCGTTCTTTCCAAAACCTTCCCGATAAGAAAACCGTCAAGAAAGTCGTCATTGGAGACAGCATCACAGACGTAGCTGCAGCGAAACAAGCTGACCTTGTGATCGCCAGAGAACTTTTGTTGGAGAAGTGTAAACAATACGCACTGCCTTACAGAGAATTTCATTCCTTTTACGATGTCATTGCGATCTTCCAACAATTATACAAGCGAGGTGATCTATTTGATGGACACCCTTAAAAATGTCACATTGGAGGATATTCAAGCCTCCTTTTCGCTCCTGCGTGAGATGAAGAAAACATTCGCAACAAGGGGCTGGTTTCCAGCAACAAGCGGCAATCTCTCGATTCGGGTCAGACCTGGATTGGAGATTTTTGCGATCACATCCAGCGGGAAAGATAAATCCATGGACACCCCGGAAGATTTTCTAATCATCGATGTGCAAGGAAAACCCCTCACAACGACAGCATTAAAGCCTTCCGCAGAAACGCTGATCCATACGGCAGTATATGAATCCATCCCTGATTGTGAAGCGGTTTTTCACGTTCATACGGTTCCAAATAATCTGATTTCCGAGCTGTATGGGGATGAGGGGGAGGTTATCTTTAAAGGACAAGAACTGATTAAAGCATTTGATCTATGGGAACAAGATGCCTCTATTTCGATCCCGATCGTAGAAAACTTTGCGGATATTCCTAAGCTGGCTGCAGAGATCAAAAAGAGCTTGAAGTTCGAGGTTCCCGGGGTATTAATTCGAAACCACGGTATATACGTATGGGGGGACAGTGATTTTAGCGCCAAACGCCATCTGGAGGCATTTGAATTTTTGTTTAACTATCACATCAGACTGCTTTCGATCCAACGGAAGGTCTAATGGTTCCGGCCCGAAAAAGCCGGCCAAAAAAAATCAATTGACAAGGGGATAGTGTAAATGGCAAACATTCGTATTCGAAATACAAATGAACGATTAACAACTGAAGAAAGTGTTCGGGAATTTCTCGAAGCTCAGGGAGTTTTATATGAACATTGGGACCCTGAGAAACTGCCAGAAGATCTTCGGGATAAATTTATCCTTTCCGATGAGGAAAAAGCAAAGATCCTGGAGACCTATCATGATGAAATTACGTCACTAGCCACTCGAAACGGCTACAAAGAATGGGATATCATCTCTTTGTCTGATGCCACTCCAAACTTGGATGTCCTTCTGAAAAAATTCGAACAAGTCCATGTCCACACAGAGGACGAAGTTCGTGCCATTACAGCAGGAAACGGCATCTTCACGATCAAAGGAGAAAAGGCGGGATATTTTGATGTGGAGCTGTCCGCAGGAGATGTCATCTCTGTGCCAGTTAACATCCCTCACTTTTTTACTTTAATGGAAAACCGTAAAGTCGTCGCCGTTCGATTGTTTATAGATTCCACAGGTTGGGTAGCTCATTCATATAACGATCCTGATTTTAAAGCGTAAAGAATAGAGAGGCATGTTTTGTCTCTTTTTTTGTTGTTAAGTAAAGCATAAAGGCTATCCTCTTAAAGGATAGCCTTTGCAAATAATATTCTGTTAAATGAATTAACGAGATCCTGCTCCGCCAAAACCTCCGGAAAGTTGCGATTGTGCTTGAGCAACAAGACGTTTTGTGATCTCACCACCTACTGAACCGTTCGCGCGAGAAGCTGTGTCAGCTCCTAGTTGAACACCAAACTCAGTAGCAATTTCATATTTCATTTGATCTAGTGCTTGTTGTGCACCTGGTACCAATACCTGATTACGATTTCCACCACTACGATTTGCCATTATGTAATCACCTCCTTTTTGATAACATCTCACCAGCAACAAGTTTTTATTCATATATTTGAAGTAATTGTTAAAGATTTACTGATTTAGTGTGAATATTTCTGTTTCCTTTGTTCATATTAAAAAATAGTGAGATTGGAATTATGTAACAGTGACATTATTTATAAAAAACGACTACCTACAAGTAGGTAGTCACAGCCATTTAGAAGTATTAAGTTGTAGGTACATTTTAATTAAATTCCCGTCAAAGTGGTCTGAAATGGATTAGCGAGACGAATCAGAACCCCCAAGTCCAGAAAGCTGCTGTTGAGCTGCAGCAACCAAACGCTTTGTAATTTCACCGCCAACTGAACCGTTTGAACGGGAAACCGTATCAGAACCAAGTTGTACCCCGAATTCCGTAGCGATCTCATATTTAAATTGGTCGATTACTTGTTGAGCCCCCGGAACCAGTAATTCATTACGACCTCGATTTGCCATATATCTCACCTCCCTATATAGTTATAATCCCTTTATGAAATCAAAACATGCCCTGAAATATATGGGATTACAGGGAGGTTAGATGGAACATATCAAAAAGGCTGCCTAAAATGTTATAGACAGCCTGATCCATTCCTATTTATTGTTGTTGTCCGCCAAATCCAGACAGCTGCTGTTGGGCAGTAGCTACTAGACGTTTAGTGATCTCTCCACCGACGGACCCGTTTGCACGAGAAGTTTGGTCAGCTCCCAGTTGTACTCCAAATTCAGTAGCGATTTCAAACTTCATTTGGTCGATCGCTTGTTGTGCACCTTGTACTAATAGGCGATTACGGTTTCCTTCACCACGATTTGCCATATTGTTCACCTCCGTTTCATTATTAAATTCTGAATATATGCCTCAATTAATACCATGAAATTTTTGTAAAAATACATGCTTGAGTTCATGGTATAAAGAGTTTGATTCTGGTTTTTATGGGTATTTGATAACAGGTAAAATGTTGTTTGCCAAAGCACTTCCTTCATTTATCCCTTAACCTCCTGTATCTTTAACATTAGAAGCAGCACCCATGGGTCAAATTCACGATTTTCGGACAAACGAATAGAGCAGCTGAGCATTTTATATAAGGTTACAAGGCTGTTGTAAATGAAGAACGATCCCCCCATACATGCAGGTGTTAACAACAACCAGTTCGGGACTTTCCTTCCCCGATCCTGGACCAATGCAAGCGCGAGCAGAGAAGCGGTCACCGATAAAATAGCGGTAAAGCCGATGCCATAATCGTACAGATATCTGCTGACTGCGCCGGCGTTCGTCTCGATGGAGGAATGGAGATCCTCAATCCCTTTACTGGTAGAGGGAAATGACAATTCCATTGGCCCAAAGCGTCTTAAAATCACATAGGGAATGAGCGCAAAAGACGCAGTATATCCCCATTTTTTTTGATAACCACCCTGTTCTTTTCTTCCTCATGGGAATCTCCTTTCTGATAATTTTGTTACTCATATTTTAGGGAACGAAAGTAAACAAGAGGTAAACAGCAGAGAAACTTCATCCCAATTTTGCAATGGTACTGAGTTTTATGTGTTTACATAATTTTAATTTGATTGTAATGGAGCCCTTCAGATTTCTCATTTACAATTAAACATTGTAAATAAAGGAGGAATCACGATGTATAAAAGAATCACCGGGTTATTAGCCATATTTTTAGTTAGTCAGCTTACGGCTGACCAGTATGCGGTGGCTGCATCCTACACCGTTCAGCAGGGAGATACGATTTCAAAAATAGCCGACAAGTATAAAACCTCTAAAGACAGAGTGGTAAACCTGAATAAATTATTTACTACTGGCCTGGAACAAGGACAAAGTTTAGAGATTCCTAATCCTGTGCAGCACAGGGTAATAGAAGGAGATACTATTCATAAACTCGCCGTTAAATATGGTGTTTCTACCACACAGATGAAACGAGCGAATCCCCAAATTACCAATTATCGAATGATTTATCCGGGACAAATTATTAAAGTGCCCATGAAAAACGAACCGGGTTACTATATGGGTAATACGAGCAAGAAGCAGATTGCCCTTACTTTTGATGATGGACCGGATAACCGCTTTACTCCACAAATTTTAAAAATCTTAAAAGAAAAAGGCGTTAAAGCTACTTTCTTTGTGGTTGGAGAGAGGGCAAAGCAATATCCTGACAGACTGAAGCAAATTTACAGAGAAGGACATGCTATTGGTAATCATACTTGGGATCATCCGAACATAACGCAACTTACAGACAAGGAACTAGAGAAAAACATACAGTCAACAAGCACAGAAATTGAAAAAATTACAGGTCTCAAAACAAATTTATTCCGGCCTCCGTTTGGTGAAATAAACGATCACCAGATAGACATGCTTAATAATCATCACTATCATTCTGTTTTGTGGACAGCAGATACCAAGGATTGGAATGGTACATCAGCTGAAGAAATTGTATCAGCGGTAAAGAAGAACGCAAGCCCTGGAGTTATTGTTCTTCAACATTCCTATCATGAATCCGGGAAATTCGAAACAGTTAAGGCCCTGCCTCAAATGATTGACCAATTACGAGCAAAAGGATACAAATTTGTTACCGTTCCATCCCTAATAGGTCAGTAGTAGGGAATTAAATCCAACAAAAAAACAGAGTAACCGTCCGATAACGGTTATTCTGTTTCTTTATTATAAATCCTTAAAAAAAGTTTACAGTCTATTTAAATCCTTCTATCAGGAAATGTTTTATCAGCTGTGGTGGGGAAACGCCAGAGTTATATAAGAAAAATGGTCAATTGTGGGCATGTTATAATGGTCACCGTATGCTCGGTACATACCTTTTCTTACAAATGTGCAATACTGTTAATCATTATCACACTCCACAATAAAAAATTAGAGGAGGAAGATTATGAAGCGTTTTCGGTTGTATTTCCTGCTATCTTCATTTGTTCTCAGCGTAATCTCCGGGTTTGCCGCACCCAAAACAGCGAACGCAGCAGAAACGGGAATCCCAGGAAACATTCTTGGAGATTATGCCGGGGTTATCCGCGAGACGTCACCCCGTTCCGATGGGATTTATCATATTGATACACCCCGTTCCATCGAGAAGATGAAAGAATTACATATCAACACCTATTATTTTCTGATTTGGCACGAAAAAACAGATTGGGATGACCTGAGAAACGAATTTTTACCGGCTGCTAAAAAGGCCGGAATCAATGTGGTCGTGTATGTTGTTCCCCCAACTGAATCAACCGGTGAGCGAAAATCCTATCCTTATACAACAGATTATCTTTCCTGGTCCAGAGAGATAGCGAAACTGTCTGTTGAATATCCTAACGTAATCGGATGGGCCATCGATGATTTTAATCATAACCTTACAACTTTCACCCCGGATTATTTGGATCAAATGAAAAAAACGTCCGAAGCGATTAATCCTGACCTGTTTTTCACTCCTCTAATGTATACCGATTCATTGAATGACTCTTTTCTTCAGACAAGGGGAGCATATATTGATGGGGTAATCATTGCTTTCAGGGATGGAATCTACCGGAATACCCAAGTATATGCATCCGAACAGGAACAAATCGACAGCGCTTATCGTTTGCTTAGCAAATATCATTTACCGTTATATTGGATGATTTACGCCTCTCAATTATCCAACACTCCTGCCAATCCTTCGGCAAACTATATTAGAGAAGCGACCCAAATCGCGTTGGAGAACATGAAGCAGGGAAAAATAAAAGGAACCATCTCCTATGTCCTCAAAAAGAATTTTGAGCCTGAGCCCAACGACGATAAGGCATATGATGACGCTGGATATTTAAACTTTTTTATTGGAAGCGGCGTCCCAAGTTCAGCCGGCAATTACACTCAGGCGACCCAACGTGTGAGGGTAAATAAGGCGGACAGCTATTCATTAACGTTTCAGACGATGAACCTTGGAGCAGACGTCTACGGTTACCATAAAAAACAGCTACTGGTGGATGGAAAGGTCGTCTGGGAACAGGATACCGCTGACATTGTTCCCGACCTCCTTTGGATCCCAGTGACGGTAGACCTGAAACCGTATCTGGCCGGCAAATCCTGGGCAGATCTATCGTTCCGTTTTTATGAGAAGAAGGGAGTAAATAACTTCTGGACGTACGCAGGTTTCGATGCACTGGAACCTGTTGGTTTTACCGTTAACAATGCAAATTTTGCCGATAGCAGCAGCTGGAATTTCTCATCTAACTATGCCGGAATCATCGGTGAAATTTTGCATTATGATGAGCAGAGACGCGAGCGCGCCTATAATCATATAAAGGTTTCCTATGCAACGTATGAATTGTATTCTTCCATTTTCTCTTCCGATGTTGAAGCTTCGACAAAAAGCAGCCTTCTTAAAAAGGCAGACAGCATCATGACCTGCCACTTTGAAGAGCAAAATGACAGGGCCATCCAGGGTCTTGACAGTTTACAAAACCAGATTGCTTCACTAAAAGGAAAGCAAATAACTGTTGATCAGGCTGAAAGCTGGGATGCCTTGATCAATGAGCTTGAGGGCTATTATTCTGCTCTATAGCCCTCTAGAAGCTTTGTCTGACTACATGATAAAACGAGCTGATCGCTGGTACATACTGGCGATCAGCTTTTTTACTGTATTTTCATCATCAGGTTTCCCAGTCCAAAGTCGATGCATTTTAATGTGGCAACCATAGGTTGCGGCAATATGCACCCATAAAGATCTTTACCTAAACATTCATGTGAGCCGCGAATCCGTTTTTAAAGGGTAGACTGGAAAGAATTATCTCGTTCGGATCCAATGTCAGAATAAACGTGAACTCTAACGCAGGTAGATAAGGCTTATTTCCTTTTTTGACGGAATAAGTCCATCGATTTATATCCTTGCGAAAGAATATCCACCATCTGGAGATAACGCTTATCCCGTGTCTGCTGTTGTTTAGCTGAGTAAATATATCGTGCCCAGTCTTTTTGATAGACTCGTGTTAACTGTTGGTAGAATTTCATTTCATTTGGATGGTTCGTTAGTAAACGTTCAACGTCTTTGATATGATCCTCATAATCCGCAACACACTGGCTTGCTGCTAAAGATTTTTTGATTTTCTTTTTCTCCCGTTTTAACCCAACAACAGTAAAAACCTCATCCATACTAACCATTCGCGCAAATTTGATATCACTGTCACCCACATATCCATCCTCTCCCACATTCAAGGCAGGAAACATTTCATCTCTATGGATAAAGGTCTTAAATCGTTTATTTCCCTTCTTCGGATAAGCAACAAAGAGATACCCGTTCTCTAGCAAAATCTGATCATTTTTCACAATGGCTTCAACATGTTGCACCATCTCATCTAACGTTTCCACAAAAATAAAAATCGCATCATGATCTTTAGACACAGCAGTCGATTGATCGGTAAAGATATGATATTCACTTAATTGATTAAGAACGGCCATGTTCTGATATTTTGTTAGCTTTAATTTATCAATAATCGTCATTGTATGCTCCTTATATATTTCAAACATTAATCTTATATCCAATTTACAACAATCTGCTGCGGAGGCGCAATACGGCCAGCCTGACACAAAAAAGTGGGGATTAGTCACAATATACTTAATTTACAATTTATTAATATCGGTTTAACGCTAGCTTAATAGTAAAGTTCTATATTGAAAAAGCTTGAGAAAATTTTTAGGGGGATCATATGTTGAAGAACAAGTGGATGAAAAAACTATTGCCATTAGCTGTACTCTCATCGGTAGGGATTGCAAGTTTAGCGAGTACACAACCAGAAGCAAATGCAGAGGAAGTAACAAAACCTGGAGAAATCAAAAATGTCATTTTCTTGATTGGCGATGGTATGGGTATTTCTTATACATCTGCACATCGCTATTTGAAAGACAACCCGGCCACTGAAACGCTGGAGAAAACCGAATTCGATAAGCACCTGGTCGGAACTCAGATGACCTATCCTGAAGATCCCGCACAAAACGTTACAGACTCAGCTGCCGCCGCTACTGCGATGTCCGCAGGTGTTAAAACATATAATGCAGCCATTGCAGTTGACAATGATGAATCAGAGGTTAAAACGGTTCTTGAAGCAGCAAAAGAAAACGGAAAAGGAACTGGACTCGTCTCTACTTCCGAAACGACGCATGCAACACCTGCTTCATTTGGTGCCCATGACATCAGCCGTAAGAACATGAACTCAATCGCAGACGATTATTATGATGAAAAGATCAACGGCAAACACAAAGTGGACGTTATCCTAGGCGGAGGAAGCAGCAACTTTGTTCGTCCAGACCGCAATTTGACTGAGGAATTCAAAGAAGACGGATACAGCTATGTAACAAACCGCGAGCAAATGACGAAGGATAAGAACGGAAAAGTTCTAGGATTGTTTGCTCCGGGAGGTCTCCCGAAAATGATCGACCGAAACGAAGAAACTCCTTCATTAAAAGAAATGACAAGCTCTGCCATCGAACGTCTGAGCAAGAACAAAAAGGGATTCTTCCTGATGGTTGAAGGAAGTGAGATTGACTGGGCAGGACACGACAATGATATCGTTTCGGCCATGAGTGAAATGGAAGACTTCGAAAGAGCGTATAAAGCGGCTATCGATTTTGCCAAAAAGGACGGACACACTTTAGTTGTTGCCACTGCTGACCATTCGACCGGCGGATATTCAATCGGTGCAAACGGAATTTACAACTGGTTTGGCGCTCCAATTAAAGCAGCTAAACGCACACCTGACTTCATGGCTGCAGAAATCACAAAAGGCGCAGATGTGGAAGCAATTTTAAAGAAATACATCGACCTTGAATTGACAACAGAAGAAATTCAATCCGTTAAAAAAGCAGCCGAAACAAAAAAAGAAACCGAAATCGATAATGCCATTGAGAAAATTTTTGATGAGCGTTCTCACACAGGATGGACGACGGGTGGACATACTGGTGAAGACGTGCCGGTCTTCGCTTTCGGTCCTGGAAAGGAACGGTTCTCCGGGCAGATTAATAACACGGATAACGCGAAAATCATTTTTAACATTCTTAAAAACAACCGGTAAGAATAGAACGAATCATACAGAAAAAAATATATCCCGTTGCTTAATAGGGCAACGGGATATTTATTGGGGGGTCATCAATGAGATCGGTAATAGTATTATTATCCCTTGCCGTCTTCCTATTCGGCTGTTCAACGAACGAACCGGCTAAAAATGAGCAGCCTGCCGAGACGAAGGGAAAAACGACAGGAACTGAAAAAAACAAACCTGAACGCAAAGGTGAAAGTAAAGATGTACACGTTCCGAATCCACAAGTCAGTGATGACCGAAACCTGACGAAAATCGGACAAACCATTGATGATTCAAAGGGCGAGATGACGCTGAAGGGGATAAAGAATGTCAATAAACATTACAATCATGAACCCATTAGCTTAACCATTAAAGATGTAAAACTTATTCATCACAAACCTGATAACAGCATGATTGACTTTTTTCATTCCTATACACACGAAGAAGAATTCGATTTCGTTAAGATTGCAGTGGAAATAAAAAATAACTCGGATAAAACGGTGAAGTTTGCTCCTGTTGCATTGATAAAAACAAGTGACGGCCAGAAAAAAATGTTCGATGAAGACATTTATCTGGAAGAGCTGGGCGGAGAGATGAAGGAAAACAGCACGAAAGAAGGAACCCTTGGATTTATTGTAGAAGAAGCAAAACAGCCGATCCAATGGGTTGAGGTTACTACAAGTGATGTGTTTAATCAAAATGATAAGTTAATCCACAAAGCCCAAACGATTAAGATAGATTTGAATCGATAATTAACTACATTTAAAAATAAACCCAAGAGATTTTTCTCTTGGGTTTTTCTGACCTGTCTGTGAAAGTTACCGGATCAGGCCTTGCCCTTTTGGAAGGAAACAATGAGCGAGGAATTATCAATGAAACGGAACCTGTATGAGGGACTAAATGCGAAATTTATAGTGTTCTTCAACTAGTATTTATAAGGGTTTTGGTGTTGCCAGGCGGCATTGGACGAACAACTCACTTTTACTAGCTTTTAAATAATTTATAATTATCATATAATAGTAGTAGATAATAAATAATTAAGATAAAAAATTGTAAGTGACATGGTTTTACCCGAGACAAAAAAGGTGTGTGACTAGGTGGCGCCTTAGTTTGGTGTGACGCCTGCATCTTTTCTGCAAATTTTAGGCGAAAAGGTTGGTAATAATGAGCAACAGAGAAGCTAAAACAGACGTTATCTTAATTGGTGCCGGAATCATGAGTGCCACTTTAGGGACTCTTTTGAAAGAATTAGTACCGGAATGGAATATTAAAGTGTTTGAGAAGCTCGACAAAGCTGGCGAGGAAAGCTCTAACGAATGGAATAACGCAGGAACGGGGCATGCGGCGCTGTGCGAGCTGAATTACACAGTCGAAAAACCGGATGGATCTGTAGATATTAGTAAAGCGATAAAAATTAATGAACAGTTTCAGGTTTCTATGCAGTTTTGGTCTTATTTGGTAAACAGCAAGCGGTTACAAAACCCACAGGACTTTATCATGCCATTGCCTCATATGAGTTTAGTACAAGGGGACCAAAATGTTACGTTTTTAAAGAAACGTTTTGAAGCGATGTCGAATAATCCTCTTTTCCAAGGGATGGAGTTTTCAGATGTTCCGGAAAAACTGTTGGAATGGATTCCGCTTATTATGGAAGGGCGTAAATTGGATGAACCGATAGCAGCTACAAAAATTGACTCTGGAACAGATGTCAACTTTGGTGCTTTAACCCGCATGTTGTTTGACCACCTAACGAGTAAAAATGTCGAAATCAACTACAAACACAGTGTTAATGATATTAAGCGTAAAAACGACGGCTCGTGGGAATTGAAAGTACGGAATCTCGACAGCAGTAGGATAGAAAGCCATACTGCAAAATTCGTCTTTATCGGTGGCGGAGGAGGGAGCCTGCATTTACTGCAAAAATCCGGTATTCCTGAAGGAAAACATATTGGAGGATTCCCTGTAAGCGGAATCTTTATGGTATGTAATAATCCGGATGTTGTAGCTGAGCATCATGCAAAGGTATACGGCAAAGCGAAGGTTGGTGCTCCGCCAATGTCGGTTCCGCATCTTGACACACGATTTATCGAAAATAAAAAATCATTGCTGTTTGGACCGTTTGCCGGCTTCTCACCAAAGTTCTTAAAAACGGGTTCATTGTTGGATTTAGTAACTTCCGTAAAACCGAACAATGTCTTAACGATGCTGGCGGCAGGCGCAAAAGAAATGTCATTGACAAAATACCTGATCCAGCAAGTGATGTTATCGAAAGAGCAGCGCATGGAAGAGTTACGGGAGTTTATACCGAATGCTAAAACGGAGGATTGGGATTTAGTGGTAGCGGGCCAACGTGTGCAAGTGATTAAAGATACAGAGGCTGGCGGTAAAGGAACACTTCAATTTGGTACCGAAGTGATTACTGCCGCTGATGGCTCCATCGCAGCATTACTGGGCGCTTCTCCAGGTGCTTCTACGGCCGTTCACGTTATGCTTGAGGTAATCAAAAAATGCTTCCCGCAACATACGAAAGAGTGGGAACCGAAAATCAAGGAAATGATTCCTTCTTACGGCGTGTCACTGATGGAAAACCCAGAGCTTCTGCAAAAAATTCATACTTCAACAGCGCAGACGCTTGGTTTTGGCGAAAAAGAGATGGTCTTTAGTTAATTCCTTAGATTTAAAAAAAAGTTGCGAACCTTCGATCTCTCTTTGGATTGAAGGTTTTTTTAATCACAAATCAAAAAAAGAAGGGTTCATATGAACTCCTTCGTTTAAAAATGCCTGCCGGAAAATTTTCCGATAAAGTATTTATCGACTTTCTTCCGGTAGCTTTGTATCCATTTATGTTGTCTTTTCACAACTACATTTACTTTTACATCATTAATGAACTTTTATAGTATCAAAAACGCCCTCGAAGTCTTCTTCGTCTTTTGTAGCGCCTATCATCTTTTAATGAATAAAATCAATTGTGGCTGTTTTCTTTTGACCTTTCCCGTCCTGAAATTCCGGTTTTAATACATTTAAACCGTTAAGGTCAAATTCATGATGATTGGGCACCTTCAAACAGAAGTCATATTTTATGTCTGATAGTTCTGTTCCTTTGACATGAGCCGACCTATTAATGTCGAAAATTAGAAAGTGCTGCTTGTTAATCTCTACAATGTTCACTCAACGATTTTTTAAAACACTAAGAATATTATTAATAAGTTCTAATTTCGTTAGTTCTAAATTAAGACGTGCAGAGTCTTTTTTTATTACTTCCTTCTTTGAAATAACATATCACACACCTCCGTGTGTAAAACTCTTAATTGAAAAACGAAAAGACACAGGATACGAATTTTATACAAACAGTGAAAAATATCAAAGGTTGTCTAAAAAACAGTTATGTGACGAATGATATAAAAGGGAATAAGTATGTTGCCGGTGGGAAATCAAGAAATAGATGTGAAAGAGGCGAGATTGAATGATTACCTTCAAGAATATCGGAAAAACCTATGCAGATGGATTTCAAGCGCTGAAAAATATTAACTTAGAAATTAAGGAAGGGGAGCTTGTTGCTTTAATTGGACCTAGCGGCTCCGGAAAAACAACAACTATGAAAATGATTAACCGTTTAATAGAGCCATCTCGCGGCGAAATTTTAATTAACGGAGAAAGCATATCCGAGAAAGACCCTGTCCAGCTGCGCAGGAATATTGGATATGTGATTCAGCAGATCGGTTTGCTGCCGCATATGAGCATCGGGGATAACATATCCCTTGTTCCCCGCTTAAAAGGGTGGAAAAAGGAACAGTATGAAAACAAAGTCGATGAATTGCTGGAATTGGTCGGCTTAGATCCTGAAACCTTCAGAGATCGTTTTCCTTCCGAACTTAGCGGGGGACAACAGCAAAGAGTAGGAGTGGTTCGAGCGCTGGCAGCTGAACCACCGATCATCTTAATGGATGAACCATTTAGCGCATTGGATCCGATCAGCCGTGAACAGCTTCAGGATGAGCTGGTTAAGCTTCAGGATACCATTAAAAAAACGATTGTGTTTGTCACTCATGATATGGATGAAGCCATCAAAATTGCTGACCGTATCGCTATTATGAAAGATGGTGTAATTGTTCAGTTTGATACACCTGAGAAAATCCTTCGTCATCCAAAGGATGATTTTGTGAAAGGGTTTATAGGTGAGCAGCGTCTGGAAGCTGGATTAAATGAACAGCTAACTGCTTCTGACCTTATGATCAATAAAGTTGTAACGGCTAAGCCAACAAGAGGATTGGCTGAAGCATTAAAAATGATGAAGAAATACAGAGTGGACACCCTGCTTGTCACCAATTCACAAAATGAACTCCTTGGAATTGCCACTGTGGAAAATGTAGAGCGCTATTACTATGAAGAAGATAAGACATTGCAAGATATTATGAACCAGGAAGGTCCAACTGTTCAGATTGACTGCCCTTATACGGATGTGGCAGAAGTATTCGCGACAGAAGGTGTTTCTCTAATCCCGGTTCTTCAAAATGAAAAATTGGTTGGTTTAATAACGCGTTCCACAATGATGAGAGGATTAGCGGGGATGAAACCAGCAGGACCAAGGGAAGGAGAAAATGTGTAAATGAATGATCAAGGCTTTTTTAGTTTATTATTAGATACATTTAAGACAAGATATCCAGAAATATTAGAAGGGTTGCAACAGCATTTAGTACTTTCGGTTGTATCCATTTTAATAGCTTCCATAATAGCCGTGCCACTTGGGATCTATATATCCCGGAGGAAAAGAATAGCTGAGCCTGTTATAGGCATTACTGCTATCTTTCAAACCGTTCCTAGTTTAGCGCTGTTTGGATTTCTATTGCCCTTATTCGGCATTGGCAGTACCACTGCGATCATTGCCTTAACGGTTTACGCCCTGCTCCCTATTTTAAGAAATACATATACCGGAATTACAGGTGTAGACCAATCTGCAGTGGAAGCAGGCAAAGGAATGGGAATGACAAAGAATCAAATTCTTAGAATGATAGAACTTCCCCTGGCATTGCCTATTATTATGGCAGGGCTTCGAACAGCCACTGTATTAACGATTGGCGTGGCAACTCTAGCGGCATTTATCGGTGCAGGAGGTTTAGGTGATTTAATTTACAGGGGGTTATCCACAACACGCAATGAGCTCGTATTAGCAGGTGCTATTCCAGCAGCTCTTCTGGCCATTATCATTGATTTGATTTTAAAACGTATCGAAATCGCTAGTGATCCAAAGGTTATGAAGAGATTTTCTTGGAAGAAGGCATCCTTCATTGCCATTCCTCTTTTAGCTCTTATCTTGTTTTTGGGGCTGAGAGGCGGAACTTCTGAGGATACAGTTGTGATCGCTGGGAAGAAATGGACTGAGCAATACATTCTTCCATACATTATTTCGGAATATGTCCAAGAAAAAACAAATTATAATGTCAAGGTGGAGGAAGGCTTAGGGGAGACCCCAATATTGACGGAAGCCATCAAAAAAGGGGACATCGACATGTTTGTTGAATATACAGGGACAGGATTACTGACCATACTCAAAGAAAAGTATTCTCCTGATTCGAGTGCAGATGAAGTTTATGACAAGGTAAAACAAGGCTATAGTAAAAAGTATCAGCTGGAGTGGCTAAAACCCTTTGGTTTTGAAAATACGTACGCATTAGCATTGAATCAGGACACCTATAAAAAAATGGGAGTCAAAACGATATCGGAGCTTGCTCCGAAATCTTCACAGATCACGTTTGGCGGTCCAACGGAATTTTATGAGCGTGAAGATGGTTATGACGCTTTTGTGAAAACCTATAATCTTAAATTTAAAGATAAAAGAAGCCTCGATCCAAATCTAATGTATTCAGCTGTAAAAGAAGGTAAAGTCGATGCCATCCCGGCTTACACAACAGACGGAAGAATCCTGCGCTTCAATTTACAAACATTAAGGGATGATAAAAAATTCTTCCCCCCTTATTATGCAGCTCCTATCGTAAGACAGGAAACACTGAAAAAGTTTCCTAAACTGAAAAAGACAGTAAATGAGCTCGGTGGGAAAGTCTCTGAAAAAGATATGGCCAAAATGAATGCAAGAGTTGATCTTGATAAAAAGGATCCAAGAGATGTGGCACGGGAATTCCTGAAGGAAAAAGGCCTGATTAAGTAAACATTAGAGTTGATGCCCTATCGTGCAAAACAAACCCGCTTTGTAATAAAAGCGGGTTTGTTAGTGTGGGTCCGCCTCCTGCCATTGAAGAGGGAGTATTTTCGTCCATTGACGCTAGGAGTTTTTATTGAGCATTACTTTTGTCATGCCTGCTGAATCTCTTTTTTTGTAAAAACAAATTGAAGTGATATACACTAATTAAAGAAGAGGTGATCAATAATGGAATTTTTAATGAAAGACAATGGGTTTCAGAGTCAATTTGAATATGGGACACTCGACATATCAGGGGATGAGCAATTTGGTTTCAGGCCTTATCAGTTGATGGTTTCGTCTGTCGCTGTCTGTAGCGGGGGAGTGCTGCGCAAAGTACTGGCAAAGATGAGAATAGAGGTTACTGACATCACGATAAAAACGGAAGTGGTCCGTAACAAGGAAGAAGCGGACCGGATCGAAAGCATTCACATGCACTTTATTTTAAAAGGCATAGGACTCATTCCAGAACGAATTGAAAAAGCTTTACGGGTTACGGAAAAAAATTGTTCGATGGTCCAATCGGTAAAAGGAAGCATAAAAATTACGGACTCCTTTGAATTATCTTCCAAGAAATCTCTCTGATATTCTGTGGCTGTCATCCGTTTAGCCGTATTGACGATTTTTATGGTCATTTTTGCGCTGCTTCGCGCGGAGCAACTGCCAGGTGAACGTCTTCGCTTGGGTAACACGTAATTCATCTACCTTTGCCCCAGTGATGCCGCTTTGTCTCGGCCGGTGGGACATTGTGAAATTTTATTTGAATGTTCATCCGGTCTGGATAGGAATGATCATTAATATCCTGACGATTATGTCTGCCAGTTTGATTGATAATGCCGATGAGTGGAAATGGAGTTTTTCTGTCAGCAGTTTCGCGGTCTATTTATTAGAGAAAGACGGTTCAACAGAAATTTCGTAGACGGTATAACACGTCAGGCGAGCCGGTTATTGTGAGAGAGGAGGAAGGGATGGAAATCCCTTCTTTTTTTATTCGAATCGAAATCGAACACACTCCAGGATCTTTGGAGCAAGAATAGTAGAAGGCCGATTGCTAGAAATGGTCCAAAACAAACTGTTTAAATTTTTGAGCGGCTGGTGATAAATATCTTCCCTCAACCCACGCAATCCCAATTGCGCGTTGGCACTGCGGGCTTTGGATGGGTATTTGTGTTATTTTACTTTGGTCTGTTCCCTTTAAATTCGGCAGAATTGAAATTCCCAGCCCCGCAGCGACAAGCCCGGCAACGGTGTCTGCTTCCTCTCCCTCAAATGTGATTCTAGGTGTAATTCCTGCTGCTTTAAACAATTGCTCGATGGTGATACGAAGGGAAAATCCTTTTTTTAAATGAACAAAAGGTTCATCTGCAATTTTTTCTAATGTGATCTTTTTAAGGTTTGCGTATTTATGGTCTTTAGGGACAATGACAAACAGTTCTTCATTCCAAAGCTGTTTCCACACAATGGGTGATCTAATCTCCATAGGGGCAATCAAACCCAGATCAAATTCCCCTGATTGCAGCTGATCAATTAGATGATGGGAAGGCCCTTGGCCGAGTCGAAAGTTGATTTTAGGATAACACTTACGAAAAGAGGAGAGTAAATCAGGTATATGACTTGTACTTAAAGTGTGCAGAAAACCAATCGACACTTCTCCCTGCTCAGGATCAAGCAAATCTTGAAGCTCTCGTTTGCCTTCATAGAATTCTTTCATCATATTATCCACACGCTTTAAAAAGATATGACCATATTGATTTAATCTAATGGATCGACCCTGTCGTTCAAATAAGGGCACACCTATTTCATCCTCAAACCGGGTAATCGAACGGCTAAGGGCTGGCTGGGAAATTGACAGGGCTTCCGCGGCATGAGTTACATGCTGCATTCGTGCCAGTGTTTGAAAATATTCAAACTGTTGCCATTCCATTCTTTAACACCACTTTCCATCGGATTTATTCATTACACAGATGCATAAAAAACATTAATATAATGAATTATACTACATAAGTAGTCGGTGGTACTATAAAAACAAGGAATCATGTTTTTCACTTAACATTTAAAGGGATGATTGATGATGCAACAAATGGGAAGTCAAACGAATGGAGCGATTGTAGGATGAGTTATATTCAACAAGGTACACCGATCTTTCGCAGAACCAGTATGGCTTTCTTTGCCGCTGGTTTTAATACTTTTGCCATTCTTTATTGCGTACAGCCTTTAATGCCCGAATTTGCTGAAGAATTCAGGATTACCCCCACTACGGCAAGCCTGTCTCTATCGATAACAACCATCGTGCTTGCATGTAGCATGCTGATTTTTGGTTCTTTGTCCGAAGTATGGGGCCGCAAGCCCATCATGGTCATTTCCATGTTCGCGGCTTCAGTGTTTTGTATTCTTTCAGCGTTCAGTCCTGATTTTCACTTTCTTCTTGTGTTAAGAACGATTGAAGGAATTTCATTAGCAGGCCTGCCCTCCATTGCAATGGCTTTTCTTGGGGAAGAAATAGAACCCAAGAGTCTTGGAGCAGCTATGGGTCTTTATATATGCGGCAATTCAATTGGCGCTGTTTTTGGCAGGGTATTCACAGGTATGTTGAGCGATTTCTTTAACTGGCACATTGCTATAGGGGGAATCGGGTTTATAAGCTTGGCTGCCACATTCGTTTTTTGGCATAGCCTGCCACCTTCCCAAAATTTCAAAGCTCGGCCATTAAAAATTGGGAAGTTAGTTCAATCTTTAATTGAACACCTGAAAGATCCCGGCCTCGTCAGTTTATTTTTAATGGGCTTTTTACTATTAGGAAGCAACGTGGCATTATTTAATTATGTCGCCTACGTTTTACTCGGAAAGCCCTATTCGCTAAGTCAAACATTTGTAAGTTCGATATTTTTAATCATGATCATCGGAATGTTTAGCTCTGTCTGGACAGGAAAGTTGTTCGATCGTCATGGTAAGCAAAAAATATTATTCATAAACTTATTGATTGCGTTAATCGGCGTCTGTCTGACTTTGGATACTATTTTATTAATAAAAATACTTGGGCTTGGAATGTTTACATATGGCTTCTTTGGAGGCCATTCGATTGCAAGCAGCTGGGTAGGACAACGTGCAACAAAAAATAAAGCACAAGCCTCTTCCTTATACTTATTTCTTTACTATACTGGCTCTAGTGTGGGAGGAACACTGGGAGGGTTATTTTGGTCCTCATTCGGTTGGGGAGGAGTAATCAGCATGAATGTTGGCTTTCTTTTCATGGGTTTTATCCTTTGGGCGTTCGTTTCGAAAATTGTGCAAAATTCGAAAAAAAATGCCGAGGTAGCCTAAATTGTTTTAATAAAATCATGTGATTCTGTGAAATAACCTATTCAGTAAGAAAAGTAACACGATTAGTGTTACTTTTCTTACTGAAAGGGAGTCATTTGTTTCGGTTCAGCGGTGGGATGGCCAGGACCCTTGCATTTTTCTGATTTGTATAATTTGGCCTGTATGGTATGCATCATGAAGCATGATGTCGATTAGCTTCGCCTCAAGGGAATTTTGGTCAAGCTCTTCGACGGAAGTATTACTAAGTATTTGTCTTAAACTGCGTTGAACGTCTTCGGCGCGTTCAACGACTTTTTTCCATTCCTTGTCGTCATTCGTTTGTTCGGTGAGAGAAAAGGTTTCATTACCGTCGAGATGATTTGTCCATTCACGGCCTTCCATGTTTGCTGCAAGTCTCTCTTTGTAATAGATGAGGTGATTAACGTTCTCCCAAATGGTTTTGGTCGCCTCTCCAGCTGGCCTCCAGTTAGCCTGTTCTGCCGTGATTCCCTCTATTGCATGCCTGAACGGCGCATACCAGCTCTCCTTGTCGAATGTTGTATCCAGCACGTTTAAGAGCAAGCCCCTTCGATTCAAAGTGATCTCCTCCTCGAAATAATCAATTTTCAGAGTTATAGGAGAAGTGTACCATTATGAAAGAAAATTTGGCAATATTTTCATGGGTGAGTCTCAGCATAAGACAAGACTTACCAGAGCTTATTCGCTTTATTCTCCATTGCTTTCAATCAGATTGACCATGTGGGCGTAGGCATCACCAGCTAAAAGAGCAGCTGTGACTAGAATCGCCTCTGACAGCTCTTCTTTTGCGGCTCCGGCTTTTTGAGCAGACGATGTATGGTCTCTAATGAGATGGTTTGACTTCAAGCGTATTCGGTCTGCATCCCTCAATTTAAAGAATATTTTACCTCTTCATTTTTACCCCTTAGGTTATAAAAAATCTGTCGAATATTATCCAAACAACACTCTTTTCGTTTTAAACACGAATAGCATCGTGTAAAGAAAACAGATCTGAAACTTTTGGAAAACTATTGTGATGAAGTGATAAAAGTGAAGGGGGATAATATGAGATCGAGATTTCAACGCCAAAAGAGAAAAAAGCTGCATGTAAGTCTGAACGCCTTGATTTGTATCGTATTGGTCCTAATATTTGTTGTAGCAGGAAATATAATATGGGGAGACAGCAATGAGGCATCAACCAATAACCAACAAAACCAAACCAGAAGTGAAAGTGAACAAAGTAACCAACAAAATAATGACACCACGATCCGAAAAGATAAAGAGACGGATTTAAAAAAACAAGATATAAAATTGAGGGAAAATAAAAAAACGAAAGAACAGCAAGAAGCTAAGAGAATCCAGAAAGATTCCGAGGAAGCTAAAAAAGAACAAAAAGCTCAAAAAGACAGAGAGGAACAGAAAGCAAAGGATGCCAGGAAAGAACGTGAGCAGCAAAGACCTCAAGACGAGAAGAGAGTGACAGGATCTGGGGCGTCGAAACCCATTGGAACGAGTCAGACTGGACCACATACTTCAAGTTATGTTAAGGGTTCAGTGGATTGGAACGAAAAAGTAAAAGCGATCCAAATGGCAACAGGTCTAGGGGACAACATGAACATCTGGCGTATTGAAAATGGCGGGGGACCGCAAAAATCGGTTGGAAAAGTGAGCCCTGATGGCGAAGATAGCTGGATGTATGTTGTAAATCTTGAGTGGGTTGATCAAAAAGGTTGGAAAATAACAAGTGTTAGTAAACAAAATCGATGATTTCATAAGGCGAATAAAAGACCTCTAATATCAAGTGAATATAGAGCAGTCATAACTCCAAGATTACAGCCGTGGCTACCCACAAACTCATCTTGTTGAAATGTCCTATTTTCTTGATAAACAAAAAGGAAAACTCCACCAGCGTTAACCGCGGTGGAGTTTGTTATATTTAAATTACCGGCTCACAAAGATGGAATGGCTAGTTTTTTTGGTTACCATCCGTCTGTTCTTTCATTGTCCGTACAAATGATTAAACCTTTCCCCTCCTCGAGTTTCTTCTCATATCTTTCTGCTTCGGTGGTTGAAAGACCCATTTCTTTAAGTTTTGATACCAAATGACCTGGGTTGCTATCGAACAATTGAAACATGCCGTTAATGCCCAATTGGCCCCTGCCAATGGTTTTGACTTCAGCTTCAGTTGCCAAACGGTTGACGTTATTATTTTGGCGGGTCCATATATAAATGCTATTTTTGTCAACACCACGGCTCTGTAATTCTCGAACGTCATTGACCAATTGACCGCTACTGTCATATTCACGTACGATTGGTTTGATATCCATGATTCTTCTCCCTTCTCCATTATCATCTTGTTTTCCAAAGATCTAAACAAAGTTCCAGAAAGTCAGAAGCAGGGTATGCCAACAGAATGGCCGCCAAGGGATGGTGGAAAAAGCATCAATCGGAGATTCCGGCAATTTTATTCTCTTATACATCAGCTTCTCTTGCCGGAATATAGAGAGAAACAGAATCAAGTGGATTCCAATTATTATCATACAATTGAAAATGAACCAGGCGGCCGTCCTCATTATAAAAAGAATGTCGGGACCCGACTATATTTCCGTTTGTATTGTAGAGATATTTCGTTATTGACACGATTTTTTGTTCTTTTATAAACTCTTCTTGTTCTCTATTAAGTGCATTCTCTCTGTACTCTTTCCACTTTTCTACCGGCAGTGTTTTTTGGTACAGTCTTCGATTGCTAGTATATACTTCTAATACGATGGAATTAGGAATCATTGTCTTTTCCTCCTTCCGTACATATCAATTTATAAATTCCCTTATTTTCCGAACGTCAAACGTGTTTGTCCTTACTTCCCTTATATTTTAATTAAGCTAGCTCAAAGGAGAACGAATTAGGCTATTATTATTAATGTCCATCCGATGCAAAGTCATCTCTTCCTCGAACTAAAAACCGTTCCTGTTCTCGATCGCCTTTTTTGTAGCCCTCCGTTCAGCTTTGGGTTTACGTTAACAGCCTTTGTGGTAATGGTGCAAAGAGACTTATAAGGAAGGCGTGTTAAATGTATAAATATTTGGCGTTTACTTTACCGATTGTGTTTACTGCCGTTTTGTTTACCGTTGATACCAGTGAAAAAACAAAATCTCAGAGAACATCACCCGCAGCCAATATGAATACAACCCAAGCTTCAATAAAAACGCTATCGAATGTGGTCATTTCAACCAATCAGCTTGCAGGAAGCGGCAAGGACATTTTGTTCGAACAGATTATTGCTACGGATGGAATATTCCCCAATCAGCGGGCATTGGAAGAACAGAGTCCAAATGATAAGCCAGCGGTAAAAAAGATGTCTCTGACTCCTCAAAATAGCAGCAAGTCAAGGGAGGGGAAGTCAAAAAAACAAAAGCCTATTATTGATGAAGATAAGCCGAAAAAAGAAAATAAACAAAAACAAATAAAACCGCCAAAATCCTCAGGACAAGCAGAGGAGAAGGCAATCAAACGGCCAAAACCTTCTGTTAAACAAGATAGGCCAATGAAAGCAAAGCCTCCGGTTAATCAAGGTAAGGCAGAAAAAGATAAAGAAGATACGAAAGCGATAAATTCGAAGAAGTCGGGAGTTCCAGCAGAGGAGAAGGCGAACAAACCACCAAAACCTCCTGATAATCAAGAAAAGACGAAAAAAGAAAAAAAGCGGCGAAGCCAATAAGCAAAAGTCGAATAAACAGTAGGAAGCAACCAATCTGAGGTAACCTTTGATGAGAATAAAATAGCATTGTTTGGATCAATAAAACATTCCTGAGTAATTTTGTTTCTAAATGGATAAAGTAACAAAGGAATATAAGAGAGGGGCTGTGAATTAGTGGAAAACACAAGTGATTTTGTAGAAAAGCTGCATGAAAACCAGGAAAAAGCCGAAAAAAATAAAAAGCACCAAGGTAAAGGTAATCCAGGGGCCAGGCTACCAAATAAACAGCACAGTACGAACAAGTAGCTTTTGTTGAAGAAAGACCATATCTAGACGGTCTTTCTTTTTTTATAGGAAAAATGGAGCCAGGAGTTAAAACAACTGGTTAAAGATGAAAAGCAATTAAAAGGATGTGGCTTAAGCTGTCACAAAAGCCCAAAAATTAGCTGAACTATTGGGAGAATCTGGTTCTTTCAAAAGATTCAACCTAGACAATAAATCTGGAACTTAGCTTCATAAAATACGACCGGGAAAAAATGGACGTGTTATGGCTTTCAATTCAGCTAAAAATAAGTATCTTTTTATGGCGGTGTTCTTTCTATTATGGTTTCCGCATTTTATTTATGTCCCCATTTTTTCTCAATCATTGGAAGGAAAGTATACATTTACCGGGATTGTATTGAGCTGCTACGGACTTAAGACAAGAGGTCTATCATTAGAACAAATAGAGCGCAACTTTTAAGGCTGTGTAGGAACTTAATTGGCACTGGGTGATAAAGTTATTCCACCTGAAAATTAAATAGTTTTAAAAGCAATGAAGCATTTCTGTGTAATGAGGAATGCTTTTTATCTTTGTCTTAAATCAAGGGATAGTTCTATAACAATAATAATATAATAAAAAACAATAATGTTTTATTGTGAAACGATAAATTCTGTGTTAAAGTAAATTGACGAAATAAGTGAGGTGTTTTTCATGAAACGCGGAACAACACTCTTTTTAAAGATAGCGGTTATTTTTATTGGAATTCCAGTTCCTGCATTGTGCATATTTTTGGTGCCTGAGATAGTAAATTATGCAGCAGAATTGTATCCGGATATTGCATATATGAAATATCTCGTCTTAATCGATTTGTATGCAGCGGCGATACCTTTTTACTTTGCTCTGTATCAAGCTTTTAAACTTTTAAGCTATATTGACAAGAATAACGCTTTCTCGGAGTTATCAGTAAAGGCTTTAAGGACGATCAAATACTGTGCAATCACAATCAGTAGCTTGTTTGTAGCACGGATGCCACTCTTTTTTCTCGTGGGGGATAAAGACGACGCCCCAGGTGTCATAGTACTCGGATTGGTCATTATTTTTGCTTCTATGGTGATTGCAGTCTTCGCTGCTGTTCTTCAAAGGCTTTTAAAGGAAGCCATTGATATCAAATCAGAAAACGTTTTAACGGTCTGAGGTGAATAACATGGCGATTATAATCAATATTGATGTGATGTTGGCTAAAAGGAAAATGAGCGTAACAGAACTTTCGGAGAGAGTTGGAATAACAATGGCTAACCTTTCTATATTGAAAAATGGAAAGGCAAAAGCGATTCGATTATCAACTTTAGAGGCGATCTGTAAGGCTTTAGAATGTCAGCCTGGAGATATTTTAGAATACAAAAGTGACGATGACACCCATTAAGCAGGATTCAGAAAAAAACTTTGGAGGCACAAATCATGAGAGCACTAGAACAACTCGTTCGTTTTGGCTGGGAACAGGCCCTATCTTGTTTGTTTCCTGTCGTTATTTTTGCCTCTCTGGCTTTTACGCAACACATGCCACTTCCTTTCCTGCCACGGTATGACTGGCTGCTCATCATCTGCCTTCTGATGCAGTGGTGGATGGTGCGTTGTGGGCTTGAAACATGGGATGAACTTAAGGTCATAACATTGTTCCACCTTATTGGACTTGCTCTTGAACTTTTTAAGGTAAATATGGGCTCTTGGTCTTATCCAGAGGAAGGTTATTTCAAAATTTTTGGAGTGCCTTTGTATAGCGGATTCATGTACGCAAGTGTGGCGAGCTACCTTTGCCAGGCATGGAGGAGGCTTAAGGTTGAACTGGTTAAATGGCCGCCGTTTTTGGTAGTTGTATCTCTTGCAGCTGCGATTTATTTGAATTTTTTCACCCACCATTATTGGATCGACATTCGTTGGTGGTTATCTGGACTTGTAATCATTGTCTTTTGGCAATCTTGGGTCACATATGAGGTCGATGGAACCCGTTACCGTATGCCACTTGCACTTTCTTTTGTGCTCATCGGATTTTTTATATGGATAGCTGAAAATGTCGCAACGTTCTTTGGAGCTTGGGAATATCCAAATCAAACCGATGCATGGAGTCTCGTTCATCTAGGAAAGGTGAGTTCATGGCTCTTATTAGTGATTGTTAGCTTTCTTATAGTTGCGACGTTAAAGCAGGTTAAGGGGAAAATTTCAGTAGGTACTAGTCAATTTTTATAAAGATAAGAATCCTCTTGCGTTTCTGCTAAAAATACAATTATGTTAACACTATAGGACTCATAGATATGTTAAAGAAATCCTATTAAACCCTTGCTTGTAAAACCCGGTCATATATGATCGGGTTGTGTGTAAGGGAGATTGTTTATATATGAGACAGCAATACTTATGATTTTCACTACTCACCGTTCATATAACTAATCATTGGCTCATAAGGTGTGGTTTCGGTAATAGAAAAAAACACCTGAACCTTCCTTCAGGTGTAATTTATAATTAGGATGCGTTTGATGCAATTAAAGTAAGAACTACGGTCAATACATTGGCCATCGTTTGAACCGCGATAGCAGCTTGTTCAGTTTCTGCTTCTATTCGAACGCCTCTTGAATTCTCAATACAAATGTTGTCGCGTGTCCTTTGTTTTTGTGCGAACAGTTGCAGGAAATCTGCTTGAAGCAGGTCATCATTCAGATCAAGGTTTGATAAAGTGGCTGTAATAACAACAGTGATCGCATTGATCATCGTTTGAACGACAATCGAAGTTTGTTCGGACTCGACTTCGACAAATACATCACAGGAATCCTTTATTGTAATACATCTTTCAGTAACTTGTTTCGCAACGTCAGCTTGGGCGAGGTCGAAATTAAGACCACCCGCATTAAAACCAGAAAGTGCGTTAAAAGCACTTACATTGCCGTTGCAGCACGGGTGGCATTTTCTAGCAGCTGCTTCTTCCTCTTCTCTTTCCGCTGCCGCCGCCTCAGCTCTTGCTGCTGCTGCTCTCTCAAATCTGTCTACATCTCTTGCAGAAATATTATCGAATAAACTCATTTTTTTTTCCTCCAATTTCAATTTCTTTTATTTCTTTATTACATTAGATGCGAGAATTGATAGCTTGGCATAGATAAACGTCTTGCAAACTCGCATTTATTTTGTATTTTTATTTTTCCTTTGCTGCGGGTACATTTGAGGTTACTCGGCCATCAAAGATTTTGCGAAAAACCCTTACCTATGATCCCTCTGAAAGAGGAGAACAGTGCGATGAATTCCCGTTTGCTTCTATCTATGAGGGAGCAGGGAAAAGGGAAGGAAACTTCTCAGTCGTTACATTCCTTATGCCGTTCAAGAGAGTCGGAACGCCCTCTTAACAAATTACCTTCGGAAAAGTTTATGGTAGATACCTACGGACAGGTACATTAGAGAAACGGTAATAAAAAGCCCCCAGATTTTTAAATCTAAGGTTTTTTTTATTACCGGGAACTGTTTTAGGATTATAGTTTGCTTATTTGCAAAGGTCTAGCATGGTTCCATAAATCTCTTGTTTACTTCCTTACTTTTTTGATTAGAACTCGACTTTTTACCCAAACCAACTATCATTCCTTAACATATGATATGGAAGGACAAGCGCTAGGGGTGATCAGAGATTGAAAGTGATAGTAATAGACCCAGGACACGGAGGCAGTGATCTTGGGGCGACGTTTAAAGAGTCTCAGGAAAAACTTTTCAACCTGAAAATAGCTTTGAGGGTAAGGGATTATATGGAAAAAACCTATACTGTTAAAATTATAATGACAAGAACTAGCGATAAGGCTTTATCCTTAAAAGAGCGTACTGATTTGGCGAATTCTACAGCTCCAAATTTTTATCTCTCCATACACAACAATGCAGGTGGCGGAAGCGGGTTTGAGAGTTATATTTTTAATGGTCATGTTCCTGAACAGACTAAAACCTATCAGGAAGTCATTCATGAAGCCATTATGAACCAGGTAAAAGTGAAATATGATATCACGGATCGAGGAAAAAAACGAGCAAACTTCCATGTGCTTCGAGAAACTAAAAGTCCTGCGTTACTTTTGGAAGTTTTATTTGTCGATAATCTAAAAGATCATGCCTTTCTTAACCAATCCTCTTTTATTGAGGACGTGTCGATCGATATTGCAGAAGCCATTGCCAAGGCATTAGATTTACCCGTTAAACCACAGCCGAAAATTTTTTATAAAGTAATTGCTGGTTCATTGAAAAATCGAACAAATGCGGAAGAAAGAGTCTCGTATCTGGAATCAAAGGGAATAGAAGCATTTATTGATCCAATTCTAATTTTAGGCGAACAGCATTATCGTGTGTTGGCCGGTGCCTTTTCCAGCAGAGAAAATGCAAAAGAACGTGTGAATGCTTTAAAAAGAGGTGGCATTACAGATGTATATATAGTGACGGAGAAACCTAAAGGTGCTCCTTCCCAACTGCCATCCAAACCAGAGGACAAGTTTACGATTAGAGGAGAAACCAGTTTAACCGATCAACAGATGGATTTCTTTGTTCAGATGGTAAATCCGAATGCTCCACTTCTTGGTGCCCTTTATCATAGGTTTGGAGAAATTTTCGGGGTAAGAGCAGATGTGGCTTTTGCGCAAGCGGTACACGAAACCAACTATTTTCGTTTTACGGGAATCATTCGCAAAGAACAAAACAATTTTGCCGGTATTGGTGCTGCAGGTGAAGGAAATCCAGGAGCGGCTTTCAAAACAGCTGAAGAAGGTGTACTTGCTCATATTCAACATCTTTTTGCTTATGCTTCTACAGAAAAAATCCCAGAAGGATATCTTCTCGTTGATCCGTTATTTAGTTTGGTGGATCGTGGCAGTGCGGTTGCCTGGACACAGCTGAATGGGAAGTGGGCATTTCCTGGTACATCGTATGGCCAAACCATTCTTTCCATTTATAAAAAAATGGTAAACTTTACGATACAACCGCTTGTAGAACAAAAACTAAAATTAGAGCAGATATTAAAAGCAATGTAAAAAGGTTTATCAAACATCAAAAACCACAGATTAACAGGAATCCGTGGTTTTATTTCTTATAACTTAACAGCTTTTTGATTCTTTATCGAAATACATATAACCGATCAGGTACGGCGGCTATTTGGACATAGCTTCGTTGCAAAATACTCAACGAGCACTGGATTCCTGCCAAGCGCGGGGCAAAAGTACATCATCGTGAGGAACAGTATTCTGCTCTACTTTTTTGGTGTTATGTTTATTGTAACAATGCAGAGCAATCTTTATTCCCTGGTACAGACACCTAACAAGCCCAACCGGGCATACAGATAAGAGTAACAAAAAAAGCCGGGAGGTGTTTGTATGTCCGGGTTGCTTGCCGTATTAGCGTACTTTTTTAAAGAAGTCATGCTGTTTGTTTCCTACGTAAAAAACAATGCATTTCCGCAGCCCCTCTCCGAAAATGAAGAGAAAGAATACTTAAAAGCGATGGCCGAAGGGGACCAGGAGGCCAGAAGCAAACTGATCGAACACAACTTGCGTTTGGTTGCACATATCGTAAAGAAATTTGAAAATACAGGGGAAGATACGGAAGACTTGATTTCCATCGGAACCATTGGACTGATCAAGGCGATCGAGAGCTATTCGAGAGGGAAGGGTACGAAGCTTGCGACGTATGCAGCCAGATGTATTGAAAATGAGATTCTAATGTCAATAGTGGTGCATGAAAAATACATTATAGGTAATGTGCACCCACAAGGATGGGTGCTTTTTTTATTTATATCTACTCTCCTGGTTTTGCTGGTCATGGAATCAGTTGGAGTGGTTTAGCCATGAGATTTCAAATTTAAGTAATAATGAACGGAAAAAATCTTAAGACTGGATACAGTAAATAAGACTACAGCTAACACAGAGCTTTTTCACTATCATTATGTGGGTTTTGTGACAAAATGGACTATACTTGTTCACTTATATTTTTCGATTGTAATAGGGAAGGAAATGTAAAGGGTTTGATTAGGACATATATACCTTTCAAAAAATGAACGAGAGCATATCCTAAAAAATAAATATGATTAGGAGGAAACCAAATTAGAAACATGGACATGAACCCATCAGATCTTTGCATAGAATTTGCAAGGATCCTCAATTCAACACCTAGTGTGGTTAATGGTGTTTGCTTGGCTACGCGGTCACGCACGAACATTCATCCAGTGGTTTTAGGAAGAAAGGCTGAGTCTTTTATGTTTGTTCCCCAAGCGTTTTCGTTCGAAAATATGGACGAAAAAGGGAATGCACTATGCCTAGGGGAGACTGTTATTCTTCAAGAAGAAATCAACCCATTTTTAACCAAGCTTCGCCAGTTTGGTATTATTGTTACTGCCGTTCATAATCACTGGCTTTTTGATAAGCCACGACTTATGTATATGCATTTTGAATCAATCGATCAACCACTTGGATTTGCCAGAAAAGTTAGAGAAGCTATGAAGGTTTTAATTACCCGAGATGTTTATGGTAACTGTGATTACGAAAAGAAAGTAATAATAGGTAATCCAGGTCTTTGTGATGAATTCAATGACATTCTTGGTGGGGCAATGCACACTTTTGAAAATGGAATTTGTACGGTAATGAAATTGCGTAACAATATAAAACCTGTTGTCCTTGGTAGACGAGGAAGGTCATTTTTACTCATTCCTCAAATGTTTACATTTGAGTCCATGACAAAAGATGGTCGTGCGCTTTGTAGTGGGGAAACTGTAATCCTTCAAGAGGAAATTAATCCCTTTATTAGTAAATTACGTGAACATGGGATTATCGTTACTGCGGTTCATAATCATTGGCTTTTTGAAAGTCCACGGCTTATGTTTATGCATTTTGAATCAATCGATAAACCACTGGCCTTTGCAAAGAAAGTAAGGGATGCATTAAGCGTGCTTACTACTAAAAAGGTCCGTGGCCATTGTTAATTAATAAATGCTTTAGTGATTTAAACATGCGATTCTCATAAAGAATCGCTTTTTTCTTTAACTTATAACTCCTAGTTTGAAAAGTTTCACCTTCAACTAAACTGCCACTTTAACTCAATAAAAAAGCCATTTCAGTGGATGAAAATATTCAATTGTTGAACCCTAACAACCTGAAAGAAACAAATAGAAGCATGAAACAAATGGATGGTTTTTAATTTTGTCTGAAATGTTATCAATTGATAACGACGCTGAAAGATTTGGTCGTTCTTGTCCAACATTTTTCCTTAGCTTAAAGAGCTGTATTGTATTGATTCTATTTCAGGTACAACTCCAAGGCATCTGTGTGGAACTCGGATGCTATTGGTCCAGACGGTCGCTTTCATCAGTTTCGTTGCCCTCACGCTGATTGTTTAGTTTTTATTCAACAAACGGGTGCATTCTTAAATAGAAAGCGCCTTTTTTTTGCATGATCCAATAGGTCAAACAGTTGCGTTTCTGTTTTCATTAATTTTTAAGAAAAACAGAAAAATTTTCAGTTGGACTGCATCATTGAAACGTTTTGGATTTAATCCCCAAAGCTGTTTCACCTTATCAAGTCGATAGTTTACTGTATTTCGGTGAACATTTAATTGTTTAGAAGTTAGTTCAACATTTAAATCCAAGTCTAAGAACATTTCAAGAGTATCTTGTAACTCGGAATCTAAATAAGAAGAACTTTGATGTGAAAATTCATTAAAATAGGAATTCATGAATTCCTCTGGGATTTTATCCAGTATTCTTGTAATGCCCCATTCATGAATGTGCATAACCTTTTTTGGATAATTCAACTTTTTTATTATTTTAATGCTTTGTGATGCCTCCTTGTAGCTTTCCCGGTATCCAATAATGGTTTTTTTAGAAGTACCAATGCCTATACAAACATCAAAATGCTCATTCCTTAATTTTTCATATATGCGCTCCGATAAATGCCTGATTTTAATCAAATCGTGATTATTTTTATCTTGAAATGCCATCATAAATTGATCTTTTCCAATGAAGGAAATGAAATGTGGAGTGAAATAAAGACTCATAAGCTGCAGAATTCGTTCCTGTTTTTCCGATAACTCGTCATATATTGATGTTTTATTGGTGAAGTCTCCCACTTCTACCAGAACAAACGTACATAATTGCGCTGTATTCATCTTAAGGAATTCAGCTCTTTTTTCTAAGTCAATGAAATTTGTGAAATGTGGGTTAACTAGGTCAAGAGCCCATTCCTGAATAACCTTCCTTTTTTGGTTGAGCTGCCCACTCAAATAATGTTGCTGTAAAAGAGCTTCGACCGTTATTTTAACAATGGAGGCGATATTATAAACTTCTTTAGGATCCCCCGTTATACCTACAGTGCCAATGCATTCATTTAGATATAAGATTGGTAAATTCACTCCTGGTTTAGTGCCCATTAAATTTCCACATTCAGAAGGATAGATCAAACGTTCCGATTTCATTTCCATGACTTCGATGGCACCTTGATGAACCTGATGAATCCTCTCTGAATCGCTGCTGGCAACGATGACACCGTCGGCATCCATTATGTTAATGTTACGGCCTGCAACTTTTGCTATTTTTCCAATGATCGGCTGTGCAAGTTCTGATGTAATCAACATCGATCTCAACTCCTTCAAAATAATAGTACTTCACTTTTTGTGCATTTGAACAAAAATTTTCCGATTTTGTGCGGTGAAATTTAGAAATATAGTTAATGAATTTATGTAGATTATTAGATAGATTAATAATATGACAATTTTGAATAGACAAAAAGCGAGGCTTATGATGCGAATAATAATAGCTCCTGATTCATTTAAAGAATGTCTTTCGGCAAGGGAAGTAGCAATTAGTATACGAAAAGGATTTGAATCTGAATTACCTGCCGCTAAGGTTGATATTTTTCCAATGGCTGATGGCGGAGAAGGAACGATGGATGCATTAGTTTATTCCACTAAAGGAAGAAAAGTGGAAATAAGAAGCACAGGTCCCCATGGTAAAGAGACAAATTCCTGCTATGGAGTTTTAGGGGATGAACAGACCGTAGTTATTGAAGTTGCAAATGTAGCGGGCCTACAGATGGTGATTGAAAGGAACCCGCTTATTACAACCTCATATGGTTTGGGTGAACAGATTAACCATGCGTTGAATGAGGGATACCGTAAATTTATCATAGGTTTAGGTGGAAGCGCCACCAATGACGGCGGGATGGGCATGTTACAGGCGTTAGGCGGGATCTTTCTTGATAAAAAAGGTACTATGGTTCCACCTAATGGAGGCGGACTCGAACAAATTCATTCTATTGACTTGTCTGGTATTAACCCAATACTGACAGAATGTGAATTAATCGTAGCGAGTGATGTTGATAATGTTCTCTGCGGTCCAAGCGGAGCATCCCATGTGTTTGGTCCTCAAAAAGGGGCAACACCTGAAGATGTTGTACGGCTGGATTTTGGTTTAAAACATTATGCTGACCTTTTGGAAAGAACATTAGGTGGGTCAATGCAAAACGAGGCGGGTGCTGGCGCCGCTGGGGGATTGGGATTTGCCTTTTTAGTACTCGGCGCCCAAATTCAATCGGGAGCCAAAATTGTAGCTGAGGCAATGGAATTGGAGCACCAAATAAAATCTGCGGATTGGGTTGTGACAGGCGAGGGAAAGTCTGATTTTCAATCTTTATACGGGAAAGTTCCCATTTATGTTGCGAAAATTGCTGAACGCTACAATGCCAAACCGTTATTAATTTCTGGATCGTTGGGAAGAGGGTATGAGCAATTATATGATTATTTTATTAGCTGCCAATCAATCACAAATGGTCCGATGAGTTTGCAGGATGCCATTAACAATGGTAAACAATTACTGATAAATACATCACGGGATGTAGCAAGGCTCATTAAGTTAATTAAATAGTGGGAATTAAAAAGTAAAATAGAGGAGGTTCTCAAATTGACAAAGGTCGCGATTGGACAAATTACACCAGTTACTGGTGACAAAAAGCAAAATTTAAAGAAAATGAAGGAGCTGACGCTTGAAGCGGTGGAGCAAGGCGCCCAATTAATCGTGTTTCCGGAACTAGCATTAACCGGATATAACTGTGGTGATGACTTTTTCGAAGTGGCCGAACCAATACCGGGAGAGGCAACATGTTTTTTTGAAGAATTGGCGCACAATCATGATATCCATATTATTTGGGGCATGCCGGAGAAAAGTATTAGCGGTGTTCTATATAATGCAGCTGCATTAGTAGGACCCAATGGATTTATTGGAAAATGGAGAAAGAATACGTTGCCAGGACACGCAACAGACCAAACAGGACCGGGAGCGTTTCCAGACCGCAGATATTTTAAAGCAGGTGAAGACTTACCCGTTTACGATACTGAAATAGGAAAAATAGGAGTATTGATCTGTTACGATATCTTTTTTCCTGAATTATCACGTGCACTTACGATGAAAGGTGCTGATTTAATCGTTGGAATTTCTGGTTCTCCCACATTTGAAAAAGAGATATTTGAGCCGATCGTCAAAGTTCGGGCAATGGAAAATATCATTAATTTTGTTTATACCAACCTGGTGGGGAAAGAAGGGGATACCGAGTATTGGGGTGGAGGCTGTATTGTAAGTGCCGGTGACAAGGAGACCAAGGTACCAGGGCATCCAATTCTCTGTAAAGCGCCATACGAGGGAGAATGTATCACTCTGGCTGAAATCGATATTCAAGCCCATCATAAGGTTCGGCCGTATTTTCCGGTATTAAGAGATCTAACAACACGAATGTATGAACAACTTGCTGATATCCATCGAAAATTGTCTTAATTATTGTTAAGAAAAAAATTGAAAAGGTGGGGGAAGGTATGAGTAAGTGGAAAGAATGGTTTCAGGGGCCTCAGGATATTACCAAAGCAGAAGCGGTAGAAGATTATGCGATAGGCCGTGTTCCTGCTCGTTACCGCTGGCCAATACCCGCAATTATTCTTGTTCTTTTAGGAAATTCGACGGCGATGTTTTTCTTTACTTATGGTGCCGAATTTGGTTATACAGTTGGCTGGCCGACCATGCTCATCCCTATTTTGTACTTTTTTATCGGTGCCACCATTATCGGTTCATGCACGATGAAGATTGCCAGCAAAGAAGGCCTGTCGATGAGTCTGTTAACAAGAGGGCTTGGTTTTGGGTACTTGGGCTCGGCGGTAACATCATTGATATATGCGATTAACTATATCTTTTATTTTATTTTTGAAGGAACAATCGTTACCCATGCTATTGCCAATTATGCAGGTATTGAAATTAATTCCGCTGGGGGAATAGCGATTTTTGCTGTTTTAGGTTTAATAACGATCTGGTTTGTGTGGAAAGGGATGACGTCCATGCAATTTTTGCAAACATGGGGAGTTCCTATCTTTCTTATTTTATTCCTTATTGGAATGTATCAGCTTTCGTTTAATTATGATATTGTTGGAACGGCTTCCTGGATGCCAAGAAACGATGTAACAGCAACTACGATGTGGACGGCAATGAATATGGCCAATGGCCAGCTTGTATTTCAGGGTTTATTGGCTACAGATTATGGACGTTTTGCGAAACCAAGTATAACGTATAAAGGAACCGCTACGATTATGGTCGGAATGTTAATTCCGATGCTTGCCGTTATACTTCTCGGGGCAATGCTCGCTTATACACTTTTGCCCAACCTTGAAAATACCACCTATTCGCTGGCTTCTGATCCAGGTTTTGTGTTCCCTTTTGTAATGGGAATAGTTGGTGTTGTGTTTGCGGTCATAACCCAAATAAGAATCAATGTCATGAATTTGTACTCCGGATCGTTGGCTCTATCCAATACGATGGACAGTATGTTTAATTATCGTCCTGGCCGACAATGGTGGATGATGTTGGTTTGGCTGTTAGGGGTCATATTTTACGCGGTGAATGTTCTTCAATATATGAATACTTTCCTGGCTATTACCGGTATATTAACGAACACCTGGGTTTTCATTATCCTAACAGATTATTATATCTGCAGAAAAGTGTTTAAACTGGCTCCCACTGAATTTGTGGAGTATCGACAGGAGTATCTTCGTTCCTGGAACCCGGCAGGTATTATATCTTTATCCGTAGCTGTTATTATTGGCACACTTGGTGTGTTTAATGTTTATCCGATTTACTACGCCTCCTTTTTAGCGATGCTTACTGGACCTGTGTTACATGTACTCATATCAGTAATGACAAAAGGGAAATACTATTTTTCGAAGTTTCCTGCAGATGTTGAAACCAACTGGTCACCGGGAGTTTCATATTCAAGTGCTGACAGGAGTTCAAGTACAAACTGATCTATATTTTTTGGATATGCCGTTTAATACAACAATAAGAAAGAAGAACCTGTTTTAATACATGGTTCTTCTTTTTTGTACCTGTGTGTAAGCGTTTCCTATGCACTTAGGAAAAGAGTTAATTTTTATTCTGTTAAGCACGGTTTTATAATAATAAGTGTAGTTCAATAGGAGGTTCCTTCACTAATAACTAGATAAGTAAACAAGAAATAAATCCGGATTATTTCTTATACCGCTACCAAAGAGAATGAGGGTGGAATTTTTGGAAATAACATCATTGATTAATGAAGACCTGATAGATCTCAAAATTGATGCTTCAAATCAACAAGCAGTGATTGAGTACCTGGCTTCGTTACTCGAAAACCAGGATCGCATTGAATCAAAATCAGCTTTTATTCAAGGGGTAATGGAAAGGGAATCACAATTCACAACAGGCTTTGGAAATGGGATTGCGATTCCGCATTGCAAAAGTGAAACCGTCAAGAATACGAGCATTGTTATTGGAAAAATGAAAAATGAAGTGGATTGGAAAGCAATGGATGATCGAGGAGTTTCATTTGTAATCATGCTTGCCATCCCAGAATCAGAAGGTGGAACCACTCATCTTCAAATTCTATCCACACTGTCTGGAAAATTAATCGATGATGATTTTCGGACAAGTTTAATGAATGCTGCACATAAAGAGAATGTATTACGTTTATTAGAAGATTGCGTTAGTAAAAAATCCAACTCATAAGGAGAGATTGTTATGAAATTGATCGCTATTACAGCTTGTCCCGCTGGTGTTGCACATACACATATGGCTGCTGCTGCCTTAGAAGCTTCTGCTAAAAAAATGGGTTTAAAAATTAAGGTTGAAAAACAAGGTGCGATGGGAATTGAAAACGCCATCAAAGAAAAAGAAGTCTCAGAAGCAGAAGCACTTATTCTTGCGGTAGATACGGCCATTGCAAAGTCTGAACGATTTAATAATATCCCAACCGTTAAAGTTTCAGTTGCAGAGGCGGTAAAAAATCCTCAAGGATTACTAAATCAGGCTATCGAACTTGCAAAGAAATAATCGTTGTTAGGAAAGGAAGGTCACTATGAAAAAGGTGCTAGAAGAAGCAAAAACACATCTAATGACCGGTGTTTCATATATGCTGCCTTTCGTCGTAGCGGGGGGATTGTTACTTACGATCGGATTACTGCTTGGCGGTGGAGAACAAGAAACAGGCTACGCTAAAAAAATAGTAGAAACCGGTACTCTCATTTTCTCTCTTATGGTCCCAGTTATGGCGGGTTATATGTCATACTCGATTGCTGACAGGCCGGGTATTGCTCCTGGAATGGTAGGTGGTTTGATTGCAAATGAAATCGGAGCAGGCTTTTTAGGCGGGATTGTTGCAGGTTTCCTTGCGGGTTATATCGTAGAGGGACTAAAAAAAATGCCTATGCATAGATATTTTGCTCAATTAAAACCAATCATTGTTATTCCTTTATTGGGCGCAGGAAGTGTTGCGTTATTAATGTATATTATAGGTCAGCCGATTGCTGCACTTTCAAAAGAATTAACCGCTTGGTTAACTTCATTAAGCGGCGGGAACTTATTAATTCTTGGGCTAATTATAGGTGCTATGATGGCGTTTGATATGGGAGGACCTGTTAATAAAGTAGCTTTTGCTTTCTGTGTAGGTATGTTGAAAGATGGTGTATATGCTCCAATGGCGGCTTGTTGGATCGGAATCATGACACCGCCTATTGGTTTAGCACTTGCAACCAGACTAGCTCCAAAGAAATTTACGTTAGCAGAAAGACAAAGTGCGCTTCCAAGTACATTCATGGGAGCAACAGGAATAACGGAGGGGGCTATTCCATTTGCAGTAAGTGACCCACTGCGTGTTATTCCATCGATTGTCATTGGTTCAGCGGTTGGCGGCGGGTTAGCGCTTTCATTAGGTGCAAAAGCCCCAGTCCCAAGTGGCGGTGTATTCGTACTGCCATTCTTCACAAAACCCATTATGTTCTTAATTGCTTTTACAGCTGCAATCCTTGTAACGGCTTTTATAGTAGCTGCCTTAAAGAATAATATTGAAGAAGAAATGCCGATTACAGAAGAAGCGTAAATCATAAATTTGAGAGGGGGGATCTAAATCATAGGTTCCCCTTGTTTTTCATTATAATAATGGAGGCATCTAAATGAACTTTCATGTTATTTCCCACACTCACTGGGATCGAGAGTGGCACCAAACCTATCAACAATATCGTGTAAAGCTTGTAAGGTTTATGGATGAGTTAATTCAATTGCTGGACAATAGTCCAAAGTATACATCGTTCATGTTGGACGGACAAACGATTGTATTAGAGGATTATTTAGAGATCAAGCCTAATCAACGTGAATCAATAGCAAAGCTGGTTAGAGAAGGCCGATTACTCATTGGACCGTGGTATATCCAACCGGATGAGTTTATTCCGAGCGGGGAATCTCTTATTCGTAACTTGTTAATTGGTCAGCAAATCGCTAATGAGTTCGGAATGGCCATGAAAATTGGCTATCTTCCAGATTCCTTCGGACAGGCTGCACAAATTCCTCAGGTATTAAATGGATTTGGTATTCATCACGCACTGTTTTGGCGTGGTATTACAAACGAGGAAACAGAGAAAACAGAATTCTGGTGGGAAGGACCGGATGGGTCAAAGGTGTTTACAACCCATTTGCCATTAGGCTATGGAAATGGAAGAATGCTTTCTGCTAACCTCGATCAAAATTTGAAAATCATTGATGATAATATGAATGATTTAAATAAAATGCTTACGTCCCCTAATCTGTTATTAATGTGTGGCTTTGACCAAAGAAGTGCAGTGAAAGAGCTTCCGGAAATCGTTGAAGAATTGAATCGTCATTTTTCTTCTCAAGGTTTAGATTATTCGATAAAAATCAGCCAGCTCATGGATTACTTTACAGCGGTAAAGAAAGAAACAGAAAACCTGGAAACCATTGCGGGAGAATTTAGAAAAGGTAAAAATATGCGCGTTCATGTAAGTATCGCATCAACCCGCTTGGACTTGAAAAAGGAAAACTTTGAAGTTCAAAACTTATATGAAAAGTACCTGGAACCTCTTAATTCAATGTCTCTTCTTCTAGGCAACAGTTACGACAATGCAATAATCAATAAGGGATGGAAATATACACTTCAAAACCATGCGCATGATTCCATTTGCAATGTTTGCACAGATGCTACGCATAAGGAAATGGAATTAAGGTATCAATTTGCTAAGCAAATCGGGCAGACTCTTCAAAATGACACAACGGCAGATCTAATTGATAAAATCCAATTTGATTACAACAAAGGCAACCCCCTTGTTGTGTTTAACACATTGGGTCACAAAAGAAGCAATATTGCAGATGCTGTTCTTCAATTAAAATCAAAGCATTTTGCCATTACGGATTCTGCAGGAAATCACGTTCCTTATCAAATTGTTGAAACCAAGCAAGAAAACTTAAACGATAAACAAATTGAGATTGGCGTAAAGAACGAAGATCACTTTGTATGGACGACCCATATCAAGTTTCTTGCAGAAATGAATGGCTTCGGTTATAAAACATTCTATCTCAAAGAGAATGAATCCACTGAGCATGATTCGTCTCTTGTTTATCAAGACGGTGTATTTTCAAATGATTATTTTCAAGCAGAAGTTCAACCAAATGGATCCCTTGCCGTTAAAGAACATTCAACAGGAAGGATATTTTCTAGCCTCAATGTATTCGAAGAGGGTGGGAATGCGGGAGATGAATATGATTTTTCTCCGCCTAGGGAAGATGAAATCATAACAACAAAGGACTCTGCTCCTGAGATATCAGTCGTTCATAATGGTCCTGTTTTTGCTACCGTAAGGATCGTTCATACTCTGCATTTTCCTGTGGATTCGGATGTTAACGGGCGTTCAAAGGAATTCAGAGTGTCCACGATTGAAAGCTTTGTCACGGTAAACCGTCATGAGGACAGAATAGATATAAGAACAGTTATAGATAACACGGTGAAAAATCATAGAATTCGTGCCCTTTTTGAAACAGGGCTTAAGGCAGGCACTCATATCGCTGATCAACAATTCGGAACCATTCGCCGTGATAATGTTCTGCCTCAAGTAGAATATTGGGAAGAAGAAAACTGGGAGGAAAAGTATTATCCAATCTATCCTCAACAAAAATTTGTCGATGTCTCAGATGAAAAAAATGGGCTTTCTATTTTTAATAAAGGACTGCCTCAATATGAGATACTGAGTGGACAAGAACCAACCATTGCACTTACATTGCTGTGTGGAACAGATTATATGGGTAACCAGGACCTAGTGGACCGCCCCGGAAGAAGATCAGGACTTCATGTTGAAACACCAGATAGCAGTCTGATAGGAAAGTATGAAATGGAGTATTCCATCGTCCCATATTCCGGCGGCAGTACCAGGGCGGAAATTGGAAGGAAGTCTAACGAATATGTAACTCCATTATTAGCGATTCCGGTCTATCATCAGTCTGAAACAGCAATGGTTAAAGATCAGAATGAATTCTTTAAAATTGATAACCCGCATATGGCTATCAGTGCTGTAAAAAAATGCGAAAATGATGACAGTATCATTGTACGAATATATAATACAACCGATCAGGTACTTCCGTTGGTAAAGGCTTCTGTAAACCCGGAATTCTTCAATAAAATTGAACTGGTGGATTTAAATGAGATTCTTATTTCTGAAGCAGATGAACGAATTCAATTAAATCATAACGAGATCGGAATAAACGATGTTGCGAGTAATGAAATTTTTACCTTGAAAATAAGTAAATAACGTCATCAAAAAGGGTGATTCCTTGAAACAGAGAGTTGGAAGACTCTTTTCAAGGTCTTCCTTTTAATGTATGGCATTTTTTTATCTAGCATGAAAAGCAAGTCAGATGAAATAATAGTAAGGATATCTGCTAAGAAAGGGGGGACACTTTTTGGATTTTTTAAACAATCGTCTAAAAGAAATAATTAAAGAATTACTAGCAAACGAAGAGCCTGTCACAAGCGGATACTTATCAAAGGTATTGGCGGTCACATCACGGACGATAAGAAATGATATATCTGCTTTAAATCATGAGTTGAAAAAAATCGGTGTGAAAATAGATGCTCAAAGAGGAATTGGCTACTTTATACAACCGACCCCCGACAAGAAAATCAGAGAATTAATTGAAGAATTGTTCCAGTTAAATCAACCATCGGAAGCACAAACCCTGCCTATTTTACCCGAAGAAAGAGTTCTGTACATTTTAAAAAACATCATTATGGCTGATGATTTTATAACAATTGAGCAATTAGCCAGGGAATTATTTGTAAGTAAATCAACGGTAGACAACGATTTAAAACAAGTAGAAAAGCTATTGAGTAAATTTGATGTCTCCATTTATAAAAAACCAAACTATGGAATAAAAATAGCAGGAAATGAGATGAACATTCGTTTTTGTTTATCAGATTGTTTGGCCAATATTAAAAATGAGCAAACAAAAACAGTGGAAAATAACAACCATTTTTTGGCCGAAGGAATAGATATTGATTTAATTGAAAACATCACAAAACAACATATTCAGCAGCTGCCTTTTAATATAGCAGAAATGCCGTTGAATAACTTAATTATGCATATTGCGATTGGAATACAACGCATAAAAAAGGGGAAAAACGTTGAACTTGATAAATTGGAGCTTAATCATCTAGAAGAAGAGAAAGAATACGTTGTGGCATCCAATATCGTAAAGTCATTGGAAAGGGAATTCTCCATAAACATTCCGGATGAGGAAATCGCGTATATTACCATTCACCTACTCGGAGCAAAGCGGTTTCGGGATGGAAATATATTACGAGATGATTTTATTGAATTAATCGGAAAAAGTAATTATCAACTAGTGATAGATATTCTAGAAGAGATAAACACAGTATATCGGATTGATTTAATGGACGATAAAGAACTTATTTATGGATTGGGATTGCATTTACGATCAGCTATGAACCGAATGAGATATAAAATGAACCTTCGAAATCCGATGTTGAAAGAAATCAAAAAAAACTACCCTTTTGCTTTTGAATTAGCCGTTGTTGCTTCTGACATCATTCTGAGAGAACACCAAATGAAAATAAATGAAGATGAGATTGGATACATTGCTGTTCATTTAGCTGCAGCAATCGAAAGTATAAAAAATAAGAAAAAGCGTAAGGTAAGGCGAGTAGCCATTGTTTGTGCTTCAGGTATGGGAACAGCCAAGCTTCTAGCTGCAAGCATTGAAGGTGAGTTTCCAGGATTAAATATTGTTGGAACGTATCCTTCTTATTCCTTAAAGGATATTGAAAATCAAGATGTTGATTTAATCTTAAGTACAGTTCCAGTAAAAGAAGAACGAACGATCCCGATTCTGCATATTAACGCATTATTAACAGAAAAAGACGTGGATATGGTCAATAACTATATTTCACGAAGGTTTTTAAATGATGACCAAGAGAAATCGTTTGAAAAACTCCGGAATTTATTTAGTGAAGAATTATTTTTCCCGGAGATTGAAGAAGAAGAACCGGCAGCCATTATTAAATCATTGGCTAGCGCATTAAATAGGAAGGGATATGTAGATGATTCCTACCTGGATTCTGTTCTTGAACGGGAAGATATATCACCCACTTCAATTGGCAATTTAGTAGCTATTCCACATCCGGTAAAACAAAATGCACTCGATTCATGCATTGCGATTGGGATTCTAAAAAAACCGGTGCAATGGGGAGGGAACCACGTCCAATTAGTGTTTCTCCTCGCTTTAAATGAAAAAGACAAGGAAGAATTCAGCACCCTTTTTGACCGGCTCTGGAAGGTAGTCCATAATAAGAATTTGGTTGAGGAATTTTGCAAAACCTCTAGCTTTACTGTAGTGATGACTAAATTAGGAAAAATTAAATAATGATAGTTAAGTTTAATTTTATGGCCGCAAGCAAGAAGAGGGGGCTGGGTGTTAAAAAAAATCGGCGAAATTGTTATTTGCCGTTCTGATGTTTAGTCGATTGTCTGCCAGAAAGTAAATCCTACAAAGGGGTTGAGATATACGGGATTACCAGCAGTAAGATAATACTCTCCTAATCAAGAAAAAACAAGGTGAATAAAAGCCATCTCTTCGTAAAGTTTACCCCATGTGAAGGACATTTTAAAAAAGGCTAGGATCACTTCATAAAAAATTAGGCACCTTCTTGAACGTTTTCGTACTAAGAAAGTGCCTATTTTCATTTACCTTTTTGTTGTTGCACCTTGTATTTCCATACCAAATAGACCCGCAGTTGATGCCGTATCATACCCTTGTCCATGTTTAAATTCCCTATTTTTTGCTTCAATTTTTAACGTGAACGTGCTAGTTCTTTAAACTCTTCACTGTTTTGGAATGCTTCCTGTTCCTTATGTACCCTATGTGTCTACACTATAGGGTACACATAATATAGGGGATAGGCTTTTTATTTGGCTTTTCGCTTATAAATACTCTTTATGAAACTAAGTAACAAGGTGTTTAACAAGATGCATTTTATCATGCATCTTATTTGTTATGTCTACGTAATGAAAATGAAAGGTATAGTTTCAATTGGTTCTGAATCTTTGTGGCGTATAATTATTTTTCCTGACCATATATATTCTATATATGATTTGGACAAGGAATGATTTCATGATTCGAAAAATTAAAATAACAGTTTTATCAAGCTTACTGATGGGAATTGGCATAAACGGGTTTATTATTCCGATTCACTTAATTAATGGAGGATTATGGGGCGTTAGTTTAATTCTTAATTATTTACTTGGGTTTAAGGTTGCCATTACCTTTATTTGCTTAAATGCTCCGATTTTTATAGTTGCCCGTCTATATGATAAAACCTATTTTTTTAACGGGTTGTTAGGGGTTTTAATCTCTAGTGTAATAATTTATTTGTTAACGCCAATTCAGTTTATGGTACACATGTCAACTTTATGTAGTGTTCTCCTTGGTGGTACCGCTATTGGCATTGGTTTAGGATTTATGTTGAGGGAACATATCAGTCCTGGGGGAATTGACTTACTAGCATTGATTATTTCGAAATTATTTTCTATAAATGTTGGAATGGCTTTGTTATTATTAGATGCCATTATTATTTTTATTGGAATCTTAACCCTTAGAGATGAAAGACTAATATATTCTTTGACAATCGTTATAATAGCTGGATTAACTGCAACAATTATAACCTCAATTAAAAGTATTAAGGTATACGTGTAGAATGAAATATCAGCCTCCTGATTACAGCCATTGAAATGTACCACGTCTGACATCTTATTTACCAAAGAGTGACAAAGAATTTACCAGTTGAGGACATGATACCGACCAAACAAATATAATGCCTCTATATAATTGATGTGCACATCCTCAGGTGTGACATCGATACATAGGAGGTATTTTTTATGCTTCAATATTCCAGGATTTTGAGGTTGAAGGAGGAAGGATTCAGCTTAAGAAGCATCGCGTCAAGCACAGGCAATTCGAGACAAAAAGTGACGGAGGTGATTGAGCGAGCAGAGAGAAAAGGGCTGAAAGAACCATTAGACGAAGATGTGACCGACAAATGGCTCGAGGAATTTTTGTTCCCTGAAAAATCTTTGAAGGCTTCAGGAAGGCAGCCCATCGACTTTGACCACATCCACAAAGAACTGGCCAAACCGAATGTCACGTTGTCGCTCCTCCATCATGAATATGAGACGGAGTGCCGTGTAAACAAGAAAATTCCTTACTCCTATCGGAGTTTTGTGCGCCATTACAGTAGTTATGCGAACAAACACAAGGCAACGCTTCGCATATCCGCCGCAAACCAGGAGAAGTCATGGAAGTTGACTGGGCCGGTTCCACCGCCTTCATCATTGACCGGGACACAGGTGAAAAAGCGAAAGCCTATATTTTCGTGGCGACCTTGCCGTGCAGCCAGTTGTCTTATGCGGAAGCCAGTTTGTCCATGAACTTGTCCGCTTGGATCACGGCCCATAACCATGCGTACTCGTACTTCGGGGGAAGCACACAGATTGTCATTCCAGACAATCTGAAAGCCGGCGTCACCAAACATACGTTGCGCGAGCTTGTCCTCAATCCGACATACAGGGAGATGGCGGACCATTACGGAACAGTGGTCATGCCCGCGCGAGTAGGGGCTCCGAAAGACAAGCCAAGTGTCGAAGGGTCTGTTGGTGTCATCTCCACTTGGATTATCGCCGCACTAAGGAATACTCACTGCTTCAGCATCGAAGAGTTGAACCGGGAGGTTCGCGGAAAATTAGAAGAGTTCAATCACAGATCCTTTACACGAAAGCAGGGTTGTCGATTCTCCGCCTTTGAAGAAGAAGAGAAGTTTGCCCTTTCTCCTCTTCCCGAAATACCGTACAAAATGTCTGAGTGGAGGACAGCTAAAGTCCGACCAGATTATCATGTCTCTGTCGAGAGCATGTTTTATTCCGTCCCTTATGAATACATCAATCGGCAAGTTGAGGTACGTCTCTCAGAAAATCTCGTCGAGATCTATTTCAACCATATGCGAATCGCTTCTCACAAAAGATTATATGGGAAGTTTGGACAGTTGGCCACGACCCATGACCACATGCCTGACAACCATAAACTCTATGTCGACCAGACACCAGAGAACGCTAAGGAATGGGCGGGCAGCATCGGTGGGAACACTTTAAAAGTCATTCACTACCTTTTGGACTCTTCGCAGACAGAAAAGTTGGCCCTTCAATCGATTTTTTCACTGAAGAAGACAGAACGGCGATACTCTAAGTATGAAATTGAGCGTGCCTGTAAGATGATCATCTCGATGACCGCCAGACCTACGGTCAAAGGTATCCAAACCTTATTGGCGAACAACAAAAAAAATGATGCCGAGCTAGAGCTGAAAAGAAAGGCAGAAAGCACCAACAACCATTATGGCTTCATGCGCGGAGCAGCCTATTACGGAGGGGCGGATACCAATGAATGAGCAAACGATGACCAAGTTGAATGAAATGAAATTAAATGGGATGGCCGAGGCCTATGCGGAACAGGCGTCCAATAGAGATTTTCAAAAAATGGACTTTGATGAGCGCTTTTCGTTACTCGTCGATTTGGAACATTCCCGTCGAAAAAACAATAAGCTGCATCGGCTGATCAACGCCGCCTCTTTCATAAATTCTAATGCCTGTATCGAAGATATTGAATACCACGCAGATCGCCGCCTGAACAAAGAGCAGATACTGAAGCTGGCCAGTGGCGCTTACATCTTGGATGGCCATAATCTGATTTTGAAGGGTCCGACAGGATCGGGAAAAACTTACCTTGCGACCGCATTTGGCGTATCAGCTTGTCGGCAATCCTTCAGAGTGCGGTATATCCGATTACCCGAACTGCTTGATGAACTCACGTTAGCGAAGCTGGCAGCTGACGGAAGTTATCGACGACTCATCAAAAAATACACAAAAGTGGACCTACTCATTCTCGACGAATGGCTTTTAACTGATCTGACGACTGATGAAGCAGCAATTCTGCTTGAGATTTCCGAGTCCCGACATAAAACAGTCTCCACCATCTACTGCTCACAAATCGATCCTAGCGGGTGGCACTTGAGATTAGGGAACGAAACCATCGCAGAAGCGATACTCGACCGGATCATCCATGACTCCTATCAGATATTGATTGATGGGGAGGTCTCTATGCGCGAGCGCCACGGATTAGCTCAGAGATAAACGGTGCCTGAGGCACCTTGAGGAAAGCAAAACGGAAGCCCTGCAGACCCAATGACTTTGGCCTGTAGGGCTTCCCTGTGTGAGATGGTCAGTAAATTGGCACAAAACGGTAAAGCATACGTCACTCAGTGGTAAATAAGATGGCAGATGCGGTAAGTTTTAATGGCTGTAATCAGCCTCCAAGGTGGTGCCGAGATGGCCTCTAACTTATGCTCTTAATTACTGGTTTGGTGGAAAAGTGGCTGGTGTACATCAAGATTGGAGTTATAGTTGTTTAATTTGTTACATATATATTCAAAAGTAAAAGAATAAGGAGGGGGTTCTGTGCACGAGCATGATATTGAACAAATAGAATGGAATGACAGAGTTCTTCATCGACATCAATATGCCACGGAAACGACGATAAATAACGGACATTCGCACAACGTTCAGGGAACAACAACGCCAGTAAATAACACCGTTGCTCATGTTCATTACTATGAGGGAAAAACCACTTTTGCAGATGGGCATGTTCATGGTTTTTCAGGAGACACAGGACCTGCTGTCCATCTGAGCGATGGGACACATTATCATGAGTTTTCTGGAACAACCACCTTTAATAATGGACACGTACATTATTACTCGGGAAGGACAGGAAGGAACATTAGCCCTTAGATTTTAAAAATCTAAGGGTTTTTTTATTGCTGAAGAACTCCCTTAAAGTGCAAGGTTACTGAATTTTTCATTGCTGTAGATTAATTCTGATTCATGTTGCAAAAAGCATATGAACTAAACCGATCTAAAGACCTAGAATTTTTCAAGATAAAAATTTTTTGCTAACTTGGACCCTTGATACCTTCCGCAGCTGCAGACAATGGAAGCACTACAAACCGTTCTTCTTTTATTGCTTTGACACCACTAAGTGCATGGTGATTTAATAAAAAGTTCTTTTTTTGTTCAAGAGTTGTTTCTCCGTAATCGATAAAAACAATAATGTCAGGATTGCGATTTAAAACTTCCTCCCAAGAAACGCTAGACCAGCCTTTTTCAATATCACCAAAAACATTAGGTTCGCCAGCTAATGTTATCATTTCATTTAATATGGTTATTTCGGCATTGCTTTGTTTAACTTTAAAACATTTAGCCTCATAGATTGCGTATATCGGACTTACTCTTAGCTCTTCAACTACCATAAAACATAATTCCTATAAAGAACTGTTTTTCGTAACAACTTTCTCTTACCCGGCTCTCTATATCCATCCACTTCTTTTCCGATAAAACAGATTGAATCCGATCCGCTTGATTACGCCAGACTCTTTTCTTCTCCATTGTGGCACGAATTCCAATTGAATAAAGGGTTTCGGAGATAGAAGATATTTTGCATTTCTAATTTAAGAACCTTACTGCGGGTAGTGACAGCTTCGCTGGTACTACCCCATTAAAGAAGTTAGCTCTAGATAACACCTTGAAGTAGCAGCATGGGTAATCCAGACGAAACGCATGAAAACGAATGTTGAACCAACGGAGAAAAAGGCCGATCGCCAGTGAATCACCAGCGATCAGCTTTTTAGTCACAAATATAAAGGCTTTTTAATAAAACACCGCTTCACCTCGTCATAACTTTTTAGAATAAACGCTATACAGCAGAATAATATTCCTTAAGTTCCTTAATCAAGGCCTCCCAGGCTTCAGCCTGATCAACAGATATTCCTTTTCCTTTTAAGGAAGCAATCTTGCTTTGTAAACTGTCAAGACCTTGAATTGCCCTGTCATTTTGATCTCCAAAGTGGTAGGTCATGATGGCTGCTGCCTTTTTAAGAAGGCTGCTTTTTGTTGAAGATTCAACATTTGAAGAGTAAATGGAAGAATACAATTCATACGTTGCATAGGAAACCTTGATATGATTATATGCACGCTCACGTCTCTGTTCATCATATTGCAAGATCTCACCGATGATACCCGAATAGTTAGATGAGAAATTCCAGCTGGTTGTATCGGTAAAGTTTGGGTTGTTTACGGTAAAACCAACTGGCTGCAAGGCATCAAACCCTGCATACGTCCAGAAATTATTTACTCCCTTCCTCTCATAAAAACGGAAAGTTATATTCGCCCAGGATTTTCCAGTCAGATACGGTTTCAGATCTACAGTAACTGGTTTCCAAAGCAGGTCGGGAACTATTTCAGCAGTATCCTGTTCCCAGACCACCTTGCCATCAACCAGCAGCTGTTTTTTATGGTAACCGGAGACGTCTGCTCCAAGGTTCATGGTCTGGAACGTTAATGAATAGTTGTCGGAGTTATTCACCCGCACTCGCTGGGATGCCTGCGTGTAATTACCAGCAGAACTTGGGACGCCACTTCCTATAAAAAAGTTTAAATATCCTTTATCGTCATATGCCTTATCGTCGGTTGGTTCAGGTTCAAAGTTCTTTTTGAGGACATAGGAGATGGTTCCCTTGATTTTTCCCTGCTTCATATTCTTCAACGCAATTTGAGTCGCTTCTCTTATATAGTTTGCCGATGGATTTGCAGGAGTGTTCGACAATTGAGAGGCATAGATCATCCAATATAACGACAGATTATATTTGCTGAGCAGGCTAAATGCTGCATCGATTTGTTCCTGTTCTGACGCAAATACCTGTGTATTCCGGTAGACGCCATCTCTGAAGGCTATGATCACACCATCAATATATGCTCCACGTGTCTGAAGAAAAGGTTCATTCAATGAATCGAAATACATGAGAGGAGTAAAAAATAGGTCAGGATTAATTGCTTCTGACGTTTTCTTCATTTGGTCCATATACTCCGGGGTGAATTTGTTAAGATTATGATTAAAATCATCGATAGCCCAACCGATCACATTGGGATATTGAACAGATAATTTTGCTATTTCTCTGGACCATGCAAGGTAATCAGTGGTGTAAGGGTAGGATTTTCGCTCACCAGTGGATTCAGTTGGGGGAACAACATAGACAACCACATTGATTCCGGCCTTTTGGGCAGCAGGTAAAAATTCGTTTCTCAGGTCATCCCAATCTGTTTTTTCGTGCCAAATCAGAAAATAATAGGTGTTGATATGTAATTCTTTCATCTTCTCGATGGAACTAGGTGTATCAATATGATAAATCCCATCGGAACGGGGTGATGTCTCCCGGATAACCCCGGCATAATCTCCAAGAATGTTTCCTGGTTTTGCCGCTTCTGCTGCATCAGCTGATTTAGGTGCGGCAAACCCAGTGAAAACGCTGATAAAAAAGGATGTTAGAAGAAAATAAAACCCCAATCTTTTCATAATCTTTCCTCCTGTTTTCTTCGATTAATAGGCATCAAATTCATACCCCTTTCTACGTAAAATTTAGGAGAAAAAGGTGTTAACGAGTAGTTTTCTACACATGATTGTCATCGCCTATTTACAATGTCTAATTGTAAGCGAAGAATGAGGTAGGTACCATTACAATCGAATTAAAAGTATGTAAATAAAAGTTACTCAGATCAAATTTCGAATGACGCCCCCCATTCTGCACAATGACCCGAATAGAAGACTTACTGGGTTTTACTACCATTTACGTATTGTCGCTCTATTTTCTTCCCTTTCTTTCACGGTCAAAAATAGATCCATTTGTCGAAAAATACTACTGAGGACTCGGAGAGGGATAACATTTTTGTCGAGATCAGTTCATAACTCCTAGGAGGGACAGCATGTGAAGAAAATTGGTTCTTTATTAGCAATATGCTTAGTAAGTCAACTCACGGTTAGCCATCTTGCATCCGCTGCATCTTATACCGTTCAACCAGGTGATACCGTTAAGAAAATTTCCAACAAATATCATACGTCTCAAGATCGGATTGTAAACCTAAACAAATTATTCTCTACTGGTCTCGCAGATGGACAGCGCTTAGAGATCCCCAATCCAAATAAGCATAGTGTAAAAGCAGGAGACACCATTTCGAAACTCTCAAGTAAATATGGTGTTTCGACATCGAAAATGAAACGAGCTAACCCTCAGATTAAGGATTATCATCCCGGGCAAAAATTGAACGTGGGGCAAAACTTGAACGTGCCTATGAAACAAACAACCGGGTATTATATGGGGAATACCAGTAAGAAACAAATCGCCCTTACGTTTGATGACGGACCGGATAACCGCTATACTCCTCAAATTTTAAAAATCTTAAAAGAAAAAGGTGTTAAAGCTACTTTCTTTGTGATCGGAGAGCAGGCAAAACAACATCCTGAAGTACTGAAACAAATTCATAGAGAAGGTCATGTGATTGGGAATCATACGTGGGATCACCAGAATGTACCGCAGCTAACAGATCAGGAATTAGAGAATGATGTCCAGGCCACAAGCGAAGAAATTGAAAAAGTTACAGGTGCTAAAACCCATTTATTCCGGCCGCCAATGGGAGAAATCAACGATCACCAGGTAAGTATGCTTAATAAACAAGGCTACCGTTCGATTATATGGACAGCAGATACTAAGGATTGGGAAGGTAGACCTTCTGAACAAATTGTATCAGCAGTCAACAAGGACGCGGCTCCTGGAGTTATTGCTCTTCAGCATTCCTATCATGCCTCCGGGAAATTTGAAACGGTTAAAGCTTTGCCTGAAATTATTGACCAATTACGTGCAAAAGGGTACAAATTTGTTACCGTTCCAACCCTGATAGACGATATAGACGAAAATGAGGCAACCTTATACACACCTGGAAACGGAGAGGATGAAACAGGATGGCGAGCAACCGTTCAGAAAATACGAGACATCATAAACGACTTTAAAGAAACAATAAATCGGCTAGTGAAGAAGGAGTAACCTGTAGGTAAAAAGGTTCACAAAAAACGTGGCCGTCCCAAAATTCTCGCTTCGATCGTTGTCGGATTGGGTCCTGACGAGGAAAGCGGAAAGGAAGTCCAAGCTCGGATTATCTTTGTCCGCGATCGGAATCGGTTAAATAATTGGTTAGCCTTACTTATCACTCTCAAGGCGTAACAACATGTTAAACCTCAATTTTCCCTTTTGGGTTGAGGTTGATTTACCATATCCGAAAGTTGAGTTAAGTACAAAAGGGAGAAGCTCAATGATCGCGATATTTGCAAGGGTAAATATGCCGGAGCAGGAAAAAAGGGCTTCAGCTTTTGGAAAAGTCCACTTATTTTACCTTTTGTACCCTTGCAGAGCTAAAACTTGTTTCGTGTCCCCAGCCCTACAGCTTCAAAACGAGGGAGTATGCCTGCACTCTTGTATGTTTTATATTTCGATTCAACTTAATCCAAGAAGGATTTTATCTGGTATTAAGCAGAATATTTGTTATGAATCATGGAACAATTTCAAAAACAGTACCTTGGTTAAAATCAGTCACTTTCATAGAGCCATAAACCCCTAAATATAGTCTGGTCTGATCCAGATTCGTTCCCAAAGTAACGTAATAAGCTGATTGAGACCCAAAATTATAATCTGTTTTAATAACACTATAATCATTGAGTTTACCATCTGTTCTTACCTTGGTATAAGCTAAAACCCCTCTAGCCGGAGATTGAGATTCCTGGGCAAGATCGGTAAACACAACGCTTCCCTTTAAATCGGGGATTCCATTCCCGATATATGGCTGGACTCCTGTAAGCGCAGTTCCTCCAAACTTATCGGGTCGGGGATCTTTATGAAAATAACTAGTTAAAGGCTGAAGACGCCTCACTGAAGTTTTTATTGCTTCATTGTAATAAGCAATAGTTTTCTCATCCAAGGTCGGATTCGCAGAGCAGCCCCTTATAATAGAAGTAGGGAAATCACCTTCCCACCCCCGCCAGCCAAAGTTAATATAGTCTTCTTGGACAGGTTCAATTGAATAAGTTTGAATAAGCTGAGTAACCGGTATTGGTCTAAAATGAACGAATGCAAAAATGGACTCTGCAAAATCCTGTCCGACATTTCCCACATATTTGACATACTCATTATAAAACCTTTGAAATGAAATGCCTGGTATATTGCGAACCCCTTTGGCAATTACTTTAAGCGTTTCCTGAATAGGTGCAGGAAGTTCATTAAAACGTGTGACTACGGGTGGATTATAGATAAATGTATTCTTAACTACATCAATTTCAATTATTTTACCGGCTATTTCCATATCATCTTGGCTTAAATTAAATGGATCATAGCCAGATCCCCCATCTCCGGTTGTTAAAACAAGTTTTCCTGTTTCAGGTGAAAAGTTTAAGCTATTAACACCGTTATGATTTAAAAATGGTCTTCTCAAGTTAAGTAATGTCCGTCGTTTTTGAGGTTGACCATTCGGTTGTAAAATCCATTCTTCAACTGTATCGATATGATCATATTGAGTTTCTCTATTTAACCACTTGAGGTTTAGGGTTCTTGGATCACACGGGTTAGGATGAAAAGGTTCAGGAAGAGCACCTGGACCTTGTGTTCCAGCCACAGAAAAATGAAGATAAAACAGACCGTTGTAATAAAATTCGGGATGAAACGCCAGCCCTAGCAATCCCCGTTCATCATACCCACCACCAGAAACCCCTAGTTCAGAAGCACCTAGTTTTATGATTCGCGGGCGAATATCTAAAAAAGTCCTTACACTTGAGTTTCCTATGTAAAAGATCTCTCCTACCTGGGTTGCTATAAATAATCTTTCAATTGTGTCACCCGGAAGTATAGTTGTTTTCAAAACAGTGGGTAAATTTAACTTACTCACAATGGGCCGTAAACTAACCTTAACGTTTTTCAACTAACTATACACTCCTTCTGATTTTTTTTCTTTTATAAGAATATGATTGGAACTGTTCTATTAGTACAAAATAAGCGTTTGCAAATCCATTGTTCCCGGTACCTATTTTCATGGAGATAACAGAGGATACGATATATGGTCTTCAAAGTATAGAACAAGATCAGATGTTTATGCTGGATGGTTGTTTGGAACGGCTATCGATCACGATCCGAGCGTTGGACAAAGTATATAATACGATGATGCAGCAGGGACACAAGTATTGAAAAAAGCTAATTCATCATCATCAAGTGGAATCAAAATTACCAGAGACTCTTTAACAAGTACAAAGGTTATATGGAGAACAAATCATGATGTGGGAGTACCTTGTAGTGCTTTGTATCCAAACATAACTTATTACTATGAAGGTACTCAATATAGTGGTGGAAGTATGAAAGTACATGATAAAGCTCCAAATCACGAATTGGGGGTTAGCTTATACGGATGGTACACCAAAACGGTATTTTGACATACAGGAGTTTATTAATACCAGGTTCACCACAAACATAATTCTCAATATAATAGAAAAAAGAGCCATAGATGATATGTGGCTCTTTTTTTATTAGAATTTTTGACCTCATTTATCTATAATTGAATAGGAAGATAAAGGAAGAGGGGGGTATGAAAAAAATAAAAAGAAAGTTTTTAGTAAGTGTAATTAAAAGAATTCGTTATCTTTTGCGGAATTTATCAAGTATCGAGAGGTGTGGAATTCAATATGAGAGGGTTTTTATTTTGGTGGGGTCACAGGGATAAGAATCCTCTCTCTCTTTTATTAAGTTGTTTTGGCATTGATTGTAGATTCTAATCCTTGTTCAACTCTGGAAAACCCGTATTGGACCTATTTCTTCAGTAACTTTTGTCTTATTCTTTGCATATATTAAAGTAATCCGAATAAACTTTTTCCTTTGTAACCCGGTCATATCTGATCGGGTTCCTTTTTGTGTAAGGGGGATCATTTTATACTATGAGACAGCAATACATATGATTTTCACCATTCACCAGTTCTTTGGTCATAAGGTGTCGTTCTGATAATAAAAAAAACACCTGAACTTTCATTCAGGTGTATTTTATAATTAGGATGCGTTGGAAGCAATTAACGTAAGAACTACTGTCAATACATTGGTCATCGTTTGGACAGCGATCGCCGCTTGTTCAGTTTCTGCTTCTACTCGAACGCCTCTTGAATTCTCAATGCAAATTTTGTCGCGTGTTACTTGTTTTTGCTCGAACAGTTGCAGGAAATCTGCCTGAAGCAGATCATCATTCAGATCAAGGTTTGATAGAGTGGCCGTAATTACAACAGTGATCGCGTTTACCATCGTTTGAACGACAATCGAAGTTTGTTCAGACTCGACTTCAACAAACACATCACAGGAATCCTTGACTGTAATACATCTTTCAGTAACTTGTTTTTGAACGTCAGCTTGAGCGAGGTCGAAATTAAGACCCCCATTTTCAGCAAATGCATTAAACCTACTAGTATTTCCATTGCAGCAAGGATGACATTTTCTATCATTTTGCTGAGCTCCCGCTGCCATTTCACAATTATTATCGAATAAACCCATTGTTTTTTCCTCCAATTTCAATTTCTTGTATTTCTTTATTACATTAAATGCAAGAATTGATAGCTTGGTATAGATAAACGTCTTGTAAACTTGCATTTATATTTTATTTTTAGCGCCCTTTTTTTGCTTTTTAGCAATCGATAACAACTAGAGGAAGTTCTTCCTTTTGTGAGTTTCATATTGCCCATATCAAAAAAGACGGCAACAAAGAATAACTAAAGAAAGATGAATTCAGAAGAAAAACTGATGGGTTCCAGGCTTTCATCCACGCCTTGTATAGAGCAGATGAAGTGCTAGTTGATGATATAGATTTCTTTTTAGACGATATCGCTTTTTAGAGAATGCTATCATTGCTCAAATGGCTGAGTTTTGAAATAATTATTTTAACCTAAAGGGGCAGGATTCTTAAGTTTGATTTAAAAATCTTCGAGGAGGGGAATCTCATCTATGCATTACATAACTACATGTTTGAAAATTATTAGATAAGAACTTAATGAAATAATGAGGGAGTTCAAAAAATTTGAGGAAGAAACTAATAAAGAAGAAGGATGTATCAAATTCCATGCTTATCCTCTTGTACCAACAGAACGAAAAATAATACTTTGGGTAAACTTGGCAAAAAGAAGAAGTGTAAATATTGATTTTACCAAACCACACACCAAAAATGTGCAAAAACAAAAACTAACAGAAGTAGAATGGTTAATTAAAAGTAATGTGTAAAAAAGGCCTACAACGATTTAGAGTGTGGAGGATTAAATCTTTTTTTGCAATTACGTTGAGCAATGATCAATAAGCGCTTTTCATTACCTTAAGATTAAGCTGCCATATCAGGTAGCTTTTCTTATTGAGCTAACGGGCATGTTTGTTTAACAATGAATGTTGGGAGGAGTTTTTAATGAGGGTTACTCAAAAAGATTTTTATATTCGTAATTTGCGTTATATTATAAGGTCTGCAAAAGAGAAAGATGCGAAAAACATGTCTGAAGTAAGAGTGCAGATAGATGGCGAAACAGAAAATATGGATAGAGAAAAAGGCGAGGCGTACATAGACGAATCAGGTTTTAAACAGATAATTAATGATGATACAGAAAGTGTAAGTAACCTATTTTTAGTTGCTGAAGTTAATGAAAGAATTGTAGGTTTTTCAAGGTGTGAAGGGAACAAATTGAAAAGAAGTTCTCATAAAGTAGAATTTGGAGTCTGTGTATTAAAAGAATATTGGGGATACGGTATAGGAAAAAACCTTTTAAAAGAATCTATTCATTGGGCAGACTCAAATGAAATTAAGAAAATAACTTTGAGTGTTCTCGAAACGAATGATAAGGCTATAGAGCTTTATAAAAGATACGGTTTTGAAGTGGAAGGTATTTTAAAAAAAGACAAAATTCTAACTGACGGAAATTACTATAATACCATATTGATGGGAAGGTTTGATAGGAATTAGAGAACAATCTTTCTCAAGTTATTAAACTGCGGGTGCTTAAAGTAGGATGGCTACGGTGATCCCATTTTTTATTGTGCTAACGGGGCAGGTTAGCAAATAAAACTGTTACATCTATGGTAAGAGGAGGAAAGAGAGTGCTAAATACAAATCAATTAGGTAAGATCGTCATTCTGAACGGAACTCCTCGGTCAGGAAAATCAAGTATAGCAACCATTGTCCAAAATACGTTTGATGGAGTTTGGATGAATTTAGGTGTTGATAATTTTATTCGAATGACCCCTCAACGCTACCAACCTGGAATTGGATTAAGACCTGGAGGCGAACGCCCTGATTTAGAGCCATTAATCGTTACCTTGTATCAGGCTATGTACGAATCTATTGCAGCACACAGTCGATTAGGTTTGAACGTGGTTGTTGATGTTGGGCATCACGATCACTATTCAACTAGGAGAGCGATTCTTTATAAGTGTGTTAGTATTTTGAAGGGTTTTCCCGTGTTATTTGTGGGTATCCGATGCCCCCTACATGTTGTAATGGAGCGACGAATTGCGACTTGGAATAATAGCTACGCTGAAGATGGGTCTGTACCAAAACCCATTATGATGTGGCAGAAATCCGTTCATTTTCCAGGTATCTATGATCTGGAGATAGATACATCGGTTCTAAGTCCTGAAGAATGCGCAAATTTGATTCGAAAAAGATTAGAAGAGAATCCCATAAATACAGCATTTAAGCGTCTTGCAGATATGATAAACGAAGAGACAAACTGAATTCGTTATTAAACTAACGGTGCAGAATAGTTGAAGAAAAAACTTAGGGGGAGAATAATGAACTTAGAGCAATTCGAACAGCATATTAAAAAACTTTTTGATGAAGAATTATTAGAAGAACTTTGTGACGATTACGGTTTTACTAATAAGTCGAATAATTCAATTTCAAGAATTGGATATTCAACAAATTTATCCATTGAAACAATTGAAAAAGCTGTGAAGAACAATGTTGATTTGATGGTTACTCATCACGATGCCTGGGAATTTATTTATGGATTAAGAGAGGAATGCCTAAAGAAATTACAAGAGCATAATATTAGTCACTTCTGGATACACGGTCCTTTAGACTTTAGCGAATTTGGCACTTGTACTTCTCTTATGAATGTTGTCGGTATAGATAACATTATTAAATACTCGGTTTATAATAATGGGGATGTTCCTGGAATAGGAGAATTTAGTGAGCCTATTGATTTTCATCTTCTTGTTCAAAAAATGAGAGATGTGTTAGAGGAGCCAGTTAGAGCCTGGAGGAATAATGATAAGAAAGTAAAGAAGGTAGGAGTGTTAACAGGTGCAGGGCATTCTTCAAACCATATAAAAATGGCAATTGAAGAAGGTTGTGATACCTATATTACAGGAGAAGCAACCTTATATACTATACAATATGCTCAATTTGTAGGGATTAACCTTTTAGTTGGTAGTCACACTTTTACAGAAATATTTGGTGTAGAAAGTCTAGCAAATAAAATTCAGCATTTAGATAAAGCCATTAAACTTGTTAAGTTAAAGGAAGACCACTTTGAGTTCAATCATAAATGATTTTATGTTTTTCCGACTTTGTGAAGACTTGTACTTAAACAAACGGGTGCCGTTAGTTGAAAATTGGAGCTGTCTATAAGGCAGCTTTTTCTTATGGTACTAAAGGGGCAGGTTAGCTTTTAAAGTTATAGAGCATTTCTTTGAATGAGGAATGCTTTTTATTTTCGCTTAAAACAAAATGCACAATAAAAATATTATCCAAATTAATATAAATTTATTGTAAATCGATAAATTTTATATTAAAATCAAAATCAGAATAAATAAGTGAGGTGCTTTTTATGGAAAAAGTAACAACGTTGTTTTTAAAAATAGCTGTTATTCTTTTAGGCGTCCCAGTTCTTGGTCTGTGCATCTTTTTGGTGCCTGAGATGGCGAATCTTGCCGCAAAATTGCTTCCAGAGTTTGCTTTTATAAAACATCTCGTTTACATCGCTTTTGATGCATCGGCGATACCTTTTTACTTTGCTTTGTATCAGGCTTTCAAACTGTTACACTATATTGACAAAAATAAAGCTTTCTCCGATTTATCTGTAAAAGCTTTAAAGAAAATCAAATACTGTGCCATCACAATCAGTATTTTGCATGTGCTAGTTTGGCCGCTCTTCTATATCTTTGCGGAAGCAGACGACGCACCAGGAGTCATCTTTGTCGGATTGGTTGTTCCTTTTGCTTCGATGGTTATCGCAGTCTTTGCGGCTGTTCTCCAAAAACTTTTACAAGAAGCAATTAATATCAAATCAGAAAATGATTTAACGGTCTGAGGTGAATAACAATGGCAATTATAATCAATATTGATGTGATGTTAGCAAAAAGGAAAATGAGCGTAACAGAACTTTCGGAGAAGGTTGGAATAACAATGGCGAACCTTTCTATATTGAAAAATGGAAAGGCAAAAGCGATTCGATTATCCACTTTAGAGGCAATTTGTAAGGCTTTAGAATGTCAGCCTGGAGATATTTTAGAATACAAAAGTGACGAAGACAGTTAAACATTGTGGAGGAAACTTAATATAACAATTATTAGGGGAGGTATAACTATGGACATTAACAATTTGATTATTGAAAATATTGCTAACCCTCATGAGCTGGAGAGAATGTATAGAAAAGACCCGAAAGCTTTTAAAAAGTCATTCTCACACGCATTGGAACAAATTCCTGATTCTCAGGTTCTTGGTGTTTGGTATGAGAGATTGCATTTCAAGGAGACGGCAAATACAGAAAAATCTTCCTTGCTTCAAAAAGGTTTCTTATTCATGGGCATTTTAGCCATTCTGGCCGGGATAAGCACCAGGATCATTTTCCATTTTGTCGAACAGGAAGCGATTGCTCCAATTAACCTGGCTTTTGGTATAATTCCCTTTATTGCTGCCTATTTTGTTTACAATAATAATCCGAAAAAAAGTGTTATATACTCCCTTGCAGCGTTGTTCCTAATTTCCGGGTTATATCTTAATATGCTGCCATTAAATTATAAAGACAGTATTAACCTTGCTTATTTACACCTTCCCATATTCTTATGGGTATTGACAGGGCTTGCATTTACAGGAAATGAATATTCAAAAGGCAGTACAAGATTAGCCTATATTAAATTTAATTTGGAATATTGTATTCTCTACGCCAGCATGGCAGTTAGCGGAATGGTACTAGCAGCATTAACCATGCAGTTATTTAGCTTTGTTGGCTTGGATATAGAAGACTTCTATTTTAGTAATGTCGTTTTATTTGGTGCTGCCGCTCTCGCTATTGTGGCTGCATACCTGGTATCAATGAATCTTAAACTTGCTAAGAATATTACACCATATATAGCTAAAATTTTTAGTCCTCTTGTCCTGATTACATTGTTGGTCTATCTTATAACGGTTATATGGGTCGGAAAAAATCCATTCTTGGACCGCAATTTCCTGATAGCCTTCAACGGAATACTCCTTGGTGTATTGGCCGTTACCATATTTTCCATTATCGAGAGCGACTCAGACGAGAAAAAGAACATTTCAGATTATATAAATTTTGCCTTAATTGTTCTTGCGCTTTTCATTGACAGTGTGGCTTTGTCAGCCATCGTGTTCAGACTTTCTTCTTATGGGATTACGCCTAATAGACTTGCTGTTTTAGGAGTAAACATACTTATCTGGGTAAATCTAGTTTGGATTATGCTCTCCTATATTCGTTTTCTACTAAACAAATCCGGACCTTCAACTATCCAAGATGCCGTTACTAAGTATTTGCCGGTCTACGGACTTTGGGCAGCTTTCGTTACATTTACTTTTCCTATAATTTTTAATTAGAAAGGCTCTGTTAATGTAACGAAAAGCTAATCTTCTATAACGTATAAAATCCTTAGATTGGAAAGACCCTTTATTGCTGGTTGTCCTATTTCGTTTATAACCCTCTTCAACTGTAATGGTACCATACATAGAAAAAGGTGAATTCCTCTTACAGAATGCACCCTTCAGTGTAAGTACATCTTTTCACATTTAATCTAAATCAAAATCAAACTTAAAACCTGCAAGTTTAGCAATCAAATACGTTTCAAAAAGTCCTATTTCGTTGGGCACATGAAACTGGACATATTTTAAAGAATCAAGTTGCAACAATATATTATGTCTTCTGGCGCCCCGTTTAATTTGGATGGTAATGCAAAGGAAGCGATCCAATGTGGACAAGTTTGGTGTTACGTTCACAATCGTGACCAACAATTAATACAACGGTAACGGTTTTTAATATGGTTTGACAATTCCATAAACCGGTGCGTTAGCTGAAGATTGGAGCTGTCTATAAGGCAGCTTTTTCTTATGGAACTAACGGGCAGGTTACTTCAACAAGCGAACTGATATAATTGAATCTATAAATTTAGTAAGGAGATGTACTTATGAGAACAGAAAAAGAGAAGATGTTAGCTGGGGAAATGTACAACCCTGCTGACCCATTATTATTAAAGGAACGTGAGGAAGCGAGACGAAAAGTTAGAATTTATAATCAAACATTAGAAACTGAAGTAGAAAAACGTTCAAAGTTATTAAAGGAATTACTCGGTTCCACTGGAGAAAATGTATATATGGAACCAAATATACGTTTTGACTATGGCTATAATACACACGTTGGTGAAAACTTTTTTGCAAACTTCGACTGTACCATCTTAGATATTTGTGAAGTGCGATTTGGTGATAATTGTATGCTTGCACCTGGTGTACAAATCTATACTGCAACACATCCACTTAACCCAACTGAACGCAATTCTGGTAAAGAATACGCAAAACCGATTACCATTGGAAATAATGTATGGATTGGTGGAAGTGCACTAATTAACCCAGGAGTAACAGCAGGGGATAATGTTGTAATTGCATCAGGTGCGGTAGTTACTAAGGATGTACCAGATAATGTTGTAGTGGGTGGCAATCCAGCCAAAGTAATTAAACAGATTGAAATATAAGCTATTTTCTTATTGAACTAACGAGTGCGTTCGCTTGAGTTAACCAGGAGCTGTCTTTAAGGCGGCTTTTTCTTATGGAACTAAAAGTGGCAGGATTATTGAATAAGCAAGGGGTGGGTTTTATTAAGGTAGATATTTCTAAATCGTAAAGTTCTGGCAGGTCAAACAGGCTGTCTTGTAGAAACTTAGAGATAGAGATATGAAATTCATTAAATTGGAGGAAAAAACGATGGCAGAAGTTTTGTTGTTACACCATGTTTTAGGACGAACGAAGGGGATTGAAGCAATCGCCGATCAACTGAGAGATGCGGGGCATACTGTGCACGTGCCAGATTTATTTGACGGCCGCAAGTTTTCCTCGCTGGAGGAAGGCTTGGTATTTGTGAAGGAAATCGGATTTGAAGAAGTGAAGGCGCGCGGCGTTCGAGCAGCCAGCGAGCTTTCACGCGATATCGTCTATGCTGGTTTTTCACTCGGTGTCCCGGCAGCACAGCAGCTCGCTCAAACTCGTGAAGGCGCCAGAGGCGCACTGTTTTTTCATGCCTGCCTCCCGACCTCGGCGTTCGAATCTCAGTGGCCGGCCGACTTGCCTGTGCAAATTCACGCCATGAGTGCAGATCCTTTTTTCGTTGAAGACGGCGACATCAACGCGGCCCGTGAGCTTGTGGCTTCGGCCAATCACGCTGAACTTTTTCTGTACGAAGGCAAGGAACATCTCTTCACCGACAGCAGTTTACCGTCTTACGATGCTGACGCGACGAAACTTGTGATCAAGCGGGTTCTCGACTTTCTCGAGTAGTACTTTTGAGGTCTGTATATGAGAAACGACAAGGAGTTGATTGTATGAAATTTCTCCTCACATCTGCAGGCGTTAATAACAAAAGCATACACGACGCGCTAGTTGATATGCTGGACAAGCCGATCGCCGATTCCACAGCACTGTGCATCCCCACTGCGATGTACGGAGGGGGCGGACCAGGCGTGAAAATTTGGAAGTTCATCAGCGGGAATCCCGAGCACCCCATGGTTAATTTAGGTTGGAAGTCAGTAGGCGTGCTGGAGCTCACTGCGCTGCCAAGCATTGACAAAGATCGCTGGGTGCCACTGGTACAGGAAACGGACGTCCTGTTGGTATCCGGAGGCGACGCTCTCTACCTAAACCACTGGATGCGAGAATCGGGGCTGGCAGATCTCTTACCGTCTCTGCGCGCAGTCTATGTGGGAATGAGCGCCGGGAGCATGGTGATGGCACCTAACATTGGAGAGATCTTCGTTGGCTGGACTCCACCCAACGGTGAGGACAAAACACTTGGTCTTGTTGATTTTGCAATGTTTCCACACCTTGATCACGAGATGCTGCCGGATAACACCATGGCTAACGCAGAGCGATGGGCTGCCGAGATAAAAGGGCCGGCATATGCCATTAACGATGATACCGCCATTAAAGTGATTGATGGAGAGGTCGAAGTTATCTCCGAAGGGCATTGGAAGCTATTTTCGCCTTGATATTTCTCCTCCGATAAAAATATCAAAAAAACGTATGCGAGATGCATTGTGTTGCAATTTAGAGGTGTATAGGTTTCTTATCAATATATTGTGAAGGTTTCACTTAAGATAACGGGTGTGTTCATATTATGGAGTTAACCAGTTTTGAAGATCGGAGTTGTCTTTAAGGCGGCTTTTTCTTATGGAACTAAAGTGGCAGGATTATTGAAGAAGCAAGGGGGTGGGTTTTATTAAGGTAGATATTTCTAAATCGTAAAGTTCTGGCAGGTCAACTTTCTTGTCGAAACTTAGAGATATGAAATTCATTAAATTGAACAGCTCTAACTTTTGGGGTGCAGTATATTTTTCACTCTTGCGCCCCGTTACTTTAAGTACACTTTTTCTAGAAAATTTTAAATAACATACTTATAGCGATATGGAGTTGTCAAAAATAAAAATTATTTTTTAAAGAACGACCAAAATAGTAAGAAAAGCACAGAGTAGGCAATATATTACCGGTATAAAACTAACATGAGCTGATTTTCCTAAAGAGACTGAGTGGATTAAAATTGATTGCTAATTTTCCACAATCGGGCGCTTGAATTGAAGATCTTAATGAGTTGCTTTGGCAGCTCATTTTTTATGCCTAATTCAACTGAAGAGCAGGATACTAAAAGAAGATAGATAGAAATATTACAAAATAAGATACTCGCATCGTGTATTATGCTTCATTATTAAAGACAGGAGACAACAAATAAATTCGGAAACAACTTTTAGGAGGTATTGTAGTGAATCAACACAAATTTATAATAACTCAGTTTAATCCTACATATGCTGAACAGACAGTGGGAATGTGGCGAGATAGTAAGGAACGGGCAATTGGTCAGAAAGAAATTCATAGCTTTGAAGATCATATTTATTTTTTACATAATATATTATCTAAGCAGTATCAAATAGATTTAGCGTTAATTGATGACAAAGTAGTTGGAATGATTGCCTATAATGAAAGGGAGATAAGCCAACTTTATATTCACGTTGATTATCAAGGAATTGGAATAGGTCAAACATTACTTGACAAGGTAAAAGAACAATCAAGTGGGCGATTAACATTATATACATTTGAAGTAAATGAAAACGGACAACGATTTTATGAAAAGAATGGATTTAAAATCATTGGTAGAGGACACGAAAATGAAGAAAAATTACCGGATATTCAATATGAATGGATTTCCAAATAATGAATGTAAACGAAGACTTTAGGTATAAAAAGTTAAAGGAATAGCAATTGCTTAACCGATATAAGTTGTCGAGAAAAATTCAGCTGAGGGGTATTTTACCAAATAATTTACATTGCTATTATTTTTCGAGAAAGTAAAGGTACAATTAATACTTATATAGTTTATTGATTATAAAAAATAATGAGGTAGGAAAAAAATGATCGCAAAAACAGAAGAAGATTTTAATGGTTTGAAAGAAATTGGCAAAATTATTGCCTCAATTAGAGATGAATTGGTACAAAGAACAATTCCTGGCATAACGACCAAAGAACTTGATGATATAGCCGGAGAACTTTTAGAAAAAGCAGGTGCAGTTTCAGCTCCAAAAGGTGAATATGATTTTCCTGGCTATACTTGCATTAGTATTAATGAAGAAGTGGCACATGGTATTCCGGGTCATCGGGTTATTCATGAAGGGGACCTAGTAAATATAGATGTATCTGCTTCAAAGAACGGTTATTTCGCAGATACAGGAATCTCATTTGTAGTAGGAAAAGGAGAAGAAGTATTAACGAGAATATGCGACGTTGCTAAAATGGCATTTGAAGCAGGTCTTATGAAAGCAAAACCCGGTTCCAAAAAAAGTAGAATCGGAAGAGCAGTATTTGAAACAGCAAAACAGCATGGATTCACTGTTATCAAAAACCTTACAGGACATGGTATTGGACGTAGAATACACGAAGCACCTGACCATATTTTAAATTATAATGATCCATGGGATAATGAAATATTAAAGGAAGGGATGGTTATCGCATTCGAACCATTTATCTCAACGTTTGAAGAAGAAGTATTTCAAAAAGAAGACGGTTGGACCTATGCTACAGAAAAAAGCTATGTAGCTCAATTAGAACATACGATTATCCTTACAAAAAATGTTCCGATTATTGTCACACTTTAATTCAAGCAATGAAGTTTCTAAAATTATAACCCTTATTTAGACTTTGTATTGTGAATAAATGTACTTCAACTAACGTGTGCAATAGTTAAAAATCGGAGATGACAATGTGGCAGCTCTTTCTTGTGGGCAGTTAAAATAAAAGCGGTATTCTCAAAGGGGGAAAGATATGAAAATAGAAGAATCTTTAAAACAAATACCTGTTTTTGAAACAGCCCGTCTTATATTGAGAAAGGTAAATTTAAATGACCTTGATGATATATTCGAGTTCTCATCAGACCCAAAAGTGGCACATCATATGACATGGGAAGTTAATAAATCAAAAGAGGAAACACTTAATAATTTTATTAATGTAGTCCTGAAAAATTATGAGAAAGGCGAATCTGGGGACTTAGCAATGGTTTTAAAAGAAAGTGGAAAAGTAATCGGTACTTGTTCTTTTCTTGATTGGTCTAATGAACATAGTAACGCTGAAATAGGTTATGTATTAAATCGAAATTACTGGGGTAAAGGGCTTGCAACTGAAGCTCTTCAAGAACTAATTAAATTTGGTTTTGAAAAAATTCAACTGAATCGAATTGAAGGCAGATGTGATATTGATAATATTGGTTCTGAAAAAGTAATGTTGAAGGTTGGAATGTGTTTCGAAGGTACCTTAAGAAAAAATGAATTTATTAAAGGCGAGTTTCGAGATACAAAGATATTCTCAATTTTGAAAGAAGAATACGCTTAAAGGTAATGGTTGTGAGCTAAGTAATTGGCTGCCGTTGTTGGTAGCTTTTTTTCTAAGTAAACATTGTGAACAAATGTATTTAAACAAACGGGGGCAATAGTTGGGATTAGGACTGTCGTTGCGGCAGCTTTTTCTTATTGAGCTAACTGGCAGGTTTAGTTCGAAATGAAAGTCAAAAAAGGTTAACCTTACCAATTATTCGTGGTAGTATGAATGTAATCTTTTAGAAGAGGTGAGTTTAGTTGAGTAAAGTTGAGCAGAGTACAAAGTTAGATTTAGAGCGAATTGTTTTTATTGGGAGAACCTTTGAAGAGTATTTTGATATGTTATCGCTTTCAATAGAAGAACTACAAGGAAAGAAAATACTCGATTGTCCAGCAGGAGCTTGTTCATTTACTGCTGTTGGTAACAAATCAGGTTTAGACGTAACAGCTTGCGATATTGGTTATTATCATTCGGGTGAGGACTTAAAAAATAAAGGTCTTCATGATATTGAACACGCGATGGAGCATATGCAAAAAGCCAAAAACAATTATAAATAGGATTATTTTAGGGATTTAGAAGGTCTTAGAAATCATCGTTTAAGTGCCTTACAAGATTGTTCCAAAGATATGGAGGAATCTAGCGATAGCTACATTCCCGTTACATTACCTTCTTTACCATTTAGGAATGAAGAATTTGATATATCTATTTATGTATGCGGATAGATCAATTTCACATAGAAACGCTAAATGAATTTTTGAGGGTTACGAAAGAGGAAGTGCATATTTTCCCTTTGGTTGATTTAGAGGGAAAAAGATATGAGAATTTAGATAAATTAATAAGTTATCTCGCGGATAATGGATGTACAGTCCAAGAAGTTAAAGTGCGATATGAATTTCAGACAAATGCTAACTCGATGTTAAAAATTAGAAAAAGGTATTAAACGTAGTCCCTTCTTTTAAATAAACTTTATGCTACTAACGAGCGCTTTACTTCATTACCAGGAGCTGATCAGCAGCTCCTTTTCTTATGCAACTATAGGGGCAGGTTTGTTTCATAAGAGCTTGATATCATCTCATATTAATACAAGGTATTTTGGGGAAGATGGAAAAAAGCTGAATTTAACCGTATTCTTTGTGGGCTAAAAGTATATGAGCTACTTTCGAGGGGATGAACCGGGTTATCAGGTGCTGTATGCGTAAGGTCTAGCTATTTTTTGAAAATTGAACTCTAACTCTTCCTAATTTAATTATAGCATATAAAAAATGGTAAATATAGACTATTTATTCTTATTTGCTACTGCTAAAATACAATGGAACTTTAATTAACCAAAAGAAATCTAATGGTTAGGGGAGATGTAAAATGAGTTCTTTGGTTCTCGGTTTTCAGGAAATGGAAAAAACACAGCTTTTGCTCATAGGCGGAAAAGGGTTAAATTTAGGGGAACTATCAAAAATTGAGGGAATACAAGTACCAGAAGGATTTTGTATTACAACAGTGGGATATCAAAAAGCCATCGAACAGAACGAAGGGTATCATGCTTTGTTGGATCGACTAACAATGCTAAAAGTAGAAGATCGAGATCAAATTGCTGAAATCAGCAGGAAGATTCGACAAATCATTTTGGAAGTTGAAATTCCTTCCGTTGTTGTGAAAGCAGTAACTCACTATCTCTCCCAGTTTGGTGATGAACATGCATATGCAGTGCGGTCTAGTGCGACTGCTGAAGATTTACCACATGCCTCTTTTGCCGGTCAACAAGACACCTATTTAAATATCATCGGCAAAGAAGCAATCATGCAGCATATCAGCAAATGTTGGGCTTCCCTGTTTACAGATCGCGCTGTGATTTATCGTATTCAAAACGGATTTGACCATCGCAAGGTTTATTTATCAGTTATTGTTCAAAGGATGGTTTTCCCACAGGCTTCAGGGATATTATTCACCGCTGATCCGATTACCTCTAACCGAAAGCTGCTATCAATCGATGCCAGTCTTGGACTTGGGGAAGCACTGGTCTCTGGCTTGGTATCTGCCGATTGTTATAAAGTAAAGGAAGAGGAAATCGTCGATAAGATGATAGCAACCAAAAAATTGGCTATCTATGGACTAAAAGAAGGCGGAACTGAGACCCAGCAGATCGATCCCGATCAGCAAAAGACTCAAACTCTTACCGACCAACAAATTTTACAACTGGCACGCATCGGAAAACAGATCGAAGCTCATTTTGGCTTCCCGCAAGATATCGAGTGGTGTTTGGTTGATGATACTTTTTATATTGTCCAGAGCCGTCCAATCACGACGCTTTTCCCCATCCCTGAAGCGAATGATCAAGAAAATCACGTCTATGTATCTGTTGGTCATCAACAAATGATGACCGACCCTATGAAACCATTGGGATTGTCTTTTCACCTGTTAATAACTCCTGCACCTATGCGTAAAGCTGGTGGAAGGTTGTTTGTGGATGTCACACCTATGCTGGCTTCACCTGACAGCAGAAACATGTTATTAAATACCATGGCACAACACGATCCGCTCATGAAAGACGCACTTACGACTGTTGTAGAGCGAGGAGATTTTATAAAATCGTTATTAAATGATCAAAAAGCACCGAGTCCCAACAGAAACAATACAGATGTGCCGGAAGAAATCGAAAACAATCCGACCATTGTTCATGAGTTGATTAAGCGCAGTCAAACGTCGATAGAAGAGTTAAAACAAAACATTAAAACGAAATCAGGATCGGATCTATTTGATTTTATTTTGGAAGATATCAAAGAGTTAAAGAAGATTTTATTTGACCCACAAAGTACAGCTGTTTTTATGACTGCTATAAATGCTTCACATTGGATCAATGAAAAAATGAACAAGTGGTTAGGTGAAAAAAACGCAGCAGATACGCTTTCTCAATCTGTACCAAACAATATTACTTCGGAAATGGGTCTGGCGCTATTGGATGTTGCAGATGTGATTCGTCCATATCCAGAAATAATTGATTATTTACAACATGTAAAAGATGAAAACTTTTTGGATGAACTGGTTAAGTTTGATGATGGAAAGGAAACCCAAGACGCTATCTACGATTATCTCATCAAATACGGAATGCGATGTCCCGGAGAAATCGATATTACGAAAACTCGTTGGAGCGAAAAACCAATTACACTTGTCCCCATGATTCTCAGTAATATCAAAAACTTTGAGCCTAATGCTAGTAATCGGAAATTTGAGCAAGGGCGACAGGAAGCTTTGAAAAAAGAACAAGAGTTATTAGATCGAGTGAAGCAATTGCCGGATGGTGAACAAAAAGCCAAAGAGACAAAACGAATGATCGATCGTATTCGGAATTTCATCGGTTATCGGGAATATCCAAAATACGGCATGGTTAATCGCTACTTCGTTTATAAGCAGGCTTTACTGAAAGTAGCCGAACAACTCGTACAAGCCAATGTTATTCATGAAAAAGAAGATATATACTATCTCACTTTTGAAGAACTTCACGAAGTCGTACGCACAAATAAACTTGATTACCAGATCATCAGCAAACGAAAAGACGAGTACAAATTATATGAAAAACTAACTCCACCACGTGTGATCACGTCTGATGGTGAAATCATTGCAGGTGAGTACAAACGAGAAAATCTCCCAGCCGAAGCGATTGTAGGTCTACCTGTTTCTTCCGGAGTTATAGAGGGAAGAGCACGTGTCATCTTAAACATGGAAGAAGCTGATTTAGAAGATGGAGATATATTAGTCACCTCCTTTACTGACCCTAGCTGGACACCATTGTTTGTATCCATTACAGGCCTAGTCACAGAAGTTGGTGGACTGATGACCCATGGAGCAGTTATCGCACGGGAATATGGCTTACCAGCAGTTGCCGGTGTGGAAAATGCTACCAAACGGATCATGGACGGGCAACGAATTCGCGTGCATGGAACAGAAGGGTATATCGAAATATTGTAATTGCTGAATACCTTACAGTATGAAAGATTTATATTGAAATTCTTTTCTAATTGGGGTTTGTTAAATAATAAAGAGAAAAGCCGTTTAACATTTTAGATATGTCTAATATGTTAAATGGCTTATTTTTATTGGATTATTTTATTTTTTAGTCTTGATAAATAATGAGGCGACGTTAAAGTTACCTAAGTTGCTGGAGCTAGGAATACCTATAGGAACATCCTTAGATGGGGAACTGATCTTGACCGGTCAAAATGTCTTCCTGATTTGAGGCCGTTTTCATCATTATCCATAATCTGATTGCGTATAATTCTAATTTTTCAGAAAATATGTTATGATATATTCACACAAAACAGAAACATTGTTTGATAATATCAAACACAGAGGTGGGAAGGAGGTTTACATAGCTTAGATTTTGTCTTTCATCCATTTTAAAAAAAGGAGAGATCATATGTCAGCAAAATTCCAAGGTGTTATTCCGCCTATTCCAACCATTTTACATAAAGAAGGGCGACCAGATGAAAAGGGTATGGGAAATCTGATTGATTTCTTAATTGAATCAAAAGTAAATGGACTGTTCTTTCTAGGGACAGGTGGAGAATTCAGCCAGATGACGGTTGAATTAAGAAAAGCGGTCGCTGAATTTGCTGTTCAGTATGTTAACGGACGAGTTCCCGTTCTAATTGGAACCGGTACTCCAGGCACGCTAGAAACCATCTCATTAAGTATGCATGCCAAAGAGGCTGGAGCAGATGGGATTGTTGTCATTAACCCTTATTACTGGCAACTTACAGAGGAGAATCTTTTTCAACATTTTGCCGATATTGCTGAAGCGGTAGATTTACCCATTCTGCTATACAACTTCCCTGGACTAACAGGACAAGATTTATCACCAGAATTTGTACTCAAGCTTGTGAAGGCGTATCCCAATATCGTGGGTATTAAAGAAACGGTTGAATCAGTGGGGCATACCAGGGAAATGATCTTAACGGTGAAGTCCTTCAAAGAAGATTTTGCGGTTCTCTCTGGATACGATGATCACTTATTAAATACATTGTGTGTTGGAGGGGATGGGGCCATCCCATTAACTGCCAATTTTATCCCTGAGCTTACTGTTGGCCTCTACCAATCTTTTAAGGAAGGAAACTACGGAAAAGCCATTGAATTACACAAAAAGTTAGCGCCATTTCCCCTTTTATACAAACTTGACTCTCCTTTTGTGAATGTAGCGAAAGAAGCCATACAGATCCGGGGAATCGAGATCTCTACTGATGTATTGGCACCTGCACGTCCATTAAGTTCTGATAAGAGGGAAAAAATACAGCGATGTATGGATACAGTATTGAATCAAGCGATCCCTTCGTCAAAGTAACGACTGCTTAAAGATCCAGCCGCCGAAATTATGGCGGCTTTTCGCTATGTAAGTTACCTTTAGCAAGAAAGAAGAAAGGGAAAGATAACCAACTTGACGAAAATCGGGAAGAGAATAGATAAGAATTTCCGTTTGCGTACATACGTACAATTTATTTCCAACAATAGTTCCAGCCTTAAAAGTATTCTAAGGATGATCAGAAGGGTAAACCGAGTGCACGGGAGATATAGTTTACACAGTTTACGGTTTCCTGTAAGAATATCAAACTTTAGAATGACGGCCATCTCATATTGATAAAACCTGGGATGTGACTTTATAAGAATTGGTATGATGTGGATAATTTAATGGTCCACAAAGATACGATCGTGGAATATATTGGAAGTTCGGAGACAGTGGCCAACCGGTTAGCTGCGCAAGGAATTGAATTGTATTATCATAATCACCATATTGAATTCGAGAAGTACGATGGTCAATTTCTACTGGATATAATGAAAAACAGCACTTCAAAACTAGGCTTTGAGTTAGAGTCACTGAATTCATAGAGGTGGCGAAAATCCAATAGAAGTCATTAAACGATTTGAAGGGCGCATCTCTTTAATTCATTTAAAAGATTATCGAATAGGTCGTAGGAAGAAGACTATAAAGGATCATCGGAATTTTCTCAGAAATTCACCAATATTGAATTTGCCAGAACTGGGTAAAGCAGTCTGATATAAAGGGGATTATTGAAGCAGGTCTGCATAGTGGCGTACAGTATTTTTTAATTGAACAAGATGATATGTATGGCCGAGACCCCTTCGATTGCCTTGAAACATCTGCTAACAACTTGGAAAACTTGGCTAGTTGGAGTGGATGGCCTTAAATTCTGTGTTATTCATCACTAAGCTCATAGTGGCTAAATACAGGAAACGCCTAAGCCTTGTTCTTCCACGCTTGGAAATGACAATTTGCCTTTTCCACATCCTGAACTAGCCTCAGCGAGATGGAGTCCTGCATGCCGAAGTAAAGAATTGCCGTGTGAACAACCACTTAAATCTCCAGCTTCCCCCAAAATACCATCAACGAAATTTCACTAATTACCTTTATCATAAGCAACGATTTGTGTTGCCTCCTGTTATAGAAAAAATAATCAAAAGTTTATTCTTTATTTCCAAGTAAAACCCCTTTATAACATAAATTAGCTAACGTCAATTAATCGATGATGTTGGACATATCTCGAATAAATGAGGCAAACATGGGCAAAAACTAAGATAGGCAGGAGAAAGCCTCGTGTTGTTTAGTAACTACAAGGGAATTTATACAAAACGCCTTAAACTTGTTTTTCAGTAATTACATAAAATGTCGCAAAATTATCACCATCTAAGTGTTCGTCACTGTGAAGTACTAAAAGCAAAGGGAACATGTGCTGATGTATAAGAAACATGAACTTATGTTAATTTGGTTAACCTTTTTTGTAGCTTTGATTATGGGATTATCATTAATTGCACGCTTGGTTTCAGGATAAGGAAGGGTGAGTTCTAATCGGTAATGAAGAATCTGTCTATTTTAGTCGTTTACTAACAGAGCTGACATTATCATTCCACATCATTTATGCAACCATTGGGGTGGGAATTCCCCTCATGATCATGATTGCTCAATGGGTTGGGATTAAGAAGCAGGATGAACATTATATTTTACTAGCAAGACGATGGACACGGGGTTTTGTGATTACGGTGGCCGTTGGTGTTGTAACAGGGACTGCGATTGGGTTACAGCTCTCTCTTCTCTGGCCAAACTTTATGGAGATGGCCGGACACGTTATTTCTCTACCTTTATTTATGGAAGTATTCGCTTTTTTCTTTGAAGCCATTTTTTTAGGCATTTATTTATATACGTGGGATCGGTTTGAGAATCAGAAAAAGCATATGCTGCTACTGATTCCAGTAGCCGCAGGGGCATCTTTCTCTGCGATTTTTATCACGATGGTCAACGCGTTTATGAATGTGCCTCGAGGATTTGATATCGCACATGGGCAACTTGTCAACATTAATCCCGTTTTAGCGATGTTTAATCCTGCCATGCCTTCCAAAGTCGCGCATGTCCTTGCAACTTCCTACATGACATGCGCGTTTGTTCTTGCGTCTATCGGTGCTTATCGTTTGCTTAAAGGGTCAAATCATGTTTATCACAAAAAAGGGCTATTTTTAACGATGAAGCTGGGACTTGTCTTCTCTATCACTTCAGCCGTAATTGGGGATTTTTCGGGAAAATATTTGGCTGAATACCAGCCGGAAAAGCTAGCAGCTGCCGAGTGGCATTTTGAAACAGAAAAAGGAGCTCCCCTTATTATGTATGGCGTGCTGGAAAACAAGGAAGTGAAATATGCGCTTAAAATCCCATATGCACTCAGCATTTTAGCCCATGGAACTCCAAGAGCCGAAGTAATCGGACTTAATCAATTTTCAGAGGATGAGGTCCCTCCACTCTATATTCACTACTTGTTTGATTTGATGGTTACGATTGGTATGTGGATGATTGTAGTGTCTTTAGTGTTTTTGATCGGAACTTGGCGAAGATGGCGTCTTGTGTCATCCAAATCGTTCCGTTGGTTGATTGTGCTGGGAGGCCCTCTCTCAATGATTGCAATCGAAGTGGGATGGTGGCTGACCGAAGTGGGACGTCAACCATGGATATTACGTCGAATCATGAAAACAACGGAAGCAGCAACAACAAGCGGTAAGGTAGATATGATGTTGCTCTTGTTTGCTGGATTGTATCTGCTCTTAGCCATTGGTAGTCTAGTTGTACTTTCCCGCATGTTTCGCAATAATTCGGTGGAACAGGAATTGGCCGACCGAACGTCTGAGAAAGCTGGTGACAGGGTATGACACTTGAAATTATCGGCATTTCCGTGTTATGGATTTTTCTCTTTGGATATATCATCCTGGGTGCGATTGATTTTGGGGCTGGGTTTTTTAACGCATATTCTACGTTTACAGATAAACAGCATATTTTAACAAAAATCATTGAACGCTATTTATCACCAGTGTGGGAAGTGACGAATGTCTTTTTGGTGTTCTTCTTCGTGGGGATAGTAGGCTTTTTCCCTCAAACCGCCTACTATTACGGAACTACTTTACTTGTTCCCGGAAGTATTGCTATTGTTCTGCTTGCCATTCGGGGATCTTATTATGCGTTTACACACTACGGAGGACTGAATCATAAAAGGTATTCCTTTATGTATGGACTTACCGGATTATTTATTCCAGCTTCATTATCCATTGCATTGACCATTTCAGAAGGCGGCTTTGTTAAGATAGGATCATCAGGACCACAACTTGAATATTGGGCGTTGTTTACAAGCCCTTTAACATGGAGTATTGTTGTGCTCAGCCTGACATCAGTGTTATATATTTCTTCCGTATTTTTGACCTGGTATGCACATGAAGCGAAAGACGACCGTGCAACGAATCTGTTGCGAAAATACGCGCTCATTTGGGCAGCTCCAGCGATTCTAACAGCTTTGGGTATTATCATTGAACTGCGCACGCATAATGCCGAGCATTTTCAGCGGTTATTGGATCTATGGTGGTTGTTCGGTTTATCGTTCACATTATTTGTTGGAACAGTGTATTTAATTTGGAAGGGTCAAGCCTATGGGGTAGCAGTTGCACTAATGGTAGGTCAATTTTTCTTGGCCTTTTTTGGCTATGGTGTATCGCATTACCCCTACTTACTCTCGCCATACCTGACAATTTACGATAGCTTTACGAATGCTGCAATGGCCATTGCACTGATTATTGCGTTTGTTGCGGGACTTGCGTTGCTTATTCCATCGCTATATCTTTTGCTTAAACTATTCTTGTTTAACAAAGAATATGTGCAAGGAAAACGAAAAAATCATGTATAAGGAGACAACTCATGATGAAAGGTTTCCTAATCTTTTACGCACCATTTCTTTTGCTCATAGCATCAATTGTAGCTGCTTTTTGGCTTGCATCAAATGATGATACAGTGAAAAGGGTTGACTATAAGGTAAGTAAGAATCTACATGTTTGCTGTCTTAAACATCATTTTTTGGGTGATTGATGTGCGTGAGAAAATTAACCCAAAACGTTGTTTTCCTATTGACCTTAAATTGTTTTCTACCAGAAGTTTATCTTTCGCCGCACGAGCATAAAGGGGGCGAATGGTTAAACAATCCAGAACTTAGTATTCACGTCCGAAGTAGCTGACTTCCCGCTCACCCATCTGTTTCTACAAGTAGGGGGTGGACAGTATAACGGACGGGATCAAGTCGATTGACCTTATGATAAGAAAGGGCCAGATTGTTGAGGAACTCATTCTCAAAATGAATCATTGGAAATTATTATTAAAATTTTTTGAACATATCTTATTCCAGAAAAGGGCGCTTTCCTGTAACAAGGAACAGCGTTTTTTTAATTTTAGGGCCAGAATGTTGCAGGAAAACTTTCGAAAACAATAGGTCTCAGATTGTGAAGGTTTGTGCTTAAACCGGCGTATGCAGGTTAGCTAACAATTAGTATCATAAAATAAAGGAATTTGGATTTTAGTAAAGAAAGAATAAATTTAGAAAAATGCAAGGGTGGAATAGGGCTTCGGAACGAAACTGGTTACAGATTGGTTCATTTGGAATACGGTGGGGGAAATTCACATATATTTTTGATTCACGATGATAGGGGGAATATACCAATGAAAAAGCGAGCAATTGGTCATAACGGTCCACTGGTTTCAGAGATTGGTCTCGGTTGTATGGGGATGTCATGGCTATATGGTAATGCTGATCGAAGCGAAAGCATTGCAACAATTCACGCGGCACTTGAGGAAGGCATTACACTCTTTGATACAGGTGATTTCTATGGCGATGGACACAATGAATTACTTCTACGTGAAGCCTTTCAAGGAATCCAACGGGAAAATGCGTTCATTTCAGTAAAATTCGATGGCAAGCTACACTCTCATGGCAAGGGTCATCGGGAGAGTGATAACCACCCTCATACAGTTAAGAATTTCCTTGAGGATACCCTACTGCGCCTAGGTGTTGAATACATCGATCTTTATCAACCAGGAACAGCCTGCATCGATCCAAACATACCAATCGAGGAAACGGTTGGTGCAATTGCCGATATGGTAAAGAAGGGATATGTGCGTTACATTGGTCTTTCTGAAGTAGGAGTAGATACAATTCGTCGCGCACACACTGTACATCCTATTAGTTGGCTGCAAATGGAATACTCACTATTTAATCGGAGCATCGAATCAATTATCTTGCCAACTCTACGGGAATTAGGTATTTCTCTTTCGGCTTATGGTGTTCTCTCAAGAGGTTTATTGAGCGGTACATGGTCAAAAGATCGGGTTCTAGGTTTGGATGATAAACGCAGTAATGGTCCACGGTTTGCCAACGAAAATATTGAAAAAAATTTAGCCCTTGTAGAGGCTTTGCGTGAAATTGCTGAAGAAAAGCAAGCAACCATTGCGCAGATTGCTGTCGCGTGGGTTTTATCCAAGGGTGAGGATGTTATCCCATTGGTTGGGGCAAGAAAGCAATCACAACTACAGGATTCACTAGGTGCAGTTGACATGAACTTAAGTTCAAACGATCTTTTACGAATTGAAGAAGCAGTACCTCCAGAGCTTGTCGCCGGCGAATACTTCCCTGTACCACGGCAAAAATGGTTCGTTTAGGGTGCATTTCTTCAAGAAGGAGAAACGGATCTTTTTATTGAATTAACATAGAGATTAAGAAGTCAAGAGCGTTTTGACTGCTCTTCTTCCAGATAAACAAATTTATTATGGTGAAGAGGATAATTAAAATGGAGACAAGTAATAAAGTAACAATAACGGTAGAAACCACAGTTCATAAGCCGGTTGCAGAAGTTTGGAAAAACTGGACAGAGCCACAGCATATAACAAAATGGAGTTATGCTTCTGACGATTGGCATGCGCCAAATTCAGAAAATGATTTAAGGGTTGGCGGGAGATTTCTTACAAGAATGGAAGCTAAGGACGGTAGTTTTGGATTTGATTTTGGTGGTGTTTATGATGATGTAAGAGAAAACGAGTTTATTTCTTACACTCTTGATGATGGAAGAAAAGTTACGATTTCTTTTATTAACCATGAAAATGAAACTAAAGTAATTGAGACTTTTGAAGCAGAAGCCACCAATCCTATTGAAATGCAAGAAGCAGGTTGGCAGGCGTTTATGGACAATTTTAAAAAATACAGTGAAACGTTAAGTTGAATCAATCAAAAAATAGTTTTATCTATAATCGGGTGCATTTCTTCAAGAAGGAGAAGTGCACCTTTTTGTTGAAATTTCTAGGGCTGTTACACAACTTATTGTAATTATTGCTGAAAGCTCGCACTCCTAGGTCATTAGCTGATGCTGTTATAGGCACAGGATTCCTGCATAACAAAAAACATTTAAAGTCTGCACTTTCTAGAGTAAATATCCTGAGTACACATTGTCGAGATATTAGACGATTTGAAGCTCCAACAATAGATATCTGGCTACGTGGCATTAGGAAGGCTGCATGGTCATACTGAGAGTCTCGCTCCATGGGATGTTGCTTCTTCTGGACTCATTGCTCGTGAGGCGGGACCTGTATAGCACAAACGTATACATGACATTTATCATACTTTGGACATGACACGTATGTCTTAAAAGGCCAGACTCCCATCTTTATACTTGAGTAGAACCAATGGGAGGGAAACATACTAATGACAAAACAAAAAAATGTTAACTTACGAAAACAAGTTGCCCCATATGAAAAACCGAATACGAAAAATAGTGTAGCACAGCTTATTAATACGCTTGTTCCATTTTTTCTATTGTGGTACCTGGCTTACGAAAGCCTGTCCATTTCCTATTTCATCGCTTTGCCATTAACGATTATTGGTGCCGGCTTTTTGACACGGATCTTTATTATTTTTCATGATTGCTGCCACCATTCATTCTTTAAAAATCGGAAAGCAAACAAAATAGTGGGTACGATTACAGGTATCCTTACTTTATTCCCGTATCACCAATGGCAGCATGAGCATAACATCCATCACGCTACAAGCAGTAATTTAAATAAACGCGGTACAGGTGACATTTGGATCCTCACGGTAGACGAGTATTTAGCTGCATCTTTTTGGACGCGCATCGCTTATCGGTTGTACCGAAATCCGATAATTATGTTTGGTCTTGGTCCGATTTACGTGTTTCTCATTTCAAATCGCTTTAACCGAAAAGGAGCAAGATCCAAAGAACGCATAAATTTATATATTACGAACCTTTCTATAGCTGCATTGGCCGCATTGCTTTGCTCGACCATCGGCTGGGAAGCATTCTTGCTTGTTCAAGGTCCTATTTTCTTCGTATCGGGTGTTGCGGGCATTTGGCTGTTCTATGTACAGCATCAGTTTGAAGACTCTTATTTTGAAAAAGACGAAGATTGGGATTATGTGAAAGCCGCTATGGATGGGAGCTCTTACTACAAGCTTCCGAAAGTCTTGCAATGGCTAACAGGCAATATTGGATTTCATCATATTCATCACTTAAGCCCAAGGGTGCCAAATTATCACTTGGAAGATGTTCATAATATTGATTCAACTTTTCAAAATGTACAAACGATCACGCTTACTTCAAGTGTTCGTTCCCTGGGATTCCGCCTTTGGGATGAGGAGAGCAGAACCTTTGTCAGCTTTAAAGGTATTCAAAGGATAGAAGCAAAAAAGAATAATGCGAGAGCGGCCCGTTTAAAATCAAGTTTGAGCGGCCGATAACAAATAAAGTCCTGAAAGCAAGGATCCAACCCTTGTTTTCAGGACTCCATTTTTTGTTAAAACGCAATTGTGATAAGATAGCAATAGGAATTCAACACCGCAAAAGAGGTTTCAATATGAAAAAGATATATAAGCTGTTTCAGAGAAATACAGGGATTTCTCCGTATGTTTGGAGCGTTTTTAGTATTTTGCCGTTCTATTTTATTTTTCAATCGTCGTCCACGAAATCTGTTGTGGTGGGTATTTTGCTTACCATTTTATTCTTTATCACTTATCGTTTTGCTTTCATATCAAAAGGGTGGCCTGTTTATGTATGGGCTTGCATTCTTATTGCCATATCGATTACCATGACAAGCCTTTTTAACTATGTTTATTTTGCGTTTTTTCTTGCTTATTTTATTGGTAATATAAAAGAGCGAATTCCTTTTATTTCCTTATATATTATTCATCTCGTCAGCACGACCGTCTCTTTTAACTTCAACATCGTTTTTCAAGATGATCAGTTCTTAAAACAATTGCCTTTTATCATCATCATTTGGATCAGTATCATCCTCATGCCTTTCAGTTTATATAACCGAAAAAAGCGCGAGCAGCTGGAAGAACAATTGCAAGACGCGAATTCCGTACTGGTAAAACAGGAGGAACGCCAGCGGATTGCCCGTGATCTACACGATACTTTAGGACAAAAACTTTCATTGATCGGGCTGAAAAGCGATTTGGCCAGAAAGTTAGTTGAAAAAGACCCCGAGCAGGCTCGTTCTCAATTGAATGACGTACAGCAGACCGCTAGAACAGCACTGAACGAAGTCCGGAAAATGGTGTCTCAAATGCGAGGCATTCGATTAGAAGAGGAACTCATCAACGTGAAACAAATACTTAAAGCTGCGCAAATTGAATATGTAGGTGAACAAAAACTAAACCTCACGAATGTTTCCCTGCTGACTGAAAATATTTTGAGCATGTGTTTAAAAGAAGCGGTAACCAATGTCGTAAAACACAGTGGCGCCACAACCTGTTTTATCTCCATCAAACAATCGTTAAACGAAATTATAATTTCCATAAGGGATAACGGTGCAGGAATAAGAGTAGATGAAGATATGACAAAAGGCCACGGACTACTAGGAATAAAAGAACGGCTTGAGTTTGTCAACGGACGTCTGGAGCTCCTTTCGGAGGAGGGGACGACGTTAATCATTCACGTGCCGAATGCCATAAAATCCGCTGAAAAGGAGGGAGACAAATGATTCGGATAGTCATTGCAGAAGACCAGCAAATGATGTTGGGGGCACTGGGTCTGCTGCTTAATTTGGAAGAGGATATGGAAGTGGTCGGAAAGGCAAGTGACGGAGAAAAAGCGATTTCGCTTGTCCATCAGCATCAACCGGACATTTGTATCATGGATATTGAAATGCCAGTAAAAACGGGGCTTGAAGCAGCAGAAGAACTAAAAGAATCAGGTTCCAAAGTGATAATTTTAACGACATTCGCTCGTTCAGGATATTTCCAGCGGGCCGTAAAGGCGGGGGTCAGAGGATATTTACTGAAAGACAGCCCAAGTGAAGAATTGGCAAGCTCCATCCGCAGTGTGATGGCAGGCAGGCGAATATATGCCCCTGAGCTTGTGGACGATGCATACAGTGAGGAGAACCCGCTTACTGACCGTGAAAAAGAAGTATTGTCCCTCATTGCAGATGGGAAAAATACGAAGGAAATCGCCAATCAGCTGTCTATCAAAGCTGGAACGGTGCGAAACTATATTTCAACGATATTAGAAAAACTCGAAGTCACCAATCGGATCGAAGCCATTACCCGTTTCCAGGAAAAAGGCTGGTTTAAATAAGTTTTCCCGCACTTTATTGTGTTGTCCGTGACCAGTGTAATTTCATTGACAAAGTACTTATGGAGATGAATTAATGAATTTATCCTAATGCACAATTGCATCAAGAAGAGATTTCTTCATTTCTTCTACAGGTGCAGAGAAACCGATCTTCTGATAAGATCGGCTTTGTTTTGCTTCGAAAACTTGTTTTATGTTAACCACCATGCTTATTTCACCCGTACTCGGTCGTGACCGAAAACATTATTTGAAACATCATTTGAAACATTCTTCCAAGGACCCCTTATTTGCCGGAACCAAGGGGAATGGCGGGGAATATCCATCTCTTTGCACCGATACCATGCCTGCAGGTGAAAGGAATAGCAGGGGCTCGCTTTTCATGGACCAAAGAAGGTAAATATCAGGAACGTCAGTTAATTTACATGGAGCTATCGGGAAGTTACAAATTTATTATGAGGTCCCTGACAAGAACGATTTTTGTAGGTGAACCACCCCATAAAGTAAAAGAAACAGCAAAAATTGTAAATAGAAGTGTTAAACGGTGCACTATCCACCATGAAGCCAAAAGTACCGTGTGAAGATATAGTTATCCGCTTGTTTAGACGGAGAATACTGTTCCTCTTCCAGCAACTGTGTAAGGAAAACATAGAGTGCCTGAACACAGTTTGTTGAGTGATACACAATCCATACACTAACATATAAAACAAATATGCAGCCGTTTACAACGGTAAATAAACAAGCTGGTAACATAATAGTAGTTCATGTAACCAAGTCAACAAGCAAAACCCCGAATTCGGCCAAATAAGCCTGAATTCAGGGTTTTGCTTTGTGCCAAAGAGCGGGATAAAGCACGTTTTCCGGAAGGGGCCCCATCTTCCATTATCGTCTCCATATTTCTAAGAAAATTATAATTATACGATTGTTAATAGCAGATTTGTCAAATATTAATGGTTACGTTTTAAATATTTGGTTAAGGAGGGTCATTGGGCCAATGGGGGCTGTTGAACGAAATGGATATCGGTTTGAACCAGAATATAGTGTAATCAACCAAAATGGCGGGATTCATGTATATAACAAAGGTGAGTATTTGGAAGAAATAAAATTTTCTTTTTCAGGAAAATTTCCAAATCCTGATGAAATTGAAAAGTTAATTGATACCTACTGTAATCAGCGAGGGATTTGATTTCTTTTGAAGGAAAAGGAAAAAATATTTCTGCACACTGTGCATTAGGTTTGAAAATCTTAAAAATGATGAGACAGAGTTAAAGCAGTTATCATTTGACCTCTAATCCAGAACAAAATATACTGTGGTTAACAATAAAATATCCATCCTTTTTAAAGGGGAGTAGCTGTACAGCAAAGTCGTCAATACGGGTTTATCCTCGGCTTTGTTGGCAACAAATGTTGTTTGCGAGACCTTTACCATTTTATTTGGTAAGGTCTTTTTTGGTTTATCAAATTCTTTGAATGGAGGTTATTGATGTCTATAAAGAGAACAATCACAAATTACTTAAAGAAAGAGGGACTAATACTGTTGAAAAAGAAAGGAATTCCTCTCCTCAAAAAGGAGATTAACAAAAGAAGAGGTAAAAAAAGTAAATAACAAATGTAAATAAATATTATGTGGAGGTTGTTTCATGAAAAAATGGCTGTTTGTATTTACTGCCAGTATTATGTTAGTCCTTGGCGGATGTTCTTTCCTGGATGATACGAAAAAAACGGTAACGTATGCAAATGATGCAACGGATTATGTAAATGAAGCGACTACTTTTGGCAAAGAAGTCCCTTCTCTTGCCAAACAGGCGGTTGGGGATGAACAAGCAGCGCAAGAACTGGAGACAAAGCTGAAAGAGATGAAACAAAAGATTGAGACCTTTGATAAACTTGAAGCGCCGGAAATGGCTGCAGATCTGCACCAGCAAATGGTTGACCAAAATAAAAAAATTGAAGCGGGGATCGAAGTGTATTTAAATAATATCAGAGGCGGCAAACTCGATCCTTCTGTTCTGGAAAACACAGAAATGTTTCAGTCCATCCAAGAAATAACAAGCATTATTGACCAAATTAAAAAACTATCATAATAGGATGAAGCACATGTTCTATTTATGCCCGTTTGAAACGCCATTTCACCTCAAATGTTTTATAATGTCAGTACTTAAGAAAGATTAATGTACCTTATTCGTCTCCCTCAAATGGCTTCAATATTAACAATATCCAACAAGGCGAATAAATGCCAAACCCTTTATAAGAAATGACAAGTAACGAAACATTACAACAAATAGTACGAAATCAAAATAATCAACCTTAAAAAGGAAGGACCAGTACATAGTAGACATATTTGTACTGTCCTTTGTTTTCTATAAAAATGGAGAAAATCAGATCCGTGGGAACCAAAAAAAAGACGACCGCTTAATGATTCGTGAAACAGAAATAGAAATGCCGATTCCGGATATCCGGAAGATAGTGATGAAACGTGCATAGTTAGTGTCCCGACTAACCAGGCTTCTCCGTATTCCGTAAAATTTAATCCCGGAAAAAATGAAACCACCCAAGAAAATCGCATCTTCGGGTGGTTTAGACTGCTTCCGTTGTTTTCTCTTTTTGATCTACAACCGACGTAAGGACAAGATTGTGAATCGTAATTTCCGGGCGGCTGCCCACGCGAATGTTTACTCCGTTCTGTACTAAGCCTTCACTAATATAAAACGGCTTACCGTGGTGTTGATGTAATCGCTTTACGATGTTCATCCGAATCAATTTCCCCAATTTAACAAGATGGTACGGCTTTGGCCAATTAATTTGACCTCCGTGAAAAATGGCCGGAAAGCAAGTAGTCAAAAGGGAAGTCTTCTATTTCTAGAACAATATTCGGATCATGCGTTAATACTAGATTGTATCCGTTCATAAGTAAAATGGATGTAAAACAATGCAAAACGAAAATGATATACTCATGATTAACGGCAAGCAATTAAGCATTATTGGAATCGATGACTTTAGTACAAATCGAAGTGAAGCTCACAAATCATATGAAGGATTATTTTAATTCGTTTTTTAACAACCAGTTATGAAGTTTTGAAAAAATGAGTAACGCAAAGATGGAACCTAATAAAACAAGCAACATATCCCATTGTGCATCCCAAATATCCCCCTGCCTGCCTAAAAATTCTTTAGCTGCTTTGCCTCCTTGTATGTTTTTAGAAATAGCTGCAAATAACCATTCTACGATTTCGTACAATGAAGCAATGGCGAGCGAGATACTTATAGCGATAGCAACTAACCAGGGACCTTTTGTTAACGGCGTTTTCCGTAATAACACTTCTGTAATTACAATTGTAAAGAACCCCTTTAAAAAATGTCCAAATCGGTCATAGTGATTTCGATTTAAATCGAAAACATCTTTTATCCAATTAAAAAGAGGAACCTTTGAGTAGGTGTAATGACCACCGACGAACATAAGAACTGCCAGGATAGCGATGATGAAGTATGACAGAGTAGTGAGTCGAAACTTATTGTAGGTTGAAATCACTATTATCAATCCGACAATGGCAGGAGTGACCTCCAAGCCCCATATTAAATATCCTGCCGGCTTTATCACAGACCATATAAAAACGGCTGTAACAGCAATTAGTAAAAAAAGATGAATCTTTGTAAGTTTCTCGGGTATCATTTTTTGCTCCTATAGTGATTGCTTTACTAACAGTATTAAAACAAACGCGATTTTGTATACGAATTTTCTTGCATCTAAAAATGATCGTTCATAAGCAGACGATGAAGCCCTATTCGAAGAAATGGCTAATGTACTTAACGAACTTATAATGGAAAAAAGTGGCGTAATAAGGATTAAAGATCCTTTGATCAATTTCTGCTTGGAGAGAGGATAAAAAGGAGAGTTCATTTCAGCCACTATTGACCATTGTAGTTCCATGCTACAGCATTTGTAACAAAAGCCAATGAAGTATTGCTCGTCATGTAAGGACTTGTGGATAACGGTAGTAAGGACCGGAAATGCGAGTAAAATACACCCGCAGATTTCAGGGTTGAAATGTTTTTATAATGGAAGGTTGTCTAAAAAATTGCTAGGAAACAAAGTGAATTTCTTAAAAAGGAACAATTACACGAAAAAAGCCCACTTGGTTAGGCGGGATCTCTAAAATTAACAAAAGCCCAATTAACTTATAATTGGACTGCTTGATATTTTTTTTGTTCTTCTTGTATTTCATTTTTATCATCGTCTTTGTTTGGTTCATCGTTTTGTTCATTACGCTCTTCTGATGGATCTGGTTCTTGTTTATCTTGAGTGGTTCCACAGCGAAACATACCGCCTTTTGCTTCGAGGAGGTTGAAATGGATAGGTACCCCATAAACAAAACAAAAAAAGAAAAATCCTGTTTAAATTAATACAGTATTTTGATTTCAGCTAAAATGGTGTTTACCTTCCTATTTGTAATTTCGGGCTGTGCAGCATTAACGGTAAATTTATTGAGATTTTTTAGTAGTTGATGATGTTCCTTGTGCTTGGTTAACTGCTGTAAGACCTGATGAAATTTCATTAGTTGCCTATTTGAGTGCTTCTTGGGCTAGTGTTGGGTCGGAAGAGGATTTTTAAATCGCTTGGCTAGAAAAAGTTATTGGAGGAGGCTGTACAATTTTACTTCTCAAAGGGAAAAGAGGAGTTAAGCTTTGAAGATAAAAAATCACTTAAATGCCATGTTGTAAAAGACGATACGAGTATATAAAGACAGTATTCAAATATATACTTTCTAAGGTAAAACATAATATACACAGTAAAGAATTGGGGATTTTTTATCAAAGCTTCATGAATCAAATTACAATTAATGAGGATGACTGATCCAACCGTAAGTGTTGGCTTACCATTGTATGAAATCTTTAAAAAGGAAATTGTGTAGCCGTACTTACGGCTAGAGTGAAACTTCGAAAGCTACCATGTTCAATTGGTAGCTTTCGTTTCAAGTCGAGCACAGAAAACAATAGCGACGTTCAGCTGTACCACGCTTCATTTATAATATCAATCAACACCGTATTGTCATCTGATTGGACTTTGCCGTTATCCTTAGAGATTACATAATAATAGGGCATATCGAACATATTTTTTAACTTTTTCGTTGACAAGTATTTTGCCTGAACTGACATGTGTAAGTCGTTTGGTTTAACCCTCGATGTTGTAGCAAGACAAAATAGCCAATACTCTCCGGCATCCGGCTCAAAATAGTGGTATGGCAATACATAGAAACCAGCTTTTTTGAGGGTTGCGTGTATACTCCAAAGGTACTCTGCCGTCGAGTCTGCATTGGAACAAGCTATACTGATTGCGCCACCTGGTTCTAGACGTTCTTTCAAGAGACTGAAGAATTCACTGCTGAAGAGACGTGAGAGCTCGGGACTTTTTACGGTTGGCTCAGGAAGGTCAACAATAATGACATCCCATTTTGCCGGGTTGTTCTTTACAAACCTTCGGCCGTCTTCAATTACGGTCTGAACTTTTGGATGATTCAATGAACCTTTATTATATTGAACCAAACGTTTCAATTTTTTACCAAAATTGACCATCTCTTTGTCAATGTCAAGAGTAGTGATATTGCTGACATTGGAATAACGAAGGGCCTCTCGAGTCGTTATTCCACCGCCACCGCCAATGATCAGGACTTTCTTCCTTTTTCTTGCAGCAACCATTGGGATGTGAACCATTGCTTCTGCGTACAGATCGTCATCAGCTGTTGTGCCAAACATCAGGTGGCCATTGCTATAAACCAATAGATTCCCATTATGATCGACGAGGGCAATCTTCTGTGTGGGAGTTTCAAATTTTCGCAAAATCTTATATTTCCCTTCAGGTTCTTCTTCATAGCTGATATAACCCCTTATAGAATCCGACCCCGTATCCTCATACAAATTCATAAATAAACTCTCCTTTTTTTATAAATCATTCGATTCCAAGTCCCTATTGGAATTGCTTCATCTATGGTCCTGCCTATCATGAGGTTTTGTAAGTGCCATAGGTAGACGTAAACAAATGTAGCTTTTAAAACTCGGATATTTTGTTACCTAGCTAGTTTGATCTTGATATTATTTTTTGTATTGACTTGCAAACACTTCTTTGAGATTAGTTCTATTCCACACATCTAATAAAAAGTAATGCATGATATTCTATTTAGCTTTCCGAAAGGCAGTCTGTGTGAATGTCCATCTATACATTAAATTGGTGAAATTACCTAGAGTTTAAGATAAGGGAAAATGGTTAATCGCATCGAATGAACTTATCCCGATTTGTAAATACTTATGGAGGACTATTATGATTGCTTTTGTTTATAACAACTGTCTTTGCGAGTGAAATCTAGCATTGTTGGAAAAGGAAAAGATTATCTCTATAATAAATATTTTAAATTGGTGAGGGAAAAACTTGGAGGAGGAACTTCAGGCTTTCGTTAAGGTGGTCCTGTTAACTAGATAATAAACAGAAGGAGGATATGTATATGGAGTCCTTAATTTCAACTGTATTGTATTTTATTATTGCAATTGTAATGGTGCTTATTGGAATAACAATTTTTGAATTAATCACAAAAAAATATAAAGATTTGCATGAAGTCTTAAACGGTAATCGTGCAGTTTCGCTATCAATCGGCGGAAAAATTATTGGGATCTGTATAATTCTTTCATTTTCGATCTATCATGCATCAGACATATTAGACACTGTGATTTGGGGAGCGTTTGGTATCCTTTTGCAAATCATTGCATACCTAATATTTGAGCTTTTTATACGAAAGTTCTCAGTAGAGGAAGAGCTTCGTAAAGGAAACATTTCTGTCGGAGTTATCAGTTTCTGTATATCAGTCGGAATAGCTTTTGTTATTGGTGCTTCAATTTCCTAAGGATTACCCTGTCACTTCGTTCCTCTTCAGCCCTTGCTACACAAGGCTTCAAGCCACTTTCCGCAAAGTTTAAATTATGAGTTTGCCGTAATCCAAACGCCTATTAAAAACAGGGAGGATTACAGATCCTATCACTAGAAGACTACATTACAGAAATCGAAATCCAAAATTACAGCAAGTCAACCGTCAAAAACAAGAAAGCCATTTTATTACAGTTTGCAAGATGGTTGTGGGAATCATTTCAGATGGAACTAGAGGACGCTACTACAAGACATATTAAAAGATGGATTAAGCACCTATTAGACGAAGGTATCAAAGCCAATACCATTAAAACCAAACTAAAAACACTTAACAACTTCTATAAGTTCTGTATCAAGGAGAAAATCCTGAAAGACAATCCACTGGATGACATTGAACTACTCAAGGAAGAGAAGGTAATGATTAAGCCTTTTAGCATTGATGATATTCAGAAGATAATTGTCTTCTATTGCGGAAGTAATTACATGGATGTCAGGAATAAAACTATCTTAACCTGTTTGTGTGAAACTGGTATCCGTTCTGCAGAGTTATCCAATATAATGTTAACGGATGTATTCGATGATGCCCTATTGATTAGGGGGAAAGGTAACAAGCAGCGGTTAATGCCTGTAAGCCTACATTTAAAGCGACAATTAAACAAGTATAGGAGAATTAGGGAGAAGTACCTAAAAGGCGAGGAATGCCCTTTCCTGTTCTTCTGTACACGTAACAAGGGTGGAGGGTTAAAGAAGGATGTTTCCTCTATCGGTAGAATGGGTCATGATGCAGTTCTCAATGTAGTAAAGAGTAGCGGGAAAGCCTGGGGGGTAGATGTAAAGTTTTTGGTTCATAGTTGTAGAAGCTATGCACAAATCTCTCTAGGGCATACTGATCTTTATACGGTTAGTCGTTTACTAGCACATAACCAGTTAGCGACAACGAAAGATATATTCATCAATGGAAGATAAGACAGTTTCAGAACGTGGGAGAAATGCTTCACCGCTAACTACCTTAAGGAAGAAATATTAAATAAGCAAGTATGAAGGGTTGCCTTGATGGTAGCTCTTTTTTTACATTAGGAAAAACACAGCAGGGTAAAACAAAAAAGGGAGTAGGATTAACTATTTCCCTTTGTTTGCTTTATATCCAACAGTAAATTTATAATAATTAAACTAAATATACTTGAAAGTATTGCCGCACCTATTCCAAGTCCAATAATTGTATTGTCTTTGTTTTTTTGAAACATAAACTTTTCTCCTTTAGGACACTTTATTATTTTTACTTTTCCCTAAATAAATTACAATTATCCCCAATTTATGTCAGCGGAAAAAATAAAAATAGATGCCCAAAGTGTAGTTTGAAAAGGTATTAAATATTAATACCTTTCCGCTAAATTTGACATATTTTATCACCACCATCCTACCAGTAAATCCTAACTATTCATGATTATACCGTTTGGTTATATCAATAAGGACACCTATTGGTAATATTGTTAGTGGTATGGATTAGATGTGAACAAATGGTATTGTAGGAATGTACCGTTATAATTGGGTACTATTGTTGATGTAGCATAATATGTAATTGTAAATGATCACAAAAATCTATATTGAGAAAAATATTCAACGGCACTTTGAGTTTTCGAACAAAACCGTCCTTGATTTTGGAACAGGGACTGGGGCGAACTGTTCCTTGTTTTCACCCGATCGTTATTTTGGGATTGACCCGGATCATGGCAGGATTCACTCTGCCAAACGAATGTACTCCCCATATCGTTTTCAAGCTTTTTCCGGAAATAAACTTCCTGCCCAGGAGAGTAGCTTTGATATTATTTTTATCATCGCTGTCCTCCACATATCTCACCGGAAGCCATCCGTGACTATGTAACGGAATTTAAAAGAATTTTAAAACCCGATGGCAGAATAATTATCATGGAACCGTGTTTTTTTGAAAATTCAAGCCTCTACTTCTAACTTGAACTCAGCTCAATTTGAAGTACTTAATATTGAAAAATTTAATGATGAACAAATCAAAAGATTATTAAGTGCATAAAGTTGATCAGAAATCAGGTGGATAAATTAAAAAGAGCTGCATTTAAAGCTCTTCAGATTTCTTACCATATTAAGCATCTCTTGTCATACCAAGTATTGTATTTTCACCACAATATTCACAAAAATAAGCATCTGAAACATTATCTTTATTACAAGTATTATCCGTACATTTATTATATAAATAATATCCGCACTTCTTACAATAGGTTGCATAAAGAGAGAAATCTGAGTTGGTGCAGCCAGGACATTGTTCTAATCTCAAAATTTCATGTTGATTATTTGTCTTATCTGGCTCACTGATTTTTAATTTATTTTTTGTATGAAGCAATTCATATATTTCATCTTTTGATTTTATTTCAAGTTCATCTAGTCGATTTATAATTGCAGTCCATGAGACATTAAATTCTGCAGTTAACCTGCCGATCTGTCGAGGGGTAATAGGGTGAACAATTTTTTCTTTCACCATTAATTCCGGCATAAGTAACTCTCGAGCAAAGACATCTGCTTCACGTTCAATTATTTTTCGTTGACTGTCTGTTAGTTCAGTATCATTTATGTATGCTGCATGATTCAATGCAATATGTCCTAACTCGTGAGCATAAGTCCAGTTGATACGGCCCTTAACATGCTCAGTATTGATGACAATACCATACTCATCCTTCTTCTTATTATAAACGACGAAAGCATCCTCAATTTCGTTTGATTCCTGTATTTTAATGTTTTTGACTTGTTGAATAATCTCTTTTGCATCAATCGGTGGGGATTCTATTTGTTTAATTTCTAAATAGTCCTGGACTTTTTTCTTCACCTGTTTAATTCTAACGTGGTTCGGAATGGTCTCCACCATTTTTTTCATTTGTTTGCTCTTCCTCCTCGTCATCTAAAAATAGATCTTCGATTAGTCTAAGCATCTTTTGTTTCTCTTTGGGTGTTAGTTTCTCGTTTGCTCTGCGTAAGACGTTATAAGCCTCTGGCCAATCCTCAAAATCATTCTCTTTAGGAGATGATTCATTAATAAGTAAGTCATCTGTATGACCTAAAAGATAATCTGAAGAGACGTCAAAAGCTTTAGCAAACTTCGTAATAAGGTCATCTTCTACGCTTCTTTTTCCTGCTTCAATTCTCGATAATACACTATTATTTATACCAATCTTTTTAGAAAGGGTTAATTGAGACCAGTTATTCTGTTCTCTTAATGATTTTATTCTATAACCAATTAAAGTCATGTCATCACCAACTTCTTTTACTTTTCACACTATATTTTATCACGTTTCAATAAGATGGAATTATTTTTGCTAAAATAGCAAAAATAAGTATTGATTTTTCTGTTTTAGCAAAGTATACTCTAGTTAAGGGTTTGCTGGATCAGCAAAAAATATGCAAAGGAGGGTGAATTTGAAATCAATTGATTTAGCATTCATCAAAACTAGGCGTATTGAGCTAAGAATCACTATGCAACATATGGCAGTTATCTTAGGATTTAAAAATGCTTCAACCTACATGAAATATGAGAATGGTGTTTATACTCTTAAAGCTGTTCATTTACCCTTAATCGCCAAAGAATTACATTGTGAGTTAGCCAGTCTTTTTTTTGAACATAATTTTGCTAAAACAGCAAAGTGAAAAAATAAAAGGATGTGTTTTAAATGTCCAACACTGTTAAGGAATTTAAAACAAGCATCATTAAGGGACCGTTAGCAAAAAATGAGACGTTACAATCCTCTGCCTGGTCTTTCATGGCAGCAATTGTGAAAAATCATTTGAAAGAAAAGGGATTACATCATATAAAAAAAAGCAGTAGCTAATCAAAGTAGTTGAGTTAACTAAATATTGTCATAAAATTCTAAAAAAAGCAAAGACTCATTTAGGCAGAGAAAAGAGTAATTTATTCGTCACTCTATGAAAGGAGTGGGAAAATTGGCAGAAGTTAAATGGATTAAACTAAGTGTTCAGATGTTTGAAGACGAAAAAATCCGATTAATTGAGAGTATGCCTGAAGCTGATATGCTGCTTATTATTTGGGTAAAGCTCCTTGCTCAAGCTGGTAAGACAAATGCAAATGGATATATCTATTTAAATGAAAAAGTTCCATATACAGATGAGATGTTGGCTACGATATTTAATCGGCCGCTCAATATTGTACGTCTAGCTCTTAAGACATTCCAGGAATTTGGCATGATTGAAATGAACGATGATCAATTCATTGCCATCAGCAACTGGGAGAAACACCAAAACGTTGAAGGGCTTGATAAGATCCGCCAGCAGACCAGGAATAGAGTAGCCAAACATCGCGAGAAGAAAAGGCTACAAGCTGGTAACGATACAGGTAACGTTACACTAACGCAAGGTAACGGAACAGATATAGAAGTAGAAATAGATAAAGATATAGATATAGAAAAAGAATTAGATATAAAGAAAGACATCAAAAATGATAACTCGGAAAGTTCTAAAGTTCATGAATACTATCATTCAAAAATTGGCAAGGTGAATGCCCAAACCCAGAAAGAATTAAATGTATGGATAGAGATACTTAACGAAGAGCTAGTAATGGAGGCATTGAAACGCTCGGTTGCAGTGAAGAAAGCATCTTGGTCCTATGCTAGAGGTATTCTGACAAAGTGGGTAAAAAGCTACGTTCAGAATTTATCGGATGTGAAAGTACTGGAAAACGATTTCGCTAAGAAGCGTAAGGAGGGTGAACATGGAAAGCCGTCTGAGCAACATTATCGAAACACTTCGCCAGAAGCATTTACAATCACCGGTGGCCAAATTGGAAGGGTTGGAAGAGGAAGACAAGCCTAACTGTCCCATCTGCAAAGACAAGGAAATTATTATCTATCGTGTACACAAAGATACAGAATGGCATTGGAATGAGACGCTGAAATCGTGTGTGCCTGCCAGTAGAGTTCCAGAAATTGATTACCATCTCGGAAAAGTCTGTTCGCCAGGAGAAGCCTGGGAATGGCATGACAGTTACTCAGAAAGGTGCAGCTGTGTGAAACAAAAAAGCATTAAGAACCTGCTGCAGTCTTCTGAGATTACGGAGGAGTTTAGGAAACATGAATTTAATAGCTTTGTCACGGAAGGAAAGGATCAAGTGATCAAGGACGCCTATCAATGTGCTCAAGAATATATCCTGGATTTTAGCGACATTCGAAGAAGCAGAACCAACAGTATTGCATTACTGGGGCAACCCGGCAGTGGGAAAACCCATCTGCTAACAGCCATAGCCAATCACTTAATGGTGAACAAGCAAGTGTCGGTTCTGTACTTTCCGTACGTTGAAGGATTTGATGATCTAAAAGATGATTTTGAGGAACTAGAAGACAAGATGAACCGAATGAAAAAGGTGGACGTGCTGTTTATCGATGATCTCTTCAAACCTGTCGGGAGAAGCAGACGGATTCGAGCCACTGAATGGCAAATTGAAAAAATGTATGCGTTGATCAACTATCGATACTTAAATCATCTCCCGTTATTAATATCTTCAGAGTTATCGATTGATGAATTAACTGTAGTGGATGAAGCTCTTGGAACCCGAATTTACGAAATGTGCAAAAACTATATGGTCTTGATCCAGGGAGATAAACGTCGGTTAAATCAGAGACTCGGTTAGGATGAATGTTATTGGATACAAAACAAATGTATGTATTTCTCGCTTTTCAAATACCTCCAAAAACGTTTGTTACAAGGATGATAAAGAAAAAATATTGTTCGAAAATAAGTATCAATTCAGCTAGAAAGACTTTAAAAAGGGCTTAAAAAGTACTACGGCCCCCATGAAAACTTTTTTAAGTGGGCAATCGCCCGCATGCATTGCCAGCAAGGGATTTTCCACCTTGTTTTTCCAGGCTATCGCCGTGGAAATCCCGTGACCTCACACCACCAACATCATGTGTTGTGAGGTCACGGGAGTACAAGGTGGAAAAAAGGACAGAAAAGAAATGCGGCCGATTGCCATTGTTGTGAAATATTGGTTGTGATATTATGCCAGTATAGTTTGTTAGTTAAAGAGAATTTTAATGTTGTAAGTTGTTTAGTGGTGTTAGGAAAAGTACGAAAGTCAAGTGCTGGTATGATGATTGTTAGTGATTAAGCAAGGAAAAGATTGTGAAGTTTAAGACATGAAGGGAGGATTATTTGAGGAGGTAATGAGGATGAATTTGCTAGCCCAAAAGCAAGAAGAGGTACTACAGGTAATTAATCGGTTCGGGGTTATAACATCAACTCAATTATCTGAATTTTTAAAAGGTTCGATCTCTCATGTTACGGTCTACCAAACAAAGCGCAAACTGCTATCCTTAGGTTTCTTGACCGAAGAAAAGATTGGTTATCATTTGATTCTAGCTATGCGGCCGAGTGGGGTTGATTATCTTGGCAGTTCATTAACTCCATTTACAAAGTTTAATTACTCTTTATTGAAGCATCAGTTGATCATGAATAACAGTTTACTCGCACTAAAACAAATTACCGAAAAAACGGGCCAGCCATTTGAGTTTATCACGGAGCGAGAATTGCGCAGCGACTATATCCGGCAGAACTTCACGAAAGCGGATCGGCGTAACACCACGCTGTTAAAACGGATCTCAGACCGGATTCCGGATTTTGTAGTAGTGGAACAGGGGAGCAAAATTGCCTGTGAAGTGGAACTCACACGAAAATCCTCAAAACGGTATTTGGAAAAAATGCGGCGCTACAAGGAAGAGATGCTCAATGGGCAGTATCAGCAGGTACGGTATTTATGTGAAAACGAATCTATTCGTAACGCGGTGATTTCATATGCTCATCAGGCTGGGATTGACAGCAATATGCTGCAGTTAGAGCTTGTAGGGAGGTTGTTGCAATTTGCCGAAAAGCAATGAAGAGTTAGGGAAGGAATTCGGTTTCGGACTAGGGATGTTAGCCGGTGTGTTTGCTTTCTTTCCGCTGTTTGTATTTTCGGTACCATTTTATATCTTCTTTCGATTCTTAAAGCGAAACATCGTTTATCTCCTGTTGGCAATAGTGGGATTCATCAGTTTTAGTTTTTTAATGTACTTTAAACCTGCCAGTTACTTTGGCCTTTATACGATTCTCCCGTTCGATTTTTCGTGGCTTGAGAAAATGATGGGTGAGCCCATGGAGTTATCGGTGATTTCAATCGTGATGTACTGTACCGGTGGTTTATTTGTCTCCTATGGTTGGTCCATTTTCACGGATTATTATCGAGCACGGCGAGTGAAGTCCATAGAAGAGAGCAGGATTACCTTCAAAAGTTCCTCACTCTATCAAAATGTGAAAAATAAACGGTTTCTCTTGACTCAAAAGGAACAGCGGAAGTGGAGAGATCGGAAAAAGCACGATCAGCTGCTGCTTGGCATAACAGAACACGGCAAACCCTATTACATGGACTTTCATGAAGTGAACCAGCATATGTTTGTTCCCGCGACTACAGGTGGGGGCAAAACCATTCTGCTTCTGAATTTTGTGGAATATGCCCTCTTAAAAGAATTACCGTTTATTTTCATCGATGGAAAGGGGTCCACCGAAAGTATTGGTGAGGTTGATGCCTTGTGTCAACGATACGGAAGGAAGTTAAAGGTTTTTTCAGATAAAGGAGAGGTTACATATAACCCATTGAAATACGGAGGTCCAACGGTCATCAAAGATAAACTAGAGCAACTCATCGAAACAGAAAGTGATTACTATTCGGCCATCTCAACGTCCCTTGTGCAGTCGCTCATCCAGTTCATCGATGATTATGGCTTTACTCGTGATTTATGGACGTTTGCCAAGTATCTTGATCCAGAGGAAGTCCTTTCGGTCCTTAATCAAGATATGGTTGATGTAGAGGACGGATCAGAGGAAGAAGCTGTTGCAGCCACCACTTCATACTCATCCTTTTTACCAGAAGAAACTAAGGTGGAGGTTAAACAGCCAAAACCTCAAAAGAAGCAGGTGCTAAGCAGTAGGGCACAGAAGCATCAAGACCGATTGTTTAAACGGTACAAGCATGAAGAGGAGGGAGAAAACTATTTATTTACGAATGCCTCCTCCGTCCGGACTCAGATTTTTCTCCTTTTAGACAGTGAACTCGGACATCTTTTTCAAGAAAAGTCGGACAGTCTGGATCTTGTGTCGATCAGTGAACAAAAAGAAGCCCTCTTCGTCAGTTTTGACGGATTAATCTATGACAAGTTTATAAAAGTCATCGCACGCTTCTTAATCCTTGATATGAACTATTTAGTCTCGTATCGAAACCGCAACCAGCTCAAAGATCAGCCATTCCTTGCGATCTACGATGAGTTCTCAGTTTATGCTAACGACAAGATCGTGGACACCATCAATAAATCACGGTCTGCCGGATTTCATTGTATCATCGCCACACAAACTTTAGCGGATTTAGAAAAGAACGATCCGTATCTGGCCCGGCAGGTCGTGGGCAACACGAACACGTATGCTATTGGCCAAACCAATAACCCGGATGAGGTGGAAGCGTGGGCCAGTACACTAGGTACGTACAAAGATATTGATTTAACCGTTACGACAGAGAAGCAGGAAGGCCGTTTAAAACGGGTCGACTTGAAAGCCGATAAAGGCACACTGCGTCATGTACAAAAATTTAAAATTACCCCCGATGAAATACGGGATCTGAGACAGGGCCAATTTATTTTTGCCCGTAAAGCAGCAAAAGAAGTGGTTCACCCAGAGATCATCTATGTCCGACATCCATTGGCTAACGATTGAAGGGAGGAACAATCTATGCTTTTTTCTAAAAAAACAGATACCGCCTCAAAAAACAAACGCCAACTCTCTTATTCCAGGACAGCGGCTACAAAAACAGCATGCATTCTATTCTTTTCCGTCATATCCCTTTCGCTGCTTTTTAACATCATTTTCTTTACAAAATATCAATCCATCCGTAACTCGGTAAGAGCCTCAGAACAAAATGTCCATCACCAAATAAATCAAGTGGATCAAACGAATCTGCTCCAATCCGATGCAATTCAGGTCTTCACTGAAGATTTTATTCGTACCTATCTCACAGTACCTAAAGAGGAAAACGCACGCCAAGCACGTACAGAGGAACTATCGAAATACTTCGTATCCGGTTTTGATTTGAAACGGGTATCCGAATATCAAGATTTTAAAGGGGAGCGCCAATTGAAAAGACTTAAATACTTCGATACGAAACACATCAGCCGTAAAGAAGCGAAAGTACGTTTTCAAGTGCAATATGAAATAGCAGAACTAAATGGTACGAAGAAGAAAGGGAAACCTGTACCGAAGATTACACAGCATCAGATAGATGTGGTCGTTCCGGTCACCAGCAATGGAAAGGGGTTTGCTGTCTATCAAAGTCCCAACATTGTTCAGCAGGACTTAAAGGACACTATGTCCTATGAAGCCCAACCTCTAGAAGGCAAAGAAGTCACTTCAATAGAAAGGAAACACCTCCATTCGTTTCTTAACGAATTCTTCCGTTCCTATGGCGTTAGTGATGAAAAACTGCCGTTTATGGCAGACCTGGATGAGGGATTACAAAATCAACTTCTTCAAGACGTTGAAATTCGGCAAGCGGTGAAAAATGATTCAACCTATAGAGTAAAGGCCGATGTTTATTACCAGAACAGTGAAACCTCCATGACGGATCTATACTCTTATGAACTCAAACTTGAACGTGAAAATGAAAAATTCTTTATTACTCATTTTGAATAAGGAGTGATTAACGTGAATTTTAATCTTCAGGAAGTGACACAAAACATCATTTCTCAAATTGGTTTTCTGATTCTATTGATCATGGTCATTCGGGCATTAGTAGCCTACACCCGTGAGGATTGGGGGCAGTTTTGGTCAGGTCTAACGCTCGGGATCTGCTGTCTGGTAGTTGTGTTCTTTGGTCCGCAATTACAGACGCTCGCCAGGGGTTTAGGAAGTGCGATATTTAATTGATGAAATAGTTAAAGGAGGAGAACAAGTGAAAGGAGAAAACTTTACACCGGAGTATAAGTATCCCATAAAAATTTATCGAATAAGTTCCCTTGAATTTGCCAACGGGCTTGAAGTACGGAAAATGATCTTCTCCATCATACTGGCAGCAGTTCTTTTGCTTTCCTTCCTGTTGCTCGGAGTAAAAAGCGATACCAACTTGTTTGACTTTTTTCTAAAGAACTGGCTCATTCTCCTCACGGTGATACCAAGTTTAATCACTTTCGTGGTTTTCAACTTAAAGTACGACCATAAAGGAGTTCTGCCGTTTATTCGGGATCGATGGTGTTTTTACCGAACGAAAAATAATGCGTATGAACATTTCATTGAAGTGGCTAGTGACCAATTGAAACAAACCATACGATTCGAGCCCTTTGATCCAAACAAGGAGCGTGAAGGTATTGAAAGAGACACTGGAGTTTCCCATCGCCTTTCGACACAAAAATTTGGTATTTAATAAACGTAAGCAAGTATGGGCGTATTACCGGCTGGAACAGGAATATCTACGTTTGAACAGTGAGACGGATTTTAGGCGCTACATTGAAAATACAGCAGCCTTTTTATCGCATGAAGAGTATGACTATCACATTATGATTCTGCCAAAACGGTTTGACTTCAACACGTTCACCCATGTTGTCAATGATCATATTGTGCAAGGAGAGTTCTCAGACATTGGACGAACGTATTTCAACCGTGCTTCCCAGGTTTTGCAGGAAGAAATATTTCTACATGAGTATTCGGTGTTTGTCGGTATTCATTTAAATCGGGCGGATCAAGTGATCACCGACAACGCGGGAGAAATGCTATTGCTCTTTTTTAAGAGGGTAAAAGAAGACCTTTCAAAATTAATGACCTTTCAAACCCAGGTAGAAGATGATCTGGATTATTACGAAGAACAAGAACGATTTTTCCGTTCAAAGGTCTCTCATTTCAAGCACTTTCAAAAAGTAGAGGAAGAAGAATTCGATAAGCTCATCTACTATATGTTTCACAGAACCAACGACTTGTTTAGCATTCCTGAGAGCTCATACAACCTTACCGAAGGCATCTTGCAAAATGATTACGGCTTTTTGACCGTTACGCATGAAAACGACAAGGAATACCTTTCGTTTTTGCCGTTTGCCAGCATGCCTGCTTCCATTGAAGGGTATCAGTTTATACAAGATATCTTAGAAAGTGTATCGTTTCCTCTGGAAGTACAGATTCGTTACCATTTTAAAAAAAATGCAGCCAACATCCGTAAGGTGCGGAAGTTAAAAAAGCGCTTTACCAACTTTGACCGAGAAATACAATCTACGTATACGGCGGATGATGACAAGGTGGTGGAGTTGGCATCTGACCGGCTCGCCACGCTTCTGGATGATGTGAAAGCCAGTAAACGACAGCTTTTATATATGACGTTTACGCTGGTCATTTCAGACCCTACTAAGGAAGGGCTGGATGAGAAATATGAAGCACTTCGTACGTTATTTAAAAACACCGGTTTTGAGCTGGTCAGGCCCTTGGTGGATCAATTGACGCTTTTTGCGCAAGCTTTGCCAGCTTCTTATGTAGATTATTCATACTTTGAGCAAGTTGTCGATGAAACGTACTTGGCTCAAACCGGTATGAACTTAAACAACCGCGTGGGAAACCGATTTGGGATGGTACTTGGAAAGGTCATCACTGGGAAAAAGCTTTCACACGTCAAACAAGCACGAGAGATTAATAACAATGTCGTCATCTTTAACCCGTTGTTAACCAAAAAGGCGATTTCCGGAGCCGATCATACCAATGGAAATATTCTCATTACAGGCCCGTCGGGGAGTGGAAAATCCATGCTGGTGAAAAACTTCTTTACCTGGAGTACGTTCTTTGGCTCAAAGGTACTCTACGTGGATCCTAAAAATGAATTTCAACAATACTACCAAGCGGCGCTAAAAAAGTATGGCGATATTCCTGAATTCCGTGCTCTGTATGAGCGTATCAATTTTATTCACCTTTCCCAAGAAAGCCAGTATCATGGAGCTTTGGATCCTCTTGTTTTTTTGAAAGGAGACCAAGCCATTCAGACCGCCATGATGATTTTAAACACGCTTGCGGAAGTAAGAGGCTCACGAAATGAAAGTGTAACGATTTACGACGCCATCATAGAAGAAGTGAATCAGGCAAAACGACCCACTTTAACCGGGGTGCTCCAGCGTATTCAAACGAAGGACCATACGCTGGGAAAATTCATCGAAAAATATCGCTACGGCCTAGGACGAATGCTGTTTGGAACCGAACAGTCAAAAGGCCTGGATTTTAAACGCCAAATCAACGTGCTCGGTTTACAAGGACTTCGGCTTCCCACATCCGATAACATGAATGAGGAAGAACGAATTGGACTCTGCTTGATGATGTCCATCTCTAAATATGTCCATACTTTTTCTACGAACCGGGAGGAAGAGGCCATGATCATTTTGGATGAGGCATGGACTTTGAAACGTTCATCCAACGGCCAAAATCTTATCGATGAAATGCTGAGGACCGGGCGTTCACTTAAGACGGATATTGTGCTGGTAACCCAAGCGTATGATGATTTTAACGTGGACACCACAAAAGAACAGATTGGCATCAAGTTTTCCTTTCGGCCGAAATCAGACGATTCCATAAAGCCCATTCTCCGTTTTTTTGATATGGAGGAAAACCAAGCAAACATTGAGGTGGTGAGTTCTCTAAAATCCGGCATGTGCCTTTTTCAGGATCACCTGGGAAGGAACCAGGCCATTGCGATTGATGTATTGTTCGATGAATGGTACGAAGCCTTTAAAACGACAGAGAAAGAATCACAGGCTGTACAAATGGAAGAAGCCTACCAATAGAAGGAGGAATTAATCATGAAAAATATCGCATTCATTGGTTGGGGGCTGCTCCTGCTGGCCGGATGTGGCAGCAACGAACCAGATTTGGATAAGGAGAAAACACAAAATGCTATAGCAAGTCGAGCGCTAGAACAAAAGGTAATCGAAGAAGGTGGTTATACCTCGAAAGATATTAAACTTGTGAAAGCCTGTGAAGCCATTGAAAATGGAAAGTCGGAATTTAAAGGGAACTATATAGTGTCTTGGAAAACTACAGATGATAAATACAACAGAACGTTCTTATTAAAAGATTATAAAGTTAGTAATGGTGATATCAATTTCAAAGAGGATCCCGATCGATGCATTGAATACTAAAAGGTGGTGGGGAACATGAAATATTCATTTATATTTACTTTGTTATTCTCACTGTTACTCATTTTTAAATCATCCCTAGTCTATGCAGAAGATACAGAACAAAAGGCAAAGAAACATGATGAATCATCTTATGAGCTTATGAGTTATGCAGATCATGGCTGGTGGGATGTGGCGGGAAAGACAGGTTCCGCCACGGCTACCGCCGTTAAAAACTTCTTTTGGATGATTAATATTGTTCTGGCTCAAATTACTTTAATGATAGTCTATCAGCTATTCTCGTTGGATGTCGTATCAATGACCAAAGAGGCGCTGCGTGAAATTACATCGGGAACTGCAGGAAGTTTACTTTTCAATTTTGGCGCGTTTGCGCTTGCCATAGCTTCTTTGGGAATCGTAATACGCTCCTACATACAACAAAATTGGCAAGCCTTTTTTAGGCTTTTAACACTTATCTTGATTAGTTTGACACTTCTTTTCTCCATCCAGTCCAAGAAGTTCAATTATATTAATCTCGCTCATGGGCTTTCCGTTTCCCTTGAAAATGCCATTATGAGTGTGAATCCCTCCTTAAATGAAGATGATGCTTTTCGGTTTGACTCTTTCAATAAAAATACAGCAAAAAAGGTATCAATTGAAATACAAAACAAGGTCTTTGACGCCTTGATCTATAAGCCTTACCTGCTGCTTCAGTACGGAACAACCCAAGAAAAAAAGATAAACGCTGAAAGTACAGATCGGATCAAAACCTATTTGAATGCCGATCCCCGAACAGAGGAGGGAGTAAAGAAGCGGGAGGAAATATCTAAAGATGAATATACGGAATACGATAACAAAAACATTTTTGCAGGAAACGGGTGGAAACAGGCAGGTTATATCCTAGTTATGATCCTCTCTACGGTTATACAGGGAACCGTGTTTTTCAGTATTGCTCTGATTCGAGTGATGCTGCAATTTGCTTTCATTGTCATGTTGCTTTTGGCACCTTTTATGATATTCACCAGTTTGTTTCCGAGTTTTGAAGCTCTGGTTGGGCGATATCTTAAAGGGACAACCATTCTTATTCTTTTCAAATCGGTGACCATGTTTTTTGTATTAGTGGCGACAAGCTTCATTTCCCTCGGTTATGAGATGACAAACATGTCAGATGATATCTACTACAGGATTTTTATTCAGATTACCTTTTGTGTCGCTGTTATTTTTATGTACACTAAACGACAGTTTGCGCTGAACATGTTAGAAGGAGCTACACCAAGCTTGCATGATATGGGTGCTGGCTCTCTTAGCCATAATTTGCAACGACAAAAGAAAAAGTTAAATGATAAAGTATCACGGTTTCGTCAACCGAGAAAAGGGCTCCAATCCATAAACGGAGGTTTAGCAGTAAGATCATCGGAATCATCAAGCTTTAGATCAACCCCACTTAAAACAGAGCATCCCAATAACCATAAAGCAAGAACTTCACATGAAAAGAAAACCACTCATTATCCAAATCACTCCCAGCAAGAAACAGCTGCAGCACAAGAACCGGATCATGCTCATCAATCAAGTTCTATTCATCGAAAACCACAAAAGAACAATTTAAAAAACGCAGCAAAAGATAATCAGGTTTCCTACCATCTAGGTGATCACCTGACTAAGTCGGAGGCGAACAAACAACTTAAAGCACCTCATCAAAAAATGGAGAAGATTAAAACTTCAAAATTCACTCTATCAAACGCAAGGAATCCTTACAGTATATTAAAGGAAAAGAAAGCGGACAAAAATACTGAGCAACCTTATGGGCTCTTACATCGCACCTCTCGTCTAAATTCCTCTAAAGAAGAATAGGGGAAAGAAATGATAAGACAAGCTGTGGAACTAAAAGTGAAGACAACTGTCTATTCCACCATTCTTAAGGTTTTGTTGCCCTTCCTTCTAGTGTTTGGCTTACTTTTCACCATTGTTTTTTTCTTATTGATGATGGCAGACCAGTTGACCGGCGAACAGAAAAATCCTGTTCAAGGTGGTAAGGCCACCAATGTCAGTAAGGAAGTCTTAAGATATCAGTCAACCGTTAAGAAATACACAAAGGAATATGGAATCAGCCAATATACAGATATCATCCTTGCCATTATGATGCAGGAATCGGGTGGACGTGGAGATGATCCAATGCAAGCTAGTGAGAGCCATTGTGGCACGGTGGGGTGCATTAAAAAACCTGAAAAGTCTATTCAGCTTGGAACCAAGAATTTTGCTCAGCAACTTAAAAAAGCAAAAGGTGATTTAAAAACCGCGATCCAAAGTTATAATTTCGGTGGAGGATTTATTGATTACGTGAATCAAAGAGGCGGTCATTACACCAAGGAACTTGCCATGAATTTTTCCAAAAGACAATATCAGAAGCTCGCACATACCGGTATTTACCACTGTATTCGTCCGGAAGCAGTTCCCGTTAATGCCTGCTATGGTGACGTTGGCTATGTAGATGCCGTCCTAAAATATTATGACTTTACTTCTCCAGTGCAAGGAAAAGGAAAATGGACAACGCCTATTGAAGGAGCAGTTGAGGTAACAAGTGGATTTGGAACGAGAACTTGGGAGGATGGAAGCAAGGAGAACCATAAAGGTCTGGATTTTGGCTGTATTAATAGGGTAACACCGATTTATGCTCCACGAAAGGGTAAGGTGATCTACTCTGAATTTCACAAAAACAAGAATGGAGCTCCCGGTTATGGTAACCTCGTCATCCTTCAGCATGGGAAAGGACTTTATACCGGCTATGCTCATTTATTCGAAACCAATGTCAGAGAGGGACAAGCTATAAAGGAAGGGCAACAAATTGGAGTGTGCGGGAGCACAGGGCATTCAACCGGACCGCATTTGCACTTTGAGGTCAAAACTTCTGAATGGGGCGGCCATCTCAATCCTCAATCTGTTTTAGACTTTAGAGGAAGGTGATGAAAATGAAACAGGAGTTTTTGATAAAAACGGGTCTTTTAATGGTAGCGATCTTTATCATCGCAACCGTTTGGTTTGGTTTCCGAACCATCGATGATCAAGCGACAATGATCGATTCATTAACCAATAAGGTTAAAAGGCAAAAAGTCCAGATTACGTTGTTGAAAGCCAACAAACAACAAGAAAGCCGCCAGACTATTCAATCAGAAGACAAAAATATTGAAGAAAGTGTAAATGTTTTTGTTCAATCTCTTTACCAAGTAAAAAAGAATCAGTTGAATGAACGGCGTGAAAAAGCAAAAGAGGTACTTACACAGGACATGTTCCAAAAGTATTTTCCTGAAGCAGAAAGAGATGAGAAGTATCAATATGAGCATGAAATTGGAGATTCTACAGTTTATACACGTGTACATGGAGAAAACGGCAGTGCAATCGTCACATTTGAAGAAACCATTGTATCACTTGCTCATGGCCAAAAGGAATCGGCCCAGGTCACATTGGAAGTGTATTTGCAAAAAGAGGGAAGAAAGTGGCTAGTGAATCGATTTCAGCAATTAAAAGCAGAACCCTTAAACTAGGCAATGAGGTTGTTCATGAATTTCGAAAAGGGCTTGATTCCTTCAGTAAATAATGACTTTTTACTTACTTAATTTTCAAAAAATAATGAAGTAAAATGGTATAATATAAAAATACAATAGAACAGGATTTCTCAAGGGTGGTCGGCATTCATCCCCAAAGGAAGGGGGTGGTGCTGATGTCAGTATATGAAGCGTTGATGTTTGCAATTGCGTTTGCAGGCTTTATCGTGTCGGTGCTGTCATTCAACCAAAAAAAATAATCCACCCTTGAGTTAACGGCTCTGGTGGATTATTTCTACCCGATGTCGATCCCCCTTGAAGGGAACCTACTATTGTATGGCCGTTGGTGTTGGCAGCACCAGCGGTCTTTTTTAATATATGTCATTATTTATTATTATACCCGCGAACGTTAAAAGAAAACAAGCTATACGTCCAATAATTTTACAGCTTTGTTCATCATTGATTAATTAACAGTATGTTGTCTGCTGTATACTTGGTTGTGGCTTTGGTTCTCTGGCCGTTTAGATCCTCTTCTTTGTTCTCCTCATTATAATCGTTTGCTCATGAGAACCTTCAAGGGATGCTGCGCATTCGCTTCGCAAACTTTGTGAACTTTTTTGAGGAAGTCTTTCAAAAAACTTCACAAACTTCAGGCCCCTTGACCGTTCTGTTCGCAAAGATTTCTGTTCTTTCAAACAAAGAAGGGAGCTGTTTAACTATGGAAGCTGTTTACGAGATTCAACGCATCAAGCAAGTGATTTCAGAACTTGAAGGAGGAGAACAATACCTGGTCCGTTCTCCCCAGGATGGTGCGAGGGTGGCTGCTTTATTCATCGGGGAGGATGATCGCGAAGTCTTCTTCGTGATGTGCCTGAATACCAAAAACCGAGTAATCGCCGTTCATCGGTGCCATGTCGGGGCCCTGAATTCCAGTATCGTTCATCCCAGGGAAGTATTTAAATCAGCGATCTTGAATAATGCCTCTTCCATACTCGTCTATCATCAGCATCCCAGCCAAGACCTAATGCCTTCCCGCGAAGATATCGAAGTAACTGGACGTCTCGTAGCTGCTGGAAAGCTTATCGGTATTGAAGTGTTAGATCATCTAATCATTAATGCGAAGGCGGAATACTACAGTTTGAAAGAAAAAGGATACGTTTAAAACTAAGAAGGGCTTCGCCCTTCTTTCTTTGCATTGCAAGAATATCTAGACTCATGGACTAAGTAACAGGACTTTAAAATTATTTTGTTGAAATACATAGTAATTAATCAAGGGTGGTGTGTTTCTAAGCAATGTACACGAGTAATCACACTGGGAGAAGAAAAGGCTCGAGATCAAAGAGTATTGGTCTAAAATGTAGTGCGAGTGGAGATTCGATCACTTTGTCCCATGGTAACCGTGTTACTGTGCGATTAAAATAAGAATGTGCTTTCTTCATATAGGGTGGTGATCGTTTGAAAACGGGACAAAATCGGGGGCAACGGAAAAGGTTTGTTCTCTATACGCTAATCGTCAGTTTAATTTTCGGGATTTTTTCAGTGATCTCTGATAATTTACCCAACATACGGGATGGGATAACTCCCGTAGAGTTCATCATCTCGTATTTAGCCATAATGATTAACTCCTTACCGACATGGTTCATCATTGCGATGGTGACGGGCTATATATTTGCCAGTAACATTAAAGAATCAATAATACGTGGAGCGATTTGTATCCTTTGTGCCATTACCTCTTATTTTGTGATTGGGCAATTATACAGTGACATCCCGGTCGCAACGTTTAAAGAATGGGTTCCAATCTTTATGAATTGGTACGGAATGTCCTTGTTGGGCGGCATGATTGGCGGGTGTGTGGGATTTTTACTGAAAAAGACTCCATATGTATTACTAATCGTCCTATCAGGATTGCTTCTGCAGTTGTATTTAAACGGTGCCAGCAGTTGGAACGACGTAGTGGGTATTGCGCAAAATGTTACCTTTTGTCTGATGGTTGTGGGGATTATTCTGTATTTATGGATGGTGACAAAAGAAAAAAAGACAACTGTTCCCATGTTGAATAGGAAAGAACAATAAAAAACCACCCGGTTCCCACCGGGTGGTTTTGATCTTCCTTTGGTTTCAAATACATCAATGAATCGGTGTTAACTTCACGGTTGCTTCTGTTTGAATCGTATAAGGGGCGTTTCTACAATAAGTGGATACGCTTTTTCCAACGGGGCAGGAACAGTTTTCAGAAAAATGAGGTGGTGAACCAAAAAAACGATATGAGGCTAAATGGCTTTTAAAATTCCAAGAGACCAAACCAGGTCTCTTTTTTTATATTTATTTGTGTCTCAAAACTCATTTCAAAAATAAAATCCTAAATATGTACCCTTATGACAATCAAAAGCCTTACTAACATTAGTAGTTTAACAACCAATCGTTTGGAAAAGTACACTTTTACGAACGGGTCTTTTTTATGCAAAAAAAGCTGTTTATCAGGTCCGTTTAAGTTAGAAAATTATTTACGAACGTTCGCTATTTTGCAACTATTTTTACGAACGTTTTTGATAGAATAAGACAGAGAAAGAGTAAGAAAAGGAGGAAAAAAATGGACATTCGAAAATTTGGGTACATACGAGTAAGCAGCAGAGTCCATTAAAAAAGTGGGAATCGACGTACGAGATATTTTTATCGATAAGCAAAGTCGGAAAGATTTTGATCGTGCACAGTATCAATTGTTAAAACGGATTATTCGTAAAGGAGATATCCTTTACATTCATTCGCTAGATCGTTTTGGCCGAAACAAGGAAGAGATTCTGCATGAGTGGAATGATATTACCAAAAATTTGGAGGCAGACATTGTGGTGTTGGATATGCCGTTATTGGACACCACCCAATTTAAGGACAGCTTGGGGACCCTTATTGCGGATTTGGTTTTGCAGATTCCTTCCTGGATGGCACAGGAAGAACGAGACCGGATTCGTAAACGGCAGCGTGAAGGAATTGAGGTGGCTTTGCAGAATGGTATTGCGTTTGCACGGCCAAAGGCTCAAATGACAGAAGAGTTTAAAGAGGTATACTCTCGATGGAAATCTGGAGAGATGACAGCTGTTAAGGCCATGCAGGAAATTGGGGTAAAAAAGACAACTTTCTATAAGTTGGTTAAAGCGTATGAAAAAGCCTTACAAGAAAAAACAATATAATAGGAAAAAGATTGTTCTAACGACACAAAAGCCAGGAAAACTTGTACTACGTCTAAAAAGTGTTTGTGCAGCGTATTAATTCAGAAAACTTAAAATAAAGAAGGGATGAATTGATCATTCTGCTGTTGCTAAAACACGTCTGAAATAAAAACACACCAATAAAGGTGTGTTTTTTACAAATTTTTATTATATTTTTGCAGCCGTTTAATTTCTTTCTGTTCCTCTTCGGTAAGTTTTTTCTTCCCGATAGCATGGTTGATTAAATCTTTAATACCTTTTTCTTTTGTTTTTTTAACTAGGTCCGGATCCATATCTTTATCAATATAAGAACCAAAAGTCGAACCTTCTTTAACACCTTTTAAAAAGCCATTTTCATTTTTTTGTTGACTACTGTTGTTTTTATTAAATGGAACAATTTTCTTATCCATCATATCACCTCTAGTTTCAAAAAATTCTTTAAATTTATTATAACTTGATTTTAAATAAAAAAGGTAGGAATTGTAAATTTCATCCAAATAAGAATATTAGCTCAAAAACGCATTGCGTGTTTCTTTTGTTCAAAATCCAAAAAAACTAGGTTTACTGGAATAAAGGAAGCTCAACAAGTCTTGAGTATAAGTGAAGCATTTATTAAAGGGTTAGAGGAAGAGGAGAACGCAAGAAAGGAAGACGCTGAGGAATAAATGGGCAGATCTTTAATCACATGTAAAAGTATTCGGTTCTTAACAAAACGAAAATGAGCCATATGATAGGGGTTTTGAGAACGGATGTACATATAAAGCATAGCTTTGCGAAGTTATAGAAATAAAAAAGCAAATTTTCCGGAACCTTTTTGATCTTGATTTCGACTAACTATTAAAGGACAGAAGGGGGATAGGCTTTTGAAACGATTAAAGTATATCTGTATTGTTTTAACTTCACTTCTTACGATTGCTGGTTGTTCAGATAAACAGAAGCAAACTTTTGAAATTGACGGGTCTGTGCAAGTTGAAAAACATTTTTTTGTAAAAAGTCATTTTAAAGCCTTTGGTTTTACTGACAAAACCCTTGATGAAAGAAATCAACGAATAGCAGCCAGCATTGATGTTAGAGCACTGCTTGAAAAAACAAAAGATCTTCTATATGTTAAAAACGGAGTTGTCCAAGTAGACTAGGTAAAGCCTCTCATCCAGAAGCAGCTATAGCCGCATTAGAAGACAAATAAATTTTAATCTTTTTGTTATGACATAAAAGTGGGGTCCTTATTATTTTTTCAGCTTTCCGGCCTTTATTTGTTCATCTGTTAGTCTTTGATAAGCTTCGTCCCCGCACTTTTTAGAACAAAGCAAGTCTGTCTTTTTGTCTGCAGAAAAAGGGTAACCCATGCTGATATTCTAGACAAAATAAGTTCCTCCGCCATGATTAACTGGAACGGTTATTTTCTCTTCACAATTGATACATGTGGAAAGTCCATGGTCTTTTGTAGGTTTTTTTAAAAGGGCGTTCACTAAAGAATGATCCATCCTTAAAGCAGTCGGTCCAGTAGCCATCTAAACGAGTGTAATAGTCTCTTTCCATTTGCTCAGTTACTTTCATGGAATTTAAACCTCCTACTATTTATCATCTAAATCTATTGTTTCTTGTTAATCTGATAAAAAACCATATGATGAAAGCAATAACTAGAAGTGTAAATAAAACAATAATTATAGGTCTAAATTGAGTAACAAGATCAGGTGAACCAGTTACAGTACCTTCGTCCACGAAAAGGCCTCCTCAAGAATGAACAAATTAATACTTCTGTTATCGATAAACTCGATAGCCTAGTTAGATAAGGTATAGAAAAAGTTAATTGGCCAATCAGGATTTGTTTCTGAAAACACCCATAATACAGAGGAGTTTTCTATGTTAAAAAGAAAATTAAAAACTGCTTTAATTGTTTCAGTTTTAATGATTATATTAATGATTCTACTAAGCGCGGTTGTAGCCCTATTTTATAAATTAAGTGCTTCAAGCGGTGATTTATCAGTAAATATAGGGATATATTTAGTAATGATTCTGTATGTTGTACCTATAGTTTTTTTATATGGGATTCCGGTCTCCATTTTATGTGACTATTTAACAAAAAGTGTAGCTCACAATAAACTTTTCTCTTTTGGGTTGTACGTGTTTTTTGGAGGATTATTCATATTTGTTTATGGATTAATTTTTCTACCTGATTTTAAACTTATTGAGTTATTAAAGTCCTCTATGCCTATATTCACACTCTCTATTATTTCCTCTATACTTTTTTGGATTATTAACGAAAAACAAAAGTAAGCTTTTCGGCTTCGTTTCCTCTTCTTCGAAGCCAAGCCTATCATTGATTTTTTCATAATAGAACCATTCAATATGTATTATTCATTAAATATGCTTCAACATAAGGATCTAATTTGTCAGATGGAGTTAACTGAACTTGGTAACCAGTTAACGCTATTTCGCAAGTTCATCATTTTAATACTCTTTTTCTGGAAAGGTTTTAGGTCCTCGTTTTTGTAATAAAGCTCACCTAAATGAAAAGCATCAATTGCATCGGTTTTGACTTTTCTCAAACTGGCTTTTTTGGCTTCATATGAAAGAACCGGATTGACGAGATAATAAATGACTTGCTTATCCTCTAAAAACTGTAGGACAGGTTCATGGTAATGCCCCGTCGTTTCAAAAACGACTGCCGGAGGTAGACCTGCAACTTCTTCAACTTCTTGATAAAAGCGATAAAAATCGTGTATACATTATGCTCAAACGGAAAGCTTTTCTTGTAAGGATTCTTCTTCTGTAAAAAGGCTTGTACTTGGGTTTTTCCTTTTGCGACATCCAGGCCAATGACCAGATCCATTCATTATCACGTCTCCTTTTTTGTTTTAGCCGGTAGCCCCTTATCCTAACTTGTAGTTTCATAGCTTCGCTTTTTATACGGGATCACGTCCCAACTAGCCTCAAACATGTTTCTACAAGTAGGCGGGTGGACAGTATTACGGACGGGATCTTGGTCCCACGGGCCAGAACGTCCTCCCCCGGCTACCTAAAGAATAACCTATAAATAGGCTAACCAGATGGAACTGGTTAACCTGATAATACGATCGGGCCAGATTGTTGAGGAACTGTTTGCTTTAAAAAGTAAAATAAGTATTTTAGAAACTAAATGGATAAATTACAAGAATAGTAAAAGAGCTACCGAAATTATTTCGGTGGCTCTTACTTCTGACATTTACTTTCTAAATATTCGCTCACTGATTTGATGAAGGTAATGTGTCCATTTTTCTTTAAATTCAGTATCCTCTGGATCTAATCCGGTTATCATACGAGTAACGTCTGGATACAGTAGAGGATAGATTGTTATACTTGACATCATCAACGTAATCATGGTTGGATCAAGTTCCTTTGGAACTAAACCCATTTCTTGTTTGGCCTTCATATCTTCATTATACGAATGGAGAATCTTTTCGCGATGTTGTATTCCTTTTAAGTTATTTGAACCTTTATCAATTGCTTCCCAAGCCGTAAATTTAAGAAAATCCATCAAGTATTTCTGGTTTACATTAAATCTAAACTCTGCAATTTGTGTTGGATTCGCTGGTAATACCAGATTCCCCGCCGGCAAAGAGGTAAGAACGTCGTCAATGGTCTCATTGATGAGCTGATCTTTTCCTTTAAAATAGTGATAAATCAATTGTTTATTAACACCAGCTCTCTTGGCAATTGATTCAATACGGGCACCTGAATATCCCTTCTCGAAGAATTCTTCTCTGGCTGCTTCTAATATTGATTTACGAGTGCGTTCTGCGTTGCGAATCTCACCCAATTCATTCACCTTCCCAAATCAACTTATTGTACAATGTTATTTTTAAATTTTTGTAAAGTCAAGTTTAATTTGAAAAAAGGTATAATTTAACTTGACAAAAGTAAAGTTATGAAATACTATTTTAAATAATAACTTACCTTTAGTAAAGTTATAACGATTTTTATTTTTACTTATAATCTTAAGAAGGAGGAGCAGCTCATGAATCAAGAAGTCACAGATTTTATTAAAACGTTGGAAGAACCTTGGCAGTTACAGCTATGCGAAGATCTTCGTAAAGCAGTACATCAAGCATTACCAGACGTACAGGAAAGAATGCAGTATAAAAAGCCACATTTTTTGAAGCATGGTAAATATGTTGCAGTAATTTCAACATCGAAGAAGGCTGTGAGTTTTACAATATTTAACACGACTGACCTTGAAATTCCAACAAACTTTGATGGTCCTTTAGAAAGAAAGACATTAAAGATACTTAAAGGTGAGACACCTGATTACAATAAGCTCATATCCTTAGTACAACTTTCTTCATTAAAACTATGAAAAGAAGAGGAGAGGATACTATGAAGCATTCCATTTCTAAAAGTCGGCTTTGGACGGCGCGAGTAATGAGTGGGCTTGTTACTTTATTTATGTTATTTGATGGTATTACTAAGCTGCTTAAACTATCAGTTAGTGTAGATGGAATGGTGGAAATGGGATTTGCAGAACATCATGTAATTACCATTGGAATTCTTGCTCTTCTTTCAACGATCCTTTACGCATTGCCACAAACATCTGTACTCGGAGCCATTATATTGACGGGTTTTTTTGGTGGGGTAATTGCTACTCACATTCGTTTAGATAATCCACTATTTTCTCATACATTATTTCCTGTTTATTTAGCAGTATTAACATGGGGAGGTATTTACCTTAGAGACAAAAGGTTGCAGATTATCTTTCCAATAAAACAAAGAAGGCAGATCACTGATAAAAATGATTTTAACCGTACGAACATGAGTTGAAGTAAAAATATATTTTTTTATGATTACACTATAGTTGTTAAAATAACTTAAAGTTTTTTAAAATCACAAAAGGAGTAGCTTATTCAAGAATCGGCGAGTGTTGAATGAACTACTCTTTTTCATATTCAACTCCCTCGATAACTAAGAAATACCTCTTAAATACTCATGTATTCGCAGGATTTCACCCTTTGTTGTGAAGAAGGATCTAACTAGATTCTATGAATCTAAGAGTATAGGGAAAAGTGGGCGTAGGGAAATAGAGGAGATCTAGTAGACTCCATTATATTCCATATAATGTACATATGCTCCACGTCACCCTTGGAGGCTAACCCTCCCATGTCTCTACGGGTCAAATGCCCTTTCATTCCTTCGTCATGCCTGTCCAAAGGGTGGAGGCTGGTTATGCTAAAGGAACGGGTCTAAGCCCTTTTGTTGAATACACCCAGTACTCCGTACATATTTGAGATCCTGCGAATACATCAATATTCAATAAATAGCGTTTGGTCATTCTATTAAAGTGAAGATAGTTAAGCAGCTTTTAAGAGTTGTATCTTTTCCGGATTATAAGTTTCTTGATTCTTGGTCATTCCAACGATAATACGAGCGAACTTACCTATTAGCTTCATCAACGATTTCATTCTACGCATACCTTTTTCTTGCACATTATAGGAATGTCTGGCTTTGAACTCCTGATTGTTATTGATCAAATTCATGGTAGCCATATAGAGAAACCTTCGTAATCGTGATCGTCCTCTTTTAGAGATAACAGTTTGTCCTCGCCACTTTCCAGAACTGGCTTCTACGAGATGGAGTCCGGCATGTCGCAGAAGGGCATTCCCATGAGAAAACTGACTGAGATCACCTGCCTCACCTAAGATCCCTGCGATTGAAATGGTATTCAACCCGTTTATGGAACGCAAGTTATCAATGTAGGGAACGAGGTCTAAGACCACACGTACTGTCTCTTCAACTCTTTCGAGCTGAGAAGTTGTTAAATCGTATTCCTCTAATAATTGCTGGAGATGAAAACGATGGGCATCTAACGCCAATTCAGTACCAACAGATTGCTGAGCCACTCGGAAAAGTGCAGTAGCTTTCTTAAGTCCCGGTTGTCTTTTCATGTGTTTTTTCCAACTTGATGAAATATCTTGCGGTGTTTGAACACGGACTTCCTGTGGAGTTGGGAATAACCGTAAGGTTATAATGCTCCTTTTCCCGTCACATTTTTAAAGATCTCTCGAAGTTCTGGAAACACCAGGTCCACCCAACGATTGATCTGATTGACCGTGCTGACAAGCCGTTTAATAATCGTATCGCGATTGGCCATAAGTACCCGAAGCTTTTCAAACTCCTCAGAGGCAGGTTGAATTGAAGCGTAGTAGCCATTCTTAACCATGTCAGCGATCACTAAAGCATCTTTTAAATCACTTTTAGACTGAGTATTATCACAATTTTCTTTGTTTCGCTTTACATGATATGGATTTACTGTGACAACTTCTATCTCTTGTTCAAAAAGCCAATTCGAGAGATTAACCCAATAATGGCCAGTCGGTTCCATACCGATGATGACTTCAGTTAATTGGTATTCTTTTTGAAGTTTCATTATCCATTGAAATAAAGTGATAAAACCACCTTCATTGTTCTCAAAGGTGAGTGGGCTGCCAAGTATCTTCCCACGGAAATTGACTGTTCGAGCAACGTGGAGCTGCTGGGCAATATCAATACCTACAATAAGATGTTGGGGAGAAATTCGTTCGATGAGTTGATTTTGTCTGTCCTGCATTTTAAACTTCATATTAGGGCTTCCTCCTAGATGTTTGTTTTGGGATACACTCATCTTACAGAGGGGCTCTTTCTTTTTCAAAGCCTAAAATTAACTCTCTACAGGAATGCTAACGGGTGCGATTGTTAAACAAAAGGGATAGAAATGATAAAATTTTTAGTTCGAAAACTAATTAAAGGCGAATCCTTTAAGGAACGCCTTTTAAAATATAGATACTATATTTTATTAATAATCATTAATCTAGCAATTTATTAGTGTTAAGATGATCGGGAAAGGTCCCCTGTTTTCAAAATTATGAAATTGGTTTGATATATACGTCATTGATGGGAGTATCAGTATAAAAAAAGAGTGCTTTCCAATAAGTAAGTCATAAAAGTAGCCAGCGGATGCCTTTACTTTCAGTAGATTGCATTTCACAACATGGACATGTACTTTGTCAGGCCCTGCAGTAACCATCTGCATACTCTACCCTAGTTTTGATCTGAAACACGCAATTGCTCCAGCAACAATATAAAGGATAGCTGTGCCGACTAATATATATACATTGTCGAAAAAAAATATGAAAGTTAGAACCCCTATTACTATTATGGAGATGCCATATGCAATGTGATTTATTTTATTTACTAAACAGCTTAAAACTAATGCAATGACTTGAAGCAACATCATAATAAAGACCCCAATTGTAAATAGAAAATCAATAGGGGGATTGATTGCAATAGTAATAAAAACCATCAAATAAATAATTGTTCCAATACTACTACCAATAAGCCCCAATACCATTTCGGCAGTTCTTCGCATCGGTATTCCCCTCTTTTGCTCCAGATTTAGATAAGATCAAAATGTTTGGATATACTATAAGCAACAACAGCATGCTTTTATAACGCAAAATAATTTATATACATATAGTTTACAAAAATATTTGATAAAAATTGGCATTTTGTAGGTTCTTATTAAGCTAACGGGTGCGTTAGTTGAAGATCACTCAGCTGCTTAGGCAGCTTTTTTGTTGTATAACTAACGGGCAGGATAGTTGAATTAAGATATCGAACTTTATATATGCAGTTAAATAATTTGCCTAATGAGGATAAATGGATGAAGAATATAAAGGGAATTATGTGAAACTATATCTTTCCCTTTATGGGAATTGGATGAAAGGAGATATAGATTTGGTTTTAAATTATACTTACTTTAATGAGATACCCGAAATTCAGGTGTTAGATAGCATTATAAAGCTACATACGAGTATTTTTGGTGTACCAGATGACTTGGTTGGAAGAATGAAAGAAAAACCTAAATTGCGAATTGATGTTGCGTTAAAAGATAAAAAAGTTGTTGGGTATAAAATAGGATACGCACTTAATCGTGAACAGTTTTATAGTTGGTTAGGTGGAGTGGATGCAGATTTCCGAAACCAAGGTATTGCTTCTGCGTTAATGGAACAACAGCACCACTACGTAAAAGAAAGTGGATACAAAGCAGTTCAAACACAAACCAAAAATAAATGGCGTAGTATGCTCATTTTAAATATAAAGAGTGGCTTCGACATCATTGGAACCTTAACTGATGATGAAGGAGAACCTAAAATCATCCTTGAAAAAAAGATGATTTGAAATAGCTTATTAAAAGCTCTTATCTATTTTTGTTTATTTAATGCCCAAGAGAATTGCAAGGATTGATTTGTATGCGACCACTAGTATTGCTACTTATTACTAATAAAAGTTTTAAAATCAACGCTTCTTAAATGTTATTTTTTCAGTAAGATTGTGAATAAATGTACTTATACTAACGGGTGCGATTGTGGAGGATTAACAAGGAAAAATAATTTACTAATCCTTAATAAAACTCATATCCTTTAATTTAGTCGGACCAAAATCACGACCAAAATCGGACCAAAATAATTTAAAAAGAAATGAAATATTTTAAAAACCAAAAAAGTATAAAAGCTGATTTTACAGCAATTTGAGCATACTTTAAAAAGAAAAAAAGGGTGAGAAATGTTCCCCACAAAAGTTCAACTTGGGACCCAAAACTAATAAAGGTTAAATACAAAAGACCTTGGCCAATTTTAATATTCCAAGGTCTTTTCAATGAAGCGATTCTTATAAGTAAGAGCAAATTATTTAATTATAGGCCCTTTGCATTTCTCGAAATAAGCTAATGAACTTATAAAAATTTAATTTATCAAGCCTATTTGTAAATCCTTTTCAAGAGCGATCCAAGCCTGTCTAAATTTTGTTCATTCCCTTCTTCGCAAATAAGTTTCAGCTTGTTATAATCTTCTTTCGATTGAAGCGTTTGCCGGAAAGTAATTACTGTCCCGCCGTCAACTTCCTCGAATGTAGCAGTCAGGATAAAGTGATGCCCGGACTCGTGTCTCAGCACAATACATTCGGGCCCAATTTCTTGAAAAACGTTTCGGTTCGGATAGTCTTCTCCATCGGGGCCATGCATTGTATACTCCCAGACTCCTCCGGGCCTTAAATCGAACGTGTGGAAAGTATTTGTAAAACCGTTAGGTCCCCACCACTGTGCAAGTAGATCCGGTTCCGTCCAAGCCCGGTAAACCAAATTCCGAGGAGCATCAAACTTACGCCGAGACACGAGTTCGAAAGTTTCTGCATTACTTTCCCCAAGAGATTTGCCCAAAAGATCCAGCAATTCTTTAGTTCCCTGTTCACGTTGTTCAGGCGTATCATGTCCGTCGAAAAACGTTCCTTGTTCTGTAAACACCAGTTTAGTACCCTCTCTGGTCGGGATCAATTCAATGGTAGCGATAGAAACCGATATGCGGATTTCCCCTTGGTCTAGACTGTACGAATACACTAGTCGTTCATTGGGCACGATTTCCTGGTAATAAGCATCAAAGGTAAAAACAGGTCCACCTGCAGGGCCACCCTGACTAAATTCCCGACCACCTACGCGGAAGTCGAAAACCTCAGCAGGCTGATACCAGCGAGCTTTGGAGCTCTTGTTTGACCATGCCGTAAACACACGTTCAGGTGTCGCTTGATAAATACGTTCTATTTGAAATGTAGCGTGAGTAGTAAATCGCTCTTTCATAACATGAATCCTCCCAAATTTAATTTTTGTTTAGAAAATTACCAAGCTTATCAAAATTTTGTTCCCAGTTCAGTCGGTGTTCAATGATATACTTTTCGTGGCTCATCTTCATTGTTTCAAGTAGTGAAATAAATTCGGCGACGGAAGTTGGCTCCTGGCAATTCATTTGCTCAGCAACTCGTTCAAGTTCAGCCAGAAGTTTCTGTTGCGTTTTAATATTTTTCCGTACCCGGTCAATTTGAATATCCACGATATCAGACGGGGTCCACGTGTCCCCCTTAAGTACCAATTGAATTTCTTCAAGCGATAAGCCAAGATCTTTTAATGATAAGATATGGTGCAGTTGTTTTATGTCGGATTCGTTATATAACCGATGACCACTATCGGAATACCCTGATGGAGAAAACAATTCAATCTGATCGTAAAATCGAAGGGTACGAACTGTAAGTCCGGTTAATTTAGCAATATCCCCTATTTTCCAATGTTGCTTCATAACCCACTCCTTTCTGTTGCGATAGCTGTTTACCGGTATCTTTAGTATAAAACATGACGTTACGTAATGAGCAAGAGTGAAAAAAACTTTTAACAAGAATAATAGATTCATCCATTTAGATTTTTTTAGACCACTGAAACTTCCTGAGCTTAATTAAAAACGGGGGAAGTGTCTTGAAAATGAGTTTAGGAGTTTTTTTCAAATAAGAGGAGGAACCTAGTTATATAAAGAAGGCACTAGAGTAACGAAACCCATTTTAGAACAAATTTAAATCTGCACTTTCATTAAAAACTGTTTCCATATTTAACTAAACGTGTGCGTTAGTTGACCAAGTAATCTATTACAAAAATATTTGATTTATTATGAGGATAATTAAACTAAGCATATATCGACGTACCGATTTCGTGCCGATTGAGTTTGAAAAACCTTAAAAGCTTTGAAAATAGAAATTTGAAATACATTGATATATCAACGTTTTTACAAACCTATGAAACACTATGAAAACCTCAATTAATCAAGTTCGAGATGGAAGGTTCAATCGGTTAAATAACGAAAAGCCTTGGTGTAGGAATATGCCAAGGCTTTTTATATGGAGATTTATATAGTACAAACATTGATTATTACTGTTAATCTTATTCCATAAAAAGGTCAACCAGAAATTCTGGCTAATCTTATATTACGATCGGGTGCATTTCTCGATGAAGGGGATTTGCACTTTTATTGAGCTTATTGGACAAACGTAGCAGGATTATGGAATAACGGACACTGGATATCTCTGTTAATTAAAGAAATTTTAAGTTAGAATAAATCTAATATTAAGACATTAGGGTCTGTGGGGTATGGGTATGATGGAAGGGGTATTTTTGGACGAGACAATTTATGGGTATGAAGATGTTCTAACAATGTTGGATTCTTTGTTGCAAGACTTTCCAATCGTATATGTCTGCTACGC
>NZ_JAUHLN010000002.1:0-1315841 GCF_030412265.1 Fictibacillus terranigra
CAGTAATTCATTAGGAATCGTCTCTCAAAGGGGCGATTCTTTTACTTGGCAAAAAAGAATATTGTTGCTAACTGAAGTCTGAAAAAGAAACCTTCAGCTCTTTTTTTTAATCTTATTTGGCCACTCCAGCGATTCATCTGTTAGACAGGTTGTGAAACACAGCCATTTAAATCCTGAAGGCTTGTATTTCAAATAGAGAATCAAAAAAATAAGAGAGCCCAATATAGAGCTCTTCTTATTTTTACGTTCATTTGGTTCTAAATGATAGTCAGTGCGTAAGACTTGATATATTGTCACAATCAGGGGAATTTTGTGTTGATAATTGCTTTTAAAAATGCTTCGTGCTTCTTTTATTGCTCCTTTGTACTTCGACTTCACTTTTAAATCCTTTCATTAAAGAAAAACACATGACGATCATGATTAAAGCAAAAGGGAGAGCAGCTGCGATGGAGGCTGTTTGTAATACGTTTAATCCGCCGGCCAACAACAATACAGCTGCTACGGCAGATTGAATGACTCCCCATGTCATTTTAATTTTATTTGAAGGATTTAATGTTCCCCCTTCACTAAGCATGCCCAATACAAAGGTGGCTGTATCGGCAACCGTAATATAATAAATGGCTACGACCGCAAACCCTAAAATGCTTAAAACTGAACTTAATGGCAGGTAATCAAAAAATGTAAAGATAGACAATGATACGTTTTTGGTAATCAAATTGGCCAAATCATGGGTACCTTGTTTTTGAACAAGATCCAGCGCTGAGCCTCCAAATATGGACATCCAAAGAAATGTTCCCAATGTTGGAACAACCAAGACGCCAATAACAAACTCCCTCACCGTTCTTCCTTTAGAAACACGCGCAATAAACATACCTACGAAAGGTGCCCAAGCGATCCACCATGCCCAATAAAATAAGGTCCATGATGCAATCCATTTTCCTTCACCGAAGGGCTCTAACCTTAAACTCATATGTATAAAATCACTTATATAGATACCAGTCGTATTAAAGAGAACCTTAATAATAGTCATGGTGGGGCCGACAATCAAAAGCAGCAGCATGATAGCAAAAGATAAGATCATTGCCGCATTCGATAAGTATTGGATTCCCTTTTCTAAGCCTGTATTGATTGAAATGATAAAAAGGACTGTTGCAACAGCTATGACGATTAGTTGGACGAACAACACATTGGGAACGCCGAATATGTCGTGCATTCCCGCAGTTACCTGCATGGCACCAAGACCTAAAGATGTTGCGATTCCGAAGACGGTTGCAAAGATTGACAGGATATCAATGGTTTTTCCTATCGGACCGTATATCCTATCCCCTAGTATCGGATGGAACGCCGAACTGATGGCAGCAGGAAGCCGTCTGTTATATTGAAAAAAGGCAAGGGCCAAGCCGATAACCGTATAGATGGCCCAAGGGTCCAAGCCCCAATGAAAAAATGTATACTTCATAGCCGTATTGGCTGCGTCAATCGTATAGGCTTTCCCATAAGGAGGGGTAGTATAGTGGGTAACGGGTTCGGCCACACTCCAGTACACTATTCCGATTCCCATACCAGCACCGAACAACATGGCGAGCCAAGAGGCCGTGTTAAAATCCGGCTTGTCCGTTTTTTTACCGAGCCGAATATCGCCATATTTAGAGAACAGTAAATAAATCGAGAAGACCACAAAGAATAGAGTGGCACCAAGATAGACCCATCCAAGATAATCAATCGAACCTTTATAGATGGTATTGGTGACTTTGGCGAGATTATCTGTAAAAAAGACACCCCAGACAATAAAAATGAGAGTAATTAATAAGGAGACAATAAAAACACTGTTTCCCGTATACTTTTTGTTATCCATAGAAACCTCCTAGTAAAAATTTGGGGTAAGTAAAAATAGGCATTTTTCATAAAGGATCAGTTTGACAGCATCCAGAGGAAAGATCATTTATCAAGGATATTATATAGAAATTCCCATATCTCAGTGTTCATCAACTCTTCCTGCGACAACACTAATCCGCTTCCCAGGTAAACCGTTTGACCTTTTATTGCGACCACCATAGCCTCAAATGATTCACTACTGTCCTTCTTTTTATAAATGTCACCTAATGTTGGCAACAGTTCACTAATATGATTGGTAACTAATTGGTTGGACTCAATGTCTTGTAAGTTTTCTGGTTCAACACTTTCAATGTCTTGATAATCGATAGGGTGGCTGTCATCAGCACGGCCGGGTACCATTAATAAATACTCATTATGCTTGATTCCGTGAGAATTACTTGTGATGATCCCTTTGTGATCAGCTGTTTCAACTTCTTCGATTTCATTTAACGAATAAGTATCCAGGGAATCCGGCATTGGATTGTGAATTAAAATATAATCACCCGTTTCCGCTTTGCGGTCATTTCTGAGCGTATATACCTTATGATTAAAAATAAAGCTGTCAAGTTCCTTTGGTTTGTATCTTTCCACGCTGACGGCATTGGTTAATTCCTGTTTTAAATCCCTAAGTCTAATAAGATGAACGGATTGTTTATACATGGGTTTTACACCATATACCCTATGTAACTCATTGTTATAATACACAAATTGCCCTTTTCTTACTTGAAACAATTTCATGAATACCTCTCCCTTCATTTATTGATTCTTACCATTATAAAATGATCAGTAAACCTTTTGTAAAGAGTTACCATTTCAGCCATGATAAAAAACCCGAGATGTAGCGGCAAATAATAAGATAACAAGTACAATAACTTCTGACATCATTTTTAGGATGTCTTATTTTATAAAAAACATGTTTACGTTTGTTGATCTATCATTCAAAAGAAGGGAAAATGAAACAAGAACAGTAATCGACAATGGACCTAAAGTAAAACAACTATGAGGAGGAAATTTTTCATCTGCCTTTCACACACTTTTCTCCTACTTCCCTCAAATACAAAGTGCGAGCTCATTTGCTTATATACATGGGCAGGTCAGGTTACGATACAAGATCCTTTACATCAAGTTAAAGTATTCCTTGATAAAGAATATCAGCTACATGTTTACAAAGCAGAGAGTATGATTATAAAGGAAGGAAGTGCAAAACGATGGATTTCGAAATGGTTATGCAGGAACTGCAAGCGCTCGGCAAGGAACGAATCAAAAAGACTTACATAAGCAATGGTGCACACGAGCCGCTTTATGGCGTGGCTACAGGCGCAATGAAGCCGCTCGCAAGGAAAATCAAGATAGATCAGCCTCTGGCCGAGCAGCTTTACGCGACCGGGAACTACGATGCCATGTATTTTGCCGGCATCATTGCGGACCCAATGACAATGACTGAGGCGGATTTTGAGCGTTGGATGGATGGGGCGTATTTTTATATGCTGTCCGATTATGTGGTTGCAGTAACTTTGGCAGAAACCGATTTTGCCCAAGTGGTAGCCGATAGATGGATCGCAAGCGGTGAAGAACTCAGAATGTCGGCAGGTTGGAGCTGTTACTGCTGGCTTTTAGGTAATCGCCCGGACAGTGAATTTAGCGCAAAAAAGATTGCCAGTATGCTTGATCAGGTGAAAAATAGGATTCATGATTCTCCTGATCGAACGAAATCCGCTATGAATAATTTTATTTACACTGTCGGTATTTCATATTTGCCGCTCCATGATAAGGCGGTTGAAACTGCAAAGGCAGTAGGCCCAGTCGAAGTCAGGCGGGGCAAGAAAAAAAGCAGTATCCTGTTCGCCTCCGAAAATATTCAAAAGGATTTAGATAGAGGGCTGCTTGGTTTTAAACGCAAAAATGTAAGGTGTTAGCTTTATCGGATGGTAAATTGCTTAAGGTAAAAACCTTCTCCCTCTACAATAAGAAAAAGTTTGGCAGTTGCAATATTGCACTAATTAGCAAACATCCCATTAAACCGACAATCTTTTGAATTCGTTATCAGGAAAACAGATCGTTCGTGCGCTTAAACAGCCAAATAATAATAAGTATATTTCTTTCAGGAATTACGCTAAACAGCGTAGAATCCGTCAATGGATACGATTAGGGCTGGAATTAGCTACACGTGCATGGAGACGGTTTCATATTGATACATCAGGATGATGTGTTTCGAGTGAAACTGCCGAAGGTTGAAGTTAAGAATCCGGTGGATCCGGAGATGAATTGGTAGCTGTCAATAGGAGTATTAAAACAACAAGAAATAATCGAGGCCTTAAAATTCGCAACTGCATGCGGAACAGCTAATGCTAAGGAAGAGGGTACAGGAGAGTCCTACGGAAAACATTGGTAGGTTCCCTTCAGAATGAAATTCATCTGGAAAAATTAGAATTAAAAGATGACCTAAATAAGACTCAGGAATGTTTGTTATATAAAGAGGGCAGCAGAAGCTGTCCTTTTTTGCTTACCATAAATTACCGGAATCTTTAAACAACAGAGAAGATCAAATCTATGCCCTTCTCTTTTTACCTCCGTGGTATTCGTTATGTTGCATTCAATAACATGTAGGTAGTTAATATTGTATCATCAGTGTATCATATTCAAAAATAAAGAAGAACCCTTGATATATAAGGGTTCTTCTTTATTTTCTATTTAGGCTGAATGAAACATTGTGTTGCCTTTGTTGTATTTAAATCTAAGTTATTTTATTGCCGCATCTAGAAGTATTAGACATAACTTTGGTAATTATAATAGTTTCTATGCCTTTTTTCATAGAGTAGGACAAGACACCATACGATGGAAGGTCCTCTGTCATAACATATAACAACTGAATGAAAAAGGTAGTGACAGGTTAGTAGAGCGACCATTCGAGGTCCTCATTTTATTTACTATATTAAGGGACGAAAGCAATACTAGGAGTGATAAAATGCAGCCATTGGAAGCAAGGTCATTAACGTTGGCTTATGGAGAAACAATAATTATCGACCAACTAAATTTAGAAATTCCAAATGGGAAAATCACAGTTTTTATAGGTAGTAATGGTTGTGGTAAATCAACCTTGCTTCGTTCCTTTGCGCGTCTATTACGTCCACAGGGAGGTTCCGTTATTCTCAATGGAAAAGAAATTGCACAATGGCCTACAAAAGAAGTTGCCAAACATTTAGCTATCCTTCCACAGGGACCAGTTGCTCCGGAAGGGCTTTCTGTCATGCAATTGGTAAAGCAAGGGAGATACCCTTACCAGAATTGGCTGAAACAATGGTCGGAAAAAGATGAAATTATGGTGAACAAAGCATTGGAAGCTACGGGAATGAAATCTTTAGCTCATCGTCCGGTTGACTCCCTATCCGGGGGACAACGACAAAGAGCTTGGATTGCCATGACCCTTGCGCAAGACACAGACATCATTCTTTTAGACGAACCAACCACGTATTTAGACATGACTCATCAAATTGAAATACTTGATTTGATGTTTGAATTAAACGAGAAAGAACAGCGTACCATCGTGATGGTTCTTCATGATTTAAATCTGGCTTGTCGATATGCTCAACATATTGTTGCGATTCATAACCGAAACGTTTTTGCTCAGGGGCAACCAGAAGATATTGTGAATGTTGATATGGTTCGTTCCGTTTTTCAAATAGAATGTGAGATTACAGTCGATCCTTTGTTTGGAACACCTTTATGTATTCCATATGGCAAAGGGAGAAGAGTAAGAAATGGGAAGTAACACGCCATTTATTATTGGTATCTATTTTTCATCAAAAATCGGGGGAGTAAATTATGAAAAAAAGATTTAGATGGCTGTTATGATGCTACCTCAGATGAGGGCTTTTTTTCTACAAAGTAGATAATTATTAACGATTTTCATTTATAATACTTTTTCCATTGTCTAATTGATCAATCTAGTAATGAAATACAAGATTTTTTCCTTATTCAAATAAGTGAACCACGCAACACCTGTTATAAACTTGCAGCCAAGTACGAAATGCCTAATTTAATATTCGAAATGCGAATATCTTTTTCAACAATCGGGAGCGATTTTTTAATAAGAATCGCTTTTTCATTTTTGAAACAAGTTGAGAAAGTGATTAGAATTCGCTACTTTAATCTCGAGATTGGGACAGGAGGGGAAAGTACTTTTGCCCACATCCATACAAATGCATCATGCAGTATGCGATGGCTATAACGCGAATCGCCTACTTCACTTGAACTGTAATCATATCATACAAAAAATATACCATTGTAATTTGCTATTCCTCTTCATTCCCTCTGGAAATCATGTTTCCTTTTGCATCATAAACGGTCACCTTCACCGGCAACTTTACTTCATCTTTTTGAAAAGTCGTATACCACACCCACAGGTTATCCCGGACGAAAAAGCGGTTTGGCTGCACGTTGCCTTCACTGTTAATGACGATGGTCTTTGCCTCGTCCTCGGCAAACCCGTATATAATGGATAAATTCTTTTGGACCTTATTTTTCACCTGCCAGATGATCGGCCCTCGGTCGCCACGCTCCTCGTTAAATTCCTGGAAATTCAGCATCGGGTAAATGAACTTTTTAAATTCGGTAAACTCATTGTTAGTCAGCGCGGGAGTAATCCCGGTACTGCTCTCGGCAAAGACCAGATGTGAATCCGCATCAAACAAACGAATTCCTTTGCAGTCATCATCCTGGTCAGCCACTCTTTGGCAGACCTGCTCTTCGAGGGATGCGGCAGGAATGTCAGGAGGAGCTGGGCTGGACGGACTCGATAGCCGTGAAACAAAAAAGTAAATCACAATGATCCCTATACAGAGTACAGCTAGTAACCATTTTTTACTCATCTCCATAAGCCCCCGTTTCAATTTCATTTTAAAGATATTCCGTTTCTGTGAGGTTTTTCCTTTTTGTACCCATCATATGTTGCCTTCGAAATGACCATGAGAAAATAGTCTTTGGCAGGATATGGATTAGACGTACCAGAGAAGTGATTTTATAATAGATGGAGAAAACGTTTACAGAGGAAAAATCCTTAAAAACAGGCGAGGGGAGGTGTACACGATGGCAGAGTATGTATCCAAGGCAAATCGTGAAGACAAAGGAATGATTTTTACATTTTCGAAAAGAAACCAACAATTTGTCTATTCGTATTCAGGCGGAAGGGGCTATGACCGCGGCGCGCAAGGCAGGAAGAGACGATTTGGTCATCGCAACGACAGATCTTGGTATCCATGTTGCTCTGGACATGGCTCGTGACGGACTGATCAAAGGATTGGGCGTCCAACTTCCGTATCAACAGGGAGTGGCCGAAGCCATTTTGGCAGGTTACGCACTTCTTGGCCGACAGGCTCCGCCTTATGTCGCGGTGCCGGCATTAAAGGTGACCCAAAGGAACATGCTGGCGGCCTGGAAGCTGGTGTATAACATGGAGGTACCGGAAAGGATCCAGAATGCACTGCAGGAAAAAGGGAGTTGATGAGATGAAAGTGCTGATTGCTGAGGATGATGCTTCATCAAGAAAACTGCTTAAACTGTTTATCGACAGTCTGTGGTTCCTTGGCTGGCATTGGTGCGCTGATCTCGAGAACAAAGCAAGAGGATGGGGAATAAAAGATCCATACGACGAACCTTACGCTGATTTTGTTGATCCAGTCAAAGACTATAACAAAGGTGTCTACCAAAAGATTGAGAATCGTGTAAAGCTCTAAGAATAAGAGCGGTTTTTCCAAGAAGGCCTGTGACTGACTGCAGGCCTTCTATTTTCTTTGTTCATATTTTTCGTTTATCCATCTTAAATGGCTCCAATGGAACATCCAATTCAGGCAGAAGGTACAATAAACCAGTTGTTCTTCTTGGTGATAGACCCATTCATTTTATATAATATCCAAAGGTGTTTTTCTTGTTGGTTTTGGAAATACCTCGTCAAGTCTGTTGAGATCTTCTATGGTCAATTGAATCGTAGCAGCTTGAGCATTGGCTAAAACATGTTCTTCCTTAACCGCTTTTGGGATAGCAATTACGTTGTTCGAACGAATGGTCCACGCAAGAGCAATTTGTAATGGTTGCATATTGTATTTTTCCGCAATCTCAATGATGGTTGGATCGCTTAGTAATTGTCTTCTTAAGCTTCCTCCCTGGGCCAGGGGACTATAGGCCATAATTGGCGTGTTATGTTCATGATGCCAGGGTAGGAGATCATAATCAATTCCTCTAGAACCTAGATGATATAACACTTGATTTGTCACACATTTTTTTCCGTTAGGGGTATTCCACAACTCAATCATATCTTCCGTATCAAAATTAGAAACTCCCCACCTTGCAATTTTACCATCCTTGCGCAGTTTCTCCATTCCTTCAATTGTTTCTGCCAAAGGAGCACGGCCTCTCCAGTGTAAAAGATACAAATCAAGATGATCTGTTCCTAATCGTTTTAGACTGTTTTCACATGCGCTTTCAATCAAATCTAACCCGGAATGATGAGGATATACTTTCGATACTAAAAAAACTTTATCTCTACGCCCCTTGATTACCTCACCAACCAAACGTTCGGAATCGCCATTTCCGTACATTTCAGCCGTATCGATTAGCTTCATGCCTAGTTCTATTCCAAGTTGCAAAGCTTTGATTTCTTTGTTTTTCGATTGAGGATTTTCACCCATGTACCATGTTCCTTGACCAATACTTGGAAGAAAGGTTCCATCAGCTAAAGTTACGATACGTTTTTCAAGTGAATGCTTCATTCTCAATATTTTTTCATGGTCATGTAAACTCAATTTCATCATTCCTTTCAAAGCTCACCTTGTCTTTCTTGAACGACAATTCCTTTATTACCATTTATTGAAAAATGGGATTATTATTTTTAAAAAAAAATGTGGCTATACATTGTTGTAGTATAGCCACAAAAATAACCTATTAATGCTCACTTACACTAAATGAGCTCCGCCATCAATAAGAAGAGCAGTACCGGTTGTAAAACCATTTTTCACTAAGTACACGTAGGCCTCTGCAATGTCTTCAGGCTGTGCCACGCGATTAACAGGTAGCTGCTGTGCAATGCTGCTGTATAAATTTTGTCTTTGCTCGTCAGGCATCCCTCCGTAGAGTGGGGTGTCTACGATACCAGGTGAAACAACATTTACCCGGATAGGGGCCAGGTCTACTGAAAGCCCTCTAACCAATCCATCGATCGCTGAATTGATCGAAGCAAGTGTAGTTGCCCCCTGTGGCGGACGGATTCCATAAACACCAGAGGTCAATGTGATAGAACTGGTATCATTTAAGTACGGAATAGCAGCACGAACGGTTGAGTATTGCCCCCAAAACTTACTATCAAACGCTTCTCTAACATCCGCAACAGGTAAGTCACTAAAATGACCCATTGCACCTTCACCTGCCGTAACGACAAGGTGATCAAAATTCCCTACCATTTTAAAAAGGTCAGCTAGTTTTTCTTCACTGCGAAAATCAATAGTGTATGATTCCACATTACCACCGAGTACATTCTTTGCCTCCGATCGTTTTGCCTCAGAACGACTTGCAATAATGACTTGAGCAGATTCATCAAGAAATGCCTTTGCTGCGGATAATCCGATACCAGAAGTACCTCCTATTACGACTACACGTTTTCCTTTTAATGACATTGTATGAACCCTCCTTGAAAAATTCTTTTTAGGTTGTATCTGAAAACAATATTACATACCACTTTTGGTGAAAATAATATAAACCAACACTACTTTATTTTATTTTGCTAATAGTTTTAGCGCTTCAAGATTGAATGCAGGGATATCATCTGGAAAACGGCTAGTCACAATATTATTGCTTACCACAACTTCTTCATCTTTGTAGTTAGCCCCTGCATTTTTTAAATCATTACGAATAGATTTGAAACCAGTTATGTCGACGCCTTTTAACAGGTCTGTATCGATCATTACTTGTGGTCCATGGCAAATGGCAAAAACAGGTTTGCCTTCTTGGATAAATTCTTTTGCGAATTGACCAAAGCGGTCATCTTCACGAAGTAAATCAGGGGAGAAACCACTTGGAATAAGCAAAGGATTTACTCTATCCTTGTAATTAATTGGTCTTTGTAGGAAATATTGTAAAGCATACTTCATCCTCTGTTTGGAACAATACCATTGTATTTACGATAAAAAGGAGGGGAATCTAAATGGATCAACAGAAAGTATTAGCTGCCCACGAGTCTTTGGACTTACATGAGGCTATTAACTTTAAAACGCTTTGTATCGCTAAGTCTAAATTAATGCAAGGATTGGTTTTTGATGACGATTTGAGGAATTTAATGAAAAAAGATGTTCAACAATCGTTGCAGGATCTTACTGAATTGCAATCCCTCTATGAACGAGCACCTTTTCAAGCGCCTGTTCCTCAAAATCGCCCAACCCCCATCGTTAATGGAAAGGAAGGAACCATTCATTGAATAATGATTATTTGGACCCAATAAACTCGCTGCATATGCCTGAGCTAGCAGACACCACCTTTGCCATGGACTTTCTAATTCGTGCCAAAGAAGGCGTTCGCAACATAGCTGTAGCATTAACCGAATCCGCATCACCTGATGTCCGAGCGGCATTGAGAAAACAGTTAAAGCAAGGCATTGCCATGCATCAGGAAATATCTGAGTTGATGATCAAGAAAAAATGGTTCCATCCTTACGAATTAACGGAACAGTATCAATTGGATCAGCTTTCGGCCAACAATACGATTAAGATTGGAAAAATGAACCTGTTTCCCGTTGAGACCAATCGAAAGGGCATGTTTGATCGGACACCTGATGAACATTAACACTGGAGGTTATATAGCATGAAGGCGGTAACATATCAAGGGATAAAAAATGTTGTTGTAAAAGAAGTGCCAGCCCCTAAGATTGAAAAACCAGATGACATGATCATCAAAGTGACCAGTACAGCGATATGTGGTTCTGATTTGCATTTAATTCATGGCATGATCCCTAACCTGCAAGAGAACTATGTCATTGGACATGAACCGATGGGAATCGTTGAAGAGGTTGGTCCGGAAGTAACAAAACTAAAAAAGGGAGACCGCGTAATCATTCCATTTAACATCGCATGCGGTGAATGCCGTTACTGTAAAGACCATTTGGAAAGTCAATGCGACAATTCAAATGATAATGGAGATATGGGAGCCTATTTCGGATATTCCGGAACAACTGGCGGTTATCCAGGCGGGCAAGCGGAATATTTGAGAGTCCCTTTTGCCAACTTTACTCATTTTAAAATCCCGGAGACCTGCGAGGAACCTGATGAAAAGTTAGCGGTTATTGCGGATGCGATGACCACTGGTTTTTGGAGTGTTGATAATGCGGGCGTAAAGGACGGGGACACCGTTATCGTTTTGGGATGTGGTCCCGTTGGACTTTTTGCACAAAAGTTTTGCTGGCTAAAAGGGGCGAAGCGGGTCATTGCAGTCGATTATGTGAATTATCGCTTGCAGCATGCGAAACGGACAAACAAAGTTGAAATTGTGAACTTTGAGGATCATAAAAATTGTGGAGAATACCTGAAGGAAATCACCAAGGGCGGTGCGGATGTAGTCATTGATGCTGTTGGTATGGACGGAAAAATGACCGATATGGAGTTTCTTGCCAGCGGATTAAAACTTCAGAGTGGTGCATTTGGTGCATTTATCATGGCGACCCAGGCCGTCAGAAAAGGTGGCAATATCCAGGTGACCGGCGTTTATGGGGGAAAATATAACGGTTTCCCATTTGGAGACATTATGAACCGCAATGTAAATATTCGCTCGGGACAAGCACCTGTTATTCACTATATGCCTTATATGTTTGAACTGGTTTCTACAGGAAAGATTGATCCGGGAGATGTGGTCAGCCATGTCCTTCCGCTCAGTGAAGCCAAGCGTGGCTATGAGATTTTTGACACCAAAACGGATGATTGTATAAAAGTCGTCTTGAAGCCTTGAGGAAGGAGGATTGAAAAATGAACTATGCCCTACACGAAGTTCTTGAGGTTCAAGAAATGGCCGCTTTTAAAACAAATTGTTTAACCAAGTCTAAAACAATGAGAGCATTGGTTAGTGACCCAAGGCTCAAAGAAATGATGCAGCAAGACATTGATCTTTCCACCAGTCAGTTAAACGAATATACTTCTGTTTTATCTAATGCAAAGCAATCGTTAGGAGCTGAGTGAAATTGAATTCAATCATTGAAAACTTAACAGGAATGGATGCCATTTCCGACCAGGTTGTTGCGATGGATTTATTGATTGCGGCAAAAAGCGGTGTCAGAAATTACGCGATGGCTGCCACGGAAGCCGGAACACCTGAAATCAAAGAAATGTTAACCCGGCATTTGGAGGAAGCCATAGAGATGCATGAACAAATTTCCGGTTATATGGCGGAAAAAGGATGGTATCATGCTTGGGATACGAACGAGCAAATCCAATTGAATTTGACAAATATGAATACCGCTTTGGATTTGCCAACACTATAGATCATGTAAAGGAACAGTTTACAAAATAAACTGTTCCATATTTATTGTCAGAATGCAGGAGCAGGCAATTCATCTATGTTCATGCGAAGCAAACTATACGGCTTTTCCCGCAGGTCCCTTCCATAATGAAATCTGGCCTGCCGGTGTAATTGGTTCACAATCACATATAAGTATTGATCCGGGCCAATCGAAAACGTATCCGGCCATAAAAGTCTCGGGTCATGTGCAATGGTTTCCATGTTTCCGTTCGGCATGATCTTTCGTATGCTGTTGTTTTCATAATCCCCTGCATACACGTTTCCTTTTGCTCCGGTGATCATTCCGTCAGATGCCCCTTTTTCTCCCCAATACTCCACCCGGGAAAGTAAGTCCTTCTCCGGTATCGTTCTGTCTCTCAGGGCTTCTGTTGAAATGGAGAACAGATGCCGGCTGGTTAATGGACAAAAAAATAATGTCTTTCCATCCACAGAAATCGCGATACCATCAGACGCCAGTCGAAAGGGAGAAATGGAGCCGTCTTTATTGCGGTTCATTAGTATTTTACCCTCTACTTTTGGCAAGAAATAGGGATCGGGTGATGTAGGTGGGGTGCCACTTAACCGTCTGAATGCGTTTCCGGTTTCTAAATCCACAACAATGATCGCTCCTGGACCTTTGGAGGATGAATCTGTGATATAGGCATAACCGGCTTTTCCTACGCGAAAATCAAAGCGAACATCATTCAAATATGTGGTTGGCAGGATGACTTCTTCTGTAAAGGTATACACATTCCTGATTGTATTTGTTTTTAAATCAACAGCGACCAGTTTTGCTCCTCCTTTAATCGGTTCCGAAAAATTGGGTACTGCTGTATCCAATACCCAAAGTGTTCCCCTACCATCAGCCACTACACTTTGGACACTGATAAATGACATCGCAACGTTTGCCGGGTCGGCAAAATTTATTTCCAAATTTGGATAAGGATGTAATTGATCACCCGCAATTTCAGCCACCGTAAATTTCACGTCATCTCCCCATTTCGGAAAGCAAACGAAAATACGCCCGGTTTCTGACACGGTAACGCCTGTAGGCATAGCCCCATAAAATGAATGAACGAGTTCAAACTTACCGAAATATTTTTCCATAGGCAGCATAAATTTCATCATCTCCCTCATCCGATTTGAACCGATATACCTATATATGACCCGCAGTTTTTTTTGTGCATGGCAACGCACATGGGTGGAGCACTTGCTTTTTTCTTTGGTTAAAATCTATTCACCTGAACATAATAAATGCAGAAACTATTAAGGTATTCGGTCAGGTGGTAGGTATTGATGTTCCGTAAAAAGAAAAGGACAGCAGCCAATCAGAAAAAAAATGAAGAGAAGAACAGGATTACGCATGAAGCTGTGACGCTCGATTTATTAAAACAGGTAACAGCGAAAATGGATGATGCTGAAATCGTCCAGCGGCAAACAAATAACGGTGTTTCTTTTTCGCTTGTTTACATACAAACGTTAATTGACAAGGAGAGACTGAACGAGGCCATTATTCAGCCACTTCTTCAGAGCAAGGAACAGACATTTATTCAGGGTATATCCACCTGCAGCGTTCTAAGAATCCATGCAATAGAAGAAGCCAAAGAACACATGCTGTTTGGTTCTGTCCTCATCCATGATCATGAGAAGAATGAATGGTGGGCGGTAAAACTGGAGAATTCGCTCAGCCGGGCGATCGAAAATTCGGAAACTGAGACGATAATGTACGGGCCCAAAGACAGCTTTACGGAAAGGATTGAGCAGAATGTGTTCATGATTCGGCGGCGCCTGCCCGTTACTGAGCTAAAAGCAGAAAAATTCCAGGCAGGTTCGAATACGAAAACCCAGGTTCAGATGCTGTATATAGAAGGAATTGCCAATCCCGATATCGTCGAAATTGCACGGGAAAATATTTCGAAAGTTAACTTTGACTTGATTTTGGAGGCCTCTAATCTTTCCGCTTTTATGGATGATCATACGCACAGTTTGTTTCCACAGTTTATGCAGACGGATCGACCGGACTCGTGCGCTTATTCACTGGGACTTGGCAAGATCATTATTTTGCTAAATAATACACCTTTTGCACTCATCGCCCCCATTACCTTTTTTCATCTGTTTCAATCTCCGGAAGATTATGTTCATCGCTGGGTGATTGCCAGTTTTTTACGATCCCTTCGTTATTTTAGTTTTTTTATAGCCATCACTTTGATTCCTCTTTATGTCGCATTGACCACTCATCATTATCAGATGATTCCGCTCCAGATTCTGTATGTACTCATGGAATCACGGACCAAACTGCCGTTCACCCCATTTTGGGAATCAGTGATCATGTTGGTTATCATTGAAATTATTAAAGAAGCGAGTTTACGGATGCCGACAAAAACGAGTCAGACCATTGGAGTTATTGGCGGTATTGTCATCGGACAAGCTGCTGTTGAAGCGGGATTTGCCAGCAAGGTGTTGATTGTTCTTGTGGGAATCTCGGCAATTGCATGTTTTTTAGTGCCGAATTATTTAGTCACAAAAGCAACTACCGTCCTTCAATTTTTAATTCTTATTCTTGCATCATTTCTTGGGATTCTGGGGATTGCCTTTGGATTGATACTCCTGCTCGCTCATCTGAATGGTCTTTCTTCCTTAAAACAGCCATTTTTTGCACCGGTTGCCCCGCTTTACTGGAGAGATTGGAAAGATCTTTTTGTTCGCGCACCATTGCCATGGGCAAAGCTGCGGCCGGAATATTTGAAGACGGTGAAAAAATGGCGGGTTTCTAAAGGGGAGGGGAGCGAATGAGCAGCAGATTTCGATTGTTTGATAGAACTGCTGTTATGGGAAGCGGCTATATCTTTGCCATGGTGAACCGGATGCAAATGCTGTACTATGTATTAATTTTGCCCAAACATTTGATCCATCCTTATATGATGGCAGGGATCCTTGGAGTGGGTTTTCTTTCGCAGATCAATCTTTTGATTCTGGCCAAATATTTAACATCGAATTATTTTGTTCTAGGTTATCGCGGCTTTGTCCAACTATTTAGCGAAAAGGTTGTCCGATTGTTTGCAATTCTGGGGATTTTTTTCATTTTAATTAAAGTGATCGTGACCACTTTGGGGTATGTCGAAATTGTCCACCAATTTATGTTTCCCTCGATGAAGACAAGCTGGCTTATTTTCGTCTTGATGGCATCCGGGTTTTATATCGCTTCTCAAGGGATGGAGAAAACGATTCGTTTGTCCATCATTGGTTTTTTGGCCACGATCTGGGTGATTCTTGTCTATATTCCATATTTCTTGCCGCCCATTGCCGAAACTCATCATTTGTATCCATTGGTGCCGGGGGAGGTCTCACTTCATTCATGGTATGGTCTGCTGATGGTTTGGTCTGCCCTCTCCGGACCTGAATATTTAGTTTGCCTCGGCCCCTGGATCGGCCCTAAGGAAAAGATTCTAAAGGGAATGAGTATAGGCAATGCACTCTCAGTCTTTGAATACCTTGTTCTGTTTGTGGCATGTCTTCTCTATTATGGTTCACCATATTTGGAGAAGATTAGTTTCCCGGTTGTGAACATGATCCGCTATCTGCAGTCCCCTGTTTTTGAAAGGGTGGATCTTATATTAATTTCCCTAAACATGATCTATTTTCTCTATTTGATTGCCCTTTTTTTATTATGTTTGTATGGAGCAATAAGAATCGCGGCAGGGAGAATAAATATAAAGACGAACCGCAAGGGCTTTTTAGGAAGTGTAATTGCCGTTTTTATCTGTATGCTGATCATTAATGGCTGGTTCTGGAGGGAAGGAGAGGAATTAAATGTATGGGTAACACTGCAGCTATGGCTGGGTGCAATAACCTACCTTTTGGTTCCTTCTGTACTTGTCATTGCCATGAGATGGAAGAGGGGGCGTTCTTAGATGAAGATTTTTTTGTCCATCCTTTGTATCCTCCTCGTTTTTTCAGGCTGTTCCTCACCTTTTGTTGAAAACAATACGGTTGAGGAGATTGCTCCGGTCACCTTTTGGTCCCTGAATAAAGGGGAAGGAGGCAAATTGGAAATTACGACCGTCGTCCCTCCGGTTACTAATGAGAAAAAAAAGCTGTTTACATTGAATGTGGATTTATTAAAGCAGGGGAAAAAAGAATTCAACCTGAGGTTTTATCGGGAATTGAAGCTTGGCCAACTTCGCATGCTGATCATTAATGAAAAACTGGCAAAAAAAGAAGTCATCACGTTAATTGATACGATCCTCTCAGATCCTGATGTATCTCCGCGCCTTTTTCTTGTACTGGTCAGAGGGAGCTTTGAAGATTTTTTAGAAGGGGAAAGGAAAGTGCAGAAGAACCTGGATTATTACCTTTACCGGATGTTCCGGCATTATGAAAGAAGAAATCAAGGGGAAATGAGCATCGTCAATTTGCATGAATTTATGGAAAAGGTCTACTCTCACTATTCCGATCCAGTGCTTCCGATATTTAAGGCAGACAAAGATAATTTTACGTATGAAGGAACAGCTTTTTTTAATGAAAATAAGTATGTCGGTTCCATTAATAAAAGGGAAGACCAAATGTTTCAGCTCATTGCCAATGACCACTATTTAAAGAATCTTCCCATCCCACATCTCAACGTTTCCTTGGGCCAGGTACGCTCCAAGGTTATTATGCAAGTCGATGATCAATTCAAAACGTTAAACATTCAAGTTAAGGTAAAGGGAAGAATCGATGAATACCGAGGACACCGAAACATACTCAGTCGAAGTGAAATGAATAGGATGACCCACGATATCGAGTCTTATTTTCAACGGGAAACCGTGGGGCTGGTAAAGGAAACACAAAGGTTAAAGATAGAACCGCTGGAAGTGGGAGCCCATACGCTCTCTCCCTTGGTTCATCCAATGACAAGAAGGGAATGGCTGGACCATTATGAAAAAATGAAGGTTCATGTGAAATACTCGGTTAAAATAGAACCGCTAAGTTTGTAATTTTAAAATGGTACAGATAAAAGGAGCCGGTTTTTGCCGGTTTTTTTTGTTGCAAAAGAAGCTGGTTAGGCGCGAGGCGCTTATAATAGCAAAAGTAAAACGATAACGTAATAAAATCTCTGCGTATTTTTTTACCAGCATTCCAAACTTGGCGACATGATCTGGTTCCGGTTATTCCAACGGTACCTATAAATTCCCCAGAAAGTTCAATAGGAACAGTAATACCTGGTTTTACACTCCTTAATGTTTTTGAGGCCAATACATTAATGGAAGCTTGATGTAATGAGCCAATTCTGATCGATCACTCGAACCAAGTACAATTCCATTTTGATCTGTAATGAGTACATCATGATCAATAACTTTACTTGTTGTATTTGCAATTTCTTGCGCTAACCTGTCTAACATTTTTTCCTCACTGAATCCCTAAAGGATAGGTATATATCCGTTTGAGAGATAAGCCTATCAGAATTTTATTTTTAATAGTACCACACCAATAATTAAAACAATTACTTTTAGAAGGACATACAGTGTTAAGGATGTAAATAAGAAAGAACTTCAAGTGATTTAACAAAAAATGTATTATTTATTCTGAACTATGCTGCCTACCAATGAGGGAAAAAATAAACAAAATAAAGTAAAGAACCGATTCCTTATTTACCTAGGGAATCGGTTTTAATTACAGTCGGCATTTTCTCTGGTGTTCTGAATCATCTAACGTGCGCTGGGTTTTTGACACTTTACAGGAGGTCAATAAAAGAGTGAAGGAGGTGTTTTAAGTGAAAAAGTTAGTTGTTGGCAATAATTACCGTTAAGCGCTTTCAAAATAACGATTTACAATTGATATTTGCTTTGCTAATATTCTGAATATACTAGTATGGTAGTATGGCAGTTTATGAATACTTGGAGGAGAACTAATTGAAATCAAATCTCTCTACTAGGGACCAGGTTTATACGGATCTGAAAGAACAAATTTTAATTCTTCAGCTTACTCCAGGGACAGGTATTTCCGAAAAAGAGATATCATTACAATTCAATGTAAGCCGTACCCCGGTGAGAGAGGCGTTTCTGCGTCTGGCACAAGAAGGTCTAGTCGATGTTTACCCGCAGCGAGGAACGTTTGTATCTTTAATAGACTTAGAATCTGTGGAAGAAGCTAGGTTCATGCGCGAGCATGTGGAGAGAGCTGTCATTCGGCTGGCTTGTCACTATTTAACACAGGAAAACCTCATGGAATTGGAAACGAATGTGAGCTTCCAAAAGAAATGCATAAAGGAAAAAGACTTTAAAAGAATGTTTGAGCTGGATGAGGAATTTCACCACATGATTTTTGAGGGGTGTAATAAAAGTAAAACCTGGTCAGTAATTCAACAAATGAATCTGGATTTTAATCGAAGCCGGTTGTTAAGGTTGGTAGCGGACCACAATTGGGACCATATTTTGAAACAACATGTACAGATTTTAGAAGCGATAAGAAAGAAAGATGCCGATCTTGCAGAAAAATTGATGGAAGATCACTTGATGCTGGCAGTTATTGATAAACAGTTATTAAAAGTACATTACCCAAACTACTTCAAGTGAGAACAAGAGAATAAGCGACTGCCAGACTATCAGGATAATACTTGGAGGAGTTGACGAATGAAAGAGGTTTTGAACTTCGGAATCGTTGGATATGGTATGATCGCCAAAATTCATGCGACGTGCATCGATGAAATACAAGGCGCTAAATTAATTGCAGTATGCGGTAATAACCAGAACAAAGCAGAATCTTTCGCGGCCAGTTACGGAGCACAAGTCTATACGGATTATGATGAGATGCTAGCGAATAAGGATATAGATGTTGTTTGTATACTTACGCCGAGCGGAACGCATGCGGAGCTGGGCATGGCTGCCGCCCTGTCCGGTAAACACATCATTGTGGAAAAACCGATTGACGTCACGCTTGAAGCGACCGATAAACTTCTCGAGACATGCCGCGCCTGTCATGTAAAACTTTGCTGCATTTCCCAGCATAGATATGATCCCGCGATTGTTGAATTAAAAAAGGCGGTGGACACCAACCAGCTGGGGCAGTTGAACTTTGGCGTCTCACGCACAACCTGGTACCGCTCCCAGGAGTACTATGACAGTAATAGCTGGCGCGGTACGAGGGCATTGGATGGGGGAGGCGCACTGATCAACCAATCCATTCACTACGTGGATTTACTCCAATACATTATGGGACCTGTGGATCAAGTTTTTTCGTATTGTGCCAACAGAGCCCATGAGAGAATTGAAGTGGAAGATATTGCGGCTGCAACCGTTAAATTCAAGAATGGGGCTATTGGATTCATCGAAGGGAATACAGCAGCCTATCCAGGATTTAGTGCGAGATTGGAGATCTACGGATCCGAGGGCAGCGTTATTATCGAAAACGACCAGGTAAAAGAATGGAAATTTAAAAGCGACCGCATAGAGGAACCGCCTAAGGGAGAAAAGAACCATATTGTCGGCTCATCCAACGCGAATATCTCGCATGACTCCCATAAGAAGCAAATCCAGGACTTTTTGCTCTGCATCAAGGAAGACAGAGAGCCGTCAGTTAATGGATGGGAGGCAAGGAAGACGCTAGAGATCATTTTATCCATTTATCAATCATCCAAAACGGGACTACCGGTCAAGATCAAATAAAAATTAAATGTTCAAGGTGATAAACAATGAAGAACTATGTGTTAGTAAGCGAAGAAAAGGGAAAAATCGTGCTTAACGAATTTGAAATCTCAGATCCAGGCCATGACGAAATTCAAGTGAAAGTACACGCCTCGCTCATCAGTCCAGGAACGGAAAGGGCTTTTGTTCTCAATATGGACAATACATCAGGAGAATATCCGATGTATCCGGGGTACAGCTCATCAGGGGTCGTCATTAAGGTCGGAAAAGATGTAACCGATTTTAAGGTAGGCGACCGTATAGCGTGTCACGGCATTGGACATCGTTCCATAGGGAACATCAGGCAAAAACGGGCGGTCAAAATTCCAGATGGTGTCTCTTTTGAATTGGCTGCGTTTACATCGCTAGGGGTTATTGCTTTGCAAGGGGTCCGTAAAGCAAGATTGGAATTGGGAGAATCCGCTATGATTTTCGGTTTGGGAATCATTGGCCAATTATCACTTCAATTAGCCAGGCTAAATGGGGCATTGCCCGTCATCGGAGTAGATCGTGTACAAAACCGATTGGAGTTAGCCAAGCAGTGTGGCAGTGATTTTTCTCTGGATTCGTCCGATGAGCATTGGAGGGAGACCTTGAACGATGTGGCAGAAGGGAAAGGTCCGCATGTGGTCATCGAAAGCACGGGTGTCCCAGAGGTCATCAGCACTTGTTTCGAAACGGCAAGAGACTTCGGCCGCGTTGTGATCCTGAGCAGTACACGCGGGAACAGTACGATCAATTTTTACCGGGATGTTCATAAAAAAGCCATTACCATTCTTGGCGCACATATCTCTGGAAACCCTGTTTCGGACTCGCGGCCCGGTTATTGGACCTGGAGGGAAGATGGGACAGCGTTCTTGAACCTTATCAAGCACGAAAGACTAACCTTGGAGCCAATGATCACGGATCGGGTCCATTGGAAGCAAGTGGAAAATGTATACAGAGATATGCTGTCATGGAATTACAATATGATTGGTACTTTGATCAATTGGGATTAAGGAGTTGATTTGCTGGTGTACTCATTTGGATGGTGCAGGGGTATTGAAGATGCGGAACTTCTTAAGGAAGCCGGTTATGATTATATTGAATGTGCGATTACTGAGCTCAAATTGGAGCAAGAAAATGAGTTTAGAAAGGTCTTGTCTCGTTACCTCGACAGCCCTCTTCCTGTAAAATCGTTTAATTTATTTTTTCCGGCAGATTTAAAAATCATTGGACCGGATGTCGATTGGAACAGGATTGATCGATACGTAGCGAGGTTGGCGGAAGCCCTTAAAAGAATCGGTGCTGAAGTTGCGGTCCTTGGAAGCGGAAGAGCCAGAGCCATTCCTGATGGCTGGGAGAGCGAAAAAGCGGAAGAGCAGTTTGTCAGAACGCTGGAAAGAATCAGCGATGAATTTTCCGGCAGCGGTTTGGTACTTGCCATTGAACCCCTTAATCGAAAAGAAACCAATCTGGTAAACAGTGTAGAGGAAGCAAGCAGATTTGCTCGAATCATAAACCGGGATTCGATAAAAGTCCTTGCCGATCTGCACCATATGGAACTAGAAAATGAGCCTTTTCAGACGCTGATCGATCATAAAGATTGGCTTGCTCATATCCATGTGGCGGATACTGGGCGGTTATCACCCGGAACCGGGGAGTATTCGTATGATCAGTTTGCTGAACGTTTGAAAATGTCCGGTTACAGCGGAATGATTTCTGCTGAATGTACCGTTCGAGACACTCGTGAGTTTGAAGACAGCCTGGTTTTCCTAAAAGGAACGTTCACTTGATTGTAAGCTATGACCAAAGGTGGAAGGGGCGGTTTGATTTGAATAAAAAAGACGGAATGACCTATGCTCCACAAGGAAAACCAAAGCCGGTCGTGGAAGACGGGGAATTTCCTTTTGCAGCCGTGTCATTGGATCATGGGCATATTTACGGAATGTGCAACGGATTGACAGAAGCGGGGGCCACCCTAAAATGGGTTTACGACCCGGATCCCAAAAAAGTTGAAGCCTTTCTTCAAGTATTCCCGCAAGCGAAAGTGGCGGCTTCAGAAGAAATGGTGATGAATGATCGAGAAATCCGTCTTATTGCCGGAGCTGCGGTGCCTTCAGAACGATGTGCGCTCGGACTGCGTGCGATGGATCACGGAAAAGATTATTTTACGGATAAAACTCCTTTTACCACTTTGGAACAGTTAGAACAGGCGCGGCAAAAGACGGCAGAAACAGGTTTGAAATATACGGTGTACTTCAGTGAACGTCTGCATGTGGAAAGTTCCGTACTTGCCGGACAGTTAATACAAGCGGGAGAAATCGGGAAGGTTGTTCAGATTACCGGTTTCGGTCCCCACCGTTTAAATGCTCCCAATCGTCCGGACTGGTTTTTTAAAAAGGAAAATTACGGAGGCATCCTTTGCGATATCGGCAGCCACCAAATCGAGCAGTTTTTATATTTTGGAAGCTGTAAGGATGCAATAGTGCTCCACAGCAAAGTAGGCAACTACGGCAATCCTCTATTTCCGGAATTGGAGGACTACGGGGATGCCACCCTTGTTGGCGATAACGGGGTAACGAATTTCTTCAGGGTCGACTGGTTCACTCCTGATGGATTACCGACTTGGGGAGATGGACGAACGTTCATCATCGGTACCAAAGGTCACATCGAACTTCGTAAATATGTGGACATAGCACGTGAAAATAGCGGAAATCAACTGTATCTCGCCAATGACCAGGGTGTGGAGCATTATTCTCTGGACGGAAAAGTAGGCTTTCCTTTCTTTGGTGAACTCATCCTTGATTGTTTGAATCGTACCGAGGTGGCAATGACCCAGGAGCACGTTTTCAAAGCCGCTGAGTTGTGTTTGATTGCGCAGAAAAATGCTGTCCGGATCGTTCCCTCTAACTGATTTTCAAATACTCACAACCTGGGAAAAGTTTTGGCTATTCATCCTGTAATCTCTGCGATAATCAGGAAGCGATCAGGGCAGGGGGACTGGATTCCGGGGATACAGAACAGAGGATGTTGAACCGAATGAACGTGTTTGCAAATATCAGACTCTTCAGTCGATTAGTTGAAAACTGATATATATTGGAATGAACTTTTAGAAGCCAGCCTGCTGGAGCTTGATGGCAAATCGGGGAAGCCGCCCATGATGCTATGCTTTTAGGCTGGATGATTAACAAAGAAGAGAAATACTTCGCGTTTAGGAACAATGAAAATTCATATAAAACCATAAATCAGGAGGAGAAGTTAATGTTAAGAAGGGGTATAAGCTTTGTAATCGTTTTGGTATTAGCAGTTGCTTTAACTGCCTGTTCAAGCAGTAAACAAACGGGAGGAAGCGGAAAAACCACCATCGAATTTTTGCACTCTTCGGTTGAACAAGAGCGTATAGCGGTATTAGACAAGTTGATTGCTAAGTTTGAGAAAGAAAATCCAAATATTAAAGTTAAACAAGTTCCGATTGAAGAAGATAAAATTAATACAAAAATTATAACTCTGGCTAATTCAGGAAAGTTGCCGGCTGTTGTTGAAGCTGGGCAGGACTATGCAAAGGTAATGGATAAAGATCAACTTATTGACAAAGGTGCAGTAAAAAAGATCATCGATGAAGTTGGCGAAAAAAATTACTATGAGGGCGCTTTAAACTTAATGAGAACGGAAAACAGTAAAAGTTTTACAGGGGTTCCAATGAGCGGTTGGGTTCAAGGGATCTGGTACAATAAAAAAATGCTTGCATCAAAAGGGTTGGAAGAACCAAAAAATTGGGATGATGTACTGTCAATCGCTAAAGCCTTCACGGATAAAGGGAATAAAAAATACGGAATCGCATTACCCACAGTGGAAGGCAATTTCTCTGAACAAGCATTTTCTCAATTCGCTTTGTCCAACAATGCCAATGTGCTGGACAATAATGGGAAATTAAACATTAATACACCTGAAATGAAAGAGGCTTTATCTTATTACAAAGAATTGGCTCAGTATACGATGCCTGGATCCAATGATACGACTGAAGTTAAAGATGCATTCATGAACGGTACAGCACCAATGGCGGTTTATTCTACGTATATCCTGCCATCTGTCGTTGAAGAAGGAGATGCGAAGAATATTGGTTTTGCCATCCCTACGCAAAAACAAAAGGCCGTTTATGCTTCTGTATCTTCCTTAACCGTCACTTCAGGATTAGAAGACAGCCAAAAAGATGCTGCAGTAAAACTTGTGTCTTTTATGTCCAAGCCTGAAAATATGACCAAGTATGTATTGATGTCCCCAGGAGGGGCACAGCCGGTTAATAAAGGGGTTACAGAAAATAAAGAATATCAGGCCAACGAAGTGGTGAAAGCCTTTGGTGGTCTATCGAATGAAATCGCAGCTTCTTTCGATCAAACCCAAATATTTGGTTTAGTCGATGGGAAAAACTTTCTAAAGATGGGGGATGTAACAAGTTCTGGAGCGATTGCTAAAATGGTAAACAGCGTCACAGTAGGCGGTAAAAAAGTCGACAGTGAAATAGAAAATGCAAAAAAAGGCATTGAAAAGGTCTTGAAGAAATAAAGGGACATATGAAAACAAAATGAGTTTAGCTAGTATAACAAAAGCCAACGGGAGACAAGTTCCGTTGGCTTTTAGTTATTTTAAATGAGCGACTGAATCCTGAATGATGATTTTTTTAGTGGGAATAGTCATCTCAACTGCATTGTTTTTATTTTTTTTGATTTTGGCAAAAAGAAACTCGGTGCCTGCTTCCCCTAACTCATGGATTGGAATTTCTATTCGTGTCAAAGAAGGAGAAAGAAAGGGTGTATTACTAAAACCGGCGATGGATAGCTCCCCTGGAATAGAAATGCCCGTTTCTGCGGCAGCTTTATACAAACTGATCACTTTTACATCATCAATGGCCATAACAGCCGAGGGTCTGTTTTTAGACAGGAGAAGTGTTTTAGCTGCTTGATGCGCACTTTCATCCGTATATCCGCTATTAATGATCCATTCGTGATTCAGTGGCAGCCCATAATCTTTTAGGCATTGTTTAAAACCTTCCAGTCGATCAATCGAAACATGATAGTCAAGAGGAGAATGCAAACACGCAATATCACGGTGCCCTTGCTCAATTATATAGTTTGTTAGATCATAACTGTCCTGATAATTATTGGTATCGACCGAAAAGACATTTTGATAGTCGCCATCTACTTTTCCTATGACGACAATCGGTATGTTGTAACCGTCTAATTGTTTGAAGAAATCCTCATCCGAAGGAGAGGTAAGCATTATAATTCCCTTTATCATTCTCCCCTTTATTTTAGTAATACACTTTTCCAGCTCTTCCTCACTGTTCTTTGATGTCTGTAAGATAACATCAAAATTTTCCTCTTCAGCTTTCGTTGAAATGGCTTGAATAATTCCCGAGAAAAAAGGATTATTAACGGTCGTTTTTGTAGAGCGGGATACAACCATGATCGCGTCAAAACCGGCAGAAAGGGCACGCGCTAACTTACTGGGCTGGTAATTTAATTGTTGAACGGCAAGTAAAACCCGTTCTCGAGCTTCATCAGATATATTACTCTTGTTATTTAACGCTCGAGATACAGTAGACTTTGAAACCCCTGCAGCTCGGGCAATGTCATAAATAGTGTGAGCCACTATGCTTTTCCTCCTAACAAGGCTTAGAGTTAAATTATAGACGCACATATATCTGCGTTTCATTTTCGAGTCAATAGAAGTGAATGCGTTTTCAAAATGGTTTCCAATAACCTGCCCTCATACAAATTACAAGGCGTTGCAAACCGGGCAGCCTTATCAGGAAAAATTATAATGATGTGCCAAAGATTTAGCAATCATACCATTGCACTTTTTTGGAAAATAATGCAGGTCTAAAATACCGGAACATTTATTGACAGAAAGCGTTTTCTGGATTATATTTTGTTTGTGGGAGCGGTACCATTATACAATAACTAGAAAAAACTTTCAATATGGGAGCGGTTCCAAGAGGAGGAGAATATGGAGCACATTAAAGACAGATTGGCTTACTTATATCCTAAAAACGAGGTTGAAGAAATTTGGCCCAATCTGGAGAATAGATTGGTTGAAGCTAAGGAAAAACGACTAAAAGACAGAAAGCCAACATGGGACGAAAAAGATGTCGTATTAATCACATATGCAGATCAGTTCCATGAGAAGGAGCAGCCGACCTTAGCGACGTTTAAACAAATGTTTAACCGGTATTTGGCGGACAAGTTTGAAGTGGTCCACCTCCTGCCTTTCTATCCGTATTCTTCAGATGATGGATTTTCCGTAATCGATTACAAAAACGTCAATCCAATCGCTGGAGACTGGGAAGATGTTGATAGCTTAACTAAAGTAACAAGATTGATGTTTGATTATGTCTGTAATCACATTTCAGCAAAAAGTTCTTGGTTTCAAGAGTATTTGAAGGGAAATCCGGAATTTCAAGATTTTTTCATTGAAGTGGAACCCTCTATTGATTTGAGTTTGGCAACAAGACCAAGAGCAACCCCCGTTTTAACGAAATTCACATTAGCAGATGGAACAGAAAAGCATATTTGGACAACGTTCAGTGATGATCAAATCGATTTAAACTTCAGCAACCCAAACCTATTAGTAAAAATGATAGATGTCTTGCTCTTTTATCTGGAACAAGGCGCAGAATATTTGCGTTTGGATGCCGTCGGTTTTATGTGGAAAGAGATCGGGACTACCTGTATCCACCATGAAAAGACCCATCAAATCATCAAGCTGTTCCGGGATATTGCGGATGAAGTCGCCAGAGGTACAGTGATCATTACAGAAACGAATGTCCCTCATAAAGATAATGTTTCTTATTTTGGAAACGGCCGTAATGAGGCCCATATGGTTTATCAATTCCCCCTGCCGCCATTGGTTCTTTACTCCATTGTACGTGAAAATGGGAGCGCTCTCACCAATTGGGCAAAACAACTCGAGCCAGCCGGTGAAAAGACGACATTCTTCAACTTTCTTGCTTCACATGATGGGATTGGCCTTAATCCCATTCGCGGAATCATAGCTGAAGACGAAATACTGGGGATGGTCGAGGAGTTAAAAAAAGAAGGAGCATTGGTAAACTACAAGAAAAATCCGGACGGAAGTGAAAGCCCTTACGAAATCAATGTGACCTATATGGATGCATTAAACAAGCGTTCTGATGATGATACGATCCGGTTGAAACGATTTTTACTGGCCCATTCCATCCTTCTGACTCTTCCAGGAGTGCCTGCCGTTTATATTCAAAGCATGCTAGGTTCCAGAAATGATTATGATGGAGTGTCAAAAACCGGAATGAATCGGTCCATTAACCGGCAAAAGTACAGCTTGGATAGGATTGAAAAGGAATTAGCAGACACTGATTCATTACGTTACCATGTCTTTTCCGAACTCACGAACCTCATCCAAATCAGAAAAGCTGAAGCACTTTTCAACCCGGACGTCCCTATGGAAGTAGTCGATCTAGGTGACAAAGTGTTCGCAGTCAAAAGACTCTTAAACGAAAAGGATGAATTGTTAGTTATTCATAATCTAGCGAATGAATTCAACGTTTGTGATATCACTGGAAGGTATCTGAACCTTATTACCGGGGAAGAAGCAGAATATGCAGGGAACAGTAAGCTGGATCCCTACCAATTCCTTTGGCTAAAGCCCATACACCAGGAGGAGAACTAAATGAAGTTTAAAAATTTTAGTTTAGGTTTGATCTTGTTATTCGCATTGAGCACCATATTGACAGCGTGCGGCAGCACTAATGGCAGCGGAAACGGAAAAACGACAATTGAGTTCATGCATTCATCCGTCGAACAGGACCGTCTGGCTGTGATCAAAAAGCTGGTTGCTAAGTTTGAAAAAGAAAATCCCAATATTGAAGTCAAACAAGTTCCGGTTGAAGAAGACAGCTACAACACCAAAATAGTTACGCTTGCAAACTCCGGGAAGCTTCCGGCAGTTCTGGAAGTCGGTCAGGACTATGCAAAAGTAATGGATAAAGACGAGCTTATCGACCGTAACTCCGTGAAAAAAGTCCTTCATAAAACCGGAGAAGGTGATTTTTATGAAGGTGCTTTAAAGCTCGTAAAAACGGAAAATGGAAAAAGCTATACTGGGGTTCCAGTCAGCGGCTGGGTTCAGGGGATTTGGTATAACAAAGAAATGCTAAAAGCCAAAGGATTCAGTGAACCTAAGAATTGGAACGAGGTTATGAAAATAGCCAAAGCGTTTACTGATAAAGGCCATAAAAATTATGGAATCGGTTTACCGACTGTAGAAGGATTATTCTCTGAACAGGCTTTCTCCCAGTTTGCTTTGTCAAACAATGCAAATGTGCTAAACAGCAAGGGTGACTTAAATGCAAAAACACACAAAATGACAGAGGCTGCTTCCTATTACAAAGAATTGTCTAAATACACAATGCCCGGTTCCAACGATACCACTGAAATTAAAGATGCGTTTATGAACGGAACGGTACCGATGGCGGTTTATTCCACCTATCTCCTTCCGGCCGTATTTGAAGAAGGTAAAACAGACAATATCGGTTTTGCCGTACCAACAGAAAAAACAAAGGCCGTTTTTGGAACGGTTTCAGCCTTGACCATTTCTTCTGGATTAGATGATGATCAGAAAAAAGCTGCGGAGAAATTTGTCTCGTTCATGGCTAAACCTGAGAATACGACGGATTGGGTATTAATGTCTCCTGGCGGTGCACAGCCAGTCAATAAAAAGGTTACAGCAAACCCAGACTACAAGGCAAACAAAGTGGTTAAGGCCTTTGGTCCCCTTTCATCTGAAATAGCTGCATCTTTCAACGACATTCAAGTGTTTGGTTTAGTGGACGGTAAAAACTTCTTGAAAGCGGGAGATATCACAAGCTCTGGCGCCTTCCCTAAAATGGTCAACAGCATCACGGTTGGCGGGAAAGATGTTAAAAGCGAACTGAAAAAAGCAGAAAAAGAAATGAAAGACGCTTTAGAGAAAAGATAATTTGGATACGTGGAGGGGCAGCCTTTTGGCTGGTTCCCTCTACCTTCCAAAGGCTGTTTCAATTTCTCAAGATATCATGCAGTGGGCAGCATTTTATTAAATTACAGGGGAGGTACCATGAAAACGATTAAAAATACGAAATCTGATTTCAAATTCACAAAGATAAAAAGACCGAAATCGGATATCAAATTAGCAATGGCGTTACTTTTTCCAAGCATTTTTTTAGTGCTGTTGCTCGTTGCATACCCGATGTTATCCAATATTCAGATCAGCTTTTTTGACCAGCCCGTTAATCCGAGGTTAAGTGCCACGTTTGTCGGGTTGAAAAATTATACAGACATACTTATGGATGCAGAGTTCTTTAAATCCTTAGGAGTCACACTTTTGTATATGATTCTTGCCGTTTCGGGAAGTACAGCACTGGGATTGGGAGTTGCTATCTTTTTTAATCGACCGTTTAAATTTCGCAAGATAGCCCGTTCATTAATTATTTTGTCTTATGTAACACCCTCCATTTCTTTAGTTTTTGCATGGAAATACATGTTTAACAATGGATACGGTGTCGTGAACTATTTGGGCGGGGACGTATTACATTTGTTTGATAAGGCGCCTCTATGGTTTGACAATCCGGTCTCAAGCTTTGTCCTGGTTGTTCTTTTTGCCATTTGGAGGTACTTCCCTTATGCCTTCATTTCATTCCTGGCGATCTTGCAAACCATTGATTCCTCATTATATGAAGCAGCTGAAATTGATGGGGCTTCAGCATGGGATAAATTTAAAATTGTTACGGTTCCAGCGATTATGCCGGTATTGTTAACGGTCGTTACATTACGTTCGATCTGGCTGTTCTATATGTTTACGGATGTTTATCTGCTGACGAATAAAGTGAATATCCTTGGTATTTACTTGTATGAAACAGCATTTGCATTTAACGATCTTGGAAAAGCGGCATCCATTTCTGTCATTCTGTTTATGATTCTTTCTATTGTGATTATCTTAGCAAGAAAGCGGGTGAAATTCTAATGGCGATGGCGAGCAGCAAAAAGTCAAGAGCAACAAAAAAAGTGGCGTTTTACACTGGGCTGATATGCCTCTTGACCGTGTCCCTTTTTCCCTTTTTTATCATGCTGATGACCTCCTTTAAAAGTCCGAAGGAAGCGGTTGCGACAAATCCGACGTTACTTCCGCAACACTGGACATTTAAACATTACGTGGACATGTTCAATCCTGATATTTTCCCATATCTCTCCTATTTTAAAAACAGTTTAACCGTTGCCCTCACGGCAGCTAGTTTGGCCGTTGTCATTGGGATCTTTGGGGCATATGCCCTGTCGAAATTGAAATTTATGGGCAGAACCACAATCAATGCAAGTTTTTACACGGTTTATATGTTTTCGGGCATTTTGCTTGTCGTGCCCTTATTCAAAATCATCTCCGGTCTTGGTTTATACGATACTAAAACGGCGATCATCATAACGATGATTGTACAAACGTTGCCAACCGCCATCTTCATGTTGAAAAGTTACTTTGATACGATACCGGATGACCTTGAAGAAGCGGCTATGATCGATGGACTAAACCGGGTGCAGATCATTTTCTATATCGTGATTCCATTATCCATTTCCGGAATTATATCAGTTTTCGTCTACTCGTTTATGGTGGCTTGGAACGATTACTTGTTTGCCTCCATTTTCTTATCCGATTCAGCAAACTTCACGCTGCCCATCGGCTTGAATGCCTTGTTCAGTACACCAGATTACGTTTGGGGCCGAATGATGGCGGCATCACTCGTAACCGCATTGCCAGTCGTGATCATGTATGCCGTATCCGAACACTTTATTAAAGGGAACATGACCGAAGGCGGAGTTAAAGGGTAAATCCCCCAAAAAATCGAGAGGAAGTAATCACATCATGAAAAAGCTAGTTGCAGTAAAACCAAGAGAAGCCGCATTTGTAAACTATGAAGACCGTTCAATCCAACCGAATGAGGCCAAAATTGAAGTGGATTTCGCCTCACCTAAACACGGTACAGAAGTGGTAGACTTCCGTGGGTTGACTCCTTTTATAAACGAAGATTTTTCTGAAGAATGGCGCATGTTCATGCCCCGAGAAGAGGGGGAAAAGCCTGGTATCGTTTTTGGTGAATTTCAATTGGGAAATATGGTTGTCGGCAAAATTGTAGAAATCGGCAGTGATGTAATAGAGTACCAAGTCGGAGAAATGGTTTGTACGTATGGACCCATTATGGAAACCGTCATCGTCAATGCGGTGGATAACCACCGATTACGCAAAATGCCCGAGGGGGCCAAATGGCAAAATGCGGTTTGTTATGATCCGGCCCAATTTGCCATGAGCGGTGTTCGTGATGCCAACGTACGTGCAGGCGATTATGTGGTTGTTGTCGGATTGGGCGCCATCGGCCAAATCGCAATCCAGCTTGCAAAAAAAGCCGGTGCCAGCATCGTTGTTGGAGTTGATCCTCTAAGCCATCGACGAGAAATCGCTCTTCGTCATGGGGCCGATGAATGCTTTGATCCGACTTCCTGTGATGTCGGTTATGAGGTGAAAAAGCTCACCCATAAAATCGGAGCGGATTCCATTATTGAAACAAGCGGAAATGCTGCAGCTCTTCAAGCGGCATTAAAAGGAATTGCCTATGGAGGCACCATCTCTTACGTTGCCTTTACTAAGCCTTTTCCCGAAGGATTGAATTTTGGACGCGAAGCTCATTTTAACAATGCGAAAATCGTGTTTTCCCGTGCAGCAAGCGAACCCAATCCGGATTACCCGCGCTGGTCCCGTAAACGAATTGAAAATACGTGCTGGGAATTATTAATGAATGGTTACCTGAATTGCGAAGATATCATTGATCCAATCGTACCTTTTGAGCAGAGTGATCAAGCATATATGCATTACGTCGATCAGCATCCAGAGCTAAGTATCAAGATGGGAATTACATTGAAGTAAACTGGCCGCATGTAGGAGGAGTTTAACCATGAAAATTGGTACACAAAACCAAGCGTTTTTTCCGGAAAACATCAGGGAGAAGTTTCACTATCTAAAGGAAGCTGGTTTTGATGGCTTCGAAATTGACGGAAAACTATTGGTTGATCATTTAGAGGAAATAAAAGAAGCGATTTCTGAAACCGGACTGCCCGTGACAACAGCCTGTGGCGGTTATAGCGGATGGATCGGTGACTTTATCGAAGAACGCAGATTAAACGGTTTAGCAGAAATGAAGCAAATCTTAAAAGCCTTGCAGGAAGTAGGGGGAAACGGAATAGTTGTTCCCGCAGCCTGGGGCATGTTCACCTATCGTTTGCCACCAATGGTTTCACCAAGAAGCCAATCAGGAGATTGGAAGGCAGTAAGTGACTCCCTTCTTTACTTAGATAAAGCAGCAGAAGAAACAGCGACCACTGTTTTCTTAGAACCATTGAATCGGTATCAAGACCATATGATCAATACGCTTGCTGATGCGCGCCGTTATATAGAAGAAAATAACTTGAAGAACGTAAAAATTATCGCTGACTTCTATCATATGAACATTGAAGAGGATGGTATTTCCGAAGCTTTACATCTACAACGTGATTTAATTGGACATATTCATCTTGCGGATAATCACCGTTTCCAGCCTGGCAGTGGCTCGATTGATTTCAAAAAGCATTTTAATCAATTGAAAAAAGATGGCTATGACGGTTTTTTAACCATAGAGTGCCGTGTTCGAGGGAACGATCCAGAAGGAGAATACAAAAAAGCGCTGCATCAGCTAAAAGAAGCATTAGTGTGAGAGGAGTTACATCATGAGTAAAAAAAGGGTGGCGATCATAGGAGGAGGACAAGTAGCGGAAACTGTTCACGTTCCTTATTACCTCTCACGGGATGACATTGAACTGGTTGCTGTCGTTGGACAAAACGCCGATCGGGTAAAAAACTTCGCTGCGCGTAATGGGATTCCTTATTACTATACAGATGCCGCTGAGATGTATGCGGCACAGAAACCGGATATCGTCAGTGTTTGTACGCCAAATCGATTTCATTATAAACATGTCATGGTAGCTCTGTCCAATGGCTGTGATGTGATGTGTGAAAAGCCGCCAGCTATTTCGGCCGATGAGGCAAAGAAAATGCAGGAAGAAGCAGAGAAAAACCATTGCATCCTTGCCTATGACTTTCATCATCGATTTGCGGATGATGTCGAACTTCTTAGAAAAAAAGTCGAGGAAGGGATTCTTGGCGATATCTATGTTGTGAAAGCCCAAGCCTTGCGTCGTTGTGGAATTCCAGGTTGGGGAAACTTCACCAATAAGTCATTACAAGGGGGAGGACCTCTCATCGATTTAGGAATCCATATGCTGGACGCTGCGTTATATGTATTAGGTTATCCGAAGATTGAGAAAGTAACGGCTAAAATGTTTCAGAAAATAGGGAACAAAAAATCGGATGGAACGTTTGGAGAATGGGACCCGGAAAAGTTTGAAGTTGAGGATTCACTTTTTGGTTTTATTGAATTAGAAGGCGGCCGATTGTTACAATTGGAAACCTCTTTTGCTTTAAATATTAAGGAAACATCCATCATGAATGTTCAGTTTTGTGGAGATCAAGCAGGAGCCACTCTTTTTCCGGCTCAGATCTATACCGATAAAAAGGGAGAACTCACCTCACTCTTAGAAAGGGAGACTGCAGATCCAGAACGGCATCAAAAGAGTATGGCTGCATTTGTAGACAAGTGCTTTGGAAAAGATGTCAAGATTGCAGACGCAAAAGAAGGGTATATCATCCAACAACTAATTGAAGCTCTCTATCAATCTGCGGAAAAGGGTGAAAGTGTATCCTTATGATGAAAGAACAAGTATTATATGACAAAAAATTCGATGTACACTATCTCAATAAATATGGAAGTTTAATGACATTAGGAAATGGTTACTTAGGTGTGCGTGGTGCCCTTGAAGAAGACTATTCGGAACAAAACCGAGGGCTGTACGTCGCCGGTATCTATAATAAAGCAAATGAGAACGAAACATCCGAGTTAGTTAATCTACCTGATTTAACAGGAATAAAAATGGAAATTGACGGGGAACTTTTCTCATTGATGGATGGAGAAATTCTTTCATATGAACGAAGGCTACACCTTGCAATGGGTGAAATACAGCGTGAAATTCTCTGGAGAAGCAACTCAGGTGCTCGCTTCAAATTCCTTTTTCAACGGTTTACAGCAAAACATGATTTGCATTTACTTGCCACGAAATTGACAGTTACCAGTTTAGATCGATCCGCAACATTAAAAATAGTGACGGGTATTGATGCTCAACAAACTAATTTCGGGACACAACACCTTAGTGTAGAGAATGTCCGTGTGTTTAACGAAGAAGTCATGCAAGGTGTTTATAAAACGACAGAGTCAGGACATACGATAGCACTTACCACAGCTTGTAAGTGCTCCTTGACGAGTGATGTTTCATTTGCTGCAAAAAATCGCAGGCTCTTGACCACGATAAAAGTGGATCTATCCGAAAACATTCCTTTTACTCTAGAAAAGTTTGGAAATGTTTATACTTCCCTTGATCAGGGTCAGGCTGGAAAAGATCCAGCAACTGCCGGTTTGAAAGCCTTAAAAGCGCATGCACCATATGGCTATGATGCGTTATTAGAAAAGTCAGCATTAGAATGGGAGAAAACCTGGCAACAAAAACGTGTCAAAGTTACGTCGAAGAACGAATTTGACCAGTTGGCTCTTGACTATGCAGTGTTTCAAATCGAGGGTATGACACCTGCTCATGATGAACGGTTTAGTGTTGGGGCTAAAGGATTGACCGGTGAAGGCTATAAAGGTCATGTTTTTTGGGATGCCGAAATGTTCATATTACCTTTTCATCTTTTTACTGAACCGGAAACGGCAAAGAAACTGTTACGTTACCGTTACTTAAATTTGCAACAAGCGATAGCAAAGGCGGAACGAAATGGATATGAAGGAGCTTTATTTCCATGGGAGAGTGCCTTGTCAGGAAAAGAAGAAACTCCTGAATTTGCGGCCATTAATATCCGAACGGGGACACGACAAAAAGTCGCTTCTGCTGAAGCGGAACATCATATTGTAGCCGACATCGCTTTTTCTCTAGTGCAGTATTATGAAAATACACTGGATGAAGAGTTTATGAAAAAGGAAGGGCTGGCTTTACTTAAGGAGACTGGACGTTTTTGGATCAGCCGTGCAACAGAAGAAAATGGACAGCTTTCTATTAAGAATGTAATTGGGCCGGATGAGTATACCGAGCATATTGATAACAATGCCTATACAAATTATATGGCTTATTACAATGTAAAGACAGCGCTTTACTTTATGGAAAAATATGATGACACCGATGAGTTACTTAAAATGAGGGGGCAAGATTTTCTTAGCCGCTTGTATTTACCGAAACCAAATGCGAATAAAATCATTCCACAGGATGATACATTTTTGAGTAAGCCTGAGATCGATTTATCAAGATACAAAGTCAATCAGGGCAGCCAGGGCATTTTATTGGATTATTCCCGCGATGAAGTAAATGAAATGCAAATTTTAAAGCAGGCCGATGTGGTCATGCTGCTGTATCTATTTCCAGAGCTGTTTCCAAGCGGAGTGGTATCGGAAAATCTGTACTATTACGAGGCGCATACCATCCACGATTCTTCGCTGAGCAAAGCGATTCATTCCATCGTCGCAGCAAGATGTGGTGAACATGACGCGGCCTATCGCTTTTTCCAGGAAGCTTGTTTAATAGATTTAGGCCCAAATCCTTATTCATCGGATGAAGGGCTGCATGCTGCTTCACTTGGAGCCATTTGGCTAGTGACTGTGTTTGGATTTGCGAACATTTCCATAAAAAACAGCCGTTTAACATTAAATCCCACCTTACCCTACAACTGGTCCGAACTGGCTTTTCCGTTACATTGGCAAGGGGCCACTTTAAACATTAAAGTGACAAAGGAGCACATCATTTTGACAAAGGTTTCAGGACCAGAAGTCATGATTGAAATCAGCGGTTTTGAGTATGTTTTATCAGATCGAATGGAAATCGCTCCACTCATAAGGAGTAAACCATGAAAGTAGTTATCGCACCGGATTCATTTAAAGAAAGTTTAGCCGCAGATGAAGTAGCTAAAGCCATTCGTGCCGGCTTTGAGAGCATTTTTCCCGAAGCCGATTATCATTTGCTCCCCATAGCAGATGGCGGGGAAGGAACCATTCATGCGTTGGCTTCCACGAATGACACCGAAATTGAAAGTATTTCTGTAACGGGGCCTCTTGGTGAACCTGTTCAAGCGAAAATAGCTTTAACCCCTGATGGTAAAAAGGCGTTTATAGAAATGGCCGAAGCTTGTGGATTACATCTCGTACCTGCTGATCGGCGCAATCCATTACAAACCACGTCTTATGGTGTAGGAGAGTTGATACGGCATGCCATGGATCGAGGGGCTAAAGAACTCATTATTGGGGTAGGCGGCAGCGCTACAAATGATGGTGGAATTGGAATGGCTTCTGCACTGGGCTATCAGTTTTTTGATCTAGCCGGAACGGCAGCAAAGGGCACCGGCCAGGATCTTTTTCAGATTAAATCTATGACTGATGTTCATCGTGATAAACGCTTGGATGATGTAAACATAACCATTGCAGCAGACGTGGATAATCCTTTAACAGGCCTAAAGGGTGCCACCTATGTGTATGGTCCCCAAAAAGGGCTGCCCGAAGAAAGTTTAGAAGAAACGGATCAGGCGATGGGTCAATTCTATGAAATGGCAGAGAACCGTTTAGGCAAGCATGTCTCTACTGTGCCAGGCAGTGGTGCAGGGGGAGGTTTTGCAGCAGGGCTGTTGCTGTTTGCAAACGCGAAACTGAAAAAGGGAATCGAACTGGTACTCGAAGAATTAGATCTTAAGGGTATCTGTCATGATGCTGACCTTGTCATTACCGGGGAAGGAAGAATAGATGGCCAAACGTTATACGGTAAAGCGCCGATCGGTGTTGCGTCTTGTGCTCCTCTCCATGCTAGAGTCATAGCGATTTGCGGCAGTGTCGGTGAAGGCAGTGAAGTCCTTTACAGCCATGGTATCGATGCAATCTTTCCTACGATTCCGGCGCTATTGTCAACAGAATCGATAATGAGCAGCTCGTTTCCCAATATACAGAGAACAGCTCGTAATATCGCAGCTCTGCTTCGAAGAGAAAGGGAGTAAGAAATGAAAAAAAGTATGATTGAAGCTGTAGTATTTGATCTTGATGGTGTCATCACAGATACAGCCCATTATCATTTTTTAGCTTGGAAACAACTAGCCAATGAAATAGGCATTACCATTGACGAGACATTTAATGAAATGCTAAAGGGGATCAGCCGGCTGGATTCCCTTGAGTTGATTTTACAATACGGAAATCGGCAACATGACTTTTCCACAGAAGAAAAAGAAGAAATGGCGAATAAGAAAAATGATCATTACCGTCTTTATTTAAACGACCTGAAACCAGAACATGTATTACCGGGTATTCCTGAGCTGATTCGCAATATTAAAGCGGAGGGGATTCAGATTGGGCTTGCTTCGGTTTCGAAAAATGCGGGTACCGTCTTAAAGGCATTAGAATTAGAGGCTGCCTTTGATTTTTGTGCGGATGCTGCAAAAATAAGTAAATCAAAACCAGATCCGGAAATATTCTTAACCGCATGCAGTGGACTTAGTGCTGACCCTCTAAGGTCTATAGGTATAGAAGATGCAGTAGCAGGAATTGAATCCATCAAGGCAAGCGGAATGTTTGCAGTAGGGGTAGGCCACACACTACAGGAAGCGGATTTGGTGTTTGAAACGACCAACCAATTACAATGGGTCAATATAAAAGAGGAATTTGATCACTGGATAAGTAGATGTGAAACACCGGATAGCTTGTAGACCACGGAGTCTACAAGCTTTTTTTGTGAAATACATATTCGGCGGGTAACACGTTGGTTCTTTGCAATGTACAGGAGATCAGCAGCAGTGCGAGACTCACTATAATTGAGAGAGAGGGTGAATTATTATTTAAAAATAAAGAGAAGGAGTAGATGGCAGGAAGGTAAACCGCTGGGGTAGAGGGTTTTTATAAAAGCCCTTGTGCACTTAAAATAATTTACATTTTTACCTTTGTAAAGCGTTTGTGTTTTTGTTTTGTGTAATTTAATGGAAGGACAAACACACTTGGAGTCATAATATAGATTTTTTAATAACGGGTGCTTTTCTTAAAGATGGTGAAATTTTATTGAACTAAAGGGCAGCATTCCTGTAATGAAGAAAAACGGGGTTTGAGAATAAATATAACCTCCTGAAAAGATGTCCTAAAGCTCGCCAGCGAGAGGGACAATTTATCTACCAGGAGGCCTTCAAATTGAATAATAACCAAAATGATAAGATAGCTCAAATCACTTCTCAAACACTGATAATAGGGGTAGATATAGCTAAACCCAGGCATTTCGCTCGTGCCCAAGACTTTAGAGGAATGGAGTTCGGAGCACTGTTAGATTTTGAGAATACAAAAGATAGTTTTATGGGTTTTTTTATGTTACTTAATCCCTTTTCTCATTATCGATCGATTTTTGAACGAAAGATGGATGGAATACAGAATTTGTTAAGTAAAGATAGTTTACACTTTGCTGTTGTCCTTCTATCAAAGATGCCATAAATATACCAGAATTGACAAGACCTATTACTACAATAAAGAACAGTTGTGACATGTTTCATCCTCCTTGAATTTACCAAAATGTCAGTAGGAGATTCTACTGATCTCGAATCCTAATGTAATCACCCTGTTCAATAAATTATACACGAACATTTGTTCGTATAAAACATAAAAATCTAAAAATAACCGATTTTCTTCTAACTCCCTGTTCAGTCACTTTGCTCCGTTATGGAAGGTAACATACTAAAGTTTGTGGGGTTTTTACAGCTTGTAAGGGACACCGAGGTTGTAAGGCATTTTGCCATGTTTCAAAATCCTTAATGGAATGAAGGCTGTGTGTGTATCTTCAGCGGAAGATACAAGCCATCGTATAGATAAGGAACGGGGCCGTTAAGGGAATTTCATATCAAAAGACAGTCGTAAAGCTGGTTACAATAAGGGTTATAGTTTGTAAAGTTGTAAAGAGTTTTTAAAAAAGGTCTGTTTTTGTTCCTTTTTATTTTGCACAGGTGTTAAAATGAATTTCACGCCACCCCTTTTCGACCCTTTCTCTTAGTCCCTTACGCTAAGAGAAAGGGTTTTGTCCTTTCAAGAGGACATGAACATAATCACTGGAACCATCTATTACAGAACTTAGAATTATTCGTTGTCTAATGAAGTTACAGGAAGACTCGCAGCTGCCGGGAAACTCATCGGTATTGATGTACCGGATCACCTATCATTAATGCGAAGGCTGAACAAAGATCGCGTTAAAACCAAAGAACGATGTGTGAGAATTGACTACGCCAATGACCTTGATGTGGATGTGGTTCCTGCGCTTCAAAACGGTGATTGGATTAAGATTCCCTCGAAACGAGACAAGGAATGGACAAGTACAAATCCCGCAGGGTTCACCAAGTGGTGCAACGAAATTGAGGCTGAATCCAAACAAGACTTTTCAAGAGTAGCAAAGATCATAAAGTATTGGCGTGACCAAAATGTAGGGAAGGGCACCGCGACCAAATCCATATTGTTGACGACGTTGATTGGAAAGTCGTATCAAGACAAAGCATCCATTGCAGAATCATTGGTGGAAACCGTTAAAGCGATGATAGCGGACATTGAATGGCTGCTCATGAGCTTATTCAATGACGACGATGTTCCGTATGTAGAGAATCCGTCCCTTTCTGGTGAAAACTTGGCGAGAAACCGGAACAACAAAAGGCAACACAGTTTCTTAATCGGTTAAAAACGCTAAAAGAAAGCTGTGAAGACGCAATCGCAGAATGCGATTAGAACAGTTCAATCGAGAAATGGAGAGCCATCTTCGGTTCTTGTTTTCCTTTAGCGGAGAAGTCAGTGCGGGCAAAAAGTATACAGTCGGGCGGTGTACTGGTGAGTGCCTCTGGAAATTGAACCAGAGTAGTGGGCTACCAATAAAGGAACACCGTTTTTACGGGTAATCGGATGGGAGTCAGGCGTTGGCGGATCACCCCTCAGTCAAAAGTGTTCGCCCTGCAGAACTTTAAAGTCCAAAAAAAATTCCCCTCCTTCACTCTGTGTAAAGGGGGAGGAGAGGTTTTTTGGAACGGGACGCTGCAGCCTACTGAAGATTCTTCATTCTATCGGGTGAAAGTAGTGTATAGACGATAGTTTGTACTTAGGTTTGCTGAGTGCAGAACCACATCGGTATCGAGATGGCTCACTATGTTTGTTTGCATTATCCAGATGATGACAGTTACAATCAACGTTCCCTGATCGCGGATACGATCATTCCCTGGACTTCGGAATGGCTATATTTCTATGAAGCTTGGATCGGTGTCTGGTGGGGGGGAAGAAGCACCACATCATCAAAAATAAAGAGCTGTTAAAAAAGAAAGGGATGAATTGGTCGGAGTGGAAAGAAGGAAGAGTGAGAATAAAAGAAGATGGAGTGTTTAAGATACTCTCCATTGACGGCAAATATTGTTATTAGAACAGGGAATCAGCTCAATTTTTGTATTCTCCACGTTAAAGAAGGTATTGGATCCTTTGGCTATAAGAACGATTGGGTGCCATCAAAATCGAAACATTATGGAACTAATTAGCCTTACTCCTATTGAAATACAGAAAGCTGATCATTACTGGTTGGATGTCTCCATCTTTGGGCGAAACCAAAAAAATAAATGGTGGGTAGTCTTACTTTTACAGTACTAATGCTCTTTAAACAGCTCCATTCTACTTTCCTTTTGAATAAAATTTCACGATTAGTTTAAAGAGAAATAAAAGTAAAACTCCTCCAAGACCTATAAGGCCTACAATCAAAATGGGCAACATATAAACACCTCAACTAAAAAAATATTGAACAAAGAACAAGATAATCAAAAACGCTCAACCCAGAAAGAGGGTGAGCGTTTTTGTTGGTGGTCTTTTCGTCTATATTGTTCGTTAACCAAAATAGAAAGTGGACCTTTAGAACGTTGGTAAGTTTTAACTCCCATGAAAGAGTAGAAACTGTGAAGACAATTGGCTTGAGCGTGGGAAGAATAGCTCAGGAAATGGTAACAGAGTAATTATTGAAAAATTTAAATCAACCACTGCAGGTTTCTTTAGTAACTATAAAACTGCCAAAACAGAAAACTGACGCAGCTTTTGGTGTCAGTGGAACAAAAAATTAATATGAAATCATAAACATTAGAACCCGCGACTGACGACTCAGCCTCGGTTTTTTTTTATTTTTGGAAACTAAAGCATATGAAAAACAAAAACTGTTCCAATGTAATCAAATTGTAATATTTTTAATGTTTATACTTCATTCTTTTAATAAATGCCTTCATTAAGGGAAAAACCTTGTTCACATACCATTTAATATAGAAATAAAAAATGAAAATGATGGAAGGAAAATAAAGTGGAAACATTGACCAGTTTTTTTGAGCAATGATGTGGCAAAGCATAGGAGTAAAGACATATGCACATATCAATTGTACTGAATGTGTATGTGAAAATACCTATAAAGGAGGGATGGAATGTCTCATTTGAATCAGAAAAAAAGCAGGATATCCAAAGGCATACTAATTGGAGGCATGCTGGCAAGCAGCGCTTTTTTTGTAATACCTCGGATCAAAACAAAAGCAAAGAGGGGTTTGGCAGCTGTAAAAGTGGCGAAGAATTCCAAAATAAAAGATAAAGCCAAAGAAAAATTGAAAGAAGAAGCAAAAAACCATTTTAAACATAAGGTTGAGGAAGCGTTTAGGACGAAGGTTAACCATGCCTCAAAAAAGCTGGAGAACGCCACAGAAAAAAATGCTAAAGAAGTTCATGGCAAAGCAAAACAGGCAAGAGATAAAGTAAGGGACGTTTTATTACACGTTCAGGATAAATTAAAAAACTTAAAGAAAGCGGGGGAGAAGTTTCAAGAAAAAATCTCTTCCCGCAATAATGGAACCAAGATCAAAAGTGTAAATGATATAAAAGGGACTAATGACATTAAAAGTTCAAACCATATCAAGAGTTCAACAGGTATTAAAAGCTCCAAAGATATTAAACATGCCCGTGATATGAAAAAAATCAGCTCTTGATTAGAACCATATTTAAGAGAGAGGAGAATGTGTGTAAATGAGTGTTCAAAAAAGTACGGATAGTTCAAGTCTGGCAGAGGTTATTGACCGAATTCTTGATAAAGGTGTCGTTATTGATGTGTTCGCAAGAGTATCACTCGTAGGAATCGAGTTAATCACAGTGGAAGCAAGAGTGGTAATTGCCAGTGTGGATACTTGGTTGCGATATGCCGAAGCGGTAGGGCTGCTAAGAGATGAAGTGGAAGAAAAAGGCTTGCCGTCTCAATCAAACGAAAGAAGCAAACAATTCAGCATCTAATCTAATCATGCAGCTTGGCTCAAATAATAGTGCCCGGCGCCTCTTTAAAGGTGCCAGGCACTTATGAGTCATCTGAAACCTGAACAATGGAGGGGTTGAAAAAATGGAAATCACAAAAGTAATGCAAGCAGTTACTCGTTTTTTTAAAGAGAATGTAGCCCCGCCACATAAGATTACTTCAGTTGAAGCAACGGATGATGAGGGAGCAAAGGTAATTATGGAAGTATTTGAAGAAAAGGAATATATGAAGAAATATGCCAAGGACGAAATGGTGGGAGTCTATCAAGTGATTTTAAATAAAAACAACGAAATATTATCCTTTACTAGATTAAGCGTTCGATATCGAAGCGCTATTGGACAAGAAGCTTAGGAGCTATGGGATAGAGCCATTAGAATGGGGGGACTTAAATGGCGGAGAGGAAGGAAAATGACATCGTCTCGTCCGGATTATTGCAGAATGATGTAATAAAAGAGGTTATTTCACGTTCACTAAACTACCTTTCGGCAGGATATCCGATACATTTTACAGGGCCTGCAGGGGTAGGGAAAACATCACTCGCTCTTCTTTTAGCCAAGAAAAGAAGGCGGCCCGTCATGTTGATGCACGGTAATGAAGAGTTATCAAATGAGGATTTGATCGGGGCGTTTACAGGGTACCACTCTCAAAAGGTAGTCGATAATTTTATTCGTTCCGTTTATAAAAAAGAAGAAAATGTTACGGAAACCTGGAGTAATGGCAAATTATTAAAGGCAGTAAAAAATGGATATACCCTCATCTATGATGAATTTACTCGGTCTAAGCCTTCCACAAATAATATCTTTCTCTCCATTTTAGAGGAACGGATCCTTCCCTTATATGGAACCAAGCAACAAGAACCGTTTATTCGTGTCCATCCAAAGTTTTCCGTAATCTTTACGAGCAATCCAGCTGAATACGCCGGCGTTCATCAAACACAGGATGCCTTATTAGACAGATTAATCACCATTCCAATTGATTATTCAGATGAAGAGACGGAAGCGGAAATTCTTTCAAAAAAAACGGGTGTTTCAAAAGAGAAGGCTGCAGGCATTACCAGGATTGTTTCCTCCTTAAGGGAAAAATGTCCTAAAAACAGCCAGCACAGGCCAAGCTTACGCGCTTCTCTTATGATCGCTACACTAGCTCATGAAGAAGGGATTCCGGTAGACGGGAAAGATGAAGATTTTCAACAATTATGTTTTGACATTTTATGGTTTTCTGTATCTAAAGGCTTAGATGAATCGGATCAATCAAAAATAAAAAACATCGTTGAAGATACGTGCAAAGAAATAGAAAGGGAGTGAAACGGGTGAGCCAATCAACCGGTATATATATATTTTGCAGTATACAAACGAATCAGGAACTGCATCAATTTGGAAAAGCAGTTATAGATGGCGAAGAGAAACAAATATTTACCATTCATTATAAGGACTCAGCAATGGTAGCGGCAGAAGTTCCTATGAAAATTTATCATCCGAACAAAGAAAATTTAATGATGCACCAGAAAGTCATTGCCTCCGTCATGGCCCAAAACGACACAGTCATTCCAATAAGTTTTGGCAATGTGTTTCATACAAAGGAAGATGTAAAGGTTCTTCTAGAAAATCTATATCCTCAGTTCAATAAGTTATTTCCTGAAATTAAAGGAAAAATCGAGCTCGGATTAAAAGTTATCGGCAAAAAAGAATGGCTGGAAAATGAAATTAATAAAAGTCCTGAAGTAGAAAAAATGAAACAAACCGTTCAAGGCAAGTCAGACAACGCCGGCTTTTATGACCGTATTAAGCTTGGAGGGATGGCTAACCAATTCTTTGCTTCTCTCCAGGAGGATATTAAAACAGAGATTTTTGAACCATTAAAAGAAGTTGCTGCAGCCTCAGTTGCAAATGAACCCATCGGAGAAACGATGTTGTTAAACGCTGCATTTTTGATTGATCGGAGCCAAGAGGAACTTTTTGACCAGAAGATAAATGAAGCCTTTGAAAAATGGGACGGCAAAGTTGAATTCAAATATTCGGGTCCCTGGCCGGCTTACAATTTTATAAATATAAAACTTAAAGTAGAGGAAAATAAATGATTCACAAACTATTCACTGCCCCAATGAACCTCGTCTTTAAGGTCGGTGAAAAAGTGAAAGAAGAAGCCGACAGAGAACTGTATGATATTTCTAATATTCAGCAAAAGCTTGTGCACCTTCAAATGTTGTATGAGCTGGATGAAATACCTGAAAAATTATACAGGGAACAAGAAGAGGAATTATTGATCCGTTATGAGGCAGCCAAGAAGCGGGAAATGGAACAATGGGACAATATGACGAAGCAGCAGATATGAGGGGATTAAAATGAGCGATTTGATTTATTTATACGGACTTATTCCCACGGAAGAGGAGAAAAGGGAATCGGTAATCCCGTTTAAGGGACTAGATGAACAAAAAGAAGCCTATTCGGTGCAAATCGGCAAGATTACCGCGGTTGTATGTAATCTTGATTCTAAAGAGTATTCAGAAGCATCGATTGAAGAAAAGATCAACAATAATATGGAGTGGCTGCAGGAAAAAGCTTTGCATCATCATAATGCTTTATTAAACCTCAAACAAAAATATACGGTAATTCCAATGAAATTTTGCACCATTTATAAAAACGAGAACAGCATGAGAAAAACGATTGAAAATAATCAGGAAAAAATAACAGACTCGTTTTTACATTTGGCTGAAACTGAGGAATGGAATTTAAAAATCTACTGTGATGACTCACTTTTAAAGAAATATTTAAGTGGCCGAAATTTAAATATCGCATCAAAAAAGGAGGAGATAAGCAAGTTACCTCCAGGAAGGCAATTTTTTGAGAAAAGAAAGCTGGATCAATTGTTAGATAAAGAACTTGAAACTGAAAAAGGGTCAGTTTGTGAACAAATTCATGATAGATTGAAACAATTTTCCTTAAATCATACAGTGAAAAATAATTGGAGTAAGGACGTAACCGGAAAAAAATATGATATGAGCTGGAATAGTGTTTATCTTATAGCGGTTGATCGAGTTGAAGAGTATTTAGAAGAAATTAATAACATGACAAAAGAAATGGAAGAATACGGTTGGAAATTTGAAGCTTCAGGTCCTTGGCCTGCATATCATTTTGCAATCATGGCTTAAAAAGAGGGAAAGGAGGAAAGTCGACATATGAGCAATAGGGAATCCGTTGAAAATAAAAACATTGCTCTTATTGATATATTGGATGTCATATTAGACAAAGGTGTAGCGATTAAAGGAGATCTAGTAATCTCTATTGCTGGTGTCGATTTGGTCTATTTAGATCTGCGTGTGTTAATCGCTTCTGTCGAAACTCTTGTTGCTTCCCAATCGGGCAACCGGAAGGAAATTTCGTCCGAGGAATTTGATAAACAGAGGGAGGAGCTAATGTATGCAAGTCAATAATCCGGCCAATAGCAGGATTACCCTAGACCCTGATCATGCAGAGCATGGTTTAGCCCAACTGGTTTTGACGGTTATCGAATTGCTAAGGCAAATTGTTGAAAGACATGCTATCCGCCGGGTAGATGGCGGAACATTAACTGAGGAACAGATTGAAAATTTAGGAGTCGCACTAATGAATTTAGAAGTGAAGATGGATGAATTAAAAGAGATATTTAATCTTAAAGATGAAGATTTAAATATTGACCTTGGACCATTGGGCAAGTTACTTTAGCCAAACCAATAGTAAGGAGTGATTGAAATGGCAGTGGAGCATCCCACACAATCCAGCACAATCGTAGACGTTTTGGAAAAGATACTGGATAAAGGGGTCGTCATTGCTGGAGATATTACCGTTGGCATTGCTGACGTCGAATTATTAACCATTAAGATTCGTCTAATTGTCGCTTCTGTAGATAAAGCGAAGGAAATTGGCATGGACTGGTGGGAAAATGACCCTTATTTATCATCGAAAGCGAATGAAGGACAGCAAAAATTAGAAGAGGAAAATCGGAAATTAAACGAGCGTATTCAATTATTGGAACAAAATATAGGGGAAAAAGATTTCACCATATAAATGTATTTTTATAACAACAAAACAACCAATAATAGCAAACAATTTGAGGAGGAATTTAGGATGAAAGACAATAAAGCGAAAAAAGTAGCAAGTTCATCTGTTTATCGAACAGTAATCGGTGGTGTTGTGGGAGCAGCTGTCGGATATTTAGCCAACCCCGAAACCATAAAAAGAATTATGTCCGGAATTAAGTCTGCCGACTTGAAACAAAATACCATACCTTTGGGGAAAACAGCTATGGAGAAAATAAGTAATATAAAAGATTACGGAGCTGAAAAGTCACAGCAAACAGCAAAAAAACTAAAAAATAAGACCGCAGGCTTGTTAAAAAAAGAGAATAGTGAAGATCAAGAGAACACAAATGCAAATAACGAAAAACAAGATCATCAGGAAGTAAACCTGCAAGACAATAACGATGAACAAGATCACCAGGAAGTAAATGCTATAGGGGAAAAAGAGTTCACTGTATAAATGTATTTTAAAAACGACAAAACAACCAATAATAGCAAACAATTTGAGGAGGAATTTAGGATGAAAGACAATAAAGCGAAAAAAGTAGCAAGTTCATCTGTTTATCGAACAGTAATCGGTGGTGTTGTGGGAGCAACTATCGGATATTTATCCAACCCCAAAACCGGAAAAAGAATTATGTCCAGGATTGAATCTACTGACTTGAAACAAAAGAGTAAAAATTTAGGAAAAACAACTATGGAAAAAATTAGTAATATAAAAGATTACGGGGCTGAAAGGTCACAGCAAACAGCAAAAAAACTAAAAAATAAAACGGCAGGCTTGTTAAAAAAAGAGAAAAGTGAAGATCAAGAGAACCAAAGTACAAGTAATGAAGAACAAGATCTTCAGGAAGTAAACGCACAGGACAATAACGATGAACAAGATCTTCAGGAAGTAAACGCACAAGACAATAACGAAGAACAAGATCACCAAGGAGTAAACGCACAGGACAATAACGAAGAACAAGATCTTCAGGAAGTAAACGCACAAGACAATAACGAAGAACAAGATCACCAAGGAGTAAACGCACAGGACAATAACGAAGAACAAGATCACCAGGAAGTAAACGCGCAGGACAATAACGAAGAACAAGATCACCAAGAACAAGATCACCAAGAAGTAAACGCACAGGACAATAACGAAGAACAAGATCACCAGGAAGTAAACGCACAGGACAATAACGAAGAACAATTTCAAATCCTTGAATATGAAAATAGAAAACTTAACGAACGCTTAAAATTAATAGAAAAGAAGTTAGAACAGCTAGCCCCATTATCGGAGGAGGAAAAAAATGACGAAGATGTGGTTGTGGATCGGGATGAAAAAGACGAGCAGCGCCCACTAAAAGTAAGCTCAAAAAATAACCGTATTAAAAACGATAAAAAACCAAAAGAATTTACTATTTCCAGTAATGACGATACATCTTCCAAATAAAACAACGGGGGTTAAAAGATGAGTACAGACAGTATCCTTGAATTTTTTGTAAAAGCTTCTAATAAATACGGATTTTCATTGGATATAACGTTAAATGTAAATGGAGCTGTTATCTCTGGAACGACGATTTCTGCACAAGAGTATTTGGAAGCATTAGGGGAAGCATTTGAAAACGGCAATGAAGTATCACAAGCAATTAGTGAACGGCTCATTCAATCAAGTGAAGCGATTGAAGAGGGAAATGAAGACAACTTGAATGATTTGCACTTTATTCATTTAAAAAATGCACAGATTTATTGTGGAGAAAATAAAATGGCCTCGTCTAAAAATAAAGTGCTATGGAGAGGAAGTTTAGATCAAGTCAATGGGTTCTTTCTTGGTAAAATTACTGAGAGCAAGAAATAAAGTAAAACAATAAAATCCTGGAGTGCAGAATAAATGACACACCATTCCGCCCTTCCTTTGTTTCCGCTTTTCTTTGTTTATGTGAGTGTTATGATGATTTTGTTCCAGCAAAAGATCGATAAAAACTATCGAACATGGCAATGCCAATTTAAAGAAGTAGCTTCTCTTAAAATAGGTAAAAGAATTAGTAATCCGACAAATAATATTAAACAAATGATTGCAAACTAACGTGAGATAGGGAAGTGAATTCTAGAATCATCATTTTCAGCTTGTTGTTTAAAGTGGAGAAAACCAATAAATGTGATAACAAAATAATTCCTACCTGTGTGTAGGCGGTTTGCCATAATAAAGTGACTACTAAAGCTAATATGGCAATGGCTTTTCGTTTTGCTATTGCGACTACTTTCAAACCATGAATCCACCCGGCATCAACCACATTTTGATACAATTAAAGTTGATTGATTCAACATTTCTGCTGGAGGTATCCAACTCCCATTACAATCCAAGGAGAAACTTACAATTACTTCATCTTATGGGCAGACCAACCTCATTTGAAGGAAATAGCTTTAAGTTTAACCTTTTTATAGAACATGAGGGCCTGTCCTCTGGTTCGATAAAGTGTTACGTATTGGAGGACAAGGTCCCTAACTTCTGAAGAAACGGAATACGACTTTGGCAGCATAGAAAAAGACCTTCCGAATTGAAGGTCTTTTATCTTTTCTGCACATATTTATTTCGCTAATAATGATTCCTTCAGTCAATTTTTCCCCTCTACGATTCGGCTGACCATCATCGCAGAAACGGTGTTGCCGGCTGAGTTCAACAGTGTTGCCGGGGCATCGATAATTGTACTGATGACCGCGATAATCGGAACCACTTCAGGTGGAAAACCAAAACACACTCAGAATTAGCATCACGCCAATCATACCGCAGCCAGGAATTGTATGACAGTAAGGATAATTTCATTCGTTACAAGTAACAAAACGGTAGATGATGGGCTTATTAGCCAAGGATGTAATCACTAAACCAGGGACTTATTTCATCGTTGCTTTAGATTCCTCAAACTATGCAAGCGGGATGAATACATGATGGGATATTCGTTTAAAACTTCTGATGTGATTGCACCGAAGCCACCAACTGTCAATAGAGTTGAGGATAATGATACAGTCGTTACTGGAAAAACAGTGGCAAAAGCGTCCGTTTTTGTTACTGGTTCCGATAAACAATTAGGTAAAGCAACTGCAGCAAGCAATGGTACGTTTACCGTTAAAATCGCAAAGCAGAAAGCAGGAACTTCCTATCTGTAACGGCAACAGATGCGGCCAAAAACAAAAGTAAGGCAACTGTGGTGGAGGTCATCGACAAAACCGCTCCTTCATTAACGGTGAATAGGGTGGATGACAATGACAAAGTTGTTAGTGGTAAAACTCAAGCTTATGCTTCTGTGGTTTTAGGTAGTAAAAAAGCGGATAAAAGTGGGAATTATCATTTTTGTTTGGAATGGAGTGAATCCGTTGATGGATATCATATTCCCTCCAGATTCTTCGATCTCCAATGCCCTTTTGGTCACTTCGTATAATGTTTCTCCTTCTTGGAATGCTTACCTGCGACCATAAGTTGCCGTGCGGACCTGGCACCTATAGCGATGTCAACAAGTCCATAGTTTGTATATCCAATAAACAAAGTTTTAAAAAAAGAATTTCGACTTTTTGAAATCTTCATCGAGAAAGAGGAGAAACTGTAATGCAAAATTGTTTGTCACAGAGTATTACTAAGCCACTTAAGGCGGAACCAGGTACTAGTCTGTAATAGAAAAGTTATCTAAGAAATTTTTAATAACAATCGAAGATGCTCCAAGTGCCGTTGAATCTTTTCCTAATTTGGAAATAACAAATTTACAGCTGTCGCTTTGTTCACGGTAGGTTCTTGATGTGATCGTATTTTGGATAGATTTTAAAATAATAGGATGAGATTCAATTAGATCATTTCGAAGAATTATGATTTCTGGATCAAAAGTATTCAGGATGTTTGTTAACCCAATGCCTAAGAAAAACCCGAAGTTTTCCAGTGCGTTCAATGTTTCGATGTCATTTTGGTTTACGAGTTCTGTTATTTTTTCGCACGAAAAGTGGGTCATTTTTTTAGTTTCCGTTAACGAGGTCGTGACTGACCTTTCAGATGCGTACATCTCCCAACAACCTCGATTGCCACAATTGCACCGAGGACCACTAAAATCAATGGACATATGCCCCATTTCTCCCGAAAAACCCTTTGTTCCTCTATAAAGCTGATTATTGATAATAATCCCTATACCAATTCCGATATTAACGCTGACATAAATGAGATTCTCATAATTCTTCGCATGGCCAAAGTTCTTTTCGCCATAGGCTCCTGCGTTTGCTTCATTTTCAATAAATACCGGGACGTTGAATTCATCCTGTACGATACGCTGTAAGTTGATAGCATTCCATTTCGTATTGGGGGTAAAAACCACCTGATGGTCATAATCAACGAAGCCAGGGACCCCTATGCCAATGCCTATCAAACTGTAGTAAGAATCCGGGATATGAGCCATCGCTGTTTTGATCATAGTAAATAATGCTTCTCTCATTCCTGCAAAGGAAGTTTCCTCTAAGTCTTGGTAACAGCTATACGAAATATAACCTTCTAAATCAGATAAAATCACGTTAATATAGTTTACCCCTATATCCACTCCTATTGCGTACCCTGCGTTTTTATTAAACATCAGCATAATAGGTCTTCTTCCGCCGCTCGATGTTCCTCGTCCTATCTCAAAAATAATGTTTCCCTTTATTAAACTACTAACTTGAGACGAAATCGTGGATTTGTTTAGACCCGTAATCGCAGATATCTTTGCCTTTGAAATAGGGGCATTCTTAATGATTTCGTTAAGGATTAACTTTTGGTTCATTTTTTTCACTAGATGTTGGTCGGCAATGATCATTTTATTCACCCCTTTTAAATTAATATAGCTCTCTAACTTTATCTTAATGGTATTCTAATTAATTTTTAATAAGTAGAGAAAACATTGAAAAGTCAGAAAATGTGTAATATTATTAAACCACACTTAGTTTAATGGGTAAACAAACTTTGAAATTTATCGTCAAAGATTATTCAATCACTTAAAATGGAGGGGAAATTCGATGGCAGAAAAGCAATTGCAAAATGCACCGTATTTTGAAAGCGTTAACAAAGTATCTTATAACAAGGGGGCAAACAACGCTTTAGCTTTTAAATATTACAATCCTGATGAAATGATAGGGGACAAAACCATGAAACAGCATCTAAGATTCTCTGTCGCCTATTGGCACACGTTTACAGCGGATGGTACCGATCCGTTTGGAGCGGCTACAATGGAGAGGCCATGGGACCGATTTACAGGAATGGATCTAGCCAAAGCGAGAGTGGAAGCAGCCTTTGAACTCTTTGAGAAGCTAGATGTTCCTTTTTTTGCGTTTCACGACAGAGATATTGCACCAGAAGGCAGAACTCTAAGAGAAACTAACCAGAATTTAGATACGATTATAAACATGATTAAGGAATATATGGATACTTCTAATGTTAATTTGCTTTGGAATACAGCCAACATGTTCACACATCCCCGTTTTGTTCATGGTGCAGCAACATCCTGCAATGCCAATGTGTTTGCCTTTGCAGCAGCACAAGTTAAAAAGGGATTAGATACAGCAAAAGAACTTGGAGCTGAAAACTATGTGTTTTGGGGTGGACGTGAGGGTTACGAGACACTATTAAATACGGATTTAAAATTAGAGTTGGACAACCTAGCACGATTTATGCACATGGCAGTCGATTACGCGAAAGAAATCGGTTTTACTGGTCAGTTTCTCATAGAACCAAAGCCAAAAGAGCCAACAAAACATCAATATGATACGGATGCAGCGACCACGATTGCTTTTTTAAAGCAGTATGGCTTAGACAATCATTTTAAATTAAACCTTGAAGCCAACCATGCGACACTGGCTGGACATACTTTTGAACATGAACTCCGAGTCGCAAGAGTACACGGCCTGCTTGGATCCGTTGATGCTAACCAAGGAGATACACTTCTCGGCTGGGATACGGATGAATTCCCAACGGATATTTACTCTACGACACTAGCGATGTATGAAATTCTTAAAAATGGTGGACTCGGCAGTGGGGGATTGAACTTTGATGCAAAGGTAAGAAGAGCTTCATTCGAACCCGTCGATCTCATTGAGGCTCATATTGCAGGCATGGATGCCTTTGCAAGGGGGCTGAAAGTCGCTCATAAAATAATTGAGGACAAGGTATTTGATAATGTCATTGACGATCGATATCGCAGTTACAAAGAGGGTATCGGTCTTGAAATTGTTGAAGGGAGAGCGAATTTTCATTCATTAGAGCAGTATATCATCGATAAAGAGGCTATTAAAAATGAGTCAGGAAGACAAGAGCGATTAAAATCTATCTTAAACCAATATATTTTAGAAGTTTAATAGATTTCATGGACTTGCTCTATCAGGAGGTGAACAGGAATGAAGTATGTCATTGGCATTGACTTAGGAACGAGTGCGGTTAAAACGATCTTAGTGAACCAAAATGGAGAAGTATGTGCAGAGGTTTCCAAAAGTTATCCACTCATTCAGGAAAGGTCGGGGTACAACGAACAAAATCCAGAAGAGTGGGTACATCAAACCATCCAGGCTTTGGCTGATCTCGTCTCACAGTCCCAAGTTCAGCAGATTGAAGGAATCAGTTACTCTGGACAAATGCATGGGCTTGTTCTATTGGATGAAAATCAGCGTGTCCTTCGGAATGCGATTCTTTGGAACGATACAAGAACAACGCCTCAATGCCGAAAGATAAAGGAAGAGTTTGAAGAACAGCTGCTGAACATTACAAAAAATCCTGTGTTAGAAGGCTTTACCTTACCGAAAATCTTATGGGTAAAGGAACATGAACCAGAGACGTTTGAAAAAACGTCTGTGTTTTTGCTTCCTAAAGATTATGTGAGACTTCGAATGACGGGTGCCATCAACAGTGAATTTTCGGATGCCGCGGGAACCTTGCTGTTAAATGTGACAAGTAAAACGTGGAGCGGAGAAATCTGCCGCAAATTTGGAATTCCAGAATCCATTTGTCCGCCGCTGGTTGAATCCCATGATTGTGTAGGGACGTTGCTTCCAAGCATTGCAGCGGAAACAGGATTGTCAGAGAAAACGAAAGTTTTCGCAGGTGGGGCGGATAATGCGTGTGGGGCAATCGGTGCGGGAATTCTCTCTCCTGGAAAAACATTGTGCAGTATCGGAACATCTGGGGTCATCCTTTCACATGAGGAAGACAAAGGGAAGGATTTTAAAGGTAAAGTTCACTTTTTTAATCATGGAAAGGCTGATGCTTTTTATGCCATGGGTGTTACACTCGCTGCGGGCTACAGTTTAAGCTGGTTTAAGGAAACGTTTGCTCCAGAAGAAACGTTTGAGCAACTGCTTAAGGGAATGGAGTCCGTCCCGATCGGAGCAAGTGGACTCTTATTCACTCCATATTTAGTGGGTGAGAGAACGCCTCATGCGGGCTCATCCATTCGTGGAAGTTTTATTGGGATGGATGGAGGCCATAAAAGAGAGCATTTTATCAGGGCTGTATTGGAAGGTATTACTTTTTCGCTTCAGGAATCTATTAATTTATTCCGTCAACAAGGGAAAAGGGTCGATACCATTATCTCCATTGGAGGCGGCGCTAAAAACGAAACATGGCTCCAAATGCAAGCCGATATTTTTAATGCAAAGGTCATCAAGCTGAAAAGTGAACAAGGACCCGCGATGGGTGCAGCTATGTTGGCTGCCTTCGGTAATGGATGGTTTACATCCTTGGAAGAATGTGCCGGCCAGTTTATTAAAGAGGATGCGGTATTTTATCCAGAAGAACAAAGTGTCCAAAAGTATGAAGGGCTGTTTAACCTATACCAGCGAATCTTTGACCTAACCAGAGACTTGAATGTTGCGTTAGCAGCCTATCGTGATCAATAACCGCATTGAATATTGAATGTTTGGTTTTATAACTTGAAAATGGGTGTGTTCGCTGTATTGTTCTCTAAAAAGCCGTTGGAAGAAGCTTTGGACTATATACAAGAGAACGGACTGGATACGGTTGAAATCGGCACAGGTGGTTATGTAGGGGATGCGCATTGTAAACCTTCAGAGCTGTTGGCGGATAAAGCTAAACTTAAACAGTTTAAAGAGGCATTTGATTCTCGTGGTATCCGAATCAGCGCGTTAAGTTGCCACGGGAACGCCTTACATCCAAATAAGGACATCGCAAACCAGCATAATCAAGCTTTTCAAGATACGGTGCGCCTTGCATCAGCCCTAGGGATTGAAAATGTGGTAACCTTTTCAGGGTGTCCAGGGGAATCCGACTATTCTTTACATCCTGTCTGGATCACATGCCCATGGCCGAATGATTTTTCAGATGTCGTCAACTGGCAATGGACTGAAAAAGTCATTCCTTATTGGAAAGAGCAGAATGAAATTCTAAGAGCTCATGGGGTGAAAGCTGCCATTGAGCAGCATCCAGGTTTCGTCGTCTATAACACAGAGACGTTACTGCGGTTAAGAACGGAATGCGGTGACCAAATTGGTGCAACTTTGATCCAAGCCATTACTTCTGGCAGGGAATGAATCCTGTTGCTTGTATTAAAGCATTAGGAAAAGAGGATGCATTGTTTCATTTCCATGCCAAGGATACAAGGTTAGACGGACAAAACAACCCATTAAACGGTGTTCTTGATACGAAGAGCTACAGCGACGCTGAAAACCCGCTCTTGGATTTTTAGAACGGTCGGATACGGTCATGGTGAAGATACATGGAAAGAAATCATCAGTGCTCTTCAAACAACTATAACGGCGCCATCAGCATTGAACATGAAGATGGACTAATGAGTGGAGAAGAAGGATTTACGAAAGCAGTCACCTTTTTGCGAGACAAAATTATTGAAAAAGGAGCTGTTGAAATGTGGCGGGTGTAAACAAAAAGCAAGTAAGAATAGGAATGATAGGGTACAAGTTTATGGGAAAAGCCCATTCTCATGCGTATCGTGACGTCTCGTTTTATTTTGATCCAGCCGTAGAGCCTGTTTTACAGGTACTGTGCGGCAGAAATGAAGAAAACGTTAAGGAAGCAGCTGCCAAAATGGGATGGAAAAGCTATGAAACCGATTGGAGAAAACTCATCGAACGGGAAGACATTGATTTAATCGATGTCGTTACTCCGAATAACAGCCACGCTGAAATCGCCATCGCAGCGGCTGAAGCTGGAAAACATGTTTTTTGCGAAAAGCCGTTGGCGATGACACTGGAACAGTCCCAACGCATGCAAGAAGCGGTCGAGAAAAACGGTGTCATCCATATGATTAATCATAACTACCGTTTTGTTCCGGCTATTCAGCTCGCGAAAAAACTAATCGACAGCGGAAGGCTAGGGAAAATTTATCATATACGGTCTACATATTTGCAGGATTGGATCATGGATCCGCAGTTTCCTCTCGTCTGGCGTTTAAGTAAAGAAGTGTGCGGATCAGGCTCGCATGGGGACCTGGCTGCTCACAGCATTGATCTGGCAAGGTTCTTAGTCGGTGAGTTTAAAGAAGTAAACGGGATCCTGGAAACATTTATTAAACAGCGACCTATTGTGGAAGACAGCTCTGGTTTAAGCGGAAAAGCATCGAGTGATCAAATGGGAGAAGTGGATGTAGATGATGCAAGCGTGTTTATGGCCCGGTTTGAAAATGGTGCGATTGGTACGTTTGAAGCGAGTCGTTTTGCTGGCGGAAACCGAAATGGCAACCGTTTCGAAATTAATGGAGAAAAAGGGTCCATCCGCTGGGATATGGAGAACATGAATAACCTCGAAATATTTTTTCTGGATGATGAACCGGGTTTGCAAGGATTTAGAACGATCAACTGTACAGAGGAGATCCATCCATATGCAGGAGCCTATTGGCCTGCAGGACATATTATTGGCTACGAGCATACGTTTATCAACCTTACGCTGGAGTTATTAAATGGTGTAGATAAAGGGTATAGCCCGTCTCCTAACTTTATTGACGGTGTAAGAAACCAGGCAGTATTAGCAGCAGTAGAGAAATCTTCACGTTCAAGGCAATGGGTTTCGATTTCAGAATTACTTCAAAATCAGAAAACAACTGCTCTCTAAGAAAGTTCCGTGTCTAGGCTCAAAAAAGCCGTTGAGTCCTTTCATTCATTCACTGCGGTACAAGCTAAGGTTTCTAAAACTTTTATTAAACGTACCAACTATAGAAGGTTAGGAGTTATCCGATGAAAAAAGCTTTGATTGTATGGGGCGGCTGGGATGGACATCAACCAGACCTGGTCGCTGATATTTTTGCAGGAATATTGAGGGAAGAAGATTTTGAAGTTACTGTTTCTGATTCATTGGACGCGTTTACGGATGCAGAAAAGATGGGTGTTCTAGACTTAATTGTACCCGTTTGGACCATGGGAACGATAACGCAGGAACAACTGAGACCATTGCTTGATACAGTGCATGCTGGCTGCGGAATTGCAGGTTGCCACGGTGGTATGGGAGATTCATTTCGAAATGAAGTTGAGTTTCAATACATGGTCGGTGGACAGTGGGTAGCTCATCCTGGCAATGACGGTGTTTTGTATGAAGTGAATATAAAAGACCCGGAGAATCCTCTAACCAAAGAGATCGAAGATTTCAAAGTGAAGTCAGAGAAGTATTACATGCATATCGATCCTGCTGTGAAAGTTCATGCAACAACGAGTTTTAGTGACGTAAAAATGCCCGTAGTTTGGACAAAAAAATGGGGGAAGGGCAGAGTGTACTACAACAGTCTCGGACATCAAGCAGATATTGTGGCAATGCCACCCGTTAAGGAACTAATGCGCCGTGGATTTTTATGGGCTGCTAAATAATAAGGGAGGCTTTAAAAAATGAAACAAATTAAAGTGGGAATTATAGGCTGTGGGTATATTAGCCGCATCTATATTACCAATCTAAAGAAATATCCCGGCGTTGAGTTAGTTGCGTGTGCAGATTTGGACGTGGAACGTGCACAGGCATGTGCTGAAGAATTTGGATTAGAAAAAGCTTATACCGTGAATGAAATGCTTGCCGATCACGAAATTGAAATCGTCGTTAATTTAACGATTCCTAAGGCACATGCTACTGTCTGTAAAGACGCTCTTCAAGCGGGAAAACACGTTTATGTTGAGAAGCCGCTAGCTGTTACCTGCGAGGAAGGTCAGGAAATTTTAGAACTTGCTAGTGAGAAAGGGCTACGAGTGGCAAGCGCACCAGAAACCTTTCTCGGGGGCGGCATTCAAACATGTCGAAAGCTTATTGATGAGGGAGAGATTGGCACTCCGGTTTCTGTTACCGGTTTAATGCTGTGCGGCGGCCATGAACATTGGCATCCAGATCCGGAATTTTATTATGAGTTAGGCGGTGGTCCGATGTTTGATATGGGACCTTATTATTTGACGGCATTTGTTACGCTTCTCGGTCCCATTCGCCGTGTGACGGCATCAGCAGCTATTTCATACCCAGAGCGCACCATTACAAGTGAAAAGAAGTATGGAAAGAAAATATCGGTTGAAATACCTACGCATATCGCTGGAGTAATCGATTTTGAAAGCGGTGCGGTCGGTACCCTTATTACCAGCTTCGATGCAATGGCGGGTACCGTACTGCCCAACATTGAGATTCATGGCAGCAAGGGCACACTTCTTGTACCTGATCCAAATTATTTTGGGGGCACAGTTAAGCTTCGCCGTGTAGGAAGCAACGTATGGGAGGAAATTCCACTTACGCACGGATATACCGATAATAACCGAGGAATCGGCGTTGCGGACCTCGCACGAGCCATTACAGAAGGTGATGATCATAGAGCTCATGGAGATATGGCGTATCATGTTTTGGAAGCGATGCAAGGTTTCCATAATGCATCTCTTGAAAGTAAACATTATTTAATGCAAAGTACATGCAGACGCCCTGCAGCAATGCCGCGACAAAATGTAGAGATTAAGGGAGTTCGATGACAGCCTACATTGAAGAGATACTGTATTTTAATGAAGCGGCGATTAGGGCAGGAAATGAGTATCTGGAGATAGTTCTGGTACCTAAATGGGGAAGTAACCTTATTTCTTTAAAATGGAAAAAGGAAAACTGAGAACTATAAAGAACTCCCTCCACAAAAGAGGAATACACTTTCGCCAACATTAACTGGATTTAAGGTATTGTCCCAGGAGAACGTTTAACGTTTAAAAGCAAAATTTCAATATCAAAAAAGAGCTCAGGAGTTCATAGTGCATGACTCTGATATATCCTTGAACTTAATAACAATACCACCTTTCCTTCTCATCCGTTGGAAAGGTTTTTGTGTTGTTACCATCCAACATGAACCGCCATATGTAGATGGAAGCGGTGGTACGCTGCGCTATTCACGCCTTCAAAAGATGCGGTAAGCTAATGTTGTTCAGCAAAGAACTTGTTTTAGGCGTTCTCCGTCCTTGATAGCGTTGATTCCATCGACAATAATAAGAAGAACATCACGTTCCTTAATGGTTAGGATAAAAGAAACGATTTTTGGAATGCATTCCACCCTGAACGACTCTCCGTTTTTTTTATATAGGTAAATGTCACTATCAATTGCTTTGGATAGTCGATAAAAGTCTACAATTTTCAAGATCGTAAATGCAGAAGCGGATACCTTGAAAGATAAAATGTTCATAATTCCTACTCTCCCTTCTCCTGAAGACTACACTGTTCTCTTGATTTCATTGTTGCACAATACAGTTATACCAAGTAGAGGGTTATTTTGTCATAAAACCACTTGTTTTGTTGAAGGAAAATAATAGATTTTTTCTACTCACCATTTTGACTATCCAGGCGGCATGAAATCGATAGCTTCTGTTTTTTTCTTACAATTCTGAATAAAATTCATGTATCCTTACCATTCATGTAATAAACCACTTGTATACTTTAATGGAATACATACAAAGGAGAATGTTTATGTTGTCCTATTAAGTTCTGTCATCGCTATTTGCTCTTTTCTTATGAGTGATTTTAGAGCGGCAGCAAATGAAAACCCGCAAAAAGCAACGGTGCTGAATTCTAATCGCATAAAATAAGTCCAGTTGTGAATCAATACGGAGATCGCGCTGGTGTTGCGAGACTTAAAACAGTTATTGATCGTGTTCGAGAAGAGAACCAAAAGACAATTGTGACATTCGGCGGAGATCTCGGGGGCGGAACGGTATTTTGCGGTGTGTTTCAAGGGTTTCCAATGGTACGAGCTTTTTATTGCGTAAATATATAAATATGAGAGGGGAATCATCAATGTCAATAAAACCAGGAAAACCAGGCATGGCACAAAAAATCGTTACAAAGACGAGGGGCGAAGAGGATTGAGAATAATAGCTTATATAAGTTATTGACACTTCGAAATTAATCAAGACAGGGCAGGTCACCAAGACCTGTTTTTTAATTTGCTCAGTGATACGTCTGAACGAAGTAACATAAACTCTGATGTCCAAAGTGGAACCGATTGTTTGGAAATGGCAAAACATGGGTTTGCTTTTTATCTTAGAAATGGGGATTTCATTCCTTGCAGTATTCTTGATTTTCAATTAATGGGTATAGCACTTTACAGGTTAAGAGAACCGTCTCCTTAATAAGACGGTTTTCTCATTACTGGAGAATCTTGTTCTCTATGAAACTAAACTGTTTTATAACAGATAATACCCTGCTCACCTTTTCACGGCAAACAGGGTATCAGGAGTTGCATAAATTATTCATGGACGATCACCTATGCTTCATGTTGTCCCATGCATCTCTCACATTCATAAACGTATGACTCATGCTGTTCCTCAATCGTTTTTCCGCATTCCCGGCATTGCTTCTTTGGCAAATTACGATAAAATTCCAACGTCAACATTCAGCATTACCTCCTGTTTTTTAATTAAATTCATTGTATTATAACAGATGAGAATCGTCAACAACTGTTATAGAATTATTTTAAAATACTACTAAACTCCTAGATTTTCCTTAAACGCTTATTTGTAAGTTCTGTTTTATATAGGCCAGCAAGTGCTAATTTGAATTAAAGGGCAGATCTAACTTAAGGAAGTAATGACCGAACGTGAAGGAACACTTGAGAATATACGCTCACAAAAAGAGTTTGTCATTAACGTGGTATCATCTGAATTAGGTAATCAAATGCAGAAAACAGCTGAAAATTCTACCCGTCATGTTAATGAATTTGAGGAGGCGCAGTTAACTCCCATTCTTAGTGACTTAGTGAAGCCCTTGTGTGTAAAGGAAGCTCCGATCGAGATGGAAAGCCTGCTAGAGAATTTAAAAACAAGAAAAAACACCAGGGGATGAAGCGTTTAAGGGACTATAATAATTTTTTTGCAAATTTGATCAGAAAGTGACAAAATTGCAGGAATATCCACCTTTCTTATCGAAATAGAAAGTCTTACAAGCTAAAATTACTTTAGTGGAGTTGCAGTGTCTCATGAGTTTTGGAGAGAATCTGCCAGCTATCCTGTCACTTTTTTGATCGAAGGGCCAAAAAGGCAAGGTAAATATTTTTAATAGAAAAGGATGGACTTCATGAATATTAATCGATTAGGCGGATTTGTCTATTGGATAACCGAATGGATCATGAGACTTGCCTATGTCCAATTCCTCTGGATTGTTTTTATAATCCTTGGTTTAGGAGTCTTTGGTTTTTTTCCCTCAACAGCCGCTATGTTTTCTGTAACTCGTAAATGGGTGTCGGGGGAAGGAGATATCCCCATTTTTATAACATTTTGGCAGAGTTATAAGAAGGAATTTTTTAAGGTTAATACTCTAGGCTGGATCCTTCTAGCAATGGCTTATTTCTTATATTCTGACTTTAAGTTCTTTACATTTGGTGAGAGTACCATTTTTTCAATCTTCAAAATTATTATTTCCATTGTATTTTATTTATTTTTGACAATGTGTATTTACTTTTTCCCGATATATGTCCACTTCCAGTATAAGTTTTTAAACTATATTAAATACAGCTTTCTCTATAGTTTCGTTTCGCCAATGAAGACAGTGGGCTTATTCCTTGTAACGATTGGTATGTATTACTTATTTCTTAAAATGCCTGTTTTATTTTTATTTTTCAGTGGAAGCACGATTAGTTTTGTTTGGATGTCTGTTGTTTACAAGGTGTTGGAAAAGGGGACAGCGAAAAGTGAACTTTCAAAAAATTCAAAATCGATTGACAAAGTATAATAACCAGGATAATATAAAACAAGAATTAAATATTCTATAATGATTTGGGAACGGTCCCGATTCTAAAAGGAATTTCTGTCGAAAGGGATTGAAACCATAGGTCTTCATCAAAGTTCTTTTATGCTAAAAGGCTATGGTTTAGTCAATTTTGAAAACGTTCCCACTTTCTTTTTTGGGAACGGTCCCGATTTTTCAAGGAGATGTGTGAAATAAATGAACCCAACCATTCGAGATGTAGCTAAATTAGCAAACACGTCAAAAAGTACAGTTTCCCGTTTTTTGAATGGCCAGAAAATAAAAAAAGAAACAGAAGAGGCGCTGAAGCAAGCGATCAAAGATTTAAACTATCATCGGAATGAAAATGCTCGAAGGTTAGTCATGAATAAAACGCAGACGATAGGCGTAGTTGTTGATAACATTTCGAATGTTTTCTATTCCACAATTTTCGGTGGTATTGAAAAAGTGGCAATGGAAAAAGGCTTTAATTGTGTGTTCTACAGTTCCACTTCCAATTTTTATACTGAAGGTTCGTTCCTTGACCTTTTTTATGAAGGACAGGTTGATGGGATTATTCTTGTTAGCTTCAGCAAAAGAATGGAAGCCGATCTGAAAAGAATAGCCGAAGTGAATTACCCAATTGTACTGGTCGGTGATTCTGGAAATACAGCAGGTATATGTTCGGTTGATGTCGATAATTTTTTTGGTATATCAGAAACCGTTAAGTATTTACATAGAATTGGCCATGAAAACATTGCGTATATTTCCGGACCGGAAAATGCATCAGCAACAGGTTACAGACTAAATGGATATCTGCAAACGATGAGGGAATTAGGTCTAGAAATTAGGGGCGATTTACTCGTTCATTCTGATTGGTCGAATCATGGCGGATATAATGCGATGAACCAATTGCTAAACGTCAGTGACTTCACAGCTGTGATTGCTTCCAATGATGAAACTGCAATTGGGGCATTAAGGGCGATTCATGAGCGTGGTTATGATGTACCGAATCATCTGTCTATTACAGGTTTTGATGATATTGCACTAGCTAGTTGGGTTTATCCATCATTAACGACGGTGAAACAACCCTTTATGGAAATGGGAGAAAAAGCAGCAGGAGAATTATTTGCAAGGTTAGAGAGTGGGAATGAAAGTTCAAATTTCCTGAAACGGCATCTGCTAAAACCTAAACTCGTCATCCGGGATTCATGCAGAAAAAGGAGCCGTTCCCAAACGCAATAAGACGTAAAGAAATGACAATAATTTAGTGATTTGTAATCGCTTACGTATTTTAGAGTTTTGAAAATAAAAACTGTAAAAGGCTGTGACAATATGAGGAACGCTATTAATAAATCACGCTATGGCTATTATTTCGTTGCCCCGTTTTTCATCACCTTTCTTATCTTTGGTCTCGCACCGATCATCTATTCACTTTACTTAAGCTTCACCAATTGGGATGGCTTTACTGACCCTGTAAATATTGGATTTGCCAATTATGAACGTCTCATTCACGATTCATTTTTTTTCAAATCGATCTTCAATACATTCATTATCTGGATACTTTCAGTTATCCCTCAAGTCTCTCTTGCACTGGCTTTAGCCATTATCCTGAATGAGCGATTTATACGTGGCAAACACTTTTTTAGAGCAGTCTTCTATTTCCCGCATATTGTAACGCCGGTGACTTTAGGGGTGTTATTCTTTTTAATCTTTGATTGGCAGACCGGGAGTGTTAATAAAGTATTAATGGAATTGGGAATTATCCATGCTCCCGTAAACTGGTTTAACAGTCCCTGGCTTTCAAGAATTATTGTCGCCATGGTTACCATGTGGCAGTACTTTGGTTTAAACATGCTCATCTTTATTGCAGGCCTTCAAGCCATCCCAAATGAATTATATGAAGCGGCTGAAATCGATGGTGCTTCCCGATGGAAAATCATCACCAAAATTACGCTTCCATTATTGAAGCCGGTATTAATGTTCACGTTTATTACTTCGATTATCGGAGGTCTGCAATTATTTGATGGACCACTAATGATCGGAAATGGTCCCGATAATTCAACCACCACAATGGTTATGTATCTCTATCAAACCGCATTTAAGAACTTTAACTATGGATATGGTGCGGCTGTCGCCTATGCGATATTTTTCATCATCTTGATTTTCTCCTTGATCTCTATAAAATTTTCAAAACTGAACAAAGTTGAACAATAATTTTGAAAAGGGGTACTTCTATGGAAATTCAAGGTAACAAGCAATTGACGTTACACATGAATGGAAGACGGAAAATCTTTAAGTTCAAACCAACGCTCGGCAAAATATTAATCTATTTCATTCTTATCTTGATCGCCGTTATTTGTTTATTACCGTTCTACAGTATGATGATAACATCTACCCATACAAATTCCGAGATTTCCAGAAAGCTATTGCTTACACCGGGAACGGAATTTATGAACAACTATGAACGATTAATACACACTGTTCCTATATGGAGAGGTTTTATTAATAGTTTGTTTATTACGATTACATCTACTGCGTTAAACCTGTATTTCTCTGCCCTTGCAGGATACGGATTTTCTAAGTTCGATTTCAAGGGGAGAAACATTCTCTTCCTATGTGTCCTCGGCACGATGATGATTCCCAGCCAATTAGGAATCATTGGATTTTTTAAACTGATGAATAGCTTCCATATGCTTAACACGTACTGGCCTATCATTCTACCATCGATTTCAAATGCATTTGGTATTTTCTTTATGAAACAAATGGCAGATTCCAGTGTGCCAAAAGAAATTCTTGAAGCTGGAAGAATCGATGGGTGCAGCGAAGTCGGAATCTTTCATAAATTAGTCCTTCCTATGTTAATGCCTGCAGTCGCAACGCTTGGAATCTTTTCCTTCATTGGAAAATGGAATGATTTTTTAACCCCGATGATTATCTTGTTTGATAACGATTTGCAACCGCTTCCGGTTATGATTGCGAGCGTCAAATCTCAATTTTCAACTGACTTTGGCGCCATGTATGTGGGGATCGTGATTTCTGTCATTCCTATATTAATCTTTTTCTCTATTATCTCGAAAAAGATTATTAGCGGGGTTACCACTGGTGCTCTTAAAGGCTGATGCTTCTAAAGTTAAAATGGGGGGATGCCTAAAACAGCAACGGTATGTGCAAGGGAATTCTGTTTTAATCACATATAAAAAGGAGTTGTTCTCATGAAAAAGTGGTTGGCTATGATCCTTTCGGTAATTCTCATGGTTGGTGTAATTTCGGGCTGTTCCAGTAATGAATCAACATCAAGTAATGCTAACAAAGGAAACAAGGAAGTAGAAGGTAAATTAGTGATCTGGACGTTCTTTGGACAAGTGAAAGACATGGCGAAGGAGTTTGAAAAAAAATACCCTAAGGCAAAAGTTGAGGTAAAAGTATTTCCTGGAGACCAATATAAAACAAAATTGCTTACTGCCTTACAGTCAGGTCAAAACGTCCCAGATATATTCGATCTAGAAAGAGGCTATATTGGTCAATTTGTAAATTCTAATTTTGCAGCCAATCTTTCCGACATGGGCGGAGAAAAATTGGTTAAAGATTATGTGCCTTACGTTCAAGAATTAGGAAGAGATCAAAAAGGGGATTTAAAAGCGATTTCTGATCATTCCTCGCCTGGCGGTTTCTGGTACATAAAATCAAATGCAAAAAAATGGCTAGGCACGGATGACCCGGAGAAAATTGGTGAAATGGTGAACTCCTGGGATAAAATTATCGATTTAGGCAAGAAGGTTTCAAAAGAGAGCAACGGTAAAACACATCTAATCTCAAGCTATGGCGATGTTTATAATATCGAAGCATATCATATGGACCCATGGGTTAAAGATGGGAAATTGAATATCGACCCTAGATGGAAAAAAGCATATAAGACTCAAAAAGAAATCTTCAACAACAATGTAGACGCGAAACTTGATTTCTTCTCAGCTGGCTGGGGAAATGCAATCAACGATGGAAGTGTAGTCTTAACAGCAATGCCGGCTTGGGCTGGGTTTATGGTTGACAATAAAGGTAATAAATCCAATGGGAAATATGGAATCGCTAAGACACCCACAGGTTTATACATGGGAGGTACGTATCGCGCGATTTATGAAAAATCACCCAATAAAGACCTGGCAAATCAATTCATTAAGTTTATTGCAAGTAAAGAGTGGCAAGAGCACAACCTGAAAACAACAGGCAACATGCCGGCTTTAGAGACGGTATATAAAGATAACTTAGACAGTTATACATCTCCGTTATTTGGAAATCAAAACATCTTAAAACCTTATTATGACTTAGTAAAAGACATTCCAGCTCAAAAAGCAGACAAATACGGTGAAGAAATTCTTTCATTATGGAGAAAAGTCGCCGGCCAAGGCATCAAGGATAATGCCAATGTCGATAAAGTCATTTCAAAATTTAAGAAGGAAGTTAAAAACGCCTTCCCAGAACTTCAAGTTGATTAACGGATGAAAAGAAAAAATGCGATTGTCTTGAGAACGGTCGCATTTTTCTTTGGAAGGAGCAGTAGGATGTACGATATTCATGAAGCAATCGATAGGATTCGAATCATAGATGGCCACGAGCATTTGGATATGCATGGTATTAGAAAAAAAAATAAAGTGGATTTTTTTGGGCTCCTTCACTATTTGGATTCTGATCTGATAAGTGCCGGGATGGAGAGGGAAGTATTGAGTCGATCTTCCCCTATAAGTGATGAAGAAAAGGCGGAACAGTTTGTATCATTCTGGAATAAAACAAAGAACACAACATATGCGCGTATGTTAAAAATCTCAGTATCCGATTTATATGGAATGGATGATTGGTCCGTTCATGGAATATTGCAGTTGAATGAGAAAGTTAAAGCCGCCACAAATGATGATCAATGGTATACGAAAGTGTTAAAAGAAAAATCAGGCATCGATATGGTTTTTACTTTAGTCCAAAACATGAACGTTGATTTTTCACTTTTTCGACCCATTATGTTCTTAGACTATTCGTTTAAATTACGGACACGCAAGGATATACAGCCTGTCGAAAAGCAATCAGGCGTTTCCATACATACCTTCCAGCATTATTTGGACGCCATTGATGCTATAATAACTAAATTTGCTGAAGGAGGGATGGTTGCAACCAAGCTAGGGCATGCGTACTGGAGAACTCTCAAAACGGCAAAACCCACCTTTTTTGAAGCGGAACAATGTTTTAATCGACTTTTATCATCGTTTTTAGAGGAACCTATGTCCCAACCGGAATCGGTCGTCTTGCAAGATTATTTAATCCATCATGTTATCCAATGTTCAATAAAGAACGAGCTGCCGATTCAGATTCATACAGGCCATCATGAAACGAGTGTTTCGAGCAGCGGTAATATGATTACAAATTCGAAAGTAACCGATTTACTGCCACTTTTAGCGGAGTATCAAGATGCCAACTTTGTCCTTTTACATTGTGGTTTCCCTTATCATCAAGAATATTTGTCTATTTTGAAGAATTACTCCAATGCTTATGCAGATTTTACCTGGATTTATATCCTTTCACCAACTATCGCAAAACAGCTGATGCATCAAATGATCGAAATGGTTCCGCAGAATAAAATCTTTGGTTTTGGCGGGGATTACAACTTTATTGAAGGCACCTATGCTCATCAAAAACTTGCTCGTAAACTAGTAAGTGATGTTCTAGTAGAGAAAGTCCAACACCATATGCTTACAGAAAATGAAGCGGTTGAGTTTGCCCAACGAATATTCAGAGATAACTTAATTGATTTCTACAAACTAAAGGTGTGAGGCATTTGAGTACATTTATCAAACCGAAAGAAAAAGATACGAATTCCCACGAAATACAAATTTATTCTTCAGACCGTAAAAGTCGAAATGCCTATTTACGATTGACTTCACTACTTCATGTGTACAACGAGAATGGAAGCATAGAGGAAATACCAATCGATGAGTTACTCGAAACAGAGGGTAGTTTAAGAGCAGCTGGGAGAGGAGATCTATTTTCTGTTCATTCAGAGTGGAATTCGATTCATGATCAGTGTGACTATATTCAGGTTGATTTAGAGGTCAGTTATAACCAAGAAGCTTCTGGAGAATTCGGCTTTGAATTTAATTGTGCTCTTATTGGCAACGGGAAGCCGACATGGATGATTCCCGGAGCCTTTTATAAGGAAAACCGGTTTGAACATAATGAGCGCAAATATCCTCGTTATGATTTTAATGATGGTAATCATGATGAAATGGTATCAGACCATTGGGCATTTCGTTCTGACAGGGCAGCGCTTCCTGCCGTGTTCGCATGGAACGACGAGATAAGCGGAGCCTTATGTGTTGAAGAAATGTCGGACGTCGGCTTGACCGGGATCGGTTTTAGGGGGAACCGCTCACATTCAGAAATATGGGTAAACTTCCCCTACAGAGAAGAGCCTGTAACCTTTGTAGGAGATCCGACCCCGCAGTCTGCAGATATTTCATTATATTCGTTTGAAGCAGGTGAAAAGGTTCATTTACAATTAAAAATTTATACTTCATCGCCTGATCTTCATTCTTATAACCCGTTCGTACGGCAAATGTACAGGCTTCATCAGCAGGAACATCCTCTAAATCCATGGATGGGACTTGATGAAGCTGCTGAATTAACCGCTGACGGGTTATACCGTTGGCATTATATGCCCGAGCACCGAATTTTAAGTGAAACCGCTGCATTCGATAGAGAATTAAACAACAATGTGAAAGGGCTAGGCGACCGTCCCCATATGCATGTCGGCTGGGTAAGCGGCGTCCCATATGCCTACGCCCTGTTAACGTACGGCAGAAAAAAAGGCATACAACCATATGTGGATGCGGCGATTAATGTGCTGGATCATATTGCTTCCGCCCTTGCTCCAAACGGAACATTTTGGGCTTCCTGGGTTTTAGGCAAGGGCTGGGGGACAGGCTGGAATCCTAAATCCACTTGGCTTCAAGCAAGGACCATATCGGAAGCCACCTTGTTTTTAATACGTGCCTTATCTTTCGAGAAAAAAGAAGGGTTCCTTCACCGTAATTGGGAAAAAGCCGTCTTATCGAATTTGAATTTTGCTGTCAGCCGCCAACGTTCTGATGGGAATTTGGGATCTTATTACCATTGTGAAACAGGTAACGTTCAAGAATGGGATGGAGCTGGCGGTGTTTTATGGACCGCTTCCCTTATAGAGGGAGGTGCGTTTTTTAAAGAGGAAAAAGAGGTGTTTCAGGAAACTGCCATTAAAGCGGGTCACTATTACGAGCGGTTTGTCTTAGACGAGTACATATACGGAGCACCTGAAGACGTCCATTTGACACCTACTTCAGAAGATGCATATAACGCGGTGGTTTCGTACGTTTTGTTATATGAGCACGATCAAAATGACAAATGGCTGCAGCTGGCAAAACGGTCGGCAGACTGGTTAATGACATTCCGCTGGACTTATAATATTGCTTTTCCAGAGCACACATTTTTACACCAATACGATTTCCGTTCTCGTGGTGCTGATCAAGCATCACCGTCCAATCAGCACTTGCATAATTATGGACTGTTTTGTGTTCCAGAGATGCTGAGGTTATGGACCTATACGGGTGATCAATACTACCTGGATCGTACCAGGGACCATATCTCATGCTTTCTTCAATTCATAGCGAGAAAAGATGGAGATTTTAACGCATATAAAGGAATGGTGACAGAGCGGTATTACAATACGAACTGCTTCCAGCCGAAAGGGATGATGTTGACCCTTTCTCATTCCTGGTGTGTCGGTCTTATTCTCTATGCCACCCAAGAAGCTTTATCCTATGGTGAGGTTTTAAAGCTGAACGGATAAAAAAGGAAACGGAAGTTTATGAAGGAGGAAACGGATAGTGAAAAAGAAGCTTGCCATTATTCATACGACACCTGTTACCATTGAGCCGCTAAAAGAATTAGCGTTAAACCTTATCGATGATTGTGAAATTATGAATTTTATGGATGACACCATTTTACCTCAATTAATGAATAATGGCGGGGACATTGAAGAGGTTGCCCACCGCTGGGCCAACTACGCGCGAACCGCAGAACAACTTGGAGCCGACTGTATCTTAAGTGGATGCTCTTCGGTCGGAGGGCTTGTTCCGATGGTTCAGCCTCAGGTGAATATACCGATTATAAGAATCGATGAAGCGATGGCCGAGTATGCGGTTCATTCAGCAGAACGAATTGGAGTCGCTGCCACAATGGAAACGACCTTAAAACCGACGATTGACCTGTTAAAACAAAAAGCCGCCGAAAACCGGAGGACTGTACAGATTGAATCGATTCTCGTAGCTTCTGCCTATGAAAAATTGATGGCAAACGATAAACAAGGACACGATCATGATTTATCTGCAGCGTTGCGTAACTTGGTCAAGAAAACAGATCTCGTGGTTCTTGCCCAGGCTTCTATGGCTCGAGTGATCGCTACATTCTCTCCCGAAGAACAAAGACCTTTTGTAACAAGCCCGCAGTTAGGTATGGAATGTGTAAAAAAGACATTCCAAACGACTACAAGATAAAGGGGATGACAAAATGCCGCAAAAAACGAAACGCCCGAACGTTATTACACTGAAAAAAATCTTGGAGATGTCCGAAAAGCATAAGTATGCAACTGGATCATTTTCACCACGATATACACCCATGATTGTGCCTGTCCTATTAGCAGGGCAAAAAACTTCCTCGCCTCTTATTGTACAAATCTCGCAAAAAGAATTAGAGCGTTATGGCATAACACCCTATGAGTTTGCTGATGAATTTTACAGACAGATTGAAGAGTTATCGATCACCGTTCCTGTCGTTTTGCATCTGGATCATACGAAAACGTTGAAAACCATTCACGAAGCCATCGATGCCGGGTTTACTTCCGTCATGATTGATGCTTCTGAAAAGTCCTTTGAAGAAAATGTGAAAATCACGAAACAAGTGGTGGAATTTGCCCATGCCAATGGGGTGTCGGTCGAAGCGGAGCTAGGCATGATCGGCACAACGGATTTTATTGAAACAGATAAAGACGAGGAATTATATACGGATCCAAACGAGGCAGAAGCATTTGTTAAACAAACAGGTGTTGATGCTCTTGCTGTATCTTGTGGAACGGCACATGGTGTTTACATGGTACGCGAACCGAAAATTGACTATCAGAGATTAGCTGCGATCCGTGAATTAACCAACGTCCATTTAGTGCTTCATGGCGGCTCTGGTGTACCCATTGAAATGATGCAGAACGCCTTCCAATTGCCTGGGGGCGGAGTAAGCAAGGTGAACATTGCTACGGACCTCGAACTTTCTTTGCTACACGCCATTGGCCGGGAAGAAAGTATGACGGACATTGAATGTAAAGGTTTGTCGGCAGAAGTAATCCAAGAAGGCAGAGTTGCGGTTGAGAGGACCGTAACAGAAAAAATCACACAATTTTTGCTAAGTGATCATAAAGCAAACCACTTTCAGGTAAGTGCACAAGAATAATGACAAGGGGTGGAAAGCAGTGAAGACCGAAACATTTCATATGATCGGCAATGCTCATTTAGATCCCGTCTGGCTTTGGCAATGGCAGGAAGGTTTTCAAGAAACAAAAGCAACGTTTCGTTCGGTTTTGGACCGTATGAACGAATATGATGATTTTATTTTTACGTCTAGTTCAGCTGCCATGTATGAATGGGTGGAAGAGAACAACCCTGAAATGTTTGAAGAAATTAGGCAGCGAATCAAGGAAGGACGTTGGCGAATTGTCGGTGGCTGGTGGATTCAGCCGGATTGCAATATTCCGGGCGGAGAATCATTTGTTCGCCAGGGACTGTATGGACAGCGATACTTCCAAGAAAAGTTTGGAGTTACTGCCAAAGTTGGATATAACGTTGACAGTTTTGGGCACCACGGGATGCTGCCGCAGATCTTAAAGAAAAGCGGAATGGACGCGTATGTATTTATGCGGCCGATGCCGAATGAAAAAGGGCTGCCTGGCAGACTGTTCTGGTGGGAATCCGATGATGGAAGCAGAGTATTGGCTTTCAGGATTATGTATGAATATTTGTCATGGGGAAAAGAATTAGAGCGATATGTGCAAAGGTGCAAAAGTGAATTTAAGGGATCCGTTGATGAATTAATGCTTTTCTATGGGGTTGGAAACCATGGCGGCGGACCAACAAAGGAAAACATTGAAAGTATTTATAAATTAAAACAAGATCCAAACATTGCTGATTTAGTTTTTTCAACACCTGAAACGTATTTTGAAAAAATGAAAGACAAAGAGAACCTGCCAGTCGTGCATGATGATCTCCAACATCATGCCAGCGGATGCTATGCGGCCCATTCGAGCGTGAAGCAATGGAATCGTCAAGCAGAAAATCGGCTTATTGCCGCTGAAAAATATTCTGCGCTTGCGTCCTGGGTCACAGGACAGCCTTATCCGGCTGATTTTAACCGTGCCTGGAAAGACGTTTTATTTAACCAATTCCATGATATTTTAGCAGGCACAAGCATTGAGCCGGCCTATGAAGATGCAAGAAATCTTTATGGGGAAGCGCTGACCATTGCTGACCGGGCGTTAAATCATGCGGTTCAATCCATCTCATGGAACATTGATATCGAACAAGATGAAAGAATGAAACCCATCGTCGTCTTTAATCCGCATGCTTGGGAAAGCAGAGTAAATGTAGAAGTGGAGATTGGCGGGATTAAGGATACGTCTGTTCTTGTTGATGAAAACAGACAAGCCATTCCATTCCAGACCGTACAGTCTCAAGCAACAGCTAACGGGCGATTCAGATTGAGTTTCATGGCAGAGTTGCCGCCGATGGGATACCGAGTTTATAAGCTGTATTCTGAACTAAATAGTGTTAAGCGCGTCGGACAGCCCATAAAAGCCACCCAGCTGACCATGGAAAATGACCGATTCAGAATTGAGTTCAACGCAGAGACAGGCTGGATCAATAGTTTGTACGATAAACATGCGGAGCATGAAGTCTTCTCAAATCAAGCAGCAAAACCGATTGTGATAAACGATAAAACCGATACCTGGAGCCATGAAGTCCTTCATTTTAATGAAGTGGTCGGAACCTTTAAAGCGAAGAAGGTGTATCTTGCCGAACACGGACCTGTGAAATCGGTGATTAGAGTTGTAAGTGAATACGGCAAATCTACCCTTGTCCAAGATTTTATGATGTACCCGGGAAGTGACCAGATTGATGTCAAGGTTTCTGTTGACTGGCGAGAAACGTTTAAAATGTTAAAACTTTTATTTCCTGTAAACGCGATCTTTACAAAACAGACGTATGAAATTCCTTATGGGACTATTGAACGGGAACATAACGGTGAGGAGGAACCCGGTCAAAGCTGGGTCGATGTAACCGGCCTGATGCCAAACCATAAAGTGGTTTACGGTGTTAGCCTAATGAATGACGCAAAATACAGTTACAGTATTCATAATAAAGAGCTTGCATTGACCGTGTTGCGCAGTCCCATTTATGCACATCACGACCCGCTTGTTCCAGATGAAGATTGTGATTATACGTTTATCGATCAAGGAATCCAGCGTTTTCACTATTCGCTGCTACCACATGAGGGCAGCTGGGAAGAGGCTGGGACGACGAAACGTGCAGCTGAGTTAAACTGTATGCCCATTTCAATCATAGAAACGTATCATAAAGGTCCATTACCGCAAATCGACTCCTATGTCAAAGTTGACGCGGAGAATATCATCGTCAGTGCTCTTAAAAAAGCGGAGGATAATGATGACCTCATTATTCGCCTTTACGAGACAAATAGAATAGAAACGGAAGTTGAAATTCACTTGCCAAAACTGGGTCGTTCGTTTAGAACAAGATTTAAATCATGTGAAATTAAGACCTTCCGAATTCCAAAAGACTCAAACGTAGACGTTAAGGAAACCAACTTAATTGAATGGGATGAAGAATAATGTCATCTAAACGGCATGAATTAAAACGACAATTACAAGAAACAGGCAAGTACATGATGGACAATGGCTTAGCTTGGGGTAACTCAGGAAACATTAGTGCCCGAACGGAAGAGAACACTTTTCTAATCACCGCAAGCGGCACCTATTTAGGAGATTTAGGCGAAGAAGACTTTTCGGAATGTTCTGTCTATGGTGATTTGAAAGCTACTATTGGTAAAAAACCTTCGAAAGAAGTTCCTATGCATCGGGCAATCTATGAATCTCGTCCGGAAATTGGAGCGGTTCTGCACGCTTCCCCTATATATAGCACCATCATTGCATGTTCAACAGCAGAGGTGCCATCTGGATGGTTTGTTGAAAGCATGTACTATCTCGAACGAATCGAACGGGTTCCATATGCTCATCCGGGTTCAATCGAACTCGGTGATCGGGTGAGGGAAAACGCAAAGAAAACAAACATTTTACTCTTAGAGAATCACGGAGTTCTCGTCTATGATACGACTTTAAAGGAAGCGAAGATGGCGCTTCAAACTTTAGAAACCGCTTGTCAAATGGTCCTGCTCTCTCGGAACACTGGAATGACCCTTCACACATTACCTGAAAAAACCGTTTCAGACTTCCTTTTAAACTCAGGCTATAAAGAACGAAGGAAGTGGGAGAAATGATCGGAATCATCGCAGACGATATAACCGGTGCAAATGATATAGGCATCATGTACGCAAAGCATGACTGGCCAACCGACGTGTATCCATATCCGTTTGAATATTCTTTCGATAAAGGCGCTTTACCTGATGCTTTGATCATAGACACTAATTCTAGGCTTGATTCGGGTCAAACGGCCTATGAAAAGGTATTTAACAGTGTCAAAACTTTAGATTCAATCGGGTGTGATCAATTTTTTAATAAAACATGTTCTGTATTTAGAGGGAATATTGGCGCCGAATTTGATGCGATGCTTGATGCGCTGAGCAGCGAGTTTGCCATCGTGGTGCTGGGCTTCCCTAAGAATGGCAGAACGACAATGCATGGCCATCATTATGTTCATGGCAAAAAACTGGAGGAGTCTGAGTTTTATTCTGATCCAGTACACCCAATGAAGCGATCGGATTTAGCAGGAATCTTACAATCTCAGACCAACCGGACAGTAGATTCATTGGACATTGATGTGATCGAACAAGGCAGTGAAAAAATAAAAGAGGCGATTGAGAGCAAGAGAGAGCATTGTAACTACTTGATACTCGACGTAAAGGATCAATCCTCATTAAAGGCGATCGCTGTGGCCATCAAGACCGAGAAAATCATCTGCGGGGCATCAGGAATCGCGGAAGAGTTAGCTTGCGTACAAAGACAGCAATCGAGCCATGGTCGGGATTTATCGATACCGCCATCCAGCACAGGGGTATTGTGTGCCGCAGGAAGTCTGATGCCCCAAACTTACAACCAAATTAAAGAAATCCAGAAACGGCAGGTTCCAGTAGTTGAAATGAAGTCGCTTCTGTTGTTTTCCCCTGAAAAAGAAGAACATTTGAAAGATGTAATCGAGCAAACCATTACAACATTACGATCCGGTGCCGATGTACTTGTATATTCTTCAAACGAACCAGCAATTGTTAAGGAAACAAAAAGCAGAGGTAGAGAATTCGGTTATACAAATACTCAAATCTCAAGGCTGGTATCGGAGACGTTAGCTTTCGTCGTGAGTGAGGTTGTCAGGAAATCAGGCGTTAATCGCCTCCTTTTGGCAGGGGGCGAAACCTCAGCTTCCATCTGTAAGAAGATTGGAATCAAGGGTCTATCTGTATGGAAAGAGATTGAACCAGGGCTTCCTTCTTGTATTAGTTTGGATCCACATGCAAGAAAGCTTGTGCTCAAATCAGGAAGCTTTGGAAGTGATGATTTTTTTGTAAAAGCTATCCAACATTTGAAAGAGTAAATCTATTCATAATAGGAGTTGACACTCGTGAGTTCAATCGCTGTGAATGCCATTTCACAAAACCTGGTCCAAAAATATCCGGAATTAGTAGAATGTCAATCAAGCATTGAAGAATGCTTTGAGGTATTAAAACGATCATTTGAATCCGGTGGAAAACTGCTCCTTGCTGGAAATGGAGGAAGTGCATCAGACTGTGAGCACGTCGTTGGTGAATTGATGAAAGGGTTTATGCGTCAACGAGCACTGCCAGCAGAAATGAAGAAGAAAATAAAGGAAGTGGCCGGCGGAGATGATTACATTGCCGATCATTTACAAGGAGCCCTTCCGGCCATTTCGCTTGTAAGCCAGACCTCCCTTATGACAGCTTTTGCGAATGATATTGCAGCAGACATGATTTTTGCCCAGCAAGTGTTTGGATACGGAAAAGCGAACGATGTGTTTATCGGTTTCAGTACGTCTGGTCATTCAAAAAATATTATTCATGCGGCACAAGTGGCAAGAGCATTGGATATGGTAACTATTGGTTTCACAGGGAGAGACGGTGGAGCCCTCAAAACAATATGTGATATAACCATTTCTGTACCCTTTGATGCGACGCCAGATATTCAAGAAAGACATCTTCCTGTCTATCATGCCCTTTGCATGATGCTTGAGGAGGTTTTCTTTTTATGATACCGGTTTTAGCTGGTTTAGACATAGGGGGAACAAAGTGTGCAGTTGTGCTTGCAAAGGAGAATGGTGAAGACTTAGAGTTAATCGCCAAAGAAAGCTTTCCTACCCCGGGTACACCGGAGGAGGCGATGTCACAAATGACCGAAACGTTAGCAGAATTATTGTTGATTGAAAGTAACCTGTCCCTGCAAGCGATCGGTATTAGCTGCGGAGGTCCTCTCGACAGTAAAAGGGGACTTATCTTATCACCGCCAAATTTACCGAATTGGGACCATATTGACGTCATTACTCCTGTACAGGAATGTTTCAACGTTCCTGTTGCGGTTCAAAACGATGCTAATGCCTGTGCATTAGCTGAATGGAAGTGGGGAGCGGGCAGGGGAACGAACAATATGATTTTTCTAACCTTCGGGACAGGCATGGGTGCTGGTTTCATTTTGAACGGCAGCCTGTACACCGGGACAAATGATTTTGCCGGTGAAGTAGGGCATGTCAGGCTCGAAAACGATGGACCGATCGGTTTTCATAAGGCCGGTTCCTTTGAAGGTTTTTGCAGCGGGGGAGGAATAGCCCAATTGGCTCAAAGTATGGCTAAGGATTGGTTATCTCAGGGGAATACAACCTCCATTTGTACATCATTGGATCATCTATCAAGTATTACCGCAAAGAAAGTAGGACAGGAAGCGCAGTTGGGAGATGAACTAGCGATACAAATATATAAGGTTGTTGGAACAAAACTTGGACGAGGGCTGGCGATGCTTATAGATATTCTTAATCCGGAGAAAATCGTCATTGGGAGTATTTATTTACGTCAAGAGAAGCTATTGAAGCCATTTGTTATGGATGAATTGCAAAAAGAAGCACTTTCTTATGCGCTGGAGGTTTGTTCGGTGGTGCCGTCCGGATTAAAGGAAAATGTCGGTGATTTCGCATCTCTTTCCGTAGCAAACTATGCATTGGAAAATAAATAGAGGCAAAGGAGCACAAATGTTTCAATTTCAGTTCAAACAAGATCAATTCCAATGTTTCTCCAACGGTGAGGCACTTATGTCTGGCATTCAAGTGTCAATCAACGTTGATTCAGAAAGGGATCAACGTTTGCCTTTTACAAAAATGGAAGAGGTAACTGGGGAAGATCATCTCGGTGAGTTTCACGAGTACCATTGTTTTTTTAATGAAGAAACATTGGCCGTTCAGGCAGTTCTCAGATTTCGAGCATATCCTTCATTTGTCCTGGCATTTGTAGATGCAACGATCGAAAATGAGCAAACCTTCAAGAAACAGACTTACTTTTCAGCAAAGGATGCCATAAAAATTACAATGGAGGAATGGCCGGAAAAATACAAATTAATGGCCAATTACCAGCATAAAGATTGGTGGACGAGACCCTATTTTGGTACTGATATCCGAAAATTACCTGATCGGACACAATCATTATTGCTAAAAAGCGCTCAAAGGTATTATCATATGCTGCCGGTATGTGATGACGTTTGCCGTACAGATCTTCAGGGAGCGGAACAAGGGCTTAAAGTCATCGTCTCACCGTTTCAAGGCGGATTCGATCGTATCCATGCGTTCGCCTTTATTTTAGGGACAGGCGATGATCCCTTTAAACTAGCTGAAGACCTTGCGGTGACAGCATTAACGGTTTGCGGGCAGCATGCACTGCCAAGACTTCAAAAGAAATATCCAGAAATATTAGACTACTTGGGATGGTGCAGCTGGGACGCTTTTTACCATGGCGTGAATGAAAAAGGGATCCTAACGAAAGCAGAAGAGCTGCAGCATCAAGGAGTTCCGGTTAAGTGGATGATGATTGATGATGGATGGTCAGAAGTTAGTAATAATCGACTGCAAGCCTTTCATGCAGACAAACAGAAATTCCCAAATGGTTTACGGAATGCCGTACGAGCACTAAAAGAAGACTATAATGTTAAATGGGTAGGTGTCTGGCATACGATTGCCGGTTACTGGGAAGGAATTGCGCCAAACAGCCAGCTTGCTGACTCATTTAATCAATATCTATACAAAACCAAAAACGGCAGCCTGATCCCCTCACCAAATGCAGAGGAAGGATTTGGCTTTTGGAATGCCTGGCACTCCCAATTAAGGCAAGAAGGAATTGATTTTGTCAAAGTCGACAGCCAGAGTGCCATCAACAATTTTATGGCGAATCATCAGCCGGTTGGCGAAGCTGCAAGAGGGGTGCATACTGCCCTTGAAGCCTCAACCTCGCTGTACTTTGGAAACTGCGTGATTAATTGCATGGGGATGGCCCAGGAGAATATTTGGCACCGGCCACAATCCGCCATCTCGCGAAATAGTGACGATTTTGTCCCTCAAGAAAAAGGCAGCTTCAGAGAGCATGCCTTGCAAAACGTCTATAACTCAATTTACCATGGCGCCTTCTATTGGGGCGATTGGGATATGTATTGGACGAACAATCACGATGATATGCAAAATATAGTATTGCGGGCGGTCTCGGGTGGTCCTATTTATTTTAGTGACCCGGTGAACGAAACGAACCCAGAAAAGATTTGGCCGCTCATTTATAAAAATGGCCGTATTATTCGCTGTGAGCAGCCAGGTTTGCCAACAGAGGACAGTCTGTTCGTTGATCCGATGAAAACTCCTCATCTGCTTAAGATCTGGAATAGAAGTAAAGGGGCAGGCGTAATCGCAGCTTTTAATATATATGAAGGAAATAAAACGGTAGTGGGTGACATCAGTCCGATGGATGTACCCGGTTTACAGGGTGATTCATTTCTTGTTTACGATGTGATAGGCAAAAACGTTTGGAAAGTGAACAAGGATGAACGCATTCATATCGAATCAGCGATAAACGATGTTTCATTATTTATCATTGTTCCGATTCAGTACACAGTTGTTCCTATTGGATTAATCAATAAACTGATTACTTATGATGGAATCCAGCAGATTTGGAAAAGTGAACAAGGCATAAAATTGACGGTAAAAGAAGGGGGAGTGTTGGCATTCTATTCAGAACACGAACCGGTTAAGGCAGTTGTTAATGGCAGACCGGTATCCATACAGCAAGCTTCAGTATATGATTCACTTTATACAATTGACTGTAATGATGTATCCGGTGAAGTGTTGGTTGAAGTAGAGGTTAGATCTAAATCATAGCGAAGTAGAAAAGGGAGGCCGCCATTTGCGTATTGAACAACTGCCAGCTCAAGCCATTCCTGTTTTGGATGAAGTGGACGCCGTGATTTTCGGCGGTACATTTGCGGGTATGCTGAGTTGTTCCATCCCACTGAAGAGGATTTTAAAGGTCCATGCTTGGGGATTTTCTACTATGTCCATGCGGTTTGCATTGGTGCTGAACGTCTGGGGGCACGGGAGGCCATCCCTGTTTTAGAGCGTATACACCAAAATCCATATTTACACAAAACTGCAAGAGGCAAGCACGCAAAACTTTAGAAAGCAAAAGGAACGTTGGCTGAATGGCTGGCACATGAAAACAAATGCTTTACAGCCATGCCCACATAAAGAACGTCCGATCTGGTTTATGATAACGAAACCGTTTTAAGAAAGAGGGTACCTCGTGAAAATATCTTTTATCGGTGATACAGAAGATCTTAGTCAAGGGTTGGATATTCTTTGTCAGGAAATGAACATTGTTCGAAGCGATGATGGTTTTCCGATAAATGTGAAGCAAGCAACGGGACCGATTGAAGTAAGCTGCGGCCTGGGTGCCGGAAAAATCCGTTTTGATCAAAAATTTCATTTTTTTAGGGCCTTAGGCTTATGGATTCAAGAGTTTGAGAAGCATAAAGAGTTTCAGCTGCGGGAAGAACCGCAATTTACGATGAACGGCGTCATGCTTGATACCTCTCGCAACGCTGTAATGAAAGTAGAGGGCATTCAAACCTTACTCCGGACTCCGGAAAATGGCACTAAGGGGATTAAACGTCCTGATGATGTATACCGAAGATACGTTTACGGTCGAAAAATATCCCTATTTCGGCTATATGCGCGGAAGATATAGTGAAGAGGAATTACGGTTATGCGACAGGTATGCCGATCATCTCGGGATCGAAATGTTTCCTTGTATTCAAACACTGGCTCATCTAACCGAGGCATTGAAATGGAATTTTGCTGCAAATATAAGAGATACGGCCGATATTTTGCTGGCAGGCAGAGATGAAACGTATGAGTTTATTGAAGAGTTACTGAAGGCTGCAACACGTCCTTATCGTTCCGATCGGATTCATATTGGCATGGATGAAGCTCACCAGCTTGGATTAGGAAAATATTTAGAGCTTAACGGGTATCACAAACGCTTCGACATTATGAACCAGCATTTGCAAAAGGTCGCTTCCATTGCTGAAAAGCTACATTTAAAACCGATGTTATGGAGTGATATGTATTTTAGGCTCGGTTCGGAAACGGGCAGTTACTACGATTTAGAAGCCGATATTCCTGAAGATGTGATGGAGGCCATGCCAAAAAATGTTCAGCTTGTTTACTGGGATTATTACCATTCAGATGAGAATTTTTATCGGGAAATGATTCAAAAACATAAAACGTTTGGGTCTGATCCAATATTTGCAGGAGGAGTTTGGACGTGGAATGGGATTGCGCCAAACTATGGCAAGACCTTTGTGACGACGGATGCAGCACTAACCGTGTGTAAAGAAGAAGGGCTCCATGAAGTATTTGCCACCATGTGGGGTGATAACGGAGCTGAAACCCACCCGTTTTCTGGTTTAGCCGGTTTGCAGCTGTTTGCTGAACATGGATACGCCAAAGAGGTAGATCGGGAGCGGTTAGCTGAGCGATTCTCATTTTGCGTAGGAGGCAGGTTAGATGATTTTCTGCTGCTCACTGAATTGGACGAGACGCCTGGTGTTTCAAAAAACAATTTAAATGAAACACACCCTTCTAAATTCCTGTTATGGCAGGACGTATTGATGGGCTTGTACGATGAAAATATCCGTTCATTGCCTATGAATAAACATTATTTAAAACTGGTTGGGCCACTTGAGCAGGCGAAGAAACGAAACAGTCAGTGGGCCGATTTGTTTGGTTTTTATGTGCAACTGGCCCTTGTTTTAAGTGTAAAAGCAGAATTTGGCCTGAATTTAAAAGCTGCTTACGATCGAAACGACAAACCCGAAATCCTCAGCTTGAAACAGCAGCTGCCAGGTCTGTATGCAAATATTGATAAACTTCGTAAAAGGCATCGGACAATATGGCTTTCGACGAATAAGCCGTTTGGCTGGGAAGTGCTTGATATTCGGTATGGGGGCATTCTTTCCAGGCTTGAATCGGCTGAACATCGCTTACAGGAATGGATTGACGGAAAGATAGACAGGATAGAGGAATTACAAGAAGCGCGTCTTTATCATGATGCTCCTTGGCCGATGCCTAATGGGGCATTAGGAAGAAATTCTTATCACCGGATTGTTACAGCAGGTGCCTTTTCTGGATAAGGAGTGAACCAGCATGATCATAGCTATTGATATTGGTACTACCAATCTTAAAGTTGGACTTTATGGGGAGGATGGTTCGATGGTGACATCATTGATCTCACCGATGAAACCATTCCTTCACAAAGACCAATTTACCTATTTTGACCCTGAAGTACTGTGGAAAAAGACTGCAGACCAAATCCTTGAGGTCGTCCGGCAAGCCGGGGACACCACTGTATACGCAATAGGAATTACGAGCATGGCGGAAAGCGGATTACTAGTAAACCGTAAGACAGGTAAACCTTGCTCGTATATTATTCCCTGGTTTGAATCATGCTCGCTCCAACAGGCTAATTTTATTCAAGACAATATTGATCCTAAAGAGCACTTTTATAAAACGGGTCTTCATTTGTCGTATAAATTTGGAATGTCAAAACTTCTCTGGCTGAGGGAAAGAGAACCTGAAATCATCGATGAACATGTGGTTTGGATGTCGGTTTCCTCTTATATCGCGTATTGCTTAACAGGTAAAATCGCAGAAGAACGTACGCTCGCTGCCCGTACATTTGCCTACCGCATGGATAAACAGGAATGGGACAACCCCTTTTTACGAAATTTTGGTTTGCGTTCTGAATTATTCCCGCAGGTAACTCATTGTCTGGAACCAGTGGGGTCAGTTACAACGGAAGTTTCCAATCTGGGGATTCACCAAAATATAAATGTATACCTTGCCGGGCATGATCACATATGTGCATCTCTAGCAGCCGGAGTAGCAGCCTCGGGTAAAGTATACAATTCTATGGGTACAGCGGAAACATTAGTGGGTACGTTCGAACAGCGACGGTTACAACCATTAGACTATGATTCTAAGTTGTCGTTTGGCTTGCATCCTATCGACCGTTTATATTTCTGGATGGGCGGACATTCGGCATCAGGCGGTTCTGTTGAGTGGATGCGGCAAATCCTTGGAGAGGGAAAGCTAACCTATGAAGAGGTCAATAGCCTATTAAAAAAAGCTCCTAATGATCCCACCGGTATTATTTATTTTCCTTATTTATCGGGCAGCGGTGCGCCATATCCGAATCCAGATATGACAGCCGCTTTTATAGGCCTAATGAGGAAACATAACAAGTCTGATCTTTTAAAAGCGGTGTTAGAAGGCAATGCCTATCAAATGGAGATGATCCGTGAGGCAGCTGAAATCGCGACGGAAACACTGGTGAATGAAATGGTTGTGATTGGCGGTGGAGTTCATAATTCTCACTGGATTCAAGTGAAAGCGGATATATCAGGGATCGGCCTTATCCTTCCTGAGATACCTGAAGCGGCAATGAGGGGAGCAGCTTTGGTAGCGGCTACTGGGGAAGGGATTTATTCCTCATTAGAAGATGCGGTGTCACAAGCAAGGACTGACTTAAAACGTACCATCCAGCCCAATGATACACAGCATCTCATTTATGGCGCCCTTTATGAAAACAAATATAAGCCGTTGCGGAGAATGTTAGAAAACGGTTGAATTCCAGGATCCAACTATCGTTTTAAGAGGAAAGGACTCTACGAAAGTTTCTTGCCATTTAATTACCGAAATGCAAGGGTGGGCAGTGGCAATCCCCTATGAGAGGGGTTGATATTGTCTGTCTTATTTAGGTTAGCTCAATATTAGAACTATTTTTTGTTATACAAACAGTTGCGTTTATTAAATAAGCGAATAAAACAGGAAGAATAAAAAACGGACCAAAATCTCGAACAAAATAATTTAAAAAGATATGAAATATTTTAAAAACCAATAAAGTAAAAAAGTCGATTTAATAGTATTTCATACATATTTTAATAAAGACAAAAAGGATGAGATATGTTCCGCACACATGTCCAACAACGAGAATGAAAATAAATGAGCAGCAAATATTTATGGCTGCTCATATTTATGTTATTTGATTAGATCATAAACTGACCTTTTTGAATTATAGTTTTTGATATGAGTTTTGGAAAACAAATTATATAAAACTAAATGAAAAAGAAACTATCATTTTTCGTTTCTTATGAACGGTGGTTTTTGGTAGAAACTGCTGTTAAATCACGTCTTTTTCTGCTTTTATAGAGTTCTCTTGTAAATAGCTGGATGACGTGGAAGGGATCGGCTGCCATCTTTGTATTCGGGCCAGACTACCCTGAGCCTTGGAATATACAAGAACATTTGTAGCTGAACCACTATTAAACCCCATAAAAATTAATACCCAGCGGTTCAGTATCATAAAGAGTTGTTAAAGAAATAATCTGTTTTGTTTGTATCCTGGTCTTTTAGATCAGGTTTTTTGCGCTCTATAGGACAAATGGGATAGGTGAAATGATGCGTGCAAATTTAACAAGCATAAAATAACAGTTGTCCTTAATGAAAAGTATAGAAAGTGCTAATGAAGGTAAAAAATCTCCAGAGACTAATAATTGTCAGAAAATTATAATAGATACCAGTTGGAAAGTTTTCATTCTTAATCACGTATTGAAAAGAGGGATCATTCCATGCAGCGTTCAAAACGATTTGAAATCTTGGAACAAAGACCTGTGAATAATGATGGATTTGTTACAGAATGGCCCGAGATGGGGTTTGTTGCGATGTCCAGCCCAAATGATCCAAAGCCTTCAGTGAAAGTAATGAATGGCAGGATTGTAGAGTTGGATGGGAAACAGCGTGAAGAGTTCGATATGCTGGACCAATTTATCGCTGATTACACGATTGATGCGAGTGTGACTGAAAAAGTTGTGGCTATGGATAGTGTAGAAATTGCCCGTAAGCTTGTCGACATCAATGTGTCCCGGGGAGAGGTTCTGGATTTGACCAGGGGAATGAGCCCTGCAAAAGTGCTCGAAGTTCTCAACCATATGAATGTTGTGGAAATGATGATGGCCCTGCAGAAAATGAGGGCAAGGAAAACACCAGCAAATCAATGCCATGTAACCAATGTAAGGGATAACCCTGTCCTGATGGCCGCAGATGCGGCGGAAGCGGGGATTTATGGATTTGATGAGCAGGAAACAACAGTCGGGGTTGTAAGGTACGCACCGTTTAATGCTTTGGCTCTGCTTGTAGGATCTCAAACTGCCAGGATGGGAATCTTAACCCAGGATTCATTGGAGGAAGCGACGGAGCTGAGACTGGCAATGCTTGGGCTGACTTCGTACGCGGAAACGATTTCTATTTACGGCACAGAGCCTGTTTTCATTGACGGAGATGATACACCGTGGTCTAAATCATTTTTAGCATCTGCATACGCATCCCGCGGAGCCAAGATGCGGTTTACCTCCGGAACCGGGTCAGAGGTGCAGATGGCCGGGGCTGAAGGAAAGTCCATGCTTTACTTGGAAATTCGCTGCATCATGATGGCAAAAGGGGCAGGCGTTCAGGGACTGCAAAACGGTTCCATCAGCTGTATCGGAATTCCGGCGTCCGTGCCGAGCGGGCTTCGCGCGGTTTTGGCGGAAAATCTTGCTACGACCTTGTTTGACATGGAAGTTGCTTCCGGGAATGACCAAACCTTTTCACATTCAGAAATCAGGCGGAGTGCAAAAATGCTTACGCAAATGCTGCCTGGTACAGATTTTATTTTCTCCGGATTTAGTGCCGTGCCAAATAACGAAGATATGTTTGCGGGATCGAATATGGATTCCAGCGACCTCGATGATTATTTGATTATTCAGCGGGACATGATGGTCGACGGCGGCTTAAAGCCGGTGGATGAAGAAACCGTTATCGAAGCACGTTATCAGGCAGCCAAAGCGATGCAGGCCATTTTTGAAGAATTGGGATTCCCCGTGATTACAGATGAAGAGGTTGAAGCGGCTACTTATGCAAATAGCAGTGATGATATGCCGCAGCGGAATGTGGTGGAAGATTTAAAGGCTGCCGAACGGATCATACGCGATGGCATTTCCGGTTTTGATGTCGCAATGATTTTGGCCAAACGTGGATACCGCCAGACGTCTGAACGGATCTTTAATATGCTGAAGCAACGGGTGGCAGGTGATTATTTGCATACATCCGCCATAATAAACGGTGACAATGAAGTGATAAGCGCGGTAAATGATGAGAACGATTACATGGGACCTGGCACAGGCTACCGGTTAAGCGAAAAAAGATGGGAAGAAATTAAAGGAATCCGCCAAGCCATCAGCCCGAAGGATTTTGATTAGAGGAGAGGAGTCCATATGACGACAGCAGCTTTTTCAATAGAAATGAAACTGGCAGAAATCGGTCCCGCCACAAAAGGAACGAATCCAAGAGAAGTGGTTGTGGCCATAGCTCCTGCTTTTGGAAAAGAAATGAACAAAACGATTGTAAAGGTGGATCACGCCTTGGTCCTTCGCGAAATCCTTTCCGGAATTGAAGAGCAGGGAGCCGTCCCACGGGTCATCCGAAGCTTGCGCACGGCAGATTTGGCATTCATGGCCCATGGGGCAGCCAAAATGAGCGGGTCAGGAATCGGTATTGGCCTCCAGTCCAGGGGAACGACAGTCATCCATCAAAGGGATTTGGATCCATTGAGTAATCTGGAGCTATTTCCCCAATCCCCGTTAATTACTTTGGAAACATACCGGGCGATTGGAAGGAATGCTGCGATGTACGCCCTGGGAGAAAGCCCGAGCCCAGTACCTGTAGTAAATGATCAAATGGCCAGGCCGAAATACCAGGCTGCTGCGGCGCTGCTTTATTTGAAGGAGTGCCAGTCGCGTGTGGCGGAGGCGAAGCCGGTCGAACTGAAAGCAGAATTTATCATAAAAGACTAGGAGGGTAAAACCGATGGAAAAGTCGATTCAAGAAAGGAAATTAACCAAAAAAGATTATCCGCTTGGTTCAAAGAGTCCTGATTTATTGTATACTCCTACCCAGAAGTCTTATAACAACTTAACATTGGATGCTGCTTTAAATGGAGAAGTGACCGGGGCAGATTTACGGATTAGCCCCAAAACCCTTGAAATGCATGCCGATATCAGTGAAAGCCTGGGAAGAAATCAATTATCGAAAAACTTCCGCCGCGCAGCTGAAATGATCAACATCTCGGATGCTCGCATTTTGGAAATCTACAACGCGCTCCGCCCGAACCGTTCCACGAAGGATGAGCTTTTGGCGATAGCCGATGAATTGGAAAACGAGTATGGCGCAACAGAGAATGCCGGTCTGATTCGGGAAGCTGCGGATGTATATGAACGGCGCGGTAGATTGAAACAAATTGAGGAATGAAAATGGCAACCAAAATTCTGGCTGGAGTGGACATAGGCAATTCATCGACCGAGGTAGCGATTGCTAAAGTTGTAGATGAGAAGGCAAACTTTCTGTCCGAGCATTTAGTAAAAACAACAGGCATAAAAGGGACGGTTGATAATGTCAAGGGAATCGGAATGGCATTGAGGGAAGCCGCCAAAAAAGCGGACATCCAGATACTGGATATAGACATCATCAGATTGAATGACGCCGTCCCGGTTATCGGCGACCTGGCAATGGATTTAATCAGCGAAACGATCATTACCGAGTCTTCAATGATCGGACATAATCCCGATACACCGGGAGGAGCAGGGTTAGGTGTCGGCATTACCGTTTTAGTCGATCAAATGTTTGATGCAGCTGTCCGTGGGCTGGATTATATTGTCGTAATCCCTAAACCATTCGATTATGAGTGGGCTGCCCACTGGATCAATAAGGCTGAAAAGGATGGAATATCGATTACCGGCGCAATTGTGCAAAAAGATGATGGTGTGTTGATTCATAACCGCCTGCACAAACCAATCCCCATTGTCGATGAGGTTTCTTTAATTGAAAAAGTCCCTCTCGGTAAAATGGCCGCGATTGAAGTCGCTTTACCGGGGCATGTCATTCGAACCCTTAGCAATCCATACGGCCTGTCCACCGTATTTCAACTAAATCCTGAACAGACCAAACAAATTGCCCTGGTAGCGAAGGCATTGGTCGGCAATCGTTCAGCCGTTGTGATCCGGACACCGCAGGGAGAGGTTGTTGAACGGAAAATTGAAGCCGGCCGGATTAAATTGGCAGGAACCAATAACAAGCAGCTCGAAGTTTCCATTAATGATGGAGCAGGAGAGATTATGAGGACCTATGATAATTTGGGGGATCTTCTTGACGTGAAAGGGGAAACAGGCACGAATGTCGGGGGTATGTTTAACGGGCTGCGCCATGATTTAGCCGAGCTTACAGGCCAATCGCCAAATGAAATAAAAATCTCTGATTTTTTGGCTGTTGACGCCATTATACCAACCTCCATAAGCGGGTCGATGGCTGGTGAGCTTTCCATGGAAAGCGGGGTAGCCTTGGCTTCCATGGTGAAAACAAATAAAGTCCCGGTTCAGAAAGTCGCCGCTTTATTGGAACAGGAACTTGGCGTGCGGGTTGAGATTGGTGGAATTGAAGCGGAAATGGCGATCCTCGGCTCCCTGACAACTCCTGGTACGAGAAAGCCAATCGTCATTCTCGATATGGGCGGTGGTTCAACCGATGCGGCAATGATGAATGAAACGGGAAAAATCACCTCCAGCCATTTAGCGGGAGCCGGGGACATGGTAACGATGCTGATCAATTCAGAGCTTGCGTTAGGGGACAAGGAACTCGCGGAAAGAATAAAAAAGAATCCCCTGGGGAAAGTGATGAGTTTATTTCATATGCAGTTGGAGGATGGAACCATTTTATTTTCTGAAACACCTTTCCCTCCTCATACTTTTGGGAAGGTAGTCATCCGGGAAGAAAGCGGTTTAACCCCTTTAACCATCAAAGCGTCCATGGACAAAATCAGGGATATCCGCCGCAGTGCCAAGCGAAGGGTATTTGTTACAAATGTGCTTCGGGCGCTTAAGCGCGTAGTTCCAACAGGCAATTTAAAACACTTATCCTTTGTTGTTATGGTGGGAGGTTCAGCTCTTGACTTTGAAATCCCGCAAATGCTCACTGAAGAACTTGGCAAATACGGAATTGTCGCCGGTTTTGCCAATATCCGTGGAACGGAAGGGCCAAGAAATGCAGTGGCCACCGGGCTGGTCCTGTCTTCGGTAAAAGAAGAGGTTTTAAAATGAGTATACGGGCCATTTACATTCCGATTTTATATAACAGCCATCTTGACCCTATAAAGCTTAGGGTCGTTTGCTGCGGGTTGGAAGAAGAAGGGGTCCCATTTTTACTTCAAGGGAGGGAAGATCAGAAAAACTATATTGAATTGGGTGCAGATGCAGCGGCCATGTCCCCGTTACAGGTTGGAATTGGCATTGATCAAGAAGGAAAGGTGTGTGTTCATCACGAAAAGTTAAAACAAGAAACGCCGTATTTGGAGGATACTCTACAAAACGCCAGGAGTATGGGCCAGAATGCAGCCCGGTTGGTAAAAGGATTGCCGTTATCTTTATAAATGGAAGGGATGGACGAGATGGGGAAAATCAATTTGGAATTAGCGAAAACTCTGATTGAAAGTGCCGAAAAGAAAGCCAGGGAAATCCAAGTGCCTATGGTCATCAGCATCGTCGATAAAGGCGGGAATTTCGTTGCATGCCACAGAATGGACGAGGCCTTGCTGGTTAGTGTGGATATCGCCCAAAACAAAGCTTGGACATCGGTTGCCATGAAAATGCCAACCGCCAATCTGGCGGAAGCGGCAGGGGTCGGAAAAAGCCTTTATGGAATTAATACCACGAATAATGGCCGGGTGGTCGTGTTTGGCGGGGGAATCCCTTTGCGCCAAAACGGGGAAATCATTGGCGCAATCGGAGTAAGCGGCGGTTCGGTTAAAGAAGATATCCAAGTGGCCCAGGCAGGTGTTGACAGTTTAGTAAATTCAGCATTAACCGTAAGCAATACTTGAAGAAATTCATAGAGTTGAAACACTAACTATCCCTTGGTACCAGACTTTAATTGTTAAAGGGTTCCAGGGGGTTCTATTTTAAAAAAAGAATACAATTCCCACAATTGAAATTTGATGATTTTCTACGATGGTCCTTTCTGGTTCAAAAGACAGGCTGTTTTTCGATAAGGGAATCGGCTATAATATTCAAATAAAACTGAAATTTTAAGGGACGGAGGGAAACATGACTATATTTACTTTGCGTAATATAGTAAATGTTACTGTTTTACAGGAAATCCAGGAACGATTTTCAGAGGCTACAGGCTTTGCGGTCATCATCGCTGATGAGCTGGGTATACCTGTCACGAAACCCTCTAATTTCACCAGCTTTTGCACAAACATCCGTTCATCCGAACAGGGTTCCAAATGCTGCATCTTGTCTGACCGGAAAGTGGGGCAACTGGCGGCACAACATGGGAAACCAATTGTCCATCATTGCCATGCCGGACTGGTGGATATTGCAGCACCCCTCGTCCTTGATGGCAGGCACTTGGGATCCGTTTTATGCGGACAAGTTTTAGTGGACGGACACGATGAACAGAGAATCGAACACATTCGTGACAATTTTAAGCAATTGCTGATTGATCAGGATTTTCTTCAGAAATATTTTGATGAAATCAAGTTTGTCAGTAAGAGGCGGATTGAAGCTGCAGCGGAAATGCTTCAGCTGGTTGCCAATTACATTATTGAAATAGGTGCCAATCATATGGCCGAACAAGAGCTGAATGAAAGAAACCTGAAGCTGGCCCAGGAGCAGCAACTTCGGACGCAATTGGAAAAACTCCTGCAGGAAACACAACTAAAGGTCTTGCAATCACAGATCAATCCCCATTTTTTATTCAATACACTAAACACCATTTCCCGCCTTGCTTACCTTGAAAATGCAGAACAAACCCAGAATGTTACCTACTCCCTGGCAAAAATCATGAGGTATAGCTTACGCAATAACGATCAGATGGTCACATTGAAAGAAGAATTGGACTATATCCAAAACTACGTAAACATACAACAATCCCGTTTCCGCAATCGAATCCATTATCATGAAAACATTGAAGTGAATGCCGAAGAAATCAGAATTCCTATTTTTACAATTCAACCCATAATTGAAAACGCTATCATTCACGGGTTTGAATCCCATGAAAATGATATTGTGATTACTCTTCATTGTTTTCTAAAGGATCATCAGGTCCAAATTGATATATATGATACGGGGATAGGAATGTCTGAAGAAACATTAGCTTCATTATTTTCAAGACAAGGCAGGGAAAGGAACAGCCACACGACAGGGATTGGAATGAATAACGTCCAAAAACGGCTGCAATATTATTTCGGGGAAGACAATGGTATTACAGGTGTTGAAAGCAAAATTGGGGCAGGTACAATTGTCCGGATTTCCATTCCCCATCCTGGAGGTGTTATAATTTGAAGCTCATGATTGTAGATGATGAACCTCTTGAAAGGGAAGTCTTGATAATGATCATTAGAAAAGAACAACTTGGTGTAACCCAATTATTTGAGGCCCAAAACGGTTTGGACGCTGTAACGATTGCCAAGCAAAAACAAACGGATATCGTTCTAATGGATATAAAAATGCCGGTAATGGATGGAATGGAAGCTGCCGGTATCATAAAAAATGAGGTCCCGGATTGCCGGGTCATTTTTCTTACTGCCTATGATGAACAGGAACTGTACGGTCGGAATTTAACATCGCGGGCGGATGATTATTTATTAAAACCTGCTCATCCAAATGAAATTAAACAAACATTAGTTAAATATATACCAGAAGTAAAAAATTCAAATCCGGGTACTTTGGAAACCATAGAAGTCTCTGGGAATGAAGATATTGATAAGGTGATGAAGTATATTAGGAACCATCTTCATTTGGATTTACATTTGGATACTTTGGCTGAACTGGTGTATTTAAGCGGGCAATATCTCAGCCGGCTTTTTAAGCAGAAGACAGGATACACGATCACGCAGTACATAACAGCCTGCCGATTGGAAAGGGCTAAGCATTTCCTGATTTACAGCCAAAAAAATGTGATGGAAATCAGTGAAGAATGCGGTTTCTACGATTCGAATTATTTCGCCCGGGTATTTAAAAAATATGAAGGAATTTCGCCGACACAATTTCAACAGCAATCCCTCCTGTCAAAAAAGAAAAGAATGAACACATTTAGTAATTTTGTCATGTAAAGTCCCAGCAATTCCTCCTTGTGGTTCTTTACACCTTTATTAACTATGAAGGACGTATATCCAGAACTGATATAAACAAATACGTATCAACAGGATTATGTGAGTAGAAAAAAGTTCTTGCTGCCGGCAAGAACTTTTTTGACAGATTGATGGTTAGCTGGTTGTATAATTAAATGGAACTAGGAAGTAAGAACAAAAATTAGTGAAAAGCGATTGAATAAGGCGGATCCGTAGTTCCACATTCATACCGTGACGAACGAGTAAATAGGTTTTTAGATCATTCATTGAAGGAGGTGCAACGGCTACAATGTCTTTTTTTCCACCTTTCTGAGAACATGAATCCGGTTATCCTCAAAAACCAAGTCAAGAAGCCTTAAATTTGATAATTCTTTTACTCGGATTCCAAACTATGTTCTAGGCTATAAATTATTTTATGGAGGGTTAGATTCATTATTTACATAGCGTGAGCTTCGCAAGATCTGAGATAAGTAAGCTTTTCTTTCCTAAAAAAGGGGAAAGTGTATCCTTTTAAAAAGACAGCGGGACAGAACGAGACAAAAAGAGACAACCGTCTCGTTTTGTCTCTTTTTTTTGTTTTTCAAATCAACAAATGCCCTTTTCTCAGGTTTTATAGGTTGGCATGAATCTTGCTACATAATAAAGTGCAGTTTTTAAAACAAGAAAAGACAGGAGGATGACTTATGGAAGCGACGCAAAGTCAAAACAAAGAGTCATTGACACGGGACAAAGCGCAGTGGATTTATCAAAAGATGCTGGAGATCCGAAAGTTTGAAGACAGGGTACATGAATTGTTCTCGCTCGGGAAATTGCCTGGATTCGTTCACCTTTATGCCGGGGAGGAAGCGGTGGCAGCGGGTGTTTGTGCGCACCTGTCAGACCATGACAGCATTACGAGTACACACCGGGGGCACGGCCATTGTATTGCCAAGGAATGCGGATTAAACGGCATGATGGCTGAGATTTTTGGAAAAGTAACTGGGCTCTGCAAAGGAAAGGGCGGATCCATGCATATTGCTGATTTTGATAAGGGCATGCTTGGAGCCAATGGAATTGTTGGCGGTGGCTTTCCATTAGCCTGCGGAGCAGCTCTGACAGCCAAGTACAAAAAGACCAATAATGTAAGCGTTTGCTTTTTCGGTGATGGGGCCAACAACCAGGGAACGTTTCATGAGGGCATTAATTTAGCCGCAGTCTGGAAACTGCCGGTCGTTTTTGTGGCAGAAAACAATGGCTATGGTGAAGCCACACCCTTCTCCTATGCCTCAAGCTGCAAAACCATCGCAGACCGTGCGGCAGGCTACAACATTCCTGGTATTACCGTGGATGGAAAAGATGTTCTGGCTGTATACAAAGCGGCAGAAGAAGCAGTGGAACGGGCGCGGCGTGGCGAGGGACCAACATTAATTGAGTGTGTGACCTACCGCAATTATGGCCACTTTGAAGGAGATGCACAAACCTACAAGATCGAGCAGGACAAGAAAGAACACAAAGAAACAAAAGATGCGATTGTCCAATTTAGAAAACATGTGCTGGAAAACGGCTTGTTTGCTGAAAATGAGCTGGCGGAAATGGAGAATGCGGTGGATCTGGCGATTGAAGAAGCGGTAAATTTCAGCGAAGGCAGTGAATACCCGGATGCATCCGATTTATTGAATGATGTATACGTAAGCTATTAAACAAAAAGGAGGCGACGAGAATGGGAAGAACAATCAGTATGTCCGATGCAATTAATGAGGCGATGAAACTCGCGATGAGAAAAGATGAAAATGTACTGCTGCTTGGAGAAGACGTTGCCGGCGGTGCACAAGTAGACCATCTGCAGGATGATGAAGCCTGGGGCGGTGTGCTTGGAGTAACCAAAGGGCTCGTACAGGAATTTGGAAGAGAGCGGGTGCTGGATACACCGATTACAGAGGCCGGCTATGTCGGTGCAGCGATGGCTGCCGCATCGACTGGCCTTCGTCCGATTGCCGAGCTGATGTTTAACGACTTTATCGGCACATGCCTGGATCAGGTGCTCAATCAGGGGGCGAAGTTCCGCTACATGTTTGGCGGGAAAGCAAAGGTACCGATTACCATACGGACGACACACGGAGCAGGCTTTCGGGCAGCAGCCCAGCATTCCCAAAGCCTGTATGCGTTGTTTACAGCCATTCCCGGTATTAAAGTGGTGGTTCCTTCCACTCCTTATGATGCGAAAGGACTGCTCCTGAAGGCCATTGAAGATGATGATCCGGTCATCTTTTTTGAAGACAAGACGCTTTATAACATGACAGGAGACGTGCCGGAAGATTACTATACCATTCCATTCGGTGAGGCGGATATTAAACGAGAAGGAACCGACCTTACCATTGTGGCGATCGGCAAAATGGTTCAGGTCGCGCTGACAGCAGCTGACCAACTGGCATCAAAAGGAATACAGGCTGAGGTTGTGGATCCAAGGAGTCTATCGCCTCTTGATGAAAACACTATACTCGGATCCGTAGCCAAAACAAACCGCTTGGTGGTCATTGATGAAGCGAATCCGCGCTGCAGCATGGCAACAGACATTGCGGCACTCATTGCCGATAAAGGATTTGATTCACTGGATGCTCCGATCAAGCGTGTCACGGCTCCTCATACACCGGTTCCATTTTCCCCTCCGCTGGAAGACCTTTACCTTCCGACACCGGAAAAAGTGGTGGCAGTGGTATCAGAATTACTGGGAGAAAACGCACTCAGCGTGTAACGATCAAGGAAGGGAGAGGAACGAACATGGCCATAAATGTTATCATGCCAAAGCTCGGTATGGCGATGAAAGAAGGAACCGTTTCCGTCTGGAACAAAAAAGTAGGCGATTCGGTACAAAAAGGAGAATTGATCGCCAGCATCAATTCTGAAAAAATAGAAAAGGAAATTGAGTCGCCTGGAGAAGGAGTCCTTCTGGAGATTGCGGTAGAAGAGGGACAGGGCGTGCCACCTGGAACTCCGATCGCCTATATCGGGCAGCCGAATGAAACGATCGTAAAAAAAGAGGCCAGGGAAGAGGCCGCAGCCAGTATCTCCGCAGAGCCAAAGAGGCAAAACCCGGAGATAAAGCGGCAAGAAAAGGCAGATTCTCCTGCCACGTTACCCGCTGCCGTTGAAAAGGTCAGAATTTCGCCTGTTGCCAGAAAAATGGCTGCCCAGGCCAATCTGGACATTCAAAACCTGACGGGAACAGGGCCGGGAGGAAGGATTACAAAAGAAGATGTGCAAAAGGCACTGGAGACAAAATCGCAAATTTCGCGCCAAGAGCCGGCTGTTCTTACACAATACGAATCGCCAGCTTTGACGGAACAGCCATCAAGGCCATTGTCGGGTATGCGCAAGGTCATTGCCGAACGGATGCACAGAAGTCTTCTGAATACTGCCCAGCTGACCATCAACATGAAGGCGGATATTACCGAATTGAAAACGCTCCAGGCTCAAAGCGCTCAATCTGTGCAACGCAGGATTGGAGCGAAACTCACGTTGACTGATTTTATTGCCCGGGCGGTTGTATTATCGTTGCAAGAACACCCGGTGATGAATAGCACTTTACTGGAAAATTCCATCCGCGAAAGTGAAAACGTCCATCTTGGCATGGCGGTAGCACTTGAAAATGGTCTCGTTGTTCCGGTGATTAAACATGCGGAGTCACTTTCTCTGTCGCAGTTGTCCGCAGCCATCCGGACGGTGGCAGACCGAGCAAGAGAAGGGAAGCTCAGCAGTGAAGAGATGAAAGGTTCAACCTTTACGGTAACCAACCTTGGAGCGTATGGAGTAGAGCATTTTACCCCAATCCTGAACCCTCCGGAAAGCGGGATTCTAGGCATTGGAGCTACGGAAGACCAGCCAGTGTATAAAGGAGAACAGCTTGAACGCCGCACCATTCTGCCGCTGAGCCTGACTTTTGATCACCGAATTGTGGATGGAGCGCCTGCTGCCGCTTTTTTAAAGACAATTAAACAGTATTTGGAAGATCCGTTTGCAATTCTTGTATAGAAAGAAGGTGGACTTGATGGAAACAATCGCAGTGATCGGAGGCGGGCCTGCCGGGTACGTTGCTGCAATCACCGCAGCACAGCAGGGGAAAGAGGTTATTCTGATCGATCAAGCAGCCTTGGGAGGTACCTGCTTAAATAAAGGCTGCATGCCAACAAAAACACTCCTGCAAAGCGCGGAAGTACTTGGGAAAATTCAGCATGCGGAAGAATTTGGCGTTTCAGTTTCCTCTGCAGAACCTGTGATTAACTGGGAGAAGGTACAGCAGCGCAAGAACTCGATTAAAGATCAACTAGTTTCGGGCATTCAATATTTGATGAAAAAGAACCAGGTGACCGTGATTTCTGGAAATGCCAGGTTTCTAACAGCGAACACGCTGCGGATCGATGAAAACAGCGGCTCTGAACGATTCATAGACTTTGAATCTTGCATCATAGCCGCAGGGGCGGAGCCAGCGGAGCTTCCTTTTGCGCAGTTTGATGGGGAATGGTTGCTTCACAGCGGCCAGGCGATGGAGCTCAAAACTATTCCCAAAACGCTCCTCATTGTTGGCGGGGGAGTGATAGGCTGCGAGTTTGCCAGCATTTACAGTCGGTTTGGAACAAAGGTAACGATGATCGAGATGGCAGATCAGCTGCTGCCAGGTGAAGACACAGACATTGCCGCTGTTCTTGAGGAACGGCTGAGAACGGACGGTGTAGAAGTACATACGTCTGCCTCCTTAAAAAAGCTTGAGGCACATACGAAGACCGCCATTTATGAGGTTGATGGACAGCGGGTCGACATGAGTCCTGAAAAAGTGTTGGTTTCTGTGGGAAGGAAACCTCGTGTAACCGGTCTGGGCCTTGATGATATAGGCATAGTCACTGAAAAAGCCCGAATTCAGGCCAATGAGTACATGCAGACGAACCTGCCGCACATTTTTGCTGCAGGAGACGTAACAGGAGGAATTCAGCTTGCTCATGTGGCCTTTCATGAAGGGAAAGTGGCTGCATTGAATGCCTGCGGTCGTAACAGGAAAGTGAATTACAAAGCGGCACCACGATGTATTTATACCTCTCCGGAAATTGCCAGTGTCGGCTTGACACAGAGACAGGCAGAACAACAGTACGGGGACGTGCTAACAGGGGAGTTCTCTTTTGGTGCCAACGGAAAAGCACTGATTCTCAATGAGCCATTCGGAAAGGTAAAAGTAGTGATTGATCCGCAGTACAATGAAGTGCTCGGCATTTCCATTGTCGGTCCGCGGGCGACTGAACTGATTGGGCAGGGAACGCTCATGCTTCACGGCGAGTTAACCGTGGACGTTCTTGAGGATTTTATCGCTGCCCATCCCACTCTGTCTGAGGCCATTTCAGAGGCGATTGCCAGTACGGTTGGCCAGGCGGTTCATGCTTGATTTAAAACGGAAGAGAGGAAGAAAAGCATGAAGGAATTAAAAACAGCGATCGTTACAGGATCCGGCCAGGGCATTGGGCGAGCCATTGCATTACGTCTGGCAAGTGACGGGTTTAACGTAGTAATCAATGATGTTGACCAGGTGAAGGCAGAAAGCGTCTCAGGGGAAATTGAGCGTCTTGGGAGAAAAAGTCTCGCCGTTAAAGCGGATGTCAGCAACAGGGACGAAGTATTCGAAATCGTATCACAGGCTCAAGAGGCGTTCGGCAGTGTGGATGTCATGGTTTCTAATGCAGGGATCGCCCAGGTCAAGCCCCTGCTCGAGGTAACCAAAGAAGATTTGGAGCGCATTTTTAATGTGAATGTGTTTGGTGTGCTGTACGGATTGCAGGCAGCCGCAGAGCAGATGAAAAAACAACAGAGCGGCAAAATTATCAGCGCCTGCAGCATCGCCGGTTATAAAGGGTTTAGCCTCCTCGGTGTGTATTCAGCCACCAAATTTGCGGTCAGGGGACTGACACAAGCGGCTGCTCAAGAACTGGCACAGTTTGGGATTACGGTAAACGCGTATTGTCCCGGCATTGTCGGAACACAGATGTGGGAACATATTGATGAACGTATGGCAGAGTATATGGATTTAAAAAGAGGGGAAGCGTTCAGGCAGTTTTCTGAGGGAATTGCCCTGGGCCGTCCAGAAAAACCGGAGGATGTCGCACAATTTGTCTCTTATCTGGCCTCCGATGATTCCAACTACATGACCGGCCAATCCATCATGATTGATGGCGGTGTCGTTTTTTCCTGAAAGAAACACAAAGGATCATCAGCTTCGCTTACGGGCACGGCATTTGCGTGCCTTTTTTTATGCGGATTGTAAGCGTTTTAAATCTCCGATATAATAAGAAAAAACAGACAGAAAATTCTAAAATATGATGTTGGTTGTTGGACAAGCTTTGTTTTCCACACTCTTAATAGGATAGAGGAGGTCAAAATGCTTGCGTCTAACTGTTATTTGAGCACATGGAAGCGGTTTGTACATGAAGGAGTTCTCGATCCATCCCGGTTGAGTAAACGCATTCAGGAATCCTGGCACCGGTGCAAAGAGGTCAAAGTGGATCCTTATTTGACCAAGGGGCGCCATATTTTATCACAGGAGGAGCTGCTCCACCAAAAAAAGAAAAGTTCTTTCTTCTTAGAAGCGGCCCAGCCTCATATCGCACGAATGAAAGAGGCCATTCATGAGCTAGGAATGATGGCGCTTTTAATTGATTCCGAAGGCTATGTTTTGTCACTGACCGGCAGCCGGAAGATAGTTGCTGATGCCTCGAAAATCAATTTTGTCGAAGGGGTCAAATGGACCGAAGAAGAAGTGGGTACCAATGCTATCGGTACGGCCCTTCAAACCAAAGAGGCTGTGCTCGTCAGCGGGACAGAGCACTATTCGATCGCATCACATCAATGGAGCTGTTCTGCCGTTCCTGTGCATGATCCTGAAGGCAGAATCCTCGGTGTTCTGGATGTTTCCTGCCCGATAGATTCAGCTCATCCGTATATGCTCGGTGTTGTGGCTTCGGTTTCACAGGCCATTGAACAGGAACTGAGAGTCCAGACCTGTCAGATGGAGATGGAACTCATCCAGCTGTCCATGGACATGATTGAAGCCCATCCCCACCTGGCGATCTGCAGCCCTTCCGGTAAGATTTTAGCTATGGGGCAAGCCCTTCGCCGAAGATGTACGGATTTGGCTGGAATGAAAATCAAAGACGCCATTCACTTTGGTCTGATCAAGGAAACCCAAGTACCATTATATAATGACCACAAAAGCATCATTGGTTATTGTGTCCGTTTGGTGCCCGATCAGCAGAGTCCGCAAATACAAGTCCAGAAAACAGTCGGCAGTTCTACTTTTTCGTTCCCTGGCGAAAAGGGCAGTAGTCCTGCCTTTCAACAAACGATCGAAGGGATCAAACGGGTTGCCCCCCGTTCTCTGAGTGTCTATATTTCAGGAGAAACCGGAACAGGAAAAGAGCTGGTCGCTCGTGCAATTCATGAAAACAGTCCAAGAAAAAAAGGACCGTTCATTGCCGTAAACTGTGGAGCGCTTTCGGCAGAACTGATGGAGAGTGAACTATTCGGTTATGCACCGGGTGCATTTACAGGCGCTAAAAAACAAGGGGCCGAAGGGAAATTTAAGCAGGCGGACGGAGGAACCATCTTTCTGGATGAAATCGGGGAAATTTCACCGGCCATGCAGGTGGCTCTACTAAGAGTGCTCCAGGAGAAAAAAGTGACCCCTGTCGGAGGAACGAAGGAAATCCCGGTTGATTTCCGGGTGATCTGTGCCACTCATCAGGATCTGGGACAGCTCGTTCAGAAAGGGTCGTTTAGGAAAGATTTATTTTATCGGCTCCACGTTTATCCGCTGGTGGTTCCTGCACTCCGCGAGAGAAAGGAAGACATTCCCGATCTTATCCGGTATTATTGCGAGATAAGCGGGATTGTTCCAAACTGGCCGGATCATTTAATGGAAAAAATGATGGCCTACCACTGGCCCGGCAATATCAGAGAGCTATTTAATGTGATCGAACGGCTGCATATTTTGCCGCCGGCCACAATGGACACTGATCAACTGAACCGTCTTCTGCTGCCATTGGAACATCAGGAAGCAGAACACCAATTACCCTTAAAAGAGGAGCCATCCCTTTCCTTTCGGGATAAAGTACAGCGTGATGTGATAATGGACGCACTGAAGAAAACAAAAGGAAACGTGACGCTTGCTGCAAAACTGTGCGAAATCCCGCGAAGCACATTTTATAAAAAAATTCAAAAATTCGGGCTCTGAATAGTATTTGCAAGGATAGAAAAGAGTAAGGACCATTAACACCAGTTTTAAAGGAGGAAGTATGGCTTGAACAAATCAAAGCAAAGGCATCCATAGTTTATTTCGGATGCCTTTTTCCATTAGTTTACTTATAGTCTCATCACTGCTAAGTGTATTGATTCATCTCTCCAATAACTAGGTGTTCCTGCAGAACTATTTGTCGATTTATCTCTTCAATGGTATCTAGGGATACTGGGACTACTGAGGAAGAAAATTATCATTGAAACTGGTTGGACTGCTTGAGAGAAAAAGCCTTGCTCGACATTATTGAGAAAACGAGTGAGTCTCTTGAAAAAATAAATGATACTCAAGAAAAGATACTTTTCCGGATTGAGAACTTAGAATCCGGGTTTAACCTGATGAGAGATATTCGCGATAGATTACCGGCTTCCATCATGTCGATATTTCCTTACATTATGTCCCTTTACTAGAAGCACTAATACCGGCCGTTTGGCCCGCCTTTTAGTTTTTTACTGATTCCGATGTATTAGAAACCACAAGGTGGAATTGAAAATGGGTACCTAAGTGGCAATGAGGATAATTACCATTGATGAACTAAAGAAAATGTTAAAAGGAAAAATATAAGTACGCTCAGGTCATACGAATCAGCCTGATCACTCAGACTTCAGCTGGTCCAAAAACTTTGGCCATGCTGGCTGAAATTTTGAAAAAGAAAAAGGTAACGACCAATCCACTTCCAAAACCAAAGGTCACACCTAAACCAAAGAAGACGATTCACCGAGTGATTGGGGATAGAGAACAGATTAATGCATTTGGCGATACAGGACATCTGCTGGCTTCCGTTGAGGATTAGATCAAATCCGACGCTGAAAAAATAGAAATCGAGAGGGTGTAAGAAATGATCAATTGGAAGGCTCGTTTTAAAAATTGGTTGTGGTTGTCCCCTTTTCTGTCGCAACTTATGATTATTCTGCAGTTGCTGCTTGTTGCATGGATTGCAACTGGAGTGACAGAGTCCAATTAACTGAAGAGATTAGGGGATAGGTGTTGGCATTAAGCTAACGCTATTTTTATTGCCCTTTCAATGTAAGGTTTTGTTCACGACCCCACGTGGAGGGGATTAAAAGCCAAAGGGAGAGATCAATAGTGGTTACACATGATAATCAGGCGTTTGTTAGAACTGCAGAAAATTACGACGCGGCTGCCATTAATGATCAACTGAATGATCAACAGAGGATTACTGTGTAATTGGAGATATCGTTATGTATCGTTCAAATGTGAAGTTGATTGTGCCAGATAGCAAATAACCCTGCAGATAGGGGATGAGATGCAGGGTTATCAGCAGCATGAAATACATGATACTCCCTTATCTATATGCAACAAGAAATGGAAGGTGAAAGAGAAAAAGCCTGTCTCTTCGGAGACGGCTGTTTTTATGTTGCTTAAATAAAGAAAAACTCTGTGAATGGCCAATTTCACAGAGCGTCCATTCGAATGGAAGTCTTTGACTCGAGGAATGGCATCCTCAAAATAATATATGTAAGTAGCTATATTAAGGATTGGACGTAAAGCCTATCTCTTCGGATATAGAGATATATTTAAAGAAACATCTAAGGCAGCAATTAAAATGAGAATACAGTCTGCTTACGAACAACCAGCAGAGGTTATTGAAGAAACATATATAGATTGGATCGAACAACAATTGATGTAGTTTACCCCGGCTACCTAAAGAATAAACCATAAAAAATAAGCTAACCAGATAAACTGGTTAAGCTTATAATACGAGCGCGATTGTTAAAGAAAAAAACATCATTATGTTAACGAATTGCTTACTTGCGTTTTTTCATTGAACTCGAAGTCCCTATTGGACCCATTACATATATTAAAGTAATCCGAATAAAACTCTTTCCTTTGAACCCCGGTCATATCTGATCGGGTGCCTCTGTGTGTAAGGGAGATCATTTTAAATTATAATTTGGATCTCATAAAAGCCAAGAGACTTAAAAATGTCATTTTATAAGAAAGATATTTTTGTATCCATTTCATATAAAATATGGTAAAATTAAACTAATCTGTTTGAAAGAAAGGAACTTCAGTGACCTGTATGCCAACATCTAATCTGTAATGGATACAACTGGATTGCTTCTCAACCGTTAAAAAACATCTCGTTTTTGACCACGGGAGAAGTCTGTCTACATCCCATTACAGAGGAAATACAGCGAACTGCAGTCCGTTAAACTTTTAATTATGCGTTCTTTGCTCTCCTTGTTAAAGGGTTTTGCGTCCTGCAAGATTTTCAAATAGAAGTTGTATTCCCTCGCTATTATTTCGAGGTGAAAAAAATGCAAACAGAGCAATACTCTTTAGTGCTTCGTAAAAAACAGAAAGCCGATACAGTGAGAAAGCAATGCAAAATGTGCGGGAAAGTAACGATTTTTACAGACACTACGATTCGAAGACATAACGCGAACGGTAAAAACATCTATCAGTTTGCCATCTATAAATGTCCGAAGAATCATTCGTGGAACAAGAAGCTAGATATCTATAAATCGTTTTCTGAACATGTTGACCCAGCCAATCTTGTCGAAACAGAATTCAATCTAATCCAGGATGGTGAGAAAATTTCCCTTTTTAAATCAACTGAAACATTCTATGAAATTAACATATCTTCAGCTGAAGGCAGCTTCCGTTTAGACCGTACACTTGCAGACTATATTGAAGATTGGAGTCGAACTGAAATCGTTCAAAAGATAAAAAACGGCGAGATTCTTTTAAACAATCGTTTTACGAAACCAAGCCAAAAGCTGTCTATTCATGATAAAATTTTAATAGTTGTAAAATAATTAAATGACTTCTGAAGCCAAGAGACATAAAAAAGTCTCTTGGCTTTTATTTAAAAATTAAAATGTCGGTGCTATAACCTTCGGTTGGATTTGTTTGTTTTTCTGGTTGTTCTTGATTTTTCACTTTGTTCCTTTCTTTTGAATCTTTTTGTCGCTCATTTTGCTTCTCCTATTGTCGTTTGTTTTTTTAGATCTTGGTGCAGGGTTCTTGCTGTAGACCGCAAAGTAATCTGTCAGAAGGGAAAAATTGCTCTATAAAAGGAGACCATCACATGCCTATCAAGCTAAGAAAACAGGTCACCCCAAAACGATAAATGTTACAAAAAGTCGTTTTTGGGGGTGCATAAAATTTTAACTTGATGGGGTACCGCCAACATTTCGGAAATTTTTACGCTTGGCAAATTTCCACATAAATATAGCCAAATACCTGTATGTTAAGGGATTTGGCTTAAGTTATAGAATACACCTTTAAGATGGGAATATTAATCTTCCTGAAGAATATAAATTTGATTCAAATAGATTACCAGCTAATTCACTAAGACCTTTAAATAAAAGATGTGGGGAAGTAATTCTTCTTTTTATTAAATTCTTTTATTGCTTCACTCAAATACACAGTGTTCCAGAGCTTATTGCATTGATTAATATATTTAATGCACTAGTTCTTTGTAGTGGTCTTGTTTACCGCGCCTAATACATTTTGTTAAAAACCTTTACTAAAGGTTGAAAAGGGAGTACACTGGTAGTGACCACATTACCAATAGAGGTGAGACATGACACGAATTGATAAGACCAGCAGAATCCCCCTTTATATCCAGTTGATGGATATATTAGTTAATAAAATGGAAGATGAAATAGGAGAAAATGGGCAGTTACCGTCTGAGAGGGAAATATGCCAACAGTATGATTTATCTCGGACAACAGTTCGGCAGGCGATAAACGAACTCGAGAAAGATGGATATATCTATAAAGTGCATGGAAAAGGTACTTTTGTCTCGCCAAAAAAAGTTAATCAAGAACTGGTTAAATTTTATTCCTTCACAGAAGAGATGAAAAAGTTGGGTAAGGTTCCTGTCTCGAAAGTTTTATCGTTTGATGTTATTGAAGCCGATCGAAAGATTAGTAATAAGATTATAGTTGCTGAGGGCACTAAAATATATTGTTTTTCGAGATTACGTATTGCTGATGATATACCAATGATGCTTGAAACTTCTTTTGTACCCTATGATTTATTTCCGGGTATAACAAAAAAAGATCTAGAAAATACAGCTTTATACGATATTTTCAGAAATCGTTTTGAAACAGAAATCACAATGGCAGATGAGTTGTTTATGCCAGTAATGACAAATGAAAAAGAGGCAAAGTTGCTACAAATGCCTCCATCCCTGCCATGTTTACGTATTGAACGAATAACACATGGAATAAACCGGGTCATTGAATATACCAATACGATCGCCAGGGGTGATAAGTTTAAATACCATGTCCGCCTAGAAAATTAATCTAGGTGTACCTCGTCTGGTAGTGACGTACCTACAACCTACATGATTATGTCCTGTTGGCCGAAAGTCTGATTGATATTTCCAAATTCAAATTTGATTGGGATTTTCTCCATAGCAACCTTTCAACATTTGGAATGTTAAACAGGGTTGTGCAGGAGTTAGTATATCTCCTTTTCATCAAAAAAATGGGGGGCTAATTTCATGCCGAATAGTTTGCTAACAGCGAATCGACAAACGTTTAGGCCTTCAATCATCTGTAAAACTGATCGCTGGGGATTAATCCAATGTGGAATACGTGGATTTTCTTGAAGACGATTCGACAGGCGATCTTGAGAGAAAGCTGCTTGAGGCTTTATCAAGATTATAAGAATGTGAATCTATCGTATTCTTATGTGATTTAGCTGGTGGTTCCCCGTTTAAAACGGCCGTATCACTTACGGATGAGGAGGAGTGGTTGGCGGAACAAATCTTGCTGTGGTCATCGAAGCTGCGTTACTAAAAGACAGCCTTCAGATCAATACTGGCAAACAATCGGGAGCGCCCAAGAGTCAAAGGGCCGGGTATTTGATTTGTTGCATACACGCCTCGTTAAAGTCTTTCCTGAAAAACATATAATGTGATCGGGTATGTTCGCATTATATGTTTTTTGTATTAACGATTCAGGTAGGAAAATGAATTTGTTTACTTGTACCAACAATCCAACTTTGTATAATGCATGTAATAAATTTGTTGAGGAAAACTCGTCTTCTCAATGCAGCAATTTTTACAGCAGAATACACAAAACTGCTAGTAGAGGAGCGTGAATATGAATAAGGCAATTGGAATTGATATTGGCGGGACAAAGATTGCTGCTGGAATCATTTCGGAAACAGGGGAATTGCTGAATCGTGCGGAGACAAAAAGTGATCCCTCTAACAGAGAAAAGATGTTTACTAGAGTCGTAAAAGCGGTAGAACAAGTTCTTGAAGATTCATCTTTTACAATTGCAGATATGTATGGTATTGGTGTCGGTGTACCGGGCAAGGTAGATCGTGAACAAGGGATTGCGGTTTTTCAAAATAATTTACCATGGACCAAGTTTCCCCTTACTTCCCGTTTACGAGACCAATTCGGACTCCAGCGGATTACGATCGACAATGATGTTTACATGGCTGCCTTTGGCGAGTGGAAAGAGACCCAGGCAGAAAGCGATGAAACGTTTGTTTATGTGACAATCAGTACAGGCATTTCCTGTTCCATTATTCAAAACGGTTCATTTTTCCGGGGAGCTGGATTTGCCGGAGAACTCGGCTTGATTCCAGTCTTTTCAAAGACTGCCAAGAAATTAGAGCGACTGGAACAAGCGTCTGCGGGACCTGCGATTGAAAAATTAGCACAAAAGGAATTGCAGATGGCGGAACTATCAACTAAGGATGTCTTTGAACGCTACAAAGGCGGGGCACGTGAGTATCAGAACATCATAAACGAGGTGACAGACAATTGGGTACAAGCGCTCTATTCCATTTCCTGCTTACTGGACCCGCATAAAGTAGTTTTTGGTGGAAGTGTCATTACTAACAACCCTTTTTTGCTTGAAATTATAGTAGAAAAAATGAAATTGTACCAAATCCCTGAACAACAGCATTTATTAAGCCACATGTCGATTAGCACGATTAAGGAGAACAACGGCGTCGTTGGTGCGGGATTACGGGTATTCGAAGGGAACTAAATATTAGACGAGGAGTGTCAAAGATGTTTACGTTAAGTCGGGAAAATTTAATGCCACTAGGGGCTTCAATTACAACAGCGGAGATCAAACAACAGCCTGAATTATGGGGCGAAACATTTGCATTGTACACTAAGAAGAGTTCAAAGATTGAAGCATTTTTGAGAAATATGACGGAAAAACATGATCGTATCCGGGTTATTTTTACGGGAGCAGGAACTTCCGCTTATGTCGGTGACACTGTAACTCCATTTATTAAAGGAAAAGTGAATGAGAAACAGTGGGACTTGATGAGCGTTCCAACAACGACAATCGTATCAAACCCGTATCAATTCTTAAAAGCGGATATCCCGACATTATTAATATCTTTTGCACGAAGCGGAAACAGCCCAGAAAGTGTTGCCACTGTGGAGTTAGCAGAACAAGTGGTAACAAATATTTATCAAATTACAATCACCTGCTCTAAGGATGGGAAGTTGGCACAACGGGCAAAAGGGGATGAAAATAACCTCTTATTATTGATGCCTGAAAGATCCAATGATCAAGGCTTTGCGATGACTGGAAGCTACACCTGTATGGCCCTGACTGCACTACTCATTTTTGATACGCTATCGATCGAAGAAAAATTGAACATTGTCGAAACGATCCGCCGCATGGGTCAAAGCGTTATTAGCAGAGAAGCTGATATTAAAAAAATGATTTCTTCCGGCTTTGAACGAATTATTTATCTTGGCTCAGGCTGCTTTGAGGGCTTGGCAAGAGAGGCTCAATTAAAAATTTTGGAGTTAACTGCTGGTAAAATTGCCACTTCTTTTGATTCATCACTCGGATTCCGCCACGGTCCTAAATCATTTGTAAATGAAAAAGCAGTGGTGTTTATGTTTGTTTCCAACCATCCGTATACCCGTTGTTACGACCTCGATATGTTAAATGAATTGAGACAGGATCAAATCGCCAGTGCTATTTGTGCCATCGCAGTGGACGGGGGCAAGAATTATGTCGGTGATACGTTCTTATTCGACGATGACGCTCGTACCTTACCGGATGCTTACCTGACATTGCCTTTCCTCATGGTTGGACAAACGATCGCACTGCTGGCTTCGATTAATGTCGGGAATAAACCTGATACTCCTTCGCCAAGTGGAGCGGTTAATCGTGTCGTTAAAGGTGTAACCATCCATGAATATAAGTAAATTTCGTGAAAGGTTGCTTGGCAGCTACTTTTTCTAAACAGAGGTGCAGTGAAGGCCGCTATCAACTTGGAGAATTTCCTGTCGAAGTGAAGAACGGGGCAGCTTGATTGAAGAACGGAAGTTTAGCAGGCAGTATTTTGCAATTAAAAGACGCTGTAAAAAATTCCGTTGATTGGGGAATTACCACCCCGGAGGAAGCCATCTATATGGCAAGTACAGCACCTGCGAGAAGTATTGGAATTGATGGGGAATGCGGCATGATTTCAGCCGGTCATGATGCTGATTTTATCGTATTGACGCCGGAGCTTGATTTAAATGCGACGTATCTTGTTGGTGTTTGCCTGTTTCAAGCGAAAGATTCCATTGAGGAAGAGGGAGTACGATGATTTTAGCTGTTACGATGAATCCATCCGTTGATATATCGTATCCGATTCAGGATTTAAAACTGGATCATGTGAACCGTGTAGAAAATGTTTATAAAACAGCTGGCGGTAAAGGGTTAAATGTCGCTCGGATCGTCAAGCAAATGGGCGAAGACGTTATGGCGACAGGTGTGCTTGGCGGAACTATCGGCGATTTCATTATTCAGGAATTGAAGAAAAGCGATATTGGAAATAACTTTTTCAAAATTAATCAAGAATCAAGAAATTGTATCGCCATTCTTCATGATGGCAAGCAAACAGAAATCTTAGAATCCGGCCCGACTTTATCGGCGGAAGAAGGGGCAGCCTTTTTAGAAAAATATCGGGAACTGCTTTTTGAAATTACCCTTGTGACCATTTCGGGTAGTTTACCAAAAGGATTAGAGTCTGGATTTTACCAGATGATGGTAGAAATTGGACAGGAGAAGGGAATTCCCGTGATTGTTGATACCTCAGGAAAATCGTTAAAACAGGTTTTGAACCATAAGGTGAAACCATTTGCCATCAAGCCGAATATTGCGGAGCTGTCCCAGCTTTTTGGCATAGAAGTGGAAAGGAGTAACAGCAGCCTGAAACGAGTGTTAATCAATGAAATGTTTGATGGGATTGAATGGGTTGTCGTTTCACTGGGAGAGTCCGGTGCTTTCGTCAAACATGGTGGAGATTATTATAGAGTTACTATCCCTGCTATCGACGTGGTGAATCCTGTCGGATCCGGTGATGCCACTGTTGCCGGATTAGCGGTTGCTCTGAAACGAAAACAGTCTGTTTCAGACGTACTGAAAACCGCGATGACAACAGGCTTGCTTAATACGATAGAAGCAGGAACAGGATATATTGACATTGCGAAGTTCGGTCCATTTTTTGAATTGGTAGAGATTAAAAAAATAGATTAGCAGAGGTGATTATCGATGTTAACGAAAAATAAATTATCGGCTCTAAAACGTTTATCCGATGAGAATGGGATTATCGGAGCTTTGGCAATTGATCAGCGCGGTTCATTAAAGAAAATGATTGCTGCAGGAAGTTCAAATTTTGTCGGAGATGAGGGGATCGTCCGTTTTAAAGAATTAGTTTCAGAAGAGTTGACACCGTATGCAACATCGATTCTATTGGATCCGGAATATGGTCTGCCGGCTGCAAAAGTCCGCCATTCAGACGCAGGTTTACTTGTGGCCTATGAAAAAACAGGCTATGATGCAGCAGCGGTGGGCCGTTTGCCTGATTTATTGACAGAGTGGTCTGTTAGACGCCTGAAGGAAGCTGGTGCAGATGCGATTAAATTTTTACTGTACTACGATGTCGATGAAGATGAAAAAATTAATGACTATAAGCATGTTTATATGGAACGGGTCGGGTCTGAATGCGCAGCGGAAGACATTCCATTTTTTTTAGAGATTGTGACTTACGATGCCAAGTATGATGATGTGGCAAGCATGGAATATGCCAAAGCAAAGCCTCATAAAGTCATTGAAGCAATGAGGGAATTCTCTAAACCGCAATACAAGGTGGATGTTTTAAAGGTAGAAGTTCCAGTGGATATGAATTTTGTGGGGGGCTTCACTCAAGGCGAGACAGCCTATAGTCAGGAAGCAGCAGCAGCGTATTTTAAAGAGCAGTCTGAAGCAACGAAATTGCCATTTATCTTTTTAAGCGCTGGCGTAAGTGCAGAACTGTTCCAACAAACCTTAGCATTTGCGAAGAAATCAGGCTCTGCCTTCAACGGTGTTCTCTGCGGCCGGGCAACATGGAAAAATGGTGTTGCTCCATTTGCTGAAAATGGTGAAGAAGTAGGACGTGCTTGGTTAAAAGATACTGGTAAAAAAAATATTCAAGCGCTAAACCTTGTCTTGAAGGAAACAGCTACCTCATGGTTTAACAAGGTAACTGGATCAGCCGATGAACGGTTCTTATGTTTCAGAGATTAATGGATTATTAGAAGTAGGATCGGATATTTAAATGATTATTTGGAAAGCTTTCCAGAACTATTATATATAGCCGCGTCCTTTCCAATGTGATCCGGTTTTCCACCGAAAAAATCCCTTTTGATAAAAAGGCAAAGATCAAGCCCACGGTTCTTTGCCGAGGGCTTGATGGTTAAAATTAAGAGGAAAGATGAAATTTTTCGATTTCGCGTCAAACTCCTTACTACTTTGTTTGTACCAAAGGGTGGACGTATTGATGTCTAGATTTAATACGCTTTTCGATCTGTTCAAGAACTTTTTTATCTTCAAGCAATTCCCTTTTATTTTCAACTACTGATTCTTTAACGGAGATACTTTCTTTTTCCTCATTATAAACTGAATTTTTATAATACTCGGACATAAATATTACAATTTTCTGAAGATCGCCTCCCGAATCTTGTTGAATCTGGGCTAATGGATAAAGGCAAATAGGATTGTTCTTTTTCAAAAACGTGATAGATTAAATCAGTCCAAGATCCACCCGAAAATGTAACTCCAAGTGGCAAAGCATTGAGGAAATAATGCCTTCCTTTTTTGAGTTGTCTACTTAGGAATTTCTTTTATAAGAGTTGATACAAGGAATATGATACTTAGGTGGAACTACAAAGAGGGCCAAACTACACCATGTAATGAAAAGTATGCAGAAGATTGTTTTTATAAGTCAATGCGGAACGATTGAAGTTACATTTGCTCCATGAATATGGAGTGGTATGATGGCGATTAATGCAACTGACTTAATAGTAGCCTTCTCGTGCTTAAAGATCGAAAAGTGATTCCACGAACGATCGAGAAGGAATAAAAAACGAACATTTAATAAACTCTCAATAAAAAACATTCGTAAATAGATTGACGAATTCTGTGCCAATTTGTATAATTCCATTTAAACAGTATAAAAGTCACAGTTTTAAAAGCGTACTGGCTTTTAGCGCTGAGGCGTTAATCATTTCGTATAAATTCGGGGATATGGCCCGAAAGTTTCTACCAGGCTGCCGTAAATGGCCTGACTACGGAGGTACATGGAACATCATTTGAATTCAGTTTGTGCACATACTGACATTTTGTGATGTCTATTTCCCTGTAAGTTAGCTCAAGGTAGAGAGACCTTGAGCCTTTTTGTTTTTCCGTATTATATCGTAAGGGGATGATGATGAACACGGTACAACCTGCCGAAAATAATTTATTGCTGGGTTGACGACATCTTGTCAATTCTTACTTTGTAAATATTTTTCTTTTAGGGGATGAATGATAATGAATATCACAAATTTTTCAAATTCATTAAAGTCAGCTGAAATTGTAGAGCAAGCATGTGGTTTATATGAAGAGGCTGTGAGATTAAGAAGAATGATCCATGAAAATCCCGAGCTAGGGTTTGAAGAGTATAAAACTGCTGAAATAATTGCAAATTATTTAAAAGAGCTTGGAATTGAAGTAACAACCGAAGTAGCTAAGACAGGGGTTATTGGTATTCTTCATGGAGAAAAGGAAGGGCCTGTGCTAGCTTTTCGGGCTGATATTGATGCATTACCTATTCAGGAGAAAACAGATGTAAACTATAAATCTAAAATGCCTGGGGTTATGCATGCATGCGGACATGATATGCATACCGCAATGTTACTAGCTGCGGCTAAAGTTTTGTCTCAAAATAAGCATTATCTTTCGGGTACGATCAAATTCATTTTTCAACCTGCTGAAGAGATGAAGGGTGGAGGAAAAATGATGATTGAAGAGGGTGTATTAAGTAACCCGAACGTTGACCATGTTTTTGCTTTTCATGTTTGGCCTGAGTTACCAACTGGAATATATGGATTTAGAAATGGTGAAATTATGGCAAGTATGGATTCTTTTGATGTGGTATTAAAAGGTAAGCAAGGTCACGGGGCAGCACCTCATCAAGGAGTAGATGCTATTGTGGGTGCTGCTCAGGTTATAACGGCTCTACAAACAATTGTTAGCAGAGAAATTGATCCAGTAGATTCTGTTGTTATTACAATCGGAACAATTGAAGCGGGAGATGGCTACAATATCATTCCCGAAAAAGCTAGTTTTAAAGGAACTGTACGAACCCTAAATGCGAACACACGTACGGAAGCGAGGCAAAGTATTAAACGAATTATCCAGGGGGTCGCTTCAGCTCTTAAATTAGAAGTTGATATAAAGTTTAATTTTTCAGTTGGGTATCCGGTAACTATAAATGACCCGAAATTTAATGAACATGCCGCTGCTATTGCTTCTGATTTATTTGGAGAAAACTCAGTTCAGTGGTTGAATAAACCAAGTATGGCAAGTGAAGATTTTGCCTTCTATTTAGAAAAAGTCCCGGGTACTTTTGTTTTCTTGGGAGTAGGAGAAAACACAGAGGAACCCATCAAGCTGCATAGTGATGTCTTTCTGCCAGATGAAAAAGCGATGATTCAAGGTATTTCACTAATCGTTGCACTAGCTATAAATACTACTCAAAAAATCCAATAAGCATCAGTACTATTTTAAAAGGAGGACGAAAACGTGATAGAAAATTCTCTGCGGAATAATTGGAAAATTCATTTATTTGTTTTGATACTAGTCGGTGTAGCAGAATTTATCGGAGTAAAAAACTTTAACATTGGGATTGGAACCATTGCCTTGTTTCCAATGTTGTATGCATTAATTATTGGAGCCATTATTAGTTTACCTTCATTCAATATAGTAAAAATGAAGGAAATGAATTTGGCGGCCAATATTTTAGGTATTTCATTCATGCTTTTTGTAGCTAAATTAGGAATGCTAATGGGCCCATCATTGCCGAAGATATTTGAGGCGGGAATTTCTTTAGGATTACAAGAAGCAGGACATTTTGCAGGGACAATCCTTTTAGGTTTACCAATTGCTTTACTACTTGGAATGAAAAGAGAAGCAGTTGGAGCTACCTTTTCCATTGATAGAGAACCTAACTTAGCAATTATTGCTGAAAAGTATGGCTCTGATTCACCAGAAGGACGTGGAGCAATAGGAGTATATGTATGCGGTACCTTGTTTGGGGCTTTATATTTGTCAGTATTAGCGAGTTTTATGGCTCAGACGGGATGGTTTCACCCGATTTCACTCGCTATGGGAGCCGGAGTAGGGTCAGGGAGTATGATGGCTGCGATGTCTGGAGCATTAGCCGTTATATTTCCAGAATCCGCAAAGGATATTGCAGTTTTCGCGGGAGCTGCTAACATAATTACAACCATTTTGGGTACGTATATTTGTGTATTTTTTTCTCTTCCTTTTACAAATTATTTATACAAAAAACTGGAGCCTATTTTGGGTCGAAAGTCAAAAAAAGATCAAAATGAAACGACTAATATTGGCGGCGCTTAAGAACATAAAGGGGGAGGTACTATATGAAAGATAAAATATTTACTTTTATCACTATTGGATTAATAGCCCTTATAGGAAATTGGGTTGGATACGATGTTACACCTATTGAAGCATTACCAGGCATGATAATTATTGTTGCTGTTACGATATTGGGGTTCCTTTTCGCAAAAATCATTCCTATTAAACTGCCGATTGTTGTTTGGGTTTCTATGTTAGCTTTATTGGTTACAACTCCGATTTTTCCTGGAAATGCATCAATTGCTAAAGTAACAGAACAAGTGAATTTTATGGCTTTAGCAACACCTATATTGGCTTATGCCGGTTTATCTTTTGGAAAGGATTTGAAAGATTTTAAAAAATTAGGCTGGCGTATAGTTATGGTTTCTCTAGTCGTATATACAGGAACATTTGTACTATCAACGCTAGTTGCAGAAATCGGTTTTAGAATAACTGGTCAATTTCATTAAGTTTCATACTCAGAAAAACGGCAAAGGGACGAAAGTGATCCGAAATGAGCGACCTCAAAGCTGTCGCAGGGGAAGCGATTTACCGAGGTTTTGGCCGAAGAAGGGCATAAAATTCAAAAGCAATGGCTGCAAACAAAGGTCGTTTGCAATAAAAAGGATTCTGTTGCCTACCGATTTTGGGGAGCAGTGTCTCTGCATTGAACGATGATGATGTCCCGTATATCCTATTTACGCATTATTTAACGATGCGAATGGAAGATGCCGAACTTGCAGATTTAAATGTTGAATCACTCTACGATTTAATTGAAGAGAAAGGAGTTTCTTTAGAAAAGTTTCGTGATGAGTTTGCAGTTTCCATTGCACCTTCCGATGTAGAGGATCGGCTGACGCAAATAAAGGAACACCTCTATTAAAGCGTTCCGTTATTCCTATGATGAAACGGGTCATGTGATCGAGTACAGTGAAGGATTCTATAACACGGGGATGCAGCAATATGTTGTTAATTATGGATGGATAATTGTTAAGAAAGTCCAGCTCCCCATCGATTATATTTATTATCAGTGCCGGTGGAGGATTTAAACAAATTTTGATCGATAGCGGTGTAGGAACATCGATTGCGCAAATGTCCGATCATTTATTTCTTTCTCCGATCGTGTTAGCCTTTATGGTAGCCGGGTTGATCCGAATTGCAACAGGTTCGGCGACAGTCGCGCTTACAACGGCAGCTGGTATTGTGTCGCCAATTATTCAGCACATGTCCGGTGTGAACTTGGAACTCCTTGTTATCGCGGGGCGGGATTTCTCATGTTCTCACACGTTAATGATGCAGGTTTCTGGTTAGTTAAAGAATATCTCGGATTAACGGTTAAAGAAACGTTTAAAACATGGACGGTCTTGGAGACATTGCTTTCATTTATCGCGTTCTTTGCTGTTTTATTGATCGATATGTTTGTTTAAATAGGAGAACTCCTTCTATGTTTTGTAGAAGGAGTTTATGCTGTTTATGAAAAATATGTCCGCAGTTTTCCTAGGTAGGAGGCAAGGATTATTATGTTTGCTTAAAATACTGATTTTACGAATTAATAACTTCGGTAATAAAAACAGCACATATGCTAAATCAAAATCGAGGGAAAAATGAAAAAGACAGTACGAATTAATTACAGTTTTTTATATCTTTGCCAATTTGATTACCGTCCGAAAAAAGCAGGCTTTTTATATATGGTGGGTATTTCTTTTGTCAGAAATCATATCAAGTTCGATTTTTGCATAATAGAAATGGTAATGGGAGAAGCTGTTTTACGAAGTTTGGCACGTTCTGCAATTTTACAACATTCTTAGTTTGAATTTTCGTCTTCATTGTAAACTCATAAACTTTGATCCTATTATTGTTGTTGTTTTAATTTCTCATATTGGGCGGATAATTCAAGAAATAAAGCTTTATCTTTTGCATCTAGGGCAGCATCAATTTTCATCTCAAGAAGCTCTAGTTTTCGATTTAACAGTGCTTTTTCCAAGACACTTTCCATATACGTATCAACAATGGATAACGTTTTGTTCCTATATTTACCTTTTTCATTTTCTTCTTTCTTCAGTGAACGGTTGTGCATGGATTTCAAGATTTCATTATACGATCTCGATCTATACGGACGTGGTCGATTATTTTTCATACAGATCACCTCTGAACGTTTTTAATAATATATGACCAACATTCACAGCAATACCAACACCCACATTGTTCACTCGTTCAATATTACTGAAGGTATGAGAAGAATTCCCTGTACTGCCTCTGTCTTTTCTTCCCCCATTCAATGTTTTTGTCTTTTTCTTCTTCTCAAACATAGGATAAATACGTCTAATGTTTTACTTTTATTGGAGTTAGCAGCCAATTCCCAACGAAAAGCAAAAATGAAAAAGTTTACACAATGGTTAGATTTAACATTTTGAAAAGATCCTGAGAATCCGTTTTTTATTAGTGAGACATCAGGTTCTTTTCGCATTCAAATAGAAATTCAAGTGTAGAAAATAGCGGTGAAGTAATGAGAAAATATAAAAGTTCATTCTGTATGTCTTGTTTAAAGAGTAGGCTTAAGGTACCGCAGCATGAAGATCGCTCATAAAGCAGCAGACACAAACGATTTTCAAAGACACACGAAAATTGGCGGAGCAGGCAGTGAACATGGCAGTAGCTCTACTGAATGGCATAATGCTGGTTGATCTCCATGTCGGTCAGCAGCCTCGTACAAGGAATTTCTCCAATTGGAGTGGAAGATCTCTTTTAACAGAAGTTGAAACTGGAAGGGAAGTAGCTACAGCAGTGCAGGAATATACGCATGGAGTGATGGACAGCCATCTTCCGAATGGTACTAAGCTTGGAGAAGATTGGGCGCTGCAGCATCCAGGAGATTATATGGAAGTTTTGCAGATTACTATCCCGCAGGTCTTAAAGGAAGCTAATGTTTCCGCTGAGGATGTAATAGGAATCGGGATTGACTGGCAACAGGGTATTAAAGGATTTTTTTTACTTGCAGCTGTAGCACTGGATATATATAACAAAAACAAAGCGGCATGATTCATGAACAATACTCGCCATCTAAACTCAATAGCAAACAGTAAGGGCACTTTACACGGTACACAATTCATTTTTCAACCCAGCTTAGGCTGGGTTTTTTTACATGCTTACGAAAGTCTGGATTACGATGTATGCGATCAAGAACGTTTTAAAAGACGAAGATATATGAAAAGCTCCCGATAAAGCCGAGCTTTTCATAGGGAAGGCAATTTTTTAATTCATTCAGTTTTATTCGGGACTTTTTTTGATGAAATAAATAATTTCAGGCACCACCGGATGAAGTTTTTTAAAAATTCTGTCTTGTTTCATCTCTATGAAAGCGTTATAAAGTCCAAAAGAGAACCTCTAAACAAATTAGAGGTTCTCTTTTGTGACGTTTGTCAGTTTTAAAAGCTATGAATCCATTGAAAGTTAATGTAATTGAAACAAGATATTGCTTAAATAGTTAATTCGACACTGGAAACTTAGTAGTTAGGGTGCGGATAAAATCTTGTATAAACGCTTGATAATTGAAACCGATGACAATTCGATCAAGAGTTTCTTTGGGTTCTTCCGTCGGCTTCGCACGGAAATCAGCTACTGTCCTGCCTCTTGACAGAAGTGAAAACTCAACCCTGACTCTCCGTAATAAATATTCAAACTGTTCGGGAGCAATAACAGCAAACAGCGTCAGAACATCGTGCAGGGGGGCTCCATTAATACCTGGAACCAATTTCTTATAGGCGTTAAAATAATAATCAAAAATAGGCTTAATTAAAAACGAGAAAGGATTGGTTTGCTGCTGAGTGATCCTGTCTATTATTTCCGGTGTAACGATGGAAAAGTTAGTCACATTAAGAGGGAGTATCGTAATGTTGGATCCATTTTCAAGGACTAAATCGGAGGCAACAGGGTCACCATGAAAGTTCGCTTCAGCAACAGCTGTAACATTACCAGGAAAGTTAAAGGCTCCCCCCATCACGTAAATTTCCCGTACAGACTTCATCGACTGTTCTCCGTCAAGAAGAAATGCAATAGCCAAGGATGTGGATCGTCCTACATCCACGATCGTTAAATGATTCTTATATCTTTTGATGATTGAAAATATTTCTTGAAAGGGTTTGTGATTACCGGGGATATTTTCTGGAGGCCGAATAGGACCAAGTCCCTCTGGGCCGTGTATTTCTGGATAAAATGTGACTAACTCACCAGAAAAAGGACCCTGTGCTCCATCGATTACTGGGATATCACTTCTTCCTGCTAATTGCAATAAATAGGCAGCGTTATCGGTTGCTTGTTCTGCCGAAACATTTCCATACCCTGTCACAATACCGACTATCTCTATTTGAGGATGTAATAATGCATAAATAATGGCTAATGCATCATCAATTCCTGGATCACTAAACAACAGGACATACTTCAACTTAACCACCCCGATTAACATAGCAATTGGTGTTTTTAATAACGCAAAGTTCATTGTGTGATTAATAATATATGTAAAATTAATGAGTAGGTTCTTTATAAAAGCAGTACTGCTGCCTGCCGAAGGAAACTGGTTGTTCCATAGAGCAGCGCAGCGTAGAAGTAAACGAGATCATTGTGAGGATGAAATATTCCCGTATTTTAGTTGAGGTTGCGCTTTATGCAGAAGATGGGGCGAACCTTATGATTAATCATGGCTGGTTGGAGGAGCCCCTTCAATCCCTGACCGCCAACAATTAACCAGGAAAGAGTAAGTCAGCCCTCCATACTCACGACCGTTACAACAATGAAGTCACGAAAGAAAGGGTAGGGTATTGGGAATGATAAATGGGAACGGCTCCTTTGGAGCATTGCTTTGCCGGGAGTCGGCCAACTTTTAAACAAGGACTATACTAAATGTTTTTTATTTCTCCTTTTGGAAATGATCATTAAACCTACAGGCAAACTTTAACCAGATAATTCTTCTGAATTTTCATGGAAGAATTGAGGAAGCGATATCCGCACCCAATTTAATTGGTTGATGATTTATCCATGTTTTTATTTTTTTACCTTGTGGGATGTTTATAAAAATGCAGACCCTGCACCTTCCAAGTTTGCCTTTTTACCGATAGTATTCGTTGATTTTTCTGTACCATCGGATTAATTTATTCCCCGGTTTTAAATGTGTTTGGCGAACTGTGGGGACCGGTTTGGCTTCCTATGGTTTTTCTGCTTCCCGGCCCTGGGATTGGGTTTATCTTTCGAAGCCTCGCCTGTTGGTATATGTAAAAAAAGGAGTAAGAGCCTGAGGCTTTTACTCCTCTTATTCTGTTATCCCAGACTGTACCACTTTAATCTTTACGTTAATGTCTATTGGTACGTCGGCATACGCTTTATTCCAGCGGGAAAAATTAAAGTGGGGGGTTACATTGTTTACTTTGTGGCCCAAGCCTAAGGGATCTACGTTTAAATCCTGAAATGTATGAACAAGATTTTTCGCTTCACGGGTGATTGTCCGATCCGCCTGTTTTTCAACGGATTTTATTAATTGGTTTCCAATCAATTCTGTACTTTGAAATTCGCTGATTTTCCCTTGCAAATTAACATTTATTGTGATGTGAGGCTGATTTCCCCTATACTGCACGTCATAATCAACTTTAGAAGCAAGGTTCTCAATAGCCACATGATTTTCTTTTTTTAGCTTAAATTCATAAATTCCGCTTTTGAAATTTTCGAAAAGCAGCTTCATGATAAAACTTTTTCGATAAGGTATATAGCCTACGTATCGGTCTCCTTTAAACAATGCCATTCCTTTTATTTTAATTTCATTTCCTTTTTTTTTCAGCAAAGGCATAAAGGGATCTGCACCTTTTCCATAATACCGAAACAAAAAATCATGGATATTCGTTTTGGGGATATTTTGTAATTCGTTCTGCTCCAATAATTGTTCCATATACTTTGTGGTTACTTCAGCCCACGGATAATGAAAACTTAATAGAGGTTCCACTTTTCCATCTACTACGGCAAGCGTGAGATCACGGCCTAACTCCGGATCTCTTTGAAGAGTATTTATTAAGCTCAAAATTCCATGCTCAGCCAATGTTTTACTATAGAGAACAACAGTAGTCCTGCCGATATATAATGGTTTCGGAGATCGTGACTGCAGGATCTGACGGATATTTTTACTCGTATGCCCTATTGCAGTCAGTACCTGGTTTCCCGGAGGGGCATTCTCCACCACCGGGGTAATAGGCATGTTTATCGTTGCCTTTATTTTATCCTTTCCAGCATAATCATAACCGAACGAAGTGACCAACTGTATATCTTCTAAAATCCTTGGTTGAATACTGCAACCATTTAAAATGGATAAAAAAATAATTACAAATGCCTTTTTTATATTGTTCATTGATTTTTCCTCACTCTGTAAATCATCCATTGAATAACAAATAATAAAGGGATATAGAAGTAAATAGTGTAATATCCTAACCGTCCAACCCCAACATTTAAGAGATCAATTTGCTGCCGATTTTTAAAGATAGGTGTAAGGACGTAAAGAATGGTTAACGTGATCCATAAACTTGTTCTTTGCCGAATGGAAAAAGATTGTTTAAGCAAACGTCCTGCAGACCATACGGTAAGGCACAGGTTAGGAATCACCACGAAAACCCATATCGCTATCCCTACATATTCAAATCGTTCGATAAAAGGCAGATCGACAATTTTCCATAATGTAAGAGTTGCCCAGATCGTGTGAGTCAGTTGTTCTTTGCTAAAGTAAAAAAACGTAACAAGTGCCGTTGTGAGGTAGAGGAGAATACTGAAGATTACTCCAAAATGTGCCCATTTCTGGGATGTTTCTGCGTTTTTTATAAAAGGATAAAATAAGAATAACGGTTCAAAGCCGAGAAACCCCAGGCTCATCGTTTTCGAACCCTTTAGCAATTCCGTCAAATTATGATCTATTTTTAAAAATACGTTGGAAAAATCCGCTTGTTGTAACGGAAACCAAAAAAGCAGTATTAAAGGTAAGCCATATATGACAGATAAGAAGGAAAGACCAGTCACCACCCGGAATCCGCCAACGATGAAAGAATACATTAAAAGCAAGAAAACAGGGGTAAAGGTCCAAAGGTTCAGTTGAGGGAACACCCAGACTTGGATGACTTCCAGGTATGTTCGAAGTATGGTTATAGCAAACAGAGTGAAATAAACTACAAAGTACAAATTCATCAATCTTCCTACCGTTTTTCCGAATAAATCCATGTGTATGGCTGCCAGATCATTTTTACCTTTGTTTAAAATTTGATAAATGATCCAAATCAGCATGTTTATGGACACACCAGAGATAATGATCGAAATCCAAGCATCATAACCAGCATCTTTTGCAATATATCTCTCGAATCCAAGTATACTGACACCAATTTGTGTAGAATGAATTAAATAAAATACAAAATATGGGGATACTTTTTGATTTTCTCTAGGCAAAGGAAGCATTTAAAGATCACCCGCTTAGGATAGTTATTCATCAATATCTTGCTTTTTTTCAGCTCTTGTTTTATTAAATCGAATAGGGTCTTCAGGGAGAAGCTGCATCGGTCTTCTGCTTAGTTTTTCAAAAGGCAGCCGGTACAGAGAGTCTTTTAGATCTTTTAAGCGCAATGGGTATACAGGACCGACATAGGGCCGTCCTAACGAAGTCAGTTTCAATAAGTGGGAAAGAAAGAAACCAAAACACATGCTCACCCCTACAATGCCCCAAAACTGAGCCGCCAATAAAAAAGGAAAGCGGATAATACGAATCGTATTACTCATTTGGTAGACAGGGGTTGTAAAGGAAGCGAGTGCAGCTAAAGCTACAATGATAAGGAGGACATTACTGGTCAGTCCTGCTTCCACAGCCGCGGTTCCAATAACAATACCTCCGACGATACCAATCGTTTGTCCTACTTTTGTAGGAAGCCGGGCACCTGCCTCCCTTAAGAGCTCGATGGTTAACTCCAATATGATCGCTTCCATTATTGGCGGAAAGGGGATTCCGCTGCGTGAGGCAATTAATGGACTTAAAAGGTCTTTGGGTATCATTTGATAATGGTAGGTCAGTACTGCTACATAAATCGGTGAAGACAAGACAGAAAACATAACTGAAAACAATCGCAGCAAACGAAAGAAAGATGCAATATGCCAGGTAGTAAAATAATCCTCAAACGCCGAGAAAAATTCCGGCAATGTAGTTGGTCCTGTTAACACCTGTGGAGATCCATCCACGAATATAGCAATTTTACCCTCAGAAAGTACACTCGCTGTCCGGTCTGGACGCTCCGTATCGATCAATTGCGGAAAAGGAGAATTGTGGTTATCCGACATCAATTGTGTAATAAAGGAGCTGTCGATGATTTGATCAAATTCAATGTCTTTTATCCGTTGTAATACCGTGCTGATATTATCTTCGTTTGCAATACCTTGTATGTACATAACGACAACACGAGTTTTAGATAACTTACCGACCAAAATTTCTTTTGCATAAAGCTCTGGCAGCGGGAGCCGTTTACGGACCATATTTATATTTACATCGATGGCTTCAACAAAGGACTCTTTTGGTCCAACCACGCTGAACTCGGTTTCTGGAATGGTTACTTGTCTCTTTTCCACTGCTATGGCAGGAATGAGTGCGCACCTAGCGCTGGTTTCATTTTCATGTACTAGAATAAACCCGGATAATAATTTATCTTGTATGTCCTTGACGTCATCCGTAATCGTAACGTTTTCGACAGGTATCAGGTTTTTTAACTCATCCAGCGACTGGATCGGATGCTTCGTTATAGGAGATAACAAATCACGGTGTATAAAATCGGGATTGACTAAAGTCTTATAATAAGAGATATAAAATGAAAAAGATTTTCCCTGCCGGAACGAAATAAAATCCTTCGATTCTTTGCATTTTTCCAGAAGCTCAGAAAAGGTTGGTTCATTTTTGTCTTTATTGGACTGGCCGCCCTTTTGTCGCCTAAACCATTTCCCCAAGGATGCACATCTCCCTTATCCATTTTCCAAGATAGTGTCCCCTTAGCTTACTTGCCTTATTCAATGTGAGGAAGTAATGGAAGAAACAAAAGTTTGTTAGTCGTTTAACTGTATATGTTCGGGAACAATCAAAGTCAAGCATCATGCAGGGGGCTCCATTTAATGCCACTAATTAATTGCAGGTAGTCATAACGCCGTCAATTGATACGATTATAGCGAACCTCGAAACATGAAGAAGCTACCCGTACATCTAATTTAATTTAATAAACAACCAGCGAAATGCCATAATCCGGTGTCTTTTTTTACGTTCAAAATCCCCAAGGGAAGGAGGTTCAAAAGGTTTTGTTAATAAAAACAGCAGAAGGTTTATACTTGCGATTGAGATGAGTAATAAATTTTTATTTGCTGTACTTTTTAGGTTTATTTGCATTAATTTATTTTTCAGCAACAAATCCTTCTGGAACCTTAGAAGAAAAAATCTGTGCAAGAGTATCAGCACAATATGGGGATTGCAAAAAAATTCTTTTAAATGATACGAGTTCAGATCTAGTTTTTGCCGAAAGTGATTCTGGAATTATTCCTGTTATCATAAGTAAAGATCATTCGGAAATAAAACAGATTGTTCGTCCATTGGATTTCCAAGAGTACTCCAATTTGCACTTCCGCTTACTGTACAAAAATTAAGTTAATTTCAGTAATACTCAAAACGTATTCCTTTACACTAGGTTGTTGTTTTTATATAATTTGCATTATTCACATAAAATTGAAGTGTTTAAGGGAGGAAAAAACATGGCTCAAGCTTCAACATTGGTTAAAGTATCCGCTACCGGCAAGTGGGAATCCGGCGTTAAAACAAATCATACTGTTCGGCAATTTTCCCCTTTTTCGATGGACGAACCTGTAGAATTAGGAGGTACTGATACCTCGCCAAATCCGATTGAATATGTGGCTGCAGCTCTCAATGGTTGCAATGGTGTAATGATTCCGTTAGTAGCCCAAGAAATGGGCTTTACTTTCACTGGAATTGACTTCAAAACGAGCGGAATTTTAGATACACGAGGACTCATGGGAGAAGAAGGAGTATCACCGCATTTTCAAAAAATTCGTTTTCAACTAAATTTACAAACAGAGGAAAGCGAAGAGAGAGTTCAACAATTGAAACAAGAGGTAGAGCGCAGATGCCCGGTTTATAATCTCTTTGTAGATGCTAACATTGACATCCATACCGTTTGGAAGAAGAATTAGAATTTACAAACGTAAGGTTGATAATAGACAGTAATAAAAAACTCTTAGGTGGAACATGGCTCCGGTTTAGTTTAGGCTGGGGTCATTTTTTATTGCTGAGGCCATGTTATCTAAGGAGGTGAATACATATGGCAAATCGCAGTGGAAGTAATCGTAACCGCACGTTGGTACCGGGTGCCCAACAAGCGCTTGATCAAATGAAATATGAAGTCGCTACCGAATTCGGTGTTCAGCTGGGGCTGACACATCCCGAGCAAACGGATCAGTAGGTGGTGAAATTACTAAACGCCTTGTAGCACAAGCTCAATCCCAACTTTCTGGAATGGGTGGGGCAATGCAACCTAGATAAACAACGAATTCATCTAATTTGACTGAAGCTACCTCTTATTGTGGTTAGTTTCAGTCTTTATTTTTTTGTCTTAGTACAACTAACGCAAATTGGAGAGACCTTTCTCTTTTCTTGCATTTCTCTACCTTAGCAGTCAATTCGAGAAAGATAAACTTATAAGGAAGAGCACGTGTCATCTTAAACATGGAAGATGCTGAACGAGAAGATAGAGACATATTAGTCACCTCCTTTACGGACCCTAGCTGGACACCATTGTTTGTATCCATTAAAGGCCTAGTCACTGAAGTTGGTGGACTGATGACCCATGGAGCAGTTATCGCACGTGAATATGGCTTACCAGCAGTTCTCGGAGTGGAAAATGCTACGAATTTGATCAAGGATGGACAAAGGATCAGGGTGAATGGAGAAGAAGGGTATATAGAAATACTATAATTCATTACATTTAAATCAGAAAAGAAGAGCATTCGAATTAGGAGAAACATTGACATCTATTGTAAGAAACCAGTCACTAGGACATTTAAGGGGGGCAGTAACTGAAGATCGATATTGATGTCTGTTAAGATTATCTTGAACTTGAGTCTTCTGTTAAAGGGCGCGATTGCTGGATAAAAGTTTTCCAATAAAAAGGAGAAAACATATTAGAATGTTTATTATGTCTTCTCCTTTATTTTTTATGGCATTTGTAATTTAGGTCTTGATAACTTAATCCTGCTATATACCCTTCAAAGCATCGGGAGCAAGGCTATGGCACCACCAATAAGTCTAATACTAATTTCTTTCGTAAGTACTCTCTTACTGTTTATAACCTCCTATTTTTTAATAGGACGATAGATTGGCACTTTTTTGCCGTATTTACGGTTGGATTTGCCGTTTTTTTGGCACCAGGAAAGATTCAGAAGTTAATATTAATAAATGAAAGCGTTTTATAAGTTGGTATGGTTTTTGCATGTAAATATAGTGAATTTAAAAATTGAGAGGAGATGTTTTACATGTGTACAAACAATAAGAGAAACAGAATGATGAAAGCAGCGGTGGTGAATGAGTTTAAACAGCAATTAGAAATCAAGGAAGTCCCAGTGCCAGAATTAGAATATGGAGAAATTCTTGTCAAAATAAAAGCTTGCGGTGTTTGTCATACAGACCTCCATGCTGCTCATGGGGACTGGCCGGTAAAGCCAAATCTTCCGCTTATTCCAGGCCATGAAGGCGTTGGGATCGTTGAAGAAGTTGGTGAAGGTGTTACTTCAATAAATGCAGGAGATCGCGTTGGTATTCCATGGCTTTATTCGGCCTGTGGCGAATGTGAATACTGCTTAACAGGCCGTGAAACGTTATGTCCAGATCAATTGAATGCAGGTTATTCAGTGGATGGAGGATATGCAGAATATTGTAAAGCTCCTTCCAACTATGTTGTTAAAATTCCAGAAGGCCTTGATTTTGCTGAAGTATCTCCGATTTTCTGCGCAGGCGTTACCACATATAAAGCATTAAAAATAGCAGAAGCAAAGCCGGGAGACTGGGTAGCGATTTATGGAATCGGCGGTCTGGGGCATGTCGCGCTTCAGTATGCTAAAGCAATGGGATTTAATATCATTGCTGTTGATATTCAGGATGACAAACTTGAGTTAGCAAAGCAATTGGGTGCTGACATCACTATTAATGGATTAAAAGTAGATCCTGTTCAAGAAATTAAAGAGAGAGTAGGCGGAGTGCAATCGGCTGTGAGCGTTGCCGTAACGAAAAAAGCGTTTGAACAAGCTTACGATTCAGTAAAAAGAGGCGGCACATTAGTTGTTGTAGGTCTTCCGAATGCTGAATTGCCTATTCCCATTTTTGACACTGTGTTAAATGGTGTAACAGTAAAAGGTTCTATTGTTGGTACAAGAAAGGATTTACAGGAAGCACTTGAATTTGCGGCACAAGGAAAAGTGCGTACAAATATAGAAATTCAACCTCTTGATCGTATTAACGACGTATTTGACCGCATGGAGACAGGAAAAATTAATGGGCGTGTTGTCTTAACAATGTAATAAATTGCATCAAGGCCAATGAGAGGAACAATTGTCATTATTCCTCCTATTTAAAGACATGGGTGTAAGAACAAGTATATAAATAGATTGGGGGAGTTTTAGGATCTTGAAGAGTGTTTGGGTGAATATGAACTAAGTCGCAAATCTTATTTCAATATGAAGAGAGGCGTGTATAACGGATTGTGTAACAACGTTCCGTACACGTCTTTTTTTGTTTTAGATAAGAAATACTGGATGTCCTACTAAAGGAGTTGTATTAAACGTATCACAGGGATTTGAATAATAGATATAACGCGTATAGGTAAGGAATCAAAAACCCTATTCTAATACACACGAGATTTTTTTATAAAATTCTCTATAATAAAACAGGAATTTTTATATTTTGCAGAAAAATAATATAATATAAAACTTATGTAGGTGAAAATCATGTATATAAATAAATTTGTAACACCTGAAATTATTTTTGGTAAAAACGCAATAAAACAGGTCGGGGACGCCTGCCTGCGGCTTGGAGCGAAGAAAGTGTTGATCGTAAGTGATTGTGGCGTTGCAAAAGCTGGATGGCTGGAAAAAGTTATTGATATCTGTAAAGAATCTCACCTTCCTTTTGCAACGTTCATTAATGTAACAACGAACCCAAAAGATACAGAAGTTGTTTATGGGTGCCGTACTTTTATCGAACATGAATGCGATGCCATTATCGGCGTTGGAGGCGGCAGCGCATTAGATGCAGCCAAAGCCATCGCTATACTTGCTACTAACGGTGGAAAGATCAGTGATTATGAAGGTGTAGATAAAATCGAAAAACCCCTTCCTCCAATGATTATGATCATGACAACTGCCGGTTCAGGCTCTGAAGTATCTCAATTTTCTGTCATTGTTGACTCTAACAGAAAAAAGAAAATGACCATTATTTCTAAGACACTGGTACCTGATATTGCCATTATCGATCCTTACACACTTATTACAAAAGACAGTAGTTTAACTGCAGCAACTGGCATGGATGTTCTTACACATTCTGTTGAAGCTTATGTAAGCATCGCCGCTACACCGCTTACTGATGTCCAGGCTAAAAATGCCCTTTCCCTTGTCTCCTCCTATTTGCGTCCGTCGGTAGCTTCTAAAACAAATGAGGAGGCGAAAGAGGCAATGGCAATGGCTAGTTTGCAGGCTGGACTTGCTTTTTCAAATGCTATTTTAGGTGCTGCCCATGCGATTTCACATGCGATTGGAGGAAAGTTTCTATTGTCCCATGGAGAAATCAATGCCATTCTGCTACCTTATGTAATGGACTTTAACTTTATTGCTTCTCCCCAACGGTATACAGAAATGGCTGAATTTATGGGAATTGATACAAGAGGAATGACACAACGGGAAGCCGGAAATGCGGCAATTCAATTTGTAAAAGAATTATCACTTGATATTGGAACACCACAACGGTTGAGTGACGTAGGAATTACAGAAGAGATGATAGATTTCACAAGTCAAACAGCGCTTGAAGATACATGTATGATTACCAACCCCCGCGACATGACTCTTGAACAGGTAAAAAACTTACTAAAAAACGCATTATAAGGTGGTGAATGATCATGCTGGAGGACAAACACGAGATGATTGCGCTGTTAACCGGTGTGAAATCTTCTAAAAAAAGTTATTATACAGAATTAAAGAAAACAGTTGAGCAATTGAAAAAGAAAAACATGCAGTTAGAAATCATTAATGAAGTGATGAAAAGTATTAAGATTGATATGTCGCTGGGAGATATTTTAAATAATGTGGTGGATAAATTAAGAGTACTCGTTCACTTTGATCGTCTGAGTCTATTATCGTTACATAACGATAACCTTACTTTAACGAATATTTATCCCGAAGACAGTCATTATATTAAAATAGGTTCTGCTATACCCAACGAACATTCTCTCTACTGGTCAGCATTAAAAAATAGACAAATCATCTTCCAACGATTAAATGACTCTTATTCCAGCTTTTATGAAAAGGAATATCTGACCGTCCTTCATCTAAGAACCATTTTAGTATTGCCTATTTATAGTAAAAACAAAGGAATTGGAGTTCTAAGTATTGGCCGTCATAATGAATCCGAATGGGGTATGGATGATCTTGCTTTTCTGGAACAACTTACTGATCATCTAGCAGTTAGTATTGAAAATGCCCAATTATATAATGAAGTATTACGGGGAAAACAAGAATGGGAGGATACATTTAAAGCAGTTGATGATATGATTCTTGTTTTTGATAAAGATCTAAATGTGGTTCAATTTAATGATTCCGTAAAAGCCTTTGTTAATATTAATGAACAATCCTCTGACCTTCCCATACTGGAAGAGTCCTGCAAAAGTCTTGTTAGAGAAACGTTTTACTCCAAAAAGCCAGGATATAAAGAGATATATTTCCAAAATAATTCTACTTGTGAACTATATACATATCCAGTATATAACAATGAGCAACAGGTTTATGGGGTTATCGCCTATATCAAGGATGTAACAGAAAAAAGAAAAATGGAAGTGCAGTTGCTTCATTCAGGAAAACTGGCGGCTATAGGAGAAATGGCAGCCGGTATAGCCCATGAATTAAATAGTCCTTTAACTGCTATTTTAGGAAATTCTCAACTGTTATTAAGAAATATAACAAGTAGTGATCCATCGTTTACACTTCTAAATGACATAAAAAATTGCGGAAATCGCTGTAAACAAATTATTAAAAGTTTACTCACCTTTTCTCGACAGGATGAGTACGTTTTTGATTCTTGTTCTTTAAACGAAGCAGTAGAACAAGTGCTTAATTTACTAAAGTATCAATTAGAAAAAAAACAAATCGTAATAAAGTGCCTACTTCAAGAAAATTTACCTTTTATTGACGGAAGCCAGCCACAGATTGAGCAAATCATTATTAATTTTCTCTTAAATGCAAGGGATGCTCTTGAACTTTCATCAAGAAAAAATAAGGAAATCATAATAACAACATCATCTCTTCAATCAAATGAAGTCCACTTATCAGTTAAGGATAATGGCATTGGAATTGAAGAAAATAGATTATCTGAAATCTTTCACCCTTTTCATACGACAAAAGAAACAGAAAAAGGTACCGGATTGGGTTTATCTGTAAGTATTGGTATTGCGAAAACACACAGGGGAACAATTGAAGTTAGCAGCAAACTTAATAAAGGCAGCACTTTTACATTAAAACTGCCTCTTCAACAATCAAAAAATCGTTGAGGTGACGTAATGACAAATATATTAATTGTTGATGATGAAAAGGAAATTGGCACTTTTCTATCCCACCTTTTTACATCTAAAGGATACCGTGTCACTGTTGTGAACAGCGGTAATAATTTTTCAGCTATCGACTTTAATAAACAATGTTTCCATGCTGCAATGATTGATTTAAAGCTACCTGACATAGACGGTCTTTCCTTATTGAAACATTTAAAAAAATTGCAGCCAAGATGTAAAGCTATCATTATGACAGGATACAGTACAATTAAAACAGCCGTTGACGCTATAAAGCTAGGAGCGAGTGATTATATCGAAAAACCATTTGATGACATTGATTTACTAGAAAAACAGGTTGATAATCTATTAAATTCAAATGTTACCTCCACCCAGCAACACATTAAAGACTTGGCTAGTAAAGTCGGGCTTATCGTTGGACAAAATGAAAAGATGAATCAATTGATCCAAACTGCCTATAAAGTGGCAAAGAAAAATGTAAATGTTTTAATTGAGGGTGAAACCGGAACTGGAAAAGAAGTGTTGTCACGCTTTATTCATCAGGCAAGTCAACGCAGTGATGAATCTTTTATTGGAGTAAATTGTGGAGCAATCTCTGAATCTCTTCTAGAAAGTGAACTGTTTGGCCATGAAAAAGGAGCATTTACAGGAGCAACCCAACCACGAAAAGGTTTATTTGAAATCGCTAGCAAGGGAACTCTGTTCCTTGATGAAATCGCAGAAGCTTCACATTCCATTCAAGTAAAGCTGCTTCGTGTACTGGAAACACGTGAATTCATGCGTGTCGGAAGTGGAAGCATTTTACGTACAGATACTCGTTTAGTAGCTGCAACAAATGAAAACCTTCAAGAAGCGATTCAACAAAAGAAATTTCGAGAAGATTTATTTTATCGCTTGAATGTAGTTCACTTAAACATTCCTCCTCTTCGTGATAGAAAAGAAGATATACCTTTATTAATTGATTACTGCTTACGTTGGAATCCAAACATAGATATATCCTTTTCTGATAACGCAATCGAAGTACTACAAAACTATGATTGGCCAGGGAATATCCGTGAATTATCTAACTTTATTACAAGAATTGATACTTTAGCCGATTCAAATCATACGGTCTTTACTGCCGACGATTTACCGTTCTCCGATAACGGTGTAGCAACGTCTGTTCCTGTAAAAAAAATAAAACAATTCAATACAAAAAATCAGGAAAGTCAACTTGAAAGTTACTTGCAAAAATGGATCAATGAAATTCTTACAGCCTTCGAACAAAAAGATGAAATCAATTTAGAAGAGGTTCTTGCACAGGTTAAACAATTAGAGTTACAAGTTGGGAAAGCATTTATTTTAGAAACATTAAAAGATACGCTTGGAAATCGAAAAGAAGCAGCAAAAAGATTGCAAATTACGATGAGAAAACTTCGTTATCTCTTAAATGAAAAAAGTTTCTGTCTCGAAGATTCTGGTACAAAAAGTGTTCACTAGCAATAAAGCCATGCATTGTTCATCCCTGTCTATGTAAGCACAGAAACCTGCATAGGCTCTGACCGCGGAGAACAATGGGGATCGGGTACTATAGTTGATTTTATGTTAAGGACCGCTATGAAAGCTAAACAATCCTAGAAATAGAAACAAATCAAAAACCACCGGATAGCTTTATTTTTTCACTTAAACAAATAAGGCTTACTTTTAGATTAACCAATAGAAAAAACGTTCCTATTAAACGCGAAAGGAATAGGAACGTTTTTCTTCTAGCCCGTAATTTTGTTTGGTGGATTCAGGGTCATAATAGGTTTCGGTATTTGTTATCAAAAAGTGGCCATACAATGGTCACATTAAACTAGAAGTGGTTAGGATGTTGTTGATGGTACCTTAATCTGATGGGGTGAAGTCAAAACAAGAGATAGCTTAAACAAGATTTCTTGGCAATATAAATGAAAATAATAAGAATGAGATGATCGAAAGGGTGGAACCAAAAAGGGTCCACTTGTACTCGGGCAGCATTATGACTTCAGGGATTAATATGTTTTTCAAACGGGTGAAAGCATTTAGGGCGTACTCATCACTCTTTTATCGCACACTATCTTAACAAGATATTTAGAAAGCATTGGAATAAGTTGGGATGGGAGGAAAAATTGGACTGATCGCTGACAGAAGGATACATTCCACCTCTAATATATGTAGTCAGCTATTGCATGGGCTCCATGAAGTAATATATCTGCCGCTTTTTATCAATGGTAGGCGCAACTCTATTTCCATTGACCGTGTCAATCCCATGAAGGTTCGATTTTACTCTTCCTAGATATACCGTATACTTTTGTTTGGTCAGTGATTCTACCTTGAAATGAACAGATGGTGAGGTGTTGTTTTTCTTGTTCTTTATCTGAATCTCATTGGAAGAACGATACCAAGTATATTTTCCATTCTTTTTGCCAATATTGACGACACCTACAGCATCTCCATCGCTGACCTTCTTTTCGTAAAAGATAAAAACATCTCCTGCAATTTCAGTTCTTCCTATTATTTCATCTACCGTTATTCCTTCTTCTTTCGCTCCTTTATGGATGGCATCATTGGAAGTATCATGCCAAGTGAGATTCTCTTTCCCATTCGTGAATAAAGAACACCCTGTAAGGAGTAGTATCCCTAAAGTAACCCATAACGTTTTTGTTTTCATTCCATCTTCTCCCGTTCTTTGCTATAAAAACAAATTCGAGATGTGAGTGGAAAACACCTTGCTAATGATTTCTATTTAGTGGAAGAAAAAATACTGTAATCCCTGTTTTTAGGCAGTAACACCCAACGACACATTATTGGAGCCGTAATGTTCGATGCGTCTATGACGATTCCACAACCAGTTAGTTAAAGATTATAAATGCCTCTTTTTTATTGATGCGAATTATTCCCCGTAGCTTTCAATCAGGTTGGCCATATGGGCATAAGCACCACCTGCCAACAGAGCAGCTGCAACTAAAATAGCTTCTGATAGCTCTTCTTTTGTTGATCCTGCTCGTTGGGCAGATTTTGTATGAACGTCAATGCAGTACGGGCATTCTGTGGTATGGGCTATTGAAACTGCTATTAATTCTTTTAACTTTGCATTTAATTTTCCTTCTTTGGTTGCTTCAGTGTTGAAACGGGAATATGCCCTAAAACCATTAGGGATTAATTGATTCAAATTGGCTAACTTTTTAAGATTGGATCGGCGATAGAGGGTATCATTGGCATCTTGATCAAGGGCATTTTGCATATGAGTGCTATGAGTAACTGCTCCTCCGGCTTCAAGTGCAGCTGTTACAAACACTGCTTCTACCAATTCTTCGAGGGATGCACCCGATTTTTTAGCATTACGGGTATGCACATCAATACAATAAGGACACTCAGTTGCGTGCGCCACAGCGACAGCAATAATTTCTTTATCCTTTTTTGTAAGAACGCCTTCTTGCATTACGGTTCTACTAAAATTTTCGTACGCTTGCTGTTGGGCAGGAGCTAATTCGCCCAGCTTAGCAAGATGACGTAAGTTTTCCCTTTGATATAAGTTATTTGCCATCATTCATATTCCTCTCTATAAAACTGATTTTTTTAAATTCAAAGTCCTTCCTTTATTACTTCCTCAGATTCACCTTGGCCTGTTCCATTTTTTATACTATCCATTTTGAATAAGAGTATTCAAAGCTTGTCAAGCCGTATTTTACAAATTAAAAATCAGCAGGGCATTTTCTTGGACACAGAACCGCCTGCTTTTTCCTGCCTGGTAAGCAGCTGATACCGGTTTACAAAACTTTGCGAACAACAAAGAAAACCCCAGGTGAAAAGTGCAATTATAGGTAAACCCTTACCACACCATTTAATATAAAAATAGGAAACATTTTAGAAATTATTGCATAAAAAATAGTTTAAATTGAGATGTTATGTAAAAAAGGAGGTGAGTACATAATGGCAAATCGTAGTGGTGGTAATCGTAATCAAGTATTAGTACAAGGTGCACGACAAGCACTTGATCAAATGAAATATGAAATCGCAACTGAATTTGGTGTGCAACTTGGAGCTGACACAGCTTCTCGTGCGAACGGTTCAGTAGGTGGTGAGATAACAAAACGTCTTGTTGCTCAAGCACAATCGCAACTTTCCGGAGGTTTTGGTGGAGCATCTCGTTAATTGTAGGTAATAATGTATAAGTTTTACTTCTCTCAAACAAAACATAAATGGATCAGGCTGCCTAAAAATAGGTAGCCTTTCCGTATTTCGATTCAAAACTAGATCACTTTTTTTAAAAGAGCTAAGGGATAACACAGAGGTGGTCTACAATGGCCAAGCAGACTGATTGTTATCCCAATAATCATTAACATCAACAAAAGGATAAAAAAATATCCATTTTTTGTGTTAAATAAATGTAAATTTACTACATAACAATCGTTGGTTTGAACAAAAAATTTTAAAACTGGATTTATAAATACCGAAAAGCCTCGTCACAACTGGCATCGAGCGACCAAACAATTACTGTGGTTGGTAAGGCTCACGACAGTCGGGAATTTAGATGTACGACGATCAATTAGAATAACAACATTAAAAGACGAAGATAAAAGCAAAGCTCCCAATAGAGAAAGCTTTTTCAATGGGATCAACTAATTTTAAAATTATTTTCTGTTTCCCACAAATAATGGGCATGTGTGTCATCTACAAATGACCCGTCAAGCACAATCAAACAATTTGATGGAACCAGTGTTTTGCATTGGCGGTGTTAACCGAGCTATCCAACACCAGACTGGTTATGCTTGTGACGATGTTGAATGTTCAACTTTCCCTTTAATCTGAATTTCCATTCTAATAAAGAAGGTTATTGATGATTGAAAGCGCTTCTTATAAAATTTAGGTAGACACAAATCTATAATAAAGGCGTATCCCCCAATATTCAAGAAGGGACTTTATCACCACATATCAAAAAAAATTATATTTTTACACAAGAATCTATTATATTGGCTTGTACTAAAGAATATACAAAGAAGAGAATACCATCTTTAAGAGTTAATATCACAGTGGAATGTATGACAAAATCTGGTTGTAATAACGATTTGGATGGTATCAGAGGTACAAGAACATACAAAATCGGTAGTTAAACATAGTGGTACCAAAAAAAAACAGTAAAATGAAATTTATGGAATTAAGGAGAAAAGAGGGAAATCATGAACATAGAAATTGTTTTAAGGGAACTGATAAAGGACTTTGAGGAAAAACTTAAAAGGGAGTTACACCCAAAAGAAGTCGATTTCTTAAAAGACATTCTCTCCTATGAACGAGATGACGAAACATCCAGTTAAATCTTTTGTAATTCCTTTTTTATATTTCTTTTTTTTAATTCTTTAGCGAGTAAGTCAATAAAATCCTGGGCTAACATTAGATTTTTTGCTTCAATGTAAGCCTTCATTAGAGACTTGTTAGACATCTTGTCTAAAGTCATCTGTACCATTCCTTTCTAACCGATCAGACACTTTATGTACAATTATAATAACGTTTTTAACAAAAATTAACCCTTATTTTGTCCTATTGTTTCGACAATTTCTTTATTTTTGTTCATTTTGAACAATCACCGATTGATCGTTGTAGAAAAGCGGATACACGACGTGGTGAAAAGCTTATGTGGGTGAGATTGCAAAAAATAGAGCACGAACAGAATGAGGAAAAATTTAACTACGTATGGTAAAAATAATGATAGTGTCCTTGTTTTCTCTCATTCAAAAGGTTATTTTTTGTTTCACGTTGTAAGAATAGTTCAATCATATTAAGATAAAGAGAGTGAGTGGAAGAGGAGGGATGTTATGAACAAGTGTAACATGGATCACTCAAAAGATGATGTCAAACGTAAATACGAGGCACGGAAGGAAGAACTTCCAGAAGATATTTGTGGGTTGTTTGATGATTTTTTAAACAGGAATAACTCACAACCCACCTTAAATGAGATGTTTCATCTTCTCAAAAAATATGATTTAGCGGATGAATTGGAAAGATTAGAACGAAATAGAAAAATGAGATCGTTACTTCTTAAATAGGGATGTAATAAGCCTTCTTATTACAGGAGTGCTGACAATTCAATAGGCATTTTAGAACTTGTGTCGATCTTTCGACATAAGTTCTTTTTGATGGGGAATTTTTATGATAGGAAGAATAGAAGAAACGGTCTAAATCGTTTTTCGGAATATGCCCCTTTAAATGACTATAATTTCACGTACCTTAATTTTATCAAAAAAAAGATGAATTTTCTTTTTACTTTCTATACCCGCCCATTGTTATTAAGCGAAGGAACTGACTGCCTGCAAAAGAATGCCCTTGTGTGAGGTGAAAACGCTCACTGTGTTTCTTTTATTTTGTTTAATTCGCAATGTGAAAAGGGATGGCTGCTTGTTTGTTTTAGCTTCATGGTCCATCGTTCAGCTTTACGGCGTTTTAGAAAAGGGACATTAACACCATTATACATTCCTGGATTTGTTTTAAATTTTAAAACAGCTAGTTCTGCAGCATCTTATCTTTCACCGAATTAGTAACATAAGATTCAACTCATTACCTAAGATTCCCTGAAAACAGGTTTGAAATAGGTATGAATGCCTGTTTCATATCTAGCTCTTAATTAAAAAACCAAAGGTCGGGAGGAATTGGACATTAACCAGAAATATTTGGTCATCTTAGATATAGTTGAATCCTCTCCAACAAATAAGAAAATTCAACAAAACAAAGCTAGAAATTACATTGGAGTAAGGAGATGCTTAATTGCTTTTGCTTGCTGGTACAGTTACATCACAAGTTAGACGGGTATATGAAGTTAACCTCTTAGTCCTCCAAATTCGATTTATACACGGACTTAGGCGGCCATAAGGATGGACAAGAATGGGCTATGCGTTTATGTAAGCATTACTTTCCAGGAGGTGTTAAGGTATGGCAAAGTCAGTAGACGTAATAGTATCAATACCTAAAGGTTACACTGTAAGAAAGGTGAGTGATAAAATGCTGCGTCATGATATTGAAAAATTTGAAGATAACTTTCCAGAGGTGTTTACACACTTCCAAAGGATCCTAAGAAGGCGCGCCTAAAGGTAAAAGCTTTGGCAGAGTATTGCATGAAAAAAGGGAAGAGTCCGAAGAGCTTACAGAAGAAGAACGACAGCAGTTTCTGGAGCATTAATATGGACCAACGAAAGAAAGATCTCCTAAAAGAGATCGAGACTTTTGAAGCTGTTTTTCCAGATGGAGTTTATGCGGTTCCTCCTAAACAAGGTCAGCCAAGAATTAAGGTGCGAAATGTTTAAATACTGCAGGCAGAACGGTAAGGAATCTGAAGAGCTAACTGAGAAAGGGAACAATTCTATGATTATGAGAAGCAGCAGGGAAACCTGCCGCTTTTAATACTTCAAAAAAACTTAGGTATTGGCGTTTGATCCAAAAACTTGGAAACTTATTTACCTAAGGTTTTGTTAATAAATAAGCAGCTCCTTTTGTAAAATAGGGCTGCTTATTGCTATGTAGTATGTTGTTAATTTATTGGTGCGGAGCGTTCATGACCCCTCTGTTATAAATTCTTCTGCGTTTTACATTTCTTAATGTATGGTTATTTTTTCTTCTTCAAATCCCAGGGGTAAATAGCTGAAGATTGGCACTCCCAGTCTTAGAAAACATGGTGATGCCATCCCGGCTCCAATAACAAACAATACAATACAATTTTCTACTTTATATTGAACAATGAGTAAAAGGCAACGTATAAGCAATACTATGAAGGAAGTTTTTGAATAAAGGAGGGAATGTAATGACAAGTCGCAATGGCAGCAAAGGAAGCCAAAATCAAGGTTCACCACAAGCACAAAACAATCTAGAATTTAGCAGTGAGTTTGTGAGTGGGGATGATAATAAAGGAAAAGAATATCGTTCTAAAAAGGGTAGTAAATCAAAGAGTGATCCAAAGGAAAGCGGAGCATAAAAAATCGTGAGGTAAACGCCTCACGATTTTTAACATCATCGTCTTTGCGATTGGCGGGTGCGCAGCAGATGAAACACCTGCAGAATTCATGAGTATTCAGCGTGATTCTAAAAAGAGTGATGAAGTTCGCTATAAAAGGGGATTAAGAAAAAAAGCCCAAGTTTGCCTGCTGGAATGTAAAGCTGAAGATCCAGCCTTTTCTGGTGGTGCTGGAGGTAAGCCAATACGAGGCGGAATAATTTAACTGATTTCGCAGTTTATTGTCATAAGTTTGTGACTTATGCAAAAAGGCCAATGTGGTGTGAAATCTGCATACAGCTTTGAAAAACGCCCGTTAGTAACGCGTTTTTTAATCATACACACAAACTAAAATTGAAGGTTATTGTGACAATAGCATTCAGGCATCCAAATCAGGTGGCCTGTTTATTTTTTTGTATAAAAAGGTTTGATTACAAAGGAGAATGGGAATATTTTTATAGTTAATTTAAAAACTCTTCAAAAATAAAGGAAATTTAAAATAGGAAAAGAGATAATTTTTTTACCACTGGAAGGAGAACAGCAAATGGACAGAGTACAGCAAAGAGAAATTATTGAGTTTATCATCAGTCGGAGAGAAGAGTTTCAAAATAAGCTGTTATCCGAAGCTGTAGAAGTCGCGCCTAAAATAAATGATATTTTACAATCAGGGAATATTGATCTTTTGAAAAACGCTGAGAAGATGGTAACGTATGTGGTGGAAAGGAAAGAGAACGAACTCATTTCCTTTGCCAAGCAAGAAGGGATAGCCTGGGCAGAGCATTCTTTAACTCTTACTCTTAAGCTGGAGTGGGTACATGCGATTAGAAGGACGGTCTGGCACTACCTGTTTAAATACGATCAACTGAATACCCATGTAGTCAGTATTTCAGACTACAGAGCAATGATTTATGAGATGGAGACGCAGATCAATGACGGCATCGATAATTTTCTTAATAGCTTTTTCATTAGTTATTCATCTTATAAAGATGAATTAATCAGCTCTCAGCGAAAAATAGTTGAGCATTTATCCGCGCCAATTATACCGATCAGTCCTCATATAGCCGTCCTTCCTTTAATCGGTTTAATTGATGTGTACCGTATGGATACCATTGAGGAAAAAATATTGATGGATATTTCAAATTTAAAAATCCGAACGTTAATCATGGATCTATCAGGCATTACAGATATGGATATTGAGGTAATACACCAGTTTCAAAGAGTGATGAGCGGGGTTTCCTTGATGGGATGTGAAGCGGTCATTACCGGTCTGCGTGCAGAACTTGTCAGGAAAATGATTAATTTGGATATTTCGTTTGATGAGTATGCATCAACTAAAGGTACGCTTCAGCAAACATTAGCCGATTATTTAGATGCAAATCTGATTTAATACAGGAATGGTCAACACATTCCGTTTTTACTTTCTTTTTTGAGGGAAAGGAATACTCCTCAAAACTTATTGAACTAATAAATGGGTTTAAGAAAAAGCGATTTTTTCCGTCAAGTCAGGAAAAAAATTTTACTTTAATAAAAAATTTAGGTTTAATTTTGATAATCAACAAAGGCGGAGCATCCAAATTGGGTGCTCTTTATGATAAAGGAATATCCTGGCTTCTTGTCCAATTATTAAAGCGGAAGGAGGTTATAAAATGGATTACAGTCCTTTGTTGAATAGATTAAAAAACGCCAGTCAAAACGGTGAAACATTTACAATTTTTATAAATACAATTAGTGATAAAGAAGATGATCAAGTAATGAGGACAGCGAAGAATCTCCAAAGTGAATTGTTTATACATTTAAGAGTTTGTGAAAAACAAAAAGATGGCGTGTTGCTCTCAGGAATGATTGAGCAGCTATAAATTTTTTAGGCATCCTTTAGAGGGTGTTTTTTTGTTGCTGCTTATAGAGAAGACTTTGAGGCCATACCAGGCACTTAATGATCGGGGTGGTCGAATCAATTTGTATCCATTAATAGAAATCTCGAATTGTTGGTGTTTATGCCAAATCATTCAGGGTAAACACTATAAAAACAATAGAGCGGAGAATGAGATATGATAAGAAAACCAGAGGAATATAGACATGAACTCATTGCAGGTAATAAGAAGATTTTTTCAGGAACTGGTGAACAACTTTTGTTATTGCTATCTAATAATAAACCCATTATATCAATCGGTGACACAATTAAACTGCACGGAAATAAATTTTTTGTAAGGCGAGGTATGTTTATAAATAAAAAAAATCAAAAAAATCTTATTAGGTATTATTTAGAAACAGCCTTATAAAAATGGATGAATAAATAACGGGTCACCATAGAGTAATCTTTTTCGTAGCTATATCCCATATTAAAATTAAAAACCTTTTGTTAAGGCATGCAAAAGAAGCCTTTTAAACAGGTATTTTTAACATAATGAAAATCTATCGTTTTTTTCTTGGATCTACCCTTAATTTTATTGCAGTTTTTTCTTGATTATCGATTAAAATAGGTATAAAACCAGGAACAAAGACCAAATCAAGACCAGCGGGAGCTACGAATCCTCTTGCAATCGCAATGGCTTTAATCGCTTGATTTAATGCACCGGCTCCCAACACTTGAATTTCTACAGTACCTGTCTCCCTAACAACGCCTGCTATTGCGCCCGCAACTGAACTCGGCTTTGATTTTGATGATACTTTTAATAGATTATCCATATAGCTGGGTCCCCCTGTTATTTGATCGCATTGATTTCATTACTAGAAGGAATATATATTCATATCTAAATCAAACAGAAACTATTAAAGCGTAATACTCATGGAATGTAAGGTCATTAAAGGGCTAATTGATTTAAAAACCTTTCGCGATTTCTGTGAACAGCTGAATCTAGTTTCTTTCATTATACATCTTGTTTCTATAGAAACTATCTTTTTCGATTTGTTCTGTATATTAATAGTACTGGAATGACTTTGAACTCATCATAAAGATGATCATTTACTGTTCTTCCTTCTTTCATGTTTAATCTTTGTATCAAAGGCAAGAATAGTGCTAAAGACAAGGAGTGAATCCATTGGAACCTAATTTATCAGCAAAAGAAGTGATCATGCAGATTCAGGAGCTTGAAAACAGGGGAAATTCATTAAGCAAAAAACAAGTGAAACAAACTCATCCTGAGCTCATGCGTAGCGCTTTATATTACTATCCGAGTTGGCAACATGCACTTGATGTAAGTAGCATAAGTTGACGAGAGCCCTGTCCAACGACAGGGCTCTCGGCCGGATAAGGTGCTACGAACAAACCACCTCCACTCCAATTCATATAAATAATTCAAAAGGACTTTATTTAATGCCCTGTAATCCATCTTAGAAATTATGGTGTTGTTGCTATTTAGCAGTAGCATGATACTTTTGAGTAACCTTTTTGACTGTTAATAATTAGGACAAACTGAAGTGAATCATATGCTAACCGTCTGGAAAAGTACACGCATTTATGATGAGCTTAATAAACACTATCTAGAGCTTCATTGTTTAATTTTTGGCTATGTTAAATTACAATGTTGATATTTGATAAATTCGAACGTTTGTTCTATAACTAAGGTAACACTATCGTTCGGAGATGATTTTCCTATGGACCTAAAGGATTTGAAAAAGCGTGCTGATGTTTTAGACAACAGCGGCAAGCTGGAACTCTTCCACTTTTTGCAATCTCGTATCACGGGAATGACTACTCCTATACGTGCGATCGATGAAATCCAGGAGCTAAAAGCATAAAGCTGGTCTTGTCTGCCCACATTGCGATAGCCTCTCGGTTGTGCAATTTGGAAAATACGTGATTAAAACCCGTACTGGGGAGGTTAGACGGCAACGTTATCGCTGTAAATCCTGCCGTCAAACGTTTAACGATCTCACGAATACTCCACTTCAATGCACCAGAAGACCTCACCTTTGGGTTCGATTCATTGAATTTATGATTGAGTGTTTTTCGCTGAGGAAATGTGCCGAGTTGTTGCATGATGAGGTAACTCATGTAACCCCTATTATTGGCGGTATAAAATTCTTTCTACTCTGAAACAAATTTCAACGGAATCATTCCAAGGTATCATCGAGATGGATGAGACCTATTTCCTCTACTCTGAAAAGGGGAAAAGAAACATCTCTGAACGCAAGTCCCGTAAACGCGGCGGCAAAGCTAAATATCGGGGCATCAGCAACGACCAAATATGTGTATTGGTCGCCCGTGATCGTCAGAAGATGACTTTCTCCGGCGTTCTTGGACGTGGGCGTATTCGGACTACGAAATTGGATGAGGCTATGGCGGTCATTTATCAGAGTCGAATGTACTTTGTACCGATTCATGGCGTGCATTCAGTTCCTACGCCAATTCGAAAGGTTTAACCCATTACCGCTTCAAGTCCGACTGGAAACAGCGTGTGAAAGGGGTTTACCACACTCAGAATGTAAACAGCTACCATAGCCGTTTGAAGCGTTGGATTGACCGCTTTAATGGCGTTGCAACAAAATATTTGCAACATTATTTGGCTTGGTTTCGTTACTTAGATAGCAAGGAATAGGAGAATACTGCGTCGAATAAGAAAAATATGTTAATCACTTCTTGCCTGTTCACTGTAACAGAGACAAATACTAATCTTCGAAGGTCAGCTTTGAAAGAATACTTCAATATAACTGTCTAAATTAATCTGTGGTTTGAAAAAAATTTTACTTGAATGAGGTGTAATGTGGAAATCGTGTTGTTGCGTGACGTAATCGAAGATGACCTATTGATTTTTTTTGAACAGCAGTTGGACACGACAGCCAATTTTATGGCTGCCTTTACTTCTAAGGACCCGTCGGATAAGATTGCTTTTAAGGCACATTGGGAAAAGATTTTAAACAATGAGACGATAATAAAAAAGACGGTAATTTATAGTGGAAATGTGGCAGGACATGTCTCATGCTTTGAACAGTTCGGTGAACGGGAAGTCAGCTACTGGATCGGACGTGAATACTGGGGGAAAGGTGTCACGACCGAAGCACTCTCTCAATTTCTGGATTGTATAACCATTCGCCCCCTTTATGCTCGTGCGGCGAAGGATAACATTGCTTCCATTCGCGTATTAGAAAAGTGTGGCTTTGAGATAAAAGGAGAAGACAAGGGATACTCCAATTCACGAGCTGAGGACGTTGAAGAATATATCCTGAAGTTATCTCTATAAAAAGTCAATGTTGACTCAACTAACAAGGACACTCAGAAGGCGGTTAGCTTTATTCCCAGAATCAACACTAAAGCTTAACATAGCCTAATTTTTAAAAACAGTGTATGCTTTATTTAGATTTATATCTTGGATTTCAGTTATTATTGACTTAATGGTTTTCGAAAGTCCAGACTTATTACTAAGAAAAAGGAATGAATCCTCATGACTTTGGAAGAAGAAATCAAACTAGAGCCACTTGGTGAATTACCAACTTATTTACCATTGCGAGAGGTTGTTTATCAAACTATCAAAAAGGCAATATTAGACGGAAAGTTAAAGCCTGGGCAACAATTGAGTGAGAATTCAATTGCAAACATGCTATCAGTAAGCCGTACCCCGGTTCGTGAAGCTTTTCGAAGTTTGGAAAATGAAAACTTGGTTTCCGTACTTCCAGGCCGCAAAGTAATTGTTTCGATTCCTACATTAGAGGAAATTCAGGAAATCTATGAAATTCGAATGATTGTAGAGATGGAGGCACTCCGTAGGATCTTACCAGATAATTATACGATTATTAATCGACTTGAGGCTTATGTAAAAAAGGCAGAATTACTTCTCGAAGAGGAAAATGTTGAAGAGCTTAACCATATAAACTCTGAGTTTCATCTTACCATTATATCAGCATTACAGAATAACAAATTACAACAGTTTATTCATTCACTGCAGGATACGATATCTAGATATCGTATCTATTCTTTAAAAAACTCTAAATGGGCAAAAGGTTCTGAACAGGAGCATGTCCAGATTTTAAATCACTTAAAACAAGGGGAAACCGAATTAGCTGTTGGTATTCTAAGAAAGCATCTATTAACAGCAAAGGAAGTATTAAGAGACATGTTGTAAATAAACAATCATTTCCACAGTTTAAAAGCTTAAATTGAGTTCGGTCATTCTGATTACTTTCAGGTGGCTTTTTTTTATGCTATGAATGGATATTAAATTTTGAATATTTACAATTATATGAAAACATTTTATAATACATGTATACAAGGATACAAAGATTCGAAAAAAGGAGGAAAATTTATGTATGAAATGGATTGTGATGTATTAGTAATTGGGGGCGGGGTAACTGGAGTGGCGGCTGCTACTGCTGCAGCTAGGAATGGAGCCAAAACGATTCTAATAGAATCAAAACCTTTTGTTGGAGGAAATGCTACTACTGGACTTTGTTTGCATAACTTTATAACAAAATTGGGGCGACAGGTGGTTTTTGGGATTGCCCAAGAAATGGTTGATCGATTAGTTATGATGGGTGGAGCTGTAGGTCATATTCCATACGGAACCTTTGTACATTCCGTCACTCCTGTTGATGGAGAACTGTTTCGAGTCCTATCTACTGAATTATTAGATGAAGCAGGAGTAATCGTTTTGTTAGGCTCTAATGTTGTTGGAACTGAGTCAGAGAGAGGGAATATTAAAGGAGTTAAAGTTGCTGTAAAGGGCGGGATTCGTACTATCAGGGCGAAAGCATATATCGATGCCAGTGGAGATGCCGATGTAGCTGTTTCTGCAGGAGCGAATTATACAAAAGGTGATCAAAGTACTGGTAAAATGCAACCGGTTTCAATGGTGCTTCGTTCTTACGGAACAAATAATCAAGAAATCGCTGATGCCATAGCTGTCTCAAAACCTGCGATGGCAACTCGCTCTGATCATCCAGAGCCGTTTCCAGTATATTTTAATGGTACGTTCAGTAAGTGGAATGACATCATTCTTGAAAATAATATCTTCCCTAATAAAGATCACAAGGTCTTTTTCAATACCGTATGGCCGAACCACATTAATGTGAACACTTCAGCTGTGATAGGTGTTGATGGTACGGACCCCCTCGCATTATCCAGAGCCACCGTAGAATTAACAAAGCAAATGTACCGAATTAGCCAATTCCTAAAAGATAACGTTCCCGGATTCCAGAATGCTTATTTTGTTCCATCTGCATTTGCTGGTGTAAGAGAAACCAGGAGAATTGAAGGACTTTATGAGATCAGTGATGAAGACTGTATTGCAGGACGTAAATTTGAAGATACAATTGGGCAGGTTTGTTTCCCTGTTGACATTCACGATCCAGACACCGGTCAGGCACATTTTTATGAAATTGGAGACGATGGTGCTTTCGATATTCCTTTCCGTGCAATGGTTCCGAAGTATGTGGACAATGTTATAGTAGCAGGCAGATGTATCTCAACCACTTCCTTTGCACTGGGGGCAACTCGGAATATGGCACCATGTTTAGTAATGGGGCAGAGTGCCGGAGTTGCAGCAGCAATCGCGGCACACAACAATGAGCTTATAACTGAACTCGATATTCAGAAGCTTCAGGGCAAATTAGAGGAACAAGGTGTATTTTTAGGTGATAGCAAAAAAAAGGTGACGAATTCACCCCATTAAAGAAAATGACATCATGTGGGCTTAGAATCCAACTTAAGCCCTTGGGGAATTACAGACAATTCCTCAAGGGCAATCGTTGATTTTCAAGACTTGAGGATTGAAGGCAAAGCAACTTAATAGGAATAACAAATACCTTTTTAGAGGAGCGAGCTTTCCTTAAGTAGAAATAGTTGCTTCATAGTTTGCAAAAACAAATGCTAGTTTTTTATAAAGGGGAGGAGTAACAGATGTCATTACCCGTTCAAAAAACAGTACAGCAAAAGCGACCACAATTAGCCCGCATTCCCTCCAACTTCAAGGAATATATGATTTCGTTTGGACCAGGAATAGTAATGGTTCTAAGCTGGTTGGGCGCAGGAGATCTTGTCGATATGTCCGTTTCAGGTGCCCATTATGGTTATAATCTTATGTGGGGATTGGTTATAGCCTTACTTCTAAGATATATCTTAGTGAATGTAATTTCCAAATACGCCTTATGTAATGTCCATGGGGAAACAATTATTCAAGGTTATAATCGAATAAATAAATTTTTGCCCATGTTTTTCGGTATAGCCAGTCTTTTGCTCGCGCATTTTTATGCAGCTTATCTTGTTAAAGGTGCCGGAGAAGCATTAGTGAAACTTACTTCAGTGGGAAACACATTCATCTGGTCAATTGCCGTTGTTGTCGTGGCTCTTGTTTTAGTTGGAAATGGTATTTATAACTATGTTGAGATAACAATTAAAGGCGTTCTTATAGTAATGGTTATCAGTCTAGTGGGAAGCGCATTATGGGTCGGTCCTAACGTTGCCGATATCGCAAAAGGGACGATCGCATTTAGTGTCCCGGATAATGTGGGTGGGTTAGACACTTTGGTTTTTGTCTTTTCTTTAATCGGTGCTGTGGCCGGTTCAATGTCAAATTTGATTTATCCCTATCTGTTTAAGGAAAAGGGCTGGGAGGGTCCATCCTATCTAAAACTTCAACGCTATGATCTCTTGTTTGGGATTGCAATGATTATTCTAATCGATCTAGCAGTTTGGACACTCGGCGCTGAAATTCTCCATCCAAGGGGTTTAACAGTTGAGAGTGTGGGAGATATGGCTCAAATGTTAACTTTAACACTCGGTATACTTGGAGGTATCCTTTTCTATCTCGGGGTTTTAGGTGCTTGTGTTAAGACCGTCATCGTTTATGCACTTGGCTTTGGAACTCTTTTTGTAGATGCTATTCATACTACCTTCCCTGAAAGAGCGAAAAAATATAATCGTGAGTATACTAAAGATCCTGTTTACAAAGCCACTCTTCTTGTTACAGTAATCTCTCCCCTTATTTGGGCACTACCATCAATGCCTGGATTTGTATACTTAACTATTGTTGTTAACGCATTTCAAATCATTCTTTTACCTGCAGTTGCCATAGGATTAATGGTGTTAACGAACCGGAAAGAGCTTTTAGGTCAGTATGCCAATAATTGGTGGGAAAACATGCTATTACTATGCTTGATTGGTTTGACTCTTTGGTCAACATGGCATTTAATCGTAAGCTTATTCTAATTTGAAAAGAATAGCACCTATCTGAAATCTTCATTTTCAATTATATTGTTTGTAAGCGGTTGCATTAACGAGCTGAGTTTAGTATTGATCTTCGAGCACAAACGAATAGGGCGATGGAAGCTTTAACACAGAGTGTAATGAGAGCGGTTCAATATGCAGGAGAAGGCAATGGCGCCGAAGTACAACTTGAAATTCGGGCACAAATGGTAGCAGCAGAGAAGAACCCCCTTTTGGAATAAATCGGGATAGGCGGTTCGAGAGATGCTTGGTGTAAGGACCCTCGTCCATCCTCCGGTTACTCCAGGAGGCGAAGATTTTCATTTCTATACAATCGAAAGACCTAATATTCAAGCAACGATGGTAGGGCTAGGTACAGGCTTAGAACCTGGTCTTCATCACCCAAAGATGAAAAGTAACTTAGAAGTATGCGGAATGGCGTAGCGATTTTATTTTGACATAAAAAAGCATCATAATGATGATCATTAGCATGCAGACTCTAAAAAAAGAGTCTGCTCTTTGTTTGGTTAAAGCATGTATGCCATTACGGCCGAGACGAAGCTAAGTATCATACTTTAAAGAAATAATACCTCTGTCATCTTTCGAACTTTGTTGCATTTTGTGTAATCACTCCGACCTCATCACAGATTCCTGTGAAACAGCATAAGTTTTAAATTACAAGAAAGAATGGGCTTTAATATCATCAGCGGTACAGGATGTACCCAAGTTTAAGACACATTAGGCCCGTTGCCATGCATCTGGAAGTTTGCTTCTTCGTAAGCGAACCTTCACAAGTTTGCGTCTATCATTGCTTCCTTATTAAACAAAGAAAGGCATGTAAATTCATTTAACAATATTGACAGAATAGAGTAAGAATCTTAGAATTTAATTTGTTAACCATTTTTTTATTTTGGTTTACATTAAGGGATAGTGCGTTTGAAAATGGAATTTCAGATTAATTTTGATTTTTTTGTTTTCATTACAGAAAATCCATTAAAAACCATTGGGTTGGTAGACCGTTAATTATTGCGCGGTACAAGGATATTAAAAATGACTACGCACTTTCACTAACAAGATGTTGAAGCAAATTCTAGGGGGGAGAATAAAAGGATGCAAGAGGGAAAGTTTTATAGCGTTAGAATGAGAGCTGCAAAAAATGGATCTCATGAACAGGGTGGAAAGCATATTTCTGGTGGGGAAAAACTTTCAACTTTAAGCCATATGAAACATGCTGTGAATGCCTTATTGGAAAAGGGCTTAACTCATTCAAGGGGTACACCAGATTTTATGCAGATTCAGTTTGACTCTCTTGACGAGCCTATAAAACTAATTAAGCCTTTACAAATTGAGACAAATGAAGTGGAATCAGTTGAAATAGGACAAGCATTGTCTTGGAATCTGTTAGAAAAGGTTGGTATTTCTAGACAAATCATTGAAAAAGCGTATACATATATGACTCAATATTCAGGAATCAGAGGCGCTATATTGATTGACATACATTTAGGCGAACGAATTGATTATAAGAACGAAAAGGGTGTGCGTGTTTCCAGAATGGACTGGATGAACACTAATTTTGAAAAATGGGCTGACTACTACAAGGTTCCTAAAAATTCCAGAGTTAAAGAGGCGCTTGTACTTGCAACAAAGGTGTGTGAGCATCCGGCAACTGTCGCAGAATTATGCTGGTCAGATGATCCTGAATACATAACAGGTTATGTTGCAAGTAAAAAGCTAGGCTATCAACGTATTTCTAAGCTGAAAGAATACGGAGATGAACGAGGCTGTCGAATCTTCTTTGTTGATAGCTCAAAAGACGAAGATCTAAATTCATATATACAATATTTGGAAAAACAGCCTGTTATCATCCAATGGGGGGAAGAGAATGACTCAAGAATGGATTGAAAAAAGTAAAAAGTACCTTTGGCTACCTTTTACACAAATGAAAGATTATGATGAAAACTCTTTGCCTGTGGACATGAAAGTGTGCAACCAGATTTGATGGCAGCTGGGAAGGGGATTTCAGGAGGCTATTTACCAGTAGCTGCAACATTTACAACTGAAGAAATCTACATGACATTCTATGATGACTACGAAAAGTTAAAAACCTTGTTCCACTGCCATTCTTATACGGGAAATCAGCTCGGATGTGCGGTTGAGATCGAAAATTTACGTTTGTTTGAATCTGAAAAAATCGTAGAACAGGTAGCCCAAAAAGCAGAGGACCTAGATTTACTCCTTAATGAGCTACAATCACTCCCTCACGTGGGAGATATCAGGCAGCTTGGTTTTATGTGTGGAGTAGAGCTTGTTCACTCAAAGGAAACAAAAGTGGCCTATCCTTCTAAAAAACGAGTAGGCTATCAGGTTTCCTTAAAGATGAGAGAGCTCGGTATGCTAACGAGACCATTGGGCGATGTCATTGTCTTTATGCCTTCACTTGCCAGTACAAGGGAAGAACTAAAAGCAATGGTAACGATCATGAAAGAGGCAATTATTGAGGAAACAAATGAGGTAACAAGTGTTGAAGTTTGATGGATGGTTAAACCGACGATTAGACAAGACGAAAGAGGTTGGCTTGTATCGAAAGTTACGAACAATGAATACAGCTCCTCGACCTGTAATGTCTATAGATGGTCAGAGACAAATCGTCTTTTCATCAAATAATTATTTAGGGCTGGCGAATGATAAACGATTGGTCAACGCAGCAGGAACGATACTACATGATTTTGGAGTAGGAAGTAGTGGCTCAAGGTTAACTACAGGGAATTCTGAATGGCATGAAAAGCTCGAAGAACGAATCGCAAGCTTTAAGCAAACGGAAGCAGCCCTTCTGCTTTCAAGTGGTTATTTAGCTAATGTCGGTGTACTGTCATCTTTACCTGAAAAAGGGGACGTAATATTAAGCGATCAATTAAATCATGCGAGTATTATTGATGGCTGCCATCTATCAAAAGCTGACACAGTCATTTATAACCATGTTGATATGGATGATCTTGAAGAAAAGCTGAAAGAAACAGAATCTTATCAGCGACGTTTTATTGTAACAGATGGAGTATTTAGTATGGATGGTACGATTGCGCCGCTTGATATGATTATGTCACTTGCTAAACATTATCATGCTTTCGTTATCGTTGACGATGCACATGCAACCGGTGTTTTAGGAGATGACGGCAGGGGCACTAGTGAATATTTTGCTGTTTTTCCTGATGTAGTGATTGGGACTCTAAGCAAAGCCATTGGAACGGAAGGTGGTTTTGTAGCTGGTTCGAAGGTGTTAATTGATTTTCTGCTAAACCATGCTAGAACTTTTATTTTTCAAACAGCTATCCCACCATCCATCTGTGCTGCTTCGTATGCAGCCTTGGAGATTATTGAACATAGTAAAGAAAAGCGCAAACTGTTGGTTTCAAAAGTAAAACAGATAAAAACTAGTCTAGAAGAAATGGGTTATACCGTGAAGGGGGACTATACACCAATTATTCCAGTGATTATTGGGGATACCGAAATGGCTGTAATATTTTCGAACAGACTACAGGAAAAAGGAATATACGCACCTGCTATTCGTCCACCAACAGTACCAATAGGAGAAAGTCGCATTCGGTTGACTGTCACCTCTGACCATAGTTTTAAAGAAGTAGATTACTTGTTAGAGTCATTTAATTTAATTGGAAAAGAGTTGAACTTGATTAATTGAAGGGTTTATTTGTAACAGGAACTGATACTGGAGTAGGGAAAACAATTATATCTTGTGGACTTGCAGCAGTATTAAACGAGAATAAAGATCGATGTTGGAGTATTTAATCCATTGTTAAGTGGCATTTGTAACCGTCAAGAACAATTGAACACTTTTGATGAATTCGTTCTATTCCGATCAACATCGAATCCTGCTTTCTCAAATATCTCCCTGGGCCGTTTCCCATTATCATAATGATCGGATAAAACTACGCTTGAACTCATCCATATAGGTAATTCCTTTTGGGCTTACTGATTTAACGTGAGGAGTCTTCAAATCATCCCCGATTTTTCTTCAATATACAGAAAAGCACCCTATAGGTAGACTTTTTAGTGTCTATTCTATAGGGTACATATTATGATGGGTTTAATCTTTTAAAGCTACCTTCGATAACCCGTTCATTACTTGCTTAAGGCACCTTCACCATTTACCGTTATAGGATTATTAATATAAAAGTCTTTAACGTGATTAAACTGGGCCATACATCAGTGGTTGTGCATATGGAATTTTTTAATTTTCTTCACAAGGGTTGAATGGTCTACTCCTAAATAGGCCGCAGCTTTCCTAATAGAGGGCTTCCTCTGTAGTGCATCTTCAATCAATCTTTTTTCAAAGAGTTTGACCCGCTGTTTCAAAGGAAGAATGGATTCAGGATGATTCTGAATCCTGAAGTGAGGCGGGAGGTCAACTGGTTCAATCGTAAGGGAAGGAACCGAAACAATCATGCTTTCCACTAAATTTCTTAATTCTCTAACATTCCCTGGCCAATGATAATTTTCCAATATGTGCAGCGTATCTTGTGAGATATGCTTCTCCACATTATATAATTTACAGAAATGAGCAAAAAAGTGCTGCAGCAGGACATGGATGTCTTCTGGACGCTCACGCAAAGGCGGAACGTTCAATTCTACAACCTGCAAACGATAAAAAAGGTCTTCCCGGAATTTACCTACTCTAACCAATTCCTTTAAATTTTGATTGGTAGCCGAGATAATTCGAATGTCCAATTGCTTCGTTTTGGTGCCTCCAACTCGCTGGACTTGCTTCTCTTGGAGTACACGGAGCAATTTGACCTGCAGCGGTAGCGGCAGTTCACCTATTTCATCAAGAAGAACGGTCCCTTTATCTGCCAGTTCCAACAACCCGATTTTTCCTTCCCGGCGTGCTCCAGTGAACGCGCCCTCTACATGGCCAAACAACTCTGATTCTAACAATGGTTCAGGAATGGCCCCGCAGTTCACTTTAATAAAAGGCTTATCTTTCCGGTCACTTAATTGATGAAGTAAATCGGCGATGACTTCTTTTCCTGATCCGGAAGGGCCTAACAATAAAATACTTGTAGGGAAGGATGCCACCTGCTCTACTTTTTGAATAACTTCTTTCATTCGGACACTTTGGAAGATCACTTGTTCATCCGAGCCATCTGTCATAAACGTGTAACGGTTTTGGCTCATTTCTGAAAAACTTTTCGCCTTTGTTAACTCTTTAGTCATCCTATTTAATTGAGTAATATCGCGGACACTCGTCACCACCATCTGAATCTCACCAGATTCATTGAATACGGGATTTCCGGTGACGATGACATCTTTTTGTTGTTGCCCGATTTTCTGCAAAATGGAAATCCTCTTTTTGGCATCCAATACGAGTAGAGAGACAGACTGATCAAAATATCCTTTCTCCATTAATTCACTCATGTGCTTGCCAACTAGCTCCTCTCGTTGGAACCCAGTCATTTCCTCATAAGCCGAATTAACAAGCAATGTCTTGCCTTCTTTATTAACCACATAGATACCGTCGGTGGAAAATTCTAGTATCTTCTCTAATTTATCCATGATAAAAACCCTTCCTTGTACAAAATACGGTGAAAATCGTCACCGATGGTGAAAATCGTCACCGTCTATATTATATAACCATTCGTTCATAATACGGTTTTTGTGGTGAATTTTATCACCACATGATAATCAACAAAGCCGTGCCATCGTAATCAACACAGGCTTTTTTATTTTGGCATGGATCTTGCAAGCATATGAAGAAGTGAAAGGAGGGAAGTCCATTATGAATATCAAAGGTTTATTTATCAATGGAAAACCAGTAATCAAGCAAAGAACCTACGATCTCCGGTCTCCCTATCACGGAGGAACCATCGCCACAATTAGTATGGCGGATCAAGAAGATGTAAATCGGGCAATCGACGGGGCTCAGGCGGCTTTTGAAGTAATGAAAGAGATGCATGCCTATCAACGCTCTGAGATCTTGTTAAGGGTTGTGCGAATCTTTGAGGAAAGGAAGGAGGAGTTAGCTCGTGTGTTGGTACAGGAAGCCGGCAAACCTATTCGCAACGCACGGGGAGAAATCGATCGAACCATTGCCACCTACCAGCTTGCTGCAGAGGAGGCAAAAAGGATTTATGGGGAGACGATTCCGATGGATGCGGCCCCAGGCGGTGAAAATCGAATCGGGTTTACATGGAGAGAACCATTAGGCGTTGTGGTCGCCATTAGCCCTTTTAACTTTCCGTTTAATTTGGTCGCCCACAAATTGGGTCCGGCCATCGCTGCAGGAAACACGGTTGTTTTAAAACCTGCTGAACAAACCCCATTAAGTGCATATCTTACCGCTGAAATTTTTCAGCAGGCTGGACTTCCGGATGGAGCTGTTCAGGTAGTTTCAGGTAGCGGCAGAGAACTCAGTGATGCTTTAATCCTGGATCCAAGAGTCAAAAAGATAACTTTCACAGGCAGTTCTCAAGTAGGTAAAGCAATTAAAGCAAAAGCGGGATTAAGAAAAGTAACATTGGAACTTGGTTCAAATTCCGGGTTAATTGTCGAACCGGATGTACCTTTGGAAAAAGTGATTCAGAGATGTGTGGAAGGGGCATTTTCCTTTGCTGGCCAAGTTTGTATTTCACTGCAGCGCATTTATGTCCACGAATCGATTTATGAGGATTTTAGTAAGCGTTTTATAGAACGCACAAAACAATTAAAAGTCGGTGACCCGTCGGAAGAAACTACGGATATAAGTGCCATGATCACCCCCCGGGAGTTGGAGCGGATCGAATCGTGGGTAACTGAGGCCGTAAAGCAGGGTGCCAAAATTGGCATCGGTGGGGCAAGGAATGGAACTATTTTTCCACCAACCGTTTTGCTGAACGTCACACGAGATATGGCAGTTTCATGTCAGGAAACGTTTGCTCCCGTGGTGTCAATCGTGCCCTATAAAGAACAGGATGAAGCGATTAACATGGTGAACGATTCGGTGTATGGACTCAATGTGGGGATTTATACCCAAAACATTATGAACGCCTTGCATGCCGCACGTAAGTTGGAGTCGGGCGGCGTGATAATCAATGATATCCCAACCTTCAGGCTCGATCATATGCCTTATGGCGGTGTGAAAGAAAGCGGTTACGGCCGTGAAGGAATTAAATACGCGGTTGAAGAAATGACCGAATTAAAATTCGTTACAATGAAAACGACTTTTTAAGGGGGAGTAATTCATGACAAACATTATAAAGCCTAATCCTAAACTTTATGTACTGGATAACGGTCGGATGAAGATGGATAAAAATTGGATGATCGCCATGCATAACCCGGCAACCATTGACAAACCAAATGTGCAAACCGAATTTGTTGAGTTCCCCGTTTATACCGTTCTCATTGATCATCCAGAGGGTAAAATCCTTTTTGATACCGCTTGCAACCCCAATTCAATGGGTCCTGATGGCCGGTGGGGACAAGCAACTCAAGCCATGTTTCCGATTTCCATGGGGGAAGAATGCTACCTTCATAACCGTTTGGAACAGCTGAATGTACGGCCGGAAGATATAAAGTATGTAGTCGCTTCCCACCTTCATTTAGACCATGCGGGTTGTTTGGAACTATTTACGAATGCAACGATTATCGTTCATGAAGACGAGTTGAACGGTACACTCCAATCCTACGCACGCAATCAAAAGGAAGGGGCATATATTTGGGTTGATATTGATGCTTGGATCAAAAATAATCTTCAGTGGCGAACAGTAAAACGGGGTGATGACAATCTCCAATTGGCAGAAGGCATTAAGATTTTAAATTTTGGAAGTGGCCATGCCTGGGGCATGATTGGACTTCACATCGATATGCCGGAATTGGGCGGAATCATCCTTGCTTCAGATGCGGTCTATACGTCGGAAAGCTTTGGTCCACCGATCAAGCCGCCCGGCATCATCTACGATTCACTGGGCTATGCAAACGCGGTTGAAAAAATACGCAGAATAGCTCAGGAAACAAACTCTCAGGTCTGGTTTGGGCATGATCCTAATCAATTTAAAGAATTTCGCAAATCCACTGAAGGCTATTATGAGTAAGGGGGAATCTTAAATGAGTTTTGATAAGTTAGTTTTTGCCCCATTAAGTTATACCGGATGGGGTGCTTTGGAACAACTATTGCCCGAAGTCGAAAAATACGCGCCTAAGAAAATACTGGTGGTAACGGATCCCACGCTTGAAAAAATAGGGTTAGTCGAGCGGGTGACTACTCCCCTAAAAAAGGGGGGGTATCATGTTACGATATATACGGATGTGGTACCTGAACCACCTATAGAAACAGGTGAGAAGCTAGTTTCCTTTGCTCGAACAGGCCAATTTGAAATGGTGGTTGGCCTCGGTGGAGGTAGTGCATTGGATTTAGCGAAATTAGCAGCCGTTCTGGCGGAGCATGAAGGATCAGTAGCCGACTATTTAAACCTCACCGGAACAAAGAAAGTGGAAAAGAAAGGATTGCCAAAAATCCTTATCCCGACAACTTCTGGTACGGGTTCGGAAGTGACAAATATATCCGTCTTGTCCTTAAAATCAACAAAAGACGTCGTTACCCACGATTATCTTTTAGCAGATGCAGCCATTTTGGATCCTGAATTAACGGTTTCTGTTCCAGCGAAAGTCACAGCAGCCACAGGAATTGATGCATTAACCCATGCGGTGGAAGCCTATATTTCGGTTAATGCAAGCCCAGTGACCGATGGTTTAGCCCTTCAAGCCATTCGTCTCATTGGCCGTTCATTACGAAAGGCCGTCCATAATGGCAATGATAAAAAGGCCCGGATCGATATGAGTAATGGGAGCTTTATCGCAGGACTAGCGTTCTTTAATGCAGGGGTGGCGGGAGTTCATGCGTTAGCCTATCCATTAGGCGGTCAATTCCATATTTCCCATGGTGAATCAAACGCCGTATTGCTGCCTTATGTCATGGGTTATATCCGAAAAAGCTGCACGGCAAAAATGGCGGATATTTTAAACGCGCTAGGGGGCAACTCCAGCTATTTATCTGAGGAAGACGCTTCTTACAAGTGCGTTGAGGAACTGGAGAGGCTTGTAAAAGATGTTGGAATTCCGTCAACTTTAGCAGAGTTTGATATACCTGAATCCGCTTTGGAACGCCTCACTCAAGACGGAGTCCAGCAAAGGCGGATACTGGCCAGAAGCCCTTACCCATTATTGGAGGATGACATTAGGAACATTTATCAATCTGCTTTTAACGGTGTTGTCACTGAGCCAACGAGGCGGTAAATGAATTCTATTCCACATCAAAAGCCACTGTATGCATAAAAAACTCCTTGAGGACACTCTCCTCAAGGAGTTTTTTATTGCTATTCCAAATCTCAGGGCGGGATCTCCTAATTCATCATCCCTTTTTCCAATTATGTCAAATGGTGAATGATCGAAGGGGGATTAAAAATCCATGTATAACGTAATTGTAAATCGCAATGCATAATTGATACTGGAGATTGCTCTAGCACGAACTAAAGGGTTCATTTAAATGCCCTGAATAAAAATTTGCTGCATTAAAAGGACTTGAATCTTTTTTTAATAATTCAATCTGAGAATAATAACTTCTATTAATAATATGCGTGTGGGATCTGAAACATTTTCGAGATCAGATTTTTGTTTCAATTTTTATGTTGTCTCAATATCATCAGTAAACTTAACATTTGAAACAAATTTCATTCGCTCTCGCATAGCTTCCTAGAATATATATTATGTTAACTAAGAAAAAACGTAAACGTACCATAACTTCAATCCCTCACGTTCCGATAATATCTTATATTAGGAACTTCCTCCCTCTAAGTTTACGATAAAAACGTGTATCGACCTGATAACTGTTGGAACCGTTCCATAATTCTCAGGGTCGTCCCATAATTTATGGGTACGTCCTTATAATAAAATTTTACGGAGGTCGTTACATGGATTTAAAACAAGCAACTGATGATTTTTTAATGTATTTACAGGTAGAAAAAAATTACTCCAAAAATACGCTTAAAAGCTATGCCTTTGATTTAAAGTTATATGCTTCATTTTTGACCAAACACGATCGCTCGCTGAATTTAGATGATTTAACAGCAGCTACAACCCGTAGATTCATTCAGGAGCAAGTGTTGGAATACCAAATCAAGCCCAGAACATTACAACGCCGTATATCCGCCTTAAAGTCGTTTTGCGTCTATTGTATAAAAGAAAATTATCTAAAGCACAATTTTATGCTGGGCGTTCAGGCTCCTAAATCAGATAAAAAATTACCAGTATATATGACACTCCAAGAACTACTAAAATTATTTACGTATTTAGAAAACTCTACGGATCGGTTTGCTACACGCAATCATGTAATGTTTAAATTACTTGCGACAACTGGGATGAGACGACAGGAATTAGTGGATTTAACATGGGAGCAAATCGATATGTATAACCAAACGATTCGTATCTTTGGGAAAGGAAAAAAGGAGCGTCTCCTCCCTCTTCATCCCATTCTTATCCCTTTACTAAAGGAATATATTGAACAGCAAGAACACTATCAGCTGTATCCAACTGAACCCGTATTTTTAAATAAAAATAAAATGAAGATGGATCCTAGAGGTTTACACAAAGTTTTTAAAGATATCTTACCTAAAGCAGGATTGCCTCCTAAACGGTACTCTTTGCACCATTTACGCCATACGTTTGCAACTTTGCTTCTTCAAAATAAAAATAATAAAGTGGATATACGAATCTTACAAGAATTATTAGGTCATGAAAGTTTATCCACCACAGCAATGTATACCCATGTGAATTTAGAGCAAAAAAAAGCATGCAATTCATTCATTTATGCAGTAATGAAAAAACGCTTAGGAATCTTTCCTAAGCGTTTAATTTAATTTTGGGTTTTTTTAATCTAACACTACCCGATAATTGAAGAACAACAGTTACACAACAAATAACACCGCAAGCTCATCAACGGAAGGTTGATAATTAGATTGCCACTAAATTTTAATTATACTGCTCATTTTTTTTAAAGCTCCCATATATCGTCTTTAAAGTATCAGTATCCAGTTCTATGTTATTTTCATAAGCGTATTTAATTGCATACCCTAACGCTAAAGTCATTCCTCCAGCTACGCTTGCTCCCGCAATGGAACCTGCTCCAGGAACAAACTTTACAACTTGCCTAAATAGACTTTTTCCAACATTTCAGTTAAAGATGCTATGGTTAATTCCTTTGTCCTGTCCTTTGTAATTGGCTTTTCATAAAGTGTAGCCAACCTTACTAATAATCCAACTTGAATACCTGTAATGGGGAAAATATCTGATCCAGGAATTGGCGAAGCTCCAACTACGACGGAAGAACTTGCGGCTGCTAATATCCATTTATTTGCGGTTGAAGATTTTTCTTTTATAAACTTCGCGAATAGAATATCTTTTTTTTCTTTTTTACAGTATCAAGGATTATACTCCTCAAGGTATCTATATTTTCTCCAGTTTTCGATGATATGGGTACTACTTTAAAGTTATTTTTCGTATTGTCTTCTATATACTTAACAAGATATGGAATGTTTTCCGCGGCATCTATTTTGTTTAGAACAAATATAATATTTTCATTCACTTTACTAAGTTTTTCGAAATTCTTTCTTTCCCCGTCAGATAATACTGTTCCCGCAGCATTCAAAAAGAAAAGAATTATATCTGCTTCAGTGTAAAATTTCATGGTTTCTTGGGAATTTTGATGTTTTATGCAATATAATCCCATGTGTAATTATTAAAATTACCTACGTCGTTGAAAGACTTGCCGCAGTCACGATATAAATATAAAGAAAAAAGTTTATTATTATTGCTTCCACAGTTCTTCTGTCTTAATCACTTTATAATCTGAATTTCGAATCGTATATCTCATGGTAGGATGATTGGGATAGCCTGCGTTTCCATCAAAGAAGGTGATCACTGTGGTTCTATCATTTTTAACAAATTGATTGTAGCTTCCCCCAGCCCCGCCGATATTCGTCCAGTGTAACGTTATCGTATGATCTGAAGTTCCTTCCTTTACCAAATCCCACAAATCCCTTCGGTAATTATCCCATATCATTTCTTTAGAAATCTCATTATTCGTATTCTTATAGGTGTTTTCATAAAAATCAATAGCTTCGTCCATACTTCCCCAGGCATTTTTTTGGAAGGCAAATTCGATAATCTGTCCTTTTGGAACTGTACCATTAGCCAAATATTTGTTATAAGCTTCCCCCTCAACAGTTAAACCTTCAAAATTACTGTTCCCGTTTCTTTTCAATAACAAAGCATGTTGCCGCTTGACTTTGCTATTTTTTATCGTTACCACAGTATACCCATGAGGATCTTTATTTTTAGCGATTACATAAGAAAAATGGTACATGTAATTGACAATTAATCGTCCGTTGCTAAAGTACCAAGTGCTATTTACACCATCCTGTTTTCCCGTTGCCAGCCAAACACCAGTGATATTCCCACCAGCGTGTGATACTTCTGAAGATGTAGAACTTTTAAAAGGTGATTTCTTTACCGCTGGTTTAGTTTTTTGTTCCGAACTGCTACATCCAGAAAGAACTACCCCAAGAACGACTACCCAAACAACTATTATCTTATTCATTTATTACTCCCCTTTTTATATAGAAGCTTTATTTAATTTTCTATAAAAACTCTTATTGACGTGCCATAAGACATGACAATACTCGGAATTAAAAACCAAGAGTAGTTTTTTTTCACTTTACTCCCCCGCACATTTTAGTTATTCCGATCATATCAATAAATGTAATATATCAGGAATGTTATTCGCGAAAAGTCTCAATAAGAGTAGGTTTTGTATTAAAAAAAACGAGAAGCTACGAATTAATTTCGATACGAACAACCACATCAATATTAAAGGGTTCCGTTCCGTTACACAGGCAAAATTGTTCATTGCACAAGCGGCCCACGTACCGAGAAATCATCGTAGATTCCTACCTACTGGCCGAGAAAGAAAAATCGATGTATTCGGTTTTTTAATTGTTTGGACTAGCAGGTATTAAAATGCCTATACTTCTGCTTGTCTTTAAGTGGACATCAATAATGCCACAATCGGTCGGGAGATAGGGAAGTGATATATTTTACCGTAAAAAGGAAGAAAAACAGGACCTAGTACACAAAAAACATAAAAAAACATTGGTACTTCCGCTCTTTTGGTTAAACTAACCTGCCCTTTTGGTCGATAAGAAAATCTTTTAAATGATGTCACTTTTTGTATTTTGAAAATTAAAGTGGTAAGGTGATTGGTATGGTAAAGTAAGGGAAAAGGAGTTGATTCTATGCCAAGCAAAATTGTTAGGTTCTCCCTTATAAAAGAAAATATATCATTTACTGAAAAACAAAAAGATGATATCAAGTCAGTGATCCAAACCTATAACTGGGATAATTTTAAGGATTTAATCTCTGTTGAGTTTTATGATATAGGAAACGATTATTTTGAGATTAAAGTTCAGGACACTGGACACGCTTGGTTTAGTAATTTCTCTCAAGTAGTTTGCAATAAAGCAATACTCGTAGGATTACGAGTAATAAAGCATGATAATTATAGGCTATTTGATGCAAAAGAACAGGTAATAAAATAAATTAAAAACCAGTAAGTAGACGAACTCATCAGTTCGTCTTTTTTGTTTCTAATTTAACTAACGGCGTTCGTTAGTAGAATAAGGTAATTGGTAATAAAAGAAATGATCCTAAAGCATGCAACCTATTTGGATTTTTGCCAATGTTGTTTAATAAGATTAATTAGCTTCGTTATTTCTTCTTTGGAATGAATTTTTATATCTGGTTGAGGATCCATAGAATTTCCTATATCAAATTGATTGGTTGCAAGAATTTCTCTAGATAAATGTGAAAATATTACAATATGTATGTGATCATGTTTTCGCCGAGGTGCAGCACTTAACAATCTTCTCCTTTTTTTAGCGTTGTAGTAATAAACCATTACACCGTACTCTCTCCCCTTATCTGGTACAGGACTTTCACCAATTAGCTCAACCAATCCAGCACTAGATAATTCATACTCCAAACTCTCCATTAAAACTTCTGAATTACTTGTAGCTTGGTAGATTTTTTTTGTTTGAGAATCATTCCATGTGGTGTTATAAATCAACGATTTTCCACGCCCTTTATTAGTTAATCTCAATATTTTATGGTAGCTTTCCTAATCATCCAATTGTAAAAAGAACCATCATACCAACGCTTCCTAACGTTTTGTTTTTAAACTTTCTTGCTTCATCGATACAGCTTCTATATCTGTTGTAAAATAATATGTCACCCCATTATGAACTATATGGTTTGTCAAACCATATTCCATTGTTTATAGCCGACCAGTTATAGCGTAGTTGTTTTGTATTTGTTTTCAACCACCTTGCAGCAGCTTGGATACTGGGACATTCTTTTGCTAAATATTGTCCGTGGTATATTCACTGGAATTTCATTGCCGTTTTTAATTTTTGGTCTAATTCTCTCCATTTAATTGTCTCCTGTCTAAGAAATGACTTGAATTTTTTTGTTTTAACAGCTTCTACCTTAGTGGAGCACGGTAGCCAGCCTCTTCTGCTTCTTCTGTTGAACAAAACTATACTACAACGCGTGGTTTTACTGTAATAAGTGCTTTTTGGCACATGGTATATCCCATCCTCCCTAATCTACCAATAATAGTTAATTAAGGGAATCTTTTTTATTATTTATGTATAGAAAATTTTCAATAAATGGGTTAGAATTACATTTGGATTTACATACACATGAGAGGAAGAATGAATTGAATAAAACAAAGAGACAATTGGTTAGTTTTATTCCCTCTTATATAAACACCCTTCCGCTAACATACTACAATGGTTATCCCTCCCCGTTGACTGAATGTTCAGACTAGTCTTTTTATATTTCCTAACCCTTTTTCCTCTAGGCTCTTCTCGCAAAGTTTGTTCCTATAAAAGACATCTAGTTAGATGCCTTTGTTCAACTAAAGCACCCCTTAGTTCAATGAGAAAATAGCTTATATTTCAATCTGTTTAATTACTTTGGCTGGATTGCCGCCCACTACAACATTATCTGGTACATCCTTAGTAACGACCGCACCTGATGCAATTACAACATTGTCCCCTACTGTTACTCCTAGGTTAATTACTGCACTTCCGCCAATCCATACATTATTTCCAAAGGTAATCGGTTTTGCGTATTCATTACCAGAATTGCGTTCAGTTGGGTTAATTGGATGTGTTGCAGTATAGATTTGTACACCAGGTGCAAGCATACAATTATCACCAAATCGCACTTCACAAATATCTAAGATGGTACAGTCGAAGTTTGCAAAAAAGTTTTCACCAACGTGTGTATTATAGCCATAGTCAAAACGTATATTTGGTTCCATATATACATTTTCTCCAGTGGAACCGAGTAATTCCTTTAATAACTTTGAACGTTTTTCTACTTCAGTTTCTAATGTTTGATTATAAATTCTAACTTTTCGTCTCGCTTCCTCACGTTCCTTTAATAATAATGGGTCAGCAGGGTTGTACATTTCCCCAGCTAACATCTTCTCTTTTTCTGTTCTCATAAATACTTCTCCTTACTAAATTTATATATTCAATTATATCAGTTAGCTTGTTGATGTAACCTGCCCTTTAGTTGCATAAGAATAGGAGCTGCTGATCAGCTCCTGGTAATGAAGTAAAGCACTCGTTAGTTTAAGTACGTTTTTTCACAAACATATATCATAGCACTTAGCACACCAAAAATTATTTCTGTAACATTATAAAAATAGCACCAACAATTAGACCTACTCCTAAAAAAAATAAGAAAATTCTTCTTATAATAGTGGGGAAAATCTTATAAATAATCATTATAAATAGTTCACCAAAATCCGTTGGTATGCCAGGACCGAATTGTTTAATATCCTTTTTTTACCGAAAATAGACATCAATATAGTGAATATTCCCAGTAATATCATAAATAGCGAAAATAAGACTAACCCCATTTTTCGTTCTCATTCCCCTTCAATAAAAATAAATACCTTCACTTGCCTAAAGTTTATAATAGCTTTACTTTATCATACGACCCTAGATTATTTGTACTTATTTATTGAACTAACCTACCAGTTAGTTGTACAAGAAAAGCTACAATTATTGCTAAAACAGCCTAAAAAAAGAGAGGATTCTAACTTCAAGTGCACAGCACGTTATCTGTAAAAACGGAGAAAAGGTAATGAAGAAAATTAAGGGGATTATTGACCGCTTTGAAGGCGAGTATGCTGTCATCGAGATTGGCAATGAAACCGAAGATATTCTTAAATCATCACTTCGCAAACAGGCAAAGGTCGGTGACGTCATCTATTTTAAGGGTGATCAGATTGTCGTTGATAAAGAGGAAACAAAGAAATTGAGAAAAGAAATCGAAGACCTGATGGATGAGGTCTGGGATGATTAAAAAAACAGCAGCTATGGCAGCTGTTTTTTTATTTGCTTCTTCAACAAACGCAACCCGTTAGTTAAACAACAGAAGGTTTCTTAGTCAAGAACCGCTCCAATCATATTACGGGTATTAAATTACATATCATAAGGTTCAAGCTTCAAAATAAATTCTTCAACATCCTTGCCTCTTGCGTTGGAAAAACCCTTATCTTCAGAGATGATTTTAAACCCGCATTTTTCCAATACCCTGATGGAGGCGAGGTTATCTTTAGCGGCACGTGCATAGAGCGGGCGTACCTTAATATGCTCCAGAAACTCTGACAACGCTTTAGTTGCAATACCTTGACCCCAATATTCCGTCCCAATCCAGTAGCTTACTTCGGGTTCGCCGAACTGTTCAAAGTTCGAAACGTGCCCAGTGACAATGCCATTGAATAATATAGTCTTAATTGTGATGGTCTCGTCAGCGATAATTTTTGTCCAATGGTCAAAAAATGCATCCTTATCAGTGGGGTCTTTAGCTGTAAAGGCAGCCATATAGTTCGCCGTTGAATCTAGTTGTTGTTCGAAAAAGATAGGAAGATCTTCCTCTGTGATATCTCGTAGATTCACTTCGCTTTTGCTAATGGATTCCATATAATTCACAAGCTCCTTAACATATTTTTGAGTATAAATTCTTCCAAGTTTAGAGAAATTTCTTCTTCAACTATCCTGCCCCTTTAGCTTAATAAGAAATTCAACAAAAAAGTTGTTTATCTTCCTTGGATCAATACACCCATTAATATTTGAAGTGTTAAATAAATTTCAATGTGTTAATGAATGATAAATTGTATAGTCCACTTCACCAGAAATGTTTTTCAACCCATCTTTATACAACTCCATTGCCATTAAATTCTCCTTGGATGGCGGTAAGTTTTTCTTGGACGCATAAATACCGAACTCAGTTGATGTTTTAAATCCAAAGCGTCGATAATATCTAAAATCTCCTTCAACAATAATTCCTTTATATCCTCTTTCAGAAGCTAATTTAATACCTTCCTGCAACATAAACGTACCAACACCTTGTCGTTGCTTTTCAATTGCCACAGAGACGGGGGATAACATTAAAATTTCGTTTTCATATTTATTACTTATTGGAAGTTTTGAAAGTATAAAGTGTCCTATAATTTCCCTTTTCTCCTCAGCAACTAAATCTAATTGTGGGATGTAATATTGTTTTTCCCGAATCTCTCTTACAAGAGATTTTTCAACTACACCATCTGAATAGCTCGTATTCTTGAATATTTCATAAACAAAATCTTCGATAAAACTATTTTCTTCTTGTTTAACAGCTCTAATTATCATCATAATAGCCCCTCCATTACCCAAGAAAGTTCAACCTCATTTACTAAATTCTTTAACTAATCTGCCCTTTAAAGACAGCTCCGTTTTCTTCAACTAACGAACCCGTTACTTTAAGTACATCTTTTCACAAACTACTCCCAAATTTCATCTAATTTATTCGAGTAGAAATAACCTGAAATTTCATCGTCTGTTGTTGTATCTGTTAAGCATTTTAATAATAACTCCATCGCTTTACTATGTTCGTTCAAATTATATAAGGGCATCGAATAGAAGATTTGAATTGCTTTATTGTTTGGAAATGATTCAATTCCCTTTAGAAATGTACTTTTGGACTTTTCATATTCTCCTAATGTTCTATATGTACTCCCTAATCCCAATAAGGCTCCCTCCAGGTTCTTTGAAGACAACCCTAATTTAATTGCATTTTCGTAAAAGGGGACTGCTTTCGATTCTTCCCCTAATAAATCAAAACTCCATGCACATTGATAGTTTATCGATGCATCATCAGGAAACTCCTGTACCAGTTTCATAAGTAATTTGTTGGATTCTTTATGGTTTCCACCTTTCCGTAATTCAATTGCTTTGTATAGCTCTTTTTCCATCATCTTCAACCCCTATACTTTATCTGTTTATACCACTAAACTGTTTTACGTTAGTTTAAGAAAAAGTGCCACCTCCAGCCTTGAAAACTTAAATCTGTCGAAAGCCTTCTTTTTTCTGTCATATAACTTGTTCCATGTTTCCTCTGTTGGGTATTCCGCATAATCCAAATAATGTGAGCCATAGCCATTCCTCCAATTACAACATATTTCCATTATAAAATACTTCATCTTGGCAACGTATTTAAAAATAAATCCTTGTAAACAATGGTTTATTTCAAGAATAACAGAACCTCGAGTGTCCCTTTATCTATACCACTAGTCCTTTTAATTTTATCGATCGTTAATGGAATTCAACCAAATTTAACAATTCCCTCTTCGCCTAACCTTTCGTTAATTATGGCAGGAGATAGCAGCCTAAATTAATCTCCTTAAATTTACCAGTTCAACAAGAACGTATATTCGCATATAATAAAGAGAAACGTACGTTCGGGAGGGTGTTAATCATGGATTTCAAAAGAGAAAGCATATTATGTATTGATTTAAAGAGCTTTTATGCTTCATGTTCGTGTATAAAAAGAGGCTTAGATCCGTTAACCACCTACTTAGTTGTTGTTGGAGCTACCGATCGCCAAGGGAGTGTCGTTTTAGCGTCAACCCCCCTTTATGAAAAAAAAATATCGTATCAAAACAGGAAGCCGCTTGTTTGAGATACCCAAACATAAAGAGATCCACATCGTAAATGCGGAAATGAAGTATTACCTTGATATGTCTATGGAAGTAACCAAAATTCTCCATCGTTATGCAGCTAGAGAAGATATACACGTTTATTCCATTGATGAAGCCTTCATACGAGTAAATCCTGTTGAACGTATTTTTGGTGACAAATGGTCAATCGCAAGAAGGATAAAAAAGGAGATATTTGAAGAGTTAGGACTCACAGTAGCGATCGGAATCGGTGAGAACATGTTGCTCAGTAAACTATGTTTGGACCTCGATGCTAAAAAAACAACAGAAGGGATCGCCGAGTGGACATATGAATCAGTCCCTCAAAAATTATGGCCTGTTACCCCACTGTCTGAAATGTGGGGTATCGGTTCAAGACTACAAAATACATTAAACCGAATGGGTATCGTTAAAGTGGGTGACTTAGCCCACTACCCCTTAGAACTATTGGAAAAGAAGTTTGGAATCATGGGAAACCAGCTTTATTATCACGCTCACGGTATCGACCATAGTGATCTTGGTGCACCTATTATACTGGGCCAAATCAGTTTTGGAAAAAGCCAAATTCTATTGAGGGACTACACAGACAAAGAAGAAGTAAAGCATGTGATCTTAGAAATCTGCGAAGAAGTGGCCAGGCGAACAAGGTCTGCACACAAAGCGGGAAGAACGATTAGTTTAGGTATCGGTTACTCCAAAGATTCCTTCGGCGGCGGATTCCATTGAGCAAAAACAATCGATCATCCGACCAATATCACGATGGATGTCTATAAGGTTTGTCTTGAATTGTTTGAGAAGTTTTATAATGGCGACGTGGTGAGAAGTATAGATGTTAGGATTTCTAATGTTGTGGATGATTCCGAAATACAGTTATCGTTGTTTGATTTAGATAATCCTAAAAGAAATCGACTAGGTTATACGATGGATGAAATAAGAAGAAAACATGGTCCTGCATCTTTATTAAGAGCCGTCTCGTACACTCATGCAGGTACAGCTCTCCATAGAAGTAAGTTAATAGGTGGCCATAAAGGATAAAGAGCTTGGTGTTCGCCAAGCTCTTTTGACCCTTTTATTGAAAAAGTTTCGGGATTTTATGTTTTTAATTTCTTACCTTACCTCACTTTGATAAAGAAAACGTGACTCGCACTACCTTGTTTCCAGATACCGTGTGTATTAACCGCATAGACACCCTGATCACGAGGTGCTAAAAAGACACCACCCGCCATCGGCAACGCTTCTTCTGGTTCCGATTTATTTTTTGTCCAAAGAGTTACACTCTTTGATTCTTTAATTGGTTTTCGATTATAGGTAATCCTGATTTCTTCCTTAGGTTTTACATGTATAATTTTTTTATCACTCATCATAAAAGGTTCAACCATATCAACACATTCACCGCTCAAAAATCCGTCCCAACAATAACTTCCTTGTTTGACTGGAATATTGATACTTCCTTCTGCTATCACTTTTGGCATTGGTGGCTTAGCGTTCTTATAGTTGTATACAAAAAAACTTGATAATAGCAAAAGAGCAATAATAAGGACAGGTAACCATTTTCCTTTCATGTAAATCCCCCTTCTTTTTTACATTTTATCCCTATGTATAGTTAGTCGTTAAAATTAGTTATTAGTTTCACTATGTCTTTTCCAACGATCAAGCTCGTTAATTGAATAAAATGCAGGCAGGTGTTCAATGATTTTTTATGGAATATTTATACAAATACTTTTAGGAGGTAAAGATGAAATATTTCGTTCTGTATACGCTTGAGGACAATTATATCCATGAATCATATCTTAAAGGTAAGTCATACAAATATGTATTTGAAAAGATACAACATTATTCGAACGGTATACTTTCAACTGATAAAGAGACATTAATCACTAGTAACATAAGTCATGGATATCTTCGGGAAGTGGATAACGAATATCCTGCTTTAACGAATCGTGACTACTTTTATATAGATGAAGCGAACAGTTTTTCATCATTAGATATTTCACATTAATAAAGTAAAAAAGCCAGCAGGCAGCTGGCTTTTTTCTTTTGTGTAACTGGAGTATGTGGGATTTTATAAATGGAAGGATTAATTCTTTGCTCATGCCAAATCTCGTTTCATGCATTTACCACAGTCTTTAAATGAAAAACCTTTATACTCAGAATCATAAGAGCTTATCGCTTCTTCTTTAGAGGTAAATTTAATCCATCCACCATCCTCAAGTAAGTGATCAATACCTTTCCTTTTAGTTCCTTCTAAAAGAATAGTATGACAATTTAAAAAATGCAGAGTACAAGACTTAGTTGGTTTATCGATATTCAATAAATACATAATATCTCCACCTTTATTTCAAATATTTCTCTTTTGACCTAATGACTCTTGCAGGATTAGAAATAAAGCTATTGTCAGACCTTGGAATCTTACCGTAATATTTCTCATCCTTCTTTGCAAAATCCTCTTTTGACCCTACACCTGCCGTTAAATCATCAAAGTATGATAAATGCTCGTCAACGGACTGAATGGTTCTTGATTGTAAAATCTGATTAGCACTATATAGTTTTTCAGCATATATTCTTGTAACCTTTTTTACTTGTTTTTTATCTTTTCCTCTAATATCGTCTCTGTATCTATCAAGGATTATAGAAAAAATCTCATTTTCAGTTTCCGTCCATTGTTTTCTCATAATATTTGCACTCCTAAATAATTAGTGATGGTATGGACGTTTTTACCTTTCCAATGAAAAAAGGTATATGCGATGAAATGTGTTCTCCTCCTGGGACAAACACCCAGTGGAGATCTTGTGAAGCAGGTGGAGAAAATGCTTTCCATTCTTCAATGGAGTTAATGCTTTTTCCAGACAAACTTTTAATTAACATACAAACCCTCCTTTATCCCAATAAGCAGAAATCCTTTTCTTTATTATCCATTATTTGTATTTAAATGAACACAAAAAGATTACAAGCGACTTCGCTTGTAATCTTCTTATGTTATAAATACTTCCGATGCACAGTCTTCCCATCAAAAGTGAACAGAACAGGCTTCTGTTCAATCTTCGTCTCCATATGAACATGACGACCCCAGAGGTGATGAACATGGGGCAGCACTTTCTCCAGGTACTTCACATCAAGTTCCATATCTTCATAGCTATGAACGAAGTATAACTCACCATTTTTCATGTAATCCGCATCGTTAACTGTAATGTAAGGAAAGCCTCCATTTACTCGCATACCGACAAGCTGATCGCGGACTTGCTCCCACTGTTTATCAACGATCTTGTATTCTTTCCCCTGCTTTTGAAACAGATACATATCTTCCCGTTGTGCCAGGTCCTTAGTTAAATAGTTTCGGATAAAGGATATGTCTGATTCAAGTTCACGAACCTCAAATATCTTCTCACGTCCCGATTCAGGCTTCACTCCTTGTCGCAGCAATTCTTCATCTGGGTTATGATAGCGTTCTTCGATGTCTTTAAATATTTGAAGACCTAAGTAGTAAGGATTTATTGATGTCGTCGAAGGCTGTACAACGCCCGCGTTTAATTTAGCGAACTCGATTGTCTCATGAGAGGTTAAGTCCATTTCTTGTAGAATTTTGGCGTTCCAATAAGATGCCCAGCCTTCGATCTCCTAAGGATTTTCATTTATTTTTTTAATAAACATTAAAGCAAGTATTTCATATTATCCTAAGTTTATTACTTACTTACAGCATCATACTCTAAATTAAATTCTTCAATCTGATTTACTTCCAGGCGGTTCGACTAGAACGGATCAAGCAGCTTTCTCACACTCAGCCTGTCCAATTTGTGGTCTTCGATATTTTAATGTATAAAGAGACCTCCGCCCTCTCCCACTCCTGGAGCGTAAGAAAATTCTCCAAGAAGCGGGTGATCTCTCCTTCTTCATCGAATATGTAACATTGATACAATGAAAAGGTGGAATGTCTATGAACTCTCTTTCTTCTCCTATTGCCTGTAAGGTAAACAATGTTTTCATCCATGTTAGTAACCTAGAAAAATCAGCAGAATGGTACAGTGATTTACTTGCGATCCCATTCAATAAGGATGACGTTGCATCACCTGTATATAACATACCCATTACTTCTGAGACTGGACTTACTTTGGACGATCATACTTTTGATCCAGGATTTACATTAAGTCCTTCAGAACATGTTCTATTTAATTTCTTCGTCGAGGATATTGATGAAGCCTATAAATTTGTTAAAAACAAAGAAAGTACAATCGTTAGGGAAATAGAACGTATTGATCATTTTGCCTATTTTAACTTTAAAGATTTAGATGGAAATGTGTTAATGATTTGTAATTGTTAAGGTTTTGTGCCCTGATTTATAACCAGGGTGCCATTCTTTTATGATCCGTTCCCGTTGTTCCTCTGTTTGATTTTTATGAGCGATAATATGTACGATTTGTTGCGTAAAAAAGAGATGCCGATTTGGCATCTCACTAAAACGTGGGCATGTCTTTGTACGATTCATAGAATGATTCGGGGAACACATGATTCAATTCTGGTTCTTGTTTTCTCAACAGTTCAGTCATTAAGTCCCCTATAAACCGTTGGAAATCAGCATCAGTAAAGGGGATATTCTGTTTTTTCAAAGCTAGGCGGTTTTCAGCGAGGCTGCTGAAAATCCCGAGATTGCCCTCCATTTTAATGGAAAAGAGGGCGATTTGTTCCGAATCGGAAATCAAAACAACAGAATATCCCGTATCTTCCGTCGTTTTTGGTAAAAGAATGAGCTGGAGATGATGACCAGCGTACAAATCTACAACAAAAACTTGCAGGTCTTTTTTTAGGATGGGATGCTGCCCGAAAATCTTAATCGCGGGTTCCTCTGCCATCACAACTGCAGGTTCATAAAACCCTATGTTCTCCATATGTTTAGAATGGTTGAGCATATCAAGATCGATGTTGAACCTTTGTTTGACGTCATTTTTTATATGGTTCAAAACCGGTTCAACTTTTGTTTTCGCTCGGATGGTGTGATGCAACAAGAGGTCAATGTCCGAACCCTTTTTTTCAGTTCCAACAGCGACCGACCCGAAAAGGGACACGGTTTCAATGAACCAAAGGGAAGCCAAATGCTGACTGATCTCTCGTGCCCTCTGAAAGAGAGCACCTTCTATATTTGGTTTCGCCTTTTCTTCCGTGATTTTCCCTTGTTTCTTTAACTGATGAAACCATTTCACCAGCTTTTTCGCTTTTGGTTGGATTCGTTTCTGGATCTTCTTCAGTTCCGATTCCCAAGAAGTGATCGCTTCTGTTTTGGTCTCTCTTGCGTGCGGATAATAACTATAATAGAGTTCCATGTCGTCCAGGATAACAAATACGGTCCGAAACTCAGGGAAGTCCTCCAAATACTGAGTGAGGACGGTTCGTTGATTGGCATATTCTTTAAAAAGTTCCATCGGGAGTATCCGAGAAAATTGCATCAGCAGTATGCGTTCTTTTTTAGGTATCGATAGGAATAATTCAAGTTGCATCACCACCCCCCCCTATGGATTAAGTTGCCCAAGAATCCGACATGGTATGAACAAAAAAGGGATTCCGAGCTCACTCCTTTCTGTTGTCCCTAATTATTTAATTTTGTCATGCGGCCATCAATCGTTGGGTTTACCTCCCTTTTGGATTGAATAAAATGGATCAAGGCATCGAGGTCGGGTATATCAACCAATTGGTTTTTTCCATCCTCCAACGTGGTAAATCCATCTCCCCCACTAGCCATAAAGCTGTTGACAGTAACAGTATAAGTTTTGGAAGAATGAATTGCCGTACCGTCAGGAAGAGTTATTTCAACAATTCGGCCGCCTGCAGGGCGAGAGTCATCGTATTTTACTTTTAATCCCGAAATCTGAAGGATCTTTGTTCTTTCAGGATCTGCCCATTGCTGATTCAACAACTGTTTCACTTGATCCCCCGTTAACTCCATTTTCACAAGATCATTGCCAAATGGCTGAGCTGTAAATAGTTCCTTCCACAATATTTCGCCCTCATCAATGTCCGCGCGTATTCCACCAGGATTCATAAATGCGAAATCTGTATGAGTTTGAGCTCTCATGGCATCCGCAATCATGCTTCCTAACTCAGACTCTCCGTTCGAATTTTGTTGTTTGCTGATTGGAGCAGAGGCCGTTCCAATCCTTTGATTTAGAATTGGCGCTACATCTGACGAATACGCATCCACCATCTTTTTTATTTTTGCATCCGGTTTGATTTTGTCACGGTAGGCAGTTACAATTTCTGCTTTCTTTTTCACAATATCTTTCGTTACGGGATTAATCACTAGATCAACATCAGAAAACGCAGTACCGTAAGAGTAAGATTCTACAAGTAATTTGTTGTCAACCGTGGTATTCGTTAGTGCATGATTATGGCCGCCAAAAAGCACGTCTACTTCATCATCGGCTCCTTTAGCAATATCTACTAATTCTCCAGAAGCCTTTGAACCATCTTCTTTAGAAGCAGCCGGATTATGAGCTAGCACGACAATGGATTTGATTCCGTTCGCTTTTAATTTTTTTGCATATTTATTGATGGCTTTCGTCTCATCTGTAAATCGAACACCATCTGTGCCGCTTGGCATTACCACACTTGGTGTATCAGACAACGCAATCCCAATAAAGCCGATGGGAACTCCCTCTACTTTTTTGATGGCGTACGGGTCGAGCAATGGCTTATTGGTTTTATTATCAATCACATTGGCGGCTACATAAGGAAAGTCCGCACCTTCAAACTTGCCGTATTTCTCGACTGTTTTAGGGTGGCTGCCTCCATTTATAAGACGGAGCATTTCTTTTACTCCTTCATCAAATTCATGGTTTCCAGCCGTGCCTACATCAAAGCCCATTTTATTTAGGAACTTAATCGTTGGTTCGTCCTCAAGCAAAGCCGACACTGGAGAACTTGCGCCTACTGCATCGCCGGCATGAACCATAAGGGTGTTTTTAGGGTTGGCAGCTTTCCTTTTTTTAAGATAGGCTGCAAGATATTCCGCACCGCCAGCGTTACGTTTTTTATCATACGTATCAAGCTGTCCATGAAAATCATTAATACCAAGCAATTGAACGTTCACATTCTTTTGCTTGAGCGTTTGATCATCTGCGAATGCTTTTACGGCGTCTACTGCCCAAGGTATGGCAAGTACAAATAATGCCAAGGATGCGGCTAAAATCATCGATCTTAATTTAGTGAATGGCTGTTTCCGCATGAACAAATCCCCCCTAGAATCTAGTTGACAGCCCAATTATAATTTTTAAACATTAAGCTAAATGGGGGTAGTCGTAAAAATTAAGTAAATTCAAAAAATGGAAGACCTGGAAGGATGGTTTTCTTCCCACCATTCCAGGTCGTCCTCTTGCAAGTTAGTAATGCTACCTTACGTATTGAAATCAACTGTCATTTTGGCATTGCTTCCATTCCTCTTGAGACAGGATCTTTATTGCTTTCTTAACATTGGATACATTCATAATTATGAAATCGTTTTCTCCGATGTAAAATGATTTAACTTCTAAACTTACACCATAGGCTGCCGAACAATGTGCTGAAAACGCCTGGAATGCCCGCGGGAATGTTAGAGATAGCGATGATTGTTTCCTCTTGAAAAGAAATATTAAGAGATTGCAGTGTTTCTCTAACGATACGGAGACCATGGTTACTCTCAGATTCAGATGTACCAGCTACAAACCTGACAAAATTATTCTTTTGGCGGCCTTTCGTTAAGAAAAAACCCGAAATATTAACAGAATTCGAAGCAATATTTTTCAAAATACACGCCAAGGTTGGATCGTTTGCTATAAACGTAAATTGGGTTCTGAGATTGAGATCATATTTTAATTGCATGGGAATTTGATTAGAAGCCTCCATTTCCTCACATCCTTAATTTTTTTCATGGTAAAATATGTAAATGAAGAGGAATGGATTGGGTTTAAAAGATCACAGGAGAACAATGCGCTGAGAACTTGTGAACGTGGTCACTTTTAAAAAATTATAAGGAGTGCAGCCTAATATGCTTGCACTTCTTTTCTCATCACTATTTATGTAACTCGTAATACGTCCTCTGAACGCAAGATTTACTTCACCTCAGAAATATTTAATAAAATAAGACCTTTGATAAATAAACGACAAGCGTAACCGTAAGACTGCTGAAAAGCGTTGATAACAAGACGGTTTGAGCTGCGTAGGACGGATGGTTTCCATGTTCCAAAGCAAACAGGGCGCTGTTTCTTGAAGATGGAAATGAACTTGCGATGAACAGCGCTTGTGCCGTTGTACCATCAAGTTTCAGTGATAAAATGAGGGCCAAGGCGATCATTGGTGATATAATCAGGCGCCCGATAAGACTCAGCAGGAGTGGAAGAGAGAACTGATTAATCCTTAAATATGCACTCTGAGCACCAAGCGTAATGAGGGCAACCGCAATAAAAGCACTGGAAATATTATCAATGGGAGTCCAAAGAAAAGAGGGTAATTTTATTGCTGTCATTTGAAACGCGAGTCCGAGCAGCAGGGCAAAGAAAATGGGGTTCTTAAGGAACGATTTTATAGCCGTGGAACGTTTTGTATGAACCGAGGCAGAGTTCATTAAACCATAAGTATATGTAATAAAGTTCTGAAAAATAGTAACGATGACCTGAATGGAGGCCCCTAACGGGTTGTGCTGAAACACAAGCTGGCTGACCGGAAGTCCAAAGTTGCCAGAGTTGTTGAGCACCACACTGTTTTTAAAAGTCGCAGAAAGACTGCGGTCAAAACGGGATATTTTTGCAACGGTGCTGCTTAGGAGAATGAGACATCCATTTTGCAGCAGCAGAAAACCGATGATTGTAAGCAGTGCCTCTCCCCGGATTTCACTTTGATAGATATTCACAAAACTGACGGCTGGCATGAGCAGATAGTTATTTATCTTAGATAAGGTATTCAAATCGAGTTTATATTTGCGGTGAATAAACGCTCCGATGCCGATTAGAATAAAGACGGGGAGAATGACATTTACGATAATCATCAAAAATATTTTCATAAGATGTTCCTTTCTTCCTGAATTAGTAAGGTTCATAGATTTGGATAAACAGTTGATAGGAGTTGACGTATGTTACGGTGAATGCGATGTCATATTCACCGCAGCTTTCATCAAGTATATTTTCAACTCCCCAGAGAGGAAGGCTGAAATAATTCGCAGTTTTTGGCTCGCTGACTATCATCTTTTTATTGACAGCTCGAACGATCCCGTTTTTTATAGTGTTCATAAAGCCGAAGCCTATATTGCCCTCATGTTCATTCTGCAGGATCGCATCAAAATTTTTGCCTTCATTATCCTTAAAGCGTGCATAAAGCTGTTTTGATTGAATCTCCATTCACGTTTCTCTCCCTTCCATATTTCCATCATAGAGAGAAAGCACGGATGATTAAAATATCAATAACGAATCGACAGCGATATAAAAATGGAATGATAATCAGCCTCGAAATGGTGATCTGCAAAAAAAACCACAGGCTCAGAGCCTGTGGTTTTCAAAGATCATGGATAAAATCCAAACCTTGAACAAAACGGACAAATTCGGAAATTAGTTTCATCTCCATTGATTTCTCATGATAGAACATCCATGTTTCTCGAACAATCGGTTCTTGCTTTTCGTCCATAAGAGTAATTTTGAAAAGGTCTGTATTCTGATCCACTAGAACACTGGGAAGTATTCCATAACCTAAACCGTTCATGACCATCTCCTTGGCCGTTTCCCCCTTGTCCACCTCCATACCGACTATCCCCGGGCGGGAAAAGGTCCTGCTCCACCAATTATCGATGATTGTCTTTAAGGCTGGGTCTGTTCCATAATCAATCCTCGGAGTGGATGGTAAATCACTCAGCTTAATCTCCTCCCTGGATGTGATGCAGAGATTTTCTTCAAAAAGCCGTAGCTTTGCATCAGACCACTGATAATTTCCTCGCACAATACCAATATGTACATCATGATTATAGACAAGATTAAACACTTCTCTACTCCAGCCGGTCGTAACTTTAAAGTCTACCTGAGGAAATTTCTCACGGAAAAGCATTAACAGTTTGGGAAGTTTGTGCAAGGTTATATAATTGGAAACAGCGAGCCTCAGTGTCCCTGCAACTTCTTCACTCATATTGATGACGGTCTCCCTGATATTCTGGAACCGGCTGAGCACTTCATCCGCACACGTGGCGAGATATTCACCCTGGGGTGTAAATTGAACTCCCCTTTTTCCGCGTTCGATAATGACCAGCTTGAACTCCTTCTCGATGTGCTGAATTCTTTTCGTAAGGGCTGGCTGTGAAATATACAATTGCAGCGCCGTCTTCGTAATATTCTTTTTTTCATATAGAACCTTTAGTATAAGCCAATCCCGTTCATCCATCTCGACTTCCTCCATCGTTGCCATTTCAGATTGATATAATTAAAATTTACCACAGATCGAAGACATGTTCGCAGCAAAAAAGCTGTCCGCAATTGAGCAGACAGCCATATGTTAGGGGTTATTTGTCAATCAGCTGTTTAACTTCAGTATTCCTCTTCTATAAAAACCCGGCTGCTTGCATGCCGGGTTTTTCACTTTGTTTTTATTTGTCACCGACTTTCAATTTCTTGAAAGGTCAACCACGGGTGCAATTCTGACAGCACACACTTTGAACCCAGGCATCTTGCAAACCGGATCCAGTGCGTGATATGTAACTTTATTGATATTCTGCTCGTCCCCCCAATGAAAGGGGACGAATACCGTATCCTCACGTATGGACTCGTCATAAAGTCCCCGGGCTTGTATACTTCCCCGCGCAGATTCAACCTTAACCAACGAATGGTTTTGAACATGAAAGGCTCTGGCTGTACTCGGGTGAATCCTGATGAACGACTCGATCTCCCTCGCAGCGAGGGCAGGGCTTCTTCTGGTCTGTGCTCCCGTTAAATAATGGCTCATTACACGCCCTGTCGTTAAATACAGGGGGAATTGCCTGTTCGGTTGTTCCTTTGGTTTATGGTTGGCTACCGTTAAAAATTTCGCTTTCCCATCCTCGTGTGCAAAGGATTCGGTAAACAGCCTTCCTTCTCCTGGATGGCCAGGAGCGGGACATGGCCAAAATACTCTTTCTTTTTCCAGTCTTTTGTAAGTGATGCCGTAGTAATCGGCCTTTCCTCCCTTACTGGCCACTCTAAGTTCATTAAAGATCTCCTCTGCTGATTGAAAAGGAAAATATGTCTTCTTACCCAGCTGGACGGCTACATCACAAAGAATTTGCCAGTCATGTCTGACTTCGCCTGGACAGCTCCGCGCAGCTTTTCTTAACGTCACACGTCCTTCCATGTTGGTCATCGTTCCTTCGTCCTCCAGGTAGGACGAGCTCGGCAGCACTAAATCAGCGTGCTTTGCGGTTTCAGATAAAAACATATCAACCACGACTAAAAACTTTAGCTTTTTTAACGCGGATTCTGCCAGATTCGCATTTGGTGTTGAAACGAGCGGATTGGAGCCCATTATAAATAAAGCCTTGATTTCTTCGGCATCCATTTTCTCGATCATCTCATAGGCGGAAACACCTTTACCGGGCAGTTCTTCTTCGGTAATCCCCCAAACCTTGGAGATATATTTTCGATGTTCTGGATGCTCGATACTCCTGTATCCCGGAAGCTGATCTGCCTTCTGCCCGTGTTCCCTGCCTCCCTGCCCATTCCCCTGACCGGTTACAGCCCCGTATCCTGATCCCAGCTTACCGATGTTACCCGTCACTAAGATCAAATTTAAGAAGTTCCGTACTGTCGCATGACCATGTGTTTGCTGTTCGACACCTCTTGCTGTAAACACCATACCTGTGGAGCCTGTTGCAAAATGAACGGCTGCCCGCTCCATTTGTTCACGCTGGATCCCTGTTGACGCGGCAATTTCATTTAGATCAAGAGACTCGATATGCTCTTTTAACTCTTCAAAACCGTTCGTCCTCTCCTCAATAAACGAAAGATCATAGAGATTTTGGTCGAGTATGACTTTCAGCATGCCGTTGACGAGTGCTGCGTCCATGCCTGGTTTTACTTTAAGGTGCATATCCGCCAGTTTCGTTGTCAGTGTCTCTCTGGGATCCAGCGCGATAATAAAGGCTCCGTTCTCTTTTGCTTTTTGAAAATAGGGAAGCAAGGTTGGCTGGCATTCAGCAATATTGGTTCCCGCCAGGATGATACATCGTGAATAGGGGATCTCCTGCACCAAATTTGTTATGCCCCTGTCCAAACCAAATGCTTCATTCATCGCAGAGGCAGCTGCCGACATACAATAGCGCCCATTGTAATCGATGTGTTTTGTCTTTAAGGCAACCCTTGCAAACTTTCCTAATAAATAGGCTTCTTCGTTCGTTAGCGAGCCTCCCCCGTATACACCTACTGCATCATTGCCGTTCTGTTCCTGAATGCTCGTGAACTGCTCTTTAATAAAGTGTAATGCGTCATCCCATGATATTTGTTCGAAGTGACGACCCACTCTTTTCATCGGATGCAGAATACGCTCTCTATGAAGCGCATGCTGATGGGCGTTTCTTCCTTTTATACACAATCTGGCCTCTGACACCGTCTCTTTCAAGGGCAGTACTTTATATTTCTTTCGACCGCCTTCCCGTTGTTCCAGCAGCTGCATCGTGCATTGAACACTGCAGAACGGGCACTGGGTATCCATGGCTTTTTCATAGGCTGCTTCCTGCTGCTGGTGACGAAAATGCTGGAGAAAATTATTGGACATATGGCCTCACCTTCTTCGTTCTCTCTTCTCCCTATAAGCACAGATAGACTTTCTCATCCTGCACTTCTACTTTATACGTTTTGACGCAGCCGGTATCCGGGCCTTGGGCCTCTCCACTCGTCGTGCAGATCTTCCAATCATGCATCGGACAAAATACATAATCACCGCTGACTATTCCCTGGGAAAGAACACCACCCTTATGAGGGCAGCGGTTTTCAACTGCTTTGATCTTTCCGTTAGAAAGTCTGAAGAGTGCAATGTCATGCTCTGCGATTTTTAGCGTCACCCCTAGTTTTTCCGGCAAATTATGGAGCTGTGCGACTTCGATCCTGTTCATTTTGTCCTGCCTCCCTTTTCATTGTTCTGGTTAAACTTTCAAACTCTCAAACAATTTTTCTCGTGTTTCTTTGCTTCCAATAATTTCCTTCCAAGGATCCTGAGTATAAACGAGTGCTTCCTCGATCCGCTCGACTAACTGGCTGCGGCTTTCTTCGTCAAAAAGGACTTCACGTACATGCTCCAAGCCTACTCGTTCAATCCATTTCGATGTTCTCTCAAGATAGTTGGCTGTCTCTCTGTAGTACTGTAAAAACGCTGCAGCCATTGTGATTACTTCTTCTTTTGTCTGGACCGTACATAGCAGATCGCCGGCTCTCAAATGTGTGCCCCCGTTACCGCCGACATACAGTTCCCATCCACCGTCCACACCAACGATACCCAGATCTTTAATTCCGGATTCGGCACAGTTCCGCGGACATGCTGATACGCTCATCTTAACTTTATGCGGAGTATTCAGCCGTTCGAATTTCTTCTCAAGGTCGATCCCCATCTGGGTGGAATCCTGCGTGCCAAACCGGCAGAACTGTTCACCTACACACGTTTTTACGGTTCGCAAGGATTTAGCATAGGCATACCCTGATGGCATATCGAGATCGGCCCAGACATTAGGAAGATCTTCTTTTTTTATGCCCAATAGATCAATCCGCTGCCCCCCCGTTAACTTGATCATCGGAACATTATACGCTTCCGCTACGTTTGCAATTTTCCGCAGATCTTCTGCCGTTGTGACTCCGCCGTACATTCTCGGCACTACGGAATAAGTTCCATCCTTCTGGATGTTGGCATGGAGCCGTTCATTAACAAACCTGGATGCTGATTCATCCTCATATTGTGCGGGATTGATCATACCCAAATAATAATTTAATGCCGGTCTGCATTTCGAACATCCCTCTTTTTCTTTCCAATCAAGGACATGCATCACTTCCTTCACGAATTTCAAATCCTTTGTTCTGATTTCTTCAATGACTTCTTCCCGGCTTAATGTTGTACAGCTGCAGATCGCTTCCTTTTGCTCACTGTAATCGAAGTCATCACCAAGTGTATATTCCAGAAGTTCAGCAACGACGGGCTTGCAGCCGCCGCACGACCGCGAGGCATTTGTACAATCTCTTACCTGATCCACTGTTTTAAGATCCTGAGTAACGATGGCCTCACAAATCTCACCTTTGGTAACACCATTGCACCCGCAAACGACTTCACTCGCGGGCATGGAAACTACAGCGCTCTCTGCGGTATCCTCTGAAGGAGTGGCCAGAACTGCAATTTTTGGAAGGCCTGAAACATCAACCTTCTCAAGGATCATTTTTAGGAGGCGCGGACCGTCCTGAATATCCCCAAAAAGCACAGCTCCAATCACTTTGTTGTTCTGAAAAACAATTTTTTTATATATTCCTTCCACATCATCATGAATTTTAATAGCTTTCGTATGTTCACTTTCCATGAATTGCCCTGCTGAGAAGACATCAACACCCGACACTTTTAATTGTGTTGAGATGACGGACCCTTCATACTTCCTGTTCTTAAGCCCGGTTATTCGTTCTGCTAGTATCTTTCCTTGTTCATAGAGCGGAGCTACCAATCCATACACCATTTCACGATGCTCGGCGCATTCTCCCACTGCATAAACGTTTGGGATCTCGGTCTGCAAATAATCATCTACAACAATTCCGCGATTAACAGGAATGCCGCTGTCCTTTGCCAGCTGGACGTTAGGCTTTATTCCTACAGCCATTACGACTAAATCGGCATCCACAGTTGAACCATCCTTAAACCGTAATCCCTCTGCCCGTTTTCCTCCGAATATCTCTTCTGTTTGCTTTTCGAGCAGAAAATTCATCCCCTGGCTTTCCAGCTCTTTTTTCAGAAGATCTGATGCGACGAGGTCCAGCTGTCTGTCCATCAACTGGCCTGTAAGATGGACAACATCGACCTTCATTCCAAGGTTAATCAGGCCCCGTGCTGCTTCTAACCCCAGTAACCCGCCACCGATCACCACTGCTTTTTTATAATTTTGTGCAGCAGCAATCATGGTTTCACAATCTTTAATGTCCCGGAAAGCAGTAACTCCCTCTTTAACCGCACCAGGAATCGGCAGCATAAAAGGCTGTGATCCGGTTGCGAGGATCAATTGGTCGTAAAAGACCTCCTTGCCGAGGTCGGTAAAGAGGAGCTGTTGATCAGGATCAATCTTAATCACGGTTTCCCCTGTATATAGCTTGATATTATTTTCTGCATACCATGACATTTCATTTAACGTAATATCTTGAATCGACGTATCACCCTGAAGCACTGTGGATAAAAGAATCCGGTTGTAATTGGGATGAGGTTCACTGCCAAACACTGTAATATCAAAGGCTTCAGCGTCAATTTTCAAGATCTCCTCTATACACCTGACGCCGGCCATACCATTTCCAACTAGGACAAGCTTCTTTCTTTCCATAAGAACCTCCTAAGCAGTATTTGATGCTTTCTTGTTAACACCATACCAAAAGCAGACGAAGAAGACTTCACGTATGTCAGAAAACCTCACATTGTTTTTTATAAATTTGTCTGTTACCTTTTCTTCCATTAAAACTGCAAATCAATTTTAACCGGCGTAGACTAAGAGAAACCTTAGATTGGAGTGATATGAATGAAGTTAAAGGACTTAAGAAATAACGGACATGCCCCCTCGTTGATTGGATCCTTCCTGTATTTTGATGTGAGCTTCATGATTTGGGTACTGCTTGGAGCATTAGGGGTTTATATCACGAAGGACTTTGGTCTCTCCCCTTCTCAAAAAGGGCTTATCGTTGCGATACCCATACTCAGCGGATCATTATTCAGACTATTATTCGGCGTTTTAACCGATCGAATCGGACCAAGGAAAACAGCGATAGGGGGGATGATTGTCACTATGCTGCCGCTCTTGTGGGGTTGGCTGTCAGGTACTCATCTCGCTGAACTCTATGGAATCGGATTATTATTAGGGGTAGCGGGAGCAAGTTTTTCCGCCGCGCTGCCTCTGGCAAGCCGCTGGTATCCGCCCCATCTGCAGGGTGCTGCGATGGGAATTGCAGGTGCAGGCAACAGCGGAACCTTATTGGCTACCCTTTTTGGCCCGCGGCTCGCAGAACAGTTTGGGTGGAACGGTGTGATGGGGCTCGCACTAATCCCGCTCCTGGCCACGTTCACCCTTTATATATTGATCACCAAGGATGCCCCTTCACAGCCTCCTGCAAAGCCAGTAAAGGACTATTTAACTGTCTTAAAGATAAGAGATACCTGGTATTTTTGCCTTCTTTACTGTGTGACCTTCGGGGGATTTGTAGGATTGACCAGCTTCCTAAGTATCTTTTTCGTGGATCAGTACCACTTGTCCAGTATCGCTGCAGGAAACTTTGTTACCTTCTGTGTTGCTGCCGGCAGTTTTGTTCGTCCGATCGGAGGAATGATTGCAGATAAAATCGGCGGGGTACGGTTATTAAGCTATTTATTGATCGGTGTAACGCTATGCATGCTGGGAGTTAGCCAGCTGCCGTCCTTATTCCTTGTGACCGTTCTATTGTTTGCAGGAATGTCGTGTCTAGGTATGGGGAACGGCGCTGTCTTCCAGCTTGTTCCTCAGCGATTTAAAGAAGAAATCGGGGTCATCACCGGTATTGTAGGAGCGGCCGGAGGAGTTGGCGGTTTTTTCGTTCCGATTATTTTAGGTACACTAAAAGAGTTTTCTGGAAGCTACGCGGCCGGTTTTAACGTATACTCTTTGATTGGGATCCTCGCCTTTTTCATGTTAATGACTGCTCAGAACTCCTGGAAGAAAACATGGGCGATGAACAAAAGCTCTATTAAAATATAAATCCATAATAAAAAGATGGCGGAAAGGTGGGCTCCTCTATTGGCCTGCCTGCCGTCATCTTCTTTTTTTGCCTATAAACCGGAGCCTGCCACACTCGCCGGAAGCTGTTTGTTATCTGGATTGAACCAATTTATCTTGTCGTTAAACGTAACTACATCTCCAACTAGAAGAATACCAGGAAAATGCACCTTCTCATCCCCTGCGATCTTTTGCGTGGAGTTCAATAGACTTCTGCAGCAATATTGATCAGCTGTTGTTGCTTCCTGTATGTAGGCAACGGGAGTGTCGGCAGCCCAGCCTGCCTGCAACAGCTTGTCCTGAACCGTCGAAAGCCAGTTCCGGTCCATCTGGATGACTAGAGTATTGAAGCTTGCCGCAATCGAACGTAAGGAATCCGGATGATCATCAAGCTTCGATGCCGAGAGGAAGACAAAAGAGCATGCATACTCCCTGTGGGTGACGGGTACTCCGATATAGGCAGCAGCTCCAAGACCCTCTGAAATACCAGGAACTACTTCAAAAACAATTCCTTTTTCCGCAAGGTCATATGCCGTTTCTTCACAACCGCTGAACAAAAAGGGATCCCCCTTCGTTAAATAAACGACCGTCTTACTATCCTCTGTATGCCGAAAGAGTTCCATTCTTATTCCACCAGTTTCCATCCCATCTTTATCATAAGGGATACAGACCCCTCGTTTTGCATTCGAATGGATGTATGTAATCATCTCGCTATTTATCAGCTGATCGTAATAGATGAAATCTGCCGTTTTAATGCACTTTAATCCCTTCATTGTCAGTAGCTCCGGATCCCCCGGTCCAGCCCCTATTAAATAAACCTTCCCCATCATGATCCCTCCCGCTTTATATTTTCATCCACGAATTATCTCATTTTTTGAAGGTGCTTAACATTCTTTCGGAAGATAATCTCACAAACTATTATACTCTTGGAAAATGGTATATATGGAAGAAGACCGAGTACCTGATCAATCACAAAGAGAAAATTTAGAGCGCTGGATTAAATAAGGCTCTAATGATAAAGGCAGCCCTCCTTATCTACAGGAATTGGTTGCCCTTTTAACATGGCTAAATGCTATCTTGTTTCTCCAGCATGCTAAGAAGCTGCTTCCCAGCCTTGGAAATATACCTATCCTTAAGCCAGACCGCTGCAGGGTTTGGTCAGTGGAAACGATTTCTTAATGGCATGGTTTTAAACTTCCCCGATTTCTGATTTAGGAATGATCGTAATTCCCATGCCGGCGGATACAAGCGTAAGAATCGTAGAGATGTCGGGACAGTCCAGAATGACATTAGGGTGATGTCCATTTTTTTCAAATTGTTCCAGGATCATGTCATACATCCCCTGGCCGGAAATACGCCTTGTCAGCAATAAATCATGCTGTGCGATTTCTTTCAGCGTTACAAGCTCCAGTTGAAACAAATGCTCCCATTTTCTTGGCACCACGCAGACCATTCTTGCCGACTATTCGCTAAAAAAGGACCAGCATGCATTGTTATATCAGATGGTCTTTAACACTTATTGTTATATTTTATTGCTCTTACTCATAAAGAATAAGAAAAAATAGAAGGGGTTATCGAATGAGAACAAATTACAGAAGATGGTCAGAACATCCTTACTTTGGAGAGCAAACCCCGCCTCAACAGAATCCTGAACCAGCATATTTTCCAATGTTTTTTATTTTAAGGCAAACCAACAATGGGTTCCTGGATCCCTTTCAACAGCGTATCCTTTGGCAAATTAAAAATCCTAATGAAATTGATTGGGGATTTGAGTTAACGATTGTAGAACGAACTTTATTATCCATAACGCCTGAGCAAAGACAACTCGCACAATACTGGGGTATGGTCGAAGCCACGCAGAACATGACGCCTATGATTTACAATTACGCCCAAAAATACCAGCTGGGTTCCCCGTTTATTGCCAGAGTACTCGCATATTTTCACGCTGCGGTTAATGATGCCTTTGTCATGTCGTGGTATTTTAAGTATCTTTGGGATGTGGCACGTCCCAATCAATATGGCACAAACCTATCTCCATTGCTGTCTACACCTCGGTTCCCATCGTACCCTTCTGCTCACGCCACTGTTGCAGGATGTGCAGAAACGGTCTTAAGTTATTTCTTTCCGCAGGAAGCATCCGGAATAAAAAACACAATGGGGGAATGCGCTTTATCCCGTTTGTACGCCGGCGTTCATTTTAACGTAGATAATGATGAAGGGTTGAAATTAGGAAGGCAAATCGGGGGCATGGCTGTAAGTTTATTAAGGGCACAAAATCAATGATCAATTAGTGCTGAAGATTAATCCAATCATGGTCGGTGAAGGTATTTCTCTATTCGGCAGTGTAAAGCCATGTTTTCAATTAAAGTTAGTGGACACGAAAAAGTATGCAAAAGGAGTTGTAAAACCCACTTACAATATTATTTATAGATAAGATTTTTCTTGTGAACGTATGTTAATAAGAAAAGCCGCCTAAATGGCAGCTCGATCTTAGTGTTTTCGCTTTTTTACGTCAAACCGTTTGATTGAGGAAGTAATATAAGGCTGGCTTCGACAAAAACGTCAAAAACAGCGCAACACTCTGGTACAACCGCGGTACAATCTTGTCGGCTCGATGATGAATACTGCTTTACTTATTCAATGAAATACATCTTGCCATTCACTTCAAGGGAAACGGACGATTGTTTCATCTCTTCTTTTAAAGTTTTTGCATAAGCTACTACTTCGTTAATTTTCTTCTTGTTCAACTTTTTAGCAAAGCTATACACAATGGTGACTTTTTCTTTAATTAGCTGATCGTTATCACCTATCCAGGCCCCTGTTCCCTCAATAGCTGTTGCCCCTCCAAACATCTTAGAGAATGTTTCCAGAGACCGATTCACGAACGGGGTATTATCGATGGGCTGATCTACATCATAGGTAGATGGGACATAAATTTTCACAACATCATCAAGGTGGAATTGTCCCTTCAATGCGTTCGTTTCTTGAGCTTTTAATGTTCCTTGTTGGCCTGTGTCATATACCGTATGGCCCAAGAACCCAACTAATACCAAAGACAGAACCCAATACAAAATCTTTTTCCCTTTCAAACCTGCCACTCCTTTTACTTGGATTATTAAACTATTTAGACGATGTTGAGTGCTGCTTCTGCTCTATTTAAACTGTAAAAGGATTGAAAGATTTTGGAAATAGATAGGGAGTCGTTACTTTTTTAATAGATTTCGCTGTATTTCAAGACTTTCATCTTGAGCCATAAAGACCGATACAGCCAAAAAGCACGCCGGCAGCGTGCTTTTAAAAACATGTTCCTCTTCTTTAATTACAAGATTAACTGTCTACACAGACAGCTGGTCATTTTCAGCGTTCAGCTCGGCCTCGATTTGGGAGACCTTCGAAGATTCACCCATTCGCCAGTAGGTGATAAAGCTTATTGCGATACAAGCAGCTACATAGAAATAGAAAAGCGACTCGGCTCCGATGCTCTTCAGCCATAATGCGATGAACTCCGCCGTCCCGCCGAACACTGCGACTGTGAGTGCATAAGGGAAACCCACGCCTAGGGCTCGGATTTCAGTCGGGAAAAGCTCGGCTTTCACGATCGCATTGATGGATGTGTAACCGGTGACAATGATCAGTCCTGCCATCATGAGCAAGAAAGCAATAATAGGACTCTTCATCTGCTCCATAATCATGAACAGCGGCACTGTCAGCAATGTTCCAAGAATACCGAAACTAATCAATAGAGGGCGCCGTCCGATACGGTCAGACAGCATGCCGGCGAGCGGTTGAAGCACGACGAATACTAGCAGAGCAATAAAGTTGATCCAGCTGACGACCTCCTTTTGGAGGCCCACAGTATTCACCATGAATTTCTGTAAATATGTCGTGTAGGTATAGAACGCGACCGTTCCGCCAAGCGTGAGTCCCACCACTGTCAGCACCGCTTTGGGGTGTTTCATTAGAACCCTGATGGTCCCTGCGTTTTCTCGGTTTTCAGAGTCCATTTTTTCGAACTGCTCCGATTCGTCCATCGTGCGTCGCAGCCACAGTACAGCCAAGGCTCCCATTGCTCCAATGACGAATGGGATACGCCAGCCCCAGGACATCATATCGGATTCGCTGAGCACTTGCTGCAGGATAATCTGCACACCAAGAGCCACTAGCTGTCCGGCAACAAGTGTCACGTACTGGAAGCTTGAGTAGAATCCGCGGCGGCCAGTGCTGGCCATCTCTGACAGATAAGTTGCCGAGGTTCCATACTCTCCACCTAATGACAACCCTTGAAGCAGGCGGGCGAGAACCAGAATAATAGGTGCTATTATACCAATGGTGCTATAACCTGGAGTACAGGCTATGATCAGAGACCCACCGGCCATGATAGTAATGGAAAGCGTCAGTGCGGCACGCCGGCCATGACGATCGGCGTAGCGGCCCATCAGCAGGCTTCCAATCGGCCGCATCAGAAATCCTACGGCGAAGATCGCCGCCGTGTTAAGCAATTGGCTGGTCGGGTCTCCCTTCGGGAAGAACTCTGCAGAAAAATACACAGCGAAAGCAGAATAGACATACCAGTCGTACCATTCGATCAGATTTCCAACCGAACCTTTGAAGATGTTACCCGTAATGCGTCGCGTCTTTGCGCGATCAATGGATTGAGACATGGTTAAATCCTCCTCATGATGTACTAGTGTTAGACGCTCCTTTTTTGGCTTCGTCATCACTTTCAGGCTTTGAAACTACTGGAAACCGCTTTCTTTTTTAAACTATACCACTTATCACTCGACAGCAACAGACAAAAAATTGTAAGAAAAGTAATAGGGCTTCATTTTAAGCTTGGTCATATAATACAGTTCAAGTTGATGGATTTTTGCGGTCTCAGCAAGAACTCTCACGTTGATACAAACTCATAAACTAGCAAGCACCGCTCCCAAAATGGTAACGATTCCGCCTAAAAGTGTGACGAAGGATATTTGTTCTTGCAGCAAAAGAACACCCAGCAAAACAGTCCAGACCGGGAGTAAGTTAATATAGGGCGCTGCTCGCCCTGCTCCTACAATTTTCACTCCGGCATTCCAAGAAAAATAAGCAATAACTGAAGCAAATGTACTCACGTAGAAAATACAAATCCATGCATTAGTTGTCATATGGATCATATTAGGATGGACCGTTCCCATACAGCTTATGGCACTAAAAATCGTCCCATAAAAAGCGGCTCCCGCAGTCATTGTAAGAGGGTCTATCGTTCTGCCATATTTCTTGCCCAGAACAGTATACATTCCCCAAGCGAAGCATGATAACAGAATTTCAATTTCTCCAACAATTGAACCGGGAGAAGAGTCTGCATGTTTTCCCTGAACCAAAAGAATCACGCCGATAATTGAGACCGCCGCTCCAATCCATGCCTTTGATTTGATTTTTTCTTTAAGAAATATGGGAGTGAATAGCAGGATGGTAATCGGAATACCTGCTGAGATCATCCCGGCTTGTGATGCGCTAATCGATTTAAGACCTAAATAGTTTAATGTAGAAAAGGCGAATATGCCAAGAAACCCTTGTATTACAAATTCTCTCCATTTAGAAATGATCGGTAGTGGTTTTTTGTTAAGCATCAGTAATCCCCACAGGAGCCCCGTTGAAATGGCCCAACGGATAGTGTTTAATAAAGTTGCTGGCATGGCCGGTGCTAAATACCGGCCGCATATGTAATTACCTGCCCAAAGAAGGGTTGCCGCCACCAATAGTAAAATCCCTTTTTTCATGATGTTGATCCTCTCTTGTCTCTGATTCTTGGCTAAACCATTTACGCAGTTGGTTAATATGAGCCTGATGATATCTGTTATGGTCTGCGATATGCCAAATACCCCATTGGATTGTGGCTTTGTAGCCATTTTCATATTCAACGGTTTGATGTAACTGTTTGTCTGTTAACTGATAACACATTGATTTAATCATCTGTACAACATGATCATAATCCGTCATGAGCACATCCAGAGAAATCCCTTTCAGCTGCGGCTATTGGTCGTTTTTATCTAAACTAGGGCCAAATTTCTCTTCAAGTTCCCTCGGCACCGCCTCACCCTTGATTCTAAATATCCATTTGAGGTCCACGTATGCTAAGTGCCTTACTAACTGCGCGTACTGTTATATTTTTGGTTCGGACCTTTATAATCTAATTCCTCATGTGACATAGCTTCAACAATTGTTTTTAACCGTTTGTAATTTCCGTCTACCATTGAGTAGAGCATTCCAACTACAGGTTCCATTCCCGGCTCTCCAATTAAATCTGAAATCATCCAATCACTCCCCAGTACTTGTTAAGGTCTCAAGTCAATTATACTCCAGAAATGGGCAGTTTTTTGCGTTTCGTATCGTCAAAAGAGAAAACCGACAGAAAGACCCAAATAAAAAAGCAGACGGATGGTCTGCTTTTGATGCACTGCCTATACTTTAAACGATTGAACTGGACATGTTTATCGGATACAGCTTTCCATCCACAGCGAACGAAACCCTGCCCGTTTCTTCAGATACCACGAGTACCAGTGCATCACTGATCTCGGTCAATCCTATTGCTGCTCGATGACGGGTTCCCAGTTTTTTTGAACTTGAATGGATTTTGGATAAGGGAAGTACGTTTGCAGCCGAAATAATAAGGTCACCTCGAATTAACACCGCTCCATCATGAAGAGGATTTCCTGGATAAAAAATGGACTCTAATAACGGAAACGTTAATGTTGCTCCGATCGAATTGCCCGCACTGATCATCGTCTCCAAGGGCTGTTCCCGTTCGATGGCGATCAGCGCTCCATGTTTTTGACTGGAAAGATGCTGGATACAAGTTGAAATTTCAAGGTATTTTTCTGTATAGGGAGACAAATAACAGTTTAAATAAAATGATGCTGCTGCGGTTTGTGTTTGTTCGATTTGTCCTTTTAATTGTTCGAGATTGCCTAAAAGACAATAACTCTCCCTCTCCAAAGAGATTATAAATTGATTAATCTCAAGGTTAATATGCTGGAGGATATCGACAATCTGTTGTTTTAGTGATGAAACATCACAATCTTTCCTCATGGTTTAACTCCATTCCGCTCACTCCACCAAAAGAGTGCAGTTTTCCTTGCTTCCCCTATTCTGTGCTTCTTGATTTTATTTTATGAGAGTAAAAAATCCGTTTGAACTTAAAAAACACTCCGAACTAGCCCCCCATCAATCCGGTAGGCAGCTCCATTTATGGCTGATGAGAGCGGACTGCTTAAAAAAGCCGCCAGGTGGGCAATTTCTTCGGGGCGAATAAGCCTCTGAATAATGGAAGTGGGCCGATTCTCCATCATGAATTTTCTTTCGGCCTCTTCCAAAGTCAAATTTTGATCAGGATAAAGGCTTTGTAACATGGCCTCGACCCCTTCCGTTAAAGTGGAACCAGGCATAATCGTATTGACCGTTACCTTCGTTCCGTATGTAAGTTCTGCCAAGCTTCTGGATAGGGAAAGCTGCATCGTCTTGGTAGCACTATAATGAGCCATTTCCTGAGACGGCATAATGGCTGCCTCACTAGCTATAAAGATCACTCTTCCCTCTTTTTTTTCAATCATTTGTTTCAGATACCTGCGCGTTAGCCGGACACCGCTCATGATATTGACTTCAAAAAACTTAAACCAGTCTTCGTCCTGTATATTAAAGTATTCCTTCGGTTCAAAAATGCCCAGGTTGTTGATCAATATGTCAATATCATTGAATTCCTTCATCATTTTTTCGCATCCTTCCTCTTTTCCGAGATCGGCTGCGGCTGAATATAATACAGCGTCGGGATGCAACTCTTTAATTTCCGCTATCGTTTCTTGCACCTTTTCCTCACGGCGTCCGTTGATGATAACATGGGCTCCTTCCTCTGCCAGAGACATCGCAATGGCCTTGCCAATTCCGGATGTAGAACCTGTGACAAGTGCAATTTTTCCCATCAGATCTAAATGCATGAACAATCCTCCTTAAAGTACGCATCAATTTTTGTAAATGAAAAGTTTATAATAAAAAGCTGCTGGGAGTTAGCATTCCTCTTCCCGTTGACTTATTAACGTAACGGTAGAGACAAAAGACCAGCTGTCATTGATCAGCTGGTCAAGGAATCCTTCCTGAAAGTTTACGATGCATAATCCTGTTGCCATGCTCAAGATGCTCTGAGTTTACCCCTGATGATGTTTCGTTTAGGTACTCCTGAATGTCCATATTTGCGTATCCCGGAATGGAAATTCGTTTATACTGCATCGGTTCACTGTTAAGTGGAACTGTACAGTCAAATCCCGTTTTCGATCCGAACCCGTCATTTGTGGACGGATCGAGTTTTGAGCCTTGCGCCCCCTCTACTACCACTAAATCCTTGTCCACCTGGAAACGAGTAGCGATTGCCCATTCTACTTCCTCCATGTTAAATATATCTACATCTTCATCGACGACAACCACGTGCTTTATATCAAAACTGTTTGCGAAGGCAGCGAGGATGGCATTCTTAGCTTCACCTTTGTTTCGCTTTTTTATGGATACGACCGCATGATAACGGCATGTCCCGCCTGGACTCATGTGAACCGCAACGGCAGAAGGCACAGTCTGGCGGACACTTTGAATGAGGCTAGCCTCACGTGGAATGCCCCCGAGCAGGAGATGCTCGTATCCAGCCGGGATAATCGTATAAAAGATCGGGTCTTTTCGGTGTGACACGGCGGTTAGCTGAACAATTTCCTTGTCACTCCGCGGGCCGTAATATTTAGGGAACTCCCCAAACGGTCCTTCCGGCTGATTTTACCTTCTAAAACGATCTCCGCATAGGCAGGCACATCAATGTCCACCGTTTCACAACGAACGGTCTCAAGCGGTTCTGATCGCAGAGCACTGGCGATTTCCAGCTCATCTATCCCGAATGGGGTGCTCGCCTGTGAAGCAAGAAGTGTCACAGGATCCACTCCTACAACTATGGCACATTCGAGCGCCCTTCCTTCCTCCTCTGCCTGTTTGTACAAATGAAAGGTGTGCCTCGGCAGCAAAAGTACTCCCAGTTTATCCTTTCCAGAAATCTGCAGGCGATGAATGGATACATTTTGTTTTCGGGTCACAGGATCACGGGTAATGAACAGGCCTGCGGTAATGTAATTTCCAGAATCCATCTCATGGTGGACGGGAATGGGAAAGGTCTTAAGCAAATCGATGTTCTCGGTGATGATATTTTCCTTTACCGGGGCATCTTGGTTGCTCACTTTTCTGCATGCTTTTGGTGAAGTCACCGCTTCAGTGAATTTTGGAATGATTCCATATTGGTCTGTTTCCAATGCTTCAGCAAAGTCATCTCTTGTAGAACATATCCCCGAAACGACAGGCATCCCATAGTTCTCAACATTTGAAAAATATACCGCTTTTTTACCGTCCAGTTTCTTTGCGACAGCAGCGATCTCATACTCCAGACTCACTTTTTTATCGATGGCCACCAGCCTCCCTGTCGATTCAAGGTGAGCTAGCCATGTACGAAATGTTCTTGCCTTCATTACACCTTTCCCCCTTATCTCTATTGCACCTTGTATTGGTGGCCGTTATTTTCTTTTGAACCTTCCTCATGAACCACAGTTTTGTTTTTTCGCCAAAAATGATCGATTCCCATTACGATAAGAGGTGCAAAAGCAGCGATATAAATGTTATCGATACCGAACGGGTTTCCTGCAAGAAACCAAAATGTTGTTGTAATTACAGCGAATATCATTCCAAGGGCAGCCCCTATTCCGCTGCTGAAACGGGGAAAATAAAACATCAAAACCACGATAACGGCGATGGTTGTACGGAGTGCCCTGGCAAAAAAGATCGTGTTTAGTATTTCCGGGGTAAAAATGGCGAAAGGAATAGGTAAAAGACCCATCACAATGGTCGCCACTCTTGAAAACCTGAGTGATTTTTTGTCTGATCCTTCTTTATTAAAGAGCGGACTATAAAAGTCTTTTAACAATAGGGCAGCTGCTCCAATAGTTGAGGCTGCCACTGTTCCAAAAACCGCGGCGATTAATCCGGAGATCACAAGACCCGCAAGGAAAGGGTTCATAAGGGTAGTCAACATCGGAAAAGCCTCGGAAGAAACGATATTCGGAAACAATATAGAGGCTGTCATCCCAATGAGAGCGGCCATGATTCCTACAGGAATTACGAACAGCCCAGCGTAAATACTTGCTTTTTTTGCGTTGGCATCATCATTGGTCGAGCAAACCGCCTGAATGATGTATTGAGTAGAAAAAATAGAGCCAATGTTGGCGATGGTCCATGCAATAATGGTTGGCCATGAAATGCCTGTCCAGTCAAACATCGCTGGCTTTAGCTGCAGCGACAGACCTGAAAAACCGCCTGCTGCAGTTAAACCGAACGAGACTGCCAGAATTAATCCCAAATATTTAAAAAACGCATGAATAAGGTTGGTATAAGCAACCGCAAACATTCCGCCCAAGGTAACGTAAACAACTGTGACTGCACCAACCACAATTGCTGCCATCGCATGGGGGACGTGCATAATCCCAGATAAGGTCGCCGCCCCTCCCGCGTACATTGATACGTTAACCACGCTTAGGGCATAAATCATAATGACTGAGGTAATCGTTCTCGCACCATTTCCGTAAGTTTTTGATATAGCCCCAGAAATGGTATACTCTCCACGCTCATGGAACTTTTTTGCCAGTGTGTAGGCAAACAAAGCGAAAGCAAACGCGAGTGTGATTAAGTTCCAGGAAGCCGAGATTCCTTGAGAAAAAGCGGTTTGCGCGGTACCGATCGTAGAGCCTGTGCCTATGAATTCAGACATCATCAAGACCCCGATAATAAAAGGGCCGAAAGCTTTTCCTCCTGTCATGTATTTGTCCGAGCTTTTTGAGAATTTCTTCGTATATAGTCCAAGAAAAGCAGTGGCTAGCACATACAAAATGACCATTCCTATGATTATGGCACTGGCTGTCACCAAGCGATTCCCTCCTTATTTAACTCATGGATGGCACTCCGAATATGTCCTTCAGGCGCCTTTCAAAAAGCTTCGTCACCCGCTGCCGGCCGTTCACCTCCACCGGGGTTGGAACCTCGCGTCCGTTAACCACTACCGGCTGATCGTAACGAATCAAAATGTAGGGAAGATATTCACTATAAATCTCTCGTATTCTATTGGCGTGCTTTTCATTTCTTGCGAGCAGCTTTAACATGCGAAGCCCAAAGCCGACGTGGCGGCCTTCATCCTCTTTTATACGTTTGAAGCCTTCTTTCAACCCGGGCAGGAGGCCTTTACTTCCATAAACCTCCTCAAATACATCGTACCCCGCCATGGCTTGTACACCTTCAATGATTCCCTGGTAGTGAGTCAATCCTTCAACGAGGGCAGCTTCGCGTTCCTCTATACTGCCTTCCAGTGCATTGAGCATCATTTTGCCCCGCTCATCCAGCTTTTGCTGAACGAGATTTTGCACTCCATGTATACGTTTGATGCCGAGTACCTCTTCAAAGTACCGAAGGAAAAATTCGGTATGCTTGAATTCCTCCAACAACTGAGTACTGAGGAAGGCTTGTTGCTGGGTGGATGCCCCAAGCATGATCCAGGGACAAAATTTTAAGGCAACATTCTCTTCTGCATCAAGAAATCCGGTGCAAAAGTGAATGAGATAATCTTTCAGGTCTTGATCAAGTGCTTCAAAATCATCTCTGTCATGGGTTAAATCGATCTCAGCAGGATCCCACGTTCCAAACCGTATCGCTTTCCGGTATAAATTCCAGGCTACCTCGTCTGTACTTTTTTCCAAACTAAGAATCAAATCATCGCTCATTAAAAACCGCCTCCGTTTTATTTGTGAATTCTAGTAAACTCGTTTTAACAGATCCAGAACGTCAGCCTCTGCTGGCTGACGGGGATTAAACCTCATCATCCCGCTTTGAAAAGAGTCCCTTGCAATTGCAGCGAGCCTGTCCTCAGGGACGTTTAATTCCTTCAACCGGGTAGGCAGTCCAATTTCCCGCACCAGGAAAGCCACTGCTTTAGCCGCCTGACCGGCCAACTGTGTTTCGTCTTCTCCCTCAACCCCCAACAACTGCGCAATCTTAGCCGCTTTAAGTGGGCACACCTGAGCATTGAACTCAACGACGCGGGGGAGGAGCAAGCCGATGGCTATTCCGTGAGGAACATGGCAATGACCGGAAAGAGCACTTCCAATGGCGTGGGCAAGCCCAAGGAAGCCGTTGTTAAACGCCATCCCTGCCAGTAAGCTTCCGTGCGACATTCCAATTCGTGCTTCCTTATCTTTTCCGTCCACAACGGCCTGTCTAAGGTGTGAACCGACAGTGGTAATCGCTTCAGTGGCCAGTGCATCGGATGCAGGGCACGACCGTAAGGAAAAGTAGGTTTCGATTCCATGGGCCAGAGCATCAATTCCGGAGGCTGCAGTCATATTTTGTGGTAACCCCATGGTCAGTTCAGGATCAACAATAGTAAGAGTCGGAGCCATATGCTGGCTGGTGACGGTCACTTTTACATTGTTCTTCCAGTCTGAGTAAACACCGAAGATAGTCACCTCACTCCCTGTCCCGGATGTGGTTGGTATCGTAAGCAGCGGAATAGCTGAGGAGCTTACGATCTTATCGACTCCTGCATAATCGCGGATGCTGCCGCCCTGGCTTGCTACAATCCTAATCCCTTTTGCAGTGTCTATGACACTTCCGCCTCCTACTGCAACGAGACAATCATAGTGCCCCGATAGAAAATACTCGGCTCCACGATCAATCGTTTCAAGACTCGGATCAGGCTCTACCTCTAGATAGAGCTCGCTGACAATCTTTGAATCTTGCAGCGATGAAATGATTCCGCTCAATAATCCGGCGGATTCCACCCCTTTATCACTGACGATAAAAACCCTGTTCACACCAAGAGTTACGAGGTTCTCCGCAAGGCGGGAGGATTTTCCATACCCGAACTCTATCCGCGTAGGCAAATGAAAGGAGAAGTCCTGCCTTGTCTGTTTTACTAGAGAACTCATGTTCATAGAGGAGCCCCCTCACAAGGGTCCATTTCAATATGCACATGCTTCGTCTCGCAATATTCCATCAGGCCATCCACTCCCCTTGTCCTTCCTAAACCGCTCTGCTTGTAACCCCCAAATTCTGTTTCAGGAAAGTTTTTGTTGTACGTATTGATCCAGACGGTTCCCGCTTTGATCCCTTTGGACATCCGTACCGCTCGGTTGAGATCCGATGTCCATACACCGGCGGACAAGCCAAAATCACTGTCATTCGCAATGTGAAGCGCTTCTTTTTCCGTTGAGAATGTCTGAACAGCGAGAACAGGCCCGAAAATTTCTTCTTTGACCACGCGGCTGCCGGCCATGAGCCCATCAATGATGGTAGGAGTGAAATAAAAGCCCTGATCATATGTTTCGCCTGTCTTTCGGTAGCCGCCAGTAATGATTCTTCCTTCTTTCCGGCCGATTTCACAATACTCTTCAACAAGGTCCAATTGGCTTTGTGAGACCAACGGCCCCATATCAGCCGTTTCCAGAAGCCCGTTTTCCACCCGCAGCTGCTCGGCGTATTCTTTTAGACGTTTGACCACTTCGTCTTTAATGGATTCATGAATGACCACCCTGGAACCGGCCATGCAGATTTGGCCTGCGGAAATAAAAATGGAACGGCCGATGACCGGAACAGCTTTATCAAGATTTGCATCCTCAAAGACGACGTTCGGAGATTTCCCGCCAAGTTCGAGTGCTACTTTTTTGACATTTCCTGCTCCCATTTCAATGATGGACTTGCCAGTAGAGGTGTCCCCCGTAAAGCTGATCATGTCGATCTTGTCACTGGCTGCCATGGCTGCTCCAATGGACTTTCCTGGACCGGTCACGATGCTGACGATCCCTTTTGGAAAATGAGGAATTTCAGCAATGAGCTTAAAGATCTCTACGGATATTGAAGGAGTAAGGCTTGCTGGCTTGACGAGGACTCCATTACCGGCAGCAAGAGCAGGTGCGAGTTCACGAATCATGAGCAACGCGGGCCAGTTCCAAGGTGATATGATTCCCACCACGCCTACCGGCTCTTTTACAACCACACCAAAATTATCGGGTTCAAGCTGCATGGAACGGCCAAAGACAGAACGTGCGGCTCCTGCAAAATACTTCAGTGTATCAATACAGCCTGACAGCTCGATCCGCGACTCGCGAATGGTCTTTCCCTGATCCATCGTGAGGATGAGAGCCAGGTGCTCCAGCTTTTCTGTCATTTTTTCGGCCAACGAATGCAACGCTTCATAACGGCGCTTAGGATTCATTGACCAATCACTTGTCAGGAAGGAATGCTGTACAGACTCTATAATCTGGGATACATCTTGAATAGTCGATTTTTGCGAATAGCTGACCAGTTCTCCGGTCGCCGGATTAAACGATTCTATCAGCTCCTTAGAAGTCGATTCTGACCACTCTCCGCCTGCAAAATTATAATAAGTGGGTATCTTTTTATGAATGATGGTTGACATCAATTAAAGCTCCCTTCGTTTCCAAAGTCTTGGTTTCTGCTAGTGGAGTCTGCCTCTCGTTTCTGGAATGATAACGCTTCCGATGATGTAAACCAGATAGATCACAATCGCAAAATACATTAAAGTATGGGGAATGTTTTCAACGGAGCCACTCGCCAGGGTAACAAAGGTAGGCATCATTCCACCGACAGCGAAGCCCATATTCCATGAAAGGCCAGTGCCTGTCGACCGGATGGAAGTCGGAAAGCGCTCGTTCAAAAAAATCAAGACGGGTGCATATGCCGCATTTCCTAATACCACAAGGCATACGACATAAAAGTAGATGGAAGAAACCGACGCTGCATTAGCCAGCGATAGATAAAAATAAGGCAATCCGATCACATTCAATACACCGATGACAAGGAATACCTTTTTTCTGCCAAAGATTTCACTCAGATGGCCGGCAATCAGTGCAGATATGATGGTAGCTATGCTGGCCGCAATAAGCACACCGGACAACGTTGTAGCGGATACTTTATTCACAACATTCAGGAAAGTTGGTATAAACCCGGCAGTGAGATAATATCCCGAACCGCCACCGATGACGATCATTAAATTCACCAGAAGTACACGGGAGTATGTCGTAAACAGCGATTTAACCGGTTTTTGTTCGTCGATATTTTGTTTTGAGTCTTTTTTCGTTTTCATTTCGGCCCATAACGGAGATTCCTCCAGCGTCCGAAACACAAAAAGGCCGGCAACGGCTCCTAAAATACCTGTAAAGAACATCACTCTCCAGCCCCAGCTATCAAAGGCTTCACCGGGAAACAGAGCTGAAACGATTGTAAAAGCAATGGAAGCAAACAATGCACCAAGTCCAGCGCCTCCACCGCCGATAAGGCCAGACATTAATCCTCTCCATTTAGGAGCCGCCGATTCTGTTCCAATGGTATGGGTGGAGGCGACCACCCCTCCCACAAAGACCCCCTGGACGAGCCGCAGCAATAAAAACAGGAGGGCTGCAAAAAAACCGATTTGCGGTACTGTAGGGAGTAAACCAAAAATTGCTGTACTAATACCAACACCGATGATCGCCACCGTCATGGCATTCTTTCTGCCATGCTTGTCGGCATACGATCCGAATATGGCGGATCCAAGCGGCCGCATGAGAAGCGTGACGGCGAAAGAAGCGTAAACGGCTGCCAGGGACAGTGTTGGATTAGCTGTAGGAAAAAATAGCTTTCCAATCGTTGGTGTAACATACAGAAGAATAAAAAGATCATATAAATCAAAGGACCAGCCCAATAAGGAAGCTGCTGTTGCAGAAACCATTTGCCTGTTTTTCACTTTAGGCTGTTCTGACTTCTGAACAACCTCAGAAGGTATTGCACTTGACATGTTTTTTCCTCCAATACTAAAGTTTTTTAACATGACTTAGCTTGGATGAGCCTTTTTAAGACTGAATTTTCAGTCTATTAAAAGTATAGAAAGTACATGAAAAAGCATAGTAATCCCGTGGGACACGGGATTACTTGCACCTTGTTCACTTACTTTCCGGTAAAATTCGGTTTTCTTTTCTCTACAAATGCATCCACACCTTCTTTAAAGTCATCGGTGCATCTGAGCATGCCATACGCTCTTCCCTCGATTTCTAACCCGGTGCTTAACGGGCCTTCCTCAGCCGCATTCAATACTTCCTTACAAACACGCTGAGCAAGTGGTGAAAACCGTACGAGCTCAGCCGCCAGTTGATCCACTTCATTGTCAAGCTCCTCTTTCGCCACAACCTTAGTAATCAATCCCCATTGGTACGCCTCTTCAGCAGGTATCCTTCTTGCCCTCATGATCATATCCTTTGCTCTTGTAAGGCCTACAGCCCGTGCCACACGCTGCGTCCCTCCGCTTCCGGGAATCATGCCCAAATTCATTTCCGGCAACCCGAGGAGGGTGTCGTCAGCAGCGATTCTGAAATCACACGCCATGGCAATCTCAAAGCCTACCCCAAATGTATATCCTTGAAGCTGTGCGATGACGGGCTTCGGGGAACGCTCTGGTGCGGCAACGTTCACTCTTAAACGGGACAATTCTTCAGGATGAGTTTCCATGAACTGAGGAATACTTCCGCCAGCACTAAAACACTTGTCGCCTTCACCCTTTACAATGATGACACGTACGCCTTCGTCATCGTTCAATTCTTCAAAGATCTCAGCAAATTGTTTCCTGGCGAGCATACTGATATAATTCATTTTTTCCGGGCGGTCGAATAAAATGGTCGCTGTGTGTGTTTCCCTGTTCTTTTCTACACGGATGTGATCATATTGAGTAGTGGTTGTCATTTTGTTTTCCCCTTTCGATTTCAAGAAATTAAACTACTTTTTCTGTTTTGAACAATTCAAATTCCCCATCCCGCAATTTCCGCCTCAACACTTTTCCGACAGGACTTTTCGGAATTTCCTTAACAAATACATACTTTCGCGGCCTTTTGTAGTTGGAGAGCTGCGGATGGTTTTTGCAGAACTCGTCCAGCTCTTGAATCGAGACAGTATGGCTGGCGGGAACGACGAACGCTGATACAATCTGTCCCCATCTATCGTCTTCTTCTCCGACGATGGCGACTTCGATTACATTCTCATGCTCGGAGATGACGTCTTCGACTTCCAGAGGGTGGATGTTTTCGCCGCCTGAGATGATCATGTCGTCCACTCTGCCGACGACATGCAGATCGCCGTCTTCATCCAGCACACCAAGATCTCCTGTAAAATACCAGCCGTCACGAATCGCTTTTTGGGTCGCATCTGGCCGGTTCCAATATCCCTTGAACGCTTCAACTGATTGTAAATTGACAATGATCTCACCGATTTCATCTTTTCCTACGATCTCTTCGCAGGTTGAAAGTCCGTCCGGGTCTGCTCTTACCAGCCTGATGTTTTGATGAAACCCTGGTTTGCCTGCACAACATGGTTTTTCGAAGACATTTGAATTGATGGTAAAGGTGTACACCTCAGTACTTCCGTAGTGATTTACGAACACCTCAGGCTTCAGCTGCTCAATACATTTTTCTGTAAGGGAAGAAGTCATCGAAGCCCCGGCATATCCAATTTTTTTAAGGGCCGAAAGATCATAATCACTAAATTTCGGATGTTTTAATATGTCATGGTACAAAGTTGGCACAAGATACAAACAGGTAACAGCTTCCTTCGTGAGCAATTCCAGCGCATCCTTCGCGTCAAAATCAGGAAGTATGACAAGCTTCCCATTTAAGAAGGTTATCGAAAGCAGCGACCTCATTCCCATGGTGTGGTAGAGAGGCATCGTTCCGAGCGTGCTTTCCCCTTCTGTATAATGATTTTGTATAATATGGGCAAGCGCTGCAGAGTACTCATTTTTATGGCTTCTTGGAACACCCTTTGGTTTTCCGGTAGTTCCCGAAGTATAGAGCATTAGGGCGATATCTTCATCCGATATGACTGGTCTGTCATACGTCCCAGGACTCCGTTCTATCAGCTCGGAAAAATAAATATCAGCCCCTTGTACACCCTCGAGCCCAATATAGACTGGCCTTTCATTAAACCTTGCTTTTAACACCGCCTCCTGGCTGGCATCCTCATACACGATTGCGGTCGCTTCCGCATCGTTAAAGCAATACTCTACTTCCTTTGCTGAAAGCCTGAAGTTTATCGGTGTATAAATGGCACCCATTTTCTGCAGCGCCCAATAGAGAATCACATTTTCGCTACGGTTTTTTAACAAAACCATCACACGATCCTGTTGTTTTATTCCGATGCGCTGAAGGGAGGCTGCCAGCCTATCAACCTGGCTGTTCAGCCTCGCATAGGATAAACGCTGATCTTGCTGAACGACAGCATCCTTGTTCGGGAAGCGCTCAACTGCAAATTCCAGCAACGTTCCGAGGTTCATGGATTCAACTCCTTTGCAAGACTTCTTTATTGTTGTCTTGAACCGTTTTCTCTACAGCCTTCACTATCCCTTCATAGCCTGTGCACCGGCACAAATGTCCTGAAAGGGTTTCTTTGATTTCTTTAACCGATGGCTGCGGGTTCTTTTCCAAAAAATCAGTGATGGACATTAAGATGCCAGCGGTGCAAAAACCACATTGCAGACCATGGCATTCTATGAAATTTTTTTGAAGCGCTGTCAGCTCTCCGCTGCAGGCAAGACCCTCGACGGTTGTTATTTCGCAGTTATCCGCCTGTACCGCAAAAATCAAGCAGGACCTTACCGCCAAACCGTCCATGTTGATCGTACAGGCCCCGCAAACACCATGCTCGCAGCCTACATGAGTCCCCGTCAGTCCACACGTTTCACGTATAAAATCACTCAACAGCATCCTTGGTTCTACCCACTCTGAATACGACTTGCCGTTGATCGTTACATTTACTTCAGTTAAGGACATGCTGCTCACCCCTTTGCTCTCTCGTATGCTTGATACAAAACTCGGGCCGTTAAGACCTTCGCTAATTGTGTACGGTACGTGGCCGACGCATGCAGGTCCGATTCGGGCTCTACACTACTGCCCACGAGCTCGGCTATTTTTTGTACGGCTTGGTCCGTTATCTTTTCGCCCGCAAGAAGTTCCTTTGCATCCTCGATCAATAACGGTATAGCCTCGACCCCGCCAAGCGCCAGCCGGATATCCGAAATTTTGTCATGCGCGTCAAGTTCAAGCTGACAGGCGGCAGCTACGAGTGCAAAGTCACCATGGCGCCTCGCGACTTCCTGAAAAGAAGAGCCCACTCGTCCCTTCCATATGGGCAGATGAATTTCAGTAAGCATTTCATTTGGCATCATGTCTGTCGTTAGAAACGTAAGGAAGAAGTCCTCCGCTTTTACAGTTCTCGTTTCTTCCTCTGAAGAAATGTGAAGTGTGCCATTGAGCGCCATCAAAACGAGGGGAAGTTCTGCACTCGGATCTGCATGGACGATGCTGCCACCTATCGTTCCCCGGTTTCTCGTTTGAAGGTGTCCAATATGTGCGACCGCTTCCGTTACCAATCCGCATTGGCTTTTCACGAGTTCAGAGGTTTCCACCGTATTTTGCCGTGTCATCGTCCCGATTTTTAATGTTTGATCATCGCTATCGATAAAATTCAAATCATGCAAGCTGTTAATGTCAATTAAACACTGAGGGGTGGCCAGTCTCATGTTCATGATGGGAACGAGACTCTGTCCTCCCGCTATGATCTTGCCGTCAAAACCGCTGGATTCCAGCAAAGAAAGGGCTTCTGAAACATCTTTAGGTCGATAGTAATCAAATTTTGCCGGTTTCATAATCAGCACGGCCCCTTTCGTTAAGCGCTTTGTTCAATTCGTTTTAATTCCTTGCCCAGTTTTTTGAAAAAATCCTGTATGACCATCTTCGCTACTCCACCCAGCATCCGCTGCCCTACCATCGCTACCTTTCCTCCTACTTCAGCCTCATAGGAGTAGTTTAATAGAGTGGAACTTTCACCATCCGGGGTCAGGTCCACAACCCCAACTGCTTCAACCGTTCCAGGAGATCCTTCCCCCTTCACAGCTAGCTTATAGTGGTTTGGCTCCTGCAAATCAAGAATTTCGATCATAGAAGAATAGTTCCCTTTTATTGCCGCGATTCCAATAGACAGCTCGGCCTGATACTTGTTGTCCTCCACCAGTACGAGTTTTTTGCAGCCCATAATACATTTTTCAAGAACACTGGGATCGAGAAGTACTTCATACGCTCTCTCCACTCCTGCATCTAAAACAAGCTTTCCTTTGCCTTCCATCAGATGGTCACCTCTTTATGATTATTTTCTTTCGCTTCATTCAGCAAAGTCCATATTCGGTTGGGACTCAGCGGCAGGGTATCAATCGCCACATTATACGGAGAAAGGGCATCACTGACTGCATTGGCGACTGCAACTGGAGCACTCATTGTGTTACCTTCTCCAAGTCCTTTAGCTCCGAGTGGAGTCATAGGTGATGGCGTTTCAATATGCTTGATCGTGACGTTTGGAATTTCAGGAGCCGTCGGACACAAATAGTCCATAAATGAACCAGTAAGCAGCTGTCCTTTATTGTCATACACGAGCTCTTCAAAGAGCGCTCCTCCCAAGCCGTGTGCGAGTCCGCCAAATATCTGTCCATCCACGATAAGAGGATTGAGCAGTTTCCCGGCATCATGGATCGTGATATAGTCCAGAATGTTTATCTCCCCTGTTTCAGGGTCAATTTCAACCGTTACTAAATCGGCCACAAAACCATAGGTTACTGATGAGTTGATGAGGTCATTCTCATCAGGGGGCTCAGCCGCTTTGATAGAATAGTAGTAAGTTTCATAGATTCCAGGCTCCATTCCCTCCGGAAGGGATAAGGGATTCCAGTGTGCGGACCCTGCCGCCCTCTTCAGCGCATATTTTTTTGCAGGGTCGCTCTTTACATAAAAAGCACCATTCCTTAGCTCAAGCTCACTCTCATCCACATTCAGCTGGTGAGAAGCAATCTTCATCAACTTTTCCTTTACCTTGTTCGCTGCATAAAACACAGCACTTGATCCTAATGAGGCAAAGCGGCTGGAATAGCTGCCGGATGCAATGGACCATGCGCTTGTGGAAGTATCCAGCTCTGCGACAACCTTGATTTTGTCCGATGGTATGCTTAAAACCTCCGAAACAATCTGTGCTGCCACGGTCTCATGCCCCTGGCCTGAGGGAGTCGTACTGATCCTAACGTTAACGCTTCCCATCGGATCCATGGAAACGGTCGCTGCTTCTGAACATCCTGATTTCGGCAGTGATTTCGCACGTTCTTCAGGAGTTAAAGCAACGGTGATATACCCCATATTGGAACCAGACGGCTCTACGATACAGGCAAGTCCGACACCGAATATTTTTCCGTCCTTTCTTGCTTCCTCTTGTTTTTTGCGGAACTCCTCATATTTTCCGGTCTCCAGCGCAAGCTCGAACCCCTTGATATAATCGCCGCTGTCATATAGACCTCCCGAAGCCGTCTTGTAAGGAAACTGATCCTTTTGAATAAGATTCCTGCGTATCACATCAGCTGGATCTAAATTCAGCTCGAACGCAATCTTCTGCATGATCCGCTCCAGCGGAAAATACAGCTCCTGGCCCCCATAGCCTCTGATTAAACCGGTTGGAAGCTTGTTGGTCATGATCGCGTACGCATCAATATGAAGATTTGGAATATCATAGGCACCTGTTGAATTGGCATGCGTACGATACAAACAGGCCGGTTCCGGAGCCCGGATGTAGGCACCGACATTGTCAATCATTTTCATTCGTAAACCGGTAACTTTTCCATCCTTTTTCACCGCTGCTTCAATGTAGGTGACCCTGTCCGTTCCACTGGAGCTTGCCGACAAATGCTCCTGCCGATCTTCAATCCACTTTACCGGACAACCGGCAATTCGGCTCGCTACGGACAGTAGAACCATATACGGAAATGTTCCAGCTTTTATTCCATAGCTTCCGCCGATATCTTTTGGAACAATGATTCTCAGCTTGTTGCTTGGAATTTTCAGCGCTTGAGCCATAATGGCCTGAATAACAAAAGGTCCGTGAAAGTTAGCGTGAACTGTATATTGTTTTTCACTTGATTCATAATGAGCGATAATACCGTAGGTCTCCACAGGCGTCGCCGTATATTTCGGAAAAAGATATTTATGTTTAATGATGGCATCCGCTTCTTCAAACGCCTGATCCACTTCACCGTAATTAAACGTACGGTGATTGGCTATGTTGGAGCCGACATTTTCATGAAGGACTGGTGCATCCTTCTCCAGAGATCCTTCAATGTCAACAACAGGAGGAAGGGTTTCGTATTTTACTTTAATAAGTTCCATTGCATCCTCTGCAATATAGCGGCTTTTCGCAATCACGACCGCCACAGGCTCACCAACATACCTGACTTTATCGATAGCAATGGGATAGTATTGCACCGGAGCGCTGACACCTACACTAAATGGCTCGAGATACTCTTTCACTTGTTCACCGGTAATCACCGCTTTTACTCCTGCCATTTTCTCAGCCTCAGCCGTATCAATCGACACAATTTTTGCATGCGGACTCGAACTCCTTAAAATGGCGGCCTGAAACGTCTGAGAGGGTGTACCGATGTCATCGATATATTTGCCCTGTCCGGTTAAAAGTCTCATGTCCTCTACCCTCGTGACCGCTTTCCCAATAACCTTGTCCATTTAAGAGACCTCCCTTCTCAAAAGCTTTTTAAAGTCTGCCATTGTATCAATATCAAAAGGATAGTTTCTTCCCATTTCAACGATCTTTACTTCATCCGTATACTTTTTCACTAAATCCCGTCCGCCTTTGTCACCTTTGATTTCTAGCAGCCTGTTAAACATTTTCCGGTGAAACAGGACAGGGTGTCCTCTTTTGCCAAAATAAGAGGATTGATACACAGAATGACTGTGGTCAGCATGGGATTCTTCCAACAGCAGGTTGATCTCCCGGGAGGAAATCAGGGGCTGATCTCCTAACAGAAAAATGGCCGCTTCCGCCTCAGCAGGCAAAACATAAAGGCCTGATTTTACAGAAGCTGATAACCCTTGGTTTGATTGATAATTCAAAAAAATTTTATTCACTCCTGCCATCGTCGCCTCGGCGAGTAGACCATCCACATCTGGGTTAATCACGACTGCAACACCATCGACGTCGGAGTCTACTGCCGCTTCTATCACATGCTGTATCAGTGTTTTCCCTTGATGGCGCAGCATCATTTTAGGCGTACCCATCCGCTCAGAGCTGCCGGCTCCCAGTATGATTGCCCACGTTTCCCTCTTTTCAGCTAAAATGCCAGTTCACCTACTTTCGTTTGCAGGTACTTTGTAAAACTTGTCTTTTTCATAACCTGAAGGGATTGTCCGCTCCCCTTCCCTCGATGTACCATTACCATTTCAGCAAGGATACTGAGTGCGATTTCTTCAGGTGTTTTTGCTCCAATGTCAAGCCCTATTGGACTATAAAGCCTGGAGAGCCGGTCCTCATGAAACTTCTTGCCAAGCCTGTCCATCAGCTCGTACGTTCGTTTGTTTGGTCCAAGGACTCCAATATACGCAGCATCTGTTTCAAGGATGTGCTCAAGCAACAGAAGGTCCTGATCAAAATGATGAGTCATGGTCACCACAAAAGAATGGTTTCCTATTTCTGGATCTTGCCATTTTCCTTTTGGAACGCATAGCAGTTGATCCGCCTGGGGAAAATTCTGTGTGTTCACAAAAGACGGACGGTGATCAATGATGGTGATGTGCCAATTCAATTGCTTTGCACCGTTCACGAGTGGTACTGCATCTGGCCCTGCTCCGAATAACGTCAACCTCGGGGAAGGTGTGATTTTTTCTGTAAAAACGAGGACCTTTTCATTCTCATAAGCAACTGTGTCAAGCCCTGATTTCACGTGATCCATATTAGGTGCTACCACCCATTTTTTCCCTTTTAAAGAGGGCGTTTCTGCTTCGATGATTGTCCTCAAGATGGTTTCATGGTTAAGGGCGCTTTCATAGAGTTCTAGAGTGCGTTCTGTGTTTTCTCTAAGCTTTACGGGGTCAAACGGTTCCAAAAGAATATCGATCGATCCGTTGCAGCCAAGGCCAAGCCCCCAAAGATCATCGCCTTTGTCTCGAAAATCATAGGCCAGCGTTTTGCAGGAAGAGTGATCCAGAACTTCCCGGGCGTGTTCCGCCAAATCGCCTTCCACACATCCTCCGCTCAATAAGCCTGTCAGCTTTCCGTCTTCTGCCCAAAAACATTTGGTGCCTTCCTTTTGATAGGTCGACCCTTCAGTACGAATAATCGTACCGAGAACTCCCCGAATGCCATTTTCAGCACATCGATTCATTTCGCGATAGATAGGAAGCATTTAAGCACCTCCTGCTGATATAGTGAAGCCCGGTTCTGCTTCTAAATGAAATTGCTCACGGTATTCGCTCGGTGTAATTCCCAGCTGCTTTTTAAATGTGGTGGCAAAGTATCCTGAATTAGCAAACCCAGAATTATTGGCGATGACTTCGATAGGCAGTGAAGACATTCGCAATAGTGCTTTTGCCTTTTGTACTCTGACAAAAGACAGGTATTCAACAAAGGTCATTCCAGTATCTTCTTTAAACATTTTGCTGAAATAAGAGGGGCTCAAATAAACTTTGTCCGCGAGACCCTTTAGGGTCAGCGGCTCACTGTAATAGAGTTGCATATATTGGATAGCGCTCCCGATCGGATTTTTTAGGTCTGCTGTGAAATAATCTTCACCTGTTTTCATCACACGGTTCACACTTTTTCCAAGGACCGGGATCAGAACTCTGTCCAGCGTTTCAATCAATTCATTTTTAGAAAGCGGTTTCAATAGATACCCTAAAAATCCAGCATTAATAGATGACTGAACAAGTTCAAACATCTTTAACTGGGTAATCACGATGATGGGGAGATCAGGATACAGTTGAAGGGCTGTTTTGCCAAAGGCCATACCATCCATGTCGGGCAAAGAAAGATCAATCATCAGTGCACTTGGCTTACTTTGTTTCAGAAGCAGCATCCCCCGGTTAGCCGTGCTCGATTCATAGATAGATAGGAAGCTGTATTTGCTTTCTGTTATTAACGAGCAGACTTCCTTGCGGCTTTGTTTATCATTATCGACAATGAGTAACTCAGACACTTGTGCCCCCCCTCACATATTTAGGTTAACGCGATAGAGTAAAAAGCAGTTTTAAAATCTGACAATCATTTTTATAAAATTTAATTTTCTGATCATTCTCATACTAATGGACATGGTAAACGCCTGGTTCTAATTTCTTGCTTTGGATCTTTTAAAATCTTCTTTAGTATGAAATATACAATAAATGTTTATTTCTCGGCTGCACTTGAAAAAAAGTATCCCAGGTCTTTTCCAGGATACTTTGAACGAATTTCCAGTATGATGAACTGGACCTGTTCTTATATGTTTTTCATCGTTTTACTGGACTTGGCTTCGGCAGAATTCTTTAAGTTCTGCCAATTCATCATCTTCTAATTCAAAATCTAAAGGATTGTTTGTGATTTCTTCGTATACGTGGTATTGGACAATTCGGGACTCTTGAGGCAGCTCAGCATAAATCAGTTTAATATATACGCCATTTTCCATATACAATTCATCATCTTCTTCTACTTCAATATGTATGATAAATTCGTATCGGTTCCCCTCGAGGATATTGGTAGGATCCTGCAGCTTTTCAAGTGTATGTCTAATCACATTCATAACAACATGTACCTCCTTATGGTGTATACCTTATTATACCCTTGGAAAGCCAAAGAACAACAAACGAAGAATTTTGTGTTCCTCTTACTCTCGTATTTGTCCCTTTCCTTTAATGATATATTTACTTGAGCTTAAGGCGGGTAACCCCATAGGCCCCCGTGCGTGAAGCTTTTGTGTACTGATGCCGATCTCAGCGCCAAATCCGAATTCGAAACCATCCGTGAATCTGGTTGAGGCGTTATGATAAAGAGCAGCAGCATCAACCAATTGAAAAAAGGATCTTACATTCTCTTCGGATTCTGTGATAATGGCTTCGGAATGCTTGGAACCGTATTGGTTGATATGCTCAATGGCTTCCGTTGTGCCTCGAACGGTTTTTATCGCTAAAATATAATTTAAGTATTCGGTTTGCCAGTCTTCCTCAGTCGCAAGGAACAGAGATGGAAAGAGCTCGTGAATGTTCTGGTCCACTCGCAGCTCGACCCCTCTCTCAATGAGGATTTCCACCAGCTCCTTGATGTGTTCTTTTGCCCAGGCTTCTTCCACAAGTACCGTTTCTATTGAATTGCAAACCGAAGGGCGCTGTGTTTTGGCGTTGAGAACAATGTCGATCGCCATTTGTGGATCTGCACTTTCATCGATAAACACGTGGCAGTTCCCTGCACCTGTTTCTAGAACAGGGACAGAAGCATGCTCCACGACCGCTTGGATTAATGCCTTGCCGCCCCGGGGAATCAAAACATCAAGATACTCATTCAGTTTAAACAACTGTGCCGCTGTGTCGCGGCTCGTATCTTCGATTAATTGAACAGAATCCGTTGGGAGGTCACTTTTCTCCAGTGCCTTGTGGATAACAGAGACTAACGCTTTGTTTGAATGGATAGCGGATGAACTCCCTCTAAGCAGGACTGCGTTTCCCGTCTTTAAGCAAAGACTGGAGGCATCGACTGTTACATTGGGCCTTGCTTCATAAATCATCCCGATGACTCCTAGAGGTACAGTTACCTTTTCAATCATGAGTCCATTGGGACGTTTCAATGTTTCCAGCACGTTTCCTGTTGGATCCGGTAAAAAGGTTAGTTGTTCGAGTGCTTCAGCCATGTCTTTAATCCTTTGTTCATTAAGTATCAGACGGTCAACTAAGGAATCGTGTAAACCGGCAGCCTGGGCATGCTCGATATCTCTTTTATTTTCCTGCAAGATATAAGGTGTGTCTTGGATCAACTGGTCCGCAATAAACTGTAACGCCTGATTTTTTTGTGAAATACTCTTCGTGATGAGATCAGTGACCGCTCTTTTTGCTTTTTTCGCTTTGGTTATTAATTCACTCATACCATTCTCTCCTTTATCATGGACAACCATCTGTTGCGATGAACAACTTCAGGATGCATATTATTTGTCTTTTCCATTGCTTCCTGACTCGTTAATCCCTTAACCATTTGTAAGTCTTCAGAAGAGTATTGAACTTGGCCTTTACCAATGACCTCCTGAGCGGAATTGATGATCTCTACAACATCGCCGGAAGAAAAAACGCCTTTGATATCCAGGATTCCTGCAGGAAGCAAACTTTTTCCTTCATGCTGGATGGCCGTAGCTGCTCCTTCGTCAATTTCTATCACTCCGCTGATGGGAGAATGAAAAGCCATCCATTGTTTTTGTGTTTTTAATGCGGTTGCAGGGGAGTTACCGATATACGTGCCGTCCCCATTCCCATCTAAAATATCAAGCAGTTTTTCCTTGTTTGATCCTGTACCCACAAAGATGTTTACCCCTAAAGACAGAGCGGTTCTTGCAGCCAGGAGTTTTGATTTCATGCCTCCTGTACCAAATTTAGATGCTGATGCCATGTTCGTCATCCGGATATGGTCATCTGTGATCTCGGATAGAAAATCATATCGATGCGCTGTTGGAACGGTTCGCGGATCTTGATCATACAGTCCATTGATATCCGTTAATATCATCAAAAAATCTGCATGTACGAGGCCGCTCACAAGGGCAGAGAGCATATCATTGTCTCCAAAGGTCAATTCATCGATTGCGACGGAATCGTTCTCGTTGATGATTGGCAATACGGACCGTTTCAACAGTTCGGATAACGTGGCATAGGCGTTGCTGTACTGCGCTTTTTTATAAAAATCACTTCGGGTTAAGAGCAGTTGGGCCACTATGATCCCATGCTTTTTAAATCCTTCACTGTAGGCTTGAATCAGCAAACCCTGTCCCACAGCGGCGGCGGCTTGTTTGCCTGCGGTTGTCACCGGACGAGTGGGATAGCCTAAATCGGTAAACCCGGCTGACACCGCTCCAGAGGAAATCAAAATCACTTCATGACCCCTTTTTCTTAATTCTGCGATTGCGGTGACATGTTCGGTAAGTTTACTCTTGCTCAGCCCTCCGTTCTTGTTTGTGAGTGAACTGCTTCCTATTTTAACTACAATCCTTTTCTTGCTCATGCATCCACCGCTCCTTCCGATTCATTAAAAAAGACCCTTCCCATCCTTCGAAAAGGACGGAAAGAGTCTGTTATCCGCGGTACCACCTTTATTAGCATCATTATAAACAATGAAGCTCTCTTAACTCCCATAACGCGGGAAACGGTTAGGTTATTCGCCTAACAGCTCAAGGGGTAGGTTCAATCATTTTAGTACGGTGGAATCTTTCAGCCTGATGAATTCCACTCTCTTTCGCCTAGTTACAGATTTACTGGCCCCTATTAACGCACTCATTAATTTTTAAGAATTATTATGCAGTATTATATTCAAAAATGTCAAGAAAATTCAGCTTTTTTATCATCAATCATCCTCATTTTGATGAAGATAATCACTTTCGTACCTGATGAACTCCTGCTCTTGAAAAGCAGCTACCATACCATGGTAACTAATATCTAATCCAACCGTTTCCTCTTCTTCAGTTGAACGAACAGGTATCCATAATTGAATGAATTTCAGGCCGACCCATGTTAGAACAAAACCCCAAGCGCACAAGACAAGAAGTCCTAAAAGCTGAACGCCTAATAAATGCCAGCTCCCAGTCGTGATCAGTCCTTTATCAGCAGCAAATAATCCTACTGCCAGGGTTCCCCATATGCCAGAAACGGCATGGACGGGAAACGCGCCTACGGGATCATCGATTCTTTTTACCTCTAACCAGTAAGTGGCGAACAGCATCAATAACCCGGATACCGCTCCAATAAGGATAGCGAAGGGATCACTGACAAAAGCGCACCCTGCTGTGATGCCGACCAAACCGGCTAATGATCCATTAATGACCGAAGGCGCATCAGAGCGCTTATAACGAAATAGTGTATAAAGCATGGTCGCGGCACCGCCTGAGGCTGCAGACAGCATTGTTACAATGGCGATATGGCCAATTCTTGCGTCAGTGGCACTTAATGTACTTCCTGCATTAAAACCAAACCACCCAAACCAAAGTAAGAAGGCACCTACAGATGCTAAAGGAAGATTACTCGGCAGGGAGACGGTACTTACTCCTTGAGGAGTGAATTTCCCTTTTCGAGGACCGATAAATATAGCTGCTGCCAAAGCAGAAAATCCACCCAATGCATGAATTACTGCGGAACCGGCAAAATCCTGCATTCCGAGTTTTCCTAGCCATCCTCCGCCCCATACCCAATGTCCTGCAACAGGGTAAATAAAAATGGTCATGATGACGGCATAAAGGATATAGGCACGAAAATTAATTCGCTCAGCTACAGCGCCAGATACGATCGAAATGACGGCAATAACAAAGGCAGCTTGGAATAGCCAAAAGGTATCTATAGAAATTAAAAATTTCAAATGTGATAGGTCGCCTTGTATCAAGAAACCATTCGTACCGATCAATCCCAAGAAATCTTTTCCATACATTAAGCCAAACCCGATGAGATAAAAGCAAAGGGTACCGATTGTTATATCTGCAAATACCTTCATAATGATATTCACATTATTCTTATGTCTTACAAAACCCGCTTCTAATAAAGCAAAACCGCCCTCCATGAGAATAATCATAGCTGCAGTTAAAACAACCCATATGGTATCGACTCCAGTATTAAGTGTGTGAATGGTCATGTGGCATTCCCCATTTTCCTGTACATATTGATTTCTCTGATCATCTCACCAGATAAGGTAATTTCATTTCTTGATGTTTCTTCGTTAAGGATGTGAATGGAATGATCCAGCTCAAAAATGCTTTGTTTTATCTTGTCTATTTGATGAAGCGGCTCTTTTACATGTGCAATGTATTCAACGGCTTGATGATGGCTTGGTGAACGGCCAGTAAATAATTTTCGAAATGGGGATAGTGATTGATAGAACGTTTCTTCGGCGTTTTTCTTTTGGATGTATTTATTTATCTTATTTTTAATACGCTCGATTTCTTGTTGTTTTTTCGTTCTAATGAATTGCAGCATCTTTAACAGTTCTGCAGGTGAAATATGAATGCTAATATTTTGATGGACTTCATCGCGAACTAACATGTAAATACCCCTTACAATTCAATGTTATATTTTCTGACATTATATCGATAAGTTTTCTATACGTCAATCCTAGAACGGAAAAATTCATTAGATGATTCTTAAAATTATTATTATTTTTAATACGGTACGTGAAATTTTCGCTTCAGCCTGTGCCCTTGAAAAAAGAGCATTCGATTTTACTCGAAAGCTCCAGCTTACCCTATTAATCTCCAACTCCAAGTACATCGGTGTTTGCTGGTTCGTAACCCATCTGTCTGGCCATCGACATGATCTGGCCTTTATGATGAAACTCATGGGTTACCACATGGAGCAGCAGCTGTGCCGCTGTAATGGAAATCGTGTCTCCGTTTTCCCGCCAAGGGATTCTGCGTATGATGGGATCGTTCATTTGCTTCTCTTGCCTTTTCAAAACTTCATCAACATAGGCATCAGCCAGTACAAATCTCTGTTTGATCTCTTTCAAACTCACCTTGGAAATGTTTTCTTTTCGTGTCAGCGGTGTTTTTGTAAGCAATAAAACATAGGACCCGATCCAGGCATGATAGCAGTCTGCCGCATGAATCAGGGTGTCACGTATGCTTTGGAACCCGAACCCATCTATATTTCTTGTGAGATCGTCTGGGTGAAGCTCTTTACAAAAGTTCAAGACGATTTCTCTCGTCTCTTTAACCCATTCATATTCAATTTTATTCATATTTCTATCCTCCTTCATTAACATTAAAAAAGAGCTGCGGAAACAGCTCTTTTTTAATATTCTAATTCGCATCTCCATTTACCTTTTCTGCCTGCCAATAGTAGCTGCTGAATACATCTGCAAAAGCATCGGCAGTTCTGTATAGTTCGCGGAAATCGTTATCAATTCCACCCATTTCAATCAGCATGGCGTTGTTCGAGAGATCCTGATTATAGATGCCGTTGCCTTGGGATTTATTTTTAATAATGACCCCCCTGCTGAGATGAGGATATTGTTTGTTCACCAGCCTGTTCAGTTCTTCTGCGATCTGCAGGTTCTTCTCAAAAGACGGATGTTCTCTTCCCACGATAAAACATAACCGCGCATAGGGCTGGTTCTTAATAGTGATCGTGGTCATTTTCCTCGGCTGGGAGTCGCGATGGATGTCGATCAGGTAGGAGAGATTCCGGTCTTGTGAGATGGCATGCTGGACCGTTTCTCTGGAAAGTGCATACGCTCGATTCGTGCTCCACTTTCGGGCGTTCAGCCTTTCCCCTACGTTTGTCGTGTCATGGTCTACACCAATTCCTCTGCTCTCCAGATCCTGTTTTAACCGGTCGCCTACCGCAATGATATTGGTCTTCGGATTGGAACTAGTGAATTTTCCTCCTTGCAGAATCGGCCGGAATGATTCATAGCTGTGTGAATGGTAGATATAAACGACTTCGCCTTTCGTTTTTAGTTTCGGCGGTGGAATATTCTCCTGTGGCTTATCGATATCGACATTCTTTTTATTCGGTTCGTTCGGTTTTAAAATCTCTTGAAGCGGCAATGTTGGTTCGATCGGAAGGGTAGAATAGGTTGTCCCTTTTCCGGCGATATAAATTTCCGAATCATAGATCGCAAAGCCCGGCAGTTCTGTTCCGATCAGACTTCGAGGGTCCCCTGGCCTCAGGTTGGTCATGAGCTGCAGCATAATGGAAGAAGCAGCGGGGGGCTTGCTTTCTTTTGGCAGGACTTGAGTATAATAAGGGTTTTCTGAACCAATGGCATAAACTAGCGCCTCAGTCGTAAAGTTATTGAACCACTTCTTGACCAGTGAGGATGAAACATCGAATTTAATCTCTGAAGATGAGATAAATCCTGCAACAAAGAAAAGCAGGATGCTCAGGAGAGAAACTTTGATCCCCGTTGAGAACAATCTATTATTGCTGTCTCTCATCCCATTCCTCCTCCTCTTTAAGATCAACCGCAATATAAGCTAAACAAACCATGATGAGTCCGGTTATCAAGAAGCCGACTGTATATAGCGAGGGCAGATAAAGATAACTGAACCCTGTCGTGGAGATCATGATAAGAAGCCAGAAGTACACCGCTTGAAGTCTCATAGAATTCACCTTCTTCCGTCCGTTTCTAGTAAACAATATTCAATCTGAGAGATTTTATTCTAAAAAAGATGGAAGAAAGTACAAAAAACAGCTCTTTTGACAGAGCTGTTTTTGTAAAGTCTGTTTTCGTAGACCAAATGCCAATTGTGTTTTTGAGGTTTGGTTTCTCACAAAAATTACTCATGGGCGGCAATTTAAAGTGTTGCAGGTAAGAAACCCGAGCTTAGCTGTGGCAGGAGGTGATCCTTGCGACAGAAAAGAATCAAGCGATATTGAAATCTGTTTGCTCATACAAAAGAGAGTGGAAAGGCAGCCAGATTAAAGCAGGACAAAAAATTTCCAAAAGAATTAAAGGTTAACTTTGATATATTTTTACAACGTTACCTTGTCTCGCAAGGAAAAGCATTCCAGGAATGGCCAGAGTTAACGTTTACGAAACAAAAGAAGACGAAACGGAATAAAAAGAAGTGTGTGCAACTAAGGCTTCTCTACCTTTATCACAGGTGGTTTTGGAGGCGGTAACAATTTAGGTATAGGTGCTGGCTTATCGTTCTTTACTTCCTTCTTTGCCACGTTAGAACCTTGTTTTTCTTCAGCATTCTTGTTTACCATAGAATTTCCACAGCCAGCCAATAACACTGTTAAAACACTAGGACAATGAATCCCTTACGCACAATAGAACCTCCCTTCTCCTACGAGACATCTTTTCCTTTTGTCGTTAATGATTTAATCATTGCTTTAATCCAATCAATAAATGAGTACGATAATTATAAATCTTTTATATTTTGTTTTAAGCAATGTCTTTTTGAAATTAATTCTGTTCAAAAAAAAGAACTCAATTATGAGTTCTTTAAGCATCTTCTTTTAATTAATATCTGTAGCCATTTATGTTCTGTTACGTACGAAATGAGGTTCGATGAGATCCGTATCCGGCGGGGTATAGCCAAGTTGTCTGCCTATTTTTACGATCTGTCCTTTATGGTGAAACTCATGGGTGATGGTGTGCGTAAATAGCCATAAAGGGGTTGTTTCCATGCTGCCGACCTTCAAGGAAACTTCAATGGGGTGATCCCACTTGCCATGAAATTCATTCAGAAATTCATGAACTATGGCGTCGGTTTTCCTAAAAACCTCGCGCATTTCCTGTACATCGTTAACGGACTCCGGTTGTAAGTGATGAATTGGCTTTCCGAGAGCACGAATCCCCAACCATGTCCAATAACAATCCGCTACATGAGCATGCAGACTGCGAATTGAATCACCGCCAAAGGAATCAAGATCTTTAACATAATCTGCAGGTAATAACGCTTCACAGTAATTAAATAATGATTCCCTCGTTCGTTGTATGCAATCATACTGGCTTACGAATACATCCATGCTTACTCTCCTCCCTTTTTCTGCCTCCTTTATTTTTTTCGATACTTTATTCTCTAAATGCAGATGAAATCCTTTGAAATTTAATTATTGCGATGCCGATCAAGGATGAAATCTCTTTCAGCTGAAAGAGCTGCTGAGCGGCTATGGTGTCAACGATGGGAACCCCGGATAAATCAATAAACAACTGGGTGATTTTCATCCATACATTTTTCCGGACAGAAATATCACTTCTTTGACTGGTTCTTTTTAACTGCAACTTTTTACAGGAATAAAACTATTTTCACATTGACCGGGGTCGGATCGAATGTGATAATGATAATCGTTATCATTTAAAGTGAAGGAGGAACTTCATGTTCATTCAATGGTTAAGAGAAAATCGTATAGCCTCTTTTTTGCTTACCGTGATTCGATTGTATCTGGGAGTTAAGTGGATTCAGGCAGGATGGGAAAAAATCAGCAGCGGCCATTTTGATGCCAGTGGTTTTATGATGGGAGCTATTAAACAGGTCTCTGGTGCCCATCCAGCTGTTCAGCCTTGGTGGGGTGATTTTTTACGAGAATTCGCTTTGCCGAATGCCGGGATCTTTAATGTCCTGATACCATGGGGCGAATTTTTGGTAGGACTTGGGCTGTTGTTAGGCATGTTTACGAGCTTGGCTGTATTCATGGGCCTAACGATGAACTTTGCATATCTCTTCTCAGGCACCACCTCTGTCAACCCGCAGATGGTCTTAGTCGGTATGATTGTTCTCGCTTCAGGCGCCAATGCCGGGAGAATCGGTCTTGATCACTGGGTAAGGACTTATCTGGAAATCAAATTCAGGAAGAAGGAAGCTTCTGCTGCTCCATTATCCCACAGTGCGTAATAGAATAAAAAATACATGATAAAAAGCAGACCATCGAATTCGAAGGTCTGCATTCTCTGTTTATTCACTGAGATCTACGTTATGGTATACCTGCTGTACGTCTTCCAAGTCTTCAATCGCATCGATCATCTTTTCAAATTGAGCCTTTGCATCCTCAGGAAGTGACAGATCGTTTTGTGCAAGCATTGTTAGTTCAGCAACTGTAAAATCAGTGATGCCGGCGTTCTTGAACGCCTCTTGGACGGCGTGAAATTGGTCAGGCTCCGCATACACGATAACAGAACCATCTTCTTCAATGATATCGCGAGCGTCTACATCCGCTTCCATAAGAATTTCCAGTACTTCGTCCTCTGTTTTGTCCTCGATGCCGAATACTGCTGTGGCATCAAACATGTATGCTACTGAACCGGACACACCCATGTTTCCGCCGTTTTTAGTAAAAGCTGCACGGACATCTGCAGCGGTGCGGTTCACGTTATTGGTCAATGCATCTACTATCACCATTGATCCGTTCGGTCCGAATCCTTCGTAACGGAGTTCATCGTACGTTTCGTCCGATCCGCCCTTTGCTTTCTCTATTGCCCGGTCGATGATGGTTTTTGGAACACTGTATGTTTTCGCCCGTTCAAGAACGACCTTCAATGCCTGGTTCGATTCAGGATCGGGTTCCCCCTGCTTTGCAGCCACGTAAATCTCGCGTCCGAATTTAGCGTAGATCCGGCTCGTGTTGGCATCTTTTGACGCTTTTTTCTCTTTAATATTGTTCCACTTACGTCCCATTATGTTTCCACTCTCTTTCAACATCATTTTCATTTCTTATTATACATAAAAAGGACTTATTTCTCTATTCTGCGATTCGGTTATAATAGATGAGGACGATGAAGTAAAGGATGCTGAAAAAATGCAAAGATATATTATTATTGGAGCGGGGATCCTCGGCGCTTCTGCTGCTTATCTTTTAAGTAAAAGGGGTGCCGATGTCATTCTTGCCGACCGGAAAGATCAAGGGCAAGCCACCGATGCAGCAGCAGGCATTATTTGTCCCTGGCTGTCACAGCGCAGGAATAAAGCATGGTATGCCCTGGCGAAAAATGGCGCAGCTTTTTATCCGAGTTTAATCGAGCAATTAGAAGCTGATGGCGAAACTGAAACAGGTTATGCCCGGGTAGGTGCCCTCAGCCTGCATCATGAACCTGAAAAGCTGAAAAAAATGGAAGAGCGGGCATTAAAGCGAAAAAAAGAAGCCCCCGAAATGGGAGAAATTAAAATCCTCAGCCCTGAGGAAACACGCGCCCGGTTTCCTGCTCTAAAAGATGATGTTGGAGCCGTTCATGTAAGCGGCGCCGCACGTGTCGATGGTCGTGCTCTTCGTGATGCTTTACTAAGAGGAGCCAAAAAAAACGGAGCGGTCTTGCTGCAAGAAGATGCCTCCCTCTTATTCAGCGAAAAAAAGGTGACGGGGATAAAAGCAGGCAGTGAAACCTTTGATGCCGATAAGGTTATCGTATGTGCGGGGGCTTGGGCGAACGAACTGTTCGCGCCCTTAAATATCCGTATGAACGTAACTTATCAAAAAGCGCAGATCGTACATCTTCAGCTTCCTGACGCCGATACCCGCTCGTGGCCGGTGGTTATGCCGCCAAGTGATCAGTACGTTCTGGCGTTCAAAAGCGGCCGGATCGTAATTGGAGCCACTCATGAAAACGATCCGGACGGCTATGATCACCGCATAACTGCAGGAGGCCTGCAGGAAGTGTTTGCTAAAGGACTCAATACGGCCCCTGGTCTTTCCGGAGCTTCTTTTACCGAAGCTAGGGCTGGTTTCCGTCCTTTCACTCCTGGCTTTCTCCCGGTGATCGGCAAATTGCCGGACTGGGAAGGCCTGCTGTTTGCCAATGGGCTCGGTGCTTCCGGATTAACGATGGGTCCGTTTATCGGAGAGCAGCTTGCTAAACTGGCCTTGGGAATGGAACTGGATATAGATCTATCCCTCTATCCGGTTGAGGAAGCCATCCAATCCTAACAAAAAAAGCAGCGGATATCCGCTGCTTTTTGCATGCTCAAGAGTTGACTTTCGCGGCCATACCGCTGAAAAGACCTTGGGCATTCTTATTAAACATCTTTTCCAATTGCTGGCCGGTTACTCCTCTTTCCTTTAAAGCCGGCAGGATGTTGAGAAAAAGGTGAGACGGTGTCCAGTTCTCAATGATCGCGGCAAGCTGGTCCGGCAACACCGGCGGTCTCCCTAGCCAAATATTCACCGTATCATGAGACAGCAAAATCTGATTTTCATAGCCGTCATCGAGCAAGGCGATTAGCGTATCGATCCGTTCCTGATCAAATGGGGCTCCTACCAGCCCTTGCAGTCCGAATCGGTCAAAGCCAATGCGCACTCCTTGGTCCAAGACTTTCTTATGATAAGACGGGTCCGTATTGCCGCACATGTGTCCGATAATAATATTTGCGGGATCAGCACCATGGTCAAGAAGAAGCTTTGCCTGCTCAGGGCCCATCGTTCCTTCTTGTGTATGCGTTAGGATGACGATCCCTGTTTTTTGCTGAACGCTGGCTGCTGCCCGGAAAAACATGGCTTCATAATCGGTGATCTCGTCCTTGCTGGATGCCACTTTAATAATCCCTGGTTTTATACCCGTTCCCGCAATGCCTTCTGTGATCTCGGCCAGAAACATTTCATAAATGTCCTGTTCAGCACTTCCGAGTGCCTGTCTGAATTTATAATAAGGGGTTGCTCCTTCTCCTTCATAATAAAACCCTGTGGCGCAAATGATCTGAAGTCCGGTGGCTTCTGAGACCTTTTTTAAAAAAAGAGGGTTCCGTCCGCATTCATTCGGGGTGGGATCTACGACGGTATCTACTCCATGGGATGCCATCACCTGGGCAATCTCTACAGCTTCCTTAAGCGCTGCTTCCTCATTAAAGCTTCCAAGCGTAACATCGCCTTGAAAGCCGGGATAGCCGAATATAAAATGCTCATGGATCAGTGTCTTACCAAGCTGATTTGCAGAGATAGGGCCAGTTACTGTTTCTACAATTGAACTCATCGCCCGGACACCGCCTCATTTTTCAATTTTTCTTCTTCCTGAAGCTTTCTCCACAATATTTTTCCGCTTGCCGTCGTAGGGAACGACTCTCTGAATTCAATTTGCCTCGGGTATTTATATGCCGCCATCCGCTCTTTCGCCCATTCGATGATCTCTTTTTCTGATACCCTGCCGCGATCGGTATCATTTAAAATAATAAAAGCTTTAACTGATTCACCCCGTTTTGGATCGGGAATGCCGACGACACAGGCCTGTTGTACAGCCGGGTGGCTGTAGAGAAGCGATTCAATTTCAGTCGGCCAAACTTTAAAGCCTGAAGCATTGATCATCCGCTTGACGCGGTCGACCATAAAATAATAACCGTCATCGTCAAATCTGCCGATATCCCCTGTCCGAAAAAAGGCTTTGCCGTCCCTTTCAAAGAAAGACTGCTGTGTTTCTTCTGGACGGTTGTAGTAGCCCTGGAACACTTGCGGTCCGGAAACGACAATTTCACCGGCTTCTCCCACTCCCAGTTCCTTTAGGGTGACGGGATCCACTATTCTTGCATCAACATCAAAGGAAGGTATACCGAGGCATTGCAGCTTTGGCCGGTCTGGCGGGTTAAAATGGGTATGAGAGATCGTCTCTGAAAGGCCGTATCCTTCGACAAACTTTAACCCAAGCACTTGGTAAAGCTTTTCCCCGACTGCTTCCGGCAATGCCGCTCCGCCTCCAGCTATGCTTGTTAAGGACGAAAGATCATAATCACAGAGGTGAGGATTGGCCAGGAAATCGATGACCATCGTACTGATATTCACCCAATGAGTGACCTGATAAGACTGGATCGCTTCAGCTGCCGCGTTCCGATTCCAACGCGTCAGCATCACCATCGCAGAACCGGAAAAAATCGGTGCATGCATGCTATGGAGCATGCCGGTCACATGGAAAAGAGGGAGCGTGGTGAGATGAACGCTGTCGGAAGTAGCATTCATCCAGTTCACCGCGCTGACAACATTCGCCTGAATCGTCCTGTTCGTATGAACGCAGCCCTTTGGCAGACCGGTCGTGCCGGAAGTATACGGCAAGCAAACAATATCTCCAGCTTCTCCTCTGTAGGCAGAGGGCTGATAGCCTGCCTTGAGAGCATTCCTCCACAAATGATGGTGTTCTCCTTCAAACCGTTCGCTTTCCTCTTTTACCGTCTCTGGAAGATTCTTGCCGGTTCCTTCTGAAGGAAGGTAGTCAGAATACGCAGCGATGAGAAGGTTTTTCAGACAGGCTGCCGTTAGAAGCGGGCTGATTGAATCATATAACTCCTGCCCGATCACGGCTGATTCAATTTCACAATCTTTAATATAAAATTCCAGGTCATGTTCCGTGTTCATAGGATTAATGGGTACGACAACTGCCCTTGCTCTCATGATGGCATAGAAGGCAATAAAATACTGAGGTGAATTTTGCATAAAAAGCATCACGCGGTCACCGGCTTTTACCTTCAGCTCACTTTCCATATAGCCTGATAGAAGATCGACTTCACGGAGGAGCTCCTCATATGTATAAGAAGCCCCGTAGTAGATCAGCGCTGTTTTTTGGGGATACCTTCTCGCGGAAACAAGGAGATTATCGTAGAGTGTTGTGTCTGGTACCGTCAGTGTTTTACTGACCCGCTTTGGCCAAAAAGGATAATGGCGAGTATTCACAGCTTTCCCCTCCTGATAGTTGATCGAAAATGGGATCTGCATGCTATTTTGTGATTATGGCTTTAAGAGCAGCTTACCTTTAGTTTTTCTTGATTGCAGCAGGTCGTGAACCTGTGCCGCTTCTTGTAATGGGAATACATCACCAATGGTCAGCTTCAGGCTTCCTTGAGACAGATAGGTGAACAGTTCTTGCAGGCTCGGCTTTAACAAGTCCGGTCTTCTCATGATCTGCGGAAGGAAGAAACCGATAACCGACTGATTTTTCCCCATGAGATTTGAAGGATAAAACTTGCTTGGCTCACCGCTTGCGACGCCATAGATCACGAGTCTGCCGAAAACAGCGAGACATTTCATCGTTTTATGAAAGACTTCTCCCCCAGCCATCTCAAGAGCGACATCCACTCCTTTTCCGTCTGTCGCTTCAAGGACCTGTTTTTCCCAGTCTTCTTCCGTATAATTGACGGCAACATCAGCACCCAGCTGCCGTGCGAGCTCGAGTTTGTCCTCGGAACTTGCTGTGGCAATAACCTTTCCGGCTCCAAAAAGCCTTGCAAGCTGGACAGCGATTGTTCCGACTCCTCCGCCTGCTGCATGGACAAGAACGGTTTCTCCTTCCTGCATTCGCCCCATCGTCTTCAGGATATGGTAGGCGCTTAACCCTTGCAGGGGCAAGGCGGCTGCCTGCTGGAAATCAAGATGATCCTCAAGAGGAATAATCAATCTTCCGTCGGCCAATGCGTATTCTGCGTAGCCTCCCGACTCGATCAAGGTAACTACCCTTGTACCAGGTTTTATATGAGAGGCTTTTTCACCGGTTTCAACGACGGTTCCTGCCACTTCTGCACCAGGAACAAAGGGCAAAGGAGTGGGAACGACATATCGGCCTTCTCTGCGTGCAGTATCTGCATAGTTCACGCCAACCGCATGAATTTCAATCAGCACTTCATGGCCTTTTGGAACCGGTTTGTCGATTTCTACATTTTCAAGGACCTGCGGGCCTCCGTATTCTTTAAATCGTACAGCTCTCATTTATTATCCTCCTATTTGCCGGTAAACACGGGCAGTCTTTTTTCTTTAAAAGCGGAAATGCCTTCTTGGTGATCTTCAGTCGAAATCATGAGTGCCTGGTTTAGACGTTCCTGCTCAAGCATCTCTTCAAGAGTAGATTGATAGGAAGCATCGATGAGCTTTTTCATTTGTCCAAACGCTGCAACGGGACCGTTAGCGAGTTTCGCAGCGAGACTGTACACTTCATCCTCTAGCCTCTCAAGTGGCGTCAAATAATTGATGACTCCTAATTGGTAAAGTCTTTCTGCTGAGATCGGCTCGGCGCTGAAAAAGAACTGCTTTGCAAGGTGAGGGCCGATAAGCTTCGGAAGGAAATAGGAGCCTCCGCCATCGGAGATCAGGCCGACCTGAGAAAAACTTAGGGCAAACTTGCTGTCTTCCGCTGCAACGATAAGATCACACGCCATCGCAAGGTTAAAGCCGGCGCCTGCAGCAAACCCATGGACGGCTGCTATAATCGGAATCTCCGTTTCCTTCATCGCGAGGATACATCGGTTAAGTTTCCCGATATGCTCATATACATCGTTGGGACTGGCCTGCCCCATCGTCTTCACATCGCCGCCTGCACTGAAGGAGCGGCCGGCTCCTTTGAGCACGATGACTTTAATGTCGTCCCTTGTCTGAGCTTCCAGGCACGCTTCTGCCAAACCGTTAATCATTTCTTGGCTGAAGGAATTTAAACTTTCTGGACGGTTCAAGGTTAGAATCATAATAGGACCCTCGAATTCTACTAAAAGATGATCTTGATTCATTTTTTCTCCTCCTTCATTGATTACATGATTAGCCAGCCGCCATCTGCCAGCACATCAGATCCTGTCATATAAGAGGCGTCGCTGGATGCCAGAAAAGCAATAATATTCGCGATCTCCTCCGGTTTGCCCACTCTTTTCAATGCCGTGTTCTTCTCGATAGCTTTGACAAATTGTTCATTCTCAAGGCCTGCTTGGGTAAGAGGTGTTTCGATAAAACCGGGAGAAACAGAGTTTGCCCGGATGCCAAATGGAGACAGTTCAAGCGCAAGCGCTCTTGTAAAATTAATGACCCCCGCCTTAGCGGCACTGTAATGCGGGATAAGCGCACCTGCCTGATGCCCGGACAGTGAAGCCACATTGACAATAGCTCTGTTCTTCCGATTTGGGTTTGCGGCTTCTTTTTTAGAGCCGTCTGCCATAATGTTTCCAAGAATGCGGGAAACGAGAAACACGCTCTTTAAATTTGCGCTCTGAACCTGATCCCATTCACTGGCTGCTGTCTCCATGATTCTCGTCTGGGAGCTGCCTCCCGCATTATTGATCAGAACATGCAGATCACCGAATTGCTGATGGACATGTTCTGCCAACTGTTCAACTTCTTTTTCACTTGTTACGTCTGCAGCAAAGGTTTCGGGTCGAGGAGCGCCTGTTATCCTGCTGATCTCGACGGCCGTGTTTTCAAGCTTGGATCGGGTTCGTCCTACCAAGATGACCTGTGCCCCTTCTTTAGCCAGTTTTATGGCAGCAGCTTGTCCGATTCCGCTTCCGGCTCCAGTAATCATTGCAATCGATTGTGAGAATTTCATGATCCTTCTCCTTTAGCAAACAAAGGCATTTGCTTCATATTGTTTCTCTGCGATCATCCGGTTTCTTGAAGCCCTCCTGCCAAATTGATGACAGCGGTTACAAGATTGATGGATTAGCATGTTGAGCTGATTTCTTTTCTCTCCCCCTGTCAGCTCATGTACAAGCTTTCGTGACAGCATTTCAGCTTCCCACAGGCTGTCTTCTAATACTGTATGGGTAAGGGCTGTTTTGAGAGTTGCCTTTTCCATCCCGTATTTCTTGACAGCTTTTATAGTACGGAAAACAGCAGATTCAGCTGCATAAAGCGTGATGGCTAAATCCGCGAGAGCCATCAGTGCCTCCTGTTCCTGAATCAGTCCTTCACCAAATGCTTCATAGGCCAAGCCCGCAGAGAAAAGAAACAGATGGCGTATGGTTTCTACTGCGTGTAATTCTGCACCCATAAGAGATGTGCCTTGTTCAGCCTCCTGCTGCAAGGATTGTATCGCACCATGGATGGATGATTGAAGGTCGATCTCACCTTTTATTGCTTTCCTGAAAAGGTGGGTTGGTATGAGCAGCCGGTTAATTTCGTTCGTACCTTCAAAAATACGGTTGATCCTTGAGTCTCGGTACATCTGTTCTATCCCGTATTCTTTTATGAATCCTGCGCCTCCATGCAGCTGAAGCGCTTCATCCGCGACATAATCCAACGTTTCCGATCCATAGACTTTACAGATCGCACATTCTGCAGAGTATTCACTCATGCGTTTTCCGACGGTTTGTAAATCTGAAGACTCATCAAGATCATGAAGAGCATCTTCAAGCAGGCTCGCGGTCCGGTATTGCAGCGATTCTGCCGCATACAGGCGGGCAGCCATTCTGGCGATTTTCTCTTTCGTTGCGGGGAAGTCTGCGATCCGCTGCTTGAATTGCATGCGATCCTGAATGAACTGCACTGCTTTCTGATGTCCGAATTTAGCAGCTCCCATCGTGGCCGATCCAAGATTAAACCGTCCCAGGTTCAGAACATTAAGGGCAATCACATGTCCTTTACCGATTTCTCCAAGAAGGTTTTCTGCCGGGACAAGGCAATCTTCTAATATGACCGATCGGGTCGACGAACCTTTGATTCCCATTTTGTTCTCTTCGGGTCCGAGGGACAAGCCGGGAAAATCCTTTTCGACGATGAACGCTGTAAACTTGGTGCCGTCCACTTTGGCATACACAATAAAAGTGTCGGAGAATACGGCGTTTGTAATATAGATCTTTGTGCCGTTTAAGATATAATGGGTTCCTTCTTCGTTTAGCACTGCAGTTGTTTGGGCTGCCAGTGCATCCGAACCGGCGTTCGGTTCCGTAAGACAATACGCGCCGATGTAATCACCAGAAGCCATTTTTGGAAGATACCTCTTCTTTTGATCAGGCGTGCCGAAATACGTGATGGGAAGTGTAGCGATGCATGTGTGATTGGAGTGCGCCACTCCGTATCCGCTCGAAGGGCCAATCATCTCCCCAACGATTCCCTTGCTGATCTTATCAAGGCCAAGCCCGCCGTATCGTTCTGGAATGCTGTGAGCCAAAAGGCCAAGATCCCCCGCTTTTTTTAATAGGGCAACAATGCAGTCAAAATCCTGGTTTTCGATGCTTTCACGAAAAGGGTAGACTTCCTTTTCAATAAATTGGCGTGCCGTTGTCTTAATCATGACGTGTTCCTCAGTAAAATCCTCAGGGGTAAACAAGTGTTCCTCATCCAGGTTTGAGAATAAAAATTCAGAGCCTTTCACTCTCGTTCCGGTATTTTCCACGCAATGCCCCTCCATTCTGGTTATGTTTGTTTCTGCATATGATCTCGTGCAATCGTAGCTTTCCCGTCTTCCAACACGGCAACAACGGGAGCAGCATCTTCCGTTGAGGCATATTGCAAATCGCTGTACAAGCCGTGTCTGGCAAATAAATGACCAACATAGGATGACTCAAGAAGCTCACGTCCCATTTGCTGGTTGCCTTTGTACAAATAATAGGCCGTTCGGGCAGCATCACTCAGCTGCAGAGACACATCAGCCAGTTCGATTAAAGAAGTGATAAGATGCCCCGCTCCATATACATCTTCCAGGCTGACTTCTCCAGAATTACCGGAGCAGATGATAACGATTGTGCTTCCCTGCTGGTGCTTCAGCAGAGCCTTGGCCGTTTCTTTATTGTTAAGCAAGGAAGAAATATATACTTTTTGTGCACCTTCCGTATTTCGGAGGGCCACTGTGCCGTTCGTCGTGGATAAGATGAGTGTTTTTCCCTGGACTTGGCCGCTCAGCAATAAAGGGCTCGGATATAGAAATCCGGTAATAGGCTTCGCGTGGAGCTCTCCCGCCAGTATGCAACCTCCCTTTTGATACATTTTTGATAACTCCCGCGCCTCGTTGTGGTCTTTCACAGGAATAACACCTTTTGCTCCTTGATACAACGCAGATACGATGGCCGTGGTGGCCAGCAAGACATCAAGCACGACGGCAACCTTGCTATTTTCAGCCATCTTTTCCGGTAGAATCTCTTCCTTCTTCAAAAGCAAATGGACTTTCATCTATTCACCTCATCGTCCGAAAGCGGTATGCGAGGCGTGCACAATTAAGCTTTTGACAAAGCTGTTGAACTGAGAAAAACGAGGATCCTGAGTTTGTCCTTTTTTATACCGGTAATAGATCTGTTGGCAGATCACCGCCAGTTTGAAATAGGCAAATGTTAAATAAAAGTTGATCAAGCTGACGTCTCTTCCGCTTTTTTTGGCGTATTCCTCTATAAATTGGTTTCTTGTATAAAAGCCTTCCATCGTGGTAACTGGCGGTTTTCCCAATCCCGTTTTCAAAAGATCGGGGTCATCGGCTTCAATCCAGTACCCCATCGCAACCCCGAGATCGGCCAGCGGGTCCCCGACCGTACTCATCTCCCAGTCAAACAGACCGGTCATGGTGTTTAAGCGGTGGTCAAACATGCTGTTATTCAGCTTGTAATCGTAATGAATCATGGAGGCGGTTTCATTTTTAGGGATATGGACGGAAAGCCATGTGGTCAAATGCTTTACTTCCGCAATATCGTCGGTTTTCGAACGATCATATCTCGAAATCCATCCCTGAACTTGCCGTTCCATGAACCCATCAGGCCTGCTGATTTCGGATAATCCCGTTTTTTTGTAGTCAATTGCATGCAGCCTGACGAGCTGATTCACCATCTCGCTGGAAATCTGGCGGCATAAATCCTGAGTAACCTCGGTTCCTTCTGGAAAAGAGGTATCAACAACGATTCCATGTTTCCTCTCCATTAAAAAGAACGGACTTCCAACCACTTCTTCCCCTTTAGAAAAAAGGAGAGGCTTTGGAGCCGGCGGGAACATTTCATGAATCTCAGACAGAATACGGAATTCCCGCTCCATATCGTGGGCTTTAGGCGCTACGGGTCCAAGCGGAGGCTTTCGCAGAACAGCTTCCCATTCCCCTATTTTGACTTGATACGTCAAATTGGAATGTCCGCCTGAAAACTGCAGGACTTCAAGCGGCTCTTCCGGCAATTCATGAATGGAATGCCTGAGGAAACGCTCCAGCGCATCAAGGTCAAGTTCTTCTCCCTGGCGAACGGCTATCGTATCCTTACTCATATCTTCCTCCTCCCCACTCAATTAATCTCAAGTTTCTGACTCTTGAGGCTGCAATATTTGATTTCTTTCCAAAGCGTCCCGCAGAAAGTCTGGAATATTCGCGGTTTGCTGTTTTTTAAAATCAAAATATACAATAACAGCATTTCCTCTCGCAACTAATTCTTCTGTTTCTTCTTTATAGATTTCATGCACTAACGTAAAGCTTTTGGTGCCTATTTTACATACACCGGTACGCACCAGCAGTCTATCGTTAAAATATCCTTGTGCCATAAAGTCACATTTTGTGGAAGCTAGAATAAAGCTCCATTCGTTCGTGTTCATATCCAGTCCAAGCGATTCAAAGCACCGGATCCTCGCTTCCTCAAGATAAATAAAATAACTCGTGTTGTTGATGTGGCCCAGGGCATCCGTTTCACAGAAGCGGACGGTCAGTTCAATTTCATGCATATTTACTCTCCCTTTCTGCCTCTTACCGATCAACGGTGCTGAAAGGCCGGTTTTCTTTTTTCGAAAAATGCCTGAACGCCTTCTTTGATATCTTCCGTTTGGAACACTTCCTGAAACAGGGACGCTTCTACTTCAATGCCTTCGTTTAATGATTTGTTCAGGCCTTCATCCACAGATTGTTTGATTCTGGAAAGCGCCTGAAGCGAATGGCGGGTGATCTTACTGGCCAGCAGTTTGGCGCTTGCCAGTCCTTCTCCGGTTGGGACCACTTGGTTGACCAGTCCGATTCGTTCGGCGGCAGCGGCTGTAATCGGCTCACCGGTAAACATCATTTCTTTTGCTTTCGCTTCCCCTATTAAGCGAGGAAGACGCTGTGTCCCGCCCCCTCCAGGAAACAATCCGAGAGTGACTTCAGGCAGTCCGATCCGGCTCTGTTCCTCTGCTATCCTCAAATCGCATGAAAGGGCAAGCTCACAGCCGCCTCCAAGAGTCAAACCGTTCAATACAGCGATGGTCGGTTTTGGAAAGGAATCAATGCGGTTCAGGATATAGTGAACCTCCATCACTTGCGCTTTCATGTCAGGGTTTCCCATCATCTCCGGAAACTCCTTAATGTCAGCCCCGGCGACGAATGCTTTTTTTCCCGCTCCTGTTAGGACGACGGCTACGGTATCTCGGTCATTCTCGAGCTCCATGAACGTATCATCCAGCTCCTGGAATACAGACCTGCTCAATACGTTCAGCGGCGGATTGTTAATCGTAATAACAGCGAGCTGATTTTGTTTGACCACTTCAAGATATTTTCCCATTTATTGTTTCACTCCTTCAGTTTCATAGTTGTACCAGCCTTTGCCCGTCTTTCTCCCTAGATGCCCTTGCTTTACCTTCTCTTCAATACAAGCAAACGGTTTGTCTTCTGGATCACCGGTCTCTTTATAGCGCTGTTCCATAACAAAGTAGCCGACATCAATACCGGATAAATCCATCAGTTCAAACGGGCCGATCGGGTGGTTCAATGCTTTTCGGCAGATGATATCAATATCTCTAAAGTCAGCGATGCCCTGTTCATACAGGTAAACAGCTTCTTTTTGAAGTGCGCCTAATATGCGGTTGGCAATGAACCCGGATATCTCTTTTTTGAGCAGAACGGCAGTACGATTGATCCGTTTGGAGATCTCCATGGTCAGACGCGCCGTTTCTTCAGAGGTCTTGTCGCTCATCACTACTTCCACACAATCCATCACGAGCGGGGGGAAGAAGAAATGCATGTTGACTACCTTATCCGCACGGCTTGTCTCTGAAGCAACTAAACTATTGACGATGGTGGAGCTGTTTGTCGCAAAAATGGTGTGCTCTGGCGCTAGCTGATCAAGCTTCGAAAATACTTCCCGCTTTACATCCAATTTTTCTACAACAGCCTCAATGACAAAATCAGTATTTCTGACCGCATCCTCAAAGCTGGTCGTAAAACGCAGCTTTTGAAATGCTGCTTCTTTCTCATCGGCAGAAAGCCTTCCTTTAGACACCCATTTGTCCATAATTGCATGGAGTTTGTCCTGCGCAGCAGCAAGGGCCTGTTCCTGGACGTCCTGTATGATGGTTCCAAATCCGCCAAGCGCACAAAGCATGGCGATCTGGTGTCCCATCTGCCCTGCACCTAGTACTGTAATCTGCCGTACCTCTTCTGCTTTCATCTTATTGCCTCCTTTTTTCGTTTGAATCTTTCTGTCCAAGGCCATTGAGGATCATCTCTACAAAAGATTCAGCAACTTCACGTTCAGACATACGTCCTTCAGGATTGAACCACTGATAGCTCCAGTTCGCTGCACCAAGGATCCCAAATGTTACAATGGACGCGTCCAGATCTGAACGGAGTTCACCGTTTTCCATACCGTCACGGATCAGGTTCTCCAGGTTGATGCGGAAGCGGTCTCTTTTAGGGATGATCTGTGAGAGGCGCTCTTCGTTCAGGTTCTTGATTTCTCTGAAAAACACTTTGGCGCTTGCCCCGGCCTGTCTGATGTTGCCGATCAGCGCATAAACGATCTCAAACAGCTTCTCTTTGCTGGATTTCATCTCGTCAGCAATGATACGTTCCTGCTGGTTCAACAGCTCATCAATATATCCGTTGTGGATGTTCATCAACAGCTCTTCTTTGCTTGAAAAATAATAATAGAATGTCCCCTTTGTCACCCCGAGCGCATCTACGATATCCTGGATGGATGTTTCACTGAATCCTTTCTTCTCAAACAGACGGATGCTGCATTCCGTAATTTTTTCCTTCATGTCAGTGTCCTCGCATTCTTTTATCAATCTCAGGAAAAATTATATCATTCCATTCCTCTCCTTTTAATTTCCGATCTATAAATCTATAAAAAATGCTGCTATGTTGTCTTTACTCTTGCTTCATCGCGCAAAGCCCTTCTTAGAATCTTGCCGACATTCGTTTTGGGCAGATGGCCGCGGAACTCGATGACGTGCGGAATCTTATATGCCGAAAGGTTTTGCTTGCAGTAATGGATGATCTCATCTACCGTCGCTGTTTTTCCTTCTTTTAGTACGAGGATAGCTTTTACATCCTCTCCTCTGTAGGGATCCGGAACCCCAATGACGACAGCTTCCTGAACGGCGGGGAATTCATAAAGGACTTCTTCGACCTCCCGGGGATAGATATTGTAGCCGCTTGCGATAATAAGATCTTTCTTGCGGTCCATAATATAGACATACCCTTCCTCATCCATTCGGGCGATGTCCCCGGTATACAGCCACCCGTCCCGAAGCGTATGTTCGGTCTCCTCCGGCATGTTCCAGTATCCTTTCATGACTTGGGGACCCTTGATGATCAACTCTCCCAGCTCACCGGTCTTCACATCTTCTGTTCCGGCTGCCAAGTCCACTATGCGGTAATCAGTGGATGGGAGCCCTATGCCGACGCTTCCTTCTTTTCGTTCCGAGAACATCGGATTGCAATGTGTGGTCGGTGATGCTTCAGATAAACCATAGCCTTCTAAAATCTTTGAACCTGTCTTTCTTTCAAACTCTTGAATCAGTTCCACAGGCATCGGAGCACTTCCGCTGTTGCACACTTTTATGCTGCCAATTCCGTATTTTTCCGCTTTCGGATGGTTGGTGATCGCCACATACATGGTTGGGACTCCTGGGAAAACGGTAGGCTGTTCTTTTTTTATGGTTTGAAGAACCTCATCGATATCAAACCTCGGCAGCATGATCGATTCCGATGCGGTATAGATGGCGAGGTTCATGCAGGACGTCATGCCAAACACATGAAAAAGGGGGATGACGGTTAAATACTTCTCCTTGCCAATCTCAATGTTGAACTTAAAAAATTCATACGACTGCAATACATTAGCGATGATATTTTTATGTGTAAGCATGGCGCCTTTGGAACGTCCGGTTGTACCTCCGGTATATTGAAGGACCGCGACATCCCGTTCCGAGACGATCCCTGCAGGATCAATCCGTCCGCTGCCCAACTGTAAAAATTGAGAAAAAGAAAAATCTTGTGAAAGATCCTTTTGTTGTCCGTTTGGCTCAAGACTAACAGTGATGATGCGTTTCAAAGCAGAAGCCGGCTGCAATTTTTTTATTTGTCCATAAAGGGGTTCATACACAACAATGGTATCCGCCCCGCTGTCTTCAAGGATATGCTGCAGCTCCCGCTCAACGAGCAACGGATTAACTTGGGTAACAACAGCCCCTGCCGACAGCACCCCATAATAAGCAATTACATATTGAGGGCAGTTCGGCAGCATGATGGCTACACGATCTCCAGCTTCCACACCCGTCTGCTGCAAAGCGGATGCAAAGCGGTTTACGAGATGTTGCAGTTCCTGGTATGTAGTCTTCTGGCCGTAAAATGAAAGGGCATTTAAATCTGGATACCGATCTGCTGTCTGTTGAAGCAGCTGCGGGATGGACATATCAGGAATCTGTAAATCTGGCTGAATGGTTTCAGGATAATGGCTTTTCCAAACTTTGTTTTCGCTCATCATTCACCCTCCAGATTAATAAAATTGATGAGTTGGCTTTTCGGCAGAATTAGCATTCAAAAGATCAATCCGCCTCCATCCACCGATAAAGTGGTACCTGTGATAAAAGATGCTTCTTCGGAGGCGAGAAACAGCACGGCTGTTGCTACTTCCTCCGGTGATCCGATTCTCCCGAGAGCATTTGCGGAAGAGATGATCGGCCACTTTCTTTCATTGTTCTTCCAGTCATCGATGATGCTCGTATCGATCACTCCTGGAGCAACAGCATTGACACGGATATTATGTCTGCCATACTCAAGCGCAGCGTTCTGAGTGAGAAGGACTACACCGCCCTTTGATGCATTATACGCGGATACGTATTTTTGCCCTTTTAACCCAAGCAGACTTGAAGTATTGATGATCACCCCCCCACCAGCTTTGATCAGTTCGGGAACGCCATGTTTGATGCCGAGGAAGACTCCTTTTAAATTAATGTCAACAATGCGGTCCCATTCGCTTTCGGCGAGATCTGTGCTCTTCACTTCAGGGTTACCGATGCCGGCATTATTGAACAAAATATCCAGAGCGCTAAATTCGCTAATCGCCGCGTCGATCATCTTTTTTACCTGGATGGAGTCTGTAACATCTGTTTTAACAAAGAACGCTGATCCATTTTGCTCTCTTATGAGATGGACCGTCTCTTCCCCAAGCTCTTCGTTGACATCAGCGACAACAATATTGGCTCCTTCTTTGGCAAAAAGAAGGGCTGTCGCTCTTCCAATGCCCCCTCCTCCACCGGTTATGATAGCTGTTTTCCCTTGCAGTCTCATACGTGCCCCCTTATTGGATTCTTTACATGGCGTGTGCCCCGCCGTCCACGATCAGGACGTCGCCGGTTACATAATTTGAAGCGTTGGAAGCAAGAAACAATGCCGCACCTTTAAGATCATCTTCACTTCCAAAACGGTTAAGCGGTGTTCCACCAAGAATGGCATCCTTACCGTGCTCAATCAGCACCTTGGACATTTTGGTCGGGAAAAACCCTGGCGCAATCGCGTTAACATTGATATTGTGCTGTCCCCATTTCACGGCGAGATCCTTGGTGAACGTAATGACCGCACCTTTGCTTGTGTTGTAGCCGATCGTATCCATAAAGCGAGGATCCGTGCCTCCCAGTCCGGCAACAGATGCAATATTGATGATTTTGCCGGATTTTTGTTCAATCATCACTTTTCCAGCAGCCTGGCTCATTAAGAATGTGCCCGTCACGTTAACGTCGATGACCTTTTTCCACGCTTCATAAGGCATTTCAGCAGCGGGTGCTCCCCATGTCGCTCCACTGTTGTTCACGAGAATATCAATCGCACCAAATTCCTTCAGTGTTTGATCGACCACAGCATGAACATCTTGCGGATTTGTAATATCGCACTTTAAAGCAAGTGTCTTCGCTCCAAGATTTTTTAATCCCTCTGCTGTTTCCTCACATGCCTCCACTTTCCTGGAGCAGAGCACGATGTTGGCGCCAGCTTCAGCGAACGCTTCGGCGATCTGCCGTCCTAATCCCCTGCCTCCGCCAGTTACAATCGCTGTTTTGCCTGTTAACTCAAACAGCTTGAGTACATTCATGGTTCGACTCTCCTTTGTTGCAGAAATTTAATGGACGAGTAATTCTTGAGGATATTTTTTCAGTTCAAGTCTTGCGAGCTGAGCACGGTGGACTTCATCAGGTCCATCAGCCAGTCTTAATGTTCTTGCATTCGCCCACTGGGCTGCAAGCGTAGAGTCGTCCGACACCCCTGCCCCTCCAAATGCTTGTATGGCACGGTCCAAAACACGGAGCGCCATGGACGGAGCAACGACCTTAATCATTGCAATCTCTTGTTTCGCTTCTTTATTGCCGACGGTGTCCATCATATAAGCCGCTTTTAATGTCAAAAGCCGTGCCTGCTCGATCTCGATCCTCGAGTCTGCAATCCATTCGCGGATGACGCCTTGATCGGCAATTGGTTTTCCGAAGGCTGTACGTTTTTGAACACGCTTACATAATTCTTCAAGCGCTCTCTCCGCTGCTCCGATCAGCCGCATACAATGATGGATTCTGCCTGGGCCGAGTCTTCCTTGAGCGATGGCAAAGCCTTTTCCTTCATCCCAAATCATATTTTCAGCGGGTACTCTGACATTTTCATAAGTAATCTCTCCATGTCCATGCGGGGCATGATCATAACCGAATACCGAAAGCATCCTTTCGACCTTCACGCCAGGAGTATCCAAAGGAACCAGGATCATGGATTGCTGCTCATGCCGGTTAGCGCCAGGGTTGGTCTTTCCCATCACAATCGCAATTTTGCAACGCGGGTCTCCAGCTCCCGACGACCACCATTTACGTCCATTGACGACATAATCATCTCCATCCCTCTCGATGCGTGCTTGGATATTTGTTGCATCTGAGGAAGCGATTTCGGGCTCTGTCATAGAAAAACAGGATCTGATCGAGCCTTCTAAAAGGGGTGTAAGCCACTTTTCTTTTTGTTGTTCTGTTCCGTAACGGACAAGAACCTCCATATTTCCGGTATCCGGCGCACTGCAGTTAAAGATTTCCGGCCCGATAAGGGAACGTCCCATGATTTCACAAAGCGGGGCATATTCCTGATTGGTTAGGCCGGCACCATATTCGCTTTCAGGCAGGAACAGGTTCCATAGACCTTCTTTTCTCGCTTTTTCCTTTAATTCTTCCATGATCGGCGGAACCGCACTCCATCTGTTCTTTTGTTCATTAAGCTGCTTTTCGTAAAGCGCCTCATTTGGATAGACATACTGTTCCATAAAGCGGGTGATCCGTTTCTGCAAATCTTTCACTTTTTCTGAATATGAAAAATTCATGACCTTCATCTCCTCTCAACTTACTAACCGGTCGGTATGTTAGATTAATTAAAAGTATACTCCATCCACTCAAATAATCAAGAAATATACTTATTATTCAAAAAATTAATAAAATAGTCCTCTATATAAATTCATGTGGGTATGGGAAATACTAATGCCGGAGGTGACAGCTTTGAGCAAAATAAAAAATGTCGTTCTATGGACCGCAGCGATCTTCTTTCTTTTTTTTGCCTGGTCGGATTATGTAAAAGGACAACTAACGCTTTCAAGGCTCGAAGGACGTGTGCTGGAAAAATCTTATTCAGAATTGGCAGTTGACAGGGGGACAAATTTTGTAAGCGTGCCCCGATATACCATCCGCCTTTCATCCGGCCAGGCTGTTACTGTTTCATCACCGGATTTTCACTCGATCAAACAGGGAGACCATGTCCTGTTTATTAAACAAAATGGAAGCATAAGTCTCTATAAAAGAGAAAGCCGATCATAAAGGATCGGCTTTTATACATGCTCTTTCATTTTTTGATGCCTCACAGAGCGCAATGATGAAGGCCATTGAACCGGCAGGATTACTCAAACCAATTTCGTCATAATAGCGGAGCGTTTTAACGGGTATGTTAAGAAGCTGTGCCATCTGGCCAATAGAGAATCTGTTTTTAATGAAAACACCTGCTTATTGCATGATGTACGTATCATTGCACCAACGGATCATAGGTTTACCCCCTTCATTCCGGCTTCAGGATACCGTTCTCCGAATGCAGCTCCCAGTGGTGCAGCATCATTGATCCGGTCGAGGTCTTCTTGTTTCAGTTCAACCTTTATGGCGTCTAAATTTTCTTCTAAGTAACCGGTTTTCTTTGTCCCGGGAATCGGAACAATATCATTGCCCTGGGCAAGCAGCCAAGCGATTGCGAGCTGTGAAGTACTGCAGTTCTTTTCCAGGGCGATCTCTTTTATTTTTTCGACAAGATCTAAATTCTTTTGAAAGTTTTCTCCTTGAAACCTTGGAGAAAACCGGCGGTAGTCATCCTCGGCCAAGTCTTCAAATCTTTTGATCTTACCTGTTAAGAAGCCTCTCCCAAGAGGGCTGTATGGAACAAAGCCGATGCCCAGCTCCCGGATCGCAGGTAAAATTTGCTCTTCCACATCCCGGCTCCATAAGGAATATTCTGTTTGAACGGCTGATATGGGGTGTACCTCATGTGCTCGCCGGATGGTTTCAGGAGAAGCTTCTGATAAGCCCAAATAGCGTATTTTTCCTTCTTGAACAAGTATGGACATTGCCCCCACCGTTTCTTCTATCGGAATGCCCGGGTCCACTCTGTGCTGATAGTAAAGATCAATATATTCGGTGCCAAGCCGTCTCAAACTGTTTTCACATGCTTCCTTCACATATTTCGGATGACCGTTTACACCTAAAAATGAACCGTCTTCCCCTCTGATATTACCAAATTTTGTAGCAAGAATGACTTCTTCCCTCCGGTCTCTTATAGCTGTTCCTACCAGTTCTTCATTCCTGCCAACGCCATACATGTCAGCCGTATCCAGAAAGTTTACTCCTAATTCAAGGGCATGGTGAATGGTTTTAAGTGACTCATGATCATCTTGTCCGCTATAAAAGTCTGACATGCCCATGCAGCCCAATCCAAGGGAAGACACTTCCAACCCCTCGTTTCCAAGCTTTCTTTTTTGCATATTGTTCATCCTCTCCAAATTAGTTAAACCCATTCCTGCAATGTACCTTTACCCTGTTTTCCACTATAAAAAAACGAAGAGAAAGTGTAAGATTCTCTTCGTGCTGTAATCGGCTATTTTAACCACTTGGTGAATTCATGAAAGGATTTTCTTTTGATGGCTGCAGGAGCTTTGATTGGATAGCCAAGATAGATGAAACCAGCCATTTCACCTTTGTCTGAGAGCTGAAAATAAGACCTTACTCTGTCGTCATAACAAATGGCGCCTGTGCGCCAAACCGCCCCAAGACCTAGTGCATGGGCAGCGAGCAGCATATTTTGGATAGAAGCACTGACAGCTGCTGTTTCCTCTTTATGAATCACTTTTTGAAGAACTCCAGGCTCTACACCTACCGCAATAATGACGGGTGCACGAAGGGGTTTTTTCTTTACATTCTCCAATTTTTGCTGATCCTCTTCGGACAATGGTTCATTCATTCCGGATTTCGTGATCGCTGCCAGCAGCTCTCCAAGCTTGTTTCTCCCTGATTCACTGATCACGAAAAATCTCCAAGGATTCGTACGGTAATGGTTTGGAGCAAATGTTCCCGCTTCTAAAATTTTTTCCACCAGATGTTCGGGAACAGGATCATCCTTTACCAAACCTATGCTTCTTCTTGTATTAATCGCTTCAAAAATATCCAACCTGCATCATCCTTTTTAACTACCTTATGCTTAGCTATAGCTCCATTATAACGCCGCTCTTTTCCAGGAGCCATTGATTGTTTCTCAGTGCTCCCAGCTTGATGGATCTTCAAGCAGCAATGATCCAAATATTTGTTAGGACAACACTTTCTTGATTTAAACATCTTTCTGCAAACGTTACTGATAAGGAACGACTTCCACTTTTCCCATCTTGTACCTCTTTTATCATTAAGTATACACCGTCATACATCCAAAAAACGAATGCCTTTTTTTATTTTCGGAAACCTTAATAGACGAGCAGCAGGTCTGCTCAATTCCATGCGGGGGTGTTGTACCATGGCAAGAAACAAACTATTGGTACCTGGTTCTGAGAATGCGTTAAATCAAATGAAAGAGGAAATCGCCAATGAGTTTGGAGTGAAGCTTGGTGCAGATACGACCGCACGGGCTAACGGATCTGTAGGCGGAGAGATGACTAAACGTCTCGTTGCGTATGCAGAACAGCAGCTTGGAAATCAACCCCGTTAGTGTTGATTTCAACAAAAGAGACCCTTTATCGGGTCTCTTTTTCTGTTGGCGGTTCATTCACATCCTGCTTGAACCGAGCTACCTAAGAAATCGATTCATGTTTCGTCCAAAATATATTTCTTCCATCTCCTCTGTAATTCTTTTCGTTATGTCCGCTTGCTCCTGTTCGGTCAAAGTATCCCTTGTATAACCGAATAAGTAGTTATTAAGGTCAAATTTTTTCAGCTTGCATTTTGTATGAAAAATATTTTCCTGATAGATGTTGGTGTCAATCATATCAAATTCATTTTTAAAATCTTCACGGATAAAATTTTGTATGGAAGAAATATCATGATCAATAAAAAGCTTTTGTCCATTTATATCTCTCGTGAACCCTCTCACCCGATAGTCCACCGTCATTATGTCTGTATCAAATGACTCAATGAGGTGGTTTAATGCTTTTAACGGAGAAATTTCCCCACAAGTTGAAACATCAATATCCGCTCTGAAGGTGCTGATTCCTTCGTCCGGATGATACTCGGGATACGTATGGACGGTCAAATGGCTTTTATCGAGCTGCATAACCACAGATTCCGGCATGGCGGCCGGCGTCTCTTCTATGTTTTCTGTCGGCACTTCCACAACAGGGCCTTCAGAAACTAATAATGTAACACTGGCACCTTGGGGAACATAATCCTGTTTGGCGATATTGAGCACATGCGCGCCAATCGTATCCGACACTTTCTGAAGAATCCCGGTTAATCGCTCCGCGCTGTACTCTTCATCAATATACGCGATATAGGCTTCCCGCTCTTTCCTTGTTTTCGTATAACAGATATCGTACATATTAAAGCTTAATGACTTGGTCAGATTATTAAAACCGTGCAATTGAATACGCTGCTTTTGTGTACCGCTCATGAATGATTTCCCCTTATTAGCAAAGTATGGTCATGAAAATTTTACTCCATCAAATATTGTTAAGATACCCTCCATTCGGCATAAAAAAACAGTCCTATTGTAAATAAGACTGTAAATAGATGATTTTAAAACATACTTAGATCGTATCGTTTAGACAGCATTTCCAGAATTTTAAGGCCGGCAATGCTGTTTCCTTTCTCATCCAGGGCTGCACCAAAGATCCCGATGCCGAAACGGTTGGGAACAGCACCCATTATCCCACCTGAAACACCGCTTTTTGCAGGTATTCCAACTCTTACGGCAAATTCACCCGAAGCATTGTACATGCCGCAAGTCACCATCAACGTCTTGCAGATCCTGGCGATCTGTGTGGGGATCAACCGTTTATTCGTTAAAGGTTCAACGCCGTCCAGAGCCAGGACAAGGCCTATTCTGGCTAAATCGAGGCAATTCATTTCGATGGCGCATTGCTTCGTATAGAGATCGATAAGCTCTTCTACGTCTTCATTGATGATGCCATGCTGTTTCATAAAATAACAAAGAGACCGGTTTAAATGAGCAGTTTCAAACTCTGATACAGCAACTTCTTCACAAAAAGTGATCAAAGGATTCCCGGCCAGCTTCCTGACAAATTGAAGAAGACGATTAAACCGGTCATCTGCAGAAACGCCTTTGATCATGTGAGTAACAACGAGTGCTCCTGCATTGATCATGGGATTAAGCGGTTTGGCAGGTTTGCTGATCTCCAGCTTTACAATGGAATTGAAGGGATCTCCAGTAGGCTCATACCCGATTTTGCAGAATACTTCTTCTTCGCCGCAGTCCAATAATGCAAGGGCGAGAGCCAGCACTTTTGAAATGCTTTGAAGCGTTATCTTCAATTTTACATCTCCCGCGGATAAACAAGTGCCATCCGGATGATAGATAGCGACAGATAAGTCATCAGGATCAGCTTTTTTTAATGCGGGGATGTAATCAGCTACTTTTCCGAACTTCGTATAGCCCTTGGCTTCTAATACTAATTGATTAAGCTCTTCACTCGAACGACAAGTCATGGCAGTTCTCCGGTTGTTCAACATATGGATAGTTTGAGCAATCCAATGCCGAATCATACTGATCATAGTTCTTCAAAAGAATTTATCGTGTTTGATTAACCTCTTGCTAATTCCATTAACGTACCAGAAGGATCTTTTACAAACAGAGATTCATCAAGCTGCTGTACACCGTATCCTAAATTTCTCAGCCGGGCGCCAGCTTCATCTCTTGCTTCTGATGAGGGATATACCACTGTAAACTGTTTCAGTCCGGCATGATGTTCATCAGGAGCAGGAGCCCCCTGGCCGTTCCAGATGTTTAATCCGAGATGGTGGTGATACCCGCCGGTTGAGATAAATAATGCATGGTTGCTGTAGCGGAGAACAACTTCGAAACCTAAACCTTCACAATAAAACATTTCCGCTTCCTGTAAATTAGAAACGTGCAAATGCAGGTGGCCCATGATGGTCTCTTTTGGGAGCCCGTCAAATGATGATCCTGCGCTCTCAACCAGCAACCCTTTAGAATCAAGCGGCTCTGTGGTCATCACCACTTGTCCATTCTCCCATTTCCATTCTTCTGCATCACGGTCGGCATATATTTCAATTCCGTTCCCATCGGGATCCGCCAAATATAATGCTTCACTAACAAGATGGTCTGATGCCCCCTGAAGCGGATAGCCAATACTAATGAAATGCCGCAGGACTTTGGCCAGCTCTTTTCGGTTTGGGACGAGCAGTGCAAAGTGATACAATCCTGACGTCCGCGGCTGTTTCGGTTTTGCATTCTCCGGCTGTACCACCGACAATATTGACTTTAGGCCATCCAATGTTAAGAAGACGGCTCCTTCTTCTTCCTTAAGTACTGAAAATCCTAATATGCCTTTGTAAAAAGACAGTGATCGATCCAGATCCTCGACGATCAATTGAACGTGAGTTACAAATGTATGGGGACGTGTATGAAAGTTCATTCTATATGCTCCTTTATGTTTTGTAAGTAACTATTATTATATAATTAAAAGGAAATATCAAGTGATAAATGGATTTTTCCACCATTAATATGCATTATTAAGAGATTCTTCATCCTCCGGATTATTAATCACTACTTTCACGGGGTACACCAGCATCAGGAATTTTCCCAATCCAAGTTTACGATAGGAAGGCAGGATACAAATATCAATAACATATAATGTTGTGCCGATCGGATCATGATTCCGAATATATCCATGACCTGTTACTTGTTCCACCTACAATATCACCATCCAGTTCAATCCATAGCGCACCTTCTCAAAAATCCCCTAATAACTTCTCCCTGTTCCACCAGAGCTCTTCAGGAAATGGAAAGCTTAAATGAAAATCACGCTAATTTTTGGTGATAGATGGAAATCCTCAACTCCCTTTTTAGATGTAAAAACGTCATATAAGACAATGAAGAATCGCTCTGGTACACTTGAACTACATTAAGCAAAATGGGAGGCTGTCATGAACGCACTTGTACATAAAGAGCAAAAAGGACTTACTGGACTTGTTTATACTCAATTCGATGAAGTCGCACCAAAACCTGGAGAAGTTAGAATTAAATTAGTAACTTCAGGATTGAATCACCGCGATCTGTTTGTGATGGAAAGACACCAGCCAACCGATCCTCCTTTAATCATCGGATCAGACGGAGCTGGAATTGTCGAAGCTCTTGGAGAAGGGGTAGACAATGTGAACGTGGGTGATGAGGTTATCATAAACCCGGGCCTTGGCTGGAAAGAAAAAAGCGACGGACCACCGGAAGGTTTTGAAATACTCGGTCTTCCCTTTCACGGAACGTTTGCTGAAAAAGTTACCGTTCCCGCTGAAAACGCCGTGCCAAAGCCGGCCTATTTATCCTGGGAAGAAGCAGGGGTAATGTCTTTAGCAGCCTTAACGGCATACAGGGCCCTTTTTACCCGGGGCAGACTGAAAGAACATCAAAAGGTGCTTATCCCTGGGATAGGCAGCGGTGTGGCTACCTTCCTTCTCCAATTTGCAAAAGCAGTTAACGCGGAAGTATATGTGACTTCCCGGTCGGCAGAAAAAGGACAAAGAGCAAAAGAGCTAGGGGCGGTACAGGCAATTAACAGCAATGACGACTGGAGCGCTCAGCTAAACAACCAAAAGATGGATCTTGTCATCGAAAGTGTAGGTGCGGCAACTTTTAATAAGTCATTGGATCAGCTGCGTACAGGAGGCACTATCGTCACATTCGGTGCATCGGCCGGTGACCGGATAGAGTTTGATTTAAGGAAGTTTTTCTACGGACAGTACAGCTTTTTCGGCAGTACCATGGGGAGCAGCGAAGAATTTACAGAAATGATCCAGTTTACTGAAAAACATCAAATCAGGCCGATCGTTGATAAAATGTTCGAGTTGCATCAATTTAAAGGCGCATTTGAACGGTTGAATAATGCGGAACAATTCGGAAAGATAGGATTTAGAATCAGCAGCGAATCACATTAAAAAAGAAGCTCCGGATTTTTCCGGGGCTTCTTTTTGTTAACCGTCTTCTATTGGAAACCTACCTGGTGTATTGATGGTGGCCTGCCAGAGAGGGTCAGGTATGATTCAGAGGCCCTTCCTTCTTCGATCTTTTGAACCCAATCAGGATCAATGATCAATTCTCTTCCCAACGCGATAAAAAGGCAAACCGATTTTATCGCTTTTAACGCTTCCTCTGCTGTATAAATGGATCCGACTCCAATCACAGAACCTGTTTACCGGCTCGTTCCTGGATGATCTCGATACGCGGCCGAATATCGTCTACTCCCCTTCGTGGCACAGACCAGAAATCCATGAATCGAGCTTCCTTTTAACGAGTTCATCCACTAAAACTAAAGTTTCGTCCATCGTAATCCCAGGTGTTTCAGGCTCATCAGGTGAAAATCTGTAGCCCACAAGGAACGGCTCCTTGGCATACATCTGGACAGCCTGTTTCACTTCATCGATGACTGCCATCGGGAAAGCCAGCCTTTTTCCACACTTCCCGCCATTGGTCCTCCCTTTGGTTAGAATGCGGTGAAAAGAACTGAATTAAATATCCGTTTGCTCCATGGATTTAAATTCCAACGAACCCTGCTTCAATCGCTCTTCTTGCGGATTCTTCAAAGTCCGGGATGATGTCTTTGATCCGGGCTGAACATACTTTACGAGGCACAGGCTGTTCACCAGTGGGTGTCTTTTGTTCCGGAGGGACAGCACTGGCACTCACTACTAAGCCTCTAATAATTTTTGTATTTGTCGTTCATTTTCCTGCTCTTTTTTGCTTCCTTTTCGCAGCTAGAATTACATGACTTTGTATGCCTTTCCTATTTCGTGAAATACTAAAAACGTTTTAAGAAAATCAACTAAAGATGAAAAGGAGAAGTCTCAGTGAGAAAAGTATTTCCAATAATGATGGCCTTCTTATTTATTCTTGTTTTCAGCAGCGGATGCAATAATATGAAGAAGAATGAGCTTGGCCAAGATCAACCGCATAAAAGAATGGCAAATAAAAATTTAATGAAGACAGGAAATGGATACCTGACAAAAGAAAACATACCCTACCAATCGAAAGCGGGGCACAAGAACGAAAAAGCCCAAAGACAAAACATTTCCTACAACAATCCGGATATGACCATGGACAACAACCCGAACCTTAATGGAACGGTGCCTCCGGCGGCCCCTCCTTCTGGAAATCAGGGATACAGCCAGGAGATGATCCAGAAAGTTGTAGATCTGACGAATCAGGAACGAAGAAAACATGGGCTTTCCGATTTAGAGTGGGACCCTTCATTAACCAACATGGCGCAAGTCAAAGCGAACGATATGGAGAAAAATGATTACTTCTCCCATAACAGTCCCACACATGGGTCCCCATTCGACCAAATGGAGAAAATGGATATTTCGTACAGTTCTGCCGGAGAGAATATTGCTGTCGGCCAGCAGTCCCCTGAACAAGTGGTCAATGACTGGATGAACAGCGAAGGACACCGGAAGAACATCCTGAATCCAGATTATACACATATAGGTATCGGTTACACGGATAATGAGGATTTTTGGACACAGGAGTTTATAAAAAAATAAATAAAAGAACAGCCCATCGGCTGTTCTTTTATTACGAAGACGTTTGGATTTTATCATCATGCCTGCACATTCTGGTGGGATAGCCTCGTTCATCTGTGCACCAGGACTGGGATAAGAAGGCAAGAAAGATCGCCGTCCACTGATCCTCGAATTGCAGGAACAATGAACCGTCGTGCCATGTTCCATTATCATCTGCCCAATCTCTCTCATTTGGCTTGTCTTCATTGCCCTGGTTCATGTGGATATTGTGCATCCCATTGGTCGGCTGAAAACCAAACACTTTATCAGGCTGTGATTCCGGGCCAAATTTGGATCCATAAACATAGATTAATGCTTTTTCAGAAATCGCTCTCTGAACGTATTTATCAAGCATATCATTTAAATCGTTGTCTGGTCCTGTTGCGTCGCTTGGCAGCGGTGTCATTAAAGAGGGTTCAAAGAGTCCGTCCCTGATGTAATCGATAGCTAGTTCCCTGTTTTCATCCCCCAAAGCCAAATAGCTTTCAGGAAGCTGGGCTAATTTTTCGGTAAGGGATGAAGCAAAGTTTTCATTAACCAGGTATAAAACTTCGGAGTCTTCTGAGCTGGACATGACGTTAACTGCAATCCGATAATGCACGCTGTTTTCGTCCACCACATGAATCTGATAATGAGGAGTATCCAAATCCCTCTCCATTCGGGACTCTATGACCTTTCCCTTCAGCAAGCCGTAATTTTTAACTGCCATTGAGAAACCTCCCGCCTCTTGGGCTGTAAATTTAGATCTTTTAATCCTTCGCCAATCTCCGTGCAATCCCTTTATTGATGAAACAAATGCCAGCCTTACACGTATGTGTACGGCTGGCTCTTTCCTTTTTATTGGATACGGCTGAATGCATCCGTTAAAACGGGAACGATCTGTTTCTTTCTGGATACTACACCTTTAAGTACCGCAGTATTATCTTGCAGGTTAACATTATAAGCTTCTTCGACAGCTCCAGCTTTGCTTCCGATAGCAAGTCCAGTTGAGTCGTTCGTTAAAATGTCAGTTACAACAAATAAGAACAGATCCAATCCTTTTTCTCGGACAACTTGGCTGATCTCATCTTCAATTTCTGCTTTGCGTTCGAATACTTCGGCTGTATCAACCGTATTTACTTGTGCGATTTCGACTTTGCTGTCACCCATCTGAAATTCCTTGGCATCCAGGGTGATAAGCTGGCTTACTGATTTGTCGCTTAAATCTGCACCAGCCTTTAGCATTTCCAAACCATAGCTTTCAGCATCTACGCCAGCGATCTCCGCAAGCTCCTTTGCTGCAGCAATATCTTGCTCTGTACAGGTTGGAGATTTAAATAGAAGGGAATCAGAAATAATGGCCGACAGCATAAGCCCGGCGATGTCTTTTTCCACAGGGATTCCATGCTCTTTGTACATTTTATTTAAGATGGTCGCTGTACAGCCTACAGGTTCAGCGCGGTAGTACAATGGATCACTAGTTTCAAAGTTTGCGATCCGGTGATGGTCAATGACTTCAAGCACGCGGACTTTATCGATATCAGATGCACTTTGCTGACGCTCATTGTGGTCGACAAGAATAACTTGGCTTGTTTCATTTGCTACGGTTTCTACCAGCCGAGGCTTGTCCGCTTTAAAATGCTCAAGCGCATACTGTGTTTCACCGTTTATTTCTCCTAAACGCACAGGTTCTGCATTCAATCCCAGCTTCGTTTTGAGATCAGCATAGACGATTGCTGAGCAAATGGTATCGGTATCCGGGTTTTTGTGTCCAAAAATCAAAACTTTTTCCATAATCCTTCTCCTTTATCAACAAAATAAGTCTTTCCTTTTTCGCTTTTTATTTTAGCATTTACTCGCGTTTGGGTAAAACAGAACTTGTATAGGAGTTTAGTAGTGTTTCAAAATAATTCTATAACAGTTGTTGACTATTTTTATCTGTTATAATACAATAAATTCAATTCAAAAACAGGAGGTAATGCTGAATGTTGACGTTGGAATTTTATCGTAATTTACCAAAGAAGCAATGCCGGGAATGCGGAAAAACGATTGAGGAACAGCATGAATCATATGTTTATGAATGTGAAAGATGTATGGGAAAACATGAAGCATAGGTGATCGTCAATGAATAATTTAAGCAACAACTAATACCCTGTTTGCCGTGATTAGGTGAACAGGGTATTATCTGTTATAAAACAGTTTCTTGACAACAAATTTGTTAGAGAAAAACCGTCTCCCTTATGAGGAGACGGCCTCTTAACCTGGATGAATTATACCAACACTGTGCTTCCCATTAAATATTTATCGACTTCACGGGCGGCCTCTCTGCCTTCCTGGATCGCCCAAACAATTAAGCTCTGCCCTCTTCTGGCATCGCCAGCGGCAAACACGCCATCAATATTGGTTCTATAATCTCCATGTTTGGCTGCAATTTTTTGGTTTTCGGTGTTGACGCCGAATTGCTGAAGCAGCGGCTGTTCAGGTCCTTCGAAACCAATCGCGATAAACACGAGCTGAGCTGGCCATACTTTTTCAGTGCCGGGAATTTCTTTCAGTTCGGGTTTTCCTTGTGCATTCACTGAATATTGCATTTGAACCGTATGAAGCTCTTTTAAATTCCCTTCCTCATCAGCCACGATTTTTTTCGTTTGAACCGTATATTGCCGTGGATCTTCACCGAATTTTGCCTGTGCTTCTTCATATGCATAATCCATTGTAAAAACGTTAGGGAGTTCCGGCCACATGTTATCAGGTGTTCTGGCTTCGGGTAGTTTAGGATACTTTCCGAACTGTACGATGCTTCTGCATTCTTGCCGGAGAGCTGTTGCAACACAGTCTGCACCTGTGTCGCCTCCTCCAATTACGATTACATCCTTGTCTCTTGCATCAATAAATTCTTCATCGGACGGATGCTGATTCAGGAGACGCTGTGTTGATTTTGTAAGATAGTCCATAGCGAAGTGGACACCATTCGCTTCGCGGCCTTCGAGATCCAGATCCCGTTGTTTTTGAGCACCGACACAAAGGATAACAGCATCATACTGATCTTTAAGTTCTTCGGAAGTGATGTCTTTTCCAATCTCCGTATTCAGCACAAAGTCAATTCCTTCTTGAGAGAGTAATTGAATTCGGCGTTCTACGATCTCTTTTTCAAGCTTCATATTTGGAATGCCATACGTCAGCAATCCTCCAGCGCGTTCTGCTCTTTCATAAATTGTGACAGAATGCCCGGCTTGGTTCAGCTGATCTGCGGCTGCCAAGCCTGCTGGGCCAGAGCCGACAACAGCAATCTTTTTGCCGGTTCGTTTGCCGGGGATCCGTGGTGTGATCCAGCCGTTCTCAAATCCTTTATCTATGATGGCCTGCTCGATGTTCTTAATGGTAACGGCAGGTGACGAAATCTCCACTGTACATGATCCCTCGCAAGGAGCAGGACAGACTCTTCCGGTAAATTCGGGGAAATTATTTGTTTTTAGTAGCCGGTCAAGAGCTTCTCTCCATCTGCCCCGGAAAACCAGGTCGTTCCATTCAGGAATAAGGTTATGGATGGGACAACCGGAGGTCATCCCTCCGATCTCCATCCCAATATGGCAAAACGGTGTTGCGCAATCCATGCACCTTGCACTTTGGCGGTGAAGAGTCTCCTCACTCATGGGTTCCGTGTGTTCTTTCCAATCTTTTAAGCGTGTGAGAGGATTCCGTTCTTTAGCTTCTTCTCTCGAGTATTCCATAAATCCTGTTGTTTTTCCCATTGGTCCTCTCCCCTTCCTAATTATGAATTAACTGAGTCTTCTTTTTGCGCGGGGTACTTTTTTTTACAGATGTTTTTTCTAAAAACGCAGTCATGACGGCCTCATCATGCTTTAAACCTGCCTCTTTTTGCTCGTCGATCCGATCGATCATCTCTTTATAATCTTTAGGGATTACTTTTACAAATTGAAGCCTGTATTCCGACCAGTTGCTAAGGATTAAAGCCGCTTTTGAGCTGAGTGTATAATGATAATGATTCAAAATCATCTTTTGGAGTTCTTTTTCCTCATGATCATCCTGCAAACTTTCAAGTTCAACACTGTCCTTGTTGCAAAGGGAAAGGAAGTGTTCTCTCTCACCGGCTAGAACGTAGGCAGTTCCTCCCGACATGCCAGCAGCGAAGTTCTTTCCGGTTTCCCCCAGAATTACGACTCGGCCTCCTGTCATATATTCGCACCCATGATCACCGATGCCCTCAACAACAATATCTGCCCCGCTGTTTCGGACAGCAAACCGCTCTCCGGCTGCTCCGTTAATATAGGCTTCACCGCTAGTTGCGCCATAAAAGGCAACATTACCGGCGATGACATTCGTGTCCGATAGAAAATCAGATTCCTTTGGCGCCGAAACTGTAATTTTACCTCCTGAAAGTCCTTTTCCTACATAATCATTTGCATCTCCTGTTAGGTAGAGAGACATTCCTCTTGGAATAAAGGCACCGAAGGATTGGCCCGCTGAACCGGTAAACTGCAGATTAATGGTATCTTCAGGAAGCCCCTCCTCTCCATATATCTTGGAGATTTCGCTTCCTGAAATGGTACCTGCTACACGGTTTGTATTATTTAAAGTAAAGGAGAGATTTACTTGCTCCTGATGCTCCAATGCCTGAGAAATGGCCGGAACTATTTCTCTCATATCCAAGGATTCACCGATCTTATGATTTTGCGGGGTCTGGAACGTTCTGACAGAACCCTCGACTGTATGGGTCAGATTGGCTAAGTTCAATTGTTTCGCTTTCCAATGGTTCTTCGTCCGTTCTGAAACTTTAAGGATTTCACTGTGTCCAATCATTTCATCCATCGTCCTGAAACCAAGTTCAGCCATGATCTCACGAACTTCCTGAGCTACAAAGCGCATGTAATTGACAACATGATCAGGATCACCCATGAATTTTTTTCGAAGCTCCGGATTTTGAGTCGCTACACCGACAGGACATGTATCCAGGTGGCAGGCACGCATCATAACACAACCGAGAACGACAAGAGGAGCTGTGGCAAAACCGTATTCTTCCGCTCCCAATAAAGCAGCCAGAACCACATCCTTCCCTGTCATCAGTTTGCCGTCAGTTTCAAGTACCACCCGGTCACGCAAACCATTCAGCATTAACGTCTGATGGGCTTCCGCCAAACCAAGCTCCCAGGGAAGCCCAGTATGCTTGATGCTTGTTTTTGGTGAAGCTCCAGTTCCTCCATCATAGCCGCTGATCACTATGACATCGGCAGCTCCTTTAGCCACACCGGCTGCAATCGTTCCTACCCCTGCTTTCGCAACGAGCTTAACTGAAATTCGCGCATGATGGTTGGCGTTCTTCAGATCGTGAATCAGCTGTGCCAAGTCTTCAATCGAATAGATATCATGATGCGGAGGCGGCGAAATCAAACCAACCCCTGGCGTTGATCCTCGAACATCTGCGACCCATGGGTATACTTTGTTCCCGGGCAGCTGTCCGCCTTCACCCGGTTTCGCTCCCTGAGCCATTTTGATCTGCAGTTCATCGGCGTTCACAAGGTAATGGCTTTTCACACCAAATCTTCCTGAGGCGATCTGTTTGATCGCACTTCGCCGTGAATCACCGTTCTTATCCAGTTTGTAGCGTTTTGGATCCTCTCCGCCTTCCCCGCTGTTGCTTTTGCCTCCTAGACGGTTCATAGCGATAGCCAATGCCTCGTGTGCTTCTTGGCTAAGTGAGCCGAACGACATCGCGCCCGTTTTAAACCGGCGGACAATGTTTTCAACAGACTCGACTTCTTCAATTGGCACTGCTTGCTCCCCAGATGGGAAAGAGAATAAATTTCTTAAAAAGTTAAGTCGTTCTTCATTTGCAGCTTGTGAATACTGTTTGAAAAGGCTGTAATCATTTTTTCGGCATGCCCATTGCAAAGTATGAATCGTTTTTGGGTTGAACGCATGATGTTCCCCCGTCTTGCGCCATTGAAAATCACTGCCGGATTCAAGTGTTTCATCAAGCGCCTCCTTAAACGCGTCCGAATGCCGCTGCCGAGCTTCAAGTGCAATGGTTTGAAGATCGATGCCATCAAGCTGTGATGCCGTTCCTGTAAAGTAACGGTCAATGACACCTTGGCCAATTCCGACGGCTTCAAAGATTTGAGCTCCACGATAGCTCTGGATCGTCGAGATACCCATCTTAGACATGACCTTAACAACACCGTCTGTTACTCCTTTAATATAGCCTTTAACCGCTTGATCATAAGAGACAGACAGATGACCATCCAGTATTGCCTGCTGGTATGTGGCAAATGCAAGGTACGGATGAACCGCGTCTGCTCCATAACTGATGAGCGCTGCAAAATGATGGACTTCTCTTGTTTCCCCTGAATCGGCGATTAGGCTTACTTTCGTCCGAAGACCTTTGCGAACAAGGTGATGATGGAGTGCACTCGTTGATAAAAGAACTGGCATCGGAATGTTTTTACCATTCATTTCACGGTCTGAAAGGATTAGCAGCGTGTGCCCTTCTTCAATCGCTCTTTCTGCTTCGCTAAACAGTTCATTTAAACTGCGTTCCAAATCTTCAGAAAAAAGAGTTTGCAAGGTCTTGCTGGAAAACTCAGGCCAGACATTTTGCTGTAATTGGTTGAATCTCCCGGTTGATAAAATTGGTGTATCCAGCTGAATGCGCCGGCAGCTTTCAGCATTTGCTTCAAGCAGATTCCCTTCTGCGCCTAAATAACTGATCGTTGAGGTGACGACCTGCTCGCGGATCGAATCGATCGGAGGATTCGTTACCTGCGCGAAAAGCTGCTTAAAATAGTTAAACAGTGATTGAGGACGGTCTGACAGCACAGCTAAAGGTGTATCATTTCCCATCGACCCCACCGGATCTTTTCCTTCGGTGATCATAGGAAGCAAATATTTATGAATATCCTCATGCGTATAGCCGTACGCCTTTTGCCGCAGTACCAGCTGATCGACTTTTTCAGCACTCTCATGATAAGACCCGTTGTCCAGATGGATCAGGTTTTCATCAAGCCATGAGCGATATGGCTTGGCATGTGAAAGCTCAGTTTTAATTTCTTTATCGGAAATGATTCTCCCCTTTTCTAAATCGATCAGGAGCATTTTCCCGGGGCTTAAACGATCCTTGTAAAGAATGTTCTCAGGCTCCACATCAATGACCCCAACCTCTGATGAGAAAATAATATAGTCATCCTTCGTTACATAATACCGTGCGGGCCGCAAGCCATTTCGGTCAAGGATGGCGCCGATTTGACGGCCGTTGGTGAAGGAAATGGCTGTTGGGCCATCCCACGGCTCCATGAGACAGCTATGATATTCATAAAATGCTCTTTTCTCTTCTGTCATATGGGGATTCTCTGACCAGGGTTCCGGAATCAGCATCATCGCTGCATGTGCCAGCTCCCTTCCTGCCAGTACAAAAAATTCAAGTGCGTTATCGAGAACAGCCGAATCACTGCCCTCAGTATCCAGAATAGGAAGAAGTTTATCCAAGTCGTCTCCGAATGCCTCTGAAGCAAATTGCTGTTCACGCGCTTTCATCCAATTAATATTTCCTCTCAGCGTATTAATCTCGCCATTATGGATGAGGTATCGGTTTGGATGAGCCCTTTCCCAGCTCGGAAATGTATTTGTGCTAAAACGGGAATGCACTAAAGCAAATGCCGAAACAAAAGAAACATCATTCAGGTCAACGTAAAAAGCATCGACTTGCTCAGGCGTCAATAGCCCTTTATAAACGATGGTAGATGAAGAAAGACTGGAGAAATAAAAGTCGATCTGATTTTCTTTTCCCCACTTCTCCGCTAGTTTCCGGATGATATACAATTTGCGCTCAAACGCCGGTTCATTCTCAATAGAATCAGAAGCTTTAATGAATACTTGATGGATGGAAGGGCAGCTTTCTTGCGCGAGTGTTCCGATTTTTCCGTCAATTACAGGTACACTTCTCCATCCTATGAGGCCTTGGCCTTCCTGTTCAATGAAATGCTTTAGTTTATTTTTCACGGATTGCTGTTCGTTTTCGTCTTTAGGAAGAAACATCATGCCGACCCCGTATCTTCCTTTGGCAGGCAGATCGAATTGAGGGCATGCTTTTTTAAAGAACTCGTGAGGAAGCTGCACCATTAGTCCAGCACCATCCCCGGTAAGCGGGTCGCTTCCCTGTCCTCCCCGGTGATCCAATTGGCAAAGCATGCGTAGACCTTTTTTTACAATATCATGGGTAGCTAATCCTTTTATATGGGCGTATAAGCCAATACCGCATGCATCATGTTCAAATTCGGGACGGTAGAGGCCCTGTGGTTTTGGTAATTGATTGAATGTCATTGTTCGCTCCCCCGTTTCAAATGTCTTTTTTATAGTGTAGGTTTTATAATTCATCCAAACAATATATAATTTAGATAAGATTAATCTATTTTTGAGATAATTATTGGAGGGATTCACCGTGGAGATACGTCAATTGCAATATTTTATCGAGGTTGCAGAGCGGGAACACGTGTCCGAGGCGGCGCAGCATCTGCATGTCGCACAATCTGCAGTCAGCAGGCAGATCGCCAACCTGGAGGCAGAGCTAAATGTGGAATTGTTTGAAAGAGAAGGAAGAAACGTAAAGCTGACTCCTGTCGGAAAACTATTTTTGACCCATGCATCATCCGCATTAAAAGCAATAGATTTTGCCAAAAAACAAATAGATGAATATTTGGACCCGGAACGCGGTACCATCAAAATCGGTTTTCCGACGAGCCTCGCCAGCCATCTTCTTCCGACCATCGTGTCAGCGTTTAAAGAAGAACATCCTAACATCGCCTTTCACCTCAGGCAAGGATCTTATCATTTTTTAATCGAAGCTGTGAAGACCGGCGATATCGATCTCGCATTTTTAGGGCCTGTTCCAGTCAATCAATCAGAAGTAGAAGGCCATATCCTCTTCACGGAAAGAATATCGGCGCTGTTACCCGCCAATCATCCACAGGCAGAGAAAGGGAGTTTGGTGTTAAGCGATTTAAGAAATGATCGATTTGTCCTGTTCCCTGAAGGTTATGTACTGCAGGAAGTAGTGATCAATGCCTGTAAAGAAGCTGGCTTTTCGCCGCTAGTCTCCTCGGAAGGAGAAGATTTAGATGCCATCAAAGGATTGGTTTCGGCAGGGATGGGTGTAACTTTATTACCCGATAGCTCATTCTATGAAACCACTCCCCGGTATACCGTAAGAAAACCGATAGACTTACCGATCGTCCAGCGCACAGTAGGTCTGATTACCCCTAAGAAGCGGGAGCTGGCACCTGCAGAAAACGTGTTTTACGATTTTGTCATTCATTTCTTTTCAAAGTTAGAACAATATCAATGAAAAAGCTGCATACAAGGCAGCTTTTTTTAACTCGCTCTCTGTTCTTTTTGAAGCAGGGCAACAGCGTACAAAAGCAAGTATCTCTCACGGGGAGTCAGTCTGAGCCAATCTTTTACTTTGTACTTCATGCCTTTACCTCCTCTTTCAGTAAATTGAAAATGCATTGCATCTATTAAACGACCATTATTGTTTAGTGTATCTATATATTACCACCGCTTGACATTCGCAAACGTATTCCAACTGTTAAATTTTCTCTTTTATTCTATCTAAATCTACAAAAAACAAAAAAGAATTCAAAATTCTTAACAAAAAAGAATAAAATTTCACACTAAGGAGGAAATAAAACAAAAGATTGTCGATAATTTATAGGTTTATCTTTATACTCGCAACTAAATAAGCATGCTGGACCGGATTGAGTCCGCATGCTTTCATGTTAATTTTCCAAACTTCCGGTCGGTGCTTTTAATGATTCTATACCTTGTTCCACATCGAGAGCGGTCGAGATGTTTTTCAAGGAGATTCCCATCTCGTTCAGCGTAATGGCTACAGGTGGCTGTACTCCCGTTAAAATGACCTTGGCTCCCATCAAATCAGACATATTAACGATATCAACTAGAATTTTAGCTATAAACGAATCGACGAGCTCCACTAATGACATATCGACCACAATCCCTGTCGCATTAGCGGATTGAATTTTGTTTAAAAGATCTTCCTGTAGCTGTAATGCCGACTGGCCGTCCAATACTTCCTGAATGGATACGAGCAAAGACTCGTTGATCTTTAGAATGGGGATACTCATTTGAAAAACCTCCTATAGTTTTAATGGAGCACCATTGTATTTTTTTGAGGTTCATATTCCAGCTCCACATTTCATGCACGTTCGTTCATCATCTTGCACCTCCTAGATCCTCACAAAGGAAACCTATTCTTCACACCTTTTATAGCAAAAGAGCGAGGAATCAAAATTCATCCTCGCTAATCAACGTGTAAAATGTTGTATTAATAAATTTATATTTGGTTTGAAATATTTAACAATTATAATAAAAACCAGCCCCTGTTGGACGGAACTGGATTCGTTTTTACGATGAGTCATTACCTTTTATCTTCGTATTGATAATTTGTGCCTACAAGGATTAAAATCTTGCCTGCTTCCAGTTCTGGTGCATAAGTCATGGCTTTGTTCTCTGGCAAACCTAAGCCTGCCAATTTGTTCTCAAAATTATTGGTATACGAGTCATTGGAAAATAAATTTTTTATTTTTTTCAAAAACGTTTCTTCTTGATTAACAATATCAACCGCAGCTCCGGTTTTGGTTTCAAGCTTACGTTTGAAACCTTCATGATTGATGACAAAAGAGATCTCATCGATATCATAACCATCTGACTTTAATTGCTCTACGGCACTTACCGCTTCTTCATCATAGTGATATACACCAAGGACATCCTTACCCATTCAAGACGCCTCCTTATAAAAGCTTTTGGGTCTTTACTTACCCGGGCACAAGCTTTATAAACGTATGACAAAGGGATATAATGAAAAATGGTCCTATGGTAGGGCTTTTAGCCATTCCAGACGATCTTTCCGGATTTGCTTTCTTCATCCAAATGAACAGAAAAACGGTGCTTTTCGTAAAAATGAACCAACCGGTTTACATGATCCCAGTCTCTAGGGGCGATGTCACCTCTAATATAGGGGATGTTCTGGTCCTTTGCTAATTCTTGTAAATATTGAATACATATTGAACCGTAGCCCCTATTGGCTGGGCCCCGTATGTCTCCTATAAAAATACTGTCACTGTCTTCATATATAGCATCGATGGAAAAATCCCAAATCCCTTGAAAAGAAGTGGAGCAGTCATTCAGCATGATTTTACATTGGTGCTTGTTTTCTAATTTGTAAACAATGGTCAAATGTTCATCTTTTGTCTGTTCGACACCAAGGATATCCCACTTTTTGGCGATTTCTTTTAAATCGTTTTGCATTCGAAGCACTTGAAATTCTAAGCTTTTTCGTCCTTTATCAGCTGAAAGAGATTTTCTTTCCATTACGTTCTGCATCATGACCCTCCTTTCTCTTCGGCCGATCCTCTTCACACAGTTTGCCATTTTACTAAGAATTACAATGTTTTTCAACCCAAATGACGCTGTAAATTTTGCCAATATAAAAAAACCCTGAACCAAGTTCAGGGAATCATCACATCACATTTTGTTTTTTTATCGCTTGCTCCAGCCTAGTCAAGCCTTCTTTTAATGTCTCCAGCGGACAGGCGATATTGATCCGTTCAAAGCCCTCTCCTTCTTTACCAAAGATATAACCTTCATCGAATGCCAGCCTTGCTTCATTTTGCATAAAGCTTTCCAGCTTTTTATGATCCATTTTCAAATGAGTGAAATCAAGCCACACTAAATATGTTCCTTCAGGCTCAATGATCTTGATTTCCGGGAGCTTCACTTTTACAAAATTTTTCAAATAGTCAAGGTTGTTCTCTAAATATTCCATTAACCTTTCCAGCCATTCCTCACCATGCTGATAGGCGGCTTCCGCGGCGATGATCCCTAATGAGCCCGGGGAAAAAAATCCGACCGTTGCTAAGTATTCATTAAATCGAGTTCTTAGCTTTTTATTTGGAATAATGATGGTCGAAAATTGGAGTCCTGCAAGGTTAAACGTTTTGCTAGGCGCTATACCGGTAATCGTTTTGTCCTGAATCTCCGGTGATAATGCAGAAAAAATCGTATGTTTATACTTCTTATAAATGAGATCAAAGTGTATATCATCAGAGAACACCAATACATCGTATTGAATACAAAGCTTCTCTAATTTTTCCAGCTCCTCTTTTGTCCAGACCCTGCCCACAGGATTATGCGGGTTGCATAGCAGCATCAGTTTAATGGAATTCTTCTGAAATTGACGCTCAAGATCTTCAAAATCCATTTCATATGTGCTTCCATTATACCGCAAAGAATTGTTGAATAATTTTCTATTGTTCTTTTTCACCATGTCACCAAAGGGATAATATACCGGACTTTGAATCAGTACTCCATCATTTACCTCAGTATAGGTGTGGATCGCTGCGGAAAGAGCAGGAACGACTCCTGGTGTAAAAACGATCCAATCGCTTTGGATATCCCAGTTATGCCTTCTCCTCAACCAATCCATGACAATTTGCTTTGTCTCTTGTGTAGCCATGGAATAGCCAAAAATCCCGTGATCGATTCTTTTTTTCATGGCATCAATGACCGGCTGAGGCGCTTTAAAGTCCATGTCCGCGACCCACATGGGCAAAAGATCTTCTTTACCAAATATCTCTGCCGCGTGATCCCACTTCACAGAGTGAGTGTTCATCCGGTCAATTTTTTCATCAAATGCTTTCATCCCTGCTGAGTTCCCCCTTTATTGTTGCGCTGCAGAACGAAGTCTTTTATGAATCCAAATTGCAGCCTGAACACCATCTCCCATGGCGATGGTGACCTGTTCGGAATGGGCGACCACATCACCGGCAGCCCACACATTTTCAATATTGGTTTCTTTTGTTCTTGCATTAACAACGATATGTTTCTTCTCCAACTGTACCCCTAGCCTTTCTGCGAGTTCAGAATGTACTCTGTTCCCTCCGAAGGCGACAAAACCACGTTCGCCCACTATTGTTTCTCCACCTTGCAACCGTACGCCCTTGAATATGGATTCGTCCTCCACTATAATTTCCCTGATGGGTTTGGGTATATGATTAATTCCCAATTCCTTAAGTTCCTGCAGTGTTGATTTGTCCAACTCTTTCTGTTCATGATTTATAAATATGATGTCTTTTGTCCAGTAATTCAGGGTGATCGCCATTCCGGCTCCTGCCTGACCTGAACCAATCACAATCACCTTTTTATCTTCAACCTCATAACCGTCACAATCCGGACAGATAAACATCGTTTCCCCAAGACAATTTTTTAAATTTGCGATATCTGCGGGCAGCCTGTCCATAACACCGGTCGCAATCAGTACAGTTTTTGCTTTCAGTCGTTCCTCTTGATCGGTTGTAATCACCAAAACACCGGCATTCTTATCCATCGACAAAGCCTTTTGCACCTTGAATGCAACACCTACTCGTTCAGCCTGCACTCTTCCGTTCCGCCTTAACGTTTCTCCGCTGACTCCTTCTGGCCAACCCAAAATGTTCCGATAATTTTTGCACAAATTGGATCTTCCGTTGTTGGAATCAAGAACGAGCGTTTTGTGTTTATACCGGCCGAGCTGAATCCCAGCTTGTAAACCTGCGATCCCGCCTCCAATAATAATGCAGTCATATATGTCTGCCATAGTATCCCCCGATCTTTTCCAAAAGATTTTGTTGTTCCATTTTTTTCACTGCACAAACCATGTTGAAACCTGATTAGCGATTTCTCTTCACATGATCATTAGTTTAACCTGATTTAAGGCAAAGCATAGGAGTCAACATCAATGTTTGGAGGAGGAAATCTTGAAAAATTACTTCTTAACATCTTCAGCCAGACGGATACCGCTGAACTGCCACCTTTTCTCCGGCTGAAAGAAATTTCGGTAGGATAGCCGAAAATGAGAGGAAGATGTAGCACAGGATCCCCCTCTTAACACCATTTGGTTACACATAAATTTAGCGTTGTATTCTCCAAGGGCTCCATCATACGGTTTGTTCCCAGGATAAGAAATGTACGGGCTTTTTGTCCACTCCCACACATCCCCGAATGCTTGATAAAAAGGACCTGCTTCCTTTAATCCGAAAGGTACCGGATGATAATTTCCATTGTCCGCAAAGTTGCCGTTTGTTTCTTGGCCCGCTAGGGCATGTTCCCATTCCTGTTCGGTAGGAAGGCGTTTCCCTGCCCACCTGGCATAAGCATCCGCTTCAAAATAGCTGACATGGCATACAGGTTCCTGCGGGTCAAGCATCTTCTCCCCTCCAAGTGTGTAAACATGCCATTCCTCATCCCGTTTAAACCAATATAACGGAGACTCCCATTGGTATTTACATACTGTATTCCATCCATCCGACAGCCAGTATTGCGGTTTTTTGTAGCCTCCATCATTCATGAACGCCAAATATTCTTTGTTGGTCACAAGATGTGAACAGAGTTTATAAGGCTCCAGCCACACTTTATGAAGTGGTGTCTCATTGTCAAAGCAAAACACTTCACCACTGTGTCCAATCTCTATGAGCCCGCCTTCTACAGGAACAAAAGAAGTAGTTCGAGGTGCAGGTATATTTTTCGTCAACGGTTCTCGATAAGACGGCAGAAATGGGTTTTGAGACAAATTATGCTTAATATCTGTCAACAGGAGTTCCTGATGCTGCTGCTCATGATGTAAACCTATTTCCAGAACGCTGACCAGCTCTTCTTTCTTATCTTCGAATACGCTGGATGCAAGAAGATCGGCCATATGTAAATCTACATGCCGGCGATATTCAAGGACTTCTTCAACGGAGGGGCGGGTGATCATCCCTCGTTGAATTCTTGGATGAAACGGGCCAATTGTTTCATAGTAAGAATTAAATAAATAATCAAACTGATCATTAAACCCCTTATAATCATCACCGAATGCCTTTAAAATAAATTTTTCATAAAACCAGGTGGTATGAGCGAGATGCCATTTAGGGGGACTCGCATCTTCCATCGATTGAATGTTAAAATCCTCCAGATTGAGCGGCTGTACCAGCTGTTCACTGAAAGCTCGAACCGTTCGATAGCTCTCAAGCATGTTGTTCGTTTTTGTGGTATCGATTTTCATTCCTATACCTCCTCATGACCTTTCGATGGTACATTCCCTTCCTGTAAAGAAAAATAACGTTTTTAAATGGACTCGGGTATAGGCTTGTCCATTTTTTCCACGGGGACAAAATATCTGCTTTTCCTGTAGGCTAGAGCTTCCATTGAAGCGATGAGCTCACCTTCACTTTCCACCTTGATGTTATACCAGGACGTTCTGTTATTTTTCTTTTCTTCCAACGCAACGGCTTTTAATTTACTGCCGGCTTTTCCTGCCGCCATAAAATTTACCGTGGTAGAAAGTCCGACTGATGTTTTGCCATATGAATTACAGGCAGCGGCGAACACGAAATCAGCCAATGCAAAAATGACAGCTCCATGAGCCGTGCCGTGGGAATTTAGCATGTGAGGCTGAACCTGTACCTCAGCAGCTGCTGTTCCTTCTCCAATGTCAGTTAACTTGATGCCTAAAAACTTCGCGTACGGTTCATTTTCGAAGATCTCAAAAATTTCTTTCCTAAACGTTTGGTGAATACGTTCGTCCGATATTTTCTGATCCATGATATCCTCCTTTAGTGTGTCTGCCTTTAGTATACAGAAAAGTCCGAATCGCATAAAAATTTTACGCACATCAAAAAACAGCCTGCTCTGCAAGAATCAGACTGTCTGCTTTATATTATCCTTTTACTGAACCTGCCAAGAGGCCTTTGACAAAAAACTTTCCAAGAAAAATATAGACAAGAAGCGTTGGCAGCGCTGCCAATAATGCGCCGGCCATCTGCACATTCCACTGTACAATCTGGCTCCCTGATAGATTTTGAAGGGCTACCATGATGGGCTGCTGCGAGGAAGTTGTAATGGTGACCGCAAACAGGAACTCGTTCCATATATTGGTGAACTGCCAGATCCCTACTACAACAAACCCAGTAATGGAGAGGGGCACAATGATGTGCTGATAAATCTTAAAAATGCCAGCTCCGTCAATCTTAGCGGATTCGATCATCTCCTCCGGTATGCTGGCGTAAAAATTTCGGAACATAAGTGTTGTAATCGGGATGCCGTATACGACATGAACAAAAATCAGACCAGGGATGGTGTTATAAAGACCCACCTCACGCAAAAATTGAATGAGAGGTATCAATATGCTCTGATAAGGAATAAACATCCCGAATAAAATGGCAGTGAAGATCCAGTCAGCTCCTTTAAACTTCCACTTAGAAAGCACATAGCCATTTAACGAGCCTAATAGTGCGGACAAAAGAGTGGCCGGAACGACCAGATAAATACTATTCATAAAATTGGGAGAAAGTCTTTCAAACGCCTGCTGATAGCTGCTGAAGTCAAGTGAATGCGGCAGTTCCCACATTTGGGACAACGTAATCTGGTCAAGCGGCTTCAGGCTCGTAATGAGCATGACATAAACGGGCATAAGATAGAAAAGACTTAAGATGATCAGCAGAGCGTAAAGCAGCGACCGGTAAACAGAACGTACTGCCATTATGATTCACCCTTTCTGCTTGAAATAAGGTAAGGCACGATAAAGACGGCGACGGTTACAAGCATGATGATGGAGATGGCAGCACCATTTGCATAATAATTGCCCCTGAAAGTGGTCTCAAACATATAGACACCAGGAACATCTGTCACAAAATTGGCTCCAGGCCCTGTCATGGCGTAAATCAGATCAAAGATCTTCAGCGAAATATGCGCCATAATGATGATTACACTTACAGTGATCGGTGCAACAATGGGAAAAATGATTTTACGATAGATCTGGAGTTCGGAGGCGCCGTCCATCCGTGCCGCTTCTCTGATTTCTTCAGGGATGGCTCTCAAACCTGCTAAATACATAGCCACTGAAAACCCGGTCATCTGCCATGCTGCGGCGATGACGACTGCGATAACCGCAACAGGTACACCAAACTGAATTTTCCCCCATTCGACTCCAGGAATAATTTTTACCGAAGTGTACCAGAGGGAATCGAGACCTAATTTCTTCAAATAGAGGTTGACCCCTGTGGCCGGATTGAGCAGCCACTGCCAGATGACACCAGTGACGACAAAAGATAAGGCCATCGGAAAAAAGAAAATATTTCGGAAGAGTCCTTCCCCGCGAATCTTTTGATCAAGGAATACAGCAAGCATCAATCCCATGACGAGAACAGCAATGATAAAAAATACCGTAAAGAACAGCGTATTCCTCAAATCGGCCTGAAACCGAAAGTCTTTAAATAGGAAGAGGTAGTTCTTAAAGCCTGCAAACGATAAATCTGGAACAAGAGAGTTCCAGTTGGTCAATGAAACATAGCCTGACCATGCGATGAATCCGTAGACAAACACTCCTATCGCTAAAATGGAAGGGAGAATAAAAACAATAGACATTAGCTGATCTGCATTTCTTCTTTTCCGTTTCTTTGCTGAAACGGCTAATGAAGAGCCTGATTGAAGAGAAGGCAATATTTTGGGTTCCATCCAACCGTTCCTCCTTAATTTTTAGTTGATATTAAGAAAAGAGGAAGGGATGTCCTCCTCCTCTTTTCTCTCATCCTTACTTTTTAAGTTCGCTGCTCGCTTGCTTGAACGAATCGATCAGCTGGTTGACGTTCTTTTGTGTGACAAAAATATTGACCGCCTGGTTCGCTTTTGTGACAAATCCTTCAGGAGCGGCTGAACCATGTGCCAGGCTGGCAGCCAGCTTGGCGGCTTTAAACTCTTTAATGGTCTGTTTTCCGTATTCATCATACTTGGAAACATCTGCGTCTGTTCTTGCAGGAATAGAACCTTTTAATGGATTAAAAGCATCCTGGCCATCAACTGACCCCAAAACAGACAGGAACTGTTTAACATCCTTAGCATTCCTGACACCTTTAGGCAGCCCGAACGTATCGGTGATGATCATAAACTGATTGTCTGTTCCAGGTGTCGGAACCCACCCGAAGTCTTCGTTCACTTTTAGCTTAAGATCATTCACAAAATAGCCTTTAGCCCAGTCTCCCATAATGTTCATCGCTGCATCACCTTTGGCGACCATTTGAGAAGCATCCTGCCAGTTTCTTGAACTGTGATCAGAATTAATGTAAGAAAGCATCTTTTTGAACGTTTCAGCCGCCTTCTTCACTTTAGGGTCGTCAAACTTCATTTCGCCTTTCCATAATTTCTGATAATCCTCATTTCCCAGCGTTCCAAGAAGGATGTTTTCATAAATCATAGTCGCTGTCCACGGCTCTTTATCCCCTAGTGCAAGAGGTGTGATACCTTTTTTCTTTAATTGGTCAGCCACCTTGAAAAACTCATCAAACGTTTTTGGAGCCTGAAGATTGTTATCAGCGAAGATTTTCTTGTTGTACCATAAAACGTTTCCGCGGTGGATGTCTACAGGTACAGAGTAGATTTTTCCGTCCTTGCTGACCATGTCGATCAGCTGTTTGGGAAACTTGTCATTCCATCCTTCTTTGTCATACAGATCATTCAAAGGCTCCATCTTGCCTGCTGCAACCCATCCGTCGTTCAGTTCAGAACCGCCATGCACCTGGAAAGTAGCAGGAGGATCATTCCCTTGCATTCGGCTTGCCAGTACGGCTTTAGCGTTCGTTCCTGCTCCACCGGCGACAGCCGCATTCTCGATAGGGATATCAGGATTTTTTTCTTCAAACAGCTTAATAAGAGCTTTTAATCCGTCCTCTTCACCGGCTCCTGTCCACCAGCTGAAGATCTCCAGCTTGCCTGAATTTTTCTTTTCGTCTGGCTGGCCAGAGCTTGATTGGCTGCAGGCTGACAGGATCAGACTGAGAGCCAGTACAGCATAAATCCATACTTTCTTTTTCAAGTGAACCTCCCCCTTCATTTGCGTTGATACCGCTTACATTATTAGTATAAAAAGGATCAGCGGGTTCTTGTTCGCCAATTTTCTGTACTTTTTTATCTTTATCTTCACTTTTTTATGATTTGCCCACATCTGCTTTTTGCCGGACATATTGCTTAGGGGAAAGAAGGTATTGCTTCTTGAATACACGGCTGAAATAGTTCGGATCTTTATAGCCGACCATGTAACTGATCTGCTTAAGGCTGTATTGATTTTGATTCAGCAGTTTCAGCGCTTTTCGAAGGCGGATCTCGGTAAGAAATTCTATGAACGTCATGTCGGTTTCTTCTTTAAACAATTTTGTAAAATAGGTCGGGCTCAATCCAGCCATTGCAGCTACCTGCTCTAAAGATATGGCCTCGTGGTAGTGATCATCGATATATTTCTTTGCCAGCTTCACCGGATCCTTTGCCTCTTTGTTGTCACTCCATTTTCTGCATGCGTTCCAGATCAGCTCCATCCACCCCTTTCTATTTTCAGGGTAGGAAAAATCACTGACATCGATTTCTTCCTGAGCCAATCTTTCCCTCAGTAAAATATATAAATCCAATGATTGTGAAGATGATATTTTTCCACCCAGCATGCTATTCGCTCCATTTGGATCGTTATTGCAGATTGCCTCAACGATTTCAGTGAGACCGGTATCTTTTGAAGGGTTAACCTGGGAAATATGAGCAAAGCGCCCGTTGTTCTGCTTTTTTAGAAAATAAACAGTCTTAGCCGCTTCCTCATAAGAGTGCCGAATCTCTTTCAAATCCGTATAAGGCTTCCCCACCCCCATCCATAATTTTCCAAATACTTCCGCTTGAATTCTCTTTGCCAGTTCCAAAGAATTGTTGATAGGGTTACTCACGTGGCTCATAAAAAGCAATACAAGCTGATTTCCATATGGCAGGGAAATAAATGGAAATGGAGATCTTTTATGAAGCAGAGAAATCACTTGCTCTGATGGCAGGCTCTCCTCACATTCCACGACAGAAATAAAGGAATTCTTCATATTTGGAAATAAGACAGCCAAAGGTTCAAGAACCGTATCGTTATGCTCATACTGCAGAATCTTTAATAGAATATTTTCTAAAACAATCTCTGTTGTAGCAGAATAGCGGTTTTGTTTATCCCGCTCTTCAGAAATGGACTGGCAAACTCTTTGAATCGCTTGGACCGTTTCTTTTGCAGTGCTGGGCTTTAGCAGGTACTCTCTTACCCCCTCCTTCATCGCTTCTTTTGCATATTGAAAAGATTCATAGGCCGTTACCATGATAAATTGCATCGCTGGATGCTGTCTTTTGATCGATTGAATGGCTTCTATTCCGTTCAAGCCGGGCATTTTAATATCCATCAGCATAAAATCAGGTTTGTGTTTTCTGGCCAATTCAACGGCTATTCTTCCATTGGAAGCTTCCCCTGCAATCGTGATATCGGGAAAGTGATCTTCGATTATCCTTCGTAACGCTTTCCGTTCCAGGCTTTCATCATCTGCTATGATTACTTTCAATAGAAGCACCGTCCTTCTTGGGAAATAGAAGTTTAACCGAAGTACCAGACCCGGGGCTGGAATGGATCTTTACAAGTTGATCGGCTTGATAGAAAAGCGCCATTCGTCTCATCACATTTTCCAGACCAATGCCGGTTGAATGGCCCACATGAACCGTTCCTGTCTGTTTCTTTAATGCACCGGCTGGCATTCCCGCTCCATTATCTTTTACTTCTGCTATGATTGTTTCTCCTTCATCATAAATGGACAAGCAGATCTCTCCCCCTTCCTCCATGCTCTCAACCCCATGGATAAACGCATTTTCAACAATGGGTTGGAGAATCAGCCTCGGAACTAAGATGTTCGTACACCCTTCATCAATGTCGGTGTGAAAGGCGATCCTGTCGGAAAACCTTGTCTGCTGAATATGAAAATACTCAATGACTACCTTTACTTCTTCACGCAAGAGAACAGATTGATTGATATCGTTTAGACTGTATCGGAGCAGCGTGGATACAGAATGAATGAGTCTCGACGTTTCGTCTGCCTGTTCAAAATAGGCCATCCTTGAGATGGTATTCAACGTATTGAATAAGAAATGAGGATTGACCTGATTCTGAAGATGTTTCAGCTCAAGCTCTTTAAGCAGGGAATCAAGCTCGGACTTTTCTTCCATCTCAGAGATGTACTGACGGATGTTTTTGCGCATCAGATTAAAGGTTTCACCGAGCAGCTTCAGCTCATCGTTGGACTGGATCAGTATGGGCTTCCCATCAAGCTTTCCGGCCGAGACTTCTGTAGCGGCTTTCGATAGAATTTGTACAGGTTTATTGATTCCTCTGGAGAACCAAAGGGCAAAAAAGATGGCAAGCAAGACCGTCGTATTAAATAGAAACAAAGTAAACCACTTGAAAGATTCACTTCTCTTTTCGAGGTCTGCATAAAATGATTGATAATCCGTCAGTTCAAGATCGATCAGTGACAAGGTGGTGTCTTGAAGATAAGAAGAAGTGTTCCTCGCTTCCTTTAAATGCAATGAATATTGATCGATGTCATCTTGAATAGCAAATCCGATCGATAACTCGCATTCTTGTATTAAGGTTTGCACCATATGGATATAGGTTTGCAGCTGAATACGGTCAAACCCTTTCTGATCCTGTTGGAGCAATCCTGTCTTTTCGTTTAATTTATATCGTAATTTGTGAAACTCATGGATTACTTTTTTGTTTCTTTCCACCACATACTGGTTGGCTTTATCATAGAGCTGATCTGAAGTCTGTGAGATTTCGTTCAGAAGGAGTAATTGCTTAAAGCGAGAATCATACTCCAACAAGAAGGATCTGCTGCTGAAAAAAACGGAGATGGAAACCACGTTAAAAAGAAGGACAAACACAAAAAAATAGAGTAATAGCTTGCTGCGGATCGTTTTCACCTTGAGTCCCCCCACAGCATTGCTGGTTTCGTTTTTTTAATGATATCGGTCTTAGTATATTGGAGCGGTTGAGGCAGCTTTCCTTTTTTCAGCGACAAAAGAGTTCGGACGGCCATTTCGCCCATTTGATAAGGATACTGCCCGACGGTTGAATTAATTTGTTCGGCACGGATAAGAGCCATGGTCCCGGGTAAAGTATCAAAGGATATAATGAATGGTTTTTTCTTGCTTTGATATTGTGAAGTGACCTGGCTGATCCCAATGCCATCCAAAGCGCTCGTCCCAAAAAAGGCAGTAATATCCGGATCATTCTTGAGTAATTCATAGGTAGCCTGCAGTGCCCCACTTTTTGTGATGTTCGATTCTTGAATCCCGACGACCTCTAATCTTTTATGTTTGGCAAGAACGTCTTCAAATCCTTTTACCCGCAGCTGCTGATTGGACGCGTCAAGCCGGCCCGTTACAATTCCAACCTTTTGTCTGCCGCGCGTATTTCTCACCAGTTCTTCTCCTGCAAGCTTGCCTGCCCTGTAATTGTCAGAACCTACATACACCTGGCGTTCACTCTCCGGGGCATCGGTATCAACCGTAAGGAGCGGGATTCCTTTTTGTACGGATTTATTAACGAGGTAGTTAAACTTTTCATTGGAGACACCCTGGGTCATAATACCATCGACCTTGCCTGCAATGGCTTTATCGATAAAGGTAAGCTGTTCTTCATTGTTCGCCTGCTTTGGCCCCAGATAGTCCAAGTGAATATGACGTTTTGCTGCTTCTGCTTTCGCTCCTTTTTCTACAAGCCGCCAATATTCATTATCTATTTCCTCGGATATGAGGACAAAATGATAAACATATTTTTGCGAGTGTGCAGCGGAGGGCTTTACCTGAAACGTTTCTCTTCCGAAAAAGAGCATATAGCCGGCGTTTAAACAGAATACGGCTGTAAATATGAATAGGCCTATTTTTTTCAATCCCATATAAAACCTCTCTTGGAAGCGTTTTATATTTATCATAATGGATTGCAAAAAGATTGGATAGACCGATTTCCGGAAAGTTTTACTGTACAGATTGATTCGGAGCCTGCTCCTTGTTACGTTGTTTCTTCCTAAACCATGCAATAAGAAGTAACAGAACTGGAATCAAAGTCATTAACAATGTCCCATAAAAAGGATAAATGGTTACGAGAAAATGGTTGAGTTCTTCGAAGTTAGGAGCAACCCACTGACAGCCAAGCACAGTCAAAAGAAAACCAAATGGAAATACGATTGGTCTGTAGTCGGAAAGGTTTAACCATTGGGACGTTCCTAGAACCAATGCATAATAGAACATTGATACTTTGATAAATATGCCCATAATCCATATGGCGATTGCGACTGATTCAAGGTGCTCAAAGAAGGTTGATACAGTGATGTACCGGATAGCGGTAAACAATGGAAAGGCATAGCCACTTGCAGATCCTCCAAATAAGAATATAGCTGTCAAATTGGTAATAACAAAGTTAACCATTATTCCTATCACCAAAATCATACTCCATTTCATTCCTTTATCACGATCAGATAAAAATGGAAGAATCAAAGTGATGAGGAAAGTCTCCCCAAACCATACCTGCGGTGCAGCTGCGCCCATAATCACAGGCAAAGAACCATGCTCCATAATGGGTAACATATGCTTTGGGTCGAAATCCTTCAAAAGGAGTATGGCTGTAATTAGCGGAAGAAGGAATACAATTGGAACGAACAGGTTTGCGGTTCTTCCAAGCACTTCAATTCCGCCGCTTACAGCAAAAGCACAGACCAAAATCATTCCTCCAATGATTACAAACGGCGGTGTTTTTTGCAGGAATGAAACACTAACAAATGTTGAATACTCTCTTAATATAATGCTGCCTAAATGGAGCAAAAAGAACAGATAGACAAAACCAAGTATCTTTCCAAAAAATCGACCGATAATAAGTTCAACATATTGAATGAGAGATTCCTTTGGATAGATCCTGTGTAACTGATACAGGATAAAAGCTGTAAAAAATCCATTAACGGATCCTAGAATAGGCGATATCCACATATCACGCTCTGCATAAGAACCTGTAATGCCAGGAACGGTCAGGAGAGCGGTTGCTGCAATCGTTGGATACATAATAAGTGCCATTTGAAAGGAGGAAATTTTACCTTTTTCAATCATTGATCTACCCCATTGCATTTTTTCTTTAGTATTTCCACACAACCATAAAAACAGACTTAATAGGTTCTAAGTCCTTCTATACCTTTTTCGAATTGCTGAAATGACCAATAAAATAAACGGTATGATGATCTGGAGTGGCACATGTAAAAATAAGGGGACCTTCTTCAGTCCAATTTCTACATGTTCCATAAAGGAAGTTGCAATGATAAGTGACAATGGTACGACGATCGCACCAAACAGAACAACCAGCGAACGGGCGCTTACCAATTTAAACAACTCAGCAGCTCCGATTGCAGCACCATAGATAAACGACCCAACTTTAAAAAATCCGCCTATGATCATCGTTATAATCACAACGGCATCAATTCTTTCAATGAAATTTCCTACCGATGCCAGCTTGACCACCGTAAGCAACGGATAGGTTCTGTCGCTTATCCATTTAGGTCCTATGACAGAAATAACGTTGATCATATTAACAGTCAATAGAATTCCTGAAACAAGAACAACCATCATTCCTAATTTTTTCACTTTCCTTAAATCATGTAACATTGGCCAAAACATCATAAAAAGCACCATCTCTCCAAATGGAAACGTAACAACTATGGGAAATGCGGCCCTCCAAACCGTTCCGATTCCTGTTTCAAATATAGGCGTGATCCGCGCTATATCAAAAATTTGTGAGCTGTAAACGATAATCCAACTTGCTATGGCTATGAGAAACAGAAAAGGAAGCAATATCTCCCCCGTACGCCCGAACACCTCGATTCCTCCGCTTAAACAATAAACAATAACAGCGATAAAACCACCGATCACAACAAGCATTGGGGTTTTTGGCAAAATAGTCCCGGCTACAAGTTCACCAAAATCTCTCGCCACTCGTGAGGCTAGATAGATAAAATAAAGAACATAGATGGCATTCAATGGGTAGCCAATATATCGGCCCACAATTTTTGGAATCATTTGGGTAAGGGTATGTCCTGGGTAGTGTTCAAACAACTTTGTATAAACCCACATTAAAACCAGGCCGCAAAACATCCCCGCCAGGATCGCTAACCATGCATCTTGTTTGGCTTCTGCCCCTAGACCGAAAATAACAGTGCTTCCAATTTCAAAACCCAACATGATATAAAAAAGCTGAATAAATCCTATCTTTTGCTGCATTGATCGATTGTCCCGTTTTTGATCATACTTTTTTTCTCCTTGTGATTGCTCCTAAACATGATCCTCCTATTTCTCAAGCAGCTTACCCAATGGACTGAAAAGGCTGTCGATCATCTGCGTAGGACCCGGTAAGTCCGGAAAAAAAAGAAGAAGAATGGCGAGAAGCCACCCCATTGCTGTAATGGTAACAAAAGCCTTTTTCTCCTTCTTCTGATGTTGATCCATTTTTGGCCATTCATAAAAAGTAAGCAGAACGACCACTATTGTTATCCCTATGATTGTCGGCCATTTCATTTCTCTTTTATCTCTTCTTTCTTTAACCCGGCCGGTGTGGTAGATAAGCCAGGCCGGCGTATCCGCATACGAATATCGGTATTGACGACCACTTTCGGAAGGACTTTATCCCAATGATCTTTCACTTTCTCCCATTCTTTCGGGTATTTGCGGTGAAAAGCCTCAGCAAAACCAAACACGTCTACATTCATTCCTTTCTGAACCTGGCTTAAGGACTCATTAATTCGCTGATTCAGTGCTTTATTTGCTTTATCTTCAATCTGTTTTACAACGTCAAGACTCATCGCATCAAGATGGGTTCCATTTTCTACAATTGTATTTTCTGAAGTGATCTTGGCCGTGATCGTCCACTTTCCATTCTTGATTTTAGGGACCAGTCTTGTTTTTTGCCGTATAGGATCCAGCGCTATGGTTTGTCTTCTCTTCGGATATACGGTGATCGACAACACTTTGATTTCATCTCTTAACCATAATAATCCTCGTGTTACCCTTGCATTGATTTGACCGATCATTTTATCTTTCTTAAAGATCGCAGTACCTGCGATGTATGCCGATGTTTCTTTTTTTTCTTCCCCATGCAACCGGGGCAGTATCTTAATCAGGGGCAAGATTGCCCCACCCGCATCGCCTGTTAACATCTCTTCAAATTCGTTAACTGTAACCGCAGCACCCGTACGCATCTGAGCTAGCCTTCGGAGTGCTTCTCCCTCGTATTGATCCAGTGGCGGCATTAATTCCATAACATCAGCTGCCTTCCCATCACTGACAAACAAATGGGCATTTTCCCGAGGCTCGGGATGACGCAATAAAAAATCAATCTCCGGATCAAGCCCACCCTGTTTAGCCAGCTTCTTCCCAAGAATAAAAATTTTGCAGTGTCCCCAGAAGATTTGACGTGATATTTTTGTCTGAAGCTTTGACGCTGCATCTGCCATATTTTTTCCAACCGCCGATCTCACTGAAATGATGGATCCCCGACCGCCAGTTCCCTGCTGTCCATTGCTCACGTTTCGGGGATTCAAAGTTTGGATGGTAAGCTCAATGCTGTTTTTCCCCTTGCTTTTATCGATGGCAGCTCCCAATACCATTGCCATATCATTGACCTCTTTTCTGTCCCAGCAACCCGTAAGAAGGAAACTAGATGAAAGTAAGAGAAGAGAAGTGAGCGTTATTATGAATTTTCGTGATAGAAAGAGATTCATTTCTTTGGTCCTTCCCTTTAGGTCTATACTCTATTTTTCCTCTTTACTCGGACTCGTTTTTTTCCAGGAGGCTTTCCGGTAAGTATCGAATTTGCCAGTTAAATGGGGCCGGGTGTTCATCATCCACCAAGGAGCACGGAAGAAGGTATCTTTCAATTCACGACCTTGCAAAGGGGCGATTGGTGTTAAGTATGGAAGCCCAAATGAACGCAAAGTACATAAATGGACGATGATCGTGATAATCCCCAGCATAATGCCAAGTAAACCAAGCGTAGCGGCGAGAAAAATCAACGGAAAGCGCAGGAGCCTCAATGCCAACCCTTGTGTATAGTGGGGCATCATAAAAGATGAAATACCCGTAATAGCAACAACAATGACCATCGGGGCTGAAACCAGACCGGCTGAGACAGCGGCCTCACCGATGACCAGCGCGCCTACAATACTGACAGCAGCCCCTATTTGTTTGGGAAGCCGCACCCCCGCTTCGCGCAACGCTTCAAAAGTAATTTCCATCAATAACGCTTCCACAAACGCAGGAAAGGGAACGGATTCTCTTGAAGCTGCTACACTAATCAGCAACGATGTGGGCACCATCTCCTGGTGGTAGGTAGTAACCCCTACATAGAGCGCAGGCAATACAAGAGATAGCCCCATAAACAGCATACGCAATAAGCGGATGCTTGAACTAACCAGGGCACGCTGATAATAGTCCTCTGGCGACTGGAGTAACGAAAAAAAGCCAATGGGGGCAATCAGGGCAAAAGGAGTACCGTCCACCAAAATCACTACCCGCCCCTCCAGGAGGTTAGCAGCGGCTGTATCTGGCCTTTCCGTATTAATAAGTTGAGGAAAAGGAGAACGAGGACTGTCTTCGATCAATTCCTCGATATATCCGCTTTCCAATACACTGTCAATATCAATGCGCTTCAATCGGTTTTCGACTTCTTTAATGAGGGATTGATCCGCCAGTCCTTCTACATATGCAATCACGATATCCGTACTGGTATAGCTTCCAATTTTCATTGATTTCATTTTGAGGTCAGGACTTTTGATTTTTCGCCGGAGCAAGGAGGTATTGACTCCCATCGTTTCAACAAAACCTTCCCTTGGCCCTCTTACAAGGCTCTCTGCAGTCGGTTCTTCCACCGATCTTTTTTCCCACTTGCCAAGCCCCAAGGCAAGACCTGTTTCCGCTTCATCCAACAAAAGTACAGGATTGCCGATTGAAATATTTTCTATACAATCCGCAAACGTCTTCACTTCATTCAGTTTTGAAATGGTCATTTTTTCCCGCAGAGCCGACTGTGGACTATCAATTTCCCCTTCTGTTTCTTCCATTAATGAGCCGAGTACATGGTCATTGAGTTCCTCAATATTGGATAAGCCCTCTATGTATACAAGAACTGCCTTTGTTTTTCCACCCATCAAAAGGGTCCGAAAGACCACATCGAAACAATCCTGATACATGGAGCGGAGAACCTGAAGATTGTCATTTAAATCTGAAGAAAGGACTTGTTGCTTCAATACCTGTTGCGTATTTAGATTGTCTAGCTTTTTAAACCTTTTTCTTCGAAACAACTTAAAAAGCTCCCTCCCTTAATTTCATAATCTGTTTATTTTATTATGACCATGAGCGGCGCTGAATATCTGTTTTTCAATCATTCGACTGCCTTTGTAATTGAAAACACAACTAATGTTCGGATAAGATCATATTAAGATCAAAAATGCTTGGCAAACTTATTCATGATAGGAGAATGTAAATCGATTAAACCCTATTTAATGTTTAACAGGGATTGCGAAGAGGCTTTTCATTTATATCAAAGAGCGTTTCAGGGAGAAATGGTTGCTATACAAAAATACGGTGAAATGCCTCCAAATCGTGAATTTCCTTTAGCTGAAGATGACAAAAAACTTGTATTGCATGCACAATTGAAATTAACGGAATCAGGATATGTGATGGGTTATGATGGGAATAGAGACATTCAAAACGGTGAAAAGGTCTGCATAAGTGTGGAGATTGACTCAGAGGATCGTGCTAGAAACGCATGGAATTTGCTTAAAGAAGGCGGAAGCATTCATATGGACCTTCAAGAAACCTTCTTCTCCAAACTTCACGGTTCCTTAAAGGATCGTTATGGAGTTACCTGGATGTTCACCGTAATGTAAATATAGAAAATCATATTCTAATGTCATGAAAAAGAGCTGAGTCCTCAGCTCTTTTTTTCAATCACATCCATTTAATTACGGTACATGAAATTATCAACCATGAAAAAACCGGCTCATAATTGAGCCGGTGATCTGCAGTGATCGTACTCTATTCTTGATCGGAAAGATACACGCGGTGATCTTTAAAAAACTCTCCAAGGTCTTTCCCGGTTTCTCTTTCCATGATGGTGACGAAATCTTTCGTCGTCGTCACACCAAACTTTTTCTCTTTAAAGTAGACTTTCATCGCTGAGTAGAATGCTTTGTCCCCTACTTTTAGACGGAGATCATTAAGAGTGCGGGAACCGTAGCCATAAATCATTTGATAGTAAGCGCTAATCCCTGAGTCTCCGTCCGCTGTAAATGTTGAGACTGGAGAGGAAAGATGATATTTACTATTTGATACGGCCGGTGTGGTGAGCTGATTTAACTCATTGTCATGTAAAGCTGCTGAATAGGTTGCAAAGGATTCATCCAGCCAAGGCTCATCATATTCGTTATCTCCAATAATCCCATAGAACCATTGATGCCCGATCTCGTGCGCGGTCACCGATCTTACCCATTCTTGAGAACGTTGTCCTGCTATACTGATCATGACGAGCTGAGGATATTCCATTCCGCCGAACCAGCCTTCCATTCCAACGATATCAAGTTCAGGCCATGGATAGGTGCCAAAATGATCGCTGAACAAATCGATGCTCTTCAGGCCGGACTTCAGCATGGAGTCGGCATAAGCGGCTTGTTCCGCTGTATAGTAAACATTGATTTTAACGTTGTTGACCAGCCCTTTTTTAACTTTGTAGGTGGGGTCCATCTCCATTGCAAAATCTCTGACATTATGGGCTTTATAACGGTGTACGGCCAAGTTTCCTATCGTCTGCGGTTTCCCTGCCTCAGTACCTGTGGCTGCGATGACTTGATTTTTGTCAGTGGTTACTGTAACATCATAGTCTCCTGTTAAAGAATAGAAGGATTCACCGGCATGGAAGTACGGGTCTACATTCCAGCCTTCATTGTCATAGACAGCAAGAATTGGGAACCAGTTTCCGAGCGATACCGTATTTTTGAACCAGCCGAAGCGGTCCTGCTGCTCAGGAACGTTCACCGTAAAATTCATGCTGACAGTGGCTGACTTATCTTTTTTAATTTTTACAGAGGGAATATGCAGCGCGGTTCCATCAACGTTGTAAACTGAACGTTTGCCATCTACTTTCACATTGCTGACGTCCATGCTGCCTCCATTTTCTGCAAACATGTCGGCGTTCCCCCAAAGATTGAAATAGAGCTCATCTAAGTTTTTCTTCAAATTGTTCTTAAACTTTACAGATAGCTTCCCTGAAATTTGATGCTTAGCTGTGTCATAGAACACGTTCATCTTGTAACTGGGTTTGGAAGGTCCCATCACATTTAAGCTGCTGCCTTGTTTTGCACGGTCCTGAAAAGGAGTTTTTGCTGTCTGACTCGATATTTGCATTGGATGGTAGCCGCCTTTCATTACATGCGGCGGAGTGATGGTTTGTTTACCTTGAGCAGCGGCTGCAGCAGACCCCGTAAATAAACCTGCTGCAAGCAAGGCAGCTGTTGTGATCGTCACGGCTTTTTTTGCTGGTTTTCTCATGATATATCCTCCTTTAGTTTACTCCCTTACCTATTTCTGGATACAAAAGTCCGTCTCCTTGCGACAAAAGGCTCAATCATTCGACACAGATGGAAAAATAAAGGGAATATTCTCATGGGTCGATTGGATGAAATTGTAAAATATCATAATTTTTTGAAAATATGTCGGGACTTCAAAGGATTACGAAAAGGGAATAATGGAAAGCGTGACGAAACTAGAAGGAATGATCGCATTCTATCTATAGGGGGACAAAATGAAGATTAAATCCAACTACATACCAAAAACGAAAGTAACGTACGTCACAGAGAACACATCCATCAGCGAGAGCAGAAGACAGCTCACTCAGTCCGGTTATCGATGTATTCCCGTTCTTGATGAAAAAGCAGAAAAGTTTCGTGGGCTGATCTATAAAGAAACAACGTCCGATTACATCATTGATGACGCAGGCTCTACATCTGATCCAGTAAGCAAACTGATACAGGATAAGGACAGCTTCGTTTTTGAGGACACTCCCTATTTTAAAGTCTTGTTTTCGATCCGGCGCCTTCCTTTCATGGCTGTTATTGATGACAACGGCTATTTTCAAGGAATTGTTACCCATTCAAAAGTGATGGATATTCTTGAAGATTCCTACGGCATCAAAAAAGGCGGATATTCGCTCACTGTTTCTACAACAGAAGGAAAAGGATCCTTGAAAAAGCTGTTTTCTTCCATAAATGATGATTATAACATTGAAGGAGTATTCACTCAGGATGCAGGCAAACAGTTCGTGCGCCGGATCATCATTACATTTAACCGCTCTGTGTCAAAAGATCAAGTGGAGCAGCTCGTTCACAAGATTGAAAACAGCGGGTTTAAAGTGGCAGAAATAGAAGATTTAAGAGAGTTTGAGAATGCTAATCTATAAGCAAGCCGAAAAAGACGCATAATATCAATCCATGCGTCTTTTTTATTGTTATGGGTCTTATTTTGATAACGTAATCACCAAAGGGGCATACTGCAAATACAAAGATAAAGGTGAAAGGATTTTCCTATGAACAAAGCCTTCCCGATCATCGTGATTCCAGTCTCAAGTGCCGATCATAATGGAACACACAGCAGTATTTTACACCAAAAATACAGTGAAGCCATTATTCAAGCGGGTGGTCTTCCCGTCTTGCTGCCATCTGTAGACAAAACGTTGACTGAACAAATGATCAAGCAGTGTGATGGGATTGTATTGCCTGGAGGAGATGACGTTGATCCCTTCTACTATCAGCAGCATCCCAAGCCAGAACTTGGCACCGTAAACAGGATGCAGGACGCATTCGAAATCCATGCTGTAAGGTTCGCTGAACAGAACAAAAAACCTCTGTTAGGCATATGCCGCGGAATGAACATCCTCAATGTTGCCTTTGGAGGGACACTGATTCAGCACATTCCCGCTGAGGCGCAACAGGCAATTAAACATAAACAGCAGGCGCCGCGAAATGTTCCCACACATGAAGTTGTGATCAAGAGTAATTCATTACTGTACGAACTGACAGGAACAACGACTGTTCAAGTGAACAGCTTCCACCATCAATCCATTAATTCTGCAGCTCCGCCTCTTCTTCCCTGTGCTTTTGCCCCGGATGGAATCGTGGAAGCCATTGAAGGCAGGAACAGGGACCATTTTATTCTCGGTGTTCAATGGCATCCTGAAGAGCTTACCGCTTCTCCTGAGATGCTGAACCTATTTCAAGCTTTTATTAATGCAGCAAAAAGTGGCTTCCAATAATATAAGGAGGCCACTTTTTTCTTTTTGATCTATTGATCCAGTTTCTCCAGCGGATCTTTTGCTGGACCTTCAACAACTTCTCCTTTATAAGAAAAACGTGATCCATGGCATGGACAATCCCATGAGCGTTCGGCATTGTTCCACTCAACTTCACAACCCATGTGAGTGCAGGTCGTATCAAGAACATAGAGCTTTCCTTCAGGATCCTTATAGGCGCCTGCCCTTTTACCATTAAAGGTCACTGCAGCCCCTTCATCCGGGCCCAAATCTGCTGGTGTTTTATCCGGCATTTCGAGTTTACCTTCAATAAGATGCTTCGCCACATCCGCATTTTCCCTTACTAGGGTTTTCAGGCTTGGATCAGCCTTAAATCTTGAAGGTGTAAAAACATCAGCATAAAGATTCCTTTTTTCTAAAATAATGTCTCTTAAAATGAGGGCCGCAGCGGTTCCGTTTGTCATCCCCCATTTTCTATAACCAGTCGCGACAAGGATGTTCTCACGATTTTCACTTATTTTCCCAACATAAGGGATTTTGTCCAAAGTGATTAAATCCTGTGCTGACCATCGGTACGGAATCTCAGATATTCCAATTACCTTTTCACTGAAATCATGCAGAGCTTCGTAATGTTTGCTTGTACAAAAGTCCTGTCCAGTCTGATGGCTTTCTCCTCCTACAATAATCAACTTTTCACCATTATCATCTGTATATCTTAGAGAACGAGTAGGACTGTCCGCACTCAAATACATGCCCCCTGGATATGGATGTACAGCCTTCACTCCTATGGCATACGACCTTTCAGGATGCATTCTTGCAAAATAAAATCCCGCACCGTCATAAAAAGGAAAGTGGGAGGCTACAACGGCGTATTTGCAGGAAATTTTATGTCCTTCCCTTGTAACTACCCGCAGCTGATTATTCGCCTCGATATCAACTGCTGTTGTTCCCTCAAAGATTTTGCCCCCATTCTTTGTAATTTCCTGTACGAGGGCCGTTAAATACTTAACCGGATGAAATTGCGCCTGGTTTTTCATCGCAACCGCTCCGTGTACAGCTAAATCCAATGCGATCCGATCTGAATATTCGCTTTTAATGTTGAGTTTTTGATAAGCTTCATATTCTTTTTGAACTTGGTTGAGATAGGATTCGGACTCTGCATAAATGATCGCATCTTCTTCCGAAAAGTCACAGTCGATCTGATGGTCTTCAATCATGGATCTTATAAATTTCAGACCATCATGATTCGCTTCATAGTAGAGCTTTGTTTGTTCAATTCCAAAATGCTGGATCAACTCGTCATAGATGACGCCGTGCTGGCATGTTATCTTTGCGGTCGTATGGCCGGTCGTTCCGTTTAGAAGTTTGCCGCCATCGATCAATACGGCTTTAACCCCTTCTTTAGCCAGGAGATAAGCAGTTGTAATTCCAGTAATCCCACCGCCTATTACCACAGCCTCTGCTTCCAAATCAGATGTTAAAGCTTCATATTCGGGTATCTGGCAGGAGTCTCTCCAATAAGACTCTGAAAAATCCGGCAGTTTACTTTTTTTCATAAAATAGGGATCCCTCCTCGTTACTTCCTATATTTCCCTCTTGTTCATTTTTCATGTGATATTGTGTTCCATCCATTACTTTTATACCCAAATAAGGATCAATTTAAATAAAAAAACCAGAACAACGAGTACGATGTTCTGGTTTTTCCGTTATTAGATTCTTTTAGCCCCTAGATACTTTGGTGCCCAATATGTATTGCTCATGGAAGCTATGCTTACTCCTTGTGAGGAAGTAGCTGAAATAAACTGGTTGTTTCCAATGTAGATACCGACATGTGAAGCTCCCGACTGATACGTTTGAAAGAATACCAAATCTCCAGCGCTTAATGCAGTCACCTTTGTACCTTCCTTATATATATCTGCCACTGTTCTTGGCAGTGTGATTCCCGCCGATTTTTTAAACACGTAATCGACATATCCGCTGCAGTCAAAGCCTGATGGTGTTGTACCTCCCCACACATATGGGGCGCCCAGGTAAGATTTGGCGGTGGAAACAAGTTGAGATTTGCTGTAGGACGGATAGATTCCAAGCGCCTTAAAAGTGGATGGCCCTGCAACTCCGTCAGCAGTCAACCCTTTTGCTTTTTGAAAGCTTTTCACAGCATTCAAAGTATAAGTACCAAAATAGGTTGTAGTCGTACTGTATGTAAAATAACCTTTCGTTTTTAACTTTGCCTGCAGATCTTTTACTTCTGTATGCGTCATTCCGTATTTTAACGTATGATCTCCCAGTGCTGCCTGTCCCACTACAGGATTAGCAGTTAAAATGCCTGCGATCCCCAACCCCATAAGTAATCTTTTCAAGTTGCTCTTTCCCCCTAAAATTTTCTTGCGATACCAATAAATTAATCATATAAAATATTTATAACAAAAGTATTTTAGGGAGATTACATTAATATTACAAAATACTATTTTATTCTTCTTTTTCTAACAAAAAACTGCGTTTGATAGATTAACCATTTGTGGATAGGACCGTTATTTTTTATTTACAGCAGGTTTTTCAGGATTGATGTATAATTAAGCTTTGTTCCGTTTTATTTGGAATGTTTCTACTCTTGTCTTTTGTTCAGAAAGGAGATCGTATGTTTAATCTAGCTCAACAAATTTTAGAAAGACACTTTGGCTATTCCTCTTTTAGACCAGGACAAGAACAAGTGATCAAAAGCATCTTTCAGCATCAAAACACGTTGGGAATTATGCCGACCGGTGGGGGTAAATCCATCTGTTATCAGGTCCCTGCAATGCTTCTCAATGGTGTGACCCTGGTCATCTCCCCTCTAATTTCATTAATGAAGGATCAGGTGGATTCTCTTGAAAATGCTGGTATTCCTTCTACATATATTAATAGTTCACTTTCTGATGATGTGATCCAGGACAGAATACAGCAAGCCGCAAACGGAGCCTATCAACTCATCTATGTTGCGCCTGAACGTTTAGAATCTCCAGCTTTTCGGCGTCTTCTTGCTAAAATGAATATTTCCATGATCGCCATCGACGAGGCTCATTGTATCTCTCAATGGGGCCACGACTTCCGTCCAAGTTATTTGCGCATCAAAGATATGCTTGCTTCCCTGTATCCTCGCCCCATCATCGTTGCGCTGACAGCCACAGCTACCAAGGAGGTAACCAAAGATATCTGCAGGCTGCTTGATATTCATCCGGAAAACACGTTTGTTACGGGTTTTGCAAGAGATAATTTAACCTTTTCTGTGATCAAAGATGAGGTTAAACGAGAATACCTGCTGCAATATGTAAAGAAAAACAGATCGAATTCTGGTATTATCTATGCTTCCACTAGAAATGAGGTTGATCAGCTGCATAGTTATTTAACAAAAAATGGATTCGCGGTGTCAAAATATCATGCAGGCCTGTCTGAGGAAGAAAGACGGGAATCTCAAAATCAATTTATCTTTGATGATACAGCGATCATGATTGCGACCAATGCTTTCGGCATGGGAATCAATAAAACGAATGTCCGTTATGTCATTCATTATAATCTTCCTCGCAACTTAGAAGCATATTACCAGGAAGCAGGACGTGCCGGCCGGGACGGTGAACCGAGCGAATGTATCCTTTTCTTCTCCGCACGGGATGTCCAGCTTCAGAAATTTTTAATCGAACAAGGAAATATGGATGAGACTAGAAAAGGGAATGAGTATAAGAAGCTTCAGTATATGACGGACTATTGCCACACCGAACAATGTCTGCAGCGTTTTATTGTAGAGTATTTTGGCGATGAATCATCAGCAGATTGCGGAAACTGCGGAAATTGTACCGATGAGCGTGAACAAACAGACATTACCACGCAAGCCCAGATGGTATTTTCCTGTGTAAAGCGCATGAATCAGCGATTTGGAAAAACAGTGGTAGCACAAGTACTGAATGGTTCTAAAACAAAGCGGATTCATGAACTGGGACTCACCTCTCTATCAACGTACGGTCTAATGAAAGACCGACCGCAGAAGGAGATCATGCAGCTGATTGATTATTTGACGGCAGAGGGGCACCTTCAGTTATCTGACAGCCAGTATCCTGTCCTCATGCTGGCCCCAAAAGCTCTATTCGTCTTAAAAGGAGAAGAGAAGGTATATCGAAAAGAGAAACGAAAAACGATTACCAGCTTTACTGAAAATAATGAACTGTTTGAACGTCTGAGGGACTTGCGCAAGGAACTCGCAGACAGGGAAAGTGTACCGCCCTATGTCGTCTTTGCGGATAGTGCATTGAAAGAAATGAGCGAAAAAATGCCGGGGAACGAAGAAGAAATGCTGGAGATCAAAGGAGTCGGAAAAGTAAAATTTGACCGTTACGGACAAATTTTCCTCGACACTTTAAAGGAGTTCAACTCTGCAGCCGCTCATTCAATGAAAAAGCAAGGGAACGCTGATTCTCCTCAGAAGGACAGCCATCTGGAATCTTACCAGCTGTTCAACGAAAACCAGAATATTTCTGAGATTGCCAAACAACGGAATTTATCGGTACAAACGGTTGAAAACCATCTCCTCCGTTGTGCAGAAGAGGGCATGCCGCTAAACTGGGATAGAATAATTCCAGAAGGGCAGGAAGCGATCGTCCTAAATGCAATTGAACTTCTTGGAAGTGAAAAATTAAAGCCACTAAAGGAAGAAGCAGGTGAAGAGATTTCCTACTTTACAATTAAAGCGGTCCTTCAAAAAAACAAGAGACAGCTCGTTCATAAGTAAATGGAAAGGCATAATCAAAGGACACTCTAGTCAGAGCGTCCTTTGATTTTTTCATATGCGCGGATATGTCCTGCAGCCTCCCGCAGATCAGCTGCCAGGAAGTCGGCTTCCCCTTGTTCACCACCGATTTTAACAGTAGTGACACCGGCTTTCCTTCCTGCTTCAACATCCGTTTCGCGGTCTCCGATCATAAAGCTGTTCGTCAGATCGATATTATACCGTTCCGCAAGATCCAATATCATTCCTGGGCTTGGTTTTCTGCAGGAGCACCCTTCATGCGGCTTATGGCAGCAATAGGCGATATCGTTTATCACCCCGCCCGCCTTTTCTGCTTCAAGCACCATCTTTTCGTGAATTTTCTTGAGCATCTTTTCCTGAAGAAATCCCAGACCGACTCCTCCTTGATTGGTTACAACGAATAAAGAAAAGCCCATTTCGGTAAGCTCCCTTAATCCTTCGAGAGCACCGTCCAGGAAATAAAAGCTGCTGGGATGATTTACATGCTTGACTCTTGATGTCATAACTTCGTTAATGACACCGTCCCGGTCAATGAAAACAGCTTTGGTCATTCTGTGCATCCCCTCTATTTCCCATCGGTTTAATTACCAGGATCCTGGAAGTACTCTTTATAAAATCCTCCAACTCTGCCTGAATTATCTACCACAAAATAGAATTCTTCTGTTTCGTTCTTTACTTCGTACGTTTTTCCTTCGGTGAGCACTCGGTCTACCATATACTTTGCTGCATTTGTATGGATACAAGTAACTGTCTTGATCGTTTTTTTGTCTTGCCAGGATTGGTGGATCATGATTTAGCCTCCTATTTTTGTTTATCTTTTATATTTTAAAGGAATCTTTCATTTTTTAAAAGAGACAAAAGAAAACCCTGATGATCAGAGTTTTCTTACTCAAAGTCATCCGGGTTAGCATCTTCTGTTCTTCTGTTTGACTTTTCAGGATCTCGCTGAGGATCAATATCTTCGTGTCTTTTTTCCTTTTCTTTTTGTTCCAAGGATTCATTGTTGCCTTCTTTTTGTTTGTTCATGAATATCCCTCCTTAATCCATAAATTACTGTTCCCTTTATTTCTTCATTTAAACAGGATGGCTCAGCAGACATGGCCCCATATAAAAAAGCGCCAACTTGGCGCTTTTATTATGCCGTTCTTCCCTGTGATTTTAGTTCAATATAGGCTTCCTCGCTTTTTTTCTCGTCAAATTCATTCTCACTCTTAGAAACTACGATCGTTGCGATTCCGTTGCCGATCAAATTGACGATCGCTCGTGCCTCACTCATGAAGCGGTCGACCCCAAGCAGCAAAGCCAGTCCCTCAACAGGGATGACCTGCATGGCAGAAAGCGTTGAGGCCAGTACTATAAATCCGCCGCCTGTGACAGCTGCTGCACCTTTTGACGTTAACATCAGGATGGCAATGATGGTTAGCTGCTGTGTAAGGCTTAAATCGATATTAAAAACTTGTGCGAGAAATACGACGGCCATGGAAAGGTAGATGGAAGTACCATCTAGATTAAAAGAATAGCCGGTAGGTATCACGAGTCCGACTACAGACTTTGAACATCCGAACCGCTCCATCTTATTCATCATCCTCGGAAGAACAGATTCGGAGGAGCTCGTTCCAAGAACAATAAGAATTTCATCTTTGATAAACTTCAAATATTTCCATAAACTGAAACCGTACATTTTACAGATGATGTTCAACACAATGATGACGAAAAGAAACATGGTCACATAGACGGAAATCATCAGCTTCCCTAAGGGCAGCAAGGATGAAAGCCCAAAGTTTCCAATGGTGAACGCCATTGCTCCAAAAGCTCCTAATGGCGCTGCTTTCATGATATACCCTACGACATTAAAAAAGATGTTCAGAAGCTTATCGAAAAATTCGATCACTGGTTTCCCTTTTACTCCCAGAGCCGTTAATCCCACTCCAAACAGGATAGAGAAAAACAGGACCTGCAGGATATCTCCCTTAGCGAATGCGTCAACCATATTCTCGGGAACAATATGAGTAACGAAGTCTACCCAGTTGATTCCTCCATCTCCACCGCCAGAGGTATATTGAGAAACATCCCCTTTTTGAAGCTTGTCAAAGTCCAGCCCTGCCCCAGGTTTAATGATATTGACAATGATCAACCCGATGATCAGAGCAAATGTCGTGACGATTTCAAAATAGATAAAAGCTTTTCCTCCAACCTTGCCTACTTTTTTCATATCCCCCATTTTAGCAATTCCGAGAACAATGGTAAGAAAAATAATAGGTGAGATGACCATCTTAACGGCATTAATGAACGTATCACCCAGCGGTTTCATGTTCTTTCCGGCTTCGGGCCATAGCAGCCCCACAGTGATACCCAGAATAATAGCAATGATGACTTGAAAGGTCAGGTTCTTAAACAGGGGTTTCATGTTCTTCCTCCTTTTATAGTGAATAACAAACTGAAAGCGCTATCACCCTTAGAATTGATGATAACGCTTTCTGAATATTTAGTGAATATTTAGGTTATATTGTCCTTTTTGGTCTTTTTGGTCTTTCCATTTGCCAGTTATCTTTAGTCGTTTTTCATAAGATACCGGTTAACTGGCCGTCCTACTCCTCCATACTGCATATCCAATTTGATTTCTCCCCTTTTTTCAAGATACTCTAAATACCTTCTTGCTGTCACACGGGCGATCCCGACCCCTTCAGCTACTTCCTCTGAAGATTTGCCGCAGGATTGCGCCCGAAGATAAGCCATAATCTGTTTCAGTGTGATTTGATTTAATCCTTTCGGGATTTCCTTTCGATCCTGTTCAAAATGCGGTGTATGTATTCCGGATAATAGCGTATCCACTTCCTTTTGTGACATTTCACCGTCTGGGGAAAATTGCGTGTAATAATCTTTATACCGTTCCAGTGCCTGCTTGATTCTATCAAATTTAAACGGTTTGATGATATAGTCCATGGCGCCCTGTTGGAGCATAGTCTGTATTGTGTCCCTATCATTGGCTGCAGATATGATGATCACATCAACTTTTATCTTGTTTTTTCTTATCTGATACAGTGTTTCAAGCCCATCCTGCTGGGGCATGAAAATATCGAGGATGACTAGATCTGGTTGGAGTTCCAGAATGGTTTTAACCCCTTCCACTCCATTGCCTGCGGTTCCGTTCACCTCAAAGCCGCTCACTTTTTCAATAAATGTTTTATTCACTTCCTGCACCATCGGATCGTCTTCGATTAAAACAACTGAAATGGTTTTTCGGTTCATGAATGTCTCCTTCCGTTCATTGGGAACGTGATGTAAAAGCTCGTCCCTCCATTGGGATAGGAAGATAGTTTTATGTCCCCTTTGCCTTTATCCACAATCTCTTTAACTAAATATAAACCAAGTCCCAGTCCTTTTTCCCCTTTCGTAGTGACACCCTTGTCAAAAATGTATGGTTTGATATGTTCAGGGATTCCTGGACCATTGTCTTCGACCAACAGAGCACAGATTTCACTGTCCTGTTCAATACTGATATCGATATGTTTGTCCGGTGAATCTGATTCGTTTAAGGCATGTATGGAATTTTCTATTAGATTCCCGAGGATCATTACGATGTCATGTTCATTCAGCGGATAGGGAAGCTCCTCCAAACGGCTCAGGCTGTCGATCACTACATTGATTTTCAATTCTTTTCCTCTGCTCACTTTGCTTATGAGCAGTCCGGCAATACTGTCATTTTTTATATTTTTTGTCACGAAACGCGTGAGACTTTTCTGTTGCTCCGAAATATCAAAAACATACTGAAGGGCCCGCTCGCCCTTGTCCAGCTGAATAAGTCCTGCTATTGTATGCAGCTTGTTCAAATGCTCGTGATTTTGAATGCGGAGAGCTTCTACGAACGCTTTTACCCCCGTTAGTTCTTCCGCCATTTTAGCAACCTTTGTCCGGTCCTGAAAGATCGCAACTGCTCCTATCACGTTATGATTATCTTTTATCGGAATTCGATTGCTCATAATGATCTTACCGCTTACATTAATCTCTTGATTGTAAACCGGCTTTCCAAACTGAATGATTTCAGGAAGCCTCGTGTCCGGGATGACCGATCTTATCGGTTTACCTGTAAGGCTGCCTTCCACCTGAAAAATTGATTTTGCCTTTTCGTTGAAGATAGTGATGTTCTCTTTCACATCGACAGCGATCACCCCTTCATGCATTGCATGGAAAGCAGCTGTACTCTCCTCATACATCCGCACGATCTCATGCGGTTCCAGCTGGAACATCTGCTGTTTAATATGCCTGGCCAGCATCCACGAACCAAGAAGGCCAAAGAGTAACGTTAAGAACATAATAAGGGCGGCCTGTGCTTTTAAACTTTGAAGAATTTCGAGGTACCCCGGAAGTATGTTTCCGACAATAACGACACCAACTTGTTCCAGTTGTGCATTCTTAACAGGCATAAAAGCACGGACAGCAATCCCAAGATCTCCTTTTGCCTTGGATATGTAGGTATGGTCTGCAAAGGCCGGTCCCTCGTCTTTTCCGGCTGATTTCGTTCCAATGAGCCCATAAACTGGATGAGAGTATCTGTAATGATCCATGTTCAATACAACGATGTAATCTGCATTATTAATGACTCTTATTTTTTCCACAATCGGATTGATGACATCAGCCCCATCCTTCTTTTGGATCTGCATCTGTACTTCAGGAAGCTCAGCCACCGTCCGGGCAGTAATCATGGCACGGTTGCCGAGTTCCTCTTCCCTCATATCCACAATTTTGCCAGTAATGATGATGCCTCCAATTAAAAGGGAGAAAAGAACGATTCCGAACGATAAAATGATGATTTTCCAGCGGATGGGCAATCTTATAAATTTCATCTGGCCAAGCCATTCCTTCCATTAAATTCTGTGTAATATTGTAACATGGTTTTTAAGTTATGCTAGACTTAATGGAAAAAGAGTACAAAAGAGGCTGAACATGAAACAAATCTTAGGAATATCCGTTTTTCTCATCACTGGTTTATTGCTTTCGTTTTATATAGGCTTTCATCTTAATCATAAAGAACAACAGATGGCTTTTGATGATGATCAATCAGGCATCCAAAAACAGATCGTCATTAAATTCAGCCATGTGGTGGCTGAGAACACACCTAAAGGACTTGCGGCACAAAAATTTGCCGATCTGGTGGAGCAAAAATCCGATCACAGAGTAAAGGTAGAGGTGTTTCCTAACGGCAGTCTGTATACCGATAAAGAAGAGCTGGATGCCTTAAAGAGTGGTAAGGTACAAATGATTGCTCCTGCTACATCAAAGCTGGGGGGAGTTTCATCAAAGTGGCAAGTTCTTGACCTGCCGTTCGCGTTTCCTACAGAATCAGCGATCAATGAGGGATTGAACGGAGACATCGGAAAATCATTGCTTGCATCTCTAGAGCAACAAAACATTAAAGGCCTTGGTTTTTGGGTGAACGGTTTAAAGCAAATCACCAATAAGGACCATGCAATAATCAAACCGAATGATTTTAAAGACGAAAAGTTTCGTATCATGTCCAGCGTGGTGCTGAAAAAACAGTTTGAACTTCTCGACGGGCAAAGCAAACCAATCGATTTTAATGAAACCTACCGAAACCTGGAATCAGGAAATGTAACTGGAGAAGAGAATACGATCTCTAACATCTATTCAAAAAAATATTACCGTGTTCAAGATTACATGACGATCAGCAACCATGGGTTTTTAGGATACGCCATATTGATGAATGAAGATTATTGGCATAGCCTGCCTTTGAAAGTCAGGGTGCTCATACAGAATTCCATTAATGAAACGGTCCAGTGGAACCAGGACCATTATCGAACCATGAACAAAGAACAGCTGCGTCTCATAAAAAAAGAATCAAATATACAGATACATGAGCTGACACCGTATGAAAAACAGAAATGGATTGAGAAGCTCAATCCTATGTATAAACAATATGAACCGATTGCGGGCAGAAAATTGATCTCCGATATAAGACATCTTCAACGAAAATATGAGAGACAATCGTTTCGCTAGCAGACACGGTTGTATAAAAGTAAAACGCCTCTAAGTCTAGAGGCGTTTTAGCTGGAAACCGGATGTTTTGCCGTTTTTAAAAATTGGATGGTTTGTTTATCGGTTGACGTAGGCAATTTAAAGGATTGTTTGTATGTTTCCTGCCCTTTTCCTGTAATGAACACCCAGTCGCCATCCTTTGCCTTATCCCATGCATGCTGAATCGCTTTGGTGCGGTCGGGTATAATCTCGGCGCTTCCGTCCGCAAATTCGTTGTTCAATTTTTTTAATTCATCTACCATTCTGTCCTTCGGGACTCCATTTAGGTCATCCAAGGTTAGTATGAGTTGAGAGCAAACATCTGAACAAAGGGAGACGATATCTTTTCTTTTGGCAGAATCCCTTTTTCCTCTGAACCCTAAAATATGAACTATTCTTTCAGCGTTCTCACGTTTTGCCGTTTGATAGCAATATTCGATGGCATCCTCTGTATGGGCATAATCCACAATAAATGTTGCTCCTTCTGGATGGCTGAACGTTTCAAAACGTCCGGGAACCCCTTTAAATGTTGATAGGTGACGGGCAGCTTCCTTTATTGATATCCCCATTTTTTCAACGGTCAAGAGTGCCCCAAGAGTGTTCCATACGTTATGCATGCCAGGCAGAGGCACCTGGATCTTTTGTGTTGATTTACCATGCCTCACTTTGATGACAGGAAAATACTCTGTACAAACGTTGATCAGCTGCATTTCGTCATCGGTTCGATTTCCGAATGTGAACACCTCTTGAGCGGAATCAGCTAATTTGTATTGCAGCTTCCGCCCCCATTCATTGTGGGAGGCAATAATTGAAGTTCCATGTTTTTTCATCCGTTTAAAAAGCCTGGACTTCACATTAAAATACGCTTCAATGCTTTCGTGATAATCCAGGTGATCATTGCCTAAATTCGTAAAAATGGCATAATCAAAGTATATGCCCTCAATCCGCTGCTGCTCAATTCCGTGTGAAGAAACTTCCATAATGACTACCTCGTCTAAGCTTTCTGCGAGTAGTGACTGTATTTCGAGCGGGTCCGGAGTCGTGTTTTTCGACTTGATCACCTGATTATTTATAATGTTATTTACCGTGCCGATCATTGAGCACGTTCTACCTGACTGCTCAATGATATGTTTCAATAAGTACGCGGTGGTTGTCTTTCCGTTTGTGCCCGTAACCCCAATCATAATATGTTTTTTACACGGATGGCCATAAAAGTTGCTTGCCATTCTTGCCAGCGCTTTCCTTGAATCTGAAGTTTGGTAATATGGTACCTCTAACCCCGCTATTGGCTGCTGACCGACGACCGCTATTGCTCCGTTTGCAATCGCTTGATCGATAAACCGATGTCCGTCTGCACTAAATCCATCAATGGCTACGAATAAATCCCCTGGCACAATTTTCCGGGAATTGAACTGAATCCCTGTAATCGGCAGCAAAGGGTCATGGTTTTCAGGTTTTGTAACTGTAATCCCGTTTAAAAGTTCATCCATTATCATGACAGCGTGCGCCCCTTTTTCATCAAATTGAGCTGTACACATATCATTTCGTAGGACGAAGCCATTTATCGTACTTCGATTCGACATAATTCGATAGTATTTTTTGTTATTAATTCACAGTGTTGAGGTCGATTAATTCGTATGTGATTTCTGTTGCTCCCTCTTTCCATGTCAGTTCGCAGATTTTGGCAATGGCCACAGGTTTTGTTTCCCTCGTCTTCCGAATTTCAAGCGGGATATCAAGAGGATACAGCCGGTAGCCATCTTTTCTTAATTTATAAAAGTTGGACGACTCCAAACGGGTTTCTTTGTTTTTTGTAACAATGATTGTATTTAATTCCAACGGCATTCCCATTTTTCTCAGCCCTTTCTTTTCTTTATCGTGATCCTCCCTTTATTTTAAAGGGAAACGATCAATTTGCCTACATCCCGGAATGGATTTAATCATAAAAAAACCAGGGAAATTCATTCCCTGGTTTTAAAGTAATTACCCTTGTAATAATAGTGATTCTGGGTCTTCAAGCATTTCTTTCACTTTAGCAAGGAAGCTCACGGCTTCACGTCCGTCAACGATACGGTGGTCATAAGAAAGGGCGATGTACATCATCGGACGATTTTCCATTCTTTCTGCATCGATGGCTATTGGGCGCATTTTAATGCCATGCATTCCAAGGATCCCTACTTGAGGCGCGTTTAAAATCGGTGTAGACATAAGGGAGCCAAAGATTCCGCCATTTGTGATCGTGAACGTTCCGCCTTGAAGCTCTGAAAGCGTCAATTTATTTTCTCTAGCTTTTTTGCCAAGGGACAGGATTTCTTTTTCAATACCGGCAAAGCTAAGCTTGTCAGCGTCTCTTACGACAGGAACAACTAAACCTTCTTCAGCTCCTACTGCAATTCCAATATCATAGAACTTTTTAAGAAGGACTTCGTCTCCCTGAATTTCAGCATTAAGCAGCGGGAATTGTTTGAGCGCTCCTACAACTGCTTTCGTAAAGAAAGACATATATCCAAGCTTTACGTCATTCTGCTGTAAAAACGCATCTTTTCGGCGTTTACGGATATCGTTGATCGCTGTCATATCCACTTCGTTGAACGTTGTAAGCATTGCTGCAGTCTGCTGGACTTCAACAAGGCGTTTAGCAATCGTCTGGCGGCGGCGCGAAAGTTTCATGCGTTCCACCGGCTTTCCTGGTACGTCCGCTGATCTTGGGGTGCTCTCTTGTTTTTTCTCAGGTGCTCTAGCAGCTTTCTGTTCAGGCTGGCTAGCTGGTTTTTCGGAAGCTGCTTTTACATCCTCTGGACGAACTCGGCCAAGGGGATCGCGCGCTTCTACTTTAGAAAGATCGATTCCAAGCTCACGGGCAAGTTTGCGTGCTGCAGGTGAAGCTAAAGGACGGTCAGTTTCTTTTCTTTGCTCTGATTCTGCAGCAGGTTTGTTTGGTGCGGCTGCCGGAGCTTCAGCAGCTGGCTGAGCAGCCTGTTGATGACTTACAGAAGGAGCTGGAGCTTCGCTTGGAACATCCCCTGCACCCTCACCATTCTCTTTAAGTACAGCGATAATATCCCCGACTTCTACTGTATCGCCTTCTTCACGGAGAACTTCTTGAATAATCCCATCGTAGTCCGCGCTGATTTCAATGTTTACTTTATCCGTTTCCAGTTCGACAATGTTATCGCCTTTTTTTACGTTGTCACCTACATTTTTAAGCCATTGTGCAATTGTGCCCTCTGAGATGGATTCAGCTAGTTCAGGTACTTTAATTTCAATCACGTTCATTGCCTCCCTCGGAAGTTATCGTTTTGGTCTGGTCTGCTCGCAGAGCGACAGATACAATACGTTCTTGTTCTTTTTTATGAATGTCAGGGTCTCCGCCTGATGGACTGGACCGGTCTGGACGTCCAATATATTTTACACTGGCACTTTCTGGAGAGACAGCGCGCAGCTTAGATTCGATAAAGGCCCATGATCCCATGTTTTTCGGCTCTTCTTGAACCCATGCCACTTCCTCTAAATGAGGGTAGCGGTCAAGAATCTCTTTAATCTCGTTTTTAGGGAAAGGATACAGCTGTTCGACGCGAAGGATATGAAGATGTTTCAACTCCTCCGTTTTTCCTTCAGCTTCAGCCGCTAAATCAATAGCAACTTTCCCTGTGCAAAGAACGACGCGTTTGATCTGTTCCGCATTTTTTCCTAACCCATCCTGCTCAAGAACCGGTTTGAATTCCCCTTCTCCAAGCATGTTTCCTGCTGAAGATGTTCTTGGATTCCTTAAGAGGCTCTTCGGCGTCATGATGACGAGCGGCCGAACTTCTTCCTTGTCCAGGATTGCTGCCTGGCGTCTTAATATATGGAAGTACTGTGCGGCGCTGGTAAGGTTAGCCACTGTCCAGTTATTCTCCGCAGCAAGCTGAAGGAATCTTTCAATTCGTCCGCTTGAATGCTCGGGACCTTGTCCTTCATAACCGTGTGGAAGAAGCATGACCAGACCAGATTTTTGACCCCATTTTGCCCGACCAGCAGAAATAAATTGATCAAAGATTACTTGTGCAGCATTTGCGAAGTCGCCATATTGTGCTTCCCAAAGAACAAGTGTCTCTGGTGCAAAAACATTGTATCCATATTCGAAACCTAGAACAGATGCTTCAGAGAGCGGACTGTTATGGATGCCGAAGGCTGCTTTTGCCTGCGGAATCTGATGGAGCGGTGAAAACAGCTTGCCATTTTGGCTGTCATGCAGGACAAGGTGTCTTTGAGCGAATGTCCCGCGCTCAACGTCCTGTCCGGTAATGCGGATCGGCGTGCCATCACCAAGGATGGTGGCAAACGCAAGCGTTTCAGCAAGTGCCCAGTCAACTTTGCTGCCCTCATCAAGAGCATTGGCTCTTCTTGCGAGGATTCTTTCCAGTTTAGGATAAACCGTAAAGCCTTCAGGTCTTTGTAGAAGAGCCTGGTTGATTTCTTTCAGCTCATCCAATGAAACAGATGTATCTACAGCAGGGAACCCTTTAACGTAGTCAGGAACCTCTACATCCTTTACTTCCCCGTCTTTAGTCACGCCTTTCACTTTTTCATATTCTTTCTGCAGCCTCTGCTGAACGTCCTTGTCCATTTCGTCCGCCTGTCCTCCTTTAATGACACCTTCAGCTTCCAGCTGTTTGGCAAACAATGCCCGTACCGTTGGATGGCTGTTTACTTTTTCATAAGTTGCAGGCTGTGTCACTGCAGGATCGTCCATTTCGTTGTGGCCAAAACGGCGATATCCGACCAAGTCGATCAAGAAGTCCTTTTGGAAACGCATACGGTATTGATATGCCAGTGTAATGGCAGCGATACACGCAATCGGATCATCTGCGTTTACGTGTACGATCGGAATTTCAAAACCTTTCGCAAGGTCACTGGAATATCTGGTGGATCGTGAATCAGAGCTTTCAGTCGTAAATCCGATCATGTTATTTGCGATAATGTGAACGGATCCGCCAGTCTGATATCCTTTCAAACGGCTGAGGTTAAGAGTCTCAGCAACAATTCCCTCGCCTGGGAAAGCCGCATCACCATGGATTGAAATCGCGAAGGATTTATTTACATCCTGCTGCGGATATCCAGGCTCTGTACGAACCTCTTGTGCAGCACGTGTATATCCCACGACTACGGGATTAACAAACTCAAGGTGAGACGGGTTATTAGCAAGTGTTAATGTCGCTCTAGCTGTGTTTTCTTCGATAGAACGGTCTGCTCCAAGGTGATATTTCACATCACCCGTCCAGCCAAAACTAATCCCTCTTGAACCTTCAGAAGGAATCAGCTCCTTGTTTGGCGAATGATGAAATTCAGCGAAAATTTTCTCGTAAGGTTTTCCTAAAGTATGAGCAAGTACATTCAGGCGACCACGGTGTGCCATGCCGATCATGACATTGCTTGTTCCCCCTTTAACGCTCTGGTGAATCATCTCATCGAGCATTGGAACAAGGATATCAAGACCTTCGATGGAGAAACGTTTCTGTCCGACAAATGTACGGTGCAGGAATTTTTCAAAGCCTTCAACTTCTGTCAGGCGCTGCAATAATGCGATCTTTTCTTCGTTTGTCATTTCAGGATAGATGTATCCTGACTCTACCATGTTATTCAGCCAGTTGTGTTCTTCTTCAACGTGGACATGGCTGAACTCATAGGCCATAGATTTGGTATAAATTTCTTTTAAGCGGTTAATCGCTTCCCATCCATTCTGGACATCTCTTGGCGCCTCAGCCCAAATCAAAGAGGCTGGAATCGTTTTCAAGTCCGCCTCGCTCAGCCCATAATGGGATGGATTCAGTAACTTAATGTCTTTTGACACTTTTTCAAGGGGATGAATTTCGGATGCCAAATGGCCGTAAGTACGGATGTTTTCGGCTAGGTTTGATGCAGCAACGATTTTTTGGACTGAAACTCCGGATGGAGTTTGCTGGGACAGACTGCTGCGAGCATCTTGATTTGCTTCATCAGAAGATGGTGGCGGACCCCACTCTTCAAACTGTTTTCTTAGTTCCTCGTCTACTGAATTGGGATCAGCTGAATACTGTTCGAACAATTCAATGACATAACCAAGGTTCGGTCCGTAAAATCCCTGCCATGGTGAATCCTGGCTTGGACGGTTTGTGCTCATTGGTTGATACCCCCTGCTGCGATTTAATAGCAAATATTAACAACTTAAATAGGAAGTTCTCAAAGTTCCTGTTTTTATAGCAAAAGCAAATTTATCATCATTGAAATACATGCCCTGAATGCTCAACAATAAAACGATTTTTTTGCAAATCACGGTAATTTCATTCTTTTGCAATAAAGCGAAAGCAGATCGGAACTTCTTAATTAAACGTTTTCATGGTTATTTTAGCACAGTATGGGCATAGGTCAAAAGTTAACTTTCAAGAAAATTGGCGATAAACGGCGATTTCCGGCGAAAAATACTTAAGTACCGTATGTTTTGTGCTTATTTTTAGGCTGTAACCGAGCCATCCACCTTGTTTTAGAAATTGAGAAGATTACCAGAGCCATCCAAATTAAAATAAAAGAAAAAAGACGGGTGTTTGAAAAATCTTCATGATAGAGGAAAACCCCTAATATGAGCATGATCGTTGGTGCGATGTATTGCAGAAATCCAATCATAGATAAAGAAATCCGCTTTGCGCCCTGTGCGAAGCATAATAAAGGAATGGCGGTGACTACCCCCGCTCCGACCAGCAGCAGGGTCACTGTGGTGTTTTGAGTGGCAAAGGCTTCTGTACCCTTCTGATGGGCAAAAACAACATAGATAAGGGCCAGAGGGGCTGCAAACATCGTTTCATAGGTCAGTCCAAGAATCGAATCATAGCTGCCCATTTTTTTTGTCAGCCCATACAAACCGAAGCTCAAAGCAAGGGATACCGCAATCCATGGGAATTTTCCATATTGGAAGGTTAACAGACCGACCCCGATGAGAGCTACCCCAAATGATGCGATCTGCCAAGAATTTAATTTTTCTTTCAGAACGATAATGCCCAACAACACGCTGACCAGCGGGTTAATGTAGTAGCCCAGACTGGCTTCAACCACATGATTATTATTTACTGCCCAAATATAAATGAGCCAGTTGGCGCTGATCAAGAGGGATGAGGCCAAAACAGCGAGAAAATTTTTCTTTTGAAAAAAAAGATTTCTAAGATTGCTGAAGAAATCTGAAGTCTTGTTCATCAAAAGAATCACGGCGATCATAAATTCGAAAGACCAAAGGATCCGATGAGCTAGGACATCACCCGATTCCACGGAATGAAGAGGTTTCCAGTATAGTGGAAGAAATCCCCACATCAAATACGATAGTGCTGCGTACCAGATTCCGATAGACTGTTCATTTTGTTTTCCCATCATTGTGTACCTCAATTCTCTCAGTGTTTCCTTTCTTAAGTCCATTATAAGGGGGGCCCAATTTATGACAAAATAGTTTGCCTGCACAACAAAGGAGAGCAGCTCTTCTTTGTTGAGCTGCTCCCTAAGCCATTCTTATAAAAGATTCTTAAGTTCCTCTTTTACGCTTTTATTGACTGATTCCCATAATGCTTGGTCAGTTGTCATCCGAGCTTTGAAATTTTTGTACATCTCTTTTTGTTTTTCATCAAACGAAGGGTCTTCCTTTGCTGGCAAAGTGCTTCGTTCACTCATGATCAGAGTCTGCACCTCTGGTGATCGAGGCCCCCAAACCGCTTTCTCATTTCCTTCCTGATCGATAAAAATGAATTTTGGAATAGCGCGGGCTGTACCGTTCGTTAGGTATTGGTCCATAAGTTCAAGATTTTCATCACGGACTAAAAAGCGCAGCTCGATCCCGGCATATTCTGCGATTCTCTGTATGATCGGAACACAAAGAAGTGCATCACCGCACCAGTCAGCCGTCAGAACCGCTGCTTTTAGTTCAAGAAGAGGAAACTGCTGATAAAAATCCCTGTCCTCATCAGAAAGTGTAAAGCTGTTGTAGATGGCCAGCAGCTCTTCCTTGTTGACTTGCATGCTTTCAAAGTATTCGTCTTTCGTTAACCCCTTTTGAAACCATTCGTTTAAATTTCCCACCCTGCTCACCTCTTTCAATCTATTGTAAAACGAAGCGCCTGGTTTTGAAAGCTTTGACTCTTAGCAAGTTAAAAAAACCGGCATCCACACTTAACGAATAAAGGTCTAAAAGTGAGAGTGTACGTTTTAATTTCTTTATGTAGACAGGCTCGCTTACCCGTGCTGCAGACGTTGAATACCCTCTTTCTTGAATGCATCGTTAATCTTTTGTGCAAAAGACAGAGCATGCTCCCCGTCACCATGGATACAAATGGTCTCTGCTTTAATTTCGATTTCTCCAGCTGGGGTGCCGACCTTGTTGTGCTTTACCATTTTTATCACTTGGCCGACGGCTTGGTGATCATCCGTCAGCAAGCTGTCGGGTTGGCTTCTCGGCGTCAGTGTGCCGTCTGGCTGATACGTCCTGTCTGCAAAAACTTCACTGCATGTTTGTAGGCCGGATGCTCTGCCTGCTTCTATCAACCGGCTCCCTGCCAAGCCATACAATATAATTTCTGGGTCTAGTTTATATATGGCTTCAGATATGCCCCGCGAAAGGTCTTTATTAATGGCCGCCATATTGTATAAAGCTCCATGAGGCTTGACATGACGCAGTCTTCCTCCTTCTGCGCGTACAAAAGCTGATAAGGCGCCGACCTGATAAAGCACGTAATCATATGCTTCTTCAGGGGTTATATTCATCATCCGGCGTCCGAACCCGGCCAGATCCGGCAGGCCTGGGTGAGCACCAATGGCGACCTGTCTTTCCAGTGCAAGTTTGACCGTATGTTTCATTATTGAAGGATCTCCTGCGTGAAAACCACAGGCGATATTGGCGGATGAAATATAATGCATCATCTGTTCATCATAGCCAATTTTATATCTGCCAAAACTTTCTCCCATATCACAATTGAGGTCTACGGAATACTTCATCGTTTAATCACTCCCTGTTCTTCAGTCTGATCCCGGCTTTCAGGTAGTCCAGCTCTATCTTTTGTATGATGTAGCTGATTTGTGCTTCCTCTTCCGTGATTTCTTGAAATACAATCGAGTCTCCGGGTTTTGCTTGTGCCAGCTTAGGCAAGTCAACATAAGCCACCTGTGCTATTTTCGGATATCCGCCTGTCGTTTGGCGGTCTGCCATCAGGATGATCGGTTTACCCTCTGACGGAACTTGAACGGTTCCAAACAGAACAGGTTCGGACAGGATCTCTTTTTGTTGTTGCAGCTTCAGTTCAGTTCCCTCTGCCCGGTAGCCCATTCTGTCCGATTGAGTAGATATTTTGAATTTTTCATTGAAGAAAGCCGTTTGGCTTTCCTTCGTAAAGAGGTCAAAATGCCTGCCTTTAACTGCACGGATGGTATTCATATCAAGATACATGGCTCTCGGTTCATGGCTGATAAACCAATTGAAAGACGTTGGATGAAAGCCGTTCCCGTCTGAATTCACCGGGAGTGTATCCCCTTCTTTCAAAGCTCTTCCTTGATAACCGCCCATTCCAGCTCGCAAATACGTGCTTTTGCTTCCCATCACACGGCCCGTATCATAACCCCCGGCTACAGCGATGTATGCTCTGCATCCCCACTTGCAATTGCCAAATTCCAGCACATCTCCTTTTCTTACAGAGATCGTTCTCCAGTTTTCAATCGCCTTTTCATTGAGTGACGGTGTGAGATCGGCACCGCAGATGGCAATAAACGTATCGATCCCAAACGTTAGTTTAGGACCGGTGAGTGTGACTTCAAGTGTAGCTTCTCCTTCTGAATTTCCAACTAAAAGATTGGCTGCAGTATGAGCAAAAGGATCCATTGACCCGCTTACAATCACCCCATACTGCTGATAGGTATAGCGGCCGAGATCCTGAAGGCTGGTCAGCATCCCCGGTTTGTTAATCATTATGGCCATGGTCAGCCTCCCAAGAATGGTATTCTTCTAATGTGATTTCGTAAAACTTAACTTGATCTCCTGCTTCTATCAGGGTCGGGGGATTCAGGGATGGCCTGAACAGTTCTAATGGTGTACGGCCGATCAATTGCCAGCCGCCTGGCGTTTCAATCGGATAGATCCCCGTCTGTTTGCCTGCTATTCCGACACTTCCCTTTGGAATGGATAGACGCGGGGAAGAAAGCCTCGGTGCGGAAATGCGAGAGGACATTCCACCTAAGAACGGAAACCCGGGAGCGAAGCCGAGCATATAAACATAGTAGGTGTTCTCGGTATGTATTTTTATTACTTCTTCCGGGGACAGACTATTCAATTTTGCTACGTTTTCCAGATCAGGGCCAAAGTCACTGCCGTAACATACAGGTATTTTAATGACATGTCGTGAGGAAGCTTCTTCTTTAGGCATGGATTCCATTCGCATTTTGACCCGATTTTTGGCGAGTTCAAAAGCTGATTTTTCAGGGTGTGCAAATTTCATAGGATCATAAAGGACTGTAAGTGTGTTGTATGCGGGAACCGTTTCGATGAACCCATCAAAGGGGTTTTCATTAAGCCATCTGGAGATATTATGGATTTGCTGATTCATGTCGACAGAAATCCCATCTCCAAATTCCAGTAAAATCCCTGCTTCCCCGAAGCGATAGTATTTAATCTCTTGGAACATTGCAGCTTCCTTTCTCATTAATATTATTCACACTATACAAAGAATCAATTGAAAAAACAAGGAAATCCAGACCATAATAAATTTTTCTACTATACTAGTGAATTCCTAAATATCAAGTATAGTACGATGACCTCAGAGGAATATGGACTATTTGTACCAGCAGACTAAAATTCAATGAGAGAAAGGAACGGAACATGTCCCTTTCAATCAACTGGCATGTTTGAGTCTCACTTTTTAGAGACAATAAAAAAAAAACGGCCTGCCCGGCCGTTTTTTTTATTGATACATTTTTTCTCTTTGTTTTTGAAGATCTTCGTTTTCAAGGAATTCATCATACGTCATTTGTTTATCAAGAAGACCGTTCGGTGTGATCTCAACAATTCGGTTGGCGATGGTTTGAACAAACTGATGGTCATGAGATGTAAACAGGATAGAGCCCTTATAGCTGATCAGTCCATTGTTTAGCGCCGTAATTGATTCTAGATCCAAGTGGTTTGTCGGGTCATCAAGCAGCAGCACATTGCTCCCGCTAAGCATCATTTTTGAGAGCATGCAGCGGACCTTTTCTCCTCCGGAAAGCACTTTAGATTTTTTAAGCACTTCTTCACCTGAAAACAGCATGCGCCCTAAGAAGCCGCGCAAAAAACTCTCTGATTGGTCGACCGGTGAGTATTGGCGCAGCCAGTCAACAAGGTTCAGATCGTTATTTTCAAAGTAGGAAGTATTATCTTTAGGGAAATAGGCCTGAGAAGTCGTAACTCCCCATTTAAAGCTGCCGCTGTCCGCTTCCATCTCACCCATCAAGATTTTAAAGAGAACCGTTACTGCGTTTTCATCTTTTCCGACAAACGCAATCTTGTCTCCTTTATTCATGGTAAAGCTCACGTTGTTTAACACTTTTTCACCGTCAATCGTTTTACTGAGGTCCTTCACCATAAGAAGGTCGTTGCCGATTTCACGGTCTATGGAAAAGTTAACGAAAGGATAGCGGCGTGTGGAAGGCCGGATATCATCGAGAGAAATCTTTTCAAGGAGCTTTTTCCTTGATGTTGCCTGTTTTGATTTGGAGGCATTCGCACTGAATCGGGCTACGAAGTTTTGAAGTTCCTTAATTTTTTCTTCTTTCTTCTTGTTTTGTTCCTGTGCCATTTTCAATGCAAGCTGGCTGGACTCATACCAGAAATCATAGTTTCCGACATAGAGCTGGATCTTTCCAAAATCCAAGTCAGCCATGTGAGTACAGACTTTATTTAAGAAATGACGGTCATGAGATACAACGATAACCGTGTTTTCAAAATTAATTAAAAACTCTTCAAGCCATTGGATCGCGCGCAAATCCAAGTGGTTCGTCGGCTCATCCAGGAGGAGGATATCCGGCTTGCCAAATAGGGCCTGAGCAAGCAAAACCTTTACTTTTTCCGATCCTGACAGGTCAGCCATCTTTTTATAATGAAGATCCTCTCCGATTCCTAATCCTTTCAAGAGGATAGCGGCCTCGGACTCTGCCTCCCACCCGTTCAGCTCCGCAAATTCACCTTCAAGCTCCGCAGCTTTAATGCCGTCTTCATCTGTGAAATCGGGCTTCATATAGATCGCGTCTTTTTCCTGCATGATCTGGTATAGACGGGCATGACCCATAATCACTGTTTGCAATACTTCATTTTCTTCATATTCAAAGTGATTCTGTTTTAAGACGGCCAGACGCTCGCCAGGGGTTATATGAACATCTCCGGTTTGCGGTTCGATTTCGCCGGACAAAATTTTAAGAAACGTGGATTTCCCAGCCCCGTTAGCGCCGATCAAGCCGTAGCAGTTACCTGGAGTGAACTTTATGTTCACATCTTCAAAGAGCTTACGATCGCCGTAGCGCAGACCTACATTTGTTACTGTAATCATAGTTTTATTTCTCCTTCGCTAGTTCCATAATCTCAATGATTGTATCATACCATATCAACAGTGCAAACGTGCATACAAGATTATGGAGAAGCCGTTCTTCTTTATTAAAAAAGCGGAGAGCCGGTTTGGCCTCTCCGCAGTTTATGCTGCATGTTAAATTTTTTCTACTTTATTGTGTGTACAAATTAAACACCGATGTTTTCGTTTTGAAGTTTTTCTAGCTCTCCAAAAAATCCAGGGTATGAAACGGAAACAGCATCACTGTTCAATAGTGTGGTTTCTCCTTCACCCAGGCAGGACGCAACGGCCAGCATCATTCCGATCCGATGATCTCCGTGGCTGTCAACCTCTGCTCCTTTGAGAGATGACGTTCCTTTTATGATCATACCATCAGAGGTTGCTTCAATTTCCACACCCATCTTTTGCAGTTCATGCACGACCGTATCAATTCTGTTTGTTTCTTTCACTTTTAGTTCTGCCGCGTCTTTAATCACCGTTGTCCCTGTGGCTTGCGTGGCAGCCAGCGCTATAATGGGGATCTCATCGATCAATCGTGGAATGATCGAGCCGCTGATCTCAATCCCATTCAGTCTGGAGGTCTTGACTGTAAGATCAGCGTATGGCTCCGCATCTTCTCCTTCAATATGAGAAACGGTGATGTCAGCGCCCATCTCTTTTAATACGTCGATGATACCCGTCCGGGTAGGATTCATTCCTACTTTTTTCAAAGTGATCTCGCTGTTGGGAATGATGGAGCCGGCTACAAGGAAGAAGGCAGCAGAGGAAATATCTCCGGGTACTTCAATGTGGGTCCCTGTTAATCCTTGACCGCCGTTTATGCTTGCTGTATTTCCGTCCACATCTACTTTGCATCCAAACGCTCCAAGCATGCGTTCTGTATGATCACGGGATTTGAAAGGCTCTGTAACGGAGGTTGTGCCTTCTGCAGATAGTCCTGCAAGCAAAATGGCTGACTTTACCTGTGCACTCGCGACGGGGGAATGATAATCGATCCCTTTGCATTGTCCTCCGCGTATGCTTAAAGGAACATAATTTCCTTGATCTCTGCCTTCAATGGCAGCCCCCATCTCCCGCAACGGGTTCGTTACCCTCTTCATTGGGCGTTTGGCAATGGATGAATCCCCAGTCATGCAAGAGTGAAACGGAGTGTTTGCAAGGATGCCGAGCATCAATCGGATCGTTGTACCTGAGTTTCCGGCATCGAGTATATCCATCGGTTCCTTCAGGCCCTTTAAACCTTTTCCTTCTATTATAACTGTATCTTTTTTCTGTTCGATGCTGACTCCCATTTTTCTGAAACAGTCTACGGTGCTTAAACAGTCATCTCCAGGTAAAAAACCCGTTACCGTTGTACGTCCGTCAGCGATGGAACCAAACATAACGGCCCTATGGGAGATGGATTTATCTCCGGGAATTTGAATGGTCCCGTGAAGACCGGAAACTGGCTTTAATCGTTTTGACATGAAATTGGCCCCCTTTGCTAAATGGCAATATATGTGGTGAATTGAAGGTCTTCAAGACTCTCTTTTGCGTTCTGGCGATCTTCTTCCGATTGGAAACTCACTCTCAGTACGCCGTAAATATCCTCTCTGGCCTCAATTACCCGGATATTTGTAATACTGATTCGTTTCTCAGCAAGTATAGAGGTAACACGTGAAATCACCCCAACATCATCTATGATGTCGACGTACAGGTCGTAAAAGGATGTGATGGCGCCTTTTGCTTTAATCGGCAGAGCATCCCGGTATTGCTTCGCACTGGAAAAGTACTCAAGGAGACCTTCGTCGCTTCCGCTTTTAACAAGATCCTTTACACTTTCCATTTCCATGATCCATTCATCGATAAAGGTTAAAATATTTTCCTGATTGTGCTTGATAATATCCTTCCACATGACGGGACTGCTTGATGCGATCCTTGTAATATCCTTAAATCCTCCGGCAGCAAGATCGTTGACTTGATTGTAGTTTTTGGAATAGTGCTGTACTTGGCGAACGAGGCTCGCTGCCACTACGTGTGGAAAATGGCTGACCACCCCTGTCAGGAGATCATGTTTTTCAGCCTCCATAACGATAAATTTTGCATGTGTCCCCTTCAGCCAATTTTTTAATTCTTCTATTCTTTGGTCCGGGGTTCCTGGTCCAGGTGTTATCATATAGAACGCATTTTCAAACAAATGGGCTTTGGCACTGCCGGGTCCTGACTTGTGGGAACCGGCCATCGGATGCCCTCCGATAAATGTAATGCCTTTTTCTCTTAAATAAGAAGCTTTCTCCATAATTTTTGATTTTGTGCTGCCTACATCTGTGATGAGGGCAGCCGGAGGCTGGGTAAGGGACGCAAACCAATCCAAAAGTCTTTCCGTTTCCTCCACCGGAGTAGCCAATACGATCAGATCCGCCATCTCAGTTTCCGTTTGGAGATCAGTACAGATTGAGTCAATGATGCGCAGCCGCATTGCTAGATTGGCATGATCGTCTGAAATATCATGTCCGATGATCGTGCAAGAATGTTCTTTTTTAATAGCCATTGCGATGGATCCGCCAATAAGGCCCAATCCAATCAGCAGTACCCGTTTATTCACTGTTTTGCTCCTTGTCTGCCATGATAAATTCTTCTAGAGAGTCCAATAGGAGGGTGTCATTCACTTCTTGAACACAGGCTTGCCCGATCTCCTGGAGCAGAACCATTTTCACATGGCCCATTGTCGACTTTTTATCTCTTTTCATTGTTTCAAGCAGCGCTTCTGCTTCAAGCTGAGGAGGTATTACAGGATAGCAAAACTTGCGAAACCATTTATTGATCGCAATATAATGAAGGTTTTTGCCGGAGATGGATTCGCTGAGCTTCAGTGCGAACCGCATTCCGATGGACACCGCGTCGCCGTGGGAGATTGCACCGTACCCTGCTTTGCTCTCTATCGCATGGCCAAGTGTATGCCCGAAATTTAAAATCGCCCGAAGTCCACTTTCCCGCTCATCCTGGGCTACTACTTGTGCCTTTATTGCTATCGCCGTCTTCAAGATATAGGCTAGTTTTTCATCCGGTATTTTTTGTATTTCGGTAACTTCATTTACTAACCAATGATAGAATGCCTCATCAGCAATAAGGGAATGCTTGATGACTTCTGCAAACCCTGATCTCCATTCTTCTTCTGCAAGAGATTTCAAAAAGGAAGTAGAATAAAACACAGCTTCAGGCTGATGGAAAACGCCGACCATGTTTTTCCCAAGTGGATGATTGATCCCTGTTTTACCGCCTACCGCACTGTCGTGAGCTAATAGAGTCGTCGGGAGCTGTATAAAACGGATGCCTCTCATATACGTTCCTGCTACAAAACCGGCCAGGTCCCCGATCATCCCCCCGCCTAGGGCAATAATCAGTGAATGTCTATCCAAGCCCCTCTCAAGGGCAAAAGTAAGACACTTATAATAATTATCAAATGATTTTTCCCTATCTCCGCTCGGTATCACGAAGGAATGAAGAGATCGGCTGATACTTTCAAGTTTCTCTGCTGTTCCTTGAAAATAAAGGCGGTTTACCGTCTCATCAGAAATGATTAAGATACTGGTCACTTTTGGAGACAGATCCTGTATAAATGGAGCCAGGCCATCGAGAACAGTATTTCCAATGAAAACGGGGTATTTCTTGGATTCCGTGTTAATCTGCAGTGTTTCCATTAGAACTCACGCGCCTGAAGGTTATGCCGTTGAATGTTTTCTTTGATTCTTTCCAGGTTATCTGCACCGAACTGTTCCACGATCGCTGCTGCAAGCTCCCAAGCCACTACAGCTTCAGCCACTACGCTGGCCGCAGGAACAGCACAGCTGTCTGATCGTTCAATACTGGCCTGGAACGGCTCCTTAGAATCGATGTCAATACTTTGAAGAGGCTTGTAAAGAGTTGGGATGGGTTTCATCACGCCTCTCACGACGATCGGCATCCCGGTCGTCATACCTCCCTCTAACCCGCCAGCGTTATTGGTTCGTCGTGTATAACCCTCTTCTTCATTCCAAAGGATTTCGTCATGGACGAGGCTTCCTGGTTTATGAGCGGCTTCAAAACCGATGCCGATCTCTGCACCTTTAAATGCGTTGATACTCATGATGGCCGCTGCAAGCTTCGCATCAAGCTTCCGATCATAATGAACATAGCTTCCAACCCCTATCGGCATGCCCTCTACGATCACTTCAACGATGCCTCCTATTGAGTCACCCTTCTCCTTCGCCTCGTCAATGGCAAGCATCATTTTCTTTCCAGCCGCTTCATCCAAACAGCGTACAGGAGATGCTTCAGTTCTTTCCTGAAGGTCTTTTATGGATTCAAAGGAAAGCTCCTCCGCCACGACTCCTCCAATTTCAATCACATGGCCGCCTACTTTTATCCCAAGCTCCCTCAGAAGCTGTTTTGCCACTGCCCCTGCTGCTACTCTCACTGTTGTTTCCCTGGCGGATGACCGTTCCAGGACATTCCTCATATCTCTATGGTTATACTTGATGGCCCCGTTGAGATCAGCATGCCCCGGTCTAGGCCTTGTGATCTGGCGTTTTACTTCATCACTGTCCTCTTCCAGAGGTTCAGCTCCCATGATCTTTGTCCAGTGTTTAAAATCCCGGTTCTCTACAGTCAGGGTAATCGGAGACCCGAGAGTATAGCCGTGCCGGACGCCGCTGTTAATAATCGCCTGGTCCTTTTCAATCTGCATCCTTCTTCCCCGTCCGTGGCCTTTCTGCCTGCGGGACAGTTCTTCGTTAATCTCTGCTGCTGTCAGCGGCAGTCCTGATGGAATGCCTTCTAGTATAGTTGTGAGTTGTGGTCCGTGTGATTCTCCGGCTGTTAAATACCTCATGATTGTGCCTCCTTAAATTCTTTAGAAATACAAAAAAGCCCCTGCTATTAATAGCAGGGACGAATTCATTCGCGGTACCACCCTCATTGCGGAACACATGGAACCTTCCGCCACTTCATTCATGGATAACGGTATAAAACCGTCCTTCTCTACTGATCCCGTTACCGGACCGTTCAACAAGGAAGCTCGAGGGTGTAATTCGCATTCTCCTTTGTACTGGTTCGCACCGTCCACCAGCTCTCTTAAAAACAGGGAGAAGAATACTACTGTTGCCTGTCATTGCGATCGTTTAATTGTATTATATCAATTTTTAACACGGTTAGAGCCGATTGTAAAGGGGGACGGACCAATTTTTTGAAAATTAACAAAGACTTTGAATAAATCTGAAAATAACCCCTTGACAAGATACACTATCGTGCTTTAAAGTAGCAAACAATACTCAAAAAATTATTCGGAAAAGGGGCCGGCGCCGCCCCGATGAAAGAAGCAATTTTGAAGGAGTAAACACATATGAATCATGAGGAGGAGCTTAGGATGTCAAAAGAACTGGTTGAGCTACGCAGTGAGATTGAAGCCGTCGATCAAAAGATTCTAGACCTGTTAAACGACCGTGCTTCCATCGTACAAGAGATTGGAAAATTAAAAGAAATGCAGGGTGTTAAGCGTTTTGACCCTGTTCGTGAACGCAAGCTTCTTGACTTGATTGCAGACCGTAATAAAGGGCCATTCGAAACGTCTACCCTTCAATATATTTTTAAACAAATCTTTAAAGCCAGCCTGGAGCTTCAGGAAGATGACCACCGTAAAGCGCTGCTGGTATCACGTAAGAAGAAACCGGATGATACGATTATTAACATAAAAGGCGAGCTTATCGGAACCGGTGAACAGCATTTTGTGATGGGGCCATGTGCGGTAGAAAGCTATGATCAAGTTAAACAAGTGGCGAAAGCAATAAAAGATCAAGGCTTGACCCTCATGCGCGGCGGAGCGTTCAAACCGCGTACTTCTCCTTATGATTTCCAAGGTCTTGGCATGGAAGGACTTAAAATTTTACGACAAGTAGCCAATGAGGAAAACCTGGCGGTCATCAGTGAAATTTTGAACCCGAACGATCTTGAGGAAGCTCTGGATTATGTGGATGTCGTCCAAATCGGTGCCCGTAATATGCAAAACTTCGAACTATTAAAAGCTGCAGGTGCCATCAACAAACCAGTATTATTGAAACGCGGCCTCTCAGCAACAATTGAAGAGTTCATGTATGCCGCCGAATACATCCTTGCTCAAGGAAATGACCAGATCATCCTCTGTGAGCGCGGAATTCGCACCTATGAAAAAGCGACGAGGAATACGCTTGATATTTCAGCCGTTCCGATTCTTAAAAAGGAAACCCACCTCCCCGTTATGGTGGATGTCACTCATTCTACTGGAAGAAGAGATCTATTGCTTCCTGCGGCAAAAGCAGCACTTGCGATCGGAGCTGACGGTGTAATGGCTGAAGTCCATCCAGACCCGGCTGTCGCTCTATCTGACTCTGCACAGCAAATGAATATTCCACAATTCCACGATTTTATGAACGAACTGAAGAAACACACAGCTGTTCATACTTCCTAACTCTATGAAGATGGTCCATTTGGGCCATCTTTTTTATTTATCCAACCATATCTTTCATCATTTGAAAATAAAATAACCTCGCTTCGTCGTCCATATGATATAATTTCCATTATTACAGATTTGGAAAAGGAATGCGATATGGAATATGGAACAAACTCAAACGATCCAGCAAAAATTCTTATTGTTTATAAAATTAGTGCTTCCTTTATTGGTTACACAGATCGGATTATATGCGATGAATTTTCTGGATACCGTGATGTCCGGGCATGCAGGCCCAAAACAGCTGGCTGGTGTGGCGATCGGCTCAAGCATCTGGGTCCCTGTTTTCACGGGATTAAGCGGGATATTAATGGCACTCACTCCCATCGTTTCCCAATTGAATGGTGCTGGAAAACGGGAAAAAGTACCCTACTCTGTTATCCAGAGCATCTATCTTGCGTTTGCACTGTCATTTGCAGTAGCCGCTATTGGATTCTTGCTGCTTCGCCCTATCTTAAATGCCATGGATTTGGATCCTCAAGTCAGAGAAGTCGCATATGGATACCTAAGAGCGCTTTCGTTCGGTATGATTCCTCTGTTTTTATATAACGTACTTCGCTGTTTTATTGACGCACTCGGCAGTACGCGGGTTTCCATGCTGATTACGTTAACGGCTCTTCCCATTAATGGAATATTCAACTATCTTTTCATTTTTGGAAAATTTGGATTTCCGGAATTGGGCGGTGTCGGTTCAGGCTATGCTTCTGCCTTGACGTATTGGTTCATTACATTCATGGCGATCTATATCATTCACAAAAAACAGCCTTTTTCTGAATATCAGGTTTTTGGAAAATTTTATCCACTCTCACTTGCAGCCTGGAAAAGCCAGTTGAAAATCGGTCTGCCCATCGGATTTTCCATCTTTTTTGAAACGAGTATCTTTGCAGCTGTAACATTGCTGATGAGTTCATTCAACACAGTGACGATCGCCGCACATCAATCAGCTTTGAATTTCGCTTCCTTTCTTTATATGCTGCCTTTGAGCATTTCCTTTGCCCTTACCATCGCAGTCGGGTTTGAGGTCGGGGCGAACCGCTACAAGGATGCTAAGCAATACAGCTATCTTGGTATTGGAACAGCAGTCATTCTTGCCTTGCTCTGTGCGGGGGCACTGCTGATTTTCCCTAGCCAAGTGGCCTTCATGTACTCCAACGATTCAGAGGTCATACATTTAACCAAGCATTTTCTCCTTTATGCGATCTTTTTTCAACTCTCCGATGCGATAGCTGCTCCCATCCAAGGAGCGCTGAGAGGATATAAGGATGTGAACGTTACTCTCGTATTGTCCTTAATCTCATATTGGGTGATCGGACTCCCGGTCGGCTATGTGCTGGCAAACCACACTTCGCTCGAAGCCTTTGGCTATTGGGTTGGATTGATTTCAGGCCTTGCGATGGGGGCGGTGACTCTTTACTTCAGGCTTGCACATATTCAGAAAAAACAAACCAAAACAGCCTCCAGCCAATAAAAAAATCCAGGAAAACCTGGATGCACCGTGATGCTTGAAATCTTATTTTCGAGTATGGGACGGGATAGCCGGCGCAACTATTTAGTGAACCAATGAAGAACCTTAAAAGCGTACGGAGATTAGCTCGCATATCCCCGTACGCTTTTCATTCGGCTCTTCAATCACATTTATGCAATTTTAAATAGCAGCTTGCGCAGGACAGGAACTAAATAACTGACAAGTTCTGCTGCGCTCGGCACGACAACTTGATGGCTGCCATATATATTTTTCATTAAGATTTGTGCTTCCTCCGTTACTTCTCCGTTAGAAATATACATACCAAGCGTATCGATTCCCATTTTCCGTGTGTTCACTACCGCTTCATACGTATCAAGGATGCCATGGCCCTCATAATCAAACGCAGCCGGTTCTCCATCCGAAAAAACAAGTAAAAACTTTTGTTTTTCCTTCCGTCGAAGCAGATCCTCTGCCGCTTTGCGGATGGAATAACCGTCCCGGTTATCCTCCTGTGGCTCCAACTGCAAAATTTCCGCTCCAGACTGATTTTTTAAAGAGCTTGTGAACGAGATCACTTCCTGAAAATAGTTTGGCTGACTGTCTTTTTTTGCATCAGAAGCATCTTCCCAAAAGCCTGTGATGGAATGTGGTATCCGCACCGCTTTCAAGGTCTCATGAAAAAGGACGATGGCCTTGTGTGTTTCTTCCATTTTGTCGAACATAGACGCCGAGCAATCGACGAGCAAAGTAAAGACGGCATCCAGCTCCTGAGGCGACTCCGCTTTTTTAAAGAACAGTCTTGGGTTTTTATCCGTTAAAAGACGTGTCAGCCTTTTGTTCAACCTGCCAAAATGAAGATCGTGGTTTGGCACGTTTTTTTTATGTTCAATGGTCTTCAAAAAGCTTTGCTTTAACAGGCTGACAGACGATTGAACAGCAGATTTAATCTGCTGATAATCCTGCATGTCCTGAAAGGAAGGGTTCTTTGGAAAAACTTTTTTTTCCACCGCAAAACGATTCATCTGTCCGTACGGATATAGACCTTGACCCGATCGCGGGGATGCATCGTCTACACCTGCACCGGTTTCCCCTTTAAAATCGTTGCCTTTTGAATCTTTTGCCCCAGCCTGTACGGCACCGAAAGCCTGGTCACCTTCTTCAGCTTTCCTTCCCCCTTCACCGAGCAAGTCGGTTGATGTACCTTGATCCAGGTCGAACTGAAGAAACGAATCAGACGGAGAAGACGTTTCGTTGTGCCAGCTTGGCATCTCCTCCCGTGCCGTTTCTTCGCTACTTTCATCTTCTGATCCGGTCATTGAATGAGGGGTTTTCGCTTCATTCTCTCTTGTTATGTCTTTGAAATGAAGGGAATCCGACTCATAGAACGAAAGATAGGAACTCGTCATGTCCCCTTCTTTAAAAGCTCTTAATGCTATTTTTATATCATGAATCTCTGCAATGATATGTGCTGTGCTCTCAGCAGTGTTTAATTTCACCAGGGAAGGGCGGAGTTCACCATACCATTCTTTGAGCGGTGTGTGAAGCTGAACGAGACGGTGGTTGGCCAATAAAAATATACTGCAGTAAAATGCGTCCATCCACCTTCTTTGCTGAATGTGCTGGCGATACTGCCTTTGAAAATGGGTGAGAAGAATTCTCTTCCTTTCTGAGAAAGCGGCCGACATCCCCGGCCGCTTGGATATACAAACTTTTTCGAGCCGGTAATCTTCAGAGAAAAGGAGCAGATGCTTAAGGAATTGAAAATGTTCTTCAATCTTTAACGATTGCATGGCCTCATGAAGCACGTCATGGTCAGAGAAAAAGAAATTTCCAAAGCTTCTTAAATACACTTCGCTTTTTAACCCATCCAGCTGAACAGAGCCGGGATAGGTCATCCAGAACTGGCTGACATGAAGCACATGGCCTGGTTTATTCAAATACGAATGAAATGAGAATTCCACATCCATCTTAGGATCTTTAGAAAGTGTCTTCGCTAGATCAATCAGCTGCATATGCAAAAAAGGATCGATTTTTGTATCTGCAAATGTTAGAAATTTCATCGGTCATGCCACCTCCCGGACATCCGCTTCTATACAAACAGCGTGTCGGCAATGTTATGGATTAATGTTTTTTCACGAGCATCTTCTAATTTATCCGCGACCGCCCGCTGTATGGCCCGCTTTGGAGGCATATATGCCGACAGGTCTGCAGCATCAAGCAAGGCACGGATGGAGGCAGCATCTTCCGATAGCTGCCCTGTCTTCGTCTGCTGGACCAGATCTGATGAAAATTGAACGAATTGATATAAAATATCGCTGTCTTTCTGCTCAGATTGGAATTGAAGCATCTTGAATAGTGTTTCTCCCTGAATATATGGAACTTCAATCACAACAAACCGGTTTTTTAATGCTTCGTTCAGTGGTACGGTTCCGATATATCCCTCATTGATCGCTGCGATGACACTGAAACCTGCTGCTGCTTTAACAATGTCACCTGTAAAAGGATTTGTCACGGTTCTTCGATAGTCTAAGATCCCGTTCAGAATCGGAAGTGTCTCAGGCTTTGACACATTGATTTCGTCAATGTACAAGAAATGGCCGAATGTTGCGGCCTTTGTCACGGGGCCTGGAATAAACTCAATTTCAGAATGCCCTTTTTCATAGGAGATTGTCTTGTGCCCCAATAACGCTTCCGCATCGAGATCGACGGAACAGTTGATGGAATGGAGAGGCTGCTGAAACAAAAATGACAAGTATTCAGCTAACTTCGTTTTCCCCGATCCTGTCGGCCCTTTCAGCAGTACGTTCTTTCCCATCAACAGAGCAATAACTGCATCTTTTACAATCTCAGGATCTCCTGCTGTATACCCTTCAGCACCAATAAGACCTTTAAACTCAGGTATTGTCGTTTCCTTCCGCCTGTTTCTTTCGTCATTTAATTTTTCAGCAAGTGCGTTCGGTAATCGCAATTGATCTATGGTCATATAAATATCCCTTTCATCATTAAAACTATAAAAATCTATTATATAGTATATCTCATCTTCTTTCCTTTCAACTGCCTGGTTTAGGGTCCTGCATTGACATTCGGAAGGAACCGCCTTAATATTAGGACCAGGTACTAAATGCAGAATGTGATAAAGGACGTGTTTTTGTTGACGAAAAAAGTAGCTCTGATAACAGGCGGTACAAGAGGCATCGGAAAAGCGATCGCTTCCAAATTTGCCTCCGAAGGTTATGACCTCGTGTTAAATTTCATGAGAAAAAAGAAAGATGCAGAATTGACAAAACAAGAATTTGAATCCCAATACGGAATCAAGGTTCATCTGGTGAAAGCAAATGTCGGTGACCTTGGCCAGATCAAAGCTTTATTTGCCGAAGTAAAAGAAACCTTTGGACGGCTTGATGTGTTTGTAAACAATGCGGCTTCTGGAGTTTTGCGGCCCGTGCTGGAGATTGAGGAAAGCCACTGGGATTGGACTCAGGACATCAACGCAAAAGCTTATCTGTTTGCCTCTCAGCAGGCAGCCATGCTTATGGCAGAAAAAGGATCAGGCGCTATCGTTGCCCTCTCCAGCCTCGGCTCGATCAGGGCGCTTCCAAATTATGTGGCCGTTGGCGTATCAAAGGCATCAGTTGAAGCCATCACCCGTTATCTTGCAGTAGAACTAGCATCTAAAGGAATTGTGGTGAATGCGGTGTCCGGTGGGGCAGTCGATACGGATGCACTTAAACATTTCCCGAACCGTGAGGAGTTGCTGAACGAGGCAAAACAAAAAAACCCGGCGGGACGTATTGTTGAGCCGAACGATATCGCTGAAACTGTATTTTTTCTATGCACACCAGCTGCCAGCATGATCAGAGGACAGACGATTATCGTAGACGGCGGTTTGTCATTGCTTGCTTAAATACAGTGAAAAAAACGCTCAAAAATATGAGCGTTTTTTTAAAATAAAAAGATTGACTGACTGGTCATATCAGTAATATAATGATTGAGTGTTATTTAGTTAATAAAGTTAAATAAACAGAATTTTCACTGGGGGATCATGCTGGGAAGGTGATTAAAACGAATCGTAAAAAGATAAAAATCATTGAAAGCGGACTAACTTTATTTGCAAAAAAAGGATATGAATTCACCTCGATACAGGAAATCGCCACAGAAAGCAATATTTCCAAAGGCGCCTTCTATCTTCATTTTAAATCCAAAGAAGAACTGCTCCTGTCGATCTTTAAATACAACCATGAAAACATGAAGGCTCAAATTACAGCAGTGGATAAATTGAACATGGACCCGAGGGAAAAATTCAAACAGCAGATTCTTGTACAACTGAAACAAATCGCAGAACATAAAGATTTTATAATTATGCATTTTCGGGAACAAGCCGTCGCCATGAATGAAGATATTCACCGCTACATGAGAAAGATGCAGATGGAAATGAAGACGTGGTATGAAGGTACCCTCATGGAGATTTACGGGTCTGAAGCTGCCCCTTACCTGTATGATCTCTCCCTATTGTTGGACGGAATACGAACGATCTTTGTGAAATTGATGATTGTCAGCCAAATACCATTGGATATCGAGCGGCTCCCTGCCTATATTCTCAAGCGGATGGATCATTTGGTGGACGGAATTCTGCTTGAGGGTGGTCCTCCTTTAATGGAAGAAACAATGGTGAAGGCTTACTTTTCCGACCATTCCAGCTGCGCTGATGATGTCTTGAGGGAAATCGTCGCTAACATGAAGGATCAGCTCGATATACTCGGAATGGATGAAGAGGATTACGACTTACACCTCAAAGCCATTGATTATTTAAAAAGATGCCTTGAACAGAAGGCACCCGATCGATTTTCCATTCAAGGAGTACTCGCCAATCTAAAACAAGTTTCTGAGTTGAAACCGTATTGTAAAGAAATAGCACAGCACTTAAAGATTCAAATAGTATAAAAAAGAACGGAGAAGAACTATCCTATGAAAATTGAACAACAGAAACCTATCAACCGTAATATGGTCTTATTAGGCCTAATTATCGGAATGTTTTTCAGTGCAATGGAACAGACGGTCGTCGGTACTGCGATGCCTACCATTATCGGCGAACTAAATGGTTTTTCCATTTTTGCCTGGGTAACAACCGCCTATTTAATCACTTCGACTACGATTATCCCGATCGTCGGGAAGCTTTCAGATCTATACGGGCGCCGTTCACTTTATTTAATCGGTACCATCATTTTCGTCATTGGTTCCGGCTTATGTGCAACGGCTGCCTCCATGGAACAATTGATCTTCTACCGAGGGTTGCAGGGTCTAGGCGGCGGAATGATCATGCCCCTTTCCCAAACCATCATAGGTGATATTTTCACAGCGGAACAGCGTGCAAAATGGCAGGGTGTTTTTGGAGCAATCTTTGGGTTAAGCTCCGTCATCGGTCCGTTCATCGGTGGATTTTTAGTCGACACGATCAGCTGGCACTGGATTTTCTTAATTAATGTACCGTTTGGTATCCTGTCTGCCATCCTTATCTTCGTTGGGATGAAAAATGAATTGGTAAGACCAAAAGACGAAGTCCATATCGATTATCTTGGAATCATCACACTGATTCCAGCCATCGTCCTGTTGCTGCTTGGGTTAACGTTTGGCGGAGATAAATTTGAATGGGTTTCAATGGAAAGCGGATTGATCTTCGGCTCTTCCATCGTTCTCATGATCGTTTTTGGATTTGTAGAAAAGAGAGCAAAAGAGCCTGTACTGGATCTCTCCTTATTTAAAAACCGTGTGTTCGCAACAACCAACGCTTTAGGTTTCTTGCTTGGTTTGGGGATGTTTGGCGCGATCATGTTCGTGCCGATGTTTATGCAGGGGATCCTGGGTGTCACACCAACACAAGCAGGCTCCACCATGACACCTATGATGATCTCTCTTATCCTCGCAAGCATCATCGGAGGAAGACTTCTATTGAAACTTCCTTACCGAACCGTACTGACGGTCGGTATGATTATTACAGCTGTCGGGTTCTACTTGATGAGTACGATGGGTGTAGATTCTAAGGAATTAACAGCCTATGCTTACATGATTGTTATGGGATTAGGAATGGGTCTCGTCATGCCGACCTTGATGATCGCTATTCAAAACGAATTTCCAAAATCAAAACTGGGAGCTGTAACGTCCGCTTCTACGTTCTTCCGTTCGATCGGAGGTACGATTGGTATTACTGTCTTAAACGTAGTAATGAACCACTCCTTAGAGACAAAAATGAATGATGTCGTAAGTGAACAATCGAACCCGATGCTTCAAGGGATCTTTCAAAAACTCGCAGGTAAAACGGATGCTCTGTTCAGCCTTTTAATCCATCCCGACCTTCTTAAACTGCCTGGCAGCATTAAAAATACGGTGATTCACTCCATACAGACTGCCTGGAGCAATTCATTCACCACCGTCTTTTTAACGGGCTTGATTTTTATTGGCGCGGGTATATTGGTCGCTTTATCTGTCGGTGGCGGGAGAATCAGCCGCCAGCGGCCAGAACAATCTGCACCGGCTGATAAGTCGATGGTTGTTGAAAAACCAGCTGTTGAATAAACCACTAAATAAAGACATGAGGAATTTACCTCATGTCTTTATTGTTTCTCTCATAAAATTCGCGAACAGGTTTCCCCACTTATCAAACTCGGTCAAAAACCCATCGTGGCCAAACATTGTATTTACCTCTTGAAAACGTGCTTCTTTATTTCCTGATTGGACCAAAAGAATAAACTCCTGCATCGAATCAACCGGGTAAAGCAGATCCCCGGAAAACCCAACACATAGCATAGGTACATTATAATTTTGTGAAGCGGCAGCTACTCCACCTCTTCCCCTGCCAATATCATGAGTATCCATCGCTTTTAATAAAGTGAGATAACAGTTCGCATCAAATCGGTCGGCTAATTTATCCGCCTGATAATGAAGATAAGATTCCACCGAAAACACAGCTTTCTCCTGTATGGTTTCCCAATTTCCGGTTTGTTTCCTCTGAAAACGGTGGTCGAATAAACGTCCTGAACGGTAGGTGAGCATACCGATCATGCGGGCAATGCCGAGCCCTTTTCTTGGCCCGCAATCAGGGCTGTATCTCCCGTTATTCCATAAAGGATCACTTATGATGGCCGATCTGCCGGCCGCGTTAAAGCCAATCGCATAATCACTTAGTGTCGGTGTCACGGCAATGGGAATTAAGCGCTCCATATAATCTGGATACAGCAAGCCCCACTCCAGTACCTGCATGCCTCCTAGCGATCCGCCGATTACAGCCTCCAATCGTCTGATCCTGAGAACATCTAAAAGTTTTTTTTGCGCATGCACCATATCTCTAATCGTGATGACAGGGAAATCCGGTCCGTACGGCACACCTGTGTCGGGATTGATGGAAAGTGCTCCTGTTGAGCCATCGCAGCCACCGAGCACATTTGTAGTAATCACCTGGTATCGGTCCAAATCAATATATTCCCCGCTTCCTAATAACCCTGTCCACCATCCTTCTCCTATCTCGCTGTCTAATGTATAGTGATTGCCTGTCAGTGCATGGCATACGAAGATCGCAGGCGCGTCCTCTGCACCAATCCGCTGGTAGGCGATATGTACATCGTTCAGCACCTTACCCGATTCTAATGTTAGTTCTCCTATTGCTGCTGTATGATTGACAGCAGGCAGCTTTGTATTTTCCAACAGATATCCCCCCAATTTATATAACAAAAAAGCACCTCTCTAAAAGATTCAGAGAGGTGCAATCAACCGTTTGGGCGTGACCTTCTCTTATCTCTCAAAGCTTTTTGCCTTGCAGGATTTGGCACCTGTTCAGAATAAAAATCTGCAGGTTGCCGGGTATCATCGGGCCAGTCCCTCCACCACTCTTGATAAGAGTTAATTATGAAATTTTCAAATAATAAATACTTTAATATGTTCCAAATTACCGTACTCTCCCACGTTTGTCAAATAAAATTTAAGGGAAAGAATTTATAAAGCATACGAAAAAGAGGGGGTTTTTATGCCATATTATAAGAGAATTCTTGTAGGTGTAGATGGATCTGAATCTTCAGAAGTAGCTTTTTACAGAGCGATTGAAATAACAAAGGAATATCATGCCCAGCTTTTGATTGTCCATATCTCTGAGGAGCGGATTCCTGCGGCTCCCATGGATTCAGGTACTGTGGATATTGAAAAGGGATCTGGCAAAAACCATGGTGGAACCCTACTCGAAGATTATGAACAAAAGGCCAGAAAACTTGGATTAAAACATGTGAAGACATTATCCAATTACGGTTCTCCCAAAACCGAAATCCTGTCATTTGCTTCGATGCATGACGCTGATTTAATTGTCTGCGGTGCAACAGGCTTAAACGCGATGGAGCGCATTTTTATTGGAAGTGTGTCACAATACATTACGAGGCATGCGACTTGTGATGTACTGATCGCCCGGAACAGCCATAAGATTGAGGTGTCGGGTCTTAGCATTAAAAGTACGAGTAAATTGTAAAACAGCCTCAATCCCTGCTGATGACAGGGATTGAGGCTGTTTTTCATTATTTGCTGAATGTGTGGTTTCCGATCACTTTATTCACTGGTTTACTGTCGAGCCAGCGGCTTACCGCTGTTGTTTTATTATAGAAGAAAAGCGAGCCATTTGTATTGTCATATCCCGCCAGTGCTTTTTCCACCGCTTTCTCAGATTGTGAAGAAGGCTTTTTCAGGTTGTTTTCCAATACCGGCTGAAACTGCCCTTTATCAAAAATGACGCCTTGAATCGAATCCGGAAAGCTGTCAGCCTCTACTCTGTTTAAAACAACAGCGGCGACTGCTGTTTTGCCTTCGAAACTTTCACCCATCGCTTCGGATTCAACGAGGGAAGCCAGCAGTCTTTTATCTGCGGAAGACGCTTTTGCCCGCTCCTGGCTAACCCCTTTAACAGCCGGTATATTTAATTGCTGACCAGGGCGGATGATATTTCCTTCCATGTTATTGTCCCTTTTAATATCCTCGTAGGAAACGTCATAAGACTGTCCAAGCTTCCATAACGTATCCCCTTCTTTAACCGTATGTGCGCTTGCAGATGTTCCTCCCGCGATCGAAAGCGCAATGGCTGTTATCCCTGTAATTAAACCGATCTTTTTATACATAAAATATTGTACCTCCTTGAATCGTTTCGTTTCGTCAAAAGCCTATGGACGATTCCTGTACACCCATTTTTTGCGGACTTGCTCAGCCCCTAAGGGTTATGTTTCGGGTTATTCATTTATTTTGTGACCATCCAATATACTGGTTATAGATCAATGACACCAGGAGGATGATAACGTGCCGTTCCTTAAAAGAATCGAGAAAATATTTTCTCCGCTCGTTTTTCCCTCTTCAGACGATTTGCTGGAGGCGATCCAAAAACTTCAGGCGGCTGAAACTGACGCCGCTCCTTTTGTGATGAATTCAGAAAATAAACCTTATGGCAGGAAATTAATTTTTAAGAGCGACTATGTAGAAATTCTGGTCATGGCCTGGTCTCAGACCTTGGATTGCTCACCGCATGACCACGGGCGGTCGTTTGGGTGGGTACAAGTGATATCTGGATCCTCAAACCACACGCTGTATAAATTGCAGCCAGGGGGATTGCCCGTGGCGGTAAAAAAGGAGATTGAAAAAAAGGGATCACTTTTGCATGTGGGAAGAGGCATGATCCATAAGATGGGTACTTATGAAAAGAAACCATTGATCACCTTGCATGTCTACTCTCCCCCCATTTCGGGTATGAAAGTATTTGACCTTGAAAAATGTGCAGCTTGCATTGTCTCCGAAGATTGTGGCGCATGGTGGCCGGATGAACAACGACAGCTGCTGAAGACGATTCTTCTTCCGCCAAAGCATGCCAAGCCATAATTTTTATTTTCGCAAATCCAGTGATTTAATAGGTTATTCTATAATTTCTTACAGCCTGTCCTATTTATCATCACTCATTCTCACTTTCTTAAGAGATTATTGCCTATAACGGACGATGTTCCATCAAAGGGTTGAAACCTCTTCTTAACATGTTAAGATAGGACCTTAAGTGAACTTAACACAGCAATAAGGAGAGGTTGCATGTTAAAAACAAAAAAAGTGCTTTTTATTGGAGCAGGTTCCATGGCCGAGGCGATTGCTGCCGGAATGGTCAATCAGGAAAAATTACCGCCCAGCAACATTGTGATGACAAACAAACAAAATGATCAGCGACGAATTGAACTAATGAAAAATTATAAAGTGGTTGCTCTTCCTTACAGTGAAGTCCAAGTACAAGAAGCAGATCTCATCATCTTGGCCATGAAGCCGAAAGACGCCGAAACAGCGCTCATTGAACTGAAACCGAAGGTAAAGGCTGATCAAATTGTAATGTCTGTTCTCGCTGGAATTTCGACGGGTTTCATGGAAGAAATTCTTCCTGAGGGACAGCCGGTCATCAGGATTATGCCGAACACCTCAAGTACCATTGGAGAATCCATCACAGCGATAACCGGCGGACAATCCGTTTCAATGGAACATATTGAACTGGCTAAAGAGTTATTTTCTGCGATCGGCCGTGTAAAAGTGATCGATGAAGAACAGATGGATGTGTTTACAGGAATAGCGGGCAGCGGTCCGGCTTACATTTACTATGTTTTGGAGCATATTGAAAAAACAGCCCAGGCTGAAGGATTCGATGAGGACCTTGCGAGGGAGATAGCAGCCCAAACGGTTTTTGGTGCCAGTAAAATGGTGTTGGATACTCAGGCTTCCCCTGAATCACTGAGGAAAAAAGTAACGTCGCCAAATGGTACGACCGCAGCAGGATTAAAAGCACTAAAAGAAAACAAAGCAGGCCAGGCTTTTGCCGAAGCCATTTTAAGTGCGAAAGAAAGATCGGCTGCCATCCGAAAAGAGTATGAAAAAGTGTCTGTATGATAAAAAAACATCGCCTTAAACGGGCGATGTTTTTTAAAATGCAACATAAGGTATAACAGCCATTTGTGTCTGTCATACTGATAAAAAGGCTGTTTGGGAGGAACATGGACGAATGGTAAAGCAACGTGCAGGATATCATGCATGTATATTAGCCATAACGGCTTCTGTATTGATTTGGTCGGCCGGCCGACCGCTCCGTATACTTGGATTCCTGAAGTGGCACCAGCGGTTCTACCGATTTTTAACCTCATATTTACTTATAAATATTTTCAGTTTACCACAGCTTTTGTTTTCGTGCCGTATGCATTTCTGTTTCTGCTCTTCCTCGTTCAACCTGCGGCAATATCCGTTTCTTTAAGAAATAAACGGTCCATGACGAAAAAACGCCATTTGGCTGGGGGAGGCTTCCGATGAAATTGTCTTGCTCTAAACCATACTTTTTAGGTACAGGGAAGCCATGAAGTGCGGCTAGTTTTTCTCCTAACATCCTTTCAGTGTCTTTCGTTTTCTCACCTTGAATCCACTCTGCCAGTAAATAGCCGGCTTCCCCTTCAGTCCTTCTGTCTTTATAAGCAAAAACTTCCGGAACATTGATGGTTTGAGTGTTCTTAATCTCATCCAGACCAGCAGCTTCACATTCGAAGAAACGTGCAGATGCTTGATGATTCACTTTTAAAAGATACGTCTGTTTCTTTGTTTGAACAGCATAAACCTTATTGATGCTGCCACCGGTTATTCCTCTGATGTAAAAAGAATCTGCCGGACATAAAACTGGTTCAGATGTTCTTTCATTTTTTTCAACAACCCTGTCTCTTGATCACTATTCATAATTTCCTTCACCTGCTTCATATAGTTTGGAGACGTGATGTATCGTTTCTTTCGCACTTTTCTATACGGGAGGGATAATTCCCCATGCTTGATTTAGGTAAGATTAAAATGGAGCTGGAACGCCGCAGTGATGAACTTTTGTCCTGCCAGCAGGCGGATGGATCGTTTCGATTTTGTTTTGAAAACCCAGTTACAACAGATGCGTACCTGCTTGTCCTTTTGATCATTTGGAAATGGAGGGATGAGCCTTTAAAGCGAAACCTGGTAAATCGCATTCTCTCAAAACAGGGAACGGATGGAACATGGAGAGTATACCCTGATGAGAAAGAAGGCAATCTTTCAGTTACTATTGAAGCTTATGTAGCGCTTTGTTATTCAAAGTCTGTTAATATGGAAGATCCGCTTATGACAAAGGCAAGAGAATATATAAGCGCAGAAGGTGGATTCAAAAAGGCCAATCTTTTAACACGCGCCTTTTTGTCTGTTAACGGAATTGTTCCGTGGCCCCGTACTCCTTTTGATCCGGGGATTCTGTTGGATCCACCAATCCTTTCACCCATCAAATTCTACGATATGAGCAGCTATGCAAGAACACATTTTGTACCGATCATTGCAGCCATGCGAAATGATTTTTACGTAAGCCATCCTTGTAACCAGTATCTCAGTCCTTTATCAGGTAACCGGGAATCCGGCCCATTTTGGCCAGAGTTCGAAAATGATACGGTTAGCCGGCTTTTCAGCGGTTTAGAGGCCGCCTCTTCTTCCCTTCCTGCAAAAATGGAAAGATACATGCTGGACAGAATTGAAAAAGACGGTACTCTTCTCAGTTATGCGAGCAGCACGTTTTTTATGGTTTATGGATTGCTTTCCTTAGGCTATTCTAAAAATTCTCCAGCGCTTATAAAAGCGATTGAAGGAATCATTTCGCTTCTATGTTCTAATGGAACTCATCTTTTCGTCCAAAATTCTCCTTCGGCCATATGGGACACCTCATTAATACTGTATTCTTTGTTAGAAGCTGGTGTTTCTCCTGAAAATCGCCAAATTCAACAGGGTATTCGATTTCTTCTCAATCATCAGCAGTCTAAAAAAGGCGATTGGACGGTTCATTGCGGACATACCGCTCCTGGGGGCTGGGGATTCTCTGAAAGCAACACACTCCATCCCGATACGGACGATACTCAAGCTGCTTTGCGGTCTATTTCCACATATGTACGCGTCTCTCCTACTTCCCTTCAGTCCTGGAACAAAGGAATCACTTGGCTGCTGGCCATGCAAAATGATGACGGAGGCTGGCCTGCATTTGAAAAAAATACGAACAAGGAATGGTTAGGATTGATCCCTGTAAAAAATGCAGCTGATGCATTAATCGATCCTTCTAATGCAGATATCACGGGAAGAGTGCTTGAATTTCTCGGCAGTTACACCGATCTGACGATAAACGATCACCCCGTTAAACAGGCGGTCAACTGGCTGAAATCCCATCAGGGGCCTGATGGTTCATGGTATGGAAGATGGGGTGTCTGCTATATTTATGGGACATGGGCTGCAGTAACCGGCCTGGCAACTGTTCGCGGATCGGTCATCCATGATCAAAGCCTTGAAACAGCAGGAAAGTGGCTTGAATCGATTCAAAACAAGGACGGAAGCTGGGGAGAATCATGTTTAAGTGATGATGCGAAGACGTATATACCGCTCGGGTATGGAACGGTTGTCCAAACGGCATGGGCGATCGATGCCCTCGCCTCCATCCATTCTCGCCCCACAAAACCCATCGCCGATGGAGTGAATTATTTGCTGTCTCCAAATCTCATGGCACCAGCCTTCGATTACCCTGCGGGATCTGGTTTACCTGGTGCATTTTATGTGTTGTACCATAGCTATACCCGCATTTGGCCCCTCACTGCACTAAGCCATGTTTACCGAAAATATGTTTAGTCAAAATGCGGGTATAGCGGACCGAAACCAGTACCGTAAACCGCTTGAGCGATCATTTTATGGCCAATGTTATTAGGGTGGATGCTGTCCCAGGATAACAGTTCTTTTTCTCTCCCGACGAATAAAGAGTAAATATCTGCCACCTTGACGTTTGGGTAATTCTCGAACGTCTGCATATGAGCGTTGAATAAGTTGACCCATTTATAGGAAAGATCCCATTTGTGATACGGATTGTAAATATTGGTCAAGCGGATAATATAACTTTTCCTTCCTTTTTCTTTCATACGAATGATGTTCTTTAAGATCGCAGAAATGTTTCTTTGACACGTTTTTAGCGTTTGAAGGAGTTCCACCTCTTCCTTTTTTAATAAATATCTCTTTCCGGCTTTGATCAAATCATTTCCACCTGCTGTAATGGTAATGATTTCTGAGTTCATCAATGATTTTCTGACGCTGGGCAGTTCGATGGAGGCTAATACATCATGTGTAGTAAAACCCTTCTTCGAGAAATTCGAGAGATGATAGGTCTTGTAAAGCGTATGTTCGAGGAGAATGGAATACCGCTGGACGAAGCTCCCACATGGATCAGAGGATCCAATTCCCACCGAAATGGAATCCCCTAAGGCGGTATAGTGAGAATTAATTTTCCATGATAAACCCATCGTACTCCCCACCTTTTACTCTCAGTTACAATATAAATATGAATACACTAAAAAAAGGGTACGAAAATGAGGAGAGATTAAATCCTTGCCAAATTTTTTTAGAGAGTGTTATATTCTATTTTATTGAGGGATGTACATGCCTTGAGCGCAGCGAGCCCGTTCGTCGTGAATCCTTTCATCCACTACATACGAATGAATGTGCAGCGAAATGCTGCTTTTTTTATGTCTTAGGGGGTATACTCTATAAGGGAACCATCTTGATTGTAAAGCATTTGTAAATGTTTTATTTCAAATCAAAAAAGCTGTTTATCTTTAGAATCATTAAAGTTATAATACGAATGGTTTGGGTTAGCAAAAAATTTAGGGGAAATTTACTTTTTCTTAACAAACGGAGGTTTTAGTATATGATATTTTCATCAAAAAAGGATTTGTTTTTGGATTTACTAACAAGCATCGCAGACAACGTCCGCGACTCCGCTCAATACTTTGTGGATTTTAAAATCAAATCCGATGAAGATTTAAAGGAATTTGCAAGAAAAATGAAGGAATATGAGAACAAGGGCGATAAATTCATTCATGAGCTGATTATCGGTTTGAACAAAACCTTTATTACTCCCCTAGAACGAGAAGACATTTTAGAGCTTGCCAATAAGATGGACGATATCCTGGATGGCATGGAACAATGTGCTTCCAGATTTGAAATGTATAACATTACAAAACCTGACCAATACATGGTTCAATTCGCTGGCCATATCCTGGAAGCCACTTATGAAGTTGCCGCATCTGCTAAATTGCTGCACAAGAAAAAGCTGATGGACATTCGTCCGCATGCAATTAGGCTAAACGATCTTGAATCTGTCGTTGATGACTTGCTTCGTACAAGCATCAAAAACTTATTCAGCGTTGAAAAAGATCCTATTAAAATCATGCAATTTAAAGAGCTTTATGAGCTTCTTGAGGCTATTTCTGACAGCACAGAAGATGTTGCCGATACTCTAGAAACCATTATCATGCGTAACGCATAAGGAGAGATTGGCAATGGATATTTTGTTTTTTCTTATCGTTTTAGTTGTTATCTTTGCTCTGGCGTTTGACTTTATCAATGGATTCCATGATACAGCCAACGCGATTGCGACTTCTGTGTCAACGAAAGCCCTTCCGCCAAAGGTTGCGATTGCGCTCGCGGCAACAATGAACTTTGTCGGAGCACTAACTTTTACCGGCGTAGCCAAAAGTGTTAGTAAAGATATCGTTGACCCGTTCCAATTCAATGACGAAAAGATAGGTTTGCTCATTGTATTGTCGGCTTTAATTGCCGGAATTGCTTGGAACCTGATCACGTGGTATTTCGGGATCCCTTCAAGTTCATCCCATGCCATTATCGGTTCAATCGCCGGTGCGGCCATTTCCGCAGCTGGATTTGGTGTCTTGAACTATGACGGTTTTCTAAAAATTATTCAGGCTTTAATCATTTCACCATTTGTTGCCCTAGCTGTTGGTTTTATTATCATGACACTTTTTGCAGCGATCTTTAAAAACTTCAACAAATCAAAAACAAATAAAGGTTTCCGTACGTTTCAAATTTTCACCGCTGCTCTGCAATCCTTCTCACACGGCACGAACGATGCACAAAAAGCGATGGGTATCATTACTCTCGCATTGATTGCAGGCGGATACCACGCCACAGAAGGCATCCCAATGTGGGTACGAGCCGCAGCAGCAGTTTCAATGGGAGTCGGGACTTCAGTTGGAGGCTGGAAGATCATTAAAACGGTCGGCGGTAAGATTATGAAACTTCAACCGGTTAACGGAGCAGCAGCGGATTTATCTTCTGCCCTGATTATCTTCACGTTTACTGCTTTAAAATTGCCAGTCAGTACCACTCATGTTATCTCTTCTGCGATCATGGGGGTAGGTTCTGCCAAGCGTGTGAAAGGTGTTAAATGGGGAGTTGCCCGGCGCATTGTTCTGACCTGGATCATTACACTGCCGATCTCCGCTATCATTGCAGCCATCATCTATCAAATTTTGCATCTGTTTGTATAAAAAACTCTCGGGAAGAAATTCCCGGGGGTTTTTTTGTGCGGTCTTTACTTTTCATGAAACAAAGACCCTTGTCTATACCTTTTTATAAAACAAGCATATACATATAGGGAAAAAAATTTGAGGTGAAAAATTTGTATAACACAAGGAAGAATAATGGTTCATTGCGTTATTTTCCGTACGGAGGCTATGATCCGTTTCATAAAGAATCCGTTTCGCATCATCCGGAAATGATTGAACATTCTCCTCCGCGTCCCCCGCTTCCTTCTTCTCCCCCATCAGGGAACCAGCAAGCTGGAGCAGCAAACCCGAACCCTTATTTCGCAGCGTATCCTCCCCCGCCGGGTCCTTTTATGAACCACTCTATGTTCCCTCCCCGCCCGCCGTATCCCTTTAATCCTTATTTAGGAGCTAAGGGAAACGGTAAATTTAATAAGCAAAAAAATAATCAGGCAGGCAATGGAATGTTCCCGAATCTGCAAAACGGTTTTCCATTCGGCCCCGGCGGCTTTCCCGGCGGGCAGCAATTCCCCTTTAACCAGCAGCCTTTTCAAAATCCCGGCAATCAGGGCAGTACGTTCAACTGGGGCAAAACAATAAGTGGGATCAACTCGGCTATGGGTATGATGCAGCAGTTAGGTTCTATCATATCTATCTTTAAATAACCATTGGTACAAAGAGAGCTCTTGCTTTACTGAGCTCTCTTTTTTTCATTTTCAGAAAAAAAGTTGTTTGGCAAGCACTGCTCCTTCCAAATGATGAAGATCGGTCCAATGTTCTCTTTCTATGAATAAAGGATTGCTGTTTAGTAAGAAACGAAAAGAATCAGGCAGCGTTATACCATCGTGCCAATCGCCCTGTTCCGGAACATCTGAATGGAATGCCCCCCAGCAGCCCATCAGTCTTGGACTGTAAAGCCGGACAGCCTTTTTTTTCATTCTAAACAAGCCGATCCTTTCCTTGTTATAATGCGGGGAATAAGCGGAGGAATCAGGAGTAAATACCTCTCTCCAATAATCGGATCGCGACCCCGTATGTGGCTGCTGATCGGCAAATCTTAAAATACCAGGATGCAGTCGCTCATGAAAGAGCTGCAAATAAAGGCTTTTGCCTGTTTCGATCCTGCTGGCTAAATCGTTGAAGCCTGAAACTGATATTCCAGCAAGTTTTGTTTGATTGAGGCGAACCGGAAAGAGAATTTTAGTGAGTTGAAGAAGATTTTGAAGTTGAAAGGGAATGCTGTATAAAGCCTTTGAGTAGTTGCTATTATGGATAAGCCGGTCTTGGATAAAGTTCTGCTCATTAATAATGAGAGCCATGGTCAGAATGCGGCTCTCTCGTTTTTCCCAGAAATGCTCCCAAACGGGTTTCATGAAAACGGATGTCTCCAATCCTTTCAGCAAGTGAAATAAACTGCTTCTCCTCCTCTTGCTCTCCTCATATAAAAGAAGCTGAGGGTAGACATCCTGAAAGATTAAACTGTTCGCTGTCTCCAATGTCCAATAAATTTGAAAAAGCTGCTCCTCATTGAGGAGTCTTGGTAAGAATTCTCCTTTTAGATCTGTCATATGATAGCCGGCATTCCTGGATACCATATGTGCAAGGAATGCCCAATGTACTTCACGGTGGTTTTTAAAGAAGTGATAGTACGCTTCTGTTCGAGTAATATTATTTTTGTTATGTATTTGAGTCTTCTCTTTGATAAAGCGGATCAAACTTTTTTCGCTTCCATAATAAAAAGAGGGTCCGCTATGTGAACTCTCATGATTCAATCGAGATCTGATCCATTTACGGTCTTGCTCCGGTATGGCCCATAATATGTTTTTCTTCGATGGAATGAGCTTGCGAAGGGTGCGGATAAAGAAGGCGGAGGGAATAATGACAGTCTTTGAAAAGGATCGATAACGTGTGTTCATCCAAGCACAGCCTCCTTAATCTATATTATTAAGAAGGTATGAGGGAGTATGAAAAAATAAACCTTTACCTGCGTCAAGTTGACCGGAGGTAAAGGTTATTCATAAGTTCCTATTTCGATGCCACACCGCCAGAGAGGATGAATTTCATGGCATCCTCGGGCTTAATGTCCAATACGGTTATGCTGCTTCGAGGAACTAAGAAGGTAAAACCGGCGATCTGAAACGTTTGCGGAATATAGACCGCTACATGATCCGTGAAATGATCCGAAAGGACTTCCGGATTCTCAGTCGTAATAAATCCGATGCTTTTTAAACCGGTCGCAGGCATTTCTACCAAGACTACTGTGGAAAACGATCGTTTCTCGCCCAGCAGTGACTGAAAGGTATCTTTAATGACAGAATAGAGAGTTTTAACGAGCGGAATTCTTTCCAAGGCAGAATCCAGCAAAGATATAAACCTGCCACTGATATATTGCGACGACAGCCAGCCTAAAATGGTTAAAAGAACAACAGTCGCTAATATGCCGATTCCCGGAATATAATCGTTTTTCATATAGTCCTTCAAGGTGTCGCCAAGAATGCTGTCTAAAAAATCAAACACCTTAATGAGGACATAAAAAACCAGAATGATGGGAAGCGCAGTTAAAATTCCATTAATAAAATATTTTGCAATAGCTTTCAAATCCAAACTCCTTATTTTAAAACGGTAGGCTTCTTTATTTTTTCTTTCAATTTTTTCTGAAGAAGACGCGTGACAGGCCCGATTGGAAATTCTCCTTCCTCATCACCTGTCACCGCAATGACGGGTGCGATCTCCATTGTCGTGCTGGAGAGGAACACTTCATCTGCATGGATGAGATCACGGGTTGAAAATGCTTCCTCGGCAATGTCAATCCCTTGTTCGTTTGCGATCTTCAAGATATGCTGTCGGGTAATGCCGTTTAAAATTAAATTCGTGGCCGGATGCGTGTACAATGTTCCTTTTTTAATGATAAACAAGTTGGAAGAGGAACCCTCTGTACATGTTCCTTCCCGATGCTGAAGCGCTTCGTGGCAGCCATGGTCTGCCGCTTTTCTCTTTGCCATTGTGTTGCCCAGCAGGTTAAGGGTCTTTATGTCACACCTGAGCCAGCGGATATCTTCTGTAAGATAGGTTTTTATTCCGTTTTCCTGAGCCTGCACGGGAGGATCCATTTTTCTGGCAAAGCCGGTGATCAAGCAAGCTGAATCCCTGTCATATAGATGATTCCTTGGAGATGCCCCTCTTGTCATCTGTATGTATACTATGCCATTATGAATCTTGTTGGCTTCAATCAGCTTAACCGTCAGATCATTTACTGTTTCGAGTGTATATGGCAGTTTCATCTCGAGTTTAGCAGCACTGTCAGCAAAACGCTTGAAATGCTCCTCCATTGAAAAAGGCTTACCGCCATAAATGTAAACCACCTCATAAATCCCGTCTCCGAAATTATAGCCTCTGTCTTCCAAGTCTATGGATGCATGTTCTCTTTCAACAATTTTGTCTCCATAGAGTACATATTGAATTTCCATTTTGATATCACCTCGTAATCGATTATATGACAGCACCGGACTATTTATCTACCCTCAAGAAGAGATTCCTGACAATGTCATAAAAAAACCGGGGGAAAACGTCTGTCTTTCTCAGATTAACGATTAGGCGGTTTGTTTTTGTTTCAAACGTTTTTCCTCAAGCGTTGGCAGGACTTTCAGAAAAAGGGTGATTCCGATGCAAGCCATTACCATAAATATAAGGGTCATACCCATCCGGGGGATAAAATGTCCAAGGGTGATGCTTACGGCGGCTATGGCCATTGCTCCCCGATATACCATTCCGCTAACGGCCATGTAAGAACTGCGGAGTTCTTCTGGAGGAATGTCGGCCAAGTAGGACTGTTCAATTGGAACAAACATTAATTCACCTACAGTTGCGATGACCATGACGGTTAGCAGAAGGATAGCATGGCTGCTGTAAGAAATGGTTAAGTAGCCAACCGCATATAAACCCAGACCTAGAAAGAACACTCGCTTATCCTTAAACCTGGCGGCGAGTTTGCTGACCAGAACCGCAAGCAGCACCACAAGCAGTGTGTTTTCAGTCCTTAAGATCCCCAGCATGTTGAAGCCATCCACTGAGAAGTGAAACAGCTTCTGGGCCGGCATATCCTGGCTCAGACGGACAGATACATAGTTTGATAAATGAAATTCAAGAGACAAGACCAAAAGATAGGCAACGATAAATAATATAAACGTCGTATCTTTAAACACCAATCGATAGCTGGATAGGATATCGGCCAGCACGTTTTTCTTAATTTCCTTTTTTACAGGGACATAGGTTTCCTGAATAAAAAATATAACAAGCATAGCGGAAATCAACGAAACAAACGATAGCCCCACAAGCAATTCGAAAAGATAGTCCTTAAATAAATAACCCCCCGCCAATCCCCCAAGCGCAATGGAAAGATTGTTTGTCCAATATGTGATGCCGTACATAAATTTTCGGTTTTCAGGAGTGCTCACATCGATCAGCATCGCACTGGCTGCAGGTCCGGCCAATCCCCAGCAGATGCTGTTGACCGTCATCATGGCTATGGTTATGTAGGCAGCAGCCAAATCAGAATGAATCCACGGTCCGTTTGCAAATGCCATAACGATTACACTTATAAACCTTAATGTTTCCGCGATCGCCATGATTTTCTTGCGTCCAATCGTATCTGAATAATATCCTCCGTAAAAACCAACGAGAAACCCAACGGCTATGTTGATGATCAGCAAAATACCAGTCAGTGATTCTCCCACTCTCTCTGCTAAATAAATGGCCATAAAAGGATAAATCATTGCACCGATCGAGCCGGAAAGCAATGATTCAAAGATGCGGATTTTTATATTGGGGTGAAAATCTTTAAAACGCATATTCACCCTCCTCTCTTTTTATTGGTTTAGTAAATAAAGTGTTTGAATATCAGCTTACTAACTATATGTAAAATAACATTTACTGTCAATATTTTTGGCGGAAAACATTAAGTTTTCTAAACTTTCTAACTTGCATTGTCTTAAAAAAAGACTTCCTTTTTAAAGGAAGCCTCTTTCTTAGGATTCTTTTTTAGATGATACCACTTTGTTGTTCTTCACCGTGACGATATACCGCTCTTTACCGACTTTTACTTTAAATTCATTATCGTACTGATTTTTCAAGTCTTCATCCAGCTCAAACTTTTTGTTGAAATAGCTGTTCAGTGCCTCAAGGTTGTCTTTCCTCTCATTTTCCCTTTGGATCGAGGAAAAGAGTACAAAAACAAAAACGATGGTACTGATGACAAATACAATTTTTGCTTTTTTGCTCACAGTTTGCTTCCTTTCTCAATTCATTCCAAAATAAGTATACATCATCTTTTCCATGAAAAAAAGCAGACTTTTGTCTGCTTTCCTTAGGATTCCTTATTTCCACCAAGTATCACCGGGAGCAGCAGGTAAATGGCGTTTATGCTCAGTGATTTGATACCTATGTTCGATTTTTTCCTTCACCTCGGAAGAAACTTCTTTTCCTTCCAAATAGTCGTCCAACTCTTCATAGGTGATTCCAAGAGCGGTCTCATCAGGCACCAGTGGTTTGTCATCTTCCAAATCAGCTGTAGGTACTTTCATGTACAATCTCTCTTCAGCGCCCAATTCTTTTAATAATTCTTTTCCTTGCCTTTTACTGAGGCCTGTAAGCGGAACTAGGTCACATGCCCCGTCGCCATACTTTGTAAAAAAGCCGGTGATGGCTTCAGCTGCGTGATCAGTACCGATAACAAGCGAACGATTGGAAGCTGCTATATCATATTGTACTTTCATGCGTTCTCTCGCTTTTATGTTTCCTTTCAGAAAATCAGTGATTTTCTGTCCTGTTGCCTCTTGAAAAGCCTGAGCAGAAGCATCTACCGCTCCCTTGATATTAACGGTAATCGTTTTATCCGGCTGGATAAATTTTAATGCGTGCTGGGCATCTTCCTCATCCTTTTGTACTCCATACGGAAGCCGGACGGCAATGAATTGATAGTTGTCATCGTTAGTTTCTTGTCTTAGTTCATTGATTGCAAGCTGTGCAAGCCTTCCGGCGAGTGATGAATCCTGGCCTCCGCTGATGCCAAGAACAAAACCTTGAAGACCGTTCCTTTTCAGGTATTCCTTCATAAAGCTTACACGGCTCTGAATTTCTTCCCGAGGATTAATTTCAGGTTTTACGTTCAGGTCTTGTATAATTTTTTGCTGTGTCTCATTCATCATGCATCCACCTTTATCAGAGTGATAACTATATATTACCCTTTATAATAACTTCAAAACTATGTCAGGTTTTATCACATCATATTATAACACTTGTTATTTTATCATGTACTCTTTTTTTAGATTTTCTAATCGTTCCAATGATTTTAAAGCCCACTCGTTATCTGTTCCTTTTAACTCGAGGAGGAGGTCCTCGTAAGCTGCTTTCAAAGAACCAGAATAGTCAGGGATATCTCCTGCATACGGTTTAACCGTGTGCAGCGGTGCCCACGTCTTTTCATGAAATGCCAATGCTTTTCGCTGATGAAAAAATGGGACCTCCGATTGGTTCGGGTTATGGAGATCGCCTTGTTTCGGATGTTTAAGCACAGAAAGAATACTGACGAGCACTTTTCCGTTTTTTATTTGTTCAGCTTGACCTATGTACTTTCCTGTTTTATAAAGAGCCGTCACTTTCATTCCCGCTTCAATCTGTTCCATGTTTTGCTCTCCTCTCCATTTCATTTGAAACCTCAAATGCCAGATCTTCATTACCGAACAGCGATAATACTCCAAGAACGGTGGAGTCTGGAATTTCTTCTGATTCCTGTTTAGGAACCGTTTGTTCAAGCATATGATTTAACAATTCATTTTCAGCCTGACCAGGGTATGCCCGGAAGTAGATCTCTTTCGGATCAATATCATGATTGATGCACCATTGGGCAAATACTAGAATCATCATTCCTTCATCTTGTTTATAATTTTGGATAATTTTATGCTCGATCTCTTTAGGATCCATCATAACCACTCCTTGTTACATCCTCTTCCCTATCATAGCATCACTTCGAAAAAAAGAAAAAAGCCATCCTTTTAAAGCTGGACGGCTTCCTTCTCTTACTGCTGAACAGGTTTTTTCCAGAACCCAACAAGTAATGCTGTGACAATGGCTCCAATTACGATGGCTAATGCGTAAAGGAGAGGATTTCCCTGAACAAATGGAATAACGAATACTCCTCCATGGGGGGCCCTCAGACCGATGCCGAACAGCATGGTCAGTGCTCCGGCTGTTGCAGAACCGGCAACGATGGATGGGATGACACGCCCCGGGTCAGCGGCAGCAAAAGGAATGGCACCTTCTGTTATGAAAGATAGACCCATTACATAACAGGTTTTTCCGGCTTCCCTTTCCTGCTTCGTAAACTTGGTTTTAAAGATGGTGGTTGCAATGGCTAGTCCGAGCGGAGGAACCATACCTCCTGCCATAATTGCGGCATGAGGAGCGAAGTTACCCGCATCAATCATCGCTATACCAAACGTAAAGGCTGCTTTATTGACCGGCCCGCCCATATCAATAGCCATCATTCCACCGAGCAATAAGCCCACTAAAATCGCATTTCCTTTCCCTAATCCTTGAAGCCAGTCAGAAAGCGCAACATTTAATGCGTGTACTGGGCCGTTAATGACAAAAATCATAATGAGCCCTGTAAATAGGATTCCGAAAACAGGATAAAGGAGCACAGGTTTAATGCCTTCAAGTGAGGAAGGCAGCCATGCCAGCAGTTTTTTCAATGCGAGGACGATGTACCCTGCCAGAAACCCTGCGATGAGACCTCCTAAAAATCCGCTTTGGCCGGTTGATGCCAAGAACCCTCCGACCATTCCCGGAGCAAATCCAGGGCTGTCAGCAATACTTCTTGCAATGAAACCCGCAAGTACTGCTACCATCAGTGCAAATGCCGTTTTCCCTCCAATGGTATCCAGAGCAGCAGCAAACTGGTTGTATGAAGGATCTTTAGGATCAGCAGAATGGATGCCGAACATAAATGAGATGGCGATGAGGATACCGCCGCCGACGACGAATGGAAGCATGTTGGAAACCCCATTCATGAGATGGCGGTAAAACGCTGATTTCTGCTTTCCATTCTCCTTACTTTCAGAATTCGAAGGTTTGCTCCCATGGCTGTAAACGGTTCCTTTTTTAGCCGCGGCATCGGTAAGAAGTCTTTCGGGGTTTCTGATGGCTTGCGCAACTGGAACCTGAATCACTGTTTTTCCGCTGAACCGGTCCATTTCCACCTGTTTATCTGCAGCCACGATGATCGCTGTCGCCTTTTCAATTTCAGATGATGTTAACCTGTTTTTCACACCGCTGGAACCATTGGTTTCCACTTTGAGGTTCATGCCCATTTCTGCAGCTTTTGCCTTTAAAGAATCTGCGGCCATATACGTATGGGCAATTCCTGTCGGGCAGGCGGTGACTGCCAGAATGAGAGGCTGGTCTTGTTCTGTTTTAACCGGGAATTTTTCCTCTTCTTCTTCTGCCTCAGCCTCTTCCTTCGCATTGATCATCGCAATGATTTCATCTTCATCCGCAGCACGAAGCAGGCCTTCACGGAACGCTGTATCCATTAAAAAAGTCGACAGCTTTGATAATGTTTCCAAATGCTCATTGTTAGCACCTTCACTCGCAGCAATCATAAAGAAGAGCTTGGAGGGCTGGCCATCCAGAGAGTCGTAATCAAGCCCATCCACACTTCTTCCAAACTCAATGGCAGGGGTTTTAACTGCAGCTGTCTTCGCATGGGGAATAGCGATGCCTTCTCCTATGCCTGTTGTGCTTTGTGATTCTCTGGCCATAATGGCTTCTTTATAATCTTCCTTGCTGTTCAATTTGCCCGCTTCATCCAGCTTCTGAACGAGTTCATCGATCACATCGGCTTTTTTCTTTGATTCGAGATGAAGTTTGATCGTTTCTTTTGTAATCAATTCTGTGATTTTCATCCTTACTCCCCCTTTATTGCTTGTACATGCACTTCAGGCAAGTATTTCTCTATTTCTGTTATGGTACAAAATCCAGTTGAAAACGCGGACGTGCTGCCTGCTGTGACCCCAAATTTAAAGGCTTCCAACAGGTTTCGGCTGCGTGTGTAATGGGCCAAAAATCCGGCAACCACGGAATCTCCTGCTCCGACAGAATTTTTAACAGTACCGGCGGGAACGTTAGCGTAAGCAGCTATGGTCTTTGAAATAAATACAGCGCCCTGCCCTGCCATGGAGACTATTACGTTTTCAGCTCCCTCATGGATCAGCTTCCGGCCATAAATGACCGCTTCTTCCGGTGTTTCAATTGCCGCGCCAACAAGTTCTCCGAGTTCATGATGATTCGGTTTGATCAAAAAAGGCTGATGCCTTAACGCTTTCTGTAGCGGTGTACCCTTTGTATCCAAAATGACATGTGCACCTTTAGCACGTAATCTTGATATGAGTTGACCATAAAACCCATCAGGTAAACTGGCTGGCAGACTTCCCGCTAGGACAACATAATCTGACGGATTTAATTGAGAAAGCAAGTTCTCTTCCAGTTGGCATAGGTCGGATTTCTTAAGGCCAGGAGAAATACCGTTAATCTCTGTTTCTTTTCCTGTATTCAATTTAACATTGATTCTGGTGTTATCCTCCACCCTGACAAAACGGGTCGCTATGTTCAAAGCATGAAGAGATCGCTCGATGAAATCACCGGTAAAGCCTCCGATAAAACCTGTGGCAATACTCTCAACACCGAGGTTTTTTAATACTTTTGACACATTGATTCCTTTTCCGCCTGCAACAATATTCTGTTCGGCTGCCAGGTTGATGGAGCCCTCTACTAATTGATTGACTGTAACAAAATAATCAATGGATGGATTTAAAGTAACTGTATAAATCACAATTCCACCGCCTTTACGATCGTCTTCTTTTCATAAGATGTCAGTTGAATATTGCTTTTCACTGTGATGATGGACGCTTCCTGCAGTGATGCCACTTTGGCAAACGTGCTCTTCCCAAATTTCGAAGGATCTGCCACCACAAATCTTTCCTGAGATAATTCGAGCACCTTCTGCTTTAATATCGATTCCTCGGGATCCGGGGTCGTATAACCCCACTCTTCGTGGATTCCGTTTATGCCGATAAAGCATTTATCAAACCTGTAATGTTCAAGGCTTTTTATGGCTCCGTTTCCGATCATGGCACCGGTTTTAGATTTGATGAGCCCTCCCAGGAGGTACGTCTGTATCCCTTTTTCAACAAGCGGACCAACGAGTTGAATGCCATTCGTCACCACAATTAGTTGAGATTGCTTTAAATGCGGGATCATCTGCAGTGTCGTTGTCCCTGCGTCTAAATAAATACATTCATGTTCATCGATAATGGAAGCTGCATATTGGGCAATGGCTTGCTTTTCTTCCATGTTCCTGAGCGTTTTCTCTTCGATTGAGGGCTCTTCGGATTTTTCTTCTATTCTCGACGCCCCACCATGTATGCGTTTAAGTTTCTTTGCTTTTTCAAGTCTGTCCAAATCCCTGCGAATGGTTGACTCAGAGGAACCGGTTTCCTGAACAAGTTCTTCTAATGAAACCACTTTTTGTTTTTCAATAAGTGAAAGAATGATTTCCTGACGCAATGTAAATAACATACCAGCCCTCCTTCATAAGACCGATTATAAAGTAAGCCCTTTCAAAAATCAATCAAAATCTTTCATAAACCTTCAAAAACATTTAAAAACATTTAAAAACCTTCATTATCCGTAATTTTCTGTCATTATCGTTCAAAACCAGGATGAAAGATTTTGAATGAAAAAGGCAGCCAGCGATAGCTGACTGCCTTTGGTTTCTTTATTGAACTTTTGATTCTTGCATTTGATTTTCGATCTCATAACGGTTTTTTGGATGCTCACGGCATTCATCCGAACAAGATCGTTTATATTTGGTCTCACATTCTTCACAGCAAACATGCTGTCTATTGCAATCCGGATTGGCACAGTTCACATAACGGTCTTCTGTTTTACCGCAATAGTAGCATTTAGCGATAACGACATCTTCTTCTGTACGGTTGACAGGTACGGAAATTCGTTCATCGAAGACATACATTTTACCGTCCCAGAAACGGCCTTTTGTTTCTTCGTCCTTTCCGTATGTCGTTATTCCCCCGTGAAGCTGATATACATCTTCAAATCCTTCCTTCAAAAGGAATCCTGAGAACTTCTCACAGCGGATACCGCCTGTGCAGTATGTGAGTACTTTTTTATCTTTAAACTGGTGGAGATTTTCTCGAACCCACTTCGGAAAATCACGGGACGCTTTAACATCGGGGCGGATGGCGTTTTTGAAATGACCGATCTCATATTCATAATCATTTCTGCCGTCTACGATGACAACATCATCTCTTTGGATCATTTCCATCCATTCTTTAGGGCTTAACCTCTTGCCTGTCAGTTCATTCGGGTTTACATCTTCTTCAAATCGCCAGGTTACCAGCTCTTTTTTAGGACGGACAAACATTTTCTTAAAAGCATGTCCATCCGCTTCGTCAATTTTAAATACCATGTCTGCAAAACGGGGATCGCTTTTAATATCCCTCATATATTGCTCCGTCTGTTCAACTGTTCCTGAAATGGTTCCATTGATGCCTTCTGGAGCAACGATAATTCTGCCGAGCACGCCTAATTCTTTACAATACTTTAGGTGTTTACGGGCAAAATATTCATGTTCCTCTACAGGGACATACTTGTAATACAATAAGATACGATAAGGCTTTTGCATTTCGTTTGACATTATGATCACCAACCTGCAACGTTGAATTTTTTTGTTTGAAATGCATATAAAAAACCACCGGAATGACCCCGTGGTATTTATAACGTTTAAATGGCGCGCCCACCAGGATTCGAACCCAGAATACGAGAGCCGAAATCTCGTGTGATATCCATTTCACTATAGGCGCTTGGTTACCGTCACGAGATATATCATAAACAATTTTCGAGAATAATACAAGCGTTTTTTGAAAAATAAATTTCAAAAGTTTTTTACCGTTTAATTTTTCAGTGATCTCCGATCATCATAACTCTCTTCTCTCCCATGGTAATGAGTAATCGCCGGTTCCCCCTGTCGCCAGCACAGCAGTACTTCCTCCTCACCGATAATCGCCGGGAAATCGACAAGACCGGTATGGATGTCTTTAAGTTCAGCTCCAAAAGAATGAATATTATGGATATACGATTGAGCTTCAATCTCCATAAAGTCCAGCTTGCTTTCGATGGTGAAAAACTCGTCATCAGGAGGGTTCTCTGACAGCCGCAATCTTTCTAATTCATCATAAAATTGAACAAACGAATGCTGTAGCTGCTGAAGGGCCTCTAACTCACGTGTAATGACCGGCAAAAGCTGATTCGCTTCTTCAACCGTAAAATATTTCATGCTTAAAACTCCTCTGGTGTAAATGTTCACTTTCATTATAGCAACACTTTGGAGGCTTGGCATTAATAATGTTCTCCAGCAAGGAAACAATTGGAATTGATCCGGCAGATTACGCCCGCACCACTTGTTTTCGAGGCCGTTTTAAATCCAAATAAAAATCTCTGATGATTTCATCTTCAAGCAGCTCTGAAAAATCTTTTCGATATTCCGAACTGATCAAAATGTGCGCGACAAGAGGACTTGCCTTCTTCATCAGCAGCCTTCTGAGCGTCATCCATTTTTCCCTCTTCGTTTTTAAATGGAATTTCGTGATAAAAAGCATGATTCTATCATCTGCACTAAAGTCTTTTGCATTTCTGCTATATAAAGTAAGACTAGTAAATCCTTTCATCGTCGCTCACCTTCCCCTTCGCGTTCTTTTTACCATTATTATTCAATATTTTCAGAAATATACTTGTCATGCAAAATAAAACTAGTTTACCTACCAAACTCAGTTAATAGAATGAAGATTGCTAACCTCACCCTTTTTTGTTTTAATTGAATTATCAAAAAATGGCAGCCCGGCAAAGGATAGGGTCTACTATCATCATCAAAATTAGAAAGCAGGAGTTTTTATGACTGAAGCGAAAGACGTTTCATTCGTTCTTGAAGAAACGACGATTGCAGATATTCAAAATGCATTTGATCGGGAACAATTGACATCCGAACAGCTTGTACGCCTTTATCTTCAACAAATTTCTCGTCACAACCTCCGGGGTTCGAAAATTAATGCAGTGATCGAAATGAATCCTGATGCTCTTCACATCGCAGAATCACTGGATGCTGAACGGTTATCAAAAGGCAAAAGAGGACCTCTCCACGGCATTCCTGTCCTGCTAAAGGACAATATCAATACAGGGGACGCGATGCATACGAGCGCCGGATCACTTGCCCTGGCCGATTCCTATGCCCTTGAGGATGCTGGAATAGCAGCAAAACTTCGGGTAGCCGGGGCTGTTATACTAGGTAAAACGAATATGACCGAGTGGGCAAACTTCATGACTGAAAACATGCCGAATGGGTTCAGTTCCCGTGGCGGACAAGTATTGAATCCGTATGGCCCAGGATCATTCGATGTCAGCGGTTCAAGCTCGGGTTCCGGAGCTGCTGTCGCTGCCAATTTTGCAGTGGCTGCCATCGGAACAGAAACGTCAGGGTCCATCCTGTGCCCTGCTTCCGCAAACGGCATCGTAGGCATAAAGCCGACTACAGGATTACTCTCCCGTTTTGGAATCATTCCTATTTCCACAAGCCAGGACACAGCCGGTCCTATGGCAAGAACAGTAACGGATGCGGCTATCTTGCTTGGGGCTATGACGGGAGTGGATGAACGTGATTCAGCGACAAACAAATCAGTCGGCTCCTTTGAAACGGACTATACCAAATATCTTCAAAACAAAGCGCTGGAAGGAGCGAGGATCGGTATTTGTTACGATTATTGTACGAAAGATCTCACTCCATCTGAAAAAGAGCGTTTTGATCATGCCATCGAAACCATTAAACAGCAGGGAGGACAGGTTATCCTCCTGGACTCCGTAACTCCTCTGGAAACTGAGGTTTGGGATTATAACGTACTTATATACGAGTTCAAATCAGGGATTAACCACTATTTAAAGCAGCATACGAGTCTGGCTTCCATTACTTCCTTACAAGATATCATTGCCTTTAATAAAGATCACTCGGCCGATTGCCTTCAGCATGGGCAGGTTCTTTTGGAGCAAAGCGAAAAAACATCGGGTACATTAACGGAACCGCAATACTTGGACAGCAGGCTGAACGACCTTCAAAAATCAAAAGCGCTGGGAATCGACAGGGCAATGAAAGAATCTCAGCTGGACGCCCTCCTTTACCCTGGGGAAACTGGCTATGGGTTTTCAGCGAAAGCAGGTTACCCATCGATCAGTGTACCGGCAGGCTATGACAGCGATGGCAGGCCGTTTGGCATCGTATTTACATCTTCCGCCTTTAAAGAACCGGACTTAATCAGGTTCGCCTATTCCTTTGAACAGGCCACCCTTCACAGAGTACCTCCAAAACTATAAGGAAAAAACCAATCCTGCTGGCCATGCAGGATTGGTTTTTTTTCGAGATTACAGGATTAGTGAAAAATTACCCTAGCGGATACAACTTTTGAAATCTTATCAATGGCCTGGCCAATCTCTTTAAGGGATACATCATAATGAGTAGTAAAACGGATCGTTTGCGGACCGAACGCAACAGCAAGCACCCCTTCTTCTTTCAGCAGCTGGAGAAAATGACTGGCCGAAAATCCAGTTTGCCCTATATTCACAAGGACAATGTTCGTCTCTACCCTGTTTTCAATAAAAAGGGAGGGCTGTTCCCCCAGGTGCTGCGCCAGCCTTTTTGCTTTTTCGTGGTCCTCAGGAAGACGGTCAGCCATCTTCTTCAAAGCAATCATTCCGGGAGCAGCCAGTACACCGCCTTGTCGAAGCCCTCCGCCAAGACGTTTTCTCCACTTCCTGGCATGCTGAATAAACGAAGCAGGACCTGCCAATATCGACCCGGCCGGGGCACCCAGGCCTTTCGATAAACAGATTTGTACGGTATCACTATAGATTGAGAGATTCTTAACCGGTACACCGATGGATGCAGCCGCATTAAAAAGTCTGGCCCCGTCAAGGTGGACAGGTATTTCATGGTGACGGCATATTCTATAAAGAGCGGCCATATCTTTTGGGGACGTAACCGCTCCTCCAGCCCGATTATGGGTGTTCTCAAGGCAAACAAGGCTTGTCTCAGGATGATGGATGTCTTCACCTCTGATCGCGTGCAATAAATCTTCGGTTTGTATGGTTCCCCTGACGCCTTTAACTGCCCTTGGCTGTACTCCGGCAAAGGCAGAAGCTGCAGCCGCTTCATACATAAAAATGTGTGAGTCGGCTTCCATAATGACTTCACTTCCTGAAACCGAATGGGTAAGAATGGCCCTTGATTTCCTTGGGTGCCGCTCGTAACAAACAAGGCATTTTCCTTTCCAAGAATTTCAGCGGCCGTCTCTTCTAATTCATTAATCGAAGGGTCTTCACCATACACATCGTCCCCTACCTCTGCTTCATACATCGCCCTGCGCATCTCTTCCGTCGGTTTTGTTACCGTATCGCTTCTCAGATCAATCATGGACAGCCCTCACATCTTTTTGTTTTTTTATCTATAGTAACACAATTATCTGACAATTAATAAGAAAAGCTCAAGCGCTCTGTTAAAGTCCGACAAGCGCTGGAGCTAGACAATTTCTCCAGGATCTTAGGTTTCGGTTAATGTTAGCGGCGGTCTGCGACCAATGCTCGGGGCTTTACATCATCCATAGGTATTGCATAATCGGCGGAGAGGTCCGCGTGTCTGTTCGTCTTTTGCACCTCAAGCATGATTTTCTGATAATTCAAGGAAAAGACTGCAAGGCTTCCAATTTGCGTACCTATCCTGATCCCTTCAACAGTGTCTATGCGGAAATGAACACCAGCCCATAATCGGGAAGCCGCCTCCTCTTCGGCTATTTGCTGCAATTTCTCTTTTTCATGAGGAAAGAAGTGAGAAAGTATTGTTTTTGCACAACCCGCAACTGCTGCATGACCAGAAACATATGCAGGATAGCTTGGAGTGTTGATCATGGTTTGTAATGCCGGATCCAACTGTACGGGTCTTGCCACATCCCAGACATATTTAAAATGCCACACAGCACAAAGGGTATCGGAAATGCCCTGCTGCAACACAGACAGCAATCTTGCAGCGAGCGGAGGCGACAGGTGATACGCTTCGATCAGTTTTCCGGCGATGAGAGACCAATTGGTTGTTGGAAGCCCCGCATAATATTTTGCTATTTTCTCTTGCTTGGCTGTCAGGTTATTCAATGCTGATCTGACGATGGCTAACTCTTTTCCGGAAAAATCAATTTCTGATGGGTCTTTGACCTTCCATTCAATTACTTCTCCCTTAAAATTGGTAAACTCTCCCCTTCTATTTCTTTTTAAGAAATGGGTCGGCCAATTCCCAGCCGTCGCTTCAACGCCTGCAGTTACTGATTTCGTTTGAACATGTGATGTCCAGGATGGATACAATCTGTGTTTAGCCATACATTCCTCCATAGGTGTTAAAATTAGTTCTATACGTTAACCATATGGAAGAAATGAAAAATATTTCTCGGAATTTTCAGAAACAATGACTTTTCTTTTTTAGGGTTTCCTTACATAATAAGAGAGAGTAAGAATACTAGGAGGTTGGAAAATGAATTATTATGCAGTACGTCTTCCGATTCTGGATGAAGAGAAAAGCCAAGTTTATCGCGAGGAACATCTGAATTACTTGGCTGCATTAGCAGATCAAGGGAACATCTTTACATATGGGCGATTCACAGACGGATCGGGCGGACTGGTTATATATAAAGCGAAGGACCTGGATGAAGCGACTTCTCTAGCCAAGAAGGACCCCTACGTAACGTCAGGGGCAAGAGATTTTGTTATTAATGAATGGGCGATGAATACAGACGTCCTTTCCCGATGATGGATACGAGAAACCCAGTAAACGGCTGTTTACTGGGTTTTTTCACGTATATAGCGGATGAAGCCCTCCTTGGAACCGTCATTTTCCAGCAGCTGCTTTACATAATAAACATCCTTTAGAGGACCTTTCTCTTCAAAAGAAGCCAATAACCAGGAAGACCTGGGATCTTCGGCCAATTCCTGATACCATCCCTGCTCTTTTAATTGTTTCAAATTGGCCTGCAGATCAGGATCTTTTATTCTAAAAATATGTTTTTTAATGAACCCTGCAATCCCAGCACCTGCTAAGAGAAGCAAAAGTAGTCCAGTTAACATAGAATCTCCTTATTCAGCCAGTTCAATAACTGCATAATGAAATTTGGATGACGGGCGCTTTATTACTGTAAATCCAAACTCCTCAAACCTGGAGCTCCTAAAATGGTCCTTTAATACAATTCTTTTCGTTGCCACACGTTTGGCTTCCTTTATCGTTTCTTCAGTCATTGGCACATAGGAAGCCATACCTTTTATGCCTTTCAGGCCCGGTGAGTCGATGGATTCCTCGAACATCGGATCAAAATACACGACATCAAAAGAATTGTCAGGCAGCCTTTTCAAATAGGAAAAATGATCTTCATTCAGAATGGTAATCCGGCGCATCGCGGCATCCATTTCCGGCAAGCCGCTTTCCCATGTGCAAAGGCCGCTTTCGACCAAAAAAGCGATATAGCGGTTCTTCTCGATACCAACGATCTTTCCCTCGCTGCCAACAGCCAAACTGCAAACAATGGCATCCGAAGCCAGTCCTGCTGTACAGTCCAGCAACGTCATTCCTTTATCAAGTGCAGCTGCTGAAAGTAAAGGATCCGCTTCACCCCGCAGGATTTGTTTTACCCGAAACATAGAAGAATTGGGATGAAAAAAAAGCGGCTCTGATTGACCCAATGGATGCAGCGTTAATTTTTCTTTTCCTACCATTAATATATGATCATTAAATTGGGTATGTAAGGAAGATATAGATTGGTTTTTTCTTGAAACCAGCCGTCCGTTCACCATTCGGCTGATCTTTTCGGCCTTTTCAATCAGTTGCTCATTAAATTTTCCAGCTGTAGTTACGATCATATCCGTTTCACCTGTTACTTTTTTATTTAATCTTATCATCTATATCACATTTATCAGCATAGGGCAATATTCTACTGGTCTGGCATCATCGAAAAGGAGGAATGAAATGAGAGACAAAGGCATCTTTCATAGAACTGGTAAGGGCGCTTTCAAATTCCGGAAGCTCATAATAGTTGTATGGGTAATAGCGGCCGCTGCTTTAAGTGTCCTTGCGTTCAGACTTCCAGATTCATTAAGCGGAAGCGGCTTTGAGATGGAAGGCACCTTCAAAAAAGTAGAAAATATCATGCAGGATGAGTTTCATCAACCAAAGTCTTCTGTCATGATATTGTTTCAATCCAGCCGTCATTCACCCAATAATCCCGAATACAGAAAGATTGTAGAAGAGACATTAATAAAATTAAAATCTGTGGATCATGCGGTAAGTGTAACATCACCCTATACCGCAGAGAAGATGATTAAAGGCAAAACAGCCTATGCCACCGTGAATTTTGACAGAAGCTTCGGAGAGTTGAAGGAATCCATAAAGCAGATCAGAAACAAGACGAAAAGCACAAAGGATATTAAGATCGGGATCACAGGAGGCCCTGTCATTGCAGAGGATATGAACACGGCCAGCCAAAAGGACCTGGCCCGCGCAGAAGCAATCGGACTCCCTGCGGCATTAATCATTTTGCTCTTGGCGTTTGGCGGTCTAATCGCAGCGGGTCTGCCCATTATTGTCGGCTTGGTCAGCGTGGTCTGCTCAATGGGAATTCTTTTTATTGTCGGGCAGGAATTTAGCTTAACCATTTTTATTCTCAATGTCGTGCCGATGATCGGGCTTGCTCTTGGAATTGATTTTGCACTTTTGCTCGTCAACCGGTTCAGAGAAGAGCTTGAGCACCAGAGCATCGAGGAAGCTGTCGTTATCTCTGTTCAGACTGCTGGAAGATCGATTGCCTTCTCTGGGTTTTGTGTGTTCTTGGGACTTTCAGGGATGCTGCTGATAGAGATTGATATCTTCAGGTCTGTTGCACTCGGCGGAATGGTCGTTGTCATTATTTCTGTTATTAATGCTCTGACTTTTCTTCCTGCCGTTTTGGGAGTGCTCGGTAAACGAATCAACTCACTCATGCTGTTGAAGAAAAGAAACGGCCGTTCCGGGTGGAGAAGCTTCGCCTCTTTCATCATGAAAAGGCCTTTGATCATGCTCATTTGCTCTGTAGCCATCCTAATCCTGGCTATCATGCCTGTCCATCATTTAAAGCTTTCCATTCCTGAGGCAGAATCACTTCCCCCTCATTATGAATCGAGGATCATGTTTGAGCGCTTTGAAGGTACTTTTGGCAAAAAGGAATTGTATCCAGTAACGATTGTAGCTGCCGCCCGCGGTAAGCTTCTGACCGAAAAGCAATTATCGAACGCCAGTCAACTCGTTGAACGGCTGGAAAAGGAAAAAATAATCGATCATGTGGACTCCCTTTTCTCGTACACTGGTCATCTTACACCTTCAGAAATTATTGCAGCCACTCGAACCGAACAAGGTAACGAAAAGTTAAAACCCGTGATTTACCGCTATGTAAATGATAACAAAACAGTAATCCGAGCTTACCTTTCGATTGGAGTCACATCAGAAGCAGCTAAAGAGTGGGTGGAAAAATGGCAAGGCGAAGAAAACGGATTAATACTTAGTCTCGGAGGGTCGACCAAGTTTAATCAGGAAATCTTTCATGAGATCGTGGACAAAACACCAGCCGGCCTTGCCATTGTACTTCTGTCGACGTTCGTTGTTCTCCTTATCGCCTTTCAATCCTTGTTTATCCCTTTAAAAGCGATTGTCATGAATGTGCTTAGCCTCTCAGCCACATTCGGCATTTTAGTATGGATCTTTCAAAGCGGATACTTAATGGATCCGGTCGGTATCGGTTTGATGATTCCCGTCTTTACGTTCGGCATTGTGTTTGGACTCAGTATGGATTATGAAGTTTTTCTCATATCAAGAATTCAGGAAGTCTATCAGGAAACCGGAAATAATGATCAGGCAACACTTGAAGGTTTAACTTCCACTTCTAAGATCATAACCTCTGCCGCTGCCATCATGATCGTGATTACCGGTTCGTTCGTTTTTACCGATGTAATGCCAGTAAAGCAAATCGGAATCGCTATTGCTCTCGCCATCTTCATTGACGCCACACTAGTCAGGATGATTCTCGTACCTTCTCTCATGAGATTGATGGGAAGCTGGAACTGGTGGCTGCCTTTCAAGAAGCAGAATAAGCAAAAGAACCATGCTCATTAGGGTGTCTTTGTCGTGCGTGATGATGCTTTTAGATGACAAATTTTGCAGAAAGACACCTGCAAAAAAAACATCTGTTGCCTGGAAACGATTGAATATATAATAAAAAGAAAACACAGGCAGAAGGTGAATCATTTGATACTGTTAATTTTGGTCTTATCCTATCTCATCGGTTCTGTTCCATTTGCTCTTATCATAGGAAAATGGAAATATGGAATTGATATCCGTGAGCACGGCAGCGGGAATTTGGGCGGCACAAACACCTTTCGGATTCTTGGAAAAAAAGCAGGGTTTATTGTAACGATCTCCGACATTCTTAAAGGAACACTTGCAGCATCTCTTCCGTGGCTGCTGAATACGGATCTGCATATTCTATTGGCTGGAATACCCGCAGTCATCGGACATTGTTATCCGATCTTTGCAAAGTTTAAGGGCGGAAAAGCAGTAGCAACCTCAGCAGGAATCCTGCTGTTCTATGCTCCGGTCATGTTTTTGCTGCTTGTTGCAGTTTTCTTCATCGTCCTATACCTCACGAAATATGTTTCTTTATCTTCCCTAGTCGCATGTACGGCGGCTGTGATCTATGGAGTCATCATCCGTGACATTCTGTTGATCATTGTTATGGCGGCTTTCCTTATATTTCTGCTCTATCGGCACAGGTCCAACATCGGAAGAATTATCGCTAAAACCGAACCGAAAATTAAATGGCTATAATAAGCGTTCCGGCAGGAATGCTTTTTTTATTTTCAAAAAATCCGCATTTGTCCGTTACCGAGCAGGGCGAACGTACATAGGCTGTATGGTGATATATACCTAATATTATTCAATGACGGAGGGACAATAATGGAAAATAAGAAAATAAATGCACCTATGGCACCGATGAATAAACCAGTAAACGCCCCGGTTAACGCACCTGTCAACATACCCATCAATAAATCACTGAACATGCCGGTTGCTCCAAGCAAGCCTGCGTTCGCGCATCATCATCACGGCGGTTATGATGGTTATGGTTATGGAACTGGCTACGGCTATGGAGCCGGATTGGGCTTTGGCGGAAGACACGGCTATACATTAATTATTGTTTTGTTTATCTTATTGATCATTATCGGCTGCTCCTGTTGGTCTGGTTTCTCAGGAGAAGAATGCTGCGAAAGCAGCAGTAGCAGCAGTTAAAAGGGGCATTAAAAAAAGAAAGCGGAGAACGATCCCCCCGCTTTCTTTTTCTTATTTCATTGTGACATAAAGATCCTCAAGCGTTTCAATCCCTTTTTCTTTACACAGCCGCAATAAGCTTCTCCATAGTTCAGCCATGATTAAGACATCTCCTTCAGCGGTATGCCTGTTCCTGCACTCGATGTTGAAATAAGAGGCTGCACTGTCCAATGTTTCAAAGGTTTCAGAACCTACTAACCTTTCTGTAATCAATGCCAGTTCAAGAGCCGGCTGTTTTAGAGAAGAACGGTATCTTTTCCACAAAAAGTGATTAATGAAAGCCAAATCATGCGAGATATGATACCCAATGATCATTCCTCCCGAGAGAAAGCGAAGGAATGCCTCTGATTTCTCATCCAATGTTGGTGCGTTCTTTACATCTTCTTCAAAAATTCCAGTAAGAATGCTAATTTCCTCTGGAATTTTGACACAAGGATTGATTAGCTGACTAAACTGGTCAACGACCTTGAAATTCTTTATTTTAGCTGCTGCTATCGAGAAAATCTGGTCGCCGTGTTCCGGTCGGAAACCTGTTGTCTCTGTATCCAAAATGATAAATAAAATATCCTCGAGCCTTGTTTTTAGATCCGCTCGTTTTGAAGCTTTCTCTTTCAGAATTTTTCTGATCCAGGCTTCATGCTGAAAGGAACCGGGGCTGCCGGCAGGAACTTCCTCCCTTTTCAACCCAAGGCTGAATAAACGGTTCATGATATACTTGAGATTTCTTTCAGATCCCGGTTGATTGTTCAAAACTAGGACCTCTCTTTTTTGTTTGTTTTTGGATGGCTTTAATCTGTTTCATGATACGTTTCAGCTCCTGGACATTTTTAGGCTCCATTTCAGATAGCCGTAAATGGTAATCGAGCCTGTCGTCCGTTTCCGCCAATCCAATCGAGTGCTTTAAACGCAATTCCAATAGGAAATCGTATACAGCCAAGTATTGCTCCGTTTCAGTAAGCGTTATAAATCCTTTCTCGTTCAATTCTAATATACGTTCCCTAGTCGACTGCGCCTCGTTCCCATACAAAACCGACAATATTTTTATGCTGTTGATGTAGGGAGCAAACACGCCCTGTTTCAAGTCGAACCGGCCTGAATATTTCCCCCACCTCTCCGTAAAGATCATCCCGAACATATTCATCGGAATTTCATGTGAGGTAACAAGCTCTCGCATTTTTTTTAGAATCATCGGCCGCTGGTGTAATTCATGGACAAACCATTTCCGCAAACGAAACAGAAGGGCAGGCACACCATAAACTTGCTTAGTATCGAGCATGATCATCATATACTTCAAATTTTCCTCTGATCCATTATTCAAATAGAATAATAGCTGTTCCCTCCAGTCTTCTTCATGATGTCTCCATCGACAGTTGGATGCCATCACATTACCCTGGCATAAGGGATAGCCTACTTCCGCTAAATATTGGACAGCGGTTCTGGAAAATTCTTCAGCAAATGCCCGGTATTCCACTTCATCTGCTCGAACCGTCTGATAGATGAGCCCATTATCTTGATCGGTCCAGACAGTTTGTTCATGGCGTGCACTGGATCCCATACTGAAAAAACAAAGTTTTCCACCAGGTGGTTCTCCAAACGTTTTTTTTGCCGCATCATAAGCAAGAGAAACGGCTCTGCGCGTCAGTACATCATGCATATTATTGAGCATATTGTACCGGTATTCAATCGAGTGGCCAGAAGCCGAAAGCCCTTGAATCATGGGGATGATCCGCATATGAATTTCTCTAAGTTCCTCAAGAGAACCAGCTTTTGCCAGACGTTCTTGCAAATCAGGCTCTTTTTTCGAGGTCTGTACATTCGGTTCATCAAAAGGATATTGCATAAGAATCAGTTAGCTTTCTGAGTGATGGCTGGGTCTAAATGTTCTGGATACCCGTATGAGCCGTGTTCACTGATATCCAATCCAGAAATTTCTTGCTCAGGTGTTACTCTTAAGCCGATCAGTTTTTTCAATGCGAAAAGGAGAATGAATGAAACGATGGCAACGTACCCTGCGGCTCCTATGACACCGATGGTTTGAACAAAAAGCTGTTGGAACCCACCTCCATACAAAAGCCCAGCCTTTCCAACGCCTGTTTGTTCCACAAGGCGAGGTGATGCGAAAATTCCAGTTGAGATGGTTCCTAAAATTCCAGCTATACCATGTACGGAAAAGGCATAAATCGGATCATCGATGCCTTTTCTCTCAAAATAAACAGAAGTCCAGAACGTAAATGCCCCAGCAAACGCTCCGATTACGATAGCCGCCCAGGCTTCCACAAAAGCACACGCTGCTGTAATGGCCACTAATGCAGCAAGTACGCCATTTACCATTGCCGGAATGTCCGCTTTTCCAGTCAGAAGCTTAGAAGTGAGTATGGCACCGATCGCCCCTGCAGCTGCAGCTAGATTGGTTGTCAAAGCAATGTAGCCAAAGAATCCATCTGCAGTTCCCATCGTGCTTCCAGCGTTGAATCCAAACCATCCGATCCATAGGATGATGCCGCCGAGAACCGTATATACTTGGTTATGTCCTGGAATGAGATTCGGTGTGCGGTCTTTATTGAACTTTCCAATACGGGGACCAAGAAGCAAAGTAGCGACAAGGGCAGCGATCGCTCCTTGAAGGTGAACGACAGTCGATCCTGCAAAATCCTGCATCCCCATTTTTCCAAGCCAGCCTCCGCCCCAGACCCAATGGCCGATAATCGGATAGATCAGCACAGTAAATACCGTTCCGAAGATGAAGTAGACTGATAGTTTTGCCCGCTCAGCAAACCCTCCCCACGCTATCGCCAAAGAGACCCCTACAAACGCCAGTTGGAATAAAAATTTTAGAGATAACGGAACGTTCGCCCAGGATAAGGAATCAAATGTTTTGCTGTCCCCATGCATGAGCCAGCCTGATGCGCCAAAAAAACTGTTGCCTTCACCGAATGTGATGCCGAACCCCGCTGCCCAAAAAGCGATGGTTGCAATGGCAAAGCTTAGAATTTGTTTACCTGCCACATGACCCGAGTTTTTCATACGGGTGGAACCTGCTTCCAAAAGTGCAAAACCAGCCTGCATGCCAATAACCAAGATCGCAGCCACCATTACCCATAGAGAATCCATAAACATCATTACCGTACTTTCCTTCATGTAATATCTCCACCCTTCTTATGTCATGTTTTCTAACATCATTAGTTATACTATATGACATAAGTGCTAAAATGGCAATTGTTTTCTGAATATTTTCTTAACAGGTGGGACCCGATAACTTTTTACACAAAAAAAAGAACTCTTATCGAGTTCTTCTTATCTGTTGTTTTTTTCGTAAGCGGTAATCAAATTCTCTACGATTTCTTCTGCGCTGTGGTTCTCAATATCATGACGATGGATGAAATGAACCACTTCTTTACCTTTTAATAAGGCCATTGAAGGTGAAGATGGCGGATAGCCATCAAAGTATTCTCTCATTCTTGCCGTCGCTTCTTTGTCCTGGCCAGCAAATACAGTAACAATGTTATCCGGCTTCGCTTCATGGTTTAACGAGTAAATTGCGGAAGGTCGTGCCAATCCAGCAGCACATCCGCATACAGAGTTTATAAAGACAAGAGAAGTACCTTCTGTACTTTCCATAAAACGATCCACTTCTTCTGATGTGGTCAATTCAGTGAACCCTGCATTTGTCAGCTCATTCCTCATTGGCTGAGCCATTTGTCTCATGTATTCTTCGTAAGCGTTCATTGTATCCCTCCATATAGGTATGTACAACCAATTATAGCGGATTCCTTTAAAGGAATAAACTCATTTATCTTTTATGATATGAGTGTCGAATAACCGTCCTTCACAACCTTTGCTCCAAGAACGTCTGTAAAATGCTTCAGCGCCCATTGGTGTCCTGCCGAGTTAAAACTCTGCACAGCATCCTCGTGAATTACAAGGTCATAACCTTTATTATAAGCCTCGATTGCCGTATGAAGGACACAGATGTCAGAGCACACTCCAACAAGATGAAGCTCTGTAATGCCTCGCTCCCTCAGTTTCATGTCCAGGTTGGTACCTGCAAACGCACTGTAGCGTGTCTTATCCATCCAAAAAATACTGTTTTTTTGTTGAACGGTAAGTGATTGAACAAGCTCACCAAGTTTTCCGTATTGCTCCCGGCCCTGTGATCCTCTGATGTTATGGGGCGGAAACAGACGAGCTTCAGGATGATGCGGGTCATCTTCTTCATGCAGGTCAACAGCGAAAACCACAAAATCATTTTGTTCGATAAAATGTTTGGTTATGGATGTCAACCTTCTTTCTATGGACTGGCCAGGAACTCCACAAGTCAGCTTTCCATCGTCTGCCACAAAATCATAAGTATAATCGATAATGATTAGTGCTTTCATTCACATGGCTCCTTTTACGAAGTTAGCTTAACGTCTCGATCTCTACGTTTTGAACTCCTTTTATCTCTTTAATATCATAATAAATGTCAGTTGTATATCTTTTTTCATAAATACTAAGAGTCAGCTCCATCTTGCTTGTTCCATTGTCCAGATCTTTCACCCGGACATTAAGGATCTTAAGCCCCTTCTTCCTAATCTCTTTCACCATTTCGGTCATGTTCCATCCATCAGGAACAATAATGCGCACACGGGCTTCTTTTTCTCTCAGTGTTTTGGGACCCATCCATTTCATAACCAGTGGAATTAATTCAACACTGATCAGAATCATGAGGGCTCCTGCTGCTGCCTCCATATAGAACCCAGCGCCAGAGGCAATCCCAAGACCAGATGCACCCCATATCATAGCGGCCGTCGTCAAACCGGAAATGACATCGTTGCTTCGGCGTAATATTACCCCCGCTCCCAGAAAACCGATTCCGCTTACAACCTGTGCCGCGAGACGCATAGGGTCCATCATCGTTCGTCCGGTTAAATCGGAGAAGCTTTTAGCAGATTCGATGGAAACAATCGTTAATAGACAGCTGCTTATTGAAATCACCAAACAGGTTTTTAAGCCGACCGGTTTACGCTTAAGTTCACGTTCGAGACCGATCACTAAACCGAGAAATGCAGAAATACCCAGCTTAACAAGAATCATGCTCATTGCTCCTCACCACCCTTCTTTCTTAGTAAATATCCTTAAAATACTATATCCGTAAGTGAACATCAACTAAATCTCCAAAAAGCTAGATATAAAACTACAATTTTTATATAATGAAAATGATAAAATTTTCAGAAAAAGGAGTGTTGCGCGTGTTCATCCATTTTATTGCTCAGGAGGGGATCAAGTGCTAGCAGAGAAAAGGTCTGATGAGAAGGATATTGACTATTCAAAGATTGCTTCTTCTGCGTCCTTTAAACAATTACTTCAGGAAAAAAAGAAATTTCTGCTTCCTATGTCCATTTTCTTCTTTGTTTTTTATTTTACTCTCCCCATCATGACCTCATACTCTACAATTCTTAATACATCTGCAATCGGTGATATTAGCTGGGCCTGGGTTTTTGCATTCTCACAATTTATTATGACATGGGTATTATGCAGCCTTTATTCTAAAAAAGCGGAGTCTTTTGATAAACAAGCTGATGAGATTGTACATCAGTCTTTAAAGGAGGCTGATAAAAAATGAATACAGCTTTTATTCTTTTTCTTGCGATTGTTGCCATTACCTTGGTCATTACTTATTTTGCAGCGAAACGAACGAATAATGCCAATGATTTCTATACAGCCAGCAGTGGGCTGACCGGCTGGCAGAACGGCTTTGCGATCGCCGGGGATTATATGTCAGCCGCTTCGTTCCTCGGCATTGCTGGATCGATAGCACTTTCTGGCTTTGATGGCTTTTTTTATTCCATTGGCTTTCTCGTAGCGTACCTTGTCGTCCTCTATCTTGTGGCTGAGCCATTGAGAAACCTGGGAAAATATACGATGGCCGATATGATTGCGGCAAGGTTTGATGATAAGAAAGTGCGTGGAGTTGCTGCGTTAAACACGATTACGATTTCTATTTTCTACATGATTGCCCAATTGGTCGGAGCTGGCGCACTGATTACCTTGCTGCTCGGTTTAAAGTATACCACTTCTGTTCTGATCGTTGGCGTGCTTATGACAGTCTATGTGGTGTTTGGCGGAATGATGGCGACAAGCTGGGTCCAAATCGTAAAAGCGGTACTGCTCATGGCCGGTACTTTCATTATCTCTCTGATGGTATTCGCCAAATTCGGCTACAGCATCACGGGAATGTTTGAACATATTAAAACAGCCACACCATTAGGCGAGAGTTTCCTGCATCCAGGAAACAAATACAAGGATCCGCTCGATACGATCTCTCTTAATCTGGCACTGGTTCTCGGTACTGCCGGGCTTCCCCACATCCTTATCCGTTTCTTTACAGTAAAGGATGCTCCTACTGCAAGGAAATCAGTTGTTTATGCGACCTGGATGATTGGAATCTTTTATATTATGACGATCTTTCTTGGTTTTGGAGCTGCTGCATTCGTAGGAACAGATTCGATCGTAAAAGCGAATGCCGCTGGAAATATGGCTGCTCCACTGCTGGCAAAAGCACTGGGAGGAGATTTTTTATTCGCTTTCGTATCTGCTGTCGCCTTCGCTACCATTCTTGCAGTAGTCGCCGGTCTTGTTCTTTCAGCGGCTTCCGCGTTCGCCCATGATTTTTACAGTCAAATCATACGAAAAGGCGAAGCCACTGAAAAAGAACAAATGAAAGCTGCCAGATGGTCCTCCATTGGTGTGGCCGTATTATCTATCATTCTCGCTTTATTCGCACAAAAATTAAATGTGGCCTTTCTCGTATCACTTGCTTTTGCTGTAGCCGCAAGCGCAAACCTTCCCATCTTATTATTCACCGTATTTTGGAAACGGTTTAATACAGCGGGTGCCGTGTCCGGAATGCTGGTTGGGCTTATAAGTTCTCTCGTTTTAGTAGCTATAAGCCCGAGCGTCTGGTCCCCAGAAGCCGGTGCGGCGATCTTGGTCGGCGAACCTCTCTTCCCATTGGCAAATCCGGGCATTGTTTCAATCCCGCTTGGATTTATTGGTGCAATAGCAGGTACGCTTCTTTCCTCCAAAAAATCTGATGCTCGCAAGTATGATGAAATCGTAGTCAAAGTAAATACCGGGATCGGCCTTCGAGACAATGCTTAAGATGAATTCCATAAAAAAGGACAGCTGCTATTCTAAAGCTGTCCTTTTTCTTTCTTCCAAAATTGCTTTCTTACCACCGGATAAAAAAAAGATTCCTGAAGCTAGAAGTGTCATGCAAAAATGAAAGGTTTTTATATCCGCGGTTCCTGATTTTATGACCATAAGGAGTACACCGCTGCAAATCGAGCGATGATGCCATCCTTTTCTGATGGTTCTCTCAGGTCTCGCCTAAAACGACCAATTTGATTTGATATTATGAAGCCATTACATATGGAACAAGAAAAGCCAGCGCAGCAACAAATATAACAAAGTCAAACGCTTCAGCCATAGATTCAGAAACCACTTCCCGAACCAGCCATATTTCCGACTACAAGGGCTGTTAAAACCCAAAGCCAAGATCTGCTAACCACCGTCAGACCAAAGGAAAAGCATGCAGACGAACGGATCTGCATGCTTTTGTTTAAATCTTAAGGAACGTCTTTCCGTCCTCTTGTTTGATTTTGTTTTCCTTCATCAATTTGCCAAGCGCGCGTTTAAATGCTGCTTTGCTTATATCAAATTCATTTTTTATGTCTTCCGGACTGGATTTATCCGTATAAGGCATCTGGCCTTTGTTTGCCTTGAGATAGCTGTAGATTTTTTCAGCATCCTCACTATACGCGTGTTCCTTCCTGGGTTTCATGGAAAGATTTACTCTGCCATCTTCCCTTACGAACGTCACGCGGCATTCTATCTTCTCACCGAGTCGGACCTGCTGGTTCATTTCATCCTGGTGTATAAACCCGATCAGGCTGTTCTCCGTAAAGATCAATGCGCCTGAATCATTCAGCTTGTACACATGTCCGGTAACCACCTGATTAAAATGGCTTTCATCCGCAGCTTCTGCCTGTTCAACGATCTCTTGTTCGCTCGCAAGATCTGCAAACAAGCGGCCTTTTTTATCAAGACGAAGCCCGCAATACAATTGGTCGCCGGCCTCTGGCCACAGCTCCAATGGGCCTGGCAGGTCATCGTTTGAAAGCAAAACATCCTTATGTATGCCAATATCCAGAAATACCCCCAACCTTTTTTGAGATCCCACGACTGTAAGCCATGCCAGTGAATCCAAACGGACCTTCGGCTGGGTCATGGTCGCTGCCAGACGACCCTCATGGTCCTGGTATAAAAACACTTCAACCGTTTCCCCTTCTTTAAGCTCTCTAGACGCCTCTCTTTTATGCAGCATTACTTCTTCAGTGCCAAGACTTAAAAAAAATCCGAAGTCGCTCAACCTCTCAACTTTTAATGTGAAGACCTCTCCGGCTCGTAACTTATTTTCCATAGCAGCTCAAATCCTTTGTTCTTTTTTATACTAGTATTGACTTTAACATTGAAAAATAGAAACCTACTTTCAACTTGTCAAAGTAGGTTTCTGTCGAATTATTCTTCCTTTTTGCTCTCTTCTTCCTCAGAAATTTCCATCAGTTTCTTTATTAAAATATGCTGAGGCATATGCATGATCTGTTCAAGTGGAACATTCAGCTTCTTGGACAGCATAAGAGCTGTTTCTGCTGAAATTTGTAAAGGTTTCATAATATCAGCCTCCCCTCCGCTAAGTATACCAAACCTGTTCAGCTTTTAAAACAGCCCTACTGCTTTCCCGTCAGGGGTTACATCCATGTTTAATGCAGCCGGAGATTTCGGAAGCCCAGGCATTGTCATTACATCGCCAGTTAATGCCACAATAAAGCCTGCTCCGATCGAAGCCTTCAGCTCACGGATCGTAATGATAAATTCTTCTGGGCGGCCCAGCAATTTCGGATCGTCAGAAAGAGAATACTGGGTTTTGGCCATACAAACAGGCAGGGTAGACCATCCTTGCATGTCAAACTCTTTCAACTGGCCCAGGGCTTTTTGTGAAAACTGAACACCGCTTGCGCCATAAACCTTTTCAGCGATCGTTATTATTTTTTCTTCCAGCGGCTGATCGAGCGTATATAAGGGCTGATATTTATTGGTCCCATTTTCAATAATATCGAGCACCGTCTTTGCCAAGTCCTCTCCGCCTTCTCCGCCTTTGAGCCAAACATCGGAAATCTCTACAGGAATGTTCCTTTCGCTGCACCACTTTAAGATGTACTGAATTTCCGAATCATGATCGGACACAAAACGGTTCACAGCGACAACAAACGGCACCCCAAATTCCTGGATGGTTTCAATATGTTTTTGAAGATTGGACATCCCATCTGCCAATGCCTGAAGGCCTTCTATCGATAACTCGCTTTTGCCCTGGCCGCCATGCATTTTTAAAGCACGTGCGGTAGCAACGATCACAACAGCACTCGGATTCAGATCAGCATAACGAGCCTTAATATTCAAGAATTTCTCCGCCCCTAGATCGGCACCAAATCCGGCCTCTGTTACTATATAATCTCCGAGTTTGCATGCTAATTTTGTTGCGATGATGGAGTTGCATCCATGGGCGATATTTGCGAACGGACCCCCATGTATAATAGCTGGCGTATTCTCCAAGGTTTGCACAAGGTTTGGTCTGATCGCATCTTTTAAAAGCAGGGTCAATGCACCTTCGACCTTTAAGTCAGCCACGGTTACCGGTTTATTTTCATACGTATACCCAACAACCATCCTCGCAAGCTTTTTCTTTAGGTCATCAAGATTCTTCGCCAGGCAAAAGATAGCCATCACTTCAGAAGCTACGGTAATATCGAAACCTTCCTCCCGAGGAACCCCCTGTACCGGACCGCCAAGACCAATCACAATTCGGCGGAGGGCTCTGTCGTTCATGTCAAGAACGCGCTTCCAGACGATTTTCCTGGGATCGATATTCAGTTCATTGCCTCTATGGATATGGTTATCAATGAAGGCTGCCAAAGCATTATTGGCAGTGGTTATCGCATGAATGTCTCCGGTAAAGTGAAGGTTAATATCTTCCATCGGTACGACTTGGGAGTACCCGCCTCCGGCTGCACCGCCTTTAAGACCCATACTTGGTCCAAGGGATGGTTCCCTCAATGCAATAATGGCTTTTTCACCGATCCGGTTCAGCGCCTGCCCGAGACCGACTGTTACCGTGGATTTCCCTTCGCCCGCAGGAGTTGGATTGATGGATGTTACGAGGACAACCTTCCCATCCTGTTTTGTTTTCAGTTTTTCGAACAGCCCGAGAGAAAGCTTAGCTTTATATCGGCCATACGGCTCCCAGTCCTCTTCTTCAATGTTCAATTGTGCTGCAATTTCTTCAATTCGAAGCATGTTCGCATCTTGTGCGATCTCAATGTCCGATTTATGCTTGACTTCCTTTGCCATGTATTAGATACCCCCTGTTATATATGTACCTGTTCTCATTCTACATAAAAACAATTATAAAATGTAAACATTCTTGTCGATTCACATGAATTTAGTTTATCCATAATTTTGTTTTTACCAAGATGCGTTTATCGTATAATAGAATAGATGATCTTGTAATCCTATAAAGGAGGAATCGAGTTTCATGGCAAAAATTACGGTACAGGGCTTTGGAGAGTATGAAATTGAAAATGGAAAGAAACTGGTAATCGGACTTGAAGACAATGGTGTGGACATCCTTCACCGCTGCGGGGGAAAAGCAAAATGTACGACCTGCCGGGTAGAGGTTGTTGCTGGAGATCTTGGCGAGATGAACGAGTTTGAACGGAACATCATTGAAACCAAAGGTTTAGGCGAAGGTATTCGTTTATCCTGTCAGGTAAGAGTGGGACACGATGCTGAGATCCGCCCTGCCATGACCGTTTCAAAAGACGGTCTTGATGCAGGCCCCCGTCCTGCTGAATAAAGATAGGAAGAAAGGCTCTCTTCTTTTTGGAAAGAGCCTTTTTCTTTTATTTTTTATTTGATCCCTTCCCATTCATGAAAGAATTCATCAAGGTACGTCTCCATCAGCTGATGCCTGGCTTCCGCTAATTTTTTTCCATGCTCTGTGTTCATGCGCCCTTTCAGGGTCAACAATTTCTCATAAAAATGATTGATGGCCGTCGATGGTCCATTTCGGTACTCGTCTTTTGTCATTTGGGACCGAACATGAATTTCCGGGTCATAAATCAATTGCCCGATATGTCCTGAATATGTGAATGCCCTTGCGATGCCGATCGCGCCTATGGCATCTAATCGGTCCGCATCCTGTACAACTTTTCCCTCTATCGTCTGCATCCCTTGGGAATTTCCGCCTTTAAATGACATGGATGAAATGATCTCAAGTATATGAATTTTATCAGTGGCTGTGATTTTATGGTCTGAAAGCCATGACGAAACCTTTTGCATTCCTGCTTCTTCAGAAGAATTAAGCTTTTCATCGGCGATATCATGGAGCAATGCTGCCATGCTGCAGATAAAGCGGTCCGCGCCTTCTTTTTCTGCGATGGTGATAGCCAGTTTATACACTCTGTAAATGTGCCACCAGTCATGGCCGCTGCCCTCCCCGCTTAACGTTTCTTTAACATATTGCTGGGCCTCTTCGATTATTTTACTTTCCATGGAATTTACCCTTTCTCATGATAATTGTTGGTTTCAATAGGCATACTAAAATAAAACAGGTAGGTGAATTGTATGTCAGAACCGTATAACGATCTGAAGCAAGTCGACATGTCCATTCAAAGTGCACAACGAATTATCGGCCATGCCACCATGAGTATGGACCCTGGTCAGCTTCATGCTGCGAAAGAGGCTTTGAATACTGCCAAACAGCAATACAATGAAATATTGAACCAGCAGACAGGGATGGATGGCATGTTCCTGGAGAATGCACGAGAAACCCTGGAGCAATGCGAGCAGCAGATCAACCAAGCCTTAAAACAATAAAAGCCGGTTATCCGGCTTTTTTTTAATCAATATGAAACAGTAATCTCTTCTTCAATAGCATTCACATATGTATACGCGTTGCGTTTTGTCTTTATCTCATTCTGTTTAAATTCCTCTAGAAGAGCAATATAGTAGCTCCCATCAAACTCTCTTTGGACCTTCAGCGTAATTTCTATGGCGACGCTGACCATATAATCACTCATTCCAGTGAAGTGCTTACCAAATTCAATGAATGCCGTATCACTTTCTTTTAATTTAATCCCCTTTGAAGCCAGGTACTGGAAGTATTCCTCGATTGAAAACTGAGACAATTGCAACCCATCCTATTCTTTGAAGATTCAAGTAAATTGTATCAGTCAAAAATGCCTTTAATCAATGATTTCTTTTTTCCCATGGATCGTGTTTCCGTGAAGTGCCTGCGTTGCTAGGGAATCTGCCTCTTTATTTTCTTTTCTGTCGATGAGCTCATAGGAAGGTTTAATTCCAAGTCTCTTTAGTTTCTCTTCAATTTTGTCCATCCATTTTTGCAGTACTTCTTCATAGCAAGGCCATTCTCCGCTCATTTGATGGATCACCACCATGGAATCCCCTCTTACCGTGACGGGGGTCCTCTGTACACCCAGCCGTTCGAGTTCATTGACAAGCAGCCAAAGAGCAGCATACTCTGATTCATTATTCGATTCAATCATATGGTAGGAGGCATTGGAGCGTACTCTGTATTTCTTGTCCGATTGTTTATAATACACCGCTGTTCCCTGCCCTGATAACCGCTCGTCTTTTTGGAACCCCCCATCGAAAAACGCGATGATCTCAGATGGTTCCGTTTCAATGACAGCCACCATCTTCTGAAGTTCTTTTTTTGACCAATAAACACCCGTTTCATCAAGAAAAGTAAGATTTCCCAGGCGGCCGGTTCTTTCAATATCAGCAGCGAGCTGCACCGCTTCAGCCACCGTCACGGGATCTGAAACAAACCGTATCATACTTTTTGATCTTGAGGGCTTATATTCCCATTCCAACGTAACCTTCATCACAGGTCCTCCCTGAATTTGTATTTCACATTTCTTATTGTATCCCAATTCGCTATAATAGAAAAAACAGGAGGGGATCGGATTGATCGAAGTGTATATTGACGGAGCTAGCGCAGGTGATCCGGGGCCTTCGGGAGCAGGTATATTTATAAAACTTGGAAATGGAACGGTTGAAAAACACAGCGTTCCACTCGGAAGCATATCGAATCATGAGGCAGAATTCCGCAGCCTGCTGCTAGCTTTATCGATCTGTATAGAAAAGAACTATGACCCGGTTTCATTCAGAACCGATTCTCAAGCCGTGGAAAGAGCGGTAGAAAAGCGGTTTGCTAAAGATAAACGCTTTGACAGCATACTCCAGGAAGCATTACTGATGATCGATCAGCTTCAGCTGTTCTTCCTCAAATGGATACCGAGTAAACAGAATAAGGTGGCGGACGACTTAGCCCGAAAAGCTGTCCATCTCAATAACGCACGATGAAAAGAAAAGCAGCTGATTCTGGCCTTCTTCTCGTTGCATTGGTGTGGGGAACCACATTTGTCATTGTTCAAAACGCGGTTGCCTTCCTCCCTCCGTTCGCATTTAACAGCATCCGTTTTTTTCTGGCTGCCCTCATCTTGGGGGTCTGGACCGTTTTTTCACGTCATCAAAAAAAGGGACAAAAAAGAAATGAACGGATCTGGCACAAAGGAATCTCTCTCGGCTTCTGGCTTTACCTGGGATATGGTTTTCAAACTGTCGGTTTAGTTTATACGACATCCTCTAAGACTGCGTTTATCACCGGATTGAGTGTGGTGGTTGTTCCTGTAATGGCTGCGTTTTTATTAAAACAGAGGCTGACTGTTTCCTCGGCAGCGAGTGTTATCATGGCAGCAGCAGGTTTGTATCTGTTAACCGGCGGCAGCAGCTTGGCCATGAACAAAGGGGACTTTTTCGTCCTTCTCTGCGCATTTTCATTCGGGATGCACATTGTAATGACTGCAAAATTCGCTTCCGGTGCTCCCGTTTTATGGTTGACGCTCATACAACTGGCAGCCGTCTCCGTTTTAAGCATGATCACATCTCTTTTCCTTGAAAACTTCAGAGCTGTTTTCATATGGGAAGTCGTGCTTCAGAAGGAAGTTGTTATAGCTCTAATCGTTACCGCTATTTTTGCCACTGCTCTCGCCTTTTTGGCACAAACTTATTTTCAAGCCTACACAACGCCTGCGCGAGTGGCTCTCATTTTTGCTCTCGAACCCGTTTTCGGTGCTCTGACCGCGTATTTATGGGCAAATGAAACCCTTGGTGCGAAAGGGATCACAGGGTGCATCCTTATTCTCGCCGGAATGGTCGCTGCCGAATTTCCGTTCGCAAAAATAGTAAAGAAAAGAAAAACAAAAGAGTGGGTTAATTCTTAACCCACTCCGGTTAATTCTTAACCCACTCCGGTTAATGCCTAACCCACTCTTACGTGTATCTCAAGCTCAGAAAGCTCGTCCAGCAGTTTAGATCGATCTACTTTAATCTGTATGTCATCAAAATTCAAATCTAGAATATCCGGAACATCGGTATATATCTTGCAAAGATCCTTGCTCAAAAACGCCATTTCTCTTCCTAACTGGAGTTTTTTAAAATACCTTTTATATTTCTCGTCCAGTTCATCTACCTTGTTATAGATTCCTTCAACATTTCCATATTGCTGGATAAGAGGAAGTGCCGCTTTTTCACCTACACCGGCCACACCGGGAATATTATCACTCTTATCTCCCAAAAGTGCTTTTACATCCACCCATTGCGATGGTTCTATGCCATAATCAGCCTGAAAATGAGTGAGTGTGTACTTTATTTCCCCTTTTTTTGCAGCGATCAGCTGAGAAGTTTTGCCGCAGAGTAATTGAAGCAAGTCTCTGTCATTGCTGTAAATCATGCATTCTCCGCCTTTTTCTTCCCTCCATTTTTGTACGAATGTGCCAATAATATCATCCGCTTCATATTTTGGAATAGTAAACTGAGGAATGCCTAAGTTATTAAAGAAAGAAACGGCTGTTTCATATTGCTGGATCAAAGGCTCCGGCAATTCATTTCTCGTTCCCTTGTAATCCTGGAATTTTTCTTTGCGAAGCGTTTCGTTTCTCTTCACATCCCAAGCGATGGCCAAGTGAGTCGGCGTGTGGATTCTCACCAGCTGAAGCAGTTTTTGAATCTTGGCCCGAAGACCATTGATGAATAAGCCTTTGGAGTTGCGTTGCAGCTGATGCAGCTCCTTTCCGTATGCCGTAGCGAAGTAACATCGGCTCAATAAATTAAACCCGTCAATAAGCAATAGTTTTTCTTGTTTTTCTTCCAACTTTTTCCCACCATTCCCCATGCCTTATTAAAAAACCCAAGTTTTTTTATTTATTCAAGATTAATGATTTTTTTGTTTTTTCAAAATAACAAAACTACAAAAAAACTTATTTTACGTGTAGTAAAATAAGCTGTTTATGTATGTCCGCTTTGCCGTAACTCATCCTGTCTTAAAAACCCGTTCTCACAGGTGGGTATCCGCAGCTGTATTTTCATCTTCCTCTTACGAATGGAGAGGCACGATGTAATCAACAGACATGTAGGATTCCCTTAATACACATATCGGTTTAAGACAAAATAAGAGCTACTAACATCGCAGACTGTTATTATAACGCGATATTATTCATTTGTAAATACATTTACTTCGTTTTTTTCCCGTGGCGATGGCCCTTGCTTTTGGATTCTTCCATTGAAGCAAACTCAGTATCACTTCGCTGTTCCATCTGTTTGGCATTGTTATTGCGCTGGGCATTGGCATTCCCTTTTTTCTGTTTTCCCAATGTATCTCAGCTCCTATTATCTAGAGTAAACCTATTGTTTCCTATCGTCAAAAAATAAATGTGTTACATAATTTTCCTGACCGCGGAAACCATAAAGAACAGGAGGTTGATGCAGAATGTCAAATGCTTATTTATGCCCAAACTGTAAAACTAACCGTACCAGGTTTAATCTGATTGCACAAGTTCCGCAGTCTGTGAAATTAGATCCGGCTACAGGCTCAGTCGTTAATCAGTACGAAAATGCTGAAGACTTGGACCCTTTTCATATGCCTTATAACGGTGCTAATCGGCTGGTTCAATGTGCAACATGCGGTGTGATCGGAGAAGAAACAACTTTTATAAAACGAGCGCAGAACAACCCTCTTTAAAAGATGAACATCATCGTTCATCTTTTTTTTGCCTGAAAAAGGAATTCAGCCCCACGCGGCGAAATGTACCATGAAAACCAAAGGAGGAATGAAACGATTGCAGGTAAAAAATAGTAAATCCCATCTTTTTAAAATCCCGAGGTGCAATATTCATAATGATGAATTTCAAATTGTTTCCCAGTATTATGAAAGTGAATATCTGGCGTATCGAACGTTTATCGTGTCCAAAGCAGGTACACCCTATCTCCTCTATGAACTCGGCATTACCTACGGTGCGGCATACGAGCTGAATCAACATTATCCACTTCATGTCCCCGCTTTTCTTCTTCCTCTTGGCTTGAATTTTGTTTATGAAATGCTGAAAGTCCCCTGTCCACCTCATTTTTCGTCCTTAATCATGAAACAGCACATCCATTCTTTATCCATCCATTGGAGCAAGCTCCCTCCGATCACAGATCATTTCACGACTCATTCATTCCACAGTTAAAGAAAACTTTTCATGGATCTTTCTTGACGAGAAGCTCAGTTTGGGTTCCGGATCCAACTTCGCCGCACCAGTCCATTATCGTCAAAGTGATGATTACAGCCGCCTGAAAGATTTTATCCAATTCAATATGTTCGTTCGGATAATGAGCCACAGAAGTAACACCAGGACCGAATACAATGCTCGGTGTGCTGCCGACAGCGGTTAACAATCCTCCGTCTGTTCCCCATGGCGAAGCTTCGATCACGGGCTCATTCTGACATATTTCAGTAAACCGGCGGGTCAGCAGCTTCATGAGATCATGGTCTTGATCAATGCTGCCCGGAAGCCACTGAGCTCCAAACCATTCTACTGTCGGGGGATGCTCCTGAAGCCATTCATCGTTCAGGCTTGCGAGACGATCTTCAAGCTCGTGCTTCACATCCTCAAGCGTTTCACTTGGAGCTACTCCTATTCTCCCTTCAATCACAATATGGTCAGGAACAGATGACGGCCACTCACCGCCTGATATTTTCCCTAAGTTAATCGGTACAGGAATAGGTACACTTTCATAGAGCGGATCTGTAATCCTCTCATTTCTCGCTCTTTCAAGCTCCTGCAGTTCCTTAACAACAATCATCGTCTTTTCAAGTGCACTGACCCCTTCGTATCTTGTACCGCCATGAGCTGAGCGGCCGTACACGTTGACCCTGAACCACATGGATCCTTGCTGGCTCGGAAAAATCTTCATGTTCGTCGGTTCCGGAATGATGGCTGCATCGGCAGTATAACCCCTGAGGATGGCAGCCAAAGTTCCCGCACCACCGCTCTCCTCCTCCATTACACTGTGAAAAATAACATCTCCCTTCAACGGAACATTTAATTCCTTTAAACACTGAAGGGCGAGCAGGAGACATAGGTTTCCGCCTTTCATATCCGTTGCACCCCTGCCGTACAGCTTGCCATCCTTGATTTCACCGCTGTAAGGATCGTTTTCCCATTGAGTGAGATCACCCGGAGGCACAACATCGACATGTCCGTTTAAAACGACGGAGCGTCCCCCGCCGCTTCCTTTTAGGACAGCAGCTACATTTGGGCTGGCGGAAAAATCTGTTCTCGTCGCACAAAAATAAGGATGCTGTAAAAATTCAGCTTCATCGGGATGCCAAACATCTACTTCCAGACCTATGCTTTCAAGTTTTTTTGCAATCAGCATCTGCACTTCTTTTTCTTTTCCCTGCTCGCTCTTTGACCGAACCATTTCCTGTAAAAATGCAATCGCCTCTGGTTTCTGTCTGTCCATCCAGTCTTGAACTTTCTTCTTCATGTTCTCCCTCCTGACACTATTTATTGAAAGGTTTCAATCTGATCGAGAATTTCCAATGGAGCGCCTGTTGATTTCTCCACTTCCTCAATTGTATAAGGATGCATTACTTCTCTTAAGACAAGCTTCTCATCCTTCACATCTATGACGGCTTTTTCAGTGATAATCATATTCGCTCCCTTTTGCACGGTCAGCGGTAATTTGCATTGCTTTACAATCTTTGGATTGCCTTCTTTGTCTGTATGGTTCATAAGTACGATGACTTTTTTTGATTTTTGAGCGAGATCAATCGCTCCTCCCATGCCCGGCACCCGCTTTCCAGGTACGATCCAATTGGCGATGTCCCCTTTTTCACTGACTTCCAAAGCTCCAAGAACGGTAATGTCCAAAAGCCCGCGCCGGATGATGCCAAACGCTGTCGCACTGTCGAAATAGGAGGCTCCTGAGATCAAGGTGACCGGATATCCCCCTGCGTTGGAGAGGTTGCCGTCTTCTTTTCCCTTTTCCGGAGATCCTCCCATGCCAAGAATTCCGTTCTCAGTATGAAGCATCACTCCATGGTCATTGGGAATGTAATCAGCAACCAGCGTCGGAATGCCGATGCCTAAGTTGACGATCATTCCTTTACCGATCTCAAGTGCAGCTCTGCGTGCTATTTGTTGTCTTGTTTCAATTCCCAAACCCATTTCCAGTCCACCCCCTTGCTTTGAACGATATGATCTACGAATACTCCGGGAGTTATGACACATTCCGGGTCCAGTTCACCTGCGGGTACGATTTCATCGACTTCTGCAATCGTAATGTTGCCGGCCATTGCGATGAGAGGATTCGTATTCCGCGCGCTTTTATCGTAGACTAAATTTCCATACGTATCGGCTTTTTGTGCATAAACGATGGAAACATCTGCTGTCAGCGCGGGCTCAACCATATAAGTGGCTGAGTTAATTTCTACTTTTTGCTTACCGGATTCAACGACCGTACCCAGGCCTACATCCACTAAAATACCTCCAATCCCCATACCTCCGGCCCTGATCTTTTCAGCTAAAGTGCCCTGTGGAATAAACTCCACAGTCAGCTCCCCGTCGTGCATCTGTTTGCCTGCTTCAGGATTTGAGCCAATGTGTGAGGCGATAAGGCGGCTGATCCGCTTTTCGGTAATGAGCTTTCCCGGGCCGATCCAAGGGAATCCGGTATCGTTGCTGATCATGAAAATGTTTTTAATATTGCGGTCTAGAATCGCATTAATTAAGCCAGGAGGCGCTCCGACTCCTCCAAACCCTCCAACCATCAGGGACATGCCATCAAAAAAAAGAGCAGCGGCTTCTTCCATCGTTATGAGTTTTGTTTTTGATGAAGTTTCATTGGTGCTGTACAGCATGGATTACCTCTCCTTCCCTAGCTCGTTGCTTTATGAATCAGAATTCCCGATGATACAAGATGGTTCATTAGTTCCTTCAAACTCTCATCCAATATTCTTATTAACTCATAGACTTGAAACGACGTGATGACTAAAGGAGGCGAGATTAAGACTGAATCGCCTTCGTAGCCTGTAACCCCTCCGAATGCTGGATAAATGATCAGACCTTTGTCGAAGCAAATGGAAATCAGCTTCTCCCCCACACGATGGATGAAAGAAAATGGCGTATGATTCACGGCATCATTGACAAGTTCCAGTCCGCATAACAGGCCTTTGCCGCGCACATTGCCGACAAAAGGATATTTTTGTTCCAGTTCTTTCAACCCATTTAATAAACGTTCTCCCTGTTCCCCGGCATTCTGAACAAGATTTTGCTGATCCATATATTCCATGACTGAACAGCATGCGGCTGCAGATAGAGGGTTGGCGCTGAAGGTGTGGCCGCTCATTACCACTTTGGATCCTTTTCGTATCACATTGATGATCCGGTCGGACACCACAGTAGCCGCCATTGGGGTATATCCAGCACTGAGCCCTTTGCCGAGGGTCATGATGTCGGGTTCAATTCCCCAGTGGTCAATCGCAAACATTTTTCCTGTCCGGCCCATTCCTGTCATGACTTCATCGGCGATGGTTAAAATTTGATATTTGTCACAGATCTCTTTCACCTTTTCATAGTAGCCTGGAGGTGGTACAATCGCGCCGCCTGCCGCGCCGATGATCGGCTCAAAAATAAACGCAGCGATGTTCTCAGGCCCCTCCTGCTCGATCGCACGCTCCAGTTCGCCAGCACATTCCAATCCGCACCCGGGGTATGTATTTTTTAATGGACATTGGTAGCAATATGGAGCCGGAGCGGCAGGGAAATCTTCAAGCAATGCCGAGAATCGTTCTCTTCTCTTATGGTGGCCGGACATTGACAGTGCCCCGAGCGTTATCCCATGGTAGCTGGTCCAGCGGGAAAGTATTTTCGTTTTCGTGTGAATTCCTTGTTCCTGAAAGTACTGAATGGCAACTTTTAAAGCTGTTTCTGTTGCCTCGGACCCGCTGTTTACAAAAAATGTCCAGTTTAAATCGCCAGGAGTGATACGGGCAAGCTTCTTTGCCAGCTTCTCTGCCGGCAGACTTGTAAAGTGTGAACGGTAAACAAAGGCAACCTGCATCGCCTGTTCATGCATCGCATCTGCAATTTCATCTACCCCGTGGCCTATATTCGCGGTTACGGCACCGGAGGAACCATCGATGTACCGCTTGCCGTTTTCATCATATAAATAGATTCCTTTTCCATGGCTGATCATGGGATAATTGGCATCCAGCACCGGTTTAATAATTCCTGTTTTATCCATGATGGGCACTCCTTCCATTCATGATGGAAAAGCAACGGAAATCCGCTGCTTTTCAATGTTGTGTATTTAAAAGGATTTAAAGTAATTTTTCTTTAAGAACCTTTCTTGTGCCATCAATTCTTTGAACGTCAAAACCTGGTTCAGCTTTTTTGTATCAATCAACATCAGCTGATCTTCGATTTCTTCTACGATCTCATCCTCATGATATTCCATACCGCAGGACTCACAATACACCGCCGGGATTTCTTTAATTTGAAGTGCCCGGGTGCCGTCGTGCAGTTCCCAGTATCCTGTTTTGGTAATGTCCTTCGCTGAGTGATCATTGCACCACTTGCATTCCTTCATGAGCGGGCCTCCTATGCTTCTTTTACTGTGCCATCTTCTTGATTGGCTGTTTCTTTTTTCTGTTCATGTTTATATTTCTTTTCCTTCATTTCATCCCGTTTTTCCCGTTTGTCTTTCAATGTGGTATGCTGAGGGTTCGTTTCGTATGTTTTTCTTCGGTCTAACCGGTTTAAGCCTTCAGGAACGATATTGAATTTCTCATCTTTCATAAGCGCAGTAATCCCAATTGCTGCCGGCTGTTCTTTGATGCCCATGGTCTCGTTGAAATACTCATCCGCCAGCCCTGCTTTATAGTTTTGAGGTTCGGGATAGGATGTAATAACTCCTTCAAAGTTTCGTAAAATTACTTTGTCAGGACTCTGTGAAATCAAATAATTAGGCTGAAGAGAGATTTTTCCTCCTCCACCCGGTGCATCAACAACAAAAGTCGGGACAGCATATCCTGACGTGTGCCCGCGCAATGCTTCAATGATCTCCAGCCCTTTTGAGACAGGAGCGCGGAAATGCCCGATACCTTCCGATAAGTCACATTGATAAATATAATAAGGGCGCACCCGAATTTTTACGAGATCGTGCATCAGTTTTTTCATTATATGCGTGCTGTCGTTGATTCCTGCAAGGATAACAGACTGATTGCCTACCGGTACACCGGCATTCGCCAGCATTTCACACGCCTTTTTGGATTCCTCTGTTATTTCAATGGATGTATTAAAATGGGTGTTGAGCCAAACCGGATGATATTTCTTTAAGATATCGCAAAGGTTTTCAGTTATCCTCTGAGGGAATACGACAGGCGCCCGAGTCCCGATCCGAATGATCTCCAAATGAGGGATTTCTCTTAGCCTCTTTAAGATATATTCAAGGATGTTGTCATTGATTAATAAACCGTCACCTCCAGAAATCAGGCAATCTCTGACCTGTGGAGTCGCAGCAATGTAATCAATGGCTGCGTCAAGCTGCTTTTTAGGTACACCCATGCCGATCTGTCCTGAAAAACGTCTTCGTGTACAATATCGGCAATACATCGAGCATTGGTTGGTCACAAGGAAAAGCACCCTGTCCGGATAACGGTGTGTCAGTCCAGGAACCGGAGAATCTTCATCCTCATGCAGAGGATCTTCAAGATCATATTTGGTTTTCAGGATTTCCTTTCCGATCGGTACGGACTGCATCCGGATCGGACAGCGCGGATCATCCTGGTCCATCAGCCATGCATAATAAGGTGTAATATTTAAAGGAATCGTCATGGTGGATATCCGAACGCCTTCTTCTTCTTCAGGCGTTAAGTTCACGACCTTCTTTAAGTCTTGCAGATTTCTTACCGTATGCGTCAGCTGCCAGAGCCAGTCATTCCATTGCTCATCTGTCACGTCTTTCCATAACTCAATTTCTTTCCAATGTCTTTTTGGCTGGTACAATCCATTCACGATAGGCATTTTGTTCCCTCCTTGTATACTTACCTCGCTCATTAACAGATGCAAGTTCCGTGCCAAAAACAAAGAAACTGATAAAAGCACTTAGATCCGTGGATTTTCTGATATTGGTAATGTATGCGCCCATTGCTTAATTTGGCAAAATAAACAAACCGCCGAAAATCCGGCGGTTTAGTTCCCTTTTATTTTTAGTTTGTATTGGAGAGTCTGTCTAGGTATTTTCAGGAGCTGTGCTGCTTTTTGAATATTTCCATCCGCAGCAGTTAGTGCCTTGGATATCAGTTCACGTTCCCGGTGAGCAAGAGCCTCCCGAAGAGGAGGAATAGCGGGGTTCTCAATAGAACCGGCAAGAGCAGGAGTTGCCTGGAGATGATGAGGCAAATCTTCAACTTTTATCTCCTCATGATCATCCGCCATATTCATGGCATATTCAATGACATGTTTCAGCTCCCGGACATTCCCTGGCCATTGATATTGCTGAAAAAGATGGAACGCTTCTTCTGAAAGTCCCTTGATTTGTCTTTTGAATTGAGCATTATATTGTGAAATAAAGTGCTGGCCAAGCAGGTGGATATCTGAAATCCTCTGCCTTAAAGGAGGGATTTCAAAGAAAATGACGTTCAGCCTGTAGTATAAATCTTCTCTAAGCTTATTGCATTTCACACATTCTGAAGGATGTTCATTTAATGCTGCCATAATCCTTACATTGACCAATTTGCCTTGAACAGCCCCTATTCTGCGGACAACCCCATCTTGAAGAACCCTAAGTAGTTTAGCCTGTATGTCTAACGGCATCGAATTGATCTCATCCAGAAAAAGGGTTCCTCCATCTGCCAGTTCAAAAAGGCCTGGCCTGTCGACCGCACCCGTAAAGCTTCCCTTGACGGTCCCGAAGAGAATACTCTCCAGGAGCTGTGAAGGAATAGCCGCACAATTCTGGGCGATAAATGGTTTATTCTTTCGCGATGAATGATTATGTATTCCTTGAATAAGAACCTCTTTGCCGGTCCCTGTCTCCCCGAATATAAGAACGGGTGAAGAAGTTTCAGATACCTTCCTCGACAGTGACTTTAACTGGCCGATCTGAGGATCATCTGATATAAAATCTTCTAACTGATAAGATGCATAATGGCCATTTTTGATGGTAACGGAACGGTTCTTATGAAATTGCGCCTGCATATCAAGAAGCTTCTCAGACAACTGTTTTATTTTTGTGAGGTCCTTTGATATTTCAATCGCTCCGATCAGTTCGCCGTCAACGATGAGCGGCAGCGTCGTGTTGACCGTATCGACCCGCTTGCCGTTTACGTTTGTATAGGATTGATGCTGATTAATGATCGGCTTTCCTGTTTTGATAACGTTTAGCAATGTACTGGTTTGCTGATTTAATGAAGGAAAAGAATCTAATACATGCCGGTTTAGTACTTGAGAAACGTTTAAACCATCAAGGCTTGCGGCGACTTCATTATAAAAAATGGTCATCCCCCTTGCATCCACCGCATGAATTCCTTCATCAATCGTTTTTAAAATCGCTTTAAGCATCTCAATCGTTTCAACCGAGTCTTTAAACATAGGCACCTCCAGTCTGGATCAAAAACAAGCTGCTCAATTTTCATCCGTAGTGCCGAAAATCCGGCAATAGTTTTCTGATAGATCTCTCATCCAGAGGTTCATGTCCTCGTATTTATCAAAAATCAGGCAATTTTTCGTAAATCTCCCATGATATTTATAGCCTCTTTGAAAAAAGACGGCATTCATTCCAAAGGACAAAGATCGTGCAATTGAATAGGCACAAAATATTTTACGATTCTTCAATTCCATTTCGAGTTTTTCAATCAAGATTTTCATCAGACCAAATTTTCGGTGTTGAGGCAATGTGGCACAGTCCGTAAGTTCTGCATTATGATATTGCAGGTTAATATCCGCTGATGCAGCACTTACAACTTCTTTGCAATGTTCGATTACATAATAGATGGTTCCGTGCTCCATCGTCTTTTTAATATACTCAGGATCGTTCATTGGAGTAGGGTAAACTTGGAACACCTCCCCATATAAGGCGGCCAGCCCTTCTGCATCGTTTAGATCAGCTAATCGGATCAGGTAATTCTCCGGCAGAGAATATCCGCCGGATTTTATATGGGGCAGTTCAAGAATCTGATCGATAATTTTATCTTCCTCTACCCAAAAGTCACTTCGCTTCCTCTCGTTCGTGTAAAAACGGCACATCGCAACAGCATCACTCCCATTGAAATACTGGCTGAATACCGCTTCCGGCAAATATCCCAATGCCAGAAAGGCTCCGACATGTTCTGATCTCGCCTTAATGATCACTTTTGAGAAGTCATGCTGAACTGCCAGTTCATGAACCTCAGCTGCAAGGGCAGCAATATTCCCTCTATAGTCATCCACTCTCAATCGCTCACTAAAGTAATCCAGAAATATTTTTGCTGTTACGTCTCCCTTATTAATTTCTGTTTGTTTATAAAACGTATCAGTTTGCATTAGTTGAATACCCCCATTTCTACTTTGTTTATTCCATAGCGATCTGTTTATTCCTTTAAAAATTTCAAATGGAAGGCAAAAGAAAAAGAACTGCCAGCTGGCAGTTTAACGGTATTTTTTTGAAAAGCTTTTTAACCTTTCTACTGTTTTTAGGTCAGAGTACCGATTACCAAGCTCCCCGTGAAAAACTGTTCCGTTGCGAATTCCATGATAATCACTTCCTCCCGTTGGAATTAACTGATAGCGCTCGGCAAGGTGTCGATAATGAGCTTCCTGCTCAGCTGAATGATCCGAATGGTAGACCTCGAGCCCTGCCAAACCTTGTTCCTTCAGCATAGGTATCAGTTCGTCCTGGTCATATAAACCCGGGTGAGCCAGAACGGGAACACCCCCGGCATCAAAAATAATCTTAATGGCCTCAGCCGGTGAAATTCTCTCAGTGACGGCGTAAGCAGCCTTTCCTTTCCCTAAATACTTTTCAAATGCTTCCCTCAAAGAGCTGATAATTCCTTTCTCCATCAGTACTTCTGCGATGTGGGGACGGCCAATATTGCCGCTGGACGACTTCTTTTTTGCTGCAACTTCTTCCATGGTGATCGAGAACCCAAGTTTCTGAAGGTTTTTTACGATCTTTTCATTTCTCTTATTTCTGACAGTTCGCAGCTGCTCCAGCTTCGAAAGGAACTCTGCATTCTCATGGTCAATGAAATAACCAAGAACATGGATATCCTGTCCGTTGGCGAGCGTACTGATTTCAATTCCCGGGATACATATAAAGTTCGAATAATTGTCCGCCTCGCACAGTGCCTCAGAAACGCCTGAAACCGTGTCATGATCAGTTACAGCCAGCCCGCCCATCCCTTTTTCTGCCGCAAGCCTGATGTTCAGAGCGGGCGAGTTCACTCCGTCTGACGCCGTAGAATGAGTATGCATATCGATGTTTGCTGCCATAGTTTGTTCCTTTCAAAATTATTATTAATACGGTACGTGAAATTATCTTTTGGCTAATCAATCTTATTTTCCGGATAAGAAATCCAGTCGCTCCAGCTTCCCGGATATAACTTTATATTCTCGATGCCTGCTTCGTCCATACCAAGCACATTGGCGCAGGCCGTCACTCCCGATCCGCAATATACGATGACTTCTTGTTTTTCTTTTAAGGGTTGATGAAGCTTCTTCAGCTCATCTTGATCCAGCCACTTGCTTCCTTCTGTGAGATTCTTCAGCCATGGAGCATTCACCGCTCCCGGAATATGTCCCGCTTTCTTGTCGATGGGCTCATGCTTGCCTTTATAACGGTCAGGATCCCTTGAATCAACAATGATGGTTCCCTTATCACCTTTTAAAGATGCTTTTCTGACTTCTTCCATTCCGGCTGTTGTCCATTTACTTTTCTGAGGAGTAAAAACCGCCGGCGGCAGAACAGTATTCTCAGAAGTTACTGGGTACCCTTTTCTTTCCCAGGCAGAAAACCCTTCTTGCAGGATAAAAACTTTCTCTGCGCCCAAACGTTTCAGCATCCACCATAATCGGGCAGCATACGAGCCTCCCTGATCATCATAAGCAATTACCGTTTTGTTTTCATTCATTCCTAAGCGTCCAAACACTAACGACATTTCTTTTATTGACGGGAGGGGATGGCGTCCTCCGTGCGCTGTCACAGGGTTTGACAGGTCTTTTTCAAGATCAACATAAATCGCACCTTGAATGTGCCCCGAATCATACTGTTTTCTTCCGGCTTCCGGGTCGGAGAGGCTGAACCTGCAGTCACATATCACGAGCTCTGAGCGCGATAAATGAGACTCCAGCCATTCTTGTGTTACAATATTTTTCATGAGGCGACTCCTTTCGATAAATAATTAACGTTATTTTCATGAAACATAGGGGAAACTGATGTCATACGCAATATTAGCAAAGTGAGGATTGATATTATGAACAACCATATTCCAGAGGCCTGTATCGTACTTTTTGGTGCGACAGGGGATCTGGCTCACCGTAAACTGTACCCTGCACTCTTTCAATTGTACCAAAAGCAAAAGCTGAACGAAAAGTTTGCTGTCATCGGTGTCGGAAGAAAAGCATTTTCTCATGAAAAATTTCAGGAAGATGTGAAGCTTTCGATTTCCAAGAAGAAAAACATCCAAAATGACAAAGTGGATGAGTTCATCTCCCATTTTTATTTCCTGCCAATGGATGTAACAAACGAAAAAAGCTATCAGGATTTAAAGGTCCTTGCCGATGAACTTGACGGCAAATACAGCCTTGGTGGAAACCGCATGTATTATCTTGCGATGGCGCCGCAATTTTTCGGTACCATTCCTTCCTTCTTAAAATCAGAAGGGCTGACAGAGACGGAAGGCTGGCAGCGCCTGGTCATTGAAAAACCTTTTGGCCACGATCTTCAATCAGCGACTGAACTGAATGAGCAGCTGCAGAAGAGTTTCCCTGAGGAAAGCATCTACCGCATCGACCACTATTTAGGCAAAGAGATGGTCCAGAACATTCAAGTCATCCGCTTCGGAAATGCGATCTTCGAATCGATATGGAACAATAAGTACATATCCTCTGTTCAGATCACCTCCAGCGAAACTCTTGGCGTTGAGGACCGTGCATCGTATTACGAAAAATCCGGTGCGATATTGGATATGCTTCAAAATCATATGCTTCAAATGGCAATGATGGTCGCCATGGAGCCTCCCGGCGGACTGGATCCTAAATTGATCCGCGATGAAAAAGTTAAAGTTCTTCGAGCCCTTCGTTTCTACAATGAAGATGAGGTGGCTAAGAACGTCATCCGCGCTCAGTATAAAGAAGGCACAATGAACGGAAAAACTGTTCCTGCCTATGTGGATGAAGAGAATGTCGATCCCGCTTCAAAAACAGACACATTTGTCGCAGCCCGCGTATTTATTGATAATTTCCGCTGGGCCGGTGTCCCGTTCTACCTCCGTACCGGTAAACGGATGGCGACCAAGGCAACCGAAATCGTCGTGCAGTTTAAGAACGGGCCGATGGCGCTTTATCATGAGCATGATGACCACTATCAGCCAAACCTTTTAAGGATTCATATTCAGCCGGATGAAGGGTTAAGCCTCTCGCTGAACGCGAAGCCTCAAGGGGACTTCCCTGCTCTGCTTCCGATCAATATGAGCTACTGCAACAACTGCCAAAATGAATTGAACAGTCCGGAGGCCTATGAAAAGCTGATGCACGATTGCCTTCTAGGTAATTCGACTTATTTTACCCGCTGGGACGAAGTGGCTCTTTCTTGGGAATTCATCGATGGAATCACGAACACATGGAAAAATGGAGATGTACCTCTCTACAAATACTCTTCAGGTACCATGGGGCCGCTTGAAGCGGAACAACTGTTGAACGAAGACGGTTATACGTGGTGGCCGCCCACCAACGTTAGAACAGATCGCGATAACTAGTAGGAACAAAAAAAGCTCACGGTTTCTGCCGTGAGCTTTTTAATGCAATGCAGGATTTAAAGGATTGGTCGGAGCTTCTTCTTTTTTACCTTTTTCACCTTTTTCCTTTTCAGGCTTTATTGCAAAAAAGGCAAGAATTGCCGCGAGCAGGCTGACACCTGCTGATGTGTAAAACACGATGGAATGATCAGACTTCATGATGATCGCGTACACCGGAGGACCGAGAGCGACACCCACAAAGCGCATGGAACTGTACAGGGATGTCATGGTTCCCCTCTCTTCCTTCTCGATTCCCTCTGTAATTAACGCGTCAAGACATGGCAGAGCTGATCCGATGCCAATCCCGCTGACAAAAAGAATCCCAAGCAGGAAATAAAGTCCGTCTGTAAAAGTTACGCACAGAATGGAAACGGCGAGAAGCATGATTCCCCCAAATGTGAGCCATTTCATAAGAGTCTTGCTCTGACCGATTTTCTTTCCGGCAATATACGAAGAAATGGATAAAGCCAGAAGAGGAATGGCTAAAACGAATCCTTTTTTGATCCCGTTGATCCCGTATTCTTCTTCGAGAGTCGTTGATAAATAAAATAAGACGCCAAACAGCACGAACATGATGATTCCGCCGATGGCAAAGATGGCCATCAGCCATTTAGCATTGCTCTTGAACGTTTTCTTGAACGATCGAAAAAACTCCTTGAAAGCCGGCTGTGTCTTTTCCTCTTCTTTCTTCGGTACCTTAACTAAAAAAAACACTAGGCCGATGGAAATCAAGCAGAAAATCGGGATGAACCAGAATGGAAGATGCCAGATGAAGGTGGCCAAAGCTGCGCCGACGATCGGGCTCATCACTTTACCGAACGTATTGCTCGTTTCGATAAGTCCAAGCCCAGAGCTCACATCCTTTTCATCTTCAAACATGTCCCCTACTAATGGGAGTACAACGGGGGCCGCCCCTGCTGATCCGATGCCCTGCAACAGCCTTCCAATAAGAATGATGTAGTACGGATCATTCATTTTCCATGAAGCCCAGCCTGTTACTAGCCCCCCGATCCCCGCTATGATCAAGCTTGGAATAATGACTTTTTTTCTGCCCAGCCGATCCGACAGATAGCCGGCGATTGGAATAAGGATGATTGCCACAATCGAATATACCGTAATGATCATTGAGACTTGAAAAGACGATATATGTAGTTTTTTTTCAATCGAAGGCAGTACAGGGATCAGCATTGAATTTCCCAGGGTCATAACGAGCGGGATTGATGCAAGTGAAATAAGGTCCAGCTTTTTTTTCGATTCCATATTCTCCTCCATATAGCATACACGCTTTCTCTTAGTATGGTTTTCAAGGCTTTTTACATACAAGAAAATCAAACCATTGACTCTAAAAGCCATTTAAAGCTAAACTTAACAACAAACCACATCCCTTAATGAAAGTAAACGGATGAAGAAAGGAAGAATAAGTTGGAACATTTACTGAACCCCGCGGTCAGACATATTCAGATTTCGGGAATCCGAACCTTTTATAACCTTGTCAGCGAATATCCGGACGCCATATCTTTCACCCTTGGCCTTCCTGATTTCCCCACTCCAGAGCATATTAAAGAGGCAGCCAAAAAAGCCATTGATGAAAATAAAACGGTGTATTCTCACAATGCTGGCTATATTGACTTGAGAAAAGCAGCCGCTGCCTATCTCAGCGAAAAATATGGAATGGAGTATGAACCTGAAAATGAAGTGATTGTTACGAACGGCGCCAGCGAAGCTATTGACATCTCCCTTCGAACGATACTGGATGAAGGTTGTGATGTGCTGCTCCCTGGACCAGTATACCCCGGTTATGCGCCTGTCATTGAATTGTGCAAAGCGAATCCGGTATATGTGGATACCACCAAAAATGGATTTAAACTGAGTGCGGAACTGATAAAAAAACATTTAACACCCAACACACGGTGTGTAATATTGCCGTACCCTTCCAACCCGACAGGCTGTGTTTTAACCCCGGATGAACTGAACGATATTGCAGCATTATTAAAAGATAAAGATATCTTTGTTCTATCCGATGAAATCTACAGCGAGCTGACGTATGGGCATACACATTGCTCCATCGCTTCAATGCCGGGAATGAAGAAAAAAACGATCGTCATTAATGGCCTTTCAAAATCCCATTCGATGACCGGTTGGCGGATCGGCCTCGTTTTCGCTCCTGCAGAAATTGCAAGACATCTGTTGAAAGTCCATCAATACAATGCCACGTGTGCTTCCACCATATCACAGATGGCAGCCATCGAAGCATTGACAGACGGCAAGGATGATGCTCTGCCGATGAAAGAGGAATATGAAAAACGACTGGAATATGTCATCAGGAGGCTGCAAGAGATGGGGCTGCATGCTGAAAAGCCAGGAGGAGCTTTTTACATTTTTCCAGACATCTCACCTTTTAGGATGACTTCACTCGAATTCGCCACAAATCTTCTAGAAAAAGAACGAGTCGCCGTGGTGCCTGGTTCCGCTTTTTCAAAACTGGGAGAGGGTTATATCAGGATCTCTTATGCGGCATCCATGGACGAGCTTACTAACGGTTTAGACCGACTCGAATCCTTTATTAAGACGTTACCCAATTATAATGAATAGTTTACATAATAATATTATGTGCATTATAAAAAACCAGGCCTTCCAACTTTAAAAATTGGAGGCCTGGTTTTTCATTTGCACAAACTCTTCTACCATTTGTTCAGTAATCAGTTTACGCTGAGGAACGATTCCTTTTTTTGCGAGATGATTCATTTGCCTGCTCACTTCATTTATTTCAGCAACATCAAAAGGCTGCCCTTTTGTACAATGATCTACGGCAATATCAATCAATTCTTCTCTTCTTTTCTCCAGCTTCAGAAATTCAGAGACGACCGCATGCTGTCTGCTGGAATGTTTGCTGATCTCATGATGTACACTCATCCATTTATCCTCCTCTGACTTTACCTTCATTTAGTATAACATGGGATACTCCAACATTCACTTTTCTAAACATTCAAATGATTTATCATTTTACAACTGACTGAAAACATAATAAACTAGATTCTGCCGGCAAATTTCAAGAAAATTACATATTAAGGGATTTTTTGTGATATGGAGAAAATTATGGGTGTTGCAGCTGCGCTTTTGCTCGTGTTCGGCGTAGGCTGCACCCAGGAAAAAGAAGCAAAAGGACAGGATCATCCTAAATCCGAAGCTTCATCTGACAAAAATAAAGAAAAACCTGCGGTATTGGATTTTGAAGTAGAGTTAGGTGCAAAGCTGCGTGGATATCATGGTCCGTTCAATGCTTATACAGCTGCACTTGATCCAGAAAAGAAAACTCCAAAAACTGATCTGGAAAAATTAGCGGCTGCAGCCAAGGAGTCCGGAGAAAAAGCAGCGAAGGAAATTCCTGAGTTGAACGTTCCTTCTTCCCTGTCCAAAGAAAATCAAAACACTTTCAAATCCGCTTTTAAAGATCTTAGCCAGTCATATAAGACAAGAACTGAAGGCATCGGAAAAGAAGAAGTTACCGCTAAAGCTGATCAACAGTTCACTGCTTTCAATGATAAAGTCAATTCGATTCACAAAAAACTAGGCTTAATTGAAGCAAACTTTGCAAGCGAAATACAATAATCATAAAAAAGGAAACCGCTTTCCGGTTTCCTTTTTATTTATAGCGAGTTCAGTTTCTGCAAGCTTTCCTTCATCTTTTCAAGGAGTTCAGGAGTATCCAGTGCTTTTTGAAGCCCTTCGAAATACACTTCAGTCTCCGTTTTCCTCCGGTTGATTTCTAAATGCGCGAATTTCTTTAATGTGGACTCGTAATATCCGTTGAAAGTGAGGGCACTTTCATTCACAAAAGTCTCTACCGGATTTTCCATCAGGGCATACATTTTATCCATGAAGGATTTTTTTCCGCCTTCTTCGAAGAAATGGCGGGCATTTTTAAAATCCTTAAACACCGATTGAGATCCTTCAGCTTCTTTAAGCTTCGTTTCTATTTCAAGAGTTTTAAACTGAATCCCCTCGTTTTGCATGAGGTACTGTGGAGTGTTCAAGCTTTTCAGCTTCAGATCCATTTCTTCGTTCATCTCATTCAGCAGATGAAGGATAAATTTTTCAATTCGGAGCACTGTCGCCCGAGATTCCTGCTGCAGATCAAATTGAATCCGCTGATGCAGTTCCTTGAAGCTTTCAGGCAAAGCGTTTTTTTGTTCCTTTGCAGATCCTGTAATGACAGAGGAATTAAAAGCCTCGTTGAAAAATTCCGTAAACCGTAGCATCACTCTCTGTTTAACATAAAACAAAAGTTCATGAATTTCTTTTTGCAGCATTTCTTGTTTCTGCTCCAAAGAAAAGCTGTCCATCTTCTGCAGCGCGAGTCTGCACATATTCTTAAGTTCTTCCGTTCTTCGTTCGCGATCCTTTTGGCTGGCCTCTGTTTCATTGATCAACCGTTCAAGCAACACCTTCGACTGTTCATATTGGTTGATGGCTGAATTGACCATCACTGAAGCAAGATCATCTTTTAAGAATGACATAAAGGCCGTTAAGAAGCTCATGTAGCCGGTCTGCTGCAGAAGTTCATCCTTTTGCAGCTCTCCATACTTTCTGTTCAGTTTGTTGAGTTCTTCCTGAGACAGTTCATTTCTATCCTTTTGTCCCAGAAGTGAAAAATAGCTCGACATTGGAAACAGCTTTGGATGCCTGATTCCGAAGCGGCGGAGATTGCCCCCCACATGATCGATCACATCCATAAGCTCTTCTTGCCCCTTTGCCAGATCTGAGGCGTTGATCACGAAAAACATTTTATCCAGTTCAAACGTATCTTTAACACGTCCCAGCTGGATGAGAAACTCACGGTCAGCTGCAGAGAACGCATGGTTATAATAGGTTACATACAGAATGGCATCCGATTTCTTGATAAATTCAAATGCAACATTCGTATGTCTCGCATTGATGGAGTCAGCCCCCGGTGTATCCACCAGTGTCACTCCCATCATGGTCAGTGCACACTCATAATAAACAGTCACGCTTTCTGTAAAACAAGCTTTTTCCTCATCTGCCACAAACGCCTTAAACTCCTCAACAGATACGGACATCTCCGTGCCAAGCTGGTGTTTAATGGAGGTGAACCCTTTATGGACCGCCATTAAAAATTGAAGATGGGGACGAAGCTTATCTGAGCTTTTGCGGGTGTCGATCTCCCCTGCTTCCTGTATGGCCTCGAAAATGGACTCAGCCTGCTTCCCAAAATGAGAAAGTGATTGGTTGATCTCAGCTAGAAGATCTTGTTCTTTTTTAAAATGAATAAGAGCTGTGCCATGCTGATGATCCTGATCTGGCGGTGCAATCCGGTTGATCGTCGCTGTCGTTGGATTCGGAGAAACCGGCAGAAGATCTTCCCCGATCAGCGCGTTGGCGAATGATGACTTTCCGGCTGAGAAAGCACCAAACAATGAGACGGTGAAATCCCGGTTCAACAGCCTCTCTGAAAACTGTTTCATCGTATCCGCCTGGTTTTTCATCATTTCCAATCCCGACAGAACGGCGGCCGCAGAATGAAGTTTTTTGGCTTGATTCTCTAACGTGGACACATCCCCTGTCTTCTCATCGTTCACTGCTGTTTCTTCAGCCAAATCCTTTTCATGGATCTGGATCTCGGTTACTTGTCCAGTATTCCGGCTTCCCTCTCCTTCATCAGCGGGCAGTAAACAAGCCTCAGCCTCCTGTGCCGCAAGGGCATGATCGGCTTCTGCAAACGCGTCAGCCTGGTTATCACCCCTGTACAAGCTGTCTAAAAGTTCCCGTTCGGTGCGGTGCCATTTTTGTTTCACTTCTTTTGTTTTTCTATGTGCCGCCAAAAGCTTTTCCTGCTCTATGATGAGCGCCTCATACTTTTGAACCTCTGCTTCAGCGTCCCTGTCTATCACATTCGTGATTTGGTCAAGTTCTGGCCTGTAATGTGACAAAAAAGTGCGCTTAATATCTTCCACTACATCATTGCAGTATTGCAGAACATAATTGCCGTTTAAGGAAGCCCCAGGCTTGATCAATGCTGCCAGACGTTCTGTAGAAAGTGCAGGTTCTTCTTTCATTCCAGCGGACATGGCATGAAAGTAATCTTTAAGATGCCAGCTGATCTGTGTCTTTATGTTCTCCTGAACGGATTCAAAGAAGGATTGAAGACGTGCATTCCGTTCAGCTTCCGTTTTTTTGGAGGTAAACAAAACGCCGACTTTAAAGCTGTCCTGCCGGCTCTCGATGTAGTTTTTAGCCAGTTCTCTCGTATGGAAAGGCATGAGAATGGCGTTGTCGAGAATGTCCTTGAACCGTTTGGCTACATCCGCCTTTTTTTGTCCTGCCTCATTTTCGATCGTTTCCTTTTTCACGAGAAGATGAGCCTTTTTTTGCTCTTCCTTGCTTTCGTCCGACCCTTCAGCTCGTTCAAACGCGTCACGGTTAAGGTCTTCATCGTGGTCAAGGTGCGTTTGCACCGCGGTTCTGATCAAGCGCTCAGTTTCGCTTAACGCGTTTTCCTGAATCCATTCATCCTTCGCCAAATAGAACTTCTGAAAAAGGGTTTTAATGTCTTGCAGCTCATTGCCGTTATGGCTCCTGTCCATGATCGATGTGAAAAAAATCTCTTCCGGCTCAATATCCCAGCTCTTGAATCCGCTTTTAATCTTTTCTGCGAACGCTTGAAAAGAAAGTTCTTTTTCATTGTGTTTATCGATCTGGTTTACGATAAGGTAAACTTTTTTCCCCTGTTCCTTCAGCAGCCGTATAAACGTAAAATTCAGCTGTGACAGTACATGGTTATAGTCCATGATATAAAAGACAACATCTGCCATATGGAGGGCAGATTCCGTTGCGATCTTATGAGCATCATCGGTAGAATCGATGCCAGGGGTATCATAGATCGCAATTCGGTCAGGCAAAAGCCCCTGATCCACATTGATTTCAATACTTTCAATCTCTTCCCCGTTTTTGGCCCATCTTTTAATTTCCGCCATATTTACAGGCGGGTTGATCTGAATGATCCCCTTGTTTCTCATTTTCACTCTTGCCGAAGGGTTCCCGCATTGTACCTTTACAACATTCGCGCTCGTAGGAATAGGACTGGAAGGGAGAATGTTTTCCCCGATCAGTTCATTGATCATGCTTGATTTACCGGCCGAAAAATGTCCGCAAAATGCAATGGCAAACTGCTGATTCTTCACTTTCTCAAAAAGCTCCAGCACCGCTTCTGCTTCGGTATGTGAACCAAGTTTCGTTAATTCCAGATAAGCTGCAGCAATCGAGGCAGCTGTACTGCTTACTTGTTGATCTCTAGTTTCAGTCATTCGTGCTTTATCCATTGAACTCTCCAATTTTAGTCGTTGTCCTCTACACTTTACCATATTTATGTATGATTCTCTATGAAATAAGAAACGGTTTTGTGCAAAGTCAAATTTTAATCGGAGAAGATTTCTAGTCGCTGCTCAAAAAGTACGCCATCCACCATTCATCCTGCAATTCCTCATTGATTTTTACTTGTCCCTTCTGAATCCCTTCTACAACAAAACCCGCTTTTTCATAAAGGCGAATGGCAATTTTGTTTTCTGAAAAAACCGTAAGAGAAATTTTATACAGTCCGTTCGTTTTTGCCCAGCGTATCGAGTAATCCATTACTTCTTTTCCAATCCCAAGTCCTTGTCCCTTTGAGTTGATCCAAGTTCTGAACATGCCGGTATGTTTTTTCATCGTTAAGTCGCCTTTCAGGATGCGGGCGATGCCAATGACCGTTCCTTGTTTTTCAATCGCGGTGTACATGTTGCCTTTCTCCTGGCAGTCCTTGATAAAGGCTTCCTCCTCATCCAGGGTGCGTGGTCTTTCCTTTTGCAAAAATTCTCCAGCTTCCACGATTTCTTGCACCGCATCGATAATCTGGTGCGCGTCCTCCAGCTTGACTGGCCGAAGTGTGATTTCTTCACCGTTTTTAGCTATGAATGTATAAGTTGAACCTTGAATCTCCATCGTAATCCCTCCTACCCGGTAGTATGCCAAAATCCTGACGCAGAAACACATAAAAAAGGAACCCGTTCGCCATCTTGGCGTTTGCAGGTTCCTTTTTAAATTTCTTCTATAGTGGCTTATCTCGCTTTTTTATCTTCTCTCATGCGCTTTGGAGCACGATATGACATATCGCGGTTTCCTCCGCCGCCTTGGCGCTGCTTATCTCCGCGCCCGCCGTTTCTTCTCTTGTCCCTTGATTCATTGTTGCCGCCGCGCTGAGGGCGTCTGCGATCACCAAATCGGTTGTCCCGGCGTTTTTTGGTTGCCAAAGGCGGTTCGAACGTCAACTCAATCGGAGTGGTATCCGGTTCTTTTGTTAAAAGCTTGAGTGCAGCAGATAAAAGAGATACAGAATCATGCTCTTCAAGCATCTCCATCGCTGTCTGTTTGTAAACTTGGATGTCGCCGTCTTCAATTACGTTCAGCAGCTTATCTAGCGCCATGCGCTGTTGGCCTTCAATTGCCTCAGTGAGTGATGGAACAGGACGTTTAACCATTTTACGCTTCGTAATTTTTTCAATGGTATATAGATGATCGATCTCACGAGGTGTGATAAACGTTACCGCATAACCCGTTCTCCCTGCACGTCCAGTACGTCCGATACGGTGAACGTAGCTTTCAGGATCTTGTGGAATGTCAAAGTTATATACGTGAGAAACCCCGCTGATATCAAGGCCACGCGCTGCAACGTCAGTCGCGACAAGCACTTCGATCGTGTTGTTCTTGAACGCGCGGAGAACCATGTCACGTTTTGATTGCGGAAGGTCACCGTGAATACCTTCAGCTGAATAACCTCGTTTGTTCAAGGCTTCAGTCAATTCATCTACACGTCTTTTGGTACGCCCGAAAACGATAGCAAGCTCTGGCGATTGAATATCGAGCAAACGTGTAAGTGCATCGAATTTTTGTTTTTCTTTTACTTCAACATATTCTTGTTCAATGCTTTTTACCGTCATCTCACTTGCTTTTACACGAATGATCAGAACATCTTTCATGAAACGCTCTGCAAGCTTCTGAATTTGTTTCGGCATCGTTGCCGAGAAGAGCATCGTATGCCGCTCAGTAGGCACGTTCTCAAGGATGGTCTCTATATCCTCGATGAAGCCCATGTTCAGCATTTCATCCGCTTCGTCCAGAACAACGGTATGAACGTCTTCAAGCTTCAATGTTTTACGATTGATATGGTCGATGACACGGCCCGGGGTACCAACGATGATATGCGGGTTGTTTTTAAGCGCTTTGATCTGTCTAACGATCGATTGTCCGCCATAGATCGGCAATGTCTTAATCCCTTTAAATTGGCCGATCTTGTTTAATTCTTCCCCCACCTGTACCGCGAGCTCACGGGTCGGAGCAAGCACGATCCCCTGGATTTTACGCGCTCTTACGTCGATCTTCTCGATCAACGGAATACCGAAAGCTGCTGTTTTACCTGTTCCGGTCTGTGCTTGTCCAATAAGATCCGTTCCTTTTAGAGCGGTTGGAATCGTATCACGCTGGATCGGTGTGGCCTCTTCAAAACCCATATTATTAATGGATTTTAGCAATTCGGGACTTAAACCTAATTCACTAAATGTTGTCAATGTGTAACTGTCTCCTTTTTCGTCAAAACCATTTCCTTATACTTCCAAATAAATCTCCTGAAATCATCTTTTACAATCTTAAATATCACTGGTTTAGTGTTCAAAATAAAGATCATTAAATAATGTAGGCCTTAAAAAAAGGCACATATTTAGATATAATATGCCCCTATACAGAAGTATATATAAACAGTTTTGCCTTACAATTTATTATCGAACATAACCTTAACATGGCAGAAGAAATAATGCAACCTTTACATGCTGACCCTTCTGACGCATGCATCATATTGTATGCCGCTACGGCACTGTTGGCGCTTCCTGATCTGCCAAGAATAATTTCCCTTTAGCATCACATGATAATGATTAGTCAATATAGATGAAGCGGAGGGCATTATGAAGCAGACTTGGCTTTCAATCATACCTTTTCTTGTTGTTATTCCTATAGCTGTCAAAACGAGGCAGGTATTGCCTGGTTTATTTATCGGCTTTCTTGCAGGCTGTTACTTATTGGAGCCCACTCTTATCGGCGGTCTGAAGAAAATGATCGTTTTTGTCATTGAAGGCTTAACCGATAAAAGCAACCTGAAAATACTGCTGTTTTTGTACGCATTTTCGGGACTGGTCGGAATTATAAAACTTTCTGGCGGAATCCGGGGATTCGTTGAAGCAGCTTCTTCCAGAATCCAGTCAAAAAAAGGGGCACTGTTCTTAACCTACATTTCAACGATCGGTACGTTCAGCGCGCCAAGCTTTCGTTTTGTAACCATCGCCCCCATCATGAGGTCCTTGTTGAAAAAAGTAAAAATGTCTACACAGGAATTGGGATTTGTCATCGAGACAACAGCGACACCCATCATCGTTCTCATTCCGATTGCCACTGCCTTCGTCGGTTACATGACGTCCATAGTGGATATGGCTTTGGAAAATGAAAAAATAAAGGGTGATGCCTATTCACTATTCATCCAAAGCATCCCCTTTAACTTCTTTTCGTTTGTTATGATCATCCTTGGGATCTATTTGAGCTTTTTCCATCACTCCAGCTCACAGCCAATGAGCGGCAGTGAATCCATCGAGAAGGAAGAGGATGACTGGCATAACTGTGATCCTGCTGTGTCAACCGAACTGCCCATCAAACCCTGGAACTTGCTCATCCCGTTGGCCATTGCGGTTTTCCTCACGCTATTCCTCACCTGGTGGGACGGGAGCAGGAAAGCTCATGGATTTCTTGACGCCTTTATTAAAGCAGATGTGCTGGATGCCATGGTCATGGCGCTTGTCATAACCATTTTGTTCTCATTCATCTACTACCGCATTCAAGGGATTAAAACGGGGCCCCTTCTCAATGGCTTCATTTCTGGAGGAAACGAGCTGATGTCGGTTATCGTTCTGCTCACGGTCGTTTGGGGGCTTTCCTCGGTTACCGATAAGCTGGGTTTCTCGCGTTTTATCACCGATCATTCAGGCTGGATCCCCTCCGCTTTTGTTACACCGGCACTGTTTATCTTCGGTGCAGCGGTCTCTTATTTTATCGGTTCGGCCTGGGGGACATGGGGCATTTTGATGCCGCTTGGAATCTCTATGTCACAAGCAGCCGGCATCTCTCTTCCTCTTGTCATCGGAGCTGTATTCGCGAGCGGTACATTCGGTGCCTTTGCATCTCCGCTCAGCGATGATACGAATACCATCGCCAGGATATTGAATCTGCCGGTGATCGATTATGCAAAATATAAACTAAAACCCGCGCTGATCGCCGCGGGAATTACCGCCGTGCTTTACGGCGCGAGCATGCTCTTTTTCTTTTAGCTCTTTCTATACCTCTGCTACGGCTTCAACGACCTCAGTGATCTGTCCGCGATACCGTTCCTTGGCCCAAGAATTATAGGAAGGATGAGGCACATCGTTTACGACTCTCCACTTGGAAGAATGAACATCAGCAAGCCTGAATTGCTTCTGCGCGAACCGTCCGCAAGGTACGATGACCAATGGCTGGTTGAGGAGCACTTTTAATCTCTGTTTAAAGTCTTGAAGCATCGTTTCCTGAAATGCATTCCACGTTTCGTTCCTGTAAACATCCTTTTCATTGCCTACACGTACTTTTTCGGCTGCCTGTACAAATTCAGCATGATCTTCTCTCCATTTCCTGTCTGGAATGGCTGCAGCCTGAAGGGGAAAGGAGCAAACATTTAAGATGCCGAGACGGCAGTATGGTTCTTCATCTCTGTTTTCTTTCAGGAGCAAGCCTAACGGCGTATTTTGCTGTCCGTCAAATAAAACTTTACTTACCGACCTGCCTGAAGAACCAGCCAGGGGAGTATGATGTTTGATCTCCTCTCGATGCGGTGACTCTAAAATCAAAAGGATCTTCACGTCAGGGAAAATCAAATCAGCGACTGAAAATTGTTCTTTCGCCTGCTGGTATGCGTGTTGGATCGTTAAAAGGTCCATGATCTCTTCCTTCCTATGATTTTTTATTCCACTGTCTCTCTATACCCGATTTCACAGAATGCAAAAAAGCCCGCTGCTAACGGGCTGGAATCTTCCCTATTTTTTGTCCCATCTTTACAGCTGTACCTGGCTTGATCGATGGATCGATGTCTATTTGTCCGTTCTGAAAGAGTAAGATGACCGTGGAACCAAATTCAAAGTGTCCGATTTCTGACCCTTTCTTAAAATGTTCAGCACGTATCGCCGTTTTAAGCACCTTTCTTCTTGCCCGTTTGTACGGTTCGCTATAGACCACTTTTACACTTCCGACTATAAAAGCTCCTACCTTGACGATCGCGACTTCCCCGGCATCAGTGTCAGCGTACGTGATAAGCCTTTCGTTCTTCGTAAAAAGCCCTTTGACATGATTGACACCGATATCGTTAACAGGAAACAGCCGGCCGGGTATATAGGTGCTCGACGTGATCTCGCCGTCGAGAGGCATATGAATGCGGTGATAATCTTTAGGACTTAGATAAATGGTGATGAAGCTCCCTTCATCAAAGTCCTTTTTAGCCTCCCCCAATAAGGAATGAACGGAATAATCAATTCCTTTAGCCTGAATGAGCGTTCCTCTTTGAATCCTTCCCATCTGGGACACGACTCCGTCAACCGGGGAGATGATGGAGGCAGGCGATTGTTCGATCGGCCGTGCATTGATTTTTAATCTTCGTGAAAAAAATTCCGTAAGATGTTTATAGTCCTGTATGGGTTTTTCTATCTCTGATACGTTGATATCATACATTTTGGCATAGGGCTTCACATACCATCTGCTCATTTTTGATCGCCCAAAGGAACCGGCAATCCGAGAGATTCCGTTCTGCGGAAGCATGGATATAAAAAGCTTTGCGACTCGATGTTTCACTCTATTGTCTCCTTACAAGTTACCTGTATTTCTCTCCGCTGTACATCTTTCTTATTATAACATGTTTCAATTAAAACAAAATTCTTTATTTGGTGCGGTGCTTCCGCTATAGTAAACAATGATGAAGGACGAAACTTAACCAACAATCAGGCTTTCAAGGAGGTTTTTCTCAAGAATGAAATTGACCATTACCAAACCAGCTGTTGATTGGTATAAAAATGAAATGGAGATAAAATCAGGGGACTTTGTGCGTTTTTATGTCAGACTCGGGGGCTGCAGTACAGTTCAGAGCGGTTTTTCACTTGGGGTTGACAAAGAGCAGCCAAAAGAATCAGGCGTTAAAGTCATGGACGATGGGATCACCTTCTACGTCGAAAGCGAAGACATGTGGTATTTTGATGGTCATGACCTGGCGATCGATTTGGACGAAGACGGAGAAACAGTTTTATTTAAATATGAATAAAGGCAAAAAAGGAATCGGCATCTACCGATTCCTTTTTTCCGCTTTCATCAAAAGCTTTTCCAGCTGATGGATCAACTTCTCCGACTGAAGGATCTCTCTTTGTTTCTGACCCATCAGATCAAAGTGTGGATAGCCGTGCCGATGGTGTACCCATTCCTTCTTTAAACCATATTTCTTTCCCCAATCTTCCAAGGTGTGCAGATTAGAACAGCCCACTTTTGTGACCGTCTTTACATCAGGAAACCGGGGGTCATACCAAAAATGTGTGATAAAAGCGACCTCACCGTCCGATGCCTTTTTCTTCCACTCGTTCAGCTCTTGTCTAGTTAAACCAAATGCCATGTTTATCCCTGCTTTTGTTTTTTCTGTGCTTCATATGCCAGATGCCAATCAGGAAAATATTTTTTGATAGAAATGGGACGAAATGTTGCTTTTCTAACACAAACATGTGTCGAATAACCTGTTACACACAGCTCGTCTTCAGAATTTTTGATCTCATAACCATAGGTGACCTTCAGTCCTGAATATTCCTCGACCCACGTGAAAATTTTTGCTTGATCGCCATAGGTGAGAGGCTTTTTATAATTGGCATGGATCTCAGTCACCGGGGACAAGATCCCATCCTTCTCCATCTGCGCATAGCTAAAGCCAAGATTTTCAATAAAAGCGGTCCGGCCGATCTCAAACCACACTAAGTAATTCGCATGATAGACGACGCCCATCTGATCCGTTTCTGCGTACCTGACATCCACTTTTGCTTCTGATATTAACATGTTACGTCATCACCTGTCTTAATATTTCCTTTATTCGCCATTCCAATCAAGTGTACCACAGAGGAAGACCGGAGCTCTAACAAAAAGCAAACCCCCTATTGTAACATGAGTTACAGCAGGGGGCTGTTTGCATTTATTGGTTATTGCGGTAAGCTTCCTCGTCCTCAATCTCGTTCTTGAACGATTGGATGCTCTCTTCTCTTCTTTCGTTCTTGTTCTTGATCTGTTCTTGCTGCTCTGAAGTCATATCTGTATTCTGAAGAGATTCATTTGCTTCCTGAATGTTATGCTGCGTGTTTTCTGCCATCTGCTGCAAACGTTCAACGTTGTTGCTTCTGTCGTCTGGTTTAGCCATCGCGATCTTCCTCCTCTAAATTTGAATCAAACATAGTTTGTATCAAAGAGGAAAAAGATATTCCGCGCTAATTTCTATTCATGATCACAGGTGAATGGTGTTCAATACTGAGTTCACACAGTTCTTTAAAGGCACTCCAGCAATCCACCACTTCCTGGTCTTCATAATTCTGCATCGTGATTTTAAGCCAGTTCAGCTCTTCAGCCAGCCGGACCGACGAACCGATCCAGATCTTTTTATTCTTTACTGTAATGAAAAATGGCTCTTCAAATCGGAATGGGAGATAAAATCCCTCCGTGTTTGGATGCAGTATAATGTGCTGATATACGGTACCTTTTGTTAATTTTGCGTAAAGCAAAAGAACGCCATCACTTTTGGCGGCTGCTTTTTTTAGTTTATTTATGATCGAGTCTGACCCTATCTCAACCGTACCTATTTCTTTTCCCCAATTCAATTCTTCTCGAAAAGGAACCAGATGACCGAGACGCTGCATCTGCAATTCAAGCTCTCGGTATAAAACGTCCTGATCTTCTTTCTTGGTTGAGACGGGCAATGGTTTCACTTCAGCAGTTATCAACCGTACCCCTCCTATTTCTCATCTAATAAATAATTCGCTTCGTGTCGATTTATATGGTGGTAGTGAACAAAACAAGCAGGAAATCCCAGCGCTTTCATTCAAAAAATGGCGAAGAAAGGAAAAGAAACACGAAAAAAGGCCGTACCGCTCAAAAATCATAAGCGATACGGCCTCCAGATTCGAACGTTTGTCCTCAGCCTTTTGGAGGCACGTAATCCGGATGCTCATTGCCTTTATTCGCCATTTGTTTTCCCTTGTTTCCCTTTCCTTCTCTTGGCTGTGTCCCAAGGTGGCTGGGTACAAAGGCTTGCGGATGCCTTTTTGGATTGCTCATTCAATATCTCCTCCTTCTTCAATAATATTTGCTCTAAATAAAAAAAAGAAACAGGTACTTCCTGTCTCCATTAGGCTCTTTTTGTATGCTTTTCTTCGAGTTTCTTCTCGATTCTCTCCATGGCTTCCTGATCTCCCAACAGCTGCCTTTTGTTCTCTTTCACAAGATCCTTAAACGATAGATGACGGTTTTTTCTCATTTTCATCACTCCAATAACCATATTCTGTTATTGTTATGGACACAAAAATGCTCTTATATTCAAATTTCTGAAATTTTTAGCAATCAAAAAAAGCCCTCCCGAAGGAGAGCTTTTTCTATGGTTTAGTTTTGAGGCTGTTTGTTTGAAATTTTGTTGCGAAGTACCATTGGAAGAATTCCTCCATGGCGGTAGTAATCGATTTCTACTTCGCTGTCGAAGCGTGCGATGACTTCAAACTCAGTTTTTGTACCATCTTCAGATACTGCCGTAACTTTAATTACGTCACGCGGCTTAACATTTTCGTCAACTTCAACGGTGAACGCTTCTTTGCCAGTAAGACCGAATGTCTCTGCATTTTCGCCTTCTTTAAATTGAAGTGGAAGAACTCCCATCAACACGAGGTTGCTGCGGTGGATACGCTCAAAGCTTTCCGCAAGAACGGTTTGGATGCCAAGAAGGTTTGTACCTTTAGCTGCCCAGTCACGGGAGCTGCCCATTCCATAATCCTTGCCAGCGATAACCATCAAGCCAGTGTTGTTTTCTTTGTACTTCATGGCAGCTTTATAGATGCTCATCACTTCATTTTTCGGCCAGTACGTTGTCCATCCGCCTTCTGTACCTGGTGCGATCTGGTTGCGGATGCGAATATTGGCGAACGTTCCGCGCATCATTACTTCGTGGTTACCGCGGCGGGAACCGTAAGAGTTAAATTCGCGAGGCTCTACACCATTTCTGATCAAGTATTTCCCAGCCGGAGAATCTTTAGCAATCGCACCTGCTGGAGAGATGTGGTCAGTTGTTACTGAATCACCAAACTTAGCGATCAGGCGAAGATCTTTCAACGGCTGGATCTCTTTTAAATCAGCAGAAAGTTCTTCGAAGAATGGCGGGTTCTGAATATAAGTGGAGCTTTCATCAAAGCTGTAAAGCTTTTCAGCAGATGTTTTCAATTCGTTCCATCGTGCGTTCTCATCAAAGACACTTTCGTATTCTTTTTTGAACACTTCCGGTGTAACTGCTTGGTTCATCGCTTCTTTGATCTCTGCAGATGAAGGCCAAATGTCTTTGAAGTAAACGTCATTGCCCTCACTGTCTTTTCCGAAAGAATCATTTTGAAGGTCGATGTTTACAGTTCCTGCCAGCGCATATGCCACTACTAGCGGAGGAGAAGCGAGATAATTCGCTTTAACGAGCGGATGGATACGTCCTTCAAAGTTACGGTTTCCTGAAAGAACTGATGCAACGGTTAAATCGTTTTTAGCAATTCCTTGTTCTACTTCTAGAGATAGAGGACCGGAGTTACCGATACATGTTGTACAGCCGTAGCCGACGAGGTTAAAGCCTAATTGATCAAGATAAGGCATAAGTCCTGCTTTTTCCAAATACCCTGTTACTACTTTTGATCCAGGAGCAAGAGAAGTTTTCACGTATGCTGGAACTTTAAGGCCTTTTTCGATCGCCTTTTTCGCAAGCAGACCTGCACCGAGCATCACATAAGGGTTGGATGTGTTCGTACAGCTGGTGATCGCTGCGATTGCGATAGCACCTGTCTTCATGACAGAAGTCTCTCCGCTTGGATGCTTCACTTTTACTTCTTTATTGATCTCTTCTTCTGTTAGACCAAAGCCTGCATTTCCTTGTGGAGAAACAAGCGCTTTGTTGAAGGCTTCTTTCATCCTGGAAAGCGGAATCAAATCTTGTGGACGTTTCGGACCAGAAAGGTTGGATTCGATCTGAGCTAAATCGATTTCAACTACGTCTGTAAAGATTGGGTCTTCTGAACCTGCAGTGTAGAACAATCCGTTCGCTTTGCTGTACTCTTCCACAAGCTTGATTTGTTCTTCACTTCGGCCAGTGAGGCGAAGATAGTTGAGCGCTTCTTCATCAACCGGGAAGAAACCGCAGGTCGCACCGTATTCAGGAGCCATGTTGGAAATCGTCGCACGGTCTGCGAGCGGCATTTCGGCAAGGCCAGGTCCGAAGAACTCAACAAATTTACCGACTACTTTCTTCTCGCGAAGGACTTGAGTCACTTTTAACGCAAGGTCAGTCGCTGTTGCACCGTCTGGAAGTTCACCGATAAGCTTCACACCGATTACTTCAGGCACAGGGAAATAAGAAGGCTGTCCGAGCATTCCAGCTTCGGCTTCGATACCACCAACACCCCAGCCCAGAACACCAAGACCGTTGATCATCGTAGTATGGGAATCCGTTCCGACTAGTGAGTCTGGGAAAGCTTCAAGCTCTCCTTCTACTTCGTGGCTTTGCACGACAGAAGCAAGATACTCGAGGTTAACCTGGTGAACAATCCCTGTAGCAGGCGGTACTGCACGATAGTTATCGAACGCCGACTGAGCCCAGCTTAACAGCTTATAACGCTCTTCGTTTCGTTCAAACTCCAGGTTCATGTTTACATTTAATGAATCAGCTGTTCCATATTTATCAACCTGTACAGAGTGGTCAACTACAAGGTCGACCGGAATGTCAGGGTTAATTTGTGCAGGATCTCCGCCCATGTCCTTCATGGCTTTTCTTAAAGAAGCCAAGTCAACGACGGCTGGTACTCCTGTAAAGTCCTGCAGGATAACACGTGAAGGCTTGAAAGGAACATCAATATTCTTAAGTTCAGGAGTTCCCCATTTGGCAAGGTTTTCAATATGTTCTTTTAAAATAACTCTTCCGTCATGCTGCCTTAAAACGGATTCAAGCAAAATTTTAACGGAATAAGGCAATCTGGAAACGTTGCCGACACCCGCTTCTTCGAGTGCTTTCAGTCGATAGTAGTTATACGTTTTTCCATTGGCGCTAAATGTGGAACGCGCATTAAAAATGTCATTTTGTTGTTTAGTCATTACTCCACTCTCCTCCTTCAAACCAATCATACACCAAACTAGAGAAAAATTGTCGAAAAATTGCACGTACCCTGCAAAATTCTCTTTTTATCGCTCTACAATTTTTTTCCCTTATTTATCATACGAAAGTGCTTTCAATAAGTAAATGACAGATTTGTTATTAAACAGTATAAGAAAATGTTATGTTCAGTGCCTAACACCAAAAATTGACGTTTTCGTATGATATATAGACTTAATTTAATTTTTCTTTCAGAAAGGAGCTGAGGCACATGGCTATTCTAAAACAGCTGGCTACACTTCTTGTTGTTATCGGAGCATTGAGCTGGGGTCTGATTGGTTTATTTGATTTTAATGTAGTCACCGCCATCTTTGGAAGCGGTTCCACTTTAACGCAGATTATCTATGTATTGGTCGGTTTAAGCGGTCTATGGCAGCTTGTCGATTGGTTAAAGAGTAAGTAGAGGTCTTTTTAAAAGAAGCACTCCAGAAATAGGGAGTGCTTTTTTTTTATTGTTCTGCGCAAACTAAAGGGACAAGGGGGTGGATCTAATGGCAAAAGCTAAAGGAAAAGCAAATCATGTGCGGCCTGGAATGAATGCGGCCAAAGCACAGGGCGGAGGCGCAGGGTACAACACTGAATTTGGAAATGAACAGCTGCTCGCTTCAAACGAACCTTTAACCGAGGCTCAAAAACAAAACAACAAAAAAACAAAAAAACGAAAATGACTCAGCTGTTATATTGCGAAATATAGCCTTGAAGCTCTGAACGGTACTGCTCAAGCTGCTGTCTTTGATGTTCGGAGGATACTTCAAGCGCGTTATCGATCTGCTGAAGTGCTTCTTCCGCTTCCTTCTTCAGTTCTTTAACCCTTGTGCCGTAATCGGCAGCCTGGTCCTGAATGAGCTGGTGTGCTGTGACCGCTTGGGAATATCCTTTTTCAGCATCCTGAAAAGCTTGTTGTTTATCTTTTTGATAAGGCATCACTCGTTCTCCTTTGCTAGATGTCATGATGTCCTTACTATGCCAAAACAAAGAAAAATTTATGCAATAATGGAGGGTCTTATGACAGAACATAATGCATTTCATGATATGCGCAAAAATGCTCCTAAAGGCGAAAATCCAGGACAGCCGGAGCCGTTGAGCGGATCCAAAAAAGTAAAGAACAGAAACCATACCCGCCAAAAGCATGGCGGTAAAATGTAGCTACCAAGCCAACCTCTGTGTTGGCTTTTGTTACACACTCAAAAACGCAGACACAAGATCTCTTTCATCTTTTTCATCCAATGTTCGAGGATCGATGACACAGCTGTTGTTTTTTACGTTTACAATGACAGGGATTCTCTGCCTTCTTAACTCTTTCGCGAGTGCAGAAGGCGAGAGTTTCGGGGCTGTTACTTCTATTATATAGGTCGGCAAGAGTACGTCCGGCATGGTACCGCCTCCTGGCAGAGAAGTTCCCTCTCTCACATGGCAGCAGTACATTCTTTCTAACTGTTCAGCGATCCGATCTGCCTGAGTCTTCAGTTCCTCCGGAGTTTTCAGCATGTCGCGGATGGCTGGGATCTCTTTGGATCTCTCCTCATTATGATAAGCGAGTAACGTAGCTTCCAGTGCAGACAGAGTAAGTTTGTCCACACGAAGCACCCTTGCGAGCTGATGCTTTTTCAACGTGTTTATAAGTTCTTTTTTTCCTGCAATGATGCCGGCCTGTGGGCCGCCGAGCAATTTATCACCTGAAAATGAAATAAGGTCAATTCCCGACTGAATGGCTGGCTTGATTTCTGGTTCATCACCGATCTTATAATTTGAAAAAGGAAAGAGCGAACCGCTTCCCATGTCTTCATAAATCAAAAGTTCGGGATGCTGCTTTTTCAGCGCCGTCAGCTCCGCTGCAGAAATGCTCTTCGTAAAACCCCTCATTGTGAAATTGCTGCTGTGGACTTTCATGATCATGGCCGTTTCACTCGAGAGGCCTTGTTCATAGTCGGACATATGCGTCTTATTCGTCGTGCCTACTTCCATCAGATGGGCACCGCTTTCCTTCATGATGGATGACACCCGAAAGGAACCGCCGATCTCGACAAGCTCTCCCCTTGAAACAATGACTTCCTTCTCTTTGGCAAATACACTCAAGATAAAATAGACCGCTGCAGCGTTGTTGTTCACAACCATCGCTGCCTCACTGCCTGTTATGGCAGTGATCTGATGTTCAATGACTGCATGCCGTGAGCCTCTCTCACCATCTTCAAGATTAAATTCAAGGTTCGTATAAGAAGCGGCTGCTTTTGCCACACGTTCTGCTGCAGCTTGGCTCAGCCTTGCTCTCCCCAAATTCGTATGGAGAACAACACCTGTAGCATTAATGACCCTTCTCAACAGATAAGGGCCGTCTTCGGCCAGCCTGCGATTGACAGCCTCACATACCTGCGTCAATAGTTCAGATTGTTCGGTACCTCCGTTATAGCTTCCAACTTGCATGGCATGGCGAATAGCGGCTATCTCTTCCTGAATCCATTTCGTGATGACTTCTGCAGGAACCTCAGATGTTCCTTTTTGCCAATCCTGTGCCTGTATGACAGTATTTACAGCAGGCAGTCTCCTTAATTTGTCCTTCACATTCCTGCTCCTTTCCAAGCATTTTCTTTCAGCTTTTATTCAAAATGTTTATACTAATCTAAGGAGGTGTAATATATGACGAGCCAGGATAAAATCCGTTTAACTCAATTTTCAACCAAAGGCGGCTGAGGCTGCAAAATCGGTCCCGAGGACCTGGCACAAGTTTTGTGCCATTTACCAGAAAGAGAAGCCGACCCTAACCTGATCGTCGGCATGGAAACGTCCGATGATGCTGGCGTATATAAGCTGAATGAAGAAACAGCAATGATTCAAACTGTCGATTTCTTTACACCCATTGTAGATGATCCGTACAGGTTTGGACAAATTGCTGCAGCGAATGCTTTAAGTGACGTTTATGCAATGGGCGGCATACCGAAAACCGTATTAAATATCGTCGCTTTTCCGCTGAAAAAATTAGGCCATGAAGTATTAGCGGAAATTCTAAGGGGTGCTGCCGACAAAGTGAAAGAAGCCGGAGCCTTGATTATCGGAGGTCATTCCATTGATGATCAGGAGCCGAAATTCGGTTTATCTGTCACAGGGCTTGCACACCCTGATCACATCTACCAAAATGTAGGATCAAAGCCCGGCGACGCTCTTGTTCTTACAAAACCGATCGGAATCGGCATTCAGACGACGGCCATCAAACAGAATCGGTTAGATGAAGGACAGGTTCGGTATGTATCGGACATCATGGCTTCATTGAACAAAACCGCGGCAGAATGTTTGGCAAACTACGAACCCAATGCCGTCACCGATGTGACAGGATTCGGATTGCTCGGACATGCCAGTGAGATGGCGAGAGGAAGTGAATCGGTTTCTATCTCTATCTCTTATTCCCAAACACCGATCGTCGAAGGAACAGATGCACTCGCCGAGCTGGGAGTCGTCCCCGGCGGCACGAAAGCGAACCATCGCTGGATTAAAGACTTGATCGCATACGATGAGTCGTTGACGGAAACACAGCAATGGATATTATGTGATGCTGTTACTTCCGGCGGTTTACTCGTCAGTCTGCCGGAGGACCAGGCTGATGCTTACCTGCGTGATCTGCACGATGCAGGATTGAAACAAGCGGCAAAGATCGGCAGAGTGACTGAACGAAAAGAAAAATTAATCAACATTGAACCCTAAAAAACTCCGGTTACTCCGGAGTTTTTTTCCATCTTCTCTGACCATCTGCACGTTCGGTAAACCCCAACTGATCCAGCAATTCTAGAAAAGGAATAAGGAATTTCCTTGAGGTATTCAAGACCGTTTTTGCTTCCTGTATGGAAAATGATGATGGGCAACCTTCTTTTAATGTCCTCAAATGTGTTTTAAGGGCTTTACTATGGATCAGCCTGTTTTCACCCACTTGGACGGCCTGGCCGGAGCGGCGCATATAGGACAGGATGTCCAGATGAAGACACTTGGGGAGCCCCGTTAGTGCGTAAAGCCGGTCAAAAGGCTCTGATTCCATTCCTTGTTGATATAGTTTTTTTTCCAATTGCCGATACCGGCCTCTCCATTGTTCTGGAATTCCGGGCTTGAAATCGACTCTTGCAATCATGTTCTGTTTTTGCCGCAATCCACCTTCATGGATGAGTTGTTTTAAAACAAACTCATTCAGCAAGACAGGATATCCTTGGAACCGCTGCAGAAGTTCTGCTTTATCCATTCCTTCCCGCAAAGGAGAATGCCGGTGAAACTGATCTGCTTCTTCTACCATCTTGTTTTTAATTTCTGTGACACTTTCAACAAGTGTGTATTGTTCAGGAGAAACCTCAACGATCTGGTTTTCAGCCAACAAACGCTGAAGATGATGAGACAGTGCGGCAGGAATTCCTGTTAATTTAGCCATCTCCTCTGCATGCAGCAATTGATAAGACCGCAGGTGGCGAAGGATCCATTCTTCAGGTGAACCCTCCTTTTTCTCTCTGAGAAAGGCAACTGTATCCTCACCAAACCGGTATTTTTCACCGTTTGGATCGATCACTTCTCCGCCGCCGACCGTCTCTTCTGGAGATGGCCTCCTCACAATGAAACGGTCCCCGCGCTTGGCAGTGACCGGGTGGATTAACCGAATCTGGCAATAGGCTTCACTCTCTTTTTCCGTAGAATCGTTTCTGTCAAAGAATACAATCCTCCCCATCACCTCTGTTGTCCCTATGTAAAATTTAATCCACTGCCGCTGCTTGATCTTCCTATGATTCCTGGAAAAACGGAGCATGATGTCCAGCGTATCCGTAACGTGATACGCTCCCGGAGAAAAAAGGACATGGCCTCTTTTAACGTCATTCAGCTTGATTCCCGCAATGTTTAATGCTGCCCTTTGTCCTGCTTGGGCATGATCCACTTGTTCGTTGTGTATTTGCAGCTGCCTTACCTTGACAAAAGCTCCGCCCGGCTCCAGTTGCAGGGAATCACCTGCTGAGACTGAACCTTCCAAGACCGTTCCTCTTACAACCGTTCCCTGTCCGGGTATAGTGAAAGCGTGGTCGATCGGAAGCCGGAACGGACCGCGTTCGTTCTTGGCAGATACGTTTTCCGCCATTTCGAGGAGTTTCAGCCGCAATTCCTCCATCCCAGTTCGTGACAAACTGTCAGTAAATAGAACTGAACGGTCATGGAAAGAAAAGCGGTTCAACATCTCAATGATTTCATCCGATAGCATTGCCTTCCATTCTTCGTCGACCTTATCTGCCTTGGATACGGCACAGACCAGATTCGTTATCCCCAAAAATTGCAGGATTTCCAAATGCTCAACGGTTTGCGGCATCACTCCTTCATCTGCGGCGATCACAAGGATGACCATATCGATCCCCGCTGAGCCTGCAATCATCTGGCGGATAAACCGTTCATGCCCTGGAACGTCGATGATTACGGCCCGTACACCGTTACCAAGGTGAAAAGGGGCGATGCCTGGTTCAATGGTCATGCCTCGTTCTTTTTCCTCTTTTAACGTGTCCGTGTCCATGCCGCTTAACGCCTTGGTCAACGCCGTTTTCCCATGGTCAATATGGCCGGCAACCCCTATCGTGATATGCTGTGCACCGATTACAGACACCTCCTTTTTTTCCTTTTTATATCGTATCATTTTTTTGGGCAATCCGGCAGTACCTCTCAAGCTTTATTCGGGTGACGCTATCTATTCGATCACAAATGTGTTATACTTATTAAAAGTGAGGTGGCGTTTTTGAACGTTTATAAGCCTAAAAAAAGTAATCTGAAGTCATTAATTGCTAATAAGAACATGAAGCTTCAAGGTCTTTCAAAAAAGACCAATATCTCTGTTGACCAGTTAAAGGATTACCAATCTAAAAAAGTAATGAGTCTAAGCAATGCGATGACCATTGCCAAGGAATTGGATTGCCAGATTGAAGATCTTTATGACTGGAAGATAGTAAAAGAGTGAAACTTTCACTCTTTTTCCTTTTTGTTAGTCGCATTGGATGAACAATATTTCATTACGAATTAGGGAGAGAACCAAGCTGAAAAATAATCTTTTTGCCGCCGGTGAATCCGTAACGATAAAAGCTACAGATGAAACGGTAACGGTAATGCGATGCAAGTTCATTAAGAACATGAAACGTTATTCTTATATCGTGAAGGAAAACCCTTCAACCTTTTATTTTGAAGAAGAGCTTGTTAAGAAATAATTCCTTACACGGGGCCAGAAGTGATGCTGGTGCTCGCCTGGGTCTTCAAAACCTTTTGGGAGGCGCGTGCCGTCTCCGGTGGGTTCGATTCCCACGTGGTCCCGCCAATGAAAAAGAAGAATGGACATAAAATAAAGGGAGACGGCAGATGCCGCCTTCTTTTTTATTGTTCTTTTATTCTGCCAGTTCATCCGCAAATGCTTTCACATAGGGCGGAAGGTCCGGGGGACGGCGGCTTGAAACTAAATGTCCATCAACGACTACAGCCTCATCCAGCCATTCAGCTCCGGCGTTCTCCATGTCATCCTTAATTCCCGGTGTACTCGTTACTTTTTTACCTTGAAGGATCTTAGCGGAAATCAGAACCCAGCCGGCATGGCAAATCTGCCCGATGGGCTTTTTATGGTTGTCCATGTGCTTGACTATCTCGATGACGTTTGGTAAACGTCTCAGTTTGTCTGGTGCCCATCCGCCGGGTACGAGCAGAGCATCATAGTCCGAAGGATTGATCTCATCAAATGAGTAATCCGCTTCGGCTGGCACCCCGTATTTTCCCTTATAAATTTCTCCCTTTGTTTCTCCGGCCAGATCGACCTGGGCTCCTTCCTCCCGCAACCGCAGGATCGGATACCACAATTCCAGATCTTCGAACTCATGATGTACCAAACTTAAGACCTTTTTGTTCGCTAACCTCATGTACGGCACCTCCAAAATATTCGTGTAGTCTTTGTCCGATAATGTACCGTGAGCCATAAGGTGAAGTCAAGCCATCCCACTTGCTGTCATGATCAATATTTCCCAGCGGCCATAAACGGTAGGGAGGTATACCTCCTAGACTTCGCTGGACCAAGCGTTTATGCACCAATGAATATTTATGCATGCGTAGTTATCCCAGGTTTATCCACAGCTCGAGTTATTCACAGTTATCCACAGCCAGTCCTGTTATAGTGTTTATAACCTTCTGTACCACTGGAACAACTGTTATACCCCGGTTTTTGATCTGTTATAATCTGCGGCGAATGTCGGTTTTTGTCGCACGGATTATTTCCCATACAGGTGCTGCCCTCCTCCCTCTTCAGGCATTTCCAGATGTTTTATTGATTCGACTTGTTTCTCAAGATATAATTGTTAGAGAATACATAATAATTGAACGGGGTGGACAACATGTCTGCAGGTTTTTTTCTATTCATTGCAGCCTGGACTATATTTTTAATCTCATTGTTTGCGATCGGCGGTTATTTTATGTTCCGAAAGTTTTTGAAACGGCTGCCGAAAGAAGACGGAAAATCAATTTTGGATTGGCAGGATTACTATATCCGTGAGACGATTCATCTATGGACTCCCCAGCAAAAGGCGTTTTTGGAGGAACTGGTCTCGCCTGTTCCCGAACTTTTCCGTGATGTTGCCCGTGAAAAGATTGCAGGAAAAATCGGCGAGCTCGCCATTCAGGAAAAAGCATCCGCGATGACACAAGATCTGATTGTACGCGGCTATATCATCGCCACACCAAAAAGAGACCATAAATGGCTCATCAAAAAATTAAACGAAAAACATATTGACCTCTCCCCCTACAGGACCCTTCTAGGATAAAAAAACCCGATCACCAAATGGTGATCGAGTTTTTTTATGATTTCAGCGCTTTTTGATATCCGAAATACATCGCGATTCTCCATGGGAGAATCATCCCGAAGGCGACGATAAAAAACAAACCGCTCGTTTCTGTATAGGTGATCTGATGGCCAAGATACGTCTTCATGGCCATCCGGATGAGGAAGAGCGAAATTAAAATCGCCACAAACGCTTTTGACCGGATGAGATAGATCTCCCCTCCCCTCTTTTCGAACTTGCTTGTTTTTATGAGAAAAATGGAAAAGAGACAGCCGACAAGAAACGCCTCTCCCGCCTCCCACCAGGCCATGCGGAATTCAGGGAACAGAAACATCAGAAAACCAGTGGACATGAAAAAAGGAGGAAGTATAATTTTCTTAAGTGAGGCAGGTTTTTTCGTCGCTTTCAAACGTACAAAAATGACTGTGACAGCCATGACTGCTGCCAGGATACTGCTTGCAATAAAAAACAAAAGCTTTTCCTTCTTTCTTGATCAGATCTATCCCCATCATCCTTTGAATCAGTAAATTATAGCACCTTAAAATCCCTGAAATCCGCCAAAAACCCGATTCACAAGGAACGAAGTGAACTTGGTCATCCAGTCAAAATATAACACTACCCCCATAGCCACCATGAGAAAACCGCCGGATTTCATAATTTGAACGTTGTATTTTTTTATACTGCTCAGTTTGTCTAAGAAGAAACTCAAAAAGAAAAATGGCACCGCAAAGCCGAGAACGTAGCAGGCCATATACAGCATACCTGCCCCGGGATTGGACACAGCCAAGGCAATCACTGTACCAAGAATGGGACCTGTGCAAGGCGTCCATCCTGCAGAAAAACCGATGCCAATCAAAATGGAACCCATATACCCTGCCGGTCTGTTCCTGAACGTTAATTTTCTGTCCTTCATTAAGAATGCCGGCTTAAACACGCCGAGGATCAGCAAGCCAAAAATGACAATAATGATTGCACCGAGTTGGCGCAGAAAATCTTTATACTGTGAAAAGAAGGTGCCGATAAACGAAGAAGATAATCCTAAGACAATAAAAACAATTGAAAAACCGAGCAGAAAAAATGCCGTATGCAGCATTGCCTGCTTTCGTTTCATTCCTTTATCTTCCTTGATCTCCCTGACTGATATACCTGTTATGTAAGAAAGAAACGCCGGATAAAGCGGCAGGCAGCACGGGGAGATAAAAGACAGGAGACCGGCTCCAAAAGCCAGCCAGATATTCAAGTCTGCCATCATGTCTACTCCTCTTAATGTATTACTTTTAGTTTATAGATTTGAGACCGCTTGTTCAATGCAAAAAAAGAAATTTCTGCATCTAAATCAGCTGACATCATAGGTAAGCTTTCCCTTTTGCTGAAGCGCATACATTTTATGATACAACCCTTCTGCCTGCACCATTTCCTGATGTGTTCCCCTTTCCACGATCTCTCCCTGATGCAGAACGAGGATCTGATCAGCATCCGAATGGCGGACAAACGGTGAGCGATAGCGATCGTTGTTCTTCCCGCTCTCATTTTCATTAATGCCCTTTGGATAGAATCTTCTGTCTTTGTATCAACGTTAGAGTCGCTTCATCCAATCAAAATCCTCGGTGAGAAGGCCATGCGTTCGTGCAAAAGAGATGAGCTGGCGCTGTGCGCTTGAAAAAGCCGCGCCCCTTTCCCCTATCTCCTGGCTGCAGCCTTCAGGCAGGTTCTCAATAAACTCATCTGCCTGGACAAATTGTGCAGCTCTCCTGATGTCTTCATCGGAGATGCCATCATTAATCAGCCTGATATTATGCGCGATATTACCGGTGAACCGGAAGGAGTCCTGTAGGACTAGACCCGTCTTTTTCCTGAGTTCATTGTCCGGATAATACTGGATTGGAAAGGCGGAAGAGCAATCCCAAGTAGCTGGTAAAGGAAAAGAGCTGGCCACAATAAAACGATAAAAACGTTCAACCCATCTTCTCCCTCCTATAAAAGGAAACATACCTATTTTACCAAATAATGAAAATTAAAAAAATGTTTCAGCATTTTTTCATAAAAAAATAAACTGTTCAACAGAACAGTTTATGATTTATTTGTATAAAAAAAGCACCCACGAAAATGAGCGCTCGTCCACCTTACTTCATCTGGTTGTTCATTGCTTTCATCATCTGGTTGATTTTCTTTTGGGACGGCTTCTGACCCATTTGCATCATCATCACCCGCAGCATGTTTTCGTTGATTGGTGGATTCTTTTGTAAGTAATTCATCATGTATTTGCGGGCAATGAAAAATCCGATGGCTACTCCTGCAAGAAGTGCCAAGATACCCACAAGGATATAATAAAACATAGTAAAACTTCCTCCTTCGTGTTGTCTAGCACTAGTTTACTATAAAAAGCCAACGGGATACAAGATACAGTCCAAAATATTTATGACCCATAGCCTGTCCGTGCTTTTAGCGGATTGAGCCAGCCATAACGATAATATTTAAAATCCATCGCAAAAAAACAGCGTTCATACTTTCGGATGTTTTCAAAAATAGCGGTTTCCGCTTCAAAGCTGCCTACACTTTGAAGGATCATGTAACGTTCGGAAAAACTGAGCCGTGCAGAGCTTTTTTCACACTCCAAAAGAAAGGAATGGGCTTCGGCTTGAAATCCTTTCGAAGACAAGAGCATCTGTTTGATAAAGGATTGAAGAGGACTCGGCTGAAGTGGAGAGGTGATGTAATGAATCTGTTTTAGCAGAATGTCTTTTTGCACAGTAAAGGTTTTGTATTCTTCCAAAAAAAGCTGAAAGAGCTTGATTTCTTTCCCGAAATATTCCTCTGCGACATCTTCGTTGATCTTATAGATGAAATACTCTCTCAAGACCGCCACCCCTCTCCTTTTTTACATCAAGTATAAAGGATTCTTTACAAAATACTTGTCTTATGCTGGAGCATGCGTCCACTTCTTTTGTCGAAAACAGAAAAACCCGGAGAGCATCTCCGGGTTTCAATCCATTATTTATTTAATAAAGCTTTTACTTTGTTTGAAACATTTTCTACGGTGAAGCCATACTCAGCAATGATTTTATTCCCGGGTGCTGAAGCTCCGAACTTGTCGATTGCAAGGGTATCGCCATCTAAACCTACATATTTGTGAAGCCCTTGAGAGGCTGCCATTTCAATCCCGAGTCTCGCTCTTACAGATGAAGGAAGAACGCTCTCTTTGTATTCTGCAGATTGCTGCTCGAAACGATCCCAAGAGGGCATAGAAACAACGGAAGTTTCAATTCCATCTTGTTTCAATTGTTTTTGTGCTTCAATGGCCAGACTCACTTCAGACCCAGAAGCGAGCAATAGTGCTTGAGGAGTCCCTTCAGCTTCAGAAATCACATAAGCACCTTTTTTAACGTTCTCATAAGCACTTTCTTTCGTTCCGTTCAGGATCGGAAGATTTTGTCTCGTAAGAACAAGCGCTGTTGGCTGATCCACGCTTTCAAGTGCAAGCTTCCATGCAGCAACTGACTCATAAGCATCTGCAGGACGAATGACAGAAAGACCAGGCATTGCACGCAATGATGCAAGCTGTTCGACCGGTTCATGGGTAGGGCCGTCTTCACCTACAGCTACACTGTCATGTGTAAACACATACGTTACAGGCAGCTTCATGATGGAAGCAAGACGGATGGCCGGACGCAAGTAATCAGAGAAAACGAAGAACGTTGCACCGAATACTTTTAGTCCTCCATGAAGGGCCATACCATTGACAGCTGCACCCATCGCAAATTCTCTTACTCCAAACCAGATGTTTCGTCCGCTATAATCTTCACGGCTGAAGTTTGTTTCACCGGTAAGCATCGTGTTGTTGGAACCTGCAAGGTCAGCAGATCCTCCGAATAGCCATGGAATGTTTTGCGCAAATGCATTCAATGCTTTACCAGAAGAAGCCCTCGTCGCGATCGGTTTATCGAATTCCGGAAGGTTTGTGTCAAAGTTTTCAGGAAGCTTGTTGTCAATTGACATTTTCAGCTGTGCAGCAGCTTCGCTGTGCTCTTTTTCATATCGGGCAAACAATTCGTTCCATTCTTCTTCTTTCTTTTTGCTCTCTTCTTTAATGGAAGCAAAATGTTCTCTTACTTCTTTAGGCACGAAGAAGTCTTCTTCAAATACCCAGTTATACGCTTCTTTAGTCAACTTTACTTCATCAGATCCAAGAGGCGCACCGTGTGATGCGGACTTACCGGACTTGTTAGGAGAACCATAACCGATCACGGTTTTAACTTCGATCAGTGTCGGATGTGCTGTATCTTTCTTTGCTTGAGCAATTGCATTCTCGATCTCTTCCAGGTTTGTTCCGTCTTCTACTCTAAGTACTTGCCATCCATAAGCTTTAAAACGGTCTTCCACACTCTCGGAGAAAGAAAGATGCAGATCCCCGTCCAGTGAGATGTCATTTGAATCGTATAGGACTACGAGTTTGCCCAGACCAAGATGGCCAGCCAAAGAAGCAGCCTCAGCGGATACACCTTCCATCAAATCTCCGTCTCCACAGATGGAAAACGTATGGTGGTCAACAACCTCAAAGCCGTCTTTGTTGTATGTTGCAGCAAGGTGGCGTTCTGCCATTGCCATACCTACAGCCATCGCGATCCCTTGTCCAAGCGGTCCCGTTGTTGCATCCACTCCAGCTGTATGCTTGTACTCAGGATGCCCAGGAGTTTTGCTTCCCCACTGACGGAATTGCTTTAAGTCTTCCATGGAAAGGTCATAGCCTGAAAGGTGAAGCAAGCTGTATAGGAGCATGGATCCGTGCCCTGCAGATAACACGAAACGGTCACGGTTAAACCATTCAGGATTTTCTGGATTGTGGTTCATGAATTTCGTCCAAAGACTGTAAGCCATCGGCGCGGCACCCATCGGCATGCCCGGGTGTCCCGATTTGGCTTTCTCAATGCTATCTATAGCCAAAGTACGGATAGTGTTGATAGATAATTGGTCAATTGAAGCAGTAGACATTATTTAATCATCCCTTCATCTACATATGTAAAAGATTTCTCGATACCATCATAAACATATTGAACATTTTATACAAGCACAATGCCCATCAATAGTGTCCCATAAAATGAATCTTTGATACAAACAAAGAAACCTGTATTATAACTTTTTTGTTATAATACAGGTTTACATTAGTTTAACGCCGGAAACTCACAATAGAAGATATCTTCTCCTTCGTCATAATCCAGTTTCATATCATCTACCAGCCACTGGTCATCCGGCTTCACAAAAAATTTCAATCCGCTTACTTCCTGTATTCGATCCCCATCTCCAGGCTGTGCAGGGCTGATTCCCAAGGCGTATCCTCCATTGCTTGCACTGCCGGCGTACCGTGCGTATAACCGGAGTGCCTCACCCTCATTCAAGTCGATCTCACTATATAATCTGATAACAGAATCCGTTAGTGAAAAGGCCAATTTGTTCTCCCCTTTCATCGTTGTTATATAACAGTATATACGATATTCAGAATTTTGCAACAACAAAAAAGCCTGATTTCATATTACAGAAATCAGGCTCTTCTCTTAATGTTTGATATTATTCTGGCTTTTTTTGCTTTCTTTCAGCTTTTGCGGGGTCACATCATTGCCTTCAGGGTCAATAATTTTAAGTGAGTGCAATCTATTTTGAAAAGAAGATCTGACGTTTTTCAGATACTCCTCCCTTAGTTGCTTTTGTTCTTGGGCTTCTTCTGTCGACAAACCTTCTTGCTTTGACTTTTTAGCAAGAAAATTTATACGTTCCAGTTTATCTGGTGTAAGCATGGAGCACCTCTCCTTTTTCTTCGATATGCCTATCGTAACGAATATTAAGTAGAGTTTCCAGTCGGAGCACTTTCTAAATACTCCTTATACCTTCTGTGAACGGTTGCTTTCGAGGCTTCATAACCGAACCCCTTTAATGTTACAGCAATTTCGGAAAATGTAAGATCCATATGTCTGAGACGTATGATTTCTTCAATCGGAAGCTGTTTCCGTTCTCTTCCCCCATGATGGATATTCTTTAAGTTATGTTGCGGTTTATAGCCTCTCTGAACGGCCTTTTTCATCCCTCTTTTAATTTTCAAATTATGAAGCTTGCGCTGATATTCTTCTACGACAGCTACGATTTCAAGCACCATGGATTCTGCTTCAGAGAGCTGGTATTCCCCCTGGGTGCTGTATGTATATACCTTAATGTTTCTTTTTTGAAGTTCATGAAGGAGTACGATTTTAGCGTTCCCTCTGCCCAAGCGGGTATCATCGGTTATGAGGAGAACGTCAAATTCTTCAGCCTGCGCCCGCTCGATCATCTCATAGAGACCCTCTCTCTCTAAGCTGTATCCGCTTTCTCTTTCCTTGATGACTGACACAATTTCAAATCCATGCCCTACTGCAAGTTGTCTCAATTCCTCTTCCTGTCGGGATAAGGAGGCAGTCTGCTCCTCGTTATCCGTGCTTACTCTGCAATAAATGATCGATCTCAATTTTATTTCACCTGTCTTTATCTGCTTTGATCGGTATCGTTAATTTCTGGCCAGGAGTGATCGTCCCTGCCTGAATCGCATTGTTCTTTTCAACCCATTCTACAAATTCCCAATTTGAGCCTTTGTTCTTGGTGTATTCCTCTGCAATCTCCCATAGTGAATCTCCTTTTTCCACTGTGATCTCCATATATTCTTTGGATCCTTCTGCATGTGATTGATAAGCGAACATAATAAACCCTGCTGCAACAATAGATATTAGTATAAATACTGGTGAAAATCCCTTCAACTTCAATCCCCCTTGCGAATGTGTGTTCTTATTAATTGTTATTATAATAGGAACACCTGTTCTTTACAAGAGTTTTTTTCGAACTTATGTTTGTATATCTTGTTCCTGCATGCTATACTTTTTTCAAGAGTATTCAGTGAATGAGGTGTAATCATGACAAAACTTTCCAGAAGGCAGATTGATATACTGGAATTTATTAAAGAAGAAGTGAATGCAAAGGGTTATCCCCCATCAGTACGGGAAATCGGAGAAGCGGTTGGACTGGCATCCAGCTCCACTGTCCACGGCCATCTATCCAGACTTGAAAAAAAAGGGCTCATCAGGCGAGACCCTACCAAACCGAGAGCGATTGAAGTACTAGGCCTCGACTCCGAACAGATCATAACGAAAACGCGTTCCGTGAATGTACCGATCATCGGTAAAGTTACCGCAGGTTCCCCGATAACAGCCATTGAAAATGTGGATGAGTATTTTTCATTGCCCGAACATGTAGTTGGCGACGATAATGTTTTTATGTTAACTGTCGAAGGAGACAGTATGATCGAAGCCGGTATCTATGACCGGGACCTCGTCGTCGTCAAACAGCAGCCCACTGCTGAAAACGGTGACATTATCGTAGCGATGACGGAAGAAAACGAAGCAACCGTTAAACGGTTCTTTAAAGAAAAAGATCACATCCGCCTTCAACCGGAGAATTCAGCGCTTGCTCCGATTCTGCTTCCAAACGTCACCATCCTGGGAAAAGTAATTGGGGTCTACCGTACCCTTCAATAAGAAACAACTTAAGCACCACTGGCGATCTCGCCTGCGGTGCTCATTTTGTTCACCCGTTTTCTTTTCACTTACCGTTCCGGTTACATCTAAAGGGCAGCTAAGAACCAGATCTTTCGGAAATACTTTGAGCTTATTGCTAACAAAAACCTCTAAAATATAGATGGTGCTCTATCATCTCTCTATTCTCTCGCAAGGGGCTATGTTCACTAGAAAAAAGTAAGATTATTGCGATTCTCGGAAGTGCCGGCGGTTTCGATCCGCTCACTTATCGACTTCTCCGCAAGTCCATACCCGTCCATAGTCTGCCTGCGGTGTCCTATAAGCGTGAAGGACAGACTACCTGCTAATAGTCCAGTCATTATGCCTCTTTTACGAAAGAGGCTCCAACATTCTTGCCATCCGGCCAATCATTTGGTGAATGGGAGAATTGGTTGGAGATCCTGTGATTGGTGCCTCCATGTTAATCGAAAAAAAAACGATTTTAATTAAAGAATCGCGCCGAGCCGTTAAAGAAGGAATCATTATCGCTCTCCAGGCTTCAATGACAGAAACCATGTTCTAACGATTACCTTCGGATGAAAAGCAGCACATTTGAACTTTCAAAAACAATCCGAAAATTATTTCTTAAAAGACAACTTTCGGCATGAACGACATCTTCCCCTCTTCGCAGAAACTCCCTGCATGGCCCTGCACTTCCGATGACCGCAAAATCAACAATTCGAAATCGTCTTGTTGTTGAAGCGCTCTCGAACACAATAACGACTACATCCCTTGTTCGAGGTGACAATAGTTTACCTCCTTGTAGATAGTTGATACTCTATAGGATGCAATGACCTATCGATGCGCAATGGACAAAGATGGAGTTTAATCAATTTTTGTCCTGTTCCCTCTTTCCTAAGGCAAATATTCATCAAGTCTTACACAGTACTCACTATTTTTGGATGCTCTCAAAAAAGACCATACGATTTCCGAATGGGTCATTCATGCACAGCTCTTGAGTGTTCCATGGCGTAGTTTGGATTCCAGGACGAGCATACTTGTATTTCTTCGCAAGCAGATGAGAAGTAATAACCTGATATTTTCGACTTCGATTCTGAGTGCAGCTTTTAAATAGTTATAGTCGATTTAAAAACAATACACAAGATTAGCGTTAGCCAGATCATGATGATGAGAATAGCAACAAACCAATTTTTAGGTCTGTTATCTTCGTTAAAATCATTTGTTTTAATTTCACATTCGTTAAGGACATCTTCGGGAATCATCTTTAAGGCTAACATTATTCCCAACGGTACTATAATTACATCATCTAAATAACCTAAAACCGGAATAAAATCAGGTATTAAATCAATCGGACTGAATGCATAAGCTACTACACATGCAGTAAATACTTTAGCATACCAAGGTACTCTATTATCCCTGCAGGCCAAATATAGAGTTAATAGTTGTTGTTTTAGCTTTCTTGCCCAAGCCTTTATTGTCTTCATTTGCCCTCCTTATAAAATCGACAGGCGGGATTTGATAAGAATTTCATCTAAATTGTCAGGCTGGAATTCGTCTGATGAATCTTCATCTCAACCGGTTATCAAAAGAGTTGTTTGAAATGGCGGTCAGTGGGCTAATCCCACGAATGACTGGATTACTAAAACTAAATATATCATACTATGGAATGAACTGCTTCAGCTGCAATATTTTAATCGGCAGCTTAGTTTATCAATTCATTTAACAAATTTATAAGTGGATAAATCAAAAAAGAAGGCCTGAAGCATTTAACTGCTGCCAGGCCTTTTTTGATGCTATAGAAGAAAAAGGACATTTAAATATACCCAAACGCTCTAAAAAGCAATTAGAAAGCAAGTTACTTATACCTCATTTTCTCTTTGCTGATCAGTGGAGAAAGATGCCGTTTCACCCTCATTGCCCGGTTCTTTTTGAAAACCCTTATCGAGCTGACCAGCATTTTCAATATCTCCCGAAGCCCGGTATCCTGCTACTTCCTCATTGCTGGTTGTTCCATATAGACCCATGCCACCGAGCTGTGCTCGTACGTTTTCCTCAATTTTATCTTTTTTATCGGCCATTTTGTTCACCTCCGCTTGTTGTTAATGTAACCAACAATTAGTAAGGTATGTAAGAAATAATAAGGTTTCGGCTCAAATTATGATCCCTTTTCATGCACTGATTAGAATACGAATGAAACCACTTTATTGAAGTATAGTTTTATTTTTTTTTGTAACTATATTAAATGGAGGTGGTTTGAAAATGAAAAAAAATGGAGATTCTCCAAATACAATCAAATATAGTATATGGAATACACGGACGGATGAAAATCAACCTGGAAATAAAGAAAAGTATACTGAGTCAATGGACAGATCTAACCTAGAATCAAAAACAGCTGACAATCAAGAATAACAATCACGCCCGGCTCGTGGGACGTACTGTTGAATAAGCCGATCTTGTTTAAGCAATGTATCGGATAAAATAAAAATGAAGTTAGTGTAAAACACAAAAACAATCACCCCGGTATCAGGGGTTTTGAATCTTAATTGTTCACGTTCCCAAGGATGAACTAGTGTGCGGAACATATCCTGTATTCACAAGTTCTGTCGAACGATTAAGAAATTCCTTATTAATAAGGATTTACTTTATCATTCATTGATTATAAGGGATAAAGCAGTCAAGAAGATGACCCACCACTTTCCCAGTGGTTGTTATAGTGAAGTGCTTATATGAGGGACAGCATGGAAAAACAAAATAGAAAGATCTTAAAATAGGTAACGGGGAGCCATCCCTCTACCTATTGTTTTCGAAAGTTTTCCCCAACATTCTGGCCCTTTAATGAAAATAAGCGCTAGTCCTTGTTGCAGGAAAGCGCCCGATCGGAAGGATTGTAGAATAAGACCCTATAAAGTAACATCCCCATTATGTTTCAAGCAATGAAAATGCTAAAAGCACTGCGATTTGCAGTGCTTTTTTTATTGCTAATTAATATGCTATTGCTGTTGTTTTTTTACTTTTTGTACTCCAAAAGAGAATCCGTTACCTAGATGCCCCCCATCTTTTTTGAAACGATTGTTGATAATATAACCCTTAACCAGGTACCCAGGTATGTATTCTTTAGGGTTAGATAAAAATAGAAAATATCAAATCCTTACAGATATTGGAGGAAAATATGATTTATATTTATAATGATTATGGCGGAACACATACTACTTCTTTAGCTGCTGCATATCACTTGAAAGAATTACAAAGCAATAAGCCCCTTACAACCGAAGATATCTTAAGTGTCCGTTATTTTAATAAACTTAATACATCAGACATGGGTACAATTATATTTCATGGTTTGGATGAAGAAGGAGATTCAGTTTATACAATTGGTCGAGGAAATTCAAAAGTGTTAGTTCCGAGCCTAGAAAATTTAAGCTTATTGTTACAGGAAAAATTTAATCAAGATGAAAAGATAATCTTTTCAAATACATCCCCAACTGTACCCTTTGCCATGACAATTGGAGGTTTATTATCCAGAAGGCTAAAAATGGATTCACTGGGTGTTCCTTTACTTGTTAAAGGTGCTAAGCAGGCAAAAGGCGAAATTATTAGATTAGTTCAACATACAAAAGAAAAAGCTCGTTCTACCCACGAAAAGGTACTCGTGTTAGAAAACACCCATATTCAATAGTTTTTTTGGGTGCAAGGTTTAAAGTTTACGGCCTGCCTGTGGAATGCTTTCCAACAAACCTTTGCTCTATGCCACATGACTGACCGGTGTGGAACTTGTGGCAATAAACGTTATAATCTGTTAAATATTCCGATTCGGAGCACATGTATCTCTCCTCAATAAGAAGCGGTTCCATCTTCGGCAGTAGGCGCATCGCCGCTTGCACTGAACAAATTAAGAACAGCATAAAAAACCCCTCCATACCAATGGTATCAAAGGGTTTCTTTATTTTAATAAATGCACATAGATTGGTCGAGATTTTGGTCCATCATATTACCTTACATTCTGATAATCCGTACATGTTCAATTGACCTTAAACGTTCTAGGACCACCTTTAGTTTTCGGCGTCCAAAATTAATGGATCTCCATCAGTAAGTAGGACGTTATAAATTTCAGGTGTTCTTTCAGGATAATCCAATCTTCACTTACATCAGACATGGCATCTTTTATATCTCAGCGAAATAGGCCATATTGTGAGAATCATGTGAAATGTTCGTTTAACCATAAGGTCGATGCTGCTATAAATTTTTCGGCAGCTGGCGGAAGATTTTTGAAGGATATCGAACCGATGCCGATGGACGAAATTGCTCGATCATCTGAAAGGGGTATTTTCCTTACTCCATCAGGAAGATTATGTAAAGCAATGTCTGGCAGGATCGCTACACCAAGGGAGTTTTTTGCCATAGAGATAACAGCCTGTTCATCATCTAAACGAAAAGCAATTTCAGGAGAAAGTTTATTTGATTTCAACATATCATGGATGATTTTAAGGGTAGAATTTTGGAGAATCAGCTTCTCTTCATTCAGTGCATTTGGCTTTATAGAATTTTCGGCACCAAGATGGTGGGTTTCCGGCACAACACAGCAAAACGCTTCTCGCTTTAAATGGAGAACCTCCAAATCGGCAGCAGGCAGCATTAAAAAACCGAAATCAACAATCCCCTGAGAAATCCACAGAGAGATTTCCTCCTGTTTCCCCTCCACAATGTCTACTTTTATATGCGGATATAGATCCATGAATTTTTTCAATATTCCAGGAAGCCATACAGCAGAAATAGATGAAAATGTGCCGATCCTAACAGTCCCTATTTCTAGTCCAATTATTTCCCCGGCCTCCTGAAGCATCTTTTCATTTAAATATAGAATTTCCCTAATATATAACAACATTCGCTCACCGTTTACAGTTAGCCTGATGCCTGCTTTATTACGGGTCAATAAGGAAAACCCCAGCTCTTTTTCCAAGCTGGAAATGGCATGACTTACCCCTGATTGAGATATATTTAATGATTCACTTGCTTTTGTTAAGCTGCCAAGTTCTACTACTGTATGAAATATTTCATATTTGCCTATCGACAAATTCATCCCTCTTTATATTAATTTTACTCATAATATAACATAAAAAATGAATTTTATTCATCATATTCCGACAAAAAAGGAGACTGTTTGGCAGTCTCCCTCTTGAACTATAATCATATACTCTTCAGCACTCATAAAGTAATCCCGGTCAGTATCTTTAGCCACTGCTGTGATTCTTTCCATTAAAGGGTCAGATTGTTGATTACTATAAATCCAATCATTTCGACATAGAACTCTCTCTGTACAGCTTTGAAAAAAATAAAAAGGAATGAAATTTTATATCATATCCCTTCTATAAAAATAGGAAGATTTTTGGTATTGAAATAACGTTGTATCAGGAAATTTTAAAAAGTCGAGAGGCTTTCAAGAGAAACAAAGACATAAGTTGCCACGAAAGGTATAGGACTAAACAAATTAATGAGAAAGGATTAAGCAATGAGGATTTTATATTTAGATGCATTAAGAGTGTTTGCAACTATAGCAGTTGTTGTTTTGCACACAGCAGCCCCGTTTTTATATGAAATGAACAATATCGGTGAGCATCAATGGATGGTAATGAATGTTTTTGATTCATTCACGAGATGGTGCGTGCCAATCTTTATCATTATTAGCGGGGCGTTGTTATTAAACGGAAAATCTGAGCCACTTAATACCTTTTTTAAAAAAAGGTCGTCCAAAGTGGTTATACCATTTATCGGCTGGAGCGTCTTTTATTATGTGTATCAGGTTTATCAAAATAAAGCGGAGTTATCCGGGACATCGTTTATTATAGCGTTTCTGGAGAACGACGTTTTTTATCATCTCTGGTTTCTTTATATGCTGCTCGGTCTTTATTTAATTGTCCCTATCCTGAAAATTTATGTACAAAACGCCAGCAATAAAAATCTTGCTTATTTTATTGTATTATGGTTTATTGGTGCAAGTGGTTATGCCGCTGTCAAAAAGTTTTTAGGGATATCCATAGGAATTGATATTCCAGTGGTTGTCGGTTACGTTGGTTATTTTGTACTTGGTTATTATTTAACCAAAGTAAATGTGAACAATCTATTCCGTAAATCGCTCTATATTATGGCGATTGTTGCGTTAATTGGGACCGTAGCCGGAACTTTCTATGTAACCCATCTTAGAAACGGCCAGTTTTTTGATTACTTTTATAGTTACCTTGCTCCCAATATTATCGTTTTGTCGATAGCACTTTTCATATTTTTTAAGCATAATTATGTAAAGATGGATCAGGCGATTCCTAGCCCCATCATTAAAGAAATCAGCAAAGCAAGTCTTGGCATTTACCTACTGCATCCTTTTATTCTTAAAATTTTACCGATTGATGCGATGTTTATACACCCTTTAGTTGGAATGTTGTTTACAAGCATGCTTGCCTTGGCTATTTCCTATTGCATTGTACGGATTTTGCAGTCCATTCCACATGTTAAAGCGCTGGTTCCATAAACGCGCGAGGCTTAAGACAAAAAAAACTTCCAAAGTGATACTATTATAAGTACAGAATGGCTCGCAGCGTATACAATGAAAGTGAATAATTGGAATCACTATAAAGGCTATCCTTTCGAAGAGGTAGCCTTTTCTACATTTGTAATGCCAAAACCCCTGTAAGACAGTACAAAATTTTTCGATCCTTTGAGTATTTGAGTCCAAACCTGTCACAGGTATCCTAAATCATCCGACTTTGGTTTAAAATAGGGCCATGGAAAGATCAGCGACTTTTGGGTTTTCCTACCAAAGACATTTAAGAAGCCATCTACAACTCCTTCCCCCATATTCTGACCCATCTTACATTGACCTCCATAATGATTGAGAGCTGTAAAAGAGGCTCTGGCATAATCAGCAAGATGGGTCATCAGGATTTGCCAACGGATAAAAGTTAAAAAACCGCCCATCTGCTGATGGAGCGGTTCATTTTACTTTTAATTATTTTCGTTCTTTTGTTGAACCTGAGGTGCAAATTTATATCCATTAAAGGAATATGTGATAAATTCATCTAGTCTTTGTAATTCCGTGTCATATTCTTATACCAGTCACCATCAGGATAAACAACTGCCGCTGGACCATCTTGGCATCGGCCATTACATAGTGTCAGTGTGGTATGAATTTCGTTTGTTAACCCCAGCCCTTTTGATTCACTTCTAATCGCTTTCGTGGTTTCTTCAGCCCCGTTGCATAATAATACTTGTTTAGTCACACCTGACCGTGAATGTTTTCCTTCACTTCAATAACAAAAGGATATACATTGACCTTGCCATTGAATTTAAATTCCGCCCAGATTTTATACACGCCTGGTTGATCAAATTGGGTCTCAAATTTTGTTTCCTTCTCTGAAACAGGATGTACATGAACGTATTTATCTCCTTTTTCATCTAAGATGACCACATGGCCAAGCGCCCCTAAATAAGGTTGTGGGGTGCCTTTATTAAACGAGAAGCTCAATGTGACGGGTTCTTTTGCTTTAAACGTGTCTGGTGTCATGGTGACCGTATGATCGCCTATTGTTTTCGCAAAGGTTGTTTCTGGTTTTAAGGTTGCATCTTTATCATGCGCATGATTCGTTCCTACTTCTATCGGTAATGGCTTCACCATGTATTCTTTATTTTTCGGTTTAATGTCGATAAACGCTTTGTAAGTACCGTCCGACAGTTTCTTCGCCACCTGGAATTGCCCTTTTCCTATTTTCTCTGGATGCAAATGGTAATACTGTTTTAAATCCTCACTAACGATAATCAAATGCATGTTTTTCTCATGGTTCACTTCTAGTTGGTCAACGGGTTCCCCGACCTTATCTTTTAACTCAATACGCATCTTTCCATCTGCATGAACAATCATAGGGTCTACTTCACTTTCTGTTTGCATCCCATCGTTATGTTCTTCATGGCTTCCATGTTCACCCGGTTCTTTTGAAGAATTGTGTTCGGTATGATTGTCTGTTGGATTACCAGCTAATGATGCGTAAACAGAATATCCTCCGATCACTAGTGCAAGGATGATAACAGCCGATAATGCCCAACGTATGACGAAATTATTTTGCACTGCTGAAAGCCCCCTTTACAATTTCACTTTTTGTAATCTTAATGCGTTTAGTACAACCGAAACGGAGCTAAAGGCCATCGCTGCTCCCGCAAGCCATGGTGCTAAAAATCCAAGAGCTGCAACAGGTATACCCAACACGTTGTAGCCAAACGCCCAGAACAGATTTTGTTTGATGTTTCGAATCGTTTTCTTACTCATATAAATGGCATCCGCTATACTGTTCAGATCGCCCCTTATTAACGTGACATCGGCAGCTTCCATCGCCACATCGGTCCCGGTTCCGATGGCCATTCCGATATCTGCAAGGGCAAGAGCCGGCGCATCATTAATGCCGTCTCCTACCATAGCCACCGTTTTGCCTTGTTGCTGCAGCTTTTTCACTTCTTCCGCTTTTCCTTCCGGTAAAATTTCAGCAATGACATGGTGTATTCCCACCTCTTGTGCAATAGCGTCCGCTGTCTGTTGATTGTCACCAGTAATCATGATGACCTTGAGACCCATACTCTTCAAACGAGAAACAGCTCGCTGAGAAGTATCTTTGATGGTATCAGCTACAGCGATAATCCCCGCATAGTTGTTTTCAATTGCAATCATCATCGCCGTTTTTCCATTCCGCTCGAGTTCTTCCATGGCCGTATCTGCGTCGTGAATGGTGATGTTGTTTTCTTTCATCAATTTACGTGTACCGATGAATATCTTTTTATCGTCAACAACAGCTTGAATGCCATATCCTGGGATCGCATCGAATTCACTGGATGAAGGCAGTTGTATTCCTTTCTCCTGAATTCCTTGTACGATGGCTTGAGCCAGAGGATGTTCTGAATTTTTCTCTGCAGCACCCACTAATTTTAGGACTTCTTCTTCTGTAAACGGCTGCATTAGGATAACATCGGTTAATTCTGGTGTCCCATTGGTCACGGTTCCTGTTTTATCTAATATGATCGTATCAATCCTGTGAGTTGTTTCTAAATGTTCCCCGCCCTTAAACAATATCCCATATTCGGCCGAACGACCTGATCCGGCCATTATGGATGTTGGCGTAGCTAAACCCAAGGCACAAGGACAAGCAATAACGAGTACGGCTATAAGTTTTTCAAGAGCTGCAGCAAAATCCCCTGGGCTTACCCATAGGTACCAAATCAAGAAAGTTAAAACAGCAATTCCCACCACGATGGGTACGAAAACCCCTGAGATCTTATCCGCTAAGCGTTGAATCGGCGCTTTTGACCCCTGAGCCTCTTCTACCACCTTGATAATTTGGGCCAATGCTGTATCGCGGCCCACTTTGATAGCTTTGATTTTTAAGAAACCGTTCTTATTGATAGTGGCCCCATTCACGGAATCTCCCACCGTTTTATCGATCGGTACACTTTCACCTGTGAGCATTGATTCATCCAAAGCTGAACGTCCCTCAATAATTTCACCATCCACAGGAACTTTTTCGCCGGGTTTGATATAAACCACATCACCCACTTCTACTTCTTCAATGGGAATTTCTTTTTCTTCCCCGTTTCGAACGACAATCGCTGTTTTAGCCTGTAAACCCATTAACTTTTTGATGGCTTCAGACGATCGTCCTTTTGCTTTTGCTTCAAAGAGCTTTCCGAGTAAAATTAGCGTGATTAACACAGCAGAAGTTTCAAAATAGAGCTCAACCATTACTCCATTGGAACCCATTGAGAGAACGGAGAGATACAGACTATAAAAATAGGCGGCTGAAGTGCCTAATGCTACAAGCACATCCATATTGGCACTTTTATTTCTTAACGCTTTATACGCTCCAATATAAAATTGTTTACCGACAACAAATTGTACAGGAGTTGCCAGTGCCAGCTGGACCCATGGATTCATAAACATCTCAGGCATGTAGATAAAGGATGTAAATTCAAAGTGAGAGACCATCGCCCAAAGTAAAGGGATCGATAATATAAGAGAGAATATGAACTTCCCTTTTTGTTTTTCAATCTCTAGTGCACGATGATCCCCTTGTTCCTGATCATTTTCCTTTTTAAGGCTTGCATCGTAACCTAAATTTTGAACCTTTTTCACCATGTCAGCAATCGACACTTCACCCGGATTGTATTCAACCGCTGCGGTTTCCAAAGCTAAATTCACATTCGCTCTGTTTACACCGGGAAGCTTATTTAATCCTTTCTCGATTCGGGTGGAGCATGCTGCGCACGTCATTCCAGAGATATTAAATTCTGTTTTCTCTGAGACCGTCCCGTAACCTAAATCCTCTATCTTTTTTTGCAAGTCGGATACTGTAATAACCGTTGGATCATAAGAGACGGTCGATTTTTCTAGTGCAAGATTCACATTAGCTTGGTTAACACCCTCTAGTTTATTCAACCCTTTTTCAATACGAATCGCACAAGCAGCACAGGTCATACCCGTGATTTGCAAGTTGGTTTCTTTTGATTTTGCAGATTCCATTCCTTTACCTCCTATATACCTATATAGGGTATATTTAGATTCAAAAGATAGCGTGCTAAACAGCACGCAAGTTTATCTTAGGCCACATCGTATCCTTGGTCATCGATTGTTTCTTTAATTTTTTCTAAGGAAACTTTATTTGAATCGAACGTAACATCTACTTTTCCTTCGCTTAAGTTAACCTTTACTTCGGTTACACCAGCCAGTTTACCCACGTTTCCTTCAATAGCATTCACACAATGATTGCAAGACATCCCTTTAACCTTCAACGTTTTCTTTTCCATTTTATTTACCTCACTTTTCTTATTTCATTAATTTTTTAACCGTGACAAGAAACTCATCCAGCACTGCATCATCGCCTTCTTGAATTCGCTCTAACACACAACTTTTCAGATGACCTTCTAGCAATATTTTTCCGACACTATTTAGCGCAGATTGTATAGCAGATAATTGAGTAAGTACGTCATCACAATAGGTGTCACGCTCAATTAACCCTTTTACGCCGCGAATCTGTCCTTCAATACGATTTAAGCGTGTTGTTAAATTATTTTTTACTTTATCAGAATGATGACTTTTACGTTCTTCATGGGCACAACAGCTTTCTTCTAGTTCTTCTGAAGTGTTAAGTTCCATGGGGTGTCACCTCCTTTTTTACATAATACTATACCCCCCTACCCTATGTAAAGCCCAGCAGTTTCACTCAAAGTGCCATTGGCACGCAAAGTAAAACATATGAAAACAAAAACCCCTTAACACCAATGGTGTCAAGGGGTTTTTTTAGTCTTAATACATGGACATATATTGTTCACGTTCCCAAGGGTGAACTTGTGTGCGGAACATATACTGCGTGTCTTTCTATGCTTGATGATGACTAAAACCCGCATGAAATCAACACTATTGCAAAGTAAGCACATATTTAAATACATTAAAGTTGAAGCTCAGGTGGTCAAAAAGTGGTCAGTTTGGTGGTCAATTTTTCATCCTTTAACTGAACCATTCCACCACTTTCATATAATACAGCTCCTTTTCAACAGAGAAATAGTGCATAGTAGTATATTTTTGACCCAATAATCATGTTTCACAGAACCTGAAACCAATATTTTTACCATCTCTTCTCTCAATAGAAATTCTCCATAATTAATGCCTCCATTTGTTGCGAGTAAAATAATAGGTAAATAGGAAGCTAATCAATATAAACGGAAAGATAAAGAATCCTAGAGTAGCCTATATGTTTTCACTAATTGAAATTCTTCAGTAACCTTGTTTTCATTTACCACATAAACATAAACCAAATGCTCAATCTCAGTGTAATCATCGTAACGAATGGCTTGCAAAATGTCTGCTGGTGAATTTGTCACAATAATAAACCTTACAGCATCGTTGGCCAATACGATGAATCCGACCCATCCGTTGTTCCAGCCGATTTGGATTCCAAGGAATATCTTAATTAATCATTTGGTTGCAAATAGATCATCTATGTCTATGTTGCGATTCACCGCTGTTTAAACGGGAGAAGATATCGTGATCGACTTAGCTAAAAACATTGAATGTTCCTTTCCTTGCCAAATTATGATGAAACACAAAATTTTTGTATTCGGTATCAGCACTATTGCCTTTTGTTTCAACGTCAGCAATCAACGCTAGTACATTTTCGGATTTTAATCACTTTCTCATCCTGTACAAACCAATAGTACTTGATATACCTGACATTAAAAAAGACACCCGCTAAGGAATCCTTATGTATTCATTCATTTGGATCACATCAGTTATTTAAGAAGAGTAAAAGATAAATAACAAAGAAATTTTTACTTTGGAATGTCTAATAACGATTCCAATTCCCAAGCATAACACAGTAAAAAGAGCAAAGCCTACACCTTGTAATTTCCCTATTTACTTGCTGCCCCCTTTTTTTCTCTAAGTAAATATCCGCCCGTAAAACGGGAAACTCCTCCAGCTGCCAAAGAGGAAGAAGGGAAGAAAAAAGGTTGTTAACATCGCTTTAAAAGCGATTTATCAAGTATTTGCTTGTTTAATCCTCCCTACACTCAAAACAGGAGATGTTTACATTTTTATGGTTAATGAAAACAGCTCCTGTTGGTTGTTCCTATTCGATACGGTTTTTAGGAACTAGCCCTTTCGGAATATTAGCCCTATTGATTTTTTTATTTTTAACAAACCTTTCTATCCTATTTAATCCTTCTTCTAACTGTTGAAGAGAATTGGCAAAAGAGATTCGGATGAAACCTTCTCCGAAAGGTGTAAATGCATCACCAGGCACCACCCCCACTCCCTCAGATCGAAGCAACTGCATGGCGAAATCAAACGATTTCATGTTCCACTTTTTAATAGAAGGAAAGAGGTAAAAGGCACCGTCTGGTTTAACGACATCAAACCCCATATTAACCAGCCGCTCATACATGTAATCTCTCCGCTTTTTGTATTCCTTTCTCATTTCCAATGGATCGTTCGTTCCATTAGTTAACGCTTCAATGGCAGCGTATTGACTAATAGAACTAGCACAAACGGAATTATACATATGAACTTTCAACATTTCCTCCGCCAGGTACGAGGGTGCACAGACGTAGCCGATTCGCCAACCGGTCATGGAATGAGATTTGGATATACCGTTCACTACAATGGTTTTGGCACGTAAACTAGAATACGAAGCAATGGAATGATGGCTTCCGTCATAAACCAGTTCGCTGTAGATTTCATCTGAAATGACAAAAATTTCTTTTTCGATAAGAAGCCTCGCGATCTTTTCGAGCTCTCCCTCACCTATTAATTTCCCTGTGGGGTTTGATGGATAGGTTAACACGATACATCGGGTTTTCTTTGTTATATGTTTTTCTATCATCTCTGCAGTCAGTAAAAATCCGTTTCTACTCGTATCTAGATAAACGGGTACGGCCCCACAAAGTTCGATTAACGGCTCATATCCTGGATAACTCGGCGCAGGCAAGATGACTTCACAGCCTTCTTCTAGTATGGTACGGAAAGCCGTATCGATCGCCTCACTCGCTCCATTCGTTATAATGATCTCGTTTTCAGGGTTGTAGGCTAGCCTGTACTTATCATACATCATATTACTTACGGCTGTTCTCAGCTCAAGCAATCCGGCGTTCAATGTATAATCCGTTTTATTTTCGATAATGGCGGATATTCCTATGTTCTTAATATGGTCTGGTGTATGAAAGTCTGGCTGTCCAAGCGTTAAATTAATGGCTTCGGGGTAATCCACTAACATGTTCGAAAATTTTCGTATACCTGTGACCTCTAACTTTTTTACCCTTTTATTCACCAGATGTTTCATGCCGAACCTCCAACTTAACTCAGTGTAAAGAGGAAGCTTGATACCCTCTTATCCTGTTTTCAACGTTCTGGATATGTGTTTTCATCGCTCTACCCGCTTCCTCTGGATTTCCTTTTTGAAGAGCCTTTAAAATGGATACATGTTCTTCGTATGCCGTTTTGGAACCATACTCCAATGTTTTTGACAGTATTAGATACCGGCGATGGAGGTTATTGTTCAGTTGTTCAATAAATTGCTGGAGTTTTTGATTTGGATTCAGCTTCGCTAATGAAAGGTGAAATTCGGCATCTAGCTGAATAAATTGGTACAAATCGTTATCTTCAATGGCTTTTTTCTGTTCTTCCACCAATTCAACAAGCTCGCTCATCTTCTCCTCCGAGATTGGTATTCTCACAATCTGTTCAACATTGAAGGGCTCCAACAGCACACGCAGCTGCAGAAAGTTTTCGATATCATTGGGGGTGTACTCCGCCACTCGAGCGATCTTTCCGGAGCGCAAATCTACTAAACCTTCATATGATAGTTTTTCAATGGCTTTTTTTAGAGGAGTCCTGCTAATACCTAACATCGAAGCGATCGCTTCCTCGGGTAAATGTTCACCTGGAGAAAACCTCCCTTCGATGATGGCCTGCTTGATTTCACGATATGCCTGTTCTGCCAATGTTTCTGATTGAGTTAATTTTTTCAGCATATTGTCTCACTCCTGTCCTTCCCTGCTTATCGTCAGTCGACTTCAACACTTGTAATTACCCTGCACCTAGATAAACCTCTTTGATTTTCTCTAATTCGTTATCATTCATTTCTTGGGATTCATAAACCATTCTTCCCATATCCATGACATAAAGCCGATCAATTACATTTAAAGCTGCCACAGCATTTTGCTCCACCAATAATATCGTAGTCCCGTCTTGTGCAATTTTCTTTACCGCGTTAAATACGGATCTGACAATGATAGGAGCTAAGCCCATCGACGGTTCATCTAGGATCAACAAGCTGGGTTTTGTCACGAGTGCTCGCGCGATCGCCAGCATCTGCTGCTCTCCCCCGCTTAACGTTCCACCGAGTTGATTCCATCGTTCCTTAAGCTTAGGAAATAACGCTAAGGCATAATCCAGCTGTTCTTGCGGGTTGACTCTTTTTTTTACATTGTCCAAACCGACGTGAAGATTCTCGGCCACTGTCATCTTAGAGAAAATGTTCCTTCCCTGAGGAACATGGGCAATCCCAAGATTGAGCAGTTTAGATGGCGGGACATGCGTTAAGTTTTTTCCCTGATAGTTTATCGTTCCGGCGCGTGTTTTTATTAAATTGGAAATGGTTTTTAATAAGGTGGTTTTACCCACCCCATTAGCTCCTAAAATCCCCACGATTTCCCCTGAGTTTACATTCAAGCTAACACCCTGCAACACAGTAATATCGCCATAACCGCTCCGTAATCCTTGGATCTCAAGCATGGTCTTCCCCTCCTAAATAAGCCCGAATGACCAACTCATCTTCAGAAATCTCCTTCGGTGTGCCATCTGCAATTTTTTGTCCGTGGTCGAGCACGATGATTCGATCAGCTAATGACATAATGACCTTCATATTGTGTTCAACGAGAACAACAGAGATCCCACGATTTCGAATGGAGAGAATAAGTTCGCATAATTGATCGGATTCCTGCGGACTAAATCCTGCGCCCGGTTCATCGAGCAAAAGAACTTTCGGGCGGGTCATAAGAGCCCTCGCAATCTCAACCCTTCTTCTCTCCTCCAAGGAAAGGGCACTTATTTCTTCCTGCGCTTTATGCCCAATCCCCAGCAGCTGCAGAAGTTCCATTGCTTTATTGGTGATTTGCTGTTCCGTTTTTCTCCATCGAACCGTCCTACCCAAAACGTCAAGTAATCCCCGTTTCGTATATAAATGGCCTCCGATTAATAAATTTTCGATCACTGTCAATTCGTTGAGAAGACGAATGGTTTGAAAACTGCGGCCGATCCCCATTTTCACCATTTGCCAGGCGTCCTTCTTGGAAACATATCCGTTATCTATTTGGATCTGTCCCGCCGATGGCCGCTGCAGGCCAGTCAATACATTCAACAATGTGGACTTCCCTGCTCCGTTGGGACCGATAATTCCTAGAATCTCACCCGCTTTTACGTCCACATCCACTTTTTTAACCGCCCAGAGTCCACCAAATTTTACAGATACCTGTTCAGCTTTGACTAAAATCTTGCTCATCCAATTCCCTCCTACGGTCCTTTAACTTTAGTTGGGACGCAATACCCCTTTTTCTCAATTTCTTACTGATAAAGGGATAGATTCCTTCTGGAAGGAAAACGATAACAGTTACAAGAATCGCTCTGTATATGATGAGGCGAAGTTCGTTTAAAGCCCTCAGAGATTCACTAAGAACGGTCAATACCCCTGCTCCCACTAATGGACCAAACAACGTACCTGGCCCCCCGAGAATGGCCGTCGTGATAATGGTAATGGATTGGTTTAAATCAAACGTTTCCGGACTGATAAAGGTCATGAATCCCGCATAAAGACCGCCTGCTATCCCAGCAATCCCCCCACTTAAGGAAAACGCCATGAGTTTATAACCGTAAACATTGATCCCGCTCACTTGTGCAGATATTTCATCGTGCCGAATACATTTCCACGCTCTCCCGATGGCTGAATTAACCACGAGATGAACCATTAACACAACCACCATTAAACAAAAAAGGGAAAAACCTAAAAAGTAGTTCTCATACTGTAATGAAATACCGAACAACTCCGGTGGAGCTATTCCTCTTATTCCGTTGGGTCCACCCGTTAACGATGTCCAGTTGTTAAAAATCACATTGACAATAATCCCAAAACCAAGTGTTGCTATCCCCAGGAAGTGCCCTTTAAGCTGCGTGGTAGGCAATCCTAGAATTAACCCGGTAAGACTTGTCAAAATGAAAGCAGCTAACAAGGCCAGCCAAAAGGACCAGTGCCATTGTGTGGTCAAAAGGCCGACCGTGTAAGCACCTATGCCATAAAACCCAGCTTGTCCGAGTGAGACCTGACCTGTATAACCCACCAGAAGGTTCACACTTACCGCTAGCATGGCCGCAATGACTGCAAAAACCGCTACGCGCAAAATATAAAGGTTTTGCAAATACAAGCTAGATAGGATACAGATCATTCCTACAAGAATACACGTCCAAAACAGGATCCGGTTTCGATTCATACCTTCTCCCCCTGCACTTTGGTAAGAATCCCTTGAGGTTTTAAAATTAGGACTACAAATAAAACCGTAAACACGATGGCATCCTGAAAACCGGTCGAAATGTAGCCCCCGGCAAAGCTCTCAATCAGCCCTACAATAACTCCTCCGGCGATCGCACCTGAGACATTTCCCATCCCTCCAAGAACCACTACCACGAATGCCTTTAAAGTAAGGGAAATTCCCATGGTGGGATACACATTATAAACAGGAGCAAGCAATGCGCCGGCGATGCCCGTCAACGCCACTCCCAATATGAAGGTCATGAAGGATATTCGTTTCGTTGGGACCCCATAAAGTGTCGCTGTATCAGGATCAAGAGAAGCGGCTTGAACGGAACGCCCGAATTTTGTATGTTTTAACAATAGGAACGTTGCCAAACACAGAATAAAGCTAATAACCACAATTAAAACCCGCTGCTGCGAAATAAAGATGCCTCCCAGGTTAAAGCTTTCTCCAGATAAAGGGCTTTTTACGACCTGAGGGTTAGGGGAGAATAGATATTGGGCAAGATTGACCAGGAAAAGAGAAACCCCTAATGAACTAAGCATCATATTAATATGATTGCTTTGCCGCAGTGGATAAAACGCTAAAAGATGTACGAGCAGTCCTATGATTCCTGCCACTGCAAAACCGATGACTACGGCCAGCGGATAGGACACACCTTCTTGAACAAGGAAAAAAGCGCTAAATCCTCCTATCATCGCAAATTCCCCTTGCGCAAAATTGGCTAATCCCATCACTCCATAAATCAATGTTAATCCCAATGCAACCAGTGAATACAAGGCTCCTAAAACGAGCCCATTAACAAGAGTCTGCGCAAATTCAACCATCCTTGCCTCCTGTAAAAGTAATTTATTCTGGACGGAAAATAACCGTTTGTGCACCATCTTTGATTTGTGCCATCCAAACTTTTGTGGTGGCTTGTCCGTCTTCCTGGAACGAGATGCTTCCCATGACACCCTGATAATTACTGATGGAGTGAAGTGCGTCATTCACTTTTTTGTTATCTAATGTCTTTGCCTTTTTAACTCCTTCTGCATATAGGTTTACCGCATCATAAGTTGCAGCGGAATAATAAGCATCGGGTTTGTCACCAAATTTGGTTTTATAAGCATTTACAAACGTCTCAATCTTTTTGTCCCCTTTAATGGGCGTGAAATACTCGGTATGAATCATACCGTCTGCCGCTTTTCCGGCTAACTTAATAGGCGCCGCTCCACTAAAACCACCAAAGCTATACCACTGGGTTTTCATACCCAAATCCTGGGCCTGTTTTAAAACAAGAGCACCTTCGGCGACAAGTCCACTGATGACAATCCCGTCTGGTTTCTCGCCCTTAATTTTTGTCAATTGGTCGTTAAATTCCTTTTGCCCAACGTTGTAATATTCAACGTTAACGATTTCCCCGCCACCTTTTTCAAAGAAGCTTTTAAAATCTTCAGACAGCCCTCTTCCGTAATCTGTATTTTCAGCAATGATGGCAAGCTTTTTATGCGGCTGTTTCTTTAATATGTAGTCTACGAACATCTTGGCCTGCATGGAGTTGTTGGCTACATTTCGGTAGACGTTGGTATAGTCTGATTCTGTTATGGAGTTTGCAACCGCCACAGGGACAAAACTAGGAATGTCTTGTTTGGAGGTAATTCCGATATCCGTTAAGGTATCCGAACTCTTCAGGGTTCCAATCCATGCATTAATGCGATCCTCTGTCACTAACCGTTGGGTCACCTTTACGGATTCACTTGGATTGGCCTGATCATCCTGGATAATGAGCTTTATTTTTTTCCCCAAAATGCCTCCCTTCTTATTAATCTCATCCACTGCTAACTTGGCCCCATTTTCCATTTGTTTCCCGTACAATGCCCCGCCGCCAGAAAGCTGTGAAACGAAGCCAATTTTAATCTCCTCTTTTGAACCGGATGATTTACTCGATGATGCTTGATCCGCGCCTTTTGGTGGAGCACAGGCATTGAGTAAACTCAATACTAAGATTGCTGTTCCACACATTCCCACCGTTTTCAATCGCCATTTGTTCAAGTTCATTCCTCCTCATCCATTTTAAGTTCTGTATACCAAATCCTGTATACAGAAAATTATATAGTGTGCTACTATAGGTGTAAACAGAATTTTCAGTATATTCACAAATTTACTTTTGCGTATCAATCCACTAAAGGAGGGCTGGGAATGATTCTTGCAGAGGAGCTAACCAAGATTCTTTCTTCTGATCAAGTCACACAGAACCTGACGATTCTTCAACAACATAGCCAAGATGAGTCTTTCCATGAACCGCATCTTCCGGATGTTGTGGTTTTCCCCAAAAGCTCTAACGACGTTAGCCGAATTCTATCGTTTGCAAATGAACACAGAATTCCTGTTGTTCCATTTGGAGCAGGGTCTGGACTGGAAGGGCACGCCATCCCCGTTCAGGGAGGAATCACCCTGGATTTTGCTTTAATGAATCGAATCTTAGAGATTTATCCTTCTGATTTTTGTGTGAAAGTACAACCGGGAGTGACCCGGTTGCAGTTAAATAAAGAACTGAAAAAATATGGCTTATTCTTTTCTGTAGATCCTGGAGCTGATGCAACCTTAGGAGGAATGGCTGCCACAAACGCGAGCGGTACAACGGCCGTACGCTATGGGATCATGCGTGACCAGGTACGAGATCTAGAGGTTGTTTTAGCGGATGGGCGTACAATTCATACTGGAGGCCAAGCTGTAAAATCTTCGTCTGGTTACCATTTGAATGGGCTGTTTACGGGATCAGAGGGAACGTTAGGCGTATTTACGGAACTCACATTGAAAGTTTATGGTATTCCAGAATGTGTGATGGCGGCCAGAGCCGCCTTTCCTACTGTAAAACAAGCCCTAAATACTGCAACCTCCATATTAACTGCTGGCATTCCCATTGCTAAAATGGAATTGGTCGATTCACGCTCCATCTTACAGATGAATCGATTTCAAGAGACAGACTATCCAGTCATGCCCACTCTTTTCTTAGAATTTCATGGTAACGACAACGGATTAGAGCAGGAAACAGCGTTTACCAGACTTATAGCGGAAGAACAAGCATGTGTGGATTTTATTTACGAGTCAGACTCTAAAGAAAGAAAAAAACTGTGGAAGGCACGACATCACCTATCCTATGCATTTCGGCATGGATCTCCTGGGAAGCATATTGAAGGAACGGATGTCTGTGTTCCTCTCTCATGCCTTGCAGATTCCATTGAACATGCCAGAAAGAAAATGGAAGAGGCCGATATAGATGGTGCAGTTATTGGCCACATCGGAGATGGAAATTACCATACGCTTCTAGTTATCGATCCTGATGACCCCAATGATAGGAAGAAAGCACATGAGATCAACAAGGCTATCGTAGAATTCGCCTTACAACATGGAGGCACATGTACAGGGGAACACGGTGTAGGTCTAGGAAAAATAAGGTATCAGCGGACAGAGCATGGAAATGCTCTCGATGTAATGATGGACCTAAAAAGATTACTAGATCCAAACCATATCTTGAATCCAGGAAAACTGTTTCCAATGAGTTCGCCATCTACACTTAATATTAATTGAACAGGAGAAAGAGTGCATGTTAATGATTAGTGGAAAACAGGTTTTTTGGCCTGCTTGTTTTCAAAATAATGCGAATAATAAAGGAAGAAACCAGATTAATGGTCGCTATCTTTAGAAAAGACAAAACTAAAACGATATTCTATTTGAAATTGCTATATCTACAAATGAAATATTATATGTGCATACACATAAAAAAAATTAAAACCATTTTAATTGAAGAAACCAATCTAGAAAGAATGACAACGGTGGATTCTACAGCTGAGGAACTTTCTGATAAATATGGCCTGAAAGATGCACCTACAGAAAATATACCCGAAGATGTTACAGGTATTAAATTTGATTCAGAAGAAGAACTTGCAATTTTCCTAGAGAACGTCTACCCAACAACTTCAACAAATTCAGCAACTTGCTCAACAGTGTGCACAACAGCTTCAACAACAACACAATTTTTAATCTTCAGATTAAACCACACGTTAAGGTGTGGTTTTTTTTGGAAATAAGAAGAAGTGTTCCCAAAAATGATGCTAATTAAGGATTTGCAGGGTTTGCTGATGTAATAGTCCTTTTATTTGTTTCATTTGTTCAGCTGTCATTGAACGGGGTCTTGTCTTCAATTCGGAAGTAAACAAGTGGGCTAATTCCTCTTTATAGGTCAGCCGCCTTGCTTCCCCCTCTTAAACTATCGCCATCTCCTGCTTCTGCATATACATTCCCCTCTTCAGGAGCAAGACTAGGATATCACTTTAGCTACCTAAAATGGAATCCCGCCTGTCCAAAAGATTAATTTGGAAAAAGGTAAGCCTAAAATACTTCCCACCTAGAATCAATAGAGGAATTTGAAGTTCTTGAACAGAATAATTATGAGGTAATAAATTTGTACACATACGAGGAGATAAAACTATGGCAAAAAACAAATTACTAAGAATGGACAATGTCGGGATCGTTGTAAAATCCCTTGATGACGCAATCCCTTTCTTCGAGGAGATTGGCTTGAAGCTCGAAGGGCGAGCCACTGTAGAAGGTGAATGGGCTGGTCGCGTAACCGGACTGGGTTCTCAGTGTGTAGAGATTGCTATGATGGTTACCCCAGATGGCCACAGCCGACTTGAACTTTCGCGATTTCTCACCCCACCTACTATATCAGATCACCGGACTGCTCCTGTAAACGCCCTCGGTTATCTACGCGTCATGTTCACCGTTGAAGACATTGACGAAATGGTATCTAGACTTACTAAGTATGGTGCTCAGCTCGTTGGCGAAGTGGTTCAGTACGAGGACTCGTATCGGCTCTGCTACATTCGTGGAACCGAAGGACTTTTAATCGGTTTGGCGGAACAACTCGGTAACAAATAAGTAACTGACGTTTTATAAGTAAGCATATAACAGCCCCCACCTATTAACAAGATGAGGACTGAAGTATACTAGTTTTTATTTGGAACTCTACAATGAACGAGTAGTGTCGTCGACCAGGGAAGTAAACGGTCTATGATGTCTGGATCCTGTGTTTCTACATAAGGAAGTTGTTCAAACAGATAACTGAGATAAGGGAAAGGGTTTAGCCCATTTTCTTTAGCGGATTCAATTATTGCACTAACTTTAGCACCAACGTGATGTATTGGCGAAGAGCCAATTTTTCCGACCAATTACAAAGGGTTTAATCAAACGTTCACTGCGATTATTATCTATTTCCAAACGCCCATCCAACAAAAACGCCTCTAGCTTATCCCACTGGTTGCGGCAATACGTAATCTCCTGTCCAACAGCGCTTTTTGGCAGAACACGCTTCTGCTGCGTAGATAGCCATTTTGTAGAAACGATGGGAACTATATGCCAAAATCGAGTTTATTTAATTCCTTTTCACGTATATTGAAGAGAGCGAGTATTGATCCCCTCCCTATTCACTCAACGAGACATACACACGCCTTCCTCTTACTGGAAGCCGGAGCAGATATGAAATACGTACAGGAACGATTAGGCCATGGTAGTATTCAGGTTACTTCAGTTGTATATGCACATATATCTAAGAAAATCGAACAAGACACTATGGGTAAGTTCGAGGATCACATGAAACGTGTTCTCGAATAATTTTTTTGAATTTATTGTGGGTGTTTTGTGGATGAAGATCTTTATCAAGGTATGAATTAAATTTCACCCACAAAACAAAAACCCCTTAACACCAATGGTGTCAAGGGGTTTGGCTTTTAATACATGCTCATGTATTGTTCACGTTCCCAAGGATGAACTTGTGTACGGAACATATCCCTCCCCTTTTTTTATTTCAAAATATGTAAAAAATGCTGTTATATCAGCTTTTTTAATTTATTGCTTTTCAAGATATTTATTATCATTTTAAATTATTTTGGTCCAATTTTGGTCGGAATTTTGGTCCAACTTAACTAAGGGATCAGATCTATAAATTATTTTTCTTGTTGATCCTTCACAATTGCACCCTTTTGTTGAATAAGAATGGGGTTGTTATCACAATCACCTTTATGTACATTACTTTTCAAAGACTCCATACCCCCAAAACTTGGAGAATTATAAATCCTGTTTTATACACAATTCCATACTCTAAGTATATCATTAAAAGTGTTAAAGCCTCTCCCCAACCACTGTACATCCAATACAGGCTCTTAAATTTTTTCTGAATTTGTATAGCCCGTCTCATTAAGAACTACTAATGTACCGTCTTTATAAGGCTCAAGTTTAAAAGTTACTGTTGAATTTTGTTCTCCTGGTGACCATTGAAAGACAAATTTTTTGTCTGGAGTTGCCTCAGGTATTTTTCCCCCATCTTCAATATTTACATTTTCACTACCGAAATTTGTCCACCTCAATCGTATTTCACCAGTTCCATCTGGGTTTATCTCTAAAGATGTGTCATCTGTAAACCAAGCATTCCAACCTTAGGATGTTGAAAATATAAACCTCTATTTCAATCGTTGTGTTTATTTGTATTACTTGAAAAGTCTATAGATAACATCTAATGAAAAAATTAATAATGTTATTTCAAAAGAAAAATGGCGACGATTACGTTGCGATTTTTGGTGTTATTTACTACGTTTTCATCGAAAAGCAAACCAGATGATTTCATAGATAGGTTCGAAAAGAACAATACTCACTATCTAAAAAGAATTTTTCATATGACGCTGTAAGCTTTGTGAATCACTAGCTCTAGATTTTCGAGTCTATTTTGATATTGCTTCTTTTCTCCGATTTGCCTTTCCCCGTCCATTAACTCGTGTCTTTTTTGAAGATATTCCACATACTCCATTTCAATGTTCTCCCCAACGCATGTTTATTTCGTTCTAAACCCTTCGCAAATGATGCTTGTATCTCCTCTTTCAGCTGCTGAGATCAGCTGGTGTTTATAAACATTATTTTTCTGCTCGATGTATGGTTCGCGGTCCCGTTGTTTATACACATATTTCCTCTTTAACACTCGTTTTTTCTGATTGTAATAGAGAACAAATCGCTGAACCGGCATTTCGGGATTCACATTGAACCAACGAATTTTAAAAGCTGAGGTCTCCTCCCACTCCTCTACTGCAAGCATTTCCGCTAATATATTTAGTTGTTTATGGTGAAATTCAGGTGTAAGTTTAACTTCTCTTTCAAGGCAAAGATCTGGTTCATCCACCAATGGAATTTTCTTGACCGTGATATCCATACTTCTAATTTTACTAACAAGCTGTTCAAAACTAAGTAATGGAAACATTTTATGAAAGGATTGCTCGTACGCTTCTTTATCCATATCTATTCCAAACTTTCGTTGCAGTAAAAGGCTGATTTGTATCGAGTAATTGTGAATATTCTTACCAATCGGATGAATTTGTTTATGTATATTCTTTAATAACTGCCCTAATTTCTTCTTTTCGTTTCTTAGAATATGGTAGTTATCCTCTGTCTTTTCGAGTATATATCCTTCGGCAGCAATGGTCCCTAAAGTGTGGATAAGCAGCATTTGCATGTCTTCTCTCGACATATCTAATATATTGTTTTGGCTATAATGTTCGAGCGCTTTTACCACTTCAAAACATTCCAATACCAGCTCGTTTTTTGTGAGAAAGTGTTCCCCTAACTTCTGCTCTAACAGATTTAAAAATCCCAGGTAGATCGTCATATTTTTAATCATGATGTCAGGTTCAATGTTTTCTAAGTAACGTTCAGAGTTTATTCCCTTATTGTATTTGGTCATAAAGTTCTTCATGCGTTTTTGGAGCTTTTCGCGTAAATCTTTTGGTATATCTACAGTCTGTAGTTTTTCAAGGTTAGAATCAAACTTCTCACTTGTACTTTTAATCGTTTCAGCTGATTCTTCGTAAAAGCCTTTTAACAATATCCGGATCAAATTTCCGATTACATCTACATTTCCAATTGAACCATAAGCAACGTCGGTTTCTTCTAATGTATAGTAATCATCTGGATTGCTGCTGACGTATTCCTCAACTTGACTTAATTCTGCCTGTGCATGAATAGACTTCATTCGGGTGTTTGTTTGTTCAGTTTCGTCTATATCCCGCTCTGTTAATATCAAACGATTCTGCAAGTCATCCAAAAGCGCGACAATATTATGATAGTCTTCTAAATAGGGGTCATTAGGCAGTTGAAAATGAACAGATTTCTTCATATTATGAAACGTGTTTTGTAAAGAAACCGTATCGTGATACCAGCCCATAAAAGAGATAGATCGTTCTTTCGTATATCCTATTAATGAAAGAACTGGACTTAACGGCTCAGTTTTCGTATTAAAGACATAGGTAAATACATTCCCATTTGTTTCAGCTAAAACACCTTCTATTGAGTCCTCCAATAAAATGGACTTCAGCAAAAGATCTGTTTTTAACGTAATAAACAGCTGCTGATCTCGCAGGATTCCATCAATAAAATAAATTCGGAATGGTTCTTTTTCTATTTCTCCCTGTACATCCTCTTCTATTGTTCGAAAATCCTCTGGCAAGGGGATTGGAAGAGGGGTAAGTGTTATGCACTTCTCAAAAATATGATCAAACTCTCCCTTTTCACCTACCTCAACCACAATTGCCTCTGAGTTTCCGTCAAATTGGGAATTTAACAAGAAAGCTTGTCGGCTGCAGTTTCCGCTGCCGTAGATAATCACTTCCGTACTCTCTCCTATAAAACGGAACACTTTTCCATGGTATCGCTTATGAGATTCCTCTAAAAAATCAGCCTGATACAGTGAAATATTGGATTCAAGAAGCAGATGACGTGGAAAATTCGTGTGTTTATTCTGCAAATAAATTTTGATTTGTTCTGGCTGATATCTTTCGTTCCACTCCTTAATCAGGGATAAGGATTGATCAAAATAAGGAACAAAACATTCAATTTCTTTAATCCCGTTTGGAATAAATTGATTTAATTGTTCCTGCATCGATTGTTCTTGATTGGTGAGTAGAGAACTTTCTCGAGCCGTATCTTGCATTAGGTATGAAAATTCCTTTGTTTTTGAAAATAATTCTTGCCACATCTTGTTGTTATGTTCTTTGTTGAATGATTGAAACAATTGAAAAGCTGCTTGAATTTCAGCAAGGTATTCATATTCTCTTCCAACTGTATCGATAGTAAACCTATTAAAAACTTCATGATTCGTAATGAAGCCAGCAGGTGTTAAATTGCCGCTCCCAATGAGTACTTTTGCTTTATGCTCACCCAATAGCAAATACACTTTTGGATGAAAGGCATGGTTCGTTTCCATACCTTTTATGATGTAGCTTTTCCCTAATTCTGAAATATTCGGTTTCGTAATCGACTCAAATAGACACTTTTGATCAACGAATAAGCCTAAGTATGTACAGTTTTGCTCAATGAAATGACGGAGAATCATTTTTTCAAAGAATAAGAGGTCGGTAGAATAAGATGTAACTAATGCCACTTTATATCCTGGCTCCTTTAACTCCTCTATTAAATCAATTCTTTTCATCAAGCTTCACCCTCCCTGCCGCTGTGACTTGATATACTCCTTTTTCTGCCTCAACCATTCCTAAATCGACTAATATGGATAACCCTTGCATGACTCGAAAAACATTAAATGAAGGCTGATCATCACTAAGAAAATATAGCTTGCCATCATTTTCCACGAAATGATAGGTTTCATTTCCGGTGGTAATCATCTTATTTAAAGCAACCTTCTGATGCTGCTCCAAAATATAAAAGCGTAATATATAGCTAAGGAATTCTTTTAAAGGTTTATCCCGATAAGATTGAACAAAGTCCATCCATATTGTAAAGGAAATGTCGTCTCTTCCTCCTAGCTTTAACAGCTCCTGGTGAGAAGTGTCAAAATCATCTCGATTTAGGAGACGATTGTATACATACAACATCATAAGCATAGGCTGCCATATATGATTCTCTGCATTAATTTCTTTTTTTCTCAGTTTTCCAAAAGTGGCTTTCCTGAAATCCTGATTCAAAGGGATGGATTCGTTTAAACTTTTTATATCCTCTGAAAGATCATGTCTATTGTTCTCTAGCTCTTCTACAACAGCAGCAATTAATTCACTCATCGAAACAACTTTTTTAGACATTTGATGAAGCAAATACGACCACATCGTATCCAGGCTATAGGTGAAAAGTTGGCGTACTTGATAAATTTCCCAACCTTTTGCCACATTTTGAAGATGACTAGGAACCGTAGTCTGGTTGTCATACAATCCATCTAACATCATGTCCTGCAAATAAGAGAATGTGATCTTACTCCCCCTCGATTGATGAATAATATGCATATAGTACAGCAAAGATTGCTTACGCAGTATTTGCCTGGAGTTTCGAGGTTCTTCAGGCATAAATATATTTGAAACAATCGGATAGTCTTTTGAATTAGGATCTTTTAACCGGTCAAGTGCAGCCACTCTTCCAAAATCAAGCAATACTCCTCTTGGTACAGGAGTATCTTCTAGCCGATTATCACGATAATAGGCAGTATGCTTAATCGTCTGTTCAAAAGCTTCAGCAAGCATTTTACCAACTGGTGTCAGACGATCAATATGTACACCTTTAGCCTCCTCCCCTATCTTCGTTATCCCTAGGATCTTCATAACATTCCGGTATGTACCGTAGCCACCAAAGCTGTCTTGTACATAATTTGATTTCTGCTCAAAGGCATCTTGTGGTTTTCTCCATTCTTCTATAGCTTTTTGTATACCGATTACATCATGAGTAATGGCACCCCGCTCAAGAGCTTCCGCATAATTAGCTAAAATAAAATACCATTCTTGTTTTTTTAAAAAGCTCTTAAAGTTTTTTATGGTTTTTTCTTCGGGTACATTTTGAATAAAATCGTATAACACCCAAGCAAAAAAAGACCAGTACCTTGCCCTAGGAGTGATACTTGTAACCCCTGATTGAAGGTAATCTGCAATCAAAATACCCACATTCCGAATACCAAGATGATCTTGCCCAATAATAGTTTTTACACTAGACGTCGTATATTTCGGTCCTTTACTTACAGGAATCAGTAACATATTATCGCTCCTTAAGTTCAGTTTAAACAACTCGTTAACTTTTTTTGCGCAAGACTTCTACTATCATTACTTTCTAAACCCATTAAAAAAACCCTTCTAAAACATAAGGGTTCATTAATTAATGGACATTTTTAGCTAGCACTGCCGAAATTATTATCTTGTTGGAGTTTTTTTCTTTTATTGTTTTAATCTTTTTTTCATGATGCTCTATCCTATTTAATAATTTCTCTTTAAGGTCTTCATTTTAACAACTGTTTAATAGTGTTAGATTATACATCAATAAAAATTTGTGATAGTTCAACTTTAACTGCGACATAGTGGCACCACCAGTATATTAACGTATTTTCTTTTATTTTCGACTTTTTTGTTTCTGGGGGACTAATACCATCCCCATCTTTGTTTTAAGCTTTTGATATGATAGTTGATAATAAAATACTTATGCAAACTAAGATAAAGAAAAAAAGATCCAGTTAATGCCAGCGTTTAATCTCCTCATTGCGCTTAACAATTACATGGTAAACGATCTTGCTTGAAGAGCTATAGGTGTATGTCTCATCTGGATCAATTGGTAGTTCAGCATATACACCTTCCCAAAAATCTTTCCGCAACTTTTTTGTATACATCATTAATATTTCAAATTATAATATGATTAGGAAGGATGTGGTAAATGGTGAAGAGGAAAAGCATATTGTCTTTAGCAACAGTTGTTGCAATATTTTGTGGCTCAACCCAGGTTTTTGCCGATGTTCATGTGAGTGGTTACTTCAGAAAAGATGGGACATACGTGCAGCCCCATTTTCGGAGTGATCCGGACGGCAATTTTTCAAACAATTTTTCAACTTATGGTAACATGAATCCCTATACGGGAGAATTAGGAACAAAACGGTTCCCACAGTACAATAGCTATTCTTCCAATACTTTTCCTTCGTTTCTTTACTCATATGTTGGTGATAATGTTTACGACCCAGAAGATGATACAGGTTATGATAATGACTATTCCACAGATGATGATATAGGTTATGATGATCAAGAAGATACAACACTTACTGAAGGTTATTCAGTGCCTGCAGCAACCGAGGAAATTAATGAAATAGATCCTGAAAGTTACATTTCTGGTTTAGAATCTAGTGATGAACTTAAAGTAAAGAAGGTTATTGTTCAATATCTAAATGAAATTAATAGTCGTAATTATAAAGGTGCTTATAATTTATGGGATAAGCATTGGAAATCTCAACATTCGTATCAAGAGTTTGAGGATGGATATATTGATGTGATTAATTTCATTGATTTCTTAGACACCTCTTCTACTGATCAAGGGGTTACCGCACATCTTCAGCTCTCAACCTTGGAAGGCTGGGATGAAACCGAACACAGTTATGACATCACTTACAGCGTAAAAAAAGTTGATGGGCAATGGAAGATTATCCATGGGAAAATTAAAAAAACAGAATGAAATAAGGGGCTGTCCAATAAGTCCCTAAAATAAAAGCAGGATGTAAAAACGACCCGTTTATCCATCCTGCTTTTTTAGCTGCTCTTTTTTGGCTGAAAGTAGCCAGGCGGATGCCTGCTACTTTCAGTAGATTGTATGCTAATGCCACAATCCCAGACTCCACATGTACTCGGTCTAACCCCAGCTGCGACCGTTAATAACAATTGTGTAAATATTTTTGTAAAGTATATGTATATAAAGCATTTTGCGTTATAAAAGCATGCTGTTGTTGCATATAGTACATCCAAACATTTTGATCTTATCTAAATCTGGAGCAAAAGAGGGGAATACCGATGCGAAGAACTGCCGAAATGGTATTGGGGCTTATTGGTAGTAGTATTGGAACAATTATTTATTTGATGGTTTTTATTACTATTGCAATCAATCCCCCTATTGATTTTCTATTTACAATTGGGGTCTTTATTATGATGTTGCTTCAAGTCATTGCATTAGTTTTAAGCTGTTTAGTAAATAAAATAAATCACATTGCATATGGCATCTCCATAATAGTAATAGGGGTTCTAACTTTCATATTTTTTTTCGACAATGTATATATATTAGTCGGCACAGCTATCCTTTATATTGTTGCTGGAGCAATTGCGTGTTTCAGATCAAAACTAGGGTAGAGTATGCAGATGGTTACTGCAGGGGCCTGACAAAGTACATGTCCAAGTTTGGAAATGCAATCTACTGAAAGTAACAGGCATCCGCTGGCTACTTTTATGACTTATTGGACAGCACTCTTTTTTTATACTGATACCCGCATCAATGACGTATATATCAAACGAATTTCATAATTTTGAAACTGGTCCGGTCTAAACAGGGGACCTTTCCCGATCATCTTAATTATCACGAATATAGCGAATCGCTTCAATTTGCCTTCTATTTCTTACCCCATATCTGCACTCTATCTTTTAAGAAGCTATATTTTTTGTACAAGACCTTCTATGCCTAAACGCCCCATCGTTTTTTAATAATACTCATCGTACCTGTCTAAAAAAAAGGATTATTTAACACTACTACCGACTTTTTTGGCATACTGATCTCTGAAATTCTATTTTAATAAGGCCACCTCCTCATTTAAATTTTGCCTACGTTTTTAACAGCCCCACCATCCACAATCGGATCGGTTTTATCCAGGCAGACATTTTTCCCCTGTAAGATCGATTTATTCATGCCAGCTGCACCAGCAGGCTCTGCCCCAATGACCTTGGTTTTTGGTGAAACGCTTTGCATGTACGTTCCGATCCGGATTCGAAAAGCACGGATAGGGAAGAAAAATCAAAGTAATAACCAACAGCAAGTTTATTATTTTGATATTGAAAAATGTAAAATATGTCCGTTACGCGAAGGATGTAATAAGGAAGGGGCAAAAAGTAAAACGTATTCTGTTTCAATCAAATCCACAGAACATAAGGAACAGGAAGCATTCCAAAACAGTGAAGATTTTAGAGAAATCGCACGTAAAAAATAGTGAATTAAAACATGGACACGGGTATGATACGGCATCATCTGCGGGTCTATTTGGTATGGAAATACAAGGTGCAACAACAATATTCGCCGTCAATTTGAAGCGAATCATTACGCTTTTAAAAGAAAAATAATAGTAAAAGTAAATGAAAATAGGCACTATCTTAGGACGAAAACGTTCAAGAAGGTGCCTATTTTTTTATGAAGTGACATAATTAATTAAAAACGTAAGTTTTTCAATGCCCTCGTCAAACGGGGTTTCTTCTTACCAAAACAAAATTTCTCTCCAAGGGTCGCGGCAATGGCAACTTCTCTTTCTTCTATTTCTGCAGTTTCTGCATCCTATCAAATGAAGAGGAAGAAGAAGATTCACATTTGAAATGCTTTCTTTTCTACGATCACATCTGGAACACATAATATACGTCACCTCACTAAGTGATACCTTAATTAAACAATCATGTGAAAAAGTGAGACAAGTTGTGATAATGAGTAAGGATTAACACGGGTTGTAGTAAATAGTTCTTATAGTAGGCATATTTGCAAAAACCATTTGAGTTTGTCATACAGGACCTGTATTATTTATATCCTTTATAAAGAAGAATTGATTATGGTGGTTATAAAGGAGCAAAAATATGATTCTCTCTAAATTTGTAGACGAACTTCCTATCCTCCCTATTTTAAAACCTCGATGGACAGATCCATTTCAGACTTATTATGAAGTGAAAATGACGGAATTTAAGCAATCACTCCATAGTGAGTTAAATGATACAACTGTTTGGGGTTATGAAGGCAGCTATCCAGGTCCTACAATTGAAGTAGAGAGTGGAGAAAGAGTGTTTATTAAATGGATCAACAATCTTCCTGATAAACACCTTTTGCCAATAGATTATACTGTGCATGGTGCCCATACGGATGTACCGGATACACGAACAGTAGTACACGTTCATGGCGCTAGTGTTGAACCGGATAGCGATGGCTATCCTGATGCATGGTTCACCAATGGATTCGCAAAAGTTGGTCCAAAATTTAAAAAGGAAGTATATCAATACGATAATAACCAGAGATCTGTTACTCAATGGTACCATGACCATACGATTGGGATTACTAGACTCAATATATATGCGGGTTTGGCAGGTTTTTATCTTATAAGAGATCAAAAGGAACGTTTATTGAATTTACCTAGCGGTAAATATGATATCCCTCTTATGATCCAAGACAGATCTTTTCATACAGACGGTTCCTTGTATTATCCAAACCAGCCACCAAAACCGATCAAAAGATTAAAAACATCCATTATCCATGAATTTTTTGGAAACACCATCCTTGTTAATGGAAAAGTATGGCCCTATTTAAATGTGGAACCACGAAAATACCGGTTCCGTCTTTTAAATGGATCTAATACCCGTTTTTACAGGATAAAACTTGATTCAGGACAACGCATTTATCAAATCGGGACGGATAGCGGATTAAAGGAATATCCAGTAGGGATCAAAGAAATCTTACTAGCTCCTGCAGAAAGAACAGATGTTATCATTGACTTTACGAATCTTGAAGGAAAGAACATTATCATGACAAATGATGCCCCCGCACCTTTTCCAGATGGAGATTCTGCAAATGTAGTAAAGATAATTATGCAATTTAGAGTCTCAATTCCACTCTCAAGTATTGATACGAGTGTTATTCCGCAGGACATGGAACCCATTCAAAAGCTAAGTGAACAGACGGCTTCAAATGTAAGATACCTCACCTTAAATGATAATATGGATCAATATGGACGGGAATTCATGCTTTTGGATAATAAACAATGGGATGCCCCCATAACCGAAAATCCAAAATTAGGATCAACCGAAATTTGGTATCTCATTAACTTAACGACGGATACACATCCCATTCACATCCACTTGATTGGTTTCCAAATACTAGACCGAAGACCTTTTGATGTTGACAAATATAATAAAGAAGGGGTCATCCATTATACCGGCCCAATTATTCCCCCCGACCCACAAGAACAAGGAGAAAAAGACACAGTAAGGGCTAATCCAAAACAAGTAACGCGAATTATCATGAAGTTTGGACCGTATACAGGGTTGTACGTTTGGCACTGTCATATCTTAGAGCACGAGGATTACGAGATGATGAGACCGTATATGGTTATAAGATAATAAAAGAAAAGCCCAGTTGCTTTTGCAACTGGGTTTTTCAAATGGAGAATTACCAAAAACCATGTCCTCCAAAACCTCCGAAGCCTGGAAAAACACGATCGGACTGGGTGTTCCTGTTCTGCATCTGCATGATGAGGTACATATTGTCGTTATCATAACTGTGTATCTTTCCCTGATAGACATTACCATCAGCCATTTCAACCTCACAATTTCGTCTACATTTTGTTGGCAGAGGTTCATGAATTATCCTCCGTTTGATAATTGTCAGTGGGCATATGATACCCCGAGTGTATATTGTCTATACCGTATTGCAAGAAAAAGCTTCCTAGAGTTTATTCAATACCATAATATTCACTAGGACAGCTTTTTACTAATAAAAATAAAGAGCGTAAAGAAAAGAGCCTCCCTTAAAGCAAACTTGATTAATTGTGGCTTTCAAACTGTTTTAAGTAACCCTTAAAACCCTGTTAAATCAACGTTTTTCCAATCTTCATTTCATATTATTTCATAGTTTTTCAATCTATGTCGGCACCAAATCGGCACGAACTTTAATTTAACTAAATAATAATTCAATGGTATTTGATTTGAGAGAATTGAGTATTTTGCACCTTAAGAAAGCTTTCATATAAGTGATGTCATACATTAGTAACCTTTTAAACTGCTATTAGCTTGTAGACAAAACCTCTTGTCTACAAGCTTTTTTTGTTTGATGTTTGAGGGGAGTCAAATCGGTTTCGGCTGTTGAATGACCATATTTTTCTTTGCGGATTCTTCCATTCGCGCTGCCAGCGTTTGAATATAAGAATCCGCAAGCTTGGATGGATAGTAGCCCACTCGCTCGCGAACCAGGTTTTCTATTACAAAACATTTTCGCGTTGCCCGTTCGTATTCTAAAAATGCGTATTGCTCAGCTTCCATAAATTCGTCCGCTCCCTCTTTCATCGCTTGAATGAATACATACCTCTGCTGATAGATGTCTGCCCGTTCTTTTCTGGCAAACTTTAAAAGAAATAACAGTTCAACCGTAGAAAAATTCATTATCTCCGCCGTACTTTTATTGAGATCTGATAGAGAAGGCTGGGAAGCCGGCAGGAAGTTTTTTCGCTTTCCATAATCCTGAAGATCCCCCCTTCTGATTTGCATTTCACAAAATGAACAATAAGAAGAGAGAGGGGTAAAAGCCACTTCCGTTCCACAATAAGGACAAGTTTTCAATTTCTTCATCCTTTCCATTTGTTATTTTGATTTTGATCGTTGACCTTCTTTTTTTGTTTTCCCTTTTGACTTACTAAACGAAGTCGTTCCCAAAAGGGGAGGATTTTTCCCCTTTTGCAAGTAGAACGAACAAGGAGTATAGAGAGGGGGTCAAGGGCGATTTGAGCAATAAAGTTTTTTATGTTGCGCAGCGTTTTTAATAAAAAAGTTTTTTGCCCCTTGACCAACTCGCTCTCCGACATAGCGTTCAGCAGATGGTGGGCGAAGCCTAGGAGGCTCCGGCTGCTCAAAGGTTAGTTCGGATTACGTGATTGTACGATTCGGAAGGCAAAAGGGAAAAAGACCAATCAAAGCAGGCGTTAGCCTGGTTCCCTTTTTTCTTTCCTCTTGTTTAAATGTCGGGCCGCTTAAAGATACATCTATGGGACGTTTTTTTACATACTTTACTGGCTGTTGCCGAGTTAGAAAGAAACATGATCGTCGAGCGTACTCAAGAAAGAAAAGCTGTAGCGAAGCAAAGAGAAGATTTCCGAGAGGGTAGGCCAAAAAAGTACGGCATAAAACAAGTTGAGCACTCCCTTCAGCTTCTCCACCATCATTCCTATAAGCAAGTAGAAGAAATCACCGGAATTAGCAAAAGCACACTGATACGAGCAAAAAAAAAATCTAAATAAATCTCTTTGAACAGAACCTATTTCTCAAGAAAATAAAGTCGCCTAAAGGCGAATTAAAATTAGACAAAAAAAGAAGAAAAGTATCTCCGGCTACTTTTCTTCAAATATAGTAAGTCTAATCTTACCTTAGTCTAATAAGCAGTGCGAATTTACATCGGAACTAGAGCATCATCGCACCCACCACCATGAATTTGATACGACCATTATACAGAAAAAAAGGTATGATTCCTCACCAAATTGAGAAATCATACCTTTTTTAAGTTAAGAGGACTTTTCAGTGCCCTCCGTCTGTTTGGGGGGTTTTTTTATTTACTTAAGTTATACAGACAATTAAAAAAGCCGTAATATTTTCTTTATAATGGACTGTTAGTCTAACGCTGTACAACAAAGAAGGGAGCAACCCAATGAAAATTTGGAAAACTATCATAGGAATAATTACCATGGCATCGGTCGCGTTTCCTGTCACCCAGGCACATGCTCTAACCAGTGTAGACAAGCAAGACGGTGGGATCGGAAATACCACCCATTATATGGATAAGAATCCTGACATTGCAGCTGATCCAAAAGTTAAAAATATTATTTATCCGTTAATGGCAACACCTGCAATTAAGAAAAAGGGCTCTGAATTAACCATCCAGGTCGATACGAAAGGAAAAGACCCTTCTGGATGGATTGTAAAGCTAAATGAAAACTCGAATTCCAAGGTGGAAGGTCAATATTCACTTCCTGTAACAAAGGCAGAAAAAGGTTCTTCGTATTGGAAGAACAGCAGCTTCATTTATAACGTGACCGTCTCTATTCCTAATGATGTCACAGAAAAGCTATATGACCTCGATGTGTCATATACAGCTGACGGAGCTCAAGTAAAAGATGAAGAACCTAACTCGGTTAAGGTCGTTAATGACTTTAAAAAAGATTTCCGATTTATTCATTTAACAGATATCCACGTAGGATCTCCTAGGAATATACAAGATCCTGCCAATGCAACTGAAGCTGGGATGTGGAATCCTGATGAATCAAAACGCTGGTTGTATCTGCTAAAAACCATTAAACAGGTGAATCTTTTAAAGCCGGATTTTGTTGTTTTGACAGGTGATTTAATGTTCGGCCAAATGAATCCTAAAGAATATATCTATGAATATGAAGAGACATACCGCATGTTAAAGAAGTTTGACGTGCCCGTCTATATTATCCCGGGTAACCATGATTTTTATGCCCAGGACGCGACATTGACAGACGGAGCAAAATATTGGGGAGAATACTTCGGTCCAGAATATTATTCCTTTAATTACGGTCCATATGCCCATATGGTTGGAGCTAATTCCATGGATTGGGACAAATTTGACAGGCAAGGACATGGGAGCCTTTCTGTTCCGACTTGGGGCGGTCAAATTCGACAAGCACAAATGAATTGGATAAAGAAAGATTTGGAGCAAAATGATCAGACAGCTAATGCCAATCAGGTAAAGGGTTTGTTTTCCCACAATAATCCAGTCAAACGCGACAGGGAAATATGGCCTTCATCTGACCCTGATGTTCAGGAATACTGGAAGGAATATGACGCACAACACAATCCGCAAAATCTCAGCACATTGTTCAAAGCAGAGGAACTTGGACAAAAGTATGATCAGCTTTGGCATGGTGAAGGGGCTCAGGAATTAGTTGATGTTATGAAGCAGCATGGCGTGAGTTTTTCACTTCACGGCCATACACATACTGATAATATAACCCAACAGAATGGAATTCTATATACCACTACCGCCTCCATTGAATTGTCTGCAACACCATGGGAAGGCTATCGTACATTCCAGAAAGACCCTGATAGTAAAAACTTTAATTCCTACATTTATGAAGGAACTGACCGCTCAATTCCAGTTTATGAGAATGGTAATTCAGCTGCAGGAACGGTTTCTTTTGAGGCAAACTTAGCGCAACCCAATGACGGTACACAGGGAGCACAGACTGCTACCGTGACGAATCGTCTGAAAAAAGAGGTCACCATCACTGTTCCTTTATATATGAAACCAGGAACCTATAAACCAACAGACGGAGAAATCACCGAAAATAAATTATATGGAACAAAGCAATGGATGGAATTAAAAGTGACGGTGCCAGCTAACTCCACAAAAGAAATAAAAATCCAGCCATAAAAGCTGTTAAACAGAAAATCAAAAACGGATTAAAAAGACGTGCGAGATTACCGAGGCCACTGAAAAACTTGCGTTTTTTTAGAAGAAAATAACTAGCTTCATAAAAAAGACGACTCACATTCAATTATCGAATTGATCTGAACCCAAAAAGTTAGACAAAAATATTAAACGGCTTCTTGGGCCTGAGTCCGGTATTGAACCGGACTCAGGCCTTTTAATTTCGCCTTCATTCGTTTGTGGGTTGTAATAATGGATATACTTTTCTAATTCCTGTTTAAAATGCCGGTCTTATTCGTAGAGTGCACGGTGGTGCACTTAGCATTGTGAATGATAAGATAGATTTTAAAACCAGAGTTGATTACAATATTTGAGTTAAAGAGCATCTTGCTGAAATTGCAATACCAATATTAGAAAATGTTTCTGTTATCTTTATTGATGGAGGGAGGACCAATTTAAAATTGCAGAAAAAATCCCTCTTACGTATATAGGAAGAGTAATCACTAATAGCCCTTCTGTCGCACTAGCTTTATGTAATCTCCCTCATGTACAAATCATTTCTATAGGTGGTGAATTCGATAAAAAGAAGCGTGTTAATAAGGGATCATTTACTATCAAAGAGATTGAGAAGATTCATATTGAGTTTTGCTTGCTTGGTATTTCCTCCATTGATTCAAACTTAGGGATAACAGTACCATCATATGTTTATATACTGAATCTAACGTATGGCAGTAAAATAATGGTTAAATTTTATTTATGTACCCAAAATAAATACATTAATAGACTCCCTCCCGAATTATTATTCGGAGGAAATGATAAGATCTCTTTTAAAACAAAAGCAAAAAAAAGAAGGGCAAAGCCTTTCCTTAGATTTAAACGTATCCTTTTTCTTTCAGGCTAGTGTAATCTGCCTTCGCATTAATGATTAGATGATCTAAAACTTCGATACCGATTAGCTTTCCAGCAGCTACGAGACGTCCTGTAACTTCGATATCTTCACGGGAAGGCATTATGTCCTGGCTCGGATGCTGATGATAGACGAGTATGGAAGAGGCATTATTCAAGATCGCTGATTTAAATAGCCCATCTTTTAGAAGAGTGCATACTTTTGAGTTGTCACCTCAGTAAAAACTATAGAGAATCCACTACTAGCTCAACCTTGAGGAAGGGAGCTATTTTTTATTTTATTGTTCCTTGATCCGGGTAACTCCTTAGCTCCACTAAAAGTGGGGTTCTGTAGTAAAATTTTTAAAAAAAAATATGAGGTAGATTCTCTGGAGGTTAAACTCCCGGGGTGAACTCCAAAAGCGGGTTCTGTAAAATCACCTCATCTAAAAATGTCTACATGCGGGAGAGACCATCTCCCTACCCCTTATGATTTTTTAGTGTTTGCTTTTCAGGTAGGCTTCAAAGCCCTCTCAGGAGTAAATACAATGATTTGTATGAGCCAGCTTACTTCAAAATCTTATTCCAGAGCCTTTAACTTGAGCTTAATACCGTCTGTGTAGGGCTCATGAGGTGAGAGCTACTGAACTGGTACTCTGAAGGTGACTTATGAGCATATCGAGGGGGCTGTAGGATGTATTAAAAATTCACTAAAGAGTTGTCATCTTCATTTTCTTTTATGTCTTTTACTTTTTCAATTTCCTTTTCTAGGTCCTCAATTACCTTTTGAAAATCTTCAGTTACTTTATCTTCCAATGCTTTCTTCCATGCTCTTTCCTTTAAGTCCTCAATAGTTGATTTTTCGTCGTTTATTTTGTTCGCTTCATAGTTTAAATTGCTATTTGTGTACCCATTCATATCAATGTGATCGACTTGCTCTTTCACTATTTCGTCTATGCGATTATCTAAGGGAATAGTATCTGAGTTTAATGCAGTCGAAAATTCCTTATAAAATTGAAAACATTTAATTAAGTTAATATGTAGGTTAATGTCACTAATGTTTTCTAACAACTTAAAATGCTCATCATCAAATATTTCCATTTTATACTGCATTCCATTAAGCTCATATTCCGATATACCCTCTTCATCATCATTCTCAAAAGTGCATATGCCTCCGTGTGCACGAATTAAGCTCTCCCTGTGTTCTTTGACCCTTATAATTTCGGAATAATACTTTTTAAGCTCAATTTCTATTCTAAGTAAAGAAGGAAGTTGCCCTATAATTTCTTTTCTTCTATCGAGGATTCTTTGGTTTCTGATTTGTAATTTAGCCACTATATACGCGACTACTGCACTAAGAATACCTCCTGTGTAGTTACCCCAAAACGATAGCCAGTTATCCGAACTACCAAACACCTAGAAAGACAATATAGTTAACTGCAACTGGTGCTGCTAAAAACAGAGCAATTAATGATAAAATACTTATTAAATTTTTCTTTATAAAACTGATTATCTGTTTAATATTCACCTGTTTTTTCTTCCTGTTATCCATGATGCAGGTCTCCTATGTCTAAAATTGCATTCAAAATTTTCTCTTTTTTTAAGAGTTTTTTCAACCATTTCAGTAACTTTTTGACGTTTAATCTTTTTAAATTCCTCTAAAATATCATCAGGCAACAAATCTGAGTAGTACTCCAAATCAATATGCATAAAATTTGTGACAAAATCGGGATTTCTTTTATAAGTTTCCACATACAAAGCTAGTATTGTGTAGGAATGATGGGGATATTATGCCAAAATCAACTTTATTCAACGCCTTTGAACGAATTTTGAAACGCGCCGATCTTCCCAAAGTGCCAATCCATTCATTACGTCATACACATGCTGTTTTGCTTTTGGAAGCAGGAGCTGATATGAAGTATGTTCAGGAGCGTTTAGGTCATGGCAGCATTCAAATTACATCAGATGTTTATGCCCATATCTCCAAAAAGATAGAAACAGATACTATGGGTAAATATAAAGAATATATGAAAAATGTCTTAAAGTAATAATTTTTTGGTCCATTTTTGGTCCTGCATTAATTATTAATGAAATTAACCTTTATGACCAAAAAGCAAAAACCCCTTAACACCAATGGTGTCAAGGGTTTTCGGATCTTAATACATGGACATATATTGTTCGCGTTCCCAAGGGTGAACCTGTGTACGGAACATATCCCACTCGATTTCTTTTGCTTCCACAAAGTGTTCTGCTGCGTGCTCACCAAGCGCTTTAAGAAGGACTTCGCTATTCTTTAAACGATCGATCGCTTCTTTTAGAGTCGCTGGCAGATCCTTGATTCCTTCTGCTTCGCGCTCTTCTTTGTCCATTACATAAATGTTACGGTCGATCGGCGCAGGGGTTTCAAGCTTATTCTTGATACCGTCCAGGCCGGATGCAAGCAGCACAGCCATTGCTAGGTAAGGGTTTGCTGTTGGATCCACGCTACGAACCTCAACACGTGTGCTGAGTCCGCGGGAAGCAGGGATACGGATAAGCGGGCTTCGGTTTTGCATGGACCATGCAACATAGCAAGGTGCTTCATATCCAGGAACCAAACGCTTATAAGAGTTTACAGTTGGATTTGTGATGGCTGTAAAGTCTTGTGCATGCTTAAGGATTCCAGCAAGGAACTCCATGGCAGTCTCACTGAGCCCTGTTGCATTGGATGGGTTGTAGAATGCGTTTTCTCCATCTTTAAATAGCGACATGTTCGCATGCATACCGGATCCATTCACACCGAATAGCGGTTTTGCCATAAATGTTGCATGAAGTCCGTGTTTACGGGCAATTGTTTTTACGACGAGTTTAAACGTTTGAATGTTGTCACATGTTGTGATCGCATCTGCATATTTAAAATCAATTTCATGCTGTCCCGGAGCTACTTCATGGTGAGATGCTTCAATTTCAAAGCCCATGTCCTCCAGCTCAAGAACGATGTCACGGCGGCAGTTTTCACCAAGGTCCGTTGGCGCAAGGTCAAAATACCCGCCTTTATCGTTTAGCTCGAGTGTTGGCTCGCCTTTTTCATCATTTTTGAAGAGGAAGAATTCCGGCTCTGGCCCGATGTTAAAGTCAGTGAAACCAAGGTCTTCCATTTCCTTCAATACTTTTTTAAGGATTCCGCGAGGGTCCCCGGCAAATGGAGTGCCATCTGGATTGTAGATATCACAGATCAATCTTGCTACTTTTCCTTTTTCGGAAGTCCAAGGGAAAACAACCCAAGTGTCCAGATCAGGGTAAAGAAGCATGTCAGATTCCTCGATGCGCACAAATCCTTCGATAGAAGAACCGTCAAACATCATCTTATTGTCTAATGCTTTTTCCAATTGTCCTACAGGAATTTCTACGTTTTTTATGACCCCTAATAGATCGGTAAACTGAAGGCGGATGAAACGTACATTTTCATCTTTAGCGATTTGCATGATGTTGTCTTTTGTAAATTTAGCCACTTGTTACTCCTCCTTAGTAATTGAATACAGCATTCACTGTTAAGATTAGTGGAAAAAGCGGGATAATTCCCCTTGAATCAATGAAGTTTTGCCAAATCGACCTGCATGCATGAGCTCACGCTTTAAACGGCGGTGAATTGCAGACTCAGACATTTGTTCATTCTTAACCTCATTTTTCAAAAGGTTAACTGCTTGCTGGTTCAATTCAAACACACGCTTGATGCCGGCAAGGTTAACTCCTTGTTCAATCAGAGATTTAATTTCCAGCAATTTATCCACATCGTTGAAAGAAAACATTCTCCGGTTTCCGTCAGTGCGTGCCGGATGAATTAATTCATGTTCTTCATAATATCGAATTTGCCGGGCAGATAATTCAGTCAGCTTCATAACAATACTAATCGGAAATAAAGGTTGATTCCGTCTTGTATCATCATTCATCATCATAAGCCCTCCTTCCAACTACTTTTATCTTATGTTACAAAACCTCACATGTCAACCTTATGTAAGAAAAAATAACATAAAAAATTAATTAGATCAGTTTCTCCTGAATCAGTCGGTCTGCAGCCGTTAGAATCGCAATTTTCACATGCTCATACGTTAAACCGCCCTGCACAAATGCAATGTAAGGAGGACGGATCGGTCCGTCTGCTGTCAGTTCGATGCTTGCTCCCTGGATAAATGTTCCTGCCGCCATGATCACATCATTTTCATATCCTGGCATGTACCCCGGATAGGGAACAGCATGGGCATTTACAGGAGAGACAAGCTGAATCGCCTGGCAAAAAGCGATCATCCTTTTTTCATCTTCTAATTTAACGGATTGGATCAGATCTGTCCGTTTAGCATCCCACGATGGATTGGTTGACATACCGAGCCTTTCAAGAAAAGCAGCTGTAAACACTGCCCCTTTTAACGCCTGTGCTGTAACGTGCGGCGCCAGGAAGAAGCCCTGGTACATTTCTAGCAGACTATAGAGGGAAGCTCCTGCTTCACCACCGATTCCTGGGGAAGTCAGCCGGTAGGAGCAACGTTCAACGAGTTCTTTCCTGCCTGCGATATAACCGCCTGTTTTCGCAAGACCTCCTCCAGGATTTTTGATAAGTGATCCAGCGATCAGGTCAGCACCGACTTCGCATGGTTCTTTTTCTTCTACAAACTCTCCATAGCAATTATCAACAAACACGATCACATCCGGTTTGATCTCTTTTACAAAGGCGATCATTTCACCGATTTCTTCTATTGTAAAGGAAGGTCTGTCTGCGTAACCTTTTGAGCGCTGGATGCCGATCATTTTTGTATGGCTTTTTATGGATTTTGAGATGGCGTTGAAATCAGGTCTTCCCTCTGGTGTAAGTTCTGTATGGGCATAGGTAATGCTATACTCCTTAAGGGACCCTGTTCCTTTTCCTCTAATCCCCACGATTTCCTCGAGTGTATCGTAAGGTTTCCCTGTGATGTACAGCAGCTCATCACCAGGAAGAAGCACACCGAACAACGAGAGAGAAATGGCATGTGTTCCTGATATAATCTGAGGCCTTACAAGGGCCGCTTCCGCACCAAACACTTGTGCATATACTTTTTCAAGTGTGTCTCGGCCGGCATCATCATAACCGTAACCTGTAGACGGGGTGAAGTGAAAGTCACTTACTTGATGATCACGAAAGCTGTTTAACACTTTTAACTGATTAAATTCTGCTCTCTGCTGAATGCCGTTATGCTGGGACCGGATTTTTTCCTCTGTCTCAATGGCTAATCTTTGCAGTCGATCTCCGTTTTGAAACTGTGAAAACATAGGGTACTCCTTTTATTGTAATTTCATGGATGGCAGGGCATAACCCCTGCACTCGTAGCTTTGTGTATCTTCGATGAAGACCTGTTCAAGCAAGATAGTGCTGTTTTTCAGCATCGACAGCTTTCTGCCTTCCTCCGCAGGGACAAAAATATGATAGTATTCCAGCTGCTTCTTCACCTCATTTTCAATTACATCTTTTAAAAGAAGCAGATCATCTTTTTGAAAGGCCGAGATGGATACAGATGACGTGTCCGGAATAAAGCCTTCATTAAACTTGTCTTTTTTATTGTAGACTGTAATCATCGGAATGGAGGAAGCATCAAGATCCTTCAAGATAGAAAGTACGGTCGATTCATGCTGATCACGGTCTTCACTGGAGCCATCGATCACATGGATCAGGACGTCTGCTTCCTTTACTTCTTCTAACGTGGAGCGGAAAGCAGCAATGAGGGATGTCGGAAGGTCCTGAATAAAACCGACCGTATCCGTCACAAGCACCTGGAGGCCAGCTGGAAGCCTCATTTTTCTTGTCAGCGGATCCAGTGTGGCAAACAATAAATTCTCTTCATAGCTGTCTGCAGCAGTAAGCCCGTTGAAAATGGTGGATTTTCCGGCATTGGTATAACCGACCAGCGATGCCTGGATCGCTTGATTCTCTTTTCTTCTTTCTCTGTAACGACCTCGATGGCTTACGATATCTTCAAGCTGGCGTCTGATCTCAGTAATCCTGGAACGGATATGCCTTCTGTCTTTTTCGAGCTTGGTTTCTCCAGGCCCTCTCGTACCGATTCCCCCGCCGAGACGTGATAAGGAAACACCAACACCTGCAAGTCTTGGCAGGATATATTGCAGCTGAGCGAGTTCAACCTGCAGCTTACCTTCCCTGGAACGTGCACGTGTTGCAAAAATATCCAGGATCAGCTGAGTGCGGTCGATCACCCTTGCTTCAAAAAAGCGGGAGAGATTTCGGTTTTGGGCAGGCGTCAGTTCGTCATTAAAGATGATTAAATCCGGCTCCAGTTCTTCCTCAAGCGCCAAGATCTCTTCAATTTTCCCTTTCCCTATAAAGGTTGATGCATCATAGCGCTCACGCTTTTGGGTCACAGATACTACAGCTTGTCCCTGAGCCGTTTTTGTCAACGACTCCAATTCTTCCATTGAATAAAAAAATTGCTCGTCGGTTTGCCCTGGCAACTGGCAGCCAACGAGGATGGCTTTCTCTAGATGAGAATGCTTGATTTCTTCCAAATAACCTACCTGCTTTCCTATTCATAATAAAACTATCATATCAAATTCCATGTTTTTCTTCCAGATGAAGGTCATCTGCCGTCAGCGTCATCAACGACTTCTTATCTGTTTTTTCTTCTCTCAGCAAACGGACGGATTGTTTCCTTACCGCCTTCTCGATGATGTTGCGGATATACCTGCCGTTGCTGAACGATTTTTCTCCAGCTGCACATACCCGCTGCAGATGATGGCGCAATTTCCATTCTGAATCTTTTGCCATGATATATTGCCGCTCAGCCACCATCTTTCTGGAGATCTCCATCAGTTCATCTACAGAGTAGTCCGGAAAAGAGACCATGATCGGAAATCTTGAGGGAAGGCCGGGGTTCAGTTTTAAAAATCGGTCCATTTCTCCAGAATACCCCGCAAGGATCAGGATAAAGTCATGCTGCTGGTCCTCCATTGCTTTGACCAGCGTGTCGATGGCTTCCTTGCCAAAATCTTTTTCCCCCCCGCGTGCCAGTGAATATGCTTCATCAATAAACAGAATGCCCCCCATGGCTTTCTTTAGCAGCTCGCGTGTTTTTTGTGCTGTGTGCCCGATATATTCTCCCACGAGGTCAGCCCGTTCTACTTCAATCAGATGTCCCTTCGACAATACGTTCATTTCATGAAAAAGGTTTCCCAGCATCCGTGCGACCGTTGTTTTCCCTGTGCCCGGATTCCCTTTAAACATCATATGAAGCACTTGTTTTTCCACTTTAAGTCCTTGTTCCGCTCTGCATTTATTCACATAAAGCCAGGCATAGATCTCTTTAATAAAGCCCTTTAACTCTTCCATTCCAACGAGTGATGCCATTTCTTGTTCCATCTTCTTTAATGGAAGGTGTTTTTCAAGCTGTCTTTCTTTCACAGATGGACTCGCTGCTTCTTCCACGCGTTCCCTTTCATTGTTTTGGTTCAGGATAATATTAATTTGCGTTTTCTTTTTAAATGTCATGGAATCATGCAAGAGATTCACCTCTCTTTAGCTGTCTAAGATTATTATACTCATGACATTGTTTTATGGTGACAAATGCCCATCGGTTAGCCCTCATTCTAATGTATTCTGAAGAGTTTCAATTATACGGGCTTACTGACCGGTTTGAAATTTGATTATCATACATAATTGTGAATAATTATTCTATTAAATTGTCTAAATCACCTAATAATGTATATTTTCAGAATATTTTATGTATTTTTAAGCAAAATTATGTATTGACTATTTTTTCTTGCTGCCTTATTGTTAAAATTAGCTGCATACTAAAGGAACGATGAATATGTATTTTATGAAAAAAGCGCTTTTAGTTCTCATGGGGTTGTTCTTAACCGCAATCGGAACGAAGATTCTTACCGTCTCCCACCTGACTTTTGGGGGAACTGCAGGAATTTCCACGCTGCTGACGTTCTCGACGGGTATTTCATGGGGGATCTGGTTTTTTGTGATCAATCTTCCTTTTTTTATTTTATCTGTCAAAAGGCTGGGGATCTCCTTTTCCGTGTATACCCTTCTATGTATCTCACTGATCTCCTTGATCAATGAATTTCTTAAGATTTCTCCCTCTCCCGCTCTGCATCCGCTGATCATTGCAATTGCATCAGGACTTATAATCGGTACAGGAGTAGTCCTCGTCCTGAATAATGGCGCCTCTCTCGGCGGTATTCATATATTAGCTGTCTATATGGATCAGCACCTTTCGATCAACCGAGGCAAAACTCTTTTTCTAACTGATTTCATCATCGTTATATCTGCAACCTTGATGGTAGGATTTCTACATGCACTCTATTCCATCGTTACTATTACGATCGCAAGTTACCTTGCCGGCAAGTTCAAACCGCATTCACCGAAAAACGATGATGAAAATGATCTTACGCTCGAAGCTCAGGCATAAATAACGCTAAAACCACTCCATTTAACCTATGGGTGGTTTTTTTATGCTTTTTTTGTCAATTCTTGCGCTTATCCGGGAAATAATCTATTCGTAGACCTGCCGCCCCCTATGATTTTGCTTTGTCCGGTCCATATCCTTCTGATAAATCCGTTTTGCCTGATTGGAGACAGGAGTGATTTTGCCGATCAATATTCCTAATTTGTTATAAGCATCATCCGTATAGAGATTGTCACCAGCATTGATCTTTTGTTGAATTCCTCTCATCTCCTTGATGAGCGAAGGATCCGTCGTGATGGCCGCGTTTTTCCCATGTTCATTCCCTTTGATCGTATGATACACCCTTAATCTGAGATGATCGCTCTTCCCCTGTGTAAGCTTATGCGTCGGTGTGATTCCTACGACTGTATAAATACCGCTCACAATGACATCGGCATGCTTAACCCCTGGAACGGTTTGTGCAAGGCTGGAAATTTCTTTAGCATTTTTTGATTCATAATTTTTTTCGTTGATGTTCGGTGCATCATTCTGCGAGTTGGGCAGGTTTTTCATGTTTACTTTCGTTGGTGCTTTGTAATTCTTTTCTTTATCAAGATCCAGTTCATTTTGTGAACATCCGGACACACAAAGGACAGCTGCTGCAGCCAGTACATATCGTTTCATGGAAGTAACCCTCTCTTTTTTCATTCGATAGGATTAGTGTTCAAACTTCTCTGCCCAAATATTCATTTCGTTTTAAAAGTGCTTCCCTTCGAACATGTTGGTATAATTAAACAAAAACGCCAAACGGAGGTAACTCATGTATCCGCTAATCGATTCCTTGCCCCGCTATTCGGCTGTATATTTAGAGACCTTGGAGAAGAAAGGAAGACAGGAAAGTACCATCAGGCGCTATTTTTATGATCTGAATGACTTTTTGGCATGGATGAGGGCGGTCAAAAAAGAGGACAGCTTCTCTGCCTTTCAATCGCTTCGAACAGAAGACTATCAGTCCTATTTTGACTTTTTAATCCGCGAAAGAAACTATTCGCTTCGTACGCTGCGGAGAGTATTGACGGTATTAAAACAGCTCGTACAGTTTCAGATTACCCTTGGGAAACTGGCGTATAATCCGGTCAATGGGGTGGATCTTGGCATTGGAGAAGAAACGGCTTTCAGCGAAGAGGATTTCATCTCCCCTGTGGAATTGGAAAGGCTGAACGAGATCATCAAATCGTACGAAGGACTGACAGAGAATCAGCAAAAATACCGCTATCTCTTGATCAGCCGCAACTTTTCAATCGTGGTTCTCCTTTCCCGGTATGGTCTGTCTTTGCTCGAAGTCACATCTTTGAAAATGAAGCATATCAACTTTACGAAGGGAATCATTCAAGTTCCTTCCGAGACGAGCCTTTCCAGAAAAATCAAGTTGGAAAAAGAGGATCAAGCGGTTCTTTATTCCTATTATCAAACGATACCTGCTGCGGTACGCCCAGCCTGGTATTCCAATGACTGCTTCTTCGCTGCTTTTGATTATCAGCGGGGAACCTACCGCTGGGTCTATAAAACAAATTCCCCTAAACCTCTGACCGAGATTGCTGTTCAGAAAATGATCCGCATGGAGGTCGAGCGTTCAGGATTGCGCAAAGGCATATCAGCGCAGCACATGAGACGGACGTGCATCCTTAATGAAATTCAAACAGGAAAAGAACCGGAACAGATCAAAAAGAAGTTCGGTTTTAAATCGTCTTTAAGCCTGGAACGCTATTATAAGTATTTGCAATCCTTGCCAAAAGAACGAGAAAAAAACCTTGCTGAATGAAACCAGCAAGGCTTTTCTTATTCCCAACAAACCTATGTATTAATTTTCAGCCGGCAGCTCTACCGGGCGATGAGGCGTAAAAGTTGAGATGGCATGCTTGTATATTAAATGCTGCTTTCCTTCTGATTCCAGGATGACCGTAAAATTATCGAACCCTTTCACCAGTCCTTTTAGTTGGAAGCCATTCAGTAAATATACAGTCACATAGATGTTTTCACGTCGTAATTGGTTTAAATACTGATCCTGGATATTGATCGCTTGCTTCATGTATACAGTCCTCCTCATTAGCCATTAAAATAGTCATTCGACAGGTTCTTTAATTTTCCTTCTACAAATAATCTGATTTCCATAAAATTCTCGTAAAAGTTTAGTGAGGACATATCAAACCAGTCGATCTCCATCTGGTTTCTGAACCATGTGTACTGCCGCTTGGCATACCTTCTTGAGTTCCGTTTAAGTAGTTCAACTGCCTCTTCCAACGACATTCTGCCCTCAAGGTATTCATATATTTCTTTATAGCCTATAGCCTGTACAGACTGACAGTCTCTGACTCCTTCATCATACAATCGTTTAGCTTCCTCCACCAGACCGGAAGCGACCATTTCGTCGACCCTCTCGTTGATCCGCTCATAAAGGAGTCCCCGATCCATTAATAATCCGATAAAAACAAGTTCATAGAGGGATTCATCCGGTGTTTGCTGTTCTGCCAAAGTCTCGGACATGGTCTTGCCAGTACTGTGAAAGATCTCCAGAGCTCGGATCACTCTTCTTACATTGTTGGGGTGTATTCTTTTTGCACTTTCAGGATCATTCATTTGAAGAAGTGAATGAACGTGCAGCTCCCCTTTTTCCCTTGCGAGGTCTTCAAGTCTTTTGCGGTAGCTCTCATCTTGGGGGGCTGCTGAGAATTCGTACTGGTGTGTGACCGATCGTATGTATAAACCGGTGCCTCCCACGATGATCGGTACTTTTCCTCGCTGGTTGATCTCAGATATGCTTTTTCTGGCCAGCACCTGAAACTCAGCGGCAGAAAATGAATCACAAGGTTCTTTAATATCGATCAGGTGATGCGGAATACCTTCCATTTCTTCTTTAGTAATTTTCGCCGTACCTATGTCCATGCCTCGATAGATCTGCATGGAGTCACCACTAATGATCTCGCCATCGAGCGCTTTGGCAAGTTCTATTCCTGTTTTCGTTTTGCCGACAGCCGTCGGACCGACAATCACAATCAACCGTTCTTTCATAAAAACTCCTATCACAGCGTTTCTTTTTTTCTATTGATATCATCATCATAACGCGAACAAAGTGAAAAATCCAAACATGGCCAAAAAAAAACGGCCTGTTTAAAGGCAGCGTTTTTTTTCATTACATGACTCTCTTAAACATCTTTTCCATCTCATACGTGGAAAAATGGATGATGATCGGCCTGCCATGGGGGCAGGTATAAGGATCTTCGCTTTGTCTCAGTGTTTCTAACAGCATGAAGATCTCATCGTTTCGCAAATGATGGTTCGCTTTAATCGAACCCTTGCACGACATCATAATGGCAGCTTTTTCTCTCAGCTTTTTTATATCAGCCTGTTTGTCTTTTAACACCTGCTCGATGATCTCTTCAATGCTTTCTTTCTCAAATCCTGCGGGAAACCATTGAGGATGGGCTTTTACGATATAGGTTGACCGGCCGAAAGGTTCGAGGAAAACTCCCACCTTCTCAAGGACCTCCAGGTGATCATTAATAACTAGGGCTTCTTTATTGGTAAACTGAAACGTAAGCGGAACGATGAGCTCCTGCAGCTCTGACGCCACTTGTCCTACTTTTTCCCTGAAGAACTCGTATTTGATCCTTTCCTGTGCCGCATGCTGATCGATGAGATACATGCCTTCTTCATTTTGGGCGATGATATACGTTCCGTGCATCTGGCCGATCGGATACATGGCCGGAATCTTGCTCATATTCTCACTTTCTGCGGGCTCCTGTTGTTCAGGAACTTGGTTAGGAACGTAAGAAAAAGAATCTTCCTCCGTGAGCTGCTGAACCTCTTTTACTTGTTCGGGAAATTTTTCTTCCTCATTCCTAATATGCTCAGTAAACAAAGGTTGATCTGCTTCTTTTTCTGTTCGGGCCGATGGCTTTATCTCGTGTTCAAACGTAAAACTATGCTGTTCTGACAGATCCTTCTCAGGTTTACTAACTGTTAATGAAGAGGAAGGTTCAGGTATCAATCTCAGCTTGCGCAGCACCTTTCTCACTTCTTCCTCCACCAATGAATTGAGTTCCGGTTCCTTGCTCAGCCTCGCTTCAAGTTTGGAAGGATGAACATTGACGTCGATAATGGAAGGATCCATCGTGATCGAAAGGACCACAAGCGGATATCTGCCTATGGGAAGGAGTGTATGGTATGCCTGCAGAACAGCTCGCTGGACGGCGTAGTTCCTGATATACCTTCCGTTCATGAACAATGACACATAAGTTCTAGAAGCTCTCGTGATCTCCGGTTTTGCAATATAGCCTTCGATTACATAATCAAGAGACCGCGCGGACACAGGAACCATATTTCTTGCCACATTCATACCGTATACAGCCGCAATTACGTTCAGCACGTTGCCGCTTCCATTCGTGTTCAATAGATCCCGTCCGTTGTGCCTGAGCCGGAACGAGATCTCTGGATGGCCAAGCGCCAGCCTGTTAATAACGTCAGAAATATTACCCAGTTCGGTATTGATCGTTTTCATATGCTTCAATCTTGCAGGTGTATTATAAAACAAGTGGCGGACGGTAATATCCGTTCCTTTTCTTGCATTGGTCGAAGATACGGATTGAATCTGCCCGTTCATGATGGACAATGCCGTTCCTGCACCTGTGCCCGTACCGGTTTTCATTTCCATCTGAGAAACCGAAGCGATCGAAGGAAGCGCCTCTCCCCGGAAACCCATCGTCCGGATTTGAAATAAATCTTGTTCCTCTTTTATTTTACTGGTCGCATGGCGGCTGAATGCCAATTCACAATCTTCAGGTTCGATCCCATCCCCATTATCAATGATCCGGATCAGGGACAGACCCCCTTCTTCAAGCTCGATTTCAATACGGCTGGAATGGGCATCAATAGAATTTTCAACCAGCTCTTTTACGACAGATGCCGGCCGTTCGACTACCTCGCCAGCAGCGATCTTATTGGATAGGTGATCGTCCAGTTGGATTATCTTTCCCACTTGATCGTCTCCTTTTATTTCACTTTCTTTTGCAGATTGAACAATGTGGTCATCGCATCAAGCGGTGTCATTTCCAGAAGGTTCATCGTCCTTAGAAACTCTTCCACTTCTGATTTCTCTTGTTTCTTTTTCGATAATTTCTCTGTATTGTTTTCTTCCATAAACAAGCTTAGTTGGGTGTCAGGCTCAATCTGTGCTTTTTTTTGAGAACGGTCGTCCGACTCAAAATCTTCTAAAATAGATTTTGCCCTCTCGATTACAGCCGAAGGCAGCTCTGCCAGCTGTGCAACATGGATTCCAAAACTCTTGTCAGCCTGTCCGTCGATCACTTTATGTAGAAAGACGAGCCGCCCTTGTTCTTCGACCGCTGATACATAAACATTTTTCAGCGATCTGAGCTGCTTTTCAAGGACCGTTAACTCATGATAGTGCGTAGAGAAGAGGGTCTTAGCGCCGATATGGTCATGGATGAATTCTACAATGGATTGGGCAAGCGCCATCCCGTCATACGTGGATGTTCCCCTTCCGATCTCATCGAGCAGAATTAAACTTTGGCTGGTCGCTTTACTTAAAGCGTATCTTGTTTCAAGCATCTCCACCATAAATGTACTCTGCCCGCCAACAAGGTCATCGGCTGCGCCAATCCTTGTAAAGATCTGGTCAAACAGCGGCAGCTCCGCGTGATCCGCTGGCACGAAACAGCCGATCTGCAACATGACAGCAGTAAGCGCAAGCTGTCTCATGTAAGTGCTCTTACCGGCCATGTTCGGCCCTGTAATCAAGAGCATCGAGCGGTCATCGTTCAAATAGATATCATTCGGTACATATTCCTGAGCATCCATCACCTTCTCCACTACAGGATGCCGCCCGTTGGAAATGGACACGGAGTTAGTCGAAGAGATGAGAGGCTTTACATATCTTTGTTCTTCGCTGACCGCAGCAAACGCCTGCAATACATCGATTTCACTCAACTGCTTCGCCAGCAGCTGCAGAGATTGGATATAGCTTTTCACATGTTCTCTCACTTGCAGGAAGAGTTCGTACTCCAATGAGACCATCTTCTCTTCCGCTTCAAGGATCAGTCTCTCCTTCTCTTTGAGATCCGGAGTTACAAACCGCTCAGCATTCGCAAGTGTTTGTTTTCTTTCATAACGCCCTTCTGGAATGAGAGACAGGTTTGAACGAGTCACTTCTATAAAATAGCCAAATATCCGGTTATAGCCGATTTTGAGTGATTTGATGCCGGTTTCGCTTCTCTCCTTCTGTTCGAGAGATGCGATCCATGCTTTTCCATTTACACTGGCATCCCTGTATGTATCCAGCTCTTTATGATAGCCGTCTTTGATCAATCCGCCCTCTTTTAATGATAATGGAGGATCGTCATGCAGAGAAGATTCAAGATAGTTGTACAGCTCTTCATGGCTGTCCATCTGTTCCGCCAATCCTCTGCTGTATGGATTGGACAATTGTAAGAGCGCCTGCTTAATGCCTGGAACGCTGCCCAGCGTTTGTTTCAACTGAATGAGGTCACGCGCTGTAATATTGCCAAACGATACTTTCCCCGCAAGCCTCTCTAGGTCATATACCTGTTTGAGTTTATCACGCAGCTCTTCACGGACAAAAAACTCCTGAATGAGTTCTTCCACCACATCCAGCCGTTGCTGAATAAGATCAGGAACGAGCAGGGGTTGTTCGATCCATTGCTTCAGTCTCCTGCTTCCCATCCCGGTAACCGTACGGTCAAGCAGCCATAGAAGCGATCCCTTTTTTCCTTTTGAACGGTTCGTTTCAACCAGCTCCAAATTGCGTCTGGAAAAGCTGTCCAGTTTCATATATTCATTAAGATGCTGCATGCTCAGAGGCTGCAGATGTTCCAACGCACGCTTTTGTGTATGCAGCAAATAGTGAAAGAGCCGGCCGCACGCTTCTTTCATCAGTTCTTTTTCGTTCTTCTGTACTAAGCGGCGAAAAGGATCGGGTACCTCACTCTTGTCCTGAATGGAGCTGACGATCTGATACCGCAATCGAAGAGTTTCGGCGATATGATCATAGAGTTCAGAAGACATGATGGCTTCTCTCGCATGCATCGCCTGAAGCTCACTCATAAGCATAGAGGTATCACCTTTATACAAATATCCTTTTAATTCACCCGTGGAAAGGTCATTGAGCACGATGCTGTATTGTTCATCTTTGCAGGAAACAGCAGCAATAAAATTATTTTCGGTTTCTTTTAACAGGTTTTGGTCCATCACGGTTCCCGGGGTAATGATCTGAATGACTTCCCTTTTCACGACCCCTTTTGCCGACTTTGGATCCTCCACTTGTTCACAGATCGCGACCTTGTGGCCGGATTCCACGAGCTGTTTAATATAATTGGCAGCAGAATGGTGAGGGACCCCGCACATCGGTATGCGTTCGGAGGTTCCACCTTCCCTGCTCGTCAATGTAATTTCAAGCAGCTGGGATGCTCTTGTCGCATCCTCAAAAAACATTTCATAAAAATCACCGAGCCTGAAAAATAAAAAGGCGTCACGGTGAGACGATTTTATTTTTAAATATTGCTGAATCATTGGTGTGTATTGTGCCATGCTTTCACCTAACTTCTAAGTTCTATTTTCAATAGTTCATTATAGCATAGGATGTTGATTTGGATTAAAGAAAACAGAACCTCTGAACATAAAAAAGCAAGGAAGAAGGCATCTTCTTCCTTGTTTCGTTATTCATCCAGCTCACCCATGAAGAATTGATCAATATCATCAACATCCTGATCGTCGAGTCCGTAATCCCAGTCTTTTTCTTCCCAATCATCAAGCGCACCGTCAGGATTCACATATACGCAGACTTTAGTTTCACCGATCACATCGCATGTGAATTCGCGTTCACATTGAATGACCACACGCCCCCCATTCGGTGAGATTGTTGCTTCCAAGGTGTTTGGTGCCTGAATGCACCTTGCGGAAACTTCTAGATCTTTTCCTGTCGCATGCTCATCTCGTGTACTAAGTACGATCGAATCCTTGTAGCCTACTGTTTCGGTAACAACCTCGGTCTTTGTGTTATTGTTGTATGCATACCAGATGCTAATATCATAATTGCCTTCCACTTCAACCGTGTCATCACTGTTCCTGGAAGCTTTATATGAATGATTGATGATCCAGCTTCCAAGGATACTCGTAGGTCTATGGCTTGGAGTGATCGTATGTGTTGACTGAGAGAATTTCCGCCCCTTGCCGCATACTGCTTTGCAAATAATCTCTCTGTAATTCAGATCTTGATCTATGTTTGACATAGACTTAATCCCTCCTCTTCCAATCTTCATTTCATCCTATGCAGGGCAAATGACTAGTGTGCTAAAAAACTTTTTTATGATGTCGTTAATACAGTTTATGTAAAATGCCCAGATGGTGACCTAATTTTGAAAATATTTTATTCTTAAAATACGGTACGTGAAATTTAAAAAGACCAGGAGAATGCAAGATTCTCCTGGTCTTCGTATTAGTGGCAGCCGCAATTTCCAGTGGAACAACTTTCCGCTGAGCCTGTAGTACCTTTTAAAAGATCGCCGCCTGTTGACTCGATGATCTCATCGGTAACTGTGTTGGAAATGGTGTGGGACACCATCTGCAAGATATCGTTCACATCCGCTTGTGATTGCTTAAACTGCTGAACAACCGGGATGCTGTCCACTTCCTTCATCAGATTATCGATGGTTTCTTCTACTTCCTTATGGGCTTCGTGCTTACCGTAATGCTGAAGGTTGACTGCTTCCTTCTGCAGCTTTTTGATCTGGGCGATCATAAAGGATACCGTGCCGTTTTCGTTGATCTGCTGTTCCGCCCGTTTAAAAAAATCAACTTCTTCTGTTTGTGCGATCATTTCTGCCAGTTCTTTCGCCTTTTCCAAGATATCACTTTTTGTATAGGTCATCCCTCTAACACTCCCGCCTTTTCTTCTATTAGATCCCCGCTTAATGTCCATGTTTTCGCATCGTTGATATGCACTTTTACAATCTTGCCGATGAGGTGCTTCGGCCCTTTGAAGTTAACTACTTTATTTGATGCAGTATGGCCTGACAATACGTCAGGCTTCTTCTTGCTTTCCCCTTCAACGAGGACTTCAACAACCGTATCCAGGTAGGCTTGGTTCTTGCGCAGCGAAATATCGTTTAGTACCGAATTTAAACGCTGAAGTCTCTCTTTTTTGACTTCCATAGGCACGTTGTCCGCCATTTTCGCCGCTGGCGTCCCTTCCCTTGGTGAATAAATGAAGGTATAGGCTGCATCGTATTCAACCTCTTTTACCAATGACAGTGTTTCCTCAAACTGTTCTTCGGTCTCATTCGGGAAACCGACGATGATATCTGTCGTCAAGGCTGCATTCGGGATGGCTTTCTTTATCTTCCCTACGAGTTCCAAATAGTGTTCACGTGTGTACTTTCTGGCCATGAGCTTAAGTATCTCACTGTTTCCGTGCTGTACGGGAAGATGAATATGTTCGACCAGGTTTCCGCCTTTGGCCAGGACTTCGATGAGGTGGTCATCAAAGTCACGCGGATGGCTTGTCGTAAAGCGGATTCTTGGAATATCGATCTTGCGGATCTCGTCCATCAGGTCTCCAAGACCGTACGTCATATCTTCAAAGTCTTTTCCGTAAGCGTTCACGTTCTGGCCCAGTAGCGTTACTTCCTGATAGCCATTCCTGGCTAAGTGCCGCACTTCTTCTATAATATCTTCCGGACGGCGGCTCCTTTCCTTGCCTCGTGTATAAGGAACGATACAATAAGTGCAAAACTTATCGCAGCCGTACATGATGTTGACCCATCCCTGAATGTTGCCTTTTCGCACCCGGGGCAGGTTCTCAACGATATCTCCTTCTTTGGACCAAACTTCAACGACTCTTTCTTTTGAAAGATAGGCTTCTTTCACAATTTGCGGAAGTCTGTGGATGTTATGGGTACCAAAGATCATATCTACCTGTTGATACGTTTTCAGCAGTTTGTTAACTACCGATTCTTCTTGCGACATGCAGCCGCATACCCCGATCAACAGGTCAGGCTTATCCACCTTCAGCGGTTTAAGATGACCTAGTTCGCCGAACACCTTATTCTCGGCGTTTTCCCTGATCGCACACGTATTGAGCAAGATCAGATCGGCCTCCATCATATCAGTTGTCGGATCATAACCCATATCACCGAGAATTCCAGCCATGATTTCCGTATCATGCTCGTTCATCTGGCAGCCATACGTTCTGATATAAAACTTTTTTCCTTTTCCGATCGTTCTTAATTCTTCCTCAATCACAAAATCTTTTACAATTTTAATTTCTTCCTTACCGCGCTTTTTGGCGTCCTTTAAGGAAGGCGGCTGATAGGTTGTCTGAAAATAGCTCGCGTAGTCCTTAGCGGTTTTCTTTTTATCTTTTACAGGGTTGGTTCCCTTTGGATTCATTGCAATTTCCTCCCTTGCAAACAGCGAAACTCTAGAGGTTGATTTTTCTCATAACTTCAATATTATAACAGACTTCGATAGTAAAAGGAATGTTTGGACTGCATCCAAAAGCAGGCGGTCACGAATAGTTAATTTACCTTAAATTTCACTTTATTAAATAATGGTAGTACAATAGAAATCAGATGAACTGTATATGAAAGAGATGATGCTGTTATGTACTGGAAACGATCCCTTTGGATTCTTTGGCCGGCTAATTTTCTTATCGCCGCAGGAATGAGTCTGATCTTCCCCTTCTTGCCCCTCTATATTGAAAAATTAGGAGTTACAAATATACAGAGTGTTGAACATTGGACAGGATGGATCTTTTCTGCCCAGTTTATCACTTCTTTTTTATTTCAGCCGCTCTGGGGCTCGCTCGCCGACCGTTATGGCAGAAAGGTCATGCTTATCCGGTCTGCGGTTGGCATGGGCACCGTCACAGCCTTAATGGGGCTCGTCACCGGCCCTGAGCAGCTTCTCGTCCTGCGTTTGGTCAACGGTTTATTCTCCGGATTCATCTCCATGTCGATTTCCCTTCAGGCTTCAGTTACACCAGACAAAGATGCAGGAAGATCCCTTGGAACCCTGCAGACGGGGCAGATTGTCGGGACACTGATCGGACCTTTGATCGGAGGCTTCCTGTCGGAGTTGTTTGGATTTGAAGGTGTCTTTTTCATCACCGGAGGACTGATCCTCATCGCAGGACTCGTCGTTTTATTCTTCATTAAAGAAGATCTCCCAGTAAAAAAAGAAAGAAAGAAAAAGCAGAAAAACGAATGGAAAGAGCTGAAACCTCTTTATCCGGTATTCATTGCAGCAGCGATCACCCAGATGGCCATGATGAGCATCCAGCCGATTATCACTCTCTATACGAGAACCATCTACCACGGAAACCATTTGACACTAATCGTGGGGCTGGTCAGTGCTGTAACCGGTATTGCCAATTTGATCGGATCCCCGATCTTAGGGCGAATCGGCGACCGCTATGGCCAGCGGAAGGTTCTGATCCTCTCGTTAACGATGGCCGCTCTTGCCTTTCTGCCGCAAGTACTGGCAACCGATGTTCACATTTTGTTGGCAGGCAGATTTCTACTCGGTCTGTTCATTGGCGGAATGATTCCTTCGTTGAATGTTCTCGTAAAAAAACTGGCTCCTTCCAACCTGCAGGCAACTGCTTTTGGCATCAGTTCTTCGGCCCGTTTTTTGGGAAATCTTCTGGGTCCTTTGCTTGGTACCTTTGTTGCTGCTTCATACAACATCAAAGACATCTTTTATATTACAATGATCTTCTTGCTCATCAATATGATCTCCATCGTGAGAAACAAAAGACTGGAGCTCGCATTGCGAAATCCAAAAAAGGCATCCTGAAACAAAAGTTCCAGGATGCCTTTTTCTTGAATCAGGTTGTAAGCGCTTGTCGGGCCCTATGAAGGGCGCTTGCGCTTCTCTTTTTATTACATAAACTCGGCCAGTAAGCCGTTGAATTTCTCTTCATCCATCTTAAGGTCGGCTTTGGATAATGCCTCTTTGCTGTATCCATGGGCTAGATCTTGATAGGAAGGCTTCTCTTTATTCTGGTAGATGATGCCTTTGACGAGGCCGTCGTGCTCCATCAAGGTCTGCATTGCCATCATACGGTTAGAAGAATCGTAGCCTTCAATGGTATCAAGACTCGTAAGATGTTCTTTGAACCAGTCGTACGTGTTTACTTTATTGTAGGTGACACAAGGAGAGAACACATTAATCAACGAGAATCCTTTATGTTCAATCCCTTTTTGAATGATTGCTGTCAGTTCTTTTAAGTCACTTGAAAAGCTTTGAGCCACGAACGTCGCACCTGCTGTAAGAGCAAGCTCCATGATACCAATGGCAGACTCAACAGAACCTTCAGGCGTACTCTTCGTTTTAAATCCTTCAGCAGAACGCGGTGAGGTCTGCCCTTTCGTCAACCCGTAAATTTGGTTATCCATAACGATGTAGGTGACATCAATATTTCTGCGGATGGCATGAACGGTATGCCCCATTCCGATTGCAAATCCGTCACCGTCCCCTCCGGAGGCAATGACTGTGAGATCACGGTTGGCCATCTTTACTCCTTGTGCGATGGGAAGAACACGTCCGTGAATGCCGTGGAAACCGTAGGATTTAATATAGCCTGAGATCCGGCCCGAACAGCCGATCCCCGAGATCACTGCCAGGTCGTTCGGTTCAAGACCGACGTTTGCTGCCGCCCGCTGTATGGATGCCTGCACGGAAAAATCGCCGCAGCCAGGGCACCAGTTCGGTTTTACTGAGTTTCTGAAGTCTTTAAACGTCGCCATTTAAACCAGCTCCTTGCATTTATTGAAAATTTCAGAAGGAAGAAATGGATTTCCGTCATATTTTAAGATACTTTCGATCTTTTGATGAGAACCAAGGTTCATCTTAAGGATATTGGCCAGCTGGCCAGTCGCATTATTCTCGATGACGGCTACTCTCTTCGCTGAATCGATTAAAGGTTTCATCTCTTCAATCGGGAAAGGATGGATCAAACGAAGATGCGCATGGTTTACTTTAATTCCTTCTGCCTCCAAACGAGGAATGACTTCTTCAATCACGCCTCTTGTTGAGTTGAATCCGACAAGGAGAAGATCAGCCTCTTCATTCGGGGTATATTTTACGACCGGAGTGTTGAACTTTAAATTCTTCAATTTTCTAAGGCGCTTATCCATCTGCTTCAAGCGGTTGCCAGCCACTTCAGACGGTTTGCCTGTTTCATCATGCTCGACACCTGTCACGTGATGAATTCCGTTCTTCATTCCTGGGATGACGCGAGGGGATATACCGGACTCTGTCAGCTCATACCGTTTATAATAACCGCCCTCCTCTTCAGGAATCTCGGCGTTCAAATCAAGAGTGCCGCGGCGGATTTCCACCTTACTGAAATCCAGGGGCTCAACGGACTGCTTTCCTAGAGACAGCTGAAGATCTGTCAGCAGGATGACCGGACATTGGTACTCCTCTGCGATATTCAATGCTTCAACTGCGTCATAGAACGCTTCTTCCGCAGTGCTTGGCGCCATGACAACCTTTGGTATCTCACCATGCGTACCATAGATCATGGCCATCAAATCCGATTGTTCCTGCTTGGTCGGAAGCCCTGTGCTCGGACCCCCGCGCTGCGTATCAACAACAACGAGCGGTGTTTCCGTCATTCCTGCTAGGCCGATGGATTCCATCATGAGGGATAAACCGGGACCCGCAGAAGAAGTGACGGTACGAACACCCGCATAGTTAGCGCCGATCGCCATCGTACACGCCGCAATTTCATCCTCTGTTTGAATTACTGTTCCGCCGAACTGCGGAAGTTTCTTAATAAGGTACTCCATGATCTCTGAAGCCGGAGTAATCGGATAAGCAGCCATAAAACGTACGCCGCCTGCAACGAATCCGAGAGCGATGGCATCATTGCCGATCATAAACATACGTTTTTTTCCATCTGCTTTTTCCAGCTGGAACCCTTCGATCGGTCCGCCTGCTGCCTCATTAAAGAACTCAGCGCCTTTGCGAATCGCATCCATATTCTTTTCAACAACTTTGGCGCCTTTTCTTGAAAAGATTTCTTCTACCACTTCTATGTACGATTCAGCAGGCAGATCAAGCACCGCACTGGTAGCTCCGATAGCCACCATGTTCTTCATTAAGGATGTGCCGAGCTCATTCGCTATTTCCGTGAAGGGAACTGAAAAGAGCCTTACATTAGAGCCTTCCGGAACGACTGGATTGAACTTTGCATCGCCGATGACGACACCTCCGTCACGCATCTCATGAACATTCACATCGATCGTTTCCTGATCAAATGCGATTAAGATATCAAGATCGTCCGAAATCGACCTTGTTTGTTTTGTACTGACACGAATTTTATTATTTGTATGTCCGCCTTTAATACGGGAAGAAAAATGCCGATAACTGTAGAGATAGTATCCAAGACGATTTAAGGCCATTGCAAAAATTTCTCCGGTACTGTCTATCCCTTCCCCTTGCTGTCCGCCAACTTTCCAGGAAAGTTGATCCACCATGAACTCCACCCCTTCTATGCTTTTCATTCTGTATACTCACCGACAGCTTTATGTATAAAAATACGCTATTTTCCAATAGAAAATAAGCGCGCTGATCACCAAAGCTGTTTGTTAAAAAATATGTACTAAACGTTTACAATTCTAGACCTAACTAAGCAAAAAAGCAAGTATTCCATTAAAATTATTAGGCACAACCGCCGGGTTTCAAATCGATTCCACTTCACATTTTTGCATGAAAAAACCTGTTTGCGCTAAAATCAGGCAAACAGGCAGCTTATAGTCTTTAACTTAACGAGGTTCAACAATCAGCTTGATCGCCGTTCTTTCTTCTCCATCAATTAAAATATCAGTGAACGCAGGAATACAAATGAGGTCAACTCCGCTAGGCGCTACAAATCCTCGTGCGATTGCTACTGCCTTAACGGCTTGGTTTAATGCACCCGCCCCAATAGCTTGAATTTCAGCTCCTCCTCTTTCACGAAGAACTCCGGCGAGTGCACCAGCTACAGAATTAGGGTTGGATTTTGCTGAAACTTTTAATATTTCCATTAATTTGTACCTCCTTAGAGATATGATACCCATTTTACTATATTCATTGGTAAGAGCCCGTATTCCTGCAGTATGGAAAAGTTTACATATGAAGCCCGGCAAGCCATAAAATGTGAAACTAAAATGTATTTTATTCAAAAAACGGGTGGTCGTCGTTAATCAAAATGGTCTTGATACTTTTGGCTTTTCCAGTTGCAGGATCACACTCTATTAAGACGCCACTTAACTGTTCCCTCCCGGAAGAAACTTCAAACCTTACCGGTAAACTGGTAAGAAACTTTTTTAATACCGCTTCACGATCCATCCCTAATATCCCGTCATACGGACCTGTCATGCCAACATCCGTCAAGTATGCGGTCCCTTGTGGCAGGATTCGCTGATCTGCAGTCTGTACATGGGTGTGTGTACCGACAACGGCTGTAACTTTGCCGTCAAGGAACCAGCCCATCGCCTGCTTTTCACTGGTTGCTTCGGCATGAAAATCGACAAAGATGACCGGCGTCCTCTTACGCATCTCTTCTACCAGCTGTTCAGCTTTTTCAAAAGGGCAGTCCAGAGGCGGAAGAAATGTTCGGCCCTGTAAATTGATAATGCCGATTTCCAGTTGATTCATCTTTAAGATCGCTGATCCGCTGCCTGGCGTTCCAGCCGGAAAGTTTGCCGGCCTTACCAATTGGGGGGTGCTATCGATGATTTCAAAAATTTCCCTATTGTCCCATGCGTGATTTCCAAGTGTGATTGCCTGTGCTCCGGCTTCAAAAATTCCTTTTACGATCTTTCCGGTAATTCCTCTGCCATGCGCAGCGTTCTCTCCGTTCACAATGGTAACAAGCGGCTGATATTTGCGTTTTAACTTGGGCAAATAGGTATCGATCATTTTTCTTCCTGGAGAACCGACGACGTCCCCTACAAATAAAATCTTCATGAAGAACTCCTTTTTACTACATTCTGTATAAAAACAAAATAAAGTGGTATACACCACTTTATTTTGCGTACTCAACAGCTCTTGTTTCCCGAATGACTGTTACTTTAATATGTCCTGGGTAATCCAGTTCACTTTCAATTTTCTTCGTAATATCCCGCGCTAAACGGTAAGAAGCTAAATCATCAATCAAATCTGGTTTAACCATGATCCGGATCTCTCTACCTGCCTGGATGGCAAAAGATTTTTCCACACCGTCAAACGACTCAGAAATCTCTTCGAGTTTTTCCAGCCGTCGGATATACGTTTCCAGTGTTTCACGTCTCGCTCCCGGCCTTGCTGCAGATAACGCATCTGCGGCAGCAACAAGAGTAGCGATAATTGAAGTTGGTTCGGTATCTCCGTGATGGGAGGCAATTGAATTGATCACGACCGGATGTTCCTTATACTTGGTTGCCAATTCCACTCCGATATCGACGTGGCTGCCTTCGACTTCATGGTCGATCGCTTTTCCGATGTCATGAAGCAATCCGGCACGGCGGGCCAAATGAACATCTTCTCCAATTTCTGCTGCCATCAAGCCTGCGAGGTACGCTACTTCCATCGAATGCTTCAATACATTCTGTCCATAGCTTGTACGATACTTTAAGCGCCCCAGAATTTTGATCAAATCTGGATGCAGCCCATGAACTCCTACTTCAAAAGTAGTCTGTTCACCGACCTCTCTGATATATTCGTCCACTTCACGGCGAGATTTTTCAACCATCTCTTCGATTCTAGCTGGATGAATCCTGCCGTCCTGAACGAGCTTATCAAGCGCCATGCGGGCGATTTCCCGTCGGATCGGATCAAAACCAGAAAGTATAACGGCCTCAGGCGTATCATCAATGATCAAATCAATACCTGTAAGCGTTTCAAGCGTACGGATATTTCGTCCTTCACGTCCGATAATCCGGCCCTTCATCTCATCATTTGGCAAATTCACTACAGAAACTGTCGTTTCAGCAACGTGGTCAGCCGCGCAACGCTGAATAGCGAGAGAAAGAATTTCTTTTGCTTTCTTATCCGCTTCTTCCTTGGCGCGATTTTCCATATCCTTTACCATCATAGCCATTTCATGTGAAACTTCGTTTTCCACTTCGCTCATGATGATCAGCTTAGCTTCTTCACGCGTAAAGCCGGATATGCGTTCCAATTCCCTTTGCTGCTCTCGGAGCAGCTCCTCCACTTTGCTTTCAATCTCTTCAATTTGTCGTTGTTTTTTGGTGAGAGATTCCTCACGTTTCTCCAATGATTCCTCTTTTTTATCAAGAGTTTCACTTTTCCTGTCTAGAATCTCTTCTTTTTGTACCAATCGTTGTTCTTGTCTCTGAAGCTCATTTCTGCGTTCACGAATGTCGCGCTCTGCTTCTGTTCTTAGCTTATGGATTTCATCCTTGGCTTCAAGCAGCGCTTCCTTCTTGCTCGCTTCACCATCTCGCTTAGCTTCTTCAACGATTTGAGCAGCAGCATTTTCCGCGCTCGAAATTTTAGCTTCGGCGATTTTTTTCCTAACAAGATATCCGACAACTGCACCGACACCTGCTGAGACAAGCAAACTGGAGATGAAGACAATCATGTTTTCCATGTTTCCACCTCCTCTTGCTATCTACTTTTTTTACTGGGTCATAAGCATCATTCGTGTAACAAAGTGTTGTGCACAAGTCATGCCATTCTCATTTCAGGTTATATCTTTTAATTTCAGATGAAATCAAAGTATATCTCCATTTTATAAAGGACAGCACGTTATGTCAAGAGATGTCAAATTATCTATGATAAATCTTACTTTCAAAATTGGCAAGTTTTATTTATATCCAATCAAAGGAAATCATTCCTACAACCAGACCGTACAGCCGCCTTGGCTCCTGTTTTCTCTTTTCTTCAGGATCAGCGGGAAAACCGTTTCCATCGGCTTGGTAGCCGCGGATGAAAGAAATCTTTTTTATCCCCAAAAAAACCGTACATAATTTCTATGTACGGTTTCAGATGCTATTCGGTTAATTCAAACTCTTCTTCCTGTTGGGCAGGATCCGGAGCATTGACTTCTTCACCGAGGCGATAATAGTTTCTTATTTGAGTTATGATCTCCTCTGCCACTTCCTCGTTTTCTTTCAGGAATTGTTTGGAATTCTCTCTGCCCTGGCCAAGGCGGTCTCCTTCAAAGGAATACCAGGAACCGCTTTTTTGAACGATGTCAATGTCAGAGCCGATATCAAGGATTTCCCCTTCCCGGGAGATTCCTTCGCCATACATGATGTCTACTTCAGCTTGTTTGAAAGGAGGAGCCACTTTATTTTTCACAACTTTGATTCTTGTTTTATTACCTACCATATCCGTGCCCTGTTTCAAGGTTTCAGCACGGCGGACTTCCAGACGGACAGAAGAATAGAATTTTAAGGCACGTCCACCCGGGGTAGTTTCGGGGTTCCCGAACATAACACCGACTTTTTCACGGATCTGGTTAATGAAGACTGCGATGGTTTTTGATTTGCTGATCGCTCCGGAAAGTTTTCTTAACGCTTGGGACATCAGCCTTGCCTGAAGGCCTACGTGAGAGTCCCCCATCTCTCCTTCAATTTCTGCTTTAGGAACCAGAGCCGCTACGGAGTCAATGATCAGAATATCCACTGCACCGCTTCGGACGAGGGCTTCAGCGATCTCAAGAGCCTGTTCGCCTGTATCCGGCTGAGATAAAAGGAGCTCATCAATGTTTACGCCAAGCTTTTGGGCATAAACAGGATCGAGCGCATGCTCTGCATCAATGAATGCAGCTTGTCCGCCGTTCTTCTGCACTTCTGCAATCGCATGCAGAGCGACTGTCGTCTTACCTGATGATTCTGGCCCGTATACTTCGATGATACGCCCTCTTGGATATCCGCCTACGCCAAGTGCGATATCAAGTGCAAGGGAGCCGCTGGAGATCGTTGAAACTCTCTGTTCAGCCTGCTCGCCAAGTTTCATGATGGATCCTTTTCCGAATTGCTTTTCAATCTGGCGCAAGGCCATTTCCAATGCCGCTTTGCGGTCGCTCATGTAATCACTCCTCAAATTTATATCATTGCACATGTAAGTACATTATGATGTCGTTTCCTATAGCTCTATTTTACTTCTTTTTTTACTGTTTGCCAATCTTTTTGCGAACATTTATTCGTTTTTTTATTGACCTTTTTTGACCTTTGACAATAAGTAGAACATTCCATACAAGACGGACCTCTCTCTGACTGATGTCCTTGACCCCGATAGTGAAAGAGGAAAGACCTCTGTGCCTGAGGAATCGGCCAGCCCGATATAAACGGTGCCGGCGTCCTTGTTTTCACTCGGCCCAGGCCCGGCTACCCCTGTAAAGCTGATGCCGATGTTGCTTCCAGTCAGCCTGCGCACATTTTCAGCCATCTGTTTCGCACAACCCTCGCTTACAGCACCCTCGGATGAAAGCAATTCATGAGAAACACCCAGGATCTGTTCTTTTATCTCATTGGTATAGCAAACAACAGAACCTTTAAATATTTCAGAGCTTCCCGGCAGGTCGGTCAACTGTTTTCCAAACCATCCGCCGGTAAGGCTCTCAGCAGAAGAAACGGACAGCTTCCTCTCTTTCAGCACTTCAGCAGCTGCTTTATGCAGCGTATCATCACCGTAGCCATACAAATATTTTCCTACTCGCTCACGGATTTTACCTTCCAGCACATCAAGCTGCTCCTCAGCAGTGTTAACATCCTTAAATTTTGCGGAGAGTCTGAGTGTCACCTCATGATTTCCGGCAAGAGGGGCCACGGTGGGATTACTCTGCTCATCAATAATATCCTCCAGTGTAGCCTCAAGGAGCGATTCACCTATTCCAAAGAACCGAAGAACACGGGATACGATTGGTTCCTTGCCCGGCAGTCTGCCTGAAAGATAGGGTGCCGCAAAATGGGTGAACATCGGCTGCATCTCTTTCGGAGGTCCAGGAAGCAGAATATAGGTGAGGCCGTCTGTATTCAGAGCCATTCCCGGAGCCATTCCGTGTCTGTTCGGCAAAACTTCACAGCCTTCTAGAACAAGCGCCTGTTTTCTATTGTTCTCCGTCATAGCCCTGCCCGTTCTTTTGAAATACATCTCAATATGGTCCATTGCCTCCTGATCATAGACAAGGGCCCTTCCCAGAACGGAGGCGATGGTTTCTTTGGTAAGGTCGTCTTTCGTCGGTCCAAGCCCGCCGGTAAAGATAAGGAGGTCTGAACGGCTCTGTGCGGTGCGGATGACCGATTCCAGACGGCGGGGATTATCGCCCACTACAGAATGATAGAAGACATTGATCCCGAGATCTGCCAATTCAGAAGAGATGAATTTAGCATTCGTGTTTGCAATCTGACCGAGTAAAAGCTCGCTCCCAACAGCAATGATTTCTGCATTCATTTGTGTATTCCTCCAATATGTATATTGTTAAACTTTTGTTTAATTTGATGAAAAAAAACAGGAGAGTTCCTCTCCTGTTCATGCTGTTATTTTGATTTTAGCATAACTTCTTTGTTTTGAATAAAATATTCCCACCCTGAATAAAGAGTGATGAGCGTAGCAGCCCATAGGCTGATCTCAGCGAACGGAATGCCGATCCACTCGAATGGTATATTATGCAATAAAAGGGCGGAGATGGCGATGATCTGAATCCAAGTTTTCAATTTGCCCATCTGGCTTGCTGCGATCACAGCACCTTCAGCCGCTGCAACGAGGCGGATGCCTGTCACCGCAAACTCCCTGCTCAGAATAATAATGACCATCCATGCCGGAGCATAGCCGACTTCAACGAGTGCTACGAATGCAGCGGTTACAAGCAGTTTGTCCGCCAGAGGGTCTAAAAACTTTCCGAAATTCGTGACGAGGTTAAGCTTACGTGCATAATATCCGTCTACCCAGTCAGTACAGGAAGCAACAATGAAAATCAAGGCCGCTGCCAAATGAGTGACCGGGATGTCCACATCCAGCCAGGTCACGTGTCCCCAATCAAAAGGGGCAAGCAGAACAATCATGAATACAGGAATAAGAAAAATTCGTGAAATTGTAATTTTATTAGGCAAGTTCATATTATTTCCTCCAATTTTGACAACCATTACACGGCACTTTACGTTTGTTATTGTTTGCCGGAAGCCGTGTTTTTAATGACGATTCTTTGGTGAATACCACTCTTAACAGGCGGAATCGGGTAAGAGAACGGTTTACCATTAATCGTCATTTTCGCAAAATTGGCGGCGCCAATATTCAGTTCTACTTCTTTTTTGCCTGATAAGTCATAGCTGGCAGTGTCACCTTTCTTAAACATTTTGCTGGCCATGATTTTGTTGTCCGCTTTCACATCCATGTATACTGGCCCGTCCATTTTAAAGGCGATTTTAAAATCCTCTGCTTTGCTTAGTTCATATGTAGTCGTGATTCCCTGTGTAGCCTGCTTTGTCAGAGCGAATTCTTTCTTTTTTGGCTCTTCCGGCTTCTTAGGAGTATCATTCCCTGGTTTTTCCGCAATTGAATCCTTTTTCTTGTCTGTATTTGCAGCATTCTTGCTCTTGTCGAGCTCTACACTGGCTGGCTTATTGGCATCCTTGGAATCCGCTCCGTCATTTCCCCTGTTTGCCAGGTAAGCCCAAACACTGATCAAAAGGGCAAGAATCACAGCAATGATCAGCACTTTAGGAAGCCACACGGTAATAACAGAGTCCTTCCCGTCGAGGGGCTGCTTATTTCTTTCAGAGCGGGGTACAAATTCAGTCGGCTCTTTTTCTGCTTTAGGGATATCGTTTTCAAACTGTGAAAACACTTCTTCAAAATCGAGCCCGACCGTTTCGCTGTAATTTTTTATAAACGCCCTGGCGTAGAAGGAACCCGGCAATATATCGTATCGGCCATCTTCAATCGCCTGCAGGTAGCGTTTTTGTATTTTCGTTTCCGTTTGAAGCTGTTCAAGAGAAAGGCCTTTTTCTTCCCTTTTTTCCCTTAAGAAATTTCCTAATTCAGTCAAATTTACCACCTTCCACTAATTGAAGTTATTCAAATGCGGAAAATCCTACATCTGTCTCTATTACTTCATATGTAATTTCTTCATTCGGTTCGTTTCTAAGTTCAATAATGTAATCAAAATCATCCATTGTATATTCGGTCTGCTGAACAAAAACGTCTGGATGCTCGATGACCTTCGCCGATGGAAGGCGCATGATTTCCCGGACCAGCTGCCAGTGCCTTTCGTTTGAACGCCTTGATGACACGATGCCGTCAATAATATAGACGTTGTCCGTACTGTATTCATCGTCCGCAAGCTGGGTCCGAATCGTTTGCTTCAGCAGCGTAGAAGATATGAACACCCATTTTTTGCTGGCACAAACACTTGATGCTACGATTGATTCTGTCTTCCCTACCCTTGGCATCCCCCGGATGCCGATCAATTTATGGCCCTCGACTTTATACAGCTCGGCTAAAAAGTCAACAAGGAGCCCCAGTTCATCTCTTACAAATCTGAATGTTTTTTTATCGTCTGCGTCCCGTTGTATATAACGTCCATGACGGACAGCGAGAATATCTCGTAATTTTGGTTTACGGAATTTCGTGACTGTAATATTATCCATCGATTGTAAAATAGAGCGAAGGCGGTCTACTTTCTCCTGCCGGTCGACGATGAGAAGCAGTCCTCTTCTTTCGTTGTCAACGCCATTGATGGTCACAATATTGATGCCCAGCATTCCAAGAAGGGATGATATGTCACCAAGGAGACCAGGACGATTTTTATTGATTTCATATTCCAAATACCATTCCTGTTCGCCCACTCTTCATCTCCCTTTCCTATTTCCTGTATTTTATCAGTAATTTCGCACTTCATTAATTAATAATATCTGATTTCAATTTATTATGAAAGAAAAAATAAAAGGATGTTAAGAAAAATTCTTAACATCCTTTTATTTACTGTTGTCCCTTGTCGTTCTGAACTAATTTAACCATCATGTTGGCAATTGAATGCTTTTCGTCATCGCTTGCAACATTCCAAAGATCGGCAAGCACTTTTTCTTCCGCGTTTTTAGGATCAACATGGGAAGCAAGATAGCCGCCGATTTCTGTAGCAAGATTGGATACGGTTGACTGGTCCATCCCCTGTCCTTGAGCATGCTCAAGACGGTCAGAGAGAAAATTCTTCCATTGTCCAAAGTTATCTAATACAGACATTTATTTTCCTCCTTAAAATATGGTACATTCTATAATATTTCAAGAAGGGACTTGAATTATGCATGTGATTGGATATTTCCCCTGCACCCTTCGCCGTCAATTATGCCAGCCGCCTGTCGCAGAAATAATATGACCATTTATGTAGGAGGAACGGTCTGACAAGAGGAAAGACACGATTTCGGCTATTTCTTCCGGGCGGGCAAGCCGGCCTTCAGGAATCTCGTCGGTCAGCATACCCAATTCTTCCTCTGTAAAATTTTCCATCATCCGAGTCTTGACCGCCCCCGGAGCGATGCCGTTCACCCTGATGCGGTTAGGGGCTGCTTCTTTGGCTAACGCTTTAACGAATGTATTCAGTCCGCCTTTTACAGCGGAATATACGACTTCACACGAAGCTCCTACTGAACCCCAGACAGATGAGATGACAATAATATTTCCTTTGCCTCTTCTCATCATAGAAGGCAGAAGCTGTTTCGTGATCAAGATCGGACTCGTTAAGTTCAGCTGGATCATGTTTTGGACCATCTCGCTGTCCATGTCAGCCAGGAGCCCGTAATAAGCACTAGCACTGTTATGGATGACCGCATCGACCGGCATGAAGAGCGATGAGAGCAAGCGATCTGGTCCTGCAGGATCTGATAAATCTGCCTGCACCAATAATGTCTCCACTCCGAATGCTTCAGAGATCTCCTGCTGAAGGTCCTTTGCTTCCTGAACACCTCTATTGTAATGAATGATAAGGTGGAAACCGGCCATCGCAAGGGTCCGGCAAATGCTCGAACCAATTCCGCCGCTGGCACCGGTGACTAAAACCCATCCTGACATCTGTTTTTCACCCGCTTAAAAACATCCCTGCAGCAAGGCAGGGATGTTTTTTTTCTCCATTATGACTGTTTTTTCTTTACCTGGCAAATGGTCAGCTGGCTCTCCTGGAAGTGGTCGTGCAGTGCTTCTTCAAGATGTGCAGCGGTTAAGTCTTCAAACGTAGGAATCACATCGAAAAGATTCATTCCGTTAAATTCATATCTTGTGAACTGATTTGCGATAAACTCAGGAGAGTTCAACGCCCGCAAAAACGAGCCGATTTTCTTTTTTCTTGCTCGTTCCAGGTCGTCCTGATTTAAATCTTGCTTTTTAAATTCCTCCACCATTCGTGAGATCGTGTCAGCAAATGTATCAGGATCGGTTGTATCCCCTCCGATCATGGAGAAGCCAAAGCCCTGTTCTTCTGTATAGTCAAACGAAAAAGAAGGATCGATCAGCCCTTCATTATAGAGCTTCTCGTAATTTTTTGTGCTCTTGCCGAACATCATTTCGAGCAGCAGATTAACAGAGAGCTCACGGAGGAGCAATTCTTTCCCTTCCCTTTCCGGACGCTTCTCTTTATATCCCATATAGCACTTCGGTGTTTGAACCGGCATATTCAATACTTCTTTTCTTTTGCCTGGCTGAGCAGGTTCCTCATCAAAAAAACGCTGTATCGGAGGCTTGTCTTTATAATCCTTGCCCGCCTGATTCTTCTCGACAAGCTCCATGATCTTTTCAGCATCCACCGGCCCTACAATAAAGAGAAGCATATTGCTCGGATGATAGAAGGTATCATAGCATTCATAAAGATCATCTTTCGTAATTTTTGCGATCGATTCAACTGTTCCGGCTATATCGATGGCTACCGGATGCTTTTGATACATGTTGGCAATCAGACCAAAATATACGCGCCAGTCCGGATTGTCATCATACATTCGAATTTCCTGCCCGATGATTCCCTTTTCTTTTTCGACCGTTTTCTCAGTGAAATACGGCGCCTGTACGAAATCGATCAATGTGGTCAAGTTCTTCTCAACATCGCCTGTCGTGGAAAACAAATAAGCGGTTCGCTTAAAGGTGGTAAAGGCATTTGCCGATGCTCCCTGTTTGCTGAAATCCTGAAAAACGTCTCCATGCTCTTTTTCAAATAGTTTGTGCTCGAGAAAATGGGCAATGCCGTCCGGTACCTTGACCGATTCACTCTTTCCGAGAGGAACGAAATGATTATCTACAGATCCGTAATTCGTTGTAAACGTAGCGTATGTTTTATTGAAGTCCTTTTTCTCCAGCACGAATACTTTCAATCCGTTATCAAGTGTCTTGAAGTTAAGGGTCTCTTTGAGCTGTTTAAAATGAATCTGTTCCATATTATGCATCGCCCCTCCCTTTTAAGAAATAGATCGTATCAAGTTCAATCTTTTTCGAGACACCGACCACTTGCTCTTTCGTCACATTCTCGATGCCTTCAAGCCATTCCTCGATGCTTCGTTTATGGCGCGAGACCACCTCATGATACAGAACCTCTACCAATCCGGTGGAATCATCGACTGTCTCAAGGATCTGATTGCGGATCATTGCCTTTGTCTGATCCAGCTCTGCATCCGTTATGTTGCCGTTCTGGATCTCCTTTAATTGCTCATTGATGATTTTTACTGTTTTTTCATAATTATTGGTTTCAATTCCGGACATGACAAAAATGATCCCTTTATGGCTCTCAAAACGAGAAGCAGCATAGTAAGCCAGGCTCTCTTTCTCACGAACGTTCATGAACAGCTTGGAATGTGAGAAGCCGCCAAAAACACCGTTGAATATTTGGAGAGGAAGGTAATCCGGATCACTGTATGTAATGTATGTCCGGTATCCCATATGAAGCTTTCCTTGCTGAACTTCCTGCTCTTCAAAAATCTCCTTGACCTCATCGACTCTGCGCTTTCCGGTGGCAGAAATCCGCTTCGGCTCCGTCTTGGCATTGGGAAACACGAAATGCTTTGCCGTAAGATCCTTAAGAACTTCTCTTGACACATCTCCAACTGCGTACAGATGGATCTCGTCTTCTTGAATCACTTTGTTATAATAGTCGTATAAAATTTCCGGAGTAATGGCATCAACTTCCTTTTCGCTTCCATATACATTAAAACGATAAGGCTCGTCTTCAAACATCTCCTCGATCAGACGCTTGTTGGCATACCTCATTTTATCATCGTAAATCGATTCGATCTGCTGCTTCAGCGACCGTTTTTCCTTCTGTACGATCTCAGACAAAAAGGCATTCCCCTGTTTTGCCGGCTTAAGAAGTACGTCGGACAAAAGTTCAAACGCCCTGTCGAGCAGCGGTGTATTATCCGATAAAAACTTTTCATTCGCCACATCTATTCTCAGGGTGATCACTTGATATTCTCCCTTTTTCGAAAGATCGGCTCCCAGCGTGGCTCCATACAGGCTGTCCAGAGCTTCACGAAGTTCTTTGCTGCTTGGAAATCTCTCCGTTCCACTCTGCAAAACAAAAGGCAGCAGTGCCCTTTTAGTGACCTCCTCCTCAACAATCGGGCTCTTTAGCTGGAGTATTAAGGAAGTGGTCTTATATTTAGTGGTTTCGACCGTATGTAAGGTAATGCCGGGCAAGTCAGCCACTTGATGGTCTACGAGTGTCATCTTGCTTCCTCCCTTTCCAAAATTGTTTTATCATACCTTCTAGTGTACCCACATTCCATAGGAATCATGACTTTTCCTGCTTTAAACAAAAAAACCTGCTTCAGAAACTAAAAGCAGGTTCGGTAAATTATCTTTTTCCTTTTTCGTAAGGCTGTCCGGATGCCTTAGGCGCGTCTGCACGTCCAACAAATCCTGCAAGAGCGAGAATGGTAAGAACATAAGGCGCGATCAGCAGATAAACATCAGGAATATTCTTGAGAAGAGGAATCTGTTCCCCTGTGATACTTAAACTTTGGGCAAGACCGAAGAACAACGCTGCTCCCATCGCCCCAAGCGGATGCCATTTACCAAAGATCATCGCAGCAAGAGCCATAAAGCCCTGTCCTGAAATGGTAGACTGTGTAAAGTTTCCGGCGATTGATGCCACATAGATGGCGCCGCCCAGACCGGCAAACGCTCCCCCGATAATAACTGAGATGTAACGGGTCTTATTAACATTGATCCCCATCGTATCTGCAGCCATCGGATGTTCACCGACAGAACGAAGACGAAGGCCGAACGGCGTTTTGTAGATAATGTACCATACTACAAAAGCCAGGAAAATCGCTACGAAAGAAGTAGAGTAAGCATTGGAGAAAAACAGGTCTCCGATGACTGGAATCTTAGACAGCACAGGAATGTCACCTTTGCCGATACGTTCCTGAATATCAGGAGTCTGTCCAGCGTCAAAGAGTTTTTTTGTTAAAAAGATAGAAAGCCCAGCCGCTAAAAAGTTAAGAGCCACACCGCTTACGACTTGATCCGCCTTCAATGAAATGCTTGCCACTGCATGCGGAACAGCAAAGAGTGCACCTCCAATGATAGCTACTGCAAAACTCATCCATGGAGAAGCCGCTCCAAGACCCCATTGTTCACCGTAGTGGGTAAAAATCGCCCCTAAAAAGGCGCCGAACATCATAAGTCCTTCTAGCCCGATATTTACGACCCCGGAACGTTCACTGAAAACTCCGCCCAAAGCAGTAAGGATAAGGGGGGCTGCCGAAACGATCGCAGCAGGTACTATAAGGGCAAGAATATCGAAGAAACTCATTATATTTTACCCCCTTTAGTAAATCGGTTGGTGAGCCAGCGGATTAGATAGCTGGACGCAACAAAGAAGATGATCAGAGCGATAACAATGCCAATAAGCTCAGTCGGAACTCCTGCAGTAGATTGCATGGTGAGAGCTCCAATTTTCAATCCTCCAAATAAAAGAGCGGCAACGATGATCCCGATCGACCCGTTGGCTCCAAGCAAGGAAACGGCAATCCCGTCAAACCCTACTCCGGTAAAAGCGTTATTGATCGTCATATACTGATAGGTTCCAAGGCCTTCCATCGTACCTGCTGCACCAGCAAAAGCACCTGAGATCGCCATGGCAAGAATAATATTTTTTGATACACTAATTCCGGCATACTGTGAAGCATGCTGGTTGAAACCGACCGCTCTTAATTCATAGCCGGTAGTCGTCTTCCATAGAACAAACCACATGAAAAGTGCACCGATCAGAGCGACGAGGATTCCATAATGCAAACGGGAAAAATCTGTCATCTGCTGAAGCCAAGGAGAAGCAAGGGACGCTGATTCTTTTATATCTTTTGTCCGTTCACCCGGGGCAAGCATATAGGCACGTATTATGGCGTTGGTCACATAAAGTGCAATATAGTTCATCATAATGGTCGTAATAACTTCGTGAACTTTAAAACGGGCTTTCAGAATGCCAGGAAGCACTCCCCATAGCGCACCGGCTAAAGCGCCTGCGATTACGGCTAAAGGAAGGTGGATGATCTTAGGAAGATCAAAATGGATTCCGACATAGACGGATGCCAGCCAGCCGACAAGCAGCTGCCCTTCCACTCCGATATTGAAGAGCCCTGTGCGAAACGCAAACGCCACTGCAAGTCCTGAGAGGATCAGCGGTGAAGCCGCGCGAATCGTCTCCCCGATATTGTATCCATTACCGAAGATGCCCCCGATCAAAGCTGAGTAGGCTTGAATCGGATCATAGTTAGAAACCAGCATGATGATGCCGCCGATCAGCAGGCCTAACAATACGGATATGACAGGGACGAGAATATGAAATAAACGGCCTTTCATTACATTCATTGCAATTCACCTGCTTTTTGTTTCTTGCCGCCCGCCATGAGCAGTCCAAGTTCCTGTTCGGTCGTTTGTTTAGGATCCACAACCGCAACGATTTTCCCTTCATAGATAACGGCGATGCGGTCGCTGACATTCATGACTTCATCCAGTTCAAAAGAAAGGAGAAGAACCGCCTTTCCTTTATCCCGTTCCTGTATCAGCTTGGAATGAATAAATTCAATAGCACCGACGTCAAGGCCCCGTGTGGGCTGAGCTGCAATTAGAAAATCAGGACTTCTGTCCACTTCCCTTGCAATAATCGCCTTCTGCTGGTTTCCTCCAGATAATGCTCGGGCCAGTGTATGCTCACTCGGCGTTCTCACATCAAACTCTTTTATCAGCTTGTTTGCTTTATCAAAAATTGCGGAAAATTTAAGAATTTTATTTTTAGAAAATGGCTGTTGATAATACGTTTGCAGCACCATGTTCGTACCGATCGAAAAATCAAGGACAAGTCCATGCTTATGTCGGTCCTGAGGGATATGGCCCACTCCGGATTCCGTTACTTTTCTTGGTTTAAGGTTCGTGATCTCATTGCCGTTGAGCTGGATGGTTCCACTTGTCGCTTTTCTTAAACCGGTAATCGCTTCAAGAAGCTCGGTCTGGCCGTTTCCGTCCACCCCTGCGATCCCCAGAATTTCTCCCGCCTTGATCTCAAGGTTTAATCCGTCAACAACGGGCACTTTCCTTGAATCTTCAACGACGAGGTCTTTGATCTGCAGAACGGCCTGTTTTGGATCAGCTTCCTCTTTATCCACCTTGAAATTGACTTCGCGCCCGACCATCATCGCCGCAAGTTTATCCGGATTGGTCTCTGCAACATCAACTGTTCCAATACCCCTTCCGCGTCGTATCACTGTACAGCGGTCGCAAGCTTCCATAATTTCTTTCAGTTTATGGGTGATTAGAATAATCGATTTCCCTTCTGCTACCAGTTTTTTCATAATCTCCATGAGCTCATGGATTTCTTGAGGCGTCAATACAGCGGTCGGCTCGTCAAAGATTAAAATTTCTGCTCCGCGGTACAGCGTTTTCAAAATTTCGACGCGCTGCTGCATGCCAACGGAGATATTTTCGATCTTTGCGTTTGGATCTACCCGCAAGCCGTAGCGGTCAGATAAGGCCTTTACTTCTTTCGCTGCTTTTTTCAAATCGACCCTTCCAGCAGTGGTTATCTCTTTGCCAAGAATAATATTTTCTGTTACAGTAAAGTTTTCAACAAGCATAAAATGCTGGTGCACCATACCGATTCCCAAACGGTTCGCAACATTTGGATCAGTAATCGAAATCTTCTGGCCTTTAACGCGGATCTCTCCCTCTTCCGGCTGATACAAACCGAAGAGGATATTCATCAAAGTGGATTTTCCTGCACCGTTCTCACCGAGCAGCGCATGAATCTTGCCTTTTCTTACTTGCAGCGTGACATTGTCATTGGCAACGATGCCCGGGAATTCCTTGCGGATATTCCTCATCTCAATGACATACTCCATTGTGTTCACCCCTTATGACAAACTATAAACCTAGCAATCTTGTTTCCTCATCCTGCAGAGGGAGTCAGAAGTCTAACCTTTTACTGCGTAAATAAAGGCCAGTAAACGAATACCAGCCCTTCCTTTTAGCATTTACTTTTTCATATCTGCTTCAAACTTTTTGAATTCTTTATCCGTTTTAGGAACTGTTACGCTTCCATCCTGGATTTTCTTTTTGTACTCATCCACTTTTGCCAATGCTTCTTTCGTTACATTTTGTTTGTGAGGAGCAATACCTACACCGTCTTCGTTAAGACCAAATTCAACCACTTTTCCGCCAGGGAATTTTCCATCCTTAGTATCCCTTGAAACTTGATCAACTGCTGTGTCAACGCGCTTAACCATGGAAGTCAGTGTTACATCCTCAGGCAATCCTTCTTCGTATTGGTCACGGTCAACACCGATAACCCAAACTTTTTTACCATTCTTCGATCGGTTTTTCGCTTCGGTGAATACCCCTTTACCAGTACCTCCGGCTGCATGATAGATAATATCTGCACCCTTGCCATAAAACGTGTTAGCGATCGCTTGTCCTTTTTCGGCTTTGTTAAAGTCACCAGCATATTGAACAAAAATTTCCGCTTTAGGATTCGCAGTTTTAACTCCGGCTTTAAATCCGTTTTCAAACTTTTTGATCAATTCACTGTCCACGCCGCCGACAAAACCTACTTTGTTGGATTTCGTTTGCATTCCTGCGATTAGTCCAACAAGGAATGAGCCCTCATGCTCTTTAAATGTGATGCTCGCAACGTTCTTTTCAGGAACAACCATATCAACAAGAGCAAGGTGTGCGTTTGGCTGCTGCTTTGCTACTTTTTTAATATCTTCTGCCATCAAAAAACCGATTCCGTAAACAAGATCAAATTTTTCCCTGACTAGCGAGTTCAAGTTAGGCGCATAATCACTTGCAGAGGTAGATTGAAGATATTTGAAATCTGTACCTTTTTTAAGATGGTTATCTTTACCGAACTTTTGAAGACCTTCCCAAGCTGATTGGTTGAAGGATTTATCGTCGACACCGCCAGTGTCGGTTACCATCGCCACTTTAAATGCATCTTTTTTGCCGCCTTCGTTTGACCCTCCGCCTTCATCTTTTCCACAGGCAGAAAGCAGTGTGCCGGCTGCTAAAGCAAGACTTAATAAAACTCCAGTTCTCTTTTTCAATTCTTTTTCCCCCTATTTTTTATGCATATAACACTTGTAACACACATTGGACTACGGTGTAGCACATCACCCCCTATAATGGATTGACTTCTTACAAGCGCTTTCTTACAACTGTAAAATTAAATTTATCAGCTCTGAAATAATTGCAGGAATAGAGAACAGGCTCATCATTTTGATCATAGTGCATCTGCTTTAAAACGAGAAGCGCTGCTTCCTCCGGACATTCCAGGATTTCCGAGATCCGTTCATGGAAGCCGAGGGGTTCTATGTTTGTCACCGCATACATGACACGCTTGCCAGCTTCTTTTTCCAGCATCTCAAGCATGGAGAGGTACTTATGCTGTGATTCAGACGGCATATAGCCCGCAGGAATATGATCGATGCAGTAAACGACAGGTTCAGCATCCGCTGTTCTCACGCGTTCCACAACGTTAATCTCTTCGCCTTCCGCCAGATTAAACTTGTTCTTCAAGTCATCGACTGCAGGAATCACGACAGAGGATACGAAGACGGTGGATGCTTTCTTGCCGGCTCTCTCGATCATATCTGTCACACTGAAGAGTTCTTCAATTCCAGAAGAAAAGAGTGCCCTGGTCCTGACAAAGGTTCCTACGCCATGTTTCCTGATCAGAATGTTTTCGTCTTCGAGAATACGCAGCGCTTCCCTGAGTGTAGCCCTGCTGATGCCCAACTGTTTCGAAAGCTCAAATTCTGACGGGAGTTTCTCGCCTTCTTCATAAGTGCCGTTCTCAATGTCGGCTTTTAATTTCTCAATAACCTTTAAATACAGCAGACGATGATCCGTCTTAATGGACACGTTGTTATTCACCTCTATGACAACCAAAACCAATAACAATTTACTGTTTTTCAGTGTAAAATTTTTGACAAATATTTAAAATAATCGACATAAATATATCATTTTTATCTGTATAAATAAATACTATTTTTACAGATTTTTTTAAAACCCGGAATAAATGCATTATTCAGATAAATCCGCGAAAAAACAAAACCCAAAGAAAGGGTTTTGTCAGGAGCTTGATGCTTGATTCTGTTCCGGCAGAGATGTCATCAGAACTTCTCTCGGCTTGCTGCCTTCATAAGGGCCGATGACCCCTTTAGCCTCCATCGCATCCACCAGTCTGGCTGCACGGGAATATCCGATTCGGAATCGCCTCTGCAGCATGGACACTGATGCAGTCTGCATGTCTACAACGAGTTTTACCGCTTCAGGAAACAGATCATCCTCCACTTCCATCGTAACTTGAGCTTCCTCAGTTGGAATCATCTCTTTCTGATATTGCGCTTTTTGCTGCGAAATAACAAATTCAACGATCTTTTCTACTTCTTGATCCGAAAGAAAAGCTCCCTGGATCCTTGTGGGCTTGGATGCACCTGATGGGAGGAAAAGCATGTCTCCCCGGCCAAGCAGTTTTTCTGCACCTCCCATATCCAGTATCGTTCTGGAATCCGTCTGTGAAGAAACACTGAACGCGATGCGGGAAGGAATGTTGGCTTTAATGATTCCCGTAATTACATCAACGGATGGCCGCTGTGTAGCAATGATCAGATGGATTCCTGCAGCACGGGCCATCTGGGCAAGGCGAATGATCGCATCCTCAACATCTCCTGAGGCAACCATCATCAAATCTGCCAATTCATCCACAATGACAACGATGTAAGGCAGGAAAGGCTGTTTAGCTCCTCCTTCATTGTTCTGCCTTTTTATGCTTTCATTGTATCCTTCAATGTTCCGCGTTCCGCTGTGGGAAAACAGTTCATACCGCCGTTCCATTTCACTTACTACCCGTTTTAAGGCTTGTGCCGCTTTTTTCGGCTCTGTAACAACGGGTGCCAGGAGATGGGGAACACCATTGTACACATTAAGTTCAACCATCTTGGGATCAATCATCATCATCTTGACTTCATGAGGCTTTGCCCGCATCAGGATGCTTGTGATAATGCCGTTGATACATACACTCTTCCCGCTCCCGGTCGCACCAGCAACAAGAAGATGGGGCATTCTAGAAAGTTCCGCGAAAATGGGTTCCCCTGAAATGTCCCGGCCAAGGCCGATAGCCAGTCTGGATGTCTGTTTTTGATATTGGCTCGATTCAAGTACTTCCCTTAATGTAACGGTAGCGACCTCCTGGTTAGGGACCTCGATACCGACCGCAGATTTACCCGGGATCGGGGCTTCGATCCTAATGTCTTTGGCAGCAAGAGCCAGTGCAATATCATCTGCTAAATTGACGATCTTGCTTACTTTCACACCCACGTCTGGATACACTTCGTATTTTGTGACCGCCGGACCAAGATGGACTTTCAGTACTCGGGCTTTTACGCCGAAGCTCTCAAACGTTTTCTCCAGCTTTTTGGCATTGCTTTTACTAGCCGCATATTGCCTGTCTTTATGTTGCCCAGTAGAAGAAGGCCTGACCAAAAGGTCCATGGAAGGAAGAGCATAGTTTTCATTATGTTCTTCTGTTTGGACGAAGCTTGCCGCCAATCCAGCAGGATCAGCTTCTTCGGGTTCATGCCTGTCCGGTTCTTCTTCATGAAAATCTTTTGATCCGAATTTAAGCTGTACGGCAGAGCTCTCATCACGGTCAAGGTTCCTCGTAAAGTCCTCAATAATCGGCTCATACTCTTCGTCAGAAGCTTTGTGTACCTCTTGCGCATCCTGATGAGGCATCTCTTTTTTCGCTGCTCTTTTTTCGGATGGTTTCCTGCTGTTTTTTAATTCCTTTGCCTTCGTTTGCAGAGATTCGTATGTATGAGAAATAAAGCGGCCTGCTGCCTCTGCGATTTTAGAAATAACCCCGGACAAAGATTTACCTGTGATGAGAATCAGAGAAATGATCATGACGAAGACAAGAACCACGGCAGACCCCTGTACACCGAACAAAAAGTGAAACATCGCAAAACCGACGGAGCCAATCATCCCGCCTCCAAGATCAGCAGCTGGTGAATTGCCAGACAGCTGGGACCAATAGATCTCCCATGTATTCCTGATGACAGAAGTATCTGCCCATCTTCCCTGTTTTGAGAGAAGAGAAAATAATTTCAGATGGCTAAGAATGAGCATGGATAGGTAGAACAAATAAAATCCTGCAAGCCTTTTTCCGAAAACGGGAGGAGTCTTGCGTTTCCAAATTAAATAGACTGAAACAGCCAGTGTGCCGATGAGAAGCACTCCGTACCATTCACCGCTGAAAAATCTCAAAAACTGAACAAAAGCCAGTCCCACTTTACCCATCCGGGCGAGTGCAAGCATCGTCAAAGCAAGCAAAAGAAGGCCGGCAAGCTCATAGCTTAATTGCTCTTTCCAGGCTGACGTTTTTTTTGAAGCTTTTTTATTCCTTTTCGCCATTCTTTCACCTCTTTAGCAAAACCAAGTAAAGCAGCCGGTTGAGGGCTGCTTTTGTTCTTCATTATATCACAGAACCAGCCTGCTTATCTATCGCTTTAGGAATGGTCTGCCCTCAGAATTTGCCCCGGACAGCAGTCGTCGTTCATAAAGTGGGCCGGATCTGTACTCATCACCCGGACCACTTTATATTCCAATGGGGAGATTTGCTCAACCAGCACTGGTATATTTTTATAAAGCATTTGGGTTTGAACGCTGTTTTGCGCCGATTGTCCGTTTTGTCCATCAGGAAACATGAGCTCATGAGGCATAAGGGTATACCAGGTCATTGGATCACCTCAAGCCCGTCATTCGTTTTCTTAAGACGGTTCTGCTCCATCATTTCGTTCAGCTTGGCAATTGCCTGCCCGACTCCGCCTACTTCATTGATCAGCCCATCGCTGACGGCATCTTTGCCGATCACGTTCGTTCCGATATCCCTTGTTAAGTTTCCTTTTGAAAACATGAGTTCTTTAAATTTTTCTTCGGTTATGCCTGAATGTGAAGTTACAAAATTGATGACTCTTTCCTGCATTTTATCTAGGTATTCAAACGTCTGAGGCACACCGATAACAAGCCCTGTTAGCCTTACAGGATGTATGGTCATCGTCGCTGTTTCAGCGATGAATGAATAATTGGCTGACACCGCTATGGGCACTCCTATCGAATGTCCTCCTCCGAGGACGAGTGAAACCGATGGCTTGGAGAGAGAAGCAATCATTTCTGAAATGGCAAGACCGGCTTCAACGTCCCCGCCTACTGTATTCAAGATGATCAGCAGCCCTTCGATCTTCGGGTTCTGTTCGATCGCCACCAATTGAGGGATTAAATGCTCATACTTTGTGGTTTTATTATTCGGCGGAAGCTGCACATGTCCCTCAATCTGGCCGACAATCGTCAAGCAGTGGATACTGGATCCTTCCATCTGCGGAACATTTGTCTGCCCGAGTGACTGCAGTTTGCTGACGAGACTGCTCTGTTCCGAATTGCCTTCGGGCCCATTCGGCTGTTTCGGTTCTTGATCCTGATTCATACTAGTAACCCCCTTATGCTTGTTCAGCATTTTCTTATAGTATGAACGCTGGGGTTATTTTCATTCTGCAAAGACAAGCGGAAGCTCCTGCAGGTCCGACAAGCGCTGGAACTCTAACATGGCAACACGCTTTTTGTGTTGGACATTACTTTTATTCCAGCTGACAAATTAAAAAAATGCCTGCAGAAGCAGGCATTAAATTTCCATAATGATCGGCATAATCATTGGCCGACGGCGTGTTTTATCAAATAAATAATGGCTGAGTGAATCGCGCATGTTGGATTTTAATGAAGACCAGTCCTTCACTTTTTCCTGCATGCATTTATCGAGCACTTCTGTCACAAGTTTGTTCGCTTCCTGAAGGAGCTCTTCACTCTCGCGGACGTAAACAAATCCCCGGGATATTATTTCAGGGCCGGATATGATTTGATTGGACGCTCTGCTTATCGTAACGACGACAACCAGTATTCCGTCCTGGGACAGAAGCTTTCGGTCGCGCAGCACGATGTTTCCGATATCCCCTACACCTAAGCCGTCAACGAGAACGTTTCCTGCTGGAACTTTTCCGGTCCGTTTAGCCAAACCGTCAGCAAACTCAACGACTTCTCCTTTTTCAAGAATAAAAATATTTTCAGCATCAACGCCTACCTGAAGCGCAAGATTTTGGTGCGCTTTTTGCATTTTATATTCCCCGTGGACAGGGATAAAATATTTAGGCTTCATAAGGCTCAGCATCAACTTCAATTCTTCCTGGCAGCCGTGCCCTGAAACGTGCACTTTGCGCTGTCCGAAAATAACTTCAGCACCTGTCCTCATCAATAAATCGACGATGCGGGCTACAGAACGCTCGTTTCCAGGGATTGGCGTAGCTGCAATGACCACTGTATCCGTATGCCGGATCGCGATCTGTTTATGTGCTTTATGCGCCATGCGCGACAAAGCCGCCATTTGTTCGCCCTGACTGCCGGTTGTTAAAATAACTATACGGTCTTCCGAAAAGTTATTCATCTGATCAATGGAGATCATACTGTCTTTCTCGATGTTCAGATATCCTAAATCAGAAGCGATGTCCACAACTTTTACCATGCTTCTTCCGGTAATGACAATTTTCCTGTTGGTTTTGGCAGCAGCGGTGAAAATCTGCTGGATGCGGTGAACATTGGATGCGAAAGATGCGATGATAATCCGGCCCTTCGCTTCAGCAAACACATTATCGATCTCATGCCCCACTGACTTTTCGGAACCTGTCATGCCAGGCCTTTCCGCATTGGTGCTGTCCGAAAGCAGGCATAGTACCCCTTTGCTGTTCAGCTCAGCAATCTTGCCAAAATCCGTATGCTTCCCATCGATCGGAGACTGGTCAATCTTAAAGTCACCTGTATTCACGATGACTCCCTGCGGCGTGTGAACGGCAATGCCGACGGAATCTGGAATACTGTGATTTGTGCCAAAGAAAGTAACTTTATACTCTCCAAAGTCGAGGACGGATTCTGAACTGACTAAGTGCATTTTCGTGCTCTTATGAAGTCCAGCTTCTTTCAGCTTTGCTTCTACAAGCCCTAGGGTAAGCTTCGTTCCGTAAACAGGAACAGGCAGCTGCTTTAAAATAAAAGGAAGTCCGCCGATGTGGTCTTCGTGTGCATGGGTCAGAAAAATCCCCTTGACTCTGTCCTTGTTCTGGACAAGATAGGTTATGTCCGGAATCACGATATCGATGCCAAGCATTTCCTCCTGAGGAAACATTAAGCCTGCATCCAGGACAAAGATATCCTCCCCCGCTTCGACCACATACATGTTTTTGCCAATTTCGCCAATACCGCCCAGGGCAAAAACTTTAATCTTTTCACTATTTTGTTGTTTCGTTGTCAATGTAATAATCCTCCCAGTTGTTGTGTTTATGTACTCTCCGTTCACGTCACTTGAATTCATTATAGCTTATGTTCGAAAGCGAATACAAGAAGAAGCAACGTTTTCTTTTCTATCCCTGTGCTTATGGCTGAAATAAAAAAAGCGGCACAATGGCCGCTTGTTTTCATTTTACAATGAAGATCGCATGATTTTGGATAACGATTCCCGCTGCTGCTGGTTCAATGGCAATAAAGGAAGACGTACGCTTCCGACATCAAGCCCCTTAAACTGCAAAGCTGTTTTAACAGGGGCCGGGCTTGGTGCTTTAAACATCTCATCCATAACCGGCAGAAGCTTCCTGTGAAGTTTTGCCGCTTCCTGTACCCTTCCTTGTTTAAATTGCGAAATCATTTCCTGCATTTGATTTCCTATCACATGGGATGCGACAGATACGATCCCTGCTCCTCCGATGGATAATACCGGCAGTGTGATACCATCATCACCGCTGTACAGAAGAAAATCCTCAGACGTTTGCTCTATGATTTGGCTCATCTCTCCCAAATCACCACCGGCATCTTTGATGGCAATAACGTTAGGGATTTTGGAAAGCTCAATAACGGTTTCAGCGGAAATGCTGACCATGGTGCGCCCCGGAACATTGTAAGCCATGATCGGGAGGCTGGTTTCAGCTGCTATGGCTTTAAAATGGGCAATGATTCCTTCCTGGCTCGGTTTACTGTAGTAAGGCGCCACGATCATAATCGCATCAACACCGGCTTGTTCTGCCTTCTTGGTCAGGTCGATGGATGCTTTGGTGTTATTGCTTCCAGTTCCTGCGACAACAGGAACCCTTTTATCAACAACTTTTACAACATGCCTGAATAGCGCAATCTTTTCCTCTGTTGATAATGTTGGTGACTCACCCGTTGTGCCTGCAACCACCAGGCTGTCTGTACCGTTTTGTATTAAGTAATTCACCAGCTTTGTCGTTTTGATAAAATCAATATTTCCCTTGCTGTCAAAGGGAGTTACCATAGCTGTGCTTATATTTCCCAAATGCATTTCGATCAGCTCCTTAAAATCTTGCAATATCCACTATATAGATACTTCTTTTTTTATTGGTCAGGAGACTCTAATCCAGTGGAATGGACTTTATCTAACTCAAATGCTTTATGCAAGGCATTCACTGCCTTTACCATGTCATCCTGTCTTACGAGCACCCAAATGGTGGTGTGGGAGTCAGCGGACTGCAAAATTTGTATATTTTCATCGACTAATGCCTCTACAATCGTAGCCGTCACCCCTGGTACACCTGACATTCCTGCTCCGACTGCGGATACTTTTGCACAGCTTCGCGTAATCTCGGGCGAATATCCGAGGTCGTTAAGGACGTGCTCGGCATGTTGTGCCATACTTTCCATGACTGTATATACGACACCTTTAGGGCTGATGTTGAAAAAGTCTACAGAAATCTGTTCTTTTGCCATGGCTTTAAAGACCTTGGTATGAAGGTCATATTGAGCATCCTTCGCAAATACTTTGATCTGGGTGACATCAGGGACATGTGCGATGCCTGTAATGACATGATCCTGCACATCCCGACCTGCTCCTTTGGATATGGCTGAGGTCACAAGGGTTCCAGGAAGCTCAGAATAGGTTGAACGGATTCTTAATGGCACTTTTGCCTGCATCGCAATCTCGACTGCACGGGGGTGAATCACTTTCGCTCCCTGGTAAGCCATATTGCAGATTTCATTGTAAGTAACAACAGATAGAGGCACTGCTTCTTTCACGATCCTCGGGTCCGCGGTCATCACGCCTTCCACATCTGTAAAAATATCAATATATTCAGCTCCAAGGGCTGCTCCAAGGGCTGACGCGGACGTATCACTGCCTCCCCGGCCGAGCGTTGTTACATCCCCCTCAGGAGATTCACCCTGAAATCCGGCAACAACTACCGTGTCATGTGTTTCAAGCATGGAACGGAGCCTGTCACATTGCATATCTGTAATTCTTGCGTTCGTATGTTCGTCGTTCGTCCTGAAGCCGGCTTGGGAGCCAGTCAAGGCTGTAGAAGATATTTCTTTACTTTTTAGCAGGTTGGAAAACACAACAGAAGAAATAATTTCTCCACAAGAAAGAAGCAGATCATATTCTCTGCTTTCCACTTGATGATCAGTAGCTCCAATCAGGCTTAGAAGTGTATCTGTCGCGTAAGGATCACCTTTACGTCCCATTGCCGAGACAACACAGACGACCTTATAGCCTTCAGCCACCGCTCTTTTAACATGCTCGGCTGCCAGTTCCCTGCCGTTTTCATCTTTTAAGGATGTGCCCCCAAATTTTTGTATGATTATCTTCATGAAGTCAGCACCTTCTTTGATTAGTTCAGCAATTCAAGTTTAATCAGGCTTTCTGCAATCTGCACCGAGTTCCAGGCTGCCCCTTTTAATAAGTTGTCAGATACAATCCATAGATGGAACGCATCATTGCGGTCCAGGTCTCTTCTGATACGGCCGACAAATACGTCATTTTTGCCAACAGAATGAGCTGGCATAGGATAGATTTGATTCTGAGGATCATCCTGCAGAATAATACCTTCAGATGAAGCCAGAAGCTGTTTGAATTCTTCGATGGATTCTACATCCTCTCCTAATTCAACATAGACAGATTCGGAGTGGCCCGTCTCAACCGGAAGCCTGACGCAAGTGGCGGCTACCTGCAGTTGAGGCATATGCATGATCTTTTTCGTTTCATTGATCATCTTCATCTCTTCAAAGGTATATCCGTTCTCCTGAAACTTATCAATCTGAGGTACCGCATTAAATGCGATCTGATAGTGTTTTTCATCACCCGCACACGGCAGGATTTCTGGGGTGAACTCTTTACCTTCCAGGATGGCCTGTGATTGGGACTTTAATTCTTCAATCGCTTTTGCGCCTGCACCTGATACCGCCTGGTAAGTTGAGACGATGACTTTGTTTAAGCCATACTTTTCTTGTAGCGGCTTTAAAGCAACCACCATCTGAATCGTCGAGCAGTTCGGATTGGCGATGATGCCCTTATGCTGGCGGATATCTTCTTCATTGACTTCTGGTACGACCAAGGGAACATTCTCATCCATACGGTACGCACTCGTGTTATCGATCACAACCGCGCCGCGTTTTACCGCTTCAGGAGCCAATTCTTTGGAGATAGAGCCTCCCGCTGAAAACAAAGCGATGTCCACTCCTTCAAAGGCTTCAGGCAGCGCTTCTTGAATCACCACTTCTTCGCCTTTATAAACCGCTGTTTTGCCGGCAGATCTGCTGCTTGCAAGCAGAGATAATTTAGCAATCGGGAAGTTTCTTTCTTCCAGTGTTCTTAACATTTGTTGTCCAACGGCACCCGTCGCACCGACTACCGCTACATGAAATCCATTCTGAGTCATTAGACTGTATCTCCTTTTTTGTTTAGTCCATAAACCTTGTCATGACAGAAGGAGAAACACGAATGTTTCTCCTTCTAGTGAAACATCTTTGTTTCTCTCCAGCAGCTCATACGAGAGAATCTTTTTGGAATACACATTTTATTTCACATTTTAACATACTTCCCGCTAATAGAAAGCTATTTTTAATGAATTGCTCAGCCGTTCATCCTGAGTACAGGCTGCAGCTGTTTTCCTTCGAGTGCAGCTTCTACTGTTTCAAGCAGATATTCCATATGTGCGACGAGTGAATTTTGCTTGTTTACAGGGTCATCCTGGCCAAACGGCACAAAATAAATGTTCTTGGCCGCCATCAGCCTCATAATATTCACACCATTTAACCCAAGTCCGTCATTTGTTGAGATCCCGAGTACGACAGGCGATTGATTCCGCATCGTAGCTTTCGCTGCCATCAGAACAGGAGAATCAGTCATCGCATTGGCGAACTTACTGATGGAATTGCCTGTCAAAGGGGCGATGATCATACAATCCAATGGTGTCTTCGGGCCAAATGGCTCAGCTTTAACGATAGAATTTACGGGTTCAATCCCCGTAAGCTCTGAAATTTTCCTTAGCCAGTCTTCACCCTCGCCAAACCGTGTATCCGTGTTTTGTACGGTGTGAGTCACAAAGGGTGTAACTTTCGCCCCTTCATCAATCAACCTTTTAATCTCAGGATAAACGGCGTCGTACGTACAATGAGAACCAGTTAAGCCAAAACCAATGTGTTTTCCATTGACTTTCATCAAGGTTTCCCCTTTCGATTAACCATTTCTTCCTTTATTAATTGGGAAAGGACATTGCCGAGAATCTGTCCAGCCGTTTTCGGTGCCACAATGCCCGGCAATCCTGGTGCAAGGAGTGCTTTAATGCCCCTTTTTTCAGCATACTTAAAATCAGTTCCGCCAGGCTTAGAAGCCAGATCAATGATCAGTGTATGAGTTGGCATTTTGGAGATAATGTCTGACGTCACAATTTGAAATGGAATGGTATTAATGCAAACATCCGTATCAATCACTTCTTTTTTCAAATCATCGAGATAAAAAGGAATAAAACCCATCTCACTGATCCGTGCTAAATGTTCCGGTTTTCTTGCGCCAACTTTCACTCTTGCTCCAAGTGCTGCAAAAGCTCTTGCCACACTCATGCCCACACGGCCGAATCCTAAAACAACCGTGTTTGACTTATGGATGGTTGTATCGGTGTTTTGAATCACCATCATCAGGGTGCCTTCCACAGTCGGAATACTGTTGTAGATGGCTACATCATCCCTTTCGAAGAGCTGGGTGTGCCCCCGTCCGCTTTCAGCTATGATGCCGTTCAGGTACTTATTCGTTATACCTGAATATACATGGCAATGCTCAGGGGTCTGCTTTAAATGCGAAGAAGTAATTACAATGCTTTTATTTGAGAAAATGGTATCAATCTCGCCATTCGGACCCGTGCCATTCACCGGCAGCACAATAAAATCTAATTTGGCAAAATCAACTTCTCCCATATCCATTTTCGAAGCTCCGGTAAACCCGTGATCCAGCTGATCAAACCCAACCAGCACAAGGTTGGCGCCTTGTTCAGTAAGCTTGCGGATCACTTCCAGCTGTCTGGCATCACCGCCAAATATGGCAATTTGCAAGTCAGTTAACATGCTTCCTCCCCTTTCTCTGTTGCTCCTAAAAAACAGGGGAAATCCTTGTTCATGTTCGCAACACCATCATATGATTCCTTTGCCTAGATGGTGACTCTCATTAATCGGCAGCAACAGTATTCAAACCCTTTATTTTCATTCTTGCTTTGCGATTCTTCTCATTTACCTCAACAGTATATTCAAAATTACAAACGGGGATTGGTTAGACAACCTAATGACAAGCCCGAATTTAACAGTTTCCTATGAAAAAGACATAAAAAAACCTGCAGCATATGCTGCAGGCGTCTTATTGCAATCCTTTAGGCAGATCACCTGTCGGGCTGACCAAGGATGCGGAACATTCATTGTCAAAAATTCGATGAATCAATGTATCTACGCTTTCTTTTGATACAGCATCGATGAGCTGCACCATTTCATCAAGAGAACGGTGATAGTTAAGAATCAATTCATTCTTACCGTTTCTGCTCATTCTGCTGTTCGTACTCTCAAGGCTGAGCATGAGGCTTCCTTTGATCTGTTCTTTTGAATTCATTAGCTCTTTGTCCGAAATACCTTTATCTTTAAGTTCATCTACGATCATACCAACCGTATTATACAGTTCATCGAGCTGACCTGGAGCGGTTCCTCCATATATGGTAAACAGCCCGTTGTCCCGGTACGCAGAGTGGTAAGAAAAAACGGAATAAGCGAGGCCTCTCTGCTCACGGACTTCCTGAAACAGCCTGCTGCTCATACTTGAACCAAAAATATTATTTAAAACGATCAGGGAGAACGTATCGGGATCTTTCAATGACAGTCCAGGGAATCCAAGACACAGATGGGCTTGTTCTGTTTCTTTTTTCCTTGCCAGCTTCTCACTATGAAACACGGGAGCCTGGAGGCTTGAATGAGCTGGCGTGCCGCTATAGCCTCCGAACAGGTTCTCTACCTCTTTTATAAAACCTTCATCTACGTTCCCGGCTACAGAGACAACAACGTTCTCTGGTGTATAGTAATCTGCCATATAATCGCGGAGCGTCTTGCCGTTAAACGTATTCAGCGTATTTTCTGTTCCAAGGATCGGGTATCCAAGAGAATGCTGATGAAAGCTAGCTCTGCTTAATAGATCATGAACAATGTCATCAGGTGTATCTTCATACATTTTTATCTCTTCAAGAACGACGTTTTTCTCTTTCAAAAGCTCCTGTTCATCGAATGTAGAGTTGAAGAACATATCGGAAAGGACATTCAGGGCTCTGGGAGCATGGGTATCAAGAACCTTTGCGTAGTAGCATGTATATTCTTTTGAAGTGAACGCATTGACCTGACCGCCAATGCTGTCAAATGATTCTGCGATTTCCCTGGCGCTTCGGGATGTTGTCCCCTTGAAGAACATGTGCTCCAAAAAGTGGGATACTCCATTGTTTTCGGGAACTTCAAACCGTGATCCAGTACCAATCCAAACACCGATGGCAACTGAACGTACGGTTGGAATCTTTTCCAAGACGACTCTTACGCCGTTTGGACACGAATGTCTAATAATCAAACTTGTTTCCTCCTAGCTGTAATCCATCTCGATCAACTGTTTTCATAGGAACAATATACCATTAACATACCTATCATACAACAATGTTATTTCACTGCAGTTTTCGTGATCAAGCGTGTCTCGTCCAACAGGCCGGACACGGTTCCGATCGCATAGCCCTTGGCTTTAATGCCTTCGATCATCCGTTTAAGGCCATCAGCAGTGGATGAGGTTGGATGCATCAGGACCATCGCACCTGGATGGACTTTCCTTATCACAGATTCTGCCATCCTGCCGGGCTCCGGCTTTCTCCAATCCACGGTGTCCACACTCCAGAGGATCGTTTTCATCTTCTGTTCTGCAGCAATTTTGATAACATCATCCCGGTAGCTTCCGCTTGGCGGAGCAAACCACTTAGGAATGTTTTTCTTGCCCAGTGTCGCTTCAATCACTCGATTTGTGCTCGATAGCTCTTCTCTGATCCGCTCGTTGGTCATTCTCTTAAGATCGGGGTGTGTATACGCATGATTTCCGATCTCATGGCCCTCATCCAATATCATTTTTGCCAGGCTCGGGTTTTTCTTCACCCATGATCCATCAAGAAAAAACGTTGAATGAACATGTGCTTCCTTCATCGTTTTAAGCAGTTTCGGCAGATATTCGTTGCCCCAAGCGACATTGACCAGCAGGCTTACCATCGGTTTTTCAGGATTTCCCTTATAGATCGGTGAAGGCGGCAGGTCATTCAGTTTTACCTTCGGAGGAATTTGCTTGTATACAAGTTTTTTATCATCAATGGTTTTAGAACCTCTCATCTTTTTATAAGAAGCGTCGACGTCCAGTTCAACGCCATTGTAACCCGGTACCGCTTTCCACACCCGGTCAACCGCTGCATTCACCGGCGCTTTGTTTACCTCACCAGCTTTTTTCTGAAGCTGATCATATAAACTGTTGCCCTGCATTTTAGAAACAGCGGCCGTTTGTGCTTTCATGCTTTGCAAATAAGTGGAGGTGAACGGGTTTTGCACCGTCCCGACGGTTACACCAACTATTAGAATCACCATACCCACATGCAGAAGATTTCTTTTCATTGAACTCCCCTCCTGTAGAAAGGGTATGTCCATCACAGGCTTGTTAGAACATTGTCCGACTGTTTAAAGGCATAAAAAAAACCGGTGTAACCGGTTTTTTATTGTTCACTATTCTTTTGTTCCTGTTCTTTCTTCTGCTCTTTTAAAACCGTTTTGCGGGAAAGGTTTACCCGTCCTTGATTATCGATCTCTGTAACTTTGACGCGGATCACATCGCCCAATTTCACAACGTCTTCCACTTTTCCGATTCGCTCTTCTGCAAGCTCAGAAATATGAACCAGTCCGTCTTTTCCAGCGAACAATTCAACGAAAGCACCGAACTTTTCAATTCGTTTTACTTTGCCGTCGTAATACTCCCCGACTTGGACCTCACGGACGAGATCAGCAATAATTTTTTGAGCTTTCTCGTTCATTGCCTGATCAGCAGAAGCGATGAATACCGTACCATCTTGTTCGATATCAATCTTAACGCCTGTTTCTTCAATAATCTTATTGATGACTTTTCCGCTCGGCCCGATTACATCTCTGATCTTGTCAGGATTGATTTTCATGGTAATGATCTTAGGCGCATAAGCTGATAGCTGTTTTCGAGGCTGATCCAAAGTTTCCAGCATGGAAGAGAGAATGTGCAGGCGGCCATCTTTCGCTTGAGTTAACGCCTGTTCCAAAATTTCACGGTTGATACCGGAAATCTTTATATCCATTTGCAGGGCGGTTACACCTTTTGCAGTACCCGCTACTTTGAAGTCCATATCCCCCAGGTGGTCTTCCATTCCTTGAATGTCTGTTAGAACAGTCACATCTTCTCCGTCACTGACCAAACCCATCGCAATTCCAGCAACTGGTGCTTTTATCGGAACACCAGCATCCATCATAGCAAGGGTACTCGCACAGATGCTCGCCTGTGACGTTGATCCGTTGGATTCAAGAACTTCTGAAACAAGACGGATTGTATACGGGAAGGATTCCTCAGAAGGAATAACAGCCTCTAGGGCACGTTCTCCAAGGGCTCCGTGTCCGATTTCCCTTCGTCCCGGACCTCTCATGAAACCTGTCTCACCTACACTGAAAGGAGGGAAGTTATATTGGTGCATGAAGCGTTTTGACTCTTCTACTCCCAATCCGTCAAGCACCTGAACATCCCCAAGGGCTCCGAGTGTACACACACTTAATGCTTGCGTTTGTCCACGGGTGAACAGACCGGAACCGTGAGTACGTGCCAGCAGGCTGACATCTGAAGACAGAGGACGGATCTCATTGCTCTTTCTTCCATCAGGACGGATTTTTTCTTTAAGAATCAAGCGGCGGACTTCTCCTTTTATGAGAAGCTGAAGAACTTCCTTCGCTTCGTCCACTTTTTCTTCGTCTGTTTCTTCGTAATTCGCAACTACTCTATTTTTCAATTCATCAAGAGCGGCCTGACGTTCCTGTTTATCAAAAACACTGACAGCCGCGGTTAGATCAGCCCCAATAAAGCTGCGAATCTCTTCAACCAGTTCTTGGTCGACTTGATGAAGCTGAACTTCCATTTTTTCTTTTCCGACCTCTTCCACAATCTTTTCCTGGAACGCAATCAGCTTTTTGATTTCTTCATGAGCAAACATGATCGCTTCAAGCATTACTTCTTCGGGAACTTCTTTCGCCCCTGCTTCTACCATGTTGATTGCTTCCTTCGTTCCTGCAACAACGAGGCTAATATCACTTTTCTCGTTCTCTTCAACCGTAGGATTCACTACAAACTTATCATCCACCCGGCCTACTGTTACACCGGCAATCGGCCCTTCAAACGGAATGTTTGAGATGGAAAGCGCAAGAGATGAGCCGATCATTGCGGCCATTTCTGAAGAACAGTTCTGATCCACACTCATTACCGTGCTGACAACCTGTACTTCATTACGGAATCCATCGGCGAACAGCGGGCGGATCGGGCGGTCGATCAGACGGCTTGCGAGAATCGCTTTCTCACTCGGACGTCCTTCACGTTTAATAAAACCGCCCGGGATTTTCCCGACAGCGTAAAGGCGTTCTTCATAGTTGACTGTTAAAGGAAAAAAGCTTAAATTCTTAGGCTCTTTCGATGCAACGGCTGTTGAAAGCACAGCTGTGTCGCCATAACGGACGAATACGGCTCCGTTTGCCTGTTTTGCAAGATTTCCGATTTCAAAAGACAGTTCTCTGCCTGCCCAGTCCATAGAAAAAATACGTTTCTCTTGTTCCATTTCTTCTGGTACTCCTCTCGACAATAAAACAATATTATGTCTATATTATATCCTAAACTGATCTTTCCTAAAAAGAAAAACTAGGCTTGTTCTTTCAAATTATAGCTGTTTGATTATGTATGGGTTTTTTTACAGAAAAAAAGCGGGAAATATTCCCGCTTTTCCGATTAACGACGTAATCCAAGCTTGTTGATAAGCTCACGATAACGTGTGATATCTTTATTACGTAGATACGTTAGCAAGTTACGGCGCTTACCTACCATTTTCAAAAGACCACGGCGTGAGTGGTGATCCTTCTTGTGAGTACGTAAATGGTCATTAAGAGTGTTAATCTGCTCTGTAAGGATAGCGATCTGAACTTCTGGAGATCCAGTATCAAGATCATGCGTTTTGTACTCGCTGATCAGTTCATTTTTACGTTCTTGAGAAATTGCCATCCTGTTCACCTCCTTTGTTCGATAGCCCCGGCAACCTAGCATGCGTCGGTGAAATCGCGATGCCAAGCAGCGGTTACTTTGTACATTGAAGTACAAATAATAGATTACCTCTTTTTAAAGAATAATGCAAGAGCCAGCCTACTTTTCATAAAAAAAATCTAGAGCTGCCTGTTTGTCAGCTGATATCTGCTTGACAAGACTGTCAACCGAGTCGAATTTTTTTTCATCGCGGATCCGGGACAGCCAGTATACTTCAACCGTTTTCCCATATATGTTTGAAGAAAAATCAAAAAGGTGTACTTCAATTGACGCCTCCCGGTCTTCATGGAAGGTCGGTTTCTTGCCGATGTTGGCGACTCCGTTATATACCGTATCACCGATCTCCACCTGAACGATATACACCCCGTTGGCAGGTATCAGATAGTCGTCATTGCTGCTGATGTTGGCCGTTGGAAAACCGATGGATGTCCCCCTGCTTTCACCATGGATGACCACCCCCGTTATGGAATAAGGCCTGCCCAGGTATTCAGGAATCTGATCGACGTCGCCTTCCTTGAGAAGATTACGTATCAAGGTCGAGCTTATCTTTTGGCCATGAATATCCATTTTTTCAATGACGGTCTGGGAAAATTCTCCTTTAGCATACTCATTCATCTTGGCCATATTTCCTTTTCCAAACTTGCCATACGTATAATCGAAGCCAGCGACCACATGTCTGACGTTCAGTCCGGTCAAATATTCCTGAATAAACGTCAGTGGTGCGAGTGATGCAAATTCTTCATTGAACTCCACTAGATAAAAAATATCAATCCCCATTTCGCGAAGCAGAACTTCTTTTTTCTCCAATGGGGTTAAATAGGAAACATGCGCTTCTTTTTTCCCTAACACAACAGAAGGATGGGGATGAAACGACATGACTGCTGAAACCGCTTTTTGTTCACGTGCAATTTTTGCTGCCGTCCCTATCACTTTTTGATGTCCTTTGTGTATGCCGTCGAAATACCCTAGAGCCATGACTGTAGGGGGGAGTTCATTTTTTTTCAGCTGGTGAGGATGTGACAGTGTAATTGTTTTCAAGAATCCACCTTCTAACTCTTTGCCTTACTCTACGGCTAAAATTTTTTCTGGTTTCATTAAATGCGGTTTTTCGGGATGTTTTTTATAGATGGCAAGGCATTGCCCTTTCTTATTATAAACGGCAAACGGGTTATTTTGCACACCTTTTGCCATAGGCAGAACGGCTCCGTGCTTGATTTTCCGTTCCATATCTTCATCAGCGATGATGGATTCAAAGTGTCCGATCGCTTTTTCAATGGGCAGGAACAGCTCATCCATCGTCCCGTTTTCTGCGGCTGATTCTATTTCTTCAAACGTAAAACAGTCCTTCAGTTCAAAAGGTCCTGAACCGACTCTGACTAATTTAGACATGTGGGCGGGATAGCCCAGCTTTTTGCCCATATCTACCGCGAGTGTACGTATATAAGTTCCCTTGCTGCACTTAACAGAAAATGAGAAGCAAGGAAATGGCCCCGGAAAATTTTTTTCTTTAGAAAGAAGTTTAAGGTCGTAAATGACCGCTTCGCGGACCGGTCTTTCCACTTCGACTCCTTCACGGGCATATTGGTACAGCTTTTTACCGTTTACTTTTACAGCAGAAAACATAGGAGGAACCTGCTGGATCACTCCTCTGAACGAATCGAAGACTTTCTCCACCTGATCAGCGGCGAACCCTCCTGGGACCTCTTCTGTTTCAACGGTGTCCCCGTGGGCATCTTCCGTCGTTGTTGAACGGCCAATCGTTGCTTCAGCTACATAGGCTTTTGGATAATCGGTCATATATTGGGCAATTTTCGTGCCTCTTCCGACACACACCGGCAAAACACCAGTCACTTCCGGATCCAGTGTACCGGTATGCCCGACCTTTTTAGTTTTTAAAATTTTTCTTAACTTGGCCACACAGTCATGCGATGTCATTCCTGCCGGCTTTAATAAAGGCAAAACGCCCTCTGGCTGTTTTAATGCCATCATCCTACCACCTTTGCGAGCCCTTGCAATTTATGTGCATCAAAAAAAGAGGCAGACAAACAAATGCCTGCCTATCTCTTATTGTGATCGTTTTCTTCATCAGAATCTTTAATATCGGTCAGCAACGTTTCTATTCGGCTTCCATACTCGATGGATTCATCGAATTTAAATGAAATTTCCGGCGTCTTGCGCAAACGGATTCGTCTGCCGATCTCTGTTCGGATAAAACCTGATGCTTTTGCCAGACCGCGAAGTGTCTGTTCTTTTTGTGCATCATCTCCAAACACGGAAATATAAACAGTTGCCTGCTGTAAATCTCCCGTAACTTCAACACCTGTTACAGTTACAAAGCCAATGCGGGGATCTTTTAGCTTCCGGCCAATAATATCGCCAAGTTCTTTCTTCATCTGCTCTCCAATGCGATTGGATCGGATTTTGCTCATTGTTCCACCCCGTTTCTATCTGTCCATTATAACCACTCGATTGTAGTTGTTGTCACTTCCAGCTCAGGAATGCTGCTGATCAGCTTGATCGCTTTCTGAAGTTCCTGTTCTACAATTAGTTTGTCCTTTGAGATGGTTACAATTCCAAGTTCAGCTCTCTGCCATAAATCATGAAAGTCGGTCTCGGAGACAGCAAGATTAAATTGCTGTCTTAACCGAGTCACGGCCTTTTTAACTACCGAGCGTTTTTCCTTCAGTGAATGTGATTCATAGATGAAACATTCGACCGTCAGGAAACCAATCATGCCCGTTTGATCTCTTCCATGATGTAGGCTTCGATGACGTCTCCTTCTTTAATGTCATTGAACTTTTCTAAAGTTATACCACATTCATACCCAGCACTAACTTCTTTTGCGTCATCTTTAAATCGTTTAAGGGCATCAATCTTACCTTCATAGATAACGACACCGTCACGGATCAATCGAACGGTTGAATCGCGTGTTACTTTTCCGTCGGTGACGTAACAGCCGGCAATGGTTCCGACTTTTGAAACTTTAAAGGTTGTTCGGATCTCAACCTGGCCGATGACCTTTTCTGCGAACTCTGGATCAAGCATCCCCTTCATCGCAGACTCGATCTCTTCGATCACGTTATAGATAATGCGGTGCAGGCGAACATCGACTTTCTCGGTTTCAGCGGTACGTTTAGCGTTATTATCAGGACGGACATTGAAACCGATTATAATCGCATTGGAAGCAGAAGCTAAAATGATGTCTGATTCAGTGATCGCACCGACTCCAGTGTGGATAATCTTAACCTTAACGCCTTCCACATCGATCTTCTGAAGGGAACCGGCGAGGGCTTCTGCAGATCCTTGAACATCTGCTTTAATGATAACATTGATTTCTTTAATATCGCCTTCTTTGATCTGGTTGAACAGATCTTCGAGGTTCAGCTTTGATGATTCTTTGCGCTGAGCTTCTACTTGCTTTTTGGAACGGGCTTCACCGATCTGGCGTGCTTTTTTCTCATCAACAAATACCATAAACTGATCGCCTGCTTGAGGCACTTCGTTCAGTCCCGTAATCTCAACCGGAGTTGAAGGTCCCGCGACTTTAACACGGCGTCCGATGTCGTTGACCATCGCGCGGACACGTCCGAACGTATTTCCGACAACGATCGGATCTCCGACATTCAATGTTCCGTTCTGAACGAGGAGAGTAGCCACTGATCCTCGCCCTTTATCAAGCTGTGCTTCAATAACAGTGCCTTGTGCTGCACGTTTCGGATTGGCTTTCAGCTCTTCTACTTCTGCAACAAGCTGAATCATTTCAATCAGGTCATCGATTCCTTCACCTTTAAGGGCTGATACATTCACGAAGATTGTATCGCCGCCCCAGTCTTCAGGAACGAGTCCGTGTTCCGTTAATTCCTGCATGACACGGTCCGGATTTGCCGCTTCTTTATCCATCTTGTTAACCGCTACGATGATCGGCACCTGAGCTGCTTTCGCATGATTGATCGCTTCTATCGTCTGAGGCATAACACCGTCATCGGCTGCCACGACAAGGATCGTAATATCTGTAACTTGTGCTCCTCTTGCACGCATCGTTGTAAATGCAGCATGGCCTGGAGTGTCAAGGAACGTAATTTTCTTTCCTTTATCTTCAATCTGGTAAGCCCCGATGTGCTGTGTAATTCCGCCAGCTTCACTAGCTGTTACTTTTGTATCACGGATCGAGTCCAATAGGGTTGTTTTCCCGTGGTCGACGTGCCCCATGATCGTTACAACCGGTGGACGAACCTGAAGATCCTCTTCTTTATCGACGTTCTCGTAGTTTTCAAACTCGGTTTCATCGATGATGATCTCTTCTTCTACCTCTACGTTATAGTCACCCGCGATCAACTCGATGGTTTCTTTGTCCAGTTCCTGGTTGATCGTAGCCATAACACCAAGGAACATTAATTTTTTAATAATTTCAGATGGCTCTTTTGCCAGTTTTTTAGCCAGTTCACTTACCGTCAAAGAACCTGAGAATGTTATCTTCTCTGGAGTAACTGGTACCGGCTTAGGCTGTGGTGCCGGTGCAGATTTGCCACGGTTATTATTGTTGTTCCTATTGTTTCTGTTCTTGTTATTATGATTGCTGTTGTTATTTTTATTGCCAGGCTTAAAGTTGCCGCCTTTTTGTCCAGGTCTGGCGTTCTGGCTGTTGTTTCCGGCTTTAGGAGTTGGTTTGCTGTTCTGGCTGTTGTTCGGTTTTTTAGGTGTGTCGTCTTTTTTGATTTTCATGGTGTTCTCTTTTTTACTTTCTTTTTTATTTTCTACCTTGTTCACGTTGGATGAATTCTTTTTCTGTTCTATTTTATGTTTCTCCTCTGTCATCTTATTTTTGGGCTGATATGCATCGTTTAATCTACGGATCGCGTCTTCATCAATCATTGACATATGATTGGATACATCTACGTTCATCGTCTTTAATTTATCGATGATATCCTTGCTTTGAACATTTTGTTTTTTTGCATATTCATACACACGCATCTTACTCATATGTTCACCCCCGATTGGTTTAATCAAGTAAAGCAGCTAACTTTTTTGTAAAACCATCATCTGTCACGGCAACAACAACCCGCTGGTCTTTGCCGATGGCACTGCCGAGACTGTAGCGGTCATCTACCCATTTCACTTCCACTTTATAGTAGGAGCATTTATCAGTAATTTTTTTTCTGGTGTTAGCCGATGCATCCTGAGAGAGAATAACAAGCTTTGCGTTCTGCCGCTGTACAGCTTTAACAACGAGCTCCTCTCCGGAAATGCACTTTCCTGCGCGGTTTGCCAACCCCAGCAGTGAAGCCCATTGAGATGCTGCCAATTAGAGGACTCCTTTTTCAAGTTCTGAGAACACTTCATCTGTAACAGGTGCTTTCAGCTGATTGCTCAAGCTTCCTTTTTTCTTTGCGAGAGCAAAACAGGATGCCTGGTTGCACAAATAAGCACCTCTGCCCGATTTTTTCCCCGTTCGGTCAACGAAAACTTCACCTTCGGGAGAACGGACCACACGCACTAATTCTTTTTTTGGTTTCATTTCCTGGCAAGCCACACATTTACGCATAGGAATTTTACGGGTTTTCATCCGGCTCCACCCCCATCTTCTTAAAGCTCTTCTTCGGAAAGTCCGAAATTCTCCTCGGCTTCTTCACCGTTATAAAGTCCTGACTCTTCAGCATCAGACTGGCTTTTAATATCAATCTTCCAGCCTGTCAGTTTAGCTGCAAGCCTCGCATTTTGCCCGCGCTTTCCAATCGCAAGTGACAGCTGATAATCAGGCACGATCACTGTTGTCATCTTTTCTTCTTCATTGACAAGCACTTCAAGCACTTTTGCCGGGCTTAGTGCGTTTGCAACATAAACCACCGGATCTTCCGACCAGCGGACGATGTCGATCTTCTCGCCATTCAGCTCGTTAACGATCGTCTGTACCCGGCCGCCTTTTTGGCCGACACAAGAACCAACCGGGTCGACTTCAGGATCAGCTGCATGTACAGCAATCTTGGAGCGGTCTCCAGCTTCTCTCGCAATGGATTTAACTTCTACCGTTCCGTCATAGATTTCAGGAACCTCTAGTTCGAAAAGACGTTTCAGCAATCCTGGGTGTGTTCTTGAAACAAGAATTTGCGGTCCTTTTGTTGTTTTTTCAACTTTTGTGATGAAAACTTTAATTCTGTCGTTCGTCGTGTATTTTTCACCGGGCATCTGTTCTGTTGCAGGAAGCAATGCCTCAACACGGCCAAGGTTCACATAAATATAACGGTGATCCTGTCTTTGGACAACCCCAGTGATGATATCTTCTTCACGGTCGATGAACTCAGAGAAAATAATTCCTCGTTCAGCTTCTCGGACTCTTTGGGTGACGACCTGCTTCGCCGTCTGTGCAGCAATTCTTCCAAAATCACGCGGAGTGACCTCCAGCTCCACAATATCTTCCAGCTCATATTGCGGATTAATCTTCTGTGCCTCCTCCAAAGAAAGTTCCTGTCTTGAATCGGTTACTTCTTCAACCACGTTTTTTCGGGCGAAAACCCGAATGCTTCCTGTCGATGTGTTGAAGTCCACTCGTACATTCTGTGCCTGGTGAAAGTTTCTTTTATAAGCAGAGATCAATGCAGCTTCGATCGCTTCAATTAATATATCCTTGCTGATTCCTTTTTCTTTCTCCAAAAACGTCAGTGCATCTAACAGCTCGCTACTCATCCATCTTCTCCCCTTTATTAATTGAACACAACCGCAAGTCTGGCACTTGCTATCTTGTTATATGGCAGTTCTACCTCGGTGTTGCGGGTTTTAACTTTCACTTGCAGTTTTACAGTTTCTCCGTCAAATCCCAGCAGCTTGCCTTCAAACTCCTTTGCACCATCCACTTGTTCATACATTTTAATGTGTACATTTTTCCCAATCGCTTTTGTCATGTCTTCCGGTTTTTTCAAAGGCCGTTCAACACCAGGCGATGATACTTCCAGAAAGTATGCCTGTTCAATCGGATCCGAAGCGTCCAGCTTTTCGCTGAGCCGTTCACTTACCGTACCGCAGTCCTCAATGTCTACACCAGTTTCATTATCAATAAATACGCGAAGGAACCAGTTTTTTCCTTCTTTTACAAACTCAATATCTACCAGCTCAAGGTTCAGCTCTTCAAGAATGGGCGTGACGAGCTCTTCGGCAGTTTCAGTGATTTTCTTACTCATTGGAATCCTCCCTTCCACCAAAAAAATCCTTTTCCAAAACGAAACGAAAGAGTGGGTTTCCCCACTCTTTTCCCGAAAGGTATTCATAAGTATTTCCAAATTTACTATATCATAACCTAAGGGTTTGTGCAACTTGCGCTTGCCATCAGCCTTTTTCCTGCATCAGAAAAGAGAGAGCTGGTTGGCTTCAGGCATGCCTGCAAGACAGCCCTGTTCATCAAGATAGTCAATGATCGTTTTAGACAGGCGGGCCCTTTGCTGAAGATCCTCTTTAGAAAGGAACTCCCCGTCTTCCCGTGCCTTCACAATATTGAGCGCCGCATTGGTTCCAAGTCCTGCAATAGAGTTGAACGGCGGAATGAGCTGATCTCCTTCCACTAAAAACTCAGTGGCGCTGGAACGGTAAAGATCGACTTTTCCGAATGAGAAGCCACGTTCGCACATTTCAAGTGCGAGTTCAAGAACCGTCTGCAGATTCTTTTCCTTTGTAGAGGCATCGAGCCCTTTAGAGGTGATCTCTTCTATTTTAGCTTTGATGGCGCTTGAGCCTCTGACCATGGCGGTAATATCAAAATCGTCTGCACGGACCGTAAAATAAGCAGCATAGAAAAGAATTGGATAATGAACTTTAAAGTAAGCAATGCGTACAGCCATCAAAACATAGGCTGCGGCATGGGCTTTCGGGAACATGTACTTGATCTTCAAGCAGGACCCGATATACCAGTCCGGTACATCGTTCTTTTTCATCTCTTCTACCCATTCAGGGATAAGGCCTTTTCCTTTACGGACACTCTCCATGATTTTAAAGGCAAGTGACGGATCCAGTCCTTTATAGATCAGATACACCATGATATCGTCACGGCAGCCGATCACGTCTTTTAGTTCGCATGTTCCATCCGCGATCAATTCATTCGCATTGTTAAGCCAAACATCAGTACCATGAGAGAGTCCTGAGATCTGTACAAGTTCTGAGAACGTGCTCGGCTTCGTTTCTTCAAGCATCTGACGGACAAACTTTGTACCAAATTCCGGGATGCCCAGTGTTCCTGTCTTACAAAGGATCTGATCTTCTGTTACTCCGAGTACTTCCGGCCCTGAAAATATTTTCATAACTTCCTGATCAGAAGCTGGAATCGTCTTCGGATCAATACCGCTTAAATCTTGGAGCATACGGATGACGGTCGGGTCATCGTGTCCCAGTATATCAAGTTTCAGCAGGTTATCATGGATGGAATGGAAGTCAAAATGCGTCGTTTTCCATTCTGAATTTTTATCATCCGCCGGAAACTGGATCGGGCAGAAGTCATAAATATCCATGTAATCCGGCACAACGATAATTCCGCCGGGATGCTGGCCTGTTGTCCGCTTTACGCCGGTACAGCCAGAAACCAGCCTGTCCACTTCTGCAGAGCGGAACGTGATATTGTGATCAGAAGCATAACCTTTTACATAACCGTATGCCGTTTTTTCAGCAACTGTGCCAATGGTTCCCGCTCTGTACACATAGTCTTCTCCGAAAAGTTCCTTTGTGTAGTTATGGGCCCTTGGCTGATATTCACCGGAAAAGTTCAAATCAATATCCGGTACTTTATCACCTTTAAAGCCGAGGAACGTTTCAAAAGGTATGTCCTGCCCGTCTTTTCTGTAGAGCACTCTGCAGTTCGGGCATTCCTTGTCAGGAAGGTCAAAGCCTGATCCAACTGAACCATCATCAAAAAAGATAGATTCCTTGCAATCCGGACAAACATAGTGAGGAGGAAGAGGGTTTACTTCAGTAATTTCAGTCATCGTTGCTACAAACGACGATCCGACTGATCCCCTCGAACCTACGAGGTATCCGTCAATCAGTGATTTCTTAACGAGCTTGTGGGATATCAGATAGATAACGGCAAACCCGTGACCGATGATGCTGTTCAGTTCTTTTTCCAAGCGTTTCTCTACAATCTCAGGGAGGTCATCGCCATAGATGCTGCGGGCCATCGAATAGCTCATGTTCCTTATGTCTTCTTCAGCACCAGGAATTTTGGGCGTGTACAAGTCATCAGGAATCGGCTTGATCTCTTCAATTAGAGCGGCCACTTTTTGAGTATTCTCTACCACGACTTCAAACGCTTTTTCTTCTCCCAAGAACGAGAAACATTCCAGCATCTCGTCGGTCGTCCTGAAATGCACTTCTGGAAGGCTCTGCCTGTTCAGCGGATTTGCACCTCCCTGGCTTGAAATCAGGATTTTCCGATAGATGGCATCGTTTGGCTCGAGATAGTGGACATTCCCTGTTGCCACGACGGGTTTCCCGAGTTTTTCACCCAGTTTGACGATGTTGCCGATAATCTCCCTTAAAGCCATTTCATCCTGTATCAGTTCTCTCTCAATTAAATGATAGTAGTTCGAAGGCGGCTGAACTTCAAGGTAATCATAAAACTTAGCAATCTCTTCAACTTCCGCTGGCGCTTTCTGCATCATGCCCTCAAATACTTCACCTTTGTCACAGCCTGACCCAATCAGCAGCCCTTCCCGGTATTTTGCAAGCCTGGAACGCGGAACCCTCGGTGTTCTGTAAAAATAGTTTAAGTGGGATTCAGACACGATTTTGTATAAATTTTTCAAGCCCAGCTGTGTTTGGGCCAACAGGATGCAGTGAGAAGGCCGGCTCCTCATATAGCCGCCCTGACCCATGTTTTCGTTCAGCTGGTCATGGAACTCTATTCCTTTTTGGAAGGACTCTTTTAACAGTTTCCATAAAAGGTAGCCTGTAGCTTCTGCATCATAGATGGCCCTATGATGCTGGGTCAGCTCGATATCAAACTTTTTACAAAGAGTGTTCAGTCTGTGGTTCTTTAATTCCGGAAGAAGGAAACGCGCAAGTTCCAGGGTATCAATGACCGGATTGCTCGCCTCTGATATCCCGATCTTACGGAACCCCTCGTTTAAGAATCCCATATCAAAGCTTGCATTATGGGCTACGAGGATATCATTGCCGATAAATGTCTCAAAACGCCTTAAGACTTCCTCAATCTCCGGGGCGTTCCTAACCATATCATCGGTGATACCCGTCAGATTGATTGTGGTGTCTGAGAGTGCCTCATGCGGATTCGCAAACGACTCAAAACGATCAATGATCTCACCGTTGTGCACCTTTACGGCCGCGAGTTCAATAATCTTGTTATAGACGGCGGATAAACCTGTCGTCTCAACGTCAAAAACAATGTATGTCTCATCAGCGAGAACGCGGTGCTGCTCATTGTACGCGATCGGTACCCCGTCATCCACGAGGTTCACTTCCACACCATAAAGCACTTTAATTCCATTCTTCTTCCCGGCCGAGTAGGCTTCCGGAAAAGATTGAACACCAGCATGATCAGTGATTGCTATTGCTTCATGACCCCACTTGCTCGCCTGCCCGACCAGTCTTGATGCAGACGTGACAGCGTCCATTTGGCTCATCGGTGTATGAAGATGGAGTTCTACCCTCTTCTTCCCTTCCTCAGCGAGATCCTTCCTCGTTTCGGGAGAAATCTCATTAATATCATTCGCGATCATCACAAGATCACGAACGAATGTATCGTTCTGGATTCCGCCCCGAACCTTAACCCATATCCCTTTTTTCACAGCTTGTAAAATGGGAATATCCTCTTTATCCCTCGAGAAGATCTTGACCATGATCGAATCGGTGTAATCTGTAATCTTAAACGTCAGCAGCGTCCGTCCGCTTCGAAGCTCTCGTGTCTCCGCATCAAATACGTAGCCTTGAAGAGTAACTCTGCGTTCTTCGTCTTGTATCGTTTCAATCGATACGGGCTCATCAGGAATCTTGTAACCTATCATAATCTCCGCCGGTGCAGAAGAAGATTCCCGCTTGTCCGCTTTCTCCTTCTCGATCAATGCAGCAAGCACTTTATCAGCATCTTCCTGCTTTTTTTGATCTACGAACTTCTGAAACTCTTCTTCACTATGCCTGACTTCAATCTCGAGAGAGACCGATTCCATACCAAACGAACGGTATACTTCTGTCATCGCTGAAGAAAGTTTTCGTTTGATGAGCAGCCCTTCCGCTTCGTTTCTCACGGTGACTTTTATCTTATTACCCGTTACTTCAGGCGTCTGTCCCAATAGGGCAGGAACGAGGGAGCTGGCTGTTGATCTAAGCTGATCACAGCATATTTCCCAATATTGGCTTAATAATGTTTCTTCACATTCCTTCGTCTCACAGCGGACAGAAAAAGAAACTTTTGCAATATGTTCAAACGCCTGGGTTAGTTTTGCGGTAAAAAATGTGTATACATTCGCCGGCATTGGCTTAGGCAATGAAAAATAAAAATGCCAGCTTCTGTCGTTTTTGTCGATGGCAAGTTTTTGAACGCTACCGTCGCCAAGATGCTTCCGCAGTTCTTCCGGAATACCAATCTGGTCCAGCAACAGGGAGAAGCGATCTTTTCTTACCTGATCGTCACTGTTCATGATGCCCTCCTTCCATAAATAAGGGGGATGACTTAGGTTGAAAAGCCCAATTCCCCAAAGTGTTCCTTCAGGTGTCAGGCACATAAGTCATCCCCTGGATGCTAGCGTGCTAATATTTCGCGGTGGCGTTTAACTGCCTCCACGAGTTCAGAAACATGGATCTCAGTGACATCACCGGTTTTTCTGATTTTCAGTTCGACAATTCCTTCAGCTGCTTTTTTCCCTGCTGTTACACGAAGAGGAATTCCGATAAGGTCCGCATCAGCAAATTTCACTCCTGCACGCTCTTTTCTGTCGTCATACAGGCAATCATAACCGGCAGCCTTTAACTCAAGGTAAAGCTTTTCACCAAGATTGGCCTGGACTTCGTCTTTGCTGTTGGCCGCGATCAGATGTACATCAAACGGTGAAAGTGCTACAGGCCAGATCAAACCTCTTTCATCGTTGTTCTCTTCAGCTACAGCCGCAAGAGTACGCGAAACACCAATTCCATAGCAGCCCATCGTCATCACTTGATTCTTTCCGTTCTCATCAAGAAACGCTGCATTTAACGGTTCACTGTAGACTTGTCCAAGCTTGAAAACATGCCCCACTTCAATGCCTTTCGCGAACTGTATGCTTCCTCTTCCGTCAGGTGAAGGATCCCCTTCCTGAATGAAGCGAAGGTCACCGAACTGAGAAACTCTGAAATCTTTGCCATGATTCGCATTTTTGTAATGATAGTTCTGTTCATTTGCGCCGATCACTGCGTTCACCAAGTATTCTACAGCTGTGTCCGCAATGACCTTCACATTTTCTGATACTGCAACCGGGCCGATATTGCCTGGTTTGCATCCCATGGTTGAATGTGTCTGCTCAGCAGATGCAAGCTCCACCTGGTCTGCACCCAGTATGTTCTTCACCTTGATATCGTTCACTTCATGATCCCCGCGAACAAGGACAAGTACCGGTTCTCCGTCTGCGATAAACAGAATGGATTTGATGATCTGTGAGGTTTCTATATTTAAATAGGCTGCCACTTCTTCGATCGTTTTCGCGTCATCCGTTTTAACTTTTTCAAGTTCTTTCTTTTCTTCACCAGATGCTTCATACACCGTGTTGACCGGAGCCATTTCAATGTTAGCTGCAAAATCGGATTCGGTAGAGTAAGCAATCAGGTCTTCACCGATATCAGAAAGAACCATAAATTCATGGTTATCTTTTCCGCCAATCGCTCCTGAATCCGCAAGTACGGCTCTGAAATTTAAACCGCATCGGCTGAAGATCGCTTTATATGCCTCTTTCATTCCTTCATACGTGACATCAAGACTTTCTTTGTCGGCATGGAAGGAATAAGCATCCTTCATGATGAATTCACGGCCTCTTAACAGCCCGAAACGAGGGCGTTTCTCGTCTCTGTATTTTGTTTGGATCTGAAAAAGATTAAGAGGGAGCTTTTTATAAGATTTTACTTCATCCCGAATCAGGCTCGTGATGACTTCTTCATGTGTCGGGCCCAGGGCAAATTCACGCCCGTGCCGGTCTTTTAAGCGCATGAGCTCCGGTCCGTAAGAATACCATCTTCCTGACTCCTGCCACAATTCAGCAAGCTGGAGCGCCGGCATGCCCAGTTCATTGGAACCTGCGTTTTCCATTTCCTCGCGAATGATGGTTTCCACTTTATGCAATACCTTTTTGCCTAATGGCAAAAACGAATAGATACCTGCCGCATTCTGCCGGATGAATCCAGCCCGGAGCAGCAGCTGATGGCTCACTACATCGGCGTCAGCCGGGACTTCCCTTAATGTTGGTGCGAACAACCTGCTTTGCTTCATCTCTCCACCTCAACTAAAAACTTATTGATCAATTTTATCTAAAAAAAACTTATGGATATCATTCCATGTGACGACAAGCATCAGGAGCATCAAAAACGCGAATCCAATAAAATGGACGATCCCTTCTTTCTGAGGGTCGATCGGTTTTCCTCTCAAGGCTTCAATTGCTAAGAACAGCAGTCTTCCTCCGTCAAGTGCCGGAAGTGGCAAGAGGTTAAAAATGGCCAGGTTGATGCTCAAGACAGCAGCCCATTGCAGCAGCATAGGAATGCCGCCCTCAGTTGCTTTATTCGTATATTCGTAAATTCCTACCGGGCCGGAAAGCTGATCGAACCCGTGTTTTCCTGTGATCAAGTCACCAAGGCCGATAAATATCATCTTCGTCATGAACCACGTTTGTTTTGCACCATAAGAAACGGAACCCTGCAGAGAAAACTCGGTGGACGGATAAGCTCCGATAAACCCTTCTTTATTCCCTTTGTTATCCATGTCCCTTTCTCCTGGGGTCACTGACTTTTTAAGAATCTGTCCGTTTCTGTCAATTTCAAAGGTCATCTCTTCACCAGGGTTCTGCTGGATGAAGGACACCAGTTCTTCCCAGTTGCTCACTTTATCACCGTTTACAGAAAGGATTTTGTCGCCTTTCTGGAGACCGGACTTAACGGCCGCCCCATCCGGAGCGAGATTTCCAAGTCTCGCCTCTTTTGTTGGGATACCCTGAAACAATGAAAAGCTCATCAGCACGATGAAGGCAAGAAGCACGTTCATAAACGGACCGGCAAAGATCGCTAATGTACGCTGAATGAGCGTTTTAGAACCAAACTGCCTGTCGATTGGCGCGATCTGAATCTCCTGGTGGTCGGCGACATACAACGCCTTGGGATCGACTTTATAGCTGTGGCGTTCGCCTTCCTCATTTTCAAATCCGCGGATCAACAGCTGCCGTTCCAGATCAGCACTCTCAACGGTGATCACTTTTTGGATCTCATATTTCTCTTTATGGTTAACGATAATTTTCTGAACATTGCCTTCACGGTTAAAAATCAAACCTACCCTGTAGCCGGGCTTCAGCTCAATCCCTTCCGGGTCTTCACCAGCCATCCTTACGAATCCCCCAAGGGGAAGCAGGCGTACCGTATAGGTTGTTTCATTCTTTTTAAACGCAAATATTTTAGGGCCGAACCCAATGGCAAACTCTCTGCAAAGAATGCCAGCTCTTTTGGCGAGAAGCAAATGGCCGAGCTCATGAAAGAACACAAGTGCACCCAATATAATAACGATGGCAATGACTGTATTCATAACCTTTTACCCACCTTTAATTTAGTAGTGACTGAACAAACCGCCTTGTTGATCGATCGATCGCCTGTATCTCTTCCAGAGTTGGCCGTTCAATGAATTCATGCTGTTCCATTGCCTTTTCGATATATTCCTCAATCGTTAAGAATGAAATCTTCCGTTCAAGGAAAAGCTGGACGGCTTCTTCATTCGCAGCGTTCATGGCTGCAGGCATCGTTCCGCCCTTCTCTCCAGCTATGTACGCAAGCTTCAGGCAGCGGAACCTCCCCTCATCCATCTTTTCAAAATGAAGTTTGCCGAGTTCCCATAAGTTTAACCTTTTGGATGACGGCAGTTCAAGTCTCTCGGGATACGTAAGCGCATATTGGATCGGAACCCTCATGTCAGGTCTTCCAAGGTGAGCCAGTGTGCTGCCGTCCTTGTACTCTACCATAGAGTGTATGATGCTTTCTTTATGCAAGATGACGTCTATTTTGGAATATGGCATATTAAACAGCCAATGTGCTTCTATGACCTCGAGCCCTTTATTCATCATCGTAGCCGAATCGATGGTTATCTTCGAACCCATCGACCAGTTGGGATGTTTCAGGGCCTGATCCACTGTTACGTCCGCCAGCTGGCTTCTCGTATAGTCACGGAAACTTCCGCCGGACGCCGTCAAAATCAGGCGGTCGATCCGGTTAGGATCTTCTCCATTCAGGCATTGAAAGATCGCTGAATGTTCACTGTCTACCGGAAGAAGCCGAACCCCAGACTTTTCAGCGAGATCCATCACGATATGTCCTGCTGTTACGAGCGTTTCTTTATTTGCAATCGCAATGTCTTTACCCGCTTTGATGGCATGAATGGTAGGAAGAAGCCCCACACTCCCCATCACGGCACTGACGACGATGTCGGATTCATGATCGGCAGCCGCCTGGATCAGTCCTTCTTCTCCGAAAACGACACGGAATCCGCCTCCAAGCTGTACACGAAGGCGGTCTGCATCCTCCTTATTTTGGACAGCGATCACTTCGGGTTTAAACTTATGGATGATTTCGAGCCCTTTTTCCATATTCTTGCCAAAGGAAATAGCTGTTAATCGGAACTGTTCAGGGTGCTGTTCGATCACGTCAAGAGTCTGTACGCCGATCGACCCTGTGGCACCCAACAAACTAATTTTTTTCATAGAGTACTCCTTGTCCTTTTCTCTTAAGCAAGCAAGTGCAGAATATGCAGGAGGGGAAGAACGAACAGCCAGCTGTCCGTTCGGTCTAAAATTCCGCCATGCCCCGGAAGCAGATTGCCGGAGTCCTTCACCCCATAATGCCGTTTAAATGCAGACTGTGCCAGATCCCCGATCTGACCGAAAATACCTGCAATTACTGCCATTAGCACGACGACGGAGAGCGTAAACGGAATAAAGTTAAACACATAGCACAACAAGCCCACAGCAATACTGGTGATAATTCCGCCGACAGCCCCCTCAACGGTCTTATTTGGGCTGATCACAGGCCATAGCTTTGTTTTTCCGATGGATTTACCAGTAAAATATGCTCCTGAATCAGCTCCCCAGATCATGAATAAAATGAAGAACAAAATCTGCAAGCCGTGATCCAACAGCCTTGTCTCAAGGATATAGTGGAATCCATATCCGACATATAAAGAAGAAAGAATGACGAATCCAGCATCATCAAACGTAAATCTGTTCTTCGTTATTACCGTTACCACGAGGATCAGCAGCAAGCCGAGAACAATCGGTTCTGCACCTGAGAAATTTGAAAGATACGTGTCTTTCCAATTACCCGGGATAACGGTCGCTAGTGTCAGCAGCAAGCCGATCATCCCTTCAGCGGACAAGATCGTTATCTTTTTCATTCTGAGCAATTCGTACAGACCAATCACTGCCAAGGCGATGATAACGAGAGTAAAGGGCCAATTGCCATAGACAGTTACTCCTATAAATAGAAGTGCGGCAATCACACCCGTGATGATACGTTGCTTCATAAATCCTCCTTCTTATTATACACCGCCATACCGCCGACCGCGATTTTGATAGTCGAAAATGGCTTTTTTTAAATGTTCTTCCGTAAAATCCGGCCAGTTGATGTCGGTAAACCAAAACTCACTGTAAGCGAGCTGCCAGAGCATAAAATTACTGAGGCGCACCTCGCCGCTTGTTCTGATCAACAAGTCAGGATCGGGCAGGTTAGCACTCATCAAGTACTGGCCGATCAGCTCTTCGCTGATATCCTCTTTCTTTACAGCCCCTTTGCCGATGTCATCAATAATCTGAGCAAGTGCGGTTGTAATTTCGTTCCTGCTTCCGTAGTTCAAGGCAAAATTCAAAACAAGACCCGTATTGTGCTTCGTTGCTTCTATCGCCTCGTCCACAGCCTGAATGGTATGTATCGGCAATACTTCTTTTTGACCCATTATTGCAACACGGACATTCTGTTCAATCAGTTCAGGTAAAAAGCTGTTCAAGAACTCTCCGGGAAGCTTCATCAGAAAGTCCACTTCATCCCTCGGACGCTTCCAGTTCTCAGTAGAAAAAGCGTAAAGTGTAAGCACCTTAACTCCAAGCGCATTGGCTTGCTTGACCACTCTTTTAACAACCTTCATTCCTTCATGATGTCCGGCAATCCTTGGGAGACCGCGCCTTTTTGCCCAGCGTCCGTTGCCGTCCATTATGATTGCGACATGAGCGGGAATGGAATCTTCTTTTATCGTCAACGCTGATTTTTCTTCTTTTTTCCAGAATGTAATTCTGTCAAGCATGGCAGAGCCCCCATTTAATCCAGACTTAACAAAAAAACCCCCTGTATAAAGAGGGCTTTTCTTATTTTATTTTACATGGAAATCAATTATACTTCCATGATTTCTTTCTCTTTATTTACAGCGACAGAATCTACTTCGCTAATGTATTTGTCTGTAAGCTTCTGTACGTCATCACTATAGCGGCGAAGTTCATCTTCTGTGATCTCACCGTCTTTTTCTGATTTTTTCAGATCGTCGTTGGCATCACGGCGGACGTTTCGAAGAGCTACTTTTGCTTCCTCGCCGTATTTTTTAACAAGCTTAACAAGCTCTTTTCGTCGTTCTTCCGTCAAAGGCGGAATGGCAATCCTGATGACTTGGCCGTCATTGGAAGTCGTAAGGCCAAGATCAGATTTTTGAATCGCTTTTTCAACATCGTTCAACGCGGACTTGTCATAAGGCTGAATGACCAATAAACGAGCCTCGGGCACAGAAATTCCCGCTAACTGGTTAATCGGAGTCTGTGCTCCGTAATAGTCAACTTGGATGCGGTCCAATAGCGCAGGGTTAGCACGGCCGGCACGTATGGTTGAAAGTTCACGCTGAAAAGATGAAATACCTTTTTTCATTCGTTCTTCTGCGTTTGTCAAAATTTCCTTTGCCATCAATTATTCCCCCTAATCGTTGTTCCGATTTCTTCACCTATTACTACACGCTTAATGTTGCCCTCTTCCATGATGGAAAACACGATAAGCGGTATATCATTGTCCATGCAAAGAGATGAAGCTGTGGTATCCATTACAGCAAGTCCTTCTTTAAGAAGATCAAGATAGGATAAAGTATTGTATTTTACAGCTGTTTCGTCGATCGTCGGGTCTGCTGAATATACGCCATCCACATTGTTCTTAGCCATGAGGATGACTTCAGCTTCAATTTCCGCAGCGCGCAAGGCAGCTGTCGTATCCGTTGAAAAATAAGGATTCCCAGTTCCTGCTGCAAAAATGACAACACGTTTCTTTTCAAGGTGACGAATAGCTTTTCTGCGAATATACGGTTCAGCGACCTGACGCATTTCGATTGATGTCTGTACTCTTGTCTGAACGCCGATGTTCTCCAGACTGTCCTGCAACGCCAGGGAGTTCATGACGGTCGCAAGCATTCCCATGTAATCGGCGGAAGCACGGTCCATACCCATCTCGCTTCCGGCTTTGCCTCTCCACAGATTTCCGCCGCCAACGACTACAGCCACTTCGACGCCAAGCTCCACAATGTCTTTGACTTGATGGGCTATGGATTGAATAACAGCCGGATCAATTCCGCTGCCTTTTCCGCCGGCAAGTGCTTCTCCGCTTAGTTTTAGGACTACTCGTTTGTATTTTGAAGTACTCATAATTCCCTCCGTAACCATCACCTTATAATGTCTTGCTTCTTCTATTCTGAAAAAAAGGGAACACATTGTGCTCCCTCATTCTGCTTTTTTACTGCCTTACTTTTTAACTTGAGACATTACTTCTTCAGCAAAGTTATCTTCGCGTTTTTCCATACCTTCTCCAACTTCGTAACGAACGAACGCTTTTACAGTTCCGCCTTTAGAAGCTACATATTTACCAACTTTTTGATCCGGGTCTTTAACAAAAGACTGGTCGTTCAAGCAGATCTCTTCGAAGAATTTACCAAGGCGTCCTTCAACCATTTTAGCAACGATGTTCTCAGGTTTGCCTTCGTTTAACGCTTGTTGGGTGAGAACTTCACGCTCGCGTGCTACTTCTTCTTCACTTACTGCATCACGTGAGATGTAGCGAGGGTTGACTGCTGCAACGTGCATTGCCACGTCTTTCGCCACAGCTTCGTCAGTTGTTCCTTCCACTACAGAAAGAACACCAATGCGGCCGCCCATGTGAAGGTATGCACCAAACGCTGCATTATCGCCTTTTTCAATGATCTGGAAACGGCGAAGGGAGATTTTTTCTCCGATTTTAGCGATTGCGTTGTTAAGATAGTCATTAACAGAGATGCCTTCGCTCTTGATCTCAGAAGAGAGGGCCTCTTCCACAGAAGAAACGTTGGCTTCTAGAAGATGTTTAGCAAGGACATTGATTAGAGCAGTAAAGTTTTCGTTTTTTGCAACAAAGTCAGTTTCAGAGTTAACTTCAAGAATTACCGCTTTGCTACCGTCTACAACAACAGAAGTCAAGCCTTCTGCAGCGATGCGGTCAGCTTTTTTAGCGGCTTTCGCGATTCCTTTTTCACGTAGGAAGTCAATCGCTTTTTCCATGTCACCATTTGTTTCTGTTAGAGCTTTTTTGCAATCCATCATACCTGCGCCTGTTTTTTCACGCAGTTCTTTTACCATTTGAGCTGTTACTGCCATAATGTAATTCCTCCTTTGGTTTATGTAAAACATGGTTGACTTTAGCATTAAAAAAGGGCGAGAAAGGGTATATCCCCTCCATCACCCTTCTCTTTATATTGCTTATGCAGATGTTTCTTCGTCGTTTTGAGCTTCTTGCTCTTCTCCGCCTTGGTTGGCTTCGATAATAGCATCAGCCATTTTTCCAGTAAGAAGTTTTACTGCACGAATCGCATCATCGTTACCAGGAATTACGTGATCTACTTCGTCAGGATCACAGTTCGTATCCACAATAGCGATAATAGGAATGTTCAGTTTGCGAGCTTCTGCTACAGCAATACGCTCTTTGCGCGGATCTACGATGAATAGCGCATCTGGAAGGCTGTTCATTTCTTTAATTCCGCCCAAGAACTTTTCAAGACGCTCCATTTCCTTTTTAAGAAGGATAACTTCTTTCTTAGGGAGAACATCAAAAGTTCCGTCTTCTTGCATTCTTTCAAGCTCTTTCAAACGGTTGATACGCTTACGGATCGTACCGAAGTTCGTTAAAGTTCCACCTAACCAGCGTTGGTTGATGAAGTACATGCCAGAACGAGCTGCTTCTTCTTTAACAGAATCCTGAGCTTGTTTTTTAGTACCAACGAAAAGAATTTTACCGCCGTTTGCAGCGATGTCTTTCATTACGTTGTAGCACTCTTCAACCTTTTTCACTGTTTTTTGAAGATCGATGATGTAAATGCCGTTACGTTCAGTGAAGATGTAACGAGACATTTTTGGATTCCAGCGTCGAGTTTGATGTCCAAAGTGTACGCCGGCTTCCAATAGTTGTTTCATTGAAATGACTGCCATGATGGCACCTCCTGATGGTTTTGTTTTCCTCCGCCTGCTTCGCCTTTAGCCAAAACTGCAAAGTTTGCAGCACCAATGGATAAATCCGCAGACGTGTGTGATTAACACCGAAAGTAACTATACCATACTTCGGCATAGAGTAGCAAGAAGAAATATTTTTGCTGTCAAACATTCCTTATTTTTCCCTGTTTAACTTCAGGATCAGTTCAATCTCACCTTTTCCTCTGTCCAGTTTCTTTGCAATCTCTTCTGCATTATAGCCACTTTCGGCATATTTTAAAACATCCTGATGAAAAATGGCATTCTGTGTTTCTTCAGTGTCGGAAGTGCGATCGCCACTCTCTTTTTCCTGTGTATGATTTTCAGCTGCGGGCTCTACTTTTACAGGGCCTGCACCGTAGTTTTCTTTGATCAGGTTCATGATCTCATCATTCTGGTCTTTCATCTCACTGGCATAAGCAAGGAGCAGATCTTCCAGCTCTCTTTTTAGCTGTTCATCTTGAAGAACAGTACCTCCGCCGCTCTGTTTCTGCCATAACACGGCAAGTAAATAGAAACATAATAAGTTCAGCATGAAGCTGACGACAATTAGAAAATATAGCATGAGACCCCCGCAATCTGATGATGCATTTTATAAATATCGTTTTAGTACTTGTCTGAGGCGGAACAGTGCCTTGGAATGAATCTGTGAGATCCGTGAGGTGGACAATCCAAGAACTTGTCCGATCTCAGTGAATGTCAGTTCTTCAAAATAGAACAAGCTGACCACAAGCTGTTCTTTTTCGTTCAATTCCGTGATCACTTCTGCCAATTCTTTATGCAGCTCCGACTGGACGATCTCAGACTCTGGAGAGAGCCCCTTTTTGTCTTCTATTGTATATCCGATCTTTTCTTTGCTCTCACTGTCCCGGTTATCTTCATCAATAGAGAGCACATTCGCAAAAAAACTTTCTGAGATAACAGAATTCACTTCTTCTTCATGGATGCCAAGTTCATCTGCTACTTCAAGAGCGCTGACTGTCCTAAGGTTCTGCTGTTCGAGCTTTTCGATGGCTGTTTCGATCCGCTTTGTTTTTTCCCTCAGTGACCGGGGCAGCCAGTCTTCTTTTCTCAAGCCGTCAAGAATAGCTCCTCTGATTCGGAAGGATGCATACGTATCGAATTTCAGATCTCTCTCCGGCTCGAATTTTTCTAATGCATCAAACAAACCGAGCATGCCCAGGCTTTTTAACTCGTCGCGGTTCACGTTCTTCGGCAGCCCGACCGAGATCCGCTGCACATGGTATTGCACAAGCGGCATATACGCTCTTAAAAGTGTATCTCCGGCTTCACTGTCCCGGTCTTCATGCCATTTTTTCCACGTTTCCTGCTCTTCTAAAACAGAAGATGAAGATGTCATGCCTACTCCCCCTGAATTTTTCTTTTTATATGATGTATTCTTTTTGGTGTACGGTTTTAATCAGCAACTCAAAAGTATCTGTGTTAAACTCAATCGTTCTCCCTTTATCTCCGCCCGTATCTTCCGCGACAAGCGGTATCCGAAAATCGGCCAGGCCGCTCTTTACTGCTTCAACATTCCTTGGGCCGATCCGCATCGTTTCCTGCCCAGAAGAAAATTGAAACATCTGTGCGCCACCCGCTATTTTTGCTTTCATTCGAATCTTCTTTACACCCTGCATCTCCAAATTCTTAACCATTGCTTTTACGGCTGTGTCTGCAAACTTGGCTTCATTAAGCAATGCCGTTCTTGACATTGACGAATCAGGCAGCATGATGTGGGCCATACCTGCGAGTCTCGTCATCGGGTCAAACAGGATAATGCCGACACAGGAACCGAGTCCCGTCGTCCGTATCGATGAGGCCGGGCCGCAATAGGAGATCTCTGCTATTCCAACTCTGATCGCTTCACTCATGCAAAGGTACCCCAAGCGCGCCGAAGATTTTTTCAAATGAATCAGGATCGGGAAGAAGGAAAAAATATCCGTGTATACTGTCGGAGTGCAGGTTTTCCGGTTCAGTTAATGAAGTGTTAATAATAATCGCATAATCACTTGACCTCGATATCTCTATCAGTCCGTAGCCGAGGATTGCCCCGGCCATGTCAATGCTCAGTGCAGGGACCGATGGCTGTATGTTCAATCCTGTCAAATCTGAGAGGGCTGACAAATATGATCCAGAAAGGATGTTTCCTGCCTCCTGCAGAGCAGATAGGGTAACCTCAGAGTACACACCTTCAGCCGGATCATAAGGCTCCCCTGCGATCATCCGGCTGACCAGCTTTTTTGATTGACCTAAAGGCAGCATAAAAAACATTGTTCCAGGAGCTTCACCCTGCATCCTCAAGTAGACGGATGCCACTACAGTTTCAGTTCCTCCAAGCAACTCAGTCATTTCCTGCAGGGAGACGATATTCACTGAGGGAACTTTCATGTCGACGGTTTTTCCGAGATGCTCTGAGAGAGCGGTAGCCGCATGGCCTGCGCCTATGTTTCCGACCTCTCTCAGCACATCCAGATGAAATGCCGTCAATTGGGTATATCCGGCCATTATCCCTGATTACCGATGACGTGTAATTGGGTGACTTCTTCTCTATTCAGCACCTTTTCTAACTGAAGAAGAATCAACAATCTGTCCCCGATTTTTGCTACACCATCCAAATATTCCGCATTTATTCCGCCAGCGACCTCAGGTGTCGGCTCGATCTCCCCTGCAGGAATGTCTAGAACATCGTTCGCTGCATCCACGATTAATCCTACTTCCATGTCATCTGTATTTACAATGATCATTCTCGTATTCTCATCCGCTTGTTTTTCTTCCATTCCAAAACGGCTGCGAAGATCAATGATAGGAGTGACGATTCCTCTGAGATTGATTACACCCTTTACAAACCCGGGAGTTCTCGGAATCCTAGTAATATGAGAAACTCGCTCGATCGATTTTACCTGGTGCACATTTACGCCGTATTCTTCATCCTCTAATTGAAAAACGATCACTTTTATCTCTTGTCCGTTCATGTCAGTCAACCTCCGTATATCGTTATTTAATAAGTGAATTACAATCTAGAATAAGAGCAACTTGTCCATCGCCCAGAATCGCGGCACCCGATACCGCAAAGACGGATGCCAGGTAATTACCGAGAGATTTCAAAACGATCTCCTGCTGTCCGATCAGGGAGTCGACAGCTAAGCCCGCCATCTTATCTCCTTTTTTGACGATCACGACAGATCTTCTTTCTTTTTCATTCCGATCGGTTTCCGGCACCTCAAAAAGCTCCCCTAACGAGACCAGCGGAACCACTTTGCCCCTGAAGTCCATCATCGGCTGATGATGGACGGTCATGATATCGTCCTGTTTGATCCGTGCTGTTTCTATAATAGAAGAAAGTGGGATGGCATACGTTTCTTCTCCTGCCTTCACCAGCATCGAAGAAATGATAGAAAGCGTCAGCGGGAGCTGGATGGAGAATAATGAACCCTGGCCTTCTGCAGAATCAACAGTGACGGAACCGCCTAAAGATTCAATTTTATTTTTCACTGCATCCAATCCGACTCCTCTCCCCGAGATGTCCGAGATCACTTCTGCCGTGGAAAACCCTGAAGCGAACAACAATTCATTAACTTGTTTATCTGTGAAATCTTTTGATAATTCCCGGCTGACAATACCTCTCTCGATCGCTCGTTCAAGAACTTTATGGCGGTTAATTCCCGCTCCGTCATCCTCAATTTCAATGAACACATGATTTCCACTGTGATAAGCCCGAAGATGAATCGTTCCGGCCTCGCTCTTTCCTGCTGCGAGTCTCTTTTTCGGCTTCTCGATGCCGTGGTCAATGGAGTTTCTCAGCAGATGCACAAGAGGATCTCCAATCTCATCGATTACGGTTCGGTCGAGTTCCGTTTCCGCCCCAGTGATCTCAAGAGAGACTGTTTTTCCGAGATCTTTTGCCAATCCCCTGATCATTCGCGGGAAGCGGTTAAACACTTGGTCTACCGGAACCATCCTCATGTTTAGGATGATGTCCTGCAGATCGGATGAAATCCTCGACATCCTCTCTACCGTTTCATTAAGGTCATTGCTCTTTAGATCCTTTGAAATCTTTTCCAGACGCCCCTTGTCAATGACGAGTTCCTCGAATAGATTCATCAGCCGATCCAGCCGATCGATATTGACACGAATGGTTTTGCTTGCTGCCGGGCCAGCAGAACTTTTTTGAACCGGTTTCTCCTGCGGCTGCTCCCGGGATGCAGGGTGATCTGTTTCCGTTGACTGCACTTCAGGACCGTTTAGTACAAGGCTTTCTGCCTTTAGGCTTTCAATCTTTACCCGGTCAATCTCCGACACCTTCAACAAGCTGTTTTGAATGGTTTCTGACTTTTCCTTCGAGATTAACGTCACCTGAAATTCCCGGTCGAATTTTTCCTGTTCGATGTGATCAACAGGAGGGGTTGAATTGACAACTTCCCCCATCTGTTCGAGTGTTTCAAACACCATGTACGCCCTGACGGCTTTAAGCAAACAATCCTCACGGAGCTCAACTGATATTTGATAGCTGAAATAGCCTTGTTCCAGCGATTGTTTCAGGATCGTCATTTCGTATTCATCAAACACCGCATGGCTGGCCTTGTTCCCCACTTGAAGCTTCTTTTGTGAAGCATCACTTGTTCCTGCTTCGATAGAGTAAAGAAGTCCCACAATATCTTTCACGTCTTTCTTCCCATCACCGCCATTTCCAATGGACAGTACCATCTCTTCCAGATGGTCCAGGGAGACGAACAATGCATCCAATAGATTTTGCGTAACAGCCAGCTTCTCATTTCGAATGCCGTCCAGTACGTTCTCCATAATATGAGTCAGGTTAGCCAGATCTTCAAACCCCATCGAAGCGGACATGCCTTTAAGTGTATGCGCTGAACGGAAAATTTCCTGAACAATTGATAGATCATCAGACTCCTTTTCCAGCAGCAGAACCTGTTGATTCATTGATTGTAAATGTTCCTTGCTTTCTTCAATAAAAATATCCAAGTATTGACTCATTTCCATATGGTTTCACCCTGCCTAACAAAATTTGCAATCGTTTCTGCAACATCTTTTATATGAACAATCTCGTCAACGGTACCGGTAGCTAAGGCGGCTTTTGGCATGCCATACACGACGGAAGACTCTTCAGATTCTGCGATAATAAATGACGGACCTGACTTTTTTAAAGCCGTGATCCCTGAAGCTCCGTCCGAGCCCATACCCGTTAACACAACAGCCATTGGATAACAGCTTACAGAACAGGCGCTGTGAAACAAAATATCAACTGAAGGACGGTGTCCTCTGACTGGATCCTTTGTACTTAAATGGATGACAATTCCATTTGTTCCCTCCTGCAATTCCACATGATAGCCTCCGGGTGCCAAATAAACGGTGCCTGCCGTTACTTTTTCACCGTTTACCGCTTCCTTTACCGTCAGTTTAGATACGGCATCAAGCCTGTCGGCAAGAGATGCGGTAAAGCCTTTGGGCATGTGCTGTACGATGACTACTGGTGCGCAGAGGTTACCCGGAAGCTTGGAAAATATATGGTGCAGAGCTTTAGGGCCACCCGTTGAGACTCCGATTAAAATCACCTTTTGGCTGCCTGTCTTATGTAAGGTAAAATTCTTTTCTGCAGCTGAAGGATGAATAAAAGCTGACTCTTCGGCGTTTTCGATTTTTTTGTGCTTAACAGCTGAACTTACTTTTTGAATCAGTTCCAGCTTTACTTTTTCAATATCCAGCGAAACCGCCCCTGAAGGCTTTGCGATAAAATCATACGCTCCAGCTTCCATTGCCAGCATGGTGTTGTCGGCTCCTGCTCTTGTGGTGCTGCTGAGCATGATGATTGGTATCTCTTTAAAAGCAGTAATTTTTTGTACTGCTTCTATCCCTGTAAGAACGGGCATTTCTACATCCATTGTGATAATGTCAGGTTTAAGGTCCATCGTCTTTTTGAACGCTTCTTCACCGTTTCTTGCCGAGCCTACAACCTCAATACCTTCTGCAGAATTCAGCATATCGCTGATCATCTTGCGCATAAAAGCAGAGTCATCCGCTACCAAAACTTTTATCTTTTTCAAGACTCATCTCTGCCTTTCTTAAATAATGCTGTCACCCTATCTACAAATCCCTGGTAAGAAACCGGATAGTTATCCCTGTGCCCTCCAGTAAACTGCTGTGCGGCCTTCATGACCCCGACACTTGCGGGTGACTGTGGCCGGTGAAGCAAAAATGGTTTCTGCCGTTTGACGGCGAGCTGTACAACAGGATCGAACGGAAGAGCTCCGAGGTGATTAATCTCCTTATGAAGGAATTCGCCTGCAACCTTTCTCAGGCGTTTGTGGACATCCATCGCCTCTTTCCTGCTTTTGCACTGGTTAATTAGCGTTGAAATGGGCAGATCCGGGCATCTGGCATGAAGCATTTTGATCATCGAGTACGCATCCGTAACCGATGTTATTTCCGGAGTAGTAACAAGGACCGCTTCATGCCCGGCCATGATAAAATTCAGGCTCGTCTCCGATACACCTGCCCCGATGTCAAAAACAATATATTGATAGACACTCGCAAGGTCTTGGAGCTGTGAGGCAAAAAAAGCTGATTTTCTTTCATCCATGTCAACCAAATGAGGGATGCCGCTTCCCCCCGCGATAAAGCTTAGGTCTCCAGAACCCTTTTCGATGATCTCCCATATGGAAAACCGCCGGTCCAATAAATCCACGATCGTCTGACGCGAAGGAGCTCCAAGCAGCAGATTAACATTACCCATCCCGATATCCAGATCGATCAGCAGAACGCTCTTCCCTAATTTGCGAAGCGCAAGCGAAATGTTTACGGCCACGTTGGACTTGCCGACTCCCCCTTTACCGCTTAACACGGAAAATACTTTTGTTGACCGTTCAGAAGATGCTGCTTCTACCTTCAAACGCAAATATTCAGCCTGATCACGCATGTGCTTCTTCCTTAAAAAACATCTCAATCATATCTTTTGGCTGCGGCTCGAATATATCGTCCGGGACATTTTGTCCATTCGTTATAAAGGCAGCTGAAATCCGTTCGTCGATCATGAGGCCAATCAAAGAACCGAGAGAGGATGTTTCATCCATTTTCGTAAAAATATATCTGTCTACACCTGTTTCTTTAAATTGCTGGATCGTTTTTTTCATATCTTCAAATTTGGAAGTCAGTGACAAAACGAGAAAGTTGGTCATCTGCTCTTCTGATTCCAGGAGCTCCTGCAGCTCCTGCACATAAGTGCTGTTCAAAAAATTTCGCCCTGCACTGTCGGTCAGTACAAGATCATACTCCCTTAAGTCTGCTTTTGCCCTCTTAAAATCGTCCGAATTATGGGCTACTCTGATCGGCACATCCAAAATCGCAGCGTATGTCTTCAATTGCTCAATCGCTGCGATCCTGTAGGTATCTGTTGAAATAAAAGCAACCTTTTTCCCATCCTTTAGCTTTGCTTTTGCAGCCAGCTTTGCCAGCGTTGTTGTCTTGCCAACCCCTGTTGGTCCCATGACGTTTAAATATTTTGTCTCATAATTAAACCCGCTGCGGCTTTCATTCTTCATCCGGCTGAGCATCCATTCGGAAATCCAGGAATGCCAGTCTTCCTCTTGTCCGCTGTTTGCCGTCTTTTCCTGCTCCTCCTCCAAATCTGTTACCAATGAAGCGATCAACGTTTCGCTAAGCCCTCTGTTTCGAAGCAAAGTTTCCCAACTCCTGATGGATTCGTTCTTCAGTGGGCCTGGATTACTGGATGATAACCTTTTCACCATCTGTTTCAGCTCTTTGATGTCTTGACTTAAGTCCATCGTATGTTTTTCGTGCACTTTCCTGTTTACCGGCTGCTTTGGGGCAGGGGGAAGCGGTTCTCCATCAAGCAGCGCTATAACTTCGATGTTCATCTTTGTAAAAAAGCCCATAAAACCACCGGTCCGCACCTCGCGTGTATGCAGGATGACCGCATCGCTCCCAAGTTCACTGCGAATTTTTTTCATCGCTTCCTGAATGGTAGGAGCACTGTATTTCTTCACTTTCATATGTTCACCACCCCTATGCTTTGCACTTCCAGATCCGGCTCCAATTCGTTATACGATAAAATGACAAGATCGGGCATGTAGCGTTCAAGCAGCTGCCTTACGTACATGCGTACAGCAGGCGAACAGAGAAGCACAGGCGTGTGGCCGAAGCTTCTGCTTTGTTCGATCTCTTTTGAAACATGGTCAAAAATAAGCTGAGAGTCCTGTGGATCGAGTGATAAATAATTGCCATGCTCTGTCTGCTGTACGTGATCTGCAATTCTCTTCTCTACCGATCCGCCGAGCGTAATGACTTTTAAAGGCTGATCAACTTGTCCGTATTGTTTAGAGATCTGCCGGGAAAGGGCCTGTCGGACATATTCAGTCAGGAGGTCAATATCTCTGGACATTTTTCCAAAATCGGCCAGGGTCTCAAAAATCACTGGAAGATTTCGTATGGATATTTTCTCTTTTAATAATTTAGAAAGTACTTTCTGTATCTCTCCGACAGTAAGCGGATCAGGAGTAACCTCTTCTATCAGTGTTGGATAGTTTTCTTTCATATGATCGATAAGCTGTTTTGTCTCCTGGCGCCCAATCAGCTCATGAGAAAACTTCTTGATGATCTCAGTGAGATGAGTAGAAACGACGGAAGGAGGATCCACTACGGTATAGCCGGACATTTCTGCCCTTTCTTTCATGTCTTCAGAGATCCACAAAGCGGGCAGACCAAATGCTGGTTCTACTGTATTGATCCCTTGAACCGCTTGATCATCGATACCCGGACTCATGGCCAAGTAATGGTCCAGAAGAACCTCTCCTTGCGCCACTTCATTGCCTTTGATCTTGATTCTGTATTCATTGGGCTGAAGCTGGATATTGTCACGGATACGAACGACCGGAACGATCATTCCCAGTTCGAGAGCCAGCTGCCTTCTGATCATAACGACTCTGTCCAGCAGGTCCCCGCCTTGATTGGCATCTGCCAGCGGAATGAGACTGTATCCAAACTCAAACTCGATCGGATCGACCTGCAGCAGGCTGATCACATTTTCCGGACTTTTCAGCTGTTCCGTCTGGATATCTTCTTCGATCACTTCATTCCGTTCTTTCCGCTGATTTTCTGCTCTTAGCAAAAGATAGCCTCCAAGTGCAATCAGCCCTCCGATAGAGACGGTCACCACATCGTTGATCGGGGTGAAAAGCCCTAACGCTATGATTGTAGAGGCAGCCACAATGAGCATATGAGGGTATGCCAGAATCTGGCGGGAGATATCATAGCCCAAATTACCTTCAGAGGCTGCTCTCGTGACGATGATCCCGGTAGCGGTGGAAATGATCAGCGCGGGAATCTGGCTCACCAGCCCGTCACCGACCGTCAGCAATGTAAAGGTGTGGGCACTCTCGGCAAAACTTAAACCCATCTGCGTCATGCCGATAATAATACCGAAGAGCATATTGATCAGAACAATAATGATTCCGGCAATCGCGTCACCTTTTACAAATTTACTGGCACCGTCCATCGCTCCATAGAAATCGGATTCCCGTTCGACTTTTTCCCGTCTTTCTTTCGCTTCACGATCGGAGATCATCCCGGCGTTCAGGTCCGCATCAATGCTCATTTGTTTCCCTGGCATAGCGTCCAGCGTAAACCTGGCGGCGACTTCCGACACACGTTCCGAACCTTTTGTGATCACGATAAATTGGATGACTACGAGAATAAAGAAGACAACGATACCAACTAAAATATTGCCTCCCACTACAAATTCCCCGAATGTATGGACCACGTTCCCCGCTTTTCCGGATCCCAGAATAGACCTCGTCGTCGATACATTCAGACCGAGCCGAAACAATGTAACGAGAAGCAGCAGTGAAGGAAAGATGGAAAACTGGAGCGGCTCCTGCATGTTCATTGAAATTAAGATGATGATAAGGGCCAATGTAATGTTGATGATGATAAAGAAATCGAGAAGCCAAGCAGGCAAAGGAATGATCAACATGGCGATGATCATGATTACCCCGACTAATATGCTAATATCTCTTGCTTTCATTTTTCCTTCTCTCCTTACAGTTGCTTCACTTATTTCTTCAGATGGTAAACATAGGCCAGGATTTCAGCTACAGCCTTGAATAAATCTTCAGGAATGACATCCCCGATTTCAGTGCGGCTGTACAGCGTTCTTGCAAGGGGTCGGTTCTCGATTAAAGCTACCTTGTTCTCTGCACCTATTTTTTTAATTTTCTGCGCGATCAAATCTACTCCCTTGGCTACCACTACCGGGGCATCCATACTCTGGCCGTCGTATTTTAACGCGATCGCATAATGTGTTGGGTTGGTGATGATGACATCAGCCCTTGGCACATCCTGCATCATTCTTCTCATCGCCATCTGTCTCTGCTTCTCTTTAATCTTGGACTTGATCTTAGGGTCACCCTCTGATTCTTTATATTCATCCTTAATGTCCTGCTTGGACATCCTGATGCTTTTCTCAAAGTCAAATTTTTGGTACATAAAATCAAGCAATGAAAGAAGCAGGAGTACGAGGGAAGCATAAAAACCCATTTGAAAAGCCAAACCGCCAAAGATGCCAAGAGCGGATTCAAGGCTGACCTGGGACAGTTTCATCAACTGGTCTCTTTCATTCCATATGACCAGAAAGGTAACGGTTCCAATGATCGAAATCTTTAAAACGGACTTAATGAGCTCGACCACAGCCCTTAACGAATAGATTTTTTTAAAGCCCTGAATTGGATTGAGCCTCTCCAGCTTCATCTGGACAGTTTCTGTCGAAAACAAGAATCCGGTTTGAAGAAAACTTGCAAATACACCAGCGGCAAGGATCGTGAGCAATAAGGGAAGTACGATGCCGGCAGACTCCTGTACCAAATGAACAAACAAAAGCTGTACATTGTGTTGTGTGGGCTCAAGTGTCAAGCCGTTTTGGAGCGTATAGTTTACGAGATGCAGAAGCTTGCCCGAACACGTCTTGCCGGTGAACCAAAGCATTAGGAATGCAGCGAATAAGGTAACTGCCGTATTGACATCCGCACTTTTGGCCACCTGTCCTTTTTTCTTGCTTTCTTCCTTTTTCTTTGGAGTGGCTTTTTCGGTTTTTTCACCTGAAAAGTACTGTAAATCAAGCTGTAAAGGCATAGGGTCTCACTCCTGAAGCAAAATGAGCAGCTTCTTCATAGCCTGGGCCATCTCATCACTCAGATACTGCACGCTCATAAAAAATGCAGGCATGATGACGAATAAGAGGCAGAAGGCTGCAATTATTTTTATCGGAAGGCCAACGGCAAAAATGTTGACCTGCGGAACAGTCCTTGCAACGACTCCTAAAGCGAGATCGACAAGAAACAAAGAGCCTACGATCGGAAGGGCCATCTGAAACGCAACGACAAACATAGCAGAAAAAACATGCACAGCATGCTGTGCAATCTTTCCATCTCCCCATCCGAAATGCATATCTGTAAGGGGGACAAAGCTGTAGCTGTAAAAGATTCCATCCATCAGCATGTGATGTCCATTCAGCGCAAAAAGAAACAAAATGGCCAGATTGTATAAAAATTTCCCGATCAGCGGTGTCTGTACCCCCGTTTGAGGATCAAACACGCCAGCGATGGCAAATCCCATCTGCAGGTCGATGAATCCCCCGGCAACCTGAATGGAATAGAGCAGGATGGATGCGATCAGACCGAGCGACAGACCTACCAGCGCTTCCTTAAATATCAGGACAATAAAATCACTGTTTACAGAGACTTCAGGTGATCCAAGAGCATAAAGCATGATCCAGGAAAGAAATACTGCCAGCCCCATCTTATGTATGTTCGGTATATTCCTGTAGGAGAAAATCGGGACGGTGGCAAAAAAGGAGCCGACTCTCACTAAGATTAATAGAAAAGCAGGGAATGAATTCAAAAGATCCATACGGTTACAATCCTACAAAGTGATTCAGATTATTAAAAATTTCATACGTGAAAGTTACCATTTGAGACAGCATCCACGGCCCGAAAAAGATGAGAGCGATCAGCACCGCTGCTATTTTAGGAATAAACGCCAGTGTCTGCTCCTGTATCTGTGTCGTCGCCTGAAAAATACTGACGATAAGACCGACAACCAGGGCGATGACAAGGAGCGGGCCGCATAAAAGGAGCGTTGTATAGACCCCTTTTTCAGCGATGGAAATGACAAATTCTGAATTCATACGCTACACCTACTTGTTTAATAGCTTAGTAATAGAGATTTAACAATTAAGTACCAGCCGTCTACGAGAATAAACAGCAGAATTTTAAAAGGGAGTGAGATCATGACAGGTGGAAGCATCATCATCCCCATCGCCATCAGAACACTTGCTACGACCATATCGATGACCAGGAACGGAACAAAAATCATGAATCCCATCTGAAAGGCAGATTTCAACTCGCTGATCGCGTATGCAGGAACAAGGGCAAGCAGCGATATATCCTTTATGTTTTCAGGTTTTTCAGCACCAGAGTAATTCAAGAAAAGCTGGAGATCTTTTTCTCGTGTATGCTTCGCCATGAACTGCTTTAAAGGGAGTGTCCCTTTCTCAAAGGCTTCCTCCTGCGTAATCTTTCCTTTAATGAGCGGACCGATCGCATTGTGGTTGACCTCCTGAAACGTAGGTGCCATGATGAAAAATGTTAAAAAGAGTGCGACGCCGACAAGAACCTGATTGGGCGGCATCTGTTGTGTCGCCAGAGATGTTCTTACAAATGAAAGGACGATCACGATTCTTGTAAAACAGGTCATCAGGATTAAGATGCTTGGTGCCAGGGATAAGACCGTGAGCAGAAGCAATAGTTGTATCGTCGTTTCCATGCCGCCGGAGCTATGATTGTTAAATAGATCCAGGTTCAGACCTGGCAGTAGATCACTCATCCTCTTTTCCTTTCTTGCCAAGCATTTTTAACACTGACTTCTTTTCTGCAGAAATTTCTGCAAGCTGCTCTTTCATCACTTCGGAAAAATCAGTTGAAGCTGAAGTAGATGTCCTATTTTTAAAAAGATAGCTCCAAACTTCCCCCGCCTTCATCTGCAGGCGCGGCATTTCCGCAGGGCCCTGCCTTAACAGCTTTTCAACTTCCTCTTCTTCATTTATCTCTTTTAACAGAGTGACCGACTCACCCACACCAACAATAAGGACGCTCGATCCGACCTTGACAGCCTGAATGGACCGGTTGGCACCAACACCGATTCCCGCAAGAGATTGCAGTGCTTTCCCTTCCTGAAAGGTCTTTGTCCTTCGCTGAATAAACTTTAATAGATAGATTAGAAGAAAAAGTACAATTCCAAGGGCGATCACCATTTTAACAACCGTCAGTACACCGCTTGATGAATCTTGAACCATTTGCTGCTTGTCATCGCTATCACTTTTATCTGTCTTCTTATCCAGACATTCATAGACGGTCTTGCATGCTGAAGCCTCCCGGGAACTCCCTCCCTCTTCTGCAGAAACACCGCGGTATCCGTGAAAAAGGAACAGGAAGGCGAGCAGTACGATGACTGTACACCTCATTAACTTGCCCAATTGCTCCACCACCTGCTGTTAGCTTAATGTTTTATTGATCGCTTCAATAACACGGTCTGCCTGAAACGGTTTTACAATGAAATCCTTTGCTCCGGCCTGGATCGCATCGATGACCATCGCCTGCTGTCCCATGGCTGAACACATGATGACCTTTGCGTTCGGGTTGACCTTCTTAATCTCTTTTAATGCTGTTATGCCGTCCATCTCAGGCATCGTAATGTCAAGTGTAACCAGGTCGGGAGCAAGCTCTTTAAATTTTTCTACCGCCTGCTGCCCGTCCCCGGCTTCTCCGCAAACCTCAAAACCGTTCTTAACTAGAATGTCCTTTACCATCATTCGCATAAAAGCTGCATCATCGACTACTAAAATACGTTTAGCCATTAAATTTCCTCCTCGTTATTAGCTTAGATTTTGAAGTCTGTCTCTTCTGCTTACGATCTCTGTGACCCTCACGCCAAAGTTCTCGTCTATGACAACGACTTCCCCTTTTGCAATCAGCTTCTGGTTCACAAGGATATCAACCGGTTCTCCTGCAAGCTTGTCCAGTTCAAGGATAGAACCTGGCGACAATTCAAGAATATCCTTGATGCTTTTCTTTGTTCTCCCCAACTCGACCGTTACCTGAAGCGGAATATCCAGCAGCATATCAAGATTTTTTGTTTCAGTATACGTGCCGGAGCTTTCTTCAAAGTCAGTGAAGATAGCCGGCTGAACGGAAACGGTTCTTTGCTGAAGCACTGGCTCAACAGCCTGCACTTCCCTTAGAGCTTCGCCGGACGAAGGCCTTGCTTCATAGGATGAGATTTGTTCTTCATCGCCTGCAGAAGGTACGGTTGGAACTCTCTCAGGAAGAGGAGGAGCACTAGGTGACACCGGCTCAGGATTCATGAGCTCTTTCACTAGATTTTGTGCAAAATCCGCATGTACGAGCTGCATGATATTTGAATCGATCAGCTCACCCACTTTCAGACGGAAGGATACTTTTATAAAAAAATCCTCATTCGATATTACTGCCGCCGGTGATTCGATATCCAGAAAATCAATCGACGGCGGTGAAATGTCTACCCGCTTGTTAAAGATGGTAGAAAGCGAAGTAGAGGCTGAACCCATCATCTGATTCATCGCTTCCCCAACTGCGCTCAGCTGCAGTTCTCCAAAGTCAGAGGAAGGCTTCGTCCCATCTCCCCCAAGCATAAGGTCTGCAATGATCTGTGCATCCGAGGTCTTGATCACAAGGAGGTTTGCTCCCTCAATCCCTTCCACATATTCGACCTGTACCGCTACATGGGGGATGGGAAATTCATCTTTTAATTTTTCTTTCATAACAATGGAAACAGTCGGAGTCGTAATCTGGACTTTCTGGTTCAGCAATGTTGAAAGTGCAGTTGAGGCACTGCCGAAGGAAATGTTCCCGATTTCTCCAAGTGCATCCTGTTCCATTGGACTTAAGTAGTCTTCTATGAAGACAGTGTTCTCTGAAGAAGATTCTCCTCCGTTCAGCAAAGCATCAATTTCATCCTGTGAAAGCATATTTCCGCCTACCATGTCACTCTTCCCCCTCTAATTGCTCTATGATCTGTACTGCCATCCGGCTTTTTGATTTTCCCGGCTGTGCTAAAAATTTTTTATTGCTTTCCACAAAAACAACCAATGGTTCATTGATGCCTTTGTTCAGCTGGATGATATCGCCCTCGTCCAGCTGTAAAAACTCCTCTACCTTCATATTGGCAGACCCCAGTTCAACCACCATAGGAAGCGGAGTCTGCCTGATTTTCTGTTCGATCAGAGCGGCTTCTTCCGGCATCATTGCTTTTTGATTGGCCTGCATCCAGTAATGAACCGACAGCTTTGGTATGATTGGCTCCAGTACGACGTGCGGAAGACAAACATTCATCATCCCGCTTGTCTCTCCTATCGTTGTTGTGAGCGAGATCACTACGACCGTTTCATTGGGCGAAACCATTTGCAGGAACTGAGGATTGACTTCAAAATCCAGAACTACAGGATCGATGTCCATCACATTGCTCCATGCTTCCTTATAATTGGCCAACGCCCGCTCAAAAAGCTGAGAGATGATCTTGGATTCTATTTCCGTCAGGCTGTCTACCTTGTTCATGCTTGCCCCGTATCCGCCCATTAATCTGTCCAGCATCGAGTACGCGATGTTGGGGTTGACTTCAACAAGCAGTCTGCCGTCGAGCGGATGGGCTTCAAAAATATTTAATATGGTCATCCGTGGAATGGACCGTATAAATTCTTCATAAGGCAGCTGATCGACTGACGCGACAGAAATTTGCACATACGTCCTGAGCTGAGCTGAAAAATAGGTCGTCAGAAGACGGGCAAAATTTTCATGAACCCGGGTGATGCTTCTTATTTGATCTTTTGAAAAGCGCAGTGCCCTTTTAAAGTCATACGTCCTGATTTTTTGTTCCTTCTCTTCTCTCTTCAGTTCCTCTGCGTCCATCTCACCTGTCGAAATCGCAGAGAGCAACGCGTCGATTTCATTCTGGGAAAGTACTTCCGCCAACAGCCTCACCCCTTTTCCATGATGAATTTTTATTGAATAATCTTTTCAGTGGTATAAACTCTTTTAACTTTTCCTTCCTGCAGCAATTTGGTGACCTTATGGTTTAGGGTGTCTTCCAGCCGGTTGATTCCTTTTTGCCCTTGAAGGCCGCCCGCCTTCATGCCGGAAAGTTCATAGATAATGATGTTATTGACTTGAAAAAGCCTCTTTTCCAGCTCAGCTTTTGCATCTTCATTATCTGTCTCGATCCTGAATTTGATTTTAATGAAAGATTGGTCGGCCAGATTCGTTGTAATTTCTTCTGTTTCAACCGTAAGCTTCTCCAATTCCTCAGCGGAAGGCTCAGCATTCGCTTCTGTTTTTGATGGCATTTGAAAGAAAACATAGTATCCAGTTCCACCTAAGATGACCAGGACAGCCAGCATGATGAAAAGGATAGGTTTTCCCTTGGATTTTTTCACTTCTTGCTCCATTTACAAATCCCCCTTGTTCAAACCTTGAAGGTGAAACGGAGAAATACTTTGATAAAAGGAGCCGGTTTTTTCAGCGACTGCAGTTTCCGATTCTTTCACCACAAACTTTTTGCCTGAAGTCAGTGTAATCGTCGTATCAGGAAAGGACTGAACCTGCTCAATAAAGACAGCGTTTAGCGTAAATGTCTCTCCGTTCAATTTAGTTAACATAATCATATTATGGGTTATTAGTAAGAAGTATTCTTACTGCATCCTCCCTTCTGGCTTATCGTTTGAGATTGACGAGCTCCTGCAGGATCTCATCCGAAATTGTAATAATCTTTGTGTTCGCCTGGAAACCCCTCTGAGCTACGATCATCTCTGTGAACTCTTCCGACAAGTCAACGTTTGACATCTCAAGGGCACCTGATACTAGGTCTCCAGCTCCGCCTGTACCAGGGACATTAACGGTTATTGAACCAGAGTTATTTGATTGCCTATATAAATTCCCACCTGCTTTTTCAAGTCCCGTAGGATTATCTACCTTAGCTATGGCAACATTTTGTTTAGCAGGAGCTGGCGTTACCCCCACAATCGTTACTGAACCATCTGCTCCAATACTGAAACTTTTTGCATCGCTTGGTATATTCATTTTATTTTTACTTGTATCTAATAAGTAATAACCATCCGCATTAACAAGATCACCCTTATTATCTAAATAAAAATTACCTGCTCTCGACAAATAAGTGTTCTTATCATCGCTTGGCAAACTTTTAGCAACTAAAAAGTATCCATCCCCAGAAATTCCAAGGTCGAGTGCTCTCCCTGTTGTCTGCAGGCTTCCTTGTGTATCAACCGTATCGATTGAAGCGAGCTGAGAGCCTAGACCCACCTGTTTAGGGTTCGTTCCGGCACCAGCCCCTGAAATTTGCTGGCTGACAAGATCTTTAAACGTCGTCCGTCCTTTTTTGAACCCGTATGTATTAACGTTGGCAATGTTGTTGCCGATCACATCGAGTTTGGTCTGAAAGTTTTTCATGCCGCTGATTCCTGAATACATTGAACGTAGCATTGTTCGTTCCTCCTTAAATTAAAACCTGCTTTTATTTTTCAGCCTGTACATCTCCGTTAGCCACTTTTGTAATGTCAAAGCTGCTGATGATGTTTCCGTCGGCCAGCTGAAATTTCGCTTCCCCGTTGTCAAACAGGACGGCCTTGACCGAACTCTCTTTGGACTCTGTTTTCACGTTTCCTGCATCATCCTCTGTTTCCTTTAAGTACGTTACGTTCTTACCTATTAAACTGCTTTGCTGAATGAATAGATTGTCATACTGCTGAGAAATGAACTTATCGAAAGTGCTGCTCATATTCGTCATCTGCTCCAGGGAAGAAAAGGTCGCCATCTGGGAAATAAACTCTTTATCTTCCATCGGGCTGGAGGGATCCTGGTTCTGCAGCTGTGTCATCAGGATTTTGAGAAAGTCATCTTTCCCCAGAATGTTCGATCCCGTTTGCCGTTCTTTTTTTTGAAGGCTTGAAAGGTATAGATCATTGCTTATGGCTGATGCCATATTTACACCTCGCTCTTTCCATCATCTAACAGGTGACTGAACAGTTCGTCCTGCTGATCATCGTCCTGCGTTTGTTGATGATTTTGTGGCTGTTGATCATGGGGATGATGATTTGATCCCTGCTGCTGAAATTTTTGTTCCTGCGGCTGTTCCAGAACTATGATCCGGTCGAGCTGAATGCTGTTCCCGTGCAATGCGTTTTTTAATAGGTGCATCTGGGACTCCATTATTTCTTTTGCATAGGCACTGTTAGTCAGAATCCTTGCGGAAAGTTCGCCGTTCTTTGAGACAAGCTCAATGTTCAGAGTACCCAGGTGCTCCGGGGTGAGCCTGATGTTCAGCTTCGACATACCGTTTGATGAAGCTTCAAACTTACCTGACAGAATCATATTTTGGAGTTCTTTTACGAATTGCTTGTTGACATCCTCACTGCTTCCGGATCTAGGCACATGCAGCACAAATTGTTCTAACGCCGGCATCAGCACAGGCGCCTGAACAACGGAAGAAACCGATCGGTCGGTTTGTTTATTGACCGCACTGTTCCATTGTACCGGCAAGCCCGACACGTTTTTTCTTTGAGCAGCACGTTCCATCTTGTCCAAAAAAGCTTGGGGCTCCAAGGTTTTCACTGATTTACCACCGACACTTTGCTCCAGTTTTTCAAGCTGCTGCACCAAACCGTTCAATATTGCCCTAGCTGATTTTGGTTGATTTCTGTTTGGCAGGACAGAAAACAGCTGCTCTATGCTTTTTTTGACCTCTGGAATTACACTTTTCTCCATCTCAATTGGCTCTCCCAGATTCACATTCAGTTTGTCTTTTCGGAATTCATGAATGAGCTGGGCAATGGCTTTTGCCGCAGGCAGAGATTCGCCCTTCAATATGCCGGCCGACGTTGTTCCATTTTGAAACAGTGTTTGAATGTGCTGGACAAGCTCTGCTGGCAGCTTTGCCAAAAGCGCCTGTACATCCGGCACAACGAGTTCATCTTTCCAGTTGGGAAGATCTTCTTTGTCCAGTGCTTGCAGGATGGGTTGGAGCAAACTCTCTGACGGAATCTTTCCCTTCTGATCCGGTAGTGCTGTTGCAGATGACTGCAGCATACTTTTTGATTGGGCAAGACTCATAGAGAAAGGAGATGCCTCCAGCTTTTTGCCAGGCTGCTGTGATCCGGGCAGCACCACAGCAGCGGAGCGGTCTGCTGATAATGAAATTGGTAATTTCACGTTCATTCACCTCCACTTATCCCTTTGGTTTAATCATGAGCGTAAGGTCTGCCGCCTTAGAAGGTTCCATCTTGGCAAGGATACTGCCCGTCACATCATCATCGAGCAGCTGAAGAATTTCCGCCGCATCTTTGTTTTTCATTTTAGAAAGTATCTCTGCCGAGTTTTTCGGTGACATGGTGTTATACCATGACGCTATTTTCTTTTTATTTTTACTTTGCTGTCCAGATGAAATAGTGCTTGCATCCTCTGAAGCACTTGACCCCTGTGTGCTCTCTGTACTCTGCGCGTCATTCGCGTTCTGTGCACTTCCTGATTCCGTTTCCTTTTGGGCAGCAGCAAGATCTGCTTTCAAGCTCTCCACTTCTGTCTGTTTATTGTCCACATCACGCTGGAGAAGCTTGATCATACGGTCACGTTCGCTCACTTTCTTTTTCCAGTACGCCTCTGATTGTGCGTTCTGTTCTGTCGTGTTTGTAACGGGATCATTCTTATCAACAAGAGAGGAGATGACGGGAAGACCGCTTCCGATCTTTTTTGCTTTATCACCGATGTTCACTCCCATGAACAATAGGATCAGTGCCAGGATGATAATGACAAACACTGCCGGTACGGCGATGACGAGAAGGATCGAGGAGAACCGGTTTGTTTTTTCTTTTGTTTCCAACGAGGACACCTAATTTCATTGGTTAATGTAGCGCAAAATGGAAAACTCATCATTTTGCTGATTTTCTATACCAGTCATTAGCCGCTGATAATCAGCCAGCTGCTTTTCTTTCAGCTTTTCATACTTCTTTACTTCTATCGTTTTCTCGACAAGCTCTTGCTGTGTGATATTCATGATCTCTCTGGCCTTCTGTACTTGAGATTGGACTGCGTTAATCTTTTGTGTCAGAGAAAGCAGAAACCGCTGGGTCTGCTGCAGCTCATTGATGACCATCCGGGATCTGAACTGTTCATCTGAATGCTGTTCAACCTCCTCCTTTTTTCTTAAAAGATCATAGAGTGTTTGCGCCAAACTCTCGAACATTCGTACACTCTCTCCGTACTCAGACTCTACAGCTTCCTTTTCTTTCGTTTTAAGCGACAGGATTTTTTCCATTTTAAAATCAAATGACATATTACCTTTCTCCTCCAAATTCACTCATCAGGCGATAAATCGAGTCATAATATGCAGCCTTTTCATCAACGTCCTGTTTTAGGAATGACAGGATCTTGGGATAGGCTTCTATTGCCTTGTCTATCTTTTCTGACGAACCTCTTTTATAGGCCCCTATTGTGATCAGGTCCTCTGCATCCGTATAAGAGGCGAGAAGATCGCGGAACCGGTTTGCCGCCGCTCGATGATTGCTGTCTACGATATCTGCCATCACCCTGCTTAAGCTCTTTAACAAGTTCACTGCAGGAAACTGTCCTTTATTCGCCAGGTTCCTGTCAAGTACGAAATGTCCATCAAGAATTCCCCGAACGGTATCAGAGATCGGCTCGTTCAGATCATCTCCATCTACAAGCACTGTATAAAAAGCGGTTATGGAGCCTTGAACATCGGTTCCAGACCGTTCTAACAGCTTGGGCAGCATCGCAAACACGGAAGGGGTGTACCCTTTCGTTGTTGGCGGTTCACCAACAGCGAGGCCGATTTCCCGCTGTGCCATAGCAAAGCGGGTGACCGAATCCATCATCAGCATGACATCTTTACCATGGCCTCTGAAATATTCTGCAATAGCTGTGGCTGTGAGCGCCCCTTTTATCCTCATGAGGGCAGGCTGATCGGATGTAGCCACCACGACCACTGATTTTTTTAACCCTTCTTCGCCAAGGTCTTTTTCGATAAAGTCCATAACCTCCCGGCCTCGTTCCCCGATAAGAGCGATCACATTAAGATCCGCGGTCGAGTTTCTTGCGATCATCCCCATCAATGTTGATTTTCCGACCCCGCTCCCCGCAAATATACCGATCCGCTGGCCTTTTCCAACGGTAAGAAGGCTGTCGATGGAACGGACCCCGAGTTCGATGCATTCCTTTATTCTTGGCCGCCTCATCGGGTTTGGGGGCTCGTTCTCAGAAGGAAAACTGCTTAATCCCTTCAGCACAGTACTTCCATCCAATGGATTGCCTAACCCGTCCAGCACTTGTCCGATCAGTTCATGGCCTGCCTTAATCTGTACAGGACGCCGAGTAGCTTCAACAAGACTGCCTGCAGAAATGGACTTTAACGCCGTAAACGGCATCAGCAGTACATTTTCTTTATTAAATCCGACGACCTCCGCTTTGATCTTCTGACCATTGCTGCCGCCCGTATGGATATAGCACATGTCTCCAATCGACGCTTTAGGGCCACGGGATTCAATCATTAACCCTACTACTCTCGTCACCTTTCCATATCGTTTGTAGGTGTCTATCTCATCTATAGCTGAAAGCAGATCATATGTGCTCAACATTTTGTTCACCAATCTCTTCTATCAGCTTTTCTTTCAGTTCACTGAGCTGGCTGTCCATTCCGGCTTCAATTCTCCCGAACGGAAACTCGACAACGCACGCATTTTCATCGAGTTTTTCATCTGGATAGATGTAGAGTACCGCGGTGTGCATCAGAACATTTTGAATCTCTTGTTTTGCATTTTGCGTAGCCTCATACCTGTTCGGATGGACATATAAATTCACTTCAGGAAAATCTCTCACTTCGTTCATGAGACCCTTTAAGATTGCTGTCCATCCTTCTTTATCTTCAAGCAGGATATCACCCACTAGCTTTCTTGCCATCTTTACTGCCAACTCGATGATGACAGGTTCAGCGGAAGCGATTTGCTGCTCATAATCCTGCTTAGATCGCTCTACCGTTTCCCTCGCCTGTTCCAATAAACGGTCATAAGCCTTCTGACCCTCCAAAAGGCCTGCCTGATATCCTTCATTGAAACCATCTTTTTTGGCTTCCTCACGTTCAAGGATGACCTGTGCATTCCATTCTTCTTTGCTTTTTTCCAGAAATGCTTCATGGTCACGGCGTTCCTGCTCCATTTTGGCAGTCATCTCTTCATAGCTTCTTTCCGCCTCTACCAAGATGCTTTTTGCTTCCCTTTCGGAGTTCTCCAGCCTGGATTCAGGCGTCCATTTTTCCTGATGAATCAATCTTTGCTCGATTCTTTTAATCTCAATCGTCCGGTCTAAGTCTTTGGTCTGTGCATTAGAAGATTTAATGATGCTAGACAATAATGTCATCTCCTCCGCCTCTTGCGATCACGACTTCACCCGCATCCTCCAGTTTCCTTATGATTCCTACGATTCGGGATTGTGCTTCTTCAACATCACGAAGTCTGACCGGTCCCATAAATTCCATCTCTTCTTTGAAGTTCTCCGCCATCCGCTGGGACATATTTTGGAATAGCAGCTCCTTAACCTCTTCACTCGCTGCCTTTAATGAAAGAAGCATATCTTCATTTTGCACTTCCCGGATGACACGCTGTATCGCCCGGTTATCGAGAATAACAATATCTTCAAATACGAACATTCTTTTCTTAATTTCTTCTGCCAGTTCCGGATCTTGAACCTCCAGCGCATCAAGAATGGTTTTTTCAGTCGCTCTGTCTACACCGTTCAATACATCCACCACTGACTCCACTCCGCCAGCCTGTGTAAAATCCTGGCTAACCGTGGCAGAAAGTTTTCGCTCCAGAATCTGTTCAACTTCGTTGATGATCTCTGGCGAAGTTCGGTCCATCACTGCGATTCTTCTGGCGATATCTCCCTGCATCTCCGCAGGGAGTTCAGAAAGAATGTGTCCTGCCTGTAACGAATCCAGATAAGAAAGAATCAAAGCGATAGTCTGCGGGTGTTCGTTCTGAATAAAATTTAAGATCTGCCCTGGATCTGCTTTTCTTGCAAAATCAAACGGCCTTACCTGCAAAGTAGAGGTCAGCCTGTTGATGATATCCATCGCTTCCGACCTGCCGACCGCTTTTTCAAGAACGGTTTTTGCATAGCCGATCCCTCCCTTGGAGATATAATCCTGAGCAAGTGCGATCTGGTGGAATTGTGCAATAATGTTTTCTTTCACTTCTGAATCAACTTTTCTTATTTGGGAGATCTGGAGCGTCAGCCGTTCAATCTCATCTTCACTGAGATGTTTGTATATTTGGGCTGCCACATCGGGTCCCATAGAGATCATGAGCATGGCAGCTTTTTCTTTCCCATTCAATTCCTTTGTCGTTTTTGCCATAACTAACCACCTATTCTTCGGATAGCCACGTGCGGAGCAGCTTGGCAAACTCTTCAGGCTTGTCCTTTGCCATTTTTTCTAATTGCTCTTTTCGAACCGTTCCCTCAGATTCACGGTCCATGTTCACATCTGGAATATCAAAAAATTCTTGTTCAAAGACGACATCTTCAGATAGAGCTTCTTCTTGCTGATTTCTTTTCCTGAACAGAAGGAAAAGCAGAAGAAGGATAACGGTCAGCAAAATTCCGCCTGCTGCATAGATCCAAACCGGTAATGAGGATCCTGGTGCAGCTGCTTTCTGCTGATTGCCATTAAACGGCTTGGCTGATACAAATATTTTTTGGTCAACCTGCTGCTGTGAAAGAGTGGCGGCCGCATCCTTTGAAATGCTGGTCCTTACAATATTGCCAAGCATCTGTTGGATGTCATCCAATGTTCCTTGCGGCAATGATGCAGGATCGTTTGGTTTGGGGGGTTCCACCATGACCTGTATGCCCAGGTCCTTTATTTCGTACGGGCTTTTTACGATTTGTCTTTTGATTCGGTTCACTTCGAAATTGATGCGGTCTTCTTCCTTCTCATAATCACCGTTGGATCCGTTCGCCCCGCCCTGGTATGTGGGAACATCGCTCTGTCCTGTACTGTCGACCCCTCCAGCCCCTGCCCCGCTGCCGGTGAACGTTTCCTTCACTTTTTCTGCACTCAGCTTTATGCCTTCCATCTTGTCCTTATCTACAGGCTCAACGAGCTTTTCTTCTCTTTTTTCTTTTGTGAAATCAATATCAGCCGTTACGGTGGCCACCACTTTTTGTGGCCCCATGATCGTACCGAGCATCTGCTGGACTCTTGTCTGCAAATCCCGTTCAATATCCTGTTTAATCTGGCGCTGTTCTTCATAGGCCGTCATATCAGAATTTGAATTGGCCTGATCAAGTGAAAACGTATTGGAATATTGATCGGAAATAACGATATTCTCCACAGGGAGATTGGGTACGCTTTTTGAGACTAGGTGATATAGTGACTTAATCTGGTTTTGATCAAGTTTATACCCAGTTTTCAAAGTTAGGACCACTGAAGCTGAAGAGGAATCTTTCTGGTCATTCACCCAGATGCTCTTATCCGGAGTTGTGATCATTACACTTGCTTCATCAACACCGTTTATGCTTTTGATCAGCTTTTCAATCTCTGTCTGTGTCGCTTCTTTTTCTATGACACTGAATTCATTGTCCGTCATTCCAAATCCTTTGTTCTGTCCAAAATAGGAATAATCGATGCTTCCGCTCTTCGGTATGCCTTCCGATGCAAGTTCTACCTTCAGCTGGTCAACCGCGCCTTCTGGTACAGAGATCACCTTGCCCCCATTGGATATTTCAGAAGCAATGCCTTTTGAATCCAAACTTTCTTTAATTTGACCAGCTTCCTGAGGAGATAGGTCGGAATATAAAGGGACAAGCTTTGGTTTTGCTAGAAACGTAAACAGGAATGCTGCTGCGATGATTACAAATAAGATAGAACTAACCAAGATTATCTTTTGCTTCTTAGAACGCTCTTTAAAGTTCGAGTAAATTCTGTTCATGGTGCTCTTCAGTTTTTCAATCATAGTTTCCCCCGATTAACAATCTCCTCAAGGAAATTCTCTTCTTTTATATTTTAAAAAAGTTTTTCTTCCTACCCCTAAAAAATACCCTGCCGATCCGAATATTTATTCTGAACACTATATTTGTGTGCGCATAACTTCTTGATAAGCCTCTATCACTTTATTTCTTATTTCTAATGTAGTCTGTAAGGTAAGGCTGGCTTTCTCAGCCGCTATCATGACCTGATGAAGATCAGTGGTATTGCCGGTTACAAGGTTCTCGGTAGCCTTATTGGATGCTGTCTGCGAGTCATTGACTTTATGCAGCATGTTACTCAGCATGCCTGCGAATGATTTCTGAGCGTCTGCAGGAGTATGTTTTCCAGCAGAATACGGGCTCTTAACTAGGCCTGCTGCAGATGTAATATTGATCGTATTCATATGTATCCCCTATCTTTCTATCTTCCTATTTCCAATGCTTTGAGGTACATTCCTTTTGCCGCATTTAATGCGGTCACATTGGCTTCATATGAACGTGTTGAGCTTACTAGATCCACCATTTCTTTTAGCGGATCAACATTTGGAAGCTGTACATAACCGTTCTTATCTGCATCAGGATGATCGGGCTGGTACACCATTTTAAACGGTGAGGCATCTTCTACTATGCCATCGACCCTAACTCCCCCAGGTGATCCTTCTGAGCTGCCGAATACGGCTTTTTGAAACATCGTACTGAATGAAGGCCCATTCGGTTCTGTGACGACCATCTTTCTCCTATAGGGCTCCCACTTGCCGTTCACCTGTTTCCCTCTCGTTGAATCTGCATTCGCAATATTGGCGGACACTACGTCCATTTTCAGGCGCTGTGCGGTTAAAGCAGAAGCAGAATTATTTAATGCACCGAACATACTCATCCTGCTACTTGCCCCCTTTAATCACCATTTGAAGTGAATTGAATTTTCCGTTGAGCCGTTGAACGAGGGCCTGGTTCAAGATCTGATTTTTTGCCAGTTCGGTCATTTCTTTATCTAAATCCACATTGTTGCCGTTGTTGTTCATCATGGTGCTGTTGTCTCTGGCTACAGTCATGCTTTGACCGATGGATTGATTGAAAGGCATATGCCTGCTGCTCGTCCGGTAAGCACTTAAGCTCCCATCCAGTTCGGTTTGAAACTGAACTTTTTTTGCTTTGTAGTTTGGCGTGTTGATGTTTGCCAGATTGTCACTGATCGTTTCTTGTCTTAATGCTGCAGCATCTAAGCCACGTTCCAGCATTTGAAAAATTGGACTTGTAAACATTATTTATCCCCTCTTTTTTACTGCTAAATTTTAAAAAGAGTACCAAAAGTTACCGATATTCCATATTTTAAGTCATAAAACCAAAAAGTGTCTATGTATTTTTTACCAAAGTGACTTTTTTCGATAAAAAGAACTACTTTGTATTCAGGACTTTGGTCCCGATATATATTTACTAGAGTCTTGATATACAGGGATTATTGGGGTTTTTCCGATCTCAGGAATCTCCGCACGTTTCGACATTTTCAATCAAAAAAATACCACCCTGCCAAATAGCGGGTGGTATTTTATATGTTTTGCACGATCAGCTGGTTTTAAGTTTTGATAATTCTAGTAAAAATTTATCATTCAGCACTTTAATATACGTGCCTTTCATACCAAGTGAACGGGATTCAATGACACCAGCGCTCTCCAGTTTGCGGAGGGCGTTAACGATAACAGAACGGGTAATCCCCACACGGTCTGCGATCTTGCTGGCTACAAGCAGGCCTTCGTTTCCTTCAAGCTCTTCAAAAATGTGCTCAATCGCTTCTAGCTCGCTGTAGGAAAGTGAGCTGATCGCCATTTGTACGACAGCTTTGTTTCTGGCCTCTTCTTCAATCTCCTCCGCTTTTTCACGAAGAATTTCCATTCCAACAACGGTAGCTCCATATTCAGCAAGCAGCAGATCATCATCATTGAACGAATTGGAAAGACGGGAAAGAATCAGTGTACCAAGACGCTCTCCCCCTCCGATGATCGGTACGATAGTCGTAAGACCTGAAGAAAAGAGTTCTTTGTTTTCTACAGGAAATGCTGTATACTCACTGGCTATATCCAAGTTGGATGAAGTTTCTGTAACATTAAACAGCCCTTTTGTATACTCGGATGGAAATTGGCGCTCCTCGAGCATTTTTTTCATTCTTTCATTTTCAATCTCTTGTTTCAAAGAAATACCAAGAAGCTTTCCTCTTCTGCTGACAACGAAAATATTGGCTTCGATAACATCTCTGAGGGTTTCCGCCATTTCTTTAAAATTAACGGGCTTCCCTCCTGATTGTTGCAGCATCGCATTCAGCTTTCTTGTTTTTTCTAATAAATTCATTTTACATTTCCTCCTACAGGATATACTGGCTTAAATCCTTATTCTTTGCGATTGACGCAAGTTTTTCTTCTACATACTCTGGTGTGATCTTTATGGCGTTCATTGTTACATCCGGTGCTTCAAAGGACAGATCTTCCAGCAGTCGTTCCAGAATGGTATGAAGCCTCCTTGCACCAATATTATCGGTTTCCTGATTCACTTGGAAAGCTATACTCGCAATCTTAGAAATAGCTTCGTCAGAAAATTCAAGATTTATACCTTCTGTTGCGAGCAATGCTGTATATTGTTTTAAAAGGGCATTATCCGGCTCTGCTAAAATCCGGGTAAAATCCTCGACAGACAGCTTTTCAAGCTCGACTCTGATCGGAAAACGTCCCTGAAGCTCAGGGATGAGATCAGAGGGCTTAGCCATATGAAACGCACCTGCTGAGATGAAAAGAATATGATCGGTCTTGATGGATCCGTATTTGGTCATAACGGTAGAACCTTCAACGATCGGCAGGATATCACGCTGGACACCTTCTCTTGAAACATCCGCGCTGTTTTGATTCTTTCCTGCGATCTTATCAATCTCATCAATAAATATAATACCTGTTTGTTCGGTTTTGTAAACCGCATCACTTGTCACTTCGTCCATGTCGATCAGCTTGGCAGCTTCATCCTGGGTGAGCACTTTTCTGGCCTCAGAGACAGTCAGTTTTCGTTTTTTCTTTTTCTTGGGGACGATGCCTCCTAGCATATCTTGCATGTTAATACCGAGCTGGTCAAGTCCTGAGCCTTGGAACATATCCATCATGGAATGGTTCTGCTCTTCCACTTCAACGGTTACGAGATGGTTTTCAAGCTCTCCCAAAGCAAGTTTATGCGCCATCTGCCTTCGCTGCTGGGTGATCGAAGCATCATCCTCTTTATCGCCAGGGGATTGTGCGGCATTGCTGTTGTTTGAACCAAAAAACATTTCGAGCGGATTTTTATATGAAGTCTCTTTTTGCTTGCCAGGCACCAGGAGTTCAACAAGCCGTTTATTGGCGTTCTCCTCCGCTTTATCTTTCACTTCGTGCATTTTTTGTTCTTTTACTAAACGAATCGACGTTTCCACGAGATCCCTTACCATGGATTCAACGTCACGGCCGACATAACCCACTTCTGTAAACTTTGTCGCTTCTACTTTAATAAAAGGTGCGTTTACAAGCTTCGCCAGCCTTCTTGCAATCTCGGTTTTTCCTACGCCGGTAGGCCCGATCATCAAAATATTTTTTGGAGAAATCTCGTCTCTTAGCTTTTCATCGAGCAAGCCGCGCCGATACCTGTTTCTTAAAGCTACAGCAACCGCTTTTTTTGCATCCTTTTGGCCGATGATATATTGATCCAGCTTTTCAACGATCTGCCTTGGAGTTAAATGTGTGTTCATCTCTACCCACGCTCCCTCTACAGCTCTTCTAAAATGATTTGGTCATTCGTATAAACACAGATTTCACCGGCAATTTCCAGAGCTGCTCTTGCAATCTCGGCAGCTGATAGATGAGGAGCATTTCTTTTCAGGGCCCTTCCTGCAGCGAGCGCATAATTGCCGCCGGAACCGATGGATAGTATGCCATCGTCCGGTTCGATGACTTCCCCGGTGCCTGAAATGAGCAGGAGACTTTCTTTATTCATGACGATGAGCATGGCTTCAAGTTTTCTCAGCACCTGGTCGGTACGCCATTCTTTTGCCAGCTCGACACTTGCACGTGCGAGATTCCCGCTGTACTCCTCCAGCTTGGCTTCGAATTTTTCGTACAGCGTAAAAGCATCCGCCACTGAACCTGCAAATCCAGCGAGTACTTTTCCTCCGAAGAGTCTTCTGACCTTCTTGGCAGAATGCTTCATGACAACGGCGTTCCCAAAAGTAACCTGGCCATCGCCCGACATCGCAAACTGTCCGTTATGATGAACGGCAAAAATAGTCGTTGCATGGAATGTATGGGTCATTAAAAAATCCCTCCTTACTCTCATTTATGCACGAGGATGAGTGTTATTATAAATTTTTTTCAAATGTTCTTTTGTGACATGAGTATAGATCTGTGTAGATGACAGATGAGAGTGTCCGAGCAACTCCTGCACGGCCCTTAAATCTGCGCCTTCGTTCAACAAATGGGTCGCAAACGTATGACGCAGTACGTGGGGGCTGATATGTACGGTTAATGTCGTCTTCTGAATCATGCTGTTTAATACATTTCTGACGGAACGCGCAGAAAGAGGACCGCCTTTATAATTAAGAAACAGCGTTTTTACAGGCTGGCCCGCCTTTTCTGCCAGCTGCTTTCTGCCCTCCTCGATATAACGGGTCAATGCTTCAACGCAATAGCTTCCCAGGGGCACATACCTCTCTTTTTTGCCTTTTCCTTTAATAAGCACTGTTTCTATGTAAAAATCGATGTCATCGAGCTGGATCTGGCAGCATTCACTCACCCTGATCCCCGTCCCGTACAGCAGCTCCAAGATCGCCTGGTTTCTCTGTCCAAGCGGGTCAGAGAGGTCATTGACATTAAAAAGCTGTGCCAGTTCTTCCTCATAGATAAAATGGGGAATGTTCTGGCCGGCTTTCGGCAGAGACGCTGCAGCAAACGGATTATGGTCCACCATCTTTTCCCGGTTAAGAAAACGATAAAAGCTGCGGAGAGACGAAATTTTTTTGGCGACCGTCCTTCTGGAATAGGACTGCTCGTGGAGCCATGTCAAATAATGTCTCACCAAAAGATAAGAAACAGCAGCGAATCCTTCGATTGCTTGCTGTTTCATAAACGACGTAAAATGTAAGATCGCTTTTTCGTAGTTTTCCGTTGTATGATGTGAACTATTTTTTTCTATTTGCAAATACTCGATAAACATCTTCAAATAGCGGTCATTTAAATCCACTTATCACACCTCACAAAGCCCCTAAATCTTATCACAGATCAGGGGCAAAGACAAGCAAGTTCACAATTTTGTTATAAAATTCTGAATTGTTTCCAGCGCTCGTTCAGCGAGTGCTGCATAGCGATCTTTCTTGTTTCTGATGCGGGTTTCAAGAGCAGGCAGAAGCCCGAAGTTTGCGTTCATCGGCTGGAAGTTCTTCGCATTGGCGTTCGTAATGTAATGTGCCATGCTCCCGATCGCAGTCTCTTGAGGAAATTCAAGCAGTTCTTTATCCTGCATCAGTCGGGCAGCATTGATCCCCGCGATGAGTCCGGATGCAGCGCTTTCCACATAGCCTTCAACACCTGTCATCTGGCCAGCAAAGAAAAGGTCTTTTCTGTCTTTAAACTGATACGTCTTTTCTAAAAGCTTAGGAGAGTTGATGAAGGTGTTTCTGTGCATCACACCATACCGGATGATTTCCGCGTTCTCAAGCCCCGGAATCAGCTGGATGACTTCTTTCTGAGGCCCCCACTTCAGATGCGTTTGAAAACCTACTATATTATAAAGGGTTCCTGCACTGTTATCCTGTCTTAGCTGGACTACAGCAAACGGCTGTTTACCTGTCTTCGGATCCTCAAGACCAACAGGTTTGAGCGGTCCGAACAGCATCGTCTTCTTGCCTCTGGATCCCATGACTTCAATCGGCATGCACCCCTCAAAGAAGATCTCCTTTTCAAACTCTTTTAAAGGTACAGTTTCAGCAGAAATGAGCGCTTCATAAAACCGGTCAAACTCTTCTTCCGTCATCGGACAGTTTAAATAAGCTGCCTCTCCTTTATCATAACGGGATTTAAGGTACACTTTATTCATATCGATGCTCTCGGCATCAATAATCGGAGCAGCCGCATCATAAAAGTACAAATAATCCTCCGACGTCAGCGCTCCTAAAGCATCCGACAGCTCTTTAGAAGTGAGCGGGCCTGTAGCGATTACTGTCGGCCCCTCTGGTATTTCTGTTACTTCTTCTTCAAAAACCGTAACGTTCGGATGATTCTTTACCCGTTCTGTGACGAGTGCCGCAAATTCATGGCGGTCAACAGCGAGCGCTCCTCCTGCTGGCACTGAACAATCATCAGCTGACGCAATGATGACCGAATCCAGTTTTCTCATCTCTTCCTTCAGAACACCAACGGCATTCGTTAAGGTGTTTGAACGAAGAGAATTTGAGCATACAAGCTCTGCAAACTTATCTGTATGGTGAGCAGGGGTCTGTTTTTTTGGCCGCATCTCATATAGATGGACTTTAATACCTCTTTTGGCGATCTGCCAGGCTGCTTCACTTCCCGCCAGCCCGGCGCCGATAACATTAACAAAATCGTTCATTCTTCGAAAAACTCCCCTTTAAGCTTGCTCCTCAGCGTAATCACAAGAAATACACTGTACGACTTTTCCTTTTTTCGTTTTCTTTTCAACAAGTATTTTACCGCATTTCGGACACGTTCGGCCGACCGGTTTATCCCATGAAACAAATTCACACTCTGGATACCTGCTGCAGCCATAAAAGATTCTGCGCTTTTTGCTCTTTCGTTCCACTATGGTTCCTTTATGGCATTCCGGGCACTCTACACCAGTGTCTTTTACAATCGGTTTCGTGTTTCGGCAATCCGGGAAATTGGAACACGCCATAAACTTGCCATAGCGCCCCATCTTAAAGACCATCTCATGCCCGCACAACTCACAGTTCTCACCGGCAGGCTCATCTTTAATCTCTACTTCCTTCATTTCCTCTTCTGCGACAACCAGCTGCTTTTCAAAACTTTTATAAAATTCGTCGATGACCTCGTTCCAATGCTTGTCACCGTCTTCAATTTCATCAAGATCCGTTTCCATCTGGGCTGTAAATTTTACGTTGAATACTTCTGAAAAGAATTCAAGTGTCAGTTCCAGAACCACTTCTCCCAGCTCTGTCGGCTGAAACTTCTTGTCATCAAGCATAACATAGCCGCGCTTTTGGATCGTATCAAGGGTCGGTGCATAGGTCGACGGACGTCCGATCCCGAGCTCTTCCATCGTTCTGACGAGCCTGGCCTCACTGTATCTTGGAGGGGGTTGTGTAAAATGCTGAGTCGGTTCGATCTCTTGCTTTTCGGCTGTCTTACCCTCTTTCAAATCCGGAAGCAAACGGTCTTCATCTTTTTTGCCGTCATCGTTACCTTCAATATATACCTTCATGAATCCAGGGAATTTCACCTTAGAACCGTTCGCACGGAAAATCACTCCCTGGTTCTCGAGATCCACAGTCATCGTATCCAAAACAGCCGATGACATCTGGCTCGCAATAAAACGCTCCCAAATTAACCGGTATAGCCGGAGCTGGTCACGGCTCAAATATTCTTTTAATTCTTTTGGATGTTTTGAAGCCGAAGACGGCCGGATCGCCTCATGGGCATCCTGCGCATTTTTACCCTGCTTCTTCTCCGCACGATCGGCCTTGTTCACATATTCCTCACCAAATTCTTCCTGAATAAACGATCTTGCTTCTTCTTTTGCCAGATCAGAGATTCGGGTCGAATCCGTTCTCATATACGTAATCAGACCGACGGTGCCTTCTTTTCCAAGATCGATTCCTTCATACAGCTGCTGTGCAAGCATCATTGTTTTCTTTGCTCTGAAGTTCAGCTTTCTCGCTGCCTCCTGCTGAAGGGAAGAGGTGATGAATGGCGGCGCAGGATTGCGTTTTCTTTCCTTCTTCTGTACGGAAGCGATAGAAAATGTGTCTCCTTTTAGCTTGCTTAAGACTTCCTTGACTTCCTCTTCATTCGCCAGTTCCTTCTTTTTGCCGTTGATGCCGTAAAAGCCCGCCTCGAATTCATCTTTGCCGTAGGAGAAGGCGGCTTTGATCTTCCAGTATTCCTCCGGAACAAACGCTTTGATCTCGTTTTCCCTCTCGACGATCAATCTTAGAGCAACCGTCTGTACACGTCCGGCACTGAGCCCCTTTTTCACTTTCTTCCATAATAAAGGGCTGATCTTATAGCCTACAAGCCGGTCAAGGATCCGACGCGCCTGCTGTGCATCTACAAGATCCATATTTATTTTCCTCGGACGTTTGAACGAGTCTTTTATGGCATTCTTTGTAATCTCGTTAAAAACAACCCGGCATTCAGAATCCAAATCAATATCCAGGCTGTGTGCAAGATGCCAGGCGATCGCTTCTCCTTCTCTGTCGGGGTCAGATGCGAGAAAGATCTTTTTCACTTTTTTGGCCGCTGTCTTCAATTCTTTTAAAACAGGTCCTTTTCCCCTGATCGTTATATATTTTGGATTATAATTGTCACTAATTTCTACTCCCATTTGGCTTCGAGGCAGGTCCCTGACATGGCCCATCGACGCCTTAACGATATATTTGCTTCCCAAATATTTCTTTATCGTTTTTGCTTTTGCGGGAGATTCAACGATTACTAAATACTCTTCCATTTTCAGTGCATCCCCCTTTAAGGGTTTAATCAAATCTTCCCTATTATTAAATAGACTCTCATCATTTGTCAAACGGTTTTCAATTATTGCCATTCCATTCAGGAGAAATAATAGGGACTAATACTTCATTCTGACCTAATCGATCAAACTTAATTCACTTAAAATGTCCTCGGCGTCCATTACTAGCTTGGCTCCCTGCTGGATCAGGCGGTTCGTTCCTGCCGCACACTCATCTAAAATGGAACCTGGAACGGCAAAGACTTCCCTCCCCTGTTCCATCGCTTGATCTGCTGTAATAAGGGAACCGCTCTTTTCTCGGGCTTCTACAACCAAGGTTCCCCGCGTGAGTCCGCTAATGATTCTGTTCCTTTGCGGAAACTGCCATTTTTTTGGTGGACGGTTAAACGGATACTCAGAAACGAGCAGCCCTTTTCCGGTGATCCGTTGGGCCAAAGCGGTATTGGCCCTCGGATAGATATGGCCGATTCCTGATCCGAGTACTGCAATCGTACTTCCTGACTCCTGTAAAGTCAATTCATGGGCATGGGTATCGATTCCCGCGGCCAGTCCGCTGACCGTTATCCAGCCTTCCTGCAGCAGCGGATTAAGAACTTTGTTCAGACTTTTTAATCCCCCCTCGGTGGGATTCCTTGTTCCCACTACACTAATAGCGAGAGGAGCCGACAGCACCTCTGTATTCCCTTTACTGTATAAAACCCAGGGCGGATCAAAAATGTGGCGGAGAGGAACGGGGTAATGATTATCAAAATATGTATGGATTTTAATATTATGCTTTCGGTATGTTTGTTCAATGGAGCGGTAGGACAGCTTCCGGATATCTTCTACAAAATCATTGCTGTTCTGATGACTCATACGGAACCGTTCTGAAAGCTCTTTTTTACTCATTTGAAAAACTGCTGTTAACTCAGGGTCAAATGCTAAAAATGACTGGATGGCTTTCCATCCTGCTCCGCGGCAATGATGAAGAAGAATTAACCGTTCTCTGTCCATAGGTCTCCTCCAGTAATTAGAATCATTTTTTTAAAAAAAGCTCCCAAAAACGGGAGCTTTCTGCTTATACATTCGCTTTGTGTGTTGTACAGCGGTCGAGAATCCCTTTTTCCTTAAGGACAGAAACGAGTGTTTCTCCCATAACGGAAGGTGTTTCAGCGACTTTAATACCGCATTCCTGCATAGTTTTGATCTTTTCTGCAGCTGTACCTTTACCGCCGGAAATAATCGCACCCGCATGGCCCATACGTTTTCCTGGAGGTGCTGTCTGCCCGCCGATGAATCCGACAACTGGTTTTTTCATGTTCGCTTTGACCCACTCAGCAGCTTCTTCTTCTGCTGTTCCGCCGATTTCACCGATCATGATCACAGCATAAGTATCTTCGTCTTCATTGAAAGCTTTTAGCACATCAATGAAGTCAGTACCGTTTACCGGGTCCCCACCGATCCCTACTGCTGTAGATTGGCCGATCCCGCGCTGTGTAAGCTGGTGTACTGCTTCATAAGTCAATGTCCCGGAGCGTGATACAACGCCTACATGACCTTTTGTATGAATGTATCCTGGCATGATACCGATCTTGCACTCTTCAGGAGTAATTACACCTGGGCAGTTAGGTCCTACTAGACGAGTTTTCTTGCCTTGCATGTAACGCTTGACTTTCACCATGTCCATTACTGGAATGCCTTCTGTAATACAGATTGCAAGGTCAAGTTCTGCGTCGACTGCTTCAACGATAGAATCAGCTGCAAACGCAGGGGGAACATAAATGACAGAAGCCGTAGCACCTGTTGCTCTCACCGCTTCTTCTACTGTATTGAAAACAGGCAGGCCTTCAACTTCAGTTCCGCCTTTACCTGGTGTAACACCGCCGACAATTTTTGTTCCATATTCAAGCATCTGCTGTGTATGGAATAAACCGACAGACCCTGTAATCCCTTGCACGATGACTTTTGTGTCTTGATTGATAAAAATACTCATCTATTTTCTCCACCCTTCTACCTTATTTCGGGGAATTTATTTTACTAAAGAAACGATCTTCTCAGCACCGTCTGCCATGGAATCTGCAGAAGTAATGTTCAAGCCTGACTCATTAAGGATTTTCTTCCCAAGCTCTACGTTTGTACCTTCCAAACGAACAACAAGCGGCAAGTTCAATCCTACTTGTTTAGTAGCTTCAACTACACCGTTAGCGATAACGTCACATTTCATGATTCCGCCGAAAATGTTAACGAAGATCCCTTTAACTTTTTCATCAGAAAGGATAATTTTAAACGCTTCCGTAACTTTTTCAGCTGTAGCACCGCCGCCTACATCAAGGAAGTTGGCAGGATCTCCGCTGTAGTGTTTGATGATATCCATCGTTGCCATCGCAAGACCTGCGCCGTTAACCATGCATCCGATGTTCCCATCAAGGGAGATATAGCTCAAGTCATATTTGGAAGCTTCGATTTCTTTTGGATCTTCTTCTTCAAGATCACGGTACTCAAGAATGTCTTTTTGGCGGTAAAGCGCATTTGAATCGAAGTTTAATTTCGCATCAAGTGCCATAACGTTGCCGTCGCCAGTAACTACAAGCGGGTTAATTTCTGCGATTGAGCAGTCTTTTTCAACAAATGCTGTATAAAGCCCCATCATGAACTTTGCAGCTTTGTTCACAAGCTCTTTCGGGATGTTGATGTTGAATGCTAAGCGGCGAGCTTGGAAAGCTTGAAGCCCGATTGCAGGGTCAATCACTTCTTTGAAGATTTTTTCAGGTGTCTTTTCAGCCACCTCTTCAATTTCAGTTCCGCCTTCTTCAGATCCCATCATGACAACGCTTGAAGTAGCGCGGTCAAGGACAAGGCCGATGTAATATTCTTTCTTGATGTCGCAGCCCTCTTCAATAAGCAAGCGCTTAACTTCTTTGCCCTCAGGGCCTGTTTGATGAGTGACAAGCACTTTCCCCAAAATTTCATCCGCATATGTACGAACTTCATCAAGGTTTTTTGCCACTTTAACACCGCCGGCTTTTCCTCGTCCGCCAGCGTGGATTTGAGCTTTAACAACAGTTACAGCGCTTCCTAATTCTTTTGCAGCTTCTACTGCTTCTTCTACGGAATACGCCACTTTACCGTTAGGAACAGCCACACCGTACTTTCTTAGTACCTCTTTGCCTTGATACTCGTGGATATTCATTCTCCATCCTCCTATCATGTTCAAAACTAAACTACCGATACCATTTTATATAATAGAACACGAACTGTCTACCATTCTACTGAATAATTGCAAACGCATTCACTTATTTTCGACATTTTTTCCTATTAATTGCTTCATAATATGGAATAAATCGGGAGTAAAACACGATTCACGGATTTTTACCAACAAAAAAAGCAGGATTATTCTTTCCTGCTTTTTGTTTCTTTTTTGCCGTTTGATTTTTTATTGTTTCGGTCCGTTTTTTTTTCTGTGAAATCCCGTTCGGCAGCTGGACGGTAGATCCCGAATTCCTCGCCGATTTCTTCCCTGTATTGGTCAAGCATAGAGTCGACACCAGGTACATACAGTTTTCTTCTTGGCATGACGGAAGCCTCCCTTTTTTCGTATAGGATGCCCAATCACACATAAATTATCGCTCGTTTTATATCAACGCTTTTCCTGGTCAACGTGATAGAGGAACGCAAATATTTCGGCGGCCACCTCATAAAGCTCCTGGGGAATCTTTTCGTTGATTTCAAGCTTCGAAAGAAGGGCGACAAGGGAAGGATCTCTTTGGATCGGAATATTGTTTTGCTGTGCCGCCGATAAAATCTTCTCTGCAGTTTTTCCTGTCCCTTTTACGGTTAGCTTTGGGGCTGCCATGTTTTTTCGATAGGAAAGTGCAGCAGCACGAGGCAGTTTACTCTCTTTATTCATACTCTCAGATCGACTCCATTCCTCGCCTCCGATGTGTTCCTTTTCGCGGCTGGCCCTTGCTCGCAGCTGTCCATCAATGCTACCCCTGATAAGCGGTAATCCATTTGCTGAAGCGAAAGACGGAGTGTCTCGATATCGTCCCGCGGTATCATCTTCGCGCCGTCCGCTCCGCTCCAGATCTGCAGAGATAGGATACGGTTGAATTAACTGCAACGGTTGTCTCTTTCATGTTTTCCAGTTGTAAAATAAAGAGAATACGGCAGTAAACACTGTCAATTTCGCCCGAGCCTGTTTGTTTTCCTTCCCATCTTATAGAAAGGTCAGCGGCCTGCGTTCCAAAAATGACCGGCAGCTGAAGCTGGACTTGCTGAACATTCTCTTGGCTTTGAAGCATGGTCAGCTGGAGCCCGGTAATTTTATTCAATACGGTCTCCGCCTGGGTCTTTGCCGTTGCTTTTATCGGCTCAACACTATGCAAGAGCTGAAGAAGAAGCGACTTTACGTTTTGGTTTTCAGCTTTCTCATCAAGTTTCGTTGACAGCAGCCGCGCTTCATGAAGCAAACCGATTTGCTCTATCTGCTTTATCAAAGAGAGCGGGGGCCTGGTGTTCCTTTTTTCACTTTGGAACAGCGAGTAAACAAGAAGACGCTCCTTTTCCGGCAAATCTGAAAGAACCTTCAGTAGCCCGGTCATTGTTTGTTCCTTTCTTATTCCCTGATTCAGAACCAATTTCGGGTTCCAAGCGTTTCCATCCGTCCCTTCACTTTTTGGTGTTATGACGGATTTTGTTTCTCCCAGGGGCTTACTCTCATTCAGCCAACCGGCTTTTAAAGATGGATTCTAGCTCCTGCGTTTTTTGCTGCTTATTTTTTACTAAAGCATTCAAAATGTCTGTGATCGGCTTTTCCGTAGATTCTTCCATAGAACCTTGTAAAACTGCATTAATGGCTTGCTTCAGCTCGTTTAACAGCCGTGTAGGCTGCTGATGACCGATTTCATCCCTCAGCTTCACCAGTTCATTCCGCAGAGTCCCTGTACCACTAACTGATTCCATCACTCTGAAGGGCCCTTCAGTGAGGGGGATATCGTGCTTCATCATTTTGGTGATGATCTCCCCGGTTTCTGCTTCATTGTGCTGTGAAATCCGAAACAGTTCAGCGATACTGTTTAACTGGTCTTTTGTTGCCGGGAGATTGGAGGTGAGCAAAAACTGAGCCGCCATTCTTGCGGCCGGTTCTTTTGTTGATCCTAACCGAGCCGCCACAAAAGCAGCAGCATCTTTTTCTTTGTGGGTTATGGGTTCCAGTTTCTTTAAAGCCGACGGCTCGGTTTGACGCACTTCAAACCAATAGCTCTCACCCGCCTGCAGGACGGTTTCCAGAAGAGCTGTCCTAATTTCTCCCCCTAGAGCTAATTTCGCTACGTTCCTCCCAGGCAATGCTTCAGAACTTTGCCTGTTGTCAGCTGGCCCTGAACCAAAGCCGGTTTGCCCTTGTTTGCCCCACTAAGGGGCAGGAGCTCTCCGTTCTGAACTTTCATCAGCTGCCCCTCCTTTTAAGCTTAAAGAAGAGAACCCTGCTGTACAGGAGAAAAGGAACGGCGGTGTTCCTCCACCGGACCGAACTTTTCCAGCGCTTCAAGGTGCTCTTTTGTTCCATAGCCCATGTTCGTATTAAAATGATAGTGCGGATGGATCCTATGAAGCTGCTTCATGTACCGGTCCCGGGTTACTTTTGCAACGATGGACGCAGCTGCAATGGTAACACTTTTCGCATCTCCTTTGATGATTTTGGACTGGGTAACAGCGAGCGGCAGTTCCATCGCATCAATGAGCAGATGGTCCGGTTGTACCTTCAGGGCTTTGACGGCCTTTACCATCGCTTTCCTTGAGGCTTGGTAGATATTGATCTCATCGATCTCCTGTGCGGTAACAAGGCCGATTCCCACTGAAACGGTGTTTTTCATGATCTCCTCAAATAATTCCTCACGCCTGGATTCACTTAGCATTTTGGAATCGTTCAATCCCGCTATGTACGTACCCGGTTTCAAAATGGCTGCCGCTGCAACCACCGGGCCGGCAAGTGGCCCCCTTCCGGCTTCATCAAGACCGGCGATCATCCTTTTGCCTAGACTGGTCCACTCCTTTTCATAGACCATCATCTGATCAAAACGGTCCCGAAGGAGCCGGGCTGCTTCAAGTGCTCTTTCATGTTTCATCAGGATTTTTTTTACCCCGGTCCGCTCATCATTTTGAAGTTCATGCATAAACGCCCTAAGCTTATTTTCTTCTTCTCTAAGCGTATGAATTTTGTTCTCAATTTCTTTAATCGTAAGTTTCATTCTTCAACCTTCGCTTTCTATGTATATCGGCGATTTTCCTCAGTCATTTAGACCCGCATGGTTTAATTATAAAGAAAAAAGGCACGCATTTGCGTGCCTACTGGATAAAATCTTCCGGTCTTTCATACGATAATCTGCCTAATTTTTCAGAGCGGATGTCACGAAGCACGATTTCTGCAGTCTTCTCATAATCAATATGGCCGCCGCTCATCAAACAGCCTCGTTTTTTTCCGATCTCATCAAAGAGGGCGATCGGTTCTTCAGGGATCGTCTCAAGATTATAGCGTTCCTGCAGCCTCGCAGGATAGTGGTCCTTAAAGTATTTTAACGCGAACAGGACAATCTCTGTAAAATCCAGAAGAGTTTCTTTGATGGCCCCTGTTACAGCCAGCTTAAGACCAATGGACTGATCCTCAAACTTTGGCCAGAGAATCCCCGGTGTATCAAGCAATTCAAGAGATGAACCCACTTTAATCCATTGCTGTTTCTTAGTTACGCCCGGTTTATCTCCTGTAACCGCAATGTTTTTTCCTGCCATCCGGTTAATCAGCGTCGATTTGCCAACGTTGGGGATGCCAAGGATGAGCGCTCTTACAGCTCTTGGCTTAACGATGCCCTTCGCTCTCATCTTGTCGAATTTTTCTTTAACCAGTTCTTTTGCCTTGGCTTCGATCCGATTGATGCCCTGCCCGGTTTTGGAATTGATCACAAGTACAGCGAGGCCTTTTTGCTCGAAATATTCGGACCATAACTTTGTAACCTCAGGATCAGCCATATCCGCTTTGTTCAGCAGCACAAGCCTCGGTTTTCCTGCCGTTATTTCATCAATCATCGGATTCCGGGAGGCCAAAGGAACTCTCGCATCTACCAATTCGAACACGACATCAATCAGTTTTAGTTTTTCTGTAATTTCACGCCTGGCTTTTGCCATATGGCCAGGAAACCATTGAATGGTCATTCCTTCACCTACTTTACTACACCTATATCATTAATCGGCCAGAATCTTATGCTGGCTTTGCCGACGATATCATCCATGTCCACTGTGCCGATATTCCGGCTGTCACTGCTGTGGCGCCGGTTATCCCCGAGCACGAAAACTTTACCCTTCGGAACAGTCTGTTTGCCTGTTACCTCGTAAAGAGTGAAATCATACGTTAAGTTTCCATCTTTCGTCTGTTTCTTATACGGATCCAAATATTTTTCCTTAAGTGGTTTACCGTTTACATACAAAGTATCATTCTTGTACTCGATCTGGTCGCCCGGAAGACCGATGACACGCTTGATGTAATCCTTTGTTTCTGTCGCTTTGAACACTACAATATCAAATCGTTCAGGTTTATCCATCTTATTGACAACAAGCCGGTCCCTGTTATGCAAGGTTGGCATCATGGACTCGCCGTCAACCACGATCGGAGCAAATAAAAAGTAACGGATTGCTCCGGCGAGAATCAAGGCCACTGCCAATGCTTTCAACCATTCCCAAGATTCTTTTTTCTGACGTGCCATACTTCATCCTCACATTCAACTTAAATTTTCACTACAACATTTTTTAAATATGTAAAAAGGAGCTTGAGATGAGTCAAGCTCCTTTTGTGTGTAATTAGCGAATCTCTTTAATACGAGCTGCTTTACCGCGAAGTGCACGCAAGTAGTAAAGCTTAGCACGACGAACTTTACCGCGTCGAACGACTTCAAGGTTCGCGATTTTAGGTGAATGTAAAGGGAATACACGCTCTACACCAACACCGTAAGAAATCTTACGAACAGTAAATGTTTCGCTGATTCCAGTTCCGCGCTTTTTGATTACAACGCCTTCGAAAAGCTGGATACGTTCACGAGTTCCCTCGACAACCTTTACGTGTACACGAACAGTATCACCAGAACGGAACTTAGGAAGATCCGATTTTAATTGCTCTTTAGTAAGCTCTGCAATAATCTGTTGCATAGTTATTGCCTCCTTCCGACAGATGTTCTTGCTCGCGTTTATCAGCAGCGGAACACCTTAATACTGGCCTAAGCCACGAGTAATATCTTACCATAGGTAATGGACCGAGGCAAGTAGTTCCAACAAAATTAGTCCTCTTTTTTAACCTCTTCCAGCCACTTCTTCTCTTGAGCGGTCAGGTCTACTCTTTCCAACAGATCCGGCCTTCTTTTCCATGTGCGCTTCAGCGACTCTTTGGTGCGCCATTCCTCAATGTATTTGTGATTTCCAGACAGTAGGACCTCTGGCACCTTCATGCCCCTGAAATCCGCAGGCCTCGTATACTGAGGATGTTCAAGCAGCCCTCTGCTGAAAGAGTCCTTAACGGCGGACTCTTCGTTGCCCAGAGCACCAGGTAAAAGCCTCGTTACACTGTCGATGATAACCATCGCACCGAGTTCTCCGCCAGTGAGCACAAAATCACCAATGGAGATCTCATCGGTCACAAGACTTTCCCGGATTCTTTCGTCATAACCTTCATAATGCCCACAGAGAAAAATCAGGTGCGATTCTTTTGAAAGCTCCTCAGCCTTCTGCTGGCTGTAGCGCTCTCCCTGCGGGCAGAGCAGGATCACCCTCGGCGGTGTTCCGCTCCTCGGTGTCAGGGCTTCTACAGCGTCAAACAGGGGCTGGGGTGTCAGCACCATTCCTGCTCCCCCGCCGTAGGGATAATCATCAACACGCCGATGCTTGTTTTCTGTATAATCTCTAAAATCGGTAACATGAAACTGCACAAGACCCTTCTCCTGTGACTTTTTAAGGATAGATGATCCAAATACACCGGTAAACATTTCAGGAAACAGAGATAAGACATCGATTCTCATTTTAGATCAAGCCATCCATAAGATGAATCGTGACCTGCTTGTTTTCGATATCCACCTTTTTCACAACTGGAGGAATGTAAGGAATTAAAATATCCGGACCGAAATTCTTTCGTTTCACAACCCAAACATCATTCGCTCCCGGAGAAAGAATCTCTTTTATCTTCCCGAGTTCTTCTCCTTCCTCAGTCATCACCGTACAGCCAATAATATCATGATAAAAGAATTCGCCTTCATCAAGATCGACCGCTGCATCAGCAGGTGTTTTGAGCAGATGACCTTTATACTTTTCAACATCGTTAATGTTAGGATGTTCTTCAAACTGCAAAAGGTCGAATTGTTTATGGACCCGGTGTGCAGCTATGACAACCGGCACTAGGCTGCTTCCGTCACCGAAATCCACATAAAGCGTGTTTCCTTTTTTGTAGCGTTCTTCAGGAAAGTCTGTCCGCGAGATCACCCGGACTTCTCCCCGTATACCGTGCGTATTCACGATCTTCCCTACATTTAACCATTTCGACATATGTATCCACCCTTGCTGCCCGATTCTTATATTACAGTGTGGGCTGAATCATCAAATTCTATAATAAAATAAAAAAGTTGAAAGTACAAAAAAGGGCTGAGGCTGCCCTCATCCCTTTTTCAAGCTTACAGAAATAACTTTGCGCCGCATTTCCAACCCGTCCTATACGATCTCAAGTGAAATGCGTCTATTCTGGCTTGTTCCCGCAGCATTGACAACGGTACGAATGGCTTTTGCCACCCGTCCTTGTTTGCCGATCACCTTGCCCATATCTGAGCTGTGGACGGTCAATTGATAAACAAGCTTTTCGCCGTCAGCTATTTCTTTCACGCTGACTTCTTCTGGATGATCAACAAGAGCCTTAACAATCGTCTCGATTAACTCTGTCATCATATCATCACCCATTATTTTTGTAGTTTAGCGTTATGAAACTTTTCCATGATCCCTGCGTTAGAGAAAAGGTTGCGTACAGTGTCTGATGGCTTCGCGCCGTCAAGCATCCATTTAAGAGCCTGCTCTTCGTTGATTTTAACTTCTGCAGGTTTTGCAACCGGATTGTAGAATCCAATCTCTTCGATAAAGCGGCCATCACGCGGTGCGCGGGAATCTGCTACTACTACACGATAAAATGGAGCCTTCTTTTGCCCCATGCGTTTTAAACGAATTTTTACTGCCATTGTAAAAATACACCTCCGAAAATTGTTCACACAAATCAATATAATATAATAAACTTCCAGCTTTGTAAACCAGAAAATTCATCCATTTTACATGAACGGAAATTTCATTCCGCCTTTTTTCTTGCCTTTCATCATCCCGGACATCTGTTTCATCATCTTCTTCATATCGTCGAACTGCTTAATGAGGCGGTTTACCTCCTGAACGGTTCTCCCGCTCCCTTTGGCAATCCTTTTTCTTCTTGAAGCGTTAATGATCTCCGGCTGTTCTCTTTCGAGTTTGGTCATCGACTTTATAATGGCCTCGACATGGCCGATCTGTTTCTCATCAATGGAAACATTCTTCAAGCCCTTCATCTTGTTCGCGCCCGGCATCATGCTGAGCAGTTCATCAAGAGGGCCCAGGTTTCTGACCTGCCCCATCTGTTCAAGGAAGTCGTCGAAGGTAAAGGACATATCCCGCATTTTCTTCTGCAGCTCTTTAGCCTTTTCTTCATCAACGGTCGTCTGCGCTTTCTCGATTAGAGTAAGCACATCTCCCATTCCAAGAATTCTGGAGGACATCCTGTCAGGATGGAACGGCTCGAGCGCATCCATCTTTTCTCCCATACCGACAAATTTTATCGGCAGATCGGTCACCGCTTTAATCGATAGTGCGGCACCGCCTCGTGTGTCTCCGTCAAGCTTGGTCAGCACAACACCCGTTAATCCGAGCTGTTCGTTAAAACTCTCAGCGACATTCACGGCGTCCTGCCCGGTCATGGCGTCAACCACAAGGAAAATCTCATTTGGATCGGCCAGCTCTTTGACCTTTTGAAGCTCATCCATCAGTTCTTCATCGATATGAAGACGTCCAGCCGTATCGATGAGGACATAATCATGATGCTCCTCTTTTGCCTTAGCCAGCGCTTGTTTCGTGATCTCAACCGGGCTTACTTTGTCACCCATTGAAAAAACAGGCAGACTGAGCTGTTTTCCCAAAGTTTCAATCTGCTGAATCGCTGCAGGACGATAAATATCGGCAGCGACTAAAAGAGGTTTGCGGTTATGCTTTTTGCGAAGATGATTCGCAAGCTTCCCGGTCGTCGTTGTTTTACCCGCTCCCTGAAGACCGACCATCATGATGACGGTTGGCGGACGGTTGTTGACAGCGATTTTGCTCTGCTCCCCGCCCAATAAGGAAGTAAGTTCTTCGTGGACAACTTTTACCACCTGCTGGCCCGGGGTCAGGCTCTTCAGCACTTCCTGGCCTACAGCACGTTCTGTCACTCGTTTGATAAAATCTTTTACTACCCGGAAGTTAACGTCGGCTTCCAAAAGTGCAAGACGGACTTCACGCATCATTTCTTTAACGTCTGTTTCCGTAACCTTGCCCTTCCCCCTTATTTTCTGCAGGGTATTCTGAAGCCGGTCGGCTAATCCTTCAAATGCCATTGTATTGTCGCCTCCTATTCCATGTTTTCAAGGCGATCAATGATCTCAAGAACTTTATCAGACGAATTTCCGAGCAGTTCTTTTAATCTGGAAAGTAACTGATCGCGTTCTTGAAATTTCGCAAATAAACCGAGCTTTTCCTCATACTCTTCTAGCATCGCCTCTGTCCGCTTAATGTTATCATAAACGGCCTGGCGGCTCACATTATATTGTTCAGCGATTTCTCCAAGGGAAAAGTCATCCAGATAATAAAAAGCCATGTAATTCTTTTGCTTCGGTGTCAGCAATGATTGATAAAAGTCAAACAAATAATTGATTCTCGTCGTTTTATCCAGCATCCCAACACCCCTTGTTAAGTGAAAAGCCTTTACGTTAAATTATAGTACACTGTCCTGAAAACAATGTCAAGATTTTTTCTTGTCAAACCCTCAGCGGCATCAAAAAGTTCTTCATCCATCCGGCATCATAAAAAGAAAAAGCGGAATTTACTCCGCTTTTTCTTCCTCTAATCCAGAAAACAGTCCGTAGACAAACTGATCTGGATCAAATGCCTGCAAGTCGTCGATCTTTTCGCCAAGGCCGACATATTTTACTGGGATATCTAGCTCGTTTCGAATACCGAGAACGATCCCTCCCTTTGCTGTCCCATCCAGTTTAGTAAGGACAAGACCTGTAACGTTCGTGGACTGGCTGAAGATCTTCGCCTGGCTCATCGCGTTCTGTCCAGTTGTTGCATCTACTACAAGCAATACCTCATGAGGTGCTCCGGGTATTTCACGTTCGATGACACGCTTCACTTTTTCCAGCTCATTCATTAAGTTAACTTTGTTCTGCAGCCTTCCAGCTGTATCACACATCAGGACATCCACGTTTCTGGACTTTGCTGCTTTTACACTGTCAAAAATAACAGCCGCTGGATCTGAGCCTTCCTGATGTTTTATCACATCCACACCTGCACGCTGGCCCCAGACTTCGAGCTGCTCGATCGCTCCTGCACGAAACGTATCCCCTGCCGCGAGCATGACCGACTTCCCTTCCTGTTTGAGCTGGTGGGCGAGCTTTCCGATCGTCGTCGTCTTCCCTACTCCGTTTACCCCTACGAACAATATCACGGTCATCCCTTCTGATTGAAGGTTGAGGCTTCCATCCTGTTCTCCTTTATGGAGCATTCCAGCCAGAGTTTCAGAGATCGCTGATTTTAATTCTTCTGTCTCCTGGATATTCCTTGTTCGCGCAACATCCTTCAACTTGTCGATCAGATCCATGACGGTATGCACGCCGACATCAGCACTGATTAAGATTTCTTCAAGTTCCTCAAAGAACTCTTCATCCACTTTTCTGTAGCGTTTGACGAGATCATTTACCTTTGTGGAAAAGGAGGATCTCGTTTTTTCCAAGCCGCTCTTGAATTTGTCAGATACAGAATCGGTTTGTGAAGTAAATTTGTCTTTTAATCGTTTTAAGAAGCTCATAGGTTCCTCCTTCAAATCGTGTGCGATAAATAAATATTACTTTGCCCCGACGAGTTCCTTTGATTCCTCCAGCTTTACGGAAACCAGCTTGGAGACGCCGGATTCCTGCATCGTCACACCATACAGCACGTCCGCTTCCTCCATGGTTCCTTTCCGGTGGGTAACCACAATAAACTGGGTCTCTTTGCTGAACGTCCGCAAATAGCTGGCGTAGCGGCTCACATTCGCATCATCGAGTGCCGCCTCTACTTCATCAAGGATACAGAACGGAACTGGACGGACCTTTAAGATGGCAAACAACAAGGCGATCGCGGTCAGAGCCCGTTCTCCTCCGGACAAAAGCGCAAGATGCTGCAGCTTTTTCCCCGGTGGCTGAGCGAGGATATCCACACCGGTCGTTAGAAGATCGTCCGGGTTAGTCAAGGATAGATCGGCCCTTCCTCCGCCAAACAGTTCCTTGAAAATCTGGCCGAAATGGGAGCGGATGTTCGTGAACGTTTCATCGAACCTCCTCTTCATCTCTTCGTCCATCTCATCGATGACACCGTGCAGGGTCTGTTTTGCTTCAACAAGGTCTCCTCTTTGTTCGGTCAGGAAGTCAAAACGCTGGGATACACGTTCATACTCCTCGATGGCACCAAGGTTCACCAATCCGAGTTCTTCGATCGCAAGTTTGATCAGCTTGACCTTTTTCCTCGCATCAGCAGCGTCCATCGTCAGCTGGAACTGTTCCTTCGCCCCTTCAAAGGAAAGCTCATATTCCTCCCGCAGATGGGTGAGCCGGTTGTCGAGCTCCACATCGAGCCTGTTGATGCTGACCTCTTCCGTACGGAGGGCATCGTTCAGCTGTTTAAGAATGCGTTTTGACTCTTTCAGTTCCCTGTCCCGGTCTTCCACCTGCTGGTAAACCGCCAGACGATCCTGTCTGCGCTGCGAGATCAGGTGAAGAACAGCATTCTTATCCTCTCGTTGTTTGGAAATATGTGCGTCAAGTACTTCTTCACCGGAGGAATTGCTGTTCATCTCTTCTTCCAGCATCCAGAAATCCTGCTCGGTCTCTTTTAGCTGTTCATTGACATCCCTGAGCTCCATTTGAAGTCTTTCCAGCTTCTCTTCCTGGTTGGCCGCTTGCTGTTCTTTTTCTGCGATCTTGATTTTCAACGCTGTGACTGACTGCTGAATCTCTTCTTTTGACGTTTGCTGGTCTTTCTTGCGGGCATCCAGCTGTTCAATCTGTGTTTCCAATGCTTTTGCATCTTTTACGTTTTTCTCTAACGATTTTTCGAGTTCTTTAACTCTTTCAGTAATCGTGCTTTGTTCTGATTGGAAGCTGTTCTTCTCCCGGTCATACAATGAGAGCCGGTCATTCAGGTTTTTCTCTTCGATTTCAATTTCCCTCAGCCTGCTTTTGACCGATTGCTCCTCAAGCCTGCTGTTTTCTCCTTCCTCTCGAAAGGTTTCAAGCTCAGACCTCAACTTGGCAATCGATGCTTTTGAATCTTTCACCTGCTCTTCAACGGCCGCCGTCTGCTGTTCCATTCCAGCCAGTTTTTCAGTGACGGCGTCGAGCTCGCGCTGTCTTCCAAGGAGCGATGAATTCTTCTGCTTGATGCTTCCGCCTGTCATGGAACCGCCCGCACTGACTACGTCCCCTTCGAGAGTGACAATCCGGTACCGGTAACGCAGGGCTTTGGCGATCCGGTTTGCCCCCTCGATCGTTTTAGCGATCACGATATTCCCTAACAGGTTAGCGATGATCTTCTCGTATTTACTGTCCCCTGTTACAAGAGTTGAGGCCACTCCGACATAAGCCGGATGCGAGGCGACCAAGCTGATATCGGACGGCTGAATATACCGTCCCTTTATGACAGACAGTGGCAGGAAGGTAGCTCTGCCGTACCTTTTTTTCTTTAAAAATGCGATCGCCGCTACAGCATCCTTCTCACTTTGCGTGACCACGTGCTGCATGGATCCGCCAAGGGCTGTTTCAATCGCTGTTTCAATATCAGCAGGCACACTGATGAGTTCTGCCACTGCGCCTTCTATACCCTGCAGAATGGTCCCTTTTGCTTTCAGCACTTCCTTTACACCCTGTATGAACCCCTGATATTCGTCCTGCATCGACTCGAGCCATTCCTTTTTCGATTTGAACTGCTGAATGAACTGATAGGCCTGATACAACTGGCTCTGCTTTTCCTCGTTCTCTTGTTCCTTTTGTTCGAGCTTCTGTTTTATCGAAGCATACTGCTTTAAATGCGCCTGGATCTTCTCTTCGGCTTCCTTGACTTTCATGAGCAGCGCCTTCTTATCTGAGCTCACTTTCTCTCGTTCTGCTACATATTTCTCATGTTCCTGATCCAGCCTGCTTGATTTAAACTGCTGCTGATTCTGCTGGTCTGTGAGATACCTGATCTCATTTTTAACCGATGCCTGGCTGTTTAAGTTCTCAAAGTAATCGCTTTTCAGCCGTTCAAGCTCCGTCTCGAGATCAAGTTCAATAATGGAAAGACTGTTTTCTTCTTCCTTCAGCTGGCTCCTTAGTGAACGCAGCTCCTTCTTCTTTTCTCCGAAATGCTTGGCACCTTCAAAAGAACTTGTTTGCAGTACCTCGCTTTTTTTCTTCAGCGTTTGAATCTGCTGTTTCAGAGACTCTTTATTCTGATGATAGTTTTTCTTTCGTTCTTTTAAAACTTCGCGCTTTCCTTCAAGTTTTTCCAGCTCTTCACTGGCGACGAGCAGCGACTGCTGCAGTTCATCAATGGACTCGTCCAGCGCCTGTATATCCGCACGGGCCCGTTCAAGAGAAGCTTCCTCATGTTTCACTTTCGATGACAGTTCGAACTCCTTGTTCTTAAGTTCATCCACAAGCCTGGATTGTTTTTCCCATTTTTCGTGCAATTCCTCAATTTCATATACAGTCAAAGCCACTTCGATCTGCTGCAGCTCTTCTTTTTTCTCAAGGAAATCTCTGGCGATGGAAGCCTGTATTTTCAATGGTTCAACTTGGCCTTCCAATTCATGCAGAATATCTTCGACACGGTTTAAATTCTCTTGGGTTTCCTGCAATTTTTGCTCTGCTTTTTGTTTTCGGGTTTTGTATTTCAGAACCCCGGCCGCCTCTTCGAAGATTCTTCGTCTATCCTCCGATTTGCTGCTCAAGATCTCTTCAATCTTTCCCTGACCGATAATCGAATACGCTTCACGCCCAAGCCCCGAATCCATGAACAGGTCCACGATATCCTTCAGGCGGCATTGCTGTTTATTCAACAAATATTCACTGTCACCCGAACGATAGACCCTTCGCGTGACACTGATCTCATTATATTCAAGCGGTATATGCTGATCTTCGTTATCAAGAGTTAGCGTTACTTCAGCGACGTTGAGCGGCTTGCGGTTATCGCTTCCCGCAAAGATGATATCTTCCATCTTGGAACCGCGAAGGGATTTGGCGGATTGTTCACCAAGCACCCAGCGGACGGCATCCGAAATGTTGCTTTTGCCGCTCCCGTTGGGCCCAACGACCGCGGTCACACCGGGTACAAATTCAATATTGATTCGGTCCGCAAAAGACTTAAACCCTGCTACATCTAATCGTTTGAGGAACATCTTAATCCCCCTTATGTATTCTTAACTAATTTATTTTAACATAGATCAACATACAAATAGATTCTTTTGTGCTACAATTACGAAAGAAAGAGGATAGAAAGGGTGCTACTATGAACTTATCCACTCCCAGCCAGGAGAATATAGAGTTTATGATAGAAGACTTGAAAAAAAAGCTTCAGCTTGTAAACTCCGGTCTGATCCAAGGGGATGACTACACCGTTGACCAGTATGATGACATCAAAGAACTTTATGATATGGTAATGAAAATGCCAGGATTCAGTGTCCGGGATATGGAAGGCATCGTTTCCGAGCTCGGTTCCTTAAAAAAGAAGTAAGCTCGTACATAATCATAAGAAAAACACCCTGTTCGCAGGGTGTTTTTAATGTTTCATTATTTTCTCCAGCGCTTCCTGTGCAGCATGCTGCTCTGCTTCTTTTTTAGAACGTCCAAAGCCGACACCAAACGCATCCTCATTCAATTTTACCTCAGATACAAATTCCCGGTTATGCGCCGGACCTTTTTCCTGAATGATTTTATAATCAATGGTCCCAAGGCCTTCGCGTTGAACATATTCCTGAAGCTGGCTCTTAAAATCCATCACATGAGAAAAAGCACCTTCATTAATTCGGGGAAATACATGTATTTCCAAAAATTCTTTAACCGCTTCGATTCCTTTATCAAGGTACAATGCACCAATAAAGGCTTCAAACACATCTGCAAGCAAAGCGGGCCGCGTTCGTCCGCCAGTATTTTCTTCGCCTTTGCCCAGCAATACATAATCCCCAAAATGAAGCTCGTTGGCCAATATGACAAGGGATGGCTCACAAACAATGGCCGCTCTTAATTTCGTTAACTCTCCTTCGCTCATCGTTGAAAACTTTGAGTAAAGAAATTGGGAAATCGTTAACTCAAGAACTGCATCCCCTAAAAATTCAAGCCGCTCGTTGTCTTCGTAAGGACGTCCCCGATGCTCATTCACATATGATGAATGGGTAAATGCCTGAACCAGCAATTTTTCATTGTCAAAGAAGAGATTAATTCGTTCCTGTAAGGGGGCTACCTTTTGTTTGCGTACCTTTTCATCCATTTGTTTTCTTGCCTGATGCTTAAACCTCTGCCTTGAATGTTTCTTTAAATTTGACGTCTGTTTCTTTGAACCTTTCATCATTGCCTCCTGCAAACACTTAGAGGGTACCAGCTTTATTCTTCTGCCAACAGGTTTAAAGTCCCGCACCATCTGTTACGGGACTTTGCTTAGCATAAAATTAGTTGTTGTTGCTGTTTATGTAATTAACAACGTCACCAACCGTTGTAATCTTCTCAGCATCTTCGTCGGAAATTTCCAAATCAAATTCGTCCTCAAGTTCCATTACTAGTTCAACAACGTCCAAGGAGTCAGCACCAAGATCTTCTTTAAAAGAAGCTTCTGGTTTAACTTCTGCAGCGTCTACACCAAGACGATCTACGATAATCTTTGAAACTCTTTCTAATACGTCTGCCATGTGTATTCACCTCCTTTCAATAATATATACCATTTCATAAGAAAAAAAAAGATAGAAAACAGAGAAAAGCTGAAACGACCGGATTGGTCGTTGTAGCTGGATCAAGAAACGCTGAAAGACTCTCTCTACCCAGCTTTCCCTATTCTTACATCACCATTCCGCCGTCAACATGAATCGTTTGTCCAGTAATATAGGAACTGCTGTCACTGGCAAGGAACGTGACGAGTGAAGAGATGTCGTCTGTGCTTCCGAAACGGGCAAGCGGGATCGCCTTCAGCATCTCGCCTTTTACATTCTCTTCAAGCACGTCCGTCATATCAGTATCAATGAATCCTGGAGCCACTGCGTTCACGGTAATGCTTCGGCTGGCCAATTCCTTAGCCGTAGATTTTGTGAGGCCGATGACACCTGCTTTTGCTGCAACATAGTTGGCTTGTCCAGGGTTTCCTGATACACCGACAATGGAAGAAATATTAATGATTCTACCCTTTCTTTGTTTCATCATCTGGCGGGTAACAGCTTTTGTACAAAGGAATACACCTTTCAAGTTTGTATCAATGACCGCATCCCACTCGTCCTCTTTCATTCTCATGATGAGATTGTCTTTTGTGATCCCGGCATTATTAACTAGGATATCAAGAGAACCAAACTCCTCAATCACTGCTTTGACCATTCCGGCAACTGACTCACTGTCCGCGACATTCGCCTGCACCGCGATGGCATCCCGCCCCATTGAGCGGATCTCATCGACGACTTCCTTTGCCTTCGCTTCACTGCCTGCATAGTTTACGGCCACTTTAGCGCCATTCTTGGCAAGTTCCAGTGCGATCGCTCTGCCAATCCCTCTGGATGCACCTGTAACAAGAGCTGTTTTTCCATTTAACATTGGTTTACTCTCCCTTCAGTTTTACAACTGCCGCATTTATCGTTGCTTCATCACTGATGGCGATGACATTTGCACGGCGGTTCACCTTCTTCACGAGCCCTGAAAGCACTTTTCCGGGTCCGATTTCAATAAAGGTATCTACGCCTAAAGCCATCAGTTCATTAATCGTTTCTTCCCATCTGACAGGCGAGTAGATCTGCTTAACCAGCTTTTCCTTAATTTCCACCGAGCTTGTAACCGGTTTGGCAGTGACGTTCGCGATCACCGGAATTTCAGCATCACGGATAGTAATCGAATCAAGTACATCCTGCATCTTTTCAGCTGCTGGTTCCATGAGAGAAGAATGGAAAGGACCGCTCACTTGAAGAGGGATCACTTTTGCGCCGTTTTCTTTAGCAAGGCTTGAAGCATCGGCTACTCCCTGTGCTGTGCCAGAAATAACGATCTGCCCTGGGCAGTTAAGATTAGCGACCTGAACAGCGTCCCCGTTCTCAGACACCTTTTCTGTAATCGCTTCAAGCTCCTCCTGTTTCATCCCAAGGATGGCGGACATGGCACCGACACCTGTCGGCACTGCTTCTTCCATAAATAGTCCCCGCTGTCTGACCGCGTATACCGCATCCTCAAATGAAAGGCTGCCGGCTGCAACGAGAGCTGAGTATTCACCAAGACTATGGCCGGATGTATAATCCGGTTTAATGCCGTGTTTTTTAAAAACTTCCAGAACAGCAGTACTTGCAGTAAGCAATGCCGGCTGTGTATTTTCTGTACGCTTTAAGTCGTCCTCCGGCCCTTCAAAAATGATAGAAGATAAAGAGACACCGAGTTTTTTATCTGCTGTATCAAAGATAGTTCGGGCTTCTTCAAAGTTTTGTGCCAGTTCCTGAGCCATTCCTACGCTTTGGGAGCCTTGTCCCGGAAAAAGAAACGCAATTTTACCCATTATTCTTCCTCCTTCTGTTCTTCTCTTTCAAATTCTTTCATCTTTTCAGCAATAATTTGAACCACATTTTTCTCTACCATCGTTTTCGTCTGTCTGACCGCGTTGAATACCGCGTTCTCATCGGATGAACCATGGGCTTTTACTACCGGCGCAGCCAGTCCGAATAATCCTGCTCCGCCATACTCCGAATAATCCAGCTTGTTCTTCAAGCCTTTTAGGCGGGGTTTTAAAATTCCTGCGGCAAGCTTGCTGATTGCCGTTGCTGTAAGCTCCTGCTTCAGCATAGAAAACAGCGTCAGAGCCGTTCCTTCTATCGTTTTTAAGACGACGTTTCCGGAAAAACCATCACAGACAACCACATCGGCTGCTCCGTTCAGTAGTTCCCTCGCTTCCACATTGCCAATAAAATTCACCGGCGCTTCTTTCAGCAGCTGAAAGGCTGCCTTGCTTAAAGCGTTCCCTTTTTCATCTTCTGTACCGACATTTAAAAGGCCGACTCTCGGAGAACTCGTACCCCTTACTTGTTCAGCATATGTACTGCCCATGATGGCGTACTGCAGCAGATGCTCAGGTTTTGCATCCATATTGGCGCCTACGTCCAGAAGCAGAAAACCCTTGCCGTCTACGGTTGGAAGCGTTGGAGAAAGGGCCGGACGGTCGATTCCGCTGATCCTGCCGACATTAAATAGACCAGAAGCCATAAGAGCTCCGGTGTTTCCCGCCGAAATACAGGCATCCGCACGTCCTTCTTTTACCTCTTTCGCAGCCAGAACCATAGAAGCATTCTTTTTCTTCCTCACGGCACGGACCGGTTCATCATCACTTTCAATTTTTTCTTCTGTATGAATGACCTCAATATCATTCTCACCGTTCAAATAAGGGGAGATTTTCTTTTCATCTCCAACTAAAACGATGGTAAGATCATCAAAAGCAGCGAGTGCTTTTAAAGCTCCTTTTACCTGAGCTTCAGGTGCATTGTCGCCACCCATTGCATCGATGGCAATTCTCATGTCGTAGTTCCTTCCCTTCCCTCTCCAGTCGAACGGAACATGATGAACTCCCCGGATAACACCGCCTCATTTTCAACGTAGCTCGTGACTTCTACTGTTGTCCGATAGCCCTCAATGCTGCTGACCCGTGCTTTCGCAACGACTCGCTCCCCCTCTTTTACTTGTCGGGTGAAGCGGATCCTTGCCTTTGATGTCAGAGCCAGCTCATCGTTAATAATGGCCACCGCAAGCGAGTTCGCCTGCGCGAAAAGATGATGGCCTCTGGCTATTTTTGTCCGGGAAAATACATGTTCACTCTTTATGTCCAAGATGGATATTGCGGCTTCATCCAGCTGGAGATCAATAATTTCGCCGATGACTTCCTCCAGGGGAAGGGCTTTAACGGTATCCAGCTGCTGCTGTGCCACGTATTTGATCCGTTCTCGCAGTTCTGGGATCGATAGTTCCAGGCGGTCCAGGCGAATCGTCTGGACACTGACTGAAAATTTATCTGCCAGTTCTTCATCCGTAATAAAAGGAGTCTCTTCAATCGTAGCTTTAAGCAAAGCCTGTCGTTCCTTTTTTGTCCTCTTCATGTATACACCATCCAGATATGCTATTTAAGCATCAGCCTCTATGGATGCACGGTTTTTTCACTTTTTAAGAGCTGGTACTAACAGTAGTATATAATAGCAGCTATATCATTTCAAGGAAGGAGAGGTCCAAAAGCGCCGGAACACTCCGTCAGTCAAGGCGCTCTGATGTAAACACTCCCTCTTCTTCAAGGAATCTTCTAAGAGGTGCAAAGGCTTCATCCTTAAAGAAGGAAGCGGTTTTGACCATCCGGGAAGCATCGTTTCTAGCCACCTCAAGCACCCGGTAGTCATGTACGATATCCGCAATCTTAAAATCAGGAAGCCCGCTTTGTTTGTTCCCGAAAAAATCCCCGGGACCTCTAAGTTCGAGATCTTTTTCCGATAGAACAAAACCATCAGACGTTTCTGTCATGATCCGCATTCTTTCTTTTCCTTCTTCTGATTTCGGATCAGCGATTAAAATACAATATGACTGCTCACTTCCTCGTCCGACACGGCCACGGAGCTGATGGAGCTGTGACAGCCCAAACCGTTCGGCATCATAGATCACCATCATCGTTGCGTTCGGCACATTTACTCCGACCTCCACTACTGTTGTAGACACAAGCACATGGCACCGGTTCTCGGCAAACTCTCTCATCACTTCTTCTTTTTCAGAAGAATGAAGTCTTCCGTGCATCAAACCGACCCTGTTCTGATGAAAATATTGCTGGAGCTGAGCATGCACATCAATCGCATTTTGAACATCCAGCTTATCTGATTCTTCAATGAGCGGGCAGATCACATAGGCCTGTCTGCCTTTATCAAGTTCTTTCTGCACAAATCCAAGAACCCGGTCAAGCATGTGGTGCTTTGCCCAATAAGTTTCTATCGCTTTTCTTCCTGCAGGCATCTCGTCGATGACCGAAACGTCCATGTCGCCGAACACAGAGATCGCCAGCGTCCGCGGAATAGGCGTAGCCGTCATGAACAAGACATCGGGGGATTGGCCTTTTTCGCGCAGCACCCGCCGCTGTTTGACACCGAAACGATGCTGTTCGTCTGTAATGACAAGGCCGAGTTGCCTGAATACAACCTCGTCCTGAATCAGGGCGTGAGTACCGATTAACACATCCACTTCTCCTTCAGAAAGCCGTGCTAATATATCAGCCCTTCGTTTTCCTTTCACTGAACTCGTGAGCAATTCCACTTTCATATGATGCGGTTCGAGCAGCTGTACAAGCGATTGGTAATGCTGTTCAGCCAGTATTTCCGTCGGTACCATCAATGCTCCCTGGCTTCCTGAAGAAAAAGCAGCAAAAAGCGCGATAGCCGCTACGACTGTTTTACCGGATCCGACGTCTCCTTGGAGAAGCCGGTTCATTCTGTGGGGAGAAGACATGTCATTTAGGATTTCCTTCATCACCCTCTGCTGGGCATTCGTTAACGGAAATGGCAGGGAATCCACAAACCCATCAACATCATCGATGCAGAAATGGAGTTTTTCTCCTGCAGACTGCTCGCGGTTGATCTTTTTAAACATTTGCATCTTTAACTGGAAGAGCAAGAACTCTTCATACACCATCCTGCGCCGCGCTTGTTTTAAATGTTCAAAGCTATGAGGAAAATGAAGGCTGTACAGCGCCTGCTTTCTCGGCCAAAGCTTATAGGTTTCCAGGCTTTCAGCCGGCAGCACTTCCTCCACCACTTCACCAAACTGGCTGAAAGCGAGTTTAATGAGCCGCCTGAGTTGCTTGACGCTCATCTCTCCTTTGACCGGATAGACAGGATCAATACTTTCATTTTCAGACTGAAGCCCGAATTTGATGTCGTTAACGGTCATGGTCATCTTATGGACATCCCATTTTCCAGTAAGAGTTATCGTCTGCCCGGGGGTCAGCTGCTTTTTTAAATAGGGCTGATTAAAAAAAACAGCGGTTATTAAATAACGGCCGATCAGCACTCTTATGCTTAATTTTGATTTTTTTCTTGGAAAATAACGGAGAGAAGGTTCACTGTGAACCTTCCCTTCGACTGTTGCCCTCTCTTCATGTTTAACATCGGCCAGATCTTTTAGCTGATGATTGTCATAACGGAAAGGCAAATATTCAAGCAGATCCATCACTGAGACAATTCCAAGCTCTTTCAGTTCCTCTGATTTGCTCTCACCGATCCCATTGATTTGTGTTACCTTCAATTCGTTTAGCTTCATTTTTTATCCAGGGCTATACCAAAGATTTTCGCTTCAAGCTCCCGGGCAGTTGGTGTAGCCGCCAGCCCTCCTTGCGCCGTTTCTTTCAATGCGGTCGGCATCGATTGCCCGATCCTGTACATCGCATCGATGACTTCATCACATGGAATTCTGCTCTTAATTCCAGCAAGCGCCATATCGGCAGCGACAATCGCATTGCTTGCTCCCATGGCGTTTCGCTTTACGCACGGCACCTCTACCAGACCGGCAACCGGATCACAGACGAGGCCAAGCATGTTCTTCAGGGCGATGGCCATCGCTTCTGCAGACTGTGAAGGTGTCCCGCCAGCCAGCTCAACAATGGCAGCCGCCGCCATACCGGTCGCTGATCCAACTTCCGCCTGGCAGCCTCCGGCAGCACCAGATATGGAAGCATTGTTGGCGACAACGAATCCGAAAGCACCGGAAGCAAATAAAAAAGCAACCATCTGTTCTCTTGTCGGATTTAATTTATCTTTTAATGCAAAAAGAGTGCCAGGAACCACACCTGCTGAACCTGCTGTCGGGGTAGCACATATGGTTCCCATTGCAGCGTTGACTTCATTGGTTGCGATGGCTTTACTGACCGCATCAAGCATGAACTCTCCAGAGAGGCTTTTTCCGCTTTTTAAATAATTTTGCAGGAGGATCGCATCTCCGCCTGTCAACCCTGAATGAGACTTAACATCTTCGGTTATCCCCCGCTCGACCGCTTCTTCCATCACCTTTAAATTCCTGTCCATCTGACTGAGGATCTCTTCTCTCGTCCGTCCCGTAAACTCCATTTCCTGTTCAATCATGATATCAGAAATCTTGCATTCTTTTGCCTCGGCAAGTTCAACTAATTCGGCAACATTTCGAAACATACGTATTTCTCCCTTTCAAGTTACTCATTGATTTTTACTACTTGCTGTACGATCGGAAGCGACTCGATCTCTTCGATGAGTACTGGGTCTATGTTTTGATCTACCTCAATAATCATAAGAGCTTCCTGCCCTTTTTCTTTCCGCGATACCCGCATATGGCCAATATTAATCTGGTGCTTTGCAAGAATATTCGCTACGCCGGCGATGGCTCCGTATCGGTCATTATGAACGATCAGAAGAGCCGGGTGGTTTCCGCTCAGTTTCAGTTCAAAACCATTAAGCTCAACAATCTCGATTTTTCCTCCGCCGATCGAGATCCCAACCAGTTCAATTTTATCATTCTCGTCTCCAAGGATGATCTTTGCAGTATTCGGGTGTTCCGTCAACGCATCTTCTTCCGTTATCTTTATTTCAACGCCCTGCTCCTTCGCCAATGAAAGCGCATCCACAATCCTAGTATCAAAAGTATCAAAATCAAGGATTCCGCCGACGATCGCCACATCCGTTCCATGCCCACGGTAGGTCTTTGCAAACGATCCATAGAATGAGATATGGGCGTAATCCGGCTTCCTGCCGAACAAGTCTCTAGCGACCCTTCCGATTCGGGCTGCTCCTGCTGTATGAGAACTCGAAGGCCCAATCATAACAGGCCCGATGATATCAAAAACACTTTTAAATTTCATTCATGTCCCTCCGATAAAAATATAGCTGCACATAAAAAAGATTCCCTCCATTACTGTATCATAAGTGAACAATAATGGAGAGAACATTTTACTTACTCAACTGAGATAATAAACGGATAAAGCGGCTGATTGCCCTCATGGACTTCCACTTCTACAGAAGGGAAGGAATCCTCAATAAATTGAACTAAGCTTTCCGTGTCTTCTTCTGATGCATCTTCTCCGGCAATAAGGGTAATGATTTCAGAATCCTCATCGATCATTTCCTTTACAAGCTGCTGGACCGCTTCTTCTTTATCCGGCATGGAAGCTACAATTTTGCCGTTTAGGATGCCCATGAAATCTCCTTTGGAAATCTCGATGCCATCGATGGACGTATCTCTTACAGCAAACGTAAGCTGACCGGATTTAACACTTGAGAAGGCGTCAGTCATTTTCTTTTGATTGTCTTCAAGCCCTGCTGATGGGTTAAAAGCAAGCAGCGCAGCTATACCTTGAGGCACATTCTTCGAACGGACGACAATCACGTCCTGATCTACGATAGATGCCGCCTGTTCGGCTGCCATCACAATGTTTCCGTTGTTCGGAAGCACGATCACTTTTTCAGCATTCACCTGTTCAATGGCTTTGACGATATCTTCTGTACTTGGGTTCATCGTTTGTCCGCCTTCGATGACATACCCGGCACCAAGTGAAGTGAACAGTGCTTTAATTCCGCTCCCCATCGCAACAGTAACGATGCCGTACGCTTTTTTCTCCTGTTTGGATTCAGCCTTTTTAACAGGTTGATGCGGCCCTGTCTCAGACTCTAAAATCGCCGTATGTTGTTCTCGCATGTTTTCAATTTTAATGTTGATCAGGCTGCCGTGCTTTTGAGCAAGAGTCAGCATGTTGCCCGGTTCTTCCGTATGAATGTGAACTTTTACAAGATCTTCATCTGCGACAACCAGCAGGGAATCACCATGTTCGTTCAGCTCATTTCGGAACGCCTCTTCACTGAATGGCGCCTTTTTTAATTTCTCAGGCTCGAATTTCACCATGAACTCTGTACAGTAACCGTAATGAATGTCTTCCGTTCTCATATGAACCTGTGCTTTATGATGTTCTGCATTCACCATTTCCTTCATGGACGGAGCTTGAGGCGAGATTGCGGGAAGATCCTTTCCTTCCAGTGCGGAAAGGAAACCTTCATAAACCGTAAGCAGGCCTTGTCCTCCTGAATCCACGACTCCGACTTCCTTCAATACCGGGAGCAAGTCAGGCGTTCTGTCCAAGGATGCTTTAGCTTCGGTGACGACCTCATACATAACAAAAAGAATATCATCACTTTTTTTGGCAGCCTTGACAGCGCGTTTTGCCGCATCTTTCGCCACTGTAAGAATGGTTCCCTCGACAGGCTTCATCACAGCTTTGTAGGCTGTTTCCACTCCGTTCTCGAATGCTCTTGCAAAGTCAACCGAAGTAATCGTTTCTTTTCCTTCGATTGATTTTGAAAAACCACGAAAAAGCTGGGATAATATAACCCCGGAGTTGCCTCTTGCTCCCATAAGCAAACCACGGGAAAATGAGCTCGCGACTTTACCAATATCGGCAGTTACGTTGTTTCGAACTTCTTTCGCACCGGAAGTAATGGTAAGGTTCATGTTGGTTCCTGTATCCCCATCCGGCACAGGAAAAACATTAAGTGCATCTACCATTGCTGCGTTTTTTGATAAGTTTGCGGCTCCCAATGCAACCATGCCCGCAAACTTTTTTCCGTCTAAAACTGTCAAAGACACGAACTTTCCTCCTAACTAAGGGGTTGTCACCCTGACACCCTGAACAAAAATGTTAACAGAATCTACAGAGAGACCCAGCATTTGATCGAGGGTATATTTCACTTTTGTCTGTACATTATGGGCTACTTCGGAGATTTTCGTTCCATAGCTTACAATGATGTACATGTCAATATGTACTTCGTCTTCCTCTTGCCGAACCACAATCCCCCGGGAGAAGTTGTCACGTCCTAAAAGCTCGGTAATCCCATCCTTTAACTGCTTTCTGGAAGCCATGCCTACAATACCGTAGCAATCAATCGCAGCACCGCCAGCAATCGTAGCAATCACTTCCGTAGAAATGTCAATCTGGCCGTATTTATTCTTCATTTCAATGGACATGATGAATCCCCCTTTAATCAATTATGGCTAATCCTCATTTTACTATATATATGGTTTTTTTGAAAGGACAACTCCATTTGACAATAAGTCACAAAGCCATGTCAAGGAATTTTACTTGAAATGTTAAAAATCATTTGTTGCTTTTCTTTAGTGGTCATGCTACTATAGGTTAGTATTTAACATACGACTGATATGATACAGTTTTACTGTTATAAAGGAGGTACAATTATGTCACGCAAATGTTACGTTACTGGTAAAGGACCTAAAACAGGAAACAAGCGTTCCCACGCATTGAACAAATCTAAAAAGAGCTGGGGAGTAAACGTTCAAAAAGTCCGTATCTTGGTCGACGGGAAGCCTAAACGTGTTTATGTTTCTGCACGTGCCCTAAAGTCCGGAAAAATTGAACGCGTTTAATTGCTCTTAAAACAACGGCATCTCCGTTGTTTTTTATTTGGAAAAGCGTAAGCGAACTTCTTGAAAAGAAAAAGCACCCATTACGAGGGTGCTTTTTCCTTTTGTTTATCCTTTTTTAAATGAACCCAAAACCGCGCGTACGAATCCCCCTAAAAACCTAGGCAGTTTAATGGTGTAAAATTTCATCATACCCCTCCTCCAGGCCCTTAAAAAATAAGACATTCCATAATAAATATATTCGCTTTTATAAAAATAGTACCATGCGGCCCGACGCATAAAATATTAATTAATCATGGCTCTTTATCAACATTAATATGCCGCTTGAGAAAGAATAAGTACCAATTTTATTTACAAGCTCATTGGAAATGCAGAGTGTGGAACCCATTGGCACATACTGATCCTGCAGAGGGTACTTGAACCCCTTCAAAGTCAGCCCGGTCACAGGTCCATTAAAAGGGAGAAAGGAAATATACGGAAAATCTGTCTCTTGTTGAATCGTATGCAAACCTGGCTTGACTAATGTAAACCTGTTCTGCTTGTCCCGTATTTCGATCGAGACTCCGGCTTCCATTCCATGAAGGAGCAGCTGTATATTGGCCAGTTCATGGTCCAAGCGCCCCCCTGTAACACCAAGAAGCAGAATTTGCTCCGGATTTTGCCCGAGTGCCCAATCAAGTGCCAGCTCCAGATCGGTCTTATCCTTTTCACTGTCATACTCAAATGAAGGCAGTTGAAAAGACGCCATCCATTGACGCTCTTCATCATTCACCGAATCAAAGTCTCCGAAAGCACAGTCGGGTGTGATTCCTTTTTTCAACAAGTAGAAAACACCGCGGTCAACACCAGCCCAGATCACCTTTTTGCCGGTAAACAAAGAGAAGTCCGGCTGTCTTTCTTCCGGACCTCCCGCTAAAATAATGATTTTCATGCGGCGTTAACAACTCTGTGATCGTTTCTGTGCAGCAGGCGAGGAGCCGTTTTCGTCATAAAAATAAAAGCAACCGCAGTAATGATGGCTACAGGAACCATATAGGATCCATTATATAGAATGGAATAAACGACCGGGTTCATTCCTTTTGGGGCGAAGGCTGCAAAGAAAATGACACCTGAGACAACATGGGAAGCCAGTCGCAGCACGCTGCCAAAGATGATGCCAGCCACTATGGCCGACATTCTTTTTTTTGAATCGCTTGCCGGGCTGACTTTAAATACGCCTGCGAATCCGGCCAATAAGAACGCAAGCGGATAATCCAGAACGATGCCGGCAGGGTTGTATCCTGCTGTACCATCAACCAGTATTTTCACCATCCCCACGATGAAACCTGTTAACAAACCTCCGGGCAAGCCGCGGCGGAAGGCCATTAAGAAGATCGGAAGCATCTCCAATGATACCGAGCCTCCGTTTGCCCACAGCCCCTTAAATTGAACAAAGCTTAAGATAATCGCTAGCGCGGACATCATCGCCACTTCGGTCAAAAACATGATTTTTTTACTCATTATACATCCCCCTTAACCTGGTTAAGAAAAGAAAAAAGCAACCGGCATGTGAATGACGGCTGCTTGTTTTTAGCAACAGCTGCTCCACATTCCTACGCAGGCATGATCCTGCTTCAGGTTCAAAGGGTCGGGAGAATACTCCCCTCTCAGCCCCTTTATGGGACTCCCCCTGTGGTTACTTTTTTCAATTATTCTCGGTTTTATTATACACCACGAATGGCACGGATTGCACCCTTTATGTCTTTTTGCCCATAAATGGCCGATCCTGCAACTAGAACGGTCGCTCCTGCTTTCTCGCAAAGCCGTGCGGTTTCAGAGTTTACGCCGCCATCTACTTCAATTTCAACGTTCAGGCCTTGCTCCTTAATCATCGCCGATAACGCTTCAATCTTTGGCAGCACCCCGTGGATAAAGGATTGTCCTCCAAAGCCGGGGTTAACGGACATGATAAGCACCAGATCAATGTCAGCCAGAATATGCTTTATCGATTCGACAGGTGTTGCAGGATTTAGTACAACACCCGCTTTTTTGCCTTGCTCTTTAATCAATTGAACGGTGCGGTGAAGATGCGGACATGCTTCTACATGTACAGTAATAATATCAGCACCCGCTGCTGCAAACTCCGGGATATACCTGTCCGGGTTTTCGATCATCAGATGTACATCAAACGTTAGATCCGTGAGGGGGCGAATCGCCTTAACAACGAGCGGCCCCATCGTAATATTCGGCACAAAATGCCCGTCCATCACATCAATATGGATATAATCAGCACCGTTTTCTTCCACTTTCTTAATTTCCTCACCGAGCTTTGAAAAGTCTGCGGAAAGAATGGATGGCGCAACTTTAATCATGCTAGTACCTCCGTTTTTGTTCCTTGATTTCCTGCAAAAATTCAAGATAATGTTCATAGCGGAACGACGGGATCTCTCCCACTTCCACCGCTTTTTTTATCGCACATTTTGGTTCCGAGCTGTGCGTGCAGCCGCGGAACTTGCATTCTGATACACGCTCTTTCATCTCAGGGAAATTGTAGCAGAGCTCTTCCGTTTCAATCTCAACAAAGTCCAAAGAACTGAATCCAGGTGTGTCGGCAATCAATCCCTCCTCAAAGGGCAGGAGTTCGACGTGCCTCGTTGTATGCTTTCCGCGTCCCAGATGGTCTGATATGTCATTCGTCTCAAGCATGAGTTCAGGCATCAGCGCATTTAACAGAGAGGACTTACCTACTCCTGACTGCCCGGCAAACACGCTTGTTTTCCCTTTGAAAATTGGTTTGATGTCTTCCATACCGGCCAAAGACATCGCAGAGGTTGGAATAACCTGATAGCCCAGTTTCCTATATGCTGCGATGAAATCTGCGATCTCCTTCTGATATTCTTCGCTATCTATCAAATCCATTTTTGTAATACAGATCACCGGTTGAATGCCATTGTCCTCAATGTGCACAAGGAAGCGATCCAGCAGCGAACTTGAAAATTCAGGCCGGACAGCAGAAAATACGAGAATCGCCTGGTCAACATTTGAGATCGGAGGACGGTTTAACTCGTTCTTTCTTTCTTTAACATCCAGAATATATCCGTCAGTCCGATTCGTGGATTCGAAAACGACCCAATCTCCAACAACCGGAGTAATCTTCTTTTTACGAAAATTCCCCCTGCCCCTGCATTGAAAGACTTCGTCATTGTACTGCACATAATAAAATCCTGCGACTGATTTTATAATTCTTCCTTCAGTCTTAATATCCATTGTTCGCTCCTTTGAATTTACCTTCCTTTGCATCTTGATAATTAAACGTTTTTGATGCGAGCTCTTTTCCGTTTAAATAAACGGTATAGGAAGCATCATGGTCTGGAGAAACTGTCAGAGGCACCATATATTCTTTCGTCTGAGAAATCTCTTCCTCTACGAATATTGCATTTTCCTCTTTCGCATCACTGTATACAATTCTCACCAGGAACTGCTTGTCCTCGTCACCCTTGGAAACTTCCACCGTGATTTTATTATTAAATGTGATATCTTCCGGTTCTTCAGGCTTTGGTTTAGGTTTAGGCTTCGGTTCCGGTTTCTTGCCCTTTGATATGACAACATCGACAGTAGAGCCCTTTTGGACATTGGTATAGGGTGAAGGATTTTGAGAGATGACCTTTCCTTCCTCTACTGTGTCTGAGTACTCTTTTGTTAAATTCACCTTCAGCCCTTCCTGCGAGATGTATTTCTCTACGTCCTCTATTGAGGAGTTTGACAGGTTCTCCAGCTGGATCGTAGGCGGACCTGTACTTACACGGAGAATCACCTGTATCTCGCTTGGGTTCACCTTTTCCCCTTTATCGGGGCTCTGTGATATGACTTCACCTTCAGGAGTCTCTTCCGATTCAACCGGGATGGTTTCGATGTTCTTGCTGTCATAGCCTTTCTCGCTCAGAAGGTCTCGTGCTCCATCTTCACTCATTCCCGTCAGATCCAGCATGTCCACTTTCTTAAAGCCTTTCGATACAAAAAGTGTAACGGTGCTTCCTTCTTTTACCATGGAATGGGCATCAGGGTCTTGTTTGATGATTTTTCCCTGCTCCACTTCTTCATCATACCGCTCTTTGCGCTCCACGTTAAAACCTAGCTTTGCGAGCCGCTCAAATCCGTACTCGTAATCCTTATGAACCACATTGGGAACAGAAACATCCTTCACTTTAAACCAATCCGGCATGATTATAAAGGCTGCGGCTCCGGCCCCTGCAAGCAGTAGCACGAAAATGAGAAAAGCCAGCCACCAGCGCTTTTTCTTCTTTTTTGGCGGTGTCTCTTTAGTATTTTTAGATTCAGCATCCGGGGTTTCTGCTGCTTTTGTCATGGACACTGGGGGCATAACACGTGTAGCACCCTCTGCATCATCATAATCACTCCACCTTGTCTCATTCAAACGGTGGGGAGAAAGAGCGGTGTCCAGGTCATCCATCATCTCCAGCGCACTGTCATACCTGTATACCGGATTTTTTGTCAGTGCTTTAAGAATGATATTTTCAACACTTTGCGGAATTTCCGGGTTGATTTTTCTAGGCTCCGGAACCTCTTCCTGCAGATGCTTGAGAGCAACGGATACTGGCGACTCTCCTGTAAATGGCACTCTGCCGGTCAGCATCTCAAACAGCACAACTCCCAGAGAATAAATGTCCGATTTAGCATTGGCAACTCCGCCGCGCGCCTGCTCTGGAGAAAAATAATGAACCGAACCGAGCACTGAGTTCGTATGAGTAATCGTTGCTGATGTAATCGCCAGAGCGATACCGAAATCTGTTACTTTTGCCACACCATGTTCATCAATCAAAATATTATGGGGTTTGATATCCCTGTGTATGATCCCGTGATCGTGAGCCGTTACCATTCCTGACGCGATCTGCCTTATAATCTGTATGGATTCCTCAACAGACAGCCGTCCGTGTTCCCGGATATATTGTTTTAATGTCTTCCCTTTTACGTACTCCATTACAATGAAGTACACGTTATTTTCCTCTCCAACATCAAAAATGCTTACGATGTGGGGATGGGCGAGACTTGTTGCCGCTTCAGCCTCTCTTCTGAATCGCTTAATGAACTCCTCGTCGTCCGAAAACTCTGATCGAAGTATTTTTACCGCTACATCCCTGTCAAGGATTAAATCCTTGGCACGGTATACAATCGCCATTCCGCCATCACCGATAACTTCAAGCAACTTATAGCGGCCGCTTATTCGCTTGCCAATCATTTAACTTACTCCCTTTGTCAACGAATGGGGCGTATGACTGACAAGTCCGACGGTAATATTATCTTCTCCTCCGGCCTCATTTGCTAAGTTCACAAGTCGATCAGCTTTATCGTTCAACGAGAGGTTGCCATCGTTCAATATGTTCTCCATCGTTTCGCGGCTTACCTTGTTGGAGAGGCCGTCTGAGCATAATAAGACCATGTCGCCCTCTCCCCAGGAAATCGTCTGAATGTCCACATCAATGTGGTCATCTGTACCGAGTGCCCGCAAAATCACATTCTTTCTTGGGTGATTTTCCGCTTCAATTTCTGATAGCTGTCCTGATCGTACAAGTTCATTGACGAGTGTATGGTCCTCTGTTTTTTGAATCAGTTTTTCTTCAGAAAAATAATAAACACGGCTGTCACCAATATGTAAAATCGTTAAAAAGGAGGGCGTGCAAAGCGCACCGACAAGCGTAGTTCCCATGCCGCTGCAGTCAATATTCTTATTGGCAAACTGATGCAGGTCAAAATTGGTCTGTGTAACAGTTTTCAAAAGCCATTCTTCTGCTTTTACAGGTGTCTGTGCCATTTCTTCAGAAGCGGCATTCCATGCTTCCTCAAAAGATCGGATGGTCTTGGAACTGGCAACATCACCGGCTTTATGCCCGCCCATTCCATCAGCAATAAGGGCAAGAAAGTGCTCACCTTTCGTGAACACTCCCCCGCTGTCTTCATTATGCTGACGAACTTTACCAGTATCTGTTTTAAAGGCATACTGCAATTTACGTCACCTCGTCTCTTCCTGACGCTCCTTCGCTCTTAGCTGGCCGCAGGCCGCGTCAATATCATGTCCCTGCTCCCTGCGCAAGGTCGCATTGACACCTCGTTTTTTCAGTGTTTCTAAAAATTTGAAGATCTGCTTCTTAGGTGTCCGGACATAGTCACGTTCAGGAACGTAATTGACCGGTATCAGATTTACATGGCATTTAATGTTGTTAATCAGATCTGCCAGTTCTTCAGCGTGTTCGACCTGATCATTCACGCCGCCGAACAGACCGTACTCGAAAGATATACGCCGTCCGGTCTTCTTGACGTAATAGCGTATGGATTCCATCAATTCTTCCATCGGATACATGCGGTTGACCGGCATGAGCCTGCTTCGGATCTCTGTATTCGGCGCGTGCAGTGATACAGCAAAATTGATCTGCATCCCTTCATCCGCAAATTTATAGATATAGGGCACGATGCCACTAGTGGAAACCGTAATATGACGCGCACCAATATTCAGTCCTTTATCATGGTTCACCACTTTCAGGAACTTGATTAATCCTTCATAGTTATCGAACGGTTCACCGATCCCCATGATAACAATTGAGCTTACCCGTTCATCTGTCGCATCCAGGGCACGCTGCACTTGAAGAACTTGAGCGACGATCTCTCCGGCATGCAGGTTTCTTTTCAGTCCGCCGAGTGTGGAAGCACAGAAAGTACAGCCCAGACGGCAGCCTACCTGTGTCGTCACACAGACACTGTTGCCGTAATCATGGCGCATTAGCACCGTTTCGATGGAATAGCCGTCCTGAAGCTCGAATAAAAATTTAATCGTCCCATCGGAGGATTCCTGCCGTGCCAGTTCTTTCATCGGCTCAATATGATAGGTTTCTTTCATCTTGTCACGAAGCCCTTTTGGCAGGTTTGACATTTCTTCGTAACTTGTCACTCTCTTTTCGTAAAGCCAATCATAAACCTGGGAAGCACGGAATTTGGGTTCTTTTATATCAGAAAGCCAATTTTCCAGATCTGTCAGCTCAAGCGAAAAAATAGATGGCATAATTGCCGGGTTCTGCTGTTTTTCACTTAACGGTTTTAACATTGGGTTTCACCACCAGTTGTAGTCTTTTTCTTAAAGCATGCAAGGTAAAAACCATCGCTGTTAAAATAATGAGGAAGAATCTGTACCTGTGCTTCAGCAGGTTTAAGGTACGGCTTTAACGGTTCTGGAAGCCGTTCGTTAAAAGTCATGTCCCATTCAAAATCAGGATGATGCTTTAAAAAAGCATCGGCGATCTCATTATTTTCCTCTGTATCGACGGTACACGTACTGTATAGCAACGTACCGCCCGGTTTTAACAGTTCGGCCACTTTATCGAGGATCTGGAGCTGAATCTCAGCGATACGATGAATGTCCTCTTCTTTTTTCGACCATTTAATGTCGGGTTTTTTCCGGATTACTCCAAAACCGGAGCACGGCGCATCGACCAGAATCCTGTCAAACGATGAGGAAGAAAACCTTTCGCCTGCCTTACGGCTGTCAAGCGCCTCCGTTTTAATATTGGTAAGGCCGAGCCGGTCCGCCTGCTCCTGGATCAATTTCACCTTATGGGGGTGAAGATCCAGTGCCGTTACTTCTCCTGTATTGTTTAACAGTTCGGCAATATGGGTTGTTTTTCCTCCAGGAGCTGCACAGGCATCCAGGATTTTTTCGTTCATGGACGGATTCAGCGCCCTCGCAACGAGCATGGAGCTTTCGTCTTGTATTGTAACATATCCTTCCTTAAATAAAGAAGAATGTGAGAGGCTGCCTTTTTTTAATTTAATCGCATCCGGCGACAGGTCGCCATTGCTGCCCTCTATTCCCTCCCCTTCAAGGGATTCAAGCACGTTCTCACGGTTGGATTTCATGCGGTTGACACGGCCGGTCACTGGAGCAGGCTCAAGGTTGGCGGCAGACATCTTTTCAGTGTTTTCCAAACCGTACTGTTTGATCCATCTCTTCACAAGCCACTCTGGCATGCTGTATTGGAGAGCAAGCCGTTTCCCGTCTTCAGAGATGGAAGAAAGATCAGCCGTTCCTTCTCTCTGGATTTTTCTCAGCACTCCGTTAACCATACCAGATATCCCTTTGTGCCCGCGTTTTTTTGCGATTTCCACCGCTTCATTAATGATCGCATGGTCAGGAATTTTATCGAGATAGATCATCTGGTAGAGTGACATGCGAAGCAGGACGAGCACCCATTTATCCAGTTTGTGCAGCCCCTTTGCAACATACGGCTCCAACAGATAATCCAGGGTATTCTTACGCTGAAGGGTTCCGTAAACGAGTTCAGTCAATAAACCAATGTCCTTCTTGTTAAGATCCGCCTTTTGAATGGCCTGATTTAACAAAAGATTGCTGTATGCCTGATTTTGTTCAATCTTTAGTAATACGTCGACCGCTGTACTTCTCACATTTTGTTTCACTGATCTTCACCCAGCTTTATACCTGCTGCAAGTTTGGCTCCCTGTAAAAATTGAGAAGCCGCCATGCGTTTTTTGCCCGAAGGCTGCAGATCGGTAATGAGGATACCTATAGTATCCCCTGTTTTGACCAGAATTCCTTCTTTACTGGTTTGAAGCACGGTGCCAGGCTCTGCTTCCGATTGGGCAGCCACTTTTTTTCCCCACCATACTTTCAGCGTCTGGCCGTTCAATGAAGTAAAAGCAACAGGCCAAGGATGCAGTCCTCTGATCTGGTTATAGATCGACTCACCGCTCTTCGTCCAGTCGATCTTCTCTTTGTCCCGAGAGATATTGTAAGCGTAGGTCACTTTTTCCTCATCCTGTTTCACCGGAGTCAATTTCCCCTCGATCAAATCAGGTATGGTCTTGGATAACAGTTCTGCTCCTGCGACGCTGAGTTTTCGGAACATGCTGTCGACATGGTCTTCTTCGCCAATAGGGACCACGACCTGTGTCAGAATATCTCCAGCATCAAGTTTATCCACCATGTACATGATTGTCACACCAGTTTCCTTCTTCCCGTCAATGATGCTCTGATGGATCGGTGCACCGCCTCTGTATTCGGGCAGGAGAGAAGCGTGGACATTAATGCAGCCGTATTTCGGCGCTTCTATAATTTCGGAAGGCAAAATCTGGCCATACGCGGCCGTGACAATTAAATCTGGCTGAAGATCAATAATTTCCTGAAATTCATTCTTTAGTTTTACTGGCTGCAAGACAGGGATGCCGTGCAGTTCCGCTTCTTTTTTGACCGGCGTTGGCTTAATCTCCCTTTTTCTCCCTTGAGGCTTGTCCGGCTGCGTGACGGCAGCTGCGACTTCATAGCCGTCATTAACGAGTCTGCGCAGAACTGGCACAGAAAAATCGGGTGTTCCCATAAATACGATTTTCATTTGTAATTCCTACCTTTCAAACTCTCCCGGTTCATAATACGAACTGACCTTAGAGGTAAATAGAATTCCGTTAAGATGGTCGATCTCATGCTGAAGGGCCCGGGCAAGAAAGTCTTCTGCTGTAATCGTGAATGTCCTTCCATGCCTGTCCTCCGCAGTTACTGTTACTTTTTGAGCGCGTTTTACATCCCCAAATATCCCAGGGAAGCTCAGACATCCTTCTGGGCCATCCTGTTCACCTTCCATCCTTTCAATGACAGGATTGACCAGCTCGATTTTACCTGTTTCATCTCCAACATCAACAACCGCGATCTGTTTGCCGATTCCAAGCTGCGGTGCAGCGAGGCCGACTCCTTCCGCTTCATACATCGTTTCAAACATATCGTCGATAAGCCGGCTTAAGCTTTGGGTGAATTCTGTTACACGGTCACATTTCGTCTCAAGAATTTTATTGGGATAGCATACAATCTCCCTAACTCCCATCCTCATTCTCTCCCATCTATACAATTACATAATGTTTTGTGCGTTCATATCGACTGAGATCTGCAGGCCGTTCACATCCATTTCATGCTGAAAATGCTGCAATAGCTCTGAGATCAGTTCACTCAGCCGCGGTTCATTTTTGTATTTTATCATTACCTGATAGCGATATCTATCTTTAATACGGGCGATCGGCGAGACGACCGGACCGAGGATAATCGTACCAGGAGACACCTTCTGCCGAAGATACGATGCTGATTTTTCACTGGCGTCTACAGCCTTCAGCAGTTCAGTATGAGAAAAAGACAGGAGAGACAAATAATAATAAGGAGGATATTTGTGCTCCCGCCTGATCCGCATTTCCGTTTCGTAGAAGGAATGATAGTCATGGTCTGCTGCGAGGTCGATGCTGTAGTGGCCGACGGTATAGCTCTGTACGACCACCTCGCCCGAGAGTTCGTGGCGCCCTGCTCTTCCGCTCACCTGGGTGAGCAGCTGAAACGTTTTTTCTGAGGCCCTGAAATCGGGAAGGTGAAGCATCGTATCCGCAGCGAGCACCCCTACCAATGTTACTTTTGGAAAATCAAGCCCCTTCGCGATCATCTGCGTTCCTAGAAGAATGTCAGCCTTTCCTTCGCCAAATTGGTTAAGCAGCTTTTCATGGCTTCCTTTTCGCCCTGTCGTATCCACATCCATCCTGATCACTCTTGCGTGAGGCATCAGCCTTGTGAGCTCCTCTTCCACCTTTTGTGTACCAGTGCCAAAAAAACGAATGTACTGGCTTTCACACATGGGGCATCGGGAAGGCATCGGCTCCTGATGTCCGCAATAATGGCATTTTAAAAGATGCTGCTTTTTATGGTATGTAAGAGAAATATCGCAATGCGGGCATTCTCCGACATATCCGCAATCTCTGCAAAGAATGAACGATGAATAGCCCCTGCGGTTGAGAAATAGAACGGATTGCTCTCCTCGTTCAAGGCGCTCATTGATTTTCTCAAATAATTCACGGGAAAACATCGAGCGGTTGCCTGCCCTTAGTTCCTCCCGCATATCCACTACAGAAACAGAAGGCAGATCCCGTTTGTTCACTCTGTCGCTTAATTCGCAAAGCGTGTAGACGCCTTTTTGGGCTCTCGCATAAGATTCAAGTGACGGTGTGGCGCTTCCGAGAATAACCGGGCAGCGATGATGCTCTCCACGCTGTACAGCCACATCACGGGCATGATAGCGTGGATTCTCCTCTTGTTTGTAGCTTGATTCATGTTCCTCATCGATAATGATAAGACCCAGATTTTCAAACGGGGCAAAGACTGCCGATCGGGCGCCAACGACAACAGATACTTCTTTTCTCTGTATCTTTCGCCATTCATCGTATTTTTCTCCGGCTGAAAGAGCACTATGCAAAACGGCAACCCTGGAACCAAAGCGGCCTTTAAACCGGTTGACCATTTGTGGGGTGAGGGAGATCTCGGGCACTAAAACAATCGCTTCCTGCCCCATGCGAATCGCTCTGTCAATACTCTGCAGATAGATTTCAGTTTTGCCGCTTCCCGTGACGCCGTGAAGCAGAAAGGTCTCATGCCTTTTTTCCTCAAGTGCTGCCAGAACAGGCTGAATACTTTGTTCCTGCTGTAAGGTCAGAGGAAGAGGTTTCGTTCTTTTGAATTCGCGGTCTTCGTACGGGTCTCTGTAGATCTCTTTCTCCAAGATCTCGATTAAACCTTTTCGGGCCAAAGCTTGGACGGTGGACCTTGTGGTGTCAAACATTTCAAGAAGATCTTTTAATACAACCGGGCGATCGTACCCATGAAGAAAGGAAAGTATCTCTTTTTGTTTTACTGCCTGCGTGGACAGCGATTCAATAGCTTTAACCCTTTCTTCTTCTGTTCCCCGCCTCTGTACTACTTTAATTCTTTTCTTCGTAATTTTGTCTGACATCCTGTAAATCACTTCAAGAAAATTCTTCTGAACCAGCTTTTGAAAGAGGGCAAGAGGTGTCGGAGAAACTTTCATAAGGTCTTCCAGAGGGATGTTTTCCCGGTATTTAAACCATTCTCCCGCCTCATCCGGCAAATCCTCGAGTCCTATTCCGTCTACCAGCCTAAACTCTTTTTGGTAAGTGGCTTTTAAAGCGGCCGGAATCATTGCCTGATAGGCGGTAATTAAGAAACAGAGCGTTTTCTCTGATACCCATTGCCCGAGCGTTAGCAGCTCTCCCGTTAAAACGGGAACCGGATCCAAAAGTTCAATGATCTTCTTTAATTTTTGAACAGAGGCCTCTTCGGTGAGCTCGATGACGAAGCCCTGCAGCTTTCTTGGCCCGAAAGGAACGGCAACCCTCATACCTGGTTTTACCGAATCTGTTAAATCGTCCGGAACAAGATAATCAAAAGTGCGGTTTACACTGCTGACCGGTACGTCAACAATTACTTTGGCGATCATAAATGCATCAGTTCCATCGCTTGCAACAGTACTTCCTCTGCCACTTTATCCTTGGAAAGGAGCGGATATTCCTTTGCAGAACCATCCTTTTTAAAGATCACTACCCGGTTTGTATCGGCGCTGAAGCCGGCTCCTTCTTGAATCACATTATTGGCAACGATCATATCCAGATTTTTACGCTTCATCTTGTCAAGCGCATACCTTTCAAGATCGCCGGTTTCAGCCGCAAACCCGACAAGAACTTGCTGCTCTTTTTTCTCTCCGAGTACAGATAGAATATCGGTCGTTTTCTCCATTTCCACTGACCAGCTGCCGTTATTTTTCTTCACTTTTTCTTCATATTTTATACGCGGTGTATAATCTGCCACAGCCGCGGATTTAATGACAAGATCCATAGCCTGATATTCTTTCATCACCGCCTGAAACATTTCCTCTGTAGATTCGACTGGAACAAAACGTACGCCTGCAGGCTTCTCAAGAGCAGTCGGTCCGCTGACAAGGGTAACGTCTGCACCCATTCTCGCCGCCGCTCTTGCGATGGCATAACCCATTTTCCCGGATGAATAATTCGTAAAGTAACGAACAGGATCCACCTGTTCTCGAGTTGGGCCGGCTGTGATCAATACCCTTTTCCCTACTAAAGGCAAATCGGTCTGCCCTGCAGTGAAATCCTTTATACAGGCGATGATCTCTTCAGGCTCAGCCAGTCTGCCTTTTCCGATATAGCCGCATGCGAGAAGCCCTTCTCCAGGCTCAACGAACCGGTAACCATAATCAGCGAGCTTCTGCATATTCGCCTGTACAGCAGGGTGCTGATACATGTTAACATTCATCGCAGGCGCGATCATGATTGGGGCTCTGGTAGCCAGCAGCGTTGTTGTAATCATGTCGTCAGCGATGCCATTTGCCAGCTTCCCGATGCAATTGGCAGTCGCTGGTGCCACTACAACAAGATCTGCCCAATCTGCAAGGTCTATGTGGGCAACAACAGCCGGGTTCCGTTCTTCGAATGTATCCGTATAGACTTCATTCCGGGATAAGGTCTGCAGTGTCAATGGTGTAATAAATTTCTGTGATGATTCTGACATCATCACCTTTACGTCAAATCCAAGCTGATAAAGCTGGCTTGCGATCGTTGCAGCCTTGTATGCTGCGATCCCTCCGGTTACACAAAGCAATATCTTTTTCATAGAATGATCCAATGAGATCTCCCCCCTGCCATTTTGTTTACATAATATAATTATGATTTATCTTAATCTGTCATACTGCTGTTTAAATTGAAAAAAATAACAACCTATAATCATAGGTTGTTATCGATCATCATTCAGTGTCAGACGTTTTTGGCATTAAGTAACCCGCGTAAATCTCTTCCAAAGCTTTCCCGACAAACTTGTGAGAAACCGGCTTTTCTACGATTCCGTTGTTGCTCCGCTGAATCTCTCTTGCTCTTTTTGAAGAAAGAGTAACAAGCGAATATTTGGAATCTATTTTGTCCATAAGGGCATCAATTGAAGGATAAAGCATATTTATTCATCTCCCAGTAATTTTTTATAACGATTCGTTACACGGTCCACCTTGCAGTGTTCAGAAGTGATAATCGACTGGATTCGGCTGCAGGCTTGGCTGATCTCATCATTAACAACGGAATAATCATAATGCTGCATCATTTCTATTTCTTCTCTGGCTACTGTCATTCGGTTATTGATGAGATCTTCCGTTTCTGTCCCCCTGCCGACAATGCGGCTGCGCAGCTCTTCGAGACTAGGCGGTGTCAGGAAAATAAAAACGCCTTCCGGAAAAGAATTTCGAACCTGAAGCGCTCCCTGAACCTCGATCTCTAAAATAACGTCACGCCCTTCATCCAGTGTCTGGTTTACATACTCGATCGGAGTGCCATAATAATTACCGACGTATTCTGCCCATTCGAGCAGTTCGTTATTTTCAATCATGCGTTGAAATTCTTCTTTTGTCTTAAAGAAGTAATCCACTCCGTGAACCTCACCAATCCGTGGGTTCCGGGTCGTCGCTGAAACTGAATACTGAATGTCCAGCTTTTGTGCTCTCAGCGCTTTGCACACGGTTCCTTTTCCGACTCCGGAAGGGCCGGAGAGCACAAACAAAATGCCCCGTTCTCTATCCATACTAACCTCCACTTAACTTTCTTCCGTTCCCTCTTCAATTGAGAGGAGCCGCTGTGCCACCGTTTCAGGCTGAACAGCAGAGAGTACAACGTGATCACTGTCCGTAATGATGACCGCCCTCGTCCGTCTGCCGTATGTGGCATCAATAAGCATATTTCCGTCTCTTGCCATCGTAATGAGGCGTTTGATCGGTGCTGATTCCGGGCTTACCACGGATATGATTCGGTGTGCTGCTACAATGTTTCCATAACCAATATTGATTAGCTTCATGTATAAAACCGCTCCTAACGTTGGTAGTTCTATTCTAGCCAGAACGAGCAAGATCATAATCATTTATGTACAAATTAATTACATGTATGGATATGTCCGTACCCAGCACATTTATATCATTTTAACATATTCCTCCGTTATTCTAAACAATTTTAACAGTCTGTACAACCCTGAACACAAAAAAGGGCAGAAACTGTTCCCGATTTGTTTCTGCCCTTTCGGTTTATAATTTTTTAAATGCTTGGAACCCTGTAAGTGCAAATGTAGGAATGGCAGCCATCCCCAGCACAAGCATCCAATCACGGCCGGACAGTGGAACCGTATGAAAAATGGCCTGGAGCGGTGTAATGTACATGACCACGAGCGTAAGCAGCACGGAAGAAAGAACGGCTAAGACCAATGCCATGTTCCCAAATGGGTTTCTGTGCAGAACAGAGCGCTCGCTTCTGCAGTCAAACACATGGATCAGCTGGGCCATGACCAATGTCGAAAAAGCCACAGTCTGTGCTTTCATCAGCTGATCGGGATGTTCATGCAGAGCGGTCCAGAAGGCGAGTATGGTTACAATTCCAATGAGGAATCCCCTCGATACAATCTTCCATCCCAGCCCTCTTGAGAATACCCCTTCATTTGGCTTTCTCGGAGAGCGCTTCATCACATTGTCCTCCGCAGGATCAATACCGAGCGCCATCGCCGGAAGTCCGTCAGTCACAAGGTTCACCCATAAAATCTGGATGGGCACAAGCGGCATTGGCATGGATAAAATCATGGCGAACAGCATGACGAGGATTTCACCTACATTTGAAGCAAGCAAATAACGGATGAACTTTCTGATGTTTTCATAAATATTTCTTCCTTCTTCAATAGCTGCCCGAATGGTTGAGAAATTATCATCACTTAAAACGAGTGATGAAGCTTCCTTCGCTACATCTGTCCCTGTTATCCCCATGGCTATGCCGATATTGGCAGATTTTATCGCGGGCGCATCATTCACCCCATCCCCTGTCATCGCCACGATATGCCCTCTCTTTTGCAGTGCTTTAACGATTTTCAGTTTATGCTCGGGTGAGACCCTTGCATACACATAGATATTCTCAACCTCTCTTACAAGATCATCTTCAGACATGACCGATAGAGCTGCTCCATCGATGACTTTTCCCCCTTGAGGAAGGATGTTCAGCTGTCTGGCAATGGCACTCGCGGTCACTACATGGTCACCGGTAATCATCACCGTTTTTATACCTGCTTCATGACATCGGTCGATACTGCCTTTCACTTCTTCCCTAGGAGGGTCAATCATTCCCTGTAGACCGATGAATGTGAGATGATTTTCTGCCGACGGACCTGCGGTCGGCCTGTTTTTCCCATGCAGGGGCTTATAGGCAACAGCAATGGTTCTCAGCGCCTGGCTTCCGAGCCCCAGGATCGCCTCTTTGATCTGTTCCGTATGCTGCTGTTTTAGGAGCTGCCGCTTGCCGTCCCATAATACATAATCACTTTTTTCCAGCAGCACATCAGGTGCTCCTTTTGTGATCAAAAACATTTCACCGCTTTGATTACGGACAATAACACTCATCATTTTTCTCGTTGAGTCGAACGGAACCTCGTCCATAATTTCGACCGAACGGAGAATGTTTTCTTTCTTCAAACCTGCTTTTGCTGCACTGATCAATAAAGCAGCTTCTGTAGGGTCTCCCATGATGCTGCCTGTATCTGTCATCTCTGCATGGTTGCAGATCGCCCCGTAAGAGAGGAGCTGAAGAAGTCCTTCATACTGATCGACTCTTGCTTTTTGGCCGTTTCTTATAAAATCTCCCGAGGTATCATAACCGCTGCCCGTTACATACCAGGTCGTCCCTTCACTCCACAGATGAGTCACTGTCATTTTATTCTGAGTCAACGTTCCGGTTTTATCGGAGCAGATGACAGTCGCACAGCCCAGTGTTTCAACAGAAGGAAGCTTTCTTACGATGGCTCTCCGCTTAATCATCTTCTGGACGCCGAGTGCGAGGGCGATCGTTACGATCGCAGGAAGCCCTTCAGGTATGGCAGCAACTGCAAGCGATACGCCTGCAAGCACCATGCTGTACAAGTCATGTCCCCTGTAAACTCCCGTCGCAACGACGAGTACGGTCAACAGGAGAGCAATGCCGATTAAGATTTTGCCCAGCTGCTCTAGTTTAAGCTGAAGGGGTGTTGCAAGTGTATCGGCATTCTGAATCAAATGAGCGATTTTTCCCATCTCTGTTTTCATTCCGGTAGCAATAACGATACCCGTTCCGCTGCCTCTTGTTACCATCGTTCCCATGAAAGCCATGTTGGCCTGGTCTCCAATCGGCAAACCGCTTCCATGTAAAGGATCTCCGCGTTTTTGGACAGGAACGGATTCCCCGGTCAGGGCAGATTCCTCAATATATAGGCCCCTTGCCGAGACCATCCGTATGTCTGCACCGACCCGGTCTCCAGCAGAAAGTTTTATGACGTCGCCAGGAACGAGCTCTTTCGCAGAAATCGATACCCAGCTGCTGTTTCTCATCACAAGTGCAGAAGGAGCAGACAATTCACGCAATGCGGAAAGCGACTTTTCCGCTTTCCTTTCCTGAATAAATCCTAAAATTCCATTCATGATCACGATGAGAATAATCGCAATCGCATCAAGATACTCACCAAGCAGGCCTGATAATAATGTGGCGGCTAAAAGAACGAGCACCATGAAATCTTTGAACTGTGCGAAAAAAACGAGAATCGACGACGGTTTCTTTCCTTCCTGAAGCTGATTATAACCTACTGCCTTCAGCTTTTTCTGGCTTTCCTTTTCACTAAGCCCTTTCTGCAGGCTGCTGTTGGTCAGGCGTTCAACATCTTCCTTCGATAGCTCATACCAATTCATTTCTCCACCTCTGCCTTATAACGTATATAGCCATTTATATGCAGGCATGTCCTCAATAATGCTATACTGATGAAGAGAGAAACAGAGGTGAAACTATGAGTTTTGATGGAATCGTTACTAGAGCAGCAACAGCGGAAATAAAAAATACACTGCAATCCGGAAAAATCACAAAAATTTATCAGCCTGACAAAACTGACCTGCTGTTTACGATAAGAGCAGGCGGAAAAAACCATAAACTATTGCTTTCGGCTAATCCGTCATTCAGCAGGGTACAGCTGACGGCAAAGACGTATGATCATCCTTCGGTCCCTCCCATGTTCTGCATGCTCCTGAGAAAGCATATGGAAGGTGCTGTAATCGAGTCGATCGAACAGATCGATCTGGAAAGGATCATCCACATCAAAGTAAAAAACAGAAATGAAATCGGTGATATCGCCTATAAAACGCTGATCATCGAAATTATGGGACGCCACAGCAATATTATTCTGGTAGAAGATAAGAACTGTGCAATTGTTGACTGCATCAAGCACATCCCTCCTTCACTGAATCGATACAGAACACTGCTGCCCGGGCAAACATACGTATCTCCTCCACCCCAGGAAAAACAATCTCCGCTCACAGAAACGGCAGAAGGTTTCATCCGGAAAATAAAATGGAACGAAGGAAAGGTTGACCGGCAGATCGTACAGCATTACAGTGGAATCTCTCCGCTCATCGGCAGGGAGATCACCTTCCGGGCCGGACTGGCCACGAAAGATTCCCTCTCTGCATCATTTACCGATATGATGGAGAAGTTTCAGAGCGGTCATTATACCCCGCAGATGGTCTTTGCCGATGGGAAAGAATACTTTTCTGTTACTGATCTCACTCACTTAAAAGGGGAAAAGAAGGAATTTCCAACAGTGGGAGAGCTTCTTGACCGCTTTTATTATGGCAAGGCCGAACGGGACAGAGTAAAACAGCAAGCCGCAGATTTGGAAAAATTGCTGCATAACGAACATGAAAAAATAGCAAAAAAAATTAAGAAGCTGAAAGCATCACTCGCCGACACCGAAAAAGCCGAAAAGTTTAAAGTGCTGGGAGAACTGTTGACCGCTCATCTTTATATGGTGAAAAAAGGACAGAAGAAAATTGAGGTAACGAATTTTTACGAGGAGGATCAGCCACAGCTGGAAATTCAGCTGGATCCGTTGAAAGGCCCATCTGAGAACGCACAAGCCTATTTTAAAAAGTACAATAAGCTGAAAAATTCAGTGGCTTTTATTGATGAACAGCTGAAAAAAGCGAGTGAAGACCTTCTGTATTTTGAAAGTTTGATCCAGCAGATGGAATCTGCTTCTGTCAGAGATGTGGCCGGCATCAGAGAAGAACTGGAAGAGCAGGGCTATGTCAAAAGACGAAAACAGCAGAAAGCAAAAAAAAATGAGAAGCCTGTTCTGGAAACGTATCAATCCACAGACGGCTTGACCATCCTTGTCGGCAAAAATAATAAACAGAATGATTATCTTACGTTTAAAGCTTCACGGCAAAATGAAACGTGGCTTCATACGAAAGACATCCCAGGTTCCCATGTGGTTATAAAAAGCGAAGAAATCAGTGAAACGGCTCTTTTGGAAGCTGCCGGGCTAGCCGCTTACTTCAGCAAAGCCAGGCATTCCGGCTCCGTTCCGGTTGATTACACGCTGATCCGGCATGTGAAAAAGCCATCAGGTGCAAAACCGGGCTTCGTTATCTATGATCAGCAGCAGACCCTCTATGTTACCCCGGACGAAGATCAGCTGTTAAAATTAAAAAAATAACCAGGTGTGCCTGGTTATTTTTTTGCTGTTGTAATGATCGCCAACCCATCAAGTACCTCATAGTGAGTAACTTCCTTCATACTGAGGCCCTGCAGAAGGGTTGTCAGTTCATCCGAAGTATAGCGATGCCTTCGGGTAGAGACATTCGCCCATTTCAGCATAGCTGTCTGCTCAAAACCTGAAATGTCATGATCCTTGCAAAAGCGGAAGGCTTCCATTTGACTCATCTTAGAAGATGGGTTCAACATGCCAAGCACCCCGCCGTTTCCTAGAACCCTGATCATCTCTTGAATCCCCTTGTCAGGCTCTGGAAGCAGGAACATTACACATGTAGACAGCGCCACATCAAAACGGTCATCGGTAAACGGCAAGTCACACGCATCACCGACTACGAATTCACCCTTTTCACTTCGGTTATGAAAAAAGAAATTTTGAGCACTGGCTTTAATCATCTCGGATGAGAGGTCAACACCTGTAAGCTGGGTCGCTTCGTCAGCTCCGCGGAGCAGCAGCCTTCCTGTCCCGCAGCCGACATCCAAAACCTTTTTATCTTTCCAGGAACCGGTTTTTTCTTTTAATTGATCATGGACTTCGCCAAGCCAGGACGTACGTGCCATCCCATCGAAAAAAGCTACCAATTCATCAAACTCTTCACCGTTCATCTTCCTCATAAAAGAAGCGCTCCTTCCGCAATCTCGCTATGCGTTTTGAAGCCAGTTTTCCGGATTTTCCTTCCAGCGCAGCAAATGCGAGAGATCCTTTTTAGAAATATAGCCTTCCACCGAGGCTGTTTCTATTAATGTACTAAAATCGGTTAGAGTTTGCACGTTTATTTTATGATCAGCAAGGTTGTCAAAACCTTTCACGAGTTCATAGGAAAAAACAGCCACTACACCAAGAACATTGCAGCCTGCATCTCTTAATGCCTTCACTGCAGAAATAACACTGCCACCCGTTGAGATCAAGTCTTCAACAACAACGACCTTCATGGAAGCTTCCGCTTTTCCCTCAATATGCTTGCCTTTTCCATGGGACTTTGCGCTGCTGCGCACATAGCTCATAGGCAGGCTTAGGCGGTCTGCAAGCAAAGCCGCATGAGGAATGCCGGCAGTCGCTGTTCCCGCAATCATGTCCGCGTCCGGATAATGATTCAGGACGAGTTCTTTTAATCCTTCCGCAATTCTGCTGCGGACTTCCGGATAGGACAGAGTCAGGCGGTTGTCGCAATAGATGGGAGATTTCATTCCGGAAGACCACGTATACGGATGTTCTACCGAAAGAGTTACCGCTTCGATAGAGAGCAGATCTTTAGCTATTTGTTGTTTCATGTTGAAGCCCCCATTCTTTTTCGATGTTTAGATAGGTTTTCAATGGATCAAGAGATTGAGTAATGCTTCTTCCCACTACGATAAAATCGGATCCGAGCTGTTGGGCAGCCGCTGGATCGGCCGTTCTTTTTTGATCGTTCTTATCATCACCCGCAAGCCTGATTCCAGGTGTTACGGCTAGAAAAGCGCTTCCGCATACCTTCTTGATCTGCGGCACTTCAAGAGGGGAACATACTACTCCATCAAGGCCGCTATCCCTGGCAAGGGACGCATAATGGCAGACCGTATTCTGCATCGGTTCATGGATGAGCAGTTCATCCCTCAGCATTTGAGACGATGTGCTTGTCAGCTGGGTCACACCAATGCAGAGCGGCCTTTTTTCATTTCTTGTTCCCTCATTCAGGCCTTCAATGGCCGCTTTCATCATAGCTGTTCCGCCCGCTGCATGAACATTAACCATATCGGCTTCCAAACCGGCGATTCGTTTCATCGCTTTGTGCACGGTTGTCGGGATGTCATGGAGCTTAAGATCAAGAAAGATCTTAAACTGTTTTTCTTTTAAGATGGAGATCAAATCCGGTCCTACCTCATAGAACAGTTCCATCCCGACCTTAACCCAAACTGGCTGTCCCTCAAATGGCTCAATGAATGATTCAACTTCTTTTTTTCCAGGAAAATCTAGCGCGATAATGATGGGACTTCGCATTCCTTCCAGCTCCCTCCGATTAATTCACTGATATGGTTCACGTTCATATGATCAAGCAGCTCCGGCAATTTAGAGATAATATCCGGACAGATCAGCGGATCCACAAAGTTCGCTGTTCCAATCGCAACTGCGGAGGCACCCGCAAGCATAAATTCGATCACATCTTCAGCGCAGGTTACTCCCCCCATGCCGATGATCGGGATAGAGACGGCCTGGCTCACCTCATGAATCATTCGGATAGCAACCGGTTTGATCGCAGGTCCGGATAAGCCCCCCGTTTTGTTGGCGAGTATGGGTTTCCTCGTTTTCAGATCAATCCTCATCCCAAGAAGAGTATTGATCATGGAAAGTCCGTCCGCCCCTGCTTCTTCGACCGCTTTTGCCATCTCCGAAATATTGGACACGTTAGGAGACAGTTTGACGTAGACCGGTTTGGACGAAACGGATTTCACTTTTTTTGTAAGCTCGGCTGCTGTTTTTGGATCGGTTCCAAACTGGATCCCGCCTTCTTTTACGTTCGGACACGATATGTTCAGCTCCAGTACAGAAACTTGGGGATGGGAAGAAAGTTTTCTTGCCACTTCACAATAATCCTCATCCCTGGATCCTGCGATATTGGCAACGATCGGAATGTTGTAGGATTTAAGGAACGGCAGCTCCTTCTCCATGATCTTGTCTACCCCGGGATTCTGCAATCCTATCGCATTGAGCATCCCGCTATGGGTTTCCGCCACCCGCGGAGTGGGGTTGCCAAACCTTGCTTCGGCGGTGGCTGCTTTAATGGCAGCAGCCCCAAGAACCGACAGATCATAAAACCCCGCATATTCACGGCCGAATCCAAAACAGCCGGAAGCGGGCATGATCGGATTCTTCATGTCAAGACCAGGAAGACTTATTGCCAGCCTGTTCATAATACCACCTCACCGATTGGAAATACTGGACCGTTGCTGCAGACTTTTACATAGTCAGAAGGAAGCCCTCCGTTCACATGGCAGACACAGGCAAAACATGCTCCGATGCCGCACCCCATCCGCTCTTCCAAAGAGAAGTATCCGCTGGCCGACGGAACCTGCTGCTCCAGTGCTTTAAGCATGACAGACGGTCCGCAGGAATACAGCAAATCATAGGTAAACGAATGACTTTTAATGACGTCCGTCACGAATCCTTTACACCCTTGAGATCCATCTGCAGTCGATATGAAAACTTCACCCACCGCTTCAAATTTTTCTTTGTAAAAGGCGTCTTCGAAAGATTGGAAGCCGAGGACGGAGATGACCTTGATCCCCCGTTTTTGTAATTGTTTCGCCAGGTAATACAATGGAGGCACTCCGATTCCTCCTCCGACAAGAAGTGCTGTCTTGCCTTCTGCAAGTGCGTCAAGAGGGAACCCGTTGCCCAATGGTCCGAGCAGGTCAATCATGTCCCCGTCTTTTTTTTCACTGAGCAGCGAGGTGCCTGCTCCTTCTTTTCGATAGAGCATTGTCAGTGTTTGGCTTGTCAGATCCACGTCACAGATCGAGATCGGTCTTCTAAGGAGCGGCTGGAAGGAGTCGCTCACTCGCATATGGACGAACTGGCCCGGAGATGTCATATCTGATACGACATCCCCCTTTACTTTCAGTTCGAAAATATTGCGGGCGATTTCTTTTTGGGAAACTACACTTACCATCTCTTTTCTCATACTAAAACACGATCCTTTTCAAAGGCAGGCATCTGTCTCGCTGTAAAGGTTAAAGATTCCAACACTTCAAGCAAAGCTTCAGCGGTATCCAGGCTCGTTAAGCACACGACGCCGTTCTCGGAGGATTCCCTTCTGATCCTGAAGCCATCACGTGCAGGCATTTTTCCTTTCGTTAATGTATTGACGACAAATTGTGCTTCCCCTTGACGGATGATGTCCAGAAGGTTTCTTTCCCGGCTGCCGATTTTATGGACGACAGTAACGGGAATCTTCTGTTCTTCGAGATATTTGGCTGTACCCTCAGTAGCCATGATGGTATAGCCGATTTCATAGAATCGCTTCATCAAACGCAGAGCTTCAGGCTTGTCCTTGTCCGCCACCGTGAAGAGGACAGATCCATAGGTTGGTATTTTCATTCCGGAAGCGACTAATCCCTTATACAACGCTTTTTGAAGAGTATTATCTCTTCCCATAACTTCTCCGGTGGATTTCATTTCCGGGCTAAGGTACGTATCTACTCTGCGGAGCTTCGCAAAGGAGAATACAGGGACTTTGACGAATACTTCTTGTTTTTCAGGAGCGTAGCCCGTAGGATAGCCGAGCTTACTTAATGACGTTCCAAGAATGACCTTCGTTGCCAGGTTTGCCATCGGGATGCCAGTAATCTTGCTCAAGAATGGGACGGTTCGGCTTGATCTTGGATTGACTTCAAGAACATAGACTTCTTCTCCATGCAGCACGAACTGGATGTTAAGAAGACCCACGATCCCCAGACCTCTTGCCATTGAAATCGTTCGTTCAATTATTTTTTCTTTCTGTTCAGGCGTTAATCGCTGAGGCGGGTAGACAGCAATGGAGTCTCCAGAGTGAACGCCTGCACGTTCAATGTGCTCCATGATTCCAGGGATGAAAACATCCTTTCCGTCAGAGATCGCGTCAACCTCTACTTCCTTGCCCTCAAGATAACGGTCGATCAATACAGGATGCTCAGGATTCACCCTTACAGCGTTCTCCATGTATTGAAGAAGTTCTTTTTCCTTATAGACGATCTCCATCGCCCTGCCTCCCAAAACATAGGACGGCCTTACGAGGACCGGGTAGCCGATTCTCTCTGCGATAACTTGTGCTTCTTTGACAGAAAATGCGGTTTCTCCATCAGGCTGAGGGATGTTCAGTTCTTTCATCGCCTGTTCAAAACGGTCTCTGTCTTCTGCTCTGTCCATGTTGTCAAGTGAGGTTCCAAGGATGGCTACTCCCCGCTCATGCAGAGCATCCGCAAGATTGATCGCTGTCTGGCCGCCAAACTGGACAATGACTCCTTTTGGCTTCTCTTGATCGATGACATGCATCACGTCTTCTACGGTTAATGGCTCAAAATACAGTTTGTCAGACGTGCTGAAATCTGTCGACACCGTTTCTGGATTATTGTTGATAATAATCGCTTCATAGCCCGCTTCTTTGATCGCCCAAACCGTATGCACCGTCGCATAGTCAAACTCAATGCCTTGCCCGATCCGAATGGGGCCGGAACCAAGTACGAGCACACTTTCTTTTTCTGTTCGCAACGATTCGTTTTCCTCAGCATACGTCCCATAGTAATACGGTGTTTCAGAATCGAACTCAGCCGCGCAAGTGTCCACCATCTTATAAACGGGCTTGATATTCTTCTCCGATCGAAGGTCATAGAGATCCTTTTCCGCCATGTTCCACGCTTTAGACAGCCATACATCACTAAAGCCTTTTTCTTTTGCAGCACGCAGCAGGCCGAGATCTCCAACGTTGTTAAGAACCTTCTGTTCGAGGTCGATGATCCCTTTGATCTTCTCCAGGAAGAAGACATCAATTTTTGTAATCTCCCAGATTTCCCTTACTGTCATTCCGATCCTTAAGGCTTGTGCGATATGATATAAACGCTCATCGTCGGCGGTTGCGAGCACCGGAAACAGTTCCTCTCTAGTCTGCTTAGGGTTGCTGATTTCAAGATGATAGCACTTCGTTTCGAGGGATCGGACCGCTTTCAGCAACGACTCTTCCAGATTTCTTCCGATGGCCATGACCTCTCCGGTAGCTTTCATTTGAGTACCGAGCTTACGGTTGGCTCCTTCGAACTTATCGAACGGCCAGCGAGGAATCTTTGTCACGATATAATCGAGCGCTGGTTCAAAACTGGCATAGGTAGAGCCGGTTACTGGGTTTTTAATTTCATCAAGTGTATATCCGACAGCGATTTTCGCTGCGATTTTGGCGATTGGATAGCCTGTAGCTTTTGATGCGAGCGCCGAAGACCGGCTGACCCTCGGATTTACTTCAATGATGTAATAGCTGCTGCTGTCTGGATCAAGAGCAAGCTGTACATTGCAGCCGCCCTCGATCTTCAAAGCACGAATGATCTTTAGGGACGCGTTTCTTAAAAGCTGGTAATCTCTGTCACTTAGTGTCTGGCTTGGTGCTACTACAATAGAATCACCCGTATGGATTCCAACAGGGTCGATGTTCTCCATGTTGCAGACCACAATGGACGTATCATTGCTGTCCCGCATCACTTCATATTCGATCTCTTTAAAGCCTGCGATGCTCTTTTCAAGCAACACCTGGTGTACAGGGCTTGCCAGGAGCCCGCTCGTTACGATCTCCTTTAATTCTTCTTCATTTCCGGCAATTCCGCCGCCTGTCCCGCCAAGCGTGAACGCAGGGCGGATGATTACCGGATAGCCAACTTCAGCAGTAAAAGCGACTGCCTCCTCATACGAACGGATGATTTCACTCTTAGGAACCGGTTCGTTTAATTCGTTCATCAGCGTTCTGAAAAGTTCACGATCTTCCGCCTGCTGAATGCTTGTCAATGTCGTTCCAAGCAGTTCAACAGAGCATTCTTCAAGAATTCCGCTCTCAGACAGTTCGACAGCCAGGTTAAGCCCTGTTTGACCTCCAAGCGTCGCAAGAAGTCCGTCAGGGCGTTCCTGCCGGATAATCCTGCTGACGAAAGGAACGGTAAGCGGTTCGATGAAAACTTTGTCTGCGATAGAAGTATCGGTCATAATTGTTGCCGGATTGGAATTGACAAGGATTACCTCATAGCCTTCTTCCTTTAATGCCTGGCAAGCCTGTGTGCCGGCATAGTCGAATTCTGCAGCTTGTCCGATGACAATCGGACCTGATCCGATTACAAGTATTTTTTTAATATCTAAGCGTTTAGGCATTTTTCTTTCCCCTCTTCCTTAGCGGTTTCCATCATGTTCATGAACTTTTCAAATAGCGGATTGGCATCCATCGGCCCCGGTGAGGCTTCAGGATGGTATTGGACAGAAAATGCAGGTTTCACTTTGTGTCCCAACCCTTCGACTGTTCCGTCATTTACAGCAATATGTGTTAACTCAAGCTCTGTTCCTTCGAGCGTTTCCGGGCTGACGGTATACCCATGGTTCTGTGCCGTCAGTGCTATTTTGCCTGTCTGAAGATCTTTTACAGGATGGTTGGATCCGCGGTGTCCAAATTTCAGTTTTTCTGTATTTGCACCCATGGCCAGTGCGAACAGCTGGTGTCCGAGACAGATTCCAAACAGCGGAATTTCCTCTTCAAGAATGGTGTTGATCATTCCGAGGGCTTCCGGTACATCTTTCGGATTCCCGGGGCCATTGCTTAAAAGGATGCCATCCGGATTAAGCAGTATAATCTCTTCTGCTCTTGTATTGTAAGGAACTACGATCACATCGCAGCTGCGCTGTGATAATTCTCTCAAGATTCCGCTTTTTGCGCCATAATCCACAACAACTACTCTTCGTCCTGTATTCGGCAGATGATAAGGAGTTCTCGTTGAAACCGATTGAACATGGTCGGTTCTGAGCGGGGCATTTTTAAACTCCTCTACAATGGCAGAAGTATCAGAATCAGCTGAAACGATCTTACCTCTTAAGGTCCCGTGTTTTCGGATTAACCGGGTGAGTTTTCTAGTGTCAATCTCCATTAATCCCGGTATGTTTTTAGCTTTTAAAAGTTCATCAAGCGTTCCAAGTGACTGGTAGTGGCTCGGCAGTGCACATGCTTCATTCACGATCAGTCCATGAATGGCTGGAGAGATTGATTCAAAATCCTGGCGGTTGACACCATAATTTCCGATCAGCGGGTAGGTCAGTGTTACGATCTGTCCGCAGTAGGAAGGATCGGACAAGATCTCCTGATATCCTGTCATCCCTGTATTGAAGACTACTTCGCCATCTTTTTCCTCTGCACTCCCAAATCCTTCACCATGAAATTCGGTGCCGTCTTCTAAAATAAGAATCCGTTTCATGCGTTCACACTCTCCTTTTCATACTTAATGCTTCCTTCTACAATTGTCAGTACGGGCCAGCCTTTACAGCTCCATCCGGAAAACGGCGTATTCTTACCTTTTGATGCAAAGCGGTCTGGATCAATTTTTTCTTCATGCTCTAAGTCGATGACCGTCAAGTCGGCAACTGCTCCAAGCTCTAATGTTCCATATGGAAGCTCAAACGCTTCAGCAGGCTTACGTGTAAAACCGTCAACCAGCTCTTGCAGCGTCATCACCCCGGTTTGAACAAGGTTGGTATAAAGCAGCGGGAAGGCTGTCTCCAGGCCAACGATGCCGAACGGAGCGAGCTCCATTCCCTGGTCTTTCTCATCCTTGCTGTGAGGCGCGTGGTCAGTCGCGAGAAAATCGATAATTCCGGATTTAAACGCTTCGATCAGCGCTTTTCTGTCGTCACTCCCTCTAAGAGGAGGATTCATTTTATAGTTGGTGTCCAATCCAGGAATATCTTCATCACACAGCAGCAAGTGATGCGGTGTGACTTCAGCCGTTACTTTAATTCCAGCAGCTTTCGCATCTTTAATCACACGGACGGATTCCTTCGTGCTTACATGGCAGACGTGGTAACGCGCTCCTGTTGCCTCAGCGAGGAGAACATCCCTTGCGATCTGTACCGCTTCACATACGGAAGGTATTCCATTTAATCCATGGGTTTGGGCAAAAGCTCCTTTATGTACCGAGCCTTTGTGGATCAGTGTATTTTCTTCACAGTGAGCAACAATGACTGCCTCATTCTGTTTGGCCTTCGTCATCGCCTGCAGCATCATGTCGGCTGACTGAACTCCCACCCCGTCATCAGTGAAGGCAAATGCACCATTCTGTTTTAATGCTTCAAAATCGGTAAGTTCCTTGCCTGCTTGCCTGATTGTAATCGAAGCATAAGGCAGCACTCGGACAGAAGCTGTTTCTTTGATCTTTTCATTCACCCATTGAATCTGTTCCGCATTGTCCGGAACCGGTTTGGTGTTTGGCATGGCGGCAACTGTCGTAAACCCGCCTCTCGCTGCGGCTCTTGTTCCCGTTTCAATCGTTTCTTTATGTTCACCGCCAGGCTCACGCAAATGAATATGGAGATCGATCAGCCCTGGAGTGATCAGTCTACCTGAGACATCAATCACGTTATGGCCTTCTTCTGGAATCAGATTCCCCAAATCAGAGATCCTTTTCCCCTCGATCAAAATATCCTGTACCATTTGTTCGTTATTTCCCGTAAGTACTTTACCACCCTTTAACAAGATGCCCATTTTGAACTTCCTCCTTTGAATTGGTTTCCAGCGCCCATTTGAGGACTGCCATTCTGATAAACACACCATTGTTCATCTGCTTAAAGATGCGCGAACGACTGCATTCCACAAGTTCATCCGCTATTTCCACCCCCCGGTTTACAGGAGCCGGATGCATGATGATCGCGTGGTCTTTCATTCTTTTTTCACGTTCCACAGTGAGACCGTAACGGTTATGATAAAGTTCTGAAGTCATTCCGCTTTTGCTTTCATGGCGTTCATGCTGAATTCTGAGAAGCATGAGGACATCTGCTGTTTCAACGGCTTCATCCATGGTTAGGTAACGATTTTCAGCCGTTTCCTCGTCATACCATTCTTTTGGACCGGAAAATGCTACTTTTGCGCCCAGCCGGTCAAGGATTTCGGCATTCGATTTTGCAACGCGGCTATGCCGGATGTCTCCTACAATCACTACCTTTAATCCTTGGAGGACAATAAATTCCTGCTGGATGGTCAGCAAGTCCAGCAAAGACTGAGTAGGATGGTTCCCACATCCGTCCCCCGCGTTGATGATCGGAATTCTCACTCTGCCGGCCAGTTCATCAAAATACCGGTCCTTGCTGTGCCGGATGACAGCTGCCGCAGCACCGACCTCTTCAAGCGTTCTCACTGTGTCGTACAGGGATTCCCCTTTCAATGTGCTTGAAAAGCCACAGTCAAGATTCAGTACGTCAAGCCCTAATTTTCGTTCAGCAGCTTCAAAACTCATTCTTGTTCTCGTACTGGGTTCAAAAAACAGGTTGGCTGCGAATGTCTGGCCTTCAGGCTTCCATTTCTCTCCCTTGGCAAACGCGTGCGCATCATGCAGGATCTGTTCGATCTCGATCACAGACAGATCTTTCATCGTTAGTAAGTTTTTCATAGGATCAGCTCCTTGTTTTTTCTAAAAAAACACCCTGACGGTTTTGGTCAGGGTGTGGCCAGACTTGAAAAAGCGTTTACGCTCTTTCTGCCGGTTTCACCCTTCTAAGTCTCTCGGACTCAGTTAAAAGGTGTTCATTATGCAGCTGGGTCTTTCTCGGATACTCCAAACATTTTATTCAGCAATTCAGAATCTTCATCACGGCCTGGGAGAATCAGGTTTAAGAACACACCGATTAAAGTGGCAAGCGCCATTCCCGCGACCTGCATTGTTTCGGTAAACTGTAGGACTGCTCCGCCGATCCCTGTGACCAGGATAACGGATGCGATGATCAGGTTTCGTTTGTTGCCAAAATCAATTTGATTGTCGATAAGCATTCTAAGGCCTGAAGAGGCGATAATCCCGAATAGCAGAATGGAAACACCTCCCATGACAGGGGTTGGTACAGAGCTGATCAGCGCCGTAACCTTTCCTGAAAAGCCGAAGCAGATGGCCGTTACGGCTGCTCCCCCGATGACAAACACTGAGAACACTCTTGTGATGGCAAGGACACCGATGTTTTCACCGTAAGTGGTCACTGGCGGCCCTCCGATAAAAGATCCGATCATTACTCCGATTCCGTCACCGAGAATGGATCGGTGCAGTCCCGGTTTTTCTAGAAAATTCCTTCCTACAACCTTGCTCAGGACGAGCTGGTGCCCGATATGCTCCGCAATCGTCACTGTGGCCACCGGCATCATAATCAAAGCGATAGACCAGGAAAAGTGCGGGGTGTAGGATACAAACGGGAACATAAAATCAGGTGCGTCGATCAGGCTGGCTTGTTTTACTTTCGACAGATCGACCATACCCCTTGATAATGCGAAGAGGTAGCCTGCGATGATGCCGATCAGGATCGGGATGATTCCAAAAATTCCTTTTAAATACATAGAGCATACAATTGTGACAGCCAGTGTGAACAGTGCGACTGTGAAGTAGGACAGACTGTATTCGTTCGTATGCGGATTGTTCATCGCCATTTTAACCGCTGTATTGGCGAGTCCCAGTCCAATCACGATGATAACAGGGCCGACGACTACAGGAGGCATGATTCTCATCAGCCATTTCAGACCGCTCGTCTTAATGATCAGCGCCACAGCACCGTAAACAAGACCTGCAAGGAAACTTCCCACCATCGCTGCTTCTGGCCCTCCGAGGGTTTTTACAGCAATGATCGGTGAAATGAACGCAAAGGAAGAACCAAGATAAGCAGGGATTTGGCCTTTCGTTACAAGCAAGTAAGCCAGTGTGGCAAGGCCGCTGGAAACCAGTGCAACGCCGGGATCCAGTTTCACCAGGAAGGGGACAAGTACTGTGGCACCAAACATGGCAAACAGATGCTGCAGGCTCAATGTGATCCATTGATGAAGTTTAGGTACATCCCGGACATCAAGCACTGCCTGGGTTGTGTCCTGTTGATTTGTATTTTCGTTCTTGTTTTTACCCATAAAAAATACCTCCTTTGCAAGTTAAGGAGGTTGTGCTGAATACACAGATCTGCCTGATGCTGCAGCCTGTCATCCAAACCTCCCTTGCTAGCCTCTCTGGACTCGATTTAAAGGGACGTTCTTATTTGCTTTTTTCGTGGATGGAAACTTCATCCGCTCCATCGACTTCCGCTACGGAAGCGGAAATAATTTCTGTATTTGATGTTGGTACATTCTTCCCAACGAAGTCAGCCCGGATCGGCAGCTCACGATGACCTCTGTCGATGAGGACAGCCAGCTGAATGGACGCAGGGCGCCCGATGTCCATAACTGCGTCCATCGCCGCTCTAACTGTTCGTCCTGTGAACAGAACATCGTCCACTAGTATGACTTTCTTATTGGTAATATCTGCAGGAATATCGGTTCCTTTTAACTCGGGTTCAAGATTCTCAGTCTTTACTTTGAGATCATCGCGGTAAAGAGTGATATCGATGTCACCGACATTAACCGGTTTTCCTTCGATGTTCTGGATCCGCTCAGCGAGACGTTTTGCCAAATATTCACCCCTGGTTTTAATGCCAACGAGTACGACATTTTCAATCCCTTTGTTTCGCTCAATAATCTCATGGGCAATTCTTGTCAATGCCCGGCGAATCGCCTGATCGTCCATAATGACTGCCTTTTGCATGACCTGCTCACCTTCTTCTTTATAGGATATGTTACAATCATCCTTTGAAAACGGCCCATAAAAAATTCCTCTCACCCATATGGTGAGAGGACATAGTTAGACCATAAGCCTAAATCCGTTTTCCTTCTCAGCCTCACGGGACTGTCGTTAAAGGACTATTCATTTGATTTCATTATTACAGAAAGAAGATAACCTGTCAACCCATTTTCCGTCGAAGATTGTCGAGCAGCTGTTCCATATCATCTGGAAGTGGAACTTCAAATTCCATATATTCTTTCGTGCGCGGATGTTCAAAGCCTAGCAGACCAGCATGCAGGGCTTGTCCATTGATATCCAGTGTCTTTTTGGGGCCGTACTTCGGATCGCCGGCAAGAGGAAAGCCGATATATTTCAGATGTACACGAATCTGATGTGTTCTGCCGGTTTCCAGCTGGCATTCCACCAGTGTAAAATCATTGAATCTTTCCAGGACATTGAAATGGGTCACAGCATCTCTGCTGTTTTCATCTGTGACCGTCATCTTTTGACGGTCACTCTTGTCTCTTCCGATCGGTGCATCAATCGTCCCCTTATCATGAGGCATCACACCGTGAACAATGGCTTTGTATTTTCTTGTTGTTGTCTTTGCCTTTAACTGGCTCACAAGAGATGCATGGGCCATGTCGTTTTTAGCAACCATCAACAGTCCAGTGGTATCCTTATCAATACGGTGCACGATGCCTGGGCGCAGCACTCCATTTATTCCCGATAAATCGTTGCAGTGAGCCATGAGCCCATTAACGAGCGTGCCTGAATAATTGCCAGGAGCAGGATGAACCACCATTCCTCTTGGCTTGTTCACTACAAGCACATCTGAATCTTCATAAACAATATCCAGATCCAACTCTTCAGCTACAACATCCAAGATGGTCGGATCAGGAATTGTGATCGAAATAACGTCACCGGCATTGCATTTGTAGTTCGTTTTGACTGTCTTTCCGTTGACCGTTACCAAACCGTCTTTCACCCAGTTTTGAACTTGAGACCGTGACCAGTCTGATTCAATAGAAGTTACCACCTTGTCGATCCGCTCGAATTGGTATTCTTCGTCTATCTTAACCTCGATGTGCTCCATTCATGTTCTCCTTCTTATTCTTGCTTTCCATTAATGTTTGAATAAAAATCAAAATAACACCGACTACAAGTGCTGAATCGGCTACATTAAAAATCGGATAATTATAGCTCGATATCTTAACGTCAAGAAAGTCAACGACTTCCTTTCTGATGATGCGGTCCAAAAAGTTTCCAGTGGCACCGCCGAGAACAAGTCCAAGTGCTGTGCGCAGCAACGGCTGGTGTTTCGCATGCTTTTGCATATAATAGATCACTGCTGCAATAACAGCAATCGTAATGATGATAAAAAACCACATCTGATTTTGAAGTATACCGAAGGCAGCTCCCCTATTCCGATGTGAGGTTATGTAAAAAACATTTTCGATCACGGTTATACTTTGTCCATAATTCATGTTTTTAACGATCCACCATTTTGTCACCTGGTCGAGGCCAAGCACCAAAAGCGCCAGAAGATAATAATACACTTTGTTTCCTCCGATTCCTAAGTTTGTACTTTCAAATTTTAGCACAGGCAGAAGGCCGAGCACAATCTAAAGCGTGAATTAAATTGAGCTTGGATTCCTGTTGTGCATAGAAAAAAGCAGGGGTTCTGCCTGCCTCTTTCCGCCCATTACATCAGTTGCCATTGTTAGGTTGCGGGCCGTTCCCCCGCAGATGATGAAATGGACAAACGGATGCGGCTGTTTCGTTATCCCTTAAATAATATTGCTTCCATTCTTTATTATCTTCATCCCCATACTTTTTTAATTCAGGATGAATCGGCGCAGTATCATAAGATAACAGCCGGCTCCTGATCCAATCTGACATTTTGTCTGCCCTTTTTTTATCCTCATTAAAACGGGAAAGCACCCATCGAGGGGTAAGAGCGAGCATGAAGCAAGGAAAGTAACGGCTGTACCTTCTTTCGTGTGCCGGTGTTCCGCAGTATACAAAGTATTGTTCCTGACCGAAGCAGAATTCCCATGTCCTATCCTCTGGATCTGGAGAAATATGCACAGGCCAAGGTTCTTTGTCCATCTTATGGGTTCTGATCATAAGATCCCAGAAAATGTTCTCGTAAGCTGCCACGTTCTTTGCTCCTGCACCCGGGCCAGAGGGAGAATGAAAGAATACAACCAGTGCAGAATAATCGCCGGTTTCACGTGAACACGAACCATAGGACTCCAGCAAACGTGCAAAAACAGCTGGTGCTTTTTCATGTTCGGGTGCAGGCGCGAAACCAAAACGTATATGATTCAGCTGATAGCCTTGTATCGCAGGAATGCAAGGAAACTTACGCTCTTGATTGATCATTTTTTGATGAAAAGCCAGGAAAGCCTCCCTTTTCCAACCGACTGGCAATAATGATGCGTTCTCCCTGTCTAATAGACGTTCCATTCGCGCGCGCCTCCTTGCCTTTACTTTATTGCTGAACAAGAGATAAGGTGAATGTCCGATGAAAAGCAGACAATAAAAAAAGAACTGCTCCCCTCAACCTGTTGATTACAGGCTGAGAAGTACAGCTCTTTTGCTTCAGCAACGATGAAACATTTAATTTTTGTAGTTTTCAGCTACAATCTCAGCACATGATGCACAGAGGGTTGGATGTTTCTCATCAGAACCGACTTCGGGTGTAACAACCCAGCAGCGCTCACACGTTTCACCTTCAGCTGGTTTAACAGCAACAGCCAGATGTTCGTAATGTGCTGCGCCTTCAGGAGCTTCGTTTTTTGTGCCGCCGATCACCGCTTCAGACACGATGAATAGCTTATTGAGGTCTTCTATCCCTTCAAGCCAAGTCTTCACATTTTCTGAAGGATACAAAGTGATGGATGCTGTGAGAGATTTTCCGATGACCTTCGCATTCCTCGCTTCTTCCAGTGCTTTGAGAACTTCATCACGGAGATCCATAAATCGATCCCAATCTTTTAGTAATTGGTTTTCTCCAGAATAAGACACAGTATCAGGCATACTTGTTAATTGTACACTTTTCTCAGTAACTCCAGGGATATAGTCCCAAACTTCATCTGCCGTGTGGGCAAGAATCGGAGCCGTCAGTTTCGTTATAGATACGAGTGCCTCGTAAAGAACCGTCTGGATGCTTCTGCGTTTGATATCATCTTCTGCTTGAATATAAAGCGTATCCTTTGCAATGTCCAGATAGAAAGAGGACAAGTCGATTGTACAGAAGTTATGGATCGCATTATATACAGTGAGGAATTGATACTCGTCATACGCCTTCTTCACCCGGTCGGTCAGTTTATTGAGTTTAACCAGCATATACTGATCAATCTTGCCAAGCTCTTCAAAAGGTACGGCGTTGGCTTTTGGATCAAAACCGTTTAAATTACCCAGCAAGAAACGCAGCGTGTTACGGATCTTACGGTACACTTCAGCCACTTGTTTAAGAATATCATCGGAGACCCGGACGTCTGACTGATAGTCTACAGAAGATACCCATAGGCGGATAATGTCTGCGCCAAGCTGATTCATCACTTTAATCGGGTCCATGACGTTCCCGATCGACTTGCTCATTTTTCTTCCTTCACCATCAAGAACGAAGCCGTGGCTGAGGACTGATTGATAAGGAGCTTTCCCAGTGATCGCTACTGATGTAGAAAGCGATGAATTAAACCAGCCTCGGTATTGGTCAGAGCCTTCCAGATAAAGATCTGCCGGACGGGACAAATCTTCACGTTCTTCAAGTACGCTCCAGTGAGAAGAACCAGAGTCAAACCACACATCCATAATGTCTGTTTCTTTAGTAAAACGTCCGTTAGGACTATGCTCGGAAGTGAATCCTTCAGGAAGAAGTTCTCTTGCATCACGTTCAAACCAGACATTGGATCCGTGTTCGCGGAACAACTTAACAACGTGGGCAATTGTTTCTTCTGTCATGATCGGTTCACCGTTCTCAGCATAGAAGACCGGGATCGGAACACCCCATGCACGCTGTCTTGAAATACACCAGTCTTCACGATCCTTGATCATGTTGAACAACCTGGTTTCACCCCAGTTTGGGATCCAGTTGACTTCTTTAATGGCAGCAAGCATCTCTCCACGCATTCCCTTAATGGAAGCAAACCATTGAGCGGTGGCACGGAAGATTACCGGTTTCTTCGTTCTCCAGTCATGCGGGTAGGAGTGAGTGATGAACGATAGTTTTAACAACGCACCAGCTTCTTGAAGTTTTTCTGTGATTGGTTTGTTTGCTTCATCATAAAAGATACCTTCAAAGCCAGGAGCTTCACTTGTCATCACACCGCGGTCATCAACGGGGCAAAGCACATCAAGGCCATACTTTTTACCAACAAGGAAGTCATCTTCCCCGTGCCCCGGTGCCGTATGGACACACCCTGTTCCAGCGTCAGTCGTGACATGGTCACCCAGCATAACGAGGGATTCTCTGTCATAAAAAGGATGCTGAGCAACAATGTACTCCAGCTCTTTACCTTTTACGGTCTTTAGAACAGAGACATCCTTCCAATCCAATTCTTTTTCAAGCTGTTCGACTAATGCTTGCGCTACCAGAAGCTTTCTTCCTTCTGCTTCAACAACCACATAGTCAAGATCAGGATGAACAGAGATACCGAGGTTTGCCGGAATCGTCCATGGGGTCGTTGTCCAGATGACGATGCTGACGTCCTGGTCGAGCACACCTTTCCCGTCTTTTACTTGGAAAGCTACATAAATGGATGCCGAACGCTTGTCATAGTATTCGATTTCCGCTTCCGCCAATGCCGATTCAGATGAAGGAGACCAATAAACAGGCTTTAAACCTTTATAGATGAATCCTCTTTTCACCATTTCGCCAAATACTTCGATCTGACGAGCTTCATACGCTTTGTTCAATGTAATATAAGGGTTCTCCCAATCACCTCGCACTCCCAGCCGTTTAAACTGATTACGCTGGCGGTCTACTTGAGTGAGGGCATACTCTTCACACTTCTTGCGGAATTCAGCAACCGACATCTCTTTTCTTTTTACTTTTCCGCTCTTCGTTAAGGCGGTTTCAATTGGAAGTCCATGTGTATCCCAGCCAGGAACATATGGTGCATGATAGCCCGACATGGATTTATAACGCACGATCATATCTTTAAGGATTTTGTTCTCCGCATGGCCTACATGGATATCTCCATTAGCATAGGGAGGTCCGTCATGAAGAATAAAGGAAGGGCGTCCATTTGTATGTTCCTGAACTTTATTGTAAATGTCCATCTCTTCCCACTTGGCTTGAACTTTTGGTTCCCGCTGCGGCAGGTTGCCCCGCATCGGAAATTCTGTTTTCGGCATTAATAACGTGTCTTTGTAATTCATATTTTTCCTCCTGCATCTCGAAAATCAAATCAAACTATGTCTACGCATATAAAAAAGGCCTTCTCGTCACTGTAAAGGGACGAGAAGGCCACCCGCGGTACCACCCTAATAGGTTCCTAAATAAGAAACCCGCTTTAAAATCGTATCGTGATCGAACGCCAGGCTTACTTTAATAGGTTCAGCCTGGAAACTCCGGGGTGATCTTCTGTACAGTCCATTTACCGGTCTTCCACCATCACCGGCTCGCTTGCAATAAATGGGTACTCTACATACTTTCCCTTTCATCGTTGCCAAATATAATAATCTTTAAAAAATTATATGCTTTGGTTGAAAAAACGTCAAGCGTTCTATTTCATCTCCAGTTCGTACTCTTCCCCGCGTTCCGCTGGCTGAAGAGCATCCCAGTCTTCATTTTTAAGCATTTCAAGCTGTGCCTCAATGAGCATACGGAATCGTGTGCGGTAAACAGAAGATTGCTTTTTAAGTTCTTCAATCTCCATTGCGATCTTACGGGATTTAGCAAGGGATTCATTAATGATGCGGTCAGCATTTTTTTCGGCTTCCTTGACGATCAGCCTCGCTTCTTTTGTTGCGCTTCGCTTTACCTCTTCACCCGTTTCCTGCGCAACAAGAATGGATTTGTTTAACGTTTCTTCAATATTTTTAAAATAGGAAAGCTTCTCTTCCAAATTTTCAACTGTTTCTTCCAATTCCCTTTTCTCACGGATCACTGATTCATAATCTTTTATGACTTGGTCAAGAAAATCATTGACCTCATCTTCATTATAACCGCGAAATCCACGGGTAAACTCTTTATTATGAATATCCAATGGTGTTAAAGGCATTTCCGCCACCTCCACTAATGATGCTTTCTATTACTAACCTAGTTTCGACAATAGTCATGCCATTCCTTCTAGACCGTATCATCTTTATTGTAAAATTCCGTATCTTATCCGCCATCTGTCTTTTTTTGTTTTTCCTTCCACTGCGATCAGTTTGCTGCGGCCATATCCCCTAAGCGATAAATAATCTCCTGGTTCAACTAGGAACGAGGCCTCTTCTGTGATCCTCCAGTTGACCTTGGCTTTAGACCCGGTAATGAGCGGGCTGATTTTGGACCTGGAAAGGCGATAAATCTCGGAAAGAACGACATCTAGCCGCAATGAGGAAACCGTTCCTTCTTTCTCTTCATATGCCTCTTCAGAGAGAATGAGGTCATGCTCTGAAACTTCTTTCAGTCTGACCGCCGCTTTTCCAATCCGTTCCAGGTTAAGCCGGACAAAGTCACTCACATCCCCAGCCACAATGATCTGCATCCTGTCCTGGCTATGAAGAATATCGCCAAACTTTCCTCTCTTCATTCCAAGGTTCATCAGAGAACCGAGTACGTCCCGATGCTCGATCGTTACAAACTTAGTCGGATAGTTCACTTCCAGTACAGTAATTTCAAAGTCTGTTTTTTCCGGCTGAAAATAGGACGGATAGATCAAGGCTCTCTTTCTCTCAGAAAAAGAAGAGCCTCCCCAGAACGACAGGGAAGCTTCCGAGCCTTTTCCAATCATGCTCCCAGCGATATCCTGTTCCCGGGGATCAAGGAAATCGGTGAGTTTTACAGAATAACGTTCTTCAGCTTCAGACTTCCACTGCAGCACTTGATCGATAAATGGATATTCTTCTTTTCGAAAATGCTGATATATGTTCATTTATGCTCCTATGCCAGGTATTGGGCAATCCAGTAAACGACCATTCTTACACCGTATTGTGCAAACGACAGTGCAAATAGTGCAACGATCGGAGAAATATCAATCATGCCGAGGGGAGGGATGATTCTCCTGAACGGCGCCAAGTAAGGCTCCACGATTCTGGCGATAAATTGGCCTATCGAAGATTCCCTTGCGTTCGGGAACCACGACATTAATATGTAAGCTACGATTATATAGCGGTAGATAGTGAAAAGTTCAGAAATAATGTCCCCAATCTGGTATATCAAAGAAAGCACCGTCCTCGTCTTATTCGCCTTCCAGCATTTCCGATATCGAACCGGAGATATCTACGTTTTCCGGTGTACACAAAAATGTGTTAGGGCCTAATTTTTGTATATCTCCACCGATCGCATAAACGGTCCCGCTTAAAAAATCAACGATCCGTTTTGCCTGATCATGGGGAATGCGCTGCAGGTTCATGACGACCGCACGCCTGTTTTTTAATTGATCAGCGATGTCCTGTGCTTCCGCATAGACTCTCGGTTCCACAAGGACGACTTTAGATTGCTGATGTATACTTTGAAGGCTGACAACGTTCTGCTTGTTTTTCTTCGCATGGGCAGGGGGGTATTCGTTGTTCTCTCCAGTTTCTGCACCATTCTCTTCAACCACTTCTTCATATACATATTCATCTTCCTCAAGATCAAAAAAACGCTTGAATTTGTTCTTAATGCTCATGATTGGCACCTCCTAAAATTCTTTGCCGACCAGGCTGGTCCCAATTCTCACGAACGTCGCTCCTTCCTGGACAGCTATTTCATAATCATTGGACATTCCCATGGAAAGCTCTTTGCATGGCGCAAAATCATAATGCTTAGCCTGTATGTCATTTTGCAGCTGTTTGAGTGTTGAAAATACAGAACGAAGGGTTTCCTCTTCTTCTGTATTAGGAGCCATGGCCATCAGCCCTACAATTCGAATATTTGGGTACTCCCTCATTTTATCGACAAATGATAGGGTTGTTTCAGCAGGCATGCCGTGTTTTGTTTCTTCCCCGGATACATTGACCTGAACGAAGCAATCGATGACACGGTCTGCTCTCTTATCGATCTCCTTTGCAAGAGAAAGCCTGTCCAGTGAATGGATATAATCCACATACGGAAGAATTTCCTTCACCTTCCTTGATTGCAGAGACCCGATAAAATGCCACGTCACATCCCGGCCTAGAACATTGTACTTTTCCTTGAGTCCCTCCGGACGGTTTTCACCGATATGTGAAACGCCTGATTTCACCGCCTTAATCGCCGTTTCTGTACTCACATATTTCGTAACGGCAATGACTTTAACGTCCTCTGGATTTCTGTTTTTTTTCTTGCATGCTTCAGAAATGTTCGTTTGTATGACTGAAAGATTTTGCTGGATATTCACGTTCTGCTCCTTTCAAACGCCCGATATAGCTCATGATCCTGCCCGTTTTCCCGTGTTCCTTGCGATGAGAAAAAAATTGATCATTCATACAGCTTGTACAATAGGAAGTCGCAATGATGTTTTCTTCTTTCATTCCTGCTTCAATCAGGATCATTTTATTTACTTCCCTTAAATCCAGCATATAATGTTCTTTGTTTACCTGATGGTATGGAAATTTTGCCGGATCACCATGAAGCACTTTGTTTATTTTTGTTATGACAAATTCATCAACCTCATAGCAGCAGCTGCCGATCGACGGGCCTATAGCTGCAATGATGTCCTCGGGCTGGACACCTTCGGCATCCACCCATTGACCCACCATGTTTGCTCCAATCTTGCCGACCGTTCCTTTCCAGCCCGCATGGGCAAGGCCAACAAGTTGGTTGGCAGGACTCATAAAGAAAAGGGGCACACAGTCAGCGTAAAGTGATGTGAGTAGTAGATCCTCTTCTGCGGTATATATTCCATCGGTGCCTTTAATCGCACTTGCCAAATCTTTGGCGCCCTTTCCGGCATCCTCTTTCGTTACTTTTTTGATGATGTTATCATGCACCTGCTCAGTGCCCACCCACTGCTCCAAAGAAGCGCCAATGGCTGAACTTGCGCTCTTCCGGTTTTTCAGAACATCCTCCGGGTGGTCTCCGACATGAAATCCTAAATTTAATGATTCATATGGATGCTTGCTAAAACCATTGTGCCGTGATGTGATTCCTGCTGTTAATCCGGGATGCTGGTCCATCCAGTCAGCCAGTTTATACATGCTGCCTTGTTGTACAAATGGTTCAGCTCTCAAAACCGCACACTTCCTTCTGTGAAAAAGTATTATCAAATGGAGACGAATATTGGATTATTATGCTATTTATTTTATCACAGATGAGTCATGGGGTATAATGCTATTTACTTTTTCAGCTGATCGAAAGGCTCTTTAATGTATTCACCGGCTTCCTGGGCATCCATATACCGTACAAGAATGACATCAGTGCCGATTTTCACAATATTTCTCCATGGTATGACGATATCACTTTCTCTTGCAAAAAAACCGAGCATTTTTCCCGGTCCCGGAATGATCAGTGATTCGATTTTTCCGGTGCTTAAGTTAATCTCCAAATCAGCGATATGTCCAAGTTTTTTGCCGTTTGCCACATTTACGACGTCCTTGACCTGAAAGTCAGAAATCTTCATCATCGTATCCCCGCCCTTCTTTTTACTATCTATATGAGCGGGCTTATGAATTCATGTACAGCAAACAACCCGCTTCATCAGCGGGTTGGCTTTTAACTGCTCTGTATATTTTTGTTCATCTGTGATATTGCCGCTTTTTCCAGTCGTGAGACCTGGGCCTGGGAGATCCCGATTTCATCAGCGACCTCCATCTGAGTTTTCCCTTGAAAAAATCTCATCGTCAAGATCATTTTTTCTCTTTCGTTAAGTCGTCTCATCGCTTCTTTTAACGCGATCTCTTCTATCCACTGAAAATCTTTAGCCTTATCATCACTGATCTGATCCATAACATAGATAGGATCGCCTCCGTCATTGTAAATAGGCTCAAAAAGTGAAACGGGATCCTGTATAGCATCCAGTGCAAAAACAACTTCTTCTTTTGGCACCTCAAGCACTTCTGCAATCTGCTGTGCTGTAGGTTCTCTTGAAAGCTTATTCATAAGCTGGTCTCTTACCTGAAGAGCTTTGTAGGCGATATCACGCAGAGAACGCGATACCCGTATGGGATTGTTGTCCCGCAAATATCTTCTTATCTCACCAATAATCATAGGCACTGCATATGTGGAAAATTTAACATTTTGACCAAGGTCAAAATTATCGATGGATTTCATGAGGCCGATGCAGCCGACCTGAAATAAATCATCCACAAACTCCCCGCGGTTATTAAATCGCTGGATAACGCTGAGAACCAAGCGCAGGTTGCCGTTTACTAACGTTTCTCGTGCAGTAGGATCCCCGTTCTGCATCTTTGTGAACAATTCACGCATTTCGGGATTTTTTAATACTGGAAGCTTAGACGTGTCTACTCCGCAGATCTCTACTTTGTTTCGGGTCAATGGATTTCCCTCCTACCGGGAGTTTATTGTCAAAGTCAGTATTTCCCTGGCAGGATTTTTTATGCAGTTGCATCATCCCGATGATTGGAGGCAGAGAACGGAAATCATATGGCAGCACAGCTTAAATAAGCTGGAAATTTTTTTCAAAAGCATCTTCAGTTTATGGTCCTGATTCAGGTGAAGGGTGAAACGTCTTTCAACCATCATTATCGATGCTAACCAAGAAAAAAACGAAAATAAAAAAGAGGCATATGCCTCCGGTCAGACCATTTTATTAAATTCCTTTTGCAGCCGTTTAATAATTCTCTTCTCTAATCTTGAAATGTAGGACTGAGAAATACCCAGCATATCTGCAACATCCTTCTGGGTCTTTTCTTCGCCTCCTGATAGCCCGAATCTAAGTTCCATGATCTGTTTCTCCCTGTCGTTTAAAGTAAATAAAGCCTTGAGAAGCAGTTTTCGATCCACATTCGCCTCTAATCGGCGTGTGATGATATCTTCTTCTGTTCCGAGGACATCCGATAATAAAAGTTCATTTCCATCCCAGTCCACATTGAGCGGTTCATCAAAAGAAACTTCTGAACGTGTTTTATTATTTCTGCGCAAATACATGAGGATTTCATTCTCAATGCACCTGGATGCATATGTAGCTAGTTTGATTTTCTTTTCAGGGTTAAACGTGTTTACCGCTTTGATCAATCCGATGGTTCCGATGCTGATCAAATCCTCTATATTGATTCCTGTATTTTCAAACTTCCTAGCGATATAGACAACGAGCCTTAGGTTTCTCTCGATGAGCAATGACTTTGCTGCCTTGTCACCGGTCGGCAGCTTTTCAAGAAGTATAGCTTCTTCCTCCTTGCTCAGCGGCGGCGGTAATGCTTCATGTCCGCCTATATAGTGGATTTCCTCTGTTTTAATCCCCAGCTTTATTAACAGTTTGTACCAAAGAAGCGTCAGTTTCAGACGAAGCTTTTTCACTTTGCCATTCTCCCCTCTCTTTGTTCTATGAGGCTGCTATGCTTTCAATCCCGTTGGACATGACTTCTGGATGAACAATGCAAGTAAACGTATTTTCACTGGATAATACCGTATACGTTAATCCGATAAGAACTCTAGAGCAAGAAAAGCTGCCCTGTTTACTCGTAATCACCACTTCATCGGGTTTGATGGCTGGCAGAAATTCGCTGTCTTTCCCGACCGCACGAAACGGAATGATCCGCAGACGTGATTCCCATGAATGTTCCATGATGCCTCCATCATTTAACGTCTCAATGTCTTTTGAGAATGCTGCGATTTCGGGAGGCAGATGTTCTGCATGGGTATTCAGATCCAATATCATGACCGGCACCTTGGTAATTGGATCGTGAAGCTTGTTTCCACTGTCGATCAAACCTGTGGCGTGTATGCATGTATCCTCTACTTTAATTTCAACCTTCACAATTTCCGTGTAATGAAGTTTCTGAACTTTGATGTCATCCACTCTTCGTTTGGAAAACAGCCACACTGACGGAAACCCGATGCATACAAACGCCCAGCTTAACAAATCACCCTTTCCTGTACTTTTAGTCGCGAATACTCCATTCATGATGGTTAGATCTGTCTGTAAAAAATAATGTGCTGCAAACAGGCCCCCTCCAGTAACAAAGGTAACAAAATAAAACATGCCGACATTTTTCGCGAAATAAGAAAACTTTTGATATCCAAAAGACACAACCATGATGATCAAGGAAAAAACAAATTTGATGAGCGGATGATACATACTGATATCCGTAGGAATGAATAGCAGCAGAACATAAGAAGACCCGACGAAAGAACCCGCAACCAGTCTCCATTTTTGCATTTTGCGTTTTAACACCATTCCTGTTAAAACGATGAGAAGAAAATCAATGCAAAAATTAAGAAACCAAATGACATCGAGATAAAGTGTCATTTGTTTTCTCCTTTCTTAAGAGATGAAACCAGTATAAAACAGGCCAAATAGAAAGTCTGTCAATTTATGAGACAAGATATCTTTTTATTTTAAGAGATTTTGTCAGAAACTATGGCTTGAAAAATGGATGGGAATTTGTTTTAAAACAATTAAAAAAGCACCTTTCAAATCCATTGAAAGGTGCTTTGCAGCATTGAAGTAATGTCCAGCTCCAGCGCTTGTCGGACCAATGCAGGGAGCTTCTGTATTTCTCAATTATCTTCTGCGGTTACGGTTTCTGTTTCGAAGGAAAGTTGGGATGTCCAGTGTGTCTGCATCCGATTGTGACGGCTGAGCCGGACGGCTTTCGTTCGTTACTTCCTCACGCTGGCTTCCTTGGCTTGCTGGTGTCTTAGGAGCCTGCTGCTGGAACTTCGGACGCTGTGCCTGTGCCTGCATCGCTTGCATATTTTCTCTTTCATCGAATCCTGTCGCAATAACAGTTACTAAAATCTCATCTTTTAAGTCCTCATTAATAACAGATCCGAAGATCATGTTTACTTCTGGGTCAGAAGCTGAGGAAACGATATCTGCCGCCTCATTCACTTCATATAGACTGAGGTTGGCTCCTCCGGTAATATTCATGAGAACACCTTTTGCACCATCGATTGAAGTTTCAAGCAATGGTGATGAAATTGCCTTGCGTGCGGCCTCAGCCGCTCTGTTTTCACCGGTAGCAATTCCGATACCCATCAGAGCAGAACCTTTTTCGGTCATGATGGTTTTAACATCGGCAAAGTCCAAATTGATCAATCCTGGTACAGCGATCAAATCTGAGATCCCTTGTACACCTTGACGCAGTACATTATCCGCTTCACGGAAGGCTTCAAGCATCGGAGTATTTTTATCAACGATTTCTAGCAATCTGTCATTTGGAATAACAATCAATGTATCTACTTTTTCCTTAAATACACTGATACCGCCAACGGCTTGAGTAGAGCGTTTTCTTCCTTCAAAAGTAAACGGACGGGTTACAACACCTACTGTTAGTGCACCCATTTCTTTTGCAATTTCTGCGATTACCGGTGCTGCACCTGTTCCGGTACCGCCTCCCATACCGGCCGTAACAAAGACCATATCCGCTCCTCGAAGGGCTTCCTCAACCTGTTCTCTGCTCTCTTCAGCCGCTTTTTTTCCGATTTCCGGGTTGGCTCCTGCACCCAGTCCTCTCGTTAGTTTAGACCCAATCTGCATTTTGATCTGCGCTTTTGAAAGGTTTAAAGCCTGTGCATCCGTATTCACACAGATGAACTCTACTCCTTGTACTCCGTGCTCGATCATGCGGTTAACAGCATTGCTTCCGCCTCCGCCTACACCGATAACCTTAATTGTAGCTAATGAATCCATGTTCATATCAAACTCTAACATGAGCGTTCCTCCTAGTGACTACCTGTCTCTTATTCAAAAAATAAACCAAACCAATTTTTCATTTTGGATTTCATGCCGCCAGCGGGTTTCTCGCTTTGCTGTTTTGCCGCTTGAGGCTGTTTCTTTCTATGCTGGACCTCTGCTCCTTCTGTAAGAGCAGAAGCAACCTCTTTTCCTTGTACCTTAATGTTGCGGTAAGTAAATTGAATAAGTCCGATACCCGTGGTATACTGCGGCTCTCTAACGCCGATATAATCCGGCAGGGAGACCCTGACATTGTTCTGAAAGATTTCCTGTGCCAGTTCAAGCAGCCCGGGCATAGCGGCAACACCGCCAGTAATAACAAATCCTCCTGGCAGATCTCCATATCCTCTTCGAACGAGCTCTTCATCCGCAAGTTCCAGCATTTCAGCAATACGAGCTTCAATAATGAGAGCTAAATCGTACTGGCTGATCTCCTGTTCTGATGAGGATCCGATCTGAGCAACAGAAAACGTTTCGTCTTTTGATGCATGGTCAACAAAAGCGTGTCCATGTTTAAGCTTTATTTTTTCTGCATCTTCAGCAGTCGTTCGAAGTCCGATTGATATGTCTTTTGATATGAACTCTCCGCCGAATGGAAGAACGGTTGTCATCTGCATTGTTCCCTGATCAAATACAGACACAGTCGTCGATCCGCCGCCGATATCGATCAAGGCTGTTCCTAAATCCATTTCATCCCTTGTGAGGGCTATAGAAGCAGTAGCCAGCGGTTCAAGGCAGATATCGGCCACTTGCAGGCCGGCTTTTTCTACACAACGCAATAAATTATGTAAGATGGTCTTGGATCCTGTTACGATCGTTCCTTCCATTTCCAGCCTGACTCCAAGCATTCCGCGCGGATCTATAATTTCATCGGTTCCATCAACAATAAACTGCCCGGGTATGACGTCAATAATTTCCCGTTCAGGAGGAATTGAAACCACTTGCGCCGCATCAATCACACGAGCAATGTCTTCGTCTCCAATCTCACGGTCTTCACTGGATACAGCGACTACACCGTGGCACGGCTGCAGCTGTACATGATTTCCTTTCACACCAACAATTACTGCATTAATCGGTATACCAAGCATTCGTTCTGCCTGTTCTACCGCTCTTTTTATGGAACGAACAGTTTCATCGATATCAACAATAGATCCCTTTTTAATACCTGCTGATTTTGAGTGACCTACACCAATTACATTAAAGGATTCACTGGTCATTTCTCCAATGATAACTTTAATATTGGATGTACCGATGTCTAAACTTACATAAATCTCATTGCTGTTCATTCTTTGGCACCTCCTTGAGTTTAAAATGTCCGTTATATACTATTCGTCTATCCGTTATGTAATTATATCGGTATACGAGTGGGTTAATTAAGGAATAAATTCCACAAGCAAGGAATATTCCCTCTTTTTTTTCTTAAGTTTTTAAGAAATTAAGTGTTTTTTCTTGATTTGCTCCACTTTGATATTACCAGCCGGCGAATGACAGCTATATTATTAAACAATCTGACTCCAAAAGCAAATATTGCTGCCAGATATAGATCAATTCCAAGATGGACACCTAAATAGGCAAGGCCGGCAGCGAGCAGGATGTTGAAGAAAAAGCCACTGATAAAAACCTTATCCTCAAAATTCCCCTGCATATGGGCCCTGATCCCTCCGAAAAGTGTGTCAAGCGCAGCCAGGACTGCGATGGAAAGATAGTTTGTATACTCCACCGGAATCCGTATTTCCGATAAAAAACCCAGCACCAGACCAATGATTAAAGCCAAGACCGGCAGCCACATTATAATTCCTCCTTTGCCTGCTTCATGTATTTCACACGGATCGGTTTATCATAGGCCGGCAGTGTCAGCTGGTTTTGTGGCTTTGAATCAATATATAGGTTCTCCCTCACAAAATCCTCCGCAGATTGCGAAGCAATGATTTTATTTTGAAGTTTTTGGGCATCGTCTGCAATGACTTTGATTTCTATTGGAAATGAGCCAAGAGGCTGGTTATTTATGTAGGTTTCACCATTAACTTCCCTGATTGGTGTAGTCGAAATAATACGCTGGCCATCCACCGATATATCCTTTGCTTCATATCGGTTCAGTTCATTGATCAGCCGTCTGATCAATTCTGGATAGAGTTTTGGCGCTTCTCCTTCATTAAATGGTTCGACTGTAATCAGGATTCCTTGTCCGCTCACTTCTGTCAAACCTGCCGCTTCTTTTAAATCATGAAGCGCTTTTTCCATGGCTTCTGTTTTTTCCTTCTTTCGCGATTGTTCATAATCATCCAAAAGGGCTTGATACTTTTTAATTTCATTGTTGAGATCCTGCTGTCTTTGCTTTTCTTTTTCCAAGTCCGCACGAAGTTCCCACATATCTCGAGTATCTCTTGTTACGGGATTGTTCGTCGTCTGGAACTGTATGGCCAGCATCACACCAAGAACGCAGGCCACGCCGGCGAACCCTGTTTTTCTTTTGTTGTTCAATTGGCTCATCCCTCTTTGCTTAAATAAGGATCCATTGTAATATCATCCTTTGTCGCGATCCGTACATCAATGCCATCGTTTACAAGATCACTCACTACAGATAAATTTAACGATTTTTCCAATACAGACTTATCACCGATCGCAGTAATGGTAAATGGAGCCGGGTATTGGTTGCCATCGACGCTGACAACAGGGCCCACGCATGCAATATAGCTGCTGTGGGAAATTCTCTGTCCGTTTACAGCAACAGCTTCTGCTCCTGAAACCAGCATTTCGTAGATAACACTTCGAATGTGCTCTTCATGAACAATGTAATTATTGGGATTATCGCCATCCGGAACATAGGAAGAATCGGAAAGTGTCACCTCAATCCCTGGCCCTTTTACTTTTACACTTCCAACCACTTTCCTCATTTTTTTCAGGTCTTCTACTAAGTTATAGGATTTCTTCTCTTGATCAGCGAGTTTATTTTCACGTTTTTGAATCTGCAGCTGAATTTTCTTTAGTTCTCCGTTCAGTTTTCGATTCGTTTTTTGGGTACTCAATATATCGCTCCTCAAACCGTCTTCCTGTTTCCACTGACTGTTCGATTCATGGGTCGCTGCTTCCTTTTTCGTAATCTGATAGGAGTACGATAAGAAAAAGCCTGTAACAAGCATGATAATCGAAAAGAAAACGTACTTACCTGTCGGTTTCACTCTTCGGTGCCTCCTCGTTGCCGAATTCATGGAAGTACGTACTGACATCCATATTAATTACCCCTTTTCGATGGGGGCCGAGCTGCTGGACGATGGATGGATATGACTCCATCTTTCTGGCAAAATGAGTGATCGATGACCTGACCTCATAGCCGTCTGTCATATACAGGATAATTCGGTTGGCGTCCTTGCTCTCTTGATCTAAATGGATCTCCGAAATACGGTGTACGATACCCTGTGTAAGCTTACCCAGTTCATTTGCCATGGGTTTTAATAGCTTTCGGTCTTTCCAATCCATGATGATCGGTGCGTTGACAGGCAAGGAATCTTTTTCTATCCCTTTCAGCAGCTTTCCGCTTTCGAGAACAGGATAATATTTTCCCTTGTCCTTTAAATAGCCGACTCTGTGATACTCCTTCACTTCGATTAAAAGATGATTGTAGAATTTTTTATGTACATCAACAGAGGAAATCTCCCCCATCCTGAGTATGTTCTTTTGAATGTCAACATCCGAAAGGTTCAAAAAAGAGGACTGAGCACTGATTTTTCCAGCTTCAATAATAGCCTGGTCGCTGATATTCTCGTTTCCGCTTACTGTGATCTTCTTGATGTGGCTGAAACCGGATTGAAAATAGACAAATATCAGGATCAGCAAAAAGAAAAGGGACAAGTAGATAATCATTCTTCTGTTCGTCTTTTGTTTGCGCTGTGTTTTTAATTTGGGAATACGGTCTTCAATCGTAACAACTTTATCCTTGTCCATTTCCTTTCCCCCGTAAATACAAATAACTGAATACCATCCTCCATATGTAAAGAGGAAGGAAAACAGCTTTGCAAAGCTGTTCTCCTTCTCCAAAAGGATTCATTCAGTCCCATTTATGTCTATTAAATTATAACATAAGTTCCAGTGAACGATGTGGCAATTTTTAGCTTTTCCTGCCGATTATCTCCACTTCAGTCTCGATATCGATATGGTGAAGCTCTTTGATTTTTTTCTGAATAAGGGAGATCAGCTCAAGCACATCCTTCGCCTTGGCATTCCCTGTGTTGACAATAAAGTTTGCGTGCATTTCGGAAATCTGAGCCCCGCCAACCATGGTTCCTTTTAAGCCTGATGATTCAATAAGCTGGCCGGCATAATTCGGAAGAGGATTTCGGAATACACTGCCGCAGCAAGGATAGTTCCAAGGCTGAGTGTTTCTGCGGTAATCCTTATTCTTTTTCAGTTCAGCCATAATCGTTTCCCTGTCGCCTTTTTTAAGGGCTAAAACGGCTTCTACACAAATTCCGCCCGTCTTTTGAAGGACAGAAGTGCGGTATGAGTACTCCATTTCTTCGTTCGTGAGCCATCTAAGATCACCATCCGGAAACAGTACCAATGCTTTTTTCAAGATTTTTGACATGTCCGAACCGTGAGCTCCGGCGTTCATGAACACCGCCCCGCCGAGGGATCCTGGAATACCAGCTGAAAATTCCAGACCCGAGTATCCTTCACGGGATAGGACGGTAGCCAGTTTCACAAGTGAGTACCCCCCGCCGACCGTAAACTCATCACCATTCCGTTCGAGAGCGTCAAGGCCGTCACCAATCTTTATCACGACTCCTTCAATTCCCTCATCGGATACAAGCAGATTGGATCCCCGTCCGATCGGGCGGAATGGGACACCCGCTTCTTTGATATAAGTCATTGCTTTCTTCAGAGATTCTGTGCTGTTCGGCTCAAAAAACAGATCAGCGGGACCTCCGATTTTTAACGTTGTATGGTTCTTCAGCGGTTCGTTTTCCAAAACTTTGCCTAAGTTTTCGTTCCGCAGTTGTTCTGCCAGTGTATTCAAAAAAATCCCCCCTATATCTTACATAAACCACTGTTATTTTTTATATACTTCCATTAGCTTTACGACGTTTGATGCAGCGTGAGGCATGCCCAGTTCCTTGGACGCTTTATGCATCCTTTCCCAGTTCTCGTGGTGGAGCAAAATACGGTCCACTTCTTCAAGAAGCTGCGCCCCGCTCATATCCTTTTCGAGTATAACGACCGCTGCTCCGTTCTGTTCAAGAGCTCGCGCGTTCTTTTCCTGATGATTATTCGTTACATACGGGCTCGGTATTAAAATACTAGGAATCCCCAGCGCCGTCAATTCCGCAATGGATGTGGCACCAGCCCTTGCAACAACAAGGTCAACACCCGCCAGGAGTTCAGGCATGTTATGGACAAAAGGAACGATGGTTACATTCGCTGGGCTTCCTGACTCGCTGACCGCCTTCAAAACGCTGTCATAATGCACGTCACCTGTGACATAGACGAACTGGTAGCTCTTCTTCTCTGCTTCTCCCAGTACATCAAGGAACGCTTCATTGATGGGTCGAGCTCCCCGGCTTCCACCTACGATCAAGACAGTCTTTTTCTTCGGATCAAGATGCAGGGACCGTCTTCCTTTTGCGCCATCTGTTCCAATCACTTCTGAAGCTCTTGGGTTTCCTGTAAAAACCACCTTATCCGTTGGAAAATAACTTGCGCTCTCTTCAAATGAAATCGCAATCTTCTTTACGTATTTGCTGAGAAACTTGTTGGTCAGGCCAGGAACACTGTTCTGCTCATGGATGAGTGAAGGAATGTTAAGGCTGCTTGCCGCATACACGACAGGGCCGCAAACATATCCTCCAGTCCCAACGACAACATCCGGCTTAAATTCCTTCATGATCTTCTTACAGCGGGATACACCTTTTAAAAACCGCATGACCGTCTTTGCGTTCTCCAGGGAAAGACTTCTTTTGAAACCCGTAATATGAATACTTTTGAAAGGGATGTTCTCCCTCGGTACAAGCTTGCTCTCAAGCCCTTTTTCTGTACCTATATATAAAATCTCCGCATCCGGATGAAGTTTCTTGATCTCATTTGCAAGCGCCAATGCAGGATAGATATGCCCCCCTGTACCGCCGCCGCTTAACACAACTCTCATAATGCACCTCCGCAAAACTAGATAAAATAAGACGAACCCTGTCATCACACTGACAGGGCATGTGAGAGACAAATAAGCTAAAGCCGCTTTGAGGACTCTGAGCTGCGGCTGTTTCACTTCTTTGTCGATAAAATTCAGCAAGTAAGACCGCACTTAATACTTGGCATAACGGCTGATGTTCAGCAGTACTCCGATCGATGCCAGCATGAGAGTCAGGGATGACCCGCCATAGCTGATCAGCGGAAGAGTAATGCCTGTGACAGGGATAAGACCCGTGACTACTCCGATGTTAATCATTACTTGAATAGCAACCATTCCAATAATGCCAATGGCCAGAAAGCTTCCGAACAAATCAGGCGCTCCGAGTGCAATTCTGACTCCTCTCCACAAAAGGATGCTGAAAAGAAGCAAGACGAGTGCACCGCCGATAAAACCCAGTTCTTCTGAAAGAATCGCAAAGATAAAGTCCGTCTGCGGTTCTGGAAGGTAACCGAATTTCTGACGGCTTTCGCCGAGCCCAAGCCCCATTAAGCCTCCAGGCCCAAGTGAATACAGTGACTGGATGATCTGAAACCCGCTGCCTAGTTCATCACTCCACGGGTCCAAAAAGGAAGTGATCCTTTTAATTCGGTAAGGAGCGGAAATAATGAGTCCAGCAAAGCCTGCAAGGCCTACAAATCCGAGTCCCACAAAGTGGGAGATTCTTGCACCCGCTACAAAGATCATAACGATGCTTGTGCCTACCATGACGGATCCTGTACCAAGATCCGGCTGCAGCATAATCATAGCGAATGCAATCATAACAAGCCCTAAAGTAGGGAGAAGGCCCTTCTTAAAAGACGTTATCTTTTTTTGGTGTTCTGCTAGATATTTAGCCAAAAATGTAATCATTGCAAGTTTCATAAATTCTGAAGGCTGTATGGAAAATGCTCCGACACCAATCCAGCTTCTTGCTCCGCCGCGAACCATCCCCACTCCCGGGACGAGCACGGCAACCAGCATGACGAAACAGATGATCAAGAGGATTTTTGCCCAAGTACGCCAGGTCATATAATTGACATTCATGATAAAAAACATAGCGGCCACTCCTACTCCAGCAAAAAGCAGCTGCCGCTTGGCGAAGAAGAACGGATCGTTGAACTTTACAAGTGCCCAATCCGCACTGGCGCTGTATACCATAATAATACCTATGGATAATAAAAGCATAGTCGTGCCAATTAATATAATATCCGGTGTTGTTCGTGTCGCAGGCAAAAGAAACACCTCAACTCTTCTGTATTTGCTCGTTCCAAACCAGCATGTACAAACTCTACTTAAGTTTATGCACAGAGTTGATAAAGATGTCCCCTCTTTGTTCAAAAGTTTTAAACTGATCCCAGCTCGCACACGCCGGGGATAAAAGGATAATATCGCCTTCAGAAGAATTCTGGTATGCGGCAGGAACGGCTTCCTCCACATTATCAACAAGTTTAATATCTTCTATTCCGGCATCGACTGCAGCACGTTGGAGCTTTGGCGCTGTCTGCCCGAACAATACAATGGATTTGACTTGCTTCAGCTGCGGAATCAAGTCATCAAACTCGTTTCCTCTGTCCAGTCCGCCTGCAAGAAGGATGATCTTTTGCCCAAATGCAGAAATGGCTTTTTGAGTAGCCAGTATGTTCGTAGCTTTTGAATCGTTATAAAATTTTCTGCCGTTGACCGTCGTTACATACTGCAGTCGGTGCTTGACACCGGTAAACGTCTTTAACGTTTCCTGGATCTGACTGTTAGTTGCTCCTGCAAGCTTTGAAGCGGCAACTGCGGCAAGGATGTTCTCAAGGTTGTGCTGCCCAGGAAGAACAATATCCTTCAAAGAGATGATTTTCTCTTCTTTGAAATAAAGGCATCCATCTTTTATGTAAGCTCCATCAAGGCATACTTCTGTAACAGAAAATGGAACCTTTACCGCTTTAGTTTTATGAGCTAATTCAGTGACTCTCTCATCATCCGCGTTATAAACTGCGAAGTCCTTTTCGGTCTGGTTCGCAAAAATCCTTCCCTTTGCTGCAGCATATTCTTCCAACGAACCATGATAATCAAGATGAGCTTCGAAAATATTAAGAAGTACGGCGATTCTTGGTGCATATGTCACTGTTCCCATCAATTGAAAACTTGATAATTCGGCAACGATGACATCAGATTCATTTGAACGGGCTGCAACTTCAGACAGCACCGTGCCGATGTTGCCTGCAACAACAGGTTGTCGGCCGCTGTTTTTAAGCATATGTCCGACAAGGGTAGTCGTCGTCGTTTTTCCGTTGGATCCCGTTATGGCGATCATTTCGGCTCTGGATACCAATCCTGCTATCTCAACCTCAGTAATGACAGGGATCCCGCGTCTAACCGCCTCATTGACAATCGGATTGGAATACGGGATTCCAGGATTCTTGACAACATAATCTGTTTGACGGTCAAGCAATGATAAAGGATGATCCCCGCAGACTACTTCATAGCCGTCTTTAACCAGTACTTTTGCCTGCTCATTCTCTTCGAGGGGCGTCCGGTCGTTTACAACAACGTTCGCACCGTAAGACTTAAGCAGCTTGGCAGCAGCGAATCCGCTTTTAGCCAAGCCCAGTACCAATACATTTTTTCCTTGAAAAGTTTTCAATTCGTTCATTTTATACCCACACCTCTAAATAGATTCCAAGGGCGGCGAATAACAGGCCGACACCCCAGAAAGTTACAACGATTCTCCATTCCGACCAGCCGCTGAGTTCATAGTGGTGATGAAGTGGACTCATCTTAAATATTCGTTTTCCCCGCGTTTTAAATGACGCAACCTGCAGCATAACAGACAACGTTTCAATAACAAATACTCCCCCGATAATAACGAGCAGAAGTTCTAGTTTTAAAATGATGGCAATGGCACTGATCGCTCCTCCAAGAGCAAGTGACCCGGTATCACCCATGAAAACTTTTGCCGGATGCGCGTTGAACACTAAAAAGCCAAGAACACCTCCAACAACAGCAACAGAGAATAGTGCCGTTTCATAGTGGTGAAGATTAGAGGCAAGTACGGCAAACGCTCCAAATGCAATAGCAGCCGTACCGGCAAGAAGACCATCGAGGCCGTCTGTCAGGTTTACGGCATTAGAAGCTCCGATCAGCATAACAACAACAAGAACCGGATAAAACCAGCCCACGTCAAAAGAAAATTCTGTTCCCGGAACACTGATCTCGGTGGAAAAGCCTGTTTTAAGAAGTCCGATGTAGAAAATGGCGGCAATGACCAGCTGACCTACGAGCTTTTGGCGGGAAGTGAGCCCTAGATTCCTCTTTTTTGCCACTTTGATAAAATCATCGAGAAAACCAACAATTCCGTAGCCGACCGTGACAAGAAGAAGCATGTAAGTCTCTGTCTTCATCCCAAAGAATTTAAGTGTCATAATATAGGTGGCCAGAGCCAGCGCGACAATGATAATGATGCCGCCCATTGTAGGTGTTCCCGATTTTTTCTGGTGTGATTTTGGCCCCTCTTCCCGAATGCTTTGCCCGAACTTCAATCTGCGTAAGAATGGTATAAAAAATGGCGAGCTTAAAACAGCAATAAGAAAAGAAGCAAGAAGTGTAAATAGTAAAACTTGTTCAATCATTTCCCTGCCCCCTGAACATCGTCAATAAATGGTTTAATGATAGTTTCCAGCGCAAGCCCTCTTGATGCTTTAAACAGAACAACAGCCTCTTGTGAAAGCAAGGAGCGGACCGCTTCAGAAGCCTCTTCTTTCTTCGTAAAAATAGCTACGTTAATACTTGGTTCACCCTTTTTCAACACTTCTTCGCCGATCCATTTTCCCTTTTCCCCTATGGCAATGACATCCGTGATAGTGTCATCAATGTGTTTTGCCACGCCGCGGTGCATTTCTTCTTCCGACGGCCCTAATTCATACATGTCACCAAGTACAACAACTTTTCTTTTATAATTGTTTAATGCTTTTACAGCTTCGATGGCGGCAGCCATGCTGGTCGGACTTGCGTTATAAGCATCATTGATCAGAAGCGCTCCATTCAAACCGCGGTATTTTTCAAGCCGCATGTTTGTCAGCATCAGGTTTTTCAAGCCCTCATTGATCATACTGTCCTCAATATTCAAATAATGGCCGACTGCGATAGCATATGCTGCATTTTTCACATTATGTGTTCCGAGCAGGGGAAGAGAGTACACCATATTCTCCCCTTCGAGTTCAAATGTAAATCCATCCTCATCGCCTTCTTGATTCACGATCTTGACGGTGCAGTCTTCTCCATAGCCGCACTTTAATACATTGTGAGAGGAGAGATGCTGAAGCAGGGGTTCATCACCATCAACAATGAGCAGACCGCTTTCTTTTAATCCGTCTTTAATCTCAAGCTTGGCTTTTGCGATTCCTTCTCTGCTTCCGAGATATTCGATATGGGATTCTCCAATATTCGTGACAATCGCCAAATCCGGCTCCGATAATTTGCTCAGCAATGAAATCTCGCCAAAATTGCTCATTCCCATCTCAAGAATAATCACTTCTGTATCATTCTCCATGGAAAGGATGGTCAGCGGCAGGCCGATATGATTGTTGTAGTTCCCTTGTGTCTTGTGAGTTTTAAAAGTCGTCGAGATCACAGCCTCAAGCAGATCCTTTGTTGTCGTCTTTCCATTTGAGCCTGTCACACCTATAACGACAGGCTTAACTTTCTTTAAATACAGCTTAGCCATCTTTTGAAGAGCTTCCACCGTATCATCTACGAAAAGAAGAGGAAACGAGCTCTCAAGCTCTTCAGGAACAGGTGTACCTTTTTTCCAAAGGGAAGCTACGGCACCTTGTTCAATCGCCTGCATGACAAAATTATGTCCGTCAAACTTCTCTCCGGAAATCGGTATATACAGTGACTGCGGAGAAGGCTGCCTTGAATCCTTGGTCACCCCCTGAATCACTGTATTTTCAATGTTTCCAGTTGTCGATATGCATATGCCTGTTAATTCTTTTAATTCCAATCTCATTGCTATTTCGCTCCAATCGCTTCCGCAGCTACTTTCCGGTCATCAAAATCCAGAACGTTTTTTCCGATAATCTGGTAGGTTTCATGCCCTTTTCCGGCAATCAGAATAATATCGTTGTCTTCCGCAATCTCTATCGCATGGACGATCGCATCTTTACGGCCCGGTTTAATGATGTATTCATAGTCCTGCACGCCAGCTTTCATATCCTCGAGGATGGCAAGCGGATCTTCCGTCCTCGGATTATCTGAGGTAAAGATGGCTACATCTGAATTTTCGGCAGCAATCTTAGCCATCAAAGGCCGTTTTGTTTTATCACGGTCGCCTCCGCATCCTACGACAGAAATAACCTTTCCAACGGCAAATTCTTTTACTGTTGTCAGCGCGTTTTCAAGGCTGTCAGGAGTGTGGGCATAATCCACGATTACCGTGAAGCTCTGGCCGGCGTCCACGGTTTCAAAACGTCCCGGTACACCCTTCACATTTTCCATTGTTTTAATAATCGAGTCAATCGGGATTCCGGATAAAAGGGTAGCTGAAATTGCGGCAAGGACGTTATACACCGAAAATTTGCCTACAAGTTTTAAGGAAACCGGCCTCTCTTCAAGCGGTGTTACAAGCGTAAAGGAGGTTCCTTTTCCAGTCACCTTAATATCCTTCGCCATAATATCACTTTTTTGTTCAATGCCATACGTTAAGATTTGAGCGGCTGTCATTTTTTCGAACTCTTTTGAAGCTTCGTCATCTCTGTTCAGGACAGCGATCTTCTCTTTGTTCCCGGCGTATGTATTACCGAGCTGAGCAAACAAAAGCCCCTTAGCTCTTAAATACGTCTCCATATCCTTGTGATAGTCTAGATGATCCTGGGTAAAATTCGTGAACACAGCAATATCATAATCACAGCCCCGGACTCTGCCCATATCCAGAGCATGGGACGATACTTCCATGACTGCACTCTCCACGCCCTGGTCAATCATCTCTTTAAACGCTTTTTGCAGGAAAAGGGATTCTGGAGTCGTGTTGGTAACTTTATGGCTTACCCCGTTTATCTTCATATCGATCGTGCCGATCATTCCCGTTCTTTTCCCAGCATCTGAGAAAACCTGTTCGATCAGATGCGATGTAGTCGTTTTGCCATTCGTTCCGGTTACTCCGATCAAATGAAGTTTATTTGTCGGATAACCATAAAATACGTTGGCCAGTACGGCCATTGCCCTTTTTGTATCGTTCACTATAATCACTGGCACGGAGTCCATGCCGGGAAGATGCTTTTCAGCCAATACCGCAGCAGCTCCGTTACGGACAGCCTGCTCGGCATAGTCATGTCCGTCTACCGTATACCCTTTGATGCAGACAAACAGACTCCCCGGCCGTGCTGCTCTGGAGTCCATATCAATCGAAGTAATTTCAACGTTCGTTTCATGCTCTGTTTTATAGTTTAATAAATGATTCACTAGTGTCTTAAGTTCCACTTTATCAAGACCTTTCTAAAAGAGTTCACATCAGAAAAAGAAGCCAAGGCTGTCGCCTGGCTATTAGCATTCAAATCTATTTTAATCCTACCTACCCGGTTTGTCACCCAAAAACAGGCGAATTACCGATCCAGGTTTGAGTTTCACTCCGGGTTCAGGCGCTTGTTTGACCACATAATTACCCTTGCCGGAGCTTTGAATTTTCAAATCATACATCAATCCCTTAACCTCTTTTGTCGACTTGCCGACAAGATTTGGCACTTTAATAAGTTCTTGATCCTGCCATGTTTTTTTCTTTTCGATCTGGTTCTTCCTCTTTTCTACCCCCATCGCCCGCAACGAGTCATCTACAATCTTACCGACCATCGGTGCAGCAACCACTCCGCCGAACTGTATGGTATCCTTCGGATTGTCGACCGCAACATATACGACGATCTGCGGATCGTCTGCAGGAGCCATGCCAATAAAGGAAACAATATGATTGTTTTTTAGATATTTTCCGTCCTTTGCTTTCTGCGCAGTCCCTGTCTTCCCGCCTAGACGATAGCCGTCCACAAATGCAGGGCGTCCCGTACCCTCAGCGACCACAGTCTCAAGCGCATGCCGGACTTCTTTCGACGTTTTTTCTGAGATGACCCGCCGCTTCAATTTCGGCGTCTGCCTGCTCACCGTCTTTCCAGTCGCCGGATCGACCAGCTCTTTGGCGATATATGGCTCATAAAGATAGCCGCCGTTGATTGCAGCTGAAACCGCAGCCACCTGTTGGATCGGGGTTACGGATACGCCTTGGCCGAATGCAGTCGTTGCAAGCTCCAGCGGCCCGACATTCTTTAGATTGAATAAAATCCCTGTCCCTTCTCCCTGAAGATCAATACCGGTCTTCTGTCCAAAACCAAACTTATGGATATAGGAGAACAGCTTTTCTTTGCCCAGCCGCTGGCCAAGAATAACAAACCCGGGGTTGCACGAATTTTGAACGCCTTCCAAAAAAGATTGGCTGCCGTGCCCTCCCCTTTTCCAGCAGCGCAATTTCCTGCCGCCGACTTCAATTGAGCCCGGATCGTGAAAATGATCGTTATTAAGATCTACTTTATTTTCTTCCAGCGCCGCGGCCAACGTAATGATTTTAAAGGTGGATCCAGGCTCATAGTTCGCCCAGACCGGAAGATTGCGGTTATACACTTCAGGAGCGACACGGCGATATTCTTCGGGATTAAAGTCAGGACGGCTTGACATGCCAAGGATTTCACCGGTGTTAGGGTTCATAGCAATGGCAACAGCCCCGTCCGGATTATACTTCGCTTGAGCGATGTCCAGTTCGCGCTCAATGATCGTCTGTACCTTGGAATCGATTGTCAGTTTAAGGTTATAGCCATCTTTAGGCCTCTCATAATCGTCCGATAATGAAGGCATTCTTCTTCCCCTGGCATCTGAGAAAAATGAAACGTGCCCCTTCGTTCCTTTTAGTTCCTTGTCATAATAGGCTTCTAACCCCATTAAACCTTGGTTATCGATGCCTGCAAACCCTAAAACATGAGAAAGATAGCTTCCAAACGGATAGTGCCTCTTGCTGTCCTCTGCGATAAAAATTCCCGGCAGGTTAAGTTCGCGGACTTTATTCGCTTTTTCATTGCTGATCTTCCTTCCGCCCTGATCGAGGCGGATGATGGAAGACTTTTTGGTGATTTTTTTATATACGTCTAGCTGTGATATATCGAGCACAGCTGCTAATTTTTCTGACGTTTGTACAGGATCATTGATCTGCCTTGGTATGACAAAGACTGTCGGCGCACTGACATTCGTTGCCAGCGGCACATTGTTTCGATCGAGAATCTCACCCCGCTGCGGTTCGAAAGGAATATTCCGGCTCCATGAATCAAGCGCTTTGCCAGTCAGCCAGTCCCCAATCACAAACTGAACATACCCGAGTCTGACACCAATAATAAAAAAGAACAGCAGACCAAAGGTAAGAACAAAAATTAACCGCCTACGCACTGTCACATTTGAAACACGCACATGATTACCTCCTCCACATGGCTCGTTTCAAATATATGCTTGTACATAGGCGATTAGAACGGAGGACCGTTCGCCCTCCCGCTTGTCTATTCCGTTCCGCCTCCGCTTTCATCGCTAAGATTTACCGAAGGCATTTCAGGTTTATCGAACTCCACAGTGAGGTAATCTTTATCTTTGATTACCGATCCCTTCTTCAAGCTCTGCTTGGATGCAAAGCCTGAACCTTTTACAGATGCATCAATGTCCATGATCTTTGAAAACTTCAGAACATCGGTTAATGACCAGCCGGTTAGATCCGGCATTTGAACATCTCCCTCGGTACGAAGGATGACCCTCTCTCCAGGAAGGAGTCCTGAATGGGCAGATGGCTGCTGGGAAATCACCTGGCTTCCGCTGCCAAGCGTCAGTACTTTCATACCTTTCTGCTTTAGTTGTTTCTCAGCGTCTGCAGCTTCCTTACCACTGTAGTCATCAATTTTGACGGAACTGTCTGATATTTTTCGTTTCGTTACTTTTTCATCCTCAGGTTCAATGTTTAAATATTGAAGGCTGTTTTTCATGACGGTCGTAAAAATGTCTGAAACCGGATAAGAACCAAGCTCATTATTTTTCAAATGAGGGCGGTCCACTGCAATGTAAACAAGAAGCTTTGGATCGTCCTTAGGAGCCATGCCCATGAAAGAAAAAAGGTTCTTGCCCCATCCGTGGGCATATCTTCCGTTCTCTTTATCTACGACTTGCGCTGTACCAGTTTTACCTGCAATGGAATACCCTTTAATTTGATAAGGCTTTCCTGTCCCCTTGGTCACCACGGTTTCCAAAATATCTCGAACCTCTTTTGATGTTTTTTCTGATATAGGTGTGCCAACTACCTCTGGTTTGTGCTGCATCACCACTTTCTTGCTGGAAGGATCGACGACTTTGTCAATCACGTACGGCTTCATCATTTTACCGCCGTTCGCGATCGCTGTAGCCGCCTGAATCTGCTGAATCGGAGTAACGGTTGTACCCTGGCCGAAGGCAGTGGTCAGTTTTTCAATTTCATAGTTATAAAGGATCCTTCCGGCTTTTTCATTTGGCAGATCGATCCCCGTAGGGCGGTCCAAGCCAAACTTCTTCAAATAGTTTAACAGCCGGTCGTAGCCCAGTTTTTCTCTTGCCAGTTTGGAAAACAGTACGTTCGAAGAGTTTTGTACCCCTTCATTAAACGTAATCGTTCCCCATCCTACTCTATTGTGATCGCTGATCGGGCGGTTGTGGGGAATCTTATATTGGCCAGATTGATACGTTTCATTGCCGTTATAGACACCTTCCTGAATGGCTGCAGCCAGCGTGAAAATTTTCATGGTTGAACCCGGCTCATAAGGATCCGAGATGGCAAGATTCGTAAAGTCCTTAATGTTGCGTTTGTTAGGGTTGAATGCCGGACGGTTGCTCATGGCCAGAATTTTTCCGGTTTTCGGATCGGCTACGATTCCGATTATTTTTTCTGGCTTGTATTTTTTGTTCGCCTTATCCATCGACTGCTCGAGCACCATCTGAATCTTTTCATCAAGGGTTAAGTATACATTTGAACCGTTTTTCGGTTTCTTGATCCGTTCTCTTGGATCGGGAAGCTTGACGCCTTTTGTATCACTCTTGAATGACAGGCTTCCATTCGTCTCTTTTAAGTATTTATCCAGCGTCTTTTCAAGGCCCAAAGCCCCGGATATCTCATTCTGCCCCTGTTCGTTCGTATAGCCGATGACATAAGGTGCAAAGGTCTGGTTCGGGTAATATCGTTTGGTTTCCGGACGGAATTCAATACCTTCAATCTTCAACTTTTCGATTTTTTCTTTCTCGCTGTGGCTGATTTTCCTCCCGCCTGGCACTTGAACTTCAAACAATTTCTTTTTGCTTAAAGCTTCTTCAATGGTTGACTCATCCGCATCGAGGACACCCGCAAGCTTAGCAGCAGCTCCTGCAGGGTCTTTAATGTGCGCCGGATACTTCTTGTCAAGCGTGGCCGTTACTGTATAGGACGGAATATCTTCGGCGATCGCCTCGCCACGCCGGTCAAAGATCGTTCCGCGGTTGGCATCTAGCGTTTTGTGCCGCGTCCACTTTTCCTCTGCGTACGCTTTTAAATCGACGTTCTCAATATGCTTCGTATACGCAATGTAAAAAAACCTTCCTATCAACACAAAAAAGAGCAGGCTGAAAAATAACATGATAACCCCTGCTCCCCAATTAAATTTAAACTTATTCTCCATCGTTTAACACTCCGCCTTAATTTTCAAGCACTTTTACGTTTTTATCGTTGAGCGTCATCCCTAGCTTATCTTTTGCAATCTTAAGAATACGATTTGGGTCACTTAGTTCTTTGACTTGCTGTTTGTAATCATCTACTACTTTTGTTTCATAATCAATGGAGCTTTGAACCGATTCAATGCTGGAGTTGACCTTATAGATTGAGGCGTAGTTTGACACCATGAAAATAGCGCCTGCAATAAGCAGAAGGGATGCAAAAACCCAAAGGAACTTTTCTCCTTTTGTAATTCGTGAGGTTCTGACTCTCGGCTGCACTTGCGGCTGCTGAACATGTTTTCGTTTTGTTTCTTGTTGATATTGTCTCTGTGTTTGATACGCTAAATTACTCAACCCATAACTCTCCTTTATTTTTGTTTTTCTGCTACACGCAGTTTGGCCGACCGTGATCGTCTATTGGTATCTATTTCCTCTTCACGTGGCAGTATCGGCTTTCTCGTGATGTTTTTTAATACCGGAAGAAACTCCTCGGGTATAATCGGTAAACCTGGTGGCAAGGAAGGTCCTGTGCTGTATTTTTTAATAATGGTTTTGCAGGCTCTGTCCTCCAGTGAGTGGAACGTAATGACACTTATCCTTCCTCCGATGGAGAGCAGTTCTATCGAATCCTCTAAAGCTTCTTCAAACGCATTCAATTCATCATTCACCGCAATTCGGATCGCCTGAAACGTTCTTTTTGCTGGATGTCCGCCAGCTCTCCTGGCTGGTGCAGGGATCGCATCCTTAATCAGGTCTACCAGTTGTCCGGTTGTTTCAATGGTTCTCTCTTTTCGGGATGCTTCAATTTTTCTTGCGATCTGCTTGGCAAACTTTTCTTCGCCATACTGAAAAATGATTTTCACGAGCTTTTCATAGGGCCACTCATTAACAACCTCATGGGCAGACAGTGAAGCTGTCCGATCCATCCTCATATCTAGCGGCGCATCGTGCTGATAGCTGAATCCTCGTTCTGCTTCATCCAGCTGCGGCGAGGAGACACCCAGGTCAAATAGAATTCCATCCACTTTCTCGATCCCACGTTTGTAAAGTTCGTCTTGAATGTTGCGGAAATTGCTTTTAATAATGGTGAAAGTTCCTTCATATTCCTTTAGGGCAGCTTTTGCATGTTCAATGGCAGTGTCATCTTGGTCAAAAGCATACAAGTGGCCTGTTGTCAGTTTTGAGAGTATGAGTCCGCTGTGGCCTGCTCCTCCAAGTGTACAGTCAACATAAATTCCATCCGGTTTCACGTTTAAGGCATTAACAGCTTCTTCTTTAAGTACGGTAATATGGTCAAACATGTTGTATTCCTTCCTGTGTCAAGAGTTAGAGAGTCATTTGGCTACAAATCAAAATCCATGAGGCTCTCGGCAATTTCACCAAAAGATTCCTCCGATGCTGCAAAATATTCTTCCCAGATTGATTTGCTCCAAATCTCAATTCTATTCGATACACCTATCACTACGCAATCTTTTTCGAGTTTGGCGTACTCTCTAAGCTGGGGTGCAACGTTTACTCTCCCCTGTTTGTCCAATTGGCATTCTGCTGCACCGGAAAAGAAGAAGCGGGTGAAAGCTCTTGCATCTTTTTTTGTGAAGGGCAAACTCTTCAATTTATCCTCGATCACTTTCCACTCTTCAAGCGGATAGCCGAAGACACATTGATCCATCCCACGAGTGAGAATGAAGGTCGAACCAAGGTTTTCACGAAATTTAGCAGGGATAATCATACGTCCTTTTTCATCGATGTTATGCTGATATTCACCCATGAACATAGGACATCCCCCACTTTCTACCCTAACTCTACCACAATGCCCCACTTTTCACCACTACCAAATTATTCGCTGACAAAAAAAAGAATCCTGCTGTAGGAGCAGGATTTTTTTATCTTTTTATTCGCTTTATCGCAGATACACAACCTTATGTTTGCCGTTGAAATCAAGGGGGTGGGATGCCAGCTGTTTTATCCAGTCTTTACCGTACCGATTAATGTAAGAATAAGTATTCCAAACTCGTTCTTGGAGCACGCCATCTGGAGCAAGATCACACTGGAGATGATCGAACAGAGAAAGAGGTTCTACAAATTCCCTTTTCATCGCACGATCCATTTTATTATGAAGATAGTCCAATTCACTCTTAATCCGATTGAGGTTTACTTCCGAAAGCCTCTCCAAGGACGGATCGATGGAGAGCGCCAATTTTTTCAGTTCAGAGTGTGCCTCTTCGATCTTTGCCACCGTTTCAGAATAAACCTCTTTCGTGTTATAAGGCTTGTGGCTCTCAAACCAAGCCAGTTTACTTGCTTCGGTTCCTTCTTGAAGAACATCCTCCACCTTCAACCCGGTTTCCTTAAGCTGTTTTTCATTCTTTTCCGTTACGATCGTCATGGACAGCCTTGGCACAAGAGGGGTCATTTTAAAGCCAAAAAGATGAAAGACCTCTTTAAGCGCGGACCAGTAGGCAATCTCGCCAGATCCAGCGATAAACGCCAAGGTAGGAAACAAACTCTCCTGCATAACGGGTCTTGTAACAACATTATTGCTGAATAGCTCCGGCTTTTCTTTCGCATAGGTTAAAAGCTGTTCAGAAGTGAACGAAACTTCGTCATTTTTTGTCTCGTAGTTGCCGCTTTCATCTCTGAACAATAAAAGTCTTTCCCCATTATGATAAATAAACAGGTGAGCATTGTTTTTCTGCAGCTCTACAGGAGCAGGAAAACCTTGGCGGGTTAATTGATGAACGCCTTCTGTAAAAGCGTTATCCACCTCAGAATTTCTAGCAATCATCCTTTCCAGTGTGGTTGACTGAAGCCGCTTGAACTGTGGTTCCCCCGAATCGACTAAAATCAGTCCATAATCTCCAAATAGATCGGTGATTAACTGAGCAAATGAATGAACCGCTGTTTTGGAAGAGGTAAAGACCTCTTTCACTTTAGAAAGGATTTCCTTCGTAAATTCGGTCTCACCAAATTCCCTAAATACAGACTCAGCCCACTCTGCCGCCTTACCACTATTCCATTCCATCAATGTCGCAGAGGTCTTTAATGGGCTAATCGGTGGGAGAGACCGTTTTTCAGGCCGTCCGTTCCGTTTAATGTTCACATGGTTAATCTCATCATAATCATGATCTTCACCGGCAATCCAGAAGACAGGAACGACTGGAATACCAAGCTGCTGTTCCTGTATACAGGCAAATTGTATAATGCTGATGCATTTGTGGATGGTCAGCAGCGGGCCTGTAAGCAATCCCGCCTGTTGCCCTCCAATGACTGCAGCACTTATAGGGTTTCTAAGCTTATCAATGTTCGTTAAAGTTTCTTTTGAACAGGAAAATTGAAAATTATAATCAGAAAGATAATTCGCCAATTTATCGCGCTCATATTCTCTCCTCCCAATATCTAAAACACGCTGCTCCATCATATCAGCATTGAACCCATTGTAATCATAGAGGTTTTTCACTGAAGGATCAGCAGCTGAATATGATGCGGCTATTTGGTTTTTATCTTGAAGAGGGAATTCATCGATCCTCATATAAGTACGTCCTTTCTCTATGTATACAACTGCTTATAGAGTATAGCAAAGTACAGGTTCATCACCAAAACGAAATGCTCGGAGAAGCGTTCTGAAGCCTTGCTTGCACAATAAGCCCTCTCAATGTAACTTATGCAGAAAAAGAAGCAACATTCAATGCAAGCAATTCCTCTTTACTTTTTTCTTTCTAGAGCTTTAATTCCGAAATAGACAAACCTTGTGTAAGGAACATCCATCCCCTTGCCTTCAGCAAGCTTCAAAAGATAACCACTGATGGCCTCTATCTCCGTTTGTCTTCCTTCTTCTACATCGATCAACATGGAAGAACGGTTCTCAGCTGTGCTTCGGCAAACCCTGAGAACATGTTCCCATGCATCTGTCGTTTCGTTTATTCCTAAAATGCTGCAGGTTTCTTTAAAAAGAAGCTTTGCCAGCTCGGTCAAGAAGCTGTTCTGTTCGATGTCACCATTTTGAACACGAAACAAAGAGGTCAATGGGTTAATGACACTGTTTACGACAAGCTTTTCCTTCATAATAAATTCAAGTCGGTCTTTTCCTTCGATCCTGAAGCTTCCTGTAATCATTCTTCCCCAAAAAGCTTTGTCAATGCCGCCCCGAAAGGAGGCAATCTTAATTTTCCCCTTGCCCGTGTGCCTTACTTCATGATGGTTTTCCTTTTGTGCACCATGTTCAACAATTCCAACGAGAATATTGTTTTGCGGAAGTGAACGCAGCGTGTCTACATGACCCATGCCATTTTGAATAAAAAGGAGCGTACTGTCTCTAAAAATTGGGCTGGACTGTAAAACCGAGCAGACTTCGGGCAGCCGGTGCTGTTTTACACAAATGATCGCATAATGCGGGACTTCACGGTAAGCATCCACCCTTGCAGCAGAAACCCGATGGATTTTACTATAGTCCGGCGCAGCTTGGTACTTTATACCATGTGCGTTAATGGCGTCTGCCTGTTCTGCAGTTCTCGTGCAAACAGTAACATCCTGGCCTTCCTCCGAAAAAAATGCGGCTAGGAGCAGACCGATAGAGCCTCCTCCAACGATGGCGATTTTCATTAACTTCTCCTATCTTTCGTCGAGATTATTTCTTTCATGGTATCATATTTGATCATTAAAAAACCTCCGCCAATGACAGCGGAGGTACCTGCTATACCGGATAGACCGGATGTTTTCTTTCACTGAACACCATTTCTTTTGATTCAAAGAAGACGAGCCGGTGAAAGAGCGTCTCTCTTAAAGCTGAAGGCTCAACGATGTCATCAATGATCAGTTCAGATGCCAATTTGTATACGTCAATATGTTCTTTGTATTCCTGTTGTTTTTGCTGGACATAAAGGACACGTTCTTTCGGATCTTCAATTTCATTAATCTTGTTTGAATATACTGCATTCACAGCGGCTTCTGGGCCCATTACAGCAATCTGCGCGGTTGGAAGTGCGATGCAGCAGTCTGGTTCGAACGCGGGGCCTGCCATTGCATAAAGCCCGGCTCCGTAGGCTTTTCGGACAATAACAGAGAGTTTAGGTACAGTAACATCACTCATCGCTGCAATCAGCTTGGCACCGTGACGGATAATACCTGCCCGTTCTACTTTTGTGCCGATCATAAAGCCAGGAACATCCGCCAAAAAGATGACCGGGATGTTAAACGCATCACAAAGTGTGATAAATTTAGCGGCCTTATCCGCAGAATCCACAAACAGCACACCGCCTTTGACTTTCGGCTGGTTGGCGATCAGACCGACTGGACGGCCTTTAATCCTCGCAAAGCCGGTAACGATCTCTGCAGCAAACAGTTTTTTCATTTCAAAAAAACTGTCCTCATCAACAATCCGGCTGATGAATTCATACATATCAAAAGGGACGTTCTGATTCTTCGGAACAATCTCTCCGGGATCTCTGCCTGAAACAGGCGGTTTCTCTTGTGTTATCGCGGGTTTATGTTTGTAATTAGACGGAAAGTAGGAAAGATATTTTCTCGCATAGGTGATCGCTTCATTTTCATCTGCTGCTAAAATATCACCGCAGCCGCTGACTGAACAGTGCATCCTCGCGCCGCCCATTTCTTCAAGTGTCACCTTCTCGCCGATAACTTTTTCCGCCATCCTTGGTGAACCCAAATACATGGACGCATTCTGGTCCACCATGATTACAACATCACAAAATGCAGGAATATAAGCTCCCCCTGCAGCGGAAGGGCCAAAAAGAAGACAGACTTGGGGAATCATGCCGGACATTTTCACTTGGTTATAAAATATTCTTCCTGCTCCTCTTCGATTTGGGAACATGTCAATCTGGTCAGTTATCCTTGCGCCTGCAGAATCAACGAGATAGAACATCGGAACTTTCAGCCGCTGTGCCATCTCCTGAATCCGAATGATTTTTTCGACGGTGCGCGCACCCCATGAACCTGCTTTTACCGTCGAATCGTTCGCCATCGCACATACGGTCTGGCCGTTAACCTTTCCAGTTGCCGTGATAACTCCATCAGCAGGAAGGTCCCCTGCTTGGCTGTTCGCGAACAGGCCATCTTCCCCTTGGAATTCACCTTCATCAAACAGCAGCGAGAGACGGTCTCTGGCAAACATCTTATTCTGAGCGGCGTTTTTGGCATGATACTTTTCTGCTCCGCCTGCTTTAATCTTGCTGACAAGTACGTCATAGGACGATTCTGTCTTCGTTGAATCCATCGTTATCCCTCCATATCCATTAAAGAAATGAGCGCTCGTTCAGTTTATCTTCGTCATATTAGGAAAGTGTAACGAGAACGTCTCCCTCGTTTACAAAATCTCCAACTGCCACTTTAATTTCTTCGACCTTTCCTGCCGACTCGGCTTCAACCGGGATTTCCATCTTCATTGATTCAAGAATGACCACACTTTGTCCTGCTGATACCTGTTCTCCTTCTGATACAGCAATATTCCACACTGTGCCTGCCATTGATGCTATAACTTGTTTCATTTCACATACACTCCTAGGCTTTAGTTTTTTGTTAGACGACTTTTGGGTTCTCGCTCAAGAAACCGGTTGTATAAACTCCGCTTTGAAAATCAGGGTCCTCAAGAATCTTCCTGAACAATGGGGCATTTGTTTTTATGCCGCTCACCTTAAATGCCCTGAAGAACTGAGCAGCTTTCTTCAAGCACTGTTCCCTGTTGGAATCGCTTACAATAATTTTAGCAATCATCGGATCATAGAAAGGTGAAACGGTGTTGTTCGCTTCATAACCAGCATCAATTCGAATTCCTTCCGCTTCAGGGAATACTAATTCTTCAATTTTTCCTGGCGATGGAAGAAATTTCACTGGATCCTCGGCATATAAGCGGAACTCCATGCTGTGGCCGTTCTGCTGCACTTCATTCTGCAGGAGAGGGAGCGATCGGCCTTCGGCTACATCAATCTGCCATCTAACAAGATCCAAACCCGTGGTCATTTCTGTTACCGGATGCTCGACCTGCAGACGTGTATTCATTTCTAGAAAATAAAAATTCCCTTCACCATCCACGATAAACTCGACGGTTCCCGCATTCGTATAAGAGACAGACCGGGCTGCTTTAACGGCAGCTTCCCCCATTTCTTCCCGCAGTTTTTCAGTTAAATAAGGAGATGGAGATTCTTCGATGACTTTTTGATGACGCCTCTGAATCGAACAATCTCTTTCAAACAAATGAATGATGTTCCCTTGGCTGTCACCAAATATTTGAATTTCAATATGGCGTGCAGGGCTGATAAATTTCTCGATGAACATACGGTCGCTGCCGAAGTACATCTTTGCCCTCTGCTGGCTGGAGAGGAACTGTTTTCGAAGGGTTTCTTCATCATCGCAGCGGACCATGCCGATTCCTCCGCCTCCTGCACTAGCTTTCAGCATAACGGGATAACCGATGTTACCGGCGATAACTGCCGCTTGTTCCACGTCTGCAATCGGATCTGTTGTTCCTGGGACAACAGGAACTCCTGCTTTCTCCATGGTTCTTCTCGCCTCAACTTTGTCTCCCATCGCCTCGACTACGTCTGGTGAAGGACCAATAAAGGTAATGCCCATTTCTTCTATTTTTTTAGCAAACTCCCCATTTTCGGAGAGGAATCCATAGCCCGGATGAATCGCATCGACCTTTTCAGACAGTGCAATCTCAATAATTTTGTCCTGGTTTAAATAAGATTTAATCACTGGCGGCTCTCCCAGATGATAAGCACGGCTGGCCTGCTGAACATAGGGAAGATCCTTATCTGCATCCGAATAAACCACAATCGATTCAATTCCCATTTCAGAACACGTTTTAACGATTCTCCCTGCAATTTCTCCGCGGTTAGCGATCAATAACTTCTTCATTTATATCCTCCCTTCGATGACTCTTGACTTATTCGACAAAAACTAGCATTCTCCTTTTGCAAGCGGCTACAAAACGAATATTTCTTTTTTAAAGAATTTTTTGCATAATTAGTATATACTAAAGGAAAAGATAATCAACAGTCATTTGAGGGGGAACAAAGAATGAGCACCATTGACACGTATACAGTTAAACGCTTAGTCATCAACTATAAAACATTAGAAGAATTTAAGCAGTTCAAAGAATACGGGATTCAAGAGCTGTCCATGCTTGAGGACCTTCAAGATAACATTATTGAAAATGATAGTGAGTCTCCTTTTTACGGAATCTATTTCGGAGACAAACTAGTGGCCAGAATGAGCTTATATCGGATTGAGGCAGCCTACGACCGTTATTTCAGCCCTCCGCAGGACTACTTCGAATTGTGGAAGCTTGAAGTACTCCCGCAGTTCCAAAGGAAAGGCTACGGTAAAGCACTGGTACGATTTGCACAATCTTTCAACCTTCCCATTAAAACCAACGGAAGACAACAGTCGAGCGGTTTCTGGGAAAAAATGGACTTTGAAGCCGCTACGTATAATAAAGAAAGGGACCGCGGGGAAAATCCATATGTGTACTATCCAAAGGGTGTAACAGAACAAACGCAATAAGCAATAATAAAAAAGATGGCGATAAGCGCCATCTTTTTTATTTTTCCAGTTTTTGTAGACCATCTACTTTGAATGTGAGATGATTGCCCCCATCCTCGTCGGTCGCCACCATTTTTCTCGCACGGTCCATGATTTCGATCAGTGCCTTATAGTCTTCACAAACGAGCTGATATTCATGATTAAGCTTTTGCAGATGCGACTGAAATTGTGCATTTTGCAGCTTCAGTTCCTCTACCTGAGTTCTGAGTTTAGCCAGTTCTTGGTCTGAACGCCGCTCTTCGGTAGATTTAAAATTCTTCAAGAAGACAATGACATCATCAAGAGATAACGACTTTTCTTTCGCAACGACATATTCATCTCTTTTACCAGCATGCATTACATTGTCTTCCCTGCTTTCCTCATAGCCGCTATTCTTACCTTTACTCCGTTCTTTCCGCTGTCTCTTGGCTATGGCAATCGCTGATTCGTATTTTTTTCTGATCAAAGAATTCCATCTGAACCCGCATGCGGCAGACGTCCTTGACAGTTTTTCACCCACTTCTTCAAAGGCTGCGAGCTGAGTGCTCCCTTCTCTGATATGGCGAAGTACAACATCCGCAAGCAATACATCTTCCTCCTGGTTCCAAGCATCCTGGCGAACAACAGTCAACCTAATCCCTCCATCGTTTATGTCGTTTTTACATAGTTATGCAATTAATAGAAAAGATAGACTTTTGTTCTATTAATAAGAGGTCTCCATCGTACGATTTCCATTTCGCCAGGATACTATACCAAGTATGAAAGGAATGGGAAAATCAATTGGTATTATTGAAAAAAGCAGCCACTGCATGGTGGTGATTTTCTGATTCCCAGAGTTTTGCGCATGTTTTTATTTCTTCATCCACCCGCTTGTTTATTTCATGAAGGGGAAGACTCCTGAGATATACCTGCTTATATGCCTTCAATACATTGACTGAATGTTCTGTGTAGCGTCTTAAATATTTAGTGCATTCCGTTTGAATATCTCCATCTTTGATCAGATACTGTAAGAATCCTTTGTCGGCCGCCTGTTTTGCCGTTAGCTTTCCGGCGCTCCAAAGCATATCCAACGCATCCAGCTTTCGGACACGCTCCATGAGGTAAGTGCCTCCGCCCCAGCCGGTAGTAATCCCGAGAGTACCCTGCAAAAAACCTACTTTTACATTTGCAGAAGCGATTCTGATATCGCAGGCAGCTGCGATTTCACACCCTCCACCCACAGCCGTTCCGTTGATCAATGCCGCAGTCGGCTTAGGAAATAAAAACAGATGCCTTAGCACTTCTCCCATCTTTGACAGCATGGTATGCGCTTGCCTTTCTGTTTTGAGCCCTGAAAACGCCCGCAGGTCGCCTCCTGCACAAAAAGCCTGTTTTCCAGCGCCCCGGATGACAAGTATTTTCACTTTTTCATTTTTACTGGCCTCTGTTATGTAATGATCCAATTGATCCATGACGTGAAAGTCTACAGCATTTCTGACTTCAGGACGGTTGATGGTGATCCATCCGGTTTCGTTTTCGATTGAATACGTTACTTTTTCCATCTTATTCCCCCTTTATGTCACCCATATAGTTCGGTTTTAATATGGGAAATCCCTTTATTGTCCAAAAAAAAACAGGAAGCGGATGTGCTTCCTGTTTCTTTTTATTTGCTGATTACTTCTTTTCCTTTGTATGAACCGCATTCACGGCATACACGGTGAGAAAGTTTGTATTCTCCACATTGTGGACATTTTACCATACCAGGCATTTCAAGCTTGTAATGAGTACGGCGCTTTGCTTGGCGGGTTTGGGAAGTTCTGCGAAAAGGTACTGCCATGTTATCCACCTCCTTAAAATGGGGTATTGGCATTGTCTGAATCTGCATCAGATTTCCAATTTACGATTTGTCTTTGTCAAAAAACTTGGCAAGATCCGCAAGTCTAGGATCAATCTTGTTCTTGCGTTCTTCCTCTGTAACGACCTGCCATCCTTCTCCTTCAGGCGGAGCCTTTTTATCCTTGGCATCAGGCGAGGCTACCACTTTGATCGGCTTTTCAAGCAGAATATGCTCTTGTATATAAGGCATCAGATCGAGGAAATGCCCTCCAACCGTATGAAGGTTCTCTTCTTCAACCGGTACCTTATATGAGGGATCCAGAAGAAAGATTTCGGTTGTCTTTATCGAAAATGGAAAATGGACATCGGCCAGCGTATTCGAGCAAGGAAGAACCATTTCTCCCTCAATTTTCAGGTAGAATGTGGCCTTTTGCTGTGTTACATCGGCATGTCCGCTAACATGAACAGGCGGTATATCGCGAATTTCTTTATCAAGCGATTTAATTTCACTTGCATCAACATACTCATCAAATTCAAGCGGTTTTCGATAAAAGTTTTTTAATTCCTGTAGTGACCATTTCATCTATTTTCACCTCAAGGCAACAGTAATAATTATATCGGCCATAAAGAGAAATGTCAACATAATATCTTTACAGCATGTTCTTTAAAGAAACAGTAAATAGCGTTAAACTAGAAGTAACAAGAAGGCGATTCAAAAAGGAGGTTAATCCGTGAAGGCCTGCGGAATTATTGTTGAATATAATCCTTTCCATAATGGACATTCTTATCATTTGCAACAATCAAAAAAACAAACAGAAAGTGACATAATTGTTGCCGTCATGAGCGGAAACTTCCTACAGCGTGGTGAACCCGCCATCCTTTCGAAGTGGGACCGGACAAGAACAGCCCTTATGGGAGGCGCTGACCTGGTTATTGAACTTCCTTACCTGTTCGCCGTCTCACCTGCCCCCGTTTTTGCCCAATCCAGTGTCATTTTGTTAAATGAAATGGGTGTTGACGCTGTCTGTTTTGGCAGTGAATCAGGAAACATGGATACATTCTACCACACCATTTCTGAACTGGAGAAGCAGAAGACACTGTATGATGATTCTTTTCGTTCATACATTAAACAAGGTCATTCCTATCCGAAGGCGTCTTCCCTTGCTGCTGGGGCACTTTCATTAGGTGATCAGGCATTGGATCTGTCCAAGCCTAACAACATTTTAGGCATTGAATATGTGAAATCCATTCTGAGCCATCAATTTCCAATCAGGCCAGAGACGATCAAACGGATTGGCGCTGCGTACCACGATGATCAGATCACTGCACATAAAATCGCAAGTGCTACCGCCATCCGAAAAACATTATTGGAATCTGAAAAAATAGACATCACAATGATTGATGAAGCGGTTCCTGGCTACACGCGGGATATACTAATAAAACATTTGAAGGAATCTGGCACTTTTACCACTTGGGAAAACCTGTACCCGTTGCTAAGATATAAATTGCTCTCATCAACACCAGAGCAGTTGAGAGAGCTGTATGAAACAGAAGAAGGCTTGGAGCATCGTCTCCGTTCAGTCATCACCGGGGCCAATCATTTTCATGAGTTTATGTCCGCATTAAAAACAAAGCGCTATACATGGACGAGGCTTCAGAGGATGTGCCTTCATATTTTGCACAATGTGAACAAAAGAGCAGCCGCAGAATGGATCAGCCAAAAGCCTCCCTACATTCGTATCCTCGGGATGAGCGATGAAGGACAGCAATACTTGAAAACACGCAAGAATGAAGTGAACGTTCCGATTGTCTCGACCGTTTCCCAGCACAATCACCCGATGCTTGAACTCGAACAGCGTGTTTCATCGATCTATTATGCAGGATATCCGCAATCCGTTCTAACAAAAAAAATAAAGGAAGAGTACAGTACCCCTCCTTTACGTTATGACAGGAGCAGAGGCCTCTTTCAATAGGCCTCTGCTTTTTATTTTAATTTCTTCAGATAATTGAGGGCGTCATCCATTTTTTTAACGGGTACAATTTTCATATCCGTATTAATATCCTTCGCTGCTTTTTTAGCATCCTTATAATTATTGGCGCTGACTGGCGCAAAGAAAATTTCAGCGCCAGCTTTATCCGCTGCCACAATTTTCTGCTGTATGCCCCCGATCGGGCCAACTTCTTCATTAATATTTATTGTCCCTGTTCCTGCAATCCTATGGCCTTTGGTCATGTCTCCTTTTGTCAGCTGGTTCAATATTTCTAAAGAAAACATTAAACCTGCTGAGGGGCCGCCGATTTCACTTGTTTTGATGTTAATGGGCGGATCCACTTTGATCTCTACATCTGTTACAGGGTATGTAATACCGATACCGGACTTCTTTTCATTATTCTGGCTGAGCTTCTTAGGGAATTTGGCGAGGGCTACAGTCTTTGTGAACGATTTTTTCCCTCTGAGCACTTTTAATTGTACTTTGTCTCCCGCTTTTTTCCCGCCAAGGGTTTCCAAGAGTTCTTCTGTTGTTTTAACCGGTTTTCCATCCAACTCTGTAATTTCATCTCCGACTTTTAGTTTACCTTCCGCAGGCATTCCTGAAATAATTCCAGTGACATATACTCCTTTGCTGATGATCTTTACACTTTTCCCTGCTTTACGATAAGCAACAACAGTTGCAGCATGCTGGGAATCCTGCATCATTTGAAGCTGACGCTGGTTGTACTCTTCATCGGTTTCATCATCAGAACGCACTTCTTTTGCCGGAAGGAGTTCCCGGTAATCGCTTACTTTTGCATATAAATATTGCGGAATATTGGCTTTTCCAATTCGTACTGTGGTCAGCATGAAACTTCCTTTTTCTTTGTCTCCATCTTTCACGTGAATAATGGGTGCAAGTTCATTGGCGCTTCCTGGCGAAGTCACATAGTAGGGCAGTGGATAAAGTGCGATGACAAGTGCCAGCACGATAACCCCGAGAAGTGACAGCTTACTGATCCGGTTCGATCTCCGGGGATTTTGATAGTCTTTCATGATTGTTCTCCTTCCAAGTTTCAATTTTCCTTTTAATCATCCCAATTTTACTCTTTCCTGCTTCTTCACCAATCGAGATGATTTCATTTACATTTTTAAAAGCAGTCGAGCTGTATTGTTCAACCATTGGCCTGATCATAATATCAGCAGAAATTTCATGATATCGGACAATTTCTCTTTGCATGATATCAATGCTCTGGACAATAACGTCCAGAATGGAAGCCATCTCCGGCTGTGCTTTAAAATGGGAGATATCAACAGCGATCACAATATCCGCCCCCATTTCCCTTACAACAGCTGCCGGCACTCTTTCAATCACTCCTCCATCAACAAGCAGTCTGCCGTCTATTTTTTCTGGGACAAAAATGCCCGGAATGGAAATACTTGCACGAACCGCCTCTGCAATCGGACCGTTTCTGAAAACAACCTTTTCACCTTTGATCAAATCTGTGGCGACAATTGAAAGCGGGATGATCGTGTCTTCTATCTTTTTATTTTGTGTGAGCAGACGGACAAGTTCCTTAATTTTTTTCCCAGAAACAAATCCCATTTTGGGAACCGTATAATCCATATAATACTTTCTTTTAAACAAAGTTGCCATTTTTATAAGATTCTCATTGTTATGCCCCATTCCGACCATAGCTCCGACCAGGGCACCCATACTGCTTCCAGCGATCATATCAATCGGTATATCCGCTTCGCGAAGGGCTTTGATCACCCCTATGTGAGCAAACCCCCTAGCTCCTCCTGACCCAAGTGCCAAACCGATGATCGGCCTCTGCATCAAAGACTCCTCCTAACCTATTGTCCTTTTTAAGATATGGTCTAATTTACTTGTCTATACGTATAAATATATAGATGGACAAGGGACCGCTGATCGGTCTCTCTTGATGAAACGGGGGATGAAAGTGAAGTGGAATTTTTACAAGTCGATCGTACTTTCTTTAGGTGCAGTCACACTCGCTGCTGCGGTCATGATCTTTCCAAAAGCGGCTTTTGAAGCTTCACTTGATGGTTTGAAGATGTGGTGGGAGGTAGTATTCCCTTCTCTTTTACCCTTTTTTATCCTTTCTGAGATCTTGATCGGGTTTGGTGTCGTGCATTTTTTCGGAGTCCTTTTTGAACCGTTAATGCGACCTTTGTTTAAGGTGCCCGGTTCAGGCGGATTTGTCTGGGCTATGGGGCTATCCTCCGGTTTCCCGGCAGGAGCCAAACTAACCGCAAGGCTGTGGCAGCAAAAAGAAATTACAACTATTGAAGCAGAAAGACTCGTCTCTTTTACGAACTGTTCCAACCCGCTTTTTATCTTTGGTGCAGTGGCTGTCGGTTTTTTTAATCATCCGACTCTTGGCATCATCCTCGCTTTAAGCCACTATGCCGGAAATATTCTTGTTGGTCTCACGATGAGATTTCATGGAAAGAAAACGAAGAAAGGCAATGAATTGAAAGGTTTGGTCCCGAGATACGAACCATTGAGTGCGCTGCAAAAAATGCATCAAGCCAGGCTGGCTGATGGCCGGCCGATCGGGAAGCTGCTGGGTGATGCTGTTCAATCATCCACGAGTACATTGTTGATGATCGGAGGATTTATCATTTTGTTTTCTGTCATCAATAAAGTTCTGAACCTATTGGCGATTACACCGATTCTTGCACATTTTCTTGATAAAGGTTTATCGATACTTTCCATTTCGAGTTCTTTAAGTTATCCCCTCATTACCGGAATGTTTGAGATCACTATGGGAAGCAAGCTCGCAAGCGAAAGCTCCAGCATCCTTTTACAGCAAGGTGTCATCGTCAGTTTCATTCTGGCGTTCAGCGGGTTTTCTGTTCAGGCACAAGTGGCCAGTATTCTGGCGGAAACGGATATACGATTCAAGCCGTTCTTTTTTGCGAGACTTTTGCACGGACTGTATGCTTCTGTATTGGCCCTGCTGTTCTTCCCTTTGTTTCTTTCCAGCAGTTCGAAATCATCGGTTTCAGTCTGGGCGCAGAACCAGTTAACTCTGTTTCCTTGGGAGAAATTTTGGCATATCTTAATCAAATACGGTTCCTGTCTTACCCTTGCTACTCTTATTCTTTCTGTTTTACTATGGGGACTTAAGCATTCTCTTAACAAAAAACACCCCCGTTTCCATTAACGGGGGTTTCTGAATTTCTGTATTAATGCATCCTGTACGCCAGGCGGAACGAGTCCTTCTACGGAAGCATGGTATTTGGCAGCCTCTTTCACGATACTGGAACTTAAGAAGGAATACTGATTATTTGTCATCATAAAAAACGTCTCAATATCTTCATCCAGCTTTTTGTTTATTGAGGCAATCTGCATTTCATATTCAAAATCCGATACGGCCCGAAGTCCGCGAAGAATGACATTCGCGCCTGCACTTTTAACATAGTCGATCAGCAGACCGCTGAAAGAATCGACACGAACATTCGGAATGTCCTTTGTCACTTCCTGAAGCAGGCTCATTCGTTCTTCTACAGAAAACAGCGGGCTCTTATTTTGATTATTGGCCACAACAACGATCACCTCGTCAAAAATCTTTGCCCCCCGGTTAATAATATCCAAATGTCCAAGTGTGACAGGGTCAAAACTTCCAGAACAAACGGCTATATTCGCCATGCTGGCCTCCTCTTGTGTGTATATTTATTCGTCTCTCTTCAAGTACAAAGAGAGCTTCGTGCTCCCATACGTCTCTTCTCTGACTCTTTCTAAACTTCCGATCGAGGAAGGAAGAATTACCCCTGGATCATGTTCTGCAACGACCTGAACCCCATCACCTAACAATCCATATTCATCCAGCTTTTCCACGTCGTCAGCAATCCGCTGCTTTGCGTAAGGAGGATCAAGAAGAACGAGATCAAATTGAAACTCCCTTTTTTTTAATGCTTTTAATGCCCGATGGGATTCAATTCTATATACTTCAGTCTTCTCTTCATAACCGCATGCTTTAATATTGTTTTTTATCGTCTCTGCGGCTTTAGGATCACGGTCTACAAAGATCATTTTATCCATTCCCCGGCTTAGGGCCTCAATCCCGAGCCCGCCGCTTCCTCCATACAGATCCAGTCCGGCCCCGCCTGCAAAATAAGGACCGATAATATTAAAAAGCGATTCTTTAATTTTATCTGTTGTTGGACGTGTCGATTGTCCAGGAACAGCCTTTAAAGGTCTGCCCTTGCATTCTCCTGAAATAACTCTCATTTTTTCCACACCTAACATGAAGTAATAAAATGGTCTCGCAACGGTCTATGCCGTCATTTCTTCATTATCCTATCACATTTATTTTAGAATAAACAGAAACTGACAGTAATTTTGTCCGTTGAAAGTATAGAAAATCCGGCTGGGGCCATACTAAAGATAACAACATCCCTAACTGATGTTGTTGCCAACCGCGGAGAAGACTTACTTCCCCATAAGTTCTTCCTCCGGTTTCTCCTCTCCCATCGCCTTAAAGATAGTAAAATTGTTTTTACTTATCCTTGGGCAACCCGCAGAAGTTCTGCGGGTTTTTTTTATGGAACAGGGCTGGCTTTCACTTTTCAGCCTGAGCCTTGTGTGCTAAAGTCAAAGATAGAAAGGGGGCATCGAATCGTATGATTCAGCGTTTTATAGAGCTTGGAGAAGGCTACTCGGATATTTATGAACTCATGGAAATTGCTGAAACAAACAAAAGAAGAGTCAGTCAGCTGCTCTGTCTGAGAACAGAGATTCATGGCAATCCAAAAGCTTCATTCATTGTCGTTCTGGATCCTGCAAACGAAGGGAATTTTCAGCCGCTCTACATATGCCGTGAAGGAATTCCTGCCGATTCAAAACGTTTTAAGCTTTTTGAAGAGCTCTCCCGAAAACTTGAAAAAGAGATCATCATGTTTGACGTGAAACCTTCTGGCGACTTTGGAGAGAAAGAGCTGTATTACCACTATCTGACCGGTATTTTGCGCTTAAACTATCTTATTCCGCCATTGTCATAAGTAAAGCGCATTGCTGAATCTGAGCATAAAAAAAGATGACCCAATCCTGTTTTCGGGTCATCCTACTTCATAATCCCATCTTATAATCATATTCCTTTGCTTTATCCGGAATCTTGCTCTCATATTCTGTTTTAATTTCATGTTTAAAGGATCGTTTCACTTCTTTTACGAAATGAAGAGATTCAAGTTTACTCGCAACATCTTCTATTTTAGAACCATCGCAATAAATTACCGCATATTTCATCCGTTTAGAAATGTAATGCACATTTCCATATCTTCTCAGCTGCTTAGAAAATTTCAATGAATGCAAATAAACCGCAAGCCCCATTCGGTTTCCAATCATAAAATACTCCTTTACCACCATCATTTTTTTTAGTCTAGCACGATTATGATCAGTCTGCAATTTCATCCCATTTAATAAAGGGAGGGATTTCCTTATGGATCTGGATCACATCTGGAACAGTTTCCTCGAGGCCATACGGCAGACGCCCTTTGTCCACTCGGCCGAAAAGAAACTGATCACCGGTTTGCCCTTCCTCTATATTAGAACGGATGGCACGGCGGATCGAACAAAAATTGAGGAAGAGCTGAAGAACCGCTCGATGCAGGCCATGAAGGGCAGTAGGCTAAATGCAGAATTATCCTATGTCCGGACAGATTCTGATTTATATGTATTCCGATTTCGTTTTCTTGTTCCTCAAATGAAGATGTTTTGCTGCGGCAACCTTTGTGAGGATTGTATCCGCTATCATTAATATAGGAAAAATAGAGCTCCGTGAAGAGCTCTTAACTGCAGCTGCATCCTCCGCCGCTTCCGCATCCTCCGCTGCAGCTTTTCGAATCAAAAAATGGATTGCCCGTAGGTACTTTGATATGCTCCGAAACGCTGCCGGCGATCAGAGAACTGCATTCGTTCAACAGACTTTCCAGTTCCTTCTCGGCTTTTTTGAAACCAGCGATGGTCTCATTAAAATCAAGTTCCCTTTTTAAAACCCTTACCTTTGTTGATACGGTCTTATAATCAGGATGATATTTTCCAAAACGCTGCACTTCTTCATACAATTCTTTTGCTTTATTGAATTCCATGATAAGTTTCTGTGCGTTTGCGTCTTGTTCAAGATTATATTTAAACACTCGGTATTGTATGGCAGCTTCAGATTCAGCTATCATTTTTCCGAGAGAATAGGATTCATCCAGCAATTCAATATCCAGCACTGATCCCAACATCCCTCTCACTCCCTGCAATGATTACTTATTCTTTTTCGTTTCATCCTATTATAGCTGAATTTTTTACGAGATAAAAGAAAATCAGCCAAATAACGTTGACTCCATTCGTTGAAAAAAAGTATAATACTCTCGTTTGAAAGACTTGGAGAGCGAGGATCCCAAATGAAACTTGTGACGTTTAATCCTTTTAGAACGATTGGAATACCTAATATACAATATGTGAAGCCCGATAACATGTTTAAAGAACTCGATAAGATTAAAGCAGCCGACATTCTTCTTTTCCCCGAAAATTGGCAGGTAAATTCACTGGTCTATGGTATGAAGAAAAAAATATTTCCTAGCATTGAAAGCATTCAGCTCGGGTACAGCAAAATGGAAATGACACGCGCGCTGTGGACGGTTTGTCCAGAAAACCTTCCCTACACCGAAATCCTCGGAAATTCCAGAGAGAACAAGCGGAAAGTGCTGGAATCGTTTCCATTACCCTTTGTTGCCAAAGAAATCCGGAATTCGATGGGAAAAGGTGTGTTTCTCGTTCATAACGAGCAGGAATTTGATGAGTACGCACAAGCAAACGATGTTTTCTATGTACAGGAATATCTACCGATCGACCGTGACCTTCGAGTATGTGTGGTTGGCGATGAGATTATCGGCAGTTATTGGCGTATAGGCAGCAACGGCTTTCATAATAATGTAAGCCAAGGCGGAACCATTTCATTTGATGACATTCCTCGAGAAGCATTAGAGCTTGTCCTTCGTGTGTCTAAAGAACTAAATATTAATCATGCCGGCTTTGATATCGTTGCGGCGAACGGCCGTTTTTATATCCTGGAATTCAATGTTCTGTTTGGCAACCAGGCGTTTAACCACATCGATGTATCTCCAGAGAAAAAAATCCATGATTACCTTTTATCTTCCGGAAAGAACCGGTAGATTGGATTATTCTTTTTATACGATGAATAGAGAAGCCTATAGCAGGCCTATAGGTCTTCCCCTTTTCCCATCATACTCAGAAAATCAATCATTAAGCCTACCGTTTTCACTTGGTTGTGAAACTTATCGATCCGCTGGCCAAATGTTCTTCCAAAGAACACATTCGCTTCATTTTCCATAACTTCCAGCAAGAGAGGATTCCTCGAAAGATCGCGATACCATCGAGGCTGTTCCCGAATAAAAAATTTGAGATCCGGCCTTGTATTTAAATAATCGATAATTTCTCTTCTCATCCGGCACACCCCTTAGTCTTTAAAGATAGAAAAATAACTTTCACCTGGTTTGGTCGGCGGACCCTGAACGGGCTTGCTGCCCTGAAATTGCTTTAGCAGCTGATGAATGCCTTCGATTGCCCCGCTGAACTGGGCAATGTGCTGCTGAAGCTCACTGACATTGATGTCCCGAAACATGGAGAAAACATCGCCGACTGTAATCTCTTTTTTTGGCGGTTGGTCAGCTGGTGCCTGTTTCTGCTTTCTTTCTTTCAGCCCCCTGAAATGATCGCTCTTTACCGCCTCCTCATCTTGAACCGACTTGAACGGATCCCAGCTTTCATGTTCTTCTCCGAGGAAATACCAGTCTTCATAAACATCCCTCCACGAACGTTTATTTGAACGGACTTCACTTATCAGCTTAGGATGTTTCTGAACAAATATTCGGAATGCCTCAACGTCTTTTTTCATCTTCTCACCCCCGGCTGTCCTTCAACGACTAGAATTCACCTACTACATGATACAGTTCCGCCTATAAAAAGGTGCGCCTATTTTTGCAGTGCTGATGGTTAAACATCATTGTTATCCTTTGCTCTTTATGTCAAAATTGAAGAGCAGCCGGGTGTTGCAACTAGACAGAGAGAGAGGAAATAAAGATGGGACTTTACGATGAATTGGCTTCCTTCCTAGCAGAAGCCTCAGATGAAGAAATTCATCTACTTTCAGGGATAATGAAAAGCCTAAAAAATAAAAGGGAAAATACACGTTCCTCTTACATATCGAGCCTGATGGATATGCATTTGAACATCATTGACGAACATAACCTGGAAATTACCATACCGATTACTCCATTATTAAGCAATACTTTAGGAATGGTGCATGGCGGGCTCACGGCAACTCTGTTGGATACCGCTATGGGTACAGCAGCAAGCCTGACTCTTCCTGAAGGTTCAGCTGCTGTTACTTTGGAAATGAAAGTAAACTATACTTCACCAGGGACAGGAAAATTTCTTCGGTGCAAAGCGGAAGTACTCAGCCGCGGTAAAAAGGTTATTGTTATGGAAGCTAAAGTATACGGAGACCAAAATCAATTAGTTGCCGTCTCGACCGGAACATTTTTTATCATTAAAAAATAAGGGAGAATCCTCTCCCTTATCCCTCATCAAGGCGTAATAAAATTCTGAGTAAAATTGCTCCTATAAACTCCTACACCCAGCCGGCTATATTCCTTATTTAAGAGCGCTTCCCGGTGACCTTGGCTATTCAGCCATCCTTCGACGGCAGCCGGGCCATCTGTATACTTTGCCGCGATGTTCTCACCAGCTTGTGTATACTTCACTTTTCCCGCATCCAGGCGGTCAGCCAAATCACCGGAAGCTGGGGACGTATGAGAAAAATAGTGGAGATCTTCCATTTCCTTGCTGTGAAGAAACGCTACGTTCGCTGCCCTGCTATCCCATTCCAAAGGTTCCAAACCATGTTGTAGGCGAATAACGTTCGTAATATCCAAAATCTGCTGTTCTTGGCCTTTTTCTATTTTTCTTTGCTTTTCCCTTGAAAATGATGGCTGCTTTTTCAAGCTTCCTCTATATACGACAGAATAAGGCCTTTGTATCAGCAACGTTTCTTTATCCAGATACCTGATACTCGAAAGCTCCTGTGTAAATTTATCAAAATACAGCTGGGCGTATATACCATGAAAAGGAATCAGCGGCCGGGTATTCATTTCTTCCTCCGAAAGTTCAAAACGGAAGAAATCATGACTCTTTTTAACGGTTACCTCACTTTTTACGGGAACGCGCTTAAGAATGGAAGTTACAGGCTGGCCAATCTTAAACGGCTTATTCGGCACTCCATCCCCTGCTGCAAAAATGGTAACAACTTTACTGTCTTTCACGCCAGCCTGCAAATACTGGTTTTCTGAACTGGAATAAACATACCAGTCATAACCATAGGACGATGGGTCGATCCGGTCAGGCGGCCCGAGCCGTTTGGTCAGATAGCTTTCGCCTTTGCCCACCAAATTAGCCACAGTCGACTTTTCAATTTTCAACGGGTGAATACTCTCCTGGGGAATCTTATGCCGCTCTTGTCTTCCAGGGTCGTTATACGTATTTTGATCACAGCTGTCCAAAAAGAAAAAAGTAATGAGAATTCCTAAAAAAGTTAGAATTGCAGTTTTCTTCAAAAGTGGTTCTCCCTTCAAAACATACCTGTCATAACTGTATCTCACAAATGTGGAATTTGTCTATAAATTAAAAAAGCACCTTAATTAGGCGCTTTTTTACATAACCTTTTCTTCTGATTTACTGAAGCTGATCTCTATGTTCCGATATTTCACTTAATGCGATACCTGCTTTTGAGTCTGTTTCTTTGTGGACTGCGATGTCACCAAGCGAAACAATTCCAACTAATGTGCTGTTCTCCACAATCGGCAAGCGGCGTATCTGATCCTTGGACATAAGTTTGGAAGCTTCTTCGATGGTCATGTCGGGGCTGCCTGTCACGAGTTCACTGCTCATAACATCTGTCACTCTCGTTGATCCTTGTTTTTTTTCAGCCACCGCCCTGATTACGATATCTCTGTCCGTGATCACCCCGAGAAGTTTCTTTCCTTCACATACTGGAATGACTCCCACATCATCCTGTTTCATTTTCACTGCAATATCATAGATAGTCTCCTGAGGTGAACAAGCATCCACGTTTGTTGTCATAATGTCTCTCATTGTTTTCAAAAGTAATCCCTCCAAACAGATTTTTTATCAGGAATAGTGTTCACTTTAGCAGACATTCTATACAACCTTCATTAAAGGGGAAATATTATGACAACGATTGCATCTTGAACGCTTTCATACTATCATAGATAGGTAAAGGTTTACATGAACAGTGGGAGGTTAAGGAAATGTTATTTGAAGAAAGCGGCCTGAAGGGGCAAGTTGTCCAATTTTCAATTCTTGAACATATCATGCATAACCACGGAATTATCCGGGCAGGACAATGGGATTATGAAAGAATTACATACGATTATAAGTTCGAAGATATGACAAATGGTGATGTATACTACTTGCGTTTCCCATGCCGTGTGACAGAGGGCGAAGTTGAAACCCCTCACGCAAAGATCGAACTCTCTGATCCTTACCTTGGGAAACATTATTATCCTCATGGGGTAGAATATGATGAAGAGTTTCCTAAAAATATTACGGACCATTGCAAAAGACTGATCAATCAAGTGATTGAAGAAATTAAATAGAGCCTGCATGAACAAAAACCCTTTCCTCTTGGAAAGGGTTTCCTTTTATTCATGTTTTCCGAGTGAATATCCTTCAAAAAGCCGTCCGCCATATGGCTCGAGAACATGATCCGCAAAACGTACCACATTCTCTTTATCCCTGTTTTTATAGTAGGAATCGAACACCTGAACGAATTGCAGCGCAAACTCTTCGTCAAATTCCTTTAAAGCCCTTACCATCCATTTCCCTTCTCCAATCCAGCACCCATTCACACGAAGCACGAATTCATGAATCATTTCGGCCAATTTTGAAACGATGAAAAGATCCTCGAATGGATTGTTGGATCCATCAAGATCATCGAGGAGATTTGAGATTCCATAACGGGCAGCATCTACTTCTTTGGATTTCCAAGGTAATGGGCCTCTTTTTAACAGAGCTAAAGATTCGTTTTTAATCGCAGATGCCTGTCCATTGTCTTTCAATATAATACCTTCAGCACACATCTGAGGAAGTGAAGGCCTCGCCCTTTCTCTGTTTTCCTTAAAGAAGACCTTATAGGATTGAAAGCTGTGAACGAAAGCTTCGATTGGCCATCCGTACTCAACATATGATTTTCTATACGAATGGTCTGCCAAAGCATCAAAAATAACAATATCCAGATCTGAGCTTTCTGTACCCTCTCCTCTGACGATGCTCCCTGCTAGAAAAGCAACCTCACCCGAAGGAAAATAATGATCAACAAATTTTTTGGCGGCTTCAATGGCATTTTGTTTTTTTGGCATCCTATCCTTCTCCTTAAAAAAAGTCATAAATAAAAGGTGTATGCTCTGGGAGCAGTGACTCAAACAATGTAATATCTTCTTCTTTTCCGTAAATCCTTCCATGAAGCAATAGATCTTTCGGTTTTTTATAATTAAAGAGAATGGCAGACAACTCCCTTATTCCAAGGGTAATTCCCCGTTCAGGTGTCACTTGGCATGACTTTTCACCCGCTTTGGCAGGAAAGAAATTTATGTTTGGCCGGCTGCCTTCTGCTGTAATGGCATAGGTTCCTGCATTCCATTCCGCAAAGGCATCTTCCACGTGAAGGAATAAGGTCCCGCCTTCAATCTGATTGAACGGATAATCCTTTAAAGCCTCAAGGACGTTTACAATTCTCCCCATAAAATAACTATGCTGCTCCTGATGTATTTTTGGATCTTCTAAATAATAGCCCAGTTCATCATCGGGAGGAGCAATGATAGTGGCCTCCTCCATCATCGAATCATGATTCCTGATAAAGTTCCAAAGCCCTTCCCAGCTTTCTCGGTCCAGTGCAACAAACTCGTCGATCTCCATCACTTTGTCTTTTATGGAATAAAGGATGTAACCTTTCCCTTCATTGTTTTTTCCTCGGTATAGCGCAATTTTCAAGTCACGAAGAACATTATTGTTCCACCAGGCTTCATTCCGCTTCAACGAGCCGTTATAGCGTTCTGAGAAACGTTCGTATATCGGGTATAGGATGTGCCCATCATTGGAAGTGAGCCGTTCCACGCTCCCACAAACCTCGTGGAAGGGCGGGAATTGAGTTTTATGTATTTTGTATTTCTTGTAATCACACGTTAGTTCCCATCCAAAGCTCCTGTAAAATTTCACCGAAAACGGATGAAGCATAGATAGATAGGTTCCTGAGCTATTCATTGCCTCCAAAGAATGTCTGAGCAGTTCCCTGACCAGTCCCTTTCTTCGGTTTTCCGGCCAAGTCGCCACTCCCGCCAAGCCGCCCATTTTCACGGATTTTCCTCCGAAGTAAGCCTCGAAAGGCAGCAAGTGCAGTTTAGCCAATAGCTTTCCATTTTCGTCAAAAGTACCGTAAACTGTAGCAGGATCGAGATTGTTAAGTCTCTTTTCGATTTCTTCTTTTGATAATGTGTACCTGAATGCATATTGAGAAAGCTCAAGAGATTGCATCAGTTCTTTCTTTTCAAGATTTCTTATCACTGGTTTTCCTCCTTATTCTCTCTAGTTAAACATTCGACATGATCGGTTTCAACACTTTTTTTTCCACAAAAAAAGTTAACCGGCTTGCGGTTAACTTCATGGCTTTATGAATTATTTGCTGCACTCATCTTGATCAGTGCCAAGTCTTCCTTGTCCTTCGCCCGTTCTCTTTTCACCCATTTATAAAAAATGTGTCCAAGAACAAAGCCGTAGACCACCTCTTGAAGAATTTTCATCACAATTCCACCCGTCATTTGGTCTTCCATCGGAGGCAGGAAAGAATACAGCTCTGGAACATGTGCGTAGGTGGCATAGAGCAAATCATTGGCAAACATGATCAGAGCACAGGCCGGTGTAAGTAATACACCGCTTGCAAATACATATCCCACTTTCTGCAGGTCAGATAATGTATTCAACTCTTCAATTGGACATAAAACAGGCCACCACATGGTAAAAGCAGTAAGGAGCAAAATCGTATGGCTTATTAAAGCGAGTAACCCGTTTGCCATAACTGCATCAAAGATTACAGGCATATGGTAAATGGAAAAAAGGGTTATAAATAACAAGATCGCGATGAGCGGCTTGGTTAAAAAACTAATGGTATTCATTAGCTTATTTTGCCGGCTGAACCACTTTCTGTAAAAACCATGCGGCATTCCAAGAATCATCAGCGGAGGAACCGCTAAATAGCTCACTGCCATTTCAACCATATGAACGCTGAATAAATAATGATGGCCGATCACATTCAAAGGACTGCCCTTAGCGACATATAAAAAAACAAGGCCTGCAGTAAAAAAGAATTTTTGAAGTTTTGTCGTTTGAAAATTGGAGGTTCTGCTGCCATAAAATTTATAATATAAAATTCCAACCATTAATATTAACATAAAAATATCCGGCCGATAAAGGCTGTAAAAACTAAAATCACTGATTTTTTCATGTGCCATCGTATGACCCATTATATAAACTCCTTTCCATGGAAAGCAGGGATATTCAAAATTTATGGAAAATGGCTGCACTAAGCAGCCATTTTCCTATTTAAGACGTCCAGATCATGCCTGCGATACCAACCACTGTGATGGCAGCAACAAGAATTCCAGCAGCCATTCCCCAAAGCGGGAAGTCATGGCCCTTATGACTTAAATGCATCCAGATATACAATTGAAAGAACACTTGAACAACTGCAAGTACCAGGATAAATAGTACTGCAAAAGAATCAGCTACTTTATCACTCCAAATGGCGTAAAATGCAATCAGAGTTAAAAGGATCATCATGATGAATGAAACATTATGGTGTTTTCTCTCTTCTTTAAACGCCAATTTACGCTGCAGTGCCTCGCTGCGGTGAACATTGGTTTCAGGGTTGCTGTGATTAGCCATTTCTTAACCCACCTTCCCCATAAGATACACAACAGTGAAAATGAATACCCAAACGACATCTACAAAGTGCCAATAGAGGGCAAATAAATAATACTTAGGCGCGTTTACAAGTGTAATTCCGCGGTTCCAGTTGCGCACGAGCAGTGTAATGATCCAAAGGCAGCCGAATGCTACGTGGCCTCCATGGAATCCTACCAATGTATAGAAGGCAGAACCAAAAGCACTGCTTGTAAAAGTATGCCCTTCATGAACATATTCCATAAATTCATACACTTCAAGGCCAAGGAACCCAAGCCCTAGTAACAAGGTTACAAGGAACCACCCCTGAAGATTTCGGACACGGTTTTGTTTCAATGCGAGTACAGCATACACGCTCGTTAAAGAACTCGTTAACAGGAGCATAGTTGCCAAAAATACAGTAGGAAGCTTAAACAGCTCCTCAGTCGTCGGTCCGTCCATGTTCATGTGGCGAAGACCTAAATAGGTACCGAACAATGTTGCAAATAAAACGGTTTCTCCTCCAAGAAAGAGCCAAAAGCCTAAAAATTTATTTTTGCCTTCAAGGGTGGCTTTTTCGGGATGTTCTGGAAAGTTAGCATCATTTAATCGTTCATCCGCGTGCATTATTCTTTAACCCCCTTTAAATCAGCTTCAACTTCTTCTTTGTGAATATGGAAGCCATGGTCGTCAATGATTGAACGTAAGAACATGCAAATAAACGTGGCGACTATTCCCATGATTGTTACCGTCATATGATTATAAATTAATCCTAACGCTGCGATAAAAAGCCCGATTGACATAAAGAGCGGGAGGATGGATGGATTAGGCATGTGGATATCCCCCACTGGTTCTGCAGGCGTCATGCCTTTATTCCCAGCTGTTTTTTCAATCCAATAGGCATCAAGTCCCCGAACCAATGGTGTTTGTGCAAAGTTATATTCAGGTGTAGGATACGGAATGGCCCATTCCAATGTTCTTCCATTCCAAGGATCGGAAGAAGGTGCATATTTTTTTGAAGCTGAGATGATAATGTTGATAAATAATACAATCGTACCGATTGCCATCAAGAAGGCACCGATTGAACTGATAAAGTTCAATTGATCCAGCTGCTGCCCAGAAAGGTATGTAAATACACGGCGCGGCATACCCATGAGGCCCAAGAAATGCTGAGGGAAGAATGTAAGATGGAAGCCGATAAAAAACGTCCAGAAATGAATTTTCCCAAGAGTTTCATTCAAAACCCTGTTAAACATTCTAGGATACCAATAGTACAGGCCTGCAAATAGTCCAAGTATTACCCCACCCACAATTACATAATGGAAATGGGCAACAACAAAATAGCTGTCATGGAATTGGTAGTCTGCTGAAGGTATGGCAAGCATAACTCCTGTTACCCCACCCATTACGAATGTCGGGATAAATCCAACCGCCCAAAGCATGGCTGTTGAGAATACGATTCTTCCGCCCCACATCGTAAAAAGCCAGTTAAAGATCTTAACACCTGTAGGAACAGCGATAGCCATAGTTGCTACGGCAAAAATCGAGTTAGCTACAGGACCAAGGCCTACCGTAAACATATGGTGGACCCAAACCATGAATCCTAAGAAACCAATCAAAACGGTCGCGAACACCATGGCACTGTATCCGAAAAGACGTTTTCTTGAGAATGTAGCAACTACCTCACTGATCGCACCAAATGAAGGCAAGATCAGGATATAAACTTCCGGGTGTCCGAAGATCCAGAAGATATGCTCCCAAATCAAGATATTCCCGCCATTGTCCGGGTTAAAAAAGTTTGCATCAAAGACCCTGTCAAAAGATAACATAAATAAACCAATCGTTAATGGAGGGAATGCGAATAGAATCAAACCTGATGTAACGAATGCGGTCCAGGTAAACAAAGGCATACGCATGAATGTCATACCAGGTGCACGCATGTTGATGATCGTTACAAGGAAGTTAATCCCCCCTATAAGGGTTCCTATACCCGATATCTGAATTCCGAGTACATAAAAGTCCACTCCTGGTCCTCCGGACGTTGTTGACAGAGGCGCATAAGCCGTCCAACCAGCATCAGGAGCTCCCCCTAAGAGCCAGCTTAAATTCAGTAGTACTCCACCGAAGAAAAACAGCCAGAACCCCAACGCATTAACAAATGGAAAGGCAACGTCCCTTGCACCGATCTGCAATGGGACTACAGCATTCATAAAAGCAAAAATCAACGGCATGGCTGCAAAGAAAATCATGGTAGTGCCGTGCATTGTCAGCAATTGGTTAAACGTCTCGGCAGCGACAAAGTCATTTTCCGGTTTTATCAACTGAATACGCATTAACATCGCTTCGATTCCTCCAATAATGAAGAAGAAACCGCCAGCTATAAGGTATAGAATACCGATTTTTTTATGGTCAACAGTAGTGAGCCAGTCCATCAGCCCGCTTCTCTTTGTGTGACTTGCGTGAGTAGACACCTTTTTACCTCCTTTTTACAAACAGCTCCTAATGTCTATTGAAGTTTTAGACTAAGAAGATAGTCAGCTACTGCGTCAACTTCTTCATCGTTAAGGGGCACGTTCGGCATGTTATTGCCTGGCTTTACTTTTTGAGGATTTTTAATCCATTTTTCAACGTTCTCTTTGTTGTGCTCAAGTACACCGGCAACACGCTGTTTATCACCGAAACCAGTAAGGTTAGGACCGGTGTTTCCGCCGTCTTTGCCTACCGCGTGGCAAGATAAACAGTTCTTTTTAAATATTTTTTGTCCTTCAGCAGCATTTCCTGTAGCATTGCCGCTTGCCTTCTTGAATGAATCTACCCAGGCTTCATATTTTTCTTTGGAAACGACTTTTACTTTGAAATCCATGAGGGCATGAGAAGCACCGCATAATTCAGCACATTTCCCTTTATACACCTGTTCTTTCTTTCCTGTTTCGATCCACATGTAGTTCTTGCTGCCATCACCTGGGTTGGTGTCCGTTTTACCGGCAAGGGATGGAATCCAGAAAGAGTGGATAACATCAGCTGATGACAGCTCGACGTGTACTTTTGTGTTCACTGGAAGCACGAGTTCCTGTGATGTAATAATCTCTTCTTTCGGATACTCAAATTCCCACCAGTACTGATGGCCGGTAACTTTTAAAGATAGCTCTCCCTTTTTAGGTTTATCTTTCGCAGACACATCGAAAGTCTGCATAACCGTTGGAACCGCCAGAATAATCAGTAAAAGGATTGGAATCGCAGTCCAAAGAATTTCGAGCAGATGGTTTCCCTCCACTTGTTCAGGAATCGTGTCATCGCCCTTGCGCTTTCGAAATTTCACTAAAACAAATACATAAATGATAAAAACGACCAACAATACAAAAATCATAATTGCCAGGCTCAGCACCATTAAAGAGTATTGTTTGGTGGCTACTTCACCTTGCGGCAGAAGCGCAGACAGAGTTGGATCACCACAACCCATCAGCAGAAGCGCCAGCATTGCAAACAAAGGGATTACCCGCCCTTTACGCAGCAAATTTCTCATCACTTCATAAAACCCCACTTTCTCGTTGTAGTTCAGCTACTAAAATCTATTACCTGCTTGTTATAAACGGCCAGGGCCCGTTTACATTAAGCAGCAAATAGCAAATCAATGTAAGCCCTTTTATATAAAAGGTCTTAAATATATTCATCCAGCCGAAACCAAGGGTTGGTCCTGACTGAAATCGATATTAGATGTTTACGAGAATCATAGCGACAAATAAGATGGTCAAGTAATTAAGAGAATAGACAAACATCTGTCTTGCCCATTTGATGTCATCATTCGTCCAGATGCCCGATAAACCAAGGATTAGCCAGCCGATTCCCAAAACAGCGGCTATAGTGGTAAATACCTTTCCAAATGGGTACAAATACAAGGAAACCGGGATGAGAGCAGCTACATACCAGATCATCTGGCGCTTTGTCATTTTAAATCCTGAAACGACTGGAAGCATCGGAATTCCTGCTTTCCTGTACTCTTCACATCTCTTCATGGCTAGTGCCAAAAAATGCGGAGGCTGCCATAGAAACATAATGAGAAAAAGTATCCAAGCCATCAAATCGAGGTTTGCATCGACTGCGGCCCATCCGATCAGCGGCGGCATTGCTCCAGAAATCCCCCCCACAACTGTATTGATAGAATGAGATCTTTTTAGCCACATCGTGTAGACCACCACATACACAAATAAACCAATAAGGCCAAAAACAGCGGCTGTTAGCGTTGTCATTGCAAGGAGAATGACACCAATGGCAGATAAAATAATCCCCATCCACAATGCTTGATGGGCCTCAATCTTTCCAGTTACCGTAGGTCTGTCCATTGTACGATCCATCAAACCGTCAATATCGCGGTCTATGTAATTGTTTAAACAGCAGCCTCCCGCGATCACCAAGGCCGAGCCAACAACAGCAAGAACCAGCACGTTCAGCTCATCTGCAAAAAGAAGTCCGTTAAACTTTATGGCAAGAAAAACACCTGCAAATACAGTGATAAGATTTGAAATAACGATTCCCATCTTGGCAATTGTGAGGAAATCTTTCCACGTACCTGTCGGACTAGCTTCCGGTAAAGAATCAGCCTTGATCACGTTGTCAGCATCATCAAATGTCGTTTGAGTTTTGCTCACCGTATACACCTCCTTTACAGGCAAGTTTCCTTCCATTTCTGGTTTTTGAGAAACTATCCAGGTAAAATGCCATATTTTATTCTAAATAGTAATGAATCGGAAATCAATATGTAAAACGCCTTTCTTTTCTCACATATTTGCGAAATTTATCACAAAATGTTGTGATACGGCAGACATGTTTCTAAAACATTATAAAACAATTTAAAAGGTTTGTATACTTCGACTCGGATAGACAGATTCCTATATTATTCCTATGTTTTGGCAAACTTTAGTATAAGGCTGAAATTTAACAAATTTGTGAATTTTCTTTGAACTGATAGATCCTCCATAAAAAAAGCATTTCTCACAAAAGAGAAATGCCTTTTAAAGAAGCTATTCTGCTGTTTTAATATCAAGGGATTTATTCAAGTATCTTACTTAGCCAATTCAATCAATAAATCCCCAATAGATTTATGGGTGCAATCCTACTTTGCTAACTCGATCAATAAATCCCCTGGTGCTATTGCTTCGCTGTTGGATGCGTGGATTTCTTTAACAATTCCATCGTATGGTGCCTGCACGGTGGTTTCCATTTTCATCGCCTCTGTGATCATCAAGTGGTCACCTTTGTTAACTTTTTCGCCCTTTTCTACCAATACCTTGACGACAGTTCCAGGCATGCTTGCGCCAATATGGCCCGGATCGGACGGATCTACTTTTCTTTTTACGGCGACTGCCGATTTGATGCTTTCATCTTTAACGACAACTTCCCTTGGCTGTCCATTGAGCTCAAAATAAACGACCCTCGTACCGTCTTTTTGCGGTTCTCCGATAGATACCAATTTTACGATAAGGGTTTTACCTTGTTCAATTTCAACCTCAATTTCCTCACCCAGCCTCATGCCATAGAAGAAAGTCGGGGTATCAAGTACTGAAAGATCGCCAAACTGATCATACATTCTCTCCCTATCCAACAAAACCTTCGGATAAAGTGCATAGGATATCGCATCAAAACTGGTCACTTGCCTGTTCAGCTTATGGAACAGTGTCTCTTTAATGTCTATAAAGTCAGCTGCCTCCAGCAATTCACCAGGACGCTGAGTGATATACTCTCTTCCTTTCAGGATCAGCTGCTGAAGTTCTTTAGGAAAGCCCTGATACGGCTGGCCGATATAACCCTGGAAAAACTCAACGACGGAATCAGGGAAATCCAGCTTTTCTCCTTTTTCATACACATCATCTTCTGTTAGATCGTTCTGAACCATAAACAATGCCATATCTCCGACTACTTTTGAGGATGGAGTCACCTTTACAACATCACCGAACATATCGTTGACGCGGCGGTACATTCTTTTCACATCATCCCATTTTTCTTCAAGTCCAACCGCTTTTGCCTGTTGCTTAAGATTGCTGAACTGTCCGCCAGGCATCTCATGCTCATATACTTCTGGATCAGGTGCGTTCATTCCGCTTTCAAATCCTTGGTAATACTTTCGCACATCCTCCCAGTACGAGCTCAGCTCCTGTAATTTGCCGATATTGGCATCAGGCTGGCGCTCATTTCCTGCAAGGGCGTAGTAGAGCGAGTTCGCTGAAGGCTGGGAAGTCCCCCCTGCCATTGAGCTCACAGCAACGTCTACGATGTCCACTCCTGCATCTATCGCTTTTGAATAAGTGAATATTCCGTTCCCGCTTGTATCATGGGTATGCAGGTGTACAGGAAGGCTGACATTTTCTTTTAACCGTGAAACAAGCTCATAGGCAGCCTGGGGCTTCAGCAGACCCGCCATATCCTTGATAGCAAGGATATGCGCACCAGCGGCTTCTAATTCTTTTGCCATTTTAATATAATACTCTGCATTATACTTCGTCCTCGAAGAATCAAGAATATCGCCTGTATAGCATAGAGCTGCCTCAGCTATTTTTCCGTTCTTCCTGACTGAATCGATCGCAACTGTCATTCCCTCAACCCAGTTCAAACTATCAAAAATACGGAATACATCAATTCCGGCTTCTGAAGATTTTTCTACAAATTCTTCAATGACATTATCAGGATAATTTTTGTAGCCTACTGCATTGGAAGCCCGCAGCAGCATTTGGAATAAAATATTTGGAACTTTTTCACGAAGCTTGAGGAGACGATGCCAAGGGTCTTCGTTCAGGAAACGATACGCTACATCGAAGGTAGCTCCTCCCCACATCTCAAGGGAAAACATAGAAGGCCATAGTTTTGCTGTTGGTTCTGCCGCATGAAGCAGGTCGTTCGTCCTCACCCGGGTAGCCAGCAGTGATTGATGCCCGTCCCTAAAGGTCGTATCGGTCAAAAGAACCTTCTTCTGTTCTTTAATCCAATTCACAAGGCCGTCTGCACCATGCTGTTCAAGGATCTGTTTCGTTCCGTCTGCAGGCTTTTCAATTGTCTTCACATTTGGGAGACGCGGTTTGAGAAACGCAGGTTTTTTGATTTTTTCCATGCCCGGAAAACCGTTTACAGTTGTGGACCCGATATACGTTAGCATTTTCGTTCCCCGGTCTTTCCTCTTAGGGAAAATGAACAGCTCATTTGATGTGTCAATGAAAGACGTATCATAGTTCCCCGTAAGAAACGACTTGTGCTTTACAACATTCTCAAGGAATTCAATATTCGTTTTTATACCGCGGATACGGAACTCTTTAAGGTTCCTGAGCATCTTAGCAGCCGCTTGATCAAAGGTCAGAGCCCATGTTGAAAGCTTAACAAGCAAAGAATCATAGTGCGGTGTTATGACTGCGCCCTGAAAGCCGTTCCCAGCATCTAAACGGACGCCAAACCCCCCGCCCGAACGATAAACATTAATCTTTCCTGTATCAGGCATGAAATTGTTGGCTGGATCTTCTGTAGTTACCCGGCACTGGATCGCATATCCGTGACAGGAGATATCCTCTTGATGAGGAATGGCAATCACATCACCATGAAGCTGGTTCCCCTGCGCAATCAGGATCTGTGTCTGGACGATATCAACGCCGGTAACCATTTCGGTTATCGTATGTTCTACTTGTACACGCGGATTTACTTCAATAAAATAGTATCTGCCGTCATCCGTAACGAGGAACTCTACCGTTCCAGCGTTTAAATAGTTGATATGTGTCATCAATTGAACAGCCGATTCGCATATTTCCTGCCTTAATTCCTTGCTGAGTGAAACACTTGGCGCCACTTCGACCACTTTTTGGTGCCTTCTCTGTACAGAGCAGTCCCTCTCGAACAAATGGACGATGTTAGCATCTGAGTCAGCAAGAATTTGAACTTCGATATGCTTTGGCTTTTCTACAAATTTTTCGACATATACTTGATCCTCACCAAACGCAGCTTTCGCTTCTGATTTGGCTCTTTCGTAACCTTCCGCCAGTGAATTCTCACTTCTAATGATCCGCATTCCTCTTCCGCCGCCGCCTAGAGAGGCCTTGATGATGATGGGATAACCATGTTCCCCGGCAAATGCCCTTACTTCATCAAGGCTGTTCACCGGCCCGTCTGAGCCTGGAATAACGGGAAGCCCTGCACTAACAGCAACTTCTCTTGCTTTCACTTTATCACCGAACATAATAAGGTGCTCCTGCTTCGGTCCGATAAATGTAATATTTTCTTCAGCGCAGCGCTTTGCAAAATGGATGTTCTCCGATAAGAACCCATAGCCGGGGTGAATAGCGTCGATCCCGTTCCTTTTTGCAATGGCGATAATACCTTCAATGTCCAAATAAGCATCAATCGGTTTTTTACCTTCTCCAACCAAATAGGCTTCATCTGCTTTGTATCGATGATAGGAACCTGAATCTTCCTTGGAGTAAATCGCTACCGTACGGATTCCCAGCTCAGTACATGCGCGAAAAATGCGGATGGCAATTTCTCCGCGGTTTGCAACTAAAATTTTTCTGATTTGCTGTTGTGACATCGGTATCTCTCCCTCTAATTATTCCTGGAATTACACCGCGTGAAGTTTCCCTTTTGCAGGTGCAGATTCCGGCTTCTGATGCTTTCTTTTATAATTAACATGACAGGAAATATTGACTAAAATCCCCATGGAAATTAACAACAAGACTAGAGATGAACCACCATACGATATAAAAGGCAAAGGGACACCTGTAATGGGCAGCAGACCGATGGCAGCCCCCAGATTAACGCAGGATTGGATTCCAACCATCCCTGATATTCCAAAAGCAAGCAGGCTTCCATAAGTATCCCTGCTCCTTAGGCCGGTAATGAATCCTTTAATTACGACAAAGCCGATCAACCCGATAATCAGCGCGACTCCCCAAAAGCCAAGCTCTTCTGCTATGACAGCTATGATGAAGTCCGTATGGGGCTCTGGAAGAAAACCATACTTCTGAATACTCTGGCCAAGCCCGTTACCGGAAACGCCTCCAGAACCAATGGCCAAATATGAATTGACGAGCTGGAAACCGTCACCTTGAGGATCTTTGAAAGGTTCATAAGCTGCCGTAAAGCGTGATTTCTGCTCTTTCGTTAAAACCTGTGAACCAAGTCCAATAATCAGAAGTGCTGATGTAATCAGGATCAGTTTATGGCCTGGCTTCATTCCTGAACTTAGAATAATGATGCCCGTAGTCGCAGCAATAATCAGCCCGGTGCCTAAATCCGGCTGTTTCATGATTAAAATAAACATGACAGCAAATACGCTCAAAGGCGGAGCACTTGCCGCAAAGTTTTCGAGCTTGTCCTGTTTTTTTGAAAAGATCGCTGCAAGGTAAATCGCAAGTCCAAGTTTTACAAATTCTGCCGGCTGGAAACCGACAGGTCCTATGTATATCCAGCTCTGTGCGTTGTTTGTTGTTTTTCCGATAAACAAAACCGCGATGAGCAGCATGATGGATCCGAAAACAATGGGTACGATGAGTTTTTTATAGAGCTGATAGGGAATAATCATCGCAATCAAGAAACATACGAGGCCTGCACCTAAAAAAATAAACTGCCGAATAAAGAAGTAATTGCTGGAATAGCCAAAACGGTTAATTGAGACAATGATGCTTGCGCTGTAAACCATGACAAGACCTATCCCGCACAGTGCCAAAATTGCAATTACTAGTGAATAATCGTAGTGCCGAAACATTTTCTTTAACATTATCTTACATCCTTTATGTAGTCTTTTCCCTAACAGTAGTTCGTATATAAAACTTCCTTTCCCTCTGTATGATAAAGTTAAAAATATTTTAACACAACTTTGTAAAATGCTCCTGAAATTGAACGGATCATATAAAAAAACTCAAACCATTCCAATAACGGTTTGAGTTATCTATTATTTCCGCATTGAAGCTTCATGCAAAGCGGAGAGCTGACGTTCAAGTGATTCCAGCAAGCCCTTGCCATCTGCCTCATCAACGAGGTTGAGCCTTACTGCAAAATCAATCTCCCGTGAGAGTCCGAACATTTGTGTATCAAGCACTTCCTCATAGAGGGGACATTGCGGCATCGTCAGGTTTTCCATCTGCACCTCAATTAATTTCAGTATTTTTGCAGCATCCGCCTGTAGCAGTTCAAATGCCTTTTCTCGATGTCCTGTTGCCATCTCAGGTGACAAAATAATCCCTCCGTTCTACTTGGCTTTCTACTCTTTAATATATCGTTTGACAGCTAAAAAATCAACATATTACAGTATGAACTCTATTCATGATAGAATAGACATGGAAAAAATTTAACTTTACATCAAATAGGAGCATGGTAAAATGGATTTTATTTTAGAACTAAAAGGAAAAGTTAGGTATAATCTTTCAATGGATCCCGGCGTATTTATCTTCGATGACAGGAAATTTGATCTTACGACATACTTTGATGACAAGGAATCCTTAGAAAGTGAAGAAGAGAAATATTTAAAAGCAGTTTCTTCCCACTGGGACAAAGAGATTATTGAAGGATCCGCTCCTCCAGAGAAAAAACCATCATCCAGGAAGTCACTAAAGGAGACCATTGCTACGGGCACTTTTGGCATCGGCTTCGGACATTTTATCAAGAATGCTGAACCCGATGCATCTGCCTCCCATATTGAAATCCATACAGAGAACGGCGTGGAAGAGATCACTCTCGAAGACGGGCTGAAGGCTGTGTTAGGTTTTTCATTAAACGGAAAACCCTTAAAGGAAGACGGGCCCGTTCATTTCTATTTCGGTGATGGAAGAAATAAAGAAATTCCTATTAAAAACATCAGAAGCTTTATTATAAAATAAACCTGCCGCGGCAGGTTTATTTCTTTGGTTATCCATCTTCTAAAGCAAGTCGGCAGCCAGCTGAGCGAGGCTTGAGCGCTCTCCTTTTTCAAGCTTTACATGACCGCTGATGCTCTGATCCTTAAATTTTTCAACCACATAAGTCAGGCCGTTCGTAAATTCATCGAGGTAAGGGTGATCGATCTGTTTAGGATCGCCTAAAAGGATCACCTTGCTCCCTTCTCCTACCCTTGTTAAAATCGTTTTCACTTCATGTTTCGTAAGGTTTTGAGCTTCATCTATAATGATGAACTGATCGGGCAAACTTCGCCCCCTGATATACGTGAGCGCCTCTACATGGATTGAGCCGATGCCTGCAAGGATTTTTTCCAATTCCCCTTGTTTTTTAGCATTAAACAAATATTCAAGATTGTCATAGATCGGCTGCATCCACGGTTTTAGCTTTTCGTCCTTTTCACCAGGAAGATATCCGATGTCTTTCCCAACAGGTACAATTGGCCGTGCAATAAAGAGTTTAATGTACTTTTTCAAATCCTCGGTCTGCAAAAGCCCTGCTGCAAGGGTTAAGAGGGTTTTGCCCGTCCCCGCTTTGCCGATCAGTGTGACGAGATGGACATCCTTGCGCAAAAGCAGCTCTATCGCCATTTTTTGCTGAACATTCCTGGGTTTTATTCCCCAGATGGAATCCCCTTCAAATAACAGAGGTTTTAGTTTCTTTCCGTTATCTTCTACCCTGGCAAGCGCTGAGACCGAACTTCTATACATGTCTTTCATAATGACAAATTGATGAGGATAGAAGGAGTGGTTAGCGATCTCCAAAACAGGAAGCTCCTGTTTTTCATAAAATTTATCCAGCAGCTCACTGTTCACGTATATTTCCTTATAGCCTAAATACGTTTGCTCATCTCGATCCACCACACGGTCACTGAGAAAATCTTCGGCTTGAATACCAAGTGCATCCGCTTTGACCCTCACGAGCACATCTTTGCTTACCAGAATCACTTGTTTGCTGTTCTCTTTTCCTTTTTCCTCGTTTAATAAATTTAATGACACAGCCAATATTCTGTTATCATTGGTTGGTTCAGCAAAGGTCTCCTGAAGCCTTTTAAAAGAGCGGTGATTAAGTTCAACCCTCAATATTCCCCCATTTTCAAGCGGGACGTTTTCATGGAGCTTTCCTTTTACCCTAAGTTTATCGATCAGCCTTGATACTTCCCGTGCATTTCTTCCGATTTCGTCCATGTACCTTTTTTTTGAATCCACTTCCTCGAGCACGATTGCTGGAATGACGACCTCATGATTACCAAATGAGAAAATTGAATAGGGATCCTGTAAAAGAACATTCGTATCAAGGACATATATTTTATTCAAACGTACACAGCCTCCTGACTATTGATTTTCTATGTTTTGGCAGTGTTAATGAATGATGAACGCATGCAGACCGGCCTCACTGATAGATCATAAGCCGGGACGGACTATAGTTAAATGTATGAACTTTTGAATAAAGATAGACGAAAACACAGAAAATAACGGAAAAGAACACGACTGAAAGGATGAAATAATTGAAAACGCTAAGGATGTTGGCCATCATGAGTTCACTCTTGCTGCTTTTTGCTTGCAACTACAATAACAATAAAAGCGCCGAACAGACAGATAATCATGCTCCTCGATTAACAAAGGTAAATCAAACCGCCAATAATAACGGACAAAGAGAAGCACGAAGAAACTCTCAGCAGGTTTCTCGGCATCTTGTCGGAATCGCAACAGGTATACCTGGCGTAGAAGATGCCACCGCAGTAGCGCTCGGAAGGTACGCCGTTGTGGGAATTGACGTGGACTCCAAGCTGGACGCCTCGAGGACGGGGACGATTAAATATTCTGTAGCAGAAGCTTTAAAAAAGGATCCGTATGGGGCTAACGCTTTAGTTACTGCAGATCCTGACACTGTGCAGCGACTAAGGGGAATGGCAAGTGAAATCAGACGAGGCCATCCGATCGGAGGAATACTCAATGAGCTTGCAGCGATTGTTGGAAGATTAATGCCGCAGGTTCCAAACCGAACGAATTCTGTTAAACCCGCTCCTACAGAAACCAATAACAGCCAGATTTCTGATCAAGAAAACAAAAGGCTCAATAATCAACAGCAAAAACAAGCAAAAACGACCAAGAATCAGCAGCAATAAGTTATAAACCCCGCTCTTGCCGAGCGGGGTTTTTGCATGTAAATAGTTATTTATTAGTGTTTACCTCTTCTTCTTTGATATAATGACTTTAACACCAAAAAGACAGAGGTGATTATCTATGCGAGTAAAGTGTGTGCTATGTGACACCATCCAATCCATTGAAGATCGATCCTCACTGGCTAAACGGCTGAGAAACAGGCCTATCCACACGTACATGTGTGACCGATGCCAGGAGAGGATTACTGATAAAACGAATAAGAGAATCGCAACCGGAAACTTTATGCTATACAGGACTCCTGCTAAAGAGAATGAATGGTAAGCTGATGCTGCCGGTTCTAGGGCCGGCATGCTATATGGCTTTGCCTGATGACCTCACGATTTGTCGCAGGAATATTGGGCTTCACGCTTTCCATTCCCCCGAGTTTTCCCCCCTGACTGATATTACTCGTTTTTTATTCTCCTATCCTTTAAGCTAAAAAAAGAGCCATGAACACGGTATGTTCATGACTCGAAATCAAAAGAAATAATCTAATTGTACTTCGGCTCTGCTTCTATCGATTCCCAAAGAGCGTCAATATAGTCGCAGGGGAATTTTTTATGATGCTGAGAATCCCCGATCTTGTAATCCACTTCATAACTGCCATCGATCATGCATACCGCTATGTGTTCTACCCCGTGGTCCTCCCGAAGGATTTCATCGAAAAAACGAAGGGTATCTGCGGCAGCCTGGTCATCTGTTCTTTGTTCTGCCACCTTTTTAATACTTAGCCAATTGTAAAGCGCATCCTGAAAAGTCATAGAAACTCCTTATAGGTGTTCGGCTTTATTTTTTTTGCTCTGGTGCAGCCTGATTTTATAAATAATCAAAACGGCTGCGGCACATAAGAGGCCCTCGGCAACCGGCAGGCCGATTCCGAAAAAGGTAAGCGGAAAACAGCCCAATATTAAAAGAATATAGATGACTGCAGATTTAAGCAGAGGGAGCTTTTTAGCAAATCCAAGCTGATAGACAAGAATGGTCAATATTGTAATGACTAGATACAAAAGAAAAAAACCTGCTACAGGATGTTCGTTTATTCCTAATAGAAGCGCGATGGGTGAAGAATCTTCACCCGTCGCAGACATTACTTTTTTATCATCCACCGCTCACACCACCAGACGCAATCTTAGTTTTGCTTGGCCAATTTGTTTTTCTTAGTCGCACGTTCACGCTCACTTTTATCAAGGATTTTTTTGCGAAGACGTATGCTCTCCGGCGTAACTTCACAATACTCATCCTCGTTCAAATATTCAAGTGATTCTTCAAGAGACATAACACGAGGCTTTTTCATGCTGACCGTTTGATCTTTGTTAGCAGACCGCATGTTTGTCATCTGTTTTACTTTGGTGATATTAACTGTAATATCATTTTCACGCGTATGTTCACCAACGATCATTCCTTCATAAACTTCAGTACCCGGCTCCACAAATATGGTTCCTCGGTCCTCAACGTTAATGATCCCGTATTGGCTCGCTTTGCCGTGTTCCATGGAGACGAGAACTCCTTGACGGCGTCCTCCCACTTGGCCCTGATGCATCGGCTGATAACTGTCAAACGTATGGTTCAAGATACCGTATCCTCTTGTCTGGGTTAAGAATTCAGTCGAATAACCAATTAATCCGCGGGCTGGGACCATGAACTCAAGTCTTACTTGACCTGAGCCGTTGTTAATCATGTTGAGCATTTCACCTTTTCGTGCCCCAAGCGATTCCATTACAGCGCCCGTATATTCTTCCGGCACATCAATCTGAACACGCTCTACAGGCTCCGAACGAACTCCGTCAACCATACGTACGATAACTTCAGGTTTTGATACTTGAAGCTCATAGCCTTCCCTTCTCATGTTTTCGATAAGAATGGATAGATGAAGCTCTCCGCGACCGGAAACAATCCAAGCATCCGGAGATTCAGTGTTATCTACACGGAGAGAAACATCCGTCTCTAATTGGGAGCGAAGGCGCTCTTCGATTTTTCTGGAAGTCACATATTTACCTTCACGGCCGGCAAATGGTGAATTATTAACAAGGAACGTCATTTTCAATGTTGGCTCGTCGATTCTAAGTACTGGCAATGCTTCTTCCTGGTCCTCCGGACACACGGTTTCACCAACATTGATCTCTTCCATTCCTGATACAGCTACTAGATCACCGGATTTAGCTTCTTGGATTTCCACTCTTTTAAGTCCGAGGAAACCAAAGATTTTCGTTACGCGGAATTTTTTTACAGTACCGTCCAATTTCATGAGTGAAACTGCTTGGCCTACCTGCATCGTACCTCGGAAAACACGGCCGATTCCGATACGGCCCAAGTAATCATTATAATCTAACAGAGAAACCTGGAATTGAAGCGGTTCACCACTGTTATCAACCGGTGAAGGAATATTTTCAATGATTGAATCAAATAAAGCTTTCATGTTTTCATCTTGCTGATGAGGATCCGTGCTCGCGGTACCTTTGAGTGCAGAAGCATACACGACTGGGAATTCAAGCTGATCTTCATTGGCACCAAGCTCGATAAACAAATCAATGACTTCATCGACTACTTCTTCAGGACGTGCAAAATCACGGTCAATTTTATTTACGACTACGATTGGAGTCAATTTTTGTTCAAGCGCTTTTTTCAGAACGAAACGAGTTTGCGGCATACATCCTTCGTAAGCGTCTACGACTAAAAGGACACCATCGACCATTTTCATGATCCGCTCAACTTCACCGCCAAAATCGGCATGACCTGGTGTGTCCATGATGTTAATGCGAGTACCTTCATAATTGATCGCTGTATTTTTTGCCAGGATCGTAATACCGCGTTCCTTTTCCAGATCGTTGGAATCCATTGCACGTTCATTGACATGTTCGTTCGAACGGAAAGTCCCTGATTGGTGAAGCATTTGGTCCACGAGTGTTGTTTTCCCATGGTCAACGTGCGCGATAATCGCGATGTTTTTTATGTCTTTTCTCAAATTCAAAATAATCTCTCCTTAAAAAATCCTATCTTTTTTCTTTATTAAATACCCAGAACCATCCTGGATCTTTATTTCTCTATTGGAATTCAACTTTACTATTATACCACAAAGAACAACAATCTTTTTCTTTTTTAAAAAATTAGTTACACTATAGTTATCGTTTGTATGATTGGAGGACCTTATGAAATTTGAAAATATTATCTTTTTGATCATTGCTGTGTTAACAACGTTCAGTATTGCTTTAATCGGAGTCGCTATCGGCCAGCATAGCTGGCTGATTGCCATCACTGCGATTATTGCCGTGTTTTTCTTAATGGGGCTTGGTTTTTCACTGAAAAAAAGATTCAGGGAAAGAAATCAGGCTTAGTCTGAGAGGACTTTAACAAATTTTATATATTCTTTTCCCTTTTCATCAGATTCTAGTCCCGCCTGCTCAAATCCAAGTTGATTCAAGAATCGGAGCCAGGCTTCATTTCCAGAAGGACAAGCGGAAAACAATACAGGACTTTGCTTTTTGACAATGGACGAAATTTCCTCAATGATCTTTCGTGCATATCCTTGTTTTCTTTTTACGGGATGAATGACGATGCTGCCAAGCCACGGTTTTTGATTGGATGGAGCAGTGTATACGAGATACGCTGCTCCAATTTTTTGCTCTTCGTCACTCCAGATCAGCCATTCCCCGCCTGTCTCATCGTAACGGTGCAAATAGTCTTTCCACTGTTCATCTATTTCATTTCCTTTTAAACCTTCCTCTTTCATCCAAACAGGTGAGTGCCTGGCCATCTCAATAAAAAAACTCAAATCCTCATCCTTGAATTTCCTATTCTCCATCTTTTGGCGTTCCTGCTTGAATCGTATCCAGAATTTCTTGATGTAAACCGGGTTTTGCTGCAAAAATACTTGTTTTGCTTAACACATTCACATTAACGCCATCTATCGTTGAAATCGTTCCGCCTGCTTCCTGAATAAGAATATACCCCGCTGCAAAGTCCCATGGTGATAGCCTCATCGTCATGTAGGCATCGAGTCTTCCACAGGCAACATAGGCCAATTCAATGGCGGCTGTTCCATAAGACCTGGTTCCACGAGATTTTCTTACAAGAGGAAGGAGCCGCTGGTGATCAATCTTACGGTTGGGTGTGATCCACGTGGCGTTTAAACCGATGACCGCTTTATCCAAGGTCACATTACTTAGCCGAGGAAGTTTTTCTTCATTTAAATGAAGTCCGTGTCCCTCAATGCAATGGAACAACTCGTTTCGTACAACATCGTAAATAAACGCTGCTTTTCCTTGCCCGTTATGAAAAATCGCTACCGAAATGGCAAAGTTGGCTTGCTGATGAACAAAGTTTGTTGTTCCATCAATGGGATCAATGATCCAAACGGTCCCTTCAAGGTCACTCACCTCATCGCCGTAGCCTTCCTCACCCAGAACTTTATGGTCCGGGAATTCCTTTTTTATTTTATCGATAAAGAACTTTTCAATGGCTTTATCCATATCCGTCACTAAATCGGCATAATGAGATTTATATGTAATGTTCAGCTCATTGGAGAATGAAAGCTTAATCACTTCTCCTGCTTCATACACCCAGTTCTTTGCGGTTCCGTATATGTCCTCGAGTTTTGTATTGTCCACTACCATCAGCTCCCAGCGTCGTTCATTGTTTTATTATATGTTACCACTAGTCGTGCTTAACATAACCATACCACGCTCTTTTGTATGGATGAATAATTTATTCCCCAAAAAAAACGACCCTGCTATAGATCAGGTTCGTTTTTTTACCCTGTGTCTGTTGTTATCATGCTTCCAGTCTCACTAGTTCCTGGCGCAGTTTTTCCAGCTTGCGCTTGGATTCATTGATCTGCTTCGTATTTTTATTTTGCAATGCTTCGAATAATGTTGCCAGTTCATAGTCGATTTCAAGCTTCAATACAGGTATTCTGCGTTCCGCGTCCGTTCTTTTTAATGTTTGAATGACTTGTTTCATACCTTACACATCCTTTCTACCTTTTATAAGAATACTAAATATTCTGATTTTGGATATTGTCTTCTATCATATGATTGACTTTCACTTAATGCAACCTTGATCTCTTTTTTAAAAAAAATTATATAAAAGTAACATATATTGCGGATTTTCTTTTTCAGCAACCGTTGTGGTAAACTACTAACCACGGTGAACAAAAAGTTCTATCAGGAGGAAATGCAATGAGCTTTTCAGGATTTAAAAAAAATGATTTTTCAGTGTTTGCTATTGAGGGCCTTGAACCTCGAATGGAAAAACTAATCGAGCGGGTTCGCCCTAAGCTTGAAGATTTAGGCGGGCATTTTGCGTCAGAACTTTCTGCATTAACCGGAGAGGAAATGTTTTATCATGTGGCAAAACATGCCCGAAGAACAGTTAATCCGCCAAAAGATACTTGGGTAGCATTCTCGAGCAGTAAGAGAGGATACAAAAAACTTCCGCATTTTCAGATCGGTCTGTTTGAAACCCACGTATTTATCTGGTTTGCTGTGATATATGAGTCTCCCGTAAAAAAAGAGTATGCCGCTGCTCTCCAAAAAGAATTAAAAACAATCAATGCCTCCATTCCAGATTACTTCGTCTGGTCTCAGGACCATATGAAACCTGAAGCGGTGCAGCACAGTGAGATGAAGAACGGAAATCTTTCAGGATTAGTGCGTTCTTTGGCAGAAGTAAAAAAAGCTGAACTGCTATGCGGGATTCACATACCTAAGGATGAGGCTATTCAGATGGACGGAAAGGCTTTTATTCAAAAAGCCGATTCTGTTTTCCGAACATTGATGCCCCTTTACGAGTTAAAGAAACAGGTTTATTCCGAGTAGCGAATGGAGTGGCAGGAAGGGGAGAAGAAATTCCTCCTCTTCTTACCCTTAGTATATTGTTGAGAATAAAAAGTGTTTGGGTGGAACGTTCAATAATTTTATTTGATGAGCGCTCCCCATTTCTCTTTAATTTGCTCGGCTTCAGAAAGGATCCTGAGAAAAAGCTCTTCAACCGAAGGTACATCCTGAATTCTGCCCATGATTTGTCCAGCCCATCCAAAACCTTCGTCTGATTCCCCTTCATAGATATATTTCATATTGCGTTTTCCGCTTATAAGATCTTTCATATCCTCATAACCTTTAGCTCTTTTCTCTTCTTCTAGTATAAATTCAGTCCAGCTGTTGCTGATCGCTCGTCCCGGTGCACCAAGCTTGCGTTTGATGACCACCGTCCCTGCTTCAGTTCCTTTAACGAGTGCTTCCTTATATAATGGATGCGCATGCTCACATTCCCTTGTGGCGATGAATCTGGTGCCCATTTCTACCCCTTCGGCACCAAGTGCCAACGCGGCCATCAGACCTCTTCCGTCACCGATTCCGCCAGAAGCGATAACAGGGATGGAAACAGCATCAGCCACTTGGGGTATAAGCACCATCGTACCGACATCGTCTTTTCCAATATGCCCTCCGCCTTCCTGGCCAACAACCAAGACAGCATCCGCTCCCAGCTGCTCAGCTTTTACCGCCTGTCGCGTGGAGGCGACTAGAACAAGTTTCTTTACTTCCACTCCCTGTAAAATATCGAATATGCCTGAAGGGTTGCCTCCCGTCATGCTGATTACTGGAACTTTCTCTTCAACAGCAGCTCCCACCATATGGTGAAAAGGCCTTCCATGCTGCCCGATTGCAAAATTAACCCCGAAAGGGCTGGCCGTCATTTTTTTTGTTTTTCTAATCTCCTCTTTTAATGCTTGTGGTGAATCGAGAGACATGGCCGTAATTTGTCCTAGCCCGCCAGCGTTTGAAACGGCCGCCGCAAGTCCAGAATAAGCAAGATAGGCCAGCCCTCCCTGAATGATGGGATAACGAATTCCCAATAACTCTGTTACTTTTGTTTGTATTTCCATATTGCGTCCCCAGCCTTTCTTTTTTTTTATTCTTTGCATACAAAACCGTTAGAATCTGATATACTTCTTTTGTTTTACTATGTATTTTCATGAGGTAAAGATTATTTTTATTATAGATGAGGTGTCAAAATTGTCACAACACGAAACTCCTTTATTTACCGGATTAAAAGAACACGCAAAACGAAATCCCTATCAGTTTCATATCCCTGGCCATAAAAAAGGCTATGGTATGGACCCTGAGTTCAGGGAATTTATGGGTGAGAACGCCCTGTCCATAGATTTGATCAACATCGCTCCACTTGATGACCTCCACCATCCGAAAGGCATGATTAAAAAGGCTCAGGACTTGGCAGCACAGGCATTTGGTGCTGACCATACCTTCTTTTCTGTTCAAGGAACAAGCGGAGCAATCATGACGATGATCATGTCAGTCGTTTCTCCCGGTGATAAAATCATTGTTCCGCGCAACGTTCATAAGTCGATCATGACAGCCATCGTATTCTCTGGAGCGACACCCGTGTTTATTCACCCAGAGATTGACAGGGAGCTTGGTATTTCACATGGCATCACTCCTCAAAGCGTTAAGAGGGCTTTGGAACAGAATCCCGACGCTAAAGGGGTACTCGTCATTAACCCCACATATTACGGGATTTCAGCGAACCTAAGCGAGATTGTTGAAATCGCCCATAGCTATGATGTACCTGTCCTGGTCGACGAAGCCCACGGTGTACTAATTCACTTTCATGACAAAATGCCCCTCTCTGCCATGCAAGCTGGAGCAGATATGGCTGCGACGTCAGTTCACAAGCTGGGCGGATCACTTACCGGCAGCTCTATCCTTAACATTAAAGAAGGCCTTGTTTCAGCCAAAAGGGTGCAAACGATCCTGAGTATGCTCACGACCACTTCAACGTCCTATATTTTGCTTGCCTCACTTGATACTGCTAGAAAGCGTCTGGCTACTGAGGGATACAGCATCATTGAAAAAACGATTAAACTGGCAAATGCAGCACGGGAAAAAATCAATAAAATTCCACGCCTTTATTGTGTCGGAGAGGAAATTCTGGGCAAAGAAGCGACTTACGACATCGATCCGACCAAACTGCTTATTTCTGTGAAAGAGCTTGGCATAACGGGTTACGACGCTGAGGTATGGCTTCGAGAGGAACATAATATAGAAGTGGAACTATCCGACCTTTATAACATCCTTTGCTTGATCACAACAGCAGATCATGAGAAGAATATCATGGTTTTAGTTCATGCGCTCGAAGAAATGTCACGCCATTTTGACAATGCAGGCGAAAAAGCAGCACAGGCAATGCCTGTCCACGTCCCCGATATTCCTGTACTTGCATTATCACCACGTGATGCTTTTTACGCAGATACAGAGAGTGTGCCTTTCGAAGAATCTGCAGGCAGGATCATTGCTGAATTTATTATGGTATATCCGCCAGGTATTCCTATATTTATTCCGGGTGAGATCATTACTCAAGATAATCTTGACTATATAAAAGAAACCATCGAAGCAGGCCTTCCAGTACAAGGTCCTGAAGATCCCGAATTAGGAATGCTAAAAGTGATAAAAGAGCACATTGCCATACGATAGTGCATTTTTAAAATGGCCAGGACATTTGATGTCCTGGCCTTTTTTTTATGTTATGATTATGTCAGCCTGTTGATCCACTTCAAGATTTGTTTTAAAAAGAAAATACCTTGGATTCATCCAAGGTATTTTGTCTAACCTATTTTTGTTCAACATTATGATTCGAACAGTTTGGACATTTATCTGCGTAAAGCTTTGTTACCTTTTCATCCTCAAAATGTTCAATCGTGCTATCACATGTTTGGCAAATGATTTCTCCCATCTCAAAACATCTCCTTTTCATGTAAGCGCTTTTATTCTTATCTCTATAATATTATGTCACATTGATATTGTCAACCACCATTAGCATAACACATTAAAATATTTATGATGATTATTCGTATTGCTCATATGCAGGTATTGATGGTACGGATTCTTCAAAGAAAAGAGAAAGATCTTTTGCTTCATCCAGTGAGTGGATATTAAACACCTTCTGCAAGTACTCATAATTCTGAAGATCATTGGCATCAAGAAGAGATGACCGTCCAGTCTGCATACAAACAACTAATGGTTTACCAAAGAACATGTTCGTATGAATGATGCCAAAGTCATAACGGACATGTTCCGTTGTAAAGCCCACAAACCGAACATTAACGTTCTCATGTTCATCGTAAAGTTTTTCGAATACTTCCACAGAAACCCCTCCTTGAGTATGATTTTGAAGCGGGCCGCTATGTTTGCAGTATATAACAACTATATTCCCTGAAATGTGTTTTATAACACTCTTAATTTGTATCTTTTTCCCTTCCTGTTTCTTAATTAAACCTTTTTAAGCCGTATTGTCAAAATTTTTAAAATAATGTTAAATTAGATAATAAGAATAGACAAGCTCGCCATTGGCTAAATCAGGGAAAGCGGGGTCTTAAATTGCAGCAGCATGCTTATATCAAACTCGTACCGTCATCAAAGCAACAATCCATCACGACTGATGAAGTAAAGCAACTTTTTTATTATTACAAGGATATAACTTCCAAGACAGGCACACAGCTAGGATGGGAATATGAACAATCGGCATTTCCATATTCCCTGGAAGAAAAAAGGGAAGGCAAGGAACGATGGTTTTATCTGAAGGGGACTGACAAACAGAAATATAAGTACATAATGGTAGGATTAGATTCAGAGGTAACAGAAGGAACAAACACCTCCTACATTCAAGTGACTTTACCAGAAGGGTTTACACATGGAGATAAAGGAAAAGCCAATGAATTCTGTAAGTTCATGGCGAAGCAGCTTGACGGCGAATTGCATTTATTTAACGGCAGAGTGATGTATTACTATAAACGAAAGTAAACATCCTAATAAGAGGGCCTTTGTACGGATCATAATGGATTAAACGTTCCAAACAGCAGCATTGTCCACTTGGCCAGCAAAAATAAAGCGGTGGACAAAATGGTGCTTTTTAGTGCCATTGTCCTTTTTTGGCACAAGGTATGGGACAGCAGATAGGAAAGATATAAAAACATAAGAAACAATACAACCTCAAAGAACACTCGGTCATGTCTGGATAATTGAATCACGGTAAAATATCCGGTCCAAAGAACACAATGCACTGGAATAATGAACAGAAACCATTTCATCTTAATACCCCTCCTATCCTACATTATGCTGTAGTTGAACCGGTCAAAACTAAAAAAGCCTTCCCTGTATATCGGGAAGGCTTTTCATATACGATTACTTAACGATGTGGATTGGAGATCCAAGAGCTACCTCAGCAGCCTCCATGGAGATTTCTCCGAAAGTTGGATGGGCATGGATAGTCATAGCAATATCTTCTGCTGTCATTCCAGCTTCGATGGCCAATCCAAGCTCAGCGATCATATCTGATGCATTACCGCCTGCAATTTGCGCTCCAAGAAGCAATCCGTCTTCTTTTCTCGTAATTAGCTTCATGAATCCGTCGGTTTCATTCATGGAAAGAGCACGGCCGTTAGCCGCGAATGGGAACTTGGACGCTTTCACGTCAAATCCAGCTTCTTTTGCACTCTTCTCATCATAACCGACAGTTGCTAGTTCAGGATCGGTAAATACAACCGCTGGAATAGCAAGATAGTCAATTTCAGAAGGATGTCCGCTGATCGCTTCAGCAGCAATTTTTCCTTCGTATGATGCTTTATGGGCAAGAGCTGGCCCTTCTACGATATCACCAATCGCATAAATGCCTTTTACACTGGTTTGAGCTTGCTTATCGATCTTAATCAATCCGCGTTCAGTCATTTCGATTCCAACTTGCTCAAGACCAAGTTCCTCTGTGTTTGGACGGCGTCCAACCGTTACCAATACATAATCCGCTTCAAATGTTTTTGTTTCACCTTTAATTTCAGCCGTAACAGTAACTCCGTCTTTCGTTTCTTCAACGCCTTTAGCAAGAGCTTCTGTAAAGATTTCTACATTGCCTTTTTTCTTCAAGCGTTTTGAAACGACTTGGCTCATCTGCTTTTCGAACCCTGGAAGAATCTGTTTGCTTCCTTCAAGCACAGTAATCTCTGTACCAAAGTTAGCAAAAGCTGTTCCAAGCTCCATACCGATGTAGCCTCCGCCGATAACCACCATTTTCTTCGGTACTTCTTGCAGAGCAAGAGCACCAGTTGAAGAAATCACACGGTCACTCCATTTGAATCCGGGAATTTCAATCGGACGGGAACCAGTTGCAATGATACAGTTTTTGAACGTGTAGGTTTGAGATGATTTCTCATCCATGATACGAACGGTGTTTTCGTTGACAAAATAAGCTTCACCACGAATAATTTCAGCTTTATTGCCTTTAAGCAATCCTTGAACACCAGTAGTCAATTTCTTGACGATACCAGATTTCCATTCCTGAACCTTAGAAAAATCTACAGTAACATTGTCTGCTTTAATCCCCATGTCATCAGAATGCTTCGCGTGTTCAACACGATGGCCGGCATTGATCAATGCTTTAGAAGGAATACATCCTACGTTTAAGCAAACACCGCCCATTTCGCCTCTTTCTGCTACAGCTACCTTTTGGCCAAGCTGAGCTGCACGGATGGCTGCCACATATCCCCCTGGGCCAGATCCTATAACAAGTGTGTCTAATTCAATCGGAAAATCACCTACAACCATTTTCTCTACGCCTCCATTACTAAAAGTTGTGGATCATTCAACAAACGTTTAATATGATTCATTGCGTTTTGAGCAGTTACACCATCAATTAAACGGTGGTCAAAGCTTAATGATAACGCAAGAACTGGTGCTACGACAACTTCTCCGTTTTTCACCACTGCTTTTTCTGCAATACGGCCAATTCCAAGAATGGCAACTTCAGGGTGGTTGATGACCGGAGTAAACCATTGTCCCCCAGCAGAACCGATGTTGGAGATGGTTACAGAACCGCCCTTCATTTCATCTGCAGAAAGCTTTCCGTCACGGGCTTTGACAGCCAGTTCGTTGATTTCAGCAGAAATTTTGAAGATGGATTTGCGGTCAGCATCTTTAACAACAGGAACCATAAGCCCGTTATCTGTATCCGCAGCAATTCCGATATTGTAATAGTTTTTCCAAACGATTTCTTCGTTCGCATCATCGATGGACGCATTGATTGCAGGGAATTCACGCGCAGCAGAAACCAAGGCTTTCACTACATATGGAAGGTAAGTAAGCTTGATTCCTTTATCAGCTGCAGCTTGCTTGAATTTCTTGCGGTGTGCAACAAGCTCAGTCACATCGATTTCATCCATCAAAGTGACGTGCGGAGCTGTATGCTTGGAATTAACCATTGCTTTAGCAATGACTTTGCGGACACCTTTAAGCTTTTCACGGGTCTCATTTTGGCCTGCAGGAATAGCTTTAGGAGCTTCTTTTGCTGCAGGTCCTTCAGCAGCTGTTTCTTTCGGAGCATCCTGAGCTTGAGTATCCGCATCACCGCTTAAGTACTTGTCGATATCTTCCTTCATTACGCGTCCGTTGTCACCTGATCCTGAAACCTTACGGATTTCAACACCTTTTTCACGAGCATATTTGCGTACGGAAGGCATGGCGATCACTCGCTTGCTTTCATCAACTGGCTCGTCCGAAGCTGCCTCATTTTTTGGTGCCTCTTGTTTAGGAGCTTCTTCTGCAGCTGGTTTCTTCTCTTCTTCAGCTTTTGGCTGTTCAGGAGTGTCATCACCATGTGCAGATGGTGGCGGCTCACTTTCAGATTCAATCGTAACGAGAACATCTCCAACAACAGAAACTGTTCCCTCTTCAACTTTTACTTCCAGAATTTTACCGTCAACCGGCGACGGAATTTCTACTACTGCTTTATCATTCTGAACTTCCAGCAGGATATCGTCTTCTTTTACTTCATCTCCCGCTTTAACAAACCATTTTACAATTTCGCCTTCGTGGATACCTTCACCGATATCGGGAAGCCTAAATTCAAATGCCACTAACAACGCCTCCTATAGTAAAAATTAATCATATTTCAAGGGATAAAATGCTGAAAAAGAAATCGGCAAGATTTCTTTTTCAGTCCTGTTGTTCAGCATTAGAAGTTATAAACTGTCTTTGCCTTCTCAACAATATCTTTATAATCAGGAAGCCAAACATCTTCAGCAGCTGCAAAAGGGAATACCGTATCCGGAGCAGTGACACGAAGCACTGGTGCTTCCAGGCTTAGGATCGCACGGTCGTTGATTTCAGCAACAACGTTGGCACCAACACCTGCTTGCTTTTGAGCTTCTTGTACCACGATCGCGCGTCCCGTTTTCTCAACAGATGCAATGATCGTATCGATATCAAGCGGGCTCACTGTACGAAGGTCGACAACCTCAGCAGAGATCCCTTCTTTTTCAAGTTCTTCTGCTGCTTTAAGAGAAGAGTGAACCATCGCTCCGTAAGTAATGATGGAAACATCTTTTCCTTCACGTTTCACGTCCGCTTTACCGATTTCAATTGTATATTCTTCTTCTGGCACTTCGCCGCGGAAAGAACGGTATAGTTTCATATGTTCCAAGTAGACAACTGGGTCGTTATCACGGATCGCAGAAATTAAAAGCCCTTTTGCATCATAAGGGGTTGAAGGAATAACAACTTTTATTCCAGGTGCTTGAGCAACAAGCCCTTCAAGGTTGTCTGCATGCAGTTCAGGGGTTTTAACTCCTCCCCCAAATGGAGAACGGATTGTAATTGGAGAGCTGTATACTCCACCAGAACGATAACGCATACGTGCAGCCTGAGCGACAACAGAGTCCATTACCTCAAAGATAAATCCAAAGAACTGAATTTCCATTACCGGGCGGAATCCAGTAAGTCCTAAACCGATAGCAAGACCGCCGATACCGGACTCAGCAAGCGGAGTATCAAATACTCGTTCTTCACCGAACTCAGATTGAAGACCTTCGGTTGCACGGAACACCCCGCCGTTTTGACCAACGTCTTCACCGAACACAACGACATTTTCATTATTTTTCAATTCAGTGCGCATCGCATCTGTAATTGCTTGAATCATGGTCATTTGAGCCATATTATTTCGACTCCTTTGCTTTGTATTCTTCAAGTTGCTCTTTCAGATTGTGCGGAAGCTCTTCAAACATGAATCCGATAAGATCTGTAACCTTTTGTTTCGGTGCAGCATCCGCTTTTTTGATAGCAGCTTTAATGTCTTCTTTCGCTTGATCCATAACTTTGTTTTCCTGCTCTTCAGACCAGAGGCCTTTATCTTCCAAGAACTTGCGGAAACGCACAAGCGGATCTTTCTTCGTCCATTCGTTATCAAGATCTTCCGTACGATAACGAGTAGGATCGTCACCGGCCATCGTATGTGGGCCGTAACGGTATGTCAATGTTTCGATAAGCGTTGGCCCATCTCCATTCAAGGCACGCTCACGCGCTTGTTTAACTGCAGAATAAACCGCTAATACGTCCATTCCATCAACTTGGATGCCTTCGATACCAGCTGCAACTGCTTTTTGAGCAATCGTTTTAGCAGCAGATTGCTTTTCTACAGGAACTGAGATCGCGAAACGGTTGTTTTGTACGACAAAGATAGTTTGTGCATTGTACGCTCCGGCAAAGTTAAGACCTTCATAGAAATCACCTTGTGAAGCACCGCCGTCACCTGTATAAGTGATCGCAACATTCTTCTTGCCTTTTTTCTTCAATCCTACCCCAACACCTGCAGCCTGAATAATCTGTGCGCCAATGATGATCTGAGGCATAAGAACGTTTACTCCTTCAGGAATCTGTCCGCCTTGGAAATGTCCGCGGGAGTATAGGAATGCTTGGTACAGCGGCAATCCGTGGAATACGATTTGAGGAATATCACGATATCCTGGAAGAATCCAGTCCTCTTTATCCAGCGCAAATTGGGAACCTAGCATTGAAGCCTCTTGCCCCGCAACCGGCGCATAGAATCCTAAACGCCCTTGACGGTTCAGAGAAATCGCTCGTTGGTCCCAGATACGCGTATAAACCATACGTGTCATTAATTCCTGTAACTCTTCATCTGAAAGTTTAGGCATAGCAGATTTATTAACTACTTTCCCGTCTTCTGATAAGATCTGAAAGGTTTCAAATTGTTTTTCAACCTGTTCAATCAAACTCATTAACCTTCACCTCTTCCTTCCTTACACCAATGTTATCCGCCATGTATGTAGTCGGCGCTTCTATTAGATTGCCCAATATTTTCCGTATACATGACAAAGTTTTATAAAAAGCCTTTAGGGTTCCGGTGCCACAAATCATTATTGCTGTTTCCCTATCTGGAAGGGGGTAAACATGAACTTGTGCACCACGCCTTTTTATAAGGGCTTTCACAAACTGTATTACTATATTATTGAAAATAGAGTAATACAATTTTCTTGATCACAAGAATTAGTTTACACCAGCGTTTAAACACCGTCAATTGATTACCACCAATATATTTTTCATGATTTCAGTTACAGGGAAGACACTCCCCTTACAGCCGATTCCCCACTGTATTACTACTCCGGTGCAACTGTATCAAAACAGTGTTTTTTATAAAAACAGCGTTAAGTCCGCGATTGAACGCCTCTTTTTTATGGTAGAATACAGGAAAAGCCCTTATCATATGAATAAAGAAGATACTTTGAAAATTGGGGGAAACCATATGCTAACTATGAAGGACATTGTCCGGGAAGGCCATCCTATTCTTCGCGAAAAGGCACAAGACGTTGAACTTCCTCCTCAGCAAGAGGATATTGAAACAGCGAAAAAGATGCTCGAATTTCTAAAGAACAGTCAAGATCCTGAAATTGCCCAAAAATATAAACTCCGCCCTGGCATCGGCCTCGCATGTCCACAAATCGGGATCTCTAAACGAATCATTGCGGTTCATACAACTGACGAACAAGGTGAGCTATTCAGCTACGCCCTTTTCAACCCAAAAATCGTCAGCCACTCGGTTAAGGTAACATACCTCGAAGGCGGTGAGGGCTGCTTATCTGTGGACAGAGACGTTCCTGGCCTTGTTCCGCGCTACGCCAAAACGACAGTAAAAGGAACAACCATAGATGGTGAACAGATCGAATTGAAGTTAAAAGGAATGCCTGCTATTGTCTTTCAGCATGAGATTGATCACTTAGACGGCATTATGTTCTATGACCGAATCAACAAGGAGAATCCGTTCTCTCCTCCAACTGCCGTTATACTCAACAGATAGAAACAAATTCAAGAGAGCTCCAGCCAATGATGCTGGAGCTCTTTCTTTGTTCCATTCCACTATTTACCTCGCAAGAGAAAACCGGCCAGCGGCATACTATTACAAACTACGAACTAAAGGATGGTCGGGCTAAGATGAAACGAAAACGAAGATTTATGAACAAGCTAAAAAAACTAATCAATGAATATCCGTATTTAAAAAGAGCAAAAAAACCTTTTTGCTTGCAATAAAAAGGCTTTTACCGGCTTAGCATTGTCTGACTAATCATGATAAGATGAAAAAAACATGAAAATCATACCTATTTCATTTATAATAAAACGAAGATATTGATAATACTAGCACGGTAAGGAGACGAAAACATGATTTTTAAAGTTTATTTTCAGGAAAACAAAAACGAGGTACCAATCCGCGAAAACACTCAATCGATTTATTTGGAAGCAAATTCAGTCGAGGAAGTCAGAAAAAAATTGTCTGACACCAATTATAATATTGAATTTGTTCAAGAAATCACAGGAAAATTTCTAGAGTATGAGAAGCAGTCAAACTCTTTTGAAGTGGAGAAAAGATAGTATATGAAATTTGTAAAAAACCATCAAACTGCAGTGTTTGCTCTGGGCGGTTTGGGAGAAATCGGAAAGAACACATACGGAGTCCAATTCCAGGATGAAATTATCCTGATCGATGCCGGTATTAAATTTCCTGAGGACGAACTGCTCGGAATTGACTATGTCATTCCAGACTATACTTATTTGGTCAAGAATGAAGATAAAATCAAAGGTTTGTTCATTACCCATGGACATGAAGACCATATCGGCGGCATTCCGTACTTGCTCAGACAAGTAAACGTTCCGATCTACGGCGGAAAGCTTGCCATCGCCCTGATCAAAAACAAATTAGAAGAACACGGTCTATTGCGCACAGCAAAACTGCACGAGATTACTGAAGACCAAGTGATCAAATTCAGAAAAACATCTGTATCTTTCTTCCGAACAACCCACAGTATTCCTGAATCTTTCGGAATTGTCGTCAAGACACCGCCTGGCAATATCGTACATACTGGAGATTTCAAATTTGATTTTACTCCGGTAGGAGAGCCTGCCGATTTAACGAAGATGGCCGAAATCGGAAAGGAAGGGGTTCTGTGTCTTCTATCCGACAGTACGAATGCCGAAGTTCCAGGGTTTACCCTTTCGGAACGCCGGGTCGGAGACAGCATCAATGATATATTCCGCAAGGTGAACGGCCGGGTGATTTTCGCTACATTTGCTTCGAACATCTATCGCCTGCAGCAGGTAGTAGAAGCTTCTGTTCAAAATAACCGAAAGATCGCTGTTTTCGGAAGAAGCATGGACTCTGCGATAACGATTGGACAAGAACTTGGTTTTATAAAGGCACCGAAAGGCACCTTTATCGAGTCTTCACAAATTAACAGACTTCCTGATCATCAGGTAACCATCCTGTGCACAGGCAGCCAGGGTGAGCCTATGGCTGCATTGTCAAGGATTGCAAACGGTACTCACCGCCAGATCCAGATCATTCCTGGCGATACAGTGGTCTTCTCATCATCTCCCATCCCGGGAAATGCATTGAGCGTCAATAAAACCATCAACCAGCTATTCCGTGCAGGAGCAGAAGTCATTCATGGTTCTTTGAATGATATCCATACATCAGGGCACGGCGGTCAGCAGGAACAAAAACTTATGCTGAGGTTGATGAAACCAAAATACTTCCTCCCTATTCACGGGGAATACAGGATGTTGAAGATGCACATCAATCTCGCTACTTCCTGCGATGTTCTGCCTGAGAATTGTTTTACGATGGACAACGGCGAAGTACTTGCCTTGTCAAGCAACGAGGCATCAGTTGCAGGCAAGATCCCTTCAGGTTCTGTCTATGTTGACGGAAGCGGAATCGGTGATATCGGAAATATTGTTCTCAGGGACAGAAAGATCCTGTCTGAGGAAGGACTCGTTGTTGTAGTCGTCAGCCTCAACATGAAAGAATTCAAAATCGAAGCCGGCCCTGACATTATCTCTCGCGGTTTTGTCTATATGAGGGAGTCAGGAGACTTAATCAATGACGCACAACACCTTCTCAGCCAGCACTTGAACGGTCTAATGGAAGAAAAGCGAACCAAACAGTGGTCTGAAATCAAGAACGAGATCACCGATGTTCTATCTCCTTTCCTTTATGAAAAAACAAAAAGACGTCCGATGATTCTGCCAATTATCATGGAAATCTAGAATAAGAAAAAGCATGAAAGGATAATCTTTCATGCTTTTTTATGTATGCTTTATCCCTTATACCATTAGATCCTTCTCTAGCCTGCTGATATCCTTCTCGCCGCCAATAACGATCAATATATCTCCTTTCTCCACTTCCTGATCCGCATGAGGAGAAACAACAACTTCATTGCCGCGTTTTATCGCCACCACGTTACAGCCGTATTTCGCCCGGATGTTCATTTCCTGAAGAGACTTTCCACTCATCTTGTCACCTGCTGCCATCTCTGCAATGCTGTATTCATCAGACAACTCCAAGTAATCCAGTACGTTTTTTGAAACGACCTGGTGAGCAATCCTGACTCCCATGTCCCGTTCAGGATGAATGATTCGGTCTGCTCCAATCTTCACCAGTACACGTTCATGGTAATCATTCTGTGCTTTCACAGTGATTTTGGATATACCCATGTCTTTTAAAATTAAGGTTGTCAGAATGCTGGCTTGCAGGTTTTCTCCAATGGCGACGATGACATGTTCAAAGTTACGAATACCCAGGCTTTTAAGTACCCCCTCATCTGTTGAATCCGCAATGACAGCCTGAGTGGCAATGGATGAATATTCATTCACCCGCTCTTCATCCATATCAATGCCGAGCACTTCCATCCCCTGCTCGCTTAACGCTCGGCAGACGCTTCCTCCAAATCGGCCAAGGCCGATTACTGCATATTGGCGTTTCACCATCAATTCCCCCACCTATATATGTAATGCCTATATATTAGCACAGATTTCTGAATTGGATAAAGAAGACCAAGCCTCTCTCAACAAAGAAGTAATAATTGAGAAAATAAAAAGGACGGCCAAGGTGATCCTGGCCGTCCTCATTTTTGATTATTAAACGTTAAGTGTTTCTTGTCCCGGCTTCCAGTTTGCAGGGCAAAGTCCGCCAGTCTGCAACGCTTGAAGAACACGCAATGTCTCATCAACATCGCGTCCGATGTTGTTGTGGTTTACAACAGCATACATTAATTCACCTTCAGGAGAAATAATGAAAAGACCGCGCAATGCAACACCTTCTTCTTCGATGAGAACACCATAGTCACGCGCTACCACGTGGTTAGTGTCTGCAGCCAATGCATACTTCAGTTCACCAAGACCATTTGAATCGCGTGGAGTATTGATCCATGCTTTATGTGTGTGGATCGTATCAGTTGAAACACCGATCACTTCTGCATCTAAATCTTCAAACTCATCAAAACGATCGCTTAAAGATGTAATTTCAGTAGGACATACGAATGTGAAGTCCATTGGGTAGAAGAAAAGCACAGTCCATTTGTCATTTTTCATGTTTTCTTCAAGACTTACTTTCCCGAATTCCTTGTTAGGTAATACCGCATCCATTTCAAACCGTGGAGCTTGTTTTGCTACCATGCGTTCTGCCATACTAAATCCCTCCAACTAATTGTGTTATTGCTTCGTTGCTATTATAAAACAACCTCACTTTTTAGTCAATATTAAATGATAATTAATTTAAATAAGGAGTTTTATTCACAATTCAACATTTACTTTCCCCCATATCATAACAAGTTAATCAAAAGAAGTGAAATAATTGGATTACACCGTTTAGTCGGTTATACTGTAATCCATAATAAAATAGGATACAAGACTTAAAGGAGGACCATGTTTTAATGCCCGATTACAAAAAATTTACAGAAATCGACTGGGGTGCACTCGCCGTAACGACAGGACTTTTAATAGTAAAGCTATTAGCCATCTTCATTGTTTATATCGTTGTACGCAATATCGGCAAAAAAATCATCAGCACCGCCTTTGGACGAATGTCCAACAGGAAAGGCATGTCAAATTTTCGCGCGAAAACGCTCGAAACACTGGTGATCAGCGTATATACATATGCGGTAATTTTCATGGCTTTTGTAGCCGTTTTCGGTCTGGTTAATATTGATATCCGCGGGTTGCTTGCAGGTGCCGGAATCGTAGGCCTCGCCATCGGTTTTGGAGCTCAGGGGCTTGTGAACGATGTCGTTACCGGATTTTTCATTCTGCTCGAAAAACAAATTGATGTCGGTGATTATATTACCACCGGAACATTTAATGGAATTGTGGAGGATGTGGAGCTTCGTACCACTAAAGTTCGGGGATTTGATGGAACGCTTCATTATATTCCAAACCGTTTGATCACAAGTGTCAGCAACCACTCCCGAGGAAACATGAGGGCGCTGGTGGATTTTAAGATCCCTTCGACTCCCCAGGTAGAAGAAGCTTTGCAGATCATTAAAGAAGAGAGCAGAGTGCTCCGGCAGGAAGAGCCTGCGATTCTTGAAGGACCAAACGTCCTTCCTGTAGTCGAAGCTGAAACAGGCTTGACGGTGCTCCGCATTCTTGCCAGAACCGAAAATCTCAAACAATGGAGCATGGAACAAAAGATTAAAGAACGGCTGCAGGAACGCTTTAAACAGGCTGGAATCATTCTTCCCTCACCTGAAGACAGCAACAACGAAGGCTCCCCCGAGCCAGGTGCGTAATGATTAAACCGTCCGTTCATCGGGTATCCCTATAAATAGAATGACACATAGGGAGGTAATACCATGCCATACGATTCCATTAAAGAACTGCCTGATCAAGTAAGGGACAACCTGCCCCATCACGCACAGGAGATCTTTAAAGAGGCCTTCAATTCCGCTTCCGAAGAATATAAAGAAGAAGAAACGGCCTTCAAAGTAGCCTGGAGTGCTGTGAAAAAGAAATATGAAAAAAACAGCAGCGATAAATGGGTAAAAAAAGATAAAGCTGACTGATCCGCTGTTTGCGGAAAGTCAGCTTTTATTCATAACAGAGAGCCGTCCACATATCTAGATAAAAGGCAGCTGCCTCGGGGTTATGATTCTGTTCGTGTTTCCTCCTCCGGTATTTTCACAACTTTTAATTTTTTGATCTGATGGCCGTCTGTTTCAATCACCTTAAATAAATAACCTTCATGCTCAATCTCTTCATCCAGCTGAACGCCAGCTGGCTGGCTTAAAATCCAACCCCCGATCGTATCCAGATCCGTATCATCCAGATCCAGATGGAACATTTCATTTACTTCAGAGATAAGTACTTTCCCCTCAAGTATGGTTGTGTTTTCATTGACTTTTTTAATCCTGGGCTCTTCATCCTCGTCAAATTCATCCCTAATTTCTCCGACGATCTCTTCAATAATATCTTCGACGGTCACGATTCCTGACGTACCTCCGTATTCGTCCATCAAGACAGCCATGTGGACTCTTTCCTTCTGCATCTTTACAAGGAGCTGCTGAATGGGAAACGACTCATGGACAGAAATGATCGGTCTTATGTATTTTTCTAATTCCTCTTCTTCATTTGTTACATGTTCATTAAAAAATTCTTTAATGTTGACGAGGCCAATGATATGGTCTTTGTCATCCACCGCCACCGGGTATCTTGTGAACTTCTCTTCTCTCATGACATTCAGGTTCTCAATAAAACTGTTTTCTTTGTATAAGCAAACGATTTCTGTCCTTGGAACCATGATCTCCTTTGCCAGCCGGTCATCAAACTCAAAGATCCTGTTTACATAACGATATTCTGATTGATTGATCTCTCCGCCCTCAAAGCTTTCAGAGAGCAGATGGCGCAGCTCTTCTTCATTATGCGCCATTTCGTGCTCTTCAGTTCTCTTTAATCCCAAAATTCTTGTCAGTACTGCTGCAGACCGGTTCAGCACAAAAATAAACGGAAACATTATGTAGCTGAAAGCAATTAAAGGCCTTGCTACTGCTAAGCTGATTTCTTCAGCTTTCCTGATGGCAAATGACTTCGGTGCCAGTTCCCCTAGCACCACCTCAAAATACGTAATGGCTGTAAAAGCGATGATAAAGGAAAGGGTATGCAACACTTGCGGCGGCAGATTCACATGATGAAAAAGCGGCTTCAGAAGCGTTTCCACAGTCGGTTCTCCAAGGCCACCGAGAGCAAGCGACGTAATGGTGATTCCAAGCTGTGTAGAGGAAAGATAACCATCGATGTTTGATAGAATTTTCTTGACAGCGTTTGCGTTTCTATTGCCCTGCTCTGCCAAAAAATCGATTCTGGTCGCACGTACTTTTACGATGGCAAATTCAGAAGCTACAAAAAAAGCGGTGATTAGAATGAGGACGACAATCAGTGCTATATTCATTAGTGCCATATGAGAGTCCTTAACCAATACTGATCAAGGACCTTCACCTCCTGCCAAAAGAATTAGAGTAGGGATAATAAAGGTTACCCTCTCTACCCCGCAGATAAACGCACTTACAACGAAGGAACAGCCTATCAATGGCTGTTCCCCATGCGTTTTATTGCTGAAGTTTGCTTTCTACCGCCTGGCAAACATCATCTGCGCTCATACCATCCGCATTAATAACAGAACCTTGTACCACTGCATTCTGCATTCCCATAACGTTTTGATCCTGCCCTGAGATGACGCAGCAATCACATGCATTCGCATCATTTTCCTGGCGAAGTGCAACTACGTCATATCCTTTAGCTTTTAAAGCATCGGAAACATTAGTTAAGGATTCCTCCACACCAATTCTAGCCATCGTTTCCACCTCCTTAGCATTTTTTAATCTCTCCAACGGAATACTGATTTATCCCATATTTACACAAATTAAAAAAGCGGCCAAAGGCCGCTTTGGTTAGTTCACATTATTGGGACGTTGCTTTCCATTCAATATAAGCTGACAGCGTACGAAGAGCAACTGGAATTGCCTCTTCTTTCGGTTCAATACGTGAGTGATGAAGTCCGAAATCACAATCCACACCGAGCCAGAACATAAACCCGGGTATTTCTTTTAAGAAATATCCAAAGTCTTCTCCTGTCATGGCTTCCCGGCAATGATAAAAATCAGCGGGTTTTTCCGTTTTCAAAAAAGAAATAAATTCATCGGTCAATTCTTCATCGTTAAACACTTGGTAATAGTTCGCACCATAATCAATGGCTGCTTCGCATTCAAATGAAGATTCGATCCCTTTGACAAGCGCTTCGATCCGTGACTTTACCTTAACCATTGACGCTGATGAAAGAGTACGGATCGTTCCCTCCAGCCGGGCAGTTTCAGCAATGATATTCTGCTTTGTTCCGCCCGTTATTTTCCCGACGGTAAGGACGGCTGAATCCAGCGGATCAATGTTTCTTGATACGATAGACTGAAGCTGTGTGACTAGATGGCTTGCTGCAATAACCATATCATTTGAAAGATGTGGATAGGCAGCATGTCCGCCTTTCCCTTTCAGATCAATAAATAACTCAGATGTGTTTGCGAAAAGCAGGCCCTTTTTAACCGCCACCGTTCCAACAGGGTATTCCGGAGCAATGTGAAGAGCTAGCATCATATCCGGCTTGACAGCTTGAAACTCTTTGCACTGCATGAGAGGAAGCGCTCCGCCTGGCCCCTCTTCTGCTGGCTGAAAAATAAACAGCAGATGATCATCCACTGGATGCTTCACGAAATAATCAAGTAGCCCTATCGCGATGGACATATGAAAATCATGTCCACAAGCGTGCATGTATCCATTGTGAACAGATGCGAAATCGCAGCTTGTTTCCTCGAAAATCGGCAGGCCGTCCATATCTGTCCGGTAACCGATTGTTTTCCTTGGATTAAGGCCGGCAACTCTCACGAGGACACCTGTTTTCCACGTTTGGATGTTCAGTCTTTCCTGCGGAAGGCCACTAATAAAGTCCAATATAAACTGCTGTGTTTTAAATTCCTCGAAACCGGGTTCGGGAATCTGATGCAGCTGCCTTCTAATGTTTATGAAACGCTCTGTATCCATCTTCTTCATTCCTGTTCAGCAGAGTTTAATCGTTCAGCTGGCGAAGTTCTTGTTTGATTTCTGTTTTTGATTTTGTTTTTTCATCGATCTCTTTAATAACACGGGCTGGTGTCCCTGCAACAACAGTATAAGGAGGCACATCTTCAATCACGATGGCACCCGCTGCAACAACAGCTCCTTTACCAACGGTCACTCCTTCAAGTACAACGGCATTCGCGCCAATAACAACATCATCCTCAACGACAACAGGTTTTGCAGAAGGCGGCTCAATGACTCCGGCCAATACTGAACCTGCTCCGATATGGCAGTTTTTGCCGACTGTTGCACGTCCGCCAAGGACAACGTTCATGTCGATCATGGTGCCGTCACCAATCACCGCACCGATATTGATGGAAGCCCCCATCATGATTATCGCATTGTTGCCGATTTCCACTTGATCACGAATAATTGCGCCCGGCTCGATGCGCGCGTTCACTTGCTTCATATCTAAAAGCGGGATCGCTGAATTGCGGCGATCATTTTCCACCACAAAATCTTCGATGTTCTTTTCATTCGTTTTCAAAGCTTCTCCAATTTCTTTCCATTCACCAAAAAGCACGCCCGTACTTCCGTTAATGAAAGACTTCGTGTTCTCACCAAATTGGAGCCCTTCCAGATTCCCTTTAACATATACTTTTACCGGTGTAGATTTCTTGCTGTTCTGTATAAATGAAATAATTTCATTTGCATCCATCATTTTCATGTGTTTGCTCCTCCTTAAATACGTTCTGTCTTGTATTAAACCATTAAATTAAACTACATTCAAACCAAAAATGCTCGAGTCAGGCTTTGTTGACCAATTTCATGAAAGCCTCGACTTGTTTGAGCTCGAGTGTGGCTCCATGACAGATCAACCAAGTATCACGCTTCATCAATTCTCCGTTTTTGTTATGAAGCGGAACTTTATGGAACTCGTCCGCTTCACGCAAAGAAATGGAAGGAAGTATCGCATACCCTATCCCGTGAAGAGCCATCTGCTTACATGTTTCAATCTGATCCACAATTATGGTTTTCTTTGGCGGAATGCTGAAATGGTCCTGCCACCACTCCTGGATATCCTGATAATAGGTGGAATGGCTTTTGAATTGAATAAAAGGCTTGTCCGTGGTCTGCAGCTCATCAATGGAGGAGATATCTGTATCCGTTAAATAAAGGCTGTCTGAAAACAGATGAATCTTCTCACCCCGCCATTCGGGGTTTCCCCGTACGATGCCAATGTGGATTTGATCTTCATACAGATGCTTGATAATTTCGCTGCTCCAGCCTGTAATCAGCGAAATATTGACTTGAGGATATAAGCTCACATATTGCTTCAAAGCGTTGGGAAGCCAGTATTGTCCAATGATAGATGCGACGGCCAGCCTTAACGTACCGAAGACCTCTTTTGTCAATGATTGGAGTTCCTCTCTCACCCGCTCTTCTTCCTTCAACGTATCATTCACGTGTGCGATGATTTTCTCTCCAGCCGCAGTAATTGCCAAACCCTTTTGTGACCGTAAAAAAATTTTTGTTCCCCAGCTGTTTTCAATCGTTTGAAGACGCTGGCTCAAAGCAGGCTGTGAAACATACAACCGTTCAGATGCCTTTCTCATATTCAATTCCTGGGCAAGAACTTGAAGAATTTTAAATTCGGAAAGCTGCATGCAAACCCCTCCTTTACAACCAATAACACGCTAAAAAGCAATAAGAAAAACTTATGAGTCTATCCTATTATATTCTATTTTCAATTATTTGACGAAATATTTATGATAATGGTAAATCATTCCTTAAACAGAAAGGATACAATGTTATGAAATTAACGATAAAAGGGATTCATCATGTTCAGGTGTGCATTCCTCCTGGGGGAGAGAATACGGCAAGAGATTTTTATACCCATGTGCTCGGTTTAGCAGAAATAGAAAAACCAGAGGGTTTGAAGAAAAACGGCGGGCTGTGGTATCAGACAGGAAACCAGGAACTTCATATCGGCGTGGACCGTTCGGATTCATATAAAGGAAAAAGCCACCCCGCGTTTGAGGTGGCTCAGCTGGAGCGTGTTAAACAGCATTTGCAAGCAAACGGAATTACAGTAAATGAAGAAAAGGAAATCCCGGGAATTTCACGGTTTTCCTTCCGTGATCCGTTCGGGAACCGCATTGAGCTCCTCGAAATCTTATCAAAAATTCAATAAAAAAACAGGGATCTATCGATCACCTGTTTTTTTGTGCGGAGGTTTTGGGAGAAGCGCAGAGAAAAGAAAACTCAATACAGACAGCACCAGAACACCTTTATAAACATCTGACAATGAAAAAGAGAGGCCGTGCTGCATAAGTTCGATAGCAGTGCTGCTCAGTCTGCTTCGCTTTTCTTCATCCAGAAGTATATTTGCCGCATCGAGTGAAACCTTTTTGTCTCCGTGATTTTCGAAGTATGTACTGAGTCTGGTATTTAAGATACCGCCAAGTACAGCAGCGCCTAAGGCACTTCCCACAATTCTCATGAACATGTTCGATGCTGTAGCAATACCTCTCGTTCTCCAATCCACATTATTCTGTATGGCCACTATATAGGTGGTATTCGTAAGCCCCATCCCGCAGCCAATCAAAAATGAGCCGGCTCCTGCCCATACCGGACCTTTGGAAGGGTCCATAAGAACGAAGAAAATGGAACCGGCAATTAAAGCAATTCCTCCTGCTGATGCAACCGGACGGAATCCTACCTTAAGCAGAAGCTTGCCGCCAATGGTTGAAAAGATCGGCCAGCCGATGGACATTGCCGTAAGTGCGAACCCTGCAACCACCGGGGGCTGTTCCAGCACCCCTTGGATATAAGCGGGCAGGAAGCTCGATATGCCGATAAGAATCGCTCCATTCGTTAAGGATGCCGCGTTCGAGAGAGAAATAAGTTTGTTCCTCCACAAGAAGACCGGCATCAGCGGTTCCGGGAACTTGGATTCATGGACAACAAACCAAAAGAGAACGCTCGCTGATAATATGGCCAACAGATATGTCTCCCACGAATTCCAAGGCCAAGCGGTTCCACCTTGTATGAGAAGCACCATTAGCGCGCTGACACCGACTAAAACGAAGAGTGATCCAAGATAATCGATATGCACCTGTTTTTTCTCCAAGTTTTCATGAAGATATTTCCCGACTCCGATCATGGATAGAATCCCCAGGGGGATGTTCATCCAGAAAACAAGTGACCAATGAGAATAAGTGACAAAAAATCCTCCGAGCAAGGGACCGAGTATGGCAGAGATCCCCCATACACTAGCAAGATACCCCTGTATTTTTGCCCGTTCCTCCATTGAATACATGTCACCAACAATGGTAGTTGCGATAGGCTGTACAGCACCTGCTCCAAGACCCTGAATGAGTCTGTAAATGATAAGCTGTTTCATGGACACTGCAAATCCGCAAAGTAAAGAACCGATTAGAAAAAGAATGATTCCAATAATGAACACCGGTTTCCGTCCATAAAGATCGGACAGTTTTCCATAAATAAGAATGGTAACGGACTGCATGAGGAGATAAGCTGAAAACACCCAGCTATATAATGCGAATCCCCCAAGATCTCCTACGATTCCAGGCATCGCAGTTGATACGATTGTACCTTCGATCGCTGCCATAAACATGGCAATGACTACTGACGCAAGCACCAGCGGTCTTTTTGTCTGCTGTTCTTCTCTCTTGGCAGATACCATCTGCCTGAAACTTTCATTCATTTTTCTCTACCTCATTTCTTATCTCATGCGGCTCTACATGAACCGAAATGCTTTCTACTTTATACTCCTGCTTGAGCAATTTTTCTATATTCTCCGTAATCATGTGGCTTTCAACGACATTCAATGAGGGGTCTACATCGATCGTTACATCGATAATGGCCAGACTTCCATGCTTTCTTGCTTTTAAGCTCGTTACTTGTTTTACGCCCTTGACCTGAAGGATTACCTTCTCCATCTCTTTGCCTTCTTCAAAATCAAATCCATCAGAAAGATTATGAGAAGTTTCGTAGAAGATATCCCACCCTGTTTTGATGATCATCATTGCTACCAGCACCGCTGCAAGGGGATCAAGCCACACGATGCCGAATTGAGCTCCGAAGATGCCCACTGCTGCCCCGATACTGACGAATGCATCAGACCGGTTGTCAAGGGCTGCCGCCTTTAAGCCTTGGCTGTCTGTTACTTTAGCAAGTTTAATGTTGTAGCGGTAGACCGCAAGCATTAAAGCCGCTGAAATGACTGCAGTGAAGCCAGCTATCGTTGAAGGTGGCCTCATCTTAAATTCCACAATGCTCTTTATTGCAGAAATAAAAACTTCAAGTCCGATAACCACCATTATAAAGGAAGCAATCATGGATGCAATCGTCTCAGCTCGAAGGTGGCCGTAAGGGTGATCACGATCTGCCGGTTTTTTGGAAATCTTTAATCCGATAAGGACGGCGACTGATGCCAGAATATCAGTCGTGTTATTTAAACCGTCAGCAACCAAAGCTTCTGAAGAATAAATCCATCCTACGCCAAGCTTCAGCAGTGACAAGACGATGTATGCAAGTAAACTGAGATATACACCCTTCTCAACTCCGCTCTGTATCTTTTCCTCCGGCATAGCCCCTCACACCCTCTTATGATTCATTCACCTGAAAAAGGCTACGTTTAGCATTCCTAATTCGTTCTATTTTAATGATGATAGATCATCTTTCGTGTCATACCGCCATCGATCACCAAGTTCTCCCCATTAACAAAGTTGTTTTCAGGTGCCGTTAAATATAAACAGGCTCTTGAGATATCTGATGGTTTTCCTACCCTCTTGGACCAATGCTGCTCATGGTCAATCTCCCTTAAACCATCATAATCCTTCGTTTCGATCCAGCCTGGGCTGATGGCGTTAACCGTGATTCCATGCTCACTGAAGGATGCGGCCATAGCATGTGTGAGTGCAGCAATACCCCCTTTTGTTGCGGCATATGCCTCACTATGAGGTTCAGACATGGAAGCCCTGGTCGATGCAATATTGACGATGGAGCCTCCTCCGTTTTCTTTCATCTGTTTACCAGCTTCCCTTGAACATAAAAATACGCTCCGGAGATTGGTATGTATGACATCCTCCCACTCTTCCAGTTCCAAATCGAACGGGGATTTCCATATCCCTTTTCCGGCATTGTTGATGAGAATGTCAACCGGCCCGAAATCACGCTTTGTTTGTTTCATTAGAGAGGAAATATCTTCAGGCTCGCGGACATCCGTTTGAATAAAGACCGCTTGCCCTCCACCGGATTGTATATTAGTTAAAGTTTCTTTCGCTTCCTTTTCCTTGTGATCTGCGATCACCACTTTCGCTCCAGCGCCTGCAAAATCTATGGCAATCTGTCTGCCAATCCCCTGACCCGCTCCAGTAACAACAACTACTTTATTCTTGAACAAATGCATCATTCTCTCCTATTCTTCTTTTCGGCTTACTACCACTTTTCCGATCGTCTTTCCTGACTCTACTTTCGAGTGGGCATCTCTCATCGTTTTTGCATCAATGGGTTGAAGGATTTCAGTTAATGTTGTTTTAATATTCCCTCATCGAACATTTTGGCCATCTCTGTCCCTACCGCCTTCATTTTTTCACTCAAAACTATCATCCTTTCTATCTGTTTATGTTTCCCTCAACCATACAGAAAAAAAAGGCGAGACACCATTAAAGAGGACTGAAAAAGCCTGCCGTTCGAGAAGTCTCGACTATTCTTTGTGTGGGTAGTTGTATTTGTCCAAATTTTGCTGCCCGTCCAAACCAACCAAGAACGAAACGCATAAACTATGACAAGTACAAGTTCCAATTTTTTAAAAGGTGGTTGAAGAATGAAATTCCCCTCAAAACATTCACAATCCTGTAAACGATTTAAACACCTTAAATCGGGAAACAAAGTGATTGTTCGTTTACATGATACATCGGTTGAAATTACTTTTAGACATTATGACTCTTCTAAGGGTCTTGTTACGGGAAAGATTGCTGATGGGAGCATGGTAAAATTTAAATGCTGTGACGTAAACTCGGTAACCTCTATCAATAAGACTCCGACTCAGAATTGGTTCATCGAAGGGCGATCCTGAATCTATTGTGGTCATTCCTGATCCAGCCCTGGATTGGTTATTGATACAAAAATAAAAAAGCCACTTAAAAAGTAACGGTTTCCGTTTTGAGGTGGTTTTTATCCCAGTTAATCGTAAAATGACAGAGAATATCACAAAAGGACAGCTGAAATTTGCTGTCCTTTTGACATTCAATTTAGTAACTCCTCAAGCTGTCCGCGGTTAACCCATGGAACTTCTTCTCAGCAATGAACTCTTTTTCCATCCTCTCAATTGAAGCCAACAAAAAAACCTCCTTAATGTTCTCTTTTCGGATTAAACCGTACAGAGTTCACTAAGAAGGTTATACAAGCTCACAGGTGGAGCCCTGTGCACTTTTAGCTCTAAATATGTATGGTGACCCGAGAGGGGTTCGAACCCCCGACCTCTACCCTGTCAAGGTAGCGCTCTCCCAGCTGAGCTATCGGATCAATTTTCGGTATGTCAACGTTAGTCCTTTCGATATGTAAAAACGGCGGTATATCAACGTTCCGTCAGCGTTAGTCCATTCGAGATATCAAACGTTCCTAATCGGTACAAGAAAGATAATACCACACAGGACCGCTACCCTGCAAGAGAAAAGAGCGAGAAACTGTCGAAAATTTTTTTACGGTTTATCGGATATTGTCACACCTGTTATGTCCGAAAATTTAATCCTGGCGATTTCTCCGTTCTTGGTTACGATTCTTACGTGCTTATTATGTACGTCCAGATAATGTATGTGCCCGGTCAAGACTTCGATAACTCCCGATCGGTAATACGCAATCTCGACCGCCATACTGAACTCCATTGCCTCGCAGATAGTATCGTTAATCTCCTCGAGTTGTTGCTCGTCCAGTGTCGGTTTTTCTATGCGGGTGTTGTCCCAGTCGTATCCTCTCAACGCATCAACATGCTGTGGTATGAACATACCCTGCCATTTCATTTTTCCACGGTCACGGATCAAAGTAACCACTCCTTTTAATCCATAATATAACCGAACGTACGTTCTTGTAAACAGGTAAATAAAAACAACCGCCACCCTAACGAAAGAGTGACGGCGAAAAAGGGGTAAGTGGTTATTTAATACTTTCGCGTTAAGTTACCGTAAACCTGCAATTGTCGAACGATTTTATTAACCGACGGCTGCTCCGTTCCAACCTGCGTTTTCTAATTCGTCAGCAAAGGCATCCATTAGTTTCTTTACGGTATGTTTATCTGTTGGCCCGGCGGTAATTGAGATGTTCTGAATAACGACGCCACCGCCGCCTGGCCCTTTTCGGTTTGAGTATGCCTTATTTTCTTCCGGTGTAAGAACGCGTTCGCCCTTATGAAGGGTAGCGCTGTAACCATTGTAGGGAACATTTGACAAGCCTCCGGCATGCGACTTACCTTTACCGCCGAATAAACTGTGTAGTCCTTCTTTAACGCCCCAGTTAACGGCATTTCGTCCGATGTTTTGAGGTAGCATATTCCTGATTAACGATGCCGCTGGCTTGATAACTTTAATCGTTGCTTCTATCGGATGGCTCGTAAGGTAGTTCTTCGCACCGCTGAAGATAGCCTTACCGATGTCTGAACCGATTCTTACCGCAGCACTAGCGATAACTGGAGAAGCCGCTTCCAACTGCCTAGCCGCTGACTCGATGATCTTCCTCGACATACTCGCAATCTTACCAGCACCTTCACGGTTAAACCACGCCATAAACGTGCTCCAGATGTCCTCGATTACGAACTTGATTTTGGTTTTAATGTCCGGTAACTTATAGAACTTTGGATTATTTATGAAGTGGGTATTAATGTAGTTTTCCGCCCACGCGATAGCCGATTCCAAACCTTTAAAGCCCGCAGCGATGCCGGCGCTAAGTTTCTGACCGAAAAGCTCGAAGGCTTTCGAGTTTGCCATTCGCGTTAGTTGATCGATTACCGGTTTAGCTGCCTCGAGTCCCGCTTTACCGAAGCTGGCTAGTTTTAACTTTACGGTGTCAATCAGCTTTTGCCACTTAATGAGTCCGGTTTCGTTTACCTTATTGAGGAATGACTGATTGTATCCCATCGTCGCAAGGACTTTATCTAATGCCTGGAGTTTACCTTGTAGCGTACCGGCGCTTTTAACGCTGGCTAACATCTTCTTCGGTAAGTTAAAACGCTCAGATAGCGATACCAGGTCGCCGGACAACGCCTCACGAATAGAAAAAGCCGCACCCTCCATTCCTTCGAGCGGATTTGATGCCGCTAATCTTTCGGTAATCTTTACCGCATATTCAAGTTGTTTTACCGATTTAGTTAACGGTACATACGCTTTACCTGCCCCGAAAAAGTCTTCTTGAGAAAACATCGAATCTGCGCCGGCTTTATTCAAGAATTTAAAGAACTTTTCGGCCGCTTTCGTATTCTTCTGGAATAACGCAGAAACTTGAACTTGCGCCAATTCCAATTTCGCAGCCTCTCCGACCGTTGCGTTAAATAATTTTGCTGCTCCTTGGGCTGCAGCGAATCCACCCGCTACGGCCGCCAATGGTCCAGCTACCGCCTTTGAAGCCGACGCAATCTTACTGAACGCTGAAGTACCTCTAGATTGCATTTTACTCATTGAGCTTGTTGTGCGCTGAGTCATTTTATTCATGGTTTCGGTTTGCCTTTGGATCTGCCGCATTGGACGGCTAAATTGGTCATTGAGTCTAATAACTGCCTTGAGGTCAAATGCCATTATACCTCTCTCCCTTCTTCTTTTATTCGTGTTGCCACGCGTTCGATCGTTTCCATAATCGCGAGCATTATCTTAACTTGCTTTCTTACCGGTTTTTGCAACTCACCGTAGTATTTCTTGAGCGCAAAATACTCCGACATTTCACGGTATAAGTCGTTCATCTTTACGCCTAACAATCGATAGTCCGGGTCATCACTACGCTTGAATTCGTTTTTCAATCGGATATAACCGTCCATTTCGGATTTAGTCGCTTGGTGCCCGGCAAAGATACGGTCAAATAGCGCCATGTAATCGCTAAATTTATCGAGTTTATTCATTTCGTTTCACCTCCTCCCAAGTAAAAACGACTCCAACGTTGTGTTTAAACGCTGGAATCGCTATAATAAGTATGGGCGTTATACGGTGGCTTCCGGCTATCTCGTATGCGCCTTTTACTTTAAACGGTGTTTAATGTCCTTTAGGTCCATAATGATATCGTCATATTTCTCAGTCATGCGCTCGAGTAACGATTGATACTTCGTTTCGCGCTCCAAACTCTTCGCCTCACGTTCATCATTCCGCTTTTCATTTCGCAAGAATAACCATACGAATAAAATCGCGAATGGTCCTTGTGTCAAAAAATACTTCAACAATTCAGTTTCCATTTTTACTACCACCTTTTTAGAATTCGCTTATGCTTTGTTTTAGATTTTGTATATCGTCACTTAGTAATTGCGCATAAACACGCATTTCCTCAATTTGCTCGCTTAACGGCGTCATATAATCGCCGCCATACGCAAATATCAACTTCTTCATTACAGGATCCACCTTAAACCCGGTACACTCCGCAAAATCTTGCGCGTACTTACCTGCCGGTAATTCCATGACGTCGAATGTACTTCGGTCACGCTTCGTTAGAACTTTAAACGTGGCGATATCTTGCTCGACCGTAGTTTCAACGTGAAATACCGGGGCTTCCTCGCGTTTTAATAACACGTCACCGGTGGTTTTGTCGTAGTAAATTTTCATCTCTTTCACCTCTTTTCCTTAAAATAAAAGAACGGCCCGGAGGCCGCCCTATATTTAACGTCTGCTATGTTGTCTAAATGCTTCTTCTAAACTCATTTCAACTACTTTTGGTGCTTGCTCTTCCGTCTCTTCGAAGTCCGAATCGGTATCAACGAAGTCAGCCGGCTTGTGTTCCGCGTTTTCTTGCTGCGCAAACCAGGCTTCCGGAGAATTAAGATGATCGGCGTATTCCTTTCCGACTAATCCAGTAACCGCGTCTGCAGCAATGAACCCACCGAATAAGGTCGGAGATGCTTGCGCTTGCTCTACGTACCTAAGAACCTCGCGAGCTTCTGCAACTTCCGGAGTAGAATGGTCACTTTCGAGTTTCTCGAATAACTGCGCTAACTCCATTTGATATTTCGCTTTCTCCGGACCAGCTGCGCTTAATATATTGCCAGCGACGTCCGCAAACGATTCCCTGATTTGATTCGCGAAGTATGGCTCTTGAATACCGGCCATAAACTCAGTTAGTTTTTGTTTTGCGGTCTCAGCTCTAGGCGTCAACATTAACTCGACTTTCAATTGATTAAACGACTTATTGAACCGATTAACCATTTCGTCATCTGGTTTCTTTAGTCCCGCGTGAATTGTTGCGTCCGCAGATACACGAGCCTTTTCCAGTTTTGTTAAGTACTTTTGTTTCATTGTATTAGCTTGTTGTAAAATACGAATACCGTATTCTTTTTTCAACTCATCCATTTTCGCTTTCTTACCTGTCGGCGATAAATTAGGATCACGTTCAATACTGCTCAATTCTGGTTTAATCAGACTTTGAAACTCCCTGATAACCTGAGATGATGCTCCTTGTACTTCCCTTGCTTCTTCATAAAATTTCCTCGCTGATTTTTTGATTTTCGCCATTATAAATCTCTCCCTTTTTTGTTGTTTATAGTAATTCCTTGTAAATTTCACCCTCGGTTGACTCTATTTCTTGTACATGGTCATAACCAAGCTCTCGCGCTGCCTCCAACGCTAACTCTAGGCTCGCATCTCTTACAAAGCCGCGACTGCGCTTTGGGTACTCTTTTTCGATTTCCTTTTTTACTTCACCAGTTTCGCAGTCAACTATTTTAATAACGGCAAGATAAACCATACACCTTGCTACTTTTACTTTTTGCGTAATTACGCATTTTCTCATTGACCAGCCTCCCGCAATTTCTTCATAACTCTATCTGTCCAGTTAAAAAGGTCTTTCCGTGGATTACCGTTTTTCTTTTTCCTCTCCAGTCTCCGTTGTTGCCTCTGACTCATATTCGATTGACGTACTTTGCCTGAGCTGTTCCGTGCCACTAGCGCACTCCCCTTCGATTCTTCTTATCGCGCGACCAAATCGCTTATTTGATAATTTCTTTCGGATGTTCACAGGATCACCGGCAGTTACTTGTCGCCTAGTTTTTCGAGGCATTTTACGCACCGACCTTACGAGCCGCTTTTCTTTGGGCTTTGCGCTCTCTGACCATCTTTTCTCCGGCTTGATGATGCTTCAACATGTCGAGCATGTCTTCCGCAGTGTGTCCGTTTCTCGCAGCGAAGTCCTTTAAAAACTCTTGAAATAGGTCCTCGGTAAAGTGTTTAGAGCGCTCGTAAAACGAAAGTACATCGTGATTATGTTTTGAGTAATTACACTTTCCGCAGCTAGCAACGATATTAGCTCGGCTGTTCGGATAACCTAACGTTGGACTTAAAACGTGTTCAATGTGGAATGTCTCGCTATCCTTCCGGTGCCTTCCGCAGTAGGTACATTCTTTTGCTGTTGCTACCTCGCTATACTGCTCGAAGGTTAGTGTATCTGTAGCGCCTAGAGTCTTCATTTTGTTGCGGATGTGATAAAAACGCTGTTTGAATTGAAAGCCACTTTCCTTGCGCTGTGTCTTACGGCAATCTGCGCAAACTCCCATCCGGCCATCCTTACAAGAACTGCTTTTATGAAACTCCTTTAAACTCTTTACCTTTTCGCATTTTATGCATCTTTTCTCAGTTTTCATCTGTCTCAGTCTCCCTTACTTTTTAGTCGATTAAATTAACGCTTTCACAGTGGACTTTATTAACTTCCATTCGATTTTTTAATGCCATTACCAGGCTTGTATTTTTGTTAAAACCGCCTTTTAATTCACTTGCGATCGGCCTTACATTGGTACATAAGTCGAAGGTTAAAAACCCGTGTCGAGGTAATAAGCCTACAATGAACATGATCGATTTATACCCGCAATAGACTGCATGGCTATTTGTGTAAGTTAGGTCCTTTGTGTAAATCATTTGGTCATAGTCATCGTATATTTCCATACGTACTTCATAAGTTCCAACGTCATCCACCGCTTTTAAATATTGGCGTACTTCTGCGATGTTCACTCATCTACCCCCAAATCTGTGCTTGACATTTTTGCTATTTACATTTAGTATATAATTAGGTTATTCTGCGCATTGTTTCGTAAAATGCGAAAAAATCGTCATTCATATCAAACCTGGATATGATTTTCGCTTTTAATTTAGGGTTAACTCTTAAATCGCCAATTTCAACACGGCCAATATAAGAAACTGATACGCCTAAAAATTCAGCGAAGTCCGCTTGAGTCTTATTCAAGTAAAGTCGGATGGCTTTTACCATTTCTTTATCCATACTAATCCTCCTTATTATTATTAGGTTCTCAAAAAAATACCTTAAAGAGGCTTGTTTGCCCCTTCTCACCTATACCTTTTTGTCGCCACTTAAAGTTGATCGCGTTTATCACCATGGTACTCTACAGTTTTTTTCGAAATTTTCCGATTCCCCTCTCCATATATAGTGTTTTTAGCCTCGATATAATCCATTAAAGCAACTCCTGATGGCCTTTCGTGCTTCCAACCGATTTTAATCATCGAATATTCATTAATCCAAAACGGATATTCTAACCACCAAATATAATCGTCCATTAATGTATGTTTCTTTTCTTTAGGAGTCGGGTTTAATAGTTCTTTATTTGCACGTTGTTCTCGGCGCTGCATTGTTTTTAGATTTCGCTTGCATTCGTCAGAACAAGTCTTTTTTGTGTTTCTCAAACTGTTATCACGCCAGAAATAACCGCAATAATCACAGCTTTTAACACGGTTGTCATCAACATCATGCAGTTCACCACCTAATAACTGCGTAATAACTACAGCCGCCTCACTTCTGGACATACCTTCCGTAAATGTCTTTGCGTATTCAACAGCTCCGGAGCCTGGCTCTTTATAAGTCGTTTTGGTTGTCATAGTTCTATCCCCTTTTGGTTGTTTTGGTTGTTTAAGAGTGTACGTTTTCGGTCACAATAACTAATATATTTATCTGAATAGGTGTAAAGATGGTTAAAGACTGGCCTAGTTGGCCCATCGATTGTCATATTCCCGGCGTTTTACATAACGTTTAATCTCTTTTACTTCGCATAACTCCCTAGCTACGTCTATAATCGATTGCTCATTGGTCGCCTCGACACTCGGCTCGCCGTCTTGGATTTCGTCAAGTAGTAACCGGTACTTATTCGGCTTGTGTCGGACTTGCCCCGTTTCGAGTGACCGCGCTTTATCGAGCTCACCTTTGCGCCGGTACTCCACATAACCTTTCTTTACGAGCGTTTTAATTGCGTTATTAACAGTGTCGCGCGAGTTAGTACCGATCATTTTCATCGCGGTGCTGCCCGTAAGATAAAACGTCGGTCCATAACGTTTACTGGTAACAAGCATCGCGTAAAGCATTTGTTTCTGCTTAAACGTTCCGCATTGTAAAACGGCCAGTATTTCCGATTTATATATCGTGACCGTTTTTTCTGCGTTGCCCACCGTGAAGTCATTAGCAATCACGTAATCTACGAGCCTATTCGTTTCTTTTAACCAGTGCTCCGGCGTACTTCCTTTGCTGAAATATTCGAGAGGTGTGGCGTGCAGGATTTCCATGATCGCATCGACCGCTTCGTCCCGTTCAAATCCTTGCGAATTGTAGAAACAAGCGAGCGTAAACGTTGTATTGTGCCGCGTGTTGCTTTCGGTTAGTCGGCCGGCCTCAATAATTCGGCGTGCTTTTTGAAGTGCTGCAGATTGGTCGATTACATTAACGTTGATATTAGTTTCTCGCGCGATTATCTCGAACTCTTCCGCTTGTTTGTCGGTAAGGTCGAAGTCGTTATCGGTGATGACTCCGGAATCCATCGGCTTGATATCGAGAATGTAATCGAATGTTTCTATAGGTTCTAACGTTTGGTTATCGCAAAACCAACATCGATTACCGGTCTTTTGATGAACACCAAGCGGTAATTTTACGCCTTGTGTCCAGCTAGGTCGGAACTCGATTTGACCGTTTGGTATCGACCCTACTTCCGCAATTACCAAGTCATAAAAGCTCCGGATTTCATTTACTGCGATAGGTTTGCCGAAGAACAGATCGACGTGATATCCTTTGTTTCCGCTAGCGCTTACGTGAATGTCTTTACGCGGAATAGAGAACGACTCCACTAACGTGTTAATCAGTTTTAACGTGGCCCATCGCGCTGCCGGTCGTGATTGGTAATCGACGTCAAACGTTATGAATTTATTAAAGTAACCACCGTTGAAAATTCCGTATGTCAGTGAGCCGTCTAAATGCGTCTTGAGCATACTGTCGTTCAATACGATAAATCGGTTGGTACGGTCTTTTTCTAATGTTACGTACTTAACTGGATCCGGAAATTGCACAAGGTACTTTTTTCGCGTCTGAATGTACAACTCGTTAAACTTCGCGTAGATTTTTCGGTTGTTTGTTATTGGATGTTTTGTCAATCGAGTCACGCCTCTCTTTTAAATTTGGCTAATTCGCTTTCGAGTTCGGGTGTATTTCGGAAAACAAATACTAACTTGCCTGGATACCGTTTACTTGGCTCGATATCGACAAGCTGATAATTTTTTGAAACCAACGCCTTTGCAACTCTCATACTTAGAACACACTTGAATTTTTCACTCATACTAAATCCTCCATTTTGTATTTTTGGTTGTTGACAGACCATCAGTTTTGCATTAAGATGTTAATATAAGCTAAGAATGTAAAGGTCAATAATGGTCAAGCTGTACTAGTCCTTTCTCAGACCGTTTCTAAGCCGTCTAGACGCCTCATTTTCGCGTTTAAGGGGTTTTAGGCTACCTAGGTATTAAAAAGGCATCTAAAACGCTCCTGTGACTAAAATACGCGGTCAAAAAATAGCTTAAAACCGATTTGGGTTCAAAACTAAGTAGAAGACAGACATTGTGAATTTAATCACAAAATCTCAATAGTCCTCTCACTAATAGCATTTCAAAAAGTTTGTGAATTGGTAAAAATTAGGATAAAAAATGACTATAGTCCCGTCGTTTGTGTCTAATTTGTGAACGTAGTTTACCATAATCATAAAAAGATACTTCCAAAGACCTATAAAAACTTTCGGTTTTGGGGGTGTCAAACTTTTAGTAAGTAACTTACTTCACAAACTTCTGTACTGTAAATTTTATAACAGTTTCCTTGAATCTGACTGATACAGATTCTTTTTTTATTACCTTTAATACTAACCGTAAACCCGACAATCAATTTCAAGGCCCCTAGAAGGCCCGTAGCGCGTTTTTTAAGGCCGTTTGCAGCCGCCACCACTCGATCAGCGCGTCTGATCGTTTTAACCCCCTCACTAATAAATACGAGATGAATTTTGAAGTCGCGCAGCCTTTCACTTAATACATTGCATTTAGAGCTCTTTTCGCGCAGTTTTATGAAAAAAAGCATAAAAAAAGAACCGCCCACCTACGCGGTCCCTAAAGGTGTACGGCACTACGGAACCGTTTTTGCGTTAAGTTCCGATAGGTGGTTTGTTTCCGTCTGAAATCGCCATGTTTGTCACCCCCTTGCCGGCGAGTTTAACGTCATCGCAAGGACGCGCAGTTTACGAGCATCTTAGTTTAGTAACCGCTGACAACGCGCTCTGACGTTCTCCAAGCGCTTCTAACCGCTGCTTAGGTAGCTGTGAAAAATATACGTCACCTTGTTCCAAGTACTCACCCATTGCGGTCCAAAGTACGTCAACGTCATCGCTGGCTAGTCCGATCAGGTACGTACAGAACGGTGAAGGATCCACGGTAGCGAGTAATTGTTTCGTCGTCTCTAAGTCGCCTTTAAGCGCTGCTACGTGCGCAATTTCTTCCACGCTGACCGGTTTAATGTCGTGACCGAGCGTCACTTTGGCGAACTCGATGTTTTCTACGGCATAAGCGAGTAAGTGTTCGCCGGCCCCGGCTTCGATCAACATATCGCGGTAAGTCTCTAGATGCTCGATACACTTCGCTCCGTCCTCGAACAAAAAGCTCATACCTAACACGTAATGGGCGTTTGATGCGAGTTTCGTAGCGTATGGGAATTGCGTAACCACTGTCGCGTAATAACGGGCTTTCCTGACGTTATTTTGCTGTAGAAAACCGTGGCTAAACATTTCCGATAATCGCACCATGAAGCAATCGCGGAAAAACTGGTCGCTTAACGCGTGGACTTGTTTCTCTAACGTCTTTGCGACATCAAACATCAAAGTATAACGGCCTTCATAGAACGCTGAATATGCTTCGAGGATCCGAACGAGCACGAGCAAATTTTCGTCTCTAAACTTCCTATTGCGTACAGCTTCTGCGATGTCTCTGCCTTTTAACTCACCGGTCATTATGGAATAAACAATTTCATAAATCTGACCGTATTTGCAGTTTAGATTGTTCTCGTGATTCTTTTGTTTATGGAGCATGTACCGCATTAACCGAAGATCGTAGGAAATTGACGCATATTCTAACGCCTGGCGCTGTTGTAGGGGTGTAATAAATTCATCTCGCCATTCCCATATTTTTTCTCGGTAATTATTCGGGAAAAGGTATTTCGTAAGTTTGACTGCTCTAAAGAAAGCAATTTCAGAATGACCTAGAAGAAACTTAGATAACAAACCGTGGTCGTTACTCATGTGGTTTGATAAATTGACCAACTTTAAATTTTGAACAATTATCTCGTTTTGCAGTTGTGACCGCATATCCTTAGCTTTTTTCATTCTCCATACATCCCCTTTAGTTAGATTTGTATGGCCGCGAATATCCCAGAACCGAAACACAACGGTTGCCTAAGCCGCTCCACCTCGGGCCATGTCCGCAATTAGCCGGGTACCGATGCACCTTTGCCGCTGATGCACCGGTCATTCACCGGACGCCTTTTAAATTGCGTTTGCAGGTCTTAGTTGCGTCCTGGCATTAAATCGAAGTTCACCGTTTCCCTTACGTTCTGCGCGATTTGGTTAATGAGTTGCCAGCCGGTAAAGCCGTTTAGTTTCACGTGTAATTTCTTAACGGTTGCAGCCGTTAAGTCTTCGTCGTAGTCTTCCGCGAGTACCAATCCGGAGTTTTCAGCTACTGCTACGCCTTCGAACCATTCGATGATCGGTGTAAGAAAAACCATTCCGTGTGACTGATAAACCGCTTGGTGATAACCTACCGCGAATCCTTCGATTGTTTCGTCGTAAAGCTTAACCGTTACCTTTTCGACCGTTACCGGTGCGCTTAAAATTTGCCATGCCATTTTTTGACCCCTCCGTTTTCTTTGTTTTAATTAGCTTGACCTCATAATACAATATTCAGTATTGAATAGTCAATAGTATTTTCTAAAAAAATATTTATTATTCGGTATAGGATAGTGTATAATGAAATTACGGGAGGTGTGACAAAATGAAGTACGAGGTTAAGCCTAAATTATTGTCCATCCTTAAAGAACGAAAATTAACTCAGTTACAGTTAAGTGAGAAAGCCGGAATCCCACAAGGTTCCATATCCAGGTTCGATAAAAGCTCGCAGCATACAGATACTCACCTCTTTGCGATTGCAGACGCGTTAGACTTAAAGATAGAAGATTTGTTTGAAGTGAAAAAGAACGAAAAATAAAACGCCCCGTTTAAAGGGCGTCTTTTTTTATATACCGACTGCTAAAGTACCTAAGCTCTTTAAAACCTTTAAGAATATCGGCGACATCTGAATTAGACAGTAAATCAATGCCGTCTTGCCTACGCCCTCCCACACGTCCGCGTTATCCTTGAAGAACCCCATAAATATCTTCCATACGATAATCGCGCCAGCTACCGGAAAGGATATCGCAATCATTAAATCGATGATCGGGTCGAATAGATGCGCCATAGCACCAATCACTTCACCCATCGCTTTATCAGTTACGCCGACTGGTATCGCTTGTGCCGTAGTCGTTACCGCGGTACACGGTTCCGCAGCGAATGATTTAATCGGTGAGCCTATGATGTTTAATGCGGTTCCTGTTGCTCCGATGAGTGCCGCCTTTTCTAACCAACCTTGTTTCACCGCTTTATTACTCTTCACCTTATAATCACCGGACATAAAATGACTGATTGAGCCTACAGTTTGCGTTCTCATGATGTTAACCCCCTATTTGATTTCGTTAAATGTGTAAACCCTTCCGACTAACCCTTCACATAATTGCGTTAACTTGTGCCTTCTGGTTTCTAATTCCGTCACCCAAATAATGTTGAAAGGATCCCCAGTCATTTGTTTTAGCTTCTTATATTTATCGATTTTTAACGCATTCTTCGCCATTGGTTGACTAACATCAACTTCCACAAAACACGGAACGCCTTTATAATCGAATTTCGCATCGCAGACTAACGCCATATCACCGACCTTTACTTTAATTTCGTTTTCCCACGTTGTCGGCCGTTTCATATGAATAAAGAATTGATTCCGCAGTAAAAAGTGTTGAATGTTCGGGGTCTTTTTCCGGATAACTGTCGCCTGCACCCGTTCGCGTCCGTTCTTATTCAGACAATAAACCTTTTCGAGTCCGTGCCTAAAGGACGTTAGATACTGGCTGAGTCCGTTTAATACCCGATTCGCGTTACGAGTGCCTTTCAAGTTGTGTAAGGTTTGAAGCTGTGACCGCGAAAGGTAATCAAGCTTTTTCAGTGATAAGAGGATGTTTTCGGTCCGCTGTTGGTGTAGTACATGATTGTTCATGCGGTACTCCTTTCGGTCGAATATGCACTTTAATCCGCTGTTCCACTTCTTTATTCGTAATGTATATCGTTTGTACAACCGTTTGTTTAACCCGTTTATAAATCGCTCTGCCCGGAATTTCCGGTAAGTCTTCCGCACCCTTCTCGTCTAACGTAGCTTTGGACGCCGCAGTCGTTTCGAGAATGAAGCAGATTCGAGCACCGATATTTTGACGTACTTGAGACGGCAGAGTTTCATTCGTCGGGTACTGCGTCGCGTAAACTAACCGATCACCTGCGCCCCTACCACGCCTAGCGATGTCCGTAACGATGTCCATACACGTAGCATCACTCGATATATCCGCCGCTTCATCGATAATAACGAAGTGTCGTTTCTTTATGCCTGCCTCTTTTACATCCTCGAAACCTTGCCTCTCGACGATATCCTCGTACCTGCCGTTCATTTCTTCTTGCGCTTGCTTTAACGCCTCTTTCGCTTCCTCCGGGTTTTTAGCGTACCGAGTGACCTGTTTTAAATCCTTGAACCGCTGGAACGCTGCGCCACCTTTTAAATCGATTAAGGTAAAAGTTACGTTGTCCGGTTGTTGTTCGATTAAAGAAGTAATTAGGAATTTTAAAAACTGCGACTTACCGAATCCAGTAGCACCCGCGACAATGATATGAGGTCGATCCTCGAAGTCATGATAAACGAAGGATTGCCGGCTTTTGCCTACAAGGATTTTCCATGTGTTCGGTTTGAGCCGATCGGCATCGAATTTAACTTCATTAGGCATAGGTGCGTTATAGACCTTAATTTTGAGCATACCGTCAAAGTCTAATTCGATTTCTTTTCTAGCCGCCTTTTTATTTAGTATCTTTTTAATCTGCTTTATAATGGGTTTATTGAGCTTTACTTGTTTAAAATCCTTTAACTTTACACCGCTTTTTTGCCTTACGTTTATACCGTCCTCTAATATCGTGCTGTCTACTTTTTTGCGGTCAAACCCTAACGGAAGTTGATAAACATATTCCATTCCATCCGTAATTTTGTTCTTACGGCGCAATCTGATTGTCTTAATTTCTCCTTTTTCTTTTCCAACCCAACCAGCATTCGCGAAAATCCTTTGAATTTTTGAAGCATCATTTGTCGGCGATCCGTGTGATTTTAGAAAAGAATAACTCGCGACGTATCCCATTATCATCGTTGATCCGATAGTGAGAAGCATGACACCACCTCCCGCGATATATTTAGAGAATATAGTTTACAATGTCCCGAACATTCCAGAAGCGCGATTAACTGTTTCTATTATTGATTTCGGAATGTTCTACTTTAAATTCTGTGTTGGTATTCGATAAAGTATATTCCTTCTTAGGCTTGCTCGTTGCTTATCCTTTCAAAAAAACTTAAAAAAGGACATGACAAATTTTTGTTGAATTTTGTACATGGGTGATATTTATGGACATAGAATGTAAACTGGAAGATTTAATAAAAGAAAGAGGTTTGAAGAAGGGTTATATATCGGAAAAGGCAGGTATAAGCAGAGCAACATTGACCTTAATTTTAAAAGGTACATCTTTACCTACGCTTCCAGTCGCTTTTAAAATCGCGGAAGTAATGGGGTTGAGTGTAGAGGAAATATGGCAAAAAAAATAAAGCCTCTCGCAATGAGAGGCCTATTTTAATTTAATTTTTGCAGTAGTTTCTTGGGTCTTCATAGTCTTTTTATCAGTTTGGTCCCAGGTTAAAAAGATTTGCTTGATGCTTTTAAGGTCTTTCTCGCTCAATTTAACGACTAGATCGCCGTCCATCGTTTTGCCCGGTTGTATCTCGCCTTCAAAATCGTCCTGGAACAACGTATCCGGTATGTTATATCCGTTTGCGATAACAGTTGCACGCCCGAGTTCAGTCGTAAAACTGCGGTCTTTTGTCGTATTTTTCACGGTGATCCATATCGTCGCCTGACCGCGGCCGTCGTCCGCTTTTTCGAGATAAACGCTATTAACCTTCGTTTTCAGCCCGTTAAATGAACCGGACCACTCTGCGCCTCGATACTTAATTACTCCGTCCTCAATTACCGTTCCTTTAGTCGCTGCAGATACGTCGTGGCCGGCGTTATGAAACTCGCGATAATACATATACGCCCATAGCCCTATTACGATCACTAGCGCACCCATAACCACAAAACCTACCTCTTTTTTCATTAACGATTCCCCCTCGACGGTATATACGTATCTATTATCGGTTAAGTTCCCGTTTTATTCCATATTTTTTGCCCTAACGCAACTTAACGCAGATAGACGTAAAAACACACGAAATAAGCCGCCCTACAATGAGAGCGACTTGTAAACTTTCGATATATCATCCGCCTGGATTCCGATGTACCTTAACGTAATTTTTTGCGATGAATGACCGAAGACTTCCATAAGTAAAGATAAATCAACGCCTTTACCGGAATTATAGGCGTGGTAGCCGAATGTCTTGCGCAAAGAATGCGTACCTAGCTTTCCGATCTTTTCGGTTAAGCCAGCGCGTTCGACAGCTGCGTTAATGATATTCCAGGCTTGCTGGCGTGAGATTGGTTTATTTACGCCCTCACGCGAAGCGAATACGTAGTCTTCAGGTGATCCTTCTAACGTTTTGACCTCGCGAATAACGGAATCTGAAAAGTCAATACGACGCTGTTTACCGGTCTTTGATTCGATAATGGTTAAGTACCGTTTACCGCGTAAATCCTTTACTTTAAGCGTTAGCAAATCGGAAATACGTAGACCGAAGTTTATCCCGAGAATAAATAGCAGCCGATCCCGACCGTGCAAAGCCTTTTTAATACGTTCGATGTGCTTCTTATCGCGAATAGGTTGAACCGTGAACTCTCCGGCCATTTCGATCACTCCAATTTGACGTTTTGTTTTGTTACGTCAAACTTACCATATATAGGTAATCGCAGTCAACACCCGTGAGTTAAAAAAATTGTGCGCTAATTCAAAACAGCAGTTTGGCGATTTCGAACGGCGTGGCTTGGGGGGATTTATTTTCGAATTTTTCGCGATGTATATCGCATTCATTTTTTGTATAACGAATTTAACCTTTTGATAAAACGTCAAACTCGTAAGAACTGGCGAACCCATACGTACCAACGGATACACCCCGTCTATACCCCCACCGTATTTACCTACCCGGATATACACCGGATAAATGGCGCAGTATCAACGATCACCGTCTGTCAAGCGTTGCATAATATCCTGCATATATAACCGGTGATACACCCGTATCGGTACGTAACTACCCCTCGGTTTGACAGGCGTCCCCGGCCAGCGCCGAGTTGCTGTTGATTTGCGTACGTACTTAATGTGCGTAACGTAACGTAATGTACCGTACAGATACCGCAATCCCTACAGCCTCAACGGTTACAGCGTTTAGTACCTGGTCCTAATTCGATGTTACACCGCTTACCTATCGTAAGTGAAAATATATCGTAGGGCTGCGCATATCATCGGACTCACACTTTAATTACCTTCGTTCTTTCTACGCTTCTTTATTAGTTCGATCATCTCCGGTTTTAATATAGCCGCAATCTTCCGCATCTGTTCCGAAGTCGGCACGAGTTTCTGCGGTTTCTTTTCGATGGTAACCACCTCCATAATACGAGGTTAGCCACCGATCGCCCAATATACCCCTATATTACCCGTTATTCTTCACGTTATAGATACGTATAGAGGTATATATTAGTTATTGTGACCGAAAACGTACACTTTTTTATCTGAGTATCTTGCGCTCTTTATTTAGTTTACCGATAACATCGTTTAATACTGAATACTGATTCTGTTGTTCTGCGAGTGATTTATTCGATAGGTGTGTGTACCGGATAACCTGGCGCAAATCAGAGTGACCCATTAATAGTTGTAAGTGTCGTACTGAACCGCCATTCTCTAAAAACAAAGTAGCCGCAGTATGTCGTATTAAATGCGGATGCACTCGTTTCTTTATGCCGGCTTGCTTAGCGTATATACGTAGCTGCTTCCGGAAATGATTCGCTTGTAGCCTTTCCCCGTAGTTTGCGAGAAAAAGATACTCAGAATCGAAGTCCTCGTTTTCTTTTATTAGCTCACGTAATAAACGGATCGTTCTCGGCTGTACCGGAATAGATCGCGCTTTCCTACTTTTCGCGATACTGGCTCTTACCGTAATGATATTACTTTCGAAGTCTATGTCGGTTTCTCTTAGCGACAATGCTTCGTTAATACGAAAGAACCCGTCAATCAGTACGTTAATCAAGCAATAGTCCCTGAAGTCGTCGTAATTGCGCTGGTTTGGCGCGTTAAGCAGTCTGCGTAGTTCTTCCACGGTTAATACTGTAATATCGCTCTCGTGCTCTCTCACGTCCTTTACAGACGCCATAGGATCCGTTTGAATGGCGCCCTCTTCTTTTAGATACCGGAAGAATGGCCGCAATGTTTTAACGCGAGTATTAACAGTTGTAGGCGATAACCCTACTGTTTTCTCACCGTCTTTTTTAAATCGGTGTCCATCGAATCTAACCTTTTCGTTAAGCATCCATACGATATAATCGCGAATTACACTAGCAGTTACTAATCGAATATCATGATCGAGCTTTCTTAACTGCAGATACTCCATAAAGTATGTGTGATTGCCGCGGTACTTTTCTATAGTGCGTTCTGCACGTCCCTCGGCTATTTTAATATGAAGAAACTGTTCAAACAGTGCGCTAATCGAAGCTGCTTTACTCGTTTCTGAACGATTTACTTTGACTCGTTTACCTTTGCGTTTACTCTCTTTTTCACTTTCAGACATAATAAAAAACGCCTCCACATCGGTTATTTACCGCGTTAGAGACGATTGAAATTCGTATGTATGGACCGCTACTCTGCGTAAGATAGCACCGCTACCCTGCGCCTATGTCATCGATAGTCCAACGTTGATATCACCGGGTTTATCCTCGAAAAATAGCGAAAAAACCCGTAGCGCCTGTCAAGGTAGCGCTCTCCCAGCTGAGCTATCGGATCAATGCGATTATGTATCGGACAAATAGAAGTATACCTCATTTTTCACTTAGTTGGCAACTGCTTTTTTTAAAATTAATAAAAAAAGAAAAACAGACCCTAAAAAGGGCCTAATTTTATAACCATCACTTTTCTTCCCATTCAAACGCTACAGTTGATTTCAAGCTGCTGTCATCGCAAGTAGAAGTGAGGAAAACCATTACATTTGTTCTTGCTGCGATGACCCATAATCCATCCAGGTCGACGGTAATACTTTTGTATGGAGGAATGATTCTCGATGCTGCTACAACTCCGTTGACCGGGGAGTTAGGAAGCGAACCAAACTGAATCTGCCCTTTTGGCCGGGCAGGTGGAGTTTTCGACAAGTCTGCAGGAGTAACATTCCCTGACATTCTTCCATTGAAAGGCAGCGTGGGCTTAAAATAGATTTGGGCGTTTACCGGGCTGCAGGTCATATTAGAGATGGTGATTCGCTGTAACGCCAGATCTACACCTGAACCTTCAGGGTTCACGAGGGCAGCCCACACGTTCTCTCCTGGGGGACACGGGCAGACGGAAAGCGTCTCTGAAATCCCTAGAAAATTATTGGCTTTTGTCTCCTCTGCCGGACTTACTGCGGTTGGCTGTTCTTCTTTAGGGTATTTCATTTTGGGGCTGATCGGGATATTTACATTCATATTAGGACTTACCGGATAATTCATATTGGGGCTGACGGGATAATTCATGTTTGGGTTCACGTTGGGGTTTGGATAGTCGATATTGGGATTCATGTTCGGATTCCCATAGCTGCCTTGCCCATAGCCGTAACCCGCCCCTTGACCATACGGGTACATTCTATTTTGCATATGCATTTTCCCTTCTATAAAGTTTACACATTACTACCATATGTAGATAAGCTATACTTGGTCCTTCCTTAAAGCAAAAATGGGTGATGGGAAAAAGCTGCCCCGTTGCTGGGACAGCTCCTTTTTATCCTATCTTTTCTTCTTGATCGTGCTGTTCTATTTCCTGCTTAGACAGACGCTCCTCCTGATCCCTGAGGCGGTGAGCCAGCCTGCTCGAAGCGTTCGCGGCTATGCTGGCAACAAGGTCGTCAAGAAAGGTATGGATGCCTTCTGAGGTTTTGGTATCCAGCTTGCGAATGATGCCTAATTTATACTTGTCGAGGTGCCCGAACGTCGTGACGGCGATGCTCCCATAGCCAAAGACCGCACCAAGGGCAATGGTTTCATCCACGCCAAATAGACCTTCATCCATCTCTACAATAGATTGCAGGGGCTCAGACAGCATCTTCTTCTCTGCCAGTTTATCTAACTCAATTCCAACAAGAAGTGCGTGCTGGATCTCTCGCTTCGTAATGACAGCGTCCACACTTTCAATACATTCTGTCATCGTTAGTTGAGGAGAAAACGGAGACTGCATTTCAAACACAATTTCAGCGATTTCCGGAATAGTTACTCCCCGCTCTGCGAGCAAGGAACGCGCTGCAGACTCCACATCCCGGCTGTGCACTCGTTTTGCCATTAGGCTCACCCCTGTATTTTCCTTGAATTTTTCTCGAATAATTCTTAAATCTTGATAACATTATACCACTGTATGGTAGAATAAAACGGATACAATGAAAGCGCTGTTTTTATGATAGGAGAATCTTTATGTCCACTTTTCAAGGCACCGTATATGAAGAAACCATACATAGCAAAGAACTGAAAGAGGATCTCACTTTATTGGTCTACTTGCCTCCGGCGTTCACGACCCTAAAAAAGTATCCTGTATTAATCGCACAGGACGGGCCTGATTATTTTCAGCTGGGACGTCTTGCATCGTTAGCGGATGAAATGATCCAGAAAACTGAAATAGAAGAAATGGTCATCATAGGTATATCCCACAAGCGCGGAGAAGACAGATATCATAAATATCATCCAAGAGGAGAAAAGCATCACGCTTATATTCGTTTTATGTCTCTGGAACTGCCTTCCTATGTTCACGAAAAGTTTAATACGTTCCTATTAGGTTCGGGTATGTGCCTGCTGGGAGATTCGCTGGGAGGTTATGTATCCCTCACATGCGGCATCTCATTTCCACGCACGTTCAGCAAGATCATTGTTCAGTCTCCGTTCGTAAGTAAACAGTTCCTGGAGGATATCCGTTCCTTTACTGCGTACGAATTGCTCACGGTCTATCATTCTGTTGGCAATGCAGAAAACAGCTTTACATCGGTTGATGGCACCACAAAAGATTTTTTAACTCCAAACCGAGAGTTGTCAGACTGGCTGCTGAACAAAGGATTTGATTATCGTTATGAAGAATTTGAAGGAAATCATCTATGGTCTGACTGGCAAGCAAACCTTAGAGCTGCTTTAGAATTTATATACGGCAAATAATTCGATTTGTTAAGTTGTTAGAATTTTTGATATACTAAGTAAAAAATAAGGGAGGAAATTTCAATGAAATACGGTATTGCTATTTTCCCATCCGAAGAACTCAAAGATAAAATAAATTCATATCGAAAACGCTATGATCCTCACTATTCTATTATCGCACCGCATATTACACTTAAAGATCCGTTTGAAGCCAGCGATGCTGAAATTGATGAAATCATTGAATACATTGAAAGAGTCGCAAAGAATATTCCTCCAATTCCTATTCACATTACTCGTGCCAGCTCTTTTCATCCTGTCAATAATGTCATTTATTTGAAAGTCGATAATAACGATGAACTTAGCTCCCTGCATGAACAGCTTTATAAAGGACCACTTGAACATGAACATCCTTATAATTTTGTTCCCCATCTGACACTGGCTCAAAAGCTCTCTGATGTGGAGCATGCTGATGTACTGGAGCGGTTAAAGATGGTTGAAATGGAATACAAAGAAACTGTATCGGAATTTCATCTCTTAAAGATGGACGAAGAAGCTGAACGCTGGAAAGTATTCAGGACCTTCACACTCGGAAAGGACGTTTAAGTTTGGAAGTTAAAGTATCTTCAACGAATGATCCCTCCTATAAGGATGCTTTATTCGTTCGAAAACAGGTTTTTGTAAAAGAACAGAATGTTTCAGAACAGGAAGAGATTGACGCGCACGAAGATAGGTCGGCCCATTTTGTCCTTTACGATCATGGTAAACCAATTGGCGCAGGGCGTTTGCGGCCCATTGAAAGCGGCGGAAAAATTGAAAGAGTCTGTATTCTGGCCAGCCATCGCAAACAAGGGCTGGGTGAACTGCTGATGAACAAAATGGAAGAAGAAGCAAAACAGTCCAAGTATCCGTCCGTTACATTATATGCTCAGGTCCATGCAGAGGATTTCTATAAAAAATTAGGGTATACCACAACTTCAACGGAACCATTTCTGGATGCTGGCATTTGGCATGTAGCCATGCAAAAAGCATTGAACTGATCTTGAATCAGTTTGATGCTTTTTTATGTCTTCCGGATTAATTTAGCCAAACAGGTGTACACTAACTTTAATTACGCACCTGTGGGGGCTGTCATGAATCTAGGTACAATTACAATTGAAATGGTCATTGGATTCTTTGCTCTTTTCTTTCTGACAAAGATCTTAGGAAAGACCCAATTATCCCAGCTTACTCCGTTTGACTTTATTTCTGCCCTTATTCTTGGAGAACTTGTCGGTAATGCGATGTATGACCCCGATGTCCACATTTGGATGATTCTTTTTGCAATCAGCGTTTGGGGAGTCCTCATGTATTCCTTAGAAATGCTTACACAAAAATCGATGAAGTTTCGTACCATACTCGAAGGTTCCCCCTCTATCGTGGTCCGAAAGGGCATCATCGACCGAAAACAGCTCAAAAAGAACAAACTTGATATTAATCAGCTGCAAAGTTTGATCCGCCAGAAAGGCTACTTCAGCTTAAGAGATATTGAATATGCCATCCTGGAAACGAACGGCTCCATCTCCGTTCTTCCTAAATCCGATATAGTGCCGGCTACTCGCAATGACTTGCATTTGCCTGATAAAGAAGTGACTCTTCCTGTCACTTTGATTTTGGATGGCCGAATTTTAAATGAAAATTTAAAAACGGCAGGACTGAATGATGACTGGCTAAGGTCACAGCTGCTAAAAAGGAAAATCAATTCTGCAGAAGAGGTTCTATACGCAGAATGGAAAAAGGGAGAAGAACTGTTAGTAATGAAAGAAAACTAACCTTTATGAAAGAATCAAAAAAGAACACGATTGTGTTCTTTTTTGATGGCCGGCTTAAATCCAGGAAAATCTGCAGCAGCAATGTTTGCGCTTTTTATGTTTCTTTTTGTTACAGGAAACATGGCTGGAAGATGATTCTTTCATATGGAAACTAGATTCATGCTGAACATGTTCATATGAAAAAGGTGAAGACGAAGACTCTTTTTCACAGAAACAGGAAGATTCTTTTTTCATCGAAGACTCTTCGTTCTTGCAGCTGTAAGATACCTTTTTTACATAAGATTCTTCTTTCTTGCAGCTGGAAGATTCATGTTTTACATAAACCACTTCTTTCTTGCAGCTGGAAGATTCTTTTTTCATTGGAGAATAAACATGACAAGGCGTCCATGGATCTTCATGATGCTTTTTCTGCTCCTTGATTACGACGATCTCATCCGCCTCTAAAATCAGTTTATCAACCTTGATAACCTTTTTCTTTTTATTTTTACTGTAGGACATATTTTAACCTCCTCTATAATTCACATAGTATGCAAAATTACAGAGAAGGGACAGGGCGTTATCATCAAAAATTAATAGCGATATGATTGGCTGCTTTTACTTTATACTGCTGTTTGTTAAAGAACACGAAAGCCTCGACTGTAAGATTGCCGATGACTTCTTTTTTAAAGGGTATCTGGTAATCCTGGATCACCGCTTTCTCTCCAGGTTCAATGGACATTTCTCGCAGCGGGCAGATCCAGACTTCCCCCCGCTCTTTTGCTTCCTGCGACCAGTCATTATCCACAAACATCCATTGAAAATTAGCAAGATTGTCATTGCTTACTTCATGATTTTCACTGGAATAGATTTTTCCCTTTATTACATTCGCTTCAACGGGGTTAAAACGAAGGCAAACCGATGGATTCAACAATGAGATCAAGCCTGTATTTTCAATAATAAACGATCCCTTAATCAAACCGGATTGGTTGTCATTCATGATAACAGAGTAGTCAAACAAGCAAAGGCACTCATAATCCCTTTTAACAAAAATGCTCTCCTCTTCCTCATCCTCGGCTTTTTTCATAAAAGGATCCGGTCTTCCCAGCAATGAAAGCTTTTTTTCGAGTGCTTTTATTTTTTGCTGGCTGAGATCCAGTTTAATCTCCTTCTCATTCATCTCCTTTTGGACCGAACTCAGCAGTTCTTCATAATCGGCTACCCTTTGGTCGTAATCAACGCGCCTCGCTTGTTCGAGTTCCATCTTTAATGCGGCTGCCTCTTCTTTGAGCCGTGTCCGTTCAGCTTCAAGTGCCTGTAATTCTGTTTCCCGAGAAGAATCTGCTGCATCCTTCTCAAGTTTTTCAATCTTCTCTTCAGCAAAAACTAACTTTTTTTCTAATTCCAATGACTTTTCTTGATAAAATTGGGCCCGAGCAATAAGACGGTCATAGCTTAACCGTTCTTTTTGAGAATGCATATAAATCCCCCTCCTAAATAGGCTCCCACATTATCTTATGTATTCTAGGTGTTTACGTTCACCTTTTCATAAAAAAAGAGCGAGTCAGCGCTCGCTCTTTTCCTTCACGATTCGTTTATGGCCGATTAACCTTTAAATCTCCGAAAGAGATACAGTCCTCAACTTCAAGACTTCCCTCATCTGCTGATACGATCCCTGATTCGAATTTAATTACACCTTTGTTGTTAATGAGCTGAAGCTGGAACTGTGTTCCAGAATTGTTGTTGACCGCTGCAAAGTTGAAATCAAGTTCATCGCCTTCATTCGTAGTACCAACACCAGAAACAGTAAGTTTCAAGCCATTCCCATGGCAAGCTTCACAATTCAGCGTATCCTGATCAAAACTTTCAGCAGTGAACGTAAAGTCATTTACACCGCCGTTTGCGTCGTTGAAGCTGAATTTGAGTGAACTGTCCGTCAGGCTGCAATTCGGGCAAATATCTGCAAGCACTGCCAGCCTTCCTTCAACCGTTGCATTCGCACCGGTCTGGCCGCTTGCTTCACCTGTCACACTGCAGTCACAGTTAGGACGAGGGAAAATATCCGGACATTGTGCAGGGAATTCAACGTCTGGACATTGTTGATCCATTTCCTCATCTGCACTCAGATCATTGTTACGAGGTGAACAGAACTTAGCAAGGACCTCCAGCTTTACTTCAGCCTCGATCTGGATATCAACGCAGAATGTCACGGTGATATTAAAGGAACTCGGAGCAGGCGAATTCAGAAGAACTGTACCTGTTGGAATTCTGCACAGGATCTTAGTTATTTTGCAGAAAAGATCGGTTCCATCAGGGAAACAGAGGACAAACGGCTCCAGTATGGATGCATCTGTTGACAGGTGGGTGACCACTTTGCCGCGGCGGTCTACAACAGCTATTTTAATTTCAGATGTAAACAATAGCTCCACGAGTTGGGCATCTACAAAGCTGCCATTTACTGCGACCGTTACATCTCTCTTTTCTCCCACTTGTTCACAAAGGAATTCTTCACATTCTGCAAAGTGTCTGGATGATGTCGATTCCATGTCGCTCAGCGGGAAAGCCGGTGGAGTAACCGGTGTTTGACATGTGATGCGAAGCGGCCGGCGAGCCGGATCCTGCAGTGCCTCTTCTATCCTCCTTAGTTGCTCTGGATTAAAGGTGACTTGTTTGGTTACAGAAAACGTATCAGTGACCCAGTCATACACTTTCTGAACCCTTATGCATTCTTCCTGAAGGCTGTTAGCTGCTTTAGGAATGGATTTCTTATGATTCATACCCATTATTGTTTCCCATCCTTTCTCCATCATGTTCTGAAGATTCCATACATACTATGGATATACAGTAGGTTATGACACAAGTATGAATGCCTATTTTTCCGGCACTCAAGGGGGTAGACAACATGATTCTTTATCACAAAAAACAATCGATGGGACATATAGATCGAGAAACATTCAGAACCATTCAGCCATTATTAGCTTATTGGGGTTTAGCTTGGAACGAGAACGAAAATTTGATAGATCAAGCTCTAAAAGGGCAATCTTTTTCAATTGCAGGCCTTGCTGATGAAGAATTTCATGAAGTGAAAAAATTCCTTGCTCATACCGGTGCAGAATTAAACAGCACGAAGGGGTTAAAACAAATAAGTCACATCAAAGTTTCTTTTATCGATGACCAGCCCGTTCCAATCGTTGTACAGACAGAAGGCAAAGACTTATTGTTTATCACTCCTCGAACGGAGCCAGGTCTTCCGGTACAAGCAGCGATTCATAGGAACATTGTATGTAAAAGAAGAAATAAATCCTATTTCTTCTCGTTCCGATCAAAAGAAAAGAAAAATGCTCCGGAATGGATCAGTTACCTTTTAATACAAATCGCTTTATCGGATCAGTTTGCCCCCCTGACGTCCGTCTCGTTATCGGACTATAAATTGGGCATAAAAAAAATACTGCTGCCGATCAATCCCTATTTTGCAAGTATTCAATCAACGGACACCATACACGAGGTAAAACAAGAAACGATGTGGCCAGCATTTCCGCCTGAATCTCTAATTAATAGTAAACATAGTAAACAACCGAAAAAAACGGAATCCCAGCAGACTGTAAAAACATACGAAAAACATAGTCCAATAACGGACAATACACCTATAAACCCGTTTAGAACCAATAAATTGCCAACAGAGACAATCAATCCTTTTAAAGAAAAGAACAAAAAATACACCTCAGTGATTAACCCTTTTCAGCAAACGACCTATACCATACCAGAAGAAAAGGAATAAGATAGGAACAACTTTATAGAAGGAGAGATTGGAATGGACAAATCAGAATTGATTAAATTATATAGAGATAAGCAGCGGGAAAAATCCAAAAAACAAAAAGATTCTACCTTATTCACTTCAAAAAAGAAGAATAAAGGCTGCAGTACATGCGGAAAAGTCACTTGGAAACCAAAAAAAGATTAAAGCGATACGTAAGCTGTTGCCAGCAGGCAGCAGCTTTTATTATTTGCGGTTACTTTGAACGCAACGTGACAAAACGGCATATATTACATTGAACTTCGCAAAGGAGGGGCTTGTTTGAATCCATTAAATCCTGAAACTAAAAATCAGTTAATACAATCTTTAACCGATTCAGTTAATAAGAACAACTTCTATAAAATTTTAGTAGAAACAGAGAAAATTTTCACGAACAAAGTAATCTCGATATCTTTCGTAGTTTCCGCAAACAATAAAGCAGAGGCAAAAAGACTTGCCAAACGAAAATTAAAATCTTTCAATCAGTTTGGCGATCTACTGAGGCTCCATTCTATAGTAGAAACCGACGTTTGGGAAGAACAATCCATTAAACTATCAAAATCATGAACAAACAACCATTTTTTCCGAAATAGGCTGTTTTTTAGGACAAAACCTTAGCCATTTTTGACGGGACGCATAGTATAAAGTACTGCTTGGTAAGCGATAAAAAGGAGGTAAAAATATGAGCGAAGAAGTCAAACATTCAGCTGCACTACCCGATTTAAAAGATTTGATCAAGGGTCTAGATATGAATCAATCGCCAAAAGAAGTAAGTGGAGCAGTTTTGGCCCATGTGATCAATCAATCATCAAAATTAAAGGATGCTCAAAAGGAACAACTGATGAAGTTGCTGTCTGGACTGGAAGCGCCAAAAACGATGAAAGGCTCCAAGTTTAAAAACAAGGGTAAATAAGAATTAAGAATACGAAAATAAATTTTAGTTTACAAGACATTTATCTATACCAAGCTATCGATTATTGCATCTAATGCAGTAAAAGAAAAAACAAGTTTAATAGGGGGAAAAAAGAATGGGTTTATTTGATAATAATTGTGAAATGACAGCGGGAGCTCAGCATCATGATAGAAAATGTCATCCTTGCTGCAATGGCAATACAAGTCCAACTAGTTTTAATGCACTAGCTGGCACTGGCGGTCTTCATTTCGACCTCGCTCAAGCTGACGTTGCGAAACAGGTTACTGAAAGATGTATCACAATCAAGGATTCCTGTGATGTGTTTGTTGAAGTCGAGTCTGAACAAACTTCGATTGTCGTTCAAACGATGGTAAACGCGATCACTGTTGTAATTACGGCCACTCTATCAAACCTTGATCTGAATGATGATCTGCTTCAGGCAGATTTCCTGCAACTGTTCGAGCAAAAACAAGTAACACGCGACAAAATTTGCATTGAGAATTCAAGAGGCGTTCGAGTAGAAGCAGAAACTGAACAAGCGGCGATCGCTGTCCAAACGATGACCAATGTATTGACAGTAGTTCTTACGTTAATTGCTTCCAACGCATCCTAATTATAAAATACACCTGAATGAAAGTTCAGGTGTTTTTTCTAATCCATTTGTTGTCCTGATGCATATATTAAATAAAAGAAGGGAGGTTTCTTCATTTTGAATAATGAAAAAAATAATCAAAATAACCCTTCGTTCGAAGAAACAAAATTGCTTGTCCAAAGTCTTTTTATAAAACACGGAATCACGAAAGAGAAGCTCCAAGCCGTGACCGAAGAACAGAAACAGCAACTAAAAGATACGATTGACCAATTAAACAGCATGGCTGAGACATTAAAAAATCCAGCAAAAGCAAATAAAACAAAGGCTCGACGCAGAAAAAGATTTGAAAGATAAGCATGAGTAAACTTGTGGAGGTGAAAGAAATGACACATGTAGATTACAGTATTGAACATCATTTAAACGCTAATCATGATTGGAAGGCTCTTAACAACAATTCACCCCACCCCCTTCATCTTTCTGCAGAAGATTCAAATGTATTCATCACGCTTAGAGAGTCTTCGAATGTGCGTATATTAGCCACTAGCTTATCCGACATTAAATCATTCGAGACTGCCATTAAATCCACGTTTCTTTTTGTGATCGATCACATCATCACTGACACTGAAAATAAAGAAGAATTCATTCAGGATTTAATGACATTTACTGATTTGCAGCCAAAGAAAAAAATAAATATAGAAATTGAAAATTGCCGCAACATCATTGTCGATGCAACGGATAAGGAATTTTTCGCGGCTGCAGACCTAGCCTTGAACATTCTTTCAAATTTGATCAATGTTTAATCAAGTACAGCAGCTTTTAGATCCCCTTATGGTCCTTGGTAACCAGAGGGGATTGTTTTTATTTCCGGAACAGAACCATCCTAACTTTACAATACAGACTAAGAGGAGATGAATGGATGAAGGCCATAGTGACAGGAGGAGCCGGTTTTATTGGATCACATTTGGTTGTTGAACTGATCGAAAAAGGCCATGAGGTTCATATTTTGGATAACCTGGTATCTGGCCACTTAAAAAATGTGCATCCCTCCGCTGTCGTTCACATTGAAGATATACAGAGTAATGAGGCTAAACAAGTCATTATCAAAGAACAGCCTGATGTTGTCTTCCATTTAGCCGCACAAGCGGATGTCGGTAAGTCCATTCTTGAACCAAGGATGGATGCGAGTGTTAATATTAATGGCACCATCAACATACTAGAAGCTTGTCATGAAGCTTCAGTTAAAAAAATAATTTTCGCCTCTACATCTGCTGTTTATGGGGATGTAAAGGCCAAATTAGCTCCAGAGAACATTGCCACAGTACCGATCTCTTACTACGGTTTATCGAAATTAAGTGCGGAAGGTTATATCCGTTTATTTTATCAGCTGTATGCACTGCCTTTTACCATACTTCGCTATGGAAACGTCTATGGGCCAAGGCAATTACCTAAAGGTGAAGGTGGGGTAATCGCCATTTTTCTAGATCGAATCAAAAAAGGGCAAGCATTAACCATCTTTGGCGATGGTCAGCAAACAAGGGATTTTATCCATGTAAAGGACGTTGTACGTGCAAATATGGCGGCCATAGACCGCGGTGATCAGGAAATCTTTAATGTCAGTACTTCAAGTAGAACCTCCCTTACCCAATTGATTGATCATCTGCAAAGTATCCATGGCTATCCTATTACAACCGTAAATATTAGCAGTAAACATGGGGACATCAAACATAGCTGCCTCGATCATAAAAAAGCGGTTCAGCTGCTTGGCTGGAAACCGTATTTTGATATATATCAAGGCTTGCAGGATACCTATTCCTATAGTTTTCGTCCATGATGATAGATGTACTTTTGTTCATCGCAGCTGCGGTGAACTGTTTTTTGTACTTTTTCTATGAAAATAGCTTTTTTGCCCTACCATTTTTTCATTTTTCGCATTTAATAATATATGCATATGGGGGACATCCCTCCTCTACCTTTCCCCTGCTGCTCATCAACTTTTTTAAGGAGATGTTCCAATGAATCTAGAAGGAATCAAGGGAGAATATGATGCTGTTTTCAGCTTAGGAGATCTTTGTCTAACCTCTATTGAGCTGCAAAAAAATAACCTGAGACCGTTTTCAGGGGTGCTCGATTGGTCAGCATCACCCTCTTTAAAAGATGTTACACGGTTATTAAAAAACCGTTTTGCTCAGTTTATGGATCTCGAACATTTGAAAATTATAGGCTATGCAGGCGATCATTTTATCTGTGTATTGGATGAAACCTACAGCATAGTCTCTAACCACGATTTTGAAAGAAGTAAAAATTCACTCTTTGAATTAACGACATATAAACAAGTCAAGGAAAAATACGACCGGCGCATTAAAAGATTCTTAGAAGCAGCTGCTTTTTGTAAACGCATACTGTTTGTTCGCACAGAAGGGACATATGAAGAAGTAATCGAGCTCGAATCCGTCTTATCACAACTGGTTACAAACGACTTCAACATCCTTCTGATTAACCATACCGATGCCAATGGAATAATCGAAAGGCACTGGCCGATTGAAAGAGTTTGCGCCGTTGATTTTCCTGATACTGACAAATGGTATGGAAATGAAGATTACTGGAAAACCGCATTGGCCGGAATAAAAATAACGGTTTGACCTTCATGCCGGTATTAAATTTGTTTTAATGGGACAAGAGCATGGTGAATATTAAATACAGATTGGATGGATGAAAATGGATCAATGGAATGATGAATGGATTGATTGGAGTGGATCGGACGGATGGATGGAACGGAGGAAAAGATATGAAGAAACGGCCAAAGCTGTTAATTACAGGGGCAAACGGTTTTACTGGCCGACATGCCTGTAATCAACTGGGTATCGACTACGACATTACAGCTGTTTCCAGAAATTACAGGACTACAGAAAGTACAAAGGTAGATATACGATACTTCGATCTGACGAATAAGATGGATGTTCATCGGTTAGTAAACGAAGTCCAGCCTGATTTTCTATTACACTTAGCTGGACAAAATCATGCAGCTGAATCCTGGAATAATCCGATTGCTACCTTAGAAGCTAATCTGATGTCGACTGTCTATTTACTCGATGCGATCCGCGAAAGTCATCCCGTATGCAAGGTTGTGATAATTGGTTCGGCCCTGCAATATGACCCCAATAAAAATTCCTCGCTCACTCATCCTTATGGTTTAAGCAAGACCCTGCAAGTACAGACTGCCCAAGCATGGGCTGTTTTATATAAATTGAATGTGGTAGTTGCCAAACCTTCTAATTTGATAGGGCCCGGGGGTTCCACTGGTGTTTGCTCGATTTTTGCAAAAAAAATTATTGAAATGGAAAGGGATAAGACTGAGAAAGTGTTGAAGGTGAATAACTTGCATGCACGGCGTGATTTTTTAGATGTAAGAGATGCCGTTCACGCATACAACACGCTTTTAAGACATGGAAAATCAGGTGAAATATACGACATTACTTCAGGCAAGAGCCATTCCCTTCATGACATTATAAAGAAATATAAAACTTTAGCTCTTGTTGATTTTGAAGTAGAATCGTTGTTTCAACCTGAAGATCCTCCGGTTGACGAAGTGCAGCCCTATAAACTCCGCCAGCTAGGCTGGAGCACTTTATATCCCCTTGACTCATCCCTAAGGGATACCCTTGATTATTATCGGAACACATAGCAGATCTCCATGTGTTTACAATGATTTAATATATTCTTTCAGAAGTGGCCGATATTGACTTTCAATTAGGGCCATTTCTTCCAGCATCTTCCTTTGGTACTTTTTTGTGCCGGACTCCTCATGTATTCTAAATTTCGTTAGTACTTCGTCTAAATATTCTATTCTTATTCCATTCACAAGCAGGCGAAACCACATCTCATAGTCATGTGTATAACGCAGAAGAGGGTTGAAGCAACCCATCTTATCGAAGATCTCCTTTTTAATGACGACCGTGCACCCGTTGATTTCATTATAAGTTAAGTAAGATTCGTAAATCTCTTTTAAGTTTGTGAACCGCTGGCAATTCCAGGGGACAATCACGTTATTATCTTCATCAATGCAATCATAGTTTGTAAAACTAAGATCTAGTTTATGGCTCAGCATAAAGTTGATTTGCTTGGAGATTTTTTCCGGAAGAAAATAATCATCTGAACTCAGCCATGCGACGTATTCCCCACTCGCTTCACATATGCCACGATTTAATGCTGTAGCCGTGCCTTTATTCTTTTTTTTGATATACACAATGTTCTCGTGAAAAGAGTCAATCTTTTCCCTGAACTTTGTTGATCCATCGTCCACAACGATTATCTCTATATTCGGATAGGTTTGATTTAAGGCACTTTGAATCGCCTGATCAACGTAGGCGCAGTTATAGAACGGGATAATGATGGAGACAGTAGGATCCATTGATTAACCTCCTGGATAAGGATGTTTTCCGATCACTACATGATATGTAATATGTCTTGAAATGAATGGGTATGGACTTAAAATAGGCTTGAACTGTAAATAGGCGGCTGGCTAATCGGCCTTGGTTTCAAATATCCTTTGCCCTTTGAAACGGTTCTTCATATAAATATTACGGAGACATTATCTCGATATTGATCATCCATGTTTAGGAGGAAAATATGAATATATTATTTGTTTTTTATGTACCGAGCGGAGGAGTTGAAACACTAAATCGCCAAAGATGTTTGGCTCTTAAAAAAGTGAACATTAATTGTCACTTCCTTTATTACCGAAAAGAAAGAGAATTGGTAAATAACCATTATGCACCGGCATTTATTACAGACGATGACAAGGAAATAAAGAAAATACTAAGTGCCGGAAATTATAGGGCGATCATTATTACTTCAGATTACAAAGCACTTCGAAGATTTAGAGAATTAGGGTACAAAGGCAAGCTGTTTTTAGAAATACAGGGCTATGGGCCAAAGGATGTAGCAAGAGCGGAGCTCTTGAAGGCTGTACCGTTTGTCACTACTTATGGAAATGGTCTTTTAAATCCCAAGACTCCTCATATAGAGAAATTATTTGATGAGTTCTACCCCTCATTTCCAAAGTTTAGCTTTAATAATTGCTTTGACACCATTCGGTTTCGTTATCAACCGTTACCAGTTAACAGTCATCCAATCATCGGCTGGATCGGCCGAATTGAGGACAATAAAAATTGGAGGGAATTCTTGCAGATTGGTCATGAGCTGATGAGACATAAGCCAACTATCCAATTATATATGTTTGAAGATCCTACACTGTCTACACCCACGGAACGAGAAGAATTTCAACAGTTAATAAAACGGCTGAACCTGCAAAGCAACCTTACTTTACATGCGAATATCCCGAATGATCAAATGGCTGACTATTTTTCTATTATAGGTGATTCAGGCGGTTTTCTTTGTTCCACCTCAAAAGTAGAGGGAGCTCCCTACTCTGTTCTGGAAGCCATGACCTGCAAATGTCCCATATTAACGACAGATTCTGACGGAGTGAGAAGCTCTATTATTCATAATCAAACAGGTAAATATTACACTCTTGGTAATATTGCAGAAGCAGTCCGGGAAGCGAAAGAGCTCATGACTGACCTTATATTGAGAGAAAATATTCGTTCAACCGCCTTAACTCACGTAAGAACACACTTTAGTCCTGAACAATATAGCCGTCATTTTATCGATATGCTCGAAGCTGATTAAATTGGCTGTCCAATTTTAGGAAGATGATATGGAGCTATTCTTTTTATTCCAATTCACTTGATAACAACCTAACGAATGTTCTTTTTGTGACTTTTACTTATCATCCAGTCTTTTAGTGCCTGTAACATCTCTTCATAACTTGGAATGACATAAATAAAATCAGTCCTTGTGCTTTTAATTGTACGATCGAGTTCAATGGTACGGTCCGGAATGATCTTTACATCTCTCTTTTCAAAAATATCCTGTATTAATTTCAACAGTTCATATTTTGAAATTTTTGTTTCCTTTCCCAAATGATACAATCCGGTAACATTATTCCTGATCATTGTTTCAATGGATCTGGCTAATTCAAGTGTCGTTACCCCATTCCATAAGACTTTTTCATACCCTTTGATTTCATTGACTTGTTTCATAAACCATAAAAAAAGACCAATGCCCTCCTCTTTTAATTCCGGACCTATGATTGAAGTACGGATGGTCAGATGCTTCCCACTTACAATTTCACCCATATGTTTTGTTTGGGCATAAACAGAGGTGCCATCCGGGATATCGTATTCGGTGTAGTTACCATCCATGCCGGAAAAAACACAGTCTGTACTAATTTGGATTAATTTCCCTCCATGCCGCTCGCTTAAGCGAGCCAATTGATGAGGCAGCAAACTGTTTACCATTAACGCCAATAATGGATTGTTTTCCGCATGATGATTTAAAATCCCGACACAGTTGATGATAATATCTGGTTTAATAGATTCGATGATGGATTCTACACTTTTAAAGTCGGTTACATCTAAATACTTGCTATTTCCGTCATTTAAAACCCTTGACGTATAATGCACCTCATACTCAGGGTTCTGTTTGAGATAAGATGTGATGATGTGCCCTGCCATTCCTGTTCCACCAAGGATCAATAATTTCATCTAAATGAAACCGCCTTTCATGAGCATCTGTTTTATTTCCTCTTTGCTGATTATACCGGCAGATGAATTATAGCTTTCCAAATTGATCAGTTTATAGTGAGAATAGTGCTCTTTTAATCCGGGGATGTTGATTGTGGGAAGAATAACGAAATACTCATCATCATACGTAACAGTAGTTTTGCTCTCATATGCAGAAAGAAGCAGTTCATGAATTTTTTCTCCCGGCCGAATGCCAAGTATTTCAATCTGTACATTCTTTTCATCTGAAGCTTCTATCAATACGTAAGCCAGATCTATAATTTTACATGCAGGCATTTTCATGACAAAGATTTCCCCGCCAATGCTTTCGAAGGTTGCTTTAAATACTAATTTAATAGCGTCCTGAACGGTTAAAAAAAATCGAGTCATATTTAAATCAGTAATTCCGATCTTTTGCTTCTCCTGAATTTGCTTCTTAAACACATGAATCACACTGCCGTTCGTCCCCATGACATTGCCCCCGCGTATACAAACAAATTTTGTATTCGTCTTTAAAGTGTTGGCATGAATGATCAGTTTCTCTCCCATGGCCTTTGATAATCCATAGAAATTGGATGGGTCCGAGGCCTTATCAGTCGAGATATAGACCACTTTATGGACATTGCAGATCATTGCTGCCTCGATCACATTATGAGTTCCAAGGACGTTAGTTTTTAATGCTTCCAACGGCTGATCTTCACACACCGGAACATGTTTTAAAGCGGCCAGGTGAAAAATATAATGAACACCCCTGCTTGCTTCAATCAATGAATTTTTCTCTTTAATATCTCCAATGATAAAAGTCAATTTAGGGTGATGATCAAACTCTTGTTTCATCAAAAATTGATTGGACTCATTTCTTGAAAATATCCGAATTTCTTTCGGGTTGTATGTTAACAGCTGCCTAACCAGTTCATGTCCCCATGAACCAGTCCCCCCTGTTATCAATATGACTTGGTTTTTAAACAACTCTGATTCCTCCCAATACGATTTTAATGACTTTATTTGATACGTTTTTATCGTCGTACCCCTCAGGAAACTCCCAAATTTTAGGCTCGTTTAACATCACATGCACGCAATGTAATATTTGATCCGCTTGAATCCCTGACAGCATGTTGCTTCCGCACTCGATCGTTTCTGGTCTCTCCGTTGTCTTCCGAATGGTAACAGCGGGAACATGAAATAAACAACATTCTTCTTGAACCGTACCGCTATCTGTCAAAACACAGCATGAATTTTTTTCAAGCTTGACAAAATCAAAGAATCCAAACGGCTCATAGAACTCCACCAATGGATGAACTTCAAGCGATGACCGGCTCTCTATCCGCGCCTGAGTACGGGGATGCAAACTGCATATCACTCTTTTTTTATAGATTTCCGCCACCATATTAATGCCTTTCATGATTTCCAGTAAACGATAGTCATGGTCGACATTTTCTGCACGATGGATCGTGAGCAGGAAATACTCATTTTTTGTAAGAGTCAGCTTGTTCAAGATATTGCTTTCTTCCACTTCAGTATTGAAATGCTCTAACACTTCCAATATTGGATTGCCTGTTACAATGATCCTGTTTTTTGGAAAACCCTCTTTGATTAAATTTTCTTTACTTTGGGGTGTATAAGGTAAATTTAAACTTGAGATCGCATCGATCACCCGGCGATTTTTTTCCTCTGGTACTTCAAGATCAAAGCAGCGGTTTCCAGCCTCCATATGAATTGCGGGAATTCCCATCCTTTCAGCCAGGATGGCACTGAGTCCACTATTTGTATCCCCCAGTATCAATACCTTATCGGGTCTTTCACTTAAAAAAATGGTTTCTAATTCTCTGTACATTGTCGATAATTGCTGACCTAGTGACTGCTGGTGCTGCACCAGTACATAATCGGGTTTCCGAATACCTAATTGCTGAAAAAATATATCGCTTAATGACGATTTGAAATTTTGTCCTGTATGGACTAAGATATGTTGTTCTGCATACTGATCTAATTTTTTTATAATAAGACTTAAGCGTATAATCTCAGGGCGTGTTCCCAAAATAGTCATTACTTTCAAAGTTTACACCTCTTATTTAAACAAGGATTCCCTTGTTCACTAGCTTTCTTTATTTATAGATTATGCTTTACTCTTTTCGTTGATATAGGTGACTCTATCAAATCGAACGTTAAACGAAAAAATCAGTGGCATGGAAGAAAGAAGGTGTGGTTTATTCCACACCTGTTTGCAAACGAAAAATCTCCTATTTTTATCTGCATAATTACTTCCAATGATCGGTAAGTGTGAGTCCATTCAAAACGTGATCCCAAATTTGATCATCATTAGGATTATTGAGTGGAACTTGAACGAAACAAATGCCATCTGATTCGCAATTCAGTTCATTAACAACCTGTAAGCCATCTACCGGCTGGAGGATAAGTATATTAAACTTCCCTTTTACTATTTCTGACAGCACGGTTTGCAATTGGGCCGCCTCATCATATGTGTCTGCTCCCCATCTAACGAATAAAACAGATTGGCTGTTTGTAATTTTTTCAAGAAACCTTTGTATACGACCGTTCAGTTTTTCTTTGTAAGAAGGGTACTGTGTCTGCCAATCTTCATCTGGAATGATGGGAAAATCATGAACGGAAATAATGTTATAGAGGGTATCGTTTATAAAATGCGCATTCACTGGTTCATTGCCGCCTTCTTCAGGAAAAACAGCGGTTCCATCATCCAGAAAATGAGCATACCCATCCGTCCTAATCATATTTTCCAGCTCCATATAGTCCGCGAATTTATTCTTCAATAAGCGAGAGACATCAGAAAGAGAGTTGGATATGACCCAATCAAGCGGAAATGAAAACTTTCTTAAATCATGCCGCCTTAAATGAAGGGCAGGACCACACCAGCTGCCTAACCCTACCATCAAATCATAGGATCCTTTAACTTCCTGTAAATTCAATTTTCATTCACCCCTTTTCTATACATAGAATGCAAGATTCGATGAAATTGCTTGGACAAATGTATAAAAAAAATAAATTATCCTCCCTCACAAAGACATCTGTCTACACCATGGATGTACTGCGAAAATAATATAATTGAATCGATAGTGCTTAATTCTAAAGGGAGATGTGTTTATGAAAATCCTGCTTGCTACGTTTTGGAGTGTTCCACATGTAGGTGGAGTATGGAATTACATGGAGCAATTAAAAAAGAAGCTCGAATCATTGGGGCATCAAGTGGATTTACTCGGATATGGCGAGGAACATGAATATATTTATATTGTTAATAAAAACCAGAAGGTATACAGGGATCAGTTGCTTCATCTAGTGGATGAAAGAATAAATGAACACCGCTCTCCTGCTTTTCTTGAAGATCCAGTCGTCAAATACTATGAGATTAAAAGGTTTGTTTATGAGTTTGGTCTTTCACATTTTGATTTGGAAACTTATGATCTCATCCATACACAAGATGTTCTTTCAACTGCATGCATTCGCCGCGTCAACCCGAAAAGGCCAGTTTTAGTAGCTACGCTTCATGGGTGCGTAGCCCATGAGTTAAAGGATTACGTAAACAACGTTATGGTCACCCCTACCGCTAGCCTGGCATGTGAATACTTTGACAATCTTGAACATGACGGCGCTACCTCTGCTGAAATTACGATCGTGGCAAATCAATGGTTAAAAAATATTTTAAAGAGTGAGTTTAATGTGCCTGATAATCAAATTCATGTCCGCCACTATGGATACGACATAGAGGCATTTTTGAAACGAATGAAGAAGAAATCATCCATCCCATCACTGGATCATAAGAAAGTCATTCTTTATACAGGGAGACTTGTAAAGCTGAAAGGGCTTCATCATCTCATCTCTGCCCTCGGCCTTCTAAAAAGCATACGAAACGACTGGGTATGCTGGATTGTTGGGGAAGGTGAAAAGGAAGAAGAGTTACAAGCCCAAAGCAGGGAATTAGGGCTGGAAGACACCGTTATCTTCTGTGGTAAACGGGATGATATCCCGCAGTTGCTGGCTAAATCGGATATTTTTGTCCTGCCGAGTCTCTTAGATAACCAGCCTTTATCCGTAATCGAAGCACAAATTGTCGGAAAACCTGTCATTGTTAGTGATGCAGGGGGACTGCCTGAGATCGTCGAGCATGGGGTTACAGGATTAGTAACACGTGCAGGTGATGAAACGGAGCTCTGTAACCAATTGAATTTGTTGCTAGAAAACGAAGAGTACAGGAATAAGTTAGGAATAAATGCTAAAAAGTGGGGGGTGGCTCACTGGTCTTTTGATAAAGGGGTAAGCAATGTACTAGATGTATATCAAGAAGCGATATCGAAACGAAGGATGAAGGAGAACTGATGCTTTAAACGCTGTTTCCGTTCGATTGAAAAATATGCGAAATTAAATATAGAAAACCAATATACTTGTCCAACACCATTCTTTTATTTATTAATAAGCTATTGTAACTCTATGAAAAGGGGTGAATTCATGTTTAGTAGCCATAATTTCCATAGATGCAGTTGCAATAGTTGTAAATCGTGCAGTTCCTGCAGTTCTTGCGGTTCTTGCAGTTCTTGCAGTTCTTGCAGTTCTTGCAGTTCCTGCCACTCTTGTAAACCATGTCACAAATGTTCATCGTGTTCCTGTAAGTCCTGCCGAAAAAAACATTGCAGCTGCCAAAAACCGGAAAGCTTATTCGATTAATATAAAAAAAATCACCTCGATCAAAAGGTGATTTTTTCATAGAATTTTTAGTTGCCTAAAATGCTGTATCCACTGTCCACATGAATTGTTTCTCCCGTAATTCCACGTGAAAGATCGCTCATCAGGAACAAAGCTGTATCGCCAACCTCTTCAGGAGTTGTAGTACGCCGAAGCGGTGATTTTTCTTCAATTTGCTTCAGGATGCTGTTAAAATCACCGATCCCCTTAGCTGCAAGAGTCCTGATCGGACCAGCAGATATCGCGTTCACTCGGATGCCGTCTTTCCCGAGGTCGCTTGCAAGGTATTTCACGCTCGCATCTAGAGAAGCTTTCGCAACTCCCATTACGTTGTAGTTTTGAAGCACGCGCTCACCGCCAAGATAAGTCAATGTAACGATGCTTCCTCCTTCGATCATAAGGCCCCGTGCTTCTTTCGCCACAGCAGTAAGCGAGTAAGAAGAAATGTTATGAGCGAGCAAAAAGCCATCACGCGTTGTATTCAAGTATTCACCCTTCAATTCATCCGTATTCGCAAAAGCGATACAGTGAGCCAACCCGTGAATGACACCGACTTCCCCTTTGATCTTTTCAAATGTGGATTTAATTTCATCATCGTTCGTAATATCACATGGAAGTACGAGAGAGTCTGAACGCTCCAATGTTTCCGCTAGTTCCCTCACATTTTTTTCCAGACGTTCACCTGCATAGGTAAAGATGAGACGAGCACCGGCTTTTGAAAGCGACTGTGCAATTCCCCATGCGATGCTTCGTTTGTTAGCTACTCCCATAATGACATATGTACGATTTTCAAGTGATAGATTCATTTTGTATTTCCTCCTTAATTAATATGGCAGGATGTATCATCATACGGACCGCCTTAGCAATTGTTATTAGTACCTAGTCCTAAGATTAGTATAACAGATTTTAAAGGAAAGGAAATACCGGATCAGGCGTAAGCATTTTTACCCTTTGCTGGTTTCAATATTTCTTTCCTCATAGCCGCAGTCAGGACAGTTGAAAATCACGTTTTGATTGGATTGTGCCGTCAATACTGCATCTAATTGTGTTTCTTTGCGGCATTCCGGGCATCTAACCATTGGCATAGTCATCTTATTTCACTCCTTTACTCCTAGTATGAACCTTTTTATCTACAAACAGACGCCCAAAAGAGGCACTTTCATAGAGCCAATTTTGAGCGATCTTTAACTTACCTTAATACTCTTTTTAATTCCTCGATGTGTTCCTTGCTGCCGGTAACAATCAGCTTGTCGCCGATTAAGATTTCTGTATCGCCATGAGGAACGATGGAATCCTTGCCGCGGAATATCCTGACGATAATCGCATCTCCGAAATGAGGAAAATTCCGTAGAGCGGTCTTATGGTAATTTCCATTTTTAACAACCAATTCGTAAAGAGAGTGATCATTTCGAGATAGAAAGCTGACTACGGACGGATTTTCTATCATCATCTTCAATAGCACTTGTGAACTGAAGAAAGCAGAATATACTTCAATGTTTTGATTTAAAAGCTCTTCCCTTTTTACAGGATCCTCGATTCGAGTGATCACCCGTTTTATCCCATGACTTCTAGCATCTTGTGCAATCGACTCATTCACACCATCTTCACCGGTAGCGACGACAAGAATATCCGTATCAAAGGCCCCGCTCGCCTTTAAGATGGGCACCGAATAATCGTCTAATTCAATAATGTCAAAGGACTCCAGCTGTTTTGGATCCTTTTCTAGCTGTTTGGTATGATAAACTTTCTTTTCAAAACGGCCGCTTTCGAGTTCTTTCAAGACGGGAAGCGTAAACTGGTTCGCTCCAATAATGGCCAGATGCTCTTCCGTCTTTTCTGTTTTCTTTCTTGGCAGGAGTTTTTTAAAGAATACCGGTGTAATGATACAGCTGATGACGGCAGTTAAAATTAAAGCCGAAGAGGTTCGTGCATCAATCACCTTAATGCGCTCCCCAATTTTGGCCGCCGCGATAACAAGAGACAGGGTGGACGTCAGCAAAAATCCTGAAGCGATCACCGTCTTCCAGTCGTACCACTTTCTTAGGACTAATATCGGAATGAACTTAGACACTAAAAGGCCCAAAAGAAGCAACGGTATTAAGATGAGCACCTTCGGATCTTTTACAACCGAAACCAAATCCAATTCTACACCGATCATCACAAAAAAGATCGGAATCAGAAAACCGTAGCCAAACGAGTCCAGCTTATGGACCATATGCTGGTTCGGTGATAGAAGCGATACGAGAACTCCCGCCAGAAACGCTCCTAAAATGTTTTCAGCACCTACTGATTCAGATACACCGACGAGAACGATGATTAATGTAAAGACCGCTCTCGTGTCGATTTGCACGGTTCCCTTTGATAATGTTTCCAAAAAGGTATGATGGCGCATGTACTTTCCAATAAAATACAGGATGATACCTGCCCCGAATAGTATGAGGAGCAGCCACATTTGCCCGCTGTCCCCGGATTGCAGGGAAACAAACACTGCCAGCAGAATCATCGTTACGAGATCAGCGATAACAGCGATTATGAGAATGATTTGGCCGATTGCCGTTCTCGATAGATCCTCTTCTTTTAAAGTCGGTACAACAACACCGAGTGATATTGTTGATATAATCAGCGTCATAAAAAAGGCATTGTCTGTAAAGCCGGTCCATACAAAAACCATTGACAAAGCAAAAGATACAACGAAAATAAGAGCAAAAATAACCGATGAAACACCTAGCCGGTTTGGTTCTGTTTTGCCATTCGGCAGTTGTTTCTTATCGCTACTCGCTGCAAAGACCGAAAAGTCAATTTCAAGCCCGCTTAAAAACATTAAAAAGATAAAGCCGAGCACAGAAAGAATATCCAGCCATGTTCCTGCATGAACAATATCAAATCCACTTTTTCCGATGATGATGCCGGCAATGATCTCTGCTACCACAACGGGTAAAAACCTGATCTTAAATTTGTTGAGCAGAATTGGGATAAAAAATGCTGTTAAAATGACGATGACGAGTGATGAAATAGAAGCATGGCCTCCCATAGTTACCTCCTTTTTTTCAGTAAATACTTATTTACCCAAGATGTATTCGATAAAAACTCCTTATATATCATTATGCACCACATAATTTCGTCCACTATAAAAAAGAAGTAAAGCAATTGTCAAATTAATGTCCACCTTTTCAGTATGCAAACCTCTCATTTTTCGGTAAGATAGAACATGTTATCCGAGATAAGGAGTATGAATGAGATGGAAAATAACAGGCAGACCCCGCTGCAGCAAATTGATTATAATTTAATATTTTTACTGTTTCTTATGATATGCATCAGCTGTATGGCTATATACAGTGCACAGGAAATCGCACAGTATGATTCCAATTTCGTTATCAAACAGCTCATGTGGTATGTGATTGGTGCTTTTGCCATTGTAGGTGTAATGGTCCTGGACTTTGACCAGTTTAGAAAACTATCATGGTATCTGTACGGTTTCGGCATCCTGCTCTTAATCGGGATTGTAATAGCTCCTGAATCACTCGTTCCGAACATTAACGGTGCAAGAGCTTGGTTTCGCTTCGGCCCCTTTGCTCTCCAGCCCTCTGAGCTGATGAAGGTAGCTTTGATTATCACAATCAGCAATACCATCGCCACCCATAACGAAAAATACATCGTGAGAACGCTGCATGAAGATTTGTTGCTGATCGGAAAGATTGCGCTGATAGTGGCGCCTCCGATGCTGCTGATCCTGATGCAGCCCGATCTTGGTACAAGCCTGGTCTTCATCGCCCTTACATTAAGTCTGATGCTTGTATCCGGCATCCGCTGGCGGATCATTTCTGTGATTATATTAATTGGAGTCCTGTTTATCACCTTGCTGGTTTGGATCTACTTTACATTCCCGCAATTTTTCCTGGATCACATTCTGGATGAATATCAGCTTGAACGTTTTTACGCATGGCTAGATCCATACGGCCACAAAGACGAAGGGTACCACATCCGAAATGCCTTAATGGCCATCGGTTCAGGTCAGCTCTTCGGTAAAGGGTTCACCCATGGTTCTGTGTATCTGCCTGAAGCACAGACAGATTTTATCTTTTCCATCGTTGGAGAAGAATGGGGCTTTATCGGTACGAGTGTGCTGATCTCTCTATTCTTCCTAATGATCTATCGAATGATCAATACAGCGCTAGAAAGCAACGAAGCATTTGGTAGTTACTTATGTGCCGGTGTTATCGGGATGATCACGTTTCAGGTTTTCCAAAATATTGGTATGAACATCCAGGTCATGCCGATCACAGGTATCCCGCTCCCGTTTATCAGTTACGGAGGAAGTTCAGTTCTTGCCCAAATGATTGCCTTTGGTTTAGTCCTTAATGTCCGTTCGAGAACAAGAAAATATATGTTTGAGTAAAACACCTGTGATGCAGGTGTTTTTCTTTTCTTTCCTGGTTATAGTAAGTACAGATAATCGAGGTGAAGAGCATGAACTATGATATCATCGGCGACATCCATGGCTGCTGGGATGAATATTATGAACTCACCCAAAAGCTGGGATACGCCTGGAAAAATGATCGGCCAGTACATGAAGACAATCGGAAACTTGTGTTTGTCGGTGATCTCACCGACAGAGGACCCCGTTCAATCAAAGTTATGGAACATGTTTATCAGCTATGTAAAGACAATCAAGGTTTGTATGTTCCCGGAAACCATTGCAATAAGCTGTACCGGTATTTCTTGGGGCGCAACGTTAAGATTATGCATGGCCTCGAAACAACAGTTGCAGAGTTGAAGGAACTCCCAGCAGATGAATTTAATAGCGTTAAAAAAAATTTTATGGAGCTCTATGAAAGCTCGCCCCTGTACCTTTTACTCGACCATGGCCAGCTCGTGGTTGCCCATGCAGGGATCAGGGAAGATCTAATTGGCAAGAGCGGAAAGAAAGTCGAAAGCTTTGTCCTTTATGGCGATATTACGGGGAAAACGAATCCGGATGGAACACCAGTCAGAAAAGATTGGTCCAGCCAATATCACGGACAGGCTTATATCGTGTACGGCCACACTCCTGTTTTAGAACCGAGGGAAATCAACGGGACCATCAACATTGATACAGGCTGTGTATTTGGCAATCGCCTGACCGCCCTTAGGTACCCTGAAAGACAAACAGTGTCTGTTCCTTCTTCTATGAGGTTTGTAGAGGAAAAATTCAGGAGTTTTACATAGGTAAAAAAAAAAGCCCATCAAAAGGGCTTTTTTATTGTTCTCTCATATTTCCGAAAAGCTGCTGCAAATCTTGCGGAAGCGGGGCATCTACGTTCATCAGCTTCTCTTCGAAGGGATGAAAAAAAGATACTTTCCAACTGTGAAGTGCCTGACGGGCGATCTGATCGACCGGTCCGCCATAGAGATCATCCCCCAGCAGAGGATGGCCGATATGTGACATGTGGACTCGGATCTGATGGGTTCTTCCCGTTTCGAGCTGAAGAGAAACGAGGGTATTTCCCTCAATCTCTTTAACCACCGAATAATGGGTCACTGATTTTTGTCCCTGTTCCGTAACCATTCTTTCCACCAAACTATCTTCATTCCTGCCGATAGGGGCGTCCACTGTCCCGCTGAGTCTCTTAAAAAGACCTTTCACTCCGGCCAGGTAGGTTCGATTGATCGCCTTTACCTTCTGCTGCTGAGAAAAAAGGGAATGTGCAAAACGATGTTTCGCGATCATGAGAAGGCCTGATGTATCTTTATCCAAACGATTCACAGCATGAAAGGTGCTGTGAACTCCCTCCTGTTCATAATAAGAAAGAACTCCCTGGGCCAGAGAGCCTTTTGTTTGATAACGCGAAGGAATGGTTGGAAGTCCTGCTGGTTTGTTCACGATGAGAAGATGCTCATCCTCATAAAGAATATCAAGGGGCATGGGGACGGGGTCCATATGGGAACTGACTTCCTCGGGTGGAAACCGGACTTCAACCTCGTCCCCGGTGCGCACATGTTTTCTGACAGTAGAAGGCTCTCCATTTACGAGAAGCTCCCCGCCTGTAAACTTAATATCAGCGAGTGCACTTTTTGAAATCTTTTTATGGACCCGCAAAAACTCACGAAGCAGACCAGCTTCGTCTTCTTTAACGGTCCATGTTATGTTAAATGCAGTCATAATTTCTCCTGTTAATCAGTAACGAACGCTTCCTTCACCCTTTTCCAGAATGGGAAAGGGCGGAATCGGGCAAACCGGATCTTTTCCTCCGCTACCCTGCACTGTATCGATTTCACTTTCTTTTGCAGCAGAAACAAATGGTCGATCGTGATGTGAAAATCTACATCGTTCACAGGCTTCAGCATGCATGTATGATGCTGAGGAAGCACCAGGGGAGAACCGATGGTACGGAATACCCTGTTATTGATGGATGCCATCTCTGAGAGCTGAATGGAAGGGAGAGATGGGTGAATGATCGCCCCTCCAAGTGCTTTGTTATAGGCCGTACTTCCTGAAGGAGTTGAAATACAGAGGCCGTCCCCCCGGAACGTTTCAAACAGGTCGCCTTTGATCTCCACATCCATGACGAGAGAACCTTCCCCGCTTTTTACTGTACATTCATTTAGAGCAAGATAGCTTTTTTCATCGACATCATCCAAATAGCGGACGGTCACTTCAAGAAGCGGATATTCTACAATCTGGTATGGAGTCTTTGCAATATGAATCACTAGCTTTTCCACTTCGTCAGGTACCCAATCGGCGAAAAAGCCCAGATGGCCGGTATGAATCCCTACAAATGCCGTCTGATCGATCCGATGGACATAATGGTGGAATGCATGCAGCAAGGTGCCATCACCGCCAACGGTAATGACAATATCCGGTTCTGTTTCATTGTATTGCAGCTCGAATTCCTGCAGATAGGTTTTTATTTTTTGTTTCAGCGTGTTTGATTTTTGGTCGCCTTTTGAAATAATGGCAAATTTCACGTATGGATCACCTGCTTCTGAAGAAATTATGTAGAAGGATTGGAGCCTTTTCCAGCATCTGTTCTTTCAGAGAACACGATTTGAGCCTCCTGAACTTCTCCTCTAATCTCAGCCATCTCTTCGTCCAGGCGGCTTGCGGCTTCTGCTGCCCGCTGAAGACGGAGCTGGATGTCTTTCGGGATTCGTCCATGATATTTATAATTTAAAGAATGCTCAATGGTCGCCCAGAAATTCATCGCCAATGTACGGATCTGAACTTCAGCCAGTAAAGGCTTCTCACCTTCTAAGGTCTGTACGGGATAACGGATGACCAGATGATAGGATCTGTAACCGCTGGGCTTTTTGTTAGTAATATAATCCCGCTCCTCAACAATTTCGAAGTCTTTGCGGTTTCTAAGCATATCGATGACTTTCTTAATATCATCCGTAAACTGGCACATGATGCGCAATCCGGCAATATCCTGAATCTCTTCTTCTATTTTTTCAAACGGAATATTCTTTTGCGAGGCTTTGTTCAAAATAGAGTTAATAGGCTTTACCCTTCCTGTGACAAATTCAATCGGTGATTGCTTCGTGGTCTTCTGAAATTGTTCCCGGATTCCTCTGAATTTTACTTTTAATTCATCTACTGCTTGTTTGTAGGGGGCGAGAAGGGTCTCCCAATCCATTGCCTCATCCACCTTCCTCTAAATACTTTACTTGCTGTTCACTGTAAATGATCGATCTACAGCTTTAAGCATATCGTCACCATAATTGCTGTTGTCTTTAATATTTTCGAGCAGATAAGACAGTTCAGCATGCAGGGAAGACAGCTCGAAAAAAGTGTCCTCCTCAGCCTTTTTTAAAACAACGGGAAGTTCATTCACCAACGCTTCATTTAATTGACCCCAAAGCGGCTCAGGCAGACCGATATAAACGAGGTCGTCCTCTGTCTCCATAACATAGATAAATGAAAGCTGATCTGAATCAACAAGCATCCTGCTGCCGTCTTTCCATTCAGAAAAGCCTTGTCCCTCCTCTATGCTGAGCGTAAGTTGTTCTCCTGTAACTGCTTGACTTACGTTGTGTCTGATTGCCATGCTGTACCTCCTAAAACAATTATTCTACTCTTTAGTTTAACATAATTATTGAGTCAGTTTGTCATTTGAGAATCAAATAAGGCTGTGTCATAATGGGTTTCTAGCAATACATACGAAGAAGGAGTGCTTGATATGCAGCAAGAAATTGAAATAGAGTTTAAAAATATGCTGACACCTGATGAATTCTTTCGGTTATCCAATGAGCTTTCACTAAGAGAACAATCATTTGCCACCCAGACCAACTATTACTTCGACACCCCTGATTTTTTACTTAAACAGCACCTCAGTGCACTCCGAATCCGCGAAAAACAAGGTTACTTTGTTTTAACGTTAAAACAGCCGCATCCGGAAGGACTGCTGGAAACCCATCAAAACCTCAGCGAAACAGAGTACAAGGCATTCATGAATGGAGAAAAATTTGTGGAAGGGCAAATCTATTCCATACTTTCTGGCCTAGGTATCGAACCACAAAACGTCCATTACCTTGGGGCACTGACAACGAAACGGGCGGAAACAGAAACGGCTGGCGGGATTCTTGTCCTTGATGAAAATCAATACCTTTCCATTACCGATTATGAACTTGAATACGAAGCAAAGGAACGAAAACAGGGAGAAGCAGATTTCCACCGTTTTTTACAGGAGAAAGGAATACCCGAAAGAAAAACACTTAATAAAATCCAGCGGTTCTTTGAAGCAAAAAGCAGCGAACTTTAATTGTTTAATTCTTCCTCATTTGATATGATTATACATATAGATTGAGGAGAGAACAAAATGAAAATAGATACAATGAAATGGCTGATGGAAATCCAAGCCCTTCAACAGCTTAATGTTAATGGAACAGCATCCACTCCTGGATCATCACCCTTCGCTATGATCCTGCAGCAATTAAGTAAAGCGGCTGGGTTTGATCAGCCTGCTGCAGTTCACGTCATGCCGGCGATCAGCACACCAGCAATGCCGGCTGTTCCAAACACCCCGTCATTAGAGCACCATCATTCCATCTCATCCGCTCCGAAAGATATCGATTCTATCATCGAGAGAATGAGCTCTAAATATGGCGTAAATGCTGGCCTCATCCGGTCAGTCATTCAGCAGGAATCCGGTTTTAATCCTTTGAGTAAAAGCCCTGCTGGTGCTATGGGATTAATGCAGCTAATGCCTGCAACGGCAAAATCACTAGGCGTACAGAACCCTTATAATCCCGAAGATAATATTGAAGGCGGAGTTAAATACATAGAACAGCTGCTTGAACGTTACGATGGGGATGAAAAACTCGCACTGGCTGCTTATAATGCCGGTCCGGGCAATGTGGCCAAATATGGAGGGATCCCGCCTTTTGAAGAAACTCAAAACTATGTGAATAAAGTGATGGAATCTTACCAGACAATGAATGCTTGACCGCCCTTTCGATTGGGGCGGTTTTTTCATGGGCTCCTTCGGCAATCCTATTGTTTGCTAATCCTGCTATACCCTTGCTACAATAGGGTTATCAAGTCCGGCACCATTTAACCCTGAGGATTTTTTATGTGATCATCGGTCACCCAAATCCCAGTTCTGCAACCGATTTTGTGAAAAATGTTGAAGGAGTTTTCACCATGAATGAAATGGATATGACCCCATATGAACATCTGGGCGGAGAAGAGGTTCTTACAAAAATGGTGACAAATTTTTACCACCATGTTAAACAGAACGAAGTCCTGGCCCCCCTTTTTCCTGATGATCTATCTGAAACTGCCCGTAAGCAGATTCAATTTCTTACTCAGTTTCTTGGCGGTCCATCATTATATACGATGGAACATGGGCATCCTATGCTTAGAGCACGGCACATGCCATTTCCAATCACAGAACGCCATGCAAAAGCTTGGCTTGAATGTATGGGGAAAGCAATGGATTCTGTTTCCCTTGAAGGACCTCTGAGGGATTTTATCACCAGCCGTCTAACCATGACCGCTTATCATATGGTAAATACGTCCGATGATAGCCATGGAAAGGAGAATAACTCTTGACACCTTTTGAAGCCGAATATCCTTATGAAGCGAAGCACAAGGGTAATCTAAGTGCTTCCAGCTGTCATAAGCCCTTGGAATTATACTCTGTCATTGACCCATTATGCCCGGAATGCTGGGCATTGGAACCTATTTTAAAGAAGCTTCAGGTTGAGTATGGACAATATTTCACATTAAGGCACATCATTGGCGGGAGATTGGAATCCCTAAATTCTTTTAGACGGAAAGGCCAGCAGTCCGCTGAACGCATCGCAGACCGTTGGGATAAAATCGCAAATCGGACGGGTATGAGCTGTGACGGTGATCTTTGGTTTGAAGATCCGATCCTGGCTCCCTACCTTGTATTCCTGGCCATAAAAGCAGCTGAACTGCAAGGAAAGCAATCAGGAAACAAGTTTTTGCGCAAACTGAGAGAGCAATTGTTTTTGCAAAAGCAGAATATCTCTAAAGAGGAAGCACTTTTTGAGATCGCAAAAAACGCTGGGTTGGACGCTTATGAATTCATTAAGGATATGCATTCACAATCAGCGATAAAAGCCCTCCAGTGTGATAGGAAATTTGCAAATGAGATGGAAATTGACGAGATTCCTACCCTCGTCATATTTAATGATAAAGCTGAAGAAGACGGGATAAAAATTGCCGGGAGCTACCAATATTCAATTTATGTAGAAATCATTGGTGAGATGCTCGGGTTTCATCCAGAACCCAAGTCCCCTCCACCGCTTGAGGAGTTTATGAGAATTTATCGGTTTGTGGCTACGAAAGAACTTTCCGTCGTGTACAACATGGCACCGAGCGAAATTGAAAAAGCCATGAAGAAACTTATTCTTAAACAAGTGGTTGAACGTGTTCCGGTTAAACACGGTACATTCTGGAGATACAATACATCACAAACGGGCTGACGAACCTTTCCCTAAGGTTCGTCTTTTTATTGAATAGCTCTGGACTTCCTTGAATACAATGGAGACAAGGAGGGACTCCATGTTTTTATTCTTTTTTACACTGTCTTTGTTGTTTATTGCCGGCTGTTTTTATTTTTTTCTTCTGTCACTGTTAAAAATGATCTCTCTCGCACTGTCCGTTCCTCTGCTTTTTCTTTCCATCTTTCTTTTTTTATTGTGTCTCAACTACCGAAATAAATTGAAAAGACCTTTCCACAATTAAAAGAGCTCTTTACCGGGTCTGCCGATAAAGAGCTCTTTTCATTTTATTTTTCAAATAATAAACTTTCCATCTCATCCAATATTTCTTCAAAGACTTTTAGCGCATCCTCAACTGGCTTAGAGGTCGTCATATCAACACCCGCTTTTTTCAGTACTTCGATCGGATAATCAGAACTTCCTGCTTTCAGGAATTCGATGTAACGGGAAACCGCACTCTCTCCTTCTTCCAAGATCTGTTTAGAAAGGGAAGCGGCCGCACTGAAGCCTGTTGCGTATTGATACACATAGAAATTATAATAGAAATGTGGAATTCTTGACCATTCCAGGCCGATCTCTTTGTCGATGACCACATTTTCACCAAAATATTTAACGTTTAGGTCGTAATAAATCTTGGTGAGAAGTTCTGGTGTTAACGGCTCCCCGTTCGCTGCTTTTACATGGATTGCCTGTTCGAATTCGGCAAACATGGTCTGACGGAATACCGTTCCCCTGAAGCCTTCCAAGTGATGGTTCAACAGATACAGCTTTTCCTGCTTGTCCTTAGTTTTGTTCAGCATATAATGATTCAATAATGCTTCATTGCACGTGGACGCTACTTCAGCTACAAAGATGGAATAATCAGCGTAAGGATAAGGCTGATATTCTCTCGTATAATAGCTGTGAACCGAGTGCCCGATCTCATGTGTCAATGTGAAAAGGTTATTCACATTATCCTGCCAGTTCAGCAAGATATAGGGCATCGTGCCATAAGCACCAGACGAATAGGCTCCGCTTCGTTTCCCTGCATTTTCATGCACATCAATCCAGCGTTTTTCGAAACCTTCTTTTACAATATTCACATATTCTTCGCCCATCGGTTCCAAGCTTTCAAGCACAAGTTTTTTCGCTTCCCCGTATGGTACTTCCATCTTCACATCCTGCACAAGCGGTGTATATAGATCGTACATATGAAGCTCATCCACATTTAAAGCACGCTTTCGAATGTCCACATAACGGTGCAGCAGATGAAGATGATCATTTACAGTTTTGACCAGATTTTCATATACTTCTTCGGAGATATTATTGCTGTGTAGAGCAGCTTCCCGGGCAGACTCAAATTTTCTTGTTCTGGCAAAGAAATTATCTTTTTTCACAGTGCCTGCCAATGTGCTTGCAAACGTGTTTTTAAATGTATCATACGTTCCATATACCGCTTTGAACGCATCTTCCCTCACACGCCTGTCACTGCTTTCTAAGAAGCGTATATACCTGCCGTGTGTAACTTCAATTTCCTCCCCGTTCTCATCTTTAATGTCAGGAAATTTAAGGTCCGCATTGTTCAGCATTCCGAATGTTGTGCTGGCACTTGCTGTTACTTCACTGACATCAGCAAGGAGAGCTTCTTCCTCTTTAGAAAGCACATGCGGCCGCTGGCGATTGATCTCATCCAGGGCATGCTGATATAAATGCAGATCTTTATATTCTTTTACGTACCCTTGAATGACCTCTTCCGGCAAAGACAAAATTTCAGGAACCGCAAACGATAGTGAACTGCTAACCTGTGTTGCGAGATTGGATGCACGGTCATTCAATCCTTGATAATATGAATTCGTTGTGTCTTGATCGTACCTCATATGGGCGTATGTATAGAGCTTCCCAAGCTTTTTTGTGAGCTCGTCCTGTTTTTGAAAAAAATGATACAGCGTTTCTGCTGATTCACCAAGTTTTCCTTGAAACTTCTTCAACTCAGGCAATAATCCTTTTATTTCATTAAATTCTTCTTCCCACTTGTCGTTCGTTTCGTAAATGGCTTCAAGATCCCATGTATCCTGCTGTGGTAATTCTTCCCGTTTCGGAAGAGATTTTGATTTTGTTTGAGCCATGCAGCGGCACCTCCTGCTTAAATTTTGTGCATACCTACATTTTACCAGAAAACAGAATATTCACACCATGTTTTAGCCCTGCCTCCATCAAAATAAAATCATTGGCGATTGCTTTGTCCATGGTATTTGGAAATACGGGATCCTTCAGCTTAACAAAATCTTTTTTTCCAACTCGCTTCATCACTCCATAAAAACAAAGGAGTTCAAGATATTGCATGATAGCAAATGAATAATGCACACCATGAATGAGCGGCAACTGCCTTGGTGTTATGAGCTTTTTTGAGACCAGCCATTTAAAATGGTTAAAAACAGCCGAAAACGTAACAAGTTCTCCAATTGGAACAGGTACAACCGAGGAAAGGAGTACGTAGGACTGCCAGACAAAGGAAGGTTCATGCAGGGTATAAGCATAGGGAACCGGCATCCCTGCTTCAGATGGGAAATAAGCGATAGCGGAACGATGTTTGAGGAAGAGGATTTTTAAACGGTGATATGTCAGATGGTCTTGTTTGAAGGCATGGAGCCTCCACTGTTTTTTCCTATGCAGCCAGGATTTAGCCTGAAATAATGCACCGTTCTTATTTGGGGGAAGATGGTGGAAACCTGTTTTAAAAGAATAGTCGCTCAGAGGAATAGAATGAAGCTTTCCATACACACGTGTGGATGTAACGGGAACAATGGAAGAAAGATTGTAAACTTTGGCTTCATCAGGACAAAAATATAAAAGAGAGGGCAATGGATGACGTGACGAGTCGGTCCGTGCGGCCAGCCAATCAAACGAATGGATTTGAAACGTGGAGGCGTTAAGTCTTTTCAGCCTTTTTTTACTTAAGATCCAGACAGGTGCCAGCCCGCAGTTGATGTAGCCTTTACAGCGATCAATAAAAACCGGAGCCGGAATAGTGGAACATTGAAATTCGATGGCACCGCCGGGCGGGATGAATAAATCGGGGCGCTGGGAGATTTCCGGGAAAAAGGGTTCCAGAAGTGTTTCTGGAAATTCTTTAATGGCCTGTTCGTACAGAAGCTTTTTGCCAAGAAGGTGGTAAATCGATTCTCCGCTCGATAGGATACAGTTCGATAAACCGGGGAGGTGGGAAAAATGCCAGATCTTCAAATTGCCTGCCTTTATTCGAACTTTTTCTTTGCAGTGAGGACAATAAAAACCGCTTTCATTTTGTATAGACTTCAGTTCTTCTCTCGTATACCCCGCAAGAAGGTTGATTCTTTTACCCGTTATCAAATGGGCAACAAGCATAGCATCACCTCTTTTTTTCTTATTTTATGGTAAATAAATTCTTTTTACAAGGCGTCTCAAATAAAAAACACCGATTCCAAGTTTGAAATCGGTGCATTCTTACAATGTAAAGTGAGCTGAAATGTCTTCCAGCGCCCGCTCAGCAATAATCTCTTTCCCGTACTCTTGAATTCGATGAATGGATGCATCTGAATCTGAGCCATACTCAAGCAGTTGAGACAATAAGTCATCCTGCTCACGGTCCGTTGTTTCAGGATTGAACGTAACATACAAGTAATATTTATTATCAAAGTGGTAAAGGGAATTCGCGAATAATGAACTGTCAATATTGTGTGACAGCATGATCATATCTTCAAAATCACTGAAAAGTAACAGAAAGGACAAGTAGTCTTCGTCTGCAAGCTCGATATCTTCTATTTCCTCTTGATCATCCGCAGTAAACTGCTGATCAAGCAAATTCTCAATGTTCTTATCAACAGGAAGATCGATCTTTTCATCTCCAAGAGGAAGCTCAAGCTTGGTGCCGTCTTTTGACATTTGAGCTCTTGTTACGATAATCTCTAGCCCTTTATCCAAGGCTTGCACCTGAATCCACAATGGGCCTTCTAAAGGAAATTGTTCCTGCTGATGCGCTTCATCCATCATTTCCCAGAACAGTTCTTCCCCCCGCTCACGATTAGACCAGATTTCTTCACGGTCAAAACCCCTGTCTTCAATATCTCTATACGTTATAAAAAATTTAATTGTAAATTCATTTACTCTTTCTATTTCCATTTCGTTCTCTCCCTTCTAACCGTATTGTAACCTATGAAGGGATAATTTCCCCTGGGTATGATGTATTGTCACTTTTTCCTAAAAAAAGAAAATTCAATCCATAGCTGGCTCATTCTTGTACTTCTATTCTATGACAAAACATCAAAGTTGGAAATAAAAATGCTGACCATTTTCGGCCCTTTTTTTAAGAATAAATGGTCTTTATTTGAAAGAAGTTTTGTACATTTTAACATACATCGTTTTGTTTAGCACTTGAAAGGGGTTTTTCTTTCGTGGATACAGATTTTGTCCTGGCCCTCATGCAGATCATCGCCATCGACGTTCTTCTTGGTGGAGATAACGCAATCGTTATTGCTCTCGCGAGCCGCAACTTGCCTGAACATCAGAGGAATAAAGCGATTTTTATTGGAACTGGCCTCGCCATCTTCATCAGGATCATCTTAACCATCCTGGTTGTCTATTTGCTGAAGATCCCTTTTCTTTATGTGGCTGGAGGAGCGCTTTTGACCTATATCGCCTTTCAGCTGATTGTACATGAGGAAAACGATAACAATATTAAACCAGGGATGACCTTATTTTCTGCGATCCGCACCATTGTTGTCGCCGACATCGCAATGGGCCTTGATAATGTACTGGCTGTTGCCGGTGCTTCAAAAGGATCGGTCCATCTTGTGATTATGGGACTCATTATATCCGTTCCGATTATTATATGGGGCAGCAAGGCGATCCTTCTTCTTATGGAGCATTTCCCGCTTCTTATCTATTTTGGTGCTGGCATTTTGGCCTACACCGCTGGCGAAATGCTCACATCAGAAAAAGAGCTTCAGCCCTTCTTTCACAAAAATCCGAACTTAGAGGCTGGTCTGACCACCCTTGTTGTGACGGGAGTTATATTGGCCGGTCTTTTGTCCAATTACATCCATTCACGTAAACCAAAACGGTAAGATAAAAAAAGCTTCTACAGAACTTAATCTGTAGAAGCTTTTTTAATTAACCATACGCTGTGCTTCGAGCAATTGATACGTACGGACTTTTCTAGGTAAAAACCTTCTGATTTCATCTTCATTGTAGCCTACCTGGAGTCGTTTTTCATCCATGATAATCGGCCGTCTTAAAAGTCCAGGATTGTCAGCAATAAGCTGATAAAGATCCTGAAGAGGCATGGTCTCTACATTCAGGTTTAATTCCTGAAATGTTTTTGAACGGGTAGAAATGATTTCATCCGTCCCATCCTCCGTCATTCGAAGGATTTGTTTAACTTCCTCTATACTCAAAGGCTCTGAAAAAATATTTCTTTCTTGGTATGGAATGTCGTTATCTTTTAACCACGCTTTTGCCTTACGACAAGATGTACAACTCGGCGAAGTAAATAAAGTAACCATATGGATCTTCTCCTTCCCCATCCTACTGATTTAACCCCTACTTTATAATAGTTATTAAATCATATTTTTTATTATACTACATTTTCTTTAAACAAAAAAGGTCTTCACAAAAATATAATAAAACTTGTACAACACAACTTCATAACGTGTGCTCTCATTTATATAGACGTTTTACCCAGAAAAAAGTTTCATAAAACATAAAAAGAAATAGGATGAAAAAAACTTTTCATCCTATACTTGCTTTATGCAATGGATTTGACTTGAGATGCAGGTCCTTTTTTAGGAACCGTAGATAAGCCTTTTAAATTCTTTTTGAGCATCTCTTTCAATAATTCGCGCTTGCTTTGTTTTTTCTTATCTTTGGCTTTCATGCAGATACCTCCTTGCCATAGAAATTACTCGGTTATGGCGTCTTTATCGTGCTGAAAGGTGAGCACATCGGCTACATCCTGATAAGCTCTGCCGTACAATTCTTTATCTTTGTACGTATGTATTTCATTATACGTCTTTTTCATGTTTTCATAAATACTTTCTTCACTTTCTCCCTTTGGCGCCCAATACAGAATCTCCATCACGTTCACTTTATCCGTAGCCAGTGATCTCCTTTGGTAACCGATTTTAGAGGCATGCTTAAACCCTTCACGCCGATAGAACCGCTGCCGTTTTTCAGTATCCGAGTCTTCATAATCAACCGGTTCCACTTCCAAGATGATCGGTTTTCCTTTTTCCTTCAGTTTTTGAAGCAGTTTCTTCCCTAACCCCTGACCGCGGGATTCTTTTGAAACAAACAAATAATCAATAAAAATAAAATCATCAAGCTCCACATACATCAAAACATGGTGTGGACCTTCATCTTTATGATAAATGTCTCCTTTATCTTCTAAAAGGAGTTCCATATGTTCCTGTGATTTCATTTCCTCAACGGGAAAGTACTGATTTAATTTATCATACCAATTCATAGAGTCATGCCAGCTCCTAACTGTAGTTATTTAGTTATAGAGTAAGTAAAAGAAATCGTTTTAGTTTTCCCTCTTTCCAAAGGGATAAACATCTTATACAATAGAGAGAGGAAATGTATGCCTTTTCACCGGAGGGATAAGATGGTGCAGTTTTTCCGTGATTTACTGCTGCTCGCTATTTTCATCATTGGGCTGACTGCTTTTATGGGAATCCTATCCCATTGGTTCTCGCTTAAAGTGTTCGGCGGCAAATCAGTATTTAAATTCGTAGAACGCTCAAAATCTTTTCAGTCCAATTGGAAAAACGTACAACGAAGACACCAGTAAACAACTTCTGGCTTTACGAGAAGTTGTTTTTTTGTGAAGATAAAAAAAGAACATACATACTTGAGGTGGAGATTCATGCATATTAATTTGCGATCATTTATTGAACAGTTACGAAAAGAAAATGAAATCACTGAGATAAACGCCGAGGTCGACCCTTACCTCGAGATCCCGGAAATTCATCGAAGAATTATTGATGAACAGGGGCCTGCCCTTCTCTTTACAAATGTGAAAGGAAGCGACATACCCGTTGTGACCAATCTGTTTGGTACGATCCGCCGGGTTGAACTTGCCTTTGGCCCCAGACCAGAAGCTCTGGTCAAACAGCTGGTCGATTCCATCGATGACCTCCTCCCTCCATCTCCTGGGAAGTTGTGGGGCAAAAAAGGGATGATTAAAGACGTCCTTAAGATCGGAACAAGAAACATCAAACCTTCAAAAGCTCCGATCATGGAATCGTTCACGTCTGATGTAAACATGAAGAAGCTCCCTGCCCTGACCGGCTGGCACCTGGACAGCAACCCGTTTGTGACGCTTCCGCTCGTCTACACCGAGCATCCAGATAAACACGAGCATAATCTTGGTATGTATCGCATTGAGATCAAAGAAGAGAAAAAAACGGGTATTCACTGGCAAATACACAAGGGAGGCGGCTTCCACCATTATGCCGCCGAACAAAAGAATGAAAACCTTCCTGTGACATTATTCCTTGGCGGACCGCCTGCTCTAGTGATCAGCGCCATTGCGCCTCTTCCTGAAGCAGTGCCTGAGCTTATGTTTTCTTCCATGCTCATGGGAGACAAGCTGAACCTTACACAAGCACCGGGTCATCCCCACCCGCTGATCGCGGAAGCCGAGTTTGCGTTTGGAGGATTTGTCCCGCCACACATCCGAGAACCTGAGGGCCCGTTTGGCGACCATTACGGATATTATTCATGGGCACACGATTTCCCTGTTTTCAACGTGAATCGCATGTGGAAACGCAAAGACGCCATCTATCCCGCAACGGTGGTAGGAAAACCAAAACAGGAAGACTATTTTATCGGTGAATACCTTCAGCGACTCATGAGCCCGCTCTTTCCAGTAGTCATGAACGGGGTGAAACAGCTGTGGACTTATGCAGAGACCGGTTTCCACGCGCTTGCAGGAGCTGTAGTACGTGAATCGTATTATAAGGAAGGCCTCGCACACGCTTTTAGAATTATGGGTGAGGGACAGCTTACGTTAACCAAGTTCCTCATGGTAACTAACAAAGAAGTTGATCTTCAGGACTTCTCTCAGCTTCTTGAAGCCGTGTTGGAAAGATTCCTTCCTGAACGTGATCTGTTGATCCTTCACGATACATCGATGGATACGCTTGATTATACCGGCCGGAAATTCAATACAGGCAGCAAAGCCATCATGACAGGTCTTGGAGAGCCAGTACGAGAATTGAAACGTTTGTATGAAGGCGGAACGATTCCAGGCATTAATGACGTTCAGGCGTATTGCGGAGGCTGTTTATGTGTATCTGGCCCGGCATTTGTCGAGGATCCAGAGTTTGGTGAAAGACTCCTTCGAACAGGAGAAGAGCAGCTTAACAACTGGCAGCTCGTATTTTTAGTGGACGATGCCTCAATCGCTGCAACTCAGTCACAATTCTTATGGACAACGTTTACCCGTTTCGATCCCGCTTATGACCTCTACGCCAAACATGAAGTAGTACGCAACAAGATTAAATACAGCGGACCTATCATCATAGATGCGAGGATGAAACCTTTTTATCCCGAAACAGTGGAAACCAGGGAAGATATTGCCCAATTGGTTTCCAGACGGTGGAACGACTATTTTTAAATAAAAAAAGGCTCAAGTGAGCCTTTTTTTTGTTAGATTTTAAAACTATTTCATTGATTAAGACGTGAAACGGTGGTATAGTATTTAACAATATACATTTTTAGCATTTTCTCCTAGCCGATGGCTGGAGACTGTTGCAGAAAGGAGAGAATCAAATGAGAAACGTAAGACTGACCGATCTTTTCCTTCATCCATCTGCTCAAAAGTATTTGGAACGTTCTGGACTTGTTCATGCGATTTCAACTGCATACCAAGCGTTTTCACTCGCTAATGAGCATGGCGTCAACCCCGACCTGGCTACAAAAGCAGCACTTCTTCATGACATCGGCCATTACACCTGGTATACAAACGGCCAGTGGGATTACTCCCTCTATAAGGAAAATGACATTCATGCGATTAAAGGTGCTGAAAGAGCACATAAACTACTCATTGAGCTTGGAGAAGATCCTAAAAAAGCAAAAGAGATCGCTCTTGCCATTCTCCTTCATACGGATTCGTATTTACCCGAAGGGCATCTTCAGCTATTACCCCTTCAGCGTGTAGTCGCACTTGCGGATGAAGCGGATGAAGAGCCTGGCGGATTGCACCATTATCGTAAGCTTGACCATAGAACGGCCTTAAACCGAATTAAAAAACTGGACCGATTGGTGGATGCTCATTATGAGACAAAAAATCTAAAACACTCCGTATAGATGATATCCATACGGAGTGTTTTCGTATATACTGTTAATGGAAGATAAAACCAATGGCATTTTCGCTGGCGTACGTCCCAATCGTACTTCCAAAACGGGTAAAAGAAATTGATTTAAACGCATGAAACGAAAACAGATCACCAAACTCCTTGATGACGTCCTCTTTGGACGGAAGACTATGAATGATAAAAAGCTCCTTTTCAGGATGCTTTTGCTTCCAATCATGAAGAAGCTCCATCAGCTTATTTAATCCTTTTTTCTTCCCTCTGTACTTTCCAACCGTTCCAACAATCCCATTTTGAACGGAAAGAAGAGGTTTTATATTCAGAAATTCAGCAACGGCTCCCTGGACCGCAGAAATCCTGCCGCCCTTTTTAACATTCTCCAATGTTTCAAGTAATACATAACCCAGTATCGATTGTTTTTTCTCATTGATGCTCGCCACTATTTCGACAGCATTCTTGCCTTCCTGCACAAGCTTCTCTGCTTCCTTCAGCAAAACGTGAATTCCTGCAGAAGCCGTTCCTGTATCAATAATATGAACTTTATTCTGAACCGTTTCATCCAGCATCCCTTTCGCAATTCCAGCGCTTTGAACAGTACCGCTCAGATTCGATGAAAGCCCTAGATAAATCAGCTCGTTTCCTTTGTCAAGCTCGGAAAGAAAAACATCATAAAAAGCCTGAGGAGATGGCTGGCTTGTTTTTGGAAGACTTTCTTCTTTTGCCATCCGCTCATAAAATTCATCCATGCTAATATCAACACCATCTAAATAATGGTCATCTTTGAACGTAATATTAAGCGGAATGATGACAAAAGGAACGGATAATGTATGATGCTCTACGCAGTAGTCGCTTGCACTATCCAGAATTAAAGTGATACTCATTCCATTACCTCGTTTCAAATAATCCTTATAACCCCTTTTAAACATAACATAAAACGACCCCCTGATATACAGGAGATCGCGTTATTACCTACTGTTTGTTCTCATTGTTCAAATCATTGTCATAAAGATGGCATGCAACCCAGTGGCCTTCTCTAGCTTCCTGCCACTTTGGAACGGCGCTGGCACAAACATCCATGGCATGCGGGCAGCGCGTTCGGAAACGGCAGCCGCTTGGAGGGCTGATCGGGCTGGGAATATCCCCCTCAAGGATAATACGTTCCCGGCTGCGCTCTACTTCAGGATCCGGAACTGGAATCGCGGACAGAAGCGCTTGCGTATAAGGGTGAAGAGGCTCTTCGTAAAGCTCGTCACTTTCAGCAAGCTCGACAATGTTTCCAAGGTACATCACGCCTACACGGTCGGAAATATGCTTTACCATGGAAAGATCATGGGCAATAAATAAATAAGTCAGCCCGCGTTCTTTTTGAAGTTTCATCATTAGGTTAACCACCTGTGCCTGGATGGATACGTCCAAGGCTGAAATCGGTTCGTCAGCAATGATGAAATCAGGGTCTACAGCAAGTGCACGGGCGATACCAATACGCTGGCGCTGTCCGCCTGAGAATTCATGAGGATAGCGGCTGGCATGAGCACGGTTAAGACCCACGGTTTCTAGAAGCTCATATACTCGCTCCATACGCTCCTTATCGTTCTTCGCGAGGCCGTGAATATCTATTCCCTCGGCAATAATATCTTTGATCGTCATCCTTGGATTTAAGGACGCATAGGGATCCTGGAATATCATTTGCATTTTGCGGTTAAACGATTTCAGTTCTTTTTTGGATTTCTTTCCGTGAACATCAACACCCTCGTAGGAAACGTTGCCCGCTGTAGCTTCGTATAGGCGGATAATCGTTCTTCCAGTCGTTGATTTCCCGCAGCCAGATTCTCCAACAAGCCCGAGTGTTTCACCTTTATATATATCAAAGCTAACATCGTCTACTGCTTTCAGCACAGCATTCTTGCCAACATTAAAGTGCTTTTTCAGGTTCTTTACTTCTAATAGCTTTTCTCTTTCTACAACTGCCATTAACGGGCACCTCCTACTAATGCAGCTTCAGGCGGTTCTACTTTAGGCGCTCGCTCATCCAGCAGCCAGCAAGCCGCTTTATGCGTTGAGGTAACGTCTGAGGCATCAGGCATATGGTCCACACAAACCTGCATAGCATAAGGGCAGCGAGCTGCAAATGGGCAGCCCTTCGGCGGGTTAAGCAAGTTTGGAGGCGTACCAGGGATCGCCAGCAATTCTTTATCGTTCGTGTTTAATTTCGGCATGGAAGAAAGCAATCCCCATGTATATGGATGTTTAGGATTGTAAAACACTTCATCCGTTGTTCCTGTTTCAACAATCGTACCACCATACATCACCGCTACCCTTTGAGAAAGGTTGGCTACGACACCAAGGTCATGGGTGATAAGTATAATCGCGGTTCCAGTTTTTTGCTGAAGATCTCTCATCAAATCAAGAATCTGAGCTTGAATTGTAACGTCAAGTGCGGTAGTGGGCTCATCCGCGATCAATACTTTAGGGTTACACGCAAGTGCGATCGCGATAACAACACGCTGTCTCATCCCACCAGAGAATTGGTGAGGATATTCTCCGATTCGAATTTCTGGATTTGGAATACCTACTAGCTTTAATAGATTGATCGCTCTTTCTTTCGCTTCGTTCTTAGATAGGTTCTGATGTTTACGAAGACCTTCCATGATTTGCTTTCCAACAGTCATCGTAGGATTTAGGGAAGTCATGGGATCTTGGAAAATCATAGAGATTTCAGAACCGCGGATTTTTTCCATCTCACGGTTAGAAAGCTTAGTAAGATCTCTTCCTTCAAAAAGGATTTCTCCTTCTTTAATTTCACTCGTTTTTTCAGGCAGCAATCGCATAATAGTTTTTGAAGTAACCGACTTGCCAGAGCCGGACTCTCCTACAATCGCAAGAGATTCGCCTTTTTCAAGGTGCAGGCTTACCCCGCGGACGGCTTTAACTTCTCCAGCAAACGTATGAAAGGAGACATTGACATTATTAAGTTCAAGTATATTTTTCATCTTTTCTCCCCCTATTTACGCATCTTAGGATCTAGTGCATCACGCAGTCCGTCACCCAATAGGTTGAAGCTGATCATGATCAATGAAATGATTACAGCCGGATATAATACTAGGTGAGGATAGATTTGCAGTGATTTAAACCCTTCGTTTACCAATGATCCTAGAGAAGCTGTCGGCGGAGCAATCCCTAATCCGATAAAGCTCAGAAATGCTTCAAAGAAAATGGCATTCGGAATGGTAAACATGGATGTAATGATAATTGAACCCAAAATATTGGGGAACATGTGCTTTGTCAAAATTCTTGAGCTATTTGCACCTAATGTTTGCGATGCCATTACAAACTCCTGGTTTTTCAGCTTTAATATTTGACCGCGGACAATACGAGCCATCGTGGTCCAGCCTGTTATAACAAGTGAAATAGTAATAGATAGAATACCTGGTTCCAATATTAAAATAAACAGGATAATAACAATCAAGTTCGGGATTCCGATTACAATTTCAATAATCCTTTGCATGATATTATCTGTCCGTCCGCCCCTGTAACCAGAAATCGCTCCATATGCAACACCGATAACCATATCAATTGCTGCAGCTAAAAATGCGATATATAAAGAGATTTGAGTTCCTTTCCAAACCCTTACAAATTGATCTCTTCCCAATGCATCAGTTCCAAACCAGTAATAGTTATCTTTCTGGTTCTTCATTTCATATTGATTTACGCCTCGGATATCTACTCCGTCAATGCCTAAAAAACCGACTTTTTCTAGAACCGGAATACGCGGCGGCAAATTCGCACGGCTCACATCCTGATCATCAAAACCATACTGGCTCAAAACAGGACCAAGAAAAGCGAACAACAGGATCACGGCGATGATTATTAAACCAGCAACCGATCCTTTGTTCTCAAATAGACGTCTTCTGGCATCCTGCCAGAAAGAAGTGCTTTCCTCTGTAATTTTTTCAGAAGCTTCCATAGAGATGACCGCAGGCTGGAACAAGTCATTGTTTAGTTGTTTTTCTCGCATGCTCATTACCCCTTGCCTCCTGCAACCCTTATTCTCGGGTCAATAATTCCGTACAAAATGTCAACAATTAAAATAACAACGATAAAACATACACTGTAAAAAATGGTGGTAGCCATGATAACCGGATAGTCATTCAGTGTGATGGATCCCACAAACTGATACCCCAGTCCTGGGACTGCAAAGATTTTTTCAATGATCAGTGTCCCGGTAATCAGGTTGATCGCCAGCGGCCCCAAAATGGTAACAACCGGGATCAGCGCATTTCTTACCGAATGTTTATAGATAACGACTAATTTTGATAAACCCTTGGATTTAGCAGTTGTAATATAATCTTGTCCCAACACTTCTAGCATTTCCGTTCTCATGAACCTGGCAACAGTTGCTATAACAAAAACAGATAACGAAAGTGCTGGCAGAACATGATATTTCGGACCATCCCAAAGGGCTACCGGCAGCCAATCCAGCTTAACTCCCACGTAATATTGCAATAGACCGGCAAATACAAAGGAAGGAATCGATATTCCGAGTACTGCAAATAAAGATGACACATAATCGGCTGCAGTATTATGTCTTAAGGCAGCGACGATACCTAAAATCAGACCAATAATGGTTCCAAATATTGTAGCTTCAATACCTAAAACAGCAGAAGGACCTATACGTTCAGCAATCATTGTGGACACCGGGCGATTATCATATTGGAATGAAACACCCATGTCACCTTTAAGAAGATTCCCCATATAGTTAAAGTACTGCACAGGCACAGGATCATTAAGCCCGTACTTTTCATTCAAAATAAATTTTTGTGCATCCGTCAGCTTTTCTTCGTTGTTAAACGGAGAACCCGGCAGCAGTTTCATTAAGAAAAATGTAAATGAAGTAATGATAAATAGTGTGATCAGCATGTATAGCATACGTTTGAGTACGAAACGAACCACTATTGCACCTCCTAAAAATAAACCCCAACAAAATGCCTATATCTCTATAATATTCAAGTTGACAATATCCTACAATAGTTTTATTTGAATTTTCGACAAATTTCAACTTGTGGGACTTTTGCAGTTAAAAGGAGAGTATATGGCTTACTGACATATACTCTCCGCGTATAGCTATTTAACCAAATTTTTACTGAACATCCCAGTTTTTGTAGCTGTAATCTCCACCAAATGAGTGGTTGTGGATGTTTTTGATGTTAGATTTTGTGATGAACGCCAATCCGCGTTGGTACATTGGGCTGATCGCTGCATCTTCTTCGATCAAGATTTTTTCAGCCTCTTGCATCATATCCCATCGCTTTTGAAGATCAGTTTCAGCTGATGCTTTTTTGATTAGCTCATCATACTTCTTGTTAGAGTAGTTCATTTCGTTGTGAGATCCGCCAGTAATGAACATGTCTACGAAAGTCATTGGATCTGGATAGTCAGGACCCCAGCCAGCATAAGAAATGTCATAATCTAATTTTTCTTCAAGTTTAAGTTTTTGCTTAAACGGCTGTGGCTTAATTTTCAGAGATAGACCAGGAAGGTTCTTCTCAAGTTGGTTTTTGATGAATTGAGCATCCTTTTGTGCAGTATCGCTGTCATAGTTAAGCAGTGTAAGATCAACTTTTTTCGTTCCAAGCTCTTTTAAGCCTTTTTCCCAGTATTCTTTTGCTTTTGCAGCATCGCCTTTGTTAAGATCTCCGTTTTTCTCACGGAAGTCAGCTCCGTCTGGACCGTTAACAAATTTAGAAGGTACTAAGAAGAATGCTGGTACTGAACCGTTGTTCAAAAGAACATCAGTAAGCTGTTTTTTATCCCAGCCCATGTCTATAGCATGACGGATGTTTTCATTAGCCAAAGCTTTGTTCTTTTGGTTCATGCGAAGGAAGAAAACTGTTGATTCAGGAACTGTGCTGAAGATGTCTTTCTTGTCTTTGTATTGGTCAACGTACTCTGCAGAAATGGAAGTGCGGTCTGCCTTTCCAGTTTCAAACAGGTTGATGCGTGTAGCTTCTTCTTTAACTACGTTAGTGTTGATTGTGTCAACTTTTACGTTCTTCTTGTCCCAATACTTTTCATTCTTTTTCATTACCCAGCCTTTTTCATGCTCCCATTTAGTAAGGGTGTAAGGCCCGTTGTAAAGTGCTTTGTCTGCTTCAAGAGCAAACTCTTTACCTTGCTCTTTAACGAATTTTTCGTTTTGCGGATAGAAAGTAGGGAATGAAAGAACCGCTTTCAAGTATGGTTTTGCACTGGTATCACCAGAGAATTTAACTTCTAGAGTATGATCGTCGATCGCTTTAACACCTAGCTGATCTGTTTTGTTGTACATTTTGTCTTCAGGGTTAAGGATTTTATCAGCATTCAAGATGCCTGCTACTTGGTAGATGAAAGAGTATTGAGTAGCTGTTTCTTTCGCTACTGCTTTTCTCCAAGCAAATACATAGTCATTTGCCGTTACCTTTTCACCATTGCTCCAGACTGCGTCATCACGCAGTTTGAATACCCATGTTTTCCCGCCGTCTTTTTCTTCAGGCTCACCAGTAATTCCTGCTGGTACAGGCTGATCTTTATCATCTAATGTGTAAAGACCTTCGTAAACGTTGTTTGCAACGTTTAAAGATACAGAGTCGTCCGCCATGATATTATCAAGGTACGGGATCTCAGAAGTTTCCAAAAGGTTAAGAACCTTTTCTTTTGAACCTTCACCATCAGTTGTGCCGCTGGCTTTCTCTTTTCCATCTGAATCGTTCTTTCCGCTGCACGCAGAAAGGAAGACGCTCAATACGAGCACGATCGCCAGAAGTAACGACCACTTTGTCTTCTTCATAGATTGACCTCCCCTTTTTCTGTTTACCTAATTAGTGGACCAAAGCTTCGTGAATTATCAGACATTTTGCCCACAACCGTATTATACAAGTTTTCTAACTATTATGCATATACTTTTTTTTACGACTTTTACAAAAAGCCCATAATAATTACGTTTTATTAACAAAAAATAGGTATAAAGTCCCTACTTCGTCCGTCGTTTTCTTTCTGTTTTTAAGACATTAATTTCCAAAAAAAATAGAAGTTTATCCTCCTTTATTACCCCACACCGGTTGCTGTTTTCCGGAAAAATTGCAACTAAAAGCAAACCAAATGCCTAAAAGGCACATTTGTCACTGGGTATAAAGTATTACTTCTCTTCCAGGTTTTCATGGTAATATGTATAAAACAACTTGTATTAAAGATAGGAGAAATTTGATGTCACGTTTGCCTTCGACCTGGTTATTGACCGCGGGATCTATATTGCTCGCCCTTGCCATAGAGTTTGTATCTGAGAAGAAAGTTCATTTCATTCATTTAATCAATAATCTATTCATGGTTTCACTGGCACTAATTATCATCGGGCTTGCATTGTTTGTTGTTAAAGGAGGATTTTTCGATCTCTTTTCCAGGGCCTTTAGAAAAGTACTAAAAAGTTTTTCTAAATCAGCAGAATATGCTGACAGCCAAGAAGCGCACTCCAACTTCGAACTTTCGGAGCGAATATCCGGCGATCTTGTGTTTCCGCTTCTCGCATCCGGTTTTTTCATATTCCTGCTGAGTAGTCTTGTTGCAATTCTTGCGTAACTTTTATATACTGTTTTTAATTAAATGATTTACGGCGATGAAAAAGAAAAGTACATGTTCTTGAAGCTTTCAGAGAGCCTGGATTTGGTGGAACCAGGCAGTGGATGAACATGGAATGGGCTTTTGAGCTCCTGTCTGAACTTTTCAGTAGGAACAGGCGTGTTTGTCCGCACGATAGAATGGGCACCGTATGATCGTACGGGTCTGAGTGATTCTTTATGAATAATTAAGGGTGGCACCGCGGTCCATTCGTCCCTTTTAACGGGATGAATGGGCCTTTTTGTATTGATTTTCAAAGTAAAATGTAAAGGAGCAGGATGTTTTATGGCAACGATATTTTCAGGCATACAGCCGAGCGGAACGATCACACTCGGCAACTATTTAGGAGCACTACAGCACTTTGTCGACTATCAGGAGGATAACTACTGCTATTTCTGTGTGGTCAACCAGCATGCGATTACCGTCCCTCAGGATCCGGTGCAGCTGAAAAAGAACAGCAGAGGCCTTGCCGCATTGTATCTCGCAGTAGGTATTGATCCAGAGAAGTCTACCCTTTTCATCCAGTCGGATGTTCCGGCCCACGCGAGAATGGGATGGATCTTGCAGTGTATCTCCTATATCGGCGAACTCGAGCGAATGACCCAATTCAAAGACAAATCCAAAGGAAAAGATGCTGTTTCTGCAGGATTGTTGACGTATCCGCCGCTTATGGCTGCAGATATCCTGCTTTATGGCACTGAGCTTGTTCCAGTAGGAGACGATCAGAAACAGCATATTGAACTGACAAGAGATCTTGCCGAACGGTTTAATAAGAAATACCGTGAAATCTTCACGATCCCAGAGCCTCGAATCCCTAAGGTGGGAGCAAGAATCATGTCCCTTGTTGACCCGGTAAAAAAAATGAGCAAGTCCGATCCAAACATCAATGCCTTCATTTCAATACTGGATGATGAAGCCGTGATCACGAAAAAGATCAAACGTGCAACAACCGATTCTGAGGGAGTTGTGAAATTTGATAAAGAGAATAAGCCGGGGATCTCAAACCTCCTAACCATCTACTCTCTTTGCTCGGGAGAATCCATTTCCGAGTTAGAGAGCAAATATGAAGGTAAAGGTTATGGAGAATTTAAAGAAGGCACAGCCAAAGCGATTGTCGAACGATTAAAACCCATTCAAGACCGTTACTACAGTCTCATTGAATCTGATGAACTGGACCAGATCCTTGATCAGGGTGCTGAAAAAGCGAACAGGGCAGCCAACAAAATGCTCAATAAAGCTGAACGCGCGATGGGCTTGGCAAGAAAGCGTGTGTAGTTTGGGATTTCATTGTAAAACCTCCACCTGCGAGTGGAGGTTTTTTGTATTGGGTGAACTTTGGAGGGGAAAATCGGACTTAATTGAGCCTTACACTTAAAAATTGAGCGAAATCCCATGTGAATTAAGCGTAACCCCAGATTATTGATCCTAACTGAAAATTCTCACAGCTCCCCTATGCCTGGATTCCCCTCCTACCATGCAAACTAAAGGAGACTCTCTTGATGACGAGAGTCTCCTTTTGCTGCTCATTTTTAGTTTACATGTGTTCCGTTCTCAAGCTCCCATATTTTCTCGAAATAAGGCTGCCCTTTTACTAACCGTTCACAAATCGCGTAATGCTGATCGCTCCAGCCGTCTTTAATTTCAGAATAGAGAGCTTCCCACGCCTCTTCAAATTCCATCCTCTGGATTGCCATGTAGTTCTCCGGCATCCACTCCGTATACCAATACCTGACTTCCGCTACATTTTTCGTTGTATGCAGCTGGTCCAGTACCATAAACAAGAGCTGCTTTAACTGCCTTTCTTTTCGTGTGAGCCCTCGCATGATGATGGGTTCGGGTGAGAGGATATGATGCTCTTTTTCTCTGATTTCCGGTTTGAATGTATAAGTGGCGGTCTCCATTTGTTCGGCCATTTCATAAACGAGCTGCTCCTGTCTAGGAATCAAACGGCTTTTACGGATCGGAATGCGGTAGCCCATCGTGTCGATCACCATGGTTTTCTTCTCATCCGTAATAATAAAACAATGATCAAGCTGCACTCTCTGGTTGTTTTTTCTTACGTATGCTTTTTGGTGGACTTCATCTAAAAGAGAATCCGGAAGATCGCTAAGTTCATTTTCAATATAATGAAAGAGTGACGAGTCGATTTTTACGATAGGAACTTGATCCAGAAGTTCAATGAAATCATCCTTCCTCCACTCATGGAACTCACAAACGTTATAGCCGTTTTCTTCACCTTCAAACCAATTCACCCAAACATCTCGTAAATATAACATCTGCAACCCCTCGCTTAACCGTTTTGTTAAAAACAGTATAGTCATAGGTTGTCCAATTTATTCTTTGGGCTGGGAATAATTATCCCTTCATCAAGGACAAAAACCCTGGTTAATAAATCAACCAGGGGTTTTTTACTATACACAGAACTGGTGGCTTTAAACCAGCCATCATTTTGTACTTTCAACAAAAATGATGGTTGATAAAAACAACCATCATTTTGTACTATTACTCACTATATTTTTTAAAGATCAGGGTTGCGTTGTGCCCGCCGAATCCTAAAGAGTTGCTGAGAACGGCGTTAACTTCTGCTTTTCTCGCTTCGTTAGGAACGTAGTCGAGGTCACACTCTGGATCTGGAGTTTCATAGTTAATCGTAGGTGGAATAATTCCTTCATTAATGGCTTTTACTGAGAAGATGGCTTCAATGCCACCAGCAGCTCCCAAAAGATGTCCCGTCATTGATTTTGTAGAGCTGACTGCCACTTTGTAGGCATGCTCGCCAAATACTTCTTTAATCGCCATCGTTTCAAACTTATCGTTATAGTCTGTGCTTGTTCCATGTGCATTGATGTAGTCGATGTCTTCTTTTGAGAGGCCGCTGTCCTCTACCGCCTGTGCCATCGCTCTCACACCGCCTTCTCCGCCTGGAGCTGGTGCGGTGATATGATGAGCATCCCCAGTGCCCGCGTAGCCTACGATTTCTGCATAAATTTTTGCTCCGCGTTTTTGTGCGAACTCCAGATCTTCAAGAATAAGTATACCCGCACCCTCTCCGATGACAAAACCGCTGCGGTTCGCATCAAAAGGGCGGCTTGCCGTTGCAGGATCGTCATTGTAGGAAAGTGCCCCGGCCTGGCAGAAACCTGCAAGTGCCATATCTGTGATCGGTGCTTCTGTACCCCCGCAGATCATGGCATCTGCATCTCCGCGCTGGATGACTTTAAATGCGTCGCCAATGGAGTTTGCACCTGATGCACAAGCGGTAACCGTACAAGAGTTCATTCCTTTTGCCCCAAGGATGATGGAAACCTGGCCGGCAGCCATGTCGGGAATCATCATCGGCACAAAGAACGGACTGACCCTTCTGTAGCCTTTTTTCTCAAATACACGGAACTGTTCTTCATGCGTATCCATTCCGCCAATCCCTGAACCAATCCACACTCCAACCCGAGGAGCGATCTCATCGGTAATGTCAAGATGTGCATCAGCTACTGCCATTTTGGAAGCGGCTACCGCGAACTGGGTGAAACGGTCCATCTTCCTTGCATCTTTGCGGTCCATAAATTCCTGAGGATCGAATTCAGTCGCTTCTGCTGCTACTTTTACCGGAAACTTCTCAGCGTCCCTTCGAGTTAATGGGCCTACTCCGGATTCACCTGCAATAATACGGTTCCAAGTTTCTTCAACACTATTTCCAAGGGGAGAAATGGCTCCCATTCCTGTAATTACTACGCGTCTTTTCATTATCAATCAACTCTCCTTTGAAGAATAGTTAGCTATTACCTGCCCCAGCGAAGCGCGACAGCACCCCATGTAAGGCCGCCTCCAAATCCAACGAGGACTAACAGATCATCATCTTTTATCTTACCATCTTTCAACGCATCAGAAATAGCCATTGGGATGGAAGCAGATGAAGTATTTCCATATTTGTTGACGGTAACCGCCATCTTCTCTTTTGGAAGCTCCAGACGCTGCCTTGACGCTTCCATGATCCGTATGTTGGCTTGATGCGGAATAAGGTAATCCACATCATCTTTGGTTAAGCCAGCCTTTTCAACCACGTTCATTGATGACTCACCCATTTGGCGGACAGCAAATTTAAAGACTTCCCGGCCATTCATAAAGAGATATTCATCCTGATAAAGGTGTTTTGCTCCTCTTCCGTCAGAACCGAGTTCAAAGGAAAGGATTCCTCTGCCTTCTGATACTTTGGACATGACAGCAGCTCCTGCTCCGTCACCGAAAAGCACGGCAGTGTTCCTGTCGCTCCAGTCTGTGATTTTGGACAGTTTTTCAGCACCTACGACAAGCACATTTTTATACGTGCCCGATTCGATGAATTGTTTGGCGATGACCATTCCATACATGAATCCGGAGCATGCTGCACTAATATCCATCGCAACAGCGTTTACAGCACCAAGGCGTTCCTGGATCAGACAGGCAACAGAAGGAAACGGATTATCCGGTGTAACCGTCGCAACGACAATCAAATCGATGTCTTCCGCATTCAATTCGGCATCCTTCAATGCCTCTCTTGCCGCATGTTCAGACATGTGAGATGTATTAACATCGTCAGCTGCTATCCTGCGCTCTTCTATTCCTGTTCGTGTGCGAATCCATTCATCACTGGTATCTACCATTTTTTCCAAATCAAAATTTGTTAACACTTTTTCAGGGACATAAGCACCTAAGCCTATTATTCCAGCATTCATGTCATTACCCCTTTGGTTTATTTTTATATGATTTCTTAGTATCAATTTTTAAGACCTGGTACCAATGTAAGGTATTTTTTGTTTTTTGTCCAGTCCCCGAGATTCCCGGGACAAGATACCAACCGAATGTTGAGGCATATCCTAGAGAGAGATGTAATCAGTCTGAAAAACAGGAGTGGTACATGTGAATGATCCTCGCTATGGGCATCCTTCACCTAGGCGGTCCAGGCCGCCGATGATGCATGCTAGAAGCCCTTTTCCTCCTCCGCGGCAAACAAGGGAACAGCCTCCTAGTGAACCGCCGCCATTTATACCGATGGCTTACCGCCAGCCCTTTCAGCGCCCCAATCCTTTGTTAAGTGCATTCCGGACGAACGACGGGGCCTTTGATTATAACAAGCTGATGGCTGTTATCGACCAGACCGTTAAAGTGGCACAGCAAGTATCTCCGCTTTTGAACGCCTTTAAGAAAAAGTAAAGGAGCCAACCAGTTGGCTCCTTTTCTGTATTATTGATCTTGTTTACCCAATTCATAAGCGTCATTCATCACTTTGAGGAGAAGATTCAGCATCGGCTGGATGTCTTCCATGGAAAGCTCCATCCCTTTTTTCTCCAAAAGCTCTTTTCCTTCCGGCAGGTGCTTCATCGCAATCTGCATAAATTTCATGTTGAGTTCCTGATTCATTGTTCATCCTCCAGTACATGTTCCTTCATGATTTTTCCATCGGGGAGTTTTCCGGTTTTTTTGTACTCATTAATGTCCTGTTTTAATTTTTTTTCAAAAGATGCAGGCACTAGCGGGCTGAATCTGCCCAAAGAAATGGCTTTTTCTTTAAAACCGTATTGCAGGTTACCGGATTTCAGACGGCCTTCATTAAATTGATCAGCGATATATCCATATACATATTCTACATTTTGAACCGTACTTGTCAGCACAGTGGCACGGCCAAGATCGGATTGATCAGAAACATAACCAACGGCGTACAGCGCATTGTTTTTTACTTCCTCTATAACAGGGATGGTAAATCCGTCTCCTGCAGGATAAAAAACATCTGCACCGGCAGCCTTCATCTTCCGGAAGGAACTGATTGCCTTTTGCTCATCCCTCCAGCTGTGAATCACATGCTTATCCACTTTGATCCTCGGCTTTTGATATTTCGCCCCTTCGATAAAACCGTTGATTTCAGGCTGCCAATCCTGGGCTGCAATCACACCGAGATGATCGGTACGGCTCATTTTGGCTGCCGCCATTCCAGCGAAAAAACCCATTCCATATGAGTTAAAATGAATGCTAGTTACGTTTTCTCCGTGGACTTTGCCGTTGAAGCTGACAAAGTGCATCTTGGGATAATCACCGCTGATCTGGTCAAAGATATCCGCATAAATTTGACCGTGCCCAAACACGAGATTAACCTTTTTCTTTTGAAACCCTTTTACTGCTTTAAGCACCTGGCTTTTTGTTTCTATTTTCTCTTTATAAAAAACTTCATTCCCATATGTATCCTGAATCTTTAAAAGGCCTTTGTATCCTTTGTCACCCCAGCCCTGGTCATTGATCGTATCCTGAATCAGGAGCCCTGTGTTATGAAGATTCTGTGAAGATTTTTCTTGGCATCCTGTGAGACCTAACAGTATACAAGCCGCCAGGAGCAAAACTTTTATCTGCATTTCAAACGTTCACTCCCATTTCCTCGCTTGCCGGATATCCCCTTTAATAGTATAAAGAATAAATAAAAAAAGGGAAAACAAATTTTCCCTTTTTATGTCTTGAACCTATTTTTCAGCCTTTGTTTGCTGTGCTGGATCTGTTTTTCCAATCCCTCTTCTATTTTTACACCTGAGCGGAAGCCAAGTTCTTTAGCCGCCTTCTCTCCAAGCACTACCATGTTTCTCTTTTCATGCGGGATTTCATCATCTCTTACCGATAAAAGCTTTAATCCTTTTCGCCATTCCCCGCTTGTTCCGCTTCCGATATTATAGATGACATTTCTGCTCTCATGTTCTGCAGCCAGACATAAAGCTTGAACTGCATCTTCGACGTATATGGCATCCTCTGTTACGGAATCTTTTTTTAATGTCCTGATTTTGCGCGCCCCTTCATCCGCATTAATGATCTGCTGGAATGTCATTTCCTCAGGCTGCCATGGGCCATATACTGTTGGGAATCTGAGGATCACATATGGGAACTGCTTTTTAGCAGCTGCCATCCGAATATAATTTTCTTCTGTAAGCTTTATCAAGCCATACATCGTTTGAGGATTCGCAGCAGAGTTCTCTGTCACTTCGCCAGTTTTTTTTCCATACACATCATATGAGGAGGAAAAGACGAATTTCTTTTTCCCGCCCTCTATGGCTTGGGCCAGGAGTCTCAAGTAATGAACGTGCTCCTTTACTTTAGCCTCAATATCTTTCCATTGTTCATTAGGCTGAATTCCACAGGCCAGGTGAAAGATTACATCCACTCTGTGCATTAACTTTGATAAATCTACTTGTTCAATTCTTTCATTGATCAATTCAAAATTTGCATTTCTTCCTATATAGTCTAACTTTTCGGTTGTTGGAGACCCATCGATCCCGATGACTTCTATTTCATCCTCTAAAAGCCTGGTGCATAAGTGAGAGCCGATAAAGCCTGCTGCTCCTGTAACGAGTGCTCGCTTCATGAACAATCCTCCGTTCTTTTTCCTTCTCTATATCGTATTTTTCATCTTACGGAGTATGCATCTTAAGAAAAGCGGAAGCGCCATGCTATGAATGAAAAAAACCTGCAACCTAACGTTACAGGATCGACTCGAAGCGGCTGAAAAATTTAGGGATAGCAGTATACCGTTCAGCACTTTTTCCCGGCATCTGTATGGTAAGCGTTACGTAGAACCCTTTTTCAAGACATGAATTTTCAAACGGCCTTCCGTGCACTTTTAATGGGTACACCGAACCGGTTGCATCATGAAAGATGTTGATCGGCACATTTCGTTTTAACGTGAAACGGGACATCTCCTTCTCCAACAGTCCATCGATCTGTTCAATTTCAACTCGGTAAGCCTGGCTGATTTCTTTACGGATTCGTTTTAAGAACAATTTGTTCTGCTTCTCTTGCTGAAAATGCCCTTTTAAATCCAGGCAAGGATTAATAAATATGGCTGAGCGGATATACCCGTCCATATCATTGATAAAGTCAATGGCCGTTAATGCGCCCATCCCTTCAGCAAGAATATGAATTTTAGGATTTAGAACCTCATACTTCAACACATAGCGATAGACTCTTCTGGCAAGATTTACGGCCTCAGGATTTCCCCAATTGCGGCCGTATAAATGAGAATAAAAAACAGTGTAGCCCATTTTCATCAGTGTTTGGATGAGCGTGAAGCGTTCACTGTTCTGTTTCCATAAACTTGTATGATTATCAACAAAATGATTGCAGTCTCCGAATATCATGACAGCAAAACCGTTTGGCTGTTCAGGAAGATGTATTGTATTCCATTGTCCATCTAGGCTGAATGATCTCTCTTCGATACTCACTTTTCTCCCCTCATCCAAAGTTTTCTTACTTATTCTATGTCCGTTCTGTGAAAGAGGAGAAGGGATATGCCTATTCTTGCAGGATTTCCTAAAACATTTAAAGACAAAACATTAATTATTTGTTACTATATCATGAGAAGAACTCGTTTACACAAAGCTGAGGTGAACTAAATGCGCTATTTCTGGACATTAATCTGGTCATTACTTTTAAGCAACATGGCATTTTACGTACTGGCTTCCATGCAGGGCGGAGCATTCGACTTCGCAAAAGCTTCAACCTTCGGCGTGGTCTTTGCCGTATTTATTTTGATTATCGGTGCAGTGCTTCCTAATGAAGCTGAAACTGCAGAATAACCAAAATAGCAGCCCATCACATCAGTGAAGGGCTTTTTTTCATACATATATAATAGGAACTTTACAGGAGGTTATTGAATGAAAGAATCCATTACAGCTTTTCTGGATAGCAATTATACTCTTTTTAAAGATGTCGCCCGATACATTTGGGAGCATCCGGAGCTCGGCTATAATGAGCATCAGTCATCTTATAAACTCATCGAGACATTAACATCTTTCGGTTTTGTGGTCGAGCAGAACATTGATGGAATGGAAACGGCATTTATTGCGGTGTATGACAGTGGAAGACCCGGACCTTCCATCAGCTTCTTAGCAGAATATGATGCCCTGCCCGAGATTGGCCATGCGTGCGGCCATAATTTGATCGGAGCAATGAGTACGGCTGCCGGGATCGCGCTGAGCCGGGTGGTCACCGCAACCGGAGGCAAAGTGCTTGTTTACGGTACCCCTGCAGAAGAGAGTGGCGGAGCTAAGGTTGCCTTGGCTGATAAGGGTTATTTCAGCCGAACAGACGCTGCACTCATGTGCCATCCATACAAATCTTATGAGAGAAGTGGATCCAGCATGGCAATGGAAGCTTTGCAATTTGATTTTAAGGGAAAGTCGGCTCACGCTGCAGCATCTCCTCATGAGGGGATCAACGCTTTAGATGCGGTGATTTCATTGTTTAACAATGTGAATGCACTAAGACAGCAAGTGACCCCTGATGTCCGGATCCATGGGGTGATCACTCAGGGCGGAACTGTTCCGAATGTGATACCCGATCGGACACAGGCTAAATTTTATGTTCGTGCATCTACGGTTGAACAGTTGCCAGACCTTGTAAGCAGAGTGAAGGCTTGTGCTGCTGGAGCGGCATTGGGAACAGGCTGTGAATGGGACTTCTCTCATTATGAGCTCGGATACGCTAATCTTCTGACAAACGCAGCCATGTCTGATGCATTCACTAACAATCTTGTATCACTGGGCATCCCGCTTGAGGACATTGAAACAGGAAATGATCATGGCTCGCTTGATTTAGGAAATGTGAGCCAGATTGTACCGTCCATCCATCCCTACATTAAGATTACGGATGGCCTTCACAATCTCCATACGAAGGAATTCTGTGCTGCGGCAAATTCAGAGCAGGGCTATGAAGGCATGCTGATCGGCGCAAAATCACTGGCTTTAACCGGCTTTGATCTTTTGACAGATCCAGAACTTCTAAAGGCGGTCAAAGAAGAATTCGAAAACCGCGAAAAAAGGACCTGATATTCGGGTCCTTTTTTCTTTTACGCGGCAGTTGGTTAACTATCGCACCAATCCGGCAGATTTTCCGTTAATCAAGGTTTTCGTTTATACGTCCATACACGGTTATGATTTGAATTTTCCGGAAAAGGATCCCCCGTACTAAGCCTGACCTCTTTCGGATCGTTAACCATGCTTCCGGTTTCCCCGATTTCTACGTAGATGCCGTTGTTAGGAGCTTTTTGCCCATGTTTAAATTGATGATTCTGACCCAATGCTTCCACACTCCTTTTTACATTTTCGTTGTTTACTATTCCCAAAAACAGACAAAAAAACCAACCAATCCTGGCTGGTTCGGAAATTATAAATATGGAACAGGCGCGACGTTAGCCAAGTTGGATACCGGAATGATGAACCGTTCAATTTCATAGCTTCTCACTGGCTGGGAGAACCCGTAATAGGGATAGTCGTATTCGGTCGCGCTGTTCTCTCTTTCACTGTGCTGCCCCTCATCGATAATAGGGGAAGCAAAATAAATATTCTGTCCATCCATGAATTCGATAAATCCATCATATCCACTGCCATCGAGCATGGTTACCGATACAAGACGCTGAATGTGTTTCCGGCACAGCTTCTGTATCTTTTTGATCATTTGAGGATTCGGCGGGAAGCCTTGCTGCTGATAGCCCTGTTGCGGCTGCTGAAAGCCCTGTTGTGGCTGCTGGTAGCCTTGCTGCTGAGCGTAATAGGGATTCTGGTTATTAAACATGGGGCACCTCCTTACTAACACATGTTATTCACCCAGCCCCAATGTGTTCATCTCCCTTACAATACGGAAGCAAGCAGTGCTTTTTGAACATGAAGCCTGTTTTCTGCTTCGTCAAAGACAACGGAATGGGTTCCATCGATAATCTCGCCTGTCACTTCTTCTCCGCGGTGTGCAGGCAGACAATGCATGAAAATATAATCTGATTTAGCGACTGATAAGGTTTTGCTGTTGACTTGATATTCTTTGAAGGCCTTGAGACGCTCGTTCGCTTCATCTTCCCAGCCCATGCTCGCCCATACATCGGTATACACGATATCCGCATTTTGTATGCCTTTTTCTAAGTCTGTGGTCACAAGTATCTTCGCACCTGAGGCTTTCGCAATTTCCTGAGCTTTGCTTACAATCTCCGCTTTTGGCTCATAGTTCTCAGGAGTGACTATTGTACAGTCCAGTCCTACTTTTGCCGAACCGATCATCAAGGAGTGGGCTATGTTGTTCCCGTCCCCAATATACGCTAATTTTTTTCCTGCAAACGATGATTTATATTCAAGAATGGTCATAAGATCAGCAAGCACCTGGCATGGGTGATAATCATCAGTCAATCCGTTGATTACAGGAATATCCGCATGAAGAGCAAGTTCTTCTACAATCTCATGGTTAAAGGTTCGGATCATGATCGCATCAAGATATCGCGAAAGTACTTTAGCGGTGTCAGCGATCGATTCTCCTCTCCCCATTTGAATGTCACGTGAACTCAGATGAAGAGCATGCCCGCCCAATTGAAGCATGCCGACCTCAAATGAAACTCTTGTTCTGGTCGATGATTTTTCAAAGATCATCCCCAGTGTTTTTCCTGCAAGCAGCTGTTTTGGCTGGTTTTCTTTCTTCAGCTGAAGGGCGTACTTAAGGATTTGGTTGATTTCATCCGCCTTCCAGTCTGCAAGCGTTAACAGGTCCTTCCCTTTCAGTGACGTTTCTGCAATCGATGCCATCGGATTCATGATTTAACTCCCTTTCTTTCTTGACGATTTTCTTTGATATGGACAGGGTTGTCGCTATATGAAAGCAATCCATGCTGATAAAATGCGCACGTTTCCCATTGTGTAAAGATATAATTGCCTCCCAGACTTGCCTCCATTAACCTGCTCTTTGAAATCTTATCCCTGCCGGTTGAAAAGTAGATTCCGGTCTGACTCCATTGATTCCATTCAGAAAAAGACAGCTGTGATGGAAAATAAATGCTGACGCCTTTCTCTTTCCAAAGTTCGAGAAGTTGTGTTTCTTCTATAGTAAGAAGCTCTTCCTTTACGTCTGCAAACAGGCTGGCTGGCAAAGAACCATCCCCTGTCCGGGCAGCAGGGTTGCAGCCGGCAAAAACCTTTTGAACCGCCTCTCCTACAGTGCTGCCGATTCCAAGCACTTCACCAGTGGAACGCATGATTGGAGCAGTTTTTGGCGAAAGGCCCGGGAGCTTTATATTTGAGAACACCGGTGTCTTCACGGCAAAATATTGGCTTTCGTTCAGCCCAGCTTGTATGCCAAGCTCTGCCAGCGTCTTGCTGAGCATAACTTGAACCGCCGACTGAATGATGTTCACACCGGTGATTTTATTAAAAATAGGTGCGGTCCTTGATGCGCGCGGGTTGATCTCCAGGACATAGACGTCGTTTCCATCGATGACGAACTGGATATTGAAGATCCCTTTGAACGGCATTGAGCGGGCAATCGTATGAGTGCAAGAGACGATAAGATCGATCGTTTTCTTTTGCAGACTAACTGGAGGTGTAACAGCTGTGCTGTCTCCAGAATGGATGCCTGCCGGCTCAATATGTTCAAATACTCCAGGAATAAATACTTCGTCTCCATCAGTTAAGACATCGACTTCTGCTTCTTTTCCTGAAATGTAACGATCGACTAAAACAGGAAACTCGATATTCTGCGTGTTCAAATAGTTCTTCAGTTCCTGCTCGCCATGAACAATCAACATTCCTTCTCCACCGATTACATAGGAAGGACGCAGCAGTACAGGATATCCGATCTTTTGCGCGAACGTCAACACCTCTTGATGATCATATGCGGTTTCACCTGGCACATGAGGGATGCTGCATTTTTTCAAAAAGTGATAAAACCTCTCCCTGTTCTCCATCTCATCGATCAGGTCGGCTTTTGAACCAAGGACTTGGATGCCCGCATCCTCCAGCTGATTTGCTACGTTAATGGCTGTCTGTCCGCCAAACTGCAATATTGCTTTTTCTGCTCCTTCAAACTCAAGTACGTTCATAATGTCCTCGAAAGAGAGAGGTTCAAAATAAAGCGTATCCGCCACTTCAAAATCAGTGCTTACGGTCTCCGGATTATTATTGATCAGTATGGTCTCATAGCCTTCCTTCTGCAGTGCCAGCACCCCATGAACACAGCAGTAGTCGAACTCTACCCCTTGGCCGATCCGTATCGGTCCCGATCCGATGATGGCAATCTTTTCTTTGTTTCCCGGGAGTTTGTCGTTTTTCCCTTTCCAGCTTGAGTAGTAATAGGCCGTATTTGCAGTGAACTCTGCCGCGCATGTGTCCACCATTTTATAAGACGGCACAATTCCTGATTGGATCCTTTTTTGTCTTACTTCATTTTCAGTCATGCCCCAGGCCGCAGCGATCGTCAGGTCAGAGAACCCCGCAGCCTTCCATACAGAAAGCTCGGTTAATTCTAGGGATTCCATTGAACTGTTCTTGATCTGCTGGTCAAGGTCCGCTAATTTTTTAAATGATGCAAGAAAAAAGGAATTTATCTTCGTGGCTTCATGGATCTCTTTAACTGAAACACCCCGGCTGAGCAGTTCCATGATCGCAAAGAAGCGGCGGTCATCGGCTTCGATCAAGAGCTGCTTCAGTTCATCGCTGTGCCAATCCTTCAGTTCCTTCAAAAAAATACTTTCTGTATCCAGTTCCAGCGAACGTACAGCCTTTTGCAGGGCTGATTCAAGATTTCTTTCGATGGCCATCACTTCTCCGGTAGCCTTCATTTGCGTACCGAGTTTTCTTTCAGCTTCCGGGAATTTATCAAACGGCCAGCGCGGCATTTTTACGGTAATATAATCCAAAGCCGGTTCGAAGCTTGCAAACGTTGAACCGGTCACCGGGTTCTTAAGCTCATGAAGCAGATAGCCAATGCTTAACTTGGCGGCTATTTTTGCGATAGGATATCCTGTTGCTTTTGAAGCCAGTGCAGAAGAACGGCTCAGCCGCGGATTCACCTCTATCAGATAATAGGTTTTGCTGTCCGGATCGAGTGCAAATTGAATATTGCATCCGCCGATGATCCCGAGGGACCTGATGATTTTTATCGCTGACGAACGAAGCATGTGGTACTCATGGTCTGTCATCGTCTGGCTGGGTGCTACAACCATTGAATCACCGGTATGAATGCCTACCGGATCGATGTTTTCCATGTTGCAAATCGTAATGCACGTATCATTTCTGTCGCGTACCACTTCATATTCGATCTCTTTAAATCCGGCAATGCTTTTCTCGATCAGACACTGCCCGATCGGACTTGCTGAAAGACCTTTTTTGACGATCACACTCAGCTCATGCTCTGAATTTGCGGTCCCCCCGCCATACCCACCGAGTGTATAAGCTGGTCGGATTATGACTGGAAATCCTATTTTTTCTGAAAACGCTGCAGCCTCTTCAACGGTGGTTACAATCTCACTGTCGGGTACAGGTTCATTCAGCTCGTGCATCAGTGTACGGAATTGTTCACGGTCTTCTGCTTTTTTAATGGACTCCAAATTTGTTCCGAGCAGCTTTACTTCATGTTCTTCTAGGATTCCTTGTTCCTGCAGCTCCATGGCTAAATTCAACCCGGTCTGCCCCCCGACTGAAGCCAGCAGCCCATCAGGTTTCTCCTTTTTAATGATGCTTGCCAAGGACCTGACAGTCAGAGGTTCAAAATAAACCTTATCGGCATATGTTTCATCTGTCATGATGGTTGCCGGATTATTATTCACCAGAATGACGTGGATCCCTTCCTCCTTCAGTGCTGCGCAGGCTTGTGTTCCTGCATAATCGAATTCAGCTGCCTGCCCGATGACGATTGGTCCTGAACCGATCACAAGGACACTATGAATCTCTTGATGCTTAGGCATAAATCTTTTCGCTCCTCTTTTCTTGAATCAAGTCAATAAAATGGTTGAACAAATAGGCATGATCCTCCGGGCCGGGATTGGCTTCCGGATGAAATTGAGTCGTCATGACGGGATAAGTTTCATGAAACATCCCTTCCACACTGCCGTCGTTGATATTTTTATAGAGCACTTGAAAGCCGGTCTGAAGTAAACTGCTCTCTTCAACGACATAGCCGTGATTCTGTGAGCTCATCGCCACTTTGTTCGATTTCACATTAATAACAGGATGATTGGCTCCCCGATGGCCAAATTTTAATTTTTTTGTGTTTCCCCCAAATGCCAATGCCAAAAGCTGATGCCCGAGACAAATGCCAAATGAAGGGTAGAGTTCGGCCAGCCTTTTGTACAGCGGCATATAGGGTGCGAGTTCTTTCGGGTTTCCGGGTCCGTTTGAAAATAGAAGGCCATCCGGTTTTAATTTATGGAGAATTTCTTCTTTCGTATCAAAAGGAACGATGGTCACTTTGCATCCGAGCGAAACTAAAGCATCCAGGATAGACTTCTTATAACCGAAATCCAGCAGCACGATATGGGTCTTTCCTTTTCCATGAACCTCCGGTGTTTTCACTGCCACTTCTTTGACAAGCCTTCCCTGCACTCCTTTTCCTTCTTTAACCTGAATGTTCTGTACACTGCTGGTTAATACGCCTTTCATATCCCCCTCGGAACGGATCAATTTAATCAGAGAACGTGTATCCGCTCCGCTCAAATGAGGTATGCTATGCTTCTTAAGCAGTGCCGAAAAGGACTCCTCCCTTTGGAAATGGTGGCCTTCCTCATCTGTTGAGCAAGTGACCACTCCTGCCGGCTGCGGAACGATAGATTCAAAGTCTTCTTTATTAATCCCATAATTCCCGATCAGTGGATAAGCAAATACGACGATCTGCCCATGATAGGAAGGATCGCTAAGCACCTCCTGGTATCCTGTCATCCCGGTAAAAAAAACAACTTCACCGCTCGTAGGCTGCGGCTTTCCATGCCAGTCCCCTTCAAAGCTTTCTCCATTCGACAGCTGCAGGTATCCTTTCATCCTTCTACTCCTTTGTATATTAATTTATAATTACGGATTTTTATACATTTCATTATAAAAAAAATACTTATACTAGAATACTTTGTTTTTTTACAGCTCTGCTGATTTTTTTTACACCCTCTGCTACTTCTTCCTTACTCATGTTTAACGGCGGAAGAAGACGGAGAACATATTCTCCTGCCGGCAGTGCCAGCAGTCCATCATTCTGGAGTTCCTGAATGAGCGGAGCGATCTTATAACGGCACTCAATCCCAGCCATTAACCCTAACCCTCTAATTTCTAAAATATCCTCGTAGGGATGAAGCTCCTTCTTCAACTCTTCCCTTAACAATTGACCTTTTTCAATGACCTCATCCAAGAATGAGGGTGAGAACACCTCTTTAAGAACGGCCTTTGCTGCAGCCATAGCCAGAGGATTGCCTCCGAAGGTTGTTCCATGGCTTCCTGGTCCAAACGCTTCGCTTACCTCTTCTGTTCCAATGACCGCACCTACTGGAAAACCATTGCCCAGCCCTTTGGCGGCTGTAACGATATCCGGTTCTAATCCATAATGCTGAAAGGCGAACGGTTTACCGGTTCGGCCGATTCCTGTCTGCACTTCATCAATGATCAAGAGTATGCTGTTTTTCTTGCAAAGCTGCTGAACCTTTTGTAAAAAAGCTTCACTTCCGGGAATGACCCCGCCTTCTCCTTGAACCACCTCAAGCATAACCGCGGCGGTCTGTGGATCAGCATGTTTGGCCAATGCGTTACTATCATTAAATGGTATACTATGGAAATCTTCGAGCATCGGGCCGAATCCTTTTTTTATTTTTTCCTGCCCTGTTGCCGCCATCGCTCCATACGTTCTTCCGTGGAAGGACTGTTCAAACGTTATGATCTTTGATTTACCCGTAAACTTTCTTGCCAGTTTAATCGCTGCTTCATTCGCTTCCGCTCCGCTATTGCAGAAAAACACCTTCTTAAGGTGAGTCGGTCCCACCAAAAGACTTGCTGTTTCCTCTTGCAGAGCAGATTGAAACAGGTTGGAGGTATGCCAGACTTTATTCAATTGTTTTTCTACCGCAGCTGTTACCGCCGGGTGAACATGGCCCAGATTGCAAACACCGATTCCACTCGTAAAATCAAGGTAAGACTTACCTGCGTCATCGACTACTTTGCTTCCGCTGCCACTATCAATCTGCAGGCTCCATCGGCTGTAGTTTGGAAATAATGTACTCAAGATAGTACCTCCTCTTTAACAATCAACGTACCCTTCATCTCTTTTCCGACAATCTGGATTTCTTTAATTTTTGATTTAAGGCAGTTTATCGCGGCATGTACCTTCGGGATCATGCCACCTGTAATAATACCTCCGTCAATCAGTTCATTGATCGAATCAATCGTTGCTTTTTGTACGGTCTTTCCTTCTGCCATGATTCCATCGACATCGGTGACAAATATCAACGACTCAGCTTCCATCGCTGATGCCACTTCAAAAGCTACAGTATCTGCATTTAAGTTTAAAATCTCTCCGGAAAGATTCCGGGAAACCGAGGCAATCACAGGAACGAATCCGGCTTTGATCAGTTGAGTTAACGTTCCTCTGTTGACCTTAAGAATTTTGCCTACATGGCCCCATTCTTCCTTTTTAAGATAATCACATTCCAGCAGCGCCCCATCATTTCCGTTTATGCCAATCGCTTTAAGCCCCAGCTGATTAAGCTGATACACAAACCAGGGATTCAACTGGCCGGCAAGTACCATTTCCGCTGTTTCGGCCGCACGTACGGAAGTCCGCCTCACTCCATTAATGAATTCAGTAGGAATGGAGAGAACATTCATGTACTTCGTAATAGCGGGACCGCCGCCATGAACGAGTATGATGTGTTTACCATCTTTCTGCATATCTCTTAATCTTTCAAAAAATGAAGGTTCAAGCGCTTGTAAAACACTTCCGCCGCACTTAATAATTACCGTTTGTTCCATCCGGTCTCCTCCTCAAGTCGTATAGCTGGAATTGATTTGTACATAGTCATAGGTCAGATCGCATCCCCATGCTTTTCCTTTACCGTTTCCTTTATGAAGATTAACCGTTATGGAAATTTCGCTTCCCGTCAGATAATCAGAGATTTCGTCATGGTTAAAGTCCTCGATTTTGCTTTGTCTTAAAACCGGAAAATTACCGATGGAAAGATCAATGGAATCCGGACATATTTCAACACCTGCATATCCAAGAACAGCGACTATCCTGCCCCAGTTTGGATCACACCCAAAGATGGCCGATTTGACAAGAGGTGAGCCAACGATCGATTTTGCTGCAGCTCTGGCCTCGTCGCCGGTTGCTGCGCCCTCCACTGTCACCTCGATCAGCTTTGTGGCTCCTTCTCCATCCCTGGCGATGGACTTCGCAAGTTCGGTACAGGTTAATGTCAGTGCCTGAAGAAACGTTCCCCAGTCAGGATGTTCAGGACTCAGCTCTTCATGCCCTGCCAATCCGTTTGCAAGAATGAGTACCATGTCATTGGTCGACGTCTCCCCATCCACGGTGATGCAGTTAAAACTTTGATCCGTCACTTTTTTCAAGGCAAGATGCAGGTGTTCGGATGATATGTTAGCATCCGTTGTTAAAAATGACAGCATGGTCGCCATGTTTGGGTGAATCATTCCTGATCCTTTCGCTGTACCTGCCAGAATAACTTCTGATTCACCGATATTAAAAGAATAACAGGCATTTTTTGTCTTCGTATCCGTCGTTAAAATGGATTGGCTGAACTCCATCGCACGGTCGACTTGGGCTGCGGGGGTTAATTGCTGGATACCCTGTAATATTTTTTCGATCGGCATTGTCTCACCGATAATTCCTGTCGATGCCACACCGACATGATGGTCCAGCAGCCCAAACCGTTCACTTACTTCGCGGCACATGGCATACGCATGCATCCTGCCTTGTTCTCCTGTAAATGCATTGGCATTCCCAGAATTAACAATTACCGCTTGCAGCAATCCTTCTGTTTCAATGCTTTCTTTCGTGACCTCCAGTGGAGCTGCTTTTATTTTGCTTGTTGTATACACCGCAGCGGCTGAAGCGGGCTTCTCACTCAAAATTATGCCCAAATCTTTTTTCTTAAATTTAATGCCGCAGTTTATACCTGCAGCGGTAAAACCTTTGGGCAACGTAATGTTTGATCCTGTTATTTTTTTTAGTTGAGATGAAATGATAGAAGCCACATCGGCTCTCCTTTCTTTATGGAAAAACCGGACTTGCCGGCAAACCGGCAGTCTCTGGAAATCCATTCATCAGATTAAAGTTATGTACAGCCTGGCCGGCTGCACCCTTCATGAGATTATCAATCACCGAAACAGCCGTTATGCGCTGTGTACGAGGGTCAAAGGACCAGCCTATGTCACAATAGTTGCTCCCCATCACGTGTTTTGTTGAAGGAAGACCATGAGCAGGAGAAAGCCTGATAAATTCATGCTGTTCCGCATACTCTGTATACGTCTCTTCAATCTCCATCGCACTGACGCCGTCCTTTACTTTCGCATACATCGTACTCATGATTCCCCTTGTCATCGGTACCAAGTGTGTACTGAATGTAATCGGCTTGTTCGTTTCTGAATACTGGTGGAGCATCTGTTCGATCTCCGGAATATGCTGATGCTTATTCACTTTATAGATTTGAAGATTATCATTGGCAAAAGGAAAATGTGATGAAACGGAAGGAACTGCTCCTGCTCCTGATACCCCAGATTTGGCATCTATTATAATCGTGCTGACATCAAGTAATCTCTTGTTAACGAGCGGCAATAGACCGAGCAAAGCGGCCGTCGGGTAGCATCCAGGGTTGGCGATCATCTGAGCGTGAGCAATTTGATCGGTATTCCATTCTGATAGTCCGTAAACGGCTCGATCCACCCATTTTGCATCTGGCGGCTCTTTTTGGTACCACTGTTTATAAGTCTCGCTTTCTTTTAAGCGGTAGTCACCAGCAAGGTCGATCACCTTCATCCCCTGCTCAAGAATGGGCGGAAGCAAACTTGCAGATACTCCCGTAGGTGCTGAAGAAAACAAAAAGTCAACTTGCTTTGGAATATTGTACGGATCAATGTCTTCCAGCTTTCCTTCCTCAATCCCGTTCAGATGAGGATAGATTCTATCAATCGAGTCGCCCTTTTTACTTGACGAGTACAACGTAAGCTTCTTTATACGGGGATGATTTTTCAGCAAGCGCACTAATTCAAGCCCTCCGAAGCCTGTTGCTCCTACTATACCGACATTCAATACTTCCACCTCGTTATCCTTAATGTATGTTTCATTATATGTATGTATAAAGATAAATTCAACTGTATATTTATAAATTTTAAATTTTTTCTGAGTTGAATGGACAATTTGATAGGTTTAATATAAAGAAAAGGAGTGGAAAGCATGAAGGAATTCGTAGGAGAATGCAGTAAATGCAAAAAGCCCGTCTATTGTTTAGAGGGCTTCTTAAATGGCATTCATGTGAATCAATCCGTATTATTATGTTTTACTTGTGCAAAAGAGCAGATTACCCCCCGCTTACCGGAGGAATAAAAGCGACCGTATCACCAGATGTCACTTCTGTATCATCATCAGCGAATTCTTCGTTGACCGCTGAGAGGCAGCCTTGAAACATCTGGGGAAAATCATACTTCTTTTGCAATGCGTTTTTTATTTCAGAAATGAGGAGCCGGTCTTCATCCAATTCAAGTTCGTTCGTGCCTGCTCGCTCCTGCATTCCCGCAAACAACAACACTTTAATCATTCTTATCTTCCTCGCTTTCGGGATGGCCTTTTGAATAGGACACTTTTTCCAGCTGATCTCCCACCCACATCTCTCCATTATCCCAATGCTCTTTTTTCCAGATTGGGACAATTTCTTTTATGCGTTCGATCGCGTAGCGGCAGGCGTCAAATGATTCTACGCGGTGAGGTGTTGAAACCGCAATGACAACCGCAACCTCCGAAATATCAAGGCTGCCGATCCGGTGGGTAATCGCTGTATTTGATCCTGGCCATCGGGCAGATATCTCATCACCTATTTTCGCAAGCTGTTTTTCCGCCATGGGAACATAGGCTTCATACTTCAGGTAGGTTGTTCTTTTACCCAAAGTCATTTCTCTCACCGTACCAATAAACGTATTAATGGCACCTGCGTCGGCTCTGATGACTTTATCGATTATGTCCTGTACCAAAATCGGTTCAGTGACGATTTCAAATGATTTCATGTATTCATCCCCTTTAACAAATCCACCAGAAATTCGATGTACCGATCCTTTTCTCCAATCCTGAAAAAAGGAAGATCGGCTGATATAAGCTCTTTCGAAACAGGCGGCCAGGCAATGACCGCAAGGACCTTCTCGCTGTCTTCAATCAGCTTTACGTCTTCATCATCTTTCAGAATGACGATGCGGGGCAGCTGATGTTCTTTAAATCCCTCAATGAGAAGAAGATCAAGATTTAAGGGGTCGTAAAAAGCCAGTAACTGGGTGAAGGTTACCTTCATATTCAGGCAAAGCTGAAAAGCATTTCCTCCTTCTATTCCAGAAACAACAGCTCCTGCTGTTCGGTGGGCCGAAGTATCCGTTTCTTCATCTCGGAATTCTACCCGGCCGCCATGTCCATGATGCTTAAGCGTTCCGGTCCTGGTTCCACCCTTTGCTGCCGCCTCCAACAGATTGGTAATCAACGTGGTCTTACCGCTGTTTTTGTACCCTATGACTTGGACTTTACTGCCAGATCCCATGGCCATACACTGCCTTCCCCATCTAATAGGAGTGTGGTCACTTCTGAACCGATTTCCCAGCCTCTGGTACCGCCGGGCAGAACGATGAGTGCATTGGCGTCTGCTAATGAGGTTACCGAACCCGACTTATCCAAACCAACTGGAACCGCAGCTGGTACGGAGCCTTCCCACTCCACCCGGCTCCGGACAAACCTTGTAAATGGATTGGGCTTTAGAAAATCTTCCTGCAGTTCTGTTTTTAAAACGCCGAGATGAACCTTATCAGCATTCAGCGCTTTTAAAAGAAACGGCCGCACGAACAGCTCACAGCCAACAAAGCAGGCTGATGGGTTTCCGGAGAGGCCAAATAAAAGCTTCCCTTCATAAACAGCTGCGGAAGTCACGCTCCCAGGCCTCATCGCAATCTTATTAAAAAGCAATTCAGCTTCCATTTTTTTATAAATCGCCGGCAGATGATCAAAATCTCCTACTGAAACCCCCCCAGTAGTAATCAACACATCACATTGTTGTAAGGCGGCGATGATACCATTATACGTTTGCTCCAGATCATCCGGCATCTTCCCGAGCAAACGGGGTTCACCCCCGGCTTTTTTTATCTGGGAAGCAATCATGTACGCGTTGCTGTTTCTGATCTTTCCGGGAACAAGCTCCTGCCCCACATCGAGCAGTTCGGTACCAGTCGCCAAGATGCCGACCACCGGCTTCTTCATGACCTGCACTCTTTCATAGCCGAAAGTAGCCAGAAGAGCTACAGCACCCGGATGAATTTTTGACCCTTTTTTCAAAATGGGAGTACCCTGTTTCGTGTCTTCTCCTTGTTTTGAAATATTATGACCGGGGGAAAAAACTCTTCCTATTTCAATTTTCCCGCTGCCGATCTCCTTTACAAGTTCAAGCATGATGACCGCATCCGCACCTTTGGGGATTGCAGCCCCCGTCATTAACCTGACGGCCTCACCTTCTTGAACCGTTTTTTCAGAAACATGTCCAGCTCCAATGGAATCGATAACTTTTAACAGGACAGGTGCCTGCTTCGATGCACACTGTGTATCCTCAGCTCTAACGGCAAAACCGTCATAAGGAGAACGGTCAAAGGGAGGCACATCATGAGTGGCTATAATGTCCTCGGCTAAATAACGGTTGTCACATTCTTCTAGAGGAACCGTTTCTGTCGGCAATGTAATGGTTTGTTCAAGGATTCTGCTTGCCGCTTCCCAGACAGGAATGATTTCTCGTTTTTCAATTGGCACGATGCTCACCTCTTTCATTTATTTTTCCATCATTTATAAATATTTAGCAAACCATTTTACAGTTTCAAGGTAGGCTGTTCTTGATACTTTATGGCCTGAAGTTTCATCTGCGATATATTGAATCTTCTCAGGATTTTTATAAACAGCCTTTGCTTTTCGATAAAAATCATAACTTTGGCTGAACGGCACCACTTCATCAATCTTGCTGTGCCATAATAAAAGAGGGCGGTTATCAAGCTTCTCCATGCAGGATGTTAAATCAAAAGGCTTGATGATGGAGATCACCTTTGCCAGCGCTTCCTCTGAAAAAGGAAAAGATACTTCCTGCTGTTTTATTTTTTCGATCTGCCAATAGGCGAAATTTTCATAACTCGGCGTTCCCATAAGTGTTACAGCAGCCTTAACATAAGGATATTGAGACAATGAACCGAAGGTAATTATCGCTCCCATTGAAGTGCCCGAAAGCCCTACCCGCTGCTCGTCAATCAAGCCTTCGCGGTCAAGAGACTGAACCAGTGTATGTACGTCCGTTATTCCTTGAACAACAATATCCCAGAAGGAGTACATCCTTTTATCTCCGGAAACGTCCGTTATTCGTTCACCATGATGGAGCATATCGGGAAGAACGACTCGATAGCCTTTTTCTGCTAGGGCATAGGCAAAATGAAGGTTGTGCTCCTTCGCACTTGTAAACCCATGGATGAATATCATTAGTGGAAGCTTCTCATTCTCTTTCCCTGCTTCAAAGGCATGCAGCACCGGAATATTTTCGATTGTTCGTGTTTCTATGGTTACCATATCCTTCTCCTTTGCTTACCGTTTTCTCTATCATAACAAGTTAATTGAAATTTGCCGATAAAAAAACCCGTTTGCACGGGTCTTTGCCTTACTGTTTCTTTTCGTTGTAGTAATCAACGGGATACATGCTTCCTTCCGAAACCATTTCATTGTCTCTAATATCGAACGGATCGGGATGACCCGCTTTATTGACTGGAAGTTTTCCTTGTTTATCATCTTTTGTAAGGAATGGAAGGACTTTATCTTTCATCTCATTAACCATCATTTTAGCCATGACCCGGTTTGAACCTTTTCGTAAGAGGTAGGATGTTACCCCAGCAGCGGACAATGCAAATCCGGATAGCAGCAAATATTTTTTCTTCATGGAAACTCCTCCTTCTTATCATGGATATGTAGTAGGATTACCCTCGACCACGAAAGGTAAAACTTCCTTATATTGGACAGTGATTAAGGAAAGCATTACACTAAACTTGAGAACCGTAGAAAAGGCAGGAATCTGAATGAAGAAACCATATTTAATCGCGCTAGATCTTGACGGCACCTTATTGAATGATAAAAAAACGATTTCCAACCGAACCAAAAAAGCCGTTCTTCAAGCTAAAGAGGATGGCCACATTGTCTGCATTTCAACCGGACGTCCATACCGGGCGAGCACGATGTATTATGACGAGCTTGGGTTAAAGACACCGATCGTAAACTTTAACGGCGCGTTTGTCCATCACCCTCACGATAAAAAATTTGGTGTATATCATAGTCCTTTGGAACTTTCCACCGCTAAAAAAGTCATTCAAACTGCTGAAGATTTTCTAGTTAAAAATATTATGGCTGAAGTATTGGATGATGTGTATTTGCATAAAGATGATGAAGTCATCGTTAATACATTTATGATGGGTGAAAATCCTGCTCAGACTGGAGATCTTCAATACATGCTCCAAAAGGATCCTACCTCCATCCTGATTCACCCCCAGGACCATCATGTGGCTGAATTACGGGATCAGCTGAAACAGGAACACGCGGAAGTGATTGACCAGCGAGTTTGGGCTGCTCCATGGAGCATCATTGAAATCATCCGTGCTGGTTTAAACAAGGCCGTCGGATTAAAAAAAATCGCTGAATACTACAATATTCCTCAAGAAAGGGTCATTGCGTTCGGAGATGAAGACAATGACCTTGAAATGATTGAGTACGCAGGGCATGGCATCGCAATGGGCAACGCGATATCTGAACTGAAAAACATCGCAAACTGCGTTACAGCAACGAACGAAGAAGAGGGCATCGCTCTTTATTTAGAAAATGTATTGTCATTAAAATACAGTTGATTCCAAAAGCCCGGCAAAAGGAGAACCTTCTGCCGGGCTTTTTTATAAATTTTGGAAGAGTGGCCATTCTACATAAAACTCGTGCTTGTGTAAAAAACTAAAGTAAACCCCGTTAGGAGGCGAACATATATGAGCAAGCACAGCAAATCAAAAAGAGCCATACAGCAGGGCGCCGATGAAGCAAGGAATAATGACGTTCAGCAGCAGCTGAATGAAGATATTCAAGAAACGAAACAAGAGGTTCAAAAAGAAATTACGCTGGGAGGAAATTAAGGCTATGGGTAACAATATTTTTCAAAGAGCAAAAGAAGCGGTTTCCAATCTTGTTGGAAAAAATGAAGAAGGGCAGCACACTCAGCAGCAGCGCCAGGATGAACAAATCAGCCAGCAAAAAAATGATTTCAGCAACGACGACATTTCTGTAGCGGAAAACATTATCTCATCTGCCATGGCGGACTCATCTGACGCAGAGCGCCAGCAGCTTGCTGAGCTTCAACAAGAGCTTGACCAGACAAAAAACAGCACCAAAGATCAACTGTAAAAGGCCGAGAGTTTTCTCTCAGCCTTTTTTTGTACTTTTTTACTGCTGTAAAATGGGTTTTGTAGAACATGCTTTTGTAAGCTTTTCCATTTTTTGGATGACGAGATCCGCCAACAGCTTATACCCCTTTTTATTGAAATGCAGGCCATCTTCGTTCAGCATCTGGCAATAATCCTTGCCGATCATCTCTGCCCACAAATCAACAAAATGAGTATTGTACTTTTTTGCCAGTTCTCTTACCGCTTTCGCATAGTGTTTTAAGCCCTCATTTGACCTCGCGTGCTGAAACCGCTCATTGACGGGAGATGGAGAAACAAGGATCACCTTTGATGGGCCCAGCTTTTCTATCATATATTCGAGATTATTCTTATATTCTTCGACTTCGATCAAGCGGTGGCTGCTCGCATCATTCGCACCAAAAAGGATGGTCACCAGATCAGGGTTATGCCGCAGCACATCTTCCTGGAAACGGGTTAATGCGACCCTTGTCGTTTCAGCAGGAACCCCGGCATTTATAACATTCCATTTCTGCAGGGATAAACGAACGCGCGACGTCAGTCTAAGTGAACCATCATCGCTTTTTTCCTTGGATGTAATACTGTCACCGAAGCAGACCAATGTTTTCATGAACTCCCCCCTTGCCACTTTTGTCGTTCCATTAACATAATTATTCGATCGTAAATTTGATTTACTCACAGTCGCAACGTGAATATTTTGTTATAATGTAGCTACAATACCTATTTGCATGGAGGATTTCAATGTTTGTCTATGAAGTACCGGCTGACGCCACCGACGATTTAAAGAAAAAAATAGCCGATTTGGTCTCTCAGCAGCGAACGCGGTCAGAAGATGATGGCAGTTATCAAAAAGTGTTAAGCGGCATTTCTTTGGCCATCCGGAAAGATTCGAACTCGGGTGTCATTATTGCTGAGGAGGCAGGAGAAGTTCATGGAATAGCTTTTTACAACCTTGGAATCAGCTTGCCGCTCGGCGGGCCCTACCTTTGGCTGAATGAACTTTTTGTCAGGGAAAATTCGCGAAACAAAGGGATCGCCAGAAAAATTTTGCTTCATCTGATCCATTGGGCAGAACGCGAAGGCATTAAGTCCATCGAACTTGAAACCGGGATCAACAATTCAGTCACAAAACATTTGTATAATTCCCTTGATTTTCATGATATCGTTTCACAGAGGTATCAATTTAATTTCTAATTACAGGAGATGATAAGAATGGATGTAGAATTCGGAATACAACCAACTCCCAACCCAAACTCTTTGAAGTTTTCAGCGAGCCAGCCCTTTTTGGAAGTCAGATTATCCGCACGGGCAGGAGAGGCAACTGATTCAGACCTGGCAAATTCGCTTCTTGCCATTGAAGGTGTCGAATCGATTTTCGGTTTTCAGGATTTCATTACCGTAAATAAATTCCCTGAAAGTGATTGGGACGAACTTGTGCCACATATTCAAAAAGTATTAGAAACGCTCTAATCAAAAAACGTACCTGCAATGATTCAGCAGGTACGTTTTTTCATTAATCATCTTTACGGAACAAGCCGAATACCCCAGTAGTGTTTACAATATTGGTAAAGGCACTCGGGTCGACCTCTTTAATGATGTTTTCCAGATCATATAGTTCATAGCGGGTGACTACAATGACCAGCATCTCTTTGTTTTCATTTGAAAAAGCTCCTTTTGCCGGTACGATCGTGATCCCGCGGACTAGCCTGGAATGGATGGCCTCTTTCAATTCGTTTCCTTTTTTCGTAACTATCATTGCTGTCAGCTTTTCATGGCGTGTATGGATGGCATCGATGACACGTGTACTCACATATAACGCTACAAGTGTATAAAGTGCTTTTTCCCATCCGAAAAGCAATCCGGCCGCCAGGATGATACTCCCGTTTAAGATCAAGAAATAGGTTCCAATCGGGCGATTATGCTTGCGGGATAAAATCATAGCTACAATATCGAGACCCCCTGTTGAGGCACCATATTTCAGCGTAAAGCCCACTCCGATCGCCGCAATAACTCCGCCGAACACCGCATTTAGCAGGATATCCTTTGAGATCTCAACAATAGGGATAATTTCGAGGAAAAATGTCATCATAAAAACGCAAAAAAAGCTGTAGATCGTAAAGGATTTTCCTACTTTCAGCCAGCCTAAAACAGCAACCGGGACATTTAGTGCGAACAACAGCATCCCTGTTGAAATTGGGATTGGTGAATGGACGAGCAGATTCGATACGAGCTGCGCTACACCAGTAAACCCGCTCGCATAGACCTTGGCTGGTATTAAGAATAAATTTAGGGCAACGGCGTTCAATGCTGCACCAAAAATAATCACAACAATTTTCTTGATTTCCTGCATGGGTGTGTAATTCATTATTCAATTTCCTTTCGATTCATAGCTTCCCAACTATACTTTTTTATCAGAATTAACTTCGGGAGTCAATAGGTGCAAGTTCTTAAACTCAAACATTCTATTGCCTTTGCCATTGCTCAAGTATACACTTAGAGTATCTTACATAAATGAAGGTGATTGATATGGGAGTCCAGATCATAACAGACAGCGGCTGCGATTTGCCGCAGCACATCATAGACGAGTTTGAGATTAATATGCTTCCTTTAGTGGTAACCATTCATGACCGTGAAGAATATGACCGGAAAACCATACAGCCTCTTCAGCTGTATAACGAGATGCGCGAAGGAGCGGCTCCGAAAACATCCCAGGTTCCTCCTCTTCTTGTCAGGGAAGCCTTTCAAAAATGCGCACAGTCTGGTACCCCTTGCGTATACATCACTCTTTCCTCAGGTTTAAGCGGGACGTTTCAGACAGCTGAGCTGATCCGCCAGGAGGTGCTTGAGGAATTTCCTCATGCCAGCATTGCTGTTGTAGACAGCAAATGTGCTTCACTGGGCTTTGGACTTGTCGTCTATCAAGCAGCGAAGCTTGCGAAAGAAGGAAAGAGTCTAGAACAAGTGATCAAAGCTGCGGAATATTACCTCAGCCATTCTGAGCATATTTTTACTGTAGATGACCTGGAATATTTACTGCGGGGCGGACGGGTAAGCCGAACAGCAGCTGTCATGGGAAGCCTGCTGAAAATTAAGCCGGTTCTTCATATGAAGGAAGGCAAACTCTATCCTATCGAAAAGATTCGGGGAAAAAAGAAAGTGTTTGGCCGGATGATTGAGTTGATGAAGGAACGCGGCACTTCCTTTGAAAATCAGATTATCGGGATCAGCCATGCGGATGATCAAGAAGCCGCTAATACACTTAAAGAAATGATCAGGGCAGAAACAGGATGTGAGCAGATTATGATTTCGATGATCGGGTGTGCCATAGGCTCACATGCAGGTCCGGGAACGATTGCCATGTTCTTTTTAACAAAGCCGTATTCCGATGCATAACTTTCATCCCGCACGCCCATGTTAAATCATGAGGAGGCGAGATGCGTGACTCATAAGTACACGAAAGATGATAATAAAAAGAAACACGATCACCAAGCGGATCGACAGCTTAAGAACCAGGCAGAACACGAGAATAAAATGGCTGGTAAACATTCTTATTCAAAAGAGGCCGATCATCTTTAAGAACATAAAAAAGCATCCTATGCGGATGCTTTTTTATTATAACTGTACAGTTTCCGGTTCTGTAAGTTCCGCTGCAGGACCAAAGAATTCAAAATGAATATGGCTGTTGGAGACTCCTAATTCCCCAAGGTACTTGTATATAGCCTTCATAAAAGGCACCGGCCCGCAAAAATAATAATCAGCTTTAATATCCAGATTGAGCTCCTTAAGCCACTCCAGGTCAATATACCCCTCTTTATGGAATACAGCTTGTTCTTTGTCTGCATCAGATGGCTTTTCATACACCACATAACTGTGAATATGGTCCAATTCAGCCGCTTTTTTCACATGTTCTCTAAACGCGTGATGTGAGCTGTCGATGGCCGCATGAATAAACGTTATTTCCCTTTCATGGGGAGCTTGATACAGCGTATTTAGCATACTGATCATCGGGGTTAAACCAACCCCTCCGCTCAGCAGCACAACCGGGTTCTCTCTTTTTGTATCAAGATAAAACTCCCCTGCTGGAACACTGACTGGGAGAATGTCCCCTTGTTTGATATGATCATGGAGATATGTCGAAACTTTCCCTGGATGTGCTCCCTCCCCCTCTTTCTTAACACTGATCCGGTAATATGGTTTGCCAGATGCATCTGATAAGCTGTATTGGCGGATGTGACTGTATTCTTCCCCCATGATGTTAAACTTGATACTGATGTATTGTCCCGGTTTAAAATCAGCGATTGGTTTTTGATCTGCTGGCACCAGGTAATAAGACGTAATGACAGAGCTCTCTGCCTCGACACGATCCACGATAAAGTCCCGGAACCCTTCCCAGCCTCCTTGCTGCTGTTCCGATTCAGCATACATTTCACTCTCTATCCCGATAAATGCATCAGCAATCACACCATATGCTTTACCCCATGCCTCTATAATCTCTGGGGTGGCTGCATCCCCAAGCACCTCCTTGATCGCGATAAGAAGATGCTCCCCTACGATCGGATAATGCTCAGGCTGAACACCTAAGCTTCTGTGCTTCTGGGCAATCTGCTTCACTGCCGGTATGATCGCTTCCAGCTGGTCAATATTGGCTGCTGCAGCATAGACGGCGTTGGCCAGTGCTGTCTGCTGACGGCCCTTCTTTTGATTCGCATGATTAAAAATATTTAAAAGTTCAGGGTGTTTGGTGAACAAATTTTTATAAAAACAGGAAGTAATCTCCGTTCCGTGAGTTTTAAGAACGGGTACGGTTGATTTAATCACTTTAATTGTCTCTTGGTCCAGCATGACAAAGTCCCCTTTGCTTTAGTATCGATTACACGCTAATTATAAAAAAGCGGAACGCTCCTCATTGTGATTACAATCACTTTTCTCATGTCTTATTTGTGAAAAATAAAAAGACGCTCCTGCCAAAACAGCGTTCATTCTGCAAAAAAAAAACACCTTATAAAGATGTTCTTTCAACGGCCTCAGGAATATTTATCGTAAAAGTGGTATAGGAAGCATTTGAATCCACAAGGATTTGGCCGTTATGCTTTTCAACAATTTGTTTGCATACGGATAAACCCAAACCTGTCCCGAGTTCTTTCGTTGTGATGAAGGGTTCGAATATATTTTCAAGGAGATGGGCCGGAATTTGTGAACCATTGTTCGATATTTTTAATTTAACCATGCCAGAAGACCTGTATGCTTTAACTTTAATCACCCGTTCTTCCGGAAGATCACAAAGTTCTTCTACCGCATTGTTCAATATATTCAAGATCACTTGCTTCAGCTGATTTTTATCCCCTTCAACCTTCAGATCTGAAGAGATTTCTACCATTAAGTTGATTTTCGCTTCCAAAAAACGAGGATACATAAAGTCGATCATTTCATGCATGCAGGCAGTAAGATCAAAGACGGCAATGAGGTCATCGAGCCCTTTCATTTTTGAAAGCAACAGAAATTGGCTGATCTTGTCCTGCAAATTTTCCATTTCATCATTGATGATAGAGATATAATGATCAGTTTTATCATTAGGAACGAGCTCAGATTCCAATAGATAGATGAATCCCTTGATCGCAGTTAATGGATTTCTAAATTCATGGGCAAAGCTTGCCGCGATCTGCCCAAGTATCGTAAGCCTGTCACTATGCATCTCCTGAATAAACTGGTTTTTGTTCTCGATGATCACATCATTCAGCGACGAAAATTCTTTAATCGCATAGTAGAGAAGATGGTCAAAAAACTGATTGATCATGAGGATGATCCACTTCTGTTCTTCAGGGCGAAAAAGCGGATTGAGTGCTTTTTCGTTTACGATTTGCCTTCCAATGTTAATGTTGTATACAAACTCGCTGATATCTGTCTTCGCTTCAATCCGTTCAAGTGCAATTTTTTTTGTAAGGCTTTTAATAAGAGCAATATCCGGATTTTCGATATATTGATACAACAAATCAAGTGTGCTGCTCCCGTTTTTTGCGACCTCTTTATAAAACGGGTCTTCCTTCTTTATTAAGGCGTGGTCCAGCCATTCTTTCACGATCCCCGCATGCTGTGATCGAAGATGATCAATCACCTGATTCATCTGTTTGCTGGACAACGTTTCAACATCAACCATGAAACCACTGCCTCTCTCTTTGTCATGTTTCTTTCATTATGCAACACTTTGAAAAGATGAACAATATTTGTCTACCCTTTTTTTATAAAGGTTTGAGCAGTTAAATGTTGTGGAAGAATAAAATCGTATTCAACCCAATGACAAAGGAGTGGATGAAAATATGAGCGACCAGCAAGGAAGAAAAATTGACCCGCCCGCACAGCACCAGGATCGCCAGCCGGGAACTGAAACAGAAATGAGTCCGGCCCCTCAATCACAGACGAAAGCCTACAAAGGGAGCGGAAAGCTGAAAGGAAAAGCTGCCCTGGTGACTGGGGGCGACAGCGGGATCGGAAAAGCAGCCGCTATCGCCTATGCAAAAGAAGGGGCAGATGTGGCAATCATCTATCTCGACGAACAAAAAGACGCGGAAGAAACAAAGTCTTTAATCGAACAAGAAGGGGTACGCTGCCTGCTATACTCCGGTGATATCGGAGACGAAAACTTCTGTAAAGATGCAGTGGAGAAAACAGTGGCTGAGTTTGGAAGGCTTGACATTCTCGTAAACAATGCTGGTGAACAGCATCCGCAGAACAGCATCGAAGATATTACGGCTGAACAGCTGGAAAGAACGTTCCGCACGAACATCTTTTCCATGTTTCATCTGACAAAAGCGGCGATAAAACATTTTAAAGCCGGAAGCTCGATCATTAATACAGCTTCCATTACTGCTTATAAAGGCCATCCCAAGCTGATCGACTACTCCTCGACAAAAGGAGCGATCGTATCGTTTACACGGGCATTGTCCAATTCAATTGTTGAAAAAGGAATCCGGGTGAATGCTATAGCCCCAGGTCCAATATGGACGCCGTTGATCCCGTCAACCTTTACGGCAGACGAAGTGGATGTTTTCGGAAAGGACTCACCTATGAAACGCCCGGGGCAGCCGGACGAATTGGCACCTGCCTATGTGTATTTGGCAAGTGATGACTCTTCTTATGTTTCAGGGCAAACCATTCACATTAACGGTGGGACAGTGGTAAACGGATAGTTTTGAAAAGCCGATCTGCATCGGCTTTTTTTATTTGGATAAAAGAGCAGGCAATTGTCACACACTAAGAAAAGAACGCTAGGAAAGGGTGTATGACATTGCATACCATGTGGAAGGGCAGCATTAGCTTTGGACTCGTAAATATTCCAATTAAACTGTTTGCTGCAACCGAAGACAAAGATATTAAAATGAGATATCTTCATAAAAAATGCCATAATCCGATAAAATATGAAAAATCCTGTCCGGTTTGTGACGAGCATGTGGAACAGGAAGACATCGTTAAAGGGTATGAATACGAGCCCGGAAAATTTGTGCTCGTAGAAAAAGAAGACCTCGACAAAATCGCCGGATTGAAAAATAAAGCGATTGAAATCATTGATTTCGTTTCTTTGGAAGAGATCGATCCGATTTACTTTAACCGTTCCTATTTCATCGGACCGGGAGAAAACGGAGGAAAGCCATTCACTTTATTGAAAGAGGCCATGAAAGAAAGCGGAAAGATCGGACTAGCCAAAATTACCATCCGCTCTAAAGAGAGCTTAGCTGCTGTAAGAGTTTATGATAAAGGGCTTGTTATGGAAACGATCTATTATCCCGATGAAGTCCGGAATGTTGATCACGTTCCTGGACTGGATGAAGATATACAAGTGAATGACAAAGAACTTGAAATGGCTAAACAATTAATCGAACAACTTTCTACTGCGTTCGAACCTGAAAAATATAAAGATGAATACAGGGAAGCGCTTCTGAACATCATACAAAGCAAGATTTCTGGCGAGGAGATTAAAGTATCTGAAGAACGTCCACGGACCAATGTGGTCGACTTGATGGAAGCATTACAGGCGAGTATCGACCAGTCGAAGACAGGAGAAACAAAACCTAAAACAACGGCCAAAAAGGCCAAACCAAAGAAAAAGAAAGCCTAACAGAAAATGCAACTGCCGTTCAAACCAATGCTCGCTTCCTTAGCAAGTGATCTGCCTGACGGGCACGATTGGATTTTTGAAATAAAATACGACGGTTATCGCTGCATTGCTTTATGGTCTGAATCTGGCGTTCAGCTGTTCAGCAGAAACGGTCATTCATTCAATCATTCTTTTCCTGAGGTTGTTAATGCGTTCATGGTGAAGACCGAGCAGATGAAGCCTTTTTTACCGCTCGTTTTAGATGGTGAACTATGTATATTGGAGTCCCCCTATAAAGCATCATTTGAAGCCTTGCAGAAAAGAGGAAGACTTAAAGAGGGTCAGAGAATTAAAAAGGCCGCGGTCGACCGCCCTTCCACTTACCTTGTTTTTGATGTATTGAGTGAAAGAGGAGTCCAGATCACCGAAGTTCCCTTGAAGGAGCGGAAGAAAAAACTCAAAGAGATTTTTAAAACACTTGCCACAGCAGAAAATAAGGCGGGCAAACCGTTGGCTTGTATTGATTTTCATTCCAACGGCAGTGAGTACTGGGAGCTTGCACAAAAACAGCACAGCGAGGGCTTGATTGCGAAAAGGTGCAAAAGCAAATATATACCTGGAGTACGTACAGACCAATGGGTAAAAATAAAAAATCCGAAGAGCGGAGTATTTTTTATTACTGCCTACGATAAAAATAATGGCTATTTTCATGTCGGTGCACTACGTGATGGCAAGACGGTTTCAGCCGGACTTTTTTCACACGGGCTGACTCCGGAAGAACGCAGTGTGCTAATTGAGATAATTAAAAAGAATAAAACAGGGGAAGACCGTAACTTTATCATCGTTACACCTTCCATTTGTGTGGAACTGCAGTATTTAGAGCTGTATAAGGATCAGTTGAGACATCCCCGTTTTGTTGCTTTTCGTCTGGATGTCAGGTGGGAGGATTGCACATGGGAAAAAGCAGTCAGCAGCAAGAACTGAACATCAACGGTGTAAAAGTTGCCGTTACTTCTCCTGATAAGCCGCTATGGCCAAAGAAGGGATTAAAGAAGATCCACTATCTCGAATATTTAACACGTGTTGCCCCCTACCTGCTGCCCTTTTTAAGAAACCGTGCACTTACGGTGATCCGCTATCCGCACGGCGTGGACGATGAGCGCTTTTATCAGAAAAATTGCCCCGATTATGCACCTGACTTTATTGAGACCGTTCGGGAGGACCAGATTGACTATATTGTCTGCAACACCCTTCCATCCCTCCTATGGCTTGGAAATCAGCTGGCGTTCGAGCTTCATATCCCCTTTCGTAAGAATGGCACCTCAAGACCATCCGAAATCGTGATGGACCTTGATCCTCCATCCAGGGATGAGTTTGTGCTTTCAGTGGAAGCTGCTCTTCTTATAAAAGAAGTCTGTGACAAACTAAAGCTGAAGGCATTTGTGAAAACGAGCGGGAACAAAGGGCTTCAAGTGTATGTTCCATTGCCAGAAAATGAATATACCTTTGATGATACGAGAAGGTTTACCCAGTTTCTCGCTCAATTCCTTATCACAAAAGAACCCGGGTGGTTTACGATCGAGCGTCTGAAAAAGAACCGTGGAAACAAATGCTATATCGATTTCATTCAGCATGCAGAAGGCAAAACAATCATCGCTCCCTATTCTGTTCGGGGGAACGAAGAGGCACTTGTCGCTACGCCGCTTTGGTGGGATGAATTAGAAAGAGACCTTCGTCCCGAAGCCTTTCCGTTAGATACCATCCAGCAGCGGCTTGAAAAAACAGGCGATCCTTTTGCTGAATTCGAAGAGACAAAGTCCGTGCAGCGCTTCGATCCCGTTCTTGATTGGCTGAAAGAGCAAAAACTGTGAATCATAAAAAGCTCCGGCATCAGCCAGAGCTTTCATTATTTGCTTATTTAGTATGGAATACCCGGACCTCGAACGGTTGAAGTTCACTGTTATCCAGTCCTTTTCCATCGAACTCATACTTCGGAACAAGGAGTTTTTGCAAACGTTTGTCCTGCCGCCGATTCCATGGTATACGATTACATAACTAATAAGCAACTGGTATTTAAAGAAACAGCCTGGTTTATAAACTCTAAACCGGCTGTTTCGCTTTCCCTTATATGGTTTTCTCCTTTGGAGCGGAGAGTGCCATACAAGATTGCCTTTCGACAAGCTTGTATGGTACTGCTATCCTTCTAGGTGTGAGATCCGGCTTTGCAATAAGATCCATAAGACAATCCGCAGCCTCATATCCCAGTTGAAAAATATTGATGTCCACCGAAGTTAATGCAGGTGTTGAGAAGTCTGCGAGCATCACATTGTTAAAGCTCAGCACGGATATATCATAGGGAACAGAGATGTTCATTTCGCTTAATGTACTGAGAACCCCGAACGCCATCAAATCATCCATGACGAGGAGAGCAGTCGGCGGTTCCTCCAATGCCATCAGTTTTCTGATGGCTTCCTGGCCGCCTTCTTTTAAGAATTCTTCATGGATAATGTATTCGTCACGATAAGGGATGTGGTGGATTCTCAACGATTTTTCATAGCCAAGAAGACGGTCGATGGTTACGACCAAATGTGAGCTTCCCCCAACAAATCCTATCTTATCGTGCCCGAGGGAGATTAAATAGTCTGTCATCTCTCTTGCTGCTTTGAAATTATCATTATCAATGTGTGTAATGGCGTCTTCATTCTTAAACGGCTTACCGATCACAGTAAATGGAAACTTCTTTTCAATGAGATAGTTCATTACCTTGTCATCTACACTGGAATACAAGAGGATGATCCCGTCTACTCTTCCGCCCTGAACCATGCGAACGACACCATCATGAATTTCATCTTCTGTCTGGCCCGTGGACATGAACAGTGCGTATTCCTTTTCATGCACGATCGTACTGATTCCGCGGATCACTTCAGGGAAAAATGGATTTTGAAAGGCCTTGTCAGCAGAGCCTGGCATTACGAGACCAATGGCTTGTGTGGAGCGGTTCGCCAGACTTCTTGCATTGAAATTAGGATGATACCCTAGATGCTCCATCGCTTCTCTTACTCTATGCTTCGTTTTTTCAGAAATTCTTGGATTGTTGGCTATGACCCGGGAAACGGTGGATGGAGCTACATTTGCCAGTTTTGCTACATCTTTAATCGTAACGGTCATCATCATCCTCCTCTCTTGTTTTATCATGCTGCAGCATTCATTCAATAGCTGCAGTATGATTGCGTTTTCACCGCTGCTTTCGTCGCTAAGCTCTATTTTAATCAAATCTTTTGAAAAAGAACAGCTGAGATTGATTTCTGCGAATGGATTCCTTACATATGCATAACGATCGCCAAAGTCATCGCCAGATGCTCCCAAAAGCCCGCCTCTTCATTCCAGTATAGGTGGATTCATCCATTAATAAACCACATCCATTGTCAAGATCTATATGGCACCTGGTATATTCATGTTAGCCTTTGGTACCTCCTGCCGTCAGCCCAGAAACGAAGAAACGCTGCAACGAAAGGAACAAGAGTCCGATCGGTATCGCGATTAAAACCGATCCAGCTGCAAATAGCGTAAAGGAATTGCCAAACTCATCGGATACCATATTGAATAGACCAACAGCCAATGTCTTTTTCTCATCTGACTGAAGCAAGATGGATGCCAGGATAAAATCTGCAAATGGCGAGATGAAGCTGAATAAAGCAACTACAGCCAGGATTGGCTTCGCGAGAGGAAGAATGATCTGCCAAAAGATACGGAAATGTCCCGCGCCATCGATGCGTGCAGATTCATCCAGTTCTCTTGGGATCGTGTCAAAGTAACCTTTTGCCAGCCAGGTGTTCATGGGGATTAATCCGCCAACATATACCAGAACAAGACCGAAATGCGTGTCAAGCAGCCCCACTAGGTTCACCAGAATATAGATTGCAAGAATCGCTACGAACTGAGGAATCATTTGTAATACAAGAAATAGGAGCAAACCATTTTTGCGTCCGAAGAAACGGTAGCGGGAAAATGCATAGGCTGTCAGCCCGATAAAAATAACGGAAAGAATCATGGTGCTGATACAAATCTTCAATGTGTTCCAATACCAGGTTAAATATTGTGTTTTTGTAAACAGGTCTTTATAATGCAGCAATGTTGCATTCTGAGGGATAATGGTGGAACTCGTTAAGCTGTCCCCGGGATTCATTGATGAACCAATCACCCAGAGGATCGGATAGATCACGATAGTAATTGCAGCCAGAAGGACCAGATAAGACAGGGTGAGACGTATTATTTTTTCTTGCTTTATGCTCATCTGCATCACATTCCTTCCTCTTTAAATGCTTTGGTCCGCTTAAAGTTAATCAGCGCAACAGTAACGATAACTACAGAAAGCAGAACGGTAACAGCTGCGGCTTTGCTGTACTGTGCAGAGGTCATGGTCAGATTGTAAATCCATGAAATTAGAATATCTGTTCCTCCCGCACTTTGTCCGGCAACGGCAGGGCCACCCTCGTTAAAGAGATAAATAACGTTAAAATTGTTAAAGTTGAACGTATACTGTGTAATGATAATCGGTGCGGTAGCAGCCAAAATCATCGGAAGTGTAATCGATTTGAACTTATCCCAAACCGTCGCGCCATCGACGGTCGCTGCCTCATACAATTCCTCAGGAATAGATTGGAGCACTCCTGTTGTCATCGCCATGATGAACGGGAAGCCAAGCCAAGTCTGGATGAAGATGATTGCAACTTTCGTCCATTGCGGATCGGTGAGCCACGGTATGGGATCGATTCCAAAGGCTGCCAGAATATCGTTGTTAATTGCTCCGAACGAGTCGTTAAACATTCCACTGAACACAAGTATGGAAACAAAAGCCGGCACTGCCCAAGGAAGAATTAACAGTGTCCGAATGATTCCTTTGAATTTAAGGTCCTTCTGATTAATAATAACCGCAAGAAAAATTCCTGCTGCTACCTGCAGCGTAGTCGCTGTAAATGTCCAGATAATCGTCCAGGCGAATACAGAAACAAATGTATTTCTCCAGATATCCATCGTAAACATTTCGGTGAAGTTTTGAATTCCTACCCAGTCTACAAGCCTGGCAGGCGGTGAATGGTACAAATCATAGTTTGTAAACGAAAGGAACACCATGAACAGAATAGGAAACACAACCACAAAGATCAGGATAAAAAATCCAGGTCCTGCTAAAAGATAGGGGAATCCCTTATCGATCACATTTTGATATTGTTCTTTAATGCTTGTGACCGCAAAGCCCTGATCTCTCTTCTTGCCATTTTGAAACGCATCGTAAATGTTAAACACATAAAAAACGATGCCGAAGCCGATCACGATAAATGCGATGACCCCTTGTACGAGAAGGATGATGGAATGGTCTCGCGGAAGTTCGGTCCCGAGGGTAAAGAATCCCCACAGCCCCATGTTCAGCAGATTGCCAAAAACGATGAAATAGGACGCTGCAAGGATAAGGAATATAGCCCCTTTGATTCTTTGTTTATTGTATAGCTGGCCGATCCCAGGAATGATAGAGAGCAAGGCCGCGGTTTTTCGATGATTGGATTGATATGCTAACGCCTCCATGCTGTAGGCTGTCCCCTTTCTCATACACGTGCTATAGATGCATCTTCCAATGTCTGATTTTCAGATATTAGAAGATGCACCTATAGTGAAAGCAGTACCCGGAAGTTACCGGGTACCGCCTTCCTCTATATTATTTATCGGTGTGTTTTGCCTTAATGTTCTGCTCGATCGTTTTGGATGCGTCTTCCAATGCTTTCTTGGAATCTTGTTTGCCTGTGGCAGCAAGCTGCAGCGCGTTCCCTGCAGGCACCCAAACTTCGGCCATTTCAGGTACGTTTGGCATTGGAACACCTCGTTCTGATTGAAGGGCAACTGCTTTTGCTGCTTCGTTGTCAGCAATGATCGGATCTTTCATTAGAGCTTTGATCGGAGGGATCTCCTGAGTTTTTTCGTAGCGGATTTTCGCGTTCTCCTCGTTTGTGATCCACTCTACGAATTTTTGAGCCCATTTTTTGTGCTCAGAATACGCACTTACGTTCCAGCCTTTAACACCGATGAATGTTTTAACATACTCACCGTTAGGAAGCTTCGGCATTGGTGCAACACCAATATCGATCCCTGCATCTTTATAGCCTTGGAAAGACCAAGGTCCGTTCATTACAGAAGCGACTTTCTTTTCATTGAATAGACCATCGATGGTTTGACCTGCTTTTTTGCCGATGATACCTTTAGGGAATAATCCTTCTTTGTACCATTTAGAAATGTAATCCGCACCTTCAAGAGAGCCATTGTTTGTTAAACCAAGATTTTTCGTATCCAGTGTTCCATTATTGTCTTTAAAGACATAGCCGCCGAAACCGCTCAGGATGCCGTGAGCGAAATAGAAATCTGTCCAGTTCGCCAAGAAACCGTATGGTGCTCCGCCTTTTCCGCCTTTAGAGAACGTATAGACATCATCGAAGGTGGCAGGCGCTTGTTTCATGTATTTTTTATTGTAGATGAAAACCGGTGTTTCTGTGGATTTAGGAAGACCATAGAGCTTTCCTTTAAATGTTAAAGCTGAGATTGAAGAATCCGTATATTGGCTGGTAATATCATCCGAGACATTTAGAGGTGCAATCAGACCTTCAGTAGCCAAAGGCCCTACACGGTCATGAGGGGTAGTGATAACGTCCGCCCCTTTGTGTGTCGGTCCGTCAAGACGAAGTTTATCCTGCTGATCCAGCATCGGCATTTCTTTGAATTGAATTTTAATTCCGTATTTTTTTTCAAAGCTTTTCGCAGCTGGTTCAAGGCCGACACTTTTATCTGTATCTTCCCAGACTACTAATTTATCCGGTTTTCCCTCTGCCTTTCCTTGATTGTTGCTGCCTCCGCTTGTGTCCTTTGGACCACAGGCAGAAAGAACACCAAAAGCAAGCACTGGCGTTAACATATAGGCCATCAACTTTTTCATTTTTGTTCCCCCTATTTGGTTTAAGATCTTGAACAACCGTTTGCACAACTCACTCAAAAAAAATCAGGCCGTCGCCTAAAGTACGTTGTGAAAACGCTTGCATCAATACTTTAATTTCATTATACCTGCCTTTTTATTTTTGACAACACTTTTTATTCGCTATTATAAAACGCTTTCAGCAAGTTATTCGTTGACATCAATTGCAAAATATACTAAATTAATGGTGAAATCATCGCATCGGGGCAATGCTACCTCAGGTACAACCTCCAAAAAGAGTTTGTGCCTTTTTTGTATGCGGAGCGCGCAACCGATTGCAGTTATTAAGTCAGGAGTGATGATATGCAGAAAGAAGTCCTGTATCACAGACCAAAGAATAACTTTGCCTATGCTTATGACGAAAAAACACTTCACATTCGTCTGCGGACGAAAAAAGATGATGTGCAGTCGGTAGAGCTCATCTATGGCGATCCATATGATTGGAAAGATGGAACCTGGCAGATAAAAAAAAGTAAGATGATCAAATCCGGTTCCGATCAATGGTTTGATTATTACATGGCTGAAGTGACTCCTGAGTATAGAAGGCTTCGCTATGGATTTGTACTGATGAACGATAATGAAAAACTTGTCTTTACGGAAAAAGGTTTTTATGAAGAAGCTCCAACTGACGATACAGCGTACTACTTCTGCTTTCCCTTTCTGAACAAATCAGATGTGTTCACGGCACCCGATTGGGTAAGAAATACGGTCTGGTATCAAATCTTCCCTGAACGATTTGCGAATGGCGACCTTGCCAATGACCCTGAAGGAGCACTCCCATGGGGTTCTGCTGAACCTACACCTGGAAACTTTTTCGGCGGGGACTTCGAGGGTGTTATTCAGCATTTGGACCACCTTTCGAACCTCGGAATTACCGGCATCTATTTCACCCCTATTTTCAAAGCGAAATCGAATCATAAGTATGACACGATTGATTATTTTGAAATCGATCCTCAGTTTGGAACAAAAGAAACGTTCCGCCGATTGGTTGATGCTTGCCATGAAAAAGGCATAAAAGTCATGCTGGACGCCGTGTTTAATCATAGCGGCTTCTATTTTGGCCCCTTTCAGGATGTTCTGATAAACCAAGAAAACTCACCATATAAAAATTGGTTCCACCTTCATGGATTTCCAGTAGTTACAGAGCCGAAACCGAATTATGACACGTTCGCCTTTGAAAAGAGCATGCCGAAGCTGAATACGGAAAATCCTGAGGTGAAAGATTATTTATTGAAAGTAGCCCGCTATTGGGTGGAAGAATTTAATATTGACGGCTGGCGCCTGGATGTTGCCAACGAAGTGGATCATCAGTTCTGGCGTGAGTTCCGCAGGACGGTGAAGAGTGTAAAACCTGAAGTGTATATCCTCGGAGAAATCTGGCATGATTCCATGCCCTGGCTGCAAGGAGATCAGTTTGATGCAGTAATGAACTATCCTTTTACTTCAGCCGCCCTGGATTTTTTTGCAAAAGAGAAAATCACGGCAATCGATTTTGCTGACAGGATGACGAACGTTCTGCAGTCCTATCCGGACAACGTCAATAAAGTTTCTTTTAATCTTCTCGGTTCTCATGACACACCAAGGGTATTGACCGTTGCCAAGCAAAATAAGGAAAGAGTCCGTCAATTGTACGCACTCATGCTCTCCTTCCCTGGAACTCCCTGCATCTATTATGGAGATGAAGTTGGCATGACAGGCGAGATGGATCCCGGCTGCCGAAAGTGCATGGAGTGGGATGAGGAAAAACAGGACCGCTCCTTATTTGAAGATATTCACAAATTGATCAGGTTAAGATCTGATCATCCTGCTTTTGGAAATGATGGATCGCTCTCTTTTATAAAAACAAGCAATACACCTGGAATGCTTGCTTTTAAAAAGACATCTTCGGATGAAACCCTTTTATTTGCTTTTAATACAGAGAGCCAATCCATAATACTTGAAAAAGCACTTTTTGAAGGATTCCCAAATACGATTAACCTTTGGACAGGTGAAATCATCTCCCCGGAACTCGCAGTTGTGAAATCCAATGATTTTATCATTTTAAAATTACGTTAATAATCACTCGATCTGTAAAGTGCCTCATGGACTTTTGCTCCTGGCATGAGTTCATGATGGCTCTTTAAGTTTTAAGCTTATAGATAGGACTTTACATCACCGCGACATTAGCTTTCCATTTGATCAGGTTATAGGGTTAGTTCCAATCGATGTCAGTCTCATCCACCCAGTTTCAAGTTGAGTTTTCAACCGTTTTTATGAGTTAAAAGAAACCGCGGAACACGTTCCGCGGTTTGTTTATTAATCCACAATATTGATCTTATAGTCTTTCAGCCACGTATCGATCTGTGAGAGATGTGCCATGAGCTGCGGGCCGGTCATAAGCTGCCCGAACCAAGGAACTTTAAATGCTTCGCCGTTTGTATCAATAATCTCCTGAACTTTATTTTTCTTCATCAGTTCCAGAATAGGTGAACTCTTCTTATCGACGATCGACTGAAGCCATTCTTTCACACTTTGTGTATAGTTCGGGTTATGTGTTTTCGGATAAGGACTTTTCTTTCGGTAAAGAACTTCATGCGGGAGAATTCCCGTCAACGCTTTTCTCAGGAGCCCCTTTTCCCGGCCTTCGAGCATTTTCATCTCCCATGGTATATTCCAGGCATATTCAACGATTCGATGGTCAGCAAACGGCACCCTGACTTCCAGGCTCGCCCCCATGCTCATCCGGTCCTTACGATCGAGCAATGTCGTCATAAACCAGATCATGTTTAAGTAAAAAATCTCACGCCGCTTTGCTTCCATTCCTGATTCTCCATCAAGTCTTGGCATTTCAGCAAGCGATTCATGGTAACGTTGTTTTACATAGGATGATAGATTAAGTTTGTTCTTCCAATGATCATGCAATAGATCTTCCCGTTCCTCTGTTGAACTCATCCATGGGAAAAGAGGGCGGTTCATGACTTCAGGTTTATGAAACCATGGATAACCGCCAAAGATTTCATCTGCACATTCACCTGAAAGGGCTACAGTAGACTGCTCTTTAATCAGCCGGCAGAACCATATTAATGAAGAGTCTACATCTGCCATCCCCGGGAGGTCTCTTACTGTGACGGCTTCCCTTAGGTGATTAACGAGCAGCTCTGTATCGATCACACAGCTGTGATGGACCGAGCCAGTCGCCTCCACCATTTTTTGTATATAAGGACCGTCGGCATTCGGCTGAAAGTCACTCGCTTGAAAATATTTATCGTTATCTACATAATCAATACTAAATGTATGGAGCGGTCCTCTCTTCTCTGTTTTAAAGTGTTCAGCCGCGATTGCTGAGATTACGCTTGAATCCAGTCCTCCCGATAAAAAAGTACAAACCGGCACATCAGCCACGAGCTGCCGCTGAACGGCATCGACAACAAGCCCTCTTACATTGGCTACTGTTTCGTCAAGCGTATGAGAATGGCATTCACTTTTAACGTTCCAATACCGCCACAGTGTTTTGCCGTTCCTATCAAACGTTAACGCATGGCCCGGCCTAAGTTCACTGATACCTTTAAACACGCCATGGCCTGGTGTTCTGGATGGCCCCAGCCCCAAAACCTCTTGAAGCCCTTCTCTCTCCAGTTCCGCTTTTATTTCCGGATGGGCCAGTATTGCCTTTAATTCTGAGCCGAACAGAAGACGCCCTCCCGCTATAGAGTAAAAGAGGGGTTTAACTCCAAGCCGGTCCCGTGCTAAAAACACCTTTTCCTTTTTCGAATCCCAGATTGCAAAAGCAAAGATTCCATTAAAGTGATCGATGCAGCTCTCGCCCCATTCCAAGTAGGAAACAAGCAGCACTTCTGTGTCTGAATGTCCTTCAAAGCGGTATCCTTTTTTCAGCAGTTCTTTTCTTAAGTCCTCCGTGTTGTATAGCTCCCCGTTATAACATAAAGTACATGCCGCGTTCCCGGCACCTCTTGTCATCGGCTGTGCGCCGCCCTCAAGATCCACGACTGCCAGCCTTGCGTGGCCGAAGCCGGCATGTGTCCGGCTCCATACGTTTAAAGCATCCGGACCGCGCTTCGATAAGGTTGCTGCCATTTTAATTAGTGTTTTATTCTCTTGTGAAACGTCGTGCTCCCAGTCTACCCACCCTGTTATCCCGCACACAGTCATCATCCTTTCCTTTACGGATGCTGTTTCATCCTTCCATAAGTGCCCAATACTTACTTTATGCAGGTAAGTAATAATGGTTCACGGTATAGGATAGGGAACAATGCACAATTGAAAAGCTAGCAAGCTAGCATGTATAATGAGATATATTCTAATGATCGCAGGTGAAGATATGCCTCAATCCAAAGCTTTTCGTTTCGGTTATGCTATTCTGCTTGTCTTTTTAATCATTTTGGCAGGAACAAAAATAAGTTTTGTGTTCCGTCCCTTTGTCGTGCTTGTTCAAACTTTGTTTTTCCCTTTTTTGCTTGCCGGTGTTCTCTATTATCTGTTCAGGCCGATCGTTACTTTTCTTCATGCAAGAAAAGTACCGAAAACATTGTCCATACTGCTGATTTATTTAGCAGCCATCGGACTGTTCGTTCTCTTGTTTTACTCCATCGGCCCTGTTCTTCAGCATCAGGTTAACAGCCTGATCAAGAATACACCGTTTCTTATGGATGCGATCCGTACAAAAGTGGCTGAACTGCAAAACAATGAATGGATCAGCCGTTTTCAGGAAAACAGCCAGTTCAGTATGAATGACCTCTCTGATAAGATTACGAAATACCTTTCAAAAAGTGCAGCTACAATCGGCACGAGCGTCACCAATTTTATTAGTGTAATCACAAGTATTATTATGGTTTTCGTTACGGTCCCTTTTATCTTGTACTACATGCTGAAGGAGGGAGAAAAAGCTCCTCGTATGGTGCTCCGTCTCCTGCAGCCGGCACAGAGAAAAAACGGCATTAAAATCCTTGCTGATATGGATATGGCATTAAGTTCATATATTCAAGGGCAGATTCTTGTCAGTGTATGTGTAGGAATTCTTCTCTATATCGGCTATCTGATCATAGGGATTGACTATTCCCTTCTGCTTACTGTGATTGCGATGTTTACGAATGTAATCCCTTTTCTCGGCCCGATCATTGGTGTAATCCCCGCATTGATTGTTGCCGTGATTGATTCTCCATTTATGATTGTAAAAGTATTGATCGTTATGGTGATCGCTCAGCAGATCGAAGGCAACATCATTTCCCCTCAGGTGATGGGAAAGAAGCTGGATATTCACCCGCTTACCATCATATCGATCCTTCTCGTTGCAGGAAGCCTTGGTGGATTGCTTGGATTGATACTCGCTGTTCCCGTTTATGCCGTGCTCAAGGTCATCGTCCTTCACACCTACAGCCTCATTAAGCTGCGCACAGAGCAATCGGGCGAACAGCAGCCAGAAGAAGATAAGATTATTTCATAAACAAATGACGTGCTGGTTCAGCACGTCATTTGTTTTGTTTTGCGGTTCTCCTGTATTTAAAAAAATTGCAGCATGGGAACATCCCTTGCTGCAGTTTGCTACCATTATTTAACTTGAGCTTCCTGTTTCTCGTAGATCGGCACCCAGCCTTCTTTTGATTTAAAGATGCGTACGGCTACAACTTTGCGATCATTCATGAGCGTAAAGTAATGGCGATAATTTTCGGGAACAGAGATAAGATCCCCCGGCTCAAGCTCTACGTCAAAAAATCTGCCCTCCGGCCCTTCAATGGCAAAGATCCCATGCCCGCTTACAATGAACCGTACTTCGTCATCCGAGTGGTGGTGTTCAGCCAAAAAGTTTTTCAAAAGTTCATCAAGATTGGGTGTCTCCGGTGACAGCGCAATGATGTCTTCGGTGACGTATCCTCTTCTTTCTGATAGATCATCAATCTCTTTTCTGAAGACCTGGATAATTTCATCTTTCTCTTCATCACTTAGAGAGTAGTTTTCTTTCAGGTGAGAAGGAAGTTTTTCAATGTCCCACTTTTCGTAAATGACTCCCTGGCTTTCAAGGTATTGGCTGACCTTCTCAAGCTCTTCATATCTTTCATTGTTGTCATGAAAACGTAATTGTGCCATTTGGAATCCCCCTATGCTTTATCAATTTTTATATAAGTGATGGTTGTCCATCGTGAAGCTTCTGCAGCGATTTCAATTTAATATGATAGGAAAATAGAAACTCTAATGCTTCCAGGTGTTTTTTCGCTTCAAATCCCGACCTTCCCCACACGGTGATGCCGTGGTTCCTGATAAGGACCGCTCTTGTATCAGGACCGATCACTGTTCCAAAGCATTCCGCCAAAGTTTTAAGATCGGCATAGTTCTCAATAATGGGAACCGTAATTGCACCGTCTTCTTCCCAAATGTTAAAGGCTTTTATCAGTTCCTGCCCCCTGAAGGTAATTTGACCTTCGTCTCCATACAGTTCTGAAATCACATTATTGTCTACTGTATGAACATGAAGACAGCAGCCCGCATCGGTCAGCTGGTAAACTTTTGCATGAAGACCGGTTTCTGCGGAGGCACGGAGATGCGTTGGATCAACCGCTATCCCTTCTGCATCTACCAAAAGAAAATCCTCATTCGTTCTTCTGCGTTTATCCTTGCCGCTTGCGGTAACTAAAAAATTCAACGGATCATCGCTCACTTTTATGGACAAGTTTCCACTTGTTCCAGGAAACCAGTCCCTAAGCGCCAATTCATCCTTAACATCAGCCAGTTCTGTCCACAGTGCTTCAAGCGTACTCAAATTGTCACTTCCTTTTTCTCGAGAAACTCAATGATTTCATAAAAAGTAGAGAAGGGAATAAAAGGAATATGGTGTTCTTTACATTTCTCGATCAAATAATCCCTCGCAAACACTTTGTCCGCAATCTTGGCAGCTTGAAGATCTGTGATTGAATCCCCAACTACAATTTTTTCGTAGGAAGAGGAATCAAAGCCTCTCAGTATAGTAGGCTTACAGCAGCCGCAATCATTATTGCAGCCTGAATCACACGAGTGCGGCCAAAGGATCTGTATTTTCTCCCCTTGAAAACTGCTTCCGTTGCAATAAATCTGCTCTTTGTTAATGATTCCGTTGAGCATAGGGTATACGAAAAAATCAATGCCACCGCTGACAATATATAAGGGAATGTTATTTTCCTTCGTATAAGCAACAAAGTCTTTAAATCCTTCACGCAGTTTTGCTGTAGAGAGAACATAGTCCGCGATCTCATTTTTCTTATTCGAAGGAATAAGGGAAAAGAGTTTACCCACTCCTTCGCGAATGGAGATCTCCTGATTGAGAATTTGATCCTTTGTATATTCCCAGCCCCTAGGAGCAAAATTTTTCATAATATCGATGATGTTATCTTTTTCTGTGATGGTACCATCAAAATCACAAAATATTATTTTCCTCTTGCTCATGCTTTTACCAGCCCGCCCCATAGGTCCAGCGCCTGCTTTAACGGTTTGCTTTCCTGGCTGATCTGCTCAAGCGATTTGTTCAGAAGCAACCCATCGATGGCATCACGGAAAGCTCTTCCGCCTTCCACTGCTCCGCCAGGATGCCCGTGCACCCCGCCTCCAGCGTTAATGATGCATTCCACTCCAAAATCCTGCAATAAAAGAGGTGTTAAACCCGGATGAATTCCAGCTGAAGGGACAGGAAATGCGCCTTTCAGGTGAGGTTCTTTCTCTGTCAGCTCACCTGCAATGCCGATTGCATCTTCTTTGCGAAGAGCAACACTACCGTACGGTGAAGGGAACAAGACAAGATCCGCACCCGCTAGTCGGAGCAGTTTGCCGAGAAGCAGCCGGTTGGAGATCCCATAAAATTCTGATGGAGTAATCGCCCCGGATACAGCAGGATGAGCCATGATCGGAAGGCTGATGTCAGGATCTTCAGCCAGGCTTTGCAAAACATCAAGCCCGTAGGCGAATACGTTAAAGAGCAATGCACTTGCCCCAAGCTCCACCGCTTTTTTCGCCTTATCTTTCAGGTCATACGTTCGGCCAGTCAGATTTACGGCATAAAGTGTTTTATGTCCTGTCACTTGTTCTGTCTCCATTAATACCGCTTTAGCTGCTTTAATTCTTTCTTCAAAAGGGGTCAAGGGATTATCAAAAAGAATTTCATCATCCTTGACAAGATCTACTCCACCCAGTGCCTGTTCTCTTAACTGGTTCTTAAAATATTGGAGATCTCTCCCGATGACCCCCTTGAAAATACTCATAAGAAGAGGTCTTTCAAATACACCAAGCTGATTACGGACCCCTTCAATTCCAAAAGCCGGTCCGGGAAAAGCTGAAGCGAGCTGCCCGGAAAAATCCAGGTCGATCAGCTTTACTTCTCCATCCAGTGACAGTTTTCCAAAAACGGTAGTCAATATTGCGGGCAAGTCTGGTGTGAAGTTAGCCGCAGGATAGGCAATTTTAAGAAGCGCCTGTTTTCTGGGAGCGCCAAAATATTGATTGACCCTTTCATCCTCGGGCAATTCCGTAATTTCCACTACGTGTCCTTTATGGTTTCGCAGCTGCTCCTTTTGCAATTCTGGCAGATCCGTCCAAGAACCTACGGTTAATCCCAGTGCAATGCCTTCCGCTTTTTTCTCAAAGTTGCCTTTTGGATCATGAACCAGATAGGTTGCTGTTATTGTCGCCATGCTGAAATCCCTCCGAAAGCATAGATTTATTCCAATAAAAAACCTCTTCCCGAGGGAAGAGGCATAATATACACAAAAATACCGCTTCCTCTCATCTGCCAGCTGACGCTGCAAGAATTAGCACCGTTTTTATCCTAAAGGATAAGCCGGTTGCCGGGTTTCATCGGGCCAGTCCCTCCACCTGCTCTTGATAAGAGAAAATACAATTGTTTGAAAGTTAGAATTACTTGTGATTATGACAGGTAACAAAAAATCTGTCAATCTCTTAAAAAAGGAATCTCTCAAAATAATTTAAGCTTTGCGATCCTGTCCACAGCTTCTTTTAACCTGTTCTCATCCGTTAAGAGCCCTGCACGCACATAGCCATCGCCTTCTTTTCCAAAGCCGATTCCTGGTGCAACAACGACATGCGCATGCTCGAGAAGATAATCTGCAAAACTTTCAGATGTAAATCCTGAAGGTACAGGCAGCCAACAAAAGAAAGATCCTTTAGGGGCAGTCACATCCCAGCCAATCTTCTTCAATCCTGAAATAAACACATCGCGCCGATTCTCGTACATATCGACCAGGTGCTCAACGCAATCCTGCGGCCCTAGGAGTGCTTTTGCTGCAGCGTCCTGTACAGCCGGAAAAAGGCTGACATAGAAGTGATCCTGAAGGAGATTAATGCTTTCAATCACACTTTCGTTCCCGATGGCAAAACCAACTCTCCAGCCAGCCATGTTATAAGTCTTGCTCATCGTATAAATTTCAATCCCCTGTTCTTTTGCCCCAGGAACCTGAAGAAAACTCACCGGTCTATCACCGTCAAATCCAATCGCTCCATAGGCAAAGTCATGGACAACAAGGATATCATTCTGTTGTGCAAATGCCAATGTTTCTTCAAAGAAAGGAATGGTTGCCACCCCGGCCGTTGGGTTATTAGGATAGTTCAAGAACATAAGCTTTGCCCGTTCTGCATCCTCTTTAGACACTTCAGAGTAATCCGGCAGGAAATCATTTTCTGCTCTTAGAGGCATCATGCACATCTCTGCTTCCGCCATGGCAAGTCCAGACCAGTAATCGGGGTAGCCAGGATCTGGAACAAGGGCCAAGTCACCTTTATTTAAAATGCATTGGGAGATTTCCACCAAGCCTGCCTTCCCCCCGAATAAGACAGCTACTTCTTTTAAAGGATCAAGGCCAACGCCAAACTCTCTCTTGTAATATTGAGCAACCGCTTCTTTTAAAAAATCATAACCTCTAAAGGGAGAATACTTATGATATTGCGTATTAAGGGCAGCCTCTTGCAAAGCAGCCACGATATGCGGAGGCGTTGGCTGGTCGGGGTTCCCCTGGCCAAGGTTGATGATATCATGCCCCTGAGCAGCTACAGCGCTTACCTTCCCAACCAGCTTTGCAAAAAATTGTTCAGGCAGACGAGTTAAAGCCTCTGCTTGCTGGAATTGTTTCACAGTTACACATCCTGTCTTTCGTAATTTTCTTGAAATTCTAATGAATTATGTTATACGCTTATTAAAAATCTGTCAAAACTTTTTAATGGAGGATCTTATGAAACTTACTGTTGCAGCGATACAAATGGATATTGAGCTTGGCAATCCCAAGGAAAATATAAAGAGGGCATCGAAAAGGATCGAGCAAGCGGCAGAGAACAAACCGGATGTCATTGTTCTGCCTGAACTGTGGACTACGGGCTACGATCTCGAAAGGCTGGATGTGATCGGAGATGCAAACGGCGAGGAGATCAAACGGATAATGAGCTCCCTTGCCCGTCAATACAAAGTAAATATTGTTGCAGGTTCCGTTGCTAAGAAAACGGATAAAGGAATCTTTAACACCTTGTACGCCTTTAATCGAAAAGGAGAAATGACCGGCGAATACAGTAAACTCCATCTGATCCGTCTCATGCAGGAAGAAAAGTTTATTTCTCCGGGGTCAAGTAAAGGAAATTTCATGCTCGAAAACGTTCCTGCAGCCGGCGTCATCTGCTATGATATCCGATTTCCCGAATGGATCCGTGCCCATATTCTAGATGGCGCCTCCATCTTGTTTGTTCCCGCCGAATGGCCATCCCAGAGGCTGACTCACTGGCGCAACCTGCTCATAACGAGAGCCATTGAGAATCAATGCTATGTTGTGGGCTGCAACCGTGTGGGCAGTGATAAGAACAACACGTTCGCCGGTCACACGATGGTCATTGACCCTTGGGGGGAAATTGTGGCAGAGGCAGGAGGAGAGGAAGAGACCATTCTTTATGCTGAGATCAGCACTGATCTTGTTGAAGAAGTAAGAACAAGAATTCCTGTGTTTGAAGACAGGCGTCCGGAATTTTATTAAAATTAGAAGCTATGTAAAAGCATATTATTTGATTTTCTTTCATATCGTGCATCACATACTGATGCATGAAAGGGATCCTCACAAAAAAAATTTGACAGCCAATGGATAAGATTGTATCATTGCCATTGTAAATTATTATTGCATTCTGTCTTTTCTAACAACTTTATATTTATTGTCTCTTATCAAGAGCAGGTGGAGGGAATTTGGCCCGATGAAACCCAGCAACCGACCGTAATACCATTGTGAAATGGGGCGTCTACTACTAGAAGCCTGGAGAGTATGGCACGGTGCTAATTCCAGCAAAACGATTATTGTTTTGCAAGATAAGAGGCGTGGAATCTATATATCCAGGCCTCTTTTCTTCCAGAAAAGAGGCCTTTTTTTAATACAAAAAATTCCGGAGGTAAAATAGATGGCCACAACGCTCAAACAAGCATACCAGCCGCTGAATGAACAAACCGTGGTGGAGCTTGCAAAAAAACTAGAATTGTTTACAGATTATCAACACATCGAAGTCCATGAGATCGGTGACGGGAACCTTAATCTGGTTTTCCGCCTCATTGATTCAGTTACCGGTAAATCCATTATCGTAAAACAGGCTCTTCCCTATGCGAAGGTTGTTGGTGAAAGCTGGCCGCTTACCCTTGACAGGGCGCGCATTGAGAGCCATTCTCTTAAGAAATCAGCAGAATTTGCTCCTGAGCATGTTCCAGAGGTTTATTATACAGACCATCATCTGGCGCTCACTGTCATGGAAGACTTATCGTCTCACGTCATTCTGCGAAAAGGCCTGATCGAAGGGATTCAATATCCTCATCTTGCTCACCACATCGGCACGTTTATTGCCAAAAGCTTGTTTTATACGAGTGATCTTTATCTGCATCCTTACGAGAAAAAAGAGCTTGTCCAAACGTTTATAAACCCTGAACTTTGCAAGATTACGGAAGACCTTGTGTTTACCGATCCGTTTTATGACATCGACACCAACGATTTTCCCTCGGAGCTGCAGGATGCCGTTTCCGAGCTATGGACTGATACCGAGTTGAAAAAAAGAGCAGCGGCACTTAAATATAAATTTTTGACAAGGGCTGAAGCACTTCTCCATGGGGATCTGCATACCGGAAGTATATTCGTTACGGAAACAACTACAAAAATCATCGATCCCGAATTTGCTTATTACGGGCCTCAAGGATTTGATATCGCCCACTTTTTTGCCAATATTGCATTGAATTATGCCGCCCACTCCTTCCATATCTCTGATCCGCTAAAAAGGTCCGACTATCAGGGCTATTTGCTTGGTGTGATTAAAGATACGTGGGAAACCTTCTCTGACCAATACCGGGAGCTTTGGAAAAAAGAAGGTGTGGAAGCCGCTACAAAACTCCCGGGATTTGAGGAAGAGATTCTCAGCGGCCTTTTTACAGATATGATCGGTTTTGCCGGTTGTGAAGTGATCCGCCGCACGATTGGACTCGCCCATGTCGAGGATCTTGAATCCATTGGAGACTTCAATGGCCAGATCGAGTTAAAAAAACGTGTGCTGAAGCTTGGAAGCGATTGGATAAAGAAAGCTGAAAGCATAAAAAATATCGATGAATTTATTACCTACATCAGGAGTGTTTAACCATTATGAGTACAACAGAAACATGGATTTCTTCATTACGATATAAAGGGGATCATCTTCTGCTGCTTGATCAGCAGCAGCTTCCCCATCATACTGTCTACATTAATGTTACGACCATTGAACAAGTGTGGGAATGCATAAAAAAATTGCAAGTGAGAGGGGCACCTGCCATCGGAATCGCCGCAGCTTTTGGGATTGTATTGTGGGCGAAGGCTAACCAATCCCTGCCTTATGACGAGTTCAAGTCCGAGCTGCTTCAGCAAAAAAATTACCTTGCCGGATCGAGGCCCACTGCGGTTAATTTGTTCTGGGCACTCGACCGGGTGACAGGCGTTGCCATACAAGCAGGAGACACTGAGGAGGCTGTTCAGCTTATCGAGCAAGAAGCTCTCCTCATTCAACAGGAAGATGAGGAAATATGCCGTAAAATCGGAGTGTATGCCCTCACTCTGCTAAAGAACGGAGACCGCCTGATGACCCATTGCAACGCAGGCGGCATCGCTACTGCCCGTTATGGTACGGCGCTTGCTCCCATGTACTTGGCAAAGGAAAAAGGCTGGAACTTATCCGTGTTTGCCAACGAGACAAGGCCGGTATTTCAAGGAGCAAGACTGACGGCCTGGGAGCTCCAGCAAGCGGGAATTGACGTTACACTCATTACCGATAATATGGCGGCCCATACATTAAAAACCAAGAATATTGCTGCGGTTATCGTCGGATGTGACAGGATTGCTGCAAATGGAGATACCGCAAATAAGATCGGTACATTCGGGCTTGCCTTGCAGGCAAAGGCATTAGGCATCCCCTTTTATGTGGCCTCGCCTCTTTCAACGATTGATTTGAACACACCTGCTGGAGAAGATATACCAATCGAGGAACGGCCTGCAGAAGAGGTGACTCACTTTCAAGGAACGCCCATCGCACCTGAAGGCATAAAGGTATTCAATCCCTCTTTTGATGTAACACCGCACGAGTATATTACCGCGATCATCACAGAGGAGGGAATCGCCTCAGGCAACTATAAGGAGCAGCTAAAAGAATTTTTTAATACGAAGAAATAAAGCTCGCGACCCTTTTGGTCACGAGCTTTTTGTATGATACGTATGAAATAAATTTTCAACTTCAGCAGCACAGACCGGTTTTCCGATAAAAAATCCCTGTACATGGTCACAGCCGTAATCCTTAAGCACGAGAAGCTGCTGTTTCGTTTCTACGCCTTCAGCCAAAGCCGTTACGGACAGCCCTTTGCACATCGTGATGATCGCCCGGACAATGGCAGCATCTGTTGAATTGTGATCAGATTTTGAAAGGTTGCGGATGAAGGATTGATCAATCTTAAGAATATCAATCGGAAAATCCTTTAAATAGCTCAATGAACTATATCCTGTTCCAAAATCATCGATGGATATTTTGATGCCAAGCTCCTTTAATTCCCTCATGATGTTAATCCCATACTGTACATTCTCCACCATCATGCTTTCTGTCAGCTCCAAGTGCAAGAACCTTGGATCAATCTTTGAGCGCTGGAGTGCTTCTTTCACTTCGTATACAAAATCCAGCTTTTGAAATTGGCGGCCTGAAACATTTACAGAGATGGAGAGTTCACTGTTGATCGTTTCATGCCATTTTTTCAGCTGCCGGCATGCTTCATTCAGTACCCATCTCCCTATGTGTCCGATCAGTCCGGTCTCTTCAGCAAGAGGGATGAAAAGCCCAGGCGAGACAATACCAAGACGCGGGTGATTCCAGCGGACAAGCGCTTCCAGGGCAATGACTTTTCCATCATCCAGGCTGATCTGCGGCTGAAAATACAATGACAGTTCGTCTTTGGAAATGGCATGCCGAAGAAAGCTCTCCATCGTGAGCCTCTCCACTTTAAATTCGTTCATCTCGCCTTTAAAGAACTCCCATTCTCCCCTTCCCTTTTCTTTTGCCCGGTGAAGAGCGATCCCCGCATTCTTGATTAAAACATCTGATGTTAATCCGTCATCCGGATAGATGCTTATACCCATTGAGGCTGTCAAAACAAATTCCTGGCCATGATAGCTCAGCGGCACTGCCAGTGCTTCAGAAAGTTTCCTGCTGATCCTTCCTGCTTCCTCTGCACCGGAAAGGCCATTGATAACGAGCATGAATTCATCTCCCGCATAGCGCGAAAGCATGCTTTGACGCCCAATTCGTTTTTTCATCTGTTTTGCCGCGTACTTAAGAAACTGGTCCCCTGCTTGATGACCAAGGCTCTCATTCACCATCTTAAACTGGTCAAGATCAATAAAAATAACAGCGGTCTTCTCCCCCGCCTCCACGGTTTTCCTAAGGCACTTATCCAGATGCTGCTCAAAAAGATTTCGGTTTGGCAGTCCGGTCAGTAGATCATGAAAAGCAAGATGAGCGATTTTTTCTTCTGCTTCCTTTTGTTTTGTAACATTCTTACCGATTCCATAGACTCCGACTACCTCTCCGTTAACAATGATCGGCAGGTTGGTGATGCAGAATTCAAGGGTGTACCCTTTTTTATGGAAAAGCTTGGCTGTAAAACTCTGTGGCCGTTCATGTATCGATTGATTGAAGCAGTTGATCACGCTTAACTGATCCGCCTCTAAAACATAAGTGATCGCCGATGTTTTCAATACTTCCTGCTGTCTGTATCCAAGCAGTCTTGTCAGCGAGGCGTTCACACTCGTAATCACTCCGGCAAGATCCATGGAATAGATCAAATCAGGATTATGATCAAACAGAGATTTATAGCGCTGTTCCGATTCTTGAAGACTAGCATTCAGCTTCATCATTTCATTGGTCGATGCTTTCACTAAATGGGACAGTGCCATTATTTCTTCGTTATCGTTCTTCATCATGAGCACCTCGATTTATTCAAATGCCAAATTACAGTTCTCTGTATTCTTTATCGGCCTTATTTGCTCATTTGTTTACACCAATCGACGTCATAAGCTCATCGGCAATACAGAATATCCATAATAGAACACAAGGGCCAATGCAAGTATGAAAGTGATCCAGCGGGTCTTCTTCGGTTCATTGCGTTTTATACTATTCAGCATGACCTCCATAAGACCGATAACAGCCAGACCAAGCACTCCTTTAACGATAAGCGGCCCCAGGTTCACTGCACCTGCTTTAATCCATAAATAAATTAGTGAAACACCCGTAAAAAAGGTCACAATGTAGAGCAAACGCAGAATCATATGAAGAATTTTAGATATTTTTTTATTTTTTCTCGTGTATAGACTATAAGTCACGAAGAACAAAACTAGCGCAATACTCCACGAAAAGACATGAAAATGCAACATATTTATTTCCTCCTATGTATAATCCTCCACTTTACTATACCACGAACGTTTTCAGCCCGGGAAACACAAGAATTTATAGTAGGAAGAAAGCCTTTTCATTGCTATAATGTTAAGGGATTCACCATTAACTACAGATTGGAGTGAGAGATATGATTAAAACAGAAAACATCATCTCCAAAACAGAACAATTCGGGGCGAACAACTATCACCCACTTCCAATAGTCATTTCCAAGGGCGAAGGTGTTTGGGTTTATGACCCGGAAGGAAACAAATATATGGATATGCTAAGCGCATACTCTGCAGTAAACCAGGGGCATAGACATCCTAAAATTATTCAGGCGTTAAAAGATCAGGCGGACCGTATCACATTGACATCCCGTGCGTTCCATAATGATCAGCTTGGAAACTTTTACGAGAAAGTAACAGAACTCACAGGAAAGAACATGGTTCTTCCGATGAACACAGGGGCTGAGGCGGTTGAAACTGCGATTAAAACGGTCCGCCGCTGGGCCTATGACGTAAAAGGTGTTCCTGCCAATCAGGCTGAAGTTATCGCCTGTGAAGGAAACTTCCATGGCCGCACGATGACAGCTGTATCCATGTCTTCTGATGAAGAATACAAACGCGGATTCGGACCGATGCTTCCCGGCATAAAGCTGATTCCGTATGGTGATTTGGAAGCACTTAAGCAAGCGATCACACCGAATACGGCAGCCTTCATCATGGAGCCGATCCAAGGTGAAGCAGGAATCGTCATTCCGCCGGAAGGTTTCTTGAAACAAGCACGCGAGCTATGTAAAGAAAACAACGTCCTCTTTGTAGCAGATGAGATTCAATCTGGACTAGGCCGTTCAGGCAAGCTGTTTGCGTGTGACTGGGAAGATGTTGTTCCTGATATGTACATTCTTGGCAAAGCATTAGGCGGCGGTGTTATGCCGATTTCCTGTGTAGCCGCGGATAAAGATATTCTTGGCGTATTTAACCCCGGAAGCCACGGCTCAACCTTTGGCGGCAACCCGCTTGCCTCTGCTGTTTCTGTAGCATCTCTTGAGGTTATTGATGAGGAAAATCTCGTTGAGCGTTCCTTCCAGCTGGGAGAACTTTTTTTAAGAGAGTTGAAATCCATCGATAACCCGATCATTACAGAGGTTCGCGGACGCGGCCTGTTCATCGGGGTTGAACTTAGCGAAGCAGCCCGCCCATATTGCGAAAAGCTGAAAGAGGAAGGCCTTCTTTGCAAGGAAACACACGAGAACGTGATCCGTTTCGCTCCTCCGCTTATTATTTCTCAAGAGGATTTGAACTGGGCAATCGAGCGTATTAAAAAAGTATTATCAGTTTAATAGAGGGAAAAAGCTTAAACAGGCTGGAAGTTTGCAGCCTGTTTTTTATGTTGGTGATCCTGATTGATACCGGGGAAATAATAAGGTGTGAAAAAGACAGAACATGGAGTTAGATTCAATTATTCGAAGATAGGTTCAATTATCGCTAGTTTGGTTCAATTCGGTGGACTTTTGGTTCATTCCCATTAAAAAAGACCTCAAAAAAAAGCTTCAGTACCGCTTAATCCGCAATACTGAAGCTGAATCTATCATCATTTTATAATGCTTTCACCATACCTCCGTCGATCAGGAATGATTGGCCGGTAATATACGTGTTGGCATCTGACCCTAAATAGACGATGGTTTTCGCAAACTCCTCTGGTGTACCATATCGGCCGAGCGGAATGCTCTTTTCCATCTGAGCCTTCACCTGTTCCGGGCTCACTGAATGAGTATCTGCAGCTTTACTGTCGAGCTCTGCCACCCGGTCGGTCCCGATGCGTCCAGGCCCGATCGTGTTGATTAAGATACCGTCCTTGCCCAGCTCCTGAGATAAGCTTTTGGATAAGCCATTAATGGCCGTCCTGAATGTATTCGACAGGATCAGTCCATCGATCGGCTGTTTAAATGAGGATGAAGCGATGTTAACGATTCTGCCGCCTCCATTCTCCCTCATGTATGGAAGCACTTCACGGACCGTTCGGACCAAACTCATAAGAGTGAGGTTGAACGCAAACTCCCACTCTCCATCACCGAACGAATCAAAAGTTCCGGCTGGCGGTCCACCCGCGTTGTTTATGAGGACATCAATTCTCCCGAATGCGGCTGCGGCCGCTTTTACGAGCTGTGTAATTTCCTCCTTTTGAGTAATATCACAGACAGCATATTCTACCCGGCTTCCAGTCTTACTTCGGATCTCATCAGCAGTTGCCTTCAAAGCTTGTTCATCACGGCTGGTGATCATGACATTCGCTCCCTCTTCAGCAAACTTCATGGCGGTTGCTTTTCCAAGCCCTTTGCTTGAAGCGAGAATGAGCACTGCTTTACCTTTCAAACCTAAATCCATCGTCTAGTTCCCCCTAGCTTTCTGTTATTTATCGATTAAATGACGATACTTACATACTTCGTTTCCAGATACGCTTCCATACCTTCGGTGCCGCCCTCTCTGCCTATTCCGCTTTCCTTGAATCCTCCAAACGGCGCCTGAGCAGCAGAAGGAACTCCATCGTTCCAGCCGATGATACCGTAGTCAAGGCCCTCAATCAACCGCGTGCCGCGTGACAGGCTTTCTGTGTAAACATAGGCAGCAAGCCCAAAGGGACTCTTGTTAGCGAGCTCGATTCCTTCTTCATCTGTACTGATCTTCTGCACAGGAAGGACAGGGCCGAAGGTTTCTTCGTTCATGATGAGCATATCATGGTTAACATCTTTTAGGATGGTAGGTTCATAGAAACAGGCATTGCCTTCGTCTTTTCCTTTTCCCCCAAGTACGCAATCCGCTCCCTTTTCCACCGCGTTATCCACATGCTGCTTGATTTTTTCATAGCCGTCCCGGTTGATGATCGGCCCGATGTCAGTCCCTTCATCCATCCCGTTTCCGACTTTCAGTTTACGAGTCTCTTCAACAAGCAATTTTGTAAACTCTTCATATTTATTCTCGTGAACATAGACGCGGTTAATGCAAATGCAAGTCTGGCCGGCGTTCCTAAATTTTGAAGCAATGATGCCTCTCACTGCTTTATCAAGATCCGCATCGTCCAAAACGATCGATGGTGCATGCCCGCCGAGCTCCATGGAAACATTTTTGACAGTCTTTGCACTTTGCTCAATCAGCATTTTTCCGACTTCCGTCGATCCTGTAAACGTCACCTTTTTTACCTTGTCACTGTCCATGATCTCTTCTGCGATGACTGAGGACGGGCCAGTTAGCAAATTCACAACGCCTTTTGGAAACCCGGCTTCTTCGCAAAGCTCCACCAGTTTAATAGCCGTAAGCGGCGTTTCTTTCGGTGGTTTTACAATAAATGTGCAGCCTGCAGCCAAAGCTGGGCCGAGCTTTCGGGTAATCATGGCCGCCGGGAAGTTCCAAGGTGTAATGGCCGCGACCACACCGACCGGCTGTTTGATCACCTGCATACGTTTATTCTCGTGAGACGCAGGTATGGACCGGCCGTACACCCGCTTGCCTTCCTCGGAATACCATCGAATGAAGGAAGCTGCATATTGAACCTCGCCGAGCGACTCCTTCAATGGTTTACCCATTTCTTTCGTCATGATTTCTGCTATCTCATCCTTCTGTTCCATCATCAGATCATAAAGTCTGTCCAAATAGGAAGAACGATCGTAGGCAGTCAACCGGGACCACGGCCCAAAGGCTTCATGGGCGGCTTCAATCGCAGCACGAGTTTCCTCCTTGCCGGCCGAAGCCACTGTTCCAACCAGCTCTCCGTTTGCAGGATTCAGCACCTCAATTTTTTTCAGTTCAGTGCCGCTCCATTCTCCATTAATATACAGTACTTTTTCCATCGTTCTTGCCTCCTCAAATCAATGAATTTCATTCTACCCTGCTTTTCTTAAGCATATTAAAACGTATCAGAATACTTTATTGCTGAGGGTTCCGATGCCTTCTACCGTGATTTCAATTTGATCTCCACTGTTCAAAAGGCGAGGCGGTTTAAAACCCTTTCCGACTCCAGCCGGTGTTCCGGTAGCGATGATGTCACCAGGTTCGAGCGTGGTTCCGGCAGAAAGCGTCTTAATGATTTCGGGGATAGTGAAGATAAAATCTTTTGTATGGCCATCCTGTCTCACTTCTCCGTTTACTTTCGTGACAAGCTTCAGTTCATGCGGATTACCAAGGTATTCCTTCGGTACGATGCATGGGCCCATTGGGCACGATCCATCCAGGCTTTTACCGATTAGAAATTGCTTGTGCCGTTTTTGCAAATCCCGGGCGGTTACATCATTGATGATCGTATAGCCGAACACATACTCCATCGCTTCTTCTGCAGGAATGCCGATTCCTTTCTTACCGATAATAACAGCCAGCTCTCCTTCATAATCCAGCTCGTCTGTCACTCCTTCATGCCTCGGAATCTCTGCTTCATGGCCGATAACAGAAGTTGGAGCCTTTGAGAACATCATGACATGCTCGGGAATATCCGCTTCACTGCCCATTTCAATGGCGTGGTCCTTATAATTTTTCCCTACACAAAAGATATTTTTAGCCGGCCGCGGTATCGGAGCGAGCCACTCCAGATCAGGGTCATCAAGACCGTATGTAAATAGCAGGTTTTCTTGAAATGCCTCTGATAATTGCTGGATTTGATCCAAAAAAGCATCGGCGGACTGTATGCCTTCGAGCATCGTTTCAGGGAAGGCCGCCTCTTGTTCTTTCGCAGCTTTACTGAGGTTAAAGACAACGTTTTGGTCTTCAATCAATCTGCCTAAAAACATTTCTCTCTGGTAGCGGGCTGTGACTAATTTCATCGTGTTCACCTTCCATTTCATTCTTTAGAGTTTGCTGAATGCTTCATCAAAAAGGACGGCCATCTTCAGGTCTGTCTGAGATAACCCGCTCAAGCTCCAGGTTGTAAGCTTAATCGTAACAAGCTTGTAATTGACCGTAATGTAAGGATGATGCTGAAAACTTTCTGAAAGCTGACCCACTTCACTGACAAATTCAATCCCGTTCAAGAAATTCTCGAACCGGTATTTTTTAACCAGCCATTTCCCGTTCGTCAGCTTCCAATCCGGATGCCTATCGATAAATCGTTCAATTACTTCCTCTGCAAGCACTTCATTCATCCGTTTTCCGCCTTTCCGCCTCTTATTAAAACTATAACTGAGCCATTGATGAAACGTCAAAATATTCGGTTAACATGCCTGTTTTATTTACCCCTTTTTTTATGATAAAATGACATGTTGAATAAAAATAACAGATATGAGGGATTGCTGTGAACATTGTAGTGAGCACACTCAATGCAAAATATATTCATACCTGCCTTGCACTAAGGTATTTAAAAGCCTATAGCGAACCGGATTTTCACGTGGAAATGGCTGAATATACAATAAAAGATCCCGCGATTAACATCGTGAGTGACCTCTATATGAAAAAGCCGGACGTACTCGGCTTCAGCTGCTACATCTGGAATATTGAAGAAACGATTAAAGTCATTGAAATGATCAAAAAGATCAGCCCGGAGACAGCGATTGTTCTTGGTGGCCCTGAGGTGTCGTATGACGTGGCCCATTGGCTGGAACGGATTCCTGATGCTGATTTTATCATCGTGAATGAAGGCGAGATCTCATTTAAGCATTTCCTTTCCGAACACTCCGGTGATAAGCGCTATGAAAAAGTAGCGGGCTTGGCTTGGAGAAAAGAAGGAAAGCCAACGATTAACCCGCCGCGAGAAAAATTAGACCTCAAAACGGTTGCTAGCCCCTACCGTTTTGAAGAAGATCTGGATCAGCTCTCAAAGCGTGTGACCTATTTTGAGACAAGCAGGGGCTGTCCATATTCCTGTGCGTTCTGTCTCTCTTCCATTGAAGTGGGTGTCCGGTATTTTGATATCGAAAAAGTTAAGGAAGACCTGATCTTCCTTATGGATCACGGAGCAAAAACAATTAAGTTCGTCGACCGCACCTTTAACATCAAACGAGACTATGCGCTGGAAATGTTTCAGTTCCTGATAGAAAACAGACGACCAGGCGTAGTGTTCCAGTTTGAGATCACGGCAGACATCATGCGGCCGGAGGTCATTGCGTATTTGAATGAACACGCTCCGTCAGGGCTTTTCCGATTTGAAATCGGAGTCCAATCTACCAATGATCACGTTAATGAACTCGTGCAAAGAAGACAGAACTTCGAAAAGCTGACAAGGACGGTCATGACTGTGAAAGAAGGCGGAAAGATCGCACAGCACCTTGACCTTATCGCCGGTCTTCCAGAGGAAGACTATACATCCTTCCGTAAAACGTTTAACGATGTTTTCGCGTTTGGAGTGGAAGAAGTGCAGCTCGGGTTCTTGAAGATGCTTCGCGGAACTGGCTTGCGCCTGACGGCGGACCGCCATGATTATGTCTATATGAACCATTCGCCGTATGAGATTCTGGGTAACAACGTGCTTTCTTTCGACGAAATCATCAAAATCAAACGTGTAGAAGATGTTTTGGAGAAATACTGGAATGACCACCGAATGGACGAGACGCTACACTTTCTCATCCATCATGTGTTTGAATCACCGTTTGATTTTTTCCAAGAGTACGGAGATTATTGGGAAGGCAAGGGCTGGTCGCGGATCGGGCACCAGCTGGAGGATTTATTTGCCAGGCTAAAAGAGTTCTTGCGGCATCGCGGAACCGCTCATGAAGAAGTGGTCGAGAGCTTGATGAAATACGATTATTTCTCTCGCAAAAAACACCGTCCGCACCGATCCTGGTGGAAAGAAACACTCTCCAAAGCAGAAACAGACCAGTATAACCGGTGGATTAAAAATCATCCTGAAGAAGTTTCAGACACGTTTAAAGAATACGGTTTGAGCGAGAAGGACCTTGTAAAGCATACCGTTCTTGACCTCGTATCATTTGATCTTCAGCATTACCTGCAGACACGTGAGATCATAGAAAAGCCCGTTCTCTCTTTGATCTATTACCATCCGAAGACCCATGAAACAGAACATTACACCATTCCGCTCGAGCGAATTATACTTGAAGAACAGCCTTCTGTTTAGATAAAAAAGGATGCCCTTACTGAGGGGCATCCTTTTTACTGTCTTTAACCGTTTTGTTTTTATGTTTATTCGCTTTAGGAACATTGACTTCCGTATTCTCAGTTAAATATGGGGTTGGATCTGAGACAACCATATCTTCTGTAGTGATGCCTCCTTTAACCTCTATCCACTTCCCATAGGTCAAGCCCGTGCGGACAGCACGCTTCTTTAAGTACCCTTCTTGTACGGTGTAAACAAACGGTTTTTCTTTGCTTTTCAAAAGTGATGAAATGGGGATAACCACCGCTTTTTCTTTTAAAACCGGTGTCATCTTCAATTTCAGATGCTGTCCGGTCTTAAAGTTGTTCTGCTGGTCCACTTTAACGATAACGGGAAATTTCGTACCTTCTTTGCCTTTCACTGCTTCTTGAAATTGTGACACTGTTCCACGCCACTGTTTGTCTTCCATAACAGGTGAAAGGATGACCGCCTTTTCACCGGCCTCCACCAACAAGGAAACTGTCTCTGACATATTTCCTTTGATCTGGACATCATCCTTGGATACAATCTCTACGACCGGTGTATTGCCTGCAGATGCGCCTTGATTCACGTTCTTCACTACACCCTGGGTATTGCTCTTGATCGATAGGTTCTCTTTTTCTTCTCTCAGCTTGGTAAGCTGCTCATCTATGGATGAGTTCCTTGCCGCGGCCAGGTCGCTTTCCATTTTTGCTTTGGACTGCTCTTTTTCAAGCTGATTTTTTTTGCCCTCTTCTTTTTTATCTGTACCAAGGGCAGCAGACTGTGTTTGAAGCTTTGTTTGCAAATCCTTATAATATGTTTCTTTGACTGTATTTTCTTCTTTTTCCTGTTCCAGGCTGCGGATTTCTTTCTCAAGCTTCGGGTTTTCATACGTATAAAGGACGGTTCCAGGAGTAACTTCATCTCCTGCCTTGACTTCAATCTCTTTCACGTAGCCTAGCGTATCCTGGATATAAAATTTTTCATTTTCTGCCGGTTCAACGATCCCTTGTGTTATGACGGTCCGCTTAATATCCATCACCCTTGCCGGCTCAAGGTGAACATTCTGGACTCGGGCAAATGCGCTCTTGTCTTTGAAGAAAATCCAGCCATTCACCGCCAATAAAAAGGCGGAGAACAGTCCAATACCTAAATAAATGATTTTTTTATTCACGGTGAGGGCCCCCATTATAAAGTAAGCTGGCCATATTGCAATGCATAGGTCAATGAGGACAACAGAATGAACCCTATGTATAAAAGCGATACAGCAGCGATGATATAGGCTTTCGATTTATAGCTCGCCTGTTTTAAGCCGGCGTATGTCAGGTAGAACGCCCAAATGGTAAACACAGAGATAAATCCACTTAGGGAGATGATAAACGCGTTATTGGTCGCATAGTTGGCGATGACACCTAAACTTAACGGGCTGAGCACTGCATTTGTGTTCAGCATTCCCTGAAACGGAAGCTTCAGGAATGTTGACATCAAAAAAACACAATAAACGATGGATTGGAGTACAAATAGTTTCTTAAAACCAACCTCCCTGAAAAAGGGAAGAAAAACGATCGACATGCAAGAGATGATAATAGCAGGCGTTATGAAGCCGATCAAACCTCCCGCGGCCATCAATAAATATTTGCTTGCCTGCAGTTTGTTATCTGTCAGTTTAACATCTTTTACCATCGGTATATCCAGCAGATGATCTGCTGAAAGAAAATAACTGAACGCAGTCAAAAATGCACTGACGATACAAATCATTAAAAACCGCAGAAAAAATCCTTCCGCTTTGTTAAACCGGCGGAAATAACCAAATTGCTCCCTGGGCTGAACCAGACTTTTTAAAATATGCACTTCACCCGGCAACTTATGGTCCCCCTCCATTACTTTCTTTTTTCTCCATCATATCACAATTTTTTTATCTCGTTTGTCTTGTTTTGGAAATATCGTATGATTCTTTTTACACGGCCAAAAATACAAAGTCGATCATGGGATCATAACGAAAAAACGCGTTCCAAAATCGGAACGCATTCCTTTTACGAATTTTCAATAGCGGTGCGGCTTCCTTTACCCTCTGCGCTGGCAGGGGCCACGATCAGTTTCTTCGTTAATCTTGCTTTCAGTTCAGGCACATGAGAAATGATGCCCACAGATAAAGCGTTTGTATGAAGCTTTTCCAAAGCCGTGACCACCGTATCCAGCAGCTCCTGATCAAGCGTGCCGAATCCTTCATCCAAAAAGAAGAATTCCAGTGGAAACTTTCCTCTGAGCTGGATCTGGGTGGACAGGGAAAGTGCCAATGCAAGAGAAGTCAGGAAAGTTTCTCCGCCGGAAAGCGTTGAAACTGGCCGTTTAACACCACCGTTCGCATCATCCCGAATGACAAATCCATTAGACGAGTCAACTTCGATGGCATATCTGCCGCGAGTCAGTGTGCCTAGACGGTTTGACGCATCGCGGCTTACTTGAACGAGCTGCTCCTCCGCAACATACTCAACAAAGCTGTTGCCTCTGAAGACGGCCTGCAGTTTAGCGAGCGTTTTGAGCTGATCCTCTACTTCTCTTTTTTCTTTTTCAAGCTCATTGTACCGGACATGCCGCGTTTCCAGTGTCTTATGATGCTGTCCAGCTTCTCCCATCCTTTGTATGGCGGCCTGGAGCTTTTCCTTGCCAAGCTGTAATGCAGCAGTGATCTCTTCCCATTGCTCCTTCGTTAACGATTGTCCATTTAACGAAGCCGTCATCTTCTGCTTTTCAGATTCCGTTCGCTTGGATTGATCATAATACTCTTCGATCTCTGACTTCCAAGTTTTCTGATCAAGTTCTGATGCCAGGCATTTTCTAAGGTGATCCAGCGATTCAAAGGGTGAAGACTTTCTTTTCTCTTCCCACGCACTGAACATTTCTGCTTTTCTTTGCTCGCTTTTTTCTTTGGCATCCAAACAGGAACGCCATTCTTTATCTTTTGTATGGTAATGGTCCAAAGCCTTTTTTCTTTGTGCTTCAAGCTGTGTCAATTGTTCCGAAAGGCTGCTCAGTTTTCGCTCCGTCTGCTGAAGAAATTCTTCCGCATCGCGGCCACCGGTAATCCGTTCTGCCTTTTCACGTAAAAGCAAATGCTCCTGAAGCAGGCTGTTATGCTCTATTTCAAGCTTTGTTATGCTGCGGTCGATCTCATTATTCTGGTTACGGCAGCTTTCGATGATTTTTTCTTTTCCCTCGATGAACGGTACCGCTTTTAGAAGACCTTCTTCAATCTTTTCCCGTTGGGCATCCAGCGACCGAACCCGTTCTTTCTCTTCTTTAACCTGTTCGAAAGGAAGGCCTGGAAAGCGTTCCTGCCAATTGGATTGCTGCTGATTCATCACGGATACCAGCTCTTGAAGTCTATTCCTGCGTTCCTCTTCTTCCTTCCTTAAATTATCCAGCTGCGCATTTACCGTGTAATGAGCGGAAGTAAATTCATGGTATTCAGAACGAATCTTTCTTGTTTCTTCTTCAATCTGAAGGATGTCCTGGCGTAATCCCTTAACACTCACCTCTGCATCATGCAGCTGCTGATCCAGTTCTGGGAGGGTATGAAGTGATATTTGCTTTTCTGATGGAGAAGAGATCAGGCCGGCAGCAGCCTCCGTTTTCTCTGGCAGATATTGATGGAGGTCCTCGGACATCCGTTCCATACTGCTCTTCATCAATAAAATATCATTTTTTAGTTCCCGCGAATTTTTCTGTACAATTTTTATCAGCTGAATTTGAGCCGCGGCCTCCTCGTCCGGTTTAAAATGCAGCATCGGATGGGGGTGGTCCTCAGATCCGCAAACCATGCAGGGCTGGCCGTCAATTAACTGTTCAGAAAGCTGGGCCGCCAGAACTTTTACCTGGTCATGCTCTCTTTGGGATACGAGCCGTTCCTCCATTTCCTCCGCCGTCTGAGTGACCATTTCCTGAACATGCTCAAGGTCAGACAGCTCATTATATAGCGCCAGAATACGGTCTGCTGTTTGCTGAATCTTGTTTTCAAGCTGTTTTTTCTTTGTTATCAGCCGCTCTGATTCGGTTTCACTCGTATTTAGAAGCTTTGCGGTTTTATCATGGGCTGCCTTCGCTTCCTTGAGCTGCTTGGCGGTATGTTCCATTTCAAAGGCATACTCTGCAGCACGGTTAATCCTTTCTCTGCTTGCTGAGGATAAACTTTTTTCTTTTAACTGCTTTTGCAGTTCATTTTGCCGGTTAATGGCTTTATGCAGCAGATCTTCTGCCGCTTTTTGCCGGCTCTCAACCGATCGCTGCTGCTCTTTGTATTCAGATAGAATTCGCTCTCTTTCCTGTGCACTCTTCTTTTTCAGCGCCGCTTCTTTTACCATTTCAAGGACTGTCAGCAGTTGTTCCTTTCTTGCGATCAGAAGCGGTTCTTGATTTTCTTTTACTTTTTTGGTTTCTTCATACTTTTGATCGATTTCATCCGAGCGCGTTTTTGCTTGTGACGTCTCAGCTCGCAGATCTACTTCTCTTTTTTTGTAGTACGCCGATTCCTGTTCTGCCTTTTCGGCTGCGTCACCATAGGGCAACAGCAGATCTGCGATCCTTGCGTTCTCCAGAGTATGTTCAATGGTATGGATCCTGGCCGCATTAGCTTTAAGACGGGCTTCTTCCTCTTCCAAAGCTTTCAGCTGCTCCTGTGCGCTCCAGATCTTTCTGTTTGTTTCGTAGATTTGTTCCTGTGCCTCTGCCTCTCTCCTCTTTACCAATACATCCTGCTGAGCTTGCTTCCAGGCCGTCTCAGCATCCTTGAGTGCTTCCTTGGAGGCATCGCCAAGACCAGCCTGCTCTGCAGACAGATGATCCAAGACCCCTTTTGCTTCTTCAACACGTTTTTTTAATTTTTGGTTTAAACGGTCTCCATACTTTTCAAGCTGGAACAGCCGCTGTAGCATCTGTCTTCGTTCTGCTCCCTTTAACGACAAAAACTCGGCAAATTTCCCCTGTGGCAGAACAACTGCACGCGTGAAATCTTCAATGGTCAGCCCCAGAAGCTGCTGCACCTGATGTGTTACGTCACGTTCTTTGTCCGCATGGACAACCCAGCCGTCGGCCGCTTTTTCCAGCAGGCGGCACGTGCTCGTCCGAATCGTGTGTTCACCTGTCCGTTTATAGTTCCGTTCAATTTTATAGCGGGAAGGAGCGGAACCTCCTCCAAGTTCAAATGTAAATGAAACAGAGAGAGTGTCCTCCGCATGGTTCAGTATCCCCTGTGTTCCGCCGGCTGCTCGTTCCACTTTTCCATACAGAGCCAGAGTAATGGCATCCAGAATGCTTGATTTACCGCTGCCGGTGGGTCCAAAAATTCCAAAGACCCCTCCGCCGCAAAGCGCATCAAAATCGATGCTCTGTTTTTCGCGAAAGCTTTGCAAACCTGCGACCTGCAATAATATCGGTCTCATTCTGCAGCACTCCTTTCCTCTTCTTCATCGGAAATCAGCTCAAGAAAAAGGGACAATACCTTTTCATCCGGTGTCCCTCCCCCTGTCTGGCGTTCGTAAAACTTGCTGAACAGCTCGTCGATCGGCAGCTTCTTTTGAACAGCCGTTTCCTGTGAAGGGCTGTTTTCAAAAAGGGGTTTGATATGAATGATGCCTTTATGGGCTTTTCGGATGTTTTGTATGTCCTCCATCGCAATGCTGTCCTTTACGGAGATGGAAAGATCCACCCAGGCATTTCTGTTTAGCCCTTCATCCAGCCATCGGTATACCTCCGCGACTCCATTTGCCTGATAAACGACCAATGGCCTTCCGCATGACAGCGGAATCTCTTTGATCTCGGGAGCTTGATCCGGTTCAACATCAATTATGGTCACGGATTTTGATTGGCCTGCTTCGGAAAAACTGTAGCTCAGCGGTGATCCGGAATAGCGTGCGGCCGTTTTGGCTCTCCTTACGTTCTGGGGCCGGTGGAGATGCCCCAGAGCAACGTATTGGGCCGCTTCAGGCAATGTTTCAGCCGCGACTGTATAAGCTCCGCCTATATGTACCGGCCGCTCTGAGTCACTCTCGTTGCTGCCTGCAACGTATAAGTGGCTCATCGCGATATTGACACACCCAGGTAAAAAACACCCAGACATCTTTTTAAAATATTTACCTACCCAGCTGTCGTACTCATTTCTTAACTGCAGTTCCTCGCCTGTCTCAGAAAGCATTTCCTTTAATCTTGATTCAGACGGATAAGGCAGAGCGCAGACGTTCAATTTCTCCTGTGTGCGCCCAATGCCATATGAATACATTTCCGTGCCAGGCAGTCCGACAAGCGTAATGCCGAGATTCCTTGCAAGTGGAGACGAAGCGGAAAGCCGGTCTGGATGATCATGATTTCCTGCAATTGCGATGACATGCCGTCTGCCTTTGTCACTCAGCCTGGCCATCGTATCATAAAACATCTGTTCCGCCGCTGCCGGAGGGTTGACAGTGTCAAACACATCTCCCGCCATGATCACTGCGTCTACTTTTTCTTGCTCTGCGATGCTGACCAGCTCATCAAGAAACTGCTGCTGCTCTTCCAGTCTGCTCCGTCCTTCCAATGTTCTTCCCAAATGCCAATCCGCGGTGTGAAGCAGCCTCATTCTGTTCCCTCCCTTTCAATCTGCCAGTCTATTTCACTTTCAACAAGTGACCGCCGTCAAAGAAATACAAATAACTCTCTTTCACGGGCTTCTTCAAGATCCGCTCTATCGCTTTTCCGTAAAGCTCCAGCTGGACACGGTACCGTTCAAGCAGTATTTTCTCTGCGCCTTCAAAGCCGCCGGCAAAGCGGCTGCCTATAGTGTCTGACTTGTAATCTATTAAAATAAAACCATCTTCCTCAGCAATCATACAATCAATAACACCCTGTACAAGAATGGATTCCTTTGCTGAGCCTTGCCATCTTATTGCCGCTTCCTCCACGGGAAGCGCCATGCTGAACGGCATCTCTCGAATAATGTTTGGCGCAAGGCTCACCCTTTTTCCAATTTCCGTTTCAAAAAACTGGGAAATGGCTCCGATGTCGATGTGCTCGGCCTGTTCCTCCGTCAAAAGCTCTTTGTTCACCATTTTTGCCAGCAGTTCTTTAATTTGTTCCGGTTCAGCCGGCAAAGACAGGTCCATATGCTGCATCACTGCATGCATGGCCGTTCCCCGTTCGGCTGCACTGAGCGACCTTTCCTGCATAAAGCGTGGTCTGCTCGCATTCGCTGACGAAAACCCTCTCTTCAGCGGGCGATCGCTGTATTCATCAAGGAACTGGTATTGTTTCTTTATTTCTGTGACCGACTGCTTCGATAAGGTCGATGTCGCCGGCTTGTAGCCATATTCCCAGTTTAATCGCCGTTCTGCTTCTCCTTTTTCCTCAGAAGCGAGATCAACAGGTTTGTATTCCTTAATGGCCGAAAGAATTTCTTCCTGAATGATTTTTCTGCTTTCATGTTCTTGTTCATAATCGGCAGCATCAAAAAGCTCGATCCTCCATTTTGCCGGGTCGATAAATGTCTCGCCTCTTCCGTGCTCTGCCGTCTGCAAAAGGTTCCTCAGATCTTCGCTGTCTTTGTGCCTGATGACCGCGCGGCCAATCCAGTCCAAATAGCTTTTTGCCTGTGAGCGGTCATAGTCCGGGAGGATCCATTCCACGCTTTCCAGTGCTTCTCCCCACTGATTCACCGACTTCTCCAAATCATTGAGTGTCCCCAGCAGATAGAGCTTCTCCTTCGCCCGGGTTAAGGCGACGTACAGTACCCTCATCTCTTCTGCCAGCAGCTCCATTTTCTTTCTGCGCTGTATGGCGAGCTGCGGAAGCGTTGGATAGGCTACCCTGAATCTCGGATTGATGTAGCGAGTGCCAAGCCCGAGTTCTTTATGAAGAAGAACGTTCTCCTTCAGATCCATCGTATTAAACTGTTTATTTAACCCCGCTGTGAAAACAACCGGAAATTCAAGGCCTTTACTCTTATGGATCGTCATGACCCGCACGACATCTTCCTGTTCTCCAAGTGCACGCGCAGCACCCAAATCCTTTCCGCGGTCCTGCATTCTCTCGATAAATCGAAGAAATCTGAATAGCCCGCGGAATGATGTCTTCTCGTATTGTCGCGCGCGGTCATATAAAGCACGAAGGTTAGCCTGCCGCTGTTTGCCTCCGGGCAGGCCCCCGACAAAATCAAAATAGCCCGTTTCACGGTAGATTCTCCAAATTAAATCTGCCAGTGAACCTTGTCTCGCGGTTTCCCTCCACTGTCCAAGAAGCTTCGTAAAGTGTCGAAGCCGGCTGATGATGTTTTTGTCTTCTCCGCTCGCGATATATTCTGTCACTGCACCATAATAAGTGCTCTTTTTATCTGCCAGCCGGACAGCCGCCATTTCATCTCCAGTGAACCCTACAATGGGAGATCGCAGAACAGAAGCGATCGGGATATCCTGCAGCGGATTATCAACGACTTTCAACAGGGAGAGCATAATGTTCACTTCGACTGCCTCAAAATAGCCGGTAGAAAGCTCTGCATAGGATGGGATGCCCTGGCGCTTGAACTCTTCAAGGATGATGGGAGCCCAGCTGCTTGTGGCGCGGAGCAAAATGACGATATCTTTATATTTTACCGGTCTCATGTTTCCTGTTGTCTTATCCAGAACGTGATATGGAGTATTGGACTCTGTCCCGATCAGCTGCTTGATCTTCTCTGCCATTACCCTCGCTTCAAGGAGCACCGTTTCACTGTCTGATTTTTCGCTTTCACCGCTCGACTCGCCGTCTTCGTCAAGAACAGGCGAACTCTTATTGATGAGCAAAAGCTCTGCTGGTGCAGCCGCTTCAGGATAATAGCCTGCTCCAAAGGAAAGCTCAGCTTCCTTGCTGTAGGCGATCTCGCCGACAGATTCATTCATGATCTGCTTGAAGATATAGTTTGCGGCATCAAGCACTTCCGAACGGCTTCTGAAGTTTTTGGCCAGATCGATACGCAATCCTGTCCCTCCATCACCCTTCTTCGAAAATGTTTTGTATTTCGATAAGAATAGCCCTGGTTCAGCCAGCCGAAAACGGTAGATGCTCTGTTTGACATCGCCAACCATAAACAGATTTCCCTCTTCTTCATTTCCTTTGCTCACGAGCCGCACAATCGATTCCTGCACGAGGTTCGTGTCCTGATACTCATCGACGAGAACCTCAACAAATCGGTTTCTGTACTCGAGAGCAGCAGAAGAAGGCACAGGGTTCTGAACTGTGGAAGATGGCGCGCTTAATATCTCCAGGCAGAAGTGTTCAAGATCCCCAAAATCAAGCAATCCTTTTTCCTGCTTTTCTTTTAAAAAACGGCGGCCAAATTCCTGAACCAGCTCCGCCAAATATTGTACGACCGGAGCCATCTCCTGCAAATGGCTCACATACGATTCCGGCGGTCTGCTGAACAAGTCTTCTTTTATTTGAGTGACTTTCTTTTTTACCTGGTCCCGCATCTTCTTAACTTTTTCCTTGAGAACAGGATCTACCTCTTTTCCGCGCACCTGCTTCATCGTTCCAAAAGATCCGGACTGAAACTCGTCATAAAGTTCCTGCCAGGAGCGGACAGCAGCGGCTTCAAGGTGCTTCACGAAAATCAGATCGTTCTCAATCGTCTCACCGTAGGGTGCTGGTCCTTCTGGAGACCTCGCTGTCTCGAGCGCTCGTTCAAGCACAGTACTTAAACCGTTCAGCTGCATCGCAACATCTTGTAGCAGCTCTTTCGTCCACGGCAGGTCATCGATTGCCTGTAAACCGGTGTCGTACTGAGCCGCCATCTGCTGAAGCCACTGGGCGGGATTTGGATGGCTCCGTGAAAAATCATAAAGTTTCAGTATAAGCCGCTGCAGTTCAATATCATTGCGGTCCGAGCTGTAGGCATCAACCACCTCGAAAAACGCATGGCCCTCTCCCTTGCTGTACTCTTCTTCAAACAGTTCTTCCAATACTTCCTGCCGGATTAGTTCGGCTTCGGTATCATCAGCGATCCGAAAGCCCGGGTCCAGATCAATCTGATAATAGTACTTTCTCAGTACTTCAATGCAAAAAGAGTGAAGCGTGGAAATGGATGCTTTATTCAGCAGACCGAGCTGTCTTCGGAGATGAAGAGAAGCAGGATGCAGGGATAGCTCCTTTTCAATCGCATCTCCGATCCTTTTTCGCATCTCAGCCGCAGCAGCGTTTGTAAATGTAACGATGAGCAAACGGTCGACATCAGCGATTTCTTGCCTGATCATCGTAATAATCCGCTCAACAAGCACCGCTGTTTTTCCTGACCCTGCAGCAGCGGCGACTAAAATGTCCTGTCCCCTGACTTGAATGGCTTGCCACTGGTCATCAGTCCAGATGCTCTCTGCTGGCTTTTCTGCAATTTTAATCATCGCCTCGTCCTCCTTCCTCGTTCATTTTTGATAATATGCTATCATCACTCTCGGCTTTTAACAGCCTGTATTGGTTTTCTTCCAGTGACTGATCAAACTGGCACACCGGACGATAGGAGCAGAATGTACATGGCACTTTACTTTTCATCCGATAAGGGGATATATCTATGACCCCTTCCGTAATATCTGTGCCGACATCCTTGATCACCTTTCGAACATAATTCGTCATGGTGGCAAACTGTTCCTCGGTTGCTACGGATGAATGCGTCGGATGAAAACCTTTTGAAGTCATGGAAACCGGTATGATATCCGATTTCTTTTCAAAGACTGTATCCATTAATTGAACAGTCTCTATATCTGCCAGGACTAAACCTTTCATCTTGAACTTCTTGTAGAGTTCCTGCTGTACTTCTTCAACTGTGAGCAATTTTTTGTTTGAAATTATTGGGTTGTGGATGTGGAAATACAGTACACCTGCCGGATGGGCGTCCCTGCCGAGCCATTTCTTCGAGTGGCTGATCACAACATCCAGATACGTAAGCATTTGCAAAGCGATTCCATAATAAACCTCTGAAAGATTTAGGCCTGTCGAGCTGGATTTATAATCGATGACCCTTAACATCAAGCCGCTTGATCCTTCAGCGGCATCCACGCGGTCAATTCTGCCGATAATCTCCATCGTTGTGCCGTTCGGGAGCTTGTATTTAAGCGGCGGGAGAGGCTGCTGTTTGCCAAACCCGAGTTCAAGCCCGATTGTATTAAAGCCGCTCGCCCGCGCATGTTCGCTTAACATATGAGAAGCTCTGCCGACAATATCCTTCAATTTGCTCTTTATATATAAATGGCGTTTCGTACTGAGCAAAATCCGGCTCTGAAGTTTTAACGCCAGGCTTTCGACCATGTCACCCGCAATACGGTAACAATCCTTCATGGAAAGATCGCGCCAGCTCATATGGTTTGAACCTAGAAAATCATCCATGTTCTTAAGGGCGGCATGAAAGAGCTGGCCGATATCCGGTGCTTCCAATCGGTACATTTTTCTTTCCTGAAGCTTCAGTCCATAAGAAAGAAACTGTGAAAAAGGGCAAGACTGGTGCAATTCCATCCTTGACACACTGGCTGTAATCTCATTTCCGTATAGCTCTTGCGTCACAGCCGGTGTAAGCTTGTTTTCTTGATTATAATAAAACAAACTTCCCAGCACGGTTTTTCCAAGCCATCTCCACCGATCCTGAAACGTTGTCCAGTTGTAGACATCCCACCAGACCCGTGAAATGGGATAACCTTTTTTCCATTCACGGAGCTGGGTATTCAGATAGGAAATGGCTTTTTGCGGATGCTGGATGTAAGCCAGACCGTTGCCTTGTTCCGGATCGCCTTGAATCAGCTCTTCTTTCAGCCCAGGGAATAGTGATTTCACCCTGCCGATTACCATGGAAGGAAGCAGATTTTTCCCCTCCTCATCAGCCAGCGGATAAGAAATATACAGCTTATCTGTCGCATTTGCCAGTGAATGGTAGATAAGGAATTGCTCATCTAACAGCTGCCTCCTTGAACCAGGAGCAAGAGAAAGGCCGTTCTTTTCAAGCACATCTCTGTCATCTTCTGAAAGAATTCCTTCCTCTTTCGGCTTGGCTGGCAAAATCCCATCATTAACACCCAAAATGAAGTGGCATTTTACTCCGGAATACCTTGAACGGTCCATCGTACCGGCCAGCACCTGATCGAGGGCTGGCGGTACAAGGGCAAACTTCATGCTTTCTAAGCCTGTTTCGAGCATTTTTACCCATAGATCCAGTTTGATGCTTTCTCCGCCCGTAATCTCTACCATTTCATCTAAAAGCTCTATGACCGCATCCCACACCTGATCATGTTCACGTGCGATCCTGAGCTTTCCTTCCTGCTGTGCTCTCTGGCTGAGACGTTCCAGCTTCATCGGGATATGCAGTCGCTCAAGATAAAGAAACAGCACCTCACAGAAGCCGCGTACATTTTCCGCCTTTTTCAAGTCACGAGAAAGCTTGTCCAGTGGAGACACAATCATATGCCTGACTTCGTTCAGACGCTCCTGCTTTTCTTTTTCCTCATCCGTCTGAACGAATTCATGCTCCTCCAGTGCTTGAAAGCGCTGCACCTTCCAAGGCTTCTTCTCTGTCCAGCGATGTCCTTGAATGCCGTATGCAAGCACATAGTTTTCAAGCTCATCCATTTCATGGCGAAGTTCTGTCCATGAGAAATCACTGTCCACCGGATATAACAGATCGGTTTTAACAGCGCGGAAAATGGATTCGTAGCGCCAGTTGCTCGTCACAGTTTCCAGTGACGACCGGATCAATTCAACAAGCGGGTGGTGGAGCATCGGCTTTTTTTGATCCAAGAAAACGGGAATTTCATATTCTTCAAAGACCGTTTCAATCAGATCCTGGTAATCGTTCATATTTCGAATGGAAAGGGCGATTTCTCTGTATCTGTAGTTTTCATCACGGACGAGCCGGATAATTTCCCGTGCTGCTGCCTCAATCTCTGTTCTCCGATTGACGGCAGACTGAATCGCTATTCCGGCTGGCTGTTCAAATTCCATGGCTGGCCTGCGGTCATATTGGCTTTCTAAATGACCGAGTGACGGTGTACTGCTGAATCTTGGCGTTTTCTCAAGAATGACCGGCTCTTCCTCAAACACCCCTTCTTCCTTTGCAATTTTCCGAATGGAAGAGAGTGTTTTTTTAGGGGTATAGAAAAGATCCAGCTCATGGGGGGCTCCAGCACCGCCGTCGGAATCAGCAGTAAGCGCAACCGTTACTTTTTCGGCATGCTTTAGCATCATCCGCAGAACCTCGAGCTCTTGCGGTGTAAAATGATGAAAACCGTCTATGTAGAATTCAGCCTCTTTTATATACTCTGAATAAGGGATTTTTTCAGCAAGCAGCCTTAAATAATCCTCTGTATCCACGTACTTATGAACCAATGCTTTTTCCAATTCACCATAAATTAAAGCGAGATCTGTAAGCTTGTCCTTTAGTACGCTGCCCTTTGTCTCACTGCTAAATTGCAGAAGCGTCCGAGCGTTCCACTCGAGCTGCTCTGCATCCACGCAGTAGCGCTTGAACTCTGTAATCATATTTTCCATAAGATCATAGAACCCGTTCTGGTCTGACGCCTTTTTGAATACCTTCAGTTCCTGTTTTTTGTTCTCTATAATTTTCCTGAGCATCATATTCATTCCGACACTCGTAATATGAAGCCTGGTCATCCCTCCGACATCACCAAGGACTTTCCATGCCAGACGGGAAAAACTGAACACCTGGGCACGCATCATTCCTTCGAGACCAGGTGTCTTCGCCAACTCATATTCGGATTGAAACGTCATCTGATCAGGCACCAGATAAATAATGGGTTTTCCTTGCGGCTGTGTAAAAAGAGACTCTCTGATCTCGCTTAAACTGCGGTCGCTCTTTCCGCTTCCTGCTCTTCCAAGAATAAAGCGCAAACTCATATCCTCACCTCTGTCAACCTAATAAACTTAACTCTATTATCTCATAAAATAGTATGTAAAAGAATGATTACGACTGCAGAAAAGCCTGCCTTTAACTGGAACAAGGCAGGCATCGAACGGCTGTTGATCACCGCTTAATGTGTCTTTTATTCGTATACATTCTTTCATCCGCCAGACGCAGGTAATACTCAATGTTATCTACGGCGTCTTCATGCAGGCTTATCGTCCCATATGCCAGCGAAACACTGTCATTCCATGAACGCAAATAGCGGTCAAATCGGCCGGCGAGCTGAAAGGCTGTTTGCTCTGTATGGCCGGGAAGTAAAAATACGAACTCATCTCCCCCGAACCGGAAGCCAAGATTCATTTTCAGCTTTTCAGCAAAGAACGCGAACTGCTGCAGCAATTCATCTCCCTTATGATGGCCAGACCGATCATTGATCTCTTTAAAGTTGTTGATGTCCATCATGATCAGCGACAAGGGATACCTGTCCCTTGTCGCCTTCTGAACTTCCGTTTCAAGACAATGATAAAAATAGCGCCTGTTGTATAAGTTCGTCAAAGGGTCTCGAATGCTCAGCTCTTTCAATCGGCCGCTTGCTTTAAAAAATAACCGCTTAAGACACCGATCATTAAAGAATTGGCAGCATGTCCCCATCTCTCCAGAAAAAAAAGCTTATTCTCTGCTGTCTCTTCTTTAATCAGGTTCTGAACAGCACGGTTCCCCTCCTGCCGCAGACTTTTTGCGAGAAGAGGCAGCAGCTGATGGGGAATTGCCTTTTGCCCTGCAAAATCATGCCCCTGCTTAAAACCGCGATCTTCCATTTGCTGCATACAGGAGTTGAACTCTTCATGCTGTATAAAAATACCGTTTATCAAGGCAGTTAACATTCTTTTCAAATGCAGCCGATAGTGTGAACCCGTATAGGCCAGGAAGGCAACAAACATTTCGTTCTTTTCCAAGTAAAGAAGGTGCCGGTTGATGATGCTGGGGATGGATGCAATATGTACGTTGTACAGACGGTTTTTGAGGTCGGCAATGTCCGTTTCTGCCATAGGTTGGATCCCTCTATTCAATAGGATTTAAGAAGTGACCGGCGTTTAATTCACGATGAATTTTGCCCGTACATATCAAAAAAAGCCATCTCCTCCTGAGGGAAATCGCTCTTTTCCCTTTGGCAACCCGGCCGCCATGGTTTTTTACAAACGTTAGGCCCGCAGCTTTGCGTCCCACCTTTTCAGATGGTTTGCTCTGAGACAAAGGTCTCTTCCATTCATTTTATAGTAATTATATACTATATTCCTATTATTACCAACCATAAAATGAAGCTATTGGCCTATTTTTTCATTTTCCATCTCTTATACCACCGATATCCGATTCGTATTCCATTCAGCACCGGATAAGGTACCCTAAGAGGAAACCTATAAAAGAACGGCAGGTAGATTTTATAATAAGCTTTTCTTAAATCACTCCACTTGTAGCATTCCTCGTTCTTGCAAAAATCAGAAACATCAACAATGATGCCTCTGCCCTCGGAAATCATCACATTTTTGCCATGAACATCCCGTGGAAAAAGTCCTCGTTTTTGGGCATAGCGCAACGCTTCATCCACGTCGCGAATCACTTTTTCGGGAATTTTCACCCCTTTATGCAGGCAATCATAGAGGGTGATTCCTTTGATGCGCTTTAAAATCAAATGGCGTTCTCCATATCCGTAACACTGCGAATATCCCTGGTGTTCCCCAAGCTGCCGGTACACAGAGATCTCTTCGAGGAGTTCTTCATGATTTCTGCCATAGATCTTAACGACCAGGTCAGGATATTCAGGATGAACGAAAACGGCCGCATAATTACCGCATCCGAGGAGTTTCCAAGGCTCGGGTGCGTACAGCACTTCTACCGGATCACCTGGATTTCTGCTGATTATTCTTGCTTCCTGTGTTAACTCTTCTGCTAGCTCCGTATACTTATTCATGATCCACCTTGCCCGGTTCCAAAGTCTATCGCACAAAGCGATGAAACAGCTCTATTATTTGTGCTCTATCAGCGTATCAAAAAGAAAATGTTTCATCAGCAATTCTGCCTTATTCCGCAGATGGACATTCGGGAACCTCATGACTTCCTGGTATCCCCGGATAAAAATCTGATATTCTGTGATGTCATCCACTGGCTTTCCATCCGTCACTTTAATTTTACGCTTCATCATTTCTTTTTTTATGTCTCTTAATTCATAACTGATAGCGTTCATCACATTCTCAATGAGAGTAACATACGGCTGCTTTAATTTGAAAGGGGCAACAGCAATCACTTTTAAATCCCGGTTAAAGATGGTAAGCAGCATAGGATACATAATATATTTGTCTACTAGTATACGATCAGTTTCATCGCCGTATAACATGGTTGGCCCTCCCGATCGCCGTTCAGGCCGTTTTTCCGGCGACCGACAAAATATTAGACAGCTTAAACATGCGGATTTGTTTGCGTAGGCAGCAATAAGCGATTAACGTATCTCCGTCACAGGAAATCGGAAAAACGTAACGCTGAGTAAGCTGTCCGGCGCCAGACTGATAGATCATCGTAAAGGGAGAACGTTCAGACACACAACGCGCCAGCAATCGATTCATTTTAGCCACCGCCTTACCATTTTTTATTCATAGTATATGCGAACAAACGTTCCTTATGCAACTAGAAAAATATGCCTATCCTTAATAAGGATAGGCATAAAATCGAATAATATTACACGTTTTGCAATAATCCCCTTTGTTCAAGCGCCTGATGGAGGCTTCCTGCGATGGAAAATCCCTCAAAGCAGATTCCCAGCGCAACAACGGTCTGAGCTAGTTCAGGCCTCATGCCTGTCAACGTTACCTCTACACCAAGAAGCTTTAACGATGTGATCACTTGAAACAGATTTTGGGCAACCATCGTATCAATGATCGGAACGCCTGATAAATCAATAAAAAGGTGCTCAATCTGCAATTCCATACATTTGTTAAGAGCGATCTCCATGATTAATTTAGAGCGGTGAGTATCAATGGGGCCAACCAGCGGCAAGACCCCGACGGTCTGCGTAAGGCGGACAACAGGAACTGATAGTTCTTCAAGAGCCTCCCGGGCCAGATCGAGAAGATGATTATTATAGTCCACATAAGCCACGCTGAAAGAATATACCACCTTATCCAATAATGGATCAACAATGCCTACAGCCCTCATGACTGTCTGGTTATCATATTCATTTTTTTCCACTTCTTTACCGACGAAGTCCCAGATCAATTTTCGGTACAGCCGTTGTGAATCAAGAGCGGCATCAAGGGACAAGTTGATCTCCACCGCAGCTTGCCCGCTTTTTTTTCCCCATTCCAAAAATCTTTTTTCTGATTGTTCGAGGTTTGAGTATAAAGCTTCACCAATGAATTGAAACAGTTCGATGCGCCAGTCGATTAAAAGCTGTTTTTGCCGTTCATTCGGCGGATTGATTCCATTCTTAATCCGATTCTGTGTTACGGCGTCAGCAAGTTCTTCTTTATGCTGAATAATGCGGTCTCCCAGAGCCCTTAAGTCCTTGTCCATCGTCTCCTCCTCAATCCCTCATATCGTTTTTATGCTCCTATCATCATACACTATAGCAGGCTCATAATAAACGATTTCATCACCTTTGGCGCCTTGCCTCATCATACGTTCCCAAGTACTCTTGGATCTCGCCTTCCTGAATCCAGGCCACACGGTTGAAGAGCTTATTTAAAAAGTACCGGTCATGCGAAACAGCTACCACCGTTCCATTATATTCTTCGAGGGCATCCTCCAGGACTTCACGAGAATCAATATCCAGATGGTTGGTCGGCTCATCAAGCAGCAGCAGGTTCACATCCTGGTGGACGAGCTGGGCAAAGCGAAGCCGGGTATTCTCTCCTCCGCTTAGATCCTTTACCTTCTTGAACACAGACTGTCCATAAAACAAAAACTTGGCTAGCAAATGCCGAGCAGTTCCTTCATCCACTGGAACTGCCTCACGAAAAGCCGAAAGTACTGTCTCATCCGGATGACTTTTCAGTCCGTTCTGGGAAAGAAATCCGGGTTTGACGGACCTTCCAATCTCGATAAGACCTGTAACCTCCTGCTCCCCTAAGATTGCTTTTAACAGGGTAGACTTTCCTGTTCCATTATTGCCTACGATCGCTACCTTTTCACCAAACCGGATGAAAAGATCCACTTGTTTCAGTATCTCCCTTCCAGGATAGCTTACTGCAACATCCAGCAAAGTTAGGACTTCTTTTCCGCTTCGATCCTTCATCTGAAAACTGATTTCGGTTTTTCTGCGGTTCAGTACCGGGCGTTTGATTTTTTGCATCCTTTCAATCGCCCGTTCCATGCTGCGCGCCCGTCTGTGAAGATCGCCATTGTCACCCCTGATCGCCCAGTCACGGAGCCGTTTAATCGCCTCCTCCATTTTTTTAATTCTTTTTTGCTGTTCCTGATACTGAGCAAATTCAGCAAGGAGGCGTTTTTCTTTTTCAGCTGCAAATACACTGTAATTTCCGTGATAAAGGGTCACTTCCCCGTCTTCGAGATCATAAATTTTGTTCACGGTGCGATCCAGGAAGTAGCGGTCATGAGAGATGATCATCACTGCACCCTTATACTTCAGCAAATAGTCTTCAAGCCATTCCATCGTGCTTAAATCAAGATGGTTGGTCGGTTCGTCAAGCAAAAGCAGATCCGGCTCCTGCAGGAGAAGACAGCCGAGCCCTGCCTTTGTCTTTTCGCCTCCGCTGATGGAAGAAAACGGCATATCCCTTACCGCTTCAAGGCCGAGGCCTTTTACGATTCCATTAATCTTGGATTCAATCGAGTAACCGCCTAGTTCTTCATAGGTCTCCTGCAGTCCGTATAGTTGATTCAGCCATTTTTCCAGCTGCTTTTCATTTGGGGCATCACTCATTTTTGCAGTCAGAGCAAGAATTCTTTCTTGAATTTCATGAAGTTCAGAAAAGGACTGCATAAACACTTCATAAACCGAAGCATCGTCCGATCGGACCGGCACCTGCTCCAAATAGCCGGCTGCCGAACCTTTTTTAAGATGAACATTTCCTTCGTCCGGCTGCTCGATGCCCGCCAGCAGTTTAAATAACGTACTTTTTCCGGTACCGTTGCGCCCGATCAGGCCAATTCTGTCTGTGTGGTGGATTTCAAGCGATATGTTATTAAAAACAGTGTGTCCTCCGAAGCTTTTGGTGAGGCCGTTAGCGGAACAAATGATCATAGGTAAACACTCCTCAAATTTGGTTTACCCATTCATCAGAAAAGCGAAAGCGCCCTGCTTAAGTCCGACAAGTGCTGGAGCTTTTGTCCCTCAACACGCTTTTTGTGCCGAGGGGCAAGAGTGAAGCGATCCGGGACGAAATCACAGTTATATTCGTCCTGGGAGGACCTAAGATGAAATAATATTTCATCATTTATGCTGAAAACCGAAGTTCGTTTTCAGCCCTGGGCGCTGCAGCTAGACACTGCAGCCAGCAAAAAAACCATGCGCAAGTATACCTGCCCATGGTTTGATCCGTTGATGAGGAATGGGTATGGAAAACTTATTGATGCACTAATGTTGTATGAAATTGGACAGACTTCTCCCGTTGACAGCTATTACATGTGTAATAGAGCGCACTTCAACCGTTAGCCAATCCACCATACAACGTACACCATTCAGCATTCCTGCCCCTCCTTTCATCCAATAGTATATTTGTTCCAATTATACCATTTTAAAAATTCATTCTGCAATAGGCTCCACATCATTTTATGAAGACACATCTACGTGTATTATTGCGGCAAATCCTGCTTTCTTGGCTTTTCGCACCAGCTTTTCAGCATTTTCTTTTTGCTCAAAGCAGCCGATTTGGACCCGGTAAAACCTGTCGCATTTGTTTTCGTTAACCACTGGTTCACCCTTGCCTTCCCTTTTGATGATCGCCATTCGATCTTTAATATCTCCCAGAAAATCTTCAAAACTCTTACCGATCCTTTGTAAAGCATTTACTGGGTCTCTCCGTCTGCCTGGATCCAGCTGAAAATGCCCTTTCACATGGAGCATCGGATTCCATTCATAGCTTTCACACAGCCATGCAAAAAACCATACATATCGCTTGTATGCTTCCTCTCCGGAAATCTTTCCTCCATAGCATAGCTCAACCCCTATCGCCCAGTCATTCGCATCCGATACCTGCTTCCTGACGTGCCAGGCTTTTTCATGCAGCGGGATGATCATCAGGACTTCCTGGTCATCAATAAATACATGGGCAGAAGCATCTAATTCTCTGCTGTTAAAATACTTAAAATTTTGAAGAGCTGAGGAACCTTCATTGCCAGTATCATGTGCTACCGCATACCGCGGAATTCTGTTGCTGCCAGGCCTTTGTTTCCACTTTTTATCGATCAGCATAGAAGTGATATTATACCGTTGTGGCATGAGCCCATCCCCTCATTTCTGTTTACCTATATATAGACAGAAAAATAAAAAAAGAGCTGTCTGTATCGACAGCTCTTCTCCCTTTAATGGGTGGCGAACACCCACACCCAGTAGACGATTCCTGCAAGAAAACCAATTCCAAGCAGCAAAAACCATAATGTACTGTTTTTCATCTTCCAACCTCATTCTGATGTCATTGTCCACTTTGAGGGTACCATACCATCAACAAGAAAAGAAGTTCCAAAACAGGAAATTTTGTGTTAATAACAGATAAATGTTTGAGTAAATCGCCGCTACAGTATACTATATTTAATAGAAGCGCCAATATTGAACTAAACGTAGAATAGGTGAATGATATGAGTGATAATCGCACGGAGTCAATTATAAATCTTGAAAAAAGCTTCCAAACTGCCTTTCGGACTTTCAGGAAAGACATTAATGACCTTTTTTCTGATGATGTCCCCGCCAACGAATTTGCAGTGCTGAATCTATTAAAAGATAAAGATTTTCTTACTGCGTCTGAACTGGCCGCAGAAATGAAGGTATCATCCAGCCACATTACCGGTGTAACAGACCGTCTAATAAAAAAAGATATGATTACGAGAGAACGTTCGGTTACTGACCGGCGGATCGTGTACGTAAAGATAACAGAAAAAGGCCACTCGGTTGCAGAAAAACTGGCTTCCATCCGCCACGAGTATTTCAAAGAAAAATTCTCCGCGCTCTCTGATGAAGAAGTAGAAAGAATGATAGACTACTTAAACCGAATGGTGTAATAATAAAAGCCAAATGGCGAGAACTCCTGATCGAAGAGGGGCTCTTGCCATTTTTCCGGCGAAAACTTTCGGTCTGCAGGCGTATACATGCTCCACATCCCAATATCTTTAAAGCCTAATCGCTTATAGATTGAACCGCATCTGGATTATTATAGAACAGGCATAATGTCTTACCTTCCGCCAGCATTTCTTCGCATAATGCAGCTGTACACTTGCTTGCCAGTCCTTGCTTGTGGTATTCCTATAAGATTCAAGTGCCTGGATGAGTCTTCTCCTCACTGTTTCCCCAGTCTGAAATTCTCGGATTGTTTTTTTCAGCGGAATCAACATATTACATAAGAAAACCCGCCATTTCAACGATGGCGGGCTTCATTTCACTCGAGATGCGAGAGAAAGATTGATGCGGTTCCGAAATAGACAAGCAATGAAAAAATGTCGTTAAGCGTTGTGATCAAGGGTCCTGAAGCAACAGCAGGATCCACGTTAAAGCGATATAAAAGAAGCGGGATCAGTGTTCCTGCAAGTGTCCCAATGATGAGCGTCAAAAATAGCGAGCTGCCGACGACGAGCCCCAGGATGGCATTTCCCTGCCAGAAATAAGCAACCAGTGCGATCAAGATTCCGCAGGTCGTGCCAATGATTAATCCTACACCGAATTCTCGGAAAATAAGGCGCCAGATCACTTTTTTATCAATATCATTAGAAACAAGCCCCCGCACCACGACCGCCAGTGATTGCGTTCCAGTATTACCCGTCATTCCAGCGATCATCGGCATGAAAAAAGCGAGCGAAACGACCTTTGACAGCGTACCTTCAAAAGCTGAAATGATACTGCCGGAGATGATACCGATAAACAGAAGGAGAATGAGCCACGGAAGCCGGCGGTAGGAAGCTACAAAAGCACTCGTGCTAAAGTCGATGGACTTTCCTGAAGCAGATAATTTTTCAATGTCCTCATTTGCTTCCTCGATTAAAACATCAAGTACATCATCTACCGTTACAATTCCAAGTAAAACGTCATTATCGTCCACAACAGGAACAGCAATAAAATCATACTTTTCAATGGTGCGTGCCACTTCCTCCTGGTCCATGTCAGCTTCAACTGAGATGACCCGGGTGAACATGATGTCCTCAATCCGATCGTTGATGTCAGCCAGCAGCAGATCCCGATAGGAGACGACACCGGCTAGCTGCTTTTCTTCATTAATCACATACAAATAATAAATATTTTCAGCAAAACCGGCGAACGTTTTCAGTTTATCGACCGCATCCCGCACCGTAAACATCTGCGGAATCCATACGAACCTGTTGGTCATGATTCCGCCGGCCGTGTCGGCAGGATATTGCATGAGAGATTGGACCGTACGGGATTCATCCGCCCTCATGGATGCAAGAAAATCCTGAATCTCTTCAAACGAAAAGTTGCTCAGCAGGTCGGCGAGGTCATCGTTTTCCATCTCATTCATGATATGAGAGGACCGCTCGATTCCCAATTTGTGAAGTATCTCAATCTGATAATGGCTGTCAAGTTGCTGGAGAAGAGAAGCCAGCTGCCTTGTCGTCAGGAAGGTAAGAAATTTATGCCGGTGTTTTTCAGGCAGCGTTCTATAGACTTCTGCAATGTCATAGGGATGGAGCTCATCCATTAATTCCTGAAACTGTTTCTTCCGAAGTTCTTTCAAACTTTTTATAACATACAGCAGAATTTGATTTTCCGTCATTTCCTTGAACACGAATGTCACCCCCTTGATATCGTTCCTATTATATAAGAATCTCCAAGAAACTGCGAATGCAACATAGTATTTTAAAAATCGTGCACCGGTGTATTGAATCCGGACGAGCACATGAGGTATAATCAAATCAACATAAGAAATTAAAGGGCAGCAACTGACGAGAACGTGTGGAATTGACCACAAGGAAGCTGCAGTTTTAACCTAAAAAGCCGTTCGTCTGGGCAGAGGTAAGGGATCAATGTATCATTCCTTGCCTTTTTTCTATTCTCAGGAGGTAATTGGATGGAAAACAAGCTAATACTTGATGGCAGCCGTGTCGCTGCGGAAATTAAAGAGCAGCTTAAAAAAAGAGTGGATTCAATCATCAGCAAAGGGATCACACCTTGTTTGGCGACTGTTTTAGTCGGGGATGATCCTTCTTCCGCTACCTATGTGAAGATGAAAGGCAACGCGTGTGAAAAGCTTGGAATCATATCCAAGAGAATTCACCTTTCTGCGGACATCACTACAGAAGATTTACTCAACACCATTCACGAATTAAATCAAGACGAAAACGTTCACGGCATCCTGCTTCAGCATCCGGTGCCTTCTCACATTGATGAAAGAGCCGCCTTTGAAGCGATCGACATTGAAAAAGATGTAGATGGCGTAACAAGCTGGGGATTCGGCCAGACTTCATTCGGATTTGGGAGCTATCCATCCTGTACACCTGCAGCCATCATGGCCATCATGGATTTTTATGACATTGCAATTGAGGGCAAGCACGCTGTTGTTGTTGGCAGGAGCCCAATTCTTGGCAAACCGGTGTCCATGCTTCTCCTTAACCGAAACGCGACTGTAACCACTTGCCATTCCTATACCCAAAAATTAGGTGAGATTGTAAAGCAGGCTGATATTGTCGTCGCAGCGGTCGGAAAACCTAAGTTCATTCAGGGGGACTGGATTAAACAAGGGGCCGTAGTCATGGATGCCGGCTATAACCCTGGAAACATCGGTGATGCTGACTATGAAGCATGTGAGAAAAATGCCGGGGCGATAACCCCCGTTCCCAAAGGTGTCGGCCCTGTTACTATCGCCATGCTGCTAAAGCATACGGTGGATGCTGCCGAGAAAAAATTGGAGAATAAGTAGCATAAAAAAAACGGATCCGCTGATGTTCGCGAATCCGTTTTTTGTGGTTATCGTTAATTGCTATTATTGAGCGGTCAGAACGAGAGGACCTTCTTTCGTGATGGCAATCGTATGCTCATACTGCGTAGAGAGCGATCCATCAAACGTTCGGGCGGTCCAGCCGTCATTATCGATCTTCACATAGCGTTTGCCTGTGTTCAGCATAGGCTCGATCGTCAGGACCATCCCTTCTTTTAAGAGAGGCCCTGTTCCTTTTGTTCCAGCGTGGGGTACCTGAGGATCCTCATGCATTACGCGTCCGATCCCATGTCCGATAAACTCGCGTACGACGGAAAGCCCTTCGCCTTCTGCATATTTCTGGATCGCATGAGAAATGTCTCCGATCCGATTGCCGATCACAGCTTTTTCAATGCCGATGTAAAGCGATTTTTCGGTAACTTCCAAGAGATGACGCGCTTTCTCGGATACTTCGCCTACTGTATAGGACCATGCGGAATCGGCGAGCCAGCCGTTCAATTTAACGACCATATCAATGGTCACGATGTCTCCTGACTTCAGTTTCTTCTTGTTCGGAAACCCGTGGCAGATGACGTCGTTTACAGAGGCGCATGTAGCGAACGGGTAGCCCTGATATCCTTTTTGTTCTGGTGTAGCTCCGTGCTCTTTAAGGTATCGTTCCACAAATGCATCGATATCAAGCGTAGAAATTCCCGGACTGATGAGTTTCTTGATCTCTTTGTGGCAGTTCGCCAATAATTGTCCGGCTTTGTGCATTTTTTCAATATTGCTTTTTGACTTGTAAATAATCATGATTATCCTTTCCCATCCTGCAAATAAGTAAGTGTAAACTTACTATATTCTTTGTTTATGTATTGGTTCCCAACAAGGGTTAAAAACAGCGGAAGGCGCAAATCAGTGGTTGATTTACGCCTGGTGGCTTTGTTTCATTCTCGATTCAACAAGTTTTCCGCCCAGCCAGAGGACAAAAATGCCAAATACCGCTAACCCTAGCTTTAACGGATTTTTTATGACATCCAAAAAATCGTATCCAATGAAGGAGATGATGGCGATCATCACGAGCTTGCCCAGAGTTACGGACAAAACAAATGTTTTTTGATTGATCCGTGACAATCCGGCAATCACATTGATTAAAGCAGAAGGTGTAAATGGAAAACAGTAGATGAGGAAGAGTGTCCCGAAACCATGGCGTTCCATCCAACCCAGCAGCCTTTCGATCTTACGGTGCCTTGTAATAAAATGAAGAAATCTTTGCTGCCCCAGTTTCCGAACGAAATAAAAAACGATGAGCGAACCGATCACAGCACCAAGCCAGGAAAAAAGAGCTCCCAGCCAAAATCCGTAGGCAGCAGCATTTCCTGCCACTATAATGAACAGGGGCAAAACGGGTATTATGGCCTCAAGCAGCGGGAGAAGCACGCCGGGCAAGAAGCCCAAGTCCCGGTACTGCTCTAAAAAATGCAGAATGTTTTCCTGCGAAAGATACGATTTCCACTCACTCCAATTCATAGCCCGGTCTCCCTTCTCTATTGGTATCATCGTTTCCATTTCAACCTTAATTTAATCCCATCATGAGCCTCTAAATATCGCCAAGATTAGACAGACTTTTCAACCAGTTTACCATATTCACTCAATTAGTCCTAGTAAACAGCCAACAAAAAAAACCATCCATTCTGAAGTGCCGCCAATCGTTAGATACATTTAACCATTGGTAGTGCATTTCATTCCGGATAGTTTTTCCGACTCTTATTTCATTAGAGCTTCGTATACTTGCAGATCTAGCTCTTTTGCCTTATCTGCATTCGTGGTTTTCTCGTATTCAGGCTCTTGCACAATCTTAGCTCCCCAGAACATACTCTCGAAGACGTGGTCGACCACTACCTCGATCTTGGCAAGCTTTAGCGGGACCCCCTCCATTCTGTCTTCAAGAATAACCGCCTTTCCATTGATGGAATAGACGCTCCCCAGGCCAAAGACGGTTAGAACGACCTGGGGATTTCCCTTAATGTTAGCGACAATTCGGGAATTATTTGTTACAGTAAATCTGATTCTTTTTTCGTCGACACCTTTGACCCAAGAGATCGCAGTCACTCCCGGCGCATTCGTTTCTGCATCCACCGTGCCGAGCAGCACCAGTTTTTCCCCTTGTAAATATTCAAAAAGTTCCATTGAAAGCTGAACAGGTATTTCCGGTTTGGCCATTTGAAAGTGCTCCCTTCTTTATCCATTCAGATGTACGATTCTATCATCTCATAATCCCGCTGGATTAGGAACGAATACAAGTATTAAAAAAACTGCCATAAGAAAACTTCTCTTATGACAGCTCCTCCTCCTCTGCGTCATGTCACAAAATCTGGTTTCTGCTGGGCCAAAACCGCTTTTGACTGTTGAACAGGGCTGCCAGTTTCCTGCTGTATAAATGCTGCTGCTTCTTCGAACCAGCTATCAGGGGCTTTATGCCCCCAGAACGTCTGGCGGCGCGGGTCGTTAATATCCCATTTTACCGGATCAAAATCCGGATCACACGTCAAATAATCTCCGTTATAGAGCTCGAGGCGGTTTCCGTCAGGATCGCGGATATAGAGGAAAAAGGCGTTGGATAAGCCGTGCCGCCCAGGCCCTCTCTCGATACAGTCCGCATATCCCATGCTTGCCAGCACATCACAGGAATGAATAAGGCTCATCGGATCAGAAAGCCAGAAGCCCACATGGTGAAGGCGGGGGCCCTCTCCGTTCATAAACGCAACATCATGAACAGACGGCTTACGGTGAAGCCAGGCAGCCCATGTTCTGTCATCATCAGTAGCTGTATATTCGGAACAACGGAAACCGAGTTTATGTGTATAAAAAGCGACGGACTTCTCTACATCAGGAACCATGCAGTTAACATGGTCGATTCGTTGGATGCGTGCTCCCTTATACAGGTCATACTTCTGCAGGCAGCGTTCCACCGTTTCCATTTTCGAAAAGAATTCGAGCGGCATGCCCGAAGGATCGGTCGCCTTCAATATTCGGCCGAGAGCCTTTTGGGTTCCCGCCTCCTCCCACTGTGTATAGAGGTTCTCCCTTTTGAAAAGCCTTTCAATTTTCTCCAAATCATCTTCATGCCATACTTTATACCCGATGGCGTGAACACCCGGCTGATCCGCTTTCTTTAATACAAGACAATGATGACAATGTTCTTCCAGGCCCCGCAAATAGATATGCTCTCCATCATTTTCCGTCTCGATAAATCCAAGCGCATTGATATAAAAATCCCGTGATGCATTCAGATCGGTTACATTCATGACCACTCGGGCCACTCGAATGATATTAAAGTCCATAAAGCACCTCCTTAAATCCGCGCATAGTTATGGTCAGGGGTCTTCAAACGGTTCAAGAATTCCTGTACCATTTGCTTGTACGGTTCCTTGTTGAAGCCATCATAATAAATATTGGACATGCGCGCAGGATCTCCAAAAAAATAATATTCGTACAGCGCCTGCCTGCCGCCAAAGGAACTCATGCACACATCCCAGGCGAGCCTGAAAAGCTGAACCCTTTCGTAACCATTGATGTTCGCAGCCTGTGTATAGCGGTGGACGAGCTCCCCGATGTCTTCAGCTTCAAAGTCAGCCTCAGTTGGTATGCCCATCAGGCCGGATGCCCCCAAGATCCTTACAATCTCGACCATACGCTGATACATTTTTGGAAACCAGTTTCGAGCCGCATTAAGCGGTGCAAAATCAGGCGTCATGTTTCCATAGGCATCAAGGGCCGCATATTGTTCGGCTCGGAACAGATGAGATTTCATCGTTTCAAGAATGAGCATGACCTCGGATGCTTTCTCCTTTACGTGCGGGAATACATCAATACCAATGGCATCCATGATGCTTAAGATGATGCCGAGAACAAATTCCGTTTTTACGGTATTCTTTGCGACGACTTGGTGGGCCATATGTACGATCGCGTTTGTTTCCACATACGTACGGTTGCAAATATCGGAGCTGCCCCCAACGAACACACGGTCCCATGGCACAAGCACGTTATCGAAGACGACGATTGCATCGCTCTCTTCAAACCGCGAACTTAACGGATGGTCCCACTGGTTCCTTCCTTGGTCAAAGGACTCCCGGCAGAGAAACTTTAAGCCCTCGGTATTGTTAGGAATAGCAAAAGCCATGGCGTACGGATCATCCTCTGTCGCCGCCTTGTTTAATGTGGAGGGGAACACGACAATCTCGTCCGTTACACCGCCAAGCGTTGCTAAAAGCCGTGCTCCTTTTATGACAATGCCCTCTTTATTCTTTTCTACGATTCTTGCAGAAAGATAAGGATCCTTTTGCTCAGACTGTTTTTTCGAACGGTTGGTCTGCGGATGGATGAGCGTGTGCGTAAGGCTGACATCTTTCTCACGGCAATAGTGATAATAGTTTCTCGCGTTCTCTGCAAACATCGGGTCTCCCTGTGCAAAGAAAGAGTCTGCCGTGCCAAACGCCATGATACTTGTATTCAAGTAATCTGGCGTGCGTCCCATCATGCCTCCCGTGTACCGAGCCCATTCAGTAAACATTTCACGGCGCGCGATTAGATCGTCCTTTGTTTTCGGGGCGATGAACGATAGACCGACCTTATCTCCAGTTGTATCTGAGGTGTAGAGCATCTTTTCTGCTTTTTCATGCTGGAGATCAAAAAGATTGGCAATGGATCGCACCACATTCCTTAAGGCTGGATGCTCTGTTACATCAGTTACTCGTTTTCCATGGATCCAAACATTGTTGTTAGCCCTTTTCAAACCGTTTATATATTGCTCTCCCGTGCGTGCAGGCAATGTCATTCCCTCCCAACATATAATAGCTTGCTGTTGTTCTAGCTTCAGGCGTTTGTGTTTGCAGATGCAGCTTTGTTCTTTTTGCCAAACTGCTGAATATGATGATCACCCACCGCCACATGAACCACTTTCATTTCTGTGTAGAATTCAAACGCATAATGGCCGCCTTCTCTGCCGATTCCAGACGATTTAGATCCGCCAAACGGTATGCGCAGATCGCGTACGTTCTGTGAATTCACCCAAAGCATCCCAGCGTCTATGGCACCTGCAACCCGATGTCCTTTTTTCATATCATTTGTCCAGACATAGCCGGCTAGCCCATATTTAACATCGTTGGCCATCTCAATGACTTCTTCTTCTGTCTGGAAGGTCATAACCGTTAAGACCGGTCCAAATATCTCTTCCTGAGCCACCGTCATGCCGTTCTTCACATTCAACAGTAGAGTCGGCGGTATAAAGTTGCCTTTCGAAAGATGCTTCGGCACTTCAGCAGCATAAACCTCACCGCCTTCATCTTCAGCGATCTTTATATACCTTTTCACATTTTCATAATGATCCTTATGGATCAGCGGACCGACTTCTGTATCAACATGGGAAGGATCACCTACAATAATGTTTTGAACTCTTTCTTTTAATGCGCGGATGAAGGATTCGCTGATGGACTTCTGAACGAACAGTCTGGAATTGGCTGTGCACCTTTCTCCATTAAAAGAGAAAATTCCCCATACACATGCATCCAGGGCACGGTCAACATCACAGTCTTCAAACACGATGATGGGCGACTTGCCCCCAAGTTCCATGGAAAACCGTTTAAGGGAATCGGCTCCATTACGCATGATTTCCGAACCCGTTTTCGTCTCACCCGTAAACGAAATCAACTGAACATCTGGATGGGCGACTAAGGCTGCACCTGCGGTTTCCCCAAATCCGTGTACGATATTGAATACACCCTCCGGCAGACCGGCTTCATGAATAATTTCTCCGAGCTTATGGGCGGTCAGCGGCGACCATTCAGCGGGCTTGAGCACAACCGTATTCCCGGTTGCAAGAGCCGGCGCAACTTTCCATGTTTCGAGCATGAAAGGGGCATTCCAAGGAGTTATTAACCCGGCGACTCCCACCGGTTTCTGAATCGTGTAGTTGATGAATTCATCGTCTACATGGTAGGCTTCACCAACCATTCTGTTCTTTACCATTTCGGCATAAAAACGGAAGTTGTCTGCTGCTCTTCCAACCATTTTTTTCGTCTGAGAGATCGGAAGACCGGTATCCAAAGACTCCAGCTTCGCCACCTGCTCAATATCGCGGTCGATGAGATCCGCAATTTTATGAATGTGTTTAAGCCTTTCGCTGAGTTTCATTCTTCCCCACGGTCCTGTTTTAAAGGCGGTCTTTGCTGACTTAACGGCAGTATCAATTTCCGCTTCCGTTCCTTCGGCGACCGCATTAATCGTTTCATTCGTAAATGGATTGAGATTGGCAAACGTCTCACCTGATATCGAAGGAACAAACTCACCATTTATATAATGGAGAACGGTTTTTTCATAGCTGCTGCTCATGCTGCATCCCTCCTGCTGCCGTACCCGCAGAGCGGCCATCAAGAATTTTATTCTCAAGAGTTCCGATATAATCAATTTCAAGTCTTAACGTATCACCCGGATGAACGTGAGAAATCCCTTTAGGTGTCCCCGTCCAAATGATGTCGTTCACTTCCAGTGTCATGAACGAAGAAATGAACTCAATGAGCTCAGAAATGCTGTAGATCAAATTCTTTGTATTGCCTTGCTGCCTCAGTTCACCGTTAACGTACGTTCTAAGCTCTAAGTTATTTGGATCAGGAATATCTGCAGCATCCACAACATAAGGTCCAAGCGGTCCAAAGGTGTCATGCCCTTTTGCACGGACGGGCGGACGGTACATGTTGTTGACAAAATCACGGACCGTTACATCATTCGCAATGGTGTAACCGCTTACAAATTCCATCGCATCCTTCGCTTTAATATTTCTTCCTTCTCTTCCGATCACCACAGCAAGTTCATTTTCATAATGCATATAAGTAGCTCCATCCGGATAATAAACGGGTGCTTTATGGCCGACTAGCGAACTGTTCGGCTTGATGAAGAGTACAGGTTCAGCCGGTTTATCCAATCCTAGCTCCTCCGCATGATCCGCGTAGTTTAATGCCAGACCGATCATCTTATTCGGTTTAAGCGGCGGAAGCCAAGCCTCTGCTTCGCTCGTTAAGATCGTCCGTCCACAGCTCAGAAGAAGCCGATCATCCTTTAACGTCGCCGTCCGCTCTCTGCCTTCAAACAGGATACGTGCGTGCTTCATTGCAACTCACTCCCCACTTTATTCAATAATCCATAACGGTTTAATACAGTACGAATCTCGTTTTGAATGCCATCAGATGGCAGATCCATCGGAAGTCTCAGCCTCGGCTTAATTTTGCCCATCATTCCGAGTGCCGCCTTTAATGGTGCAGGATTTGTATCCCTGAACAAAACATCGTTCAACGGCATTAGTTCATAATGAAGCTGCATCGCTTCCTCAACGTTTCCTGCTTCCCACGCATTGTACACCTCCGCTACCTTCCCTGGGAGGACATTGGCCGTTGCACTGATATAGCCTTTCCCTCCGATTGCAAGCATCGGATAGCAGAGCAGCTCAATGCCGGAGAACAGCAGAAAATCCCTTCCACAGTTAAGGAGAACACGATTGACATGTTCGAAGTCTTTGTTCGACTCTTTCACCCCGATGATGTTCGGACAGTCCTCTTTTAGCCTCGCGAGCGTTTTCACTTCAAGATTCACAGCTGTTCTACCAGGAATATTGTAGATGATCAAAGGGATATCAACAGACTCTGCAACCGCTTTGAAATGTTGATATAACGCGTGCTGAGAAGGCTTATTGTAATAAGGTACAATAACCATGGCTGCATCTGCTCCCATTTCCTGGGCTCTTTTCGTCAGATGCAAGGTTTCCAGATGATTGGTCGAGCCTGTTCCAGGTACGACAGGCACTCTGCCTGCTGCAGAACGGATCGCCGTGTCCATCACCTGTTCTCTTTCCTGAAGTGTCAATGAACTCGGTTCTCCAGTCGTGCCTGTAACTGAAATTCCGTGGCTTCCGCTTTCAATATGCCAATTGATCAAGCTACGAAGGGTTTCCAAATCAAGGCTGTCATCCGCTTGGAAAGGCGTAATGATAGGCGCAACAGATCCCTTTAGCCTGCTTTTTATCTCATCAAAATTGTTAGTGGACAAAATCATCATCTCTCCTTTAATCGTAATGCTGAAGCAGTACCATCGTAAAGCTGAAGCAGTAAAGCTTTTCCCTCCTCATCATGTATAATTTCGAAATGCTTCCTGACTTTTCTTTTCTTCCAAGAATGACTGTACGGTGTTTAATTTGTGAGCGCGGACATAGGCTTCAATTTCTTGGAAAGCATGACGGTTAAGAAGCATTTCAATGATCTTTTCATGTTCTTCGATGGATTTTTTTGCTCGTGCCGGCTTGGTGGCGGAGCCCATCTTCCTTACTCGGTCGAGTCTGTTCCAGGTGGATTTGATGTTTTCTGCTAAGAAGTGATTATCGCAGTATTGGTAGGTTAAGCTGTGGAATTCCCTGTTGCAGTTCCCGAACATAAGAAAATCGAATTCATCCAATGCCTCTTTCATCCGGTTGTTGATCGCAATGAGGTCGTTAATTTTGTGGCGGGGGAAATGCTGTGCTGAAATGGCAGTCGCGTGACCTTCTAATACAGCCAGAACAGACAGTGTTTCCAGATACTCTTTCTCATTAAAGGGGGTGACAATAGCACCGCTGTAGGGTTTAAAATGAATAAGCCCGTCAGCTTCCAGATTGCGTATGGCTTCACGAACCGGGATGGCGCTTGTGTGCAGTTCTCTTGCCAGCTGATCAATAACAATCCTGTACCCTGGTGGATATCGCCCATCTAGAATACGTGATTTAATGACCTTGTAGGCATACTGCTGCTTGCTGATTCTGTTGTTATTTTCCATAAGTTTATGATAGTTGAAAATCATATATGATTTCAACAGAACTTTCTGAAAATCATATATTATTCCTAAATATAGGCCGAAGGAACCATCCTTCACCTAAATAATTTACAGGCGTAGTAAAAATAAGCTATTCTAGTTCTATCTTATTAAAGGGGAAAATATTGCCATGAAAGTCAGAAATGCAATGGAAATTCTTGTAGAAGAGGCGTTAAATTATTATTGGAAACAGCTCGAACTCCCTTGTAAATGTGATTTATGCAAGACGGATGTCTATGCTATTACACTCAATCACCTTCCTCCACGCTATGTTTCCAATGAAAATGGCTATGCTTATGTAAAAGCTCAAAACTTTAACGATCAATCAAGAATTAACATACTCAATGAAATCGTGAAAGCTACCGGAAAAGTAGCTGTACAGCCTTCCCACCATCTTTCCCGCCCTGTCTCAGAGGACGGCCCTTCAGAGGAGTAAAGGTTTTTAATTTTTCTGACAAAACGACTTGCTTACGAAACTTTTCTATGATATAGTAGTTCCAACCATTTAGACTTTGATTACATATTTTGTGTTGTAGTGATGTTTGAAAGGTTCTATGGTAATAAAGGCACAACGTGCAAAGTTTTAGGAGGCATAGTAATGCAAACAGGTAAAGTAAAATGGTTTAACGCAGAAAAAGGTTTTGGTTTTATCGAAGTTGAAGGTGCTGATGATGTTTTCGTACACTTCTCAGCGATTCAATCCGAAGGCTTCAAGACACTAGAAGAAGGCCAGGAAGTTGAATTTGAAATCGTAGAAGGTGCTCGCGGACCGCAGGCGTCCAACGTAGTAAAAAGATAACCAACATAAATTTTAAGGACCGGCCATTCGGCCGATCCTTTTTATTTTGGAAAAATAATTTTAAAATGGGTACCTTTCCCAATTTCGCTTGTGGCCTCAATCCTTCCGTTCATTTCGGCCGCCATTCGATAGCTCGCCATAAGCCCTAACCCGGTCCCGCTTGATTTCGTTGTGAAAAATGGATTCCCCAGTTTCTTCAGCTGTTCTCTCGCCATTCCGATCCCTGTGTCTGATATATGTATAATTGCTTCTTTTTCTTCCATAAAAGCAGAAAGGGTAACCGTTCCTCCCTCAGGTGTTGCCTCAATACCATTCTTAATGATGTTCATTAAGATTTGTTTTACCTTTACTGGATCTCCTACCACATGGACATTATCTGCCGGTTTTTGAACAAGATCTACACCTTTCAGCAGGGCAAATGGAAACATGACGCTTTTTAGCGAGGATAATAACTCAGAAACATTGAGCCGTTCAATCCGCGAAGAGTTGGTTTTAACGAGAGACAAATAATCGGAGATGATCATCTGAGCCCTGTCAATTTCTTCAATCATCATGTTTAAGAAAATCTTTTTATCTTCAGGTATGTATTTTTCCTTTTGAAAAATCTGCATAAAGCCCCGCGCTACAGCCATAGGATTTCGGACTTCATGGGTAACAGAAGCAGCGAGCTGCCCTACTGAATTCAGCATTTCTGATTGCTGAAGCTGAAAGTGGAGTGCATGCCGGATATTTTCAATTAAGGTTATAACCACGACCAGCACGGCAGTTTGGAGTAAAGGGTAACCTATGTAAATCGCAGCCTTTTTCAGGTCCCAGCTGATCACATCAGTGAATGCCAGATAAAGGAATAGAAAAAGAAGCTTCGAAAGGGTAATTCCCATTGACAAACCTGTTATTTTCTTCAACTTTTTTTTGAGAGGCAGCAAGTGATACGATTGAAACTGGCTGATCGTTACAATCCCTGCGACAACTGTAAAGAGAATGGCAGTAATCATGCCATCGCCTCCCAGGAGCAAACGGTACCCTATTAATAGAACGGCGGTCAGGCATCCGGGGGCGATCCCCCCATAGAGAAAGCTGATGATTAACGGTATGTATCGAAGATCGAAAAAAACACCTGCCGAAAAATCAACAGGGAAGGTCATACAGACAACAATTACTGCGGCATTGCTTATATGGAACATTACAGTGGCTCCCGGATGTTTAGCCGCAGTATTTTTTTCAAACAGTACAAACTGGAGTGATATTAACGGAATGAGGACAACCACTAAATTTATGATCATATGCTCTATCATTCATGTATAACCTCCTCTCCGGTAATATATAGATTCTTCAGCATTCCCTGTTTCCCTTCTCTTTTTTGACAAAGTTTGCAATCTCAATCGGAATGTTTCCTTCCTTGCCTGTAAGTCAGAAACATCAAAAGAATACTGCTCGCAAAAGATAGGATGTAGAAATAATTGCTGGCATGAGGTACGAAATAATAGACAGTAAAACAGACGATGGCCAAAAGAGCCAGGAAGAATTGAAACATCCATTGACCCATATGGATCTCCCCTCTCAATGTTTCTTACAACCTATTCTTATGACTCTGTGGTTGTGTCTGTCTAAGGATGACGAATTAAAACGTTTTTCTCTGTTTATACTGAACGATTTTATCCAGGATCTCGTTCTTATCACCCTCATTAAAAACGCCTAACCGGTGAAGAAACCGGGTATAGTGTTCAACTTTTTTTAAGGAAAGCTTGCTGCTCCAATTCATGTTTTCCCTCCTTTTTCCTTAAGGAAACTTTTTTAAAGATAATAAACAATATATGCACCATCCAAAAATAGGACACCTTTTCTGAAAACTTGTACTTAAAAAAGAGCATGATCCCATGCTCTTTTCTTCATACTATCTTACTTTTTAAACGCCAGAGAGCCCAGCATTGACCAAAACGACGGCTGTATTCCTTCAATAGGTTCACGCACAGGGAGATGGACGGTATATTTTACTAAATGTCCGTCTTCCTCCTGGACGATGATATATTTAATGAGTTCATCGGAATCTGCTCTTAGAACAAATTTTGACCGAGCAAACGAATCGCTAACGTCAGCTCCCTTTACTTCTTCTGGTTCTCCGACAGCTTCTAACTCTTTTACCCCTATGGATTTAACATCTGTCAAGCTCGCATCATCAGTCAGAGGCTCGATTCTCACAAAATATTCTTCATCCATCTGAGAGTATAAGAGATCTCTGCCCGGCTCCTCTGCCGTAAAATCAAAGTCATCAAGTTTGTATAAGTAGTAGCCTTGATCACTTTCAGCCAATTTGCCCGCTCGTTGATCTTCTTCCCCTTCAACATTCACAGTAAGCATTTTTGTTTTTGGCAAAGCGCTTGAATCCGGCTGAGGCTTTGACTGGGCAGGCTGTTCCTTAGGTTCCATCATCAGCTTGATCGTCTCTGCTGTGTATTGTTTATTATTTAATTGAAAAGAAACTGAAACGGTGGAGCCTGTTTTAATTGTTTTAATCGCTTCCTTGGCTGCATCAGCAAGCAGCAGCTGAAGCGTTCCGTTTGAATTGGTATGCAGCTCGATCGTATGTTCATTCAGCTGCTTTGTATAGATTCCTTCATCGGTGATCGTTTGAACCTTTGCTTCAGCCGGCTGGCCCGAGTCCTCTTGTTCTTTTGCCACTTTATGTGTAACAGACGGGGCCGCATCATTTTTTTCGGTTGTACCGGCACTGCAGCCCGCTGCTCCCAAGAGGAGACTCCCTGCACACAGCCCTGCTATCCAAATTTTATTTGTCAATTTTATCACCTCATAGAGTTAGACGTGCTGGACTAATATTCGTTACAACGCCTTAGTCTCATCCGCTATTTTCCAGTTTTTTTTTATATCGGTCGTTATGTAGATTGTGTTTAATTTATTTCAAAAGAAAAGAAAGCCGAAAAAGAGCGGCTTTCTCTAAGTCACGTACAGACAAAGCTTGCAATGCGGTTGGTGTCCATGCCAAAGTAGTGCCATCTGATACCGTTCCACCGAAAACCTGCAATTGACTGGAATCCCGCAAACGTAAGCCATGCCCAGAATCCTTGACCGTTGTTCAGCCAGATGAAAACATACCTGTACAAACAAGGCCTGATTGCACCCGGATCAACAGCAAAAGTTCCCGGCTGTCCGGAGAGCATTGCAGGAGATGCCTGGGGTGTTGTAGAGGGCGGAGGCCCTGGCGGATACATTCCCGCTTGCTGCTGGCCGCCAGGGAAATCTGGTAACTGCTGGCCTCCCTGACCTCCCGGAAAGGACGGAAACTGCTGGCTGCTCTGTCCCCCAGGGAAAGAAGGAAACTGAAATTGCCTTTCGTTCAAATTCTCAACTCCCTTTCTGTATTACTCTACCATCCTATGCACCATTGTCCTGTGTGTATAGGCATCGGGCTATCGACAAGGAAGTTTGTTCTCCCAAATCCATGCATGATACCGAATTTTACAAGTCGCATTTATTACCGGTTTAAGAATTCCTTCTTGATGTTTAACCGATAGATGTCGTTTTCATCCTTTAAAAATCTTGCTTGAAAAAAGGCTAATGTATTTCCTGTCTGCTTCTCAAAAACACGGGAAAAAGGCTCCAGGTCTTCTTTGGTTAAAAGCTTTGTAACAGCTGGTCTTCCGTAATCATGAAGAAGCTGATCGATGGCGAAGTAACTCTGCTCATAAGGGCGATAGGGTGAATTTATTCTGGTTGCTTTTTCCCAACCGTTGACGGAACTCAATTGTTCAAAGGGAACCAGTTCGAACGGGCTGAATATCTGGGCCCGGCCAATGCTCTTATAGCTGATATATTCAGCTAACCCCTCTTCAAACCACCTCGGAACATCGCGGTTATCTTTTCCTTTTTCCGTTAGATACGAAATAATAAGATGGTGGGCATACTCGTGCGCGAACAGCTTTTTTATACTTTCTGTATGTTCTCCCGATTCGGACGGTACGAGGAGATGAATGGTCATCTCTTTGGGGACATACATTCCACTTAACGATTCATAATGGTTGGGGGGCAAATTTTGCTTCATGATCAATGGGTTATGATAAAGGATCACTCTGACTTTTGGGACATGATGAAAGGGCAGAACTTTCCGTGCTGCATTGTCTACCGCCTGCCTTTGATTCATAACTTCCTTTGCATAGATGGAATCTTTATCCGGGTAATATATCTCCACATTCTTTTCATCCATGTGCCGGGTCATGGATAGATATCTCATTCTCCGCTGCAGAGATTCATAGTTGGAAATGAGCGCTTCCTGGTAATATTCCTTTTTAATTTGGGCATTGATCGTTGTTCCTTGCAAAAAGGAGTAGAAGGAATAATTCACCAGAGAAAGAAGGGAACAGGCCAGACCTGCTCCAAGGGCCAAACCCATCTGCGATGCTGCTTTACGTTTGTCCCGTAAACCGCCGGTCAGCCCCAGGAATCCGTGCATAAACCAAATAAAACAAACAGCCAGAACGAATACGGCTAATAGAATCCCCGCTGTTGCATGCAGCCACAGATAAAGGACGAACAACCCTGCAATCATTAGTGCTATTCGGCATAAAAAGGAGAGTAGTGCTTTGATAATGTCCATTTTATTTGCCTCCTATCACTTCGATTCAATGGTTCCCTGCCTTCTGGCAAAAGTTGAAGTGCGCTGACTTTCCAGTTTGTTCTTCTCCTTCACTTTTTGCCCCAGCTGAAAGAACGGCAAGGCGAGGAGGGAGAGGAGGGTCAAACACCCAAATACATAAAAACCATGGTCAAAACCAAATGTTTTCAGCAAAAGCCCCCCGATCCATGGCCCCGCACTGAAGCCGATGGAGCGGAAAGACATGGATCCAAAGTATGTTCCCCTCATATGATCGGGTGCCAAGTCGTCCAGCAACACATCACTGATAACAAACACAATGATTTCCCCGAGCGTCAATACAACCATGGAGAGAACAAGGAATAGCCAGTTTGCCGATAACCCAAAACCTAGCAAGGCCAGACTGAAAGCGGCACTTCCAATCCGCAGGGCAAACATCGGATCAAACCTTTTTACATAATTTGTCACCGGGTACTGCAGGATAAGGACCGTCACTGCATTTGTAACAATTAGATATGAAAATAACTTCACCCCGTCATGGAAGTGTGGAGAGCTGCCCATATATTGGGCTAGCGTGGAGTCCATCTGAGATTGAGCCATCAGTACGGCGATATTTCCAAGAAGAAAATACAGCAGCACTTTATCCCTGCTGATGACACTTACGGCTTCCTTGACGGTCAGCTTATTCTCTTGCTGGGGCTGCAGTCTTGCTTTGTATTTTCTCATCAGCAGCAGTACAATCACAGCGTATAGAAAATAAACAGCGGAAGTAATAAAAAAGGCCGACATCGAGGATGAACTTCCTAAATATGTACCTGCCACGGGCCCGATTGCGGCACCTGCATTAATGGAGAAATACCGGGCATTAAACACACCGAGCCGGTTTTCTTTTGTGGTCACATCTGCCAATAATGCCCGTGAGATGGGTTCAAACCATGACCGGCACAGCCCGTTAATGCAATTCAGTGCAAAGAAGCTCCAAACTGCGTCAGCCAGGGCAAACCCTGCGAAAACACCGCCCCAAGAGAAGATCGCAATAATCATGACCGGGAACCTGCCGATCCGATCAGATAAATAACCGCCGATGAAACCGCCAAAGGTGCCTGTGAGTGCACTTACCCCGATGATCAAACCTACAGTCTGAGGATCGATCCCTTTTTCCTTGTATAAAAAAATCGCCAAAAAAGGCATCGTCATAAAAAAAGCGGCTCGCGAGAAAAAAGTACCCATTATAATGGTGGTCACAATGGGATGCCATTGTTGATAAAATGATTTGCGCATCTTCCCTACCCCGAATCTTTTTTATTTAATTTAACATGACTAAAAGAAACTTTACCTATCTTTTTTATTTTATGTGAAACTTTTTCAGACTTGATTCGTCTAATAAAGTGTAACCCCCCTTTTTTAGAATAGTAGAGTAAAAAAAGCCTCTGACCAAGGCTTTTTTTATTTTCTGTCTATTTTATCGGCGATGATCGCCTGAAACTCTATTTTTCGTGAAGTTTCATATTCATATCAAAAAAATCACACATTCCCTCAATTCTATTTCAGGTTTGATATATTGTACTCATCCCTATCAACCCCCTTTTTCATCGTAGAATGAAAAAAGAGCCTCACAGGCCATACCTGTGAGGCTCTTTTTTGGTCAATTCTCTAATGGCATTCGTCACCTTCGCAGAATTGCATTTTTTGATCACGGATTGTGCATCGAATCGCTTTCTCGATCGCCGCCTGAGGATAGAGCCCTTTCAAAACACGCTCCCCGATCACAATCGTAGGCGCTCCTGTAATTTGATCCGCTCTCGCCTCCTGAAGTTCCCGTTCTAGCTTTTCTTTATATCCCTTAGAAGAAAGCGCCTGAAGAAATCCGGTCCGATCCATTCCAGTTTGTGCAGCTATCTGCACTAATACTTCCTTATTGCCAATATCCTTGCCTTGTTTAAAAAAAGCGGAAAAAACGAGCTGAGAATACAATTTATCTTTGGCTCGTTCTTTTGCATATATAAACCCTATATGAGCTAAGCTTGTATTAGGTAATGACGGGAGGTCCGGAACCATTATTTCTTTTCCCAGCTCTCTGGCATGAGGAAAGACAGCAGCTTCCCAGTCCCTGCTCCATTCTCTGACTGTTTTATGGTGAGAAGGGTCTGGGTGTACTTCAAACGGCTTCCATTCCACACTAACATCCTTGTATTCGGCTGCTCTCTCGATTGCTGTTTCTGCCAAGTAGCAATAAGGGCAAGTATAATCAGAGTACACTTTTAGTTTGATGGTCATGATACACACCTTCCTTGATGTTAATCGATAAGGAAAACATACTCTTCCTATTATAATAGCAAAGCAGCCGCCAGAAATGTACTATTCAGCTTTCAGCAAAAGTGATATATTTAGAAGGTGTTTGCTTTTATAGCGCCATATATAGACGACTAACTCTACATAAAAAGAAATGGATACATACAGGGGGCTTATTTAGTGATTTTAATGGCTGGAATGATAGGAACTGGCAAAACAACATTCGCTGAGCTGATCAGTGAATCTCTCGGAAGCCGGGTATATTACGAGAGTGTGGGCGATAACCCCATTTTGCCTGACTATTATGTAAATCCAAAACGGTGGGCTTTCCCGCTTCAGATTTACTTTTTGAATACACGCTTTAAAACGATACGGCAGGCAATCTCTGATCAGAACCATGTTCTTGACCGCAGCCTTTATGAAGATTTAATCTTTGCGGAACTGAATTATGAAGCCGGGAATATGACCAAACTGGAATTTGAAACGTATGTCGACCTATTGGAAACGTTAATGAATGAAACCAGTGCTTCCCCAAAGCAGCGGCCTGACCTCCTGATTTATTTAGACAGTGATTTGGATACTGCATTAAGCAGGATTAAGTACCGCGGCCGTGATTATGAACAGATAGAAAACCATCCTGAACTGCTGGAATATTACCAAACCCTCCATGGCAAGTACAAACAGTGGATAAAAAATTATACTAAAACACCCGTCCTCATCATCGAAAGCAAAAAATATGATGTCCACAACAAAGTGGATGCGGAGAAAGTTCTGGCTCTAGTAAAAGAAAAACTACTCTCGCTCGAGCCTGTAACTGTTTAACCCTGTATAATCAGCTCCTCCTTTTAAAAAACTAGAAACAATCCCAAAAAGCAAGGAGCTGAACTTTCATGTTATTATGGATTCTCATGGTTTCTGGCCTCATCCTATGCACCGTCGGATTGATCTGGACATGGAAAGTACTGCAATCGAAACGGACAAAAAATGCAGCTGATGGTAATGTGAATGCTGCGATTGCTAGACATACAGTCGTCCTTAACCCAGTGCTCTGGCTGCTGGTCTTCTTTTCAATCGCTGTCATCATCATCATTTACGCCGCATACTTCATGTATTTATGATAAGAAAAGCCGCTCAGCAGCTTGTTTGAACTGGGCAGCTTTTTTTATTGGCGTTCGTCCAGAATCCCCATCGATTCAATATGTTCCTTCGTCAAAGGCTGTCCATGATCATGAATGAACTGATAAATATCCTTTAATGTTTGATCGTAGCGGTCGTTATCAGAGTCATTATGATAGGGAACGTATGGAACATGTGTCCTTAAAAAGGTATCGGTGGCTGCTTCGTCACACTCTCTGAACAGTTTGGTGAGCCGGCTGACTTCCTCGGCTGTCGCCCTTATTTCGAACTGAAAACCGGATGCGGTCTTATCACTATGTACCTCACCTGTTTCAACGTTTACATAATACGGCTGCTTGTCCATATTGAACACTCCTTCCCTTTTCCTATAGCTTGTTTCATAACGAAAAAAACATTCATAAAGAAAAGGGCAATCGATCCTGTTTTCGTCCTAATTAAAAACACGAACCTTTTCAGGTCCGTGTCTCTTGTGATCAATTATTGCCCCGATACACATATTGTTCTTTCGGCGCATTTGTTTTTGACCATGAATCGACTTTTACATAAGGAATATTTGTCTTAAACGGCTGATAATAAATTTCCGAAATCTTGCCTTTTACCGTAATCCATTCATCATTTTTCAATTTAACACCATTGGGCATCTCCACCATCATACCAAAGACACCGGAATCCGCTACACAATGAATAATTCCGAAACGGAAAACGAACAGCTGGTTTTTTTTCGTATCAGGATCATTATACACAAACCCTTTAAATGAGATGTTCTTGTCGTCGAAATCACCCGGATAATTATATATGGTCTCCATGCCCTTCAGATAATTTGTATCGTTTAAGGCAAGCGTATCGTAATTGGAATATTTCTTTTTTTCTTTTCGCATCAATTTATCATAGGCATCCTTGCCATAATAAACGCTTGTATCCGGACGCAAAAATTGATTTTGGGCATACGGATCACCTTTCGATTCCTGATTTACAGGAAAGTGAAAACCTTTCGCTTTTACAATGTTAGAATCCATCGTCGCAACAGGAAGAAAGATACCTGTAATCACAGGAAACGCAAAGATGGAATATACGAAAAGCTTTTTATACCATGTATCTTCCACGGAATGGCTGTGGTCACAGCAATCACAGCTGTCGGTTTTCCCATCGTTCTTCACAGCATTGCGAAACTGCACAATGGTCAGGAGCGCCAGGGCAAACATGACACTGAATGACAGGTACGAGTATTTCATATTAATGTACTTGCTTATGTTACCTGATGCATGAAGCTGCATGATTAAAAATGTAAAACCCATTAAAAGATATCCTCTAATCATAGTGCCACCTCCTTAGAACAGCAAAGAATATAGAAACACGACGACAGACAGAGACGTAACGATAATGAGTACGAGTTTTGTTTTAAACGTCCCGAGCATCATCAGAAGATTCTTCATATCGAGCATCGGACCAAACACAAGAAAGGCAACGATCGAACCGGTGGAGAACGTACTTCTGAAGGAAGATGCAATAAATGCGTCTGCCTCTGAACAAAGTGATAGAACAAAAGCCAGCCCCATCATGACTAGAGATGATGAAGCTTGTCCCTGACCAATGGCCAATAATGTGGATGTTTTCACATAAGTCTGTACAGCCGCTGCGATCAATGAACCAACCACTAAATATTTCCCCATGGAAAAAAACTCTTCTACAGCATGATTCAAAGTTTCTCCAATCTTTTGTTTGACGGTAAGCTTTTTAAGGGAATGATGGTGTCCTGCGGTGATTTTCAGGCCGTCCCCTTTATAAAAGAAAGCCAGAATCAAACCAACCACGACGGATACAGCCAGCGCACCCCCGGCACGGTATAACGGCATCGTCCAGTTGCTGCCAAACGCAACATACGTTGAAAAAAGGACCACCGGATTGATGATCGGGCCTGTCAGCATAAAAGCGATACCCGCATAGATGGGCACCCCTTTGGAAACCAATCTCCTTACGATCGGCACGATGCCGCATTCACACGCTGGGAAAAGAGCCCCCAGGAATGAGGCGAACAATACAGCAAGAATTGGATTTTTGGGCATGACCCTTGCCACCAGTTCTTCCGAAACGAAGATCTGTATCATTCCCGCCATAAAAACACCGAGAACCACAAAGGGCAGCGCCTCTATCAAAATGGAAATAAATATTGTATTCATCTGCAAAAACGATTGCGGCAGTGATAAAAAGAGCATAGCTTGCCTCCTGGTGTTTTCCTTCTGCAGTAACTATAAGGCAAAATGCTTCAACCGTCTATTGATAACCTTTTATAAAAATATTCAAAAAAAAACTGCCGGTTAACTCATGACCGGCAGTTGCTGCGATTTGGTTTTCCTCACTGTAAATACTCTTTCACAGTAACTTTGCGTTTTTGCACAGAAGGCGGGCAGGATAGATTGAAAGCTGTCACCTTTTTATTAATTTCATCAACTGTTCTTTTGATGTTATATTCAACGGTATACGTTTTAACTTCTTCCTTCAACTGCTCGATCTCTTTTCCAAGCTTCACCCAGTTGGGCAGTATGTTGTTTTCCTTCAAAATTTTGTTCAGCTGTTTATCCGGATTGTACGTAAGATCGCTGTCATCAAGAACTAACGGCTTGCCTTTTCCCTTAAGATCATCAAAGACCCCTTCTTTTTCGGCGCGTTTCACAATCGCAGTTAGATGGTCTTCGTAATACCAGCCCGTGTCTTCATCCTTCATGAGAATCTCTTTCTTCTGAAGCTCCTTGTCCAGCTCGTTTTCTTTCATACTATAATACCTCCCTGCCGTTTTAGGATGTATCTATATCTTCATGATACGCTAAAGATCATCCTTACTTCAGGAAAATTGTTACATTTCATTGACAAGCGAAAGGCTAGTTCAACATAAGCAGGTGTGATTGATGGAGCTGATGCGTTGTCCAGCATGTAACGTGCTGTGTTTGGCAGGTAAACTGCTAAAACTCGCCTGTAAACCCGGATAAGCGGATCGTAAACTCGGAAAAACGGACCCGCACGTAAACAAAATGAGTAAATGAAAACCCGTGATCGAAATCAATCACGGGTTTAAAAAGTTCTATTTCTTTACTAGATATTTTTCGATGTCATCGAGCAATAAATTAGCTGCTTTAACGCCGCCGGCTGTATTCCAGATCGCATCGGACACCTTGTGGACGTGGCCATTTTTTACAGCGCTCAGGTTCTTCCAAAGCGGATCGTTTGTCCATTCTTTTTCTTGCTTTGTTGCTCCGCCATCTCCAACTTCATACGTGAAGTAGAAAAGCTCATCGCCATCCATTTGCGGGATTTGTTCTTTTGTCACTTCAGCTACAAAATCATCTTTGCTTTCTACTTTAGGGCGATTAAAGCCTAATTGATCAAGAACTACCCCAGAGAATGAATTTGTCAGATAGATGCGGGAAATTCCTGGCATAAAGCGGACGACAGAAATCTCTTTGTTCAAGTTATTGCCCGCTTTTTCCTTGATCTCCTTCACACGCTGATCATAATCACTGATCACTTTGTTTCCTTGTTCTTCTTTATTTAACGCTTTGGAGTATAACTTGAAGTTGCTTTTCCAGTTGCCTCGAAGATCTTCAGAGAATACGGTCGGAGCAATCTTGTTTAATTGATCATAAATTTTTTCCTGTCTCATCTTATTACCGATGATAAGATCCGGCTTTAAAGAAGCGATCTTCTCAAGATTTACCTGGCTTTCATCACCAACGACTTCGACACCTTTCATCTCACCTTTGATATGATCGTACCAAGGGTTTCCAAGCCAGGATTTCACTGCTCCTACAGGTTTAACCCCCATTGCGAGTACTGCTTCGGTTCCTTCATTCGTTAATACAACAACACGCTTAGCACTTTTTACTTTGGTCGTTCCCATGGCATGCTTGACGCTGTATCCTTTGGAATCATCTCCGGCTTTTTCCTTTTCTCCTGTTCCGCCGCACGCAGCCAAGAGCATGACAGATACAATCGTAAGTATAATTCCCAGCTTCGAATATGTAGACTTTAATGTCTTCATTTCTTTCTCCCCTTCAAATGATAATGGTTTTCATTTACAATCAGCATCATACCTGATAATAAAAGAATTTGTCAATACTAATTGATAATGATTTTCAAAGTCATTGACATGGGACACTGCCTTTACTAAACTGGAATTAATTCAAATAATTGAGGTAATTATGAACGGGATCATTCAAACAAACAAATACAAAACAGTATTTCTTTTTTCCGGGTCGATACTGCTTGCCGTTTTTATGGCATTGAGTGTGGTGCTTGGGTATACAGACACGAGCTGGAAAACAGCGCTCGAGGCGTTTACCCATTTTAATGGATCAAACGAACATTTGATCATTCAAAATGCTCGTCTGCCTCGTGCCCTCATCGGTGCAGTGGTAGGCGTGTCATTGGCGCTTGCCGGAGTATTGCTTCAAGCCATCACCCGGAACCCGATCGCTTCAACCGATATTTTCGGGCTAAATGCGGGTGCGGGATTCTTTATTGTTTTAGCCGTTTCCTTTTTCAATATTACTTCTCTGCAGCAATTCACCTGGCTCGCTTTTACAGGAGCTGCGGTATCCGCTATTGCCGTGTATTTATTGGGATCAGCGGGACGCAACGGTTTAACCCCTATAAAAATGACGCTTGCCGGTGCAGTTATCGCTGCAATGTTTGCTTCTCTCACTCAGGGAATGCTAGTTGCCAATGAAAAAGCCCTTGAGGAAGTGCTGTTCTGGCTTGCAGGATCCATACAGGGGAGAAAGCTGGAATGGCTTTATCCTGTACTGCCCTATCTTCTTATCGCATGGGCAGGTTCCATGCTCATATTCAGACAGCTGAATATTTTCCTGCTCGGAGAAGACGTGGCCAAAAGCCTCGGGCAGCGTACAATCGTATTTAAAATTCTGGCTGGTGTGCTTATTGTATTTCTGGCTGGGGGTTCTGTAGCAGTTGCCGGTCCTATCGGTTTTATCGGTATTGTTGTTCCGCATATCGCCCGTTATCTCGTCGGCAACGACCATCGCTGGGTGATTCCGTATTCGGCTCTTCTTGGCGGAATACTGTTGATTGCAGCTGACATCAGTGCCAGATACATCATTTTGCCCGAAGAAGTGCCAGTTGGTGTAATGACCGCACTAATCGGCACACCATTTTTTATTCATATTGTACGAAAAGGACAATTCAAATGAGCAAGTATGTAACCGTTAGATCCAAGAGTCATTCCATGTTACTTGATAAAAAAGCGTTGATCATATCCATCGTTCTTTTTCTTTTTATGGCGGGGATCATGTCGGTCAGCATAGGAATCGGTGAGCTGTACATTTCCCCTCTTGAAGTGCTTAAATCTTTAACGGGAACCGGATCCGGTATGAACGATGTCGTCATCCAGCAGTTCAGACTTCCCAGAATTTTAATCGCCGTTATGGCTGGAGCGTCCCTCTCTCTTGCAGGGGCGATATTGCAAGGAGTGATCCGAAACCCTCTTGCATCTCCGGATATGCTCGGTATATCAACAGGAGCAGGTTTTGCAGCTGTTACCTTCATCACGATGTTTAGCAATCAAAGCAACAACTTGAAAGTAAGCATTGGTTATTTACCCGTTGCGGCTGTTCTGGGCGCGTTCGGGATGGCCGCTCTCATCTATATCCTTGCCTGGAAGCGCGGGATAGCTCCAGTCCGGCTGATTTTAATCGGTGTCGGCCTAATGACCGCTACACAGGCACTCACTACCCTCATGATCATCCTGGGCCCGATTTATGCGGCTTCACAGGCGACGATCTGGCTGACCGGAACCGTTTATGCTGCCAACTGGCAGGATGTAAACAGCCTTTTGCCATGGTTTCTCATCCTTGTTCCTGTTCTGCTCTTTTTTAGCCGAACGCTGAATATCCAGGAATTGGGCGACGAAGTAGCAACCAGTCTAGGGCATTCGGTCCACAAGGGACGGTTTGTGCTGCTTCTCATCAGTACAGCACTTGCAGGTTCTGCTGTAGCTTTTACAGGAGCGATCGGTTTTGTTGGACTAATTGGTCCACATATTGCCAGAAGGCTGGTCGGTTCGTCCTTCGGTGCAATGCTTCCTGTTTCGGGTTTTTTGGGTGCGATTCTGGTCCTGCTCGCTGATTTGGCCGGCCGTACACTGTTTTCACCGTTGGAAGTGCCAGCGGGCGTGTTCACGGCTGCCATTGGAGCACCCTATTTTATCTATTTGCTTTTTAAAAACCATGGTTAGGAGCGATATCATGTCCATTCGAACAGAATCACTGACATTGTCATATGGAAAGAATCCTGTGATTAATGATTTAAAAATAGCGATACCTAAAGGAGAAATCACCGTATTGATCGGCAGTAACGGCTGCGGGAAATCTACTCTTCTCCGGTCGATGGCCCGACTCCTCTCTCCTGAGGAGGGGTCCATCCTATTGAATGGCAAAGACATCGCCAAGCGTTCAACAAAGCAAGTAGCCAAAGAGCTCGCCATACTTCCACAGGGGCCTGTTGCACCCGAAGGATTAACCGTCCTCCAGCTCGTCAAGCAAGGCAGATTTCCTTATCAGTCCTGGCTTAAACAGTGGTCTGCACAGGACGAGGAAGCTGTTTATCATGCACTTGAAGCGACCAATATGCTCCAATTTGCAGAGAGAAGTGTTGATTCGCTATCCGGAGGACAAAGACAGCGCGCCTGGATAGCGATGACGCTTGCACAGGGTACAGAAACCATCCTTCTTGATGAACCGACTACGTATTTGGATATGACCCACCAGATTGAAATTCTTGATCTGCTTTTTGATTTAAACCAAAAAGAGCAGCGCACGATTGTAATGGTTCTTCATGATCTAAATTTAGCCTGCCGCTATGCCCATCATCTTGTAGCGATTCAGAATAGCACCGTCTTTGCACAAGGCCGTCCGGAAGACATTATGGATGAACAGCTTGTTTCTGACGTTTTCAGACTGCCGTGTAAAATCGTCAATGATCCTTTATTGGGCACCCCGATGTGCATTCCATATGGAAAGGGGCGAACAGCTGGCCATGGTACCCGCTCAGCTCAATATGCGTGATGTGATTGGCTGGTCCGAGTCGGAAAAGCTCTATTTTGAAAACAAATGCCGCTTTCAATTTCACTTTTCAAAGGAAAAAGCCGCATTTGCAGCGAAAAGATTACTGAATCGTGAGAATATGCTTTCCTTTATTGAAGAAGCAGCCAAAAAAATAGGATCTCGGGAAGATAGAGTCACTGCCTCTTTGTTTTTTAAACGGTATGTCTTTTGCTGCCTGACTTCCTCGCTTTACGCGCTTTCCTTGAGGAACAAGCAGTTTGACATGAGGCTCCAAAACGTGATCATTATCGATGAACAGGACAAGCACAGCTGGCTTCCCTCCTTCTCCCTCCAAAACCTGGAAGGTATCTCCATGGCCGGCGACCGGGAAAGATGGCGTTCCTCCGTGATCGAAATGATCTTTGCCCAAAACATCACCATCCTGCTCGATCATCTGGCCCTTTATACGAAAGCTTCAAAAGCTATGCTTTGGGAGAACGCACTCATCTATATAGCATGGCTTTATGATGCATGGCGATCAGAGGAACATCCCGCTCATATAAAAAAGCGGCTGGAAGAAGATTACCGGTTCATCGTACAGGAAGCGGAAGGTTTTCATTTCGGAACCTCCTCCAATCCTTTTTTGAATTCATCCAGAAAATACGAGGAAAAGGAAATGCCAAAAAGGCAGACGTGCTGTCTATACTACAGAACAGATGGAGGTACATGCTGCAAGACATGCCCTCTGAAAGAAGCCGACTGATCCATTGAATATCAGGCGGCTTTTGTTTGTATCATAATAATATTGGGTATCACTTTATTAAAGAGAACAAAGGAGGATGAACATGGCCTTAATTTATATCAGTATCGGTGTTGTCGCTGCTGCCTTAGTTTTCCTTGCGGTCTATGCCGTTAAGCTGATGAAGTCGAGCCGGCAGACGATGGAAAACTTAAACCGTACAACACAGCTCATGCAGGCAGAAATGAATGATGTAACGAACCAGACCGCTCTTCTGAATGAAAAAACGGAATATCTAAAATATGATTTGTATAACAAAAAGCAAAACGTTACAAGTGTTGGAGAAGCTGTTAAAGAATTGAAGAGTACGACAACAGAACTCCTCCGAACGTTTAAAAAGTAAACAGCCGCAAGCCCTGACCTGAGGGCTGCGGCTGCATTGCTGTTAAAAAGGGGGCATCCGGCTTATAACCTGGTTGTAGTCCTTCACCAGGTTTTCCATGATTTCATGGGCCGACAGTCTTGTTGCCATAGGAGCACCTTGCCCTGCCCATAATGACATCCACTCACTTTTGCCTTGGATTGCCGCCTGTTTTCGGATATCCGAAGTCAGCGCATTCTGAATGGGATAGGGTGGGAGATTTTCTTCTCCTGCCATCTGCTCCATAAAATCATTATTGATGCCTCGGGCCATTTTTCCTGAGAACGCCTTCGTCAGTTTCAGATCCGTTTCTTTCGCCTGAAAGATCGCATCTTTATGCAGAGGATGAGCGCCGCTTTCAGCTGAAGCTAAAAAGGCCGTACCCAGCTGTACTCCGCTCGCTCCAAGTGCCATAGCTGCAGCAATTCCCCGCCCGTCCATAATTCCTCCAGCTGCTATGACAGGTACAGAAACCGCGTCTGTGAGCAAGGGAACGAGAGTCATCGATCCAATCAAAGCGTCTTCTGCTTCACCGATAAACGTACCCCGGTGGCCTCCAGCTTCACTGCCCTGAGCTGAAATAACGTCAACTCCCTCGGCTTCCAGCTGCCGGGCCTCTTCCACTGATGTTGCAGTCGCCATGATCGTTATTCCTTGCTCTTTCAGTTGGCCGACAAGTTCGGTCGAAGGTGAGTTAAAAGTAAAACTCACAATGGATACTTGAGCATCCAGAACCGTTTGAAGCTGGTCTTGAAAGATAGACTGATAGCCAGACTCCGCCGATGCCTGTTCCATGCCAAGCGAAGAGCGGAACGGTGCCAGCCGCTTGCGCATTTTCTCCGTCCGCACGCTATCCTCCATGAACACTTCAGGAAGGAACAAGTTAACGGCGCAGGGCTTATTCGTTAATTCCTTCATGGTATGGATGGCTGCCTCCAGATCGGCAGGGGTCATATAACCCGCTCCAAGAGTTCCTAATCCTCCGGCATTCGAAACGGCTGCAGCAAGCTCAGGAGTCGCTGGCCCGCCGGCCATTCCTGCTTGAACAATTGGATATTGAATGCCGAACAGTGATGTGATGGATTGCTTCATCATAGCACCTCTCCTCTGTTTGGTTTCAGTCATGCACTCCAGTTTGAGTGTAACAAAAAACACGCTGGCTGTCCGCGTGTTTACGAATGGATATGGTCAAACTGACGATATACGTGTTTAAGGACCTGATGTATGTTTTGGTTGCTATATCCGCATTCCCTCATTGCGCGGACAACATATCCAGCGATCTCTTCTTTTTGCGCATTTCCTCTTATTTTCAGCAGCAATTCATTGATTTTTTTATTCCTCTGCCATTCCTCCATGCCTTCACCTGCCTGCTCTTTTTCCGCTAGTGTATGAAACGGGGAAAAGAAAAAGACCCCTTTAAGAAGCCTTTTCAATCGATGGGAAAACTACTTTTTACCTTTTTTTACTTTACATAAAACGATGATGAACAACAGTACGATCGCAACGATCATAATCCCTCTTGTATAAGGAGCCGCAATGGTTTTAATATCTTCCCAATTGCTGCCGAGTGTGGTTCCCAGGTAGATAAACAAAATGGACCATGGAATAATCGCAATCAATGTGTAAAGTGTAAATGTGGTGAATCTCATCTTCGCAATACCCGCTGGAATAGAAATAGCATGGCGGACGACAGGGATAAACCGGGCAAAAAAGATGACCCCATTCCCGTATTTTTGAAACCACTTTTCTGATAGATCAATCTGTTTTTGGCTGATGAGAATATACTTCCCGTATCTTTCCAGGAACGGCCGACCTCCGTAATAGCCCATCCAGTATAAAAAGAGCTGAGCAATGGTCCCGCCAATCGTGCCGGCAATCACAGAGCCAGCAAAGGTTAAATGACCCTGTGAGATCATATAGCCTGCGTAAGATAAAATAAGTTCACTCGGAATGACCTCAATCATAAGACCGAGTGCAATACCGAGATGTCCTAGCCCCACTATCCATTCCAAAAGTGATAATATCATTTCTTTCAATTCCAATACCTACTCTCTATATAATTTATCGCCCGTCACCCTTGTCCATCGTTCAGATTCAGCCACGCTTTACGTTCTGCCGGCTAAAGTCACTTGAAGTTTATCATAAAACCAAGGAATGCTGCCAAAAGGCCTCCGGTATAACTGATCGCCAGATAGGCAATGAGATGTTTCCACTGTCTTTTTCGATAAAAATGAACGTTTTCCAGTTTAAAAGTAGAAAACGTGGTAAACGCCCCCATAAATCCTATGCCAAAAAACAGTCTGATAGAATCATCTGCATGGGCTCTCGTGAGCCAGCCAAGAAGGAAGGATCCTGTTAAGTTTACAAACAATGTGGCGATCGGAAACGTGGACTCTGTTATTTTTTTTACCATTTGTCCGATGCCAAACCTGAAAACCGCTCCAAAGAAGCCGCCCGCTGCTACTAACATCGCCTGCATCATGCTCGCCGGCCCTCCCCTCTTTTTCTTGGCCGCCGTGCCAGAACAAAGCCAAGCCATGACATGAACAGACCTCCTATTAAACTTAAAAGAATATAAAATACGGCAATTGCTGTATGGCCTGTTTCAAGCAGTTTGATATTTTCTACACTGAATGTAGAAAACGTAGTAAACGATCCGATGAATCCCGTCCCCGCCACTGCCATTAGATAAGGATGAACTTTAGCATTTTTTTCAATCCAAAACGCGAGGCAGCCGAGAGCGAATGAGCCTGCCATGTTGATCACGAAGGTATCCAGCGGATAACTTCCTTCCCAAAAAAGTCCAATGCCGTATCTTAAAAGGGCTCCAGCCACTCCTGCCAGCCCTACCAGTATGTAAAGAAGCATATGCGCTTGTCCTCTCCATTCCTGAATCTAAACAAAACAGACTCCTGCCGCTAAGGCGGCAGGAGCTCTGTTTTCATCTCCGATATTATCTTATCATGTTTATTTCAGTTAACACAATTTGCGTTTAAGTTATAGATCGTCAAAGCCGTTGGCATCTGAAACTTTTGTATATTGCCGGGGCTTCTGCTCAAAGAAGTCGCTCTTTCCATGGTCAACATCTTCATACGCCTTAATCCACTTCATAGGGTTCTCTCTGAAGCCTTCAAAAGGGCGTTCGATTCCAAGTTCATTTACTCGCTTGTTCGCCATGAATTTAATGTAGGCTTCTAAATCATCCATCCGCAGTCCCGGAAAACGATCTCCGATAATGTATCGACCCCATTGTATCTCCAGTTCTGCTGCCTTTTTGAAGGTTTCCTGAACGAACCGGGCCGTCTCAAGAGAATTTAATTCTGGTACTTCATTAAGCAATTCCTTGAAAATGTTGGAGAACAGCCTGACGTGAAGCTGTTCATCACGGTTAATATAATTGATCATGGTGCTGGAGGCGACCATTTTTTGGTTTCGGGCAAGATTATAGAAGAACGCAAAGCCTGAGTAAAAATTTAAGCCTTCCAGGACGATATCATAAACGATCGATTCCATAAAAGTTTTTGGAGTCGGGTATTCTGTAAACTTCAAGTAGCCATTCGCTATAAAATCGTTCCGTTCCCTCAACACAGGGTCATGCTTCCAGTATTCAAAGATTTCATCTTGTTTTTGCTTGTTGACCAGGCTTGATAGCACGTACGAATAGGATTGGTTATGCACGACCTCCTGAAAGGATAGAACCGTCATGAGAGCGGAAAGGCTGGAATCCGTTAGATAGGCTGAAACCCTCGAAGAGTAATCCGTTTGAATGCTGTCCAGGAAAGCCAGCAGACCTATGATCTTATTAAATGTATCCTTTTCCTCACTTGATAGATTCGGGTATTGTTTCACATCGCCTGACATATTGATCTCAAATGGGGTCCAAAAATTGGCGAGCATGTTTTTATAAAGCGGATAGGCCCAGCCGTAACGCACGTCGTCCCAGTTTAATACATTGGAGCTCTGTCCGTTAATCAAGCCGGTAGATGCATTCGGTGCTTTCACATCATATAGTTTTCGTTCTGTCAATGTATTCATTTCTTCATCTAGTCCCTTTCTTAGCTGGAACAGCTCTCGCAGTCTTCCAATTCTGCAATGGATGTTGACCTCGTATAGTAGGTGGTTTTCAAGCCTGACTTCCATGCCGTCATATGAAGATCGAGAAGTTCTTTCGCTTTAATCGTATTTTTGACATAAAAGTTAAACGAAATCGACTGGTCAACATGTTTTTGTCTAGCAGCGTTCTGTCTGATGCTCCAGTGCTGATCCAGCTCATATGCGGATTTATAGTACCAGTTTGTCTGAGGAGTAAGATCAGGAGCGGTTACCGGAATTCTAAAATCCTTTTTCTCTTCAGAGTATTCTTTTTTAAAAATCGGATCGACGGATGCTGTTGAGTTTGCGATCAGGCTCGTTGTTGCATTAGGTGCAACCGCCATAAGCCAGGCGTTCCTCAGACCGTTCTGCTGAACCTGTTGTTTTAATACTTTCCACTCGTCCGTTATATAGTTCCTGTCTTCAAAATAAACGCCGGTTTCCCATTCAGAACCTTTAAAAGCGGGATAAGCTCCTTTTTCCTTGGCCAGTTCATGGCTTGCACGGATGCTTAAATAGCTGATCTTTTCGTAGAGGCGGTCATTGTAGGATACGGCCTCCTCTGACTCCCATCGGATTCCCTCCACTGCCAAAAGGTGATGCAGCCCAAAAGTACCCAAGCCGATTGCACGGTATTTCTTGTTTGTAAGGACGGCTTGTTTCACTTCAATCCGTTCCTGGTTCATATCAACGACGTTATCCAGCATGCGGACCTGAATAGGAATCAATCGCTCAAGCACCTCATCTTTAACGGCTTTGGCCAATGAAATGGAGCTTAAATTGCATGTGACATAATCTCCAGGGCTTTTTGTGATCACAATTTTTCCGTCCTGTGTGAATTCCTCTTCCACCGTAGTCGCCGATCCGTTCTGGGCGATCTCGGTGCAGAGGTTGCTGCAGTATACCATGCCGGCATGCTTATTCGGGTTAGCCCGGTTGACCGTGTCTCTGTAAAACATATACGGTACTCCCGTTTCGAGCTGGCTTTTCATGATTCTTTTAAAGATCTCAATGGCCGGCACCACGTCATAGCCGGAGCCTTTCTCCCCGAAGAGCCCGCGGTCTGCCGCAGCTGCACACTCGTCGTATTTTGCGCGGAAGCTGCCTTTACCCGGCTCTTCATCATAGAAATCATCAAGCTCATACCCCATCACTTTTTTTACCGTATACGGATCAAAAAGATACCAGTCTTCTCTCGATTCCGCCTTCTCCATAAATAAATCCGGTATGCAGAGTCCGAGGAACAAATCATGAACCCTCTGCCGTTCATCACCATTATTCAGCTTGGCATCAAGAAAAGAAAAAAGGTCCTTGCCGAACACATTATAATAAATAGCGATAGCTCCCTTGCGCTGTCCAAGCTGATCGACACTCACTGCTGTCTGATTCAGCAGCTTCGCCCATGGAATGATGCCCGATGAGTTTCCTTTAAATCCACGGATTTCTGATCCAAGGCTTCTGATTTTTCCAAGGTAAACAGAAATCCCCCCTCCTCCCTTTGAGAGAGTTGCTGCATCTGTTGTAGAATCATAGATCCCCCGCAGGCTGTCATCCATCGTATCGATGAAGCAGCTGGACAGCTGGCCATAACTTTTACCTGCATTAGCAAGGGTGGGGGTTGCAACGGTCATGTACAAGTTTGACATTGCCCAATACGCTTCCTTAACCAGATACAATCGGCGTTCTGATGGTTCACCGGACATCAAAGACATCGCGATGATCATAAAACGTTCCTGCGGCAGTTCATACACTCCGCCTTCATGAGATTTGGCAAGATAACGGTCACCCAGCGTACGAAGGCCGATATAGGTAAAAAGTTCGTCCCTTTGGGGCATGATCTCCGCTTCAAGCTCATCGATTTCTTCCGGTGAATAGCTGCTTAAAAGGTTCTCTTCATAGATTCCTTTATCTGTGAGTGTAAGAATCAGCCCTTGCAACGAGCCATATCCCCTTGTCCCATCGGTATTTCTGTTCTTGACCGCTTCAGAGTAAAGTTTTCTCAGGTGAATTCTTGCTGCGACAAAAGTCCAATCAGGTTCCTGTATGGAGATTCGTTCCAGGGCATGCAAAATGGCCATATTCATAGCTTCTGCTTGAGCTCCGCCTTTTTCAGCATAATAGCCCACTTGTTCGATATACTCTTCCTTTTTATTAAGCTGTGGAAAGTCAAAAAGAATGTCTTCCAGCCATTTCATAATAAGATGATCCGTTCCGCCTGCAATAACCACAGTCACATCTCCTCCTTTAAACATCTGCAAATTAAAAAGGCCCATCCAGTGGATGAGCCTAAAAACGACACGAGTTATTAGAAACAAAAATAGCCATTACAGTGCCGTTTCTGCTTCTCAATCCCCGAAGAATCAAAACCGTGAAACAAAAAGGCAGGTCTACTGGCTAATGCTTCCTCCTAGTCTGAGCCTTCCCGTATAACAGCCACATTCTTGTGCGCGTCGTTACACAGTGGTTTCTCATTTCGTCCACATAACAGTTGCGGGGACAGCTCCGGCTTGAGTACCGGATTCCCTTTTAAGTCTCGCAAGACACCTTTCGTTTCAAAATACTATATTTAGTTTAATACATTTACTTTCACACTAAATATAGTATTTGTCAACACCTTTGTTTCATTTATTTGTTGTTCCAAATCGTATTTGCACAGTACTTTATGATGTCCCGCCTGCGGATAATCCCTATAAAATGCCCGTCATCATCCGTCACAGGAATAAAGTTTTGATCGGTTGCCAATGTAATTAAATCTTCCATATTTGAGTTGATCGATACTGAAATGTTATTCACACGCTGTGGAACATCCTTCAGTTTCGTTTTTACCACATCATGAAAACCGAGATCAAACGCCTCTTTCAGTTTCCATAACAGATCCCCCTCTGTCAGTGTACCTACGTACTGACCATCCTCAGATACAAGGGGAACAGAAGTGTATTTGTGATAAGAAAGCTTCTCCAATGCCTGCCTGATGGTCGACTCAGGATTTAAATATTTAACCTCTTCCTTAGGCAATAGATAAAAAGCTATGTTCATGCTGTGATCTCCTTTAACCATAAATTGCAGCCGTTCTTTTCTACTATAGCAAAAATTAAAATAAATGAGCAGTATAAACTATCACACAAAAAAAGCCCTAAGACGGACGCAATGCTCTATTGGTTATTCCCTCACGAACGTTTATTTAAACTTTTTTCACTGATTACCCGTAAAGCTTTGCTTAAAAAGCCAGCTTTTATATTCTTCTTCCAGCTCAGTTAATGGCCGATTGGAAAGCTCCGCTTCAATCTCTTTGCTTATCCCGTTTTTTTTCAGCATCTGGATAAGGAATTTCTTTCGATCTTCAATGGCTTTCCGCAATATTCCGCCCATCGTTCCCTCCCATTAAAGCGTTTTCATAATAAAGTATACGCTGCAGCTGCCAAATAGTTTCAGCTTTCATTAAGCTTTACTGAAATTTATTGGATAGCGGACACTTTTATTACAGCTTGAGAGAAGAACTGTATTCTGTCGTTCTTTATAAATCTTTATTGATTTCCCGAATGACATGGGCGAGCTCGGGCAGGATCAGTTTCTTCATGGCAAGTGCAGCCGCCCCGGAAGATCCAGGCATGGCAAAAACAGCTGTGGAACCAACGACTCCTGCTGCTGCTCTGCTTAAAATAGCAGCAGATCCAATATCCTCTGTATAACTCAGCATTCGAAACAGTTCACCAAATCCCGTGATCTCTTTTGTAAACATTGGTTTCAGCGTTTCAATGGTCACATCCCTGGCTGCAATACCTGTTCCTCCATTGATTAAAATCGCCTGAATTTCAGTTGTTTGACAACCGTTCAAGACAGCCGATTGAATCTCTTCCTGCTCGTCTTTTACAATGACGTACTCCGCGACCGCATGGCCATTTGACAATAGCTGATCTTTGATCAGGCTGCCACTGCGATCGGTTTCTACTGATCTTGTATCACTTACTGTAATAATCTTGCAGGAGACAGATAAAGGGGCTTCTTTTTTATGCTCTTCAACACTCATATGCTTCTCCTTTCAAAACTTAGTAATGGATGTATTATCCTTTATTCATAATAAGAAGTCTATTGTTTTGATCAAAGGAATAAATCGGAATAAATACGCTTTGCAAAACGTAACGTTTCCGTTATAATTAGACCGGAAGGAGCAATCAAATGAACAAAAAATATGTCTATGCCGCCCTGGCGTTTATGATCATCGGATCCTTGATCCTATCGGGCTGCGCGAAAGGCACAAAACATAAATTAAACAGCCCTCATAAGCTTACCATAACAACAACGCTTTATCCCCTCGAATACTTTACGGAAAGAATCGGAGGCAAGCATGTTTCTGTATCCAACGTGGTACCCCCGGGAACTGACGCCCATTCTTTTGAACCTTCTACGAAGGACATGATCAAAATATCTGATAGCGATGCTTTTATCTATAATGGAACAGGCATTGAAGGTTTTGCAGATAAAGTGAATGAAACAGTTAAAAAAGAAGGCGTAAAAACCGTTAAAGCTGCAGAAGGCCTTACGCTCGAAAAAACAGAGCACCATGATGAGGTACATGACGAACACGGGGATAAAGATCCTCACATCTGGCTCGATCCGGTGTACTCCATTCAAATGGCAAAAAATATTGAAAAGGCATTGATCGATCTGAATCCAAAAGCGAAATCAGATTTTCAAAAGAATTACCGGTCATTAAGGAAGGATCTAAAAAGGCTGGATGAATCCTTCCATCTAACGGTCAACGAAAGTCCTAATAAGGAGATCATTGTGTCCCATGCTGCCTATGGTTACTGGGAGCATCGTTATGGATTGAAACAGATACCTGTTTCCGGCCTCTCCACTTCCCAGGAACCGTCTCAAAAGCAGCTGCGAGCCTTAATCAAACACGCCAAGGCAAAGCATATCCGCTATGTGCTCCTTGAGAACAGCGCGAGCGATAAAGTGGCCAGAGTGGTTGAAAAAGAAACCGGAGCAAAAACGCTAAAATTAAGAAATCTGGAAACGCTCAGTCCTAAAGATGCTGAAGCGGACGAGGATTATTTATCACTCATGCAAAAAAATGTTCAAGTCATAAAACAAGCCCTGCAATAAAAAAGCAGGAACATGAGTCATTCATTGATTCACATTCCTGCCTTTTTAGGTTAGCTTATTGTTTTCTTTTCTTAATAAACAGCACGGCTCCAATGATCACAATGAGGAGCACGGCAATAAACAGCGGTGCTGCAGCTTGGTTTGACTTCGTTTCAGCCTTTCCTGCTTTTTCTTCTTCCTTTTGAGATTTTTCATCCTTTGCTTTTTCTCTTTTTGGCTCTTCCGCCTTCTTTTCCTGCGGCTTTTGAACATCAAAGGAATAATCCTTTTGAATAATATGTCCATCAGCACCGATAATCTTATAGTTTACTTGATACCTTCCGTTTTCAAAGGGAGATGATGCAGACCCGGTCATGACACTATTGTTCACGTCCACTTTTACATCTATTGGTTTACCATCCCGTGTGACTTTCATCGTGCTTAAATTTTCAATTTTTGATTCAAAGGTCAGTGTAATCTTGCTTATGTTTTCTTTGACTACTGCGCCTTCTGCGGGATTAGAAGATTCCAGTCCAGTATGAGCGGACGCGATCGACGCAGAACAAAGAAAAAAAACTCCGGTTAGAATCAATATGTACTTCTTCATGCGACAGTTACATCTCCTTTATTTTCCTCGTTGCTATATATACTGTAATGGAAAACATTAAAAAAGACCACCCAGATGATGAGAAATCCGGGGGCCTTTTCTGTTAACTTTTTTTCATGCCTGATCAGGGCTTAGCAAAATGCACAAGCACAGCCTATGATAATTAACAAAATGAACAGTACCACAATAAGGGCGAATCCACTTCCACCGTGTCCAAATGACATTTTGTTACCTCCTCTTTCGAGATGTTTAACGTTCTACACCCATAACATATGAAGCGGCCAGGCTGTGCGAACCGGTACAAGAGTCTATTTTTTAAAAACTTTCTGTTCTGCAGGGGATGTAAAGACCATCTGAAAATACGCCTATTTTCCAAGCTTATCCGCATTTGTCCCATACAAAAAAAGCAAAGCGCCATATAGTGTTAGGGAGATGTTGGAGTTTATGACAAAGGAGGTAACACATATGGGATTCGCAGCAGGCGGAAGTGGTTTCGCTTTGATCGTGGTACTGTTCGTGCTTTTGATTATCATCGGATGTGCTTGTGCATTCTGCTAATGCACTGAACAAGGAAAAGATGCAGATCTTTTCCTTGTCATTATGAACTACGATTAACGCAAATTGTTTTCCAGTAACCAAAACCCATAATTAAAGCACTGAGCGCCGCTCAGTGCTTCTTTTTATTGCTTCGCTTGTTCTTCCGTCTCGGTCTTCTTCTTCAACGCCCAATACGTCTCCAGAGCCCGCTGTCCGATGTGCTTGTTGACCGCTTGCGTTCCGCTGTACGGTGAAGCATCCGGTACGATAATCGCAAAAGCGATCTCCGGATTGTCATATGGTGCGTATCCAACTAATGTCAAATTATCTTTATCGGCAATGAAGTTTCCATTTTTATCATATTTTTTAACCTGGGCCGTACCTGTTTTCCCCGCAGCATTATGGTATTTCGAACTGTTAAAATATTGTGCGGCGGTTCCTCCCGGAGAGTGGTAAACTTCCCAGAATCCCTGCTGGACCCGATGAATATAACTTTTATCCATATCTATCTCATTAAGAATACTCGGTTCAAACCGCTCGACCAGTTTACCTTCAATATGATTTTCCGTTTGCGGTTCGCGAATTTCTTTTACAAGCCTGGGCTGCACCCTGTATCCTCCGTTTGCGATGGTGGATACATATTGCACCATCTGAATGGGAGTATACGTGTCAAACTGGCCAATCCCCATATCGATCATATTCCCTACTTGGTTGGTGTAGCCCCCATTATAGCCTGTGGATTCATTTGGGAAATCAATGCCGGTCTTTACACCCAATCCAAATTGGCTAAAATAATATCTCATCACATCAAAACCAAGGTAACGATTGTCTCCGTAGAAGGTTTTCGTATTGTAGCTGAACTTGCCTAATCTCATCACAATATTGTACATATATACGTTGGACGATTTTTTTAAAGCGGTCAAATCATTGATGCTTCCCATATTGGCATGTGATTTCTTTGTCAAACTTCCAAATTTAAGGGGTGCGTCGTAAATATATTCACCCATATGGATCACGCCTTTATGCAGACCGGTAAGAACAGTAGCTCCCTTGACCGCCGATCCCATCTCATACGCATCAAACAGTGCTCCGTATGAGTCATTGACAAATTCGCCGTCACTGTTCATCTTTTTGCCGGCGATCGTATAGATTTCCCCGGTCTTCGGATTCATCATAACAATATAGGCGGATCTCATGAGCTCATTGCCGCGGTCAGCGCGTCCTTTTCTAATCTCTTCTTCAAGAATTTTCTCCATCTTGTGCTGAAGCTCCATATCGATCGTGAGGACAAGATCTTTTCCGCGTTTACCCGGAATGACTTTCGGTTCTCCCAGTGTTTTTCCCGTTTTTGGGTTTGTGAGGTAAATGCTCTTCTCTTTCGTACCGCGAAGCGTTTCCTGATACTGCGCTTCTAGCCCGCTGATCCCGACCTGGTCGGTTCGGTCATAATTTAGGGCCGCAAGATACTCCTGCTGTTCTTTCGGCATCTGCTTTACCCGCCCAAAAATGGTTTTAAGTGAGTCGCCGAAAGGATAGGTGCGGTCGGCATCCGGCATGATATCAACGCCTGGGAGCTGATCCAGGTTTTCAGAAATGATGGATATCTCGCGGTCAGTCAAATTTTTCTTTACCGGTGAAGCGGAATACGCATAACCGGCATCCATCTCACGCTTGATCGCCAGAATCTGCCTATCGATCTTAGTCAGGGTATCCAGATCCTTTTTTGTGATCCGGTCGACAAGCAGCTTGTACTCTTTCTCATTGTTGAGCTTTTTGGCTTCAGCTGGTGTCAGCCGCTCTTTCATAAGCTTCTCCACACCTGTTTTTACGATGAAAAAGTCCTTCTTATCACGTTCAGTGACCTTTTTTTCGTCAACTTTAATATGCTGTGACAGCCACTTGGCGATCCTATACGTATCTACTGCTTTGGTGCTGCTCGTCTTCGTGTACGTGAGCGTAAAATAAGGTTTGTTGTCCACTACGACTCGCTGGTAGCGGTCAAGAATCTTGCCGCGGGGAGCTTCTTTCTTCGCTTCTTCTTTTTTTATGGCTTCGGACTCCTGCCTTTTTTCTTCCCCGTTCACGATCTGAAGAACACCGAGACGGAGTATAAGAATAGAAAAAAGAAGAAATACGGCAACAAATAGTATATTCAAGCGAAAAGGAAGGTGGTTCTTTTTCTTTTTATTTTTCTTTTGAGTTTCCATAACCCGTTCCTCCCAATAGATTATTACAATTATATTACAAAACCTTCCCTACTAGATTACTAAAGTTTGATAAAGATTCCAAGTTTTTCATAAGAATTTTTTTCAAAAAAAGCGGGATATTTATCCAGCCCTTACGCGTGAATAATGACTGAAAATTTTACGATAAAGCTCGGCTGCGAATAAGGTGGCTTATTCACATATTGCCTCTATTCTCATTATTTGCTATATTAAAAATCCTGTGCCAAAAATACTTTGAAAAGGAGGAATGAAATGGTTTATTGGCTTCTGTTTAGGAAAAGTTTTTCTCGAAATATGCAATACCGCCTTTCCCACCTCATTAATAATGCCGCTTCTGCCATCTTCGGCTTTGTTTACATCGCGATATGGTCGGCTGTATTGACAGGAAAAGAACAAAATAGTCCTTTCAGTATCATGGACATGACCTTTTATATGGGGGCGAGCCAATGCATCTTGTGGATGACCGTGTTTTTAACGGCCGGCCTCGGCATTCAGCTAGGTGTAAGAAACGGCTCCATCTCGCTGGAATTGGCAAGACCAACGAACTATTTTTTCTACATAACGAGCCAGGAGGCTGGACGAATCGGATACAATGCCCTCTTCAGAAGTCTTCCTATCGGTTTGATTTTCACCATAACCGTCGGATTCTACATCCCTGCCCACCTTCCCACCTATGGATATACCCTTCTTTCTGTACTGCTGGCTGTCGGCATTTCACTGAACATCTTTTACCTGATCGGAATTTCGTCCTGCTGGACAACTGAGATATCATGGGCTCACTTTATTAACTTGACCTTAATGTTCTCTCTGGGCGGCCAAATGGTCCCTTTGACTTTTTTGCCTGGCCCGCTGTCCTTAGTGGCTGAATGGCTGCCATTTGCCGGTGTCGTTTATTATCCGGTCATGATTTTTCTCGAAAAAGCGAGCTTGTCGGTTCTCCTGATCCAGGCAGGCTGGTTTCTTGTACTGCTGCTGCTGAACCAATGGATCACTTTCCTTGCCCGGCAAAAGATTGAAATTCAGGGAGGATGAATATGAAATTATACATAAAGCTTGTCAGCGCAAGTATACGGTCAAGAATGCAATACAAAATGAATTTTATTTTTTCCATGGTTTCGTATGGTGTCATCATGATGATTGACTTTGTTCTTCTTGCCGCTATTTTGAACCGTTTTGGGCAGATAAAAGGCTGGAATATTTATGAGGTAGGCATTCTTTACGCGATCTCATCCATCTCACTTTCTCTGTACCGAACGCTGGCGCCTGAACTGCACGAGTTTGAAAAATATATAATAGAAGGGGAATTTGACAGCCTGCTGATACGCCCGGTCTCCCCACTTGTTTTGCTTCTTTCAAAGAATCTCGATCTTAGCCGGATCGGAGGGATCCTGCAGGGCATTCTTATTCTTTGCCTTTCACTGTATGGCTTGTCTCAGGAGCAGGAGCTGATATATATAGCAGCTTACCTTCCTGTTATCCTTGTATGCGGATGTGCGATTTCCTATTCGCTTGCGCTTTTTACTGCAACCCTTGCTTTTTGGACACAGCGGATTAAAGATTTCCAGACCTTTACGCTCTATGCACCTTTTAATGCAGCCAATTATCCTATGAACATCTATCCGGGCTGGCTGAAGATGATCTTTTTCACGGTCATACCAGTAGCGTTTATCAACTACGTGCCCATGCTGTATCTTCTACAAAAAGGAGGCAGTCTGTATTTTCTTCTGCTTCCGATCTTTGTAGCTGCCCTGTTCTTTTATGTCTCATTGAAATTTTGGAATTATGGCATCCAGTTCTATCATAGTACGGGAACCTGAGGAGGGATTGAACGATGATTGAAGCGCACCAGCTGCGAAAATGCTTTAAGATCTATAAATCGAAAAAAGGAACGCTTGGTTCCATGCTCTCTCTGTTTTCGGGAGAATACGAGGAAAAAAACGCTGTTGATTCCATCTCTTTTAAAATAAATGAAGGTGAGTTTGTTGGTTATATCGGACCGAATGGAGCGGGCAAGTCAACCACGATCAAAATGCTCTCAGGGATCCTGCACCCGACTTCGGGAAAAGTCACCGTTCTTGGGATCGACCCTCAAAAGCACCGAAAAAAACTTGCCCAACGCATCGGTATCGTATTTGGGCAGCGAACACAGCTTTGGTGGGACCTCCCGGTTAAAGATTCGTTCGAGATACTGAAACATATGTACAAAATAGAAGACAGGGCTTACCAAAAGTTTCTGAAACACTATGATGATCTTCTTGATATTGGTCAATTTCTGCATACCCCGGTCAGAAAATTGTCACTTGGCCAAAGGATGAGGGCGGATCTTGCAGCAGCAATGATTCATAATCCGCCTGTCTTATTTCTTGATGAGCCGACCATCGGCCTCGATATTGTAGCAAAACATAAAATCCGTGATTTTTTACAGGAAATGAACAAGGCAGAGAAGAAAACCGTCATTCTCACCACACACGACATGGATGACATTGAACAATTATGCAGCCGCGTCATCGTCATTAACCAAGGCCGAAAGATACTGGACGGGACGCTGGAGAAGCTTCGTACTCATATCGGCCTTCCGAGTATTCTTACCGTCACGTATGAATACTTGCCTAAACCCAATGAGTTGGAAGGTATTGAAAGGGCGGAATGCACCGGCAGGAAATGTACGATCGTGTATGACCGTTCAAAAATTTCTTCTCCTGTTCTATTGCGGGAGATATCGAAGTGGGGAACGCCGCTGGATATTCAGATGACGGAACCAGATATTGAAGAGGTCATACAGAATATTTACTGATAACTAACAAAGGCGGATGGGAGACTCCTGCCTCTCATCCGCCTTTATCTATCAATGTGTCTTTTCCAGTAACAGCCACTCTTCCAGCTGCTCATAAAGGTTCATAGCGTCTTCAATGCCACGGTCATAAAGGGCATGGAGCTTAACAGGATCGCGCTCAGCTCTGCCTACCTCCAGCTTCTGCTTCGGACGTATGACGAATACCTCATTGTTGATCTCAAGTTCTTCAATGTAATCAAGAGTTTCATTATAATGCTTGTAGCGGTTGATCAAAACATCAGACATTCCCGGCTGAGACTGGTACAGCTTTCTCGCCAGCCATTCCATCTTCGTTTTGCTTTTTCTATAGCCTTTATTCTGTGTTAAAACAATGACGTTTCTCTTGTTTCCATCTGCTATTGCCTTTTTGACAGGAATGGGATCCGCCACCCCGCCGTCCAGCAGTTTCATTCCTTTATATTCGATAACCGGCGCCATAAAAGGAAGCGATGCCGAAGCTCTAAGAACAGTAAGAATATGTTCCTGATGATCGGCTTTTTCAAAATAGACCGGCAAACCGGTCTCGCTGTCTGTGGTACCGATCACAAAACGCTCTTTAGCATTTTCAAAGGCTTCAAAATCAAAAGGGACATGTTTGTTTGGAATTTCATCAAATATCAAATCCATTCCGAAGAGCCCTTTGCGCTTCAACAATAAGTTTTTATAAGAAATGTACTCGGGATGACGTACAAAATCGATGTTAACAATTCGGTTTCTTCCTCTTTGCCTGGATAGATAGGAAGTCGCATTGCAGGCTCCTGCAGAAACGCCAATGACATAAGGAAAATACAAATCCTTGTCCATAAAATAATCAAGCACTCCTGCGGTGTATACTCCCCGCATTCCCCCGCCTTCTAGTACAAGACCCGTTCCTATCATGTGAGCTACCTCTTTTCTCTATAATAGTTCACTATATGTAATATTCTATGAAAAAGCCAATAAAGTGCCCGGCACTTCTGGCTAGTTAGAATCGAAATAAACCTTAAGTCCATCTGCCAATCCATTCGCGGCATTCTCTTGAAAGATGTCTGTTTCTGCCTGGAACTCGTCATGTTGATTCGATAAAAACCCTAATTCAACAAGGACTGCTGGCCGCTGATTTTCCCTGATGACATAGTAATCTCCAAATTGAACTCCTCGGTCTTCAAGATTCGTTCTATGATCTAAAATGGAATCTTGAATGGATTGAGCAAGTTCTTTATCAAATGGCTTATTGTAAAAAGTGGACAGCCCTCTGGCATGAGGCTTTAGTGAAGAATTATAGTGGATACTGATAAACGCATCTGCAAATACAGATTCACTTTGGAACACACGGTTCGCCAGCGAAAAATATTGATCACTCATCCGGGTCATCACAACAATGGCACCTGCGGCTCGAAGTTTTTCAGCGGCTAGGAGTGCGGTACGAAGGGTCAGCACAGATTCCAGGGACGAGTGATTGGCTCCCTTCGCTCCCGTGTCACCCCCGCCGTGTCCTGGATCTAACACGATCCGCTTTCCTTTTATACCATTTTTGACCGCTTCATTCCCGTTCCATGTACGGTTCGGCAGAACATCCGAAATTCCTGCTTCCTTTGGTTTCAAATACTGTGCAGATACCCAGCCTTCTGCACCATTTTTTGTTCTGACATACCACCAGTCACTCTTCGTTTTCAAAACGTTTACTTTTTCACGCTCCTCAATGGTTCCGAGAACAGCGGAATGAAGATCTGGAGTTTTTCTTATTCTAACATCACCGCCTGTTACGGTTGCAAATGATGCTTGTTTATTATCAGGTGCGCTTTCTCTTTTGGACAAATACACGGCAGATACCCAGCCCGTTTTTCCATGAAAATCAATCTGTGCCCATCCATTTCTTTCGGAGAGGATCGACAGCCTCTCTCCTTTTCGTACCGTTCCGATAGCAGGAGCAGACATTGAATCCATACTCCTGACGTTCAAATGATCGGCGGCCACCTCTGCTTCTGTGGTTCCGAATGCAAATGATTGAGACAAATTCACCGTTTGGCTGATAGCCAACAGCATGACAGTACCTATCATGAATTTTTTCAACTCATTCTCAGCCCCATTCATTCTTCTTAAAATGATATGGAGAACAATTCTACAAGGAATAAAATGAAACCTGCCCGCTGTCAGGAAGTATCAAAAGTTCCCAAAGAGTGCGTCATTTCTATTTTTGATGACAAGAAAACGGACAAGCTTTAAAAAAGCTGTGTCCGCCTCGAACCTATATTAACCCTGCGTACTTCAATCCGTGCCATATCCCATCCTCACCGACAGGTTTTGTAATATAGTGAGCTGCCTTTTTGGCTTCAGGCCTCCCGTTGCCCATGGCAATTCCCATGCCTGAAGATTGAAGCATCTCGATGTCATTTAAAGCATCTCCGAACGAAAAGGTATCTTTTCTGTGAATCGTCGTGCGTTTAAGAAGTTCTTCGATTCCCTTTGCTTTTGATCCGCCGAACGGCATTACGTCAATCGCATGCTGATGCCAGCGGATAAAATCAAAGGTTCCTCTGTAATCATTTCTATACGGCTGCTCAAATTCTTCATCACAAAAAAGAAGAGCCTGAAAGACATCATTGTTATGATAGTATCTATCATCGAAAGAAGGATACTCCGAAAGCAGATGTTTCGTACTTTCATATACCACCTCAGCGTATTCTTTATTGGTGGTTGCTTTGGCGTGATCCAGGAATACAAGTGGATGCTCTGCTTGAACAGCGATCTTCTCGAGGTCCTTCAGCCTTTCAACATCCAATGCTGCTTTATAGATCACTTCCCCCTCGAAGACGACATACGATCCATTAAAGCTAATAAACGAGTCCATTTCCAGTTCCTTTAATAGGTGTTCAAACATAAAAGGGGCCCGGCCTGTTGCGATTCCCGTATGAATACCTTTCTTCCGAAGCTGATGCAGGGCTTCCTTTGTTGAATCCGGAATTTTCCCTGTGCTTTCATCGATCAGTGTTCCGTCTATATCAAAAAACACCATCTTTTCTCTCATGCGATCACTCCTGTCTACTATCTTCTATCTATATCTACTACCTATGATGAATTTCTGCCATTAAGTTGTCAACCAGCTAGAACCAAAACGCTTCAAACTGAAAAGAGAAGAACCCTCCATGGTTGGAGAGTTCCAAAGACTTAAGAATTTGAATTAGCCGTCGTTTGGATGTCTTTACGCCTGCGGTTGATCACAAGGCTTTGAATCGTCATGAAGATATTTCCGACAATCCAATACATTGGCAGGACAGCTGATAGCCTCCACGCAGAGAAAACAATGATTAATGGCATGATATAACCCATCATCTGAATTTGCGGATTAACTTGCTCAAGCTGCCGGTTAATGATTTTGTACTGAATAAACGTAGTCACTGCTGCAATGATCGGCAGAATGTGTGTGTGATCTGGAGTACCCAGATTGAACCATAAAAAATTGTGTGCTGAAATTTCTTTTGTCCGTATGATCGCATAATAAAACGCCAGCAAAATCGGCATTTGAATCAGCAGGGGCAAACAACCCATAGACACAGGGTTTACACCATGCTTTTGGTAAAGAGCCATAACTTCCTGCTGCATTTTTGTTTGAGTTTCTCTGTCTTTACTTTGATATTTCTCACGAATTCTTTTCATTTCAGGCTGAAGTTCTTTCATCTTTTGCTGATTTTTCGTTTGAGAAACGGTGAATGGCAACAATAGACACCGAATGATGATCGTCAAAAAGATGATAGCCAGTCCATAATTTCCGTTAAAGAAAGTGGCTACAAACTGAATGACTTCTGAAAATGGATAAACGAAGTAGTGGCTCCATACTCCGTGGCTTTGTGCATTAACTGGCGCTCTGCTGCACCCTGCCAGTACCCATATCCCTACTATCATTGTAAAAAGCTGTAATCCGCGTGCGAGTCCTGACCGTTGTTTCTTTTGTTTCATTCCTTTTCCTCCTTGTTGGTTTTGCCTCTGATTGCAGTAACAAGAAGGAATGGCTGTCATTATCATCCGGTGCTTCCTTTAGGTATTTCCTGTGTGTGACATGGTTTCTCATAAAACAAAAGTTTTGGACCAAACTAGGATTCAGTCGAATCTTCAGTGTTTTGTTCTGGTCAGTGATTTTAGGCTGGCTGCTTTTCTTTATCGTTTCAGGGCATTGCATCATAATATGTCTGCTGATGCCAAGAAGAGCCAGTGTTAACCCCAGTGAGATCAACATCACATCCATCTCACATAACAGTTCAAATATCGGTTCGATCGGACTCACCCCCTTTTGTTAACAGTATACTCCCTTATGTGCTAAAAAGATAGTGAACATCAAGTGTGATCGAAGCAAACGGCCACAACAGAAATAAACGCCGTGTGGGAGGTCAGCACGGCGTCTAATCAAATATAGGGGGATAAGATACTATACGGAAAAACAAAAGAAAACGTGACCCTTAAAATATATTTCTTTTTCATGCATATTTTCAAAGTCGCGAACCAAACTAGTAATACAAGGAGGTGATAAATATGGCACGCAACAACAACTCTAACGAACTATTGGTGAACGGAGCTCAACAAGCCCTTGACCAAATGAAGTATGAAATCGCATCTGAATTTGGTGTACAACTTGGTGCAGATACTTCTGCTCGCGCGAATGGATCAGTTGGTGGTGAAATCACTAAACGACTTGTACAAATGGCTGAACAACAACTTGGTGGCGGATTCCGTCCTTAATATTAACTCTCCTAATCGGGAAAAGGGTTGGACAAGGGTCCACTCTTTTTTGCATGCAAAAAGCCAGGGTTCTCGTATCCCTGGCTGGAAAAAGGTAACTTTATTATAACATGACGAAAGCAGTTTGATAAAGAAAAGACTTTCATAAAACTAATTTTAAAATTCCCATGGCTTTTGCGTACCGAATTCTTCAGCAAGTTTCTTGCTGCTTTCTTTTCTTTTTCTTCGGTTAACAGCCCTTTCCTCTGCTCCCTGGTGAAGCCATTTTTCCTCCTCCGACTCCGGAACGGCTTTTGGCACAGGTGTTGGTTTGCCGTCTTCTCCAAGTGCTACAAAGGTTAAAAACGAAACTGCACAAACCTTCCTCTCGCCTGTAAACAAATTTTCAGACGTTATTTTTACGAATACCTCCATCGATGTTTTGTGCGTCCACGTTACATATGATTCCAGGCACACTGAATTTCCCACTCTGATCGGATGCAAGAAATCAACTGAGTCGGTTGATGCTGTTACCACATTGCAGCGTGCATGCCGAATTGCTGAGATGGCAGCTACATCGTCGATATAGGCCATCAGTTTACCGCCGAACAACGTCCCATGATTGTTGGTGTCTGGCGGAAGAACGACACTTGATTTTACCGTTCGGGACTCCCGGACAAATTTTTCTTTTGGATTCATGCTTTCTTATCACACTCCTATTAAGTATCATTATATGAAAAAAACCTCTGCAATAAAGCAAAGGTTTAGTAAAAGACATTATTTCTTCACAACAGCATGTCCTCCGAACTCATTACGGAGAGCCGCTACCACTTTCCCATGGAAGGTATCATCCTCAAGTGATCTGAACCTCATGAATTGCGAAAGCGCAATGACAGGAGCTGTGGCCTGGTAATCAAGCGCCGCCTCTATCGTCCATATTCCTTCCCCTGAAGAGTTCATGACACCGCGAATATCTTCAAGCTTTGGCTGTTTGGAAAACGCATTCTCCATAAGTTCCATCAGCCAAGAACGGATGACTGAGCCATTATTCCATACTTTAGCTACAGCTTCATAGTCATACTCAAAATCACTTTTATCCAAAATCTCAAATCCTTCAGCGATCGCCTGCATCATCCCGTATTCGATTCCATTGTGTACCATCTTTAAGAAGTGTCCGCTTCCTGCTTTTCCCGTTTTCATAAACCCGTTTTCTATTGAAATCTTTTCATAGAGCGGCGCCACATAATCTACAGCATCTTCATCCCCGCCGACCATGACACATACTCCATGGCGTGCACCTTCCGTTCCTCCGCTCGTACCGCAATCCACTAGATGAATTCCTTTTTCCTTCAAATCTTCATAACGCCTGAGAGTATCTTTGTACTTTGAATTCCCTGCATCGATAATGATGTCTCCCTGGTCCAGATAAGGCACCAGCTCACTGATCACATTGTCGACAGCCGGCCCTGCAGGAACCAATAGGATGATCGCCCTGCGGCCCGTAAAACCCTTGGCAAGCTCTTCAAGTGTTTGTACCCCGAGTGCGCCTTTTGAAGAAATCTGATCTACTGTTTCTTTATTCATATCAAAAGCGATCACCTTAAAATCGTGATCAAGCATGTTCTGGGCAATGTTAAACCCCATTTTCCCCAGACCTACCAGACCAATTTCCATATGAATCACATCCTCTGCATTCTTTTGCTATACCTACCCAAGTAGTTATTCCACAAATATTGCCGATTTAACCTGAATTCGGCGAATGAATCTTCCCAAGCTGGCAACGATAAAAAAGGGAGGTGATCCAAAATGACAAAGAAAAGCAGTGGAAAGGGCCGCGCAGCCAGCAGCGTGAACCCACAAGGAAAAAGTGATACTGAATTTGCATCGGACCCAAGAACCAAACTAGAGAATACCGCAAAGAAGAGCAATACAAAGTAATGGGTTGTGTTGTAAAAAATGCACAGCGTACCGCTTGCGCTCGTGCATTTTTTTAACGAAACAGCCCGCTTTCAAAAAGTAATCCTCAATTTTATGTAAAATGTCTTCAACCTTGAACGATATATAAAATAGAACTACTATTTTATTATGATTGAGGATACATCAATGGCGAAGGTAAAACGGCATGAACAATTATTAATGTCCATCAACAAGAAAAAGCGCTTTACACTCAAAGAACTCGCAGAGGAGTTCAAAGTTTCAACCCGCACCATACAAAGAGATCTTCTTTCCCTTATTGATATGGGACTGCCGATCATTTCTGAGTTCGGCCCCCACGGGGGATATAAATTGGAAAACGAACGAATCTTGCCGCCCATAGGTTTTACGGAGTCTGAAGCCCTTGCATTCCTATATGCCTTTCAGCCCTACAAAAAGAGCGCATCCTTTCCTTTCAGAAGGGAAGCGGTCTCTGGGCATGGTAAATTTATTAAATATCTTCCGGAGGATGCTGTCAAAAAGTTTGAAGAAATTCAAAATAGATTGCTCATCCACTTTCCATTCTGTGCGGATCCCGTACCCTTCCTTCCGATTTTTCTGGAGGCATCTTTAAGGAAGTGCCTGGTCACTGCACACTATGAGATGGAGGGGAACACCAGGTTTGGCAGACTGCAGCCCATCGGAATCTATTGTGATAGCGGCGGCTGGTATTGTCCGTGTTATAGTCACACAGAAAACGACTTTCATGTGATCGATTTATATGAAGTAAAACAAGCGGCAATCCAAATGGAACATCAAGATTTAATGGATTTCTCAAATGTGACGATTTCAAACTGGGCAGATCTCCTGCCGTCTGACAACAAGATCCAATTACATATTAAATTAAACAGTGAAGGCATCAAAAAGGCTTTGAGACATCCCTTTCTCTCCCCTTATGTGTTACAAGAAACCGATGCCAGCGGAATCGTTTCAATGTATATACTTACAAGTGATATTCACAGATTTGCGGAATTGATGTGGACCTTCGGAAACGATGCCAAGGTCGTACATCCAGCAGAAATCACAGACATATTACGAAAAAAGACCGAGCTTATGAGTAGAAACTATGAAAGGATTCCAACCTTTTAAAGTTTGAAAGTCTTTTTACTCATAAAAGTTCCCAAAAAGGAGTATAATGTAAGTATTACACTTAAGGGGGATACCCATGGCCTTTTTTTCCAAAAACCCGATCGAACCAGTTCCTGACGTAGAAACGAAAGTATGGGCATGTGAAAATGAGGAGTGCACATGCTGGATGAGAGCAGATTACTCGCTGCAGGAAACACCAGACTGCCCGATTTGCAAATCAAAAATGACTCAAGAAATCCGCATGCTCCCCGAGCTAAAATAAAGGTGAAACAGGATCATATTTAAGTCCCTTGGACTCATAATATGATCCTTTTTTCTAGCTATTCCTTATGTTTACCAATAAGTCATGCTGGGTATAGAACTTGAAAAGGAGGAATTCGACATGAACAATCAAACAGCGAATACACTTGACACCAAAGACAAAGCTAAATTTACTAAAGGTGTTCTTGTTGGGGGCCTGGTTGGAGCCGCAACCGCTCTGTTACTGACTCCAAAATCCGGAAAGGAAATGCGCCGGAATTTATCCAATCAAACATTAAATCTAAAGGAAAAGACGCTTCAAATGAAAGACGAAGCAAAATTGCAAACTCGTCTGGGAACGATGGCTGGCAAAGAAAAAGCTTCTAACATGATGGGAAGCGTGAAAGATAAAACCAGTCAGGTGGCTTCTCAAGCGAAGGAAAAAATGAATGCCATGAGAAACAAAAATGAGGATTCACCTTCTTCAGCAAAAGTGCAAAACGATCCAGGACTTCCCCCTTCTCCTGAAGCAACGAAACAGACACTCGGAGAATAATGGATATCAAAACCCGGCGCTTTTCGCAGCCGGGTTTTTCCATGCGTTTTTTTGTCTCCCCTCTATCACTCCACTTTTTAACTGTGATAATGTTAGGACTCTTCTAATACATTAAGTAGAGACAAATTATGGGGGGGTGTAGATATGCACATCCATGTGGTTCAGCGGGGTGACAGCCTATGGGGCATTGCCCATCACTATGGTGTAGAGCTTCAAGTCATCATGAGCGAAAACGACGTTCGAGATCCCAACTCATTGGTTATCGGTCAGGCACTTGTGATTTCTCCACCCTTTCTCCGGTATCGCGTTCAGCAAGGGGATACCTTGTACTTAATTGCCGGCCGATGGGATACTTCGGTTCAAGCCATTGTAGACCGAAACAATCTTGAAAAGTCGTCCTATCTTTACATCGGCCAAGAGCTCATCATACCCGTACATGTCGTCCATCCTGGAGATAGTCTATATATGATTTCCATAAAATACGGTGCAACCATCAACGGAATAGCTGAAGAGAATAATCTATCTTCGGGTTACAAGATTTATCCTGGTCAAAAGTTGACTATTCCTTTCGAGCGGCCCATAAAAGAAATCAATGCCTACATCAGCAGCTACACCCCCGCCATCCAAAGGGAAATTCATTCAAAAGGCCATTACCTGACGTATCTTACTCCATTCAGCTACACCATCAATAAGGACGGGACACTTAACCCTCCAAAGGACGAGGCTGTTCTGCCTGCAGCAAAAGCAGAAAGCATCTCCCCTTTAATGGTTGTGACCAATTTTCAGAACGGGACATTCAGTACTGAGCTAATAAGCGCTGTTCTATCAAATACCAATATACAGACGAAATTGCTTAACACCATCCTGACAACCTTAAGGTCAAAAGGATATAAAGGCGTTAATTTTGATTTCGAATACATCAGCCCCAGCGAGAAAGAAGCATACAATCAGTTTCTGCGCCGTACTGTCTCGTTATTTAAACCACTCGGGTTTATCACTTCTACAGCCTTGGCTCCAAAGCTCAGCGCTGAGCAAAAAGGAATTCTTTATGAGGCACATGATTATCGGGCACATGGTGAAATTGTAGATTTTGTGATTGTGATGACTTATGAATGGGGATGGAGCGGCGGCAAACCGATGGCGGTTGCACCATTAAGTGAAGTAAAAAAAGTCCTGGAATATGCATTGACAGAAATCCCGGCAAACAAGCTGGTCATGGGTGTTCCACTGTACGGCTATGATTGGAAGCTTCCGTTTGTTCAAGGAACAAATGCCCAGACCGTCTCCCCTCAGGAAGCCGTGGACCGCGCGCGCCGTTACGGAGCATCGATTCAATATGACGAGAAGGCTCAATCTCCTTTTTACTATTATTACGATGAGAATAGAACACAGCATGTAGTCTGGTTTGAAGATGCGCGAAGCGTCCAGGCAAAATACACCGCAGCCAAACGTTATCATTTAAGAGGCATCAGCTATTGGCTCCTTGGGCCAGCATTCCCTCAAAACTGGTACGTCCTGCAAAATGAAATAAAGCCGAAAAAATACTAGGAGTCTTTCATCACATATAGGAAGCTGAGATGTTTCATAAAAAAACAGCGAGGCGTTTTAGCGCCGCGCTGTTTTTTGCATTTCTACACCCACCACATGTCTGCAGGTGTTTCTTCAATAATCACATCATTCAAATTTTTTACGGCACGTGCGAACCCTTCATTGATCGACATGAGGGGATCCTCATGTTCAATACTGACGACATAATCATAGCCATACGTTCGAAGGGCACTAATCATATCTGACCATTCCTGAACACTGTGGCCGCATCCTACTGAACGGAAACTCCATGCCCGAGATTTCACTTCGCCATAAGGCTGCATGTCTGTAAGACCGTATAAGTTCACATTGTCCTGATCGATATAAGTGTCTTTCGCATGAAAATGGTGGATCGCATTTTCTTTGCCTAGTATTTTAATAGCTGCTACTGGATCGATTCCCTGCCACCATAAATGGCTGGGATCAAGATTGGCACCGATGGCGTCGCATGTTTCTTCACGAAGCTTTAACAACGTGTAAGGGGTATGAACGAGAAATCCGCCATGGAGTTCCAACCCGATTTTCACATTCTTTTCCTTGGCATACTGTCCCCACTCCCGCCAGTAAGGAATCAATTTTTCTTCCCACTGCCACTTTAAGATGTCCCCATATTCGTTCGGCCAAGGGGTGACCGGCCAGTTTGGGTATTTTGCTCCCTCATGATCCCCAGGCACGCCTGAAAAGCAATTGACGACAGGCACACCGAGCAAGCTGGCCAAATCAACGGTTTTTACGTACGTGTCATGTGACTGGCGAGCAAACTCTTGATCCGGAGAGAGTGGATTGCCATGACAGCTTAGCGCGCTGATCGTTAGATCCCGAGATTCCACGTGATGGAGAAAATTCTTTCGTTTCTCTTCACTATCCAAAAGTTCATCCAGGTTGCAATGTGCGTTTCCCGGGTAATTGCCAGTCCCGATCTCTACCGCTTTCACACCGGCTCTCTTTACATGATCGAGCATTTGTTCAAATGGCATCTCTGAAAATAATACTGTAAAAACTCCTAATTTCATTGAGTCTCCACTTCCTTTCTATGATTAACTTTAACGCTGCTCCCCGTAAGGCTGCTCTCATAGATTGCTTCGATCAGCATGGAGACCATTCTCGCCTCCTCAGGCTTGACCACTTGCTCAGCAAGGCCAAGACAACTGTCCACAAAATTTTCCGCCTGTGGGTTTCCAGGATTTTCATCCCCGGGTATAAAAGATGCATCGGAATTAAGAAGCATACCGTGTTTGGCTTGATTTAAATGAAAAGGAAAAACATCCAGCCCGCCTTTTTCACCAGATATGCTGACATTTTCCACATCATCCTTGATATTCGCAGACCAAGAAGTTTCCAATAATAGAGAGGCTCCGTTTTCAAAACGGATATAGCCTGTTACGTGGTCGTCCACATCAAACGATTCATGGTCAAATTCACCCCATAAGTTTACCTGATCAGGCATCCGGCTTAACAGGTTATACTGAGACCCCATGACTTCTACCGGAACAGGATTGCCCATGAGCCATAAAGACAAATCCAGCAGATGGCAGCCATAATCGATTAAACTCCCCCCTCCCTGCAGCTCTTTGTTAGTAAAGACGCCCCAGCCTGGAACTTTTCTTCTTCTTAGCCCTTGGGTTCTGATCACAAGTGGTTCACCGATCTCTCCTTCGATCATCACCTTTTTGGCAGCTTGTGCATTTTTCATAAAACGATAATGGTAAGCGATGGAAAGGATTTTACCTGATTCTTTTGAAGCCTGAATCATCCTGTCGCATTCCTCAGTTGAAAGCGCCATCGGTTTTTCACATAAAACGTGGACACCGGCCTTTAGTGCGGCTACCGCAATTTCTGCATGAAACTTGTTAGGCGTGGATATGATCACCGCATCAATATGAGGAAGCATCTCATGATAGTTCTCGTAAACTGACGGAATATCATACTTCTCTGCCATTTGTTGTGCGCGATGAACATTTATATCGCTTACTCCCGTAATCACTGCTTTTTCAGCTAAATTTTGAATGGCTGGAATATGCCTTCCTTCAGCGATTCCTCCGACACCAATCAAGCCTACTTTAAGCAAATTCATGCCAGCACCTCGTTTTTCAGACTTACCGTCTTTTTCGTTTCGCTTGCTTTTAATGCACCGATAATAACTGCGAGAGACCGTTTTCCTTCTTCTCCGGAAACAGCAGGTTCGGTATCCTTAAGGATGCACTCTGCAAATCTCGAAATGACACGCGAATCATTTTGACCGCCGGAATCATTGGTTTGAATCTGACCGAGAGAATAATTGACTGTAGAGCCGTCTTTGTATTGAGCGATCAATGAATATTCCGGGCTCTCCTCCAGACGCAGAATGCCTTTCTCACCATAGATAATGGTAGAGTTGTCCTCCTTCGACACATAGGACCAGCTCGCCGCCAGTGTTCCGATCACGCCGCTTGCTGTTTTTAAAATACAGACCGCTGTATCATCCACCGTGGCGTTTTTCTTTGAAGACGTTTCCACAAAAGCTGCTACTTCATCGATTTCTTCTCCTAGAATGAAACGGAGTAAATCTGTTTTATGAACACCAAGGTCTCCCATAGCTCCGATGAATGCTTTTTCTTTTTTGAAAAACCAGCTGTCCGTTCCATCTGCACTCCAGGTTTCAGGTCCGGGATGCCCGAATGCAGTTCTAAAGCTGTAGATTCTGCCTAAATCCCCAGCTGCAATCAGTTCTTTCGCTTTCTCATGAGACCGGACAAAGCGCTGATTATGAGCAATCATTAATTTTTTCCCGTTCTTCTCACTGGCCAGAATCATTTGTTCGGCTTCCTCCAGGGAAGTTGCCATTGGCTTCTCACATAAAACATGTTTACCGCTGTTCAATGCAGCAATGGAAATGGGGGCATGAAGGAAATTCGGTGTACAAACACTGACGGCTTCAACCTCAGGGTCATTAAGGAGATCTTCATATGAATAATACGCTTTTGCGCCGTATTCTTTGGCAATATGATCTGCTCTCTCATGATTAATGTCACAAACTGCCGCAATGATTGTTTGTGTATTATTTTTGTACTCTGGTAAATGTCTGTGCTGAGCGATGCTTCCACATCCAATGACTCCTACTTTAATCATCCTGTCTTCCACTCCTCTTATTTTTGATTGGCAGCAATAGCTTCAAGCGGTTTAGCGTTTCCATATACCGGTTTATCGCTTCCTGCCGGTTTTGCCCATTCAACGGCATTTAATATAACCTTTTGTACATCAGCATTATGATAGGTGGGGTACGTTTCGTGCCCGGGGCGGAAGTAAAAGATTTTTCCTTTTCCGCGTTTGTAGGTGCACCCGCTCCGGAAAACTTCTCCTCCTTCAAACCAGCTGACGAATACGAGTTCATCTGGAGCCGGGATGTCAAAATGCTCTCCATACATTTCTTCTTGCGGGAGTTCAATGTATTCTCCGATTCCTGATACAATCGGATGGGATGGATCAACGACCCAAAGCCGCTCCTTTTCATCCGCTTCACGCCATTTTAAGTCACATGAAGTACCCATCAATTTTTTAAAGATCTTTGAGAAGTGCCCAGAGTGAAGGACGATGAGTCCCATACCATCCAGAACCCGCTGATAGACACGTTCTACTATTTCTTCTTTTACTTCGCCGTGGGCAAGGTGTCCCCACCAGACAAGAACATCAGTCTCATCAAGAACCTGCTGGTTTAATCCATGTTCTGGCTGATCAAGTGTTGCCGTTTCAGCGTCCACTCCTGCATTTGATAAAAATTGCTGGATAGCGCCATGAATTCCTTCCGGATATACTGCACGCACAGCAGGATTATTTTTTTCATGACGGTTTTCATTCCAGATGGTTACCTTCATTCCGTTCCACTCCTTTTATTTATGTATAAATAACTTCTTCAAGTTAGTAGGTAAACGTTTACGTATCTGACGAGGTAGAACCTTTTTACTTTTCAGAATGTAAACGTTTACCTTTATTTTACGGCACATTATCCGTTTGTCAATTGTTAATATACAGCATGTTTAAATTTTATGTTCTTGGAAATGTTCCTTTCTCCCTTTTTCCATGCAGGTTTCAAAATTATGAGAAAGGCTATAGTACTGTACAGACTCATTTTCAAAGGAGAGAATCACACAATGGATAGCCAAAAAAAGCAAAAGGAATTGCTGGATCGAAACGACAAAGATAATGCGTTTAAACGGAGCCGGGAAAACCAATTGGAACGGGATCAGCTCGTCATGCCCGCGGATGATCTTCCATTAGAGGATATAAAAGATGAAAAAAATGAGGAAAGACACAAAGACGATACGAAAAACACTTCGTCATCAGAGAGAAAACTGAATCCCCCCGAAGGTGAACGCTAATTACGATTTAAAAAAAGCCGGCTCTGGCAGATTACTGCGCGAGCCGGCTTTTTAATGTTAATGCTGGTTGGTGTTATCATAACTCAGCTTCCTGCTCCCATGCTTTTACGGTCTGGTCGCCCGGCAGCAGAAACGTAAGTACACCGGCGATCGGAAAGAAACTGATCATCACCATAATAAACCGGACACTGAAAGCATCTGCCAGGTTGCCGAGAATAACGGAACCTAGTGCTCCCATCCCGAAAGCAAGCCCGACGATGAGACCGGAAACCATGCCGATTCTTCCGGGAAGCAGTTCCTGGGCATAGACAACAGTCACTGAAAAACTTGTCATCAAAATAAACCCAAGGAGAAAAAATAGGGGATAGATCCAAAATAAACCAACGTTCGGCAGAACAAGGGCTAGGGGAGCAGAACCCAGCATCGACCAGAAGATCATGTTCCTCTTCCCAAGCCGGTCAGCAAGAGGACCTCCAAAAAATGTTCCAAGAACCCCGGCTGCCAGAAAAACAAAAATATAATACTGTGCATGGCGGATAGAAAGGCCATAATCGTCGATCAGATAAAACTGATAGAAGTTAGAAATTCCCGAGAAGTACCAGGATCGTGCAAAAACAAGAAATACAAGCAGACAAACAGCAAAGGCAATTTGTTTCTTCCGCTTTGGATTTGCGGCTTTCTTCGCCGACTGTTTCGTAACCCTGGGAAAATTTACGAGACGGGCCCGGTACCATCCAGATACAAAAACCAAGACGATGATGGCCATGGCTGCAGCCGATGTAAACCATATGGCTCCAAACTGGCCGAAAGGAACAAAGACAAGGGCTGTCATGACGGGGGCTAAGGAATTCCCTGTGTTGCCCCCCACCTGATAGATGGATTGGGCGAGACCCCTCCGCTTTCCAGCAGCCATATAGGCAACACGTGAACCTTCCGGATGGAAGACGGCTGACCCAAGTCCAATCAGGGTAACCGATAGCAATATGTACGTAAAGTTACTGGAAAAGGCAATGCCAATCATTCCAATCAAGCTAGAAGCCATCCCTAACGGCAGCAAAAACGGTGATGTCGTCCTGTCCGTGTACCATCCAACAACAGGCTGCATAACAGAGGAAGTAAGGTTCAGTGCAAATGCGATCCACCCCAGCTGAGTAAAAGACAGATTCATAGACTTCTCCAGAATAGGAAAAATAGCCGGAATAACCGCCTGCATTGCATCGTTTAACAAATGCACGAAGCTGATTGCAAAAAGCACCTTGTAAATCGTTGCTGACGTGGGGACTTCTTTTTGTATAGAAACAGCACCCATGAAAAATCCTTCTTTCTCTAATTGGTTTATAATGTTAAAGATTATCATTCTTTTACGGATTTTTACAGACAAAAAAGAAGAAAGAGCGCCAGCGCTCTTTCTTTTGAGGAAAACGGTTTATAACTTTTCGATGATATTGTTGATAATTCCGTATTCCTTCGCTTGTTCAGCTGTCATGAAGTAATCACGGTCAGTGTCTTTTTCCACCCGCTCAAGGGGCTGTCCTGAACGGTCTGAAATGATCTTATTCAGAATTTCCCTCGTTTGAATAATCCGTTTGGCATGTATGATCATGTCTGCCGCCTGACCTTGTGTTCCTCCAAGCGGCTGATGGATCATGACCTCTGCGTTCGGCAAGGCAAACCGCTTGCCCTCTGCCCCCCCAACCAGAAGAATGGCACCCATGGAAGCAGCCATACCGATGCAGATGGTGGAAACAGCAGGCTTGATAAACTGCATGGTGTCATAGATGGCCAATCCAGCGGTAACCGATCCTCCTGGAGAATTAATATAGATGGAAATATCTTTATCCGGATCTTCAGCAGCGAGAAACAGCAGCTGAGCTACAACCGAATTGGCTACATTATCATCAATAGCACTTCCAATAATGATAATACGGTCTTTCAAAAGCCTGGAATAAATGTCGTAGGAACGCTCCCCGCGGTTGGTTGTTTCTACTACCATTGGGACTAAATTCATTTTTATATTCCTCCTATTGAATGATTATGCAGCTTGGCAGATCGGGGTGGAAGCCGCGCCAGCTGATGCTATTTTTCCAAATCCGGACGTAATATAAATCACTTTTGCCGGTTTTTTTTCTTCATTTTCAATCGAGATTTCAGTCTTAAGTTCTTCTTGCCCGGAATCTTCCCTTTCAGCCCGCTTCTCCTTTAAAGAAATAACCTTTTCCTCTCGGCCAGCCGGCTTACTGCTCTTTTCCCAGGCGATGGAAGGGTGCTTTTTTACTTCATTCATCCTTCAATTCCTCCCTCAGGTTTTGGATAAACAGCGATAGACACTTGAAAGTCTTCGCCTTGCTCTTTCTTTCCGGATTGATATTTACCAACAAGCTGTTGAAGCAGTGAGAAATATTCATTGATGAACTGGTTGCGCTCCTCTTCATTCGATAAGGAAACCGTCGATTGCAGAACGGCGCTCGGAATTTGCTGATCCTCTGCTCGCTCCATAAGCTGAAGCGCATCTTTCTTCATCGTTTCCGTTAGGGATAGAACATGGGCCAACGCATGCTGATCTTTTAATTTTTGTGAAGCTTCCGGTGATAGCCCTAGTGAATCAGAAAAAATTAATGTTTTAGCAACCGCTTGATACAATACTTCTACCAAATTTCTCACATTCCTCGTTCCTGCCCTGAAAACAAGGCCTACTTTCTCGAGAGCTTTAAGATGGTAATTAATCTTCTGCGGAGTCTCATTAAGCTGTTTTGCTATTTCTGTGGCTGAAGCCGGTTCTTTTAGAGCACTCAGCAGCTCGGAACGAATGGGATGAAGCAATGCGGCAGCCTGCTCAGGCAGCGTTACAAGATAAGTCTCTTCGATGGATGCCTTCTTTTTCACTGGTTCACCTCACTTAAAAATTTTATTTTACGTAAAATTATCTTATTACGATAGGCTTATCTTTGTCAAACTTTTCAAATGTTAAACAAAAAAATAACAGAAGCTCATGCTTCTGTTATTTCATCAGAGGTATAGCGGCCAGTACGATAAAGATGACCACCATAACTGTATTGAAAAAAAACTCTGCTTTAAATTTAAAATAATATCGTTCGATGGCCCGAAACAAGAATACCGCCGCTAGGATTCCGAACAACAAGGCAGGGCTGTTAATGTACATGCCATTCCAAAGAGCAAGCAAAAAACCCACGGACAGCAGGACCATTTCAGAATAGACCCATGTCTTATTTCTTTTTTTCATTGTGGCACCTCTTTCCTTCGTACTCTTGTATTGTACGAAGAAATTCTTTATTCGGTGCCCATCCTTTTTTCCTATACGAGTCTTTCTTTGTATGCCTCCTCCACCTGCTGCAGCAATCCTCTTGCCGCTCTCTCGGGATCCTCATGATGGCTGATGGCAGTTATGACAGAAACTCCGTCTGCCCCGGCTTCAACAACGTCAAATGCATTTTCTTCTTTAATGCCGCCAATACCCACAATTGGAGCTGTAATTCCTTTTGCCCTCAATTCTTTCACTACTGAAAAACCCATGACATCACGGGTATCCAGCTTTGTACTTGTAGCGTAAATAGGGCCGACTCCCAAATAATCAGCCCCGATCTGTACGGCCGTTTGTGCTTCTTCTGCATTATGAACAGAAACTCCAAGAATTTTATCAGGAATCCGTCTGCGTATCTCTCTGATGTCTCCATCCTCCTGCCCTACATGCAGTCCATCCGCGTTCAGACTGATCATGAGGTCAAGATCATCATTCACAATAAAAGGAACGTGGTTTTTCCGGCAAATTTTTTGCAACTGAAGGGCCAATGCCTTTTTGTCTGCAGAAGAAAGACAACCTTCTCCTTTCTCCCTGTATTGAAACAGCGTGACTCCACCCTTTAGCGCTTTCTCCAAAACAAGCTCAGGAGCCTCTTTGCAATTCAAGCTTCCCATAATAAAATAAACCTTCATCCGTTGTTTTAGATTATCATTTTCCACCCTGTATACCTCCTAAACTCCACCTTCCCGCTGTCTTTAAATCTTCAGGTTTCAATCGAAACAGTTCATCCAGCAATGCCGTTTGAAAAGAACCTGGGCCTGCTGATACAGCTTGTGCACGTTCGGCACAGATTCCGAGCATCGACAAGGCACCTGCGGCTCTCTGACAGGCCGAGAGGCTCGTTTCCAATGATTTGGCCAAAAATAAACCGATAAGAGAAGTTGAAAAACAGCCTGTTCCAGTGACATAAGATAGAATTTCATGTCCCCCGGTAATGGTTATGCGTTCCTTGCCATCACTCACCGCATCTCTTTCCCCTGTAATGGCAATGACCGAGCCGAACTTGGCGGCCGCGTGCAGTGCAAGCTCTTCATGGTTTCCTGACAAATCGCCGTCAACTCCTTTTCCGCCCCACTCTCCTTTCATCAAGAATGCGATTTCTGCAGCGTTCCCGCTAATAACATCAGGAGAAACCTGTTCAACCAGCTCTTGGACCGCATCTTTCCTTAGCCTGCTCAATCCTGCCCCAACGGGATCCAATATGACAGGAACACCCAGTTGCTTCGCCTTTTTTCCTGCGATCACCATCGCTTTCACCAGGCTCGGGTCGATTGTTCCAATGTTCAAAACCAATGCGTCAGCAGCCATGACAGCTTCTTCCGCTTCTTCATAGTGATGAGCCATCATCGGGCTGCCGCCAGATGCAAGGATACCGTTCGCTAAAAAGTTCATCGTCACCTGGTTCGTGATGTGATGAACCAACGGTTTTTGGTTTCTGATCTCCTGTAAAAGGTGACGTAATTCGTTCATGCTTGATTCCTCCTGTATGCCCAATGGTTAGTCGGTCCATGGCCGCTTCCAATATGGAGCGGATGACTGATCGCTTCCTGAATAAACGTTTTTGCTGTATGAACCGCATGTAAAGGCGTCTTGCCCAGTGCCAGTTCAGCGGCTATTGCGGCGGCAAACGTGCACCCTGTTCCGTGCGTCTGGGGGGTGTCAACTCTTCTCCCTTGCAGCTCATGCATATGCTCGCCATCGTAGAACAAATCAACGGGTGCTTTATCAAGAGTGAGATGGCCGCCTTTAATCACGATCATACGCGCTCCTAATTCATGCAATAGTTTGGCCGCATCCTCTCTGCCTTTCCTGGAGCAGATGCTTTTACCAGTTAATCGCTCCGCTTCAGGAATATTCGGAGTCAGGATCGTGGCCAGTGGAATTAGATGTTTTTTCAATGCTTCTACTGCATCCTCCTGGAGAAGATCTGCTCCTCCTTTTGCAATCATTACGGGATCTACAACGACGTTTTTCCAGCCATGCTTCCGTAGATGCGCTGCAACTGCTTCTATAATTTCCGCACTGAAAAGCATACCTGTTTTGAGTGCCTCGGGACGCAGGTCGTCTTCAATACTTTTTAACTGTTTCATGACCATTTCAACAGGCACAGGATGGATCCCTTGAACACCTAATGTATTTTGAGCGGTAATGGCTGTAATCACAGACATGCCATAAGCTCCCAATTCCTGAAAAGTCTTTAAATCTGCCTGGATGCCGGCTCCGCCTCCTGAATCTGAACCTGCTATCGTCAAAGCTTTTGGTGTATTCAGCATAAGTCAAGAACTCCTTTCACCACTTATGAAGCTTGATTTCAGCCTAGTCCACATGCATGCAGCTGGACCAGGACCCCTTTGAGCGGTAAAAAGCCGCCTTCCAGAAGAGAAGGCGGCTTAAACGAAGTGTATGCTCATTTTGGTTTAAGCCACTTCCCTCCGCCGGTTTTAACCGGATCAGGTTCAAAGGGTCAAAGATATCTTTTCTCAGCTTTAAATCAAAGCTCCCCTAGTGGTTTACGATGTATGATGTTACTTCTATCCTATATGACAGCGGCTGAAGCGTCAAACGGAGGATAGGATTTGTCGAAAAGTTGGGCTGCTGTGTTTAAAAACAAATCGATACGGGCATTATTTATATAACACCCGATAGAAAACCTGGAGGGAGAGAACGCCAATGAATATAAGAGAAAAACTAGAGCAATTAAAACAGAACCCTGAAGATGTTTACAGCCATTCACAATCCGAAGGCCGTTTCTCAAAAAATTACACGAACCCTGTTGAAGTCAAATATATCCCTACAGAAGATGTTTTCCAATTAAGAGTATTTGATATGGAAGGCGGTGAACAGCTGGACAGCAAAAAATTCCATTCCGTTGATGAAGTTATGGATGATTTAAACTTTGAATAGTGGATAAATCTAAATTTTCAGAATTAAATAGTTGCTATTATCTGTATTGATAAGTATACTAGTAAAAACCCATAAACGCATCAGCTTTCAATCCAACAAGCTTTTGCAAAAAAATTCAAGGAGGAATAGAGCATGAAAGACAACACATCGTATAATAAAGACATGAACGATCTTGTGAAATATAAGCTTCAGAAGAAAAATGACCCGTTCGCTTTTAATATGGTTGCTCAGATGATCCTTGATGAGTCGCTGCACGCCCATCAGATGAAACGTTATAAACAGCAAATAGATGAAGCCCTGGAAAAACGGGATGAAAAACTCTTTATGAAATTAACCGACGAATACATTAAATTTCTAGGATAAGAAACCAGACCTTTTATGGTTTGGTTTCTTTTTTTGCACGCTTTTTTCTTTTTGAGTAAACCCATACCCCTGCTATTGCCGCTAAGAGAATGATAACCGGTGATAATCCGATAAGAGCAATAATGAGATAAGAAACCGCATGAAGCATCCCATTCCATGTCTCTTTCAATAAAGCCTTGGCTTTGGCCCACGTATTCAGCTGTTTATTGTATGTGCCTTCATTCTTCACCTCAAAATGAACCGTTACCGTTGAAAGTTCGCTTTGATTGTTTAAAAAGTTCATTCTGCCCTGAATCTTTTCGATTTGTTCCTGCACACCAGCAAGTTCCTTTGAAATGTGAAGGAGGTCCTCTGTTTTTTCTGCATTTTTCATAAAGTTTTCCAAACGGGCTCGGACGAGCCGCTTTGCTTTCAGCTGTGCTTCCAGGTCTGTATATTCCTCTGTAACGTCTCGACCGTTGATCACCTCTTCAGGACTGCCCGTGCTTAATGCCCCGGCTTTACGTGTAAACGCAAAAAAACGATCCTGTGGAATCCTTACTTTTAAATAACCTCCGCTATGCCCTCCTTCTTCTGATAAGGTTTCACTTTCAACGATGTAGCCGCCCATCTTGTTTGCTAGCTGTTCCACATCGCTCCGGGCCTTCTTAAAGTTTTGAACCGTTATCGTAACCTGACTCGTGTAGATCATCTTTTGCTTTTGGGTATCAGACTTTTTAGTTTCTGACCTATCCTTTTTCATGGCGATGGAAGAGCTTCCTCCTTCAGATGCCTTCTCTGAAGTGCTTTCTCCCATACTGCTGCAGGAAGCCAAAAAAAGAACGAGTAACAGGCAGAAAGCGCTGAATTTCCTATTTCTCTTTTTTATCATCATCATATCCCCCTTTTAACAATAGACGACTAAACCGGCCTGACAGTTTCAATAAATGGAAAACTCATGTCAAAGAGTTGCAATATCACGCAAATATGCTAGTATTTACAAAGTGATTTATTTACAACAAGAGCAGTTAAGTACGGAGGATACCATGAATAAAGTAGGAAGAAACGAACCGTGTCCATGCGGCAGCGGCAAAAAATATAAGAATTGCTGTCTGCGCTCGGTCACAACCGTTCAGATGAACAAAATCGTTGAAATTAGCAGTCATCAGGAAGGTGCAGCCAAGTTTGCCTTTGATCATTTTCACGAAGAAATGGGAAGCCGAACACGTAAATACATAGAACAATACCAGATTGGCAGAGATCAAGAACAAACGTACGCCAATTTGATCGTTTGCTGGTTGATGTTCCAATCTGATATGAAGGACGGCAAATCGCCGATGGAGCTTTATCTTCAAGACCAATTAAAGAAAGAGCAGCCGCAAATTATGGATGTCCTAAAGAGCTGGGAGAAAAGCTCCCCATCTGTTTATAAAATAGATTCTAAAATAAACCGAAATACCTTTTTGTTAAAGGATGTAATGGACGGTAAGGAATACACTGTTGAATTTAATAGCGAAATTCTTCCGCAAGAAGAAATGGCTCTTGTCGGTTTCCTCATCTATACAGGAGAACATTATGAATTTTACATTGATTTTGCCCTGATCCCTCAAGGTGAATGGAATGGCCGCTTACAAGGGATGTTTCCCCAAAAAACAGCTTTGAACACTAACTTCCCTCATGCTTTACAAGCACTTTTGTCAAAACAGGAACAGACTGGGGACAACAGTATTTCTCGACAGGATGATCCAATACTCGCTCACATTAAAGAGAATGCAAAAGAAGAGATAGTCAATGAGGCAGAAAAAATCTGGACATCATGGAACAGTGAACAAAAGCTTGTGATTCGAAAAGAGGAACCATATGCGGCTGCTATTCATTACAGAGTGTGCAAGGATGTCCTGAACATACCTGCTACTCAGTCAGAAATCGCAAGCAAGTATGGGATATCAGCATCCAGTCTTTCATCTAAATACCGCCAGCTTAAAAACCTGGCAGACTAAAAAGAATCTGCTCTTATGCAGGTTCTTTCTATGTGCCCGAATTTGATGATCGGTAAGCTGTGCTGCAAACTTCTATATTTTCATAAGCTTCGGATTCTGAACCTGCAATCGGCCCCCGCTCTAAACGATTCCTGATCATCGGCATCCGTTCACCTCCACTCTTTTACTTCTTATTTTTTGTTGATGCGATCCTTTTTATTCGATAAACCAAAAGCTCTGCTGAAAAAATCAGCAGAGCAGAAGGATGAAGCAATTATTTGGCTTGTTTGTGCAAGGATTCTTCAGTTCCATCCTTGCCTTTACTTCTATTTAAATACCAATACAAAGGTAATCCAATCAGGGTAGCACCTATAGCTGTAAGACTGTCTCTCGGATTATCAATAATCGTTGCGATGACGATGTAGCCAGCCCCTATGATCGCAAACGCTGGAACGAGTGGATACAGAGGAACACTGTACGACCGCTCCTTCTTTTTGTTTCGCTTTCTCAAAAGGAAGACAGCAAAAAAGGCAAAAATGTAAAAGATATATATAGCGAATATCGCCATGGCTGACAGATAATCCGGATTAGACAACAGCATCAGGATAACAGCGAACACGACTTGCAGTCCTGTAGCAGGAATCGGTGTTCCAAACTTCTCGGAAACGGAGGCTAGAAAATGGGATGCCGGCAGCTGTTTCCGTTGAGCCATGGCGTAAGTTACCCGCGGAAATGTTAGGATCTTACCATTCAAACACCCGAAGATAGAAACCGCAATCCCAATGGCAATAAGCTTCCCTCCGACCTGACCGAATAATAGAGTCGCCGCTTTACCTGCTGAGTTCTCGCCAAGGCTTACAATCGTACTTGCCGGCAAAACATGAAGCATCGCGATATTTACAAGCAGATATGCTGCGGTAACAATCAGGATGCCCCCGATGATGGCTTTCGGGAGGATCTTGGCAGGATTTTTCATTTCACCAGCTACAAATCCGACCATGAGCCATCCGTCATACGCCCATAATGTCGCAAGTATAGCGGCTCCCATACTAATCTCACCACCAGTCAACCCGCTGCCTGCAGAAAGAACCTGTTCATTTCCTTTCCAAATCCCAAACACAATAATTAATACAATGGGAAGGAGTTTACCGGCCGTGGCGACATTCTGTACAATTCCTCCATACTTCGTGCCGAAACTGTTAATGACCGCTAAAAAAACGACCGTTATGATTCCGATCCAGGGGCCCGCCTTTTCATTCCATTCGAACAGATTTGCGATTAAAGAACCGAAATACAGCCCAAGGCCCCCAATAATCGCTGGTCCGTAAATCACAGTCTGAACCCAGCCGCTTAAATACCCCCATACTTTTCCGTATACTTCTTCCATATAGACGTAGAGTCCGCCTGTTTTCGGTATTTGAGTGGCCACTTCAGCTATTGTCAGGCCGCCTGCCAAGGTGATCAGCCCGCCCAGCAGCCACGCAAGCAATGCCATACTGGAGCCGCCCGCATACTCAATTACTTTTCCAGGCTTCATAAAAATACCTGATCCGATCACTGTTCCGATTACAATAGACATCGCCACTGAAAGCCCGATGTCTTTTTTGAGACTTGCTTCTGTGTTCACTCTGCTGTCCACTCCCAAACTATTTTTGTCTACTCTAGAAGGACTTCTTGTAAAAACCTTATCATAGCCGGGATGATCTGTCACTACGATCAAAAATAGTAATAGTATTCAAAAAAATACAAATATATTATTAAGGACTTTCCCATGTTTCTTCAGATACCCTTTTTAAAAGCGGTAATTCCCAAATACAACAGCCCGATCAGTCCAAAGAGCGGATAGAGATAGTGCAATAGTGAAGAGTATCCAAAAAGGCTGATTAAATATCCCCCTCCCATCAAAAGGCACAGTATAACGTTGGAGGAAAGCTTGATGTATTGTTTTGCCGGTTCCAGCAGGCCGAATAAATTGCCGATCAAGGTCGTGAAAATTTCGCCATAGACTACGATCAAAAAAAGAAAATGAACAATTGCACCAAGCTTGCTGATGATCTCTGCGACCGGTATTTCATGATGTATGGACTGCGGCACTAAATAAAGAGCAAAATGGCTGTTAAGCAAGATAAAAGTTAATCCCAGGCCTCCAATAAATCCGCCCCATTTAATAACTGTGTCATCCTCTGCTTCACGGCTTAACGGCACGAGAACAGCCTGGGACAGGGTTAAGTTAAACGCGGCATAAGTAAAAGGGCTGAAGAGCCATTTCCAATGCCGGGTAAAATCTTCCGTTCGGATAAGGGGAGCTTCTATAGGTGAAAAAAACATAGATACCGAAATGATGATCGAAAACAGAATCATGACAGGAACGATAACCGAATTCGTCCATAAAATACCGTCCATTCCTTTTTGCATCACTATGAAGCACAGGATGACCGTTAGGATGATCCCTGCATGAAATGGCAGATGAAGCTGTTCTGAGAATAAAGCCCCCGTCCCTGACAGCATGACCGATGTGACCCCAAACAGCATGATAAACATGATAAGATTGATTCCAGTGGCAATCCGGTCCCCAAACAAATACCGGTTTAACGCTTCATAAGTGTCTGCGCCGATTGTTCGTGCAAGCAGCATGATTTTCGTACCCAGATAAATAAACAGGAAACCGCTGATTAAGATCCCCAAAAAACCGGCAGAACCATGAACGGTAAAAAACTCCACAATCTCTCTGCCCGTCGCAAAACCCGCTCCTACAACCGTGCCGATATAAGTGGCAGCAATTTGAATAATCTGTTTACGCCGTATACCCATCATACCCTCCAACTCCGCTCGTCCTTTCTGTTTAAATGTATGCCTGGACGAGGATTTTAGAAGGGCACTGTGGTAGAGCGGAACGCATTCCTTTTAAACATTAAACCCTTTAAGAGGAGATCGGACAACAATAATAAACGTGTCCAGTAAATGTTTCAATTGCATCCCATCGGGAATACGATATCTCCACCAGATTAACGAACTCATTGCTGCGCATATGGTTTCGGTAATCTCCTCAAGTTGCTGTCCATCAATCACCGGTCTTTCAATTTTGGTATTAGCCCAATCGTATGCTCTTAAAGCACAATATGCTGCGGTATAAACCATACCTTGCCATTATTTCATTTTTCCACGGTCTCATATCAAAGAAACCACTCCCTTAATTCCATAATATTACCGAACAAACGTTCTTTAAAACTGGAAAATAAAGAGAGAACCGACCTTATCTGTCGATTCTCCGTATGAAAACCTATCCTTATCCAACTTCCCCTCTATAAAACTAGGTTTTCTTGGAAGTTATTTTCGGCAAATTGAGCATCATACGCGTAATTAATCACTTTAAGCCACAAATCAGGGATATGAGTATACAGGTTTAAAGCCAGAAGTGGTATTCTGGCGTGACACTCATTTGCGAATCACAGGTGAAGCGCCTGTCGATTTGCAGACTATTTTCGACACCCACTGGAACATCGCGGAGCCGGAAAGGATCGAGTGGAAGACAACACAAGATCAAGAAAAGCACCAAAACATTCCAAAATCGCAGATACCGGGCAAGACAGGTGTTTCCGCAGGGTCGGCACAATGGCGTACTGAAATGGGCACGTTAAAGGGCATAGACACTTTCTCAAGGATGGAACCATTGCAGAAAGCGTACATTCAAACGTTAGAAGGCAATCCTGGCATTCCAACGCCGGTCGTCCGGGAGGCCTACTTTATTCTGGTGACACAAGCTACCAAAACCATTGATATCACCACACCTTACTTTGTGCCCGATGAAGATATTATCCTTGCTATAAAGACAGCTGTGGCCCGTGGTGTCCGAGTAAGACTACTGGTTCCTCGCCACGTAGATCAAAAAATCGTGGGTCTTGCAAGCCCCACCTTTTACGGAGAGCTGTTGGAATCCGGGGTTCAAATCTACCTGTACGACAAAGGGTTGTTACACGCGAAGGTCATGATTGTCGATGAGGAGATTGCTGAAGTTGGCGCTGCAAATTACGATATGAGAAGCTTTCGGCTTAATTACGAGGTGTGTGAAGTCGTTTACAGTATCGATGTAGCACGGGATCTCACAGAGCAATTCGAGCTTGATCTTAGTGATTCGTTGCAGTTGACCATGGAGGATTTACAACAGCGCTCTCTTTCACAACGGATAATTCAGCAGGGAGCTCGCCTGCTTTCTCCATTGTTATAAGTAAAATGTAAAAGAAAAAGCAGGGGACCCATTTAATTTACTTTACCCGGTATGTAAGAAAACATGATGCTGCCTTCTCATACGGTTCCCATAGATATTTGAGGATGATCAATAATCTGTCTGTCCATGTTGACCTCTTTTCCCACGGGTTTTATTAAATCCATCCATGCCACGGACATCCACAATTAACGGGGTAGCAACCATAGTTTGCAGGATAACCATAATAATATCCTTTATAATGTCCGGGTGGATGGTGACCAGGGTTAGACCCTGTACTATGATGAGACTGCGTCCCGGAATCAACAAGTTGCTGAATCAGTTGTAATTGCTGTGTTGTAAGTACGTTTCCTGTTGATGGCGCCGTACCCCAATACGGAAATTCCCGTGGAAGGATCATCCCCAGCCCCTGTTGTGGGTTATCAACGTAGTTTGTTATCAAATTATGATTATTCATTGTGTCCTCCTTCAAGGTTTCGCTAATCCTCATCAGTGTATGTGATTTTTGACAAATTGCATTAGGTAAAGCACCAGTTTTGTTAAAGCACTTCATAGAAACAGGGAGTGTTTTTTAATTTGACGAATTCTATATGGTGTTAAATAGATTTTTTCGCAGGGGGAACTGTATGTATCTCATAAAAAGCCACTATTGATTAAGAAGACTTAACTTTATCAGTAGGTCTCATTGTGCAGCCTTAATTATTTTCCAATATCATTCTAACCATCGCTTTTTCAATGCTAAATTTAATAAACAAAAAGATCTGAAAAATTCACACTGGATTGTATTCAATATCAGTGCTCACATTCCTTACTCAGGTCTAAAAATATCTAAATCTTCGTACTGGTGCATCTCCATAATAGAAATACGCTCCCCAAGTCGAGTTACCATTTCGAATGGTCAAAAGACACCAAGGCTCCTTTTTATAAAATTGAAGAACAATAAATAGAGCCCAATCCTAGCTAATTCCTTTACTTGTAAAAGATAAAAACAAATTATATAATTAGATTAGAGAAGGCATAATATAAAAAGAACCCTGATGCGGGAACATCAGAGTTCTACAGCTTCCCGCAAGAAGTGCGGCGGCTCGAATCGAACATGAGAAGAAAAAGTAATCACCCATTAATTCGTCTGGCCAGACAGGGTGGTTACTTTTTTGTGTTTGAGATGATTATTACGATTAAGGTTGCGAATGCTATCATGAGTGTTAAAGCTTCGTAAGTAGTCATCATCGGTTACACCCCCCTTCTTTCGGGGATGCCACCGCCAGCCTTAAAATCAACTTGAAGACCCCATTTTGGCAGGGTTTTAATTACTTTTACATATCCAGCATTACTGACTTTATTATAGTCTCTATTATTAACAATAAAGAATAATACATGATCCTCTGTAACTATAATTTCATTTTTGGATTGTCAACACTAAACTATACAGTTTTTTTAAGGTAAGTGAAAAAAGAGTCGGGATTGCCAGCTAATTATAAATCAATTTCAATGAAAGACAATTCATCCAAATACAAGCTTGCTTTAAAAACAATGAAGGAAAATTATACAGATGAATTAGAAAATATCTACTTCAACAATGGCAAAAAAGTTTCTTTTGACGACTTTAAGCTTTCAAAAAACTACAAGGTACATTCAAATAGGTTGTCTGATGATGAATCAGGACTTGCCCTTAGCGCACTTTCAACTGATGAAAAAGCACTGCTTAATAAATGTTTATAGATTTTAGTAATTATCGATGGCGTAGAAGACAGCATTGAAGCAGGTTTAAGTTTTGATCTAGTTAAATAAATCGGAAGAAGCTGGAATAATTTATTCCAGCTTCTTTTTGGCAATGGTGTATAAACTTTTTGAGGCAGAGTTAAATTGATTACTGTAAAATCTTGAGTCTCCTCTCGACGCTATTGTTTGGACATGTAAGAGGCACCGATCACCGGAAGATCTAAGCTGGAGGGATGAAGGTCATCCTGATAAATTTTGACCGATGCTGGGACCGGGTTCAAGCCAGGACCTTGAGGACCGGTCTGTTCCGGAAGGGCCTTTGTTCCACCCGCAATGCTTAATCGTAACCGATGACCGGCCTCGAAGACATACGACGTTGGCAAAATTTTTATATTATACTTTTCAACTTTGCCAGGTGTAAGCGGTGTCGAGATCGTGCGCGATTTTGCGCGTGAAGCATTAAGGTAGCCGGCTGAAACTTGAGTTGACATACCATTTAGGGCTACATCTGTCACCTGCACAACAAAATCGGAATCGACCGCGTTTGCCTCAGCCCAGAAGGTAAGAGACAATGTCCCCGTTACCTCTATTGGGACAGGCAGGAATCCGGTTGTCCATGTCACGGTTTGCTCTTCATATGGTTTCTGATCAATCTTTAATCGACCTGCTGATGTACTGAGCATCGTTGGAAGAAAAGGGCCGGAAGACGGTGAATAACTGTATGATGTACTGAGTTTCTGCCGATTCGTTCTTTTGATGCTCAGTGAGCCATCGTTCAAGCTATTGATCGTTCCGCTTTTTTCCTTGCTAAGATACAGCCGAGCCATTTTCGTATCAGGGATCGGCCATGCTTTCTCGTATCGATATTGATTCGGCCCTTGCACGTAGATCAGCACACCATCCTCACGATCGATACCATTGTCGATTCCTTTCAAGTAATGGTCGAACCAGAGCACCTGGTAATCAAGGAAATTATACGGAAGAAGCCCCTGTACCGAACCATGTGCACCCGGGCCCATGATGAGTTTTGCCTTACCGCCGGCAGCGCTAAAATCCTTGAAAGCTTGCACGTTTCCAGGCGAGATATAGTCGTTCCATCCGCCCGATATGAGTGCAGCTATGCCGCGATCAGCAATGGCTTCAAGATCTTCCTTTAACGTGGACCGCTCGCGCCACCAATCGTCAAAGTTCCGGTGCTCAATCGCAGAGGAGTATTCCGGCACACCGCGGGCAATTCGCCCGGGTCCAGGCTGCATTCCGCCCGGGTACCATAAATAATTGTAACAATCTCCGCAAGCAACAATCGGACTGATTGCCTTCAAGCTCGGCGGGAGTTCCTTCGCGATCAGCCACTGGTTAATCCCTCTCAGCGACGAACCAATCGTACCGACGTTTCCATCACACCATGACTGGTTCGCCATCCACTCCACCAGATCGTATCCGTCTTCTCCGTACTTGTTGTAAAGATTGCCTGTCCCTTCAGAAGGAGCCGTACCACGCATACTAACATGGAGAGACGCATATCCTCGCTCAGCCAAGTCACGCGGTACCGCATTTTCTGCCGCATAAGGGCTGCCATGACCATAACCGTTTGGATACAGGACACAAGCACTGGGACCGTCAGGCAGATCCGGTACAAAAAGCCTGCCCTTTAAACGAACTCCGTCACGCATGGTGATCGTAACGTCCTCCGTTACAGTGACAGGATAACGCTCAGTTGAAGTTGGCGGCGTTTCTGCTGCTATCACCCAGTTCCGATTTTCCGTGCCTATTCCCTTGGAGTTGTTTATCGATTCCACCCTTGTTGCATGAACCGAATCCCTAGAAAGAACTGATCCCGTTAAAACGGAAAGAAAGAATGCCAAGGCTAAGAGTAGAGATACATATCTTTTTCTACCCATCATAAACTCCTCCTTTTTCATTTGAAAACCTCGTACCCCGTTCACATATACTTAGTTAAAATCACCTCTTTTCGTAGAATAAGGATGAATTACACTTTCATACTATATTTACATAAAATTAACAATTAATTTATTTTATAATAAAAGCGCTTACAAATTTAAGCGACAGAATGCTCATTTTGGCCAAACAGGTATTTTCGTAAACACTCTTTTAATAGAGGCTCGCTCAACGCTCAATCAGAAACCACGGCGCTACCACAATGAGCAATCAGCCAATGAATTGCTGGAGACCGAACGTCAGAATTTATATCCTGCCCCACCACCATTCGATGCGGCACGTGTGGATTATCTAATTACAATTTTAAAAATGACTGCCTACCAAAAAAATAAACCTTGAGAGGCGTTTGCCCATCAAGGTCACATTATTCTACTTCTAGCCTAACGGAAGATATAAGTCAAATGACAGAAACCTAGATGTATTGTTGCATCCATACAGTATACATTGCCTAACAGTCTTACTGTACTCAAAGGTCTCTTCCATTTAATTAAGATGCACTACTACTATCATCACTAGCAGCTTCTCTCTGTGCTTCAAATATTTCCTTTTGCGCCTCAAATTGCTGATTTAGACAAAATAGCTTGCCCTCAAGATGTTCACATAATGCTTTTGAGAACCTGCTTAGACATACAGCATAGTCATCAACTTGTTGTTGGGTAATATTAGGAGTAACATCTTGATGTGAGATGAGATTTCTTAGATTTGTCATATTATTTATTATTGCTTTTAGGTCTATGGGTTGTGGCTCATCAAGCATAGATTCTTCTTTGTCAGTAAATAAAATAATAGTTTCAAAAATATTATCAATTTCTATATTATTAAATAACTTTTCTATTTCCTTTGAGCCATGTTTTCCATAATTAAATTTATTTGGGATAACTAAATTAGGAAAGGTCTCTTCATCTGTCCAAAGTAAGGCAAGTTCTTTAAAAACCTCTACCTTTTTTTATCTTTTTTATCTAGAATAGCTTGTAACTTTGAAACTGTGTGTTTAATCTTCAAGTGTTCAGAAATCATAAGAGTTGTTAAGTTCATTGAATTTATTTCTTCAACATATTCCTCAACTACATCCTCCACAAAGACCTCAAACTTAGCTGTTAGAAGTACTAATGCACTCTTATTTAATGCAGCATACTGTTCTGGTATACTCTGACATTTACTAGCAAATGCAGTCAACAACCCTACTTCTACTAAAGCATTGTTAAAGTTATTAAAACTTTCAAGCTGATATGTCATGGGAGTCTACACCATCATTACCTTATTTAATTCTTCTATCCACTCATTTAATCTGTATTCAATAACTTTTGTATCAGAAGTTGCCTGTGTAATAGCAATGTTGAATTTAGGTTCTTCAAGTTTACGCTTGTACATATCAAATATCTCAACTTTTTTTGCCTTTATTTCCTCAAAGGTATAATGTTCAAAGCTAATCATAATGACATCCATTATTGCTTTATTTAATTTGGAATCAAAACCTTCTTCATCACTTAGTTTTCTAAAAGCTTTATCTCCAAAAACTTCATATACAGATGAAATAACATTATCAAATTTCTGTTTCAATTGAGCTATTTGCTTTAGTGGTAAATCTTGATTAGTTGCAAAGAATGCATTTAAAAATGGTTTTGTAGCACCTTTATAATTTTTTAGCTTTCCGGTTTTAGTATCATAATTATGGGAGAAAGCAAAATATCTTAATATCATTTCACAATCAACCATTCTTTTATGTGGATACTTTAAGCCCAAAATAGCTAAAAACTTTGGATTCTTAGCCATTTCTTTAAGCGCATCATTTAAATTGCCTCTGTATAAGCAGTTTCTTAATTCTTGCTCATTTAGTCTTACTGAACCAGAATTGAGCCTCATAAAAATGTCATATTTAATTTCTGGATGAGAGTCATTAAATATTAAAATCACCCTTAAATTCCCATTGTTTAATACTCTTTTTGCTTTGGGGTTTAATTCTGAATCTCATTCCATTCAATTCACTTAATACTTGTAGCCCACTTAACCTAAAGTTATTATCAAAAAATCTTCTTAGTGCTGTTAGTCTCTGTAAGCCATCTACAATATTCCATCTATTATCTTCTTCCTCTGATGCATATATAACAGGTATAGGAATGTTTAATAAAATTGACTCAATTAACAAAGAGTACAAAACCCATTGTACATAGGCTTCCCACAAATAAATCGGATTGGTTCATTCCCCTCTAAGCAGCTTTTATCCGTTGAGCGATGGCCCTTCCATGCGGAACCACCGGATCACTAAGCCCGACTTTCGTCCCTGCTCGACTTGTAGGTCTCGCAGTCAAGCTCCCTTGTGCCTTTACACTCTGCGAATGATTTCCAACCATTCTGAGGGAACCTTTGGGCGCCTCCGTTACGATTTAGGAGGCGACCGCCCCAGTCAAACTGCCCACCTGACACTGTCTCCGAACCGGATCACGGTTCAAGGTTAGAATTTCAATACAGTCAGGGTAGTATCCCACCGACGCCTCCATCGAAGCTGGCGCTCCGACTTCTCAGGCTCCTACCTATTTTGCTTTCTGAGAAAAAGCGCGGTAAGTAGTCTTTGTTCTCATCTAGAATGTCTCTGAGGATCTTTTCTGCAATCGAAGCACTCTTAACCAATGGATGGGTAGTCAGAGCCATTAGCGCTGAAGAGAAATCTCCGTGAACAGCAGCTTCAACGGCCAACTCTTCATAAGCTTTTACCACCTGAAGCAACCCGCGTATCCTTGCATCAATCTCCGTTGAAAGCTGAATCGGATGGGCTCCTTGTTGATCAATCACACAATTTACTTCAATGGAGGCCGTAGCAGGAAGACAGGCTACAATTCCATTGTTCTGAACATTGACCGTTTGAATATCCTTTTTATTATTGTAAATGGAAGACATGATATTTATTGCAGCCTCTGAGTAGTACGCACCGCCTCTTTGTGCTAGTTCAGGTGGCTTGATGGAAAGGTTAGGGTCTTTATACCGTTCAAATAGTGTCGCTTCGACCTGTTTTACCTCATCCGCTCTCGTTCCCCTTTCCTCCAGTTGGTTCATTTGCTGCTGGAGAATCTCGTCTTTTTTATAATAGTAACGATGATAACCACAAGGAAAGGATCCTAAAGACAGTAGAAAATCACTGTTCCATTCTAGATCGGGGATGTTCTTCATTGTAAAGCCTTGCTTAACTGTTATATCCTCGAGAAAAGATTGCGTCACATCTTGGTTTTTCACCACAATTTTTGTGGTCCAATTCAAATGATTAATACCCACCATCTCAATTTCTACTTCACTTGCATCCACATCAAAAAATGCAGCCAGCTGCTTTCTTGTGTTAATGGGGAGGTTACAAAGCCCAATGGTTTTCACCTTTGCGTATTTATTGACCGCTTCTGTAACCATTCCCGCGGGATTCGTGAAATTGATAAGAAACGCTTCAGGTGAAAATTTTTCGATATCTTTACAGATATCAAGAATAACCGGTATGGTCCGGAGGGCTTTAGCAAATCCGCCTGCACCTGTGGTTTCTTGGCCAATACACTGATATCTCAGAGGAATTCTCTCATCTCTCGATCTTGCTTCTAACATCCCCACTCGAAGTTGAGTGATTACAAAGTCGGCATTGGTTATGGCTTCCTCCCGATTGAGCGTTAACGTAAGGTTGATGGGCACACCGGCCTTTTGAATCATTCTCTTCGCAAGGTTTCCTACGATTTCAAGTTTTTCCTGCCCCTCTTTAATGTCCACTAAATAAAGATCTTGAACAGGAAACTCCTCATACCGCTCAATACAGCCTTCAATCAATTCGGGCGTATATGATGATCCCCCTCCAATCACTGCCACTTTAAGCCCGTTCTTCATAATATCTCCACCCTTTCTCCATTTGGCTTATAACGTCAAGTGTAGTCGGTAACTCTAATTGATCGCGTGCGAGTAAGACAGCTCCAAATACCGGTTGCATTTCAGGAATGATGAGCTCGATGGTATAACCCTCATTCTCGATGGTCTTTTTAATCGAATCAAATACAGCAGGGTTTTTCCCCTTTTGCAGTACACTGCCCGTCAAAATAATGGGAATGGGTGCGGGTAAGCTGCCCAGTCTTTTGATGACGGAGCTTGCTGCCCGGCCTAACTCCTGTCCCATCTGTTTTAAAATCCTTATCGAGAGCTGATCTCCATCCATAGCGGCTTCATGAAGGACAATGGCCAAGTCGCCGGTCACTTTGGTCAATCCATCATCTAAGAACTGATTCCACATCTCTTCCATACTGTTAAACCCAAAATAGTGGGGAATACGCTGAGTTAGAATAGAAGGAATTTCACGGAGTTCCCAGGACCTGATGGCTGATCGAAAAGCTTCGACTGCCAGCGCGTTTCCCCCTACCGCTCCATCTCCATAGAGATAACCGAATCCCCCGGTTTGGACCACCATCCCTTCTTGGTTTCGGCCAGCTGCGTTGGTGCCGCTCCCACACACCAAAACTACCCCTGTATTTGAAGAACTCCCTAGACGTAAGCCTTCCATCGTGTCACACACCAGGTTCCATTTGGGAAACGGCAAGGTTGCGAGTGCTGTTTCAAGCAATCTGATATCTTTTTCACGGTCTGCACCCGCTAAGCCATACTGTACAAAAGAGATGCCGTTATAAGTGATGTCAGCTTCCTTCATCGCATGTGAAATCGCTTCTCGTATGTTCGTTAACGCTTGAGTAATTCCATTGACTTGATAATTGGAACAACCAGAATGACCCTTCCCTAGGATTTTTCCGTTCTGATCCACGATGACGGCCTGTGTTTTGCTTCCCCCTCCATCGACACCCATCACAATCGTTTTCATTATTCTTTTACACCCCCACCCGCGAGGCCTCCAACAATGTACTTATAAAGGAATACCGAGACCAAAACCGGAGGCAGAGAGGCAATGAATCCACCAGCTGTCATTAGTCCCCAATTAATGCTGTGTTTACCAATGAATTCACGAATGGCGATCGGCAGCGTCTTCGAGTCAAAAGATTGTGTAAAGGCACTGGCAAACATGAACTCATCCCACGCTAACAGCAAGGTGAATATTGCGGTCGCTGCAATTCCTGGCATGGCTAGAGGAACAATAATTCTAAATAAGGTGCCCATTCGCGAGCACCCATCAATGATGGCTGCCTCCTCCAGTGCTTTCGGGATGGTTTGGAAGTAACCCGTCATGATCCAAATGGCAAACGGAAGAGAGAAAGTGGTATAAGAAATTATTAACGACCAAACGGTATCCAGTAGCGGCGGCGTCTGGAACACTACAAAGCTAGTAAAAGGAATGGTGATAGATATCCCATTTCTCATCATGACATAGAGCGGAGCGATTATGGAGATGGATGGTAAGAGCTGCATAGCCAGCACCGTAAACAAAGCGGAGTTACGAAACGGAAACTTGACCTTGGAGAAGGCATAAGATGCAAAGATAGCCAAAAACAAGGTGAAGATGGTCGTGCCCAATGAAACGATCACACTGTTTTTCATCGCTGCGATAAACTCACCCGCGCCATTGCCCGTAAAAAGTTTGTAATAGTTTTCTAACGTTGGAGAGTGAGGGATTAAATGTCCGCTAAGAAGCTCTTCGGTTTTACTGATGGAAGACGTAAACAGATAAACAAAGGGCGCCAATGTGAAAATAGCCAGTAAGATCAAACCACTCCACAAGTAAAAGGGAGGAATGAGATCCGTGCTCTTTGTCTTAAACAATTTTGACTTTAATTTGACGGCAGGCTTCACTTCGTTCCGGATTGTACTCTGCTCAATCGTTGGTTCGAACATGCTTATCCCTCCTTTTAAACCTCATGAGAATTCTTCTTTAACAATCGAATATATAAGACAATAAATACTAAAATGATGGCGGTAGAGACCCAAGCCATCGCGGAAGCTTCTCCCAGGTAAAAGTAACGAAAAGCCTTGTTGAACGTCAGGTATGAAATGGATGTGGTAGGATCACCCGTGAAAACAGTTAGGATATCATACACACGAAAAGCAGCAATCGTACGAAGGACGACGGCAATCATCAGGATGGGAAACAACTGAGGAATGGTTACATACCAAAGCTTTTTCCAAAACCCTGCTCCATCCATCATCGCTGCTTCATAAAGAGACGATGGAATCGCCTGTAGGCCCGCCAATAATAATAGCGTCATAAAAGGAGTCATTTTCCACACATCCGCTACTACAACGGAATTGATAATATTATGAGCATCTGCCAGCCAGAGTGGGTTCTCACTCGCGCTAAGCACATGTATTTTTTTCAGAATGATGGTAAACGATCCATTTCCCGGCTGAAAAATCCATTTCCACAGCAGGCCGTTTACCAATGTCAGCATCGCCCAAGGAATGATGATGATCATCCGAAAAAATACCCTTCCCCGGAACATTTGATTTAACAATAATGCACTGAATAAGCCCAGTACTAATTCGGCCACCGTTGAAATCACTGTAAAGTAGCCGGTAAAATACGTCGCGGTCCAAAAATCATGATTCTTAAATAATGCGATAAAATTACCGAAACCCACAAATACCACATCAGATCCATCCAGCATGTGGTACTTGTACATACTCCAGACCAGCGATTGGTAAATGGGGAACAAAAAGGTCTTAAAGAGTATATAGAAGGTGGGCAACAGTAAGACAACAGCAAAAAGTAAATCTTTTCTCTGTTTTCTGCCCATGAATCTCGGATTCACTATCTTTCCAATCGATCTTCCCATCGCGAGCCTCCTGAGAAAGAAGAAGCGGTTAGACGATAACCGCTTCCCGTTTTTTATTTTGCCTCTTCAATCGCTTTCTCAATACTTTTTGCAGCGGTGTTCAACGCATCTTCCGGTGATTTTTTGCCTAAGAGCGCTTCATGGATTTCAGCGGATAAAATGTCAGCCCACTCCACGTAACCCGGAGCGTTGGGACGATTTTGTCCATATTGAAATTGCTTCATGATCTTATCTACGGTCTTGGTTTTGTCAGCTGCTTTAAGGTCAGGGTCATCGTATAACCCTTCTAAGGTCGGATACATACCATCTTCCTCAAACATTGGGAGTTGGAAGTTCTTTGTGCTCATCCATTTTAAGAATTGGAGTGCTGCTTGTTTATGCTTACTATCTTTCATTAAGGATATGCCTTCGGATCCTGTTACTGCGGCTGATTCTACGTCTCCGTTTCCTGGCATTAGCCCTACATCCGTTTTATTAATCACTTTGGATTTGGATGGATCATTCAAATCCGGATACATTCCTTCCCAGTTCGTCATCATGGCAATTTTTCCAGTGGCAAAGGCGTTTTTGACATCATCCTCACTCCACTGCATACTCGCTGGGTCCACGGTTTTATCCTTTTGAGTCAGGTCGACCATAAATTGAAGCGCTTTCAATCCTCCGCCTTTATTAAAAACCGGAGTTCCGTTCTCATCAAAGAACTTGCCGCCAAAGCCATACACTAAGCTGACGAAGTCACAGTTCAATCCCTCAGCTTGTTTCCAAGACCATGCGGAACCATATACCCCGTTCTTCGTAAGTTTTTTAGACATCTCCCTGAACTCTTCCCATGTTTTTGGAGGCGCATTGTACCCGGCTTTCGCAAGAAGTTCTTTGTTCCAATAGAAGTGTTTGGTGCTTGAGAAAAACGGCACAGCGACCAGGTGATCCTTGTACATGACAGAACTTAAAGACGATTGAGTGTATTTCTTTTGAACATCTTTAGGTACAGAATCGGCTAGATCATACGCTATGTTCCCTTCCATGAACTGACCTGCCCAAATGGTATCCATTTCAGCCAAATCGATATCTGCAGAATTGGAAAGTACCGCAGTCGTAATTTTGTTATAGAGTGAATTATAATCCACCGCAATCTCTTTCACTTTGATTCCCGTGTCTTTTGTAAATTCTTTTAGTATCTTTCCTCGAGGGCCGTTTTCACCGTCTGTGTTGACCCACAATAAAGTGATCTCTTCCCCTTTCAGGTCTTTCTTGTTATTCCAGCTCAGCTTTTCATCTTTCGCTTCACCTTTCTCTCCACTCGTTGGTGGTGCTGCATTACATCCGGTCAGCAAGATAAAAACCAAGAATATTAGAAACAGAACTTTGCCTCTTTTCAATATAGACCCTCCCTTTATGTTTAATCCTTACTCTTTCGTGGTTACTTTGGACAAAAGTGTGGCTTGTCCGAGAAACAAGCCTTTCTTCTGACTCAAGGCGGCGGTGGCCATCTGGGCCGCATAGCAATAAATCAAAGGGCTAACCCATTCATCAATGGACTTCAGCTGAATGGACAATACCATAGGATGAGTCAATACCTGATCTGAAACGTAAACCACCTTGCCTCCGAGTTCTGCCATTTCCATTGCAAAATTATGATTTTGTGAGGTTGTCGTTCCTTTTGGATTAAATAGAATGCACTGAAATGAATCTGCCAGCAACTCAAACGGTCCGTGGCGGAACTGTCCAAGGGATAAAGATTCTGTATGCATTCTAGCAGCTTCCTTTAACAAAAGAGCTCCAAGATCAGAGGTAATGACACTCGGACCGCGCCCCAGCAAAAACAGTGGCTGGTCAAAAGACAGAAAGCTTTCTATCTGATTCTTAATCTCTTGTTCATTAATGGCGGCCTCCAATCCAGAGACTGCTTGGACTAACGCGTCTTCTAAGGGTTCATTCGCCCATTGAGAGCACAATTGAAGCAATAGTCCTGCTGTTGAGGTAAAGGTTTTTGTCGCAGCAATGGCTTCCTCCTTTCCTGCTAAGGTATAAAAAACTTGTGATGCCTTTGAGGTAAGGGTACTTTGTGGTGTGTTCGTAATCGCAGTATATTCTTTAAGTTGAGCGGCTAATTGGCAAGCTTCAAAGGATTCTCCGCTTTGTGAAACAATGATTGTTTGATAGTGTTGCAACATCGGCAGTTGATAATGAAGGAGCTCAGAGGTGTCCAGGGCTAGTGCTGGATAACCTTTAGCATTTAAATAAAGGGCGGCCAACTGACCGGCTGCTAATGAGCTGCCCATGCCCGTAAAAAGCAAAGGGCGATTGAGATCCAAGGACAAATGATTGCCCCTGTTGGATTCGAGGGTATCTTTTAAAGCTTGAGGCTGTTCAGCTACCTCTTTCATAAACACATTCAATGATTTCTCCTCCTGCCTTAAACCGTTATATTTTTGCCCCTAAATTGAGGGAGGTGTTCTTTATGGGCTTCAAGGTAGTCATCCATCATCGCCTTGGCTGACGTGAACGATGGAACGAGAGGATGAGCGGTTAAAGCATTCACACCCGCTTGATAATCTCCGTTTACAGCAGCTTCAACGGCTAACCGTTCATACGTTTTCACCGGATGGATCAAAGAAAGAGCAAAATCCGGCACTTCACCAATATTTAGTGGAAAGTATCCATTTTTATTCACGAGACAGGGCACCTCCACCACATCCTCTTTATGAAGCTGAGCAATGGTACCATTGTTTGGAACGTTTAACGTTAAGACTTGCTGTTTGTTGTTCGCAATACTGCGGATTATGTTTAAGGCCAGACCTTCATATCCTTCTTCTTCAAACGATAGTTCAACGGTTTCTTCTTCCTCGTGAACATCATGCACTTGTCCGGTCGTTTCCCTAGACATGTAGGTGCTGCCCCGTGCATCAAGCGTTTGTTTATAGTCGTCCCATGCTTCCTCCATTCGTCCCTGTTGAACGAGTTCTGAAACTCTTTGAAGAAGTGGGCGATTTAACTGTACGATTTGCTGTCCTCTCGTCTGATCGGATTGCAAAATGTTATTTACTGCTTGATCTGAATAGTAGAAGTAATACAGATATTCGTTGGGAAGCATCCCCATGTTTCGAATTAATTCGGGTTCGAAAAAGCGGAAAGTATGTGAAATGCGAGAGAGGTGTTCATAATTATCAAGGATTTCCGGGAGACGATCTACTCCCTTGTCATAAACAGAAGGTACCCATCCGAGATGGTTCAATCCAAAGTAAGTGACTTGCAGGTCGGTATGCGGCACCTTTAAAAACTTACATAATGAGTTTTTAATTCCAGCGTGAGCATCGCAAATTCCAATCACTTTTTTGTGAGCGCCATATGTAGTAAGTGCCTGTGTCATCAGCCCTGCAGGGTTGGTAAAGTTCAGCAGCCAGGCATCTGGTGCTTCCTCACTGATAATCTTGGAGTATTCCAGCATGACCGGGATCGTTCGTAATCCCATAGCAAACCCGCCGGGACCGGTAGTTTCCTGTCCTAACACTCCGTATTTAAGGGCAATTTGTTCATCCATAACCCTACCTTCTTCTTGCCCCACACGGATGGCAGAAAAGATGAAATCTGCGCCTCGTACGGCTTTACGGATATCCGTTGTAAACGCTAGTTTAAAAGCACCCTGATGTTTCTCTACCAAAAAACGAGAAATGTTCCCCATGATTGAAAGTCGTTCTTCATCTACATCAAAGAGAGTGACTTCCTTGAATGCAAGATCTTTATGGTTAAACAATCCTTCGATCAATAACGGGGTTCGCATCCCCGCACCGCCTAAAATAGTCAGTTTCATGATTCATTCCTCCTGTTTTATTTTATGGGCTCAAAAAATTCCTGTTGTACTTGTTGCCAGGTTGGGCTGCTGGTGGTTCCTCCTAAACTTTGCACTGAACAGCTTCCACAGTAATTCCCCAGTTTAACTGAATCCTCTAAAGGCCATTCCTTTAGAATTCCAGTTAGCAGACCGGCAGAGAAAACATCACCTGCCCCAGTTGTATCAACAGCACTGCATGGATATCCCTGGATCTTTTTCGTGGTGTTACGATGTCTTATCATTGCGCCGTCTCCCCCCAACTTAATGACTACAGGGGCAGCGTATTTGCTTAATTTCTCAATGGCTTCATGGGGATCCCATATACCGGTTATCATTTCTGCCTCTTTTTGATTGGGGGTAAAAATATCCGCCATTTTAATTGATTCGTCTAATTGGGGTTCGTAAGCCATTCCTCATCCCAACCGACATCTAAAGAGATATACATGCCTTTTTTCTTTGCTGCTTCAATGACAGCTCTATTTTCCTTGCCCGCCCACGTATGTAATACTTTCGCATCTGTCTTTTGAATCACCGTACACGCATACTCTGCTAGGTTTAATTTTTCCACGTTATCCTGATAGGAAAGAAACGACCGGTCTCCTCCATAATTGATGGCTACCGACAAACAACGCAGTGGTTCATCGACTTCTAACATGAGAGAAGTCGATACTCCCTCAGCCTCTAAGCTTTCTTTCATAAAATGGCTTAAAAAATCATTACCGATAGGGGAGATCACAGCTACTTTCATTCCTAACCTTGATAATGCAACCGCAGTGTTGTAAGCCGCTCCGCATGTGAATTCAAACGACCCGCAGTATACTTCCTCTCCTGGTTTGGGGAGTTTTGGAATGGATGAAAAAATGATATCGGTTGAAATGATTCCTTGAACCAGAACATCATAAGTCATGAAATATCCCCCTTCCTTTTATTTGTCTTATTGTTACTACAAATCTATTTCATTTCTCAATCGTTGTCAATTTAATTTTCTAAATTTTTTGAATAAAAACAAAAGCGGCATGAAAATCGCCGCTCTTGTTCACTATTTCAGGAAGGGTTGAGCTAAACTTAAAACCCTGTAGTCTTTTGTTTCGTAAGACGCTAGCAATACATAGCGTTTCGTTGGTTCTGATAGATTAAAAGTAATGGCCTTTGTCTCATTATTGGCAAAACGAAGACCGGTCTTTTGCTCAACCACTTTCTGCTTTACCGGATCCCATACAAAGAAGTTAGCACATCCCTTCACTGATGCCTTACCTTTAAAGGTAACTTTCCCATCTTTCTTCAATGGTTTACCCACTATTTTCAAACTATCTTTAGGGGCTGGGATACCGCTTGCCAGCGGAACATGGTTATGTGCGGATTGCAAAATGGACTGTGGCGACAAAAGGCTTTTAGCTACATCTTGAGGTATTTGCGGTTCTTGAGTTCGGTCAGGTATAGACTTATCCGGAGTAAACCCTTCCATGATTCCATGCCCCCAGCGGTATGGGTCACCCTGAACTCCTCCCCACGTCGACCATCCTAGTCGTGTTTGACCGGTTTTATCCTGAGTATCTGAATCGTAAATGAACACATTCGTGCTCATATGCTCGGGGTCAATAGGTGCCGGCAAAGCTGTATATGGTACTTTCACCTCAAGGGTATAGCCATTGTAATGACTAGGATCAATTTTTGAAGCCACTTTCATCCCAGGAGCGGTTTCACTCACTGGTCCTTGGAAGTTATCAGCATCTCGATAGGCTGCCGGACCTCCTTCTTTTGTAATCGGGAAGACTCCTACTTTAAACGTACTTGATGTATTTTCGGAGTTTCCTTTAGGATCGATTGCGATTTCAACAGAGTCTGTTCGCCAGTGCCGTTTCGCATCTTCTTTTGGCAGAACGGTTCCTAATACATCATCCTGAACATTCACTAATACATTCAATCCTTCACTGTCCCATGACAGTTTGGCATTTCCTGAAGCGTCTTTCGATGAATCCAATGGCTGACCTTCCCAAATCCGGCTTAGATCGATATCACCGTCTGGGTACTCTCCTGCTTCTTCTGTTCCATCAATTTTAGGTGCTTGTTTCGCTTGATTAATTTTTGTCACGGGAACTAAATTAATCGCTGCTTTCGTGGAAGTAACCACACCATCCGTTTTCGTTTGAACCGTAAACGGATAGTCCCCCCCATCATTGGAAGTTGGCAGCATTGGATTGTTATTTGTAATTTTGAAATGAACCGTTCTAGTTTCCCCGCTTTTGAAGGTGTAAGGCATAACCGATTCCTCAGCTTTAAATCCAGCAGGCAGTGTCAAGGCCACCTCACCAGTTTTTTCAGTCTTACTATGATTGGTCACATTGATTCCAATCTCTTTTGTTTCCCCAGTTCCCATTGAGAAAACAGGCGTAATTAAGTTCTCTAACTGCTGAACTTGATGTTCTTTTGTCCAATCTTTAAATTGTTGTACATGAGGCAGTGGCTTTAGATTTCCTTCCACGATTGGTACCGCTTTCAAAACCTTTCTCACTGCTCCCTCTTTTTTACCGGCCTTAAGATCAAGCTTTATCTCATAGCGTTTTAGATCTGGATTGTGCGGAACATTGACCTCAAACGTAAACGGTTTGGTTTCTCCTATTTTTATCAGCTTTACCTGTTGAGCTTTCGTGGCTTTCCAACCATCTGGGACACCGAGATTTAACGAAGCATTTTTAATCAAAGAGTTGGAATTATTTTTTATTGTTGCTTTCACTTTGATGGATTGATCCGAGGTTACTTCATAAGTTGAAGACATGGATAACTGTACGCCCAGTGGAAGTCCATTTGCTTTTTTAAACAAGGCTCCCTCCAATAAATCATTTGATTGTGGCTTACCTGAAGTTGTCGGCACCCTACTGTCAAACTCAGTAAAATAATCACAGCTTAACTCGTTAGGATCTGAGGGGGCATCTTGAAATGTCGCCCAACCTTGGGACTTATACATTCTTTGCGCTTCTCGTTCAACCTGTGCCCAGCTTTTATCATACTTCTCAGATTCTCTGCCGCTCCAGACTCCATACACTTTGTCCGTTGATTCATCAGGAACAAAACTCGACTCGCATTTCTCTCCATTCATCCCTTTTCCACTCGCTCCGCGATAAACAATCTTCTTTGCCTCCCATGGCTTTAACCCTTCTATATTGAGTTGCTCGGGAAACATTTTGGGATCGGCTGCGGCATAAAAGGCTTCGACGGCCATCCGGGCGGCATATTGATGATGTCCATGGTTCCCCGGTGTTGGCGAGGGATTCATGGTAAAGAGGACTTCCGGCTTAGTCATGCGGATGGTCCTTACTACTTTTTCCAGAGTGGAATCATGTTCCCATACCTTTTCAGTCAACGGAGCACTCACATTATAGTAAAAATCCACTTTATCGAGATTAAAAACATTCTCAATTCCTGCAAGATCCACTGCCTTTCGTTCTTCCTTTTCACGCAGCAAACCGAGCGAACTGCCTTCTTCAGGGCCTACTGCATTTCCACCACCTTCGCCACGCGTTATGGTCATCACACCCATCTTATATCCATAATCTTCGATCCACTGTCCATAGGTAGACAGTCCTCCTGCCTCGTCATCGGGATGAGCACCAATAAACAGCATGTCCAGATCCAAAGGATTCTCTTTTTTCGCTGCATGACTTGTGGTAGCAGGCAGCAGACCGCAAACTAATAAAACCGAACTAACTACACTTAACACTTTCGACTTTGTACGCATTCTTCTTCTCCTCTCCAATATTTGGTCATCCAAACTAAGCAAAGAGACGGATATTACGTATTTTTTTCACCTTCTTTCTTTTTTTGTTATGATCTTATATGTAGAATTCAACATGATGTTATAACAAATTAAATTGTAACCGTAGAGCCTTTTTTCGTCAATTTAATATTTAGAAATTTTAGTTTATTTGTTCGAGTTTCTTACTTGGACGCGAAATTAGACCGTCTAATAAATTTTTTAACTATTAAATAAATTTGTAAATGGCAATAAATTTGTTGTAACATATGTATACATCTATTTTGTATGAGACTAATCGGAGTGAGAATATGATAAATAAAAACCCGGGCACCGCCTTATATTATTTGATCAAAGAAAAGCTTTTAGAGCTAATTAAAAATGAAACCTATCAGGTAGGAAGCCAATTACCTACAGAATCCGAATTATGTCAGATGTTCGAGGTCAGCCGCACAACCATCCGGCTGGCTTTGCAACAATTGGAAATTGACGGTAAAATTCATCGTGTTCAAGGAAAAGGAACCTTTGTTTCCAAGCCTAAAATCAATGAGGCTCTCTCCCAAAACATAAAAAGCTTTTCCGAGCAAATGAAAGACGCCGGTCTAGTGTCTTACTCAAAAGTCCTTAGCTTAGATGTCATCCCGGCCTATTTTTCTTTAGCTCAAGCTCTTGAAATTAAAGAAGATGATCCAGTGATTAAGTTGGTACGTTTGCGATATGGAGGAACAGAACCGCTTCAGCATTCCACATCGTTTATCCCTTGGAAGGTTGCTCCAAGTTTGATCCAGGAGGATTGTTCAGGTTCTTTATTCCAATTGTTGAGAACCAAATTCGAGGTGGATATATACAGATCTGTGGAATCAATTGAACCTATCATAACCAACCAAACAATGAGTGAATTGTTGAACATTCCAGCAGGATCTCCTTCGTTTTTATTGGAGTCGGTCACATATACAACTAAAGATTTACCAATCGAACTTTCCTCTAGTGTCGTTCGTGGAGATCGTTCGAAATTTGTAATGGAGAGGTACTATATGAACAAGTAAGATGCACTTTTCACAAAAAAGAAGCTCATTACTACTGAGCTTCTTAGTTTTCATATTTTCATTAAATAATGGAGTGTACTCTCTTTTTGTTCCAATGTAGAACTTTTTTAAAATGGAGGTAAGGGTTACTCTCTAGAAGCAACTTCTTTATGTGAATACCACTTTGAACCTTAGCAAGCTCAGGTTCTACTGCTTGAACCGCACTCTGTGCTATATCCGATAGCTTTTCCACAAGAGAACAAGCAAAGCTGTTATTATCAGATCACATTAGTTACTTTCTGGCCAGATTTTCGCCCCTGGTTCAAGAAGCCATTTATGTTCTTCCTCCATAATGCGATCCGTCCAAGGATTTTGGTCTAAGTGGCGGATCATCCAGCAAAAATACATGGCATATCCGGGTGCCGTTGCCTGAGGATGATCAAGCTCCCCGGGTATGGTGATATAGCTGTTATGCTCCACACGGTAAGCTTCAGGACCGACCATGGCACAGCCGAACCCTTGGGGTTTGTTAAACCGGTAATAATAAACTTCCGGCTGATCATGATGATGGGGAGGATAGCTGGACCAGCGGCCGGGATAGGAAATGACTTCCCCGATGACTAGATTGGAATATGGAGCATTCGTGTAGTCGAAAATGGTACGGATCACGCGCTCAGCAGTACCGTTCCAGACTCCTTCCCCTGCCACTGTGCTTTGGCAATCCTCAGGTGTATACAGCCTGGGTTCAAATTCTTTCTCATTATCTGTTTTTTGCAGGAGCACTTCACTGGCGGATTGTGCCGTAATCTTCACTTCCACGCCTTTTGGGACATGCAGGCACCATGGGTCTTCTTCAAAAAGGCATTCCCGCTCAATCAACCGGGATTCTCCATTCCATTCCAGCACGACTTTCCCTTCAAGAAGAAGAACGGCTGCCTCTTTTTCTTCGTCCAAAAGAACCTGTTCACTTCCTTCAGATAAAGTGTAGATCCCAATATCCTGAAGCATATCCGTATGCTTTGTTTTCATGTCGGTAATCGTAGTATAGCCTTCCTTTAATTCTCCAAGTTTCTCATACATGCTGTTACCCTCCTATAATCGCCCGTCACTTTTGAACATGCGCATATGGCGTTTCACATTTTCTGCCGCGGCCGCAGTTACCTGTTCATGGTAAGAAAAGTAATCCGTAAAGGGCGCATTCTTATTCACCGTACTAACCACTTGGTTAAACGTTGCGGTAGCCACATTAATTTTGCGGATGCCAAGCCCGATGCTTTTTCTGAAACCATCCTCGGAAATTCCCGAACCACCATGAAGTACAAGCGGAACATCTACCTCATTATGGATTTCTTCAAGACGGTCAAAGCGCAGCCGAGGTTCCCCATTGTACACTCCGTGTGCATTGCCAATCGCTACGGCTAAAGCATCAATCTCTGTTGCAGCCGTGAATGCTTGAGCCTCTTTTACACCGGTCAGCAGGACTTCGAGATCTACTGAACCATCTTCACTTCCGCCGACCTGTCCCAGTTCCGCCTCAATCGTTGCCCCGTATTCCCTGGCAAGTGCAGCCATTTTTTTGGTTTGAGCGATGTTTTCGTTCAGGGAATAATGAGAACCATCGTACATTACAGAGGAAAAACCGGTTTCAAGCGCCTCATGGATTTTTTCTTCCGACAGTCCATGATCAAAATGAACGGCTACCGGAACCGCTGCTTCTTTTGCCGCCGCCACCATTGCTGGCCCGATTAAGTGCAGCGGAGAGTGCTTCAACCTCACTTCTGCAATCTGCAAAATCAGCGGAGACCGGAGTTCTTCAGCGGCAGAGACCGCACCCATAATCATTTCCATGCTGGCCACACTAAATGCCCCTACCCCGTATCGATGTTCCTCCGCATGAGCCAATATTTCTTTCATTTTTACTAATGGCATAATAACCTCCTTGGCTGACCATTCTTCCTCGACTTTTTTATGCGGTCCTCTTACAGACCGCTTTGCTCTTTTATATACCGCCGTGCTTTGACTGCATATTCAAAAGGATTGGCCATGGAAGGGTCTTGTTCTGCCTCTACGACAAACCAGCCATTATAGCCTGCTTTATCGAGCTCTTCAAACACTGGCTTGAAGTCGATTACTCCATCTCCCGGTACGGTAAACACACCATTCTTTACAGCCTGAAGAAAGCTCATCTTTTGTTCCCGCACAGCATATGCAGTTTCCATGCGCACATCCTTTAAGTGAACATGATGAATTCGGTCCATGTGCTTCTTCAAAACATGGATAGGATCCTCGCCCGAAAACACCAGATGCCCTGTATCGTATAAAAGCGACACTTTTCCAGGATCCGTTTCGGCCATCAGGCGATCGATTTCGTCTGTCGTTTGAACGCCTGTACCCATGTGGTGATGGTAAACAATTTTCATGCCTTTTTCTGCCGCAATATCCCCAAGCCTGTGCAGTCCGGCCACCAATAACTCCCATTCGCTTTCTGTAAAGACCGGCTTTTGTTCAAACAACGGTGTTTCCATCTGCCCTTGTATGCTGTTCCCCTGTTCTGAAACAACGATGACTTTTGCACCCATTTCATGCAAAAAGTCTCGATGTCCCTTGAAGGCGGCGATGTTTTCTTCCAGCGGTCTGGATGTCAGGAACGCGCTGAACCAGGCGCTCGCAATTTCCAGCCCACGCAGGTGGAGCGCTTTTTTCAATACCTCAGGATCTCGCGGATACTTATTGCCCACTTCGCTTCCCGTAAATCCGGAAAGGGCCATTTCACTGATGCATTGCTCAAAGGTAATTTCTCCGCCAAGCTCCGGCAAATCATCATTGGTCCAGCCGATGGGTGCGATCCCTAGCTTTACTCGATTGTTCTCAAACATGATTCCTGCTCCCTTATTTATGTTTTGTTATTTAATACGAGCGTGCTCTGGACAAATTTTCTTCTTTGTTATGAAAGGCAGATTTTATGCTTTCCTTATCCGATACCTCAGCTACCCCTACATGCCACCAAGAATCATAGCCGTGTGTCATCGTTTTCGGAAGCACCTTAATGTCAATCAGCGTACTTGTGTTTTGCTCTTTCGAATCAAGGATGGCGGCTTCCAGCTCTTGTGCCGTTCGTACTGTATAGGTTTTAAGGCCATAGCCCTCTGCCACTTTTGCATAATCCACTCCCATTACAGGGCCATCGAGTTTACCTGTTTCTGGATTACGCCGGCGGAATTCCGTTCCAAAGCTCCCCATCCCATTTTCCATTTGCAGATTATTGATGCAGCCAAACCCGGAATTATCAAACAACAGAAGATTTATTTTTTTACCTTCCTGCAGGCTGGTCACAAGTTCACTATGAAGCATTAAAAAGCTGCCATCGCCAACCATCGCATAAACTTCTTTTTCCGGCTCCGCCATCTTTGCGCCTAAAGCTCCTGCGATCTCGTAACCCATGCAGGAATAGCCGTATTCCATGTTGTAGGTGTTCCGGCTTTTCGCTTTCCACATCCGCTGCAGATCTCCGGGGAGGCTTCCCGCTGCGCCGACAATAATCGCTTGAGAATCAATGAGCTCATTCACTTTTCCAATCACACTCGTTTGAGTTAAAGCCGAATCAAACAGCTCCCTGTATTCCGAAAGCTGATCATCGAGCTGTCCAGCAACCTCTGGTGTAAAACCTTCAGTCCAGGTTATTTCATGAAGGCGGTTCAGCTCTTTTTCCCAGCCTTCTTTTGCCTGGGCAATTTCGTTCTTATAGCCTGAGCTGTAATCCCCCAGTGCTTCATCAATAGCGGTCAGCCCTGCCTGGGCATCGCTGACGACTTGAGCCGCGTCCAGTTTTGAAGCATGAAATTCGGAAATATTGATGGTAAGTATTTCTGCTTCTGAGAAAAGTTGCTTGGATGCTGTTGTAAAATCCGTAAATCGGGTTCCCACGCCAATGATCAGATCGGCTTCTTTAGCCAGCGTGTTTGCCGCCGAATTTCCGGTTACACCGACTCCCCCCATGTTTAATGGGTGATCGCTTTCGATCCCGCTTTTGCCAGCCTGGGTTTCACCAAATGGGATGTTAAACTTCTCTGCAAACTGCCGGAAGGTTTCTGCTGCTTCTGAATAACGGACTCCTCCTCCAAAAATTAAAAACGGCTTCTTTTTGGATTGAATGAGCGCCGCAGCTTCATGAACACTTTCAACCGACGGCTGGCGGCGGCTGATGCGGTGAATGCGCTTGGCAAAAAAGCTTTCGGGAAAATCCCATGCTTCACTCTGTACATCCTGCGGAAGCGCAATGGTGACCGCCCCTGAATCTGCCGCATTCGTAAGCACCCTCATGGCATTCAGCATGGCGGACATCAGCTGCTCCGGACGGCTGACCCTGTCCCAATATTTGCTTACTGCACGGAAAGCATCATTGGTGGAAATAGACAAATCATGGGTTTGTTCAATCTGCTGCAGAACCGGATCCGGCTGGCGTGTCGCAAACACATCACCAGGCAGCAAAAGAACAGGGATATTATTTGCTGTGGCAGTGGCAGCAGCGGTTACCATGTTGGCTGCCCCCGGTCCGACAGATGAAGTGGCCGCCATGATCTGTTTGCGGTGCTTCTGCTTGGCATACGCCATTGCCGCATGGACCATTCCTTGTTCATTGCGCCCCTGATATACTTCCAATTCACCCGGATTCTCTTCCAGCGCCTGTCCAAGACCGAGTACATTTCCATGTCCAAAAATCGTAAAAATCCCTTTTACAAACCGCTGCTGCACGCCATCGAAATCAATGTATTGCTCATTTAAAAATTTTATGAGGGCCTGTGCTGTAGTTAAACGGATGGTGTTCACTGAAAAGTCCCCTTTCCATTATGGTTTATCGTATATGTACAAAAGGGAAGCGGCATGGACCGCTCCGTCCCTCCACTTCCCAATTGGTCATTTGCATTACTTCAAGTATCGAGCGGTGACCATTTTCTTCCTTGTATAAAATTCAACACCATCTGTGCCATTGGCGTGCAGGTCTCCATAGAAAGAGTCTTTGTAGCCGGAGAACGGGAAGAAAGCCATCGGAGCCGGAACACCAATGTTGATTCCAAGCATGCCAGCATCAATGGTTTCACGGAACTGCCGCACCGCTGATGCGCTGTCAGTGAATAAGCATGCACCGTTGGCAAAAGGAGAAGCGTTAGTAAATTCAACGGCATCCGCTAAGTCTTTCACACGCACAATGGAAAGGACGGGAGCGAAAATTTCGTCCTGCCAGATCTGCATATCCTGTGTTACACCTTCAAAGATAGTTGGTCCGACAAAATATCCTTTTCCGTTTACTGCTTCGTCGTTGCGGCCATCCCGTACTAAAACAGCTCCTTCTTCAACTCCCTTTTCGATGTATCCGATTGTACGCTGTTTATGGTTTTCCCTGATAACCGGGCCAAGGAAGACGCCTTCGTCAAGGCCATTGCCAATTCTGATCGCATCAGCCTCTTCTTTAAGCTTTGCAATTAATGCGTCGGCAACAGCATCTTCCACAACGACTACTGAAGCAGCCATGCACCGCTCACCGGCAGAACCAAAGGCAGCTCCCGTAATTTGTTGTGCTGCATTATTCAGATTGGCATCAGCAAGAACAATCGCATGGTTTTTCGCGCCGGAAAGGGCCTGGACCCGCTTTAAGTTGGCGGATGCTGTTTTGTATACGTATTCTGCAACCGGCTGTGAACCCACGAAGGAAATCGCTTTGACCAGCTTGTGCTCCAAGAGGCCGTTAACGACGTCATGAGCTCCGTTCACTATATTTAACACACCATTTGGAAGGCCTGCTTCCACAAACAGTTCAACTAATCGCTGTGCAAGAAGAGGTGTCCGTTCGGATGGCTTCAGCACAAATGTATTTCCGCACGCGATGGCCAGAGGGAACATCCAGCATGGTACCATCATTGGGAAGTTAAATGGTGTAATACCGCCTACAACACCAATCGGATAGCGGTACATTCCGGACTCCAGGCCAGCCGCAATATCCGGCAGCTGTTTTCCCATCATTAAAGTCGGAATGCCTGCTGCAAACTCCACACATTCAATTCCACGGAGAACTTCGCCGTGTGCTTCAACAAAGCTTTTACCATTTTCAATGGTTACGAGTCTTGCAAGCTCGTCCCAATGTTCCACCAGTAGCTGCTGGTACTTGAAAAGGATGCGCGCTCTTTTCGGGACAGCAACCTGGGACCAGCTTTCAAATGCTTCCTGTGCCGCCCTGACCGCTTTGTCCACTTCTTCCTTTGTAGAGATCGGAACAATAGCAAGCTCCTCTCCAGTTGCAGGATTGTATACTGCCTCCGTTTTATCTGAAGCCGATTCTACCCATTCTCCGCCAATAAAGTTTTTCAATGTTTTTACAGTAGTCGTTGCCATTTTAGAAAACTCCTTTACTTTTATAATTTTTTATAAATTACTGAACGGTCTCATATCGTGCCGTTTCAATATAATTCATCAGCTCTTCAGTCGTGGGCATGGCATCGGAACAGCTATGCCTGGAAATCACAATGGAGGCAGAAGCGCTGCCCATTTTCATAGCTTCAGAGACATCTTTTCCATTCATTAATCCATAGATAAAGGCGGATGCATAAGAGTCGCCTGCACCAAATGTTTTAAGCACGGTGGTCGGGAATATACCGCTTCGGTGTGACTCTCCATCCTTGGTATAGGCGATGGACCCTGCGCCCCCATGTTTGATGACAACCAGTTTGGCACGGCGGGAGAACCATCTGGCGGCTGTATCCTCATCATAGGATTCCGACGTGCTCAGCAGCTTTTCCATCATGTCAAACTCTTCACGCGTCCCCATAATCACATCGCATTTTTCAGCGGCAAGGTTGTAATAAACGGCGGTTTCCGCTTCATCTGTCCACGTGTAGGGGCGGTAATCCAGATCAAAAAATACAGTTACATCATGCTTGACGGCATATTCCAATGCGAGGAACACCGCTTCCCGTGACGGGCTCTTTGCAAGAGCCGTTCCGGAGACCAGCAAGGCTTTTGACTGTTTGATATAATCCTCATCTACATCATAGGGATGGAGATTCAAATCAGCGGCGTTATCACGGTACATGAGAATACTGCAATCATCAGGACTTTTAATTTCCGTAAATGCAAGTCCTGTAACCGCACCCTTTTGGTCAACCGATACACCGCTCGTATCAATTTTGTTCTTCTTTAAATAATCGGTAATGAACCGTCCCATCTGATCATTGGAAACTTTCCCGATAAAACCTGCCTTCTGGCCCAGCCGTGACGATCCAATGGCAATATTCGCAGGAGAGCCGCCGACATACTTGGTGAAGGTGAGAGTTTCTTCCATCGGACGGTTAATCTCATTGGCATTTAAATCAATGCATAGCCGGCCTATCGCTATAACATCAAGCGGCCGATCTTGTTTAAAGCTAAGAGGATTCATATGGCTTGGCTCCTTTCTGATTTTTATTAAATAGCGGCTTGTCGGCTCACTTGGTCCAGTAATACCGGCGCTCCGGTTTCTAGGGATTGCTTAGCTGCTTTGGCAATCCGCTGTGCTTGAAGGCCGTCAAATCCGCTGCAAACGACCGGCTTATCATAAAGAATGGCTTCAGCAAACTCGCTTACTTCATCAATGTAGGCTTGTGTATAGCGTTCCAGGAAAAAATGCAGCGGTTTGTCTTTTGAAACGGATTCAGCGGTGGATACCTCCACGTTTGTCGGCCGGTTGTTCTCGGCTTGCGCGGCACCTTTGCTTCCAAACACCTCCAGGCGCTGATCATATCCATATACCGCTTGGCGGCTGTTGTCGATCACTCCCAGTGCTCCATTTGCAAACTTTAGCGATACAATGGCGGTATCGATGTCACCGGCTTCGCCTATGGACGGATCCACCAAAACAGCTCCATAGGCCGAAACTTCTACAACTTCGCTGCCCATGATATACCGGGCCATATCAAAATCGTGGATCATCATATCCATAAACAGTCCGCCTGATGTTTTTATGTAGTCCACTCCCGGCGGCTGGGGATCACGCGATGTAATACGCAAAACATGAGGCGCACCCACTGCTCCGTCCTGGACAAGCGAGCGTATTTTCCTGAAATTTGGATCAAACCGGCGGTTGAATCCGACTTGAAGTTTTACCTTTGCCTTCTCCGCTGCACTAAGGGCGGCTTCCGTTTCTTTAAGGGAAAAGCTTACTGGTTTTTCACAGAAAATATGTTTTCCTGCGGCAGCCGCTTCCATGATCATTCCGGCATGTGTATTGGTCGGAGAACAAATAAAGACTGCATCGATCTCGTGATCATTCAAAATTTGGCGGTAATCTGAGGTTAATACTTTAATTTGTTTGTCCTTCGCCCATAATTCAAGGTGGTCCACTACTATATCTGACACACTCTTCACCTGAATTTCAGGAACCAGCCTTAAGTTATCCACATGCAATTTGCCAATTCTTCCTGCACCAATTACTCCTACATTCAAACTCATGTTTCTCCTCCTCCTTAAGCAGTTTCCATTTTTGAGTTAAGCGCTTACCTTAAACTTTAATTACACCTGGTAATTTATACCACAATAAAAAAGTTATTATTTTAGTTAAGCGCTTAACTTAAAGCCTAATAAAAGTGCCGATTAATGTACCGGCCTTTTTATACATCCCTTACGTCAATAACCGATTCACGCTCAATTAATCTCGGTGTCAATAAAATTCGATGTCCTTGCAAATCCGGCTGTTCTATAGATTTCAGCAGCTGCTGAATGGAATAACGGGCCAGATCCGAAATGGGCTGGGCGATCGTAGTCAACCCAGGGTCTGCAATTTCGGCATGAACGGTATTATCAAAACCGATCACAGAAATATCATATGGAATGGAAACATTCGCTTTGCGCGCTTCATTCATGAATACGGCTGCGATTAGATCGGTTGAAGCAAAAACGGCAGTGGGCTTTTCCTCCATCTGAAGAATTTTGCTGGCCGCTTGTTTTGCATTCTCAATTTTTGATACCGCATCAATCACGGACGAGCCTTCCAATTCGATCCCCTGATCATGAAGTGCCTGTTTAAATCCTTTTAGCCGAAGCAGGCCGCTTGCTCTATTCAGCTCTGTAATGACTGCCATTCTGCGATGCCCTTTAGCCAGCAAGTAGCTTCCTGCAAGGTATCCGCCTCTCATGTCATCCGTGCTTACCACCTGGGCAGACAAAGCCATATGGTCAATCGAAAACATGACATGAGGGACCTTACGGTTCTGCAGCCTTTGAAATGCACTTAAGTCTTTAGGCTCGGTGGCAATAATAATGCCGTCCACCTGTTTTTTTAACAGCAGTTCGAGATATTCTTGTTCCCGTTCCATTTGGTAATCTGTACTGCATAAAATAATTGAATAGCCAATTTCGCGTGCATTATTTTCAAGCGCTCGGGCTACCTCAGCAAAAAATGGATTGGCAATATCAGGGACAAGCACACCAATCGTATATGTTCTTTTTCCGGTAAGCGCAGCAGCCAGACTGCTGGGCTGATATTCAAGCTGCCGCATGATATCAAACACTTTTTTCTTCGTCTTGCTACTGATATGCCCGGTATTATTTACTACTTTGGAAACCGTAGCTATTGATACACCCGCCTTTTCGGCTACATCATAAATGGTAGGCTTCATGTTGGTTTTAACTCCTCAAAACTTTCCTTTTCACTATTCTATCATGCCAGAAAAACACGGGTTAGTTTCGGTTTTTATTTTGAAATCTTCTTCAAGAATTCCAGTTTTTCTTCTGCATTGTCTTTTGTAATTATATCAATCCCGCTGTCGATGCGGTTCTTAACTTTTTTCCCTTTAATGGCTTTCAAGGCATTCTCAACCCCTTTGTAGCCCATGTTATACGGGCTTTGGGCAATTGTTCCTGCAAGGCCGCCGTCTAAAATGGATTTTACCGCTTCCTCTGTTCCGTCCGTCCCAATGATTTTTACATCCAGATTCTTGGCTTTTACAGCGCGAAGCGCACCAAGGGCCATATCGTCATTTGCGGAGAACACACCTTTAACATCCTCATTTTTTTCCAGGATATTCTCCATTACAGACATTGCCTTTGTTTTATCGCTGTCAGCAGGCTGTTTGGATACCACTTCCATTCCTGCTTTTTTAAGAGCTTCCTCTGCCCCTTTAATCCGTTCGTCCGTGGCCGGGTTTCCAAGAGCGCCCTGGATCAGCACGACTTTATCCCCTTTTTTGAGCATGGAAGCCAGCAATTTACCGCCTTCTTGTCCCGCGGTAAAGTTTTCTGTTCCGATAAATGTTGTCTTCCCTTTAAAATCTGCATTTGAATCAATCAGTAGAACCGGCACTTTGGATTTAACGGCATTTTCCAGGGACGGCGCAACCGTTTCAGGCTGTGACGGTGCAACAACAATGGCTCCCGGAGACTGGCTTAACTGGTCTTCAATCATGTTCACCTGCTGCATGACTTCCGATTCCGCGTTGGGACCTACTACATTAACATTGACACCATGCTTTTTACCTGCAGCTTTCGCCCCCGCCTCGACATATTTCCAATAAGGGCTGGATAACGTTTTCAAAACAACGGAAACATTTTCATCTCCTCCCCCTGAACCGTTTGCTTTATCGCCGCTGCAGCCAGCAGTCAGTGCCATGCAAGAAACAGCTACTGCTGCACCAAACAGTTTAAACTTTTTACTTATCATGATTGAATTCCCCCATTTTTTGATTTTCAAAGTCTTCCATCCTACTTCTTTTTGTTTTTGCGCTGGCGAAGAACGTCTACATAAACAGCCGCGATAATAACCGCACCAATTATTGTCATCTGGAAATCGGCGGATACGTTCAGCAAGTTAAGCCCGTTTCTCAGCACGGCGATAATGAGAGCACCAATTAATGTACCCCATACAGTACCTACGCCCCCCAGGAAGCTAGCTCCACCGATAATGACGGCAGCTATGGCATCAAGTTCGTAGGAAAGTCCTGCAAGCGGGAAGGCAGAGTTAACACGGCCAACCATGACGAGGCCTGCAAGCCCTGCCATCAAACCACTGATCGTATAAACAATAATCAGTACCCGATCCACATTGATCCCAGAAAGGCGGGCCGCTTCAGGATTTCCACCAATCGCATAGATATAGCGCCCGGTTTGTGTTCTTGTTAAAAAAATATGGAAGATGACATACACTGCAATGACGAGTATAAAACTCACAGGGATAGGACCAACAAATTCTCTTCCCATAAATTGAATCATGTACGGAAAGCCAGCAATCGGTGCAGCCGCTGTAATGATCAGCGCGATCCCGCGGGCAATGTTCATCGTTCCCAAAGTTGAAATGAACGGATGCGGAAGACGAAGTTTGGTTAATAATATTCCGTTAAACCAGCCGAACCCCGAACCCACGCCAAGACAGACGAGAATCCCGATAAAAGGATTGCTGCCCATGTTCACTGTGGTAACACCCATGAGCATCACTGAGATAGCCAGTACTGAACCAACAGACAAGTCGATCCCTGCGGTTAAAATCGGAAGCAGCATTCCGATGGCCAGCAGCGAATTGATCGAGGACTGGCGTGCAATGTTCATCACATTGTTTACCGTCAGGAACCTGTCAGACAATACTGTTAAGACGACTACCAATAAGACGAGGCCAATCAGCGGCGCGAACTTGCTTAGTATATTTTTGATCGTTAGGTTCTTTTTTACTGTACCATTTTCCTTTTGAACAACGATTTCACTCATATTTTCACCCTCCTGTAGCCGCTTTCATAATTTTCTCCTGAGAGGCATCTTCAATTTTAAAATTAGCGGTAAATTTCCCCTCACTCATGACAAGCACACGGTCGCACATTCCGAGAATCTCTGGCAGCTCTGACGAAATCATAATGACAATCGCTCCGTTTTCAACAAGGCGGTTCATTAAGCGGTATACCTCCACCTTTGCCCCTACGTCAATTCCTCTTGTCGGTTCATCAAAGATGAAAACTTTTGCTTGGGTGCACAGCCATTTGGCAATGACGATCTTCTGCTGGTTCCCGCCGCTTAAGTTGCGGGCATTCAATTCCAGGTTATTCGGCCGAACCTTCAGTTCATTAATATAATTTTCCGATTCCTCACGTATGGCATTCAAATCAATCAATCTGGATTTACCAGTAAATTTCTTCATGTTTGCCATAACGATATTGAAGTCCAGCTTTTGATCAAGAAGAAGCCCTTCCCCTTTCCTGTCCTCTGTGATAAAAGCAATCCCGGAATTAATGGCATCCCTTGGAGACTTGATCTTTACTTCTTTCCCATCAATAAAGATCTTGCCATTCTTGCTTGAATCCGCTCCGAAAATGGCTCTTGCAAGCTCCGTACGCCCGGCGCCAACCAGGCCTGAAATACCTATGATCTCGCCATACCGGACAGAAAATTCGACAGGTTCCTGAGTCCCTTCCACCTCAAGGCCCTCGACCCTGAACCCTTCTTTGCCAAGTGTAAAGTTTTGTTTGGGGAATTTTTCATCCAAAGAACGTCCAACCATCAATTCTATCCAGTAATCCGTTTCTGTTGTTCTCACTTGTAATGTATCAATCTTGAAGCCATCTCTTAGAATGGTAATCCGATCGCCCAGCCTTCTGATCTCTTCCAACCGGTGGGAAATGAAAACAATAGCAATCCCTTTCGCCTTCAGAGACTCCACACATTTATACAGCTGGTCTACTTCCTGGGCACTGAGGCTGGAAGTAGGCTCGTCCATAATAATCAGTTTGGCATCCAAAGCAAGCGCTTTGGCTACTTCAACGAGCTGCTGCTGGCCGATCCCCAGTCTCGAAACCTGCATATCTGCAATATTAGGGTTTTGGCCGAGCATCTTTAAGCAACGCTTCGCTTCCTCATGCATGGCGTTGTGATCAAGCAAAGATCGTTTTCCACTGCGCTTTAATTCCCTGCCAAGAAAAATATTTTCATAAACTTTGAGCTGGGGAATGAGGTTCAGCTCCTGATAGATGGTCGCAATCCCTATATTCATGGCATCAACGGGAGTATTAAGGTCTACCATTCTACCTTCCCAGTAAATCTCCCCTGCATCTTTCTGATAGGCTCCAGTTAATATTTTAATAAGTGTAGATTTTCCGGCCCCATTTTCACCGAGCAGAACATGGACTTCCCCCGCTTTTACATCAAAATCAATCCCTTTGAGCACATGGTTTTGATCGAAACTCTTTTTAATTCCCCTGATCTCGAGAAGACTTTTTGTTTCAACGTCCATATCCAAGCCCCTTTCTTTTTAAACGTCCACCAAACGAAGGAAAGCGCTTACCTTTAATGCCTAAAAATTACCCAACGTTCACCAATATCGAATTATTCTCCAGTGATTCATAGCTTTTTTCCAGATAGCGAGCCATGTCCACTGAATGAGCCGCATTATAGGCCGGCTGTTTATTCTTGAGGATGCATTCATGAAAATGCTCGACTTGGTTTAAATATTGGTCATCCGAATGTCTTTCCAGCAATATTACATGATAATTGCTGTCCCTTACCGTTACCTTCCCAAACCCATCACTGGATTCATCCGGACGGAAGGAGGAATCCACTGTTATGGAGCCCTTAGAACCGATAATTTCATAACGGTTAATGAATGGCATCTCCATTGATGCAAAGATCTCAGCTGTCCGCCCATTTTCATCAGCCATTACACAGGTGGACGTAATATCAACTCCATACTTTGAAGGAATTCGTGCCGTCATGGAGAGGTTTGCCGGTCTAAAGCCAACGATCTGGGTTACCGCATGAATTCCATAACAACCTACATCCCGCATCGCCCCTCCACCAAGTTCCCTGGATAGGCGGATGTCCTCATCGTTATCAAGCATCCAGGAAAAATGGGCTTTTACATGGCGCCATTCACCGATTACTTCTGATTCAAGAAGCTCTTTTACTCTTTCATGCTGTTTATGAAACTGATACATGAAAGCTTCCATAAAGACAACATCATTTTTATCGGCCGCCTCTTTAATGGCAACCATCTCAGCCTCTGTCAATGCCGCTGGTTTCTCCAGAAGAACATGCTTTCCATGATTCATCGCCTTCACTGCCCATTCTGCATGGAGAGCATTAGGTAGCGGTATATATACAGCATCTATGTATGGAACCTTTAAGAGTGCATCATACCTTTCGTAGATTTCAGGGACTTGAAAACGTTCTGCTTTCCCTTTGTTTTTGGAAGCAACTGCAGTCACAAATCCATGGCCTGAACGTCTGAGGGCTGGAACAAGCTGATCATAAGCAATATTGGCTCCACTCAGAATTCCCCATTTAATCTGCGTCATAAATAGTTGATTCTCCTCTCATCAGCGAACCAAAGGCAGGGGCTGTAACAGGATACTGGACTGTTTTAAGCTCCCCCGTTTCAAAGGCTTCTTTGCATGCGTAGCCCAAACAAGTAGAAAGAACGCCATCTTCAACAGTAACTTCAGGCTGCCTGTTTTCCAGAATGCAGGATATAAACTCTTCCGCTTCACTTAAATAGGCCTGTTCAAAACGTTCAAGGAAGCCGTCTGAACATTCATTTACCGCTCCGCTTTCGTCAAAGACCGTAACCCTGTTCTTTTCAGGAACCGTCCCGATTCTCAAACTGCCTTTTGTACCGATAATTTCAGTTTCAATATGGTAACCATGCGCACAATTCCGGCTGGCAACAAAAATGCCCATTTTATTATTTTCAAATTTAACGAGAGCTGCTCCCGTTTCTGCATCATTCAGCTCTTCAAATTCTGTATAGGCATAATTCCCACCGATCGCCCACACCTGCCGGGCCTCCGCATTCAGAAACCAACGTGCCAGATCCAAATCATGAACGGCCATGTCCAGGAATAAACCGCCGCTGTAATTCTTTTTGGCAAACTTCATAAATCCGTCCATCGCCTTTGCGGGATCAAGCCCATAACAGCGGATTAAAACAGGCTCGCCAATCTTGCCTTCCTCTATCTTCTTTTTCGCATAAGCATAGGAATGGTCGTATCTCCTCATAAAACCGAGCATAAACACCTTTTCTTTATTTCTGTTTACCGCTTTCTGAACCCGAATCGCTTCCTCCAAGTATAAACCAAGTGGTTTTTCACTGAACACGTGAAAACCGGCGTGTAATGCTTTTTCAATTTGCTCACAGTGAAAACCGGACGGAGTTGCAATGAAAATGGCATCCAGTTCTTTATTAGCCAGCATCTCATCGTAATCTGTGTAAGCATATGGAACATTCCACTCTTTTTTCACCTGTTCCACGGCTTCAGAGTCTATGCTGCAAACAGCGGCCAACTCACAAAAAGGAATCCGGAATGCCAAGTTTTCCGCATGCTGCCTGCCCAGCCTGCCCAGTCCGACAATCCCCACTTTAACTATTGTTTTATGCAAGAGCTTCACCTCACTTCAAATAATTAAGCGCTTTCCTAAAATAAAAAAGTATCTATTCCTAAACGGACAATAAAACTATGCAATTAAAAACTATTTTTGCACTAGTTGTAGGAAGTAAGATAGGAAAGCGCTTTCTTTTTTACTTATTATACTTTTCTGACTATTTATGAGTCAATATAAATTTTTGAATTCAGAATGAAATACCTTTGTGCATTCGTTCAGGGTGTGTTGTTTTTTTGTGTTGGTATCCGCGGATTACTACGACAATCAGTGAAGCGAAGGAAATCATGAGTGTTAATTATCGTAACATTATCAAACAGCGACAGTCCCTCTTATTAGGGGATTGCCAATGCCCATCGTGCAAATGTAGTTGATAACTAATTTCGGAAGTGAGTATGGATGCAAAAATAAGCAAAAACAACGCTAAGCCGATTTTTTAGTAACGTTAAGAAAGTTAGCCATATTTTTAGGAATTTTCACATGTGTAATCGGGTGTTTTCGCTATATTGTCCACTGGTCAGTATAATCAAAAAAGAGAAAGAATTTGAGAATGGAATTTTTATTCCCTTTTATCGTATCCATTTTATTTGGACTATGGCCATGGATAGGAAAGATTCCCGGAGAATTTAATATCCTAACAGAACATCAGCGCCCTAGTTCCCTCTTGGAAGAGGCACATAGAACCCTAACAGAAAATCTAGTAACGCGGTCTATATTCACGAGACGCGTCCTTTTAACAAAGTTATAAATAAACCGTTTTTCCTGTTTTAGCTTATTCATAAATCGCTAAAATGATCTCTAATGGTTTTTTGGCTTCTTCTCCATTTACCAGAGGTTCCCGGTCATTTTCTATAGCATCTATCATATCTTGTATTTTGTTTTTGATGACCTAAATAATCAATTGAAGCCGAGGAATTGCCTAGGCTCGATGCAGTTTCTAGTCTAGCTTTATCGCTTTCGCACGGAGCATTAACCTCAAACATTTTTAGCTGATCGTTATCTATGGTTGCTGAACCATATTCCCCATGTATTTCAAGCCTAGCGCTTAATCCCGGGAATGCGCTGGTTGTCCCTACTATAGTGCCTAAAGCGCCAGATTTAAAGCGAATCGCAGCGGTTGCCACATCTTCAACTTCTATACGCTCATGGGTTAAAGTAGCAACATTGGCTGAAACCGATTCGACATCCCCCATGATGTATTGCAATAAGTCTATAGCATGTATTCCTTGGTTCATCAGGCAGCCGCCGCCATCAAAGCGCCAAGTTCCCCGCCAATCTCCACTATCGTAGTATTCCTGACTTCTAAACCATTTTATTGAGGCATCTCCCAGGACTAGTTTACCTAATCGATTGTTTTCCACTGCATTTTTTAAGAATACAGTAGAGTCATCGAATCTACGCTGTGACATGACAGCTAACTTTACCTTGTTTTGCTTTGCCGCCTTAATCATTTCATTGGCTTTTTCTAATGTTATATCCATCGGCTTTTCAACGATTACATGCTTCCCATGTTTACACGCTCCAATGGCCATTAAGCATGCATTTCACTCGGTGTACAGATATTAATAACGTTAATATCTTCGGATTGTAGTAACTCTAAATAATTGGTATACCAGGACAGACCGTATTTTTCAGCAAACTCTCTTGATTTTTGTTCGACTACATCACAACAGGCGACGATGTGCCCACCACTTTCTTTGATTGCCTCTGCGTGGGGTTTCGTTGAATTAGGAACTTACAAGTAAAAAGTGATAAAAGAAACACCGGTACGGGCAGATGGTACGGGTGTTGTTGTGTAAATTTACGTTATTTCAAAATACTTTCCGGATACATCCCCTCTTATTAAAATGTTATGATAATTGAAAAAGTTGATTGTAATTAGGAAGGGTTTTAACCTAAAAAAGTCGATTCCTTAACTTACTGGAAGTCGACTTTTTTATATACTTGTCAAACTAGATCTGGCTTAGTTTAATTACGATTTACCACAAACTCTAACTTTTACAGTTCAGTCCCATGGCCGTATTCATCACTATCAAATATTTTTACGTCTGCACCTATTTTAATAAGATCGACTAAGTCTTTTAAAATTCCATCTCATCAATCTCATTTGCATCCGTTTCAGCAAACAAATCTTTATTTTCAATTTTATTTTTTTCTATCTGTGATTCCTAAACCAGCGGACTTTCTTATAGGTACTATATATTTACTAACCGGACCATTAAGATGTATCTTAATTGCCATTTTACTCATCTATAAAGTCCTTCCCTTTCTAAATAATTTGGATAACAGGTTTATGTGCACTTCTTTCATACAACCTCCGCCTAAAAGATTAGTCTATAGTTCTCTTAAACTCTGACTGAAATTTAATCTAACTTCCTTTCCAAAGTAAAAACAAAAACCTTGAAAAGCATATGCCATTCAAGGTCAAATTTCAACTACTCTTTTTTATTTCTTCGAACCATAAATCAAAGACTTTCTGAATAGATCAAATCATATTTACACTGTGCTTTCAGACTGTTTTGCTTTACATGTATAATGCAATTTTATTTCAGTTGGCATATCTCTTTCCATCTTAAAGAATTTGGGTCAGACCTTTTTTCATTTCTTCCTTATTCCAATTTTCCGTCCTGCTTCAGCTGGTTTTGACAGACCCTGATGCAATTTTCCAAAACTTTCAATCCTTGATTGCACTAAGGTCGGGAAAGGAGCCGCACGGCCTTGACTCATATCCATTCCCATAAGTAGTTGTTCGCTTGTTGCCAGGCGGTTGCCTTGTCGATTTTCCATAGTAAAAAATACGTGCATTCTTTTCAAATCATAATCAAGCAATTGGATGTTAACGTGTAAATCCTGGCCTTCCTGTGCTTCCTTTAAATAAATCAGATGTGTTTCTAAGGTATAAATCGAAAATTGGTGTTTCTCACGGAATTCCGTATCGATACCGAGATCTTCCATGAATTGGTCGACCGCCATACTAAAAACCAGAGCATAAGCTGAATCGTTCATATGCCCGTTATAATCGATCCAATCGTTGCGAACTGTATCTCTTAAAATTGGATTATTAAGTGGACCCACGTATTTCCCCCCTTTCTTACTGTTAATAGATTATCACACAACTATCAGGAACTTATTAAAGGACTTACAGCATATGTTTTTTATAGTTTCCCGTTCAAGTTGGCGGCTGGCCAATACTTCTCAAGCAATTTCTGCAGCTCAATCAGAAAATCATCTCTGCGCAGTTCCAATTCAGAAATGGTATGTTCTTTTGTTTGCTGTTCACACCCTGAGATGACTTTGTTTTTCAGTTCCTCAGTAAGTTCAGGAGCCACAAGCTTAGTCCACGGAAGTTTCAACGCAGGTCCAAATTGTTCCAGCATATGTTTCATACCTTGTTCACCACCGGCCAGATGCAAGGTTAAGAATGGGCCCATTAGCGCCCAGCGTAGCCCGGGACCATATACGATGGCAGCATCGACTTCTTCTGTTGTGGCCACCCCATCATTTACGAGGTGCAAAGCCTCCCTCCAGATCGCTTCCATCAAGCGATCGGCCACATGACCCTCAATTTCATTTGAGATCACAAGAGGTTTCATATTGATAGAATGATAGAACTGCGCTGCACTTTCGATGACTTCAAAGATAGTATCTTTCCCGCCAACAAGCTCTACAAGTGGAATTAAGTATACGGGATTAAACGGATGGGCCACAATTACCCGTTCAGGACGTTCGCAATCCGCCTGAAGTTTACTCGGCAAAAGTCCGGATGTACTGGAGGCAATGATAGCTTCGGGTTTGGCATACCGATCAATTTCTGCTAGTAAGCTTCGCTTGATTTCCTCCCTTTCTGGAGCATTTTCCTGAATGAGATCTGCATCAGCCACAGCGCGTTTTAGATTGGGCTCAAACTTAAGCTTGTCTCTTGATGCTCCTTCAGCGATTCCTGCTTTTCCAAGAGTAAGCCAAGCTTTATCGATAGCTGCTTCCATACGGGACTGAGCGTTGGGTGCCGGATCCGTGGCGACCACATCGTAACCCTGTGATAAAAAACGGGCAATCCATCCGATACCGATCACTCCTGTACCGACCACCGTTACTTGCTTAATTGTGTTCATCACTACACTACCTTTCTTGGGGATTTCTTAATCCTAGATGTTTTCGTGCTTCTGCTGGTGTCATTGGTTTAGCCCCAAGCCCATCCATAATCGTAACGGCTCTTTCTACTAACTGTGCATTGGTTGCCAGCACTCCCTTATCCAAGTAAAGGTTGTCTTCCAGTCCGACCCGCACATTACCGCCGAGCAGCATCGATTGGGTGGCCATCGGCATTTGCATACGCCCGATGCCGAATGCGGACCAATGGGCATTTGAAGGCAGTTTATCCCGCATATAAAGCATAGTTTCAGCATCTGCCTCTGCGCCCCAAGGGATTCCGAGGCAAAATTGGAACATCGGATCTCCATCTATCAACCCTTCGTTAATCAGCTGCTTCGCAAAACGAAGGTGTCCGGTATCAAAGCATTCTAATTCAGGTTTTACTCCGCTTTGCTGAATCAACCGCGCCTGCTCACGCAGCCAAGTCGTGGTGCTGATATAAAGCTGATCTCCAAAATTCACGCTTCCACAATCGAGTGTGCAAATTTCCGGAAGTAATTCTGCTACTGGTTCATGACGTTCCTCTGGCGTTTGGATATCAGTGCCAGTGCCGCCAGCTGTCGGGTCTTCTTTACTCGGGAACCAGTCTCCTCCCCCACCTGCCGTTATGTTCAAGATCACATCCGTTTCAGATTCTCGAACCCGCTGTACCACTTCTCGGAATAAAGCCGGATCATGACTGATACCGCCCGTCTTAGGGTCACGGACATGGATATGGGCGATGGTAGCTCCAACCTTGGCCGCTTCAATGGCGGATTCCGCGATTTCCTTTGGGGTGACGGGGACATGGGAGCTTTTCTTGGTCGTTTCTCCTGCTCCGGTTACTGCACACGTTAAGATGACATTTCGATTCATACTGATTCCTCCTTAAAAGAGTAAATAAAAAAGAAAATGGGACAATTTCCATTTTCCTTTTTTAAAATAGCTTCACTTTACGGTTTAGGTACATGCATGAAGATTTCGCCGCTTTCAAAGAAATCCACCAATCGGGATAACCATTGGTAATAATCCAGCCATTCCTTCGTTTCTTTCAGCAGGTCATTGACCTTTAGTTCCATTTCTTCAGAAAGGGTGTCACTCTCTAAAATGTTCTTTAATTCGGCGGATAGCTTCTTCTCAAACATCTTGTTCTTATTGATTGCTTTTTGCCAGTTTGATGTGAACAAGGAGATAAATGTTTGGTAGTAGTCTTGCTCCACATTATATAAATCCTTGCGGATCCCCTTTTCGAATACCTTTTCGGCGATATTAAGATCCACCATCTCTCTGACGACTTGACTCATCCGGGTTTTGCTCATACCGGTAGCTTCTGATAATTCATCAAGAGTCATAGCCTTTCGGTTCATATAAATAATGCCTAATACCCTTCCAACTGTTGTTGATACACCATAGGTGTGCATATTATCCGCGATTTTTTCAACCAGTTGATCTTCAACATGTTTAATTTTTACAAATGGTTGTTCAACCAAATGAATCACCCTTCCAGTAACCAGCTTCAAGAGCCAATGTACCACATTCTGAAAAAATCCGAAAATGAGCAATTGGGGAGAAACACAGTCGATAAGCCAGCAATTTTAAGAATATACCTTATAAACTTTATACAATAATTATTTTACGTAAATATCGTCCAATTTATACAGTATATAAACTTTTTATTTTACAAACTTTACTTTATGCTAAAAGAGGTGAAAAAATGACGTAGGTTGACAAACTTCTATATCCGATAGATATAGAAAGGGGAAAATGTGGAGGTGTTTTACATTTGCTGAAATTTGAACATGTTTCAAAAGTGTATAAAGGAGGAAAACGAGCGGTCAGTGATTTGTCGCTTGAGTTTGAAAAAGGAGAATTCATTTGTTTTATCGGGCCCAGCGGATGTGGGAAAACAACGACTATGAAAATGATCAACCGCTTGATCGAGCCGTCAGAAGGAAGCATTTATATTAATGGAGTGGATGTGTTAAAAAAGGATCCTGTCCAATTAAGAAGAGAAATAGGTTATGTGATCCAGCAGATCGGTCTGTTTCCGCATATGACGATTTATGAAAATATTTCGCTTGTTCTTAAATTACTGAAATGGCCTGAAGAAAAGCGACGAGCTCGTGCAAAAGAACTGCTAACACTTGTGGATATGACCGCCGATTACCTAGGAAAGTATCCGCATGAATTAAGCGGCGGACAGCAGCAGCGTGTTGGAGTTTTACGCGCTTTGGCCGCAGATCAACCGTTGATATTAATGGATGAACCGTTTGGTGCTCTTGACCCCATCACAAGAGATTCATTACAGGAAGAGTTCAAAAAACTTCAAAAAAAACTGAATAAGACTATCGTGTTCGTTACACATGATATGGATGAAGCACTTAAATTAGGAGATCGAATTGTCATTATGAGGGATGGCCAGTTGGTTCAATGCGATACGCCGGACGATATTCTGCGCAATCCTGCTGATGAATTCGTGGAAGAATTCATTGGAAAAGACCGATTAGTACAAGCAAGACCCAACATCCAAACAGTCGAACAAATTATGAACCCTCACCCGGTAACCATTACAGGTGATCGGTCATTATCGGAGGCCATCCAATTAATGAAACAGCATCGAGTAGACTCCTTACTTGTTGTTGATGAACAAAACCTCCTGAAAGGTTATATTGACGTTGAAATCATTGACCAAAAAAGGAAAAAAGCAAGTTTAGTAAAGGATGTCCTGGAATCCGAGTTTACAGTTGAAAAAGATACGCTTGTACGGGATACCATTCGCAAAATCCTTAAAAAAGGGATGAAATATGTGCCTGTCGTTGATCATGACCAACATCTTGTCGGGATTGTAACAAGAGCAAGCCTTGTGGACATTGTTTATGATTCCATCTGGGGCGAAGAACAACAGGGGGAGATGACATGGCTACAGTCTTACAATTTTTAAGTACGTATGGTAATGAATTGCTTTTGAAAACATGGGAACACTTATTAATTTCAATTATTGCGTCCCTGCTGGGAATTCTCGTTGCCGTTCCGCTCGGAATAGCGTTAACGCGGTTTCCAAAAGGAGCCGGAACAGTGATGGGAACCTTGGGGATCATACAAACGTTCCCGAGCTTTGCGATTTTAGCCTTTTTTATTCCTATCGTCGGTGTGGGTAAAATCCCAGCCATTATAGCTCTCTTTTTTTATTCCGTCCTCCCTATCTTGAGAAACACCTATATCGGTGTGACGGGTGTCAAACGCAGTTTGCTTGAGGCAGGGCGCGGGATGGGGATGACGGGATGGGAGCGGATCCGATACGTTGAAGTGCCGTTGGCCATCCCAGTCATCATGGCCGGCATTCGGTTATCCACTGTCTATTTAATCGGCTGGGCTACACTTGCTGCTTATATTGGAGCAGGCGGACTCGGCGATTATATTTTTAGTGGACTGAATTTATTTCAAGCTAAATTTATCATTGCAGGCGCGGTACCGGTCACAATCCTCGCCCTGTTAACGGATCTTCTTTTAGGCAGAATTGAAACATGGGTTACCCCTAAAGGAATGAGAAAAATGAAAGAAGCTGCTTAAGAGAGGGAGGCAAACACATGTTTAACTCAAAACGTTTTTTAATTGTACTGACCGTTTCAATGATGGTGTTTATGAGTGGCTGCTCTCTCCCGGGGTTAAGCGGACCTTCGAGAAATACCATAGTAATAGGAACTTTAGGAACTTCCGAATCCCAAATCATGGGCAATATGGTTCGACTTATGATTGAGCATTATACAAATTTGAAGGTCAATACGGTGAATAACCTGGGATCTTCAACCGTTCAGCACCAAGCCATGATGAACGGTGATGTAGATATTACGGCTACCCGATATACGGGGACCGACCTGGCTGGCGCTTTAGGAATGAAGCCAGTGAAAGAACCGAAGAAAGCGCTGGAGATCGTGCAACGGGAATTTCAGGAAAGATACAATCAAACCTGGTTTGACTCGTATGGTTTTGCCAATTCCTATGCGTTTACCGTTACAAAAGAACTGGCGAATAAAGAACATTTAAGAACGGTTTCAGATTTAGAAAAGCACGCTCCGGATTTAAAATTAGGTGTGGATAATGCATGGTTAAAACAAAAAGGCGACGGCTATGAAGGTTTTTCCCAAAAATATGGATTCGAGTTCGGAAAGACATTCCCCATGCAGATTGGATTGGTATATCAGGCGGCAGCCAATGGGAAAATGGATGTCGTTTTGGCGTATACCACCGATGGCCGTATCCAATCCTTTGATTTAAAAGTGCTACAAGACGATAAACATTTTTTCCCGCCATATGATACCTCTCTCGTAGCACGGAATGAAGTGTTAGAAGAACACCCCGAGCTTAAAGGGAAGCTGCAAAAGCTGTCAGGAAAAATTGATACAGAAACCATGCAGTCGCTGAATTATGAAGCAGATGGAAAAAAGAAAGAACCCTCCATTGTCGCAAAGAATTTTCTGGAAAAACACAACTATTTTGAATAGGAGGTGGCATGTTGGAGACAATCAATGAAATTTTTTACTATTATTCGCAAAATGCAAGTTATGTTTGGGAACAATTTTACCGGCATTTCCTCATGTCCGCATATGGCGTATTGTTTGCGGCCATTGTAGCGATTCCTCTTGGTATATTAATTGCACGTTATCATCGACTAAGCACTTGGGTGATGTCCCTTGCAAACATCATTCAAACGATTCCTGCTTTAGCGATGCTTGCCGTACTTATGCTCGTCATGGGCCTTGGTACTAATACAGTTGTCTTCGCATTGTTTCTGTATTCCTTATTGCCGATTATAAAGAACACTTACACAGGCATCCGCAATGTGGATCAAGCCTTACTTGAATCTGGGAAAGCGATGGGTATGACAAAATTTCAGGTGCTGCGAATGGTCGAGCTTCCTCTAGCGATCTCCGTTATTATGGCAGGTTTGCGTACCGCATTAGTCATTACCATCGGAATTGCCACAATCGGCACTTTTATCGGTGCCGGAGGACTAGGAGATATCATCTTACGCGGGACAAATGCTACGGACGGGACAGCTATTATTCTTGCTGGAGCCATACCAACAGCGTTGATGGCCGTAATATCGGATATTTCGATGGGCTTGCTGGAGAGAAAATTTTCACCAAGTAAAAAGAATAAAAAAATCGCTTTTCAGCAACAGACTGCTGCATAAATATCCTCTTAAACCATCCATCCGGGTATTGATCCTGGGTGGATTTTTAACGATGCTGGCTCTAATGTACACAGGGTTTCTCCTTATATTTACCCTATTTATCTTTTAAATTAATACGAAGTGTTGTACCAACCAAGTACTGTTCCATTGTTGATATTTCCATAAGATTTCTCACACGTTCATTCTTGCAGCCTAAACAAAAAAACCTCTACTAAGCATGAGCTAACCTAATTAAGTGAGACAATATAAAACACCTTCGAACTGGTACAATGAAAAAACAAGTACTATTATCGGAGGTGTTTTTGCATGGGCAAAAACAGATCTTCAAGCGAGCCCAAATGGGCTGTGGTCAAAGACAAACTCAGCGGTCAGTTCACGAAAGATACGGAATAAAAAATAATACTCAGATTAAAACATGGATGAAATGGTACCGTGAAAATGAACTTCACAGGTTTGATCAACCGATGGGAAACAGTATTCATATGGGCATGGACCGGAATCCGCAAGTGAAGAAGAGAAAAAAGAACGACAACATTACCACTTGAAAATGGAGAACGAAATCTTAAAAAAGTACTTAGAAATGGTAGAGGAGTTGAAAAAAGAATAGTTCTTCAATTGGTGGAAAGGTTTCGGAAAAAGTATACCGTGACAGCGATTTTATCTGCTTTAGGTATACCACGTTCCAGTTATTATCGGTGGCTGGCAAGGGGAATTTCAAGTATTCTTACACCAGAGGAAGAGACGATTATATCCAGTTATGCAAGAAGACCAGATACCGTTATGGACACCGGAAAATTAGAAATCGCCTAAGGATCATTTATAACATCCAATTGAACCGCAATACGGTTCAAAGGATAATGCAGAAACACAATTTACAGTGCCGGGTGAAAGCAAAACGCAGATGGAAATCACAAGGGGAATCTGTGATTGTGGCCCCCAATCTCCTGGACCGTCGGTTTACAGCTTCCGCACCTAACCAGAAATGAACCATTTAGACAATTATCTAATATGAGAAGAGATTTTGAGCGAATTTTTGCTGAATCCCCTTTTGATTTAGGAGCTGAAGGCGGGCATTTTGGAAACATACGAGCACTACAAGCTTAGGGGATGTCCAACCACAGCGCAAGCTCAGATTGTGTGAGACAGGTCACGCTTTGACAGGAGGTGCCAGGCTGATAGAGTTGTTCATGTCAGCAGGGGAAAGCCCCTGAAGACACCAACTGAAAGAGGTTGAGATGGGTAAGAAAGACAGCAAGCCGAACCCGAACGACGTCGGCAGCAAACATGAAGATCACGGTCCGGTTCGGATAAATCCATGGATTTATCCGACATGTCTCGATTTATCCCCCGACTTCGTCGAGCCCTCTTCTGTTCCTTCCTGCCGTTCTTCCTGACAACCATGACTTTACCTAAAGGGCGTGCTCCTACAAGTAGCCAACAGCGTGAGCTACGCACTGCCTATCCCCTTGTAAGGTTAAACCTAACTTTATACGGAGAACATCCTTATCGTGAGTCGGGGGAGGAAATTGGTCCTAAGATCCTGCAGCAACCTGTTATTTTCAAGAAAAACGTTTTTCTTGTGAATAGTAAGGTGCTAATTCCAACAGACATTAGTGTCTGGAAGCTTAACAAAAAGCCAAACATAAAAAAGGACACAGCATGGTGTCCTTTTTGGTTGCAATTTCTTATTTCTTTTTTCGCTTTGGCAGTTTATCGAGGAGCCATCCTTTTCCGATTTCACAAAACCTTATCGGCATCTCCATAGAAATGAGTATCCTATCTTTTCCTATTATATTTAACATGCCGGTTTCTTCGTTCACTTGGCTAACTTCTGCACTTTCTGTCCCAGACACCGGCACGATCATCTTTTCATTGTTTAATCCTTTAATTTTAAAAACCTTTCCATCAAAAGAAACTTTGTGGCAATGCGGAGGGAGACCAAGAGTAATTTTGTTCACATTAAAAACCTCCTATAAAGATTTTCTCCATTGTAACAGAAATTGTGCCAGTACGTTTCCTATTTTTAAAATTTTTTAAAGATTTAATTTATATGCCATGCTTTTGTTTATGATCCTGCTATTTCTGCAAAAAACAGTTATTTTCTGCCGATGGCCCTCTTTTATGAACCAAATCCTTTTCTTCAACATATTCTATTAATAAATACTAGATTTCCTACTCTTAAAATATGAGGTGTTTTCAATGAGTAGAGTGCAATTATTCTTTAACAGCGGATCTGCGCTTGCCGGTGCTTCTGCTGGTTATTTCTTTGGCCCCATGTCACCTTTGCTAAAAGCGCTGGTTGTTCTTGCAATCATTGATTATATTTCAGGCATATGTGCATCTGCATACGAAGGAAAATTGTCAAGTTCTGTCGGGTTCAGAGGCATCATGAAGAAAGTCCTTATATTTTGTATTGTAGCGGTAGCGCATTCCCTTGATTCCATTTTCGGCGGAGGATATATTCGTGACGCCACCATCTTTTTTTATTTATCCAATGAGCTGTTTTCCATCATTGAAAATGCTGGCCGAACCAATATTCCAATACCTGAATTTATCCGAAAAGGATTTCTTGTTTTAAAGCGAAAATCTGGAAAAGATGAGGAATAAAAAAACCAGATTGGCTGCAGCTAATCTGGTTTTTATCGTTGATAGTGAGAAGCGATCTTACGGGCAATTGCATCCGCATCGACCGTGTACTCCCCAGCTTGGATTTTTTGTTTGAGTTCTTCTATTTTAGCACTTCGTTCAGAAGTAAATTTATCATTCATGAATAAATCCTGAGCTTGCTCGGAAATTTCGACCTTATCTTTGAGTTCGTTCTTTTTCTCAGGCTGCTGTTTATGAACCGGTGTTGATTTATATACCTGTTCCACTTTTTGTACGCGGTTAATTTCCACGATAACATCTCCTTTGTCTAGAAGCTGACATTTCCGACGCATACCCAATCATCTTCAATTTCAGAAGGTTCTAGATAACGCATATACAGTTTTTGGCCACTTTTATCATATTTCACTTCAAACTCTTTTTCGTTTTGCCGAGATTCACAAAAAAAGTGGATAAATTCCTGGGTAAACAGATAGGGAGTAAAGTTTTTGAAGTCCTCTAAATGATTTTCTACCCATTGTTGAATATCTTCCTGTTTAATCGTTTTCATATTACTCTTCCCTTGCCCCATTGTTTGTTGTTATGGTTGATGAATGTATGTATGAATCCCCCATGAAAAACTTTCATAAACACTTAAAAAGATATTTTACTAAAAGTCTTCGAAGGCTATTCTCATTTTAAGGGGTCACCCCCTAAAAAATAAGAAATAATTTCATAAAAAGACGTTCATCTCCAAGGATGAACATCTATCTTAATTCATTCAGCTTTGGTAAGACGCCCATTTCCTCAACTTCCGCTTTCGTTTTATCGGTGCCCAGTATAAAAATCTGGCGGTAAATTTCGAACATGATCTCATTATCTTCTTTCCGGTCAATGTGAGCATATTCTTCATTAAAATGGACTCTTGAAGAAAACAGATGTTTTCCTTCTTTCTTATTATGTTCGTGCAGATCACGGAATAAACTGCGGAGCCGTTCGATCTCGGCCTCATTCGCGGTAATTTCAAAAAGGTGCATGCTTTCGTCTGCCGGCAGAGTACTAATTTCACCTTTTGGATTCACATAAAAGGTTAACCTGGTCTCATCCATCACTTTTCATGCCTCCTAAGGAACTCTTTCGTATTCCTTTCCCTTGTAACCCGTAAGTCTAAACCTTAGAAAAAAAGTCTGTCCGAAATTGGGCAACCCGGTCTATAATAGATTCCGTGCTTAAAGTTTTTAGACAGAAGGTGTTAATAATATGAAAGTTTTCTTTTCATCCTTTCAGTGGATGGTTTTTATACTCGCCGGAAGTATTGTAGCCCCGATTTCCATAGGTACTGCCTTTCATCTGCCTCCGGCCGAAATCGCAGAACTCCTTCAACGGACATTCTTTATTATTGGACTTTCTGGTTTTCTGCAAGCCTTATTTGGCCACCGGCTACCGATTACAGAAGGGCCGGCAGGGTTATGGTGGGGTGTTTTCATGGTATACGCGGGCCTCGTATCTGCAGGCTCTTTAAACGGGCAGGATGTCCTTCATCAGCTGGAAATGGGAATGTTGATATGCGGGTTTCTTTTTATCTTCCTCGGTTTTATGAAGTGGATTGGTCCTTTAAAAAAACTTTTTACTCCGCTTGTCACAGGAACTTATTTAATATTGCTCGTCGCCCAGCTCAGCGGCTCTTTTATTAAAGGAATCCTTGGCATTGGATATTTTTCAGGAAACGTGAACGGCAAAGTCGCCCTTTCCGCTATCGCCATTTTAATTTTGTCCATGGTGCTTGGAAAAGCAAAAAGCCAGTTTTTACGAAGCTATTCCGTTTTATTCAGCCTGATTGCAGGATGGGGTCTTTTTTCTTTATTAGGATTGATCAAGGACTCAGGCTTTCACGGCAAAACCGTCGCTCTGCCTGAAGTTTTCGCCTGGGGCGTTCCGCAATACAGCGGGGGGATCGTTGTGACATCCATCATCATTGGATTTCTGCTTCTCGCCAATATGGTTGCTAGCGTTAACGTTGTAGAGAATGTATATAAAATGGAAAAACAGCATCACACCGACATCGACTATAATCAAACAACAGGTTTAATGGGTTTAAACACGCTGATCGCTGGATTGTTTTCAGCCGTTGCCTGTGTCCCGATCTCCGGTACAGCAGGGTTCATCCTGACGACCAAAATGTTTCAGCGCCTTCCCTACATCATTGGAAGTCTCCTTATCCTGGCGATCAGCCTGTTCCCAAAGCTTACGTTTTTCTTTGCAAGCATTCCTGCACCTGTTGGCTATGCGACGATTTTCGTTCCGTTCTCAAGTATGATCGGCCTTGCCTTAAAAGAGTATCGGTCACTGAAATTCAATGAAAACACACTTTTTGTCATCGCCACATCGCTTATGGTCGGCCTGGGGTGCTCATTCATCCCGCCAGCCGCTTTAAAGGGGCTGCCGAATATCCTAACGACACTGCTTAACAATGGCTTGATTCTCGGAATGCTGACATGCATGCTGCTCGAACAGCTAAACAAACGCCAGACAACGATTTTAGAAAACATGAAAAAGCAATCCGTCTCTTAACCGGATTGCTTTTCATATATCCCAATTCTGCCTGCGCAAATTAGATTTTATTTCTTTCTACAAACAGGATGGCGTCCTCCAGTTCATCAAACACCCGTGAACCAACAATCTCTTTTTCTTCATCATAAAACGTGGCTTGAAAAAAGCCGTTTTCCCCTTGAGGTACAAAACGGATGCGGACCAAATCATCCTTTACACCCGGTAAATCAGATTTCTGCATAAATTCAAACTCTCTTTCCGGATTACCGATAAGAGCCATGACCTGCTCTTTCACTTCCATGCCATTCCCTCCAGCTATCTATTTAGAATAATAATTTCCTAAATCAATCATTGTTAAACTTTTGTGGTGCCAGGCACCAAATAATGGCACCAAATAATAAAAGGTTTAAAAAGACGGAAAAAAGATAATGTTTAGTTGTGAAGCGATTTTGGGACAGATCTTGTCACCTTATAAGAGGAGTGATGTACAATGGATCAAGGTTTATACACAGCAAAGGCAACCGCACAGGGCGGAAGAGAAGGCAGGGTATTAAGCGATGACAGAAAACTTGATTTAAAGCTTAGCATGCCAAAAGAGCTCCAAGGGGCAGGGGGCGATGGAACCAATCCTGAGCAGTTGTTTGCCTGCGGTTATGCGGCCTGTTACCAAAGCGCGCTGCAGCTTGTTGCCCGCAAGCAAAAGGTTGATGTTTCCGACAGCAAAGTCACGGCGAATGTGACAATCGGCAAAGATTCTGAAAACGGCGGTTTTAAGCTTGCAGTCGTGCTGGAAGTTGCCATCCCTGGCCAGGATCAGGAAAATGTTCAAAAGCTTGCCGATGAAGCGCACCAAGTATGCCCGTATTCCAAAGCGACACGCGGCAACATTGATGTAGAGATCAAAGCTGTTCAATAGATATACGCTTTGCCGGTTCCTCATCCTTTAGAGGAACCGTTTTTTTATGAAAAAATAATTAAAAAAAAGCAGTTTTTCAAAGGAATTTTGTTACAGATAGTCGAATATTAGCTGTTCAGTCAGAAAATTTCTAATACATAATCATTTTCGGTAAAACTTCAGGCTGTTTTAAACTTCCTGAGTTTTAATACATAAAAAAGGGGGATTGGTTTGATATCTTTTCGACATGTTAATAAGCACTTCGGTGATTTTCAGGTTCTGAATGATATAAACCTGGAGATCAAGGAAGGAGAAGTTGTTGTTGTTGTCGGTCCATCGGGTTCTGGAAAAAGTACATTGCTCCGATGCATCAACCGGCTAGAAACCATCACGGACGGGGAACTTACCGTCAACAAGCACGCAGTCAACAGCAAGGAAACTAACATCAATGACCTACGCAAAAATATTGGGATGGTATTTCAGCATTTTAATCTATATCCTCATATGACTGTCCTTGAAAACATCACACTCGCACCAATAAAAGCATTAGGGATCTCGCCTTCTGAAGCCAAACAAACAGCCATGTTTTATCTTGAAAAAGTTGGGATACCCGACAAAGCTGATTCCTACCCCTCTCAGCTCTCAGGAGGACAGCAGCAGCGTGTAGCGATAGCCAGAGGCCTCGCATTAAAACCAAATATCATGCTGTTCGATGAGCCGACGTCTGCCCTTGATCCCGAGATGATCGGCGAGGTTCTCGATGTCATGAAAACTCTCGCAAGAGACGGGATGACCATGGTGGTCGTCACTCATGAGATGGGATTCGCTCGTGAAGTCGCGAACCGTGTAGTCTTTATGGATCACGGAAGAATTCTGGAGGACAGTGAACCTTCAGCATTTTTCTCCAATCCAAGGGAAGACCGTGCAAAATTATTTTTAAGCAGAGTTCTAAACCATTAAAGGAGATGAGACATTTGAAATTTAAAAAAAGCTGGTTGATAACCATCATTTTAGTACTCGTAGTCAGCATGCTCTCAGCATGTGGAAGCGATAAAACAGGCGGAGAATCCCAGGATACTCTTTCCGCCATTAAAAAACGGGGGAAACTGGTAGTCGGTGTAAAGTATGATACTAATCTCTTCGGTTACAAAGACCCTTCCAGCGGAAAAGTAGAGGGATTTGATATTGATATCGCAAAAGCCCTTGCCAAAAAGATCTTTGGCGATGAAAAGAAGCTTGAACTGAAAGAAGTGACTTCAAAGACACGTGTCCAGATGCTGAAAAATGGAGATATTGATGCAATCATCGCAACGATGACGATAACCCCTGAACGAAAAAAGGAAGTAAATTTCACAGATGTTTACTTTGAAGCCGGTCAATCCCTTCTCGTTAAAAAAGGCAGCAAAATCCAAGGGATTGATGATGTAAAAAAAGGAACGAAGGTTTTGGCCGTAAAGGGCTCCACTTCTGTTCAAAACATCAAGGATAAAGCTCCAGGTGCTGAAGTTCTTGAATTCGAAAACTATGCAGAAGCATTCACGGCTCTAAAAGCAGGAAAAGGTGATGTATTAACAACCGACAATTCGATACTGTACGGTATGGCTGATCAAGATTCAAACTTTGAATTGGTAGGAGAGCCGTTCACCGATGAACCATATGGCATTGCTATAAATAAGGGTGATGACAAGTTTACGAAGTACGTGAACAAGTTCCTTAAAGAGATTAAGGACAGCGGTGAATATGACAAAATCAAGAGCAAATGGATAAAAGAACAATAAATAATAGTTGGCGATAGATGGGCAGTTGCCCATCTATCCTTCTTGTGAAGGAGGGATATCATGCTTGATTTCTCTATACTGCTCAATAATTTTGACACCTATTTAGAAGGCTTCGGCAACACATTGAAAGCTAGCCTCCTGGCTTTGGTCTTTAGCTTTATTATCGGTGTGATAGCGGCTGTTCTGCGGATTTCCCCTGTAAAGATCCTACAGATGATAGGAACGGCATTTGTTGAATTTGTCCGGAACATACCTCTCATTCTGATTTTATTTATTTTTTATTATGGTTTGCCAAGTTTGGGAATGAAGCTTAGCGGGTTTCAAGCAGGGACGATTGCTCTTTCCATCTATACGGCTGCTTTTATTGCGGAAGCGATCCGTGCGGGGATTTTATCCGTAGACAAAGGCCAAATGGAAGCTGGCCGTTCGTCAGGATTGACCTATATCCAAACGATGCGCTACATCATATTGCCCCAAGCCATTAAAATCGTTATTCCTCCGCTTGGAAATCAGTTTATAAATCTGGTGAAAAACTCTTCCATCCTTGGCGTTGTTGCTGGCCTGGATTTAATGTACTTTGGGGATTCGATCTCATCGGCAACCTATGTTGTGTTTGACGTCTATATTTTTGTTGCCCTGTTCTATCTTGTATTGACAATACCACTTAGCTTATTCGTCGGTTATCTGGAACGGCGTCTTGCTGTGAGCGGATAAGGAGGAGACCCGCAATGGATTTTATTGGTGCTTATTCCACAGGGAATCTGCTCTTTTTGCTGAAAGGGCTCATGACTACCCTTTTGGTTGCGTTCATCGCTATTGTTTTCAGCTTTATTGTTGGAAGTATCCTCGGGATTCTCCGGTATGCAAAGATCCCGATAATTTCGAAAATTGTCGCTGTCTGTGTCGAGACGATCAGAAACCTGCCATTGCTGCTGATCATCTTTTTCACTTTTTTCGCTTTGCCGGAAGTCGGTATTAAATTGAGCGCTATGATGGCAGCGATCATTGCTCTTATCATCTTTGAATCTGCCATGCTCTCTGAAATCGTACGGAGCGGTTTAAATTCTATTGAAAAAGGACAGATCGAAGCGGCCAGATCCTCCGGGCTCACATATGTTCAGACGATGCAGCACATTATTTTGCCACAGGCACTAAGAAGAATGGTTCCACCCATCGTCAGCCAGTTTATCTCGCTTTTAAAGGATACCTCTCTTGCAGTTGTGATCTCTTTGCCTGAGCTGCTGCATAATGCACAGATAGTAAATGGAAAGAATGTAAACTATGTCATTCCCACGTTTATACTGATTGCTGTGCTTTACTTCCTCGTTAACTATTCGTTATCATTACTGGCCAGAAAACTTGAAACGAAAGAACGCAGAAACAGAAAATCTACAGGCAAACTTGTTGCCCAGCATCAAGCGACCGATCAATCCATGTAAATAAACAAGAAAAAAGAGTTCAAACACACTGAGCTCTTTTTTCTATGTTAAAATGGGTGAAACAAAACTTCAGTAATCGTCCAGGATAATGAAAAGGGGTGAAATCATGAATGCCTTCACTTATACAAAACGAGAAGAAATCATAAATGCCATCACCCATGGCATCGGTGTGATATTCAGCCTTGTCGCCTTAACACTTCTTATCGTTTTTGCAAGCTCCCATGGGACTCCGCTGCACATTATATGCTTTGCTGTATTTGGCGGCTCCATGCTGCTTCTGTATACTTCTTCAACCCTCGTGCACAGCTTTCCGGAGGGAAAAGTGAAAGATATCTTTGAGATTATGGACCACTCTGCCATCTACCTGTTTATCGCTGGATCCTATACGCCGATTCTCTTGATTGTTGTAAAGGGAGCCCTTGGCTGGGCCTTGTTTGGAACGGTTTGGGGAATTGCGCTGGCGGGTGTAGCGTTTAAAATTTTTTTCACAAAACGCTTCGTCATTCTCTCAACAGTCGGCTATGTTCTCATGGGATGGATGATCATTTTTGCTTTTAACCGGGTAGTGCTTACTCTCCCTCAGCAGGGGCTTGCCTGGCTGATCGGAGGCGGAATCTTGTACACGGTCGGTGCCATCTTCTATGTATGGCGTAAATTCCCTTTCAACCATGCAATCTGGCACCTCTTTGTACTTGCGGGAAGCACCTCTCATTTTATACTTATGTTTTATATTCTCAAGCTTTCATAGTTAGAGACGCTGATACTTATTCAGCGTCTCCTTTTAGTTTCAGCGGATTCCGGACTCCTTCATCATTTCTTTTTTCATATATTTTTCCGGTTCAACCGTCCGGAACCCGTATTGGCTGTAGAGTCCATGAGCATCGTTGGTCGCTAGAAGCATGCCTCTTACTTCCTGAAGCTCTTTGAAGTTGGTGATCGTTTCCATCAGCCATTTGGAAAGCCCTTTGCCCCGTCGTTCCCTAAGAATAAACACATCGCAAACATACGCTGTCGTAACATAGTCCGTAATAATCCTCGCAAATCCAACCTGTGCCAAGCTTTCCCCTTTCTTCTCATAGACTCCAAAACATAGAGAATGATCCACCGCTTTTTGAACCCTTTCCCGTGTAATGCCTTGTGCCCAATACGATTCGCCTGTCAAAAATTCATGTATGAGGCCAATGTTAAGTTTTTCCTTTTCCATCGAGATGACATACGATCCTTTCTCCCATTCTTCCATAAATGAACCTCCCTTTTTATTCACGGTGCCAGGCACCTGATTTTAACAAAAATATACTTTTTTACCATAGGAAACAGTGATATGCTAGAAGTAATGACTTAACCCCTTTGGAAAAAAAGGTGTGGACTTTTTTCGTCATTTTCAAAAGATGCTGCTAGTAAATTATCTCATACGATCTTATCACAGTGATAGGAGTTGAAAATTATTCGCTCCTCATCTCAACGCTTGAAAAAGGGATCATCTCAGCAATTTTGGGTGTGTCCTTTTGGCCTTAGTCCCTCTGGTGAACAAACAAAGGATTATCTGTGCCATCAACTTTTACATAAAATCAGGAGTGAATATGCGTTTATTATTTTTCTTCATCAGTATCGCAGGGATGTTCTATTCTATTTTTGTCATAGCGATCACCAGGATAGACACTGGCGCTCTCGCTATCCTGTTTGTTTCTTTTTTGTTTATGACTATAGCTATTGTTTATCATCCTCTAAGAATACGGTGGAAAAAAAACAAAACGTTCAGGGTATCCACCCTGTCAGCAGTATCCATTGCTCTTATCATTGCCCTATGTCTTGAAGGTCTCATCCTTTCCTCGATTAAAGATGACCATCCAGCTGATATCGATTATGTGCTTGTTTTAGGTGCTGGCATTAAGGATGGAAAACCATCGAGAGTGCTGAAAGAGCGGCTGGATAAAGCCTCCGAATACCTTCATGAACATCCGCATGCAAAGGTAGCTGTAAGCGGAGGACTAACTGACGGCGAAAGAGAGACAGAAGCAGAGGCCATGGGCAAATACTTAAAAAACAAAGGCGTTCCTTCAGGTTCGATTGTTTATGAGCACAAAGCCACGAGTACTTATGAAAATATAAAGTTCTCACAAGAGCTTATGAAAAAATATCTTTCTCCAGAGAAAGAACAGCGTGTGTTAATCATCTCCAGCGATTTTCACCTGCACCGGGCGAAATGCCTGGCAGAAGACATAGGTCTGAAAGCGTTCGGCCAGGGTTCATCTGTCCCGCTTTCTGTGACACCTCAAGTTCATGTCCGAGAAATTCTCGCACTCGCCAAATACTATGTAATGGATAAGAATTACTTTTAAAAGCACCTTTTCCGGGTGCTTTTTCTATTGCAGATTTGAATAGTTATACCATCAATTGGAATCATAAACAAAGAGATACATGAATCGATTCAAATGGAGGCAGCTATGTTCAGACTACGGCAGAAGAAACAACAAAAAACAGCGGGTCAGTCTTCTGAACAAAGCGGAAACCAGCTGACCATTCGTGAACTGATGGAGAAATGCAAAGCTTCCAAGGACTTTGTTTCCTTTACAAAAAGCGGTCGGCATCCGTTTACCATTTCCTATTACAAGAGCATGGTGAACCCCGACCTTGTTCATCGGGATCTAATCCCTCATTTGACCAAAAATGCATCAATGTCACTTAAAGAGCTGGCTGGAGAAATTCCAATCGAAAACATTGAGCATACGAAAGACATACAGAAAATTAAAGAGAGCTTGTTAATCGGTTCTGTAATGATACAGCCTGATGCGAAAAAGGCTGACTGCCTGCTGGTTCCAGCGGCCACAGCAGAAAAACGGCAGATTTCAGTTCCTGAAACCGAATTCAGTGTTATAGGTCCGAAGGAAGCATTTGTCGAAGCGATCGAAGTTAACGTTAACATGATACGCAAAAGGCTCCCGATTCCGGAGCTTCATGTGAAAGAAGTCAAGATCGGAAAATTATCAAAAACGAGGGTTACGGTCCTTTATATAGACGGAATTGCCAATCAAGAAAATGTTAACACCCTATTACAGAGAATATCAGACATTGAATATGACCACATCTTAGACAGCACTTATGTACTTCAGATGATTTCTGACAACCAGAATTCACCCTTTCCCCAATTGATTAATACAGAGCGCCCTGACCGTGTAGCAGCTGTATTGGCAGAGGGAAAAGTGGCCGTTCTCGTTGATGGATCGCCAAGTGCATTGACAGGGCCGACGACCCTTGTAGAGTTTTTCTCCGCTTTTGAGGACTATTTCCTATCCTGGCATGTTGCTTCCGTGTTTAGGATGATCCGCCTGTTCTCGGTGTTGTTTTCTGTGTTATCCACCCCTCTTTACGTTGCCGTTCTTACGTTTCACTACGAAATGATACCGACAGACCTGCTTGGGACATTGATCGCCTCCAGGTCCAATATCCCCTTTCCGCCGATTGTTGAAGCGATCATTTTAGAATTATCCATCGAACTGCTTCGCGAAGCAGGAGCGCGTCTCCCTTCAAAAGTCGGGCAGACGATCGGTATTGTCGGAGGTATCGTTATCGGAACTGCAGCCGTACAAGCGGGTCTGACAAGCAACGTCCTTTTGATCATCGTTGCCTTAGCTGCACTCGCCTCCTTTACGACGCCGGTTTATCAGATGAGCAACACCATCCGTCTGATCCGCTTCCCGTTTTTGATTTTTGCTCAATTCTGGGGATTGCTTGGTGTTTCTATCTGTACCGCTTTTATATTAGCTCATACGCTCCGGCTTACGTCGCTCGGCCGTCCTTACATGGCTCCGTTGTTCCCTTTAAGAATGACCGACCTGAAAGATGCGCTGTTCCGTCTTCCTTTTAGCCGCCAGGGATTGCGCCCCATGCAGATGAGGCCGGCCGATCCGTCAAGAATGAATTTCCAGAGGGCGATACAAAAGAACGATATTGAAGAATAACTCAACAGAACGAAGGTGAAGAACATGAACATCCATCCTCAAGAGAATAAACAGGTTTCGCCGTATTTTACCTTTTACCTCATCTCGACCATGCAGATCGGTGTCGGGATCCTGGGATTTCAGCGGTATATCGCCAAATCGGCAGGACATGATGCATGGATGGCCGTTATCATCGGCGGCATACTGGTCCATCTCCTCGTCTGGATGATCTATATGATGTTAAAGAGGAGTGACGGCGATATCATAGCCATTCACAATGATGTGTTCGGTGAATGGATTGGAGGCCTAATCAGCTCGGCCATCATGATCTATACTGTATTCTTGGCGCTCACTGTGCTGAGAACGTATATAGAGGTCATTCAAGTTTGGATGTTCCCCCATATCAGCATATGGGGGATCTCACTGATTTTATCTTTGCTTGTCTATTATTTTGTCAGCGGCGGATTCCGGATTGTAACTGCCATCGCCTTTTTCAGCATGGTGATCGGCACCCCGCTGATCCTGTTAAAGTATTTCGCCATCAAGGATTCACACATCTATAACATTCTTCCTTTATTTGATCACTCGATGATCGATTATTTTGCAGGAACGAAGTCAATGACCCTTAATTACCTGGGATTTGAAATGCTGTTATTCTATTACCCATTTATTAAAAATGGAGAAAAATCACACAAGTGGGCACAATGGGGTGTATTTTTCACCATTATTATCTATGGAATAACAGCAGTAGTATCTTTTGCTTACTACAGCCAAGGACAGTTAAAGCATACCATTTGGGCGACACTGACCCTCTGGAAAATAGTTGAGTTTCCTTTTGTTGAACGCTTTGAATATATAGGGATATCCGTCTGGCTGTTCGTTATCCTGCCAAATATCTGTATCGCCATCTGGTGTGCCACAAGGGCCAGCAGGAGGCTCTTTGCCATAAAACAAAAGCACTCTCTCATTATCGTTGTTATTCTTGTTTATATAGGAACATTATTTTTTCAAGACCGCCAGCAAATCGATGAGCTTAACAACAGGGTGTCCCAAGTAGGGTATTATTTTATTTATTTTTATATCCCTCTCCTGTTTTTGCTTCATATGCTGGTTTACAAAGTGAGGAAAAGAAAAAATGCGGAAAATTAAGACTGCCTTTATCAGTTTCCTTTTGCTTGCTGCAGGGTGTACCCCACAAAAACAAGTGCTCGAAGATATTCAGCTCGTTGGAGCAGTCGGCTATGATTATGTGGATGGGAAGAAGATTGAAGCTACTGTGGCAGTACCGGTTTCAACAGGAGGAAGTCAGCAGGCAACCCTGTCAAGCACAACCTTTTCTGCCAAATCACATACAAGCAAAAACATCCGCCAGGTCCTTCAGTCCGAATCGCCGCGGCCCTTTGCAACAGGCCGGGTTTCTACGATCATGTTCGATGAGGAGCTCGCAGAACACGGGATTACTAAAATCATTGATTCCATCCAGCGGGACCCTTCGGTCGGAAGAAACATCTATCTTGCCGTGGTGAAAGGAAAAACTAAGGACCTTTTAAATAAGCAGTACCCGGTTGGTGACATTGCTCCGGTTTATTTGAAAAGGCTGATCGAACAAAATACGGAGCTTACCCTGCCCCGCTACAACCTTCATCACTTTAACTACAGTTATTACGGGAAAGGCAGCGATCCTTTTATGGCTTATATTGATCAGAAGGAGGGGCATATCCGGATCGCAGGTTTAGCCCTGTTTGATCATTCCAAATATGTGGGCCACATCACTTTTTCCGATACCTTTATTTTCAAGCTCATGTATGAAAATTTCCGGCAGGGAACCCATGAATTCAAGTTAGGGAAAGAAAACCACCTCACCGTCGAAAACTTAAATTCCAGAGTGAATTATGATATTACGCATAGCAAAACAAACCCAAAAATCAACATAAAAATCCATATCAAAGGTAAGGTTAACGATGCGGCCGCTACCCCTCTTTACGAGAAGAAAAAGATAGATATGATTGAAAGGACCATTAAAAAACAAACCGAGCACCAGGCAGAGGCCATGGTTGACCGGTTTCAAAAAAAGGGAATTGATCCCCTCGGTTTAGGTGACATTACCAGGAGCCGTTACAGACACTTTAATTTTAATGAATGGAAAAAAGCATACCCCGATGTCCCGGTTGATGTTAATGTAGACATCCGTGTAACCCAAGCCGGGATTGTTGAATAAGGAAAAGCGTCAGCAGAACAGGCTTTTAGCCGCTTGCTGACGCTTTTTTGCTGCTGAATTTGTATGGATATCCATCAAGCTGGCTTGCAGCCGCCGGAGAATCCAAAACAATCTCCATGGGAAAGATTTTTGCCGCCTTATTTGAACCGAGCCAATTGCGGCTATCGTCTGAAACAATCAGCAGCCCGTCTTCGTTTCCAAGGGGAGCAAAAGTTTCGTTTTCTCCGTGATAAGTCCCCGTATTGAGTGCTGCTCTCAACTGTCCTGCAGCTTCCCGGACATCTTTTACCGGCATGCCGATCTCGCTGATCGCCAAAATATCCCTGCTCGTAAAAGGATGATCAATGAAATGGTCAATCGTATGTCTTGCAATCAGTTCAACGACATTGCCCGCTGGATCATAAAAATAACAGGCATGGGCATCCCAGTTTTTGAAATAAATTTCATTGCTTCCTTCAACAGTGTTTAACGGTACATAGGAGCTGATCCAGTTTTTTGATTCCGAAAAAGCATTGTTCGGTACCGTAAAAGCAAAATGATAGTAGCTTTTCTCGTTTCCTGACCGAAAACTAAGCAATGTTGATCCCACGGCGACTCCAAATGACTGGTCATCATTTTTTACCAGTGGCAGACCGAGAACCTGATGATAAAAGTTCCGCTGTTCCTTCAGACAATGTGTAAACAGTTTGATCTCTAAGAATTTCATGTTACTTCCTCCCTGTATCCGCAGAGTTAGAAGCTGCTATTCTAGGATAAACCCGCCTCACTCACTTCTTTATTATAATTTTCTCCTACTTTTTTCTGGTGGGCCCTGCCCCACTTTTCCATCATTCTTAGCGTTTCCTCGAGTTCTTTACCGTATGAAGTTAGAGAGTAAACGACCTTTGGAGGCACTTGGGGATAGACGGTTCTTGCGATCAAACCGTCCTCCTCCAGTTCCCGAAGCTGCTGGGTCAGCACTTTCGGTGTGACAGATGAAAGCTGATCTTTTAATTCACCAAAGCGAAAATCTCTCTCCTGAAGAAGGCATAAGATCACGCCTTTCCATTTACCGCATACCACATCCAGCGTTACTTCAATAGGATGAAAATATTTTCTTTTTCTTTCCTTCATTAACCTCAGTCCCCCTGCTCCAAAAGCGTCATTTAGTATCCAAAAAGTAACTATCTATCATAAAAGTACATACTTTTTTCGATTCCGCCGCCCCAGTATACTTAGTATAGAATAGTTTACACGAAAGGAAAATGTATGAAAAAAGAAAAAGAACAGGTGAAGATTGAACTCATTCGCAAAGGTGGACAAACGAGTATTCATTTCCGCGATTTGCCTTCTGTTCTTCAACTGCTCGAAACAGCAGCTGAGGAAGGGATCGCAAAAAAAGTGGAGCACTTTCATGACATTCTGGCTTTTCGTTCTTCACACGCACCGGTGGGAGAAACCATCCTCAGCCTTAATAAAGTAACGAACGAAATACTATTTTTTGCTCCATATCCATTTAAAATCATGGCTGACAGTTTAAATATCGCGATTTCTTATGAACATTAATGGTGCGAGTCGCGACCTTTTTCCTATTTCCTCCAGGAACCACAATGACTTTTGAACGAAATTCAGAGAACGTAAAGGAATCAAAACGCCTTAAACGGAACCTTTTACTATCAAACTAAAGGAGGAGCAAGAATGAAGTACATAAAAAAATGGACAGGAACCGTTTTAACCGCAGGTATCGTATTTTCCTTATTGGCAGGAACAGCAGACGCTGCAAAACCTGCCCAATCTCAGGACATTTCACCAGCAAGAGCCTATGTCGATGTAGCCGCTGCAACACTCTGGACAAAGCCGAATGAAACAAGGCCTTTAGATGCACCTTCGTTAAGCAATCCCGTTGATCTCAGAAAATGGACGACAAGCATGACGTACCAAGATAAGCTTTGGCTGGTAGGTCCTCTTGAAACCCAAGCCTTATACGGCAATAAAGTAACCATTACGGATGAGCAGGGCGACTGGGTAAAGGTAGCAGTAGATGGACAGCCGACGCCCAGGCTTGAGGCAGGATACCCTGGATGGATGCCAAAATCACAGCTCGTTTACAACAAGAAGTACGCCAAGGAAGAAAATAAACCTTTTGCATTAATCAAAAGCCCTACGGCATGGCTGTATAAAGAGAAATCGTTAAAACATCAGACCCTTGAGCTAAGTTACAACACAAGGCTGCCGGTCCACAAGATCAGCGGTTCGTCTGTCAGTGTACTTACCCCGGAAGGTAAGACACGGTATATTAACCGTAAGGATGTTCAAGTCTATCTATCAGAAAAATCCATTCCTGTACCCACTGGGGAAGATCTCGTAAATGAAGGGAAAAAGTTCTTAGGACTCCCTTATTTGTGGGCAGGAACGTCCGGATTTGGGTTTGACTGTTCCGGATTCACACATACTCTCTATAAAGCTGCCGGTATTACGATCCCGAGGGATTCCGGACCACAATCCAAGAGTGGTGTCCCTGTAGCCAAAGAAGATTTGAAAAAGGGGGATCTCCTCTTCTTCGCCTATAATTCTGGAAAAGGCAGCGTTCACCACGTGGGGATGTATGCAGGGGACGGCATGATGATCCATTCACCAAACTCCAGCACAACAGTCAGGATTGATAAAATCGAAGGCATATATGCACAGGAATATGCCGGGGCAAGACGATATCTTCCATAAAAGACAGCACACGGTTAACGATACCGTGTGCGTTTTCTTTGTATCTTAACCTTTTTAGTATGATCCAATGTGAATTCCGGACGGAGATTATTGATTCAGTCTCTCGATCCTTTTCATCAGGCGGCTTATACATTTATTGGATTCATATAGGACGGTCTTTTTATCAATGTTTCTCAGAAGTCGGTGCTCCATCACGATTTCACCGTCAATTATGGTCGTTTCCACGTCAGCTCGCGTAGCCGAATAGACGATGCGGGAGATTGTATCCACCCCATAAGATGGATACATGTGAAAGCCATTGAGGTTCAGAATGGCAAGGTCCGCTTTTTTTCCAGCCTCCAGGCTCCCAATTTCTTGATCCATGCCAACTGCACGGGCCCCTCCAATGGTGGCCATCCGGAACACCGTTTTGGCATTCATGGCAGTCGGCCCGTGGACAGGCTTTTGGATGAGCGCAGCCAGCCTCATTTCGTTCAGCATGTCCAAGTTATTATTACATGGAGCTCCATCTGCCCCTAGACTTAAATCAATGCCTTGCTGCAGCATTTCCGGTACATCGGCAATTCCTGAGGAAAGTTTCAGATTAGACCCAGGACAATGGCTGACTTTTACCTTGCGTTTTTTTATGATGCTTTTTTCTTCATCATCCAGCCACACACAATGAGCCAGAATGAGCTTCTCATTGGCAAGACCTAAATGATCCAGATAAACAACGTTTCGCATTCCGGTTTCCTGCTCCACCAAGGCAATTTCTCCCCGGTTTTCGGCCGCATGTGTATGAACGCATACACCGTGCCGGTCAGAAAGCTTCCGCACTTCGGTCAGCAGCTCCTCCGTACATGAAACAACAAAACGGGGGCAAAAAGCGTATTGAATCCGCCCGTTCTGTTTCCCATGCCACTTTTCAAGCAGGTCGGCGCTTTCCTGAAGAGACACTGATGTTCTCTCTCTCAGTCCATACGGCACTTCTTCCCCTTTGTCCATCATCACTTTCCCGGAAAGGGCACGGATGCCGCTTTTTGCAATGGCCTGAAAGGCAAAATCGGCATGGCTGACCGTCTCCATATCGACGATCGTTGTTGTCCCGCTCTGAAGCAGTTCCCCAATTCCAAGAAGCGCTGAATAATAGAGTGATTCCTCATCATGTGAGGCTTCGAGCGGCCATATTTTTTGTTTCAGCCAATCCATTAATTCAAGGTCATCGGCTTGTCCTCTGAACAAGGTTTGACATAGATGTATATGGGTCTGAATAAACCCTGGGATGATCGTCTTGTTTGTGGCATCTATTGTTTTATCCGCTTGATAATCGAGCGATTGGCCAATATCAATAATGCGGTTGTTTTCGATGTAAAGATCTCCTCGAATGATTTCATCTTTTTCGTTCATCGTCACAATTTCAGCATTCTTTATTAGAATGGACGGCATCGTTATCCTCCTTTTCTTCTTGCAGAAAAGAAGATCGATTTCATAGCGTGGAGAATTTAAGGTCCTCCGGTAGACACTTTCGATCCGTATTACCGAAACTATATGAAATCTTTCTTTTTCTAATCATCGCTCTTTCGTTAACACTTGAAGCATTAAAGACGTAACCGAAAAACCGTTAACCGGGGCCATGTCCTGTGAACAGGTGGAACAGGCGGTGACCACATCCTCCAATGCCTTCAACCTGATAAAATCCCCTGGCTTCGACAGAGGCTCAGCAATGACATAATCTCCTTTATCATCCAACACATTGTTCATGAACCAGTTGATCGGATCCGGTACAGGAAGGTGGCCAAGCGAATATGTTCCTAACGCTTTAATCAAATTATCATGGCAGTTTGGATGATCTTCAAGCTGGAAGTCTACTTTATAGCGATAATAGTCACATGCCGGAAAAAAGAAATCGTGCTTGCCTACCGTGTCCTGCAAAAGCTGCATGAGCGGCCTGCGGCGGTTGCTGTACAGAAAATCTCCTTCTTTCAGACGGATGCTGCTTAAGCTCGCCCTCATATGGACCGGTGAGACATGCTCACTTGGATCCTGGAGAGAAAAACAGACAAAGTCACCGACCTGCTTTCCTTCCATGTCGATGATCACGAGCTCCTCACCAGCTTTTACGAGTGTGCTTCTTGCTTCATATGGAGGTATAACCACCTCTTCTTTGATTCGGTATTTGTGGTCAATAGGCATTTTTTTCCCCCTTTATTCTATAAAAACAGCAACCGCCCGAACCGGCGACCCCGTTCCTTTCCGTATCCTCAGAGGCAGTCCAAAATATAGAAAACGCATGCCCGCAACCTGGTCAAGATTGCAAAGATTTTCAGTGTTGGTGATGCCGTATTCCTTACAGATCAAATGGCCCGAGTAATTCGTGTCGAGCGGATGATCGATGGCCGGGGCATCAATTCCGATGTTAACTACCCCTTTTTCAGCAAGCCAGCGTGCTCCGCTGTAATCGAGGCCTGTATAGCGAGTCAGCCATTCCTCCGTTCCGTATGAACGGTTGTAATGGCCGGTATACAACAAGCAAATATCCCCTTTTTGCAAAATTTGGCCCGAAGCATTCAATGCGTTATCCAACTCTCTGGGGGTAATGTACTCTTCCGGCTTAACTTGAGACAAGTCCAGGCATACGGCAGGGCCATAAAAGAAATCCAATGGCATCTCGTCGATATACTTTCCATCAGGATCGTATTCGTACGTTGCATCACTGTGGGTAGGGCCGTGTTCATTGATCAATAAATTGTTGGTAGCGAAAGGAAAGCCGATCTTCCGAATGCTTTCTTCATGAGAAATGTTGGGAAAAATCATCGTTTTTTGATGAAGCGGAAAAACCGGCATACCCTGATAGATTTCTTGAGACAAATCTACAAGTTTCACACCCATAGACACCCCTCCTTACAGTACTGTAGGAATGACCTGGAATCGATCGACATCAATGAGACCCATGTCTGTAATCTTCCACTCCGGGCTCGTAACGAGCGAGAGGAATGAAAGATGCATAAACGGAACATGGATTCCACAGCCAAGTTCTTCTTTAGTAAGCCGGTGGAGCTCTGCAATCTTTTCACTGACCTCCATGCCGGTCATCTCATCCGTCATCAAGCCGCCGATATTGAGAGCCATGTCCCCTACTACTCTTCCTTCATTGATTAATGCGAGGCCTCCGTTCATGGCTATAACTCTGTTGACCGCGGTCACCATGTCTTCATAGTTCGTGCCGCAGACGATAATATTATGTGTATCATGGGCCACGCTTTCTGCTATAGCCCCTCTTTTCAGTTTAAAGCCATGTAGAAACGTTTTCCCGATCCTGCCGCTTCTGCCATGACGTTCGACGACTGCGAGGGGCAGGACGTCCTGCTGAATACACGGCTGGACGATGCCGTCCTTGACCTTCAGTTCGAACTCCCTTGCACCTGTAAGATTTTGGTCAGGTATCACTTCGATGGCCCTGACATTTGCTCTTGACGACTGCGACGGAAGCACCAAATCGTTTGTTTTAAGCGGTTTTCTTTTTACCGAGCGCTTCACACTGTCAGGATACGTGTAGGCAGGGATTTCCACTGTCAGCCTTTGCTGTTCTGCTGCCTTTTTCCCGCTCAGATACACTTTTTCAACCGTCATGTTGATAAGGTCACTGATTACCGCAATATCTGCACGCTTTCCTGGTGTCAGCACCCCAATATCCTTGAACCCAAAATGAGTAGCCGGATTGATCGTCACCATCTGAATCGCTTCCACCGGATCAATTCCCTGTGCGATTGTTCGTTTGACGATCTCGTTCATATGGCCGGTTTTCATCAAGTCCTCCGGAACCATATCATCGGAAACAAGGATAGCTCGCCTTGAATCCATTCCTTCTTCTTTAATTGCCCGTATGCACTCTGCCATGTTCCGCTGGGAAGAACCTTCCCGCATAAACACACTCACGCCAAAACGGAGCTTCTCCACCATTTCTTCCTTCGTTGTCGTCTCATGGCACGAGATATGAGTTCCCCCACTGATGATGTGGGCAGCGAGTTCTTCACCAAACAGAGCCGGAGCATTTCCCTCCACTGTCTTACCGATGCTTTTTGCGTAGGATACCGAGGCAATCAGGTCATCGATCAATTCAGGCGCGTTCTCGAACACAGGCCTGACATTGCTGAACCCCTGTATTTCACCGATGCCTTGAACATGTGGATCGTTCAATAGTGTCTTCATTTCGGCTGATGTCACATCCTGGCCTGCCGTCTCCAACCCAGGAGCATCGGGAGTCAGACATGGTACGGTAAACAACACGGTGTTTGGAAGAGTCTTTGCCTCACGCACCATCTCCCGCATACCTTGAACACCGAGAACATTCCCGATCTCATGGGGATCGGCGACCAGTGTTGTCGTTCCTGTTGGAATGGAAAGCTTGGAGAATTCCGTGACAGTAAGCATCGCACTTTCAAAATGCATGTGAGAATCAATAAATCCAGGGGTGATATAGCATCCGGACACGTTCTCGACCTCTGTGGCAGGACCAATCAATTTTTCACAGTCCCCGACCATCAGGATGTACTCCCCTTTCATCGCCACATCGGCCTGATAGATCTCACGGGTTATGACATTAATAAACTGTCCGCCTTTCAGGACGATATCTGCGAATTGATTGGCATCAAGCAGCACATCAATGAGTTTTCGCCACTGGATGGCTTCTTTAATACCCTTTGTATCCATGATCTCAACCTCCCGACCTTTCCCAGTCTAGGCTATCTATAATTCCGACGATGGCTGCATCAATGGGAGCATCCTTGTCGGCTGCAGCGCGAGAAGCCATACTCCCGGTCACATACAAGACTTTTTCGCCAACTCCTGCACCCACCGTATCGACAGCGATGATCGGTAAATACTTCAGCGTATCATTGGTGCCGATCGGCTGGGTAATGAGCAGCTTCGATCCGATCAGCTTTTCATCTTTTCTGGTCGCTGTGACCCGCCCAACCACTAAACCCATTTGCATGGCGTCCGCTCCTTACTGCCTGCAGATTTTTATACCGTATTGTTTTGCTGCATCCGCCGCCAGCGGAGTGATGATGGTTTGATCACCCGCCATAAGAAATTTCCTCTGTGTTTTTGCGGCAGCCAATATATCCGCTTCCGTTATGACAGACTGCGGTTGCCTTCCGCCATTCATCCAGGAGCCAATACCTTCTCTCTCTCTCAGCAAGGTAACACCCAGCTTCTTTAACTCAAACAGTGATTGTTGAAGCTCTGTTTTTAAGTATCCCGGACCTTTATGCAGTTTCTTACTTTTGAACACTTCATGGTAAGGATCGCTGCCGCATGACAGAGCAGCCACTTTTTTACCGCTTAATAAAGCTTGCAGTATGATACGTACAAAATCCCGCTGGTCATTAAAACGCAAGATATCGGCTGCAAGAGAAAAGGAAAGTACAGGTATAAGGATGCCATCCGCCATTTCCAGCCTTTCCTCTGTCAGACTTGAACTCGGATACCAGGCATCATGATTGATATCCACGGCGAGACGATCTTTCGAGTAATGGCGGAACAGCGTTTTCTCAGTGAATACTTCCAGTCTTATTTTGCTCGTGCCTGCTTCACGAAGAAGTTCAAGGCCTTCTTCCATTCCAGCAAAATGATAGGTTAGCAGGGAAAGCACATAGGGGGCTTCTTCTCCAGGCGGGCAAAGCATCTTCAGTAAAATATTCTTGACGAGTGCGCTCTGCCTTGGGTCATGCACCTTTACTCTCCTTTAGAAAGAAGGGCTCTTTCGATTTCACTATGAGGGCGCGGAATGACATGTACAGAGACGAGTTCTCCCACCCGGCTCGCCGCACTGGCACCCGCATCAGTGGCAGCCTTTACTGCTCCTACATCTCCTCTAACCATAACTGTTACAAGGCCAAACCCTACTTTTTCATAGCCGCAGATCTCAACGTTCGCTGCTTTTACCATGGCATCTGCTGCTTCGATCGCCCCGACAAGGCCTTTGGTTTCAATCAAGCCTAGAGCTTCTCCCATTTTCATTCCTCCTGGTCTCTTTGGTTTGCTGACGCTAAGGTAAAGGCTGACAGAAGTCTTTCAGCCACATTGGAATGGGTTCTTGGTATAACATGTGATGATATAACGGTACCTACCCTTTCCGCCTCTTTTTTGCCCGCCTCCACAGCAGAAGCTACAGCGGCTACATCTCCGCTCAAATGCAAAGTAACACCAAGAGCGCCCTGGACCCCGATCACCTTCTCGATAGCCGCTATCTTTACATCGGCCGCTTTCACAGCCGCGTCTGCTGCTGAAACGGCTGCGCAATACCCTACTGTTTCAATCATGCCTAATGCATACAATGGTTTCACCGTCCTTCCTCGTTTCTCGAATCCAGCATCCGATAAACATCTGGCAGGAAGCTGGAAAGAAGCTGCTGCGGCCCATAAAGTAAAAAGTAGCCTTCTTCTATTTTGGACCGGATATTCAAGCTTGATAGTTTGGCAGAGATGGGAAGAAGGAGAGCAATAGCCTCGTAACGCGGCATTCCTTCTACGATTGCAAGCGATTCTCTTGTACATGAGACGTCAAGCTGTTTAATGAGCCAAGTTCCCGGCTGTTCGATATAAAATCGTTTGATTTTTTTTTCCGACTGATGGTCCAACGTTTGAAACAGGGTTCGAATGGCTGTTTCAAGTGCCGTGCTTTCGTTAAGATAAAGTTCGAGAAGAAATGGATTCCTGCCGTTTTTATCCCATTGGATGTAATATTTTACATCTGGATACTGTGACAGCCATTCCTGGATAAGCACAAGCTGACCCGGTGAACAAGCAACGGAAGAAAAGACGGCTACCGCTTTTGCCGGGATCGGCCGATGGAACCACTCTATCATTTGTGGCTCCAGGTTCGTATAGAGCCAGACAGAGATGCCGTTTTTTGTTTTGCCTAGAGATTTTGCTGATGGTCCAGTATGAAGCGGATCCGCCACTTGATTTTTTTCTGTTAGATTACGGGATGGAATCCCTTGGGAAAGAGAAAGGACCTGAAGCCTCGATACGAGCTCATTTGACTGATCCTTGCTAAACGGTCTTTGCCATTGTTTTTCTCTTCCAGCAGGAGGAACAGCAGTGCCCCCCAAACGTTTTTCCTTTTTCAGTCTTTGATAGTTGGGGCGGTATAGCTCGGGCACATTCTGTTTATAAGAGGTATCCTCCATCACTTCATTCGGCTCTTGTTTCCCTTTAACGGACGAGGGAGTATTGGATTTTAAAACCTCCTGTACGATGGCTCGCATGAATTCTGACATGGGGCCTCACCTCCGCTAAAGAATTTTGGTTAACTCTGGATGAGGCCGGGGAATTACATTTGAAGAGATCAGTTCTCCTCCCGTCTGGATGTGGGCCTGCCTCCCCACTTCGATGGCAGACGACACAGCAGCTACATCGCCTTCAATTATAACGGTGACAAGGCCAGATCCTACTTTTTTGAAGGCTGTCATTTGTATGTTTGCAGCTTTTGCCATGGCATCAAGCGCTTCAATCGCAGCGGTCAGCCCTCTTGTTTCAATCATGCCGATTGCATTCACTCACGGTCCCCCCCTTGGTTTATATATAATCTTTAAGATCAATCGGCCCGAACGGTACAGAAGTGCGTTTGAACGATTCCTTATGAGCGAGCGGAACCGTAGCGTCAATTCCCATTTTAGCTGTGACTCCCCGAACATTGTGAGACGACTCGAGTGGAGATCCTTTTGCACCCGGTACAATAAAAATATCCTGATCGGCCTGGACTCTTACCGCCATCGCCCATTCCACATCCTCGGGGTCAAAGATATCGACATCTTCATCGACTACAATCACGTGCTTTAAGTCTTTATCACTCGCAAAAGCTGCAAGCGCTGCTTGCTTTCCGTCTCCATCTGATCTCTTCTCAATCTGAATGACCGCATGGAACCTTGCTACCCCGCCCATCGTAATATGAACTCGTTTGACGTTCGGTACGGTCTGTCTTACCGTACTGAGCAATGTAGCCTCCCGGACAAGCGCCATCGGCAGCCGCTCTTCATAGCTGGAGGGAAAGATAGTCTGACAGATCGCATGGTTGCGATAGGTTACTGCTGAAAACTCAATGACTGGCTGCGGAGCTCTTGCTCCATAAAACCCTGCAAGCTCTCCGAACGGCCCTTCCATTTCCCGTTCATGGGGAATGATCCTGCCCTCCATGACGATTTCCGCTTCTGCCAAAACTTCAAGATCCACCGTTTTGCATCGCACCACTTCAAACGGCTTGCCGATCAACGCACCGGCAACATCGAGTTTGTCAGCATGATACAGATGGGTGCTGATCTGAGAGCTGAGCACCACCGCCGGCACCACGCCAAACATGACAGCGACCTCCAGCGGTTCATCACGCTCTTCAAACGTATAAAACTGATGCAGAAGTTCAGGTGAAGTAATGAGTACGTTTGTCCTGTTTCCGCCCAAAAATTGCATCCTTCTGATGGAGGTATATCTTTTTCTTCCACTTGGATCCTTTACGACGAGAATACCCGAAACGTAATAGGCGCCCGAATCCTCTCCATGATAGGTCGGAATCGGAAAGAGCGAAGCCAAATCCATCGGCCCAAGCACCACATTTTCCTGAACGGGTCCTTTTTCGATCAGGCGGGTTGGGATGGGAGAGACAATTGAACCAATAATCTTTGGGACGAATTCATCCGGTGTGATGCCGATGCTGGCTGCGAGCAGATCCCTGTCTCCGCCGATCCCTCCTGCCATTGGAGATGAATAGCCCTTCACTTTTTCAAAATAGAACGGCTGGCTTCCCTGCCTGGAATTAAGGACCGCGCCGAGTTCAAACAAAGGATCCACTTCTTTTTTAATCCGGATGAGTTTCCCCTCCCCTTCCCATTGATCGAGAAGGGAGCGCAGTGAAGAAGGGTTCACGCTTTCTCCCCCCATCTCCTGAGAAGTTCATGATCGATGCCCAACATGTCCAGAATCCGGCCGGACATAAAATTAATCAGCTCCCATATCTCTTTCGGTTTATGGTAGAACCCCGGTGATGCCGGCATGATGCAGGCGCCCGCTTCGGCAAGCCTTGTCATATTCTGAAGATGGATCAGATGAAACGGAGCTTCCCTTGGAACGACGATGAGCTGCCTCTTTTCTTTCAGCATGACAGAGGCGCAGCGGCTCAGGAGTGTGTCCCCGACTCCATTCGCCATCGCTCCCAGCGTGTTCATGGAGCATGGAACAACGACCATCCCATCATTTAAAAAGGATCCGCTCGCCACAGAGGCAAAAAGGTTCTTGTTGCTGTGTACTTCGGCATATTGCTTCACGGTTTCCATCCTGACGCCGCACTCAAACTGCAAGACCTTCTCTCCCATTTCGGTTACGATTAGATGGGTTTCCATCCCGAGCTGGTGGAGGGCACGGACGAGCGAGTATCCGTATAGTGACCCGCTCGCCCCCGTTATTCCTACAACGATCCGTTTGTTTCGTCCCATGGCAGATTAGACGACCTGGCTGTTTTGGGAGAACTTTTTCTTGGCAGCCGCCATGTATTCTTTGGTCGTCATGATATCGCCGAATAGTTCGATATCACGGAGACCGGATTCATGCATGGAATCATCTTTTGAAGCTGTGGAGTCGGACAAACAAATGACATTGTAGCCATGATACAATGCATCAGAGCCTGTGCTTCTTACACAAACATTGGTCCAGACACCGGTAAGGACAACCGTATCAATCTCTTCTTCACGGCAGAACAGGTCAAAATCAGTATAGCTGAACGCACTATGCCGCCTTTTTTGAACGATATAATCTCCCTTGCTCTCATCAGGCTGCAATTCAGGGATAAACTGAGATCCCCATGTCCCTTTGACGGCATGAACCGGCCGTACCCTGAAATCACGGTCGTTCTTACGGTGCGCTTCTTGCACAAAAACGACCTGGATATTTTCTTCATGGCAAAAGTCGACTAGTTCTTTAATGGCCGGTACAATTTTTTCGCCGTTTTTGCATCGGAGGGCCGCTTTTTCTCCGATAAAGTCATTGAGCATATCAATAACAACGACTACATGCTTCTTGCCTCTCAGTTCCATATACGGTCTCCTCTCTTACTTGCTTTTTTCTAGTTCTTGCCGGCCTGACTTTGGAGCTTCTGCTCTGGAAGTTTCATACTTTTCATACTTTAACGTCCGATCAAGGCGCTGGATGCTCTGCCGTTTAACGTACTCTCCATAACCAGCTTCACCTACAATCCCGCCATCTTCATAGTGATAGACCATGTTGCCCCGTACAATCGTCTGCACCGGACGCCCTTTGAGCTTGATGCCATGAAGCGGGTTATACTTCGCCATCGATTCGGTCTGTTTCTCATCGATTTCCCACTCGCAATCAAGATCGATGACTGTGAAGTCCGCATCACTGCCGATCTCCATCGCTCCTTTTTTCGGATAGATGCCATAATGGATCGCTGCGTTCTTACTTGTTACTTCAACAAAGCGTGACAAGGATAACCGTCCTTTGTTCAAACCTTCACTGACGAGAATCGGCACCATCGTTTCCACTCCTGGAATGCCCGGGAAGCTGTTCCAGATCGTTGAATCCGCTGCAGCTTTTTCAGTTGCAATCTCATAAGGCGCGTGATCAGTACCGACAAAATCAATCGTTCCATCAGCCAGTGCCTGCCAATGTGCCTGATTGTCATCTTTGCCACGCAGCGGCGGAGCGATCTTGGCAAATGTTCCTCTCTCACTCATGGAGTCCTGCGCGTTCAGCATCAGATAGTGCGGACATGTTTCGGCTGTTACCTTTACGCCGCGTTTCTTAGCTTCACGGACGAGCTTGACCCCTTCCTTCGTACTCATGTGAACGACGTGGACCCGTGCATCGGTCGCTTCTGCATAGCTGATGATCAGCTCGATCGCCACTTTTTCAGCAAGAGCCATCCTTGCCTCTGCCCATGCCGGACCGTCTTCCCGCCCCTCCTTCTTCAACTTCTCCGTATAAAAGGTGCAGATGTCATAGTTTTCTGCATGAACACCAATCGGCATGCCGGTTTTCGCAACCTTTTGAAAGATCTCAAGCATCTCTCCATCGGATACCTTTGGGAACGTCGGCACTGACGGCGTCATGTAAACCTTAAACGCCACAACTCCTTCGTCGATCTGCGGATAGATGTTATCGATCCAGCCGTTCCTCGCGTCTTCCCCGGTCATGCCGCCCCAGAAGCAATAATCGATGTATGCCTGTCCCCGAATGGGAGCGATTTTTTTCTGGAAGCTTTCACCGTCCCGAACGGAGGGTTTGGAACAGCAAGGCATATCGATGATCGTCGTAAGCCCGCCCGCCGCGGCAGATCTTGAACCCGTCGCAAACGTCTCACGGTGAGTGAAGCCTGGATCCATGAAATGCGTGTGCGGATCAATGCATCCAGGGACGACGAGCTTTCCTTCCATGTCGAGTACCTTGTCCGCTTTTAGAAAATGAATGTCATTGCAAAATCCTGTGATTTTCCCTTCGTTCACGAGAATATTGGTAATTACCGTACGGTCTCCTTGTGGAATCATTGCATTCTTTAAAATCAAGTCCATTTCTGTCGCTCCTTTTTTACGTATTCAGGACAGAACCAGAGAAAAGGGGGCATTGTTGACATGCCCCTGATCGTGAGCAGCCAAACTATTGAGCCTCTGCAGAAGCATCCGTTTTCAGCTGTTCCATCCTTTCCTGCTCATTTATATTCATAGACCTAAAATTAAATACTAGATTTAGCAAAATTGCCGTTAAACTTCCAATCACAATCCCGTTTTCGACGAGAAGCCTGACACTGTCCGGGAGCTGGCTGAACACCATGGGAACCACTGCTGTCCCAAGCCCTATCCCTACAGAACAGGCGACGATCAGCAGGTTCTCATTGCTTGAAAAATCAGCCTGAGAAAGCATCTTTACGCCAGAAGCGATCACCATCCCGAACATCGGAACCATCGCACCGCCAAGGACAGCCGTTGGAATGATCGTCGTCAGCGCTGCGATCTTTGGAAGCAGTCCGAGAATGAGCAGTAACCCTCCCGCCGCAATAACAACGTTTCTCGTTTTTACTTTCGTTAAAGCAACAAGCCCAACATTTTGAGAGAACGACGTATAAGGAAACGAGTTGAAGATGCCCCCGATCATGACCGCCAGCCCTTCGGCACGAAGACCTTTTTTAATATCCTCTGGCTTTAGGTCTCTTTCACAGATGTCACTTAACGCAAGAAAGACACCGGTTGATTCAATCATGCTGACGATTGCAACAATGGTCATCGTCAGGATCGCTGAGAAGTGAAATTCAGGCACACCAAAATAGAACGGCTGCACAAGGTGGAACCAGGAGGCATCCTTTACGGGTGCAGCATCTACGAGACCCATGAAAGAAGCCAGAAACGTTCCCGCAATCAGTGATATAAGAACAGAGATTGCGCGTACATATCCTTTGGAAAACCGGTTGATCAGAATGATGAGCACAAAAGTAAAACTCGCCAAAGATAAATTTTCAAGGCTTCCGAAACCTTTCGAACCGAGGCCTCCAGCTGCATTATTCATCGCTACCGGTATGAGCGATACACCAATAATGAGGACCACGGAACCGGTAACAATCGGCGGGAAAAATTTCAGGATCTTTCCTACAAATTGGGATAGCACCATAACAACGAGCCCTGAAGCAATAATCGCTCCATAAATGGCGGTAATTCCCTCCAGCTTTCCAATGGCGATCATAGGAGCGACGGCCGTAAACGTACAGCCCAGGATAATGGGGAGCCGTATCCCGAAGTGCCTGCCTCCGAGAACCTGCAGCAAGGTAGCGATCCCGCAAGTAAACAGATCAATAGAGATGAGATAAGCAAGCTGCTGCGCGTTCATTCCGATCGCTGGCCCTACGATGAGCGGTACAATGACCGCTCCTGCATACATGGCAAGAACATGCTGAAAACCAAGTACTCCAACTTTCCATTTTTGAAGTGCTGCCATTTTGATGACCTCCTTGATGTAGTTTTGAAGCCAGTCGTTGTTAGTGTCATCACCCCCTTTAAAAAGATGGAATTTTTTTGATGCGGCATGTAAAGGGCTTGAAGTGGACAGTAAACGCATCAAAGGGCATGTAATCGCCTTGGTAAACTCTCAAAAATTGGATGCAACTATGAAAATAGGAATGTTTTTTTGAAACTCTACTATATTTGTACAAACTGACTTTTAATCAACTACCATCCATTAAGTAAACAAGCCAAATTGTCCATTCATTATATGGGGAGGGTGAACATTGAAGACCATTGATTTTTGCGTAAACGGAAAGAATGTGTCAGTCATTTGCAGTCCGGCAAAGACTTTGCTTGATGTGCTGAGGGAAGACGCCGGATTAACAGGAAGCAAAGAATGTTGCGGAAAAGGAGAATGCGGCTCCTGTACTGTTCTGCTCAATGATGTGCCAGTTTGTTCATGCTTGGTGCTGGCAGGACAGGTTGAAGGAGAACGAGTGGTCACAGTGGAAGGAATTGGAACGAAACAGGCGATGGATCCTGTGCAGCAGGCATTTGTGGATGAAGGAGCAACCCAGTGCGGGTATTGCACACCTGGTCTGATTGTAGCTTCACGGGCGTATTTAACTTCCATCGGCCATGTTCCGGGCCTCGATGAAATCAAACGGGCGCTTGGCGGAAATCTATGCCGGTGTACCGGCTATACTAAAATTCTGCAAGCCGTCCAGACGGCCGCTGCCCGACAGCTTTCATCCCGTGAGCTCTAGCACGCCTTCCCTATCAGCCATCGTGCTTGGCGCAGGCCGTTCATCAAGAATGAGGACATTGAAAGCACTGCTTCCATGGAAAGGTACCTCACTCATCCGCTTTCAAACCGAAACACTGTTAAACGCCGGAATATCAGACATTGTGGTTGTTCTAGGATTCAGGGCAGCAGATTTATCAAACGAGCTCAGCTCCTACACTATAAAAACAGTGATGAACAAAGACTATCATTCTGGGAAATGCTCGTCCATCAAAGCTGGATTGGCAGCCATAACTCAACCTTCTTCAGGTGTCATCATATGTGCGGTCGACCAGCCGTTATCATTGAATGTCGTTAGAAACTTGTACAAGCTCCACACGAAACACCCTGCCGCGATTATCCTTCCCTCCTTTAAAGGAAAACGCGGACATCCCCTGCTTATCCCGAAGTCTCTTTATGATGATCTGCAGGACATTAAGGAGCAGACACAGGGACTGAGGCACTTGGTCAACACCCGCCGGAAAGAAATCGTAACTGTCGAATTGGATGAACCAAGTATTCTTTTAAATCTAAATGAACAAGCCGATTACCAGGAGGCCTGTTGGGAGGATTCGTAATGTTTGTTTCAGAGATTGATATGCTGTCGCCTCGTTCTCTAAAGGAATGTCTTTTTATCCTGGAGAACGAAAAATCAAGCCTCCGCCTCTTAGCCGGGGGAACAGACGCCGTCGTGAGGATGAAAGAAGGAAAATGGCGGCCTGACTACTGGGTAAACCTTAAACATGTGGACGAGCTTCGTTTCATAACCATACAAAAAGATGAAATTCAGATCGGACCTCTCACCACTCATTCTGAAATCATAAACTCCCCTCTTCTACAGGCTCATGCCGACGTACTCGTACAAGCCTGCCAGGAAATTGGAGCCACCCAGATGCAGAACATGGGGACCATTGGAGGCAATATCGCCACAGCCTCTCCTGCAGGTGATACGATTCCTGCTTTATATGCACTTGGAGCGGTGATCGAACTCACCTCATTATCCGGTAAACGAATGATAAACGTGGAGGACTTCTTTATCGGACCCGGAAAAACCGCAGCCCAGCCCAATGAGATCATCTCCAAGATAGCATTTAACGTCCGCGGTAAAAATGACATCGGTATCTTTCAAAAGCTTGGTCCACGGAAAGCGCAGTCGATCTCCATCGTGAATGCAGCTGTTACTCTTTCCATGAAACAAGGCACGAAAGAGTGCACAGGGGGCCGTATCGCTTTCGGTTCAGTAGGCCCTACGGTTATCCGGGCAAAGAAATGCGAGGCGATGCTGACATTGGGCCCGCTTACAGACGAAATGATCGCCAATATTGGCAGGGTCGCCTGGAAAGAAGTCATGCCAATCTCTGATATCCGGGCCTCAGCGTCATACCGAAGGGATATGGCTAGCGCACTTCTTGAACGCGGACTTTACCGTTTATTGAAAAGGTGGGCAGAACATGAAGAATAGCCATTTTAAGTACGTGGGTAAAAGGATTCCCAGGATTGACGGGCCTGAAAAAGTGACGGGCGAACTGAAATACATGACAGACTACCAATTTGAAAACATGGTATGGGGTAAAGTGCTGCGCTCCTCATTTCCCTATGCAAGAATCAAGCATATCGACACCTCCAGGGCAGAAGCTCTGGCGGGAGTCCTTGCTGTTCTGACCCATAAAGACATTCCAGGCTTTAATGGCTTTGGGATTGTCGTGCCTGACCAGCCCGTGCTGGCAAGTGACGTGGTGCGCTGTACAGGTGATGCCATTGCGCTCGTTGCAGCAGAAACTCAGGAAATTGCAGAACACGCTCTCTCGCTCATCCATGTCGATTACGAACCGCTCACTCCTATTACTGATGCCGAGTTTGCAATGACAGACCGAGCCCCTTTTCTTCATGAGAGCGGAAACATCCACAGTCATGTCACCATCAAAAATGGAGACACAGAGAAGGCATTTTCTGAAGCGGATATTATTCTTGAAAACACCTTCTATTCCCCTCGCCAGATGCATGCTTTTATTGAAACAGAAGGTGGCTGGGGTGTGCTTGAGCCGGACGGGATGCTCACCATCCGCTGTCCGGGGCAATACGCATACCGCGACCGCCTTCAGATCGCCCGCGCACTCGCTTTAAACCCGGCAAGGATTCGGGTGATTTCAAATCCAATAGGTGGCGCTTTTGGAGGAAAAGATGAGATTACCGTACAAATTTATTTGGCGCTCCTCGCCCTCCATACTGATGGGCGTCCGGTTAAAATCCATCTCAGCCGGGAAGAGTCGGTCATTGCAGGAATCAAACGCCATCCCTTTAAAGTACAGATGAAAACAGCAGCAAGGAAAGACGGTACAATCATCGCCAACCAGGTCCGAGCTGTAGCTGACACGGGAGCATATGCTTCATTAGGAGGCGCCGTCATCGCTCTTGCGATTGAACATTGCTGCGGGCCTTACAAGATTCCAAACGTTGACTTAGAAGGATTTTGCGTTTATACGAACAATGGCATCTCAGGAGCCTTCAGAGGCTTCGGTGTCAATCAGGTTTGTGCAGCGATAGAAACCCATATGGATATGCTGGCTGAGAAGCTGAACCTTGATCCTATTGAACTCCGGAAAAAGAATGTGTACCAAAAAGGCGATACATCGAGCATCGGCCATGTACTGAAAACAAGCGTCGGCACACTCCAAACGCTGGAAACTGCAGAAAAATGCGAGTTATGGAAGAACCGCGCTCTCCATAAAAAGGACATAAGCGAGCCTTGGAAAAAACGAGGAATCGGTCTCGCCACCTCTTTTCACGCGGTCGGCATGGGAATTGGACTTCCTGACTATGGTGCAGCCACCCTAGAATTGATGCAGGATGGAACATTTAAAGTGGGAGTCGGCTGTGAGGACATCGGCGGGGGCAACGGCACTGTTTATGCGCAAATAGCCGCAGAACTGCTGAATTGCAGCATCTCCAGTATTTCTGTCGTTCAAGGGGATACCTCTGAAACGATTGACAGTGGTACTGTTACAGCTTCTCGTTCTACCTACACCGGAGGCAAAGCGATTGCCGCTGCTGTTCCTAATATGATTCGTCTTCTGACCGAGGCGGCAGCAGAGATTCATGGAGTCATGCCGGAGAATGTGCTCATGGGGGACGATGAGCTTTATGCATTGAAAGAAGATGGAGAAAAAACCGTCACCTATAAGGATATCTTTCATTACCTCTATGAAAAACACCGCCCCACTAAAGTGGAAGGCCACTTCATGCTTCCAAAAGAGCAAGAAGAATTCAAAGGTTCCGGCGGAGCACCTCACCATCTGTATGGCTATTTAACACACATTGTCCTTGTGGAAGTAGATACCATGACAGGAGAAACTGACGTACTGCGGGTCGTATCCATTCCCGATGCCGGAAAAGTTCTTAATCCGCAGGGCCTTGAGGGGCAGGCAGAAGGTGGAGCTGTCATGGGGATCGGTTATACGTTATACGAGGATGTTCTTATGGAAGCCGGATACCACAAGACGACAAATTTCACTAATTATATCCTCCCTACGATAAGGGAAACTCCAATCATTGAAACGTTCCCAGTTGACAGTGCTGAGGAGACCGGTCCTTTCGGAGCGAAAGGAATTGGTGAGGTAGTCATGATTCCCATAATCGCAGCGATCACGAACGCCATATACGATGCAGCCGGAATTCGCATTAAACATCTTCCTGCTACTCCGGAACGAATTTTTGCTGCATTGAAAGAGCAGGAAGCCTCCACTCCGGTGAACTTAAATGAATAAACAAGAACTCTATCAAGAACTTTCAGCAGCGATTACAAAAAGAAAACATGTTTCTCTTGTAACGATCACAAGGGCAGCCCGAAAAGAAATGATTGGCAAACGAATGCTGCTCTTTTCACAGGAAGAGATCTACCCAGAAACCGGGATAGACAGAACGCTTGTTTTAAAGCTCGCTGAACTCTGCTTTCCTTTTTTCCGCGAACAGATCACCAGGTCGGCTGTCCTGTACGGAAAGGATGACCCGATCACGGTCTTTCATGAAGTCTTTGCCCCTCCTCCCCATTTAATTATCGCCGGGGCGGGACATGTGGCAGAACCCGTTGCGCATATGGCAAAAATGCTGCGATTTTATACTACTGTAGTAGATGACCGCCCTGAATTTGCCCGTCAAGGGCGGTTTCCTTCTTCAGATGACGTTCGCTGTCAGTCCTTTCATTCTTATTTCCAGTCCGTCCCTCTCAATGAGTTCACCTACGTTCTACTAGTGACCAGAGGGCACCAATTCGATGTCCTCAGCCTTCAGCAGCTTCTCTCCCGGAACGAGAAACCCGCATATATTGGAATGATTGGAAGCAGACGCAGAATTGCTGGGGTTTTTGAACAGCTTCGAACAGATTTTCCTGATGAATCCTTTTCCCATCTTTATACACCTGTCGGACTTGATATCGGAGCCGAAACTCCTGAAGAGATTGCTGTCAGTATTTTTGCTGAGATCCTTGCCGTAAAGAACCGAAAATCCGGTGCTCCTCTCAGCTCGACAATCCGTGAACTGGCGAAAACCGGTTTCCATGAGAGGCGAAAAAGAAAACGATGAAGGAAATCGAATTTATTCAAACACTGCAAAATATTTTTTTTACTGGGGAGCATGCGGCTTTAGCTACTATCGTCCGTACAAGAGGATCGACGCCCAGGAAGGCCGGCTCCAAAATGATCATCTATCCATCAGGAAGGATTATTGGCACGGTCGGAGGAGGCTGTGGAGAGGGTGAAGTCATCGAGAAAGCCTTGAAAGTCATCAACACCGGACAGCCTGTTACTCATGAGGTAGATCTAACGACCGGACTTCTTTATGAGGACGGCGGGATCTGCGGAGGGATCATGGACGTTTTTATTGAACCTTTACTTTAACAGAACAGGAGAATATTCCTGTTTTTTTGTTCATAGGATGTACCAATTAACCTGTCTCACCCTATGTGCAGCGGTTCTATTCTCATCTTTGGAATAAACGTTCCCTTTTTTCCGGTTAATTGAAAGGGTCTAAGGATCCTCAAATAAGAAAAGGGGTGTTTTCCATGTCATCGGCAGGAAAAAGCGCAACAGTCAAAAGTTCCTTGGACAGATTTTTCAAATTAACCCAAAGAAAAACGAACACAAAGACTGAAATTCTCGCAGGCATTACGACCTTTCTGACCATGAGCTACATCATTTTTGTCAATCCCTCCATTCTCGCCGACGCCGGAATTCCAAAGGAAGCCGCTCTTGCCGCAACCATTTACGGCAGTGTCTTCTGTACACTGTTAATGGCTTTATGGGCAAACTTTCCGGTAGCAGTGGCACCAGGCATGGGGTTGAATGCATTCTTCACGTATACCGTAGTGCTTGGTGCCGGATTAAGCTGGCAAACCGCGCTCGGTGCCGTGTTTATTTCCGGTGTGGCATTTTTCCTGTTGACGGTCACCGGGGTTCGGCAAAAGATTGTTGACGGTGTTCCACCGCTATTAAAGTCTTCGATCAGTGTAGGAATCGGATTGTTCATTGCCTTCATCGGCCTGAAAAACTCCGGCATCGTCGTTTCCAATAAAGATACCTTTGTGAGCTTAGGGAAGATTACCGAGACCGGCCCGCTTCTCGCCCTGTTCGGTCTTCTTGTTGCCTCCTACCTAATGGCCAAGAAAAAGAAAGGTGCTTTGCTGATCAGTATTTTACTAACCACAGTGGCCGCTATGATTACAGGCTTTATTGACTATCCGCAAACTTTAAAAGATGTTGCTTCCTTCTCCCTGCCAAGCCTTTCAGAAACTTTCCTTGCGATGGATCTAAAAGGAGCGTTCGCTTATGGCATCTTATCCATTTTATTCTCTTTTACCATTGTTGAGCTGTTCGATAACCTTGCCACATTAATCGGCCTTTCAAGAAAAGCCGGTCTTGCGGATGAAAACGGAAAAATTGAAAATCTTGACCGCGCCCTGCAGGCTGATGCCGTCGGTACGATGGCAAGTGCAGCGATGGGCGGTACGGTAATGAATGCGTATGTTGAGAACGCGACAGGCATTTCTGAGGGTGGGCGCACAGGTCTCACAGCATTAACGGCGGGAGTTCTTTTCTTTTTGACGCTTTTCTTTGCACCACTCATCGCTTTTGTTCCGTCGGTTGCTACAGCGCCGATCTTGATACTTGTCGGAGCCTTAATGCTCAGCGAGATCAAAGCGATCGGTTTTGAAGATTATACCGATGTCATTCCTGCTTTTCTTACCATCATACTCATGCCTCTCACCTTCAGTATCGCGCAAGGCTTGGCTTTTGGCTTTATTTCCTACACGATCTTAAAGCTCATGACTGGCAAGCATAAGGACCTTCACTGGATGATGTACTTGATCAGTATCGCGTTTATAATCAACTTTATATGGGGAAGCCATTAAAGACAAAACCTTTGGGCCGGGATAGCATTAACCCGGCCCATTTCCAAAATCGATTCCGAAAGGGGCTAACATTTTATATGGATATCAATCATCAAGCTCTTTCTCATATCCTTGCCTCCTCTTCTAAGCGTGTTCCAGCTGATCTTGTCATTAAAAACGGGAAAATCATTGATGTATTCAACCTTGCGATCATGGAAGCCGATGTGGCGATCACAGATGGAAAAATCGTTGGCATCGGCCATTATGAAGGAAATAATCAAATCGATGCAGATGGTGCATACATATGCCCAGGGCTCATCGATGGCCATGTACATATCGAATCATCCATGGTTACTCCGCAGGAATTCGCCAGGGTTGTCGTCCCTCATGGGGTAACTACAGTCATTGCCGATCCTCATGAAATTGCCAATGTGAGCGGAAAAGAAGGCATTGATTATATGATAAAAACTTCCGAGCAGCTGCCCCTTGATGTATATATCGCTCTTCCTTCCTGCGTGCCGGCTACACCGTTTGAACATGCCGGAGCGGAACTTAAAGCTCCAGATCTTGAACCATATTACTCTTCTCCCCGGGTGATCGGATTAGGAGAAGTCATGAACTACCCCGCTGTTTTTCAAGGCGACAGCGACATGTTGAAAAAATTGGCAGGCGCCTCCAATTGCTCCCGGCACATCGACGGACATGCTTCTGGTGTGTCTGCAGAAGGCATCAACGTGTATATGGCGGCCGGAATTCGAACGGACCATGAATGTGTGACACCACAGGAAGTAAAAGAACGGCTGATGCGGGGAATGTATGTGATGCTCAGGGAGGGTTCTGCAGCAAGAGATCTTACTCTTCTGCTGGACGCCGTGGAGGAGAAGAACGCCCGAAGATGTCTGTTTGTCACCGATGACAAACATTTGGATGATTTAATCGAGAACGGCAGCATTGACCATAACATCAGACTGACGATTGAAAAGGGATTTGATCCTTTGCTTGCTATTCAGATGGCCACTCTAAATGCCGCTGAATGCTTTGGTTTAAAACAAAAAGGAGCGATTGCACCGGGATATGATGCAGACCTGGTTCTTTTGACGGATCTCACCAGCTTTAAAATTCAACAGGTGTACAAAAAAGGCATGCTGGCCGCTGCACAAGGCGTAATGCTCCCTTTTCAGAACGAGCCCTCAGCTCCACCGCCCGTTATCACGAACAGTGTTCATCTGCTTCGGGTGTCTGAAGAATCATTGTCGATTCCAATGAAAAGCGGGATGGCCAACGTCATTAAAATTATTCCAAACAGTATCGTAACAAAACATGTGACAGAGGAAGTGAGTATTTTGGACAGCTGTTTCAACCCTGATCTCAATAGAGACCTGCTCAAACTGGTTGTCGCAGAACGCCATCACCTGACTGGAAATATCGGCTGCGGAATTCTAAAAGGCCTTGGTATAACTTCTGGAGCCATCGTCTCTACGGTCGCTCACGATTCCCATAATATTGTCGCTGCAGGCACTAATGATCGTGATCTCTTAAAAGCAATTGAAGTGATTGCCGAAATGAGAGGCGGCTTGGCTGTTATTGAAAAAGGTGAAGTACTCGCATCTCTGCCTCTGCCTATTGCCGGTCTTATGTCCGATAAAAATCATAAAGAAGTCTATCAGAAGCTGCAGGAAATTCATTCAGCATTGAAAACCATTGGGTTTACACATGACTTTAACCCGTTTTTGACCTTATCTTTTTTGGCACTTCCCGTCATACCCGAGTTAAAGCTTACAGATATGGGATTGTTTGATGTTATATCCTTTCAGCACATTTCTGCAGAGTATAAAAAACCGCCCTTTTAAGTGAAAAAAGATTCCCAGGAAACATCATGCCTGGAAATCTGTTTCTCAGCTTCTATTACTCGTATTCATCCTCCTGATGGGATGAATGCAGAGAATTGATAAGATCATAATAATCATCCGGTTTTTCAAATTGATCAGGTGCCCAGTTTTGTTTAATCCAAGACGCGACTTCGGGTGCACTTTGAAAAATCTGTCCCGTAGTGTCACTGTCTCGAACGGTATAAATATTGTTATCTACATCGATCGTTACATCGCAAGGAAAGGCTCCATCCTTTTTGTACAAAGAGTACTCCATGGCAACTACCTCCTCCTGAAATAGAATAATTAAGTTATACCCTTTTTCCTTTCTTTTTATGTTGATTTATTGGACGCCTCTCTTCATTCGAATAGAGAATACCTTCTCCGAGCACCCTAATGAGGTCATAGATGAAGGAGGCTTAATCATGGAAAAGAAACAGCAAAAAACAACGGAAACCCTTACAAACGCACCGGAACAAAAAGAGTTTACCATTGCATCAGGGCTGAACCCAAAACATCCCTTGGGGTCAGATGCCTACAGTCCGGGAGATTCGGTGGAAGAACATAAACAGATAGAAAGCACTAACCTTTATCTCAATGAAGGAGAGGTCAGCCAGCAGAACAATAATTTATAGTTATTTCAGGCATAATTTCTTTTCAAACGCAGAAAATAATGAAGTGAAAAGGAGGTTATTTGATGCAAAGTCTATTGCTTAAGATTATCAGCATCCCGTTGATTCTTCTTTTGTGTACGTTTTGGTTTGAGAGTGTTACGTTTAACAAACCGCTTCCCTTCCTCATTATTACCATCACTCTTGCGCCGATCGCCGTTCTAATGGAGTATGTGTTTCTTCCGCGTTTATCTTTTTGGTCCGTGATCGCAGCGGACTTCATCGTCTCCTATATTGTGGTCTATACAATTAGTTCCATAATGTCCGGTGCCTATGTGACGCTATGGGGAACGTTTTTAATCTCACTTGCTTTTACATTGGTCGAGCTGCTTATCCACAGACAGATCGTTGCCGATCATATGAGGCATTCTTATAATTGAAAAATGTTTGAAAAGTGCCTTATGCCACGATGGATAGGTTTCTTTTTCTGCCGAGATTTACCTAAAACCGCTCTTCAGGTCAATCCAATTTTAAATATGACTGTAAAAAGACTGCCGGCTGATGCAGTCTTTTTTTAAATCGGCAGGTTCAAATAAGTTGCAGTCCCGTCCAGTCTTGCCTACAATAACGTTGATTAGGTCACTATTATTCTAAAAGGAAGAGGTAATACGATGCGTACGATGCCTTTAGAGAAACGAGAGATCACTTCAAGCCGTCTGGCATTAGGGTGTATGGGTTTTGGCGGCAATTGGGACCGAAGCCCCATTTCTGACGAGGAAATCTTGAAAACTGAAAAAGCCATTGATGCCGCACTTTCTTCGGGCATCACCATGTTCGACCACGCGGATATATACACGCTTGGAAAAGCAGAAGAAGCGTTTGGCCGAGTATTAACAGGAAACCCAAGCTTACGTGATCAGATGGTCATTCAAAGTAAATGCGGAATCCGCTTTGCTGATGACACCGGACCCGGCCGTTATGATTTTTCTAAGGAACACATACTGCGTTCGGTGGATGGTATTTTGCAAAGGCTTACCGTTGACCATTTAGACATCCTGCTTCTTCACCGCCCTGATCCGCTCATGGAGCCTGAAGAAGTAGCAGAAGCGTTTCAGCAATTAAAAACATCCGGTAAAGTCCTCCACTTTGGGGTATCCAATATGAACAAAGCGCAAATACAGTTTCTTGAGGCCTATTCTGATGAGCGTTTAGTTGTAAACCAGTTAGAGATGAGTCTGAACAAGCTCGATTTTGTTGATCAAGGGGTGCATGTTAATCAACAAGAAGGAACATCCGTCAACTTTGCTGATGGACTAATGGAGTATTGCATGATGGAAAACATACAAATTCAAGCATGGTCTCCTCTTGCGCAAGGTATCTTTTCAGGCAATAAATCATTAGAGTTGTCCGATGCAGAAACAAAGACAAAAGAGCTAGTGGAAAAAATGGCTGCAGATAAAAGAACCACAAGGGAAGCGATTGTTCTTGGATGGCTCATGCGCCATCCAGCAAAAATCCAGCCCGTCATCGGTACGTCGAATGTTCAGCGTATCATAGACGCAGGGGATGCTGTCCGACAGTCAGAAATAATGACACGTGAGGAATGGTATGCCCTGTACGCAGCGTCCAGAGGCAATAAACTTCCTTAACATAAAAAGCCAGCCCCGGGATCAACCTGGGGCCTGGCTACTTTCTCCTTCCATTTTCCGGTCCTCATCCAACACAACTTCTCTTCTCATCGTTTCATGTTTTTTCAAATTTTGTTCCAGACGTTTCACCTTATTTCTAAGCTGAACTACCTTCAGGATTCCAAAGAATCCCACAGCCAATCCGCCAACCGCTGCCGAACCTAAAATAATCAGGACAAGCGGCCATTTTACGGTTCCAAAAATATAATTAAATTCTACATCATTGCCATTAACTACAGCGAAAACGGCGATCAGCAGGGCAAAGAGCAGTCCGAAAATCAAATACCCTTGTGCTTTCATATCTCAGCCTCCTTAGCACTCCTATTCCCCAATTCCTGATAATCTAAATAAAAAAATGAAGAAATCCTTTCTTGATAAAATGGTTAATTCATGTTACAGTAGTAATAGTTATTTTTGTTCGGTACATGACTTCTTCGCAGCGGTTTGCGTCTTGAATGATATTTGAGCAGGAATAGTAATAAATCGTGGTTTTGATCCACACAGGAGGAACATCATATGTTACAAGGTAAAGTTAAATGGTTTAACGCAGAAAAAGGTTTCGGCTTCATCGAAGTTGAAGGCCAAGACGATGTATTCGTACACTTCTCTGCTATTCAAGGCGAAGGTTTCAAATCTCTTGAAGAAGGTCAAGATGTAACTTTTGAAATCACTGAAGGTGCTCGCGGACCTCAAGCTGCAAACGTTCAAAAGTAAGCAGATAGAAAGACTCCTGAAGTCAGGAGTCTTTTTTTATTGTGTTTTTTTCATAAAAGTTTGTATCGCCCGTATGAGTTCACATGGAGATTCGTACATTCCCATATGGCCCGAATCTGTAAGCACGGATTGTGTAATCCATTCCCCCGAGACAGAAAATGTCTTTTCCGCCTGGATCACCTGATCTCGTTCGCCTGCTATAAGAAGCACTGGCATTTTGGAGGATTGGAGAACATCATTGCGGTTCGGACGGTTCTTCATCGCTACCAGTGCGCAAATTGCCCCTTCATCCAGAGTCCCATAGCCAATCTCTCTTGCTCTCTCAATCTTTTCCTTTTGGGCGGATGCGGGTGCAAACAACTTGGGAACGAGCTGATCGATTACCTCTTTCAATCTGCCATCCTTTATTTTTTCAATCGTCTGATCCCTGCCGTTCCTTCCAGCTTCATCATCCGGGAAAGCAGTTGAATGAATGAGCCCAAAAGCTTTCAGCCGGTTACTTTGATGGTCAGCAAAGGCAAGTGTAATATAACCCCCAAGGGAATGCCCGAACATTGTGACTTTTTCCAGCCCCAAATGTTGAAGCAAATCTTTAATATCTTCAGAAAGATCCTCCACTGCGCAAGCAGATTCCCTGACGGATGATTTTCCATGACCCCTCAGATCAGGAGCAATTACCCGATAATCCTTAGCGAGTTCAGGGATAACCTCCTCCCAATACTCATGGCTTCCGCAGAAACCGTGAAGGAGCACGATCGGTTCTCCTTTGCCTTCATCCATATACGACATTCTCACAGTTCCAAGGTCTGCAGTTTTTAATTTCAAGGCTGCTCCACTCCTTCTGCACTTTTATATTGATCAACTTGCCGTTTCAAATCCTCCAGCTCATCCAATAATTTTACCATCATATTATCCGTGCGTCTAAGTTCCAGCCAAATCTGGCCTACTACTCCATACCCTCTTATGTTTCATGTCATGTGTCCTTTGTGATGAATTAAAGGTATTTCAGCCAAAAAAGACCCTAAATGGGTCTTCTGGGAATTACGTTCTCACATCTTTCGCATCTTTATGCCGGAAACTGAATGGTTTTTTCCTTTTTCCAAGATCAAATGCGCTCTATACTTGGTAGGAAGAATATTCTCACGCAGGTTTAGGCCGTTGATGGTATTCCAAATATTCAAAGCGAACTGGATCGCTTCATCATCCTTTAAGTCAGCGTACCGGTGGAAATACGAGATCGGACTTTGGAACGCTGTATTCCTTAAAATCTTAAAACGCTCAACGTACCATTTTTTTATCTCTTCTTCGTCTGCATCGACATACAGGGAAAAATCGAAGAAATCTGAGACAAAGATCTGAGGGGTTTGTTTATTCCTTTTTTGTTTCGGAACCTGTAGTACGTTTATTCCTTCAACAATAACGATGTCCGGCGCAGAAATGGTTTGTACCTTGTCAGCCAAAATGTCATATTCCAGGTGAGAATAGATCGGCGCCTCAACAACAGGCTTGCCGGATTTCAAATCGGAAAGAAAATGTATCAATCCTTTCAGATCATAGCTTTCCGGGAAGCCCTTCCGGCCCATAAGACCCTTTTGCTCAAGGACAGCATTCGGGAACAAAAAGCCATCTGTCGTTACAAGCTCGACTTTCGGTGTATTCGGCCAACGTGAAAGAAGAGCCTGAATGATTCGAGATGTCGTGCTTTTCCCTACAGCGACGCTTCCTGCAATGCCTATAATGAACGGCGGTTTTTTCATTTGCTTTCTTAAAAAAGCATTAGACTGCTGATGCAGCTGCTGTGAGGCTGTCACATGGAGGTTCAGCAGGCGGCAAAGCGGCAAGTAGATGGAAGACACCTCATCAAGAGAAACATTTTCATTGATTCCCTGAAGCTCCGATATTTCCCATTCCGTCAACGGCTGTATATCGGCCGAATACAGGCTCGCCCACTCGCTTCTTGAAAAAGAAAGATAGGGCGACAGCGACTCATTCTCTAACATCATCTGGCTCATTGCTGGCATCTCCTTTTTGGATCACTATGCTTAATATTCTATATAAACGGTCATAGGATACTCATACATTTAAAAGTTGGATCTATCGCTTTACAATGTTAACACAATTTTAAAGATAAGATAACCTGATTGTAAACCCAAACGGCTTAAATAAGAAAGCGGTTTCCCCCAAAAAGATAAAAAGGATCCCCAATCAGTAGGAAATCCTTTTTATCCATCATCCCTTTACTTACGGAAGAAACGTTTTTTCCAAAAAATAAAAGATACGAGGCCAGAGAGTGTAAATGCCAAGCAAAGACTGACGAAAAATGCATGGGGATACTTTTGAAACGGCAAAGGAATGTTCATGCCGTAGAAACTCGCCACCATGGTAGGGAGAGCGAGTATAATCGTAATGGATGTCAGAAAACGCATCTCGACGTTCAAGTTGTTGGATATAACAGAAGAAAAAGCATCCATCAAACTTTTTAAGATATTTCGATAAATCAAGCTCATTTCGATGGCCTGTTTATTTTCAATGATAACGTCCTCTAACAGGTCCTTATCCTCTTCATACATCTTCAAATAGCTGACCTTCAATAATTTTTCAAGAACGGCATCGTTCGACTTAAGCGAGGTCGCAAAATAGACAAGGGACTTTTCAAGTCTGAGCAGCTCAAATAGATCATCATTCTTCAATGATTCTCTCAGTTCATTTTCGATCTGTTCGGTTTTCCGATTGATCTGACGCAGATACCGCAAGTAATAGGTCGCGATCATCTGCAGCAGCTGAAAGACAAAGCGTGTTTTCTTGTACGTATAAAAATTCTTCACTTTATGTTTCGCAAACAACTCAAGAATGGGGTTCTCCCTAAGGCATACCGTAATAAAATGCGTATCCGTTGAAATCATCGCAAGCGGAAACGTATCGTACTGTATTCCATTTTCATCCGATTCAAGGATCGGAAGGTCGACGATAACACTCACGGTGTTTCCTTCTTTCTCCACCCTTGAACGTTCCTCTTCATCCAGAGCATCTCGTAAAAAATCCGGATCGATTCCGATCTTTTCAACGACCCAGTTGATTTCTTCATTGGTAGGCGCAATCAAGTTAATCCAGCAGCCTTTTTGAATATCGTCCATCTCTGATAATTGATTGGCAGTGTCAGTGTAATAAACATTCAGCATATGATCTACCTCTTACATTCAGTCTATTCCTATAATAAAACAAATCCATTTAAAAAAGTAAACAAAAGATTTATATTTTTTGTTATAAAAGCAAAAGAGCCTTTACATGTAAAGACTCTTCTTTCTACGCTAGATCCAATTGTATGCTTACTTTGAAAAGATCACCGTCAGCTTCAACCTCCATATTTCCCTCGTGAAGGTCAATAATCGATTTGGCGATGGCCAGCCCTAGGCCGGAGCCTTCCGAATGCCGGGATGTATCTCCTCGTTTGAAGCGTTCAAACAATTCTTCAGTGTTGCCGCCCAGCTCGTATTTCGAGACGTTTTTGAAAGAGAGATGAGCTTTTCCGTGCTTTTTTCCACCGCGATATAAACCCGCGTACCTTCAAGAGAATATTTAAGGATGTTTCCGATCAGGTTGTCAAACACTCGCCACATTTTCTGTCCATCCACATGCACATCGATGGGCTGTTCCTTGGCGGACATTCTCACTTGCAGCGTCGATTGTTCGATCGCTTCATCATGCTCAGCCAAAGCCTGCTGCAGCAGCTGAACGATATCTACAGTCGTTTTCACGAGTTCAATATTTCCACTTGCCATCTTTGAAGCTTCAAAAAGATCATCGATCAGAACTTTTAAACGTTTTGACTTTTTATCAATGATTTGTACGTAAGCTTCCCTAGACGCCTCATCCAGACCATGGGTCTTTAGAAGCTCGGTATACGTGATGATGGAAGTAAGAGGAGTCCTGAGATCGTGGCTGACATTCGTGATCAGTTCTGTCTTCAGCCGCTCGCTCTTTGCCTCTGATCGTTGAAGAGACTTTACGCCGTGTTTCAGCGTATTAATGTTCCTGGCCAAACCTGCAAGAACAGAACGTCCTTTCGCCTTCAAATCCGGCTCCATGTTCCCTGCAGCAAGCTCAGTTGAATGATGCACAATCCGGTTGAAATACGATATTTTTTTCAGGGAGAAGATCAGTACTGGCATGGTCACAGCAATAAACATCACAACATATAAAACAGCCAGCTGATTATGATATAAGATAATTCCTACACCAAAACCGGAAGCGAAAATTACAATAAGCAATACGAAATACTGAAAAGCGAGGCTGCGGAAATGGAAGACCTTCTCTAAATCATTCCAGAAACGGTGGATCAAAGCTGTTTTCCAATATTCTTTCGTCCAGGCTCTGCCTTTCCACTCGGTTAAAATCCATATTAGTTGAATGATGTTCAGCCCTATCATTAAGCTCGTGAACCCGATGGTGATGACCGTATCATCAATGTTGCCGGCAAAGGGCCCATAAACATTGTAATCCGCCGCAACCCCTAGTGAGATCAGGAGTATGATAATGGAAAAAAGCAAGAAAGCTAATTTTACATCGACAGGTATTGTTTTGAAATAAGCTCGATATGAGGAGTCCGTTATGGAATTCACTAGACGCTGTTTTTTTGCCAGCCAAAAGCTGCTCCGTGTCTTTTTTCATGCTCTTCATTTGTTACACAAAACTGCTGGCTGCTCGCCAGCAATCCCACCCACATTCTAGGAAATGAATTGAGGGTCTCTTTCAAGCATCTGGCCGCGAGGATAATCTGAAACTATAATCAAAATATTGTGTTAAGAGAGCTAATTCAAAAGAGACCTTTTACAAGGTCTCTTTTGCTGCCGATTTGCTTATCGGTAAGTGTCATGTATGGGGTGAAACAAATCTTCTTCAGCACTTCTGACGATAGAAAAGTGATCGACATTGTAATGACCGTGAAGAATTTCATTATGATGGGCAATGATCTGTTCTGCGTTCAGCGTTTTTGAATCCGTCGTCGAATGCCCCTCTTTGACAAGCGTCACATCAAATCCTTGTACGGTTGCCATCCTTACGGCCGTATCAATGCAATGCTCTGTTTTGCAGCCCATGATCACGAGATGTATTACTTCATGGGTTTTCAAGTGTTCCAGCCTGTGCTATAAAAGGCATTGGTAGCTTTCTTGTCAAAAAATGGACAATTCTCAGGCATTGTGATGTCCTTATGAACTTGAAACCCCTTTCCTTCACCAGAAGCAACATCCTGATCCCTGATAAACAGAATGGGAACCTCTAGCTCTCTTGCTTTTCCAATCACAAAATTGATGGTTTGTATCAGCTTTTCTTTTTGATAAACCGCTTCATTTCCTTCACTTCCGTCCATCAAATCCTGCTGTGCATCAATTACGAGCAAGGCTTGTTTCACGCAATCATCTCCTCGATTCTTTACTAATCCTGATCTTCCCATTGTAAAAGTTGATTTTGGTATGCCATAATAACCGCCTCCTTTCTTGATGTCTGTCTGACTAATTCTATACTTGGCCTCAGCATCCTGTTCCAGCTTCCAAAACCTTCAATTATTTTACACTATTAACCTTGAAAATTATGGTAGAATATAAAGAGATTAATAGAGACGGAGGACTAGAAATGAAATCACTGCTATTGAAGGCGGGTTTGGCAGGCTGCCTGGCCATTGGTTTATGGCCTGCGAATGATGCACACGCCGAAGCCGCATCTGGCTTACAGACGAAATGCAGTTCATTAGGCACTCTAAAAAGAGGAGTAAATCCCGGCTTTCAGCATATGAACTGTCTGTTGACAAACGCCGCTTTAGAAGCCGGCATCCCGCCAGAGATTGTGAAGGCTGTCGCCTCAAAAGAAAGCAGCGGATGGAAGCAATATGACAAATATGGCAACCCGATTGTCTCTCACGACAACGGGATCGGGGTTATGCAGATTACCGTTCCGAGAGATTCTGACCCTATAGAACTTGAAAAGCTAAAGTTTGATATTCCATATAACATAAAGGCAGGTGTTGCTCTTCTTTCTTCCAAATATAATAATTTGAAATTACCTGCTGTACTGCCGAAAGACAAAAACGTGCTGGAGTCCTGGTACTTTGCCGTCATGGCATATAATGGGATCAAGCCTAAGAACAGCCCGCTGTTCCAAAGTACAGGCAAACCGAATACGGAAGCCTATCAGGAAAGAGTACTGTCTTTATTGAACGATGATAGTTTCTTAGGGCATACAGCTCTTGGTAAACCAACATTCTCAACAAAAGATTTTCAATATGATCCATCGATAGCAGAAAACATTGTTTTTCTTAAAAAATCATACAGTATGACGAAACGGCTCCATGCCTCAAGATATCTATTAAAGAAAAATGATAAAGTGGTAACGAGCTGGGACGAACCTCCGTTAACTCAAGTTAATCTGAGAAAAGGTCCCTCTTCAACTACAGCAACGGTGAAACAGCTCACTAAGAACACACCTTTGCTCATTTCTGATCAATTTCAATTTGACACGTATCTAGACAGCGCTAATCAATTTGTATGGTATCCGGTTACTACAATTGATAAAAAATTTAAAGGGTATATCTCTTCCGCATACATCACCAAAGCCATGGCCAAACTAACGGTCAATCCGGTGGACGATAATGATACAAGCATTTCAGGAAAAGCACCAAAAAGCACATGGGTAACCATTAAAGCCGGAAGCAAAACACTGGCTGCCAAGCTTGCGCACACCACCGGCACTTTCAAGATCTCCATACCGAAACAGAAAGCCAACACCAACCTATCCGTGACCTACAAGGACAGCCTAAATACAGTCAGTCCTTCAGTTTCCGTTACAGTCGTTGATCACACAGCGCCTGCGGCACCTCAGGTTTCAACCATCGCGTCAAAAACCACGACTGTAACAGGATCTGCTGAAGCATACTCTACGGTTCTAGTAAAAAAAGGTAAGACTCTGCTTGGCAAGAACACCACTGATAAGTACGGAAAATTTAAAGTAAAGATGAAACCTCAGAAAGCGGGTACGATCCTTTCCGTTACAGCGACCGACAGAGCAAAGAATACGAGCAAAGCTGCCACCTATAGAGTAAGAAAATAGAAATAAAAAAGCTGATCCATCAGATAAAGTGTACCCTATGTAAAGGACATTTTAAAAAAGGCTAGGAACCTTTAAAGAGATGATCTCTGTATTCAACAGGGGTCATTTTTTTTAAGTTCCATTGATGCCTAAAATAATTGTAGTACTTCATATAGTTCTTTACTTTACGCTTAAGTTCATCCAGTGTAGTACACGACTTAATGAATGTTTCATCTTTGAAGTGCCCAAAAAAAGATTCTTGAGGAGCGTTATCCCCACAGTTTCCTCGCCTTGACATGGATTGGTAGGAACAAACCCGTTTCATTCCAATGATATCAACATTGAATCCGAATTCTCCAAATATCTCTCTTGGTAGCCTTTCATTATCATTTTCGCGATGAAAATACGTTTGAACTCATCCGTATAGGTAATACCTTTCGAACTCACTGATTTAACGTAAGGATTTTTTGATAGTAGATTGATCTCTTTCTCTGCAAATAACTTTTTACTCATAATTAAATCTTCCCCAGTTCTGATTTTTCTTCATTATATAGAAAAGCACCCTATAGGCAGACTTTTTTTAGTGTCTACACTATAGGGTACACATTACAGATGGGATCAGCTTTTTCTATCATTATGCTCTTTTTCGTTCGGATGAATCCTTTTTTCGCTAAGCGGATGTTTTTTTGCTTCTGCGGTTGCGTTCGTCCACCATTCTTATAGTAAGCATGGCAAAACTGATCATTAAGGACAATACCTTATACACCGCCATCAACAACATCCTCCCTTATAATATGGGATTGTTATTTACTTTTGGACAGCCATGTCCTTATTTGATCCATGTCTAGGAGCATTTCCTTTCTCAGGGTTTAAGAAAAGCAATCCATTGCCCTCCCCTTTTTTCGTAAGCCCGATGGTCTCGGTATTTTTACAAAGCTGGGCATATATCTCAGGTTCCGTGAGCTCCCTGCCAAATTCTGCTTCCTCTTTTTGGACCAGTACGGCAACTGCTCCTGAAACGTGCGGTGTGGCCATAGAGGTTCCAGAAAGTTTGGCGTACTTATTACCAGGATACGTTGATAATACGTTCACTCCTGGGGCGACGAGATCGATCTCATCATTGGTATTTGAAAATTCCGCCAGGCGTTTTTGTTCATCCACCGCACCGACCTCGACAACTTCTTTATAGTAGCCTGGATAGGCCTGTTCATCAGAATTTTCATCGGAGTCTCCTTCATTGCCTGCTGCACAAACGACCATCACGTTTTTATCCACTGCATTCTTGATGGCTTCGTGCATTTCCGGCACATCATCCGGTCCTCCCAGAGACATAGAGATGACCCGGACTTTTTCGCCCTTATCGCCTCTCCACTCTACCGCATAATTGATCGCGTCAATGATTCCCTTGTAGCTTCCGCTGCCGTCCTTGTCAAGCACTCGCAGAATCAGGAGCTTTACTTCTGGTCCAACACCCGTAACCCCCAGTTGATTCACAGACGCTGCAATTGTACCTGCTACATGTGTCCCATGAAAGTGTCCATCGGAATAATCCTCAGGATCACCATCAACAAAATTTCGTCCCCCAATGACCCGGTCTTTTAGATCGGGATGATTTACATCGCATCCTGTATCAAGAACGGCTACAACCACATCAGTTCCCTTATATCCTTGCTCCCAGGCTGCTGGAGCATTGATCATTTGAATACCATACGGAATTTCTTCACCAACAGTCTGCAGAACCTCTTCTAGCTTAAAAGGAATTAAACGAACTTCACTCATACGTCCTTCCTCCTTTATATAGGTGATGGTGCAACGATAAAGATGAAATACCATGGAAAAAGTGACAGGGGACAGTTGAGCTGACAAAAAGCCATGTCTTTAAAAGAAACTGGATTAACCGTTACAGGCTGCCTCCTCTTTTGACATAAAACTGCTGCGGGGTATGGGAATAGGTGTTTGCATCATTTTAGCATCCTGTTTGTCCAAAAACAACCTTTTTCAGAAAAATGAGAATTTTGTTCTATTCTATATTAAGATTAGCTGAGGTTTAAAGCATGTTTGATTGATTTTCTCCCTTTTTACTGGGTCATTCGATTCAGAGCCAAAAATAAGAAGGAGCTATTCGCTCTCCGCCTCTTTTTTCTGTTTGAGTTTATGCTGTTTCCAGCTTGTATAAGAAAACGTGCAGGTAAGTATAAAAAACGATCGAAGCGCTTAGTATCATGAAATCCCACATGCTCCCGTTACAGCTGCTGCGGACTCGAAAATTCCGCCCGTTGTTTTTTCTCCTTAACCGGCAGGCGGGGATAATGAAGCTCTGCAAGCACAAACACTTCTTCTGTGAGTTCTTCCATCACTTTCAAGCTATGTTAGAGGATTCCCCGTTAAAATGTCAGCAAACCGTTCATGCAGATTTTCGGAACGATCATCACTCGGCGCTTTATTCCATAAAATATGCAGTTCAATATCTGAATGCCTGTCCTCCCATCCCCTCGAAACGGAGCCGGCGAGAAATATCCTTTTTTCGGTTGAAAGAAAGTGCGCGTGCCTATACTATGGAATATGGAATTGAGAAAGGAGGCGTTAGTGGAATGAAACTTTTTTCACATAATGACCTTGATGGTAAATCATGCGGCATTGTTGCCATGCTGGCACTTGGAGAAGAGAATGTAGAGACCTTCTACTGTTCGCATGACAATATTAATCGCCGTGTTTCTGACTTCCTGCTTGATGCTGAGCAGGAACATAAAGCGGTATACATAACGGATATTGCAGTAAATGATGAACTCGCCGAAAAACTTCAGTCACGGTACGAAAGCGGACGGGAAGTACAGCTCATCGATCATCATGTCACTGCAGACCACTTTAACCAATATGACTGGGGCCTTGTTCAAACAAAACAAGAGGACGGCAGACTGACTTCTGCGACCTCTCTCCTTTATGAGCACTTTATTAAGAATGGCCTGCTCAAGGACTCTGGAGCGTTAAAAGAATTTGTAGAGCTCGTCAGACAGTATGACACGTGGGAATGGTTTGAGAATGAAAACGAAAATGCCAAGCGCTTGAACGACTTGTTCTTTTTGCTTCCTCCGGGCGAGTTTGAGAAAAATATGCTGGAGCGATTGAAAACAGAAGATCATTTTCATTTTTCTGAAACAGAAGAAACCATTCTTCAGCTCGAGGAAGACAGCCGAAAAGCGTATATCAAGAAAAAGCAGAGACAAATGGTTGAAACTTGGGATGAGGTTTACAATACGGGAGGGGAACCCTACCGAATCGGAATCGTCCATGCGGAAAGCCACCATTCTGAGCTCGGGAACGAACTGAACCGGGAAAATCCCCATCTTGATCTGATCGTCATCTTAAATATTGGCGGGAAACGAGCCGGTTTCCGAACCATCTATGAACATGTGGACGTATCTAAATATGCCGCCCAGTTTGGAGGCGGCGGACACCCTAAAGCTTCCGGATGCACCCTCACTCCAGAAGGATTCCAGCGCTTTGTCCTGCCTGCCTTTGAAATACCGCCGAGAAGGCGCGATGCACAAGACAACGAATGGAACGTCAGGGAAAGCGTGTATGGTACGCTATTCATTAATTACAACAGAGAAATTACTAACCTTTTTCAGGCAAGCGACCAAAAATGGAAACTGATTCATAACAGCGTCCTAGTCCCGAGGTCGTTTGAGGATTTTCAGTCAGCTGAAAACTATTTGAAGCGCCAGTACAATTCATGGCTCATGCCAGATGAAAAGTATTTGGAATATGTAAGCTCAAGCCTCAGTATTCCACTGGAAAAAGTCATGTCAGATTACAGGGAAATTATGGACCAGCATCGTTCCTTCTTTATTAAGGGATAAAAAACTGCGCACAGACTCAAGATCTGTGCGCTTCTTTATTGCAAATACAAAATAAACAAAATATAAATATGCCATCCCATCAGAAGCAGATAGACAAAAAATGCGATATATACTAAAACTATAATTTTATTTCGCAGCGGCAAACCCTATTTCCATAAAAATTTAAAGGCTTGATATCCAAAATAAAAGCCGAAACCGATGAGTGAAAGACCAGAGACGCGTGAAATCAATTTAAGCAGGGAATCTGCAAGAAAACGCCTGAAGCTGCTGGCTACGAGAGCCATCGTAAAGTCCCACAGCAATATTCCGCTGAAGATCGCCGCGCTGATCAAAAAAAGCTTCTCACTATGGTACTTAGCGGCTGTCTCAGCCAGGACTGAGCCATAGATCCCAAGCCAGAAAAGGATGGTCAGCGGGTTAGTCAGTGACATGAAAAAACCAGAAAGAAAACATCTCCATGTTTTTTCGCTTCCTTGTTTTTTTGAAAGAACCATTACACCAGCACTTTGAAAGCTTTCAATTCCTGTATAAATTAAAACAAAACAGCCAAAAAGCCAAAGAAATGATTTGATGACCGGAGCATCCAAAAATTGCACAAGCCCCAAATAGACGAGTGCCATGTAGATGGCATCGGCTGTCGTGGCTCCAAGGCCCACCATCCAGGCATGCCAGAAACCGTTTCGGATCCCCTTATCCATCTGTGCAGCATTAATCGGTCCAATCGGTGCCGCCAACGACAGCCCTAAAAGCATGTATTTTAGTAATATCCCCACCGCAAACCTCCGCCTGTTTTTGTTCTGTTTGTACAAGTCTATTCCGCTCTCCGTACCTGTACCACTTTTTTTGTGATGGGATTTAAGCCTTAAGTGTATAACAAAATTCTCCAAAACACATGTTAAGGATAAGAAAAACAACAGGAGGAGTCGGCATATGGATCACCAGAACCAATACACCCACGCCTTGGAAAGCGTAGAAAACGCAAGAAAAGCGATTGAAGAATCACAAGGAAACAACAACCCCGAAGAATTTCAGCAGGCAAAGCAGCTGCTTGAATATGCCCATGAAGTGGTCCATCAATCGAGGCACACTGAGGGGCTGTCAGAAGAGCAATCAAAAAATCTTTTTCATGCACATGAACACCTCCGCCATCTGCAAGAAACAACGAACGCAATTGAAAGCACCCAATACGAGTAATATCGGGAGAAAAGGAATAAGGAGGTCTTGCACTTTAAATGAACAATAATCGATTGCCCGTCTTGACGATCGTAGTCCCTTGCTACAACGAAGAAGAAGTATTAATGATTACTGCACGGGAACTCACATCCATCCTAAAAGAACTCATTTCGGAAACCCTGATCTCTCCTGAAAGCAGCATGCTCTTTGTTGATGACGGAAGCAAGGACAGAACATGGGAGCTTATTACTGCTTTACATAAAACAAACCGGCATGCCAACGGGATCAAGCTGTCAAAGAACGCCGGACATCAGAACGCCCTCCTCGCCGGAATGGATACGGCAAAATCCTACTCTGACTGCATTATCACCATTGATGCTGATCTTCAGGACGACGTACAGGCGATCCGGCAATTCATCTTCAAATATCGTGAAGGCCACGATGTGGTTTATGGCATAAGGAGTGAAAGGAAAAGTGATACCGCCTTCAAACGGCATACTGCCCAATGGTTTTACAAAGGGATGGAAAAGATGGGTGTTGACCTTGTGTATAACCACGCTGACTACAGGCTTCTGAGCAAAAGGGCTTTGGAAGAACTCAGCCGATATCGGGAACGAAATTTCTTTATAAGAGGAGTCATCCCCCTCCTGGGTTTCCGCTCTGCAGAAGTTTATTATGACCGTAAAGAAAGAGCAGCCGGAGAATCCAAATATCCGCTGCGCAAAATGCTCGCCTTTGCGTTTGACGGCATCACATCATTCAGCATTAAACCAATCCGTTTACTGACTGTTTCAGGCTTTTTCTTCTTAGTGTTCAGTGCACTCGCTGGAATTTTTGCTGTAATTCAGAAGTTTAACGGATACACTGTCCCTGGCTGGACGTCCATCATGCTTTCCATCTGGTTCATCGGAGGCCTTCAGCTGATGGGAATTGGACTCGTCGGCGAGTACGTCGGGAAAGTATTTAAAGAGGTCAAGCAGCGCCCTCGATATGGAATTGACAGCGGCCTTATCAGAAATTCCTCACAGCCGAAAAAAACTTCCGCAGCACCGCTTCGAACCCGTCTGCGGTCGAGCCGAAAGCTTTCCTAGACTTGCTCACTACGTGTACGGTCCGCAACTCACGGGAATAGATAAAGAGGGAGGTTGATCAATGATGGACGAAAAGAATAAAGCAGAGAAGAAGGGGCTCGAAGGTCATCAGAATACCGCTGAAGCTACTGATGGATTAAATCAAGTTCTTGAATTAATAAATGCCAAAGGAAACACAAGAAGATTAAATGACGCGGTAAAAGATAAACGATAAATAAAGCTGGCGCCCAAGTCGGGCGCCAGCTTTTAGCCGATTAAGCAGCTACATCGCGTTTCTTGAATACAATCCAGGTAAGCGCAATAAACACTAAAAAGTATACGGCTAGTACAGTCAAAGAAAAATTTAAAGTCATCCCTTTAATGAAAGGCGTTCCATCAAAATATTGCTTTAAATTGACATTAGCAAACAGTATATACTTCACCCAATCATACGATGAAAAGAACTGGACGATGAGTGTGCCTGAAAGCGATAAGAAGATAGAAAAACCAATGGCGAGCGAACTGTTGCGGAATACGGTGGACATCATGAAGGCAAAGGTAGCCATCATGAGCAGCATGATGCTGGCAAACCCATATTCCTTCCACATATGCCAGATCAGGTTCTCCTCTACGACCTTTCCGTCCGTGTAACTAAGAAAGGAACGAGGGCTTCCTTCGAACCCGAAAAGCACTCCGCCAAGAAGCCACGAGATAACAAAAGTGATGACGATCATCAACAGAGCATAAAGCAGCGTTGAGATGTACTTGGAAGCGAGGATGGTCGTTCGGCTGACCGGCCGAATCAGAAGAAGTTTGATCGTCCCCCATGAAAACTCACTGGCTACCATACCTCCCGCAATAATAATAGTGAAGATTAAAATAAACTGAATGGCATCGGGGCTGTCACTTACAAATTTCCATTGATTTTTATTCTCCTGCGGTTTGATACCTTGAGAAATACGGTACTCATTGATGGCGATCAGCCGTTCATAATGCTCCTTCATCATCGGCTCTTTTTTCATCGTCTTTTCCATTGATGCATTTTCCGCCTTAAGCTCCTGCTTCCAATTGTCTTTTACCGGAGCTGATTTTTCTGTTTTCGTAATAATGCCGTTCAAGCCTATAAATCCGATGAGCAAAGCAAGCATGATCAGGTTAGCGATGCGCCTGTAGATTTTCATATTTTCGTTGCGGATCAATCCTATAAAGTTAGACAACTTCTTTTCCTCCCGTCACTTCTAAAAATTTATCTTCCAGCGTTTTCGTTTCTGATGAAATCCCGTAAACTTTAATTCCTTCAACGACAAGTGTGGCCGTCACCTCTGGAATCAAATCTCTCTCCATCTCTGCTTCGATATAGCCGTTGCCGAGTGTCATGCGTTCATCCTTCACATGATGGCTGACCGCATGACGTGCCGCAGCCACTTCATCCACGAGAAAACGCACTTTTCTTGTGCTGCCGCTTTCGACAAACTCTTTCGTGCTCTGAACGCCGATCAGCTTGCCGTGCTGGATAATAGCGATACGGTCGCACATGATCTCCATCTCGGATAATAGATGGCTTGATACGATAACCGCAATACCTTCTTTTTCTGCAAGCTCACGAAGATAGTGGCGGATTTCCCGAATCCCCGCAGGATCAAGCCCGTTCGTTGGCTCATCGAGGATCAGCACGGACGGTGAATGAAGCAAAGCCTGCGCAAGACCCAGTCTTTGCCGCATTCCGAGCGAATACGTTTTTACCTTTTCATGTATCCGATCGGTTAACCCGACCAGCTCGACCATTTCAGCTATTCGTGACTTGCTCACTCCTTTAACCATTCGGCTGTAATGTATCAGGTTTTGATATCCGGTCAGAAATTTATACATCTCCGGGTTCTCAACAATAGCGCCGACATTGGAAACTGCCTGCTTATATTCCGTTTGTATATTTTTTCCGTTTATTAAAATCTTTCCTCCGCTGAGTTTCATTAATCCAACCATCATCCGGATCGTAGTCGTCTTTCCAGCCCCGTTCGGCCCGAGGAAGCCAAATACTTCCCCTCCGTAAATATTAAAAGATAGTCCGTGAATGATTTCCTTCCTCCCGATCTTCTTCCTCACATCTTGCAGTTCTACCAATGGTTTTCTGCTCACTTTTTTCTCCTCCATTATTCGTATTCTTTCTTCATCCATTCCACGATGGACAAATTCTGATGGATGCGGATTTCCTCTACTTCTTCCATTTGGAGTACTTTTCCATCCTTAATTAAAATGACCAAATCAAGAATAGGTTCAATCTCTTTAATTTCATGTGTTGTAATGATGATCGTTTGTGTTTGAAAGTCTACAAATGACAGCAAGCCTTTCACAATAGAATCCCTTACCATCGGATCCAGTCCGGAGAAGGGTTCATCCATTAAAATGACCGGTACCTCTCTTGACAGGTTTACAGCGATCTTTAACCGCCCTCGGTTACCCTTTGAGAGGTCCTTCACTTTTTTGCTGCGGTCCAGCTTCATGTAATCCAGGATTTCCTCCGCTTTGCTGCGGTTAAAATCCCGGTACAGGGAGGCATAGTAGCCAATCGTTTCTCCTACGGTATAAAAGGAATAATAAACATCAAGTTCAGACAAATAAGAAACTTTAGCGCTGCTGACTTTTCGGGTAATATCCTCGCCTTCAATGGTTACGCTCCCTTTTGAAGGCCGGATCAGACCTGAGATCAGCTTCAGTGTCGTTGATTTACCGCTTCCGTTCTCCCCTACTACTCCAATGATCTTTCCCTTCGGCAATGATAGCGTAAAATCATCCAGCGCCAAATGGTTTCTGTATTTCTTTGTTACATTTTTAAATTCAATCACGCTGTTCACCTCTTTCTTCAGTTGAGATGAACTCTTTTAAGCCGGAAATCATCTCTTCCGCTGAGAATCCCATTTCTTTCATATCAGCAAAGAAGGACGAGATCTGCTCTTTTTTTAAATTTTGGCGAAGCTCGTTTAATACTGACTGATTTTCCGTCACAAACGTTCCTTGACCCCTTTTTGATTCCACACTACCCATCCTTTCTAATTCACTGTAGGTTCTCTGAACCGTATTCGGATTCACTCCCGACTGGATCGCCATCTCCCTGACTGACGGCAGCTTCTGCCCAACTGCCAGCTCTTTGCGTAAAATTTGGCGGTTGATCCGGTCAGCGAGCTGCATGTAAATCGGTTTGGATGCATTAAAATCGTCTGCCATGTACTACACCTCAACTTTTCGTTCAATTAACCAGCTGGCTGCAAGGAATAGGATGAGTGCCAGAAGCAAATGGTAAAAATAATAACCTACATAAACATGCTTAAAGATTCCATATACGAAGTCGTTATATTTAAGGTTGACTTTACCCCAGATGAATAGAGCATCAAATAATTTGGTGTCTTCCCACTTTGCAAGGATCCATGGGCCAAAGAAAAAGACACCCAGCCCGATTACCCATCCGCTTATTTTACCGAGCGTTTTGGTGGTTACGAGATAAATCGCCCACAAAAACGTTATACCTATTCCGATGTAGAAGGAAATAAGCAGGATATGAATAACGAGAAAGGTACCGATGTAAATGACATCCGGCCATGTCATATCCGGATTGAGCTCAAAAACGTCCATGACCATCGTTCCTGCGATAAGTGTAACAACGCTCGTTATGAATAGCGAAAGGGCAAGCGCCGCGAACCCGTTTACCAGCTTTGCCAACAGCAGTTTACTGACGGACAGCGGGGACTGCAGCCATAAATGCATTGTTTTATGTTCGAGAAAATAACTCACACATAGATACCCGGCCATATAGACTACATGGATCATCACCGCAACCGAACAAAAGGCAAAGAACGTTTCAGGTTTTCCCATCCTCCATGCGGTATAGACTCCAAGCCCCAAATATAAGAACAGAGCGATTAAAGCACCTAGCGCTCCGCCTTTTCCGAGCCTGTATTCTTTCTTTAATTGTCCTAACCAAGGATTCATTAAGCAGACCTCCATTTCACATTGTTCCAATGAACTAGTGTACTAGTGATATAATACACTGGTATTCAAGAAAATGTCAAACCCAGTTTTTCGAACCGTCCAATAGGATCCGCCAAACAAAAAAACCGGCTGATCTTCCGTGAAAGATCGCCGGTTCTCACTGTACGCCTATTTATTTCGCTTCCTGCCTTGCAAAAAGGCTTAATGCATTGTTCACCTTGCCGAATTCCGAGGCATGAGGGCGGTCTTCACCATCACCATAACCGTAATCGACCATCCGATTTCGATTAAGACAAAGCTTCGTCATTTGCGGCTTAAAGAAATCAAACCGCTCAAAACGCCCGTTAAGCGCTGGAAACTGATCCTGATAGGCATAGATTTCTTCAGCGAGCAGCTTCCAGAATTCCCGCTCCACCATTAAGTTATTCTTTACAAGCTGTTCGGATAAATACCGCAAGTGGCAAATGAATAGCCCTGTAAAGATAAACTGTGTCAAACCTTCAGGAGGCTCACTTCGCAATACAGCCTTCAGGTCATCTTCAAGCCCTGCAAGCTCTGCAAAAGGCTGGTCACTGATATTGACGTCATCAACAAAATCCTTAATTGCCAGCCGGTGAGGCTGATTATCCTTCAGCACCAGAATCGTGTTCTGGCCGTGCGGTGAAAAGACCGTACCATATTGATAAAGATAATGGAGAAGCGGCGGGAGGATCGTTTGGAACAGCTTTTTGATCCATGTTTCTGATGAAAGGCCGGACTTTTCCATCAAACTCTGGACATATGGTTTTCCCTCCCGATCGCTGTGTGTGAGAGCAGCGAGTGTGATCGCTTTTTCACCTTCCTTCAAATACGTATAGATACTCTCTCTCCAGATGACACCGAGCATTTCCAAATACTGATAAGGTGCCCCTCTCAGCTGCCGGAAGGAAGTCTGGTCCACATTCAAGCTGGCGATCTCCCCCGGAAGGATCACACCACATGTATCTTTTAAGAAAGAATCGTTCTCTGCGATGCCTTTAATGAACTCCGTAATTTTCGGCGCGATCAAGGTTCTTTCTGCTGGCAGACCTCTGTATACGAGTGTGTTCAGGATGCTCATCGGCAGCTTCACATGATGTTTGTGCTTATGTGCCGCATTCACAAACGTCCGAATGGACTGCTGAGGAAGATAGACGTCAGGTCCTTCGCCAAGCGGAATGATACGATCAATGGCAAGATCCTCCGGGAACTGTTGGATGATGATGTTCTTCCATTGCCATTCATGGACGGGCATATAGAAATATTCTTCTTTAGAAACTCCTTTTTCCCGAAGCACATTGTCAAAAACATGGCGTGTATGCTCATCAAGTTCAGATTCAATGAGAGTTTCATAACTCAGCCCATCCACCGACTGAAACGAAGCCCGATGCTTTTTGACAGCCAGCCAGGAGAGTGTGGTGACCTGCTGATTTTCAGGAGCGAACTTCAAGTAATCGTCGTACCCAAAACCGATGCGGCCCTTGTTGTACGTAATCCAGGGATGTCCTGTCATCTCCCCCTCCAACTCCGCATAGTCCATAGCTGCAAGCTCGTCCGATGTCTTTGTTTTCCTGCTGATCAGATTGACATCTGCCAGCAGAGTTGCATTGAGTTCCTTAATCAAATGCCCTGCTGTTTCTGAGGACATTCCAATCAGTTGCTGGATATCGAGAATGAACTGCACCGCACTTTCCGCTGGTTCCCAGCTTCCATCACTGTAGCGTTCAATCGTCGCCTCACGGACCGAGTAGCTGTCAAACAATCTTGCTTCCGCTTCGAACCGGTAGTGCACTTCACCGTTAACCGTTAAAATATAACGAGCGCCCTCCACCATTTGTGGAATGAGCATATCTTCATACATGTATTCCGAGATCATTTTTGCCAACAGTTTTTGATTGGCTTGAAACCAGTTATCTTTATTCAATTGTTTGCCAAGTTCTTCTTTAAATAGCATAAACTCTCCTCCTATATTGAAATCTCTACGCTGCTTTTGCTTTCGTTAAGGACGAATTTCTTCGCAGCGCAACAAAGGCTGCCGGCAAATGAACAGCTAAAACGACTCCCGCCGCCCAAAACGGTACAGATGAAGCTCCATTCTCAGTGAATGCCGGCACACTGACGGGTGCCAGCAGCAAGCCCAGGTTCTGAAAGGAACACATCCATCCATATTGATGTCCTGCCTCTTTCCCTTTCTGAAAGAGGCTCATATCCAGGCTTGCCAGGCAGATCGCCAAGAAAAAGCCAAACAAGCAGCGGCCGGCCGTGAACAGAACGAACGTTGAACTTCCTCCCTGCAGGAGGATTGAGATCAATACCATAGCTCCCGATATCATGTAAACGTTCCGCAAGTTTTCAGATTTCAGCTTTTTCATGACAGGCAGGGCAGCCAAAGTCATAAAGCTGGGCAATAAGAACAAGAACGAGCTCTCCACATAGGAGCTTCCATATTCCGCTTCGGTATAGACGGTAAACAAAGGCCTGATTAAAGTAACCGCAAAATGCAATGTAAAAACCGTTATACCGAGTTTCATCAAGAAATAAAGGTCCCTGCTTTTCCTTGCTGCACTTGCTGAAGCCGGGATAGGAGTCTTATGTATTCTTGATTCTGTTTTCGTCTTGGATAAAACAGCCATGCAAATAAGAGCCTGCAGCAGATCCAGCCCGCCAATCCACCAGAAGACCGAAAGAGGGTCTTTAAGCTGAATCAGCCAGGAGCTGGCCAGAGCAGCACCCGCTGCAGCACATTGTGCAAGAGCGTGGTAATTGGCGGTCACCTTCTTCTGATCCATAGCGGATTCAAGTAAGAGGGGATACAAAAGCAGATAGCTGCTCTTGAAGAGAAGCAAGATTAAAGACCATACCGCAAATTGTGTTTCGGTGACTGCCAAGGCCATCATGCCGCATGACAGGCCTGTACCTGCTTGTCCGATCAGCAGCAATCTTTTTCTGTCCACTTTTTTCGAGAGCCATCCCCATACCGGTGACGCTGCAACCACCGACAGCCGGCATAGGAAAAGATAGTTTCCTGTAAACTGAAGATCTGAAACTCCGAATACTTTTTGAAAAAACTGCGGGTAGAACGGCGAAAACAAAACTTCAGTAAAGACGAAAAGAAACACACAAATATATAGAGCAATCCGAGCTATCGGGTGAGAGGAACCCATCGCTCTTCACCTTGAAAACATTGAAAAACGTTCTTTTTCGATAACGGGTAGAGTGTCTCCCTGGCCATCGTATTCAGGATGACCGCGTTTCGGTGGGCACCCAGACCAAGATCCGGCGCACCGACTCCGTGTGTATGCATCTCACCGTTTTGAACGAATATCTCGTTTGCCGTCATCAGATGTGTTTTTAAACGATAATCCCTCTCGATTTGAAACCGCCCTTGTTCATCCCAGTCGATGTATTCCTCAAGGCTCGCTAAAAAAGACGGGACTGCCGGCTTATAGCCTGTAGCAAAAATTATAACTTCTGATTCCAGCTCGAAGGTTTCTTCTGTCATCCAATGCCGGCAATGCAAAGATGGAGTAGAGCCTGTCTGCTGCAAGCCAGTTACTTCTGTCATGGATTGCAAGAAGAAATCCGGAGTCTTGTTTCCTGCCGATTTTTCATACATCAGATCATAGATGTCCCCTATGGTCTCTGCGCTGATGCCTTTATACAATAGATCCTGCTGAGTCAGCAGCGTGTCCTTTTTCTCCTGAGGCAAGTGATAAAAAAAGTCGATATAATCAGGAGAAAAATATTCGAGGCCAAGCTTCGAATATTCCATAGGAAAGAAGCCTTTGGACCGTGTCAGCCAATTCAGCCGGCAAGTGTTGCTGTCCACTTCCCGGGCAAGATCAAGAAAAATCTCTGCCGCACTTTGTCCGGATCCGATGACCGTCAGAGAACGCGCGTTAAGGCATTCCTCTTTTTTCTTCAAATACTCGGCGGAATGAAAGAGTCTTTTCCCTTCATGCTGTTTCACAAAGGCCGGCAGCTGAGGTTTTGTGCCGATTCCCAGGACCAGATGCCTGGCAAGATACGTCTCCACTTCACCGCTTTTTTCGTTCCGAACGTAAACTTCATAAAGAAAACCTTCTTCAGAGCCAAAGGGAAGCACGTCTTCTACCTTCATGCTGAACTTGCACGACTCCAATTGCTCCGCCGCCCACCGGCAGTAATGGTTGTACTCGTTTCTTGGAATATGGAATTTCTCAAAAAAATAAAAGTGATACAGCCGCTCATGCTGCTGAAGATAGGAAAGAAAGCTGTACTTGTTCTTGGGATTTGCCATAGTAACGAGATCTGCCAGAAAAGGGACCTGCAAGGTCGTCCCTTCAATCAGCATTCCTTCATGCCACTGAAATTCGCTTTTTTGCTCAAAGAATAAGCAATCCAGCCCTGTCCCTTCTGCAAGTGCGGCCATCCCCAGGTTAAAGGGGCCGATGCCGATGCCGACTGCATCATATATGGGTCTGGAGCCGATGTTTGTCTTCATATTTCCACCTCCTATGGAACGCATCCCGGTCACAGAACATTAACAGCCCAGTTTTATCAGGCAGCTTGACCGGTTCAATTGGCACAAACCCGCATTTCTCAAACACGTGTATCATCTTTTTATTGCGGATGTCCGGTTCGGCGATGACTTTTTCAGTAAATGGCTTTTGAAACTGGAAACGTACCATCGCCTTGAGCATCGGCAGTGAATACCCTTTTCCCAAACAGTCTGTTTCACCGATCAAAAGATGCACACCCTGGTCATTCGGTTCCGCTTCATACGCCTCTTCCATCACATCACCCCTGACCCAATAGCTTTCCCAATAGCTTACTGGCCGGCCGTTAACGTAACCGATATACAGCTTTTGATGCTCATCATGAAGAGCTGTCAGGAGATGCTGAAAATAGGTCTCTTTCGGTCCGTTCAGCTTCCAATACGGAATGACATGCTCTTCATTCATCCATCGATAAAGAAGCTCGGCATCTTTGTCGAAATCAACCTGACGGAAGGAAATCTTGTTCTTTAGCTCATCATCAAAGATCTCAAAACTAAACACCATGAAGCATCCCTTCCTTTTGAAAAATAGGATTCGGCACGTTTACATAAACCGATTGATCCTCAAGCGATCCGATCAGCTCATCTTTGTCGTATAGCCTCGTCAAAAGGTTGGCCTTGCACGGGAGCTCTTGTTCATGGAGCAGACTTTTGAGCAGTGTGCCTGAGTGTTCTGCTGATTCTGCATGCGTTTTGAGGGAGATCCTCAACTGTTCCAAAAGCTTTTCTTCATCTGCCAAGCCGGCCGTACCAAATCCGTTGATCAATCCAAACAGATGATTAAAGAAGAGATAATACCTGAGCCGTTCATCCGCTACCGCATCCGAACATACGGTCTCGCTTTTTTCACTAAGATCCGGAAGAAGTTCCCTAAGCATATGGGCCTTCGATTCAGCATAGTAGTACCCTTGGTTATCCCTATAGTAGAATTTTGCAGGAAATCCATTCTCAAGCTGGATGATGGAGTTCTGCTGATGCGCCTCCAAAGCCAGTCCATAATGTTCATAAAGCCAGAGCATGGGCTCTAGAGCAAGTGACAAATAGCGCTGGAACCATTCCTCGCTGACCTCTTCCATGCTTCGGTTTTCTTTTTCCGATATCGCTTTAATAATTGTATAGAGTCTGCTTTCTCCACCGTAGGGATGGTCCTGGCAGAGCCCTGCGATCAGGCTGGCATCCTTCTCATTATCGCAGAACGGATTCTCGCGGATGACTACTTCAAATCCGGTTTCTTCTTCTCCCGTGTTGACGTTGAGGTAGGCAGGATCTTTAATGATTTGAAACGCCGGAAACCTTTTATTCAGTTCTTCTCCGAGCCCTGTTTTCAAGAGACGTGAGATCTCTACCCCTCTCTCAAGCTCTTTTGGCTTATTTGCTCTCAAGGAATTCGTAATTTTTACAGGTACGGAGAACTTGAACATATATCGAGATACTTTGTTGTACACCGTCCGTAAAGATGAAGTAGGTGAATATGAGCTGCCTGCTGCACCGATATCTAGGATATCCCCTCGCTTCATAAACTGCTGGACAGCGGGCTGTTTCACAAGTTCTCTTGCCTGCAGCGGATGGGCAGGTATAAGGCAGAAAGCTTCATCCATGCAATGCTCCATCACAAATTCATGAGGAACGGAAGGGTCATCCAGTACCATCGTTCTAACAATCTCTTCAGCTGATTGGCCTGCTGAAGAATCTTGAAGAACAAGGGAACGATGAACTTTAAAAAAGTGAAGCGGGAACTCCCCTTTTAATTCAGGGGTGTAAATGCGCTCTTCCAAGGATGACATTCCTTGTTTGCTTTTGGGCGTTGGGTGCATAAGATGGCCGAGAAGAAGAGATTGTTCTGCCTCAATAAACGTAAAATCCTTCTCTGTCAGTTTTCCTGCATCTTTTATCCGTTTTTCAATATAATCCTTCATGCTTCGGCAGCTCATGATGACCCGAAGGACGAGCTCATCTTCTGCATCATCTCTTCCTTGCTGAAGAAGCAGTTCTTTTGAAATCAGAGTGGCCAGGCTTAAATAATCTGCGGTAATGGGCTTGCCTCCGCCCTTCGTCCGAAACATGATCGGAAAAGTAAACAAATGTCTGCCCGTTGGAGACCAATACTTGACCGGAATGATGAGCTCTATATTTTGATGATGCAATGTAAGGATTAATTGCCCATTAGCCGGTTTCCCTTCCGCATTTCTTGTCTCCCGTAAAAAACAGTTAAGAAAGCTTTTAATAGTAGCTTGCTCTGCTTGTATCTTGCTGTTCATTCAGTTGCCCTCCGTTTCTAAGTATCCAATTTCCCAACTCTGAAATCTTTAGAAGCATTGCGTTAATATCTGCGATCGTTGTTCTTGGATTGAGCAGGGTAAACTTCAGATAAGTGTGCCCGCGATGATTCGTTTTGGCGAGCACAGCCTGTCCGCTATACAGCATCGCTCTATGAATCTCTCGATTAAGTTTGCAGTGGTCCATTGCTTCAGGGGGCTCATAACGAAAAACGATCGCATTCATTTCCGGATTCGGATTGATTACATTAAAACCGCCCAACTGCTGCATTTGCTTGGATGTCTGAGCTGCCAGCTCAATGGTATGGTCGATCATTCGCCCAAAAGGCTCTAAACCAACCGACCGCAATGACATAAACAGCTTCAATGCGTCAAATCGTCTGGTCGTTTGAACAGATTTATTTACCAGATGCAGCAAGCCTTCCTGTTCGTCCTCTTCAGGATTCAAATAATCTGCATGGTAGTTTAAGTATTTGAAGTTTCTCTTTTCTTTCAGGAAAAACGCTCCGCAGCTGATCGGCTGATAGAATAGCTTATGGAAATCCACTGTAATAGAATCGGCCTTCTCGATTCCCTGCAGTTTATGAAACTCATTCCTGCTCAGGATCAGTGCTCCTCCATAAGCCGCATCAACGTGGAACCAAAGGCCATTTTCCTGTGCAGATTCAGCCATTTTACCGAGAGGATCGATGCTTCCAAAATCTGTTGTCCCGCATGTTCCAACAAGAGCAAACGGAAGCAGATTCTCAGATTTCAAGGTTCTTAGTTTTTTTCTGAAGTCTGGAAGAGACAACCGGTGAAAGCTGTCCGTCTCTACTTGAATGACCGCATCCTCTCCCAGCCCGAGCTGTGAAGCCGATTTTTTCACCGTGAAATGGGCCGCTTTTGAGCAAAGGATCCTCAGTCGGCTGGCGTCCGGCGGAAGTCCCTTTTTCTGAACGTTCCAATTCCATTGTTTGTCGCAAAATTCGTCTCTTGCCAAAAGCAGACCCATATAGTTGGACTGTGTCCCTCCGCTTGTAAACGTGCCATCCGAACGATTTTCCAGCCCAAGTCTGCGGCAAAGCCATTGAATCATCTCTTCCTCTAAATAGGTCGCTGCAGAGCTCTGATCCCATGAGTCCATCGATTGATTGGAAGCACTGATGACCATTTCTGCTGCGAGTGCAGGTAGGAGCGGCGGACAGTGGAGATGAGCAATGCATGTTTTGTGATTGACATGAATGCTGTGTAAAAGCAGCTTTTCCACATCTTTCAATACGTATTGCAGGTCCTCTCCTTCCAATGAGGCCAGCTTCATCCCCCGGATCATCGCTTCAATGGAAGCCGGACTTTCTCCGCAATAGGGCTCCTTCATCTCGCGCATCGTGTCAGCTATCATTTTTTTTGCAGCATCCACCGTCTGGATATACGCTTGCCGGCCACTGATTCCTTCGTGCAGAAATAGATGGTCAAATGTGTTGATCACCGTTGCCATGCTGCCTACTTCCTTCCTGCAGCAGCTTCGATCGCCTGACTGAAGATTTCCGCTACTTCCAGCACTTGCTCATATGTAATGATCAACGGAGGCAAGAATCGAACTACACTGCCATGGCGCCCGCCGACCTCAAGGATCAATCCACGGTTAAAGCATTCCCTTTGAATGGCACTGGCCAATGATGGATGAGCGGGATAGCTGCCGCTGTTTGCTTTCTTTCCTTCTGGATCGACAATTTCAGCTCCAATCATGAGACCTCTGCCTCTGATTTCCCCGATTTCAGGAAACTTCTGTTGAATATCGGCAAGCTTTGAAACGAGCAGAGCGCCCATTTTTTCAGCATGTTCCGAGAGGTTATTCTCCTTGATGTACCGTAAAGAAGCCATTCCTGCTGCCATTGCCATCTGATTGCCCCTGAATGTTCCGATATGTGCACCAGGAGACCACTGATCAAGTTCTTTGTCATACACCACCACTGAAAGGGGAAGGCTTCCTCCAATGGCTTTGGAGAGAACCAATACATCTGGAGTAATGCCTGCGTGTTCAAAGGCAAATAGTTTCCCTGTTCTTCCGATTCCAGTCTGGACCTCATCAATGATCAGAGGAATGCCTCTTTCTTCGGTAATTCTTCTCATTTCCTTTAGCCACTCGATCGGTGCTGGAATGCTTCCTCCTTCACCTTGAACGACCTCGAGGATCATCGCTGCAGGCGGAAGAACACCGCTTTCCGGATCATCCAGCAGGTTTTCGATGTACTGGGAACTGATGCGCTGACTTTCCTCTCCCCCTACACCAAATGGGCATCGATAGGTGTACGGATATGGCATAAAGTGAACATCCGGCATTAACCCGTTCACCCTCTCCTTTGGCCCAAGATTTCCGCTCAATGCCATCGTGCCGTGCGTGGATCCATGGTATCCTCCCTGGAAAGAAAGGATGCTCTGTCTGCCCGTTGCTGTTTTGCATAATTTGATTGCTGCTTCAATCGCATCACCACCCGTAGGTCCGCAAAACTGGATTTTCGCTCTCTTCGCAAAATGAGCTGGCAAACTATCAAACAGTTCCGTTACGAAATCTTCTTTTATCGGCGTGGTCAGGTCAAGGGTGTGCAATGGCCGCCTATCCCGGATGACCTGTTCAATCGCCTCGATCACGGCCGGGTGATTATGTCCGAGTGCTAATGTACCTGCTCCGGCAAGACAGTCATAATAGGTTTTGCCATTCACGTCTTTTACAAAAATGCCTTCCGCTTCCTCAATGGCGATCGGAATTCTGCGGGGATACGACCTGGCATTCGACTCCCGATGTTCCTGTTGTTTAAGAAAAATATCATTTTTGGACAGTTGCTTCGTTGCCATCTATAAAAACTCCCTTTCCTAATTGATAATGATTTTCATTATTGTTTACAGGTCTAACTCTAAATGAAAACTGTTCTCATCGTCAATCATACTTGAGAACCATTCTCAGTTGGTTCTCAAGTACAGCTGTCCATAGAAAATCTATGCTTTAAAGACTAGTAAACGCTGGCATGCCAGTATTTTTATAGTGAATATCTCTTTTTATATAGGACGTCTATGAAAATTAATCGCCTGGACTTAAGTGATTCTTTTGGCCTATTTCAAATGATTATGTCGAATCTTGTTGTATGATGTCGTGCATCAATGTTTTGTACATAAATCAGTAGTTTTTGAACATAAATCCGTTTTTTTGAACCTACATCCGAAGTTTTGAACAATAAGACTGTAAATTTGAACATAAAGATTTCGGTGAATGTTCTCAAATAAAAAAGAGGGCCTTTCTCATCGAATACGATAAGGATTCCCTCTCTAACTTTGTTATTTTCTGTTTTCAATTTCGTCATGCAGCTGATCGATCAGCTCTTCTAATGCCATTAAACCGGAAGATTCCATACCAAATTTCCTTACATTGACTCCCTGCTGTTTTACTTCTTCATCTCCTACCACGAAGATGTAGGGAGATTTCTGCATCTGCGCTTCTCTGATTTTATAGCCCAGCTTTTCTTCCCTCAGATCCGCTTCCACTCTTATTCCCCCAGACTTCAGTCTCTGTACCACTTCTTCTGCATAGGATTGGTGATGGATTAATGACACAGGGATTACTTTCACCTGAACGGGTGACAGCCATAATGGAAAGGCCCCGGCATAATGCTCAATCAGAATTCCTAAAAAACGGTCAATCGAACCAAGAACTGCCCGGTGGATAACGACTGGACGCTGTTTTTCATTCTTTTCATCCACATAGTGCAGATCAAACTTTTCAGGCATCTGAAAATCAAGCTGTACTGTCGCACACTGATGGCTTCGGTTAATGGCATCCCTGATATGGAAATCGATTTTTGGGCCGTAGAATGCACCGTCACCCTCATTAATTCGATAATTTAGCCCGGCTTTCTTCAGCACATTTTCAAGGGCATTCTCTGCCTTTACCCATAGGTGCTCCTCTCCCATCGAATCTTCCGGACGAGTGGATAGCTCTACCTCGAATTGAAACCCGAATGTGCGGTACACTGCACCGATAACTTCAAGTACAGCCTCTAATTCACTTTCAATCTGATCTGGGGCTGCAAAGATATGGGCGTCGTCCTGGCAGAATGTTCTTACACGCAGCAGCCCGTTCAGCGCTCCGCTGTATTCATGCCGGTGTACCTGGCCGAACTCGGCCAGCCTTAAAGGAAGGTCACGATACGATCGGCGTTTGTTTTTATAGATGAGCATGTGCCCCGGACAGTTCATCGGCTTTAGAGCAAAACCAGCCTGGTCCACCTGTGAGAAATACATATTTTCCTTGTAATGATCCCAATGTCCAGACTGCTCCCACAGCCTCTGGTTCATCATAAGTGGTGTTCTTACTTCTTCGAACGAATGGCTCAGCTGAAACTCTCTTAAAAATCGTTCCAGTTCATTTCTCATCACCTGGCCTTTTGGAAGAAAGAACGGCATTCCTGGAGCCTCTTCAGAAAACATAAACAGCTCAAGCTCTTTTCCTAGCTTGCGATGGTTCCGCTTTGCTGCTTCTTCCAAAAAGTGAAGATGTTCTTCAAGTTCTTTCTGTGAGGAAAAAGCTACACCATAGATTCGCTGCAGCATTTGGTTCTCTGAATCACCCCGCCAATAGGCTCCTGAAACAGACGTTAATTTAAATGCTCGGACCAAGCCTGTTGATGGCAGATGCGGCCCTCTGCACAGGTCCATAAACTCCCCCTGTCTATAAAATGAAACCTCTTCCTCCTTTGGAATATCATTAAGCAATTCCAGCTTTAGATGGTCTCCTCTTTCGCGCCAATATCGCTCTGCCTCCTTCCTTGAAACCTCAAGCCGCTCAATCTTATGATTTTCCTGAACAATTTTATTCATTTCCGCTTCAATGGATGGCAGATCTTCCAGTGTGATCGAAACCGGCACATCCATGTCATAATAAAAGCCATTTTCGATCACAGGGCCCATGCCCGATTTTACATTTTCGTACAGACGATGAACCGCCTGCGCCAGGACGTGAGCTGCGCTATGTCTCATGATACGGATTCCCTCATCGGAATCAAGAGTAATAATTTCAACCTCTGCATCCTTTTGTATAGAAAAACTAAGGTCGTAAAGTCCGCCATCCATTCTTCCGGCTGCTGCTTTCCTTTTTAGACCCGGGCTGATGGAAGCTGCAATTTCTCCCATTGTTACTGCGTGTGGAAATTCCTTTAGGGAGCCATCTGGGAATTGAATGTTGATTTGATGTTCTTTCATTTTAAATCCTCCTTTTTGGATAACAAAAAGCACACCCATCCCTGATCAAGGGACGAGTGTGCTTTTACCCGTGGTTCCACCCTGGTTCCCGCCACAATTTTCAGTGGACGGCTCCATTTCGCTGTAACGCAGCGCATGCGGAATAGACTACTAAAGATGCGCTTCATCCATTCAGCTCCCAGGCGGTAAATCACTCTCCTGCGTCAGGAAGTTCTCAGCATTCCTTCCCTCTCTGTAAGACCGGTCCCGAGTCATTCATGTCCTGTTCACAGCTTTTATCTTTAGAGGGAAAGGAAAAGAAAAAACGCACCCATCCCCGGCAATAGGGACGAGTGCGTTTTACCCGTGGTTCCACCCAGATTCCCATCAAAAGGTTTCTGCAACGAATTGATGGCTCCAGCGCTTTAACGCAGCGGCTGCGGTATTGGCTACTCTGGTTCACCAATACAGCTCATGGATGGTAAGTGAATCTCCTGCGTTGGGAAGTTCTCAGCACCCTTCCTCTCTGTGCAACCGGCCAGACCACTCATGTTCCTTTCAAAGCTTTTGATCACATTCAGTTTTATTAAAATAGAATATACAGGATTATCCACTCTGATGCAACGGTTTTTCAAAATTTTTTTATTTTCGGTGCACAACTGTCGGACCTTCCGGCTCTCCCACAATCAGCAGGTCGGCCATATTCAAAAACAATCCGTGTTCAATGACACCTGTCAGCCCATCAAGCCATGAGGCTGTTTTTTGGGGATCTTCCATGCGTGGCACTTTCAGATCAATGATAGTATGGCCGCTGTCTGTTATAAAAAGTGCCTCACCTTTTTTACGGAAGGCAGGTTGAAGGCCTTCCTTTTCGAAGATACGAAAAAGATATCGAGACCCGAACGGCAGGACTTCAACCGGCAGAGGAAATCTGCCGAGTGAATCGACCCGTTTAGCCGAATCAACGATCCATATGACCTTGGAAGACATGCTTGCTACTACCTTCTCATAAAGAAGGGCTCCGCCTCCCCCCTTTATTCCGTTCAACTCACCATCTACTTCATCCGCTCCATCGATGGTCAGGTCGATTCCGTCGATATCGTTGATTGAACATAGGGGAATATTGAGCGACTTTGCCAGATTTGTTGTCGCTTTCGAAGTGGAAACCCCATGAATATTCAGTCCTCCTTGTACCCTTTTCCCCAGCTCTTGAAGCATATAATAGACTGTGGACCCTGTTCCCAGGCCGAGTATCATACCGTCCTCTATAAATTCAGCTGCTTTTTCGCCTGCCATCTGTTTTTCGTTCATTACCGATTTCTCCTTTATTGCGTTGGGTATTTTCTTTCATGCTCCCCTTTTTGTTATCTTCTTACCCTAAATGGGACTAGAAACTGACCAAATTGGGAAATTTAACGATTAATCCTAAATTGGCGGTGAATGTATGTTAACTTCTTTAAAACGATTTCTAATCGGACGCCCTCTAAAATCTGCCGAGGCTGGGGAACACAAATTAAATAAACTGAAAGCGCTCGCTATCCTTTCATCTGATGCACTCTCCTCGGTTGCTTACGGAACCGAGCAAATCCTTCTAGTGCTTGTGACGGTAGGGGCAACAGCTTTCTGGTACTCTCTGCCGATCGCTGTAGGCGTCCTTATTTTATTGCTTGCACTAATATTGTCCTACAGACAGATCATTTTTTCCTATCCGCATGGCGGGGGAGCCTATGTGGTCTCCAAAGAAAACCTGGGTGTCAATTACGGTCTTGTAGCAGGAGGATCTTTGCTCGTCGATTATATTTTAACCGTGGCAGTAAGTATTTCAGCAGGAACAGACGCCATTACTTCCGCTTTTCCTGCCCTTCACACCCATAACGTCAGCATTGCGGTCGTCCTTGTGATCCTGATCACCATTTTAAATTTAAGAGGGCTAACAGAGTCAGCGTCCATTCTTGCTTATCCGGTGTATCTCTTTGTTGTCGCTCTCCTGATCATGATCGGCGTGGGCCTCTACCATATTGCCACCGGTCATGTCCCTGCATCAGCCCACACACCAGTCGGTACTCCTGTTGCTGGGCTGACCCTGTTCCTGCTGCTTAGGGCTTTTGCTTCTGGATGCTCAGCCTTGACAGGGGTTGAAGCGATTTCAAATGCCATACCCAACTTTAAGGAACCCCGCCCGAATAATGCAGCAAAAACCTTGATCATGATGGGTTTACTGCTTGCTGTTTTATTTACCGGGGTGACATTTCTTGCCTACTGGTATGGCATTGCACCAAAAGGGGAGGAAACCGTGGTTTCACAGATTGCTGCTGAAACGTTCGGACGCAATTACATTTATTATTTTATCCAGGGAACAACCGCTTTAATTCTTGTACTTGCAGCGAACACGGGCTATTCTGCGTTCCCTCTGCTCGCTTATAACCTGGCGGCCGATAAATTTATGCCGAGAATGTACACGATGAGAGGTGACCGCCTGGGCTATTCCAATGGCATCATTACACTGGGAATCGGATCCATCATCCTCATCGTAGCGTTCAAAGGGAAGACAGAGAACCTAATACCATTGTATGCCGTTGGGGTATTCATACCTTTCACCCTGTCACAGTCCGGTATGATCTTAAAATGGCTTCGAGAAAAACCAAAAGGCTGGATTTCAAAGCTGACGGCCAATTTAATCGGCGCCCTCATCACCCTGACAGTCCTGATGATCTTTTTTGTAACGAAATTTATTCAAGTCTGGTCCATTTTGATTTTCCTGCCATTGATCATCATAATGTTCCATCGAATCCATCGCCATTACATGGACGTGAGTGACCAGCTTCGTCTGGAGTCAGAACAACGCCCTGTCCCCATCGAAGGCAACGCTATTATCGTTCCGGTTGCCGGGATGACTCGCGTGGTTGAGAACTCACTGAATTACGCCAGAACCCTCTCTGACCAAGTCATTGCCGTCCATGTAGCCTTTGACCGCCGGTCGGAAAAACGTTTTGAAGAAGAATGGGTGAAGTGGCAGCCGGACATCCGTCTGGTCACATTGCACTCACAATACCGAAGCATAGTACAACCGCTCACTAAATTTATAGACACCGCTCAGCACAAAGCTAGAGAATCAAATTACTGGGTCACAGTACTGATTCCGCAATTCATAACCAAAAAAAACTGGCATAACATTCTTCACAACCAGTCAAGCCTGCTCATCAGGGCTTACCTTCTGTATAAAAGAAACGTCGTAGTAACCACCGTTCCCTATCGATTTAAGAAATAACAAAAGGATGATCGGCAGCAAGCCGGTCATCCTTTTTTGGCGAGTTACATCTTGAACTCGATCTTCCCCGTTTCTCTATTAAGGGTAAGAGCAGCGGCAAACGGTTTTCCCTGCTTGCTTTTAAAGCCTTTCAGCTTTGCCGTCTCTCCTTTTTCAAGCAGACGTTTTACCTGTGCTGCAGAGAGCTTTTTCCTGGCAATCTTGCCGGAGATGGAAAACTTGCATCCGTCTTTATAACCGCTGCAGCCATAGAAGTCATTCCTCTTAATATATAGGATCTCTTTCCCGCAGGCCGGGCATTTCCCAAGAGGGTCCGCCGCTGCTTTAGATAATGGAACATTCTCGACCTTCCAGCTTGCTGCCCCTGCAATGGCGTCATTGATCACTTTTTCCGTCATTTTTCGCGTCAGCTCCATAAATTGCTTCGCATCTGCTTTTCCCTTTCCGATCTCACGGAGCCGCTGTTCCCATACCGCCGTTGTTTCCGCGGACGTCAGAATGGATTCATCACCGATTGCTGCAATCAGCGCCTTTGCTTTTTCTGTTGCAAACACCTGGTTTTTCTGTACCTTGATGTAATCGAGTTCCTCAATTTTTTTAATAATGCTGCTCCGCGTAGCCTCCGTCCCCAGACCTTGTACTTGATCGAGCACCTTGCTCAGCTCTTCATCCTCGATCGTTTTTCCGGCTGTTTTCATAAGAGTGACAAGGCTTCCAAGTGTATAGCGTTTAGGCGGCTGTGTTTTTCCTTCACGAACCGTGATGCTCTCAACTCTTCCCTGGTCAGATTCAGCTACATCCGGGAGAAGCGTGTTGTCATCATCCTCTTTTTTATCTTCTTTTTTCTTGTTTTCAAAAAGAACCTTGCGCCATCCTTCTTGTATAACAAGTTTCCCCTTTGACACAAACTCGTCCCGATCATTGACTTGTGTAACGATCGTTGTCGTGTCCATGATCGCCTTGTCATAATGTGCGGCAATTACGCTTCTCACAATCAAATCGTAAATGTTTCGCTCGTCTCTGTTCAGCTTTGCGGGATTCACTACGTTTTCCGTTGGGATGATGGCATAGTGGTCCGATACTTTCGCTGGATTAACAAAGCGTGCATTCCCAATGATGGATCGCTTCGGTGATGGAAGCAGATGTTTATACTCTTCAAGGCCACCCAGCTTGTCCAATATGCCCGGCATCATTTTTGCCTCTTCTTCAGTAATATATGGACTGTCCGACCGTGGGTAGCTGACAATCTTTTTCAGGTAAAGATCACTCGTAATGTTCAGTGTTCTTTCCGGCGAGTATTTGTACACTTGGTTTGCTTTAGCCTGTAGAGCTGAAAGGTTGAACAGCATCGGTGGTTGGTATTCCTTTCTCTCCTTTTTAATAACCGTTACCGTGCAAGACTTGCTTTCTGTCCTCAGCTTTATGGCTTCGGCCTCTTCTCTCGTTTTGAGGCGGCTGCTGTCTTTGTCATGCCATTTGCCGCTATACTTCTTGCCGTTAACATCAAATGAACCGATCACATCAAAAAATGGTTCTGGTTTAAACTTCTCGATCTCATCCTCGCGCTTTACGACCAGCGCTACTGTCGGTGTCATCACTCTTCCCGTTGGAAACGTCTCTCTGATTCCTTTTTTCTGCATCAAGAGCGTGTAAGCCCTTGTGGTGTTCAGACCGACAAGCCAATCCGCACACGCTCTTGAGTATGCTTCAAAAAAGACCGGAAGTGTTTCCTTGCCATCTTTCAGGTTGTTAAATCCATCCTTGACGGCCTTTTTCGTTAACGAGGAAATCCATAATCGTTTGACCGGCTTCCTGCAGTTCATATTGAGGAGGAGCGATTTGTAGATGAGCTCCCCTTCACGCCCCGCATCGGTAGCACCTATGATCTCGGTGACTCCCGGATCAAATGCGAGCTTTTTTATAATTTGAAATTGATCCCATTTTGAGGAAGAGACTTTATATTTGAAACGGTCAGGCATCATCGGGAGAGTTTCAAGTTTCCATTTTTCCCATTTCGGTTTATAGTCCTTTGGCGGCACGAGTTCCAGCAGATGCCCAACACACCACGTTAAATATGCCCCTTTAGGAAAGATTTCCTGAGGCGGAATCTCATAGTAGCCCTTTTGTTTTTTAACCTTAGAAAAAGGCCCTGCAAGTGCTTGGGCCTGGGATGGTTTTTCAGCAATAATAAGTTTCATGGTTCACTCCTTGAAGCAGGGATTCGAACATTTGTACTCCTTTTCATTATACCATTCCCTTCAAGGAATAGATATGGTCTTATACGTTCGTTTCCCCGCTTCGTGCAAAAAGCTTCTGTTCTTCATACAGGTAAAAAATGTAATCGGTAGATGCGCCTGCCTCTCCCATCTGTCTGAGCATCGCCGTCAGGTTCCCTCTATGATAGGTTCCATGGTTAACAACATGCAAAATAAAATCCTGCAGAGGCGCTTTTGCTTCTCCAAATTTCGGATGAGAAATCGTGACCATCTGAAGAGGATCCTCTATCCCGTTTAAATAGCGTTTATAATCACTGGATATTTCCATAAATAACTTTTCAATCTCAATTAACGTTACACCTTCCAGCTTTTCATTCCATTCATTGAGCGAATGAATCGTTTCCTCGTACGTTCGTCCGGTAATTGTCCAAAGCCAGATCAGATCGGTTTTCAGCATATGGACCAATGTATCCATCAAGCTAGGAAATACACTTTTAATTTCTTGCTTTACCTTTTCTTCTGGAAGCATTTTCAAATGCTCAAACCATTTCTTATTCGCCCAGAGATGATAATCCATCCATTTCAATGCTTGATTTTCCATATATCGAGTCTCCTTTTTTTGTTGGTTTATGTTTATAGTAGACCTTCGATAAAGTGCGGGGATCTTCCTGCATGGATTGACCATTCATCTTACAAAACAAGGAAAATCTGTTATGGAGGAAGAATAACCTTAATGCACGTCACTTAACATTGGAGGAAAGCTGTATGACGGAAAAACAAACCTATCAGAGAATCCGATTACGCGAATTAAGAAAAACCGACTGGCAGGATGTCCATTCCTATGCTTCCCAGGAGATCACATGCCGTTTTCAGCCTTGGGGGCCAAATACTGAGGAAGAAACGCTTGAATTCATAAGCCAGGTCATCAAAGATACGAAACTCAATCCCCGAACCCGCTTTGCTTTTGCTGTCATTGAAGAAAAAGATGAGTTATTAATTGGGGTAGCGGAGCTGAACATCAGGGATTTCACCAACAAAATCGGAGAGATCGGCTATGTTATTCACCCCGCTTACTGGGGCCGGGGCTATGCCACAGAGGCAGGAAGGCATCTGCTCCATTTAGGCTATACCGTTCTCAATCTGCACCGGATCTATGCTACATGCCACCCTGACAATGAAGGATCTGTACAGGTACTCCAAAAATTAGGAATGACAAAAGAGGGAGTGCTCAGAGAAGATCTTAAAATGCAAAACGGTTGGAGAAACTCTCTGCTCTTCAGCATTTTAGAACACGAATGGACAGACAATCAATAACAACGCGCAAAAAAACCAGAATGCATTCCTTTGCATTCTGGTTTTGGTTATGCTTTTGTGACGCTCGCTTCCAATTCCACCATAACATTTCCTTGTATGGCCCTTGTGATCATGCAGGAGGTTTCCGCTTTTTCGGCCAGCTTTTTAGCAAGCTGTTTGTCCGCCTCTGTCGCATCGCTTTTTAAGGCTATAACAGGGCGATGGATAATTTTCTTGTAGGTAATCACACCTTTTGTAACGTCTACGATGCCTTCGGATTCCATTGTAAGGTTTTCTTTCTGCAGCTTGCTTCTCTCCATCATGGCAGCCAGCGTAATAATATAACAGGTAGCCGCTGCTCCTAGCAGCAGCTCATCAGGGTTTGTCCCCACTCCCGGTCCATCCATTTCAGGAGGGATCGAGATCTTCGTTTTCAGGTTTCCTGTTTCCATTTCACCTACATCATTTCGCAAACCCGGCCAGCTTGCTTTCAAATGAAAAGAATGCAGTGCCATATGATCAGCTCCTCTCGAATTCTCTTTTTTATTGTAACCATTCTTGGCTGGTCCCTCACTTATTATGCACAGGTGGGTATTATAGTCATTAAATTATACCTTCCCAGCCCGTTTTCAGTATAATGATAGAATAGTATATTTCACATACCCAGTTGAAGGAGAAAAGAATACATGTCTATTCTTATGGTAGATGATAATTCCGTAAATCTATTTGTTATTGAAAAAATATTAAAAGGTGCCGGTTATGAGAGTACGGTCTCCCTTTCATCCGCCAGCGAATTGTTCGATTACCTTGAAATGGGGAATCCGCAGCCGAAAAAAAGTGATGTTGACTTGATTCTTTTGGACATCATGATGCCTGAAATCGATGGAATTGAAGCTTGCAGACGTATTCAAAAGGTTGAGCGGCTAAAAGATATTCCGATCATTTTCATCACCGCCCTTGAGGATACGAACAAACTTGCCGAAGCACTTGATGTAGGCGGGATGGACTATATTACAAAACCGATAAATAAAGTTGAACTGCTTGCCCGTATACGTGTAGCGCTGCGGTTGAAATATGAAAAAGACTGGCATATGGAGCAAGAAAAAAAAATCAGGGATGAGCTCGACCTTGCCATGCAGGTTCAGCGAAGCCTTTTAAATCCCCCTCTTCAGCAAGAAAATATCCAGATTAATGTCTCACATCTTCCCTCCTTTAAACTTGCCGGGGACATGTACTACTGGCACCGCTTTAACGATCACCGGTATGGTGTTATTCTGCTTGATATGATGGGCCACGGGCTTTCCTCATCCCTTGTTTGCATGTACATATCTTCTGTCATGAGAGATGCCATCAAGATACTCGAAGATCCTGAACGGGTAATAAAAGAACTCAACCGGTATATGGCCCTCTTATACAATCAGAAAAACTTTTACAATTATTACTTTACCTGCATTTATTTGATCATTGATACCCAAAGGAAAACCGTTGAATATGTGAATGCGGGTCATCCACCTGGCTTCGTGCTGGTAGATGGGGAAGAACAATGCTTATTGGAACGCGGCAGCTGTGCCGTAGGTTTTTTTGATCAAATGGAAGTTAAAAAATCTACGATTCATTTTGAAAAAGATATTCAGCTTCTTCTTTTTACTGACGGTGTCATTGAAGCGAACGAGGACGAGAACATCCTGCTCGATAAACTGCAGTTCATCGCTTCGCAAAAATGGAATCAAACCATCACATCGCCGATCCATTTGGTCATCCCTGAAGAGGAACTTGGAAATCAGCAGGACGACATGTGTATTCTTATGATCCAGGCAGAAGGAACCAAAGTGCCCTCTGCCATATAATTGGATATAAAGCTAAAAGACGGGCGAAAGGATCGCCCGTCTTTTTTATCGTTTTCTATAAATTTTATCAGCAGCAGCAAATTCGTTATAGTAAGGGGTCTTTTCGGAAAAACGAAGAGATTCTTTATTACCGAGGCCAAGGAATCCTCTCGGACAAAGGCTCTCGTAAAACAATCCCTGAACCTGATTTTGTAGTTCTGCCGTAAAGTAAATCAGCACGTTCCTGCAAATGATGACATGGAACTCATTGAAGGAAGAATCGGTGACCAGATTATGCTGAGCAAAACTAATATTCCGTAAAAGCGAAGGATGAAAATAGGCAAAATGCTCATCCGCGCTATAATATTCCGAAAACGCCTCTTTGCCGCCAGCCTGAATATAGTTCCTTGTGTAAGTCTGCATCTTCATTAAAGAAAAAGTTCCTTGTTTGGCCTTCTCCAATACTTTTTCGTTCATGTCAGTAGCATAGATTGTGGTTTTTTCTGATAATCCTTCTTCCTCAAGCAAGATGGCCATCGAATAGACTTCTTCCCCTGTCGCACAGCCTGCATGCCATACCCGGATCTCCGGAAGCTTCCTAAGCTCGGGAACGACATGTTGGCGGAAAGCTTTAAAGAATTCTGGATCCCGAAACATCTCGGTCACGTTGATCGAAAAGTCATTGAGCATTTTTTCAAGAAAACCTTTCTCATGAACCACTTTCTCATGAAGCCTTGTTATCGTTGGAATGCGTTCCAGCCGCATTCTATTCTGAATCCGGCGGATAATCGAGGCCCTCATGTATTTTCTGAAATCAAAACCGGATAGCCGAAAGATGGCTTCCAATAAAAGGTCTGCTTCCAGATTTTCCACATATCCAATTTCAAGTTCGTCATCCGTTACAATCATTTGATTATTCATATTATTCTTCCTTACTTGTTCGTAATCCAAACCCTCATCACCGAAAACAGCTGCTCAATTTTTAAAGGTTTACTGATATAATCGGTTGCCCCTGCCTCGAGACACTTTTCTCTGTCGCTTTTCATTGCTTTTGCAGTGAGTGCGATAATCGGAATTCTGGAGTTCTCCTCGTTCTCTCGGATTCTCCTCATCGTTTCATACCCATCCATAACCGGCATCATGATGTCCATCAGGATCATATCGATGTTTTGTTCCTTCTGCAGCAGTTCAAGACATTCATTGCCGTTCGAAGCTGTGATGACATTCATTTTTTCATTTTCCAGTGCTGTTTTTAAAGCAAAGATGTTACGATAGTCGTCATCTACAATCAGTACGGTTTTTCCTTGAAAGGAACTGATATCGGCTCTAGCCTGTTCATGGACCGGCAGGTTATTGCCGCCAGGCTCCTCCATCATTTGATTTTCGTCCTTAATATAGGGTGATAGGGCTGCTGCAGCCTCACTTACTGCTTCATCCATCTCCTGGACAGGGACAATACCGTTCGGAAGGCTTGGAATATATAAAGTAAATGTGCTTCCTTCTCCTTCTTCACTCTCCAGTTCCAGTCGTCCGCCCAGCAATTTAACAAATTCAAGAGAAATGGACAGCCCTAGCCCTGTACCGCCATACTTGCGGACGGTCGCTCCATCCCCTTGCTGGAAGGCCTCAAAAATGAGATCATGTTTATTTTTGGGGATCCCTATTCCCGTATCTTTAACAGTGATTTTAAGCCAGTGATCCGCTCCGTCAACAAGCGGAACACCAGATTCCTTTTCAATATGCAGAACAACCTTTCCTTCTTCTGTGAATTTGAAGGCGTTGGAAAGAAGATTTTTGATGATCTGCTGGAATCTCTTCTCATCCGTATAGAAGATATCCGGGACATCACGTTCTTTAATGATCTCAAATTTAAGTTTCTTCTGATCAGCGATGTGTCCAAAGTTGCGCTCAAGCTGTGATGGAAGCTCGCTCATGTTCATCTCGCTGAAATGCATTTCAAGCTTACCGGCTTCCACCTTGGATAGATCAAGAATATCATTAATCAGGTTTAGAAGGTCCTGTCCCGAGGAGTGAATCACGTTTGCAAACTCCTCGTCTTCAGAAGAAAGCCCCTTGGAAGAATTCTCAGCAAGCATCTCCGAAAGGATGAGGATGCTGTTCAGAGGCGTTCTCAGCTCATGTGACATGTTTGCAAGGAATTCTGATTTGTAACGGGAACTCAAGGTCAGCTGCTTGGCTTTTTCTTCAAGCTGGATTTTTGCGTTCTGAAGTTCTGCTGATCGATCTTCTGCTTCTAAGGTGCGCTGTTCAAGCTGTTCATTAATCATTCGAAGTTCTTCTGACTGCATCTGAAGCTCTTCCGATTGTGTTTGAAGCTCTTCCGATTGCGCTTGAAGTTCTTCCGTCATCGCCTGGGATTCTTTCAGAAGGCGAACAATTTCCATTCGTCCAAGAACACTGTCGATGGTGAGGCCAAATGTTTTGGTTACGTTTTCTATCAATTCAATATGCTGTTCGGTGAATGCTTCAAGTGAAGCCAGTTCTAGAACGGCAATCACTTCCTGCTCGTTAGAAACCGGAGCAATCAGCAAGCTTCTCGGCCGTACCTCTCCTAGCCCCGTTCCGATGACTTGATAATTTTCTGGCAGTTTTTCCACTACGAGAATACGTTTTTCAAATACACATTGCCCCACAAGGCCTTCCCCCGGCTTGAACGTCTCGCGTCCTGCTTCTCCCATAGGTTCTGAAAATGATCCTTTTTTTGAGAAAACCGATTTCTCCCCGTTTCCTTCCCGGACATAGAGAGCGCCCATGGAAGCTCCAGTTAAATGGGCAACACCAGTAACAAATTTCTCTCCCAGCACTTTAATGGTCGAAGTCCCCTGATATCGTTCGACCACCTGGTTTGTGCTGGACTGCAGCCATTCTCTCCGCTCTATTTTATTTAGAAGTTCGTTCGTTGCTTCTGCAAGCTCCCATATTTCATCTCTCGTTTTCACGTGAATGCGCTGGGAAAGGTCACCGTCTGAAGACATCGCTGTCAACGAACGCACGACTGCTTTAATCGTATTCAAAATTGAGCCAGAAACAAAGAATGCAATGAAAGCCGACACTGCTACGACGATCACCAACAGAGAATAAAGCCCCGTTTTCAAAAACTTGTTCTGTTCGTCAAGCTTGTCCGCCCTTTCTTTTGTAAGGCCTTTTTCAGTCGTCCGGAACGTGTCAAACTGGCTCCGGATCTGTTCGACGCTCTTGCTGCCAGCGTCTTCTTTAAGGAAGGATACAACTTCTTTATCTTTGTTTTCCCTCTTCAATTGAATGGACGGTTCTCCTGTATATTGAATCCAGTTCTGAATAGAAGTTTTAATATCTGCTAGTCTTTTTTGCTGTGTTGGTTTATCGGATATCAGTTCACTTAACCGGTTATAATGGCTTTCCCAGTTATCTGCAGCACGGTCATACGGTTTAAGATAACTCTCATCCCCAGTAAGGATAAAGCCACGCTGGCCGTTTTCCATGTCGAGGACCTGCTTTTCAATTTCGTTTGTCAGTGAATGCACTTCAATGTCATGGTTAATAATAAAATTCCGCTCTTTTTGCATCGAGGCAATCTGATTATTGACTGATAATATTGAAACGACCAGACAAAGAATAATCACTAGATACCCCGCAAATATTTTAGCGCGGATTCCGAATCTGTTTCTTCCTATCATTCTATCATCCTGCCCTTTCATTTTTCATAGTTATCCCTCATCTATTATAAACAACTGCACCCCGTAAGGACAGCTAAAGTATTTCCTCCTTCTTAAAGATTTTGACATCTGTTTTTACTTTTTTATAAAAAAACGGAATTTTCTGTTTTCAAAATCATATTCTTTTGCTATCATTGTCTTTAAAACTTTAAAGGGAGGACGCGTTGAATGGTCAACTATAATGGTCGGCGTTTTGTATCCGTGAAAAGTTCAGAGAATGGTGCGGCTTCAAAAACGTATTTTACGTATAAGCAGGACGATGACATCTTAAGTGCTACATATTCAGGAGGAGATGTGATAAAGGGAAATATGATCGGCATTGTTAAAAGTGACGGCAGCATTGATTTTACTTACAGCCATATCAATCAGAAACATGAAATTAAAACCGGTAAATGCACCTCCACCCCTAAAACCCTTCCAGACGGCAGGATTCAGCTCTTTGAAAAATGGAATGGATTTGACTCACAAAGCAGTGAGGATTCCATCGTGGAGGAAGTTTCAGATCTGGTATATACACCCCAAATTATATTTAATTAGAAAACGAGACAGCCATATGCAAAAAAAGCAGACAGGGGTGAGCATTCTTACTCCCGTCTGCTTTTTCTGCTGTTCTCTTCAAACCTCCAATCGGCCTTAAAGCTTTAAACCTCTGCTTTAAGTTCTTTAATCGGTGCGTTGTACAACTCCGTATCGAGCTCTTTTCTCGCCTTACTCGTCAGGATTCCAGCGGTCATTGAGCCGCTCACATTCAGTGCAGTTCTTCCCATATCAATCAGCGGTTCAACAGAGATGAGCAGACCCGCCAATGCGACAGGAAGGTTCATGGAAGAAAGAACGAGGAGTGCTGCAAAAGTTGCGCCGCCTCCTACGCCGGCAATTCCAAATGAACTGATTACGACGATAACAATCAGGCTTATTATGAAAGAGGGTGTCAGCGGATCAATACCCGCCGAGGGCGCAATCATTACGGCGAGCATGGCCGGGTAGATACCTGCGCAACCATTCTGCCCGATCGTAAGACCGAACGAACCTGCAAAGTTGGCGATTCCTTCAGGCACACCAAGGCTCTTTTGTGTGCTGATATTAAGTGGAAGTGCACCTGCACTCGTTCTTGAAGTAAAGGCAAACGAAAGAACAGGAATGGACTTGCGGATATACGTGAGAGGACTTAATCCCGAGAATGAAATAAACAGCAAGTGAATGATAAACATGAGCGCAAGGGCGACATAGGAGGCGATTACAAATTTTCCAAGTTTAGCGATGGCATCCAAATCACTTAGAGCTACCGTCTTGGTCATCAGTGCCAGAACTCCATAAGGTGTTAATCGGAGAATCAATGTCACAACTCGCATGACAACAGCATGAACGGCTTCCACGATATTTTCAAATAAAGCTGCCTGTTCTGCTTGTTTTCGTTTGACCCCTAGATAGGCAATCCCTACGAAGGCAGCAAATATCACGATTGCGATGGTGGAAGTCGGCCTGGCTCCTGTAAAATCAAGGAACGGATTGGCAGGAAGGAGGTCAAGCACCTGCTGAGGCAATGTCTTGTCTTTGATTCCTTCAAACGTCGTCTGAAGCTCTGTTGCACGTGCGAGCTCAGGAGCGCCTTTCGTGATCTGGACCGCATCGAGATGAAATGACAATGCTGCTGCAATGCCGATCGCAGCAGCGATGGCTGTGGTTCCGAGCAAAATGCCTATGACCGAGCCGCTGATTTTTCCGACGTTGTTCGTGAGCTTCAATTTAGTAAACGCCGACAGGATGGAAACAAAAACGAGCGGCATGACGGCCATCTGAAGGAACTTTACATACCCGCCTCCGATGATGGAATACCAGTCGGCGGAGCTGGCCAACACCTTGGAAGAAGGTTCATAAATAAAATGAAGGATAAGACCAAACACGATACCCGCAGCTAAAGCCGCAAAAACACGTTTTGAAAAGGATACGTGCCTTCGCTGAAGGCAATACAACCCGCCAGCAAGCAGCAATAGCACTGCAATGTTCACAATGATTAAAAAGACAGTCATCTTTCTTCCCTCCTTTAGAATTCCCTCTGGTTTTCAAAAAAATAAAAAAGGCTCACTTCTTTTGGAATAAAGAGTGGGCCTTCAGCATGTCTGATCAGCAGAGGTATAGTGATGTATTCACTTGATACACTATATTCTGGCTTGTTTTATCCTATTCTTAAAATTCTTTTACGTTAACATTTTAAACATCACGATATGGGGACCGATCCGCGGGAGGTCAAAAACATCACCGCATTCACGCAGACCGAGCTTCTTATAATAACCGGCAACACCCTCTCTTGCATTGCACCACCAGGAATCAGCATTCTGCTTTCTCAGCCTGTCTTCGGCTCGCAACAGAAGACTGCTTCCCGCCTTTTCTTTCCTGTAATCTTCAAGGGTGGCCATTCCGCGCAGGCGGTACTGCACACTGCCTGTAATATCCGGATGACTCTCTCGATAAAAAGAGGCGATTGAAATAAGTTTATCCCCCTGATATGCCCCAAGATGGAACGTCCCCTGATCATTGTCACCCGGAAACTGGCATTCATCCAGCGTTTGATTGGGACGAAGCACTTTATGTCTAATCTCATACGTTTGTTCAGCGGAGATCTCTTTAATGTCAAGCATGATGACTCCCCTTTTTTTCGGCAGGAAGGATGCGATTGAGGAAGTGTGCCCTGAATCGCTCTGCATCGACTTCAAGACCTACAGAGATTCCTTTATCTGCTGCCACACCTATACTCTGCCCCAGGTTCTCCGGTTCTTTTGAAATTCGGACGCCCATTGATGTTGTTTTAATAAAAGAGGGATCGACTGCGACCCCAACAGCTAATGGATCATGAAGAGCACATCCGCCGAGCCCCGGATTCTTGCTTTCATAAAAATCCATATAAAAGCTGCACATTTCAGCAAAGATTTCACCCGTTTTCAATCCGCAGCTTCCCCAATCTGCCAAAGTCCGTCTCTGTAAAAGAGTCTTCATCGTCACATCAAGACCGACAAGTGTAATCGGAAGCCCTGATTGAAGCACAAAATCCGCCCCTTCTGCGTCCGCATAAAAATTCGCTTCTGCAGCAGGTGTAACATTTCCCGGGACGGTGACTGCGCCGCCCATGATAATGACTTCCTTCACCAAATCTATAATGAAAGGCTCTTTTTCCAGAGCAAGAGCCAGGTTGGTCTGAGTACCTACCGTAATAAGAGTGATCTCATGAGGATATTTTTTCACCATCGAAATGATAAAATCACTGGCATGCAGCCCTGATGATAAGAGTTCAGGCGGCGGCAGCTGAATGTTCCCCAAACCATCCTGCCCATGCACATCGTACGCTCTGTGACGGGTGCTTTCTCTGCGAAACGGCCGTTCTGCACCTCGATAAACAGGAATATCTGCTCTATTTAATAATTGAAGAACCTGGAGTGTATTCCTTGTTGCTTCCTCAGCAGATACATTCCCAAAACCCGTTGTAATACCGAGGATGTTTAATTCCGGAGAATGGATCGCATAAGCGATCGCCAACGCATCATCAATTCCCGTATCTACATCAAGAATGACAGATTTCATGTTTTTCCCTCTCTTCATTTTTTCATCTTCTGTTACGATTAACGATTCCCGATATAAATGCCTAAACCGATGATACAACAGATAATTAAAACAACGTAAATGGCCGTCAGCCTGCTGAGATTATTTTTCGTTGAGGACCCGTATTTTTCATCCTTTTGAAGACCAATAGCAACGGTAAGCCCTGTTACGATCAAACCTGCAATAACGGCTGTCACAATATATCCCAAAGTCATCCCTCTTTCCATACTCCTATTCATAACTAATGGTAATTGACGGAGAGGAAATTGCCAAGTAACCGGAGGCTATAGTTCACAAAAAGTTACAATAAAAGCAAAAACCGTCTCCATTATTTGTAAAAATAGTAAAAAGTTCTTATGCAATTTTTTCTTTTCTCCTTTAGGATACAGATGGGTATGAAAGAATATTGACTAATGGGGGACGCTGTATGGCGCATGAAACTCTTCCTGATTGGCTCTGGCTGCTATTTTACTCATTTATAGGGCTGACTTTATTGGCAACCATCATAAATCTTCTGAAAAAAGTACATATAAAAGCTACTATTATTAATCTTGCATTTGTTATCGCAACTCCTGTAGTCAGTTTTATGTTTGCCCTGGGCCGTCCTAAAGGCAACACGGAATGGAATCATCTGATCACTGGCATTGTGAGCGGTTCTCCATGGGCCGCCATTATTCTAATTGGCTACTCATTTATGCTGTATTGGTGGTTTAGATTTTCATTCCTCTTCGTCCGTTTTAACTCCTAAATAGCAGGAAGGCACCTAAGCCTTCCTGCATTTTTTGTTTCGTAGAAAAGGAGATATGTTCGGCGGCCTGATATTGTCGTTTTAAGACCTGCCAATATAGGGAACAATAAGGTATTAAGGAGGCGGTGAGATTGGCATTTGATTATGATTTAGATTTCAGACAATCGATTTTTGCAAGCAACCAGATCGATACCGCGCCACGCGAGGGGAATGTGCGTTCTTTTAGTAGAAAGGAATAATAGTGAGATTTTGCGTCACTGGCGTGTAAAACTGCGGAAATCGGAAACGAGCCATCCAATAAAGAAATACGGTGCCAACGGCTAGGCCAGAGAAGATGAGAATATTTAAAACTAAAAAAATCATACTAGCTTTCATACTGCAAACAATCCAATCTGAGGTGATGTTATGCCAAACTCAAAAGCTTTTCGCATAGGCTATGCGATTGTCATTATATTACTCATTGTTTTACTTTCATCCAAGGTGGATTTTATCTTTCGCCCCGTGGAAATCATTTTTACGACCTTATTCTTCCCGTTCTTGATCGGCGGCGTTATTTTTTATTTATTACGGCCGATCGTCTATTATTTAGATCGCCGAAAAATACCGAAAGTGCTGTCGATCCTGATCATCTATCTGCTTTTCATCGGGCTTGGGACGTTACTTGTCTTTCTCTTAGGGCCTCAGCTGCAGAGTCAGTTTAAAAGCTTGATCAACAATGCACCGCAAATTATTGACTCACTTAACGATAAAGTGAATAGCCTGAAGCAGAATGAATGGTTCTCGCGTTTTCAGCAAAACGATTATATAACCATCGACAGCCTTACCTCAAAGGCAAGTGATTATGCCAAGGGTTTCGCAAGCAATATCGGAACGAAAATCGGCAGCCTGATCGGAGTCATTACAAGTGTTGCTACTGTTATAGTTACGGTTCCGTTTATCGTATTTTATTTGCTGAAGGACAGCGAAGGATTTGGCAACAGAGTAGAAAACTTCCTTCCCTATTTAAAAGCAGCGGAAGCGAAGCGCATTTTAAAAGATATGGACGAAGCGCTGAGCTCCTATATTCAGGGTCAAGCGACCGCAGCCTTTTTAGTGGGTGTGATGATGTATATCGGATACAGTATTATCGGTCTCGATTATTCTTTAATTCTTGCCATCGTCGCTATGATTACCAATATCATTCCATTTCTTGGTGCATTTATTGCCTTTATACCCGCTTTTATCATCGGCTTGATCATGTCACCGCTCATGGCCTTAAAAGTAGCCATTGTGGTCATCGTGGTCCAGCAAATTGACGGTAATGTGACTTCTCCGCTGATTATGGGCAGAAAGCTGGATGTTCATCCATTAACGGTTATCCTGATTCTTCTTGTCGCCGGCAATATGGGCGGTTTCCTAGGGATGATCCTGGCTGTTCCGTTTTACGCCCTGCTTAAGGTCATCGTCAGCCATACGTACCGTTTATATCAATTGAACAAAGAAAAAGACCGAAATGGTATTCAGGTCATTGACTGACTCTAACAGTAAGCCGGAGCCCGGCTTGCTGTTTTTATGTCCAATCCTTTTGACTCCTGTTCGCATAAACTATGACAAGCTACGCTGTACAATTATTCTTTGAACAGGAGAAATGTCTTTGAAAAAAGCAAAACTTACAGGTCGGATTGTTACCCCAAATAACACGGCCTATGACAGTGCGAGAGAAAATTTAAATTTGAGCATCCAGAAGTATCCTTGCATCATTGTCTTTTGCCAGAACCGGGAAGATGTAAAGAATGCTCTGCGATGGGCCAGAGAAAAACAAGTCCCCTTTCGGGTAAGAAGCGGCAGGCACAGCTACGAAAACTTTTCCCTGGTCAATAGGGGGCTCATTATTGATGTGAGTGAGATGAAAGGGATTCACTACCGCCAAGACAAGCAAACAGCTATGATTCAAGCCGGTGCTGAACTTGGCTTGGTGTATGGGCAGCTTTGGGAAGATCGGGTGACCCTTCCAGCAGGCACCGTATACAATGTAGGATTAAGCGGACTTGCTCTCGGAGGAGGAATAGGCATGCTTACTCGACAATTTGGCTTAACCTGTGACAGCTTAGAAGAAGTAGAGATTGTCGTTCCTTCGGGCAAGTGCGGCGCAAAAATCATCTATGCCAACAGGGTTGAAAACAGTGAACTGTTCTGGGCATGCCGCGGAGGAGGCGGGGGAAATTTCGGCATCGTTACCGCTTTCACTTTCAGAGTGCACCCGATTAAAAACGTCTCTATTTTTTCAATAACATGGGGGTGGGACGATTTCAAAGAAGCATATGATACATGGCAGCACTGGGCCCCTTTTACAGATAAGCGGCTTACCTCACAGATCGAACTCTCGGCAAAACAAAAAGGCATCATTACCGCATCCGGCCAATTCATTGGTACACCTAAAAAATTGGTAAAGCTCATCGAACCCCTTCTCCAAACAGGATCCCCGACAGATAGGCAGCTTGAGCGTGTTCCATTTATTGAAGCTGTGAGCTTTTTTAATTCCCCTCAAGGAAACCGTCCCCTTCCCTTTAAACGTTCCGGCTCTTTTGTGTACAAGCCCCTGCCGACTGAAGCCATAAAAACGATGAAACACTATTTGGAGAAGGCACCGAACAATAACACAACGATTTGGCAGCAGGCGCTTGGCGGAGCTGTGGACAACTATGAACCAGATGAAACTGCCTATTACCATCGGCACGCCATTATCGCCCAAGAATATAACACCTCCTGGGATCGCCGTGATGAAGAGCAAGAAAACCGTTGCTGGGTGAAGCACGTTCGAAAAGCTCTTTCTCCTTATACAAAGGGAGATTACGTGAACTGGCCGGACCGAAACATTAAAAATTGGGAGCATGCCTACTATGGAAAGAACTACGAACGCTTAAGAGAAGTAAAAACCCATTATGACCCCTTTAACGTTTTTTGTTTTTCCCAGAGTATCCGGCCTTTCAAAACGCATTAATCATTGCTTTTTATATAATCACATAACTCGATGATTGTACCCTGCGTGTGCACCGGATTAATGTAAATCAGCCTCCTTCCATAAGGATTGATCCGATAGGTGTCTTTTAAAAAAGTGATTCCACGATCCTCATATTCTCTTATCGTTTCTTCAAGGTTGTCCACCTCATAAGCAAGATGGTGGACACCTTTTCCTTTTTGGCGGATGAACCGTTCTATCGGGGAAGTTTTACCCGTGGGTTCTAAAAGTTCTATTATTTGATTGTCCATTTCAATAACGGCGATATGTGTTTCTACTCCTGGTTTCTCGCTTGTATACTGTCGGACCAGCTTTCCACCAAGAATAGATGTGTATAAATCGATCGCTTCATTTATTCTTCGCACCGCAATTCCGGTATGATCCAATTTCATGTTTGGACACTCCTTCCTAGTGAACTAGTATACCTAAGAAAGACGCCTCGATACAAAATATTATAAACTGTATGGTTCATAATACCACCTTATTCCTCACCTGTAGTAAAATCAAAGTATAGGAGGGATACGATGAAAACGTTTGAAGAAAAGTTGGATCAATACGCGGAACTGGTTGTTAAAGTGGGTCTGAATCTTCAAGAAGGGCAGCGGTTGCTTATTAATTCTAATATTGAAGCCGCTCCATTCACCCGCAAAGTAACGGAACATGCGTATAAGAACGGATGCAAGCGTGTCTTTGTCGAATGGACAGACACAGAAACGAGCCGAATACACTTAAACGGGGCTTCCGAAGAGGTGTTAAAGGATAATATTCCTCAATGGCAGCTCGGCATGTATGACAGCTTGCTCGAGAACAATGATTGCATGCTGATGGTTACCGGCAATGATCCAAATGCCTTTCAGGGAGTTCCGTCCGAGCGATTATTGCTTGTGCAAAAGAACGCAGGTGAACGGCTTGAAAAATTCACAAATGCAAGACTTGCAGGTGATGTTCCGTGGCTGATCGCTGGAGCTCCTACTGCTGGCTGGGCAAAGAGTGTTTTTCCGGATAAAGATGAAAACGATGCCATTGCAGCCCTTTGGGAAGCGATTTTCCAAACGGTTCGTGTTGATCAGCCAGACCCGGTGACAGCATGGAGAGAACATGGGGAAACGCTGCTGAGTAAGGTTAATTATTTGAATGAGCAGAAATTTAAAACACTGCACTATAAATCAGAAGGCACTGATCTCAGCATTGATCTCCATCCTGAACATGTATGGATCGGCGGGGGGCATCATTCAACCTTCAACACGTTTTACATACCAAATATGCCCACAGAAGAAGTATTTACCGCTCCGCTTAAAGAAGGAGTTAACGGAACCGTAGCAAGCAAGAAGCCGTTATCTGCCATGGGCAACATCATCGAGAACTTCAGCTTAACCTTTGAAAAAGGAAAAGTGGTGGATGTTAAGGCAGAAAAAGGCGAGGATACGCTCAAACAACTCCTCAACATCGATGAAGGAATGAAGTATCTTGGTGAAGTTGCTCTTGTTCCGTTTGACTCCCCTATTTCTAACTCAGGAATTGTGTTCAACAACACCTTATTTGATGAAAATGCATCCTGCCACCTCGCATTGGGCAACACGATCACTATGAATATCCCTGGAGCAGATCAGTTAAGCAAAGAAGAACTTGAAGCCAAAGGAGTCAATCACAGCCATGGGCACACCGACTTTATGATTGGTTCTGCTGATCTTGAAATTGAAGCTGAATACCAGGATGGAAAACGTATCCCTTTGTTCACCAAAGGGAATTGGGCGATATAATCGACAAATACAACAACGAAGGGCAGCTGCCCTTCGTTGTTATTTTGGAAACGTAACGATGAACGCCGTCCCTTTTCCCAGTTCACTCTCAACCCTGACCTTGCCGTTATGCTTTTCAAGGATCCATTGGGCTATAGATAGACCAAGTCCAAGCCCTTCTTCATCAGATCTTGCTTTATCACTCTGATAGAATCGGTCAAAGATTCGCTCTCTTTCACTTTCTGCGATTCCAGGTCCGTTATCCTCACCATCAGTTCGATTGATACGGCCGCTTCTTTTGCTGCTAACAGGATTTGATTTCCCTGGCCCGTATGTTTCATGGCATTATCCAGCAGTATAACGATCAGCTGATGAATTCGCTCTCTGTCTGCCAAAAAGGCGTGATCGGACCGGATGAGTTAAGCGAGATATTTTTTCGTTGGTATCATCACCGCTTCAATCCATGGATCCGCCATTGGAAGCCGGCACACCTGCTACTTTAAAGGATGTGGCATCTACTGCACAAATCTGCCAACAGGATTTCACTGATGTTCAGCTCCAGGAGCAGCGATAAAAAAATGGTGCCAGGCACCACGATTACACACTTGTGTAATTGCGGTGCCTGGCACCGATCACAAAATATTATCTATACCGCTTTGCGCCTTCGTATTTAGGAGCCCAGTAAGAGCTGTCCAATTCTGCTGTTGTTACTCCCTTTGAAAATGAAGCATGCATGAATTTTCCATCCCCTACATAAACTCCGGCATGAGAAAGATTTCCGTCCCCTTCGATATCAAAGAAGACAATATCTCCAACATGAGGAGAATCTACCGAGGTTCCTTCTGTATGAATTTCTTTCACGGTACGTGGAAGATCTATATTTGCTGCTTTATCGAAGATGTAGTTTAAATACCCGCTGCAATCAAATCCATCGGGCGTTTCTCCGCCCCACTCGTAGGGTGTTCCGCGGTATTTTTCTGCTTCATCCACAATCGCCTGCTTGCTGAATACACCAAGAGCTTTATACACAGAATTTCCTGCGACTCCATCAACTTGGATTCCCTTATCTTTCTGAAGCTTCTTTACTGCTGACTCTGTGTATGGTCCATAGTAGTTCGTAGTTTCATGATATGTAAAATAACCTTTCTTTTTCAACAAAGCCTGGAGGTCCTGAACGTCTGAATCATGGGTTTCTGGTTTAAGCGTGTTGTCTCCAAGTGCTGCATGGCCTGCTACTGGATTCACGGCAAGTACACCTGCTACAATAATTCCCGAAACTAATTTTTTCAAAATAACATCCTCCTGTTTAATGAATTCCTAGCCAATTCTAACAATACATTATGACATGAGGATTACAACGAGATAACAATTCATTTTCAACTAACAACAATACCCTATTTTATTATTTCAAAAACATATACAAAAAAAGTGGGTAATTGTCTTTAAAAATAGAGTAATATACTTCAAGTCAATGAGACTTAAAGAATGTCAGATGAGGAGTGTTTGCATGCACATTCAACAAATGGCCGTTCCTTTATTGGTAATGTCATTTATTTATCGGCGAACGAAAAGAACCATTGGTTTTCAGCCTTACAAGCCAAAAAGGCTGTTATTCAGGATGATATCTTTGCTGTAATCATGATCGCCTTTCTGGCAAACGCGGCACTGCATCCTGCAACTCTCCTTTACGCGGTGCCAGGCACCCTGATCGGAGTTGTCTTTGTCGTGTATGCCGCCAGATACAGCACCTTTCAATGGCGGGAATCGCAATTGTTCTACCGGACCCACAAGTGGATTGAGGTGATCATCCTGATTCTTTTTTTGGCGCGTTTTTTGTACCGTTCCGTATTTCTCGCCTCTGCTGCTGGTGCCGAGTCATTGCAAGATGTGCAATATGGCCAGCATTTTATAAGAGATCCGCTCACTGTTTTTGTATTCTTCATATTGGGAGCATATTACATTGGATTTAATGCGTTTGTTTTAAGAAAAGGGAAAGGGCTGAAACAAGAAGAGGCTGCCGTTCAATCTACTTTCTAGGCCGGACAAACCAGCTGTAGCGGTGATGAATTATGAAAAAGAATAGCTTGCTGGCGGTTATCCCCTTCCTTTTTGTTCTAGTCATTTACTCCGTTTACTCATTGACCTCCGAAAAAAAGCGGATCCCGCAGGATCCTGAAGAAAACGTGGTGATATTGAATGAAGAAAAAATTTCTTCTTTTAAGGATGGAGAGATTATTGGCATCCCTTTCCCGTAACTAGAGGCTTTACATTGACCAGTGTCAAGAAGCATTGTGGAGAGCCAGAAAAGGTGACGGAGAGAAATCAGCACCTCAAAATGGTTATCACAAAAGACCTTGGCTGCCGCAGCAGCCAAGGTCTTTTTTTGGATTCATACCGTTTTTTTCATCACTTCAGGATCAGGCTGTTTTGCCCCATCCAGGCCGTTGCCCAGTGTGCCGAACGTATTCTTCTTATGAGGATCAATCAATTCATTATCTTTATAATAGATTCTAGGTGTATTCCAAAGAGCTTTCATCGCATTGCTCATTTTCATTTCGTGATAACGCTCGGGCCACATCTTTTTAATATGCTGCTTAATAATTGGATAATATTTCGGGCTCATACTAGGAAATAAATGATGCTCAGTATGATACGAAAAATTGAAATGCAGCACATCCACCCATTTAGGAACCGTAACAGTCAAACTGTTAGCGAGCGGATCATTCACAGGGGTCAGCGGGTTCAGCCTGTGGTTGGTAGAAATATAGCTCATCACAATAAAATTGGCGATCAATAGCGGAAATAAGAAGGCAAACAACCACTTAACCGGCCCCATCCAAAACATAATCCCTATCCATGTCGCCCATGGCAAAACCGTCTGCAGCAAAACAGCCGGACGGTTTTTGGGGTTAAAGTCCTTGATGTACTCGATGAACATCTTTAAACCATGCATTGAAAATTGGACACTTAACGACAGAAAGCTAAAAAACGCTCGAACTCCAAACGGTAAACGATAGATCGTACGAAGAAGCGAATTTTGTATCCATTTTTCATGATTCGGCCAGGCATCTGGATCCTTTTCATCATGCTGTGTATGGACATGATGGTTCATATTATGCCATTTTCTCCACAATCTTGGCCCTGTACTCAGCGGCCAAAAGGCTACAGCCCCCAAAAAATTTCGAAGCCATGCCGTTTTCACCACTGTACCATGGAGAATTTCATGGCCAAGAAAACCCATGGCTGCATAACTCGCACCGAGCACTCCTGCTATTACGATATTGATAATGATGTGCAGATCAAAAAGCCCAATGGCTAACAATCCAGCCACTACCACGAGCAGATAGGCAAATCCTCCCCAAAGTCGGGCAGGTACAGGTTTAAAAAAATCTTTCGAAAGATGCGGAGTAATACGCGAAGCGTACCATCCAAAAGAATGAAGGTCTTTAATGGGAATTCCCCTTTCTTAACTTCAAGTTCCTATTAGCATAAAGGAGACAGCCGGGTTATACAAGATGTTCTTTAGTACAAATACTGAATTTTCCGTGATAAATCCATCTCTTCCCATCGCCCTGCAGAGTTATGGCCAAGTCTAAACTTATTAGGTAAATATTACTAATACAAATTCTAAACCAAGGTATAATTCCTCATTTTTCCGTATAAGACATTTATAACCTTTTTTACATGATATATTTACAATAATCGCCCTCTTTTTCAATGGGGTGTAAAGTGCTTTTAAAATATGAAGCAAAGGGTGAACTTCATGAAGACAAAAAGCCTGAATAAGGTGTTTAGCCTTTCCATGGTACTGCTCTTCATCGCCAGCATGCTTTCTCCAATAGTTTCCAGTAAAGCTATTGCTGCCGATGTGGTCACAGTAGCCGATGCCATTTCCCATAATACCGGATCCGATAAAACCGTTGAAGGATACATTGTAGGTACGGTAAAAGGAGGAAGCGGAGCATCGATTTCTTATCAGCATTCTTCTCCTTTCTCGCAAGACACAAATCTTGCAATCGCGGATTCTCCTTCTGAAACCGACAAAGCAAAAATCCTCCCTGTACAGCTGCCGGCCGGTGCGGTGAGAGATGGATTAAATCTTAAAGCACACCCGGAAAACCTGGGCAAAAAAGTGCAGATTACGGGTGATTTAATGGCCTACTTCTCTGTTCCGGGCCATAAGAACGCCAAAAGCTTCTCTTTTCAAGGAAATACGCCATCAGAACCTCAAGCTGAGCCAGTTACTGCTTCACCTGATTCAGGTTTAGTGAAAAGCGGAACAAAAGCAGCATTATCCACAGCTACCGAAAATGCTGCGATTTATTACACACTGGACGGAAGCAATCCGACTTCCAGCAGCAGCCGATACAGTGAACCACTTACCATAAATAAGGATACAACGGTAAAAGCGATCGCGATCAAAGAAGGGCTTAAAAATAGCGAGGTCTCTACTTTTAAATATACGGTTGCATTAACTGGACTTCGAATCCACGACATTCAAGGGGCTTCCCACCAGTCGCCATTTGCGAATCAATCGGCTGCAGATGTAGAGGGTGTTGTTACTCACATAGTTGATGCCAACAACTTCTATATGCAGGACACTGTCCCCGACCTTGATGAGAAAACTTCTGAAGGCATCCTGGTTTATAAAAAGAACCATGGCTTAAAAAGCGGGGATCTTGTAAAAACGACGGGCCAGGTAAAAGAGTGGGTGCTTGACGGATATGCGGAGAAATTGAAAACCGACCTTGCCGTGACGGAAATAAACGCTGAAAACGGGGGCTCTGTTTCTATCATGCAAAATGGTCATGCCCTTCCAGACCCTGTGGTCCTTGGAGATCACGGGAGGCATATCCCGACACACATCATCGATAATGACAATTTTGGACGTTTTGACCCTAAAGAAGACGGAATCGATTTCTATGAGAGTGTGGAAGGCATGCGAGTCGAAGTGGAAAAACCGAAAATCGTTGCTCCACAAAACTACGGGGAACTCGCAGTCGTGACCAAAAACAAAGGAAATACACCGTTTAATACATCAGGAGCGATTAATATTTCAGAAACAGACTACAACCCTGAACGAATCTTCGTGGACATTAACGACAGCAGCTTTGTTGCTAAGTCCGGCGATTACTTCAAAGGCAATATTACCGGAGTCATGAGCTACAGCTTCAGCAACTTTAAAGTACTGACGGACAAAGACCAGCTCCCTGCCCTTGTGGAAGGTAAAACAAAGCCTGAAACCACAAAATTGCATGGAAAGCATAAGAAATTAACGATCGCGAGCTTTAACGTAGAGAACTTCTCTGCCAATGAAGGTGGAAAAGACGGGACGAGCGATGAAAAAGCAGGACGGGTCGCCGGCTCCATCGTTCATAATCTGAATGCCCCAGACATTGTAGGTTTAATCGAAATGCAAGATGGAGACGGGCCAGTAGATGACGGCAGAACCGATGCAAAGGAAAGCGCAGAGCGTCTCATCGATGAAATTAAAGCAAAAGGCGGTCCTGCTTATCAATACACCGACATTGCTCCAATCGATGGCAAGGACGGAGGAATTCCCGGCGGAAATATCCGGGTTGCCTTTATTTATAATCCTGAGCGTGTATCCCTTGCCCCAGGAACGAAAGGGACACCGACTGAGGCTGTTCAATACAAGAATGGCAAGCTTTCACTCAACCCAGGGCGTATCGATCCGGCCAATCCTGCTTTTGAGAACAGCCGTAAGCCACTGGCTGCACAATTTATGTTTAATGGAGAAAAAGTAACCGTGATCGCCAATCATTTTAATTCAAAAGGCGGAGACCAGCCGCTGTTCGGCAAAAATCAGCCTCCTGTATTGAACAGTGAGCTCCAGCGTTTGCAGATTTCAGGCATCGTCAACAACTTCGTAAAAAGCATTAAAGCCGATCATCCGAAAGCGAATGTCGTACTGCTTGGCGATTTTAATGACTTTCAATTTACACCTGCTCTGGAAAAACTAAAAGGAAAAGAACTTTCCGATATGATTCAGGAAGTTCCATACAAGGAACGCTACACTTATTCATACCAAGGCAATGCCCAAGTGCTTGACCACATCCTCGTGACCAACAACCTGAAAAAGGACACGAATGTAGACATCGTCCACATCAACTCACAGTTCATGGAACAGCATGGCCGTGCGAGTGATCATGATCCTGTGGTTGTCCAAGTGAAGTTAAAAGAGGCTTGTGGCTGGGATTGACAAGAAAGCAAGCTAAACGATAAAAACAGGTGCCGTATACATTACGAGCATCTGTTTTTTATACTTAAAAAATATTTTTTATACGAACGATATTTCTACTTTAAACGTCAAACTTATAAAAGGAGGTTTTTCAAACTATGAGCAAATATATTGAGTATTTGAACGATAAACTCATTATCCATTTTACAGGCATGACGGCTGCGGCATCGTTGAAAAAAGAAATTAAGGTTCCCCTCTCAGCCATCCAAAGTGTAAAAATAGATGAATTTAAGATCAATCCGCTAGCCTTTCGTGTGGGGACGTCCGGTATCGGCAAAAACGTAAAGCACGGCCGTTTCCTATATGACAATGAATGGGTGTTTCTTTCCTATTCAAACCACAAAAATGTTCTGATCTTAGATCTAGAAGGCTTTGAGTTCAAGAAAATCGTACTGGAAATAGAAGCACCTGAGGAAGCAAAAGCGAAGATTGAAGGATTACTTTCCCGGATTTAATCCATTCCATCAAAAAAAGCAACCCAAGTTTTAATTCGGGTCGCTTTTTTATATCCAGCCTTTATCTTCAGCGTTGCCTCAATCCGATTTTCACTTGAAGCTTGAAGTATCGCTCCTGACTTCTCTCTTTCCGTTTTTTTCCCTCGGGTCCCTATTAAAAAGCTGCACTACACCGCTTTCCGTTTCCATCAATCCAAGCATCATGCAAATGGTTGTCGTTTCCCTGCGCCGTTCGGACCAAGGATGGCAACGATTTAATAATAACTCTTCAAAGAGTGTCTTATACCCGGAGAAGATTTTTAGCGGGTTTTTTATACGAGGTCCCGCAGCGCTTCTTCCAGATCGGTATATGTAAATTGAAAACCATTTTCCTGCAGCCTTCTCGGCACGCAATTCCGGCCGGTTAATGCAAGGCTTGGTTCGGTTCGCATAACCGTATAAGCGCCCAACCAGACAAAAGGTGACGGTGCTGGAGGAGCCCAGCCTTTTCCCATGGCTTTCCTCAACGTTTTCATGAACGCCTTGTTCGTGACCGGATGGGGGCCGGTTGCATTATAGATTCCTGAATAACGATCCGATTCCATCGCTTCTAAAAACATGGCGTTCAAATCATCCACATGCAGCCAGCTGATATATTGCTTTCCCGAACCCACGGTACCGCCCAGGTTTAAAGACACAAGCTTCTGAAGCGGTTCGAGTGCCCCCCCGTTTTTTCCTAAGGCAAATCCAATCCTCAGCAGTACCTGCCTTGTTCCATCCATCGGTTCTTTAAAGAATTCAGCTTCCCACTGCTCACAGACTCCAACTGAGAATCCTGCTCCATACGGCGAGTCTTCATCACATAAGAGTGCTGTGTCGCCAAAGATGGCAAGTGATCCTGCTTGAATAAGAACTTGGGGAGGAGAGCCTCACTGCTTAACCGCTTCCCGAAGCACCTTTACCGAATCCAAACGAGACGAAACGATTTCTTGCCTGTTTTTCTTCGTATAAATGCAATTCACGCTTTTCCCGGTGAAATTGATCACCGCGTAGGATCCATCCATTTCTGCAGACCATTCCCCAATCTGCTGGCCGTCCCATTGAACATAACGAAGCCCATTTTCAGACCGGGTTGGTTTTCTAGATAAAATAATTACCTTATAGCTCTTTTTCAGTAAAAACCGAGCTAAAGATTCACCCAGAAACCCTGAGCCTCCTGCCAAAATCACTTTTTTGGACATCCTATCATCCCCTTCCGGAATGGATTCAGTTTGATTTCCATCTTTCCAATTGATGAAGCTTTCTTGTAAAGAACTTTGCCATAAAACGAGGGGCACCAAACTCCACAATCTTCCCCTGTACCCTCTGTTTCATCTCTTCGGCAGTAAGATCAGGGTTTACAAAACTTCCATTCTCGTAACAATGACTGCAATACATTCTGCTTTTTTCACCGTTTCGTTCTGTCCCTCCTCCTTTTTCATCTCTTGTGAAAGGCATTCCACAGCTTTGGCAATGTTTAAATGTTCTCATTTTATGGCCATTCCTTTTTCGGTTAGTATTTATTCCCATTCTATCATAGAATGGATTCCTGGAAATTTTGTAACCGTTTACTCTTGACCGATCACGAGGGGTAAAGTACTTTAAATATATAAGAAATCGCCAGTTTTGCTTTGTGAAAATGAATGAGACTTCATTCATTTATTTCAGCTAATGAAAGAGAGGGGAATATCAATGTCCGCGAAATTACCGGAACATTTCGTCAATCAGCTTGAACTGCCAGTCATTTCTGCCCCCATGTTTCTCGTTTCAAGCCCGGAACTCGTTATTGAAGGGTGCAAATCAGGCATCATCGGTTCTTTTCCGCTGCTCAATGCGCGAACGAATGAGATACTGGATGAATGGATGCTCCGCATCACAGAAGAATTAAAGCAAGCAAAAGCCCAGGATCCAGAACGCAAGATTGCTCCATGGGCTGTAAACATCATCGTACATAAAACAAATAAGAGGTATAAGCAGGATTTACAGCTTATCCGGAAACATAAGCCTCCTGTTGTCATTACCTCTCTCGGTCATCCGGGTGAAGTGGTTGAGATCGTTCACGAATACGGAGGTCTGGTATTCTCGGATGTCATCCATCTGGTTCATGCGAAAAAAGCTGCCAAAACCGGTGTTGACGGGCTGATTCTGGTCTGCAACGGAGCCGGCGGACATGCGGGTACCATCAATCCCATCGCCTTTATCGGTGCGGTAAAAGAGTTTTGGGATGGAATCACCATCCTTGCCGGATGTATTAATAACGGGCAGGATATTCTGGCCGCCGAGGCACTCGGAGCCGATCTCGCATACATGGGTACCCGCTTTATTGCCGCCTCTGAAAGCTTTGCCAGCAATGAATATAAAGAAATGCTGATCGAAGCCTCCTTCGAGGATCTTATTTATACGGATGCGTTCAGCGGTGTAAACGCCAACTATCTCGTTTCGAGTATCCGTAATGCCGGACTCGATCCTGACCGGCTGAAGAAAAAAGAAGCCGTAGATGTGTCCCACCTGGATTCCTCTGATGCCAGGGCATGGAAAGATATTTGGTCGGCCGGACAAGGAGTCAACAGGGTTAAGGAAGTGGCCCCTGTTCAGCAGATCATCGATAGCCTTAAGCGCGAGTATGATCAGACTCTGCAATTTTTAGTGAAGAAAACAGAAAATATTGTTTCTAGCCAATAAGCTTGTCGAATAGATAGACAAAGAGAGCCTTCCAGTACAAAGGAAGGCTTTTTTTATAAAAGACGAAACGATTCAAAGCATCGGAGTGGAGATTGCCCGAGATGGCGTTTAGAATTGAGGAAACAAGGAGGGATCATATGATTGGATTTATCGGATTGGGCATCATGGGCAGCCGTATGGCTGGCAACCTGCTGGCGAAAGGCCATGAGCTTACTGTGTATAATCGGACGAAGCAAAAAGCTGAGGATGTACTGGCCAGGGGCGCTCAATGGGGAGAAACACCGAAAGAAACGGCCAAGCATTCCGATGTTCTTATTACAATGCTCACCAACCCTCAAGCGGTGGAAAGCATGGCCCTGGGTGAAGATGGCTTTTTAAAGCATCTCCCCAAAGGATCCATCTGGGTAGATTGCAGCACGGTGAATCCCACGTTCTCGAGGCATATGGCAGAAGAAGCGAGCATGCATGACATCCGATTTCTGGATGCACCGGTTGCCGGCTCGTTAATTCCTGCTGAACGCGGAGAGCTCGTGTTTCATGTAGGCGGTAACGAGGAAGCTCTCGTTGAGGTCCGTCCGTATTTAGAAGCCATGGGGAAAGCCATTCACCATCAGGGCGGGCACGGCAGCGGGACGTCCATGAAGCTTGTTGTCAACTTGATGCTCGCACAGTCGATGGCTGTATTTGCAGAAGCCGTTAGCTTTGGAGAGGCTCTTGGACTCGAGAAAGAAGCCATACTGGAAACACTGATCGGCGGCCCCACCACAGGTGCTTTTCTAGCCGGCAAAAAGAAGAAGCTCCTAACGAATGAGTACACCGTGGAATTTCCATTGGAGCACATACAAAAGGACCTAAACCTGGTGACTGGTGAAGCGTATCAAAACCACAGTTCCCTTCCGATCGCCAACCTGACAAAAGAAATTTACAGCCTGGCAAACCAGTACGGCCTGGGAAAAGAAGACTTTTCCGCGATCTATGAATTTTTGCGCCCCCCTCAAAAATAGTCACAAAAAAGCTGGACATGGATATTGCTTCCACTGTCCAGCTCCTTTTTATAACGTCTTTAGAAACCGGTCGATTCGGCGCATCGCTTCCTCCAGTTTTTGTATGGAGGTTGCATACGAGCATCTCACATGGCCTTCTCCGCTCTCTCCAAACACACTTCCCGGCACGACAGCGACTTTCTCTTGCATTAAGAGCTGTTCGGCAAATTCTTCAGAACTTAAGCCTGTTTTTTCAATGGATGGAAAGACGTAGAAAGCACCCCCGGGGATATGGCAGGAAAGGCCCATTTCCTCCAGGGCGTGAGTTACGAGACTGCGGCGCTGACGGTAGCTTTCCTTCATTTTGATCACGTCCTTCTGTCCGTTCACCAAGGCTTCCAGCGCAGCATGCTGGGCCATCGTCGGCGCACACATCATCGTGTACTGATGAATTTTCAGCATGGCCTGGAGGATCTCTTTTGGACCGCAGGCAAAGCCAAGCCTCCACCCTGTCATCGCAAATGCTTTCGAAAAACCGGAAATCAGGATCGTACGGTCGCGCATACTCTCTATCGAAGAAAAACTTGTATACGGCTCATCATACGTCAACTCGGCATAAATCTCATCGGAAATAACCAGCAGATCATACTTTTCAACCACTTCAGCAATTTTAACTAAGTCGTTCTTGGACAGAACGGTGCCTGTCGGATTGTTCGGGCTGCACAAAAGAATCGCTTTTGTCCGTTCGGTGACCGCCGACTCAATGTGTTCAGGCTGCAGCTTGAACTCATCCTGGCTGTACGTATGAACCGGAACCGGAACTCCGCCGGCGAGAGTGACCGTTGGCGCATACGAAACGAAGCTAGGTTCAACCACTATGACTTCCTCACCGGGATTAAGGATCGCACGGAGCGCTATATCGATCGCCTGTGAAGCGCCGACCGTAACAATCATTTCGTCCTCTGCCCGGTAGGATACCCCAAACCGTCTTCGCATATAGCGGGAAATCTCTTTTCTTAGTTCCGGGAGTCCTGCATTTGCAGTATATGCAGTGTATCCCAGTTCAAGAGAATGATAGCTTGCCTCAATCACGTTCCATGGGGTCACAAAATCCGGTTCGCCAACCCCGAGTGATATAACGTTCTCCATGGATGACGCCAGGTCGAAAAAACGGCGGATGCCGGACGGCTTAATGGATTTTACCGTTTCAGAAAGGTATTTAGAACGTTGTTCTGTAATCATGGCGACACCACAATTCGTTTATCTTCCTCATCTTCACTGAAAACAAGACCGTCATGCTTGTATTTTTTCAGTATAAAATGAGTGGTGGTCGAGATGACAGAATCAATGGTTGATAGTTTCTCAGAAACAAAACGCCCCACTTCAGCCATCGATTTCCCTTCAATCGATACGGATAAGTCATAGACACCTGACATGAGGTAGACCGCTTTCACTTCAGGGAAACGATAAATGCGCTCAGCTACTTTATCAAATCCGACTCCTCGCTTCGGTGTAACCTTGACATCGATCATGGCCGTTACTGCGCCTTCATCTGTCCCTTTTGTCCAGTTGATAATGGCTGAGTAGCCTAGTATAACCTTTTCATGTTCAAGCTTTTCAATCATTTGTATGGTTTCTTCTTCTGAAATGCCCATCAGCCTGGCGACCGTCGCTGTTTCCAGCCGGCCATTTTTTTCAATGAGCTGCAGCAGTTCTCGTTCTTTCGCATCCATTCCAATCACTCGCTTTACTTATTATATGTTGAACATTATAACAAATCAAAAGACACTCGCCATCCGGATTTTTTAATTTAATGCTTTGGAATTTTTTGTTTCTTCTAGTAAACTTTTAACTATATATCACTTAAGGAACTGCAAAGCTTTTTCAGCCTTTCCATCGCAGGTCAGGTCGCTGTCGTGCTAGCAGGCTTCCTGACGGCCCAACTCATCTATTTTTTTATGATCAGACATCGCTATTTGCGAAATTTGAGGAAATCATTAATTTAAAGCACTATACTTAAATATGAATCAATATACACTAAGGGTCTGTATCTTCGGTTACCAAGCAATCGTCGATCCGGACTCATTTACATTGTTCTTTCAAATATAAAAAGACATCTAGTCAGATGCCTTTTTTAACCAATTTTAGCTCAATAAGAGAATATCCTCCTTACAAAGCAGCGCTTAGATCAGCGTTGCTTTTGAATAATACACCGTTTATTTGAAAACCTTTTAGAAATGCGAAAACAGCCTCTTTATGATCTATGCTCTAGTAATTCTTCCTAGAGATCCACTTTAACGGCAAACACTTCAGCCGCATCTGTATCATTGCATTACTACCTCAACTTTGTACTGCTCCTCTGGTTCCTGCATAATACACCAGCGGCCATTAAAATTTATTTTTATAGATAAAAAAAGATAGCAGGAATAATCAATCCTACTATCTAGTCATCCTATACAAATAAATTGAGCAGCAGTGCCCCGCCAAAAGCGACGAAAGAAAGGATGGTTTCAAGCACGGTCCATGTTTTGAATGTCTCGTTCACCGTTAATCCAAGATATTCTTTCACCATCCAGAACCCTGCGTCATTGACGTGAGAGAACATGAGTGAGCCTGCACCTGTCGCGATAACCAGCAGTTCAAGGTTAACTCCTGACATGTGTTCAATAATTGGAGAAACGATCCCCGCAGCTGTCGTAAGCGCTACAGTCGCTGATCCGGTAGCAATCCTGATCAAACCTGCAATCAGGAAGGCCAAGACTAGCGGAGAAAGCGAAAGGTTCTCAGACATTTGCCCAATGGTGCTGCCTACACCGCTGTCAATGAGGATCTGTTTGAAACCGCCGCCGGCTCCGATGATTAAGATGATCGATCCGACCGGAAGCAAACTTTCTTCCGAGAATTTCTTAAGCATGTTCCTGTCCATTCCCTGACGGATGCCCAGGAAATAAAACGCAGCGAAAACCGCGATCAGCAAGGCGATGATCGGGCTTCCGATAAACGCCATAATCTTTTCTGCACTTTTGGATATTGACAGGTAAGGTGCGATTGCAGCTAATACCATCAATAGGACTGGCAACAAAATAATGAAGAATGAAAGTCCTGTACTAGGAAGCTTTTTATAATTTGTATTGAATCGGATCAGTTCAGCTTCGCCCTGTGGGACCACGCGTTTATGGATCCATTTTGCAAAAAGCGGCCCTGCAATAATTGCCGCAGGAATCGCAATAATCAAGGAATAGATCAAAACTGTACCAAGATTTGCTTTGTAAATGCTAATGGCTGTTAACGCACCCGGATGCGGAGGAACAAGCCCGTGAACAATGGATAGACCTGCGATAACAGGCAGCGCGATCAATAAGATATTTTGCTTTGTTGTCTTATGGATGGAGATGACGAGCGGCAATACAATTAGAATTCCAACTTCAAAGAACACCGGTATCCCGATGATAAAGCCAGAGAAAAGCATGGCCCATGGAAGTTTCTTCACTCCGAACTTGCGCACAAAGAAATCTGCGACCTGCATTCCCGCACCTGATTCGGCCATCATTTTACCTAAAATTGTACCTAGAGCCAGGATACCGACCAAATGCCCTAACACACCGCCTACCCCGGTCTCGTAGGCGCTTACAATCTTGTCCAGAGACAACCCTGTCGCAATAGCCAGGAACAAACTGGCCACGAGTAAACTGATAAATGCATGCCACCGTAACCAGGATACACCAAGAATAACGATTATAATGGCGAGTAACGTTACGAGAAGTAAATAAGCGTCCAAAACGGTTCCACCTTTCTTAGAAAACCCTTTCATTTACGTAAGGCTTCTGTTGCTTGATTTAAAAATTAACACGCTTAATCTTATCAAAAAATTGCACAGTTTGCACGACTATTTGCTTATGGGCTTTTTTACCAGGCAATGCTCGTTCACTCCTGCTTAGCATTCCTAAAATAAACGAGATGATCGGTCCATTCCCCAAACTCAAAAATAAAAGCTCTCCTTACGCATTCGAATTCCATACCTGCTGATTCAGCTAATTTGATGGAGGCTGTATTATCCATGTTGATGTGTGCTTCAATCCGGTGATAACCAAGCTGGGTAAAAGCCATGTCTAGAACGGCTTTGACTGCTTCTTTTCCATAGCCCTGCTGCCAGTATGTATTTAAAATAGTATAACCTATTCTTCCCCACTGAAATTCATTTCTCATCAAGGTAGAGACATCTATTACGCCTACATGGGCACCATCTTCGATTTTGAACACACCGAGAATATAGGCTTCGTCTTTATTCATAAAGTGCAGGTGCTTTTTAACCATTTCATCAAACCAGACTTCGGTATAATCAGACAAGTCGATCTTGCCTTCATCAAACTTATTGAGCGCTGCATAACAATGGGCATATTGATGATACCAATTGCTATAATCAACCGTTTTATAAGGTCTGATCACTAATCGTTCTGTCGTTGCCTCCAGATTTCCTATACGAACCATTGTCTTCAGCTCCAACCGTTTCATTTGCAAACTCTTCCAATTATAGTAACAAACGTTAATGGAATCGAAAAGAGACAAGAGACCTTTCCTTTTTTAGTCATTTGCATTACGATAATTAAGTTGAAACCCTAATGAGAAAGAAGGAAAATACATGATTCGATTATATGGAGCACTTGCAGGCTTAAGCCTCATTTGGGGATTATCTTTCGTTTTTATGAAATGGCTGCTTGAGCCTGCAGGTGTATGGGGAATCGTTTTTTTACGTACACTGGCGGGGGCGGTGATTCTTCTCCCAATAGTATGGAGCAAGAGAAAAGAGATACAGAGTAACCTTCCTCTCAAATGGCTTGTTATCATCGGAATCTTCAACTGCGGTCTCGCCTGGGGACTCATTTCGTTAAGTGAGACGGTCATTCAGTCCAATACCGCTTCCATCTTAAATGCGACCACTCCGATCTGGACGGGTTTAATTGGTTTCTTTTTGTTCTCCTACCGGTTAAACAAACAGCAGTGGATTGGCATTCTCATCGGCTTTTTCGGAATATTGGTCCTTATGGACTTTCAATTTGGCCATCTTTTCGGAACTCAGTTTGTCGGGATCGGCACGATGCTGCTTGCCGCCATCTGTTATGGCCTATCCGGCCAGCTCACCAAAAGATATTTGTCAGGAGTCGGTGTTACGGTTATTACTTTTTTCACGTTATTGACCGGAGCTGCGGTCGGCCTGATCGGCGTTGTTTTTACAGAACCGGTGCATTTCCAGCAGCTTCTTCATCTTAAGCCTTTGTTTGCCCTGATCGGCCTCGGCTGTTTTGGATCCGGCCTTGGACAGCTCATTTATTTTTACTTGAACAAGAATGGCAGTCCAGAATTTGCTGCTACTGTGACCTATCTTATCCCGGCAAGCGCCATGATCTGGGGATATGTACTGTTGAGAGAACCGGTAACTCCCAATTTAATTATCGGCCTCCTTATCATTTTTGCCGGAGTCTACCTTTCATCGAAGAAACCGAAGGCCCGCAGTGCGGCCGAACTAAAGAAATCTTCATAACCATAGCAGAAAATGCGCGCTCATGCTGGTTTACGCGCCGATTCACGCTAAATACGCGCCAAACCATACTTGGCAGCCTTCCACGTATCTAAGGAGATGGTGAAAATATGAGAAGTAAACCAAAAACTAATGAATATGATTCCTATTATGAGAGATACATAGCAACGCTGCCTAACCAGGAGATCGTGACTATTCTAGAAGAACAGGCTGAACAAACACAGCAAATGGTTCAAGGGCTTTCTGAGAAACAAGCACTTTTCAAGTATGGTCCAGATAAATGGAGCATAAAGGAAGTCATCGGCCATATGACGGATACAGAGCGAATCATGTCGTATCGTCTTCTTTCCATCGCACGCGGCGATAAAGGATTGCTTCCCGGTTTTGATGAAAACGCCTATGTGGAGCAGGCCTCCTTTAACCGAAAGCCTCTTTCTGATTTATTGCAACAGTATCAGATCGTCCGACAGTCCACGATCCTGCTGATTAAAAGTATTGAGGAAGAAGCCTGGACACGAAGCGGAAACGCAAATGGTTCAGAGGTTACCGTCAGAGCCATAGCTTCTATCATCGCCGGCCATGAGAAACATCACCTCGTCATTTTAAAGGAGCGTTATTTTGGAAGTAAGGCTTTTCCAGGGTAATAAAAAAACTGGCTCTCATCACATGAGAGCCAGCATGCCTTACTGTATTTACTTCAGAAACAATTCCATATGATCTTCATCGTAATAAACGCTTCCAACCTGCAACGCTCTTGTTTCAGTTCCGTATGATACAAAACCCAAGCTGCTGTATAGCCTTTTTGCGCTTTCGTTGCTTGAAACAACGGTCAGGTTGACCTTCTCGATCTCTTTCATGTCCTTTGCTTTTTGTATGGCAGCCTCCATTAACACTTTGCCTGTTCCTTTTCCTCGGCTGCGGGAGGTCACATACATGGCAAAAATGTTCGCTTTATGGCTCATTTTTTTATGCCTTTCCTGCATTAGAGTAACCATACCGACCATGACTCCGTCGAGAAAGGCACCGAACGTATGGCTCCCATCAGCGCTGAAATTTCCTTTCACTTGCTCTATCGGATTCTTTCGCTTTACGGCTTCCTCATAGCTCGTTGCGAATGCCTCCGGAGAAAGCATCAATGCCTCCAATCTCAGTGTCCAATATTCCTCTGCGTCATCAGCTGCCAGTTCTCTTACTATCATTTGTCCCCTCCTGCTTTTTCAACTCTTATATAGAAAGCCAGCTTAAGGATCCCCTCTGGGCGTGCGCCCATACATCTGCCTGTTCAAGCACCTGCTGACCGGCCTTTTGATTGCGGAATTCTCAAGGCGATAATTCGCATGTAAGATTCGTCTTCTTCATAAGAAAGCACTCTAAACATTGCGGGCATCAAAAAGCTCTCCGTCTTATCTGCAGTTCAAGAATATCCATCACTCTGCTTCTCTTACTGCCATGTATTTCCCCTCCTCATTGTTGGTCAATGGCCTTTCCCATCGTAGCCATCTTATTCACCGTGTTCCAATTTCTCATCGTTCCAGGGATTTTTAATTTCTGAACAGGAAACTTAATGTCCCTCATGCTTTTTCGGTATAGCAGGTAGAGTTCCCGGTTCATCACTTCATAATCGAGATCCTCGTTCTTATAGGGAACGAGCACGTCAACCGCAGCATCAGCAGGCTTTTCTGACAGGAAAACGATATGAAGTGTCTCTCCATCCTTCAGTTCATCAGCCTTAAATGGAGCCTCTTGAATGGCATCCTCCAATTCCTGCTGAGTTCTCAGCATAACGGTTACTTCAAAACCGAATTCCTCAATAATTTTAGATTCTATTCTTTTCTGAAGCCGAGTCTCCTCTTCAGCTGACTGAAAGATTACATTCCCGCTCTGAATATAGGTTTTAACGTTTTGAAGCCCTAATGATTCCAAAAGCGCACGCAGTGTCTCCATCTTTATCTTTTTATGACCCCCGACATTAATTCCCCTGAGCCACGCTATATAGGTTTTCATATATTTCTCCTCCTTTTGCTTTATGGATAAAAACAAGTTTCCCAGGACAGCTTTCCTAATTTTTTATGAGGAACAACGTCAATTCTACATTTGGCCTATCTACCGATAAAATCCCTTAACATTCCATTAAACCTAATTTAATGTTATAGACCTACAATTTAGGAGTAAGAGGACATAAATCCATTTGGAGGGTGATGAAAAAATTTTTTCTGCAAGGGAAGAAAATGAAAGCCTTATTGTTCAGCGTGGCAGCTGCAGCAGGTATACTGACTGGAGTAGATCATCTATCGTCCCAAAAGGAAACTCAAACGGTTCAAGCTGCTGCCGCTTACGACAAAACCCTTTATTTCCCATTATCACGTTACCCTGAAACCGGTGACCACATTCGTGATGCCATTGAAGCAGGACATTCTGCCATATGTACGATAGACCGTGACGGGGCAGACCAGCGACGGGAAGAATCCCTTGCCGGTTATCCTGCAAAAACAGGGTATGACCGTGATGAGTGGCCGATGGCGATGTGTGAGGAAGGCGGCTACGGGGCTGACATCCGTTACATATCCCCATCCGATAATCGAGGTGCAGGCGCCTGGGTGGGCAATCAGGCCGAAAATGATCCCGACGGAACCAGGGTTTTATTTATCGTTCAATAAGGTAAACATAAAGAGCGATTAACGAGCTTAAAGGAGGTACGCCGATTTGATCAGTAAGCTAACTGTTTCCTATTCCCAATTGATTGTATACAACAAAGGAATCATGAAACCCTTTTTAGACTGGACAGATGCTGATATTAAACGGGGATATATACTGGGTGAAGGGGTCATTTCATTCGAGGCGGTTTCCGATTACAAATGTGAGATTGCTGTCTCCTCACCCATGCATTATGACGAAAACGTAAATTCCACCCGAACATTTTCTCTCCCATTTATGGTTGAATCAGAAGGGATTATGGTCTCAAGCGTTGGGGCGAACAGCCTGGAGTTTACCATTGAACCTGGTGAATACACACTATATGTTGATACTATTCCACTTGAGCAGCCAAAAGCGAACGGTCTCTATAAAGTGCGTTATGAACTTCAGTTTGTGCCAAACTAAACCGAGTCAAAAAGGCAGTGCACTCACAGCACTGCCTTTTTGTATGGTCCGAATAAGACCCAAAAACTCTCTTTTTATAGTTCCCCTCGTTTTGCATTTCGGGGATCATGTACGAGAGTCCGGCTGTGAAATTTGTTGTTCATCGCGTTTTTCCGCCATGCTTTAGTAGAATCATAGTATTCCTGGTTCAGGTCAACGGTAGAGATCAAGATCCCTGCTCTATTCTTTGCAAGTCTTCCTGTTGTAGCCCCATCCGGCCTTATGAAGAAACTCCCCCAGCAGCTGATCCATGCATAGTTGTTTGCAGCATAACTGACATTGTGGCCGGCATCGTAATTTCCGGTAAACTTCTTCCATGATTGTAGGCCTTCACACCGAAATTTCAATTGACGCCTCTTTTAGATTCTATTTCAATCGATTTACTTCCTCCAGCATGTCCTCGGTCCAGCGCCAGTCACTGATCTTAACCGCGTCAGTGACATGATGAACCTTGCTGGCTCCAACAATGGCAGAGGTGACCGCAGGCTGGTTTAACACCCAAGACAGTGCGAATTGTGAAAGACTTACCTCGTTTCTTTCAGCCATTTCACGATACTCTCTAACGAGTTCAAAATTGCGGGGAGTGAAATAATTTTGTATGAGCCGTTCTCCCTTCGCCGCACGGCTTTCTGCTGGAACATCTCCGGCAATATAATATTTTCCGGATAACATCCCCCTGCCTAATGGGCTGTATACCATCACACCAACCCCTTCAGACTCACAAAACGGCAGCAGCTCCTGTTCAATCTCCCGTGACAGAAGGTTATATTGCGGCTGTACGGAAGCATACTTCTCAAGATTCATCCTCTCACTGATCCCATGAGATTTCATGATCTGCCAAGCAGCATAGTTGGAACAGCCGATATACCTTACTTTACCGCTGCGGACAAGATCATCCAGCGTCCGAAGGGTTTCTTCCAAAGGTGTGGTGTGGTCAAACAAATGAACCTGGTACAAATCAATGTAATCCGTTTGCAGCCGGTTTAGAGATTTTTCAACTTCCTTCATAATGTGAGCTCTGGAAAGACCAGACTCATTCTTTCCGGAGCCCATACGAATACCTACTTTTGTTGCCAGCACGACGCGATCTCTTCTACCTTTTAATGCCCGGCCGATAATTTCTTCAGACTCGCCTGTTCCGTATGGAATCTCAGTGTCCTGGCCTTTTCCATAATAATTGGCCGTATCGATAAAGTTAATCCCTTGTTCCATTGCACTGTCCAAGATGGAAAGCGATGCCTTTTCGTCAATCCACCGGCCAAACGCCATCGTTCCTAAACAAATCGTTGAAACATCCAATCCTGTACTGCCCAGTTTTTTATATTGCATCCTTTCACCTCTTCCTTCTATTCCCAATGGCTCGGCGTTTGAAGCATGGACGGAAGCTTCGTCCGGCTGTTTCCCCTCGCCGCATTCACTTGAGCCTGTGTGAGAAAAAGACTGCTTGTCAGATCCGCTCCTCTTAAATCGGAGTCTCGAAAATCTGCCCCGATCAAATCACAATCCCTTAAATCCGCTTCCCTTAGATCAGCAGCAATAAAAAAAGCACCTCGGAAATCAGCTCCTCGGAAATCAGCCTTTCTCAGAGCCGCTCCCATAAAGTCCAGCCCCCGGCCAAAGGCTTTCCTTCGCACAGCATGTTTTGGGGTGGATGCAAGCTGACGGCGGTGCCGTTCACTTGCCTTTAGAAGAAGCTCATTGACCACTGCCCGGTGTGCAGGTATATCCAGTTCTATTAAATCTTTTGGTGCAAGCCGTGTCAGTCTCTCTGTCTCTTCAAGAACCGATCCCAAATCACCAAGGATGGGAAAGGATGTTTTTAATGACCTAGCCTCCTCCAGGTACCAGAGCATTTCTTGCAGCTGCTGCATTTTAGGAAAAACAGAGAACATCATGCGGGCACGTTCCGGATTCGTTTTCCAGTCCTTTCCTTCGAACGTCATTTGCGAAACCATTTGTCCTGCGCCAAAACAATCAAAGACCGAACAGCCCTTAAACCCTTCTCGCCTTAATTTTTGGTGAATCGAACATTTAAAATCTTCCGTTAAATTTGAACACGGAACGCCTCCATCTTTATTGACGGGGAAATCGGCTGATTTAGCAAAAGACAGTGCGGTACAGCAGAGCCCGAAGCAATTTTCACAATCAGCACGAAGTTCCTTCCGTTTTGCACGAACCTCGTTCGTACTTTGAATCATCTTAGACAACGGTATCCCCCTCTCTAATAAGTATAAAAGAAACCCATTGTGTTTGTAGAGTTTAATACATCTTTTCCGCATCGAAAGGAAGGTGCCGGACGTGTCTCAAATATGCCGTAACGTGATGATCCTCATCTTCCGCATAGCGAAACCCTAAACGTCCCGCAAGGTCTTGCGACGTTCTCCGGAACAGCCTTCCCATCTCAAAAAGGGCCTCCCAGATATTTTCATACTGTCCATCTGAATAGGTTTGCAGCAACTGTCCATACATCTCGGGCTCAAGGTAAGATTTAAAATACTTTCCGTGCTTTCCGGAATCCACCGAGAAATCATGCCTCAATCCAATCTGCCATTTCAGCATGAGTATAAGCATATTACGGACTGGACCGTCAAACATTGCCTTGGCATAAGGCAGCTCTTTTCTCCATAGTCCTTTGGCAATATAAGTGCTGACCCACCAGAACTCGTTGCAGCAATCCAGGAATTCCCTTTCTGACGGACACTTCGTTATGTAGTCCTGATCACTTGGTTCAGGAAGTTCAGGCAATATGCCGTCTTTGTCCAGGATCACCTTACTCAAGCTGTCATGGACCAAATCCTGAACCTTTCCAGCTGGGTAAAATGTAAGATCGATGCGCATACCATCCATAAATTGCATCAGATATGTATACTTCCCGCTGATTTCCCCCAGCTCTGCGGTACCCATTGCCATTGCATCAGGTGTCTGCATGATCATGATTTCACCGAATGGTCGTATCCAGTTCCGGTTTTCAATATAATACGCCACATCCTCTGTAATAAAAACAACATCATAATCCTGAAAAATATCTTTTGGTGCGTTGGGGTTCACACGAGAGCCATTTAAGATCACAGCTCGAATCCGTTTTTCTTTGTTAGCGAACTTTATTATTTTTGCAAGCATGTTTTGTTTCACCACTCCCCCGCTGCTACATTCCTTTTCTTCGGCCTTTTTTCTTTTTTAATTCGTGGATACTGGTTACATTGTCCTTATGTTTATTGGAAGAATCTTTGGATCCCGGGTACATTGCTGCGGCTGCGATCATGCTGAACAGCAGCAGCACAGACCATAGGGCTTTTTTAACCCAGGCAATATCAATCCAGACGGTCAGCAATCCAATGAAAATGGTCAACACGAACAACGCGATCCACACTTTATATAAAGAGTCGCCCTTTTGCTTCATATCCTCACTCCTTCAAACACGGCTTCCTTCTAAGATATGAAAAAAACGCCCGGTTCTATAACCAGGCGTTCATCCCTTCTATATTTCTCCTCTGATTTCCTGCTTTACCTCACGCTTTTTCATAAGAGGCAGCAAGGTGGCTACTCCTACAAAAAGAAGGAGAGCAGCTACTTGATAGATCAGAATGATCGATACGTGCGTCTTCATCCAGCCGGCAACTGACATCGTGATGACCATCGCTCCCATGAAAAGCGGATTTAGGATGCCATTTACACGCCCGATAAATGCTTCTTCAGTATTTTGCAGAATCATCGTGTTAATTCCGATATGGATGCATGGCATGAAGAGTCCGGAAAAGAATTGAGCGGCAAGTGTCAGCCAGAGGACTTTCGACATGCCCATTCCGATAAAGCCAATGGCGCTCGCCGCAAGCCCCATCGCAAGCAGCACTTGAGGCATGATTTTCTTCGACATCGAAATGGTAAGGCCGCCTCCAAGAATCATACCAATTCCAAAGGCTGCCATCAGCCATTGCAGCTGTTCTTTAGGAAGTCCAAGCCGTTCAGTAATCAAAAAGACACCGAGCGGCTGGGTTAAACCGATCGCAAGTCCGGCAGCTGCAAAACAGCCACCCAGCAAAGACAAAGGCTTGCTTCCCAACACATAGCGGAAACCGTCCTTCATCTCCTGCATTAATGTTGTTTTGACTTTTACTTCTTCAGCTTCACGGTCAGGCGGCAATAGTGAAAGGATACCTGCCGATAACAAGAACGCTACTCCCATCACTCCAATTGCAGCCATAATCCCGAAGTGCTGATAGATAAATGTTCCGATGATCGGTCCGAGAATCATAAACAGAGCGAAAACCGTTTGATACATGGACATCCCCATCTGAACAAGCTCTGCCGGAACATGGAGCTTAAAGAGCTTCATGCCGGATGGCTGCGAGAACTGAGATAGGATGGAAGAGACAAGAGTCGCAAAGAAAATGACTTTCCAGCTTCCCAGCAGCAAGGTTAGAAGAACGGCAAATACCGATACAGCACTTAAAAGGTCGCACCATACCATCGTCCGCTTCGGTCTCCAGCGGTCAGCAAATGTCCCTCCAATGAAGGAAAACAGAAAGATCGGTGCAAATTCCGCTACTGAGATGAGGGAAACCGCCACCGGATTTTCGTTCGTCTTTTCAATAACATACAGCAGGATGGAATAGTTCCTCACCCATATGCCGATCTGCAGAAAAAAGACAGACAGCAAGATCGTCCGGATAAACCGGTTCTGAAATAGGGCACCCATACCAACTTTTGGTGTAGCTGTTGTTTCGTTCATAAAAAATACCTCCTGATCCATCATTCTGGACAGGAGGCTTTTTGAAACGCCGCAATAAGACAGAGAACATGCACACAAGCAGGGCACATATCTTTTGGGCACAAAAAGGCTGTACTAATCCTATCCAGAAAAATAATGATCGTAATTGTTTATACGAATGTTTTTTCAAGGAATAAGATTAGTTGTTCATCGCCCTTTGTTCACCCTTCCGATTTTTAATACTTTCATACTACTTCATTATAGACCGAAACTCAATAATTTTTCATAAATTTAGGCAGAATTTCCAAAAATAACACAGAAAGTTCATCAAAGGAGGAAAACAGAATGAAAAAACAGCTTTCAAAGATGTAACATGGACTCGAAGCTATATTGTCAGCGCGTTCGCCGGATTAGAGGTGAAACAAATGTTATACATTCATCTGAAATTTGTTAATGACCAGGCTGTCGCCCGTCTTAAAAAGGATTGGAGCGGGGACAATAGAGCATATGATCTGGGCGATGACCATATCTTGAAGATGGCAGATATGTTAGCTGAAGGGATTGTGAAGCAGTTCCAAAACCACTTTCGACAATAGGAAAAGGAAGGCAGCCGGTTAACGGACGCCTTCCTTTTTTTAAAACAATATGGCTCTCCTAGAGCCTGCCGACGGATTCACCCTCGACAAGCGTTACGCCGACTTTCTTTGCAGCTGCTGATTCTTTTCGAATCAATTTAATCAGCTGCTCGGCGGCTGCTGATCCCCACTCCCGCTTCGAGTAATCGATGGTCGCTAAACGCGGATGAGTATAGTGGGCAACCTCAATATTATCAAATCCGATAATATGAATATGTTCTCCTATCCGGTATTCAGTCTTGGATAAGTAATTATACATGCCGATCGCCATCTCATCGTTCAGACAAAAGACAGCAACGGGTCCGGAGAAGGATTCAGCGATTTCCCTCGCCGCTTTTTCTCCCGATGGCTTATTAAAGTCTCCGTTGATAACCGTATAATCAAGCCCGTTCTTTTGTGCTGTCACCACTGCCTGTTTCAAACGTTGATTGGAATCAAAGGAATCTTTCGGACCTGTCACGATGATGAGCTTTTTATGTCCCAGATCTAAGGCATAATCAACCGCGAGCTTCGCTCCGGTTTTGTTGTCGAGCAACACTTGAGTGATATTATCATGTTCCAATTCACGGTCTAAAACGACGAGCTTATGTCCTCGGTCTGCGTAACTGATCAGTTCTTCACTTGAAAAGTTGGCATCCAGGATGATAGCGCCATCAATCATTCCTTCAGGAAGAAAACGATGGGATTCTTTTCCGCTGCAAACAATCAGCTCATACCCGTGGCAGGAAAGCTGATCGAGCATCCCCTGCTGCAGTTCCCCGTAAAAAGCCCCGCTGTAATTCGTTAAGAACACACCCGCAATTTTCGTTTCCCGTTTCTTGAGTGTTCGGGCGGCTGCATTGGGTATATAATTTAATTCCTTAGCGATCGCTAAAATCTTAGCCGAGGTTTCCTGAGTAACTTTCTGGCTTCCATTCAAGGCGTAAGATACCGTTGAAATGGAAACACCCGCTTTTTTTGCAATATCCTTAATACTAACCACCTGGGCACACTCCAATCTGTCAATGAAAACGCTATCTTCATTATATAACGTTTTGTCATTATGATGGCAATTTCTGTTAGAGTTACGTCTACAGCCTTACGTCAATTATATTTGTTTCCGCATCCGTTTTTAGGACAGCTTCAAGTTCGCTCAGCGGTATCGTAAAACCGCCTTTACGGTACCGGTTCGACAGGCGGACGGCCGATATCTGTTTACCATTGACGGATACACTGCTCTCCGCATTCCCATTGAGATGATAGCGGAATGAAACCGGCACACCGTTAACGTGGAAATGAAAGACAAGTCCATCCAGTCTTTTCGGAAGAACAGGATCGATTACAAGTGTATTTTCTTCTTTCCGGACCCCTAAACAACTTGAAATGAGCTGGTTCATAAAGATTCCTGGTCCGCTCGAATAAATGCGCCAGCCGCCTTTTACAGGAACTTTTCCTGCACGGAGTTCATTAAAGCGGTCCTGTGCTTCATAGCGCGTGTTAAATTTACCGTCCGAACTGCTGAAGTACGCGTTGCTTTGTCTTCGTTCTGCGTTCGGCACTACGCTTTGAATCCCGATCGGGTTGATGAGAGACAGCCCATCCCATGCTTCTTCAGTTTTCCCGAGCTTGGCCATTGCCTCTACAAAGCGAATATGAGCATGAACATATTGAAGTCCCACTTCTCTTCCGAAGTTGGCTGCCTGTTCTGCACGTTTAAAATGAGTGCTTACACCTCCTGCATAATGGGCAGGGCGGTTCATGAGCCTTACACCATCCGGGCAGAACATGTGCTGTTTGATCAGTTCATAATGTTCCTCTGCTTTCTCCGGACTTAAAAGCTCACTGATCATACTGCGTGTCATAGGCAGAAGCCGATACTCGATGCCCGTCTTCCTATCCGTTGGGTGCAGCATCAGTTCTTCTTTTCCCGGCTCTTCCATGTATATGAAGCCAGGAATGACACCCGCTGAAAGAATGTATTGATTAAAATCAGACTCAATTCCTTTGGCCAGGGCCTTCAGCTCGTCCGCTTGCACTGGATCAAAATCTTCAAGCTGTTTGGAAAACTGCTTTATTACCTGGTAGGTTAATGATACAGTCCAACTGCTGACCATATATTGCTTGAGCTGTTGATTCGCTGGCTGGAGGGTATCATCCCAATCTCCATCTCCATAAGACGAGAGATGAGTACCATGCAAAAAGTTGTTCTTAATATACTCAATCTGTTTTTTTACGTGGGCAATAAGAGATTGTTTTTCGCTGGTGAATTCGCCGCTATTTTTAGTGTAAGGGATGAGATCCTCAAGCACGCTGTAATCATTTGTCGCTTTTAAATAATCACTGAGCGTCTTCAATGGCCAAACGATAATATCCCCGTGGCTCTCCTGCTGCTGTATTTTGTAATAACGGTCAAACATAAACCACTGCGGCCAATTGCCTGTACTTTCGTACTGGTGGGAGTAGACAGTTTTAATGATTTCACGGATAGCATCATAATTTTGCGTTGCTGTAAAATATTCTGCCGGCCCCTGGCAAACGTCCCTCGTTCCCCACGCGGCGCCCCCATACTGTTCCAATCCGTGCGGAACAGAATAATGAACGAGCATGTTATGTGTATACCACCATGAGATCGCGTTTACCTTCTGCAGTTCTTCGTTGGACGCTCCATGGCGGCTTACATGAAAGCCGTTGTTCACCTTTCGATAGAATTCCCGGAATCGCTTTATTTCTCTTTCTGGATCTTTCTCAATAAACAGGGACTTTTCTCCAAAAAGCTGCCCCTGAACAGATAGCGACCAATGACTGGCTTCCTCCAGTTCAATCACGGCGAGTGAACCCGAACCTGGTTCAATGCTGTCTCCAAAAATCCGTTCGTCTCTTAACTTCATCCCAGTACCTGTTATCTTCATGTCATAACGAAGCTTGGGATAAGCGGCTGCGCTATCAGATGATTTATCGGCAATGAACGAGAGAACGTTTCCATTTGTCTCCATATGATACGGAACATCATATTCATTGTTGTTCATGGAGATCTGATTCGTTACGAGAAAACGGTAACGCTTCCCGCTCAACGAATGGACGTCCATGTGAATTTCAGGACAATCCACTGTGGTGTAACTAGTAATTCTCAGTGTATCATCAGCGGTTTTATAGAACCAGCGGGCATAATTAAATCCAATCTCGTAGGCCGAAGGCATCGTGAGTAAACGGTATTGCCCATCCATCTCCACATAGATGCGCTGCCCAGAGGTTTTCATCACATTCAGAGGATTCCTCGTGTTCGTGATCATTTTATTAAACGAGGTATTCCCTTTAACGATGTGAGAGTTGAAGACTCCATACATGTAGGAGGTGGACGTGATCACTTCTTCCGTTATTCCTACATTGTTTCCGGACACAATAATATGTCCGTGCGGCCGCTCTACAATCCGCTCTTTCGCCTTCAGCACCACATGCTCATAGGTACCGGTAAAAAAGGAGAGCAGTTCATCACCATCATATTCTTCCATCAGGCGTTCAGGATACAGATGTTGAACTTCCTTTTCTGTATAAGAGAGAGACGAAAGCGGATCCCCTAACAGGGACGATCGCTTCACTTTGCCTAAAGTTGTAAATTCTTCTTGCTTTAGATTCTTAATCCCTTCCCATGCCATTTGAATTTCCTGTTGATAGTCTAGCTCTGCAACGGCCTCTGTATGATTTTCTTTATACAGCCCGTAAAAAACAAACTGTTCTTTTCCCGAAAGTGATACCTTGGACGACTGAAGAGCAATAAATCCAAATTCATATTGATAGATTTCATTTGCCAGTTCGTCTTTTTTCAAGATTTCTGGTTCATCATTGTCTTTATAGGAAAGACCGAAGAACTGAAATCCGTCCGTGGAAAAACCGGTGCTTTTCGTTAAAGAACCTTGCTGCAGATAAGGAAAGCCTACAGAGTTTGGCTGGTTTTGCCGCGAACATACAACATATCCTTTTTCTTCGTCTTCAAAAACCGAGTGATCTACATATTGAGAGACGAATGCCTCGTTTGTCCTCACAGCCCCTTGATCAGCAAGACCGATATCCTGTGCATAGATAATATCAATCGTCACACCGTTTCCTGCCGTTTCTACCTCCCAGAACCATATCCCTTGTTCGGTCGGAGAAAAAGTAACCTTGTAATCTATTTCGGCGATCGCTCCTTCCCAAACTACTTGAGAGTCCGTATGGCTGATTTTGCTTCCCGAACGGCTGCCAAGCAACGGGTAAAATTGAATGCCTCCCTCACTGTGAATCCGGAGATACAGGTTATTCAGCGACCCATCAATAGGATTGGACTGCACTTGATTTATCATGATCCCTTGATGAACGGCTTCAAACAGATCTCCGCTATTTAAAAATGTAAATCGGTAGTTTCCAGTCTGTATTTCGAATGTGGAAGTTGTCTTGGTGGTCATGGATTCCCCTCAAATCTATCGGATTATTTTACTAACTCAAATGTGGCTTCCTTTACGTTGACACTGTCTGGACCCACGAAAACGGTAAAAGTCCCTGGATCGCTTGTAAACGTTAAATCGGAATGATAATATCTCAACTGATCTTCTTTAATGGAAAAAATGATCTTCTTTGTCTCCCCCGGAGCAAGTACTGCTTTTTCGAATGCTTTCAGCTCCTTCAACGGACGGACAACATCTCCTGCCATGTCCCTCACATAAAGCTGAACCGTCTCTTCTCCTTGCCGCTCTCCTGTGTTCGTGACCAGAACGGAAATCTTTATGGATTCCCCCGCCTTTAAGACAGGATTTGATAATACCGGTTCTCCAAAATGGAATGTTGTGTAGCTTAAACCAAATCCGAACGGGTAAAGCGCCTCGTTCGGCACATCAAGGTACTGAGATACGTATCGTACTTGTGCATCTGGAGCTCCTTGAGGTCTTCCTGTATTGAAGCAATTATAATAAACCGGCACCTGTCCGACGGAATGCGGAAATGACATCGTCAGTTTTCCTGAAGGATTGACATCGCCTAAAAGAAGGTCGGCAACGGCATGCCCTCCTTCTGTTCCAGGGAACCAGGCTTCAATGATAGCGTCTGACTGCTCGGCAACATCACGAAGATCGAGAGGACGGCCGTTAAACAATACAGTAACAATGGGTTTCCCGATCCTTCTTATTGCAGCGATCAATTCGCGCTGAACCTCAGGCAGCCTGATGTCGCTCCGGCTGCCAGCTTCCCCGCTCATATCCGACTTCTCACCAAGTGCAAGAACAAGAACGTCCGCATGAGCCGCTATGTCGAGTGCCTCCTGCAGTTCCTCGTGTGTTCCGGTCTCAACGCCACAGCCTTTTGCAACGGATAACTTGTCTGATGTCATCCTGCCCTTTAGGCCGTCATACAGTTGAACCGCTACTTCTCTTGAACCCTTCCACGACCATGGTCCAAGAATATCCCCGCTTTGTGCAAAAGGGCCGATAAGTGCAACCTTCTTGCCGGATTGAAGGGGCAGAACATTGTTATTTTTTAAAAGAACACAAGACTTGGCTGCAAGCTTTTTCGCCACCGCTCTGTGCGGCTCACTCATAATTACTTCGTGCTCTCCATGTTCATCTGTTCCGCGATGTGGATTTTCAAACAGTCCCAGTTTTTTCTTTAATGCGAGAATGCGGAGGACAGCTTCATCGAGAAGTTCTTCTGATACCTCATTGTTTACAATAAGCTCCTTTAAATGATTGACATAGCATACGGTCATCATTTCAATATCCACGCCGGCAGCAAACGCCTTAGCCGCTGCCTCCCTTTCATCCGCAGCCACCCCATGAGGGATCAGTTCTTTCACCGCACCCCAGTCTGAAATCAAGATGCCGTCGAAACCCCATTCCGTTCTCAATAGTTCACGCATCAGCCTTTTATTTCCGGAGGCCGGAATACCCTCCACTGTGTTGAAAGCAGTCATAACCATCTCACAGCCCTCGTCTAACGCCGCTTTATAAGCCGGCAAGTACATTTCCCTCAGCTGACGCTCAGACATGTCCACCGTATTGTAGTCACGACCTCCTTCTGCCGCTCCATATGCAGCAAAATGCTTTACACAAGCAGCCACCCTGTTGGTGTCAGAGGTTAAGTCTTTTCCTTGAAAACCGCGTACGAAGGCTCTTGCAAATTCACTGTTTAAGTAAGGATCTTCGCCGGTAGATTCCATTACTCTCCCCCACCGAGGGTCACGTACAAGGTCCACCATTGGAGCAAACGTGACATGAACACCTGAAACAGAGGCTTCATAGGCGGCAATCTCCGCACTTCTTTCTGCCAGTTTCAAATCCCATGAGCAGCCAATAGCGAGCGGCACGGGAAAAATGGTCTTAAACCCGTGAACGATATCAGCCATGATCAACAGAGGAATGCCTAGCCGGTTTGATTTCAGATGCGCTTCCTGTATTGCCCGTACTTCTTTCGCACCGGATGCCCCAAGAACCGATCCGCAGTTTCTGACCGTATCCTTTGTCACGCCCATTTCTGCCATCGGTCCAGTAATCTCCCCCTGTTCGTTTGATCCTTCAAAAAAAGGGGTAGCCAACTGCATGAGCTGGGCCACCTTCTCATCAAGTGTCATTTCCTTTAAAAGAGAATGCAGCGTCTGGTCTTGCATTTCAACTCCTCCATTCGGTTCAAATAAACGTGCTAGTTTATTGGTTTCATAGCAATTACGTAGAAACGTTTCGATTTATATTCAAGAAGCATTATAAAGGGTGCCCGAACTCATCGTCAATGTTGGGATTGAAACGTTTCACTTGTTGATTTTCCTGAATCCCTTGATGCTGAAGGGATCACCAGGCATCAATAGTTAGAAAATTTATTTTTTTATAAAAAGTTTTTGAAAATTGTGTTGTAAACGATTACACTATGAATTATAATAGCCCTGTCGAAACGTTTCAATAAATTTGCAAATTCGAATAACACTATATTTTTTTACAAGAAATAGAAACGTTTCACCAAAAAGTATGGTTTACTGGTAGATACCTGCAATACAGAAGTAAAATGAGGAAAGACAAAAAAATTGATCCATGTACAGGGGGAACGAATATGAAAAACTGGTTACCTAAACTTAACAAAAAACTAGTTGTAGGATCGTTGGCAGGAGCTTTGCTCGTATCAGGGGCACTCACAGGCTGTTCATCCGGTTCATCCAGCGGCGGTAATACGGTGATCAACGTATGGGGTATGGGAGAAGAAGCCAAATCCCTTCCGAAGATCGCAGAAGCATTCGAAAAAGAAAACCCGAAAATTGATGTAAAGGTACAGGCTATTCCTTGGGAAACGGCTCACGACAAATTGCTTACAGCTGTTGCTGCAAAAAAAGGTCCGGATGTTTTGCAAATGGGGACCACATGGATTCCTGAATTCGGCTCTGCAAAAGCCCTGATGGATTTAAAGCCCTATGTCAAAAAGTATCCTGAACTTGATTCATCCAATTATTACGAAGGATCTATTGAAACGACCAAATATAAAAACCAAACGGTCGGTGTTCCTTGGTATATTGATACCCGTGTCCTCTTCTACCGAACGGATCTATTAAAGAAGGCCGGCTTCAGTGAAGCTCCAAAAACGTGGGAAGAGCTCAGTGCTGCTGCTAAAAAGCTGTCAGAGCGGGGCAAGAATAAGTATGGCATCAGCCTTGATGTGAAAGAACAGAGCTTAGGCTTTATGTTCGCCCGGCAAAACGGGGCACAATTGCTCGATGCCCAAGGGAAACCACATTTTAACGATCCGAAGTTCGTTGAAGCCGTCGATTACTTAAACAGCTTCTTTAAAAACGGTTCTGCGCCAAAAGATGCAGGGATTGATATCGTGCAAGGATTTCGTGGAGATGGGATTCTGCCGATGTTCATCAGCGGGCCTTGGATGGTTAAGCTTATAAATGATCAAGCTCCGGATTTGAAAGGGAAATGGGCCACGGCCGTTCTTCCTAAAAAGGAGAACAATCTATCCGCACTCGGCGGCTCTAACCTTTCTGTCTTCCAATATACAAAACATAAAGATGCTTCTCTGAAGTTCTTGGCATTTATGAACAAGCCTGAAACCCAGCTGAAGTGGATGAAAATGACGAACTCCCTTCCTTCTGCCAAAAAAGCATGGGAAGACCCTTCATTAAAAGAAAACAAATTTTACACCACCTTTGGCGAGCAAATGAAGGGTTCTAAGCCAATGCCGGTTATCAAGCAATGGGAGCCGATCGCGCAAGAATACTTAAGCAGCTTCGAAAAAATTTATCGCGGGCAGACCACACCGAAAAAAGAAATGAACGTGTTCAATAAAAAAGCAGAAGATCTATTAAGTAAATAAAGGAAAACGATGATAACTAGCAGAGCATTCTGCTAGTTATCCCTTTACTATTTAAATGAAATTGCTTGCGCAGAAAGGAGCGAAACATGAAAGCCATTAACACTAAAACACCTTACCTCTTTATCGCACCGGCTCTCCTTCTTTTAGGCCTCTTCTCACTGTTTCCAATCGTCGTTGCATTAGTCATCAGTTTTACGGATATCAGCCTGGAAGGTTTGGGCGACTGGTCGATGATTCACTTCGTTGGCTTGGATAATTACGCTCAAGTATTTAAAGATCCGATCTTTATGAAGTCCTTATTTAATACTATTTTTTATGTCGTCATCGGCGTTCCTTTGGTTATTGTGTGCTCCCTTGCCATTGCCTTGTTGATTAACTTCGGCAAGTCACGGATATTCCGGGCATTCCGGGTAATCTTTTATATGCCATCCATCACCAACGTCGTCGCAGTAGCCGTCGTATGGAGCTACCTTTACAATCCGCAGCTTGGACTCTTTAATTATGTTTTGAACTGGCTTCACCTTCCTTCCGTTCCATGGCTCACTGATCCGACGATGTCGAAAGTTTCGCTGATTGCCCTCGCGGTCTGGAGAGGGATCGGTGTAAACATGATCATCTTTTTAGCTGCGCTCCAAGGGATACCAAAAACGTATTATGAAGCGGCGCAGCTTGACGGAGCAACCAATTGGAAACAGCTGACGAAGATTACATTGCCGCTCCTGCGCTATGCGATCTTTTTCGTTTCCATCACCACCATGATCGGCTGGCTCCAATTTTTTGAAGAGCCACTCGTCATGACAAAAGGCGGCCCACTGGACAGTACTACTTCCGTCGCTCTGTTTATTTACAAAAATGGCTTCCAGCTCAGTAACTTCGGATATGCCGCTGCCGGTTCGTTTGTTTTATTTATCACAATCATCATTATCACTCTGCTTCAATTCCGTTTGCAGAAAAAGGAGGTGGATTATTAGATGGGGAACTTAGAGATGAATTCGATAAAAGCTAAACCAAAAGTAAACGCGTCCGTCAAAGCACGAAAAACGGCAAGCCTGCAGCAATGGACCACGGGCATCATATTGGCTCTTGGTGGTTTTCTCGTCTCTATTCCATTTATTTGGATGATTCTATCCGCGTTCAAACCAGAAATGGAGGTCATGCAGATCCCACCTACCTTCATCCCCAATGAATTTACGCTGGAAAATTTTACGAACCTTTTTGAAAACATGAACTTTACGGTATATTTGCGCAACACAATCATAGTGGTGCTCTGTTCATTTGTGGGCTTATTTCTTAACGCCATGGCTGGGTATGCGTTTGCGAAATACCAGTTCAAAGGACGGGAAAAATTGTTTTACCTTGTTCTCGCTACGATGATGATCCCAGGGCAAGTTACGATGATTCCAGTGTACTTGATCTTGAACCAGCTTCATCTGACCAATACAATGGCAGGGATTGTTTTACCGGGGCTAGTTGGCGCTTTCAGCATTTTTTTGTTCCGACAGTTCATGTCTACCATTCCAGACGAACTACTTGAAGCCGCACGTTTGGACGGAGCGAGTGAATTTCGGGTATTCGCCCAGATCATCCTTCCAATCTCAAAGCCTATCCTTGCTGTTCAGGGCATCCTGACGTTCATCGCAGGCTGGAACAGCTTCCTCTGGCCGTTGATTATCGCCAATGATGAGAAACTGTATACCCTTTCCGTCGGTCTCTCACTGTTGAAGGGACAATACGGAGGGAACTTCGCCCTGCAGATGGCGGGCTCTACTTTTATGGTCGTGCCGATTGTGATCATTTTCATGCTGTTCCAGAAGCACATTATTGAGGGTTATACCATTTCCGGGATGAAGTAGACCATGCACGCAGACTTTTCATCGTCTGTGTGTTTTTTGTTGCTCTATAAAAAAAGAACGGTATTCCCACCAAGGGAATCCGTTCATCATTCATTGAATCATTGGATAGAAAACTTTTCGTTTCTCAGCAAGTCTACCGGTTTTTTCGCAATAGGATCGTGATGGAAGTAATTGCGGATGACATCTTTCTTCACATGGTTCGCAATCGATACGATAATCATCCCCTGATCCAGTGCAAGGTAAGCTTTGGTCACTTCCCCGCTCTTTACATTGACGGAATCAAAGAATCCATATTTCCCGTAAGCGTGCAATTTTCTCAACTCATCAAGATTTTTATGGACGGCTGCAGGCGCATAGTCGAGTGCAAGAAATGAAGCATGAGCCGTTACCGTTCCATCATCTTTATATCCTGAAGTCCCAAGCGGTGTTGCCGCGAATTCACTATATCCTTCAGGAGTGGCAGCAGGAGAGAATCCCCACGCCGGATAACCCTTCTCCTTGGCGAAAGCCATTTGCATATGAACATGCCGTGCGTTATTTAGCCCGAGAGCATCTTTGCCGTATTTTTTCTCGTTCAGCACGAGGCCTGGCATGAGTCCCTCAAACATGCTTCCTCCCCAACTCGGTACATACTTCACACTATTATACTCATAGTGACCTTCAAAAACAGAGACACCGTCATATACTTCTGTTGGGCCCATTGGAATTTGTGACTGCCAATCCCATTCCGAAGGCAATGTTCTGAACATTTTCCACCAGTGCTCTTTCGGTACATCTCCTTTTCCAATCGCGATATAGCTGCCCAGCCTTGGCTCGGTATAGAACATTCCATAATGGTGGTCTGTCAGTTTACCGGTTACGACGTCATAACCCCCGCGGAACTGTCCGACTTCCGGATCGTAAAGTGTAGTGTAATTCATGGCGTTCACGAGCTTGCTCGTTAGCGGATAAAGCTCATTGTACGCTTGGCCAGCCGTCATCAATCCTGCCGTCAGCCAGCCATTATCTACCTGTGAAATAAATTGGCCCCAATCGGTTTTAAGAGAACCGTCCGTATTGTACCAATTGTAAAATAATCCGTTCCACTTCTTTAAACCATCCAGTGTATGCAGGGTGGTCCGGATTCGCTGAACGGCTTCCTTTCGCGTAATAAACCCCAATTCCTGTGCTGAGATGGTACTTAAGAGATACATGGAAATATTGGTTGGTGAGGTATGCTTGGCTTCTTCTGCCTTACCGTCTGGAAACCGCATCGCATCACTCGTTAACCCTGTTTTTGGATCGGTATAATCCACAAAATAAGAGTAAGAACTTTTTGCGATCGCTTTCAAATCATTTTTGAATGCAGCCTGGTTAAGGGTAGACGCCTGTGCCGGTGCGGATATGCACACTGTAAAAAAAACGCAAATTACTGCCATCATTAATTTCATCAGCCCGTTCATTTTTTCTCCCTTCAATAATTTTATCGAAACGTTTCACCAACATTTTACCATCCCGCATTTTTAAGGTAAACCCGTTTTCTGAATCTTTCGTCTGTTCAGACAAAAACAGGTCCTTTGGCGCCTGACAAAGGTTCTACTGATAAGCGAATGAAAGGCTTGGACCATGTACAGGCCGAAATTGGCAACTTCATGTGATGAGAAGTACAATAGAGCTAAAAAAGTAATTACGGTTGGAAAGGACAGACACTATGTACATAGCCACTGCAGAAATTCAGCTGACTTATGCTGACACTGATATGATGGGCATCATCTACCATGGAAATTATGTTAAGTTTCTTGAACTGGGACGTTCTGCACTCATTGCAGAGGCTGGTTTTGATTATCTTGAAATGGAACAGCTCGGTTACTATGCCCCTGTGTATAACCTGGAGATTACGTATAAAAAACCCATTCGTTTTGGAGAAAGAGTATTCGTAAAGACTTGGATAGAAGAAAATAAACGTTCTAGAACCGTTTATGGATTTGAAATTGTAAAAGGAATCGAGAACGTAGAAACATGTGCCATAGGGACAACCACCCATATCGTAGTTCACGGAAAAAACTTCAGACCCGTTCCCTTCAATAAAGCGTTTCCTGAATGGTTTCAAAAATACGAAGAAATCAAAAAGCGATAAGACTAAAAACGTAACGGAAGGCCTTATAGGCCTTCCGTTTTTCTTCTTATTTAAGCTGCCACCATCGTTTTTTGGAAGCTTCAACAAGCTGTGCAATCGCCTCTTTTGCTTCAGAGATCTGTTCCTTAATCGAAACCAGTTCTTCCTTAAGCTCACTGTTTTGATGAGTGAGCTCTTGGAGCTGACGTGAAAGCCACTCCATCTCACTGTTTTGCTGATCATCATCTGTGAGAGAATCGGCGGCTTGAGCAAATCCCAAATTTCCAAGCAGTCCATCCTCTTTTAATAAGTTTGCCGCCATCATCATCATGCTGTTAAGGTCAATGGTATCATCATCCTTGGCCAGAATACTTCCAGCCAAATTCATAATGCCATTAACATCCAATGCTTCGCTGCTGCTAACCTCTTCACTCTCTTGTTCTTGAATGTCTTTTTTTTCAGTCATGCCGTTCGCTCCCCCTGTTTGCATCTTAGGCAAATATCCATAAACATCGTATGCACCACAGAGGAAATTTGTTAAAAAAATATCAATACTCTTGGATGGTGCCCCACCTGTTGTAAGAGAGGAGATGGAGTTGTACCATGCTGTATACCAAATCCATAAGCTCAGGAACGAAATGAACATCGCCTCGCTCCCACTGTTCATTCCATACTATCAGATTTTCCCGAATGTATTGAATTTGTTCCTGTTTTTTTTCGTGCAGCAAACTCAATGACATGCAATAGGACATTAAAATGATTGACTGACAACAGATCGGTCCTGTAGCATTCCTTAATGGCATCTTCAGCCGCGTCTTTGCGGACGTGAGCAACGTCTGTTCGATCGGGCTTATTGCATTTTTTCAAAGTTTTCCGATTGCTTCATGGCATTTAAAAGAAAAGCATAGGGAAATGCGGCAGTATTTTTTTTAACGTACAGAAATGCAAATAAAAATCTCCGGACGCATGAGCTCCGGAGATTTTTAACATAAGGGGATCTAGTTTCTATGCTGATTAAGCACCAAGAATGGCTGTGATCGCATCCCGGATAATTGCTTGCTGCTCTGGCGTACCGAGAAGTACCGCTACGAGCAATGCAACCAAAAGGAGTAATGCAAGCACGATGGCGACTAGATTAATAGACATTCCCTCACCTCCTTTAAAAAAAGGATATAAGGGGACCCTTATGAAACTAGTATATGCCCTTTCTAGTAAACCTTTTTGTGCAGCTGTCCCTATCAGCAAAAAGAGGCTGTCCGGCTTGACGAATTTCACAGTTAGGGCGAAGCTATAAGTATACTTATAGATGTTGTTGGAGGGATTAATTATGGGAAAATCATCGCTTGAAGACGTCATTCAGCTATACCGGGAATTGATCGGAGCGTGGAACAAACGAAACAGCGACGGTATGTCGGAGCTCTTTTTAGACGGCGGCGAGATGATAGGCTACGACGGCAGCCAGATCAACGGCAAGAAAGAGATTTTTTCTCACCTTGAACCGATCTTCGCGAACCACCCCACCGCAGCTTATGTCTGCAAAGTGAAAAGCATCAAACTGTTAAGCAATGAGACGGCTCTTTTACGGGCGATCGCAGGAATGGTGCCGGACGGGAAAGACGAGCTGAATCCTTCCCTCAATGCTCACCAGACCCTCCTTGCCGTTAAAACAAATGGAACGTGGAGAATAGAACTCTTTCAAAATACACCTGCCCAATTCCATGGCCGTCCGGATCTTGTTCAGCGAATGACGGATGAATTGAGGAAGCAGCTATTTGAATGAGCCGGCTTAAAACCCGCAGATGTGTCCTTGTTCCGATTGAACCGACACATTTTATAACCGAAACAACAAGGAGTACCATTCAAAAAGGGTACTCCTTTTACTTCATATGGGCTTAAACCAAAGCTCCCTGTCATCCTCAGGGTCTCCATTGTAATTAACAAGGATTTCTTCGCCTTCCCGAATGTCTTTATAAGCATAAAAATCAATGTTTAATTCTTTTTTTTTGAGTTTATACCTGGCGTTTGGCGTATAAGAATGGTTAAACAGTGATCCGTATCCAAGCGCTATCGCGTAACCATCATTCCAGTTAAAGACATAATCCGCCAATACCGTTTTTATCATATATTTGCACTCTTCCTTCGGGCTTGCTATAACAGGAGCACGATGAATCAGCTCTCCTTTTTTTATGTTCCGGGTGGCGAAAATCCCCCGGCCAAACCGTGATTTCCTCACTTCAAACAATGTAAACAAAACCTTTCCTTCATTGATTGTTTTGTTCATTATATTCAAAGCGAAAAAGCCCGGTACGGGACAAAACAAAAAGGGCTGGATATATAAGATGGCTTTTCAGGAGGGACGGCGAAAAATCTTGAACGGCTCCAGCTCGGAATCAGCAGGAAAGAGCGGAGTGAACTTGGGATCATTTTGCATTAAGTCAGAAACGGTTACACATTTGAATCCCCTTTTCTTCAGCTCAGGCAGCACGATATTTAATGCATCAATGGTCTGCCTTCGATTACCGCCTGAATCATGCAGCAGGATAATATCTCCATTATGGACATTCGAAAGGATATGGTTCGAAATGTAGCCGGCTCCCGGATTACGCCAGTCTTTTGGATCCTGATGCCACGACCAGAGAATGATTTTATACCCATTTTTACTGGAATAGTTAATAATTCTTTTATTCAGTGTTCCGCCTGGTGGCCGAAACAGCTTCACTTCCGTATGCTGAACCTTTTGTATCATCTGTTCCGTTTTGTTTACTTCTTTAGAAAACATTCGTTTAGAAGAAAAACAAAAATTATGGGGATGGGTATACGTGTGATCTCCCAATTCATGGCCTTCTTTAATTTCTCTTTTTATGATATCCGGGTTGTTTTTCATATGCCGCCCGACAAGAAAGTGGCTTTTGCATCATACTTTTTTAGAACATCCAAAATCTTCGGAGTGTATTTCGGATTCGGCCCATCATCAAATGTGATGGCTACTTCTTTTTTGGGCGTTGGAATGTCCCAGATGACCTGTCCCTTTTTCTCATAATATTTCCGTTCTACTTTATAGCCAAAGACAGGAGAAGACGGCTGCAGCAGTATAAATCCTGACATGATCCCCAATAGTACAGTCAACCATCTCTTTTGTATCATCACCCGTTTCCCTCCCGTCCAATTCCTGTTTATGATGAAGCAAAACGGAGAAAACAATCCGTATAAATGAAAAAGGCACCACCGTTTACATAAGGTGGTGCCTGGCACCCTTACAATTTCTTTTTTGGTTAAGTTAAGGCCGGAAAAACCTTTGAACAAAAGGTGTATTATTTTCATTGATCCGTAGTTCCAATATAAAACGATAATGTGTGGCACGATGGATTTTAGCTTCAAGCGTACTTTTAACCTGGTTGACTGAAATGAAGGTATCATTTGAAAAGATGATGTCTGATGTGTCAGAGGAGGTTGCCATGACCTGCTTTACATGAGCCTGGGCAATCCAAATGCAAGTGTCGCTGTTCGGAGATTCAAGAGGTATAAAAAAAGATGCCAAGCTGCTCACTGATGACGATCGGAGCACGTGACCGAATGCCCATAATGAGTGATGCACCGTCTTTCCGTCCCTTATAACTCGATCCGTAGTAGCCGCAGCTAAATGTAACAACAGCCTTTGGCTTCCCGCACACACACAGTGTTCTGTCCCTTTCAAGAACCTTCGTATGTACTTTGCCGTACTCATCGTAGAAAGGCAGTAATGCCATGGTCTCTGTATTGATCCCATACTGTTTTTTTGAAACCATCACCTTATTTGTCATTAACCGCTTACCCCTCTCAATTTGAAAGATCCCCAGCCCCCTGGTTAATCTAAAACGGCATCCTATCTCAATCACATTCCTCCTTTCTGTGAACGAACGGGGTTCACAACTTAATTATACCAAAAATTCTGAAATTTTCTACAGCATTTTACAAAATCATCCTTTTATCTGTGAAAAAAGACTCATTCCTACACAAAAAAAAGTGTCTGTTTCAATTTTTTTCAGAATAAATTCCTTCACTTCCAGGCCATAATCTTGCTGAAACAATGCAGCATATCCCGGCCTCCTCCGTTATTTCTGTTCCATGGCCTCCGCTTTTTTTATTCGGTCCCACTGCTTTCTCGCATCTTCTTTTAACTTTTGGTTCGTACTGCTGTTCAGATCCTGAGCTGTTGCTCTCACCAATCGCTTTCCCTGAAAGTCCATAAATTGAATGATAATTTCATTAGTAACCGCCATCCTTTCCTTATACATAAAATGATAGCGAATGTGCTCATCCAAATTTACCACCCCCTAACAAACGAACATTTGTTCTCATTATAAAATAACACTCTGCCCTTTACAATGTATTTTTAATTTATAGTACAATTTCTATATATTGGATATAAATGGTATAATTACAATTCATATGACCGTCCTCTTCTCATTAATTCAAAAACAGGAGGGTGATCTGATGAAAAAGTTTTCATATTGCGGCCCAATAAAACAGGGAGACTCAGAACTGAGTCTCCCTCTTCATTGGCTGGCAAACAGAAGCACTAAAAATTATATTGATCAATATTGTCTTTTGTAAAAATCACACGTTCAGGCAACAGGATGATGCCGCTGTCTTTAGCGGTATAATCGTACCCCTGAACGGTATTCGGCTCAATTTTTACTTTCCCGATTCCAGGTACATCGAACGAGTCGCCAACTTTTAGATGTTTTCCTTTGACCGTCATCAGATAGGAAACGTAGGCAGCGAGCGCTCCCTGCTGTTTGACATCCCATAAGCCAAATTGTTTTACCGTACCTCGTTTAACAAAATCCCGCATGACATTTGGTGTTGAGAATCCCGTTACCGTTACCTTTCCGGATTTTTTCAGATTTTCAGCGGCTTGTGCCATGGCCGGCAGAGCCGTCGCATCCGGACAGATGACCGCATCTACATCAGGATAGGTTTTCAAGATCCCTTCACCCACGGATAATGATTTTTGGGCATTATTCTCACCATACTGGGTGGTAACTATTTTCCATCCTGGATATTTTTTTGCGATGATGTCTTTTGCTTCCTTGACCCATTGATTTTGATCCGTAACCGTCGGGCTGGAATAGAAAAAAGCTACTTTGCCTTTATCTCCGATCTGAGAAGCCGTCATATCAATGAGAAGCTGCCCAAGCTGCTGAGGAGTACCCTGGTTAATATAGAACGAACGGTCCTTTGGATTCACATCTGAATCCCAGGTCAGCACCTTAACTCCTTTTTGCCTAGCACGCTTCAATGTTTGAGAGAGGCCGTCAACAGAGGTGGAAGATACCATGATCGCATCATACCCCTGGTTCACAAAACTGTTAATGTACTTGACTTGCCCGGAAACTGTAGCTTCTGAGGGGCCGTCATATTTCAATTTAACACCGAGTTTGTCAGCCATTTCCTTTGCCCCTTCACCACCAGAAGTGAAGAACCCCACTCCAGTCAGCTTTGGTATGAACGCAAGCTTCACATCCTTGGCCTCCTTGGCCTTTTGTTTGGTGTCACCGCTGCTGCAGGCTGCCAACAATGAGATCATTAGTGCAAAAATAAGGAACAAGGATAAGGCACTTCTTCTTTTCATCTCATTTCCCCCTTAGTACATAAGATCAGACGAATTCGATTTCCTTTGCCTAAACCATTGCATGACTTTCTGAAATGAACTTTGCCTTGCCATGACTGACAAGATGAGCATCGCTCCAATGACAATACTCGCCTGTTCACTCGTCAGACCGATCGCTTGAAGGCCATACTGCATAAAACCGATGACAATACTGGCCAGCACTGTACCTGCGATCGATCCTCTGCCGCCGATAATGCTCGTTCCTCCCAGAACCACTGCAGTAATAACAGGCAATACAGCTTCAGAACCTAGATCTGCACGTGCTGAACTGAAGTAAGATGTGAGCAGTATGCCGCTTAAACCACCTCCCAATCCGGATAAGATATACGTGCTTAGCGATATCCATTTGATGCGCAAGCCGCTATATAAGGCAGCCTTGCTGTTAATACCGACAAGATAGACACTTCTTCCATATTTCATAAAGTGGAGCAAAGTACAAAAAGCAGCAGTCATAACGAACAAGAACCAAACCGGGTTAGGAACTCCGAGGAAGCTTCCATTGCCAAGCTGCACGAACGCATCCGGAAACCCGCTGATTCCTTCATAGCCGGATGCCTTGGATCCGCCGGAAATAACAAGTGCTAATCCAGAAAAAAGAAACATACTCCCTAATGTCACCACAAGCGGCTGTACTCTGCTGTACAAAATGATCAGGCCATTGAACAAGCCGGCAGCCAGCCCGCAGAAGATCGCAATGATTACAGCCAGCCAAACATTCACTCCATGTGACCAAGAGACTCCCAGAATGATTGAGCAAAGACCCATGATCGAACCGATGGAAACATCAATTCCTCCTGAGATAATGACAAGTGTCATGGGAATAGCCGCTATGCTGATAAACATAAAATCGTTCATACTGAACAGAAGGTTATTCACATGAAGAAATCCCGGACTAATCCATCCAAAAATGGCAATTTCAACAATGAATAGAAGCAGCAGAAAGAACTCCCATCTATAGAACCACTTTATCTTCATATCCGTCCTCTCCTGACTTCGGTAGTTTAGAACGGTTCATATCTTCCTGTTCCTGCTTTTTCTTTTTTCCGTTTCCTTTCAGCCAAAGCTGAAACCGGCTGTCACCTGTCACGATTAAAAGAAGAAGAAATCCCGATATGGCATTATTCCAGTAAGCCGGAACCTTTAAAAAGACTAAAGAATGATTGATCACCTCAAGAAAGATGGCTCCCAGCGCTGCACCAAATAAAGAACCCTGGCCTCCTGACAGACTTACACCGCCAAGTACGGCTGCAGCAATGACCTGTAATTCAATTCCTGAACCTGTTTGATTCGGTACAAAACCGATATTCATGACAAACAGACAAGCAGCAATCGAGGCCGACAGACCCGAAAAAGTAAAGGCAAGCACTGTAATAAAGCGGACAGGAAGCCCGATCAGCCTTGCTCCTGCCTCATTATCTCCTACAGCATAAAAGTAACGGCCCACCGAAAATCTTGAGAGAAAAATAAAGGCCAATACAGCCGCAATCCCCCCGATCCAAACCGGAAGCTGGATGCCTAGAAAAGCGGCCGCCGACAGTTCTTTAAAATAGTGCGGGATGTCCTCGATCCATCTTCCCTCTGTATAAAACAGCATATAACCCCTTACAATCCCGAGAGTCCCCAGTGTCATTATGATAGATGGGATGCGAAAGAATGAAACACCCAATCCATTGGCCGCCCCAATGCATAAACCGATAACCAATGCTGCACCTACAGCAAGATATCCTGACACCCCATGAGAAAGCAATATTCCGCAGACAGCTGCAGAAAGACCCATTGTTGATCCGACGGATACGTCAATATTCGCTGTTAATAAAACAAAGGATTGCCCAACCGCTAAAACGAGCAGGATCATGCTGGATTTTAAAATCAAACCGAGAGAATCCCCGCTTGTGAATGCAGGATTAACGATCCCAATACAGCCCACAAATAAAAAGATGAACAAAAGGATAGACGCCTCTCTAATTTGCAACAGCCTCGAAAGAACCTTCATGGAGCAGTTACCTCCTCTTCTACACCGAAGGAAGCACTCGTGATTTGATCAAGTGTAATGGCATCGTTCTCCAGTTTTTTGACGAGCTTTCCTTCGTGCATAACCCAAACATGGTCACTCAGGGCCATTATTTCTTCAGGATCAGAGGAAATAAGAACGATGCTGATTCCTTTTTTCTTCAGCTCTGAAATTAATTCATAGATATCCATCCGTGCACTCGCATCGATCCCTCTAGTAGGCTCATCAAACAGAATGACTTTTGGATCGGCAGCGAGAAATTTTCCTAACACAATTTTTTGCTGATTTCCTCCTGATAGAGACTCGGCAGACTGGCAGCTATTTAACGCCCTGATACTAAGCTGTCTGAGGTACTGTTCCGCTATCTTTTGTTCTTGCTTAAACGGAAGGAACCATCCTTTCCCTTTATGCAGTATGGCTGAGGTTAAATTTCCTTTTAGCGAAGCAATCGAAAATACGCCATGAGCACTCCGATCTTCCGGTATATAAACGAGGCCTCTGTCGATTCGCTCTCTGACAGATAAAGTGGATATATCTTCCCCGTCGAGAAAAACTTCTCCTGAAACACACTGTGATATGCCAAAAATCGCTTCGGCGAGTTCAGTCCTCCCTGCCCCGACAATTCCGGCAATCCCTGCCACTTCACCCCTCAACACATTGAACGACACAGACCGAAACCGCTTTCCAAAAAGGGTTTTAACAGTTAAAATTGGAGTTTTGTCCTCTGTCTTTTCCTCCTGTTTACAATGATCTACTGACATTGTTGAACCAAACGTTTTCCCTTCCGGCATCAGGTTCTGAATCAGCTTTTCATAGGAAAAATGAGAAACTGGGCCTGAAGCACTGATCACTCCGTCGCGCAAAACGGAAATATGATGAGCAAGCTCAAAGATTTCCGAAAAGCGGTGTGTAATATATACAATTCCTTTTCCGCTATGTGCCAGCTGTTTGACGATTTTAAAAAGGCTCGAAATTTCATGGTGGGTTAGTGTCGAGGTCGGCTCATCCAAGATCAGCAACTCAGCATCACGCATTAGCCCCCTCAGTAATTCCACCAGCTGCTGCTCGGCAATGGACAGGCTGGAAGCTAAACGAGAAAGATCCAAATTCCATCCCAGTGTAGAATTTAGTTCTCTCATCTTTTGTTTCAACACTTTCTTCGTCTGTTTGAGGCCAATCGAAATGTTTTCCTCCACGGTCATATTCGGAAAGATTAATGGTTCTTGCGGAACGAGGTAAACACCTTTCTTATGTGCCTCTCCAGGAGAGTTAAACTGCACCGGCTCCCCTTTCATAAACAATTGTCCGGAGTCTGCCTGATAAAGCCCCGTAATAATTTTCATTAACGTAGATTTACCTGCTCCATTGCCTCCTATCAATGCATGAATTTGGCCGGATAATACATTCATGTCCACGCCTTTTAACACGAGATTCTCAGAAAATTGCTTTTTGATCTCCGACATTTGTAACAGGGATTCCTTACCCATTGAATTCACCTGCCTTCCAATCAAACAATTTTTATACCATTTAGTTTTTGTTCGAAAAGAAAAGTTGTATTTGTAGCATTTTATCTTACTGAATGATTCCTTAGAACCAATTTTCCATGCATTGAAGGCGGTCATAATCATTTTTGGCAGAACATATGTTGAAGCAACGGTCATATGTGGAAAGGATGGAACACATGAAAAGATCCACTTATGAGGAGAACTTGGTTGTAAAAGTTGCTTGGCACTACTATAAAAACAACCTGACACAAAATGAAATTGCGGATCTGCTCGATCTTTCCCGAAACAAGATCGTCCGTATGCTGGAAAAAGCGCGGTCTGACGGAATTGTCCAATTTCATATTCGGGGAAGTGAAGCCAACTGTTTGAGTACCGAAAGAGAGTTTATCACAACTTTCGGGCTATCCGATGCCTTCATCATTCCAACTCCAGCATCCAGCCTATCAGACTCGTTGGCAAAGGCTGCCGCACAGTACCTGGAGAGCACCCTGGCGTCAGAGCAGCTTCTTGGGATCGGGTGGGGGGAAGCCGTTACACGGACACTGCAGCACCTGACACTTGATCCCGCTTCCAATGTATCCATTGTTACGCTGACTGGAGGAGTGAACTATTATTTTCAAAAAAAAAATTACTCTCTTGATGGGGGGCTGAGCAAGTTTCAGGGCCGATTCCACATCATTCCTGCACCGTTTCTTGCCTCGTCACAACAAATGGCATCAAGTATTCTTTCCGAGCCTTCTGTGGGTGACATCCTCGAACTCGCCGATGTATCCTCTGTCATACTCGTCGGAATCGGCGGATTGTCACCCGATGCCACCATTATTAAAGAGGAAAAAATGACCTTAAAAGAAATGACCTCTATCAAAAAACAGAATGGAGTCGGCGATATCCTCGGCCAATTTTATAATGCAGCCGGTGAGCTTCTTACCCTCCCACACCACGATCGGTTGATTGGAATACCTATCTCTAATCTAAAAGGATTGAAAAATGTAATCGGAGTCGCAGGAGGAGAGACGAAGATCGACGCCATTTACGGAGCTTTGAAAGGGGGATACGTTCAAACGCTGATCACCGATGAAGAAAGTGCGATTCGATTAATGAAGAAGGAGGCGACAAAAAAAGAATGGATGCCATCCTAGCACTAGATGCTGGAACAGGAAGTATTCGTGCAGTTGTATTCGATACGAAAGGCAAACAACTGGCAATGTCACAGCAGGAATGGGATCATCCAGCAGATCCGCGCTTTCCCGGCTCCATGAACTTTGATGTAACCGAGAACTGGAGAGTAACGGCCGAATGCATCCGGGCGGCCATACAGGAATCCGGGATATCACCTTCATGCATCAAAGCAATCAGTGCAACAAGCATGCGGGAAGGTTTTGTTCTGTATAACAAGGAAGGTAAAGAGATTTGGGCGTGTGCCAATGTGGACTCTCGAGCTTCAGAAGAAGTTTCAGACTTAAAACAGCTGCGTCCGTTTCTTGAAGAGGACCTGTACAGCCTTTCCGGCCAAACCTTTGCGCTGGGAGCATTGCCTCGTCTTTTATGGATCAAAAAAAATCAGCCTGAGATCTATAAGGAAACAGCTACTATCACGATGCTGAACGATTGGCTCCTTTATAAACTTTGTGGAAAATTGCAAGCCGATCCTTCCAACGGGTGCACAACCGGCATTTTTAATATAAAAAAACGGTGTTGGGATGAGCAGATTACCAAGGAATGCCAAATAAAAGGCAATCTTTTTCCTCCTGTCCATGAAGCGGGGACTTTACTTGGCCACGTTACACCAGGAACAGCAAAGATCACCGGATTGACTGAAGGTACAGCAGTATTTTCAGGAGGTGGTGATGCTCAACTTGCCTCCGTCGGTGTCGGAGTAGTGAAGGAAGGGCAGACCCTTGTTTCAGGAGGAAGTTTCTGGCAGCAAGAAGTCAATGTGGCTCTGCCTGTCCCCCATCCTGAGCAGCGTATACGAATCAATTGTCATGTATTGTCCCACCTATGGCAGTATGAAACCATTGTCTTCTTCCCAGGCCTCGTCATGCGCTGGTTTCGGGACGCCTTTTGTACAGAAGAAAAGAAACTTGCAAAAGAGCTGGGCAGAGATCCCTATGAATTGCTGGAAGAACAGGCAGCCGAAGTTCCGGTCGGTTCTTATGGCATCACGCCTATTTTCTCGGATGTAATGAATTTTATTTCCTGGCGGCATGCCTCTCCTTCTTTTACGAATCTTTCCCTCGATCCGGAACGGTGCGGCAAAAAAGAGTTATTCCGGGCGATTGAAGAAAATGCAGCCCTTGTGACACTGGGAAATTTAAAAATGATACAGGGACACACCGGTTACTATCCTGATGAAGTCATTTTTGCCGGAGGCGCCTCTAAAGGCAAGCTATGGTGCCAAATTCTTTCCGACGTACTCGGAATCAGGGTGAAGGTTCCGCTTGTGAAAGAAGCGGCTGCCCTCGGAACAGCGATCGTTGCTGGCTATGGAGCGGGCATCTACTCTACTATTGAAAAAGCAGCCCTTGAGATCGTCCAATGGGAGAACATCTATGAACCGAATAAAGAAAATCATGCTCTCTATGCGAAGGTTTTTGAGAAATGGCAGGCCATCTACAAGGAACATCTGTCACTCTCTGACCGGGGACTGACCAAACATATGTGGAAAGCACCTGGTTCTGTTTGACAGCTCATAAATGCAGATGAAAAAGGGGTGGGTGTTTTGCAGAAAGTGAATGAGTCAGAAAACGATTTTCGCTTTGGAGATCACGGTCCTAAATATTTAACGAAAGGGCCTAACGTAGACCTGGGCGTCGTTGTCCTGAAGCCCGGCCAGGATTTCCCGAACCACTATCATACCACGTGTGAAGAAATTTTTTATGTACTAGAGGGGTCTATTGATTTCTATATTGACGGCGTCCGGTTTCCAGCTAAGCCCGGCGATATGCTTCAAGTCCGGCCAAACGAAGCACACTACCTCATCAATCAATCGAGTGAAAACTTTAAAGCGGTTTTCATTAAATCACCGCATATACAAGACAAAGATTCTGTTGTTGTCGACAATCCAGATCTTGAGAAGGAGTGATCCTATGAGTTGGGGATTAAAAAACCGAATGAATCAAATACTGCCTGAAGGAAAAGCAGTTATGCTTGCCATTGATCACGGCTATTTTCTCGGTCCTATTCACGGACTCGAGAAACCGGGAGAAACGGTAAAAGAGCTCCTCCCCTATACAGATTCCTTATTTGCGACAAGAGGAGCCCTTTCTGCCTGCATACCTGAAACCTGTGAAAAACCAGTGTTATTAAGAGTATCAGGAGGTCCCAGCGTCGTAGGCAAGGATTTGGCAAATGAACATATCGTCACTCCAATGAAAGAAGCCATCCGTCATAATGTCGTTGGAGTGGGTGTTTCTATTTTTGTGGGCTCAGACTATGAAACTCAAACGGTTTCAAACTTGGCCGCTGCTGTCACCGACGCTCACGACTACGGCATACCTGTCCTTGCCATTACTGCCGTTGCAAAGGAGCTGCAAAAACGTGAAGCCCGCTTCCTGGCCCTTGCCTCACGAATTGGAGCAGAAATGGGAGCTGATATTATCAAAACCTATTATTGCGATAACTTTGAAAAAGTAACGAGCACGTGCCCCGTGCCAGTCGTCATCGCTGGCGGGCCCAAGCTGGCCACTATGAAGGACGCCTTGGATCTGACCTATAATGCGATGCAGGAAGGAGCTGCTGGTGTTGATATGGGCAGGAACATCTGGCAGTCAGAGCACCCGGGCGCCATGATTCAGGCAATCCATCAGATCGTCCGCAAGAACGCGAGTGTAAAAGAAGCCCTGGAAGTTTACGAGAATGCGGCGAATGTAAAACTGAAATAAGCGAAAAAGCACCGGGCTGGTGCTTTTTTTGTTCGCCGGGAAAGAGTTAGATATCCACCCGTAACGGGTACTTTCTTATTTAAAAACACAGTTATTGACAAAACCTCAAATTACCGCATCTGAAGCTTATTTAGTACTGTTTATTTTATGGAGAAAGTCACGGCGAGGAAAGACAAGACGATTTAATAGTAAAAATAATCGAATTTGGTTTACGGATTTCTACTAAATTAGGATATAAACCATAGGGAATATTTTTTTGTTGGAAAACAGTTCAATAGATAAGTAACCTGGGAAAAAGTTTGGATAATCTCTGTCCAAGGGTTGCTTCAAAGCACAAATTTCCCATCTTAGATATAAACTCTATAACATGGGATGGCTCCAGTTTTTGTCAGATTCCAACATTGGTGGAGATGAAGGCGCGCCGCTTCCATTTCAAGAGTATGTCCTGAACCAGCACCTCTCATTGTTCGTCCCCCCAGAAAAAAACTAAAAAAGAGCTGATGAACAGCTCTTTTTCGAACGCATTTCTTATTCACAGGATTGCTGCATCAAAGAGCCGACTGCTTTTTTTCCATCAAGTCATGGCACTTTTGCACAAAACGAACAAACATTTGATGCATCTCATCGCTCACGGCTGTCATATCTTCCGGATGCCACTGAACCGCTAGCATCCAGCTTTTTTCTCGATCCGTGCTTTCCAGAGCTTCAATCACCCCGTCAGACGAACAGGCCACAGCTTTTAAGCCCGGCGCCACTTCATCTACTGCACCGTGGTGAAAACTATTGACCGAAATTTCTTCCGTTCCAAGAATTTCGGATAAAAGAGTACCTTTGTCTACACGGATGGAATGAGTAGCAGCCGAACGTGCACCATCCTGATAATGTTTAATTACATCCTCTTTCTCATCATTCAGATCCTGAATGAGCGTTCCTCCCAATGCTCCGTTCAATACCTGAATTCCCCGGCAGATCGCGAAGATAGGAAGATTTTGCTCTTGCGCATAGTGGATGAGATTAATTTCTGTTTCGTCCCGTTCCGGAATCACTTTTCCAAGGTTCGGATGAGGTTCAGCTCCGATCTTTTGGGGATCCATATCCTCTCCCCCGCTGAGCAATAGGCCGTCACACAGGGCGGTCCATTCTTTCACGGTCTCTTTGTCACCCATAGGAAGTATCACGGGAACGGCGCCCGCATTCATAACGGCTGTCGCATAGCTATAATGTAAATAAGCCGTTTCCTGACCTCCTAAATCCTTTGTTGAGCATGTAATCCCGATCACCGGTTTCTGATTTTCCACAATAACAACTCCTGTCAGATTTACGTTATAGGAGTCAATACCCGTTTTAGGACGATCTCAATTCGTTAAATTTCTCCAAATAAATGGCCCTCGCTAAGCGAGGGCTTCTTTATATCTCGGCTTGCCGCATGTTTTGGTTACGTGCGAATTTTGTAGCTTTACCATCCACTTTTTGTCGATTATTAGCCACTTTTTACAGTTGACGTGCGGGTTTTCACTGTTTACATGCCAAACACAGCACGTTACATGCCAAACTACACATCACACCCGCCAATCATTCACCTGCCATTGCCTAACAGAGCTAATATCTTAAGTTCAACAGCACATTTCTGACCGCCTCATCCTTCATCACGGTGTCTTTGTATTTTCTGGTAATTTCTGTGAGTGCCACATCATGATAAAAGAATTCCGCAAAAAATTTGACGAGAGGGCGTGATTTGGTCCGAATGGCTTGCCATGCTGTGTCTTCCATACCCGCAAACAGCATCTCCTCTTCATCCGCGATGAGAATCCTGCTCCTCTCCAACGTTCCATGCTGAGTATCCGGTATTAACGTCGATACGTCAGGAATTTTCGTGGTTAGTTCACCGATCACATGCATTTTTACAGAGACGCCGTTCTTATATTTCTCTTCAAGTAACGGGAGATAGCCTGCTAAGTCGTCCGCCCATCCCGAAATGATGATCGATTTTTCGGCTTTCTCTATCAGACCTTGCAGGACAGATTGAATGGACTGGTTATCTTTCAGAGTCCATACCCGGTCATCGGTTACTGTTTTTTTAATTTGTGCTTCTCTAAGCTGCTGTACATTGGTCTCAAAGTCTGCTTTGAGCTTTTTGATTGTAGCCTCGATCGGCAGCGCTGTATAGAGCCGCTTTTTTTCTACAGTTGATTCCAGGATCATTCCTTTTTCAGAAAGACGGTGCAGCACCTCGTACACTTTGGAACGCGGGACCCCGGACCGTTTCACAATTCCAGTCGCATCCAGCGGCTGATCCTCTGAGATTAATGACTGATATACCTGGCTTTCATATTGGGTAAATCCGAATTGCTGCAGCATGTTATTGACTCCTTGACTTTAATCGCTATGTAAATGATAACACAGACTCTTCCAATTTATGTACAGCCGAATTTTAATCTTGTTTTTCTTCGCGTAAATGTTACTATTACAGTGGTAACTTTTTATACAAAGGATGAAGTGCTATGAATAAACGTGTTTACTTATTAACGATCGTATCGTTTGTAGTGGGTATGGTTGAATTAATTATAGGCGGCATATTGGATCTTGTTGCAGAAGACTTGAACGTCAGCATCGGCCATGCGGGTTATCTCATCACTGCCTTCTCGCTTGTTTTTGCGGTGGCCTCACCCGTTCTGTTGATGGCCACATCAAAAGTGGAAAGAAAGAGATTGACGCTGATTACACTACTTGTGTTTTTCGCTGCAAACGGCATCGCGATTATAAGCCCCTCGTACAGTGTACTGCTCATCGCCCGTATCTTATCAGCAGCGAGCGGCTCATTGCTTGTTGTTCTGTGCATTACCATGGCATCTAATATCGTTTCAGAACAGTATCGCGCCCGGGCAATCGGTGTCGTGTTCATGGGAATCAGTGCTTCTCTCGTGCTGGGCGTCCCGATCGGCCTAATGCTCGGAAATGCATTCGGATGGCGAGCACCCTTTATATTGATCGCCGGGCTTACTCTTCTTTCCATGGCCGGCGTGTACTTCTTTATGGACCAGATGGAGTCAAAGCCAGCGGTTTCGCTCGTTACACAGATTAAGACGCTGAAAGACCGAAAGCTTCTGTTCGGCCAGTTAACATCTTTTCTCTTCTTGGCCGGTCATCTGACTCTTTACGGATATTTAACGCCCTTCTTAAAAACAGCTCTCGGCTTGAACGGAACGTGGGTAAGCATCGTGTATCTCGTCTTTGGCTGTGCGGCTGTAGCCGGTGGAGGAATCGGAGGTTATCTTGCTGACCGTTTGGGTACAAAACGGTCGATCATCGGGTTTATTATTCTTTTCGGGATTACGATGTTCGTCATCCCTTACACAACCTTTTCGCTTCCTCTTTTCTTAGGCGTGATGATTATTTGGAGCATGCTCAGCTGGGCGATCACACCTGCGATGCAAAGCTATTTAATTGAATCTTCCTCTGCTGAAACATCTGATATTCAGCAAAGCCTGAATAACACCGCGCTTCACTTTGGAATTGCGTTCGGTTCAGCCATCGGCGGTTTTGTGATTGAGCAATCCACCGTAGAATCGAATGCCACTGTCGGGGGATGTTTCATCATTTTCGCACTGGCTGCGGCACTGATATCAATGTCAGAAAGCAAGCGCAGGGTGGCGTCGGTAAACAATCACACCTGATGGGCAGCGCTAAAGGCTTGGCTTAGAATTACTCACGGTTTTGATGGGTTTACTCCCGGTTCGACACGATTCACTCACGGGTTTGCCTCTAATACTCACCGTTTTGCGAACTTTACTCACCGTTTTACATGGTTTACTCACCATTCACATCATTTTCAAAAAAAAATAATAAACAAGAAAAACACTTCCGCGGAAAAACTCCTCGGAAGTGTTTTTTATTCGATCCATTATTTTTTGAAGCGGTAAGGAACAGTCGCAATCACTACATCCCGTTTAAAGAGCAGATACGCCCGGATGAGCAAGCTTGACTGGTTATGAAGAATATTGTGCCAGCTTTTCTTTGTGATGAACTGAGGAATCAATACCGTTACTTGGTAGTTGTTTTCACCGGCCTTATGCTGAACAGTATCAATAAACTTCGTCAATGGCTGAATAATGCTGCGATAATGAGAATGAAGGGTAACTAGACGAACATTCGGCTGCCACTTCTTCCATTTTTCCTCGAACACTCTCTCGTCTTCTCGCTCAAATGACACATAAACGGCAATCACCTGGTCTGTTAAAGAGGTCGCAAAGTTTATGGAGTTTTCCACAACCTGTGTAATGCCTGCGACAGGAACGATAATGACGTTTCCTTCGATTTTCTTCGGCATATGATTCGGATTAATTCTTAATTGTTGTCCTACTAACTCATAATGTGTTTTTATCTTATGAAAGATGATCACAATGATCGGCAAGAAAATTAGGACCGGCCACACCTGTGTGAATTTAGTCAAGAAGAACATCAGCGTTACAGTTAAACTGATGAGCGCCCCAGTGGCATTGATGATAAGCTTTGTCACCCATCCTTTTGGTTTTTCCCTGACCCATTTCACGATCATGCCGGACTGTGACAAGGTGAACGGGATAAACACCCCGACAGCATACAGTGGAATGAGGTGCTCCGTCTGTCCTTTAAACAGGATAATCAGGATAATGGCACTGACTCCCAATGTGATGATGCCATTGGAGTACCCAAGTCTGTCACCGCGAATCGTAAACATCCGCGGGATAAATTTATCTTTTGCAAGGTTAACAGCGAGCAGCGGGAAAGCAGAATATCCTGTGTTTGCCGCCAAAATGAGAATTAATGCTGTGGTCCCCTGAATAAAATAGTACATAAAGTTTCTTCCAAATGTCTCATCGGCAATTTGTGAGACGACGGTTTCCGTTACACTTGGAGTAATTCCATAGTAATACGCCAAGTAAACGATGCCCGAAAACAGGATTGCCAATAATCCGCCCATGGCCATCAAAGTCTTTGAAGCATTATTCGGTGCGGGATCCTTGAAGTTCGGTATCGCGTTAGATATGGCTTCCACACCTGTTAATGCGGAGCTTCCTGAAGCGAAGGCCTTCAGCAATAAAAACAGACTGATTCCGGCAACCGGCGTTCCAACAGACGTATGTAAGTCAGCAGGTACATGCCCAGTATAAATCTGATACAATCCCACCCCGATCAGGATAAATAAAGCGGCAACAAACAGGTAAACGGGATAGGCTAAGATTGAAGCCGATTCTGTAACTCCCCGGAGATTTAGTGTTGTAAGAAACAAAACAAACACAATCGCAATCGGTACAGTATAGGAATGCAGTGCAGGAAAAGCGGACGTTATCGCATCTGTACCCGCTGACACACTTACCGCTACAGTTAAAATGTAATCAACGAGCAAGGAACCCCCTGCGATTAAACCTGGATTCACTCCGAGATTATCCCTGGAAACAACATATGCTCCACCTCCATGAGGATAGGCAAAGATAATCTGCCTGTAAGATAGAATAAGTGCAGTTAAAAGAATGAGTACACCGGCAGCAATTGGAATGGAATACCAGAATGCGGCAGCACCGACCGTGACCAAGACGATCAGTATTTGTTCGGGACCATAGGCAACAGATGATAATGCATCTGAGGAAAGAATCGCTAGCGCTTTTGTTTTGTTAAGCTTTTGCTCTCCTAACTCATTTGATTTGAGCGGCCTTCCGATTAATAGTCTCTTTAAATAAGAAAACACTGTTTTTCCCCCACTGATAAAAATTTTGTGTAAATATGAACGTGAAAAAAAAGCCCCCAAGCCAATTTTAATAGACTTGCGGACGTGTGTTTACCTGTCTCACAAGCTTCATTTCTTTCTCATTAACGCTTACGAGGTTAGCTGTCGGATTCGGGCCATTGAGTAGCCCTACCTGTTTAAGGATTCACCCCTAGGACTTTTATATAAGCAGCCCGTATTGGTTCCCCCGCACCTAATGGTTTAAGCGATTTAAGAATTGAAACTCAGATAATAATACTCCTCTCTTGAAAAAATGTAAATACCGAGATTAAAAACTTTTCCTAAAGGTTATTTTAAAGATGTGAATAATATTTAATATACAAAGAAATTTTGAACTTCCCGAAAAAAGGAGGATTTAAAATGTCTAAAAAAGATGGGCCTTTATTCTCAGATGAGTTCTTGGATCAACTTGCGAAAGAGATTAACGAACAATATGGCGGTCCGGAATTTAATCAAGGCGACACTGAACCCGAAACGGACACAGAGGAATTGACATAAATCACAGCTAAAAATCCCGGCTTTCTGTTCCTATGCCCCTTGTCCCCTGTTGAGGATTCATTTAAATTAAGGAATGCATCCTCCTTTTGTGACTATATTGTAATATCACAACGGAATGTGAATCATGCAGGGGAGGTTTTTATGTGCTTTTTTAAGAGAATGGACCCCCTTGTTCAAAGGGCAGCCAATTCTTTTCAGAACCGTTTTTCTAAAACCGCTTTACTCGTTCTCGTTTCCATTGCTTCTGCGATCACTGCACTCATACAATCTGCGGGTGGTACCCTGCCAGCGGTCGGACTCATCATCAGCCCCTTTTCCACCCTGCCTGTTGTTCTGATCACCATCATTTCTCCGCTGCTTGGGATCTACACCTTCTTTTTAACAGGCCTTCTCCTATTTCTCGTACAGCCTAGTGAACTATTGATTTTTCTTTTTACAACCGGTCTTCTTGGAGTAGGACTTGGTCACGGCTTTACCTTTTTTCAAAGACGTATCTTGATTGCATCCATCGGATCCCTTTCTCTTTTTCCTGGAATCTGCATCATGCTTCTCGGATTTCAATTTCCTCTATTCGGACCCGAGTTCCAAAGTACCTCCAGCTTTTATTTTTGGCTGTCCCTCTTTCTTTTTTCGTGTGGGTACAGCTTGGTTTGGGTGGAAATCACATTCCTTATTTTAAAAAAATATGTGAGCAGGCGGCTGAGGTCTAAACCTTAAAAATTCTCCAGATCACCCCGGTGGAAGCATCCGGCCCAAACGCCCTTCTGCTGCCGCCTCGATCCTGTGGCCTTCTTTCACGGCAATATCCCCTGGAGTGATCTTCCTTTCGCGCTCCATAGCCTCTCGCTCCTACTCTCGTAGTACAGTATGGATATTCATCCCGTTCAGGCCTTATTCTCGAACGATTGATCTTTCTTCATGATCTCCTCACAATTACATATTTTTCTTTCCCCTTCTCATACTAAGAGCAGGTATGTCAGTTGGGGGGGAAAAGCGAATGGCGTCATTTTGGAAAAAATCTAAAAGATTGTCTTCTCAAGCGCCTACCGAGGGGTTGCGCAAGATGAATCGGCCTGTTTTTCCAACATCGAGCAGCCTCAATGAGAATAAAGAAAAAATATTAGATTACCTGGATCACTCTCAAGACATCGGCAAAAGAGAGCTGACCTTTCAGGGCAAAAGTGCACTGTTGGTCTTCTACGTACCGCTCATGGATTCAGTTAAGCTGCCAACGGTAAAGGCAAGAATTGATTATAGAGGAATCACCAATTAAAAAAAGAAGGACGAACTGCGTCCTTCCTTCTTTTTAGTTCACTTTGCGTATTTGTTAAAAATTCATCGGTTGTCCTTACCTTGCCGATTTTCGGAAAAATAAAGCGGCAGGATGCGTCATGCTCTTCCTGGCTGAATGAAACCATCGCGTCTGTTATAAAAACTTGGTTGTATCCAAACTGGAAGGCTTCTCTCGCCGTACTTTCCACCCCGATGTTTGTAGCAATTCCGCAAAGCACGATTGTGTCAATTCCGCGGCGTCTGAGCTGAAGATCAAGATCCGTACCGAAAAAAGCTCCCATTGGCGCTTTGTTACGACATAATCGTCTTTTGCAACACCAAGCTCAGGTGCAAACTCAGCCCAGTCCGCAGGCCGTTCAGAAGAAGCCGCAGGCTGGTCAGTCGCAGGTTTCAAAGCATCTTTTCCATCATGAAACTCTACGTTCACGAACGAAATAAACCTTCATTTTGGCGGAACCGCTTGACCAGTTCGGCAGCTTTCGCCACTACCTCTGGTCCACCAGGAATTGGACGATCCCTTTTTGAAGATCGATAAGGACGAAAGGCGGTTTTTTGAAAATCGATGTGCAGTGAATCCATACGTTAGTCCTCCTTTTTGAGAAGTGCAGAATAATCCCTTTCCGGCACGAGACCCTCATTTGCCGCGCGAGTCAGCAAAGAAATGATGGCTTCATAGCCTTTTTCTCCCAAATCAGAGGTAAATTCATTCACATAAAGGTTGATGTGCTGCTGTGCTACATCGAGTGATAGTTCGCTCGCATGCTGCATGACATATTCTTTTGAGGCCTCAGGAAATTCCCACGCATAAGCGACGGAAGAACGAATCCATTTGGTGATGGACTTCGTATCCAGGGACTTGCGCACAATAATCGCACCTAGCGGAATTGGCAATCCAGTATCCTCTTCCCACCAGTTGCCCATATCGGCCAACAGGTTTAAGCCGTAATTTTGATAAGTAAAGCGTGCCTCATGAATGACAAGCCCAGCATCGATTTTTCCTTCTTTAACCGCCGGCATGATTTGGTCAAACGGCATCACAACCGTTTCTCCGATTCCACCGGGTACATTTTGTGCTGCCCACAAGCGGAACAACAAGTAAGCTGTGGACCGTTCACTCGGCACGGCAACCTTTTTCCCAGACAGCATGCCCGGGCTTACATCACCGTCATGATTCACAAGAACAAGCGGGCCGCAGCCTCGCCCGAGTGCTCCTCCACAAGGAATCAAGTCATAATGGTCCAGCACCCAGGGTAGAGCAGCATATGAAATCTTCAGGATCTCTGGCCCTTCCTGACGGGCAGCCAGCCGATTTGTTATATCAATGTCAGCATAGGTCACTTCAAATTCCGGGGTGCCTGGCACCATTCCATGGACCAATGCGTGAAACACGAACGTATCATTTGGACATGGTGAAAAGGCGATGCTCATTTTACTCATCTATAATACCTCCATAAAAACTTTACTTGCAGATTCAAGGGATTGCAGCGCATCTTTTATCCGCCATGCTTCTCGGTCACGGGGACCAACCGCATTGGAGATCGCCCGGATTTCAAGCACCGGGAGATTATACTCCTGTGCCGCGCAGGCCACTCCGTATCCCTCCATAGCTTCAGCCGCTGCTTCAGGCTCACGCACCATTAATTCTACCGTCGTTTCTTCGGTGCCTGTCACCTTTGAAAGGGTAAGAATAGGTGCTCTCTGAACGTCCTGGCCATCCCTGGACAGTGCCGATGAAATGGCGTGTACTAAGCCCTCATCGACCTCTATCCTGGTCGAAGAGCCAATTCCCAGCTCGTCCATGCTCAGGAATCCTTCAGGAGATTCAGCCCCTAAATCAGCACAGACGATTTCACTGGCGATCACCAATGAACCAATATCAGCTCTGCCGGAAAAACCGCCCGCAATCCCTGCATTTATCACGAGTTCATATGTATTGGCCGTTAATGCCTTCATTGTATTGATCGCTGCTGCTACAGGGCCAACACCAGCGAGTACGACATCCACTCGATCATCCTTCAATCCCCGAAGAACGGCTTCCTTTTCCGCCTGCACCGACGTCATAATCAGTATCCGCCCGTTTTTCATGTACCTTCCTCCTGTTCCCTATTTCAAAGTTAGCATTTATCCTTCTGTTATTTCCACTTTCATGCTCTGGGCAAATTGGATGTCCGCATAAATTATACCGTATGGATAACCCTATACGAGTAGAGAAAAAATGGAACGGAGGATTTTGAATATGGATCAAGTGGAAGGCAGTGCTTCTACCAATAAATACATTCCTGTCAGTTCAGTGACTTCGGGCGAAGGAATAGAACTGGCACCGGATATCTATAGCTTTACCAATCAGATCGTTAATCTTTGTTTTATCGGAAACCCTGAAAATGACCAAGGCTGGGTGCTCGTTGATGCGGGTATGCCTGATTCAGCTGAAAAGATCATCCATGAGGCCGAAGATCGCTTTGGAAAAGGGGCACGTCCGAAAGCGATCATACTCACACATGCCCATTTTGATCATATCGGCGGCATCATTGGCCTGTTGAACAAGTGGGAAGTCCCTGTCTATGCCCACCGGTTTGAACTGCCTTATGTCACTGGTGAAAAAGATTATCCAAAGCCTGATTCTTCTGTGGAAGGCGGGATGGTCGCAAAAATGTCCTTTTTGTTTCCTCACGAGTCCATTAATCTCGATCAACGGGTAACCGCTCTCCCCGAAGACGGGTCCATACCCGAAATGCCAGGATGGCGCTGGGTTCATACACCGGGCCATACCGAAGGCCATATTGCACTGTTTAGGGATTCCGACCGGGCATTGATCGCCGGAGATGCGTTTATTACTGTAAAGCAGGAGGATCTATACAGCGTCATTACACAGCAACTGGAGATCAGCGGACCGCCCCGTTATTTTACCCCCGACTGGATGACAGCCTGGAAATCGGTGAAGACACTGGAGGCCTTGCACCCCTCATTAGCGGTAACAGGACATGGTCGCCCGGTTAAGGGGGAATGGCTCTCTGAAAACCTCGCAAAACTGGCCCGGGACTTTGAAGAGATTGCCATTCCCGACTATGGAAAATATGTTGATGGTCAAAATGCGGAACAATAATAAACAGGCGCATTAGCCTGTTTTTTTTTTATGTAAGGAATGAATTCTCCCGTTTTCCCTAATCAGAAAAAATAAACCGGGCAGAACAATGACCGCTCCGATGATCATAAAGGTCTGGCGTGCGGAAAGCTGAAGGAACGCCGACGAAGCAAACAAGATACCCAAGGGCATCGTCGCTCTCATGAACAGCAATCGTACAGCACTTAACTGGGCCAATCGCTCACGGGGAGCCTCTGTCTGGAATCTGGCCGCACTTTGGGCATTGAACAGCGGGAATACAAGGCCTCCAAACAACTCGCACATCCACGCCACAGGGATGGAGGTCACCACAAAGAGAAGCAAGAAGGATAGCCCTCCCCCAACAAGCCCGGCATACATTGTCCATGGTGATTTTGGTATTCGCTTTAATAGCAAGGTTCCTATGGCATATCCGACTGGAAAAGCTCCTGAGAAAACACCATACTCCCACCGCTCACCGTTAAGATCACCCCGTATGAATGGAACACTTAATACCATGGCAGCTCCAACCGCAAACTGTACACTAGATGAAAGAAGACTCAATTTAAGGAGGTCCGGATACTGAAAGAAGGTCCTGTACCCCACCTTCAGCTCTGACCACCAGAACTTTTTGCTCCACACAGCGGTTTTCCTCGACCCAACTGCCGGAATGCGGGAAAGAGCAATAAAGCTGACAAAAAACATGAAGGACGACAACGCGTAAATCACTGGGATAGGACTGAACGCGAGCAATAATGACGTGAAGCCAGGCGCAAGAAAACTCATAAGCCGGACTGTCCCATCGAGCAGTCCATTTGCTTGCGCCAACTTCTCTTCCCTGCAGATGTCAGGCAAAAGAGAAAACGACAGACTGGCGTAAATCGGCTGCATCAAACCTAAACAGCATTGCAGGACCACCAGTCCAACAATGGTCATCATAGGCGAATCGAGCAGCGATCCGGCCAGCGGCAGCAAGTACGCACCCATGCGGATGAGCTGAACGTTCCGGAGCACTTTCTCTTTCATCACATGATTAAAAAAAGGGGCACAGATTCCCTGAAGCGCCAGAGAAGGAAGAAAGTAAACGAGCCACAAGGCTCCCATCCATTCCTTAGAGCCTGTCAGTTCATAAAGAAGCAAGCCGTTGACGATCCCCCCTGCTGCTCCTCCGAATTCAGACACAAGCTCACCGGCCCAGAGCGCTTTGAACGGCCTTGAGCAGCTTTTCATTCTTCTTTTCCTAAATACTGGGTTAATTTTTTCGAAAACGACTGGATTTGTTTCACATTTGCCGAATAGATTCCCTTTTCAGCACTAACGAACTTTGCCGCTTTTAAAAGGGAAAGCTGATGATGAAGCGTCGTTTTTGACATGTGAAACTGCCCGCTCAATTCCTGCAGAGATAATGGACCTATCTGCAGCTGAAAAAGGAGTTTCAATCGAAGCTCGTCTCCAAGCGCTTTATGCCCCCGGATCAGATCGCTGGAAGGTACCCCTGGCTCAGCAAAATATTCTTCATTTACCGGGTAAAAGAACAGCATGGTGTCAGGCGTCCGCAATTGCAGAACCCATGGACGGTAAGAAACATGGGGGACAAGCTTAATATTCCAGACAGATGGCTCGGGAACATACTTCACTCCGCCTGTTATACGTTCGATCTCCTCCAAAGGAGCATCCAGCTTCACGGTTTGTTTCGTTTCATGAGCCAGTGCCTGCATCCATTTCTCCCAAAAAGGCTGAGTACTGATAAAGCCCTGCCACTCTTCCATCACCGTTATCATCAGCAAACTTAGCTCACCGCATGATTTTTCTCCAAGCAATCGAACATAGTCTTCCAAGTAATCGTGTCCTTTAAAGTACGCCGCATATTCTGTAAATCGGTTCTTCTGGTGAACATGAAGCGGGATCTCTTTTCGAGAGGCTTCGGCATCCCTGTTTTTATAAGGCAAAAGCGTTTCATAAAAGGCTTCCTCTGTCATAGCCTGCAATTGATTCGAGAATTCCTGAATGGTTCCTGCGTTCCATCGGTTTTGAAGAAGAAGCATGGCGTACCACAGGTTCGTTTCCTGAATAGCTTCAAGATGCTCCAGAAGCGAACGGTTCATTTCCCCTTTCCATTGCTTCCACTCCTCGTCCAAATCAAAGGAATGCCTTAATTGAGCGTAAGTGTAACCGGCAATACCTAGTATGACTTCCCATACAGATGAAGACTCAATGACGACATGGGTGTTGTCAGCGGGCTGTGCAGATAAAAGGTGTTTCATGGCGTTCCATCCCCTTTCTATTGATTCACTATTTATATTCTAAATACAAAGAACGGTATTTTCAATATATTTCGAATATTAATTCAAAAGAAACACAAAAGCGCCTTTACACTTTTGTGTTTATCAGTCCATTATTGTTTTACTTTTTCCTTGATTTGTCCCATCTGTTTATTATGTGCATGGGTATGAGCCGTAAAACGGTCTTCCTCTACCTGTTCAGAAATCTTAAGCCCTTGTGGGACAGCGGAAGCTGAAACCCTTTTCAGCCCCATCTGATCTTTTTGGTACACATAGGACGCTCTTGTAGATACAGCGGCACCCGGCTCTGTGACAAAAGGAACAACCCGATAGTCCGCCTGCCATTGTACAGGTGTCACCTTACAGCGAACATACCCTCGGTAGTCGTTAAAGAATTTGATATGCGGATTTTGTTCCAAAATATGATCAGTATCCTTTCGCTTATCAGCTCCATTTCCACCAGAAGTGATGGAAGTTCCAACAAATTCAGCACCGAAGATCGGCGACTTCGGATTATTAAAATCCGTATGCAGGTTGGACGCCCAGCTGGCGTGAACATCACCGGTTAATACAATCAAGTTGTTCATATTTTTTCCTTTTACAAAATCCATGACCCGCTGGCGCTGAGCCGGATAGCCATCCCAGGAATCCATGCTGTAGACAGGAGCACTGCTTGTCCCAAAGTTCCATTGTGCAAAGAAGATCTGCTGTGCAAGTACATTCCAATGAGCCTTGGAAGTGCTCAGATTGTTAAAGAGCCAGCTTTCCTGCTCCTGACCCATCAGTGTGCGGCGAGGATCCAATGATTCAGGCGACTGTGGTTTGTTTCCGTCTCCGTTGGCTTGATCCGATCGGTACTGGCGTGTGTCGAGTACATTGAAGGAAGCAAGGTTTCCGTACGTGAAATTTCGGTATAAACGCATGTCCGGACCGTTCGGAAGCGATGTTTTACGGAGAGGCATATGTTCATAATAGGCTTGGTATGCGGCTGCACGCCGGATGATAAAGGCTTCCACAGATTGTCCTTTTTCAGGAATTTTGTCCGCATAGTTATTTTCAACCTCATGATCATCCCAAGTGACGACCCATGGGAAAGCAGCGTGAGCAGCCTTCAGGTTCGCATCAGACCGATACTGCGCATGGCGGTTACGGTAATCATCCAGAGACATGATCTCTGCACTGCTGTGTGTGCGGACATTTCCCGTTGCCGAGACATACTCGTTCGGTCCATACTCATAAATATAATCACCAAGATGGAACACAAGGTCCAGATCCTCCTCCGCCATATGCTTATAGGCGGTGTAGAATCCGTGTTCATACTGCTGGCAGGACGCAAAGGCAAACTTTAAATTCTTTCACGGCGGAGCCAGCAGCCGGCAAGGTCTTTGTTCTGCCGATCGGACTAAATTCATAGCCGGACTTAAAACGATAATAATAGACTTGATCAGGTTTCAATCCGCTTACTTCAACATGTACAGAGTGTGCGAGGTCAGGCCTTGCCAGCTCAGTTCCGTGCTGAACGATATGGCGGAAACGCTCATCTCTGGCAATCTCCCATTTTACTGGGACAGCTTCCCCCGGCATCCCGCCCCCATTCAGAGGTTCCGGAGCAAGTCGCGTCCACAGCACAACACCATCAGGCAGCGGATCACCTGAGGCCACTCCCAGGGTAAAAGGATAGCTTTGAAACTTTGGAGCCGCATTAACTTCAAACCCTCCGATGGACTGTGCGAGCACCATACCTAGAGATAACCCCGCGATTTTGCCGGTCCCTTTAAGAAAGCTTCGACGATCAAACTTCTTGTCCTGATTCTCATCGGTCAATTTCTTAATCCAATCTTCCATATGCCTCTCATCTGCCATACGAATTCCCCTCTCATTGTAAAAAGTAGCTTACGAGGCCATTTTAAAACCTGTTTGTGAATCTACCGTTAAGGTATGTAAATGCCAGTTTTTCAAAAAGGCCTTTTTTCTCAGGACTTTTATCATCCCCAAGATCTATTATCAACAGCAACCGGTGATTGAAAGGATAAACTTAACAAACACGGGACTTTCGCCCGGGTAAAATTTAATAACCTCTTTAAAAAAAAAACAGAGTGCGAGCAGCACTCCATTTTTAGATTGGCGCGTATTTTGGAAAGACTGGATCATCAAATGAAGAGATCCGCGCGTATTTCAACCCAATTGGCGCGTATCTCACGAAGGTTTTCTAAGTTCCACTACGTTATCTTCCTGTTTCGCAAGCTTTTTACGGTAAACAATCTTGGATAACGTGATGCTGAACTCATACAGAACCAAAAGCGGAATCGTGACCAGAAAATCGGACATGAAATCTGGCGGCGTAATCAGAATGGCGATCAGTACTAAAACAAAATAAGCGATCCTCCGTGCTTTTGACAGAACTTGTGGATTTACGAGTCCGACTGAAGTCAGGAACATAACAACGAGAGGAATCTCGAACAAAAAGCCAAACGGCAAAGTAAGATTTATCATAAACCGGAAATATTTCTCTGATGTGAAGAAGGTCTGAAACTGCCCATGTGACAAAGAAAGCAGAAAATCCAGCACCATCGGATAAACAACGAAGTAACCGAAAGCAAGGCCGGCGATAAACAACAGGAATAAAGCCGGTATGTAGGACAATGTGGTCTTCGCTTCATGTTTAGAGAGAGCCGGCTTCACAAACATCCAGATTTGGTGCGCGGCCACCGGAATCGTCAATGCAATGGAGATGACACCGGATATCATAAAATACACCCACAGAATATCACTTGGGCCCAGAACCGCGAGCTTCTCATCCAGATCCCTGATCAGCCAGTGATAGATATCCTGGACATAAATAAAAGAAACGATGAAAAATAAAGCAAATGTTCCCAAGGTAATAATCATCCGTTTTCGAAGCTCACTCAGATGATCCACTAGCAGCATATCTACATCCTTCAAAGTTTTCACCTCACCGAATAAGAGAAAGGAGATGACGACGGCCATCCCCTTCTTCTATTATTTTTGTTCTGCTCTTTCTTCCTTTTCGTCCGGACTCATCAAATCTTTGGCAGAGTTCTTAAATTCCCTGAGTGTGCTGCCAAACGCCCGTCCGATCTCAGGAAGCTTGGAGGGCCCGAAGATGATTAACGCAATCACTAACATGATAACCAAGCCAGGTATACCGATATTTTGAAACATTGCATTTCCTCCTTAAGGTTCGATGCCCTTACGATTATCGTTCATCTCCTACCATAAAGAAGTTTTGTTGAGAAACTGTGAAGAAAAATTTAACATTTGATAAATTTAATAGGCTAGTCAATAAAAGTTGGTTTTCGTGGAGTGTGATGGAACCGGCTAGTGGAGGCAACCGCCGTCCCTTAAACCATATTAATCGCCCGTGCCGACACTACGACAAGCGTAACCAGTGATATCATCGATTGTGTCATCATCAGAAGTTTCGCCCGCCGGGAATATACAGCTGTATCCGCCGGGCTGAAGGCGACACTTGTATTGAACGCTACAAATAAATAATCAAGAAAATTCGGCTTCCATCCTTCCCACTCAGGAAAAGACGAAGTCATCTGGGGAAAAACAATTTCCGGTTTCCCTGGATTTTCGGAATTTCTTCGTATGGGACCACCTTGGTCAATCTCCCAGTACCATATGGAAAAAATGAGCACATTCGCCGACCATAGAAGAGCGGCGCATTGAAACAGTTCAGATGCGCTCGGTTTACCAAAAAATAAAGAACTTACCAAATCCACCATACTGCTCATCAGAGCGAACGTTAAAAATAGAACCCGAAGGATGGTAAACTTCCTTGACCATAAATCATGTTCGGAGCTAACCGCGAAAAGTAAAGGAATATAAAGAATAAAGGCTATACAATAGACCGGCCAGTTCGGGCCGATTGTCACCGAATTGGATAGAAGTTTAAAAAGGATTCCGATGATGACGATCGCAACATCAGACGGCCATCGGTAGTCTTTGTGCTTACTCATTTTCCATTTCATAAAGACCGCCAACTTAAAAAAGGTAGTCAATATACAAAGACCTGCTTGTCCTCATATACCGCCACCTTATACTATGTCATCGAAAATAGAACGGTGATTCCGGCAACCTGTCATTCATTCGGGTATCCGGCTTTATTCAAAAAGCGGTATTTTCGGATCTCTGCCATTGATAACCAGTACCGTCTGAAGCTGGCCACGATGGTGGTAGATATGACCAAGGATTTCCAGCATCCATTCGTATCTTGAATAGGAAACACCCCACCAGGAGGTCGTGACGGCTGACCATTCTTCAGTCGAAAAACGCGCCGTATTATCTTTTAAAAAGGCAAAATGAGCAAGCAGCGTCTCCTTTATCTCCTTTTTGGTCTGCGGCTGGTGCCTTTCATAGAACTCCTCCATCTCCTGCCGGGTGGCCTCATTCATGATCAGGAAATCCGCTTGGCAGATCACTGCCAGATGGGCCAGCAGTTCCCGTACCGTCCTTTTCTTCTCTCCCAGTGAAAGTTCCAAGTCACTTTCATTTAAAAACTCCAAGATTTGAACAATCGACTGGTTGGTGATCTCAAGCTGATGCATAATTGGCTTTACGAATTCCATGAAATCTCCTTTCTGTCTTCACGATAAACAAAAAAACCCTCGATTAAGGGTTTCATAGTGAAAATTAAACGCCTGTGCGACGATGCTGGTTGTTCGCCTTTTTCGTCTGCTGGCTTTTCATTGGTTTCGTTGATTTAACTGGGTTGGTGGAAAGCTTCCCACCGGCTTGATGCTGCTTTTTTTCAGCCAGCTTTTGCTTGATCGCTTCCTGATAGCTCAGCTTTTTAGGCTGCCCGTTCGTTTCAGATGACATATATCCTACCTCCTTATGCCGTGTAGATCATATTGTAATGATATCGTCTTCTGCACGTTTTGTCTGCAATTTTTTTACACATGAACAGTCCGTTTTCGGTGCATCGACAAGTCTTCTAGGAAAAAAGTCATTGACAATGATTTGAAACCCTGCCATAATATGAAGTAATTTGATATGAGTACACTCTTATTAAGAGCAGGTGGAGGGAATTAGCCCTATGAAGCCCGGCAACCATTCATGCTGAATAGCCAGCATGAAAACGGTGCTAAATCTAACAGCGAAAGCTGAGAGATGAGAGGTCAGCGGATTTATACTGAAGCCCTCTGTCTCTCTTTGAAGACAGGGGGCTTTTAGTTCGACTCCACGCTCTCCAAGGCAGTGTAGGTTTATCAAAAAAATACATGGGGGTTGGGGAACCAATGAGATTAAAAAAATGGGGATTATTATTACTGGGAGCACTGATTGCAGCAGCATTAACGGCATGCGGATCATCAAGCACGAGCGGCGATGGGAAAAATCCGGAAAAATTGACCGTCGGCGCCTCAAATGTACCACACGCCGTCATATTAAAAGAGGCCGTTCCGTTGCTGAAGAAAAAAGGAATTGATCTGAAGATTGTTAAGTTCCAGGATTATGTTCTGCCAAACAAAGCACTCTTCAATAAAGAGATCGATGCAAACTACTTCCAGCACATTCCTTACCTGGAACAGCAATTAAAAGAAAACCCTAAGTATAAATTTGAAAACGCCGGAGCGATCCACATCGAACCAATGGGCGTTTACTCTAAAAAATACAAATCGCTAAAAGAATTGCCAGACGGTGCAAAAGTCATCCTTAGCAATTCCGTTGCTGAGCATGGCCGTATCCTTTCAATCTTTGAAAAAGCTGGCTTGATCAAGTTGAAGGCTGGGGTCGGCTACAAAGCACAGTTGAAAGACATCGTTGAAAATCCGAAGCATCTGAAATTCAAAGCAGACATCGAGCCAGCTCTTTTAACAAAAGCCTACCAATATAACGAAGGTGACGCGATCGTCATCAACACGAACTATGCGATTGATGCAGGACTCAATCCGAAGAAGGATTCCATCGAGCTCGAAGGAACAGATTCTCCGTTTGCCAACATCATCACTGTTCGTAAAGGCGACAAAGACAAAAAAGCAGTCAAGACCCTCGTTGAAGTGCTTCATTCCAAACAGATCCAATCATTTATTGAAAAAGAATACAAAGGCGCTGTACTTCCGGTGTCCGAATAAGAAAAAATGCCTGGAGAATAATCTCCAGGCATTTTTCGTTTTGACGTGTTTGGCACGTAAAACGGGAAAAGTGGACTGTAAATGTTGAAAAGCCGCATGTAACTCCCGAAAAGTGGATCGTAAACCATAAAAACCGGCTTGTAAATCAACTGGTCCTTCAAGGAAAACGCATTTTTAGCCGGACACCGTTCCACGATGATCATATGCGATTGAAACGTTGGCTTTGATCCTTTCTTTAACCCCATCCGGCAGATACAAATACGGCTCTGCTGCCTCATGATTCATCCATGCTACTTCCTCGATCTCATCGGGACTCAGGATCCCCATTTCACCCCCAATGATTTTTCCGAGGAACGTAAAGAAAATCACATGATGTCCTCTTTCTTCAAAGAAGGCTTCAGATACTCCAAATAAATGTTGCAGCTCAACCTCCAGACCCGTTTCTTCTCTTACTTCACGGATCGCACCTTGTTCAAGTGTCTCCCCCTCTTCCACAGCTCCCCCTGGGAGTGTGTAGTAGGATTCTTTTTCTCCGTAGTTTTTAACCATTAGAATATTTTCTGACTCTTCATCCCATAACAGCACATAGACGACATCAACTCTCTTCATTTCATGCTCTCCTCTAAGCGTTTTCTTCTTATTTCTTCTCCACGATCAGAAAACCTCTTTTTGTCATCAAATGACCATTGATGTTCAGGGCCGAAAATAAAAAGAACTTCCCTGTACGGAAAGTTCTTTTATAGCACCCGCCACTTAATTCACCTTAACCGTGCGCGCGATCGCAATGAGGCTCAACAGCTGTTCTATGGCCGGTTTTTGGCTTTTGTACACGTCAAGAAGCTCCAGTTTACGCTTAAGGATATCTACTTGTAATAGTTCCTTGACGTTAAAATCAAACATATAGAGATTTTCCTTTACTATTTTATGCATGATCTCCGCTACTGCCTTGTGTTCAGGATGTCCATATTCTCCATACAGGTTATGGGTTACAATTTTTTTATAATCCCGTTCATTAACCACTCTTGAAAGGTCTTCCTCCAGTTTTGGGCGGTTCACGTGCTCCGTCCAGGCATCTTTATAATTCCACATCTCATATTCTGCTCCAACGAGTTGCATAGCCCGTTCAAACTCTTGCCGCCTTTCCTCATTATCTCCATCCGTTACACATACTACTTTCCAGCCTTCTTCTTGGATCAATTCATCTCCGCCGAAGAATAGTTCATCATCCGGATGAGCAACGACCATTAGTTTATTGGTTTCTGCCATGATTTATTTCTGCCTCCTGCATGATATCACGTAATATCTAGTTATCCGTTTCCCTTTCACGGCTGCCATTAAACTTGCTCACTCTATGAATGCAATAGGTGCTTTGAGGGAATAAACCTAGTATATTTCACAACGCAGGGAGGCTCCCCCATGAAACCTGAATCCATATTAAAGCATACTGAACACCGGCCATTCCCTCTTCCCAGAGGACCATGGTTCATGACCCAGACATGGAATCATGTATTGTTTGCTCACTGGCCACTACCTGTTGAGGCTCTCCAAAATCACATCCCCTCTTGTCTGGATATTGACACGTATGAGGAGACGGCATGGATCGGAATACTGCCATTTTTTATCGATCAATTCCATGCCAGGTTTCTGCCGCCAATACCGCGGGCAAGTTCTTTCCCGGAGTTGAATGTGAGGACCTATGTGAAATACAGAGGCATCCCTGGCATCTATTTTTTCAGTTTAGATGCCGCACAACTTCTTGCTGTGAAGGGAGCCAGAACTTTCTTTCATCTGCCTTACTTCTATGCTGAAATGGAGCTGGATCGAGTGGACAGAAAGAACATCATTTTCACAAGCAAAAGAGAAGGCGGCGGTTCCGAAATACTTTTACACTATCGGCCTGTATCGAGACCATTTGCATGCAAAAAAGATACGCTGGAGTATTGGCTGACTGAGCGATACCGGCTATACACAACACATAAAAAAAGTTTATATTTTCAAGACATCCACCATCTTCAGTGGCCCCTTCAAAGAGCAGCTGCGAGTTTCCGAAAAAATTCGGCGATTTCTGGTATCGAATTACCGTCTGTCAGCCCCATTTTGCATTACGCGGATTCCCAAAAGGTATTATTTTGGCCAATGCACCGAATTCGGAAGTGATGGTCACAAATCAAAAAGAACCGCTCCAAATACAGAGCGGTTCAAAGTATTTCTATTTTCGTTTCAATAATTCTTTATCCAGGTCATGGTGCACTTCCGAAGCAGGAACAGTTGGATTTGGTATATTTCCTTCAGGATCGGGATCCGCATAATATTTAAAATCCCCGGTTCCGTCCGGTGCGCTGCCTGTCGCCCACAGGCCTTCAGCTGATTGTTCGCCCTCAGATAAGTTCCAGAACTTGTAGGCTTCTTCCTGTGCTTCCATTTCCGCTTCTGGCGGGAAGGTTGCTGGTACAACAACACCATTCTTCTCTTCCAATTCTGCGATCGCTGCCATCCATTGATATTGGTGATAACGGTCTCGTGCAAGCATCTTTCTGAATGTTGCTCGGACCCCTTCGTCAGTGGTCATGTGGTACAATCGCGCAACCTGAAGGCGACCCTGGCTTTCAGCATGCAGGTTAGAACGCATGTCGGCAAGCAAGTTTCCGCTCGCAACGATATACCCTGCATTCCATGGCACTCCATTGGAGTTGGTTGGCAGCCCGCCAAGTCCGCTGACGAGCAGATGCTGTGGATTTATTCCGCCCATGATCGCCGCCATATGAGGATCTTTCGCTGCTTCCGCCTGGTCTGCAGGAGATGCCCCATCCATTAATTGGCTGATCAAAGCACATAACATCTCGACATGGCCAATCTCCTCCGTACCGATATCCATCAGCATGTCCTTATATTTTTCTTCTCCCCTACAGTTAAAACCTTGAAAGAGATACTGCATCATGACGGTCATCTCACCAAACTGTCCGCCTAGAACCTCCTGTACCTGGCGTGCCAGCATGGGATCAGGACAGTCGACCTTTACTTCGAACTGAAGTTCTTTTTGGTGCCTAAACATTTTGCTCCTCCTTTATAGGTTTCTTACTCTCTTCTTCTTCCCCAATATGAACTGGAACAAAACACCATTTTTCTCTTAAAAAAAGAAAATGATCCGCAACATATTGGATCATTTTCAGAAAGCACCCCTAAGCTGCCCGTGAAGTTTAAACCTCAATAATAATAGGCAGGATCATCGGCCTCTTCTTTGTCTCTTTAAACAAATAGTGACCCAATTTTTCTTTAACCTCTTTCTTCAGAACGTTCCATTGATGATGGTTTTGTATTAATAGGGAATTAACGGTTTTTGCGGCGATCTGATTAATCTCCTTCAACAGTTCTTCCGACTCCCTCACGTATATAAAGCCCCTGGTGATGGTATCCGGTCCCGTAACGATTCTGCCCTCTGTTTTGCTGATTCCTATAACAATGATCAGCATTCCGTCGGCGGACAATTTCTGCCTGTCTCTTAATATGATATTTCCTGTACTTCCTATGCCCAAGCCATCAATGTAGATGTTACCTGCAGGAATCGTCCGGGTCTGGGACGCCTGTCCATCTTTTAAATCGAGAACATCACCGTTTTTTAAAATGAACATGTTTTGTGGATCAATGCCAATGGATCCTGCTAACTGACAATGATGATGCAGCATCCTGTACTCTCCATGTATAGGAACAAAATATTTTGGCTTCATTAAGGTAAGCATAAGCCGCAGCTCTTCTTGATAGGCATGTCCGGACACATGCATCCCTGTAGAACTTCCTGACCCATAGATGACTTTTGCTCCCAAATGGAACAAGTTATCAATAATGCGGGAGACCCCTCTTTCATTACCCGGTATGGGCGAAGATGAAAAGATGACCGTATCACCGGGCAGCACTTCAACATCGCGGTAACTGGAATTTGCAATTCTTGATAAAGCAGCCATTGGTTCTCCCTGGCTTCCCGTACAAAGAATGGCTACCTGTTCGGGTGAATAGAAGTTCATACTCTTTGGTTCGATCAACATGTTTTCTGGAACCTCGAGGTAGCCTTGATCGATGGCAACAGACACTACATTCACCATACTTCGTCCCAGAAGAGCAACTTTTCGGTTCGTAAAATGAGCCGCATTGATCACCTGCTGCACACGATTCACATTTGATGCAAATGTAGAGACAAAGACCTTCCCGCGAGCTTGAATGAAAGCTTCCATCAAATGCTCACCAACGATACGTTCGGAAGGGGTAAAACCTGGTTTTTCAGCATTTGTACTCTCAGATAAAAGCGCCAGCACTCCCCTGCTTCCGATTTGGGCCATTTTATGAAGGTCAGGAGGCTGATTATTGATCGGTATTAGATCAAATTTAAAATCTCCTGTATGAACAACACAACCCTCAGGAGTATCGAATACCATGCCTACACAATCAGGGATACTATGGTTGGTTTTAAAAAATGAAACATGAATATATTCGAAATCCAGCTTCGTCTCTGAATCAATTTCCACAAGGGATGCTTCCGCTAAAAGATTGTGCTCCTTTAACTTGATTTCGATTAACCCGAGGGTCAAACGCGATCCATAAACGGGGAGATTTAGTTTTTTTAAAAGATAGGGTATGCCGCCGATATGATCCTCGTGTCCATGGGTCACCAGTAAACCCCGGATTTTATCCTTGTTATCTTGAAGATATGTAATATCAGGAATGATCCCATCTACACCTAATAAGCTCTCATCGGGAAACTTAATTCCACAATCAATGATGAGGATTTCGTCTGAGTACTGGATCGCGTACATGTTCTTGCCAATTTCATTTAATCCGCCTAATGCAAAGATAGAAAGCTGCTCACTTTTCACTGATTTCCCATCCTCCTTCAATTGAGCATCTGGCTCCAACTAAAGCATTCTCAATCTGCCTTTTTTTTATGCTGGGTCAGTTCATGAGATATATGTGAAATAGAAAAAGCCCGCAGCGCCGTCTTACCGACCATCCGCAGGCTCAATCGTTATCTGTTCATATCACTGATTCCAGGACTGTGCTCATTTGGCATTTCGGGAAGGACAGGTACCGGAAATCCTTTTGGAGGATCGGTCACTTTCAATTCACCAGCATTGCGGCTCGGTGACTGGCCTTGGAAAATCTCACCCATCCTGGTCTGATCCAATCTGAAATTAAACTGAGCATTGTGGAAGCCCATATCCACATATTTTTTGCATTCAGGGTACTTATTAATATCATAATTCGGTACAGGGAAAAGTTTCCCCCAATCGACACCAAGCGTCTCTAAGGCTTTTGCAAACGCATTTTGGTGAGCATTGTCCCTTACGATCAGAAACGCGAGGGTTTCACGGAAGGCTTTATTCGTACTCATCTCATAGATCCTCGATTTCTGAAGTACTCCTGTTGATTCAAGAACGAGGTTATCCAAAAGATCGCTGATGAGGTTTCCATGACAATAAACCCAAGAACCGTTCCAAGGATTTTCAGCAGCATCTTCCGGAACGGAGCTCTGTGCCCCTATAATAAAGTGATGGGGGTTGCTGTTCACACCCAAAACCGCTTCATCTAAAGGTGCCCCATCTGCTCCTGCATTACCAACGCCAGAATCCCCAGCTCCATTTAATAACTGGTTGATAGTATGCTGAACAAGCTCAACGTGGCTGATTTCTTCTAAAAATACACCCCGAAGCAAATCACGGTATTGAAGGGCGTTTCCCCGGAAGTTGGAGCCTTGGAAGAAATATTGCATCATGGTCCGCATTTCCCCAAACCTGCCTCCTAATATTTCCTGCAGAACTTTAGCTGCTGCAGGATCCGGTTTATCCACCTCAATGATGTTGATCAGATCCTCTTTATAAAAATACATCGGGCAAGCCCCTCCCAAAACATGTTAACATCCTGCAGAAGAAGATGTCTTATATAACTTGCTCTAGATACAATCGTTTATTCGAGTTGGAGAGCTTTGTCATTGATATCCACCGGCTATCGAGTGCAGTTTTTTCCATCTCCATTCATCTGTCTACATCTTCCGTAAACAAGCATCCATTGAGGTTTCATCCCCAATGCTCCATGATCAATACATTTCATACTTGCCTTTACTACCAATGACCGTTTTTTCTCAAGATCCCATCGGGCTTCATTTTTATATGGCTCTGAAATATCCTCCCGTCTTCTTCGAATTCCCACTTTTGAGCATGAATATGATCGATTGCCGTTTGGCAATAATAAATGTGAAGATCCACAGGGTTTGGCTGTTCCTCTCTAGTTAGATTCTTCTTACATTATTTCGCTGCATCCAAATAAAAAAATCAACTCTTTTTGTAAAAACTCTGCCGATATGGTATACTATAGGTAACAAAATAAACGGGAAGACTTGGAGGAGCCTGTCACCAAAGGGATTACTATGCCCTTGGTGACAGGCTCCTTTTGTGTTTATTACTCCTATTGGAAGGTGGTCATTTATATGATATTACTGCAAATCGCCATCATTTTAATCGCTTCCAAGCTGGCGGGGAGCTTTAGCGTAAGGTTCGGTCAGCCATCTGTTCTTGGCAAACTGATTATCGGGATCATTCTGGGACCAGCGGTATTGGGATGGATCAATGAAACGGAAACATTAACAGAATTTAGTCAAATCGGTGTCATTTTACTGATGTTTATTGCCGGGCTGGAATCCGACGTGGATGAGTTTAAACGAACAGGTAAAGCCTCAACATTTGTGGGCTTTGGGGGAATCATCGTTCCTCTCGCACTAGGATATGCGGCAGGTATGGCAATGCATTTATCTGTTATGGAATCTCTCTTCTTAGGATTGGTCCTCTCTGCAACAAGCGTAAGTATTTCTGTACAGGCACTCAAGGAAATGAATAAGTTAAAAACTCCGGAAGGAATCACCATCCTGGGAGCAGCAGTCATTGATGATGTGGTCATCATCATCGCTTTGGCAATTTTGATGAGTTTTTCCGGCGGTGACGTGAATCTTTCGATGGTTATCCTGAAGAAAGTTTTATTCTTTGTGATTGTCGTTCTTGCAGGATGGAAGATCGTTCCTTTATTCTTGAAGAAATTTTCTTCTCTAAAAGTGACAGAAACAGTGATATCTTCAGCTCTTATCATTTGCTTTGTTTTTGCATATTTCGCTGAATATACTGGTGTTGCTGCCATCATTGGTGCGTATATTGCCGGTGTGGCCATAAGTGTAACAAACTTTAAGCACGAAGTGTTTGAAAAGGTCGAAACCATTGGATATTCTATTTTTGTTCCTATTTTCTTTACTTCCATTGGTATAACAGCAGAGTTTTCAGGGATTATGGAAAATATGGGTCTTATCGTTACCCTTAGTTTAATCGCGATCCTTACAAAATTAATCGGAGCTTCAATCGGAGCAAAAGCGGCTGGATTCGGCTGGAACAGCTCATTGGGGATTGGTGCAGCCATGATCTCCCGCGGTGAGGTAGCGTTAATCATTTCCGCTATCGGATTAGAAACGAAGCTATTGAGCCAGGAAATGTTTACTGTGATTGTTGTCGTTGTTCTTGTCACCACTATTGTAACACCGCCTATGATGAAAGTCTTTTTCAAATCCACTGCTCAAAAGGAAAACAATATCGCGTAGAAATAAAAAATGGACGGCCGCTGCCGTCCCGCTTTGATTCGATTTAAGCTTCGCCCTCTCTGCCTGGAAGAAAAGGCGGTAAACTGAGGGCCAACGATCGCGAATAAAATCAGACCCCCTATATCGGTAAAATCAATGTGCTTAAAATCATTCAAAAAGGTTCAAGTTACAGACTCTATCGTTATGGTCGTGACTGTTATTACTGTAGTAATCACTCATAATCTATCAATAGGGGTTATGTTCGGGATCATACTGAGTGCAATCTTCTTTGCCTCTTAGATTTCGAAAGTAAAGGTAGCCAAAGTGATCGGTACCGTGCCAAATAAGACAATTTACCAAGTTTCTGGACAGCTTTCTTTGCTTCTGTTACCGGTTTTGTGAATAGTTTTGATTTCAGAGAAAATGAAGCGGAAGTTGATATTGATTTTTCAAACGCCCACTTATGGGACGATTCGGCTGTTGGAGCCGTAGACCGGGTGGTCATGAAATTTCATCAGTCTGGTATTGCCGTAAACCTGAAAGGGCTGAATTCAGAGAGCAGCAACCTTCTTGACAATCTGGCGATTCATAGCCGTGCTGAAAGCCTTGAAAGAGTCTCTAATCTTTAATGCAAAAAACACGTTGTTCACACAACGTGTTTTTTTATGCCCAAAATAGAATACAGCTCATCAAGCCTTTGGATTTCATAGGCAGGCTTCGTATCGGTTGAATTCCGATTTTTATTTGGATTATACCAGCAAGTGTCGAGCCCGGCCATTTGGCCGCCTTTCATGTCCGCGTTCAGTGAATCACCGATGATGAGTCCATGTTCTAAAGAAAAATTCGGGATGCGCGCGAAAACATAATCGAAGTATTCCTTCATTGGTTTTTGATAACCTGTATCCTCGGAAACAAAGATTCCCTTAAACAGGGGGTGCAAGCCAGAACCTCTCAGGCGTTTCTCCTGTGTCCTGGAAACTCCGTTCGTAACGATATACAGATCAAAGTGATCCTGAAGTGAAGCAGCCAGCTCCAAAGCCCCTTCGATCAGCTGGTTTCCTTCACTTAAAAACTCACGATAGATTCCTTCCAGGACAACTCCGTCCGCCTCATGGCCATACTCTTTGAATAACATAGAAAAACGCGTGTTCAGAAGCTCATCACGGTCCAGCTTTCCTTCCTCAAACGCTCTCCATAGGCCCTTGTTGATTTTTTTATAACGTGTTTCAAGCTCAGTCGTAAACGAAATCCTTTGGTTTTCACATAACAAGCGAAGGGCCGCACTTTCAGCAGCGTCAAAATCTAACAGGGTATTATCGACATCAAATAACAAGGTTTTGTATTTTTTCATGAGGCTTTCTCCGATTGCTGTGACTCTTGCTGTCCGCTGAATTTAAATACGAGGATGCCGCCAATGATAATGAGTACACCAAGCAGCTCCTTCAAAGTGAAAGGTACAGGTTTCAAACCCATCGCACCTATAGAGTCTAAGAAAAGGGCAAAACCAAGCTGTGAGGCGAGAACAATCGAAATGGCTATCGTTGGACTGAGCCGTTTCAGCCCCTGTACAACACAGGTAACCACGCCAACACCGATCACCCCGCTGAACCAATACCAGGTTTGCATATGATGCAGACGGAATAATTGCTTCCCTTCAAAAAGAAGGCCAAGTGTAAATGATGCTAAGAACCCGAGCCCCAAAACTAAAACATTGGTCGCCCATGATCCGGCATGTTCATTGACTTTACTGTTGAAGATATTTTGCAGGCCAACGAGTGAGCCTGCGATCAATGCAAAGATGATCCCTAAAAGCATACCCTTCTCTCCCGCTTTCTTTATTCATAAATATTATCATTCGCCAGTCTTCTCAAGCCTTCCCGGTCTTTAACCAAAATCCCTTTACTGTTCCGATCAACCAGACCTTCATTGCAAAATTGCCGGATCACCCGGTTCATATGCCTGTAGCTCGTTCCGATCAGGTTCGCGGCATCCTTAAGGCTTCCTGCACTGTGCTGTCCAGTTAACAAGGAATTCGATTCATCAAAAGAGACCGACAGCAGGTAGCTGGCCAATCTGACTTCGACAGGATACAGCAGATTAAACCGCAAAGAATTGGACTTCACATAAAATTTATCTGTAATGATCTTCAGCAAAAATTGCAGGAAAGCCGAATCTTCACTTGCATATTTTTTCAGCCAGCGCTGATGAACCCCGATCATCGTGACAGGGGATACCGCCTCGACGGTGTTCACGGTATCCGTTCCCCTTACGTATTCAATATCCCCAATCAGTTCAAGCGGTGTCTTAAACGATAGGATGAGTGTTTTACCCTCTGGAGAGGTCGTAAACACTTTTACTTTTCCTTTTACAAGAACGTAGAGATATTCCGACGGTTCTCCCTGTGAACAAATGTTTTCACCACGGTTGAATTGATAAAGCTTCAAATGCGGCATCAATTGCGGATTAAACAGACAGTCGATCTTATATGCACGCATAAAAGAATTCAGCTGCTCACGATTCTTTATTTCTTTCATCCAACTAACCTCCAGCGGGTAAATATCACATGCTTAATATGAGCACACCTGCTACCATCATACCAATACCGATAAACTGAGGCAGCCTCATTCGCTGTTTCGTGACGCCGAACCAGCCGCAGGTGTCCGTCAGAAACGCTACACTCAGCTGCGCGATCAACAGCGCGGAGATGGTCAGCGTCACGCCGACCTTGTGGATGGCTGTCACATTACTGAAGATAACAACCGCAGCAAAAGTTCCTCCGAACAAATACATCGGTTTCACACGCTTGAAATTTTGCCATGTCCGGTCACGGAATGAGACCATCAAAACGACCGCCAGGATAAATCCTGTCATCTGGGTGATGGTTGCCGCTTGCCATGTGCCGATATCCTGGCTGATCCGCGAATTGGCCACCCCTTGCAGAGTAATAAAAATACCGCCAAACAATGCAAAAAGTATTCCCTTCATCCTATCTCTCCCCTATCTGATATACAGCTTTATTATCAGGGATATCAATGGAAAAGGGGAAGGACATATGTCCCGGCAATGGTAAAAAACAAAAAAAGAGCTGTTTTCGGTTAACAGCTCCCCAACTGCTATTTTATTTTCATGCTAAGTCCCCGATTAATGAGGTTGGCGCTAACCGGCTTTTTCCCTATTTCCCGCGCCCAAACAGACAGCTGCCCGATGTGATGAATTTCATGGGCGATCACGTGACGCATGATTTCTCCATGGGTGAATATGACTTTGGTTCCGTCCGGCCGCATATCCTGAAGGATTCGGTCTTCCATGCCATCGTTCCAGGCTAGTAGAAAGTTTCCTACTTCAGGCTTAAATTCAGCATCCAGTTTACGCACCTTTTCAAGTGACCGGTAACCATCAAAGCTCTCCTGAAAATCCGGTTTCTCCTGCATCCCCCGAATCCAGCTCCACTCCACATCAATGATATGAAAAAGGGTATGTAAGATCCCTCCCACTCCTCCAATGCGTGCCTTAAGCAGCTCATCCTGTGGAACATCCTCACACCATTTATACCAATCTTCCCTGACTTGCCAGTTGTAATGAAACAACGTCTTCATGACTCTGCCTCCTTATCCAGACGGAACTCAATGAGCCAGCAATCCCTCTTACCGTCCAGTTTCTGTCGATTACTGTCCACTTTTTGTCGATCACAGTCCACTTTTTACAGTTTACGTGCGACTTTTCCCAATTTACATGCCAAACACAGCACGTTACATGCACTTAGGAATATACAAGAAACTACTCCTTTTAACTCAACTGCTAGAACATGTCACTTCAAACAAAATGTCGTTCAGTGCATGGAAATAAAAGGTATACCCGCCCCGGATCACTCTTGGATGATTGCCAACAGAAATATCCGCGGCTTTTAGCTGTCCGTAGATTTCATCCACTTTTTCGTTCGTGTCCACATAAAATCCTACATGAAAACCATGTGGATATTTCGGAGGGTCTTCTCCCGTACAGCTAAGTACAAGAATAAATCCGTACCCGTCATCCAGCACTCTGATTACGTGGCTATTATCCATTGTTGTTTGAAAGCCAAAAAATTCTTCAAAAAAATGCTGTGCTTCAGCTAAATCATTCACACAAAGATTCAAATGGTTTAGCTTCATGCTCCACCTACCTCACCCGCATTTTTTTATGGGAACGAACAGATCGATCTTGCATCTCCCTTCCGGATCCTCTGCAGGATTATTCAGGTTAAATTCCAAATTATGACGAGTAAAATCAGGCTCATACATATTGGCTGGCAGCCATTCAGGATATATGAACTGAGATGCAGGATTCAGCTTATCCGCTGTGTCATAAAAGGAATACACCGCATACGATCCGCCATCCAATGTCTTAAATGAAACCCAGGATGCTGTTCCTTTTGAAAATCGACTGGAATAGTCACACAGGCATCGTGAAGGCATTCCTGCGCTTCAACGACCGCGGGATTATCAAAAGAGATTCCGATAAACTGCTGCGTTGGGGGGACCAACTCATTGCCGATCGCCCATTGAAACAATTTCTCCCAATGCTCCGGAAGCTCAAAATATGAGCCGATTCGTCTAAATACGCAACTTCAACTTCCTGCAATTCTTTTACCCGCTACTTTCATCATCCATTCCCCTTAACTGTTATAGTCCTCATTAAATTTTCGCCAAAGCCACATCAATCCCTTCCTCCCTACTATGAGGCTATGTTTTCCCCAACAAAAAAAGACACCAGGATGAGTTCTCCCGATGTGTTTTTTAGGTATTTTCCCAACATGAGCCTTACCGTGTTTTAAGCCTTTTCCACACCAGTCCGACGAGAATGCAGGAAATGATGGCTGTAAACAGCTTGCCTTCCCACGTCCAATGAATGACCTGATAAACCGAATATCCTTCAATCAATAGGGCCGGTACTTTACCAATTGAACTGGCAGCCACAAATATAAGAAGAGAGGTCTTTCCAATGGCGGCGATGAACGTGACAAGGCCTGACGGGACAAACGGGAGAATTCTAAGAGCCAGAATCAACAAGAACGATTCTTTTCCTTCAGCTTTCAGTAATTGTTTTACTTTCGGATGAGAAAATCCTTTTCGATCAGCCAATCTTCGGAAACCTTTTCTATACAGGAGGAACGAGATAATGGCTCCGAACGCCTCACCGATAAATGATACAGCCATCCCTTCCCAGAGTCCGAACACGGCAAGGTTAGCAGCTGTTACAAACACACTGGGAACGACACCCAAAACACTGACAAAAATATTAACCGCTATACTTACCATAAATGCAATATGATCGCAGGCGGTAAGCAACTCGATCATGAAATCCTTTAATTGCATATCGATTCGTCCCTATTTTGAGTTTACAAAAAGTATATAAATACCATCTCATAGAGTCAATCAAATCGAATAAAAAACGCCCAGAAGGTTCTGGGCGTTTTTTACCATGCTTTTATCTATTTATTAAGACCCATCGCGTCTCTCATCGCCTTAAAGATGTTAGTGTTCTCGTACGTACCTTCCAGTTTTTCTGCCCCAGGCCCTTGAGCGGTCAGCGGTACTGATTGACCGCCATGTTCTTGAGTAGTCCAGTCAAGTGTGAATTTTTGATTAGAGTGAGCAGCCGTATATGGACCGTCCTCCTTGGACGTATGGTCGCCACTTTCATCCTGCGGGTCCACTTCTTCAATGGATAAACCGCCGCATTCATGGTCAGCCGCAACGAGTACAAGGGTATCAGGATGCTCTTTCGCATACTCTTGTGCGATTTGTACAGATTTGTCCAGTTGCTCGCCAGCTTTCATCATCAGCTTGCCGTTGTTTTCATGAGACATTTCATCCGTTCCTTCCTCTTCAACCATAAGGAAGAATCCTTTTTGATTTTGAGAAAGTGTATCGATCGCTTTTTTCGTCATGTCAGGCAACGGTACGACGGGATCGTAGAGGTCGCCTTCACCTTCTGGATTTTGTTCGAACATTTCTTCATTGGCAAAAAGACCAAGCAATCGATGGCTTTTCGAACCTTCAAGCTCTTCTTGATTTGTCACATAGTCATAACCAAGTTTTTCTGCCTTTTCAACCAGATTTCCATGTGTTCCTTGGCTGGCTTCCTCATTGTCTTTTGCCGGGTGATCCTGAAATTCCCCTTCCTCGCCTTTAGGGTACCAGTAATCTTCACCACCGCCAAGAAGGACATCGACCTTGCTGTTTTCCAGGTATTGTTTGGCAATGTCACTTTGCTTTTTACGATCGGCTACATGCGCGCCTAAGGAAGCAGGGGTAGCATCAGTAATTTGACTGGTAGTCACAAGTCCTGTTGACTTCCCAGCCTCACTGGCCAATTCCAGCACAGATTTTACTGGTTTTTTATTTTCATCTACTCCAATTGCTCCGTTAAAAGTTTTGACTCCTGTTGCCATAGCCGTTCCTGCCGCTGCAGAATCAGTGACAACGGATGTTGAATGTGTATGAACATTTCCTGAATACGGCATTTTGTTCATCGCGAGCTCACCATTCATACCTTCAGCAGCTAAACGGATGGCTTCCCTGTGAGAAGCACCCATACCGTCTCCAACAAACATGATGACATTTTTCGCTTTATTCGGGGATGCGTTTCTTTTTTCTTTTGCATCCGCCATATGATTCATACCAAAAGATGTAATCAGTGCTAATGAAAGTGTTGCAGCAGCGATTGTCTTCTTTTTCAATACTTCCACTCCCCTTTTCTCTGATGTGCCTCCATTGTAGGACATAGGTGTAAAGGGGCAATAAAGGTTTTGTAACGATAAAAAGAAGTTTTGTTAACGAATTGTAAAGCCGTGGATTTTCATGCCCGCCTTCCTGCTCGTTTCTGGCACCCTTCCTTTTTGAAATGCATTACGCACAACCCGAACGTAAAAGGAGCCTTCATGGGTGCGAACGCTTCGGTGGTGGGTATTTTAATCTCGGCTTTTTACTTACCCATTTGGACGGGTTCCATTTTGGCGCCGATCGACTTCGCTTTGGCCGGATTGCTTGCAGGCTGCCACCGTGGATGATCGTTGCTCTTAGGGATTGTGGGAGGAACCTTACTGTCTTATGCTTCATGAGGATTTCAAGATTCTGATAAATAATCTTCCTCGGGAAAATGGAGACAGGCATAAGTTGGATGATATGTGGAATATCTTTAAGTTCTGATGTTTGTATCCGCATTTATTTTTTAGCAAACGAGAGTCCTTTTTGAGCGAGGGCTACTCTCAATTGTTCCATCGTTTTCGGACCCATACCATGAAGTTTTGACACTTCAGCTTCGGTAAGATCCGTCAATTGTTCAAGCCCTGTTATACCTGCTCCAGCAAGCGCGCGCTGTGCCGGCTTCGACATTTTAAATGGAAAATGACTTTCAATATTTTGAGCCACTATAATCGCTCCTTTTTAAGAAATCGATCGAGATGATAAAAGGCATGATGTGCTGATTCTTCGTTAAAATTTGGTCCATAACAATCGCTAAATCCATGCTTTCCGTCAAATTTATAGATTTCAGCTTCTTTTTTCTTCAGCACTGTGATCAGCTCGTCCACAGCGAAGGATTTCTCCTCTTCCGGAAAAAATAACAAAACTGGGCACTGTGGAGAGATTTCTGTATAGTTTCGAATACGTGAACCGTAAAAACCAGCCATACCGTCCACTCCCTTTTCTTCACTGCATAACCAGGCGACGGTCGCCCCTACACTAAATCCGATAATAAAGATCTTTCTATGTAGTGGCGTTTACTTTCCTTAATGAATTCTTTGATTTCAAAGGAAGCCTTCGCAAAACATAAGCAAGATTCTCCTCACTATAATGAAAAGGGGTTTCCCGCCCCAATAGATTCGGCGAGATGACATCAAACTCCTGCTGAGAGAAGCATTCACAAACTTCTATCATGTGCTGGTTTAACCCATAAATTTCGTGAACAACGATGATTAATATATCCGTTTGATTCTGTATGATCAGCACATATTCAACCTCCCGAAAAAAACATAAAAAAGAAAGGGTTTACCCTCTCTAGTTAATGTATTATTTTCCGGCAATGAACGTCCACCGTTTTTTTCTCAAACTCTTTAAGAAAGACAGGATCGAATAGTTTTCTTCCTGCAAGGCTTTTTCATAATGAGACAAGGTCGGCTTAGGTCCTTGAATCCGTGAGACAAATCGTTTACTTTTCACAAACTCCCTCCAACGCCACGGAATGTTTGCTTTAGTATATGCAGCAAACCTCTCAGCATACAAAAAAAGACAGCGGATAGGCCCGCTGTCTTTGCTATTTTCGTTTAAAAGTGCCCCGTCTGGTTCCCTTTTGGATGATTCGTTCGTTCTCTTCCATGACCTGCATGGTGTGATGGCTGATGCCAACTTTCGGAAACTGAATTCTCGGCTTAAAAGTAATCCCTCTTCGCTCGCTGTTCTTCAGAGATACCGGCTGGCTCCCCATAAGATCGAGTCCGCTTGTCATTCATCATCACTCCTTTCCAGTGCTTGTACAAGAATATCGTAAGTAGCCAAAAGGATTCCGATTAAGGATCCATCGACATCACTTACTTTTGCGGTTGAAGAGATTTTTATCACATAAATCTCATCTTCAATATTAAAAGGATAAAACGCAAAGTTGTCTTCCTGATTATAGTATGCTTCAGCTCTTGATAACGTGGATTGGATCAGGCTCGCATTCGTATAAGCGGCCAGTGCTTCGTTCTTCTCTTGCGGGGTTTCAAAAGGCAATATAGTAAAGCTATGGCCTTCCTTTTCTACATACGACTGAAGAACGAGTTTCAGTCCATATAAATAATGTTCCTTATTTCCATAATACGCAGTGATCCCTTCCGTTTTCAAGATATACAGCGCATTATTTACTTTCGCCCGCAGATCGTCCAACAGCATCTGATTGTTCTCCACTGATCGCGTGATTCGTGCTAGTTCATTATTCCCGATTTTTTTCAGGTACAAACTCAGGAAGATGAAGGCGTCGATCAAGATGAACACCACGAGAACGACTAAATAGTTATCCCAATTTGTAAAAATGCTTTGAGGCTTTCCTGTCCAATAGATCAGGGCACCAAATATGTAGATGACATACCAAAGCTTCCGGATGGCATCCAATTTCTTTTCAGCTTTATCTTCATCATTCCAGTAATAAATAAGATAGGCTCCGATACCAAGGAAAATCAGCCAGACAATTATTCGAAAGAACCAAATCAAAGTCTCTTCCCCTCCAATTCCAAGCTGTCTTACATACCATTCCATTTGGGGTGTGAGAATTCCTTCCTGGTGCCATGGGATTGATCACTGGACAGGAAGAAGAATTGCATCAAATTCGAAATCATTGATTCTAATTCGAAACAATTGAACAAACTCCAGATAATTGAACCTTACTGAAGAGTCGGCTAACTCCACACGACCTTAACGTCAAACAGCTACCCCTTCCTTAATGTCCCCTGATGAAAAAACATCTGCCAGATCCCTTTTGCTTTCCTCCAAAGAGAACTTCTTAAGCTCTTCAGCCCATTGTTTCATCATTCAATTCATATGAGCGTGTACCACCTGATCAGAAAGCCTAAGAATTTCAAAGTGAGACACATTCATCACCGGCAAACCTAAATATGTTCTTTCCCAAAAAGCCTTATGGAAAAGAGCCCCAGATGGGCCATCCAGAGCTCCAGTATAGTTCTATTCTATATCTTTAAATGTTCCGGCGGGAACATCAAATGACCATTTTTTTCCGTCTTTTGCCTGAAGTGTTAATATAAATTCTTTGGCATCAATAATTCGGACTTCGCCATGTTTGCTTGGGGTCTTGTATTCTTTTTCTCCTATATACTTGCGTTTGTCACCTTCCGATCTGACGAAGACATAGCCTTGCTCGGGATCATTGATCAATGCGCCGGCTTCTACCGTCACGTTTTTACCTCCCATTTCTCCATTCTTGATCGGGCTGACCCAGCCATTTTTGAATTTAGCTTTATGGTCGTTTACCGGGTCTTCTACATGCGTCAGAATTTGAGCTGTCACCGCACGATCATGCTGAACAACAAGCGGCCCGTTTACTCCATCTTTCTTGGAGACGCTGTCATTGCGTGCTTTATCTTTATTCTGAGCTTTCCGCTCCATAATCTCTCTTTTTTCTTTTGGAAGACCATCATAAGTGTCAGAAGCAGACACATGGTAAAAAGCAACTCCTGCTCCAAACAAAACAGCTGTCGTTACAAGTGAAATTGCAATTTTTTTCATGTCTTTTCACCCCTCTACTGGAATTAATGCCAACGGATATCGGTTGATAGTATTGGATAATTGGTTGCAGACTTTGTTTTTGAATCACTGTATAGTTCGCTGTAAAGCTGGCTCCAGCCCTGGCTCGGCGTGTTATCGAGCTCCGAATGGCAACCTGTACTCGTACATGCAGCATATTGGGTTAAAGAAGCACTGAATCGCATTGGTTTAGCAGCAGTGACGGCAGAATATTTGGCAATATTCTGCCACTGTTCGGCCATGTCGCCGCTGTTATCATAAACTTCCGGAAGCGGCCATGCAGGGGATGCTCCCCAGGAAATATATTGAATATCTTTGTAGGTCCAGCCGTTATTGCACGAATAATTAATCGTGCCTGAGTTCAAGTTGGTATGATAGCATCCGTCCGCAGAACCATAATTATAGAGTGAATAGCTGTTAACAGAATCATAGCCGTTCACCCACTCAATGGTAGTCGATGCAGGATCGTACCCCGGTTCCATATCGTTGCCGCCATCTACTTCAACCTGATCTGAATAAGAATTCATGTTATTATGGCTGTTAATATCATCGATCATATTGGCAAAGTTCTGGCCGCCTTCATATGTTACGGTATAGGAGTTGTTCGTTCCGACAATGATATGAACCGTGGATAGTGAATCACTCGCTGTGCCTTTCCAATACCCGCGGGAGTATGCTTCAACGGCTGCCGCCACTTGAGTCAATGAAGCATCGGGCATCCCGAAAAGAGATAAACTCGTTGGCGAGGACTGTCCACCGAAATCGAGAATGACCATACTGTTCTGAGTTCCTGCTTTCTTATAATCCGCGAGGCCTTTTTGGTATCCCATATCATAAAGCGTCACGGTATCAACTGTATCCATATAATAGCTTTGCGCTGCCGGCGGCGGTGCGGAAGCGCTTACATTATTGACTGGCAGTATATATCCAAAACCAAGCATCACAACCATTGCTATTAAAACGAATACTTTACCCATGTACTGGCCACGTAACCCCACTTGCTTGTTCATCACAATCCCCTCTTCTTATTTGACTTAAAAGCAGCAAAACGTGCCTGCCCCCCCTTTTAGAAATTTTGTACATAAAAGGAATTCGTTCGAATTATTGTTTTTATTTACTATTTTATGATAATTTTCTAAAAATTATAAAAAGGAAGTTGACAATTTCTTATCAGCTTCCCTTACATTCTTCTTCCCACTCCAATTCTTCCAAAAATCGATACACGTCTTCATGCAGCCTTTCTTTTTCAGGTCCTCTCGTCACAAGATGCGGAGAGTTTTCATACCAGATGAGCGATTTTTGATCAGACGAGATCCTATCATAAAGAAGGTCCGCACTTTCCAGGTTGACGGGATGATCCTTACCCGCTTGTACAATGAGTGCCGGACATGCGATCTCCTGAATGTGGTTCCCTGCTTCCTCAATCACACCTTGTACGGTTCTCACCATTTCTGATGAGCTCGGCTGCAAGCTCAACCACTCTTCTTCAATCTGTTCGGCTGGAGTTCTCAGGATCGTTTTATATCTTCTCGTAAAAAGGCTGACGTGCTTCCTCAAGACTTCTTCGCTTTTCGGCTTAACTGGCGCACACATGGAAACGAGCCCTTTTACCGGAAAAGTATACGCCATCTGCAGCGCAAACACGCCGCCAAGGGAGAGGCCGACAACGGCAATCTCTTCATGACCTTGCTTTTGCAGAAAGCGATATCCGTCAACGACATTCTCCCACCACTGGCTGGCCCGAGTCGTGACCAATGTTTCAGGGGTTTCTCCATGGCCTTCATACAACGGGCCATGGCAGCTGTAGCCTTTCTTGTTCAAAAAACGGCCAAGCTCCCTTACATCCACGGTGTTTCCTGTAAATCCATGCAGCAGCAGGACAGCCCGGCTGCCCCCTCGAAAGGTAAACGATTTTGCTGGTACCATTTTCATAACTGTATCCTCCGATTCATTTCTCTCCTGATTTTACTCTATCACATCACAAACCAGTAGAATAATTCATGAACTGACCACTTAATTAGTAATTATTTGAAAATTCTCACATAATTTTATAGGAATTCATGAAATTCCATTGACTTTCAAATTAGAAAGAGTAAAATGTTCTTTAAAACTTTAAACTGAGGTGTCACTGTTGAAGTACTCATTTGCCAACCGTATTTATTCATTACAATCATCTGCCGTGAGAGATATTTTAAAAGTTGTAAACCAGGAAGGCGTCATTTCATTTGCCGGCGGCCTGCCGGATGATCAGCTGTTTCCATTGGAAGGCATTGAAGAAGCCTTTGCCAAAGTGTTTGCATCTGGAAGACACGCACTCCAATATATGGAAACGGAAGGATACCTGCCGCTTCGTGAAGTGATCATTGAGCGAATGGCTCGAAAAGGGATCAAGAACTACACCACCAAGGACGTGATGCTCACGACCGGTTCGCAGCAGGTCATCGACTTGTTTTCCCGTGTCATGCTGAATCCAGGGGACGTCATCCTGACGGAAGACCCTACGTATCTAGCAGCCCTTCAAGTGTTTAAATCCTATGAAGCACGTGTCATTGGTGTCGCTTCGGATGAGGACGGCATGATTCCTGAAGACTTGGCCCATAAAATCAAGGAATACAACCCAAAATGCATATACGTCGTTCCTACCTTCTCCAACCCTGCTGGAAAGGTCTGGTCTCTCGAACGCAGAAAACAGCTGCTTCATGCGGCACATAAGCATAAAATCGTTGTCCTGGAAGACGATCCGTACGGCGACCTTCAGTTCAACCGCGAGGAAACATACACTCCGCTTGCTGCATTGGACGATGGAACCTGTGTCCTGTACACGAGCACCTTTTCCAAAACGGCCGTACCCGCGCTTCGTACGGGCTGGGTCGCCGGGCCGTTCCAAATTGTCCGCATGATGTCGCAGGCCAAACAGGCAAATGATCTTCATTCCAACTCTCTGTCTCAGCAGGCCCTCTATCATTTCTGTACAGGATTTGATATGGATGGCCATATCAACCGCCTGATCACCGAATATGAGACACGGATGAACGTCATGTACCGCTGTTTGGAAGAAGCCAACCTTCCAGGATTGAAATTTACGAAACCAAAGGGCGGCATGTTCTTCTGGGTTGAGCTCGACGAACATGTAAATACGACGCTTCTTCTGCCGGAAGCAGTCTCCCGAGGTGTTGCGTATGTACCTGGCGAACCGTTCTTCGCCACCTTGCCAAAAGCGAATACATTGAGACTAAACTTTAGCCATCCGACGATTGAACAGATCGAGAGCGGAATCTCGGTAATGACTGGCCTGTTTAAAGAATCGCTGGAGAAGGATGTTGTTTATTCATAAGATGAAAAGGAACCCGGTGTCTATACCAGGTTCTTTTTGTGTTATTTCACCCGCAGGCTTTGTCCTACATAGATCGTGTAGTCACTGTCCAGGTTGTTCCATTGCTTGATTTTGGTTACTGAGGTGCTATAGGTCTTGCTCAAGGAATAAACAGTATCCCCTTTGATGACGGTATGATATACCGCTGTTGGCTTTTTGGTAAGTCTGAAGCTTTTCACGATCCCATTCACATGAGCACGTGCAATGCTGCTAATAAAAGAACTGGATTTTAATTTTGTGGCATCTGCTGGCGTATCGATAAATCCATTTTCTGTCAGCACCGCCGGCATGTTCGATTCCCGGAGCACATGAAAATCTGCCGTTTTCTTACCGCGGTCCCTGAAATCCGCTAAGTCGATGACGGCATCGTGAATGTTAGTGCGGTAAGTTGTGGTTGGTGCACTTGTGCCGGGATAAATATAACTTTCAAAGCCTGTCCCGCCGCCTGCATTGATATGAATGGATAGAAAATAATCGGCATCCCAGTTGTTGGCTGCATCGGTTCTTTCATCTAACGAGACGAATTCATCACTCGTTCGGCTCATCTTCACTTCCACATTATTATATTCAACCAACAGAATATTTTTGATCCGTGTAGCAATCTGCAGGGTGAGATTCTTCTCCTGAAGGCCATTGCCGATGGCTCCTGTATCACTGCCGCCATGCCCAGGGTCAATAAAGATTTTAACCATCTGCCAAACACTCCCCGCTAGTAACTTGAGAAAAGACTAATCTCATTCTCACTATTATTCTATGTAAAAAATCTAGTAAAGGTTTGGGCTGGTACACCCTATTGATTTACAAAACGGCTCTAAATAAAAGACGCCTCTGGTTCAAAAAATTCAAATAGCTTCAAGTACTCACTAAAACTTGGACATACTTATAGGATAGTGTAAATTCATTGTCTTATTATTTTTTTATACAAAAAGAACCCTGTTTAAACTTTAAACAGGGTTCTTTGTATATTTGGAGCTTCCTATCGTTATAACACTTTGCTTAAAAAGGATTTGGTTCTGTCATGCTGAGGGTTTCCAAACAATTCACTTGGCACGTTCTCTTCAACAATATAGCCGCCGTCCATGAATAACACACGGTCGCCCACCTCGCGGGCAAAACCCATTTCGTGTGTCACCACGACCATGGTCATCCCTTCTTGGGCTAATTGTTTCATGACTTCTAATACTTCCCCTACCATTTCGGGATCGAGAGCAGACGTCGGCTCATCAAACAGCATGATTTTTGGGTTCATCGCAAGCGCCCTCGCAATCGCCACACGCTGTTTCTGACCGCCTGACAATTCGCCTGGATAGCTGTTTGCTTTTTCTTTTAGTCCGACCTTTGCCAGCAGCTCCATACCTTTTTCATTCGAAACCGCCTTGGACACCGAACGTACTTTAATAGGTGCAAGTGTTACATTCTCAAGGACCGTCATGTGCGGAAAAAGGTTAAAGCTTTGAAACACCATTCCGATATCCTGTCTTACTTTATTAATATTAATTTTCGGATCCGTAATGTCCTGGCCTCTGATGATGACTTGTCCGTCCGTAATATCCTCCAATTTATTAAGGCAGCGGAGGAACGTACTCTTTCCTGAGCCTGAAGGACCAATCACACAAACTACTTCTTTTTCTTGAATTTCTGCATTGATATCTTTTAAAACTTCTAACGTTCCGAAAGATTTCTTTAGATTGCTCACTTGGATGATGCTCATCTTAATTCAAATCTCCTCTCGAGGAAGTTCGCCAGCAGGGAAAGAAGATAGATTAATATAAAGTAGATGACGCCAACAACAAACCAGATTTTAAAAGCCTCAAAGGTAGCCGATGTGGCAACTTCGCCTTGCTGTGTCAGATCGGCAATTCCAATGATCGATAACAGGGAAGTATCCTTTAAGCTAATAATGGCTTGGTTTGTAAAGGTCGGCAGCATTCTTCTGACCGCCTGCGGCAAAACGATGAAACGCATGTTCTGAGATCCCGTTAACCCGAGAGAGCGAGCCGCTTCGGTTTGCCCTTTATCGATGGATTGAATACCGGCCCGGATAATTTCAGCAAAGTACGCGCCAGCATTAAGGCCAACCGTTACAATTCCTGCTGTTGTCTTGTCCATGGAAATCCATTCGAAAGAGTTAAGCCCAAAATAGATAAAAAACAATTGCACCAGAATGGGTGTACCTCGGATGGCATCAATGTAAATTTTAGCGATCCAATTCAATGGTTTAACCGGCGAAAGACGAAGCAGCGCCATGATCAGGCCGATGATCAACCCTAAAATAAGTGATGCGATAAATATATAGACAGTAACTTGAAGCCCTTCCAGCAAATAAGGCATTGCTTTACTAATTGCATCCATAACATTTTCTCCTTTCAAAAATACGGCGCGCTAAAAGCGCGTCGTATTGGACTAACCTACTATTCTTTTAAATATTTTTTGACGATTTCGTCGTATTTGCCGCTTTTCTTTAAATCTTTAAGACCTTTGTTGATCTTTTTCAGCACTTCTTCGTTCTCGCCTTTCAGTACGGCAATACCGTATTGGTCACCATTTAAGCGGTCGCCTACAATCTTTAGGCCAAGATCCTTCTGTGCAATCGCATAGGCTACAACCGGATAATCTTCAATCAGCACATCGGCATTGCCATTGGCAACTTCCTGGAACATGGAAGGGCTGTCGTTAAATTGAACAACCTTAGCATTTTTCTTTTTCGCCAGGTCTTCGGCAAACTTGGCACCGGTTGTTCCTTTTTTAACCGCAATGGTTTTTCCTTTCAGATCATCCGGGGTTGTAATGTTATTGTTGTTCTTAGCTACGACAAGAGTAAGTCCGGCCTTAAAGTAAGGATCTGAGAAATCCACCACTTTTTTTCTTTCTTCCGTAATGCTCATACCCGCAATGGCAATGTCAAGCTCATTGGCTTGAAGGGCAGGGATAATCCCTTTAAAATCCATCGGCTCCAATTTGATTTTAAAGCCTTCTTTCTTAGCGATCTCAGTGATCAAATCAATATCGATCCCTTTTTGTTTACCGTTTTCTTCAAACTCAAACGGAGGGTAGGTGGTATCAACCCCAACTTTATACTCCTTGTTTTTGGCGTCTTCTTTACCTCCGCCACATGCCGCTAACAGCAGTGACAGGATCAAGACCAGACCGACTACACTTAGTTTTTTCATCGTAATCCTCCCCTATTATGTAAAATAAATCCCGACTTTTAGAATACCACAAATATAGAGAAAATAATGATAAATATTTTGCAGAAGGAGCTGACCAGATTCTGGTATCAGCTCTAGAGACAAAAAAAAGGCCGCTGAGCTGACTTTACACATTTTGTCGTGTAAATCAGTCCCAGAGACCGATTTTTAATTAGTGGGAGGGTGCACTTACCTTAACCTGCTGTTTTCCTAAATTTACCTGTTAATAAATTAAAAAACGCTTTAGGCACATTTTCAAAGCCTTACTTCCTTTTGCTAGCCAATCTTCATGACCTCCCTTTATTTAAAGTTACTCCCCAATCTCCCACGCTGGATTCCAGACGACTTCCCACAAGTGGCCATCAGGATCTTGGAAATGCCCTGAGTATCCGCCCCAGAACGCGTCATGCGGCGGGTCGGTGATCACAGCACCTGCTCTTTCAGTCTCTACCATCACCTTGTCCACTTCTTCCTTGCTGCCCACATTGTGGCCCAGCGTGAATTCTGCTGGGTTTGGCGTACCCTGAACAACTTTCGCTTCATGTGCAAGATCCGCCCGATTCCAAACGGCGAGCTTTATCCCTGATTCCAAGTCAAAGAAAGCCACCGCGCCATGCTCAAACTCTGTTCCGATAATTCCTTCTGTCTGAAATCCCAATCCGTCCCGATAGAATTTTACTGACCGTTCCAAATCATTGACACCTAACGTAATAACCGTAACTCGTGGTTTCATCTAAAAAACCTCCTTTAGGTTAGAGTTCATAAAAAACCCTGATATCTCTTGGTGGGAAAAATCAGGGTGATTTATACTTCAATAAGAATTTTTTTATATTTTTATTTATTCCTCACTAAACACCGAAATCTTTACGTCGACATACTGAATGGATTCATCACCTCCAAAGATATGATAGATAGGTGATGCTAAATTCAATTTGTTATCTACCATATATTGAAACAACTCAGCATAGACAAACTCCGTTAAGGTTTCGTAATTCCCTGTAAAACGCTTCATAAGCATCTCATCTACATAATAATAGCTTCTAAAGGTAAGAGATTCAGAGGAAGGAATTTTATCTTCATGAACAGGCATGAACAATTCAATATACATGTTTTCATCTGTCGGTATATTTTTTAACGCGTAAAACATGGGTCCCTTTATCGTTAAATGGACTTTTGCAATTTCTGATAATAGATCCTTAATTACGTCCTCCATCTCACTGTAATGGAAGAAATATTCCTTTGATACCACATTGGAGTAGGTTATGCTTTGATCTTCAGCTATCATAGGGCGGGCTCACCTACTTCTACAATAGGTGCATAGACATCCAGCCATGTTTCTCCAAATACATCCAAACAAACATGATAAAAGCTTGGATCGAGTGTAATACGATTCTTTTCCGCAGTCTCTTGAATCAATTGATACACTTCTTCTATGCTACCGTCTTCATCTGTAAAACGAACGCATAAAGCTTCCTCAATGACTAAAGCGTCAATATAATTATAGGCCGAACCTTTGTCTATTTCTACTCGGTCATTCACAGGTACAAAGTATGTGAATTTCGCAGAATCAGTATCATCCTCTAAGGCCTTGAATTTGAAAAGAACAGGCCCTACGGGATAGATTCCATTGTTTACGACCTGGCTCCTTAGAGCGATAGCCGGAAGCAGCCATTCCTCTTTTTTCACCACGTGAGTAATACTGATTAAGTTTAATAGCGATAAAGATTTATATTGAACTTTCAATAAGACCACTCCTCTCCTGCTCTCACTACTTAGTTTCTTCTTTTTATTTGCTTTTCGATTGTGTTTTTTTTCATGGCTCTATTCTCACGCTGATATTCTTGCCAAGTTATGTTGAAAGAAGGGAATTTACGTTTGCAGTAGGACAACAAATGAAATTCAGCTGTACCTACAGCAACACCATAAAGTATGACCGATAGAACAAAGTAAAAAATCATATTCCCCAATGAAGTTTCACCAAAGTTATGTACATAAATTAAGATCAATAAAACGAAGGTATAAACTAAGGCTGCAATAACCGTATAAATAATGGTTTTATTGAAAAATCCAGAAGAGTTCTCTCCCTCATTAAAAGCTCCATTTTCAGCTAGTTTAAAAGTATTTAGGGTACATACAATATGAGTCATTATTCCGCCCGCTATGAGTAATCCAACATAGACTAATGTAAGAGAATCAGTTGGAAAATCAAAAACTTTATGAATCACTACCGCCACAAATCCAATAGTTGCGAGTTGAAAAGAATAAAACAAGGTCACTTTTGAAAGCGACTTTTGAAACTTTATAAACCTCTTTGGTTTTGAATAGAAGAATAATAAGACGATCTGCAAGCTGTAAAACAAAAGCTCAACAATAACTACTATCTTTTCAAAAGCAGTTGGAAAAGCAGCCCAGCCAAATCTAACTAACCCAAGAATAATAAAAAACATAACCATGGAACTCCAAATGATCGTTCCATACATAAATGAAACATTATTAACAGGATTAAGCCGATTTTTGGATGTAACTTTAAATTCAGATAAGTCTTCTTCTTTAATGTTCCACATATATTTCTCCACCTTAATAATTAACGAGTAATTCTACCAGAAAACAGAAGCAATCTTATGTGTTACTCCCTTTATCGCTTTTTTCGTGCCGCTAACAATGCTCTCTCCTCCAAGGAAGTCCGATTTATAATTCATTGCAAAGGAGGCAGCAATACCCACACCCGCGCCGACCACCGTTCCGACAGGTGGTACAATTAACGAGCCTACAGCAGCTCCGGCACCGGCTGAAGCAGCAATTGAACCAATATCTACTGCTGAATCTGTAACGATATCAGCCGCATCCATACCTTGCCAGCCGTCTTTTTGTGATTCTATGACATTACCGGCAACGGATAATGCAGATCCTACCACAGCTAATCCTTTTACTGCTTTTCCAACTTTTCCAACCTCTTTAAAGGTTGATTTCCATTTTGCTGGATTGAGATTTTTCAAACTGTCGGCATACGATGATTTAAAGCCATTCAATGCTTGTTTCCCGAAAGCTTTAGTAAATCCAATTTTTCCAAGATCTTTTTTAAACTCTTGATGTGCTACAAAATCCGGTAATTTATAGATCGTTGCCTTTGCTTTTTTTATTTGTGATTTAGTCGTTTTTAAATCATTAAACTTAAAACCATTCCGAATATATTTCATGAAAGCATCATCGTCTTTATTTAGCTTTAGCATCTTGGCTACTGTTACTAAATCTTTATTATTTAGCGCGGATAAGGTATACGCTCCTCTTCCCTTTCGGCCGGCTGGGTCAAAAAGAGTTTTGAAATCATATTTCCACTTAAGATACTGGCTAATCGTTAATGCAGTAGAAACCCTTCCATATTTAATACTTTTACTTACATTAGAAACCCCTTGCCTTACTGTAGCAAATAAAGTACCACTCAAGAAACTAGTAAAGCCGTCGGCACTAAACAACTGCTGATCCGCCTCACGAAACTTAGTTTCCGTTTTCTTCACGGCATCCTGTGCGCTATGTAAAAGTGTACCATAATGCTCCATCTGTTGGACCAGGCTGTTATAAAGCGGACTGATCGCTGATAGATTTATCCCCTGGCCAAGGCTCTGCATGGAATCATAATTTAATTGTAATTGAGCTTTGATTTCTTTGCTTTGTTCGACTAGCTTGCCGACATCGGAAGCGAGTGCTTTGAGTTCATCCGGTTTCACATTTACACGACTCATTACTTTTCTCTCCTGCCTTTCTTCTCTCTTTCTATTGTAAAAAAGAAAGAATGCTGATTATAGTGACTAATTTACTAAAAACTCCCACTTCCTTATTCCCCTTCCTTCAAACCAAAACCCAAATAATACCAATAAAATAAAAAGCAGTCCATCCCGATGGAATAGCACTGCTCGTACTTAAGACGTGATCTCTTTCATCACTTCACTCTCAATACCTTTGATCATTTCAAACGCACCCCCTGACTGATTACTGCAAACAGAGATGCTGAGTGAGGAATGCTTATGGAAAGCGGCCCGAAAATTCACACCTGGGTCGTAGCCCATCAAAATGTATTTCGTCACTGCATGGTTTTCAGTCTTCATCCAGATTCCATATCCATAGGCAGTAGAGTCATCAACCATCGTATGAGGGGTAAGCAGCTGTTGAACGGTCTTTTTATCCAACAACCTCCCTTCTGTTAATGCCTCCCATAACTGAATCATCCCACAGGCCGTTGTATAGGCCCCGCCGTCTGGTCCTCCTTTTGCCGGCAACGAGAATATATTCGTCTTCCAGCTTCCATCGCTTTGATCGATATAGCCTAAAGCAGTTTTCGACGGCAGCCTGTCTGTTTCGAAGTAACCAGCATCCAGTCCGACTCTCTGAAATATATTTTTCTCTACATAGTCGGTGAACGACATTCCGCTTACTTGTTCAATGATCAAGCCAAGCAAGATAAAGCCCGCGTTATTGTAGTGAAACTCGCTTCCAGGAGAGTGCTTCATCCTTTCATTTTGAAAGAACGGTAAAAGGTCTTCCGGACCACGGACATGATACATCGGCTTGTTGATCCATAGTTCCTCGTAATCTTCCATTACTTCTTCATCAAAGTAATCAGGAATACCTGAAGTATGAGTCAGCAATTGATGGATGCTGATTTCCTGAGAAAAGTGAGGGAAAAACAGGTTTAAACAATCTCCCAACAAAGAATGATAGGATACTCGCCCCTCTTCAACCAGCTGACAAATCGCAATAGCCGTAAACAGTTTACTGCCCGACGCAATTCCAAACTTTGTATCACTTACGTTGGTCATCATCTCCGAACGGTTCGCCAGTCCAAAACTACAATCTGCCAGGATTTTGTCTCCCTGCTTTACGAATACCGATCCTGAAAAGTGAATTTCAGCGGCCATCGATTGTATGTATTCAATAATCTGCTTGTTCATAACTCTTCCTCCACTATCTATTCGTTATTCAAAACTTTGACATTCTTTTACCAAATCCTCCTTTTGATCACTAAGTTGCTTTTCTAATTTCTTCATATTTAATAAAATGAAAGTATCCAATCTATCTCGTCCAATGAAACACCACAAAAAGCCGAACCAATAATCATCGTAACCTCATACCCTTACGTTGCAAAAGGAGGAGGTGCAAAAGTGATGAAGAAGGCAGGTTGGATTCCGGTGTTTTTTATTATTACGATGCTGATTCCGACAACCGCGCATGCGGGCTGGGATTACCAGGGCAGTGATGGCTTTACGAAACAAAGCAAGAATCTCAATGCGGAAGCAGTTTAAATTCTGTCTGGGCAAAAAAAGGAAAGAAGGAAGCTGCCGGCTGATGGAGGAGGATCCTTTTAATCCGGATGGCTGGGTCTCCTATGAAGAAGAAGATCCGACTGGCTATGAACCAAGCTTCCTAATCACGGATTCGATAGCAAAGGCTGTATCGTATACCACAATATTAATAAATATGTGGACGGAACAGATGGACAAGCGGAGATGTATATCAAGAAATGGCCGGAAGGGAATTCAAAGGTCTATGCTCATGAATAATTTGAACGACAAAAAGAGCATCGATGCTGATGCTCTTTTATGTGCCTATTCAAGATTCAGCCGCCAGTTGTTGCACTGCATCATGCTGCCGGGAGGGTATTCAAACTGACATTCATTCACGAAGGTAAAGCCCAGCTTGCGGCAAATGGCATTTGAAGCTTTGTTGCTGACAGATGGAAAGGCATGAAGAAATCTGTGCTTTTTCTCAGATCTCGCTTCCTCAATGGCCGCAGTAACCGCTTGGCTGGCTATGCCTTTTCCCTGAAAGACAGGCAGAACACTCCAGCCGATCTCATAAACAGTTTCATTCTCCCAGACACTTTCCCAGTAACCGACAGACCCTGCTGTTTCACCGTGATTGAGGATGACCGTGTACATACAACCCCTGTCACCGAGTTCCAGATACCGCTTATGGCGGGCAAGGATGAACTCCTCACTCTCCGGTCCGCCAAGATGCTTTGTCATTTCAGATGTATTCAACTGATACAGGAGCTCGAGATCCCTGTCCGCCTCCGTCCACGGCCGGATTTGAAGTGAAATGGTTCCATCCTTCATTCCCTTTTCCTCCCATTGATAGAAGGCTACATAATTTTATTATACCGGGCTCTTAAATCCGTTTCTTGAAACATATAAGTATAATCCGTAATCCTGCATGACAGACGAATGCCCTTCCTGTCTTAGCATGGCAGCTGCATTTCCACGGTGATAATTGCCGTGTGTGGAGATATGGAAGATTGTTTCGGTTGGCGTCGTATCGAGCAGGCCAGCGTACGGATTATCAACCGTGAATACTTTTTCCATATCGTTTTGCTGGATAAAGGCTTTGTATTTCTCGGTAAGCTCGTTGTACATCGTTTCCATCTCCTGAAGTGCACAAGAATCTGCCTGCAATCGGATTTGATCATTGTCACCCCATACTTCTTTCATGTCTCTCCCGTTCATAACCTCCAGCCACAATAAATCCGTGAGATAAATGTGGATCATCACTGTTTGAAGAGATGGAAAAATGCTTGGCTTTAATTCTTTTTTGTATAAATCCTCTGGAAGTTCTTTTAGGCGTTCAAAAATTTTTGCGTTTGCCCAGGCATGATAGTCATACATTTCCTTTGCTTGGTCCATACCGAAAGCCTCCCTTTGGAAAAAGATTCTCAACCCCCTATGTATTCAAGGAAAAACAGCCAATCCCTTCAACTAAGGAAATATTTGGTCATCTCTCCCATTCACCCCCACAAACCATGCTTTTCATTATAAATATGTTATAGAGTACATAAAAAGCAACGCTGAAAAAGGACGCATGAAGGAGGCAAGGCCATGGAGCCTTATGTAAAAGAAGCTCTGCTGGAGTGGAAAGAAGAAATGGAGATCCAAAAGCGAGAAATCGATGAAGAGTACGAAAAAGTAAAGACCGAACTTCAGCTTTATTCCTATAAATTCGGAATCACCAAACAAGTCCTGCAATCCACGATCAACGAAGAAATGATCCGAAACATCAAGTCCACCTACCAGGAACCATTCGAGGAAAAATACAACGAGCTCAAGCAGCAATTAAAGAAGCTTGAGGAGAAGCGGAATGTATTTTTAATGTTTGTGGAGAAGATTGAGGGTGCGGGGGTTAAAGAACAGGATTAATGAAAAAGCGCAGCTAAGGGCTGCGTTTTTTCATTAATGTACAAGTAATTTAAGGTTCTCATCTTTTCTCTCAAAGTGTTCATGCAGCCTATACTCACATATCTGTCTTGTCCACTCAAAAACGATTTCATTATGATTGATTGGCAGTTGAATCTTAATGGAAAAAACACCTTGATTAAACGCGGTTAACCCTTTCGAACTCCCGCTCCATTTAGTCATTGGCATATTGGCAATAAGCTTGCTGACTTTTTGTTCGTCATATTGCCAAAGCTGTTTTGATGCTTTATCGGAGAAGTCAATCCGTTTCCGATATTCCTTTTCCGTCATATAACGATGGAAATATGGAGCAACTTCATTTGGTGTAACAGGAACCAGCCAGTTATCCAAGCCTTTGCTGAGCATAAAGTTTAAAACAACCATTTTATAGCTTTTCGCCATACCCGTACTCTCAACTTCAACTAGCCAGGTTTCATTCTCCAAGAAAGCATTTTTTTCTTTTTCTGTTAATTCATCTGCCCAATACAGAAAACCCGGATAAGATTTAAATTCCTGCCTGTATTCCCTGCTGTTTGATCTGCCATGTAAATGAAGCTCCAAATAGGTCGGACGCCTTCCCAGCTCTTTTTTGAGTTCAATGTAATCCCAAAAAAGTTTATCCTTCTTCGGCTGACGTTTACGATTCAGTTCATTGAGCAAATTAACTGCGGCCAATTCAATATTCAATTCACAGCCTGGAGGAACAGCAGGTATTGAGGCTTTCTTACCATTTTTCTCTTTTCCAGGTTCGGTATTAAACAGTTGAAGTTTAATGTCCGCATTTCGATAGTTTCCAATCAAATCAATAATGACACAATGATCTTTCCCGGCAAACAGCCTCAATCCCCGTCCAACCTGCTGGGTGAATACAGTAAGTGATTCGGTCGGCCTTACAAAAAGAAGCGTATCAACCGAAGGAATATCAACACCCTCGTTGAATAAATCTACCGTAAAGATCATATCGAGAGCTCCCTCATCCAACCTCTTTATCGCTTCCCCGCGTGTAATGCCCACTGTTTTAGAGTTTAGACTTACTGTTTGATATCCTTGTCGGTTAAAATACTCCGATAGAAAATTCGCCTGCCGGATCGACGAGCAGAAGGCAATAGTTCTTGATTGTTTATAAGATTTCCATGCTTTCAAAACTTTATCTGCCATATCATCACGCAGCTGCACCAAAGCCAGTTCTTCTTCATCATAACGTGTACCCAGCCATGTAATTTGGGAAAAGTCTGTGTCATCATATATACCGTAATAATGAAAAGGAGCAAGCCACTTCTTTTCAATGGCTTCAATAAAATGCAGCTGATACGCAACATTTCCATCACAAATAGCATATACATCCTTTCCATCCATTCGATCTGGCGTCGCAGTGATTCCGAGCAGGAATTTAGGCTTAAAAAAATCAATTACTTTTTGATAAGAGCCTGCCGCTGCATGATGGAATTCATCTACAATAATCAAATCAAATTCACCCGGCTCAAACCTTGCTAGATGTCTATTGATTCCAAGTGAATAAATAGAGGCAAACACGCAATCTGCGTCACCTTCTTTATCCCTTCCATAATAAAGACCCATAGAGCGTTCAGGCATAATATTGCGAAAAGAATTCTTAGCTTGTCCCAATATTTCTTCACGGTGTGCAATGAAAAGAATTCGCTTGAATTTTCGAGCAAAAAAGCCTGCGAGATATGTTTTACCCAATCCGGTAGCCATCACAACCATGGCTTTACTGTAGCCTTCCTCAAGTGTTGTGCTCAACATCTCAAGAGCTTCCTGCTGAGCAGGCCGTGGGGTTAACTGTCGATATAAAACTGGCGGTTCCCTAATAATTTCCGGTTGCCCACTAACGGTTGGCAATGTCAAAACCTCTTCTTCTGATTTTGTCCATTGCAGCAGCAAATTGGGATGTCTTTCATGGTACTTCTCATATTCCGTACGGTAATCTTTTAAGGTTTCCTGATTAATAGTAATTGTTTGTTCATGGTGAAAGGTCTTACTAAATGCATCGAGAGCCTCGAGGTAAACTTCCTGAGCCACTTCATTATTAATAATCAAGCTCCATTCCACACCGCTTGTTAAGGCAGAATTGGAAAGATTGGACGAACCTACAATAAATGAACCATCACCGTCCGTATTTTGAAACAGATAAGCTTTGGGATGAAAAGATCGTCCATTGCTTCGATAGAGCTGAATTTCTATTCTGGAATCAATTTCAATCAATCTTTCAAGTGCCTCAGGCTGAGTGACAAATAAATAGTCCCCTGTGCAAATCTTCACTTCTGCCCCTCTGTTTACCGCTTTTTTTAAAAAAGGAGCCAGCAAGCTGACTCCAGATTTCATGATAAAAGAGGTGAGGATATAAATGGAACTGGCTTCATTCAGCAGGCCTGTAAGCTGTTCTCTCAGGTTACCAGTTACGAGTTTAATATTGCGCATTTAATCTTCCACATCCACTAGGAAAATACGTTTTTCAAAACCGCCGCGTTTTTCTGCTTTTTGCTGGCGTACACGTTCCACCTCGGAAATATCAGACCCATGAATCCGTGCCAATGAATGCATTAATTCTAGGAGATCAGCAAGCTCTTCAATTGCATTTTCATCGTTGGGAGCAGATGCATATTCATCCAGCTCTTCATAGCATTTCTTCTTTAATTCTTTTATGTATTCATCTTTATCCAAAATTGAAGTTTTGAATGATTTTCCTGTACTTGTTATAACTTCCGGTATTCTGTCACGGACAAGTTTATTGTAGGTTGGCATAAAAAAGAACCTCCTCTTATTTGGATAAAATCTTCTCAAATGACAAGCTTATCTTAACATATCCTTTATTTTGTTAACTACTTTTCTTTCAAAAAGCCCCAAAACCTTAAATAAACAGGCATCGGGACTTTATCAGGAACGCAGGGGGCTGCGTACGTGTTAACGTTGATGACCTAGGGTGACTAAATTGTTGTCTGAACCCAACATCGCAATACTTGTATGGCTTCATATACTTTGTTTCGATCAGTTCGACTGTTTTGAAAAGCTCCTCTTTATTTTAAAAAAAGTGAAACACATATGGTTGTGTTACTCCTACCGCTTTAGCAACCATAGCTGTAGTTGTTTTATAATATCCAAGTTCCGCAAATAGTCCTACTGCTTTATCGATGATTTGTTCTTTGCGATTGCGGTCGGCCAATACTTCCCTCTCCTTTTATTTATTAATAAATAATAGATGATAATGGAAATAGTACGAAAACTTCATCTTTACCTGCGATACCTTTATGCTCATCATCTTTTACCTAACTAACTTAGTTTTTATACATTTTGCGTCTTCTTAATTCCTTGTTGGACAATGTGAAATTTCCTTGCAGCTGAACAGCTTTTTTCTAGATGCTCTAATGCCCCTGAACAGGCCGCCGGCTCATATGACAAATTGGTTTAAATTAATTTCTCAGGTTACTGTCGGTTTAACTTGTTTGATATTAAATACTATAAACATCCCCATGAGACCCACAGGACCTCCAGTTGTCGTAATCGCCGTCCATCGTTTCCACAACGTCTCCAAAAGGCCCGCTGGATCTCCATTCTTTGTCATCGCCATTATCCGCCGTCTCCGGGACGTTTTGTGTCTGATCGTTTGCGGAAGAAAAACAACCCTCTATATCTTGCTCTCTGTATATACCGTATTCATTGTCCCTATCGTCTTCAGGCAGCCGATGAGATTGTTCCATTTCATCCATGATGGGCCATTCATTGAATGGCTGACCACAGTTACAGATTGGAGTATTACCGAACATTTCATCGTTCATTTCATCCATCATGGGCCATTCATTGAATGGCTGGCCACAGTTACAGATTGGGGTAGGATTGAACGTTTCATCGTTCATTATTGGTCCCCTATCTTCCATTTCAGAGAAAAAACCGGTGCTGCCCATCATTTCCATAATAGAATCAATGTTACCTCTAAAACTACTCGGGCTGCTGCTGGAGCTGCTAGATCTCCTGGAACGCCTTGAGCTGCTGGAACTGCTTCTTGTTGATTCGTTTTTCATGTTATAACTCGAGCTAGGAAGGGTACTGGATTCCGTTGCCATCCAGCTTGATGATTCATACCTCCAGTAATATCTGGGGTTACTTGAACTGCTGGAACTGCTGGACTCAATGGGTTCACTGATATTACTTGGTTCGATTTCAATGCTCATAATGTTTGAACTGTTGCTTGATGATTCGCTTATATCGTTTCTCCTTTTACGGATGATGCGGACGTTATCCTTTGTCGATCTTACAGGAGTAACCCAAGTTCGACCGATATAACAGCTGTCTAATGACTCTTTTCTTTTTTCAGACATCATATAGCCCCTTTCACGTTACTATATTCAGTACGAATGTTTGTAGAAAGGGACAAGTATCATTATTTTTAAAAATGGACGGGTTCATCCCCTTCACAATTCTATGTTTAAAATGGAAAAAGCTGCCTTATTGGCAGCTGACGAATATTTAACAATCATTCTTTCTATTGACTAAGCACTTCGACTGTAAACCCTCCTGGTGCCTCCACATAAAAGGTATAGCCATGTAACTGTTGAGGAGGCTTTACATCGAATCCATCCTCTTTTAACCGTTGATTGATTTGGTCCACTGATTCTTTATTTTCCTGGGCGAATCCAATGTGAAACGTTTTTGGATACTGAACGTCGTTCCCCTTCATTAAGGTAAATACGAAACCATCGTCATCAAACAAGACCGCAAATCCATTCCCACGGCTTGCTCTACATGTTAGACCGAAATATTTTTCTAAAAAACCCCGTGCAGCTGAGACATCCGTAACCGTTAGATTAAGGTGATTAAGTTTCATTCTTCCACCCCTTCTTCATTTGGTTTGATCAACTCTTCAAAATTATAATAGATGAAAGAGAAGCATGATCACAAATCGTACGTTCTTGTGAAAATATTTTGAACTGTTTTAAGATCATTCCTTAACTTTTAGCCTATGGCCATCCAATGGACTGATCAGATAAAGGCTTGTATTGAGCAGCATAAGGGAATACTACTATCGACACTGAACTTGATGGAGGTTTCTAAATGAGTGTGAAAAGGATCCAATTCTTGGATGAAACGGCATATGCCATTGAAAACGAGGAACTAAAGGCGATTGTTCTCCCTTCCCAAGGATGCAATCTGATTTCAATTCTTGATAAAAAGACAAACACTGAAATACTCAGAACACCAAAAACCAGAGCGGAATACGAAATGAGAAGGATGGTGTTCGGGACACCTGTACTATTCCCCCCAAACCGAATTGAAGATGCTGTGTTTGACTATAACGGCAGGAAATACGAGTTGGCGATGAACCGGCCGAAAGAGAATGTTCATATCCATGGGTTTGTTCATGATAAGGAATGGCACGTGCTTGATTCAGATCCTAACCACCCGAGATTAAAAACACAGCTCCGATCAGTTGAACATCCGGACATCCTCAATCAATTCCCTCACGATTTTACGATCACGATGACGATTGAGGCCGCGGGAAACGAAGTGAAACAAACGACTGAAATTACAAATAACGGCGACTCGCCTATGCCCTGTGGAATCGGCTATCATACAACGTTTCAATTCCCCCGTGAAGCCAAATTATTTATTGATGTAAAAGAAAAATGGCTGCTAAATGAGCGCCATCTTCCTACAGGGGAGTTGGAAAGTGCCGCAAACAAAAAAGATCTTTCAGAAGGAACCTCCCTGTCTGGAGTGGCGATGGATGATGTTTTCTTAATGACCGAAAACAGGACGGCAGCCATTGAACTCCCCGGCCAAGGCATCAAAATGTTCTACTCTCTTTCAGATGGATTTACCCAATGGGTGTTATTCACAGCGAGCGGCAAGGAAAACCTGCTTGCCGTTGAACCGTATTCCTGGGTCACCAATGCACCGAATTTGAAGGAGCTTCCAAGAGATTTAACGGGTTTGGACGACATTAAACCGAAGGGAAAAAAAGAATATATCTCCAGATTTAAAATCGAACATAACTGATGACACTCAAGGGAGTTCTTCAAATAAAGAAGAGCTCCCGTTTATTTTGATTAATTTAATAAGAAAAGCTGCCTGTCATGGCAGCTGGATGGTAAGCAGCACCGACCCCTCTATCTCCAAGATAAAAGAGTATCCATAATGCTTTTTTTAAATGCTTCATAATTAAAATGAGTAGCCACACTATGTATTTTGAACTCTGGGTTTACTGTAAAACGCAAATCGGCAATGCTTTGTCCAAACCCATCCCCTCTATCTGGAATTACTTTTATAGGAATTCTTGTAATGCTAACAAAATTAGGATTTAACAGATACCAAATTGTCATAAAATCATGCATAGGACTTCCTTTTATGCCCGGATTGGATTTCGAGTAAAAATGGTAATAGTAGTCCAACATCGGTTTAATTATGAGTCCGGCAGGGTCCTTCGTTTTTTGGTGAAATCGGTGAATGGTTTGAACCATTTCGGGAGTAACAAGTGCATACTGAGTGATGTTTAAAGGGATAAGCGTCAAATTTTTTGCATGTTGCAAGACCAGGTTCGCTGCATAAGGATCAGAGTGAAAATTGGCTTCAGCTACCGCGGTTACATTTCCAGGAACAAAGAATGCTCCTCCCATGCAAATATATTCCTTAACGTTTCTCATCTTTTCTAAATTTAGTACAAATGCGGTTGCCAATGAAGATAGTCTTCCAAGGTTGATGATTGTTAGATCCTCTATATTCGCATCAATTAACGGATAGATATCATTAAAAGGGAATACAGGATAAGGTATATCGGGAGGCGTGATGGGTCCTAACCCCATTTTTCCGTGTACTTCAGGAAAATACTGTACCGAAATACCCGTTAAAGGGCCGGAAGCACCAAGAAATACGGGTACTTTTTCTTGTCCCATAATAAACTTTATATAATTAATATTCCTAATAACATCCACTCTGGATACATTTCCATAGTCAGCTACGATACCTATTATTTGCACTTCTTCTTTACGGAAGAAGGCATATATAAGGGCAAAAGCATCGTCTATTCCCAAATCTGTAAAAAGAAGAACCTTTTTAGGCATACATATTCCTCCATTTCTACAAATGTATATGACACCAAAGATCATTGATATGACCAAATGGATATCTTAACTATTGTTGTAAAAACATCGAGAGAGTGATAGTCTTAGAAAAAAAGTGTTTTATCTCTTTATAACGGCCGCGATAACCAAGTTCGTAACAACATCTGCAAGATATTCTTTTACTTCTCAAAGCGTTAGTCCGAAGGATGATTAACGCTTTTTTTTCCTCCTGATTGAATGAAGGATTTTTATTCTGAAATTGCCATTTTTCTTTTGAACTCTCTCTTTCCGTTCTTGCCTATAAGAAAAAGCTTTCCATCAAAAAAATATATGGAAAAAGGAATGATTTAATGAATAAGGTTGAATTATTAAGAAACCTGCACAAAGCCAGTCGAGGCAATTTGTTTTCAATAGAGATTCCTAAGGCTACAAAAGAAAATGGAAGAAAGATTGAAGAAATGGTCGGAGAATTACAAACAGAAGGAAAAATCAAACTAAGAGAATGTGTACAGCGTGACTACTCAGTTTATTTACAAGGAATATTGAAGTATGCATCCGAATAATCGGGAGGAAATATGAGATTTTTGATACTGGCTGGCTTAGTCTATGTTTTTGTTTTTATTCTGAACATGCTTTGGCCGGAGCAAAATATGACTTTCAAACCGATCATCACAGGTCTTTTTACGGGCGGTGCCGTCTACCTTTCCAGCAAATGGTTGACTTCCAAAGATAAGAGCAAAGATGCGTAACCTTTTTTGAGCCTTTATCGGTATAGTCATCGGTGGCTATTTGCTGTTCCATGAAATGAAATTGCATGATACACGGGCCATCGTTGTTGTCGAGATCTTCATTGGTTTTTTCAATAAAAAAGGCACCCGACTGGGGATGCCTTTTCATCTTCTAAAACAATTTATCTTTGTCCGAGTTTCTTGGTGTTGTTCTTGTGCGGTCTCTCAACTCATCTCCCTTATTCGTTCCCCCTTCATCTGGATAAAGTTCTCGGTCTGTATGATCCGTAGTATGATCCGTAATATCGGAATTTGACCGGTACGACCGCTCAATGTCATCCACTAAATCAAAATCTCTGTGATCATTTACATTGCTGCCTGCGGTGTAGCCATCTCTGGTATCTTTGACATCAGAGGCTATTCTGAAGGTTCCATAATCCATTCCGGCACTTGCAGGGTTAACAGACGTTGAATCATCGGAATGAAGATCGCGGTCTGAATCGACCATCAGCAGAATTTTTCCTGATTCCACTTCTGAAGCATAGGATGCGGCTTCCCGGTCAGGTATTCCGTAATCTGATAATTTTTCTCCCAGGCTGTTCTTGCTTTTCATGTACTCATCATCCAAAAAGGCAGCTTTTAATTTGTCCAACAAAGATTCTTTATGAGGTTCTTCCACATTTTCAACCGTTGCACCGGTGATGGTTTCAACGGTGTCCGTGTAATGATCATGATTCGTGACTACAGAGATCTCATCTGTATCATACCCTCTTGATTGCAGTTGCTGTACCGCACTTACCGCCGCTTCCTCTGACTCATAAACACCAATTACATGTTTACCCATGAGAATTTCCTCCTCTTGTTAAAATGATTTGCTGTGGATTAAGTACCCGCATGGATGTTTTGTAAACAAAAATAAGCAAACTTTTCGGTTTTTACGATAAAAAAACCTGCCTATCATTTGATAAGCAGGTTTTAACTATTTAATTGAATTGATCATTCCTGCCTAAAATTCGATCCCTTTAATGGCAGGAATTCCTTCATCATAATAATGCTTGACCGGCTGCATCTCCGTCACAAGGTCCGCGATGTCAATGATCTCTTGTTTCGCGTTTCTTCCCGTCAAAATGACGTTCATGCCTGAAGGCCGATTTTTGATACTGTCAACAACCTCATCGAGTGGCAGGACATCATCGACCGGAAACTTCTCGATCGAAAGGGCATTATTGATTTCGTCGAGGATGATTACATCGTACTGAGTAGAGCACAGCTTTTCCTTTGCCAGCTTCCAAGCGGCCTGGAGCGCTTCGCGGTGCTCTTCAGGTGTTTTCGTCCATGTAAACCCGACACCGGTCTGGATCATTTCGATGCCGATCTTGTCAAACATTAGCTTTTCACCGTATGTGCGGGTTGGTGATTTGATAAATTGAAGGATGAGGACTTTCTTGCCTCTCCCTGCTGCCCGGAGTGCCAGACCGAGAGCCGCCGTTGTTTTTCCTTTTCCATGGCCGGTATACACCAAAGTCATCCCCCGCTGGCTCATGCAAACACATCCACTTTATCGAACCATCTGATTTTCTCCCGCAGCTGAACGACTTCGCCGACGATGATCATGGCCGGATGGGAGATGGCCGCTGCCCTTGCCTCACGCTCAATCGTTGCAAGTGTACCGGTGACCGTCCGCTGGTGTTTGGTAGTCCCCCATTCAATCACGGCCGCAGGAGTATCGGGACTTTTCCCATGACTGACGAGTTCTTTGCAGATATTCTTCAAGTTCCCGATGCCCATATAAAAAGCAATCGTATCGCTTCCTTCAGCGAGCGCCCGCCAATTGATGAAATCCTGTCCCTTCTCCTTTCGGCCATGGCCGGTGACAATGGTGAACGAACCGGCATGATCCCGGTGAGTGACAGGGATTCCCGCGTAGGCTGGCGCGGCGATGCCTGCCGTTACACCAGGTACAATTTCGAATGGGATATCATGCCCGGCGAGAATTTCCGCTTCTTCCCCCACTCTTCCGAACACACACGGGTCGCCTCCCTTCAAACGGGTAACGGTCTTCCCTTCCATCGCTTTTTCCACTAACAGATCATGGATCTGTTCCTGGATGAGTTCGTGCTTTCCAGGCAATTTTCCGCAATAGATGAGTTCTGCATCCCGTTTGGCATAGTTTAGCAGTTCTTTATTGATAAGGCGGTCGTAGGCAATGACGTCTGCCTTTTGGATGCATTCCATCCCATATACCGTAATGAGCTTCGGATCCCCTGGACCTGCTCCAACAAGGTATACTTTGCCTTTATTCATCTTCCCTTCCTCCTTCCGAGCATAATGCCAGAAAACGCTGCTCTCTTTCTTGGCCGCTCATATCCTGAAACTCTTGATCAAGAATTTGGGTTAAAATGCTTTTCCTTCGTTCTGGCTCTCTAATCACTGACTTCACATGGATACGGCAACGATCCAGAAACTCAAGGTATTCACCAAAGGACTCGTCGTAGCTTGAAGAAAGTTCTTTTGTAATTCTTTTGGCAAGTCCCGGGCTCGCGCCTGAAGTGGAGACAGCAACCGTCAGCTTTCCCTGGCGAAAAAGAGAAGGCAGGATAAAGTTTCCTTTCGTTTGATCATCACTCCGGCACAGCAGCTGCTCTGGATCGGCCGAATCTTGAACTTTTTGATTGACGGCTGGCTCGTTGACAGCCGTAATGACGAGAAACGCCCCATCCGTATCGCTCGGTTCAACATTCTTTTGTTTCCATTGGATCTGCTGATCGGCCGCCCATCGTGAAATCTGTTCTGTAGCGACAGGACTGATCACCGTAATATCCGCATCAGCTTCCAGCAAGCCCCGGATTTTACGTTCAGCGATGGTGCCGCCGCCTACGACTATGGCCTTTTTCCCTTGGATGTTCAGCATGATCGGATAGTAATGGCTCATCTACTTCACTCCTTGTCCACTGCTTTCCTGCATCAAGAGCCGTTTACCACTGTAGTCTCTCATGGTTTGATAAATCTTGTCCAGATCAACATGCTCTCGTACATGTTCGGCGAGGAGATCAAAGCTTTCCTCCCGCATGGCGTTGAATCTGACAGGATCCTTCACCTCGTCTAATCCTTTTCGCTTTCTGACAGAATTGAGCAAAGCCGTTCGAAACTCATCGTTATGGAACAATCCATGAAAATAAGTACCGATGATCCGCTCATCTTCACTCTTCGCTCCATCTGTCTCCCCGTTTGCGGTTTGGATAAAGGAATTCAGACTTTCGGTTGAACGGGAGATTCCCATATGAATCTCATAGCCCTCCAAGTCATAGCATTTCTCACCGTATAGGGCAGTGCCCTTTGAACGAATCGTTGTTTTTTCTGACGACAGCTCTGTATGTATTGGGAGCATCCCCAATCCTTCCGCATTTCCTAATGGGGTTTCCACCTGTTCAGGATCACTCACGCACCGGCCCAGCATCTGATAGCCGCCGCATATTCCTACTGTGGGTATATCGTTATGTTTTATTTTATCAAAAAGTCCGCTGCGTTGGAGAAAAAGCAGGTCCTCGATCGTGTTTTTACTGCCGGGCAGGACGATGAGATCCGGATGCTCCAGCTGATCCCCATGTGTGACGAAGCGGACCGAACAATCAGGCTCCGCAAAGAACGGATCAATATCGGTAAAGTTTGAGATCATCGGATATTGGATAACAGCAATGTCCAGGCTCTTTGTGTCATCCCTTTCCCGTCTGTAACGTTTGAGGACTACCGAATCTTCTGCCTCAATCGTCAAGCCTGGGAGGTACGGAATAACCCCGAGTACAGGCTTTCCACTGTAATTCTCGAACCAGTGAAGGCCCGGCTTCAGCAGGTTGATATCACCGCGGAACTTATTGATGATGACTCCGGCCACCCGTTCCCGGTCCCGATCAGAAAGAAGCTGCAGGGTTCCTACCAAACTTGCAAAAACGCCGCCTTTTTCAATATCACCAACAAGGATGACTGGCGCCTCTGCCATCTGCGCCACACGCATGTTCACCAGTTCCCTGTCATTCAGATTCACTTCAGCTGGACTTCCCGCACCCTCGATGACAATACAATCAAACGATTCATAGAGTGCAGCCAGTGAATCTTTAATCAATTTCAGACCTGTATGAAAAAATGCCTCGCGGTAATGGAAGGCATTCATGTTTTGATAGGGCTTGCCATGGACGACAATCTGTGAATCGTTCTCCCGGCTCGGCTTGATCAGGATCGGGTTCATGTCCGTCGTCGCCTCGACACCTGCTGCTTCTGCCTGGACGCCCTGTGCTCTTCCAATCTCCTTGCCATCGATCGTTATGTAAGAGTTCAGCGCCATGTTCTGTGACTTGAATGGCGCTGTCTGAAGCCCATCCTGAGCAAAAATACGGCAAAAGGCGGTGGTGATCACGCTCTTTCCTGCATCAGAATGAGTACCTTGAATCATGAGGGAAAGAGGTTGTTTACACATACTGTTTCCGCTCCAGACATTGCTTTATCCAGTTTTGCGCCATTTGCGGAAAGGAGGCAAAATGGAAATGAGTGTATCCTGCGATCAGATTGCCCATCATGCAGCCTTCATCCTTGCTTCCTCTCATGCCTTTCGTCTTGTAGGCATACGGGACGTCTTGATCGGAGTGATACGTGGAATAGTGAAACTCATGGCCTTTTGCTGTTTGGCCGTCCTCCAACAGAAAGTTTCCCGGTTTCCCGGTGATCTCCCTGTAGCCGAGAGCCGCCCTCTTGTTTTGCATAACCACTGTTCCAGGTATGATCCCAGCCATCGGGTGGCACTTTCCGTCTGTTGTTTGAAGCTCCTCCGTCAGATACATGAATCCGCCGCACTCCGCCAATGTCGGAAGGCCAGCCGCAATCGCCTCTTTTACGGATTGTTTTACTTCTTTATTTCCCGCTAATTCCTTAGCGAACTCCTCGGGAAAGCCTCCGCCAAGATAGAGCGCTTCCGCATCTGCCGGCACCTTTTCTCCATTAAGGGGGGAGAAGAACTGAAGCTTTGCCCCGTATGATTCGAGCAGTTCGAGGTTCTCCTGATAGTAGAAGTTAAAGGCAGCATCCTTTGCCACCGCGAGTTTTATTAAAGGATTCTCTCGTTTTTGAAAGATGGAAGGTTCGATTCCTCCATCCATCACTGACGTTTCCGCCAGCTCCATCAGGCGGTCCAAATCGATCGTTTGTTCAATGAGCGTTCCCAGTTTTTCAAAGAACGAATCCAAATCCCCTCGCTCGATGGATGGGATGAGGCCGAGGTGCCGTTCCGGTATGTTTAAGTCATCATTCCTTTCCAGATAGCCGATCACCGGGACACCGCATTCTTGTTCGATGGCCGTTTTCACCAGCTTGTAATGTCCCTTGGAACCCACTCGGTTTGCGATGGCTCCAGCGATATTCACCTCTTCAGAAAGACTTTGAAAACCTTTGACGATGGCAGCAGCGCTTCTCGCCATACTGGCACAGTTGACGACGAGCAGGACTGGACTTTGCGTGATCACACTGATTTCTGCCGTGCTCCCCGCGTTCGATCTCGGGTCCTTTCCATCATAAAAGCCCATGACCCCCTCGATGATGGAGATATCGGCACCGGCACTCCCTCTTCGGGCAATCTCCTTTACGGCCTCATCTTTCATCATCCAGCTGTCCAGGTTTCTCGAAGTCCTCCCGGTTACCGCTGAATGGTAGGTGGGATCAATATAATCCGGGCCGCATTTAAAGCCCTGAACGGTGTATCCCCTGCTTTGCAATGCACTCATGAGCCCGATCGTAAGCGTTGTCTTGCCGACACCGCTTCCGGTTCCGGCGATCACAATTCTTCTCTCACCCATCCTGTCCACCTCCTGTTTGCTTATTGATATGGAATGACGGCCACGGATATGGTCACGTTGCCTGACTTCTTTTTCACCAATTCAAGAGAGCTCGCACCACTGGCCAGACGGGCCGCCGGTTCACTTACGCCGTAAGCACCCGTATACTTATGAACGGTTTCAGACGGATCGGAAATTTCAACCGCATTCAGCTCATCCGGTGTATAACAGACAAAGCTCCAATTATTTTTCTCAACCGTCTCCAATAACCCCTCTTCGTCCTTCTTCAGATCGATCGTTGCAATCCCTTTTACACTTTTCACAGAAAGATTCAGTTCATCCAGCGTTTCCTGAATGACAGACTGTATTTCTTCCGCAGCTGTTCCGCGGTTGCAACCCATGCCGAGAATGATGACTTTCGGGCGGTAGAGCACTCCGTTGTCCAATATCCTTTTTTCCTCTTCCTTTAGGTGGCGGTGTGTGATGACCAGGGCGGCATCCGGCTGATGCTGAAGTGCTTCAGCGATGGATGGGTACGGCCTGATGTTGGCCGGAAGCGGGCGGTCATGCTCCCACCAGCCCTTTTCTCCGGATTCCTGAATGACAGCAACGTGTTCTTCGTTCACAACCGATGCTGACACGGGTGTAAGTTTCTCTGCTGAATCCCACACCCAGCCGAAGCGTTTGCCGAACAGATCGACCGGAATCGTCTTTTGTACATCCGAAGCAGTCGTGATGACCGGCTCAGCTCCGATTGATGCCGCGATTTCCTTTGTGAGCTCGTTCGCCCCGCCAAGGTGACCGGATAGGACCGAAATGGCAAACTGCCCTTTATCATCCAGCACGACGATGCCGGGATCGGTCTTTTTGTCCTTTAACAGCGGTGCGATCATCCGGACGACCGCCCCCAGGGATATAACGAGTACTATGCCTTTATAGTTTTTAAAGAGAGAGGGCAGAAGCAGGCGGACACTGCCTTCAAACATCTGGATGTTCTTCTCCTGTTCATCCCCCTTTTCGAATTTCTTCATATAGTACAGATCAGACGACTGAAAGAGGCCTTGCAGCCTCCGTGCCAGTGCCACACCATGCTTTGTAATGGCGACGAGCGCATAATCATTGGCTGTTCGAACCTCGGGCTGGATTCCTTCCTGAAGCACATGATTCATGATGGGACTCCTTTTCGGAAGCCATGGGTAAAGGTCTTGTCATACAGCTTGGAACGGAAATCCTTCTCGTGAATGTTTTCATCCAGCGCCCAGCCGGCCAAAATCATGACCTGTTTTCTCATGCCGTTCTGCTTCAAATCTTCATCCAGGCTCTCAAGCGTCGTTCGTACGATTTTCTGATCCGGCCAGGAAGCTTTATACACGGCAGCGACCGGTGTCTCTTTGCTCCAGCCCGCTTCCAGGAATTCATTCACGATCTTCTTTGTCAGCGTTGCGCTCAGAAACAGACAGATCGTGCAATGATGACTCGCGAGATCTCTGAGCTTCTCCCGCTCCGGCATTTTCGTGCGTCCCTCCGCTCTCGTGAGGATCACCGTCTGTGTCAGATCAGGGATCGTAAGTTCGGCACCGACTGCGGCTGCAGAAGCAAACACTGAGCTGACCCCAGGGATGATCTCCACCTCAATGCCTTTCCGTTTCAACAAAGAGATCTGTTCCAGGGTGGCTCCGTAAACCGCAGGGTCGCCGGTGTGAACCCTTGCTACCTTTTTGCCTTCTTTTACGTATTCGGCCATCTTCCCGACCATCTCTTCCAAGTGCATGCCAGCCGTCTTGATGACTTCTGCATCCTCACTTGCCCGCTCAATGAGCGCCTCGCTCACGAGCGAATCGGCGTACATGACGACATCCGCCTCCTGAAGAGCGTTCAGCCCTTTCACTGTAATGAGGTCCGGATCACCGGGGCCTGCTCCGATAATCGTTATTTTCATTATTTTCTCACCACCATTAATGTTAAGTATTCGAGCTCAGCATGATCGAGCTCATCCATGTTCCAGATCACCTCTTCCTCGGAGGTTACTTTTGTCACAACGGATGCTTTGTCTATCAGGTCAAGCTCGCGTAAAATTTTCAGCATGAGCGGCATGACCTTCGCTACTTTTATAAAAAAGATGCAATCATTCTCTACGATCGCTTTTTTCATCGTTTCGTAGTCATCACGAGCCGGAATGATCGCCACATGCTCGTCCCCTTCTGCAAGGGCAAGGCCAAGTGCGGAGGCTGTTCCATTGATGGACGAAATTCCTGGAACAGTTTGAATGGTGACCTCAGGGTGACGCTCTTTCATCATGTTCATCATATGTATGAATGTGCTGTACAGGAGAGGATCTCCTTCTGTGACGAAGGCGACGTCCTTTCCTTCGCTCAGCTTTTCATAGACCGCTTCCACCGTGTTGGACCACTCCCTCTCCAGAATGACAGGGTCCTTCGTCATCGGAAAAACGAGGCCGAGCATCTCTTTTTCTTCCTGCTTCAGATAAACATCGACAATCTTGTGGGCATAGCTCTTTGTGCCTTTTCTTTTCTTTGGATAAGCGATGACCGGTGATTCCTTCAGCTTTCGGAAGGCTTTTACCGTCAATAGTTCCGGATCACCCGGGCCAACACCAAGGCCATATAACGTTCCAACCATATTAATCTCCTTTTTTCCTTGTGGCTGTAATGATATAAATCGGATTCAATGCATCAAATCTCGTTAAATTTAAGATGGGCTTGCTTCTGGATACTTGGGTAAGCGTGATGGCAGTCTCATAGCTTCTATTCTTGAATCCTTCCACCGCCTGAGCGAGGTTTTCGATCGTTACCGCGTTCAGAACAATTCTTCCGCCAGGCTTGAGGCGGCTGCAGCAAACGTCCAGGATTCGGTCCATGCCTCCGGCTGTTCCCCCAATAAAGACCGCGTCGGGATCCGGGAATTCGTCCAGCCTCTCGGGTGCCTTTCCTTGGACGACAGTCAGGTCGGCACGGAATTTTTTCATATTTTCATAGCAATTTTCCAGGTCATGCTCGTTCTTTTCAATGCCAAATACAGCACCTTCACGGGCAATCTTGGCCGCTTCAATCGCTACAGAACCCGTACAGATCCCGATGTCCCACATCGTACTGTCTTCTTTCAGTCCGAGCGCTCCAAGGCTCAATATACGGATTTCTTTTTTGGTGAGCAGGCCTTTTTCCGGCTTCCGCTGAAAAAACTCCTCATCCTCTATGCCAAAACGCCATGTTGGACCTTCTGACCGCTGTTTTAAAATGACGACGTTCAGCGGCGAGCCTTCCCAATCGGCCATTTCCTCCAGTGTGAGACGAGTACAGCGCTCTTCACTCCCACCCAGATTTTCTGCGACAAACGCTGTATATTCTGTCATGCCAAATGATAAAAGATAGTTGGCGATCGCAGCTGGTGTATTCTCCGCATCGGTTAACAGCGCCACCTTCTTCTTTCCGTCAATGCGCTGGGCCAGCCCCTTCATGCTGCGGCCGTGGACACTCGTGACATAAGCGTCCTGCCAGCTTTCGTTCATCCTGGAGAAAGCGAGCTGAACAGAGCTCATATACGGATGAATCTCCACTTCTGTCTGCTTGGAAAGATAACTGCCGATGCCATAAAAGAGCGGATCTCCTGATGCAAGAACGACCGTCTTCCTCTCTTCCTGCTTCAATCGTTCCGTCATCTGCTTAAGCCCGCCCTTGATGACTGCCTTCTCCCCTTTGTATTCCGGGAAGAAGGACAGCTGGCGCTCCCCGCCCATCAGCAGTTCGCTTTCCTGAATCATCTCCTGATATTCCGGAAGAAGCCCCGCTGCTCCTCCATCACCGATTCCAATGATTTTAATCCTGGCTGTCATGTCGTTCCGCCTTTCCCAAAAAATCTCCTTTTAGCGTATATAAACTGGTGGACACCGTAAGGCCGCCCTTCATCTCTTTCAGTGCGTTGTCACAGCAGCTTGCACAAAGCTCGTCAAAAAAGGAAGTGACACCGTTCGCTGCCATGAGATCACCGACCTGTGATGCCGTGTTTGCCTCCTTTGCCTGCTGAACAAGCTCCTCACTGGCACCGGCTCTTTCAGCAACCGAAGAGAGAAACCCAAAATCGATCGGCGCGCTTTTGGAGTGGACCATCATGACTCCCTGGGCGACCTTCGAGAATTTCCCCATCATCCCTACCATGGATATGTGTTCCATGGCCTGCCTCTTACACTCTTTTAGCGTAAAACCGACAAAGTCTCCCATTTCAATGAATGCTTCTTCTGGTAGTTCCGGATACTCCTTGATTCCGTATTTCTCGCTGCGCCCGCCGGTGGTGATGACCACATGCCGGCAGCCGCTTGCTTTTGCGACTGAGATCGCCTGAACGATACTGGCCTTATAGGCTGCAGATGAAAAGGGAATGACGATGCCTCTTGTGCCAAGAATGGAAATGCCTCCGATGATGCCAAGCCTTCCGTTCAGCGTCTTCTTGGCGATCTCTTCTCCATCCGGTACCGAGATGACGATTTTGATTCCTCTTTCAACACCAAAGGCGTCCAGCACCTCTTTCGCCGTTTCACGGATCATCTTTCTTGGAATTGGATTGATCGCGGCTTCACCGACAGGAACCGGCAGCCCTTCTTTCGTCACTCTTCCCACACCAACTCCGCCGTCGAGTATGATTTCCTTTCCCTCCGTCCAGGACACCTCGGATTTGATGAGCGCCTGATGGGTGGCATCCGGATCATCTCCAGCGTCCTTGATCGTGCCGGCCTCCACTGCTCCCGCTCTCATGAAACAGCTGTCCATCTGAAAGGTGGCAAACTTCTTTACAGGCAGGTAGATCGTCGCTTCGGATTGCGGCTCTCCCGTAATGAGGGCCGTCAGGGCAGCCTTGGTGGCTGCTGTGGCACAAGCCCCCGTCGTATAGCCCTGCCGGAGGTTCTTTTTATCCTTTTCTGCCGTCTTGCTCTTCATGGTTTAGACCTGTTCTGCAAGAAGGGAAATCGCGTTCAATGCGGCAACCGTAACCGTACTGCCGCCTTTGCGTCCAAGGTTCGTAATATAAGGGATATCAAGCTTCGCCAATTCTTCTTTCGATTCTGCCGCTGATACGAAACCGACGGGCAGTCCGATCACCAGCCCCGGCTTCGCTTCTCCCTCTTTAACGAGACGAATCAATTCGAGGAGAGCAGTCGGTGCGTTTCCGATGGCAAAAATTCCGCCATCCGCTTCTTTGATCGCTTTACGTATGGATATGATGGCGCGAGTGGTGTTCAGCCTCTTTGCTTCCTCCATTACGTCCGGATCCGAGATGTAGACCCTCACTTCACCGCCGTATTTTTCAATTCGGGGCTTGCTCACACCGACCTGTACCATCTGCACATCTGCCACCACTTTTTTTCCGTTTCTGATCGCTTGAATGCCCGCCTGGACAGCATCCGGATGAAACAGCATGCTCTTTCCGAGCTCAAAATCGGCAGACGCGTGGATGACACGGCGAACGATAGGATATTGCTCCTCTGTAAAGTGATGCTCTCCAATCTCTTCATCAATCATCTCAAAGCTCCGTCCTTCAATTTGCTGCGGCTGGACGGTCAGCGGTTTAAATTCCGTTTTAAAATCCATCATGCCAATACTCCTCTCCATTCCCGGGAAATATGATTTACGATTTCTTCAAAGTTCGAATAGCGATTCTCATACGTGATCTTCGGCCGTTTAATCATTACGACTTGAATGCCCATTTCCAGAGCTGCTTCTACTTTTTCATCGACGGCTCCCTGTTTGCCGCTTTCCTTCGTCACCATGACGGTAACGTTAAACTGCTGAAACAGCGCCTTGTTGAAATCTTTGGAAAAAGGCCCTTGAATGGCGACGATGTTTTTTTGCTTAAGCCCGAGCTCCTCGCATTTCTCCATGTTGTCTTTTCTCGGCAGCATTCGGGCGATTAAAGTAGTATCCGGAAGATCCAGCAATTTTTCTGTAAACGTTTGAAGCGTCTTGCTTCCGGTCGTCAGCATCACCACTCCGCCAATCCTTGCCGCCTGATCTGCTGCCTCTTCATATGTGTCGGCGAGGAGCAGGTTGTTATCATGATAGCTTTGGGTATCCCGCTCATAGCGGATATAAAGGACCCCTTTTGATTTTGCTCCGGCCATTGCGTTCTTGCTCGCTTCCTCAGCGAACGGATGAGAGGCATCGACCACGGCTGTGATCTTATGTTTTTCAATAAAGGTGCCGAACTCTTCCTCATCCAGCCGTCCGGTATGTACGTCCAGCCCATGTTCTTTAAGCTCGCGAGCGGCATTCTCCGTTACGACCGTAGCAAGAAGCGGATATCCCGCCGCCTTGATGGTTAATGCGAGCTCCCTCGCATCGCTCGTACCTGCGAGAAAAAGGATCATACCTTTTGCTCCTCTCCTGCGTGAGTATGTTCATGATGATGGTGGTGGTGGTGATGCCCATGGACGTGGTCATGATCGTGGTGATGATGATCAATATGCTCCATCGCATCCAAACGGTACTGGCATGTATCACAATTCATCTTCACTTCCCCTTCCAGTACTTCTTCGATGCGGTCTAGAATAATGGTTTGCAGGTTCGGATGAAATCCAAAATAGTGGGCGAGCTGGAAAGTATGCGCTGGATATTGTTCCTGAAAATCATCCACCAATTTCTCCAGACGGTTGATCAGGATTCCGGTGAATAAGAAATACGGAAGTATGATGACCTTTTTCGCACCAAGCTTGATGCAGCGCTCCACCCCTTCCGCAATGAGCGGATCAGTCACACCCATGAACGCCGGCTCGATGATCTTGTAATTCAGCTTCTCCCACAGTAGCCTTGTGATTTTATACAGATCGCTGTTGGCATCAGGATCACTGCCTCCGCGGCCCAGCAGGATCACGGCCGTATCTTCCTCGGGAGCGTTCGTGTTTTCTCCAATCTCTTCCAAACGGCAGTTCAGGATATCCAGTGCCGCTTCATGGATGCCAATCGGCCTTCCATACGTGAAATTCACATGCGGATAACTTTCTTTCGCTTCATCTATCGCAGCTGGAATATGGATTTTGGAATGTCCCGCTGGGAGCAGCATGATCGGAACAACTGCAACTGAGGTCGCTCCCTTTTTGACACACGCCTCGATTCCCTGGTGAATGTTTGGGCTCTCAAATTCCAGGAAGCATGTTTCTACGAGCACCTCATGGTTTACCATTGGCTTAATCCCTTCGATAAATGCCCGCACCTGATCGTTTCCTTCTGCATCACGGCTTCCGTGGCCTACCATTAAGATTGCGTTCATTGTTTTCCTCCTCAATCCCCGCATGGCGCAGGTTCCAGTTCGATGACCGGGGCCATGTCTCTATGTTTGAATCCGCCTACCTGTTGTACGCGTTTAAAGAACTTGAAGAACCGTTCATTCGGATGGCCTTTTTCCTCGTATTCCTGAATGATGGACGTTACGATGCCGACGAGCTTCTCCGGCTCAATTCCTTCCATCACCGGCTGAGCGGAATGGGCTGTCCGGCTCAGAGGCTTGCCTCCCAAGAACAGATCGAATTTCCCTTTGCGGAACACGATGCCGATGTCTTCCTGAACACCCCCATAGCAAGCCATACCGCATCCGTTAAAGCCGAGCTTCAGTTCTTTAGGAAGCGGCATTCCTCCAAGCTCGTCCTGCAGCTGCTCCACATAAGGAATGGAATCATATTTTTCACCGTCACAAAAATCACACGCTTTAATCTGCAGAACATCACCTGCCGGCAGCAGCAGAAATCCTTCGGCCTCCAGCTGTTCGGTCACCTGTTCCGGCTTGTCCGTCGACAGCTGTACCTTGATCAGATGGTGGGGGGTATATTCCATCTCCCCATGTTCGCCTACGACTTCGGCCAATGTCATCAGCTGCTTGGCCGTAAACTTCTTGTTCACGAGGCCCGGACTCACTCCAAATTCCAGGATGGATTCCACACCGGATGGAACAGGAGATTCTTCTTTTTGCGGTTCCGTTTGATTACCAGACGACAAAGCGAGCGCTTCTGTCGCCAACTCGAGAGCAGAGGCCTTCTGAGTCTCTTTTTCTGGCTGATGTTCTTTCTCCGGTTCCTCGTCCTGCAGCGCCCATGGTTCATTCTCTTTTCGAAGGCGCTCATGCGGTTTCAGCCGCTGTTTTTCTGTGTTCAGTGTGTATTTCCGTTGATAGCCCCTTGGCGTGATCAGTTTATTGCTGTCATACAAAAAGGTCTGTGAGTTGCCAACGATGACCGTTGTCAGCATGCCGATCTCGTGATCAAGCATCTCTCTTAAGCTGGTGATGACAACGTCCTCCCTGTCCCGGTAGGCGCTTTTCACCAGCCCAACCGGTGTATCCGGTGAACGATGCTTCAGCAGGATGGTTTGAGCTTCTACGATCTGCCTCGTACGGCGTCCGCTTTTTGGATTGTAGAAGGCAATGACAAAATCAGCCTGTGCCGCTGCCTCAATCCTCTTTTCGATTAATTTCCACGGCGTTAGATGGTCGCTTAAGCTGATCGTACAAGCATCATGCATAACGGGTGCGCCGAGCAGTGACGCGCAGGAGTTAATCGCAGAAATGCCTGGAATGACTTCAACCTCTACTCCAGTTTCTTCTTTCCAGCCTTTTTCAACAAGCACCTCATAGACGAGGCCGCTCATACCGTAAACTCCCGCATCACCACTGGAAATTACAGCGACCTTCTTCCCTTCTTCCGCCAGTTTGACCGCAGCCTGAGCCCGGCTGACTTCCTCTGACATTCCGGTGCTGATCACCTTTTGATCCGTGATTAACCCCTGGATCAGTTCCACATAGGTCTTGTAGCCAACAATGCAGTCACTTTCCTGAATTGCCTGCTTCGCCCGCTCCGTAATATGGTCATAGCTTCCTGGACCGAATCCGATGATCAAGAGTTTCCCTTTCAATTTAAAATCCTCCTTTCAGCAGTTCAGCCATCATATAGACCCCAAGGCCTACACTGTAAAAACCGGTTATACAGCCTAATACGATGTAAAATCCTTTCTTTATGCTCGCCTTCATAAATCCCCACGTGAACAGAAACGTTACACAGATGGTTGAGAACAGCAGTCCGACAACAAACAATACGAGCTGAGCCGTTGCACCGGAAACACTCCCTAATCCGGCTGCATGTGAGACAACAGCGATCTGTGTCGGGCTTTCTACACCGATTCCATGGATGATTCCAATAATAAAAGCTCCGATGATGCCAAACTTCGTCAGGCTGGAATCCTCTTTGTTTTGGGAGCCTGTGACCTTTCTTATGTATTGCATGACAATTTCCAGTCTGCTTTTATATTCATAGTCCTGCTTGCTTTGGAAGATGGACAGCAGGATGATGGCACCCAGCACGATTAAGGTGACACTGACCGAGAGTTCCAAATAGCTTTGAGCACTGGCTGGCATCTTCGCTCCCACATAGATCGAAAGAAGGCCGATAAAAAAGACGATGGCCCCATGGCCAAGAGCGTACATGATTCCCAGGGACAGCTGCCGTCTCCGTTTCTTTTCACTGCCGACCATATCTGCAATGGCTGCGACATGATCCCCATCCAATCCATGGCGCATGCCTATGAAGATCGCAAGCATGGCAAAAGTGATAAGTTCCATCAGCGGACAGCCTCCTTTTTTTCTCCCTTTTGAATCCCTTTGGTCCAGCCATTTTCTTCTGTCAGGGAGAATCCGTTCTCACCGTACTCGTAAATGAGGAGCTCTTTCACCTTTTCTCCTTTTAACAAATGGCCTTTTACCATTTCTCGGGCGGCATGTTCATCCGGCATTTTATACCATGCTCCCTCCGGATAGACGATCGCAACACAGGCGTCCTTGCACCGGCCATTACATCGGGTTCTTGTCGTATGCACCAAAGCATCGAGATCCTGCTTCTTAATTTCGTCCCTGATTGCCTGAGTGACTTCCTCGCCGCCTTTCCGCATACAGCTGGATCCGTTGCAGATCAATACGTGGCTCATCGTTCCATTTAAGTTCCAAGTCGTCATCAGATCACTTCCTCTTGATTTTTTTTGCACGCAAAAAAGGGCGACTCTATATGTCAGCCCCCTAATAAAATACCGTTTCATCATAAAACGGTAACGGAAGGTTAGTAGACAAATAGGTCACCCTATATCGACTCATGCCAAATCATTCAATCCATGATTTCCATTGCATGTTAACACATCATCCTCCCTCCGAGAATCGTATTACTCATTTAAAAGCAGGTCTCCTGGCTCGCATATCAACTGATTCCTGTTTCCTTCCCAGCCTTTTGGCCAGTGGTTCGTCACAAGATCATCCATGCTTACAGTAGCGGGGGCTGCACCGGACTCGCACCGGTTTCCCTATTATCTCAATGTAAACTTGAGCACTCTTAAACTTCTATTCAGTTATAAATCCCGTTGCCATTAAACCTACTATACTTTCACGATATTCACAATAGTTTTTTATTTTGGGCATAAAACTAAATCGACAAATTTCTCAATAGATGGGGCCGCCGCCGACTTCATATAAGTAGTTCAAGCATACTCCCACAATCAGTAATCCAACCGCTCCAATAGCCAAATACATGAATAAGAGAAGGATCCCGTTATCTTGAGAAACGATCTTCTGAAACACCTTTGCACTTCTAAGCTGTGCACGTACCCAAAGCATAACGCCAAAACCAATGATTGCGCCAATGACAGAAAAGATCTCGAGCATTGTGGTTTCCCCTTTTCCTTAGTACCTTAATTTATGCAGGAAAAAAGGAAAAAGGAACAACCCGCGTTCAATCCAAAGATCTCTATAATCCGCCCAGCCAAGCGTATTTAGCGCAACACCCCTTAGAGACTGGTGCAGTGAGTGAATAAAAAAGAACTGCCCCTGCAGTTCTTTTTTTAGGGGTACTAGCTTCCTGCACTCGAGGAAGAAGCTGCAGTTGTGGCAGCAATGGCTGCAATCGCCGCTGCTTGCTGTGCTTGCATGATTGCCTCGATGGCTGCAAAGATTCCGGCCCCGAGCAAGGTAGTGTCATGCATCTTCTCACTCAGTAGGAAATTGGCCGCCATTAGGATATTCATGTCTTTATGCCACTTAAAATGCTTCTCGTCGCTTAAACGGTCTGCGGCTTTCAAAACAGTCGCCACTTCCTTTTCCCCTTCTTTTAATAGAGCGAGGAGACCGGTCAGCGGATAATGCATCCCTTTTGGCTTTTTCCACTGTGTTCTGAAGGCATCTGCCACTTTTGTACATTGTTCGATAAGGGCATCCGCCTTATTTTCGTCCCCTAGAGACAGGATGTGGCTTAAGAACTGCAAGTCATTCCCTTTCGCAAATCCTTGCTGATTCAGACATTTATAGAAATACTCGATCTGTTTCATCAAATCGTTTACCGTTCCTTCCCGTTCTGCAAGAAGGACGGCCAGCGGATAATCTGTACTGGAGGTAAGAAAAAAATGATTGGATGACATCCCTTTGTACACTTGCATAACTCGTTCGATGTCCTCCATTCTGCCATTTTCGATTTGCTCCAGCATCACTTGAGCTGCAATATAAGTAGAGGCACCCCTGCTGAATTTACCAGCGACCATCTTTTCATACACTTCAAGCAGGCGATGGAACTTCTCTTCAGAATTCTCAAAACGCACATCGAGCATCGCGGCTGTTGTGTAACGATAGGAAGACTTTAGCGTATTGAACGCTCCTACCTGTTCTTTAATATAATCGCTCAATGACTCAAACCGCCTTAAATCAAACGGTTTTTCGTTGATCACATACATGGAAGCGATCATCATGAGCGTTTTTGGGTCACCCATTTTCCATTTAAACGCCGTTTTCAGCTGACTGTATATATCGGTATATGTAGTAAGCTTTTGTTCAAAGGATGGTGTCAGCATGCCTTAACTCCCCTTCCAAATTTCCGACTAAACCAATTTACGGATCTGTTATAGGAAAGTTTCAAATGATTACCTATAAAACTTCTTCTGAAATGAGGCCAAAGCCAATTCTAGCCGGATCGACCAGGTAAGCTAGATAAAATTCTTCAAATTCCATCTTCTCCCGAACGATGATCGCTCCGTTCTCTTTTGCTTTTGAAATTGCCTCATCAATGGATTCTACTTCGATTTGAATCCGAGTACCATGCGGAAAATCGTGAGGTCCTTTTGCTATTCCTCCATCGATTTCTTCTGATCGATCCTCTCCTGTGGCAACAACCGATAGTGCCAACGAGGTTCATCCACCTGCCATCCAAAAACATTTGAATAGAATGCAGCTGCTTTTTCCGGTTCCTGACTATTCATTTCAGATCTAACCACTCTTGCCATTTTAAATCCCACTCTGTTTAAGTGGAATCAAACATAAGTAAAAAAAGCCGCCTAGGCAGCTTTTTTATAACGATGTATTTATTTTCCCAGTGTTGAGATTTGCCAAGTCACTCCGTATTTATCTTTAAGCTGGCCATAAGATGGGCTCCAGAAGGTTTCCTGCAGCTCCATGATCACTTTTCCGCCCTCTTTTAACTTCTCAAAAATTTCTTTGGAGTTTTCGGCGCTGTCGATTGTGATCGCTACTGTTACTTGGTCTCCAGTTTCATAGGGCATCCCCGGGAACGTATCAGATAGCATCAAGTCATGATCTCCTACTTTTAAATGGGCATTCATAACACGGTCTTTTGCTTCTGCAGGAACAGGATATTCCGGATTCTCCGGCTGATCGCCGAAAGTTTGTACAGATAAAACCTTCGCATTTAATGCCTTTTCATAAAACTTAACAGCTTCTTGTCCATTTCCATTCGTTACTAAATAAGGATACAGCCCTACGATCATATCAGACACCTCATTTTATTATTTTTCGAACGTACGTTCCCGTTTATATTACTACAGATATAAAATAAGTGCAACACCCTACTGCCTAAATTTTCTTATTCATTTTTTAAGTGGGAGGTGCAATTTGTGAATCGGATAAGTTTTCCGTGACGAGTGTACTCAAGCAGATGCATGCCTGTATTGTCAGAGTGAAACCAAACAGTATTGCCGGAAGGCAGCCCCACGAAGCTTTCAATGATTTGTGTGATCATGCCTCCATGAGAAACAACGGCCACTCTTTTAATATCCTTGCCAAGTTCTTTAATCGACGATAAGTTACTTTCACCCCTCAGCCTGAAATCAGTTTTAGATTCATTTTCCTGTTGTTCTTTAAGGTTCTCTATGTAGGTTACCGGGCAGCCTGTTTTTTTGGAGAGTCGATCAGCAGCCTGTCTGGCTCTGATCAGGGTACTGCTCCAAATCACATCAGGCAGAAGTTCTGTACACACACGAAGTGCCATTTTATCCACTTGATCAACCCCTCGGCGTGTCAGCGGCAAATCAGTTGAGCCTGTGTAGTCTTCTTCTAGAAAATCATCTTCTGATTCCCCGTGCCGAATCAACAAGATCTGCATGAGCACCTCCTAAAAAAAGAACCGAGTTACATCGGTCCTCCATTGTATGAACTATTATTTTTCGCATTCTCTGATTCTAAAAGTCGAACGGAGTCATCCTCTTGGAGTGCAGTCTTTGTTGCTTTGCTGGAATATACAAAAAATCCAATCATAACGGCCGCCGCGATCAACAGCAGCAAGAACCAAGCCATTAGACTTACCTCCTTTTTTTAATCTCTCTCTGCTCTACCTTATGAAGCAAATCAGCAAATGATGAAAAAAAGCGGAATAGCGCCTCATCATCACTCTTAATTAATTTCTCTGTCCTACAGAATATTCCTTCTAACGAATTAAATGTACTTTACAAAAATGGCCGGTACCTGGCTTTCTTCAAACAAGTATTATTTCGCCAACATTACTGGCTTTCTTTTATTTCGGCTCACTTTCGACCGGTATTGCATCAGTATGATCGAAGCGATAACGAATGAGCTGATCCCGAAGCCGATCACCATCTTTTCAAAACCAATCGTATCCAGGAATAACCCGGTTAACAGCATAAGAATCTGAAAGATAATGTTGTCGGTCATTCCTTTAATGGAGAAAAACCGTCCATGATAGTCAGAAGGGATGTCCGTTTGGAAAATAGTCGTGGTCACAGGGAAAAGCATACCCGCTGAAAGGCCGAACAGGCCAAACGAAACAACAGACATCGCGGGATGAGCCGCTAAAAATAATGATGTATGAGCCGTCGCGATAAGAAAGGTGATGCCAAACAGAAACGGCAGCCGCGGACGTTCGCGAAAGAACTTTCGGGCCAGAAAGGTACCAAGAAATACACAAAGCCCCTCTGTTGTATAGAGAATCCCTTTAATACCGGGATTGTGCTGGATTTGGCTGATCTCGATGACCATCAAGTTAAAACCAGAAAGAAATAGGTAAGGCGGTATGAGAAGAAAGATACCGTATACGACCTTCGATTGTTTTCTCACGATAGGATAAAGTTCTTTTAACGTAGTGAAGAAGTTCTCTTTCTTTCTGTCTGCTGACTTCTCCTTCACTTTTCCCTCTACTGAAATGTAAAAAGTCGAGAGGAGGAGTATTACATACGTTACAAGTGTCAATGTATACATTGCTGTCAGCGACATACCGACGAGCATTGCTCCCCCAAGCGCTGTCCCTGCGATTCTTGCACCTGTAAAAATGTTCATATATACACCGTTTGCCTGCAGAAGTTCTTCTTTTCTCACAATCAGCGGAATGAGCGTCTGCATGGCGGGATTGGAGAACGTTCCCGCGATTCCGATGATGAACGTGTAGATCAGCATCCACCAGACATTTTCATAGGCAATGGCCAAGTACATGAAACCGATTGCAAAGCACCTGGCCAAACCGGCATAAATGAGGATTTTCTTCTTATCTCCACGGTCAATGATCCTCCCTGCCATGGGAGCAAGAAAGATCCCGACCAAAAATCCTGACAGAATGATCAGTGCCTGTAAAAAGGATGACTCTACGTTCTTCTGCAAAAATTCAAGGTTGCCGATAATCCCGACCCATAGACCGGTACTCGAAACGGCGACACCAAACATAAGTAATAAAAAGTTACGGTTCTTCCACATTCCATTACCCCTTTCCCGATACATCACACATATTTAACATTACCACCATATTTTAACATGAATGGCGAGGAACGGGATAAAATTGGGTTCTAAATCCGCACCCGACGGATTTATGGAAGACAAGACCCGGCATATAGTAATGAAGATAACCCTTGGATCATCTGAATCCAGGGTTTTAATTGTTAAAGGGGCCATAGATATGATCAAAAGAAAATTATCATTCTTTACGATAGGTATTCTTATACTCTCGCTTGGCATCGCACTAACCATTCTTTCAAAATCCGGCACTTCCCCTTACGATGCACTTCTCGTTGGATTGTTTCGAAGCATTGGGCTTACTGTAGGCTCGTGGGAAATTCTCATTGCCCTGTTGATGATCTATTTAAATGCAGCTGTTTCTCGAAGCCGGCCCGAATACTTAGCATTAATGACGGCTTTCATCACCGGGGCTGGCATCGATTTCTGGCTCTTCACCCTTCAAAACTGGCTGATGCCCATTTCCTGCTTCTCTCAATTCTTGCTGCTCACTTTAGGCATGGTGGCCATTGGTATCGGAACATCCCTCTATTTACAAGCCAAATTTGCACCTATTCCCCTGGACCGTCTTATGCTCATTCTTCAAAACCAGGCTGGCTGGACGCTCGCTTTATCTCGTCTGGTGATCAGCATTGTGATTCTTATACTCGCCTTTCTTCTCCACGGCCCCATCGGCATTGGAACGGTTTTGACCGCATTTTTCAATGGAAGCATTCTTTCCTTTTTCATGCCCCTCGCCACGAAATTGTATAAAATTTAGATGGATGATCGAACCGCATCTGCCTTTAAAAAAAAGACGGATGGCTCGTTAGCCGCCCGTCTTTTTATTCTTATCCCAGCGATTGATCACTGCTGCATTTGCCGTGCTTCCAATGACGTTCAGTGCAGTTCGGAAACCATCGGTCAACCGGTCCACTCCCGCAACGATTGCAATCCCTTCAAGGGGCAAGCCAGCCGCGGACAATACAGTGGTCATCATAATGATGCCTGCACCTGGCACACCAGCTGTACTGAAGGAAACAAGCAGGGCACTGATAAAAACTGATGTGATTAAAGAAGCGGTTATGGGTACATCAAAGAATTGGGCAATGAAAAGAGCGTTGAACCCTTGGAGTATGGCCGCTCCATCCCGTTTAACAGCTGTACCAAACGGCAGGGCAAAGCTGGTGATTTCTTGTCTCATCCCGTAATGGCTTTTTGCGTTATCCATGGATACTGGCAGCGCGGCATTAGAGCTTGCGGTGCCAAACGCCAAAGAGAATGAAGGAAAAAAGCTTTTAAAGAAATGGTTTGGCTTGGCTCCAACGATCAGTAGAAACAGATAGTAGATCACCGTCATCACAATAATCGCTGCTATTAAACCAACGACATACAACAGAAGCTTTTTTACGATACCGAAGCCTTGCGAGGCAATGACGGAGGCTATTAAAGCAAACACACCGATCGGAGCCACCTTTAATATGATTTGCAATATTTTTTCCACGATCGCATACACACTTTCAACCAAAGCCCTAAAAGGTTTGGCTTTCTCCTTTACGAGATTCATGGCTGCTCCGATTAAAACCGCTGAGATAATAACCTGCAGCAAGTTTGCTGTACTCAAAGCTTCAAAAGGATTCGTCGGTACGATGCCTACTAACCAGTCCACTAAGGATTGGCTTTTCTGTGTTTTATCCGGTGCTTCCGCCATTTTTGAAAGAGAGATCCCTGTACCTGGCTTGAGGACCGCCGCCATGAGCATGCCGATCGCGAGGGCTATCGAGCTGGTGATGATATACAGCGGGAGGAGTTTGGCAGTATATGAACCGATCTTTCCCGTTCCCTGGAGACTTGTCAGTCCTATGATCAGTGACGTGAATACGACAGGAACGACAATGAATTGAATGACTCGAATAAAGGCTTGTCCGATCGGTGACAGGACATAATGATCAATCTTCCCAACATGACCGGGAACCAATGCATGTAAGAGAACGCCCGCAAGAATACCCAAAATCAATCCTGCAAGAATCTTTGTTGATAATTTCAGTTTTCTCCCCTCCTATTTCATAGTTATTACATTGGTTTACTATATAATAATTTGCCGATCGTCCAAAGATGTTGCTTGTCATTGATAAAGTGACTGAATGCTCTTCAGGTCATGAAGCAACAAGCCAATCTCCTCACTGCTCAGCCTGACCGGCATCGCATCATATAGAGTAATGACCTGACCATCCAAGTCATTTTGATGCTTCTGAAGATAACCGTAAAGCTTATTTAACTGGCTCACGGATAGGGTGGATTGTGTGGCCAGATGTTTCACTTGCTGCAGTGAAAACTCGTTCATGCTCACATCAAATTCTCCTGAGATGATGTTTCCGTTCATTTGCATGTGATCTCTCCCTTCTTTATTTTTTTTTAGTTTACCCTTCACCATGAAAATTCCTCGTCTTTTGTCACAGAAGATCGCTCTTTCTCGTCTTGCTTATAAAAGAGAAAGTGGTGATCTTATGGAAACATTTGAAACAGTGATCATTGGCGGAGGGATCGCCGGGCTTATAGCAGCTGTCTATTTAGCCAAAGCCGGTATTTCAACCGTGGTCATTGAAAAAGGAAATCGCCGCATATCACTGCCTAGTTGTCAGGAATGCGGTTTATGTTCATACTAGAAAGGTATACTAGAACCTCTTCCGTACCGGGAGAACATGTGGAGGATTTACTTGAATAAGAAACTGAAGCTTGTCCTTATCATCTTGCTGCTCTTGCTTGCTGTCTATGCCGGCGGTTTTCTCATCTGGACCCAGAAGACCTTCGTGCCTACCGCTCAATTGAACCAGTTAGTGGACGTAAAAAAAGAGGTCCTGCATCAAGACGACCTGTATATTTTCAAACCGAAAAATATGAAACCCACGGATGGCATCATTTTTTATCCTGGTGCTAAAGTGGAACCAGCCGCATATTCCTACTGGGCAAAAAAAGTGGCTGATGCCGGGTATCTCGTTGTCATTCCAAAAATGCCGCTGAACCTGGCATTGCTCGGCAAAAACAGAGCCGACGAAGCGATGAAAGCCGATCCTGCTATTAAGAAATGGTATATTGCCGGCCATTCAATAGGAGGACCAGCAGCTTCCGCTTATGCTCTAAAACACCCCAATAAGATTAAAGGCATCATCTTCCTTGGTTCCTATACAACGGAAGGTTCAAATTTATCAAAAGCCCGCTTTCCTCTCCTGTCCATTTATGGAGAACGGGACGGATTGACAACAAAAGCAAAGATCAATGGCAACAAATCTTTTAACCCGGCAAATACAACCTATTATGAGATCAAAGGCGGCAACCATGCCCAGTTTGGCATGTACGGTCCGCAAGCCGGGGACAAAAAAGCGCGGATTTCCAATAAGAAACAGCAGGATGAAGTGATTAAAGAAATGATCTCCTGGCTCAATAAGAAAAAACAGCAATAACTAATGAAGTGCACCACCCTTGTTATCATTCTCTACAAGGGTGGTGCACTTGCGATTAGGGTGCAATATTTAGTTTTTCTACCATCGTAAACTAGAAAGATAGGATGGAAGTGCTGTACTTTATTGATCTAAAGCGTGTTCGCCCAAAACTACCACTGGACTTTCACGCTTTTCCTTGGTAGTTTTTGAAGAGAGCCTCATTTTCTATTATGCATCGGTAAAGGAGACGTTCTGAATGGATAAAAGCAGTAAAAATGGAAGTGTGGAAAAAGCTCTCAGCATCTTGGAGTTCTTTTCAGAAAACACTCCCTTTTATACGTTGCAGCAGCTTTCCAAGGAATCCGGATACCCAAAGACCACTTTGTTCCGGTTATTGTGTTCTCTGGAGAAATTCGGTTATATCAGAAGAGCACAAACCAAAGGTGAAATACAATTCGGCCTTGGCTGGAGTTTTCTAGAAAAGGCCGCACTCGTAAAGGAACAGATCAATTTGAAGGAACTGGCCAAAAATATAATGATCTCTTTAAGAAACAAAACGAATTTAACGGTACAATTAGCGATCCAAGATGGAAGAGAAGCGGTCTACATAGAGCAGATCCCTTCCTTTCAGCCTATTCGGGTCTATCCTGAAATCGGGCGGCGGGTCCCTTTACATTCAGCAGCCTGTCCACGGATCCTCTTGGCTTATCTTCCCGAGGAAGAGCAAAAGGGATTCTTAGAGTTCCATAACTCTCTTAATACAATGAAAAAGGAAGACATACGAAGTGAATTGTCCATGATAAAGCAACAAGGATTTGCGATCAGTAAGGGAGAACTTGCTGTAGGGACAATGGCGCTGGCTGTTCCCGTTTTTGATGCACAGAACGAGATCATAGCATCTCTGAGTGTCATTGGGTTAGAAAATGATCGTCTCTTTTACGATACTTCAGAGCTAATTAGCAACTTGAAAGAAGCTTCTTCCAGTATTCTATCGGTGCTAAAAAGTTAAACACGTGTACACGTGTTTTTTTGTAAAAACAGAAGGAAAGTTGTCAGAATGGTCGAACTAATTTTAATATACGGAATAATTATTCCTATATTCGGAATTAAAATAATGGGAGGGCATGCTGGTGAATCAACAAAATCTAAAACGATCACTTTCTTTTCTTGACCTTTACTCACTCGGTGTAGCTGCACTCATAGGGACGGGTATCTTTGTCCTTACGGGAATTGCTGCAAAACCAGCTGGAGCTGGCTTGTTTTTAAGCTTCCTCATCGCAGGGGGCATCGCCATTTGTACCGCGTTATCTTTCGCAGAGCTCTCAGCAATGTATCCACAGGCAGGAGCAAGCTATGTATACTGTAAAAAGGCTTTTTCCACATTGGGACAAGGAACGGGAAATATAGTAGCTTCCGTTGTCGGATGGACGCTCATGACCCAGTATATCGTTGTTGGTGCCGCTGTTTGGCTTGGGTTTGGACTTTATGCGCAGTTTTTCCTGCCCGGTCTGTCCGTTACGGTATGGGCTGTCATATTGGGCGTATTGACCGTCACTCTTTTATATCTTGGCATCTCTTTTTCAAAATCCGTTATTAATCTGTTAGTCATTGTAAAAGTATTTGCTCTTCTTTTATTTGTTGTGCTCGGGATTCTTCACCCACAACTTGCAATGCCCATTCATCAGACACCTTTTCTCCCACAGGGGTTTGGCGGACTAATGGCAGCGGCAGCAATTATTGCTTTCGGACAGATTCATATCGATGCTATAACCACCGTTGCGGAAGAGGCAAAAAATCCCCATCGTGATATTCCGAGGGCGACTGTGTGGGCAATTGCCACCGTTGTTGTCTTATATGCACTAGTGGGCTGGGTCTCCGTGACTCTTGTTCCTACCGACGTACTTCCTACCCTCAAAGCACCATTAGCTTCAGCTCTTAATGTTGTCACCTCTGGATGGGCATCAAGTTTTGTGGCTGCAGCTGGGATTGCAGCGACGATTACTTCGGGTTTAGGCTGTATGATCGGAGGTCCCCGTGTAGGGCTGGCCATGGCGAGAGAAGGTCAATTATGGTCTTCCTTCGGAAAAATTCATCCGAAATTCAAATCACCGAGCACGGCAACCCTTATTACAGGGGCTTTTGCCATCCTGCTAACACTTACGGGAAATCTCAGCCTCGTGGCTTCAGCCGGCGTATTTACCGCTTTAATGGTTTTTATTGCAGTTAACGTAGCAGTTATCATTCTTCGTTATAAAGAAAAGAACACAAAAAGGCCCTTTAAAATACCTGGAGGGCTCCTTTTCCCAATCCTGGGAATTGCCGGCACGATTGTGGAATTGTTCTATTTGGATCCAAAGGCTATTTTAATGGGTGCTGCGTGGATGGTAACAGGTATCATCGTTTACTTATTTTTTAAAAAAGCGGGAACACACCAATCATTTGATTCAATGACTGATCATAAAAAAGTGTAGGAGGGTTTCTTTTGAAAAGTGTTTGGTTACAAGAAAACAAATGGGAAGACGTACAAAATTACTTAAAGGAAAAGCAGACGATTATTGTTCCATTCGGCAGTGTTGAGCAGCACGCCCGTCATCTGCCCATGGGGACCGATTCTTTTGTAGCGATCAAGGTCGCAGAAGATGCTGCAAAACAAACAGATACGCTTATCGCACCACCAAACTGGGTAGGCTGGGCTCCTCATCATATGGCCTATCCCGGTACCATTACCTTAAGGCCAGAAACACTAACAAATCTGATGCTGGATGTTTGTGAAAGTTTAACTTATCATGGGTTTCAAAAAATCATTGTAATCAACGGCCACAGAGAGGCAAATCTTCCGCCATTAAAGATCGCGGCCACCAAACTGAGAAATAAAACAGGGGCTTTTATCTGTATCGTGGATCCGTTCTATTTTGCAGAATCCATAGGTAAAAAGATTAGAAAGTCAGAGCCAGGGGGAGTCGGCCATGCGGATGAAATGGAGACTTCACATATGATGCACCTTTTTCCGGAGCTTTGCAATATGGAAGCTGCGGTTAAAAACATTCATGAGAAGCATTCCTTCTTAAACCATGATCCGTTTATCGATGGGGATCGTATCTTCTTGCCGAGTGATGTAGCGACGTATCGCGAAAGTTCAAACCATATCGGGGTAGTTGGGGATCCCTCTGTCTCTACTGCAGAAAATGGGGAAATCTATCATAAAGAATTGATTGCCAATATGGTAGAGTTGATCGATTATTGTAACACTAAAGTGGAGGTAACCTTACGCAACCAGAAAGTTCCATTATAAGAAGATAAAAATGTTAAGGGGGAGTAGATCAAAACTGCTTTTGATCTACTCCCCTTTTTAATGGTGCCAGGCACCATTAAGGATGAACTAACAATCTACTATATAACGTAAGGAGCAACGGGAATGATAGATTTACGCTATCCGATTGGATTATTTTCACTCGAACAAAACGTTACAGCTATTAAAATTGAAGAGTGGATTCTGGATCTTGAGAAAGCGCCTAATCAGTTAAAAGAAGCGGTCCAAGATTTATCTGAAGAGCAATTGGATACACCTTATCGGCCAGGTGGCTGGACGATTCGCCAGGTTGTCCACCATCTGCCTGACAGCCATCTTAACAGCTATATCCGCTTTTAAATTGGCGCTCACTGAAGAGAATCCCGCCATCAGGCCATACCATGAAGATCGTTGGGCTATGCTTCCTGATTCCAGGCTGCCTATTGACGTTTCCATCTCATTGTTTGAAGCGCTCCACGCAAGATGGACCGTACTGCTTAGATCGTTAACTGCAGCAGAACTTGAAAAAACGTTCACTCACCCTGATTCCGGTGTTGTGACGCTGGCTCAAAACATCGGTCTATATTCCTGGCACAGCCGCCATCATATCGCTCATATTACTTTACTTCGCCAGCGTTCGGGATAGTGAACGCAAAGAAAAGCCAATGGCCACATTGGCTTTTCTTCGAGCAACTCACTCTTTCACAATACCGAATACAAAACCATCGTAGCCTTTGCTTCCGACTGTCTGCATAGCTGTTGCTTCAATTTTCGGTTCAGTGGACAACAGATCCAACAATGCCCTCGATCCCTGAACACTGCTATCCTGGCTGTTTTCTTCCACTACTTTTCCGTTTCGTACGACATTATCACCGATGATCAGGGTACCCGGCTTTGAAAGTTGAAGTGCCCATTTCAAATAATGGGGATTGTTCGGCTTATCCGCATCAATGAAAATAAGGTCAAAGGATGAATATCCTTTCCCGATAAGCGTTGGCAAGGATTCGAGCGCAGGGCCTACGATTACTTCGATTTTTTCATCAAGCCCTGCTTTCCTGATATTTTCACGAGCGACCTTTGCATGTTTTTCACTGTATTCCAACGTAATAAGCTTTCCGTCTTCCGGCAGTGCACGCGCCATCCAAATGCTGCTGTATCCGCCCAGTGTTCCTATTTCTAGAATATGTTTTGCTCCTCGAAGTTTAGCCAATAAATAGAGGAACTTTCCTTGACTGGGCGAGACATCAATTGAAGGCAGGCCAGCCTCACTGTTCGCCTTCAAAATATAGTCCATATCCGGATCCGCTCCATGAAGCTTGGAGTTGAAATAGGCATCCACATTGCTCCACGTTTCTTCCATTTCTCTCTCTCCTTTTTTAACAGCTGGGGATTGTAACACCTTTATTTTCGACATGATTCCAGCTGGTCCTGCCTGTCATGAAAGCAAAAGAAGACTGTTTTGTTCAGCCTTCTTAGTGTTGCCTCACCGCTTCAGCTCCTGATCTTAAAAACTCGTCGAGTACATTGGAATTTGTTTCGGTTCTTCAACGCTGGGGGCATGGCCAGATTTCTCAAATACTACAAAATCAGCATGAGGAATCAGACGGGCTACTTCCTTTCCATCGTCTGGAGGATTCAAGCCGTCATATTTCCCGCTGATTACGAGAGTATCCGCAGTGATCTTATGTAAATCATCCCGAAAATCAAAATTCTCAAGCGCTTTGTTGGCGGCTTCCTGCTGTTGTGGAGTGAGCACAGGAACGTTAACTGCTTGCTGTTGAGGATGTTTTCCCAAACGCCTTGGCAACGACCAGGATCAGCTTCTCTACGCGCTCCGGTACAGCAATCGCTACCCCTTGAGCAACGTAGCTGCCCATAGAGACGCCCAGAATTTCGCTTTTTTTAATCTCCAGGTGATCCATTAAGCGATTACATCCTGTATATGATCTTCCATCGTATATCGACGAATTTTTTCCGACTTGCCATGGCTTCTGGAATCGATGGCAATAATTCTAATTGTTCAATTTCCAGGCCGAACATCTGATGGTCCCCGCCAAGTCCATGCAACAAAATAAGGTGCCTGCTTTCATACTCTTCGTAATAACAGGTGAATTCCGTTTACCTTAACTTTGGGCATCTCGCTTCCCCCGTTTTCGAGCTCCGTTTATTATCTTCCTCTTCGATTCATAACATTAAAATCTCCCGAATGTCTTCTTCGGTAAGAGAAGAGGATGATTTCTCCCCTGTACCTATAATTTCTCCAATCAGATCTTTCTTTCTCTCTTGAAGTTCGTTCATTTTTTCTTCGATCGTTCCTCGTGCAACCAGTTTGATGACCTGTACGGCATTCGCCTGGCCCATACGATGGGCACGGTCAGCTGCTTGATCCTCGACAGCAGGATTCCACCATATATCATAAAGGATGACCGTATCGGCACCCGTCAAGTTAAGGCCCGTTCCCCCTGCTTTTAATGAAATAAGAAAAAAATCACGTTCTCCCGCATTGAATCGGTTGCATAATGCTACACGTTCCATGGAGGGAGTTTGTCCATCCAGATAGAAAAAAGGGAGCCCCTTGTTCGCCAATTCTCTTCCGACCAGCTCCAGCATCTTCGTAAATTGGGAAAAGATCAGTACTCTTCTGCCGGAAAGTTTGGATTCCTCAACAATCTGCATTAACTGTGTAAATTTCGCTGATGCCCCTTTGTAGCTATCGACGAATAACGCCGGGTGGCAGCAGATCTGGCGTAATCGCGTCAAACCGGCAAGGATTTTTATGCGATTCTTTCGCAGCGTATCTCTGTCCAAATGTTTCAGTGTGTCATGGCGGAGCTTCGCCAAATAGGCAGCATACAGTTTCTTCTGTTCTGGAAGCAGCTCCACGGATTCCAATGACTCCGTTTTTTCAGGAAGCTCCATGAGGACATCCTCTTTTAACCGTCTAAGCAAGAATGGCGATATCCGCCGATTGATGGTTTTTCGGGAAAGATGACTGAATTCCTTTAAACCCCTTAACAACTCAGGAAAAACAACATGAAAGATCGACCATAATTCTTCCAGAGCATTCTCCACTGGCGTACCCGTAAGCGCGAAACGATGGTCTGCCCGAATCTTCTTCACTGCCCGTGCGGTTTGTGTCACTGGATTCTTGAATGCCTGTGCCTCATCAAAAAATACCGTGTGAAAGGCTAGTTTTTCATACCATCCTATATCCTTGCGCAGCAAGGGATATGAGGTGATAATCACATCGTGATCCAATATTTGCTTAAGGATGTCGAATCTCTCTGTTTTATCGCCATCTGCCACAACCGCTTGCAGGTCTGGAGCAAATTTTTTTATTTCACTCAGCCAGTTGTACGTTAAAGAGGACGGGCAGACAATGAGGACCGGAGACTTCTTTGCACGAATATCCTGAAGCACCGATTCGATGAAAGTGATGCTTTGCAGCGTTTTTCCCAAACCCATATCATCAGCAAGGATACCGCCAAATCCGTATCTGGCAAGCGTTTTCATCCATTGGTATCCTTTTCTCTGATAATCTCTCAAGATCGGTTCCATGTCTCTAGGTACTTCGAACTCCAGGCTGTCCGGATTGCGAAGCTCTTCCAAGAATTGAAGGAATGATTTTTCCAATTCAAACATATGATCCTCAGCTGCATCCAGCATTTGCATCCCTTGAATGAACGGCAGTTCGAGGCCTTTTTCCAAATCATGATTTGGAACAGGCAAAGCATGCAGAAAACGCTGAATTTCTTCAAATTCACGCGTTTCTAATGAAAGAAGGGCGCCGTTTCTCAAACGGTAATATTTCCTTTTCTCCTCAAGTGCCAAAAGAACATCTCGTATTTGTCCTTCAGGAATGCCATCGATCGCAAATTTGAACTCCAGCCAATTGGTCCTTTCTTTTTTGAGCTTTACTCTAATCTGCGGCCGTGCATTCTCCCTGAACATACGATTTCTCACAGCGGTTGTTGCATAGATTTGGACAAACTTTTGCAGTTTAGGAACGACATGATATAAAAACTCATACTCCAGCTCTTCATTATTCAAAAAATATCCGCCATCCGTCTTGGCAAATGAGCTTTTCTCCATAAGCTCGAGGATCAATTCCTCTTTCTCGACATCTCTGATCAGTTTTGAGTTCTCCTGATGAGCACGCCTTTCCAACGGATCAATGACGATATGATCATACTGAAACTCAAGCCCTGCAAGGAGCCGGTTTTTCACGCGATCCAAGTATAGCTTGGCCACTAACGGTATACTGGCAAACTGCTCCGTTATCGCACGGGACACTTGAACCAATCCGAGGCGTTTCAAGCCTGGAATGACTTTTTCTAAAAAAATTCCCATTTGCTTTTGTGAAATTGGTATGATATTCGTTCTTGATGCATCCAGCATTCGTTTCAGTTCTGAAAGTCGAGCGCAGTCATCACTTTTTAACGGAAACAATCTCCCCTCAGACAGGACTGAGCGATAGGAAGGTAAGACAGCCATCTGACTTAGTCCTTCAATCTTCAACTGATAGTCCTTCTCCTTGGACTCTTCAAAATCGAACTGTAAATTCAGCGGTTCCTTCGATGTCTGAAACTGTTTATGCGTGCTGCCATACTCCATCTTTACGATCGGCGCTTTCTCAAGCAGAGGCAGAAGGCCTTCCCACGAAGAAGGATTAATAAATAAGAGGTCGTTATGGGTTAACCCGTTCGGTCGTTCAAACAGTTCGTACATATACACCTGTTCATCATGCATGGTTTTTGTAAGGTGTCGAAGGACCTCATCGTTTTCTTTTTCAAAACAATGATGGATTGGTTCATAAGTGAATGAAAGGGAAAGCGGGGCAGCAGACCCTTTTTCCATCCGCTTAAGAAAATCCCGGATATGCTGAACCTTAACCGGACCGATTTTGACACTTATCGCTAACCCGGTTTGTCCTTTTCCGATCTCAACAGGTTTGCAGGTAAATCCCACATCGAGCACCTGCCTTTTTTCGAAATGAAGCTGATGCTTGCTCGCTGGCTTCGGCTGATCATGAAAAAGGCTCAAAAAGTCTTCTGTCAGTTCTTGATCCACCAGAGATCCCGCAAGATTCCCACCTGAAATCACAGGGTTCGTTCCGCGTTCCTGGTGATGATAAATCATCAGCAATACCGCTGCTACGTGCTGGCAATCTTTTTGGAATGAAGCAAGGGTCGGGCAGCTGCACTCCGACCGAAAACTTCCATTCGGTTCACATTCAATGGTGACGTGAAAATCCTCTGTACCCGTAACTGTTGCTTTGCAATTGTCTGCACTGTAAAGATCGAAGTTCACTTTATCCGCTCGATAAAAAGAGTCTCCCTTTTTGAAGGAGACCGTACCGCACTTTTCTTTGATGATGCTTTGGTTGAGTTTGATATTCAAATGATCTGGCCCCCTTCACAAGGATGTTTCGACTCTGCTAGTTTCATGATAGTAAAAATCCTCAAAATATGCGAGCACTTGATTCAATAGATGTTTTATGGTCAGTATTCTCACGGATAAGGTAGAAATATTCCCCATAAACTCATGACAAAGGAATTTTAATAAAGATAGCCTAATAGATCAAGATCTCCTTCACTCCATTTGGTCATACCGACTTGCTTAATCATTAACTCTTCAAGATCTTCAATACCTATACCTTTTGTAGCTTGGGTTTCATCATTAATCTGAAGCCATTTGCAATTATTTCTTACTGGTTGATACCCATTTCTTACATATAAGTTTATTTTATCGGCAAATAAGAGTAAAAAATCAATATTGCGTCCCTGAGAAAACCTATCAATTTCTAAAAGCAGCCTTGAGCCCACACCCTGTGACCGGGCGTTTCGCGAAACACACAAATCAATTACTCCGAGTATTTTTACGGCTTTTCCGTTTAAATTCATCACTCTGTAATCCAGCCCGACATGTCCTATGAGCTGATGTTCCTGGTTAAAGGCCAGAAATCTAAAATGCGGCAACTGCTTAAAATAAATCCTATCCGTCGGATACACCTCTGGAAAACTTTCAGTTAATAATTGTTGTATCTTCATCGAACGCTCTTTACTAATGTCATATTCAAATACTTTATCTATTTTCAAGTTACCTCTCCCCTGTGAAAATTTTCGTAATAACATTCTACATCATCCTTATTCATACCTTCTACCAGTCTGCCGAAATGAAAAGACATGGATTTTCATCAAGAAATTCCATGTCTTCTAATCGATTGACTTTTACCTTTTTCCTTCAATCGTCAATCTATATCAAATCCGATATAATGGATTGCTCTTGTCATGTGTAATGATCTGGTCCATGTTCCGTGGCCAAGTATAGGATAGTTTTACTGAGAATGGGTGTTTTCAGAAGAGAACATTACGGAACAGGACCCGAACGGCGAAACCGTGGACAATTCATTTCCACTGGAAAGAATGATTAAATATAAATGTAGAGAGGAAGAGATAATCATCTCTTCCTCTTCTTATTCACGGCTGGAATATCAGTAACCTTAACCTATTCGTTTATTTTGTATCTATAGGTATTGGGAGGGATGATTTTCAACGGTCTCATCATATCATGGTCTTCATGCTCTAATCGATGACAGTGCCATACATAGTCTCCAGAAAACGGCTCAAACTTCATAATAATTCGAACGGTTTGTCCTGGACCTACAAGAACAGTATCTTTTAAACCGAAATCAGCTGGGATAGGGTCCAATAATCTTCCATTCTCATCGTAACGATCAAGGACACGGAAATTAACCAGATGTACATGAATAGGATGTATGCCAGGGGTTAAATTCACTAACTCCCATACTTCGACAGATTTAAGCAATGGTGTTTCTGTCACTGGATCATCCCATTTTTTATCGTCAAATAAAAGCATAAGACGTCCAAATTCATCTTGTGAATCCTGCAGTGTTATGCGTCTTACTTTTCTTACTCTGTTTAATGGAATAGGGTCAATTCTGGTTAAGAGAGATGGCACTCTGCTTTGATCAAGGGAGGCTAAATTCTTAGTGACTTGGAATTCCATTACCTCACCGGTGGGATTTTCTAATTCGAATCCATTTTGCAAAACTACTTTTTGCCCCGCTGACTCTGAGAAATCAACGACGATGTCAATTCGCTCCGCAGGTGAAACATCCAAACTGTTTACTTTAATTGGCCGTTCGACAAGGCCTCCATCAGTTCCGATTAAAAAGAAAGAACTGAGGTTGCTTAATTGGAACTTGTATGTTCGAGTATTGGAGGCATTTACTAAACGAAATCTGTATTTGCGGGGCTCTACTTTTAAAAATGGCCATACTTTCCCGTTGACTGAAATGGTATTCCCTAAAAACGAAGGAACGATAGAAGGATACGGTAAATTTGGGGATGGATCGTCTGGCTGGGCAGGATAAAAGAGCGAACCGTCTGGATTAAATGATCGATCCTGTACGATAAGCGGTATTTCGTATTTACCCTTTGGAAGCGGCAGTGACCTTTCTTGTTCATCGCGAATGAAGTAAAGACCCGCAAGACCTGCATACACATTCAGACGGGTAATCCCAAGTGCATGGTCATGATACCATAGGGCAGTTGCACGTTCTCGATTCGTATAATGATAAATCTCTTTTACGAAACTAGGACCTGTTTGTTTAAAGTTTCTCGTAAACCATGCTTCGGGATGACCATCGCTAGCTGGTTCACTGGGGCTTCCGTGCAGGTGCACCACCGTTCGTACTTCGGGATTGTGATGGGCTCCGTGAATGGTTTTATCGACTGGCAAGAAATGTTTTGCTGGTAAATTGTTTGTCCATCTCACATATACAGGTTGATTTTTTTCCACATTAAACGTTGGACCTGGTACTAACCCATTATAGCCCCATACTTTCGTTTTAGGTAAATCTCTATGAAACTTGTGAAGGGTTTCAAGCATACGTACATTATAAAGCGGCTTTCCTTGATAGGTTACATTTGGTTTGATGATGGAGGGAATCGGAAGGGAGTCAACAAATTTTTCTAGTTCCAAACATTTTTTTCTCCTTTTAAAAAGATTTTGTCTTTTCTATTATCAATGCTTATCTAATGAATATTGCTTGTTCACATGTCCCATATCAGTCTTGAAATATTAAATGAATATGAATATCGTTTCTAGTTATTCAGCCGTCATTCGGGAAGAGTTCTCAATCATGTTGACAATGGAAGCCAGGTGAGAAAAAATGTTTAAAAAGCAACATTATAAGGGATGAATCTAGGAGGCCGTTGGAATGAATACAAGCGTCTTGATCGTTGGAGCAGGGCCCACAGGCCTTGTCCTCGCGCTTCAGCTCAAAACATACGGAATACCGTTCCGGATTATCGAAAAACATTCGGGGCCGGGGAAGGCTTCCCGGGCATTGGTCGTACATGCACGAATTCTTGAATTTTATCGTCAGCTTGGTATTGCCGATGAGGTGGTGAGCCTCGGCATCCCGTTAAAATCGGTTCACCTCCGTGAAGGATTGAAAGAAAAAGCGGAATTTAAATTCAGTGATCTTGGCAAGGACATCAGCCCCTATCCATTCGCGCTAAGCCTGCCCCAGGATGTCCATGAAGAATTTCTGGTGGATCAGCTTAACCAGTCTGGCATCGGGGTTGAGTGGAACACAGAACTGATCTCGTTTTCGGAGCATGAGAAAGGGGTACGCGCCATTATCAAAAAAGGCGGGCAGGAAGAAGCCATTAACGTTGACTACTTGTGTGGCTGTGACGGAGCACACAGCACCGTTCGCCATGGACTTCACTTCGACTTTCCCGGCGGTACCTACGACCAGCTCTTTTATGTGGCAGATTTGGAATCAACGGAAGACGAAGTGATGGACCGATCGCTGAAGGCTCATTTTAATGATCATGGTTTTTGCTTGTTCATGCCGGTCCGAACAACTGGAATGATTCGGCTGATCGGCATCATCCCGCGTGAGCTGGAACAGAGATCTGACATCACATTTGAGGAAATTCAGCCTTATGCTGAGCAGCAAACAGGCCTGACCATCAAAAAGGTCAACTGGTTCTCCACTTATCATGTTCATCACCGAGTCAGCGAACATTTCAGAAAGGGAAGATGCTTCATTGCGGGTGACGCCGGCCATATTCACAGTCCAGCCGGCGGCCAGGGAATGAACACCGGGATCGGAGATGCGGTTAACTTATCATGGAAGCTTGCTGCAGTCCTTCATCATAAAGCAGATTCCTCAGTCCTTGATACCTATGAGACCGAACGGATTGCCTTCGCGCGCACATTGGTCTCCACTACTGACCGCGCCTTCCAGACTATAGTCGGGCGCAATACCCGGAACCGGCTCATCCGTAATGTACTGATCCCGTATGCCGCTCCTATTCTGCTCGGTTTTGCAGCTGCTCGCAGAGTCCTTTTTAACACTCTTTCTCAGACACGGATTGAATACAGGGACAGCGAGTTAAGCACGGGCATTGCTGGAAAGATCCGTGGCGGTGACCGCTTGCCCTGGGTGCAAATGGAGAATGGCAATAATTTTGATGTTTTAAAAAGTATGGATTGGCAGCTTCACATATATGGGAGGATTCAAGACAGAATTAGAAAATTTGTTGGCAAAGAAGGGTTTCCTGCCCATTCCTTCCCATGGCATCACTCCATGGATGATACAGGACTCAAAAACAATTCACTCTACCTCATTCGTCCGGATGGGTATGTTGCTTATGCTGATGAGGAACAAAACGTTGAGAAATTGAAGCACTTTATCGAGAAGTTTAACCTCTCCCCTTTTAAATCAGCCAAATAGCGAAAACATAAAAGGAGCCGTGCCGGTGAATACGAATGGAGATTGTGGATATCCCAATTTTTTGTTTTCAGAAAACCAGCTTTCAGGTGTCATTGATCCTCAGCCTTTCATTGGACATACGATCCATGATCTTGTGTTTGCGCTTTTTTGCTCTATCCTGACCATGTGGAAGTACGATGATCAAGCACTCTCTGAGGAAGTGCTGCTCAGACTATTTTCACGTCTGTCCAGAAGCGCCCAGCACCATCCTGAAGACCTTCCGGAATATAGAGAGGCCTGGGATAGGTGGAAGACTCAAATCAAATAAAAAAAGAGGACATCCAAGTCCTCTTTCTTTTACTTCACATCCTTCTCCATTACATGCCAAAACTGTTTTGCAATAGCTTTGTATCCTTTAACATTCAGATGGTTATCTTCAGGATTCGGCATATATTTTTCGAAATGGGAATCAATTTTTCCTCCTGTTGGAACATACAAATCTCCGTTGGACCCTGCCTTCTCTTCAATCGCGGAATTTAGTGCATCGTTTAACGGCACCAAGAAATTTTGGCTTTCCTTGTCATAATAAGAAAATGGATTGTAATACCCCATCACATATACATGCACATCCGCATTCAACAGATCAATTTTTTCCAGGATGGTTTGCAGGTTGGCCTTAGCCGCTTCAATACCTTCCCAAGCATTTCTCGGATCAGTCATTAGTTTACGGAAGAGATCATTGGCTCCAATATTGATGGTAATATGGGTCGCTCCACGAATTTCCTTTATAACTTCAGGGTTAGCAAGAACATCATTTTTTAATTGTTCAGAAGTATATCCTGGCACCCCGAAATTATCATAATCTTTAAGACTGACATTTGATCGTTTGAAATAGCTGCTTATAAAATCCGGATAGCTCTTGTCAATGTCACCATAAGGGGTCATTCCTGCGGCTATCGAGTCTCCTAAAGCGACATACTCCACATTTTTTTGGCCTTCCTGATGGTCGGCATAGGCGGTCAACGGGGCAAAAGAGAACAGCGTACTCGCCGCCAGCAATGCGGCAAAAGATTTTTTCATTCATAATCCTCTCCTCTTTAATGGTTACCCATTCTATATGACGCGTTGAAAATGGAAGCAGCCCGAAGATCTGTTGTTCTTGCTCCAATGAATCAGGCCTTGGAACTTTAGAACAGGTACGTTGGACACATTCTCTCCTTTCAGATTTTTTTCCTTTAAAGATACGACTAAAGTCCTCCTCTAAATTAGCTTTACCATGATTTTATGTCTGTGATGACCGGAGAACTCATGTAGTATTACTTTAACCCCGCTCTCTTGAACAGGGGTTTTAATTTTTTTATAACTTGAAATGCGTTGTAAAAGAATATAAAAATGGGTTTGACATTGACGCAGCGTCAAGGTGTACATTTAGGAGGTCAGGAGGTGATCACATGGAATATACGGTGCAAAAGTTAGGAAAGCTGGCCGGAATCAGTACGAGGACCTTAAGGTATTATGACGAGATTGGCATCCTTAAGCCGGCAAGGATCAATTCGTCAGGCTACCGGATTTATGGCCAGTCCGAAGTCAACTGTCTGCAGCAAATTTTATTCTACCGGGAGCTAGGGCTCAGTCTGGAAAAGATTAAAGAGATCATGAGTGATCCTTCCTTCAACGGGACCGAAGCTCTTATCAAACACCGTGAGAAGCTTCTTGACAAGAAAAAGCAATTGGAACTTCTTATTGAGAACGTGGAAAAAACAATTGCTTCATCTGAAGGGAGAATGACGATGACGGATCAAGAAAAATTTGAAGGCTTAAAACAAAAGCTCATTGATGATAACGAAAAACAATACGGGAAAGAGATTCGTGAAAAATACGGGGAGGAGACGGTTAATCAATCCAATATACAACTGAAAAATATGACGCAGGAACAGTATGAGGAGGTTACACGGCTAGGGGATGAATTGAGGGCCGCTTTGTCAGAGGCTTTTAAAACCGGAGACCCTGCAGGAGAACTGGCTCAAAAAACAGCCGACCTTCATAAGCAATGGCTCTGCTTTCACTGGAGTGAATACAATAAAGAAGCACATGCGGGTCTGGCGCAAATGTATGTTGACGATGACCGCTTCAAACAGCACTATGACAAAGACCAGCCAGGAACAGCCGAGTTCTTAAGGGATGCGATTCAAATTTATACTGGAACAAAGTTATAATCAAAAAATACCCCATTATGCATCACATGGGGTACTTTTATCGTCTTAGCGCGTTGATTCTTCCCGGTCTCTGCGTCTAAGTCCTAGAAGCCCCGCTAAACCAAGAAGTCCGATCCATTCCCAGTTAGAATCATTATCGTTGTTATCGTTAGCCGTAGTGACATTTCGAGTAGCTGGAGTGCGATCGTTATAATTATCGTTCGTAATATCGTTTGTCATATTTGTGCCACGGTCCATCCTGTCCGTACCACGTTCTGCAGAGGCTGGCATGGAAAAGGTGAAAATGGAAATAGCCATTGCACATACAAAAGCTGTGATTTTATTCATTATGGTGTTCCTCCCTTCCAACCCTTATCTTTTCCTTAAATGTTCAAGCCATGAAACAAGAAATTGAACAGGTCGAAAAGGTGCTAAAAGCCAATGGAATTGGTTTACCGCCAGCACCCCCCGAACGTCCAACAGCTTCTTTAGGAAGCATTCCTGCAGGAGCCCGCTTTAACGATGCTGAAATTACAGCATCTGTTGCAAAAGATGGAGGAGCAGGATTAGTTGCTTGCAGCCAAATTATGGGGCAATCCATCCGGGAAGATATCGGAGCAATGTTTGGACAGTTCCACATGAACAAAGCCCAGTTCGGTGTACGTCTATAGCGCATGATGAAAGAAAAGGGATGGTTGGTTCCTCCTCCCCTTCACCTTGAAATGCCCGAGGCTGCTCACGCGTAGCACCTAATGAAAGTGAGAGGTGCCAGAACCGAATCAAAAGTCGGTCACTGGCACCTTTTTTGTCACCGTTCTCACGGATTTATACCATTGTTGACAAAAAACAAGGATCAGAACAAGATCGATCATGTCTCCCCCGTAGTACATCAGCATGCCTCCAATTTCTGCCTCCTCCCTTGAAACACCAGGCGGAGGATAGGCATAAAGGAATTTCGAAAGGATTCCATGGCCGGCAAGTGCGGCTACAAACACAACGGCACGAACCATATAACTGTACCGGTGGAAAACAGGATCAATGTAGATGATGGATAAAGTAAAAACGAGTCCAGCCAGAAAGATGTGCAGATGGACAAGAACAAACAACCACTGATGCTCATGCATCAAAGGATACAAATCCATTGAATAAAGCACCCATAGCCCGCCGATGTTGAAGACAGACGCAATAAGCGGATGTGTGGCCAAGCGAAACGGCCAAAGCTTCAGAATGAATGATAATTTTCTTGCATAGATCACAGGGAGTGTCCGAAACACAAGCGTAATGGGTGCCCCAAGAACAAGAAGCAGCGGAGCCAGCATGCCGAGCAGCAGATGATTGGCCATATGGAATATAAAATGATGTTGGGCATACACGGCGAGTGGACCAATGTGCGGTGCAGCTGCACATCCTATTCCTCCACACCATAATAAGTAACGGTGAAGCGGCCATGATCTTAGATGTTTCCACCGGCTTGTCGTCACCCCGGCCATTATGTATAAAATGATAAGCAGCAAAGCAATGGACAACAGCATGTAATGTGAGACACTCCAATATTCATGATTCATTTCTGCGTGGTTCATTGGAAACGCCCTTTCTGCCGAATCGTCCCTTTCCCTGCCGCCGAAATGATTGCCGTTCCGATCCCGATCATGGCCAATGCGAAGATGTTCCAGATCATGTCATAGTAAAACACGTTATCCACATAGCGAATTTGGTGGAGGAGCATGAGCTTATGCTGGATGATCCCGTCATACAACTGAAACACCCCCGCTCCTAACAGTACGCCTCCCCACCACCGCTTAACATGCCATGCCTCTCGTCTCTTTAAATCAGCTAACATAAAAAGTGCTCCGATCGTGGAAAACCAGCTGAACGCGTGAAAAAGTCCATCTGAAACCAGACCAATCTCAAGGGTAGACTTATCGTAAAAATGATGCCAATGAAGCAGTTGATGGAAGACCGTTTCGTCAATAAATGCGATCAATCCTATCCCGAACAGCAGGCCAGACCAAAGACTGCGTCTTAAATAAATCCCGGACACTTTATGGTTTCCGCTCTTATCTGCCATTTTAGCCCCTCTTCTTCCATATTCTTGATTTAAGTAGTTATACCCTTTAACTAGTAAACAAAAACAATGTCTTTCTGCTTTCTAACAAAAGAACGGCCGTCTGCCGTTCTTTTTGTTTTTACCATGAAAATAGCAATAATTCCCGCAATGAGCCGGCGCCCAAGACTGCCAAATGAAGCAAAGGCATCGGGCAGATAGAAGATAAAAGCAGGTGCGAATAGTTGATCATTCTTGAGGATAATGATTAATACAGCTAATTTCATTAATATGTGAATGACTCGGCTTTAAAACATGATAATAAAGGGTAATACATAATCACTATTTTCTGAAAGGAAGGTGCGACTATGCCAGATGATAAACGGAGGAAGCGCTTTATATGGACCCCTCCTAAAATACTCGTATTAGGATTTGCTGCAATCATTATTTTCGGAAGCTTTCTGCTTTGTTTACCGATGGCGACCCGTGATGGAAACGGAATGTCGTTTCTTAATGCCTTTTTTACTTCGACTTCAGCTACATGTGTGACGGGGCTGATCGTCACGGACACGGGTGATACCTTTACCGTTTTTGGGCAGCTGGTCATCCTTTCTCTCATTCAGATCGGCGGTTTGGGCTTTATGACCTTCTCCACATTTTTCGCACTGATCATCAGGAGAAGAATATCGTTTCGAGAACGTCTTCTTCTACAGGAAGCGTTAAATAATGCCTCGACCCAGGGAATTGTGAAAATGGCAAAAACGATTATCCTGTTTACGTGTGTTTCTGAACTGATTGGAGCCATCTTGCTTACTCTACGCTTTGCCATGGACATGCCGGTAAAGAAAGCCATTTATTTCGGGATTTTCCATTCCGTATCCAACTTTAATAATGCCGGCTTTGACATCATGGGAGGATTCAAGAGTCTGACGGAATATAAAGAAGACCCCATCGTTACGCTCACGGTTGCGACTCTTATTATCCTTGGAGGGATTGGGTTTATTGTTGTCGGTGATCTCATTGAGCATCGAAAAAAACTAAAAAATATTTCGTTACATACCAAGGTCGTCCTTTCCACCACCGCTATCCTGATTGTGGCCGGCACTATTCTTGTCTTCCTGCTGGAGATGCAGAACAGCAGGACTCTTGAGCCGCTCTCTCCGGCAGGCAAGTGGCTCGCATCCTTTTATCAGGCCGTAACCCCACGGACAGCGGGATCCAATACCTTAAACATTCCGGATTTGACTCATCCTACTCTCCTGCTCACCATTATCCTTATGTTTATCGGGGCTTCACCGGGGTCGACCGGAGGCGGGATTAAGACGACGACTTTCGTGACCCTGTTTGGGGCCGCCTGGTCTCAAATTAAAGGAAAAGAGGATGTGGTGTTCTTTAAACAGCGGATTATTCCGACCATGATTTATAAGGCGTTGACCGTTATCTTAAGTGCATTGATTCTTGTCATCGTCGTTACGATGCTCTTATCGGTCACTGAACATGAAAATGACTTTTTAAAAATCTTGTTTGAAGCCGTATCCGCATTCGGAACCGTAGGGCTGTCCATGGGACTTACACCGGACCTTTCTTCATTTGGAAAAATCATTATTGCTCTCACGATGTTTATCGGAAGGCTAGGACCGCTCACGGTAGCCATCGCTCTGGCCAAACGGAATGAAAGGGAACTCTATCGCTATCCAAAAGGAAAATATATGATCGGCTAACATTGAAAGAGAGGGAAAAGCACATGAAAAAACAGTATGCCGTTATTGGACTTGGACGGTTTGGCTCACATTTGGCGAGAGCACTATATGAGGAAGAAAACGAGGTTATCGGCATTGATATAAGAGAAGATAAGGTGGAAGACCTACAGAATGACTTGAGCCAGGCATTTATCGCTGACAGTACAGATGAAGACAGTATGAAGAGCCTCGGTCTCCGTAACTTTGATGTAGTGATCGTTGCGATCGGGGATGACATGGAGGCGAGCATTTTAACGGTCGTTCTGCTAAAAGAATTAGGTGTGCCCTATATTGTCGCCAAAGCACTCAGTAAACGGCACGGGCTGGTACTGACCAAAATCGGCGCTGACCAAGTGGTTTTCCCTGAACGGGATATGGGGCTCCGGCTGGCTCAAAACCTCATGCACCCGAACATCATCGATCAACTCAGATTATCGGACGATTACAGTATAGAAGAAATTAAGGTTCCTTCAGACTTGGTCGGACAGACCATTCAAGCATTGGACATCAGAGCTAAGTATCAGCTGAATGTCATCGCCATCCGCCATACGGATGAAGAGGTGTCGATTGCTCCGGGTCCTGATTATTCTATAAAAAACGGAGACCTGCTCGTCATCATCGGCAAGAACAAGGATTTAAATGAGTTATCTCAAAAGTTGAAAGAATGACAGAAGCCGTCCCCAAAAAAAGGACGGCTTTTTTAATCGCACTTCATTTTTATTTTATATGACAATAGATGTCATATTTGTTTGCTACGCTGATCATACGGAAATATTCCTATCATTCAGTATAAGGGAGAGGGTAACGATGGAAATACAAGCCAAAACGAGAAACTTGGTATTTTACGGTGCGACCAGTGTGGATGGCTACATTGCACGAGACGATCATTCATTGGATTGGCTAATAGGTACAGATGGAGAAGAAGAAGCTGGTTATGCTGAATTTTATGAAACTGTGGATACGATTTTAATGGGCAGAAAAACGTATGAACAAGTGTTACTTCTTTCACCCAGGCAATTCCTTTATAAAGGAAAGGAATGCTATGTTTTTTCTCATACAATGACCGGCTCTAACGAGTGTGTAAATTTCATCAATGAGGATATTGTAAGCTTCACGAAGGCTTTAAAGAAACAAGAGGGCAACCGAATATGGATTGTAGGCGGGGGCGAAGTGCTGTTCCCTCTTCTTCAGGAGAAACTTGTTGATGAGTTTTTTATTCAGATTGCTCCAACTATTATTGGTCAGGGAATCCCTTTATTTTTGCCTGGGAACCACGAGCATAAACTGGAGCTTTTGGATGTTCGCCGCTACAAACAATTGGCTGAGCTGCATTATGTGTCCAGATGAATATCTTTTAATAAAAAAAACCACAGGGCTTCCTGTGGTTTTTGATCATGAAAAAATGGTACAACAGAACCTTAAAGAACAAACATTCCTGTGATTCCGCATAGCACACCTAAAACGACGACAGATATTGTGACAAACAATAATACGCGTTTAGGATAGGATCTGGAAACGATGAGCAGCGACGGTAAACTGAGAGCAGGAAGTGTAATGAGCAAAGCAGCCGCAGGTCCTGCCCCAAGGCCTACGAGCATAAACGTCTGGATGATTGGAATTTCGGCAGCGGTCGGTATCACAAAAAGCATTCCGACAAGAGCAAATCCAATAACAGCAAACAAGCTGTTGGTCGCCGCTTCACTCAGCTGCGGGAACAGCCAGACACGTGCTGCGCCCAGTAAAAGTACAGAGAAAATGTACGCAGGTCCGATATGGAGCAGCATCATGCCCAGGCTTTTTATCCACCGGCTGAAGAAAGGTCCATCCTCTTCCTGAAAAGTCTCGCCTTCAGGCACTTTCTCCAAATCCACTGGAGCAGCATTTTTTGCAAACCGATTGGCAAAGTAGCTGACACCAAACACGAGGATTAAACCGAAGAATAGCCGAAGCACCGTAAATTTCCACGATAGCACAAACGTCATGAATATTAGAGTCGCCGGGTTAATGGTCGGATTGCCGAGCCAGAATGCAAGGCTTGCCCCGATCGACACTTTCTTTTTGCGCATGCCAACGGCCATTGGTGCCGCACAGCAAGTACACATCATACCCGGAATGGACGCCAATCCCCCTGCTGCCGTACTGCCAAACGATGTTTTCCCAAGTACTTTAAGAAGCCAGCGGGACGGCAGCAGCACTTGAATTAATGAACCAAGTAAAATTCCGAGCAAGGCTGCTTTCCATACCGATTGAAAATAGACTTTGGCATAGTCCCATGACGCAGCCCATGGTGAACTCGATGCGGATTGGTCGCCAAGGATGGAAGGGCCAATGGAATGAGTAGCCGATGCCGAGATCGCTTTTTGAAAATACGGCCACCATTTAACATACAGCAGTCCGGCCGCAGCAATCGCCATGAAAATGACGATGAACCAAATGGCGTCTTTGCTGCTTATTTTTTCTTTCTGAACACTATCATTGAACTGAGACATAGCTTCCCCACCAAAATTTATTATGATCTATAGATTCGGTAGTATTATATCACAGTCCATGCAAAAATAAGTTTTTAAGGTTTCAAGGAAACGGCTAAAATGAAAATAGAGAGGAATTACTATATAATAGGAAGTAGACGTGCAGTATAGAAAGGCGGAAAGAAATGTTTCAGGATATTGCTATTGAAGAGCTTATGTCAGCCTACAATAAAAAAGAGATCACCGTTATTGACGTACGTTCCCCCTCTGAATTTAAGGATTCCACGATTCCGGGAAGCTTGAATATCCCTCTTTTTAATGATGAAGAACGGGCTGAAGTTGGGACGCTGTACAAACAGCAAAGTGTGGAAGCCGCAAAAGAAAGAGGTCTTGAAATCGTCTCTGCCAAGCTTCCCGCTTTGATCAAAGAATTCTCCCGGATCGCCGGTCCGAAGGCTGTGTTTTGCTGGAGGGGCGGAATGAGGAGCAGAACCACTGCGACTGTACTCGACCTTATGGGAATTCGTGCTTACCGTCTGCAAGGCGGTTTTCGTGTGTACCGGCAGTGGATTGTAAAAAACCTCGAAAAGATGGAGTTCGCGCCTGAAGCCTGCGTTATCCATGGAAATACTGGTTCCGGTAAAACATTAATCCTTCAAGAGCTTGCAAGCCAAGGGTTTCCCGTGCTTGATCTTGAACATTTGGCCGGCCACCGCGGTTCCATTTTTGGAGAAATCGGTCTTGAGCCGAATAACCAGAAAATGTTTGAATCTCTTCTTTTTCATAAGTTGTCTGCTTTGAAAGATACTTCATATATTCTGATGGAGGCTGAGAGTAAACGAATCGGAAAAGTCGTGCTGCCGAATTTTGTAACGAAAAAAAAACAGCAAGGGCTTCATATTTTCCTGGATATGCCGATTAACGAGCGAGTAAATCATATTCTTGAAGACTATCTCCCTTGGGATCACCATGACGAATGCGTTGCGGCGTTTCAGAAAATCAAACGGCGCATCCATACACCCATCGCTGCTCAGATTGAAGATGACCTGAAGGAAGGAAACTACCATTCAGCCGTTCGCCTGCTTCTTGAGCACTATTATGATCCCCGTTACGAACACCGGGATGATGAATATCCGGAAGATCAGCGGATTACCTTAAAAGTGAATAATATTTCGGAAGCCATTGAACAAATTAAACAAGTGCTTCAAAAAAGAAAGCCGGCACATCAGATTCTGTGATTTCTCACAGCGTGTGCCGGTTTTTTACTCATTTTTCATCCTTCATCGGCCGTGAAAATGCTGGATGATTCCATTTATTATCGTTTTTTTAAGAATACCAAATATCTCCTATTGATTAAGGCCACTCTGCCATCTTCAATCCATACGGCTGAGTCTCTCGTTCTACTCTTTTCTGTCATTGTTGGTTTTCTATCTATTGGTTATTTTCCAATCCTGTTCCATTCTTTATCTTCCTCTTATTTCCTTTGTAAGAAGGAGAATCGGCTTCATAAGTCTAATAAATTCAATAATCATATTATGGGACCTATAATACACTTAAGAGAATAAAGATATTTCATGCAGAGGAGTTACTCATATGACCACATACCAATCAAGAAATGACGTACCTGAACAAGAGAAATGGAACCTTAACGACATTTATCCTTCACTTGCTCAATGGGAAAATGATTTTGAACAAGTGAAGGCAATGGCTGAAGAATTAAAGGCGTTCGATGGAAACATTCATTCAGGAAAGTCACTGCTTGAATATCTCACAAAACAGGAAGAACTCTCCCACACCTTCAATCTCGTTTATGTGTATGCGATGCTGAATGTGGACGTGGATACTCGAAGCTCGGATTCTCAGTCCTTGCTGGATCGTGCCAAGCATGCCGGAGTGAAGATCAGCTCGGCCACTTCCTTTTTCATGCCTTTCCTGTTAAGTCTGGAAGAAGCTCAGCTGAAGCAGTATATTTCGGAAGAAGAAGGATTGAACTATTTTGAAGAAGACTTGATTGATTCTTTTCGCTATAAAACGCATGTTTTGAGTAAAGACCAGGAGAAGATTGTTTCCCGTCTTGGTGAAGCGCTCTCCTCTCCAAGCGGCACATACAGCATGATCAACAATGCGGATATTAAGTTCGGCGAAGTTACGGATAAGGACGGAAAAAAAGTAGAACTTACACGCGGAATGTATTCCAAACTGATCGAGGATGAAGACCGTGAAGTGAGAAAAGAAGCCTATAAGGCGTATTATGAGCCTTATCTCGCTTTAAAAAATACGATCGCTTCCACGCTTTCATCGGCGATAAAAAATAATGTCTCGCTTGCAGAAATCCGCAATTATCCTACTGCCCTGGAAAAAGGTCTGTTTGGTGATAACGTACCGAAGGAAGTCTATGAAAATCTGATTGCTACTACAAAAGAAAACATTCATTCCATGCACCGGTACACGGAGATTCGAAAAGCTAAGCTGGAACTCGATGAGCTGCGGCAGTATGATTTAAGCGCTCCTCTAGTTAAAGGTATCAAGCTGGATATTCCATATGACGAGGCCTATGAAACGATGGTCAAGGCTCTCGCACCGCTCGGCGATGATTATATTGACCGGTTGAAGGAGTTTAAAGATGCCCGTTATATCGACGTCCGGGAAACACGCGGCAAACGGTCTGGTGCCTATAACCTTGGCTTATATGGTGTCCATCCTTTCGTGCTGTTGAACCATCAGGATGACTTGGACAGTCTGTTCACACTTGCGCATGAGATGGGGCATGCCATGCACAGCCATTATTCAAATAAGCATCAGCCGAGAATCACAGCGGGCTACAGTATTTTTGTTGCTGAAGTCGCATCTACCGTAAATGAAGTGCTTCTCATCAATTACCTGCTGGAAAAGGAAACAGACAAAGACCTTAAGAAGCATCTGCTGAACCACTTTATTGACCAGTTTAAAGGTACCCTGTTTACACAGGTGATGTTTGCCGAGTTTGAAATGAAAACCCACGCTTTAGCGGAGGAAGGACAGCCGCTGAATGCAGAGGCCTTCAGCCAAATCTATGAAAATCTATTCAGAGAATATAATGGAGATTCGGTCGTATTCGATGAGGAAGTAAAATACGGCTGGTCACGCATTCCTCATTTTTATCGTCCGTTCTATGTATATAAATACGCCACAGGTTTTGCTTCAGCGATCCACCTCGCCACCAAGATTTTAGAGGGCGATAAAGAGACATTAAGCTCTTACCTGGAGTTCTTAAAAAGCGGAAGCTCCGATTATCCGCTCGAGCTGCTGAAAAAGACCGGAGTAGAATTGACTACCCCTGAACCGATCGTCAACGCACTGAAACGCTTTGAGGAATTGGTCGAAGAATTTGCAAGATTATAGTAGGTTCAGTTAAGGCCCTTTATCTAAGGGTCTTATTTTTCGTTCTAATTGTCAACCTTTATTAATTTTAGGTTGACAATTAATTTGCGAATCAGGCAAACTTGTACTAGGATTTTAACAATCTTCCATAAGGAGGTGATCGTGTTGAACGCAAGAACCATATCCTATGTTGCTTTGTTTGCAGCCATGACCGCGGTGGGGGCATTAATCAAGATCCCCATCCCATATATCCCTTTTACCCTTCAGATCCTATCGGTCTACCTGGCAGGTGCCCTCCTCGGGCCGAGATTGGGTTTGATCAGCCAGCTGTGCTACGTATTGATCGGGCTGATCGGCCTGCCTGTTTTTGCGGATGGCGGCGGAATAGGCTATGTATTTAAACCGACATTTGGTTATTTAATCGGCTATGTCATGGCCTCCTTTGTGAACGGCTGGCTCATCCATCGGTATCAGCTGGTCAAAGTGAAGTCCATTCTGGCTGCCAATTTAGCCTCTCTGCTGACCGTCTATCTTTTTGGCTGTATATGGCTTTATGCAGCGATGAACTGGTTCATGCAAACATCGTTTACATTCAATCAAACCATTCTGTATGGTTTCTTGCTTCCCGTACCCGGTGATTTGCTCCTATGCTTTCTATGCACTTTGTTCATTGTGCAGACCCGCCCCCGAATGGGACGATTCATAATCAGAGAGGAGAATGCTAAACCATGGGCCAAGCCTACTTTGTAACCGGAACCGGAACCGAGATTGGGAAAACGGCGGCGACCACCTTGCTGTACTTATCCCTTACCGCGATGGGCAAACGCGTCACCATCTTTAAACCCTTTCAGACCGGCCTTAATCACACAAACCATACATATCCTGATATCTCCTGGTATGATGAACTGCTCGGTTTAAAAGACTGCGGCATGTATATGCTCGAGCCAGAAACCTCCCCTCACCTCGCCATCAAATTGGCCGGTGAAAGGATTGATGAACAGCGTATCATCGATCATATTCAATCGTTAAAGGAGGAGTACGATATTGTTCTTGTCGAGGGAGCCGGCGGAATCGCCGTTCCTCTTATTGAACATGAGACACACTTTTACATGACTGCCGACCTGATCAAAGATTGCGGACTGCCGGTCATATTCGTTTCAGCCAGCGGACTCGGATCCATCCACCATGTTCTTGCCACACAATCGTATACTGCCATGCGGAACATCGAGATCAAAACGATCATCTTTAACTTTTATCAGCATGAAAACATGATCCATAGGGACAATGTTGAAACGATTGCCAAGCTGACTGCGCTGAAACCGCTTTTGTGTATTCCGGCCTTTAATAATGTCAAAGACGATCTGCCCGGATATACCCATACACTTTTAGAAAACCCTAACTATATACAGCAGCTGAAAGAGGTGTTTTTCAATGCGTATCCCATACACTGACCTGGAACAATGGGACAAAGAATATGTGTGGCATCCATTCACACAAATGAAAACCTACCGTGAGTCCAAACCGCTGATTATTGAGAGGGGAATGGGCAGCTACCTCTATGATACAGAAGGCAGGCGATATCTCGACGGGTATGCCTCGCTATGGGTGAATGTCCACGGACACAGTGAGCCTGAGCTGAACGAGGCACTCATTCAGCAGGTAGAGAAAGTCGCCCATTCCACTCTTCTCGGTTCAGCGAATGTGCCCTCCATTCTATTAGCGAAAAAACTGGCAGAAATCACGCCCGGCAGCCTGTCCAAAGTATTCTACTCCGACACAGGAGCAGCCGCTGTTGAGATCGCGCTGAAGATCGCCTACCAATACTGGAAAAATCTCGATGCAGAAAAATATGCCGGCAAAAATAAATTCATCTCATTGAATGAAGCCTATCACGGCGATACAGTTGGTGCGGTTAGTGTCGGCGGGATGGATCTGTTCCATCGCATTTTCCGACCGCTGCTCTTTGACCGCCTCCCATCCCCGTCTCCCTATCCTTACCGGATGGATGACCTGGGAGATGAAGAAGCAGTTAAAGACTATTGCCTATCGAAACTTGAATCACTGTTAGAAATACATTCTGCTGAAATTGCCGGAGTTATTGTGGAGCCGCTTGTGCAGGGGGCAGCCGGAATTTTGACACATCCAGCAGGATTTTTAAAAGGAGTGGAGCAGCTGTGCCGTTCATACGATGTGCTTTTGATCTGTGATGAAGTAGCAGTCGGGTTCGGACGCACAGGCACTTTGTTTGCTTGCGAGCAGGAAGATGTTGTGCCTGATTTAATGTCTATGGGCAAGGGAATTACCGGAGGATACATGCCCCTTGCCGCCACCATCACTCATGACAAGATCTTTAATGCCTTTTTAGGTGAAAGGGAAGAGCATAAAACGTTCTATCATGGCCACACCTATACCGGGAACCAGCTCGCTTGCTCACTCGCGTTAAAAAATATTGAACTGATTGAAAAACGCGGCCTTGTAGCGGAGGTCTATGAAAAAGCGGAAAGGCTGTCCGCAAAATTGGATGCCCTGTATGAGCTTCCCATTGTCGGAGAAGTGCGGCAGCGAGGATTAATGATCGGTATAGAAATTGTAAAGGATCGGACGACAAAGGAGGTCTTCGGTGTCCAAGAGGACGTCATCTCCCGTATTATCCAAAACGCACGGGACAAAGGACTGATCATCCGGGAGCTCGGACCGGTCATCACGATGATGCCCGTCCTTTCCATGTCAGATGAGGAACTAAGTATGATGGTGGACATCACGTATCGATCCATTCAAGAGGTTGTTCAAAGTTTGTCCGTTCGATAAGCTGCACGCTGTTTTTATGAAAATGATGGGTTTTGCAAGTATTCTTTGTCGAACCGTAAAGATCAAAACAATCTGTAAGGTGAGGTACTATAAAAGCTTTTTGACAAGTTAAGGGCCTTCCCCATCGGAAGGCCCTTATTATTACATCTCTTTTTTGATTTAAAGTAAGTCATGATATACTCGATGGCTTCATTACTGTTTTACGAAACAGGTAATCCTTTCTAAAAAAGCTGGAGCTTCTCATCAGCTCCAGCTTTTCATGACTATTCTGTTTGCGTGGTCTTTGAATCCAAAGAACTTGGCTTCGCATCCTCTGGTTTTTTCGTATTATTGTTCTCCTGTGGCGGCTTTGTTCCCGGATCCGTTGGTTTATCTCCTGTACCTGGATTGGTGGTTCCATCTCCTGGTTTCTCTTTAGGCGGTGTGGTTGGTTCGGTCGGCTTATCCTGATCGCCGCCTTGATCACTTCCGCCCTGATCATTTCCGCCCTGATCTGTACCGCCATTGCCTCCCTGATCGTTGCCGCCTTGATCATCCTTTGGCGGTGTCACCGGGGTAGCCGGATTGGTATTTCCATTATCTTCAGGCTTTTTCTCCTCTTCTTTTTTCTTCTGATCTTCTTCTTTTTTCTCTTTTTCTTGGACTTGCTTTTCTTTTTCAGCATCGGTTGACGAATCTTCTTTTTTGTCTTCCGTTTGGCTAGGCTGTGCTATGGCCGGGATGGATGTTCCTTGAACGTACAGCTCAGATCCCCTCGTAACAACAGATCCCGGCTTTTCAAAATCGGCAGTAAGCTTATTTTCTGAAACGTGGGATACCAGTTCTTTAAAAATCAGCTTAGCGATCACTTGATCTTCCTTCTTCACATAAGCATCCTGGCCAGGGTGATCGTATCCCGTCCAGACCGCCGCTGTGTAGCGTGTGGTATAGCCTACGAACCAGGAATCTGTCGATCCGTTGCCATATACGTTGCTCGGAAGGTTCGTCGTTCCTGTCTTACCGGCTACGTCCAATCCTGGAATCTGTGCCATTCGTCCTGTTCCGTTGCTGACAACACTCTTCAGCATATCCGTTACCATATAGGCAGTGTAATCGCTCATCGCCGTTTTGGGCTCATGGTTAAACTGTTTCACTACTCCATTTGGGTACTCAATCTTGCGGAGAGTAGTCGGCTGATGATAGACTCCTTTATTTCCAAAAGCAGAATACGCACCGGCCATCGTTAATGGGGAAACCCCCTTATTGAATCCTCCGATCGCATAGGACGGATAGATGGTATCCAGCTTAATACCCAGGTTTCCTGCAAACTGTTTCGCGTTCGCTTCTCCAACGGCCTGGAATGTTTTAATGGCTGGAATATTATAGGATTGAACGAGCGCTTCTCTCATGGTCAGGGTACCATGATAAGTTCTATCCCAGTTCTGGAACTGTTTTCCGTTGATTTCCAGCGGTTCATCCTTGATCGGTGTATTCGTCGACCATTTAAGGTATTCTATCGCAGGACCATAGTCAAGAATCGGTTTAATTGTAGATCCTGGCTGCCTTTCTGTATCGGTCGCATAGTTAAATCCTCTGATTGCCTGTTTGTCGTCTTCCCGCCTGTTGCCACCTATGGCGCGTATTTGGCCGGTTTCAGTATCCAGCAGAACGACCCCTGCCTGGAATTTATTGTCTGGATACCGGATATAATCCTCAGTTGACAAGATCTTTTCCGCTTGAGATTGGGCATCCTGGTCGAGCGTCGTGTAGATTTTCAAGCCGCCTTCAAACAGTTCCTTTTCAGGGATGCCCTCTTTCCGTGCATCTTTAATGACCTGCTGTAGGAACGCTTCATATCTCTGCTGAGACTTTTTAGGTTTAACGAGCATTTTCTTGATCGGCTGCTTCTGAGCTTCCTCTTTTTCCTGCTCCGAAATATATCCGTTCTTATGCAAAAGCGAAAGTACGACATTCCTTCGCTGCTCCGCTAAATCAGGATGTTCGAATGGATTGTATCCGCTCGGCCGCTGGGGCAATCCGGCAAGCAATGCGGCCTCTCCGATCGTCAGTTGGTCGAGTGACTTATCGAAATACGTTTTGGCTGCTGTTTTAACTCCGTAGGCACTGTTCCCGAAATAGATTTTATTCAAATAGAATTCCAGAATCTGATCTTTCGAATATTTGCGTTCAAGCTGTACAGCCAAATAGGCTTCCTGTATCTTTCTTGTCACTGTCTTTTCTGGAGATAAGAAAGAGTTCTTTACGACCTGCTGTGTAATGGTACTTGCACCTTCAGAACCAAATCCGTGAGTAATATTGGAAAGGACGGCGCCCGCGACCCTTTTCGTATCAATTCCATTATGTTTGTAAAAACGAACATCCTCTGTCGCAATAAAAGCATTCCGAACACGGGGCGGGATATCCTTGATGGAAACATAATCCCTCTTTTCCTTCCCACTGATCGTAACGACCTTTTCATTGTTCATGTCATAGACGGTAGACGTCCGCGAATACTTTAGATTTTCCGGGTTCAAATCAGGCGCGCCCTTTGCAACTGAAAATACAGTGGCGCCTCCACCAATAACCACTACAAGAAAGAGAACTAGAAAAGTTAGTGTACTGTATGTAAGGAATTTCCGAAAACGTTTTGGCCTTTTGTTTTGTTTTCTTCTTTCCAATCGTGAAGCAGAATTTTTCTTTTCCATCATTAACTCTCCTTAAATTGTTCCAAGCTGTTCCCTATGCTGAAATAGATTATTTTTCCTAAACACCAATTTTATACTATTTTAATAGAAAATAATACGTAAATAACTCAGAAATGTTACATTTTTATTACAAACAGTACTGAAGTACTAGTTACCCTTTTTTTCCACTTTTTAATCTATATGAATCAAAAAAAGAACAAGAACTGGATGTCTTGTCTCAAAAACTTCGTCTGGCGGTATGCAGGTTCAGACTCGTTTGTTATCACTGAATCCTCAGGATAATAAAAGGATACGTTCTTATAGCTCCATGCATATTTGCTCTCGGAAAAGTATTTGCCAAGAGAGATGGACTTCATTTTTTGATGATCAATATAGATTTTTTTATTCCTTGGTTTCTCCGTATCGAACCCATAAGCCAGCAAATCATTGGCAAAATGCATACTGCCTTTATTGATGCTCTCATAAAACCGATTTACATCCGTTAAAGCTGTTTTATATTGGCCAACACGTCTTGTTTTATTAAAAACTTAAATGATAGCCGTAATTCACCATATAAATAGAGTCCGGCTGCGAGAAAGATTAATAGAATGGCAGCGCCCCATCTCTTCTTCATCCACGATCCCCATTTCCTAAGAGCTAAGATGGCTATTTTAAGCGGTGATCCTGCTTGATGATTTGATCTAACTTTTGTTCAATCTGAAGAAGTCTATCTCTCTTTTTCTTTTCGCTTTTTACAAAGGTGAAAACAATTATTAAAAACAATATTAATGGAATGAACATAATTACCGCACTTCCATATCCAATCATGTTAAGCATCAAATGCATCAACCACCTCCAACCTTCCAATTACTTACAGTTCACCATCATAATTGTTCCTTTCTCAATTCCCAATTAAGCATTTCTCCCTCTTGCCCATGTTCAGCTTCTTCAACACGCGGAGGGAAGGCTCATTGCCCTTCAGACATTCAGCAATGACACGGTTCACTCGATCCGAAGAAAAGGCCCGATCAACGATCGCTTTTACCGCCTCATTCGCGTACCCCTTCTGCTGAGCAGAAGGAAGGATTCCATAGCCAACCTCAACTGTGTGATTCTCATCCGGCTTGCCTTAGACCCGATATCATCGATAATTTTGCCCGTTTCTTTCTCAGCAACAAGCCAAACGCCCCAACCGTACAGCTCGGGATCTTGTTCACTGAGCAACTAGATCCGATTTGATTTCTGATTGGATAGGCATCAGGCGACAGTGATTCTATATATGTATTTCGCAAACACCTTGCCGCCGATTAAAGGTGAACCGGCCAGCAATATCTCGAGTTTGGCTCAATTCCATCAAAAAAGCTGCCGAGTCACTCGACAGCCTTCTTCAAAAATCCAGTCTTACGTGTGCTTGCTCTCTACAGTCAATGCCTGATCATCTTCAGGCTCTTCTTTTTCCCACCATAAAGCTTCTTCCGGGTCTTTTAATACTTCTTTAATTTCACTAGGATCCTCAACAGCAGGGAGAGAGCCTCTCAGCGACCGGCCGGCGGTTTCTTTGACAAAGAAGACCACAACCACGATCCCAATCATACAGACTGCCATTAAGTAATAGGCCGGAATCATATTGTTACTGGTTTCCTTCACCAGCCACGCGACAATAAGCGGGGTAGTGCCGCCAAAAATGGATGTGGAAAGATTATAGGTTAGGGCCAGTGAACCATATCTTACATTCGTAAAAAACAAAGACGGAAGGGTTGCAGGAAGCGTTCCTTGGAAAGCCGTGAGCAAACACCCAAGAATCAGTACGCCAAAGAAGGCATTATAACCGTTTTCATTCCCTGCCAGCATAAACGCTGGAACACTTAAAACGATGGTCAGGATCAAGGCCCCTATGAGAATTTTATTTCGGCCGATTCGGTCTCCTAAATATCCCATGCCCAAAACAAATGGAATCATGATCACCATCACGATCAATATAAGAAGCAGGCCTTTTGTTTCTCCATAACCTAGCTGTTCGGACAGATAGGACGGCATGTACGTCAGGACCATGTAGACAATCGTATTGTAAAAGAGCACGACCCCGACGCAGATTAATAATGATCTCCAATGATTAACGATAATTTCTTTAAATGATGATCGGTTTTTCTTTTCCTCTTTCTTCTCCTCCATGGCCTGAAATGCCGGTGTTTCCTCAAGATGAGAACGAAAATACAAACCGATAAGGCCAAGTGGCGCAGCAATAAAAAATGGAATTCTCCATCCCCAATCCAGCATGGTTTCTGATCCAAGAATAAAGGTCAGCAGAGTGACGAGGCCAGATCCTGCAATATAGCCGGCCAAGGTGCCTACTTCGAGCACACTGGACATTACACTGCGTTTCTTATCAGGCGTAGATTCTGCAATGAAAGTCATTGCGCCTGCATATTCTCCTCCGGTTGAGAACCCTTGTACCAGCCTTGCAGCGAGCAGAAGGATAGGTGCGGCAATTCCAATGGTAGAATAGCCCGGAATGAGCCCGATGGCCAGTGTGGCAATTGCCATCATGATTAAAGTAAGAGCCAGGACCTTCTTTCGGCCTAGACGATCACCCATAATGCCAAAAAATATGCCGCCGAGCGGCCTCGCAATAAAAGCCACCGCAAACGTCGCAAAAGCATAGATGACCTGAGCGGAAGAATCGACCTCCGGAAAAAAAACTTTGCCAATGGTAACTGCTAAATAAGAATAAATGCCAAAATCAAACCATTCCATCGCATTGCCTAGCGAGGTACCTAAAATCGACTGCTTTGCGATTTGTTTATCAACGACAGTGATATCCTCTCTTTTCAATCTTTTACTTTTTTTTTCACCCACAGCGTGCCTCCTAAATATAAAATGATTAATAGTTTCTCCACTAAACCTTTTCCCTAATTGCTGACACGCTAATCATGACTGGACAAATAGAATAAAATCCATAAAAAAGCTGCCGGGTTTCCCCGACAGCTTCTGTTTTATTGAATATTGCTTACATTTTTCTGCTGAGATCCCAAAATGCTTGGGTCAAGTTTTGCTGTTGCTTTTTCTTGTTTCTTCCTTAATTCTTCCTTCCACCAAAATGCTTCTGCGGAATTTGCCAACCGTTCGTCCACTTCACTTTCATGTTCAACTGCAGGATTGGATCCCCTTAATGAACGGCCCGCTGTTTCTTTTACGAAAAGGGCAACGATCACTAGTCCAATGACACATACTCCAATTAAATAATAAGCAGGCAGCATGTTGAAACCCGTGGCTTTAACGAGCCATGCGACAACCAGCGGTGTTGTTCCTCCAAAGATGGAGGTGGATACATTGTATGTGATCGCCAATGAACCATAACGCACCTCTGTAAAAAACAAGGATGGCAAAGCAGCAGGCAGGGTCCCTTGAAAAGCCGTGAACAAACAGCTCAGGACCAGCAGACCAAAAAACGCGAATATGCTTGAACCCGTTCCCATCATAAAAAATGCAGGGATACTAAGAACGATGATGCCGATCAGCGCTGTGATTATCAGCCGGTTTCGTCCGATGCGGTCACCCCAATATCCCATCAGCAATACAAAGGGAATCATGGCGATCATTACGAAAAGGATAAGGACCAATCCCTTTGTTTCCCCAAAACCGAGCTGCTCTGACAAATAGGACGGCATGTAAGTAAGGATCATATAGTTGATGGTGTTATAGAAAAATACGACACCAATACAGATAAGAAGAGAACGCCAATGCTCAGTAAAAATATTTTTTACGGATTTCTGCTTCTTGGTCTCCTTCATTTCCTGAAACGCAGGTGTTTCTTCTAAATGCGACCGGAAGTATAACCCAATCAGTCCTAATGGAGCAGCGATAAAGAAAGGAATCCTCCAGCCCCATGCAAGCATGGTTTCAGATCCAAGCAGAAAAGTAAGCAATGTCACTAAACCGGATCCAGCTATAAAACCAACGAGCGTTCCAACTTCCAGGAAACTCGACATGAAAGTTCGCTTTTTGTCCGGAGTGGATTCAGCAATAAAGGTCATGGCGCCCGCATATTCTCCCCCCGTTGAAAAACCTTGTACCATTCGGGCAAGAAGCAATAAGACAGGAGCTGCAGCACCGATTGTAGCATAACCCGGGATAAGGCCTATGCTTAATGTGGCGACCGCCATCATGATCAGGGTGATGGCGAGGACCTTCTTCCGTCCGATACGGTCTCCCATCATTCCGAAGAACATACCGCCGATCGGCCTTGCAATAAAAGCTACTGCAAATGTTGCAAAAGCATAGATTAACTGGGCAGAAGGATCGATCTCAGGGAAAAACACTTTACCAATCGTTACTGCTAAATAAGAATAGATGCCAAAATCAAACCATTCCATCGCATTGCCGAGAGATGTTCCAAGTATTGATTTTTTCGCAATTTTGGTATCAACAATCGTGATATCCTCTTTGGTCAGCTGTTCGTTTTGTCCTCTTTCCATATCGTACCTCCTCAAATTACAGTTATCTTGCTCTCTCCTTATCCCTCTTTCTTTTTTTAGTTTGACAGTTTATAGCAGACCACTTTAGGCTCGGTCATGTCTTGAATCGCGAATTTAATGCCTTCTCGCCCCAAGCCTGACTTTTTCACTCCTCCAAACGGCATGGCGTCGATCCGGTAATCGCTGCTGTCATTGATCATGATGCCTCCAACTTCCATCCTGGCGATCGCTTTTTGTGCTTTATCGATGTTTTTTGTAAAAATGCCTGCCTGCAGCCCGTAGCTGACTTCATTTGATTTTTCGATGGCCTCGTCTACATCCGTCACTTCATAAAGCATCACTACAGGACCAAAAATTTCTTCCTTAGCCACCGTGCTTTCGTCGGGAATGTTCTTTAACACCGTCGGATAGTAGAACGCACCGTCCCGTCTCCCTCCAGTCAGCAGCTCAGCACCTTTTTCAACCGCTTCATGGACCAGCTTCTCTACACGCAACGCCTCCTTTTCCGAAATCAAAGGGCCGATATCGGTATCCTCAGATAGCTTATCGCCTACACGATATTGGTTGGTACGTGCCACGAAGGCCGACTCAAATTTCCGCATCACACTCTGCTGTACGTATATTCTTTGGACGCTCAGGCAGTTTTGCCCGGCTGCCCAATATGCTCCGGAAACGGTTGATTCAACCGCCGCTTCAAGGTCGGCATCCTCCAGAACGATCACAGGAGAATTAGAGCCAAGCTCCATGCTGATTTTTTTCAAGCCAGCTTTTCTCACAATCTCTTCTCCTGCCTCCACTCCTCCTGTAAAGGAAATCATTCGGACAGCAGGATGGGTGACCAGCACATCGCCAATTTCATTTCCATGTCCCGTGATAACGGACAAGACTTTTGGAGGCAGCCCCCCATGGGCAAAAGCTTCAGCGAGTAGCAGCGCACTTAGCGGAGTGACAGTAGCCGGCTTAACGATGATGGCGTTTCCTGAGGCAATGGCCGGGCCTACTTTATGGGCGACCAGGTTCAGCGGATCATTAAATGGAGTGATCGCTCCAATGATGCCAATGGGAAAACGCTGATAGTAGCCGACCCGGTTGTCGTTCCCTTCCATCTGGTCGAACGGAATGGTCTCCCCGTGTATCCTTCTTGCCTCTTCTGCACTGATCCGAAGGGTCTGAATGCATCTTGCGGTTTCCTTTGCTGCCTCACGTATCGTTTTGCTGCCCTCCCTTGCAATCGTCAACGCGTACTTTTCCTTATGGTTTTCAATGTAGTCTGCCGCTTTATGAATGACGTCCATCCGCTCATATACCGGCATGGCAGCCGCAATCTTGGCCCCTTCCCTGGCCTGTTCAATACAAGCCAGCATGTCTTCTTTGGAGGCCGCCGGGACCGTGTCTATGAAGCTGTTATCCTGAGGATCTCTTACCACAATCGTTCTTTCACGGTGCACCCATCTTCCGGCTAGATACATTTTTTGGCCAGCAACCTGAGTCGTCATCAACATCCCCGCCTTTCTCAGTTTAAATGTTTACAAGTCTTCTTTCGCGATCAATGTTAATTAAATCGATTAACAAGGAAAAGCCTGTCTCCACCTTGCCCGCCCCTGCTCCGCTCAGCGTAACCGTTCCTAAAAGGTCACATTCGTAAGCAATGGCGTTCACAGCTCCGCTGATGGAAGCAAGCGGATCAGACATATCCACTTTTTCTGGGGCGATGGAAGCATCAACCTTCCCGTTTTCTTTACGGGCTTTTGCCAGCAGTTTCCATCTTTTCCCTTCGGCTTTTGCCTCCTCTATATCCTTCGGGGTAAGATTTGTGATACCGCGGCATGAAACTTCCTCTACCCGAAGAGGTTCATTCATCACATAGTTCGCGAGAATCGTAATCTTGTACCGAGCATCATAGCCTTCAACATCGCTGGTGGGATCAGCTTCTGCATACCCCAGCAGTTGTGCTTCTTTCAAGGCTTCATCATACGTAGCTCCCTCTTCTTCCATCTTGGTTAAGATAAAATTGGTCGTACCGTTTAAAATGGCGCGTATTTCCGTGATCTCGTTTCCTGCCAAAGCGGAAGCGGGCATCCTTAATGAAGGCGTTCCGCTCATGACGGTCCCTTCAAATCCCCAGTACACGCCTTCCTTTTTTGCCAGCTCAGAAAGCTCTTTATACGCAAGGGCAACCGGGCCCTTATTGGTCATGACCACATTTTTTTTCGCCAGGAATGCCGTTCGGCAATGATCGATCGCAGGCTGTCCTGTCCGGACATCGGTATATGAAACCTCAATAACCGTATCCGCGTTGCTTTCACGTATCGTTTTCAGGCTGTCCCAACCGGTTACGAGGCCAGGGGACGGCGGATAGTTTTCCAGATTTCCCGTCTCCTGCAGCACTTGTAAAACCGTATCGATGTCCAGTCCGTTCGGATGATAGATTGCACCTTTATTAAAATCTGAGATGGCCACAATTTCCGCTTCAAAATGCTCGTTGGCCTTTAAATCTTCATGCTTGTCCCTCAGAATTTCAGCCAATCCCTGTCCGACTGTTCCAAATCCAATAAAAGCAAGTTTATGTCCCATAGGTCTCTACCTCCACCTTTTCACGGCTTGGCAGGAATACCTCGCCTTTTAAATACTTTAATGCTGTCTGTGCCAGGATCGCTGTCCCGATCGGCAAGCAGTTTTCATTTATATCAAAAAACGGAGTGTGCAATTCTCTCTGATCTTGTCCTTGCTCGGAACATCCCAGAAAGAACATGGCACCAGGAACTTTTTGTGTTACATATCCAAAATCTTCTCCGCCCATTCCAAACGGGCCTCTTTTAATCGTAATTTCGGGATACAGCTCTCTTGCCGCCTCCATAAACCACTTGTTGATCATTTTATGATTGTTCAGCGCAGGTTCGCCCCGGTCCACTTTGAACGAGTAATCCCCGCCTAGTGAATGAACAATGGAAAACGCCTTTTCCAATTCTGAGGCGAGCAAGCCGCGTACTTCAGGTGTATAGCTGCGAATCGTTCCTGTTATGGATACCTCGGTAGGAATGATATTGCTTGCCGAACCCGCATGGATCTCCCCAATGCTGATCACGGCTGAATCCATTGCAGAGACTTTCCGTGCCACAATGCCATGAAGGGCCTGCATGACCGGGCCCAGCATCCAAATAGGATCGGTTCCCTGCTCAGGATAAGCACCGTGCCCCCCTGTTCCATAAATTTTTCCCTGGAACACATCAACATTGGCCATGCTGTACCCATCGTTCACTTGAATGGCGCCAGCCGGAAGCCACGGGCACATATGGAGCGCAATGGCGGCATCTGCTTCATCATAAACTCCTGCCTGAACCATATAAGGAGAACCTGACAGACCTTGTTCATCAATGCTTTCTTCTGCCGGCTGAAACATAAATTTTACCTTGCCCTGTATTTCTTCCCGTTTAAATGCATCTGCCAGAAGGCTGGCAACCCCAAGCAGGATGGCAGTATGAGCATCATGTCCGCAGGCATGCATCACACCATCGTTCCGTGATTTGTAACTCAATTCGTTTTTCTCATGAATGGGCAAGGCATCCATGTCTGCGCGGATGGCGATGACCGGTCCTTCCCCCGAGGAAAGGGTTCCAACAACTCCAGTGGGAACCCCCACTCCGATCTCCGTTTTCATTCCGGGAATCCGTCTTAATGTTTCCGCCACCAGGCTTGACGTTTCAAATTCCTGAAAACTGAGTTCAGGGTTTTGATGGATCTGCCGCCTCCATGCGATCAAATTTTCATTCAACTCTTTAACCGAAGCAGCAACAAACTGATGATTTGCCATTTGTCATTCATCTCCTCAAACACACTGGCTATCTCTTAGACCTTTAAAACACTTTCCACATGTTGAAAAGCCTGTTCAAAGTCCGCAATAATATCTTCGATGTCTTCTATGCCGCAGGAGATGCGGATCAATCCTTCAGGAATTCCCATCGCCGCCCGTTCTTCCGGTGTACATTCCACGTGGCTTGTGGTACGTGCAGGCCCGACCGTTGTTTCCACAGCGCCGAGATTGGCCGCACGGTTCGCAAATTGCAATTTTGGAAGCAGGTCCCTGACCGTTTCGACGCCTCCTTTTACCGCAAAGCTGAGCATTCCGCCAAATCCCTTCATCTGCTTTTTCGCAATTTCATGGTTTGGATGGGTCTCAAGCCCTGGATAGTAGACTCCTTCTACTAATTCTTGTGTTTGCAGGAACTTAGCAAGCGCCATTGCATTTTCGCTTTGCTGACGTACACGCAGGTGAAGGGTCTTCATACCCCTCAAGAGGAGGTACGCCGCCATCGGATCCATCGTAGCTCCGTTTATTTCACGGAAATGGTAGATTTTTTCCACCAATTCTTCCGGCCCGCAGACTACTCCTCCAAGCGCATCCGCATGTCCTCCCAGGAATTTGGTCGCACTATGGATGACTAAATCTGCTCCGAGAGCGAGCGGATTCTGGTTGATTGGTGTTCCGAACGTATTGTCTACCACCACTAACGCACCAGCTTCACGGCCAGCTTTCGCCATCCTCTCAATGTCTGTAATTTTAACCGTTGGATTGGTTGGTGTTTCCAAATAGAGAATGCTGCAGCCTTTTGCTACTTCTTTTTCAATCTGTTCATGGTTGCCGGTTTCACATAACACAACCTCGACCTGCTGGCGGGGGAGGAACTCGGTAAATATTTTGTTTGTTCCGCCATAGGTATCTTTGATGGAGACGATTCGGTCACCAGGCACTAAAAAAGTAGAAAGTGTATTGCTGATCGCAGCCATTCCTGTTGAAAAACTCGTAGCCGCTTCGGCTCCTTCGAGAATTTTTACTTTATCTTCAAAAGCCTGGACCGTCGGATTTGTGTTTCGTCCGTAAATATGCCCTTTTTTCTTGCCGATCGCAACATCATACCATTCATCCATATCGTCGTAGCCATACGCCACACTAAGAACGACCGGCACCTGAGTCGCCCCGTGCACCAAATACTCTTTTTCTCCTGCCCATACAGACTTCGTTCCTGCTTTTATGTTGTGGTTTGCCATGTGATCACTCCTCGTTAATTTTTAAAGGCTGGTACTTTGTCTTCTATTTTCAAACCAAGTCCTCGTTGCACCATTTCTTGAAAAGCGAACAAGGCGATGGCGGTATCCTGTACTCCTGTTCCGGTTAAATCACAAACCGTAATCTGTTCCTCATGCTGCCTGCCCTCTGCCTTTTTTGAAGTAAGCTCGCCGAGTTCAACGATGGGGTGTTTACGGGATAACAGTCCTTGATCAAATGCATGATGAAGTTCGCCTAACCGCTCACATTGGGCGATGGTGTCGCAAACAAGCCTGCCAGCCTGTGCCAATACTTCAGCTTCGAGTTCCTGCTTGTGCTCCGCGTCCGATCCCATCGCTGTAATATGAATTCCGGGATGGAGCCATTCCGCTTTGATCACCGGGTCCTTGGCCGGCGTTGTCGTAATGACGGTATCGCTGTTGCGTACGACTGCCTCTGCGCTATCGACCACTTTAACCTCAATCCCAAGCTCAGCTGACATTTCCTCTGCGTACACCTTGGCCCTTTCCTCTGACCGTCCAAAAATGAGCACCTCTTGAAAATCCCTTACGAGCCGCAGGGCTTTTGCCTGGTATCTCGCCTGGCTTCCTGTGCCGATCACGCCCACGGTTTGTATTTTCTTTCTTGATAAATATTTGGCAGCAATGGCCCCCGCGGCAGCTGTACGAATGTCGGTAAGATAACCGTTATCCAGCAGGATTGCCTGCGGTACGCCTGTTTTTGCACTGATGAGCATCATCAATCCGCTTCCGCTCGGAAGGCCGATCTTGTAATTGTTAAAAAATCCAGAGGACACTTTAATCGCAAACATGCCTTTCCCTTCGACATAGGCGGTTTTCACGTCCACTTCTCCGTTCTGGTCGTGAACATCGACCCTCATGATGGGAGGCATGGTTACTCTATGCTCTGCAAGATTCGTAAAACCATCCTCGACCACGGATAGAGCTTCAAGATTTAGTGAAACGTGCTGCCTCAATTCATGTTCTGTAAAAATAAACATCCTGTTCTTTCACTCCCTTCATGTTCGTTCCAATACACCGTCCCTGATAACCAGCTGTCTTGGCAGTGAAGCAAAGGTCTCGCAGCCGTTATCTGTCACCCGGAAAGATTCGCTGGCTTCAAATCCGTATTGGTCCAGCCAGATTCCGGGGATCAGGTGGAAGGTCATATTCGGCTGCAGAATGGTTCTGTCTCCCTTTCGGATGCTCGCCGTGTGCTCTCCCCAGTCTGGAGGATAATTTAGTCCCATCGCATAGCCGAGACGAGATTCTTTAACGATGCCGCTTTTATGTATCGTCTTTCTCCACGTCTCTTCAATTTCTTCACAGGCAATTCCCGGCTTGATCATGTCCAGGCATGCGTTCAGTCCTTCAACAACAACATCGGATAGAGCTTTGAGCCCGTCGGATGGCGGCCCGATATTTACTGTTCTCGCCAGCGGCGAATGATACCGTCTGTAGCAGCCTGCCAGTTCCAAAATGACGGAGTCTCCTTTTTTATACCTGTCATCCGTCCAGGTTAAGTGTGGAGTAGACGTTTTTTCTCCTGAAGGCAGAAGGGGCACAATGGCCGGATAGTCACCACCGAAGTTTTCGGTCCCTTTGATCTGGGTATGAAAGATCTCGGCGGCCACATCGCATTCCCTGACGCCTTCACCGATGAGCCCGATTCCTTTCATCATGGCTTTTTCCACAATTTCAGCCGCGCGTTTCATATACGTAATTTCGGCATCTGATTTTACGAGGCGAACCCAGTTCACTAATAAAGTAGCATCCTTAAATGAAGCATTGGGCAGACCCTTCTTTAGCTGTTCATAACATTTTGCCGTAAAATAATAATTGTCCATCTCCACACCGATTGAACGCTTGTCCTGCCCGATCTGCTTTAGGATATCGGCAACAAAATCCATCGGATGCAGCGTGGCCGATTGGACGTAATCATCCGGATAAGGGATCAGGTTCTCATGGTATAGCCATGACGTCGCTTTTGCTCCATTGGCATCCTGGCCGCGGCCGATCCAGATCGGCTGATCTTCGTCATTAATGACGATCAGCATCTGATGGACATAGAACGACCATCCATCATATCCGGACAAATAGTTCATATTGGCCGGGTCAGTAATCAGGAGGACTTCTATCCCTTTCTCTGCCATGCTTTTTTTCGTTTTATAAATTCTTTCCTGATATTCGGTTGTCCCAAATGACATAGGACCTTCCCTCCTGTATTCAATTATTATTAGAATTTTATGAATAATCAATTTATAAATCCAGTATAGAATATCAGTCATCGTTTCATCATCTGCAAAACTGTATGAAGTTTTTGTAAAAGTTTTAGTCAAATTATCAGAATAGCTGGCACAATAAAAAAAGGGCTGTCGAAATTAGACGAGCCCTTAAGGAATGTTAAATGATCTTGGAAAGTAAATACGTCCAGTGTCCGGTGGATCTCTTTTTCTCCATGAACAGTGGACATGCTGTACGATTCATCGGTTTGGTATAAATCCCTTGGGTCAGCAAAGAGAAATCCGATTCTTTTCTCATGGGAAAATTCGATTGTTGAAAATCACGCGTTGAGTCTGATTAATAGCCTGATTGCCTACATTGGAAGGGAAAGGGTGGATGACGCGCAGGAACGTCTGAAAAAACTTGAGCATGTATGGGAAAGGTTCGAGGTCTTTCATAAAAAAATAATAAATAACAAAAAACAAAGACCTTGTACAAGTCTTTGTTTTTTTATTGTTTGGCTGGACTGCCGTTTACTTTTCACAGGATTGAGCTGGCTTCCGGCAATCCCAGCTTCCATGTTTTAATGCTGAGATCCAATAAAAATAAATCATCCGTGTCGATCAAGGAAAGCCCAGTCAGAGTCTCTATTTTACGCAGCCTGTACAACAGGGATTGCCTGTGAAGATTTAGCAGGCGAGCGGTCTGGCTCACATTTCCGTGGCATTCATTGTAGGTGGTGAATGTACCGATAAGATCCATGGTGCGCTGCTGGTCATATTGAATAAGCGGCTCGATGGCTGATACGATGATCTCTTTCATTTCTTTGTTCTGTGCGAGCGTCAACAATACCCGGTCAACCTTTGTGTTCTCATACAGTACCCGGTGTCCTGCTCCCTTCTTATTTCTTCCAATCTGCAGAGCTGTCTTTGCCTGGTCAAATCCTTTTTTAAACCCTGCAACCTCCTCCTGATGAGCACCAATTCCCCATGAAATAATGACATCAGGCAGCAGATTCCTGAGACGCCTCTCAACCAGATCCAAAAAGTGATGCGCCGGGTTCTCATGGCTTGTCATTTCTACAAAGAGGATCAGTTTTTCTCCTTGATAGGTCATCATGACTTCTTTTTTAAGAGATTGGGCCGCATAATTAATTTCTTCCTCAATGTAACGGATCATGCTGTCAAGCCAGTGAGCATACGAATCATAGTGCTGTTTTCTTTTTTTAAACAGCAGTTCCAGGTTCTCAGGATAGCCCGCGATACATATATAAGAGAGCTTGAGATTAAATCCGAGCAATTTTGCTCTGGATTCTGCTTGCTCGCGCGATGAGAACTCTCCCTTTGCCAATTCCTGAACAAAATCACTGCGAAGACGCATCTCTGTTTCTTCTATGGCGTTTTGCCGAGACAGCCAAAGCGCGATCGTAGTAGCTGCATGTTCGAGCACGTTCACCCGGTACTGATTTAAAAAGTCCTCGATCAAATCATTCGGGGGCAGAACAAATAAATATCCTTGTATATCTCCTGAAGCCTTTAGTATTGGCAATTGGACAATGGTCTGACCATCCCTTTCAACGAGATGGAACTTTTGATACATCGGATCCTGTGGCAGAACAGCGTGTTCAGTAGAGATGCAATCTTTAAGATCATAGAATTTCCATCTGTCATCAGGCTCGTACGTCTCAGACCTGTCCTGGACGACTCCAGCTCTGTCCGTAATAACGAGAGGACAGCCAATATGTTTTTGAATAAAACCGGATATTTCATTAAGACTTGTTTCCTTTAAAATCAATTGAAGGAGTTCCTGCTGAACTCTTTCAGACTTTTCCCGGTCTTTATACTGCATGTCATTGAGTGCGTGAAGTACATCTTCAATGATTGTAGAAAAACGGATTTCCCATGGAATTTCAATAATGATAAAATTATGCTTTTCCGCCATCTGTATCACTTCTTTGGGAACATCATATATGTACCGCCCCAAAGCAATAATAAGTGCTGAAGCTTTCGATTGAATGATATCCTCAACGAATTTTTTGAATAACAATACATCATGGCCGCACCCAATGGCTGTGCTCAGGACCACTTCATTTTTGCGGACAAAATTTTCTACAGGCATCTCAATAACAGAAATCCATTGAACATAACGCTCATTCAGGATATGGCCGCCCATTCGTACCCGGGCATTTTTCATGATCTCAAAGTTTAGTATATCTCCTACTGACAACCTCATATGAACCCTCCTGACCGCAAGATATTTCTGATTAAATTATACATATTGTTAAATATAGCACACCATCATATTGGAGGTTTTTCCTATATTTTTTATCACAAAACGAAATCATCCTCTATATCTTGCGGAAAAGTGGAGAATTTTCAAGATGGTGAGTAGGAAGTAAGTACGTGCTGTATGACAGAAAGATCAACATTATGGCCTGTGATAATGACAGCAATGGCTCCTTCCTGATCTTCTATTTTATTTCCTAATAATGCCGCGATCCCAGTACCGGCCGCTCCCTCCATGATCATTCGATGATGATCCATCATAAAGGCCATGCTGTATGCGATCTCTTCTTCAGGAATTAATAAAACCTGGTCCATATACCTTTTCACCATTTCAAATGTATATTGATTGTCCAGCCCTATACCTCCAAGCAAGCTGTCTGCAAGAGTATCCTTTTCTGGTAAACTTATGGGTTTTCCGGCTCTAAGGCTTTCGTACATTACAGCGGATTCTTCCATGGAGACCCCCGTTACCCGAATGCTCCTGTCATTTGACTTTAGAGCCATACCGATGCCGGATAGCAGCCCCCCTCCGGAAAGCGGCACGATCACATCTGATAAGGATGGTATATCCTCCAGCAATTCCAAACCGATGGTACCCTGTCCAGCGATAATATACGGATCATCGAATGGCTCAATCACGGTCAGCCCCTGCTCTTTTACTAATGCAAAGCATCTTTCGCCGGCCTCATCCTGGCTTTCTCCACAAAACTCAATGGCCGCCCCCAATCTCTTGAGCGAATCGACTTTTGCTTTCGGCACCCGGTTGGATATACAGACAGTAGCCTCAATGCCCAGCTTTTTCGCTACAAAGGCTACAGCCATTCCATGATTTCCAGTAGAATACGTTGTAATCCCTCTCTTTTTTTCTTCTTCACTTAAACTTAAAATTTTGTTCGCTGCCCCCCGGACTTTAAATGCTCCAGTATCATGAACGGTCTCCAGTTTAAGATAAACCGGCCGTCCTGTTCTTTCAGAAAGAACAAAGGATTCGACTGCAGGTGTTTTTTTAATAAGGGAACCGATTCTTTTTCTAGCTTCCAATATGTCTCGTATCGTTACTTCAGCTTGCCGGCTTGACGTTAAATTGTTATTCATATTTGTACCCTCCTCCGGTGTCAATCCTACTTCGCATTATATAGTAAGAATATTCTGTAATCTACTATTAAAAGTGACTAGTGAACGAATGCAGTTTTCATACAAAATGACATTAAAAAAGCCGCCGGGTACTCCTCCGGCAGCTTATAGATTATTTCCCTTCTAGGACGACAGCACTCAATGCAGGTACACTTATTTTATTACCGAGCAAAACACCTAGTGATTTGTTTCCGGCATTTTCGCCGTTTACAAGTACCTTCCAAGGGCCTGCTGCCGGGAGAGAAATCGTTTGAGCGTCAACATTGGCGTTATACACGACAACCAGATCCTTGGCTCTGTCTTTGTTCGCATGGCCTTTAAGTTCATAGGCGACAGTATTCTTTGGAGCCGGCAGGAAGGATAAATGGCGCCGGATATCCTGTGCCGTTCTCATACGAAAAGCCGGATGGCTCTTGCGAAGCCTGATCAAGCCTTTCATGTAATTGACTTCCTTGCCGAAGTCGGCACGGCGCTGCCAGTCGAGCTGGTTCACTGAATCAGGGGACTGATAGCTGTTATGATCGCCGCCTTTCGTTCTCATGAACTCCTGTCCGGCATGAAGGAACGTAACGCCCTGTGAAGTCAATATGATGGAAGACGCCAGTTCGTGCATCTTTTTACGTGCCTCGATGGAGCTGTCAGGATTGGTCAGCTGCAGTTTGTCCCATAAGGTGTGGTTATCATGCGCTTCCACATACGTGATCACTTGCTGCGGATCCTTATAACTCGCCATGGTGCTTGGGTAATCGATGCCTGCTTTAACGCCTTCCTTAATGGTATCCCCGGTACTTGGTTTGCCGTTCACAAATCCTTTATCTGTATCATTGAACACACTGCCTTTAAGCCCGTCACGGATATTGTCATTGAAATGCGCAATCCCTGGCATTTTTCCGGCATTCTTCTGGTTGGCTTTGGCTGCTGGATCAATCGGTGTGTTGAGGTCCCACCCTTCACCAAGCACGATCATCGAAGGATCGATTTTGTTTAATGCTTTTCTGACTTCGTTCATCGTTTCAACGTCATGGATCCCCATCAAGTCAAAGCGAAAGCCATCCAGATTGTATTCTTTCGCCCAATAGCTCACTGAATCTACGATGAATTTGCGCATCATCTTCCGTTCTGAAGCTGTATCGTTTCCTACACCAGTACCGTTCGCCAACGTTCCGTCTTCGTTGTAGCGGAAATAGTAACCCGGTACAAGCTTCTGGAAGTTGGACTCCCCGGCGGAAAACATATGGTTATAGACGACGTCCATGATCACGCGGAGATTGTTATGGTGCAGCGTGTTCACCATCTGCTTCATCTCTCTGATCCTGACGGCGGGCATGTAAGGATCCGTAGAATAGGAACCTTCTGGTGCATTATAGTTCTTCGGATCATAGCCCCAGTTGAATTGCGGTATATCGAGTTTCGTTTCATCGACTGAGTTGTAGTCAAAGACCGGCAGCAGCTGAACATGCGTAACCCCGAGGTCTTTAATATGGTCTAGTCCGGTCTTTACCCCTTTTGGACCTCTTGTTTTTTCTTCAGCAACCCCCAGGAATTTTCCTTTATGCTCGATGCCGCTCTTCGGATGCATGGAGAGGTCTCTGACATGCAGCTCGTAGATGATCGCATCTTCAGGAGTGAGGGCTTTCATTCGTTTGCGAAAATGCCTCGGATCCGTTTTATCCAAATCGATCACTGTCCCCTTGTTTCCGTTAACAGTAACGGCACGGGCATAGGGATCCACCGCTTCATTCCACTGGTCGCCGATCTTCACTTTGTACGTATAGATCAATCCCTCTTGATTTCCTTTTAGTGCAGTCACCCAGGTCCCGCGCTCAGACTTCTTCATCGGCAGCTCGGTGCCATTTTCGCCATGCCAGGTTTTATACTTAACCAGCCTAGCTTCACTGGCGGTTGGCGCCCAAAGCCTGAAACTCGTTTCTTTTTTCGAATACGTGTTTCCTAGATCATTTCCGCTGTAAAAAAACTGCTGATCAAACTCTGGTGTTCGGACGACTTTACCTGTCTGTACAACAGCCTCTCCGAAATCGTCCTTAGCTATCTTGTAAACTTTTGTGAGATCCAGATTCCTTGCCGTAATGACCTTCACCTTGTTTGTAAACTCACCGGCTTTGCTGTCAAAAGGAACCACTTCTTTTATGTCCGCTCCTCCTGAAAGTGATAAGCCGTGATTCTTAACATCTAACGGAAAGTTCGTTTCAAAAGTAATTTCGTTAAACCCGTCGATGCTTGCTCTTACAATCGTCGGTGCACGGTCGACCAAATCCTTGTCATAGTAAATACGCTCCTGCCCTTGTGCGATCCATATTTCAGCAGAACCGTCTTCTTTAAAGTTCGTCACATAACGGTCTCCGAATTCTTTGTCGGCCCACTCGTTTCCAGGAAAGCTTTTCCTTACGATCAAACCGATTTTGTGAACGTCCTTTAAGTTTTTCATCTGAATGTTGGCTACTTTTCCGAAATCATCTTCATCAGTGAATGGAACGGATTTTCCTTCAGCGTTCTCCGGCCAGGTCCATAAGTTCCAGCCTTCATATTGGTCGTCATAGCGAAAGTAGTGAACCTTCACATCGATATTTTCATAGGAAGGCAGATCACGGTACTCTCCATCCGGCGGCTCTGTATAGGTGTTTCCATCCCCGGCCTTTACCCAGACTTCCCCTTCTCCGGCCGCAATATCGATAAAACGATCCCCGCCATCCTTTTCCCAGCTGTCAGTTCTAACGATAAAGCCGACTTTCTTATAGGCACCGCTAAGTTCGATTTCAGCTACTTTTCCAAACTTGTCCTCTCCGGTAAACGGATAGGCTTTTCCTTCTCCTCCTTCAGGGAAGACCCATAGATTCCAATCCTTCGTATTGTCCTTTGCTGCTTGATAGTGTATGGTGACTTTCGTTTTTCCACCTGCTGCCGTCTCCGCAAACGATTGCACAGAATGGAAAGAAAAAAGCCCGCCGATCACCAATGCAATCATTGAGAGTAACGCCGTAAACCGTTTGAGCGATGCCGACTTCATTCCTTATCCTCCCTTAAATATAGAAAATGAGATTTCAACCATAACTTTACCATGATAAAGGAGCGAATGAAAGCGTTTGCATTAACTTGTTTCATAGATAGGAAAAAAGGCTGATTCCTGAATAAAAACGGATTAGGGGCTAGCCTCATCCGTTTCGGATGCTGCGTTTTTCAGCAACTCGCGGTAATAATTCACTTGATCAGGAAACAGAGTGATCTCTTTCTTCCCTGTTTCGCTGACCGCATACAGCCCCCTGGCAATTTTCTCGTACCATCCGTAATAATTTTTGTTCAGGATCGGCAGCGTTTTTTCGCCTGTCCCCAGCTTCCTCAGTGCTCTTGGGGATAACGGTCCGAACTGTTCCAGCAGGAAGGCAATCTGAATACAATTTTCTTTGTAGGCGGTCATGAGCTTCGTTTTGCTGCTGCCTCCAACGTTGTAGTCACCGTTTCTTCCTTTGATTTCTTCCAATAGCTTTACTCTTTTTTTCTTATAGCCCTGCTTGCTTTTTACCCGATCAAAAGCACCAGGTGAAAGAACGGGCTCCACAACCGGGCCGCTCTTTGGAAACGAAACGAGGAGCAGGCCGAGCTCCAGCCTTCTGATCAGGTGAAGGATATCCTGCCACTTTTTTGATCTCCTGTTATACTTCGGCTTCGGAATGGCGATATAGACGAGATCAGTCAGCCTCTGCCTATTCACGGCCTGAACAAGAAGATCAACATTCAGATTAAGCTTCAATTCTACAAGGATCAGCTCCTCTTCCTTTACCACAGCGATGTCACAGTGGTTGACCTCACCATACACTTCAAACCCTTTTTCCATAAAAAAATCCCTGACTGGTTCATACAAGTCTGTTTCGTAACGTTTCTCACTCTTGTTCTTCATGAAAACCCTCTGCCTGTCTATTAGTTACCTTTAATGCTAACACAAAAAAGGGTGCAGTGCGGATCAAGTGCCTTGCTAAGGAATAGCTGGGGCTTTTGTCACATGAAATCTTCTCACCACTTCTCCAACTAAACATATTCTGTAATTACCATCACCATGGGCATATGCCCCTTAAAGGAATATGGAACGATGAAGGGAGAGAAGAGAATGGGCGTTGAACTTGCAGCGCTTCATTGGATTTATGTCGTGTTCATCTTTTTAATTATTGGCTTTATGGTATTAAGACGGGATACGACTCTGGTCTGTATCATTGGAATCTTCTTAATTGCCATAACTGCTACTGGCTCGTTAAGCGCTTCAGTCAGCAGCATCTTCAACAGCTTTGTCTATGCCATTACCGAGCTGCTCTCAACCATCCTGGTCATCTCCATTATCGTAGCGATGAGCAAGACGCTGACGGCTACCGGCATCAATGATGTGATGATCTCACCGTTTTCAAAGCTGATACGGACTCCGGCTCTCGCTTACTGGACCATCGGCATTCTCATGATGGTCATCTCCTGGTTTTTCTGGCCATCTCCTGCCGTTGCTTTAATGGGAGCGGTTCTACTGCCGGTTGCCATCCGAGCAGGTTTGCCGGCGCTTGGCGTAGCGATGGCGATGAACCTGTTTGGCCATGGTATTGCCCTTTCAGGCGATTATGTCATCCAGGCTGCTCCTAAACTGACTGCGGATGCGGCGGGACTCCCGGTCAGCCAGGTTATTCAAGCGAGCATCCCGCTCGTGGCTGTGATGGGAGTGGTAACAACCCTAACCGCTTTCTACTTTTTAAAACGGGATTTAAAATCCGGGAGATTAACCGCAACGACTGGATTGTCTTCAGTCGCAGAGCCGAAGGAACGGCTCCAAAGTCAAAGCAACCTTCTTTCTGACGGCCAAAAACGCTTATTTGCTCTGCTGATTCCTCTGTTGTTTGCTCTGGATGTTGCAGCCATGTATATCCTTCATCTTCAAGGTGGTGATGCAACCGCACTGATCGGCGGCACTTCGGTGTTCATTCTCTTGCTCATCACGATGGCGAGCCACAAGAACGAAGGATTGGAAAAAACCACAAGCTATCTGATTGAAGGTTTCCAGTTCGGTTTTAAAGTGTTTGGCCCTGTAATTCCAATCGCGGCCTTCTTTTACCTGGGAGATGCCGGCTTTACAAAAATCATTGGTGATGTTCTCCCAAAAGGTTCTCATGGAATCGTCAATGACTTAGGTGTCGCGCTTGCTTCAGTCGTGCCCCTAAGCAATGAGGTCGGCGCTGTTACCTTAACGGTTGTGGGGTCCATCACCGGACTCGACGGCTCAGGTTTTTCAGGCATTTCACTGGCCGGTTCGATTGCTGCTTTATTCGCGCACTCGATCGGTGCAGGAGCCGCAACACTTACCGCCTTGGGGCAGATTTCGGCCATCTGGGTAGGAGGCGGCACGTTAATCCCGTGGGCACTGATTCCTGCTGCAGCCATCTGCGGTGTTGATCCTTTTGAACTGGCAAGGCGTAATCTTTTGCCGGTTGTCATCGGTCTCGCAGTTACCACCATTGTCGCTATGTTTATCATCTGATCAGTAAGGGAGATACTTACAGTATAACGCTGTGAGATCTTCTTTTTTTCTGGCTCCCCCCCTATCATTTCACTTTTTGTCTCATATCCGTTATAATGCGCACCAAGGATGTTTTGAAAGGAGTGGAATGATGAAAAAAATCATTTCGATATTAATGGTGTGTTTATTGGCCGTGGCATTAACGGCTTGTGGATCAAATGATAAAGAGAAAAAGGCTTCGGACAACGATAAAACGAAAACGTCCGAAGCTCAGAAAAAGCAAGAAGAACAGATGAAGGAAATGCAAAAAAAGCTTGAAGCACAAAAAGTGGCCAATGGTAAGGTGGTCGCGACAGTAAATAATGACAAGATCATCGGCAAAGATTACAACCAGGCGCTTTCTTCCTCTCAAATGCAGATGCAGCAGATGGGACAAGACCCTTCTTCAAAAGAAGCATCAAAACAGATCAAGAGCCAGACTATTGAAAGCTTGATCGGGCAATCACTGATCATGCAGGATGCGAAGAAGAAAGGCTATAAAGCATCTTCAGCTGAGGTGAACAAAGAGCTCGAAAAAACGAAGAAGCAATATAAAGGCGAGAAGAACTTTAACAAAGCCTTAAAGCAGGCGAAGCTAACGGAATCTGAATTAAAAGATCAGATCACAGATGGCATTACTTCTCAAAAATATATCGATAAAGAAGTGCCTGCCGATACAGTGACAGACAAAGAGATTCAGGATTACTATAACCAGTACGCGAAACAAGGTACAGGCAAAGGACAGAAGCCTCCAAAACTGGAAGAAGTAAAGCCCCAAATCAAGCAGCAGCTTGAACAGCAAAAAAAGCAGGAGAAATTGATGAGCCACGTTAAAGAGCTTAAGAAAAATGCAAAGATTGATATTAAAATCTAACGATGATTTGGAGGGATGACATTATGTCATCCCTCTTTGTTGCGGATTCGGCTGATCGATTTCTTTTCAGAAGCGCTTCATTCTTTCTAAAAAAGTAACAACTTATCCCTCTTCCATTCATATAGTTGAAAAGACAAGCTCATGGAGGTGGGATACTTGAAAATACTATATGTTCCAAAAAAGTGGATACTGGCCATTATCCTATTCATTTGTCTCGGGATGGGAACGTGGTATGTGGTTAAACCGGAAGCGGTAGAGACGGCGGGTTCACCAGCTGCTTCAAAACGGCTGGTCATCAACATGGTTACTGGAGAATTTAAGTCCCAACTCGAAAATGGCAAAGAAATTGAGGCTTACAGGTGGGATCCAGGGACGATTCATATCCCGTATGATCAGCCAGTGACCTTAAGCATTTATGGCGTGAACGGCAAAGAGCATCCGTTTTTTATTGAAGGAACAGATGTGAAAGGAACGGTAGTGAAAGGAAAAGAAACCGTGCTGCATCTGCGGTTTAAAAAACAAGGCATCTACCGATTAATCTGCAAAACTCATTCGGATATCTCACACAACGGACCAATGATCGCCTATCTTGTCGTGGATTGAACAAGATGAAAAAAGCATGCTGATGTCTCCATCAGAATGCTTTTTTCATTAGGACTTCCTTTTTCTTTCCTTGCAGATCAAATCGATCGATCACGTTCTCCCTGCCCCTTCCAAAAAACCCAATAAAGCTAGCCGGAGGATCGGTCGCCAGAGTGAATCGAGATCCGTCAAGATACAAGCGGTATTCCTTTATCGTTGTCCTCGTGTTTTTTGGAAACATGAAGCTTGCATGATCGTTGTTTTCGCAAATACCTTTTTTGGAGAAATATTGTCAATAGAAAAACTGACCGGTTCTGAGTTGGACGGAGCCTGATTTGGTGTAGTCGGGTTATCTTTTTATTCTATAAAGACTCTTTGTACAACTGATTAAGTTTTGCATAGTAATGATTGGCATGTTTATAAGAAAACTTGTTGGAATAGTAGATAGCCAGTTCCTCATACATTTCAATCAGATGTAAACGGTCCTGTATTTTTTCTAAGTATGGAATAGCCTTTTCTTCTATAAATTGCTGATATTCTTCGGTTTGTTCCAGATCATGCAATTTGTAATCCATTGTTTTTAGTCGAATAAAGCTAGGAGTATTAATTTCTTCCCCTGTAACTTTTAAGCCTTTTCTAATCCACTGTTTGGCTTCTCTTAGTTGTCTTTTCATGTAGTAGCTATAAGCAATCAGGCAGATGGTTAACGCCGTGTTTATCCCCCTCTTCTTTCGGAGGCTTTCTTTTAATACAGATATTGCCTCGTCATATTGTTCAGCCTGATAATAGGAATGTCCCATGTTGTGAAGGATGTTTGGCAGCATCGCTTTTAATGTGGGGTTAAAAGTTGCTGCATTTAAAGCGACGAGGTAGTGGGATTTGGCCGCTTCAAAATCCTTCAATCGGCTATAGGCAATACCCAGTGTAATATGGCAATCCAGGCCTTTAGAATAATTGGCTTCTGCATTGAATGCTTCCAGTGCTGTTTTTGCGTAATAGAGAGCTTGAGAAAAATAACCCAACCTGCTGCTGATACTGGCTATTTGGTAAATTAAATCCGGTTCTAAAATGTTGAGCTTGCTTGCTAATAAGTAAGCTTTTTTATAAAAATGTAGTGCTGTTTTGTAATTATCCGTTAAATATTCATAAAGGGCTCTGAACTGAAAAATATAAAACTCCATCTCAGTGGTATACATTTTTTTCATTTCAGTCAGCTTTTCGAGCTGTTCTTTTGCCTTATCCAAGTCCTCTATATACATAAAGTAGCGTGCTGAAAAAATTTGAAAAAGATTGACTAGACCAAGATCATTCAATTGGTTTACTTCGGTCTGAAGCTCTTCAAACTTCCTGTGTGCATCGTCTGCATTTCTGTACTTTATATCCTGATACCAGTCATAGATTTCTTTTTTAAGATGATTGACGACCTCTTCACTGACAATAGAGGTTTGGATGTCTAACCGTTCACACAACAACTGTAATATTTCAGGGCTAGCCGTTATGCTGTTGTTTTCTATCTTACTTAAGTATGAAACAGAACAGATTCCTTCACAGGCAGCTTTTTGGGTTAAGCCTTTTTTAATTCTGTAAAAATAGATTTTTTTGCCGTCAATCACGTGCTGCCTCCCCCTCACATCATTAAAGACAGAAAATATTTCTTTGTAAAAATTCTACCATATGTTTACCAATACACATATATGCTAGTGAGAGTTTAGTACATAAGAAGGTATAGTGCAGGAAACAGGGGTAGGATAAGAGAAATAAAAAATCGGATGAGGAAGGAATACAATCAGGGGCAAATCACTAAATCTTTTTCAAGGGATGTATAGAAAGCAGTTTCTGATAACAGTTTAACAGTTCATTCAGTTCATTTCCCCGGCTGACGGTCTCCTCGTTATGAAAACCTTTCTCCATCGCTGAATGAATTACTTCTGTTCTCTTATTCTCTATTAACTTTAGTAATTCCCTATTTAACGCTGGACTCATGCCGTTCACTCCTGATTGAATAAGATATTTCTAACCCCCATCATAAATCAAAAAATAATCCAATAGTAGTAAAGACCGGCTTTCACAGGTTGAGAAATTTTATAAAAAACGAGCCGTTCTCTAGGTCATTTGGCGGGAAGTTTCTCAACCTCCTGCCGAAAAAGCAAAAACAGCGGCTCTTTGGAGGAGCCGCTGAGTTTATCCTTTGTATACATATAGAGCTTGGTCTTGAACAGATCCAGAGCGAAGAGTATTCTTTTCTTTGTTCGAGTTCCATTCACTCGACGGCACTTGATCACAATTTTTCTTGATCCAATCCGTCAACTTTTGGCTTCCGCGACCCATCGCCCCTGTCTGCCGGAAACCAAGAAATATTTCACTTCGCCTGCTTTGGCCAATTTTCACTGCCCGAAAAACCTCCCATTGCCATAACGGCATGCTTTGTATTTAAGATGATGGGAGCGACTGACAGTGAGCTTTCCGTATTTGTCATCCGTCGCAACGTCCGATAGAACAGGGCAGCTGTCCGTTTCTTAAAAAACGTTTCCCCTTTCCTTGCCGTCCTCTCGGCATATACGACATCAAAGCCCTCTCTCCATTTATTGATCATGGCAGGGATCAATTCTGGAGGATCCTGCAGATCAGCATCAATAATGATGACCGCATCTCCTCTCGCATGATCCATACCAGCCGAGATAGCGACCTGATGGCCAAAATTCCGGGAGAATTCCATCGGCTTTACCCGGTGATCCTCTTGTCTGATCTTCAGCAATTGTTCTGAGGTCGTGTCTTGGCTTCCGTCATTCACAAAGAGAAACTCATAATCGCTTCCTGTTGAATCCATGACCGTTTTCAGCCGGTGGTACGTTGTTCAATAACCTCCTCTTCGTTGAATGCCGGGATCACGACCGATAACATGCCGTTCATTGTTTCCATACTTCCTCTCATCCTCTCTGTCCGAAGCAACATTACAGCCACTTTAAAAGGAGAAGTTTAACTCTTCCTTAAGATAAAAGAAAAAACCAGATTCCTATGAACAGAATCTCGTTTCTCTTATTTTTCATTGATGATGTGCACGGTAAGATGCAGATCATAGACCTACAGCCGGCTTAACTGGGATTTAAAATCCGAAGAAGAAAGGTCTAGTTTTAATTTTCATTCGATTTTTGAAAAGCGAGGTCGTATTGTTCCTGAACCACCGAAAGTTATAATCAGTTATACTAAGAAAGAATTGAAAATTGTAAATCGGAGTGATCTTACCATGAAAAAAACAGTTGGTCTGCTTCTTCTTCTCTTTTTGTTCACGACAATTACGGCTTGTACAGGCCAATCGGACAAGGATGAGGCTTCCAAACAAAAACAAACCGTCAACTTAACGATTTCAGCTGCAGCCAGCCTTAAGGATGCCCTTACAGACCTGCAGCATACATACGAGAAAAAGCATCCATTCGTTAAGCTTCATTTCAATTTTGGCGCTTCGGGTACATTGCAGCAGCAAATCTCACAAGGGGCACCTGTCGATCTGTTCTTTTCTGCAGCCCAGGACAAGTTTCAGGCTCTTGTGAAGGATGGCAGTATTGAAAGAAAAGAGGGGGCAAATGTAGTAGGAAACGATTTAGTTCTGATTGTTCCAAAAGAATCTGAATCCAGTATAAAGACATTCAATGATTTAAAGAACAGCTCTGTTAAAAAGATCTCGATCGGGACTCCTGAAGCCGTGCCCGCCGGCCAATATGCACTGGAAACTTTTAAAAACATGAAGGTATGGGGAAAAGCGAAACCAAAGCTCGTCTATGCAAAGGATGTACGTCAAGTCCTTTCCTATGTGGAAACGGGAAATGTTGATGCCGGAGTCGTTTATCGAACGGATGCTCTGGTTTCGAAAAAAGTGAGCATTGCAGCATCAGCCGATTCAGCCTCTCACAGTCCGATCGTTTATCCATTAGGAGTTATTAAGGATTCGAAACAAAAAGCAGAGGCAAAAAAACTGTACACATTTCTTAAGAGTGAGTCGTCCGTAAAGACACTTGAAAAATACGGATTTAAAAAGATCCATTAAGAAAAGCATTCATAAATAACAAGTCCTTTCCATACACATAGATAGTATGCCTCAGAACAGGAGGTGAAGAATTGCATGTTAAAGTGATTAACCGCAAAATTGCTGTTCATGAACTCGACATTATGGGGGTCAGTATTTCCTCCATCCTATTGATCGGTGATGCAGAATCGATCTCATCCGGTTCAGCCTTTGATACTCCTCCTACCTCACTCGTTGTCGGTCCTTTGTTGACACCGATTCAAGGTACACTTCAAAAGAAACCGCCCACTCCTGAAACTCCCGCACAAGCTGGAGCCGGTCCCGCTGTACCATTGACCCCTGCCCAAGCTGCCGGCCCGTCAACTACAAGCGGTGCAGCACCTAGTGCACAAGCGCTCTCTTCTGGCGGAGGAGCAGCCCCGACATAAGGAAAAACGTAAAGCCGATTCTCTCCCATAGAGAATCGGCTATTTTTTTTGTTATTTTTTATTGATTCCCTTTTTTGACCCAATCCGCAACCGTCACTGTCCGTTTCGCCTGATGAATGACGGCGTCCTTCACATCTTCCTTCATGTTTCCGTTTTGGTCTACCGTAACACTGGTTCCATATGGATTTCCGCCTGCGCCGTATAACACGGGATCCGTATATCCCGGTGTCGCTACGATCGCACCCCAATGGTACATCGTCGTATAAAGAGAAAGGATTGTAGCTTCCTGTCCGCCATGAGGGTTTTGAGCAGATGTCATGGCACTGGCCACTTTATTCACCAATTTTCCGTTAAACCATAGACCACCTGTCGTATCAAGAAATTGTTTAACTTGTGCAGGCACATTCCCAAAACGGGTAGGGATGCTGAATATGAACGCATCTGCCCATTCTAAATCATTCAGAGATACTTCCGGAACGTCCCTCGTCTCTTCTGCATGCGTCTTCCATGCGGCATTGGATTCAATCGCCTCAGGCGGAGCAAGTTCCGGCACCTTTAAAATTCGCACTTCTGCACCTGCTTCTTTTCCGCCTTCCGCAGCCCAATTCGCCAGCTTGTAGTTGGTTCCCGTAGAACTGTAATAGATGACCGCCAGTTTGACATTTGACATGCTTCCCATCTCCTTCATTAATAAAGTACATACCACTAAAATAGCCTATTGGGGGTACTTTAAAACGTTTAGAAAAAAGAGATTATTGATGTGCCGTCGATCTGAGAACGACGACCTGATTGATGTCATAAAAATCGGCAGATGGTTTAATGTAGGCAATGTTTGTAAGTCCGTAGGGATCCGGTTTGACCTTCACGATGGTTCCGATATCCAGGTTAGGAGGCAGAATTTCGCCCAGTCCTGACGTAACGACCTTCTCGCCCTTTTTAATGTTTTTATTTAAAATATCTCGTACCATTAAGTATTTATTGCTTGAGTCATACCCGTTCAGGATACCGTTGACGTTCTTTTTTCCTTTGATGGAAGCAGAGATGCGGTACCTTTTGTCTTTGCTGCTGAGCAGCTTAACTTCGGAGCAGGTGGGTTTTACGTCGGTTATTTTTCCGATCAATCCGTCCTTCGTAATCACCGCCATATTGTTTTGAACTTTGTCCTGGCTTCCTTTATCGATCACAACGGTTTCATACCAGCTGGATGTGTCTGAATTTCTGTACATCACGCTCGCTTGAAGCGGATCGTACTGTTCCACTTCTTTTGTTTTGTCCACAACCGCTTGAAGATTTTTGTTTTCTTTTTCAAGCTCCACCTTTTGTACAGAAAGAGATTCCTGTTCCTGCAGCTTTGATTTTAGTACTTTATTTTCATTTTCGATGGAAGACATATCTTTCACATTATCGATGACATTAAGAATGGGTTGTTTTCCAGGAATTTTAATGCCTGTAAAGTAATAGAGCAGTAAAACGGCTAACACAGCCGAAAAAAATATCAAGAGCAGAAATTTAAAACTAAGAAATCTCATGAATGAAAATTCACCTTTCATGTTATGGTTTCAATCATAGCAAAAGGCAGCATTAATTTCTGTTCTGCTGCCGCATGCACGTCCATTTATTTCATCAATACTCCTACCGCATATTAACATAGATTGATAGCCAACAGATCAAACAATACTACCATTTTATCGTGATTTGTCAAATTCGGTGTGAATATTTGGTGCCAGGCACCTCCATTACACAAGTGTGTAAATGGGGGGCTTGGCACCAAACCGTACCATCTCATTTTCTTAATATGGGCATTGTGCAGCAGCGGAAAGAACCGCCGGATTTGATGATTTCGGACAAGTCGACTTCAATCACTTCGTATCCTCTTTTTCGAAGGTTGTTGTTCACCTGAGGATTTACGGGCAGGCTGAACACTTTTTTATTCCCAATGGAGAGTACGTTTGTGCCTAATGAGAACTGTTCTTCCTTGCTCACTTCGATCAAATCGTACCTTTTCGCCAAGAAATCCAATTCCTTTTTACGAAAAGCAGATGGAAACACAAGCGCCTGAGTCGGAGATAGTATGTTGAGCACACAATCAAGATGTAGATATTTTGGATTAAACGGCAAGGAAACCACTTCATGTTCTGGTATCATTCCTCTTAAAGATTGTATGGATGAATGAGCGGTCCTGCTGCTTACACCTACATAAATAGTACGTTTATCAACAAGTACGTCACCGCCCTCTATCTTTCCTCCATTGATTTCTCGAAGGCGTGCGTTTTTATTCTTCAGCCAGTTTTTTAATACAATTTCTTCTCCTCGTCTGATCTTGCTTCCCATTGAAGAGACAAAAATAGTGGAATCCAGCGTAAAACCAATATCCCGGGTAAATACCTGTTCTGGAAATTCCTGACGCGGGGGGAGTTCAATCACCTCGACTTCATGGGCACGCAAAGTACGGACGAAGTTCCGGTGCTGTTTGGCAGCCAGTCTCTTATTAATATTTTGATCTGCATAATGACGCTGTGTTTCATTAATTACTTCAGAGATATGCATGTATTTTGGTTCACATACAATCACGCGGGCGAGTGAATCATACTCGCTCCTGCATGATACTGTTTCCGTTCGTTTAAGTGCGATGGACATTCTGTACCCCCGATATAAGAGATTTAATATGACATTTCCCTTTATGGGCTTGAAATTAAACAGAATTCTTTAAATGAATGACAACCGCACAAACAAGCAGCCGGCGATAAACTCGCTTTGGCTGCTTGCTTCTAATCTCGTATACCTTCTATTTTTTCGAACTCAGCTTTACTACTGAGTCTATAATTTTACCCCAGTCTTCACTATGGATCTCATGCCCCGCTCCTTCAAGTGTCACCAATTCAGCATAGGGAATGGATTTTGCGAGAGCCAAACCATGCTCATACGGCAGAGCAGGGTCCTCTGTACCATGAATGATGACCGTTGGCACCCTGATTTCTCCCATCCTATCAAAGTACTCCCCGCCGCCCTGAAGCATAGCGTGATTGAATCGGCTCGGTAGTTGTTTCGCCCGGTTCACTTCCCGTTCTGCCAGCTTGTTCATACGTTTCTGCTCAAAAGGCTTAATTCCCGCTAACGTTTTCCAGCCATCGGCAAGATAGGTGATAACGGACTGACGATCTGACCAATCGACAGAAGCGCTATTCGTATGATAGTCCAGAATACGCTGATCCATCGGCGGCAGCTTCTCCTGCTCCGTTCCAAATACACTTGAAGCAATCGCTGTAAGGGTAAGAACGCGTTCAGGAAATCGTAAAGCCAGAATCTGGCCGATCATTCCCCCAAGGGACATTCCTACGATATGAGCTTTCTGAATCGAGTAAGCATCAAGGACACCCATCGCATCATCTGCCAGATCTGTAATCGTATAATTGGAGGTCCCTGGTTCATAAACCGTCGATCGTCCCACATCTCTATGATCGTATCGTATGACGAACTTTCCTTGATCAGCAAGCCGTTGACAAATTTCATCGTCCCACCAGTCCAATGACGCCATCGCTCCCATAATGAGAAGCACAGGCGGATTTTCAGGATTACCAAAGCTCTCTGAACAAATTTCCACATTGTTTATCCCCAATATCTGTTCTCTCATGTTTTCGTTACCTCCGTAAAATTTATTATCTATTCGCCGTCGGTTACCATGGCGCAGATCAATAAACGCTTCCCGGAGTATTGGCCTGCACCTTGAATTATCGAATACGAACCCACTTGATAATCATGACGAGGCCTCCTTTACACTGTCTTTTTAAGGGCAACCGGCCCAGCTTTTATTGTAACATGGTTTTCCTGAATTTTACTTGAATCCTTTTCCCTATCTAACCTCTTGCTGGCCTCATTTTTCTTCGATCATTTATTATTGATTGCTATTTATCGTTTTTTTCTCAACACTTGCCTCTGCCTCCCAGCCTTTGCAAACATCAATCCAGCCCTTGGCATTGGAATATTCGTAGATCTCATCAATTGTCAGTTGAATCGCTGAGTTTGAACTGCCGCATGCCGGGAAAAGGGTTTGAAACCTTTTCATCGATTCGTCCAGATAAACAGCAATCTCGTTTTTTAAACCAAAAGGACAGACACCGCCTACCGCATGCCCAGTCTGCTCAAGCACCTCTTCAGGTGAAAGCATTTTCGCTTTAAAACCGAACTGCTGGCGGAATTTCTTGTTATCGATCTTAGCGTCCCCTGCTGCTGTGATCAGCATAGCGGTTCCATCTTCTCCTTTGAATGATAGCGTCTTGGCGATCCTGGCAGGGATGACTCCAATCGTATCGGCAGCCTGTTGGACGGTTGCACTTGATGCATCGAATTCCATCACATCTTTTTCACGGTTCCATTGCTTTAAATGAGCTTTAACGCTTTCAATCGACATTTCCATCATCCTTCCATGCTGATATAAGATAGAATATAACACTTTTTTCAGGAAACAAAAAGGAACCTCCTGTCCGGGAAGCTCCTGAGATAATATCGATATCTTCATTCTTCATCATATCGTTAAATTCACTGGCACGTGTTGCGGCGTCTGCTGACTTTGCCTTTCGCTGCGTCCAAGTCGTTTACCGCTAATGAGATGAAACCCTTCAGCCTCCACTTGCCGGATGGATTGTTTTAAATGGTCATGAAGTTCAGGCTGTACACCGGATGAAGGAGCGGTAACCCCGATGGAAGACTCATTTGGTAAAAGCGGATATGTGATCATAAACGAATCCTCCTTTTAAAGCGCTCTCGTCATGACGAACCGGTTCTCGTTCACTCTGTAACCATTTTTCTCGTAAAACAATTTTGCCAGACCTTGCTTAGCCGTTAATAAATAAAGACTTGGAATCTCTCTTCGTTTCAATTCTTCTTCAAACCGCTTCAGCATTTTAGAGCCATACCCCTTCCCTTGAATGTTGTTATTCACACAGAGCTCAGCAATATAGAACGTTAATCCGCTATACGTCCTTTTGCTGTTTCCAGCAATAAATCCAATAAGCTGGCTGTTTTCATAAAATACAAATCCGAGAAACTTTGGTGTATTCATCAAATCAGCTAATCTCTCTTTTGCTGTTTCTTCGGTCCAGCTCTCATTCCACGGACTGCGGTTAAATACATCCTGATACAGCTCAACACAAGCATCCAAGTGCTCTTCCTCCATAAAAATCATTTGTTCAGACACAGGCACTCCTCCTTTCTTTTCAAGGACTATAAAAACTTAAGTAATCAGCAGCATGCCCCACCTTCCGGATCTATAAGACTCTGTCCCATCTTCCAAAATTCCATGCTTAACTCTTAAATCCATTCTAATGGAACAGGTACAATTTAGTAACAAAAAAGCAGCTAGTTGCTGCTTGGAAAAAAGATGAATGATATTGAGTCATTTATTATGTATTAGCCACTAGTTAACTGGATGTAAGGAGAATTTTAGCCTTTTCTGCCTTGTGCGGGCAAAGAAGGCGATTGAACGGCCTTCTTTCACCTGCAGAATGATTATGCTACATTTTTTTGTTCAAAATACAGATTTTTGTTCAAAATGTTCACAAAATCTGTTTGATGTCCAAAAACCCGCCATTTATGTTCAAACCGTTTATACGCAACATCTTACGACGGGATTCGACCCAATCATTCCTAAAAGAAGTAGACCTCTAAGCCTATATGATCAAAAGTTCTCCACTCTCTCCTTCGTATCGCTTTTTGCATAACGCTTCATTAATGGTTTGGCAAATGGCAGCAATGGGATGATTTTATAGACAACCATTGACGAGATCATACCTATCAAAGCACCTGCCGCTACATCGATCGGATAATGTACACCGACCCAAACACGGGAAAAAGCCACACAAAGTGCGAGAAGAAGCCATATTACACCTTCTTTCCTTCTAAAGAGCCAAATCGATGTACATATTGAAAAAAAGATGATGGTATGATCACTTGGGAAAGAATTATCGATTACGTGTTCGACCAGTTGATGCACATTCGTCAGCTCTGCAAAAGGCTGATGATGAGAATAGGCCAAACCTGCAAATTTTCCTAGAATCTCCGCAATTCCACAGCTCATAATAGCAAAAACAATCATCAGCCGGTTCCGGTTGGAGCGGGTGAGACAGTACCCGATGACAAGGATTCCCAATGCATAGGGCATATACTCCGCTAGAAACACCATGACAGGGTTTGCTTCTGAAAAACGGTCCGCCAGTTCATTGATACTTCGGAAGGTTTCATTATTAAATTGTGTAAGTGACATTCTTTGTCCCCCTTTTACTGATTCATCCTTTTTCCTCTATTTTTATTTTATGACGGAACACAGCCGCCTAACTATGGATGGACCTTACACTTACTTACAAAGCTGTAAGGTTACCATAAAAAAAACAGAACCCTTATTTTGGTTCTGCTTTTTCATTGATTACTTCGTGATCGCTGCATATTTCGCCTTGGTCACATTTTCTAAATCCCGCGGCGACAGTTCAATTTGCACCCCGATTTTTCCGCCGCTAACGATGATGGTTTCTAATGACTGTGCTGACTCTTCAATGATTGTCGCCAGCTGTTTTTTCATGCCTACGGGCGAGCAGCCGCCGCGAATATAGCCTGTGACGGCCAGTAATTCTTTGACAGCAATCATCTCCACTTTCTTTTCGTTGACCGCCTTAGCTGCTTTTTTCAGGTCAAGCTCGGCTTCAACCGGTATGACAAAGACATAATGTTCCTTGCCAGCGCCTTGTGCAACAAGTGTCTTGTATACGATTCCAGGTTCCCTGCCAATTTTATGAGCTACAGATACTCCGTCAATCTTGCCGTCCTCTGTATTGTAATTCATATTCTCATACGCGATGTTTTCTTTATCCAAAATTCTCATCGCGTTCGTTTTGTTCTTTTTCATATTCTTCTCCTTATTTCCTGTCTCTCCCCCATTATATAGTACTGCTTAGGTTTGCCCCTTGTTTTTTATTCGCTTGCAACAAGGAAAAAGATAACTCTTTTTAAAGGACGTAAAAAATCTGCAGCTTTATGAACAGGTGGATGAACTGGAGCATTGGGTTCAAGATGCAGAGCAACAGGATACCGCTCGACACCCAGTTCTTGTGCATGGTGATCTCCATATCCGCAACATAACAGTGGATGACCAAGGTAAGATTTCAGGAATCATCGACTGGAGGGATGATCGTCTACAGTTTTCTTCCTCCCGAAGGCCGGGAGCCTTTCTTTCAAGAGGAACTCACACGTTTCAAGGCGCTCTATACGACTGTTCTCCTTATGCTTTATGGACATGGGCATCTTGACGCAGAATTAATAAAAGCCGCCAGTCACAGCTTGGACCTGTTACGCTTGTGACTGGCGGCTTTTATTCTTATTATCCCAATTAATTCGCTTCTCCATCAAGTGAAGCGCCTTGTTCATTTTTTAGTTTCATATGCTCAACATGGGCAGCGCCCCAATGGTGCATAGCATCCATCACCGGCCCTAAACTTTTGCCATATTCCGTAATGGAGTACTCCACTTTCGGCGGGATTTGGGGGTAGACCACCCGCTGTACAATATCCTGCTCTTCTAATTCACGCAGGTGAAGCGTCAGCATTCGTTGAGTGATATCGGGCATGAGTCTTCTTAATTCGTTAAATCTTAAAATATCACCGGAAAGCAAGTGCTGTATGATAATCGGCTTCCATTTACCAACGATCATGTCCAATGCGACAACGACCTGACATTGTTCTGGATTTTTTTTCATGAAACGGCTCCTCCATTTTTACAGTACCTTTTTTTATACTATACCACATGAATGTGCCTACTTCACAAATCTGTGCCTATGCTTAATAATTGCTTATGCAGGTAATTTACAATAACTGCTCTATATCAAACAAAAGGTGGAATACAAATGGCAAAAGTATTATACATTACTGCCCACCCGCATAATGAAAGTCAATCTTTCAGTATGGCTGCAGGTAAGGCATTTATCGACACTTATAAAGAAGTGAATGCCGGCGATGAAGTGGTGCATATCGATCTTTATAAAGAAAATATTCCTCATATTGATGCTGATGTATTCAGCGGCTGGGGAAAACTTCAAAGCGGTAAAGGATTTGAAGAACTGTCGGCTGACGAGAAAGCAAAAGTCCAGCGTCTTGGTGAACTGAGCGAACAGTTCGTTGAGGCGGACAAATATGTTTTCGTTACACCTTTGTGGAACTTCTCATTCCCGCCAGTGATGAAAGCTTATCTTGATTCAGTTGCTGTTGCAGGTAAAGCTTTCAAATATACTGAAAATGGGCCAGTGGGTCTTTTGACGGACAAAAAAGCTCTTCATATTCAAGCTCGCGGCGGTATTTACTCTGAGGGTCCTGCTGCAGAATTTGAAATGGGGCACCGTTATTTGAATGTAATGATGAACTTCTTCGGCGTTCCTTCATTGGAAGGCGTATTTATTGAAGGACATGCTGCCATGCCTGATAAAGCGCAAGAAATTAAAGAAAACGGAATTGTGCGTGCTAAGGATGCTGCACATACATTTTAAGCTTATAGAGAAACAAGGCGGTGCTTTACAGTGGCCGCCTTGTTTTTTTATTAAAATAGCATCTCGTGAAACGCTTCTTTAAGGTAACTGTTCAGCAGGGGAATCGTAAATTCCTTGTCATATCGTTCAGAAGCTACCCTGCTTCCATCCCACCCCAGAGTGTCCAGTTCTGTCGTCATCTCGCCGCCATTCTTCAACTGTACCAGGATCGTACCGTTTGGTGTCCGTTCAAAACTGAGCACCGTCTGCTTAATCATGATTTGTGCAAAAACACCCGGGACGGCTTCATTGATCCGGATATTAATCTCATCCGTCTTTTCTTCCACTATTCTTAACTTAAACTTCATATCACTAAAGAAAACATTAATAGAATGCTGGGTCTTATCAATATGAACCCTTGCTTTATGGTCCAGCATGTACATTTCTTTAACCTTCTGGATCAATTTTTCTGAGTATGACATAATCCACCTGCCTTTATCTTTCTATGGAATTACATTCGCTAAAAAGGAAGTTTTCCCTTCTCATTTCTGTCTGAATTTCTCCTTTTGCGTCATTTTTTGTCCATGATTATTTCTGCCGATTAAGGGAAAAATACAAGCTGTCGTTTATACGAGCGCCAGGCAAATTATTTTATCAGGTTATTTTGATTGTGTTACTATGATTTTGTTTTCAACTATTAAAAAAACAGAAGGAGACTTTTCAATGCCACACCTTTTTTCTCCGCTTACTATCAAAGATATTACGCTCAGAAACCGAATTGGGGTTTCTCCTATGTGCCAATACAGTGCCGAGGATGGGATGCCGAATGACTGGCATTACGTTCACTTAGGCTCTCGTGCTGTAGGGGGAGCTGGTCTTGTCATCGTTGAGGCGACCGCCGTGGAACCTAGAGGCAGGATTTCGCCAGAAGATCTTGGCATCTATACGGATAAGCATATTGAGCCATTCAAACGCATCACCTCTTTTCTGAAAGAACACGGAGCTGTACCCGGCATCCAGCTGGCACATGCCGGACGGAAAGCATCAACGTACAGCCCTTGGAAAGAAAAAGAGCAAAGTACAGCCGGAGTCCCGAACGATCAAGGCGGCTGGGATGTAGTCGGTCCGAGTGAGATTCCTTTTAGTGAAGGATATAAAGAACCCAAGGAATTAAGTATCGACGAAATCAAAGAGATTCAGGAAAACTTCCGGCTGGCGACAATCAGAGCACGCGAGGCGGGCTTTGAGTGGATGGAATTTCATGGGGCGCACGGCTATTTGGCACACAGCTTCTATTCTCCGATCTCTAACAAGCGAACGGACGAATACGGCGGCTCTTTCGAGAACCGTATCCGCTTTTTCTTAGAGACTGTACGCATCATGAGAAAGGAATGGCCGGAAAACCTCCCGTTCACCGTCCGTATCTCCTCAACAGACTGGGTGGATGACGGCTGGACAATAGAGGATTCCATCGAGCTGGCTAAACGCCTCAAAGAAGAGGGTGTGGATCTCGTGGACTGCAGCTCAGGCGGAAATCTCCCGAAAGCACCTATTCCTGTCGGTGCTGGCTATCAGAATCTATTCGCCGAAAAAATACGTGAACAAGCGGGTATTCCTACTGCAGCTGTAGGTTTGATCACACAAGCCATGCAGGCTGACGAAATCATCCGCAACGAAAAAGCGGATCTTGTACTGCTAGCACGTGAGCTGCTTCGTGATCCATACTGGCCACTGCGTGCTGCGGAAACTGTGCATCAGAAAGGTGCGCTGGACATCCCCGTTCAATATGAGCGAGGCTGGTAAACATGAAAACCCGGCAAGGACCAAGGTTCCTTGCCGGGTTTTCATTGATTTCATAAAGAGCTGAGAATCGATCATCAGGGTTCTTTATTAACTTATACATCATGATCGTTTGCAGCGGCTTAAAGCCCATTTTTTCATACACACCTTTTGCAAAGTTCGCATCAAACACATTCAATCTTACTTCTTCATATCCATTTCCCTTCAACGCCGTGATCCCGGCTTCTACAAGCTTCTTGGACTGGCCTCTTCCTCTATATTCCTGATGAACGTAGACATCATAAATAAAACCGATCTCATTGCCAGTAAAGTAGTCGGTATTACGGCCAATCATAATCCATCCAGCTACTCTGCCTTGATCTTTGTAGACGAGGTGATAGGTCCCCATCTCTAAGATGGATGAAAGCATACACTCAGCCTTTTCCTGTGAAAGAACACCTTTCCCCTGCATTCCTTCATTTGCAGACAGCGAACATTCGACGTATTCGCGGGTTGCTTGCTCAATCATTCGAATCATCCCTTCTTGAATCTTTCTCAATGCGCTGGAAACAAATAGGATGCTTCTTTTCCTAAAAATTACTGAACTAGGGGTAATGGACCAAACTTATTCTTTATATAGTTTAAAGAAGGTTTCTTGGAGGTGATACCGTGGCTGTCGTGCAAGCCAGCAGCTCAGATATTAATTTGTTAGCCCGATTGCTTCGAGCGGAAGGAGAAGGAGAAGGCGTCCGGGGAATGCAGCTGGTCGGAAATGTTGGAATTAACAGGATCCGTGCCAATTGTTCCGATTTTAAAGGACTGAGGACAATTCCTCAGATGATTTACCAGCCCCATGCATTTGAAGCCGTAACACACGGTTATTTTTATCAATCAGCAAGAACGAGTGAAAAACGCTTGGCAAAGCGAGCGATTAATGGAGAACGTTACTGGCCGGCAAAATACAGCTTGTGGTATTTTCGGCCACAGGGAAATTGTCCGTCCACCTGGTATGGCCAGCCGCTTGTTGCCAGATATAAACTTCATTGCTTCTATCAGCCCCAACCGGAAGAGTGCGACAATGTCTACAATACGTTTTAATGCTTTTAGCAGGCTGGGATCATACAAACAGCCTGCTCCTTCTTGTTTAACAGATAATTCCAGTTCGGCCGATGTTATTCGTGACCGTGGTGACATAAAACGGAAGACAAGCTTGATGCTGCCGGAAACCGTAAGCCAGCTAAATCACTGGTTTCTGAAGGAATATTATGAAGAGGAAGAACCGTTTTCTGATGAACAGCAGCTTGAAGAGATGAACGAATGGATGTTAGATCCTATGGAGTTTGCGTTCCCATTAAATTTCTCGGTGGTTGAGAAAGGCCTCTCGGAAATAAAAGGAATGATTCATTACATGGACGAATCAGCGCGCAAGCTCAGAATCCTTGACAAGGGTGGTCAATTGCGTCATCTTTCGCTGAAGAATATCAAGAATATATCGAAAGCCGATCAGTAAGAAAAATAGGTGCCATTCACGGCGCCTGACACCATTAATTCAACGTCTTTTTTCCAATGGCCTGTTTCACGTTTCCATAGACTTTGATCGAAGTAAAATCAATCCCGGCATTTATAATTCTGCTGGCCAATTCAGGGCGTATCCCTGTAACTGCGATATCGATTCCGAGCAGAGCCAAAACACTGTGTACAGTAAAAATGTGCCTTGCCACTTCGGTATCAATGGTAATAATACCTGAAAAATCAAGAATAAGATATTTGACGCCCAAAGGAGAAATCTTTGGAACCACACGATTTAGCAAGTGGTCCGATCGATTGGAGTCTATCGTTCCGATCAAAGGAAGAATGGCAATTCCGTCTTGTATGGGTACGATAGGTGTTGATAATTCCATGATCTCTTTTTGTGCTTCATGAATGACACGGTCTTTATAGCGTTCAAAAGCGATCACCGTTTCATTTATACTGAGATCCAGCATCAGATTCACTCTTTTGATGACCATGACGACTTCTCTCGTATTCAATCCAAATTCCATGCCGATGTCCGTCAAGAAATCTGCTAACACCATACGGGTATCCGTATAACGAATGATAATTTGGGAAATTTCCAGCTGGCTTCTTGCCGCTGTTTCTCCGTTACCCTTACTCCATGATAACAGCGCCTCAGGAACAGAGCCCTCCTGGCAATCAAGGGATTGTGCTAAAAACACTAAAAACTCATCATACATTGATTTAGCTTGATCGATCTCCTCTTCCGGAACATCAAAACGAAATCTGACGACAATCTCATCAACAATGTCTGAAGCGAGTGTGCCAGAGTTCTCCAATAGATAATGCGCCATAGTGATGAAAGAGTTCATGAACGTACACTCCTATATGTTTAATATCCATTCAGCATGGAGGAATTGATATTTTAATGGTTATTGATAACAAAAGTAATAGTCATATTGTAAACGGCTAGACCTCATTATAGCTTATTTTGTCACGATTGTAAGGGTTTCTTAGAATTGGAAGGATGAAACTCCCTTCTGCCCGTAATTGTTTTATAAGTATGGTACGATATAGGCTAAAAAGGTGGGAAAATGAGAATGGATGGCGAACACTTCTTTTTAAAGCTTCTTGATCCATCCGATAGCGAAGCACTGCTTCAGCTGGAAGTAGACAACCGTGAATTTTTTCAAATGTATAGTCCGCTAAGAAACGATGAATTTTATACGCTGGAAGGACAGCGGGAACGGCTGGAAGTGATCAATAAGATGAGGGAAATGGGTCATCAATACACGTTTGGGATCTTTTTAAAAGGATCTGAAGAGCTCATTGGCGATGTTTCATTGTTTAAGATTGAGCGTGGCCCTGCACAAACGGGAATGCTCGGTTACTGTCTCGATCATCATCACAATGGTAAAGGATATATGACGAAGGTCGTCAAACGGATGATTACGTTTGCGTTCAACGTCAAGAAACTTCATCGTATCGAAGCGGGTGTGATGCCTCAAAACGCTGGTTCCATCAAGGTATTAGAGAAAGCCGGATTCCATAGAGAAGGCATTGCTGTAAAATCAATAAAAATAAACGGAAGATGGGAAGATCATCAAATGCTTGCCATCATTAATGATGCCGAATGACCTCACCTAAAAAGACCGCTCGAATTAAAGAGCGGTCACTTTACTTATAGAAGGTTTTCTTTCTCTAAGTATTGCTTTGCCACCTCATCAGGTGACATGCCATTAACATTCACTTTGTAGTTCATCTCCCTCATCTCGCCGTCTGTAATTTTATTGGAAAGTTTATTGAGGGCTTTTTTTATTTCAGGATACTTTTCGGCCGTTTCCTTTTTCAGGAGAGGTGCTCCTTGATAAGGAGGAAACAGGTGCTTGTCGTCTTTTAAAACGGTCAGATCGTACTGACGCAGCTCACTATCGGTGGAATAGGCGTCCACGACATTAATATCTCCTTTTTCAACAGCGTTGTACCTCAGCTTTGGTTCCATCGTTTTAACGTTAGCAAGCTTGATTCCGTATTTCTTTTGTATGCCGCGGTAGCCATCCTCCCTGTCAGCAAATTCCAGCGTAAAACCTGCATTAATATTGTTGCTCGCCTGTTTAAGGTCGGAAATGGTTCTAAGGTTATACTGGTCCGCTGTCTGCCGGGGAACCGCCAAGGCATATGTATTGTTGTATTTCATTGGACGAAGCAGCTGCATATCAAATTTATCCGCCATCCCTTTTCTTGCCTGCTCGTACACTTTTCTGCTGTCCGTGCTTGAGGCTGTTTCTTTTAAGAATTCAGAGATCGCTGTTCCTGTAAATTCTGGATAGACATCGATGCTTCCTGATTTTAGCGCATTGAAAACAAAAGATGTCTTCCCCAGTCCAGGCTTGAGTTCAACATTCAAGTCCGTGTCTTTTTCAATTAAGAGCTTGTACATATTGATTAGAATTTCAGGCTCTGAACCGAGCTTTCCGGCAATTACGATATCTTTTTGTTCACCCCTCATGGCGAAAGGAACAATGACGACGAGCAGAGCGACAACACCCAGAATCCCAAAGGTAGTCATAGACCGTTTAAAGGTCATACGTTCAAAGCTTCTGAGCAGAAAATCAAACAGGATCGCGAGCAAAGCAGCCGGTACTGCCCCGAGGACGATGAGCATGGAATTGTTGCGGTCGATGCCAAGCAGGATAAGGTCTCCCAGTCCACCTGCCCCTATTAATGCAGCGAGTGTTGCGGTACCGATAATCAGAACCATCGCCGTCCGAATTCCCGCCATGATGACCGGCATCGCCAGCGGAAGTTCCACCTTGATCAGCCTTTTTCTGCTGTCCATGCCCATCGCTCTCGCTGCCTCAATCAGTGATGGATCCACTTCTTTGATCCCCGTATACGTGTTTCTTAAGATAGGAAGCAGCGCATAGACAACGAGCGCGATGATCGCCGGTATTTTACCGATCCCGAACAGGGGAATCAACAGTCCGAGCAGAGCCAATGACGGTATCGTCTGCAGGACCGCGGTCACTCCGATCACGGGCTCAGCGGCTCTTGGCCTCTTGGTGAGAAAGATGCCGAGCGGAATAGAAATCATTACGGCAAATAAAAGTGCAATAAAGGAAATCTGTATATGCTCGAGCAGTGCGCTTGCCAGCGCACCTTGTCTATCTTGAAAAACCTGTAAGAAATTATTCATGGCCGCCGCTCCCTTCCTTTAGATGATCGGCAAGATATTGAATGACGGCCTGCCTGTTGATGGTGCCGATGACTGCGCCTTGTGCTTCAACTCCAAGCTTTTCTTCCTTTGTTAAAAGTGCCAGTGCATCTTTTAAAGAAGATGATGCAGGTATTGTTTTGAGCTGATCGGGGAAAATTTCATCCTTCCTCAAAGGTTCCGCAATACGGGAAAGATCTGCCATTGCTTCAAAACTCCCTTTGTCATTTCCAACAAAATTTCTTACGAATTCATCCGCAGGCCGCTGTATAATGTCTTCTGGTGTTCCTACCTGAACCACTTCTCCATCCCTCATTACACAGATTCTGTCACCCAGCTTTAACGCTTCTTTCATATCATGTGTGACGAACACGATGGTCTTCTTAATGCGGCGCTGCAGGCTGTACAGGTCCTCCTGCAGCTTTTCACGGCTGATCGGATCGAGGGCGCTGAACGGTTCGTCCATCAGAATGATCTCAGGATCTGCTGCCAAAGCCCGCACCACGCCGATCCGCTGCTGCTGGCCGCCAGACAGTTCCTTCGGTTTGCGGTTTCGGTACGTTTTTGAATCTAATCCCACCATGTCCAGCAGTTCATCCACACGTTCATGAATTCTCTCCTTGCTCCATCCTCTTAGCTCAGGAACCACTGAAATGTTTTCCTGGATGGACATGTGGGGAAACAGGGCGATCTGCTGAAGAACGTACCCGATGTTCCAGCGCAATTCATGGATATCATAGTCACTGATCCTCATGCCATTGATCAGAAGAGTGCCCTCTGACAGTGTGATCAGCCGGTTGATCATCTTGAGCATCGTTGTTTTGCCGCATCCGCTTGGTCCGATGACCACGAAGAATTCGCCCGCTTTGATTTCCAGATTTAGAGATTTGACCGCAGCTGTGCCATCTTGGTACTTTTTCGAAACGTTATCAAATTTAATCATTCACCTGCTCCTTAAATATAAAGTAGCTAAACATCTATAATATATAAAAAGCCGGCACAACACTACACCTGTTCGGTTATGTGAGCCAGCTCTCCATTTTATGTTTATTATTCTACAGCCTCAGGAAGATGGACAGTGAAAATAGTCCCTTTTCGCAGTTCGCTCTCGACTTCTATCCGTCCATCATGCATCTCCACAATTTTTTTTACGATAGACAATCCCAGGCCGCTTCCTTCAGCCGCTCTGTTTCTGGATTTATCCGATTTGAAGAATCGTTCAAAGTTGTGAATCTTATCTTTTTCTGAGATTCCAATTCCGTTATCCTGAATGGATCGCCTGGTATTTTCCTTCCTTGATGCCGAAAATGAAGAAGGTTCTGAATCCCGCTTCTGCCGTTTTGATATTCCTTCTCCTCCGCATTTGAAGATTTCACAAGACGGATTTCCATAAGCACTTTACTAAGTATCCCAGTGAATCTCGCATTCTCGTCTTGTGTGGCCTTTGAGATTTTATGCATTTGCTTGCCAATCGGAATTATAACCAGCATGGCGACCGGTACGATGACTAACGTGATGAGCGTCAGCTTCCAGTCGAGGATTAACAGAAAAATCACAGAGCCGATGATCGAGATGATACCTTTAATAAAAATTTCGTAAAATGCTCGGATGCCAGATTTTTAATCACAGCGGTGTCGTTAGTCATCCGGCTGATCGTTTCCCCGGTCTGGTTATGATCGTAAAAAGGAATGGGCAGGGAAATCAGTTTTCTCCATAACCAGTCGCGGATTCCGGCCACGATTCCATTGCCAACCATACTCAACAGATAGACAGATATTCCCCCTGCTGCGGCACGTGCAAGCAGTACAGCCGCCAGCAGCGCGATCTGACCCCCTTTTAATGTTGATAAAGAAAATTCATCCACAAAGTTTTTTGTAAAAAGCGGAACACATAAACCGACAAGTGTCGTAATGACACTCATGACAATCGCCATACCGCGGATTGATCTTTTTTATCAGATCAATGAACTGCTTCGAGCTTACATTATTCTCTTTTTTCAAGTTCATCACCTTCATTGGCAAAATTTGTCCCTTCTCCCTTTACTATACCGGAAAGAAATGAACAAAGTATGAACGGCATACGCTGCTGTTTACCATTTTTGCAGAATGTCTAAATTGTCCCATATTTCCTCTGAACACGGGACAAACTGATATAGTAAACACATCCCAACAACCCCTTTTCATATTTTCAGACGTAAAACCCGGTCATCGGGCCTTTGATGATATTCTTTTATCAAAATCCCTTGGGCCGGGTCTTTTTTTTTGGACGATTCTTTTGAATCCGCTTACACCTAGAACTGTTATAGTTTTTTTTGATCCTAAAGTTACACAGTTTCACCTCCATCTCGTATTCTTTTGTGAAAATCTAGACAATTTATGATACAATGCCTATAAATCGAAATATTCTAATAATAGAACAGCACCAAAATAAAAGAATGACAGCTAAGAAACGGAAGGTGAGACGATGACAACAATTACAGAAACAGCAAAATTGGAACAAAGCAGTTCACCCCTCCGCCGAGATGTAAAATCTCTCGGCCAGCTGCTCGGAAATGTTCTGGTTCATCAATGCGGGCAGGCACTTCTGGATAAAGTTGAAAAAATAAGAGAAATGACAAAATCTCTTAGGAACAATGACCGGTTATCCTATCAAGAACTGAAAAATGAGATTGCCAGCTTAAAGCACCCAGAGCGCCAGCAAGTGATACGGGCGTTTGCTGTGTACTTCCACCTCGTCAATATCGCTGAACAAAACCACCGCATCCGGCGCAGAAGAGAATACCAGCTTAAAGATGGACATCAGCCTGGGTCATTGGAATACACAGTCACCCAGTTTAAAGAAAACGGCATTAACGCTGAAGTCATTAAGAACGTCGTTGAGAAACTTTCGATGGAGCTGATTATTACTGCCCATCCGACAGAGGCGACAAGGCGCAGTGTGCTGGAAGCCCATAAAAGAATCGCTCTTCTGCTTCACCAGCTCGACCAGAACGTGCTTACTTCCCGTGAGAGGGAGGAGCTCAATGAAAAATTGCTTAACGAGATTACCATCCTCTGGCAGACCGATGAATTGCGTCACCGAAAGCCGACCGTGATGGATGAAGTAGCAAACGGGCTTTACTATTTCGATGAAACATTATTCGAGGTTCTTCCGCAGATCCATCAGGAGCTGGAAGACACGCTGCAGGAACATTATTCAGCTGAGGACTGGCATGTGCCAAACATTTTGCGCTTCGGTTCATGGATTGGCGGTGACCGTGATGGAAATCCGAATGTCACCCCTGCGTTAACATGGGAAACATTAAAGAAACATCGTAAACTCGCGCTAAGAAAATACCATCAGGCCCTTACTAACCTCATGAAGCAGATGAGCCAATCTTCTAAACATGTGGCGGTTTCTCAGGAATTAAAAGATTCCATTCAAAAGGAATTATCCATTCTGCCGGTTGAAGAACAATGGAAAATCGAGCATGAAGTATACCGATGCAAAATTGCGATAATGAAGAAAAAGCTGGAGCTCGTCGGCAAAAAGAAAGACGGCTATAAAAGTTCTGAAGCGTTCTTAAAAGACCTTCAGCTTATAAAACGCAGCCTTCTCGGACATTCTCCGCAAGGCTTCCGTCTTAAATGCCTGGACCAGCTCATTCGGCAGGTTGAATTGTTCGGCTTTCACCTTGCGACACTCGATATCCGCAATCATAGCGGGGAGCATGAAGCGGCGATCAGTGAGATCTTTCATTCTGTGAATCTTGCTGACGACTATTCGAGTCTGACGGAAGAAGAAAAAGTAGAACTGTTAGGGAAAGTATTACAGGATCCCCGGCCATTGCTTCTTCCCTACGCTGAAGATTACTCTAAAGAAACAACGCAGATTATCGATGTCTTCCGGATGATTAATAAGGCCCATGAGGAATTTGGCGACCGGTCAATAGAGGTATATTTAGTCAGTATGACAGAGTCGGTAAGTGATTTATTGGAAGTCCTTGTGCTAGCCAAAGAAGCAGGAGTTTATCGGCTTCATGCTGACGGTCGGGTAGAAAGCAAGCTGAATGTCGCTCCCCTCCTCGAAACGATCGATGACCTGATAGCCGGTCCAGCCATTATGGATAAGCTGTTTTCCATGGATTTTTACCAAAAACAGCTGAAGGAGCATGGCAATACACAGGAAATCATGCTCGGTTACTCGGATGGAAGCAAGGATGGGGGCACGTTGACGGCCAACTGGAAGCTGTATAAAGCTCAGCAGGAAATCCATGAGGTGGCCGATCGATACAATGTCCGTTTAAAATTCTTCCATGGCCGCGGCGGATCGCTCGGGCGCGGTGGCGGACCGCTCTATCGCAGCATTCTATCACAGCCTTCTGAAACTCTGGGAGACGGCTTTAAAATCACCGAACAAGGTGAAGTGCTGTCTTCAAGGTATTCACTTTATGACATTGCCTATCGCAGCCTTGAGCAGGCAACCTCTACCATGCTCTCTGCAGCTGCTAACGCTTCTAAAGATGCCGAGCAGAACAACAGCCGAACGAAAGCATGGGAAGAAGTCATGGAACGCATCTCTGCGGCTTCACTCAAAAAATATCAGGAGCTTGTCTTTAAGGACCCAGACTTCCTGACATACTTTAAACAAGCGACTCCTCTTCCAGAACTTGGATCTCTCAATATCGGTTCCCGTCCCATGAGCCGTAAAGGGAGCGAACGATTCGAAGATCTCCGGGCCATTCCATGGGTGTTCGCCTGGACACAGAGCCGCCAGCTCCTTCCCGCCTGGTATGCGGCTGGCACTGGGCTTCAAAGCTTTATGGAAAGCGAGGATCAGCGGGATCTTCTGAAGCAAATGTATCGTGACTGGCCGTTCTTCCGTTCGACCATCGATAACCTGCAGATGGCATTAATGAAAGCTGACTTAACCGCTGCAAGGGAATATACTGCAATGGTAAAAGACCAGGAGATGGCGAAACGGATTTTCTCTGAAATTGAGAATGAATACCGCCGCACGACTGAAGCGATCCTTTTCATCACCCAGCAGGAGCATTTAATGGACCAGCTGCCAAACATTAAGGAATCCATCAGACTGAGAAACCCGTACGTTGATCCACTAAGCTTCCTTCAGGTTGAATTGATTTCCAAACTGCGTGAAGACGAGCCATTGGACGAAGACCTGTTAAGGGAAGCATTGCTGACCATCAATGGGATTGCAGCCGGACTGAGGAATACCGGCTGAGTATAAATAAAAACAGCCATTCGTTCATCGAATGGCTGTTTTTTATGGTTTTTTGCCTGCCTCTATTTTTCGTCGATCGGCAATTGAATCAATTGATTGGAACCGGTGGCTTTCGGCATCTTGCCATCCCATTTCTCAATCCATTTATTCTGAATTACTTCTTTTGAGATTGATTTCTTTATGATGTCATTGTAGTCAGCAACCCCTTTTGCTTCAATCTGTTTCTTGGCTGCTTCTGCTTTGGCGATCTTCAGCTCAATCTGCTTACGTTCAAGCTCCTGGGCTGCATCCACTCTCTTGTCAATGGCCGCTTGTGTTGACTTATCAGGCTTTGGCACGCCAAGCGTCAGGTTGTTGACATTAAAACCGAGCTTTCGGACATCTTCTGCAAAGATTTTCTGAACGTCTCCAGCGGCTTCTGATGATTTCTCACCATATGTATCAATTACAGAATATTTAGCGATCGCTTTACGCCCTGCATCCCATAATCTTGTTCTTAGATAAGAGCCTTCAATTTCTTCAATCTCAACCGGACCGAATTTGTTAAAAACATTCACGACTTTATCGGGCTGTATGCTGTAGTTATAGGCAAAGTCAATCGTTACACTCTTCCCGTCAGAAGTAGCTACCTGTATGTTGCTATAATTTACAGTCTGCATCCTTACGGGGTAAACTGTAACCTTGTCAAACAACCCTACCAGGTGCCACCCTTGGCCGAGCGTATCCTCCTGAACGCCCCCATTCGGGCTGTAAACAACACCGACGTATCCATTTGGAATCTTTTCTATGAATAATGATGTGAGCCCGACTGCAAGAAGCAATGCAATTCCAATGATGACTCCCCCTAAAACTCTACGGTTTTTCCCCTTTTTGCTCTTCTCCATCCTGTTCCTCCTGCAGTTTTTCTTTTAATTTTGTTGCCGTAACACCCACTTTTTTAAACGAAGGAGATAGGATTAGCCATACACCAAAACAAAGTACCAGCACAAGAAGCATTGAGCCGAGCCATACTTTCATTCTTCTCCCTCCCCTTTACTATTATTGCGATGAATCCTAAATATGTCATTATGGAACTCTCCTACTATAGCATACCGGCAACTCCCCTAAAAAAGAACAACTGGGATTCCAGCTGTTCTTTCCTCGCAGATTTCTGTTCTTGACGCCAATCTTCAATGTTCCAAACATGAGTGATCCTGTCTTTAGAGAAGTCTGGTTCATGTGATACAAGCAATACCGCTCCCTCATATGTTACAAGAGCTTCTTTAAGAGCTTGTTTGGACTGGGGATCCTGAAGTTTTCCATACTCCATTAACAAAGACTCCAGCAAGGTGGATTTCCCAGATCCGTTTCTCCCCGCCAATCCTGCGTGTTCACGCGGCAGCAGCAGGAAACAGATATCTTTAAAATTCAGCTGATCTCCATACTTATGGGTCATATATTCTACTGATAAAATACTCATTTCATTCTCTCCTTTGCTTATTCCTTGCAAAGCTAACAGAGAGAACAGTATGATAAAAAACTATTGAATTTTTGGCAATAAAAAGGGGGTAAGGCGAATACGCCTTACCCATTGATTATTTTATAACATAAGAAGGGAACGGCGATTTTTCACCTGCAAACAAATCCATGAATGATCCGTCACTTTTTGCGGGTTGGATCTTCGTCCTTTGCAAATTCTGTAACAAACCTCAGCTTTGGAGTGGCGCCGTGGTGCCTGATCTCCCTTTTTTGTTCTGGCATGTGTTTGAGCAGATAGCGATGAACATAAACCTCCGCTGCAGTAATAATAGCAGCTGAAATGGCGCTTCCCCAGGCAATCTGCAGATAGCCATGAAGCAGAATCGACCCAAAAATCCACACGATCGCATACGTTAAAATAAATTCTGCCCATAATGTATTGGTTTTGCCGATTCGCGACAGCAGGATGCGGTCAGCCAGGATGTAGGATACGGCCGTTGCTGTAACACTGAAAGAAATGATGTCAGCCAGTGTTGCATCGAAAAAAAGATCAAGCCCAATAGAAAATGCGATCAAGCTCACGATAAATTTTAATAAAATTACTTTTGCCTGTTCCAATGATAAAACCTCCCTTTCCTGCTACTAGTTTGCAACAAATAAAGCAGGTTCATTCTTTTTGGCAAAGAATTTAAACATGCAAAAAAAGCTGGTGCGCATCATAAACTGTACCCCTTGTAAAGGACATTGTAAAAAAACTAGGCTACTTTAAGAAGATGATCTCTGTATTGAACAGGGGTCATCTCAGGGGTCATCTTTTTCATATTCCATTGGTATCTGTCGTAATTGTAATAGCGAATGGCATCTTTTACTTCTTGTTGGAGCTCTTTTAAGGTTTCACACGATTTTACCTCAAGCAGGTCCTTAAGGACTCCCTGTTTAAATTGTCTATTCAGCAGATTGGGAACCACCTTGTGCTCCTGTGTCGCTTTGATCGTCCGCTTGTATGGATTGGCTCTCCGAATAGGGCATTCAATCCCGTATTTCTTCATGATCCTTCGGATTAATTTAAGGTTTGCGACAACACCAAATTGAGCAGCCAAAACCATCTTGATCTGCCGTGCCCCTTTCTTGCGATTCTTAAATTTGTACGCCTTTAGAATCAAGTCGCGCCAGGCCACATCCTTTTTCTCCTTCACTTTTCTTCGTTCTACTTGTTCAGCTGAAAAATAGTTATAATAACCCTGACGGGATACACCAGCGACTTTACAGAGGTGGGAAACCATTCCTTTTAAGTAGTACTTCTCAATGACAGATTGGATCAGATTGAATTTCTGGTCCGCTGATACCTTTATTTCTTTTTCTTTTGACCCCTTTCGGCAAAGCGAATCTTTTTTAATAGTTCGTTCTCTGCTTTCAACAAATTATTTTCGGCCTCTAGTCGAGCAAACTTATCTTCGACGGATAACTCTCCGTCCTTAGATCGGCCTGAATTGCCTGCCCTTGTATCACGGAGTCCCATAACACCTTGATTACGATAAGCCAATCGCCACCTGTTGGCCGCAGCCTTAATACGTTCCATTCCAACAATCTCTATATCAAATCCACAATCTTCGAAGATCTCTCTCGGAAACTTCCCCTGATTATTTTCAGTGATAAAGATCTCTTTAAATTCGTCTGTATAGGTAATTCCTTTGGTGCTTACTGACTTTACATAAGGATTTTTGGATAATAACTCGATGTCTTTTTTCGAGAATAATTTTTTACTCATACTCTTCTCCCGTACCATTTTTTCTTCATTGTACATAAAAAGACCCTCTGCAGTAGACTTTTTTTAAGTGTCTACTACACAGGGTACAGTTTATCACTGCGGCCAGCTTTTTTTAGAATTAGCGAGTAAATCCAGAAAGCTGCTGCTGAGCAGTAGCCACCAGACGTTTGGTGATTTCTCCGCCTACTGATCCGTTTGCACGGGATGTTGTATCAGCTCCAAGCTGAACACCAAATTCAGAAGCGATTTCCCACTTCATTTGATCAAGTCCCTGTTTTGCCCCTTGGACTAAAACATCATTGTTATTTCCACGTCTTGCCATATGTATGTTCACCTCCTTTTTGTTAACTTCTCTCTAAAAAGGTTTTTTAATGCAAAATTGAATGAAAATATTTCCTCCGCTAATGATAAAAGCAAATCGTCTATTTTATTAGTATGGGGGAAGTAAACCATGATATTCGGCAGCCATGTCAGCATAAGAAACGGCTATTTCTCGGCCGCTCAATATGCCGCATCCATTGAGGCACGTGCTTTTCAATTCTTTCCTAAAAACCCCAGAAGTCTCACGATCAAACCATTTAATCAAGAAGATGCTGAACGGTGCAAGACCTATTGCCAGCAGCGGCAACTTGTGTCCATCGCGCATACTCCTTATCCTACCAGTCTTACTCCGCATGAGGATAAAAAGCAGCTGACCATTGATTCTCTCGTAAACGATCTTGAAATTGCAGAGGCATGTGGTGCGGCAGGGGTAGTCGTTCATTTCGGCACCAGGATCATCAATAATGCTCCGCTATCATCTTACCGCCTAATGATTGCTATGCTCAACAAGGTGCTTCAGCACTGGGATGGCAAATGTAAAATACTGCTCGAAAATAATGCAGGAAAAGCGGGTTCACTTGGAGTAACGATGGAAGAACTTGTACAAGTAAGGAATCTTACAGACTTTCCGGAGCATATCGGTTTTTGCCTTGATACATGTCATGCTTTTGCAAGCGGGCTATGGAATGGGGACAATTGGCAAGAAATCGTGGAGAATGGTGAAAAACTGGGATATTTTGAGCATTTAAAGGCTATTCATCTTAATAATTCGAAATATCCATCTGGACAGGGAAAAGACCGCCACGCCAATCTTTTTCATAATGGAAAGATCCATAAAGATCAGCTTCTTGGGCTCATCAATTCTCCTGTACTGTCTGGCCTCCCTTTTGTTCTGGAAACTCCTTCAGAAGAGGGAATAACTCATGCGGAGGAAATACAACAGTTACACAAGGAGTGTGGAAAATAAAAAACTCCCTGTATACTACAAAAGGAGTTTTTATCGGCTTACACATAGTCAGAGTCGTCATCCGTTAGTTCCTGATCCAACAGGAACCTCTCATAATCTTTATGCATTTTATTCGGGATGATACGGGTATTGCTGCCATCCATGTCTGTTGCAATGAAACCTTCAATATCCTCAACGTATCCCACATTTTCCTCTGATTCAACAAACATTTCGTTGTAATTGAGCATTCCGTTTTCGGAGAAATCCGATGGCGTCTCACTCGTTCCATAAACGGCTACATCCTGCCAGGAGTCTTCTGCATCGTAGAAGGTAGCATCTTTTTCATCATTATCGTATTTGCCATATGGCGGCATCAATACTTCTTCTTCGATTGGGCGGTCATTGGAACTCGTTTGTTCAAGGCTATGTTCTTTGCAGTAAGCTGTAGTAGGAAGGGCCTCCAGCCTCTCCGCGCTGATTGGCTGTCCGCACGTTTTACAAAATCCATATTCTCCTGCATCGATTCTTTCAAGAGCTTGCTGAATGGATTTCAATTCAGCTTCATTTAAATCGTTGAGCGCAATATCTTTTTGCCTCTCGAACAGTTCTGTTCCCAGATCACCCGGATGGTTATCATAATTGGAAAGTTCTTTTACCGAATCTTTCACAAGCTCCAATTCATTTCCATAATGACGGTTAAATTCCAATCGATCATTCAGTTCCTTTTGCATTTGCTCCAGCCGATCTTTAAACTGACTGATTTTCTGCTGTGACCACACCATGTTATAACCTCCGAAAGTAGAATCTCGTTCACATTTGTATTATTCAACACAAAGAGAACGCTCATACTTTTCAATCATTGGAAAAAAATAAGGACTGCCTATTTAAAATAGGCAGCCTTGTCCATTAAATATTCTGTTTTGGAGTTAAGCTTGAATGCTATATCCGCTAATTAGCGAGATTGTTGTCCACCAAATCCAGAAAGTTGAGATTGAGCCTGAGCTACTAGACGTTTAGTGATTTCTCCACCAACAGATCCGTTAGCGCGAGAAGTTTGGTCAGCACCAAGTTGTACACCAAATTCAGAAGCGATTTCATACTTCATTTGGTCGATAGCTTGTTGAGCACCTTGAACTAATAGTTCGTTACGGTTTCCACTTTGTTGAGCCATGTGTTTCACCTCCTCGATTGGTATACTTAAATTCTCTCTCTAATGGTGTTGAACCATACTATGTAATATTTGTAAAAATCAAAAGGCCATTGACATGTAACCAACTGGTTTTATATAATCCATAAAGTGAAACCATTTGGTTTTATATTTCCAATTAAAAAGAGAGGTTAAAATGATGTCCAATACGACTGAAGAACGATCAAAAGATATTCAATACTCGGAAATTTTTAATGCTCCCATTGAAAAAGTGTGGGAGACTGTCGCGACTGCAGAAGGAATCTCTTCTTGGTTTATGCCCAATGATTTTGAGCCGAAAGTCGGCCAGGAATTTCATATCCAATCTCCATTTGGACCTTCGCCATGTAAAGTGCTGGTCGTTGACAAGCCGCATAAGCTTTCATTTGCATGGGATCAATTTGGCTGGATCGTAACATTTGAACTAAAAGAAGAAGATGGCAAAACCCATTTCACACTCACTCATGGAGGTTGGGGCCACCCGGATGCCATCCTTCCAAAAGCACAGCAAAAAGTGTCCGCTGTCCGGGACAATATGAACGGCGGCTGGGCGAAAATTATGCAGAGCTTGAAGAAAACTGTTGAAAAATAATGAACACAGCTAAAAAGCACGACGTCTTCCAAGCAATCGCCGATCCCACGCGCCGTGAAATTTTAAAAATGCTTGCTGGCAAAGAACTTGCGATTACAGAAATAACGGTTCGATTCCCAATGAGCCGGACGGCAGTGTCCAAACACCTGCTGATCCTGTCTGAAGCAGGTTTAGTAAAAAATCGGAAGTCCGGCAGGGAAAAACTGTACACTCTTCAAGCCGAGCCTTTATCGGAGTTAGACCAATGGCTCTCCTACTTCGATCAGTTCTGGCAAAATAAAATATCCGTTCTGAAGCATCTGGTAGAAAATGAAGGTCAAAATTCATAGCAAAACCCGCCGTTTCCGCGGGTTTTGTTTTTTACCAAATATTCTTGAAGTTGCCGACAATCTTATGGGCAGGGATTGCCGAGATGAAGGCTGTCTCATCGATTTTCTTCACAATCTCGACAAGATCTGCCCATTGAATATTAACAATGACACATAATACAACCTGTTTACTCGCGTGAGAATAGGCGCCTTCCCCTTCCCACGACGTCACACCACGATGGAAGGCTTCATTTAATGCAGCTGAAACCTCAGTGCCTTTATCGGTGACGATCATGACAGAGCTTCGTTCGGCCACAGTCAGTATCGTATCGTATGTTTTCGCGCCGACATACATCGAAAGAATGGTGAACATGGCCGACTGAACATTAAAGATAACAGCGGAAACGGAAATAATAATAAAGTTCATAATCAGACCGAAGCGTGCAATCGAAAGATTCTTGTACTTTGCGATGACCCGTCCAAGTACATCAAGCCCCCCGTTGGAACCGCCTGCTCGAAGCATAATGGCTCCGCCAGCAAACGAAACCGCCCCTCCAAATATGGAAGCCAGAATGATGTTATGTGTCCACATCATCTTGATGGGAATAACGTGCAAAAACAACGAATCAAAACCGACGGCAAGCAGTGTATAGATGATGAATTTTTTGCCCAAATGAATATAGGCCAGGACGAGGAGCGGAATATTATAGAGAAAGTATTGTGTACCCACGGACCACCCCAGCGTATTGTAGAGGATCATACAGATTCCCATCAGCCCGCCCGAAAGCAGGTGAGCCGGAAGAAGCAGCGTATTCGAGCCTACTCCGATAAGGAAACTTCCAAAAATAATACAAAGCACTTCAAAGGCAATTCTAACCATTCTGTTCTCCATCATGTGCAACCCTTCTTTTCAAGCAATTATGTATTAAACGTATGTATCTTACTATAAAAAACTTTATGAATGAACAAAAGCAATTACTTCTCGTTTAATATTATCTTTATTGCCTGAGAGTAAACCTTTAAAGAAGAGAGCTGAAGGAAATGGTGCCAGGCACCGCAATTACACAAGTATGTAAAAGCGGTGCCTGGCACCAGTTTAGCAGAACCAATTCAGCTGATGTTCATAGACACCTCTTTTGTTCTGAGAAGTGTTTGAGCCCTTTGGAGCGCTTCTTCCATTCGATCGAAGAAATGATGGTGCCCGATTTTCCCTGCCAATCCTGTCTTTTCAAGCAGCCTCTTTGGGTCCGGCTGCAATCCCACGATGATGAGTTCCCCGTTCTGCCGAGTGACTTTATTCGTGAGGCTCAATAATGCGGCTTCAGCACTCGTATCAATGTATGGAACGTTTTGCAGTTTAAGAATAACGACTCCCTTTTTGTGCTTATTACTGACATGTTCTTCCAATTGATTGGTAGATCCAAAAAACAGCGGTCCGCTTAACGTAAAGACTTGAATCCCTTCATATTCTTGCTGAACCATACCGTTTTCTATTGTCTGGACTTTATTAATATGCAAAGAGCTACTCATTCTTCTGATAAACGCAGCGAATGCCAAAATTAAACCGGCAATAACAGCTGTTGCCAGATCCGTGAATACAGTAAGAAGAAACGTAATAAGCAATACCACCGAATCCATCGTTTTGGTTTTCAGTACATGCATAAACTGATTTCTCTCACTCATGTTCCAGGCTACTGCCATCAGGATAGGTGCCATACTTGCTAAAGGAATATGTGAAGCGTATGGGGAAAATAGAAGCAGGACCAGAAGTACGACCACCCCATGTGTGACCCCCGAAACCTTGGATACGGCTCCGCTTCTAATATTCGTCGCAGTTCTTGCGATGGCTCCTGTTGCTGGTATTCCGCCAAACAGCGGCGTCACCATATTTGCGATTCCTTGTCCGACCAATTCTTTGTTGCTGTCATGCTTGCTTCCTTCTTTCATTCCATCTGCCACCATGGCGGATAACAGGGATTCAATACCTCCAAGCAAGGCGATGGCGATGGCCGGCGGAAGCAAGTAAACCAATTTCTCGACGGATAGCTCAAAGAACTGCAACTCAGGCAATTTATTCGGTATATCGCCGAAAGTCGTTCCGATCGTAGGAATCTTGTCGGGAAACACCAGTAAAGCGAACAAGGTCGATCCCAGGAGGCCAACAAGAGCCGGAGGTATTTTTGTCGTCATTTTCGGAACAATAATCAGCAGGAATAGGCACGTTAGTGCAACCGCCACACTTTGCCAGTTGAACGTATAGATCTTGTCCGCGATCGCCATCATGTTCAGGTGAAACTCCTCATGCTTTTCAACCTTTTTCAAGCCTAAAAAGTTTGCGATCTGGCCAGAGAAGATAATAACAGCAATACCTGTAGTAAAACCTATGATGACGGGTCTCGGTATGTACTTAATGAGTGAACCCCATTTCAGCAAACCCATGATGACAAGTATAATCCCTGCCATAAATCCTGCGATCAGCAGGTTTTGAAAGCCATATTGCATAACAATTCCAAGAAGAATAGGAACGAATGCCCCGGTGGGACCGCCGATCTGATATTTTGAACCGCCTAAAAGGGAGATGAGAATACCGGCAATAATCACCGTATATAATCCGTTCTCCGGCCGGACTCCAGAGGCAATGGCAAATGCCATCCCAAGCGGAATCGCAACAATTCCAACGATGAAGCCTGCAACCAGATCTTTCCTAAAATCCTGAAAAGTATATCCTTTAAATCTGTTCAACATCTCAATAATCACTCCTCTTCCTCTGTCTATGATTCCGAACGGTACAACACTTGCTCTTCGAAAAGTTCACCTTTTACAGGGAATAACTCACCGGTATGCGGATCGATAACAAGCCCGTGGACACGAATATCTTCTGGGAGTAAAGGATGCTTCTTTATAAGATGAACGGTGTGCTCAACACTATGCTCCACTTTTTCAAAACCTGTCAGCCAGCTTTCAAGATCAATACCTGCTGAAGAGATCGTTTCTATTTGTTCTTTTTTAATACCTTTTTCGATTACTTTTCATGAAGGTTCGGTGCCTTAAGCCGGCCATACCACAATCGAGGTGACCGACCACACAAACTTCTGAAGCATTCAATTCATAGATGGCTACCAAGATGCTTCTCATAACACTGCCGAACGGATGTGAGATTACAGCACCCGCATTCTTAATGATTTTTGCGTCGCCATTACAAAGCCCCATGGCTTTTGGCAACAACTCGGTGAGCCGTGTATCCATACACGTTAAAATAACAAGCTTCTTATCCGGAAACTTTGTGGTCTCATACGCTCTGAACGCTTCCTCTCTAACAAAGGATTGATTGTGCTGAAGAATTTCTGAAATAATGGCCATTATTCTCTCTCCTTTTTCAGTTGAGTGTAAGGATTATAGCGCTCATTATACAGTGTAACGTGACACTGTACATTTACAGCATTGTAAAAAAAACTGGGTATGTAACCGCAATCATTGAAAAGAAATACATATTTTATGACAAAAGAAAGACAGGAATGATAATGTTAACGGGCTGAATGGTACAGGCTATGTGACTTTTTTCCGGGTCAAAAGAAGAATCATGATGTACACTGAACCCCATGTATTAATAATCTCCAAAGAGATATTAAGCAGGTTTGACGTTACAATAAACGAAAAAAAAACGGAAATCTATAGGGATTGTTCAAATTTTCCTTCAAAAAGCGAAAACCATCCTGAATAGCAAGAGCTGAAATTAAAAAAGAAGCATCCGCCAATGAGCGGATACTCCTTTTTATTGTATTCGAAAACAAAATTAGATCAGTTTGCTTGTATGAATGGCCTCCCGATACCCTGAACGTGTAAAATGAAACGATTCATCGAGAAATCCTTCCCGCTGAAGTGATTCAAGAGTTTCCTCCGGTATATTAATGGTCAGTTCATCCAGGCGTGCATTAATTTCACTTAATGATGCCGTACTTACAAAGTCAGGCTTAAGCAGACGAACAATTCCTTCAATTCTGGAATCCCGCTTTTGGAAAAGCTGTGGTGTTTTATTAATCGCCTGGGAAATCTTGTTCGTAAACTGTATGAGTTCCTGCTTAAGATTAGAGGCCTGAGTTTCTTTTTCCTGAAGCTGCTGTTGGAAATATTTCCTCTCTTCTTCATTCAGATCGGCTCTCGTATACAGCTGCTGGTAAATCTGGGTTTTATCCATCTCAATCTGTCTGAGTTCTTCTTCTTTAAGCCGCTGGGTTTTCATGTCTTCTTCACTCGGCTCATAACGGTAATCTTCATATTCAATCCTATCTTCTGTCTTCGGCCGTTCTTCCTCTGCTGCCCGCGACGTGACGGACGGAGCCTGAGGCTCCTCAAGACGTTCTTCAGCAGCAGGCTCTCTTTGCCCATCCCTGTCTGCAGCTTCCACAGCCTGTTCTTCCTGTACGTCCTCTGCCAGCTTATCATCAACCGGCGGTTCTTCATCAATGACCGATTTATTCCTCGTAGTTTTCACTTCTGCTTCAAGGAACGTTTCCTCTGGTTCGGTATGATTTTGATTTTGATCGTTTCTTGATGCCTGGGCTTGAGGAAATGCTTGTACTGCTGCAGGCTCATCCCTATTCAACTGAATGGAACCTTCCTCTAATCTGCGGACGAGGTCATTAAACTTTTTGTAAAACATCACTGAGATCGTCAACGCAAAAAGAGAAGCAAAGAGAGAAATAAAATCAGAGAATCGGAAAACAAAAGGCGAGGTGGCAATCTTATAAAAAAGTAAAAGAGCAAATGCACCAATAACAATAACCTTAAGCCAGCTTTCACGATTCTGAATCTGTTCACTTTTGCCAGAACCTCTGCTGCTTCCTCCAAAAAAAGATAATAACTTTTTATTCATAGCGTGTCCCTTTCTTCCACTGGTGCCAGGCACCAGGTAGTAAAGCCTTATGCTGCTATTACATAAATATCGAGAACTTCCGTTTGTTTTTAGGGGTTTATTATTCCTTTTACCCATTTTCCAAACCTTTAATTACCACCTCCTACAATATTTGTAATGCATTTATACCTTATTGCCCAGGTAAGCGGGGAGATCCTCAATTCCTATATTCAATTTTTCGTTCTGTAGTCCTTCTTACATAAATTAGAAGTGTAAAAGTGTGTTATAAAGGTAAAAGTTAACTGAATCTACCGTTGCTAGATGAGTGTCTTTATTGTGAAGCATTTTTCGATGCCTTTACGCTTTTGTTACAAAAGACACATGCCCGGCAGCACGATCGAACCATTTAATGCGGGTCAGGAATATCTTTCCATGAGGAGTGTATGATATGGCACAAGTAAGGCTGCTTGATAAATATTTACGAAGATATACACAATTGTCTGAACGGGAACTTTCCCATCAGCTCCAGACTAATTTATGGTTTACCCCTGTACTTTACATTTTTAATTCGTTTATTCTCTTGGCGATCGCATTCACAGCTGACTACAAGCTGAAGACCGGGGAAAAAATGTGGAGTATCTTTTCAGTGAATTATGATCTTACCCAGGCTCTGGTCAGCACCCTGACTGCAGCAACCTTAACACTTACCACTTTTACCTTCAACTTGATTCTAGTCGTTTTCACTACCTTTTCCGGCCAATTCTCACCCCGGATCCTAAAAAACTTTATCGCCAGCAAAGCCACACAGCGAATCCTGGGAATATTCACCGCCAGTTTTTTCTACATGCTTTTTTCCTTTTTGTTTTTAAACAAACGCTTTACTGAGCAGTTTTTTACTGTTCCGCTCATGGCGGTGATTCTCGCTTCTGTGTCCATGGGCACTTTTATTTTCTTCATTAATCATGCCGTTGCCTGGCTGCAGGTGAATAAAATGACTAACGAGATGAAAAAAGAATCATTAGCCATCGTTGATGGATCTCTTCAGAAGGAAATTGAACCCTACAGAGTAAAAGATACAGGGCCCGTTAAAAAATTGGTGGAGGACCTCGTAAAATCACCCGGCAATCAAATTAAATCGAATAAAGCCGGATACATCCAGCTTATTGATTTTGCTGAAATTATGGAGGAAGCTCAGAAAGACGACATTATTATTGAGCTGAAGCATGCGATCGGCGATTACGTGTTCAATACGACTCCTATACTTACCTATTGGAAAAGGCAAGGGCAAACAATTGATGAGTACAAATATCTCGCGTTTTTTAGTTTTGGAAAACGCCAGACGGAAGTACAGGACATCGAATTCAGTATCAACAAACTGGTTGAGGTCGCTATCCGCTCAGTGGGAAACTTCGACCCTAAAACAGCACAGAACGCGATATATCAGCTGGGTGAGCTCTTAACTTACATTTCATGTGTCGCTAATTTTGACCCTTATTTAGTTGATCCGAATGGACAGCTGCGTGTCATCCTTCAGGAAAAAGAGTTCAGTCATTACCTTTATAACGGATTGGGATATATCCGGCACTATTCTGAGAATAATGTGGTGGTCGGCATCGAAATTCTGAAAGTCCTGGATATGATTGCACAATCAGCAAATCCAAGAGACTATGAAGCGATATGGGACTTTGCCGTCTACACAGCCCAAGGATTTGAAAAAGACTTCCTATTCGGGCTTGATTATGAAAAATTCAATAGTGCCCTGTATGATATCGCGGTCTCCACAAAACATGAAGGAGACTACGAGCATCTGCGGGAAAAAGCAGGATCTCAATGAAAGTAAAGGAGGCAGCTGTTATGTTTAAAAACTTTGAGTTAAAAGAATGCAGTTGAATGAAGTCACGATTCGCGTCCGTATTGGCGGGGATGGCCCCCCTCTTCTTCTTTTGCACGGACATCCGCAGACTCATGTTATGTGGCATAAGATCGCCCCAAGACTCGCCGATGATTTTACGGTCGTTGTTCCTGACCTAAGGGGATATGGCGAGAGTTCCAAACCTACATATGATAGGCTATATAAATAAAAGATTAGGAGTTTGTCTATGTGGATTCAGAAGGGAAATCGGATTGAGATCGAACGGCATGATGTTCTTTTTGAAGAGTGTCTTCGTTATTTAAACCGGAACCAAAATGAGCTGCTGCATGAAGTAGATATAGAAAATAAAGTCATTAGGAAAGCGGTACGCTGTGAAAAAGAAATTGTTTTGATCCAGCTGGAAGCCACAGATCAGCATCTCCTTTTATCATTTCCATTACGTGTTCCTGATTCACGTTCAAAAGCCGAGATCGTTCATCACGTCATCGATTGGATGGACCTGGACCGCGATCTTGCCCCCTTCTACCAGTTGGCAAAACAGGATCATATCTTAAATCACATCGTACACGGACGGGAGGGGCTTCGGATGATTGGGGTCCCTGACCTGTTTGAGGCTATGGCCTGGTCGATCATGGGACAGCAAGTCAGCCTTCATGTGGCTTATTTGCTTAAGAAGAGGCTTGTGGAACGCTATGGGGAATCTGTGGTTTGCGAAGGAAAAGAGTATTGGACGTTTCCTGAGCCTGGCATCATCGCCAAACTTACAAAAGAGGACTTGCTCTCCTTAAAGTTCACGAACCGAAAAGCAGAATATTTGCTTGGGGTTGCTGACATAATCGCCACAGGTCAATTAAAAAAAACGGCGTTGCAGCAAATGCCTCTGCCTGTGATGGAGAAATCATTGATTGCCATTCGCGGAATCGGGAGCTGGTCAGCAAATTACGTGATGATGAGATGTCTGCGCCACCCTGATGCTTTTCCTGCAGCCGATGTGGGTCTTCATAATGCTTTAAAGAAGGTTATCGGTTCCCATTCCAAGCCAAGCCTTTCAGAAATCATGGAATGGTCTGAAAAATGGACGGACTGGCGAGCCTACGCCACATTTTATTTATGGATGGAGCTGGCGGCTGAATGAAAATGACAGCATTATGCATTGCTCACACTCGGCTCTAGAATCGTAAAGCGGTTGTTCACGGTATCCAGGTTTGCCTGGGCGCCGATCGGAATGGCCGCCTTATAATACCCATGCGCGGTTGTGACGTTAGTCATCAATGGTTTTCCAAGTGGAACCATATAGTTAGTAATGAGCTGATCATATGTTACTCCGTAAGCAGGTTCGCATCCTGTACATTCTCCCATCACAATGCCTGCACACTCCTCGAATGTCCCTGCTAGTTTTAAATGATCGATATAGCGGTAAACGGTGTTGATCGGTTCATGGGTTTCCTCGATTACTACAATTTTTCCGGCCATATCTATTTCATACGGAGTTCCTAATGTATCCACAAATGAAGTCAAATTGCCGCCAACAACTTCTCCTGTTACATTTCCCCTTACTCGGCTGATTTGTGGAATGCCAGGCGGATTCACAATTTGCCGTGGCGACTGGAACGTTGAAGTGGCCAGAAAGAACTGGTCATAGTTATATGCTGGTGTATTCAGATTAAAATCCAGAAGAAGAAGACTTTGCAAGGTCATTAAATCTGCATATTGATACAGCACATTCAGCAAGATCGTAATGTCGCTGTAGCCCGAGACGATTTTAGGGTTCTGCCGAATGACATCAAAATCAAGATAGGGCAAGATCCCTGCAACTCCTACCCCTCCTCTAGTCGGAAGAATCATCTTCACGTTTTTGTTCGTAAACATCTCCATTAGATCGTCCGCCCGCTGTTGATCCGTTCCAGCTAAAAATCCAGTATTCGCATATACATTTCTTCCAAGGACAATATTAAATCCAAGATTTCTCAGTGTCGTTATACCTTCATTAATTCTCTGGGCCGAAAGAGGGCTCCCGAGTGTCACAATTCCGATGGTGTCACCTCTTTGCAGTATCGGTGGTTTAACAGCCATAAAATCATCCCTCCATCAGCACGATCTCCCATCGAAATTCCATCATTTATGTATATTAAAGGGATCATTTTGCTATAACTGAATCTTTTTTATATCCTGCAAATGAATTTCTAAAAAGGAACAGGGAACAGAGCGGATACGTAGAAGTATATAAATATAACATCGTGCCGTTCCTGATTCCAAAAAAATAAGAAAGGGGAATTTGTATGAAAGAATATAAGGTTATTGAATCCAGCGGGCGGTTTACTTTCAGCCTGGAAACGTTAAAGGACCTAAACACTCCGTTATCCCGAGAGGAAGCCGAACAAATCAAAGAAAAGCTGGAAGAATGCGTCCCCTTCCAGCTCGAGGTTGTAAAAATTGATTCAACGAAAAATTGATGACCTGCCCATCGTATGGCAGGTTTTTTCATGTTAAAATGAAAGCCTCCTTCTTATGTTTTGTGTGATTATTTAAGATTTTTGTTTTTTCAAGTACCGCATAGATCGAGCACCAGGATCTCTTTGAAAAATAGATCGGTATGTTCTGTTTGTTAGCCTTTTTCTTAATTGCAGCTGAAAATTCATGATTAATAAAATCCGTTAGTACGAGAACTAAATTCACATGGCTGGGAATCTCCTTTTGAGACATTCTAGCTTTTCTTCCGCTCACATGAATGATTTCCTTTATCCCTTCATACTGCAGCTTCTTTGTAATTTTTCCAAGATGATCTCCGCCAACAATCATTAACGATGGCATAACAGCCTCTCCCTTCCCTAGCGGCGACAGGTTCATCCATGACAAGAAAATCTGGATTGAGTGCCATCGCTCTTGCGATGACGATCCTTTGCCTTTGGCCACCGGAAAATTCATGAGAATTCTCCAATCGCATCTTCAATCCTGATTGTTTTTTTCTTCCAGTAACATCTATTTTGTTTAAGCAAGTTTACTACAGTGCTTTATTTTGCTTTACTTTTCAAAGGGAGATACGTATTGGCTACCACTTCTCCAAACGAATGAAACGGGCGCTTCGCCTCCGTTTCTGGATGTGCGAGTTTAAGTCTTGGAAAGAGCAGTTCAGCCACTCGGTACGCTTCTTCAAGATGCGGATAGCCTGAAAAGATAAAGTGATCGATTCCAATATCCTGGTATTCTTTCATTCTCTGTGCAACCGTATCTGGACTCCCTACGAGCGCGGTTCCTGCCCCCCCTCGTACCAAGCCTATACCCGCCCAAAGGTTAGGACTGATTTCCAAGGAATCTCTTTTTCCATTATGAAGAGCAGCCATCCGCTTCTGCCCGACTGAATCATATCTTGAGAACACCCTTTGTGAAGCGGCGATCGTTTCTTCATCCACATATTGAATCAGCGAATCTGCCGCAGCCCACGCCTCTTCTTCTGTTTCCCTGACAATCACATGAAGCCGGATTCCAAAGCTCACCTTCCGTCCCTGCTGAGCTGCCAGCATCCTGACCCTCTCGATCTTTTCTTTTACCTGTCCAGGCGGCTCCCCCCAGGTCAAATAAACGTCAATATGCTTGGCGGCTACTTCTAGCGCCGCATCAGAAGAACCGCCAAAATACAGCGGCGGATATGGCTCTTGCTCTGAAGGAAGGAGTATTTTTCCTTTTTCCACCTTCAGATGACCCCCCTCATAGTCAACCACTTCTCCGGCAAGCAGCCCCCTCCAGACCGTCAAAAATTCATCCGTCAGCTCATAGCGTTCAGTATGTGATAAGTGCAATCCGTCACCGGCAAGCTCTACTGGATCTCCCCCTGTCACCACATTGATCAATAACCTTCCATCAGAAAGACGGTCAAAGGTGGAAGCCATTCTTGCCGCTAGAGAGGGAGAGATCAATCCCGGACGTACCGCGATGAGGAATTTCATCTTTTTGGTGGCCTGAATTAAGGAAGATGCGGTCACCCACGCATCTTCGCATGAGTGTCCCGTCGGCAGGAGTGCCCCTTTAAAGCCAAGGCTATCTACCGCCTGCGCAATTTGGCGAAGATAGGAGAGCGTAATAGGCCTTCCTCCTTCTGATGTTCCCAAATACCGGCTGTCTCCATGTGTCGGCAAAAACCAATATACGTTCATGCCTTATTCCCCTTTCCCTCAGTGTCTCCCGTAATCTGAAGTTCTCCTTTTTCTAAGTCCTTGATGTACCAATCTTTCTTTACCTCATCGATCAGTTCATTCAGTGATACGATCAGCCGTTTCTCGATTTCCGGATCAAACGTAACGTCATGGCCATTGTTATGCTGCAGCTGCAGATCGATTAAGTAAATACCATTTAATATGTTCCTTGCTCCAATCGCATAAAGGACCGGCTTTAACGCATAATCGATGCTCAAGAGATGAGCGATGGTACCTCCCGTTGCGATGGGCAATATCCTTTTTCCCGCTAGAATATCGCGTGGCAGCAGATCCAATAGTGACTTAAGGACCCCCGAATACGCTGCCTTATACACAGGAGTTCCGATAATGACGGCTTTTGCTTGCTTTATGCTCTTCTCAATTGCTTTCAGCTGTGGACTTTGAAAATTGCCAAGAACAAGATCCTCCGGCGGGACATCAAGTACAGAAAAAGATTCTGTTTCAAGTCCCCCTTTTTGAGCGAGCTCACTTAAATATTGAAGGACGATTCCTGTTCCCGAGGTTACCGATGGACTTCCCGATATGGTTACGATGTCTGCCAAAGTATATTCCCCCTTAAATGTTTTTTATAAAAAAGGTGTGCAGCGCTCTTGCCAAACCTCCTGTGCCGAAGGAAACGTGTGCTCCACGGCTTTCCTTTCCTTTCTTGCTTTGAACGTCGGACAGGAATTCAAGGATGTACACTCTGCGATAGAGAATGTTTCTTACTCCCTGCTTTGCAAAATAGTTTTCAATCGTGTTGTACAATCCTTTATTCACTCCGTATCTTTCTTTGCAAAGGCGTGTGAACTCAAGATCAGTTAAATTAACAAGGTGCAGCTGTTCCTTCGTGATCGATGCAACAAAGTTTTTTGGGCGGTGCCATTCTCTTAAAGACGCTTCTGCCATGTTCATCCCTCCATCAAAATGTTTGCTGTCACTCCTTCTCCAGAGCCTTCTCAACAAACCGGTTCTCTATCACTTTTGATGTATTGAGCTTTTTGTTGATGCCTCCGACTTTATACAGAAAATCAGCCTGATGCTGATGGGCTTTTGCGAACTCCTCTGTTGTCGGAGATAGGATTAAATCCGATCGCTTTAAGACCGTGCGGACAATTTCCGGATCCAGTTTCTCACGCTTCGCAATTTCATTTGTTACTTTATCCGGATGATGGATAAATTCTTGTCTGACTTTTTCATACGTTTTTAAGAAGACGACCGTTAAGTCAGGATGCTCCTTCGTAAACTGTGTTCTAGCCACGAGAAAGCTTGGCGCATTGATATTTAAGTCCTCTCCATCAGCGAGGGATTTTGCCCCTGTTTGATAGAGTGCAGTGGTTGCGTAAGGCTCCCAGGTCGACCAGGCATCAATGGAGCCGTTATCGAGGGCAGGCCTTGCTTCATCAGGCTGCAGCTGTACAATTTTTATATCTTTGTCGGTCAGACCTGCCTTTTCAAGAGCCATGTAGAGGAAATTGTAAGCACTGCTTCCTTTAGCAACGGCTATTTTTTTACTTTTTAAGTCCTTCAAATTTTTGATGCTGCTGCCCTTAGGAATGATGATGGAATTTCCTTTTTTTCCGTTGGTTGTTACCGCAATCGCTTTAAAGTCCACATCACCAGACTGCCCGGCAATAAGAGGCGTACCCCCAGTGGCACCGAAGTCCAGCCTTCCAGATGCCAGTGCCTCAAAGTGAGGAGGACCGCTTGCAAATTCGTTCCATTTTACTTTTACGCCTTCTTTCTCAAACGCTTTTTCAAAGTATTTCTTTTCACGGGCATAAGGAAGAACGCCGGTACTTCCCTGGACTCCGATATTGACCGTAACGTCACCTTTCTGCTCAGCGTTCGTACTTTGTTCACTACAGCCGGAAAGCAAAGCCATCAATAAAATCAATAGGAATACACCCGGCATGATTTTTCTCTTCGTTAATTGTGTCATCTGTTTTCTCCTCTCCTTATATGCAATCTACTCCTAAACTTTTAATTTTTAAAATAATTAAAATTCCAGTGTTTGATCCACGGTTGAGCTAGGATGGCTCCACGAAGCTTCGTGGTGGCCCATTCCTGTCAAAAAGGGATTAAGATGGAGCTGCCTTTTGTTTTGAGCCATACCGAACACCTCCTTTTATGATTTTTCACCCGATAAAGCTGTCGCGCCATTTCAGAAGCCGTTTCTCAAAATAGCGCACCAGTGAATCGGATGCTTTACCGAACACCGCAAAAATGATAATTCCAACAAAAACAACCGACGTTTGAGAAAATTGCCGCGCATCCATAATGAGGTATCCGATGCCTTCACTTGATCCCATCAATTCGGCGGCGACCAAAGCCAGCCAGGCCGCTCCCAACGACAGGCGCAGACCAAGAAGAATATTCGGCAATGCAGCCGGCAGAATGAGTTTTGTAATCTGTTTCCATTTGCTGAACTCAAGGATCTTTGCTACATCAAACAGCTTAGAGTCCACCCCGCGGATTCCCAAGAACGCATTCACATATAGCGGGAAGAATGCCGATTTTGAAATCAGCAATATTTTTGATAGTTCACCAAATCCGAACCAGAGTATGAACAAGGGGATCACAGCCAGCGATGGAATGGTCCGCAGCATCTGCAAGGTCGGATCCAGGGTTTGCTCTGTTTTACTTGAAAATCCAACAGCAAGCCCAGCCAAAAGCCCAAGCCCCCCTCCCAGCAGAAATCCTGTAATCGCCCGCAACAGACTGATCTTAAAATGGGTAAATAACTCTCCCGTGCGGATGAGATCTTTAAATGCAATGAAAATTTCACTCGGCCGAGGCAGCAAGGTGGCTGAAATCAGTCCATAGGCACCTGCAATCTCCCAGATGACAAGAATAAAAAACGGCAGTGCTAATCCTCTCACCCGATGGGAAAGGGGTGGTTTTTTTCGGTTTTTTGTTTTTACGGCGGACTCTTTTCTTCTCTGTTTTCGATCCAAGTTGGCTGTCGTTAATACTCCAGTCTGATCGCTCATCCTTTCATCTCCTTTGCCTCGTTTTTTATTGGAAAGCTTCTGATTGTTCGTTTTCTTCTACTTTTTCAAATTCACTCAATACCCGCTGCCGTATTTTTTGGAAGGCGGAATCCGTTTTCCGCCGGGGATGCGGCAGTTCGATCGGTATTACCTCCCGAATCGTGCCCGGCCGGGGATTCATAATAACAACTCGGCTGGCAAGATAGATCGCTTCATCAATATCATGTGTAACAAAGATCATCGTTGTCCGGTTCTTTTCCCAGATATCGAGGAGCACCTCCTGCATATGTGACCGTGTAAAGGCATCCAGGGCTCCAAATGGCTCATCTAAGAGGAGAACCTTAGGATTTCTAAGCAGGGCCCTTGCGATCGATACCCTTTGGGCCATTCCTCCTGACAGCTCTTTTGGATAAGCATTTTCAAATCCTTCCAATCGGACAAGCTTGATCAGTTCGCTTACTTTTTCTTTTGTTTCTTTTTCTTTCAAAGGCAAGTTTGCCGCAATATTTTTTTCAACAGTCAGCCACGGAAATAATCTTGGTTCCTGAAAAATAAATCCTTTATCGATGCTCGGCCCGGATACTTTTTGATTATCAAGCATCACAGCACCCTCATGCCTTGTATCCAAACCAGCAATTATCTTTAGCAGCGTGCTTTTTCCGCAGCCGCTCGGGCCGATCACCGTGATAAATTCACCTTTGTTCACACTGAGATCTATACGTTCCAGTGCTTTCATCACGCTTTTCCCCGTTTGGAAACTTCGATCCAGTTTTCTAATTTGCAGTAAAGTCATTACCAATCTCCCTTTCTTCTTTACGATTCGGCAAAAGAAAAACAACCGGAAACCTCCTTATTTTAGGAAAGCCTCCGGTCGTCCGGTCGACGCAATGTTTGAATGGCCGTGCTGCGAATAAAATTCCCCCTTTCAAATGAAAAAAGGTTCATGTACGAAAGAAAACCAAAGACCATGTCTGCGAATTTCAAGACACGGCCTTTGGTTTACCAATCAGCTGTACGATATTTTTTTACTCTTAAATAAAAAACCTCCCCTTACCTGTCACGGACGTGTAAGGGGAAGTGTATTGCATGTTCTTCCTTTCTTATCGTCCAAGCTGATGCTTGTTGGATTTGGCACAGTTCTCTGAAAGAGTCCGCTGCCGAGGTTTCATGGGGCCAATTCCCTCCACCTCTCTTAATAAGAAAAAATTATGTAGGTTTAAATCATATAAACCCCATCGGATTAATTGTTATTAAAACAGGTATAGAATACAAAGTCAATAACATTTTTGAAAAATCTAAAAACAGCCGGGTCGCCGATACATTATCAACCTTCTTACATAAAACGATTCAGCCTTCAACATACTAATTGTTGGGAGGTTATTCGTTATGTTGCTTTCTTGGTTAACCGGTATATTGCTGGCCGTCCAGCCCCTCAATATACCAGACAGCATTTCTTTAGTACATGAAGGGCAAACCATTGCGATTGTTGATCGAAAGGACTTCATGATCCCGCTGCCGGGTACGCCCGTTATCGACGGCGAGAAACTTGACTTGTTTACGGCAAAATTGGAGGGGCAGATCTACCGTCCGCCTCTAAACGCAAGGATCAATGAATCGGGAGGAATCACTTCTGAAAAAAAAGGATCCATGCTCTATAAAAAAGCGTTTAAAGAACGATTTTATATGAGTTTTTTCAGTAAGGGGCCTGTAAAACTTGAAATTCCTCAATTACCGGTCCATCCAAGAGTGGACAGCGAGCTTCTAGGAAATATTCGCACGAACCAACTTGCTCATTATGTTACCTATTTCAACCGTTCCAACGAATCCAGGAGCCATAATATTTCACTTGCTGCAAAAGCCATTGACAACCATGTCGTATTTCCTGGAGAAACCTTTTCCTTTAATGGTGTTGTAGGCAGACGAACATCGGATAAGGGGTACATGCGTGCCCCTGTTATCGTGCGGGGGGAGCTTTCGGAAGGAGTCGGCGGTGGAATCTGCCAAGTGTCCTCTACCCTTTTCAATGCAGTTGACCGGGCAGGACTTCATATCGTTCAGCGCTTTTCACACAGCAGGCTTGTCCCTTATGTACCGAAAGGGCGAGATGCGACCGTAAGCTGGTATGGCCCGGACTTTCGTTTTCAGAACCGTTTCAACCAGCCGATTCTTATACGAGCGAAAGCGTACGGAGGGAGCATGATGGTGATGATTTCGTCTTCTGACGTCATTCACGTGCCTCCAAAGAAAAGCACTAATATGCGGTAGGGACAGTAATTGTGTCAACATTGTTAACCATTGAGCAAACCCATTCCCATTTCATAATGGCGGTGTTAGAATAAACGAGGATTTGATCATCTTGGAGAGAAGTGATGACATGAAAAGTCTTCCGTTTTTCTATATGCTGTTCCTAATTAATGGATTGCTGCTTGCCGGTGGATTAGTCAGCCCGACTTACGTTGTTGTTGCCCGCTGGAGCATGGTTTTCTTTAATATCACAGCACTTGCTGCTCTCGTCTATTTCAAAGAACAAAGCAAGAGAAAAAGATGGAGCAATGTTTCACCACGGGGCCGTGTATTATGGTGGGGAGCTTTCTTGTTCAATATCGTTTCTGCAGCAAATGAAGTGCTGCATTCAGGACTGTTTCAATAATTGGAAATTACAGCTCAGCATAATGCTGAGTTTTTTTATTTTTCCGGGTGAATTTGGATGTTTGTCCTAAAGCGAATCAGGCCAAAGAATGGAGAGCATGATAAGCACAAAAGGGAGTTGGCGAGTTGTTTGGTTTTACAGAGATATGGAAATTTTTCTTATCATTTTTTTCATTCTGCCTGCCGTAATATTATTGCATGAATCCGGACATTACTTTTTCGCCAGAATCTTTGGAGAAAGGTCAGAATTCATGTCGGTACAGGAAATGTCATCATGAAGGTCGGCGCACTTCGTATCCATTTCAGGATGTGTTTGAAGCTAACCTTTTCTTTTACCAATTCACGTACTTTTCGTTTTAATACGTGTTCTTTTCCCTCATGCCTATGGAACAGGCGAACGGATACCCGAGTGATGGACTAGCGGCGCTTAATGCGATCAAAGGAATCAGTCTGGAAAAATCAAAATTAAACAGCCCGCCTGCATGCAGACGAGCTGTTATTTATGTTAAAAACACTTATAAAATACGTCAGTATACGCTTTTGCTTCACACCCGTTTTTCTCAAACACCCTCTGCATTTTTTGGTTGGCCAGGTGCGTACTTCCGATATAATATTCCGCCCCCATCTCTTTTAAGAACGACAAAGATTGGCCATGCATTTTCGTTCCGCTCCCTTTAAACCGTTCTTGCGGAAGCACTCCGAAATAAAACAATCTGCCTTCATTTGAAGTACCTGGTTCAATATGAGGAATGGAGATCCCTTTTGGGCCCTTATTATCATAAAACACCCGGCAGGAATATTCCCATCCGCTGCCAAGTTCCTTTTTTACGGACTGTAAGTGTTGTTCCATCGTAAGTGATGAAGGAGCATTGTCCGAAAGCAGCATGCATTCCCTCCATATTTCGATGAACTCGGCTTCAGTCAGGGTTTCATCTTTCAAAGAGAGCCATTGAAACATAGAGGTTTGGTCTTTTAATCCGCTTAGATTCCGATATACATCTACCTTGGAAGAGTAATAAACAAATCCCCTGCCGATTAATTCATTTGCAAGGTTCTCATAATCTCTGCCATCCCGTAATAGTACAGCCTGAATCCGCTGAAGGCTCTGCTTCTTGGCTCTCAGTAAAATTTGTGACAGCCCCTGCTTCCACTCTTCGGGCTTAAGCTCGGGATCTGCCTGTTCAATTATGATATACTCAGGGCTTCCATCTAAAATTTTCATACCGGGTAAATATGGATTACACATAAAGGAACGCCTTTCCCCTTTGTAAACACCTCAAAGTTTCCGCGTTTCGTTCGTACCACCTTCGTTTCCCATTGTCTCATCATTGCACCACCATCCACATTATTATCTGGCCTTCCATTCAACATATACTCCATTTGATTTTTATTTCCTTGTCCAAAACAGCCGCCCGTCAGCGGCTGTTTCTCAGTGTGATTGTTTCGCAGGATCAGGGCTCCATCGCAGCAATTGGCCGGCGTGTGTGAGCCCCCCGCCGAATCCATACAGCAAAAGGATGTCCCCATCGTTCAGCTTTCCTTTTTTTATAGCCAGATCCATCGCTAGCGGAATAGAAACCGAGGAAGTATTTCCGCAGAACTCCACGCTGGTGAGCATTTTTTCTTCCGGAAACCCTGCTTTTTCACAAATCGACTCAATCATTCTCAAGTTTGCGCTATGAGGTACAAACCAATCCACATCATCCAGCTTCATCGCCGCTTGATCTATAAGTTTATGAATACCCTCAGGAATGGTGCGGACTGCCCATTTGTAGACTTCTCGCCCATTCTGGACCATCTTATCTGTCTTTTCCATCTCCCACCCCTTCATGCTGGTGGAAAAATTCGTTCGGTACACATGTCTTCCTCCATCTCCTTTCGTCCCATAATGGGCAGAAAGAAAACTGTGATGTTCCTCATCTCTTTCAATCAAAACAGCTGCGGCTCCATCACCAAAAAGGATGCAAGTAGATCGGTCCGTATAGTCTGTTGCTTTTGTCAGCGTTTCAGCTGCTACAACTAAAATTTTTTTATGGAGGCCGGAGGTGATCAAACCGTTTGCCATATGAAGGCCATACGTAAATCCAGCACAGGTAGCATTAAAATCGTAGGCGAGGGTATGGGGAATACCGAAAAAGTCTTGAATTTGGCAGGCTACACTTGGAAAAACAAAGTCAGGTGTGGTTGTAGAAACAAGTATGGCATCAACATCATCAAGTCCCTTGCTGTAGCGTTCGGTTAATTCTTGAACAGCCTTTATAGCCAATGTGGAGGCAAACTCATGCTCTCCTGCCACTCTTCTTTCCTTCATGCCGGTACGCTGTACAATCCATTCGTCGCTAGTATCGACGAGCTTCTGCAGATCTTCGTTTGTCAGGACTTTCTCCGGTACATACGTGCCGATCGCTGTCAGCCGTGCTTTTGATTTCATATTCAGCCCCCCAAAAAATTTATAGGTTAGTATTATTACTAGGTACTAATTTTACAATAAGTTTACCACGAATCCCCAGGAAATCAATTAGTTTTCCCTGATAAATATTTTGTCGAACGATTAAGTGGCTCAATGGAAAACACAATCGATTGATTTAATGAAGATCTTCTCAGATCCCAGACGAATCAGGATTCTTCACCTCGCTTCCGAGCAGCCCGTAACGGTAAAACAGCTCGCCGGTGAACTGAACGAGCACCCTTCCAGGCTGTATTATCACGTGAAAAAGCTGCAAGACGCAGATCTTCTGGAAGTGGCGAAAACAAAACAGCTGGGTAATCTTGTGGAGAAATATTATCAAACCGTTAACATGGAAGGTGTGCTGTATAGAGGTGAACTCCAGGCACAGGCCGAACAGCCGGAAGTCGCACTTTCACTTACCTATCAATTAATCGATCCAGCGTTAAAGCTGTATGAAAAATCGCTAGCGAAGGTGAGAGAAGAAAAAGAGCTGGGGATTGAACTGAGTGAGCTCCCCTATCATGTAACGATCAATTCCTCGAGCGACCGCATGACAGCAAAAGAATGGCAGGAATCCTTTCCTCCCATCATGAAGGCATTGGGAAAAAAAGAGAAAAAAGATTTCGACTGGCCTGACGCCCTGGAAAAAGGCTCGTATTGTAATCCCAATTCATCTTGCTCCCTATCTCCTTCAGCCATGAGTAATTACTAAAATAAACTCTATCCATATGGCGATAGAGTTTATTAGTCTTTTTTGTTTTTATCTTTAATAATAGCTGGTTTAAATAGACCGGCGCCATCTCCATAGTATTCCGGAACATCTTGCGGCAAATACAAATCTCCAAGCTTCACATCGCTTTCAATCGCTTCTTTTTCAGAAGAAAACGGTACAACAACCTGTACATGTACTTTTAGATGAACATATACCTCAATATACGTATTGTTAATGCCAATATTTTTTGTCTTCGTTTTAAGCTCAGAATCTACATTACCCACTATGCTCATTTCGACCGGAATGGGCGGACCAACATCGGACAGCAAAGAATTATTAAACGCAGCACCTAGAGGGATCTGATAGACTACTGAATTTAGCCGGTTGCCGAACCTGTCTTTTTTGGTATGCTGCTGACTCTTAATTTCATCATGGATACTCTCGGTCATCTTCCCCAATATTTGATTAAACATCTGGTAATTCAAAGTATAAGCCGGGCGCTGTCCTTCCTCCTTGTTTGTGATGATCAGTTTATTCATATCAATTTGATCTCTGGTTTTAAGGATGGCATCGTTAATCGCTTCATCACCAATATTGTGAACTTCCGAACGGGCGATATTTTTTAGAATGGGCTGTATTTTATGGTCAACTAACCAAAAGGCAAAAATAGTCATACCGAGGAGCATGATCAACGAGTATAACAGCACACGTTTAAACGGCAGAGGTCCTTTACGCAGTTTCATTCGATGGCCAAACATCATACACCTCCTTCTTTATACGTACGTCCGGAAGAAAGCATTTATTCCTTGTACGCTAAGCGCTTCAGTATTGCCCAACAAAGAAAAACGTGCCTGATTCGGGCACGTTTTTCTTTGAAGGAAAGCTTATAAGGATATTTTTAGACGAAGGTACGTTTAATTCGCATATAACCGATACGTATCTGTTAATTTTTCACCATTACCATAGATATACGCTTTGGAAGGCGCGTAGAAATTAGAGCTATCGTTTTTCCAATGAATTCTTAGGGCCATGTATCCACCGGCTCATAGGTGTTCGTTCCTCTCTTTTCAATGAATTTGGAAAAACTGTCCCATGTCCGAGGACCCACTACGCCATCCGCGGCAAGGTGGTGTGTTTTCTGATATTTTTTAACAGCAGCTTCCGTTTTTGGACCAAAGATTCCATCGGAGTCGAAGACTGACGAATCAGTATAAGATCTGAGAACATTGATAATATACTGCACGTTCTTAACTTCCACGCCCCGTGCATCCTTGCGCAGGATTGAATTCTTATCCCAGTCCGCTGGGTGATGGAAGCCCGGTGCTGAAGCTGATGCTGTAGAAAAGGAGATCCCCCATGCCATGAGGACCACTGCCAAACCGGTAACGATTTTTTTCATTTTTACCAACTCCCTTTTTGTATGGATTTAATACCCTTTACAAATTTCCCCGCAGCCTGAAGATTCCCCCTCTTTGTAAAATTAATCCTTTCTTTCTTGAGGCCAATGCCCTGTTTTTGACCTGTATCTTAAGAATCAGTGTCCAACCACTGTTAGTCAGAATAGGATAGTTTGTACGTAAATAAGGAGGTTTCTGGATGAACCATTATTGCAAAAGAATGTATCCCCAATTCCCGGGCATGTTCCCCGGGATGCCTGGCGGACAACAGCAGGGAGGCCAGACTCAGCAAGGCGGACAACAAGGGCAGCAACAGATGCCGCAGTTTCCGGGCATGTTCCCCGGGATGCCTGGCGGACAGCAGCAGGGAGGCCAGACTCAGCAAGGCGGACAACAAGGGCAGCAACAGATGCCGCAGTTTCCGGGCATGTTCCCCGGGATGCCTGGCGGACAGCAGCAGGGAGGCCAGACCCAGCAAGGCGGACAACAAGGGCAGCAACAGATGCCGCAGTTTCCGGGCTTGTTCCCCGGGTTGCCTGGCGGACAGCAGCAGGGAGGCCAGACCCAGCAAGGCGGACAACAAGGGCA
>NZ_JAUHLN010000002.1:1315941-1390346 GCF_030412265.1 Fictibacillus terranigra
GCAACAGATGCCGCAATTGCCTCAACTGCCTGGACTGTTCCCCGGGATGCCTGGCGGACAAGAGCAGGGGGGCCAGACCCAGCAAGGCGGACATGGACAGCCAAGCCAGCAGGTATTCTATCCATATTACGGCTATCCAGGAATGTTTTGATTTATCTAACGACACAAAAACAAAGGATGGACGTCACCATAAAGTTAGGTGGCATCCATCCTTTTATGCTTATTTTTCAGTTTCAGCCTTGTTTTTGCGGTGATCCGGCCACTGTTGCACCCCGTCGTCCTCATCGAATTCAATCGTAACGTCCGCTACACCTTTTTCTGATAAGATTTTCTCTTCCAGACGGTCCTTGATGTCGTCTGCCTGGGCAACCGTGAGAGAAGGATCGACTTCCACTTCCAGCTCAACATGAAGATCTTCACCTTCTTTAATCACCGTTACGTCGACGACATCCTTAACATCAGGATCACTCAAAACCAAATCGCCTATTTTGTCTTCCATTTCCTCATCTGCTTCCCCAAGGGCTCCTGCTGCGTTATCAAGAAATACCTTTCCGACAACAAAGAACATCATGAGCCCAATGAGAATGGAGGCGATGCCTTCTGCCTGATGAAACGTGGTGTAATGGGAAATGATGATGGCGATGATGGCGAGCAGTCCGCCGGCGGTCGCGACCATGTCTTCCATAAAAACAAGCTTTGTAGCAGGTTTTGCTTTTGGCAAATACCCAAAACTTTTAACAAGTACAGCAGCACCGCTCGATGTATCCCCCGCTTCGTGCATGATTTCTTTCATGGCTTTAAATAGTACAAAACCTTCGAGGATCACGGCTGCGCCCAGTACGACCAGATTAATGACAAATCCCGTGGATTCGGCCGGATGAAGAATATGGGTGAAGCCTTCTTTAATCGTTTCAAACGACATGATTCCTACAATAAGTACGGCACCCAGCAGAACAAGGTTCACCAGCCTGCCAAATCCGTTTGGAAAACGTCCGGTTGCTCCTCTTTTGCTTAACGCTGATCCGATAAAAACGAAGAATTGGTTGGCTGCGTCACCAAGACTGTGCATGGTCTCTGCGAACATAGCGACGTTCCCCGTCATAAAATACGCGCCGCCTTTGATGATCGCAATGATCGTGTTTACGATCGCCGCTAAAAAAGCGGACTTGTTTCCGGTTTTTAATAGTTTAAATAACTGCCCCATTTCGTCCTCACTCTCAATCTTTTTTATCTGTTATGTATAAGTTCACCTTCATTCTTCCCGGTTAGAATGCTTGTTACACCTTATATTCCCCATCATACCAATGAAACCTGAAAATCCTCCTCCCTTACCATTTTATAGATGAACGAGCGGTAAGGAAAGAGGATTTATTAGTGTACGAATGGGTTATGCTCCTGTCCTGGTGTTTTTTAGAAGGATCCCCCTCATCAAGCATGCTGGGTGAAAGACAGCGAAGGTTCCATTAAGGACTGAATAAATTTAGTCATCTGATCAGGCGAGAGCATTTCCCTCCCTTTTTCATACGCTTTTTTAGCTGCGTGCCACTTTATCAGTTCAGGTTTATTGCCCAGCACTTTTTGCAGCTGCTCTTCAATCGATAGAGATCTTTCAAGCCGAAACACCAAATTCTTTTTTTCCAAATATTGAAGATTGATCTCTTCCTGTCCAGGAAGTACGGCATGAACGAAGATCGGCAGGTTTTTCTGAAGCGCTTCACTGACTGTGATCCCCCCTGGCTTCGTTACGACAGCATCCACACGGTCGTACCATTCGTTCATCTCTTTTCTGGAAGAGATATAGGGAAGAGGGAGAATATGATCCGAATCTAGCTGCTTGATTTTTTCATACAGCTTGCGGTTGTTCCCGCATAACACAAAATAATCAAAGGCACCGGCGAGTCTGGAAGCAGTTATGAATTCATAAATATCTCCTAATCCACTGCTCCCGCCAGATATCAAAATTTTCCTGCGGCCGTTGTCTTTTTTACGCTGGGTTGTTTTTATAAACTGCTCATGCACTGGTATGCCTGATACGATAATGCTTTCTTGGCTAATATGATGTTCTGTCATTAATTTTAATTTCATATCCCGGTTAGGAACGAAATGATAATCAATTTCTCCCTTGCCCCATACGTCGTTGATGAAAAAGTCCGTGTACACGTTCATGACTGGAACTACGCACTTGCCTTTCCGCTTCAGAGCACTCACAAGATACGATGGAATGCTGTGTGTACAAATGATCACGTCCGGCTGTTCATCCTCCAGAAGCTTTTCCATTTTTTTCAGAAACAAGATTTCATAGCCTTTGAAAGAATGAACCTTTCGCATCGTGGAATAGGTACAATTTTTATAAACGAGATCATAGGTTCCGGGCATCAGCTTAATCCACTTGAGATAAGTTCCTGTCACCATCTTTTCAAGTGAGACGTTCATATAGCTTAGTAAATCTACTTTCTTTAAAACCATATCTTTTTTTCTGATCTTCAACATATCGATCAAAGTCTCGGCAGCCTGATGATGTCCCGAAGGCATTTGCAAAAACGGTAAAAATAATATTTTCTTCATTCTTTATCACCTGTTTTTATAATAATGAATTAGGAATAAAAGTCCTTACATCAGTAAAAGACGAGAAAGATCTGAAAAAGTTCATTTAAAATAAAAAATCCTTAATCTTCATTAAGAGTTGAGTTCCCAATGAGGTTAAGGATTAAGTTCTTAACGTCAGTTAAAACCTCCCGTTATATTTTTTTCGCCGCAATCTGCTGAACAGCCATTGGATAGACATTCCTAGGGAAAAACAATAGAGAATAAAAAAGACGAGACCGCCGATGACAGGAAAATTGAAAACCGATACGATCAGAAAAGCACCGGTTAAATAGACGATCCATGAAGGTTTATGGTTCAGGCCGGCTATCCTGCTTGCCGTCTCTTTGCTTAACAATGCCATCCCGGCTATGAACGAGATCAGAGGAACCAAGAGAAGAATAATGGAAATGGGGATTCCGACGACGGTAATTCCCAGTAACAGGCTTAGAATAAGAATCGCCAAGGTTGTAATGGCCCCCGACAAAACAAAACGAGCCGCTTTTCCTTTCGTCATTTCTTCGTAGTTCTTAAACCTCTTATTTAAAGCAAGGCCCGCGAAAGTCGTTAACAGAACGAGAACGATGCTTCCCAGGAACCGCAAAAGCCAGCCGCTGATCAGTACCATTCCCCCAAGAAAAAGGCTGTTCTGAGATGGGCTGTTCAGATTAATGGACAGAATATTCTGCGTCACGCTGGAACCGGGCTCCTGTTTAACACGTCCGCCAACGACAAGAACGAGCTCTCTTACGTTGGCATTCGGTTTTATTTCTACATCGCCATTAATAACGATAACTGCAGTTTTTACTTTCCCTTTAATAATCGCATCATGTCCGAATACAATGACATTTTCGACACTTTGTTTAACGGGAACGACCACTTCTCTTGATTTCATAATGTTCCTTTGTGCAGCAAAAGCAGTTGGACTTGCCAATGACAAACTGGTGAAGAACAAGATGATCAGTGATAATACCAATGCGAGCTTTTTCATTTCCGATCTCCCTACCCTGAAGTTTTTGTGCTTAATAATCTCCGTACGGACCATCCTGAAGCGGCTAAAATAATCAGAGTAAGCACCAGGATCACTTCAAGCAGGTTAGGAAGCCCTCCTGCAACGGCAAACACAGAATGGACCAGACTATATGAAATGGAAGTTAAAGTCATTCCCACCTGAATGCTTTTTAACAGGACAGGTGTCAAGGTCCATAGGATATTGATGATCAATAAAGCACTCAATCCTGCAGCAGCAATCCATTTCCAGCAGAGAAGCCGTCCAGGTGAGCTTTCCCCTTGTATCTGCTCTAGAACCGCCTGTTCAATCTGCCATTCTTCCGGCACTGGAACCTCATACGCGGTGTATAATTGTTCTTTTAACTCGATCAGTTCTTGCACTTCATCCCTGCATTCATCGCAGATCCTGCAATGCACCTCAATCTTTAAGCGTTCGTCCCTGCTTAATTCATCATCCACATAGGCAGAAAGAAGCTCTTTTATTTCGTCATGCATCCCGATCCCCCCTCGTGAGTTCTCTCCTTAATTCTGTTCTTGCCACATTTATTCTGGATTTAACAGTTCCCTCCGGTATTTCCAAAATCTCTGCAATCTCCTGATACGAGAATCCTTGAATATCCCGTAAAACGACCACTGTCCGATGTTCTGGCGAAAGCTTTTTCATCGCATACTGAAGATTCATTCTCAGATGAGCGTTTTCAACCTCAGAACGATTGCTGGCCAGTTCCTCCGTTTTTGCCGGATCTGCATGAAGAACCGGCGTTTTTTCAGCCCTTTTTATCCGGTCATAACAAAGATTCGTTACGATCCTCGTTAACCAAGAGGCAAAGGCGTACTCCTGTTTTAATTGATCAAGCGAAAAATATGCTTTTACAAAAGCTTCCTGAGTTATATCTTCCGCTTCCATTTGATCATGGACCATCGCAAAGGCATGCCGGTAAACTTTCCTCTTATATTTCTGAACGATTTTTGTAAAGGAATCCTGATCTCCCTTTTTCGCGTCTGTGATTAGATGCTGTAGTTCGTGGTCCACACTTTATTCACCCGCTTCTAGACAAACTTCCCCAACGAATTGTCTTCAAATTAAATGACGTTAAAAAAGAAAATAAGTTCATTTTTAATTTTAAAATTTATGTACTGTATATTTTTTGTCTGCCAAAAACGATTCATCCTTATAAAATGAAAAGTGGAATCTAAAAAGCCCCACTAAGCTTTTACTTAGCAGAGGCTTACTTACGGTTTTTCACTCATCCACCCGTGGTTTAGTGGGGTCGCAAACTGGCTGGGGCATCTTTGCAGCTTGGGCAACCTTGGTCAGATAATAGCACTCCTCCCTTGCCATGTGATCTGCCATCAAAGCTGAAAAAGTACCGAGGACTTCGTTTGAAAGCTCCATTTCTTCTATTTCCTTAAGAAATCTCCGAAACAGTTCAATTTCTATCCTCACCTCTTGGTTCATACGATTTAAAGCCGGGAATTCTTTCAGGTTCGTACGCAGATAGCCAGCAAGTTCAACGGCTTTAATATAAAACTGTTCAAAGTGGACACTATATTCCCTGCTTCTTGCCTTTAATTCTTTTTCCACAGCATCAAGGGTGTCTGAAATTGCGCCTGCATGCCCTGAAGCATCCGGCAGCCAGACCATGTGGTAATGAAGTTCATGGTATAAGGGCGGCATTTGTTCGGATTTCAGGAAGTTAAGAATTCCAATATACTCTTCTACCTCATTTACCATATGATTAATAAAGGTTGGTGAGAGATGGATGGCAATCTTGCCATCCATCTGCCTCTTTAGAATATGGAGCTTGAATTCTCTAATAGATGACGCCATTTCCGCCGCATTGGCCGTAAGTATTTTGAGATCTGTGTTTCCTTTTGACTGCTCAAGCAGCTGGTCAAAAGCCTTCTTGTATTGTCTGGCCGTTTCCACTTCTTTACTTTCTTTTGGAGCTAAAGAATCCATTAAAAAGCGGGCATGATCACCCAGTATCTGAAGCCAAAATCCATGCTCAAACCTTGCGCTGTCTTCCCATGTCTGCCTGTCCATTTCATCCCCCCTTTATTCTCTACATTAAACATATCGAGAGAAAAGAAAGGTTATGACAAACTGTCCCAATAAAAAGTTCTTTACTGGTTATGCTTCAGCCTTTTCCACACTTTCCGCATGATTAAGGCTGCGGCACCAATGATGACTACGAGGAGCAGGCTCACATATAAACCGGGCCGGATGGTCTTTTCAGCCAGTGTTCCACTGATACTCACCAGGAGAAGCACGATTCCTAAATAGGAGAATACTTTGCCCCACACCTTTTGCTGAAGAACCTTTAAGGACGAAAAAATAATGAACAGCCAGTTATAAAGGAGCAATATCCCTGCAGCCGTTGTAATATATTCATAAATCTTTCCCGGCAGCAGCAAAGCAGTGATGATCGATGCAAGCAGACCAGCCGCTCCGAGCCCCAAGGATGCCAAGGGCAGGTCCTTCAGTTTTTTCACTTTTTTGCTGAATAAATGAGGCGCATCCCCATCTTCAGACATCGTGCATAAAAGATTTGTTACTCCAAACAGCGAAGCCGTCATCGTTGAAAATCCTGCAATGATAATGGCACCATTAAAAACATGGGGAAAAAAAGGAAGATGATAATCACTTAAGGCGGTAACAAAAGGACTTTCTTTATCATCAAATCCATGCTGAAAAACCATCGTTACGGCAAGACCCATGGATAACACATAGATCCCGGTCAGCAGAATCATCATCGCTTTCCCTGCTTTTGGGCCATCCTCTTTCTTTTTCAGCTGCATAGCCATTAAACCGATCACTTCGATTCCTCCAAATGCATAGAACGCGTATATGAGTGAGGACCAAAACCCTCTGAATCCATCGTGAAAGAGCGCCTGCGAACTGTCCGGAAGCCCCGGCTTCTTCACATCGCCGTCAATCCATCCAAACAGGGTTGCTGCCGCTATAATAATAAACATTAAGATTGCCGCTACCTTTACGATCGCGAGAATATCCTCCATTTTGTCGAATCCTTTTGTCCCTGTGAGCACAACAGCGATTGCCAATACGGCATAACCTGCAGCAAACACCCATAACGGCACATTGTGAAACCAAAAGCGGGAAAGGATGGAAAGTGCGGTCAACTGGCTCCCCATCACAAGAATATTGGATATCCAATAGTTCCATCCGCAGCTGAATCCAGCCCAGCGCCCAAACGCTTTTTTTGCATACGCGCAAAAAGACCCTTTTTGCGGATCTTCTGCTGTCATTTGTGCGAGAACATTAAAGACAATATAGGTACCGATTGCTGCAAGGATAAAAGAGATAACAATCGAAGGTCCCGTCATCATAATGCCAATGGAAGACCCTAAGAAATAACCTGTACCGATCGTGCAGCCCACTCCCATTAAAGAGAGCTGCCACCATTTTAAGTCACCGCTTTTGCTTTTTTTGCCGGCAGAAGAATTGCAGCTTGTTTCACTCATCACATCACCCCTGGTCTATTACTATTGTTTGTAGGACCAGGGTGTATCTATACTAAAATACATAAAAAGGAGAGGGTTATCCATCCCTGGCTTCTCCCGTCCAGGTTTGATGGTTTTCAGCTGATTTCCATCATTAACCATGTTGCAGCTGAAAACAAAGGCAGGCTGTATACTAGCCAAAATGGAGTCAGACATTTCCTGTGGCAGACTGGCAAACGGCAGATCAGGAACAATGGCATCAGCATATGGGATATCGTTTATCCTCATATAATGATTCAAATTCTCAGCCGAACCATTTATAGTATGGAGATTCTTCTCACCCTTGTATTTTTCTGCTAATCGCTTATAAAATTCCTGATTATATTCTATAATCAGAATTGTAGTTTTCGGCATCGCTTTTTCAAGTATTCTGTCCGTAAAAACCCCTGTTCCCGGTCAAGTTCAATAATATAGGTTGCCGAATACAAATCAATATCTTTGATTATTTTAGCTGCCAGGAATTTACAACTGGGCAAAATAGCCCCGGCTGTTCATGGCTTTCCGATGTAATGGAGAAATAAAAGATAGGTACACTTCTACACACTCCGCTAGTTTGACTTTTTACTATAACCATAGCGCTCAAACCTTAAGATGCGTATGCAAAAATGATTAAGATTTATTAAGATTAGGAGTTGATCGTATGAAAAGGTTTATTTGCAGCACATGCGGTGTTCAGTACCCGCAATCTGAGCAGCCTCCTTCCGAATGCATGATCTGCAGCGAAGAGAGACAATATGTGAACCCTGCCGGACAACATTGGACAACACTCGAAGATATGAGGGACGGGGACTATTTCAACAACATTAAGGAAGATGAGCCAAACCTGTACAGCATACATACAGAGCCGGACTTTGCCATCTCTCAGACCGCTTATCTCGTTAAAGGCAAAGGTTTTAACCTATTATGGGATTGCCTGACTTATTTGGACGACGAAACGATTGAAGCGGTTCAACGGCTTGGTGGTATCGATGCGATTGCCCTTTCCCATCCCCATTATTATTCTACTATGGTGGAATGGGCAGAAGCGTTCAATGCACCGATCTACATTCATGAAGACGATAAAAAATGGGTCACCCGTCCAAGCAATTGGATTCGATTTTGGACCGGAGAACGGATGGAGGTTAGCGAGGGATTGACTCTGCATCGATTGGGCGGTCATTTTAAAGGGGGTGCTGTCCTGCACTGGGCAGAAGGCAGTAATCGAAAAGGTGTCCTCTTAACTGGAGATGTCATTCAGGTGGCGGCTGACCGCAGCTGGGTCAGCTTTATGTACAGTTATCCTAACCTCATCCCTTTGCCGGCTTCCATTGTCAGCCGGATCGCCGAGGATGTTAAAGATCTTCCATTTCATCGTTTGTACAATGCGTTTCACAGAGTCGTACAGGAAAAAGCATCCGAGTCGGTCCAAAAATCAGCAGAACGTTATATTCAAGCTTTAAAAGGAGAACTTTTTAATACATAAGATAAGCAGGAAGAGGAAAGCTTTTTCCTCGTATAAAATTCTACACGCGAAGGCAGCATCTGTGCCTTCGCGTTTTTTTTACTAAAAACTAAGTGCAAGTTCTTTCGCTCTTGCAACGGCATTTTGTTTAATTTCTTCCGCGCGGTCAGGGAACTGGTTGTGGCCTTCAACAAAAAAACCTTCAAAAGATGGAATACCAAAGAAATTCATGATGACTCCGATATAACGATGCCCCATCTCCAAATCTTTTGCCGGACCCTCTGAGTAAATCCCTCCGCGAGCTTGGATATGCAGAGCTTTCTTGTTCGTCAGCAGTCCTACAGGGCCTTGTTCTGTGTATTTAAAGGTCTTCCCGGCAGTACAGATGGAATCAATATAAGCTTTCATGACGGGAGGAAATGAAAAGTTCCATAACGGCGTTACAAAAATATACTTGTCCGCAGCCACGAATTGGTCGGTCAGTTCGGAAAGCCTTCGAACTTTGGATTGCTCATTCTCAGACAGCTGATCAAACGTTGATCCCGTTCTTAACTTCCCCCATCCGCTGAAAACATCAGCGTCAATCTGAGGGATATTTTCCTTGTACAAATCCAAGTGAATGACTTCATCTGTTGGATTAGCATTTCTATAGGATTCAATAAACGCCTTTCCTGCAGTCATACTGTAGGATTGTGTTTCATCATGAGGGTGTGCAGTAATATAAAGGACTGTTGCCATAAGTAGTTATACCTTCCTTTGCAGAATGTTTTTTCTTAGTTAATATGATGCAAAGGAATGAAACCCATACGCCTTTCATGAAGTTTAGGACAATTTGGTATCCAAAGGTTGGAGTTTAGCTTCAATCTCGTGGCGCTTCGGTTCGAGAAAAGGAGGCAACGCCAGTGATTCACCAAGATGTTCAAGGTGTTCATCCGTGGCGAACCCCGGACCATCCGTGGCTAATTCAAACAAAATGCCATTGAGTTCCCGAAAGTACAACGACTTGAAGTAGTACCGGTCTACAAAGCCGGAATTCGGAATTCGTGCTCCCTGTATGTTATTAATCCATTGCCTTAGTTCCTCTTCATCATTCACTCGGAATGCCACATGGTGAACACCTCCTCTTCCCAGCCGTTCGGGAGGCAGGTCCTTTCGCTCTTCTATATGAAGTTCTGCCCCCGTTCCGCCCTCTCCCGTCTCATATACAAGGATGTCTGGCTGATCGGAAAAAGGAGAAGCATAAGCTCCTTTTTTTCTGAACCCTAAAACTTCGGTAATGACTTCCTCTGTTAATTCCTTTGTACGAACTGTAAGCATGACCGGTCCGAGTCCAATGATCCCGACGTCTTGTGGAACCACACTATTTATCCATGGTGTACCGCCAGCGACGCCATTATTTGTTTCGTCTGAAACAAGGCGCAATCTCTGCCCTTCATGATCTTTAAATGCTAATGACAGCCGGCCGAATCGTTCAGACACTTCCTCGTGTTCCACATTTTTCTCTTCGAACCGTGCTTTCCAGTATTGCAGTGCTTCATCGCTCCTGACACGAAGAGATATTTCTGAAATGCTGTTAACGCCATCGTGATTCCTTCCTGCTCTTGGAATTTCGAAAAACGTCAACTCAGTGCCTGCGTTCCCTTTTTCATCACCATAGAACAGATGATATACAGATGTGTCATCCTGATTGACCGTTTTCTTGATCAGACGCATTCCGAGGACTTTCGTATAAAAATCATAGTTTTTACCTGCTAATGCCGTAATGGCCGACACGTGGTGAATTCCTTTCAGATCCATAATTCCTCCTTGATATTCTTTGTTGTAACTCTTCCTTTTATTTAGTATCATACCCTTTTGTCCTGGAAACTCAAATAAAAAGGCAGCATTACAAATCGTAAGCTGCCTGCCAAACATTAGTTGTTATTTTGTTTCCGCGCGGTATTAAAGTCCATTGCCTGAGCTAATGTAGAAGTGATGGAAACCCTGTCAAAGGATAGGCCGAGCTGAACTGCGGTTGCAGCGATTTCCGGACGAATACCTGAAAGGGTAGTCTTCACCCCAACGAGATCAAGCGCATCGATCAGCTGGAAGATTTCATGAGCCACCATCGTATCAATCATCACCACACCCGATAAATCAATAAAAAGGCGGCCAATTCCTTTTTGTACGCACTGATTGAGCGTATTCTCCAGAATAAACTTAGCACGTGCCGTGTCAATATCACCCACAAGCGGCAGTAAAGCCATATCATTATTTAGTGAGATGACGGGTGAACTCAATTCATTCAACAGTTCTTGCTGGGCATTCAGCCGGTGGGTGGAATATTTATGGGTTTCCTCAATGAATTGCAGCATGACACTGTCAAAAGCCTTAACCATCAGCCGATTCCATTTTTCGATCTGTGACGGTTTGATCTCTTCTGGATTATTCGACACAAACTCACTGATGTAGTTAAGATACTGCTCCCGTACCCTCATGAATTCTTTAATAATGTAATGAATGGGTGTTTTCAAATGTTCACTGTCTTTTGCAATTTTAATAATCCACTTATCAAATTCGTTAAAGAAAGCTCCTTCGTCCTTTACAAGCACGTCGCATAAATGGATATGAAATTCATAATTTTGTTCTTTCAGCGTCTTTATTACTTCGGGATCGTTGGATCTGTATACACCAGTCGAGTTCGATTTATCAAGCGAATCATACCATTCCTCGGTCAAATTTCTGGCTTTATTCAGAAGAAATTGATGTAATTCTTGATTTTTGTCCATCTATAAACTCCTCGATTACATTAAGTACAGAGCCATTGCTGGCTTATATTTTTTGAAAGCCTTCTTCCACTAAATAGTCATGTGCTTCTTTATACGATTCAAACGCAGCTTCTAAATTTAAGCCTGCATAAATATTCCATAGTTCATCCTCATGAACGAGAAGAAGCTTTTCGTGGTCTGCTCCTCCAATCCAGTTTTCTTTTTCTGGTTCTGAAGGAAAGGACCCCGCTTCAGAATCACCTTTATCTTCCAATAAATAGTCCATCGCTTTCTGTATGATGTTAATCAGCTCATCGCCTGAATACTCCCGGATGTTGACCATGCCTTTTTCATTCTTCTCGCCTCTTGGCAGATAGCCCGCATAAACAAATCCATTACCGTTTGGATGCAGATGCTGGACCACGATCTTTTTGTCGCGGTTGCTCTCCTCAAGGTGGTAATTGATGCGGCCTAGTGAAATATCTTTCCTTGTTAATTGAGGGAAATTTTCTTCAATAATATTTATTTTTTCTGAAAATGTAAGCATTGTCAGCCTCTTTCTTTTCTACTAATTTTCCTGTGATTATACCATACCTTATAGTACAAAAGTAGAGATACCCTTTAACCATAGGAATGAGTAAACAAAAGAAAAACACCGCAATCGCGGTGTTCATTTATGTCTTTTCAACTCTGAGGTGATAGCGTCCATGGCCGACTCGATCTTAGCGTATAACTCTATCTCATGGTTGTCGGGATATTTTATTTTAAAAACATTGTCGGATTTACTGTAGCTTATGGAGATCAGCGGGACACTATTTTGGCTTAACGTATGGGTCACTTCTGATTCAACATATTGCTTTGTTTTTAGATCAAGCAGCATGTCCTGAATTTTTGATGGATTCATCAACATCAATCCCCTTTCCATTATGAGAGGGAGCTAGTAAAAGGTGAATAGCCTCAAATAATTTTTTATTAATTCTTAAAATTATAACATTTTTCAGGTTTACATCACACCCCAAACGGGAATTGTAATGGTTTTGAAATACAATTTTCTCGCTTTTTTATTTTTAGACACAAAATTATACTCCTTTTTTTCTGTCTTTACACTTGGGAAAACAAGTATAAACTTCAATCTGAAATTCACGGTAACCTGCTCTGTTTTTCCTGATATCAATGAACCCGTGCTGTGCTATCATAAAACCAAGGGCGAGCACTTACTCGCTATATGACCCCGACAACAAACTTCAGCGGAGCACGTGCTGCATTATTAAGCGCAACTGCAGACCTGTATGGCAGCACTGGCTCGGAATACACAGCAGTAAAAACAGCGTGGACGAATGTTGGAGTGAACTGATAAAACATAAAAAGCCCGGCGGTTTCTGTGATCCAGAAGCCGTCGAGGCTTTTTTACGTTTTCAGATGGATCAAAAGGGTACAGTTTCAAATAAGAATGCACAGAAGGAGAGTAGATCAAAACATGTCCATTCAAGCACTGATCATTAACTGTACACTCAACAAAAGCAATCGGACGTCTAATACGAGAGCGCTCATTGATGAATCGGTTAAAATTTTTGATAGAGAAGAAATTGTAACAGAGGTTGTTACCCTTGCAGACTATAAGATTGAATACGGAGTAACTGGAGATGCTATCAGCAATAAGGATGAATGGCCGATTATATTTGAAAAAATAAAGAAATCCGACATTTTAATCATTGGTTCCCCGATCTGGCTCGGTCAGCAGAGCAGCCTGACGACTGTTCTTATAGAGAGGCTTTATGGCGCGAGCATCGATACGAACGACAAAGGACAGTATATCTTCTACAACAAAGTCGGCGGTGTCGTTGTAACAGGGAACGAAGACGGTGCAAAGCAAGTAAGCCGGTCAGTGGTGTATGCATTATCTCATATCGGTTTTACTGTTCCTCCAAATGTCGATACGTATTGGGTAGGAGAAGCCGGACCAGGCCCATCTTATATCGATGCCAAAGGGTATGAAAACGAATTTACATTGCAGCACGCCCAAATGATGTCATACAACCTGATTCATTTTGCAAAAATGCTCAAGGAGCATCCAATCCCAGCAGAGGGAAACGTCATTAAGCAGTACCAGTAATTTTTTTATAGTGTGCAATAAAGCAGGCTTTCTGCCTGCTTTTAACTATTTTCCTGTTCAAATCGGATCAGAGCGGCTTTTGCCCGGTCCCTAAGATTCATCAAATCTTCCTCTACCTTTATAATGTTTTTCTTTTTTTGTTCTAACAGCTTTAACTGCTCCTCTACCGTCATATACACTTTCTCCAGCTTTTCTTTTTGCTGGTTCGTTCCTTTGAACTGTCTGTAATCGTGTCTTTGAGCTTCCAAGGTGTCACTGAGTGTAATAAATTCCTGGAGCTCTGATAGGGAAAAGCCCATCACTTCTTTTGCATTGGTGATCTTCTTTAAGAACTCCACATGTTCCTTTGAATAAAGCCTTATTCCACCCTCACTTCGAGGAGGCGAAGAAAGCAGGCCGATTTGTTCATAATAACGGATGGTGCGCTTCGTTAACCCGCTCTGTTTCGCTACTTCATCTATTTTAAGCCCATTCATTGTTCTTGCTCCTTTGCCATTTAAAGTACAAATACAGATAAATCACTCTTTATAAAAATACCACAAAAAGAAATAAAAAAGGAAATGTTTACGTTGACGTCAAGGTTAGCTTGTATTATAATTTTTTGGGTAGAACAGTGCGTTACTTTATTTTTTTATTCTATTTTCCAGAAAAAGGGGTTTTAGGTATGAAACAAGAAGCTTTGAGTATCCAGGAACAGCCAGGCAAACAGCCGCTTGTGATCTGGGTCATCTTCTTTGCCACCATTATTTCATTTATGGGATTAGGTCTTGTCGATCCTATCCTGCCTGCTATTGCTCATCAGCTTAACGCTACTCCGAGCCAGGTTTCATTATTATTTTCCAGCTACAATTTAATTACCGGTGTTGCAATGCTCATTTCCGGTGTGGTCTCCAGCCGTGTAGGCATCAAGTGGACCTTGTTGTCCGGTATCTTATTCATTATTGTTTTTTCTGCATTGGCAGGTTCTTCGAACGAAATTTCACAAATCGTTGGTTTCCGAGGCGGATGGGGTTTAGGAAATTCATTGTTCATCGCTACCGCATTATCTGCCATCGTTGGCTTGTCCATCGGAGGAACTGCAAAAGCTATTATCTTATATGAGGCAGCCATTGGATTAGGGATATCTGTTGGACCTTTACTTGGCGGTGAGCTTGGATCCATTTCATGGCGTGGCCCTTTTTATGGAGTCAGCGTATTGATGGTCATCGCATTCTTTGCCTTGTTGCTGAAAATGCCTCATGTTCCGAAACCGAAAGCTAAGAGTTCTGTACTCGATCCGATCAGAGCCTTGAAATATCCTGGGCTTCTTCGACTCGGTCTCACCGCTTTCCTTTACAATATTGGTTTCTTTACGCTTATGGCCTATTCGCCATTTGTGATGGATTTAGACGAACACGGCCTTGGCTACGTCTTTCTCGGATGGGGTCTTTGTTTAGCCATCACTTCCGTATTTGTTGCACCAAAAATTCAAGCAAGATTCGGCACAGTAAAATCGATGTGTGCAATGCTCATCTTTTTCGCACTGACCCTTCTCGCTATGGGAATTTGGACGGAATCAAGTACAGTAGTTATTGTTGCGGTTATCGTTGCCGGCCTTTTCCTTGGCACGAATAATACGTTGATCACAACTGCAGTCATGCAGGTAGCCCCTGTTGAGCGTGCGACCGCATCAGCCGCATACAGCTTTGTTCGTTTCATCGGTGGTGCTATTGGACCATGGCTTGCGAATAAGCTGGCTGAAACCTATTCTTCGCATGTTCCGTTTGTAACCGGGGCAATCTTTGTTTTATTCGCCATGCTTGTTGTTGCTTTGGGCCGTAAACACCTTATCCATGTCGACTCCATCTCTCATTAAAGGAAAGGAAGGTCACCACAATGTACAATAAAATCTTAATTGCATTTGATGGTTCCGCTCCTTCTGTTCACGCGCTTCAGCACGGTGTGGAACTTGCACAACATATGGACGCTGAAATTGTATCGATTCTGCATGTAAACAAAAACGTTCCATTACAGGAACCTCCCCTTAATATTGATGTGGATGAATTACTCGAAGAAGAGTACAAGGAACTGCTGCAGCCTGCCGTTCATTATCTCTCTGAATCAGGCATTCCTTTTGAAACTCATGCCGTTAGCGGGGAGCCTTCTCAAATCATCACTTCAACGCAAAAGAACACCATTACGATGCCATCGTTATGGGAAACACAGGGAAAGGCATTATAAAAGAAGCATTCCTAGGAAGTGTCAGTCATCAGGTTGCCCATACCGCAGAATGCCCAGTGATCATCATAAAATAAAAAAGACCGGTTCCCCAAAGAAGGGAACCGGTCTTTTTTTGTAAGAATCCAGAACTCTGAAGACCCAGCTCGCATCAATTACGCTGTCCAGCCCGGCTGATAAAGATATTTTACGTTTCCCCCGCCTCCCGGGACGATGAATCCGCGGAACGATTTCTTGTCCTCTTGCTTAACGAGGACTTCACGAAAAACAAAAAATTCTTCTTTTATAACGATGTATTCACTAAGATCTCCACTACGGAGATCAGAAAGAATTTGAGCAGCCATCTGTTTGTTCAATCTCATAATCCTCCATTACATAAGATTCCTATATTAGTACACCATATCCTCGCAGGTTGTGTCCAATGCTTTCTCACATGAAAAGCGCCTTTACATAAACTTCTGTTTCAAACAAAGACTATGCAAAAACGTTTGATTGCTATCATAAATTCATTGCTTAGAAAAGGATATATGGATGATGAAAAATATGTTTCAGGTATACCGTTTGGATTGGAAGGACATATTGACTATCCCCACTGCAGCCCTGCTGATCTTTGGGTTAATTGTGCTGCCTTCTGTTTATGCCTGGGTAAATATCAAGGCCATGTGGGATCCTTACGAAATACGTCAGGCATAAAAATTGCCATCGTAAATGAGGATACAGGTGCTATGCTGCAGGACCAGCCCATCAATTTAGGCAGGCAAGTCGTTAAAAATTTAAGGCACAACGATAAATTAGGCTGGACATTCGTAGATAATAAAACGGCCCGTGATGGGGTCCTCAACGGAAAATATTACGCCAGCCTTTACATACCTCCCGACTTTTCGCGTAAGATTTCAAGCATTGCGAGCGAAGACCCTGAGAAGCCTGAAATCATATATACAGTCAATGAAAAAATCAACGCGGTCTCCCCTAAAATTACACAGTCAGGAGTCTCAACCATCATCAATCAAGTTAGCGACAACTTTACGAAGAGCGTAGGAAACACCATATTTAAAAAATTTAACGAAGCTGGAATTACACTTGAAAAAGAATTGCCAAACATACTCAGCTTTGAACAAAAGATATTCTTTCTTGAAAAGGAGTTTTCCAAGTTCAATCAAATGGGAGAACAGCTTATCTTTCTTGACCAAAAGATGAATGAATTAGATAAACGAGCAAAAATGAAGAAAAAACTTCAAATGAGCATCCCGACAATCGAAAGGCTTGGTGATGTTATCCTGCAAACGGAAGAAAAACTTCCGCAAATGAAGCGCGTGTTAGATCAACTCGCTCTTCTTCAGGACAATTTGGCAAAATTGGAGTCTGCAGATGATATAGCAGCAAATCTCGAACAATCACTTATTGATCTTAAGTCTGCAATAGATGAAGCCATTGCAATGGGCAATGCTGCAAATAAAACCAATCCAGAGGTATCTTTTGAGCCTGCCGAACTGCAAGCGATGAAAAGGCACCTGCAGGATCTCGAGAATATGATTGCCAAAACAAAGGGATTCTTACAGAACGAACTGCATCCTATTTGAATCCCCTGCACAATCTGTTTTCAACTGCCCAGCCTGACTGGCCGGCACTCGTACAGAACATTAAACACGCAGCGGAGTTTATACGAAACGATTGGCCAGCAGCTAAGCATGACCTCCAAAAAACAGCTGTATTACTGGATACACAGCTGCCAAAGCTTGAACGATCGGTCCACCGGGCAGCACTGTTTGCAAAAAAAGATCTGCCTGCCATGGAGAGATCGATCACCCGTACCGCTGACAAAATCAGAGATTTTGAACGGAACAACAATCTTATAGATATCATTAAAGCCTTAAAAAACGATGCTCAAAAGGAAAGTGATTTTCTGGCATCTCCGATCACCTTGAAGGAGAAGAAGATTTTTCCGATTCCCAATTACGGCTCAGCGATGACACCTTTTTATACCTTGCTGGCACTGTGGGTAGGAGGCATGCTGCTCATCTCTTCCTCAGAGTAGGTGAAGTACCTAGTGAAGGCAAAGTTTCCCCGCTTTCTTTTTATTTTGGAAGGCTTCTTACCTTTGCCTCGATCGGCATGCTTCAGGGCCTTGTTGTATCCTGGGTGATCTGTATATTATACATGCTTACATTGTCGATAAGATTTGGTTTGTTTTGTTTACCATTTTATGAGCGTCGTCTTTGTCATTCTCACTTATACACTTGTATCCATCTTTGGAAATGTCGGAAAAGGCCTCTCGGTTATTTTTCTCGTTCTGCAGTTTTCAAGTTCAGGCGGGACATTTCCTGTGACAATGACCTCTTCCTTCTTTCAAAAACTTAATCCGTATATGCCCTTTACTTATGGAGTCAGTTTATTGCGTGAAGCAACCGGGGGGATTATTAAAGAGGTTGTACTTTCTCATCTATACCATCTGCTGCTTTTCCCCGTTATTTTTCTTTCAGCTGCCCTGCTGCTGCGAAGACCGATGCACAGATTTCAGAATAAAAGAGGAACAGGCTCGAATAAAGCAAGAATTCTCCAATAATATTATTTAACCCGTGGCAGGAAATTCTTCCCGCCCGCTGCCTTTTCATACTCCTCTTCCAGGTCGGTAAGTGTCAGCTGAAATAAGTGACGCTCATCTTTCTTATAAACGTCCATGGTGATCAGTTGATGAATCAGCTGATTCCTTTTCGTTTCCACAGCTTTCTTTAATTGATTTACCATAAAAATCCCTCCTCTTTGTTAAAGCATTGACTAACAAGAGCTGGTAACAAAAAAATAAACACCGCCATTTTCATGACGAAGTGCCATTGGTTGACCAATCAGCAAACCCTTATATTTCATAGTGAATTAGTCGGTTTTATAAACAAATAAAAACCTCTTCTTGCGGAAGCAAATACGCACAAGAAGAGGTTGAATCGCCATCATTAAATCACACTCTTCTTATCATTCAAGCCGATTGCTTGTGGAATTGGCACAGTGCTCATAAAGAGCCCGCTGCCGAGGCTTCAAAGGGCCAGATCCCTCCACCTCTCTAAATAAGAAATATAAGGTAATTTTTATTCTGTTGTTTATCATTATATGTGTTTCCATTCTAAAGTCAAGACTAAACATTCACTCTTTTGGCATAACTTCTCCAGGCTGCAGGACTGGTGGTTGAACAGTGACCGAATCCGGGTACTTGATCCCTTGTCCTGTATTTAGGCAAATCACCTTTTCATCTGCCTTGATCCAGCCTTTTTCCCTCAGTGTTTTTGCTGCTGCAAAAACTGCTGCCCCCTCTGGACAAATAAAACTTCCTTCGAGTTCTGCGATTTGGCGCTGTGCCTGACTGATCTCCTCTTCAGAAACAGCAACAGCACATCCCTCCGTTTCATAAATCGCTTCAAGGACGAGAAAATCTCCAATTGCTTTCGGGACATTGATTCCAAATGCAGCTGTCTTGGAATTTTCCCAGAACTCCGATTCATTCTTGTTTTCTTCCCAAGCTTTTACGATCGGCGCGCATCCCTCTGCCTGAACAGCGACTAGACGTGGCAATTGCGCTCCTTTAAAGAGGCCCAGTTCCCTGAACTCCTTTAATGCCTTATAGATCCCGATCAGCCCGACTCCTCCACCAGTCGGATACAAAATAACATCTGGTGGATGGCTTTCTGTCTGCTCAAGAATTTCATAGCCCATCGTTTTCTTACCCTCTACCCGGTAAGGCTCTTTTAACGTCGATGCATCATAGTAGTCTTCTTCTTTCACTAGTGAAGCAACAATCTTACCTGCATCACTGATCAGGCCATCTACAAGAATAAGCTCTGCACCGGAAATCGCAACTTCTTTTCTCGTGATTGCAGGAGCATCCAACGGCATGACTATGAACGGTTTAATGCCTGCTCTTGCTGAATAGAGCGACCAGGCTGCCCCTGCATTTCCATTGGTCGGCATGGCGAGCTGCGTGACACCAAGCTCCTTGGCTTTTGAAACGCCTACCGCTGATCCTCTTGCTTTAAAGGATCCGGTAGGTATCATTCCCTCATCCTTCATGAACAGGTTGGCAATCCCGAGCTTTTTACCAAGAACCGGCATTGGCAATAGAGGTGTCATTCCCTCTCCGAGTGTCACCACATGGTCAGGATCAGTAACCGGGAGAAGTTTATGGTACCTCCAAAGGTCATTCCTTTCTTTATCGATGATTTCATTATCCTTTTTCAGCTCATCTAAGCAATAGTTTACTAGAAGAGGTGAACCGCACTCGCACAATTGATTAAGCTCATGATGCGCATAAATATTTGCGCATTTTGGACATTCCAGATGGCTGATGTAGCTGAATGACATAACATACCTCCATTATTCCTTACCGGAAAAGAACCGCAAAAAGCACCGTGGTGCATAAGGAAGAACGTGCACCGCGGTGCCTTCAGTTTTCTGATCAGCAACCTTTTGATTGTGTATGAGTAAAATTCTAAGACAGCTATTCCGATAAGTCAACTCGGAAATCTACAGCGAGTTCAACTGACGCGAAAGAACCTTTTCCTTAATTTCCTCGATTTGAGCCAAATGTCTTTTTTCGTGGTAACCAACGAAAGGGATCCATTGCTTCAATGACATCGGGCCGAATACCGGGTGCGGAAAGGACTTTTGTTCTAAAGCGTCTGTATTGGCACTGTTCTCAACCTTTTTCAGCTCTTTACGGGATTCTTCCAGCTTTTCTTTTATTTTTTCAAGTGTCAGGTACCGTTTTGTAGGAACAACAAAAACAGGAGCACCCACTTTCCTGCTTCGGTCCACGGTCAAATCAATTGGTTTTTGTTCAGCAGGCATCGAGATTTTGCTTTTTAAGCGGTTTGAAATGATGATCGCTATGGACCTTTCCATGAGATATAAATGATGCATCGTCTGCATGATCGACCATCTGCCCTTTTCCTCCGGTTCATTTAACTGGTCATCGCTTAACCCGCAAACCGCTTCAAGCAGTTGTCTTCTAATCTCATCGTTTTCATTCATGGCTTATTCCTCCCATCGGTGTCAGGGCACCGTGCTAATAAAGGCGGTCTCTGTACCCTTCCTGCAAGCTCTCTTCTACCTGTTCTGCACTCATATTTGGAATGTTCATATGAGCGGCCATCATTGCAGCTGCAGAAGGCAGTGATTCTTGCGGCATCCATGATTCCGGACTCCAGAGCCCGGATCGGATAAACGCTTTGGCACAATGCAAGTAGCATTCCTCCGCCTTCACCAGAATCCCAAACAACGGCAGTTTTCCATTGACAGCATTTAACTCCAAGAGCACCTTGTCACGGCAGAGTATCGCGGTTCCGTTCACTCTCAGCGTTTCACCGAGGCCGGGAATCATAAATAACAGACCAACCCGTGGGTTTGTTAGAATATTTTGAGCAGAATCCATTCTTTTGTTGCCGGGACGTTCCGGGATAAATAAGTGGTGATCATCCAGCACTGTTACGAATCCTGGGGCGTCTCCCCTTGGTGAAACATCACATCTGCCTTCCGAATCAGATGTCGCCAAAGCTAAAAATGGGGACATTGAAATAAAATCCCGGCAATGCTTGTCAATCTGTGGGATGACTTTGTTCGCAGCCCGTATGCTGGGTTTACCACATAGAGAACGCAGTTTCTCGAACTCTTCTTGTGTGTCGATAATCTCTTCTATTTTCATGCCCTCGCCTCCAATATATGGAATATATATCCATCATACCTCGTGTTTCATTTGAGAACCAGAGCTTAAAGGATGAAAACAAATTAAATAGCCTGAACTCCATTCCTGTGAGTCCAGGCTTTTTAATTCACCATGTGCACAATCTCCTAGAAAATCAGTTTGGATTCAAAAACGTTAATTCATACTCAGGTTTTCGATCTTCATCTGGTTTTTTTAATGTTCCTGCTGCCTGCAATAGCGGCTGCTTCGGAACAGACTGGGTCATTGGCTTTGTAATAGGCTGCTCAATTTGATTCATATCCATTGTGCATCCCTCCTTACCAGTTTTCTAAATATATTCCCGGCATCAACAAGCCTGAAACCTATTTATATAAATTTTTTAATAGTTTATTTTATGAATGTTTAACGTATTTGTTCATTGTACTAAGATATTTTCATATAATGTTCAGTTTCAGCCTTTGTTTCACAGGGAAACTTCAGTTATAATTAGAAGTCGGACTACCAAAGCAATTTTGAAAGGAAGTTTTACATATGAAAACAAAATTTGTTTCAGGAGCTGCGATAGCCTTAAGCCTTGCTCTATTTGCCGGCTGCTCCAATAATGATAAAACCGCTAATGAAAAGCCGTCTCACAAAACGGAAAAACATGAGGCTGACAAAAAGAATAGTGAGACTCAAAAAAATAAGACAGATGAAAACAAAAAGAATGATGATACTAAGAAAAGCAACGGAAATGTAAGCCAGGATCCTGAACCGAAAAAAGATCAGGAGAAGAAAAAGAATGAACCAAGCGAGCCTTCAGCGGATGAAAACAAGAAGCCTGCTCAAAAGAATGACGACAGCGTTTCTGTTGCGGCCCATCCTGAAAGCATACCGGTACTTGTAAACAAACGTTCTAAACTTCCTGAGAACTATAAGCCGTCTGATCTAGTATATCCTGACGTGGCATTTATTTTCAGTGAAAAGATCGAAAAACGAATGATGCGCAAAGCTGCAGCAGACGCACTTGAAGACATGTTTGCTGCCGCTAAAAAAGAAGGGATTAACCTGACCGGAGTGTCCGCATACCGCTCTCATGAGACTCAAACCGCGCTGTTCAATAATTATGCCAAACGCGATGGCTATGAAAAAGCAAGAATGTACAGCGCGCTTCCAGGAACGAGTGAGCATGAAACTGGCCTTGCGATCGATGTTGCCGGAGATGGGGGCAAATGCCCTGCACAGGATTGTTTCGGAGACACACAAGAATCCAAATGGCTTGCTGAACATGTTTCTGATTTTGGGTTTATTATTCGCTATCCTGAAGGAAAAGAATCCATTACAGGATACAAATATGAACCTTGGCACATCCGTTATGTCGGAAAATCTGTCGCACACAAGATCGTGGGCAAGGGAGAAACGTTAGAAGAATACTTTAATGCTGTGCCTGTATCCAACGGAAAGTAACAAAAAGTACCGAGCCAGAAGGGCTTGGTACTTTTTTTATCGATATTTCTTTTTTGATCGTAAGGTTATACTGAAATAAGCGAGGTGAAGCAGCACAATGAATACGTTCAAACTATGTCCCCGATTTGAAAAAGCGATGAATCTCATGAGCCAGCGCTGGACGGGAATGATCATTTATTTGCTTCTTTCCGAACCCCACCGTTTTTGTGCGATTGAATCATCCATCGGTGTGAGCGGCAGAATTCTTGTCTGAGCGTTTAAAGGAACTTGAAAAGGATTGGCCATGGGGCCGATCATGAGAGAAGTGGAACAGTGGTCACAAAACTGGCTTTAAGCCTAAAAAAGCAGCTCTCACCTTGAGAGCTGCTTTTATTGCATGGCAAATGAGTTAAAATTTATTCCATACAATTGCTTCCTGAATGGGGAAGCGGGCAGTTTGATGAGCTGGTTTTGCGGCCTTTCCTACAGAGATCAGCATGACAGGATGATACTTTTCAGGAATGCCAAATTGGTTAACAAGCTCTTCAGCATTAAATCCGCCCATTGCACATGTATCCAAGCCTCTGGCCTTTGCCGCGAGCATAAGCTGCATGGAAGCAAGGGAAGCATTTCGGATGGCCTCATCACGGGCCATCTCCGGACGTGTGGCATATGCATCTTTAATCTGGCTTACTAACGTTGTTTTAATTTCTTCTGTCATAAAGCCGCTATCCACAGCCCCTTGATACACTCTGTCGGCGTTTTGATCAGCTTCCAGATCACCCAATACTGCAATAACTGCTGAAGCCTGTACAACCTGCTCCTGATTGTAGGCAATTGGAAGAAGCTGTTCTTTTGCTTGCTGATCATGAATCACGAGGAACTTCCAATGTTGAAGGTTCCAGGAAGACGGAGCCTTAGCCGCATCCTTAAGAAGTTCTGTAATCTCTTCTGCTGTAAGTTCTGCAGAAGGATCGTATTTTCTTACTGAAGCACGCTCATTTATCACTTCTGTAAAAACTTTCGCTGCCATTGTATACCCTCCATCAATCATCCATATATTGTATTACTTCAAATTAAATTGTGCACAAAACATAGAAACAATAAGTAATATACTTCTTTTTCCCAAGAGTGTCAACTCACTTGATTCTTTGGATAAGAAAGAGCCTCCCTTAGCGGGAGGCTCTTTTTTGCTTCATTCCTATCTTATGTTGAAGCTGGCTGCTCCATACTCTGTTCCTGTTTTTTTAGGTCTTCATCATCGTTATCGATAACCGCTTTTGGAAGACCTGAATGCTTAGCCCAGAAAAAGATCAGCAGAGATCCAATGGCGATGATGATAAGGTCCCATGGATTCTTCAATAGGCCTTGTCCTCCTCCAAAAGAACCGAAATAAGAAATGATCAGCATCATCACATAGTAGCCAACCAGCCACCAGGAGGACTTCAATTGCTGTGCAAGACTGACTTCTTTCTTCGGTACGTATTTCGAGAACACCAGATAGATGATGAACATCAAAAGCTGTGAACCGATTAGCCATGAGATCGTCTTCCAGCCGGACCAATATACAATATAGGTCGCGAATATAAATGACAGAGGAGCAATGATACTCATCCCTTTAAGGGTAAATGGCTTATGGAGATCCTTTGCGTTTAAGCGGAAAGCAGCCGAAGAAATCGGAGCAATCGCATAGGAAAGAATCAATGCCACCGAACATACATTGACGAGCGCGTTCCAAGAAGGAAACGGCAGCGTCCAGAACACGGACAGCACGAAGGACAGCCATAATGAAGGCCGTGGTATACCTGTCTTTTCATGCACTCTTGAAAAAACATTAAACAGCGTGCCGGTCCGGCTCCAAGCATATACTAAACGGGCTGTTGTGTTCATAAAGATATTTCCATTCCCGCCAGGTGAAATGATGGCATCGAGAACAACGATCGTTGCGAGCCAACCTAATCCAAGCGCAACAGCAATATCTTTAAACGGCAGAGCAAACTCCTGCTGAATTTTCCCCCAGCCTTCTCCAAGCATGTCTGTCGGAATAGCTCCGATAAAGAGAATTTGCAGAAGGGAATAGATCAAAGCGGCAAGAACGATGCACACAATGAGGGCGATTGGAATGTTGCGTTGTGGATTTTTCACCTCTCCCGCAACAGAGACAATGGGATGCAGCCCTAGGTAGGCAAACATGACACCACCTGTCGATATAGCGGCTTGAACACCTTGGAAACCGAATGGAGCAAATCCTTCAACCGAGAAGTTTCCGGATTTAAAATGGAAGGCTAACACGGCGATGATGGTGAGCGGGACAAAATACTTAAAAATCGAAATGATAATGTTCGACTTTGTAAATGTTTTAACACTCCAGTAGTTCAATAGGAAAAACAGGCAAAGCAATCCGAATTGTACAAGCCAGCCGGCTATGGTTGGTGAATCGGATCCTGCTTTTGTTAGTCCCGGGAACCAATAAGCAATATACTGTCTGACCGCAGTTACTTCTATTGAAATTAAGCTTGTGTAAGCGACAATAGTGATAAAGGAAATAAGATATCCTACAAGCGGTCCATGAGAATATACCGGATACCTTAAAATTCCGCCTGTACGGGGCAATGCGGCACCAAGTTCAGCATAAACCAGCCCGATAAGCAAGATGATGACTCCTCCAATAATCCAGGAAAAACTTCCAACAGGCCCTGCTTTCGATGCAACGTTGCTTACTGCGAACAGCCACGCTGATCCAAAAATGGCTCCTAGTCCGATGAGTATAAGATCTAATAATGATATCGTTTTTTTAAATGGTCCTTGATCTGACATGAACTTCCTCCTTTAAAACTTCAAAATTCCTTTGTTTCTGCACTCCTTATCCCAATTATTTTTCGACGCGTTTTGACAAAACATACATATAAATATCCGTATTTGCGGTTTACGAAACTTATTTTTAATTTATATGCGTTGCTAACTCATCAATCTTCGAGATGCTTCACAGCCCTGCTGAAAGAATTGTCACCTGTTTAGCATTGCCAAAAATTAAAAACCATCCCTTAAATCGCTGCCCATTAGTTACTTTCGTGCTTTTTCTTTGTTAGTTGAACGTCCGACTTTTTTATTTGTAATAAACTTTTATTTATGTTAACTTGGAAGCTTTGCGTAAATCTGGATTTATTGCTCGAATGATTTCATTACGAAGGGAAGATTTTCACTCACATCACTGGCCAGCATCCCTCTCTCGGCATTTTTCTGAGCCCATGAATCTGCACTGGCCCCATGAAAATAAACAGCGTTGGCAATCGCCGATTTTACGTCCTTTTCCGAGCACAGAAAAGCTAGCAGCATTCCTGTAAGCGTATCACCCGTGCCTCCTTTGGCAAGACCTGCATTGCCAGTCGGATTTACAAGGAGGCAGCCATCAGGAAAGGCCAATACTGTATACCTCCCTTTTAAAATAACGATGACCCCTTGTTCTTCAGCATAGGATAACGCATAATGAAAACGGTTCTTTTGGATCTGACTTGCCGATACATCGATCATCCTGCTAAATTCGCCCGGGTGCGGGGTTAAAATGACAGAGCCTTTCCTCTTCGGGTACGTTCGTCTTTTCAAAGCCCCTGCATCAATGACCAGCTGAAGTTCAGCAGCGAATAGGTGTTCTAATGCCCGGTCGGTTTTTTTTTGATCAGTTAGCCCGGGGCCGATCGCACAGGCTTTTATGCCATTGGGCACATCGCCTTCTCCGACTGCCTCAAGACCATCATGCTTGTACATCGCTTCTGGCAGCTGGCCCGCCAGGATTCCTGATACAAACCGGGTCGTTCCGATCGTTAGTTTTCCAATTCCGCTTTTTATTGCCCCTTTAGCCGCCAGAAGCGAACTTCCCGGCATCTCATCCGTACCTGCAAGCAGAAGCCCGGTACCAAACGTCCCTTTATGAGCACCGGCAAATCTTTTATGAAATGTCGATCTCACATGTTCTTCTGTCCAAACGTGCCAATTGGATTGCTGAGGCAAACCAATAGAAAGGACGATGGCTTTTCCGTAGAAATCTGTACTGCCTTCTAAAAAAGCAGACGGTTTATAGCCATGCAGGCAGAATGTAACATCGGCTTGAAATGCGATTTCGGTTTCACCATCATCTGCCGAGACCCCTGTGGGCAGATCCACTGCAATCTTTAGAGCCTGCTGAGAATTTGCCCATTGTACCGCTTGACCGATCTCTCCTCTCAAAGGAGGAGATGATCCAACACCAAGCATGGCATCAATGATCACATCATAGTTCCCACCACGTGCTGAGACCTTTAGACCGCAAGCCGTATAGTATGCAAAATGCTTAAATGCCGGTTCCGTACTTGGCTTACCTGATGGAAGGACGAGCTCACACTGATATCCGTTCTGCTGAAGATATCTTGACAACACGACCCCATCGCCTCCATTATTTCCTTTCCCCGCCATGACGAGGATCCGGCGTTCCTTCGTTACCCGATCCGAAATGGCCTCATATAATGCTCTTCCCGCATTTTCCATCAGGGTATAAACATCCATTCCGCTATTCTGTGCGGTTTGATCTATGTTTTTAATCTCACTCGCTGTAAAAATATACATCGAATTCGGCCTCCTCTATGCCAGATAAAGTAGCTTCCATAGTATCCTACCCTAATCAGAGAGTTGATGAACAAAAGGAGGATTTAAATTCGATTCAATTAATCAGAGCGCTCCATTATGATGAATCCGGCTCAATTAATAGGTGTTTGCGCCACCCTCACAACAAAAAAGGCCATCTCCACAGGAATGGCCTCCTTTTTATTCAGTTGTGCTCCCGTTTTCTTGGGTTAAGCTCTGTATTTGAGCACTGTCTTCCTGCTGTTGTGGCTCGGTGTCACTCTGACCGTCGCCTATACCGTCATCCGTATCTGAATCCTCTTCCGCAGGTTTCTGGGGTTTTTCAGGCTTTGGTTTTGATTCCGGTTTCTTTTTCTGATCTTCTGGCTTCTCAGCTGGTTCTGTCACTTTAACAGGCTTTTCTTCCTCTTTTGCCGGCTTTTCAGGTTTCGCAGGTTTTTCTTTCTGTGCTGTATCGTTTTTCATGCGTTTTTCTTTTTTGGCTGGTTTCTTTTCCTTTTTTTCTTTATGCGGTTTTGTTTTTTCAGAATTTGCTTCTGTTAATGGTTTTTCTTTCTCATTTACGTATGTTTTGCCTCCGCCGTCAGCCGTTACACCGGAATGCTGCGGATCAGGAAAAAGTTTATCAGTCGAGATCACTTGTTCGAGCATAATATTTTTCTCTTGCTGCGAAAGATCTTCCGTTGAAACAACTACATCAGATAATGTATTTAAAGGATGCGATCCTGAGCTTAGTTTCGCTTTTGGCATGTTTTCTTCAGTTTTTGCTTTCTCTCCGTTCGAAAAACCAAGCCAGACGCCCAGCAGCACGACTGCAATGGCAAGCGAGATGAATTTATACATAATCTCCACCTTCCCTTTTGGCTAGATACCACAATGGCTACTATTATAAACCTAAAACATATAAAGATAAAAAATCAAAATTTTATAATAACTTGGGAAAATGAGACAGATTACTGCTTAATTATTACTATATAACAGGCTGTACTTTCCCAATTTTCCTTTTTCCATTATATGCTACTATTTTTATATAACCTTCTTAAGGGGAGTTATCATGATATTACAAACGGAAAAGGCGTCTGAAGTCATTGAATTGCTCAGTCGATGGAATGTGAGTATGAGGGATCGTAATATAGCAGTGGTCGAAGAATTAAATATGGAAGTGCAGGAACAAATCGATCCTGCCGGAATGGATCAGCATGAGATTTTATGGTATTCGCTGCTGGAAATCCGGTATTCACTCATTCAGAAGAATTTTGATGACACCGCAGTTCTCTTGCAGCAGCTTGAACTGCTTCAAGGACAGTTATCCCCTGAAATGGCCTTCTATTATCATTTTTTCAAAGGTATATTCGCCTACAGTATGAACCAGTACGTGGAGGCTGTCGCCTGCTATTACGAAGCAGAAAGATTTATGGGCAGTATTGAAGATAAAATTGAAGTTGCCGAGTTCTATTATAAAGCGGCTACTGCCTATTATCACACCAGAAAGTTTTTGCTTTCTCTCAGCTATGCGAAACTGGCAAAAACCACGTTTGAGGAAGTTTCAAAAAACGACCTAAGAAGTGCAGACTGCGAAAACATTCTGGGCTTGTGCTGCCTTAGTTTAAAGCAGTACGAGCAGGCAGAAGAGCATTTTTTGGATTCACTGGATATCGCTGAGAAGTTTAAAGATGAAGAGCTTCTCAACTTTATACGCTATAACCTTGGATTCCTTTATTCTGAACAAAACCTGTCCGATATTGCCATTCGCCACCTTAGCGAACTGTACAGCAAGGAGTTTATCCCCCATAAACTGTCCTTTCTGCTCGCAAGGGAATATTTCAAAATGGAAGATCAAGAGAACGGTTTTTATTATCTCCAGCAGGGCATGGACGTTTGCAGTGCCATTCAGAATGAAGAATATATTCACCATCTGCAAATTTTAAATGCCCAGTACTCTACTCTTCCCTCCGAGGAAATCGAGCGAATTGTTACTGAGCATTTGAAATACTTTGAAGAAAGGCAGTTATGGGGTTTTGTGCAGGATTATGCCGAAGCTCTTGCTACTATTCTTCATCATGAAAAAAGGTTTGAAAAAGCCAGTACTTATTTTTACCAGGCGTTCCGCGCTAAAAGCAAAATTGAAGAAATGGGGTATTTACGATGAAAAAAGCAAAAATTTTATTAGGAACTTTTTTGGTTTTAACAGCTTTGATGGGTGTTGCAGCTGCTAATGGCGGCCTTCAAGCCGAGCACGGTGTCATTCGTGATACTACTACTAACCTATAAGATGAGCATTCCATCTTATCATAAAAAAAGAGCCTGATCGGCTCTTTTTTTATGGTTCATTCATTCTAAAGGAGATCTCTATGAAACCAGCACTCCCATACGACGTAATTGTGGTTAACAACATGAAAGCCAGGGTTATTGCAAGCTTTGCAGATACTGTAGTCGCAGATTTCAAAGAATTTCAAGAGGTTGGTCCCCAGCACGAAAGACAAGTCATCAAACATGGTGCTTACACTATCGTTAAAGGGGATCACAATAAAAACAAATAGGAAGATCCCCTTGCTTTTCGCAGGGGAGTCTTTTTCATTAATTGGCAGACAGGCCTCTCGCGTTAAAAATAGCGCCGATCGTCTTTGCGTTTCTGCCTCCGTACAGCTGCTGGTCCGCTTGTTTGATCGCATGTGCTCCATCAATAAACGTTGCATTTGGCGTGAGCGACCAATGGGATTGAAGGATGATTTTAGTTGCTGCGTCCCTTCCGAGGGCACTCGCCAGTTCATAAAGAGGCTGAGACCAAATCTCTCCATCCGCATGGACTTCACCCACAGCATCTCTCGGGTACACTTTGTTTTCATCCAGTCTTCTTAAACAAGGCGGATTTGATGATGAGTAGGAAGTTGAATCCCATTCTGCCACACAGGCATGTCCAAATCCACCCGCTGTAAAGGAATCTTCATACGTTGCTCCCAGGAAGTCTCCAAATCCCTCACCCATAGCTCCTCCTTCAGGCGAGTTCCCAAACCCGGGAACCTGGTTGTCCTGAATGGAATGACCATATTCGTGAGCAATGACACCTGCATCCTCTGCATCATCCACCCCGCCAGAACCGAAGGTAAGATCCATTTTCGTTGGGCTGTAGAAGGAATTATCCTGTTTATATGTGTTCACATTCGCTGTGATCGAACGATTGTTAATGTTGGTAAAACCAAGGGATTGAATGTAGCGCTGAAGTGTATCAATATGGTAGTATGCCATGACATCTTCAAATTGATTATCGGAGCGAGTGTAATGGAATATAAGGCTGGAACTTTTCGTCCTTGTTTTTGAGTTAATAGCAACAAATTGGCCTGCCAGTTTTCCAGTTCCATCAAGACCCAATAATTGAACATTTTTTAGCTGGGCGTTCAATGCTGGTGAATCGGCATCATTATTGTCTGTGAACCCTGCTGCAGTTCCGCTGGACTCCACCGGATTGGGGAGAAAAACCTGCCCTGAACCCGTTGCTTTTTGGTTTAGATCCTTTTTGTCGATTAATCTTCCATTGCCTGCATGAACAATCGCTTCCCAAGCCCCAAATGGTTCATTCGCATGAATGACGACTTTATACACAGGAATGGCTTTGCCGTTTAGGATTACATAGCCAAACGTGTTTTGGGTCGTTCCCCACTTGCCTTTTCCTTTATCCTTTATATAGTCACCTGCCTTAGACTCAGCCTGATCCTTTGTAAGCCTGTCCGATGGACGTTCAACAGAAGTATAGGCCATATAATCTGAAACTACTAATCCAACATGTCCTTTAAGGTCGACAGTCGCCGTTAGCTGCTTGGAGAAAACCGGTGAACCGTTGACCGTCTGCTGATAACGTACATAGCTTCCCGCATCTGTTGTGACTGTCGTCACGTATTCAAGTCCTGAGAGATCATTGGCGAGGTGATATTTCGCAGCATTCTTTTTCAAATAATCATCCGCCGCTGACTTCGCGCTAAATGACTGAGCGTGTACGGTATTTCCGGCCATAACATGATTGTGCCCAAGCTGCATAGAAGGGATACTGATGGATAGAACGATAGCGGCTGCTGCCGCCCATGCCATATTCTTCTTTTTCATTCACCTGTCTCCTCACTATCATAATTTTCAGACTATTTAATTGTACTCTGCCAGGATGCCACGAGCAATAGACTTATTTATCTATTTTGGAATGTTTTTACAAGATTTAATGTCCATCATGATCTGTTTTAACTGCAGTTGTCATAACCGTTCCTTCTTTCTAAATTAATATGGTAAATCTTTGTCTAGATGTGATTCATACCTCATCTTCACTTGTATTATGTTAGTAGCCCCAAAATGAAATCACTAGATTTATGAACTAATTTAAGCATTATGTAATTAAAAAAAGTAAGCAGCCAAACCGCTGCTTACAAATAGTGTTCAATAAGATGAACATGATCCTGTTTTAATTTATGCTGAGAGACAGGTCTTCCAACCGTACCATAATGAATCTGAGCGTCCAGCACCCCTATATCCTTCATAAATTTTTTTAAATACTTTCGAACAGAAAATCTTTAAAATCCCCAACTTTAAAACAAGATCATCTGTAGTAAATGGAATACTTTTCATTTCTGCGATAACCTTCCAAACCAGCCTTAAAGTCTCTTGGAATAATCCTTTCGGCAATTCCTCTGTAATCTGTTTTTTTTCAACCTTATGCAAGACCACGAAACCTAAAATCGGTGTCGCCCTTGTTCAATGTTATACCGCTTTTTCATGCCGTTTGCGGAGCGATTCATCATCAGCGGGACGTTTCCACAGTATGAATCCTCCAATTAAATACAATAATGACGTAAGATAAAACAAGGCTCCAATCGTTAGAAAGTCAACCATGTATCCTGTGAGGATGATGGCGAGCGCTGCCCAAATCGACGTCCATAGATGATAATGTCCAACCTTTTTTCCCGTATCATTTTTTTCCGTATGACGGGATATCGCTGTTTTTTCTGTCGTTTTCTGAACCGCTCCCAACAGCCCCATCAATATCTGAATCACGTAAACATGCCAGGTTTCCGACAACACAGGAACCAGCAGCATAAGCACTGCCATTCCCCAGGCATAGATCAGCAGGAGGGCCCGGTCACCGAACCGGTCACTCCAACTGCCGATCAACGGATGAAATATGGCGGAAGTTAAAGCAAACAAACCGTAAGCCCATCCAAATTGTGAATAGCTGTCACCCAGATTGCGAAGAAGCAGCAGATAAAAAGGAAAAGCGATGCTGCTAGCCGTGATCATGATGCTTTGTGAACGAATGAGCTGTTTATACGTCATCTCCATACTCCTTATACAAATAATTCATGAACATTTCTGACGGGTCATATTTTCTTTTTAACTCAAAAAATTGCTGCGCATTCGGATATGCACGTTCCAGCTGGCTTTGAGTGGCGAAGGGATAATAAGGCAGATAGTAGCTTCCTCCATGATCAAGAGTAATATCAATAAGCTTTCGAACTACCTTTTTCGTATCGGCAGTGCCTATCTTGCTTTTTTCCTGATTGATCAGCCAAACGAGGGCAAACATATCCTGTTTTGCATACGACATGACCGCCTGTTGATCCTGATCGACGTAGCGGATCGTAATATTCAGCACGTTCAGATTTTCTTTTGTGAGAATATCTCTTAAGTCCTCCACATAAGACGAAAATTCATCCACCGGCACAAAATATTCCTGAAGGAGCTCCGTCCGGTTCTGGCTGTCATACTCCATAAATTCGCTGTCTGAGCGCATCACATTATTTCGTGTTTCCACTTTTCCATTTTGCTTCAGAAAGTAGCTTTTCTGTGTTTTCCATAATAATTTCTTGCCCCATTCACTGTAACGTGAAGTTCCAAGGAGAGCTTTCGGGAGCACCGCATTGCCATCCTTTCTTAACGGCTCGTTTTTCGTTGGCTTTTGATTTTTCACAAGGCGGTAATTGGTAGCATACATCTCTTTGAAAAATGAAGAATCAGGTGCGATGGACAGGCGTGCCATATGCATGCGGATGTTTGGATCTTCCTTGACCCTCTGTTTAAAATAATCCGTATACTCCCTGTAATCCATTGCCAACACTTCGTTCTCATACCATTCATCCTGTGCCAATTTAAGCGTTACATCAAGTATGACGCCGAACAAACCATAGCCCCCGTTGACAAGTTTAAACAGTTCAGGATTCTCTTTTCTGCTGACGTTCACAATCTTACCATCCGCCTTAAGAAGACGCAGGGATTCCACCGTATCAATCAACGATCCGTAGCGTATATCTCTCCCATGGACATTAACACTAATCGAGCCGCCGACGGTGAAGATGTTTTGGGACTGCATCACTTGGATCGCAAATCCGTCTTTATGTATATACCTTTGCACATCATCCCAGGTGGCTCCGCTCTGAACCGTAATTCTCTTTTGGCGAGGCTTATAATCGAGTACTTTGTTGAAGGATTTCATGTCAAGCAAAATGGAGTTCGGATAATAAGTCTGTCCGCCTTGACTATGCTGCATGCCGGCGATTGAAATTTTTTCCTCCGATTTTGCTGCATCCTTGATCCAAGCTTGAAGGTCTTTCTGTGTAGAGCTGCGACGGATCTCTTTTACCTTAGTTGGCAGTAACCCTGAGATATCTTCCACTGTTTCAGCATCCTGCTTGTGTTTGTACACGGCAACAGATGCTGTCCATCCGCCAATGAAAAACAGCAGGAAAACAACCAATAACACGTTTCGTTTCATAAAATTTGTCCTTCCTGTTAACAATCCCTGTCCGCGTCCATGTTACCAAATACATCCATAACTGTATATAGTTTGTTTCTAGCGATAATACTGCAGGTCCACGTCAGCCAAAAAGAAAAAAACCCCGTCGGAACTCCGAACAAGGCTTTAGTCTCCTTCCTGTATGCTGTTTAGTACTTTGCCGAGTGTTTTTTTCAATTGATCTAATTCAGGCCCGTAGATGTTCATATTTTCAAGAAGGGCTCCAGGTATGCACGCTGCTTTTCCACGAAGGCTTTCACCTTTTTCAGTTAGAGATACTATTACACTTCGCTCATCCTGCTTGGAACGCTGCCTTATGATCAGCTTGTGGGCTTCCATGCGTTTCAGCATGGGGGTCAAAGTGCCTGAATCCAGATACAGCTTCTCACCGAGTTCCTTTACAGAGAGTTCGTTCTTTTCCCAAAGTACGAGTAACGCGAGATACTGGGGGTAAGTTACATCCAATTCCTCAAGCAACGGACGGTACTGTTTTGTGATTTCCCGGGCTGCCGCATACACCATAAAACAAATCTGATTCTCAAGCTTTAGCATGTCATTGTCCACTTTAACTCACCTCATCTCCATCCTTGTTCCTACCCTCACTATATTTCAAGTAATGTTTATCGTCAAATTAAATTGTACAAAATTTAATTGTTGACAAAAAAATAGGCGAGTGTTAAATTAACATCAAGCAATTAAGTTGTGCACAATACAACTGGGATAAGGGGAGAGATAATCATGTTAGATTCTTTATACACAGCTAAAGCGACCGCTGACGGCGGAAGACAGGGTAAAGTGAAATCAAGTGACAGCACTCTTGATTTTGCATTGTCCATGCCAAAATCACTTGGAGGAAAAGGAGAAGCAGGTGCGACAAATCCAGAACAGCTTTTTGCTGCGGGGTATGCTGCATGCTTCGATAGTGCACTTCAGCTCGTTGCACGCCAAGCCAGAAAACGAATGGAATCAAGCGTAACGGCAGAAGTAAGTATCGGCAAAGACACAGATGGAGGGTTCGGTCTTTCAGTTGCCCTGTACGCCGCAATTAAAGGGGCCAGCCAGGAAGAAGCAGAGCAGCTGGTCGAACAGGCACACCAAGTATGCCCTTACTCTAAGGCAACCCGAGGAAATATCGAAGTAAACCTTCACGTTACAGTCCAATAAGAAAAGAAGCCAGCCCTACATATTTAGGGGCTGGCTTTTTCTTATGGGCAAATGCAGTGACTTTTAACAAGCACTCCGTTATAGTAAGCTCACCATTGAAACAACTTGCATCACGTATAGAATATTCATTCTCCTATATATGTACGAGCTTTGGGAGAATTCAGGAATCGATGGGATTGGCATATTGATTTGGTTCACTGCAAAACCTACTGAACGAACATCAAGCCGCTGATCGATTCTCGCCTGGTGCCAGGCACCAAGAATGAATAGAAAGGGTGCATTCCATGATATCCTTAAGTATTTTAGACCAAGTTCCGGTACCAAAAGGCCGGGATGCGGCAGAGGCGATATACCAAAGTGTTCAGCTGGCCAAACTTGCAGAAGAACTGGGATATAAACGGTATTGGTTCGCCGAACATCACAGTACAAAAGGTTTAGCGAGCTCCGCCCCAGAGATATTGATGGCTCATGCGGCGGCTCGGACCCATTCCATCCGGCTCGGTTCCGGCGCCGTCCTTCTTCCGCAATACAGCCCTTTTAAGGTGGCTGAAACTTTTCATCAGCTTGAGGCTTTGTATCCCGGAAGAATAGACCTCGGAGTTGGCCGTTCCCCCGGTGGAACGAAGAAAACAAGACTTGCCTTAACGGACAGCATCCCAAAAAGCTTAACAGAATTTCCCCGGCAGCTTCAGGATTTGTTCTTTTACTTAACAGGCACTCTTCCATCTGATCATCCTTCTTATGGTATAACCGCATCTCCTGTTGTTCCGTCGTCCCCGGCCTTGTGGGAGCTTGGGCTTGGAGAAAACAGCGCCAGGCAGGCAGCGGATCTTGGGATCGGCTACGTATTTGGCCATTTTATTCATCCCGGGCGGGGACAGGAGGCTTTCCAAGCCTACTATGAAGGCTTCAAGCCGTCTACGCTCTTGGAAGAGCCTTCAGGTATAACCGCTATCTTTGTAATCTGCGGCGAAACCGATGAGCATGCAGAAGAGCTGGCCTTTAGCCAGGACTTATGGCTGCTTCGCGTTGAAAAAGGACTCGACAGCAGAATTCCGACCATTGAAGAAGCCAAATCCTATACACTCTTACCGGACGATATTGAAAAGATGAAAGCTAACAGAAATCGAATGGTGATCGGTTCTCCAGAAACGGTCAGAAAAAAACTGATGTTGCTGTCAGAACAGTATCAGACTCGCGAATTTATGGTTCTCACGAATGTTTATTCGTTTGAAGAACGAAAAAAGTCTTATGAAAGATTGGCTCGTTTACAATTTTGATTGTGGACAATAAGCGAAAAAAAGAGACCCGGTAAAGGTCTCTTTTTTATTTATAGATTTTCACACGGTCTGCAAGCGGCTGAAATTCCTTTTCACCCGGAGTTGCCACAGGTTTTCCGAATGGCATTTGTGCGATAAGCTTCCAGTTTTCTGGAACTTTCCACTCTTGTTTTACTTCCTCATCGATGATTGGGTTGTAATGCTGAAGAGACGCGCCGAAGCCTTCATTCTCAAGTGCTGTCCAAACGACAAATTGCAGCATTCCGGAGGAGTGGTTGGACCAGATTGGGAAATTGTCTGCATAAGCAGCAAATGCCTCTTGAAGACCTCCTACTACTTTTTGGTCTTCAAAGAATAAGATCGTACCATATCCGCTTCCGAATGCATTCATTTTTTCTTCAGTCGGGGCAAATTGATCGGCTGGAACGATGCCACGAAGGGTTTCTTTTGTAATATTCCACAGCGTATCGTGGTGATCGCCAAGCAATACGACAACACGTGCGCTTTGTGAATTAAAAGAAGATGGTGTGTATTTTACCGCATGATCGATGATTTCCTTAATTCTTTCATCAGAAACTACGGCATCCTTACTAATTCCATAATAGGAGCGCCTTTCTTGGACTGCAGTTAAAAAATCTTTGGCCATATGTTTTTACCTCCACTAGATGAACAAGTATTCATTTTATATTACTTTATGTAAGTAAGTATAAATATTATATTTTATTACGTCAAGTACTAAGTTTAAATAAAATAAGCATCTCTTCATGGTTAACCATCTCTCATACCGGGAATTCTTTTTAAAACGAAATTAAGGAGGGCATTGGCATGAGTAATTATGAGGTAAAAACCTTTTATTTTGAGGACGATGGATTCATTCCCAACCATCCAGAGTGGCCGGTAGTGTTCTATGAGGGGGTATTAACTGAAAACGCTCACGAGGCTGAATTCATTTTTAATGAGAATAACTGGCTCAACAGCTGGCGCAACGGCATTTTTGATTATCATCACTATCACAGCAATTCCCATGAAGTACTTGGAGTCATTTCTGGTTTTGCTACTGTAAAAATTGGAGGAAAGTCCGGATGTGAGCTGCAGATTCACACTGGAGATGTAATGGTTCTGCCAGCTGGAACGGGACATATGAAAATTGAATCCAGTGCGGATTTCCAAGTCGCCGGTGCTTATCCAAACGGAAATGATTATAATCTGATGCGAGGAGTGGACGGTGAGCGCCCTGATGTAATAGATGAGATACGAACGGTTGCCATCCCGGAAACAGATCCTGTGTTTGGCGTGAAAGGCCCATTGTTCCACCATTGGCAAAAGGAAAATAAAAAAAGCCCGAATCATCGTTGATTCGGGCTATTTTCACGCCAGGGATTCAGGAGGCAGGCTCGGTTCCTTAATTCCCAATTCTCCACTGTATTTATTTTTTGTCCTAACTAGTGAAATAAAAGCGATAACTACGCCGCCTACGGTATCCGCAACAAGATCAACCATTGTGTCACTGTTTCCTCCGCCCTGAAGCGTCATATTGAAGAACTGATCCATACTGAACTCATACATCTCCCATATCACTCCGCCAAGAACGGCAAATGAAAGCACGAACCAAAAGACCAGCCATGGTGAAATGTGAGTCCCTCCCTCCCGATGAACGAGCCGCTCGTAAAGCGCGACGGCAACGAAAGCAAGCAGAGCCCCGCTCAGCAGATGCAGAAATGTATCCCACCAGCCCAGTCCATAAAAATGAAGGATGGATCCTAAATATTGGGATGCAAAAAGAAAAGCTAGATAGGACAGCAATATGGGCAAATTAAACTTTAATTTGGTAAATCGGGCAAGACCAAGCGGTATTGCTCCGCACAAAACTCCCCCCAATGCTACTTGATAGCTGTGGACCTCCCCTTTTGGGAAGTAATAAAAAAACAAGATGGCCATAAAGACGGTATAAGCCAAACTGATCAAAAGAACCCATTTTCGTTTCATTCATTCACCTCCTGCTCTTATAAATTATTGCCTCCCATGGCAGAAATATGAATAATCCGGATGAAAACATTAAAACAGGCCTGAAATCTATGAAAGATCTCAGACCTGTTTCACTATTGTTTTGTCGTATGGATTTGTTCACGAAGCGGCTGGATGACATTCATATCCACATCATAGGTTTTCCCTTTGTAAACGACTTTAGCGTCCTTGTCCCCGTCCTTGCCTGTAATCTTTACACTCTTACTTTGAATAACGAAGCTACCGTCTTTCTTTTCCACATGTTTGGCATCATCCATCTCTTTTTTGAAAACGGGTTCTATGGTTTTTTCGTACGCTGTCGATGCAGAATTTACTCCTTGCTTTCCGAGGTCCATCATTTGGTTTGGACTTACTCCAAAAATGAAGATTGCGATAATGGCGATCACTCCAAAGATAAGGGCCGCACGCAAAGCAAGCTTAAACAAAAATACAAATATGATAATCGCCAGCACTGCCAGTATGACAAGCATTAAATGATCTTCAATCCAAGCCATGGTTTTGTCTTCCCTTCTTCTTTTACCAATGTAATACCCGGTTGTCTAAAAAAGTAGACAAGGAAAGAAATTCCTTTTTATGAAACGTTGGCTTTTTGCAGGCTTGAGTGCTTTTTTGCTTTTGAAACATAGCTATGAAGCATCATCCCCATCATGATTAATGCCATGCCAATCCAGGAAAGCGCGGAGGGGAGCGGCAAAGATAACAGCCACATTTCACCGATAGCCGCAAATAGAACTTCGACCGATTGAGTCGCTTCCACTGCAGCCAGCTGCTGAACGTTCCCCCTGACGAGATCTGTGGCATAAAAGAACAGTACGGTTGCGATGACTCCAGAAGAAAGAGCAACCAAGGCAGACTGAAAGGTTTGGGCCCTTGTTGGCAAACCATCTGCCCACAAGCCGTAAACAGCGAGGATGATCCATAAAGGCAGGCTTGCAAGAGTCATGCCAAGCACCCGCTGATAAGCATCCAATCGTCCACCGCATATCTCCATCATTTTTCTGTTGCCGAGCGGATATGCAAAAGAAGCTGCCAGGACAGGAAGCACACCAAGCAACACATCGTTAAAAGACAGTGTTCTTGCTTGTTCGATCTGCATCAATACTATACCGAGCAGTATAATTAATGACATGGACAGTCCCTTAAAGGGAATCTTGCCTCTTACGGTTTGAAGCCCATTGGATGTCTGAACCTGTTCTTTGAAAAAAGGAACGAGAAGTGAACCTGAGATGATCGTGATCTGCCATGTACCCGCGATCAGCCAGCCTGGTTCATAGGCTGCCGCAAAACAAATGGGACCATAAAACAGGCCGAATCCCACCATGCTCCATAACAGCCAGCTTTTCGGATGTTCTTTCATGATGTGCATGAGCTGGGTAAGGTTTCCCCTCCACGCTACAATAAGCACCAGAAGAGGGACCATAAAGAAATAACGAAGGGAAGCGCTCCATATCCAGCTTCCGCCAGATAACTCCATTAACCGGTTGAGCACAAACGTAAAAGCAAAAAAGAAAGCGGAACAAACACCGATGATGACTGGCCGCATCGAAGACACCTCACTTTTTATTGTTGAATCAGCAATTCTCCGAGACTCAGCCAGTTTTTTTCCGTAAGGAAGGCCGCCTTCTCACTATCTTTATCTATGCACGCCTGAATGATCTGTTCATGCTGCAGGACTGAATTTATCCCTTTTAATGAACCGAACTGAGCCATTTCCAATCGACGGATCTTAGATGTGCTTCTCTCGAGCGCCTTTAACAGCTCTTGATTACCGGCAACCGTCAGAAATACTAGGTGAAATCCTTCGTCCGCTTCGATAGCAGCGATGATGTTCTTTTCCACCATAGACGACTTCAGCCTTTGATTTTGGATCTTTAATTCCTTGATGTCGTTTTCCCTTAAGAGCGGAACGGCGAGTCTGGCAGCCAGGGCATGCAATGCCGCTACTACGGTGAAAGCCTGATTTGCCTCCTCTACTTTTAGTGGTGCCACCCTGGTTGAAGATCCTGGCATTGCTTCAATAAGCCCTTCATCCTCGAGCCTTTTCAGGGCCTCCCTTACCGGGGTCCGGCTAATGCCGAATTTCTCCGCAAGATCTTTGTCATGCAGCCGTTCCTCCGGCTTGAGTTCCAGTGAAAGGATCGCATTCTTTAAATGAACGTATACTTCTTCTCTTAATGATAATCGTTTAATCGGTTGGATGTTTTTCATAAAACCAATATATCGCATATCAATTGATTAGACAATAAGAAAACCAGTGCTCAATCCACTGGTCTCCTGAAAACTATTCTTTCCCGTCTGTATACGACTTCACCATTATCTACATCTCCTGTCGGAAGATATCCCAGTCCTTCGTATAATGCAGCAGCCTTCACATTGTCATGATGGACGGTAAGCCGTGTTTCGCGACAATGAGGAAATCTCTCCTCAATCCAGGAGATCATTTCTATGCACTGCCTTTTTTCCGTAGCCTTTCCCTTGATGCTGCTCATCAATGAGAAAACCATTGATCCAATACATGTTATCACTGTGTTCTTCATAGGCATGAATAATGAACCCTGCCATTATTCCTTCTGCATAGATGGCAAACGGAAGATACACCACACCGTTTCCGTCTGGCTTAATATAGACTTTGGCCAGCGATACGGCGACAGCAGGCACTAAATGCTCCTGCTCTTTTTTCACTTTTAACCGGACCGCCTCTTCCCAGTTGCCCCGATTTACAGGCTTTAACTCGATCATGAGGTTTTCCCCCCGCTAGTTTACTGTAATGGTGCCAGGCACCCTTAAAAAAACGGCTCTGCCAATGAGGCAGAGCCGATATCGAATTTATGCTGTTTTTCGGAACTTCCCTGAAATTCCGATCGCAAATGAAATAATCGTTGTGATCAATAAAGCTTCTGTAATGGAGCTTAATACTGTATTAAATGACATAACGCTGTATATTTGAATCGATACTCCGATCGGAACGCCGAAAAGAAGAACGACAGAACCAAATATCGCATTCTTAAACGTAAACAGTGATGTGCGGTGTGCCCAGTCCAATACACGCAAGCTTAATACCCAGAACATGCTGATCAATGACCAGAAAAACAGGATAGAAGCTACGAATGAATGAGAAGTCAATCCGAACAGCACGTGTTCAGAGTAAAGGCTGATATTTAAAAAGACTTCGATCGTCTGATAAGCACCAACACCGATCAAAAGAATGAGGTGGATTAAAGCAAACTCCATACCTTTTTGCCCGCGGATTCTCCGTTTCAATGAATTCATCATCTTTCCCCCAAAAAATGACTTAATGGTTATCGTCTTATCATACAAAAAAAGATTTAGATTTTAAACCTGTTTTTTAAAATTTTTTGCAAAATAACGTTAATTAGTAATATTGTACTATTTTTTAACCAGTGCCGTCAAGAAGTCCTCTACACCAAACATGGCACTTCCAGCTTCCATAACGTTCATTCTTCGGCACTCGACCGCCGTAAAGGTGCTGAAAATGGTTTTCAGCTTATCCTCCGTGTACCCAAGCCCCCCTTGTAATGAACGTTCTTGGTACACTCCCCAGTCTGAAATCTCCGCACCTCCTAAACGGCCACCCGGTATAAAACACGTCAAGGCGAAATGGCCGCCTGTTTTAAAGATCTGCCTGCAGCTCCACATAGCTCAGCCGTCGATGGGGAGCGAGGTGATGAAAACATCCTGAATCATAGATAATGTCATAGGAGCCCTTTTCGATATCCAAGTCAAAGATATTCTTATGAATAAAACGTATTGGAAGCTTTAGTTGATCGTCGGAACCTGCTTTTTGTTATGAACGAAGTAGATTTTCAAGAGCTCTTGCATTTTCTTTTGCCGTAGTGGCAAGATCTTTTTCAAAATGCTCCTGTTCCACAATGAACCATAATACACTGAATTGATTGCCCTTTTTAACGATAGACTCTAAATCCAATTCTCCTTTTCCCAAAATCGTGCTTTGTTTCTCGGTTCCTTTTACAGCCATGTCCTTCATATGCAAAGTAACAAGCCGTTCACCAAGCCGGTCCATAAACTGAACTGGATCGTATCCTGAATAGGCCGCCCAATAGCAGTCCAATTCAAAAGAAACAAGGGATGGGTCCGTTTCATTCAATAAAATATCGTAGCCTGTTTCCCCCCCATGATCTGCAAACTCGAAATCATGGTTATGATAACCTAAGTTCAATCCTTCACGATTTAATAAATACCCGGCGTGATTTAACGTTTCAGCCACTCGTTTATAATCGTCAATGTTTTTCCGATGTTCTTCTATTAAATAAGCCAGGACCAATAAGTCATTTCCGAGTATCTGATTGTATTCAATCTGCCGCTTAAGTTCATCTTCCTTAAGCTGATCAAGCCCGATGTGGCTTCCCGCCGGTTTCAGATCATAATCATCCAGCGTCTGCTTTAATGCCTTTGCAGAAGTGTCATGATACCCGGCGAACTGAGCCCCTTTATAACCCCATGATGAAACTTGCTTTAATGTACCAATAAAATCTTTTTCACAAAGCTCTCTTATCGTGTAAAGCTGCAACCCTCTGTTCTGCATCTCTTCATTCCTCCTTTATCACCAGTGAAACTATACGAGATAATCTTATGAAATAGTATGGGACGACACAATGTATTTTTGAAATATTCTTAAAAATATATCAGGCATCATCATACAAAAAAACCGCCTGCCCTGCGGCAGACGGTTTTTCCAATTAATTATGATATTGTTTGATGTCCAATGGAACCGTCAGACTATCTTTGGCTTTGGCGTCATAGGAACGGAAATGGGAAATGACTCGATTTTTTTCGCTCACGCGGCATTCCAGAACCTTTTGATCCAGTCCCTCCTTTGTCTCAAGAAGAAGATCTACATCGCCAAGATTTAATGAATACGTGCAATACGTGATTCCGAGCAGTTCGCTCCGCTTTTTATGTGTTTCAGGATGAAGCATAATAAATGTCGCCAGGTCTGTCACCAACATCGCTGGCTGGTTCTTAAGCTTTCCGAGTATCTCCCTGAACCCATCAGAAGCCTGCCCTACTCTTTGCTCTGTCCAGTTCAATGCGGTCTGCAGCCAATTCGTACCCATTACCTATTCCTCCCTCATTCTTCCTTTGCCATTATCATTGCCCAAGAGAAGTTCTTTTATTTGAGTGCCTGGCCCCGCGTCCTTTTTCTTCTGGGAACCGGTACACAATTTTTTCGGTATAGCTGCATCTCATACAGATCCGTTCATCGGAGTGAGAGGTTTCCAGAAACACATGAGGGCATCTTTTTTGAATCTCCTGCAGCTGCTTTTCCAGCAGTGCAATCTTTTCAAGAAGTGCTGCTATTGTGCTCATGAATAAAGGTTCGAGCCTTTGTTCTGAAATTCCTTCGCCTTTTCCCGCATCCCTTCCTTCATTTCTTTTTCAGTGCCGGTAAGTTCCTGTGCAGACATATTTCTCAGATCATGCGAAATTCTCATGGAACAGAATTTTGGTCCGCACATGGAGCAGAAATGAGCGGTTTTTGCTCCTTCCGCAGGAAGAGTCTCATCATGATATCCTCTTGCTTTTTCAGGATCCAGGGAAAGATTGAACTGGTCCTCCCATCTGAATTCGAATCTGGCTTTTGAAAGGGCATTATCTCTCTTCAATGCTCTTGGATGCCCTTTGGCCAAGTCTGCTGCGTGGGCAGCGATCTTATACGCGATGACCCCTTCCCTTACATCATCTTTATTCGGCAGTCCCAAATGTTCCTTTGGTGTCACATAGCAAAGCATCGCCGTTCCGAACCATCCGATCATCGCTGCCCCGATCGCCGAGGTGATGTGATCATATCCAGGGGCGATATCTGTCGTCAACGGCCCTAACGTATAGAAGGGCGCTTCCTGGCAAATCTCCATTTGCTTATCTACATTTTCCTTGATTTGATGCATCGGTACATGTCCTGGCCCTTCGATCATGACCTGTACGTCATATTTCCAGGCAATCTTTGTAAGTTCCCCTAAAGTTTCCAGCTCCGCAAACTGCGCTTCGTCATTGGCATCTGCAATCGAGCCAGGCCGTAGACCATCACCCAGAGAGATGGAGATATCATATGCTTTACAGATCTCACAAATCTCCTCGAAATGAGTATATAAAAAGTTTTCCTGATGATATGCAAGGCACCATTGTGCCATAATGGAACCGCCCCGTGAAACGATACCTGTAATGCGATTGATCGTCAGCGGCACATACCGAAGCAAAACGCCGGCATGGATCGTAAAATAGTCCACACCCTGCTCCGCCTGTTCAATAAGGGTATCCCGATAGACCTCCCAAGTTAGATCCTCCGCGATCCCATTCACCTTTTCGAGCGCCTGATAGATTGGAACAGTGCCTACAGGAACCGGAGAATTCCTGATGATCCACTCTCTTGTTGTATGAATGTCCTTGCCTGTGGACAGGTCCATAATCGTGTCCGCTCCCCAATAAGTAGCCCATGTCATTTTTTCGACCTCCTCCTCGATGGAAGAAGTAACAGCTGAGTTTCCAATGTTAGCGTTGATCTTCACATGAAAGTTTCGCCCGATGATCATCGGTTCCAGCTCGAGATGATTGATGTTGGCGGGAATAATGGCCCTGCCGCTAGCCACTTCACTTCTGACAAAATCAGAATCAAGCCCTTCCCTAATCGCAATGAATTCCATTTCAGGCGTAATTATCCCTTTTTTCGCATAATGCATCTGTGTCACGTTTCCTCCCTCTTTAGCCCGCATCGGCTTAAAAGGACGAATCGGAAACACATTGGCGGCCTGAGCCTGTTTCCTGTAGCCATTGTCCTCCGGTTTAACGGAACGGCCTTCATATTGCTCTGTATCGTTCCGGTCATCCACCCACTTTTTTCTAATTAAGGGCAGACCCTTTTCTACATCTGCCTCATATTCGGGGTCGGTGTAAGGACCGCTTGTATCATACAGAATGACTGGCGGATTCTCTTCGGCTCCTCCAGTCTTCTTTGTATCCGCCAGGCTGACGCTTCTCATCGGCACCCTGATGTCCGGACTTGATCCTGTTTCATAAATTTTCGTGCTGTTTGGAAACTGTGATTTCAATAAAACATCGTTTTCTTTTTGTACGTTCATGCAACTTCCTCCTCGATTTTTTTAAAATTGAGTCCAAAGTTACACACAGCATAAAAAAAACGGGTTCTAGTAAGAAGAACCCGATAGGATAGGCAAAGAAAAATATACAAAAATATACTTGACTTCGGCACCTACTTCCCTACGCTGGTATAACCCAGATCAGGTTCAAAGGGTCAAAGAGCTGTTCCTCTCTTCTCTCAGCCCGTCTGACGGGCTCCCCTAGCAGAAAACATATTTTGTTTTCAGAGTAAATGTTAACTTCTCTTTGCTTGTTCCACAATCGGACTTTTGGCATGGGTTGTTTATCACCGTAAGCGGATGGCCGAAAATTTATGTATAGGCTTTCAATTCACTGAAAAGTAAGACTTATTGCTCATCCGTTGAAAAGGAGAAATTGCCATGAAATACTTTATACTAATATAACAATTTGAACAAAAGGAGGTTTACTACAGTGAAATATGCAGTATTATTTTTCTTCTGTCTTTCAATCGCTTTTCCAATCCTTCACTCCTTCAACTGCCTTCCCTTTTTTCATAAAAGAAAAAGACGGTATCGGCCAAAACCGATATTTGAAAAAAGTGTCAGTGTTCTTATCCCTTGCTTCAATGAGGAGAAAATCATTACGACATCCGTTGAAAACATGAAAACATTAACTTACACTTCACTTGAAATTATTTATATCAATGACGGATCCACGGATGACACCCTCGGAAAACTGGATGAACACCTGCAGCTGAAGAAAAGTACAAGGATTCCTCTGAGCCAGTTAAAACATAAACGAGCGATCCAGTTTTATCAGTCTGAGCTCTATCCAAATATTTATGTGCTGGATAAAATGAACGGCGGAAAAGCGGACGCACTCAATGCAGGCATTGAATATTCAAGCAATGAGCTTGTTGTCACTTTGGATGCGGATACCATCATGACTGACCATTCACTGCCTGCCATCAATGAAACATTCGAAGAACAAAATGTCGTGGCTGCCGGCGGCATGGTACATGTTCTCCAGACCAAAACGAAGAATCCTTTCTCAGGGCTGACATTGCGTGGAACGAACCTGCTCATTCGCGCTCAGGCTCTAGATTTCCTGCGTGCTTTTTATATTACAAAAGTGTCACATGCCAGGTTAGGAGCCCTTTCCATTATTTCTGGTGCATTCGGTATTTTCAGGAAAAAGGTCCTTCTCAGTGTCGGAGGCTACCGCGCAACAATTGGAGAAGACATTGACATTACATTAAAAATTCAGCGCCATATCGCTGGTCAAAAAGATAAAAAGGTGACCTTTATTCCCGACGCTGTTTGCTATACCGAACTCCCCGAAAACATTTGGGATCTGTTCAAACAGCGGATCCGCTGGCAGAAAGCATTTATCGACTGCGTCATCCATTTCAGGTCTTTTCTTGGAAAAAACCTGTTTAGAAGCCCTGTTTCCTTTTTTTATATCTTTGAAGCTTTTATATCCGGCACACTTGCCGTTTATTTTATGACCAGTATCTTTGTGGTCGATGGATTCGCTCTCCATTCTTCCATTCTTGAATATGTTCTTATCTATGTGTTGTATATTTTTATTTTCGGCCTTGTGTACGACATGGTAGCGATCGGCATGGGAGAATATTATGGCTACGCCTTTCAGGAAAAGGATACCTATCCCCTTCTTGTCACCATCCTTTTTGACATCTTTATTTTCAGGATGGTCACCATGGCCTGTGTGGCCTATGGAAGCATTGCCTATTTCTTCAACAGGGACTGGAATAAGGTTTCAAGAACCGGCAGGGAATACCAGGCGGATTCCCGCCCTGCCGCATGAAGAGCACAAGCAAAAAGCCCCCCGGCCAGGGAGGCTTTTTGCTATAGTGAGTTTTGTTTTTTCATATCCTTGATAATCTGTTGAAAGGGGGTATCCTGTACACCGCCGTACCGTTTGACGATCACTCCTTTTTTATTCACGAGAAAAAGGCTTGCGCCGTGTATAAACTGATTGGAGGACGGATCGCTCGACACGGCCATCTTAAACGAGTTTTTTGCTAGCTGTTCAATGTTTTCCTTTTTATACCCGGTCAAAAACGTCCAATTGGAAAAATCCGCATGATACATTTTCGCGAATTTAATTAAAGCCGCTGGAGTGTCCCGTTCTGGATCAACCGAAAATGAAACGAACTGAACCGGCAGATGTTCCTTCTTCGCCATGTCCTGAAGTTTGGACATGTGAGCAGTCATAGGAGGGCAGACCGTCTCACAGTTGGTAAAAATAAAGTTGGCGAGCCATACTTTCCCTCTCAGATCTTCATTTCCGTACGGCTGCTTATTCTGATTGGTGTAAGCAAATGAATCTACCTTCCAGTTTAATTCATCATTCTTTTGTGATGCACCTGAAGCCTGCATATGATCTTTATGATTTTCTTTTTTCTCGGCAGAACAGCCTGCAGCAAATACACACAGCAGCGCAAAAATCATTATCCCGTACTTTTTCATCGTATTCCTCCTATTTTACGGCTGAATCCAGCCTTTGTTGTAGGCATAACTTGTCAACTGCACACGGTTCTCGAGATGCAGCTTGCTCAATATATTCTTTAAATGAGTTTTTACAGTATGCTCAGAGATATAGAGCTTTTCTGAAATCTCCCGGTTAGAGTCCCCTCTTGCCACAAACTGGAGCACATCCTGCTCTCTGCTCGAGAGAGGAGAAACTACCTTCCCCTGTTTTGTCCTCGTAAACTCATGCAGGATTCTGAACGCCATCTCTTTGGACATCGGTGCTTCATCCAGAGCGAATGCCCTTAAATAGCTGTACCATTCACTCGAATGAAGGTTTTTCAGCAAATAGCCTTGCGCTCCCCTCTTCACCGCTTCAAATAAATCGGTAATCTCATCTGAAACGGTCATCATTACAACCTTCACTGCCGGATAATGCAGCTTGATAAACTTGGTCGCTTCCAGCCCGTTCATTTGCGGCATGGAGATATCCATCAATACTAGATCCGGGTTCAGTTTGCCTGTCATCTCAATGGCTTCCTTGCCATTCCTTGCTTCACCGACAATTTGAAATTCGCTGTAATCCTCCAGAAGATCTGAAATCCCTTCTCTCGCATGAAGGTGATCATCAACTACCAGAATTCGAATAGGAGTATTCATGGCTGATGCCCCCTTTCCTCAGAACGGCAATAAACATTTCATATTCTGTCAGAGTATAAAATGTCCAGTCCATTTCCTTTGCTCTATCCTGAATGATTTGCAGTCCGAATCCCTTGCCTGATTCAGCCAGAGTGAACGGGCTGCATTTGTTTTTCACCACACATGACCAGCCTTCTCCCTCTGGGAGGGCCTGGATCCAGAGCTCATTCGTTTTTCCATGTTTTACGGCATTGAGCACCGCTTCTTTCACGCACGAATAGAGTTCAATCTTTTCTTTTGCATTCATTTTTGACTCATCGATTTCCCATACCATATGTACTTCAAGCTGGTAATCCTGCTTAAGCTCTTCGAGATAGCCGCGAATGGTGTCCGTCCAAGCAACGGCTGAAGATACAGGATGAGACCGAAGCGAGTTGATCGCATGCCTTGTATCATCATGTACGTGCTGGAGCGTCTTTTTAATCTTTTGAAACTGAGGATGAGAGCTCAAAGAAGCTTGCTTTTCCAGTTTCGACATCTTGACAGAGAGTAGAAACAGAGATTGAGCAATCCCATCATGAAGTTCCCGGGCAACTTTTTCCCTTTCCTCAAGTGCGGCTTTCTTTGTTTTTTCCTCATTCAGTTCTCCTTGTACCGTTTCAAGTAATGAAAATAATCGAGAAAGGAATACAACGCTGACACAAAATACAATAAAAGGAGACAGATAGTTTCCTAGTTCCATGGAGATATAGGGCAGAAGCATCGTATGCCTCACGTACTCCCAGGCTCCAATCGTTAAAGTGGGCAGCAATAGAATCATCCATTTTATCTGTTGATAGCTCATATTTCCCCCGCCTTGCTGTTTTAAATGCTTCTCCAACTCCATTCTTTCATAACCAATGACAAAAATAATACCTAAAAAGAGTGATTTTCTTGAAAAAATTGTGAAGCGAACAAAAAATTTAGCAAAAATTAGTTTATTTTGACCCAAAATGAGGAATAAGGTGGAAAGAAGTATTCAAATATTCTAACGCAGGGCAGGGTTACATTATGTTGAAAAAAACAGAAGTTATACTGTTCATGAAGGAAATCGCCATGCTTACGGATGAATATTTACGCTGCAGAGATCGGTTTCTGAAAGAACAGATAAAAAATGATATCGATTTTCTGCATTCAGTGATTCATGCATGATTACATTTTGCCTTGCTGATCACTTTTTTGCGCTGTTTACTTTTGCACTCAACTCATAAAAAACCCAGAGAGCCTTCTTGGCTCTCTGGGTTTCATTAGTTTTTCACGACCGTTCGCTCAACAAGGAGTTTGATCGTATGCAGCTGTCCTAGATGATTGGTTTCATGAAAAACAGCGAAGTTTGCAAGCTCACGGAATGTTTCCAATCCGAGAAACGGCTTTTTCAATTTTTCATCGAGCGCTTCCTCCGGGATATCTTTTATTCGTACGAGCTGTTCCTGGAGCTGATTGACCAGTTCTTCAACGGATGGAACAGCCCCCTTCCAATCAGCCGGCTTTGTTCCGTTGCCAAACCATTCTACGTAGTCTTCAGGCAGGTAAGCTGATTTTTTGGGAAAACCGAAAAGAAATTGCTCCGTAACCGTCAATACGTGTCCGATATGCCAGTGTATTGTATTGTTGAATCCTTCTGGCTGTATATCAACGATTTCAGCTGGTACATTGCTTACATTTCTCAAAAATAATCCTCTTGTCATTTCAAACTGCTTATACAGGTGTTGATTCATTTTCATCATCTCCCTTTCAATTGCCTTAATTAGACTGTACCAAAAAAACCTCTAGAAAAGCAGTGCAAAAAGTCTGGCTCCATTATGCTTTTTTTCAAGGGCCTTTGCTGTCTTGCTCTGTATTCAGTTTTCATCATAAATTTTTAACAACAAAAAAGCCGGATATGACAGCCGGCTTTCGCTCGTTGATCGTGAGTTTACAGTGATTTTAACGCATCAGCTACCTGCTGATCACCTTCAAGAATTTCAAAGATTTTATGATTGGCATTCTCAAGATCCAGGGATGCTGCAATCACTTTGGCCACATCGGCTCGTGCAATACTCCCGCTTCCCAAATTCTCACCGGCCCTGATATGCCCGTTGCCTTCGCTATTGGTAAGGGCACCCGGCCTGACGATCGTGTAATGAAGTCTGCTGGATTCAAGCCGGTCTTCGGCTTCCCCTTTCATCACTAAATAGTGCTGAAGCTCTTCCGGTCCTTTCTCAGGGGTTCCCGCTCCCATATTGCTCAGCAAGATAAACCTTCGCACGTTTTGTTTTTCCGCTTCTTCCATAAGATTGATCGCTCCATCCCGATCCACAGCTGCCGTTTTATCCGAACCTGTTTTGGACCCGGAACCCGCAGCGAAAATTACCGCATCACAGCCTTTTAGGGCTTTTGAAACATCGCCTTCCAAGTCAGCAAGCACGGTTTCTGCCCCGAGCTTTTCCAGTTCAGAAGCTTGTTCTTTCTCTCTGATCATCGCTCTTGTTTCATGACCTGCTTTATTTAGTTCCTGAAGGATTAATCTCCCTGTTGTTCCGTTTGCTCCTACAACTAATACTTTCATTTTTACAGCTCCCTTCCCGTTTACTACTAACGATACTTACCCTCTTCAAACCGAACTTAGGCTGTATTTTTCTCATTCTTAAACGGGAAGTTAAAAACGTTGAGGATTTACAGAATTTTCGCTATAAACAGATAAAATGTTACAAATAAATTTCTTTTTGCCACTGCAGGAGTATAATGCTAAAATTGTGGTATAAAACTTATAAACCCATACGGAGGTGGTCCCGTCATGGTTTCGTTAGTCAATCACGTTAGCCGGCAGCGTTCCTGGTCAGTTGGACAAAAAGAGATAAAAGGAATAGAGTTTGATTCTGTTGTAGGAGCTTTGCAGAACTGCCATGAAAATGAAGCAGTTGTTTGCAGAGTGAATGACGATTCCGTCTGCGTTACAAATATCGACAATATCCACGAACTTGAGGAGATTGGCTATAAAGTCGTAGCTACAAACTAACACACCCAAACAGGGTGTGTTTTTTTTTCATTAATTTTCTCTTATAAATGTATCCTCGGGAACTTCTGTGATGAATGCAGAGACCTCTCCGTACGAAAACAAATAAAGCTCATGCATGGCACGGGTACACACCGTATAAAAAAGCCTGCGCTCACTTTCTTTGCTGTACTGTGAATTTGAGGCATCGAACACCAAAACCGCATCAAATTCAATCCCTTTAGCCAGATAGGATGGAATAATCAGTGCACCTTGCTTGAAAGACGAAGAATCTTTCTTCATGAGTTCGATATCAACCTGATCCTTCAGGCTTTCGTAAGCTTCCTCACATTCTTTCGCTGTCTTGCAGATCACAGCGATCGTCTTCACCTGTCTATCCTGGAGGTTTCGAATCGTATCAGCAAGGGCACGTGCGTGGTCTCCTTTCTTTTCAAACTGTTTCAGCACAGGTTTTTCCCCATCCCGGTTAAAAGGAATAATGGAATCTTTCTCGTGAAGCATTTCCCGTGTAAATTCAACAATCGGTCTTGTCGAACGATAGCTTCTCATTAATACGATGCGTTCAGTATGATCTTTTCCATAATGGTCATACAGCATCTGAAACGCATCCCCCGTGGAATGGACATAAATGGACTGGTTAAGGTCACCTAAAACGGTCATTTTGCTGCGCGGAAACAGGCGCTGAATGAAAGCGAACTGAAAGGGGGAGTAATCTTGGGCTTCATCGATGAAAACATGGCGAACCGCCGTATTGGTCTGAAATCCTTCCAGCCGCTCTTTCAAATATAGGTAAGGAGTAGCATCTTCATATAACAGCTCTCCATTACCAAGGGTTCTGGCAGTCAGCCTGGAGATTTCTTTCCAGCTGTCGGGAAGCAGATAGCTATCCTCCCTTTCCCAGGACAGCCCTTCCCCAGTGAACAGCCTCATGTACATTGCCTTAAGATTAATGAATGTCAAAGCCTTGATCCGCTTTTTCAGCGGCTTGAACGCTTTCGAGACCACATAAGCGGACAACAGTCTCTGCTCCCGTTCAAAATCATTAAACGAATCTTCCGTGTATTGCTTTTTCTTCCTTAGTTTCTGATAGAGCCTGACATAGACCTCTTTATCCAGAAGCTGTATTTTTTCTTCGACCCATGGTTCCTTCCGCTCCGTCTTTTCAAGTTTTCTGACCTCACTCACAAGCCATTCTGATACAAGTTTCATCCGGTCCGGGATAGAAACAGCAGAGGGGTAAGAATAGAACTTTTCTTTGATCTGATCAGCTGTGATTAAGACTCTCCCTCGAAATACTACAGATTTAAAGAGCATATCCTCCTTGTGCAGATGAGATATATACCCCTCGATCAAATTCATAAAATCCAGCGAAGCCTTAAAACGGATACTGTCCAGTCTGACTTTGTGGCTCGGTTGGCCATCCCCGGTAAGCACGGCCTCCATCTGTTCCAATGGATCCTCAAGATCGTAGGAATCGCCAAGATGGTGATACACATACTGCTGGAACGTCGTCTGCAGCATGTTCTCTTCCCCCAGTTCTGGCAAAACGTTCGAGACATAGCTGTTAAACACATTGTTCGGGGAAAAAAGCACGATCTGATTGGCTGTCAATGTTTCTCTGTAGCGATATAAGAGGTAAGCGACTCGCTGCAGTGCCGCTGAAGTTTTCCCGCATCCGGCAGCTCCCTGAACAATAAGCAGAGTACCCTTCGTATTGCGGATAATCTGGTTCTGCTCTTTTTGGATCGTCGCCACGATGCTTTTCATCTGGGGGTTCGCCTGCCTGCTCAGCACCTCCTGCAGCAGTTCATCTCCAATGGTCACTCCTGTATCAAACATGCTTTTGATTTCTGCATTTCGGATGATATATTGCCTTTTCAGCTGCATCTCTCCTGAAACGATACCCTCTGGCGCCTCATATTCCGCTCTGCCAAGCGAATGGTCGTAGTAAAGACTAGAGATCGGCGCCCTCCAGTCATACACCAGAAATTCATCTGCTTTTTCATCATAAAACGAAGCGACGCCCAGATAAATCCGATCTGCCTTGGCATCCTTGTTTTCTTTGAAATCTATTCTTCCGAAGTAAGGGGAGTCACTCAGTTTTACAAGGCTTTTCCTCTGATCTTCAGCGTTTTTATGGCTCCGTTCCAATTCAGACAGCAATTCCGCCTGCTGCTTAATGCTCGCTGCTGTTTCTGCTGCTTCATGCGCATCGTCAAAGTTGACGGTCACATCTTCCCAGAAGTTTTTTCTGATCTCGACTACATCTTCTTTTTTACCGCCAAGATGCGCCTCGAGAACGTTCATTTTCTTTTTTACTTGATCAACAACCGTATTGACTCGTTCCTGCTCTCTTTTCCATTCTGTTTCCCACTGGTTCATAACCCCTCTCCTTTATCTATAAATTTGCGGTTCCAAAATGCTTGACAAAACAACCACTTACCTAGTATAATAAATTTGGGTAAATTTAATATCGCCTTTAAAAAAATGGTAAGTCGCAAACTACATTTTAGCACACCGATCATGCGGCAATCAATTCTTTTTCTTTAAAAGTAAAACGGTTAAAAGAGTCAAGGAACCTTTCCTCTGGCTCTTATTTGTGTTTCTCTCTTTTTTCCACTCCACCACCTCTTATAATCTAGTACCAATTAGGCAATACCTATGGTCCATTGAGAGTCTCAAAGTTTATGAATATACTGAAATTGACAAATAAATATAAAAAATTACAGGAGGTACGAGATGAAAAGGGATGGTTTAAAACGCTGGCTGCCGCTGGCCTTGGTGAGTGCTGTCGGGCTTGGAGGCCTTTCAATGCAAATGCATGGAGATGCTAAGAATCTTAATACAGCCAAGGAACCGCAAATTAAGAATGTTATCTTTTTGATCGGTGATGGGATGGGTCCTGCCGCAACAACAGCATTGCGTTATTGGAATGATGATCTGGATACTGTTGAAATGGAGAAGACCGCATTTGACCGCTATTTTGTAGGTAAACAAATGACCTATGCTGATGATCCAGATGAAAATATAACCGATTCAGCATCAGCTGCCACTGCCATGTCCACTGGAGAAAAAACCTATAATGCGGCCATCGCAGTAGATAATGATAAAACTGAGTTAAAGACTGTCCTTGAAGCCGCAAAAGCTCGCGGTAAATCTACAGGACTCGTTGCGACATCCGAACTTGCCCATGCCACCCCCGCTTCTTTCGGTGCTCATGACCCTAGCCGAAAAAACATGAATGAAATTGCCAGTGACTATTTTGATGAGAAAATCAACCGAAAGCATAAAGTGGATGTACTCCTTGGAGGCGGTTCAACCAACTTTATCCGTGATGACAGGAATTTGGTGAACGAATTTAAGAATGCGGGCTACAGCTACGTCACAACGAAGGAACAGCTTCTGCACAACAAGAACGAACAGGTCCTCGGTCTTTTTGCTAAAGGCGGCATGCCTAAAATGATTGACCGTAATCACGATCTGCCTTCTCTTAAAGAAATGACCAGCTCGGCGATCCAGAGGCTCGACCGAGATAAAGACGGCTTCTTCCTGATGGTTGAAGGCAGCCAGATCGACTGGGCGGAGCACGATAACGATGTCGTCGGCACGTTGAGCGAAATGCAGGACTTTGAAAAAGCTTTTCAGGCCGCTGTCCAATTCGCCAAAAAGGACAAGCATACACTTGTTGTCGCAACTGCAGACCATTCAACGGGCGGGTTATCGATCGGAGCGAACGGTAAATACAACTGGTTCTCTGAACCGGTGAAGGCATTTAAGCGTACGCCTGATTTCTTGGGTGAAACCATTGCATCCGGGGCTGATGTGGAACAAACACTTCATGAATATGTGGAGCTTGCCTTAACTGAGAACGAAGTGAATAGTGTGAAAGAAGCAGCAAAAACCAAAGATATGGCTAAAATCGATGCTGCCATCGAAAAAATTGCCGATCTTCGGTCCAACACAGGCTGGACGACCACAGGCCATACCGGGGAGGACGTTAACATTTATGCGTATGGTCCAGGCAAGGAAAAGTTCTCCGGGCTGATCAACAATACCGATCAAGCGAAAAATATCTTTAAAGTCATTCATACAGGGAAATAAGAATACAGATCCTACTTTTCATCTATCGACGACCAGGAATTTTTCGAACAGAACAGCGCCGGTTTGACCTCCGGGCGCTGTTCCTTGTCTTTTATTTTTTCGGTTTGTCATATATGTTAAAGCCGCTTTCACTTGTTCCGCGGAACGTAAAACCAGCTCCTCTGTAGAAGCGGTTTAAGCTTTCATTGCTGGCAATACAGTCCAGTCGAATGACAGACTTTCCGCTAAACGAGATGCTATTCGTCACCCAATTCAGAATGTCCCCGCCCAAATTTTTTCCTGCTGCATTCCGGTCGATCGCCAATCGGTGAAGATAGATTGCCGCCTGATGGTCTTCTCCCCACAACTCAAGATCCCAAGCACTCGCCTTTTGAGGGAGCATGACAACTCCTGCGATTTTACTTTCTTTATTTTTAAAAATGAACACATCTCCGTCTAAAATGGATCGTGCCATTCCATGCACATCTTTTCCTTCAAGCAGCTCTCTCCATTGTGTCGATCCCTTGCTTTTCAGCCATTGAGCGGTGTTCACAAGCAACGCCATAACTTCCTGTGTGTCTTCTGCAGAAGCCTGATACGCAAGAACCTCGTCATTTACGGCTGCATTAATAATGGTAAAATTCTTCAATCTGATCCTCCTCATTCCGCATTCCTATTTAAACTATCAATTATTCTGTGAAAAAACAACGAAACGGCATAACAAAAGCAGCGCCTGTTAATAAGCGCTGCTGATTCAGATGGATCGATGCTTCAATTTATATATCAGACTCGCGACAAGGGCAGAAGGCAGGTTGAAAAGGTTGCCCTGAACATGATAATGAAGCTGTGCTCCTGAACCGGTATTTTATCATAGATTTCCTGCTGGCTTAACGCGGTTTTACGGCTTTGCTCCTTCAGCCCGGAAATATAGAAGTATTGAATAGGAATCATAATGAAAAAATACAGAATGGCAATCGTTCCGAAAAAGATAAACGCTGAAGGATACTCTCATTCCCCTTCTCTTTTCCACATTATAACATTTAGTCCTTATTCTGAACATATCCCTATGGCAGAGCTTCATACAATGTTAAACTATGGTTCACGCTCTACGACAAGTTAAATAGTATAGCTATATCGGCACAAAATCTTTTTACGGCAGTTTCATCTCCTGATTTCTATGGATTACCATTCAACGGATTTGGACAAAAATGAAACTAAACTGAAATTCAGCCGTATAGTTAGAAAAGGAGTTGATTTTTGATGTTAAAAAAATTATTGAAATCATTACTTGGCGGGAGCCACAAACGATACAGCAGCAGTGATTATCATAAACATTCATATAAGAAGTTCAGCAGCAGCGACTACGGGAAGAAACATTACGGAAAAAGCCACGGACATTCGTACTACAAAGGAAAACGCAGAAAAAGCGGATTCTTCAGCAGCTGATCTTCATGATGTTTCATTGGGTAAAGGACCTGTATCGGCTGGTCATCGACCGGCCGCTTAAACCGGGCTCTACCCTGCTCGGCCGTTATCGAATCAATGAAGTGCTGGGAATGGGAAGCTACGGCATAACCTATGCCGCTTTAGATGCCGATTCCAGGAAGACAGTGGCGGTTAAGCAGTTGAGGAAAACGAAGAGCTGGACGAAATCGGGGCAGCAATCCTTTGAGCGGGAAAAGGAAATTCTTGAACAGCTCAATCATCCTGCTATTCCCTCTGTCCATCAGTCCTGGCAGGATGAATGCGGCCGGTTTATCGTCATGGATTATGTATCCGGGCAAACGTTTGAGGATTTGATTTTTCAAGAGGGCATACGTTATTCGGAGATAGAGGCTCTAGAGATTTTTAAAGAGGTGCTGGGCATTGTCAGCAGCATGCATCAGAAGGGCGTCATCCACCGGGACCTCCGTATCCCCAATATTATTTCTGCCCATGGCAAACTGCACATCATTGATTTCGGGCTGGCGTGCGGACTATCCGGTGATCATGAACATCCCCAAAAACGCATGAAGGTGAATTTAATGAGGGAGGTTTCTGTCAAAAGCGACTTCTATGCCCTCGGCCACTTTCTGCTGTTCCTGCTCTATTCTGGCTATGAACCTGTTACGAAAAAGGAGAAAAGCTGGGACGAAGAGCTTTCATTAGATCCAGAAGTCCGAAGCCTGATTAGAAGGCTGCTGCAGATTGATGAGAGTTTCAAGTCCGCGAAAGAAATCATGGCTGTTGCCCAAAAACTGACATGAAATGAAAGTTCCAAAAGGAGAACTGTCCTCAGTTCTCCTTTTCTGTCGTCACTTTTCTCTATGGATACGAATAATTTATGGATAAAGTTTGAATAAACAGGAGGGTTTTTATGCTTCCTCTTTTTGATCATACTCATCATTGCAGCTGGCTTGATCATCTCAAAAACGGTGATTCCTTTGGGCGAGTCACTGTATCGGTTCCAGGGGTTCCAGGGGTTCCAGCTGTCCCGGCTGTGCCATTCACAACAGCTCCGCATCCTCCCATACCTTTATCTTTTTCCGGATCGTATTTTTTTCCGCATTATTCATCTTCGTATACATTGCCCTACTCATCACCTTACTCCTACTCCATCTCCTACCCGTTTCCTCCCTGGCCGCCATCCTTTCCAGGCTGGTACAATCCTTATTGACAACAGACGGTTATTGCAACGAGAGCTCCATCCGCTTTGTTGTTTCAAGTTCCAGGATTTCTCCTGATTTTACTGGGACACGGTAACGAAAAAGAGGCCCGCTGTATACGTAGCTATGGTATTCTCCTGCCTCCCCCATCGGACAGATGCCCGTTTCCTGAATATCATTAAGGAACGAAGTGTCTATTTCTCTTCCCAGCCACTTTTCATCCAGAAAGCCGTTCGAAACTCTAATGATTTTCGCCCTATACCCAGACTCAACGAAATTTTTCAACGCTAAAAGGGCTTCTTCTTTTTTCATCCATAGCGGATAAATCGCTTCGAGTGCCGCTTGTTTAGCAACGTTTTCGCCCCATTGTCTGTGTTCGGCAAGATACAGGTCCCCGAAGGCCACCCCGTCCAGTTCGTATTTTCGCTTGAAAGAATTCAATTCGGAGATGAAATTTTCCGTGTAGGAATCGAAAGAACACGGAATCCATTCAAGCGGGATGCCAAGAGCATCAGCCTGGGCTTGAATTAGTTCTTTACTCTCTCCATGTCCAAACGTTCGGCTTGTTTCTTTCGGCAGTGTCGTCATTAAACAGACGACCTCTTCCCCCTGTTTCACAAGTTGATCGAGCACCATGCAGGCATCCTTTCCTCCGCTCCACGAGAGCGCCCATCTTTTCGCCATTTTCATCGCTCCTTTTTTACTGGAAAACTATTCCTAAATTAATGATTATCGTATATAATTTGAAAAATATCTAAAAGGAGCTGTACAGTATGATTGATTCCTGTTTTATATGCAGCAAGCACCAAGGCACCATAACAACAGCCGGCAAGATGATCTACGAAGATGATTACGTATACATCGGACATATCGATAAAGGCGGCAATCCAGCTTACCTTGGATATGTCATGATTGATATAAAGCGCCATGCGGAAACATTGGCAGATATGAACCTTGAAGAAGCCAAGGCTTTCGGCGTGGCCATGGCAAGAATAAGCAAAGCCCTCAGGGAAAGTGAAGGTGCAGAACACATATACGCTCGAGTTTCCGGACATGGCGTTCCCCATCTTCATATGCATATTACTCCCCGGTATCCCGGCACACCGAAAGAATACTGGGGACCGCGGGAAGTCCTGGACTGGGAGAATGCTCCGTACGGCACAGGCGAAACACTTGATAGGGTATGCGAGAGACTGAGAGCTCACATGGAGATGGATGATGAAACCATTAATGAATGAAATCAGCTGGGTCGGCAGCTCTTACCCTTATATAGATCAACCTGATCTCTCCTCTATTAATCATATCACGGTCGGGAGATATGGAGGGAACTCTCTTTCCGGCGCCAATAAGAACGAAGACGGCTGCCTCGTTTGGGCCGGTGAAAAAGAAGATTGGGAGTTTGCCGTCATCTTGGATGCCCATTATAGTGCGGAGAGTGCCGAGCTCGTGGTTGAGGAACTGGTAACTCAAAAAGAGAGTTTACTTGAAACGATCAAGCTTCCCGCGCCTGCTTGTTTCATAGAGTTGGAATCTCGTTTGGCCTCATTGTTCAGGAGTTCAGAATTTCGTTCGAAGTGCCAGATGATAAAAGGCGAGACGGCTTGCCTGATCGCATTCCGCAAAGAAAATTATGTATGGTGGCTTTCGATCGGCGATTGCGTGCTTTATCTGTTTCATCCCGAACTCTCGGACTTTAAGCAATACCAATTGAACCAGCGGAACTTTTATGAGTGGATCGGTAAGGTCAATACCTTTGAACAGCCTTTGCCTTGTTACAGCACCGGAGTGCGCGAACTGCGAAAAGGCAAAACGGTTCTGCTTCTTGCTACTGATGGAATGATCGAATGCCCGAACTCAGGCTTTGAAGATGCAAAGAAGGTGCATGAAGTTTTTGCGGATGCCGCCAATGTGGAAGATGGTGTGCTGCGGCTTCTGCAGTCCGTGGAAGCTCATCATGGCCGGGACAGCGCCACGCTGATTTCCTGGACGATACATAACACAAAAGAAGGAAGCGAACCGAGCGACGGCCGTGTCCCTCACGAGCTGAGAAAAGAATAAAAAAAGCAGTGCCAATGTATAATAAGAGTCTTATTATACAAGCACCGCATTTTGGTGTCAGGCACCCCCTTTTGACACTTGTGTAACACCCGTGCCTGGCACCGTCTGCTGTAATTTTTTCGAGTATAGGCGCAGGGATCATTGCCCTTGCCTGCTCGGACAGGATCTGTCTTGCATCGCCTGCTCCGCTGCCCGGCATGGTTCCTCCCATTCCGTTAAATGTTTCCTTTAGCTGTGAGGCCAGATCGCTCCTTTGAATGGTACCGAAGATAGTTATTCCGAGCGTCATTCCGAGCGAACGTATAAAATTGCTTGTTGATGTAGCGGAACCTGTCTGCAGCATGCCGAAATTATGGATGGCTGCCATGCTGAGTACAGAGAAGGAAAATCCTATCCCCAGACCGACAACGATCATATACAGCGTCAGTACCAGCCTGCTCGTATCCGGTGTGATTGTGCTCAATAATGCAAATCCACCGATCATAATGATCCCAGAAAGAAACTTAATATTGCGGTAGCTCATCTTGGAAGTCAGAAATCCCCCAAGCTGTACGGTAACGACTGAACCAAGCATCATTGGAAGCAGGATCAGCCCTGAGTTGGTCGCCGTTCCCCCGTAAACGCCCTGAACAAAAATGGGAATATAAACCGTAGCTGCCATAAACGTGGCTCCGTAGAAGAACGCAACGATTGTACTGCCCGCAAACAGGCGGTTCTGGAACATTTTAAATGAAATGATCGGTTCTTCCGCTTTTCGTTCCACTCCCAAAAACAGAAGAAACAGTACAGCAAATCCTGCCCAACAAACTGATGATCTGCCAGGAGCTCCAATCAAACTTCTGGCCGCCAAGTTCCAGTGAAAACATGAGGCAAACGACAGCTCCGATCAATGTTACGGCGCCGAGCCAGTCGATTTTTTGCTTCGTATGAACATGTGATTCTTTATAGAATAAACCCACGAACACCAACGCCAGAATTCCCAATGGCAGGTTGATGTAAAAAACCCAGTGCCAACTGATGTTATCGGTGATATACGCCCCAAGAAGCGGGCCGAAAATACTGGAAAGCCCAAAGACCGCTCCAAACAGCCCTCCCATTTTCCCTCTTTTTTCTGGAGGAAAGATATCAAAAACAATGGTAAACGCAATGGGAATCAAGGCTCCTCCGCCAATCCCCTGTATCGCCCGGTAGATGCCGAGCTGAAGAATACTGTCAGCTGTTCCGCATAGTGACGAACCCACCATAAACAGGATCAGCCCAAAAATAAAGAATCTCTTTCTGCCGTACATATCCGACAGCTTCCCGAAAATCGGCATTCCTGCCATTTCAGCTACCATGTAGGCTGAGACTACCCATACAAAGTTTTCAAGGCCACCCAGATCGCCGACGATTGTTCCCATCGCGGTAACTACGATCGTGTTGTCCAATGTTTCTTATTACAGCAATAAAAAACCCCCTTATGCATTAAGGGGGTTACGCAAATAAACTGTACTCAAAATAACATAGAAAATATGTCTTTTTAAACTCATCATATTGTAATTGAGTAAAAAATTCCACATCTTGTTTTCGTTCAATTAAACGAAACATATCGTAAATACTTATTAATTCTTTAGCCTGTGGGCTTTCAAATTTTATTATTTCGTACTTCAAGCTATTGAATTCTTCATAGGTAAAATCAATCTCTGAATTATGAAAGTAATAAGGAAATGGGGCTTCATTCTCTTGGAGTTGATATTTAAACTCATCGAATTTAATTTGTGAGAAATTATGGTCAATCTCCGTTCTAATAAAATTTTCAATAGCACTTTTTGTGAATTCAGCCTGTTCCTCAACAGCTTCTTGTAATTTCTTATGTTCATTCTCAATTTGCATTTTAGCCCCTTTAATCGCTGCTTTATAGCCGACTATAGCACCAACGGTTCCAACAGCAAGGGTAACAACATTTGTAATGATATTATTCAGCAAATCAATGTCCATTAAGGCATTTCCCCGTCTTTACCTTTTTTATTTTCATTTAACTATCTTCCTCAAACTTTTCTTTAATAAAACGATTACAATTGACATTAAAGGTAATAGTAAATGATAAAGTTAATAAAGCTAACTCACAAAGTTTCTTCATACCTCGCAATCAAAAAATCAATAAAATCCATTTCTTTTTCTTTACCGTCAGTGGTTTTTACTCTTCCAATCAGTTTTTTGGTTAAGGTCGTTTCTATTTCATAAGAATCGGTACAGAACGCACCACTAAGTGCACCAATTTCTTTTGTGAGATGCCCCTTATTTCCTTCTTCGTTTTTCATTATAAATCTGAATTCCAGCTGTTCTTTAAACGCAAGGTCTTTCTTAAAAGGTCCTATTCTCCCATTTGTATTTTCTAAATCAATGTATTCAATAAAATTTAAGTACTCGACAGGAAAAGTATTTTTAAATTTCTTCACAAAGTCTGCAGTATCAGTTATAACCGCACAGCCTTCTCCGAATTTTTCTAGTTCTTTAGGGATAAGCCTGTCTATTTTACCCGCTTTATAGTCGTAAATTCGGTCAATACTAATACCCGCCATACAATAGACATAACTATCCATTATTTCATCAAGGCTAATATCAACAAACCCGGTTCTAAGTTCTATTTCCTGCCCTTCAACGGTAATTGTTACTTTAGGAGACTTGTACCTTTCAAAGACACCGTCATACTTATCTGCCCTCTTTATTTTTTTTTGTAATTCATCTTTCTCCAAATCTTTATAATGACCCAACCTTTGCATAAAAATATTTCCTTTATTCAATAATGCTTCAACATGCTGTTTTTCCCCAAATTTTAGTAATAATGGTATGTCGATTTTCGGCACTTACAATTATCCTCTCTCTAGCCGTTTTACCAATAATATTCTACCTCATTTTAATAACTTCCTTCTTTAGCTAAAAACTGCCTAGTTAGAGGGAACTTTGATAAATGGAAACTCAACATAATATTAAACTAACAGCACAAACATGAAATTTTTGAAAAACCTCTAAGGTGTTTTTCCCATACTTCACTTATACGAACATGTTTCGTGCATAAAAAAAGGAAGCCACTAATTAAAGTGACCTCCCGTTGTCTTACAGTTCTACATAGTCTGCATCTATTATTGTTCTATCGTCTTCTTCATCTTCTTCAATAAGGTCAATAACAAAGTGTGCTTGCTGTACCTCATGCTTCTGGACGAATGCCCCTTGGAATTTACCAAGCAATTCTACTGCCTTTACCCTGTCCCTTAACGGCGGTTTAACCTTCCGTATGTTCCCCTTAAGGTCAATCATCTCGTCCTTATATTCAGGGTCAAGCATGTTATTTAATTCCTCTCGAAGTTGTACGGCACTTCTTATCTTCTCCTGTGGAACAATGGACATAAGGTGGTCTACCTCTTGCTGTACCAGTTCATTCTGAAGATAGCCATAACAAGTCTTATTAGATAAGCCAATTTGCTTCGCTGTTTCTGCTATGTTGCCCCTATTAGCAATATAACTAACGGCAAACTTCTTCATATTGTCCGTCAATGTTTTCTTTCTAGCCATTTGTCATAACCTCCCTATTAGTGTACGGTGACCGTCTTCCTCAAGCCTGTAAATTTAGCCTGAAGCACATTCCTTATTTGTGATATAGCTGTTCTTAAATTGTCTGTTTGCTTCTGTGATAATTTCCTGAATAGTTAGCCCTTCAAGTTTATAGTGAATTAGGTATCTGTCGTTAAGCTTGTATTCGACAATGTACATATTCAATTTCCCCGTCTTCCCATACAATTTTATTATCAACTAGCCGTCCTTCTCGGACAGTTCCAGAAATGCGTTCTTGTTTTACTTTTAATAATTGATGCCAATTCCTTGTTATTTAGTTTGTCATTTCCTCCGCCAAGTTGTAGAAATAATGATAAAATAGAGAAAAAGCTTGTATATAGATTTATTTATTTAGAATAGGAGGAACAGGCCATGTTAGGCGATATTATATATCAGGTTATACTTTGCGGAGGTATAGCATTAATTTTAGGTGTTATAGTTTATATATTTTTCAAGAGAACCTGAAGCCAATTTCTTCTAATTCAAAAATCGGGTGCTTTACTTTAATAAGAACGATAATCATGCAGCTACATCCAATAAATTCACATTAATGTAAAACCAGTTGTCCGCTAAAAGGACAGCATATTTAAATACATCTTCTAAGTTTGTCCCATTGAATACAATAGAACTTTTTGGCATGTTCTTATGCCGAATCTTTACATAGGTTTCACCGTTTATAGTGCAGCATTTCCGGCTGTTACCGTTTGGAAGCTGAATAGTTCCCATGTCATAATGATTAGGCTTAAACATTCTACCAATCGGTTTCTCTGTAAGTGACCATTTACCGTTAATCCAATAGCCTATTTGTGCTTTTACTTTCATTTCAATTTCCCCCTGTATTCATTTAATAATTGCTTTATTTCCTCATCGGTAAGCTTGTCCAGAACCTTCCTAGCCCGTTCTATATCATCAATAGCCCTTTTTGGCTTTGTTCCTTTAAGCTGTGCCTTTAGTTCTCGTAATTGTTGACGGTTCATCATTTCCCCATATTCAACTAACCGTTCTGAAGGAATGTCTTCAGGAAACTGTACTAGTTCATATAGCTTAGAATCCGGTAAACATGAATGTGACGCATTGCGTCCAAACCTCTTATAGCATTGCAGGAAGCGGTGTCCGTCCCTATTACTCAAATCCAATGACCCTAACGCTTCATCAAAGAATCCGTTCTCTTTTGCATATGCCAGTTCTTCACCGATACGAAGAAGCTTTTCTCCTGCCTGAGCTTGTAAGTTACGGACGTTATTCACAACTGTATAAACGCTTTTCTTTTCTTCTACTCCGAACAATTCATTTGCATCAAACAATACTTCATTCATCCGTTTTTCTCCCCTAATGTACAAAAGGCATTCCCGAAGGAACGCCCAAAGTTTTATTTATTCGTGTGGTTGTGATTTCTCACCTACCGCAACGGCTAGTTCTAAGTGGTGGGAGTTCAAGTCACTTAATCCCTTTTCTCATTATCGATCGATTTTTGAACGAAAGGATGGATGGAATACAGAATTTGTTATGTAAAGATAGTTTACACTTTGCTGTTGTCCTTCTATCCAAGATGCCATAAATATACCAGAAATGACAAGACCTATTACTACAATAAAGAACAGTTGTGACATGTTTCATCCTCCTTGAATTTACCAAAATGTCAGTAGGAGATTCTACTGATCTCGAATCCTAATGTAATCACCCTGTTCAATAAATTATACACGAACATTTGTTCGTATAAAACATAAAAATCTAAAAATAACCGATTTTCTTCTTCTAACTTCCTGTTCAATCACTTTGCTCCGTTATGGAAGGTAACATACTAAAGATTGTGGGGATTTTATAGCTTGGAAGGGACACCGAGGTTGTAAGGCATTTCGCCATGTTTCAAAATCCTTAATGGAATGAAGGCTGTGTGTGTATCTTCAGTTGAAGATACAAGCCATCGTATAGATAAGGAATGGGGCCTTGGGAATTTTCATATAAAAAGACAGTCGTAAAGCTGGCTACAATAAGGGTTATAGTTTGTAAAGTTGTAAAGAGTTTTTAAAAAAGGTCTGTTTTTGTTCCTTTTTATTTTGCACAGGTGTTAAAATGAATTTCACGCCACCCCTTTTCGACCCTTTCTCTTAGTCCCTTACGCTAAGAGAAAGGGTTTTGTCCTTTCAAGAGGACATGAACATAATCACTGGAACCATCTATTACAGAACTTAGAATTATTCGTTGTCTAATGAAGTTACAGGAAGACTCGCAGCTGCCGGGAAACTCATCGGTATTGATGTACTGGATCAGCTATCTAATGCGAAGGCCGAATACACTAGTCTGAAAGAAAAAGGCTATTTGTACATTTACATTTCCTGTTTTTTTAGGGAGAGAAGAAAAATGATTTTTTTCGAAATTAAAAACACAAACAAATTTGCAAGCGGAAATGCTTGTGTTTCCATTGAAAGAACATCCACAGCTACCTTCCCTTATTGGTTTATATAGTCGCAAATAACCCCATTCAGCCGGATACCCACAAACCATCTTAGCTGTGCTACTGTATCACTGGACTTCGTAATGGCAATCGAACCGACGATTTCACCATTCACTTCAGCAACCCATAGATCCCCTCCATCGGTATTTTTTTGGACCAGCTAAATAGACACAATTATTCTCTATGGAATCCATGACCAACCACCACTATTTTAAAAATTCCTTTTGTTTTCAATACCTAGGAAACTAGGATTCGTACATATTTTACTACGCTTATAGGAACCGTTTGTATGAAGCCGGTCTCTTCATCAAACTGTCTGCTTAGCAAAATGTTCTCTTCTTCCACAATAACTACTTCTAATGTATTTAATACCTTGCAAAAGCCTCTTTCTATGTGACCACCAAATACCTTGTATCTTTAGTTTGATGGAGTTGTTCCGTTGGTATGGGTCATTGCAACCTAAAACACTAAAAACGTCCCAAAATTGAAATTTAAGCGTTTAAGATAGGTTTAAAGCATTACCAAATAATATCATCTTCAACTAAAGCACCCGTCAGTTTAAGTGCATTTTTTCACAATGTTCGCTGTCTATACAAAGAAGAAGCTTGCTGACTCTTACAAGTTAGTGGGACTAACAGCAAGTTTGCTTAAAATTTTAATTGTTGTAAAATAGTGTAAAGTAATTTTATTTTACGGAGGGTAATGAAAATGAAGATTTTGTATGATGAAACATACACTTCAAATGAAGGAAGGCGAGCAAGCAGGAATATTTGGTATGGAGATGCTGATATATCAGTTGATGGTGAGCATGGAAAAATCATTAATCTTAATGAAGATTTTATGGATAATTTATGCGAAATAATAAAAAATGATTTATCTAAAAATGCAGCAAATAAGCCTACTGAAACTAACTGGTATATTTATGGAAGTGGTGTAACTCTGGAAACTATTGGAGGCAATAACCTTCCGACAATTATGGTTCGTGAGAAGTCTGACGAGTTTATAACTAATTTTAATATCAGTGACCACGATTTTGCTGTAAATATTGATGCTATTCTGCTGTTTAAGACTGAATTTGAAAAACGTTTAGCTAGTAATTGAGGCGTAATGCCACATTTCGATACTTTATTTTAAACATTCAAAATTTCTTTAGTTAGTAACTTTTGCTTTAGTGATTCTATAGTCTCCACTATACATACAAACACCATCCGAACCTGATTTGTTAGTTATATTATAACAAATTAACGCGGTGAATAAATAAAGTTGATGGATAAAAAATTAGACTGTTGAGAGTTTCTCGACAGCCTGCTAGGAAACCCTCGGGTTTCCTATTTTTTCGTTTAAATCTTCATCTCCGTGCTTTATACACCCTCATGGCAAAGAAATAAGCTACGATCATAATCCCAACGCACCACGCAAGAGCAATCCAAATCTCATTTCCAACTGGCTGGTTTGACAGCAGCGCACGGATGGATTCTACAATGGAGGTGACGGGCTGGTTTTCGGCAAAGGCGCGAACGGCCCACGGCATTGACTCGGTGGGTACAAACGCTGAGCTGATAAACGGAAGGAAGATGAGCGGATAGGAAAAGGCGCTTACACCATCCACCGATTTTGCGGATAGCCCGGCAATTGCTGCCATCCAGGTCAGGGCGAGCGTAAAAAGCGCAATAATACCAGCTACAGCTAGCCATGACAGGACTCCGGCCGATGAGCGAAAGCCCATGATGAGCGCCACAAAAATGATGATGATAACAGAAAGGGCATTGGATACAAGCGAGGTCAGCACGTGCCCCCACAGCACGGTGGAACGCGCAATCGGCATGGAGTGGAATCGCTCAAAGATCCCCTTTGACTTATCCAGAAACAGGCGGTAAGCCGTATAAGAGATACCACTCGCAACCGCGATCAGCAAGATGCCGGGCATCAGGTAGTTCACATAGTGATCCGTACCGGTTTGAATGGCCCCGCCAAACACATAAACGAACAGCAGCAATAAAGCAATTGGCGTAATCGTGACCGTGATGATGGTATCCATACTGCGGGAAATATGGCGCATCGAACGTCCAACCATCACTCCCATGTCGCTGAAGAAATGTTTATTCATCTTTAGTTTCCTCCTTTTTATTGATGATCGTGAGGAATATTTCTTCCAATGAAGGCTGTTTTTCCACATATTCCACTTTTGCAGGCGGGAACAGCTTTTTCAGTTTCTCAAGCGTACCGCTGGCAATCAACCTGCCCTCATGCAGGATGGCAATTCGATCGGCAAGCTGTTCTGCCTCCTCCAAATACTGAGTGGTCAAGAATACCGTCGTGCCGCTGTCAGCCAGTTCTTTGACGACCTTCCAAACCTCGATGCGCGCCTCGGGATCCAGTCCGGTCGTCGGTTCGTCTAGGAAAATAATCTGCGGTTTGCCGATAAGGCTCATGGCGATGTCGAGCCTGCGGCGCATGCCGCCTGAATAAGTAGACGCCCTCCGGTCAGCGGCGCCGGTCAAACCGAAGCGTTGCAGCAGCTCATCCGCGACTTGACGGGGTTGCTCAAGGTGCCGGAGTCTGGCGATCATAATCAGATTTTCACGCCCGGTCAACACCTCATCCACAGCGGCAAATTGCCCGGTCAGGCTGATCGACTTTCGGACATTCTCGCTCTTTGACACGACCTCAAATCCGTTTACGGTCGCTGTCCCTCCATCCGGTTTCAGCAGCGTAGAGAGAATTTTGACAACCGTTGTCTTACCGGCGCCGTTGGAACCAAGCAAAGCAAAAATCGTTCCCTTTTCCACTTCAAAATCTACACCCTTTAGAACCTGAAGCTTCTTATAGGACTTTTGCAAACCTTTTACCTGAATGGACTGGTTTTGCATCCTCTTCTCCTCCTATTCTGAACTCTTTAAAAAACCGTAACCTTGGATAAATCGGCTTCCAAACCTTTAAGCGCGGCATAGGTCAGTTTATCCATCCTTGCACCGTCAAAGCAGATGGTTTTTATCGCCCGGTAAAATTTCTTAGACAAGGCAGGTCCCTTAAAGGATACATTTTTGAGGGTTGCGCCTCTGAACGTTACTTCTTTCAGCCCGGCCTTATCAAATTTAACGCCGATAAAGGTTTGATGATCCAGGTTTAATCCTTCTAAAGAAGAATTTGTGAAGTCCACGCCGTCAAAGGTGCAGTTTTCAAAGGTGGTTTTACTAAGATCGGTCATGGTCAGCTTCACATCGGTCATGGTTATATCTTTGAATTCGACACCGGCAAGCGACGACTTACTGAAGGTTGTGCGCACAAGGATGGATTGGTTGAAGCTAGAATTGGAGAGGTCTAGGGTGGAGAAGGTGCAGTCTGTCAGATTTGCATTGTTGAAATTGGCTTCACGCACATCGCTTGACTTAAATGAGCTGCCGGTCAGGTCTGAGTTGGAAAAGTCGGAGCCGTGTAAGGAGCTCCCCGCAAATTTTCCTTTGTGTGCGGTAACACCTGCAAAGTCACTATTTGTTAAGTCGCTGGAGCTGAGGTTGGTCAGCACCTGACGCTCCAATGATCGGGTGAGGTTGGCAACTTCCTGTACCGTTTGTTCAATATCACCAATGCTGTCAATCGTCATCTCTAATGCTGTTTCATCGTCCTTCCCTTCTTTTTTTAGTTCGTTGAACCGCTCCTGCAGATCGGTCAGCAGATCAGCCTGTAATTCATCCACACTTTTCACCCCATTATATGGTGCAAAAACGCCATTTACGTATTGATTTAGTTTTTCGTTCATTCCATTGCATCTCCCTTATAATAATTTTTCTAAGACACGTTTTGCATACTCCCAATTGCTGATGTTGTTGGTGTGAGTCGCTTTACCTTTTTCGGTGATTTTAAAATACTTACGCCGTCCTCCCTGAGACCCATCGCCCCAGTACCACTCCACATCGCCGTCTGCTTCAAGTCGGCGAAGGCTGGAGTACATCGTGGCTTCCTTTAACTCATAATTGCCGTCCGACCGTTCAGCAATCAACTTAACAATTTCGTACCCATAACGATCCGCTTCGGACAGGAGCCGTAAAATCATCGTATCGGTATGGCCACGCAGCAGGTCGGATGTGATTTTGTTCTCGCTCATAAAATTACCTCCCTATCAGCATTATGCAACGAAGTACTATGACTGTCAAGGTAATATTATAATTTTTATACTATGTATGGAAAAATAATACGTGCACATACTTCCACCTATCATTTAGACATAAGAAAAGCCTCCACCTTAACCCCCCCATCGGCTATTTGGTGAAGCCTTTCTATTATTTGCTAATGATTCAAATGATGATGGTTCATTAGGAATAAGTTCATGATTTAATTATTAGGTCAAATATATTTAGTCTCCTGTACGTTTTGCTTATAGCCCCATTCCTTATGAAAAACGGCTTTATTTCATTGTCTGCGTTTGCACTGGGGTGTCTCTTGCTGTCCAGTCCTGGAACAAATAGGGGGGGTTGCCCCCCTTCCCTCACGGAAGCAGGATAAGAATCGGCTGCCGATTCTTCCTTCATAACAATGCATAGGAGATGAATCGAATGAAGACATGTCCCTATTGCGGAAGCATGGTAGACAACCGTGAAGATCATCATGAATGTTCATTTTGTGAGATGGTCATTTCTTTAGAGGATGTCCAAGAAGACGGAAAACGAAAAAACGTTAAGCCGGACCATCAGCCGGACATAGAACTTCTCTATTTGTAAAAAATCGCAAGTAGTGAACGGTTCAAAACCTATGAATCACGGCGATCGATCCTCAGAGCACTCAACCACCGAGAAGATGCCTATTATCGACAAGGAGAAAAAGAGCTGTATGAACAATATAATTACTGGACTCGTAAATGTTTTGTATTAGAGAATTTGGTACGTGACAGGCAGGGGGTTTTTCCCTACTAAACTTACTGCATCATACCTCAAAGACTTGACTAAAAACTCTGACAAGTGGATGGCACAAATTTGGTCAAACGTGCCCGAAATGTTCTGAAAAAAATAAGGCGCAGGGCAGAAAATACAGGTTTTTAAAAACATAGAGACATTATCGGTGCGATCAATATCAGATATGCACCTGTGGTTGATTGTTAAAGTCAATCAGCCTAAGATGCTATAAGCACTGTCTTAGGAGGGGTAATGAGTATTCCCAGATTTATGAAATTTTTTTCGCAGTAAATTGACGGAAGCACAATGACCGGTAAGATAAACCGCTAAGACTACGGTTTATCTTGGAACGCAACTTTAGAAACAGGCGGTGTTCTCGTTCGTAAAGTTGTGGCTTTGAGTTTGTTGTTGTAGGATAATAAAAAACAGTAACAAAGCGTGGCTAAATATGGTCGCGCTTTTTTATTGAAGTTGAAATCTTATCAATTACAAAATTTCATAATTTCTTTACTAATCTATTACAAAGTAAATCCTCACTCTTTCTATAATCCAGCCGAATAACTATAATCGTGACATATTTACTAGATTAATAAGGGAGAGGTCATTATATGGGGAAACCGTCATTTAGTAAAATAAAATGGTCCTTTGTAGCTGCAACCCTAGCGTTATCCACGCTTTCGTCTTCGTTCGCAATGGATACTGCTAACGCAGCCAAAACACCAAAGAACGTGAATGTTCAACTGCTAGGAATTAATGATTTTCATGGGCAGCTTGATACGTACAATACAAAACTTAACGCAGGTGGAGCAGAGTACCTTGCGGCTTACCTTAAGCAACGGGAAGCAACAAACCCGGAGAATACCCTAAAGGTCCATGCCGGCGATGCGGTGGGTGCAAGTTCTCCTGTATCTGCTTTGCTTCAGGACGAGCCAACTATTGATTTTCTAAATGAAACAGGCTTTGATGTGGGCACGGTCGGAAACCATGAGTTTGACGAAGGCGTTCAGGAAATGCTCCGCCTAATAAACGGGGGTAGCCATCCTAAAACGGTGGATAAATACGGTGAGTTCGAGGGAGCAGACTTCCCTTATGTAGCGGCAAATGTTATTAATAAAGAAACAAATAAGCCAGTTCTTCCTCCTTATGTGATTAAGAAGGTAGGAGGCGTTCCTATCGGCTTTATCGGTGTTGCTTTATCCGATACACCAAGCGTCGTTATGCCAAGCGGAGTAGAAGGCGTAGAATTCACAGATGAAACGCAAGCGATTAATAAATATGCGGCGGAATTGAAAGCGAAAGGAGTAAAATCCATTGTAGTATTGGCGCATAATCCTTCAACTTCAAATGCCGACGGTTCTAATCCTTCTGGAGAATTAGTAGATATCGCTAAAGGCGTTGATGATGAAGTCGACGTGCTGTTTGGCGGCCACAATCACGCGTTAACAAATGCAACAGTTGATAATAAATTACTCGTACAGTCATATTCTTACGGTACAGCATTTTCGGATGTTGACCTAGTCATCAATCCATTAACCAAAGATATCGTACAAAAGAAAGCAGAGATCGTAACCACTTATCGTGATAAAATTGAACCAGATGCACAAATTAAGAAACTGGTTGATAAATATACAGCGGATGTAGCCCCAATTCTTAATGAAAAGATTGGAACGACTCCTTCTCCTATCAGTAAAGAGCAAAACGCAGATGGAGAATCTGCAATGGGCAACATGATTGCTGATTCTATGAAGGCCCAAACTGGCACGGATTTCGCCTTTATGAATCCAGGCGGCATCCGTGCGGATATTGATGCAGGCGACATTCTATGGAAGGAAGCTTTCACCGTTCAACCATTTGGCAATGATCTTGTGAAGATGGAATTAACAGGTGATCAAGTAAAAAGCTTGTTCAACGACCAATGGGCGAATGGTTCAAGTGGAAAGATTCTTCAAATTTCCGGGCTAAAAGTAAAGTATGACGATTCTAAACCTGCAGGAGAAAAGGTTGTAGAAATCACACTGCCAGATGGTACACCGCTCGACCCGTCTAAAACCTATACTGCAACAGTGAACAGCTTCATGGCAAGCGGTGGAGATGGTTATACCACATTAAAAGATGGCCAAAACAAAGTCGTTGATATTGTTGATCTCGATGCATTAGTAAAATATATCAAGTCAAAAGGCGAAGTAAATCCTTCGATCGACGGCCGAATCACAAAGTTAAATAAATAAGTAAAAAGTATGGCGAAAGGAGTGCTATAGATGCACTCCTTTTTTTGTTTGTCTAGTTTAAAAAATCCAGGTTGATGACCATGATCCTCCATCCCACATCGTTGTACCGGCGTTACATAAAAACAAAGAAAAAATACTGGATGTTTTTTCAGAGAAGCTGGGCTAAAAATAAGCCACATGATTTCCAAATTTACTAACCTCTTCATGATTGAAAGTGACTAATCAAGCAATCAGGGGAAGAGGAAATAGAGAGTAAAATAAAGGACTGGTATCTTGCATATTGAGTGCCGTTGATTCCTGTAATAGTTTCCGATAGTTAAATAACAGATCCTTGGTTTCTCGCTTTATCGGAATGGTCCGAGGTTTATTCCCTTTTCCGATCACATCCACCAATAAATTCCCCCGTCGGTTTTTCCGAAAACTTCCCCAGTTTAGATTAAGTAGCTCACTGGCGCGAAGGCCTGTGGTGTATAGCAGATAACCAATGAGCAAATTCCGCGTTTGCAGCTGCTTTCGGTACGTATCGGTCTTCACGATTTTCGGAAAATAAGAGATTAATAACTCTGCATCTTCCTGATTCAACTCCCTTAATTGAA
>NZ_JAUHLN010000003.1 GCF_030412265.1 Fictibacillus terranigra
AAATTGGTTATTGTTTCCTGAGAAATAATTTACCTTTTTTTACTCACTTCCAATGTTTCTCTTGCCATCTGCTCATACTCTTCCAAGCCTGAGATGTTCGCAAACTCAGCCATCGCAACAGGATATGCTGCTTTAAGTTCAATGATGTGCTCCTTCATGGCCGGCCAGTAAATTTCACGGTAATAGCTGATCGGAAGGCTTGGTACTGGAAAACAAAGTCGATTGACACACGGTTACTTTTGCTTCGGTCCAGTCAATTAAGCCGGTTTCGTTTGCATCTTTATCAATCATCGTGTGGCCGCATGAACATAGTGTCGCAACATCGTCAGTTGATAATGAAGAGTGAACTGCTAAACATTCCGACAGGTTCTCCAGCTTTTTTATTAGAGTCTGTCACCTTTTCGACGAAACAGTTTCCGATCGAACTATCCTCTAGTATTGTCCGTGGAGATCGTTCAAAATTTATCATGAAGAGGTACTATATGAACCAGTAAGATGCGGTTTGACAAAAAAGAAGCTCATTGTAACTGAGCTTCTTAAATCCGATTTGCATTGAATAAATGTATATTGACGATCCATGATATCTAACAGTTCTTGGTCTTTTACATGAGGACGCAATAACATGTATTGATCGAGTGTGCTTACTGTTCCTGACAGGACTTCGTGTCAAAAACCTCATGTCCTCCATGATTCAGTTGTGGGGAAATATTCCCTACATGCATATTTTGGTGCATCTGTTCCTGATTTTCCAACATTTATATCCTCCTAAAGAATTAGTCATAACAGCACCTTGTCACAAGTAATCCCATCCCGTTCAGGGCATGAAAATTTGTGAAGTTAACGATGAATATCGTTTTTTTGCTTTGAACTTTTTTTTCGGTTTATAAAAAAAGCAACGATAAGAAGCAAAAGAGGTATTATCACTTGAAAAGGAAGATGGAGAATAAATGGAACCTGTCTTAACCCCTCCTGTAGATGTTCTGAAAAATTACTCGCAATCGTATTGGATAACAACAGCGTAACTATCCCAAGGGGATAAGCAAGGCTTGATGGTTTTTTGATCTTAAACAGACTTGCAGTTGCTGTTACAGTTACATAGAAAAAAAGGCCGATCTTAAAAAATCCATTAATAATCAGTGCAAGCATAAAAAATACATCTAGACGTTCCAAAAATTCTGCAATCGAGATCGATTGTACAGTTGATAGTAGGGGAAACTGTGAACGTGTCGCCAGATCCACCCCCAGCACACTAATGTTAATGGCCATAGCAATAGCAAGATTAAAGCCGCTTAAACCCAGCGCACACAAACCCGTCCATTTTAACTTTTTGGGGTTATTTAAATAGGGAAAAATCATTGCAAAAACAACAGATTCCCCAAAGGGTATAAATAGCGTTTGAGTAAGGGCAGTTTTCACCACAGGTCTAATACCTTCTTCTAGTATGGGTTTTATGTTATTCAAATCAATTAGACCAGAGGCAACGATCAAAACGAAACCCACAGCAGCAAGAAGATACATTAAAACAAACAACAACTCTCCCGCCCTAGCCATTACTTCAATTCCTTTTCGGACTCCGTAAATTACTACAAGCATAAATAGCGTGTTGGTAATGAACAATGGTGTTTCTGGATAGGCAAAGGTGATTAACATCTCTCCAAAGTCTCGTAGTACCCTTGCGGCGAGATACGCAAAATAGAGAATGTAAAAAAAAGCAATGCAGCGTCCTAGCCATTTCCCCATGATCCTTTGGGCATATTCTGTTGGAGGGATATCTGGATAATAGAAGTACAAGCGAAGATAGATAAAAAATAAGAAAAATCCACCCACCATCCCAATAAGAATGGCGATCCAGGCATCCTGTTTTGCTCCCATAGCAAGAGGAACTAATAAGGCACTGCCCAATTCAAATAAAAACATGAGGACAAATAGCTGGTATGAACTGATCTTCGCCTTCTCCACTGATTTCTCACTCCTTTGACCCGTTATTTATTTTTCGAAATTAGAAAGGAAAGGTTTATTTCGCAAACCGCTGCGTCGCACAAAGGCGTCTACCTTCACCTTCACCTTTACTTTAGGAAAGGCAGCATCATTCCAGTCGTGTTTTAGCTTCTTCCAAGCCGCCGGATCGGTTCGGTGCACCACTTCACCAAACCCAAAAATGTCCGATTTATCTTTTTGAGCGTGTTGGACAGCCCCTTGAATCTCCTTTTGAATCTCTTTTTCCAAGGCTCTTTCTACAGCAAGAATTACATTCGGACTATTCAGATTAACCGGCACTTTTACTGCTCCAATTCCTCCCTCGGCACGGACATCTACTAACATAACAGGTACCCCTTTTTTCATAGAAGCTGAGACCTTTGTTTGTTGCCGGGTTACTTGATATGAAATCGCATCTTTTTCCTTCTTCCATAGGATATCGACATCTGTGGCTTTAATTTTATTCAGGATCCACAATGTACCACCTGCGTTTTTTCCTTCAATCCAATCGACTAACTTTCCATCTTTAAAGACAGCTAATCCATCAGCTCGTATTGTTACCAGGGGATTGGTTTGTTGAATGTTCTGCATCGTTTTTCCAAGCGGACGATCTCCAAACAACCGGAATCCGCTTAGCACAAGCCCTTTTCCTGGAGAAATGAGGCTTTTCATCACATCTTGAAGGTTGACATCTAGAATTCTTCCCCATCTTTGTTCCGAAAATTTCAATGTTTTTATTACTTTATTCGAAGGGATTTTATCGACAGGCGTCAATGTTTTCACAAAATCCGCGGCTTTTACGTCACGAGAAATCACAATACTGGCAGTATTCCTGAACTCTGGATCGCGATCAAAGGCGTCTATCAGTTTAAGTATTCCTTCCGTTTTTGCTAGCTTCTCGCTGATGACTAATAAGTTAGCGTGGGCATAATACATTTTACGAGATAACCTAGTCGTTGCTTTACGGCTTATTTCAACCAGATTGTCCCCTGTAACCGAAAAGGCAGTAATCGGTGGACCCTGTGCGCCACCACTTACTTGTTGTCCACCCGCCACGTTTCCGGGATTGACAATTTGAAAGGTCACAACATACCTTCCGTTTTCATTTTTATCGATTCCCAGGGCTGAAATAATCGCTAGGTCTGTTAATTCCTTTTGACTGTAGCATCCAGAGAGGAAGGCAACACTTAAGAATAAGATAAGAAATACTGTTTTACGATTCATTGCGGTCCCCTTGTTCCATGTCGGTATTTACTATACCGCGGCTTCGAGGAGGCTGCGGATGTTTGTTTTTCCCTTTGCGAGTACGATTCGAACTGATGAAGCTTGGTCTCCTCCATAAAGCCCACCAAGGTACACGGATGAAGGTATCACCTAACTCCGCAGGTATGACGGGGGCTATTGGTGTCATATAAGGTACACCAAAAGAACGCAACCCACATAAATGCAGGATCAACATGATAAGCCCTAGAATAACTCCATAAAAACCAAATAGTGCGGCTGCTACCATAAAGGCAAAACGAATCAAACGGGCAGAAATGGCCATCGCAAAGGAAGGGGTCGCGAAATTGGCAATTGCCGTAATGGATACAATGATAACCATCGCTGGGGTAACAATACCAGCTTGCACCGCTGCCTGGCCGATGACTAAAGCGCCAACAATCGAGATTGCTGATCCAACCGCCCTTGGCAAACGAATACCGGCTTCCCGTAATATTTCAAAGGTTACCTCCATCATGGCCGCCTCAACAAATGCCGGAAAAGGAACTGTCTCCCTCTGTGCTGCAATTGCAATCACTAGGTTGGTTGGAATCATCTCTTGATGGAAGGTCGTTGCCGCAACAAAAGTAGCAGGGGCTATTATTGAGATAAAGAAAATCAAGATCCGCAAGAAGCGAAGAGCGGTCGAGATATCGAAACGGGCATAATAATCTTCTACCGCTTGAAAAAACTGGATAAATATCGCTGGTGCAAGTAGTACAAACGGTGTACCATCCACAATGATAGCCACTCTTCCTTCAAGGAGGTTGCCTGCGACTGAATCCGGTCTTTCTGTATGATAAAGAGTCGGAAAGGTGGTTGAGGTCTGATCTTCAATGAGTTGTTCGATATATCCTGATTCCAGAATGCTGTCAATATCAATTGCCTTTAACCGCCTACGCACTTCATTAACGATTTTGTCATTTGCAATTCCATGGACATACACCATGGCTACCTTGGTGTTTGTCACCCTACCGATTTGCATGGACTCAACCCACAAATTAGGTGAATTAATACGCTTCCGTATCAGAGTTGTGTTGGTACTTAAAGATTCAGTGAACCCATCTCTTGGACCCCGAACGGTTACTTGGCTCGAAGGTTCCTCAATAGCGCGTTTTTCCCCGCCTTTTGTACTAACATTCAATGCTTTTTTTACACCGTCGACAAGAATAATAGTATTCCCTGACATTAGGGACAAAAACAGCGCATCCCATTCCTGAACCCACGTGACATGACCAAGCGAAACGACATCTTCAGCTAGTTTTTCTAAAGCTTCCTGTGGCCCTAATGCATTTAGGTCTTTACTGTTGTTCATCATCGATTCAATTAAAAAATCCTGGATAGATTGTTCGTTCACCATTCCTTCCACATACAAAACTGCTGTTGTCAATTGGGTATGAGTGCCGATTTTTTTCGTTCGAATCACAATGTCAGAACTATTTCCCGTTTTTTGATTGATGAAATCCAGGTTCACTGCCAAAGATATGTTTAAGGGTTGGGGAAGGTTATGATTAATTCCGTCTTTTTTGTTTGGGTTGTTTTTCACTTGTTTTCCACGTTTGAAAAATGAAGGCATTAGCAGATCCTTTCTTTCTTTTTTTAAAGTTTCAGCGTAATCCTTCTCATTTATTCACTTTATCTTTTAAATAGAAAAACACATAGAAGGAAAACCTAATAGCTGGAGAGTGATAAAAGTGAAAATTATCTGTATCACTGTTTTGATTTTCGTGGTTTTATTAGGGTTTTCATTAGGAATGGATATTCTTGCAGGTTTTGAAATCCATACAGCAATAAAAAATGCCCTAAGTCCTTTTCGCGTGATGGAAGCTCCCGAGTTTTTTGTTTTCTTTTTATTAATTTTCTTTTTAGGATTGAATCTTGTACTATCGCCTCTTCTTCAAAAATGGAAGCAAAAAAAGTAAACCAAGAATGCATTCCATATAAAATGTTGACAGTCTCAAAACAAGAAAGAAAAGATGGATAACGTTGCAGCAAAACCGTTTCTTTTTTAGATCAATATTCGGTGTATAACCCCTTCGTTTCTAGGTCTTATCTCTCCCTCTATTCGAAAAGTAAACAGTCATTGCTTAACAGGCTCTACTGAATTACAAGTGCATGTGTTTTTAACAAAACAAAAAACAGTCAGGACTGCTCCTGTCTGTTTTTTTATCTATTTTTTACATTTAGGAATGGTCTTCCACTGATCAGGTCACTTCCTCAACGTCATAATGAATTCCAAGTGTATAGATTTTTGTTTCGAACACAAACTAACCACAAAAATGTTGAGGGGGCATATTTATGGCTGAACACGACACTCCAATAAACTCAGCAGAAATTGCAGGGCTTTGGGGAATTTACATAAATAATACGGCAGCGAGATGTGTGATGACTTATTTTTTAGAAAAGGTTGAAGATCCCGAAATTCGAGAAGTAATAAAACTAGGTTTTTCCCAATCCGAAAAACAAATTCAGGATGTAAAGAAACTATTTAATGAAGTTCAACTCCCTGTACCGATTGGTTTTACAGAAGAAGATGTGTTTCCTGAAGCCCCTCGTTTATTTTCGGATCCCTTTTTCCTGCAATACCTCAATAATATGTCTATCCTTGGTATGACAGCTGGTTCATTCGCCTTAGCAACAGCCGCACACAAGGATGTTTTAACCATACAAATCGGTGTGATTAATCAGGCCTTAGAACTGCACTTGATTGTAAAAGAACTTGCTCTTGAAAAAGGTATATTCATTCGTTCCCCCTATATCCCTTTCCCTGATACAGTAGAGTTTGCTTCTAAACAAAGCTATTTAGGAACTCTGTTTGGGAAACAACGACCATTGAATGTCATTGAAATGACTCATATATTTAATAACATTCAAACTAATTTTATCGGTAAAAGTCTTATGTTAGGATTTGCCCAAGTTACTCAAGACCCCGAACTCAAGGCTTATTATTTAAGAGGAAAAAACATCGCCCAAAAGCATATTACATTGTTTAGTACTATTTTAGAAAATGAAGACATTCCTGGTCCAAGATTTTGGGATACCATTGTAACGGCCGAAACCGCTGCACCTTTCTCCGACAAGCTGATGCTTTTTCATGCCTCCGCCATGTCAGCGGCCGGAATTGCAAACTATGGTGCCGGCATGGCAGCAAGTCCCCGACGTGATATTGGATTGAAATACTCGCGCATTTTAGTGGAGGTTTCCCTTTATGCAGAAGACGGTGCGAACCTCATGATCGACAATGGCTGGTTAGAGGAACCACCTCAATCCCCCGACCGCGAACATTTAATAAAGAAAAAGTAAGTTCGACTGTAAAGCCCTCCATACTAACCATGGGTGACTAAATCAGAAGTCCCTTTGCAACAATGAAGTCATGAAAGAAGGGGTAGGGTAATGTGAATGATAAATGGGAGCGGCTCCTTTGGAGCGTTGCTTTGCCTGGAGTCGGCCAACTGTTAAACAAGGATTACATTAAAGGTTTTTTATTTCTGCTTTTGGAAATGATCATTAACCTTCAGGCAAACTTTAACCAAATCATCCTCCTGAGTTTTCATGGAAGAATTGAGGAAGCAATGTCCGCAACTCATTATAATTGGTTAATGTTTTATCCCTGTTTTTACTTTTTTTCCTTATGGGATGCCTATAAGAATGCAACTGACTCATCTTCCAAATTTGCATTTTTTCCTTTTGTATTCGCTGCTTTTTCTGTAACCATCGGATTAATTTATTCCCCGGTTTTATATGTTTTCGGCAAATTGTGGGGACCCGTATGGCTTCCTATACTTTTTCTTTTTCCTGGCTTGATGATTGGATTTATATTTCGAGGACTCGCCCGTCGGTATTTGTAAAGTGAAAAAAAGGAGTTCGAGGCTAAGGCTTTACTCCCCTCTATTCAGAAATTCCTTTCACTAAATCCGCCAGACTGTACCTCATTTCATTTTTACGTTTACATTTATTGCTACGCGGGCGTATCCTTTGTTCCAAGGTAAAATTAAAATGCGGAACTGTCTCTGTTCTGTGTCGTTTCATCAACAGAGAGCAAAGTGAAGAAAATTTCTCTATGTGGGAACCGAAATATGTACCGGGAGCAAATTACCCGCTCCAGTTCCCCCTCTTCATTAGCTGGAGAATATTTGGCAGTACTCTACGTTTAATTCATATAGAGTGCAGAAAAAAATCCGTTCTATTTTCCCACACCATTGATAGATTTCTTCATAGATTAATAGCAAGGCCAATCAGGGAACACCCCTCTTCGATTGGTCCCAAAAATAGGCTATATTTTTTTAAACCAAAAGCACAAGGGAGGTTGAAAGGTATGGCAAATAGAAGGATGATTGCAGCAAAGCGCAATGGAAGGTGTAGTGCAGCACCACCACTCCAACCAGTAGATATTCCACCAAGAGACCCGATCGAAAGAGAACTATTGGCTCGGTTACGAGCAGAGGAAGCCGCACGAGAAGAGGCTGAACGCCAAGCAGCTCTTGCCGAAGCAGAGGCTGAACGAGCAAGGGCTGCCTTACGAGCATGCCTATGCCGCGAGAAGGAAAAGCAGCATAATCATTGTGGTTGTGATTGGTAAAAAGAGAAAGGGCAGAAATGCTCTTTCTCTGTATTTTTAGCTATTATTTGTGTCTATTCCAGCACGTTATAGGGCTTTTTCTCTTCTTCCTTCGCCTTTTGCGCCTTAATGGTCTTTTCTTTTTTCCGCTTGTTGTATTCCGCAACGGAAGGCACTTGAATCCCGAACAAGAAGAGCCGGAAAAGGCCTTATTGTTGATTAAAAAAAGATCGATCGCCGATTGTAGGTCACGAGTATCGTTTAGAATTTCCTCGGTCTGCCCTCTGCAACAAGTTCTTGTATAATTATTTTTCAGTTGCTATATTCCACATTGCAATAGAAATTCTATTCCAACTGTTAATTTGATTAATTATTAGTACAAGGTCAACCTATTCCTTTTCACTGTAATGTTTACGTATGCGATTATATACATTCATCCGGTACACGCTTATTCGGAATCAATGTCACATGTTCCGTTAACTCTAAAGCAACTTTTTCTGCATCTGTGTAAAATGTGCACTCTCTCCAAGCATTAATACAATAAACGTTGTTCTTTGCTTTATTCTCCCGAAGTGAGAATGCCGAACCTTAAAAAAGAGACAGCATATTGGACTTGTAAAATGAATCCAATGCCAAAAAATGGGCTACCCATGATGATCAACCTTATATTTTGGTTATTACGAATTGCCTGTTCTCATTTTTCACCTGAAATAATTCGTCAAATCCTTCTTCGAAAGTGGGTATCTGTAATTTTTTTAGCGCGCTTCTAATTACCTCAGGCGGGACTTTTTGTTTTCCTTCGCGTCTATTATTCCTTTCTAAACAACTGTCAATGTCGGAATCCATAATATAACCGATGACCTTATAGTTAAATTGTTTTGATAAAGCAACGTACTTTTTTCTCACTTCTTTCGTAAGATTCGTATTGTCCACTAAAATTTTTGCTTGGATTGGTAAGACGCGGCGAGATATAGATCTTCTCGATTCCGCGTCTTCAACATATCTAAATTAATTCTTACATGGGTATGGAAGAATTGCTCTTTGTAAAAAGTCGATTTCCCTGAGCCTTGTATACCAATGAAAAGCACACATTCCATTGTGTCTCCCCCGCCCTCTGATTTTTTACAGAAACAATCTGTGAAGAACAGCAGAATTTTTTTCATTACCTAGGGGCTGCACACTGTCGCTATCGGCAACCGCCTATATTGAAGTTGGACTTTATTATGGCAGATCAACATTAATACGGGTGAAATAATACATCTTATCGTGGAAGTGTGCCCCTATATTGGAATTTCAAATCCTTTGGCTTTGGTATGAAATGTACAGACATCTACTATTGCAGGTTCACTCTCACTCGTTTACGCGTTTATCAGCCCGTTTTTTCAGATCATGATACTTGTCCCTTTCTACAAACATCCGTACTGAATATAGTAAATTGAAAGGGGCAGTATGATGTTAGACAAAAGAAAAGAGTCATCGAGTAGCCGTTACATCGGTTCTAACTGGGTTTTTCCAGTAAGGAACTCAAATGAGATGATGAGAAACGATAGCAAAAAGGCATCAAGCAGCAAACCCACCAATTTAAGCAGCGGTTCCACCGATCTAAGCAGCATTGCCAGCAATTTAAGCGGTATTGCTACCAATTTAAGCGGCATTGCCAGCAACTTAAGCGCCATTGCCAGCAATTTAAGCGGCGATCCCAGCAATCCTGCCAGCGCCACCAGTCCAACTACAAGTCCTGAAAGTCCTACCAGTCCACCTACAGGTCCTGAAAGTCCCACCAGTCCTACCAGTCCACCTACAGGTCCTGAAAGCCCCACCAGTCCTACCAGTCCACCTACAGGTCCTGGAAGTCCCACCAGTCCTACCAGTCCACCTACGAGTCCTGTCAGTCCCACCAGTCCTACCAGTCCGAGTGATACCCTTGGTTCCAGTTTGCCTAGATACCATTGGAGATATGAATCATCAAGCAGGTCCAGTACCTCCCTTAGTTCACCTAATAACAGGCAAGGAGAGTCATCAAGCAGCCGTTCAAGCAGTTCAAGCAGTTCACGTAGTTCAAGCAGTTCAAGCAGTTCACGTAGTTCAAGCAGTTCAAGCAGTTCAAGCAGTTCAAGCAGTTCAAGCAGTTCAAGCAGTTCAAGCAGTTCCAGTTCTTTTATGGGTAGAATGGGTACAATGGACTTCATTCATGAATTGCAACAAATGAAAATGAGGAATAGCGGGAATGTATTAAATGTTACTCAAAGCTGTGACTGCGGTCAGCAAATGAATGAATGGCCTGTCATGAATGATTTGGACCAACCTTATTTGTTGACGAAAGACGACAATCAGGGACAATACGTTTTGGAAACGATGAACACCAACGAAGACAGCAATTGGAGGTGTTGCGGCCCTGATCGAGAAGTTTTGGGAACTATGACTGATGGTTACGATCACAACTGTAGAATTTGTGGCACTCATGCAGACGATTGGGCAACCATGGACACTAGAGACGACGAAAATTGGAGATCGTGTGGACCAGGTGGAGAGGTTTTGGGAACGAGGGACATCGATCACGACGATTGGAGATCAGTTGGCCCTTATGGAGACCTATACAGTATGTGATTTCAATAAGGAATATTATTTCTTTAAGCTTTAACAATAAGTATTTATTTTCGCTGGTCAACATAACGGCAGTTAACCGAAGCAAGCAATAACCCTGAATTCAGCAGAATAGCAGAATTCAGGGCTTTTGCGTAGGGAAAATATATAAATGAAGTTTTAGTCCTAAATCCAAAGTAAAACCACAATGATAATGTCGTTACAGCTTCGCCTTTAATAGGTCAGACCGGTTCCGTATGGATACAATCCTTCGATCGACACGGGCAGCTTTCCACCTGGCTGGGTTCCGAAGATCACGTCTACTGCGGCTTTCCATGAGGTCGGCACAGGAGAGCCCCACCGTTCAACCGCATAAGTCGCCACATACGCGCCTACCTCTTGATATTGTTTAATATCGTAAGGAAGGCCAAGGGCAACCGCTACCAGAGGTTTTCCAGTTTTCTGCAGTTCCTTCACCAGCTTCGCCTGTCCGGCTGGAAGTTCACTAGGAGAGAAAGTCGGCACAATGATTTGATCCGCTTGCTTTGCGAGTTGTACCGCCTGCTGGATTTCAGTATCCTTCGAATCTGTTGAAGTAGTATAACTCATAACATTTCCGGCAGATTTTTCATCAACGATACTGGCAATATTGTTAATAAAATTAGTAGATCCATAGATTATCGGCCCTGTTACTAGTGTATTTTTCTTTTCTGCCGGGTTGAAAGGAAGTATCTTCTCATTTTTGACGACCGTAATGGACTTTCTTGCAACCTCTGCTGCCGTTTCTTTATGTGAAGGTTTGTTGACTACATTTACTGCTTCTTCTGGATCATCATAACGGTCACTAAAAAGCTTATACTTTATCTTCAGCGCCAGGACTCTTTTCACCGATTCGTTCACCCTGTTCTCTGATAGCTGGCCGGATTTAAGTGCATGAAAAAGGGCATCATAGGTTTCCAGCTGTTCATCCAAATTTCCTGTGGCCATTACAATATCCGCACCTGCGTTAACAGCCATCACAGCGGCTTGTCCAGCACCCCATTCTTTTGCGATGGCATGCATGCTCATGGCATCTGTAACGATCAAACCTTTAAAGCCCATCTCTTTTCTGAGAAGTCCGGTGAGCACTTTCTTGGAAAGGGTGGCGGGAAGCTCCTTATCAATGGCGTTAATAATGACATGAGCCGTCATAATGGAATCTACTCCTGCATCAATGGCAGCATTAAAAGGAGGAAGATGCACGGTCTCGAGTGTATGGCGGTCATATGTAACTGCAGCTAATCCTAAGTGTGAGTCCACGCTCGTATCCCCATGACCCGGGAAGTGCTTTGCTGTCGCGACTACCCCCTTCTTCTGATAGCCTTTAATTTGGGCAGCCGTCATTTCAGAGACCAGGTTTGTTTTCTCCCCAAATGACCGTACACCGATTACAGGATTGGCAGGATTCGTATTTACGTCAGCGACCGGTGAATAGTTCCAATTAAATCCTGTAGCTTTTGCTTCTAACGCTGTGATCTTGGCCACGTCCTCGGCGGTCTTCGTTTCTCTTGTTGCTCCGATTCCCATTTGCCGAGGGAAAGGCGTTGCGTCTGTCACATGTTGTTTCGTTCCAAACTCTAGATCCGCTGATACTAAAAGAGGAAGCTTGAGACGTGTTTTGGAAGCCCACTTTTGCAGCTGATTATTATATTTTGCTGTCGTTCGGGCATCACGGGCACCATAAACGATGACGGAGCCAGCCTTGTAGTGTTGAATAAGTTGCCTGGTTGTGTCATCCGGCATTTTACTGGTATTATCGTGTGTTGATGGCATCACCAGCTGTCCTATCTTTTCCTTGTCAGTCATGTGGGCTACGATTCGTTCGACCACCCGGTTACTGGACGTGATGGATGGATCGGATTTACCGTTCGATTGATCAGCACTGGCACTAAGAGGCAATAAGAAAGTAGAACTAAGAAGTACAGAACTGAATAAAGCACTCATCTTCTTCATCACTATTTCCCTCCTTCAGTATATGAAACGCGAGAACAGACACTTTAAGTAAAATGTAATTGCTTTCAATGACAGGTTAGCATCGAAATTCCAGAGTGGTCAATCATCATTTTACATAATTTAGAAAAATGATTCGTATTCCATATTTGGACAATAGGCGTGCTTTCTTATTATGGTAGGTTGGTTGTATGTATAGAAAACACCTGGAAAAAAGCCAGGGGTTTTCTTTCTTCTTTAAAAAAAGCCCTCCTCTTTCTGCCTTTTTAAAATGGCAGTACGATTTCTATGATTTAATCGTTTGAGAACTAAACTGGTAATCATAACATAATTTGTACAGCTCCATTAATTCGATCTCATCCGGCACTTTCGGATTATTGCCGGGACTGCCGCTTGCCAGGGCATCTCTTGCCATCTTTTTTAGACTTTGCAAAAAAAGATCCTCTATTATCCCCCAACCTTTCAAATTAGGAATAGATAGCTCGACGCATAGGGCTTTTATTTCGTCTATTAGTTTCTGCGCTATTGCCTGTTTTGTAAGCCCTTGCGTGTCATGAAAAATGATATTCCCGATATCAGCTAGCCTCTCATAGCAATCTTCTAGACTATACTCCAGAACAACAGGAAGAAGCATTGCATTCGAGATGCCATGAGGCACGTGGAACAAGGCTCCTATCGGGCGGGACATTCCATGAACCAAACAGACTGATGCATTCGAAAAAGCCATTCCTGCCTGGAGGGCAGCAAGGGACATTTTTTCCTTCGCCTTTATATTCTGAGGTTGATGATATGCATCCCGTATACTTTCCATAATGTGTCCAATGGCAGTTAACGCCAAAGAATCGGTAAAAGGATGGGCACGCCTTGAAAGATAGGCTTCAATAGCGTGAGTAAGTGCATCAATGCCGGTTGCCGCTGTTATATTTTTAGGAGAAGAAATGGTGAGGACCGGATCTACAATGGCTGCTGCCGGCATGAATCCGGGCTGCTTAATCATCATTTTAATATCCAGCGCAATATCGGTTATGACGGTTACATCCGTTGCTTCAGATCCGGTTCCTGCCGTTGTAGGAATAGCAATTAAGGGAACGGCAGACTTTTGTGCAATCTTTCTGCTATTCATATAATCGCTGATGGATCCCCCATTCGTACCCAGAACTGCAACTGCTTTTGCTGTATCAATACAGCTTCCTCCACCTAAGCCAATAATCACATTGCACGATTCCGCTTTAAGCGTGTCCAGCGCTTCATAAACAAACGTATCTGTCGGTTCAGAATCGATGTCCAAATACTTGACTGAGGATACTCCTGCTTGTGTTAAAAGATGTTGGCATTCTTCAACGTACATCAGCTTCTCCATCATTCGGTCGCTGATGATGAGTGCTTTGTTTCCGAGTTTAGACGTTTCCTCCCCCACTTTCTGGAATGAATGTTGGCCGTAAAGTATCGTTCTTGGTATTTGCAGAACTGAAACCACAGAAAGAGCCCCCTTCCTAGTTTAATAACAATCCTTTTTAATAGTTATGAAAATTCAGTCTTTTTTGACGCAAGGTTTCCCAAGTATTACTTCTACAAGGTTAAAGAGAAACCTCTAAGTATATATGTTTTGTGGCTAATAACACCGGCAATTAAAAAAACTGTACTATCCCGGCTTTTCCAGATCGACCTTTGTGTGCACTGTTATGTGTAACGCGGTTCGTATCCTTGTCCAAATCGTTCTGATGCCCTGAAAGTCACAAAGCCAACACTAAACCTTGATTAATTTCTGCTTTTGTTAAAGTCAGTCTCTGCTTTTTGGTTTTGTATTTTCTTTTTCCATACGAATTTTTTGTCCATAAAGGACTGCACTCCTTTTGACAGTTTTTTCCCTAAACCTTGCTCTATCCGCTGAATCCAGAAAAAACAGTTTGACCCATTAAGCTGCCGTATTGTTGTGAAAAACCACCTCGCTGGTTTCCGCTGTTTTGTGAGTGAGTTCATGATTTCTTGTGTAACCGGTCCAATACTTAGCTTTTTCTGCCTCAAAAAACACATTGTTTGTCAAAGAATTAGCGTTAAACTCTTGCCGCGCGGCATAAAAAACCTCACGATAAAAACCCCAAAGGAATGGGGGTTGAATGGTGGTCATGAAATCAAAGGCAAGAGATAACCAAGGAAGTGTTTTGGCGAACAACAATGTTATCCCATGCCCATACAGACTAATATAACCAGAATAAATAACATTATCCAAAAAGCCTGCATAATCCTCTATATCAAATGCCTTTCGTGGTTTTTACATAAATTTCAAGGCATGTATTTGGCACAATTTCAGAAAATAACAGTGAAAAGGAGGTGAACAAACATGGCAAATACTGGTGGAGGAAATCGTAATCGCCTTTTAGTACAAGGTGCACAACAAGCGATCGACCAAATGAAATACGAAATCGCTACTGAATTCGGTGTACAACTTGGAGCTGACCAAACTTCTCGTGCAAACGGATCAGTTGGTGGAGAAATCACTAAACGTCTAGTGGCTACTGCACAACAACAGATTTCTGGATTTGGTGGGCAACAACAATAATTTTGTTAATTACAACAAAATATTGATGGACAAGGCTACCTATTCAATATAGGTAGCCCTTTTATATTTTGTTGGGAAAGCACGAGTTGTTTGTTGTATGAATGAAAGCAGGTTGAAGAAAAATTATAATCGAAATGAAGGAGTTAAAAAAATGAGAAAAAAACAAAGTAATGAAGGCAATACTGTGGGCGAAAGAAATTATGAGACTGAGGACTATAAAGGAAAAGATCAGGTTTCTGTAGGTATGGCCACTACACATGAACAAGTGAGTGATTACTATATGAGTGGTGAATGTGTACCTGTATCGGATTCCATAGAGGACCAACCCCCTATGCCAAGAGAGGAATAGAGCACGATACTTAACTCAAACCACAACTGGCAATGTCCTTTTAACCATTAAGAATAAAAATACATTCGAGAGAAATGTTATAAAAAAGAAGGAAAAATACAGCAATCGTGATTGAGGTCGTAAAGTATGAAATCGCTACTGAATTTGGTGTGCATAAGAACGTTAAAAAACTACCTTGTGATCACGAGGTAGTTTTTTACAATGGACACGTATCAAGGATACTTACGCTAAAAATGATGTGAGCATCCAGGTGTGTTTATCCAATTGTGATGAAATACTTAGTAACATATCATGGGTAACTTCATCATTTTCTTTTTCCGTAATTTCCATACCTTGCTTTAATTGATCTCTCATTAATGCAAAATCATCGATGATCTCTTGTACCATCCCTTCTGATGTTTCATTATTTGAAGCTTCTTTGACTGTAGCCAGTTCTAAATATTGTTTCATTGTTGCGGCAGGCTGTTGCTGTAACATAAGCAAACGTTCTGCTAATTCATCAATATGTTGATTGGCTTCATTATATAATTCTTCGAATTTCTCATGGAGAGTAAAAAAATGGGGCCCTTTTACGTTCCAGTGATAATTGTGAAGTTTAACGTATAATATGTTCCAATTGGAAATTTGCTTGTTTAATACCTCGTATGTGCTGTCCATATAATCCTCCTATATCATTTTTGTCACCTAATTTGTCAGTATCTCCATATAGAAGGATTTGAAACGGATAATGTAGATTAAGTGGGAATAATAAATGGAAACACGTTAGTTTTAAACGGTCGAGGTTTCTTTTAATTCAAGACGTTTTTTCAAGTTCTATCTTTTAACCGCTAGTGGGTAATAAATAATTTTCGTTTTGCTTTGCTCGGCTGAAAGTTTCGATTCACAAGATAAATACCAGTAAGAATAAAGAAGCCTCCGACGATAAAGGACGGAAATAGAGGGTCGTTCAATAGTATACAGCCTGTTAATACACCAAAGAATGGCGCCAAAAATAAATAGGCACTTGTCTTTCCAGGATCCGTGTTTTGCAATAAGTAATACCACCCGGCAAACTGAACAATAGAGGACATGACACTCAGCCATAATAAAATGGATAATGAATGAGTATTAGGATGAAAAAAAGGATGTTCAAGTAAAAAGCTCGCTGCCAAAAGGAGTAATCCACCAAAAAGCATCTGATACGCAGATAAAACCCATGTATCAAAATTCGTTCCCCATTTCTTAACTAACAAGGTAGAAGCCGCCCACAGCAAAGCGGATAAAATTCCAAATAAAGTTCCAACCTCAAATTTAAGATGGGTTCCCTGTGTAATTACAACCCCTGTCAATCCCAACAGAACTCCTCCCCATTGATAAAGTTTGTAACGTGCTTTGAACAAAAAGGAGCCCAATACTACAACAAGTAAAGGGTTGGTAAACGTAAGTATAGAGGATTCACTAGCTGTAATCGAACGTAAACTTAAGAAAATACAACCCATGACACCTGCTGTTTGAAAAACACCGATCAGTAGCATCTTCACCCATCCCTCTTTTGCAGCTGGATGTGCTCTTCTTAAAACACGTACAATGATCGCAAGGATGCTTCCGGCAAGTATAAAACGATAAGCTGCCAACAACAAGGGAGAAGAATAGGCCAAGCCAAGCTTTCCAACAGTAAAGGAAGAACCCATTAAAAATGTTGTAACAAGCACAAGTGATATCCATTTCAACTTATTCATACTTGAGTCTCCTTATTTATAATTTTGCCTTCTCCAGTATTATATAGATAGAATATTTCAATCCTCATCGAAGTATGGAATGATGCTCATAAACGTAATTAATACAGTAATACCTGTATATTGTGAAATCCTCGAATTGAATAAAAAAGCCGAATAATTAGCGGCTTTTTATGGAGGTTATCTTTATCCTTCTTCTTCTTTTTTACCTTTTTACATACTAGAACCTCTGAAGGGCTGGAGGTACACTTCTAGCTTTTGCCGATCTCTTGGAATTTTTTCTCTATTCATTTACGAAATGCATGATGATATGCATAGGTTGGGCGAACTTAAGGATGACCGAGATCCGTTTTATGAATTCGGGCAGGGTCAGTTTTCGCCTTTTTAATCTTCTCATTAACCTCTTCTTTTGTAGAATCTAAATGAATGGCATTCCCGATGTTTTTTTCATTTTATTGTTTCCATCCAGCCCAACTAGACGAGGGACATCACCCACGAGTAGTTTCGGTTCCACTAAGACGGGCTGATAAAGTTGATTAAATCGATGTACATTTCGACGTACATTCGGCTTTTTCGAAGAGTGTCTAAGCTACCACCTATCACGCTCGCGATGACAGTGTTTTTAAAAGAGGACATAAAAAAAGAGACCGAAGTCTCTTCATGTTCTTTTATCAACTTTCACATTCCCAATGGTTAATTGAACGAACCCTTAAATCTCAGCCGTACTTTCTGGAGATGATACTCTCAAAAACGGGTTTTAGCATTAGAACTTATACTCTCGTTAGTTCAAAATCCTTCATATGTCACCTCACCAGTTTATTTGTGGTGTATTTTAGTAAATGGATAAATTAATCGTGATGAGCGTAGAACTGAGGTTTTAATAATTTATATCACTTTACGGTACGTGATTTTTATTATGGCTCGACGGAATCTTAGGTAAGCTTGAGTTAACATCCCATTTTATATAACGATAGCCATTATTTACAAAATACCTTTTTCTCTTCCAATCTTCTATCATAATCTTCTTTATTCATTTACTCACCCGTAACGCGATTTATCAGGCTGCCTTTGTCTGAAGGTTAAAGGTTTAATTTTTTCTTTTCTAATCTGCAAAGTTATAGACAATGTTCTACTCCGGGGTAACCGCCGTGTGAAATGCAGATTGATGCGAAAGTGCGCCGCGGTGACAATAGATTACCTGATCATGTCAACCGTATGGACAAGTTATTGATACTTACTCCTTGCTCCAGTAATCAATAACTATCTTATTCGAATTCTCAATAAACTAAGTTTACCTTTTTTAATTATTAGAACCATTGATTTTTTTCTCAGATATTAATCGGTCCAAGTAATAAATATTCGCCAACCGGTTTGGTGTGAAATTAGAAGCAAAGCCGACACTTAGCTGTGCTTTACGAGGATGTTTGATATCCGGAATTCGGACCCCCATGCCTTCTGGCTCTCTATAGGTGAGATCATTTCCGCCAGTGAAAAGTTTTTTATCTACTGTTTTAGATGTAAACCAATCTACTGAGGTAATATAGGTATTGCCATAAGGTTCCACAGATCCACTCGCACCATAAGCGTTGCCTTCAAGTAAGTATAAATGCCTGCCAAACGATGCAAATCCCTGGAAGGTACCCATGGAGGGTTGCTCCACATCCGCAATAGGTTTATATACCTTTTGTTTTACATCTTGTAGATTATACAATGCAAAGTAAAAACTACCATTTAATCTGTAACGCATGGTTAATAAGTTGTTGGCTGAATCAATATTCACAGTAGTACGGTCTGCACCCTGAATTAGCTGGTGTTTTTCTAATTCTGGACTATCAGGAGTCATTATAGCTCCGTCATTGAAAGGAAATCTGGCAAGCTTTGTACCCCAACCTTCTTTTCCTTCTGCCACAGAATCTGTTTCAGACCAGATATATGCAGTTTCTCCATGAGTTTCCAGACCAATTTGGACACCATGACCGAAACCTTTAAGATACATATGCCCTAACTCGTTTCCTTCACTATCAAGTTTAGTTAAGGTCAAATCTCCGTTTAAACTTCTATTAGCTCCACTAACCGGTGCAGGTTCTCCAGGAAGCTGTATCCCTCCTGCGGTTAACTGTACAACGTAAGTATGTTTATGTACGTTATCGAAAGCAAACGATTGCAGGACCGTACCGTTGTGGAGTGGTTTATCTCGGAAAAACGGAGTTCCGGGAGCAGATAAATCAAATACTTTCGAAGTACAACTGATTGGTTGTGCACTTGTATTTGAAGAAATAGCAAAAATCATACTAGATAGAAGAAAACTAATGGTTATTTTACCTAGTAATCTAGTTTTTTTCATATCATCTCTCCTTAATTTTTCTACATGGTAATATTTTTAATTTTTTTTCGTTCTTTTAAGTTCACTATTTTCCTTCTTTCAACCAAGTTACCGATTTTCGCTAAAACCAGCGATATGATGACGGCAAAGGAAACTATTCCGTAAAATCCAGCTCCAATTCCAATTCCGACTCCCCCAGCTAAAAATATCATAGCCGCTGATGTAAGACCTTTAACTTGAATTCCGTCTTTTAGAATGACCCCACCTCCTAAAAAACCGAGGCCTGCTACCACTTGAGCAGTCAATCGCATAGGATCCATTCTTATCGTGCTACTCATCGAACTGAATTTATCCACACTATAAATCGAGATTAACGTTATTAATGTACTAGCTACACAAACATACATATACGTTTTTATTCCTGCTGGTTTGCTTTTAGATTCACGATCCCAGCCAATAAGAAAACCTAACAAAGCACTAATCAACACACGAACATACATTTCATAATCATTTGACCACGTAAAGGTAATATCCATCCCCCCTCTGATTAAGCACGTTCGTAGTTACTATTGCGTATTTTTAATGCTGGAATAGGATTATTACAGGTCATAAGAGTAATTCCGCATTCCAGTGATTGATATACCTGCTGATCATTGTCAGGACAATAACTCCAACATAAAATCCCTAGATCCTTAAATTCCTTAACTAAATCTGCGTTTAATAGTTTCATACTGATGCCTACTGCCCACATTTTTGAATACGTCCCATCTGCACCTGGTACAAAATTGAACATACATTGTCCCGGAAATCCTTGTGTTTTCAGTTGATAGTTGTCATGGATATGCGCCACGATTTCCGCATCAAAACTAGTAAACACACATCGGGAGAGAAAATTGTATTCCTCCAGCTTTGCAATGGCTGCATCTGCTACTTCTCTTGCGTTACTACTCGGTTTGATTTCTACATTTAATAGAACTTCAGGATAAGATTTAAGCAGCCCGCAAAGTTCATCCAAGGTTGGTATTTGAAACTCTTGACCTGAAGTGCCATATCCCACTCCGGCATTTAGTTGTTTGAGTTGGTTAAGAGTGTAATCATTAATTTTTCCTTTACCATCGGTCGTTCGATTAAGTGTTTCGTCATGTATAACCATAAGAATATTGTCTTTGGAAAACCTTAAATCAAATTCGAGCATGTCTACACCTAACCCCAGGGCTTTTTGGAAAGACAAGAGCGTATTTTCAGGATACTCTGCCATGTATCCTCTGTGCCCTGCAATATATAGGGAAGAATTATCTTTAAGACGGTCAATCAAATACCTCAGTCCTTTCATATAAAAAAGGAGCCTGGAAAATCAATAGAAATCACAAATTTTTTGTAAATTTCATCTGTATTTTTCTAGGCTCCAAAGTATTTAAGAAATTAATTTTCTGATAGTATTCTTTCTGTTTCTTTTTTGAACGTTTTAAGTGTTGGTTCAATCTTAGCATCATCGTACATAATGGCCTCTATAGCAGAGAAAAACTCATGCATGGTTTGCGGCCAAGCGACACTTTTGTTATTATCTACAGCATATTTGAGTTGATCGTATGCGGTTTTACGATTTGGCTCCTTTGCCCAGAGGTCTTGTATTTCTTTCGACTCAGCCATCTTTTTCGTAAATGGAAGATAACCCGTATCTAAAATAAACTGTAAAAGTCCATCTGGATCCTCCATCATAAAATCTATAAACTTCCAAGCAGCTTCTTTATTTTTTGATGAAGCAAGCATTGCCACGTTTCCTCCTCCAGTAGGAGTCGCATAAACATCATTTTTGGGCAAGAAAGCTGTTACATAATCAAACTTAGCATTTTGGCTGATATCGCCGATTGTGCCTGTTGATTGAAACATCATAGGTACCTTGCCTGTTGTAAACATCTGGTTTACAATATTTCCGGAATCTTGGGATGGTGGGTAATATAACGCACCTGTTTTTTGCATATCCTTTAGATATTCGAAAACTTTAACTCCAACATCATTTTTCTCAAAGCCAATTGATGTTTTGTCTTTATTAAAGAAAGTTCCTTTGGATTGCGAAATCATCGCAATTGGATACCAAGTATCATAAGGCATCGTAAACCCGTAGCGGTTAACTTTGCCACCTTCTTTAACAACCAGTGCATTTGCTACTTTTTTTAGTTCCTCCCAGTTTGTAGGAACTTTCAACCCTTTTTCATCCAGGATTGTTTTGTTCACATGTAAGATCGGTGTGGACCTGTTTAAAGGCAAAGACACCAATTTCTCATTAAAAGTTGAGTGGCCCATCAAACCCTTTGCGAAATCACTTTTCTTAAGGCCACTCGATTTTAGATACGAAGACATGTCTTCTAATACATCCGATTCTGCAAATTGTTGGACATATGCACGTTCCAGCATGGTTACATCAGGCCCTGTATTAGCTGAAATGGATTGTTGAAGCTTTGTTGCGGCTTCATCATACGATCCTTGAAAAGTTCCTACAACTTTTACCTCATCTTGGCTATCATTAAATCGTTGAATGAGGGCATCCATATATTCACCGTTCTTCCCATCTAATGAATGCCAAAATTGAATAGTAGTTTTGCCGCCATTACCATTTGAACCGTTTGCTTTTTCTTCCCCATTACAGCCTGATAGAAGAACAAAAATCATAATAGCGACTAAACTCAATAAATAGCTTTTCTTCATAATAAAGCCCCCTCATTATTAAATGATGAAAATTATTTAATCCCTGAGTAAACAAACGCTTTAACAATATGTTTTGAACATAACAAGTAGACAATAAGGATAGGAACAACTAAGACGACATTCCCTGCCATAATGATGTGCCAGTTACTAATTCCTTCTGATTGTTTAAGCATTGCAATTCCTAAAGTCAATGGCCTAACTTCATTTGTATCTGTCATGACAAGAGGCCAAAAATAATCGTTCCAATGACTGACAAAACTGAATAATGCAATAGTGGCTAACGCCGGCTTAGCCATGGGTGTCATGATTTTCCATACGATCTTAAACTCACTGGCATTATCTAACCTTGCCGCCTCAATAATTTCTTCTGGGATCTGCATAAAATATTGCCGCAATAGGAAGATTCCAAATGCATTAGACATAAAAGGCAGGATTTGTGGAACCAATGTTTTAATAAGTCCCCAGTCAGCCATCATTAAATAAATAGGAATAAATGTAACCTGTCCCGGCATCATGAAGGCAATTAATACCATACCAAACAAAATTTTTTTCCCAGCAAAGTCATACTTTGCAAACGCATAAGCCGCTGGAATCATTACGAGAAACTGTATAATTATGATGGATGAGGTAATAATTACGGAATTTTTTGCATAGGTGACAAAAGGGCCGGAACTCATTGCATCCACAAAGTTAATCCACTGTGGAGATGACGGAAAAATGGTAGGCGGAATTTTAATGGTTTCTTCAAATGTTTGAAGTGATGTAGAAATCATCCAGATGAATGGAAAGACGAAAGATAATAAAACTGCAGCTTTTAATATATAATCCAATGACAACCATATGTTATATTTTTTCAAATGATATACCCCCTTCTTGTATTTCTTTCATAGGTTGTCATTGATAATGCACCTTCCTGGAAAGTAACCAAAAGTAGATAATAGTCAGAATGCCGATAATCGCCATCAAAACTACCCCTGTAGCAGCTGCATAGCCAATATTAGTGGTCCGAAAACCGTAGATATAGTAGACAAGCGTGTTGGTTGCATTGTTTGGACCTCCTCCGGTCATGATCCTAACAGTATCAAAGACCTTAAAAGAGCCTATCGTCATAATAATTAAGATGAAGAACATTTGAGGTGAAATCAGTGGCAGTGTGATCCTGTGAAATACTCTGAATTTACTTGTATTATCCAATGCTGCTGCTTCGTATATGTTTGGTGATATTCCTTGAAGCGCAGCTACTAAAATTAATACATAGTAACCAATACCATGCCAAACTGAAACAATAATGATTGAAAATAGTGCTGTCTTTGAGCTTTGCAGCCATTGTGAAGGTGGTAAGCCCAAACTTTCTAAAACATAATTAAGAAATCCTAAATTGGGCTCCATCATCCATAGCCATACAAGAGAAACCGATACGATTGAAATGATATGAGGTGTAAATATTCCGGCTTGAACAATATAGTTCATTCTTGTTCTTTTACTTAGCCATACAGCAATGAGCAAGGATATAAGCATGGTTAATGTAACAACACCACCGGTATAAATCACCGTATTTAATAAGGATTTATAAAAATCTTCCCTGCTAAAGATTTGTATATAATTACTAAATCCAATGTATTTACTCATGGCACTGTTTAACAAGTTGTACTTAAAGAAACTTAAATAGAGCAGATAGATCATAGGATAGATTACAAATAGGAATATGCCTATCATCGCGGGGCCTATCATTACATACGGCCTGAGTATTTCCCATACCTTATTGTTTTTCATCTCAATAACCTCTCAACGCCTCAAAGTAATCTCGATAGTGGATATGGTCTTTATGTATGCGGTCCCCATCATCCGCAAAGAAATACAATTTATCCGAATTGACACCGATGTGTATTTTTTGATTTACACTGAACTTATCAATGAGACTTTTAATCATAAAGGAGGTTTCTTTGTACCTTATTTGATAGAGTGTTTCTGAACCAAGCATCTCTCTTGTTGTAACTTCTCCCTGAAGGGTAAAAGGTGACTCAACTGGCTCAGTTGAAGCAGTTACACTCTCGGGGCGAAAGCCGAATCTAACTCCATCTACACCTAGCTCACCAATATTCATAGGTGGTGTGCCAATAAATTGAGCCACGAAAATGTTGTTAGGCTCATGATATATTTCCTCTGGAGGAGCTTCCTGTTGAATGAGTCCTTGATTCATTAGTACAATGGTATCTGCCATTGACATCGCTTCTACCTGATCATGTGTCACATAGACAAAAGTCGTTCCAAGTTTTTTATGTAATTCTATGAGGTCGATACGCATCTGTGCTCTAAGTTTCGCATCAAGATTTGACAAAGGTTCATCCATTAAAAAGACCGAGGGTTGCTTAACCATCGCACGGGCCAGTGCAACCCGCTGACGCTGCCCTCCCGATAAAGTGGATGGCTTGCGGCCAAGATACTCACTTAAACCCACTGCTTCACTGATGCTCTCCACTAATTTTTTTCTTTCAATTTTATTCACTTTATTATTTTTGAGTCCAAACTCAATATTTTCTCGAACAGACATCGTAGGGTATATTGCATAATTTTGAAACACCATCGCTACCCCTCTTTTACCAGGGGCAATATTTGAAATATCTTTCCCATTAAGAAGGACTGAGCCAGAAGTTTGCGGACCTATTCCAGCAATCATTCGCAACAGTGTTGTTTTCCCGCATCCTGAAGGTCCAACTAAAACGGTAAATTTTCCATCTTCGATTCTTAGGTTTAAATCTTTAATGATTTCCTTTTTTTCAAATTCTTTCGTAACGTTAACAAATTCTATTGATGCCAAAAAAGATGCCTCCTTTCAATAAAAGCTTTTTATTTAAAGCGCTTACATATTAAAAATGGTTATATCTTTTGAGCAGGATGCTCTTTAATCATTTTCTTTGCTTCTCATTTACGTGAAAAAACAAAAAATGGTCCATAATTCGCGCTTGAAATTGTTCATTTTTGTTGCTACATTTTGATCATTATTGCTCAATTATAAATATAGTTACGCAAGATAAACACTTATTCCTATTTCCTCGAATTGTTGAATCTGCATTTCTGAAGCCTCTTCTCCAGTAACTAATTTATCAATCCCATTAGCCGGCACTACCCTGTGAAGTGAAACACCACCTATTTTAGTATGATCTGTAACTACGATTATCTCTTGTGCGGCACGGATCATACCTATCTTCGCTGGTACCATTTGTTCCTCAAAATGGGTAATGCCATGCTTTGGGTGGATAGCAGGCGTGCCAATGAACGCTTTGTGTACATGAAGTGTCTTTAACACCTCATTGGTAAACATGCCATTTAACATAAAACTTTCTGGAAAAAGGATTCCTCCCGTAACAATGACTTTAATGCCTTTTGAATCTTTAAATTCTGCAGCAATGTTTACGTCATTTGTCACTACGGTGATGTTTGATTTGTTTACAATATTTTTGGCGATTTGAAGTGTGGTAGTACCTGAATCTAAAATGATATGATCTCCTTCATTTATCATTTCTGCTGCCTTCACACCAATTCTCTGCTTTTCTTCCACTCTTTCCATCGCACGTACGTTAAATGAAGGCTCTGAGCTTATTCCTTCAGCTAAAACCACACCGCCATGGGTTCTTCTTAAGTGTCCCTCTCGTTCGATTTCTGACAAGTCTCTTCGTATTGTTGCTTCGTGAACCCTGAATTCTTCGGATAGTTGAGTAACTGAGGCAACGTGATTTTTTTTGACAAAGTCAATTATTTTTAACTTCCGTTCGGCTGCCAGCATTGAATTCCCTCCTTTTGCTATCAATATTTAAAAAATGCTTATTTATGTAGAGTTATATTAAAATTAAGTTCAGTAATGTTTATTTGTCAAGTCTTCCGGCAGAGACTAGAGAGATTTTTTTCAAGTTTGTTCCCAGTCAAACTCTAAGACTATCTTCTCCCAACTTCTATGTTTAGCTGCAATATCCATCGCATGTTTAAAATCTTTAATACTTTTAACAGGGGTAAATTTCAATGGAAGAATGGCTCTTAATTTTTTTTGGTACTCTAAATCTTGCATTTCGGAAAGGACTGCGCGGTAATCCATACAAGAGCTGCGACTGCTCCCAAATAAGGTAATGCCTTTCTCCAACACATCCCTTGTATTAATTGGAACCCGTTCCTCACTAACACCCATTAAAATTATTAAGCCTCCTCTTGCTAAAATATCAATTCCCTGATTAATCGCGCTTTCACTAAAAGATCCTCCTGTGCATTCCACTACCATATCCACTTTTTCACCGCTATGAAAATCATATTCCTGTACTAAAATTTGTTTCGCAAAGTCAAAATGCGCCAGCTTATCTGGAACTGCTCCAAAAACGGTCAATCGATTTGAGTCCAATCCGTATACATGATGAATCATTGCAGCGGTTAGGTAACCAACGGGACCATCTCCAAAGACAGCAACCCTTGTATTTGGCAAAGTGAGCTTATTCTTAACGCGGCTTAAGGCATGATAAGAAACAGTACATAATTCTGAAAGAAGTGCTATTTCATCAGGAATATTTTCGGGTATTGGAATTGCGCATTCTGCAGGTAGAATTAATCGATTTTGGGCAATTCCATCATATCCACTGCCTAAAAATATATTTTTTTCGCTATAATTGTCTATGAATTCTTGATCACATAACGAACTGCATTCTTTCGAAAATCCATTTTGAAGAAGATGTCCAGGTATGTTGGGAACTATGACGACCTTTTGATTGACCTTTATGTCATTAGAAGTACTTTCTACAACCTTACCAATTCCTTCATGCAAGAGTGCCATAGGCAATTTTTTAGAAAGTGCTTCCGGTCTTCTTTGTCCTATGTAATACCGTAAATCCGCATGACAAATACTAGCAATAATGGGTTCTACAACTACTTGGCCCTCCTTTAGCGTTTGCTCAACCATCACTTCCTGTAATTGAAATGGACTAATCAGTCTATAAGCACGTGATTGCAACTGCATTACCATATTCATTCTCTTTCCTCCTCTTTATGAAATAAAAAGGCAACCATTGCCTTTACTTATCGAGAGTTAGGTTCTTATGATTAATATGTCTATGCTCGTTTTTGCTCGTTATTAACAATATATGTATATAAATTAAACCTGTCAACTATAAAATGCTCATAAACGAGTGTTTTTTTTATATAAATGAACATATATTTGAAAAATAAAAAAGAATGTTTTTAATACCCAAACATTCTATAGGACTTTATTTTTAAACTATATTCTAGTTCTTCATCTCTCAATGGCTCTATCGCCATTCAAAAGAGGTAACTTTATATTATTACTCTACCAAGTTATGTGTGATCGGCCGAAACGGCTTCTATTATACTTAATAGTTGTGGAACCAAAGGGTCAGATGCATTCAAGTCGCTACGAATGGTGCTTCATGAAGATAAATACTTCTGAAAGCTTTGTTGCACATGCCCATTATTCTATTCACTTTCTTTCGGAAGCGAGAAAATCTTCTACTCATATCTTCATTAAGATGTTAGTATTGCGTAAAGTTTTTTTATCATATATTACATTTACAAAAGTTCGGAATTGTTTATTATTGCTTATTTTGTTAGAATATGAGTATGAAAGGGCTTACATAATGGACTTACATAATGGAGGGATGCGGTAATGAGTGCCAAATATTCAATCGGCATTGATTTTGGAACGGAATCAGGACGAGTTCTCGTAGTAAACGTTAATACCGGCGAGATTAAGAGCATGCACGTAGAATGCTATCCTCATGGTGTTATAACGGATACTCTGCCAAGCCATTCAAACCTACTTCCAATTGGTAGCGCTTTACAAAATCCGAAAGATTATCTTCACGTTTTGCAAAATGGGATACCCCTCGCACTAGAAAAAGCAGGTTTACACCCCCACCAAATTGTAGGAATCGGAGTAGATTTTACTTCGTCTACTGTTTTACCTGTTGATAAATATTTGAACCCTTTATGCGACTATCCAAAATATCATTCCTCACCGCATGCATGGGTAAAGCTCTGGAAACATCATCCAACTAAAAATCGAACAGAGCAATTGTTAAAACTAGCGACTGAACGAAAGGAAAAGTGGCTGAATAAATTAGGTAATAACATTTCAGAAGAATGGATGATTCCTAAGATTGTAGAGGTCTTCGAAGAAGCCCCGGATATTTACAGGGAAACAGAGTACTTTATGGAAGCAAATGATTGGATCGTCTCACTCCTAACAAACACAATTACGAGAAGTAATTGTTCACTCGCCTACAAGTCATTTTGGAATGAAGAAGACGGATTTCCAATCGAATTCTTTTCTTCCATCGATGTGAATTTTGGAGACACTATACTATCAAAATTAAAAGGCGAAATAAAAAATGTAGGCACATGTGCAGGCTATTTATCCGAAAAGTGGGCCGATCAACTCGACCTGCCAATTGGCCTGCCTGTTGCAACTGGTATCATTGATGCTCATTCAGCAGTTTTAGGAACCGGTATTCACCATTCAGAAACATTATTAATGGTTATGGGAACTTCCACCTGCCATATGATGCTGAATAACAAACTTAAAGAGATCTCTGGAATCTCAGGTGTCGTAAAAAATGCAATATTACCGGGTGTATATGCTTATGAAGCAGGTCAATCAGCTGTTGGTGACATCTTTGGTGCATACGTAAATAAGCATATCCCAGAAACATATTCACAAGAAGCAAGAATGAGAGGAATTTCTATTTTTGATTATCTTGAAGAAAAAGCAAACCAACTCCCGCCGGAAAACGGGTTGATTGCCTTAGACTGGCATAATGGAAACCGATCGATTTTGTGTAATACAGATTTAGTTGGAGCTTTAGTTGGATTGACTCTTCATACTAAGCCAGAAGAAATCTTTCGTGCTTATTTAGAGAGTACTGCTTTCTCAGCAAGAATAATATTTGAAACATACCAAAATTACGGATTAAATATTAAGCATGTTGTTGCATGCGGTGGATTGCCACAAAAAAATGCATTACTCATGCAGATCTATACAGATGTAATAAATATTCCTATCCAAGTTTCTAAATCAAATTACGCTCCTGCTATAGGTGCTGCAATTTTGGGAGCAACGGCTGCAGGAACACATAGTGGTGGGTTTGACAACATTAAAGAAGCAATAAAATCAATGTCCCAGCCTATCGAAAAAACATATTACCCGATTCAAAAAAATGTGCAATCGTATGAAAAAAAGTATCAAATATACAAAGACCTGCACGATATTTTTGGGATGAGTCATTCATATGTCATGAAGTCACTTAAAAGTAATAAAAACCCTAGTCCATCTTTAGAAAACATTTAGAAATCCTAATCTCTTTGGAAAGCAAATCCACTTGATATGTAATTATTATATAAATAGGATTATCTGACTGGAAATCTCGTTACTATTATAGAAAATCCCTTGCTTAGAAGGTTGGAAACCTTATCATACTGAACTGGGAAATAAATATTCTTAAAATTCCAAAAATAAAAGGAGGCCGTGATTATGTTACGCTCGAAAATGTTTTTTTTGATCGTTGCAGCAACTGTACTTCTCGGTATTACAGCAGGTTTTACAAATCAAAACAACGAAAACACCAAAGTAAGGAACAAGAGCGACCATCATCTGAATTGGATCGGAGCCTGGTCGGCTAGTCCTCAATCACCCTATGATAGTGGGATTTCCCAAGAAGGATTTGAAAATCAAACCGTCAGGATGATCGTCAATCCGCATGCATTTGGGGATCAGGTTCGACTTCGTTTTTCTAATACGTTTAGTTTACAACCATTGACTTTTGGAAAAGTAGGTATTGCGCTTTCAAACGGTGGGGCAGAAACCATACCTGGCTCACAAAAACACGTGACTTTTTCAGGAAAGCAAAGTATTACACTACAGCCCGGCGCGGAAGTGATAAGTGACCCGCTCGCCTTCAAAGTGAAAGATGGCCAAAATCTCGCTATCAGTGTTTACGTTCCAGAAGCAAGTGGTCCCACCACGTGGCATCGCCTTTCTAGGCAAACTTCCTATATCTCTGAAAGCGGAGATCACACAGACGAAGCAGACGGAAACGTTTATACTGATTCAGTTGTCTCCTGGTTTTGGCTCTCAGCAGTAGATGTGCTGACAAAGAACAATTATGGTCGCGTCATTGTTACATTAGGGGATTCCATTACAGATGGCCATAGTTCGACGATCGATGCAAACTTACGGTGGCCTGATATTCTGGATGATCGACTTGATAAAAAGTATGCGAACAAAAATTTCTCCGTTTTAAACTCAGGTATTTCTGGTAATAAAATCTTAAGAGATTCTCCTTCATATGGTGCAAATGCTCTGGCACGACTTAACCGTGATGTATTGTCACAAACAGGTGCAACCGATGTGATCCTGCTTGAAGGTATCAATGATATCGGCCATACTCCCCACACCTTGGATTCAGGAAAAATCATCGCTGGAATGGAACAGATAGCTGCACAAGTCCATGCCAAGGGGTTACGAATTTATGCAGGGACACTATTACCATTTAGAGATACAACAATAAATGGATATTTTACGGAGGAGGGAGAGATCGTAAGACAAGAAGTGAACCATTGGATCCGTACAAGTGGAGTGTTTGATGATTTCATTGACTTTGACAAAGTTATGCAGGATCCAGAACATCCTCAAAAACTTCGAAAAGAGTATGATTCGGGGGATCATTTACATCCAAACGATGCAGGTTATCACGCGATGGCTGAAGCAATCGACCTTACTTTATTTCGTTAGTAACAACAGTTTATAGCCTCTCACTGTTAGTGAGGGGCTTAGCTTTATTTACTATTCAACCTGCCTGCAAATAATAAGCAACCAAGTATGAAAACATCATTCCGCAGTTGGTCCTTGAGGAATACCCAAAATTCAAGGTGTCTTGATCGTTTTGGAGAGACGTTGAACCAGGCTTGCTATTGCTGAAATAATTTCATCTCTTTTCAAACCTTCCGTTTCCCTGGTTCTTGGAGACGGTCATTCGATCGGAGTACCTCGCCGTATCGGCTGGTTAATTGGTCTACATATACATTCAATTTTCGGTTTTACTTTTGCGACCATTTCTCAAACCATGTAGTACGTTCGTAATCATGCATTTCAATGATTTGATATTATAATGACCCCCTTCCAACCTTTACATTATTAGCTTCCTAAATTTCACTAAATCAGCGTAATGCATCAACATGTAATAGTGAGTTATATATCCTTTTAATTTCACTATCTCTAAAATCTTCCTCTCTAAATTGAGGGAGCTGCAACTTTTCCTTTTCACGGATAATGTCACTAAAACAGCGAATTGCCTCTTCTTTAAACCGCTTCTCTTCGAGTGCTGGCTCCTTCCCCTCTTCGAAGATCTGCTTATCAAGATTTCTTTCCACTTGTTCATAACCGTAATCACTAATCAACGATTTTATAACCGGTTTAGATACTCCCATTCTTTCTAAGGATTATTGAATTTGTGCTTCGAATTCTAAGTCACCCGAAAAGTGGATCGCCTTGTTTGGCATGGTTTTTATAGATGTTAAACATAATAGAGGATACCTTTCGACCGACTTTTATCTCCTCATACTCAAAACGCAAATCGGTTTTTTCCTCTAATTCCTTCTTTGCTACATTTAAAATTTAGTCTTTGAAGTGGCCAAATAATTTGTATTTGTTCGGCTCTATTCCAAGCAGCGACTTTAATCCACTGCAGCGTTTCTTATGACTGTCTGTAATTTAGGCGAAGATTTCATAAAATCAGGGCATGATATGTACTAGATATGTACTACATAATAGGATGGAGGAACATGATGAAAAGAAAAAACCCACAGTCCCTTTCTCCAAATGGAGAGAAAAATGATAAGCAAACAGTAGATGGATTATTTGGTCTAGACCCGGAAACAAGTCTTCAATCGGTACGTTTCGCAACGACAGACAACCCTTATATAAATGGAGATAATGGAGATAACATGGATAAACAATAATTTTTGCAGCGATGCAAACGGATCCAACAAAAAAACGGCCAAAGTTTGCCGCTTTTTTGATCTTATTCAAAATTATGCTGGTCCTCGATCCGTCCGTGTTCATTATGGATAACCGCCATCGTACCTGCTTCTTCGGCCAAACGGTCAGCCTCTTTTACCGCTTCCGTCTTGGAATCGGCTGTGTACTTCGGTTCATCGACACCTTCTTTTTTTACAGCCCAGCCCTCTTCCCCATGAGGTACTACATGAAAATGGGCTTCATTGGTTCCAGCCCGGTCCTCAAAATAAGAGTCTCGATCATTGTGAGTGCCATTGTTGTTTTGTGCCATAACAACTACCTCCTTATAAATGGTTTTGCATAGTAACCTATTACCCGCAATGGCCAGTTGAAAACATGAATTTTATGTGCCGTCTTGCTCTGATGGCTCTTCTTGATACTGAAACGGAAAGCGTTATGAATTTGAAAAGGCCCCTTTGAACAAGGGGCCTAACCGTTCTTTTTCAATTTAGGTATTCAGGGAACTTTTAGCTTCATTGATGCCGAAATCCGCTCAGTTTATGTATTTCGGTTTTGCCATCGGTCCCTATATCGTTTTACTCACTTGGGTCTACTTCGTCCCAAGACATCGTTGTTACTTCTGTATAATTGCCGCTTTCAATGTCTTCCTGTGTGGCTTCTTGGTCTAATTCTTCTGCATCATTCATGCCTGGAGCGACCGATGGCTTTTTTTCCTGGTGCTTCTTCATGTCCCATAGCCTCTTTTCACTGTTAGTTTCTGTCTACACCTTAATAAAAGTTTTCCCATCAACAGAGAGTTTCATTCGCCTTTTCACTTCTGAGGAACACTAGTTGATCTATTGAGGAAAAAATAAAAACAATCGCTTCCCATGTTGAGGAAACGTCTGTGATTGATAGAGATGCTAATGAATTAGAGAAGCTCTCAAAGTGCTGATACCATTTTCCAGATACCCTTTTAAACAAGTTAACGTATATACCCAACCTTCTTTTTGTCCTAACATTTTAGCTATAATATCAGGATCATCCTCTTTCAAACCAGATTCATTCACTTCAATAATTGTACTCTCATGCTCGTCTTTTAGCCTAATGGCAACAACGGTTTGTTCACCATATCCTCCCCATGAGAACACTATTTTCTTGTTATGCTCGACTTCCAGTACCTTGATTACCCCTTCTGCATCGTATTCATCATATCTCCAAGTAATCGCTTTTCCCTGTTCCACTCTTTCGGTTCCTGAAGAAAACCAGTAATTAGACATTTCTTCAGGGTTAACGATTGCTTCAAAAACTTCATTTGCCGGCTTCATAATTTTTAATTTCGTGGTTACGTCGGTATTCATGGCTAAATCATCCTTTTTATAGATTTTACAGGTTAGCGTCATTTGGATCATTACTCGCTTCCGCCATGCGCTTAATCCACTCCAATCGTTGATCCCAGTCGGCTGCCAGACTCTCCATCCACTTAGCCGTAGTGGAAAGTTGATGCGGACACACTGTGAATAGCACTTCCCGTCCAATCCGGTCCTTTTTCACTAATCCAGCTCCATTAAGGACAGTTAAGTGCTTGACAACAGCCTGGCGAGATACAGTGACCGTCGCAGCTAATGCCGTTGCGGAAGCTTTCCCGCGAGCAGCAATTAAGGTAAGCAATTGGCGGCGAGTGGGGTCTGCTAAAGCAATTAAAACATTTTCAAAATGAGTCTCATCTGTTGATACCATTTCATTGCTCCGCCCGCTTCTTCAAAACTTCCAATTGCTGCAGCCATCCGGACACATTTCCTTGTAGAAATTTACGTTGCTCCAGCTCTGATACGGAAAGCTTGGAAAAACCGCTTTCAACCACCTTCAGGAGAGTACCTCCATCTTTTTCAGTCAATGTAAACTCAACTAGTGTAGAATTTCCTTCTGTTGGTTCCTCTCCAGGAAATGAACTTGCCCATCGGCACGCAAGGCAGTTCGGCCGATCCATTTGTTCAATTAATACAGGGAATTTACCGTACTTTGTTTCAGCCACTACACGATTTCCATCGACCTGTACTCTGTCAGGTCCCGGGGCATCTCCCACCCACCATGCAGGCTGGTTAATCAACATCCAAACTGTTTGGATAGAAGCAGCAATGAAAATTTCTCGTTCGATTCTATCATTATCCATTTACCATTCCTCCTTGTTTTTATATGTGCAACCAAATCATAGCACATAACGCCCAGAAGTGCAACCTATAGGTAGCACATTTAAGCAAATTGGACGCCCTGTTTCAATAAATCATTAAATCCAGTTTCATCATTTCCTCTGATCAATCTATTCATTTTCGGGATTTAAGCATGGTTAATATTCGACTAATCCGTTCATTGTTTTGATTTCTTACTGCTTCATCCGGCCTGAAAATATCTCCTTTTTCCTTGATACGGTTTAATACTCTTTCCATTGTAAAATGACCGGGTTTGAACCCTTGACTTACTTCCTCCCAGGTAACTGGTGTTGAAACTAAAGCATCGTTTGCTGCGCGGATGGAATAAGGAACAGCCATTGTTCTGCCCCTCCATAGCTGAAGATAATCAAGATATAATTTTGTACCTCTTCTTTCTTTTACTCTTTCAATAGTGACCTTTTGGCTATACATTTCAAGCATATAGTCTGCAACAAATTTATTGATTAACCTTGTCTCTTCAAATCGAAAAACGGGCTGGATGGGAACAAAAATATGTAAACCGGTTTTTCCAGAGGTTTTAACCGTGCTTCTCAGACCTATTCCACCTAAAACCTGTTTTAATTCTAAGGAGATTTCTAAAGCAAGATCAATTTCGTTATTTGAAGGGTCTAAATCAAAAACAAGATCAGTGGGATAGTCTTGACGGACATACCTGTCAAATGGAACATGCAACTCTATTGCCTCTATATTCGCCAGCCAAATCAAAGTAGCCCTATCATTCAGCAAAATTCTTTCCTTCTCTTTGTAAAAAGTGCTGCATACCCAACTCGGAGCGCTGGCAAGCAATGACCTCTTTTCGATCTTGGAGCGGTGTAATCCATGAGGAAACAACCAGTACATCAACATCCGATCTTTGGTATAAGGCAATATATAATCGCATACTTGCAAGAGATAGTTGACATAATCCAACTTTGTCGTTTGGGAGTCCTTCCAGAGGATTTTATCTGGTGATGTAATCTCGATTTCTCTGCCGTCCACTTGAACGATCATGTTTTATGCCTCCATTAATCTAAATTAAACGTTCATATTGTAAATCAGTTTCGTACAAACTATTCCTGAGGTGAAATAATTGAAACCGATCACACCGATGGAACCTAAAATGGCAGCTAGAATCCCCACAACGAGTGATTGGACGGCTCAAATCAAGTGGGACGGTGTTCATGTCTTAACGTATTACGATGGTAGGGAGGCACATCTATTTAATCGAAAAAGACGTGAAAGAACGTTAAACTACCCTGAATTAACGAATGTCCCCTCCTATTGTTCTGCTCATTCTGTGATATTAGATGGTGAAATCATTTCTTTAGCAGATGACGGCAGGCCCAGTTTCCATAAGGTGATGAAAAGAGACGGAATTCGTAACCCAAGCCGTATTCCAGCTATTCAAAGTCAGGTTCCGATCACCTACATGATTTTCGATGTTCTGTTTTACAATGGTGAATGGGTAACTGATCAACCCTTCAAAGAGAGACAGAAGTTATTATCCAATATAATTATCCCAAATGAACACGTGCAGCTGGTTCGATCACATGATGATGGTGAAGCCTTGTTTGACGCCATTAAACAGACGGGCATGGAAGGAATCGTTATGAAACAGCTGGATAGCCGTTATTACATCGGTGAAAAGAATGAGGTTTGGATAAAAATTAAAAATACGCGTGATCTGATTGCAGCAATCGGAGGTTTCACCCTTAGAGACGGCATCGTGAACTCCATTTTACTCGGATTATACGATCGATCAGGAGAATTTATCTATATAGGCCATACAGGAACGGGAAAACTTTCTGTCCTCGAGTGGCGGGAACTAACGAAGCAATTGCTACCTCTTGAAATCAAGCAGCCCCCTTTTATTAATTCTGTTGGGCGCCATTCTGACGCACATTGGGTTAAGCCGCATATCACGGCGAAAATTCATTTTGCAGAATGGACGGAAGGACAAAAATTGCGTCAGCCGAGTATACAAGCATTTGTTGATGTGCCTCCGACAGAATGTGTCCTTGTGGAAGAAACGTAAAGAGAGTAGAGTTACTTTTAATAAATTCAGCCAAATTCAACATACTAAAATCAATTAAAGGAGTGATTCAAATGTCAGAAAGAACAGGTCAGACGGATACCGATCAATATAAAATAAAAAACATAGGGCCAAAACAAACGCCAAGTGAAGTACATGAGATGGTCACTGCAGACCAACCCGACGAATTAGCTGCACGAGAACAAAAAAACAAATTTGGGGAATAAATAACGAAGCCGCCTATGTCTACCTCAAAAATGAACGCAGCAATAGAAAAGGAGATAAATCTAATGAGGTTCACCAAGAACTTCCGTTCTGCGACGGCAGAGGAATGGTTCATTTTTCTCCCCTCATTTAGTGACCCTGCATCTCATGGCGCTGCCGGCAAAGCGATAATCCATTACAACCTTTACGGAAATCGTGATGTTTTTATTAATACAACAGTGATTTTTGATGATCGCCGCCTACATAAGCCAGAGTATCACATGCTCGTTTACGCCCTGGCTGATGAAATCATAAATCGCCTTGTTGGATATGCAGATACCCTGTTGTCCGTTCATTCTGGTCAGAATTCCTACCAGGCTGAATGTATCGAAAATGACCCATCCCCATAAAAATCTGCAGTTGAAAAGACTTGAAATTAACCCGTAGGAGATCAATCTTATGAAAGAAAAATGTTTTTATTGTGACCACGAATTCGAAGAAGGAAAACACTATACCGTTTCATTTTTAAGAGATGGTGATGAACAAATGGAACCATTATGTGCGGTTTGCTACACTGAATGGCTAGAAGGTATTAAAGAATAGCCAACTTCATTGGGGTTATGGCCATTGTTCTCTCCCGATCTACACCTAAGCTGCCTCCAAATATTATGGTTATCGTCATTGCTGTTACAGCAATATCCTCATTCACGATCCCTTCGTATGAGATGAGTACAACCATACGATTATTGACCTTTCCGCCCTTTCTTATTGCTTTAATCCCTAATGGAACGTACGAGATCGCTACCTTTTCCAAGTATGTGTCCTTTAGTTCTGTGACCTCACTTTCTTTGTCCCTTTCCTCTTCCTTATTGCTTCATTGATTTTTCGTCGAAAGGAGAAGAGCGAAATGACGGAGCATCATCCGTCTTTTTTTGTTCCACCCCATTTTTGGAAAACACTCAATTCTTTCCATTATTCCACTATCTTTAATGTTATAATTGCTAAATATTAACCTACATGAAAATTGTAAGGAAGTGATGACGGATGGAACGATGGAAGAGAAATATGTGGGTTTTATGGATCGGAGTTTTTTTCACTTCGGCCAGTTATTCTATGGTTATCCCCTTTTTGCCTCTGTTTCTTCTACAGATCGGTGTCCACCAGCACACTGAAATTTGGGCTGGAGTATTATTCAGTGCAGCATTTTTGGCAGGTGCCATCTCCTCACCTTATTGGGGCATGTTAGCGGACAAATATGGAAGAAAGCCGATGATCATTAGAGCTGGTTTTTCTCTTTTTGTCATCTATACGCTTACCGCCTTTGTGAACAATCCCTATGAATTGCTGCTTTTGCGGATCATGCAGGGGCTTCTGACGGGATTCATTCCAGGAGCCATCGCTCTAATTGGTACGAATACACCAAAGAAGAATGTAGGTTATGCACTGGCCATGATATCAACAGCAACGGCTTCTGGCGGTATCATTGGACCTCTGCTCGGTGGCGGTATTTCCACGTTAGTCGGAAACCGCTGGTCGTTTGCCAGCGGAGGACTATTGGTGCTATTATCAACGATTCTCGTCATCTATATGGTAACTGAGGATAATTTCACCCCATGTACAACGAGAGGATCGGTCATTAATGATATACGTACAGCGAGAGCTAACCGCCCATTTATGTTGGTCCTGTTATTAACGATGGTGACTGTTTGCTCGCTAATGACCATTGAGCCTGTCCTGCCTTTATACATAAAAAAATTAGGCGGCTCTGTCGAGAATATTTCATTCCTGGCAGGTGTGATCTTTTCACTGCCTGGTATTGCAAGTATTTTATTTGGAGCGTTCTGGGGTAGATTAGCAGATAAAATCGGGTTCCGCACGATTTTGATTATTGGGTTATGCGGCGGCGGAATTGGCACGGTAGCACAGATTTTGTTTCACGATATATGGGGATTCTCCATCATACGATTTATTTTCGGCATCTTCTTCTGCGCGGTCTTTCCTGCATTAAATGGTCTGGTTGTTAAACTCACACCAGATGACTTTAGAGGCAGAGCCTTCGGACTCAATCAAACCGCTAATCAGATCGGAGGGATGCTCGGTCCCGTCCTGGGAGGTTTTATCGGTGGAGTTTTCACGATCCATACTGTCTTTCTCATAACGGGAATCTTCCTCCTGATCGCTATGGCAATCGCATGGAAGTCGAATTGGAAGAATACAAGTACTAAAAGGCACGAAAAATTCAGAAGCACCTCTACCTCGGTATAGGTGTAATAGGTTACAATTTTTTTAATCCTGCCCCTTCAGCTAGATGGGCCTGTAACAGCAATACGCAAGTAAAAAAGACAGAGAAATACCTCTGTCTTTTTTTATTAATAAAAATGGCATTTCTCTATCCAACGTAGTTTATGCAACGTAGAAGAACTGTTAAAAAAAGACAGCACTCGAAATTACAGATTTTTTATAACACCCATTTCCATGGTTTTTCATCAATATCTTGGGATTATAGATGTATTATTGAAGAAATCACGTTCGTTTAAAGCTATGTAAATTTAACAATTCATGTATTACATATAAAAGGAGAAGGGATAATAATTCCATAAGGGGGTGAACCATTTGAGACATCTTAGAGCATTATTAATAAAATTCATTGCAAGTTTTGCTATTTTGTACATTGTCTTAGGATTCGTAGATGATGTATCTTTTCGGGATATATTTACCATTTCTCTCGTTTTAACAGTAGTGGCTTACGCTTTGGGTGATTTAACAATATTGCCCAGGACAAATAATACGGTGGCAACTGTATCTGATTTTGTATTAGCTTTTGCTGTTATTTGGAGTATGAGTGAAACGATGACGTATCAAGAAAACACGTTTTTTAATTCCTTTATTGCCTCTTTAGGAATCGCAATTGTTGAATATTTTTACCATAAATATGTTTCTAGAGAGGTACTAAAAAACAGCTCTGATGCTCCTAATAGAATGCAATTTCAGACAGAAGCATCAGAAGAAATCAGTCCACATACTCGACCAGAAAATAGAGACAAGGAATAATCGTTGTATAAGAAAAAGGCCGGCATTCGAAGCTGGCCTTTTTCCTTCCCTTACCTGCTGTCCAGTTTTGGCAAGATTTTTTAATACCCTCTTTTAAAATCCACCTTATTCTGAAGCACCCTGTTACCTTCGATTCTTTTAAGTGTTTCCACATAACAGGCTGCGCCCTCCTCAGGTGTGGTGACTGCTGAGATATGGGGGGTGATATGAACATCGGGATGATGCCAAAATGGGTGGTCTTCTGGCAGGGGCTCATGATTAAATACATCGAGCACAGCAAAACTGACTTGACCTTGATTTAAAGCCTGAATCAGCGCATGATCATCAACCGATGCACCTCTTCCTACGTTTATAAAACCTGCATCAGTTAAATGATGAAAGATTCGTCCATCAAAGAAATGGGCTGTTTGGTCCGTCAGGGGTAACGTATTAATGACATAGTTCATTTCTTGTAACCGCGAGAAATGAGAAGCTACAGTCAAGACCTCTTCAAAATATTCTTTGTTCTTCCCTGTTAACGACACCCCATATACTTCCATCCCTAATCCTGAGAAAATCTTCGCAGCCGTTTGGCCGATCTCACCAGTTCCATATACCATGATTTTTTGTGTATTTAATAATCCAGGTGTCAAGGGATGCCATTTTTTTTGATTCTTTAATTTTTGAAAGGGGTCATGTAACTGTAAATCCTTAAGTATGTAGCTCAAGCAATATTCGGCAATTCTTTGTCCAAAGGAACAAATCGTTCTGGTTAATAAGACATCTTCGTTCCACTGTTTTTTGTATAAAAAACAGTCAACACCCGCTCCCAGGGAGTGCACCCACTTAAGTGAACTGTAGTCATAATCGGACTTCAAATTAAAGGAGGCATAAGCATCCGCCCACACCAAATCCTCCTGCGTCATCTCCTCTTCAGGCAGAAAGCGAAAATTTTTATGAAGCTCCTCCTTATCAATAATCGTCTTAAGTTTGTTGTACATGGGGCTTACGACTAGTAAATTATTAATTTTTATTTTTCTCACCTCTCTTTTTACTAAAAGGAACTGAATCACTTCATTATAATCCAAAAAGTCTTCAGCATGTTTAAAACACCCCTGTCAATACAGGGATGTTTACCTCCTTCCATTTCAATCAGGCAGATCGATTTCCATATCCATCAGAGCTGAACTCAAACTTTTCCCATGGCGATCGATGGCAAGGGAGCGAGTTACACCCCCGCCTAATGCGTTTTCCATAACGAAATTTAGAGCTCCGATCTTAGGGAGTTCATATCGTTTCACGTCTCCCTTCACAATTTCCTGAAAATACTCTTTTACCCGATCCGCGGTTACAGTATTTTTCACCTTCTCATAATCACCCATTTCATAGACGATGACAGAAACATTCGAGATATTTCCTTTATCACCTGTTCTGGAATGGGCAATTTCCTTTAGTTTCAACAATTACACCTCCTCGCAAAGAACGTCGATATGTATATCACTTTCCGGGATGAGTATTGAGGCAATGGAAACGATATCCTCAATGTTGACCCTTACTCCCCCGCCTCCTGCTGGTCCATTCGTATAGAGGGCTTCTACTTCTTGTCCTATTGCCAGGGCATCCTTCTGTTCGCTGGTCCTTGCCGCAATTCGTAACCGAACCTCTGAAGGCAAGTTGTTCGGATTCAATGATTTTGATATAGACTCCCCGTACAATGAGGAAACGCCGATAAAATCAATGGTAAAATCCTTCATGTGAATATTCGAGTGTTCGATCCTTTTCCTTATGATTTCCTCAGCCAGCTTTGCTCGATGAAAACAGCCTGAACCCCCATAGCTGATTTCGGCTTCTACAATGTAACCGTCCTGATATCCTACGCTTGTTTTATAAAAGCCGCTTTTTCTTGTTCCTGTCGCTCCCGTGACCAAAACATGATCAGGAGACGTCTCGTCCACTTCAATTTGGGAGAAATCCGCGATCACATCAGGGGTTAAATACATCGCCGGATCATGAATTTCATACACGATTTGTTCCTTTACTGTCGCAGTAGAAACAACCCCGCCTGCCTCAGGAAGTTTACTTAAAGTAATATCCCCATTCTCATTGATTTCAGTGATAGGAAAACCGACATTCCATAGGCCTTCCACTTCTTTATAGCCAGGATCGGCAAAATATCCTCCAGTTACCTGGGCTCCACATTCCAGTAGATGGCCTGCTGCCGTCGCTTTACCCAGCCGTTCGTAATCTGCAGGCTCCCAGCCGAATTCATGCATCAACGGGCCGACCGTTAGTGAAGGATCAGAGACCCGCCCAGTTATCACGATATCCGCATTTTCTTTTAAAGCCCTAACAATTCCCTCCATGCCGATATAGGCATTCGCGGAAATAATGGATGTTTGGATTTCTTTCAGCTTCTTCCCAGTTTCCATCACGGTTAGCTCCAAATACTGCCCGATGTTCGAATACACGTCATCTCCTGTAACTGCAGCAATTTTGAGGCCGCGGATTCCCCGTTCCTGTGCCATTGCTTTGATTGCTTTCGCTGCTGAAACGGGATTGGCAGCACCCATATTCGTAATCACTTTAATAGGGTTTTTAGCACACAAGGGCAATATTTTATCCATTCGATACTCCAGCAATGGATTGAAGCCCTTTTCTGTATCCTTCAATTTTTCTTGTTGAGCTAAGGCAATGGTTCGTTCAGCCAGACACTCAAAAATGATATAATCCAAACGGCCGTTTTTCATTAATTCTACGGCAGGCTCAATCCGGTCGCCGGCATAGCCTGCACCTGCACCAATCCGTATCGTCCTCACGTTCTTCTCTCCCATCCGTTTGTCCGCTTAAGAAGAAAGGACCCCTGCTAATCTCAGTATCCTTCTGGCCCGATCCACAACTGGCAAATCCACCATTTTACCGTCCAGCTGCAAAACACCGGAGCCGTTTTCTAATGAATGTTCAAAGGCTTTCACTAATCTTTCCGCGTCTTCTATCTCTTCTTGTGTTGGAACAAAGACCTGGTTAACCAGCTCTATCTGGTCAGGATGAATAACCAGTTTTCCCTGAAAGCCCAGCTGTTTGATCAATGTCGTTTCTTTCAAAAACCCTTCGCTGTCTCTTATATCAACGTACACCGTGTCAATTGGAGCTTCTATGCGGGCCGCCTTGGATGCTATCACGATTTGGGACCGTGCATAAAGCAGCTCTAATCCGTCTTTCGTCAGATCCGCCTGGATATCCAATGCGAAATCCACGGATCCAAACGCCATCCGTAATACACGAGGGCTTGCTGACGCGATTTCAAAGGCTTGATGCAGCCCTAAAGCGGATTCGATAAGAGGAACAATTTTAATATCGGGTGTATCCATGTTCCTATTTGCTTCTAATTCGCTGATCATGCGGTCAAGAAAAAGGATTTGTTCGCTCGTTTCTGCCTTTGGCAAGACAATCCCTGATACACCCGCAGTTACCATACTCGTCAGATCCTCATAAAAGTAAGGAGAGTGGCAGCTGTTCACTCTTACAAAATTCACTTTTTGTTTATGAAGAGCGATTGCTTTTCTCACTCTTGACCTGGCCATTTCTTTTTCATTTGGAGACACAGCATCCTCCAAATCAAAAATGAGCACATCAGCACTCAAGCTGCCTGCCTTCTGTAATTTCTTTTCATCCGACCCTGGAACAAACATCCATGTTCGATATCCATTCAATCACATCACCACTCTCTTAAGCTCTTACAAAACTCCTATTGTCCGATAATTATCAATAAGAAGGTCATACGCTTTTTTATCTTTATACGATCCATACGTTCCATACCCCGAAATTCCACAGATGATGAGATGCGGATACTTTTCCTTTAAAACATCGGAACCAACCCAAGCCGGTCAACTGCCCCAGGTTTTAGATTCTGAATAAAAACATCCGCTTCCGATAGAATTTTTTCCAATATACATTTTCCTTCTTGCTGCTGCAAATCAAGTGTGATTGACTCTTTTGAGCGATTGAGCCAGACAAAGTGGCTGGACATGCCCTTGGCGGCTGAATCATAATGACGGGCAAAATCCCCGGTGACCGGCCGCTCAACTTTTATGACTCGTGCCCCTAAATCCGCCAGTTGTCTGGAAGCAAAAGGCGCCGCTACGGCCTGCTCCAGCGTAACAACTGTTATTCCTCCTAACGGCAGCATGTATATTCTCCCTCCTATTCAATGAAATTTAGAAAGAAATAGCTCCGGTTATAAGCGCAACAACCGTCATAACGATCGTCGTCCCAAATGCCCAGAAGAAAATACTCTTTTGAAGGTCACCGAGATCCACCTTACACAACCCTAGCAGAACAAAGACCGATGGATTTAATGGGCTTAACGGAAACCCTGTTGTTGCGTTTCCGAGTAATGCGGCTCGGCCGATGTCTAAAGGATCAATACCGAAAGAGGCGGCTGATTCGCTAAGGATCGGAAGCACTCCATAATAAAAGGCATCTGGGGAGAAAATTAAGCTTAACGGCATACTAATGACGGCTATTAAAGTCGGCAGGTGCGGACCCATCCAATCCGGTATGATAGAGACCATAGACACGGCCATGGCATCGAGCATTTTTGTACCTGAAAGGACACCTGTGAAAATACCGGCTGCAAAAATGGTAAAGCACACCATTACCATGCTTTTTGCATGTGCGGCGATCTGTTCATTCTGTCTTTTAACATCAGGGAAATTCACGATTAAAGCAAGGGCAAACGCAAGGATAAACAAGACAGGTACCGGCATTATTTCCATGATTAAAACCGTTATAAGAACAACTGTTAGAATAAGATTGAACCAGAACATTTTTGGCAGGCGAGTTGCCGGCATGTCCAAAGCGGCCGCTGTCTCTTCTTCCGCATTTTTCCCCTGATGATTCGTCCATTGAACAACTCCAAGACGTTTTCGCTCTTTTTTTCCAAGTACGTACGAAACAAACACAACCCAGGCCATACCTGCAAGCATGGAGGGAATAATCGGATTAAACAGTTGTGAAGAAGAGGCATCCAGTGAGACCATGGCTCTTGCCAGCGGTCCTCCCCAAGGGATGATGTTCATGACTCCTGCACCAAGGGCCACGGTACTCGCCAGGATAAGAGGATTCATGCCCAGCCTTTTATAAACAGGGAGCAAAGCAGTGATTGTAATCATAAACGTCGCAGAACCATCACCGTCTAAAGCCACGATTAACGTAATGACAGCAGAGGCCATCACGATTTTGAGCGGATCTCCTTTTGCGAATCGAATCAAACGGGAGATCATCGGATCAAACAATCCTCGGTCAATCATCAATCCAAAATATAAGATAGAAAAGCCGATCATGATGCCCGTCGGTGTTACTTTCTGGACGCCTTCAAGCATCATTTGTCCCATTTCAAGCCGAAAGCCTCCGATCAGGCCAAAGACAACCGGCACGAGTGCGAAAGCAATTAATACTGAAATTCGTTTCGTCATGACCAAATAAAGAAACGTAGCAATCATTAAAAAACCTAAAATAGCCATTCCCTAAACCCCCTTAATATCCATTGATTAGAAAGCGGTTACAATTCCTTGATAGACGCTTAAACCACGTCTCCTACACCCTCTGTTCCATATTCCCTCCTCTCACCTGCTGCAGGTGGCCTGTAAGCCTCCGTTCCGTCATTTCTTTAACCTGACTTACGCAATCCATCAGCCTGTCAAAATCAATGCCTGTTTCAATGCCCATTTCATTAAGCATAAATACAAAGTCTTCGGTCGAATCATTTCCTGCAGCACCTGGTGCAAATGGGCACCCCCCGAGACCGCCAATGGCAGTATCGAAAGAGGTAATTCCAGCCTGCAAAGCAGCGAATGAATTCGCTTTGGAAAATCCGTATGTATCATGGAAGTGTGCTGTAACTTTACCCTTTGTGCCGAGGTCTAATGTTTTTGAAAATAACTGATAGACCTGGTTTGGATTCGCACGGCCGATCGTATCGCATAAAACAATTTCATCTACCTCTAACGTTCCCAATCTCTTCACGATATTCAATGTTTTTTCTTCTGCCACAAGACCTTCATACGGGCAGTGAAAGGCGGTAGCGATACTGAATCTTACAAACATGTTCTCGCTTTTTGCCTCTTCTACTACTAATGATAGCTGGTGAAGTGATTCTTCTACGGACATCCGAACATTCTTCTTGTTAAACGTCTCGCTTGCCCCGGCAACAAGAGCAAGATTTTTAGCTCCCGCATCTCTTGCCCGTTCAAATCCTTTTTTGTTCGGAATAAGGACCAGGTATTGCACATCTGGCTGTTGATCGATGTTTCGATAGACCCTATCGGCGTCTGCCATTTGCGGCACATGCTTTGGCGAAACAAACGAGGTGGCCTCCATCCTTCTGATCCCCGTCTTTCCTAAGGCGTGAATAAGCTGCAGTTTCTTTTCGGTCGGGATAAACGTATTTTCATTTTGGATGCCATCCCGCGGTCCCGATTCAATGATTTCTACACGTTTCGGTAAATTCATCAGCTGCTCTCCTTCCTGTCATTTCAGAATTCCTGTTTCGTTATTGATAATGATTCCTTTCTCTTGCCATTCTTCATATCGGGTCTTTGTGATACCCAGCTTTTCTTTTAAAACTTCTTCCGTATGTTCTCCAAGCTTAGGACCGGGCCAGTTAATCTTTCCAGGTGTCTTGCTCATTTTTGGAACAATACCAGGAACCTTAAGTTTTCCCAGCCCTTCTACATCCAGCTCGCAAATCATTTTACGAGCAATAAAGTGCGGATCTTGCATCATATCTTCCACACTATAGATGGAGCCGGCAGGTATGTTGTATTCATCCAATATTTTTAGTGCATCCTTTAAGTTATGCTGTATTGTCCAGCCACCGATAACTTTATCGAGGTACTCCGCCTTCTGTACTCGTCCATGATTGAAAGCATAATCAGGATCATCTCGCAAATCTTCTCGATTGATGGCTTCCATCAGCCTTTTAAAGATGCCATCCCCATTTGCTCCGATAACAACGTACTTTCCGTCTTTGCAAAGGTATGTATTGGAAGGTGCTATTCCTGGCAGAGTACTGCCCGTTCTTTCACGGATCACTCCGTATTGGTCATACTCTGGGACAGCACTTTCCATCAAGCTGTAGATCGCCTCGTAAAGTGCGACATCCACACATTGCCCTTCTCCGGTTTGATCTCTATGATAGACAGCCATTAAAGCTCCCATAACGGCATAGAGAGCAGTTACAGAATCTCCTAAACTGATTCCTACTCTTGTCGGAGGACGATCAGGATACCCGGTTAAATACCGAATTCCTCCCATTGCTTCCCCAATACTGCCAAAGCCCGGTTTATTCCGGTATGGGCCATCCTGGCCATAACCTGAAACACGAACCATAATGATAGAGGGATTATATTTCTTTAAGTCCTCATAACCAATGCCCCACTTTTCCAGCGTGCCAGGTTTAAAGTTTTCAATAATAATATCGATCTCTTTAGCAAGCTCTCGAATGATTTCCTGCGCTTCTTCCTTTCGAAGATCTAAAGAGATGCTTTTCTTATTCCTGGACTGCACATACCACCATAAAGAAGTCCCCTCATGCAGCATTCTCCATTTCCGAATGGGATCCCCCTTTCCTGGCGGCTCAACTTTAATAACCTCAGCACCGAAATCCGCCAATAATCTTCCGGCGAACGGCCCCGCTATTAAACTGCCGATTTCCAAAACCTTCAGCCCGTTTAACGGCCCGATCTTTTGTTTATCCATCATACTCCACCCCATTTAGTAGATTAGCCCCGAATGATGTAAGCGCTTTACGTACGCATAAGCGAACTTGTTATCTGTTTCCAAAATTCTGATAATTATAATAATAATTATCTATGTTTTCTTTGTCAACGGTTAACCGTTGACGAAATTCTTTCACAAACTCCTTGAGTTGTTGTAAACTATTAATTAGACAGAAAATAACGACTTGAACTTATGTTTTATAGGAGGTCTTGAATTGAGGGAAATACAAAAAACAGAACTTTTGCATAGTCAGGTGTATACGATCTTAAAAGCAATGATCATGGATAGTGAATTCCGACCTGGAGAACGATTGGTTGAGACGAAGGTCGCCGTACAGCTTGGCGTCAGCAGAGGAACCGTTCGGGAAGCCTTCCAGATGCTGTTAAAAGATGGTTTGCTCACACGGGAAAATAATGTCATATTTGTTTATAATCCTAGTGTTCAAGATATAGTGGATGTATATGAATGCAGGAAAAGTCTCGAGTCTCTTGCCGTCAAATTGGCAACTGCTCATATACAGGACGAGCAGCTGAATGAGCTCGGCTTTGTTCTTGAGGAATCAAAAAAGGCTGTAAAATTAAATGATGCACAAACCCTTACCAATCTAAATCAAAAATTTCACGATATGATTGACATCGCCTCCGATAATAAACAGCTCATCCAATTATGCGATGTGATCAAAACAAAAACGCTTTATATCAGGAATAATGTTTTAAAAAATCATTTTAAGAACTTCTCAGATTTTGTTGATGATCACGAACGGATTTATTTGGCGATGAAGGAACGAAATGCCAGTAAAGCCGAACAGGAAATGCTTTCACATATTGAAAAGAGCTTTGAAACGATTCAAAACGCTTTAAAATAATCCAGGTGCCTGGCACGCGGTTATTAGTGAACAAAATCCCTGATCCTAAACGGATCAGGGATTTTGCATTATTGCACTCATCCTGTTTCATCAGTTACTTTCTGCCTGATTCATTCTCCGACTATCTGCTGATTTTACTTTCGAAAAACTAGAATTTTTTGGGATAAATTGCACTTAACATATTATTCCAACCGCGTTAGTCTAGGGTGGAATAAAAAAACGGGAGGATGGATAAGGTTGAGACTGATTAAAAAAGTAACATCCTGCATCTTTGTTGCCTTTTTAAGTATTACATTCCTCGTCGCCCCAGGGGGCTTTACGAGCAAAGCTATAGCGGAGACACACACCTATGACGGTAAAGCCCCTTCCTACAACAATTGCGATGACTCTGGTGTGACGAAAAAATCCTTGAAGATCACCAATCCTGATGGCTCTTATGCCACCCTGCAATTGAGATTCAGCACCACATGCAAGACAGCGTGGGCCAAGATCACTTTGAGCAGACCAGCCAAAACAGATGGTGAAGCCACTGCCTTGGTCGTACGAAATACAGATAATAAACAGTATGGGTGCCACAATGCTGGCGGTAACGGAGAAATCAACAAAGGGCAGACTTCCTGTTACACCCCTATGGTATATGACTTGGATCCCCGGAAAGCAAAGGCAGTTGGATTTTGGCCGTATACCCGTGGAGAGACAGATTGGTATTAAAAAAGAAAGGATGATTTTTGTTGAGGAAAAAGATCAAAGGATTTTTTTTGTCCATAGCGATCATTGCAGCTGCAATCATTACATCTTTCGGTACGTTTGAACAGTCTGCCCATGCAGAAAACCATTCGTATGACGGAAAGAGTCCATACTACAATAACTGTGATGACAGTGCGGTTACAAAAGATAAAAAATGGATCGACTCTGTTTCTTACGTAGAGCTGAAGTTTAGCACGGCATGCAAAACCGCTTGGGCAAAGGTAACCATCACCCGAAAAGCGACATCCAATTATGAAGCGGATGCAAGGATTGTGCGCAGTACGGATGGCAAAGCGCTAACGTGCGACAGTTCAGGCGGAAACGGTTCGGTAAATACGGGACAAACTTCCTGTTACACAGGAATGGTATATGATTATGACCCAAGAAAAGCAAAAGCACAGGGCAAACATGCCATACCAAACAGTGATGCCTATAAAGTGGCCGAAACCATCTGGTACTAAGTAAAAAGCGTCATGAGTTCAGATTTGGGCTTATGATGCTTCTTTCATGCTTCATAAAAGGAGGAGATGATCGCATGGAGTTCCAAGCTCAGAAAAAAGTGGATGATGAAGGTGCAAGAGAATCATTGTTTACAAGATTGGCAAATGTATTGTCAAACTGGTCCCATAAATATGTTCCGGATGCCTTTGTGATCGCCGTTCTTCTGACATTGTTCGTTCTGCTCATCGGCGTTTTTATGCATCCTTCAGAGCCGATGAGCATTATAAAATCATGGGGAGATGGCTTCTGGGCATATTTAGCTTTTACCATGCAGATGGTTTTGTTAATGGTGACTGGCATGACGCTGGCAAGTGTGCCTTTCTTGAATAAAGGACTTCAATCGATAGCAAGGTTAGCAAACACCCCACAGAAAGCGTATATACTGACATTCTTGATCAGTGCTTTTGCATACTATATCAATTGGGGATTGGCGGTCGTGGTTGGCGCCATCATGGCAAAAGAAGTAGCCTCTAAAAATGCTTATTCTCATTTCCCTTTGCTTGTCGCTGCTGCTTATGCTCCTACTGCCCTATATAGTGCAGGGCTATCAAGCTCAATTGGACTTACTGTTGCAACATCGGACCACTTCCTTATGAAACAAATGGGAGTCATTCCCACTTCACAGACCATTTTTAGTCCTTCCACAATCATAATTTTTCTTGTACTTTTAGTCACGATGCCTATTATCATCTTATTAATGGCCCCAAAGAAAAATATCGTTGCTTATAAAGGACAACCCCAGCCTTCAAATACAATAGTTCAACCCCAAAACGTAACAATAGCAGAAAGGTTAGAATGGACTCCTTTTTTGGGAATCGTTCTCGGTGCCATCGGGGTAATGTATTGCGGGTATGAATTCCTTCATGGACGCAGTCTGGATCTGAATATTATCAATATCTTTTTCTTGTCTTTAGGTTTGTTGTTACATGGCTCATTGAATAACTTTGCCAAAGGGTTTGAGGAGGCGACTCAAACCATATCTCCTCTTATTCTCCAATTTCCTTTCTATGCAGGTATCATTGGCGTTCTTGGAAGTTCAGGGCTTGGAGCAAACATTATTGAATGGATGGCCTCCATAGCCTCTAAAGACAACTTTGATCTCTTTACATACTGGTCAGCAGGCTTAGTTAACCTTTTGGCTCCTTCAGGCGGCGGCCAATGGGCTTTACAAGGACCGCTACAAGTTCCCGCAGGTTTAAAACTAGGTGTTGATCCAGCAACCATTGCCATGGCTGTTGGGTGGGGAGATGCTTGGACAAACTTGATTCAGCCGTTTTGGGCACTTCCCTTATTAGGAGTACTTGGCTTAAAGATTAAAGATATCATGGGATACTGTTTTATTCTCTGCATTTGGACCGGGATTGTTACGAGTCTACTTATGTTGTTCTTATATTAAATTGAATATAAAGTCTCATTCTACTCCTCATCCCCTGTGTATAAGCATGATGGTGAAACAAAAATTCAATCCAAAATTTTGCAGAGGGGAATGAGATGATGAAGCGAATTCGTGTCTGGTATTGGATCTTCACAGCATTATTGTCAGCCTTAATGCTAGCAGGTTCCATTCCTGATATTCTATCTGTTTCTAGTGCTGTCGATTTATTTAATCATTTGGGCTATCCTGACTACCTTTTACCTTTTCTTGGCGTTGCCAAATTATTAGGTGTCATCGCCATTCTGGTTCCAGGCTTTCCAAGATTAAAAGAGTGGGCTTATGCGGGGTTTGTCTTTGATCTTGCCGGTGCCATGTATTCCACTATCGCAGTCGGAGATCCGTTCAGTTCATGGGTAGGTTTTTTTGTTGGATTCATTCTTATTGCCGGTTCTTATGTTTTCCATCACAAAAAGTTAGCTTCAGCAGTGACGAAAGAATCAGTATAACAATAATTTGTCAAACATATAGAAGGCAGAATCCTTTTTCCAAAGGACCTGCCTTTCTTCTTCATTCGAAAACTACTTCAAAAAATTAAGAGCGGAAAATGTGTAAAGCTTCACTGTTTGAACAAGCTCCTCTATATCAACATATTCATCGGCATGGTGAGGGATATAGCGATCACCTGCTCCTGTAGTAATAATTGGCACCCCAGCAAGATGAAGGAACGTGCCATCTGTTGCCCCCGGAACACCATTATAGATAGGAGGCTTTCCCGTCAATTCGGAATAAGCCTTTGCCACAGCCTGAACAACTTCATGATCTTTTGGTGTCTCTGTCCAAGGGCGGTCTTCGATCACTTCAAGAGATGCACTAAAAAGATCATCTTCATTGCTGAGCCGCTCAATGATATCTTCCATATTCCTTCTGAGTTGTGAATGATCCTGTCCAGGTACCGTCCGTATGTCGAGAGAGGCCATACATTGTGAAGGAACGACATTGATTTGTGGTTCTCCTTTTACGGGTGATTGAAGGATAGTTGGCGTGATACTCGGCCAGCCGAGATAAGGATGTTCTCCCAGCCTTTCTTTTTCCGCTTGTTCCAGTTTATCCAATTCCACAATCAATCTTGCCATTCTTGTGACAGGATTGATTCCGGTGAGCGGCATTGCGCCGTGGGCCATTTTTCCAAACGTTTTCAAAACGATCCGCATTGCACCCTTTTGAGTTATACATAGCTGGTTTTCCTCTGGTTCACAAATAATCGCTCCATCCACATCTTTAGCCCAGCCATTATTAATAAACTCTTTTATTCCAATCATCATGCCTTCTTCGTCACAAGGAATACATAGTATAATTTTACCTTTGAAAGGAATCTGTGATTTTTTCAAAGAATGAACAGCAGAGATTGCAGCAGCTAAATTTCCTTTTGTATCACAAGAACCTCTTCCGTATATTCTCCCGTTACTGATTTCTCCGCCAAATGGGTCATAGGTCCAGGAGTCCAGGTCCCCTTCAGTTACCACATCTGTATGCCCTTCAAATAAAAGTGTTTTACCAGGAAGGCCAGAGTCATAGACCGCGATCACATTTGGCCGTCCTGGCACTACCTCTTCATAGTAGACCTCCAGCCCGATGTCCTTTAGGTAGTCAAGGAGGAAACGGGCAACCTTCTCCTCATTACCGCCTTCAACATTGGGACGATAAACACTCTTTATCCGGATGAGTCTTCTTGTCAGCTCGACTACTTCTTCTTCATCAACATGGTTCAGAATCGATTCAATGGCAGTTGTCATTACTCCCTTCCTTTCCTAAGTGATTTTCTGACGTCTTTACTTGAAGGAAAGTTTACAATTCCTTCAGCGTTCAGAATGGCTTGGATGACTGCTTCTGCTAAAACGTCTGCTGCCAGGGTTCCAATGAGGTCTACTGAAGCGCTCACTTCTCCAGTAGCGAGAGAAAATATGGTGTCCCCATCATACATCGTGTGCACAGGATAGATCGTTCTTGCTAATCCGTCATGAGCCATGGAGGCGACTTTTGTCGCTTGTGACTTTGTTAAATCAGCATTGCACGCGACCACAGCAATCGTTGTATTCGTACCGACAGTTAATGGAATCTCGGGCTGTTCAAGCATCCACTCCAAGCTGCTCCTGATATATCCCAGATCATCTCTTGCACCGGCAATCACTTCTCCAGTGTTCGGATATCTAATTTCGCCTATGGCATTGACAGCGACAATAGCACCTACGATTAAACCATTGGGCAGGTTGAAAGAGGCAGAGCCAAGGCCTCCCTTCATCGCACGATGATGGCCAGCCACTTTACCGACCGTAGCCCCGCATCCTGCCCCAGAGTTACCCAAGGGAAAATGTCCCTGTGCTGCATTTGATGCGGCCTGATAACCCATTTTTTGATCAGGCCTGGCCAAAGGATCTCCAACCGGCAAATCAAACAGGACAGCTGAGGGAACAATCGGTACAACTCCTACGCCAACATCCAAGCCAACCCCTTTATCTTCCAAAAATCTCATAACGCCGCTTGCCGCATCAAGTCCATAGGCGCTGCCTCCCGCCAGGCAGATACCATGTACCTTCTCCATGAGATTCAGCGGGTGAAGGAGATCCGTTTCCCGGGTCCCTGGAGCTGATCCCCGAACATCCACACCACAAACAGCACCATTTTCCATCACTAATACAGTACAGCCCGTATAGCCTTTGCTATCTTCTTCATTGCCGACTTTAATGCCCGGAACATCGGTGATATTCTGGAAATTACCCACTACATTTCTCCAGAGATCTTGGATTTTTTGTTTCCGCTGTGGTCCAGTCTTTTCCAAGCCACAACTACAGCCAGCGTGATGATCACGGAGACTATAGCTTCAGGAATCCCATTGGTAACTGCAATTGTAACCGCGACCCCAGGTGCAATATAGCCTCTGACTACAGCCATGATTAAAACGAGGAGGGTATTCGTAAATGCTCCTATAAAGCCTGCTACACCGATAGCGGCATATTCGTTTACTCTTTTCAAGGAGAGATATGAGAAGTAGGCTGTGACACCAATAAACAATCGAGGAAGAATCGCGACGAGAGGATCCTTGAAAAGCGGAATCGTTGCATCCAAAAAGGATGAAACTCCGAAGATTAATCCGATGACCAGTCCAACAAACGGACCTTGCATTACCCCTCCAATGATGGCAGGAACATGCATGATGGTTGCGTTCCCGGCTGCTGTTGGAACAGGAATGAAGCCTAACCGTGTGACACCAAGCAAAATAGCTACTGCCCCCAATACACCTGCAATGACAATCTTTCTAGTCGTTAATCCTCTTTCCATTTGATTACCCTCCTTATAATTGAAAGAATTGTAAGTTTTGCATTTTATGGTTAGGTTGATATCTAGTAGGGAAATGGAAATAGCAATAAGAGAGAAGCGAATAAAATACAAAAAAGAATAGCGATATAATCTTTGTTCTGTGCTTTGTATTTTGTGTAAATGGACCGTTCGTTTCCTGGTGTGTAGCATCTTGCTTCCATGGCGAGCACTAAGTCTTCTGCCCGTGCCATCGCTACATTGAACAATGGGATAATGATCGGAAACACATCTTTTGTCCTCTGTATGATTCTCCACCAGGCACCTGTACCAAACTCTGCCCCCCTTGATGCCTGGGCCTTCATCATCTTTTCCATTTCCATTGCAAACGTTGGGACAAAACGGATAGCGATGGTAATAATCAGTGCAAATTCATGAACCGGAAACTTTACATACTTTAATGGCCGTAATAAACTCTCAATCCCATGAGTGATCTGTGTGGTAGATGTACTTAGTGTCAGTACACTGCTCAAAAAGATGATTTCAATGAAACGCAATGCAGATACGATGACCAGCCGTATACTGTCAGAGGTAATCAGGATAAAACCATGATCAACTAAAACCGTTCCTCCGGAAGCCACTTTGTTATAGAACATCAATTGCAGTACGGCTAATATCAAAATGAATGGGATTGCCGGCTTGACACCTGACAAACCATAACTTATCGGAATACGTGAGATATAAAATAAGCAAATGGCAAATGCGAGGGCAATAATATTACCTACATAGGTATCACATATAGCCATTGCAATGACCAGTATGGTGAAGGACAATAGCTTCACACGCGGATCTAAACGATGGACAAGTGAACCTGTCGGCAAATACTGGCCAATGGTTATATTGCGAGATAATTCAAATTCAAAACCAGCCAATATTTTCACCTCCTGAACGGCTGAAGAATAGATACGATTTCCTTGGCGGCAGACTCCCGCTCAAATGCTTTTAGATCAACGGAATAGCCCCGTTGTTTTAGATGTGCCAGGATCTCAACCGTTTGAGGTGCGGCAATATGGTGTCTGCGAAGTATTTCTGTATTGCCAAAAATCTCACGAGGCGTTCCATCTATGAGATTTTTTCCGTCAGCTAATACGTATATCCGTTGAGCTAAATAAGCGACTTCCTCCATATTGTGTGAGACAAAAATGACGGTCATCTTTTCTTGCTTATTCAACAGAGCAATTCTGTCCAATAATTCTTGCCTGGAAAAGGGATCCAGACCAGCTGTCGGTTCATCGAGCACCAAAATTTCTGGTTTGAGAGCCAGAACACCGGCTAGAGCTACCTTTCTTTTTTGTCCGCCGCTCAAGGCATAGGTCACCCTGTCTTTCAATTCCTCAAAAGACAGGCCCACCAGTTCCATCGCCCACTTCACACGATCTCTTACTTCTTTTAGCGGCAGCCCCATTTTTAAAGGGCCATAAGCGATATCATCACCGATCAGCTTCTCAAAAATCTGATCTTCAGGATTTTGGAACACAAGTCCTACTTTTCTTCTCAACGCTTTAACATCCAGTTTTGGATCCGATAAATTCTGGCCATCCACTAATACTTCTCCCCGCTGAGGACGCATCAGTCCGTTAAAATGCTGAATTAATGTCGATTTTCCAGAACCGGTATGCCCAATAACCGCTACGCATTCTCCTTTTTTCACCTGCAGATTAATCCCGGCCAGTGCCTTGTATTCAAGAGGTGTCTTTTCCATGTAGGTATGGTACAAATTGTTCACTTCTAAAATGGCAGATTCACTCATCCCACAAACACCCCCCGTTTGGCTGATAGACGGACAACCTCTTGTATAATCTCGTTATTCCGGATCAGATCTGACTGGAATTCTTCGTCATATTCATGAATCAATCTTGCTAATCGGCTCGCAACTGGAATATCAAGTTTCAATTGCTGCATCCTTTCATACTGTTGAAAAATCTCCCTTGGTGACCCATCCATAACAATTTGTCCCTGTTCAATGACGATGACCCGGCTGGCTTCTGCCACTTCTGACATATGATGAGTAACGGAAACAATGGTCATCCCGTCATCGTTCAGTTCGCGCACAACATTGAGTATGTCTCTTCTTCCGTAGGTATCCAGCATGCTGGTTGCTTCATCGAGCACTAAACAATCCGGTTTCATCGCAATGATACCCGCAATGGCAACCCGCTGTTTCTGTCCGCCGGATAGGTGATGAGGCGGTCTTTGCCGAAACTCACTCATCCCGACTGCTTCTAGTGCATAATCAATTCTATCCTTCATTGTTGCTGCAGGGATTTCAATATTCTCTAGACCAAAGGCCACATCGTCTTCAACAATGGTCGCAACAATCTGGTTATCGGGATGCTGAAATACCATACCTACCTTTTGCCGAATTTCGCGCAGCATTTGTAGTTCCTTTGTGTTGCTGCCACTTACCAGAACATCACCGCTGCTGGGTTTTAAAATCCCGTTCAAGTGCTTTGAAAGGGTAGACTTTCCAGAGCCGTTATGTCCGACGATCGCAACATATTCTCCCGGAAATATATCAAAGGAAACACCCTTCAATACGGGAATGGAGGTTTTATTATTTAACTTGTATTCAAAAGAAAGGTCGTTAACTTTAATAAGAGGTTCTATCATGCATATCCCCTTCCTCTGCGTGCACATCTACAAAGATTTTGTTTCTACAAACGGTTCATCGGCTTTCATTCCTGAACCTTCCTTTTTTAAACTAAATACTAGCAAACTCGTAATGATTAAAGAAAAACTTAGAAAGAATAGTCCTGCTTCCATCTTTCCGGAGGCATCCTTTAAATATCCGATCATATAGGGTCCAACAAAACCTCCTAAGTTACCGATTGAATTAATGAGTGCAATCCCTACAGCGGCTGAAGCTTCTGTCAAAAAAAGTGCAGGCAATGACCAGAAAGGACCAAAAAAGCTGTAGATTCCAACGGTCGCAATAGACATCATCAAAATCGAAAGATAGGGATTTGACGTCATCCCAGCCCCAATCAAGCCTAGGGCTCCCAGTAAAGGCGGCAGTGCAGTAGATAATCTTCGCTCACCCGTTCGATCTGAACGCCTGGCCCACAAGATCATACAGATTCCTCCAGCAATGTAGGGCACCATGGAAATGAGTCCTACCTGAGTGTTAGAGAGCACCGTCGAGAAGGATTTAATGATGGTCGGCATCCAAAATCCAATGCCGTATAGACCGACTACGAGAGTTAGGTAAATCAAAGAGAACTTCCAAACCAGAGGGTTGGTCAGCACTTGTCGGGTTGAAGACTGTTTGAGGTTTCCTTTTTGGCTACTTTCACGCTCAATTTCTTTTATGAGCCAATCTTTTTCTTCCTGTTCCAGCCAATTCGCATCTTGAGGGCGATCCGTTAAGTAAAAGTACGTAATAATACCTATAATGATGGCCGGTATTCCTTCTAAAACAAACATCCATCGCCATCCCGGCATACCTGCCCATTGAATGGAATCCATGATCCAGGTCGATAATGGAGCTCCAATGATATTTGAGGCTGCCAGCGCAGTCATAAACAAGGCGAAAGCTCTGGCTTGTTCTTTTGCACGAAACCAGTAAGTAATATATAAAATAATGCCTGGAAAAAATCCCGCTTCCGCTATTCCTAAAAGAAATCGCAGAACATAGAGATGTGCGGCGCTCTCTGCCCAACCGGTCAAAATCACAACCAATCCCCAGCTGACCATGATCCGTGCGATCCACTTTCTTGCTCCAAATTTGTGGAGAAGTATATTGCTGGGAATCTCAAAGAGAAAGTATCCAAAGAAGAAAATACCTGAGATTAATCCGAAGGTAGAGCTGGCCAAGGCTAAATCTTTGTTCATATCCAGTGCAGCATATCCAAGGTTGACCCTGTCAAGAAAGGCTACAATGTATAACAAAAAAATAAACGGAATTATTCTCCAAAACACTTTTTTTGTTGTTCGCTCTTCAATTGATAGATTCATATAAACCTCCCTTTCTCTTTCTGATTTCTTTTAAAAGCATAAAATTAGACTAGACCCCTCGGCCGCCATCGAGATTCATGATTTCTCCAGTGACCGCTTTTGCCAAGTCGGAAGCCAGATATAAAGCGGCCTGAGCAATGTCCTCCGGTTGAATCAAGGTGCCTAAAGGAACACTGTCCAGAAAAATTTTCTTTTTGTCTTCCTCAACTTTTTTTTCATCACCAGGCAGGAATTTTCCAAGCATCGGCGTTTCAGCGGGTCCTGGATTAATGGCATTCACCCGAATTTTAAAAGGTGCCAATTCAAGCGCCAGTGCTTTCGTTAACATAATCGCGGCGCCTTTCGATGCACAATAAGCGTTTAAACCAGGTCTTGCCCGTATACCCGCAATGGAAGCGATATTTATAATCGAACCTTTCCTGATTCGTTTCATGTGAGGAACAAGGTGCCGTGTGGTCAAAAAAATCGACTTCGCATTGACGTTCATAATCTTGTCCCATTCATTTATGCTCATTTCTTCAATGGGAGTGAAAAACTGAGGTACTCCGGCACAATTCAGCAAAACGTCTAAATGCTGATATTGATGGACGGCTTCATTAACCAGCTTCTGGACACTTTCGTCTTCTCCAACATCTGTTTGAATCACCATTACTTCCCCTGTATTTCCTATTTCCCCAGCAGTACAATTGGCCGCTTCACGATTTAAGTCAGCTAAAACGACGTTTGCTCCTTCGGCTGCAAACAGCTTGGCTGCAGCCTTCCCCATACCAGAGCCCGCTCCTGTAATGATAGCTGTTTTTCCTTCAAGCAATCCCGCAGTCATAGGTTAATCACCACCATTCGTTCGTCTGTCATTTCTTGAATCGCATAATGCGGCCCTTCTTTTCCGATCCCGCTGTTCTTAACGCCGCCATATGGCATGACATCATTCCGATATGTTGATACATCATTTATGATCACTCCGCCATATTGCAGAACTTTGGCCGCTCTCATCGCCAGCTGTAAATCCATTGTGAAAATACCCGCCTGAAGTCCATACTCTGATTGATTGGCAAACTGAAAAGCCGCATCAATATCTTGATAAGGAATGATGCTCACAATGGGAGCGAATACTTCCTTACAGACCACCTTCATGTCAGGTTTTGTGTTGACGAGCACTGTCGGGAATAACAGGGCACCTTCCCTTTTAACAGGAAGTAAGGATTTAGCTCCTTGTTCTATTGCTTCATTGATCCATTTCTCTGAACGAATGGCCTCTTTTTCACTGATCATCGGTCCTACGTCTGTTTCTTCTGCTTCAGGATCACCAACGTTCAATTGTTGAACATGATGTAGATAACGCTCCGTAAACTCATTTAAGACTGATTGATGAACATAAAGGCGCTGTACTGCTATGCAGGCTTGTCCAGCGTTATGAAAACTGCGGCTTGCCGTTAGTTTCGCTGCCAACTCTAAATCTGCGTCACTGTGTACAATGTTCGGGGAATTGTTGCCCAATTCAAGAGCCACCGGCCTCAAGCCGCTTCGTTCTTTAATATGCCTTCCGACTTCACCTGAACCAGTAAATGTATACATTGCGATGCGCTCATCTTCCAAGAGCCATTCCCCCACTTCACTCCCTGCCCCAGTGACGATGTTGACGTAGCCTTTCGGAAGACCCGCTTCCTCCAAAAGTTCGACCAGCTGGAAAGTGGCCAATGGTGTAGTGGTAGCAGGCTTAATGACAATCGTGTTTCCGGCAGCAAGGGCGGGAGCGATCTTATGAACCCCTAATAACAAAGGATAATTGAATGGGGTAATCACTCCGATAACCCCTTTTGGAACGCGAATGGTAAAGCCTAACCGGTTGTCGGCTCCTTCCGTTGCCTGAAGGGGAATCATTTCACCTGCGATCCTTTTCGCTTCTTCTGCGGATAAACGGATCGTGTTAATTGTCCGGTCTAGTTCTCCTGCCGCATCTTTTAGGGTTTTCCCTACTTCTTTTACTAAGGAAAGTTCAAAATCCCTGCGCCTTTTTTCCATTAAATCAGCGGCTTTTGAAAGAATTGCAGATCTCTGGCAGGCTGTTAGCTGGTCCGCCTTAAAAACTTTTTCCGCAGCAGTCACCGCCTGATCGACATGATGCTTACCTGCTTTCGCGATGGCAGCGATCACCTCCCCTGTGTATTTATGATACACAGGAATACTTTTCTCGGTTTGAACATGTTTGCCATCAATGTACAGATGCAATTTTTTGTCACTCTTTAATGGAGTCTGTGTGTCGGTCATGCTTTATCCATCTCCTTATTTAAAATTCATGCTCCTACTCGTCATTTGTTCACGAATGGCACTTCCCATTTCAAATGTCGTGTGTTTCCCGCCTAGGTCTCTCGTGGAAACTTTTCCTTCCAGAAGGACCTCTTCGATAGACTCAACAATCAAGTCTGCCATATCAGGAAAACCTAGATGCTGCATCATTAAGCTGAGACTCCAAATCTGGGCGATGGGATTCGCTATTCCTTTTCCGGCGATGTCAGGCGCCGACCCATGAATCGGTTCAAACATTGAAGGATACGTCTTTTCAGGGTTAATATTTCCTGAAGGTGCCAGCCCAAGACCGCCTACAATAGCCGCCCCAAGATCAGTCAGGATGTCACCGAAAAGGTTGCTTGCTACAACCACATCCAACTCTTCTGGCCGTGTAATAAAATAGGCGGCAAGCGCATCAATATGATATATATCCGTTCGTATAGAAGGATGAGTCCGGCTGACTTCCTTTACGATTTCATCCCAGAATGGCATTGAAAAATTAATTCCGTTTGATTTCGTTGCTGCGGTCAGCCGTTTTTTATTTCTTTTTTCGGCAAGTGAGTAGGCATATTTGATCACACGTTCGGTTCCATATCTAGTAAACACATTGTTTTGTACTGCAAGCTCAAAGGGGGTATTCTCATGTAACCGCCCTCCCATGTTCGAGTATTCTCCTTCCGTATTTTCACGGATCACCACAAAATCCAGATCATGATGCGCCTTATATCGGAGAGGGCTGTCCAATCCTCTCAGAAGCTTGATCGGACGTAAATTGATATATTGCTGAAAGGTCCTGCGAATAGGCAAGATCAGCTCCCAAACCGATATGTGGTCAGGTACAGTTGGGGCACCTATTGCGCCTAGAAGAATCACATCATAATCACGTAAAATTTTCAGGCCGTTCCCCGGCATCATCTTTCCATGTTTTAAATAGTAATCACAATTCCAATCAAACGAATCAATGGAAAAATGAATCCCTCCATGAAGTTCCCCTATCTTGGTTAACGTTTTTAATCCCTCTGCCATGACTTCAGGCCCTATTCCATCACCAGGTATGGCGGCAATTGAAAAGTGCTGCAAGTTATCACCTCATTTTGTATTGTTAGTAACATACACTTGCAAGATTTGTGCCAATTTAGTTTATTTTAAATTTTCAGAAATTATAGCGTATAGAAAAGTATGATGCGGAACTCACTGTTGCAAATTACAACACTCGTTTCAAGATGAAACCTCATAATTGGTATTCCTTTATTTTTCTCCAAAGTGTCGATCGGTCAATCCCGAGAGAATGTGCCGCCTTTGCTTTACTGTCATATTTAAGGAGTGCCTTCCGGATTAAATCCCTTTCACTTTCCTTTATGGTTGCTTCACTGCCCACTGTTTCCTTACTCTGTCTCTTCCTGAGTTTTGGATAAAAGAAGGAAGCATCCTTAGCTGAAATTTCTGTGCCTTTTTGCAGCAAAACAATCCTTTCCAAAACATTTCTTAATTCACGGATGTTGCCTGGCCAGTGATAATCCTGCAAAACCGGGACAAAGCCATCTTCCACTTTGGCGATCTGCTTCCGATGCATTTCATTGAACTGCTCAAGAAAATGTCTCATAAGCAAAGGGATATCTTCCAATCTTTCTCGTAACGCTGGCAATTCCAGTGACAGTACATTCAACCGATAATATAAATCCGTTCTAAACTCCTTCTTGTTCATTTCTTCTTCGATGTCTGAGTTAGTTGCTGCAATAATACGGACGTTCACAGGTATATTTCGTTGGCCGCCAATTCTGCGGACAGATCTTTCCTGTAGAACACGCAACAGGTGAGCTTGTATCTGTAATGGCATTTCGCCAATCTCATCTAGAAACAAAGTCCCTCCGTGCGCTAATTCGAAGAGTCCTTGTTTCCCGCCTTTTCTTGCTCCAGAAAAACTTCCTTCCTCATATCCAAACAATTCACTCTCCAGGAGACTTTCAGGAAAAGCTGCACAATTAACAGCGACAAAAGGACCAATAGCGCGGCTGCTCCCCAAATGGATGCCTTGAGCAAACAGCTCCTTACCTGTTCCGGACTCCCCTGTAATCAGAACCGTTGCATCCGTTTGCGAAATAATTTTTGCTTGTTCTTTCGCTTCCTTAATCGTTCTTGATTCACCAATAATATCATCAAGCCTGTATTTTGCTTCTAACCCGCTCTCATGTAACTTTTTCCTCAGTTTCATCTCCATTCTTTGAAGATCGGTAATTTCTTTAAAGTTGGATACAGCTCCAACTACAGTTTGATTAAGCATAACTGGAAAACGGTTAATAATAATCTGCCGATCAAGAATCTTGGCTACATCCCCTATTTCTTTTCGTCCAGTCTGCAGCACTCTGAGCATATCGGAGTGCGGAATAAATTCCGTTATGTGTTTTCCAACTACCTCACCTTCAAGTCCCAGATACTTTTTTGCATTTTCATTGGTTAGAGTAATTTTTCCTTGGCGGTCTACCGCTATTAATCCATCATGTGCAGAATCGACGATGGCTTTCACCTGATATTTTTCTTTAAACATCTCTCTCGTTATACCTATGAGATTGATCGCCTGCCGTACTGCGGAAAATATGGTGTCCTTCGACGGCTGGACATAATAAATGTGTTCTTTGGTTTGTTGGGACATAGGCAGATGACTTTCCCAGGAAGGAACAAGAAATGAGGTATTGGTCTTTGCATTCGCAAGGTTAACTTGCTCCCTGCTCCTGATTTCCAATATACTTTTTTGATTGGCATTTTCAGCATCCAGCCATTTTTTCTCTTCACCAGAAACAATGATCAAAGGATTTTTGTTAGTTAGTGAATTGACTTTAATTGTTTGTTCGAAGTCACTTAAATGCAAGGATAAGGGGACAATGGGAATTGAAAAAGAACGAACCTCGTTAACATAAATGGATGGAGTGATGAGGACAAAAGGGTTCATGACATGATCCATGACCGTTTTTCTTGAGTGAAAGGATAATGCTTGAATCCCGCTCTCTTTTAATATATGAGCGATGAATTCCTCCAGCTCCTTATCCACTTTGTATAAAGCAATCATTGATCAACCTCTTTTCTTATAGGCTTAGAACCAGTGTACCATAGTTATTTTTTTACTAGCATTCTATTAGCGAATAAACTTAATAGGGCCTTTCTCTATGAAGAGAAAGGCCTTTTTATATACGTCTTACAAACTCCGTTCACCCTACTTCAAGCCTTTTAAATTGTGAAAGGACCAGCCGGTAATATTCCTTTTCCAGTTCCATCAGTTCATCATGGCTTCCTTGTTCAACAATGTTGCCGTGGTCAAGCACGATGATAGTATCTGACTCACGAATAGTAGACAAGCGGTGCGCAACGATGATGGCGGTCCTCCCCGCAAGAAGGGTCTTAAGTGCTTTTTGAATATTGACTTCCGTTTCTGTATCAATACTTGCTGTCGCCTCATCTAAAATGAGGATTCGTGGATCGGCAAGCAAGGCTCTTGCAAATGATAAGAGCTGCCGCTCACCTACAGACAGAACATTTCCCCGCTCTTCTACTTCTGTATGGTAGCCGTCTTTCAGCTTGTTGATAAATAAGTGAGCTCCAACTGCTTCTGCAGCATGTTCTACTTCGTCATCCGTTGCATCCGGCCGGCCAAATCGGATATTTTCCATTATGGTTCCTGAGAAGATGAAAGTATCTTGGAGAACAATACTTACTTTTTGGCGAAGACTATCAAGCTTTAAGTCTTTAATAGGAATGTCGTCAATTTCAATGGTTCCCGCTGTCGCATCATAAAAGCGGCAGATCAGATTGGCAATGGTAGATTTTCCGGAACCGGTATGCCCGACTAAAGCAACAGTCGCTCCGGCATTAATGGTCAAATCAATGCCGTTGAGGGCTTTACGCTTTCCATCGTACGAGAACTCCACCTTTTTAAACGTAATATTCCCCCTGACGTCTTCCAGCTCCACCGGGTTCGGAATCTCATCAACATTTGGTTTTTCATCTAAAAATTCAAAAATACGTTCGGAGGAGGCCATTCCAACAAGCAGCTGATTGTACACCTGGCCAAGCCTTGAAATCGGCTCCCAAAACATGCCGAGATAGAAAGCAAAAGATATGAACACCCCCATCTCAAGAGAGCCTTGCTGAATGAGATGCGATCCAAACCAAATCAGAATGACGGTCCCAATGGCATTCGATACATCCACAAAAGGGCGGAACATGGCGTTTAGCCTTGTCGCTTGTTTCCAGCTTAAAAGGTTGTCGTTGTTGATCCCTTCAAAAAAGTTCATATTCTCCTGTTCTTGAGTATACGACTGAGTGACCCTGATCCCCTGGATACTTTCGTTCAGATGAGAGTTAATCTTGGCCTGCCTGGCACGCACCACCTGCCAGGAACGGCGGATATGCCGTCGGATACTTGTCGAAATGATAAACATGAGCGGGACAACGACCATGATTGCGAGCGCAAGGGGCGGACTGTAAACAAACATAAGCACAATAATCCCAGCAAGCAATATTAAATCCATTAAGACATTGATAACCCCGTTCGTAAAAAGGTCCTGAAGCGAATTTACATCATTGATGACCCGTACAAGTATGGAGCCTGCCGAACGCTCATCAAAGAAACGGTGGGACAGCCGCTGGATATGCTTAAACAAATGCTGGCGTATGTCACAAATGACGAGCTGCCCCAATTCATTCATCCACCTGATCCGGTACGTGTTGGCGACCCATGACACAATGTACATGGCAGCAATGGACATGATCAGCTCAATGAGCAATGGTGTGTTCTTATTCTTAATTGCATGATCAAACGTCAGAACTCCGATAAATATGGGGACGACGAGCCGGATTCCTGTCGTGAGAAGCATGGCGATCACGGCTTTCGGCAGCAGCGATTTTCTGTATGGCCTCATATACTCGAACAGCCGGAGCATGAGCCCCCAATTAAACGGCTTATCAATAGGTGGTTCGCTGGAATAAAAGAAACGTTCTTTTTTTCGTTTAACCATGTTCAATACCCCGCTGACACTCGTTTAGCTTCGAGTGCCTCCCTATCCTTGTATTGAAAGTCATACGTCCGTTTATACAAGCCTTCTCGCTTAATTAACTGTTCATGAGTTCCTCTTGCAGCAACCCTTCCGTTCTCAAGCACTAAAATTTCATCAGCATGCTTCAGGGAGGAGATGCGATGGGCAATAATAATCGTCGTTCGTCCTTTCATTACTTCCTGGAACGCCTGCTGAATCTTAGATTCCGTTTCCGTATCCACAGCACTCGTCGCATCATCTAAAAGGAGGATGCTCGGATTAACGAGGAGTGCTCTTGCGATGGAAATCCGCTGCTTTTGGCCACCGGAAAGGCCCAGCCCTCTTTCTCCGAGCTGAGTTTCATACTGATGAGGAAGCTCCATAATAAAATCATGTGCCTGTGCCAGTACTGCGGCTGCAATAATTTGGTCCATGTCCGCGTCCGGGTTTCCATAGGCAATGTTATCTTTGATGGTTGAAGAGAATAAAAACGATTCTTGAAACACCGCTCCAATATGCTGCCGGAGCATTATGGGATCATAATTAGATATTGATTTACCGTCAATGAGGATCTCGCCTTGCTGTGGTTCGTAAAATCTGGAGATGAGCTGGGTGAGTGTCGTTTTCCCGGAACCTGTCGCTCCCATCAAGCCAATGATCTGGCCTTTCTTAGCATGAAATGACACATTTTCAATGGGAGGATGCTCTTCTGTTCCATATCGGTGAGTAACCCCCTTAAATTCAATATCCCCTTCCACACATCCGATAGCGTCTGATTGATTTTTGAGTTCGCCCGGTTCTTCCAAGAGCTCTATTAACCGTTCCCCCGACGCCTTTGATTGCGAGAAGGTATTAATGATGAAACCAAGACCCATAATGGGTCCAATGATATACCAGACCAAACTGAAAAAAGCAACAAGCTCGCCAGGCATGAGCTTCCCTTGAATGACAAGATACCCGCCATACGATAGAAGAAAAACGACACACAGGTTACCGATCAGTTCCATAAGCGGAAAGTATTTTGCCCAGATATCAGCTGTAAAGATTTGTTTATCTTTATAATCCTTATTTGTAGACATAAACCTGCCAATCTCGTAATCTTCTCTGGACAGGGACTTTACTGTCTGCATCCCGCTTACATTTTCCTGAACCTTGGTGTTCAGGTTCCCCATTGATTTCCGTATCGATTGAAACGCAGGATGAACCGCCTTATCAAACCGATAAACGACAATCCCTAAAAACGGGAGCACACCTAAAGTGACAAAAGCAAGCGGTACTGAATAATAGAACATCACCATCAAACTGAAACCAATGAGAAAGACAAAGTTGATCAACTGTGCAAAGCCGAATGAAAGGAAGAAACGAAAACCTTCGACATCTGCAGTGAGCCTGGACATCAGATCACCGGTTTTGGCATTGTCGTAATAACGAAAGGGCAAAAACTGAAGTTTTTCATAAAGTGCCTTTCGGAGCCGGTACACTGCAGTGACACCGAATAGATCCCCAAAATACTGATGAATAAATGTAAATCCGCCTTTTGCTGTCATTAGAACGACGAAGGCCAAGGCAAGCATTGGAACTTTATCATAATTACCTTTTAAAATGACATCATCTATCGTATATTGCAGCACCATCGGATAGATGACCGTCATGCCCGTTAAGAAAATGAGCGCTAGGACTGACCAGATGAAATACCTTTTATACGGCCAATAAAATGCTTTCAGCTTCCTGAATGTTTCCACACTCTCACCCGCCACTTTTTTATAAATTTTGAAAAGAGCCACAATATACATATTATAATCCGGGTCTAAATAAATAACTAATAATTGGGATTTAATCCAAAAATCCTAGCGTCTCCTTTCTCCCGGGTGTGATTTCGGTTGATGCTGCAAGGGATTTGACTTTGTCATTCCATCGATCAGTTAACAATAAAAACGCGTGGCTTATCATTGGGAATTTTGTAATGCTGATTCTGTAAGTCACCCAGCATAACATGCATTGCCTGGGGAATATGTCCCTGTTTCCATTCACTCGTGTTTCGGACATCAAGTACAAATACGCTTTCTTTTTGAACAGCATCATATATCCATTCGGTTTTCACTTCTTCATAATTTATAACATCGGACAACATACTTGAAGATCATCTGGAAGTTTTTTAAACTGCTGCAGAGACTGATACATTAATCGCGCCATTTTTACTGATGAACCTATTTCATCCGCAGCTTTTTCTAATAAATCTGGACGTCCCACATTATCAACAAACATAAAATCCCCTGTAAAGATTCCGAGTGGGTCCTTATGTCTATTGATATCTGTTACGAGCAGTGAAATGTGTTCAGGTGTGTGTCCTGGTGTATGTATAACCTTAAAATTGATCTTATGAATAAGAAATCCATCTCCATTTTTCAGAAAATGTCGATACTTTGTCTCGTACTCGTATTTCCAGACCTCATCTCCTTCATTAGACAATGCTTTGAAGCTAAAGCTTGTGAACCGGATGTCTTGGAATGAAATACGATGAGATGAATGCCAAAGCCAATCAGTTTGCCCCTCTCCTGATTGAAAAACGCATCAGGAAAAACGAACGTGTTGCCATCATGTCACGAAATAACGAACACTTCTTCTATGGGGTGGAAGAACTGATTGAGCATGTATTAGACTAGATGCCCGTCATCAGACGCTCTTGCAAAGAAATTGGCTTATTTTATGTATGATGTGTATACAGCTGTACACCTGCTGGAGGAAGCACATTATGATCTTCAAAATACAGGGGAAAACAGAAGAATGATCATTGCCGAGCACTGGTACAGAGTGAGATTTGATCGTTCCAGATCGCGGGATTCTTCAGCCTCATCATTACGGATGAGAAATTTAAAAAAATCGTTTGCTTTCATTGATGGAATAAGATGAACGGGATGTCTCCCGCTTTTTCTTATGCAAAAAAAAGAACCGAATCTATTAGATCCGGCTGCCAATGAGGGTATTTCATTAGGGGGTGTGTCAAGAGATCGTTAAATCCCAACGATTATACTCCTTATCATAACCATATCGCTTTAATAAGTAAATGCTTTTATGCATTAAATTAATAAAATTATTTTTTTTAAAACATTATTCACTTCTTTTCAGACATGACCAGATGAAGGGCGACTGGAACCTTCACACATTCAGCAGCGGTTCGAACCATGTTTACGACATGAGCCATGCTGTATATACAATGGTCGACGGGGCCGTTTGCAGGATAACGGGTTCTTTCAGTTCATCGGCCGCCTCCGAGAAGTCTTGAATTATTTCCCAGTTATAAGCAGGAAATGTTCCGACAGCAAAGTTTTGTTGAAAAGCATCCATCACCATTTCTTTCGACCTGACCAGCGGTATTAGCATCCTCCTTTCCTTCATGATCGCCCGTAATTCATAGGCTTATTAAGACCAGTCTTTTCGATGTCTTTATATAGGAGCACCATGTCTTCACGAACTCGTTAAACAGATGTCTACTACTTCATATTCCTTAATTTCCGGTAGCTGGATGGTTACCCGGCCCCCATGCTGCACAAAGGCTCCGGTTTTTTTGTTTCGCAAAAAACTGACGGAATGAACTTCTTTTGGCAATTGGATATTAATTGTCAGATTCGTTAAAGGCATTACTTCGTTAATCGGTCTCGTCATGGAAGCTGTGTAATTGACTACATGGACAAGGACGCGGTTCTCCCCTTGCTTTCTCAAGGATACGTGTAAGGATTCTGTCTGTTGTGCCGTACTGATATTAAAAGGAATCTCTACAAGTGAGCTAACAGCATTCACCATGATCCTCCTATATTCAGGAATGGCATAAGATTCATAAAATTTTCCGACATTCCCGGCAAAGTAGATACTTTCTCCCAACCCATAACTGCTTTTTACAATATAAGGGTAAGAGGTCTTTTGAGGAAGATCACAATATCTTGAATTTTGTTTCTCCCGATAGAACATCACGCTTTCAGAACCCTTTTTGGCAGTAACTTCAGTTCCTAAACGTGCGGCTGGAATTAATTGCTGGTCAACGGATGTAAGCATAGGATGATGGGGATCGCATTCGATATGATCGTACTCGCAGTGGCGAATGGTATGCAGCGTTATGCCGAAGACTTCGGCTAACAAAGGCTGATCCCTTTTCATCCCATCTTCCTGATAAAGGGATGTATCAAATGTTCCTATGATCTTCCCTCCCCTGTTAACATAAGATTTGAAATGATCCGCCTCTTCTTCGCTCATGACACTCACGTTAGGCAAAATGACAAGCTCATACTTTGCGAATGATCCATCTGTTATTGATGTATTGTCTACTATATCAAACGGTATCCTGCTTCTTGATAAAACATCGTACCACCCCATAAAGGAACCTCTGGCGTCGCTCTTATCAGGATCTCTCAATTGATCCTGACCTGCTGTAAAATCAGTTTCTTCTGACGAAGATTGATAAAAATTGGCCGTATCATAAGACCACATTAAAGCAACAGTTGCCATTGATGTTGTGTCGGTAAAACGGTTTTCATTCTCTTCTAGAAAGGCGTTGATTTCCTTCACCGTTTCCATTCTTGCGTCAATATTATTGTCATTGTAAACGCCATACCATGTATTCGCACCGTGAGATACAGCCATCGCATGCGTCAGCCATGTTTCAGCTGCCGATAATAGATAACGGGACCAGGGAGCATGCCGTCCTGCAATGGCTACACAGTAAGGTTTACCTTCGGACTGGGTTTCAAGCAACTGAGCTGTTGCTGCAGGTTTCCAGATCGGGACCTGCCTCAGGTCGTCACCTAAAAAACCCCCTTCGGCTAAAAGCATATCTTGATGTTTAACGGTAAGCCGGTTATCCCGGCTGCAATAAATGGTTGGTACCAGTTGAGGGCTGTTCATGTAAATCATGGCATCCGTTTTTTTGCTTTTTAATAACTCGTTTGCTTCCTTCATAAAAAGGGCAATGGACTCCCTTTTAAAACGAAATAAATCCTTTCTTTCTTGTGGCCCTGCTTTTTCCCACACAGGAAGTTCATAATGAAAAGCCGTTTGGAAATCATGTTTACAGCTTTGGCAATAGCATCCCTCAATACGGAAAAAGGGACCGTCCAGGAAAATCCCTTTTATTTTATACGCTGCCAGATTTCTTATGACTTGAAGGGCATACTGGCGAAAAGGAGAATTTATGCAAGAATATGTTCCCGATCCATAAGCACTCGGTATGGGCTGGCCGTCCGGAAATACCTGCTGATAGTCAGGATGGTGCACAGCGAGCGAGGATGAAAGCCAATGAACATTGAAGTATACAATAGGGTTAATTTCCAGATTTTCGTACTCGGCTTCGATCTGTTCCAAAATATTTTTTCTTACTTCTACAGCACAATCAGATGGGTAGTATGTTATGCCTGACTCCCCTTCTGCAATATCGTGTACTTCTACGTGTTCACAATTAAAGCCCAGGCTTTTCCGAATGCGAAACTGCTCTTGAAGATCGAGCCTTTCATAAACTTCTGGCCCAGGCGGAATAAAATCGACGATCCTCAGCGGCTTTTGTTTCCATGTTAATGTTTTCATTGGTTTTCAATGCTCCTTAACCTTTAATCGACCCTTGCAGCCCGCTTACAAAATGGCGCTGCATGGCAATGTAAAAAATAATAACGGGTACAAGGGAAATGACCACACCTGCAGCCATCGTTTTTACATCGGTGCCAAATGTTCCGGATAAGTATGCAAGGCCCAAGGAGATCGGGAATAAACTATCATCCTTTAATATGATCAAAGGCCACATGAATGAGTTCCATACAGAAATAAACGCAAATACACTTAGAGCGGCAAGTGTCGGCCTTGTTAATGGAAGAATGATACTCCACCAAACCCGAAAGGGGCCACAACCATCGATAATCGCAGCTTCCTCAATTTCTTTTGGAATGGCCAAATAGGACTGCCTCATTAAAAAGATGGAAAAACCTCCAACGAGACCCGGTAAAATCAGTCCCCACCATGAATCTACCAATCCCAGTTTTTCTACTATAATGTACAAAGGCACGAGTTTCCCTTCTTCCGGCAGAAACATCGTGGCAATAATGGCATAAAAGATAAAATTTCTGCCTGGGAAGTTCATCCTGGCCAATGGATAGGCCGTTAACGCCGTTAAAAAGATGTGGGCCGGAACCATGATGATGATTAATAGAAAGGAATTTAATAGGTAACGCGGAAAAGGAATTGCCGTCCACGCTTCTATAAAATGGTCGATGACGGCGGGTTTTGGTATAAAACTTGGCGGAAAACTGAATACATCTTGACTGTTCGACTTGAAAGCAGTAGACAAAAGCCATAGAAATGGTCCTATGAAGATGCAGGCGACCCCAATTAAAAGCAAATACAAGAGAGCGAGTTTACTAATTTTCATCCAGTTTGTTTTTGGTCTTTTTATCATTGTATCGATTGCCCCCCTCTTGAAAGCTTGTAATTGATGATGGTCAGGACCATAAGGATCAGCCATAGGACCATACCCATAGCAGTAGCGTAGCCCATATCAAATTCAACAAACGCTTTTTGATAGATATAAAGCGGGAGAGACATTGTACTGTCCAGGGGACCTCCACCTGTCATTACATAAATGCTCGTAAACATTTGAACAGTTCCGAGTGTCGCCATAACAACGGTTACAGCAAAAACAGGCCGCAGCTGGGGTAAGTATACATGCCATAGAATTCTCACTTTTGATGCCCCGTCGATTTTCGCGGCTTCGATCAACTCTTTAGAGACCGTCTGCAAGCCCGCTAAATAAATCAGCATATAAAAGCCCGCAGCCTTCCAAGCCTCCAGCATAGAAACTGCTGGAAGTGCCGTTTTTTTATTTAACAGCCAATTAATGTTCGCATGGTCCCATCCCATTCCATGAAGGGCTGCATTAATTAAACCGGTAGGATGATATAAGTATTTCCACACTATGGCTACGGCCACCATCGCTGTTACCACAGGGAGATAGTAAATAACACGGAAGAGCGTGATTCCTTTTATTGTCCGGTTCACAAGAATGGCAAGAAATAAAGGAAGAGTGATCAGCATAGGGACGGTGATCACAAAGTATTTCATCGAGTTGCCCAGTGCAATCCAAAATTTTTCGTCCTCCATCATCATTTTGTAGTTTTGAAGCCCCGTCCATTCAGCAGGAGATAAAATATGATATTCGGTAAAAGAATAATAGAAAGCATTGATGGTAGGAAGGTATTCAAAAACCAAAAGGAGTACAATTGCCGGCAGCAGGAATACATAAGGAACATAGTTGAACTTTTTCTTTTTCTTTTGTTTGATGGAAACTTTTACTTTTTGATGGATATTTGTTTCTACTTGGTGGACGGCCATATTACCACTCCTTTCAATCAAACAGCAGCAGCGGACGCGAAATCCTCCGCTGCTGTTCTAAGGCACCGATTGTTATTTTTGGTTCTTTAGTGCTTGATTCCAATAGTCAACCGATTTATCCAGTGCTTCTTTCGCCGATAGTTCACCCATCATGGCAGCACGGATTTGTTCAGTATAATAGTCTCTTAGCTTTTCCTCATCTTTGATCCCTAAAATGTTTACCTTTAAATGAGGAGCTGTTTCCACCATGATTTTCCTTGCTTCATCATGTATGGTCTTCCCCTTTGATTCTTTAAAAAATGGGTCTTCCAGTGTTTCGGTAGTCGATGGGAAGATAGGAACAATTTTGGCAAAATCCAATTGATTCTTTGCGTTAGTAACAAAAAGAGCAAATTTGGCTGCTTCTTTTGGATGCTCTGATTTCTTTGGTACGACGAAGGTTTGAATGGCTTTAACGGCTATGGTTCCATCTCCTCCGGTCACAGGTTTAGTCACTTTTATCTTCGTAATTTCATTCGGAGCATTTTTTTCCAGATTCAGCAAAGCGGCTGCTACGGACTGGCCTGCCTGTGCCTGCTGCTTATTTTCATAGGTTTGCTGAAGCTGACGGTCATCTTTCGTTACCGCACCAGGTGCAATTGCTCCATTTTTGTACCCGTCTACGAACATTTGTACAAATTTTACGTGTTCATCGGAATTAAAAACGGCTTTTGTATGATCATCATTAAGGATTGGCAGCCCCTGGCTCACAAAAACTTCAATACCCGGCAAGTCGTTTGAACCATATACTTTTGGCAGTTTCTCATGAATCAGTTTTCCGTTTTTCAAGCTTTCTTCCCATGTTTTTGGCGGATTGTCAGCATCTAAACCCGCTTTTTTATAGATTTCTGTATTAATGGTGCCAATTGGAGGTCCGCCATAGTACCAAGGAAGCCCTTGAAGTTCATCCTGGAAGGTTAAGCTGTCGATCAATCCAGGAATATATGCATTGAGCTCATCTTTGGAGACAAGTTTGTTAATGGGGGACAGAACATTGTACTGCTGAATCATGGAGATATCACTGCTGGCCAGATTAACCACATCCGGCACTTTTTTACTCTGCAAAGATGTTAAAAACTTTTTGGACGCGTCGGCACCTGGAACATCTACCCATTTAATTTTGACATTCGGATTGGCTTTCTCGTAATCACTGATCATACCTTGAATATAATCATTGAAGTTCTTCTTTAAATTAATCGTCCAAAATTCGAGCTCGATTTTGTTTCCATTTTTGCCGTCACCTGAAGCTTTTTCATCATTCGAACATGCTAACAAAGGTATAAATGCGAGTAAAAACACCAGAATGAACGCAGCAAGTTTTTTCCCTTTCACACAAGTACCTCCCCAACCTTTTTTTCTTTGTTTATAAAAGTTTTTAGTAAAAACGCTTTTATAAACTTACCTTCATTATATTTACCCCTATATTTATAGACAAGTCTTTTAACTGTCTTTAAATGAATAGTTTACAAAATTTACAATGGGTTTGTAGAAACAATGCGTTGGTACTTAATTTCCTTGCCTACCCCCTTTTCCACTTCAGGTGAGTATGAGTTGTAAAAAAGCTTTTTCTCTTCCACTTCCGCTATACTGTCAATTTCTCCTGCAATATAAGAGAGAAGCCGGTCGCGTGCTGTATCGATTCTTGTCAGCAGTCCCCCGTACCGAATATCAAGGATCTCCCATCCAAATGGTTTGTTATTTGTTAACCATTGTTTGCGGTGGCATAATCGCAGCTCCTTCACAGCTTCCTCTAAAAGGTTCAATTCTTTTGTTGCGATTCCCTTTAGTTCTTCCTTCCTGTTTGCATGGTAAAATTCACTTATTTTTAACCCAAGTTCACTTTTGATCGATAATACTGTGCACAGTTTAATCATAAATGAGTACAGCTGTCCCCATTGAGAAGAATTATGCACGTATCCCTGAAGTTGTTCTTTTATGTTTTGAAAATGCCGTGAAAAGCCATGGCCTTCTATATTTCTATCAAACAAACCCAGTAAAATATCCTGCCACAATAAGTACTTTGACGGACTGTCCGGAATTAAGGCATGTATGTTTGCCTTGGGATGAACATCTAACTTTCCCATAGCTATGAATGCTTCATAATGAGCTCCAGTGCAAAATTCAAACCGTTTCTTCAGCTGGTTTTTCTCAACCATGCGGTGAAACCCGTGTTCCGCAAATAATTGCATACCTAACAATGCAAAAAAGAAATTGCTCTCCGCTCCATTATCACCCCACAAAGTCGCAAAAACCTCTTGCACCCCTTTCCTTTTACATACCGTCAACGCTGGATTGGTTGTATTGAACGTCTTTTCGTAATGAATAGTAGGACCATGCCATGTCCAGATTCCCCCGGCAAAGACCGGCGGACGTCCGAAAGCTGCATGTTTGTTAATATATTCCTCATAGAAAGCCTCATCTTCATTGTAATAATCCCAGTACACCATTTGAACATTTTCAGGGACTTTTTTTGTCTCTTCCACTGGAATTTCAATATTTAAGTCATAATAAGCATCTGATTCAGACCAAACCCGAAAATACATATCACTCCAAATCATGGGGCGCAATCCATATTTGTTCAGGATTCGTTCGACCTGATTTAAATGTTGAGTCATTAAAGTGTAGCGGTCTTTTTTTTCATGCAGATCCAGATACCGTCCCCTGCCTAGTCCATGAGCTTCGTCCATGCCAATATGAATACGCCTGCTTCGGAAAGGTGATGAGGCCGAAACAATCATTTTTTCGATAAAGTCATATGTCTTTTGGTTCTCTACCAGCAAAACGTCTTCCGTATCCTGAATAGCTGATGTATGGGACCATTTTAAATACGTTGATAAATGGGCAAGTGTCTGAATGCAAGGAATAACTTCGATTCCTAAAGAACAGGCATAATCATCAATCACTCGCAGCTCTTCTTTAGAGAAACGGCCCCGCATGTAACCAAAATACGGTTCGTCATCTATGGTATACGTGTCTTCTGTATACATCATCAAGACGTTTAATCCCATGATGGCCATATATCGAAGAAAGGTTTGAGCCGTTTCCGTTTTCATAACTGCGTTTCGTGAGCAATCAAACATGACGCCGTTCGTTTCAAAATACGGCTGCTCTATTATACGGAAAGCTTCCTTTTTACGAGATGCTTCTACAAACAGGCCCAGTGCCCGGAAAAAATGTATTGTTTTTTGGTACGTAATCAACCCTTCTCCATTTTCCAGACGCACTTCAAGCAAAGCTTTAGAAGATTTGACCACTTTAACGGGTATACCGTCTTCTGATATCTCGATTTCAAGCTGAGGAGCGAGTTTCTCAATTCCTTCTCGTAATGTGTCCCATTCACCCAGAAATGATAGTTTCATCGTCAACCTCCTCACATGACAGGATGATGCGATTGAGCGACTTTTTTAAGTGCCCTTGCTGCATCATAAATCCCTTCTTCATCTCCCAAAAGTACGGTTTGGGTAATCCATAGAACCTGCTGGTCTCCCATTCGTTCAGCAACGGGACATGTCTGTATCCTTTTTTCTCCCGTCCATTCCTCGATTGACTTTTGTATGGCGTCGTAATTCGTAAGAGACGAATATCCGCTTGCGCATGGGATTCCTTCTGCAGAAAGCCGTTTCATGAACTCAGACTTAGGAAAGGACCTGGCAAACTCTTCTTCCAGATAAAACATATAGAGGTGAAAACCGTTGCGGGTCACCCGGTTATCGTTTTTAAACAATCGTACCCCCTCCATGTCTTTGAGCAATTGATCCAAAAGAACTGCGTTTCGATTTCGCCGTTCCACCTGTTCCTCAAGCCGCTCCATCTGTCCAAGCAATACCGCTGCCTGAAATTCAGTAAGACGCAGATTCCATCCAATTGTGTCATGCTGGTACCAGGCACCGTCACGGCTCCTTCCTACGTTGCACAGTGACCATGCCTTGTCAGCAAGAGTGCGGTCATTTGTAACGATCATTCCTCCTTCACCAGCGGTTAAATTTTTGCTTGATTGAAAACTGAACGTGCCTATATCACCAATGGCTCCCACTCCTTTTCCCTTCCACTGAGATCCTACCGCCTGGGCTGCATCCTCGATAAGCGCAATCCCATGTTTCCGGGCGATAGCACTTAACCTGTCCAAATCTGCTACCGTGCCTCCGATATGAACCGCAATGATGGCTTTCGTCCGCGGGGTGATGGCTCCCTCCACTTTCTCAGGGTCGAGAAGCATCGTATCTTCTTCTATATCCACGAACACAGGTATCGCTCCAAACATTAATGGGGCTGTTGCTGTAGCGATAAAGGTATAAGGAGGCATGATCACTTCATCAAAGGGCTTTACTCCCGCTGCCTGCAAAGCAACAGTGATTGCTACGGTTCCATTTACAACACTGACTCCGTAACCAGCATCTTGAAAACTGGCAAACTTGTTTTCGAAAACAGGAAGTTTTGCTTCATAACCTGCTAGATTGGATCCGCCTGAACCTCCCCATTTTCCTGAATCAATCACTTCTGACAGTAACCGTTTTTCTTCTTCTTCACTAATAGGCCAGTTGGGATAGGGCTTGTTCCTGACGGGAACGCCTCCATGTATGGCAAGCTTATCCATGTGATTCTCCTCTCTGTAACGTACCGGCAACTTTTTGTTTTTGGTAAAAACACGCTACTTTCCGGATGGACGCGATCATTGCTTGAATATCTGCCATTGTATAAAACTCATTGACAGGGAGCCGAATGGCGGTTTTCAGTATGTTTTCAGCTTCGGGACACAATTCCCCTTCATAGACAGCACCTGTCACATCAAAAGGAAAAGTGCTGTTTTGATAGGCCGAACGCTTTTGGAATAATCCGCTTTTGTACACCACTTCCGGAATATAGCCTGCTGATGCAGGTATTCCTTCTTCTTTCAAGGCAGCAGCAAATTCATCCCTTGTGCAATCATATTTGGAAGGTTCAATACGGAACATATAGAACCAATAGGTGCAGACATTCCCCTCGTCTACTTGATGCGGATGGATGCCATCCAGCTCTTTAATGCCTTCGGTAATCTTGTTTCCATAGGCTGTTCTGTTCGAACAAATTCCAGGGAGTTTCTTCAGCTGCGCGATTCCAACCGCTCCTTGAAGTTCCGTCATTCTGTAGTTAGGAGCAAGATAAGATAGGTCCCTGTTTACGATGCCTCCCAGTCTTAAATAATTCTTATCGGCAAAAGCATGGGTCACTTTAAAATCCTGCTCCTCTGCAGAATTTACCGTTACCATACCGCCATCACCTGTGCTGATATGCTTAAAATCATTGGTGCTGAAACAGCCATAATCACCGATAGTGCCAACCAATCTTCCATTGTAAGAAGCAAGATAGCTCTGTGCACAATCTTCAATCACTTTTAACCGGTGTTTTTTTGCCAGATCCATGATCTCATTCATATTTGCAGGATTGCCTGCTAAATGAACAACTAAAATCGCCTTCGTCCTGGGTGTTATACACCTTTCAATAGAATTGGGGTCCATATTGTACGTGTGAGGATGAAGATCAGCAAAAACAGGGACGGCATTTTGATAAAGAATTCCTATTAAAGTCCCTTGATCAGTGATGGGACTCGTGATGACTTCATCTCCTACTGTAATCCCGGCTGCACCCAGTGCGGTATGGACAGCTGCAGTACCGGATGAAACTGCTACACTGTAGGAAATTCCGTACATTTCATTAAATGCATCAAGAAATTTTTTCACTTTTTCTCCGTTATGATAGAAGAGCGTATTTTGCTCCAATGCCTCCACCAGTTCCTTTGCCTCTTCCAACCCAAATCGTTTTCCTGTTCCAAACGGCGTATCCTTCACTTTCCGGCCGCCGTGGATCGCCAGCTTTTCACTCATGGAAATTTGTCTCCTTTCCAGGAAGCACCCATTCTCCAGCTCGTTCTTCGACTTTTTGCTTTTTGCAGCAAACTCCAAAACGTTCGATATATGCTGAACTGTTTTCTTTTTCTTTTACCGGAATACAAATGACAGCACCTGAACAACCGTTCAAATACTTCACTTCTCCTCCTGAAAGTATCCCTTGGATCTGCATCCTTGATCGGCGCCTTACCCACTCGTTGATCTGATCTCCGGTCCAAAAATGGTATTCCAACTCTTTGGCGCGCTGCACCACTTTTTTCAGTGCCTCTTTCACCGCTTGATCCCTGTAAATATGGATCTGATGAAATAAAAAGTGGGCAACTCCGCGCATACCCTTCGTCGTTTTTAAAAAAGGCTCAATGATGGATGTGTCTGCAAGTCTAGATAAATCCACGTCCTGTGTTAAAAATCCTATTTCTAAAACATCATAGATACGGTTTTTCTTATCGGCCCATGAAATGGGAAAATAAGGATGGCATGTGCCAAACAGAAAGCCAACATTCCCTTTTTTACTGGGTCCTCTCGTCTGATCCGACTGGATGCCGAAGCTTTCACACCACTCAAAGAATTCTCCCCAGTTTTGAAAAATCGTGTAATGGTTCTTATTGGAGACGATGGAATCTTCACCGCTCACTAGATTAAGCCACTCTAATTGCCTTTTCATTTCAGATTGATCCCAAAAACCGGCATCCTCATTCCTGGCATTGTAGTGGAGCGCGATTTCATGGCCCTTTTCACGAATAACAGGATAGAGAGAAGGACTGTATCCCGGCTCCAGCATGCACCATGTGCTGTGAATTTGACATTCCTCCAAAACAGCTAGAGTGGTATATGCGGATGCATCGTCGTTTACATCACTATCCAGTGAGATCATGGCTATCTGTTCCATGCCATCTGGCCAATAATCAAGAAAAGGCAGTGTCAATCCCTGATCAAGAACGATTTTCAATAAATGAGAAATGATTGCTTCTTTCCATAAATCAGCATAGGGGAAAGCAAAATAGGGCTGGCCAGTGGGCGTTTGCAAACGATCCATCTCCCAATCCATGGCAAAACCATCGTCTGCCTTTAACAGCCCGTCATTCAAGTTAGCCGTGCCATCCGGAGCTGGCTGCCCATCCTTTGTGACAGGTTCTCTTCCCTGCTGCATGCCGACGATGGCCCCAATGATATCCACCGTCCAGCGCTGAAGGGTTCCTTCTCCTATATCCCATTTCTCAATTAAGGCGCCTGCACGATGTCCATTCTTCGCACCTGTTTTAATTTCTCCGTATTTTTGGCAATGAAATTGAGATGATGATGCAGTCCAAGTAAAAGCTTGAAAAAACCGTAAAAATTGCTGATTATGCACGGCATAGCCATCATCTATTCGGTGCTCTGTGAATCCCATGCCCTTTGCAAACTCTGTCAATTTGCCAATGGAAATAACAGAGCCACCCGAGCGGATGTAATCCCATAGATCCCTTGTCTCCTCATGTTTAATCGGCGGCAAAGCCAACACAATCACATCAAAGTGATGAAGCTGATTTGTTTCTACTATCGGTGTGAATGGGATACCCGCATACTGAAATACAGAATGAAAATATAATTCAAAGACGTTTTCGCCTTTTTCCCATTTATAGAGGGCACATTCTTTGTCCACATACACACCTACCCTTGCCATCCTCAATTTTGGGCCATCCTTTCACCGAGCAGAACAGTTTTACCCGTTTGCCGGCTTTCATTGGCCGCTTCGATAAAGCGGATGACTTCCATGGATTCATCCATGCCAACTGGAGATTCTCCGGTTGTAAACATTTTCATTACTTCTTCCAGTAAGCTGGCGTAATGCGGCTTTGTCCCCTTCTGACAATCCACGAATGCAGTACCTGAACGGCGGTGAACCAAAGCACCGAATTGATGATTTCCTGTACGATTCCCTCTGACCGTTCCAATTCTTCCATCCGCCCACTTGCCAACGATAACATCGTGATCATTATTGACAGTGCAGCCCACTTGCCGGCAGCCGGTTCCCATTACAGTGAACAGCATCTCTATCGAATGAATCCCATACCAAAAAAGGCCGGGCAGCGGAGGTTCGATTTTCATTGGACCGTATGTATCTGCCCCGAAGATCGATCCTTGATCCATCGCGGCCTGCTGAAGTTCCTCAGAAAATCTCAGGGACGAGCTGCTGCTGACCGGCACGTTGTACTGCTGTGCCAGATCAAAAATCCGGCGTGCATCAGCAGATGAACAGGCTAAAGGTTTGTCAATATAAATCGGCTTCCCATAAGGTACAACTCTACTGAATTGTTCAAGGTGTACTCTTCCATCGACGGAAGTCAATAAAATCGCATCCGTTTGTTCCGCTACTTCTTCGGGACTGCCAAGCATTTTCACATGAAAGTCTTTTTCTAGCTGACGTGTAATCGGTCCAACCCGCGAGCTGCTCAATTCAAAATCCGCCGAGCCCCCAGGGTAGGCAGCAACTATCCTGCCACCTTTGATATGATGAGGATTTTTTTCATTGTTTAAAAGATCGGTAAAAGCTGGACAGTGAGTGGTATCAAGGCCAATCATTCCAATTTTCAGCATTTCGGTTACGTAACTCCTTCCAGTAATTTTCTGAATAATCAATCTCATTATAAAGGCAATATTAATTTAAAGACAAGTCTATAAAAAGTCTTTTTTTCTTATTCTTCTTCCGCTATAATATGTGCACACATGTCTATATTTAGGAGGTAAAATGTATGGCGGCTCTTTCTCCGGCGGAAACGGAAAATGGTGTTGCTATTGGTGTGATCGGCCCTTCAGCTTTAATCGAAAGAGTCCGTGAAGCGCTGCATTCCTTTCCCAATTTCATACCGCTTTTGCGCAGTTATGAGGAAGAAAGTGAAGTTCTGGAACTCACTAAAGACTTACTGGCAAATGTAGAAGTATTGCTATTCCTGGAATATCACTTGTTCAGGAAGGTCAAAGAACAAATGAATTTTCATATTCCCGTTCATTACGTACCGCTGATGGGAACCGGATTGTATCGTTCTTTGTTTCGAAGTAAGAGCCTGTATGGCTTGAGGATGCTGACCATTGATTCGGTGCCTAACCAGTATGTGAATCAAATATTAACGGAGCTCAATGAAAAGAACACGGACGTGCATATTTTCCAAGGAAGTCCGTTGGCTACAACGGAGGAAATGGTCAACTTTCATTTATCGCATTTTGACAACAGGCCAGGCTCTTCTGTGTTGACGGGTGTTGAAGCTGTCTCCGAAAAACTTACCGCTCTCGGAATACCAAATGAATGGGTCACCCCTACCCACCAGGATTTAATCGTATCATTGGAGAGGGCCCTATTAGCCACGCGGACAAGAAGAAACAAAGAATCTCAAATTGTCGTAGGTTTAGTAAACATTGATCAGTTTCGCAAGATGGTGGACAGCTACCCATCAGAACATGAGGTTCAAAAGCTGAAGCTTGATCTACATCGGCTCCTGCTCGATTACGTAAAACTTCTCGACGGCCATTTAACAAATCTTGGCGGAGGAGAATATTTATTCTTCACGACAAGGGGCATCTTTGAAAGAGAAACCAGAGGCTATAAATATTTGCCTGTCCTTGATGAGGCTGAAAAACTATTGGGCATTTCCTTAAGTGTTGGCATCGGCTTTGGCCGAACAGCCACCGATGCGGGAAACCATGCGAGAGTGGCGCTTCGCCAGTGCAAGGAATTTGGCGGAAAAGCCTGCTATATTGTCAGGGAGGATCTCAGTGTGATCGGCCCGGTAGAAATCACTCACCCGATGATCTATGATCTTTCCATAACGGATGACAAACTTCTGGAGGAAGCAGAAAAAGCTGGAATGTCGGCAGCTTATATGAGCAAATTGATGGCGCAAGTCGCGAGGTACAAAAAAGCAAACTACACCGCTCAAGAACTCGCAGCCATCCTTGGTATTACCATCCGAAGCTCTCACCGGATCCTTGGACAATGGATAGATGCAGGTTTGGTAGACGTTGTTGGAGAGGAAAAAATCTCATCAAAAGGCCGCCCCCGTCAAATTTACCGGCTTTCATTTGTTGCCGACCATTTAAAAAAAATAAGAGAAGCAGTGGAATAGACCATTCTATTCCACTGTGTAGTTTTGAAGCTTATCACTGCTAACCTTACACCCGAGCCCGTACCGATCACCAAGGAATACGGTGCCTTCTTCCCGTACTGGCCCTTCCGAAACAGGGTCATCTGCAAGAAAAAAAGGTCCATTCAAATCTACCGGCGCTGAAATTTGCAAGTAATTAAAAAGATGGGCACTCGCTGCAAGACCAAGGGTTGATTCGGTCAAGCCTCCTCCTAGTAAATCCAAGCCCGCCTCCCTTGCTATTTCCCCGCATATTTTCGCACGGTGCAGACCGGCCATCTTTGTCAGCTTTATTACCGCTGTATCACATGCTTCCAGGCGAAAAGCCTGCAAAAGATCCCCAGGGCTCCAAATACTTTCATCCAGAGCGATCGGAATATGCACTTTCCTTCGGATTTCTGCGTGGCCAAGGAGATTGTTTGCGATGAGCGGCTGTTCGAATACGTCCACTCCCAATTTCTCAAGCTTCTTGGCAACATAGATGGCTTGTGCCACTGTGTACCCCTGGTTCGCGTCCACCCGGAAAAATAGGCCGGGTGCAGCTTCCTTTACCGCGTCGACCATATAGATATCGTGATCAGGATCAAATCCGATCTTAACATCCAAGCCCTTGTATCCCTTCGTTTTCGCATCTGTTGCTTTTTGAACCGCTTCCTTCACGTCCCTTGTACTAATAAGATAGGACAGATTGATCGTTGAATTCGTTGGTCCCATCCATAGTTCACCAATGGTCTTTTTATTCCTTTGTCCAATTAAATCATGCAGCGCAGTATCGATCGCCGCTTTTGCAATCGGCTGGCCAACAGTGAGTCCACTCTTAATTTCCCGGTTCATCACTTGATGCACATAAGAAAAATTGTCGATCCTTTTTCCAATAAGAGCCGGAGTGAAATAAGTGTTGATGGTGGCAGTAACTGATTCAATCGTCTCATAGCTCCATCGATGGCTGGGCCGCGCTTCCCCCCATCCATTCATTCCGTCCTTGTCGGTAATTTTCACATAAACATGTGGAGCTCCTGCTTGCTTATCACCAACTGAACCACTTGAAATCCTAAAGTCCTGAAGCATGGGTAATGTTAAAGGAAAAACTTCTATGCTAGAAATAATCATTTTAAAGCTCCTTTCTTGAAGCATGACTAACTTCCTGATTTTTCCCTTTATTAATATTAGACATTTTAAAGACGCGTCTCTATTTGATAACGTTAAGGTACAATAAAATAACCTGAAAAGGAGAATAATGATGAAAAGAAAAATGAGTGTTATCGTACTCTTGTTTTCCATCTTCATGTACAGCCTGCTGACAGGATTCGCTCCTCTCCCAAGAGCGGCGGCCCAGACTGACGGACAGCCAGGAGAGATTTTGGCAGATTATGCTGGTGTTGTCAGGGAGACCTCCCCTCGCTCTGATGGGATATACCACATTGATACCCCAAGATCCATTCAAATACTGAAAGAACTTCATATTAATACGTACTATTACCTTGTTTGGCATGAGAAAACGGATTGGGACGATTTAAAAAACGAGTTTTTACCTGCAGCGCGTGATGCCAATATTAACATTGTCGTCTATCTCGTGCCTCCCTCAGAATCTACTGGCGTTCGAAAGTCTTACCCCTACACCACCGATTACATTGCATGGTCAAAAGCCATCGCCCAACTATCACTTGAGTTCCCAAATCTTACTGGATGGGCGATTGATGATTTCAACCACAACCTGACGACTTACACCCCCGAATATATGGCTCGAATGAAACAAACTTCTGAAGCCATTAACCCAAAACTCGTATTTACTCCGCAAATGTATACTGACTCCTTGAATGAAAGCTTTCTACAAACCAGAGGTGCATACATCGATGGCGTCATATTGGCTTTCCGAGATGGAATCTATCGGAATACACAAGTCTATGAATCTGCTCAACAGCAAATTGATAACGCGTACAGCCTCTTAAGTTCCTATAACCTTCCGCTTTATTGGATGCTGTATGCCTCACAGCTTTCCCTTACCCCGGCCAATCCTTCAGCAAACTACGTAAGAGAAGTGGTGCAAATTGCCCTGGATAACATGAAAACAGGCAAAATTAAAGGGGTGATTACGTATGTTCTCAAAAAGAACTTTGAACCTGAACCGATAGATGACAAGGCTTATAACGATACTGGGTATCTTAACTTTTTTGTTGGTGCGGGTGCACCTACTTCAGCCGGTGAAAACGAAGAAGCTTCACAGAAAATCCGGATAGACCGTAAATCGGATCAATATGCGTTAACTTTCCAGACAATGGATCATGGCCCCAACTCGATGGGTTATCATAAAAAACAATTGCTGATTGATGGCCAGGTGGTATGGGAACAGGATGCTGCCGAAATTAAAACAGATTTGCAGTGGAATACGATTAACGTCGATCTTTCGCCATATTTAAGCGGCAAAAGGACTGCCCAACTCTCATTTCGTTTTTATGAGGCCAAACCTGTAAAGAACTTCTGGACTTATGCAGGTTTTGATGGTCTTCAACCAGAAGGATTTACTGTAGAAAATGGTGATTTTGCTGATACAACCAGCTGGAAATTTAATTCTAGCTCTGCCGCCATTATTGGCGAGATTATGCAATACGATGAAAGACGAGCAGAAAGAGCCTATGGACAAACGAAAAAGTCCTATTTAACCTATGGGTTGTATCACTCCATTTATACTGCAGATCTTAAGCCACAATTAAAGACTGATTTAGCAGATAAGGCAGAGATGGTGATGGATCATTACTTCGCAGAGAAAAATCGAAAAGCGATCAATAAGCTTCGCCAGCTGAAAAACAAAATACGGGTGAAAAGCGGACGGGAGATTCCCGTGGAAATGGCACAAAAATGGCAATCCATATCTGACGAACTGCTAACCTACTATGAAAGCGAGATGTAAGCATCGTCCCTCTGGAATGTTCCAGAGGGTTTTTCCTTAAAGATTCGTATTGATATAGTGCAGGGTTTTATCAATATGTTCCTGGCTTCCTGGAGCGTTATGTGTCGAGAAAGGATAGATCTCTATCGTTTTCTCAGAAGGTATGAGATTATATACGCCGAAAATTGTTTTTGGAGGGCACACCGCATCCTTTAACGCAACGGATAGTCTTACTTGGCTTTTCATATTTGAAGCAAAATTAACATTATCAAAATAAGAAAGGTTTTCAAAAACCTTTTCTGTGTATTGTGGATACCTGGCTAAATAATTCTCGATAAAAACGAGGGAACCTTCTGTTTTTAGCTGAATGGCCAGCTCCAGATCACACATGTTTGGTACATCGGCTACTACCAATTGAGGCCGGGAATCCAAAGCTGCCACGGCTAGGGCAATCCCCCCTCCTAAACTCGATCCTATCAAACAGATTTTGTGCGGGTTTATTTCTGGGCGAGTCAAACAATAATCAATGGCCCGCTTGCAGTCCAGGTAGACTTTATAATAGTAGTATTCTTTCTTATCTAAAAGTCCCTGTGTTGCCCAGCTGCCTAATGTTCCCGAACCATAACAGGAATCATCCCCTGTCTCTCCCATTCCCCTGCAATCCACTGCTAATACAGCATAATCCTGAATCAGCCATTGCATATACTGGGAGATCGATCCTTTACTGCTGTTGTATCCATGAAAAAAGATAAGACATTTAAGATTTTGTTCCCGTCTTTTTGGTTTTAGAAATACCCCCTTGATCGGTGTTCCGTATGCTCCACGGTAGGTAACCTTTTCACATTGGATTTGTTTGATGGGATAATCGATGATTTCTGCCTTTTCATTTAATTCAATACGATCCAGCTCTTGGAGTGCATGGGACCAAAAAGAATGAAAATCATGTCTTGCGGATAGAATTGGTTTATAGTCACTGTATTCTTCGATTAGCTCACGTACTTGCCTCATATCATCATTCCTTTCTCCGTTTAGATGGAGCAAACTTGAGAAAATTTAAGCATTCAGAAGTATAGAAGCCGCTGCTCCCTTCGCCGGAGAATAGAATTCTTTAGAAAAAACAATCCTTGTTTGAGCAAAAGCGTCTGAAAGGGTACGTTGTTTTGCGGACGAAATCGTCTTTTCTTGAAATTCATGAATTTGGTTATAAGGAGCTTCAATCATGATCTCTTGAGGATTTAGCAAATGAATCACCTGTACCAGAGCACGGCCCAAATACTCTCCATATTCTCCTATCTTACGGTGTACCCTATGGTCTTGCTGAGCTAACTTTGCAATATCCAAGTCTTCATTGTTTGAAGGGCGATAAGTGAGGCTTTGAAGAAATTCCCGAAAAGCGCCCATACTGATTATTTTTTCAAGACAACCCTGTTGTCCGCACTTGCATATTGGACCCTGTGAAGCAACAGATAGATGGCCAATTTCACCAGCTGTCCAGCTGTTGCCATTCATTACATGATGGTCTGCCACATAGGCTCCTCCGATCCCCTCGCTAATCCTTATATAAAAGAAACTGGATTTGGGTTTTTGCAGGACCGTTTCGGCTCCTCTGGCCGCTGCAATTTTTACATTGTTATACACTTCCACAGGCACTGTTACCACTGAGCTAAGGATTTGTTTTACTTCAACATTCCTCCAATTCAGGTTTGCCGATTGATATACATATCCTCTTGTCTGGTCCACAATACCAGGTATGGCAATACCAATTCCTTTTGCCTTTGGGAATCTGCAAGTTAAGTTTTTTGAAAGGTTGATCACCTCATCCAGGATCGAATGTCTGTCGATGGCGACTGACCCTTCCTCTAGTTCATTCAGCTGAAAATCCAACACGATATAGGAGATGTTGTCCCGCTGAACCATTAACCCGATGGTTTGCAGCGCGTCAGGCCTTAATTGCAGCAAAACTCTCGGTCTTCCTGCTCCAACCGGTTCTTTTATTCCCGACTCAGCGATCATGTTTTGATTCAGCAATTGTTCAACGACAAGTGACACTGTATTTTTGCTCACGTTCAGCGCATGAGCAATCTCCTTTCTTGAACATGGTTCATGAGCCCGAATATAGTGTAAAATATTTTTTTGATTGATTTCCCGTAACACGGAAGTTCCTTTTGCCGGCATTCTCTACTCTCCTGTCCTTTTTCCGTACTTCTTTATAACTTTTTAATCTTTCCTTTAAATCGATCGATAAATTGAGCATTCCATTCATCCCCTCCGGAAGCGTTTCCACTCATCCAAATCGGCGGCTGAATGCCTTCAGCAACGAGCATCTCTATTGCTTCAGCTGTCATGGCATTCAACAGATAGGCATTCGCAAAGGTAGAAACAGCGGCAATCTTTTGCTCCAGTCCGCTGATCTGCAATATCGCATCCCCCACTCCAACCTTGCTGTCCAAAACGACATCCACCAATTCAAACAAGTTTTGTCCGGAAGGGTGACGGGCAGGGTGGTTGGCAGGAGTGCTTGATGCATGCTCCACAGAGGTTACACCGATGGTTTTTATACCTCGCTGTTTCGCTTCCAATGCCGCATCTATGGTGGCGGCATTAATGCCATAAGCGTTGATAATGATTAGAAGGTCGTCTTTCACCAGCCCATAGTCTTCGATCACAATGTTTCCATAGCCCGGTTTACGCTCTATCGCCATGGAACGAAGAGCTCCTCCGCTCAGGAGCGTTCCTTCATCCAGCATAGCACTGATGTGCATAAGACCGCCGGCACGGAAAAATAACTCCTGGGAACCTAAATTGGAATGGCCTCCTGGCCCATATGCGTAAATGAGTTTATCCTGTTTCACTTGTTCTGCCACCAGTTTTGCAGCCTCTTTAATGGCATGCTGCTCTTCCTTGTGTATTTTTTCCAAATGAAGGATAATGCCTTGCAAGTATTCAGTCATTAAAGGTGTTTTCATGAGAACAAACCTCCCTGTTCTTGTATACTGAAATGCCGTTTTTGTACGTTTCGAATAGGGTTACGTTCTTGCCTGATTGATGAAGCAAAAGAAAATCTGCTGGTGCACCTTCACAGATGCCTTTCCTTTGCGGCAGATTCATTACCATGGAAGGATGGATTGAAGCCAGATCAACAGCAAAGGGCAAGCTGCACATCCCCCTCCTTAACAAATGGTTGACCCCCCATAACTGCGTTTGAGCTGAACCTGCCAAAAGGTCTTCATTTTCTTTCATATACAACCTTCCGCTCTTATCCAAAACGACATCGCCGCCAATATGAAGATGGTAGGAGCCAGCAGGCATTCCGGCTAGGGAAACACAATCACTGACAAGAATGGCCCCCTCCCCTTTCATCCTCAGAATAACTTTTAACACTGAATCGGGAAGATGGAAGCCATCAGCGATCATACAAGCGGCAAGCTTATCGCTTGCCAGCTGTTCCCAAAGGTAATTGGGATGCCGCTTTAACATCACATGAGCACCATTTCCTAAATGGGTAGACATCTTCGCTCCCGCTTGAATGGCATCGTGGATATTTTCAGGAGTGGCAGCTGTATGCCCTATGGAAACGAGAACCCCATGATTTGTACATTTGTTGATAAAAGATGCCGACTCAGGCCATTCGGGTGAAACGGTGATGATGGATATCCGTCCTCCAGAAGCTTTTTGCCACATCTGAAACTCAGTCCAGTCAGGAGCTTTAACGAATGGTTTAGCATGAGCTCCCCTTGGACCATCCTCGGGAGATAAGTATGGCCCTTCTAAATGAATGCCGGGTATGGCCTGATTAACCGCTGCGTTTGTTTCAGCGGCTTCTTGGAATATAGACATCGTGTTTATTATGTTTTCAGGCTCGTTGGTAATGATTGTGGGATAGAATGAAGTCACTCCCTGACACCATAAATGGCGTACGGTAGATTCAATAGAAGCTGTTGTGAGCGCTGTATCATTATAATCAATACCTCTATAGCCATTCACTTGCAGATCAACAAATCCCGGTGCAATAATCGGCAGTTCCTTTCGCTGTTCCTCGCCTTCAATAGAAACAAACACGCCATCTTCAAAACTCACTTTTACCGCCTTGCCCGTTTTATAATGAATGCCGGAGACTTGTTTCACTTAACAGCCACCGCCAAATGAATCTTGATCTAGATATAAAGTACAATTTTCATGTTTTCGAAGAACAGAAGCAGGACAATCTACTGTAATTTCCCCATGAAGGACCAATTGTACAGCTTTTGCTTTTGTCTTGCCAGGAGCCACACAGTACAGGAATTTTGCTGAAACCAAAGCAGGAATCGTTAATGTCAGCGCCTCTTTTGGCACCTCATCGAGTGAAGCGAAGCAGCCATCATTCACTTGCTGACGACGGGATGCGCCGTCCAGTTTGACCGCTTTCATTGTTTTTTGATCATCAAAATCGGCCACTGGAGGATCGTTAAAGGCAATATGGCCGTTTTCACCGATACCCAAACAAACAATATCAACCTGTTTTTCCTTGATTAGTTTTGTGTAGCGGGCACATTCATTTTCTGCTCCATTCGCCGTCTGAATAAGATGGACTTCCTTTGGATGAACACGATCAAATAACTTATTCTTTAAAAAGGAAGCAAAGCTTTTTGAATTTCCGGGCGGCAGATTCATATATTCATCCATATGGAAAACGGTAATCCTGCTCCAGTCAATCCTGTTATCTGCTGCCAGACCTTCCAGCAATTCGTTTTGAGAAGGAGCAGAAGCAAAAACCATCCGAAGATCTTCCTGAACGGAGAGAAGTTCCTTAATCTTGCTGCTGACATCCCCTGCTGCTTGCTGTCCCATCTCTTTTCTCGTTTCAAATACTTTTACATTTAAACGATCTGCCTTGCACATGAATGGATAAACCGTCATATTCCTCCCTCTTTTCCTTCCGAATGAGTTTATCAATTGCATTATTTATACTGTTTTCAATCGAACTGGAAAAAGGAGAAGGAAGCGCAAAATAATAGATGGAGTCATTGGCTTCGTATCCCCCTTCACTCAGCTGGCCTGCTGTTGGAACATAACCAATCATTCCATTGCTATATGGAAGGGGGATGATTCGTCCTCCATATTTTTCTTTTAACTTGAGTCCGTACTGTGTCACCATTTCGGCGTTCATGGAAAGAAAGGACAGTTCTTCACCAAACGTCATCAAATGGAGCTTTAACGGTACCCCCGCTTCAAATGCCGAAAAACGTTCGTTCATAATGGTGCACCATTCTTTCATTAAAAGGTCTTCAGGAAATGCGGAGGGATCGTAGAACTCTCTTGAAGGCAAGTGTTCAAAATTCAAGTGCAAAACCTTGGTTGAAGTTTGTAGTTTCGAAGTTGCTACTTCCTTCCAATGGTTTTCATTGAAGCAATTCAGTACGTTGCTGGCTAATCGTTTTCCAAGACGTTCCACATCCTCTTCCTCTCCCCTGTAAAAGGCATTTCCTTTAATCAGAGCGGGCCGAATGTCACCGCAGCAACCCTGTAAATAACCAGCTATACACCCATTTCCGATTCTCTTTTCAACTTCTTCGAGCACAGTTCCAGGAAATTCAGAAGATACATAATTATTTCCGGTTGTCGTGGGATGGCATGCGTAATGAATCAGCAGAGCTTTTGTCTTTTGTTGTAGGGTTTCGAAGCGAACTAGTATGACTTCATTGTCTACCAGACCATCAGGATTAGGCGCCATGATGATCTTTCCGTTTACTGCTTTTCTGCGGTTAACCCCTATATCAGCCGTACTGCTTGCTCTTTGTACCGTCACTTCTTCTGCATTTTGTTTTGCAGCCTCTATCGCCGAAAGAAGCTGTTTCTCCAAAAAAGCGATATAGGAGTCACTGTACCTTCCCAGATAGGATGTAAATAACTTGCTTGTTTGCGGGCCTGAGTGATTGTGTGTCGCGTGAAATATGATTGACTCTGCTGGAATAGAAAATTGTTCGATGATTTTCTTTTCGAGTTTTGAAACAAGATCGGATCCCCACCAAATCAAATCCGCCGTAATTAACAGCGATGGGTTCTTATTTGTTTCATCTAAGAAACAAAAAACACGTACATACAACTTCGATTTAATTTCTGTAAATGGTTCTTTTCGGTGAGAAAAACCAGCTAAATAGACGGGCTGAAAGGGAGTTATTTCCTGTTTGGACGTTCCTAGCCGTATACTCATTGTCTTTTCACTCTTTTCGTCGGTAATTAATCATAGTCTATGACTAATTTTGCATCTAAAAAATACCATTTCGATTAACCGATGTCAATAAAAATTTTGAAAATTATAATTATTTAAAATACGGTACGTGAAATTATAATTCTACAAGAAGAAAAAGGAGGGCCCTCCCTCCTTCTTTACTGCGGTAAATTCATTAATTTATTTGATTAATTTTGGCTAGAGTCACTTTAAGTTTTCTGCTTTCGGTTAACTTCTTGCTGAACATCAGTAATTTGGGTATAACAATAGCCACAAATATAGTCCAGGTTCATGATCGCCTTCGTAATGGATGCATGGCGGTCTAAAAATTCCTGCTCATCTTTTACCTGGTCTTCCTCCCCACCCTTCTTCCGAACTAAAAGCGATGCCCCCAAATTCATATCATCTACTTCCCTCGCATCAGAATATTTATTTAGTAAAATTTTAACTTAAATTTTTGTTACATCTTTACTAATTCGATCCATCTTTTAATAGTCAGAATAATTAAATTCTACTATTGTAAGCCCTATCATTTTAATGTTACGATTCAGTCAACCAATCAATATTTTAGTAATATTTAGTAAATATTTTCTACCATTTCAAAGTTAAGAGGTTTATAACTATGGTGACCATTAAAGAAATCGCTCAAAAATCGAATGTCTCGACAGCGACTGTATCGCGGGTGCTCAACCATGATCACTCTATTTCTGTCCAGGACGAAACGCGGCAGCGAATCCTGCAGACAGCGAAAGAACTGGGTTATCAAACGATCCATGAGAGACGAAAAAAACAACAGACGCAATCAAAAAAAACCAGTTTCAGTGTAGGAATCATTGCTTGCCAGACGGTCGAAGAGGAATTAAACGACCCTTACTTTATCTCCATTCGCCAGGGTATTGAAGAAGAATTATATAAACAAGGGATTAATAAGGTTGGAAGTTACCGGTTAAATGACATGCTGACGGTTCCCCAAGACTTCCTTTCTTTAGACGGCCTTCTGGTAATCGGCCGTTTGGGAGAAGACGTTCTCAATCAGGTTTCTGAAAACATAAAGAACATCGTCTACCTTAATTATGTTCCTGATGAGGAGCGTTACGATTCAGTGTCGATAGATTTTGAAAAAGCGACAAAGAAAGCCTTACAGCATCTCATTGATTTGGGTTATAAACGAATCGGTTACATCGGAGGGGTTGAACGAGAACATCTTAAGCAACAGAAAGTGATATCAGAAGACAAAAGGCTCATCACATTTGAAAACATGATCAAACATGGATACTTTGAAGGTTCAGAGGATATATACATCGGTGAATATACGATGACTCATGGCTATGAACTCATGAAGAAAGCACTCAAAAAGAAGAATGTTCCAAAAGCATTTTTTGTTGCGAGTGATCCGATGGCCATCGGTGCTCTACGTGCTTTACAGGAAGCAGGACTGTCTGTTCCGTCAGATGTCGCCCTTGTTGCGTTCGATGATATTGAAGCAGCAAAATATAGCAGTCCTCCCCTTTCGACGGTGAAAGTCTATACAAAGGAGATGGGACAAACCGGAGTGAAGCTGTTAATGGATCGAATGAAGGGAAGGGAGCTCCCTGTTAAGGTTACGGTTCCAACTTCACTGGTCATCCGCCAAAGCTGCGGAACATCTGTAACAGAGCATCCTTTTAAGGAGGTGATTCAATAGATTAAAAGGAGATCTGAACAAAAAAGGATTATTCGCCCAGAAACCTGCCTATCTAGCCATAGGCATAAGTGACTGCCTATCACTCGTTTCTAAAGCGAATAGCCCGGCACTCCATTTACCAAGGAGCAACTATAAATTATATAGGAGCCCCAGTCATTGTGCAAACATCTTAAGATCGTTTGTTTTGGTTTTGAAAACCATTAATAACTAGGGGGAATGACATTGAAAAAGTTTGGTAAAACATTATTGCTTACATCAGCGTTTGCTCTGGCATTGTCGGGCTGTAACAAACAGTCCAGTTCTGGAAGCGGAGGCAACGTGCAACTAACCTTATTCTCTACCGTCACCAACGAATCCGACAAGGCGGCTTTGGCTGATGCCATTAAAGAGTTTGAAAAGAAAAATCCAAACATTGATATTAAAGAAAATTTTCCCGCTGATAAATACGAAGGAATGCTCCGTGTAAAAATGGCAGCCAATGATATGCCCGATTTGTTTGACACCCACGGCTGGTCAAAGGACCGGTACGGTGAATATGTGGAGGATTTACAAAACATGAACTGGGTAAAGGACTTGGATCCAGCGATGAACGACATTCTTAAAAACAAGTCGGGCAAAGTTTATGCCTATCCTTTAAATCAGGCGAAAGACGGCATTACGTACAACGCTACCCTATTAAAAAAATACGGAATCCAGCCACCCGCAACGTTTGATGATTGGATGAGCGCCATGGCAGCCATTAAAAAGAAGAGCAAAGGTGAAGTCACTCCTCTTTGGTTTGCAGGATCGGATAAAAGTTCGTTTGGACAATATTTTGATCAATTCGCCACTCCTTTACTGATCACCGATCCCAAACATGATTATAGAAAGGAGCTCTTGGCCGGAACGTTTGACTGGTCGAAATTCACCTTCCTTCCTGAAAAACTCGAAGAAATGCAGAAAAAAGGATACTTGAACAAAGACGTATTAACCGCTCAAAACCAGCAGATGACAGATTTGATGGCACAAAACAAAATTGGGTTCATTATTGGCGGAGGGCTGCTCGGTCCTGCTGTAAAGGAATTAAATCCAAAGGTCCAGCTAGGCGTAATTCCAATGCCTGTCATCCATAAAGGTGACCAGCCGAGCTGGATTGGCGGAGAACGGCACACACTGGCCGTCTGGAAGGATTCCGAGCATAAAAAAGAAGCTAAAAAATTTATCGATTTCCTGTCTCAGCCGGAAATGGTAAAAAAGATTGCTGAAGCGACTTCTTTGCCTGCAGGACTTACCAACACCAAAGCTAATAACTACTTCGCTAAAGACTATGAAAAATACAAAGACATAAAGGTTGAACCTTATTTCGATCGAGTCTACCTCCCTAGCGGAATGTGGGATGTACTCGGTGCCTCCGGTCAAGAACTTTTGTCCAAATCTATGACACCGGAACAAGTTTCCAAGAAAATCGGTGAAGAAAATAAACGCCTGTATAAACCCAAAAAGTAAGACAAGCTTATTTCATCCCTGAGTCCATGACCGTAAAGGAGTTGAAATACTTGAATACCCTGATTGGTTTCAAAAAAGAAAAAGCTGTCCTTACTAATGTAAAAAAACGACCGAGAAATTCCCCTCAGTCCTCACTATGGTGGATGTATTTACCTGCTCTGGGTGCTGTCTGCTTGTTCATTTTATATCCGTTTCTCAATGGTTTAAAAATCTCATTTACCAACTGGAATGGTTTTTCTCAAGTCTATGATTATGTAGGATTCCAGCAATATAGCCGCCTGCTAAAAGATCCTGATACATGGCTGGTTGTTAAAAATACGCTGCTTTACGGACTGGGCAGCACGTTGTTTCAAAACATTATCGGTTTGCTGTATGCTTTATTGCTTAATCAAAGTATTAAAGTAAGGGGATTAACACGGACGATCATCTACTTGCCGGTTATTATCAGTCCACTGATCATGGGATACATTTGGTATTTTTTCTTTGCTTATCAAGGCGGTGCCTTAAACGATATTTTGATTCTTATGGGATTCGATAAAATCAATGCCTTAGCCAACCCCAGCGTGAACACTTGGATCATTGTTTTTGTTAACACTTATCAGTTCGTTGGCATAGCAATGATCATTTACCTTGCCGGACTGCAAAGCATTTCAAAAGATTACTATGAAGCAGCCCAGCTCGATGGCGCCTCCCCTTTTAAGCAGTTTAAAAATATTACACTGCCTCTGTTGATGCCTTCCATTACCATCAACATTGTGCTGAATATCATCGGAGGCCTTAAACTGTTTGATGTCATCGTCTCGTTGACGGGCGGCGGGCCCGGCAATGCTTCTCAATCCATGTCCACGTTCATGTACGACTTGTATTTCAATCGGCAGGACGCTGGGTATGCAGCAACAGAAGGTGTATTAATGGCCGTCATTATTCTAGTGATCAGTATCTCTGCTTTGATTTTCTTCAAACGCAAGGAGGTAGAAGCGTAATGGGAAGCATCAATAAACCTAAAACACTGCTCACAATAGTTGCTTTGGTCATCGCGCTCTATCATCTGGTTCCCTTCTATATCTTACTGACGACTGCGCTCAAAGCGAAGGGAGACTTCAGTTCGAAATGGATTTTCCCCGACCGGCTTTCTTTGGATAACTTTAGAGAAGCATGGGAAATGGCGAATTTAGGTCCATCATTACTGAATACGTTGATCATTACTTTCTTTTCGGCTCTGCTTCTCATCTTTCTTGGTTCACTTGCCGCTTACCCATTGGCGAGAAGAAATACAAAGTTGAATACGTTTGTTTATGTCTTTTTTATCGCCATTATGGTCATTCCCCCATTAACCGCTCTGGTGCCTTTATATCAGCTGGTCGTGGATATCGGAATGATGAACACACGTACAATTGCCGTTTTAAATAACGTTGCGGCTTATATGCCGCTCACCATCTTTTTGTACGCCGGATTCATACGTTCTACGATCCCTAAACAATTGGAAGAAGCAGCGAAAATGGATGGAGCCAGCACCCTAACTATCTTTTTTAAAGTAGTGTTTCCGCTCTTAAAACCAGTTACCGCTTCCATCCTAATCATTTCTTGTGTGTTTATATGGAATGATTATCAATTTGCGATTTTCTTCCTGCAAGCTGAAGAAGTAAAAACCATTACCGTCGCACTATCCAGCTTCTTTGGCCAAAATACGAACAGCTTAAATCTCGTAGCGGCAGCGGCCCTCATGGCCGTAGCTCCTATGGTCATCCTATTCTTGTTCTTGCAAAAACATTTTATTGAAGGTTTGGCTTCTGGTTCAATAAAAGGATAAAAAATAAGTGGAGGGTTTATGATGAAGGTTACGATTATTGGTGCAGGCAGTGTGGTTTTTGCCAAGCGTTTAATTACAGACATTTTAAGTTTTCCTGAATTGCGGGATACTGTCTTTTCTTTAACCGATATCCATGCCGATCGGCTGCAAACCGCAGAAAAAATGACACAATCCATCATCGCCCAGTTCGGAAACAATGCCCGGGTGGAAGCTCACATCGATCGAAAACAGGCACTGGTCAATGCTGATTATGTACTGAACTTAATCCAAGTGGGGATGCATGAGGCTACATTGGTTGATTTCGAAATTCCAAAACGATATGGCTTAAAACAAACCATTGCCGACACACTTGGAGTTGGAGGGGTATTCCGTGCATTACGGACCATCCCGGTTCTCATCGATATCTGCAGAGATATGGAAGAAGTTTGTCCAGAGGCGTATTTGCTGAACTATACCAATCCGATGGCCATGCTCATGCTGGCCATCCAGAAAGCTTCTCCCATTAAATCTGTTGGTTTATGCCATAGTGTTCAAAACACAGCAGATGAGTTGTCCTCTTACTTAAACATTCCAGTGGAAGAACTGGAATACAAAGTTGCGGGCATCAATCATATGGCCTGGTTCTTGGAGTTAAAAAGATATGGCCAAGATCTTTATCCTTCGCTCTTTGAAGCTATGAAAGACCCAAGCATTTATGCCAAAGATAAAGTCCGTTTTGAAATGATGAAAAGATTAAATTTCTTTATCACAGAATCCAGTGAACATATGTCTGAATACACACCATATTTTATCAAACGGGATCAGTTAATCCGAGACTTCGATATTCCGATTGATGAATATGTGAGGAGAAGCGAAGCCAATTTAAATCAATTTGCCAAAACACAAAAGATGATTGACCAAGGACAGACCTTTCCGATGGAAAAAAGCCATGAATTTGGTGCTCCCATCATTCATTCTCTCGAAACAGGGGTCAATCGAGAGATCTGGGGAAATGTACTAAACACACACCTTATCACAAATCTGCCGACAAATTCCTGTGTGGAAGTACCTTGCCTGGTGAATAAACGAGGGATTCAGCCTATCCATGTTGGCGTGCTTCCACCCCATCTGGCTGCGATGAACATGACCAACATCAATGTTCAGCAACTGGTCGTTGAAGCTGTACTTACAAACAATGTAGACTATGTATATCAAGCGGTCATGCTCGATCCCCACACTTCCTCTGTCCTAACACTGGATGAAATATGGAACATGACGAAAGAACTGTTGGAAGCCCATGCAGATTACTTACCTGCGTTTACTAAAGGGAGACACTTAAGCTATCAACGCAAAACAGCAACTTTATAAATGTAAAAAGCTAAGGATACTAATCCTTAGCTTTTTTATTGCTTCTCCCCTGTACCTGTAATGACGTAAGGTTGAAGACCATTTTGCCGGCATTAGCGTGGCGGAATTCGATTAAAACCTCAGGGGCTGGACCTGGCCACCTAAGCTTGTGGCCGGAGGTTATTCATCTAATGCCTTTTTAACCGATTCAATAGCATGGATCAATGTTGTATCAAATAATGGTACTTCGGAATCCTCTCGTTTAACTAATAATCCAATTTCCGTACAACCGAGTATGATGCCTTCAGCTCCGTTATCAACCAGGCTTTGGATGACCTTTTTGTAATAATCCTTTGATGCCTTCCTAATCTTACCAATACATAGCTCTTCATATATGATTTTATTTACGGCGTCTCTATCCTCTTTACTGGGTACTAAAACCTCAATACCATAAGATTCTATCCGTGATTTATAAAAGTCTTTCTCCATCGTATATTTAGTGCCGAGCAATCCGATCTTCTTTATCTTTGCCTGTTGAATTTGATTTGCTGTTGCATCAGCAATATGTAATACGGGCACACTGATTTTTCTCTCAATATCCTTTATGACTTTGTGCATTGTATTTGTACAAAGTACGATAAAATCGGCGCCTCCCTTTTCCAGTGACTGTGCGACATCGCCTAATAATGTACCAGCTCTTTGCCAATCACCTGCTGCTTGATAACGTTCCATCTCCTCAAAATCAATGCTGTATAAAATGCACTTTGCGGAATGCAGCCCGCCTAATTTATTTTTTACGTCTTCGTTTATGATGCGGTAATATTCAATCGAAGATTCCCAGCTCATCCCGCCGATCAAACCGATCGTTTTCATCATTGCCCTCCTTCAAAAATGTTCATTGAACTTCATTAAGACGGTTACTAAGCAGACCTTTTACCTCCTGCCATTCATTATCAACAATACTGTAAATAGCCGTATTTCTTACCGTACCTTCTGATAATATCCGTTCATTTCATAGTCCCCCTTCATACTTGCCGCCGATTTTACTAAGTGTTTTCTAGATCGTATGCCTCCCTTGTTCAGTCTCTTTTTTTGCTTAATTGAGTATAAAAACTTATTTCTGTAACTCTTCATCTGTTAGGCTTTATGGTCTATTCGACCATTACCCTGATGAATCCACCGTTAGTAAGTAAGCAAAAGAAAATACCCTCGCTTTAATGCATTGTGAATTCGCCAGTAGTATACACTGATTGTTTCAAACTTTTTTACCATAACCCAAGAAGAGGGATTGTATCTAATTATATTTAATGATAATATACTACTTAAAATAGAAATAGTATAACACATATGCCCTAAAATAAGATGAATAGTATAACTAAATCAATTGAATAATGTGAAAAAGTGTATCTATATTCATTAAGTTCACTCGCATGTAGTAATTACAAGAGAATAGGAGATCAGGATGTGAATAAGAAGAAATTTGTCTATGTAGTATCTGACTCGGTCGGTGAAACAGCTGAGTTGATGGTAAAAGCAGTTGCTTCTCAATTTACTGGGGAAGATATTGAAATCCAAAATTTTTCCTATGTAGAGGATACCAAAGATCTGAATAATGTCATTGCTGTTTCAAAGTATAGTGATGGCATCATTGCCTACACGATTGTCATTCCATCTTTAAAGAAATATCTGGATCAAAAAGCCTGTGAAGAAGGGATTATCGCAATTGATTTAATGAGTCCACTTATGACTGCATTTAGTCAGAAGTTTAATAAAGAACCTAAAGGCCAACCGGGGTTAATGAGGAAATTGGATGATAACTATTTCCGAAGGGTTGAAGCGATTGAGTTCGCCGTAAAATATGATGATGGACAAGAGGTTCAGGGGATTACACGTGCAGATATTGTATTAATAGGAGTTTCTAGAACATCGAAGACCCCCCTTTCTATGTATTTGGCCAATAAGAAGTTTAAGGTGGCAAATGTACCTTTAGTACCTGAAATAGAACCTCCTGAAGAGCTTTTTGATATTCCAAGAAACAGATGCGTAGGTTTAGTAATCACACCGGACAAACTGAATGAAATCAGAAAGGAACGATTAAAGAATTTAGGGTTAGCCACTCAAGCAAATTATGCGAATTTAGATCGAATTCTTGAGGAATTAGATTATGCTGAGAACATTATGAAACGCATCGGCTGCCCGGTTATTAATGTCTCCAATAAAGCGGTTGAAGAGACCGCTGATTCCATATTAGCCATATTAAAAAAAGAGAGGAGTTTGTTGATATGACGGCTAGATTTGTTTATATGTTTGATGAGGGAAACAGCGAATTAAAGGAACTTTTAGGAGGTAAAGGAGCAAACCTGGCCGAAATGACAAAAATCGGGTTACCTGTCCCTTATGGTTTTACTATTTCCACTGAGGCTTGCAAATCTTATTATGATGGCAGGAAATCTATTTCTGCAGAGGTCAAATTTCAAATATTGGAAGCCCTTGGTAAACTTGAAGAAAAAACAGGAAAAAAGCTTGGAGACCCTTCAAACCCACTGCTCGTTTCTGTCCGTTCCGGTGCAGTACATTCCATGCCAGGAATGATGGATACCGTATTAAACCTTGGAATGAATGATGACACTGTGGAAGGATTGGCCAAACTAACAGATAATCCGCGTTTTGCATATGACTCATATCGAAGATTCATTCAAATGTTCAGTGATGTTGTCCTCAACGTGGACAGTTTTTACTTTGAGCAGCTATTAGAGGAAACGAGGGAAAAAAAGGGATATACTTCAGATCCCCAAATGGCAACAGAAGATTGGCGGGAAGTGATCAAAGGATATAAAGAGATTGTTATGAAGCATGCTGGAAGAACTTTTCCTCAGGATCCAAAGGAACAATTATTCCTGTCCATCAATGCAGTTTTTGATTCCTGGAATAATCAACGTGCGATTGTATACCGCCGTCTTCAAAAAATTCCTGGCCACCTAGGAACAGCAGTTAATATCCAAAGCATGGTTTTTGGAAATATGAGTAACGATTCTGGTACTGGCGTTGCCTTTACACGCAACCCGTCTACAGGAGAAGCTAAGCTTTATGGTGAATATTTGATCAATGCACAGGGAGAAGACGTTGTTGCTGGAATTCGTACCCCTCAACCCATTGCGACACTTCAATATGAAATGCCAGAAGTATATCAGCAGTTTGTGGATACATGTCAATTGCTTGAAAAGCACTATCAAGACATGCAGGACATTGAGTTCACGGTAGAGCGTGGTGAGCTATTTATTCTTCAGACGCGGATGGGTAAAAGAACTGCTCAAGCAGCCATTAGAATAGCAGTTGAACTAGTAGAAGAACAGATTATCAATAAGAAAGAAGCCATCTTACGTGTAGATCCCGACCAGCTTGATCAGCTACTGCATCGTCGAATTGATGATTCCTATGAAAGAAAACAGATTGCTAAAGGGCTGCCTGCCTCTCCCGGGGCAGCAACAGGAGAAGTCGTATTTAATGCGGATGAAGCAGAGAGATTAGCAAAGGATGGCAAAAAAATCATTCTTGTACGCACAGAAACTACACCTGATGATATTCATGGTATTGTTGCCGCCCAGGCGGTTATCACTAGCCGTGGAGGAATGACAAGCCACGCGGCAGTTGTCGCAAGAGGCATGGGAAAAGCTTGTATCTGTGGCTGTGAAGCAATAAAAATTGATTTAAAATCAAAGCGGTTTAAAGTAGGAAATACGGTTGTTAACCAGGGTGAAATGATTACGATAGATGGCTCCACTGGTGAAATCATGTTAGGGGAAATTCCAATGATCGATCCACAGCTTTCAGACCAGTTCCAAGTGTTGCTTACTTGGGCAGATGAGGAACGAAAACTTGGTGTAAGAGCAAATGCTGACAATCCGGAGGACGCCAAAAAAGCGATTGAATTTGGAGCCGGGGGAATTGGACTGTGCCGTACAGAACATATGTTTATGGACATCAATCGAATCCCTACTGTTCGGGATATGATTCTGGCTGAAACATACGAGCAGCGTGAAGAGGCTCTTAATAAACTATTACCAATGCAACAAAAAGATTTTGAAGGAATTTTTGAAGCCATGGAAGGTCACCCTGTAACTATTCGTTTATTAGATCCCCCTCTTCACGAGTTCTTGCCAAATAAGGAAGAACTGCTGGTCGAAGTGACAAGGCTTCGGATGAAAAACGCATCTTCTAAAGAATTAAAGGAGAAGGAGCTTCTTCTGAGAAAAGTACGTCAATTGGATGAATTCAATCCTATGTTAGGGCACCGCGGCTGCAGAATGGGCATGATATATCCAGAAATTTATGTGATGCAGGCAAAAGCGATCTTTTATGCGATCAATGCAGTCATGCAAAAAGGAATTGGCGTAAAACCAGAGATCATGATTCCTTTAGTTGGGCATGTTAATGAGTTAAAAGAAATGCGTCAACTAGTCATTAATGCCGGGCGGCAAGTTCAAGAAGAAACAGGCCTCGAATACGATTACCTTATAGGTACGATGGTTGAAGTTCCACGAGCAGCTCTAACAGCTGACCAAATTGCGCACGAGGCAGACTTTTTTTCCTTTGGAACAAATGATTTAACTCAAACTACGTTTGGATATAGTCGTGATGACGCAGAGGGTAAGTTCCTTCAGGCATATATCGAAAACAAAATTCTGCCGGAAAATCCATTCGCTTCTCTTGACCAAGAAGGCGTAGGTAAACTTGTAGAAACTGGCGTAAAACTTGGTAGAGAAACAAAGCCGGGGTTAAAAACAGGAATTTGTGGTGAACATGGAGGAGAAAAAAGCTCGATCCAATTCTTCCATGATGCAGGTTTAGATTACGTAAGCTGCTCACCATATCGAGTGCCTCTTGCTCGCCTAGCAGCAGCTCAGGCTAATATTAAAAATGAACAAATACAGCGTGTATATGAACGTCAATCCATCCAGATGACCTAAATTTAAAAGCAGCCAAACGGCTGCTTTTCTTTGCTGTTATTGGAAACTTACGTTCAAGAATCTCCATCCCAGCTTTTGAAGGTGATTAAAGGATCAGATTTCTGCCATTCTTACGATCGTAACCACGAACCCCGGCTGTCTCCTGCAGATGCAGCTCGGGATCAAAAGAGAGGGCCTGGAGGATTCAGTAAGAGCTGTTCATCCTATTGATTTGTTGATGGAAGCAAGGCCGGTATTTAAAAGAGAAACAAATGGGCAAATAAGCGCATTACCCTTTGAAGGGCAAGCTTATGAGCTGATGAACGAATAGTATAACGATAAAGACAACCAACCAAAAAACGCTCACCTTCTGGGTTGAGCGTTTCTTGGTGGTCGCTGTCTCTTTCATGAAATATGTTTAAGGAGAGGAATTTCAAATGTTTCCTGTTAAGGAGCCTTATATCCAAGCCGCGCAGAAATTTGCAGCCCAATCTGCTGCATCCGTGGCTTAAGTAGCTCAAGCCGCTCACTTGTCATACGGATCGTTGGTCCTGAGATACTGATGGCGGCAATGACTTTTCCTAAATGGTCAAAGATAGGTACAGCTATACAAGTAATTCCATGTTCATTTTCTTCTAAATCGAGTGCATAGCCTTTTTGTTTCACTTCCATCAATTCTTGAAGGAAATCCTCTTTATTTGTAATGGTTTTGTTGGTATGCATAGGCATTCCTTTACGTTCAAGAATCTCCATAACAGCATTTGAAGGTAAATATGAAAGGATTGCTTTTCCCACTGACGTACAATGCATGGGAGCACGTTTTCCAACTTTCGAATGCATTCTTAATGTTTCATTACCATCTAATTTTTCGATATAGACGACTTCACCTTGATCATAGACGACAAGATGAACGACCTCATTGGTTTCATCTTCCAGCTCCTGCAAATAGGGTTTGGCCTCCGCTCTCAGGTCGATCGACTCAAGCAGCTTTGAACTCACCTCTAAGAATTTGTAACCAAGTTTATATCGCCCTGTTTCTTCATCTTGTTCGATATAGCCGTACAACACTAAAGTGGACAGGATTCGATAGACAGAGCTTTTATTAATATCCATTTGTTTGGATATTTCCGTAACCCCTAGACCGCCCTTTTTTAAACTTACTAGAGTAATAATATCTAATGCCCGGCTGACGGACTTGACCATATTGTCCCTTTCCAAAACCCCTCACCTCATCTGTATATATAAGAAAATTATAGCATATCTGCCGCCGGGCCTTTGACGTACCTTAAGCGTTGATGCTCTCTCTTGCTGCAACAAAAGTGTTTCGAAGCTTCCCAATCTCCTGTATTTCGCATTCGATCACATCGCCTGCTTCCACTAGCTCTGCTCCGACAGGGCTGCCCGTTAAGATGACGTCTCCCGGTTTTAGCGTCATCACACGGGTAAGATAGGAGACCATTTTCCGGATAGGGATGATCATTAATTCCGTTGAACTGTTTTGTTTTTCAACATCGTTCAGTTTTGCTGTCACTTCAACGGGAAAAGGATCCAGCTCTGTTTCAATTACAGGGCCTAATGGAGTAAAAGTGTCGAACGATTTGCCAATGGTCCAATGGCCGTCTTGATGAAAATATTGGGGAGCGGTTACATCATTTCCGATCGTATAGCCGAAAACATAATGTAACACCTCTTCTTCCGGAACATTTTTCGCCTCTTTTCCGATAACAATCGCAAGCTCAGATTCGAACTTTACTCGATCAAGAGTATCTGGTATTACTATTTCTTCTTCTGGACCAATAACCGATGATGTCGGTTTGAAGAAAAATACCGGAATCTCAGGCAGATCGCGTGGCAGTTCGTCAACGTTTGAAACGTAGTTGGCTCCGATTCCAATGATTTGATTAGGCTCCAGCGGAGAAAGAAGTTTTACTTCCGTCCAAGAAAACGTTTTTCCTGTATATTCCCATTCTCCAAACATATCCCCCTTAATTTCCCGAATGATATTATCGTCTGTGATCACACCGTTGTATACGGAAGATTGAACCGTAAATCGACTAAATTTCATCCTGACACTCCTCTCAAGTTTTAACTTTTTGTTCGATGTTCATTTTTCGGGCAACTCCCGTAACAATAGCGGCATCGGCTACGGCATCCGCTACGGCTTCTACTACTCTCTGATCAAGGGCATTTGGGATCACGTAATCGTATGTAAGCTCTTCAGATGCAATTAAGTTGGCAATGGCGAAGACCGCCGCTAGCTTCATTTCTTCATTGATTTCAGACGCGAACACCCGTAAAGCGCCTTTAAAAATACCAGGAAACGCAAGTACATTGTTCACCTGGTTCGGAAGATCGGATCGACCGGTGCCCACTACTGCCGCGCCGGCTGCCTTTGCAACTTCAGGCATAATTTCTGGTATCGGGTTGGCCATGGCAAAGATAATCGCATCTTTATCCATGGACGCTACCATTTCTGGCGAAAGGGCATTTGCCACTGAAACCCCAATAAACACATCTGCCCCTTCTATCACGTCCTGTAATGTCCCTTCGGACTTGTTCCGATTGGTACGTGCGGATATCCACTCTTTCATGGCGTTCATGCCAAACGGGCGCCCTTCATAAATCGCGCCCTTCGAGTCACAAAGAATGAGATCTTTCACACCCATATTAATGAGCAGCTTCGTTACGGCAATACCGGCAGCCCCCGCGCCATTGATAACGATTTTTGAATCTTCAATCCGTTTGTTAACGACCTTTAGCGCGTTAATCAAACCTGCTGTTGTCACAATGGCCGTTCCATGCTGGTCATCATGAAAAACAGGTATATTCATTTCCTTTTTAAGCCGTTCTTCAATGATGAAACAATGAGGTGCTGAAATATCTTCTAAGTTAATTCCGCCAAAGGTGGGTTCCAACGATTTCACGATTTGAACGATCTCCTCAGGCTCATTTGTGTTTAAACAGATAGGAAATGAATCAATTCCGGCAAAGGCTTTAAACAACGCTGCTTTTCCTTCCATAACGGGCATTGAGGCCCCTGCCCCGATATTGCCTAAACCCAAGACAGCCGAACCATCAGAAACCACCGCCACTAAGTTTCCTTTAATGGTATACTCATAGATTTTCAGGGGATCCTGGTAAATTTCTTTACAGGGTTCTGCAACACCAGGAGAATAGGCCAAACTCAAATCATCCGCATCCTCTATGGAAACCTTGACTTCCACACTTAGTTTTCCTTTCGACCGTTTGTGGAGCTCTAGCGACCTTTCCTTTAAGTTTTGCATATCCGGCACCTCCTTAATCTATTTGTTAATCAGTAATCTCAAGGCTCACTAGGACATGAGATTACTTTTTCCATTGTTCATTTTGAATAATCCAGGTGGATTAGATTATATGCTATTGTTTGACGGCAAATTTCGTCTTTGCCTCTAAACGACGGCGGTGCAGGATCGGCTCCGTGTAACCATTTGGCTGTTCATAACCTTTAAACACAAGGTCACAGGCCGCCTGAAAGGCGACGGAATTTTCATAGTCCGTCGACATCAAACGATAAGCTGGGTCATTAGCATTTTGTTCATCTACTACTTTGGCCATGCGCTTTAACGTCTCTAACACTTGTTCTTTCGTACAGATTCCGTGATGCAGCCAGTTGGCCATATGCTGGCTCGAAATTCGAAGCGTTGCTCTGTCTTCCATCAGGCCAATGTTGTTGTAATCCGGCACTTTGGAACAGCCGACACCCTGTTCAACCCAGCGAACCACGTAGCCTAAGATGCCTTGTGCATTGTTGTCTAATTCCTGCTGAATACCATCAGAGCTCCAATTCGGGGTTTTCGCTGCAGGAATTTCTAAAATGTCATCGCGCAAATCCTTAGATTCCTTAACGAGCTCATTCTGCACCTTAGAAACATCAATTTGATGATAATGCAGCGCGTGCAGTGTAGCCGCCGTCGGTGAAGGAACCCAGGCGGTATTTGCTCCTGCTTTCAAGTGGCCAATCTTTTGCTTCAGCATATCTGCCATCAAATCCGGCATCGCCCACATTCCTTTACCGATCTGGGCACGCCCCTGGAAGCCAGCAGCCAACCCGATGAGTACGTTAGATTTTTCGTATCCTTGCAGCCATCTGGATGATTTCATGTCATTCTTAAGGATCATAGGGCCAGCTTCCATAGAAGTATGGATTTCATCACCCGTTCGGTCGAGAAAGCCTGTATTGATAAAGGCGACTCTATCCTTGACTTCACGAATGCATGCTTTCAAGTTAAGCGATGTTCGCCGTTCTTCGTCCATTACGCCGATTTTTATCGTATTCCGTTCAAGTCCGAGCATGTCTTCCACGCGGTCAAGGAGCTCATTGGCAAAACCCACCTCTTCTGATCCATGCATTTTCGGCTTAACAATGTAGATCGAACCCTTAGAAGAGTTTTGATAAGGGCCCTTTTCTAGAGGATTATGCATAGCGATAAGGCTTGTCATCACCCCGTCTAGAATCCCTTCTTGAATCTCCTCTCCATCCTCAAGCAGAATCGCGTTATTCGTCATCAAGTGGCCTACATTGCGGACCAACATAAGAGATCTTCCTGACAAGGTGAATTCTTGACCTGTCGGAGAAACGTAAATGCGATCAGGATGAAGGGTCCGTGTCACTGTTTTACTTCCCTTTTGAAAGGCAGCCGATAAATCTCCCTTCATCAGGCCGAGCCAGTTGCGGTAAACGAGCACTTTATCCTCCGCATCTACGGCGGTTACGGAGTCTTCACAATCCATGATGGTTGTGATTGCTGCTTCCATAAGGATGTCTTTAATTCCAGCATCATCGGTTTTACCAATCGGGTGGTTGCGGTCAATCTGGATTTCAAAATGAAGACCGTTGTTTTTAAACAAAACGGCGGTTGGGTTTTCCTGTTCTCCCTGAACACCCGCGAGCTTTGAAGGGTCTTTGAGCCCAGTGGTCTTACCGTTGTTCAGCGTAACCGATAATCTGCCATTCTCCACGCGGTACTGAACCGCGTCTTCGTGCGAAGCATCATTTAAAGGTACAGACTGGTCGAGAAATTCTTTCCCAAAGGCGATTACCTTCTCCCCGCGCACCGCATTATAAGTCTCCCCGCGCTGGGCCCCGTTCTCTTCACTGATGGCATCGGTGCCGTAAAGAGCGTCATACAGGCTTCCCCAGCGTGCATTGGCGGCGTTAATCGCATAACGGGCATTGTTCACCGGAACGACGAGTTGTGGCCCTGCCTGTACCGCAATTTCATCGTCTACCCCTTGTGTGGTAATTTTAAACTCCTCGGCTTCCGGTTCAAGATAACCAATCTCTTGAAGAAATGATTTATAGGCATCAAAATTGAACCGTTCCCGATTTTCCACATGCCATCGGTTAATTCGGTCCTGGATTTCATCCCGTCGAGCTAATAACTCCTTGTTTTTTGGCGTTAAATCTTGGACTAACCTTTCAAAATCGGACCAGAATCTTTCAGCATCCAATCCGGATCCCGGCAGAGCCTGCGTTTGAATAAATTCATAAAGCTCTTCAGCCACTTGAAGATTCCCTTTTTTTACATAGTTTTGCATCATAAATTCCTCCTTTAACTCCATTCGAATTTTTTAGAAATCCTGTATTACCTTTGATGTTTGTTATTACAAAACGATGTTTCGTGTTTTGTTTAAAAAAGAATAGCACGGAATGATCGTGGTTTTCAATTACTTTCGGAAAATTTACACTATTTTAAAGTGCCGCTTCTTTCATCTCTTTTTTAATCTCTGCACAACGTCCCGGACTTGGAAATAATTTACCCGCATTTAATAGATTATCTGGATTGAATACTTCCCGAATGTCCGTCTGAGCCTTGATTTCTTCATCTGTGAAGACGAAACGCATTTCCTCTCTTTTCTCAATTCCTACGCCATGCTCACCTGTGATAGTACCGCCCACATCGGCACATACTTGCAAACAGGCACTCCCTGCTGCTAAAGCCTTTTCCGTTTGGCCAGGAATCCTTGCGTCAAAAAGGACCAATGGATGTAAGTTGCCGTCTCCCGCATGAAAAATATTTGCAATCCGAAGGCCAGATTCTTCACTGATTTTGTTGATTCTGCTTAACACTTCCGGAAGCCGGCTCCGCGGGATCACCCCGTCTTGCACAAGATAATCCGGAGAAATGGCTCCCATTGCCCCAAAACCGGTCTTCCGATTCGCCCACCATCTGGCTCGTTCGGATTCATCCTTGGCGACTTTCACTTCGCGAACGTTCCGGTTTTCACATACGTGCAGGATCTGGCTAATCTGTTCATTAATCCCTGCAGATATGCCATCCACTTCAATGAGGAGCAACGCCTCAATATCTCGAGGGTGGCCTACAGGAAATGCCGCTGCTTCTACTGCTTCAATAGCCGTCTTATCCATCATTTCAAGCGCAGCAGGAACGATTCCCGCTGAGATAATGTCAGAAACCGCACGGCTTCCATCGGAAACGTTATCAAAATACGCGAGCACGGTTTGTTTCGCTTCCGGGTTTTTCAGAATTCTGACGGTGATTTTCGTTACGATTCCTAATGTTCCTTCAGACCCTGTGATCAACCCGAGCAAATCATATCCAGGCGAATCAGGAATGCCGTTCTTCCCAATTTCGATAATCTTGCCGTTTGGCAAAACCACCTCCAACCCCAAAATATGATTCGTGGTTACGCCGTACTTGAGGCAATGAGCTCCCCCCGCATTTTCAGCCACATTCCCCCCTATCGTACAGCAATACTGGCTCGACGGATCGGGTGCATAGTAATACCCTTTATCAGAGATGGAGTTCGTGAGCTTGAGGTTCACAAAGCCGGGTTCAACCATCGCTCTTCGGTTCTCAAAATCTACGTGTAACAGCCGCTTCATTCTTACTAAACTAATAATCACTTCGCCATTGACCGGAATGGCCCCGCCACTTAATCCGGTCCCTGCACCGCGGGCAAGAAAGGGCAGATGGTTGTCAGAGCAATATTTTACGAGCTTTGAAACTTCCTGTGTATCTTTGGGGAAAACCACCGCTTTCGGCAGATGCTTATGAATCGTAAAGCCATCGCAGTCATACGCCAGCAAGTCTTCTTTGTGATAAAGAATCGAACGGGCACCTCCGACAATGTTGGCCAGGTTCCTAATATGTTTATCATTTGTTTTGACTTCTTTTAATGCCATCCCTCTCCCCCCTTAATTCGTCTTCTTTCTGGTAGGCCCAGTCCAGCAGTTGGACAGTGTGGACCACTTTTTGGTTTCTTCCATATTTTTGAACACCCATCGCCATCTGAAGCATGCATCCGGGATTGCCCATCGAAATCATTTCCACCTCTTCAGGAACGTTCTTCATTTTACTTTTCAGCACCTCACCAGCCATTTCAGGATTGGTAAGATTGTAGATCCCAGCACTTCCGCAGCAGCGTTCAGCATCGGGCATGTGGACCATTTTTACCCCTGGGATATCAAGCAGAAGATTGCGGGGCTCCTCCCGCACTCCTTGCCCATGTGCAAGATGGCACGCATCGTGGTACGTGATACGAGTTTTCATTTCCGCTTGCGGTTTTTCATAGCCCGTGTCATGAAGATATTTCGAAATGTCTTCAACCTTGGCCGAGAAATCTTGTGCTTTCGCTTGCCATTCGGGCTCTTCACGGAACAATTCGGCATATTCCTTCATCATGCAGCCACAGCCGGCCGCGTTCACAATTATTTTTTCAGCATCTTTAAACGCTTCGATATTCTGCTTGGCAAGATTTCTTCCCATTTCTCGTTCACCCGCATGGACATGGAGCGCGCCACAGCACGTTTGCGTTTCTGGTATGACCACATCATTTCCGTTTCGTGTGAGAACATTGATTGTTGCCTCATTAATGTCGCTGAACATCACATCCATGACACATCCCGTTAACAACGCCACTTCATGCTTTGTTTCGCCTTTTGCATTGATCACTTTTTCACCCTTGTATTTTTTACGCACAGGTTCTTTAATGTCTGGAAGGATCCGTTCCATATCAGCGAGGTGGTCAGGCATCACCTTTAAAAGTCCCGATTTACGGACCACCTTTTGCATACCGCTCTTTTGATAAAACTTTAATAAACGACCGAGGGCATTCATTCGCTGCTGATGAGGAAACAGGCTTTCCAGAAAAAGCTTGCTTACCGCCTTTTTGTATCCGGTTAAGGGCATCGCTTGGCGAATTTGCCCGCGCGCCTCTTCGATCAGACCGCCGACATCCACATCAGCTGGACAGGCCGTTGTACACGCACGACAGTCAAGACAGGCAAACACAGGATCCATAAATTGTTCATTGACTTGCAGTTTTCCTTCTGCCACCGATTTGATGAGATGGACCCGGCCGCGGGGGGAATGCTGCTCCTGGCCGGTGAGTTCATATGTAGGACAGGATTCCAGACACATCCCGCAATGTACACAATCCGCCCATTTGTTTTCGTCAGGGGGATCGCTCCATCGATAATTGCTCAGGCTGGTTGTTGTACAGGCTGGCCGTTCCTTCACATCGCTTTCCGTTATACTCACCTTTAAATCCCTCCCACAAATCGTTGATCATTAAGAATTCTATTTGGGTCGACTTTGGCTTTAATTCCTTCAAACAAATAGAAATGGCACGGCTGTTCCCCCCAAACACTCAATTGCTGCCGGAGTACGTAAGGCAGATGTCTAACAATGAGATATCCGTTTAACTGTTCAACAAATTTTCTTAGTTGAAGAATCGCCTGCAGGACATCGTCGCTCGCACCTTTTAGATTCACTTGGCATAAACCATGTCCTAATCCGGCATGTCCCTCAATTACCAGGTTGTGGCTGTCTTGCATAAGAGCGCTTTCCTTTAATACATGAAGACCATCCAGGTTCGTCACACCAATTTTGACCGCTGCTTCTGTTTCTTTAGCAGTTGAATCAATCGCTCCATTCGGTCCGATGGTATATAATTTCTCCCAAAAGGCCCCGGCTTCTTTTTGGTGCAAAATGTCCAAATTCGTTTGGACCGGCTGAATGCTCCTAACAAATTCCTCCTGGTAATGGACAGCGCTTTCCACATCCTCGAAGCTGATGGCTAATGTATAACATTTTTTTCCGGTCAAGGTTTCGGATAAGGATGGAGTCAACAATTCAAGTGCGGCGGGTTCCATCATCGATTCTAAAAGACTAGTGACAAATGAACGAATAGACTCGAATTTTCCTTCCGGAAAGGCCAAAAGCATCAGACTTTCATACTTTGCAAGCGGACGGAGTTTGAGTGTAACTTCAGAGATAACGGCCAGCGTTCCCATTGACCCGATAAAGAGCTTGTTCATATCATAGCCCGCAACATTTTTTACGACTTTTCCACCGGTTCGAATCATTGAACCATTGGGATAGACCATTTGAAGTCCGATGACAACATCCCTTGGTGAACCATAGCCGAGCCGCTTGGGACCGCTTTCATTTGCACCGATGATACCGCCAATGGTTGCGTATTCGGGCCAAGCCGGATCCAGTGAAACCTTCTGTTGATGCTCTGCTAAGTAAGTTTGCAATTCATGAAAAGGGGTACCTGCTTTCACGGTGATGGTCATATTGCCAGCTGTATGTTCTACAATGCCTTTATATTTCGATAATGAAAGCAAGATATCCGCCGTTTCCATTAGTCCACCGAATCCTCTTTTCGTTCCTCCCCCTTGAACGCAAACTTTTTTCTCATAACCATTGGCATATTTCAACACTCTTTCGATTTCTTTTTCGGTTTTTGGAAATACAGTGATGAAACCCCCGTTCCCCAGGGGATGGCTTTTGCTTTCACCTGTTATAATTTGACCTTCAGGTAAAAGGGAGTTTAGATCCGTGTGTAATGAGGTCGTGATCAATACTTTACACCTCCTGTTGTTTGGTAATAAGAAACACTGTTTCGAATAATCTTAAAAAAAATAGTCTTCATAGCATCAGGTTTTAAATTTAACTTCATTAAACCATCATGAACCTCTTTTTTCAATGTATTTACCAAAAAATTTTAAATATTTAATTAAATCAGCCAATGATATGGGTATTATTCATGTTTTTTTATTAGATGAGCTAAATTAACTCTTGATACGTCCTTGCCCTTCATTCGTGGTTTTCTTCTCCATTATGAGGTCATTTAGGACATTGACCGTTATCCCTGAGCTCCACACTTTCTTTGGCACCGACTACACTCTGCCCTTAATCAATTTTTGCGTAAATTGACAAAACTATTCGAATACTTAAAAATTATATTGTCTTAAATTTAGATGGGAGGTTGTTTTGCATGCATAAACTTAAACATTCGATTCTTTCAATCATTGCTGCTGTTGGACTTATGGCTGGATGCTCCATTGCTTCAGCCGATACGTCCCAGGCAAATCACCATCAGTGGATCGCTTCGTGGGGAGCCAGCCAGCAGATGCCACGTGAATCCGGTGTTTCTCACGATGGATTTAAGAACCAAACCATTCGGATGATTGTAAATCCTAATCAAGGAGGTAAAGATGTCAGGCTGCGTTTTTCTAACCTTTATGGAGTGAAGCCTTTGGTGCTGGATAAAGTATTACTCGCTCATTCGGCAACCGGTGCTGAGACGGTACCAAAAACGGGACGTATGGTTACCTTTAAAGGTAAGAAACGCACAGTCATACCTGTGGGAAGGGAAATCAGCAGTGACAGTGTAGATTTTGAAGTAAAAGAGAATCAAGATTTGACTGTATCCGTCTATACACACTCTGCCACAGGGCCAACGACTTGGCATCCCCTATCAAAACGAACAACCTATGTATCAGAACAGGGTGATCACACTTCGGAAAACCAGAGTACTTCCTTTACAAAAGGCTTTAAAAACTGGTTTTGGATGGAAGGGATCGATGTTGCCGCTAAGGATAAAAAAACACGTGTCATTATCACGTTGGGAGATTCCATCACGGATAGTTATGGATTCACCTCGAATCCTAACCGCAGCTGGGGAGATTACTTTGATCAGAGACTGCAAGAGAAGTACAAGCATCGTTCAATTTCAGTTATCAATTCAGGTATTTCAGGCAATCGAATTCTTCGGGATTCTCCTATTTTTGGTGAAAAGGCGCTCGATCGATTGAACCATGATGTACTTGAGCAACCTGGCGTAACCGATATGATTGTCTTAGAAGGCATAAATGATATTGGACAGGATCCACACGAGTTCGATTCCAGCAAAATTATTGCCGGAATGCAGCAGATCATTGACAAGGCACACGCGAAAGGAATCAAGGTCTATGGGGGAACACTCACACCTTTTCGGGGGACAACCATCGCTAACTACTTTACAGAAGAAGGAGAAAAAACGAGAGAAGAGGTTAATCATTGGATACGTACAAGCGGGGCATTTGACGAAGTGATTGATTTTGAACGGATGATCCAAGACCCGGCAGATCCAAAACGCCTGCTGCCTGCTTTTGACTCGGGTGATCATCTGCATCCAAGTGATGCTGGATTCCAGGCAATGGCCAACGGAATTGACATTGCACTACTTGAGTGATATAAAAGCTCTTTTGTGTGGGTACACAGCCCACCATAAGGGCTTATTTACTTGCCTAGATGAAAACAGCCGGATGTAATTTTAGGTCAGTACACTTTTGCACAAACCCTCTGTACATTATTTCTTTCCGGTACTGGGCTCGCTCGGTTTTGTATGAACGACATTCGGGATCTTTCTCATTGAAAAAAGGAGACAAGCCGCCTGTTCTTTTATATTCTACATCACCGATTGAACAGGGATCTCATATTGCAGCACGGGATTTAGAGAAAGTGGCCAAAGTGAGAGAACATGGAATTCCCATATATCTGAATGCCTCTATTAAGGAGGCCCGCGGAAAGGGGAAGGTTGAGGAAATTGACGTTCTGCAACATGATGAAATGATGTGATAGGCGCATATTCAATTTGTATAGGATGGTGGCAGCATGTTTCATTTTCAAAGGAATCAAAGAAACGCTTCTTCCTTATCATTTTTTACTCATCATATAACCTGACAACTCCTCACTTATTCATCATTATTATGATTAGACTTCTCTTTCACGCGCTTAATCACCTCCATAGTAATGTTGAAAATGGTAAAAACCCAGCTTAACGTGCTGGGTTTTGTTTTCTAGGTTTATATCGTTAAGCGACTTACTAATAAAATAAATTACCGCCCTTTGAACTTCGGCCCTCTCTTAGTAAAGAACGCCATGACACCCTCTACTGCGTCTTCTGATGTCATCACTCTTTTTACATTATTTCGTTCAATTTCCATACCTTCATCCAATTGAACCTCGGATCCTCGGTAAACCGCATCAAGGATGCCTTTCATCGCCAAAGGCGGTCCGTCTGCGAGCTGTTTCGCCCATTTCAACGCTTCATCCAACAGCCGTTCCTGTGGGACAATCCGATTGATCAGACCTAGATCTGCTGCTTTTTGAGCAGAAATTCGATCTCCGGTCAACAGGAGTTCCAAGGCCCTGCGCTGCCCAATCTGCCGTGGAAGACGCTGTGTGCCGCCATAACCTGGCATTATCCCAAGCCGGATCTCAGGCTGACCAAGTTCTGCCGTATCGGAGGCGATGGACAGGTGGCACGCCATTTGCAATTCATTTCCGCCGCCCAGCGCTTTTCCATTAATACAGGCAATAACCGGTTTAGGAAACCTTTCAATATAATTGAAAAAATCATGCATGCGGTTAAGTGTAACGTCTGCGGTGCCTCTATCCGCCATTTCCCCAAACTCGGAAATATCCGCTCCGCTAGAGAAGTTTTTTTCTCCTGAACCGGTCAGAACGATTGCACCGACATTAGGATTAAGCTCCAGTTGACGAAACACGGCTTGAAGTTCATATAATGTTTCATTATTAAGCGCATTGGCAGGAGGCCGGTTAATGGTGATAAGAGCCACGTTCTCCTTTAGCTCAAGCAAACCTTGTTTTTCGGTTTTATTCATTATTCCGCCTCCCTTTCTATGATCACCGCAACCGCCATCCCAAAGCCTATACACATGGTGGCCAGACCGAATCTTCCATTTCTGCGCTCCAGTTCATTCGTCATCGTTGCAATGATCCTTGCACCGCTTGCACCGAGCGGGTGTCCTAAAGCAATGGCTCCTCCGTTTGGATTGATTTTACCAGGATCGGCACCCGTTTCCCTTTGCCATGCCAATACAACGGATGCAAATGCCTCGTTCACTTCAAATACATCGATCTCCGTGAGGGCCAGGCCTGCCTTTTTCAAAACTTTATCTGTAGCAGGAATAATTGCTGTCAGCATGATTTCCGGATCAACCCCGGCAAGCGCGGTCGCTACAATCCTGGCACGCGGCTTCAAGCCAATTTCCACAGCCTTTTTTCTTGATGCCAGAAGAACAGCCGCAGAACCATCGCTGATCTGGCTCGAATTTCCCGCTGTTATATGGCCGTCCGGTCGAAAAGAAGGACGAAGGTTTGCCAAGGCTTCCTTCGTTGTGTCCGGCCTAACCGTTTCATCTACTTCCAACAAGAACTGTTCACCTTCAGCACTCCGGCCTTCAATCGAAACAATCTCATGGTCAAACCACCGCTCATTTTGTGCTTTCAGAGCCTTCTGATGGCTTATAAACGAGAACTCATCCATCTCAGTTCGGGTAATACCCCATCTCTCGCCAATCAATTCAGCGGAAAACCCTTGTGGAATGATCGTATACTGATCGAGAAGGTGAGGGCTGTAATTTCCCCCATCGCTTCCCATCGGCACCCGGTTCATGCTCTCAACTCCTGCTGCAATCACACAGTCTGACATTCCGGCCATAATGGCATGAGTCCCTTGGGCGAGCGTTTCCAGACTCGAAGCACACATCCGGTTGACGCTTACTCCGCATACCTCCACTGGAAATCCGGCAATGAGGCCCGCCATACGGCCGATATTTGCCCCCTGTTCATCGATTTGCGTTACACATCCCATTTTAATATCTTCCACCTCCGCCGGGTTTAAGTGATTACGGGAAACCAATTCTTTTAAAACGGACGCCGCCATCTCATCCGGGCGGGTTCCTGACAGTGACCCTTTTTTTCTGCCGATGGGAGTTCGAACGGCATCAATAATGACCGCATCCCTGTCCGCCAACATCCTCATCCTTTCATTTTCGAATTTTTAAGATGTCGCTGTATTGTTGTTTAAAAGGTGAATAAATCAATTCCTCCTGCTACAGGAAGGCCTGCACCGGTTATATAGTTCGCTTGATCAGACGCCAAAAACGTTATCGCATGGGCAATATCTTCGGGTTCACCCGGACGTTTAAGGGCCGTTCTTGCAATCATCCGTTCCCGCATATCCGGATTGGTCATCTGGAACGCCTCTGTATTAATGATCCCTGGCACAATAGCGTTTACAGTAATATTGTATCTTGCCCCTTCCAATGCCAGTGTCCGAGTAAGGCCCAAAATTCCTGCCTTTGTTGTGGAATAACTTGCTTGTCCATAACCGCCGTGTGTCCCGGCTACCGATGCCATGTTGATCACACGGCCGCGCTTTTGTTTTTTCATATATGGCCAGACCGCTTTACAGCAGTTGTAAGCCCCGGTTAAATTAACGGAAAGGTCTCGTTCCCAATACGCATCATTCTGATCCTCGAGCTTAACCGTGTGATCAAGAGTGGCTGCGTTATTGATCAGGATATCTATATGCCCGAATTGTTCATTCACCTCGGCCATAACCCTGCTAACTTCTTCACGGTTCGTCACGTCCATTCGAAAAGCGGCCGACCTGCGCCCCATTTGTTTAATTTGTTCCATTGTCGTTTTTGTAAATATTTTTTTGGTCATGGTCATTACTTGCGCGACGGGACCCAGCCTCTCTGACGTTTCATCCAGATTTTCATCATCTTCCACAAGAATATCAGTCACGATGACGTCAGCGCCTGCTTCAGCCAATGCAAGAGCATCTACCCTGCCCAATCCTCTTGAAGCTCCTGTTACGAAAGCCACCTTCCCTTCTAGCGGCAATTTCATCTATTCATCCCTCCCTGATTGATGCATAGTCAAACCCACTGCAATCTCATCAGCTGCACTGCTGGCTGCCACTGGGTGTTCTTCAGCATAGACCTTTTTAATGATATTCTTATATTTTTCCTCGATTACCGGCAGGCGGACCTTTAACGAGGGCGTTAGCTCTCCTGTACCGGTTGTCCATTCATCCCCCAGGATGACCACTTTTTTCGGTTGTTCATAACGCGGAAACTTTTTTGTGCGCTCATCGACTTCTCTCCGCAATAATTTCTGTACTTCTTCGTTTCTGACGATCGCTTCATAATGATCAGGCCAACCTCTCTTCTTTGCCCACGGCACTAGGACCGAAAAATCAGGAGTAACGAGAACAATGACGTATTTCTGATTTTGGCCGATCAAAACACAATTTTCGATATAGGAGCTTAAATTGATGGCATTTTCCACAGGCTGAGGAGCCACATTTTTCCCTGTTTTCAGGACGATGATCCTCTTCTTTCGATCGACGATCGAGAGGAACCCGTCTCCGTCCAGTTTCCCAAGATCTCCTGTCAACAGCCAGCCGTCCCTGAATGCCTCCCTTGTTGCCTTTTCATTATTGTAATAGCCTGTCATCACGCTCGGGCCCCTAACCATCACCTCTCCATCAGGTGCCAAACGCATTTCCAGGTTAGGAAGGATTTTACCTACCGTGCCCACTTTCGTCCGTATCATAGGATTAGCTGCAATCACTGGCGAAGTTTCAGTCAGCCCATAGCCTTCAAGGGCAGGCAAATCGATCGCCCAAAAGAATCTCCCGATTTCAGGACTGAGCGCACCGCCCCCGGAAATTAGCCCCCTGAGCCGGCCACCTAGTTGTTTTTTAACCTTTTTATAGACAAGCCAATTAGCAAGTGCCCATTTTCTTCGTAACGCTTTGGGAACAGATCCTTGTTTCATGATCTCATCCACCGATTGCGTGACATAACCCTCATACCGTTTCATACCGACTCCTAATGCCCAGCTGAAAATTTTTCTTCGCAGGGGAGTCCCCGCTTCAATTTTTTCTTGAACCCTCGTATACACTTTTTCTAAAAGGAGCGGCACACTTACAAGTACAGTGGGTCTCACTTCGAGAAGGTTCTCAGACACCTTCTCCATACTCTCCGCATAAGCGATGGCAGATCCCGCAGATAGCGGAACAAATTGTCCCGCCATCCGTTCGAAAACGTGAGATAACGGAAGGTGTGAAAGCAGGACATCGGTTGGCCTGGCTTCCAGTACCCAAAACTGCACGCCTTCCACATTTGATAAAATATTCCCGTGCGTCAGCATCGCACCCTTTGGATGCCCGGTTGTGCCTGATGTATGAATAATGGTGGCCAGCTGCATCCTGTCGATGTGTTTCCACATCTCTTCCCACATCTGCAGCGGATGATCCCCACCCATTTTCATGAGAATTTCATACGTAAAAACCTGTCCAGTGTCATGATGACCTTCGTCCGGCTCCATTACGATAATGAAGAGAACTCCCGTCTCTGCGGTGCTTACCTTTCGGAGCAGTGCATCATTTTGTACGATAACCGCCTTACACTCTGAATTATTGATAATAAAAGCAACCTGATCTTGCGGAAGAGCAGCGTGGACCGGAACACTAACAGCTCCGAGGCTCATGATAGCAAGATCGCAAATTGGCCACACCGGGTTATTTTCAGAAAGAATGGCTACTTTATCACCTGTCCCTACACCAAGCAGCGCCAGTCCAGCCGCTGTATTCCGGATTCTCCCCCAAAACTCCCCGTAGGTCATGCTTTCAAATTGCCCCTTGCTCTTCCACATGAGAGCAGTTCTATCAAAATACCGATCTACCGAATACTTGACCATTTCAACTAGATTTTCAGCTTTCATGAAACACCTCCAAACAGGAACTGTTCCTCCCCACCTCGTCCATAGCTCTCGAGTTCTTTTGTGAAGCTGCCGGCCAGCTGCTACAAGTGATCAACAACGTTGTACTGGCGCAAAACGCTCTCTATTTTAATCGCTTTCCCGATATCGCCCCTGATCTTCAGTTTTCCCGACATGAAAGCAACGGTTCCGTTTAATTTTCCAAGCAGCATCTTCTTAAAATCTGGAAAAGACATCTGGATTGTGCAGTCTGCCTTGTCAGGAGATCCTACTGATACCTTTGCTGTTCCGTCAGCCAAATGCAGCTGAAAAGAGTAATCCTCATCTGTGATGTCATATTGATAGATTACATTCATCTCCTTAATGGGCTCAGGATTTTCATTCAGCACCTGTTCGATTTTTTGTCCTGTTTCCTGTACAGAATATTCCTCAATTGCCTTTGCCATGTTACGTTTCCTCCTTTAATTAGATAAGGTTAAAGATCTATTAATCTAGATGCGTACTCCAAGCGGTTCATACAGGTGACGCGCTATGATTAAATGCTGTATTTGATTCGTGCCTTCAAAAATATCAAAAATCTTTGCATCCCGGTAAAGCTTTTCAACAAGATGCCCTTCGACGCCGTCCGGCCCCAAGACCTCAAGACATCTGCTGCACACTCCAAGAGAAATGGTGCCGGAAAAACTTTTACACATCGCTGCTTCTTTTGCATTGGGCTTACCCATATCCGCTTTCCATGCTGCCTCCCAGGTCAGAAGTCTTGATGCATCAATTTCCTGCTGCGCTTTTGCCAGAATTGTTGAAGCTGTATGGAAAGAGCGGCCGTGTTTTGGATATTCATGCTGTACGAAATCAAGTGTGTATTCAAAAGCAGCCCTCGCTATCCCCGTAGCCATAGCGGCAATAATAGGACGGGTATTGTCAAAGGTTTGCATGGCCACACGAAATCCGGTATGACCCGCACTTTTCTCTTCATAGTAGGATTCACCCCCAAGAAGGTTTTCCTCTGGCACAAAACAATCTTCGAGAAGAAGCTCTGCGGTTTCAGAAGCTCGGAGACCCATTTTATCTGCCAGCCTTGTGCAGCTAAAACCGGGTGTTCCCTTTTCTACGACAAATGCCCTGTGCCCGGCACGCCCTGATTTTTGGTCCACTGTGGCAAATACAACAACCCAGGAAGCGCGGGCACCGTTCGTAATAAAGACCTTTTGCCCGTTTAAAATGTAGCCTCCGTTCGTTTTAACAGCAGTAGTCTTCAACCCTGAAACATCTGATCCGGCTTCAGGCTCAGTTAACGCATATGCTCCCCATCTAGGCGGTTCGTCTCTTGAAAAGATAGACATAAAACGCCGTTTTTGTTCAGGAGTCCCACTGGCCTGCACTGGAGGACCGCCTAGGCCCGGGCCCGGAAGAGTCAGCGCAATGGCAGGATCTCCCCAGCCAAGCTCTTCAGCAGCTATTACGGCCAATCTGTTTCCCTGTCGTTCTGATTTTTTTCTTTTCTCCGTCTGATCTGATTCTTCGCTGGTGCTGTCTGAATCTCCGAAGGAGGACGTACTGAGCTGGATTCCAAGCTGATTGATGTTTTCCAGCCACTCATCAGGCACCCTTTTGTGCTGATCGGAAGCCAATGATATCGGACGCATCTCATTTTCAGCAAACCAATGGACAACCTCCTTAACCTGGATTTGATGCGGCGACATTTTGAATGAAATCATGCAGGCCACCCCTTTCCTCTCCAACTATCAGCCGTTCCCCATGATCCAACAGCAACTCGCTTTCTCCTTCCGTAAAAATGATCTGCGCCTGGGCATCCCGCATCCACTTTTCCACCGGGAAGTCCTGAACATACCCGTGCCCACCTAGAAGCTGGACAGCACAATCTGTAACAAAACGAAGCGACTGGTGCGCAAATTGGAGTGCACTTTGTGAAGCGGCTTCACCTTCAGGATCACGATCATCAACCTTCAGTGCAGACTGCCAGACTAAATGGCGGGCTGCCTGTGTTTTAATGGACATATCTGCGAGTGTAAAAGATACGCCTTGAAACTTGGCGATTTCCTGTCCGAATGCCTTACGCTGTGCGGTATAAACTGCCGCATGGTCCAATGCTGCTTCCATGGCGCCTACTTCCTTTGCAGCTTCAAGTACCCTGGTTCTTGTCAGCATTTGTGAAAGCAGCACCTTTGCTTCGTGTCCTTTGGCCAGCACCTGTTCGTCTGTAATGACGGTGTCATGAAATTGTATTTTTGAGAATCCCGAGGCCAGCAATCCGAGCCGGTAATCTCCTTCAAGCAGTCTCCATTGTCCATGATCTTCAAGCCAAATCAGAAGCTGTTCGCCTGTAGTATCTTTTAAACCAACCAAAAGATAGCCAGCGTATTTTGCCATTCTAAGCGGTCGGGAAGTTCCGTTTAAAAGATAGCCTCCTCCGCTGGATTGCAATTCCAGTCGTAGAGATGACGAATGGTTCGGCTTATTGCCATTTAAAAAAGCGACAGCAGGCCATGTTTTTTCTCTTGTTGTCTTTTTTATTTTATTAAAGAGTGGATGAGCAGGGACCAATCGAAACAGAGAAGCCGCTTCACCGGGTCCCCTGAATCCCTGGACGCCGCCAAGATCTCCGGCGCTTAAAGCCTCTACAATTTGCACCTGTGAGATCAATGGCAGTTCAAGGCCGTCCCAATCTGCCGGAAGTTCGAGAGCCGAAAATCCCAGTTCGTTAATCCCTCGTGATATTTCGTCCGACACTTGCCTTTTTTCTTCAAAATCGCGTGCCAAAGGGCGAAGTTTCTCCTTCGCAAAATTTCTGGCAAGATTCCTAAAAGCTATTTCATCCACGGTAGGCTGAAACGAAATCAACAGATCTCCTCCTTTAAAATACTAGTACGTATTAGTACGTATCAAACAAAAAAATAAAAGGTATTCGAGTTTAGAAATGATACGAGTACGTATTGGTATCATTATATAATCCCCCATATATAATTTCAACAATTATTGTCTGAAAAATAAAATAATATTCTATTATTCTTTTACACCGGATAGCTGCCTGGCTATTTTTTCATAGAATGGATAGAGTCTGTAATTCCTAATCCGGTCAGAGGGGTCAATGCCTATAAAGTCCATATGATCCCATCCATAATTCACGGGAATTTCGTTCCATACCCCCTTCTTTAACCTTTGACAAAAAGGTTGATGCGGCTGTCCTGCAGGAAACCGAGAAGAAGTAACACTTACCAATCCATCATTGGCCCACCACGATGAATCGATTTCCGGCATGGGGTGTTTTCTCGAATAGGAGCCAATGTAGGAACCAGATCCAATCACGAGTGTGCTCATCGTTGGCAATGGGTGTTCAAAGCCAGTAAGCGGCGCCTTAAAAGTGGCATTTCCTGTGTAAGAGACATAATAGATATCGGGAAGCGTTTTTACCCATTGGTTTATTTCTGCAGACCCGTAAGTCGTCAGATCATATGTGCTCATGTCTTTACTGTTCCAAATCGGACTGCTGTAAACGCGATTTGAGTATTGTATAAATGATTCCTCTTTCTTGCGTTTCAATCCCCATTGATCCAGTTTAAAGTCATAGGCAATCGACTCAGGTGTACTCCCGGATAAACTGGCAGCCTTAAGTACGAACGATTTAATATAAGGCATGAGATGGTCCTCATCTGCAAAGGTTGAGCCATTATGCGGTGTCCCAATGCTTGCCACACTTTTAACCCAGTGCTTCCCTCCCTGGTATAAAGGAGACATGCCCTCTTCTCGATGATAATTGAAATATTGCCTTTCTTCCGCACTTCCATGTTCAAGAAGTTCTGCCAGCATTCTTGACGTCTGCCCCCCCATACTGTGGCCAATGAAATGCACCTTATGAGTTTCATTCCACTGGCTGTAAAGGCCGGGAAATGTCCTCCCGAACCTCGCATGTCCATACTTATTGGCATGTGCAGCCCCATAATCCACTGTCCCGCCTTTTACGAAATAATACAGTTCCACAGCCCTGTCCCAGTTGCTCGAAAAGGGTCCGACTGCAGAGGTATAGGTCTTAAAGCCTTTTTGGTTTAGATCGTGTTCGATGTCTTTTAGTCCTCCCCAATAAAGGTAACCTGCCAATTCCCCTTTTCCCCAGCCGGCCAAGCCGTGGACAAGCACAATGGGTTCATTATTTTTAATTGGTGCAGACGGGCTCGCAGCCGCCTGATCGGGAAGTGCAAAATTCCCCATCCACAAACATACAGCCAATATAGCTCCAATTAAGATTTTCTTCATTTCATCCCTCTTTCAATAGAGGATTTTTTCAACAGCTTCAGGAAAGACCCGAGAAAGCGCATCCAATTTTTCCGTTTGCCGTAATAGGCCAGAATAAGATCATAAAAAAGAGGAAATTTCCCTCTATACGGGAACCAGTTCACCTCTGACTTCTTCCAGCCATGATCCACAAGAACCGCCTTGGGTTCTGTGAATATCTCAATGCCGATATCACCGTGATATCGGCCCATGCCGCTTCCCTTCACACCCCCAAACGGGAGGTAAGGATTGGCAAAAGATATGATCACTTCGTTTATGCAGACGGCACCTGATTCCAGCCTGGCTGCGGTTCGTTTTGCTTTCTTCAGGTCACGGGTAAAGATGCTGGCATTCAATCCATACGGTGAATCATTGGCAAGCCGGATTGCCTCTTCTTCGCCTTTAAACGGCAGGACACAGATCACCGGACCAAACGTTTCCTCTTGCATGACCTTCATTTGCTGAGTCAGATTAGAAAGGATGAGAGGCTCCAACTTAAAGTTTTTTTCTTTTGGCCATTTTTCCGGAAGGCTCCCCATCTCAAGAACCGCGCCATTATCAACGGCGTCCTTTACGTGTTCTTTCACGATCTCTACCTGAGGTTCAAACGTCATGAAACCGAGGTCGCTGTCGACACTTCCGTCATGTAAAAGTTTTTCCGCTTCACTTTTTAATAATTTCATAAACTTCCTGTAAACATTGGCTTCTACGTAAATTCTCTCGATCGACATACACACCTGGCCGCTGTTGGTGAGTGCTCCCCACAATGCTCCCTTTGCAGCACGCTCGAGATTCGCATCCTCATAAACGATCATCGGGTCTTTGCCGCTAAGTTCAAGAGTAGTAGGAATTAACAATTGAGCTGCTGCCCTTTGAATAATTTTTCCGGTTTTTGCTGAACCCGTAAACAAAATATAATCCGGTTTTTCTTCAATTAACTTCGCGCCGAGGTCTCCCTTCCCATGTGCCACCTGGACGGTACCAGACGGAAAACCAGCCTTTAAAAAAAGTGATTCCATCAGCCTTCCGATCATCGGTGTCACTTCCGACGGCTTTAAAATCACACAGTTTCCTGAAACGAGTGCACTTAGAACAGGAATCATGGCGAGAGAAAAAGGATAGTTCCACGGCGAGATGACGAGCACTGTTCCCCTCGGTTCATAAGATATATAGGATCTCTTCCCGAGGAGTGTGATCGGGGTTTTTACTCTTTTTGTTTTTAATAGCTTTTCAGCGTGCTTCTCAAGGTGTTTAATGGATTCTGCTGTCGTCAGGATTTCTGCAGTAATGACTTCCACTTTCGGCTTACCCGCATCCTTAGCAATGACATCCACACAATGGTCAAGAGAGTCAAGCATCGTTAAACGAAGAGCTTTAAAATAGCTTACTCTTTGTGAAACACTAAGATTTTTCCACGATCTAAAAGCCAGCCGAGCATCTGCCATTATGGATCCGGCTGATTCAAGCGGGGTAGCCTCCATTTCACTGATTGTTTCCCCTGTTGCTGGGTTAACGGCCGTTAGTGTACCCATAACGAACCTCCTATTTGACGTTGATTAGTTTTTCAGAATCCATTCGATGATTTTTATAATACTGTACCAAGTTCGCTACATAATCTTTAAAGTCCGGACAGCGGACACCCCGCTTTTCCAGCACTTCTTTGGCCTGGCTTGCGTCATATTGCGAGGTGCAGCGAAAATATTCAAGGGCTTCTTTTTCTACTTTAAATAAACGCCGGATGGCAGAAAATGAGAGGGCAAATTCAACAAATGCAGGTGAGATCGTCCAGGATGGTTTTTTGCCTAGTAATTCTTCGCAAATCATGCGATAGAGCTCTCGGCTTTCGTATGGTGAGGGGTCTGTGAGGTGAAAAGCCCGGTTAACAGCTTCTTCGGATTCGGAAAGACACAGGGTCGCGTTAATGATGTAATCGGCGGGCACCACATTAAACAAAGCTTCTGATTTACCTAGATAAGGGATCGGCATATAACGGATACGGTCTAAAAACCGCATAATAAAGTATGGGCCATCAAACTTTATGGTCTCCCCAGTAAGTGAATGTCCCACCACCACTCCGGGGCGTATAATCGTGTAGGTAACTCCTGTGAGCTCTGCAACCAGTCTTTCAGCGGCGAATTTGGTAGATTCATAATGATTTTTAAAGGTCTGGCCCGCGTCCAATTCATCTTCCTTAATAAGTCCCGTCCTTTGTCCGGATACATACGCCGTACTAAAATAGATATATCGTTTCAAATTGGTAAGGGATTGAACGAACCGGTTGACATTGTCCGTCCCAGTCACGTTAACAGCTTCTGCAATTTGTTTTGGCACAGCTAGGTCATAGACCGCGGCGAGGTGGAAGACATAAGCAGTATTTTCCCGGAGCCATTCTGCCTGTTCAAAAGTCAAATTCAAACCCTTTTTTGTAATATCACCTGGAAACAGTTCAACATTGCGTTTATTCACCGTTAGTTTTTTTGCTTTTTCAAATTGACTGGGATGGACAAGCAATGCGTAATGATCCCCTTCATGTCTCTCCATCAACTCCTCAAGCAGCCTCGAAGCTAAAAAACCCGGATAGCCTGTCAGTAAATACGTTTGCATGATGACAAATCCCTCCTCCATCAATTTAATACGGATACGTACTGGTATTAATAGCCTAAAAAAATCGGCAAACTACCGATCTTATAGAGATAGATTTACATAAGCACCGACCACAATGCGATTTAGTAACCGGGCAATACGATCCAGATCCATCGTTGATTCTGATTCAAAAAGGTTTTGAATCACTACTTCGTTAATGGCTCCAACCATTGCCTGGGAAACGACCACAACCTCCTGGTCAGGTACTGAGGCCGGCATGGCTCCCTGCACCGTTTGATAAAGCAAAACAGCAAAGCGGTGGTAGGCTTCTCTGCGAACTTTTTCAACCGTCTGGCTTACCCCTACAGAATCAATTAATAATAATTTGGCCGCCGTTTTCCAAATTTCACATATTTCGATATAACGGCGAATTCCCACATATGCTTTTTCACTGATTTTGTCTTCACGCTTTACCGTTTCCTCGACATCTTCAATGATTTCCTCAGCCAGCTGCCTGCACAGGGCGGCAAGCATCTCCTCTTTGCTGCCATAGGTCTGATAAAAGGTAGTTTTTGAGACCCGTGCCTTTTCTACAATTTCAAGAACCGAAGTTTCCTTGAACCCTTTGGACGTAAAAAGATGGAGGGCAGCATATAGCATCTTGTCCCGAGCTTCTATCGGCATTTCTGTTACAAAAAGCAAATTCATCAGTCCATTCTTCAGATTGTACTAGTACGTATTAGTATTTTACGAATCTTTAGCCATCAATGTCAAGAATTTCAGAAAAAAATCCGATGGCTTCATACGTATCCCATTATTCGATTGTATGTAAAATCAGTCTCTTTATATCCTTTATTCTTACTGCTCCATATTTCTTCCTGTTTAATAAACGGACAGTGCAAGTAGGTCCAACAACTTAGCTTTCTGCAGCCAGTTCTTTGGTAAATCTCCTCCATTTTCTTGATCACTTAAGATGAAAGGTGTTAATAGCCTGATTCGCAGGCAGCTGGGTCAATCAAAATAAGCGGGTTCATGCGGATGATGCAATTGCCTGAAAGCCATCTCAATTTGAGATCTCGTATTCCTGTCTATTGATAATGCCGGGAGTTCCTCTTGAGAAAAAAAGTCCACTGCGGTCGTTTCAATTCCAGTGAGTGCCTGTCCACCTACTATTTCACATTTGATAAAAATTTTATAAGTGTGATAAGGAGAAGGAGGATGCGGGTGACACTTTTTATCGAGTACTCCTAACAGCTTGATTGCTCTTACATCAAACCCAGATTCCTCTTTTACTTCGTTAACAGCTACTTCACTTGGTGACAGTCCTATATCACCCCAGCCTCCGGGTAATGACCAGCCTCCATCCGTTTTTTCTTTGACCATTAATAATTTTTTGTTCCTAAATACAACAGCCCTAATATCCACTTTAGGTGTTGCATAACCAGTTTCATTGGCAAACAAATCGCTTATGGCTGACTCATCTAAATCAGTAAAGGACGACAATATTTCAACACTGATTTTTCTGATCGATTCAAATCTTTCCAAGTCGTAAACATCTTTGGAGTAGGTTAATCCAGCCTGGGCAATAGATTGAAGCTGCTTCGACCATTCAAGCCATTTGGGTTCCATATATCTCACCACCAATACCATTATACCTAAATATTACCATATGTTTCTCTTAAAAGTCTGTAAAAGAAGAAAATTGACTGTGAATGATCAAAGCCGTCATTTATAAAAAACGAGGCTCCAATTTCGGAGCCTCGTTTTTTATTACCTTAGTACATGGACATAACTGATCTGGTCGTTCCACCCGTCACCGACGTAGGCAATATCCTGTCCTGGAGGAAAAGTCTTGCATGGTTCCCCTCTAAAACTGTTATAACATACTTCAGTACCACTGCTTTCACCAGCTGTTTTCAATGAAGAGATGACGTCGCAAAAATTGCAAAAATGAACAAGCCAATACTCTGTGTCTTTACACACTCGGTGGCTCATAACTATCAGCCTCATTAAGGTACTATGCAGCTAGGATACACCTTTTCGATACCAATTAACTATTGTAGATTTTCAACACACAGAATGATGAGACCAATGAAATCGGACGATGGTATTCCTAACTATTTACAAATGTGTGGATACAGAATTTTTTTACAATATGAATTTAAGCGATTCCTCTTGGCGGGTTATTCCTATTCTTAGTTAAAGCGTTCAGCTGTCGCTTGAAATGAAGGGTCTGCAGCCAAAGCCTATAAATGAGAGCTGCTTCAAACAGTATCATGATAATAGAGCTGAGGATTACTCCTTCTTTTATGAAGCCGATTAGTGGAGCGATGATAAAAATGGACATTTGGTATTCAATTCCGCTCATGAGATGCAAGCGAACCCTTCTTTTTAAAAAGAACGATCTTATTTTTATATAGGAGGGAAACCGGTAGACGACTTCCCCTAAAAACTTCTCTTGTATACGCAGGTCTTCCTTGGCGGCCTTTCTGCAGCACAATGATGGCTTGCCTTTAAACATTTGGACCAACTTGAGGCGCGAAGTCATTACACGTTTTTTTTCATTTATAAATGTGCTCTTTGCCTTGTCTATTTTTTTTCGCATTTCATTCAGCGATTTGTAGGCTAGCAACGAATTCATGTATCGTGTACTATCCAAAAAGCAAACGATCGCAGCTAAATAAAAATAAACGGCTTGTCCTGTCTGGTGATATTGACCAAGCATCAATGAAAAAGCACAGATAGCAACACGGGTACGATCCAAAATATAGTCTAACCACGCCCCGAAGATGGAACCGGTTCCTTTAAGGCGGGATATTTTCCCATCCATGCAATCTAAAGAAAAACTGATATGATATAAAACAGCACCAATGATTATCGCAGAATAGGTACCCTGATAAAACTGATAGGCGGCTAATAGACCAGTGAAGAATGCTAATAGCGTAAGTTGATTGGGGGTAACCTTCGTGTAATTGGCTAGTGGGAACATCAATCGGGATGCGACTGGATCCACCAAAAAAACGGTCCACCAGGCATCTTTCTGTTTATAAGAATTCTTAATATCTTCCATTGAATATTTGTTGGGTGTCAAATAAACCACACTCCTTATTATCTTATGGTGAGAGAGGAAATACCTCATCTAAAACATGGCTAATGTGTTTAGCCGTTAGCTCCGTTTCATTTAAAATAGTGTAACGATTCCGTATGGTAGCGGCATTCTGAATCGCCAGGCACATCTCCTCCTTCGTATAACCCAGCTCTCTGTAATGGAGAGGAAGACCTAATCGCTTAAAATATTGTCTCATGTTGTTCTCTGAGTTGTGATTACCTTGCAAATATTCAGAAACTAACATCCCCAAGGCAACCTGTTCCCCATGGAGTGCTTTTCCTCCACAGTAATAATCCAGGGCGTGGCTGATTAAGTGTTCCGAACCACTGCACGGTCTGCTCGAACCCGCGATCGCCATCGCCATTCCACTCATGATCAGTGATTCGGCAGCCACCTGCATCAAAACTTCATTGCTTTTGTTTTTTTGATTGATTTTATTCAAAAAAGCTTCTGTCGCTTTATCGGCAATTAAACTAGCAAAGCCATTCATTTTTTCTTTCTTCACTTGATGCGCCAGTTTCCAATCTTCAAGCGCCGTCTTATTGGATAGCAAGTCTCCGATTCCAGAAGAAAATAACCGTGCGGGTGAACGGGCCACGGTGTCAAAGTCTATCACGACAGCCCGAGGCATTCTAACTTCAATGCTAATATTCTTGGTTTGGCTTACGCGGATCGAGGCTACGGGTGAACAGATTGCATCACTGGATAATGCTGTCGGTACAAGTATGACAGGCAAATTCATTCTCGTACCGACGACCTTAGATACATCCAATACCTTACCGCCTCCAACTCCGATGATCATTTCTGCAAAAACCTGCTGTGCTTCATTTTCTAACTCATCAACCGTCTGAAGCGTGTTGTCTTTGCAGTACAGTGCCTTCACCTGTGTCGGCTGCAGGTTCAGGCCGGTGATCAGCTGTTCACCTATTTGACGAGTGGGACCTCTCCCACTCATTACAACCACTCTCCGTTCAGCCAAAAATTCAACAATTTCACTTCCATGCAAATGTTCGAATGCTTTGGACTGAAGAATTAAATGAGTCGGGAGTTCCACCTTTACCTTCTTCGACATTTTACCCCCCCTTTAAGATGGCCACATGGCAGTAATAAGCTGTTTCGCGCAATTCAAATCTTGCACATCGTCTATTTCAATCCATGGGTATCCATCCGTATTAACAACCATAATCGGCACGTCTGCAGCACAAGCTTCATACACGTTTTCATACCAGTACCGTGCTCCCCCAGCTTCAATCATCTCTGTAGCTTTTTGGTATAAAATTTTCAGATCATCTAGAGCCAATTTAGAAATCCCAATATATTCGCCATCCGTACCATCCTTATTCAATTGCTTATTGATGAACCGCAAGCGTTTGTCATTCAGCTTTACCTTCATCGCTTCATCCGTTAGTTTTTTTTCCCGGTCTACCAAAATACAAGTGGGAAACTGTGATTTCAAGATCAATGAAATTAATCGATGGTCGAAAATGACATCTGAATTGACCAGCAATAAATCATCATCCACAGCTTGGGAAAGTAAAAATGAATAAATGTTGTTCATTGATTCATAGTGTGGATTGTATATAAAATGGACTCCTGTTCCTGTTAAATACTCTTCAATTCTCTTAAACATATAGCCGCCTACGATATAGATATCTTCATAGGCAAAACCGGAGTTTATCACACTTTCTACCTGGTACTGCACTAAAGGTTTTCCATTAATTCTAACCATTGCTTTTGGGTTGTTCATCGTATAAGGATGTAACCGGCTTCCAACTCCAGCAGCCAATATCACTACTTTCATACGTAACCCTCCTATCTATAACCGTTTATGACATTGGCCCCATCCCAAGGTCGGTTAGTTTTTGTTCGTCGATCGCAATGCAGCGTTCCAATTCATTTAATAGTTTCGGGTTTCTTGAATCGTTGAAATACTTATGTGCGTATCGAATCGCTTTATGGGGAAAAATTTGGTCAAGCAGAAGAAGATCATATTCCTCAGCAGAAAGTGGGCGAATTTGCTGGTATGCATCCACAATGAATTGGAATCTTTCCCCGGACCATGCTCCTAGAGCATGATTGATCCAAGTAATGAGATGGGATATATCCCTCATGGGAAGAGCGATGCTTACGGTATCAAAATCGATGACGGTTAATTCGTTACTGTTACTGCATAGCAGATTAAGAGGGGAATAATCGCCATGTGCGAGATGTGGATCAAGCCTTGCGGCAGCCAACAGATGACTTAAAGCCGTATGGGGAAGCTGATCAAGTACCCAGTTGACACGGGATTGAAGCCAAGGCAGATGGCACAAATAAACCTTTGAGAACGGATCCCCGCTAATATTGGCCTTTACTTGGCATTTTGCCATCTTTTTAACCTTTCTTTTATAGATTTCATTCCAATCGAGACGGGTATCAAAAATCGGATGTCCTGCAGCAGCATACCCTTCGGAGGCAACATGGAATTTTGCAAGCAGCATAGCCATTCTTTCTATCATTTCTGACTCTGCATATCCGGGCTGCTCCCCTTCCAACCATTGAAACAGCAGGAAACAGCCTTTATTGACGTTTACGAACGAAGTTCCATCCAAAGTTGATAGAACAGTCGTGACCGGAACCCCTTTTTCGCGCATATACCCATTGACTGCAGCGATGATCGGGGCTCTTTCGCATTTAGTCAGGTATTTTAGTGCATAGACACCTTTGTTTATATCGGTAATCTTCCATAACTCTCTATCCGATTTTCGTCTTATTAGGACCATCTTATCCGGCTGGATCCCATAATTTTTTTGTAAGATTTCAGCAACAGCTTTCTCTGTTATCTCCATCTATCATCACCTCTTAGATTCTAGCGGTTCTTTTAATATATGAATCTCTTTAGAAAATGGTATGGACGTAAAACTTTGAAAGATTAAAAGATTTAATGTTTGAACATAAAAAACCGATCCTATCTTCTAAAGGATCGGTGATACAAGTTAACCTTTGCTCTCCATTAGGGAACATATACCGATTTGACATGGGCCGGATTTAAGATCACCGTTTCACCATTGGCCGTTATAAGTTCGATGAGGTTGTTTTCTATTTTTTTCAGTAATCCAATCTTGTCCTGATCTTCACCCAAGTCAAACACGACTAAATTATCCTCCAATTTCTTTAATTGTTCTTCAAAAGAACGGCTTAGATTTTGCGTCTGTATGGGCAAACTGGTAATGGTATAAGGCGTTGCATTTTGATCGTGCAAGGTTAACCATTTTAAATGCGTTAGCGGTATATACACGGTTTGATAAATGGGTGAATTAAATACAAAATAATCGCTTAACACACCTGTGACATATCCATACAATGGCTGTTTACCGCTCACCTGGATCTCGATAAAAAGTCCTTTCGCATTGGTTAGAATGGAACGATAAGAAATCTCCTTTTCTTGCTGAATTAAAGAATTTCCGGTTGGCTGGCTTATCTCCTCTTCTTCTTGGCTGCTAAGCTTTATTTTATGGACATGTATCAAAGGAATATAACGATACCTTTGTCCATCAAATAAAACTAAAATGTCATTTCCTATATCTGTGAAAATCCCTTGGATGAAATTCCCTCCTGTGACTTTCACCATGATTTGCTGATTGATTAGTTGCATTACGCTTTTCAAAAACATTCTCTCCTTTTTCATTTAAATGCAGTAAACCTGCTCGTCGTTTCATCTATTATCAGATACGCGATCACGTAAAGATGAATTGGATCCAATAATAGAGTAAAAATAGCGTTACGATTAACGTTAGCGGCACGGCGATCAATGAAACCTTCAAGTAATCTTTCCAATGCACCTTGATCTTATTTTGCCGTAATATGTGCATCCAAATTAAAGAGGCTAGTGTCCCGATAGGCAGTAACAATGACCCGATATCGCTGCCAATAATACTGGCAAGATACATTGTCTTCATCGTTACGGGATCGAGATTCATTTCTGTTAACGTAATCGTTCCTATTAACAAGGCTGGATGATTGTTAAAGAAGTTAGATAATAAGGAAACCAATCCCCCCATTAGAAAGCTAGCTTCGAATAAGCCCTGATGTACGATAGGTTCACAAATTTTCAGCAGCAGGTCTGTAAGCCCCGAGTTATGAAGACCATAAATGATCACATACATTGAAAATGCGAAAACCAATATTTGCCACGGGGTTTTTTTCAATATATCCACTGGATTGGTGCGTAAGTGATACCATCTCCATACGAGTAAAACAAGAGATCCGAATACAGCAACAATCTCTATGGGAATCGCAAGAAAAGAGGCAACAAAGAGTGAACAGCGCATAATAAAGACAAACAGCAATATTTTCAGCATCAATTTGGTGCGCTGGCTTTTGGTTTCGACGGTAATCTGCCCTTTTAACGGATGGAAGTTTCTGGTAAAAAATATTTGTTCAATATCATATGCGGAGTTTGGCAGTTGTTTCGGCAGCTTTCTTTTGACTAATATATACATCAACCATGACATAAACACCAATCCAACCATTGCGGGCAGAAACATCATCGCAGTATGCATATATAGCGTCATATGGACAATTTTCAATGCAATTAAATTCACAATGTTGCTGACCCCAATCGGCGCGCTTGATGCTGTCGCGATCAGTGCCCCAGTTAATAGATAGGGGATTTGTTGATGGGGCTTCATTTGAAGATTTCTAAGAAGTAATATTAGAATCGGAGTTGTAATAAGTATACTGCCATCGTTATTAAACAAAAGTGTCATCAAAAAACACAGCAACTGAATGTTCCAATAGAGACGATAACCCGAACCCCTAGATAAGCTTGCCAGCCGTGCCGCTGCCCAATGAAAAAAACCGAAGCTTTCCAATATAACAGCCATTACAATCGTTGCGATAATGGTGATCGAGGCACCGCCAATTTTTTGGATAATGTCCACAATATTCGCTTGTGATACCACGCCGGTCAGTAAAATGATCGCTGCGCCTACAGCGGCCGGCCAGGCTTCATTGATCCCCCTCGGTCTCCAAAATATAACTAAAGTGGTCATTAGGAACACGAAAACTGAAATCATGATATGAATATCCATCGTCGTTTTTTGTCCCTTCTTTCTTTTACAAAATATAAGCAATGTAACTTTTTTGCTTGTCCTATAGCATATGTAAATCTATAAAGAAGGAACTAGATACGAGACTAGAAAGGCAAAAATGGTTGTTTGCCATAATGGGTTTTTGATTCACTCTATATTTAGTAGATGTTTGCCTGTAACCATCGTTATTTATCCTTTAAGAGTTAGACAGGTGACTATTCCATAAATACGGAAATGGTTTGACTATGGGTGTATGCCTAGAAGAATACAAAAAAAAAGGACCTCACCGTGGGAAACAGGCGGTCCCGTAATTCGACTACTTATTTAAATTTAAGAAAAATTAAGGTAAATGCGCCGATTTAATATGAGAGAGCTTTAAGTATATGACCTCGCCACTGGCATCAACAAGCTCAATCATTGCCTCACTGACTTTTTTTATTAATCCTATCTTCGTTGAATTATGGCCCATATCGAAAACCACAAGCTCCCCCTCCCATTTCTTGATTTGATCTTCAAATGAACTAAGTAAGGGGATGTTGGAGGGGATCACTGGAACCTTTTCATGACTAAGATTGTACGGAGGGTTTTTTAAATGATAGGGAATCAGCCATTTCAAATGATGCAATGAAATGAGCACTGTTTTGTAGACAGGTGAGTAAAACGCAAAATAGTCACTGCGAACATTCATAATATACCCATGTATGGAGACGTTGCCTGTCACATAAACCTCGGTGAACAGACCTTTTGCGTTGGTTAGAATCTTACGATAGGAAATGGATTCTTTATCTTTTGCTAAAGAGGTTTCATTTGGCGCACTTATATCATCATTGTTAATGGAACTCACATTTATTCTATGAACGTGTAATAATGGGATATAAACAAATTTTCGGCCATCAAATAATACAAGAATATCTTTACCGGTCTCAATAAGTATCCCTTGAAAAAACGTGTTTCCCGAAATCACGACATCAACTTGCTTTCCGCATAATACTGAAATGCCCAAGTAAACTCCCCCTACCATGAAAACAGGATAGTATTACAATATATATGTACAAACTGAACACTTTAGAAAAGAAAATTACAATGAATGGATTAAAAAGGGGCGGCTTTATAGATAAAATTTTACAATAAACACCATTTACTGGATAAGGTCGGCAACCGGACTGCAGATAAGTCTGTAAAGTGCTCAATAAATCTCGTCGCATCGATATCGACTGCTACAATTAGCGGGCAGCTTTTTGGGGATGGTTCTGTCTTGTCTTATTAATAAATCACGCGGTATGAGTGTTTGTGCGTATGCTGCAGCAGCATGCAGCAGTGTTTCAGTAATAAAGGTCTGTTAAACGCTAAAGCTATGGTTCCCGGATCATGCAGCCAAAGTCCGGTATGCTCTGTCGGAGTTCTTACACTTAAGTAGATTTGCCTTTCTTGTTCAGGCCAAACTTCCAAAATACCGTTTACTAATCTTGCAATCTCGGTTTTTCTGTCCCTGATCGTTTCGACTTGAGTATCTGGGAGGAGAACCTATTGAAACACGCAGTAATCCAAAATGAAAAAACACATTATTGTATTTCTAACTTTTTTCTTATAACAGTTGTCCAACTTGTAATACTAAAATGCGATATATGCAGTTGGTCGTTTTATTAAATTTATTTTAGGCCTTTCTGTTTTAGGTTTAATGGAAATCTTTTTTACTCGGAAAATTAAAGGGGCTTCACTTAAACTTAATTGGATTGTTTTATTAGCGGTATTAACGGTGACCGTTTTACTTGGATTTTCTCTTCCATTGGGCATTTATATTCAATGGTCATAAAGTTTAATCTTTAGCAGCAAATCGTCACTATTTATTTAAAACGAAAAAACCTAGGGCTCAAAATGAGGGGACCTAGGTTTTTTTGGTATTTAATGAAACAAACGAAATGGCAATCTGAACAAACGTTTATATCAGCATTCTCCTCATCGTACGATAAAGCAGTTCCGTACCCTTCGCAAGATCTTCCGGCGTGGAATATTCTGCTGGATTGTGGCTGATACCGTCTTTGCAGCGGACAAAGATCATACCGTAATCACATGCATATGAGAGCATTAAGGCATCATGGAAAGGACCGCTCATGAGCTCCGGTGTTTTCAGCCCCATCTGTCCGCTCTCGCTGTGCATGATCTTCTTAATCCAGTCGGCACAATAGCGAGGCTCGCTGTTCGTATCTTCCTGAATCTCGTAGTTCAGCTGATACTTTTCGCAGATCTTCTCTATTTCCCGCCTCAGCTGTTTCTCATAACGGTCGCGCCGGTTTTGATCAATATCACGGAGGTCCACAGTAAACGTGACTTCTTCAGCAATAATGTTTCGTGAGTTAGGAAAGACCTGGACGTGGCCAACGGTTCCAACCGTTGGTGCGTCTGGTTCCTGCTGTACAATCCGATTGAGAGCCAGTGTGATCTCAGAAGCTCCAAGCATGGCGTCCTGGCGCATTGCCATCGGAACGGATCCCGCATGCCCGGCAAATCCCTTCAGCTTAACCGTCCACCATAAAGGACCAGAAATTCCGGCCACCACACCAAGTGGAAGATTCGATTTATCCAGTACCGGACCTTGCTCAATGTGAAGTTCCAAGAAAGCGTGAATGCTGCCGGGCTTATACTGCGACTCATGAAATTTTCCGGGATCACATCCGAAGTCACGCAGTGCCTGTTCTCTACTAATCCCGTCCTGATCTTTACGCGTTAAATCCCCTTCATCCAGCTTGCCCAAGATTCCTCTTGACCCAAATAAACCCCGGTTGAACCTCCAACCTTCTTCATCACAAAATGATACGACTTCGATTGGCCGATCTGGGGTTATCCCTTGTTCCTTGAGTGTGGCAACGGCTTCAATTCCTGCCAGTACACCTGCAGGTCCGTCATAACGCCCTCCATATGGCTGTGAATCCAGGTGAGAGCCAATCATGAGGACGGGGGCTTTATTGTCCTTGCCTTCCATTCTGCCGATCAAATTTCCAAAATGATCGATCCTGACCGACATCCCTGCTTCTTTCATCCAGGTTCCAACAAGTGTAAATGCTTCTTTTTCAATTGAAGAAAGGGCCGGCCGGCATACACCCGTCTCACCGATCTTTCCGATTTCAGCCAGCGCTTGCAAATGGGTATTCAGCCGTTCACTATTGATCTTCAACTGTTCTACTTTCATCGTACGCGCCTCCTTTAATAACGAACAAAAGGCTGCTGTTACTGACTCAGCAGCCTTGTTGCTTTGTTACTCTGCAGGTGTCAGGTTTCTTTGCTGATGAAACAGGATGGAAGAGAAATACTTTCTGGCATCTGCCGTTTGAAGATGCAAAACTTCTTTTTCCTGCCCTGCAGCCCCTGTTCGCTCAAATTCTACCGCAGCGCCATCCAGGTTCTCAGTCACTCTCGTCACCCTGAATCCCCGATAGAACAAAAAATCTATTTTTTCTTTTTCCTCAAAATATTCTTGTGACGCTGACATTGAACAGCCTCCTCTTTATGAATATTCCTATTTATTATTTTGACAGGACTGCCAGTTGTTTCTGTCCTTCCGCATTGAATCGTTTCCGTTTAATGTAGCGGCCCTTCCCGAGCTCCCCTACAAATGCTTTATCTTTGATGACAAACTCACCTCTGGATAAAACTGAAACCGGTTCGCCCGTGATTTTCATTCCTTCAAACGCATTATAGTCAACGGCCATATGATGTGTTTTTTCTGAAATCGTGCGTTCTGCTGCAGGATCGAAAATGACAAGATCCGCATCGCTTCCGACAGCGATCGTTCCTTTTTCAGGGAACAGCCCAAACAGCTTGGCGGAACGGGTTGAAACAATATCTACAAATTGGTTCAGCGTGATCCTTCCTTTTTTTACGCCTTCAGAAAAGAGGACTGAAAACCGGTCTTCAATAAAAGGACCGCCGTTAGGTATCTTCGTGAAATCTCCTTTCCCGAGGTCCTTCTGCCCTTTAAAATCAAACGAACATTGGTCAGAGCCAAGCGTTTGAAGCTGCCCATTTTTCAACGCATTCCATAATGGTTCTTGATGTTTCTTTTCCCGGAGTGGAGGAGACCAGACATATTTAGCCCCTTCAAAATTCGGCCTCTCCATTTCGGATTGGTCCAGCACAAGGTATTGTGGACAAGTTTCTCCATAGACGTTGAAGCCTTTTTTTCTCGCCTCTGCAATCTTTTCCACCGCTTCCTGACAGGAAACATGAACTACATACAGCTGAGAGCCAGAAAGGCCGGTCATCATGCAGGCTCGTCCAGTAGCTTCGCCTTCCAGTTCAGGCGGCCTCGTTAAGCCGTGATAGATGGGATCCGTTTTGCCTTCTTCCAGAGCTTTTTTCGTCAGAAAATCGATCACATCCCCGTTTTCTGCATGGACCATAACGAGTGCTCCCTGCTCCCTAGCCATAACCAGTGTCTTAAACAAGGTCTCATCATCTGCCTGAAGCACGTTCTTATACGCCATGAATACTTTAAACGACGTTATTCCTTCTTCTTCAATAACCTGCGGAATCTCCCTCATCACATCGTCGTTGATTTCGCCGATCATAAGGTGAAAGGAATAATCGATGACCGCTTTATCCCTTGATTTCTTGTGCCATGTTTCAATGGAATTCTTAAGCGGAACCCCTTTGTCGGTTAAACAAAAATCAATGACTGTGGTCGTTCCTCCATATGCTGCAGCAATTGTACCTGTCTCAAAATCATCCCTGCTAACCGTCCCGCCGAACGGCATCTCCAAATGGGTATGGGGATCGATGCCGCCCGGAAAAATATAACACCCTTCTGCATCGATGACCTCCATGCCCTCGCTTGGAAGGTTCTTTGCGATCATTGCGATTTTGCCGTCCTCTACGAGGACATCTGCTACATAGGTATCAGATGCGGTAACAATCGTACCGTTCTTTATTACTTTTTTCATTTTGCTGCCTCCCTCTCATTATCTTTATATCCAGCCAGTACAGCCTGGCGTTCGTTCCAAGTCATCGGCGGCTGCTCCTGAGGTAGTTCGATCATGTCGATCGCACCGTCCTCCGGACATACAATCGAGCAGAGGTTGCAGCCAACACAATCATCTTCACGAACTTCCAAATACTTTTGTCCGTTAGGATCTGTCAGCATGTCAATACATTGATGGGAAGTGTCCTCACAGGCAATATGGCATTTGTTGCAATTGATGCAAACGTCATTGTTGATGCGGGCCACAATTCTGTAGTTCAGATCCAGGTTGCCCCAGTCTGAATAGCGTTCTACTGATTTTCCGATGATTTCCTGAACAGAGGAGATTCCTTTCTCGTCCAAATAATTGCTTAATCCGTCGATCATATCTTCCACGATGCTGAACCCGTGGTGCATGGCTGCTGTACATACTTGAACCCCGCCTGCACCCATAAGCATAAATTCCACTGCATCCCGCCAAGCAGAGATGCCCCCAATACCCGAGATGGGCACATTGATATGCGGGTTCCTTGCGCATTCGGCCACCATATTAAGAGCGATTGGTTTCACGGCCGGACCGCAATATCCACCGTGCGCTCCTTTCCCGGCCACATGAGGGATGGTGTTCCACGTGTCGATGTCCACACCAGCCAGGCTGTTAATGGTATTAATCATGCTGATCGCATCGGCTCCGCCTTGAACAGCTGCTCTGGCTGTAACCGTAATATCCGTTATGTTTGGGGTCAATTTAACGATAACCGGTGTTTTTGCCGCTTCCTTCACCCACATCGTCTGTGCTTCAACAAGATCGGGCTGCTGGCCTGACGCCGCTCCCATTCCTCGTTCAGCCATACCGTGTGGACAGCCAAAATTCAGTTCAAGGCCATCGACACCAACATCCTCCACCCGCTTGACGATTTCATGCCATTTCTCTCTATTCGGCTCTACCATCAAAGATGCGATGATGGCGTGGTTTGGAAACCTCTTCTTAGTTTCATAGATTTCTTTTAAGTTCACTTCCAGCGGGCGGTCCGTAATCAATTCTATATTATTGAACCCTGCCACTTTTTTTCCGTTAAAACCGACGGCCGCAAAACGTGCTGTCGTATTGATGATCGGCTCACCAAGTGTTTTCCATACCGCTCCACCCCAGCCTGCTTCGAATGCCCGCTGAACCTGATAACCCGAGTTCGTCGGTGGAGCAGAAGCCAGCCAATATGGATTGGGCGATTCAATCCCTGCAAGGTTTATACGCAAATCTGCCATATAAAGGCCCTCCTAAATGATTTTTGAAAAACAGAGTGGATGGCTACGCGGTCTCAATAATGGAATTCTTTAATGCCTGATGGATGGCATAAGCTGTCTTTTTCCCTTGTTGGGCTGCTGTTACAACCATCGCTTCACCTTGTCCGTCACCAAAAATAACATCACCCGCAGCGAAGACCTTTTCATTGGAAGTTTGATATGTTTCGAGATTGACTTTGACCGTTCCCCATTGATGTTCGAGGCCAAAGGACTCAATCAGATCGGTAAATCTTGTCTGCCCGATGGCTTTAATCACAACATCAACTTCCAACAGGAATTCAGACCCTTCAATCGGAGCAGGTCCTCTTCGCCCGTCGGCGCCAGGTTCGCCAAGCTGCATACGGATGCATTCCAACTGCTTTACATGTCCTTTTTCATCTCCAATGATTCTTTTCGGGGCGGTCAACCACCGAAATTCCACATTATCCTGCTTGGCAAATTCAAACTCAAAATCGTAGGCGGTCATTTCCTCCTGTGTCCGGCGATAAAGGATTTTAACATTTTCCGCACCCAGCCGGACGGAACACGTCGCTGCATCAATGGCTGTGTTGCCGGCGCCGATCACCGCTACCCTTTTGCCAATATAAGCTTCAGAAAGTTCTTTTGTCTTTGTTTCTTCAACAAACTGAATCGCATCATGAACACCAACCAGATCCTCTCCATCAATCCGGAGCATCGGAACCTTGGACATGCCCACTGCAAGGACGACAGCATCATAGTTTGCAAGTATTTCTTCAGGTTGTATATCTCGGCCGATCATCGTATTCGTTTTTATTTTCACACCGAGTTTTTCAACTTGCTGGACTTCCCAAAGCGAGACCTTTTGCGGCAGGCGGAATGAAACAATACCATACGTATTTAGTCCTCCTGCCTTTTCCTTTGCTTCGAAAATGGTAACTTCATAACCGAGAAGAGCAAGTTCACGGGCGGAAGACAAGCCGGCAGGGCCTCCACCGATCACTGCCACTTTTAAGCCGTTTTTCTCTCCAGCCTTAAACAATGTCTGTTCGTTCTTAATCGCCCAATCGGTAGCATACCGCTGAAGGTCACCGATCATGATCGGTTTAGTGGAGTCATTAAGTACACAAGCTCCTTCACAGAGCTCCTCAGTCGGACAAACCCTTGCACAGCTAGCTCCGACGGGGTTGGACTCCATGATGGTCCTCGCTGAACCTTTTAAGTTTCCGGAAGCGATTTTTTTAATAAACGATGGGATATTGATTCCCGTCGGACAGGCTTGAATGCATGGAGCGTCATAACAGTAAAGGCATCTGTTCGATTCATCCCTTGCCTCTGCAGGAGTTAATCCTGATTTTACCTCGTCAAAATTTCGCTGAAGATCCTGAAGTGATATAAACGCTCGGTTTCCGTTACTCATCTCTCGTGCGCCCCCTCTATTCATTGGAATTAAGGCAAAAGTGTGGTCATTTCCTGATAGGTTTCAGGTCGCCGGTCTCTGAAAAATTGCCATGTGTTTCTTATTTCGCGGATCAATTCCTTGTTCATCTCACCAATGACAACTTCGTCCTGATCACGGCTTCCCATGGCCACAAAGCTTCCACGCGGGTCACAAAGGTACGACTGACCGTAAAATTCCCCAAGGTTCCATGGGCCTTCTGTACCGACTCGATTGATCGCAGCGACGTAATATCCATTAGCCACCGCATGAGCCGGCTGCTCGAGCTTCCATAAGTATTCTGAAAGGCCAGCGACTGTGGCAGAAGGATTAAACACGATTTCAGCTCCGTTTAACCCCAGCAGTCTGGCCCCCTCCGGAAAATGGCGGTCATAGCAAATATAAACCCCTACCTTGGCAAACGCAGTGTCAAATACCGGGTATCCCAGATTACCGGGCTTAAAGTAATATTTTTCCCAGAATCCGTTGCCTTCATGGCCAACATTCACTTGCGGAATATGATGTTTTCGATATTTGCCAAGGTAGGAGCCGTCTGCATCAATCACTGCAGCAGTATTGTAATAGGTTGCAATGCCTTCTCTTTCATAGATTGGAAGAACGATGACGGTACCCAGTTCACGAGCCAATGCCTGAAAGCGGCTGGTCGTTGGGCCGTTCGGAATTTCCTCCGCGGCATCATACCACTTGGAATTTTGCTCCGTACAAAAATAAGGACCATAAAAAATCTCCTGCAAACAGATGATTTGAGCTCCTTTTTGTGCGGCTTCCTTTACGAGTCTGATGTGCTTCTCAATCGCCTGTTCTTTGTGTACCGAAACGGATTCATTTCCATCTGCTTCGTTGGAAGCTTGAATGAGACCAATCTTAACCACGTTTGACATCATATCTCCCCTTTATTAAATTGGATGGTGAACTGGAAATAATACAAATCGAATGTGAGAGCGCAACCGATGCAAAGTGAGGCATGAAACAAAAAATTTCATGTAAGTGGAAGGGTAGTTCGTCTTACTTACTATCATTCGCCATGAACACTATGTAATCATTCTAAATTTTTGAATATTTTTACTATACTTGCATTAAAATAATTTTTCATCATACATACCGTCAAATTGTAAAGCACGATTTTGTTACACCTCGTTAAATTCAGTATGAGGGAAACATCATGGCTCTTGTGAAGTGGGAGCCATGATGTTCGATCTAAAGGGTATAAATAGCTTCTTTCAATGTTTTTACAAGAAAAGCTCCATCCTCATCTGTTATATTCAGAGGCGGCGCAAGAGTCAGCACATTATTAAATCCTGAGACTGTATCGCCATTTTTGCCGATCAGCAGCCCTTTCGCTTTGCACGCGCCGATTACTGCATTCACTTGGTCTGCAGGCAACGGCTCTTTCGTTTTTTTATCTTGAACAAGCTCAATGCCGAACAACAACCCTTTTCCACGGACGTTTCCAACAAGAGGATGTGCTTCCAGATCAATGAGCGCTTTTAAAAGGTCTTCTCCCTTCTCTCGAGAGCGCTCTATCAAGTTTTCCTTCTCCATGATCTCCAAGTTCTTCAGTGCAACCGCACAACAAGCGGGGTTGCCGCCGAATGTATTCACATGTCGAAAGTGATCATACTCCCCTTCTCCTTTAAATGATTCATAAATCTCACGTTTTACGGCAGTTGCTGACAGCGGAAGGTAGGAACTTGTAATCCCTTTTGCCATAGTGACGATATCAGGCTGTACGCCATAGTTCATAAAACCGAACGCTTTACCCGTTCGCCCAAACCCGTTGATGACTTCATCAGAGATCAGCAGCGCCCCGTGTTTTTCACAGATGTTTTTTACTTTTTTCATATAGGAATCATGCGGTATGAGAACACCGCCTCCTGTGATGATCGGTTCCATGATAACACCGGCAATGGTCTCAGAAAGCTCCCATGTCATCACACGGTCAATTTCTGAAGCACAATGTTCACTGTAAGACTCCGCATTATGGTAATCCGGAAACCGGTAACTGTCAGGCGGAGCAACATGAATAAACCCCTGTCCGAGCGGTTCATATTTGTATTTTCGCTGAGCCTGCCCGGTCGCGGCGAGAGCTCCCATCGAGTTTCCATGGTATCCCCGGTAGCGCGCGATGAATTTATATCTACCTTGCTCGCCTTTCTGCTGATGGTACTGCCTGGCGATCTTAAAAGCGGCCTCATTTGCTTCTGAACCGCTGTTTGAGAAGAAAATAACATAATCTCCACCAAGCCACTGGTTCAGTTTTTCACCAAGTTCAATGGCTGGCTGATGGCTTTGGGTCAGGGGATAATACGGCAGCTCTTTTAATTGGGCGTAGGCTGCTTCCGCAAGTTCTTTTCTGCCATAGCCAACATTCACAGACCATAGCCCAGCCATACCGTCCAGGTATTTTTTCCCTTCATTATCGACGATCCATGATCCGTCAGCGGATTTTACGACCATGGTTGAAGGATTATACCGTTTCATCGAATGCCAGATGTACTGTTCATCTTTTTGCTGCAGTTGATCCTTCTGCTCGATTTGCATCACAGTCTCTCCTTTCAGATTATACAAAACGGGAGGTGATCATCTTTTTTCTAGTGAAAAAGTTAAGTCCGTCCTTGCCGTTTGCATGAAGATCTCCATAGAACGAATCCTTTGCACCGGAGAACGGAAAGAAAGCCATTGGTGCCGGCACCCCGACATTCACGCCGAGCATGCCCGGCTCTGCCTCCTCACGGAACTGCCGAACGGCCTTTGCATCCTGTGAATATAGGGTTGCAGAGTTTCCAAACCTTGATTTGTTAACGATCTCCAAAGCTTCCTCCAAATCCGCAGCACGAAGAATACTCAGAACGGGAGCAAACAGTTCTTCCCTTGCAATCGTCATGTCTGCTGTTACTCTGTCGAAAATCGTTGCTCCAAGGAAGGTTCCATCTGCATGATTTCCCATATCCTCCCTTCCATCCCGAACTAAAACTGCACCTTCTTCCTTGCCCTTTTCAATCAATCCTAATACTTTTTCACGATGGCTATGGCGGATAACCGGAGTCAGCAACACATCATCGTCTAAACCGGACTCCATCTTCATTTCGTCGGCTTTTTCCTTTAACGCCTGAACAAAAGTATCCTGATGTCCGACTAAAACGACAGCACTGCACGCCATACAGCGCTGGCCCGCACTCCCGAACGAGGAACTGAGTATATTTTGGACAGCTTTGTCGAGTTCAGCATCCGGCATGACGATGTGATGATTCTTTGCCCCTGATAATGCCTGAACACGTTTCCCTTGAGCTGCTGCTTTTTCATAGACATACTTCGCCACCGGCTGGGATCCAACAAATGAAACCGCTTTCACTTCTTCGTGCTCGATCAGTCCATTAACGACATCATGGGCCCCATGGACAATATTAAAAACTCCTTCCGGCAATCCTGCCTCAGAAAGCAGCTCTGCCAGACGGTTAGCCAGAATTGGAGTACGTTCTGAAGGCTTCAGCACAAACGTATTTCCGCATGCGATCGCCAGCGGGAACATCCAGCATGGAACCATCATCGGGAAGTTAAACGGAGTGATCCCTCCTACAACCCCGAGCGGGTAACGGAACATCTCAGAATCAATATCTTCAGCAATGCTTCCAAGGGATTCACCCATCATCAGAGAAGGTGCCCCACAGGCGAACTCAACACATTCGATGCCGCGAAGCACTTCGCCATGTGCTTCTTTAAAGCTTTTCCCGTTTTCCATCACAACGAGCTGAGCCAGCTTCTCATGATTTTCTGTTAACAGCTGCTGATATTTAAACAATATTCTGGCGCGCTTCGGCACGGGAACCTTCTTCCAGGTTTTGAACGCTTCTTTTGCGGCCTGAACTGCCTGTCCTACCTCTTCCTTTGTTGAGATTGGGACACTCGCCAGCACTTCTCCAGTAGCCGGGTTAGGGACATCAAGGAATTCAGAGGCTGAGGAATCCACCCACTTGCCCTTTACAAAATTTTTGAGCGTTTGGGCTTTATTCGTCGTCACTGTCACAATAAAAACCTCCCGTATCCATTTTTTAAATATTCTAAACTTTCTCTATTCCATTATAACCCGATAACTGCGGACATTCATTAGACATATCGTAAAATCATTTACCTGATACGTATACATAACGGTAAATAAAAGAGGCTGAGCCCCAATCTCTATGTGGATTTGGGGTTCAGCCTCTAAGGCAGTTCCAGGTATTCATGTGCCATTGCTGCAAATTCCACAGCCTGGCGCTTTCCGGGTTCCATAAAATCTTTGCCGAGCAGCTCCTCCAGCTGCTTAATCCTGTGGTACAAGGTCTGCCTGACAATATATAGCTGACCTGCTGTTTCTTGTTTGGATCCACCGCACATCAGAAAGACCTTCAGTGTGGTCAGAAGCCTTGTATTATTTTTTGCGTCGTACTCAATCACCGGTCTGAGATAATCTTGAATAAAATCTTCGAGCTCGTGCTTGTCCTGAATCATGGAAATCAGGCGGTACATATGGAGGTCATCGTATAGCGGACTGCTTTTCCCGTTCGGCAGTTTGGTTTGAACCATTAAAGCGTTCAGGGCTGTATTATAGCTTTTATCGAGTGCTCCGAGCCTGTTTATCCGTTTGCCGACCGCCATAAAGAGGGATGGTAGCTTTTGATTTTCCCTTGCCAGAAGAATCCCTTGGCGCACCCTTTCTTTGTAAGACATGACTTCCCTTAGGTTAATGAGGATAAAAATGAGATGGTCGCTTTTTACATAGGGGAGAATATAAAAACCGAGCGGTTCGAAAATGGACCTGATAACAATCTGTATATATGGATATTGTGTTTCAGAGACACCTGCCTCTCTATTTTCCATTTCTACACAAAAAACAGATGCTCCTTGATGCCGGCCCTTCATCCCCAAGTAACTGAGATGTTTTTCAATCTCATCGTCACGATGACGGCCTTCCAGCCACTCTTGCATCCAGGTGTTTTCTTCCGCCCTCTTTTTTTCAGCAGCATACATCTCCCGCAGAAGCTGGTTGGCCAATGCGGTCGCTGTCCTGTCTGCCAACAGGACGTGCAGATCAGTCATGGGCCGATCTTTCGAACAGAGAATCAACTCTGCAAATGGATGGTCCAGCACCTGAATGGGCTGCCTTACTACAAAAGAGGTTTCCTGTTCCTGTTCAATAAAAACAAGCAAATTTTCCTGTTCTGAGGAATCCAGGGCAGGGACTAGTGTCACATTTTTCTGGCTATGTATAAAAACCACCTGCATGTTAATGGAATTGTGAAGAAGATTCAGTATGTTTTCCTGAGGATTTGGGCTCAGCAGAATCTGATTCAACGCTTGTGAAAAACTCTCAAGCTTTGTGATCATCTCATAATGCTGCTGGATGAGATAGGTATGCAGGTCTTGGGTAATATCAATGAAACGGACTTCTTCTTCAAACAGGATAATGGGAAACCCGTGCTTTTCAGCTGTTTCAAGAATGCATGAAGGCACAGCCGAGAGCTGGGTTCCAAGTTCGATGCACAAACCAGAAACATTTAATTCAATAAGCTCCAGCACAAAAGAAAGAAAGACTTGCTCGTTGTCTTTCCATGCCATGCCCGTCGAAAGGATCAGCTCATTTCCGTTCAGGAGATTTCCGATCTGTGTGACCTCCATCACATGAACCCATTTGACCAGACGGTTCAGTCCCTTGCTGCCGGCAGCTATTTTCGCCTTGGAAAAGGTGTTTCTCTTCAAAACATCATTCATCGTAATATTCAGATGCAAAACGATACCGGCACCCCATTTCTGTCGGAATTTACTTATTATTCATTCTTTTATTTTACAACAGTCCTTGCTGGGAGGCACTTTCTTTTCAAAAAGAAAAGACCTCTTGTTCTAAAAGAGGCCTTTAGGCTTTGCTTTAGGGAATGGCATAGATTTCTACGGTAAATTCTTGATCGTTTGTTTTTTCCGGGTTTGCAAGGTAGATGTCGTCCACAGTTTTTATATCCGTTGTAGATCCGTCTCTCAGATCATTAAAAATGGTCTCATCGAAGCCGAATTTGTCATCATGCATTACATCAAACTGTGCGCCTGCCGGACCTGAGGTGACTTTCCATTGGAGTTTGCTGGCATAGGCAGGAATGTTTTTCAGTGAAAAATTATCGCTGGATCTATGATCCTGTCCGGGCTTGGGAGTACCATAGGATGAAATGGTCCCCACTTTTACAGGAGCTTTTACTTGTACGTAAAACGGATCATTGTCCAAAATCCGGTCATACGCATACCATGCCGCCAGCCATCTTCCTGCCGCATTATTGGATTCCTTTGGAATAAGTCTTACCGAAAACCAATCCTGCCCATTGGTTGATGACCCTTCCCAAGTTGAGGCAAAAGGAAATTCATCGCACTCCTTTCCCGTCCGATCTTCATCCTTAAATTCCTTGTTGCAGACGGATCTCGTCTTCGCCCGGTTTTGTGCATATTCCTCAGGATGCCTTTTCGTATACATACGTGTCAGCGGGCGGTCCCCCAATGCTCCAGGTATTTTTTTCCCCAGCTTATAAGGTTTCGTCTTCTCTGGTTGATCCATGGCAAACTTCCAATGTTCACCCGCTTCTTTTAATGGAGCGAACTCTGGCTGGGTGACGGGTACATTCAATACCGCATCTGTTTTACTGAATATAGCCCCCTGCCAAAAATGCTGGTCGGGAAAAGCAAACATGTATTTTGCTGAATCAAACCGGACTCTCTGTTTGATTCCATCGATCGTTTTAGTAAATTTCCTGGGTGCATGCTTTATAGTGAGTTTGGGCCAGAAATCCATGTATCCGATTCGATCCGGGTTATTATCAGTGGCCGGGGGAGCGTCTGAAAGGAAAGTTTTCAAACCATAATTTGTGTTTTTCCACTGGGCGATCGTACGTTCTATGGCTGGGGTCTTTGAATCGGGTTTGCAATCACCTGGATTGATTTTAGCCTGACAAACGAGGTCGATTTTCAGTTTTGCACCGTTTAATGAAGGGTTGGTAACAAGAATATCATCAATGCTGTAATAGACTCTCATTTTCCGGCTCTGATTGGATCCGTATCCGATTTCAGTAAACTGAATTTGCACACCGTCATACGTACAAATACCAAAGCGGCATGACCTTGGTATCTGGTATGTAGCCACATGGGACCAGCAGAAAGAGTAATGATTTTTAATATAACCTGTTTCTGATCCGCTGGATGGGTTGTTTCTGCACTCTTCCACGGTACTGATATGATCATAATCGAATGCCGGCGGCTCCCAGCCCAATGCAGTGTACCTTGGCGGTCCCATCTTTGATTCATAAACAGAACTGCTTTGCTTGTCTTCGTTTCTAAGATCCTCTAACGTCTGAACCTCTTTTTCTGTTTTTTCCTTTATTGATTTCTCGCTGTACCTTTCAACAGATTTCCCTTCCTTCATGAGCTTTGTTGCCTTTACCGTGTTTGCTCCTCGAAGCCAATAACCGCCTCCTTCTGGATTGGATTGTGCCTCTGCTGGTGTAATAAGGCCCATGATCAAAAATAACATGAGTGAAGCGGAAACGATCAGCCTGTACGATCTGGACATTTCATAACCTCCTCTATTATTTTGATTTGGAAATTAGGATTTAATAGTTCCTCCACATATCGGCCTATTGTTTCCTTTTTTACATCCCCCAAATCGGAGACATGTTACTATACAAATCTATCATTTACAATACATCCCATAGAAAATACTTCCAAAATACTAATGGAGTATTTTAAGATATAAGGAACTGGGTAGATAGGTGAACGGCAAATGTCATACTTAAAAAGCATTCTCCAATAGAAAGGGAGAATGCTTTGCTGAAAAATTATTTGACCCATGAACCAACAATGGGGTATCGGTATGGCCGCTCATTTAAAGCTCGCACAATGCCCATTAAAGGCGCAATGATAGCCATTAATCCAAAAACAATAAGGAATGGCAAGCCGATGAGCACCCATGAGAAAAACGCCGAGATACCGATTAACAACCCGATAACAATGTGGAAGAGCGCAGCTTGCAGTGCCAGGCTTTTAACCTCCCGATCGGATATGAGCAGGTAAACGATGAGCGGAACCAGCAACGGCGCAAACCAAGTACTGGCGTGAATAAGAATTCGAAGTCCTTTATGTTCCAATTATCAAAATCTCCCTTTTCAACAGTAATAGAGTATATGGTTAGTTTATAGGAATTTTTCCCTTTTGCAACTCGCCTTGAGTCCAATTTTATGTACGCCTCAAGACCTAGGGCTATAAGCAGCATTAGCCTGCTGCTGCCAGGACTGCAGCTGCTCCAGCCCTTTGCGGTCGTTCAAAAGCTGTTCCGCAAGAGCTGTTCCTTTGGCTACGGACTGGGTATGCCCAAGTATATAGAAACGGAGCCCGGCGTTTAGAACGACCTGATTTCGATATGGAATAAGCTTCTCTGACCTTTCGCCTGCCAGTACACTTTCGATGATTGTAGTTTGCTCAGCTGGAGTAAGTCTCTCTTTGTTTATTTCCTTTGCATGCTTTATTCCATAGTCTTCCGGATTAATAATGATCGATTCACTTTTCTCCCTGGTTACTTCATATATAAAGCTGCTTCTGTGTACAGGAAGATCTTCTGAACCTTCCGCCCCTTGTACGATAAAGGCTTTTTCATAGTTTAACCGCTGAAGACTCGGTATGATTTTATTGACTGCGGTTCGATGAAAGACACCAAGGATAATGTATGCTGCACTCGAAATATCCAGGAGCTTCTCAACCGTATTCATAATTGTCCTCACGCCGATTTCTTTGCGTATATCCCTTAATGAACCGAGCGGTGGACAAAGCTTTTCCGTCCATCCAAACCCGATCGCTGTTCGATCAAGCGAAGACTCTATTTCTTTTAAATTCTGAGCGACCGGAACTTTTAGATGCTCCAGTATGGTTTTTAATGAAGTTCCGTGTTTGGGAGGAAGCGATTCATCAGCATGCAAAAATACCGGCAAACCCTGCTGCGATAAAAGAATGCTCACAGGAATTGTCGCCGCAAATGAGTTTCTGCCGTTATAAGGTCCTGCACAGTCAAGTATCTTTCGGGTATTCCGAGTTAAATGCCCGGTATGGTTTCGGAACTCGTGAATAAAAGCGAGAAGTTCATCCGGAGTTTCCATTTTTATGCGTTCAGCCATGAAAAATGCGGCGATTTGGGCATCTGTTGCCTCCCCTTCAGTAATACAGGCAGCCGCTTTCAGCGCTTCTTCATACGTCAGGTCTTTAGCCCCCCGCTTGCCTCGTCCAACTTCTTTAATCCATTGCTGCATATCCGACACCTCTCCTATCTGTTAATTTTAGAATTATCTCATTTTTCACCGTGAAAATAAACCCTAATAAATCTCCAATGAATTTGGCTGAAACAGGGTTAAATATAAAAGAGATTCTTATAAAGAATCTCTTTTGTGTTTCCTGTTATAGCATTCCGAGCATCTTTTTGGTTGCCGGACCCACAATCCCGTCAACTTTCAGTTTCTTTGCTTTCTGGAACTTGCGGACAGCCGTATCGGTATTCTTCCCGAAGATGCCGTCGATTCCCTTCGTGCTGTATCCTTTATTGGTAAGAGTTCTCTGCAGCTCTTTCACTTCAGTTCCTTTGCTGCCTAGCTTGAGGTTTACAGAAGAGTTCGCAGGAAGTGACGATGATTTCAGACCGTATGCAGCGGCGATGGAGTCATAAGATTTGCTCGAACTTACGATAACAACAGGTGTATTGACTTTCACTTTGCTGAAAAGCCACTGTACTTCGTTGTTGTACATTCGGATGCATCCGGCACTCGCATAGGTTCCAATGGAGCCCGGGTTGTTGTTCCCGTGAATAGCATAAGTGGTCCCCCATGTCCCTCTGGCATTCAGTCCGAGCCAGCGGTTTCCAAGCGGGTTCCTCGGATCTCCACCAGGAATATGGCCCGAATAGTATGGCCTGTTGACGATTTTGTTTACAATTTTAAACTTACCTTCAGGCGTAAATGATTTTTGCCGGCCTGTAGCTACTTTGAACACACTGTTCAGCCTGCTGTTTTCATAGTATGCCAGCTGATTCTTCGATTTGTTGATGATAATGAATTGGCTTGCTCCGGCTGCACGGGCAGGCTGGGCAAAAAAAAGCACAAAACTGAACGTTAAGAGGAGCACTAAAAGTTTCTTCATCTGTTCCCTTCCTTACTTTAAATTTACGTTTGTCGCCAAACAATAAATCATATGCTCCTCAGCAGGAAGAAGATTACATTTTTTACAATTTTATTTCATTTTAATTAAATTCAAATGGCGGTCACTTATTTCATTTGGAAAGAAGTCATTGATAATCTGGGGAAATGAACTTATCCTTAGATAAACAAGAGGTTGAAAGGAGAAAATGATGAGCAACTATACGAAACAGCAGAACGGCATCTTCCCCTCCGTCTGCCCTCTGGATTGTCCGGATCAATGCGGTCTGATTCTCCATAAAACAGATGGAAAAATAATAAAAGTTCAGGGAGATCCAAACCATCCGGTTACAAAAGGGAACATTTGCAACAAGGTAAGAAATATGCCGGAACGAATCTATGATTCTAACCGGCTTACCACTCCTTTAAAACGGAGCGGCCCTAAAGGTTCCGGTCAATTTGAGCCCATTACCTGGGAAGAGGCGATTGGCTCCATCACCTCCAAATGGAAGAATCTGATAGAAACTGAAGGCGCTGAAAGCATCCTGCCCTACAGTTTTTATGGCAACATGGGAATTTTGAGCGCTGAAGGTATGGACAGGCGTTTTTTTCACCGGCTGGGTGCCAGCCGTCTGGACCAGACCATCTGTTCTGTCGCAGGTTCTGTCGGCTACAATTACACCATGGGCGGCAGTTTTGGAATGGATCCTGAAGACACCATTCATTCCAAGTTAATCATCTTTTGGGGAATCAATGCGGTCAGCACCAACATGCATCAGGTCGCGTTGGCACAGAAGGCACGAAAAAAAGGAGCAAAAATTGTCGTGATCGATGTGCATAAAAACCGGACCGGTATTCTGGCAGACTGGTTTATTCCCATCCTTCCGGGCACCGACAGTGCACTCGCCCTAGGCTTAATGAACATTCTTTTCGAAAAGCGGTTTGCCGACCTCGGATTTTTGCGTAAATATACAGTAGGCTATGAAGAGCTTCAGGAGCATGTTAAACAGTATGATCCCCATACCGTATCTGCCATCACCGGTGTCTCTGTGGAAGAGCTCCAAGAACTTGCAGCATTGTATGGCGGAATTTCACCGTCATTCATACGCATCGGAAACGGTCTGCAGCATCATGACAACGGAGGCATGGCTGTGCGTACCATCGCATGCCTTCCAGCCATAACGGGGCAATGGCTAAAAAAAGGAGGAGGCGCGATAAAAGGAAACTCAGGCTACCTTGCTCATAATAAAGCTGCGGTTCAACGGCCAGATCTGCTAAAAGATAAAGAGACACGCGTCATCAACATGAACCAGATCGGAAATGCTCTGCTTGACACAAAGCCTCCCATTTCCTCGATGTTTGTATACAATTCCAATCCGGCGGTTGTAGCTCCAGAGGGCCAGAAAGTACGCAAAGGACTGGAAAGGGAAGATCTTTTTTTAGTGGTTCACGATCTCTTTCTGACCGAAACGGCAGCTTATGCAGACATCGTACTGCCTGCTACCTCATCGTTCGAGAACACGGATTTTTACACGTCCTACTGGCACAAATATACACAGATTCAGCTGCCGGTGATCGAACCCTTCGGAGAAAGTAAATCCAATCCCGATGTCTTCCGCCTTCTGGCCGGAGCGATGTGCTTTGAGGAGGATGTGTTCAAGGACTCGGATGAGGATATGATTGATCAGGCATTCAACCATCCAGCCAATCCCTGCCTTTCGGACATCGATCTCCAAATGTTAAAGACAAATCAGTATGCTAAAGCAAAGGACTCATCCCTATTTTCAGGGCCATTACCGACACCGAGTTGTAAAATAGAGCTCTTATCCAAAAGGATGGAGGAAGATGGCTATCCGGCACTGCCGACATATATCCCGCTGATATCCGACGGTGATCATCCCTTCTTGTTCGTACCGGGGCCAAACCATACTTTCTTAAATTCGACGTTCAACAATAACGAAAAACATATACACCTAGAAAGAACACCTCAACTTCATCTTAATTCAAAGGATGCCCAAGAGTTGAAGGTTGAAAATGGAGAAATGGTTCGGATTTGGAATGACCGCGGAGAATGTTTCCTTCAGGCAGCCGTTGGTGACAATGTATTGCCTGGTGTGGCCGTTACCCAGGGCCTGTGGGCCGATCTGCCGGGGACAAAACAACTCGTCAACACGCTGACCCCGGACCGAATTGCGGATATGGGCGGCGGGGCAACCTTCTTCTCTGGCCGCATCAGCATTGAAAAAATGAGACTAATAGGAGGAACCGATGTATCAGAGCAGCATCCGGCCAAAAAATGATGACCGAAAGAACGTCAATACGACCTTGAGCCAGTCACTGTATAAAGAATTAAAAGCATTGGCAGCAAAGCTTGACAGACCTGCAAACGATCTTTTAGAAGAAGGCATGCGGCATGTACTTGAAAAATATAAAAGTCAAAGGATTCCAAAATAAGATAAAAAGGATGTACGCCCCAGGTGAGGTGTACATCCTTTAACTTGCTTTTGGCCGATGAAATATATAATGAGAGGTTGAATTCCTGAATTCCTCGTGTATTTTTGCTCGTGATTCTACACTGTCTGCGTCTGCAGGAGCTGATAATAATCTCCTTCACCGGCGACCAGCATTTCATGGCTGCCTTCTTCCTGAATTTTTCCTTCTTTCACCACAATGATTTTATCGGCGTTTCGAATAGTCGATAAACGATGAGCGATGATGATGGTTGTGCGGTCTGTTGATAACTTATCCAGTGCAGCTTGTATGGCGTACTCAGTTTTAGTGTCCAAAGCGGATGTCGCTTCATCCAAAATTAAAATCGCCGGGTCCTTTAAGAACATGCGGGCAATGGAGATTCGCTGCTTTTGCCCTCCGGATAACTTCACGCCCCGTTCCCCAATCATCGTATCAAGCCCTTCCGGAAGGCTCTCAATCAATTCTTCAAGCTGCGCACTTAGGATCGCATCAAAAAGCACCTCTTCACTTGCTTCAAAGTCACCATACATGATGTTGTCGCGAATGGTTCCATCAAATAAGTAAATATCCTGCTGCACGATTCCGATATGGCTTCGTAAAGATTGTAACGTTAAATCGCGGACATCCATCCCATCGATGGTGATCTTTCCTTCTGCTACATCATAAAAGCGGGGGATTAAACTGCACAGCGTCGTTTTTCCCCCTCCTGAAGGACCGACCAGTGCCAGTGTTTCTCCAGCTCGTACATTGAAAGAAATATCTTGAAGTACATGCTGATCTGTTTCGTAGTCAAAGCATACATCTTGAAAGGTAATATCTCCACGGAGGCTTTCCACTTCAATTGCATTTTTCCTATCTTTGATGGACGGCTCCAGATCAAGCACTTCAATATAACGCTTAAACCCGGCATAGCCTTTCGGCAGCAATTCCAAAATCTGGTTGATATGCTTGATCGGCGCTATGAAGACATTCGACAGCATCACAAACGCCACGAATTCTCCTTATGTCATTTGGTTGTTAATGACATACCAGGAGCCGCACCCTAGGACGAGTATAAGGATCACTTTCATCAAGGCAAAGTTGATCGAACTGCTCCAAGCCATAATTTTATATGCCACCAGTTTGGCAATCCGGAAACCTGCGTTTGTATCTTTGAATAAATTAATTTCGTGCTCTTCTTTGGTAAACGATTGCACAATACGGATTCCGCCGATATTGTTTTCAATCCGGGCATTGTAGCCTGCAATCTTTTCATACATCGTGCGGAAGGATTGCGACATCTTTTTGCTGTAAAACAAAGAAACAAAAATGATAATCGGGATCGCTACGGCTAAAACAAGCGCAAGCTGCCAATTGATGTTGAACATAATGGCAAACGAACCAAGAATCGTCATCAACGCGATGAAGAGATCTTCCGGTCCATGGTGGGCTACCTCTCCAATGTCCATCAAGTCATTCGTCAGACCGGAGACAAGGTGACCGGTTTTATTATTGTCAAAAAACGAGAAAGACTGCCTTTGCAGCTTGGCAAACAAATCTCTTCGCATATCCGTCTCAATACCAACACCGAGCTTATGGCCGAAGTAGGTAACCACATAGTTCATAAATGTACTGAGGATAAAAACAAACAGCAGTACAATACACGCAATCGAAATCCATTTCCAATTATTGGTCGGCAAAAGCTCGTTAATGACGCGGTTCATCGCTAGCGGAAAGGCCAGCTCCAGCAAGGCCACAAAGACCGCACAACTAAAATCTAAAACAAACAGCCCTTTATATGGCTTATAGTACGAGGCAAATCGTTTAATCGTATCGATGGATGCCCCCTCCTTCTTGCTGAAAATAGGAATCTCAAAAAAATGAGAAGGAGAAAATTCTGCTTCTACTATCATCCTATCCAGATTGAGAATAATAATCAATTATAAGATTCAAAAACAACCTTTACAATAGTCCGCCTTCTCTTGAAGTATAGATTCTCACGCTGCAAACCCCTCCTTCTGGCTAAGGAGGGGTTTACGCTTTTTATACCTACTAAGCAGTACATCTATCAGCTTAAATTTTGCTGATAAGGGGCTAGGGGCAAATAAACAGCCTCCATGCCTTCCCCACCTTGCATAGAAGATCATTTGTTAATTGTAAAGTTTGATATGTTCTCTTTTTTGTCTCCCAGACGGCTGAAAATAAATGCGAGAATAGAACCAGATATATTGTGCCATACACTAAAAATCGCACTCGGTACAGCAGCTAATGGCGAGAAATTAGCTGTTGCAATGGCTACACCCAATCCGGAGTTCTGCATCCCTACTTCCATGGCCACAGCCTTTTGTTTTGCTAAATTCATTCCAAAAAGACGGGAGAGGAAAAAACCAAGCAAAAAGCCCAATACATTATGCAGGATAACGACAGCAAAAATAAGCGGCCCTGTGGTGGCTAGCTTAGCCTGACTGCCTGCTACTACACCAGCAACAATCAAAACAATAGCGACGGTAGATACAAGGGGCAATACCTTTACACTCGCTTCCGCCTGTCTGCCAAAGAATTTCTTAATGAGAAACCCGAGGGCTAACGGAATGATGACCACTTGAAGAATAGAAACAAGTAATGACCACATATTGATGTCCACCCACTTACTTGCTAGCAGCAATATAAGCAGCGGAGTCACTATGGGTGCAAGAATGGTTGAAACCGATGCAATGGACACAGCAAGGGCCACATCCCCTCTTGCCAGAAAAACCATAACATTCGATGCCGTTCCACTTGGACAGCATCCTACCAGGATGACGCCAACAGCCACTTCCGGCGGCAGGTCCAGCCCCCAAGCCAATAAGAACGCCAATCCCGGCATGATGATATAGTGACAGACCACACCTATCGCTACATCCTTTGGCCGCCGGAAAACTTCTTTAAAATCTGCCGCGGACAATGTAAGTCCCATCCCAAACATTACAATTCCTAACAAGGGAACTACATAGCCTCCAATCCAATTGAAATTGGCGGGGAACATATAGGCAATAATTGAAAAAAGAATAACCCAAAACGTAAATGTTTTCCCTGCAAAAGAACTGATCTTTTCGATAATCATCATGAAGTCCCCTCACTATTATGTTCTGTTCTTCCCTGTTCGTTGGATGGAGCTGTCATCAATACTGTCATTCAAAATACACCCTTTTCCCACGTTTTAAATGTGTCGTCTATTCCATAAAAAACTCTTTCCTCAAAGGAAAGAGTAAATGATTTTTTTCATAAAAGATCATGTGATTCTTTCCTATCTTTGATTTCAAGCCTCAGCTTGCTGGATTTGGCAAAATAAAATGTGTTGCCAAGGCTTCAAACGGCCAGTCCCTCCACCTCTCTTGATAGATAAATCAAACATATGGAATTTTCTTAACATTTTAAATATAGCAATCATATTAAAGAACTTAAAACCTGTTGTCAATACCATTGATCCGGCGCTTGATCGTTAGCAACCTCAGCTTCGAGTTTCCCAACCTCTTCCTCACCTTTCTCCTACAGGATGAGAAGGTCAGCAGAAGGGGCGGAAACGAGGTGCAGCACCAGTTCATGCAATGACCTCATGTTTTCTCTTGGCCGGTAATCCTAGTGGTTGGTTGATAGTTTACCGATTAAATTTGTTGAAGTTCATACAATCAGCTCCAACTCTTCCAGAAGCAACTCTTTCTTTTCTTTTATTCCCTGCATTTTGCCCACTCCCATTCAGTTATTTGATTTCTAGCTGCGCTTATGTACTTGCTGTCGTTTTGTGACAGATAAATAAAATAAATAAAAATTCGGGAAAAATAAGATGTCAAAATCGAAACGTATCCTGGAACTAATGCTGACTGCCAACCGAAACCAGCCTGGGGAAAAACTTGAACTGAGCAAAGAATGTGTCCAGCAGTGTGAATCTGAGATTTGGACGTCGCCCGAGCTAAAGACACGAAACGATGGCACTGGATGGCTGGAGTGCTCCATTCCTAACACCGACCTAGACTACTTTACGGAATTTTTTATAGGAATGGGCAGAAAAGCGACTGTTAAACGGCCTCATGAGCTGTTGGATCCCCTAAGGAAACGGCTGACAGAATTATCGGACGTTTACAGATGAAAAAAAACCAGGGTCACAAAGGGAGCCCGGTTTTTGGCTTTACGTAAAATATTCAATTTTCGCGTTAGGAAAAAATCGGTCGATATCAGACTCCAAGCTCTCCCGCAGTGCATGTTCCTCTTCCTTGCTGTAGATATATTTTCCGATTCCGTAACGCCCCCATTTATACCTCCGCTCTTCTTCGTTCATCTCAAGCTTTGTTTTTGGGTAGTTTTTCTCGATTACGCGTTTGGCAGGCTTTGTGAAGCGGTGCTGAATCATCTCGAACGTAATATCATCCCTGGCGCTTTGCGGAAGTGCCGCATCAAGCTTTTCAAACAGCTCGCGATAGCCTTCCTGCCAGCCTTCATGAATATAGATGGGGGCGACAATAAAACCTAGCGGATATCCGGCCTCGGCGACCTTTTTCGCAGCCTCGATCCGCATGTCGAGGGGTGATGTTCCCGGTTCAAAATATTTGATCACATAATCCGCATTCACACTAAAACGGAACCGTGTGCGGCCGTTATGCTCTGCATCGAGCAGATGATCGACATGATGAAATTTTGTAACAAACCTTAGCCGGCCGAGATCGGACTGTCCGAAATATTCAATCGCGTGCTTCAATGTATGAGTCAGATGGTCGATCCCAACAATATCAGATGTACAGGAAGCTTCAAAACGTGTGATCTGGGGGGCACGTTCTTCCATGTATTTTTGAGCCTGATCCAATATTTCTTCGACGTTTACATAGGTGCGGATATATGGTTTGCTTCCCATCGTTGTCTGCAGATAACAGTAGTGGCAATGCCCCATGCAGCCAGTGGCAAACGGAATGGCATATTCCGCAGATGGTTTGGACGAGTCAAATTTCAAAGTCTTCCGGACGCCGACCACAAGGGTTGATTTGGCATTCCTGTATTTTTGCAGGTCGTTATCTCCCGGAATATTACGTACCTGATTATGTGAAGTTGTTTCCCGGATCTCGAGTCCCATATTTTCAAATTTCTGTTTCAGCTGGACTCCTAGACGGTACTCCAGCGCCCTGGGTTCAATGTAAACCAGCTGCGGGACAAAAGGTTTTATCAAAAGTACACTCTCCTTTTACTGGTATTGGTCATAATCAAAGATTTTTTTATAGTGCTGTTCCGCTTCTTCAAATGTGTCATAGACGGCATCATCATCAGCCAGAAGATGATAGGACTCGTGCAAAAACAGAGCCACCTGATTTTCATGTTCAGGGTGCTCTACGATTTCAGCCTCTGTGATATTAGCTACATTTGGCGTATGCGGGTTTCTATAAATAACAAAGACTTGATCCCCCGCTTGATATTCCCTTTTTCCCATGTTGGCCCATTCCTTCCTGATAAATTGCACTCCGTTACTATCCTTGCCTCTGTCTCCTCATTTTATGTTAAGAGGCCCATTAAAAAAGACTCTCCCATTGGAAAGCCCTATTCATCGTGAGGGTTTATGATGGCCAGTACCTGGTGATCCTCCCATTTGCCATTGATTTTTATATTCTTGATGGCCAGGCCTTCTTTATGAAAACCTGCCTTTTCCAAAACTCTGATCGATCCAATGTTATGCGGCATAACACCCTGTTCGATGCGGTGAAGTTTAAGTTCGTCAAATGCATACTGTACGATCAGCTTGGCCGCTTCTGTCATGTAGCCTTTCCCGTTAAGCTCCTGATCCAGAAAATAGCCGATGAACGCACTTTGAAGGTAGCCTCGCAAAACTTGAAAGAGATTAATGGTGCCGATTAACTCATGCTTGTCCATGGTAAATATCCCAAACTGATAGTCAGGATCATTTTTTTTCATTTCTCATAATCGCTGATCCTCTTCTTCTGGCCTTCTAAACTGTAAAAATCGTCCCGGCGCCCCATTGAAAATTCTTCGAAAAAAGCTCGGTTCTTCTCCTGCAATTGAAGGAGCACCTCTGCATCCTTTAACTCGAACGGCCTGATGTATTACTCTCTTACCTATCAACATTGATCTCCCCTTTTACTGCTTTACCTCTATTAACAACCACTAAACATTACCACGAAAGGATATTTTTTCACACTGGAGCTTGTTTACTCCTTTTCCTGAACACTGCGGCTCCTATGAACCCGATGCAGCAGACGGCCGATGCCGACACCAAGATACCTGCCCAGATTCCAAACGGTGGAACGGCGTGAATCGATTTATATAAAAGCAGTACACTGAAAGAAAAAATAAATAAGGTCATTGAAAACAGAAAGAGGAAGACATAATGCACGATATAAAAGACCGTGAACCGGCTTGCAGGCAGATGTTGAAGCGTCAGCCCCTCCCAAACAAAATCAATTAATCTTTTCATTTTGATCCTCCTTTATAACCATCATAGACGTTCATAGGAATAATTATTCGTCTATTTCGTATATTCTTACTTTCAGTGTCTTTTACTTAACAAATTCGCTATAATAGGTTTATTCCAATCAGAAAGGTCGGATAAACATGCGCAAGCCTCCGTTTTCTGTCCCTCGTCCATTAGTCCGGCTTAATCAGTGGTTTATCGTATTGTCAGTGGCAGCCGAATGGATCACAAGTGCCGAGTGGCTCCTTCTTCTCCCGTTAGCTGCTGGACTGTCTGGACTTTTGTTCAGGTTTAATCCTGTCATGCAGTTTGGGAAGCTGTTTCTTCAGAAGCCGTCTTCTTCTTATATTCCGGAAGAATGGAAACAGCAGCAGTTTAACCAAGTGATTGCTGTAGCGTGCCTTTTCCTGGCTTATCTTTCTTACTTTTTTCATTACTCAATCGCGGCGTATGTTTTTTCAATCATGGTTTTCTCCGCAGCGCTTGTCGCGATCCTCGGATTTTGCGTCGGTTGTTTTATCCGATTTCAGTGGCAGCAGTTCCAATACCGCAGATCATCCAGCCGTTAAAAAAGCAGTGCTCCTATGAAGGGAACACTGCTTTTTTTGTTATATGTTAAAGATATGCTGTTTCGCCAATAAAAGCAGAGCTGCAATCATTAAGATACCTGAAACAGCGGTTTCTGTACTTGATCCCGTCTTGGTGTACAGCGGAGACCGAAACCGCAAAGGAACGGGATACAAAAATTGTATGCCTCTTGATGTGCAGGCATCCAGTATGAGATGGCTGATCGCACCAGACAGCAATCCATACTTTAGATTCAAACTGTATGCTGAATGAAGAGAATTGGTCAGCCAGATCACAGCTGCGATGAACAGCCAGCTGTGAGTAACTGTCCGGTGCCCGAATGCTTTGCTAACAAACTTTGAAAATAGCTTTGTTTTCCGCCCCGCCCAAGAATTTGGATGGCACAGGTCTGGAAGCAGGCTGCCTAATAGTCCAGCTCCATAAAAAACGAGTTGGTGGTCAAGTGATGCCGGTCCATCCACCCATTCGTTTACGAGGGCAGCCGAAGCCAATCCTCCCATTAAATGTGTGTTTCCTTTCATCGTTCACCTTTTTCCTTGATGTTAGTTTACATAATGTTATGTAGGTTAACTAGTTTGAAAACAAAGAGCAGCCAGTGCTACTCCTTGTTTTCTTCCGTGCTGATGTGTTCCCAAACTTCCGTCACTTCTCCAGTATCACTGATATCTACCACATACGAACCATTATTATACCTATCTGCATTTTTCAGCTTTGCCGGATCAACAAGTACGATACTGTTGTTCTTTGTCTTCACTTCATAAGTTACACCGGTGCTTGCCAGCTCCAGATCAATAATCCGGTGAGGATTGCTCTTCAGTTCCCTAAGCATCACAAGCCCCCGCTTCGCCCTTGAGGATTTGTCAAACTCAGTAATCTTCATCTTCTTTACGGAACCTCGATGGGTGATTAAGACGAGCTGGCTGGCCTCTTTGTCATGCAGTGCTTTTCCGCTTACTACATAATCCCCGTCTTTCAGGTTGATCCCTTTCACTCCTGCAGCCCGCTGTCCGACCACGTTGATTTCTTCCTCGCTGAACCAGAGGCCATATCCGTAGTGAGTAGCAATGAATACATCCCCACCGCCATTCGTCAGGTGAACATCGACAACTTCATCGTCACCTTTAAGCTTAAGAGCCATGAGCATCTTGTTATACCGCTGTGCTTTATACTGCATTAATTCGGTTTTCTTTACCATCCCCTGCTTCGTGAAGAAGAGGAGGAATTGATGCTCTTGAAATTCTTTCACAGGTATCACTTTAATCAGTTCTTCGTCCCGGTCCAATCCTACCAAACTCGCCAAGTGCTGGCCCGAATCCTTCCAGCGGGCTTCTGGAAGTTCGTATACCGGCATGAAGATGTAGTTCCCTTTGCTCGTGAAAATCAGGATGGTATCCGTTGTGTTCAGCTGAGAAGCCATGAGCAGCCGGTCTGACTCCTTCATACCAGGCGCTTCACCGTTCGAAGCAGAATAAGAACGAATGGAGGAACGCTTGGAATATCCATCCTTCGTAACTGTAACCATTACGTCCTCTGATGGGATCATAACTTCCATATTGATCTTAATTTCTTCAATTTCATCTTCAATTTTCGATCGCCGTTCATCACTGTATTTCTTTTTGATCTCGGCCAATTCTTTCTTGATGACATTGAAGAGCTTAGCCTCACTGTTCAGGATGCCCGATAAATGGGAAATTTTCTTTTCAAGCTCAGAAGCTTCGTTTTCAAGAGTCGTTACGTCTGTATTCGTCAGCCTGTATAGCTGCAAGGTAACGATTGCCTCCGCTTGTGCTTCTGTGAAAGAATACTGCTGGATCAGATTGTCTTTGGCATTGCGTTTGTCTTTCGAACCTCGGATGATCGCAATGACTTCATCAAGGATCGAGATCGCTTTAATGAGCCCTTCCACCACGTGCTGCCGTTCTTTCGCTTTGTTCAAATCATATTGCGAACGCTTCGTGACAACTTCTTTCTGATGCTCGATATAAGCCGAAATGATCTGCTTGAGTCCCATTAACTTTGGCGTTTTATTGTGAATAGCGACCATGTTGTAGTTGAATGAAATTTGAAGATCTGTGTTCTTGAACAAGTAGGCCAATACTCCTTCACCATGGCCATCCTTTTTCAGTTCAATGACAATGCGCAAACCCGTACGGTCGGTCTCATCCCTGACCTCGGAAATTCCCTCGACCTTCCTATCCAGACGGAGCTCATCAATTCGCTTGACCAGGTTGGCTTTGTTTACCTCATACGGGATCTCGGTAATGACGATCTGCTGCCTTCCGACCTTTAGATCTTCAATCTGAGTCTTTGCACGTACGATCACGCGTCCCTTTCCTGTTTCAAACGCTTTTCGAATACCTTCTTTACCTTGAACGATCCCACCTGTAGGAAAATCAGGTCCTTTCATCACTGTCATCAAATCATCAAGGCTTACATCAGGATCCACGATCTGCATCGTGACCGCATCAATGACTTCTCCAAGGTGATGCGGAGGAATATCTGTTGCATAACCCGCGGAGATGCCTGTAGAACCGTTCACTAGAAGATTCGGATACCTCGCTGGCAGAACAACGGGTTCATCAATCGTATCATCAAAGTTTGGCGCAAACTCCACGGTATTCTTTTCAATATCACGAAGCAATTCAGAAGCAATGGAAGCAAGCCTTGCCTCGGTATAACGCATCGCAGCTGCCGGGTCCCCATCAACACTGCCGTTATTGCCGTGCATCTGAATAAGGACATTTCTTACTTTCCAGTCCTGGCTCATCCGCACCATTGCTTCATAAACCGAGGAATCACCATGCGGATGGTAGTTACCGATTACGTTACCGACGGTCTTTGCCGATTTTCGGTACGGTTTATCCGAGGTGTTTCCTTCCTGAAACATTGCATACAGAATTCGGCGTTGAACCGGCTTCAATCCGTCCCTCGCGTCAGGCAGTGCACGGTCCTGAATAATGTATTTACTATACCTCCCAAAGCGGTCTCCGATGACCTCCTCGAGCGGCAGATCCATAAATCGTTCTAATAATGACAAAATCTAAACCTCCTCGGAATACTGCTGATCTGATAAATTTTCATTATCCAGAATGTTCGTATCCTCGTTTAACCCAAACTCAACATGCTCTTCGATCCATTTTCTGCGGGGCTCTACTTTATCTCCCATCAGGACGGAAACCCTCTTTTCCGCTCGAGCAGCATCATCAATTTTCACACGGATCAACGTCCGTGTCTCAGGATCCATCGTTGTTTCCCACAGCTGGTCGGCATTCATCTCTCCCAGACCTTTATAGCGCTGGATCACGTAACCTTTGCCGACTTTTTTCATTGCCGTTTTCAGTTCATCATCATCCCAAGCGTATTCGATAATTTCTTTCTTTCCGCTGCCTTTGCTGACTTTATAGAGCGGCGGAAGAGCGATATAGACTTTTCCGTTCTCGATCAGCGGTTTCATATATCGGTAAAAGAACGTCAGCAGCAGAACTTGAATGTGGGCGCCATCCGTATCCGCATCAGTCATGATGATCACTTTTTCGTAGTTAAGGTCTGCAACCGCAAAATCAGAACCTACTCCTGCTCCCAGAGCATGGATGATCGTATTGATCTCTTCATTCTTGAAGATGTCTGCAAGCTTCGCTTTTTCCGTATTGATCACCTTACCCCTGAGCGGCAGGATCGCCTGAAAACGCCGGTCGCGCCCCTGTTTGGCCGAACCGCCAGCAGAATCACCCTCTACGAGATACAATTCGTTCTTGGCGGGGTTCTTTGAAGTTGCCGGGGTTAATTTTCCACTCAGCATCGTGTCTTTTCGTTTGTTCTTCTTGCCGTTTCGCGCATCCTCCCTCGCCTTGCGTGCCGCTTCGCGCGCCTGGGCGGCTTTTATGGCCTTCCTTATCAGCATTTCACTGATCTGAGGGTTCTCCTCCAGGAAGTACGAGAGATTGCCTGAAACGACGCTGTCGACGCTTGATCGTGCATCACTGCTGCCCAGCTTGCTTTTCGTTTGGCCTTCAAATTGAAGCTTTTCTTCCGGAATACGGACCGAGATTATGGCAGTCAATCCTTCACGGATGTCGGATCCGTCAAGGTTTTTATCGCGCTCTTTTAAAAGAGATACCTTGCGGGCGTAATCATTCATGATCCGTGTAATCGCGGTTCTTGCTCCTGATTCATGTGTGCCTCCATCCTTTGTCCGGACGTTATTAACGAATGAAAGAACATTTTCTGCGTATCCGTCATTAAACTGAAACGCAAAGTCGACTTCGATGTCATTCTGCGAACCTTCGAAGCTGACGACAGGATGCAGTACATCTTTATCCTCGTTCAAGTAGGTCACAAAGGCTTCAATGCCTGACTCATACTGATACGTATCGCTCTGTCCGCTCCTTTTGTCTGTCAGTTCTATCTTTACGCCTTTTAGGAGGAATGCCGCTTCTCTTAACCGCTCGCTCAGCGTTTCATAGTTATAACTCGTCGTGCTGAAGATCGAGGCATCCGGTTTGAAATGGATGATTGTTCCGGTCTTTCTGGTCGTACCGATCTCCTCGAGCGTTGTTACCGGCTTCCCTCCGAATTCAAAACGCTGCTGATAAACGGTTCCGTGCCTGTGGATGGTTACTTCGAGCCATTCAGACAACGCGTTCACGACTGATGCGCCTACCCCATGGAGTCCGCCGGACGTCTTGTATCCGCCCTGTCCGAACTTACCTCCCGCATGGAGAACTGTCAGGATAACTTCCGGTGTGGGCTTCCCCATTCTGTGCATACCCGTCGGCATCCCCCGTCCTTCGTCCCTGACGCTTACACTGTTGTCTTTATGTATCGTGACATATATATTATTGCCGTGGCCCGCCAGCGCTTCATCTACGGCATTATCTACGATTTCATAAACAAGATGATGCAATCCCCGGCTATCGGTGCTGCCGATATACATACCAGGACGTTTTCTGACCGCTTCAAGGCCTTCTAATACCTGTATGGCATCATCGTTATAATCTAATTGTGGTTTACTAGCCAAAACACTTTCTCCCTTCAAAAAACTTGCAGTATAACTAATCATATCAGAACATTTGTTTCTATTCCACAAAACAAAAAAAGAGTAGACCGCTTTCTATTTTATCTTTTCTGCTTCAATCGTGCAAAAACCTTTTGATTCTACACAAAAAACCACCCCCTGAGAGCGGGTGGTCCAAGCTTATCTGACTAACCTTGCGTACTCGACTTTGATGCATTTGTCCATGATGGAAACCGTATCATGCGCCTTAAGATAATCGTATGCTTCATCGTTCGCAAGTCCCAGCTGTGCCCAGAAAACATCAGCTCCAATCGCAACAGCATCCTTCGCGACTTCAGGAAGATACTCGCTTCTGCGGAAAACATTCACAATATCCACGTGCCCGTCGATATCCTGCAAGGTCTTTACCGCTTTCACTCCGAGGACTTCATCAGCTGACGGATTTACCGGAATGATCTCAAAGCCGGCATCCTGCATAACAGCGGAAACCATGTAAGATGTTTTCATCGGGTTATCTGAAAGCCCTACAACTGCGATTCTTTTTTTTGAGGTAAGAATTTCTTTGATTTCTTCATCCGTCGGATTTTTAAAATGCATGTTGATTTCCCCCTTGAGATATCGTCTACTACTCTATATATGGACCTAAAATCGGATTTTCAAACACCTGAAAAAGCCAGCCGTTATCCGGCTGGCACGTTAAACGACTAATTCAGCTGATAGATGGAGGAATACTTCTCTTCAAAATATTGGATCAGATAGTCCGGATTCAAGCCCTCGCCTGTCACATCTTGAAGAATTTCCATCGGTTTTTTCATTTTTCCATATTGGTGAATATTTTTGCTGAGCCACTCCTGAACCGGTTTAAGATTCCCTTTTTCAACAAGCTGATCAAATTCAGGAAGGTCACGCACAAGAGCTTGTTTGAGCTGGGCGGCATAGATATAACCCAGTGCATAGGAAGGGAAATAACCAAAGCTTCCCCCTGACCAGTGAACATCCTGAAGGACACCTTCGCTGTCTTTCTCAGGTGTTACTCCCAAGTACTCCTGCATTTTCTCATTCCATATGCGTGGCAGGTCTTTCACTTCTATTTCGTCATTGAACAAGCCTTTTTCAATTTCATACCGAACAATCACATGAAGGGGATATGTCATCTCGTCCGCCTCAATACGGATCAAGGAAGGTTCTACAATATTGATCGCCTTATAGAAGCTTTCAAGGTCTACACTTTCAAACTGGCATCCAGCACATTGTTTGAGCGAAGCATAATGATGGTTCCAGAACCCTATATGGCGTCCCACAAAGTTTTCCCAGAACAGGGACTGTGACTCATGGATACCCATGGAGGTACCTGTGCAAAGAGGCGTACCTACAAGATCTTCTGACAGGTTTTGTTCATAAAGAGCATGGCCGCCCTCATGGATGGTGCCAAAAACCGCAGTGCGGAAATCATTTTCCACATAGCGGGTCGTCACACGGACATCTCTGGGGTTTAATCCGATAGCGAACGGATGAACCGTTTCATCCAGACGGCCGGATTCAAAATCATAACCCATCTCTTTTAAAACGTGAAGGCTGAACTCTTTCTGTTTCTCTTTAGGGAACGGCTCAAACAAGAATGACGTCTCGGGCTTGCCTGCGTCCGTCACCTTCTGAAGAAGAGGTACGATGCGGTCCCGGAGTTTAGCGAACGTTTCATCCAGGATTTCTACTGTTACTCCCGGCTCATACATATCTAAGAGGGTGTTGTACTTGTTGCCTTCATACCCCCAGTACTCAATGAAACGTTTATTGAACTCTACAAGCTTTTCCAAGAAGGGCTGGAACATAGCAAAGTCTGACTTCGCTCTCGCTTCTTCCCAGATGCTTTCTGCTTTGGACTGCAGGATCACGTATTCCTTAAATTCATCAGCCGGAATCTTTGTATTGCGGTCATATTCTTTTTTAACCTCTTCCAGCGTTTTTTTCGTTACTTCCGCAAGTGAATCGAAAACGGACGGTTCAGAAAGTTCTTCTATGTATTTTTTCATTTCTTCCGATGTGGACATGGCGAATACGTCTGCAGACAGAGTGCCGATGACTTCGGAACGCTGGCTGACACCCTTTTTAGGCGCACCTGTACGGAGATCCCAATACATTAATCCGATGGCTTCATTCAAATGCGCCATTTTTTTCAAATAATCAAGAAATTTCTTTTCCACCGATTGCAAGGTTTGTGACATTATGTTCTTCCTCTCTAACTTAACGTAATTTAACCATACCACCTCACTATTCGGCAGAAAACAGAAAACTCCTTCAAAGGAAGAAAAGCCCCAACAATGCCCTTAATGCAGCCGGTCCAGAAAAGAGCAGGTTCCATGTTCTCCCCTGATGCCAAATTCGTAAGACAGCGCCTGTTTTAATGCATGATCCGCTTCTATTAAAGCGTGTTGATACCGTTCGCCGTATTGTTCATTCAATGCCTTTATCGTTTCATATGCATGTTTCAGCTGCAGGATATATTCCGTTTTTTCATCCATTGTCCATCACCTCTGCTCACAGTATGGCCGGTTCACACGTTCCTCATTACTTGCCGAACAAAAAAAGGATCTCCCTCATCTGGAGGGAGATCCTTAGTTTAGCTCCGTGGCGGTTTTTTGCCGAAGTACTGGTAATAATCGGTCTTAATATGCCCATTATACAGTTTTCTTTTTTTTGTTGCTGCTTTGCCGTAGAGCTGCTCAAATTGCTCATTGGAGGTAATGACATATACCGACCAAGTATCGAGCGGGCGGAAGACCTCACCCATGTCTTTATATAGCTGTTTTACTTCTTCTTTTTCACCAAGCCGTTCCCCGTAAGGCGGGTTGCTGACCACATAGCCGTACTCTTTTCTTGTGGTAAAGTCTCTGACCTGCATCTGTTTAAACGTAATAAAATCGCCAAAACCCGCTTCTTCAGCATTATTGATCGAAAGGTCGATCATTTTATGGTCAATATCAGAGCCCTGTATATCAAGCGGTGTATCATATTTTGCGAGATCATTCGCTTCTTCTACAGCCCCGTACCATACTTTTTTATCGATCCAGTTCCAATTTTCAGAAGCAAATTCCCGGTTTAGTCCCGGTGCCACATTCTGCCCGATCATCGCTGCCTCGATCGGTATGGTTCCCGATCCGCAGAACGGGTCGGCGAAAGGCTTGTCCGGCGTCCAGTTCGTTAATTTGATCAAAGCGGAAGCCATCGTTTCTTTTAAAGGCGCTTCACTGTGGAGGGCACGGTAACCGCGTTTATGGAGGCCTGTCCCGCTTGTATCGATCGTCAAAGTAGCCACGTCTTTCAATAGAGCGACTTCAATACGGTAAAGAGCACCGTCTTCCGGAAACCACGTTTCTCTTTGATAAGCGTTCTTCATTTGGTCAACTACCGCTTTTTTTACGATGGCCTGACAGTCGGATACACTGAATAATTTGGACTTCACCGATTTTCCGATAACAGGGAATTCCCCATCTTCAGGGATAAAATCTGACCAAGGCAAAGCTTTTGTCTTTTCAAACAGTTCATCAAAAGTTTCTGCTTTAAATTCACCGACAAGCAGTTTTACACGGTCTGCAGTCCTCAGCCAAAGATTGGAGCGGCAGAGAGCAGATTCATCACCCTTAAAAATAATCTTGCCGTTTTCAACTTTTACATCCTCATAGCCGAGCTCCCGTACTTCCTGTGCGACGATGGATTCCAGGCCCATGGCCGCTGTTGCAATATACGTCAGATTCATAAGTGATCTCCTTATGTTTGTTTTCCAGTATTAATATACCCAAAATAACTTATGTAAAAAGAAAAAAGGCCACTAGGGCCTCTCACATTCTCAAGTGTCACCAATAACGTTCTGTAAGCCATGTTCTGTTCCATTGTACTGCATTCGGCTTCCGCCTCGTACTCCGGTGGTAATCATCTATCTACAGATGAATGATCATCTGTTCTTCTTCGCGTTCAATTCCGCTCAGAAAACTCCCCTACCATAATTTGGGTTTCTCGCTCGTGGGGTTTACCGCGTTCCACTCTTGCCGTTTCCGGAAAGACTACGTCACTGTGGCACTTTAAAGGTAGTGTCACCATATCCGAAGACTTAGGTGAGTTCCCTGCCGTTAATCCAGTCGAAACCGGAATACCCTGGCTTATCTTTTCGCCAGGCACGAACACTACGGCCATCTCAGACCGTGCGAGCATGGACTTTCCTCAACATCCTTAAAAAGATGCCGCGATTACCCGAACGTTATTAGTTTTTAATTTGTCAAAGCAAAATTCAGTATAACAGGAAGCTGTTTAAAAATCAAATGGATAATAATGACTAAATCAGTCGTACAGCTTGCTTCCGAATACGTGCTTTTCGAGATTGGACAAACGCTGAAGAATGTCGGAATTAATGTTCATAGAAGAAGCAGGAACTCTTCTTGTTTGTTCAGATGTGTTTTGAACTTCTTTGCGGAGCCTGTTGTTCTCCTGAATCACTTTGTCAAATTCCTTCTGGAAGTTCTCATAATCTTTGATGATTAAATCAAGGAATTTATCTACTTCATCCTGATCATAACCTCGAAAACCCTGTTTAAAATCTTTTTCAAGAATTTCTTTTGCAGTCAGATTCAATCGTTTTTCTCCATTCATCGGGCTCACCTCAATGTTTAACTTCTTTTTTACTGCATTCGCTGCACGGTTAAAACCAAAACACCGTTCTTCATTTATACTTGATGACTTTTAACTTAAATCTAGCCTATATTTTTTCAAATTCAATAGAAAAAGTCAATTTCTTATCCTTTTTATTCCCAAAATTCCCCGTTGGCTTCCTGCTCATCCTGATAGATCAGTTCAAGGTCATACGGTGTGATATATATTACTTCGTATGAAGGGTCTTTTTCTTGCCTTAATTGAGCAGGGTCAAGATAAAAACGCGGGGTTCCCGGTGTATCTTCATCATATACAATGAGCATTCCGTCCGTTTTCTGCACAAGGAACCCATTTTTGGCAGCGAGCTGCTTGGGGCTGAAATAAGGCCTATCGGAGATCGATTGTACAAAGTCCGCCTGTGCCAGCAGTTCATGATACTGCTCTTGCCGTGCCGCGTTCCAATTCGCCTCCTGATCCAAAAACGGCGTAAGCACAGCCAGTTTCAGCTCCGGGAACCTTTCTTCTCTCATCTCAACCGCTACTTCTCCTGCCCAAATTTCAACACCGGGCTGACCGCTGATGATCACCCATTCCAATCCTTCTTCCAGGAGGGCCGTCAGCTGCTTCTCGATGGCTTTTTTTATATAGTGTACCCCCGGATCCTTCTCTTTAAAAATCCCGAGTTCATGGGATTTATATCCAGTAACCAGCAAGTTTTTCACCATGAATTTCGCTCCCAGCATTTCGATTACTTCGAAAAAAGGAACCAATCAAAATGATCAGTTCCCTCACGTCACATGACTAAATTCACTTGCAATAAAAAACGTCAGACCCAAAACAAGAAAAAATGCAAATACTACCCATTGCCTCACGGTTACATCTCTCCATCGCTTAATATACTAGCATATTTTTACAGGAAAATGGCCAATTCCCCAAAATTCTACAGCACCTGTAACCTAATAGCGACTATCGTCAAAGCGGCGCACATTTTGCGCTTGCCTGGGGAATAAATTATGATTTTCCTATGAAAAATCTCCTTTTTCATTCTACACAAAAAGTGTTCAAAATTAAATACATTTATCGGCCAAAATTTATATTTTTTTAGGTGATTTCACATTTTTTTCTTAATCTCTGAATTCTCTTGTCAAACGCGGCTTTTTCCTTAACCTCCGTCCTTTTCAAAAGCCTTTTTTTCCTCTTCCAGATCCCATAAGCGGCTTCCGCATAATAAAGTGCTCTTTCAAAATCTTTTTCCTGATGTTCATGCCATTTTGCCAACTCGACGAAAGGTTCTTCATCATTTTCCATCGAGCTGTTTTGACAAAGTTCCTGCCAGAGCGGAACAGCGAGATGTTCCTGCTTCATTTTTTTGTAAAGAGCGGCGGCAGCCTTCTTGGCCATTTTGCTTGGACTGCCTTCCCCATTCATCATTTCCGTGTATTTTTGGAGAGCGACGCCAAACTGCCCGGCAGATTCATACCACCTGGCCGACTCATATTGTTCGATACTCGTCACGGCTGATGAACCCTGAAGGATCTTGGAAATGTGAATATACAGGGTGATCAGCGATAGAACATCCCACTCATTATGAATCATGACCCCCTTTACGAGTTCCGGATCATTTTCTTTTAAGTATTGAAAATAGAGCATCGGTGCAAGATAACCAGGAGTATCATGCTCCCGCTCCACACCAAGGATCTCTTTTTCAACGACAGAGAGCCTCACGGATTCAAGACTCTGTTTCCACAGCCTCCTGGAGCCGTGGAGAAGATCAAAATGGCCGAACGCTGGCAGTGACGGTACAAAATCCCGGATCAGTGTATGTCTCGTTTTGACTTGAGGCCAGTCAAACGATTTTCCGTTGTACGTGACCAGGTTCTTCAGTTCCTTCACTTGTGTTAGAAAATAGTGGTACATCGCGATCTCGGAGCCCGGTCCGGGAAGAAAATATTGTTTTACTTTAACTTGCTCTTCTTCCACTTGGCTGTGCCCGAGCAGAAAGATCGTATTACCCGCTCCACCGCTTAATCCTGTCGTTTCTGTATCAAAGAACAGTAAATCTGCTGGGGAAAGGTTATGAGAAGATAGAGGATGGATGTCCCCAGACTTCATCCATGCCTCCATGACACTCTCGAGTTCTTTAAAGGAATAGTTCCCCCAGCGCTGATCTACTGGATAGTGGACTTCCCTGACGAGGCAATACTCCTCATCATAAAAATAAGGGGCAGTCTGAAGACTTTTCCAAGCTTCATGATGCTGAATGGCCTGACGTTGCGGAGTGAATTCGACCAAAGGTTCCGCCTTGTTTTTCTCGGTGACGAGATGCTTTTTAAAGCGATTCAGTTTGGATTGCATCGACATGTTCATCTCTCCTGACTGCATCCAGCAGCTTTAATGCAAGAACCTTCGCATTCTCACCTTCCAGCATCGTCCCTGTGCAAGAAGGGCACCCAGCTTCACAAGGACATGATTGAATTACATGATAGGCTTCATGAATGACCGTATCCCATATTTTATACACATTCTCACTCAATCCGATGCCGCCTGGATAGCGATCATAAAGGAAAATCGCCGGCTTGCCGGAATGGACTGCTTTGATCTGTGGAACGACATGCAAATCACTGGGGTCACACATGACAAAAAGCGGTGCCACATGACGAAACACATTCGCCACCCCGATCAGCCCCTGTTCAATGGAGCTCTCACTTACATTGTGAAGCTGTTCTCTTTCAAATTCAAGCCAGGTAGCCGACGTGTGAAGCTCTTCTTCAGGGAGATGAATCGGCCCTGACCCTACGTTCTCGTGCGTTTCAAATTTGATCTTCTTGAAAATGGTAGCCATCGCATTTACCGTTACTTCCCCATACGCTCGTTCCTGATCTTTCATCTTCGTATTTTTGTCAATTTCAAGCACCTTTAAAGAAACAGCAAGATTGGCATCGGTAAAATAGTCCACATCCACTTCCCGAACGAAGGCCTTCTTCTCTTCATAATCCAGTTTTTCGACCTGATACTGTATGCCCTGATGAAGATAAATCGCTTCCTCATGCAGAAGGGTCATCGAGCTGAAACGGTCCATTTCCCCAATGATTTTGACATTTGCCACATCACTTTGGTCAACGATTACCACATTTTCCTGTGATGCGGACCGCAATGAGATGTTATGTGCAGGGAATGAGTCGTTCATCCAGAAATATCGTTTTCCCTGGTGATGAAGAACCTGTTCGTCTGTCAGAAATTCAAGAATCTCTTCAAGCTCTACTCCGCCGAATGAATCCCCCTCTTGAAAAGGAAGCTCATACGCCCCACATTTGACATGATCGACAAGGATGATCAAGTTATCCGGATTGATCCGTGCAGATTCAGGAGAACGGTCAAAAAAGTATTCCGGCTGCTGGATGATATATTGATCCATCGGACTGGAGCTTGCAACCATGATCACGACTGATTCGTCCTGACGGCGTCCCGCTCTCCCCGCTTGCTGCCACGCACTAGCAATCGAACCAGGATACCCTGTTAAAATACAAGCGTGGAGCTGTCCGATATCGACACCAAGCTCAAGGGCATTCGTACTCACTACACCCATGATCTCTCCATTTCGCAAGCCCTTCTCGATGGCTCTCCGCTGAGTTGGAAGATAGCCCCCCCTGTACCCTTGAATGGATTTCATGCCGAATTCCTTTTTGGCCAGTTCCTGCAGATATGTCAGCAGGATTTCAACTCTTACACGGCTTCTTGCAAACACAATGGTCTGTATCTTGTTTTTGAGAAACTGGCTGGCGAGGTCTCTCGCCTCAAGAGTCGCTGATTTTCTCACGTTTAATGGCTTGTTCACGATTGGAGGGTTATAGAAGATAAAGTGCTTCTTCCCGCTCGGAGCGCCGTTGTTGTTAATGAGTTCCATAGCGCTTCCCGTCAGCTTTTCCGCAAGCTCTTTCGGATTCGCGATGGTCGCAGATGTACAGATGAAGATCGGCTGGCTTCCATAAAAGGAACAGATTCTCTTTAAACGGCGGATGACATTTGCAACATGGCTGCCGAACACCCCTCTATATGTATGGAGCTCGTCGATGACGATGTATTTCAGGTTCTCGAACAGGGACACCCATTTCGTATGATGAGGCAGAATCGCTGAATGCAGCATATCTGGATTCGTCATAACAACATTTCCGGCTTTTCGTACGACCTGCCGGATGTTTGCCGGTGTGTCGCCATCATACGTATAGCTCTTGATATCGAGACCAATCGCATCAATAAACTCATTGATTTCTGCTTTTTGGTCCTGTGCGAGCGCTTTGGTCGGAAATAAATATAGTGCCCTGCTGTCCGGGTTGTGAGCGATTTCCTGAAGGACCGGCAAGTTGTAGCATAGGGTTTTCCCTGATGCCGTCGGTGTGACTGCGACAAAGCTATGGCTGTGTTGAGCTGTCTGAAACGCGGACAGCTGATGGGAGTAGAGAGAAGATACCCCCCTGTCCTGCAGAGCTTGTTTTATATGTGGATGAAGCGTTTCAGGGATCGGCCCTGTCACCGCATCTTTTTCTTCAATCGTTTTCCAGTGAACTATCTGTTCGTTGATGGAAGGTTCCGTTCTTAATAATGCAAGCAGTTCCTGCATCGTTTTTTTCGTTTCCATATCCGTCACCTCACCCCCTATTTTATCGAATAAACGTTCGTAAGAAAACAAATATCTCGCGTGAAAGGGGTTGATGTACGAAAAACCGCGGTGCCTGGCACCAAAAAAAGAAAAAACAGCATACCCGCGGGCTTGCTGTTCCACTTTGGTCCTCGTCGAAAAAAGGCCTTCAGCCCTTTTTTAATCATTCTGCTCCTCTTTACTGCGGCTGTCATATGCAACTCCACAGGAGCAGCGGCTTTCACCGAATAATAAATTATAAGAAGCTGGAAATTCCTGATTGACTCGCTGCACTTCTCTGGCAAATTCTTTGCTGTCAGAAGGTACTCTAGAAAGGGCATCCGCTTTTTTTTGAGAATCAATATAAGCCCCTGGAGGAACGAACCTATTCATAGCAATATGAACACCATTGGTCACCACCGCATTATTGGAAATAAATACTCCGCTTTGTACGATTGCGTTATATACAATGGCTTTAAATCCAACAAACACCTTCTTACCTATATAACAAGGACCATGGACAAGAGCTCCATGAGCTATGGTGACTTCCTTGCTGATGAAGATGGAATATCCCTTTCCACCTACAGAAATCCGTTTATTTAATAAACCATGTAAAATAACTCCATCCTGAAGATTTGTATTGGACCCTATATAAAATGGGGTTCCTTCATCCGCACGTATACTGACATTCGGTGCGACATACACATTATTTCTTATGGCTACATCCCCAATCACACTTGAGAAAGGACTGAGGAATGATGTTTTGTCAATCCTCGGGAAACTTTGAACCGGATTAAAGGAAGTAATGGGATTAGGACTGATAAATGGTTTAAAACAATTACCTGCTGATTCATCGTTGCTTTTCAAACAGATCACCCCTTTGTTCACTTTATCCATTCAAATTATGCAAGATGGGGATATCCGCAACATGGCCATTTTATAAAAATACAGTCAGACACATGAAAAAAGGAGAAACCACACCTTTTATCGAATACCTAGTGCAATCCCCCTATATTTTAAAAACCGATTTAAATTTTGGTTAAGGAGTGCACAGTATGAATATCGTTGATCTGGTTCAGTCACAAGTCATTGCTTCGATTAAAAGTGAAGGAGATATTGAAAAAGCGATATCGAGTAAATCCAATATCGTATTTCTTTTAACGGGAAACTTGCTGAATATGACGGAATATCTTGATAAATTAAAAGAGGCTCAAAAAAGTATTTTTATCCATATTGATTTTATTGAAGGCCTTTCCAATACAAAAAGTGCCATAAAATATATTGCTCAAAAATGGAATCCTGCAGGCATCATTACTACAAAAAGCTCCTTGATTAAGTTTGCAAAAGACGAAGGATTAATGGTCATTCAACGAATGTTTCTCATTGATCACAGTGCCATTAAAAAAGGAATCAACATCTGCCAGTCTTATTATCCAGATGCAATTGAGGTTCTCCCGGGACTGATGCCAAAAGTGATCGATCATCTTACACGACAGGTTAACCTGCCCATCATTGCAGGAGGCTTAATCAGTTCAAAAGAAGATATTATAAAAGGACTGGAAGCGGGTGCCCTTGCTATGTCCACAGGAGATTCTTCCCTATGGAATTTTGATATCTAAAGTGCACAGAACACCCCCCTTTTTTGTATGATATTAACCGCTGATTTCTGTCCGGTATATTTTGTTTATCTCAGTTATGCCTCTGTATATATCATAGATTGTGTGTTTGTTAAGGACTGTTACTTTTAGCTCCAGGAGAAGTGAACAGTCCTCTAAATCCTGGATATGGACATGGTCGATTCTAAGCCCTTGTTTCTGTACTTCAGAGATCACCTCACCGATTTCTTCTCTATACTTTAAGTTAAGTTTAATGGAGATTTCCTTCGCATGTACTTTTCTCCAAAAACCAAGTTTATTCAAAAAAATCGGAAGGAGCTCGACGCTAATCATTAATAGGATGACACCTGCAACAGCTTCGATATAAAAACCAGCACCTGTCGCAATACCAATCCCTGCCGCTCCCCATATCATTGCAGCCGTTGTTAAACCAGTAATGGTATCATCCTCTTTCCTTAAAATAACTCCCGCTCCCAGAAATCCAATTCCCGAAACAATTTGTGCCGCTAATCGAAGCGGATCCATTTGTATTTTTATCAGATCAGATGATGGAAATGAATAGGAGGATTGTATGGAAACGATGGTTAACAGGCAGCTAATAATGGATATGACCAAGCTTGTTTTTAACCCCAACGGTTTCCTCTTTAATTGTCTTTCCAAGCCGATTGCCAGCCCCAATATGGCAGATATGAACAGCTTCAACAGCATCCCTTCGTCAAAGTTTTTTGCCCATTCCATCATTTCGATCAACCTCCTTCACTTCAATTACTCGTTATTGGCAAATGGCTGTTAAATTGTAATTGGTGGATATCTTTGATGCTTTGAAGAATATAGGAGGGTTTGTGCACAGATTCCTTCAACATTGCTTTTGTTGAAATTCCAGATAGCACAAGAACCGTTTGTATCCCATTATCATTTCCCATTCGAATATCAGTCTCTAAACGGTCTCCGATGATGTAGCATTCTTCAGGTTTTAATTTTAGAACATCTCTTATAACGATATCCGCCGCTAATTTAGAAGGTTTGCCCATTATATAATCAATTGGCCGGCCAATCGTTCCTTCCATGGCTCCAATTATTGACCCGCAATCAGGAAGCTGACCGTCAATTACCGGACATGTGCGATCCGGGTTGGTGGCCAGAATCGTAGCCCTGTTTTTTGCCCAAGCTTGGTAGGCAAGGTTCAGTTTCATATAATTAAATTGCCGATCCCAGCCTAAAACGACATAAGTAGCCAGATTGGGATCCTCTGTAAGTCTTATTCCTTCAATTATTAACTCTTCGAATAATGCGTGCTCCCCAATGACATAGACTGCATCATTACTATTCATGTTTTGCTTTAGAAACTTGGCGGTAATGTAATTTGAGTTGATCACTTCTTCTATCGACACGTCAATACCCAATCGCTGCAGTTTTTTCACATAGTCATTACGAGTAGAAATGGATTTATTCGTAAAAAAAACAACCTTATGCCCACCATCTCGTAAATATTGAATCGCTTCCTTTCCCCCATCAATAATCTGGTCTTCTACATAAACGGTTCCGTCCAAATCAAATATAAAGCCTTTCACCATTCGAATACCTCCATTTTGGATCCAACTGAATGAATAAAACCCCCAGCTATAGAAGCCTTATTCGCAAAGGCAAAAATAGCTAGGGGTTTCTCTTATTCTCTTCCCGCTCATATTCATTTGTACAAGTGCAGATGCCTGCTATCTTACTGTAGAATTATTGTTCGATAGATGATTGACAATGTCCTGGATTGAATATTGATAAGGATTAATTTCATAGATGATCGGTCCGCCAAAGTGACGATCCTCTAAATAGCTCTCCAGCCCCACCGTGAATTGATTCCCATCACCAGGAAGCAAATGAAGATCCGATCTCCCATCATTCTCTGAGACATGGACAGCTCCTAATGTTCCAGCCAGCTTATCAATGGCTGCTTTCAAATCATTCCCCATCAAATCCAAATGACCGAGATCCAAGCACGCCTTTATATTTGCAGCAGTGATTAGATCGATCCATTCTTCTAGATTCGAAGCAATGTGATGGCAATAGTTTAGTTTATCGGGTATCAGGTTTTCTAATAACAATTCTATTCCATGGTGCTTCGCCACTTCATTTAACTTAATAATGCGCTCTTCGACCCTGAACAGGGACTCATTTCTTTCTTCGGAAAACCAGGCATATCCACCATGAAAGGTGGCATGCGTCCCATCATATTCAGCGAGATTTGCAATCCATTCGGTTAATACAGACAATGTCCTTTCGTATACAGCCGCATCAGGAGTAGCCAGATTTAGATCGTGGAATGGGAGATGCAATCCAACTTTTAGATCCAAATCACTGGCATACTTTAAGTATTGAACAGCATTCTTCTGTTCTGCCAATATTTCGATGCCCTCAAACCCAGCTTTTTTAATCATCGTAAAGTCGTTTAAATCAGCGGATAGTCCCAGGGACCAGCTATTAAGCCATTTTTCCATGATTTTCTCCATTCGGTGAATGATCAAAATTTGAAGTTGATTCATTATTTAGGTCTTCTAATCTTTTCCCTTTTGTTTCAGGGGCTAATAAAGCAGATATAATTAAGCCTATTAAACTAATAACGGCAAAAAACCACAGTGCTTTGCTATTCCCCCATGCCGCAACCAGATTAGGGAAGACTAAAATACCCATGATCGAACCGATCCGGCTGACACCTGTTGCCAAACCGGAAGCACTCGCCCGAATACTTGTCGGGAACAATTCTGTCGGATAAACAAAATTAAGAATTCCTCCACCCATATTCGCAAACAGCACAGCCAAACTGAAAAGTATGACTAAAAATGACAGCGTTGGGGTGGGATTGAGGGCCAGAATAATCAGTGCTATTGATAAGCCTGTAAATGAAGTGATAATAAGCGGCCTTCTCCCTATCCTTTCAACAAGATTTGTTCCAACGATGGCCCCCAGTAAACCCAATAGACTAACTGTTCCGGATCCCATGTAAACCATCATTTGTGATCCATCGGTAAAGGGTTTTAATATCGTTGGTGTATACATGGAAATCCCATAATAGGCAACCGCATAGCAGAACCAGAATCCGCAAACAAAGAACGTGCGCTTAAACAGTGTCTTTGAAAAGACATGACTGAATTTTGTTTTCGAAGCAGAGGCCAGAGGAATCGCCACTTTTTGACCTGTAATTTTCAGCATGATCTCTTCCGCTTCTTTCTCACGCCCTCTTGAAGCTAACCATCTCGGAGATTCCGGAAGTGTGACTCTGAAAAAGAAAACGATCAATGCAAATACAGCGCCTACCATAAGCATGTATCTCCAGGCGCTCGGACCAACCGGCACTAACAATATCCCCACGAGGTAGGCTGTAACAGCCCCGACAAACCACATGGCTCCAAGAGAAGTACTATGTTTTCCCCGGCTTTTCGTAGAACTGAATTCCGATACTAGAGTAGCAGAAATAGGATAATCTGCACCGATTCCTATTCCCAATAAGAAGCGGAATAAAATCAGCTGCCATGGAGCCTGTGCAAATGCAGTTAAGGCTGCAAAAACAACAAACGCTAATAGATCAACGACGTACATCGCTTTTCTGCCAAACTTATCTGTTAAATTACCAAGCCATAAGGCACCGATTAATGAACCAATGACGGCTGATGATGTAATTAACCCCTGTAGCCCTGGTCCTATGTCCCACTGGTTTAAAATTAAAGGCATGGCAACAGCAATAACAGTTAAATCAAAGCCATCAAGAAACGTACCGGCCGCGGACAAGAGTGTGACCTTCCTTTGAAAGCGCTTTAATTCCGGAGAATCCAAATGCTCAAAACTCATAACCCTTTCCCCTTCCCTTTTGATTACGTAACAATTATGGGAGCAGAAAAAATAAAAGCCATAGCCAAAAAACATGTACCATGTTTTTAATGACTATGGCTTCTCTTCATCTCCGGCCATAAAGCTACACAACTTGATATTTTTTTGTTTGCTAAACAATTTATACAATATTCAAATGATTCTGTCAACTGGTTTTTGTAAGACTGATCAGCTGACTGTCACAGCGAATATTGGCAAATCATTCAGGAGTCAATATAAAAATATTCTGTAGACCTTCGGAATATGTTCCAGTTTTTATTTCCAATACCATTGCTATCCTTCCGGAATTTATGTATTATTAAAAATAATCAGATAATTCAAACCTGCTTTATGGGTAGAGATATGGAGAACCCTGTGCACATAGTTTGTACTGCATTTGCAGTATATGTTATGTCATGGGGTTTTTTGTTTTTCTATGATCTATAACAGTCATCTGAGAAACAAAAATAGTTTAGGGGGAGGAGAAAAAATGAAAGATTTTAATGGCAATAAGTGGCTGATCTATGCTGTATCGCTGATTTTGGCAATATCCAGCGATGTGTTATTCATTGCTTTTCCATCCAGTGCAGCCGAAAATACGGTACCCCGATTACTGATCACAGAGGTGGTCCCAGATACCGATAACTATGCCGGTTATGATGCGTTTGAGTATATCGAAATTTATAATAACAGCGATCAAGAGATCAATCTGCAAGGCTATCACATTCAATCCGGTGGATGGAACGCCGCCATTGAAAATTCAGCCAGGATCGGCCCGTGGGATTCGATGCTGTTATGGACACGACGGCAGGAAACTCAGCCGATGACATTGGAAGGCTTTAATCACCTCTACCTTTCCTCTTACACTAGTAAATACATTGAGGAAGATCATATCCAAAGATTAGAAAATGTGGGCGGCTTGGTGAACAGCAAAAATCAGACCGTGTCCGTATTGGATCCGAACGGAAAAGAAATCGTCAAAGCAAATTACACCGGTGACCAGGTACGCGTGAATAGGTCGATTACTTTCAGCTTTCCAGCCGATGGAAGCAACACGATGAAAACGTTATCCGGCAATCAAAATGCAACGCCCGGCTGGACCGAACCAGGACAAGTACCTCCAAGACCAAAACAAGATGATGCAGCACCTGAAATACCAGCCAATGTAAGAGTGGATGCTGGTAACGGGGAAGTCTTGTTATCGTGGGATCCAAATTCCGAATCAGACCTTTATCGTTATAATATCTACAAGAATGGGAATTTAGAGTTCTCTGTTACAACCTCCAAGCATGAATTCAGGTTATCTTCTCTTATCGGCAATCTCAATTTTAATCTGCAAATGACAGCCGTAGATACTTCAGGAAATGAATCCGCAAAATCTCCCCCTTTTACTGTTAGACCTGGACATCAACTTATTACACAGGCAGAAAGGTCTTTAAACGATAGAAATCCGAAATATCAAAGTCTATGGGATATCAGCAAGGATGGCCCCATTATCCCCGGATTGGTGCAGGATCTTGTCCCGCAAGGATTGGGTTATTATAAGAAAAAGGATTGGTTATTTACCATAAATTATTTGGATGACGGACGACCTGGAACGTTATGCGTTATTGATGCGGAGACTGAACAATTAATTAAATCCATTGTATTATACAACCAAGATGGAACACCCTACACCGGCCACGCGGGAGGCGTTACGGTAAGCCGCGACCACGTTTGGATCTCCTCTGAACAATTCCTCTTCACATTAAACATCAGTGACATCGTCGCAGCGAATAATAATGAGGAGCTTGCGTTTACGAACCAGATTCCTGTCCCCGTTGAGGCTGCTTATGATGTCTACGACGATGATAAAGGCATTCTTTGGGTAGGTGAATTTTATGAACCCACCAGTTATCCAACCGATCCATCACACCACCTCGTGAATCGTGCCGGTGAAATGCAATACGCCTGGATGGTCGGTTATAAGCTTAAAACGAATACTGATATGCTTACAAATGAGCAATGGGAGGAAGGATCAAGTGAGCCTGCAACTCCTGATTATGTCTTTTCAACCATTGGGAAAGTTCAGGGAGCCATTGTTCAAAAGAAGGGAATCTCATTAGTTACCTCCTATGGCCGTGCGAACGATAGTGTTCTCTATCGATATGAGGATCCGCAAAAGGAGGAACCTAATGAATACGTCAGGATTGGGCAAAAAGAAGCTCCACTCTGGTTCCTGGATGGCGAAACAGCGAAACCAATAGAAAGTATCACCGCTATTCCAATGAACGAAGGAGCCGTGTTAGTAAAAAGTGATCTTTACGTCTCCTTTGAATCCGGAGCTAACAAATATCGTTATACCGGGTCATATCCTAGAGATCGCATGCTAAGAATTGATATGAAGACATTAATGAAAGATGACAGGAATACAGAGAAAGAAGAACGGTGAGAAGGAAAAAAGGCTGCTGGTGTACCTGCAGCCTTTTCGTTTTATTTTATTGTAGGATTTTATCTGTTTGAACGGATGGGTCTAAATCTTTCTCTTCTTCGTCGAAATAAACCGCCTTGCCCGTTTTGGCAGATTCATAGATTGCTTCCAGGATCTCCGTAACAACAAGCGCTTGTTCAGGCTTAACGACCGGTTCTTTATCATTCAGAAGAGCGTCGACCCACAGTCTCGCTTCGTGATCGGCATCGCTCTCTTCATCCGCATCGTAAAAGGCGACTCCCTTTCCATCCACCTGGATTTTATTGGAATACAGCTTGCCGAAGTCTTCCCCATTTATTCTGAGGCCGTCCATCATGTCGGCTCCGCCTTCCGTTCCGCAAAGGGTACACATTGCTTCACCTGTCTGTAAAGTATTCAGTGCCCAGCTCGTCTCCAGAGAAATCGTGGCTCCGTTCTTCATGGTGATCATGCCGAACGCTGAATCTTCCACCGTAAACTTATCAGGATCCCATGAACCCCAGGCATTTGCAGCATCCTTCTTTTTCCCGAGTTTATGGAAAGTGGTCCCTAACACCGCCTTTGGCTCGTAATTGTTCATCATCCATAATGTCATGTCGAGGGAATGTGTGCCTATATCAATCAGAGATCCTCCACCCTGCTTTTCTTCATCTAAAAACACTCCCCAAGTTGGTACGGCCCGACGGCGGATGGCGTGTGCTTTCGCATAATAAATCTCTCCAAAATCTCCGCGCTCACAAAGTTTGTGAAGATGCCAGCTGTCGGCGCGGTAACGGTACTGATACCCAATCGTCAGCTTCTTGCCTGTTCTTTTGGCGGTATCAACCATGCGGCGTGCATCTTTTACTGTCTTGGCCATTGGTTTTTCACACATGACGTGCTTATCCGCCTCGAGTGCATCAACCGTTATGTCTGCATGTGAGTCATTCGGAGTACAAACATGAACGACATTAAGACTTTTATCTTCCAGCAGTTCTTTATAATCGGTAAACACTTTTGCATCCGGTGTTCCAAATTCCTGAGCAGCTTTTCGTGCCTTTTCTTCCTCCAAGTCACAAAAGGCAGCCAGTTCCACTTCGTCAATCTTTGAAAGGCTTGGCATATGCTTTCCGTTGGCGATTCCGCCGCATCCGATAATTCCGATTCGTATTTTCTTAGGCATTTGAAAGTTTCCCCCTTGATTATTGGTTTAAGAGAACTTCTTTTACTTCAGAAATCAAGACCTTTCTTCCTTCAGCATGTGATAGCGCAGCTGCTTCGTTGATCAAGGTCAGGCTGCAAACGTCTTCTTTCCTAATCGTCGTTTCTTTTCCCTTTACAATCGATTCCACCCATTGCTCCATCGGCATCGGGAGGGCTTTCGGCAATACCTCAGGGATAATCCAGCCCTCTTGCTCTAGCTGACTGCTATTTAGACGGATCTCGTTTTCTTCTATAAGCAGCGCTCCTTTCGTCCCGTAGAGTTCCAGCTGAAAGGGACTTCCATACGATAAAAATCCGGTTTCCACTGTTCCGAGTGCACCTGATCCATATTCGACAAGAACCACTGCATTCTCTTCAACCGTCCTTTGATCATTCTTTTGAAAAATGGACGTTACCGCAGATGCCGCACCCGCCAGCCGGTTGGTTAAATAGATGGGATGGGCACCAAGGTCGATCAACGCTCCCCCTCCGCACTGTTCCTTGTCAAAAAAATGCGGGGGTAGCCAGCCATTGACACTGCCGCTTACGGGGACCGCTCCATTATGCGCGAGACGGCACCGGATGGAGGTTAAGTCACCGAGCCATCCCTTATCGAGAGCATGCTGTGCATATAAATAGTAGTTGGCCGTCAATCTTGGCAAGGAGACGGTAAGCTTGACTCCATTTTTTTCCGCAGCTTCATAAATTTCTTCACACTCGGCAGTGGTAAACGCCAGAACCTTCTCTGTAAAAACATGTTTTTTATGTTCAACAGCTGCCAGGATTACTTCTCTATGCCGATTGGTTGGTGTGTTGACAATGACTCCATCAATCTGTGGATCTCGCAGAACTGTTTCAAGTTCCCGTATAAAAGGAACACCGAGCTCACTGGACCACTTTTCTCCTCTCGCTGTATCCTCATCCCAGATGCATTTGATCGACAGATCTGGGTGTTTCCCAGCCTCACGGGCATAATCATCCGCATGGACATGCCATCTGCTTAAAAGTGCCACTTTCATCATTTCATCACTCCTCAAGAGTTTGATTATTTTACATACGGTTTTACATTTAGAGGACTTGTTGAATCTCCTTCAACTAAAGTTACGTCTAAAAACTCCCTCTTTATCGAAGAATGGCCGTTGATCATTTCAAGCAGCCTTGTGACGGCAAGCCGGCCCATCTCTTTTTCATTTTGGCGGAGGTGGGTAAACTCCCAGCCGCTCAGATTATTATCATGGGCATCAAAACACAGGATGGAAAGATCTTCTGGAACACGCAGCCCTAACTGTTCGGCTGCACGTTTCGCCAGAACAGCGATATTGTGTTCAATGGCAAATAGTGCTGTCATCTCAGGGTGCTGTATCAGGTGTTTTTTTATCGTTTCGATATCTTGCTCGGGTTTCGTTCGCGTCTCAAGCGGCGACGGAATGGAATTCCTTAATTCCTTGCACCAGAGCTGGCGGTTAACGATTTTGTTCTGATCTTCATATGCCCGCAGGATTCCTGTAAAACGGTCTACAACAGTTGTAGTATCACTTGCGGGAGACAGGACTCCAATATTTTCATGGCCCAAGCTAAACAAATAGTCCATTCCTTCCTTCGCAGCCTTAATGTTGTCCGTAGAGACGAAGGCTGCTGCAACACCCCTGAACGTCCGGTCGATCAAGACGAACGGGTACTCGGCGATAATCAGCTTCAGTAATTCAGACCCATAATGCTCGGCTTTTGCTGGATAGAGAATCAGACCGTCCACATTAAAGTCGATGAGCTGTCTGATCGCTTCCGCCTCTTTTCCAGGAAGCCCTTTCGTGCGTTTTAATATGATAAAACACCGCCCGTTTGAAGCTTCTTCAATGCTCGCAATTACTTTAGAGACATAGCTGTCATCAAGATCCGGAACGATGAGTCCGACTAGACATTTATTCGTTTTTACTTCGTGGAGGCCAGGTTCTTGTGACGGTTTCGCAGACACGAACGTCCCCTTCCCCCGCTGCCTGAAAACAAGTCCCTCATCTACTAATAGATCCAGTGCTTTTTTACTTGTAATTCGGCTCACTTGAAAGGTATCAGACAGTTCTTTTTCAGAAGGCACACGGTCTCCCTCTGTATATTCTCCGCTGACAATATTATTTTTGATTGATTGGTAAACTTGTCTGTATAAAGGATTCATGGTTCCACCCCAAAAAACTAAAATATGCATACTATATTATGGAAAACAAAGTATACATATTGATTATACCTAAAAGGTCACAATTCTAATCCTTTCGCTGCTTATCCTTTGGAAGCTCCACCCAGGCTGAATCCTTGTGACATGAATCGCTGGGAGAAAATATACAACACAATGGCCGGGAAGGTATACAGGATAGAAAAAGCGGCGAGTTTGCCGTACTCCACCATTCCAAAGTTGCCAAAGAATTGATAGATCGTAACGGAAGCCGGCAGTTTTTCCGGGGATTGAATAAGAATATAAGGAACAAAGAAATTACCCCAGCTTCCGGAAAAGGTAAAAATACCGACCGTACAGATTCCAGGAATCATCAATGGAGCAACGATTCTTCTCAGCCCTTCCCAAACCGACGCACCGTCGATCCATGCGGATTCCTCCAGTTCCAGCGGCACAGCGTCCATGAAGTTTTTCAGCATCCAGATTGCATAAGGAAGTCCGGCTGCTGTTAAAAATAACATCGTCCCCCAAAGCGAGTCTTGCAGTTTCAAATAAATAAACAGCTGATAAACTGGCACCATAACGGCAGTAATCGGCAGCGATGTCATAAAGAGGATTGTAAACATAAAATGCTTTTTATATTTCATCTGGTAACGGGAAAGCGGATATGCAGCCAGACCTGCGACAAGCACCACAAGCAGCCCTTGTCCTAAGGAAAGGAGCAATCCGATGATAAAGGCCCGTATGTTGACGGGGTCGGTTAACACGCTTTTAAAATTATCCGCCGTAAAGGCAGACGGTACCTTGATGGAAGAGTTGGCATTAGGATCGACTGATGCGATGAGCACCCAAAGCAGCGGAAGGAGAAAGAGTACACCTATGGCCGCTAAAATGATGTATGGGATCGATCTTTCCAGCTTTTTGGATTTTATTTTCATCGGTCTCTCTCCTAAACTTTGACTTTCATTGATTTTAAGTACAGAAGGCTTACAAGCACCCCGATTAATAAGAGGATCAATGAGATGGCTGTCCCGTAACCCAGCTGATAGTTAACAAAGGCCTGATTGTACATAAAGATCGGCAGGGTTTGTGTTGATGTGCCCGGGCCTCCGCCTGTCATCGCGTAGATTAGCGTGAAAACTCCCAACGTTTGAAGGGTAACAAGGATCATGTTGGTTACGACTGAACCTTTGATCATCGGCAGCACGATCCTATAAAGAACTTGGAACCTTGAAGCACCGTCCACAACCGCAGCTTCTTCGATGCTTTTTGGCACATCATCCAATGCAGCCTGAAAAACAAGCATGGAAAACGCCGTACCGTGCCAGATGTTCGCGATGATCACACTTGTCATCGGAAAAGCGAATAGCCAGGCAACAGGTTTTAAACCCATATGCTGCAGAATCATGTTCAGGGTCCCGCTGTCATTTAGGAATGCCACCCAGCAGAAAGCGACAACAATCTCGGGAGTCACCCAGCCGGCAATCACAATGATGCCGATCACTCGTCGAAAGGCTGGATTTTTCTCTTTCATAAGCAGCGCCAGAATAAATCCAAGAACTTGCTGGCCTATTATGGCTGAGAACAATAGATACAGTATGGTCTTGATCACACTGATCCTAAAGTTAGGATCTTGAAACATGTTAACAAAGTTACTAAAGCCAACGAATTGGGTCGCCTGTGCTTCACTGCCAGTCAGCGACAGATTGGTGAAAGCAAAATAAAAGGTTAAAAGGATCGGCCCAATAAAAAAGATGAGCAGCAAGATCCAGGAAGGCAGTAAAAAGAGAAGCGATGACAACAGTTTTTTATTTTTACGTTTATGAAGCGATGATTTGCTGTCAACCGATGTTGATGTAGAAATTACAGGGTTTGCATCCAAAGAAAACACTCCTTTCAGAAAACGTTACCTTTCGATCACTTTATCTTCGCCTACCACACGCGTTACATTTTTTTGATAGATTTCAACAGCCTGTTTTGGAGAAAGCTTTCCGGTTACGACATCTTCTACCGTTGACTGAATGACTGTGGAAACAGAAGGATATTTATCGACAGATGGCCTGAAGTGAGTATTTTCCAGGAATTCAGAAGCCTCTTTAAACATCGGCAGGTTCAAATATTCTGGTTCTTTTGACACGTCTTCACGAGGAGAAAGATTGTTTTCTTTTAACAATAGTTTGAGGTTGTTTTCTTTTGTTGAGATGAATTTAATGAATTCCCATGAAAGATCTTTGTTATCTGATTTTTTAGGAATGGAAAACGCCCATCCGCCTGACATGGAAGTTTTTCCCGGTCCCTCACCGTTTTGGGTTGGCATGGCTGCATAGCCCAGTGTCTTGAACGCATCCGGCCAAGGTGCAGGACCGTCTTTGCGGTAGTTTCCTGCCTGCCAGATCCCGTCTAGCCCAATGGCTATTTTTCCTTTTGGAAATAGCTGAGTATAAGCAACAGTGCCCCCTTGCCCGTTCAATACTTGTGATAAGCCGGGACCGAGTTTTTCTTTATAAATGGTATCGATGAAGGAATACGTATCAAGCAGTCCCTGACTGTTCACGATCCATTTTTGCTTTTCCTCATCGTATAAAGGATCTTTTGTACCATACAGGAGCATCTCGAACGTTTGCATTGAAGTTGCCTCACCCGTGGCTTTACCCGAGTTCATCCACATCGGAATAACACCGGGGGATTTCTTCTTAATGGTTCTTGCAGCCGTTAAGATATCACCCCATGATTTAGGTTCCCATGGAACAGATAGCCCTGCTTTCTTAAAAAGCTCTTTATTGTACCAAAGCCCACGTGAATCTGTATTAAACGGCACGCCATAAATTTTGCCGTCTTGAGCCTTAACACCATTTTTCACATTTTCGATATAGTGGCTCCACTCATCCCAGTTTTTCAGTTTATCGTCCAGTGGTTCGAGATAACCTGCACTCGCATCTGAATTGACCATGAAAGTATCTTCCGTCACGATATCCGGCGCAGACTGGCCAGACTTGAGCATAAGAGCCACTTTGGCAAAATAATCCCCTTCGGATGCGCTGATAGGAGAAAGCTTGATGTTTGCTTTTGGATGTTCTTTTTTAAATTCCGGAATGACGTCTTTGTTTAACCAGTCAGTCAGCCCTTTGTTCGTTCCTCCCCCGTCTCGGTACGTAATGCTGATCGTGTTATTGTCTCCCGACTTCTTATTCCCCGAAGTGGAATTGGCGTCTGAGCAAGCCGAGCTAAAAAGAACACTTCCTGCTATAACCGAAATGGCAGCCAACTTTTTATAGCTTTTCACTTTCATATCAACGCCCTCCTCAAATTTTGAAAAATAAAATGGTATGTAGGATCTAGAGGCAATAATGATAGCGCTTTCGAAAAACACTTTTAAAAAGAGCCTCCCCTTTCTGAATTTTCAGTAAATTTATTTCTATTTATAATTTAATTGATATATATGATATATGTCAATATGTTATTTGGTATATCTTTTAAGTTTTCTCTTCTAGCATGCTCCGCGCATTAAGAAACAGAGCCTGTCGGCTCTGTTCTGTACATCTGTTAAACCTGACAGTTCGGACAAGAAAAGGATTTACGTGAGGAAATTTCTATTTTCCTAATCTCGGTTCCGCAGCGGAGGCAGGGCTGGTCTTCCCTGTCATAAACAAGCAGGTGGTTGTTATATCCGCCTGTTTTTGCATCTCCAGCATATATAGGATTGACGATATATCCTCCAAATTTAATTCCATTCTCTAATACGGGTATAATCGCGTGATACAGTGTAATCACTTCGTCCGGTTTTAGTTCGTTGGCTTTCCTTGCAGGCTGCAGCCTCGCCTGCCAGCATATTTCATCTGAATAACAGTTCCCGATGCCGGCCATAAATTTCTGGTCGATCAGAATGGATTTTAATGTACCTCTCTTTGTACCAAAACGTTTCTGGAACGTTTCGAGTGTAAAGCTGGGATCGAACGGTTCAGGACCCAGTTCCTCCAATTTTTCTTTCAGCTCTTTTCCATTCAGTAGATGAAGAAACCCTAACCGTAATCCGATAAAATACAGTTTTCGTTCACCGAAGGACAGGATAACTTGTTTTGTACGGTCAGGGTTATCCTCATCATTTCCAATGTACATCCATCCACCGAGCATCAGGTGGAGCAGCAGGGCATTGCCGGTGTTCAACTGAAAAATCAGGTGCTTTGCCCGCCTTCTAATATCGGTAATAACCGCTCCCTGCAAGTGAGCTTCAAAGATCTCTGTTTTTTTATTTATGGATTTTTCCCTGTTGATGTCCACCTCTGTGATCGGCCTTCCTTTCAATTGGCGGCATAAAACAAGCCGGTAGTTCTCCATCTCTGGAAGTTCGGGCATGTCCTCCACTCCTGTCCTTTTTAATCGACGTTTAGTATGTCTCATTTTTACTGTATTGAGACATAAGATCCTGGATAAAATATCAGCAAGACAGGAGGTATAACATGACAAGCTTGATCCTAAAGCTTATTGCGGTTCCGATAGTTTTACTCATCTCGGCTTTTTTCTTTCCTGGTGTTCATTTCGAAAGTTTTTGGCAGATCATTGTAGTTGGAATTACACTTGCTGTATTGGGTGTCGCACTTGAATACTTTATTCTGAGAAGAGGGGCGCTATGGATCAGTGTACTTGCCGATTTTGCGGTCTCCTGGATCATTGTCTATTATGCCTCAAACTTCCAGTGGTACGCTTCTGTTACATGGTATGGAGCGTTGTTAACAAGTCTGTTGCTGGGCATCGTTGAATATTTTACGCACCGATATCTCTTAGCTTCTCATAAAGCGCATAGCGAACCGATCTAACGCAATACTTAACATGTAAAAAGCCTCAATCCCTTAACGGAATTGAGGCTTTTGCGTATCCAGCCATTAAATCACACGAGTGGTAATGATGCCGTCAATTTGTTTAATCTTGTCTTCTAACCCGGGAATCACATCACCGTTAACTTTATTATCAATATCGATCATTGTATAGGCATATCCACCGCGGCTTCGGTTCACCATGTCCGCGATGTTCATATGGTAGCTGGATACGGCCTGCGTGATCTGCCCTACCATATTGGGAATGTTTTCGTGAAATGCTGCCACACGGAGTTTACCTGTATAGGGTAAAGAAGCATTTGGAAAGTTCACTGAGTTTTTAATGTTGCCTGTTTCCAAGAACTCCTTCACCTGACGAGTCGCCATGATGGCGCAGTTTTCTTCCGATTCTTTTGTTGATGCGCCAAGATGTGGGATCGGCACTGTATTTTTCATCTTCAGAACGTTTTCATTCGGAAAATCTGTGATGTATTGGCCGACAGTTCCGCTCTCAAGTGCCGCCTCCATATCATCTTCATTGACCAGCTCTCCGCGAGAGAAATTCAGAATATGGACGCCAGCCTTCATGACACTAAAGGCTTTCTCGTTAAACATGCCTTTTGTATCAGGTGTTAAAGGCACATGAACCGTAATATAATCGGATTCAGCAAATAACTGTTCAAGCGTCATGGCACGCTGTACATTGCGGGACAGATTCCAGGCGGTATCCACTGAGATGAAGGGATCAAATCCAATGACATCCATTTCCAAATCCAATGCATCATTCGCGACTAATGCACCGATTGCTCCCAAGCCAATAACCCCAAGCGTTTTTCCTTTAATTTCTTTTCCAACAAACTGTTTTTTTCCGGCTTCTACAAGTTTTGGTATTTGTTCGCCTTCCCCTTGTAATGATTTCGTCCAGGCCACGCCGGCAAAAAGGTTTCGGGATGAAGCCATCAACGTCGTAAGAACCATTTCTTTTACTGCATTTGCGTTCGCACCCGGCGTATTAAAAACGACGATTCCTCGTTCGGTGCACTGATCAACCGGAATATTATTCACTCCCGCACCGGCCCGTGCGATGGCTTTTAGCTGATCGCCAAATGTGATCGAATGCATGTTAAAGCTGCGGACAACGATGGCTTCCGGATTTTCATTATCATTGTCAATGATGTAATCGCCCTTGCTGAATACCTTTAACCCGCTTTCAGCAATGTTATTTAACGTTTTGATGGTTCTGCCTTTTTCTAATGTAGTTGTCGTCATTATGTTCTCTCTCCTCTTTTATGATGGTTTCTCTTCATCCAAAACAAAGAACTCGTTCACAATCTCTAATAAACAGAAAAGAGGTAAGGGAACTAACTCCTTACCTCTGCCCAGGCGAACGGCTGCGACACTATGTGCTCCCTCACGGTGATCCGTGTTTCGCCAGTTACACATAGCCTTTTGATTTTTTTCATTTTATCAGAATTTTCAGTGGCCATCAACCACTATTTTAAACTTTATTTACAATGCACTCTTTGATAATGGATGTCATAAATGGTCGAGCTTGCGTTCCTTTTGACAATCCTCACAAACATGGAGGATTTTAGGTGAACTATCGGTCTGGTCGTTATTCTGGCTTTCTTCAACACCGCAGATTTCACATTTCTTCATCCTGTACCTCCTCTCTCATCCCCTCGTATGCATCAATTTCTTCAACCGAATATCCTCTTTCATGGATCGCTTGAATGAAATCTTCATAGGACGCCATTTTCTTATCGAAGCTGATACTTGCTTCTCCCCGTTCGTGGTTGATGTGGAACGGCCCTATGCCCCATACATGCTGAAGGGCTTGAGAAATCTTATCTGCATCCTGCTCGTTTTTACAATCTTTGATCTTAATCATTCTTGTTTCCATGACTAGCTACCCCCTCCTATTTTTTATTTGTTGGGACATTTGCCATCCCTTCGCCCATACCTTGCATAAAATCCATCATCATCGATATAGTCGCTCTCGTATCTGGATTTCTCATGGCCTTTCCCATTTGCCAAAGACTTTGATTTTCCTTTTTGCCAACAGATTCCGATGCTCTCTCAAGTCCTTTCGTAATCCCAAATAGCATGGTACGCAATTGCTCCGGATCGATCGTTCCTAAGAAATTGAAAGTGTTGATTCCATTTTTTATGGTCTTGTGCATCTCAGGCTTATTGATTTGCTGAATCGCAATTACGCCTACGTCATTTCGTTTCTCGATTAGTGCTGAAATGGTATCCAGCGCACCCATTTCATGAAGGTTTTTTACGATTCCGATCATGGTCAGGATCGCATCACTATTGTTTGCGATTTCTTTTACAATCGAAGCAACAGCGCTTGCCTGCTCTTCTTCTTGGTTATGGTTCTTCTTTTTAATTTGCTTGATCGCTTTGGCCATATTCATCCCCCCTAAAAAGATCCTGTATAGGTGTAAAATCATCCCGTTTCCATTTTTCTTCCACCCTGACACTGATTTGGGGAATGCGGTTGCCAAAACGGTGGTTGACTTCAGGAAGTGGTGGTTCTCCCTTCAATTCCAGCACCTCCATCTTCACATCCATTTCCTTAAACGCAGGGGTATGTGTCACCTTGTCATGGTAGCTGCTCGTTAATTTGTTGACGGCTTCATTGTCTTCCCGAGTGTTCATTGTCAAATAAAGCTCATTCCCTTTGACTCGGTCGGTAATGATTGCGCGCACTTCAACATTTCCATAGGGTGATGTCAGGCTTACTAATGATCCATCTTCAATATTGCGTTCTTGAGCAAGCTCCAGAGAGATTTCAACCCAAGGGTGCGGGACTTTATGAGTGAGGCCTTCTGATTTATATGTCATGTTGCCTTCATGGAAATGTTCGAGCAAACGGCCGTTATTTAAAAACAGGTCATATTCTTCTCCAGGCTGGAAGGGCTCAGTCCAGTCAACGGCCACTAGTTTTGCTTTGCCATCAGGAAAACCAAATCTTTCCTCGAATAATAGCGGAGTATCAGTCCCATCCGCCGTCACCGGCCATAGCTGGCTATTCCAGCCTTCGAGCCGTTCATAGCTCACACCTGAGAACAATTTCGCAAGACTGGCAGCTTCCTTCATGATTTCACCCGGGTGAGTGTAGGCCCACTTTGCACCCATCAGATTGGCGAGATCCCGGAATATTTCCCAATCAGGCTTTGATTGTCCAAGCGGTTCAAACACTTTATAAAAACGCTGAATACGGCGTTCCGTATTTACGAACGTGCCGTCCTTTTCAAGGCTTGGCGCCGCCGGAAGTACAACGTCTGCAAACTGTGCAGTTTTACTGAAAAAAATATCCTGCACCACAAAAAAGTCCAGCTTCTCAAGGCATGAATCTACATAGTTTGAATTAGAATCCACCAATGCCATATCCTCACCAAACAAATACAGCGCCTTGAGTTCTCCCTTATGAATTCCCTCTACCATTTGGTGATTATCATATCCCGGCTCCTCTGGCAATGACACGCCCCACGCTTTTTCGTACCGTTCGCGCACCTCCCGATCCTGTACGGGCTCGTAGCCAGGGAACCAAGCGGGCATCGTTCCAAAGTCACAAGCGCCTTGCACATTGTTATGTCCCCTAAGCGGATACGCCCCTGTACCTGTTTTTCCATAGTTGCCCGTGATTAATAGAAGGTTCGAAATCGCTGTGCTTGTGTCGGTCGCGCCCATATGCTGGGTTACGCCCATAGCCCATAGAGCACAGACGGATTTAGCCTCATGGATCATCGCAGCGATTTGAATCATTTCATCTTTCGTTAGCCCTGTACGCTCCTCAGCGTACTCTAACGTGAATTTTTCCAAGGATGTGAGATAATCATCCAGCCCGTTCACTCGGTTTTCCAAGAACTCTTTGTCTTGCCACCCTTGATCAAGGATGTACTTTGTAACGGCGGATATCCAAATGAGATCTGTGCCCGGCTTTGGATGGAGATGAACATCGGCCCGTTCTGCGAGTTCATTCTTTCTTAGATCAGCCACAATCAGCTTTTGCCCATGCAGCTTGTGCGCTCTCTTAATCCTTGTTGAGAGGACAGGGTGAGACTCAGCGGGATTGGCTCCTACAACGATCACAAGTTCAGCAGCCGCAATATCCTTAATCGTACCCGCATCACCGCCGATGCCAACAGTCCTCATCAAACCGGCTGTGGCCGGAGACTGGCAGTAACGAGAGCAGTTATCCACATTGTTGGTCCCCATCACGGCACGAGCAAATTTTTGAAAAAGATAATTCTCTTCATTTGAGCACTTGGAGGAGGCGATGTAGCCTATGGAATTTGCGCCATGCTGATCCTTGATCTCTGTCAGCTTGCCTGCGATGAGGTTCAATGCTTCTTCCCACGTCGCTTCAACAAATTCTTCTCCCTTACGGATTAAAGGATGTGTCAGCCGTTCTTCGCTGTTCACAAAATCCCAGCCCCATTTACCTTTTACACAGGTTGAGATGCCATTAACAGGAGCTTCTTCAGTCGGTTCAATTTTTAAAATCTCCCTGCCTTTTGTCCATACTTCAAAGCTGCAGCCCACTCCGCAGTAAGTACAAACCGTTTTTGTCCTCTTGATCCGGGCTTTCCTCATGGCTGCTTCCATTTCGGAAATAGCGAAGATTTCTTTGTATCCTGGTTCAACTTCTTTCGTGAGATCGATCATGGGCCCAAGCATATTGGCAGGGATTCCCGTGAGATATCCTGCTTCTCCAAGCATTGATTTTTCCATCAGTGCGTTGCATGGACAAACGTTCACGCAGTGTCCGCAGGAAACGCAGGAAGATTCATCAATGGGTACATCATTATCCCAGATCACACGCGGTGCTTCCCGTTCCCAATCGATGGTCAGCGTCTCATTCACTTGCAAATCCTGGCACGCTTCCACACATCGGCCGCACAAAATACACTGATCCGGTTCGTACCGGTAAAAAGGATGAGAATTGTCTGGCGGATATGGCTTTGCTTCGAATTTGTATTTTTGATGCTCGATCTCCAAATATTCCGCTGTATTATGAACGACACAGTTTCCATTGTTATTATCACAAACCGTGCAATACAGCTCATGGTTCTTCAAAATACGCGACATGGCCTCATACTGGGCATCCTTCACCATTTTGGATAAAGTATCTACTTCCATTCCTGGCTCAGCTTTTGTAGCACAAGCTCTTACCAGTTCGCCTTTAACCTGAACAAAACAGGTATCGCAAGTTTGGATGGTTCCTAGATTAGGATGATAGCAAATACTCGGTATTTCGTAATCCTGAGATTTAGCCACTTCCAAAATGGTTTGTCCCTGTATAGCGTCAAAGTCTTTCCCGTTGATCTTGATTGGGAATTTTTGATTGTCCATTAAACGATTTACCTCATTTCATAGTTTGTTCTGCCTCAACATCATTTCCAAAAATGAATAAATTAATAAATTTTTATGCCAGCTGAATATGAAATGTACAGAATGGAAATCTTTCTTATAAATAGGAATGAGAAGGAGTGTTGAAAATGGAGAAAGAAGCTTTATTTTTACATATCAGGTCAATGATTGTTTCCTCAACAAAAGTTCCAAAATGGATGGCGGTCTCCACCGTTAAGGTTGCCGATTTGTATGGTGTAAACCCCATCGAGGTCGAAGAAAGCCTCAATGCCTTGGTAGATGAAGGGCGGCTTAAGAGAGAGAAATTGCAGAATCCTCCCCATTACGAAGTTTATTTGCTGCCATAAGGTTGCTGGACAGTTAATGGTTGCACTGACCAAGTTGTCCAATCCAATTATTTGAAAAAGCGGTTTGATCAGAGTAAACTTAAATAGTTAATAATATTAATTTTTATCACTATAAAATACATGCTGAGCATGCAATACTTGATCTATTGTGATGATTCCATGAGAAAAATATTTTTCTCTTCGTTTGTCGGTGGGCGAGCCCGGGTTAAACATGAGGACGCCGTTCCTATGATATAGCTTCGGAATATGAGAATGGCCAAAGATAATGCAGTCCACGCTTTCATCCGAAAACGCTGAGATTGCTCTTTTTTCTGTGGTTTGTCTTTTTCCGTGTCCGTGAACAACTCCAAATGTAAATCCTTTAAAATCAAACATTATTTTTTCACTAAGAATGTCTTTCAGCTCCGGATCATCCACGTTTCCGGTCACACCTTTGACGGGTGCATAGAATTGAAGCTGACTGAACAATTCGGGAGTTTCCCAATCGCCGGCATGGACAATGAGATCAGCCGTTTTCAGGTCGGCAAGGAGCCTTCCCGGCAATTTTTTAGACTTTTTAGGCATATGGGTATCATAAATCACGACAATTCTCATAAAATTTTTCTCCTGATTTTTCTAATTTAGTTGTTCTTTCATAGGTCTTAATCACTAGTTTAATCAACGAAAACGCTTTCTGTTTTAATATTCGAAGTTTTCATAATTAATTTATAATAGTTTTTTCCTATAATTTTTGTTGACTACTAAATATTTAGTAAATTAAAATATTTATAGATTAAATAAATTGGAGGCATCAAGATGGAAGCAACAGTTAAAGTGGAGCAAGACGTTCAGCTCCAAACTAAGAAGAAACATCCACCTGGACTTTATTTGCTCTTCTTCACAGAAATGTGGGAGAGGTTCAGCTATTATGGCATGAGAGCCATTCTTGTCCTTTATTTGACTAAATCGCTCATCAGCGGCGGATTAGGAATGAATGAAACACTTGCACTTAGCATTTATGGATTCTTCACCGGTGCTGTTTATTTTACTCCTTTGATCGGCGGTTATTTATCCGACCGTTTTCTTGGCAGAAGGCTCGCCATTACGCTCGGCGGCGTTACCATGGCGCTCGGTAACCTGGTATTGTTCGCAAATCAAAGTAAACCGGCGTTTTACATTGGACTTGCCTTGCTGATTATCGGTAATGGATTCTTTAAACCAAATATCTCAACTCTTGTCGGTGAATTGTATCCGATGAACGATTCTCGCAAAGATGCCGCCTTTACCATTTTCTATATGGGTATCAACATCGGAGCATTCTTCTCCCCATTAGTTGTAGGATTCCTTGCTGAAGACTATTTCAAAACGACGGTCAATGGTGTCGAGCATTTCGGATTTAAATTTGGATTCTTGGCGGCAGCCATCGGAATGATCATCGGACAGCTGTTGTTCAACCTTCTTGGCAATAAATTCTTGGGGGACATCGGCAAAAAGCCAGTCGGTGTTTCACAAGATACCATCAGTGCAGCAGAGAAAAAGAAGCCTCTGACGAAAGCTGAAAAGAGCCGAATTAAAGTCATCTTCATCCTTACATTCTTTGTTATTTTCTTCATGGCTGGTTTTGAACAGGCCGGAAGTTCGTTAACTCTTTATACAGATAAGTTTATTGATCGAACCGTATTCGGCTGGACCGTGCCAACTTCCTGGTTCCAATCATTGAATCCATTGTTCATCGTAATCTTTGCTCCAATCCTTTCTGTATTATGGGTAAAATTATCAAAATCAAAACGCGGAGACCTGCCGACTCCCGCGAAGATGGCAACAGGTATGATTTTACTTGGCCTCGGATTTGCAGTTCTTGTTCCTGCCCTATTACAAACTGGAACGGATGCATCCTCAGCCGTAAAAGCAAACATGATCTTCATGGTACTGACTTATTTCCTTCATACGATTGGAGAACTTTGCCTCCAGCCGGTAGGTTTATCCATGGTCAGCAAACTCGCACCAGTGAAACTAGCTTCGCTGTTGATGGGTGTTTGGCTTGCCGGTTCTGGATTTGCAAACATCCTTGCTGGACAATTGGCATCTACCACTGAATCTTTAGGATACTTTGAAGTATTCATCCTTATCGGCGGAGCAACCATTTTCCTTGGCCTTGTACTGCTTGGCCTTTCCAGGAAGCTTGTGAAAATGTCAGCTGAATAAATAACGGAACACACAAACAGGCAGCCTGAGCGGCTGCCTGTTTTTTCATGCGTTCTACTGTTGTTTTTTTTGAAGTTCCAACTCTTTCATTCTTGCTTCCGCCATTTCAGCCTTCTTCAGCTCTTTCTCGTGAAAATGCTTCAGAATTTTAACGGTCATCCATGCCAATATCACAAACACGATAAAGATGAAGACTGCGGGCAGGAGTTCCAGCTTGTTTTCGGGGAATTCCACATCAATCATTGAAACACACCTTCCTTGATGGCTCTTCCTGTATTATACACCTATTAAAAATGTCATACAGTGAAAAAAGCATCCTCTTTAAATAAAAGGATGCTTATAATGGGAGTTAAGCCTCCACTTCGCTATTTTCTTTTACATAACGATTATCTTTATGACCCCGGCAGTGGGCACTGCATGATCGTTTATGTTCATGCTCACAATCTTCACACATTAAAAGGTGTTTGTTGCACTCAGGGTTGCCGCATTTCACATAGCGTTCTTGAGGGTTGCGGCAGTGATAGCATCTGCCCACAACTTTTTCTGTTCCAGCCCTGTTGACCGGTACAGAGATACGCTCATCAAAAACGTAGCATTTCCCATCCCAAAGGTCTCCCTTTACGTCTTCATCATAGCCATACGAAATGATACCTCCCTCCAACTGGGAGACATCCTGAAAACCTTCTTTTATTAAAAAGCCTGAAAACTTCTCACAGCGTATGCCTCCCGTACAATAAGTGAGAACTTTCTTGTCTTTAAACTGGCTGAAGTTTTCCCTGATCCATTCCGGAAGGTCTCTGAAAGTCTCTACATCAGGGCGTATGGCGCCCTTAAAATGGCCAAGGTCATATTCGTACGTATTTCTTGCATCAAGGATCACCACATCCTCCTGCTGCATGGCTTTGTAAAATTCCTTCGGTGCCAAATGTTTGCCCGTCAGCTCGTTTGGATTTACATCATCTTCCAAATTTAAATTAACAATCTCTCGTTTCAGTTTAACTTTCATTTTTTTAAAGGCGTCGCCTTGTGATTGTTCAATCTTAAACACCATATCATTAAACCGGCTGTCATTTTTCATGTGTTCTATATATCGGCCCGTTTGTTCCGTCGTCCCGGATACCGTACCGTTTATCCCCTCATGGGCAATCAGGATTCTTCCTTTTAGTCCTATCGATTTACAGAATTCAAGATGCTCAGCAGCGAACTGCTCATGGTCCTGAATCGTGATGTATTTATAAAACAGCAGCACTTGGTAACTCATTCTTCTTTCACTCCATTACTCCATCAGCATAGTTTCAACTCAACTATCATAACAAATTTTTCTCCAAAAAGGCCGATTCTATCACGAAAACGATTTCCCTTTGATTCCCAGTTGTTTTCGTTTCCATGATGTGTGAATATTTGAATAGTGAGAATCATTTCATAAGGAGGAACCATGTTTTTTAAAACGGCCGCATTAAGTCTTACCGCTTTTCTGAGTATGACGACTGCCGCGTTTGCAGCGAGTCCTTATACTGCAAAGCCGGGAGATTCCATCTATAAAATTGCTCGAACGCATCAGACAAGCGTTAAAACTATAATGAATATGAATTTGCTTCACCAAACCATGATCCTGCCCGGACAAGTCCTTTATGTCCCTGATCACTCATCATTATACAACGTCCGCTATGGAGATACACTCTATACGATCTCTAAAAAATATGGACTAAGCCTGCAATCGCTGCTCCTGGAAAATCCGCAAGTGCGAAATGCCAGCCTGCTTTATCCGGGGCAAATCATCGAACTTCCTTCGAGCCAAACTACTGCCGGACAAACTGCCACGCAGAAGCCTGTGGCCCCTGAGACTGGCCTAAGCGCTAACGCTAAGGAAGTAGCAAGCCTCGTTAACCAGGAACGGAACAAGCAAGGGCTCTCTCCGCTTACACTCAATACGAAACTCAGCAATGTTGCCAAGATCAAAGCAAAAGATATGGTCGAACACAATTATTTCTCCCATACGTCACCGACCTACGGTTCACCTTTTGACATGATGAGAACGTTCGGCATCTCCTATTCGGCTGCCGGAGAAAATATCGCAGAAGGGCAGCGTTCCCCACAGCAAGTCATGCAGGACTGGATGAACAGCCCTGGGCACCGTCAAAACATTTTAAGCAGCAATTATAGCCAGATTGGAGTCGGGTACTATGAGGGTGCCTGGGTCCAAATGTTTATTCGATAATTTTAAAACATGATTCTCACAAAAAAGTCCAGTACTGTTTAACCAGGACTGGACCTTTCATTTCATCTTCTTAAGCGACACCTGCGTTCTCCATGCGGGCGGAGACGGCTTCATAATGGTGCTCCAAAGAAATTCTTTTAATTTTGTTGAAGAACTTCTCCGGCACCTCTCTCACGAGCGCCCTTGCGATTTTCCATGCCTGAACTTCAACAAGCAGTTCAATCTTTCTTTTTTTCAGTTCATCTTCCGTGTCGTCATACAGCTCCACGAGCTTTTGCAAGTAAGGATCTGTTGCGTGGCCTGCCTCATGGGCAAAGATGACTAAAGCATACTCCAGCAGAACATCCTCTTCAGGAAACATCCATCGGGACTGCGATTGGATTTCTTCCAGAAATAACGTGATCGAATGGTCCCCTGCATTGTATTTCCCCCCAATATTGCGGTTCAAAGGGCACTTGGCTTCAATGTGAACATCTATCGATAAGTTAAAACGTTCCAGTATTTCATTAATTTTTTGAATCAGGTTTTTATTCTCCAGCAATTATTTCCCCTTCTTCTTTGTAAAATTACGCTGGGGCGCTGACTTTGTTGGCGGTCTTTTTTTGTTTGTTTTTTGCTGTGAATCTTGGGAAGAAGGAACAAGCTGATCTCTTCTAAAGGTCACTTTTTGAGGATAGACGTTCATTTTTTTCGCCCATTTCAAAAGGACGTTTTCCTCTCTTTCTGTAACCAGAGAGATAATCGTTCCTTCTTGCCCCATCCTGCCTGTTCTTCCTGAACGGTGAATGTATTGTTTTTCTGAATCTGCGAGGTCAAAATGTATAACGTGTGTTAGTCCGCTAATATCGAGCCCGCGCGCAGCAAGGTCAGTGGAAAGAAGCAATGCGTGATCACTTGCACGGAATTCTCTCATCACTTTTTGCCGCTCTTGTTTTGATGCCTGTCCTGAAATTACCCCTACGGTAATCCCACGGTAAGCCATTTTTGCAGCAATTTCTTCAAGCCGCATGCTGTCACCAAAGAAAACAATAGCCTTCATCGCCGAATGGTGTCGAATGATGCGCCTGAGATTATCTATTTTATCACGTCTCTCAGAAATAAGGTAAAGATTTTGCACTCTATTTGCTGCCGCCGTATCTCTTTCAACTTTTATAAAAAGAGGCTGGTTCATCCATTCCTTCGCAACCTCTTCTGATTTCTTTGAAATGGTCGCTGAAACGAACACCAGCTGCCGATCCTTCATCGTTCCTTTAACAATATTCTGCACCTCGTCCATTAATTCCATATCGTAAACAACATCTGCTTCATCGACGACTATCGTTTTCACCTCATGAAGTTTCAGCTTTTTACTTTTATAAAGCTCGAGAATTCTTCCGGGTGTTCCAATGATATACTGAGGCTTCTTCTTTAATTTATCAATCTGGCGCTGTACATTTACTCCGCCGATCAGAGTTGTCCCAGAAATCCCGCTGCCTTGGGCATACTCCTGAAAAACAGTGTGGATCTGCATGACGAGTTCTTTCGTAGGAGCGATGATCACGGCCTGAACCGATGCGGAATTACTGTCTATACTTTCCAGAACCGGAAGACAGTACGCCAACGTCTTTCCTGTCCCCGTGGGAGATTCTACGATCAAGTCTTTTTTTCCAAGCATGCTCGGCAGCATCTGCTCCTGAACAGGCGTCAATGCCTCAAACGCCGCTTTTTCCCAATTCTCCTGCAGGAATGGCTGCAGATCCTTCAATGGTGTCGTCATTGTTTAGTTTTCCCCTTTATTGAAAATTTGTTCATAGGATGCCATCATACGATCAAGGTATTCCTCCAGCTGTCCGCTGTTCTCATCATGTAATTTATGATTGAGCAGTACGAGGACTTCGTTACTATAGCTTCCTCTTGGCATTCCATAAATATAGGAAACCTTTTGAGAAATTTCACCGATCGGCTTCCAGATCGTGCGCAAAATTTCTCCGATCTCCGAGCATTCCCGTTCAATATCCTGTACCGTCAAATAAAAGGTCACTGAAAAACGGCAACCTGTATTCTCTGTCTCTCTTTCCATTATTTCATCGGCAAGGTCCTCTAGACCTGCTTTTAGTTCAACTTTTGCCTTTAAGCCCCGCGCATTGTTTTCTTTCAATAATACTTCGAGGCTGTATGTTCGGCTGAGTGCTGCAAGGTCTACGATGTCACTCCGGTTCGTTACTTTCAATTGGCCGTCAAAATCAAGGTCATAAACCATACCTTCAAGGATTATTTTTAAGTTTTCATAAATCGTGGGATCAAACATTTAAGTACCTTCCTTGCTTTATAGTCTTATATTACGGTACGTGAAATTATTATCAGGTCTGGTTGAATACATTTTATTGTACCCGCTCCCACCAAGAAAACGCTACTCATTTCCTGCAGCTAAAGAGACAAATAAAAAAAGACGGCGTGGTCTTCCGTCTTTTACGAATGCAGCCGATCCAGCATGGTACTCAGGACGTAATCAATGGATTTGACCATCTCGGTGAACCGTTTCTCCCTTGTATCCGGCTGAAAGGCAAATACCGCAACAAATTGTAAGTTATCAAACGTGTCATTAATCTGATTAACATGAATATATTTCGGCCTATTGTCCTCCACCCATGGCAGTGATAAGCTTTTCCATTCTTCAGCCATTGCGCGGATCTTGTCGGTAAACGGCTTAACCTCACCATAAAAGTCTACTTCATAGCCTTCTTTTTTTGTTTTTTCGATATATTGATCAAAAGCTTCACGATTCACATGTAAAAGCTCTCTCGTTAACTGATTTAAGCGCAAACCTTATTCACCCCTGACTCTTCTATCCTACCAAAAGAATGGATAGATTGCACGAGGCAGTTGCACTACAGGGTGAAAAGACTGACGAGCCAATTCCGTCTCGGTTTTTTGTACTCTGCCGTTTCTTCGGGTCCCTGCGGCATCTTCAGCAGCTTGACTTCAATGTCTTCAATCTTTTCTTCTATTTTGATCAATCGCTTCATCATGTCATCCATCTCTGTCGCATGCTGAAGAACTTGATAGGATAATACGTCGTCAGCCTTTTCTTCGATCTTTTTTTCCAGCTTTTCAATCTGTGTCATCAGGCTCTCGAACCGTTCATCAAATTTCCCCGCCTTTACAGGTGCCTCTGGAGATTTTACTTGAGCTGCGATCTGAATATCGTTCATGAGAAGCCCGGCGTCCAGCTGCTTCTTGATCTCACGCAGGTCTTCAATGTCTTGCTCAGAGAACAGATAATGCCCATGGTCATTTTTTTGGCAGGTAAGGTTGAAGTGCTTCACCCAGCGCTGAATGGTTGTTGGATTCACACCAAGTTCTTCCGAAACCGTTTTTGTTTTAAACACCATTTCCATTTCTAATTCCCTCCCCGTTTTCTTATACAGTAGTAATTCCGTCCCTTTTTTTGATTCCCTTCAGAGGTGACAAAACTAGAAGCAATTCGGCAAAGAATGTGGTTTTCTTTAAAAAAATCCTCCTTTCGACACTATCTATCCTGTATGAAACAGGACTTCCTGCCTAACACTACTGACAGGAGGTGATCGAATATGGAGAAACACGAAAACAGCCTGGAGCAGGAGCAGGAAAAGATGACAAACGCCCCTGAACAGGAAAAAGAAACCGGACACGGTGACAAGAAGCTGGAGGGCCCGAATTATCCAGCTACATAAAAAGAAAAGCTGAAGCGCCTGGTCATAGACGAAAGCTGGTGGAACTTTCACATAACGACACGCTCTTTGTGTTGAGATGTGAAAGTGAAGCAGCCGAGAAGTGATGATAGTAGAACGATCTTTCATCCTTTCTAGGCGCTGAAGCTGGACCAAGAAAAGCTGCAGCCGGCGTTTAGAGCCGATAGACATTGGAGCGCTTGATCACACAACACACGCTCGGTTCTGTTAAGGTGAGCAAGCGAAATGCGCGAACAACAGGAATGAATCAAAAGGTGATCCGTGACACGGATCACCTTTTTCTTATCGGTCATTCTTATCGCTGAACAGCATCTCTTCCAGAAGGATTCCGATCTGCAGCTCCAGCTCTTTTTTATGGTACCAATCCGTCAGCTTGGACTTCTCAGGAATAGAGAACCTGCTGTAATAGGTTTCCAGGTGGGCTGCGTGTTGACTCCAGTCCTGCAATGGTGGCCGGCCGTGGTGGATGAGGGGATAGGTCAGCCTTAACAGCTGTGGAACCCTATTACGGTTTGGATATACATACTGCTCATAATCGCTCCTCGAACCGGTATGCGGTGTTAAATAGGCAAAATCATGAAAGAGGATCTTATAGGGGGATTGAAACAGCAGCCAAGCCAGCCTTCTTCCAAGCAGGATGCGGTTCTTAATGCGGCGGAAGCCATGAACGGAAAAACCGTAAACATCACCCTCTCTTGTCGGAATCAAGACCGTGCTGAAATGAAGCCAATTTTGCAGACGGTAAGGCAAGGAAAGAAAAACTCTCCTTCGGTACACCGGATGTTCGATGACCGGCTTTTGAATCAGATGCTGTTCATTGATGATCAGTGATGTCCATAGCCTCTCTTCATCCCCTTCCGACCAGAAACGCTTCCACTCTTTTTGCATAAAAGCCGATACATTCAGCTCAGACAGAAGCGAGAAGAGGGGGATGCCAGCCTCCTTGCTTTTTTCATAAAGAAGAAGCTGAGGATAGGCATCAGAGAAGATTAGCCAGTTCGCCCGCTCATACGTTAAAAAAAGCAGTTTACGGTATTGTGGAGCAATGGATCTATTCATCCATTCTCCTTCAAGGTCACACATATTGTAACCTGCATTTCTTGATACGATGGATGCCAAAAAGGACCACTTGATCTCGGGATGTTTTTCATAATACCGCTGATAGAATACGGTACGTGAAATATTATCCCGGTTCCCTTTTTCCGTTTTCCACTGAATTTCCCGGATCAGTTCCTGGCTCACCCTGTCCCCTCCTTTTTCTTCTTATCGTTCTACCGCAGCTGCTAAAATATTTGTAAGGTTTATAGAAAAACGGTAAAATAAAAAGATCATGATGAGGTTTGGAGGCGCCAGTATGGAGCAAAGGGTGATCATTTATACACAGGAAACATGCCCGCCATGCTTTGCTGAAAAAGAATGGCTAAAATCAAATAACATTCCATTTGAGGAAAGAGATATCCGAAAGAATCCCCAATATATGAATGAAATCATCGGTCTTGGAGCAAGTGCTACTCCCGTTACCGTGATAACAAAGGATGGTTCTCAGGAGGTCGTCATGGGCTTCAGGCAGGAGGAACTGCGGACCCTTCTTGCGATCGATTAAACTAATACGGCCGCTCACTAATAAACTATGCCAGCACTTGCCGCTCGCATAGTTTTTCTTATGTATTCAATATGAAGGATGTGAAACGATGCCTCCCATTAATTATCCGAATGGAAAAAAGCAGGCGGTTCCCGTTAAGAAGGGCGCTCCTAATGCCAAAAACACCATTTCCTACGGCAATCGGGGCATGACGCTTGAAGAAGATCTGAATAAAAGCAATGAGTACTATCTAGAAACCGGCAGAGCCGTCATTCATAAAAAACCCACCCCCGTTCAGATTGTTAATGTCGAATATCCAAAACGTTCGGCGGCTGTCATAAAAGAAGCTTACTTTAAACTCGCTTCAACGACAGATTACAACGGGGTATACCGGGGCAGGTACATTGATTTTGAAGCGAAGGAATCGAAGAACAAGACCTCTTTTCCGCTTCGCAACTTTCATGAACATCAAATTCAGCACATGGAAGCGATCATGAATCACGGCGGCATCTCCTTCGTTATCCTGCGCTTCTCCATGCTGAACGAGATCTATCTGCTTGACGCATCCCATTTGATCTCTTTCTGGAACGAACAGCAAAGCGGCAGGAAATCCATTCCAAAAAAAGATATCGAAACGCTCGGGTCCCTTGTACCGCCGGGTTTTATTCCCAGAATTGACTATTTGAAAGTTATTGATAAAATGTACTTCAAACAGTAGCAGGCAAGGTCAAGTTCATAAATAATACGCGATTGACGAATAATCATAATGTACAATGCAGTAAGTGAAAGGTTGGTACAAATACATGTCTAATGAATACCGCAGCAGGCAGGAACGCAGACAGGCTTCGGGAGGAGACAGTAATCCTCCCAAGAAGAAAAGGGGGTTCCCGTTCTTTAAAGTTATTATCTCATTCTTGATTATCATGTTCCTTATTGGGACAGTGACAGTCGGGGTCATCATGGCACAATCCCCAAAACTCGACCCTGAAAAACTTAAGACCCCTTTATCTTCTCAAATCTATGATAAAGACGGAAAAAGAGTCAGCTCACTCTTTTCTGAAGAGAACCGGGTTAAAGCAGGAATCGCGGATATTCCGCCCAATGTACGAGATGCATTCGTAGCGGTTGAAGATGTTCGCTTCTATAAGCACCCGGGTGTTGACGTACGCCGGATATTTGGTGCGGCACTTGCCAACCTAACGGGTGGCTTTGGTTCTGAAGGGGGGAGCACAATCACCCAGCAGGTCGTCAAAAATACGATTCTCACCAATCAAAAATCACTGACGCGTAAAATTCAAGAGGCGTACCTGGCGATCAAACTAGAACAGAAGTACTCCAAGGAACAAATCCTTGAGATGTACTTGAATAAAATTTACTTTGGCCACGGTGCCTATGGGATTGGAACGGCCGCTAAAACCTATTTTGATGCGGACAAATTGGATCAGCTAAAGCTTCATCAAGTAGCCCTGCTCGCTGGACTTCCAAAAGCGCCGAGCAACTATGATCCTCTCACGCATCCACAAGAAGCGGAACAGCGTCGAAACGTAGTTCTCGGACAGATGCAAAAGTACGGCTTCATTACGAAAGCCGAAGCGAATAAGGCAAAAGCTACTCCTGTAACAGATGGCTTACGAAAAGGAAAGCTTCAGGAAACACGGGTTCACGAAGCTTATCTTCAGCAAGTGATCAAAGACCTTCATAAAATGAAAGGCATGGATGATGTTGATGTCTTTGCAGATGGGCTGAAAATTTACACGAACATGGATACAAATGCTCAGGAAGCAACGGAGGACGTGCTGCAGAACGCCTCGTTCCTGCGCAACGAAAATAAAAAACTGCAGTCCGGCATCGCGATTGTGGATACGAAGACCGGCGGCATACGGGCGATTGGAAGCGGACGCGATGAGAACCTGATGAGCGCCTACTATGCTTCAGGAAATCCAAGGCAGCCGGGATCTACGATCAAACCGATCCTTGACTACGGCCCTGCGATCGACAACATGAAGTGGGATACCGGGCACATTTTGAAAGATACACCGATTACCATCAATGGCGCGACTATCAATAACTTCAATAATGAACAATTTGGAGATGTAACGATGCGCAAGGCTCTCGAAAAATCGGAGAATACACCTGCCGTCCGAACGTTCCTTGAAGTTGGCGAAAGCAAAGCAGTCGATTTCGCCAATAAGCTGGGTATCAAGATTGACTCTGCACCTCCAGCTTATGCGATCGGCGGATTCCAAAAAGGGATCACTCCACTGAACCTTGCGGGCGCCTATGCCGCCTTTGGTAATGAAGGCGTCTATACCGAGCCGACAACGATCCGGAAGATTGAGTTCCCTAACGGACAGGTTGTAAAACCAGAGACAAAGCCAATCGCTGCGATGAAGGATTATACTGCTTATATGATCACCGATATGCTGAAAGGCGTCATGAGAAGCGGTACAGGAATGATGGCGAACGTCCCAGGCCTTAATATTGCCGGTAAAACGGGAACGACCAACCTTCCTAAGGAAATCCGGGATCAGTACGGCATCCCTAAGAGCGCAACGAACGATGCGTGGATGGCTGGATATACAACCTCCTATTCCGCGGCTGTTTGGACCGGTTACAACAAATATAAAGATGAAGGCGGCGTTCACTATCTCGATACGAAACAAAAAAACTATTCCAAGTTAATCTTTAAAGAAGTGATGAGCCGCTTAAATCACAGCAACACTGACTTCAAGAAACCGAACTCTGTAGTAGATGTAACACTTGAAAAAGGAACACATAAAAAAGCAAGCGAATTTACACCAGATGATCAAAAAACGACCGAATTGTTTGTTCGCGGAACGGAACCTACCGAAGTTTCCAACAAATATGAGAAACCAGCTTCAATTGAAGGCCTGACTGCCAAGTACGATGATAAGAGCAAATCCATTGATGTCAAATGGAAATACAAAGGCGGCAAGGGCAAAACGGTCTATAAGGTAGCAGCTAGCGTTGACGGCACACCAGCTGCTGAACAGACGATCAACGACACGAAATTCACCGTACCAAACGCTGAACCCGGCAGGACGTATACGTTCGTGGTCACCGCGGTCGAAACCGATACAGGGAAAGAGAGCGATCCTGCTCATACATCGGTTACCATACCAGATGAACAACAGCCGCCTGCCGAAGGACAGAATCCTGATCAGGGGAATAATCCGGGTCAAGGAAACAACCCTGATCAAGGTAATCAACCAGGACAAGGACAGGAAGGCACAAACCCTGGAGACAACACCAATCCTGGTCAGGGTAATAACGAAGGCAACAACGGCCAGCCTGATCATGGCGGCCAGCAAGGAGGCACAACTGAGCCTCAGACTCCCCCAGGACAAGGACAGCAGGAGCAGCAGCAAAAACAGCAACAAAGAAAGCAAGAGCAGAAACAGCAGCAAGAGCAAGGCGGTTTCCCTTCTCTTCCTGATTTAAATCAATAATGTAAGCAACAAAACAGGCTATCGCCGGGATCATCGGCGATGGCCTGTTTTTATTGAAACCTGATCATATATCGGTCCTCCAAGTAATTCCACAACCCCGGGTAATCAAAAGCAAGGTTCCAAAAGCTTGCTCCACCAAGGCGATATTCATCGATCAGATCAAATTTTGCTTTCATGCTGCGGTAATCTTCAAACCAAACCTTATGCTGCTTCTTCTCTTTATCCCAGTAAACAAAATACGGAGCCTGAACGTCTTTTGCATACTGAATCGCTGTTTTTCTCTTTCGTGCCAGCTGAACGGCCTGAACCGGACTGAGAGCTTTAGCCTGTGGGCCCCCCTGGACGAAAGGAAGTTTCCAGTCGTAGCCATAGAGGTTGATACCCATCAATATCTTGCTCCGCGGTATAGTGTTCACGGCATAATCAAGCACCTTTTTCACCTCATTCAGGGGACTGACCGGAAGAGGGGGACCACCGCTGTATCCCCATTCATAGGTCATGAGAATAACATAATCAACAGTCTGTCCATGTGCTTTGTAATCATGTCCTTCATACCAGACACCTTTTTGTTTTTCTTTGATCTTCGGTGCAAGAGCGCTAGTTGCAACATATCCTTCCTTGTGCATGCGGTCAGTAATATTCCGAAGAAACCGGTTATACCGCTCTCTATTTTTGCGGCCAATATATTCAAAGTCAACATTGACGCCGACGTATCCTTTTTCTTTCATGATCCGGACGGTGTTCTCAATGACTTTATTACTAGTGTCAGGGTTCTTCAATACCGCTGTCGCCAGTTCCTGGCTGAAGCCTCCATCTTTGATCGTCGTGATCGATATCAGCGGCCTGACGTTCTCGTTTTTAATCTCCCGCAAAAATGCAGCATCATCCAGTGGCTTTAAGTCACCGTTTTCACTTACTTCATAGCTGAAAAGTGAAATATAGCTTAATGCTTTGGCCGCTTTTTTAAAGTTTTCTTTTGCCCTGTCGGATGGTTCAGAAAATGCATTTACTGTCAATGTACGTTTCCTTTTTTGCGGAACATTCAGTGTCTGCCCTCCGGTTAACGGCTGATCATCTACACCGGGATTCGCCTGTTTGAGCTCAAATAAGGCGACACCAAGTTTTGAAGCGACCTTCTCAATGGTGTCCCCTTTTTTTACTTTATAGACGAATGGTGCAGGTATGAGCAGTGTCTGACCTACAGTCAGAACATCTTGGGGTCCAAGGGCATTGACGGAAGCGATCTCTTGCCAGGGCAGGTTGTAAAACTGAGAGATCTTATAGAGCGAGTCTCCTTTTTGAACAACATGAATCTGCATAGCTCCCCCTCCTACACGTTCTCATGAATTAGTCTATGTAGGAAGAATTTGTCCGTATTCCGTTATGCTCTTCGCCTATGAGACGCAAACTTTTTCTTCAGTTCAAGGAACATCTCATTCAGCTGGATAAACGATTGGTAATGGTCTGGCTGAGAGAAGACCATCGCGAGGCGTTCTTCTGAATTCACCGGCTTGACTGCCAATTTCCCCACCGCTTCCTTCCACCCTAAAAGGTTTCCGGCAGCCTCCCCGTTGCACCACATCAAAGCCTGCAGAAAGCAGCTTAGCTGGAAGATCATCGGCTTCCTTGCTTCTGTGCGGTTTCTTTCAGAAAAGAATGCTCTAATCGTCTGGCTTTTTGTTTCCCACTGCTCAAACTTCGAATCAATTCTTCCGTTCTCAAGGGGGGAACTCTCCCTGCCATTATAAAAAAGGAGCTCCTCCAAAAAGGGAACATCCGCCCCTTCCTCTTCCTGCTGCTCCTTTTCGCAGAAAAATAGAGGATGTCTCATCGGTTCAGGAATGTTTAGCATCGGATCGCGTAACGGCTTTCTTTGCTTTTAACTTCATACGCTTCTGGCCTTCGCGGCATAGTTCAAGGAGCGGGCACTCGGGGCATTTGGGGCTTTGGGCTTTACAATGGTACCTTCCAAAAAAAATGAGCCTGTGGTGGGTGACGCCCCACTCCTCTTTAGGCACTTTTTTCATGAGCGTCTCTTCTACCTGCAGGACGGAATCCTTCCACTTGCAGATGCCAAGCCGCTTGCTCACCCGTTCAACATGGGTATCGACCGCTATAGCCGGCAGGCCGAACGCAACGGATACAACGACGTTTGCTGTCTTTCGGCCAACTCCCGGAAGCTTTGTAAGCTCATCCCTGTCCTCCGGCACCTTCCCGCTGTATTCGTTTAAAAGCAGCTCACACAGCTTTTGTATATTTTTCGCTTTATTGCGGTAAAGACCGATTGAACGGATATCATCCTGCAGTTCTTCCAATGGGACCTTCAGATAGTCCTCGGGCGTTTTATATTTTTCGAAGAGGCCCGGCGTGACTTTATTCACCAGTGCATCGGTACATTGGGCAGACAGTAGTACAGCGATGGTTAATTCAAAGGGATTGCTGTGGTTCAATTCGCAATGTGCATCGGGGAACATCGTACCAATGGTCTCCAAGCAGTATGCGATCTGTGATTTATTTAGCATCATAACCTCCAAACTCTTGCTTACAGCATACATAGAAAAGTAGACGAGGTTCACTCGTCTACGATTGCTCAAGCCAGTTATAAACAGGAACCGAGAACTGATTGCGGCTCTCACCTTGCTCCGCCGACCGTGATGGGCCCCGGGTCTGCCTTGCTCTGAACTTCTCCCCGTAAGATCTGGCCTGTTCAGGTGTCTGTATATTGTTTTTCTTCCATTCAAAAAGGATGCGGTCGATATACCGGAAGTTCAGCTTGCCGCTGATCACCGCTTCTTTCAATGCAGAAATAATCAATGGCGGCGAGTGCCGGTCCTGATCGATCCATATTTTTAGCGTCTCACATTCCATTGGAGAAAGCGGCCTCGCAAATTCACGCTCAAAAATGCTGTAGACGTCCTCTTCCTCTTTTTGTTTTTGCTGCTGATCCTGCCTCGCTTCATGGCTTGAAAGCAAGGAAAGCAGCTTTTCCCAAAGCGGATTCAACGAATAGGCTTCGTAATACATGCCTTTTTCACCGTCTTCATATTGGTCGATCTCCAGAAGCCCCTGCTGGATGAAGCCCCTTAGGAGCCCCATGCACCTCGCAGATGAGATGCTCATCCTGCCGGACAGCTCTTCCGGGGTCGGAAACGGGTTTCCGGACTCTATAAATGTATGGACATGAAGAAGCAGCATGCACTCTTCATCCTGAAGTCCAATGGCACGGTAGTGCTTGAACAAAACGTGGGGTATAGAAACCGTGCCTTCAGACAGCCATTTAAGAAACAATGCCTTTTCCATCATAACACCCCTCCTCCATCAGTATACCACGAGAAACTGTGCTTCCTGCAATCATGATGAAAATCGTGACAGACCTGAAGCGGATACCGGATGGATAGAAAAATAGTGAAAAACCTCCAGTAAGGAGGTTTTTGTCATAAACCTCTTGTTAGGAGGTTTTGCATAATCATGGATATAAACGGTTTAACAGTCTTGGGAATGGGATGGTTTCACGTACGTGTTCTGCACCTGTAATCCAGGCCACCGTACGCTCCAGACCAAGTCCGAACCCGGAATGCGGAACGCTTCCGAATTGGCGAAGCTCCAGATACCATCTGTAAGCATCATCTGTTAATCCATGCTCTTCATAGCGTGCTTTCATGAGCTCCAGATCGTCGATACGCTGGCTTCCGCCGATGATTTCTCCGTATCCTTCCGGAGCAATGAGGTCCGCACACAGCACCACATCATCACGTTCTGGATGCGGCTTCATGTAGAAAGCTTTGATCTCTTTCGGATAGTTTGTAATAAATACAGGCTTGTCAAAGCTCTCTGCGATCGCCGTTTCATGCGGAGCCCCGAAATCTTCTCCCCATTCAATGTCATCGAACCCTTTATCTTTCAGCAATGTGATCGCATCATCATAGGAAATGCGAGGGAAAGGAGCTTTCACGTTTTCCAGTTTAGAAAGATCTCGGCCAAGTACCGTAAGTTCAAGTTTGCAGCGCTCAAGGACAGTCTGGACGACATGGCTCACAAATTGCTCCTGGATTTCGAGAGATTCTTCATGCTCTACGAAGGCCATCTCAGGCTCGATCATCCAGAACTCGATCAAGTGGCGGCGCGTCTTTGATTTTTCAGCTCGGAACGTCGGACCAAATGAAAATACTTTTCCGAGCGCCATCGCTGCGGCTTCCATATAGAGCTGACCGCTTTGAGAAAGGTAGGCGTCCTCGTCAAAATATTTCGTATGGAACAGTGTGGTCGTTCCCTCTGCAGAGCTTCCAGTCAAAATCGGCGGGTCCACTTTAATAAACTCGTTCATATGGAAAAATTCATACATGGAGTGGATGATTTCATTCCTTACCTTCATAATGGCATGCTGGCGTTTAGAACGCAGCCACAGGTGGCGGTTGTCCATCAAGAACTCTGTTCCATGTTCCTTCGGTGTGATCGGGTAATCGACTGCCTCATGGATCACTTTTACATCTGTAACAACCAGTTCAACACCTGTCTGTGAACGGTCGTCCTGCTGCACTTTTCCAGTGACATAAAGACTCGTTTCCTGTGTAAGTCCTTTTGCTGTCGTCCAGATGTCTTCAGCTACTTCGGCTTTCACGACGACTCCCTGAACGAAGCCTGTCCCGTCCCGCAGCTGCAAAAAAGCAATCTTGCCGCTGGAACGTTTGTTGCTCAGCCATGCACCGATCGTAACGGTTTGATCGATATGGCTTTTTAATCGGGATATAGTAGTTTTCACGTGACACCCTCCAAAATGTTCTATGTATAAGTGATTATCGTCTAATCACTTATAAAAATCAAATGGCCCAAAAGGGATTATTTGCTGTTTTTCTTCATGAAACGTTCGATGCGTTCCAATGCTTCCTCAAATTTCTCCAATGATGTAGCATAGGAAAGCCTGACGTTATCCGGCGATCCGAAACCTGAACCAGGTACGAGAGCTACCTTTTCTTCCTCCAGCAAGGCCGCGACCCATTCATCTACAGTTGAGAAACCAGTCAGCTGGATTGCTTCTTTTACATTAGGAAACAAGTAAAAGGCTCCTTTAGGTTTAACGCATGAAAAGCCTGGGATCTGGATCAGTTTTTCATAGACGGTATCGAGTCTTGACTCAAACGCTTTTCTCATCATTTCTACCGGCTCCTGGCTTCCTTCATAGGCAGCAATCGCCGCATATTGGGAAATGGTCGACGGATTCGATGTGCTATGGCTGTCCAGGTTCGTCATTGCTTTGATGATCGTGCTGTTTCCAGCCGCATAGCCGATTCTCCATCCTGTCATCGAATGCGACTTGGAGACACCATTAATAATGATCGTTTGTTCCTTCAATTCAGGAGAAACCTGAGCGATGGATACATGTGATGCTCCCCCATAGGTCAGCTTTTCATAGATTTCATCTGAAACGATCAGGATATTATGTTTTAAGCAAACCTCTCCGAGCTGCTTCAGTTCATCTTCTGAATACAGGGAACCTGTCGGGTTGCTCGGGGAGTTGATGATGATCGCTTTTGTTTTATTGTTCACTGACTCTTCTAGCTGGGAAGGAGTGATTTTAAACGCATTCTCTTCTTTTCCTTCTACATAGACCGGAACCCCTCCGGCAAGTTTTACTTGTTCCGGATAGCTGACCCAATATGGAGTTGGGATGATCACCTCATCACCGTCATTGAGCAGGACTTGAAAGAGTGTGTACAATGATTGCTTTGCACCTGTTCCGACTACGATCTCGGCAGGTGAATAATTTAAGTTTTGATCTTCTTTAAATTTCCGCGATATAGCATGTTTCAATGAGAGCAGGCCGCCTGAAGCCGTATACTTTGTGTGGCCTTCCTTCATCGCCTGGTAGGCTGCTTCGATAATGTGGTCCGGTGTATTGAAATCCGGTTCCCCGGCTCCAAGACCAATTACATTATGACCCTCTGCTTTCAGAGCATTAGCCTTTGCTGTGATTGCCAGTGTAGTTGATGGTGTCAATGCTTTAACTCGGTTTGCCAGTTCCATTTTCTTTCATCCCTCGCTTTTAGATTTCTTCTTTTATACTATATTTTTTATAGCGTTCTCCGTTCTCGAAGTACCCGTAATAGAACGTATGCCTACCTTTAGCATCCAGATAGACGGCTTCCCATACTACTTGATCGTGCTCCATGCCGAGCCGGAGCGCGACCCATTTTTTCGGGTTTAAATTCCTGTCGACATAGGCTTTCATCTGTTTTTCCGTCAGTCCGTCGCTCTGTTTAACGAGCTTTGTTTTATTTTTGGGGCCAACAAGGACAAAGACGTTTCCATTTTTTTCAGAGGTTCCTTTGACGGTCTCATACGCCTGGTTTCCGTGGTAATAATCGACGCTGTCGATCCGCGACAAGCCATACTCGTCCTTTGCGGCCTCCACGGCCGTGCTCTGGCCGGCTTCTTTATCCGAAAGGATTTGACGATACAGTGAGATTCCCTGCCAGAAGAGAACTGCTGCACAGACAATCACTAAAACAACCCACCATTTTTTCATTTTCGGCCGCCTCTATGTCTTATAGATGGTAAATATCATTGTATTTTGGTCTTGTTCATCAAGTGCCAGGCCAAACATCACATCTTTTGTTTTCAGCGTTTTATTCAGCTCGGTCACAACTTTATACAAGTCCGGCGATTTCTTGACCTTTACCGTGGAAAGAACCTCAATCCTGCTTTCCAAAGTGTTTCCTCCTTACAGCTGGCTTCATTCTTCTCGTTTCTTACTATATCAAACTTCAGCCCGTTTGGGGACAGCCTTCTCTAATCTTTTCATGACTCGTCCATCCAGCCCTCAAGATCGGTCAGAAGATCATGCATCAATCCCTTTTGAACGGGTACGGACGGCAATGATGTTATAAAGGACTTGCCGTAGCGCGTTTCGGTGATCCTCCTGTCAAAGACAAACACAACACCGGTATCCCGCTGTGTACGTACAAGCCGGCCAAACCCTTGTTTAAAACGGATGATCGCCTGAGGAAGAGAAAGCTCCATAAACGGATTGCCTCCCTCAGCTTTCAGTTTTTCCGCTCTCGCCGCCGTTACCGGATTATCCGGCGGAGTGAAAGGAAGACGGATGATCACGAGGCAGGACAGATCGTCTCCGGGGATATCGATGCCTTCCCAAAAACTGCTCGTTCCGAAAAGGATGGACTGGTCAAACTTCTTGAAGTTCTTTGTCAGCCGTGCCCTGCTTCCGCTGTCGATTCCCTGCCCGAAAAGCACAAACTCATCTTCTGTGATGATGCTTTTAAAAACATTGTAAGTCTCCCTAAGCATCTCGTTGGACGTAAACAAAACGAGCATGCGCCCTTTGGTCACTTTTGCGATCTGGCAGAGCTGGCGGGCGATGACAGAAACGAATGTCTCCTGATCCACTTCATTGATCAGCGGCACATCAGTCGGAACCATGAATTTTACTTGCTGATCATAGGAAAAAGGTGAAGGAAGATTTGCCGTGATCGGACCAAAATCATCGAGTCCCAGCCTTGATGTCATATACTGAAACGAGTTTCTGACAGAAAGTGTAGCTGAAGTGAGAATGACACTGTTCTTCTTCGCAAAGAATTCATCAGCCAGCAGATCACTGATCACGATCGGTTTGCTGTAGAGATAGACCGCATTCTTTGCGCCCTTCGCCTCCACTTCACACCAGAACACCTCGTCATCGTTCACTTCTTTCAGCAGATGGCGCAGCTTTTCTTTCTCTTCTTCTAGCTGGTTTCTCAACCCGTCAAAATCTGCCAGCATCCCTTTTTGGGCAAAATTCATATGCTCTTCGTTTTCATCCGCTAATTTTTTCACTTTCTTCAGTGATTTCCCAAGATCACCTAAGCCAAAGAGCGCACGCTGGACCATCTCCAGAATCGCCTGCCACGTTCCATTCGTGCTTTCCCTTTCACCGTACCTGTAACTCACGCGACCAAAGTCGTTCATACTGCTCTTCCTGGCTTGCAGTACATAAGACCGGATCGAGCGGAACATTTCGTCGAGCTCCATCTTCACTTCGGGCAGTTCTTTCCCCAGCTGTTCCAGCACCCGTTCAAGACCTGGCAGCTCAACCGTCTCCTCCAGTTGATAAAGCTTCTTCACCAACCCGCTGTCATTATCAATCCCAATTCGTTCAAGGATTCTAGTGAAGACGAAGTAATCGGTCTGGATACCAAAATGGTCGCTGACCACTTCTTCCACATGATGGGCTTCATCAATGATGACTTCTTTGTAGGAGGGCAGCAGCTGTGACTCAGATTTCACATCGCTGAAGAGCAGGGCATGATTGGTGATAACCAGATCAGATGATAGAGCCGCCCTCCTTTTTCGATGGTAGAAGCATCTGGAAAACCATGGGCAGCGCTGGTTGAGGCATGAGGCAGAATCGCTCTTCACCTGATGCCAAAAAAGCTTGCCTCCTGACGCAAGATTCAGTTCTTCCACATCACCTTGATCAGTCTCTGTCAGCCAAACGAGTAATTGGGCTTTCGTGAGGTTGGTATCATAATTGTCTTCGGAAAAATCATCCAGCGACTGTTCAAACTTTCGCAGACAAAGGTAATTGTTCCGTCCCTTTAAAACGGTCGCATGGAACGGGAAAGGCAGGATGTTTTTCAGGATCGGGATATCTCTTTCCATCAGCTGCTGCTGAAGCTGAATCGTATGGGTGCTGACAACAATAGGGCGTTCCTCCCGTTTTCCATAAAGAATAGATGGGATGAGATAGCCCAATGACTTGCCTACTCCCGTTCCAGCCTCTATCATGGCGTGCTGATGGTCCTCCATTGCTTCATATACCATTTTCATCATCATCTGCTGGCTGTCACGAACTTCATAGTGTTCCATTTCCTGTGACAGATCTTCCAGAAGATCTGCCGGATCCATCTTGACCTGCAAAGGATCCTCATCTTTCTCGACCGGGGAAAAAGATTTTATAGCAAGCTGCCTGAAATAGTCCATTCCCCTATCGTCTTCAATCTTAGAAGATTTGGAGATGATAAGGTCCTTGACGATTTCTTCCAGACTGCTCTGCATCTTTTTAAGAAATGGCTCCATCCGCTGCAGGGTGAGCAGAGGAAGCGTGGACAGTTTCTGAAGCAATTCGATCAGCAGATAAGCCGTTACTTCCGCATCACTGTCCGCTTTATGGGGATTTTCATGCTCGATGCCAAGATAGTCTGCCAGCTGTCCGAGCTGATAGCCGTCAGCCTGAAGCAGGAGGACACGCGAGAGCTCGACCGTATCCAGGAGAGGACCTGTAAATCGCTGATACCCGCTGTTCTCAAACTCTTCCTGCAGAAAGTTCAGATCAAATAAAACATTGTGTGCGACAAAATAAGATCCTTCGAGCATCCGGAGGAGGACAGGCGCCACCTCTTCAAACAAGGGAGCATCCTTGACCATCCTATCATTAATGCCGGTCAGCTGTTCAATAAACGGAGGGATCGGAACCTTAGGGTTAACAAAGGAAGAGAACCTGTCTACAATTATGTTATTTTCAACAACAACGGCACCGATTTGAATGACCCGGTCTCCGCGGGCAGGAGCGTTTCCTGTCGTTTCTACATCTATGACAACATAACGGTTGTTCATCCTTTCTCACCTCAGTTCAATCGGCACGGTGGTTCCTTGCATGACACCAAGCCTTTGTAAATAGAAAAACCCCTTGAGCAAGGGGTTAAAGAATCGTTGAAGCCGGTTCATAACCTAAAATTTCTGTAATTCGGTTATTCTCATCCATAATGGCAACCTTAGGCTGATGGTAAGAAACTTTTTCCTCTTCGATCATGGCATAGGAGATAGCAATAATCACATCACCCTCTTGGACGAGCCGCGCAGCAGCTCCGTTCAGGCACATAACTCCCGTTCCTCTGGGGCCAGGAATGATATAGGTTTCAAATCTCGCTCCGTTGTTGTTGTTGACGATTTGTACCTTTTCATTCGGCAGCATGTCAACCGCATCAAGAATATCTTCATCTATTGTTATGCTTCCCACGTAATTTAAGTTCGATTCCGTCACGCGTGCGCGGTGTATTTTGCCTTTCATCATCGTTCTGAACATACGAATCACCTATATTTCCTTCCATCAGGATTAATGGTTATATTATCAATCAATCTCGCATTCTTAAACTGCACGGCGAGGGCGATAATCATTTCTCGGTCTGTTTCATGGGCTTCTTCCAGCTCCGGATAGGATAAAATCTCAAAATAGTCCACTTTTCCGCTCGTTTGCTTCTCTAAATACTCTACCATTTTTTCTTTAATGTGTGTAATATTTTCTCTTTCCAAGAGACGTTCTGCAGCCTCCCGGAGGGTCCTGTACAAGGCCGGCGCCTCCTGTCTCTCCCTTTCAGAAAGATAGACGTTCCTCGAGCTCTTGGCAAGCCCGTCTTCTTCACGCACCGTCGGGCAGGGAACGAGCTCTACCGGAAAGTTCAGGTCCGAGATCAAGCCCTGAACTACAGCAACTTGCTGGGCATCTTTCATTCCGAAGTAAACTCTGTCCGGAGAAATAATATGAAACAGTTTTGTCAGAACGGTAGCCACTCCATCAAAATGGCCTTCACGTGTTCTTCCGCAGAGCGTATCCACCCTTTTGTTTACTCTCATAGTTACAGATGGTTCAGATGGATACATCTCCTTTACATCAGGATAGAATACTGCGTCCACCCCATAATTTCGGGCAACCTGTTCGTCACGTTCAAAATCCCGTGGATAGCGGTCGAAATCTTCATTCGGGCCAAACTGCAGAGGGTTGACAAAGATACTCAGAATACAGAAGTCATTCTGTTTTTTCGACTGTTCCAGGAGTGAAGCGTGCCCCTCATGGAGGTAGCCCATCGTCGGTACAAAACCGATCGATCTCCTTTCCGCCTTCGCTTCGGCGCTGAATGCGCTCATTTCGCTGATGCTCTTGATGATCTTCACCTTTATTTCCCTCCGTAAAGCGCTTCTGCTTCTTCCGGCTTCATCGTAAATGAATGCTCTTCAGCAGGAAACGTTCCTTTTTTCACTTCTGCGATATAGCCTTCAATACCCTTTTTCATCCCTTCGGCACAATGGGCATACATCTTCACAAACTTAGGTACATGGTGGAAACCGTAGCCGACAAGGTCATGGTATACAAGAACCTGGCCATCCGCCGAGCTGCCTGCCCCGATGCCGATGACAGGAATTTTGACGGACTCTGCCACAAGCTGAGACAGCTGCTTCGGCACACATTCAAGGACAAGCGAGAACGCTCCTGCCGCTTCGATCGCCAAGGCATCCTGAAGCAGCTGTTTAGCTTCCTTCGCTGCTCTTCCCTGGACTTTGTATCCGCCCAGCACACCAGCGGTCTGTGGGGTCAGCCCGAGATGGCCGACGATGGGTACGCCCGCCTCAACCAAAAATCCAATCGTTTCGATCACAGATTTACCGCCTTCAAGCTTAAGAGCGTGGCTTCCCGTTTCCTGCATGATTCTCATCGCGTTTTTCACCGTTTCCGCCCTGCCTGCATGATAGCTCATAAAAGGCATATCGGTGACGATGAACGTGTTCGGGGCTCCCCGTTTTACAGCTCGGGCATGATGGATCATATCCTCCACGGTGACCGGCACTGTCGAATCGTAGCCAAGGACCACCATTCCGAGAGAATCACCGACGAGGATCATGTCCACTTCGGCTTGCTCCGCAAGCTGTGCGGATGGATAATCATAAGCCGTGATCATGGCAATCTTTTCGCTCTGCTGCTTCATGGCTATGAAACTTTGTGTTGTCTTCATCCTTTTTCCTCCTTTTTTCGGAGGAACAGAGGAAAAACCCCTCAATAAAACAGAGGGGTACAATACATCTTTAAAAACCTCGGAATCCCTCTGTCCCGGTCCTATTATGGATCTAGGCAGATGTAACGCTATCTGTCAAAACGTTCACAGAAAGTGCAGTTCCCGCTCCGCGGGATACCGCCTTTTCTACACTCTATAATGTACCACATAATTTACATTCCGGGTATCTCAATATCCGCTGAATAGATCGAATGAACCTTTCCATCATCATCTTCAAGGAGCAGGATGCCTTCATCAGTGATTCCTTTCGCCACTCCCTCGAGCTGCTGGCTGGCGGATCTTACCCTGATTCGCCTTCCGATGCTGTGTGCGTACCCTTCCCACAGCAGTTTTATGAGACCAAAACCATTCCTTAAATATTCTTGATAGAGCAACTCCATCTCTTCAAGGATGGCTGCGATCAGTTCAGCCCGCTTTGTTTCTTTTCCGGATTCAATCTTCAATGATGTGGCGATCTCCCTTACATCCTCGTTAAAATCTTCACTCGTTACATTTACATTGAGTCCGATTCCAATGATTACAGCATGAACACGGTCCGCTTCCGCCTGGAGTTCGGTCAGGATGCCCACCGTTTTTTTACCTTTGATCAATATATCATTCGGCCATTTGATCTCTGCATTTAGGCCTGTCACTTTGTAGATCGCTTTCGTTACACTTACAGCCGCGAGAAGGGTAAGCTGCGGGGTTTTTTGAAGCGGAATATCCGGCCGAAGGATAAGGCTCATCCATATGCCTGTGCCCTTTGGTGACTGCCAGGGCCTCCCGAGCCTGCCCCTTCCGCCTGTCTGTTCATCTGCCACTACAAGTGTTCCCTCCGGCTTTTGTTCGTAAGAAAGCTTTTGGGCAATTTCCTGTGTGCTTTTCACTGACTCTTCATATACGATGCTCTTGCCCAATACATCTGATTTCAGACGGGCACTGATCTCATGTTCAGTGACCCGGTCGGGAGAAGAAACGATACGATAACCTTTCCGTTGAACGGCATCGATCACATATCCTTCCTTACGCAGTTCTGTGATATGCTTCCAGATTGCGGTCCGGGAGCAGTTCAGTTGATCACTGATCTGCTGCCCGGAAACAAACGCGCCTTCATTCTGAATAAGCATCTGAAGCAAATGCTGTCTCATTTTTCCTTCCAACTCCTCACCCACTCCATGATGGCACTTTTTTCGTTGATAACTTCCCCCTCCACAACGGCCTGTTCAATCTTTCGCAGCATCTCCTGAATCCATGGCCCTTTCATTCTTTCATTATCCTTGACCACGTCTTTTCCGTTGATAGCCAGTTGTTTCCGCTGATGAATCGGCAGCTCCCGAAAACGCTTCTGCACCAAAGTCAGCATTTCGCCAACCGGTTTGCCTTTAATGACGTTCATCACACGCTGACAGGATACCGCCTGCTCTTCTCCCAGATCATAAAGATCCATCCGCGCAAGCTCATCCTTCCCGAGATAGCCGATAAGCTGCTGCACTGAACGGATCAATGCATTGGACTGTTTCCAGGCTTTTAAAAAAGCTGCAGAGTCTTCAACCCCCAGCACGAATAGAAGCGCAGCCCATCTTTCCTCATCATGCTCGAGTCCGGTCCATTGTACTCCGTACAGGGAATTTGCAGAGTTCTTGTATCGATGAAGTTCAGGCAGAGAAAAAACGAGCTCCGATTTAAAAATGAACTTAAGGCAGGAAGGTGCTTCAACACCCCTTAAAAGTTTTATAAATTCCATCGCAATGCGTTCAACTGCGATTGCTTTTAATTGATCGGCCAGAGCTGTACACGCTTTCTCTGTCTCTGCCTCCAGTGTAAAGCCCAGAACCGACCAAAATCGGAGAGCTCTCATGATGCGGAGCGGGTCTTCCATAAAGCGCTTTTCAGCGGCACCGACAGTCTTGATTTTCTTTTCCTTAAGATGCTGCCGGCCGCCGAACGGATCATGCAGGTTTCCGTCTTCATCCATCGCGATGGCATTGATCGTAAAATCTCTTCTTGAAAGATCCTCTACCAATGAATCGATATACTCAACAGAGGACGGATGGCGCCGGTCCGTGTAAGTCCCTTCTTTTCTAAACGTCGTCACTTCGTAGGAAACATGCTCCATGCGCACAATGACGGTCCCGTGTTCAATGCCGACTGGGATCGTCTTTGAAAAAAGGGAACGAACCTCCTCAGGGCGCGCAGACGTAGCGATATCAATATCCCCGATTTCGCGATTCAACAGATAGTCTCTCACACATCCGCCCACTAAATAAGCCTGATGGCCAGCTTGAAGCAGCTTGCCCATGATCACCCGTGCTCCTCTAAAAAGATCGCTCATATTATCCTATCCTTCTAGCACACTGTAATATAATTCTTCATAATCTCCCACAATTTTGGACGAATGGAAATGATCCCTGACGTGCTGCATCGCTTGATATGCAAACGTATGCTGTTTTTTCTCATCGGTCAGGATGGAAAGTGACGCTTCAGCGATGCCGTCTATGTCTCCAAGCTCGCAGATATACCCTGTCTCACCATCGAGAATCACCTCGGGAATACCTCCAATATTCGTGCCGACAACGGGCACACCGCAGGCCATCGCTTCAAGGAGAACGAGCCCGAAGCTTTCTTTCTCTGAAAGAAGAAGCTTTAGATCACTGATGGAAAACAGCTCTGCCACGTTCTCTTGTTTACCGAGAAAGAGCACGTGCTCCTCAATATGAAGCTCCTCCACCAGTTTACAGGCGACCGTAAGTTCTGGCCCGTTTCCGATCAGAAGGAGTTTTGCTGGAATTTTGCTTACGATTTTATGAAACGCTCTGATCACATCCGGGACTCTTTTGACCGACCGGAAATTGGAGATGTGGATGATTACCTTTTCTTCCGGTTTAATGCCATATCCCTCTTTCAGATGCGTGGCTTCCAGTTTGAAGTATTCCCTTTCGTCCACAAAATTGTGGATCGGCTGAATCTCGTTTTTCACACCGAGGAGCTTGTATGTATCATCCTTCAGGCTGTTGGAAACAGCGGTCACAGCATCTGAGTTCTCAATGCCGAACTTGATCATCTCCTTTAAAGAAGGATCGTATCCGAGCACCGTGATGTCTGTTCCATGGAGCGTGGTAACAATTTTAAGTTTTTCGCCAGTCATCTGCTTAGCGAGGAAGGCACAGACCGCGTGAGGGATCGCATAATGCGCATGAATGATATCCAGCTTCTCCCGTTTGGCCACCTCTGCCATTTTGCTCGCAAGCGCCAGGTCATACGGCGGATATTTAAAGACCGAATAGTTGTTTACCTCTACTTCATGATAAAAGATGTTGGAGTACACCTTGCCGAGCCGGAAAGGCAAGCTTGAGGTGATGAAATGAATCTCATGGCCCTTTTCTGCCAGCAGCTTTCCAAGCTCCGTCGCTACCACACCTGATCCCCCTACAGTAGGATAACAAGTAATTCCTATTTTAAGCTTCATAGCGCTTCTCCTTATAAATTCTTCAATAATAGGGGCCGTTTTGTCATGAAGCCTTCCGCATACCCTACTCCCGCCTCATGCCCGAACATCTTCTCACGTGCGCTCACTGACTCGATATAGCCGTTGACCAAAGGGGTATCAAAACTGTCATCCCGCTTCACGAACTGGCTCTCATAACATTGAAGAGCGGCTATCTTCTTCTTATAAACATTTGAAACATCGACCATGACCTGAGGCTTTTGAAAACCGTTGATAAAATAATAATAGATTTTCTTTACGCGGTGAGGCGGCAGGCTCTCTGGATCCACAATGTTTCTGACACCCGCGGAAAAAGCGGCTTCCTCTGCCAGCCTTGAACAGTTGCCATGATCAGGATGCCGGTCCTCCCAGTAAGGAATAAAAAGACAATCAGGTTGCTGCTTCCTGATGACGGAAACGATTGCCAATATGTATTCTTCTTTCATCTGCAGCCCGCGGTCTGGCAGCCCCAGATTGAGCCGCTCGGAAACTCCCAACACCGCGGCTGCCCGTGCCGCTTCTTCCTTTCGCAGCTCTACCGTTCCATTGGAAGACAATTCAGCTCTTGTCAGATCACAGATCGTCGCCTTGCCGCCGTTGGCCGTGTGAATCGATATCGTGCCCGACATCCCGATCTCTACATCGTCGGAATGGGCGCCAACCGCCAGCCAGCTTTCTTTGTTCATGATTGATGACCTTCTCTTTCTTTAATAATCGTTCTCCAGTTGAAATCTCCTCGTTCCATCGCCCGGATAAAAAGCTCCCCGCTCGCCACGTTGGTCGCAACAGGAATCTGGTATACGTCACAGAGGCGGATGAGCGCAGAAATGTCCGGTTCATGCGCCTGTGATGTTAAAGGATCGCGGAAGAAGAGCACCAGATCCATTTTATTCTGGGCGATGAGCGCGCCGATCTGCTGGTCACCCCCAAGCGGGCCGGATTGGAACCGATGAATGTCCAGTCCGGTTGCGTCCATTATTTTTTGCCCGGTCGTCCCCGTAGCAAACAGCTCATGTTTTTTTAAGATTGGTTCGTAAGCCATGGAAAAGTTAATCATTTCCTGCTTTTTATTATCATGCGCAACCAAGGCGATTCTCATCGTTCCCCCACCCTTTACTCGATAATATTTTCTAAGCCGTAAACAAGATGATCCAGATTCACAACCGCTTCCACCGCCATCTTAACACCCGGCATAAACGAAGTGCGGTTCATAGAATCATGTTTGATCGTTAACGTTTGCCCTTCACCGCCTAAGATCACTTCCTGATGGGCTACAAGCCCCGGCAGCCTCACACTGTGGATTCGGATACCATCAAGTTCAGCGCCTCTTGCCCCAGGCAGATCCTCCCTCTCTTCAGGATGCCCCTGGGATTTTGGCTCTCTGACCTCCCTGACCAGCTGAGCCGTCTTCAGGGCTGTCCCCGACGGAGCATCCAGTTTTTGATCGTGATGCTTTTCTATGATCTCAACATCCGGCAAGTATTTCGAAGCCATCTGCGCAAATTTCATCATCAAGATAGCGCCGATGGCAAAGTTAGGGGCGATGATCGCTCCCAGTTCCTTTTCTTTTGCCAGATTCTGCAAGCGCTCCAAATCTTCATCCGAGAAGCCCGTCGTTCCGATCACCGGACGGACATTATGCTCAAGCGCCTGTTCCAGATGGACTTTTCCAATTTCCGGCTTTGTTAGATCGATTAATACATCCGGTCGGATCTCCGCGAAACACAATTTCGCATCATCGAAAACCGGGACATCAAGAGAAGGCATTCCTTCCAGATCACTAACCTTCTTTCCGGCATTTTTGGAATCAATCACTGCCGCCAGTGTAAAGTGCGGGGTTCCGCTGACCATACTCACCGCTTCTCGTCCCATTTTTCCTCTTGGTCCTGCAATGACAATAGATATTTGTTGATTCATATTACTCTTTTTCTCCTTCCTCGATGCGTGTCCATCTGTCCTTATCTCTTGTTTTGAATTTATTCATGACCATATCAAAGGCTTTTTCCATACTAATATCGAGCGAATTGGCAAAACATAGTAAGACAAATAAAATATCACCCAATTCTTCTTCTATGGTCTGTTCTTTTTCGGTCGATTTTTTTGGTTTTTCACCATAATAGTGGTTCACTTCACGGGCGAGCTCACCAAGCTCTTCTGTCATCCTGGCCATCATCGCAAGAGGACTGAAGTACCCTTCTTTAAATTGGCCGATATATGTATCAACTTCTTGCTGCAAATCCTGCATGGTTTTTTTCAATACGATCACCTCTTCGTCAATCCTATGTTTATGTTAGCGAAGAATAAGACATTTGACAAATTTCATGAGCGATTGAACACCCCAACTTTTTCCTATATAATGAAAACGCAAAACGATAGGCAACGCATAAGTTTCAGGAGGCACATTCATGACATTTCCGATTCACAGCAAAAACGTAATTTTTATTTTACTGGGATCCGCCATCTTTTCATTTGGCATCGTCCACATCAATATGGCAAACAATCTCGCGGAAGGCGGGTTTACCGGGATCACCCTTCTTCTTTACTTTTTGTTCCACATTGACCCTTCCTATTCCAATCTTGCGCTCAACATTCCTCTTTTCTTCGTGGGTTGGAAGCTTCTTGGAAAAAACGCATTCATATATACTCTAATCGGCACGCTGGGAGTCTCATTGTTCTTATTTCTGTTCCAGCGCTATTCAACGATTTCGATTAACCTTAAACAGGACATGACGCTCGCTGCGCTTTTTGCCGGCGTATTCATCGGCATCGGGCTCGGCATCATCTTCCGCTTTGGGGGAACAACAGGCGGAGTTGACATCATCGCTCGGCTCGGCCATAAATTCTTCGGCTGGAGCATGGGAAAGACCATGTTTATGTTCGATGCGGTGGTCATCACGGTATCCCTCATTTACCTTAACTACAAGGAAGCGATGTACACGCTAGTCGCCGTTTTTATCGGTGCCCGTGTGATCGATTTCATGCAGGAAGGTGCCTATGCAGGCAAAGCCGCGATGATCATCTCTGAGAAAAATACCGAGATCGCCGCACTGATTATGAAAGAGCTTGACCGCGGTGCAACCCTTCTCAACGCCAAAGGGAGTTTTACAGGGAGCCAGAAGGAAGTTCTTTATTGCGTTTTCGCGCGAAATGAAATCGTCCGGCTGAAGCAGGTGATCGAACGGGTCGATCCCCACGCCTTCGTAACCGTTAACGATGTACACGAAGTGCTGGGCGAAGGATTTACCCTCGATAGCGACAAGAATCCGATAGGGAACTAAGAAACATGATTCATTTCCGAAAAAGCATGTTGAAGGAATTGACCTTCAACATGCTTTTTGTGTACGGTTCAATTGACCACTCATTTGAATCCATTCTCTGCTCAGGTGTTAACCCAATCCCTCTTTTACGGCATGAAACCATAAAAAACCCCTGCCTGAGCAGGGGCTTTCATATTTAATCATCATTATTCATTCCAAAGAACATTAGAACAAACCGGAGAAGCTCCAATACTGCAACCAATGCTGCAGCCACATATGTCAGTGCGGCGGCGTTAAGGACTTTTCGCGCCTGCCGCTCTTCGTTGTTCCGGATCATGCCGGTGGTTACGATCTGATCCATCGCACGGCTGCTGGCGTTAAATTCGACCGGAAGTGTCACCAGTTGAAAGAGTACAGCGGCCGCCATAAAGATGATACCGACTAACAACAGATTAGCGGAAGCGAAAATGGCTCCTGCAATAATCAAAAGGTAAGCAAAATTCGAGCCGAGGTTCGCAACCGGCACTAATGCATGCCTGAAGCGAAGCGGTGCGTAGCTTTCTTTATCCTGGATGGCATGGCCGACTTCATGCGCGGCAACTGCAGATCCAGCGATGGAATGGCCGTAATAGTTCTCTTCGGATAAGCGGACCACTTTGGAACGGGGATCATAATGGTCGGACAGCCTTCCTCTGACCGGTTCAACTGCGACATTGTAGAGCCCGTTGCGGTCCAATATCTCACGGGCAACTTCGGCCCCTGATTTACCTGTTGAGTTTTCAATTTTTGAATACTTGTTATAGGTGCTTTTTACCCTCATCTGAGCCCAGATCGGGATAATCAGCAATAATGCAAAATAGATGAGAAAAGACATTTATCGCATTCCTCCACTATAGTTGATACTTTAATTTTAAAGATTTGCAGGACGTTCTGTCAATCAGAATGCTCTATCGCTTCTCTACTTCTTTTACGTTTTCCTTCTCCGCTTTGTATTTTCTCCATCCTACGTAAAATAATGTAGAAAAGATGATTCCCCCGATGGAAAAGATCAGCCAGAACAAGGAAGGTTCAGCGTTGTCTTCTTTTGCCGCAAACAATTTTTCGAAATCGGATCTCACGGATTCCAGCTTTCTTTTATCGGCTGAAGAGGTAAAGATGCGGTTCCGGCTGATGTCGATAAACTCTGCATCCTTATCCACCCGGTCAAAAAATGTGTCCGTCACATCCATGCTGACGGCCGGACGGATCATGGAGTAGTTGGCCAAAAATTCATTGGCAGCCTCCTGATATTCCTGGCTTTGATTGTTTCGTAAAGAAAGCTGCATATGCTTTAGTGGATTGATGAGCTGATACTCTGTTTGTTTCCATAGTGGCTGGTGATCGGATATGAGAGCGTCAACCAGCAGCCTGACCCCTGTAAGCTGGTGGATCTTCACATCACGCGGTTCTTCCGCTCTTCCCAGTGTTTCGATTGTATCCTCCATCGTAACATCCACCATGCGGATTTTATCTTCACCCAGATCCGTTTTTAAGGCGCCCTTGCCGAATTGAGATGACAAGTAGAAAAGGACTTCGCTCGCTTCTTTATACCGTTCCTCTTTGGCAAGCTCCAGCGCTTTATCCGATAATTGAGTGACGTTGTCAAGGCTGCTTGTTTGGCCCCCATTCGCATGTGCCGCGACTGGCAGACAAACAAGCAGTATACTGAACATAGCGGCAAATATAAATTTCATTCCCTGTCCCTCCCATACGGTATAACAAATCATATGTGGAAACGGACAAGGTTAGACCTTTATTTGCCAGAAGAAGCCGGCCGATCCCTCGTTAAATAATAAACAAGAATTACCGAAACAGCGCTGAGCCAGAACGTAAGATAACCGATCAGCTGCATGTGTTCCCAAAGAACATCATACCTTGGCATCATGCCGTATACATAGTCGACGATCTCGTTATGAAAGGCCCAAAGAGCCGCTACTGCCAGATGACGGAGGCGAATCCGATAGTATGAAGTGTACAGGAGCCCTTCCACCGCCATTCCAAGATGAGAGAAGATCAGCATGTAGTTCGCCAAATACAGTGGAGGGTCCACGAGACCGCCGGCAATATTCATTCCGACTGCCCATATTCCGTACTTAAACAGGCTGACTGCCGCCAGCGCTTCAATATAGGGAAGATTTTTTCCAACTAGAAAGGCAATGAGCACGAAGACAAAGAACAGACTTGCCGTCGGGCTGTCCGGTACGAAAAGAACGAACTTCAGCGGGGTTTCCGCGAGCTGGTCTTTATACCAGTAATACCCGTAGGCCGTTCCAAGAATATTGATGATAAGCAAACTGGAAAGGAACCATTTTTGCTTCAGGATTCCATATAGATAGATCATTTTTTCCCTCTCCTCACTTGCCGGTTGATGTAAAAAAAGCTGACTATGAAAGCCAGCTTTTTAGATGTTACTTTTCTAATTTTGAGATAAAGGTTGCCAATTTTTTCAAATCAGCTTCATTGCCTTTATAAGCGTTTGCAGGCATAGCTCCTTTACCCTCTTTGGCGATTTTCATGATCTCTTCAGGTTTTAATCCTGTGCCTATGAGCGAAGGCCCCGTTCCGCCTGTCAGTTCTGATCCATGACAGCCTACACAGGATTGGCCTTTGAACACTTGATAGCCCGGATCGTTCTTGTCAATATTGCTCTCAACGATCTTACCCTGTTCTTTCGCCTTTTCCCAGTCATGGGTAACCACTGACTCCCATGTTAAATATGTAATGGAAATAAGGGCAAGCAGCATTAATCCTGTGGCGACAGGTCGGCGCGAAGGACGGCGTTCAGGACCTCTGTCCAGCCATGGTGCCAGCAGCAGCGCTCCAAAAGCAAGTCCAGGAATAACAATCGTTCCGATCAGAACGTAATCACCGGCAGCGTACTTGTATTTTAAAAGCTGATACAAGAAAAGGAAATACCAGTCAGGAAGCGGAATATATCCTGCATCTGTCGGATCTGCCTTACGCTCCAGCGGAGATTCGTGAGAAATGGTTAAGATTAAATACCCTATTAAAAAGACGGCACCTACCATCCATTCTTTCAAAAGGAAGTTTGGCCAAAACGCCTCCGTTTTTCCGGGATATTCAGAATAATCCTTCGGGATGTTCGGTTTGCGCTCTGCAGGAACACGGGAGTCTCCTACAAACTTCATTCCTTTGCCTCGATGCATCTTTCTCCCTCCCTTTTTTAGCGGCCCAAAGCCTCTATGCCCTGAAGCATGTCCGCTTTGTCCGCCAAGCTGTATCTCTATTGCAGAGAATGTCTTTCAATTTCAAAAATAAAGATAATTAAAAAGGCAATTTTACAACGGACCTGAGATACCTTGTTTGCGGATCATGATAAAGTGGGCACCCATTAGCGCCAGCAGTGCAGCTGGCAGGAAGAAAACATGAATCGCAAAGAAACGCGTTAATGTCTGTGCTCCGATAATCTCTCCGCCTGCAAGGAACGTTTTTGCGATCGGTCCGATCACAGGAATGGTTTCTGCGATCTGAATCCCTACTTTTGTAGCGAACAGCGCTTTCATATCCCAAGGCAGCAAATAGCCTGTGAAACCAAGTCCAAGCATAACACCAAAAATAAGTACTCCAACTACCCAGTTTAATTCACGTGGTTTTTTGTATGCGCCCTGGAAAAATACGCGCAAGGTATGTAAAAACATCATAACGATTACCAAGCTGGCTCCCCAGTGGTGCATCCCCCTTACGATCACTCCGAATGCCACCTGGTTCTGAAGGTAATAAACGGATTCCCAGGCATTGACGATATCCGGAACATAATACATGGTCAAGAACATTCCAGACAAGATTTGGATGACCGTAATAAAGAACGTCAATCCTCCGAAACAATAAACGAACGCGGAAAAGTGATGGGCCGGGTTAACGTGCTCTGGCACTTCATGGTCAGCCACATCGCGCCACAGCGGCGTAATATCCAAGCGTTCGTCTACCCAATCGTAAATTTTTTGCAGCATTTATTACGCCCCCTTTCGTGGTTTTGCCTTTCCTAGATACAACTTGCCGTCCTTCACCTTGCTGTCATACTCATCAAGAGGCGCAAGAGGCGGTGTGCCTTTAATATTCGTACCGTCTTTTTCATAACGGCCTCCGTGGCAAGGACAATAAAATTGGTTTGGGTGGCTTGGATCTGTGTTCCAGTCAATCGTACAACCCAAATGCTTACAAACCGGTGAAAGCGCTATTAATTCACCCTTTCCGTTTTTGTACACCCATGCAGATTGGGTGACCTCCGATTCGTACCATCCGTCTTTTTGCTTGATCTTAAAGTTGAATCGCTTTGGTTCCTTGCCGATCTTGCTGACTTCAGTAACCGCTACCATATCCTGGTCCGCACCCTTTTCAAGGATGGGGTCGATGGCAAAACGCACCATAGGCATGAGCATCCCTGCAGCCATGAATCCTCCGACACCTGTCAATGTGTAGTTCAAAAACTGGCGCCTGGAGATATCTTCCTTAGACATTTCGTTTCCCCCCCTTGCTGTAAATAAAGTCCATCCGGACAATTGTTTTACACACATATTACTAGGACATTAACATGATAGCGTAAGTTGTCTTTTACTGTCAATATGAACATGTATCTCCAGTACTTGGTTTTTCAGCTTTCCTGCCACTTATGGAGAATGATCTGAAACAGCTGCTTGACCTGTTCTTTGATGATCTCTTCTTTGTATGAAGGATCCATTGTTTCCATCGGGATGACAGGCATCCAAAGGAGATTTTCTCCCAGCTTCTGTTCACTTTTTTTCCATTCGGCATCACTCGTAAGGAAAAAAATATGCCGGAACCCTTCCTCTTTGAGTTCCTTTACCCATGACAGGAGCCTGGATATGAGAGCTTCTTCACTATCATGTTTTAAATAGGTAAAAGCGGGCATCAGAAATAAACGGCCGTGAAGCTGCCGTTCTGTTTCTTCAGCGATCAGAAGGGAATAATCGGCCATTCCGGCGCTTGTTTTCATGGAAATCCCGAAGGAGAGGGGCTGCAGAGGGATGACAACCGTATCGACGAACTCTTTTGACTGCTGATAAACTGTAATATCACCTGATCTCCATTTCATCTGTGAAGCTCCTTTATGCAATAATAGTTTGCTGTTTACTCCATCGTATCAAAAAACAAAAAATAAAACCCTCTTTTTTAAAAAGAGGGCTACAACTTTCTAAGTTCGTCAGTCAGCTGCTGGAACGTTTCTTCATCTTTTTGATCCAGCGCACGGTCAATTTTTACGAGAATTTTTTGTTTTTTAAACTGAGACACCGATTGGTCCAGAATCAGTTCTGCCCACAGGCCGTATTTGCGGTCTGTCACCATATTGTCAGGCAAATGCGGGTTTTCTTCCAGCACAGAAGCGTACTCGGGTGTCAACCTTGAAGAATTAAAGTTCAATTCGATAAAGATATCTTCTTCGTGATTAAGACGGATATCGTGGAATGATTTTTCCGCATCCGTCGTTAAAACATTCTGTTTATAAAAACGGAACGGGACACCATCCGTGCATTGAGCGGACATAATAATGGCTTTAGGGCAATACTCTGCTTTTTCGACAAAGTGAACCTTTTCCATGAGCTGGTCGTCACTGACAAGGTAATTTAACAACCAGACGCACTCACGTTTTTTTAGTTGATAATGATTTAAAAACCATTTGATAAAATCCTTTTTTTCAAGGACAGAAACGGTGCTGCTCATTGTGATCCCCCCATCATTCCTAACCAAAGTATATTACTTTAGTATATTCTTGCCCTGCTTGTTAAATCCTTCTAACCGGAAAGAATATTTACAGAAAAAAGCGGGTGGTTTAGAACTCTTCCAGCCTGCTGATCGTCTCCTCCACATGGTGAAGGTTCGGGTTCAGTGATAAGGCATGTTTCAAGATGCCCGCTGCCTTGACAGGTTCTCCTTCTTCAATCAGAAACATTCCGTACTCTTCCAGGAAAACTTCATGATTTTTAAAATAAGGATAGGCCCCTTCATATTGTTCTCTGGCAAGTTTATATTCTTCTGATTCCTTGTATGCAAAGGCCAGATCCCATATTATCTCGGGTGTCTCATCACCTTGTTCTGCCACATGTGTGAGCAGTTCGATCATATCGTCAAAACGTTCTTCTTTTTTCAGCATGGATGACAAATGAAGGACAGCCTCTGCATTTGATGGGTTAAGCGCAATCACTTCCCTCGCATACTTTTCGCCTTCTTCTCTGTTTCCGGTACGGTACATGAGGCGCGCCGCACGCACTTTAAGGTCTTCATTGAATTCGTCTTTGCTGATTCCTTGCCTGATCACCTCGACCGCTTCATCGAGAGCTCCTTCTTCCTCATAGGAGGCGGCAAGCAATGGATAGAGAGTTGTATATTCAGGATCCAGTTCTTTTAATTCTTCCAGAGCAGAAATGGATGTTTTATACTCCCCTGTTTTATGCGCCGTCAATCCGTATCCGAACAGACTGTGCAGTTCCTTTTTCAACTCCAGCCCTTTTTTATAATACTCGAGAGCTTCTTCAAACTTTCCGCCCCTGCTCAGTGCCTCAGCAAGCCTCAGGTAAAGGTCTCCTTCCGGAAGCGTCGAAGCAATCGGTTCAGCTTCCTTGAAGAAGGCGGCACTCTTGATAAAATCGCCCCTCTCTAAATACAGTTCACCAAGAGCATAGGCAAGGACAGGCTCGTCCGGTCTCGTCTTCTTGGCCTTCAGCAGCTTTTGTTCTGCTACTTCATGAAGCCCCTGCATAAAATAAAGGTCTGCCTGCAGAAGGAGAGATTGGACGTAGGAATCGTCATTTGCACTGATCTGTCCCAGTATTTCAAGAGCTTCGTCTTCCTTTTCCATCTCGATGAGCAGCTCGGCGGCAAAGATGCCGAGGTCCCCATCCTCAGGATAAAAAGCTCTTAGCTGTTTGACGATTCCCATCGCTTCCTCTAAATGTCCCCAGTTTTCATAGACCCTTGCGATTGTGTAGAGCGTTTGATGGTCAGCTTCTTTTCTAAGTAACTCAATGAGCTTCATGCCCTCCTGGACATGTCCCATTTCAACAAGGGTGATGGCTTCCTGTAACTTTTCCACGAATAAAAACTCCTTCTCTCACGGCAGTCTGTTTGGTAACCATTATACATGAGAGAGGGCGTCCGCATCAAAATGTACGTCTTCAACTGCCGCCCTTATATAGACAGGCTATGAGCAAGCAGATAAAGATATGAGTATTTCAAAACAAAAAAAACCCTGACTTTGAAAGCGCTGTCAGGGAAAACAATAATATGGATAGGAGTGGAGAGAAACCATATTAGTTATATTATAGCAGTCCCGACGTAAAAATCAACAGTATTTTTCGAAAATTTTGAATTTATCGAGAGAGAGACCAAGCCGGCCTCTCTTCTCCAGATGATTTATACCGTTTCTTCTTTCACGTTTCCAGACTTCAGTAAATAGTTTTCCAGGTGTTCAATGATCTCACTGTTCTGCTCTTTGTCACCGATCGTAATCCTCAAGCTTGTCGGAAAACCTAAGGCAGCACCCGAACGCACGATATAGCCTCTTTCCAGGAGATGCTGGAACAAAAGGTTCGAATCCTGTTTAAAATCAATGAGGATAAAATTGGCCTGGGAAGGATAATAGTCCAATCCTCTTGCCTTGCAGAAATCATAGAATTGCTGCAGGCCTTCTCTGTTTCTATCAGAGCAGGACTTGATGAATTCCTGATCTTTAATCGCAGCCCGAGCCGCTGCCTGTGCAATGCGAGAAGTGTTGAACGGTTCTCTGGCAGGTTCAATGGCAGTGATGAGCTTCTCATTACCGATCCCGTAACCGATTCGCAGCGCAGCCAATCCATAGGCTTTAGAAAATGTCCTTAGGATGACGAGGTTTGGATACATATCCAGGAAAGGGATGGTTTCCGGAAAATCATCGGCTACTACGTATTCATAGTAGGCTTCATCGCTCACGACGAGCACGTTATCCGGAACATCCGCCATAAATGACTTGAACGATTGTTGATCAATATAGTGGCCTGTCGGGTTATTAGGGCTGCAAAGCCAAACGATCCTTGTTTGGCCGTCAATAGCCTTCAGCATGCCATCCAGGTCATGCTCTCCATTAAGCAGCGGAATCTCGCGTACTTCTGCACCTTCAATGACGGCGTTATGCTTGTATTGCGGAAAAGTGTTCGCTGCCATGACCGTGTTCGTGCCTTCACGAAGGAAGCTTCTTGACAAGATCTGCACGACTTCGTCGGATCCGTTGCCAAAAATTAAGCTGCCTTCTTTGACTCCTAAAAAACGTGAAAGCTCCTCCCTGAGTTCTGCACTGTATCCGTCAGGATAAAGCCCAAGATTAGCGGCCTCTGCTGTGATCGCATCTTTTACAGACGGTGAGCTTCCATAAGGATTTTCATTGGATGCCAATTTAACAATTTTGGACAGCCCGTATTCCCTTTTCACTTCCTCAATTGGTTTGCCCGGCTGATAAGGTTTTAAATTTAATAACTGTGATTTTGCCTCCACAAAGACCCTTCCTTTCGGTTAACTGTAAACTTTCAGCGGGACCAGTGCAGCCAGGAAATCTGAAAACGTTTGAAGTGCTTCCCTTTGCTTATCCTCCCTGAGAAGGTCCGGTCCCAGCTCCTCAATTTTTGAAACGATGGTGCTGCCTACGATGAAACCATCGCATTTCTCCTCGAATTGCTGCATCTGCTCTCTGCTTGACAGTCCGAAACCGATGAGAACCGGAACTGAACTTGCCGCTCTCGCATCATTCAAAAAGCGGTCGATTCCGCTTGCAAACGATGTCCTTGCCCCGGTAACACCAAGGGAAGAGATGCAATATAGAAATCCTTGTGAGGACTCTCCGATCTCTTTAAGCCTACCTTCAGATGTAGTGGGTGCAGCGAGAGAAATGAGACTGAGATCATGATCTGAACATGACGCCTGAAGGTCTTTGCTCTCTTCAAAAGGCATGTCCGGAACAAGGAGCCCATCTATTTCGTGCTGTGCTGCCAATTCAAAAAATTTCTGTTCTCCCAATTGTAACAAAAGATTGTAATAAGTAAAGATAATGACCGGAATCGTTAAACCTGCACCTCGCATATCGGAGACGAGCACCATCGCTTTTTCCAGGGTCATATCATTTTCAAGCGCCCGTTTGGAAGCACGCTGAATGACAGGTCCATCTGCGAGCGGATCGGAATAGGGAATCCCAAGTTCAAGAGCATCCGCCCCTGCTTTTTGAAGAGCGATGGCCAGGTCAACGGTAATATCAGGTGAAGGGTCACCTGCTGTAATAAAAGGTACAAACAACGGTGATTTTTTTTGCTGAAACTCTTTTATTCTATTCCCCATGAGCGGCATCCTCCTTCTGCTTTTCAAAAAGTGTATGAACGTCTTTATCTCCTCTGCCCGAGAGGCAGACGATAATATTTTCACCGGATTTCATGCTGCTGGCTTCCTTGAGGGCCTGTGCCACCGCATGTGCGCTCTCGAGAGCGCATAAGATGCCTTCTTCACGGCAAAGAAGATTCAGTGCTTCGAGCGCTTCATGATCCGTAATGTTTTCATATCTCACTCGTTCTGTAGATTTTAAGAAAGCATGCTCCGGCCCCACACCCGGATAATCCAAACCTGCGGAGATCGAATAGGGCTCCTGAATCTGCCCGTCCTGGGACTGAAGCAGGTAGGTCATTGAACCATGGATGACACCTGCGGTCCCATTGGCCATGGTCGCGGCATGCAATCCAGTCAAGAGGCCTTTTCCTCCGGCTTCAACCCCGACTAGAGAAACATCCTCTTCAACGAAGGCGGAAAACATACCGATCGCATTGCTGCCGCCTCCGACACATGCGACGACTTTATCTGGCATGCGGCCATCCTTAATTTGTGCAAACTGGGCTTTTGCCTCGTAACCGATGACACTCTGAAACTCTTTAACGATCTTTGGATAAGGATGGGGACCTACAGCCGAACCGATCATGTAGAAGGTATCATCAACGGATGCTACCCATTGGCGGATCGCTTCATTCGTTGCGTCTTTCAGTGTTTTCGTGCCGCTGCTCACAGGAATCACTTCTGCTCCAAGCAGTTTCATACGGAATACATTTAACGCCTGCCGCCTGATGTCCTCTTCGCCCATGTACACTTTACATTCCAAACCATACCTTGAGGCCGCTGTAGCGGCTGCAACCCCATGCTGTCCCGCTCCTGTTTCAGCGATGATTTTTTTCTTGTCCATTCTTTTGGCTAGAAGCGCCTGCCCGATTGCGTTATTGATCTTATGTGCACCAGTATGGTTCAAGTCTTCCCGTTTCAGGTAGATGGAAGCTCCCCCCACCCGTCTGCTCAGCTTTCCAGCATAGGTTAATGGGGTGGGCCGACCGGAATAGTCGGTCAGTTCATGCTGAAGTTCCTCCATGAAGCCTGGGTTTTCAATCGCTTCCTTGAATCCTTTTTCAAGGTCTTCCAAAGCAAACATAATCGTTTCCGGTACAAATTTTCCGCCAAATTCTCCATATCTGCCCCGGCTGTCAGGATATACTGCTTTCATCTTGCATCATCATCCCTTCTAAATCCTTAATTTTCATACGGCTTTTTTTGCCGTCTTCTTCAATTCCGCTGCTTATATCAATGCCGTGCGGACGATAGTTCAGCAGCTTCATAATATTTTCCGCCTGAATACCTCCCGCGATAAAACAAGCAACGCCTTGCCGTGCGGCCTCTTCTAAATACATGGGCACCGCCTCCCAGTCAAAGGCTGTGCCCGTCCCTCCATATACTCCTTCTACACGGGCATCGATAACGTATGCATCCGCGAATCCTTCAAACTCTTTCATGGAGTTCCATCCGCTTGCCTCATGCCGTATCGCTTTCCATATTGTTTTTCCGGTTACTCGTTTCAGTTCTTGAAGAAAGCCTGGTGTTTCGTCTCCATGGCATTGAATGATATTCAACGGTGCTTTTTCTAAAGCATCCTGCACCTCTTCAATCGTCGGGTTAACAAATACACCTGTTAATTGCAGGTTGACAGGCTGGATCTCCCTAATCCATTGACCCGCGTCTTCCGGATCAACCCTCCGTTTGCTCGAAGCAAAAATAAAGCCTGCAAAATGAGCCAGTGATTCTTTCACAAGAAGGAGATCTTCCTTGCTTCGGCAGCCGCAATATTTAATAAACGGAATTTTAGCTGCCATACAACATTCGGATCCCTTCAGCCGGCGATGATGCGCGCATCAGTGTTTCACCGACCAAGATCGCATCGATGCTGTGGCTTCGCAAGAAATGGAGATCTTCTGTATCTTTTATCCCGCTCTCGCTGACGGTTAAGATGCCCTCAGGTATGTGGCTTGCGATGGCCGCGGTATGGTTAACGTCCGTTTTGAACGTACGAAGGTCTCTATTGTTGATTCCGATCAGTTCAGGAGTAAACTCATTGAGGACGGCTTGCAGTTCCTCGACTGAGTGGACTTCCACCAGGCACTCAAGATCGTGTTCATGGGCAAAACGATAGAGCTCGTGCAGTTTTTGCGGTGTCATCGCCGCAGCGATCAGCAAGATGGCGTCGGCCCCGATATGAGCACTCTCAAGCACTTGAATTTTATCGATAATAAAGTCTTTTCTTAATACCGGAAGGGAGACCATCTGTTTCACCGCTACCAGATCGGCTATATGCCCCTGGAAAAAACGCTGATCAGTCAGCACCGAGATCGCAGCTGCCCCCCCCTGTTCATATTCAGCAGCTATTTCTGCAGGTACATAATGTTCTTTAATCGTCCCTTTCGAAGGCGATGCTTTTTTTACTTCAGCGATGAGTGCAGGGGAGGCTTCTGATGCTCTGATCGCTTTATAGAGAGAGGTCTTCTTTCTGTCACGTTTTAAACTGTAGCAGGTTTCGAGCTTTGTGATCTCTTCTTTTTTTTGTTCAAGAATTTGTTGCAGCATATGGAACTCCTCCTGTATGGTTCTGTATCATCTCTAAATGCCGGATGGCACTGCCATTTTCTATGATGCCGCGGGCCAATTTAACACCTTCACGGATGGTTGAGACTCGATCTGTAAGATAAAATGAAGCAGCTGTATTATAGATCACGATATTTTCCGCAGAAGCATTCGCTTGGCCCCGCAGGACCGCACGAATGAGCTGAGCGCTTTCCTCGCTGGACCCGACCGTTACCTCCTTCGGCTGTCCATATGGGAGTCCGGCATCTTCAGGGGTAAGGATAAATTCGCTCACGTTGCCGTTTTCCACTTCATAAAAGTGGGTCGGTGCGAAGATAGAACATTCATCAAGCCCATCTGCCCCTGTGACGACGAGCGTCCTCTGGTGTTTGAACTCGGCGATGGCATGCGCCATCTTCTTTGCCGTTTCATTGTTATAGGCGCCAATCAGCTGATGGGTCGGATGAGCCGGATTGCATAAAGGCCCAAGAATATTAAATACAGTACGGAAGGAAAGTCCTTTTCTTGTGTGGCTTGCATGCCGGAGGGCCGGATGATAGTTTGGAGCAAAAAGAAAACAAAGGGAAAATTTCTCCAGGTTCTCTACGATATCTGCCGCGTTGCTGCTCGTTGCGATCCCAAGCTGCTGGAGCACATCTGCGCTGCCGCTCTTTGAAGTAACCGCTGAATTGCCGTGTTTGGCAACTTTCACTCCCGCGGAAGACAGCAAGAGGGAGGACGCGGTGGATATATTAAAAGTCGACGCTCCATCTCCGCCTGTTCCGCACGTATCCAGAATTTGCGGATAATCCAGATGGAGAGGTACGGTATGATCCAGTATTGAAGTCGAGAATCCAACGATTTCCTCGATCGTTTCTCCGCGCAGGCGAAGAATCGTAAGCAAACTCGATAGCTGGACTTCCGTTACTTTTCCTTCCAATATTTCGTTCATCATTTGGCTGGCTTCTGCTCGTGTAAAGGTTTCTCCCAGAATGCCTTTTTGAAGCAGTTCTTTGACGGCCATTGCAATTCCTCCTTAATATATTTAGTGCAATAAGTCGGCAAAGATCTATTCATGTAGGGGATAAATAAAAGGAAAGACACAACATGGTTTGTATTCACCTCCATCAAAATGAAGAATGAATGAGGCTAAAGGAGGTACAAAAAAACCATGCACGAAGAGGCATGGGTAGTTTATGTATTCATAACCCTCTGCTCGGCTCCACTCATCATTCTCAACTATTCTCATCTCTAAACTAATCTCTAAACTCTATTCTCGGGTCAAAATTTAAAATCGTTAAAACACAAGATAAAGCATTGTGTTCAATTTGTCAACCCAAAAGCCTGATCACTTTATACCGATCAGGTCAATGGTTTCTGATACAGGAAAGCCTCTTTGGCCTGCAGATCAAAGCGCCCCGGATGAAAAATCTGTTCTGTGCTTCCCACGAACAAATATCCTCCGGGACTCAACGCTTCTGAAAACTTTTGAAACAATGCCTCCTTCGCTTCTTCTGTAAAATAAATCATAACGTTCCTGCAGACGATAAGGTCAAAGTTCTTCTCAAAAGGATCTGCCAATAAGTTATGCTGTTTAAACACGATTGGTTTCCTGAGCCTGTCTGTCACGGTCACGTCCCCTGCCTCCGTACGAAAACAGCTGTTCCTCACTGTACCAGGAACATTTTTTAATGATGACGCAGCAAATAAGCCTTCTTTTGCCTTCCTCAAGGCAATCACATCAAGATCCGTCGCCAAAATGGAATAGCTAAAATCACCGCTTCTCTCCTGCAGCATGGAAGAGAGTGTGTAAGGCTCTTCACCTGTTGAACACGCAGCACTCCATATTTTCAATCGGTTCGTACGGCTTAATAGGTCGGGTATGATCTTCTCCTTCACAACAAGCCATCGTTCAGGGTTCCGGTAGAACTCCGAAACGTTGATCGTCATCCGGTCAAGAAATTCGTCCATCAAAAGACGGTCTCTCCTCAAAGCTTTCGAAAAAAGTGCAAAACTTTCATAATTCTTCTTATCGCGAAAAGCAGCTAGCCGCCTCTTCATCTGGGCCTCTTTATAGAGCGACAGGTCAATGGAAGTCATGGAATGAATGTCTTTTATAAAATTCGAATAATCTAGATCCACATTTCCTACTCCTTTTTATAGTGTTTACCTTTTTTATCGGCAAAAGGGAAACATCCTTAACGCTCATGTAAAGAGTGTAAAAAAAAACAGCCGGATTGAATTGACCCCAAAAAGCATTTTACTTTTTGGGACAATCCAGAACGGCTGGTTTTATAACGCTTACATTAAATCCAAGAAGAAATTGCTTTTTCGTAGTTAACGAGTTCATCTTCCTTGAAGAAAAGACCGATTTCACGAACAGCACTTTCAGGAGAATCAGATCCATGAATGATGTTGTTGCTTACGTTTACTGCAAAGTCGCCGCGAACCGTTCCGGCTGCCGCTTCTGAAGGGTTCGTTTTACCCATCATGTTACGAGCAGTAGCGATTACATTATCTCCTTGCCACACCATAGCGAAAACAGGTCCGGAAGTGATGAAGTTTACCAGCTCTCCGAAGAACGGACGCTCTTTATGTTCTCCATAGTGGTTTTCTGCAAGCTCGCGTGAGATTGTCATCAATTTAGCTCCAGCGAGCTGAAATCCTTTTTTCTCGAATCTTGAAACAATCTCACCGATCAAATTGCGCTGTACACCATCTGGCTTTACCATTAGAAACGTTTTTTCCACAATAGTTCTCCCCTATCTTCTATGTATTGGTTCAGGGCTTGTATGCTAGCTGAGACCCCTAGAAAATAGTATCAAAAATAATACGATTTAGCAATGAGCTAAAATTTGCGCTTGCCAATATATTTTGCAATCTTGATCATGCTGTTTTTCGCTTGTCCCGCTGGAAGCTGCTCGGCGGCGGCCAGCGCATCGGACAAATAGGATTGCGCAGCCCTGGAAGCTCTTTGAATGGATGAACTGGTTTTGATCTGATCGATAATACCGGAGAATTCATCCTGATCCCACGTTTGATAATATCTCTGGATTCTGTGTTTCAGTTCAGGCATCTGCTCCATCGCATAGAAAACCGGAAGTGTGATGTTCCCTTGTTTCAAATCGCCGCCTGCAGGTTTACCCAGTTCTTTTTCAGTTGCTGTGAAGTCCAGAATGTCGTCGGTTATCTGATACGCCATACCAACGGAATAGCCAAAACGGTACAGCTGCCGTTGCAGCTGTACAGAAGCATTGGAGGCAATCGCCCCAAGCTGGCAGCTGATTGCGATCAAGAGGGCTGTTTTTCTCTTGATTCTCCGCAAATATTGCCTGATGCTCTGATCAAGATCGAACTGTTCTTTAATTTGCTGGATCTCACCAAGGCACATCTCTTTCATGGAATAAGAGAGGACTTGATGTGCTGCGATCTGGCGGACATTGGTCATCATCTCGATCGCTTTAGCAAACAAAAAATCTCCTGTGTACATCGCAACTTTATTGTCGTACTGTGATTTTACGGTCTTTGCACCCCTGCGGAGCTCGGCGTCGTCGATCACATCGTCATGAACGAGAGACGCCATATGTATCGTTTCCAGAGCAGCAGCGACTTTTTTCACGCTGCGGACATCATATTCTCCAAAATGTGCGGACAGCAGCACGAAAACAGGCCTGATCCGCTTTCCTCCTGCTTTAAGCAGCTGGCTTCCGGCTTTTTGCAGGATGGGATGGTCTGCGGATATTGACTGTTCAAGTTCAGTTTCAATCTGCTGCAGATCTTTTTTTACATGTGAATAGAGTTCTGTCAGTTTCATAGCGTTCACCTAAATGCCCTGTAAGGAGTAGTCAAAAAAAGTAAATGCAGGAACGGACTCAATCAACGAATGCTTATGGGCGAGCTGAAAGTAGTGCTTAAGCCCTTTCAGATGTTCTTCCCCAAAATCATAATTGATGCCATGAAAATAGTTTGCCCAAAAAGAGTATTCTCCCCCATGTGCCGGAAGAATATGTCTGATCATTTCCTGATAATGGTCTGACTTCGTTTTTTGTTTGCTCTCGGACATCTCAAATAAGAGTTTCTCGAGCAGAGCCGGCTCTCTTTTAATTGTATCGTTCCGCACCGCCATGACTGCGTACGTCATAGGAAGTCCCGTATGATTAAACCATAGTTCACCTAGATCATATACATGGATTTCTTTGTCCTGCCGCCAATCAGCCTTAATCGCATCCTCACCGATCAGCAGGCATGCGTCATGGTCTTGAAGCATCTGACCATAGTGCGGTGCCATCGTTTCGTAAACCGGATTTAGGCCGTAAAATTCTTTAAGAATGATCTTCAGCAGAACGACCGAGGTTGCAGAACTTGAAGTAAGTGCGATTTTCTTGCCATCCAGTTCTCCAACAGCAGTTTTTGAAAATAAGAGAATCGATCCCACTTTTCCAAAGGTGGAAACGGACAGATTGGGAAAAAGGCTGTATTGGCTGCTGTTTTCACCGAATGAAAAGGAAGATATTCCTCCTAGATCGATTTCTCCCCTCGCCATTCTTCGGTTCAGCTCAGCGGGTATCTGAGGAATAAACTTCGAGCCAGTCCTCTCAAATTCATTTTTATTCAAATAAAAAAACATAGGAAGGATGTTTGTATATTTAATCTCGCCGATATTGAGCGCCATTACTCTCCCCACCTCCTAAACAGATCATGCTGGACACCCAAACTGTCCAGCGCTTTGCCGACTAAAAAATCCACCAGATCGTCCAGTGTTTTCGGCAGCTGATAAAAACCGGGCATCGCAGGAAGAATCTTGCCGCCTGCCTGGGTTACTTTGAGCATATTTTCCAGATGTATGCTGTTCAGCGGTGTTTCCCGCGGCACAAGGACAAGTTTCCGCCCCTCCTTCAGCATCACATCCGCTGCCCGTTCAAGCAGGTTGCCGGATGCACCGTGAGCAATGCCGGACAACGTGCCCATCGAGCAAGGTATAATAATCATTCCGCTGTTCTGATAAGAACCAGAAGCAATTGGAGCCTTGAAATTCCTAAGCGTATGATAATGAAGCTCACCCGTGCTATCTTTCTGAAAATGTTCCTGAAGAATAGTTTCACGGTCTTCCGTATCCCAACCTAGTTCTTCATGAAAAACCTGCCAGCCGGCTTCGGTGACCATCAGGTGTACTTTATGTCCGCTTTTCAGCAGTTCCTGAACAAGGCGGACACCATAGATGGCTCCGCTCGCTCCTGTTATTCCTACAGCAAAATTTTTCATAGCAGCAAATCTCCCAATGAGAAAATAAACATCACAATGCTCAGAATTCCGTTCATCGTAAAAAAGGCAACATTCAGTTTAGACAAATCTTCCGGAGAAACCATGGAGTGCTCATAGATCATAATCGCTCCTGATAAAAACACTCCGGCAAAATAGACCCATCCGAACGCGGAAAAGGCACCGAGCACTAAGAAGGCTGTAAAGCTAAGCACATGAAAACAGCGGGCGATAAAAAGGGCTTTTGGAATTCCGAAATAAGACGGAATGGAATACAGCCCATGATTTCTGTCATAATCCGCATCCTGAGTGGCATAAATCACATCAAACCCAGCTGTCCAGAACACCACACCGGCATAGAGCAGAAAGGCTTCTGCCGAGAGAGTTCCAGTTGCTCCGACCCAGCCTCCCAGCGGGGCCAAAGCAATCGTTGCTCCCAGAATCACGTGGCATAAGTAGGTAAAGCGCTTCGTATAGGAATAGAATACTAGAAAAAAAACAGCCAGCGGCAAAAGCCACACGGAAAGAAGGTTAAGCTGTGAAGCACTGACAAACAGCAAAACAAAAGAACCGGCAATAAATAATACGGCTTCTTTCATGCTGATTAATTTTGAAGGGATGGCCCTTGTTGCCGTCCTTGGATTTTTTTGGTCAATCCTTGCGTCGATGACACGGTTTAGCGTCATCGCTGCGCTGCGCGCACCGACCATGGCAAGAGTAATCCAGATCCATTCGCTGATCGATGGAAAAGATCCTTCCTCCACCACATTACCAAGTATGGCCCCCAAAAATGCAAACGGGAGCGCAAATAGAGTATGTTCAAACTTGATCATTTCAAGAATGATAGCTAATTTCTTAAACACAAGCGATCTCTCTTTCTATGTTTGTTTAATTCCCATATGCATGGCAGCCGTTCCAAACGTATAAGGCTTAACGGTTACATGGGATAGACCGGCTTCTTCGAATAAAGTCTTAAGCTCATTTCTGTCCAGGAATTCTCCGGCTGATTCCTGAAGCCAGGAATATTCACTATAGCTCTTTGCCAGAAGTTTCCCCAGGAACGGCATAACGACCGAGAAGTAAAAACGGAATACATGCTTAACGACAGGTGTGGTAGTCTGAGAGGTTTCCAGGCAGACCACTTTCCCGCCAGGCTTTACGACACGGTGCATCTCCCTGATTACCTGGAGATAATCAGGAACGTTCCGAAGACCGAACCCGATGGTCACGTAATCGAACGTATTATCGGGAAAAGGCAGCTCCATAGCATTTCCATGGATCAACTTTACATTCGTGCACCTGAGTTCTGAAACCTTTTTCTTGCCGACTTCCAGCATGTTCTGGCTGAAATCCAGTCCGGTTACAGACCCGGATGCCCCGACCGCTTTCGCGAGAGCGATGCTCCAATCCCCTGTGCCGCAGCACACATCAAGCGCCTGGCTTCCTTCTTTCACGGCCATGCGTTTCATCGTATCATTTCGCCATCTGGTATGCTGTTTAAAGCTGATCACGTTGTTCATAAAATCATATTGGCCTGAGATTTTTTCAAAGACCGAATGGACCCGCTGTTCTTTTAAATGTTCCATCGCTTATCCTTCCTCCGGCAATAAATAGTGAGGTGCTTCAAGCAGTGCCCTCATTCTCTTTTCCATGAATGGCTTTAATATGTCCGGCTGCTTTTGTGTCTTGAGCCTATGACGGGAAAGCAGCAGATCATTTTTGATCTGATGATGATAATCTGAAAAAAGAGGATCAGGGCATTGAGAAGCGGCAGATACAAACAAAAACTCAGAGATAAAAGGAATGAACTCTTCCTTGCCAAAGTGTCGTGCCACCCTCGACAGGATCCCAGCCTCCAAGCTTTTGATTCCGCTTGTGATTTCTTCGGGTTTTGATTGTTTGCTGTAGTAAAGCCTCATCTTGCTCTCGTTCACATCCTGAATCCCGAGTGAAAGTGCCCGGATGAGCGGGAGATCTTCACAGAGAGACAGCATGAAATAGTACAGGCTGCTGTAATAATCTCCCGCCAGAACGGTTAATTGCCGTCCTTTCACATTGTCCTTTTCAATCTGAAGTATGTATTCATGTGTATCGAGCGCACTTTGAACGAGCATTACAGCTGCGTAATATTCCTGCAATTCTTCGCCTTCCAGCCCGCTTTCTCTCAAAAGCGAATACGCAATGAGGCATTTATCCTTGTTCATCCGGGGAACATCGACATACTTATTTAAAAAGGAATGTTCCATCGTACGTAAAACGTATTCATTTAATTTTTTTATTTCTTGGATGATCTTCATGTCCCTGCCCCCACATCCTGCAAATACAGCATACTCTATCTATTATGTATTATATCATACAGGCCACTCAACAATCCTTTACGCCATAAAGAAAACTTGGCTCGAGCCAAGCTTTATACTTCCGTGTCAACTTCACCATGCCTTGTATATATGACCGCCTTGCCCCGTACTTTGACTGCTGATGTATGCTCAGTGAACTGCGCCAGCATGACCTCGCCCTTATCCAGTTTCTCCGAGTGGTGAAATCTGGTCTCCGTCCCTCTGGTCAATCCTATGACGTTAACACCGTTTTCTTTCGCTTTGATCACAAAAAACTCATTCTCGTTCATCTTCTCGTTCGCCTTCATGCCGTCCACTCCATTTCCTTTAAATTAACCGCGAATAAACGTTAAGACTTCTGCCCTGGCGGCTGCATCCTTCACAAATATTCCTCTTACTGCAGATGTAATGGTTTTAGAGCCCGGCTTCTTCACACCGCGCATCGTCATGCACATATGCTCTGCCTCGACAACGACAATGACACCATGCGGGTCAAGCGTTTCTACCAGCGCATCAGCAACATTAGAAGTAATTCTTTCCTGCAGCTGCGGTCTTCGGGTCACCGCCTCGACTGCTCTTGCAAGTTTGCTGAGCCCGGTAACTTTTCCTCCTCTTGGGATATAGCCGATATGCGCCTTCCCAAAGAATGGGACAAGATGGTGTTCACACATGGAATAGAACGGAATGTCTTTTACAAGAACCAGTTCCTCATGGTCTTCCCCGAAAATCGTAGCAAAATGTTCTTTAGGATCCTGGTTCAGACCCTGAAATACTTCCTGGTACATTTTAGCCACTCTTTTGGGTGTATCAACGAGTCCTTCTCGGGATGGGTCTTCTCCAATGGCCTCAAGTATCATAGTTACTGCTTGCTGTATTTTCTCCTGATCGAATTCCTTCACTGCGGTAGCCTCCATTTTCATTCCTGCAACGTTTTATGTAGGTTCATTCCCACGTTCGCTGTACGTTTTCTAAAACCGATTCTAGCATATGTAACAAGCAATGGCAAAAAAGGAAGGCTCCTGGCGCATTTTTCTTCCAAAATAAAAGAACCGCATAATGCGGTTCTTGCTTGCCCTATGTATAAGCTTATTTTAGAGCATCCTTAAGGGCTTTTCCTGGTTTGAAAGCAGGCACTTTGCTTGCTGCGATTTCGATCTCTTGACCAGTTTGCGGGTTGCGACCCTTACGAGCGGCACGCTCACGAACTTCGAAGTTACCAAAACCGATAAGTTGTACCTTGTTACCTTCTTTAAGAGTTTCAGCGATTGCCTCGAATACTGCATCAACAGCTTTAGTGGCATCCTTTTTAGAAAGTTGAGTTTGTTCAGATACTGCATTTACAAGATCAGTCTTGTTCATTCCATTCACCTCCTCTCAAAGAACACTATCATCTATATATGTTTCTCGGCTGTCTTACTATCATAAAGCGCTGAGCCCTGTTTTATACAGGATTTACTAAATACTTTCGTGACAAGCCTTATATTAAACGATAAGTCATAAGAATTCAATATTTTTATGAGGAAAATAGCGAAAATCCGACTTTTACAGAGCCAATTTGACTTTTTTCAACAAAAAAGACTCCTTTAAAGGAGCCTTTCATTATAAAATAATAGCGATTAAACCTCCAGAACCTTCATTAATTATGCGTTCCAGTGTTTCTTTCAGCTTGTATCTTGCATTCTCCGGCATGAGTGAAATCTTCCCTTGAATGCCTTCTCTTACGATGGAATTGAGGGATCGCCCAAAGATATCTGAGTTCCAGATCGACAGCGGATCTTCCTCAAAATCCTGCATGAGATACCTTACGAGCTCTTCGCTCTGTTTCTCTGTACCGATGATCGGCGCAAACTCTGATTCGACATCTACTTTAATCATATGAATCGATGGTGCTACCGCTTTCAGCCTGACACCAAACCTTGAGCCCTGACGGATAATTTCCGGCTCATCGAGGCTCATATCGGTCAGAGCCGGAGCCGCTATTCCATATCCTGTTTGTTTCACCATCCTTAAGGCGTCAGCGACCTGATCGTACTCCTGCTTGGCATAGGCGAACTCCTGCATCAGCTGCAGCAAGTGGTCTTTCCCCCTGATCTCCACACCGACGACTTCTTTTAATATCTGGTCATACAGGTCATCCGGAGCAAACAAGTCAATTTCGGCAATCCCCTGCCCCATCTCGATGCCTGCGAGACGTGCATCATCGATAAATTCGAAGTCGCTGAAGCTTCCTACGACCCGGTCGACATCTCTAAGCCTTTTAATGTCCTTCACCGTTTCCCTTACCGCTTCTTCGTAGCTTTCCCGCAGCCAATGCTCCTCTCTAAGCACCATGACCCAGCTTGGCAGGTTCACGTTGACTTCAAGAACCGGGAACTCATACAGCACTTCCCTGAGAACATTGTTTATATCATGCTCTGTCATACTCTCAACACTCATGGCGAGAACAGGAATATCATACTTCTCGCAAAGTTCCTTGCGAAGCTGCTCTGTATCTGGATGATGAGGGTGCACAGAGTTCACTACAAGTATAAAAGGTTTGCCGACTTCTTTCAGTTCATCGATCACTCTTTCTTCCGATTCGATATAGTCATATCTTGGAATCTCACCGATCGAGCCGTCAGTAGTGACTACGACACCGAGAGTGGAATGCTCCTGAATGACTTTTCTCGTACCGATCTCAGCCGCTTCATGAAAAGGAATCGGTTCATCATACCATGGTGTATGGATCATTCTCGGGCCGTTCTCATCCTCATAGCCTTTTGCACTCGGCACGGCATAGCCTACACTGTCCACTAGCCGGACATTGACATCCAAACCTTCCCCAACATGGATGCTCACAGCGTTGTTCGGAACAAATTTAGGCTCTGTCGTCATGATGGTCTTCCCTGCTGCACTCTGAGGAAGCTCATCCTGTGCCCGCTGTCGTTCACCATCATTTTGAATGTTAGGCAGCACGACCAGCTCCATAAACCGTTTGATAAAGGTAGATTTCCCTGTGCGAACAGCACCGACTACTCCGAGATAAATGTCTCCTCCTGTCCGTTCAGCGATATCTTTGAAAATATCGATTTTTTCCATTCATTTCCCTCCCGATCCAAATAAGTTCCGGATGCTATTCTTGGACAATACATACTTATGATGTTGTCCCAAAAATATGATAAGGAATGAAAGTTTTTTCATACAAAAATCAGCGATGGACCTCAGTTCGTTGTATAGACCGGGAGAGAAGCACAAACACTTGTGATCTTCCGTGTGCAAACTGTCCAGGTTATCACCATGTCCGTTTTTATATAAAAAACCCTCCTCCTTTTCTATGAATGTATTAAAAAGGAGGAGAGTTCATGCCAATTATTTATGGGTGCCGTGGAAAGTTATTGATCCGTTACCTGAAACTCGGGTTCTCCGTTCTTAACCGTATAAGGAACGGACCGTACTGGAACAAAGAAGGAATTTTTAGTAAGAAGCGTCCGAACATCTTCCCCCTTTTTCACAGGGAGTCCCTTTTTGATGAGCGGATAAAGATCCATGGAATAGTCCACGTGGACTTTTGAATCATTATCAACAATAAATGGCAGGTTCTTTCCGGAGTAAGGGCTGACAGCGTATGGCGCTTCTTTGTAGCCCATCTTTTTGTAATCAAGGGTGTACCTGCCATTGGCCAATATCTTTTGATATGGCGGATATTTATGGGTTCGGACATACTCCTTCAGTCTGGCTTCCAGATCCTGTGCTTTGTTCACGATCACCAGATCTATCAGCCTTACTTTTGGCTTTGTTTCTGCATCAATGAGTACATACTGGAACGTTCCGCCTTTTTCAAACGAATTTCCTGGAGGCTGCTGCATGTACTTTGGGACAAGCCTTCCAAAATCAATCGGGTATTTTTCATAGACGTCTGTTGAGGCGTCTTTGTTTTTGATCGGCAGCACTGACGTCTCTTTATGGTAATCGTCCACCGCAGACTGCACCATGGCAATCTGGTCTTTATAAGGGACCCGGTTTTCACTTTTTTGGCTGTCGGGATACAGACACCCCGTCAGGCTGAAGAGCAGGCAAACTAAAAACGTGAGAGTACATATCTTTTTCATGTTTCTGGCGTACCTATCCTTTCACCGGTCCGCTAAAGACTACGAGTACAATTAAGATGCCTGCTGTAATCATGCAAATATATGCGATAGCTGCCAGTATGTATTTAAAAATCCCTTTTAGTTTTAACCTGCTGATCATGATTGAAAAAACCGCGATAAACATCAATGCGATGGATGAAAGCGCAACCCACATTTTCATTAATCCAGCGTCCATTTATATCCCCCTTTGCATACAGCGTAAATTATAGCATAAAACAAAAGAAATGCGTATGTGCTCATGTTTTGGTCCGACAAACGCTGGAGCAATTCTGGCGGTAGTGTGAAGACGGCTAGGGATGAAAAGAAGATCTCACTTTTCATCTTTCGAGGACCAGGGTGAAATATGATTCAAATTCATCTTTTAAGCTGTAGATGGACACTTCTTTCTTACATCAAAAAAAAGACAGGCCGGTGTCTGATACACCGCCTGCCGAATGACTAAATACACCAATTTGCAGATTGATTGGCTATCCGTTGAAGCATACCTATTTGTTATCGAACATTTTGGATAATGTGCTGAAATCCAGAGGTACATTGTTATTAATAACCGCATTGACAATTTGATCTTCTTTTTGCCTAGAAACAGGGACACCGGCCAAGGAGGCTACCTGGGAGATCAGTCTTCTTAAAGTGCGTTCATCCCGCAGATTTTCATTGCTGACGGTCTGGGCTAGTTTAAAAATATCTTCTTTCTTAACGTTCGTTTTCTTCTCAACTTTATCAAAAAATTGATTGTTCCGATCCATTTTTCGTCCTCCTCCAACAACCTATTCACCATTATCCTATGCGTTAGTCTAATAATCGTGATAGAAATCGGGAAGATAACCGTATGGATGATTCGGACATTTTTTTCCTATAAAAGAGAAGATACGTCTTCCACCTCATGGGTCCTGCTTCTTCTCATCAGCTCATCCACAGCTTCCTTTGCATTCTTTCCGTCAAACAGAACATCGTGAAGAACATTCGTGATCGGCATCTCCACATTTTCTTTCTGAGCGAGCTGATATGCTGCTTTCGTTGTTCTTACCCCTTCAACGACCATCCCCATCTTTTCAAGCACAGCTTCGAGTGCTTCTCCTTTGCCCAGCATGTTTCCGGCCCTCCAGTTTCTGCTGTGGACACTCGTACAAGTAACGATTAAGTCTCCAATTCCGGTCAAACCTGCGAACGTCAGCGGGTTAGCCCCCATCTTCGTTCCCAGTCTGGCGATCTCAGCGAGCCCTCTTGTAATCAGAGCGGCTTTCGCGTTGTCTCCATAGCCAAGACCGTCGGACATGCCCGCCCCAAGGGCGATGATATTCTTCAATGATCCGCCGAGTTCAACGCCCACAATATCTGGATTGGTGTACACCCTGAAATTCTGGTTAATAAACAGATCCTGAACAAATTCCGCTTCCTCAATATCCGATGAGGAAACAGTGACGGTAGTAGGCTGTCTCAGAGAAACTTCCTCCGCATGGCTTGGCCCGGACAATACAACGATGGATTTTCGTTTATCTGCAGGCACTTCCTCCTCAATGATCTCGGATACCCGTTTATACGTTTCCGGTTCGATCCCTTTGCTGGCATGAACGATGGTGACTGGCTGATCTAAATGAGCTGTCAGATCCCCCAGTACCTCTCGAATCGCTTTAGTAGGAGCGACGAGCAGGATCGTTCCAGCTCCTGAGACCGCTTCCTGGAGATCGGTAAAACCCCGAAGCTCTTCAGGAAGTGAAACGCCCGGCAAATATTTTTCATTGGTATGTAGGGAATTAATTTCTTCAATCTGTTTTTGTCTTCTTCCCCATATGCGAACATCGTGTCCGTTATCCGCTAGTACGAGGGCCAGCGCTGTGCCCCAGCTGCCGGCACCGACTACTGCTACTTTTTCCATTGCTAATCCACTCCTTGCTTAATGCCCTATTTTTCTTTCATTTCCTTTTAAAAGTCTGGAGATATTGGTGCGGTGCCTCCATATCGAGAGAACACCGATCAATGAGGCGAATAGCGCCGCCTCCGTAGGTATAGTTTTTAAAATAAACATTAAAACAGGCGTCAAAATCATAAATACGATGGAGCCTAACGAAACAAATCGGGTAGCTGCAATGATCAGAATGACGAAGAATCCCGCTATGAGAGCAGGAATAAACGAAGCCACCACAAAAACACCAATCGTCGTCGCCACCCCTTTTCCGCCCTTGAATCCATAATAGACCGGCCAGTTATGGCCGATGATGGACATTGCGCCCGCCGCAATCGCCGCGGTCATATTGTATTGCATGGCAAGTGCTGCCCACACAGGGATCATTCCTTTCAGCCCGTCCAGCAGGAGCACGCAGATGGCAGGACCCACACCGATCACACGCAGTGTGTTCGTCGCCCCGGCATTACCGCTCCCCAGCTTGCGTATATCACCTTTTTTCATACCTTTAGTGATCATATAGCTGAAACTGATCGAACCTAATAAATAAGCACCGATAAACAACAAGACAATCTGCATGAAGTTCACCTATTCATTTTTTTTGCGGGCAACGATTCTGATCGGAGTGCCAGTAAAGCCAAACGTCTCCCTCACTTTGTTTTCAAGGAACCGGCGGTATGAAAAATGAAGAAGTTCCGGATCATTGACAAAAAGTGCGATGGTAGGCGGCTTGATGGCAACCTGTGTAGCATAATTGATCTTCAGGCGTTTACCGTTGTCCGTCGGTGTAGGGTTCATCGCCACCGCATCCATAATAACATCGTTAAGGACGTTTGTCTGGATACGAAGAGAATGGTTCTCAGCCACTTGGTTGATCAAAGGATAGAGCGTATGAAGCCTTTGTTTTGTTTTTGCGGATACGAAAAGGATCGGAGCATAGCTTAAATACAAGAAATGATCGCGGATCTTCTGTTCAAATTCGCGGAGTGTTTTATCATCTTTTTCAATGGCATCCCATTTATTTACGATAATAATCACGGCTTTGCCTGCTTCATGCGCGAAGCCTGCCACTTTTTTATCCTGCTCGATAATTCCTTCTTCTGCGTTTAGTACAACACAAACGACATCAGCCCGTTCGATGGCCTTTAAAGCACGAAGAACGCTATATTTTTCGGTATGTTCATAGACTTTCCCTCTTTTTCTCATGCCTGCCGTGTCAATGATCGTATATTTCTGGCCTTCACGAGTAAATTCCGAATCGATCGCGTCTCTCGTTGTTCCGGCGATATCGCTGACGATGACACGCTCTTTACCTAATATCGCATTAACGAGCGATGACTTGCCAACGTTTGGACGTCCGATAAGACAGAAACGGATTGTTTCATCATCTTCCTCTTCCTCAGGCTGTTCTGGAAAATGGCTGAATACAGCATCCAGAAGGTCTCCTAAACCAATGCCGTGAGATCCTGATACAGGATAAGGCTCTCCCATTCCAAGAGAATAAAAATCATAGATCAAATCCTTGCGTTCCGGATTATCAATTTTATTTACCCCAAGGACAACCGGTTTCTTTGACCGATATAGGAGTTTTGCGACTTCTTCATCAGCTGCTGTCACCCCTTCTTTTCCATCCGCAAGAAAAAGGATCACATCGGCTTCATCGATAGCGACCTCTGCCTGCTGCCTCATGAGATGCAATAGAGGTTCATCACCGATTTCGATTCCACCGGTATCAATTATATTAAATTCACGGTTCAGCCATTCAGCTGAACTATAGATTCTGTCCCTTGTCACACCCGGCATATCTTCCACGATAGAAACCCGGTCTCCGACAATACGGTTAAATATTGTGGACTTTCCCACATTCGGTCTTCCGACGATGGCCAAAACTGGCTTTTGCATGTCGACACATCCTTTTAACTTAATAGTCCCAAAAAAGAAAACCCTTCCGCAATGAAGGGCCTAGAGATAGCTAATTAATTTTAGCAGATAAAAGTATAACCTACAACTCTCATTCAGCGCGCCCTCACCCTAGATACCCGTTTTATCATTTTTCCCTTCCCTGCTTCAGCAGACAAGAAGTGCCCGAACTGCTGCACGCCCCTCGAGACAAAGCATAAAGCCAGCGACAAGGTCACAACATCAAGGAAATTAAGGCTTCCGAGCTCGATGCCCGATGTTAATTTTTGAATTACCAGATGATAGAGAGCCTCTCCCACGCAGAATCCGCCTGCCAGCACGAGCGGGCGATAATGAGAATCCTTGATCAGCATCAGAGAAAAAACAAAAAGGGCGCCGGCCAGCAGCCATTTCACTTGGACGACGATCCAGACTGGATCATACATCGAGAACAGCAGCATTGCATTATAGGAAAGGGCAATAAGAAATGTGCAGAAAACATAATACAGCACCATCTTAAACGGTAATCTTAAAATCCAAAGATAACAGCTTAAAGCTAAAATCAGAAATGAACAATGAATGCTTAAACGCCCCGTGTCCAATACGAGCCCATGCGTGATCAGCAAAATCAGAAGCAATGCTGAATAGACAGTCCTCCGAGGCGCTGCTTTCATCAAAAAAGTGCTGTAGGCCCAGCCGATCCATGCAAACCAATAAAAGAAAATACCCTCCAACCTGCTCTCCTCCTCTACCACCATTATGGCTCAATCGCATAAAACCTAATCAAGCAGTCATAATAAAAGCAAATAGAAAGGAGGCAGCATCATGGGAAAAGACCGCCAGGAAAAAAAACTTCGTGAATCACACCGGGTAGAATCCGACCGTGACCAGAGCCTGAAATACGCTGGGGCAACATCACTCGAAGGCCCTGAAGAAGCGAGAAGAAGAAATAACCAGAAAAGCTAAGAACAAAAAAGAACTCCTAAACGGAGTTCTTTTAATCTTACTCTTTATTTAAACCTTTAAGCTTATCGCCGATCATATCAGCAAGCGAGAATCCTTTTTCTTCTTTCGGGAAGTTCTCACGGATGTTCTGCTGTTCTTTAGCTTCTTGTGCAGCGCGGATGCTAAGTGAAATTCTTTTTTCTTTCCTGTCAATATCCAGCACTTTTACTGTCACTTTCTCGCCTTCAGACAGCACTTCTCCAGGATTTCCAATATGGCGGTTGCTGATTTCGGAGATATGCACAAGCCCTTCAACACCCTGTGCCACCTCAACAAAAGCACCGAAGGAAACAAGGCGCTTCACCGTCCCCTGGATGACTTTGCCTGGTGCAAGACCCGCTTCAAGGCTTTCCCAAGGTCCCGGCTGAGTCTCTTTAATGGAGAGTGAGACACGTTCGTTATCCCGGTCGACAGAAAGGACTTTCACTTTTACAGCCTCCCCTTCTGAGACGACTTCTGAAGGATTATCCACACGTTTATGGGATAGCTGGGAAATATGGACAAGGCCGTCTAGCCCGCCGATATCAACAAACGCACCGAAATCTGTTAAACGCTGGACAGTGCCATCGAGCACCTGGCCAGCTTCCAGATTGTTCAGCAGCTCCTGCTTTCGTTGAGATTCCTGATCCTCCTCTACCGCCCGATGGGAGAGGATCACTCGGTTTTTCTCTTCATCCAGCTCAACAATTTTCACCGTTAATGTTCGGTTTTTATAGTCGCTGAAGTCTTCAATAAACCTTTTTTCGACCATGGATGCGGGAATGAAGCCGCGCACTCCAAGATCCACGACCAAACCGCCTTTTACCACCTCATGAACGGTCACTTCAAACGTTTCGTTCTGGTCAAACTTTTGCTTTAGCTCTTCCCACGACTTGACCGTGTCCACCGCCTTTTTGGAAACGGTGAGCTGATCTTCTGTAAGAGACGTGACTTTTACTGTCACTCTGTCTCCTTCGGTCAGAAAATCTGATGCTTTTTCAACAAAAACATTGGAAATCTCGTTCACAGGCAATACAGCATCCTGCTTATAGCCCACATCTATAATGGCCAGCTTATCTTCAACCTTTAGGACAGTCCCTTCTACCACATTTCCAACTTCCAGCACTTTTGTTTCTTCTAAACTTGTGTTCAACTCATCAGCCATACCACAATGCCTCCTCAATTTCGTATAAGTATATATTTCAACCTTCTATATGAAGGAAGTATACAGTATTCCTTTTACGATACAGATTCCTTTAGAAGCTTTTCTATATTTAACATTATAAGGTTTGTTGCGTCTTTTGCGGAAGCTTTTTGCACTCTCATTTCTGTAAAATCAATCGGCTTTCCGAAACTAACAGTGATTTTTTTGCCGCGTTTATACTCACCTTTGATCGCACATGGCACGACAGCAGCTTCTGATTTCAGTGCAAAAAAACCTGCTCCCGCCAGCCCCTGGCCTAATTCGCCTGTTTTGCTTCTCGTACCCTCTGGAAATAATCCAAGAACTTTTCCTTCTTTCAGTATGCCGAGTCCATTCCTTAACGCCTGTTTATCGCTCATACCGCGTTTAACAGGAAAAGCATTAATCATTGGCAGGATCGTCTTTAGGACAGGCATGCTGAAAAGTTCTGCTTTTGCCATAAAATGAACGTCTCTTGGTGCGGCCACTCCGACAAGCGGAGGATCAAAATTATTAATATGATTGCTGCATAACAGGATTCCGCCCTCGGCAGGCACATTTTCAATCCCTTGAATTTCTATTCTGTACATGCTTTTCAAAAAAGCACTGCACACCGCTTTACCGAATTTGTAAAGGTTCAATTTATCCAGCCCTTTCACTCACCAAATGAAGAATTTCATTAACAACATCTTGAATGGACATTGATGTGGTGTCAAGCTCTATCGCGTCATCCGCCTTTTTCAATGGAGCAAACTCACGTTCTGAATCACGTTTATCTCGGAGACTGATCTCTTCCTTCAATTTCTCTAGATCCGCTTCAAATCCTTTGCTTGTATTTTCATCGAATCTTCTTCTTGCACGCTCTTCTACAGATGCGATCAGAAATACTTTCAGTTCTGCATCTGGCATGACATGAGTCCCTATGTCCCGGCCGTCCATCACGACACCGCCCGCACTTGCCAGCTCCTGCTGGCGTCTGACCATCTCTTCTCTTACCTGTTGAGGTGCTGCGACAAAAGACACATTATTCGTGACTTCCGAGCTTCTGATCTCTTTGGAGACATCGTTTCCGTCAAGGATGACAGCCTGGCCGTTCTCTGTAATCTCTAATTCTATATTTGTATCTTTAAGAAGAGATTGCAGGATCCTGCCGTCATGTAAATCAGACTTTGAAGACAGGGCTTTATAGGTTAATGCCCGGTACATGGCACCCGTGTCTATGTATATATAAGAAAGCTTGTCCGCGACCAATTTGGCAACTGTACTTTTGCCGGCTCCTGCCGGGCCGTCAATGGCGATCTTTAGTTTCTTGTTCATGTTTCCTCCTGCATACACAAAAATCTTTTATTGAAACCATACGAATAAAAGCAGGTATACACCCTGCTTTTTTAACGTATTCGTAGGCCACATTCCGCCATTAACTATACCATAAACCCAACTAGCGGTCTATGGTTTCCATCGTGCCTGAGCTCTTGCCTTTTATGACGCCTTCATAATAAATGCTTTTGTTTACGTTCCGTTTCCATGTTTCATGTGTAAGTATCCATTGAGAGAGAATAAGAAAAACAAAATGGATAATGGCGAGCTTTAAGAGCAGGCTTTCAATTTTTTTCACGCCGATCAGCCTCCTGATACTTGAAACTAATATGTCCAAGCATCATCGGATCTATTCGTTCAACAACTTCTTTTTCTCGGCAAGCTGCTGCTCAAAACAGTAGCGTACAAGATTTTGCTGCGCGGCTTCACCAATGCTGCTAAAGTGCACAGACACCTTTTCTTTGCCGTTGTGCTCAAGGATGCGCAGCACATTGCATTCTGCCCTGAGGCAATGAACAGTACCTGAATTCATCGGGAGTATGACCCCGCAGATGATCCTCATGCCTTCCTTTAACGGATGTCCGGCAGGTAAAGCCATTCGCAAACCGCCAGCACTGATGTCCGAGGTGACTGAAGTAAACGGTATGAACACAGTATCTGACGGGTGCACAGCGATATCCAGCATGGTCTCAATGCGAATAAATTGGCGCCTCTGGAGCTTTACTAAAGATTTTTCATCCGGATGCTGGATCGCTAAGAGTGGGATACGGTCAATTTTTCGTCCGCTCAGCTCGGTTTGAAACATATATACATTTTGATCTTGATGGTAGAATGTCGCTTTGAACGCTGTACCATTCACAAAAAACTCTGTTTTTCCTGTTATTTCATTGATCGGATAATCAATGTAGATCTGGTCATCAGACAGTTCCATCACTTTGCATTTATAGCGTATTTCCTGTCTTGAAACTGCCGGCTCCAAAATTAGCGAGTCACCTATAGCAAACAACACAATCCCCCATTATAAGACTATTTTACCATTTATTATGCCATAGTTCCCAAAAAGCACAAGTGCATAAAAAAAAGGAAAGCAGCGAAGCTTTCCTTTTACCAACTTACATGGAGCTGTAATCCGGTTCTCCTTCTTTTAATTTCTTCACTTGCTCTTCATCTCCGTTTTCCGCACTGACATAGATCACGTACGTTTCATCTCCAAGTACTCCTAAAAACTCATAGCAATAGATCTCCTGCTGAACATCATTCTTGATGATAGCCATGTGTTTTTCCATCATTTTGAACTTCGGATTAAGCTTCGTTCTCGCCTGCTTTTCACTGACTTTTGCAGGCGGGATGGTCCGTTCATGATGGGAAGTTAAGAAATCGGTCCCCTGGTACCCCATAATATCTCCATTATCCAGTGCCACTTTAACAGAGACACTGTCCGGATAGATTCTTACACCATCTTGAACATTTACGAAAGTGAAGACACCGATGTTATCGTACTGATTAGCTGAGACAACTTCCATTTTACTCTTCATGTGAAGGTTAAGGAACGAAACGGCTTGTTTCTGAGCCTCATTCAGGCTGATCTTCTGGGCGGCTACTTTTCGGTCTTGCAGCACCCATAATGGATAACCGCCTTTTTTTGTAACATCCATGTAGGTTGTTGCTTTTGTTTCCGGATTGTACATGGTGAGGGAATACGCTTTATATTCTGAGCCTTTACCCGTTTCTTTTACGCTTATTCTTACGTTTTTCTTGAGCTGGAAGAACTTGATCGCGAGTTTTTTTGCATCCTCTCTAGAGATATTTTCTCCCTTCAGTTTGGATACGTTCCGTTTTTTAGCGTTGTGGATATTTGTTACTTCCGGGCCAAAATCTGTCTGTGAATAACCTTCAGAAGATTTATCTACCGTTTTAAAACCATCGATGATCGTATTGTCGTCAGGCTGTTTGTTGTTTGCAAGCGCCATCTCAACATCCATCCAGCGAAGGTTCTTTTTTGAAGCGAGTGCTTCTGTCTTGCGAAGTTCATTTTGAATTTCTGACGAGTTGACATAAAGACTTTTTAGTGTTGAATATTCTTTATCCGACAGCGGCTTCTTCTCAAGATCTCTCAATGAGACACGGTAGCTGAAATCACCCATTTTCGTTAAGAAATCTTCTGTCTTGTTAAACGGGAGTAAAGAAAGCGGCAATTGTCCGACGTTGTTATGGGCTTCCGAAGTGAGCCTCCATACTTGAGAGAGAGTTGGAGACAACTGGCGTCTAGAGTTCATAGCCAGAGTCTCCCCGATCTTATCATGCAGGGCGTCAACATTAAAGTTTAAATCATGAAAGGCACGCTGATAGTTGTTTTCCGCCTGAATGAGGATGGCGTTCTTTTTCTGGTGTTCACTATATCCCCAATACCCCGTACCTGCTATAGCTACTACTAATAAAGCGATTAATACTGTCCGTATCAAGGAAATCACCTCCGTTATTTGGTATAGATGTGCTTACCAATTTTTTTGATTTGAGGCCTTGTCCAAATCCAGCCGGATGTTGCTGTATCAGGATTAAAATAATAAAGCGCTTCCCCGGTAGGATCCCATCCGTTTAAAGCATCCATGACCGCTTTTTTCGCTTGTTGATTCGGCGTCAGGTAAATTTGTCCGTCTGCAACGGCCGTGAACGCTCCTGGTTCAAAAATAACCCCGGATACAGTGTTGGGAAACTCTGGGTTTTCCACCCTGTTGATGATCACCGCGGCTACCGCGACCTGGCCGATATAAGGCTCTCCACGAGATTCACCATAAACAGCGTTCGCCATCAAATTTATATCATTTTGAGAATACCCATCCGGAATGTTTTTGCCGGGTCTCGGCTTGCTGACTTTGGCAGCCTGCTTTTGGCCCGGCTTTGCCGGTGCTGCATTTTTCCCTGGTGCGGCGGGCTGCTGTGCAGCCTTCCTTCCAGCATTTTTCTTCACTTGCTTTTCTTTTGGAACTCCGCCGTAAGTAGTAAATTTATTGCCTTTGCGAATTTGTTTATGAACCCATCCATAATCAAATTTCGACTGGTCCGCCAGCTTCTTCTTCGTTGTAAATCCAGCGAGTCCATCGACCTTTAACCTGTTTTCATACTGAAAATTACGAAGAGCCCAGTATGTTCTCCAGCTGAAGACACCGTCTATTGGACCATTGTAGAACCCGATATATTGCAGCCTCGACTGCAGCTCAACTACATCTTCACCTGTTGCACCCTTTTGAATGACCTGGGGAGTAAAGGCATGGGTCGTTTCCGGAGTATATCCGGCCATAATACATGTCATAGCAACTAAAAAAAACAGCGTCCGTCTAATGTAACGCATTGGTTTTTTCATGAGAAAGTGCCTCCTGTGAAATATTCTCAGCTTTGTATGATAAAAGTAGCTTTTGTAAATCTGAGCATTTTATGCAATGAATTGCTGAAGAATTAGACAAGAAAAAACCCGGAGCTTTAAATTCTCCGGGTTTAGGATCCTACATTTTTCTGCCGTGTCATCCAGGCTGTTTTATGGGCATTGGCGAGCTTCACTTTTTTCAATCCCAGCCACCAAAGGAACAGCATAAAAGGCAGCATGGCGATAAGAAAATCCTTTTCGAAAACAAGTAATATCCAATTGTAGATGGCATGCAATACAAACGGTATAAGAAAGGAAAGGGTTAAGAACATTTTTCTCTTCTTACCAGAAGAAAACTTAGCCTTCCCAAAATAATACCCGCTGATCACACCGAACAGGGCATGGCTGGAAACGGGCATCAATGCTCTGCCGAACGCTTCAGTCAGTCCATGCACGTACAGGTATAAAATATTCTCCATTGAAGCGAATCCAAGGGATAAAGCCACGGCATAGACGATCCCGTCATATGGCTCATTGAACTCCGCATGCTGATAGGCACAATAAAAAACTAGAAACCACTTTAAGAATTCTTCGAGAAGAGCAGACAGAAAAAAGCCCTCTGTAAAAGAAGAAACCATTATTTCTTCTTTAAATCCGAATTGGATAACCATAATGGGAAAAACGAGCAAAGCTCCAAAAATATATAATCGAATGACCATAGAAACAGGCTCAGTTTCATATTTATCTTTTAAATAGAAGAAAGCAAGCAGGGCGACAGCAGGAGCAACCCCTGCCGAAATAATTCCAATCATAGAAGCCCTCTTTTCAGCTGTTTTTTACAATCGTATCATGGAACACATAGAATGGAAACCGTTAGCTGATGTTTATGAAGAAATTGTAACATCTGCCTAGAAAATCGTCTGTATGCGGTCTCCCTCTCCTGCAGCCAGAAGTACGGCAAGCCGGATTCTGGCCTTCTTGCTGTCATAATCCTTGCCCAATATCACTCCATGTTCAGCAAGATCAAACGTACTTCCGAGATAATCATAGGTCGGATAGACTTGGCCTTCTTCAGAACTGGTCGTAATGACAACCTTAATACCTGCTGCAACAGCTTCAATAATGGATTCCATCATCAATGGGGCAACCTGTCCCCTTCCAGCACCCTCAAGGACAATCCCCTGAACTCCGCTGTCCATGGCGGCTTTCACAAATTTTCCGTCCGCACCGATGTAACACTTGATGATGTCAACAGCAGGCACTTCTTGTACTGCCGTATAAAATTCTCTTCCAATAGGCTTTTGATAAGCTACCACCTTATCATTGTCAATGATCCCCAAGTAACCAAATCCGAACGAATTAAATCCCTGCAGGTTGGATGCATGGACTTTTTTTACATACCTTGCTGTAAAGATCCGCTCGTTAAAAACAACCACCGTTCCGGAACCTTTTAAATTGGGATCGCAAGCGGTATAGATGGCATGCCTCATATTCGTATACGAGTCACTGCCGATCTCGCCGGGCGAACGCTGTGACCCGGTTACAACCACTGTCCTGGGATCAGCAATGGTGAGATCAAGAAAATATGCGGTTTCCTCAATACTGTCCGTTCCGTGGGTGATGACTACTCCATCATAAGCGGAATCTTCATACAAGTTTTCAATCGCTTCTTTAAGCACGTTTAAATGTTCAAAGGTCATGTGCATACTTGGCACTTGGAACAGTGAAAAGATATTCACTTCAATATCGTTCGGGAGTTCAATCATTGCAGCCAGCTCTTCTCCCGTTAAAGCCCCTGATGACAGCAGTCCTGTCGTTTCATTCGGCTTACTGGCAATCGTTCCTCCGGTTGTGATCAACGCTACTTTTTTCATATGTAAACACCTCCTCAGTATCATAACACATGCTATTCGCTACAAAAACATCCATTCTTAACGAAGCACAAACAAAAAAACAGCCCGGTTCTAAAGAAGCGAGGCTGCCAGCGTTTCGGCGATCAAACCGCCATGGAATCTTCCGTTCTCAATAAAAATTTCATTGGCATTGTTTCCCGCCGCAATCACACCGCAGATAAACACATTTTTCACATTGGTTTCCATCGATTCAGGATTGTAGGCCGGCCGACCGGATTCATGGTCAATAAGAATCCCAATTTTCTTTAGGAAATCATGGTCGGGATGATATCCGGTCATCGCAAACACAAAATCCGCTTTTACGGTTTCTCTGTTTCCTTTTTTATCAAAAATAACTGTATTTTTTCCGATCTCAAGAACATTTGATTGAAAATGCATCGAGATTTTCCCGCTGTTCACATGGGAAACAAACTCAGGCAGCACCCATGGTTTCACACTTTTTGAATAATCTTCTCCCCGATAAAGAACCGTCACTCTAGCACCCGCTTTTTGAAGCTCGAGAGCTGTATCGACTGCTGAATTTTTTCCTCCGATGACCGTTACATCTTTATTATAGTAAGGATGGCCTTCTTTAAAATAATGAAACACATGGTTCTGATCCTCCCCTGGGATGTTCATATAGGCAGGATTATCATAATATCCGGTTGCAATAACAACAGCCTTCGCTTCATACTCATATATATCGTCCTTCGCCGTTTTAGTTCGGATATAATAGGTTGTATTGTTCTTTTTTTGAACTTCTGTTACTTTCTCAAAGGTACGGATATTCAGTTGTTTTCGTTTGGCCACCTCGCGATAGTAGGTCAGGGCATGAATTCTTCTCGGTTTCCTTTCCTCATTCACAAAAGGCACATTACCGATCTCGAGCTTTTCACTTGTGCTGAAAAATGTTTGATGGGTCGGATAGTTATAGATCGACTCCACAATGTTTCCCTTTTCAATCACCACATAGGATAGCCCTTTCTCTTTCACGGAGATGGCTGCGGATAAACCGCATGGACCCCCGCCGATAATACACACATCGTACTTCATTTCTCCACTCTCCTGGTTTCACTAATCTATCGAATTAATCTTTTTTAAGCTCACCCAAAAACAATAAAAAATTCCCTATCCATTAATGATAGGGAATTTTTTCGCCTTTTGCAAAGTATTAAATCCAGCCCCTGAATCGAGAAGCTTCAGCCATTTTTCGCACGCCCACCATATAAGCAGCGAGACGCATGTTTACCTTTCGGTTCGTTGAAGTTGTGTAAACGTTATTAAAAGACTTCACCATAACGCTTTCAAGTTTCTCTTCCACTTCTTCTTCTGTCCAATAATACCCCTGGTTGTTCTGTACCCACTCAAAATAAGATACCGTTACTCCGCCAGCACTTGCCAAAACATCTGGAACGAGAAGAATGCCACGCTCGGTTAGAATTTTTGTTCCTTCAAGTGTTGTTGGGCCGTTGGCGGCTTCAACTACGATTGAAGCTTTAATATTATGAGCATTTTCTGCAGTGATCTGGTTTTCTATCGCTGCCGGAACAAGAATGTCGCAATCGAGTTCTAAAAGCTCTTTGTTGGAGATGGTATCTTTGAATAATTTAGTTACGGTACCAAAGCTGTCTCGTCTTTCAAGCAGATAGTCAATGTCAAGGCCATCAGGATCATGCAATGCACCATAAGCATCCGAGATTCCGATAACCTTTGCACCTGAATCATGCATAAATTTCGCTAAGAAGCTTCCTGCGTTACCGAATCCTTGGATAACGACTCTTGCACCCTCAAGTTGGAACCCGCGTTTTGCAGCCGCTTCACGAATGCAAATGGTTACACCCTTTGCTGTAGCAGTTTCTCTGCCGTGAGAACCGCCGAGAACCAATGGCTTGCCTGTGATGAAACCCGGAGAATCAAACTCTCTGATTCGGCTGTATTCATCCATCATCCATGCCATGATTTGTGAATTGGTAAATACGTCTGGCGCTGGAATATCCTTTGTAGGTCCAACGAGTTGGCTGATCGCTCGGACATAGCCGCGGCTCAGGCGCTCCAGTTCACGGAACGACATGTTGCGGGGATCACAAATGATTCCGCCTTTTCCGCCACCGTAGGGAAGATCTACAATTCCCGCCTTCAAGCTCATCCAAATCGAAAGTGCTTTCACTTCTGTCTCTGTTACGCTTGGGTGGAACCGTACTCCCCCTTTAGTCGGTCCGACAGAGTCGTTATGCTGTGAACGGTATCCCGTGAAAATTTTAGTAGAGCCGTCATCCATCTTCACTGGAATGCGGACTGTCAGCATCCGGATCGGTTCTTTAAGAAGTTCATATACTTCTTCTGGGTACCCTAATTTATCAAGTGCTTCGCCAATCACCGACTGTGTTGCGGTAAGCACGTTGTTATTTTCATGGTTATCTGATTTGTGATCTGCTGCGTTTTGGGCAGTCATTTGGTTACCTCCCATAATTGTCACCTCTAAAGTTTAGTCCATCTTCAGAGACAGTATACACCTTTGTTAGTCCTATGAGAAGGGAATTTTAAAGATTATCGCGAAAAAGGTAAGCGCTTTCGTTACTATTTTACTATCCTATCGCCCGCATAATGAAACCCTCCCAAGATACGGCGGGAGGGCATCCATTTATTTTTGAAGGGAGAGCTGGATCAGCTTTTCGATCATATCAGGGTAAGAAAGACCTACTTCTTTTGCTGCGTCAGGGAACAAGCTGGTAGGTGTCATTCCAGGCAGTGTATTCACTTCAAGAATGACCGGTGCACTTCCGTCGTTCGGAACAATGAAATCTACCCGGGAATACACTTCGCATCCCAGTACTTCATGCGCCAAGACCGCCTGTTTTTGAAGCAACGCAGTCGTACGATCGTCAAGGCGCGCAGGTACATAATGCACACTCCCGCCTTCCGCATATTTAGACTCATAATCGTAATACGCATTTTTCGGTACGATTTCAACCACCGGGAGAGCACTTACTTTACCTTTTTCCCCCATTACCGCCACTGTCACTTCTTTGCCAGAAATAAATTCTTCCACCATCACTGTATGATCATGCAAGAGCGCGGATGTGATGCCGCTCAGCATTTCATTTTTGTTTTGGGCGATGGTCAATCCGATCGTAGATCCCTCATGATTAGGTTTGACGACTAGCGGATATCCAAAAGGAACATCCAATTGATCTTCACTGTAGAGTTTTTTCTCCAAAACCAACTCATTTGCTGTACGGATTCCGGCAATTTTAAAGAACTGCTTCGAACGGGCTTTATCCATCGCCAGTGCCGAAGCAAGCACTCCAGAACCGACATAAGGTATTTTAAGCATATCAAGCAAACTTTGCAGCTTTCCGTCCTCACCATACTTTCCATGCAATCCGATGAATACGATATCCGCATTCAGACCAATAATTTCTTCCAAACGGTCAGGATGAAAGTCAACTCCGATTACTTCATGCCCTTTCGATTCCAAAGCGTTCATAATCTGTTTTCCACTTGATAAGGATACCTCTCGCTCTGCAGATACCCCTCCGTATAAGACTGCAATTTTCATGTGTGTAATCACTCCCACCCCAATAAATATATGTAGTTCATTATATTCCCTGCCACGTTTTGTGAGCTTTTCTATAAGGAAATCCCATCTATCATACCATGTTTGGAGGATGATGTAATGGCATATGTGTTTTTTTAAAACAAAAAAACTCCCGGATTTCCGGGAGTTTACTTAAAATAGGAATTGATCTGTGATATGGCATTGCTCTTCATCAGCGCTTTTCCATATTCGATCACCCTGTAGCTTGTTATGGTTGAAGAGCTTCCGAATTCGGCCAATAATGCAATAAGTGTATCCAGTTCTATATCAGGAAGATCCTGTTCTTCAAATTTTAGATAAAAACAGCTTTCGAATGAATAGAGTGCTCCGCCGTCGATGTTAAGCTGGCCAAGGCGTTTTGCCAATGAGATCACATCTTCAAATGACGAAAATTCATAGAAGATTTCGTCACTTTCATCCAAGGTAACCTGCATTTCAATATAGTCTTCATCATAATCGTCTTCGAGTTCATACTCGTTATGACCTTTTGTCACAATGACCACCATTCCTTGCGCCGGTAAAGCAAAAACTTCAACAGCAATCGGTCCGTCTGCTTTGAATCCTACTTCATCGTCTGCTTCGGTCATCATATCTCTGAATAGTTGATGAACTTTCGGAATATCCTGCCAAATTTCATCTTTGGAGATTCCGCGTTCCTTCAAATCATCAAACGTTAGGAAGATCTTGATTTTGTTATAAGTTAATCGCTCTACCCGCATTTCTGGTCCCCCTTACGATCGATTCCGCATCTCTTTAATACACTATATGAGTGAGCAGAAAGTTGGTGCTAACTTCTCTTTGCCACTGTTCAATGATTAAGAAGCGGTCGTTTTTCATGTTTTCGTTTTTTATGAATCCATTGTTCCCAATCTGTTTTTGTGTTCCCTATTATCATGTCTTTAAATTTGGTTTTTATATCATTGGATAAATATTCAATCCCCAAGCCCCCCAAGCCGATCTGAAGGCAGGGATATTCTTTTTCCACCACTTCAAGCCATTTCAAGGTGTCTGAAAGATGTTCTTCCATTGTACAGGAAACCACTAACAGCTTAGGGTCGATTTCGTCAATGACCACACTGAGATCTTCTGGAGGAATCCCTTCACCAAGATAGATGACTTCAAAGCCCTTTTGCCTTAAGTAAAGCGTGAAGATGAGCAAACCTAATTCATGTGTCTCTTTCAATCCGCATACCGCCAGAACCTTTGGCCGATATCCGTCTACAGGCAGATGATAAATGACATTGCCGATCTTCGCTTTCAAAAAAGATGTTGCGTAATGCTCATGGGCGACTGTGATTTTTTGATTTTCCCACATGTGCCCAATTTTTACGAGTAAAGAACCTAATATATCAATCGTAACTTTTTCTATTGTAAACAGGCTGAATGCACGGTCCAATACTTCCTTGGCTTTGTTTTCCTGAAAAGAAAGCAGAGCAGCCAGCAGCTCGTCCGCCAATTGAACTGCCAGATCCTTCTGGCTGCTGTTTTCCATGACGAACTCGTCGATATTATTCCCGTGATGATCAAGCAGACCTACAGCCTGACTTATGGTGAAACCATGTTTAATTTTGTTCATGAGCCATTTGATGATATAGATGTGTTCATCTGTATAAAGCCGGTGTCCTGCTTCATTTCGCTTGGGCTGGATGATGGAGTATCTTCGTTCCCAGGCTCTTAAAGTTCCTGCTTGGATGCCAAGCATCTTTGACACAGCTTTAATATTATACTTCCCTTCCTGTGAAGCCATCTCTATATCCCCCAATAGCTGATTATACCTTTAAGTATAGCGGACTGCTTTCCTTGTGTAAAATTTGTACAACGGCTCACAATCATACGCGTACATGCATAGTACTAAAACTAAGGGAGTATTGGTTAAATCCCCGTTAATAACTTTTTGTAAAACACATTTTAACTGAAAATTGATAAAAAGGACAGCCCCTGCATTTCAGGGCTGGCCGGATCAGTCTTCATGTATGCTTAATATTCTGAACCCAGACTGGCTGAGCTTTTCCACAAACTTTTCAAGGTTTGGCGTTTTTTCCACTTTCATGACCATCCTTCTTACGAGCTGATCGGTTTCATCAAAAGTGGTCAGCGAGATAATATTTTCGTGGAATTGTTTAGTAATTTCAGACAGCCGGGCTATTCTGCCTTCTGTTTCAAGGGAAGCGAAGGAGATTCTGACCCCAGGCTTCTTCATGCCGAACGCACTTTGAAACTGCTCCAGAACATCATACCGGGTCACAACGCCAAGCAAATGATTGTGCTTGTCAGTGACAGCAACGATCGGCATGTCTTTCACAATGAGGAGCGTTCTTTCAAACATTTCATCCTCACAGATGGTCTGGTTTTTACAGCAAGCAATATCGCCGGCTTTGGTTTTTTCTAGAAACTGCTCCTTCGACTTGCCGCTTGCAAAGAAAGCTTCATAGATGGAATGCCGGGTAAGAATTCCTTTAAACCGTTTGTCCGAGACAACCGGAACACCATCGATATCATGTTTTTCCAGAAGGTCAAGCACTTGTTTGACGGAATCTTTTTCCATCACAAAATGTGTTTTTCGCAGCGGGATCATATTGCTTTTTACAAACATATCCTCACTTCCTCCCCGTCTTCACACGATTTAAATTTTGAGAATATTTAAAATCTTTTATTGAAAATACTGTAAAATTGCCTTATCATGAGATTAACCATTTAAAATATTTAAAAGAATGGAGAGGAACATCATGACTTTATTAAAAATCAAGACAAAATCTCTCGTGTTGAATAAAGATTTACAATATAATGAAAAACTTGGCCTACCTGTAGAAGTGTATTGCCCGCTTTCCCACCAAACGATCGCTTTCGGTCGCATTGAAACAATGGATGATTGTTTTGTAGTGATTAATTCAGAAAAGCATTCCATTGCAGACCATTTCTTTTTCGGATGCCCCTGCGCATGCTAACACTTCATTTATGATATAGATTAATGTTGTACTCTGCCTTGACATACTCCAATACCTGATGCCTATTCTTCCACATTTCCGGCCTTGGCCATAAATCGTCTCCGCGTTCAATAATCTCTTTCCTGATGCTTTCATATTCTTCATCTGCTTTTGCACATTTCTTTTTAAGCCGTTTCCACTGAACCCCAGCCAATAGAAAATAGATCCCGATAAACCAGATCATCTTGTCACCGGCCAGTGAAAGCATTGCCGCCCTGACACCTTCCATATGGTTTAGCTTAAATCCGTACAAGTAAATCAAACCAAGACAACCCATTAATGCACTGTAAAATGCCCACCACTTCATCTGTCTGTCATACAAGTCTTTTTGTTCTTTTTTTTCAATCAGCGTGTTAAGGACCACTTTGCAGATTTCTGAGATAAAAGGCTCGACCTTCCAGTAGTTGATTGCGTTCATATAAGCCCCCTCCTGCTTCAACGTATGCGTAATGGGAATAAATCATTCCCATTCACATACTGTTTTTGAACCAGTTGCCCCGAGGCTTTTCAGATGACACTCAGCACCATCGACGAACAGAACAAATTGATAAAAAAAGGATGATGACGTAAGTTTAGTCACCATCCTTTAACACCTCATGATTCAATTTTCACTTTCTGTACATCATCATTGCCTTTTAACGGATCCGTTACTTTCGGAAACCAATAGTTATAAGTAAGGATAAATACCACGAGAAGCAAGAAGATCACTAAAAGGGACTTGGCCAGGGGCAGCCGGTCCTTTTTTTCCGTTGCCGATGGAGAACTTTCAGATTCGGGTTCTGCCGCATGTTCTTTTCTAATCCGTTCGGATTTTCTTTTATGAAATTCCTTCCTCGAAGGCAGCGGACGATCGCTGATTAATTCAGATTGTTCACTCATGTTCTTCATGAGTACCACCTCCGTTGTCCTCTAGTGGGTAAGATTCGATATGGGCTGAAAGCCATCCCTTTGAAATCAGCAGTCCCAGCAAAAAATCGATAAAAAAATGAGCAGTCATTGGAACAAGGAGATTTCCGGTATATTCGTATAAATATCCAAGAAGAAAGCTAAGTAGAACCGCCGCAGTGAAAAGTACTGGTTTTTTTATATACCGTACATGAAGAACAGCAAACAGTAAACTGGTCAAGCTTAGTCCCAGCAGGGGCTGTACTGCTCCCCGAAAGAGCCACTCTTCCGAGAAAGAAATAACTGCTGTAAGAACAGCAATATGCCAGACCGGCATTGATCGGAAAATCCGAACATTGATTCCTCCATCGTCCAGGGATCCTTTCGGCAGCCATTTATGCAAAAGAAGATTGATCAGGACGACTCCAATAGCCGTTCCCGCCCCAAAGACAATGATGTTAAAGCTTTCCCACCTGAGCCGGGTCAGGTCAAAATGTGTAAACCACATGACCGCTATGCCAGCCGTAAAAAACAGGAATTGGGAAAAATAAATATTAATGCGTAATTCTCTGTCGCTCATCTGCCGGATCAGCTGTGCTTGATCCCAATTCTTCATGTTGATCATCACTTTCCTGATTAAAGATTAGCTTCAGCTCTTTTTGCCAATTTATTGGAGCTTCAGTCTGCAGCTGTTGTTGGCTATCTTCTTGAAAAAAAAGCTCTATATCCGCCCTGCAAAAACTGCAGCATTGCTCCGGTCGCTCCTCCAGCTCTTCATGAAAGATATGCGCAATCCTTTTCCGCTTGCAAAAATCACCCTTTATCCATTCTACCATTTCATCTATTTTTTTGCGTTTTTGAGCTTTTCTGCTTCTTATTTTTTGAAGGATACGTTTTTTCGCATCTTCTGGAAGCACGTCCCCTTCGTTTGCAAAATAACCTTCTTTTTCGAACTGATAAACGAGAAATCGCCTTGCACTTTCGTTCATCTCAAATCGCTCGAGCATAGCGGCAAAAGATTCACGGCCGGCTGCCGGAAGTGACGCACAGTGGAGCACTTGCCCTTCTTCAGGGAACTCATGGTCAATAAACATTCCAGGAATCTCTTCATCTCCGCTGCAGTATAACATAACAGCAAGACTTTTTTTCCCGTCTCTCCCGGCACGGCCGATTTCCTGGACATAGGACTCCATCGCCGAAGGCATATGGAAATGGATGACAAACCGAATGTTCGGCTTATTGATGCCCATTCCAAATGCGTTCGTACAGCAGATGATATCTAGCTCATCATTAAGAAACTGCTTCTGGATCAGCAGCCGCTCTTCATTTTCCATACCTCCATGATAGGCAGCCACACGATGCGTCCCTCTTTGCCTAAGATGCTCGGCCAGATTTTCAGCCCAGGACCTTGTAGAGGCATAAAGAATGCCAGGACCACATAAAGTGGAGGCTAGCCCAATCGCGCGGTTCAGTTTATCCAAATGCTCGGTATATTGCTCGACAGTTAGTGCGATGTTCGGCCTGTCCACTTGATAGATATGCATCGAACAGCCTGTCATTTCAAGCTTTTCCCTAATATCGTCTCGGACTTCCGGTGTTGCAGTTGCAGTCAGGGCGAGGCATGGAGGATTCCCGAGAGCAGAGCGGCAAGAAGCCAGTTTTAAATAGCTGGTCCTGAACTCATGGCCCCATTGTGAGATACAATGCGCCTCATCAACGACAAAAAGCGAGACGCTGATTTTTTTCAATTCGTTGATCACGTATTCATTCTCAAGAATTTCAGGGGAAACATATATAAATCGATAAGAGGAGAGCCTGTGAAGTACTCGTTTTTTCTCTTCGAAATCCATGAAACTGTTCAAAGCCACTGTCCTTTTTTCCCCTGAACGCTTCAGCTGCTCCACCTGGTCTTCCATTAAAGACAGCAGTGGAGATACAACAATGATGGAGCCTGAAAAAATATAGCCTGGAAGCTGATAGCAGATAGATTTCCCCGTACCGGTAGGCATCATCGCCAGTACATCCTTTCTCATCAGGAGATCTTCTATCACTTCCCTCTGGCCCGTACGGAAATCTCTGTATCCAAATTTTTCACTTAATAGATCTGCCAGTTTCATTCCGATCACCTGCCCTTCCAAGCACGAGCCGTATTTTAAAGTAAGAGATATCATCTCCGAGGCTTTCTTTAATACGTTTCAGTTTTTTGGTCTGAAGCTGTTGAAAGGCTGTTACAATTCGGGCATGTTCCTGCTCAGAAACATAAGGCCTGATCGAAAAATCCGGACGATGGATTGAAATCTCTACCAGATGGTCTTCAATCGTGCTTCTCTTCATCCTTCTGATGCTGATGATCTGTTCCATGCTCTTCCCCGATTTCAGCAGTCTCCATGTCTTTTGGGCGGATACAGTGAGGGGATCGTTTACTTCCAGACAATTTACGAGCCTGTTTAATATCGGATAAGTGACCGCCTCACGACCTTCGGCATATTTAAGAAGATAGTGAAGAACAAAACGGAAATTAAACTCCGCATCTTCTTCCTGCAGCCCAAGGACTGCAGCCGCTTGCTGATTTGTCAGGCCCGTCCTGCCATAACGGCTGAGCTTGAGTACAAATACCTCTGCATAGGGCTCCGGCAGTTTGCTCAAAAGCGCAAAGAATTCTTCGTATAACCTGCCGGCAACAGCCTGCCTCTCCTGTCGTTTAGGAAAAATTCGTTTCACCCTAAAATGGGTCACCGGGTCTCTTGTTGCTGGAAGAAAATCATATACGTTCCGGGTACTGTAAGACAATGCTTGTATGTATTCAGCGAGGAGTCTGGAAAACGGCATTTCTGCATCCCGGTACCGAAGTCCGTTGAACGCAAAAATGTATGGCCGCTCCTTTAAAAATTTCGTAAGTTGTTCTTCGCCTTCCTCGGAAATGATGTACCGGTCTTTCAGTTTTTTAACGAAATGGGCCTCGACCAGATGGTTCACCGTCTGTTCGAATTCTTCACGCCCGAGCCCTGGGAAGACTGCAAATAAAAAGGAAAGCTCAAAAAGGTGCCCGTCAGAAAGCGTTTGTGACGTTTTTTTCCCGTTGATCAGATGCAAGATTCCTGACAGGCTCCGCTCACCATTGAATTTTTTAAAACAATAGAGCAGCAGCCCTTCTCGTGTATTCATTATCTTTCACCACACTTACTAAACTTGAGTCTTGATGCGAAGACTGATAAAGAAGCAGAACTTCGTTTCATGGAGAAACACCCGGGGAAACATGTAAATAGAGGGAGTAAAGAGATAAACCGTTATTTTTTCTATTGAAATATTGGTAGCTAATAAATTACAATATGAATAGCACACATATATTGAAGTATAACATTTTGAATGTATACGTGTTTTACTGTATAGTTCTTACCATGATTAGGAGGTTACAAATATGCCAAAGTACACAATTGTAGACAAAGACACTTGCATTGCCTGCGGAGCCTGCGGAGCTGCTGCGCCGGATATTTATGATTATGATGATGAAGGTATCGCCTTTGTTACCCTTGATGAAAACCAAGGAATTGTAGAAATTCCCGACGTATTGATCGATGACATGCAGGATGCTTTTGAAGGCTGCCCTACAGATTCTATTAAAGTGGCAGACGAACCGTTCGATGGCGATGCGTTGAAATTCGAATAGAAAAATGAAACAAGACCCTTCATGCTCACGCTGGAGGGTTTTTTGTATTCCATTTCATTTAAAAACAAATGATAACCATTGTCAATTACATTTTTTCGAAAGAGGCAGCATCTTTTCATCTCTTCGTCTGAAAGCCTTTCATTTCTAGTTACCTCATATGATCTTCTCAATTTTCGTTTGTACTCTATATAGGCGTGTGGTAAATTATCAATATTATAAAAATATTCTGCCTAGTTAAGAAAAATTACAAACCGGGAGTGGATGAAATGTTTCGAGTGCTGGCAGCAGATTCAATTGCAAAAGAAGGTATGGCGGCTCTGGAGAGTGAGTCAGAGGTTTCCGTCATCTATGGCAAGGCGGAGGACATACAAGATCCTGAAAGTATAGACGCGCTAATCGTACGGAGTGCCACTAAAGTGACAAAAGAACTTCTTACTCGTTTTAAAAACATCCGGATCGTAGCGCGTGCTGGTGTCGGAGTGGATAACATAGATCTTGATGCCGCTACAGAGAACGGTGTACTTGTTATAAATGCCCCGGACGGAAATACAATCTCTACTGCTGAACATACATTTGCGATGATTATGGCCACCCTGCGAAAAATTCCTCAGGCCAACCAGTCGATTAAAGATGGAAAGTGGAGCCGCTCCAGCTTCACAGGCGCGGAGCTCTCAGGAAAAATACTCGGCATCGTAGGGCTTGGAAGAATTGGGACGGAACTGGCTAAGCGGGCTCGTGCGTTTGGCTCTAAAGTACTGGTATTTGATCCTTTTTTAACGACTGAGAGGGCCAAAACACTGCAGGTGGCTCCAGTCACTCTTGATGAACTCCTTGAGAGCAGTGATATTATTACTGTCCATACCCCCCTTACGAAAGAAACTAAGAATCTCATCAATGCCGACAATCTATCAAAGACAAAGAAGGGGGTTTATTTGATCAATTGTGCCAGAGGTGGCATCCTCGATGAGGAGGCACTGTACACCTACTTATCAAACGGCCATATCGCCGGCTGTGCGCTTGACGTGTTTGTGCAGGAACCCGCGGTGGAAAACCGGCTTGTTCACTTGCCGAACGTGATTGCAACACCTCATATTGCAGCATCAACTGCAGAAGCACAGATGAATGTAGCTGCCCAGGTTGCCCAAGAGATCCTGGCTTTTTCCAAAGGAAAACCGGTTAAAAACGCGATCAACCTGCCAGCTCTCTCCAATGACGACTTTCAAAAGATTTATCCGTTTTATGAGCTTGCTAAAGTTTCAGGCCAGTTTTTATCCCAATCTTTTTCTTCTCCAATAAAAGAAATCAAGATTACCTTTTCAGGTTCAATCACAGAAATGGACACTGGCTTAGTTTCTAGAGGACTTCTTTCCGGCTTCCTACAGCCAAGAGTCGACCGAATTGTCAATGATATCAATGCCACTCTTATCGCGAAAGAACAAGGCTTTTCGTTTGGCGAGAAGTATAGTACAGAAACACAAGGCTATGAAAATCTCATCGAAGCCCGTGTCATTGGAGAAACAGAAAGCTTCAGCCTTCAATCTACCTTTATTTATGGCTATGGCCCTAGAGTCGTCAACATCAATGGTTATTCTACGGACTTTGACCCCGAAGGATTTCTAGTGTACATCGAGCATGTCGATAGGCCCGGGGTCATCGGCAGGGTCGGGAAGCTGCTTGGTGACCTGGAGGTTAACATTGCGGCGATGCAGGTCGGCAGAAAGATGGCCGGCGGTGAAGCGATCATGATGCTTACCTTTGACAAAGAACTGGATCAGGACATCTTGCTGAAGATTAAAGCACTTTCAGATGTTGTATCGGCTACGACCATTAACCTGTAATTTTAAAAGCTCCGTCAGCCTGCTGAATTTCTCTAGCCTGCGGCTCTAAAGGATAAAAAAAGCATGGAGACTGCTGTCTCCATGCCTTTTTTGTTAAAACGCGATTTCTTTTCTTTCTCCCTTATCAAAGGTCATTACAGACGTATAACCGGCTTCTCTCGCAAGCTCAAATGCCTGTCCATAATCCAAGCCCACATGTGAAGGCTCATGGGCATCGGAAGAAAACACGATTGGAATCCCTTTGCTGCGGCACATCTTTAAAAGAACAGGCTCTGGATACAGACGCTGGACCGGTTTTCGCAGCCCTGCAGTAGAGATCTCTACGCACGTTTTTGAATTTTTTAGAGCGTCTGTTGCCCGTTCATACTGTTCAAGAAGAAATTCTTCATCTTTCGGTATGTAGTTAAAAATTTTAACAAGGTCGATATGGCCGATGATATCAAATAGGTTAGACTCTGCCAGCGTGACGACTTGGTCATAATATTGCCGGTATACTTCATATAGATCCCTTCTGTCCCACTCCTTGCGGAACTCTGCGAGATCAATGCCAAAGTCCCCTACCCAATGGACAGAACCGATCACATAATCAAAATCATAGCTTGATATAAAACGTTCCATCTCTTTGTGACGTCCTGGCGTATAATCCATCTCAATTGACATCTTTACATCGAGATCCTTTGACCATGCATCATGAAACAAGTTTACATAGTCTTTCATGTCATAGTATCTGCGTTCTTCCATCCAAGGCTTGCTCACAATATCTTTTGTTTGGTAAAAATGGTAGGCATGTTCGGAGATTCCGAAGTGGCTGATCTCTCTTTCCCTAGCCTGTGCAACAAATTTTTCAAGATAGTCCAGTGTGAGCGTTCCTTTTTCTAAATGATTGTGATAGTCTGTCGGCAAGCTTGCTCCTCCTCAAATTGTCCAACCTAATTCTGATGCAAATCCTTATCCACTTTTGTATCATGAATTTCCGGTTCCTTCAAGTGTTTTTCAAAACTTTCTCCTGACTTTGCATTCCCTCCTTTCCCCCCCACAAACAGAATGCCGATGCACAAGGTGATGGCCAAAACAACAAGAAAACGTCGTCCATAATCTTTCATCTTATCCTCCCTGAAACTAGAATCACCTTTTCATGTTATGCGTCTATGTATGAAACAGAACAAAAAAACGGCATTAGTGAAACTTCAACTGGGTGAAGTTCATCGCCGTTTGTTTTGTTTTCATCCCATGATTCATTTTGTTTCTTATGGAACAAGAAAAATCGAGCCGTTTTCCTATTCTTCAACAGCTAGCGGCAAAAAGAACGAAAACGTCGTCCCTTCGTTCAGCTTGCTGTGAACAGAGATCGTTCCTCCGTGGCTGACCACGATATTTTTGGCGATCGCCAGACCGAGGCCGGTGCCGCCTTTCTTGCCGCGTGTCCTTGCTTTATCCGCTTTATAAAACCGTTCAAAAACGAAAGGAAGGTCTTCATCGGCAATTCCCGAGCCGTTGTCGGTCACTTCTATTTTTAATCTTTTCCCTGTATCACCGACCCGGATGGAAACTTTGCCGCTGCTTGCGGTATGGCGGAGCGCATTATCGATCAGATTGGTCAGAACCTGTTCGATCCGGTCAGGATCGAATTGGGCCATCCCGTCTGTATCGATGGTCAGTGAAAGATCAATCTCCCTCTCTCGTGCGATGCCGTAAAACTTGCGAACAACCCGTTCAAAAAATTCAGTAACCTGCACATTGACCGGGTGAAGCTTCATCTGTCCGGCTTCCAGTCTGGCAAGGTCGAGCAGTTCATTTACGAGACGGCCCATGCGGAGAGATTCATCATGTATGATCCTGACGATTTCCTTTTCTTCTTCCTTCGAGCCTGCCACATCATCAACGATGGCTTCACTGTATCCTTGCAGCATGGCGATGGGTGTTCGGAGTTCATGAGAGACGTTCGCGATAAAATCTTTTCTTAATTTATCCATCCGTCTCTCTTCCGTCATGTCCCTTAAGACAGCGACTGCTCCCCTGACATACGACTGATTATAGAGAGGCGTCATGACTACCACCCAGCTTCTCCCCTGAATATCAATTTCAATGTACTGTTCTTTTTCGAGCGTAACCACATTTTCAAACAACTCCGTCAGCTCATCAGGCAGAGTTCCTTCCTCGCGGCGATCCATGCCCTGTTCATAATACCAGGCCTGCAGGAACCGTTCAGCAGGCGGATTGGACACGAGCATGCTCATCCTTCTGTCAAAGGTAATGACCCCGTCCGCCATCGAACTCAAGATTCCTGACAGCTGTTCCTTTTCCTGATTCAGAGCAGTGATAAAGTTTTTCAGCTGTCTTCCCATCCTGTTAAAGGCCATGGCAAGCTCGCCGATCTCGTCATGTGTCAGCATAGGAACCTTCATATCAAACTCTCCTCTTGCCATATGAGAGGCTGCCTCCCTCATTTTTCTGAGCGGGGCCGTTATCCGGGTAGAGAGAAAGAAGGCAAAAATGGTTGTTAAAATGATCGCGATGCCCGCTGATAAAAAGATCAAACGCTTCGTATAGTTCGTGCTTTCAGCAATGTTTTCAAGTGACTGGTAGATATAGACCGCACCCGTTTTTCCGTTTTGCATTTTAAAAGGCAATCCGACGATCAACAGCCTGTTATGTTTTTCTTTCCCTTTTGACATTACCGGAAAGTCGCCTTTTTTTACGACCTTGTCCCCATTTTTGTAGACAGAGGACAGGGATTCATTTTTGAAGAACACCTTTACGGGCAAATCCGGTTCCTCGTTTTTCTTCGGAACGGGGGAATAATACTCCTTTTTATCCATGATGAACATAGCATTTAATGAGTATGCATCGACCAGTTCTGAGGAAATGCGCAAAGCCTCTTCCCTGTCGTCATAATGTTCAACGAGCTCCACCATTTTTTTAGCAAGCTTGGTGAGCTGCTGTTCTGCCTGTTCATCGTGGTATCTCTCTACGAATTGTGTAAGCAGGACAGTTAAAATAAAAAGGACGACGGAAACCAAAAGTAATATGGTTACCCAGAGCTTTCCGACTACACTGCGCCAGATCATTGTTGTTCGGCTACCTCAAATTTGTAGCCCACTCCCCAGACCGTCGCAATCATCGAGGCTGCTTCCGGTGAAACTTTGTTTAGCTTCTCACGAAGACGTTTAACATGCGTGTCTACTGTCCGCAGATCACCGAAGAACTCATAGTTCCATACATCTTTTAAAAGCTGCTCCCTTGCATATACTTTATCCGGTGTCTTCGCCAGATAATACAGCAGCTCGTACTCTTTTGGCGTAAGATTGACTTCCTTTCCTCCGGCGATCACGCGGTGTGCGTCATGATCAATCGTCAGATGCGGGAATACGATAATATTTTTAGCGACGGATTCCGTCTGAAGGAACTTAGTTGATGAAGACCTGCGCAGCAGCGCCTTCACTCTCAGGATGACCTCCCTTGGGCTGAAAGGTTTTACGATATAATCATCAGCACCGGATTCAAAGCCGTGGATCCGGTTCATCTCTTCTCCTTTTGCCGTAAGCATGATGACAGGCGTCGCTTTCCTTTGACGCAGTTTTTCACAGACTTCCATACCATCCATACCCGGCATCATCACGTCCAGCAAGATGAGGTCATAATTTAAGGTCAAAGAGTAGTCAAGCGCTTCCTCTCCGTTCTCCGCTTCATCTACATCATAATTTTCTCTTTCAAGATACATTTTTAAGAGCTTGCGAATCCTTTCTTCATCATCAACAACAAGAATTTTTGCTTCTTTTTCCACTGCTGTTCCTCCATTTCTTATGTATCTGCTCTTCTATCATACATGAACACTCTGTATATCACAAAACCCTTCATACCAGGCATTAAATCCTGACATGAAGGGTTTGTCTTTCTCCATATTTATGCGTAAGAATGCAGTCCGGAAATGACCAGGTTCACCGCAACCAGGTTGAACATGATGATGACAAAACCGATGACGCAAAGCCAGGCAGACTTTTCGCCATGCCAGCCCCGTGAAAGCCTGAAGTGCAGATAGGCAGCATAGAACAGGAACGTGATCAGAGCCCAAACCTCCTTTGGATCCCATCCCCAGAACCTTGTCCATGCCTGCTGAGCCCAGATCATCGCAAAAATGAGTGCGCCAAGTGTAAAGACAGGAAAACCGATGGCCACCGATCGATAGCTGATCTCATCCACAAGATCCGGTTTTAAATTCTTGAGCTTTGGCTGAATGGCTGCCGCGATCCGTTTTCTTAAGATCAGCCGGATGATGCCATACAGCACACCGCCCGTAAGCAGGGACCAAATGAATGTATTAAATTTCTTTGGCGCTTCTTCACCGTTCATCCAGGAAGGAGCGTTCAGAAGCGGTCCGAAGTGATTGTCTGCCTGTGTTCCATTCGGCGGACCGACAAGAGCCGGCACATTATACGTGAGTTCAGTTTTTTGATCCTTCTTGTCCGTCCAATCAAATTTCGTCTCATAACCAGCAGCAGAAGAGATTGCACTGACAAGCACGAATCCAAGCACACATAAGAGCAGGTACATGATGATTTCAATCATCTTTGTCTTTTTGGAAGAAACCGTTTGGTCGACCATGCGGATCAGATAGATGAAACCTGCTACAAATGAGATCGACAAGATCCCTTCTCCGAGTGCTGCAGTTGTTACGTGTATTTTCAGCCAGTCACTTTGAAGGGCTGGAATCAGAGGTGCGATATCTCTCGGGAACATGCTTCCGTATGCGATGACCAGCAGGGCGATCGGCATCGCAAAAACCCCGAGGGCATTCGTTCTGTAGATGCCATACAACAGAATGAAAGCAAACACCATCATCATTCCGAAGAACGTTGTAAATTCAAAAAGGTTGCTGACCGGAGCATGGCCGCTCGCGATCCACCGCGTAACGAAATATCCAAGCTGTGAAATAAAGCCCAGGATGGAAAGACCATATCCGATTCTCCCCCACTTCCTGGTATAAGCTGCTTTCTCGTTTCCTTTTTTGTCGGAAAGCGACATGGCAAAGACAGCTGTTGCAATTAGATAGATAATAAAGGCGATATAAAGCAGATTACTGCTAAGTTCAGCCATAATAACCTCCTGTCAGGGCTTAAGCGCTTTTTTCATCGCTTTGGTCAACAGGCATGACCAGCCCGGATTCCTGTGATATGGCCTGCATTTCTTTTTTCAGGCCAAACCAGTTTTTATTCGTATGGGCAGCGATCCACAATTGCCCGTTTTTCTGCTGAATCCAAATTCTGCGGTGGTTCCAGTACAGACCCTGAACTACTCCAAGCATGAAGATGATTCCGCCAACGATAATGATTGGAAGTGTTCTGTCTTTTTTCACGGTTAATGCTGATACGTTTTTCGTTTCGAGTCCGGAGAAAGTCATCTTATACTTGTTCTTTCCGGCCTCGACGTTCTTCCGGATTCCAATAAAAGCGGTTTCTCCTTTTGGTGTTTCAGGAGTAAACATCTTAAATACGAATGCAGGATTGTCGGGAACACTGTTTTCTGTTGCAGGCTGGCCGTCTTCATCAAGCTTGAAGTTAGGGAAATATTCTATCATTTTCACTTTGTAGCCGTTTCCAAGATTATACTCGGATTTAGGATTAAAGAGATTGATCTTGATTTCTCCAAAGCTTTTGCCCGTCGATTTCTTTTCAAGCTTCAGGTTCATTCTATGAAACTCGTTCAGCTTGAAATCCACTTGATAGAGGGCATAGTCCCCAAAAGCAAGCGGCTCGTTCACTTTGATCTTAGCATCTTTGACTTTTTTGAGTTGAGGAGCTTCTCCAACCACATGTGAAGGATCGGCATGATAAAGCGTGACATTGCTCTGATAGTTCTTCGGCACCTCATTGTTCACCTGATTCAGTGCATTGGAAAACTGCTTGTCCTTTTTATTGTAGAGCTCCATGACGAATTTATGGTTCTTGGCATAGTACTGGCCTTCATCCGTTTTTGTGCCAGGGATGGCGGCAGTCTCCCCTTCTCTGATCCAGAGGGTCTGATCGGTATACATGCCAGGGAAGAAACGGAGCATGGCACCGATCAGGAAGATGATGAGCCCGGTATGGTTTACGTATGGGCCCCATCTGGAAAATCGGTTCTTCTCAGCGAGGATATTGCCGTTGTCTTCTTTTATTTTGTAGCGCTTTCCCAAGAGAACCTTCTTCACTTGTTCAAATGAGATTCCATGATCTGAAACTGCAAAAAGGCGCTGTCTTTTCATAAAGCTTTCATGGCGTGTCACCCGCTGGTGCTTTAAGGCCCTGTATAGGGGAACACCCCTGTCAATACTCACAATAATTAAAGAAATACCTAAAGCGGCGAGCAGCAGTAAAAACCACCAAGACCCGTAAAGATTGTGAAAACCGAGCAGATAGAAGATCTGCCCCGGAGTGCCGTACTCTTGTTTATAATACGTCGTTGGATCCACATTGGGAGGTATGTACATTTCCTGCGGAAATATAGTGCCGATCGCAGCCGCTACCAGGATGACAATGATAATTCCAATGCCCACTTTTACAGAAGAAAAGAAGTTCCAAATCTTATCGATAAAGGTTTTATTGTAGGTCTGTGAACGAACCGCGCTGCCCTCATATCTCATGTTGATGAGCTCTCGCGAATGTTCGTTGCTTAACGGCTTCCCGCACGATTCACAAATCTCAGTTCCGAACGGATTCTTGTGGCCGCATTCACATTGCATGGTTTTCAATTTTGCACACCCCGTTACGGCTTGATTTTTTCCATGTACGTTTTAATTGTTTGATTGGTTAATGATTCACTCGTTTTTTCAATGATGTTTCCATTCTTGTCAACAAGGAATGTTGTTGGAATGGGACCTATGCCATAAGCTTTCGTCACTTCACGAGAACCATCGAGCGGAATGGGGAAAGACAAATGGAAACGGTCTGCAAAGTTTTTTACAGAAACATTGGATTCCCCGACATTGACGGCGAGAATCTCTACTCCTTGTTTCTGATACTTTTTATACTCTTTTTGCATGTACGGCATCTCCCGCTGACAAGGCTTGCACCATGTTCCCCAGAAGTTCAGGAACACTCCTTTGCCTTTATAGTCTGAAAGCCGGACTTTGTTTCCCTGCAAATCCGTCAGCTCAAAATCGGGTGCTTTATTTCCCTTTTGCACACTGCCGTTCCTGTCTTGAAACACATTATTATAGAAGGTATAACCGACGGCAATGGCTATGATGGCAAGAAGAATTGAGCGAAACACCAGTCTTCTTTTCTTTTTCAATTATGACGCCCCCATCTTATATGTTCCCAACTTAACTATAACGCTTGAAATTTTATTTATGGCCTCTCTTTTTTGACGGTTGTGTGACAGCTTGGTTGCGAAGCTGTTTGACTTCATGCGGTGTCAGTTCTCTAAATTCACCGGGATTGAGACCTTTCACATCTAAAAACGCATAGCGCTCCCTCTTCAGTTTCATAACCGGATGCCCGATCGCTTCAAACATTCTTCTGACTTGCCGGTTTCTTCCTTCATGGATGATCAACTCAATAATAGAGGTTTGTTTCTTTCTGTCCCCTGAGATGAACTTCACTTTTGCAGGCGCTGTCTTTCCATCCTCAAGCATGACACCTTTTTCCATTTTTTTCAGCACTTCGCGTTCAGGAATTCCTTTAACTTTGGCGATATATGATTTGTCCACCTTGTATTTGGGATGCATCAGTTCATTGGCGAATGCTCCGTCATTGGTCATGATCAATACACCAGATGTGTCATAATCCAAACGGCCGACAGGAAAAATGCGCTCCTCTACGATATCCTGAAAATAATCGGTTACGACTTTTCTTCCTTTATCATCTGAAACAGCGGTAATGACACCAGATGGCTTGTACAGCAGAAAATACACCGGTGCCTCCCTTTCTATCTGCACTCCATTCACTTCAATGCGGTCCTTTGCGGTAACCTTCGTGCCAAGCTCCTGCACAACGGATCCGTTGACTTTAACTTTTCCTTCCAATATCAACTCTTCAGCTTTACGCCTTGATGTAATTCCGCTCTGGGCAATTACCTTTTGTAAACGTTCCATGATTTCACCTCATTTAACATCATACTCTGTACATCTTTATTTCTCAAGTTGAGCTTTGACATCTTCTTGACACAAAAACACACCGAACCATGAAGATTCGGTGTGTTCTATGAAAATACGATGGTAACGACGACAATGGATGCAATAAATCCCACCAAGTCGGCAAGGAGTCCAACCTTCAGCGCGTATCCCATCTTGCGGATGCCAACAGCACCAAAGTAGACCGTCAATACGTAGAACGTCGTATCCGTGCTTCCTTGAATGGTAGAAGCCAGCCTGCCAATGAATGAATCAGGCCCATGCGAAGCAATAAGGTCAGAGGTCATGCCTAGCGCTCCGCTTCCAGAGATTGTGCGCATCAGCCCAAGCGGCACTACTTCACCGGGCACGTGTATCAAGTCAAATATCGGTTTGCCGAAGTCCAACAGCAGATCAAGAGCACCTGAGGCTCGAAACACAGAGATGGAAACAAGCATCCCCACCAGGTAAGGAATCATGGAGACCGCAAGAGAGAAACCTTCTTTGCCTCCTTCCACAAACGCTTCATAGGTCGGTACTTTTTTCACTGTTCCATACAGCAGGATTAAACCGATTAAAAAAGGGATAAACCAGATGGAAAATGAATTTATGAAACTCATAATCTACTTTTTCCCCTTCCTGATCGACCGATAATAGAAAAAACGGTCAATACAAAGTGCAAACACCGTTGAGACGGCAGTAGCCAGCAGTGTTGTACCTACAATGTCTGTTGGATTGGAGGATCCATAATTCATTCTGATCGCAATAATAGTTGTAGGAATTAACGTGATGCTCGACGTGTTGATGGCGAGAAGAGTAATCATCGACCGGCTCGCTTCATTCTTTCCCCCGTTCAATTTCTTAAGCTGTTCCATCGCTTTAATTCCCATAGGTGTCGCTGCGTTCCCCAGACCAAAGAGATTTGCTACCATGTTGGATAATATATATCCAAGTGCCGGATGGCCCTCTGGAACATCAGGGAAAAGCCGTTTGACGAGAGGGCGGAAGAGAAGGGCGAGCATTTCAAGGAGACCGCCCTTTTCCGCAATTTTCATAAGCCCTAGCCAAAAAACAAGGATACTGACCATTCCGAGGCTGATGGTTACCGCTTCCTGAGCGCTTTTAAACACAGCAGCATTCACTTTATCCACGTTTCCAGTCAGCATGGCGACAATAAATCCAATCACCATCATTCCTACCCAAATATAATTAACCATGTCTTGCACCTGAGGTGATGGAGAATAGGAAAGCCACCATATCTTTTAACACACTCCAGAAGCTCTTGCTGTCTTCCTTCACCAAACCTTTTCCCTCATAATACAGAGGCATGTCTGCAATCATCGTGTCCCCCAGCATCACTTTCATTTTGCCAATCGGTTTAGGAACCGCCCCATCCTTCCATTTTCCGCCTTTTGGAGGCTGATACAGGGTGACAGATTTCTGAATTTGTTTTTTCTCGGTTTTCATCAGTGGATAACGAAGATCTCTTGAGGCTTCAATCTTATTTTTATAGGCTTTCAGCTTGATTCCGCCCACTACCCCTTTTTTTACCACTCTGACCAGATCGAACGATTGAAATCCCCAATTGAACATTGCCGCATGATCATCCCAGTCGTTTGGATCGTTCAGTGTTACAGCGATCAGCCCCATTCCATCTTTCTTGGCCGTTGATACGAGCGTCCGTTTTGCAAGCTTCGTATAGCCCGTTTTTCCTCCCGTAGAATAAGGATACCGTTTTAGCATTTTATTCTTATTGCGCCAGACGCGGTCCCATTTTTCACCTTCTTGCGGCGAACGGTAGATTTCCGAGGCTGAAATCTCTGTAAACTGCGGATTCTCCATCGCATAACGTGTGAGCACCGCCATGTCGTAAGCGGTGGAATAATGGTCATCATGATCATCCAGCCCATGAGGGTTGCGGAACAGCGTGTTCTTCATCCCGATCTCCTGTGCTTTTTGATTCATCATATATACGAAGCCGTCGAGGCTGCCTCCGACATATTCAGCGATGGCCACTGCTGAATCATTTCCCGAACGAAGCATGAGACCGTATATGAGATCTTTCAGGGGAATGCGCTCACCAGGCTTTAAATAAAGCGATGAGCCTTCCGTTTTCGTCGCTCTATCACTAACCTTCACCCGGTCCTGAAGTTTTCCGGACTCGATGGCAAGGATAGCAGTCATGATCTTCGTAATGCTTGCGATCCTCATTTGCCGGTGTTCGTTTCTTGCATATAGAATCCTGCCTGAATCCTGATCCATAAGGATGGCAGCCCTCGCTGAAACACCAGGCCCGTCCGCATGAGCGGCAAATGGTGTACAAACAAAGGCCAAGATGGCTATTAGTATCGGCAATATCCATTTTTTCGTTGTATAGAGCATATGTATCCCGTCCTTAGTTGTTTTGTACAAGTTTATGCAAAAACAGGACGGTTATGATGGTAAATTATATCCAATTATGTTTTATCACTTGGAATGAACCTTTGTTTCCGGCCAAACCGCTGACTGTAATCGGTTGCTTCCTTAAGAGCTCTTTCTTCTGCCGGAATGCGGACAGAAAGGATCAATGCATTCAAAACAAGAAAAAGAAAGGCTGTGAAATAGGCCTGGAAAACAAGCGGTATCGTAATGATCTCAAGGGTTACAATACAATAGTTTGGATGTCTGATATATTTGTATGGCCCTCTTGCCACCACTTGTGCCCCGGGTAGTATAATAATCTTTGTGTTCCAATACATTCCCAGCGTTGTCAGGCACCAAACACGGGCAAGCTGTGCCAGTAAAAAGACGGAGAAGGGAATCCACCACCATGCAGCGGGCTCTTTATGGAAAAGAGTGACTTCCATAAACAATGAAACAAAAAAAGAAGCATGGATCATGACCATCCATTTGTAATGTCGCTGCCCTGCCTCAACTGCTCCTTTGGAAAGCATCAGCTTTTCATTCCTCCTGGCTATGAAGAGCTCTCCCAGCCTTTGAAGAATGAGCATACCGAGAAAAAGAAAAAACATAGCATCTCCCCCTTACGACCATTGAATATACAGCAGTTCAGAAGAAAAACCAGGTCCCAGTGCAGCCATCAGTCCGGTTTCACCCTTATCCGGCATTCTTGCCATAAACCGTTCCATGACATAAAACACCGTAGCGGACGACATATTGCCAAATTCCCTGAGCACCGCTTTGGATATCGCCGTCTTCTCCGGCCGCATCTCCAGTGCATCCAAATAGGCGTCCAATACTTTTTTACCTCCGGGATGAGCGATAAAGTGCTGTATGTCTCGTCCGGATAAATTGTTATTTTCGAGAAACTCATCTACATTCGGTTTAAGCCATTCCCGTATGATATTTGGAATGTCCCGTGAAAACACAACGTATAGCCCGTTGTCTTTCACATCCCATCCCATCACATCTTCGGAGTTTGGCATAAGGGTTGACATTGTATCCTTCACCTCGGGAATCGACAGAAGGGCTGAAGCTTCTGCCACATCAGATTCATCTCCGCAAAGAAGCGCACATCCCACGCCATCTGAAAAGAGTGATGTCCCGACAAGGTTGCTCTTACTGTGATCATCGTGCTGAAACGTTAAACTGCAAAGCTCCACACTAAGAACGAGAACGCTTGCTTTTGGATACGCACGGCAATAGTCATATGCCCTTGAAAAACCGGCAGCCCCTCCTGCACAGCCAAGCCCCCAGATCGGCACCCGTTTTGTATGCGGCGAGAATGGGAGCTCGTTCATGATTCTCGCCTCAATGCTCGGTGTAGAAAACCCTGAACTGGAAATAAAGAAAATCGCATCAATTTCCTGGAAATCGACTTTACGCTTCAAAAATGGGGAATCCTGCAGGCATTTACTAATTGCCCTGCTCCCATACTTCGTTGAAGTCTCAATGTAAATATCGTTTTTCTCCTGAAGAGTATGTGTTTCCTTGAACCATTCCAGCGGTTTTGTGAAATGCCTTGTCTCAATTTCTCCGTTGTGAAATACTTTTAAAAGTCTCTCAATATCTTTAAACGACGAAGAAAATAACCCTCGTGCAAATTCGAGAGCCTGCTCCTGTTTCAGCTTATGTGGAAGATTAGTGGTTTGGACGGATACTATTTTGGGCATGTTTGAACCTCCGTATAGGTTGTTATATAAGTTTTCCCTCTTTACACCCGTTTTACGCCAGTATTTGCAGCCACAAAAAAAGTCTCCCGAAAGGAGACGCTTTTTCAACGGTGCTTCGCTTTTTTCCAGATTTCTTTTAATTCCATCCAGTCCATGTTCTGAAAAAGAGACCGAAAGTTTTCTTCATTGTTCATGTAAATCCTTCTTCGTTTTTGGGCTTCCTTTAACTGAAGCAAGGCTGCAAGTGCTGCGATGTCTTTGATCATCAGCTGTTCTCCGTTCTCTGTGGCCAATTGTTCGGAGATGAGAGGCTGAAGCCGTTCTTCAAAATATTTCACATACAGCAGCTTAAGATTCCTTTCGTTTCCATCCTGTTCATAGACTACCTCTGAACGGTTAAAGAATTCTTCTGGCGAGTTTGGCTTTTCCTTCACCAGCTCATAGCCGGTACATGCTTTAATTTTCAAAGCATTCAGCTCCTGTCCTCTTTATTCCATCGTCTCTTGAAACTTTGAAAAAAACAGATCCGCTTCCTCTTCGATGGACTGATCGTTCACCTGTTCAGGCAGCGGAGGAAGTTCCTGTAATGATTTTAGGCCGAAATGCTCCAAAAAGTTTTTAGTTGTTCCATAAAGAATGGCCCGCCCGGTTCCTTCTGCACGGCCTGTTTCAGTGATAAGGCCTTTTGTGGAGAGCGTCTGCAGCGGCTTTTCGGTCTTCACTCCTCTGACCTCCTCAATCTCAGCCCGTGTAATCGGCTGTTTATAGGCGATGATGGCAAGAGTTTCCAAAGCAGCCTGAGATAGACTGGCGTGGGAGGGAGCAGACACAAGCCGTTCATAATAAGCTGCATGCTCTCGCTTTGTGACAAACTGGAAGGATCCGGCGATCTCTATGATTTCCATGCCTCTCTCTTCAGATTTGTAGCTCTGGATCAGCTCAACAAGCAGTTCTTCGACCGAAGCCACGGTGATCTGCAGAACGTCGGCGATCTGCTTTTTGTCAATGCCCTCCTCTCCTGATACAAATATTAGTCCCTCAATGACTGCTTTATGTTCTGCTGATCGACTCAAACTTCATTCTCCTTTGTTGCATAAATAAAAATTTCACTAAAATTGTTTTCCTGTTCACACGTCACATCTTTTGTCTTCATGAGCTCAAGAACGGCCAGAAACGTTACGACGAGGTGTTCCCTGTTTGATGACGCAAACAGTTCCGAGAATTTTCTCCTGCCCGAAGAACGGATATCATTTATTATCTGCTTCATCCTTGTCTCGATCGGTATCTCCTGCCGTTCAATCGTTGTTCTTCTTGGCGCCTTCTCCAGCTTTTTCGTAAAAATCTTCTGCATTGCCGCGAGCATGTCATAGATCGTAACGTTAGCTACGGGATTAACATCTTCTTCCTGACTCTCATAATATGTCAGATCCATAGCCTCTCTTGTAAAGATCATGCTTCTGGCCGTTTCTTTTTCTTTCAGGCCGACGGCAGCCTGCTTGAATTTCCGGTATTCAATAAGCCTGCGGACGAGGTCTTCCCTTGGATCCTCATCCATCTCGATCTCCATCTGCTGATCAAAATCCTGTACCTCCTGTTTGGGAAGGAGCATCTTGCTCTTGATGGCGAGAAGCGTTGCCGCCATGACGAGGTATTCGCTGGCCACGTCCAGTTTTAATTCCTGCATCGTATGTATATAGTTCATATATTGTTCTGTAATCGCAGCAACAGGTATATCGTATATATCAACCTCGTACGAAGTGATCAGATGCAGAAGGAGATCGAGCGGCCCTTCAAATGCATCGACTTTCACGCTATACTTCATAGTAGTAACCCCTGTAGTCAAATTCTTTATCGTACCGGAATTATACCATATTTTAAACGCAGTTCCTTTTTAGCATTTCAAAAATTTTAGTAAAATATATGTAGAAGAGAAACAAGGAGGACATTTCATGTACCCGGAAGCATACATCGAATATCTAGCCTACTTCCATGGATCGAGGGACTTTTTCGAATGCCATGAAGTACTTGAAGAGCATTGGAAAGACGAAGGGCAGCATAACGGCGTGTGGGTCGGTCTGATCCAGATAGCGGTCTCCCTGTACCATCAGCGGAGAGGCAATTATAATGGCGCACTCCGGATGATGAAGAGCGCGATCGATAAACTGACTGTACATAAAGAGGAGATTGAGCGTCTGGGTCTTAAGTATGAGGCATTATTGGAAGTGCTTGGCAAGCGATTGGATGAAATAGAACGGTTCGTTCCTTTTAGAGATGTTGACCTCCCTCTTGCGGATCCATTACTGATCAATCTTTGCTCTGAACGCATCGAAAAAGAAGGCTCGGTCTGGGGCAGAGAAAGCAATATGGATGATGAGCTAATCGTTCATAAACATAAGCTTCGTGACCGGAGCGAGGTGATCCGCGAACGGGAGGCTCAAAAAAAACTGCGGCTGAAAAAGAACAGCTGATCTTGCCAAGGAATGAATTTCCACAAAAAAACCCCCGGCTAACCGGGGGTTTTCTCTTGTTTTATTCTTCCCAAACTTTTACTTCTTTCATAACGTCGCCTTGCTTGATTCTTAAAACAGTATCCATGCCTTCAGTAACTTGTCCGAAAACAGTATGCACGCCGTTTAGGTGAGGCTGCGGCTCATGAACGATAAAGAATTGGCTTCCGCCTGTGTCTTTTCCAGCATGTGCCATAGAAAGTGAACCAGCTACGTGTTTGTGCGGGTTGCCGGCAGTTTCGCATTTGATCGTATAGCCAGGACCGCCTGCACCTGTTCCTGTTGGGTCTCCCCCTTGTGCTACGAAGCCTGGGATGACACGGTGGAACGTTACACCATTGTAGAATCCTTCGTTCGCTAATTTTTCAAAGTTAGCGACCGTACCAGGTGCTTCTTCTGGATAAAATTCGAGCATGATTTTTTCGCCGTTTTCAAATTCAATTGAACCTTTTTTCATTAGAAATAACCTCCTGAATTCAACATACTCCATTATTTTATGCTTTTTTTGCCTCAGAGTCCAGCGAGGTCAGCTAGCACTTCTTAATTGCCGGCAAACACGCCATTCTTTAAAGGAAGATCCAGGCGTAAAAGGTCTTCATACGATTCTCTTCTAACGACGAGTCGGCCTTCTCCTTTTTCCGCGAACACGACTGCAGGTCTCGGAATGCGATTGTAATTGTTGGACATGGAATAGCCATAGGCACCCGTACAGAACACGGCCAGCAAGTCTCCGGTCCTCGCTTCGGGCAGTACGATATCCCAGATCAGCATATCTCCTGATTCACAGCATTTCCCAGCGATTGATACTTTTTTCGTCCCTTTTTCACCGGCCCTGTTCGCCAGCGCTGCTTCGTACTGCGCCTGATAAAGTGCAGGACGGATATTATCGCTCATGCCTCCATCAACCGCCACATAGTGGCGAACAGAAGGAATTTCTTTTTGTGAGCCGACCGAGTAGACCGTCGTTCCTGCATCCCCTACAAGTGAACGGCCGGGTTCAATCCAGATCTCCGGTATCGGAAGAGAAGACGCTGCGGATAGCCTTGTAATCTCCCCTATCATCGCATCGATGTATTCTTTCGGTTCGAGCGGTTCATCTTCTTCTGTGTAGCGGATCCCAAAACCGCCTCCCAGATTTAAAACTTCAGGAACGAACGAATATTTTTTATCCCAGTTCTGAAGAAACCCATAGAGTTTTTGAATGGCCAACACGAATCCCGCTGTCTCAAAGATTTGTGAACCGATATGGAAATGAACGCCCAAAAGGTTCAGATGGCGCGATTCAAGCGATTCGAGAACAGCCTCTTCCGCCTGCCCGTTCTGAAGGTCAAAACCAAATTTGGAATCCTCCTGTCCTGTGAGAATGTACTCATGGGTGTGTGCTTCAATTCCCGGAGTGATCCTCAGCAGGATGGATGTATCCTTGTTGTGCTGATTGCACAAGCTTTCAAGCATGCGGAGTTCATGAAAGTTATCGACGACAAAGCAACCGATGTCCGACTGAAGCGCGTATTGCAGTTCTTCATAGCTTTTGTTGTTTCCATGAAAATGGATCCGGTCCGCAGGGAAACCGGCCGAAAGCGCAGTGTAAAGTTCTCCACCTGAAACGACATCCAGGCTCATCCCTTCCTCATCCATCAGCTGGACTTGCGCGAGACAGGAAAACGCTTTGCTTGCATATGCGACCTGTGCCTTGATCCCTTGATCCTCAAACGCCTTCTTGAAAGACCTCGCCCGCTGTCTGATCAGCTCCACATCATAAATGTAAAGCGGTGTACCATATTCATGCGCCAGCTGAACCGTGTCAACCCCGCCGATTGTTAAGTGATTATCATCATTGATTGAACTTGTACCGTGTAAATACATGAAAGATTCTCCCCTCTGCTTTTCCATTAGAGATTCTGTTCCGACATAAAAATAAAGACAGCTAATGTAATAAGGTACATTAACTGTCTTACACCGTACCCCCATTTGCCGGAATAGTTCTCCACTGCGTGCATTGCAGTGACAGTCCGCTGTCTGTTCGGCAGCGACCCAGCATGAGGATGTATGGACCATCTTCACACTTCGGCAAATTGGCCTTTAAAATGATTTCTTCATGTCCATTCACTCCATCATCCTACTCATCCGCTTTGCGCCTCTACCCCATTATCAATAAATGAGGCATATCCAATTGTTATGAACAAATTTATCACAAATTTATTATTTCGGCAATACTTCTCAGGAAGTCGGCTGTTTTTTGCTGTTCTGTGGATGAACGATGCTCGGCCTGATATTTGAGAGCGGCACGGCGATCCTGATGACGATCTGCAGGAACGCTTTGGCGTTAAACGGAATGAATGGCCATAAGTAAGGAGTGTTCAGGTTTTTCATCGAACAGAGATAAAGGATTAAAACGGTAGATCCCCCTACAAGGCCTGGAACTTGGAAGATGGCCGTCAAGATGAGCAGCAGCAGACGCAGCATCTTGTTGGCTATACTCAGCTCGTAGCTTGGAGTCGAGAATCCTCCAATCGCAGCCACAGCAACATAGAGAATTACTTCTGGAACGAAGAGCCCGACATCGATCGCGATCTGCCCGATCAATACGGCTGCGATCAATCCCATCGCCGTCGACAGCGGACTGGGTGTATGGATGGCCGCTACCCTCAGTATTTCTATCCCAATCTCAGCGAAGAGGATCTGAAGGAATAAGGGGATGTGCGTCGTCTTGTTCGGGCCGATAAAGTCTATGTTGGGGGGCAGAAGTCCATCCTGAGTGGCGTAGAGATACCATAGCGGCAGAAGCAGCAGCGAAGCGACGATCCCCGTGAATCGTACCCACCGGAGAAAGGCCCCTACCATAGGGGTCTGCCTGAACTCCTCTGCATGCTGAATATGATGGAAGTAAGTGGTCGGCGTAATAATGACCGATGGGCTTGTATCTGTAATAATCAGAACATGCCCTTCCATGAGATGCTGAGCAGCTACATCCGGCCTCTCCGTATAACGGACGAGGGGAAAGGGATCCCAGCCCTGCTTGAGAAGAAACTCTTCGATCGTCTTATCCGCCATTGGGATGCCATCGATGTTAATGCTCTGCAATTCTTGTTTTACGAGGTCGACGAGCCCCGGATCGGCGATGTCTTCAATATAGCAGATGCAGATGTCGGTCTTGGACCGCTTGCCGACCTGCATGATTTCATGCCGCAGCCGTTCATCCCTGATCCGCCTTCGGGTTAGGGCTGTATTGATGATGATATTTTCCGTGTATCCATCACGGGAGCCGCGGACGACCTTTTCAACGTCCGGTTCTTCAGGCTGTCTGCCAGGATAGCTACGTACGTCCACGATGAACGCTTGGTCCTCCCCTTCAAGAAAGACCGAAATCAATCCAGAAAGCATGCGGTCAATAGCGATCTCCAAATTATCGGTCAGTTCCACCTGCTGGTGAGACAGATGGTTATGAAGTATCTCTTTTACATTGGAGGGCGCACGATGCCCATGGTCCATATCCATGAGCTCTCTCATGATCTCAATAATAAATAAGCTGTCGCATAAACCTGTACAGTAATAGATCTGAACTTCTTTCTTCATTACGTGCAGTTTTCTGACACCCACATCAAAGCTGATTCCGATTCCCAGCCGTTTTTTCAGCTGATGTTCGTTTTCTTGGATCTTTTTACTGATTGGTGTCTTCTGCTGTTCTTTCGATCCCTGCATGATAACCGCTCCTTTCTAAAATGGTCGCCACCGCCAGACTTGTGATCGGGGCTCCTTTTTCGACCGCGTCATGGCCGGCCATCTTTCCGATATCACCGATCCCGATGACCATCGGGAGGTTTAATTCATCAAGAATATACACCGTGTCTCCGTTGATTCTTCCTGTCTCAATATCAGGAAGCCCGCTCTTGTCGATTCCGTATTCAGTAAAGGCCCCATAACGGTCGATGGAAAAATGGACTTTGGTCCATTCCGAATAACGGGTTTTGGATGCGACGGCTATCGCACCAAGCACTTCGATGTCCGGATGGCCGCACACGATTCTCATTGCGAGCTCTCCCGGGCCCTCCCCGCGAAACCCGCAATCATCGAACATGACGAGGACGGGATCGTACGGTGTCTGCAGGATCATTTGGACAAGCTGGTGCCCGCTAATTTTTGAAGGGTTCCCCCAGGACTGGGAAATACAGCGTCCACCTATTTTTCTGGCTACATGCTCTACTGCCCGCAGAGCATATAAATCTCCGTCTGTAATGAGGATGACACGCTTTTTTCCCACTGTTTTCACCCCTTAGGCTTAAAGATTAAAGCGACCAAAAAACCGAATAGAATAGCAGAAGAGATCCCGGCAGACGTCAGTTCAAAGATTCCCATGGCGATCCCGATAAAGCCATGATCTTCTGAAGATGCCATCGCACCGTGCAGCAGATTATGTCCAAAACTCGTGATCGGAACTGTAGCTCCTCCGCCTGCAAATTTTATAAGATTATCATAAATGCCGAATGCATCCAGTGCAGCTCCCGCGACAACAAAGGAGGTGGTGACGTGTGCAGGGGTTAATTTAAACACATCCATCAGGATCTGGCCGACCACACACATGGCGCCTCCCACTAAAAATGCCCAAAGATACTCCATTAGTTATGCCCCCCCTTTGTACTTTCAAGGACCACTCCATGAGCGATCGTAGGTATGGATTCCTTTTGCTGGATCATGGTCGGATTCAGGAGTGCCCCAGTGGCAACGACCAGAATCCGTTTCAAATGACCTGATTGGAGTTCTTTTACAAGATGGCCGTATGTTACGACTGCAGAACAGGCGCATCCGCTTCCCCCGGCGAACACTTCCTGATCCGGCCGATACACCATCAGTCCGCAATCTCTGTGGTTCTTTGAGATATCAACTCCTCGCTCACTTAAGAGCATCTTCACGATCGGGGCCCCGACTGCAGAAAGGTCCCCGGTTACGATTAAATCGTAGTAATCGGGGTCATTTCCTGTCTCTTTAAGATGAGCCGCGATGGTATCTGCTGCTGCTGGCGCCATCGCTGAGCCCATATCAAAAGGATCCTTGATCCCGAAGTCTTTTACTTTTCCGATCGTCGCAGCGGTTATTTTTATAGATGACGGTTCACTGCTGACGAGAGCGGCCCCTGCTCCTGTCACTGTGAATGTTGCGGTATCCGGTTTCTGTCCGCCATATTCAGTCGGGTACCGGAATTGGCGCTCTGCTGTTGCGTTATGTGAACTGACCGCTGCCACTACACGTTTGGCATATCCGCCGTCCACTAAAGCTGCACCAACTGCAAGAGATTCCATCGAAGTGGAACATGCACCGAAGACACCTAGAAACGGGATCTCATTGGTTCTAGCTGCGTAGTTCGCGGTTACGACTTGATTAAGGAGATCGCCGGCAAGGAAAAAGTTAATATCCTCGTTCTTCAATTTCGCCTTTTTCAAACAGCTTTCGATGGAATCTTCCATCAATCGCCGTTCTGCCAGTTCCCAGTTCTTCTCGTTGCAATGAAGATCGTTGTATTTCACGTCAAACATCGCTCCGAGCGGCCCCTCACTTTCCATCGGCCCTGCAGCCGTTCCTGTTGAATTTAAATAAACCTCATCTCCAAATTTCCATGTTTGCCTGCCGAGCAGTTTCATATCCATCGTTCCTTTACATTAAAATTTTAAATGCGTACCGGATCATCCCGAAGATATAAGCGGATACAGCTCCGAATACAATAACAGCCCCCGCCAGTTTGAACAGATTCGTAGCGATACCAAGGACAATGCCTTCACTCTTATGTTCCAGAGCAGCACTCGTCACTGCGTTGGCGAATCCAGTTACCGGAACTGCCGATCCTGCTCCTCCGAATTGTCCGATCTTGTCATACACGCCAATGCCTGTCAGCAAAGCTGAGATGAGGATCAGCGTGGCTGCAGTTGGATTGCCTGCTGTTTGTTCATTAAAATTAAAATAGGTCATATAAAACTTCTGGAGGGCTTCTCCTATAATGCAGATGAACCCTCCCACTAAAAAGGCCTTCAGACAGTTCATAAAATACGGTGGTTTTGGCTGCAAAGGCTTGATCTTTTCTGCGTAAGCCTGCTGCTGTTCTTTATTCGACATCATCTTTTCTCCTATCTTATTGATTTACGTATACCATCCAATGAAACAAAGAGCCCAGCACTTTTCCTAAAACAATCGCCATGATGATCACCAGAAGCTTTTCTCCAAATCCAATCCTTTTTGCCAGGATCGGAAGGACATTCAATACTTCCGTCAGTGCGGCTGCGAGCATTCCTATAAACACACCGCTGAAGAGCCCGATCGCGATAAGCAGCATCGGCGAGCCATGAAAAGAAGCATTCCGCAAGTTCAGCCAACCGCCGATCACTGCCCCCAACACAACACTCCATTCATACGCGCGTATAAAACAGTACGTTTTGCTCAGCTGCATGAGGCGGGGAATAATTCCGAGAACGGTTAGAAAAGCAACCACCCCAGAACCAACCGCAATGCCTCCGCCAAATCCGATGAACGCCAGGAACAGACTCTTAATCCCCATGAATCTTCTTCTCGGTTTCTTTGTTCTCATGAATAATGACATACTGGTCAAGGTCCTGCTGGTACTTAAACATCTCTACTTCCAGCGGGCTTGGTTCTTCGTTCAGTCTCTTTTTGAACACATGGTTAAAAAATAAGACCATCCCGAGCCCAAGACCAAAGGAATAAGGGATCTGCAGAAGGAGCGGCTGACTATTATAACTGCCGGTAATCATGTGATAGATCTTTTGATGGACGATCTGCATACTCACATCTTCATGGAAGTTCATGATTGCGAGAGCTGAACCGATAAATAGGAGCAGCCAAACGAGTACAAAATAGACTGCCGCCATCTTTTTCTTCTTAAACTGGATCTCCAGTATCGTCTGGGCGGGACCGACCGTTTGGACCTCGCAATTCGGCAGCACCTCCCCTATCTGTTTAACTACCTTCATCACATCAATAACAACCAAGTGCTTATCCGCCGGTTTCACCTGATAAATGACCAGGTCCTTCAGCTTTTTGAAAGCTGAAGGAGATGCGACGATTTGTGCGACCGTTTCAAGTGTAACGGGCTGCTGAAGAACAACCTGAACCTTTTGTCTCATGCGTATGTAAACAGTAGATTCCTGCATGGTTGTACCTCCTGATTATCTTCGACATACGTTTTTAGTATGTATTTGGTAAAGTTGTCTCATTCTTCATCCGATGATTATCCATCAATTCCCAACAAGAAAAGCGCTGGCGCCTTGCTAATGTCCGACAAGCTCCAGCAATACGCTTTTTTGTGTTGAGGGGTATGAGTGAAGCCACCTTGAGGACAGCTAAGATAATTCATTCAAAAAAAAAGCCAGATGGACTGTTAATCCATCTGGCTCTTCATCTGAGCTAATATTTTCTTTTCAAGGCGGGAGACTTGCACTTGTGATATTCCAAGGCGTTCAGCTACTTCCGACTGTGTCTGGTCTTTGTAGTAACGGAGGTACACGATGACCCGCTCCCTTTCGTCCAGGGATTCAATGGCTTCCTGCAGCGTGATCTTATCAAACCACTTGTTCTCGGCCGTATCAGCGATCTGGTCGAGGAGAGTGATGGGATCTCCGTCGTTTTCATAAACGGTTTCGTGGATCGACGTAGGTGCACGCACTGCTTCCTGTGCAAGCACAACTTCCTCAACCGTGATGTCCAGTTTTTCAGCAACCTCGTTAACAGTCGGTGTCCTGCCGAGCACTTTTGCAAGCTCATCCTTCGCTTTTCTTACTTTGTTCCCCATTTCCTTCAAGGACCTGCTGACCTTAACTGTTCCATCGTCCCGGATGAACCGCTGGATCTCCCCGATGATCATAGGAACGGCATACGTGGAAAAACGGACATCATAACTCAAGTCAAACTTATCCACTGATTTCAGAAGGCCGATGCTTCCGATTTGAAAAAGGTCGTCAGGTTCGTATCCCCTGTTGATAAAACGCTGTACAACAGACCAGACAAGGCGCATGTTTTTCTCCACGATCAGGTCTCGGGCAGACTGGTCGCCTCCCTGGCTTCGTTTGATCAGTAACTTGATTTCCTCATCCTTAAAGTACGATTCATTCTTACCGCCTTTAACCTCGACATCCATAAGGCATACCCCTTAATTGATAACCGCTTTATTTTTTGCCAGGAATTTAGTCAAGTGAATCGTGGTGCCATAGGAAGGTTCGGAAATCACTTCCACCTCGTCCATAAAATTCTCCATGATTGTAAAGCCCATACCAGAACGTTCAAGCTCCGGCTTAGAGGTGAACAATGGCTGTCTCGCCTCATCCAGGTCTTGAATTCCAATCCCTTTATCCCTAATCGTAAGTTTCACCCTATCCTCGTCAAGAACCGCTTCAATGCATACAATTCCGTCCGCTCGGTTTTCGTATCCATGAATGATCGCGTTGGTCACCGCTTCAGAGACGACGGTCTTAATCTCGGTCAGTTCATCCACCGTCGGATCAAGCTGGGCTATGAACGCAGCAACAGTTACCCTGGCGAACGATTCATTCTGGCTCAGTGCCGAAAACTGAATTTTCATTTCGTTTCTCATGTTAAGCCACCCCCAATGTTTGTAGGGCATACTCTTCGTTTTCTTCCAGCCTGATGATCTTAAAAAGGCCTGACATATCGAATAAACGCTTGACCGCCGGTGAGATTGCACAGACCACCATCTCGCCGTGATTGCTCTTGATCTGCTTATACCTTCCAAGGATTACGCCAAGTCCTGAGCTGTCCATAAAAGCCAGCCCTTCAAGGTTCAGCATAATATGTTCAATATTTTTATTCTTTAAAATATCATCAACCTTCGTCCTCAGTTCATCAGCAGTATGATGGTCAAGTTCACCTTCGAGGCGAATACATAATACAGTATGCTTAATTTCCAGCCCGATGTTAAGACTCAACTTTCTCTCCTCCTTTTTCTTGATGTAAAAATGTTTCGATAGCAAAAGGACGAAATCCTCCACTGTTACAAAACTAGTGCGATTTCGTCCATATTAGTCAATTCATGCATTATTTCGTTTTTGCCATGTGGCCGATCGTCCGTTTGAATAAGCTCCACCATGAAGCGCTCTTTACATTTTCCGATGCAAGCAGCGGGCTCTTGGTGATTGTCTTCCCATCCTTAACAATGCTCAGCATTCCGACTTGCTCGCCTTTTTTAATCGGCATTTTTAAATCTGGCATGACAGTAACCTTTGGAATGACTTTGTTTTCTTTTTCACCGCGCTTTGACAGGATAGAAATGCTTTCAGAAGTAACAACGGCTAGGTTCTGCTTGTTTGCCTTCTGAATTTTGACCTGTTTCACGATTTGATGGCGGTCAAATAATTTTTTTGTTGCGTACTGAGAAAATGCATAGTCGAACATGGATGTGATCTGCTTGTTTCGTTCTTTTGGATTGGGTGCTCCCATTACGACCGCGATGACACGCATGTCATGCTTTTTAGCTGTCGCGGTCAGGCAGTATTTGGCCTCTTGAGTGAATCCGGTCTTTAAACCATCTGTTCCCGGATAAAATTTGACGAGTCTGTTCGTGTTCACAAGCCAGAATTTGTTCGGAGTGTTTTGGCGAAGGTATTGCTCATACTGGCCTGTATATTTAGTGATTTCTTCATGCTTCAGAAGTTCTTTGCCCATGATCGCCATATCATGAGCGGATGAATAATGGCCCGCTGCAGGCAGCCCGGTCACATTTTTAAAGAAGGTATCATTAAGCCCAAGCTGTTTCGCTTTTTTGTTCATCATATCGACAAAGGAAGATTCGGATCCGCCGACTTTCTCAGCCATCGCAACGGATGCATCATTGGCGCTGCCGATCGCAATTCCTTTCATCAGATCATGCACGGTCATCTCTTCGCCCGGTTCAAGGAAAATTTGGGATCCACCCATGGAAGCGGCATACTCGCTGACCCGGACAGGATCGGTCAGTTTGATTTTACCGGAATCCAGCGCTTCCATGATTAGAATCATCGTCATAATTTTCGTCATGCTTGCAGGCGGCAATTTTTTGTGGCTGTTTTTATCAAATAATACCGTCCCTGTATCACGCTCTATTAAAATGGCAGATGATGCATTTGGAGCCAGCGATAATGTTTTTTCAGCAGCGAACGTTCGCCCTCCGCCTGCAGACAGCAGTAGCGCCATGGCAACTGCAACCATTATGTATCGTTTCATTGCATTTTCCCTCCAATTCATGATACCCCTATTTTTTCCATTAATTTTGGGTTTATACAAAGGACGGAAGAAAACAAAAAAGGATCATCCAAAAAAGGATGATCCCAAACCGTTCATTATTCTTTGATCTCTTTGTAAATAAGTGTTGGTGCAGCAGCTTTTCCCGCAGATATGGTATATGCGGCATGGATTTTATCTTCAACCGCTTTCACGTCTTCAGTGTTGCTGTAGATTGTCACAAGCGGTTCACCGGCAGCAACCTGCTCTCCAACTTTCTTTTTCAGCATCAATCCAACTGCTAAATCAATTTGAGATTCTTTAGTCGCACGGCCTGCACCCAGAAGCATGGCAGCTGTTCCGATTTCGTTCGCAACAATCTCGGATACATTTCCATCCTGTTTCGCTTCCACTTCAAACGTATATTTTGCCTGCGGAAGCTTAGAAGGATCATCTACAACGGATGCATCTCCGCCTTGTGCACTTAAGAAAGTTTTTAGCTGATCTAACGCTTTGCCGTTCGTCATGACTTCTTTTAATTTTGTTCGTGCTTCTTCAAGGGAATCCGCCTGCTTTGCCAGATACACCATATGGCTTCCTAGCGTAAGGCAAAGCTCTTCAAGATCTTTAGGGCCTTCCCCTTTTAACGTATCGATCGCTTCTTTTACTTCCAGCGCATTTCCGATGGCAAACCCTAATGGCTGGCTCATGTCAGAGATGACAGCCATTGTGTTTCGTCCTACAGCATTACCGATCTGAACCATCGCTTTTGCCAGTTTTTCTGCTTCTTCAACCGTCTTCATAAAAGCGCCAGCGCCCGTTTTCACATCAAGGACGATTGCATCCGCACCCGCCGCGATCTTTTTGCTCATGATCGAGCTTGCGATCAACGGGATCGAGTTAACCGTTGCCGTAACATCCCGCAAGCCATAAAGTTTTTTGTCCGCAGGAGTCAAGTTGCCGCTTTGTCCGATAACCGCTACTTTATTTTTATTGACAAGGGAGATGAATTCTTCGTTGTCGATCTCTACGTGGAACCCTGGCACCGCTTCAAGCTTGTCGATCGTTCCTCCAGTATGGCCTAGGCCTCGGCCGGACATTTTAGCGACAGGCACATTCAAAGCGGCTACTAGCGGAGCCAGTACTAAAGTTGTGGTATCCCCCACACCGCCTGTAGAGTGTTTATCCACTTTAATTCCTTCAATCGCAGACAAATCAATCTGGTCTCCAGACTCTACCATCGCAAGGGTAAAGTTTGCACGCTCTTCAGTCGTCATGTCCTGGAAATAGACGGCCATCGCAAAGGCTGCCATCTGGTAATCAGGCACGGTTCCGTTTGTATAGTTTGTAATGATAAAATTAATTTCTTCCTTTGTTAATTCTTTTCCGTCTCTTTTCTTTTCAATCAAATCGACCATTCTCATATTCAAACACCGCTTTCCCTACAAAGTAACATTTTTGACTAATTCTTTAACTAAGTTGATAAATTTCGGTTTCGTACGGTTGGCAACTGCCACTACTTGCTCGTGTGTCAGAGGTTCGAGCTCATCAGCGATGGCCATGTCCGTGATACAGGAAATGCCGATCACTTTCATGCCCATATGGCTTGCTACGATCACTTCAGGTACAGTAGACATTCCAATTGCATCCCCTCCTACTGTACGCAGCATGCGGAGCTCGGCCTTGGTCATGTAGGTCGGGCCTGTGATACCGGCGTAAACTCCCTGCTGCACGTTAATGCCGAGGCTGGCTGCAGTCTCTTTTGTAAATTGTACAAGCTCAGGTGTATAAGCTGTACTCATGTCCGGGAAACGAGGCCCGAGCTCTGCGTCGTTTGGGCCGATCAGCGGGTTCGCTCCTGTCATGTTCAAATGATCGTCAATGATCATGAGATCGCCGGCTGAAAACTCAGGGTTCATGCCTCCGCACGCATTCGTCACGATTAATAGCTTTACGCCAAGCCCCTTCATCACCCGAACAGGGAACGTAACATCCTGCATGCTGTATCCTTCATAGAAATGGAACCTTCCTTGCATCGCTACAACGGTTTTGCCGTTGAGTCTACCTACAACAAGCCTTCCTGCATGCCCTTCTACCGTCGAAACAGGAAAATGCGGGATATCACTGTAATCAATATGAACCGGATTTTCGATTTCGTCTGCCAGTTCTCCAAGGCCGGAACCAAGAATTAATCCAATTTCAGGTGCAGCCTTTTCAGCCTTAGACTGAATCGTGCTCACTGCTTCATTTATTTTTGATAAAAGAGTAGCCATTTTTCTTCCTCCCTTAAACTGATTTAACAATGCCTTTTACAAGACCCAAGAAGTTTGCTTTTACTCGTTCCGTTGTTTCCATCACTTCATCGTGGGTAAGCGGCTGATCCAGAATTCCGGCTGCCATGTTTGAGATGCATGAAAGGCCAAGGACCTTCATTCCGGAATGCCGGGCTACTATGACTTCCGGTACGGTGGACATTCCTACGGCGTCGCCGCCCAATGTTCTAAGCATGCGAATCTCGGCCGGCGTTTCATAACTCGGACCAGAGTTGGCAACATAAACTCCCTCTTTTAATGTGATGCCGAGGGATGAAGCAGTACTTCTGGCGATCTCCTGCAAGCTGAGTGTGTATGCTTCAGACATGTCGGGAAATCTCACCCCGAAAGAGCTGTCGTTTGGCCCGATCAGGGGATTGTCGTTCAGGTTATTGATATGGTCGGTGATCAGCATCAGATCTCCTGCTTCAAACGAAGTGTTGATCCCGCCTGCCGCATTAGTCACGATGACACTCTCTACACCAAGCTCCTTCATCACCCTGACAGGGAAAGTAACCTTTTCAAGAGAGTAGCCTTCATAGTAATGAAAACGGCCTTGCATCGCAATGACTTGTTTTCCCTCCAGCTCGCCGATGACGAGCTGGCCGGCATGGCCTTCAACCGTCGAAACCGGAAATTCAGGTATTTCGCCATAAGGAAGAGTCACCGCATTCTCAATTTCATCAGCCAGTATCCCCAAACCAGATCCCAGGATGAGTCCGATATGCGGTTTAGTTGACAATTTTCCCTGGATATAACCTGCAGCAGTCTGTATTTGTTTCAAATCTCCCATTGTTTTTCCTCCTAGTTCAGTTGATCAAGAAAGCTTTTGCCATATGCTGGCAGCTTCACATTGTAGTTATCGGCTACCGTTGCCCCTATATCGGCAAAGGTTTGGCTTACCTTTAATGGTTTGCCTGACTCAATTCCTTTGTAGTACACGAGGAGCGGAACATATTCTCTCGTATGGTCTGTTCCATGATGCACCGGGTCATTTCCGTGATCAGCCGTGATGATCAGGACGTCATCTTCGTTCAGCTTCTCGAAAACCTCAGGAAGGCGGGCGTCAAAATCTTCAAGGGCTTGCCCATAGCCTTTCGGGTCTCTTCTGTGGCCGAATAACGCGTCAAAATCAACCAGGTTTAAGAAGTTCAGTCCAGTAAATGACTGATCCATCGATTTAACGAGCTGATCCATGCCGTCCATATTGGATTTTGTGCGGATCGCTTCCGTAACCCCCTCGCCATCATAGATGTCGGAGATCTTACCGAGCGCGATTACATCATATCCGCTGTCCTTGAGTTCGTTCATGACCGTTCTGTCAAATGGCTTCAGTGCATAATCATGACGGTTGGCTGTCCGCTTGAAGTCACCGGGTTTGCCGACAAAAGGGCGCGCAATAATGCGTCCGACCATGTATTTATCATTTTTCGTAAGTTCTCTTGCCGTTTCACAGATTTTGTACAATTCCTCAAGCGGCACTACCTCTTCATGGGCCGCGATTTGCAGAACAGAGTCCGCAGAGGTATAGACGATGAGCGCCCCAGTCTTCACGTGCTCTTCGCCCAGTTCATCCAGAATTTCAGTTCCGGAAGCTGGCTTGTTCCCGATGATCTTGCGCCCTGACCTTTCTTCAAGCACCTGAATCAAATCATCTGGAAAGCCTTCCGGAAACGTTTGAAACGGCTGTTCGATATGAAGGCCCATGATTTCCCAGTGCCCTGTCATCGTATCCTTGCCGTTCGATGCTTCCTGTAGCTTCGCATAATGCGCCTTCGGCTTTTCTGCCGGTTTGATACCCTTAATTTCACGGATGTTACTCAGTCCTAACGCTTCCATGTTCGGCATGTGCAGCCCGTTCATTTTTTCAGCGATATGACCGAGTGTATCCGATCCTTTATCATCAAACTTCTCAGCATCCGGAGCCTCTCCGATTCCAACTGAATCCATTACAATCAAAAACGTCCGTTTAAATCGTTTATATTCCATTATGAAAAACCTCCAAAAACTATTTAATACATACTTAGATACTATATCCGCACAATCGTCTGAACAAACTCAGCAGCTATGATGTCAGAAGTCAGACATCTATGTGAAAAAAAAGACCTATGCCCTTGGATGATAGGCCGCATAAATATCTTTCAGCCTCGTTTTTGACACATGCGTGTAGATCTGGGTAGTCGAGATGTCTGCATGTCCCAGCATCTCCTGTACCGCCCTAAGATCGGCTCCATTTTCCAATAGATGTGTCGCGAATGAATGCCTAAGCGTATGGGGAGTCAATTCTTTTTCAATCCTTGCTTTTTTGGCAAGCTGCTTTAAAATTTTCCAAAAACCTTGTCTTGATAACCGATTGCCATGGTGATTCAAAAACAGGGCATTGCCGCTCTTTCCTTTTGAAAGTGCTGGCCGGCCAGTATCCAAGTACGTCTGAATGGCTTCTGTCGCCATCTTGCCGAGCGGGATAATCCGTTCTTTGTTTCCTTTTCCAAGGCAGCGCAAAAATCCCATCGATAAATGGACATCAGCAAGATCAAGACTTACCAGCTCCGATACCCTGATCCCGGTCGCATAAAGCAATTCCAGCATGGCTTTATCCCTGATCCCAAACGCTTCTTGAGTATCAGGAGTATCTAAAAGCGCTTCCACTTCGTTCATGGCAAGCACCTTCGGAAGCTTGCGTTCAGCTTTTGGTGTTTCGATATGTACAGAAGGATCTGAATCGCATACTTTTTCACGAAGCAGAAACTGATGAAATGAACGTATGGAAGCGATGTTCCTGGCAATGGTGGTCGAAGCTTTGCCGTTTTCCTTCAGATGAAGCAGATAACCTATTATATTAGCACGCTGTATTTGATTGATATCTGAAATGTTTTCCACTTTTTCAATGAAAAGCACATACTGTCCCAGATCGCGGCGGTATGAATCCACCGTGTTTTTTGAAAGACCACGTTCGACTATTAAATAATGAATAAAATCCTGGACATGATCTGTCATATCTGCGCTCCTTATTCACTGGATTCGTAGAAAAACAGCAATCGGATGAGCCAATTGCTCTCCTCTTTACCTGTAATGGAAGCATCACTTTGGAAAACCTTCACTGCTTTGCCCTTGGGCACGTCATACCGGTGATAATCCTGGTACTCCTGATTGATCCAAAGCAAGCCAAAGTAGAATAGCAATGTGCAGGCCGTGAAAGATAAAAAGATTTTTGATGCGTTCCAGCATAATCTCAGCCAAGATCTCATAGTTCAGAGGCCTCCCGTACACTCATATTAGTACAGGTTATGCCAAAGAATTACCGTTCTATACACATTTTCTAAATTTACTACAACTTTACGTTAACTGATTCTTTCGGTTTTGTAAATAAATAAAAAATGATGAGAACCTTTCGTCAGGAATTCTCATCATTTTGGTCCTTTCCGTTACAGCGGTGGCAGATGCCGTGAAAAGTAAGGCGGTGGTCCTTTATTTTAAAATTCCAACCCTCTTCAACGACTTTTTCAACATCTCCCAGGAGATCCTCTTGTATTTCATCAACCGCACCGCATTCCAGGCAAACGAGGTGATGATGAAAATGAGCCGCTCCTTCTGTACGGAGGTCATACCTTGATACGCCATCTCCAAAATTTATTTTATCGACTACTTTCAGTTCAGTTAATAGTTCCAATGTACGGTATACAGTGGCAAGGCCTATCTCCGGTGATTTCTCTTTCACGAGCAGATAGACGTCTTCTGCACTTAAGTGATCTTCCTCATTTTCCAGGAGGACCCTAACTGTCGCTTCTCGCTGGGGAGTAAGCTTATAGCTCTGGGAATGCAGCTGTTTTTTGATCCGGTCTAGACGGCTTTCCATACCTAATCCTCCCTTATGTCTCACATGATTATTATAAATCAACAGAAGAAAAGGTGTCAATTTAAAATAATTATAATTTGCTGTTTATAATTATTATTAGATAATAATGAAAAGCTTTTATTTAGAGGACTTTAAACTCATGACTCCTTCCATCAGCCACGGTGAGAGATACGCTTCAAAGGCAGATGCAACAGCCAAAAACAGTCCGACTGTTATAATAAGCGCCGAATATTTAAAGAACTTTGGAAAAAAGGGCTCACTTGATTTTTTCCAAAACTGCTGCCTGATCATTTTTATAGAAAATAGAATTGAGGCAGCAGCAGCGACGATCAACCCTGGAACCAGAATCAGGTTTTGCGGCAGAACGGAAACAAATGCGAGCAGGAATCCGTGCCAGCCCATCTGGTTGACGAGAAACCCGACGGTAAACCCGATGACTACCCCTTTTATGAACAGCATGACCAGAATAACCGGCAGACCGATAACAGACAGCCCTAAAATCCACATGACCAGTATATATTTAATATAGTGGCTGTAGCTTTGTGAAAACATATCCTTTGGATCGGCGAAGCTTCCATTGGATACCTCTCCAAAAAAACGGGACAAATAATTCAGGAGGTCCTGTTTTTGGACGAGGGTGAGGCTGTTAACAATCACAGCTCCAAAAATAACGCCCATCAGTAAGAGGACGGATACAAACACATACAGTGAATAATGCTCCTGAAGATGAAACAGTACAAACCTTTTCATAGACCGCATCTCTATTTCCTCCCTTAATCTCTTAATTCATTCTATGAATGTCAGAGGGAGGTATGTCTATTTTTTAGTTGGTAGATTTGTCTGAAGCGACTTTACCGTACTTGCCGCCACCGCCTGAATGAAAAGACAGCTTGCCCTCCCTGGCACGCAGAATGTGATGAACGATCGGTTCCGGTGCGGCTTCCATTAAATCTTTTTCTTCCACTTCATGCAGGATCGCCATGTCCGTGCCAAAATGATTTCGTAATTTTTGCAGCGTTTTTGGTCCAAGTGCCGGGATGAACTCCAGCGGAACTTGATGGATGTAGGGCGGTCTTTCCTTCGCATATGACAGTGGCCGGGCGGCAGCTCCTAGTTCGTTGATCCGGTTTTTTACTCCTCGTATCGTTTTGGAGCTCCCGCATTGCGGGCATGACGTCCCTTCCTCCTCCACGATCATCGCAGAGCAGTTGGCACAGGTCGTTTCATAGTACTTGCCAAGCCTCGGATTTAAGCCGTAGTTTGCCGTAACCCTTCTTCCCTGTTCCTGTCGAAGTGCCATTTTGAATTCCAGAAAGGTTGGCTTCTCCATTACAATCGTCTGATATTCCCGCCCGATTTTTTCCAAAGAATGCGCGTCTGAATTAGATAGGAATGGATAGGCTCTCAATTCTTCCACAGAAAGAGCCATTGTTGTATCTGAACTTAACCCAAGCTCGACAGCGTCTATCATATCAGGAAGGAAAACTTCTGACAGTGATGTCTTCACTCCTTTTCCATACAAGCTCTTGTGCGGAGTAAACACGTGAGCAGGGATGAACAGCCCCCCGAGCTCTCTCGTTTTTCGTTGGAGGTTATGTGCGGACTCGTAGATTCGCTGCGAGCTTAGCGTTATGTTTTTCATTCGGTCGGCCATGTAAAAACTGAATGCTTTCATCTTTTCAATCGATGGAAAAATTACAAGTACATGAATGGGGCCTTGGCACCTCTCATCATAGATTTCAATTTCGGAACCTGGCAGGAGGCATACCTTCTCATACCATAAACCGCCTTCTTCGTGTTCGGCCATGACCCCTGATTCCAGCATCTCTTCCAGCTCCTGAATGACCTCTGGAACATGGCAGTCAATGATTCCAAGCAGATTGATGCCTTTCACATCAGAAGCCATGTCTAATATATTCGGTAACGTCAGAGTCTTAGCTCCCGTAATCTTTACTGGTTTTCCTGATCGCGACCTTCCGATATGTACGTGCAGGTCAGCGTAATATGTGTTAAGCATCTTTTTAAAGCTTTCTCTTCAATTGCACATATTGTACAGCATAGGCTGTTTTCGCATCATGGATCTGCTGGTCTCTCATGAAATCCAGCGCCTCTTCCAGCGATACTTCAAGCACATCCAGAAACTCATCCTCATCCGGCTGTTGTTCTTTGCACTCCTTTAGTGAATCCGTGTAGTACAGATGTATCAATTCATCCGCAAATCCAGGTGAGGTGTAGAACGATGATAAATATTCCAGTGTTTCACATTCGTATCCTGTTTCTTCAAGCAGTTCACGCTTCGCACACTCCAGCGGATCTTCATCCTTCTCCAGCTTTCCTGCCGGTATTTCAACAATGGTCTTTTCCAAGGCTTTACGGTACTGCCTTACGAACAGCAGTTTATTTTCCGGTGTAAGGGCAATAATAGCTACTGCCCCGGGATGTTTTACAATCTCGCGTTTGCTTTTGCTGCCGTTGGGCAGGAGAACTTCCTGCAGTTCTAAATCTATGATCTTTCCAGAATAAACAGGGGTTGTCGAGAGTGTCTTTTCTTTTAAATGGTCCATAGCTTGTCTCACTCCTGGTTCTATATCTTATTTGGCTACATAAAGTCTATCATAAGCGGGACGTGATGAACACGATTACGCCGTATGGAGGAGGGAACCTATGAAAGTGTATATTCAGCAGAATGGTGTAACGATGGTAGGAAAAGCGTGGCAGATTAAATATATGCTGAAGCAATATATGAAACAGCATTCCACCGTAAAGGAGTGGATCACTTCTGTTCCGGGACAAAAACGCTGACCCTTCCAGACTGGAAGGTTTTTTTTCGCCTGTTTTCATGCTACTCTTTTTGTAATTCACTCATACAAGGAGATGATTTCCCATGAAGCAGAACAAACTAGGAACTTCCGATTTGCTTGTAAGCGAAATCGGTCTTGGCTGCATGTCCATTGAGCCTGGAAACGAAACCGAAGGAAAAGAAATGATCCAGAGAGCATATGAAGAAGGCGTTACGTTATTCGACACGGCCGATCTTTACCAATTCGGCTGGAATGAAGAATTCGTTGGTAAAAGCGTCAAACCTTTCCGGGACAAGATCGTTCTTTCAACTAAAGTCGGTAACCGCTGGACAGAGGATAAAAAAAGCTGGGATTGGGATCCATCGAAGACATACATAAAATCTGCGGTTAAAGACAGCCTTCAACGCCTCCAAACAGATTACATCGACCTGTATCAGCTGCATGGAGGGACCATCGAAGACAATATGGATGAAACCATCTCTGCCTTTGATGAATTAAAAAAGGAAGGCCTCATCCGGGAATATGGCATCTCTTCCATCAGACCAAACGTGATATCTTATTACGCAGAGCATTCGAATATCGTGAGCGTCATGATGCAATACAGCATCCTTGACCGCCGGCCGGAAGAAGAAATGCTTGATTTCCTTTATGATAAAAACATCAGTGTAATCGCCCGCGGCCCTGTTGCGAAGGGCTGGCTCTCTGAACGAGCGCTGCAGCGCAACGAAAGTGACCAGTACCTGGACTATCAAGGCAAAGAGATCCAGGTACTGGTTCAAAACCTACACAGTGAACTTGGAAGTGAAAGGAGTCTGAGCCAGACTGCCATACGGTATGCTCTCCATCATCCTGCAGTTGCATCTGCTATACCAGGTGCCAGCTCCGTGAAGCAGCTGCTCTCCAATATCGGAGCCAGCGCCAGTGAGAAACTGTCTTCCGAACAGGTTGCCGCTGTCCGTTCATTGTCTAAACCAAACGTCTACGAGCAGCACAGGAGATAAAATAAAAAAGCGCCGCGGCAGACCGTGGCGCTTTTTTTATGAAACATTTTCTATGATCATGGCAATCCCCTGTCCTCCGCCGATGCAGAGACTCGCTAAACCATACTTTGCGCCCCGGTTTCGGAGTTCATAGGATAACGAAAGCAAGAGCCTTGCCCCGCTGGCCCCTACTGGATGGCCGAGCGCGATCGCCCCGCCATTTATGTTTGTTTTTTCCCGGTCAAGCCCCAATTCTTTTTCAACAGCAAGATACTGTGAAGCAAACGCTTCGTTCACTTCAACTAGATCCATGTCCTCAACGGCCAGCCCAGCTTTGTCCAGTGCCTTTTGTGCAGCTGGAACCGGCCCGATTCCCATCAGCTTTGGATCCACTCCGCAGACTGCCCAGGACACGATCCTTGCCAGGGGTCTGACTCGCTTGCTCTGAACGCTATCCTCTCCTGCCAGTATGAGAGATACAGCTCCATCGTTTATACCGCTCGAATTTCCAGCGGTTACTGTTCCATCTTTTTTAAACGACGGCCTCAATTTCATCAGCTGCTCCAGTGTCGAATCCGGTTTCACGAGTTCGTCATTTTCAAGCTCAAGCTTTTTCTTTCCATCCGTGACCACCGGAACGATCTCCTCAGCAAAACGGCCGCTGCGAATCGCTTTTGCCGCTCTTTGGTGGCTCAGCAGTGAATACTGATCCTGCTCTTCTCTCGTGATACTGTATTTTTCAGCCAGGTTTTCTGCGGTGATTCCCATCCCGCAACCGATGTACTGATCGGTTAAGGTATGAAGAAGCATATCCTCCAGCTGGAGATTTCCAAATTTCTGCCCTTGAAAGCGCTGGTTAAAGGTTACATGCGGGCTCATGGACATGTTCTCAATCCCTCCGCATAACGCCAGCTGTGCATCTCCGGTCTGGATGGAAAGCGCACTGCTCACGACAGCCTGGAGACCCGAGCCGCATAGCCTGTTAACGAGCATCGCCGGGACCGTTTCGGGAATATCAGAACTTAGGGCTATATGCCTTGCAGCATAAGCCGCATCGATGCTTGAATGAATAACATTCCCATAGACCACATCCCCGATCTCCTCAGGTGTAACTTCTGCACGCTGAAGCGCTTCACGGGCGGTCAGCGTTCCAAGCTGCAAGGAAGAGATATTTTTCAATGATTTCCCAAAGCTTCCGAAAGGTGTCCTGGCCCCTTCCACCACATAAACTGATCCCATCATCTTCCTCCCCTTTCGCTTTATTCTTAATAAGCTTCTGTTCTTACATTTTCAGCAATGATCAAATCAGGTTCCGTGCACGCTTGAATGTCTTTTATGGTATAACCGGCTGCGACCTCTTGCAGCTTCAGCCCCTGTTCTGTCACATCAAGAACCGCTCTGTCCGTAATGATGCGGTGCACGACGCCTTTTCCTGTTAACGGCAGGCTGCAGGCTTTTAAAATTTTGCTTTCTCCTCTTTTATTCACATGCTCCATGATGACAATGATCTTTTTTGCGCCGTGAACAAGGTCCATCGCACCTCCCATACCTTTGATCATTTTTCCTGGAATCATCCAGTTGGCCAGATCACCTTTCTCTGAAACTTCCATACCGCCAAGAATGGCGATATCAACATGGCCTCCTCTGATCATCGCAAACGATTCGGCGCTGTCAAAATAAGAAGCTCCCTTGATGGCGGTCACCGTTTCTTTTCCTGCATTGATCAAGTCCGGATCGACATCGGATTCCTTCGGGTACGGACCGATCCCGAGCAATCCGTTTTCGGATTGCAGGACGACGCTCTTGTGCTCACTTATGTAATTCGCTACCATGGTAGGCATCCCGATGCCAAGGTTGACATAGAATCCGGCCTCAATCTCTTTTTCTGCTCTCCTTGCGATTTTTTCTCTTGAATTCATCGCCATTCCCCGCTTTCTCTGCTTATGATTGAACGGTCAGTCGCTCGATGCGCTTTTCCTGCTGTGCGACAATCATCTTCTGTACATAAATTCCCGGTGTATGAATACGGTCCGCTTCCAATTCTCCTATTTCATGAAGCACCTCTACTTCTGCGATGGTTATTTTCCCTGCGGCTGCAATCATAGGGTTAAAGTTTCGCGCCGTCTTGTTATAGATCAAGTTTCCTGCCTTGTCTCCATGGGCCGCGCGGATTAAGCTGTAATCTGCAGTCATTCCTTTTTCTAAAAGGTACTCCTTATCATTAAAAGTACGTACTTCTTTTCCTTCCGCGATCGGTGTACCGACTCCTGCTGGTGTGTAAAAGGCGGGAATGCCTGCACCGCCCGCGCGAATCCGTTCAGCGAGCGTCCCTTGGGGAATCAATTCGACTTCAATCTCGCCGGATAGCACCTGTCTCTCAAACTCCTTGTTTTCCCCTACATAGGAACCCACCATTTTTCTAATCTGTTTGTTCTTCAGGAGCAAGCCGAGCCCCCAATCATCTACGCCGCAGTTATTGGAGATGACGGTTAAATCCTTTGTGCCCTTTTCAACGAGTGCCAAAATTAATTTTTCCGGAATCCCAACGAGACCGAATCCGCCGACCATCAGAGTCGACCCGTCATTAATTTCTTCAATTGCTTTCAGTGCACTGCTCTCGATAGACTTCATGCTGCTCCCTCCTTATTGCCACTTTTCATTTTCAACGATTGTCGCTACTCCCTGGCCACCGCCAATACAAAGGGTCGCCAGCCCGTAGCGTTCCTCTCTTCTTCTCATCTCATGAAGAAGAGTCACGAGGATTCTCGCACCGCTTGCTCCAATCGGATGGCCAAGGGCGATTGCACCTCCGTTGACATTCAATTTATCATTGGAAAACTTAAGCTCTTTTCCTACGGCCAGCGATTGGGCGGCAAAAGCTTCATTCGCTTCGATCAAACCGATATCATCAAGCGTTAGCGCTGATTTTTCGAGCACTTTTTTCGTGGCATCAACCGGGCCGATTCCCATGATGCTCGGATCCACACCCGCGCTGGCGTTTGCCACAATCCTGGCAAGCGGTGTCAATCCCAGCTCTTCCGCTTTTTTTCTGGATACAACCACCAGGGCAGCTGCGCCGTCATTTATGCCTGAAGCATTTCCTGCTGTTACCGTTCCGTCTTTTTTAAAGGCTGGCCTCAGCTTGCTAAGCTTTTCAGCTGTTGTTCCTTTTTTCGGATATTCATCCTCCGAAAACAGAAGAGGATCTCTCTTTCTTTGCGGAATCTCTACTGTCACGATCTCATCCGCAAATTTGCCTTCCTCCATGGCTTTTTCACATTTTTGCTGGCTGTCTGCGGCGAACCGATCCATCTCTTTGCGGCTCAGCCCATAGGCATCACAGAGGTTTTCAGCCGTAATTCCCATATGATAATCATTAAAGGCGCACCATAATCCGTCATGAACCATGGAATCAACCAGCTTGCCGTCCCCCATGCGCAATCCGCTTCTTGCATCGTTCAAAAGATATGGCGCAGCACTCATATTTTCCATTCCGCCGCAGACGACAATCTCCGCTTCTCCGAGCATGACTGCCTGACTGGCTAAGTGAAGAGCCTTCAGGCCTGACCCGCAGACCTTGTTGATCGTCATCGCGGAAACCCCTTGCGGCAATCCCGCTTTCATGGCCGCCTGGCGTGCCGGGTTCTGCCCTAATCCCGCCTGAAGAACGTTCCCCATGATGACTTCACTGACCTCATCCGGTGAGACACCTGCCTTTGATAGTGCCTCTTTGATGACAATGGCTCCCAGCTCTGTAGCAGGAATATCCTTCAAACTTCCCTGAAAGCTGCCGATCGGCGTTCTGACAGCGCTTACAATCACTGCATCCTGAATGGTCATAAATTTCTTCTCACTCCCTATTTTTTTCTGAATATTCCTTATTATCATATCATAATTCCCTGGCTCATATTGCAACTTAAAGAGCTAAAACGTAAAATAAAGGGAAGATTACATACATAACGCAATGATAGGAGGAGCCATGGAACTACCTCAAAGAGTCACCATCATTGAAGTTGGGCCGCGCGACGGACTGCAGAATGAAAAACAGCTCGTTCCGGCTGAAGACAAGATTCGATTCATTCATAAACTGAAATCCTCTGGCATTCAAGAAATGGAGCTGACCTCGTTCGTTTCGCCTAAGTGGGTGCCGCAGATGGGAGATGCCGAACAGGTCATTGAGCATTGCACAGGTGACAGCATACGTAATATCGTGCTTGTGCCCAACAGCAGGGGCGTAGAGCGCCTGCTTGCTTCCGGCTGTAAGAGCGCTGCTTTTTTTGTAGGAGTCAGCGATACGTTCAACAGGAAAAACATTAATAAAAGTACGCGAGAAAGCATGGAGGAGCTTGCTCCGCTTATCCTGGATCTGAAACGAAAAGGATTTTTTGTACGGGCCTGTATCTCCACTGCATTTTATTGTCCGTATGAAGGAAAGATGGACGAACAGGACGTGCTGAAAATTTGCGAAGAATTTGCAGAGCTTGGGGTGGATGAGCTCTCTGTAGCTGACACGATCGGGATGGCCAATCCGCAGGAAGTGTATGATCTATTCTGCCTGTTAAAACATCATCTTCCTTCAGCCCTGCTCATCGCTGCCCATTTTCATGACACACGTGGAATGGCCCTTGCAAATATCTTTTCCGCTCTTCAGGCAGGGGTGGACCGCTTCGACACATCCGCAGGCGGGCTTGGAGGATGCCCCTTTGCACCGGGGGCTACCGGGAATGTATCTACCGAAGACACCGTCTATATGCTTCACCGTATGGGCATTTCTACAGGCATCCAGCTTGAGCCGCTCCTTGACGCAGTAGAGTACATCACTCCTTTTGTTTCCCGCGCCCTTCAAAGCAGGCAGTACCTGCTCTCAAAACAGGAAAAGACGCCATAGGCTTCGTTCTTCATCACTGATGAACGAAATAAAAACAGGAAAGACGCCCTTTTAGGCGTCCTTTCCTGTTTTTATTTTAGTTTCGAGCCTAAGATGCGGATTAAGCATCTGATTTGGGCTTTTCAGCTGAAACGTATGCTGTTCCTTTTTAAAATCGATCGTCATCTGTTCATCAAAGAACACCGCGTTATCCTTCTCTATATAAACAGGCAGGAAGTTTGTTTCAAGCTGTACCGTTCCCTCCGGTTCATGCTCCACAATCCAGAGTGCCGATACCCCGCTGACCACACAGCCGCAGCCTTCCGTATCATATTTCAGCAGAATGCGGCCGCCATGCTGTATTTTGCCCTTTATCTTTTCGATCGCTCTTTCTGTCCATTCCAGTTTCATGTCATTTCTCCTCGCTGTTCATGGTTTGTATTACATGTATGGCCTCCATTTTGACAAGTTCGCGATAAACCTGTGTATGATGGGCTGTCCAGAAATGAATCATCGTTTCTTTAAAATTCCTTCTTTCCGTATCTGATTGTCATTTTAACATATTCTTGTACGGTTTGATCATTGTTCCTGTTCTCTGGCAGTTTGCGCTTTTATGTGCCAGAGTTCAGCTGGCCGTCCTTTTCTTATACACGAATTTATACAGCAAACAACAAACCAGCAGCACTCCCGCCCCTGCCAGGATATAGTTCTGTGATGCCTGAAGCACATGGTTAACGGTCTTCACTTCTCCCAGCCTGCCTAAAAACAGCATGGCAACCGCCAAGGGAAAGATGCCGATAAAGGTCAGCCCGCCGAATTTCCACCGATTGACTTTGCTCATCCCTGCTGCGTAGGAAACATAATTTCCGATTCCCAACGGCCGTGACAGAGCAATGCTCCACTCTCCGTATTTCTTAAACCCTCTCTTCGTTTTCTCCACTTTCTTCTCGCTGAACTTTTCTTTCATCTTGCTTTCAAGCTTATAGCCTATTACATAAGGTACATAGCTGAATATGGTATATACGGCACTCACTGCTAATGCCAGAAGCAGGGTCTCAAGCAGGTTTGGCTTCAGCAGAAATCCATAGATCAGAATGACCAGCGCACCGGGAAAAGGAACTGAGGAAGCCTCCAGGGCGGTCCCCATAAACAGCCCGGCCGCCCCCATCTCTTTTAAAAAATGAAAAATCATTTCAAACATCCGTGCATCCTCCTCCTTCTGTCTCCTCCTCTCTATTCCCTCTCCTGATATTTTCAACCGCGCCTGGTTTGAAACGATTCATTACAGGGTAGATTGCCTGTAGATCACTATTAAATCCATTTCAGGAGGATCACATATATGAAAAAGATTTGTTCAAAAACCATTTCCATCACCAGTGACGCTTCTAAATTTACCATTCAAAAGATTGCAGATTTCGTAAAAATCTCCCGATCATTTCAGTCCAACGTGTTCCTATGTAAAAATGGAGTCACCCTGCACGCAAAAAAATTAACATGCCTTGTTACCTTTTTCATGATGCTGCGTAAAGGGGAGTCATTTCTCCTGATCACTGAGGGCTCTGATGCGGATTCCGCTATCCAGCAGCTTCTTAAGCAGCTCCTCCCTTCCCAAGCGACTACATAAAAAGAAGCGCTGATTGCCATTCAGCGCTTCTTTTTCCATGAGAAAGGTCACAGGCCCAGTTTTTTTTGCCATCTTTTCCTTGTTACGACCGGGAGGATAATCAATGTGATGATGATGATGGAGGAAATTAAAATCTCCTTCATCCCTGTATTGGCCACTGAAGCCCCTAAGTAGGTGTATGCCAATGTACCCGGTATGATGCCGATGGCCGTAGCTGCCGCATAATCTTTAAATTTGACGTTCGCCGCAGCCGTCAAGTAGCTCACAAGATCATAGTTTAATATGGGGAGCAGACGAAGAATGAGTACATAAACAAACCCGCGCTGCTTGATGCCCTCCTGGACCTTCTGATACTTTCCCTTCCACTCTTTTTTCAGCGCTTTCTTGCCGATCCATTTCACTGCCCAGAACGTCATGAGCCCGCCTGACAATGACCCAAGGTATGTATACAGGCACCCCCAATATAACCCGAAGGCCAAGCCGCTCGTGACTGCGAACACGGAGGACGGAAACAGTACAAAAGGACGGACTGCATATAGAGCGATATAAACGATAGGAGCCCAGACTCCCCATGACAGTATCCATCCTCGGAAGCGCTCCGGCGTTAAATTTAGATACCGATGGTTGATATATAAAAGGCAGCCTGCCAAACTTAAAATCAGTAAATAATGAATCATTCGTTTTTTATTGCGGATCAATGATTACTGCTCCTCTCCACACATCTCTTTCTATATTTTCCTGTACTTTCCGATGGAAGTCACTTTAATTTTAAATCAATTTTATGACATTTCTTTTTCCACCCTTCATAAGCTTTATAAAAAAGGATATGCAGGGAGAGAGATTAACTTGAGATTGATTGCAAAAAAACCCATCTACGCCGGAAACGCAAGCCAATTTGTGCAGTTCACGAGCAGCTATGAAGAAGCTGTGTACGTTAAAAAAGGAGATAAGACAGCAGACGGAAAAAGCTTGCTCGGCCTTATCGCATTGTCCATACAGCCGGGGCAGGAAATTGAAATTTCAAGCGAAGGGAATGTTGACTCCCTCCAGAAAAAATTATTGGCCTCCGATCTGTTTGATGCAGTCAAATAAGCCAGCCTTATTTATAAGGCTGGCTTATTTTCTGTGTTTTAAACGTCCGTCTCTATCCCTATGATGGTGTCGAGAGGGACGTCCTGTCTTTTTCCTTGATCATTGATCATTCTGAGCAGGCGGCGATGCGGGTCATAATAGTGGATGAGCCCCTGTATCGCTTTTTCGCGAAGAGAATCACGGCAAAATACGGCGACCTCCCTTGCCTCTTCCATCGCAAAAAAGATCTGCTGGTTCATCTCCTCCAACTGCTGTTCATCAAGTTCAGCGTTCTCAAAGGAGGCCTCTTCCCGCTCCCAGTCCCTTAATTGCTTTACATGTTCAGGCAGCATCATAGCCGTCCATTTGATACTTCCCCGGTCTTTGATCATCTAGAGAGACCCCTCCATTCTGTTTTACGCTTTATGACCGCCTAAAAGGGTGCTGCGGTGCAGAGCCGTCCCTCCACTCGTATAAGAAACCGCCCGGAGGAGAGCGTTGGATCCGTATTTCCTGCGGATATCGTCCATCACATAGCCAAGCTTTCGCTTTTTAGGATGCTCAAGTGTAAAGATGCTGAGCTGCGTTTCACTATCTTCACATACATTGGACAAAGCAATAGTGATTTTACGGACCGTCTTTCCTTCATAAAATGTATGAAAGAGTTCCAGGCACACCTGATAGATCTCCATCGTAATGTTAGTCGGTTCAGATACGGTCTTTGATCGGTAAAAGCCCCCGCCCCATTCTTCTTTGCTGTAGCCGATTCCCAGACTGACCGTCCTTCCCGCTTTTCTCGCTGTTCTCGCCCGTCGCGCCACTTCCTCGCACATTTCTAAAATGACATGCTGGACCTCTTTCGGATCGTCGTAGTCCCGAAGGAGGATCTGGCTTTTTCCATAGCTGATCTGGCCTTGCATGATCGGAGCCCCCACCTCTGAGAGATCAACTCCCCACGCATGGTAATAAAGCTGATTTCCCATGACACCGAATTTCTTTTCCAAAAGCTCCAAGGGATAATGCGCAAGGTCTCCTACCGTTGTGATGCCCATCAGATTCAGCGAGCGCTCCACACGGGAACCGATGCCCCACATCTTGCTTAAAGGCGACAGCGCCCACAACTTCTTCGGCACGTCCTCATACGTCCATTCCGCCACCCCCCTTTTTTTCGCCTCCAAGTCGAGACATAGCTTAGACATCAGCATGTTCGGCCCGATCCCGATCGCACTGGGGAGACCGAACTCCTCTTTAATCGCTGTACGAATGGCTTGAGCCAGCTTCACCGGCCCTCCCCACAACCGCTCTGTCCCGTCTGCCTGAATAAAACTTTCATCTACACTGTAAGTATGAATCGCTTCTTTTGGAACAAAACGGTTGAGCAGACGCGTGATCTCCATGGAACGCTTGAGAAAAAAGGACATTTGGGCGTCTACGATGTGAATGCGGCTGTCTTTTGGAATCTCAAACAACCGGTTTCCTGTCCTTATTCCAAAATCTCTTTTCAGACAGGGAGAAGCTGCCAGGACAACACTTCCCTGCCTCTCTGTGTTCCCTACAACAGCAAGATAACAGGTCAGCGGGTCGAGCCCCAGGCGCATAGCCGCACAGCTTGCATAAAAACTTTTCATATCCATGCACAGAATTGAACGATTTTGAATCTTGGAATAATCGATCAACTTCCTTCACCCCTCCAAAGCAAACGTTCGTTCTCATTCATTATGTATACCCATTTTAACCGAATATATGTTCTGTTCTCAATGGAAATTTTTTCAGGGCTATTGACCGTCCGGTATGTGCAGGCTACATTGTTTGGAGAAGAAAGGAAGTGCAGAATGGAGAATCGGCTGCTGCGCAAATGGCTGGAAAAAGCATTGCTGGACTATTTTTATCACAAGGAGTGTATTCCTTATACTGAGAAAGAATATACTCTCCTTGAGGAACAAATAAAAAAAGAGCTTCAAACCGAAGAGGCAGAAGATCCCTATCTAACCGTTCAAGATGTCGTATACACCTTTGTTACAAAAGAATAAGCACCCCCCCAATAAGCCGGGCTTACGGGGGGTGCTTGCGTTATCCCTATTTTACAGCGGCTGCTTTTTCAAAGAAATGCTCCCATGCTTCATGAATTCCTCCGGCGCAAAGCCTTTGCGCCCGAAAGATCATGGGATGATCCGGCAGCTCTTTTAATTCCTCCTGGCAGTTCCCAACGATGACGGACGGATAGCCGAGGGTAAGCATGTCACGGTCATTGCCGGAATCACCCGCGACTAATATATTGGCCTCCTCCCATCCTTTTTCACGGATCAGAAAAGACAGGGCTTCCCCTTTTCCTGCATTGGGAGGAAGAATATCTACATCTCTTCCGGAACTGTAAATGAGCTTATGCGGCACAGAGCTGTCAATCAGCTTTCGCTTTACGTCTTCCACTGCTTCATCGCTTTCCGCATAATAGGAGAGCCGATGGGTGGATGGAATGGATTGAGGCATTAAGCCGCTGCATAATTCAACGATCCGGGAAATTGCATCAGGGTTCCATTGTTCTTCCAATGTTTTTTTCCATCGCTCATGAAGTGCCGGATCATTAAAATCATACATCTCTGTACCCACGTCCGATATAAGGACCGAAGGCATAGGAAGCTTTTCATCGTTGATCAAATCCATAGTGGAAGCATAGTGCCTTCCGGTAACATAAACGAGCTCCACCTGATAGGGGCGATCTTTATAATAGTCAAGCAGAAAAGCAGTCATTTCCTGTTCTCCAACCAGGGTGCCGTCAAGATCAGTAGCTAAAAGATGTGTAACGTTTTCTCGTTTCACCTGACAGAACCTCCTCATACACATGCTCCACCCTCGCGGCCACATTCGGCCAGCGATAATCGCGTTCCGCAAGGGAAGATGCCTGTTTACCCAGCCTTTGTGCAATGATGTCGTTGTTTAAAATAATCTCCAGTGTGAGCGCTAAATCCTGGGCGTCCTTTGGCGCAACGAGCAGTCCTGTTTCTCCTTCAACCACGACATTTTGAAGCCCGCCTACACGAGAGGCAATGACTGGACAGCCGCACGCCTGTGCCTCTGCAGCTACCATTCCGAACGATTCATAGTAGGAAGGAACGACAGCGACGTTGGCAGCATTAAAGTATTCTGCGAGCTGCTCCTGGCTTTTCGGCCCGACAAACTGAACATAACGTTCAATTCCTTTCACCCAAGAACGCTGTTCTTCCTGAATCGGAAGCCGGTCATCACCGATCTCTTCTTTCTGTCCTCCGGCAAGAATCAGCCTTGTATTTGCTGGAACATCTCCCCATTGAATCAAATATCGGAATGCTTGAAGAAGGGTTTCAACACCTTTTGTCTCTTCCAGCCGTCCAGCATAAAACACAAGGGGGCCTTGAACGTCCAGTTTTTGTTTAATCACGGTTTTTTGGTTAAAAGGATAGAATTTAGGAGATACACCGATCGGAATGACATCAACAGGTGCAGGCTGCTTGGCAAAATCGTAGATCAAGCTTTTCTCACTGTTGGTCGTGGCAATCACGCGGTTGGCGGACCGGAGAATGGTTCGTTCATATTGGAATCTGCGCTCATCCCTTTCACCTGTCGCACGTTCTTTTGCTGCGCCAAGGGAATGCGATGTGTGGACGAACGGTACATTATACTTTCTGCGAAGCTGGCGGCCCAGAATGCCGGACAGCCAGTAGTGGGTATGAATAATATCATATTGTTCTACAGGAACGAGTTGCTCGATTTCTTTGAAAAAAGCGGGCAGTATCTGAAACATTTCATTTTTGGAGACAAAGCCTTTGACACCGGCTTTGATGCGTATGACTCTTGAGCGTTTCCCGAACGCCTCCGTCTGCGGGGCATCTTTATCACACCAGTGGGTGATGACATCGACATCCCATCCCCTGCTTTCCATGGCAAGCGCCAGATGGTAGACATAATTGTTCTGTCCTCCGGCTTGTTTGCCGCCAAGCTTTGCCAGCGGATCTCCATGGTCGGATATAAATAAAACTTTTTTATTCATAAGTGCTACCCCTCTTTCTATGGTTGCGGTCTATAGCCTGTACTGTATATACCCGTTTTCACCACCGGCAAACCACAATAAGTGCTTTAGCCCTATTAATATAAGACTTTCTTCCTCTTATCCAGCAACAAAAGCGCATGGATGCGCTTTTGTTTACATAATATAATTATTGTCTATTTTTGTTTGAATGCATTTCCGCCAAGCTTTTCTACGAGGCGGGGAAAAAGCTGATAGAGTGTGCTTCCGGCGTTCATCCAGCGAGGAAGATTGATCTCACGGACCGGACGGCCGATTGCCGAGATGATTCTGTTAGACACATATTCAGGGGACAGCATCCACCTCTTAACATTTTTCTCATAGGTTCCGGATTTATCCGCAATGGAAAAAAAGTTGGTTTCGATCGGACCCGGATTAACGGTTGTCACCTGAATTCCGCTGTCTGCCAGTTCCATCCGCAGCCCGTTTGAGAAGCCAAGAACCGCGTGTTTGGAAGCGGCATAACCGCTCGATTTTGGTGTGGAGATCTTTCCTGCCTGAGAGGCAATATTAATGATATGCCCGGAACGCCGCTCGATCATTTGCGGCAAGACGGACTGGGTGCAAGCCATCAGTCCGACCACATTGGTCTGCAGCATACCAGAAAGGTCGTTAAGGTCTGCGTCAACGAAATAATCGAATATCCCATATCCAGCATTATTGATCAGAACATCAACAGAAACGGTGCGGATGATTTCCTCAAACACAGCTTTTACCTCTTCGATATTGCCTACATCCAGCGTATAAATCAGGGCGTCCACGTTGAATGTCTCTTTAAGATTGTTTTTTACAGCTGCCAGTTTTTCCATATTTCTGGAAACAAGCACCAACTGAGCTCCAAGACTTGCCGCATCATGGGCAAGCTGGGCTCCCAGCCCCCCTGATGCACCTGTGATTACAACTGTTTTTCCTTTCAATTCCTTCATATTCTTATGCTCCTTCTGCCCGCTTGTAGTAGATAATTCCGTGAAGGTCTTTTGCGAGAATCCGTCCCTCTTCTTCAAGAAGGTCCAGATGCCCGACGGTTTCCGAAAGAGTAAGGCCCGGCTCCTTTTGATAGATGCCCGGGAATAATAACTTGCTTAATTCATAGGCTGTCTTCTCACCGGATAGCATCTCCCATAAAGCGTGGGCCCGGCTGTTCTGCTGTGCAAGCCTTTCCTTGATCAGCTCTGAACTATTGGAGATGGGAAGGCCATGCCCCGGAAGGATGACGTCAATAGGGAGTCCGGCTGCTGTCTTCAATGAATTCCGGTATTGCAGCAGGGGTTTAGGCCGCTCTGTTTCAGTGATCAGGGGCGGCTCGATGAGCGCGTTGGAAGATATGCGCTGCAGCAAAAAATCTCCTCCGATCATGATTCCGCTCTCCTCATGAAACAGAGAAAGATGATCAGGCGAATGGCCCGGTGTTTTCATCATCGTCCACCCCGGAAGCCCCGGAACCTCTTCTCCTTCATACAAAGCGGGAGTAGCGTGGACAACAGCAGAGAACTCAAGATATTTTTTTAACTTCATATACTCAAACCGGACCGCTTCTTCCGGCATACCCATTTTTTTGTAAAACCCTTCATAAAACCGATTTCTATGTACGAAAAATTCCTTCTGCTGGCTCAGATATGGTATTTCTTCTAAACTGGCAAGGACAGCCGGCACCGGACTCTTAAAGTATGCATAAAGCCCGACATGGTCCGGATGATAATGAGTAAAGATCACTTGTTCAATATCCTTTTCAGCCAGCCCGTTTTCAGCCAGTTTCTCCCGGAAGATTTTCCATGCTTCCGGTGTTTTTGGCCCGCAGTCAACAAGGGTAAGCTTCTCCCCTCGTATGAGATATACATTGACATCTCCTACCGGAAACGGTGTCGGAAGCGAGATGGTTATAATATTCTGATTCAACATTGTTCACCTGACCTCATCTGTTGGCATATATATACCAATCAGTATAGCAAAAAATGAGCTTCTTAAGAAAAGTTAATATTGCAAAAAATATGAACTTGACATACTGTACTGACCCATTGCATAATGTTTTGTAATAACTGAACGCTGAACACGGCGCTGAAAGGGACCAGTAATTCATTAAACGGCTGAAAGAGAATGGAATCCACCGGCTGAAAGATTCCAGCAGTACGAGATGAATGAACCTATCCCCCGAGCCATCAGGGATTGAACCTGATCGTATGCCTTCGATACAGGCAATAAGCTGGGCTTTTAAAAAGCCAATTAAGGTGGTACCGCGGATCGCACTCCTCCGTCCTTTTCCAAGGATCGAGGAGTGCGTTTTTACGTTTAACCTAAGTTGGAGGGATTGCCGTGAATAAGAAAATCGCATTTATTGGAGCAGGCTCCATGGCAGAAGCTATGATTTCAGGATTGATCACCAATAAACTCGCCGTGCCCGGACAAATCATCGCAGCCAACAGAATGAACACGAATAGGCTCTTGGAACTGAAGGAAAGGTATGGAATCGATATTGCGGCTTCTGCATCCGATGCGGTCCGGAAAGCAGAGATTCTCATCCTTGCCATGAAACCGAAAGATGCAGAGGACGCCCTGTACGCGATCAGGGATTCCATCGGTGAACAGCACCTTATCATTTCAGTGCTGGCGGGAATATCAACCGACCATATCTCCTGCCTTCTTCAGTCGGATGCACCAGTCATTCGTGCGATGCCGAACACATCGGCAGCGATCGGATATTCTGCTACCGGCCTTGCTGCTGGAAAATATGCGGAAGACCATGATCTCAAACAGGCGGAAGAGCTTTTTAACTGCATAGGAACGACCACCTGCTTGAAAGAAGAAAGTCTGCACGCCGTAACCGGATTGGCCGGAAGTGGTCCGGCCTATGTTTATTATTTAGTCGAAGCGATGCACCAGGCAGCGTCCTCTCTTGATCTTAGTGAATCTGAGGCAAGAGATCTGATCGCTCAGACACTTTTGGGCGCTGCCCATATGCTGAAAATGAGCGGCGACCATCCCCGGCTGCTCCGTCAGAAGGTAACCAGTCCCGGGGGTACAACAGAGGCGGGCATACAGATGCTGGACCAGTTTCAAGTAAAAGAAGCCATTGAATCATGCGTCAAACGCGCTGCCCAGCGCTCAGAAGAGCTCGGCAGCCTGTATACACCGCCGTCTGCCGAAGGAATTGTTTGACAATTCTGTTATCTTATTTTATAATAAAACAACTATAGCGCAACAACGGGAGGTATAAGATGCTTGATCAAGAAGAATTCAAGCGGTACAATCTGTTGTTTAAAGAGTTCGAACAATTTCTTACACGGCCACTGACAAAAAAGGAAAAAGATTTTATAAAATGGATCGTAAAAAATGATATGAGCATTGAGCGCACTACTTCTGCGCGAGCCACCTAAACAAGCCCCTGAAAGTAACGGGCTTGTTTTTTTGGTTTTAGAACGTTTGGCCGGCTTATGTTAAGGTAAGAGTATAAGAAGAAAGGAGTGTTCCCGCTATGACAAAAATATTTGGACACCGGGGTGCCAGCAAGGTATGCCCAGAGAACACGATGGCCGCTTACACTCGCGCATATGAAATGGGAGCAGACGGACTTGAAATCGATGTCCATTTAACGAGCGACGGCATTCCTGTTATCATTCATGATGATACGGTCAAACGGACAACGAACGGAAAAGGGTATGTTAAACATTTTACGCTCGCTGAGATTAAACAGCTGGACGCGGGGAGCTGGTTTTCTTTGGCCTTTCAACATGAACGGATTCTTACACTCGAAGAATTTCTGCAGTGGATCTGTAGAACACCTCTTCTTCTCAATATTGAATTGAAGAATAACAAAGTGCATTATGAAGATTTAGAGAAAAAAGTCTACAGTCTCGTAAATGCTTACGGCATGAAAGAAAGAACGATCTATTCTTCCTTTAACCATTACAGTCTTGTTCAATTAAGAAGCATGGATCCATACATTGATATTGCACCCCTGTACTCCTCGGCCATCTACGAGCCATGGAACTATGCAAAAAGTATGGGGGCGCTGAGTGTGCATCCGCAATTTAAAAGTCTTCACCCTATCATTCTGGAGAGCCTTCAGGAGCATGGGATACGGGTCAGACCGTACACGGTGAATCAGGAAAAGTGGCTGCATTATTTTTTGGATTGGCAGGTGGATGCCATCATCACAGATACACCCGATGTGGCGGTGGCCATCAGAAATGGCGAGATCCCTGAACCGAAGGGTTTTATCCTTGAAGTGTACAATAAGATGAAAAAAAAATGAGCGGCAGCCCGCTCATTTTTTGATCTTTTCAATCGGAAAAATACTAAAGTCATCAGCGATCATCGTGTTCGAAAAAACTTCCTCTGCCTCTTTTAAAAGCAGCATTTTCTCCTCTTTATGATACCTGGAACTGATATGGTTCAAGATCAATGCGGCTGCATTCGCCAGCCTGGCGGTAACAGCAGCAGACCGGGCTGAAGAATGTCCGAATTCCGCGGCCTTTTCTGCCAATTCATGCAGGACAGTCGCTTCATGGACAATCACCGAGGCATTTCTTCCCAGCTCTACCGCATTATCACAGTATTTCGTATCACCGAGGATAGCGACAATCCGTCCAGGTACAGGAGGTGATACAAAATCACTGCTCTTGAGCACTGTTCCGTCCTCCCGTCGGACATCCCTTCCTTCTTTCAATTGCTGATACAATGGACCGGGCGCCAGCCCCATCTTTTTTAACATGCCGGCTTTCAGCTTCCCTGGCTGCGCCTGCTCTTCCAACCGAAAACCGAAACAAGGGATCACATGGTCCAGTTTCTTGGCATATACGTGCCTGCCATCGTCTTCACAGATCAGCCCTTCACCGATCTCAATGACTTGGATCGGATAGGTGAGATACGTTTCGCTTATGTTCAATGCAGTTTCGATAAATGCTTTTATCCCCTTGGGACCGTAAATCGCCACTGGACTCGCTTCGCCATTTTGAAAAGAACGGCTTCCAAGAAGGCCCGGCAGACCAAAGATGTGGTCTCCGTGCAGATGGGTAATAAAAATTTTATTGATCTTACGAGGTTTGAGAGAAGTGCGCAATATTTGATGCTGTGTGGCTTCTCCGCAGTCAAAGAGCCAGACTTCTCCGCCCCTTTGGAGGAATTTAAGGGCCACTGAAGATACATTCCGTTCCTTGGATGGCATACCGGCTCCCGTTCCCAAAAAATGAAGTTCCATCTCAGCTATTCCTTTCATGCTTTAACATAAAAAATACGAGGCGATAAAGGACAACGAAAAAAAGAAGCAAGCTTCCTCCGGCAAGAAATCCTGCGAGCACATCACTTGGATAATGCACACCAAGATAGATTCTGCTCAGGCCGACCAGCACGATATAAGCACATCCTGCTGCAGTGATCAGCCACCGCACCCATCGATGTCCAATCTGTCTTACAAGCAAGTAGAACAACAATCCAAAGAAACCGATGGAGATCATGGCGTGTCCGCTTGGAAAACTATATCCTCCGATTTCAACAAGACGATGAAGGGATGGCCGCCTTCTTTCATAAATTCCTTTAAGAAGCTCATTTCCGTTGCGGGCCGCAAACAAGCAGATCCCCAGTAACACTGGTTCTAGCCATCTTCTTCTCCATAAAATGAAAAAAACAGAGAACACAGCAAACGCGATAAATTGATTAGGCCTTGATGCACTTTCAGTGATGACGATAAAAGCTCGCGTCAGCTCCCGGGGCTGATAAGCCGTTATGGCATGGACGACGGTCTCATCGAATCTTCTTACGAACGTCTCCTGATAGATCCCTCCAATAAGAAAAAAGAACCCTAAAAGAAACACTAATCCAAGCACAGACGAAAGTTGGATACTTTTTTTCAAATCATGTTCACCTGGCCTTTGGCTAATAAAAGTCTGATGGATCATCTGTTAGTTTGCCTCGAATAATGGACTGATCACCAAACTTTTTTTGAATATCGCTGATCAATCGATTGACGTCATTCCGCTTTTTTTCCTGTTCAAACGTAAACAAGTCCATCTGTTTGTAGGCTTTTTCTTTCGGTAAGACATCTGCGGCCGTAATGCCGAGGAGACGGACTGGCTCACCGTTCCAATGTTTCGTAAACAAAGACCATGCATTCTCAAGAATATCTGCCTTAGCATGAAAGGGATTTTCCATCGTCTTGCTTCTGGTGACCGTCTTCCGGTCTGCATAGCGGATCACGATCTGAAGGTTCTGTCCAACGGCGTTCTTGGCTTTCATCCGCCGTTCCACTGAATCTGCCAATACGGAAAAGACGCGTTTAAGCTCCTCTTGATCACTTACGTCTTCAGCCAGAGTGGTAGAGTTGCCCACCGATTGAAATTCAGAGGCGCGCTCCGGATCAACCGGGCTGTCATCGATACCGTTCGCACGCTCCCATATCCTCACTCCGTTTTTTCCAAAACGGTGTTTAAGGCTGTACGCATCTTCTTTTGCGAGGTCACCGATGGTATAAATGTTATATTTTTTTAGTTTCTCCTCTGTGGCTTTTCCGATTCCGTGCATTTCTCCGACGGTCATGGGCCAGAGGATCTGCTGGATCTCCCGCTTTCGCAAGACCGTAATGCCCATCGGTTTTTTCATATCCGATGCCATCTTGGCAAGAAATTTATTCGGTGCAATCCCTATGCTTGAAGGTAGGCCCAATTCATGGAGCAGCCTGTCTTGTATCTCCTCGGCCGCTTCAATCGGGCTCATCGCGGATCCTGTAATATCAAGATAGCCTTCATCGATTGAAACAGGCTCCACGAGCTCCGTATATTCCCGGAGCAGCTGAAACATCTTCTGAGACATCGTACGGTACTTTTGAAAATCCGGCCGTAAGACGATGAGAGATGGACAAAGTTTTTTTGCCTGCCACAGTGGCATCGTCGTTTTTATCCCGAACTCCCGTGCTTCATAGCTGCAGGTAACGATGATGCCGCGCCGTTCTTCCGGATTGCCGGCGATGGCTAAAGGCTTTCCCTTTAAAGCAGGGTCCATCATACTTTCCACCGAGGCATAAAAGCTGTTCATGTCCACATGCAGGATAAATCTTCGTTTTAAGTTGGCGGACCTATCCATGTTGTTCCATCTCCTTCAATCCTTTCCTTCCCCATTATAAGAAATGAGAGAACATAAGAAAAGCGAAAGCCGTTTGACTGCCGCACCATAAGAAAAGACAAGGCCAAATCACCTTGTCTCCACTGTTTCACGCAGCTGCCTGCCTGTTTTCTCAATCCATTCCACATACTCTTTCCCGTGGAAATGCTCGTTCATGTCCCTATGCAAGTTTACAAGCTCCAGCAGTAATTCCTGTTTGCCGTGATCTTTACTCCAGTTTTGAAGATAACGGTAAACTGAATATGAGCCTTCACCGGACAGCTTCTGTTTTTTCTCTCCCTCTTCTGTAAGGGTAACGTAAGAAATTCGCCGGTCATGATCTTTTTTCAATAAATGTATCAACCCTTTTTCCTTCAGGCGTTTAATAACCTGCATGACTGTCGAAACATCCCATAATCCGAGCTGTGCAATGCGGGAAATTGTGGCTTCCTGTTCTAAGGATACAATCCATAGAATGTGCTGCTCAGCTTGAGTCAATCCCAATGACTTCGCTGATTTTTGCCACTCATCTTCAAGTACCTTGTACACTCCCCGCAAATAGTTCATCATCATATGCATGTTCGCAAGTTCACTCATCCAATCCCTCCGGCTTTCCATCCTATTTAGACATATTTTTCCATGGTCAAACTATCACCAAATATACTAATTTGAGCTATATATGTCAACCTTGACCTGAAGGGCCATAAAAACAGGAGCCAAACCTTTTCATGGATGGCTCCTAATCTTTACTCTCCGGCGACTTCCTGAATGACCGCAACCACGATCTCGGCTGTTTTCACCAGTTCCTCGATCGGCATTTTTTCATTTTTTGTGTGAATTTCCTCGTATCCTACTGCAAGGTTTACGGTTGGGATCCCGTGGCCGGCGATTACGTTCGCATCACTTCCTCCGCCGCTTTGCAGCAAGCGGTGAGGACGTCCGATGCGTTCAGCAGCTTTCTTCGCCACTTCAACGACATGATCCCCGTCGCCAAACTTAAATCCAGGGTACATCACTTTTATGTTTACTTCAGCGCGGCCGCCAAACTGAGAGGCCGTTGCTTCAAACGCTTCTTTCATCTTAGCCACCTGAGCTTCCATTTTCTCTGTGACAAGAGAACGGGCTTCTGCCAGAATAGCCACGTGATCACAAACGATATTGGTCTGTGTGCCGCCCTCAAATCTTCCAATGTTAGCCGTTGTTTCTTCATCAATCCTTCCGAGCGGCATTTTAGAGATAGCCTTGGCTGCAATGGTAATGGCTGACACACCCTTCTCAGGGGCAACACCTGCATGTGCAGTCTTTCCATAGATATCAACAATCAGCTTGGCTTGTGTCGGCGCTGCGACAATGATGTCGCCGACTTTGCCGTCACTGTCGAGCGCGAAACCGATCTTTGCGGTTAACCGGGCAGGATCAAGCTCTTTTGCTCCTACAAGCCCTGACTCTTCACCAACGGTGATGATGAACTGAATGTCTCCATGCTTAATATTTTGTTCTTTTAAAAGTTTAACGGCTTCAAGCATCGCAGCGAGGCCTGCCTTGTCGTCCGCACCAAGGATGGTCGTCCCATCGGTTACCACATAGCCGTCTTTAATCGCAGGTTTTACCCCATTGCCAGGTACGACCGTATCCATATGTGATGTGAAATAAATCGGATCCACTCCGTCTTTATTGCCTTTCAGCGTGCAAATCAGGTTTCCGGCGCCATGTTCAGTTTTAGATTCGGCATCATCCTCAAATACTTCAACACCAAGATCGGTGAACTTTTTTGTAAGGACTTTGGAAATTTCCTTTTCAAATTTTGTTTCAGAATCGATCTGTACCAATTCCAAAAATTCTCCTAGCAGTCGTTGCTCATTAACCATCGTGTCTTCCTCCATTATAACGGGATATTGCCGTGTTTCTTCCAGGGCCTTTCCTCATGCTTCGTCCGGAGCATTTCCAGAGCTTGAATACATTTGATCCTCGTATCCCGTGGATCGATGACATCATCGACCATACCTCTGGAAGCTGCAACATACGGATTGGCAAACTTCGTCCGGTACTCGTCGATCTTAGTCTGCCTTGTCGCCTCAGGATCATCGCTTTGTTCGATCTCTCTCGCAAAAATGATGTTCGCCGCACCCTGCGGCCCCATGACTGCGATCTCTGCATTCGGCCACGCAAAAACAAGGTCAGCGCCAATCGATTTGCTGTTTAATGCGACATAAGCCCCGCCGTAGGCCTTGCGGGTGATGACCGTTATTTTTGGAACGGTTGCCTCGGAATAGGCATACAGGATTTTAGCTCCGTGTCTTATAATGCCGCCGTGCTCCTGTTTAATTCCTGGAAAAAATCCGGTGACGTCCTCAAAGGTGATAATCGGAATATTAAAAGCGTCACAAAAACGAATAAAGCGCGATGCCTTATCCGAAGAATCAATATCAAGGCCGCCAGCCATGATTTTTGGCTGATTACATACTAATCCTACCACTTCACCCTTAATCCTGGCAAAACCAATGACTATGTTCCTGGCAAAAAAGGCTTGAACTTCTAGAAAAGTGTTCCGATCGACCACTTGCTCGATGACCTTGCGAACATCATACGGTTTCGTCGCATCCACCGGTACCACCTCGGCGATATCGGGGCGGTCATCGTTCTCCTGCTCCTGGACTTCTATTCTAGCCGGTTTTTCTTTATTGTTCTGAGGAAGCAAGGCTATCAGCGCCCTAACCTGCTCGAGCACTTGAGACTCTGTTTCCCCCATAAAATGGGCGTTTCCGCTTTTCGTGCTATGCACCTTCGCGCCGCCAAGATCCTCAGATGAAATTTTTTCACCCGTTACCGTTTCGATGACTTTCGGCCCGGTAATAAACATTTGACTTGTCTGCTCCACCATAAAAACGAAATCGGTGATGGCCGGGGAATAGACAGCTCCACCTGCACATGGCCCCAGAATAACGGAAATTTGCGGAATGACGCCGGAGTAGATCGAGTTTCTGTAAAAGATCTGGCCATAGCCGTCCAGAGAAACAACCCCTTCTTGAATTCTCGCGCCACCAGAATCGTTCAGCCCGATAAATGGTGTTCCATTCTTAGCCGCAAGATCCATCACACTGGCGATCTTATGGGCGTGCATCTCACCTAACGCGCCGCCAAAAACGGTAAAATCCTGAGCAAATAAATAAACCGGCCGGCCATGAATCTTTCCATACCCTGTAACGACACCCTCTCCAGGAGCCTTCATATTCTGAAGACCAAAATCGGTGCAGCGGTGTTCAATAAAGGGGTTTAACTCCACAAACGTTCCCTCGTCAAGCAAAAGATCAATTCGTTCTCTTGCGGTCAATTTTCCACGCTCATGCTGTTTATCAATCCTGTCGTCTCCGCCTCCAAGCTCGATCTCACGTTTCCTTTCATAAAGTTCTTCCATTTTATCGTACATGTCCATCAGGACTCTCCTCCTTCCTCCACGGGTTTTTCGCACAGTTCAAACAGCACCTTATGAGTAGAAGATGGATGGATGAATGCGATGGATGCCCCGCCGGCACCTTTCACCGGATGTTCCTGGATCATCTTTACGCCAGCTTTTTTCAATTCCTCAATTCTGGATGAGATATCTTCCACACCAAGAGCCACATGGTGGACACCCTGGCCCCGTTTGTTGATAAACTGCCGGATCGGGCTCTGTTCATCGATTGGTTCAAGAAGCTCCAGCCTTGACTGGCCAACCTTCAGGAAGGCCACCTTTACCTTTTGAGTTTCCACTGTTTCCACCGCTTCAAGCTTAAGCCCGAGGGTATTCACATAAAACGGAAGAACCTCGTCGAGGGATTCGACAGCAATGCCGATATGATCAATTTTTTTGGGAGGCTCCATCCCTGCAGGCGCCGGGTAACCATCCCGTTCAAGCACAGCTGCCTCAATATATTTAGCCGTTTCAACCGTTGGTGTGCCTGGGGTGAAAATTTTTCTTACGCCTGCTGATTCAAGAAAAGGAATGTCTTCCCAAGGGATGACACCGCCTCCAATTACAATTATGTCTTCTGCCCCCCGCTGTTTTAAAAGAGACATCACTTCGGGAAACAGTTCATTATGCGCTCCCGACAGGCAAGATAAACCGATCGCATCCACATCTTCCTGCACAGCGGCGGCCACAATCTGTTCGGGGGTCTGGCGGAGACCGGTATAAATGACCTCCATCCCATAATCGCGAAGAGCCTGTGAGATGACAAGAGCTCCGCGGTCATGACCGTCGAGTCCAGGTTTTGCCACCAGCACACGTATTTTTTTATTCATCGTTCTTCCCACTCCTGTCTGTCTATATTCCTGTAAATTCTCCAAACTCTTCACGGAGGATGCCGCAGATCTCTCCAATGGTACAATAATCGCGCACACAGTCCAAAATGAGCGGCATCAGGTTTTCTGACCCTTGAGCACCTTGGCGGAGCGCATCCAACCGAGCGCTCACTCGGTGTTGGTCTCTTGAAGACTTCAGCCGGGTGAGCTTTTCTTTTTGTTTTTCACCGAGTGCCGGATCAACTCGTAAAAGCTCCGGCTGTACTTCGTTCTCCACCGTGAATGAATTCATCCCTACGATGATTTCATCCCCTTTTTCGATGGACTTCTGCGTCTCATAAGCCGTATGATGAATTTCCCGCTGCATGTATCCCTGTTCAACTGCTGAAACGGCACCGCCGAGAGACTCAATTTTTTCAAGATAACGAGTAACTTCTTCCTCCATAACATCGGTCAGATGCTCCACATAATAAGATCCTGCCAGAGGATCCACCGTATCCGCCACTCCGCTCTCATGGGCTATGATCTGCTGGGTCCTCAACGCGATTCTCGCAGAATCTTCGGTAGGAAGGGCGAGAGCTTCATCCCTCGAATTCGTATGCAGACTCTGAGTGCCTCCCATTACGGCGGAAAGAGCCTGAATTGTTACACGGACGATATTATTATCAGGCTGCTGAGCGGTCAGCGTAGAACCGCCTGTTTGGGTATGAAACCGAAGCTGCCAGCTTTTCGGGTTCTTAGCCTTATAATGTTCCTTCATGAGTTTAGCCCAAATTCTTCTGGCTGCCCTGAACTTAGCGACTTCTTCAAAAAACTGATTATGGGCGTTAAAGAAAAACGCAAGCCTCGGTGCAAAGTCATCGATGTTCAAACCCGCGGCCAGTGCAGCGTCAACATACGCTTTTCCATTGGCGATCGTAAATGCCAGCTCTTGGACGGCATTCGCCCCTGCCTCCCGGATATGATACCCTGATATACTGATGGTGTTCCATTTCGGAACGTGTTCCTTACAAAAAGCAAATATATCCGTAATGAGCCGCATGGACGGCTTAGGAGGGAAAATATACGTTCCTCTCGCAATATATTCTTTTAAAATATCATTCTGGATCGTTCCTGAAATTTTCTCTGAAGAGACACCCTGTTTTTCGGCCACGGCGATATACATCGCCAGCAAGATGGACGCGGGTGCATTAATCGTCATCGATGTACTTACCTTATCGAGCGGGATATCCCGTAAAAGCGCTTCCATATCTTCCAATGAATCAATGGCAACTCCTACTTTTCCTACCTCTCCCTTGGACATGGAATGATCAGAATCGTATCCGATCTGTGTGGGGAGATCAAAGGCAACCGAAAGGCCGGTCTGTCCCTGCTTTAGCAAATAACGGAACCGCTTGTTGGTCTCTTCAGCCGAACCGAATCCGGCATATTGCCGCATCGTCCAATAGCGGGCCCTGTACATCGTGGGCTGTATACCCCTAGTATAAGGATATTCGCCCGGCAATCCAAGCTTCTCTATATCATAATCTTCTGCTTCAATTCCATAGAGCCGGGCGACTTCAAACTTTGAACTTGTTTCAAATCTTTCTTTTCGTTCCGGAAACCGCTGCATGCTTTTTTCTGTGGCGAGCTTCCAGTTCTTCACTCTCTCCTGATGATCGTTCATATAGGTGCCTCCTATAACCTATCATTCGACATTTTCTTTCTTTACATTACTTTCTTTTTGAAAACGCTTTTTCCTGCTATAATCACTAAATTTATAGACAGATAGGAGGAAATGTTGTGAGACGGTTGAAATCCTTGTACAATAATAAATGGATAAGGAGGGTAATGATGTCTAAAAAATTAATCAAAACCGTCGTTTTCATTATGCTGGGCTCGTTGCTGCTGACAACGTTACTGACGGGAATCAGCGCGCTGTTCTAGTAAAACGCTAAAAAAATAAGCCTGTACGGCTTATTTTTTATGCATGGATCAGACGTCACTCTTCCTAAAACTCTTCTTGATCTGAAGATACCGTTCGATCTCATTTAACAGGTGTAGAAGCTTTGATCTTGTCTCAAATTCTTCCCTGTCTTTCGGAAGATCCATTTCACGAAACCTTCCTCTCATTCTTTCAATACTGTTTAAATAGATCACTGCGGTATTGCCAGGATGGACAGCTTCACTCAATTCACCAAAAAAGTCTCCGAGGATATAACCCTGCAGATACCGCTGGTCAATAGAAGAAAGGATCGGTATCATCTGTTCAATCAGTTCAAGCTGCTTTTCCCTCATTTTAAAATAATGGTAATACTCATTCTCATACCGAACAGTATGGTTTTCTACATCACGGAAAGCCAGATCCTTCCCCTCATCGATCAGCCGGGCGGCCTCGGTTATCTCTTTACCGTCCCACAAGTGGTTATGGTCGTAGAGATAGGCGCGAAACTCCAGAAAGATGGATTTAAACTGTCCCTCGAGGCCTAACTGAATTTTCTTTAAGGTATGTTCCATGCTCGGCATATATAAGTTAACCAAGAGTGCCATGCCGATCCCAATACAAATCAGAGCGATTTCATTCCCCACCGCTTTCCAGCTGAGATATTCCAGTGTATACAGATGAAGAATAATGACCGAGCTCGTAATGATGCCTTCTTTAAGGTTCAAAGCGACAACGACTGGGATAAACATCAGGATCAGCAGCCCGATGCTCCAGGGATGGTATCCCAGAACCTGAAAGAAAACAGCAGCAAACACGATCCCGATGAGACAGGCCGCAAACCTTTCCCAGGAGCTGATCAATGAGCGTTGCTGCGTAACTTTTACGCAAAGAATCGTTAAAATTCCTGCTGAGCTGTAGAATTCCAGTCCGAGCCACTGAGCGATACCGATGGCTAATGCCGTTCCAACGGCCGTCTTTATCGTCCTGTAGCCGATTTTCAATGCTGGCATAACTTTTCTTCCTTTCCTGCTTTACTCCAGACGATTATCTCATGAATATCATGCTGCAGAAAGAATTTTGACATGCAAATAGAAAAGCGGAAGCGACCTGGGATGAAAAGAAGATCTTACTTTTCATCCTCCGAGGACCTATGCTGGACATTACTTCTAGCAAAAAAAGAGACCCGAAAAGGCCTCTTACAATACTTTTTCAAGAAAGGATTTTGCTCTTTCTGTTTTGGGCTGTGCAAAAAATTCAGCCGGCACAGCATCCTCAACAAGCACACCGTCATCCAAAAACAGAACACGGTCTGCCACCTCTTTAGCGAAGCCCATCTCATGGGTGACGATCGCCATCGTCATCCCGCTTTGAGCAAGGGACTTCATGACGTCCAGCACTTCCTTTACCATCTCGGGGTCCAGAGCTGAAGTAGGTTCGTCAAACAGCATGACTTCCGGACTCATGGCGAGGGCTCTTGCAATCGCTACGCGCTGCTTCTGGCCTCCGGACAGCCTGCCTGGATATTCGGCTTCTTTATCAGCAAGGCCGACTCTCTTCAGAAGCTCACGGGCTCCTGCTTCTGCCTCGCGTTTGGACACTTTATTCACGGTAACCGGGGCATACGTTAAGTTGTCCATAACGGTCATATGAGGAAAGAGGTGGAAATGCTGAAACACCATTCCGATCTTCTTTCGGACCTGCTGGATCTTAGATGCTTGAGCAGTTACCTCCTGATCCTTGAATAAGATTTTTCCATCCGTCGGTTCTTCAAGCATGTTAATACAACGGAGGAACGTGGACTTCCCTGAGCCCGAAGGCCCGATGATCGCAACAACCTCGCCTTGGCCGATCTGCGTGGAAATTCCTTTTAAGACTTCGTTTTTTCCAAATGTTTTATGAAGGTTTTCTATTTTAATCACCGCGGCTCATTCTCCTTTCAAGCATGCGTCCCAGAACAGTTAATGCCATCACCATCACATAATAGATGATGCCCGCAGTGATCAGCGGCTCAAAATAACGGTACGTATCTGCTCCGACAATCTGTGCGCGCCTCATGATATCCGTCGTACCAATCACCGCAATGATGGCTGATTCCTTCGTTAAGGTGATAAATTCGTTCATTAGTGCCGGAAGAATGTTCTTCAAGGCTTGCGGAAGGATGATCTGTCTCATCATTGACCCATAGGAGACCCCAAGCGCCATAGACGCTTCTCTCTGTCCTTTATCAACTCCATTGATTCCGGCCCTGATGATTTCGGAAACGTAAGCCGCCGAGTTTAATCCAAAGGTCAGTACACCTGCAAGAAATGGTTCGATTTTATATCCTGTCAGCTGAGGTGTCGCATTATAGATGATCAGCAGCTGAAGAATTAGCGGTGTTCCCCGGAAGATGGACGTATACGCGTCTGCTCCCCATCGAAGTACCCGCACTTTGCTGATTTTGAACAAAGAAAGGACCGTACCAAGCACAAAGCCTAACAGTATGGAAACAACCACAAATTTAAGTGTTGTTAATATCCCTTTTAAAATATACGGTACTGAAGGCATGATGGTGGAAAAATCCACAATGGATTTCTTCTCTGCCTTTTTCTTAGATTTCGGTTCAAACCATTTATCGGCGATTTTATCCAGCTCGCCATTCTTTTTCATCATTGCGATCTGCTGATTAAAATCAGCCGTCAGGCCGCTTCCTTTTTGAAGGGCAACCGCCGAACCCGCAGTAGCGGAATCCGGTATTTCAAAAGCACGTAAATCAGAATTTTTATTCAGGTATTCAATGGCGACTCCGTCTTCAATAACCGCACCATCAAATCGTTTGGACATGATTTCCTGTACAAGGTCTGGAACTTTATTTCTTTTTTCGATATGGACCTTGTCTACTTTATCTGCAATTTTTTTCGCTTCTTTTTCCTGAATGGATCCAAGCTGGACACCAATTGTTTTCCCTTTTAAATCCTCAATCGTCTTAATTTTAGGATCGTCTGTAACGACCAGCTGCTTCGCCTGGTAGTAGGTGCTTGAGAAATCAACCTTTTTCTTCCGCTCTGCATTAGGCGTCATACCGGCCATGACGAAATCGACCCGCTTAGAATCCAGTGCGGGAACCAGACCGTTAAAATCCATATCCTTTATGACGAGATTATAGCCGAGCTTGTCCGCAATATGTTTGGCCACATCCACATCAAAACCGATGATTTTGTTGCCTTTGGTCGTATCAATATACTCATAAGGCGCATAATCGGCAGATGTTCCCATCACGAGTGTTTTTTTGTGTTTCTCTTTTGCCATAGCCTGATGACCGCCCATATGCAATACAGCTCCCACTGCACTGAAAACGAGCAAAAACGCCAGTGAAAGTAATACATAAGTTCTTTTTTGCATCGATATCCCCAACTCTCAATAGTGTATCTATAAAAATTTATGCACTCATATTTATTCAATATAATGCATTTTAACACAAAAAGTAGGGATTTTACGTTTTCTGATAATTCCGAATGTATTTCTATACAAAACAATGCATATGAAAACCCATCCTCTTGGAGAATGGGTCCTGTCTTTGTCTTTTGTTTATTTGCAATAGGTATTAAACGCACCGATCAGTTTATTCACAACTTCCATCGGTTCTTCGCCTTCGATTTCATGTCTTTGCACCATCATCTGGACCTCTCCGTCTTTTAAAAGGGCAAATGAAGGTGAAGAAGGAGGATATCCGGTAAAATAGGAACGCGCTTGTTCTGTCGCTTCCTTATCCTGTCCTGCGAACACTGTCACAAGATGGTCTGGGCGGATTCCTTGTTTTACAGAGTAAGAAGCAGCAGGCCGGGCGATGCCGCCTGCACACCCGCATACAGAATTGACCATAACCAAGGTCGTCCCTTTTTTAGCCAATGCCTCGTCTACCTCTTCGGGTGTTGTTAATTGTGTATATCCGGCTTCTACGATCTCTTTTCGTGCTGATTCAACGGCATCATTCATGAAAAAGTTAAAATTCAGATTCATTGCTAACCTCCCCTTTCTGTCTTTATTTTACCCGTTTTCTCATTCAATACAAAGAAAAGACGCTTACCGAAGCGTCTTTTCTTTAGGGGGTTATGGGGTATGGAGGTGTTGATACTTCTTACTTACCCTTTTCTTTCCCTCATAAACCTCTTTTTAATAAATAGATGTTGTTTCACTCGAAATATTTTCTAAACGTTCTTTCACACGGGCAAGGAATCGGCCGCATACGAGTCCATCGAGTACTCGGTGATCAAGTGAAAGACAAAGGTTAACCATATCGCGGACCGCAATCATACCGTTATTCATGACAACCGGACGTTTTACGATGGATTCCACGGAAAGAATCGCCGCTTGCGGATAATTGATGATCGGTGTAGACATAACAGATCCAAAAGATCCCGTGTTATTGACAGTGAACGTACCGCCTTTCATATCATCAGCACCCAAACGGTTCGTACGCACTCTATCTGCCAGATCCTTCACTTCACGCGCGATGCCTTTGATACTCTTCTCATCAGCCTGTTTGATGACAGGAACGTAAAGCGCCGTATCCGTTGCTACCGCGATCGAAATGTTGATGTCTTTCTTCTGGATGATCTTATCACCCGCCCACATGGAGTTCAATTGAGGAAATTCCTTCAATGACTCGACGACAGCTTTAATAAAGAATGGCAGGAACGTTAAGTTGAAGCCTTCTTTCGATTTAAAGTCGTTTTTCACTCCATTGCGGTAGGACACGAGGTTCGATACATCTACCTCGACCATTGTCCACGCATGTGGTGCTTCATGCTTGCTTCTCACCATGTTCGCGGCGATGGCTTTTCTGACGCCTGTTACCGGTATTTCAATATCTCCGGGCAGGCTTTCCACTGGCGCTGCAGGTGCTGGCTTAGGAGCTTCCGCTTGAGGAGCCGCCTGTGGTTCAGGAGCCTTAACATGGGCTGCTTCCTGAATCGGTGCTTGAGCCGGTGCTGCCCCTTGTGCCGGAATATTGCCGGATTCAATTAATTTCTTTAAATCTTTGCGGGTGATACGGCCGTTCATTCCTGATCCTTCTACTTGGTTCAGGTCAATGTTATGCTCATCCGCTAGTCGAAGGACCGCTGGAGAAAAACGGTTTTTCTCAGATTGATCCCGCTTAGGAAGCCCAGTTGATGCAGAAGGAATTGCGGCTCCTTCCTCTTTTTTATCAGAAGGAGCATCCGCCGGGGCTGTTTCATCACTTTTTTTGGATGTTCCGCCTTCCGTATCGATATAACAGATTTGATCACCGACTGCTAGTGTATCGCCTTCCTGAGCGGTCAGTTCCTTAATAACACCTGTAAATGATGAGGGAATTTCCGCATTCACTTTATCGGTCATTACTTCAGCAAGCGGATCATACTTTTTGACATGATCACCGGGCTGTACGAGCCATTTGCTGATTGTGCCTTCTGTTACACTTTCCCCGAGCTGGGGCATTAAGATTTTTTCCGTCGCCATAAATTCACCCTCCTGCTAGAGTGCTGTATTAAAATTCAGCCAGTTCTCTCATTGCTTTTTCCACTTTGTCCGGATTGATCATAAAATACTTCTCCATGGTGGGAGCGTACGGCATGGCAGGCACATCTGGCCCGGCAAGACGTTTGATCGGTGCATCCAGTTCGAAGAGGCAATGTTCACCGATGATCGCGGAAACTTCACTCATGATGCTTCCCTCTTTATTATCTTCAGTCAAAAGCAATACTTTGCCTGTTTTTGAGGCGGCTTCAATAATCGCTTCCTTATCAAGCGGATAAACCGTCCTCAAATCAAGAACATGAGTGGAAATTCCGTCCTTCTCAAGCTTTTCTGCAGCCTGGAGCGCAAAATGTACACATAAGCCATATGTAATAACCGTAAGATCTTCCCCTTCACGTTTTACGTCCGCTTTGCCGATCGGCAATGTATATTCTTCTTCCGGAACTTCGCCTTTAATCAAACGGTAGGCACGTTTATGCTCAAAGAATAAAACTGGGTCCTCGTCACGGATCGCAGCCTTCAGAAGGCCTTTTACATCATACGGTGTGGACGGCATAACAATTTTTAACCCCGGAACATTGGCGAACAATGCTTCCACCGATTGGGAATGGTACAAAGCACCATGAACGCCTCCGCCATATGGAGCACGTATTGTGATAGGGCACGTCCAGTCGTTATTTGAACGGTAACGGATTTTTGCTGCCTCTGAAACGATCTGGTTTACGGCTGGCATAATGAAATCAGCAAACTGCATCTCTGCTATCGGCCGCATGCCATACATTGCTGCACCGATTCCAACACCTGCAATAGCAGATTCAGCAAGTGGTGCATCGATCACACGGTCTTCACCGAATTCTTGAATCAATCCAGCAGTAGCACGGAACACGCCTCCGCGCACTCCCACGTCTTCCCCTACCACAAATACTCTTTTATCTCGTTTCATCTCTTCGCGTATAGCCTGTGTTACTGCATCTATATAGGAAATAATCGGCATCGTTTCTCCCCCTTACTCTGCATAAACAAAGCGCATGGCCGACTCTGGGTCTGCATACGGCGCTGCTTCTGCATAATCAGTTGCTTCGTCTATAATCGCTGCGATCTCTTCATGGCATTGTTTCTCATACTCGTCAGTTAGAACGCCTGCATCTTTTAGATATTCAGCAAATGTAAAGATGGAATCCTTTGCTTTTGCTTCTTCCACCTCTTCGCGCGTACGATAAGCACGGTCATCATCATCACTGGAATGAGGAGTCAGCCTGTAAGAAACTGCTTCGATTAATGTAGGGCCCTCCCCGCGGCGTCCTCGGTCTGCAGCTTCTTTTACAGCTTCGTATACCGCTAATGGATCGTTTCCATCAACAGTCACACCAGGGATGCCATAACCTAAAGCACGATCTGAAACATTTTTGCACGCCAACTGCTTCTGAATAGGTACAGAAATCGCATATTTATTATTTTCACACATGAAGATTACAGGAAGTTTGTGAACACTGGCAAAGTTAATGCCTTCATGAAAATCCCCCTGATTGGAAGAACCTTCTCCAAATGTAGTAAATGTAACAAGGTCTTTTCCTTCGAGTTTGCCGCCAAGTGCCATTCCCACGGCATGAGGCACCTGAGTGGTAACCGGGGAAGAACCCGTCACGATGCGGTATTTTTTCCCGCCGAAGTGGCCGGGCATCTGCCTTCCGCCGCTGTTTGGATCTTCAGCTTTTGCAAAACCAGAAAGCATTAAATCTTTTGCTGTCATTCCAAACCAAAGTACGACACCCATATCTCTGTAATACGGTAATACGAAATCTTTTTCCCGGTCGAGTGCCATGGCAGCTCCTACCTGAGCGGCTTCCTGCCCCTGACAGGAAATCACAAATGGTATTTTTCCTGCGCGGTTCAACAGCCACATACGCTCATCAATTTTTCTGGCCATCAGCATCGTTCTATACATTTCAAGGACATTCTCGTCCGTCAAACCAAGTCTTTCATGGCGGTTTTCTCCCATGATATATCCCTCCTATTATTAGAAATGAATCGCTTTTCCGTCGACAGCAAGTGCTGCTTCGCCGAACACTTCAGAAAGTGTAGGATGAGGATGAACAGTCTGGGCGATTTCCCAAGGTGTAGCATCCAGAACCCTCGCCAGACCCGCTTCCGAAATCATATCGGTAACATGAGGACCGATCATATGGACACCTAGAAGATCGTCTGTAGCTTCATCCACTACAAGTTTAACAAATCCATCAGATTCTCCATAAACAAGAGCTTTGCCAATCGCTTTGAACGGAAACTTTCCAACCTTAACAGTATACCCTTTATCTTTTGCTTCCTGTTCTGTATATCCGACACTAGCCATTTCCGGGCTGGAATAAATACATTTGGAAATCATAGAATAATCAATGGTGTGCGGTTTCTCATTGGAAAGATGTTCAACAGCTGTGATTCCTTCATGGGAAGCTACATGAGCAAGCTGGAGTCCGCCGATGACATCTCCAATCGCGTAGATATGGCTTTCAGCCGTCTGATAATACTCATTGGTTTCAATGAATCCTTTTTCTACTTTAATCGTTGTGTTCTCCAGGCCAATCCCTTCAACATTCGCTTGACGGCCAACGGATACAAGGATGGTTTCTGCTGTGAATGATGCCGTTCCTCCTTTATGCTCAGCATCAATATGAACCTTGCCTTCTTTTTTCAGTGTCTTCGGAAGGACTTTCGCACCTGTAACCAGGTTGACGCCCTTCTTCTTAAGGATTCTCGCAGCTTCCTTGGAAATGTCCGCATCTTCCGTCGGAAGAATGCGGTCTGCATATTCAACGACCGTAACTTCTACACCGAAGTCATTGAGCATGGATGCCCACTCGATTCCGATAACGCCACCGCCAATAATCAGAATGGAAGAAGGCAGCGACTCCATCTTCAAGGCATCATCAGAGGACATGACCAGTTTGCTGTCAAGCTCTAATCCCGGCAATGTACGCGGCCTTGAGCCAGTGGCTATGATGACATTTTGAGGGATGAGGATTTCATTCTCATCTCCATTATTAAATTCGACCGAAACGGTTCCGGGCATCGGAGAAAAAATGGAAGGACCGAGGATACGGCCTGTCCCCTCAAACACCTTAATGTCACCTTTTCTCATAAGGTGCTTTACACCATTATGAAGCTGGTCGACAATTTTTTGTTTACGTTCCTGGACTCTATTAAAATCCAGTGATACTCCTTCAATGGAAACACCATATTCAGCTGCTTTTTTAGAAGTCGCATATACTTCAGCACTTCTCAGTAAAGCCTTGCTTGGAACGCATCCTTTATGCAAGCATGTTCCGCCAAGCAGCCCTTTTTCAACGACCGCCACTTTTTTGCCGAGTTGAGCGGCACGGATGGCAGCAACATAACCGCCAGTTCCGCCGCCCAGGATCACTAGATCAAATTCAGTTGCCATAACTGTTTCTCCTTTTTCGGTTTAATACGTTCGGACAGAAACACCTGATACATGATATTCCTTAGCTTCTTCCTCGCCTTTGAGCACACGCAGTCCTCCTTCAGCCAGGGCTTGCAGTTCATTTTCACCTGGCTGGACGATGACATCAGCAATCCATTCCACACGTTCAATTATTTTTTTCACAAATTCCTTGCCATAAGCAAGTCCTCCGGTAATGACAATCCCATCTACTTGTCCTTTCAACACCGTACTTGCTGAGCCGATTTCCTTTGCCACCTGGTAGGCCATCGCATCATATACCAGTTTCGCCTCTTCATTGCCTTTTGCGATCATCTCTTCGACCCTTACCGCATCGTTTGTTCCAAGGTATCCGACAAGACCTCCTTGCCCGACCAGCTTCTTCATGATCTCATCGGCATAATATTCGCCCGAGAAGCATAACTCCACCAAATCCCCCACAGGCACGGTACCCGAACGTTCAGGAGAGAAGGGGCCTTCTCCATGAAGACCATTATTAACATCAATCACTTTACCGTTAAGGTGTGCACCGACCGTTATTCCTCCGCCCATGTGCGCAACGATCAGCCTTAAGCTGGAGTATGGCTTGCCGAGTAAAGACGAGACCCTTCTTGCTACCGCCTTTTGGTTCAGAGCGTGAAAGATACTCTTTCGCTTAATCTCAGGGATGCCGGATATTCTGGCGAGAGGCTGCAGCTCATCAACGACAACCGGGTCCACAATAAATGCAGGGATATTAAGCCCCGATGCAATTTCAAATGCGATGATGCCGCCGAGATTAGAAGCATGCTCTCCCGCGTATCCATTTCTAAGATCGTTAAGCATCACATCGTTTACATGGTAGGTGCCGCCTTCGATGGGGCGCAGCAATCCGCCGCGCCCAACAACAGCACTCAATTTAGAGATATTGATCCCTTCATGATCAAGGGTTTCAAGGATCGTGTTCTTTCGAAATTCGTATTGATCAATACTATTTTCAAACCGATTAATACTGTCGCTGTCATGACGTATTGTTTTTTCAAAAACAGCACGTTCATTGTCGAAAATCCCGATTTTGGTAGAGGTTGATCCTGGATTGATGACTAGCAAGCGATATTCTTTTGTTGGCACCATAAAAACCTCCATTCAAGCCGAGATTATCGGGTTCTATTGGACAGCGTATGACGTTCGTTTAGAAGGAACTGGCTTCTGGAATTGCGGATTCTTTCAATCCGTTCTTCAGCGAGCCTGTCAGCTGCCAAATACGTTGGAATACCGTCTCGTTTAGAAATCTCGATCACTTTCGCGATGTTGTCATATATCGTTTCAACTTTTTTCATTGCACGGTCGTGGTTATAGCCATTCAATTCATCCGCTACGTTGATTACACCGCCTGCATTGATCACATAATCCGGAGCGTAAACAATTCCCATTTCGTGGATGGCATCTCCATGGCGGGTTTCGCGGAGCTGGTTATTTGCTGCACCGGCGATAACTTTTGCCTTGATCTCTCCAATGGTCTGGTCATTAATGATCGCTCCTAAAGCACAAGGTGCGAATATATCGCATTCCACTCCATAGATTTCGTCCGGATTCACCGCTTTAGCACCGAATTCTTCAACGACACGGTCAACGGCTTCTTTATTAATATCCGTTACGATAAGCTGAGCGCCTTCTTCGTTCAAGTGGCGGCAAAGATTGTAGGCCACATGCCCGACACCCTGTACTGCGATCACCTTTCCTTCCAGTGAATCTGTACCGAATGCTTCCTTCGCTGCGGCTTTCATTCCACGGTAAACGCCATACGCGGTTACTGGAGATGGATTGCCTGAAGAACCGAATGCCGGGGAAACACCTGTTACGAATGGAGTTTCCTGGTAGATGATATCCATATCTTCTACAGTAGTACCTACATCTTCAGCTGTAATATATCGGCCGTTCAGCCCTTGGATATAACGGCCGAACGCACGAAACATCTCTTCGTTCTTGTCTTTTTTCGGATCTCCGATGATCACTGTTTTGCCGCCGCCAAGGTTAAGTCCTGCGGCCGCATTTTTGTATGTCATTCCGCGTGCCAGTCTCAAAGCATCTTCAAATGCTTCTTCTTCAGAGTTGTACGTCCACATTCTTGTACCGCCCAGTGCCGGCCCAAGTGTTGTATCATGAATCACTACGATGGCTTTTAATCCTGATTGTTTATCCTGGCATACCGCCACTTGTTCATAATCATAAGTTTCCATGTATTTGAATAGTTCCATTTTATTTTTCCTCCTGTTTGTTTATATTTTTTCAAGCGAATATACAGCAAGAGCAATTGAATACAGCTTGCTTTCAGCCGTATCAGCCCTCGACGTCAGAACGATTGGTGCTCGGGCGCCCGCAACAACGGCCCCCACTTTGGCATTCGCAAAATAGATGAGAGACTTATACAATGCGTTTCCTGTTTCGATGGCCGGGACAACAAGAACATCCGCTTGCCCGGCCACCTCACCCGATATCCCTTTATGTTCAGCTGCTTTGACTGAAATGGCATTATCGAGAGCAAGAGGGCCGTCCACGATGCACCCCTTGATTTGTCCTCGCCTGTTCATCATGGCTAGCGCACTCGCATCCAGGGTAGCCTGCATGTTCGGGTTAACGGATTCAACAGCCGCCAAGACCGCAACCTTAGGCATAGCCACACCGATGCCTCTTGCAACTTGTACGGCGTTCTCGATGATCTGTGCTTTTTGTTGAAGATCGGGAACAATGTTCATGGCCGAATCGGTTAAAAAAATAAGCCGGTCAAAGCCTGGAACTTCAAACGCTGCCACATGTGACAATACCTTTCCGGTACGCAGCCCGTTTTCTTTATGAAGGACCGCCTTCAGCAGGTCTGCGGTTGGAATATGGCCTTTCATAAGGATGTCGGCTTGTCCGCCGCTGACTGCCTTCACAGCTTCCATTGCCGTATTTTGAGGATTAGCCTCCACTATCTGCAGGTCTTCACCCTCCTTCAGCTCGTGCTGCCGAAGCAAAAATTGTATTTTTTCTTTATTTCCAACAAGGATAAATGATGCAATTCCTTTTTCATAGGCCTGCTTCACTGACAGAATGACTTCTTCATCTTCAGCAGCAGCAACCGCTACCACTTTTTTTGAATCCGTTGAATTGGAGTTCAGCAGTTGTTCTAGTTTCAATGTTCAGCCTCCTTTTTGCCACCCTGCTAATACCTTGCAAGAACTGTGCCAACTTTTTCACCCATGGAAACGGCAATTTTTCGAATGGTAATATGAATATAATTGCATAGCATGAATATAATTGCATGCACTTTCATTCATATTGACTGATTCCATACTTTTCAAGTTTATAGTACAGGCTACGCAATGAAATACCGAGCGCCTTTGCACACTTGGTTTTATTGCCCTGAACCGCAGCTAATGTGGTCTCTAAAATCTCTTTTTCGACTTTCTCGATTTGGAGAGCAAGCGGCTTTATATCTTCAGCCTCGGTAATACGCAATTTTTGCTCCTCCGTCTTTTCCAGGGACGGCAGATCGATATGGCTCGAGCCTATCGATTGTTCATGGGGATCCATATGGATCATCGCTCTCCCAAGCACGTTCTCGAGCTCTCTGACATTGCCTGGCCATTCATACTGTTTTAGTATTGCTTCTGCTTGCACTGTTATTTCCTCAATATTTTTTCCATAATCCTGATTGAGCTTATGAATCAGGTGTCTTGCCAAAAGCCGGATATCCTGTTTTCTGGCACGAAGCGGCGGAATATAGATCGGCATTCTGTTCAGTCGGTAATAAAGATCTTCCCTGAAAGCACCTTCACCAATTTTTCTTTCCAAATTAATGTTGGTCGCCGCAATCACTCTGACGTTGATTGGAATAGACTTCGTTCCTCCGACCCTTCTTATTTCTTTTTCCTGAAGAACACGGAGAAGCTTGGCCTGCATGGCGGGGGCAAGCTCACCGATTTCATCTAAAAATATGCTTCCTCCGTTAGCCTCTTCAAAGAGGCCTCGTTTACCTCCGCGCAATGCACCAGAAAAGGCACCTTCTTCATATCCGAACAGCTCGCTCTCAAGCAAAGATTCTGAGATGGCAGCACAATTGACCCTGATAAATTTATTGTATTTCCTGCTGCTTCCGTTATGGATCGCATGAGCAAAAAGTTCTTTTCCTGTCCCGGATTCCCCTCTAAGGAGTACGGTAGCAGGTGTTGAAGCCGCCAGCCGGGCCTGCTCAACAGCAAATTTCATTTCCTCCGACTCACCTTTTATATCCTCAAACGAATATTTGGCCTCCAGCGTCCTGATAATTTGCCGTGCCCGGCTAAGCTCCTCTGTAAGAGATTTAATTTCGGAAACGTCGTGAATGACCCCGACACTGCCTTTCAGCACACCGTCAACGATGATCGGCGCTACATTTACGACAACATCACGCCGCTGTGGCCCCACTTTTAATCGAGCCCCTCTGACAGGCTTTCGCGTCTTAAGAACCTGCATATGAATACTTTCGCCTTCAGAGATATCTATTGTAGCAGGCTTTCCTATTACCTTCTCCGAGGTGAAGCCGGTTAGTTTTGTATAGGCAGGATTGATCATCAACCCTTTTCCCTCTTCGTCAACAACCGAGATGGCCTCTTCTGAAGACTGGATAATCGCATGAAGCATCGACTGAATGCTTTTCAGATTGGTTACTTCCTCTGCCAGGTCGATCATTTCGGTAATGTCTTTAAATACCGCAAAAGCACCCATCTTGTTTCCGAATTCATCAATGATTGGAATACGGGTTGTAATGATTTTAGTACCGTTATCGAGGATCTGCTCCTGGTTGATCTCTTCTTTGCCGTCAGACATCACCCGCGGCAGCTGGCTGTTAGGGATCACTTCCTGGACCGGGTGGCCGATCACATCTTCTTTTTTGCTTCCCGTCATTTTTTCTGCACTTTTATTGAACAATGTGACAGAAAGGTTTTCATTGATGGCGATCATGCCATCATGTGTCGAATCAAGAATCGTATTGATCTTATGTAGCTTGCTTCTATAAGAAGGGATGTAATGTTCACTCGCAGACAGCGCCTGAGAGAACTGCCAGGCAATGGACGAAGGGATGATACTCACTCGTTTCCCAAAATGAACCCTCGCTGTTTCTAGTGTTAATCGGCTGGTAAAGTCGATTAAAAAATCAACAGCAGGGTCAGCAGCTCCTTCCAAACTGTCTGCAAAAGGAATACTAAATTGCGCTGCGAGACGCTTTAATCCTTCAGAAGCTGAAGGTTTTACAATAATTATGGCACTGATCTGAATCACACGGGATGATGACAACAGGTGTACCAGAGGCTCAAGATGCTCCCCGGTCCCATAAATAACTGCTTTTTGCATACCCAGCTCCTTATTTTTGCAATTATTTTCATACCTACATCATACGGTTTTATGAAAAGGTTTGCAAGGATGGAATATTCATCGACAGCATTCCTCAATTACAGTAAAATAAAAAGGGACAAAGGAGAGGACCTTCGATGCAACGTTTAATCGCTCTGCTCATTATGGTGATCCCGGGCATTCTCGGGGTAGTCGGTATAAAATTAATGAGAGATGTATTATTTGGCATCCTTCATAACGGATTCGGTGCTCTTTGGCTTCAGTTTTTTGCCGGTTTCATCCTGTTTGTCTTTGGCCTTGCGTTTGTAGGGGGATTCATATTCTACCGGGACCGAAAACGAAACAAAGTTCAAACCCGTTTCCAAAAAAAATAGCCCGCAGAAGAATTTTTCTTCGGCGGGTTATTTTTTTCAACAAAAACAGAAGACCCGTATTGGAGCCTTCTGCGGATAAGCAGTAAGGAGATATACATTCAATGGTTAGGAAGGAATAGAACTGCAAGTTTGTTTTCTCCTTATTTCCTATGCGGTTAAACAGTCATACTTGATTTATGCTCGATCCTCAGCTTGTCTGCGACCATAGCAATAAATTCAGAATTGGTTGGTTTTGCTTTTGACATGGATACTGTATAACCGAAAAGGGATGAAATACTGTCAATATTGCCACGGCTCCAAGCCACTTCAATCGCATGGCGGATCGCTCGCTCAACCCTGCTGCTCGTCGTATTGAACTTTTTGGCAATGTCAGGGTAGAGAACTTTGGTAATGGAACCCAGCAATTCAATATCATTGTATACCATGGAAATGGCTTCACGGAGATACATATAGCCTTTAATGTGGGCAGGCACACCAATTTCATGAATAATACTGGTGATGCTCGCGTCGAGATTGCGCGGCTGTTTAACCGTATTCACGGCAGCCGAACGAGCTGCAGAAGGACGCTGTACAAAAGATTTTTCTGCCCCGCAGATCTGGCGGATCTGATTTGCAAGATTATCCATATCAAACGGTTTCAAAATGAAATAGGATGCACCGAGTTCAACCGCTTTTTTCGTAACATCTTCTTGTCCAAAAGCCGTAAGCATAATGACGTTCGGCTGTGGAAGGTGATCATTCGAGCGAATCCTCTCCAATACCGCCAGCCCGTCAAGATGCGGCATAATAATATCGAGTACAAGAACATCAGGATTTTTATCTTCAAGGACGTTCAGGCACTCCTGCCCATTGTAAGCGACACCAATCACTTCCATATCGTCCTGGTTTGCTAAATATTCTTTTAATAAACTGATCAATTCACGGTTATCGTCGGCTAAACAAACTTTTATTTTTTGCACGGATATTCCTCCCTATCCAACATTTTCTTCATTTCTCCTATAAGATTTCCACAAAAATCCTGTTTTCCCTTTATTTTTTCTCAAATTTTTAATTATGGTTAAAATAGCACATTTTCTCTTCAATTATCTTAAATTTTCGACACTATATCACTTTTCTTAACCACGCTTGTCGAATTTTCTTTATCTATATGTATTGTATAAAATATTCATACAAATGTCTATGAAAAGCAAAGAAAGTTTTCCTTTTGATGGAAAGGAAAAAGCAGAGGCTGCTATTAACTCGCCTTCTGCTTTTGTTTTCCGTATATATCTATACCTGCTTCGTCGAGCATCCATTCAATGTGGACACCGTACCCTGAAGTTGGATCATTTACAAATACATGTGTGACGGCACCAATGATTTTTCCGTTCTGGATAATCGGGCTCCCGCTCATCCCCTGAACAATACCTCCCGTCGTTTTTAAAAGCTTGGGATCGGTAATTTTGATGACCATTCCCTTTGTCGCAGGGAATTTTTGAGGGATGGAACTGACCACTTCCACCTGGAACGCCTGTACCTTTGTTCCATTCACAACCGTCAGAATCTTGGCCGGCCCTTCTTTTACTTCATCCGAAAAAGCAATCGGCAATGGCTTATCCCATCGTCCATTTGATAGTCCATCATTCAGTTTTCCGAAAATACCGAACGGACTGTTTCTTGAGATGCTCCCAATGCTTTCATTTTCCTCTGAAAAACGAGCCAATTTCTCACCCGGATGACCATTGCTTCCTTTTTCGATGGAAGTAACGGTGGATTTCAGTATTTCTCCATTATTTACGACGATTGGCTGCTTCGTATCCATATCAGAGATGACATGCCCGAGGGCCCCGTATTTATGGGATTGAGGATGAAAGAATGTCAGCGTCCCCACTCCTGCAGCAGAATCCCTGATATAAAGCCCAATTCGGTAGGATAAATCATGTTTATCCTGCAGCGGCTGCAATTTTCGATGAAAGGTTTTTTTGTTTCTAATCACTGTTACATCAAGCATACCGCCTGTTTTTCCGGCTTTTCTCACAAATGGCGCGACGTCGCCCATTTTTGCAATACTTTCCCCGTTAATCTTGGTAATGATATCACCAACTTGAATATCTGCGATTTCGCCTGGTGATCTTTGACCTTTTTTAGTATCTACAAGATGATGGCCTACGACCAAAACACCTAAAGTATTCAGTTTAACCCCGATTGATTGTCCCCCTGGCACCACTTTCAATTCCGGCAGTACATTTATCCCCATTTTTTTCACCGGAAAGCCGCCTGCTTCGAGCGTGACCACAGAATCACCATCCTCATGAGCATTGACTGAAAATGAGTGTCTGCCACTCGTTTTGCCTATTGATAAGATTGCTTTTGTACCTTTGGAAGCAACCTCAGTTCCCGAAGGCAGATTGGAAACCACACGGTCTTGTCCTTTAAAAACCCTTACTGCTGAAGGAAGACCGACGTAATCCTGAACCGGATGAAGAAAACCGATTCCCACCAGGCAACCAAGGAGGATCACACCTAAAATCCGCCTTATTTTATCTTTAACCATCTTTCACTCTCCTCGCTCCTTACCCACACCTCCAACATGGCTGTACTACTAATTTTGCCTTAGAACTGTAAGATTATAACCGCCCAAAAAGAAAAAGCTATCCTTAAATGGATAGCATTACATACGTATAATGGAGATTGGGATGGAGGCTCAAGAAGTTTTTTTAATTTCTTCAGCCAGATCCAACAGTTCCCTGGCATGCTGTTTCGTCAGTTCCGTGATCTCCACTCCCGAGATCATTCTTCCGATCTCATTGACTTTTTGTGTGGTTTCGAGCGATACGACATGTGTTGTTGTACGTTTGTTCGACGTTTCTTTGGATATATGCAAATGCGTATCCGCCATTGCTGCGACCTGCGGAAGGTGGGTAATACACAACACTTGAGAGCCTTCTGAAACCCTGAATATTTTTTCTGCGATCGCCTGTGCTACACGGCCGCTCACACCAGTATCCACTTCATCAAAAATGATGGCAGTGATTCCCTGATGATGTGAAAAGATGGATTTCAGCGCCAGAATAACACGGGAGAGCTCCCCTCCAGAGGCTACTTTTGCCAAAGGCTTTAACGGTTCCCCAGGATTGGTCGAGATGAAGAACTCCACTTCATCTGACCCATATTTACCGAAATCCTGTTCGCGTATTTGCCCGCCTTCTTGCTGCAAAGAATTGATCACAATATCAAACACCGTTTTCTCCATGTAAAGCTCTTTAAGCTCCTGAAGGATCTCATTAGTCAGGCGCTCAGCAAGGTTCTTTCTTTTTTTGCCGAGCTTTTGAGCATGTTTCTGGAGAAGCTTCTCCTGATTTTGAAGCTGCTGCCGCAATGCTTCGATATTGCCGTCTTTATTTTGAAGTACGTCCAATTCTTTTTCGATCTTACACGCATATTCCAATATTTCATTTACACTGTTGCCATATTTGCGTTTCAGTTTACTGATCTCATTCAATCTCGTCTCGATAAAATCGAGCCGTGCTGGATCAAACTCCATCGTTTCGAAGTAATTTCGAATGGTGAAAGCAGCTTCTTCCAAGGCATAAAAATGGTTGGCCACATTCTCCTCCAGCTGGTGGAGCTCCTCGTCGAGATGAGCTACATTCTGCAGATGGCTTAAAGCGACAGAGATGTTTTCAATCCCTTTTTGCTCCCCGTACAAGGACTGATACGAATCCTGAAGGCTGTTGAACAGCTTCTCATAGTTGCCAAGCCTAAGCTTCTCTTCCTGCAGCTCTTCATCTTCATTGGGCAATAATTCGGCGTTGCTGATCTCTTCCAGCTGGTATTGGATCAGATCCACCCGCTGATTCATCTGCTGCTCATTCTCTGTCAGGTTTCTTAACTGTTTTCTCATTTCCTTATAGTCATAATATACATCTTGATATTTACTGATTAGGTGTTCCATCTCATCACCGCCAAAGCTGTCGAGCAGCGAAAGGTGCATCTCGGGCTGCATTAAATATTGTGTCTCATGCTGGCCATGGATATCAACCAAAGATTGCCCAAATTCTTTTAAGAGCGAAAGCGTGACAAGCTTCCCGTTAATTCTGCATACACTTTTGCCGGACTCCATGATGTCCCTTTTCAGTACGATCATTCCATCCTGAATATCGATTCCCAGTTCCTCAGCTTTTGCAAAAACAGGATGAGGAGAATCCACTAGAAATAGGCCTTCTATTTCCGCTTTATTCGTTCCGTAACGTACGAACTCTGAAGATCCTCTTCCTCCTATTAAGAGACCTATGGCATCAATGATAATGGATTTCCCTGCACCCGTTTCCCCCGTCAGTACGGTTAGCCCTTTATTGAATGAAATGGTTAACGCATCAATAATCGCAAAATTGCGGATGCTTAATTCTGCCAGCAATTACATCACACCTTACTTTTTAAGCTTTTGAGTAAAACCGTTCATTTAAAGCATGTCCAAGAACCGCTGCGAAACGTCGGGAGAAACGTCCTTTGACCGGCAGATCACCAAGATCGTATCATCACCGCAAATCGTTCCCATAATTTCCTCCCAGTCCAGTTTATCGATCAATGCGCCAATCGCGTTTGCATTGCCGGGCAGCGTTTTCATAACAATCAAGTGATCAGCCTGATCAATGCTTACAAAGCTGTCGATCAGTGTCCTTCTCAGTTTCTGAAGGGGGTTGAAACGCTGGTCCGCCGGCAGGCTGTACTTGTATCTTCCGTCCGACATCGGCACTTTGACAAGGTGCAGTTCTTTAATATCACGGGAAACCGTAGCCTGTGTCACATTAAAACGAGCATTGCGCAGCTCCTCGACCAGGTCATCTTGTGTTTCAATTTCTTTATGTGTAATAATTTCTCTTATTTTAATATGACGTTGGCCTTTATTCACGTCTTTCACCTCATTTAAATATCGATTGAAGCTTAAAATCCTTTAATCATCTGCTCTTATCTTATAATATTGTCCCGTGCTTGTACATCTAATAAAATAGCCCGTATCACTGATTTGCAATACGGGCCATTGTTTATTTATTCATCTGCATCCGTTTTTTTGAACAGCTGGTGGGCCTCTGTTACGACTTCTGCAATTTTTTCTTCTTGAAATGGTCGTTCAGCGGTTTCGGCTTCAGTCTTCAAATGAACGAGAAATTCGATGTTTCCTTCCCCGCCGGTTATAGGGGAATAAGAAAGATTTAGGACATTGTAGCCTTCATGGAGAGAAAATCGGATAATTTCCCCGATCACCCGTTCATGAATGACAGGATCCCGCACGATTCCTTTTTTTCCAACATCAGCTCTTCCAGCTTCAAATTGAGGTTTGATTAAAGCCATAACCTCTCCGCCTGGTTTTAAGATCGTCTTAAGTACCGGCAAAATCAGCTTCAATGAGATAAACGAAACATCAATCGTAGCAAATTCCGGCAGGCCGAATTGAAGATCTTCCCGCTTAACATACCTGAAATTTGTTCGTTCCATAACAGCTACTCGTTCATCCTGACGGATCTTCCACGCCAGCTGGTTATAGCCGACATCAAGGGCATAAACGAACTTCGCTCCATTTTGAAGTGCGCAGTCGGTAAATCCACCAGTGGATGCCCCAATATCCAGCACAATTTTCCCTTCAAGCTCCAAATCAAATGCCTTGATCGCTTTTTCAAGTTTTAATCCGCCCCTGCTCACGTAGGGCATTTCGTTGCCTTTGACGGCAAGAGGGGCTTCAATATCGATTTTTAAACCTGGTTTGTCTAAACGTTCGCTGCCCGAATAGACAAGCCCGGCCATTATTGAACGCTTTGCTTTTTCCCTCGTCTCACTTAGCCCCCGTTCAACGAGCAAAACATCGATCCGTTCTTTCTTCATGTATATAGACCCTTTTTCTTTTTTTCTAAAACAAGTTTTTTTGTCCGCTCCACTACGTCTTCTGTTGTCATTCCAATCTCTTCTAGAAGTTTGGTCACACTTCCATGTTCAATAAAACAATCTGGTATTCCCATTCTGTCGATCATTGTGGAGTAAAATTGATGTTCGTTTGCATATTCCAGAACGGCACTCCCGAAGCCGCCCTGCAGGACTGCTTCCTCAATCGTAAGAATCGGCAAACCCTCACGCAGGATTTCCAACATCATCTTATGATCAAAGGGCTTGATGAAGCGCGCGTTGACCACCCTTGCAGAAACACCTTGTTTAGCCAGGGTTTCCCACGCCTCCAAAGCCATTGGGATCGTTGTTCCAAAGGTAAGAATGACAGCTTCATTTCCTTCTTTCAATACGTCCCAGCTTCCGATTGGAATTTGTTCATACTCGGTATCCATTTCTACACCAAGGCCGTTGCCTCTCGGGAAACGAATGGCAATCGGTCCATCGTCATATTGGACAGCCGTATGAACTAAGTGCTGAAGTTCGTTCTCATCTTTCCCCATGGCGATCACGAGATTCGGTATATGGCGCATAAAAGCAATATCAAACACACCTTGATGGGTCTCACCGTCCGCACCTACGAGCCCAGACCTGTCCACTGTAAGAATAACATTAAGATTCTGTCTCGCCACATCGTGGAGAAGCTGATCATACGCGCGCTGCAGAAAAGTAGAATAGATGGACAGAACAGGCTTCATGTTTTGAGTGGCCAGCCCCGCTGCCATGGTCATCGCATGCTGTTCTGCGATTCCTACGTCAAAAAGGCGTTCAGGAAACTTCTGTGCATACCCTTCAAGCTGCGAACCTACAGTCATAGCAGGTGTTATAACAGCGATCCGATCATCCTTTTCAGAAAGGTTGGCTAGTGTATCACTCACGAGTTTACTGTAAGAAGGAGCAGCCTGCTTCGCTTTAATCTTCTCGCCTGATTCAATTTTATATGGGCCCACTCCGTGCCAGTGATCGGTTTGGTCCTGTTCTGCCGGCTTGTACCCTTTCCCTTTTTTGGTCAATACGTGAACAATCACTGGGCCTTCTGTTTTCTTCGCATAACGAAGGTTCTCCTCAAGATCAGACAAGTCATGGCCGTCAACGGGCCCAAGGTACGTGTATCCAAGTTCTTCGAAGAACATGCCAGACACCAGCATGTATTTTAAACTGTCCTTCAGCCTTTCGGCTGTGGCAGCGAGTTTACCGCCAAACGCCGGGATTTTGCGGATAAGAGATTCCAATTCGTCCTTCGCTTTATTATATTTCTTAGCCGTCCTCATTCGCCCGAGTACGCTGTGGAGAGCACCGACGTTCGGAGCTATGGACATTTCATTGTCATTCAGCACAACGATCAAATCTTTTTTCTCATGTCCAATATGGTTCAATGCTTCAAGCGCCATCCCGCCAGTCAGAGCGCCGTCCCCAATAACGGCTACTACCTTTTCATCGGTTCCTTTTAAATCACGCGCGATGGCCATTCCCATAGCCGCTGATAAAGAAGTGGAACTATGGCCGGTTTCCCAGACATCATGTTCGCTTTCCACTCGTTTAGGAAATCCGCAAAGACCTTTATATTGACGCAATGTATCAAATTGCGAAGTTCTCCCTGTCAGCATTTTGTGGATATAGGCCTGGTGGCCCACATCCCAGATCAGCTTGTCCTTCGGGCTGTCAAAAACCTTATGAAGGGCAAGAGTCAGTTCGACTACCCCTAGATTGGCACCGAGATGCCCGCCTGTCACAGAAAGCTTGCTGATTAAGAAGTGACGGATCTCCTGCGCAAGCTTCTTAAGCTGTTCCTGATCGTACGTCTTTAAGAACTGAGGGTTTTGAATATCTTCCAGTTTCATGGAAAATCCTCACTTTCCAATTTAATTCCTTCTCTTTCCTCTATTAGAAGAAGTATCAAATAGTTTAATCTTTAACTTTTCCTCAAAAAAATATATTAAACGGCCCACTTGAAAAATAATAATTGTGGCATGGTGGATCGCATATGATTTTCCGAACGCTTTTCCCCCAACCGTTAGCGCCGCAATCACCCCGGTAAACAGGATGGAGATCGTGTGCTCAAACACTGTTCCTTCCCCATGTCCGAGGTTCATGGTCAATTCTACAATAACTGCCGCTGAAGCCGTTCCGCTGATGATGCCTGATATATCCCCTATTACATCATTGCAGAAATTGGCTACCCGGTCAGCATTCCTTGTAATAAGAATAGCATGCCGGGCACCGGGCACCTTTTCTGATGCCATCGCATGAAAGGGAACTTCATTCGCTGCAGTAGATGCTACACCAATAATATCAAAAATCACACCAATAAGAACAATAATTAACACGATGACCATTCCCATACCCCATGAAACGCCGCTAAGGAGCAGGGTGGAAGCCACTGAAAAAATTGCCGCTAACACGAGCGTGATAACGGCAATGCCTGTACTCCATTTTAGCGATTTATGAAATGAATGCTTCATAAAATCTCCCTATATATAATGAACGCCTTACGCCAGAATCCTGCGTAAGGTCTCCATTTAAATTATGTATGAGGAGTGGTCATTCAAAAAGTAAACGCTGCGGCTTAGGTCCAGTAGGTTTTCCCAAGAGGAAACGGAGATGTCGCCATATCCGCGGTTTCCCTTTACTTCCTCCTTAACGGTGTCGCCAAACGTTAGACTGGATTGCCACTTAGTCCGCACTATAATCCTTTTTGAATGTCGCGGGAACAGTCTAGGAGTTTTCCTCAACAGCCCTTACCCATTTCCCTAGCCTCTTTTGCAGAGATGATTTCATACGGCATGAACAGATTTCAGGCGGCCAACCCTCCATCGTCCTTATGTCCATAATCCCCTCAAGCTCCACTCAAGGCAGGCTACGCTGCATGTTTCTGCATGTAGCAGAACATTGGCAGGTTCAAACCCCATTTCACAGCAAGGTATTACAACGCAAGCCGCAAAGATGGGGGTCTCCGCGGAAGCAGGGTCAACGCCCACATGCCATTGTGGATCGCCCTGCGACCTTAACTCCCAGCGTTAACCCAAGGCTGGGCGCCTCAAGCCAACACCAGGAACTTCATCGATGTGCCCTTTGGCGGATTTTTAGGCCCGCCTTCAAGAATGGGAGACTGACTAGAATACTGCACCACTCCAAAATATTCTCTATCATACCATAAAACTCGAATGCCAACAATACGGCTGAAACACTAGTGGTTTCTACTTACAATATAATCCGTGATCCCTTCGAGTATGACAGGATGAACTTTCGCTTCCCGAAGGTTCTCTTTTGCCAGCTTGATATGGTGGGCGAGCTCTGCTTTTGCTCCATCAAGCGTGAGAAGTTTTGGATAGGTGCTTTTAAAATTATTTTCATCACTTCCAGCTTGTTTTCCCAAGAGCTCGGAATCACCGGTTACATCCAAAATATCATCCTGTATCTGGAAGGCGATTCCCAAGTGCCTGCTGAACGCTTTCAGGCGTGCGAAATCTTCGGTGTCCGCGTCTGCCAGGACCGCACCAAAAAGAACGGATGCTTCAAGGAGGCGCCCCGTTTTTCTTTCGTGGATCGATTGCAGCTCTTCCAGTGTAAGCTCCTGATTCTCTGATTCCATGTCCACTGCCTGCCCGGCGACCATCCCTTCTGCTCCGGACGCTTCAGAAAGAATGGAAAGGAGTGAAACTTTCTGCTCAGGTGAATATACATGGCTTCCTGCGATGACCTGAAAACTGAACGTTAGCAAAGCATCGCCTGCGAGGATCGCGATCGCTTCTCCAAACGCTTTATGATTCGTTGGCTTCCCTCTCCTGTAATCATCATCGTCCATGCAAGGAAGGTCGTCGTGGATGAGTGAATAGGTGTGCACCATCTCGAGTGCACAGGCAGCTTCCAGACCCACTTCCGCCCTCTTGCCGAAAGCATCGAGAACAGCCAGCGTTAAGATGGGGCGAAGCCGTTTGCCGCCTGCCTGCAGCGAATAAAGCATGGAGTCTTTTAAAAGGCCAGGAATGGATTTTTCAGCTAGGAAAGAGGGAAGATAATCATTGATGAACTGCCTTTTGTCTTGCAGGTAGTGTTGAATATCCATGATTATTTCTCTTCTTCCTGAATGATAAACGGGGCTGCTTCTCCATTATCTTTCATGATCGTATCCATTTTTTGTTCAATGTTCTGAAGTTTGGTATGGCATACTTTTGACAGAGCCATCCCCTGCTGAAACAAATCTATACTCTCTTCAAGAGGGACATCCCCTTCTTCCAGCCGTTCAACGATTTGTTCCAGCTGTTCCATTGCTTCTTCAAAGGTAATATTATTTTTCTCAGCCATTATTTTTCTCCTCCAATCCCCAAACCTGGCAATCCAATTTTCCATCCTGCAGCCGGACCTTTATGGTGTCTCCAGGCTGTATCTGTTTCACGCTTTTAACGAGCTGCTCGTCTTCCCTATACACAAGACTGTAGCCTCTCTCCATAACTGCCAGTGGATTTAGGGCATTCAAACGTGACAGTTTGCTTTGAAATCCCGACTGGCTCCCCTTCACTTGCTGCTGCATAGAACGTATTAAGGATTTTCCAAGCTTCAACTGCTTCTCTTTCATTTTCAGGATCTGATCTCCTGGTGAAAAATAGGACAGCTGTTTCTGCATTTGACGGATTTTGCTTTTCTGGCGTTCAATATTTCGGTTCATCTCTCTTGTCATCATCTCAAGCACACGGTCGAGTTCGACTTCTTTCTGCTTGATCAGCTGATCAGGATAGCGGAAAGCATAAGATTTTTGCAGTCTTGACAGCCGCTGGCGGTACTGGGCGATCTGGTCACCAACCGCCCGGGTCAATCTGAAATGGCGTTGAGCGAGCCTGTCATGCAGTTCGGCAATATGCGGAACGGCCAATTCAGCAGCTGCAGTCGGTGTTGGTGCCCTGAGATCAGCTACAAAATCCGCGATCGTAAAGTCCGTCTCGTGTCCGACAGCGGATATGACGGGAATGGTTGATCCATAAATGGCCCTTGCTACCAGCTCTTCGTTAAAAGCCCATAATTCTTCTATCGAGCCGCCTCCTCGTCCAATAATAAGAACATGAGAAGGTCCCCTATTTGCTTTTTCGATCGCTTTTGCGATAGATGCCGCGGCACCTGAACCCTGAACAAGTACTGGATATACCGTTACTTTCGCAATGGGAAAACGGCGCCTGATCGTCGTTATAATATCCCTTACAGCTGCTCCGGTCGGTGAAGTGATGACTCCAATCTCATCCGGAAACGAAGGAACCTTCTTTTTACGGGAAGAATCAAACAGCCCTTCGGATTCAAGCTTTCGCTTCAGCTCTTCGTAGGCTAGGAACAAATTGCCTACTCCGTCTTTTTTCATCGTCCTTGCATAGAGCTGATACTGGCCCTGAGGTTCATATACGGAAATTTCACCCTGAATCAGTACCTTCATCCCTTCTTCGGGCTGAAAGGATAGAAAACGGTTATTTCCGGAAAACATGACTGCATTGACTTTGCTGTGCTCATCCTTCAAAGTAAAATACAAATGACCGCGGCTATGTCGTTTGACATTGGAAAGTTCTCCGCGGACCCATACGTTATTCAAGTTGTCATCCTCTTCAAAAACCCGCTTAATGTAACGGGTAACTGAGCTTATCGTTACATAACGGTCATTTTGCATGAAACGTCTCCTTTTTCGCACTTACCGCATTTCTTGCTGGTACACTATTTTGAAAAATGCTGGACAATTTTTACGAGAACACCGTTTACAAAACGGCCTGACTCTTCTCCTCCGAAGACCTTGGCAAGTTCAATCGCTTCATTCATTGATACATTAACGGGAATATCCCCAAGAAACTGCATTTCGTAAACAGCGAGGCGAAGAACTGCCTTTTCAACATTCGCTAAACGGGAAAAACTCCAGTTTTCCAAATGATTGGAAATGATTTCATCGATCTCCTGTTTATTTTCAACAGTGCCGAACACAAGGGAATGAAGAAATTCATCTTCCTTTTCTCCTTCTTCCAATACATGCGCGATCGCAGCTTCCGGTTGGATATCGCTGACCTCAATTTGGAACAAAGATTGAAATGCTTTTTCTCTTGCAAGCCTACGTTTCATTTTTTACTTCCTTTCGTTCGTACCATAATATAAGTGAAATCATATCATATGTCCTAAAGAGTTAACAATCGCAAAAAAATAAAGGGGATATGAGAATCCCCTTTATCAGTATGCTTCAGGCGCTTCCAGCTGCTTTTCTTTTGCTTCAAACTGGACACCGACAACAAATATGTTGATCTCACTCGCCTCAAGGGCTGTCATATTCTTGAGTCCCTGCCGGATGTGGTCCTGGATAGACAGTGCCACTTCAGGTATGGAGACACCATAATTCATGATCACATAAACACTGATGGCAATCCCTTCTTCTCCAAGCTCAACTTTTACACCCTTGCTATGAGATTTTTTCCCAAATCGCTCGGCAACACCCGTCGCAAAGTTGCCTCGCATTGAAGCGACTCCCTCTACATCAGAAGCAGCGATGCTTGCAATTACTTCAATAACTTCAGGAGATATTTCCACTCGTCCAAGTTCAGAATGATGCTCTTCCATTTCAAATGTAAGCTCACTCATTGTTTACACCTCCATGCTATTTTACAGACTTTGACGTCAAGTCATGAATTTCTAAAAACTTTGTATTAAAGTCGCCGTTTACAAATGTAGCGTGATTTAGAAGGCGCAAGTGGAACGGGATCGTCGTATGGACACCCTCAATCACAAATTCATTCAATGCCCTCTTCATTCGGTCGATTGCTTCTTGTCTCGTTTTTCCGTACGTGATCACTTTCGCAATCATCGAATCATAGTACGGAGGAATCGTATAGCCCGGATAAGCTGCTGAATCTACACGCACACCCAATCCGCCAGGCGGCAGGTACATTTCAATCTTGCCTGCAGACGGCATAAAATTCTTATCCGGATTCTCGGCGTTAATACGGCACTCGATGGCCCATCCCTGGAATTCAATATCTCCTTGGGAAACACTTAAATGTTCACCAGAAGCTACACGGATCTGCTGCTTGATCAAGTCAATTCCGGTAACCATCTCTGTCACCGGATGTTCAACCTGTATGCGCGTGTTCATTTCCATGAAATAAAAATCACCCGTATTATGGTCAAAGATAAATTCAACGGTTCCGGCCCCTGAATAATTAACCGCTTCTGCTGCCCTCACAGCGGCACGTCCCATCTCCTCGCGTTTTTCTGGGGAGATGGCGGGTGATGGTGTTTCTTCTAAAAGCTTCTGCAGCCGTCTTTGAATACTGCAGTCCCTTTCACCAAGATGCACGACATTTCCGTAATTATCAGCAAGTACTTGAATTTCAACATGGCGGAAATCTTCAATGAACTTTTCAATGTATACTCCCGGGTTTCCGAAAGCTGTTGCAGCTTCCTGCTGAGTGATGGAGATTCCCTTTATGAGTTCAGCCTCTGTCTTCGCGATCCGTATTCCTTTACCTCCGCCGCCAGCAGTGGCTTTGATAATAACAGGATACCCAATTTCTTCCGCAAGTTCAATTGCTTCTTCTTTACTCGAAATGATTCCGTTTGAACCGGGTACGATCGGTACGCCGGCTTCTTTCATCGTCGCGCGCGCAACGTCTTTAATCCCCATTTTGTTGATCGCATCAGCACTTGGCCCGACAAACTTTACGTTGCACTCGGAGCAGATCTCAGCAAAGTCAGCATTCTCAGCCAAGAACCCATAGCCCGGATGGATGGCGTCACTTCCTGTAAGCATCGCCGTGCTCATTATGTTTGTGAAGTTTAAGTAGCTGTCTTTGGAAGATTTTGGTCCAATGCAATATGCTTCATCGGCAAGACGAACATGCAGGGCATCCTTATCTGCTTCAGAATAGACAGCTACTGTTTCTATGTTTAATTCTTTACATGCCCTGATGATCCGGACGGCAATTTCCCCCCGGTTCGCAACTAACAGCTTTTTAATCATTGTAGAATACACCTCTATTCCGCTTTAACTAAAAAGAGGGGCTGTCCATACTCTACGAGTTGCCCGTTTTCAACAAGGATTTCAACGATTTCCCCGTTTACTTCTGCTTCAATTTCATTAAACAGCTTCATCGCTTCAATGATACAAACGATGGAATCTTTGCTGACTTTATCCCCTGTTTTGACATAAACAGGGGTTTCCGGTGATGGGGATGCGTAGAAAGTACCAACCATTGGGGATTCAATCTTATGTAAGTTGGCATCTTCTTTCTTTTCAGCCACAGGAGCTGCTGGAGCTTCCGCAGGTGCTGATGGTGCAGCAGCTGGCTGAACAGCTTGTGCAGGAGGCGCGGTTTGAATTGCTGCCGGTGCAGCTGCTTGCTCTAAGCCTTGCTGTATACTTGTCTCATTTTTCTTAAGGACGATTTTTTCACCGTCATTTTCATATTGAAATTCGTCAATACTGGATTTGTCAATTAGTTTAATCAGTTCTCGGATTTCTTGTATTTTAAACACGAAATTCCACTCCTTTTTCAATCGATACACGGTGTTGTATGCCGTATCTTAGCACCTTCTATTGTTACCTGGTACTAGCAAATCATATCATAATCTGGGCCTAAAGAATAGTTTTAATCGCTATACATGTACATAATACATGTAATCTGCATTGAATGTAAGCGATTGCTCCATTTTTTCTTCAGTATCATCTTGACCAACGTTCAGGCTTAACATACTACTTTACGAAAATCCCTGAATATAAAAAGCCGGGGCGTTATCCCCGGCTTATTTTGCAGGTTTTTGAAATTCGACTGCCACTTGCTTGTTTCCTAGCTGTTCTTCTGCTTTTTTCATAATTTTAACCGCCTCATTTGAAGAATGCTTCCCTTTGACGATGATTCTCACTTCATTATCCATCGTGTTGACGAGAGCATCATCGTAGCCCATGGTTTTAATTAAGGTCTCCAGTGTGGACTCTTTCATCGTGAGAGATTGAAGCTCTGATATTTTTGCAAGTGCTTCAGCCTGTACCTCAGCAGAGGCATTTGGAGAAGCAATCGCTGCCGTATATTTGCTGCTCAGTTCATCTCGGGTTTCGTCTCTTTTCATTCGAAGAGCGGTAAAAAGATCATCTCCTGCCGCACTCGTAACAGCCGCATCAGATCCTTTCTTGTTCTTTGCTGGCTGCTCCTGCTTGGTAGAGGCTGTATTTTTCCCTTTTTCAAGATAGGCAAGGTCGTCTCCTGAACCTGGAGCCGTAATATAATATACGGAAAGGACGATAATCAAGCTAAGCATCGTTAGCAGCCAAACGGTTTGTTTCTTTAATAGCATTTCTATTCCCCCTCAAATTTTTTCGGTATCACTGACACTCTGTCACTTCCGATATCAAAAACCTTTGTTACTGCATCTATGATCATTTCTTTGATGCGCAGGTTTTCTGCTCCTTCAGCGGCAACAATCACTCCGCGGACTTTTGGCTTCTCCGTCGTAATGATGATCGGCCTTTCTTCATCTCCGCTCTTTATCGTCACCACTTCTTCATCCGTTTTAATATCATTGATCGTTCGTTCCCCGCCATTTTTATCCGTTTCCTTCGTAGTCTGATTTTGCCTTCTCTCGTTCTTCTCGATCTCCTTCGTCTCCGTCGTATCCAGGGTAACCATTACCCTTACCTTCTTTACGCCGGAGATCTGCTCGAGGATATCTCTCAACTGTGTTTCATAATTGTCTTCGTACTCTCTGAACTTCTTTGAAGAAGAGGTCCCGGATGGTTTAAATACCGTTTTTGCTTCGTCCGGAGCTTTAATGCCAGCGGTCGGCAGACTTCCATTTTCCGACGGTGACGGGCTGAAAATTTTACTCGCAATCATGATGGCGAAGCCCAGCAGCAACAGCAGCCATATATAAGGTGGCGGGCCTTTTTTTCCATTTCCGCCGGGCAGCAGGGCCATTATTTTTTGAAGCCCGTTCTTGCTGCTGTTGTTACCCGCCATTTTCCTCTCCTCCTTCCGTAAAGATCAGTACGTTTTCCTTTTTCATCTGCCATTTCTTTGCTAGGAACGTTTGAATCGGCTTCGCTTCTATTTGTGTTTCTTTCTCTTTCTGAACAGGCTGATCGGCGTTAATTTCTACTTTCTTGACTGCAGGGACTGAAATGTCCTTCTGATCTCCGCCCTGTCCAATGACGACGTGGACTGAATCTATTGTTTTTGCTGTCAGCTCGCCTTGAGACGGTCCACTTTTCGGTATCAATTGCAGACTCAGTATCGCTACACCATAGTTTGCCTTCAACTCCTCTTTAACTAGGTTTTCCATGTGGACACGCGTTTGTTCTAAAATATATGCAGATTGGGAGTCTTGTATTTCTTTTTTATTCTTTTCTATCGAATTTTTTATATCACTCTCATTAAATTGATGCTCTACGCCAATCGCCTCAAACACTTTGTCCACATTGGAACCTGCAATCTTGAGGATCGGATTGAGGATGGCCAGAATGAGGAGCAGGCCAACCACCATTTTGATATATTTTTGAAAACTGCTATTTGGGATGAGCAGATCTACGATGACCGCAAGAAGAATGATCAGAACGATATTTGAAATCCAGTCCGTCAAAAAATTCATCATGGCCTCCCGCTAACGGATCATTAATGATAGATTTCCAGCTGCTACAATAACCGTTACCGCAAGAAAAAACATGATGGAGACGGTTGCCAGGGCAGCAAAGATATACAGGACACTCTTCCCGATAATCCCGAGGCATTCGATGATTGGACCGCCCCCTAACGGCTGCAGGACAGCAGCCGCAAAACTGAAGATAAAACCTAGCGCAAGTACTTTAATGGCCGGAAATACAGCCAGGAGAAACAAGATGGCAACGCCTGCAATCCCTACAGTATTCTTTAAAAGGACGGAAGCGCTCATCACTGTATCCGTTGCATCTGTGAACATCCTGCCGACGACCGGTATGAAATTGCCGGTAATAAACTTGGCCGTTTTGACCGTGATCCCGTCAGCGACCGCTGTTGTGGCTCCCTGAACGCTGATTACACTGAGAAAAACCGTGAAAAAAACCGCCAGAGCTCCCATTGCAAGTGATCTTAGCAGCTTGGCCAGCTGTGTGACCTTATGATGCTCAGACAGTGTACTCACAATGCTTAACAAGGCCGACAAGAAAAGGAGCGGAAGAACAAAATTGTTGATAAGAAGGCCGCTCGAGTTTACAAGGAACACGATGACCGGATGAAAAAAAGCAACGGATGTCACACTGCCCACGGTGGCCATCAAAGCAAGCAGCAGGGGGACGAGGGCCATCATAAAGTCCATCATTGTGCTGATGGCCCCCTGAGCATACTGCATGGCAATATGAAAGCTGTTTAAAGCAAGGATGATGAGCACCATATAGATGATAGAATAGGCCACCCTGCTGATGCTGTGGTGTTCAAAGGCATTCTGTATCGTCTGCAGCAGCATGCTGAAAACAGTGAGCAAAATCAAAGTGCCAAGGAGTTTTCCTTGAATGAGAACTTCATAGAATAAGTACTTTAATATGCCTAACGCCCATGCTTTAATACTGAAATCTTTTTCCCCTTTTATGAAATCAAGCAATGATCCTTTTTGGGTTTCCGGCAGAAATCCCCCATATTCTGTCATAATGGTTGTCCAATATTCTTTAATGTCTTCTACTCCCAGCTTGGACAGCTGTTCATCCATGATGTTCTGGGTGATGGAAGAGGCGCTCGCAGGCTGCACCCCGCTGCCCCACGTATAAAGGCCATAGAGTACAAGAAATAGAATGAGAATTTTAGTAGAAAAAGTTTGGTGCTGAACCGTCTTCATCACCTCCTACCTCGGAATCAGGTTTATGACCGTCTCAATGATGATAGATAAAATCGGAATGGCCATGACAAGAATGAGGATTTTACCGGCGAGTTCAATCTTCGCAGCAATTGCGCCCTGCCCAGCATCCCTTGTAATCTGCGAACCGAACTCGGCAATATATGCGATGCCGATGATCTTCATAATGGTTTCAACGTACATTAGATTGATATGTGCTTCTTCAGCCAGGTGCTCCAGCATTCTTAACACTAGAGCAATCTGGTCGATCAAAAATAGGAAGATTGTAATTCCCACAACGAGCGTCAGCAAAAAGGCAAAGGATGTTTTTTGTTCTTTCAGTATGAGGGCAAGAAACGTACCTATTAAACCTAATCCCACGATTTGAAGAATCTCAATGTTGGATACCCCCTTCAGTTTTGAAAAAGAAAGACGCCTTTCACTTTTTGAAACAGGTCGCTTAACAGTGAAATAACGATAAATAATGCCACGATGAACCCTAGGAGTGTCACCCAATGTGCATAATCTTCTTTTCCAACCATCTTCAGAACACTATGCAGCATCGCTACTATGATTCCGAGACCAGCGATTTGAAAGACGACATTCACGTCAAAACCCATCTGATTTCCTCCCATGCCTAGAACAGTAAAATGATGAGAAGCAGCCCTGTAAGTATGCCGAGGCTTTTGTACATTCTTTCATACTTCACCTGTGCTTCGTTCGCTTCAGCAAGCTCCCTCTCAAGATGTGAGAGGGTTAGTTTGATCTGTCTTTGCTGGTTTTCCCGGTCGTGCCTGCCGAGCGTTGCACCAAACTGCCTGAGAATTTCAATCTCTTCTTTTTTGAACGCAGAAGCATCTGACAGTCCTGCTAAACTTTCTTCCCATGCTTCTAGAACAGAGGAAGCCGATTCATCCAGTCGATTAGATACCTCAAGGAAAAAGCGGGCGACCGGCCCTTTCAGCTGGGAACTCAGATGTAAGAAAGCTTCATCCAGCGGAATGAGGCCGTACATGATTTCTGCCTCAAGAGATTGAAGGCCTACCTTCAGCTGTCTCAGCTGCTTCGGCCTTTCTCTTACCTTTTTAGCCAGTTCAAAACCGATCCATGTGGTCGACACAAGAATAAGGACAGCTCCCAACCAGTTCATGTGATCGCCTTCAGTTCTGCCGTTATACGTTTTTGGTTCGCATCATATATTCCTCGGACGGTGCCTGGCTTGCCTGTCCTTGTCAATTCAATATACCTGTCAAAAAGCTTCATCTCAGCAAGCGGAGATATGGCAGGACGCCGGAGCGCTTCTTCAAGGGAGTGTCCGTGAACGGTCATCATCATTCCCACTCCGGCATTCATCGCCTCGAGTATGGCCTCTGCATCTTCTTTTCTTCCAATTTCATCTGCGATGAGCACTTCGGGGCTCATCGATCGGATCATCATCATCATTCCCTCAGCTTTTGGACAGGCGTCGAGCACGTCCACTCTTTGGCCCAGCACAAACTGCGGGATCCCCTTCACACTTCCTGCAATCTCTGAACGCTCATCAACAATGCCAACCTTGCTTGAAGGTATTTTCTTCTCCGGGCATCCCGTACTGACCGCTCGGGCCAAGTCCCGAAGCAGGGTAGTTTTTCCTGTCTGCGGAGCTCCGACAATCAGTGTGTTCAGCCAGCGGCGGTTTTCATATAGACTCGGCAGGAAAGGATCTGCGCTCCCGATTTTTTCTCGTGCGATACGGATATTATAGGAACCAATGTCCCGGATTGCTTTTACTTCCCCTTTTTCAGTGATTACCTTGCCAGCGAGCCCCACACGGTGTCCGCCCTTTATCGTGATATAGCCTCTCTTCAATTCTTCCTCAAGAGCGTACAAGGAATAGCGGCTTAACTTATTGATCAGCTGTACCCCGTCCTCAGGACGGACGAGATAATATCCCGAGCCGCAGGAAGGATACTCCGGCTGGCCATTAATAATCAGCTCCAGTGGTCTCTGCAGGCGAAAACGGATTTCCTCCAGTTGTCCGATCCGTTCTTTCGGGTATTTTTTAATGAGTTCACAAACAGCTTCCGGCAACACAGCCATCACATTTTCCAAGCGCACCACCCCAAAAAGAAATAGGTATTATACCTTATGCTTGCCAGCACGCTTTATGACCTGCATAAACACAAAAAAGCTCCATTCCCCGTTTGGAATGAAGCTTTGTGGCCGTATTGACTTACGCTCGGGAAACGTAGTCGCCTGAACGTGTGTCGATGATTAATTTGTCGCCTTGGTTGATGAAGAAAGGAACTTGTACAATCAAGCCTGTCTCAAGGGTAGCAGGTTTGGACCCGCCTGAAGCAGTATCTCCCTTAATTCCGGGTTCTGTTTCAGTAACTTCCAGTTCTACCGTGTTCGGAAGTTCCACTCCAATCGTTTCTCCTTGGTACGTCATGATTTGCACTACCATGTTCTCAAGAAGGAATTTCAATTCATGCTCAAGCTGAGCAGAAGTCAGCTCAGTTTGTTCATAGGTCTCGTTGTCCATGAATGTGTGTGTATCCCCAGAAGCGTAAAGGTATTGCATTCTTCTGTTCTCAATATGAGCTTTCGCTACTTTTTCACCGCCGCGGAATGTTTTTTCCTGAATGCTCCCTGTACGGAGATTGCGAAGCTTCGAACGAACGAAAGCCGCTCCTTTACCCGGTTTTACGTGCTGGAAATCCATCACTTGCCAGATTCCCCCGTCTACCTCAATGGTTAATCCTGTTCTAAAATCATTAACTGAAATCATCGTTTTTCCTCCTGATACTAACCTAAAATAAGCAGTTCTTTTGTGGAATGAGTAAGAGATTCATTCCCCTGTTCGGTAATAAGGGCATCATCTTCAATCCTTACTCCGCCTAAACCGGAAACATAGATTCCCGGTTCCACCGTTACCATCATCCCCGGCTCAAGAATGGTGTCTGAATGGACAGCAAGACTAGGCCCTTCGTGAACGTCAAGGCCAATGCCATGGCCCGTCGAATGCCCAAAATATTCACCGTAGCCTTGTTCGGCAATATAATCCCTTGTTAAGGCATCTGCCTGTTTTCCAGTCATTCCCGGTTTTATTCCCTGCATACCCCGTGCCTGTGCTTGATAAACCGTTTCATAAATCTTCCGCAGCTCTGAAGAAATTTCACCTACAGCAACTGTTCGCGTGATATCCGAGCAATAGCCTTTATAGTATGCTCCAAAATCAAGGGTTACCAGTTCTCCTTCACTGATTTTCTTCTCAGAAGCTACTCCATGGGGAAGTGCAGAACGATTGCCAGATGCGACAATTATATCGAACGAAGAAGATGCTGCCCCATTCTTCCTCATGAAAAATTCAAGTTCATTGGAGACTTCAAGCTCCGTCCGGCCTGGCCTTATGTAAGAAGTAATGTGGGAGAAGGCTGCATCGGCAATTTGTGCGGCTTCCTTTAATATCTTAATCTCTGAATTATCCTTAATCAAGCGTAACTTTTCAATAAGGCCGGAAATTGGCACAAGCTCTGTATCCTGGCTGCTTGTATACTTCTCGTATGTCCGATATTGTGAGAAGCTGAGATAATCCTGCTCAAAGCCGGCTTTCTTGATCCCCATTTCCGCTGCAGCTTGTACGGCTTTTTCCTGAATCGCTGAGGTATGCCTGATAATCTCAAAGTCTTTCGCCTGTGCTGCTGCCTGATCCACATACCTGAAATCCGTTATGAGCTTCGCTTCTTTTTCAGAGACCACAAGCACACCAGAACTTCCAGTGAACCCGCTGAGATATCGTCTGTTCTTCCCGGATGTTACAATCATCCCATCGATATGATGCTTTTGAAACTCCGCTCTTAATTTCTCTAATCTTGACATACCTTTTCCTCCCCTAATGACAAATTTCAGCTGATCTCATGCAGCAGCGCTAACACCGCAAGTTCATACCCTTTGAATCCAAGTCCAGCGATCTGTCCTGCTGCAACAGGTGCAATGACGGAATGATGACGAAATTCCTCTCTTGCATGAATGTTTGAAATATGTACTTCGATAACCGGGATATTCACACTTGCAATGGCATCCCTAATCGCATAACTATAATGTGTAAAGGCCCCTGCGTTCAGGACAATCCCGGAATATTCTTTCTCTGCTTCATGAATCCAATCCAATATGGCTCCCTCATGATTGGATTGTCTGCACTCAACCTTTACGTTTTTGCTTTCACCGAAATGAATGAGCTGTTTTTCCAGAGCGGCGAGCGTATCATTCCCATAGATGGTAGGTTCCCTGGTACCTAGACGATTCAGATTCGGGCCGTTGATGACCAGTATTTTATCCATGATTTGGTCCCCTTAAAAAATAGAATGTTCCATGAACATTCTATCATACCGTCATTTTTTTGAATAGTTAGGTATTTTCCCGGCTTTGTGCTGATTGCAGTTCCTGATACTCAAACGATATCGAGTATCCTACGAATACACCATACAAAATATACAAGCACAGTGTTGTGGCAATCGTATTCCTTCCTAATTGACTGATTGGCTCTAAACCCGGAAAGATGGGATGAAGCAAGTAAAATACTATGACCCAGAGAAGGATACCAAAGGTCAGGCCACCCACCATACTTTTAACTCTTGATAGCAGATAGCGGTAGCAAATAGCAACCAGGATGGAAATTAGAGAAATGGCGATCACGCCGATGAGCTGGCCAAGCCATTGGGATTTCCACTTTCCTAGCGCCCATGGTGCCAGAATGAGTGCCGGTCCAATTTTGGACAAATTGAGGTAGTAAGCAAAATAACCGACAATCCCCCAGAACAGTCCTCCAAAAAACCCTACACTCACCACCCTGGCCATAAAGGACATCGCCTCATCCCGCTTGTTCTTGTCCTGTTTAAAATCATTCATTGGAAAACACCTCCATAGTTACAGTATGTCCCGTTTTCTTCCTCCACTTTCAATAAGTTGTGTTCTATTAATATTCCGTGTTAAAAATGTATAAAATGGGAAAAATAAAGATAACGCACGATTGCCTAGAGGTTTATAGCGTTTTACTGTAGAATTAAGCTAATAAACATAAAGGGTAGAGGTGTAGAAATGACAGAAAACAAAAAACCGGCATACGGCGGCCAGGCAGTCGTCGAAGGGGTGATGTTTGCCGGCAAGCACACATATGTTACCGCCATCCGCAGGAATGATGACAGTATTGAGTACTTTGAATTGCTTAAACGCTACAACCCCTGGCTGAACAGAATTAAAAAGATACCTTTTCTGCGGGGGATCGCAGCGATACTTGAGGCCAGTTCAAACGGAACCAAACATTTGAACTTCTCTACTGAACGGTATGACATCCCTCCGGGAGAGGAAATAAAAAAGGATGAACCTTCCTCATCCAAAGCCATGTTCGTTTTCAGTCTGGCGGTAATCGGAATCATCTCTTTCTTGTTTGCAAAATTCGTTTTCACTCTTGTTCCTGTTTTTCTTGCAGAAGCATTCCGGCCATGGGTGGAAAGCCATATCGGCCAAAACCTGCTGGAGGGATTCTTTAAGTTTCTCTTTCTCTTATCGTACATTTACTTTGTTTCTTTAACTCCAACCATAAAGAGAGTTTTCCAATACCACGGAGCGGAACACAAAGTGATCAATGCCTACGAGAACGGTTTTGAACTTACCGTTGATAATGTTAAAAAACAATCACGGCTTCACTACCGCTGCGGAAGCAGTTTTATCCTGTTTACAGTAGTAGTAGGAGTCTTTATCTATCTGTTCGTTCCATCTGATCCCCTATGGCAGAGAGTCGTTTACAGGCTCGTACTGATTCCCGTAGTCCTCGGTATTTCTTTTGAAGTTTTGCAGATTACGAACAAACTAAGGAACGTCCCTGTTCTAAAATATCTCGGGTTTCCGGGTTTATGGCTTCAGCTTCTCACTACGAAAGAACCTGACCGTGAACAGACTGAAGTGGCCATCCTTTCATTTAACGAGATGCTCCGGCGGGATGCCGAGCATGAAAAAAGAAAACTTGAAAACAGTACAAAAATCGTTTAAACCTTCAAGGAGGTGAACCTGTTGCATCGCAAATCATTTCATCCAGTCATTTGGGTCATTATCGTGTTGGCAGTAATTGGACTTGGGTCACAATTAATCTTTTCACCTCAAAAGTTAATCACGCAGTTGCTCATGGTCGGGGTGATTGTCGCTCTCTTTTACTTTATTTTTCAGCGGTTTCGTCCCGGTGAGAACGGAAAATACAAAAAAGCGGTAAAGCAGTCCAAACGAAAGTATAGCCAGTCTGCTGCACCGATTAAAAAGAGCCTGACTTCAAACAAACCAGCTCCCTTCAAAAAGCGAAAAAAAGAACATCACCTCACTGTGATTGAAGGAAAAAAGAATAAGAAAAAAAATCGAGCTTCTTTTTAAGCTCGATTTTTATATGGAGTCCATATTTTCTTGCCTGCTGCCCACCGGTTCAAGAACTCGGTCCCCTGCAGATAACCGAAGTCCATCATTGCGTTTTTTGTTTCTTCCGGAAGCTCAAAATCCACGACGGAGATTTCCTTGACCGGGATAAATATGATGTCCCTGGCATCATATTTGGAAATATGCCGATTATCGTGTGCTTCCATCATCGTTTGAAACAGCGCTTTAAAAAGATTAAAGGCATTGTTCACTTTATGTGCTGGAATATTTCCGTACGATGAGCTTAACTGAAAGCCAAGAACCGGCCGCTCTGATGTCCGGTCTTTTCGCTGAAACAGCCAGATCGGAAAATTGCTCAATACCCCTCCATCCACAATATAGCTTTTTTGCCCAAGACGGTTATAAAGTGTGATGGGGTAAAAAAAATAGGGAATACTGCAGCTCATTCTCACTGCCCTGGCAACGGGAAACTTCTCTTTCAGCAGCCCATATTCCTGAAGGTCGTCTGGCAGAACGACCAGCCGGCCCCTCGTAATATCAGAAGCTATGATTTTAAGGGAATCGTCCGGCAGGTCAGCAAAAGTCTCGATCCCTTTTGCCTTTAAGAGCTCCTTCACCCACCTTTCCAGGGCTTCTCCTTTATACAGGCCTAACTTCCAGTAAACCTTCAGCCAATTCATAAAAGGAACCGGCAGCCACGATTTTTTTTCATCGAGAAACTGTTTCAGTTCCACGTTATGAATCAGATCTTTCAGTTCAGCGGAAGTATATCCTGCTGCTACGAGGGAAGCGACGAGCGCCCCGGCACTCGTCCCGGCTACGCGTTTGAATTGAAGGCCCCTCTCTTCTGCTGCCTGTATGGCTCCTATCAAAGATATGCCTTTTATGCCTCCGCCTGAGAAAACTCCATCCACCATCATCATGAATTCCCCCCTTTATTATCCTAATCATGAGGGGAAGTACAATATTCAACCAAAATAAAAACAATCATAACCGCGGTTATGATTGTTCCTGATTTTTTTGCTGTATCTCTTTCAAGGCCTCAACTCTTTGCGGATCTTCCTCAAAATATTGCAGGAGATCCCCGATCCTGTCGATGGCATTCCAGCTTAAATGATGCTCGATCCCTTCTACGTCGTCAAAGATTTTTTCCTGGTCAACACCGATGACTTTTAAAAAACCTTCCAACAGTTCGTGCCGGTAAACGAGGCGTTTGCCTAATTTTTTCCCGTTTGGCGTCAATACGAATCCGCGATACTTTTCATAGACGAGGTATTTTCCTTTATCCAGCTTCTGTATCATTTTTGTAACTGAGGAGGGATGTACTTCCAGACTTTCAGCAAGATCAGAAACCCTGGCGTATCCTTTTTCTTCAATTAACGCATAGATTCGTTCAATATAATCTTCCATGCTGGGCGTTGGGGGCATGCTGTTCCCTCCGATTCATTCTTTCACTGCTCTGTTTAAAATATTACTATACAAAAGAAAGGGTGACAAGGCAGTATCAATTCTGTGGTTTCTTTCTAGCTGTATTGGTTAATATGGATCATGCTCAGGACACCGCAAAAAAAGCCCAAACGCAATACGCTTGGGCTTTATGGCAGATGGATCACTTATAGTCCGCACTTTAATTGTGTGTTGCAGTTCGTGCACGTGTTGCAGCCGCCGATTTCCTTTACTTTTCCTTTTCGGCAGACTGGGCACGTGTTGCCAACCTCATTCCCGACAGTTACGTCTGTTGAGCGAAGATCGGTAATCGTATCTACAAGTACTACTTTACTTTTTTCTTCTTCCCCAAGGTTCATTTCTGTTTGTTCAAATGATTCTTCAGCTTTCAGCGTTAAGACTTGAGCGTCACGGCTTCCGTCCACGTATACGGTCCCGCCTTTTGCTCCGCCTTTGTATAACCGCTCATACACTTTTTTCACCTGATCGACAGAATAGCCCTTCGGTGCGTTCACCGTTTTACTGATGGAGCTGTCTACCCAGTTCTGGATTACACATTGCGTGTCCGCATGCGCTTCAGGTGACAGTTCCATAGCGGAAACAAAGAACTCAGGCAGGTTGTTTTCGTCTGCTCCTGGATTTCGGTCCAAATATTCTTTGACGATATCCGCCTTTACTTCGATGAATTTGCCCAGCCTTCCGCTTCTGAAGTACGAGAAAGAGAAGTAAGGTTCTAACCCTGTGGAGACTCCAACCATTGTCCCTGTGCTTCCAGTTGGTGCAACCGTTAATAAGTGAGAGTTTCTGATGCCGTACTTTAAGATGCCTTGACGAATATCTTCCGGCAGTTTTTTCATATAACCGGTCTTGATGAAGTTTTCACGAAGCTGTTTCGTTTCTGCTTCCGTCTTGCCGACGAGGAATGGGAAGCTTCCTTTTTCTTTGGCCAGCTCGATGGATGTACGGTAAGCAGTCGTCGCGATCGTTTCAAAGATCTTATCTACCATGCGGTTTCCTTCTTCGGAACCATAGATGGTTTCACAGTAGATAAGAAGGTCATGAAGACCCATGACACCTAGTCCCACACGGCGTTCCCCTAGCGCCTGAACGCGGTTTGGTTCAAGGAAGTAAGGTGTCGCATCGATTACGTTGTCTTGCATTCTAACTCCGACTTCTACTGTGCGCTCCAATTTCTCAAAATCAATCGTCTTGTTCTCTTTGTCTGCCATGTTGCCGAGGTTAACGGCAGCGAGGTTACAGACAGAATATGGAGCAAGAGGCTGTTCTCCGCACGGGTTGGTAGCAACAACCTTCTGGCCGTATGCTACAGCATTCGTCATATCGTTGGCATTATCAATAAAGAAGATTCCGGGTTCAGCTGAATAGGTTGCGCAAATGTTAATGAGGTTCCAAAGCTCTCTCGCTTTAATTCTTTTATAAACCCGGATGCTGTAGCCCTTTTCTTCCCAGACTCTTACGTCACCAGCTTCATGCCATTCTTCATTGTAGGCTCTCATTTCTTCCGGTGTGTAATTTTCAACGTTAGGAAAGCGAAGAGCGTATTCCTCATCGTTTTCTACAGCTTCCATAAATTCTTTTGTAATCGTTACAGAAATATTGGCACCTGTAAGGAATTCAGGGTTATGGACGCTATAGGTTCCGCCGTCACGTAGCATGCGCTCGGCTTCACGGTGTACATCGGCGTCAAATCCGCCCGTACCCGGAATCTCTTTATAGCGGAGAATTCCTTCATACATGGCTTTCTCTGTCGGCGTCAGCGGTGTAAATTTCAGCTTGTCCTGAGCAACTTGCTTAATCTTTTCGTCCTCTGTATTTTCGATGAGGTAACGAAGGATCCTCGGATTTTGCATTTTTGAAATGATGAAATCGATAATGTCAGGGTGCCAGTCCGCCAGCATGATCATCTGGGCACCTCTGCGGGAGCCGCCTTGTTCGACCAAATGGGTCAGCTTCGCAATGTCATCGAGCCAGGATACCGAACCGGAGGACTTTCCGTTCACTCCGCGCGCCAATGCGTTCTTCGGTCTTAAGGTCGAACCGTTCGTTCCTACACCGCCGCCTCGGCTCATGATCTCCATGACCTGTTTGCGGTGGTCGGAGATTCCTTCACGTGAGTCCTTCACATACGGCATGACGTAGCAGTTGAAGTACGTGACGTCCGTTTCCGCTCCTGCACCGTACAGCACACGTCCTGCCGGGATAAAGTTCATATCTGAAAGTTCTTTGTAGAACTTCTCGAACGAATCCTTGCGCTTCTCCTCGGTCATCTCCACGCTTGCAAGCCCCGTTGCATTCCGTTTGGCAATCTGCTCATAATAAATCTCAAGCGGCTTGTCCATCACATCAAGGGAACGGTTGATGATCCCCGTTTCTGCTTCCTCTGGCTTCTCGAGCACCGCCTTAAATTCGTCTTCTACCCGGACACGCGCCGTTTTCGCATCCCAGTCAATGCTGACGATGTATCCGAGTCCTCTGGCCGGGAACTTCGGATCTTCTTTTACCGTTAATACAACGAAATCTCCTTCTTTTAACGTCTTCCTTTCCGTGTCTTTAAAACTGTATCTGTCCAGCATAACTAACCGTGATACACCTTTATGTGTCGTTTTCATGTCGCTTGTTACTGGATGTACTTGAGGAAATTGCTCAATATCCTTATTCAGCATCTCAATGTTAATTCCTGAAGGGTCATGTACTGCTACTCCCATCATTCTCCTCCTTATGGTTAAATCCAAACTTTTTCTATATGTTGTATGTAGTTAAGTTACCACTATACTATATATAGGTAAACCTGTTGTCAAAACATTTATCTTGTCAAACAAGAAAAACCAAGCTTTTTTAAGAAAAACATAGCAATTGATGATTTTCCTGCTTCAAATCCCCTCAATTCTATCCATTTAACGATTGAAAAAAAAACCAAACAGAGAAGCCTTGAGATATCAAGCTTTACCGGATTCCGGTCTAATAATGCAAAAAAATTTTTCTGCCTTGACATAAGCAGAAAATAAAAACCGAGACAACAAAATCTTGCCCCGATTTTCCCCTTATCGTCTAAATGTCCACTCTTTGCTCCTATATCTTGATTCTGCGATCTGTTCTACTTCCTTCTCCTGCTCACCGGTTAGAGTATAGGGCTTGAGATCGAGCTGTAATCCTTCCTCAAACCCTGCACGGAAAGCTTTCTTCGCTTCTTCTTGTGTGACCGGTGTTTCCCTGAGCTGGTTCATCGCTACTGCTTTATTTTTAAATGCCTTCTGCATCCTCGCACGGACACGCTCACTGGAGTATAAAAACAGATCAAAAAGCTTGTCTTCATCAAGATCCAGCAGAATGGAACCATGCTGCAGAATAACCCCTTTTTGGCGGGTTTGTGCACTGCCGGCTACCTTCCTGCCCTCTACTACAAGCTCATACCAGGAGGGCGCATCAAAACAGACGGCGGAGCGGGGATTTTTAAGCCCTGCTTTTTCTTCTTCAGTTCTTGGAATGGCAAAATAGGCGTCTAAACCAAGGTTCCTGAATCCTTGCAGAATTCCTTCGGATATCACCCTATACGCTTCTGTTACCGACTTAGGCATATTCGGATGCTCTTCGGTGACAATAACACTGTATGTAAGCTCTTGATCATGGAGGACTCCACGGCCACCTGTCGGACGGCGCACAAATCCAAGGCCATACTTTTCTACTGCCTCAAGATTGATCTCCATTTCGGCCTTCTGAAAATAGCCGATGGACAACGTCGCCGGATTCCAGCCGTAAAACCGGATAACCGGCGGAATTTTCCCTTCACTATGCCACGTCAGCAATGCTTCATCCAATGCCATATTATAGGCAGGATCACAATTTCCAGAATCAATAAATAACCATTTTTCTCTCTCCATATAACTATCTCCTTTTTCATACCCTATTAGTTTATCAAAACTATCACTCCTGTCAAAACATCAACTACCGTCCAATTTTTTTATATTATTCTTTTGATTATGAAGGGCGGTGAAGATATAATTAGAGGAGATAGAAAAAAGGAGTGCAAATGAAATGGAATGGATCATTGTTGTTGCCATTTTGGCAGCGGTTCTCGTGTATCTCGTTGTGACCGCGCTGTATCAAAAGAAATATTTAAAAACGCTGAGCGAAGAGGAGTTTAGAGCTGGTTACCGCAAGGCACAGCTGATTGATGTCCGTGAACCGGAGGAATTTAAAAAAGGCCACATCCTTGGTGCAAGGAACATTCCGCTTACTCAAATGAAACAGAGAAAAATTGAAATCCGTCAGGACAAGCCGGTCTATTTATACTGTGAGAGCGGCATGCGCAGTGCCAGAGCCGCACAGTTCCTGCGTAAAAATAAATATACTGACCTTTCACATTTGAGAGGCGGATTTAAAAAATGGACAGGCAAAGTCAAATCATCCTAAAAAAGGTTCGGGAGCAATCTCCCGAACCTTTTTCTTTTCTATTCTACTTTACCACATAACGTAAAACTGGTTTACGAGCGGCCATCGCTTCATCCAGCCTTTTGACAACGGTAGAATGCGGGGCCTCCTGAACCACTTCAGGAGATTTTTCCGCTTCCTGAGCGATTTGAATCATCGCATCGATGAATTCATCAAGGGTCTCTTTTGACTCTGTCTCCGTCGGTTCGATCATGATTGCCTCCTCCACACTGAGAGGGAAATAGATCGTCGGCGGATGATAACCGAAATCCAGCAGACGTTTTGCCATATCAAGTGTACGTACCCCAAGCTTCTTCTGTCTTCTGCCAGACAATACAAACTCGTGTTTACAATGCTGGGTGAATGGCAGATCGAAATGCGGCTCAAGCCTTCTCATTAAGTAGTTCGCGTTAAGCACGGCGTACTCTGATACGTTTTTAAGCCCTTGTGGGCCCATCGTTCGGATATACGTATAGGCACGCACGTTGATGCCAAAGTTTCCGTAATACGGTTTGACTCGGCCGATGGATTGGGGACGATCGTATTCAAACGTGAATCCTTCGCCCTTCTTCTTTAAAACAGGCTTCGGAAGGAACGGAATTAAATCCTTCTTTACTCCAACCGGACCGGATCCAGGTCCGCCCCCGCCGTGAGGTCCTGTAAAAGTTTTATGAAGATTTAAATGGACAACATCAAAGCCCATGTCCCCTGGACGAGTATAGCCCATAATGGCATTCATATTGGCACCGTCATAGTAGAGCTTTCCGCCAGCTTCATGGACGATCGCTGCCATCTCAAGGATATTCTCTTCAAAAAGACCGAGTGTATTCGGGTTCGTCAGCATAAGAGCCGCTGTATCTTCGCCAACGACACGGCGAAGATCATCGAGATCAACGAGTCCGCGCTCATCCGATTTAACAGTGATCGAATCAAATCCAGCAACGGTTGCTGATGCCGGGTTCGTTCCATGAGCTGAATCAGGAACGATTACTTTCGTACGGTGCCTGTCGCCGTTTGCTTCATGGTAGGCACGGATCATCATCAATCCTGTCCACTCCCCATGAGCACCAGCTGCCGGCTGAAGGGTAACCTCATCCATTCCCGTAATTTCAGCAAGAGAAGTCTGCAGGTTATAAAGCATTTCCATGGCACCTTGCACCGTTTCTTCGTTCTGAAGGGGATGGATCTGTGCAAATCCGGGAAAGCGTGCCACGTCTTCATTAATTTTTGGATTGTACTTCATCGTACAGGATCCAAGAGGATAGAAGCCGGAATCTACACCATGGTTGCGTTTGGAAAGAGCTGTATAGTGGCGCATGATCTGCAGTTCGGATACTTCTGGAAGCCCAGCAGGCTCTTCACGGATATAATCGGAAGGAATGAGGCTGTCCAGGCTTACTTCAGGGACATCAAGACCGGAAAGGCTGTATCCGACTCTGCCCTCTTTCGATAGTTCAAAAATAAGTGCTGTATCATGATTGTTCATTATAGACCCTCCAATACCGTTGCCAGTTTGTCAATCTCAGCTTTTGTGCGCAATTCGGTAACTGCAATGAGCATATGATTTTTCAGTTCAGGATAATCCCGGCCAAGATCATATCCGCCGATCATACCGTTTTCCAGCAATTTTTTATTGATCTCTTTGACCGGTCCGTTTAGCTTTACGACAAACTCATTAAAGAAAGGGGCTTCATATGCGATCTTGAGTCCTTTTTCAGCAAGCACATTTTTCGCATAATGTGCTTTTTGGATGTTTTGAACTGCGATCTCTTTCATTCCCTGTTTACCGAGGGCGGTCATCGCAACGGAAGCTGCCAGCGCGTTCAATGCCTGGTTTGAACAGATGTTGGAGGTCGCTTTATCACGGCGGATATGCTGCTCACGCGCCTGCAGCGTCAACACAAAACCTCTTTTGCCGTTTTCATCGACCGTCTGTCCGACGAGACGGCCGGGAACTTTTCTCATCAGCTTTTGTGTGACAGCGAAATATCCGCAGTGAGGTCCACCGAACCCTTGTGGAATGCCGAAAACCTGTGCATCTCCCACAACGACGTCAGCTCCAAATTTACCAGGAGGCGTCAGCACACCTAAAGAAAGCGGATTGCTGGAAACAACAAACATCGCCTTTTGATTGTGTACGATTTCTTCGATTTCTTTCAATGATTCTACCTGGCCAAAAAAGTTAGGATATTGTACGAGTACACAGGCGGTCTCTCCGTCTACTGCTGTTTTCAGCTCGTCAAGATCGGTAAGCCCGTCCTTTGTGCCTACTTCAACGACTTCAAGAAACTGTCCGTTGGCATACGTTTGAAGAACCGCACGCGATTCTGGATGTACGCTTTTGGATACGATGATCTTTTTGCGTTTCGTTTGTCCTGCGGATAACAATGCCGCTTCCGCCAGGGCTGTTCCCCCATCGTACATGGATGAATTGGCTACATCCATGCCTGTAAGTTCACAGATCATCGTCTGAAATTCGAAGATCGCCTGCAGTTCTCCCTGAGAGATCTCAGGCTGGTACGGAGTATAAGCAGTATAGAACTCTGATCTGAGTGTGACATGGTTTACGATGGACGGTGTGTAATGATCATAAACACCAGCACCTAAAAAGCTTGCAAAGTCTTTCGTATTTCTGTTCTTTTGCGCAAGACTTGACATGTATGTGACAAGTTCCGGCTCAGGAAGGGCTTCTTCAATTTGAAGATCTCCTTTAAATCGAACCTTTTCTGGAATATCTTTGAACAGTTCTTCTGTCGATCCGATACCGACAGCTTCCATCATTTCTTTTTTATCTTGCTCTGTCATCGGCAGATAACGAAACGTCATATGAATATCCTCCCCAGTGGCTAATTAGCCGCGTTTATAGAACGGCGACTTAACGATGACCGCCTTTAATCGTTTTTGTCTCACTTGTACTTCCACTTCGGTTCCCAGCTCAGTAAACTCGCTTTTTATGAGAGCCAGACCGAGGTTTTTTTTCAGTGTCGGTGATTGAGTTCCTGTTGTGACTTCACCAATGAGGTCCCCATCTTTAAAAACTTCATAAAAAGACCGGGGAATACCTTTGTCGATCATCTCGATGCCTACCAATTTTCGGGGTGCACCTTCTTCTTTCTGCTGTTTAAGGACTTCCTTGCCAATAAAATCTGCTTCTTTATCTGTTTTAACAGCGAAACCGATTCCAGCTTCAATCGGAGTGATGTCCTTTGACAGTTCCTGGCCATACAGCGCAAGCTTTGCTTCAAACCTCAGCGTATCTCTCGCACCTAAACCGCATGGAAGGACCCCCTCTTCCTCACCCGCTTCAAGGATGACATCCCATAATTTTACCGCAGCTTCAGGACGGCAGTATATTTCAAATCCGTCTTCTCCTGTGTAGCCTGTGCGGGACACGAGTGCTTTCATGCCCTGCAGGTCCACATCGTTTTTAAATTTAAAAAAGCCAATGGAGGACAGATCGGTATCGGTCAGCTTCTGAAGAATCTTTTCTGCAGCTGGCCCCTGTAAAGCGAGCTGTGAAGTAGAATCAGAGATATTGGTCAGCTCAACGCCTTCCGTTAGATGGGACTGAAGCCAGTTGAAATCTTTTTCAATATTGGAGGCGTTGACGACGAGCAGGTAATGCTGATCATTATGCTTATACACGAGCAGGTCGTCAACAGTGCCCCCGTTTTCATAGCACATTACGGTATACTGTGCACCGCCGTCTTTCAGCTTTGAGATGTCGTTGGTGAGCATGTATTGCAAAAATCCTCCTGCCCCTTCACCTTTTACCTCAAATTCACCCATGTGCGATACATCAAAGAGTCCTGCTTTCGTCCGGACAGCCTCATGCTCTTCCCCGATACGGGAAAACTGGACAGGAAGCTCCCATCCGCCAAAGTCAATGACTTTGCCGCCATGGCCCTTGTAAACGTCAAAAAGTGGTGTTCGTTTTAAGTCCCCCATTACTCTTCCTCCTTTTAATCCATCATTGGTAATATTCAAAAAATTCCAAGTAAAAATCACACAAGTCGATCCGCTGAACAGGATATACACAAAAAAGGACAGAGAAATACCTTTGCCAGGTATCCCTCTGTCCTTTAACCAGTAAGTTTCTCAGGGGCTAGCCCCTTCGTTTCTTCGTTGGTGGCCGCGTGACCGCGGACGCTCTCCAGAGACGCGTCAAACAAGAGTCTTTTTGCCTGAGAGTTTCGCTCCTGCTTGCTCCTTCGGCGCTACCGAAATAGTCTCTCCTCTTGCTTTCATTCGCAAGTATGCAATTTTATTCCATCGTCCATACTAGATATATGTTTTTACCTTGGAAACACATTATTATCCTATCATTATTTTAGTTTAAAAAGCAACGGCATTTTGTGAATCAGGTGGGCTATCCGTACAGAGAAAGGAAAGCGATAGATGAACCTCAATATTATCTTTAACCGGGACTGGCATGAAGAATTTGCGAAAAGAATGGAAGATGACGGACCATGGACAAAATGGGAATTATATAATCTTGCGCTGGAAGCGGAGAAGAACCTGTCCATCCCAGAATTTCTCGGCCTTCAGGCGCCGGATCATCTCCCTCAGCTGACGTTCCTTCCCCATCAGCTTGAGGTCGCAAAAACGGTAATTGAAAAAATGAACGGAAAAGCCATTCTTGCTGATGAAGTCGGTCTCGGAAAGACGATTGAAGCCGGCTTGATCCTTAAAGAATATATGATACGGGGACTCGCTAAAAAGGTGCTCATTCTCGTGCCTGCATCCCTCGTGCTTCAATGGACCGGCGAGCTCAATCAAAAATTCTTCATTCCCGCAGTCGCTCAGAAAAAATCCTATGTGTGGGAGCAGTGTGATGTCGTCGTCTCATCTATTGATACGGCAAAAAGGCAGCCGCACAGGGACATCGTACTCAATCAGGATTACGACATCATCGTTATCGATGAAGCACATAAACTTAAAAACAAAAATACAAAAAACTACGAATTTGTACAGCGTCTAAAGAAAAAGTTCTGTCTGCTGCTGACAGCCACACCTGTACAGAACCGGGTGGAAGAAATCTTTAACCTTGTCAGCCTATTGAAACCGGGCCATCTTGGCAATCAGGAGAATTTTGATAAAGACTTCCGCAACGATAGACATTCACTAAAAAACGAAGAGAAGCTAAAACAGCTGGTCAATAAAGTGATGGTACGGAACCGCAGGGAAGATACTGGCTTAAAATGGCCGAAACGGCTGGTCAAAACGATTCCTATCACACTATCTGAGAGTGAGAGAGACTTGTACAATAGCATCTCGGATCTTAAAGATTTGCCTGCTTTCAATCGAAGCAAGTTCTCGATCCTGACATTGCAAAGAGAGGTATGCAGCTCAAGGGAGGCTTGTTTTCTTACATTAAAGAACATGCTTCAGAAAGACGCGGGCAACATCGCCACTGAGCATACCATTCTTCCATTGATGAAAAAGATTGAGAACGTTACACAGAATTCAAAAGCACAGCAGACGCTCGAGCTCATTCAATCCATCAATGGCAAGGTGATTATTTTTACAGAATACAGAGCGACACAGCTTTATTTGCAATGGTTCCTTCAGCAGCACGGCATCTCCTCAGTCCCTTTTCGGGGAGGCTTTAAGCGAAGCAAGAAAGACTACATGACCTACTTGTTCAAAAACCATGCACAAGTTCTCATCGCGACTGAAGCCGGAGGTGAAGGAATCAACCTGCAGTTTTGCCAGCACATCATCAACTACGACCTTCCCTGGAATCCAATGCGAATTGAACAGCGGATTGGGCGTATTCACCGGATTGGGCAAAAGGGAGACGTTCATATCTATAATTTCGCTACACAGGGCACCATTGAAGAGCGGATCTTGAACCTTCTGTATAATAAGATCAATCTATTTGAAAGTGTCATTGGTGAATTGGATGAGATTCTTGCAAAATTCGAGCTGAAGAACATCGAATCGTATATATCAGACATTATGCTGAACTCTGAGAGCGAAGGAGAAATAAAAGTAAAAATGGACAATCTTGCCGCTCTTATTAATCTGGATGGGGGCATCAAAAAGAAAGGTTGGGAAGAACATGCAGCAGCACGAGATTCATCGCTTTCTTGAGCGCTATTTCGAATCGAACGACTGTGTCATCGAACAAAAAAATCATAGCTATATGAAAATCCAGCTCACTGTTGAGCTGGATAAACTGCTGATGAACCGGCCCTTTTACTGGCACTATCTGGAGAAAACAGGCGGAACACCAAATCCGATGGCTCTTACCCTCGTGACCGGCCAGCAGCATCCACCCGAGGGAAACGGGGAGTTTATTCACTTCGGTTCACCGAGGCTGCATCAGATTTTTGCATCCACCAAGAAACTCGGTTCATTCATCCGGATGTACGAAGCCATCCGCCAGGATCCCGGGAAAAATATCCCCTTAAATCCATGGCTCTGCGTAAATTTAAAAACCTCTTATCAATGTGACCGTAAAAAGGATATTATTTCTTCTTACGGCATCCATCTGATTACAGGAAGGATCGTCAGCAATTTTCATGATCAGCTTCGCGGACTCCCTCTTACTCGTAAAATCCCGGATTTCTGCTACACACTGTCTGCCTTCATCCGTCCGATGAGCGGTTTAAAACGAGTCGAAGCGATCGTTGAGCAGCAAATCACCGAGGATGACCATAGCTGGGCGGAGGATGCGGAAAATCGGTGGCGTGAAGACGAAGAATTACTGGATCGGTTTTATGAGGATGAAATCGAAAAGCCGGAATATTACCAGGTTGAAAAAGAGGCACTGCGAACACAATATGAGCCGAAAATAACCGTAGACATCATAAACGGCGGACTTTTCTATCTGTCTGATTCCTTTCTATCACAAGCATTCAACTAAAAAAAGGGGCTTTATCAGCCCCCGATGTATGACATCTCGATTTTTTCCTTCTTGCCCGCGTCGATTCTTCTCTCATCCGAATAACGGTCTGTACGGCTTTCCCAAAGACTTGTGATCATCTGGTCCAGGTCTTTTTTTGTTGCACCTTCCCGCAAAGGTGTCCTAAAATCCACTCCCTTTGAAGCAAAAAGACAAGTGAATATCTTTCCATCAGCAGAAAGCCTTGCCCTCGTACAAGCTGAACAGAACGCATCACTGATCGATGAGATGATGCCAATTTCATTTTCTCCGTCAGCAAACTGGAAGCGGGAAGCAACTTCGCCATAGTAATTTTCACGCACAGGGCGAAGAGGAAGCTCGGTTTGAATGGTTTTAAGGATTTCTTCCTTGGTTACCACTTCCTTCAAATTCCAGCCATTTGTCGTGCCCACATCCATAAATTCAATGAATCGCAGAATATATGGGGTCCGTTTAAAGTATCGCGCCATCGGCACAATTTCCTGCTCGTTTACTCCTTTACGTACCATCATGTTTACTTTGATTTTAAGACCGGCTTCATGGGCAGCCTGCATCCCCGCCAAGACGGGTTCCACTCCAGTGCCTCTGCCGTTGATCCTGCCAAAGAGCTCAGAATCCAATGAATCAAGACTTACTGTCACCCGGTCCATCCCAGCTTTCTTCAAATCTTCCGCAACACGGGGTAGAAGCACACCATTCGTCGTCAGTGCCAAATCCTCAAGGCCTTCCAGCTGATTCAAGCGGCCGATCAGTTCAGGAAGGTTCTTCCTCATCAGTGGTTCACCGCCGGTTATCCTTAGCTTCGTTACCCCTAAGGAGACGAAGCGTTCTGCGATCGTTACAATTTCATCAAAGCTCAGCAGCTCCTTTTTATCCAAAAAAGAGTAGTCTTTATCAAATATTTCTTTCGGCATACAGTACGTACAGCGAAAATTGCATTGGTCAGTGACAGAGATCCGCAAATCTTTTAGCGGTCTTTTAAGCTGATCGTAAATCCCCTTTTCCATAGCCATTTTCATCACACTTCTTCTTTAGAATGATAGTTCAACAGTACCATACTTCCAGGCAATTGAAAAATGAAGGTTACTTCCTCCTCCTCCTGAACATCAACCCCAGTGAAAGGGGAACCATGCCAAAAAGCGAAACGAGCACCGGCTGCTTGCGTTCCGCTTTTTGCTGTTTCACTTTTCGTTTTTCCTCAGGAGAACGGCTCATCCTCTTGACGATTGCTTCAATGACAAATTTAAAATAGGCATTCACAGGCCATCACCTTTTTATTGTTTTTCAACAGTCTGTCCTGAATCGGAGAGCTCTAACCTCGCTGCGATTTTTTCAACGATATTCGCAGGATCTTCGCCTGATGTCTCCAGTACCCAATGGCATTCCCTGTAAAATGGGAGCCGGGAATCATACAGCTTCTCCATCTCCCGCTTTTTTTCATGATCAAACAATGGCCGGCTTTCATCCTCTTTTAGTCTTTCAAAGATTGTATCGAGAGGACAGCTTAGAAAAATAACGAATCCGTTTTCCAGCATGTATTTTCTGTTTGGCTCCGAAACAGCCATCCCGCCTCCCGTCGTAATGACCGCATCCTGCTGCGGAAGTTCAGAAAGAATGGAAGCTTCATAGCTCCTGAACACTTCTTCTCCAAGCAATGAAAATATTTCTGCTACTTTTCGACTGTATTTTTCTTCGATGTAGTGATCGGTATCAACGACCGGCAAGTTAAGCCTCTTGCCGAGCAGCGAACCGATCGTGGTTTTCCCGGATCCCATGAATCCTGTTAAGTAAATCGGTTTCAACTCGCACCCTCCACCCATTTCGTAATGCTTTTTGTCTCGCTATTATAATATATTACAACGCTTTTTGTCTGATGGTTTCCCAAACTTGCAGATATTTTTATTTCAATGGCACGAGGATCTCCCATGGAAATCACGCAGTCCACAACGCCTTGATCGAAGACAATGCGGGTGGGCGTATCCTTATTTTTTTCCAGATTACTGATTGCTTGCCTGCTGGACTTCTCAATCATGGCACCAAGCTGCAGCTGTTCACGCTGTGCGGTAAGGAACTGTTTTTCGCCGAGATAAATGAGAAGCTGATGGGCAGTGAGCATGGAGAAGATCAGACAAAAGACGAGAACCGCCGGGAAAATATATCCCCGGCTATTCATTTAGGATTTCCCTGGATTTGTTCTGCCTGTCTGACAAAGACGCGTTCGTACACACGCGAGGCGGTGTCAGTAATCGATAAAGAAACTAGTTTTCCTGTGACGGATGCGTAAAAGCTCTTCACCGAAAACAGCCAGGTTTCATATCCTTGTCCATTGATCTGCTTTCGAATACGATTTTGATATAAGGAAAAAGTGATGGTCTGGCCCGAAGACGAAGTTAAGATAAGCTTGTCCTCGCTTGCCGCTGCGTTTACTGATTCTCTTATCGCCTGGCCGATCCCTGAATAAAACGATTCCAGCTCTTCCATCGGGACACCGCTTTGTACCGGCGGAGATAAAACCTTTATAAGAAGTGGAGAAAAGCTCGCCAATACGATAACAATAGACATCGCTATCAATGCTTCAAGAAGCGTAAACCCTTGCCGGCCGATTTTCATTGTTTCCTCACATCGCATTCTCTGTAGGTTCTACCGTTCTTTCCTGTAAATTCAATGCAGAGCCCTCCTTCTAGCATCCTCCATTGAAATTCAGCTGTTTGTCCGCGGATATAAGAAGAACCCCCTTCATCACCGCCCCAGGCTTCAATGGTCATTTTGTTGGATAAAAGCTGTAAAGCCTCCCTTTCCTGCTTAATTGTAAAACGTTCAGTATACAGGGCGTGCAATGCAAGGCCGATACCACTGATAACGATTGAAAACACGCTTAAGGCAAGGAGTGCTTCCAGCAAAAAATATCCTCTAGAATTTTTCAGCATAGAACCTCCCTTTTCCCAGCAGAAAAACCATTTTATATTTGCCGGCTTCCGTTTTTATGATCAGTGTTCCTGAATTGCTGATGTTTCCGCTTTTGTTATAAGTAATCTTTAACGGCATCGTGGACGATTCAAATCTAATTTGTTTGGGGTAATTAACGTTCTTATGCAAGTCGTTCATGGCCGTGGCAATAATATAGCGGTTCTCATCGGGTAAAATATGCAGATGCATGACCTTGTGATCATTTATCGCTGTTCGTTGGGTGAAGTATAAATCGCGTTTGAACTGCTCCAGGAAAAAGTGTACTTCTCTGCCTTTATAGTATTTCTGTAAGGAAACAGAGGCAATGCTCAAAAGAATACTTCCGATGGAAAGAACAATGAGCAGCTCCAGCAATGAGTAGCCGCAGACCCATTTAATCCGCCGCTTCAACTACCGTCCCGCCTTTTAGTTCAAGAGCATTCCCGTTCGGGCATTTAACCGTATCCACATAACCTTCTGATACCAATGTATTTAAGTCCGTGAGTTTCTCCTCTTTATCCGCTTCATAAGCACCTACTTGTCCCTGAACAAGGTCAAGTGTTGCCCTGCATCCAAGGTTCTTTGCGACTCCGAGGTTCTTTGCCATGCTTGGAAGCGCGATTAGGAGCAACACAGAAATGATGAGCAGAACGATCATCATTTCGATCAAAGTAAAACCTTTTTCGTTGATTCTTTTCATTTGGCTCTCCTTTTTTATTGAATAGAATCCATCATTTTAAACATCGGAAGGAGCATCGAAACAAACATGGCAAGAATCATGCTTCCGATAAATAAAAACAGCACCGGTTGAACAACGATGATGTATTTTGCCATTCGTTCTTCTGCATAACTGATCAATATTTCACTGTAAGCAATCAATTCTTTTCCGAGCGATCCGTAAGATTGCCCATGTGCAATAATCATAGACAGCTCAGGAACAAAGTATCGTCTTTGGGCAACAATATCTTCAAACCTTAAGCCGTTCACAAGCTCCTTTTTCATTAAGGCCGCCTCGGTCTGAAAAAATCGCATGTATTGATTCTGTTCGAGGATCTTCAACGCCTCATTGATTGCCAAACCGCCTTTTAAAAGGCTGCCGAGCTGAATGGAAAATTGGTGGGTGATCAGGACGATAACGGTCCGTTTTAAAACTGGAATCCTTAAGAGCAAAGAGATTCGCCTGGAGGGAGACATTTTCTTCATGAATGTGAAATACAATAGCGCTGCACTGACAATAAAGGCAGCGAACATAAAAAAGAGGAACGGAATTTTTTTTAAGATGGAGATCATCACCATCGTAAAGTAAGGGAATTTGATGTCTAAGGAGGAGTATAAGGATAAAAAGTGTGGCATCAGCATGCGGAACAAAACGAAACAAATACACAAAACGACAACGAACAAAAAGATGGGATACCTTACAGCTTTTATGAATCGTCCTTTCATTTCTTCCTTCTTCTGAAGCATTTTACCTCCTTCCATTACACTGAACCGCAAATCACCATGTTTTTCAGACAGCTCCAAAAACCCGAGCACATCTCTCGAAAAATTCTCATTTGCCAAAGCTTCGTGAAGAGCATAGCCTCTTTTCAGGCAATCGTACACCCTTTGAAGACCGTCTTGCATCCAGCGGTTCTGATGGAGCTTAAGGATAGAAATCGCTTTAGGCAAAGAATAACCCTGCTCCAAAAGACGGCCAAGGCGCAACAAAAAATCGCCCTGCTGTCTGTTCGTCCATCTCCTTCCTCTGCTCACAGCCGGTCCACCCCCCACCTCTCAAGACTCTGGGAAGGAAGAAATCCTAAAGCGATGCCTTGTTTTATAAAATGATTCAATGTTCTGGTCTCATCCGGCCGATCCGAGTTGCCCCGAACCCACTCAATACCTTTTTCCAGCCCGGATCCTGACAGCAGTTCATAAATACCCATTCGTTTATTTTTTCTTCGTATGAAACATTGCGTTTCGCAGGCTTCACCGCAATAGGGGCAGCTCACCGATAACAACCGCTGAGCAACAATCCCGAGAAGTGTCTGTTCTAGTTCCTGCACAGTGACACCAAATTCAATCAACCGGTATAAGCAGCCTAGAGCATCTTCCGCATGGACAGTCGAAAGCACTAGATGACCTGTCATTCCTGCCCGGATAACGAGCTTAGCTGTCGTTTGATCCCGGATCTCGCCAATCATGATCACATCCGGATCGTGGCGAAGGATAGATTTAAAGCCTTCTCCGTACGTTATTCCTGCTTTTTCATTCACTTCCATCTGCAAAAACAGATCGATTTTCTTTTCTATTGGATCTTCAAGAGTGAGGATGTTGCGCGTAGATAGGGATTGGATATGCTGGAGAAGAGAATACATGATCGTCGTTTTTCCTGAACCAGTTGGTCCTGAAAAGAGAATAAGTCCGCTTGCCCTGTGCAAAAGAGCATGCAGTCCTTTCAATGAATCCGGAAACAATGCTAATGATTGAAACTCAGCGGGATGTGTTTGGGGAAGCAGCCGGATGACGAGGCTTTCGTGAAAGGCCGTTGGAAGTGTGGACAGCCGGAGATGAAGGAGCCGGTCCTGTAGAGCGATGTCCATCGAACCGTCCTGGGGCCTGCGGCGTTCACCGATGTCCATTCCAGCTTTAAATTTGAAATGGGAAAGAAGTCTTTCAAAAAATCCGTAGGGCAGTTCTTCCACCTGATGCAGCCGGCCATCCACTCTGAACTGGATCAGGCCTTTTTCCCTTAGAGGGACAAAATGAATATCGGAAGCATTGGTGCTCGCTGCGAGTTGAAGGAGTTCATCACTTTTCTTTTCAATGGGCAACGCATTATCACCTTCTTTCTTATCTTATAAGTAAATATACGGCAAAATCCGCTACATTCCTTCAAAAATTTTACACTTGCTTGCATAAAATTTTCGACAATACCCATACTAAAATTATTCCGATGGGCTATAGCCAAGTGGTAAGGCAACGGACTTTGACTCCGTCACTCGTTGGTTCGAATCCAGCTAGCCCAGCCATCTTTTACCAGGAACACCTGCCACGTGTTCTTTTTTTGTTTTCCAAATCCAGTTAGAATGGCATTTACAATCGAGTAAAAATTCATATATAATACAGAGGGAATGAGTTCTTCGGTGAAAAGGGAGGGATACATATGGCAAGAATGTACAAGGTTTTGGGCTTTTGGACCGGTATTATCGCAGTAATGGCCTATCTTGGGGACTTAACGAACATGTCACTGCTTTTTTTGGGCCAAACCATTTTGTTTGTTTCACTAAGCTACTTAAATTTATCTGAGCGTATGTATATTTACATTTTCGGAGCTTATTTAACAGTCTTTTTTGTCGGTTTTACATACTGGACGACGTTCATGATGACTCCCGGAGCGGGCGGTCATTAAGAAATGCGCAAGCGTCCTTGGCGCTGAGCTAGACATTACTTCTATGCAAAAAAGAAAACGGTTGCCGTTTAGCGGCAGCCGTCTTTTTTTTGGATAAGAACCTGAAAATATGAGCTGATGGAGTCCTCCATAATCAATGAACGAATGGCTCTGTTCTTTTTATGAACGGGTGAAAAGGGATCCAGGCTGCTGGAATCCTGGAGCAGCTCCAGTAATCCGTTCTCGAGGAGAAAACTGGACTGGCCCTGAAAACAAGCGGCTCGAAACCCCGCTTTTTCACCCATTGCTTTTACACAGTCCCAATGGATATGAGACGTAAGATCCATTTCTCCAGGAAATTTCAGCGGATCGTTGATTTGCTGATGCCGGTAATAGCCTCTCAGGCTTCCGTTCAGAAGTTGAGGCATTCTCCATTCTTGCCTCGTATATCCGTAGTCAACGAATATAACGGCTCCGTCTTCAACCCAGCCATAAAGAGCAGTAAGCCAGTTTGTCATAGCCAGCGGAATTTCTATAGTCTGTCCGATTGAGAGGTCTCCAATATGTTCATCGATCCACATGAGGAGTTCCGTATTCTGCAATGGCTTTTCTAGCTCCATAAGGTTTCCTTTATTGTCAATGGATACCATGATCTCTGCCATACCGTGAACCTCTTTTTTAACCACGTCAACCGGCATCGCATCTAGGAGTTCATTGGCAAATAGGATTCCTTGAAAAGATGAACGTACAGCTCTCATAGCATCGATCGAGTCAAAATGGGTGACAGGGCCCTCATAAAATCTGTCCTTTATTTTCCTTGTGTGAGAAGGGCTCGATTCAACTGCGATATACTCCAGAGGCGGATAGCCTTTGGCCTTCCATTCATTGAGAACACTTTTTGCAAACCGCCCGTCTCCTGCTCCGATCTCACATACGGCAAATGGCAGCTGCTGTTCCTGAAACACGCGATAAAACACATCCGCCCATACGGCTCCAAACACTTCTGAAGCTGCACTGCTTGTATAAAAATCTCCGTTTCTGCCGATTTTCTCCCGTTCCTTCTGATAATAACCGAGTTGAGGGGTGTAAAGAGCCAGGCTCATATAGTCGGAATATGAAATAGCCTTATCCGGAGAGCTCATAATCCTCTCCTTGATGACAGAGAGCATGTTAAAAACCGCTTAAGAAAGGATTGGAGTCCATTTCTGCACCGATGGTTGTCTCTGGTCCGTGGCCCGAGAGAACCATTGTTTCCTCAGGAAGATTCAAGAGCTTATCGTGAATGCTCTTCAACAGGAGAGCCTGATCTCCCCCATATAGATCAGTTCTTCCAATACTGCCTGCGAAAAGAGCATCTCCAGAGAAAACGGTCTCCGCACTTGATACATAATAGGATACACTCCCTGGTGAATGTCCCGGCGTCTCAAGCACATGAAGAGCGAAACTGCCGATTTTCAGCTCTCCCTCCCCAGGAATCAGGTGATCCGCTTTCTTAGCGCTAATATTCTGCATAAAATGTGCAGACCCGTTCTTGTTCGGATCGACCAGCCAGTCCTTTTCCTTTTTATGGACATAAACTGGGATATTCCACTTTTCCCTGACATCATCCACAGCTCCGATATGATCGAAGTGGGCATGCGTCAACAATACTGCAAGCGGCTTTACTCCCCTTTTTTCTATTAACGAAATAATCTTTTTGCTCTCACTGCCCGGATCAAAAATTATGCCTTCCTTCTTCTCGTTCCATAAAATATATGTATTCTCCTGAACTGGTCCGACCGTCAGCCGCTCCCATTTCATACGTATCCCTCCATTGCATTCTATTTCCCCCTATTTTACACTAAAATAAAAAAAGATGCGGAGGTGATGGCTTGTCGCTTTTTTATGGAATCGAGATGAAACCCGCTGAGAAAAAACTCCCTGCCACCTCGGCCCAGATCGTACGAAAAACGGCGGAACTGGCAAAGGTAATTGACCGCTGTGAAACGATCGTTATTGTAAAAACAATGGAGGAAGCACTCGCCTTAAAGGAGTACTATGAAACTCAAAACCTGTTCGAAGAGCTGCATCCCTTGCTCTCTCCAGCTCACTTCCAGCCAACCGGCCGTTTTCAGGACTATGGATTTCAATCCGTTTCTCAGCGCCATTATCTTTTTGAAGACACTGTTCTCTCCTTTAGGGTAAACAGAGGAACGGACCAGGAGATAAGCATGTTTCTCTTTCAGCTCGACGAACATCTAATCGGCACAGATCAAGAGGATGACGGCTCCAACTACTTTGTTGACAGAGAGGAAAAAGAGCTCATACAAAAATATGCAAGTGCTTACAATGTAATCATTACAGCCCGTTCTTAAAAAATGGAGACTGTACAAAAGTTAACAAAACAAGTAAAATAGTACAAGGCAGTACACGGTTTATTTGCTATACATAGGTAATACAGTAAGAAATTTCATTACTCCAGAGTAAGGGGGCATAGGATATGGCTTTAGCCATTATTTTCGCACTTGTTACAATTTTTGCTGCTTTAGGTTTACTGCGTTCATTAAAAATTAAAAATATGTTAGGTTCCGGTTTTGCATTTCTTACATTTGCCGTGTTTGGCTGGTTTACCATCATGACCTTTATTGATGTGTTCACTGGCGGTGGATCTACAGGCCACTAACCAAACAGCAAAAACCATCGGCGATTCATTCGCTGATGGTTTTTTGTTTATCCCTGTAATTTATTCCGAACACTTTCGAGTTTGGATTTCATGGTCGAATGCTTGTCTCTTCGGTCATCGATGCGGATATTCGTCGCCACCCGCTGGATCCCCTCCTGAAAAGGCGCTTCATGCATTTCTTTAATGACGTTTAATAAAACATCCAGATCGCCTTCCACAATCGTATTCATTGGAGTCAGCTCGTAATTGATCTGATCTTCATATTTTTCCAGAACTCGCTGTATTCCTGCAACATATGAGCTGACACTCGGGGATTCCGTCCCGATCGGTATAACGGTAATATCGATAATGGCCATGTTAACCTCCAGCAAAAAATAGTTTTGAGAATAGTAACAGTGTATCATGGTTTACACCATAAGAAAAAACCAGCATCTGTGAAGTGCTGGTTCCTCCCTATCTTACATGTAAAGGCTGGCCAGAAAAATGCCAAGCGTATCTTGATAGATTTGCTGAAATTGGGAGAGCGGGAGAGGATTAACACCTATCCCCAATTCGATCGTAAAACCGGGTCTTCGAAACTCCTGGATGAACCAGTCCTTATATCCCGCATAGCTGTCTACATAGCGAACCGCTTTATAACCGCTCACCCGTTGAAATTCCTCAGCGATTTTTTCAGCCTCATCGGGTTCTTCCTTTTCAAAGCCCCAATAAAATTCCTGGCCTTGGGTATGAAGAGCGATCACCCGGTGAAAATTCTCATCGATCGTCAGATTGGCCATCGCTTTCGCTTCTGGTTCTGATAACGGATAATCTCCTGGGTAATCTCTTGGCGCAGGTTCTGCCGGCTTTCGTGCTTTTTCAATCTCCCACCGTGCCGGAAGCTGGTTGTTTAAATCTACACCCCGGATGTTCGCCTTCCAGTCTTTGAAATCAGGATTTTGTTTATTTAATGTCTTTACGAGGCTTCGGTAAGGCTCCGTATCCGGCGGGCCGTGCAATACAAGATCGACACCGTCAGGATCGACCATAGGAACGGCAGAGAGCGTCGTTTGCTCATAAAGGGAGAGCATATTGATTCCCCGAATAGGGACATTGTTCGTCAGCGCCAAAAGATAATCATTTAAGAACACCATCAAGATGCCGGTCGTAATCCACTCGTTAGCATGAAAAGAGGCATTCATATGCACTTTCTTTGGTCCTCTTCCCCATTTCAGCTGGATAAGTTCCTTGTTTAAAACCGACTGACCAAAACAATCCGAGCGAATGAAGGGATAAAGAGAACATAAACGCTGGAGGTCGTTTTTCAGCAAAGTGAAATCATACGGTACACCTGCAGAAACCACACGATTTACTGCTCGTTCCGGAACGTTCACAACCATCCCCTCTTCAAGCAGCTGTGCACTTACTTGCTGATTCATTAAAAACAGCCCATCTAACGGAACATTGTATCTACGGGCGAGAGAGTGAAGGCTGTCTCCCTTTTTTATCGTAATCTTTTGATGAAAATAACCAGGAATAAGCACCGTAGATCCGGGAAGCAGCTGATCGGGGTCCGTTTCCCGGTTGGAATCCAGCAGCAGCTGTAAGGGGAGTCCAAATAATTGGCTGTAATAGGAAAAAGTATCTCCCTTTCTTACCGTTATTTTCATAAGCTCCTCCTCATCTTCATGTAACCTCTGCCTTTCAATGTATTCATATAGATGCACAGTCATGTATGAAATGAAAAAAACCATGCTGCGCATGGTTTTCGAGAGTACGTGCGATTAAAGAACCGTTTCCTCATGCAGTTTTTTCGCCATCCAGGCGCCGCCGTATACTCCGGCATCATTTCCGAGGGAAGCAATGGCAAATTCCGCTCCTTCTTTGACACGCGGCAGTGCGAACTTATCAAAGTTCTGTTTAACAGGCTGGAGAATTTTGTCCCCTGCTTTTGAAACGCCGCCGCCGAGAACAATTTTCCCAGGGTTGATGGCATTTCCGAGGCTCGCAATCATGAATCCAAGGTGGTAGCCAACAAGCTCTAAAACGTAAAGTGCAAGTTCATCTTTTTTATCTGCTGCATCAAAAACATCCTTGGAAGTGATCCCGCCTTCTTTTTCTTGTTCCTTATGCAGAATGGAATTTGGATACTTCTCAAGTCCTTCCCGGGCGAGACGGCAGATTCCTGTTGCAGAAGCGATGGTTTCAATACAGCCGGTCTTGCCGCAATTACACGGAGCGCCTCCCTCGGGAATGGCTGTGATGTGTCCGATTTCCCCCGCCATTCCATTCGTTCCGTGAAGGATTTTTCCGTTGGCTACAATCCCGCCTCCAACTCCTGTTCCAAGCGTCACACAAAGCAGATCCTTCGCTCCATCACCTGCGCCTCTCCACATTTCTCCGACAGCCGCTAGATTGGCATCATTATCAACAACAACCGGCAGCCCGGTTTCCATCTCAAGCCGTTCTTTCAACGGGAAGTTTTCCCATCCGATATTCACCGCATGATAAATGAAACCGCGGGACAGATCAATAAAGCCCGGCGCCCCCATGCCAATTCCGTTCAGCCTGGACTTCTTTTCGCCAAACTCTTCCAATACAGAGTCGATGCTTTTTGCGATATCTGTCGTGATATTCTTCCCTTTATCCGAGATGTCAGTCGGGATTTCCCACTTCTTGATCAGATCGCCATAGTCGCTGATAAACGCCATCTTAATTGTTGTTCCGCCAAGATCTACGCCTACATACCATTTCTCATCCATAGCTGTCACCCTTTTATCTCAATTTTGCTAGCTGAATTTTTGAACATTCGATTTAATGATTAGGAGCGCCATTCTTAGTTCCTGCTGGTCAATTAGTCCTGAATCATAGAGAGTCCTGATTTCATCCTGCATCATCTCCAGGTCAGCCAACCGATGCCCGGTGTAGACAAATATGCCGAACCTTTTTAAGAGCTGCTGCACATCATATAGCGTTTTCATTTTATCACCCTGATTATTATAGCAGAGACTGACGAAAAAAACCGCTTAAAAGACAGCGGTTTCTTTCAATTTCTTTTAGATGTAACTGTAAAGAGATCATGCAAGTTCTGACTGCATGTAGTGCAGCAGTAAAGTTGCGGTATGGCGCAATGATTGAACGTGTGTGCGTTCATAGGCATGGGAAGCATCAATTCCAGCTCCGACCAGCCCATGCTTAATGTCATAGCCTGCTTTAATGGCAGCAGAGGCATCAGAGCCGTAAAAAGGATAGATGTCCACACGGTAGTTGACACTATGCTCTTCTGCGAGCTGGACTAAATGCTTGCGCAGTCCATAATGATACGGACCGCTTGAATCCTTCGCACAGATCGAAACCGTATACTCATCGGTCGCCTGCCCGTCGCCTATCGCGCCCATGTCGACCGCGATGTATTCTACGGTTTCTTTTGATATATTGGAGTTTCCGCCGTACCCGATCTCCTCATTGTTTGAAATCAGGAAATTCACGGTATAAGGAAGTTCAATGCTTTGGTCTTTAATCACCTTGATCAGATGCATCAAAATACCGACACTTGCTTTGTCATCCAGATGCCTTGATTTAATAAAACCGCTCTCTGTGATTTCTACCCTCGGTTCAAAGGATACAAAGTCGCCCACCGAGATACCGAGCTTTTCAGTATCCTCTTTTGTCTTCACCGGCTGGTCGATCCGGACTTCAATATTTACTTCGTCCCTTTTTGCATCTCCGGCATCTTTATAAACATGGACAGATGTTTGATGCATAAGAATCGTCCCTGTATAAATTTTTCCGTCAACAGTATGTATGCTGCAATATTCCCCTTCGACTGCGTTCCAGCGGAATCCCCCGATCATGGCCAGTTTCAGGCGCCCGCTTCCCTTGATCTCTTTCACCATGGCCCCCAGTGTATCCACATGCGCTGTCAGCAAGCGGTGCTTGGAGTCATCCTTTCCTTTGATCGTCGCTATAAGCCCTCCTTTATGGTTAATGTAATACGGAACGTTTACCTTTTTCAGAAAATCACTCACATAGGAAATCGCTTGTTCCGTATAACCTGACGGACTCGGAATGCTTACTAGATCCTTGATATTCTGCAGTATTTCTTGTTCATTGATCATGATGTGCCTCTCTCCTATAATCGTCTAATTCATCACTATAACAATTTCTTTCCTTCTCATTAAATTCCTTCTTCTTTCTTGTGCTGGCCATGCATAAACATGGAACAACAGTATGTCCAGCGGGGTGGTTAATTCCTATGAAAATGAGAAATTGGCTTGGTGTCGTTCTGCCTGTTTTTTTTGCGATACTCTTTTTTATGTATCATTTTGGCAAGGAACCTGTCAAAGAAAGTATCATCTTTTTTCCCATTGACACCCAAGTGACCTTCACAAAAGCAAATACAAATGTTTCTTTAGGCGGCTCGACTGCTGAAAACTACACGCTCGATTGGCAAGTATCCTCAGAAACGAACAAGCCTGCTTATCTTCGTCAGGATATCTCCTTGCTGTATGCGAACGGTGTATTAAGCAGCACGATGAACAAGTGGGAACAGGACACCAGAACACTTAAACAGTCGAAAAAAGTGAGCGGCAGGAACGATCAATTGGCTCATAGCGTCAGCTATCACTATGCTGAAATTCATAGAAATGAGGATACCTACCGAAGCGCACAGGCAATGAGCAAAAACTATCTTTATGTTTTTAACAATGGCAGTTCCTACACTTCTTTCCAAATCGCAAAGAAAAGCAAGGATCGTTCTGTAAAAACCAAGCTGGATGTTAAGACCTATCAATATCTTCAAAAGACTTGGATGGGAGCTAAACAGTTCTACAATATAAATGGTGCGAACTATCATGCTGTGGCGCTGAACGATCTGCCCCAATTCCAAGAACGTCCGCTCCCTGGTTTTACACAAGGCCAAACCAATAAAATTATCGGCAGCCTGTGGGAAGGGCTGTACAAAAACTATTTTCTTGGTGTTAGGAGAAGCAATGGCTCAAAGGCAAGCCCGATAGGAAGCAGCATGCCGCTTATCCTGTTCAGCAAGGATAAGACCCATCTTATCGTCCTGTTTAGACTCAAAGACGGTGAGTATATCCAGCTCATTCAATATACGAGATAATAAGCTGATTCAACTGATAAATTGAAAAGGCTCTTCTATAATCTAAAAGACGGCTTCGTGTTTTCAACGATTCACTTTCGCTTGTTGTGAGCCATACCGCTTTCCAGCCAGATTTAGCGGCTGGGTAAATATCCTGGTCCCAAGAATCACCAACATATAAAGGTAGGCCGCAATTCGTCTGTTCTTGAACTTTGAAAAAGATGGCAGGATCAGGTTTTTGCACTTCCATCTCGTCTGAAATGAAGATATGTTGAGGCATAATCCATTTCGTCAGGTTTAATGCCTCTATTTTTTTTCTCTGGACTGTTTCCGCTCCGTTGGTAATGATGCCGATCAGCATATTACGATCAAAAAGGTCTTGCAGCATTTCGGACACCCCTGCATACAGCTGACAATACGAGGGGATGTACTCTCGGAGACGTTCCTCAAATCCGAGGGCAGCCCTATTTGATTCTGCTTCTAGACCGCATGACCGTAAAGAAGCTATAAACCGTTTTTTCTGATAGGCAAGACGGGATAGAGCGCCGCACTCATAGTCACCCCAAAAACGGTCGCAGTTCGTTTTGAAAACTTTAAGCCACTCACGCCTCATATTCTCCTTGGCGCAACCCAGAATCATCTGTTCTTCACATAATTCTGAGAAGCTTTGCACAGCGGCAAGTCCAAAAGCACGGTCATAATTAAAAAGTGTGTTATCAAGGTCAAAAAAGATTCCGTTTGCTTTCATTCCAAAAAGAAGAGGCGCGAACAGCGCCTCAAAACATTTCCTTCATAAATTTATCCCGCACACCCGGGAACGACATCATTCTGCCAACCGCGAATCTACGGAGCAAAGGGACTCCCAATATGACATTGAGCAGCCGATATCTGTACTGATAACCTATCAGAATCAAGGCAACAACAAAGACAAGCTTAAATACAAATCTAGTCACAGAGCATTCCTCCTTGCTCTTACTTTTTGCCTTGATTGTACAAATTATTCCCTGAGCTTTATTCAATATAAAGGGAGTAATCTTCCGGTGTATTAATATTGATAAAATCATGGGGATTCCAATGGCCGGAGTCTTCTGTGATGAACTTCGTATCTACATTCTGCAGCAAACTATACATGCTCCGCTTCCCTTCAGAAAGAACCCGGGTTATGACTGGCTTACAGCTTATATGGTACAAAGCCGCAAGCGGCTGCCGGCATTCTTTCACGACAGGCACGACTGCTTGAACACCCTTTGTTGTCGCCGCGGCGGTTAAGAGCATGTCATATATTTCAGTTTTCATAAAAGGCATATCACACGTGATCACCGCATACCATTCAGCCTGCTCACTGCTGTTCATCGCCGTGAGGATCCCTGCCAGCGGCCCTTGTCCTTGTATGTATGATAGATCCATGATCACCTTTGCAGACGAATCGGACAGTTTATGAGCGATTGAAGGATGCGCGACGAGATCCACAGAGGATACAGCAGGCTTCAAACAAGAGACCGCCCGTTTATAAAAATATTCCCCATCAATACAGGCGAATGCTTTATGAAAGGGAAAGCGCGACGATTCTCCTCCGGCAAGAACTACTCCCTTACACATTTTCTTTAGATCCATAAAATTAGAACTCCTGCTGTTAGTCCCGCTGCTGTGCTTGAAGCAAAATTCACCGCATTGTTCGTGATGACTGACCAGCCTTTTAGCTTGTCACATTCCACTCCGCAATGAAACCTCTCTTCCACTTCAGCTCCACATCTCTTACATCTGTATGAAACCTGTACGGTCCCGCCGATTACGGTATCGAGCATATTGCCAAGAAACCCTGCCAAGCCCGCCAGGGAGAAAACGATAAGAGACTGCGTGCCGTTAAAAAACATCAGTGAACCTGCCGCACTGATCAAAAATGAACCGACTGCAGCCGCCGTGAGGCCAAGAGATGACACCGCACCCGATATCCCTCTTTCCACTCGCCTCCTTCTTAGAATGTGGTACGGTTCTGCTCTTGAAAGGACTCCCACTTCAGAAGCCCATGTATCCGCTGCAGCTTCTGCTAAACTGCCGATCAAGAGAAGCAGCCAAAAAGGATGCGGAAGTAATAAATAGCCTGCTCCTGCAAAAAATGCACCGCCGCCATTCGCAAGGACTTGGCCGGAATCTCTCCCTTTCGATTCTTTTACGATAGTCCGCATCTGCAGCTTTTTTACTTTTCCCCATTTACTTAAAAGTGAGGAGGTGATAAAAAAAAGAAGGAGCAATCCGAGACCTTTAAAACCAAAAGCCCCGTAAACAACCATTCCCAGTCCCCAGCTGGCCAATCCCCCGCTCAGTGTGAGCATGTTTATTTTATAGGCCGCCAAAACAAACCCGGCCAGGATGAAACCAAAGACGAACCATGCCATCATGATTCCGCCTTATGAACACCTTGATCGGTTACAATCCATTGGACTGGGACATCAAACGGCTCTACCGGTATGGAACGTAAGAGCTGAAGGTCAAAAGCAAGAGAGACCGTACTTCCTTCGTAGGATGCGAGATACCGGTCATAAAAGCCTCCGCCAAAACCGATTCGGTAGCCCTGTGGACAAAAGATTAAGCCAGGTACGATCATCAAATCGATATCAGCACGAGAGGAAAGCTCGGTTTTCGATAAAATTGGTTCATAGAGGTCCATGTATACATTTTCAAGATCCAAAAAAGAGGTGATTCTGTAAAAATCCATCCTCCGCTCACCATCCGTGCTGCACTTTGGAGCACTGACGTCTTTCCCTTCTTCCCATGCCTTTGTTATAATCCCCCTAGTATCGACTTCAAACTCTCTTGAAATGGTAATTCCGATATGATTTGATTCCATCCATAACGGCAAATTGAACAACTGTCCGGCAATTTTTTTACTTTTCGCTTCATGTGACGCTGCGTCCATAGTCAGCAGTTTATTTTTCATTTCTTTTCTTAAGTTTTTTTTCGTCTCCATGCCGCATCTCCTCTTGAATCTTCTTATTTCTTATTTCACCAGCTACCGATCGAACGGCAAATGTATAAATACTGTGGTTCCCGTTTCAAGACACTTGTGACCCAGATCGTTTCCCCGTAAGCCTTTACGAGTGGCTTCGCTACCATTAGCCCGATCCGCTTCCTCCATATTTCTTGTACATACTTTTTTCAAAAAATGTAGTCTGTAATTGCCAAACCTTACCTTGTATAGTTACAGCATACAACTATAAAGGAGTGATACAAAATGTTTATTAAGCTTACAAAGGAACAGAAAGACATGATGATTGGTGATATTCAATCGTTTTTCTCCCAAGAAAGAGGTGAAGACATTTCAGAATTTGCTGCAGAAAGAGTTCTTGATCTTGTTAAGGAGTCCCTTGCACCTCACTTTTATAATGCTGCCATCCTGGATGCTAAACATGTGATTGAACAGCAATTTTCCTCCATGGAAGATGAAATACTTACTCTGGAGCGTCCAATAAAAAGATAACGCTCCTGATTTTCGTGAATAAGGGAGTGTCTTGGAATCATCAACATAGACACCTTATCACATAATCCGCCGACAGCAAAAGATGAAATAAGAAAAGCCGCCTAAACCCTTATCTGACAAAGGTTCTGACGTTTTTTCCGTCTATGAATACCGATAAACGATCCTTAACCTTTTTCAAAACTTAAAAAACAAGTGTGCGATAACATTTCGCTTCCTGTTGCATATAGATATGGGGAGTATCAACTTTTACCGCTAAAGAATAACTCTGCTTTGACACCCCTTTCAGCAGGGCTATTCTTTAGTACTGTATGATTAAAACCAAAACGAAAAAACAAGAAAGCCGCCTAATCCCTTGTCCTGCAAGGTTTTTAGACGGCTTTTCTTCACATTACTTCGTTTCGCGATGCAATGTATATTTTTTTAGTCTTGGGCTGTACTTTTTAAGCTCTAAGCGCTCTGGGTTATTACGTTTGTTTTTTTTCGTAATATAGTTGCGATCACCAGTTTCAGTGCAAGCAAGAGTGATGTTTACACGCATGTATTTTCCCTCCAAACCTTAACCATTTCAAAAATGGCGTACTGCTTTGATTGATTTGTTTCCAAATTAATTCATACTTTAATATAATACCAGACACATTTCATTTCAGCAAGTGCAATTTATTCAAGACGCTCGTAAGCTTGAATATAATCGACAACAACATCCACGAAGGTGGCATGTGACCAGGTTAAAGGGGCAACAGACAGCGGCTCGCCAGAGAAGGGATGAAGCTGTTCAGGCAGGACACCGCTCGAAAATGCATGGGAGACCACCCAGTGCATATATTCCCTGCATTGCTTGAGATCATGTCTGTCAGCTGCTGCTGCAATTTTCCATTTGGCGAGCCACAGCGTACAGATCAGCCAGGGATTTCCGGGCACCTTCTCCACTTCATGTGTCTGTTGAAAATAATAATCATTAAAATACCGGGCGACTCCGCCGATCGGTGTTTTGATATACAATTCCCGCTCAATCGCTTCCATCGTCGACCGCACTCTGTCATCGTCGGCAGAAAAAACACCAAAAGCGAACAGGCCATACATGCTGCTTTCGATCGTATAATCTTTCGTTATTTCCCCGTTATCTTCATCGACATAAATCCCCCGGAGGAATCGGCCGGATTCAGGATCATAAAGATGGGTTTCCATGCCTTTTTTTATGCGTTCAGCTCCCGCTTTATACCTTGCCGCCCTGTCATCCTCCCCGAATAGAAGAGCAAAAGAGTGTGCAGCTATCAGTCCGCCATAAACTGCCGAGCACGTAAACGTGAAGATTCCCCTTCTTTCCTCCCACAGATCATAGGATGGTTTAGGAAGGTCCAGCCCTTCATTCATGAACTGAAGAAGAAAACGAGCTCCTGGCCTTACAAGCGAACGATAGAGCGACTGGGCAAATTCGATGTCTCCTGTCTCTTTATAATGCTCCCAGAACGCCCATAATACCAAAGCCGTTTCATCTTCTTGTATCGGCAGCTGTTTTTTGCCATCATTTCCGACAGTCGGATGCCAGCTTGATCCGATCGAACCGTCCGGATTGTATTTATGGTGCAGAAAGCCTTCCTTTGTCAGTACATCTGCACATCTTCTATAGAAATTTTTGACCATACCCTGATAACCCGCTTTAGCGATCGCCGCTGCCACCAGCGCACCATCCCTCGGCCACATGTAGCTGTAATGGTCACGGTTATATTGCTGGATATCCGAATCATTGGCCGCCATGATGTAGCCATTCTCATTTGTTTGCGTCCTTACGACGAGCAGGCTCCGCTTATACAGTGTGATGATCTCTTCCTCCAGATCGGTTTCCGCTAAAGTGGATTTATTCGCCCACCTTCGCCAATAGATCATAATCTTATCCAGAGTCAGTGACGGGCCGATTTCCTTAATGTATTCATTCAGTGCCAGAACCTCTTCCCGGTTCCGGCCGATGGTCATCCAGTAAAAAGCATCAACGCTCTCTTGGCCGCCTATTTCATGTTCTACAGAAAAAGTGCTGTCAACAGATCCTTGGGCGATCGGATTGATATGCAATGCCCCATCCTCAGCATCCTTCCAAGTTCCTTCAGCACTTTGAAACCTTTTGATCCCTGTCGTATATTGTGATATGCCTTGTTCACCAAAAAGAGCATTAAACAAAAAATAGCGGTTCTTTTTATAATGAATGAGCGATTGGGAATCAGGTGCGAAATACGCTGTATCGCCAACCTCTGTTTCATAAATGTTTAAATCTTGATGGAAAAAGAGACGGATCTTCTTTTCCTTATTTGAGGTATTCGTTACTTTTATCCTGCGCAAAAACATGTTTTCACGCTGATGTACACCGTCTTCGAAAACCAGACGTATGCCCATCTGTTTGTTCTCAGCCGTACAGCAGGTAACAAGAGAATCTTTATGGTAATCCGTGTGGATATCCCACGCGCCTGAAGACAGCCAGGAGAAATGGCCATCTGACCATATCCCCACTCTGTTGGCGTGTCCCTGCACATGGTTTTGCTGTCCGACATAAGGATAATAAATGTCTCTTATCTGAAGATGCTGATCAATGTTGACGAGAATTTTGCCGTTTCCGGCTACAAGCTGCCTTGGCATGATCGTTTATACCTTCTGGTACTGCCGGATTTTATCGATGAACTCCGCCGCAGCTTCTTTTGCCTCATCCATGTTCGACCCTTGCGAATAAATCGTGAAAACCGGCTGTTCAACGTCCGGAAGAATAAGAGTCCAGCCGCCTTCCGGATGAAAAACCTTGATCCCGTCAACAAGCTCCACGTTATTGTCCCGTATATCCTCCATAAGCTTTCTCATGACCTTGCCCTTTTTATCCCACGGACAAGGTACAAATTCCCTCAGCATATTTACATTTGGCAGCAACTCAACCAGTTCTGACAATGCGATCTGCTGTGTAGCCATCATCTCTAGGATATGAATGAGAGCATACTGGGCATCGTACTGAAAGTTCATCACACCGCTGCCTACTTCCATGATAGAACGCGGGTTCGCTTTTGTGCGGATGAGCCTTCCGTTCAGCCGGCCGGCCAGGCTGTCCAGATCGGATGAGCCATAGACGGGGATCGCCATCTCGTTTTGTTTTCCCTCATAAAATGTAACGAGTACGTATAAAGAAAGCATCGTTTCCTCATCGAGCAACTTTCCGGATTCTGTGATCAGGCTGAGCGTTTCCCCTGCCTCACCGACCAAAATTCCGAGATTGGCATTTGTCACTCTCACAAAGGATGCCATTTCCTCGGGTCCAGTCTCTGAAGGAACGGTTAAAAACTCACAATCCAATTTATGAAAAAGAATCGGTATAAAACTCAGATACGGCTGGTGGTTGTAGTTTACAACGATGCGAAACTTTGAATTTCTGATTCTTTTTTTGTTAACGGTCTGCAAAAGGGCTTCGATGTATTCTTCGTTCTTGTAATTGTTGTAGGTGCCTTTCCCGATCATATCAAATGCGGCGCGGCGGTAATCTTCCTGCCAATACGCATTCTCGATCTTCCTTTCCAGATCAGGGTGAATGGGAAGGCCTTTATGGTCATAAAACTCGATGAAGACTTGCTTCTCTCCGCCCCGATTTGAGAATCGGATATAGACGCCGCCTTGAAGATTATCCATCTCGATAGCGAAGCGGACGACCGGAGCAACCGTCGGGCTTGTATCAAGGGTATTCACTCCGGCTGACAGCAGTCCCTGGATAAAGGCCTGTTTGATCATACCGGAGAATGAATGGGAATCGCTGGCGATGGCGATATTGCATCCATAAGGCAGCACTGCTCCATAAGCAGAAGCAAGTCTAGCGATATAATCCGGGGTAATTTCTACATTGGCGATCCCTGAAACACCGCGGCTGCCGAATAAAGACTTCGTTGCTTTTCTTCCCCAGATCAGTGAAGTATGAACGAGTGCTTCATCGTAGATCTCTTTTTCCGGCCAGATTTTAACTTCCGGTTTTAAAGTGGACCGTTTTCCGATCTTGCAGTGATTGCCGACAACCGCGTGCTCGTAAATTGCCGCTCCCTGTTCAACCATCGTACCGTTCGCAAGGGTAGCCCCACGAAGCTCACTTTCAGATCCAACGTAGACGTCATGCCATAGGATACTTTTCTTTATTGAAGCTTTTGAGGAAATCACATTATTACGGCCAATAACTGAATAGCTCTTAATATCTGCTCCCGCTCTGATCACTGTTCCATCGGCAATATGAACAGGGCGTTCCAGCTTTGCACCATCTTCAATGACCACATTGTCTCCCACCCAGATACCCTGATCGATCTCATGGCCTGAAAATGGCAGGTTCACTGTTCCGTCAAGCATATCACGGTGTGATTGTCTGTACTGATGCAGGCTCCCGATGTCCGACCAGTACCCGTCAGCAGGATAGCCATACAGCGGACGCTCTTCCTTCATCAGGAGAGGAAACAAATCTTTGCTGAAGTCCGTCTGGACATCCTTTTCCATGTACTGAAAGATTTCCGGTTCAAGAACATAAATGCCGGTGTTGACTGTATCGCTGAAAACTTCATTCCAGCTTGGCTTTTCTAGGAAACGGATGATCTCTCCATCCTGATTGGTCATGATCACCCCATATTCAAGCGGGGATTCCACCTGTTTCATAAAGATGGTAACGAGAGAGTCCTTTTCCTCATGGTATCGGATACCCTGTGACAAATCAAAATCAGTCAATGCATCTCCGCTGATTACGATAAATCGTTCATCCAAAAAGTCCTCTGCATTTTTAATGCTTCCTGCGGTCCCGAGCGGTGTTGTTTCCTCAAAGTAATGCAGATTTACGCCAAAATCACTGCCATCTCCAAAATAATTCTTTATGGCTTCTGGCATGTAGTGAAGAGTCACCGCAATATCGGTGATGCCGTATTTTTTCAGCAGCTCTATGCTGTATTCCATTACTGGTTTATGCAGCAGCGGCACCATTGGTTTTGGCAGATTACAAGTCAGTGGACGAAGACGGGTTCCTTTTCCCCCAGCCATAATTACACCTTTCATTTACACACAGCCCCTTATACCGGATTTTTTTGTAAACATTGTTTATACAATGCGCTTGTTTGCTGAGCAATTTCATTCCAGTTAAATACGGTTTCCGCTTCTCTTTTGCCGTTGATGGCGAGAGTGCGCCTTAACTGTTCATCTTGAGCAAGCGTCAGGACTGCCCATGCGAGACTTTCTGGATTACCGGGATAGATTTTAAGCCCGGTCTCTTCATGGCGGATAATGTCTTTCAATCCGCCGGTGTCTGTAACAACGGTAGCTTTTCCAGCCGCCATACCCTCCAGGGCGACTATACCAAACGGTTCATATAGGCTCGGAAACAGGGCAATATCGCATTCAGACAGCAGCCTGTTTCTGTCGTCATCGGATACAAAACCCGTGAAGGTGACATGTCCTTCCAGCCCTTCGTTATGAACCATGCTCCTGTACTCGTCAAGCATCGGGCCTTTTCCAGCGATGATAAACTTGATGCTGCCCATCCGCTGTTTAACAAGATGAGCTGCTTCGATGATCGTCTGAAATCCTTTTTCTTTTACAACTCGCCCTACAGAGAATACAAGGATTTCATGTGGATCCTTAAAACGGAATCCCTCGGTGACATCTTCTGTCTGAATCAATTCAGGATCGACGCCATTGGGCAAAATGTGTATCTTTTCTTCTGGCAATCTGAATACTCTAGCCACTTCCTCTTTCATATAAGGGCTGCACACGATTACTTCGCTTGCCTCATAGCAGAGTTCCCACTCTTTTTGATTGATCTCATACTGAAGATCATTATAAATGCCATTATTGCGGCCATGTTCAGTCGCATGGATCGTCGCAATCAGCGGGATGTTCAGTTCGTGCTTTAACCCTTTTGCAGCCACACTGACAAGCCAGTCGTGGGCATGGATGCAATCAAACTTTATTTTTTTGGCAAGCTCTCTCCCCTGATCGGCGATCGCCAGGTTGAGGCTGCCTGTCCAATGGAAGAACTCCTCTGTCTGAGGCTGGTTTGACCTTACTCGATAGACGTGTATTCCTTGGTTGATCTCATGTTCAGGGTATCCATCCACATGGCAAGTGACGACATGTACTTCGTTCCCTTGCCTAACAAGCGTCTTTGCCAGATCAAAGACATGCCTCGCGAGGCCTCCTACGACCATCGGAGGAAACTCCCACGATAACATCAGGATTTTTTGTTTTTCTTTTTCGGAATGCTGGTTGTATTGCTGCTGTATATAGAGGTCATGTGGAGTTTCAAAATAGCTCGTATCAATGCTTTTTAAAAATGGAAAATCTTTTTCAAAAACTTCGATTGATGCTGTAGTTTGAGGATTCTGCTTGAACAGTTCTTTGATGGTATGAAAACGTTCGATATGGGTTTTAAAACGCTCATTGGCGTATTGTGCCGACGTCTCATTGTCGACGATAAACGCCCAGTCTGAGCTGGCGGCAAGCATCCATTCCCTGATCATCTGTTTAACGTAACGCTTGGCAACAGGTGTCAGAGGAGAATGGAGAGCTACCGCTGAAATGATCTCTCTTTCACATTTATGCAGATGCCGATACATCCACGCGTTTTTCTCATTTAACCAAACCTCGCCGTATTCATTGCGCCCCCATGTTGAAAAAGAGGCGTGGACGGTTTCAAGGTCCTGGTAATGGCGATTAATAAACTCAGTAGGCGTTATCCATTCGACTCTGCCTAAGCTCGCTTTCTGAAACGCAGCGATCCAATCCGTACCCTCGAACCACCAGTGACCGAACAATTCTGCATCAAAGGGTGCCGTGATCAGATGCGGCGGGAAGCATTCGTGTTCTTTTTCGCTGAGACGGGCCTCAATCGTTTCTGTAAAATCCTCCGCATGCTGCTTTATTTTTCCTTCCGCCCATTCACGGACATAAATCTGTTTCTCTTCAACTTGGCCTGTAATGCGGTGATATTTGAGGCCAGTATCAATCCTGATTCCTTCAGGATGGATATGAGGAAGGATATAATCAAGCTCACGATTATAGGCGATATCCCGGTAAAACTCACGGTAATCAACGTCACCTGGATAACCCGTCATTGAGCTCCATACTTTTCCTGATATTTCACGGTTTCTTGGAAACAGTGCGACTCCATGCGGCGAAAAGACGGGGGAACCGATTCCTCTTGCAGATTTGGGGCTGCTGTTCAAGAGCGTTTGTTCATCAACAAATGTGTACAAGATTCCTTTTTGATGCAGCAATTTGTCAATGCCGGGAGTGTAGGCACATTCAGGAAGCCAGAAGCCTTTAGGTTTTTCACCAAAATGCTGTTCAAATGTGGAGATGCCCATGTCGATTTGAGCTTGCAGAGCTTCATGGGTTTGAACATAAGGCAAAAACGCGTGCGTTGCCGCTGTCGTGAAGCACTCCACCGCTCCTCGGGAATGAAAATGCTTGAAACCATTCAGCAGATTCTGATCCCATTTGAAGAACGTATCACGAATATTCTTATATCGTTCACTGTAAAATCGGATTACCTTTGCTTCTTCCCGATCGAGAGAGCGCACCTTTTCTTTTTTTATGAGATTTTCGGTGCTGTCCAAATACTCAAGATATCTCCTCTGAAGGACGGGGTCTGACAGCATTTCCATCACCGGCGGAGAAAAAGAAATATTCCAGGTGAATCCTTCAGGCTGTTGTTCAAGAACCCATAGCAGCGGGATGTACGTCTCTGTCATTGCTTCGAACACCCATCGTTCTTCAAGCCGGTTGGCCTCTCTATGTTTTACGTAAGGAAGATGGGCATGCAGGATAAATGTGAAATAGCCACTTTTCATCGATTGAAAGCTCCTATCTGATTTTTTGATAGTAAGAATAACTGCTGAAGTTCTCCATCCATTCTGGAACTTCCGCGTTGCCATTCTTCCAGTTCATCACGCTGCTGGTACGGTGTTCGTTCGATTGGTCCCTCGGTGTCTCAACCGGATTGGACCTAAGGACCGTAAAGAAGCTGCCATCAAACGTTCTCGTCCCGATGTCGATGACATACGAACGATCGGGTTCCAGGTGCTGAATAAACCAATTGTTGGTCATCTCCGGTATATCAATTTCAAAGTTTCGATGGGCGTTGTGCCCTTGGAATGTGATGTCTGTAACATCATAGATTTTCATTCGTTTAGGCAACTCACTCCATGGAGTTCTAAAATGGTGTTCAACCATCTTGCGCTTCATCGATGAAATGCTCCAGTAGACATAAATACTTGTGGGAGATTGAACCATGGCAAACAGTGTATCTTCATCAAATTCATACGGCATCACCCACTGGATGGTCTGTTCCTGTTTTGGGGGATCGGCGGGAATGGCTTGCTTCTCTTGCTTCTCTTTCTCGTCTTCCCTCACTTTTCCGGCTTCCTGGCGATATTTGTTCCACCGGTACTGGACTTTTCCGAGCGACATGTTCATCTTTTCGGCGATCTGCTGAAGGGTAAGGCCCTTTTCCTTCATTTTAACGATCTCATTAATCATTTTTTTCACCCCGGTCGTTTAGTAAAGACATAGGTCTAATCCATCTTGCAGAATAGTATTTATATGCCTCCCGATTAATTTGAAGTAATCGTATCATCACAAAATTCATTTCACAATAAACGAAATTTGTAGAAAAATGTAGGTTGCTTAGCATGTCTAATAGAATAGGCTGTGTAAATTTTTTGAAAACGTTTGCTTTACAAACTATTTGCAAAAAACTTTCGAAAACCGCCAATTTTCTACAAAATGCAAAGGATTTTTAAAGGCTCAACTGATGGAAGAAGGTATTTGTTTGTCGAATTTACACAAAAAGGCGGATGATTTGGCGAAAAATCTATTCTTCCTATGAATACTATGGTATAAAAATAAGTGGAATGTTTTTAAAAAAGGAGGATACTATGGAAATTATCATTTTTTCCCTATTGGCATTAGGAATCATTTTACTCGCCGTCTCGTTCCGTAAGGACAAAAGCAATAACCTGGAAGTGCAGCTGGAAAACTTCTCGATTCAATTGATGAAAGAAATGTATCAAGTGAAGAAAAAGCTCAAAGTGCTTGAAGATGAAATGATGATCAACGAGAAAGCTAAATAATTTGATTACGAGGGATTCATGATGACAAATAATACATTAAGAGGTTTCTCGGCCGGTATGATCCTGTCCGCCGGTTTAATAGCAATCGTTTATTTTACACAGGCACCGCCGGAGAAAGAAGCTGAATTAAATGATAATACAGTCAATACATACCTACACTCCAAAAATATGACCGCGATCACTACTGAAGAACTTCAAACCCTGAAAGCCAGCCGGGCTGCTGCAGCTCAAAAAACGAGTGCTCCTGCTCCTAAGGCAAAATCCGAGGAAAAAGTTGTCTACAATGCGACTGTGCACGTTTCCAGAGGAATGAGCACAGGAGAGGTTTGTGATTTTCTTGAGAAAGAGAAAATCATCAAAGACAGCAAATCGTTTCTAAAATACCTGCGCAGCCATAAACTCGAAGGAGAAGTCAGGTTTGGAACCTACAAGGTGAACAGCAAGATGGATTACAAAAAACTTGCAGATACCCTCACATAAGGTATAAACAAAGGGAGCCGGCTTTTACAGCTGGCTCCCTTTTTATTGGCTATTCATTTAAACCGTAGCGTTTACCCTTTACGAGAAAGATAATGTTTTCAGCGATATTCGTTGCATGATCTGCCGTTCTTTCGATATAACGGCAAACGAAAGATAACTGGGTGATCTGAGCGAGCGACTCAGGATGCTTCGTCATCAGCTCTAAAAGCTCCTGAATAATCTTGCCGTAAAGATCATCTACTGAATCATCTGTATCTGCAAGGTTTTTCGCCAGTACTACATCTTCATCAATGTATGCTCTGATGGAGTCCGAGAGCATGCCGATCGCGATGTCAGCCATCCTCGGAAGGTCAACAAGAGGCTTGATCAGAGGCTTTTCCCCGATCCGAATCGTTGATTTAGCGATGTTGACGGCAAAATCAGCCATTCGCTCAACATCGGAGGAAATCTTAATCGCTGCAATGATTCTTCGAAGATCTGAAGCGACAGGAGCCTGCTTGGCGATCAGCAGTATGGCCGCATCATTGATCTCGTCTTCAAGCTGGTTGATCCTCTGGTCGTTTTCAATGACTTCAAGTGCCTTGTCGACGTCTTGTTCTTTCAATGCTTCTATTGACTCTTTTAACGCAAACTCTGTTAATTCACCAATTTCAACGAGCATTTCTTTGAGTTCATTCAATTTGATCTGAAAGTTTTCACGTACTACCATTTCGCTTCACTCCTCAAGTTATTATCCAAAGCGGCCAGTTACATAGTCCTCAGTTCTTTTGTCAGAAGGAGCGGAAAAGATTTTGCTCGTATGAGCATATTCAATCAGTTCTCCCATCAAGAAAAACGCCGTACGGTCAGAAACTCTTGCCGCCTGCTGCATGTTGTGCGTAACCATAACGATGGAATAATCTTTTTTCAATTGAAGAGCGAGCTCCTCAATTTTAATGGTTGAGATCGGATCAAGCGCAGAAGTTGGCTCATCCATTAAGATGACATCGGGCTTAGTGGCGATGGCTCTGGCAATACACAAACGCTGCTGCTGGCCTCCTGACAACCCTAAAGCAGAAGTATTAAGACGATCCTTTACTTCATCCCACAAAAACACATCTCTTAAAGAACGTTCTACAATCTCATCCAATTTCCCTTTTTTCTTGAGTCCATGAATCTTAGGGCCGTACGCGACGTTTTCATAAATGGATTTTGGAAAAGGATTCGCTTTCTGAAACACCATGCCGACTTTTTTCCGCAGATCCACAAGGTCTACTTTTCCATTGATCAAGTTCTGATGGTCATAATTGATCTCACCGGACATCCTGACACCGGGGATATTTTGAATCATTAGATTAAGCGTTTTGATAAACGTTGATTTTCCGCATCCAGACGGGCCGATGATGGCTGTGATCTCATTATTGTAGATTGCGAAATCGATGTCTTTCAGCGCCAGATTTTTTCCGTACCATAAGTTTAAGTTCTTGATGTCAAAAACGGTTTTCTCTTCTGTCAATACTGCTTGTCCCATCATTATCCCCCTTATCCGAAGCGGCCTGTTATATAGTCTTCCGTATCCTTTTTCGATGGATTGGTAAAGATCTTGTCTGTTTGATCAAACTCAACCAGCACTCCGTTTAAGAAGAAGGCGGTCTTATCTGAAATACGTGAAGCCTGATGCATGTTGTGCGTCACAATAATAATGGTATATTCCTTTTTCAGTTCCATGATCAAGTCCTCTATCTTGGCATTAGAAATGGGATCCAATGCAGATGCCGGCTCATCAAGGAGCAGAATACTTGGCTTCATGGCGAGAGTTCTGGCAATACAAAGACGCTGCTGCTGGCCTCCTGAAAGGGAAAGCGCAGATTCATGAAGCCTGTCTTTTACCTCGTCCCATAAAGCTGCCTTGCGAAGGCTTTCTTCTACAATTACATCGAGCTTTTTCTTCGAACGGATACCATTAAACTTCAAAGCGTGCGTAATATTATTGTAAATGGATTTTGGAAATGGGTTAGGCTTTTGGAACACCATGCCGATTTCTTTCCGAAGAGCGACAACATTGATGTCATCTCCGATGAGGTTTACATCTTCATAGATGATTCCTCCGGTGCTCCGGGCGCCGGGAATCAGATCATTCATACGGTTAATGGAACGAAGAAACGTTGATTTTCCGCATCCGGACGGGCCGATCAGGGCTGTAACCGCATTTTTTTCAATGGAAAAACTGACGTCCTTTACTGCATGGTTGTCTCCGTAGTAAATATTCAGTTTTTTAATATTCAACGCAACCGGTTTGTTCTCTTTCTCTATGTTCGATTGTTTTGTTAATGGTTTTGAATCTTTTTTTTGTTCCATCACAATTTTCATGGTCCCCCACCTATTCTCTAACATTTATTTAGAAGCCGTTATCTTTTTGTGAACGGCACTGCCGATCCATCGGGCAAGCAAGTTAAAGATTAATACGGAGATGATCAGCACAGCCGATGATCCGTCTGCCACTTCACGCACATCCGGGATTAAGCCCTGTGTGTTCACAGCCCAAATATGCACAGCAAGTGTTTCGGCTGGACGGAACACGTTTAGAGGAGAAGTCGAATCGAACGGGTTCCAGTTTGAAAAATCAAGTGTTGGCGTGGTAAGTCCCGCTGTAAAGAGCAATGCTGCCGCTTCACCAAATACACGGCCTGATGCAAGAATCGCACCAGTTAGAATGCTTGGGAACGCTGCAGGCAGCAGAACGGTTTTGATCGTATGCCAGTGGGTGATGCCAAGAGCAAGACTTGCCTCTTTTTGATCTCTTTGAACCGTGCGAAGGGCATCTTCACAAACCCGAACCATAACGGGAAGGTTAAACACGGTAAGCGCAAGAGCACCTCCAAGAATGGAGTAACCCCAGCCTGTCAGATTAACAAACATCAATAATCCAAACATGCCAATAACAATTGAAGGCAATGAAGCCAATACTTCAATACACGTTCTGATCGCGTTCGTAAGCCTGCCTGGACGGGCATACTCCGCCATGTAAATACCGCCGCCAAGACCAAGCGGAACAGTGAACACCATAGTAAGGAACAAGATGTAGAACGAGTTAAACAGCTGGTTTCCGATTCCTCCGCCTGCTCTGAACGAGCTGGATGGCGAGGTTAAAAATTCAAGATTAAGCTTTGAAAATCCATGAAAGATAATATAGCCGAGCAGTCCCACTAGAACCGTAACAATGGTTGCTGCGATCAAGTAAAAAATAGAGGTAGCAATACGGTCTGTAACTTTGCTGTTCATTAGAACTGCCTCCTAGAAGAAAGATAACGAATTAAGATAATAAAGATAAATGACATCGCTAAAAGAATAAGTGCCAATGACCAGAGGACATTATTTTCAACACTTCCAAATGTGGTATGCCCCATGTTCAGCGTAATGATCGTCGTTAATGTAGCTGATGGATCAGTGATTGCAGATGGAAGTGTACGAACGTTGCCGATGACCATCTGAACAGCAAGTGCTTCACCGAACGCACGAGCCATCCCAAGAACAACCGCGGTCAAAAGGGTTGGCATAGCCGCAGGAATCAATACTCTCCAAATGGTTTGCCATCTTGTCGCACCAATCGCGTAGGAAGATTCTCTCAGACCTTTTGGCAGAGAACTCATCGCATCTGTCGCAATACTGGTAACCGTAGGCAGAATCATAATGGAAAGGACAATCATACCCGCAAGCAAACTGAATCCTTGTCCACCCACTGAGTCACGCAGGAACGGAACAAGAACGGAAAGGCCGATGAATCCATAAACAACAGATGGAATACCAACGAGTAATTCAATGACTGGCTGAAGGATCTTTTTTCCCCAGGAAGGCGCAATTTCCGTCATAAAGATCGCACCGCCGATACCGAGTGGAGCTGCGATTAGAGCAGATAAAAAAGTAACAGCAAAAGAACCTACTATAAATGGAACGGCACCATACGCCGGACTCTCTGCATTGGTTGGATTCCAGTTCGTGCTGGTTAGAAATTCATATAAACTTACCCCATTATTAAAGAAGGCTTGTAAACCTTTCGTACCCAGGAAAATCGTAATGGAAATCGTGGCAGTGATGATGATGAGCGCACTGATTAATACGATGGATTTCCCCCGCAATTCCATTTGGAGTAAAGATTTATTTGATTTTTTTAGCAGCCTTTGACTGGCTGTCATTGTCTTGTTATCCATTTTTCGTACCTCCCCAAAACGCCCTAACAGGGTAAATATCCACTTCTACGGGGACACTTACCCTGATTTAGGCCTCTTAACTTTCTGTTTGGTTATTACTTTTTCGTAATTTTCCCTTGAGCATCACGTTTAACTTCCATTTTGCTAGCAGGGATATATCCTTGATCAGGGACAAGTTTATTTTGAATCTCATCGCTCATTAAATAATCAAGGAACTGTTTTTCTAAGCCTTTTGGCTCTCCTTTAGTGTAAGAGTGCTCGTAAGCCCAAATTGGGAATTTACCTGTTTGTACGTTTTCATCAGTTGGTTTAACTCCGTCGATGCTAAGTGGTGTTACACCGCTGTTATCTGTGAAGTAAGAGAAAGCAAGGTATCCGATCGCACCAGGAGTTTCTTTGATCAGCTTTTGAACCGTGTTTGAAGAATCTTCTGTAGCTGCGCCTTCAACAGGTGCGTTGCCGTCAAGAGCGTATTTTACGAAAGTAGCACGAGTACCAGAAGAATCAGGACGGTTGATTAGAGCAATCTTTTGGTCTTTTCCGCCGAGCTCTTTCCAGTTCTTTACTTTTCCTGTAAATACTTTAATCAGATCTTTTTTAGAAATATCTTTGATGCCTACTTCCGGGTTAACTGCTGCAGACATACCAACAACAGCAACTTGGTGATCTTTAAGCTTGTCAGCTGGGATTCCTTCTTTTTCTTCAGCAAAAACATCTGAGTTACCGATCTTAACAGCACCTTCAGCAACTTGGCTCAAACCAGTACCGCTTCCGCCTGCTTGTACTTGGATATCAGCGTCAGGGTTTTCTTGAGTGAATTGTTCTGCTGCTGCTGCAACAAGCGGCTGCATTGCACTTGAACCAGAGATTACGATGGATCCAGATGCTTTTTTGCCATCCTTATTTCCATCTGTTGAAGCACCTTCATTGTTTTTGTTTCCACATGCTGTAGCGAACACGAGGAGCATAGCCAATACTGCTAAAAGGTAAGCGGATTTCATTTTCTTCATTGTTTTAGATCCCCCTAGAATGATTTTAAAAGAATTTTGCATTTGATAGAGATTTTGCTTATTCGGTATGTCCTTGTCTCTATCGCACACCCCCAACAAGTTCTGTTAATCACTTCACAATATTAGAATAAGCGACGATTATTAACGCTGTTTGAATGGAATGTAAAGAGATTGTAAATAAAACAAGACTACAGTACTATGTTTTTCTAACTAGAATGAATTATACAAATGAAAAAACGCGCCCAAAGGACGCGTTCTTTCTTCATCTTATCTAGTTATTTTTTCTTATTTCCGTCTTTTTTCAGCTTAAAGTATTCATCTAGAGCAGCTGCACCGATCTCATTGTTGATCGAGCCTTCACGTACATTTGGCACGACAACGGCAAAAGCAACTTCCGGATGATTATACGGTGCATAACCGATCAGTGTTTTGTTGTTTAAACCGGATTTCGTATCCACCTCGGCCGTTCCGGTCTTGCCTGCCGGGTTATAAGACTTATGTTTGAAAAAGGCTGCCGCCGTTCCCCTGCTGCCGACCATAACCTGTCGGAATCCTTGATGAACAACATCAAGGTATTCTTGCTTCATTTCAATTTTGTTCATGACATTTGGTTCAAACTTATAGACGAGTTTACCCATTTTACCCGGCTGAACTGACGGTTCACGAACCTCTTTCAGGAGATGAGGCTGCATACGGTATCCATTATTGGCAATGGTGGAGACATATTGAGCCATCTGAAGAGGTGTATACGTATCGAACTGTCCAATCGAAAAGAACATAGCCTGTGCCAATTGGTCACTCATACCTGTGTTATAACCGGTTGCTTCAGAAGGGAGATCGATCCCGGTCGGAACACCAAGACCGAACTGGCTGTATGAATCCCTTAATACTTTAAATGCTTCGTCCACATGGCGGTCAATATAACGCTTATGTGAATAGTCATATCCGGCAAGCTTCATGGCAATATTCCACATATAAACATTCGAGGAAGCTTCCAGTGCTTTTACCGGACCGATGCTTCCCAAGTTTTCGTGGGATTTCATCTTTCTTCCGTCTCCAAACGTCAGCGGTGCATCGTAAAAATGAGTGTTTGGTGTGATGGCACCCTGCTGGAGACCCGTTAGTACTGTTGCTCCTTTAACCGCAGAACCCATGGCGAAGGAATTATACACCGTTCCAAATGGGGCATTCTTGTACTTCCCTGTCTTTTTATCATATTCTTTACCTGCCATGGAAAGCACTTCACCATTCTCCGGATTCAGCATCACCACATATGCTTCCGTCAAATCACGATTTGCGTAAGCTGACCCTCCGGACTTGGCTTTCTTCAGTTCTTTTTCAATAATTTGTTCGACTTTTTGCTGAAGCTGCATGTTAATGGTAAGTATCAGGTCCTTCCCCCTGGAACCTTCCACTTCAACCGGATCGCCTACCGGGTTGCCCGATTTGTCTGTGACAAACTGCATTTTTGACTTTTGTCCCCTAAGCAATGATTCATACTGCTGTTCAAGAAAACTCGTTCCTACTAAATCATTGCGTTCGTTTCCCCGAGAAATGTAATAATCCATTTTACTCTGAGGGATCTGTTTTACCTGTCCAAAAAGAGCTTTGAACGTGTCGCCATATGGATATGCCCGCTTGGCATCAGGTTTGATATCCACCCCCGGCAATTCACCCAAATGCTCACTTATCTCCGCGATCTCTTTTTGCGTGGCGCCGATTTTAATTCGCTGAGGCGTCAGGGCGTATCCCCTGTCCATCTCCCGCTTAATGGCCAGTACCCCGATCTGTTGGGGAGTAAAGCTATTCAGATCCTTCTTTGTTATCCGATCCAGCATCAGGTTGTAATAATCATCATCGCTGAGACCTTTTTTCTCTTTTTTACTGATCCTGCTTTCTACTTCCTTCTTGTTTAAAAAGATAAAATAATCTTTCTTGTCCCGTTCTGTCACACTTTTTGTATCCTTTTGAATATAGCGCGCCAGTTTTTTTGCGACGGCCTGCCGATCCTCGGGACTCGTTTTTTGTGTTCGTGTATACGTAATAGAATAAAGAGGCTTATTATCCACCACGACCCGGTCCTGCGTGTCGAACATCTTTCCTCTCGGTGCATCAAGCCTTGCAGTTACGTTTTCTTTTTTGTCCGCCGATCGATGATACTCTTCACCCTGAACTATCTGTACATAACCCAGCCTGAAGATCAATACCGAAAACAAAAAGAACACGGCAAGAAACAGCGCATTCAAACGCATCGGTACATGATTTCTTTTCTTTTTTTCTTTAGTCATTCATTCCACCCTTACTTATGTATGGAAATCGTCGTTTCCATTTTCGACAAATTGATTTACTAAAATAATTTTAACAGTTAATCAATGTTTCCGAAAGAAAAATGTCATATCCTAGTTCGATCTTCCGTGTCTTTATTGTGCTGTGAATAGTTCGCCAGAATGTCTTTTTTTTGAAGGGTGGGAAACCGTATGGAACGTACGCAAAAATAAATGATAAAATGTCCTGCTCCTAAAACAGGAAGCAGTACGGGAATACAATAGTCTCCGTTAAAATAAGTTATGGTTACCATTAAAACCACAATGGAAAGAATTCGTCCTGCGTTTAAGTGCAATTCCCTTACCACAATATATTCTACCCGCATCGGTCCCGCGTTTTCCGACCGGCCGATCACATCGTAAGTCAGTGATACATAGGGAACAAGAAGCAAAGGGTAAGCGATCGAAATTACGACTCCATAAAAGAGAAGCAGGGGAAACGTCACTTTCAGCAGAAAAAGGAAAGGCGACAGGAAAAGGATCAATCCGCCAGCAAAGATTGATTTTTTTCTCCGTTCTTTGGTCATCATCCGTGAAACGATAAAATAACCGACGAACGATACGGCAGATTGAACAAGCCCAAAAGTTCCGAGCGCAAATTCACTGTCTGAAATGATGTACACCCAAATAACAATTAAAAAAACGAACGTCCCTTCCCTGAAACCCTGAAAAAAGTGGGCATTTAAAATGCGTCCCCAATTTATGTTGGTTGTCCTTGATTTCAATACCTGCCAGACAAAAAACTTCCCCTCTGCCTTCTGCCTGCTCAAGAAAAAACTTATGACGACCGCAGTGAAAAATAAGACCAATGAAATGCTGAAGATGATGCGATACCCCGTAAACTTATCCAGCTGGGAAATTAAAAATCCCGAGGTCATCGGGCCGACCATCCCTGATAGAGAGGTGAGCACGCCAAGATAGCCATTAAAATTATCCCGTGTATCCGGTTCTGTCACTTCAAAGGTTAGGACATTAAAAGCGAGCCAATAAAAGCCAAGCCCGGCACCGAGCAGGCCGCCCAGTATAAGCAGGTAGTCACTTGCCTCTTTTCCGAGAAAAAGTACATATAAATAAAAAAAGGATAAAATGGTAACACCGATCCGAAGTACAATCACCCGGTCAATTTTTTTCGTGAGCTTCCCTGCAATAAAAAAGGCAACCGGCTGAATGCACACAATCGACAAATTATAGAGAGCAATATCCTTCAGCTCACCCGATTGTTTCCACAAATAAATGTTAACAAATGTATTAGACAGCGCCGTACTCAATGAAAACAGCCCGCCTACGACAAGCAGCAATAACAGTTCTTTCTTTCTGTCCGTGTCTCCAAACAAATTGAACTTCATTTTGTTCTCGCCCCTTTGCAATTCACATGTAGTTTTCACAACTTGAAAGGGGCTATTCGCCAATCAGAGAATTGGTTTTTATTGTATATCGGTAAATTAAAAACCGGCCAGTGTCTTTTTAAAAAGACACTGGCCGGTCCATGTAGCATTATTTTGCTTCGTTATAGCGTTTTTCAACTTCATCCCAGTTTACTACGTTCCAGAAAGCATTGATGTAGTCAGGACGCTTGTTTTGATACTTCAAGTAATAGGCATGCTCCCAAACATCAAGGCCCAAAATCGGGGTTTTGCCTTCCATCACAGGGTTATCCTGGTTTGGTGTGCTTGTTACTTCAAGCTCACCGTTATTAACGACTAACCAAGCCCATCCGGATCCGAAACGGCCTTTAGCGGCATTTGCAAATTGTTCCTTGAATACATCAAGGCTTCCAAATTTGCTGTTGATGCGTTCAGCTACTTCACCAGTAGGTTCGTTGGATCCGCCTGGCTTCAGGATCTCCCAGAATAAGCTGTGGTTCGCATGGCCGCCGCCATTGTTTCGAACAGCAGTGCGGATGTTCTCAGGAAGTGAATCCAGGTTAGAGAGAAGCTCCTCGAGGCCTTTGCTTTCAAACTCAGCTTGGCCTTCAAGCGCTGCGTTCAAGTTATCCACATACGTTTTGTGGTGACGATCGTGGTGAATATTCATTGTAGTTTCATCGATGTGTGGTTCTAGTGCATTTGCAGCATAAGGTAAAGCAGGCAGTTCAAACTTTGCCATGTTAATCTCCTCCTTGGTATGTAAGCATTTTTTATATTTCATTTTGGAGAAAAAACCCCAAAATTGAAAACATAGTTAAGCAACAATAATGTTTAATAAGTATCCCAACTCATACATTATCAGATTTACCCGGAACTTTCAACGATTTAACCCTTTTTAATCCAAAGCTTATTATGTACATTTCGTGATGCCTTTTATCCCCGTGTCGTTAGAATTGTACGGCTTTTTTGTACAAACAAAAAACCTTCACCATGAATGGTGAAGGTTGGATATGTATGAACATGGTGGCTCGAGACGGAATCGAACCGCCGACACGAGGATTTTCAGTCCTCTGCTCTACCGACTGAGCTATCGAGCCAAGATTTAGTATTTCTGTCCGTCGGTCCCTGTCTCTTCCTCTACAAGTGAAGCTGACGCTGGGTATCCGTCGAGACAACTCGCCGCCTAATCACGATGTGTTGCTCGTGACTGAGCTATCGAGCCAAGATTTAGTATTTCTGTCCGTCGGTCCCTGTCTCTTCCTCTACAAGTGAAGCTGACGCTGGGTATCCGTCGAGACAACTCGCCGCCTAATCACGATGTGTTGCTCGTGACTGAGCTATCGAACAAAATTGGTTGCGGGGACAGGATTTGAACCTGCGACCTTTGGGTTATGAGCCCAACGAGCTACCAGACTGCTCCACCCCGCGATGATATGAAAGGTTGTGGACGATGCCGTCCATGTGTGTCGTCTCTTCCTCTACTAGTTAACCTTGATGTGTATCCGTCGAGACAAGCCAGCTTAGATGTTATATATCAACGCCGCAGGCTTGCTCCACCCCGCGATGATATGAAAGGTTGTGGACGATGCCGTCCATGTGTGTTGTCTCTTCCTCTACTAGTTAACTTTGAAGTGTATCCGTCGAGACAAGCCAGCTTAGATGTTATATCAACGCCGCAGGCTTGCTCCACCCCGCGATGATATGAAAGGTTGTGGACGATGTGTCCGAGTATATGACTGTCTCTTCCTCTGCGTGCATTTTCTTGGAGGTTCAAGCGTCGAGACAAGTGAGCAATTATTCAAATAAAAAATGGAGGAGGTAGAGGGATTCGAACCCCCGCGGGCTTTTACACCCCTGTCGGTTTTCAAGACCGATCCCTTCAGCCGGACTTGGGTATACCTCCACTTGAAGAAAAATGGTGGACCCTGTAGGACTCGAACCTACGACCAATCGGTTATGAGCCGACCGCTCTGACCAACTGAGCTAAGGGTCCATGTGGTAAAGTTGAATATATGGGTATGTATGTAAGAAATGGGGCGACCGATGGGAATCGAACCCACGAATGCCGGAACCACAATCCGGTGCGTTAACCACTTCGCCACGATCGCCATCGCCTAAAAAATATGGTAGCGGCGGAGGGAGTCGAACCCACGACCTCACGGGTATGAACCGTACGCTCTAGCCAGCTGAGCTACACCGCCATATTTTGGCTCCACAGGTAGGACTCGAACCTACGACCGATCGGTTAACAGCCGATAGCTCTACCACTGAGCTACTGTGGAACAATATGCTGTCCTCTTAGGGACAAGAATTACTATACCATTTTTCCGCTATGTAAGTCAACCTTTTTTTCGCTTTTTGCGAAATACCTTGGTGAGACAGACATAAATATAGCACGTCCCCAACATTATAGCAAGCCATTTTTTAAATTACGACAAATAGGAAATATCCAATCATGACCGCCTGAATGATGACTTTAGCAACAGTACCCCCCAAGAAACCAAGGACAGATCCAAATCCCACCTTTACGGATTCTCCCATTGATTTGCGCCCGATCAGCAATTCCGCAAGGAATGCACCTAAAAACGGGCCGGCGATGATACCGGCTACAGGTATGATAAAAGGGCCGACGAGCAAACCCATCGTACTTCCCCAGATGGCCGCTTTAGACCCTCCCCTTCTTTTTACACCGTACAAATTGCTGAAGTAATCGACAACGAACAAACTCGCCAGCAAAAATACTTGAACTGCGATAAAGAAGACCGTGAATGGCTGAAAGGAGTAAAAGATACCGTAAAGCACGAACCCGAGCACCATAAAAAGAGCTCCAGGCAGAATGGGAAAAATCAAGGCGGCAAATGCCAGGAGAAATGACACGCCGATCAATATCCAATAAAGAAAATCCAAAATAATGCCCCCTTCACCATCCAGTTTACCGTTCCAGCACAGCCTCAGCAATATTTACCGAATGGTCACCGATCCGCTCAAGGTTGCTTATAAAGTCAACATACACCACACTCTCTTGTCCTGTGCTCAAATTGTTGTTTATGTCCTGGATATGCTTCTTTCTCAGTGTTTTCTCCATTTCATCAATATCATCCTCAATCGTTAAAACCTCTTCTGCCATCCGTTTATCATTTGTTTCAAGAGATATGATGGCCTTGGTGAGACAGGATTGAGTCAGCATCATCATGTTCTCAAAATCACGTGTTGTAACTTCCGACAGCTTAATGTTATTCCTGGCCATGAAACAGACCATATCAATCATATTTTTTATATGGTCACCGACTCGTTCAATGTCTTTGCATAGATTGAGAAGCATTGTGTGCTCTGTTGATTCGTTCTTTGACAAGGAATGAATGGATAATTTAACGAGAAACTTCGTGATTTGTCGGTCAAACCGGTTGATTTCCTCTTCATACTGCATGGCGATGTCCGCATGCTTGTTTTTCCGTGTTTGGAAGAAAAGAAGCGCCTGGTTGAGCCCTTCCCGTGAATAGGCTGCCATTTTCAGCAGCTCCTGCCGTGCTTGATGCAAGGCAAATTCCGGCGAACTGTTGATGACTTTTTGGTCCAATTTGACCGTTTTATTGTCGACAGACCACTCATCATCTTTGATCAGTTTCGAAACAGTAAAGACGAGCAGCGAAATAAACGGAAATAAGATGATCACATTCCCTACATTAAAGATACCATGCGCAAAAGCAATCTCCATGGTCGGCTGCAGTTGGAGGCTGCCTGAAATCCATTCGATCAGCCCTTTGTATGGAACAAAGAAAATCACAAATATAATCGTCCCAATCACATTAAACAGTACATGGACCAGTGCTGCTCTCTTCGCGTTCTGAGAGGCGCCGACCGCTGCAATAACAGCTGTGATCGTCGTTCCGATATTATCTCCAAAAAGAACGGGAAGCGCACCTGTTAAATGAATAAGGTCCATGGAAAACATCTGCTGCAGGATGCCAACGGTCGCGCTGGAGGACTGCAGAATCATTGTAGCTATAGTTCCAAGGGCGATGCCCAAAAACGGCTGATGGTTTAAATGTTCAGTGATGTTTTTAAAATCCATGGAGGACTGCAAAGGTTCCATCCCTGCTCCCATCAGCTGCAGGCCGTAAAATAACCCGCCAAGACCGAACAGGATTCTTCCGATAAATACATATTTGTAATCTCTGATAAAAAACACAAAGAATGCCCCTGCAGCAAGCAGCGGAAGACCGAAACTCGCAGCATCAAATCCAATGATGAACGCAGTAAATGTTGTACCGATGTTGGCCCCCATTATGATGCCAACAGCCTGGCGTAGTGACAGCATCCTTGCATTCACAAGCCCTACCGTCAGAACAGTGGTGGCTGAACTGGACTGAATCAGCATGGTCACGAATAAACCCGCCAGTATCCCGGTAAACGTATTGGTCGTCAGACTGTCCAAAAGATTTCTCAGCCGGTCGCCCGCTGAGTTTTGCAGACCCTCACCTAAATATTTAATTCCAAAAAGAAAAAGGCCGAGCCCGCCTATGAATTGAAACAGCATATCCTGAACGCCCAATGAATTGACAACCCCTTTATCTAATCTCCTTATGTCATTATCTAGTTTTATGAAGGACATGTAAAGATGCATCGCAAAACCTTTACAAAGGAATGGTCTGCGCATTGTTTGTTTCCCCATTATTCGCTAAAATTAAAAACAGACCATTCATGAAATGAGGAGTTCAATGAAAATTTTCAGCCATTTTTTCAAAAGCCTGTATTCACCTCCGACAATTGCCCGTCTCCGTTATCAGGGAATCGGCAAAGCCATCGGCTATGTATTTTTTTTAATCTTGCTGACTTCGATCCCCGTGGGCATCAGCTTTTCCTTATCCTTTAAATCAGGCCTCGAAGAGTTCAAGCAATCAATGACCTCCGAGATTCCTGATTTTACGCTTCAAAATGGAAAGCTTGCCTCCGATCTTAAAAAGCCGGTTATCCATACCGACAGCAGCGATACCTTTATTTTTGACACAACCGGAACGATCAAAGAGGATGACCTTTCAGATTATACAAATGTCATTGCTCTCTTGCATAATGAAGCTATCGTTATATCCGGCGGTGAGACACAGAAAGTCCCATATAACAGTTTAGGGGATTTGAGTCTGACCAAAAAGGACATCAGCTCCTGGACCAACACCTTGGTCGATCTTCTGCCTATACTGCTTCCTTTGTTATTTTTGTTTATCTATGTGTTTACGGTCGCATTAAAGTTTATCGGTGTCACGGTATTAGCCGTCATCGGTTTGGTACTGCAGAATATCAGCCATCGAAACCTATCTTACAGACATTTATGGGTGATGTCTGCTTATGCCGTCACACTTCCTACTGTATTCTTCGCCATCATGAAAGTTTTACATACAGAGGTGCCGTTTTCTTTCCTCATTTACTGGGCAGTTGCATCTATATTTCTTCATCTTTCTATAAAAGAAACACCTTTGCCTAAAGGATAAAAAAGAAGGAGCCGGACGGCTCCTTCTTTTGACTTTCTATTTTTGGAAAAGACCTTTTATCCCATCAATGATAGAAATGATAAAATCGATAAACTTTTGCAGAAACGATTGGGTTTCTTCTTTATTCAAGAAACCATCTAAATTATCCCGAACATTCTGAAGCTGATTTTGAACGTTATCCCAGTTGATGTTCAGATCCTTCATTCGATTAAACAGGGACACAAGTCCGTTTAATTCTTCATCTGTCAGCTGAATGCCGAGCCGCTCAGCGACACGTTTGATCAAGTCACGCAGTTCGTCTTCATTTTTAACCGGATGATCGGCCAGCTCTTGTTTAATTTCTGTGATCAGCTGTGTTGCTTCCTTTGTGCCGATTCTGTCACCAAGCTGTGCAGTTTTTACAACCTCTTCATTAGCCACTTGCTTTTTTTCTTCAGAAATATTTATGTTGGCTTTTTGTTCATAGGCCTTCAGGATACCGGTAAGAGCAGCGGTGCCGGATACCTCAAACGGCGCGGTGACATAAATATCCGCGTCCTTAACCCCAGCCGTAACAAGCGCATTAACGATCATGCTGTCCGTTACCCAGTTGATGTTTTTTGAATCGACATGAAGCCCTTTGCCTTTCTCAGCAAGTGTAATTTTTGAAGAAGAGATGGCACGGGTTCCTAACTGTGCTTTGGAAATGTACTTCCCTAGATATTGGTGCTCTTCTTCATTCGACACCGTTACAGTATCCACGTTGGAGTCTACACCCATCTCATTCAATATCTGTTTCTTTTGGTCCGGTTTCAAATCTTCGCCAAGTGTTACGATTACATCTCCTGGCGCTGCATCAGCAAATGCTTTTAAAGGTACCATCAACGTAAGTACAACCATTATTGGCACTACCCATTTTGCGTTCCATTTCATCTTTATTCTCCACCTCATTGTTCGTATTTCCCTTTTCTCCACTATCTGTGTCTCTTTCTTCTCAGACACATTTCCATTTTACACCACACAACTTTCAGGGAGCAATTTCTAACTTGAAAATGAAGTGTGTAAAAAAGGAATAACCCCCGCGGCTGCAGCATATATATTCTCCATATATCAAAAGGGGGACAAGCCAGTGAAAAAGTTTCTGCTCTTCTGCCTGTCTTTATTAATCGTCTATACGATCGCCTATGATCTCAAAATCGGAACCCTACAGTCCTACAGTTCAAAACCTGCCCCCGTTGCTGCAGTTAGTATAAAAAATAGCATACCTTATAAAAAAGTCAAAGTTTCTTCTGGAGATACCGTTCTCTCCATCATTGAAAAAGTCAATCCTGAATCACTGTCAAAGCCGATTCCTGAAATCATCAGGGACTTTCAACGATATAATCACAATATTCGGCCGGAAGGCATTCAAGTTGGAAAAATGTATAATTTTCCGGTCTACAAGCAAGTAAAACACTAGATTTCTTGCCAAACTAAAGGAACCCTTGATAAAATGTACTACTGTACAGATGTTGATTCATATCTGTCATACTTGAAATTAAAGGAGCGGTTCACCAATGAGTGAAATTACGCATCGTTCAAAAACGAGACCAGTCAAAGTCGGCCCATTAACGATCGGCGGCAGTGACCAGGTCATCGTTCAAAGCATGACGACAACAAAAACACATGATGTTGAAGCCACTGTTGCAGAAATTAAACGCTTAGAAGAGGCAGGATGCCAAATTGTCCGTGTCGCCTGTCCTGACATGCGCGCAGCAGAGGCTATTGCCGATATAAAAAAACAAATATCCATTCCGCTTGTCGTAGATATCCACTTTGATTATAAGCTCGCACTTAAAGCGATTGAGGGAGGCGCTGATAAGATCCGGATCAACCCGGGCAACATCGGGCGCAAAGAAAAAGTAGAAGCTGTCGTTAAAGCGGCGAAAGCTAAAGGAATTCCGATCCGTATCGGTGTTAACGCCGGTTCACTTGAGAAGAAATATCTTGAAAAATACGGATATCCGACAGCAGAAGGCATGGTTGAGAGTGCGCTTGATCATATTAAGATTCTAGAGGACCTCGATTTTCATGACATTATCGTATCGATGAAGGCTTCTGATGTTAACTTAGCGATCGAAGCTTATGAAAAAGCTGCCCAAGCCTTTGATTATCCTCTTCATCTCGGCATTACCGAATCCGGAACTCTTTTTGCCGGAACCGTAAAAAGTGCGGCTGGATTGGGTGTTATTCTTAACAAAGGAATCGGAAACACACTGCGTGTATCGTTAAGTGCGGATCCAGTTGAGGAAGTAAAGGTAGCAAGAGAACTCTTGAAATCGTTCGGATTGCTCTCTGATGCGGCTACATTGATTTCTTGCCCTACCTGCGGAAGGATTGAAATTGACCTGATTTCGATCGCCAATGAAGTAGAAGAATATATCTCCAAAGTCCGTGCGCCGATCAAGGTTGCTGTGCTCGGCTGCGCTGTTAACGGACCAGGAGAAGCGCGAGAAGCCGATATTGGAATCGCAGGCGCAAGAGGCGAAGGTTTGCTTTTCCGCCATGGAGAAATAGTACGCAAGATCCCAGAAGATCAGCTGCTTGATGAGCTGAAAAAGGAAATTGATAAGTTGGCTGAAGAGCATCATGCTAAACAACAAGCAGAATTAGTAAATTAACAAAAAGCCTGCCGGCAAGTCCGGCAGGCTTTTTTGCTCCGATAGTTAAAAGAAGGGGGCAAACAATAAACCGATGACAATGGAAGCAATCCCGATTCCGATTGCCCAGTAACCAGAAGTGGTTGCTCCGCGCCTCGCTGCAATAAAACCGCCGATAATCCCGGCAGCTCCGAAAAGCACAGGAAGAATAAACAATGACAGGACAGACAGGATAACGGAGAACATTCCGATTACCCTTCCTGCCTGGCCGCCGCCATCTCTTTCTTCATGTCTTTCTCTTGCTGTACGCTCACGCTCGTCTCGGGGACGATCATACTCAGGAAGGGCTGCTCCGCTTGTGATCGGAACAACATCAGCAGCCATTTCCTCTCTGTAATCCGAATCCCGGTTAACAGGTTCTCGACTGTATTCCGATTCAAATTCTTTATCTTCTGCCATACCAAATCCCTCACTTTCTTTGGTGGAGCGTTTTTAGTATGGCTTTAATAAAGGTAAATATAGTTGTTAATTTAATGAAAAGCTGAGCAAACAAAAAAGGAGCGGTGTACGCTCCTTTTCATTATTGTTTCCGTTTAAAGGTATGGCAGCATGTTTCAGCTGATTTATGGGCACTATCCTTATGCTTCGCGTCGCCGATTAAATCACCGCTTGCTTCCATGTCATATTTATTGTTCGCGTGTTTATCGATTTCAACCAAGATGGCGTCAGCAACACAGTTGTTGCCTTCTCCCCAATACGTGCAGTTGGCTACATTACATTTTACTGTTGGCAAAATGACTCCCTCCTTTTACAGATAGGATGCCACATTTGCAAGGGACTCATACAACGTTCAGTTCACATACCTGACAGACTCCGTAAATTTCGAATTTATGGCCGGTTACTGTAAAATCAGACAGGTCTGAAGTTACATTTTCCATTGGACAGGCATTGATTTCTTTTGTTTTTCCGCATTTTAAGCAGATTAAATGATGATGGTGCTCCCTTGTTGGACACGTGAAACGAAACTTTTTCTCTCCCTCCAGCTCTGTCTCTTCTAAGATATCCAGATCAGAAAAGGTGGAAAGATTCCGGTAAATCGTGTCAAAGCTCAATCCCGGATAGTTCTCCTTCAGCGAATCCTGAACGTCTTTGGCACTTAAATACCTTTTTTCATCAGAAAACAGCTGAAGCATATCTTTTCGCTTATCGGTGTATTTATAGCCCTTCCTTTTTAATAAATCAATGGCGGTTGAAACGTCCATACTGCACCTCCACTATTGGTTAATTGCAATTTTTCTATTGGAACGCAGCTTCTTCCACAGAAGAGAGAGTAATAAAATGATGACCGAGAACATAACGATCGTTCCTCCTGGTGCGAAGTCCAGGTAATACGAAAGAATCAGTCCAAGAATGACGGCTGTTTCACCAAAGACGACGGACAGCAGAAAGGTCTGTTTAAATCCATTCGCGAGCCTGATACTCGCCGCAACCGGCAGGGTCATTAATGAGGACACAAGAAGGATGCCTACAATCTTCATGGATGAAGCAATGACAAGAGCCACTAAAACAATAAAGAAAAAATTTATCCACTTTCCTTTGATCCCAGAAACCGCTGCCTGTTCTTCATCAAAAGAAAGAACAAATAATTCTTTATATAAAAAGATAACAAAGGCAAATACGATCAGCAAAATAAAGAAGATCGTCCATACATCAGATTTTTTTACAGCCAGCACGCTTCCGAATAAATAATTAAACAAGTCCGTATTGAATCCATTGGCAAGTGAAATAAAGATCACACTCAGTCCTATTCCGGCTGACATGATGATTGGTATGGCAAGTTCTTCGTAATGCTTATACACCTTGCGCAGCTGGTCGATCCCTACTGCACCTCCTACCGAGAAGACCATCCCCATATAAATCGGATTCAGCCCGCTGAAGAATCCGACATTACGGCCAAGCATCAGATTTGCTGCGATGCCTGCCAATGTAATATGGGAAAGTGCATCCGCGATTAAAGATTGCCTTCTAACAACAATGAATACGCCAAGTACAGGGGCCAATAAGCCGATCATAATTCCTGTAATAAACGCATTTTGCAAAAACTCATATTGAAAAAACGGGAATGACATCCACTCTTCCTCCGGTTAATGTTGATGTTCTAGTACATGGACATGATGCCCATACATTTGTGAAAATCCTTCTTTAGAGACCTTTTCAAACTCGGCAGTATTGCCATGAAAGTGCAGCTGTTTATTCAAACAAGCGACATGGGTAACAAAGTCAGACATGACTCCTATATCATGAGTAACGAGCAGCAGCGTCAAGCCTTTCTCACGATTCAAGTTCTTCAGCATCTGATAGAAGCCGGCAACGGATGCAGCGTCTACACCGACCGTGGGCTCATCCAGTATTAACAATTTCGGATCGCTAACAAGCGCTCTCGCGATGAACACCCTTTGCTGCTGTCCTCCAGAAAGCTCCCCGATATTCCGGTTCATATAGTCTGCCATGCCTACGGTTTCAATCGCCTGCTCAATTTTTCGTTTATGCACTTTGTTCAAAAAACGGAAAAGGCCAACCTTTCCAAAAAGACCCATCGATACTACTTCATAGACCGTCGCTGGAAAGGCCGTATTAAAACTGTTGGCTTTTTGTGATACATACCCGATTTCATCCCAATTTTTAAATAGGCTCAATGGCTGTCCGAACAAATATACATTGCCGGATTGCGGTTTTAAAAGTCCTAAAAGACATCTGATCAAAGTGGATTTGCCAGAGCCATTCGGACCAACCAAGCCCATGAACGATCCTACGGGGATCTCAAAAGTGATATGTTCAAGAACGTTTCGGTCTTGATAATGGAATGAAAGGTCCTCTATTCTAACGGCAGGTTTATATTGCTTTGACATACGCGCCTCCATCTAATAGTAACGGTTACGATTTAAATTCCAATAAATTATACAAGAAACCCCTCATTTTGTAAAATAGAACGATTATCCTCTCAACTTTTTCAACAAGTTCTGTTTTAAAGTTCCGTGATCATGAAGAATTTCATCTGCTCGAGACAGCTTCTCTTTTGGCATTGTTGTCAAGAGCGCAAGAACATGAGCACCTGAATCAGCGCCGGATTGAATACCGAGTGGTGCATTTTCAACGACAATCCATTCATCGGCTGCAAAGGGGAACTGTTTGAATACTTTTTCATAAGGCTCTGGGGAGGGCTTCCCTTTTTTTACATCATCTCCCGTGATGACAGCATCAAATGAAACCGGCAGCTGTTTAAGCACTTCATGAACAAACTCTTTTCTGCTTCCTGAAGCAAGGGCGATCGGAATTCCTGCTTCCTTTAAAGCCTTTATGGCCTCAACCGTATCTTTATAAAAGGAATACTGCGAATGCTGTACAAAAAACGCCCGTTTAATATGATAAATAGACTGCTGTTCAAGTTCAGATAATTGAAGAAAACGATGTTGATCAACATGAGTGATGGTCTGCATGCCCGGCATGCCTTCCAGCTCATAAAAATAATCTTCACTGATGTTATAACCCTGTTCCCCAAAAGCATAATTCCATGCTTTCGCATGGTCTTTCATCGTATCCACCAAAACTCCGTCCATATCAAAACATACTGCTTTATAAGTCATGATGTATCTTCCTTTTCTCAGTTAAATGTCTGCCCCCCTACTGTTAATAACTTAAAAAAGAAGGAGTAGTCAAGAAGAAGGCCTTGCGTTATAATTTTTAATTGGCAGCTCTTCAGCTGCTGGGTGGGAGAGGGATAAGTAAATAAAGAAGGGAAACATTTGAACGTATCAAAATTTTTTCAGTTAGAGAAATACAGCAGTTCCATAAAACAGGAAGTATTGGCAGGTGTGACTTCATTTTTCACCGTTGCTTATATCATTATTGTCAATCCGCTAATACTGGCTGATGCTGGTATGCCCTATTACGGTGTACTTCTGGCCACCATTCTGACCTCTGTTGCCGGATGCTTTTTTATGGGGTTCTATGCAAACGCCCCGATTATTTTGACACCGGGTATGGGAGTCAACGCCTTTTTTACGTATACGATCATACAAGGAATGGGACTCTCATGGAGAGAAGCGCTTGCAGCTGTTATCATCTCCGGTATTTTATTTCTCATTGTCGCATCCACCCGTCTGAAAGATGTACTGTCTGAAAGTATTCCTGCTTCTTTAAAGCATAGTATAACGGTTGGAATTGGATTATTCCTCGCCTTTATCGGCTTGCAAAAAGGCGGAATCATTGAAGCCAGCTCTACTACATTTGTAAAGCTTGGCTACCTGGGAAATCCGGCCACATTGCTCACCATCATCGGGCTAGTTGTTACTCTATTCCTTTTTTCAAGAAATGTAAAAGGCAGCTTCTTGATTGGGATTGCGATTACATGCCTGATCGGTTACCTTACAGGATGGGCACATGGTACAGAAGATGACCATAATACGCTTGAATTAGAACCGTTTATGCAGCTCTTTTTCGGTGCGGATTTTAGAGGCGTCTTCAGCCTTCCATTCTGGATTGCCACTTTTTCTCTTACAATGATTGTTACATTTGAAAATATGGGGCTCCTTCATGGCCTGCTGCCGGATCACAAAAAATTTCCTAAAGCTTTTCAGGCTAATGCCGTCACATCGCTCATTTCCGGTATGTTCGGTACAAGCCCTACCATTTCAACGGTGGAGAGTGCTGCTGGAATTTCCGAAGGAGGAAGAACCGGTTTGACGAGTGTCGTTACAGGAATCCTGTTCGTTGCCTCGATTGCTGTCACACCATTCTTGAGCATGATTCCCAACGGGGCGATCGCTCCTGTTTTAATCATTATCGGCGGATTGATGGTGCAGAACATCCAGCATATTCCCCTTTCCGATTTTACAGAAGGATTTCCTGCATTTTTGATCATCGCGCTCATCCCTTTAACCTACAGTATCGTTGACGGGCTGGCTTTTGGATTCATCGCTTACCCGGTATTAAAAATGGCCGTAGGAAAGCGTAAGCAGATTCCTGCTCCTCTTTATGTTATTGCATTATTATTCCTGATTAATTTCATGTTTCATTCTGTGATATAAATATTTAAAAAAGCCGCTTCGAGCGGCTTTTTTTTGTTCACTTTTTTTCCGCTCTTTCATAGGATAGGGTGAACAGGAGGGGATAACATGAATCCTTTTATGGTCCACATGGTCAACACGAAACTTAATCAGCTGACTGCCCAGGAACTCGTTCAGCTGGCAGGACAGTATCAGTATCCAGTTTCCATGCAGGAAGCCACAAAAGTGATCGGGATTTTAAGAAGATATAACATAAACATAACGAATGCGGCCCAGCGTGCTGAAATCATTGAAGCCATTGCCTCAGAAGTCAGCCGCGAGAAGGCAAATTATATCCAATACTTAATTAACAATTATTTAAACAGATAAAAAAGAGGCGAAGGGTTCGCCTCTTTTTTATACGGTTATACGGTTAGGAGCTGCTCCTGCAAGCTTGGAACAAATTCTTTGCTCTTCAGCATTTCGATCTCCAGCTTGTATGGAGGTTTTTTGTTGCTCTTATCCGTCCCAACATAAGGAGTTTCCAGTATTTTAGGCACATCGCCGAGCTGCGGATGGTGGACGATATAGTTTAACGCATCGAAACCAATTTTTCCGAATCCAATATTTTCATGGCGGTCCTTTCGGGCACCCCGCTCATTTTTGCTGTCATTGATGTGAAGGACTTTCAGACGGTCGAGACCAATCAAGTGGTCAAACGTGTTCAGAACCCCATCGAAATCATTGATGATGTCATAGCCTGAATCATGAGTATGACACGTATCGAAACAGACTGAAAGCTTATCGTTAAGGTGTACCCCTTCGATGATTGCAGCCAGTTCTTCAAACGTACAACCGCACTCAGACCCCTTGCCTGCCATTGTCTCCAGAGCAATCTGAACATTTTGCTCCGGTGTCAGCACTTCATTCAAACCTTCGATGATCTTCTTAATTCCTTCTTCGGTTCCTGCGCCAACATGGGCTCCAGGATGAAGAACGATTTGCTTCCCGCCGATCGCAGCTGTACGTTCGATCTCTGAACGCAGAAAATCAACACCCAGCTGGAAGGTCTCCGGCTTAACGGAATTTCCGATGTTAATGATGTATGGTGCATGGACGACAAGTTCGGCTATGCCGTTCTCTTGCATATGCTTGATCCCCGCTTCAATGTTCAGATCTTCTATCTTTTTTCTTCGGGTATTTTGGGGCGCGCCAGTATACACCATGAACGTATTTGCTCCATAGGAAGCAGCTTCTTCACTTGCACCCAGGAGCATTTTCTTTCCACTCATCGATACGTGTGATCCTAGTTTCAGCATAATCCTTCTCCCTCTCTAACCTTAATCATTACTTTTTATTTCGGTATTGCCTTTTTTCTAATCTTCTCTTTTCTTCTGCCATCTTCTTTTTATAACCAGGCTTAACCTTTTTAGGTTTTTGGACACCTACACCGGAGCTTCCCTTTTGAACAGAAGCCTTTTTCGTTCGAAGAGGCATCTCTTTCCATTCTCCGTTCTTCAGTTCTTCCTGAACAAACGGAATTTTACGCTGCTGCAGCTTTTGGATGGCAAGCTGGTCAGACGGTTCCGTAATAGTTGCCGCTATTCCAGTCATTCCTGCACGGCCAGTCCGCCCCGTACGATGAATATAATAATCGAGGTCAGACGGCAGCTCAAAATTTATGATATGGCTGACTCCTTTAATGTCGATTCCCCTTGCAGCCAAATCGGTAGCTACGACATATTGAAACTCTGCTTTTTGCACACGCTTCATAATATTCTTTCGTTCACGCGGAGGAACATCTCCGTGCAGGCGTTCAGCGTTCATACCTTCTGCCAGCATGGCGTCGGCTACTTCATCAGCGGTTTTCTTCGTATTCACGAAAATTAAACAGAGGTAAGGATTATATGCTTTAGCTACCTCAATCAACGTCTTGATTTTGTCTTTATGCTTCAGTGGTATCAATACGTGTTTAATTTCTTTTGCTGTTGCCTGTTCCGGACTCACGTGAACATGGCGTGGGTTGTTCATATATTTTTTAAGCAACGGCTGGAGCTTTTCCGGAATGGTCGCAGAGAAAACAAGCATTTGAATTTCTGTTGCCATACGCGCAGCCACCTGGTCAACATCTTCGATGAATCCCATATCAAGCATTTGATCTGCCTCATCAACCACCAGGGTGGTTGCAGTAAAGATATTAATTCCCTCATTGTTCACCAGATCTTTAATACGCCCCGGTGTTCCAATAATAAGATGAGGTGCATTCTTCAGGCGGTCAGCCATTCTTTTTCGGTCGGTCCCGCCTACGACAGTCTTAGCACGGATAAACTCGTCTTCAGGAAAGTATTCCGAAAGCTTTTCATACTCATCAAAGATCTGCTGTGCGAGTTCTCGGGTAGGCGCAGTGATGATCGCTTGAATTTCATTTTTTTCGGTATTGATCTTGTTGAGGACCGGCAAAAGAAATGCCAATGTTTTACCTGAACCTGTCTGTGACTGGCCGATAATATCATAACCATTCAGTATACCCGGAACAACCCGCTCCTGAATATCTGTTGGTTTTTTGAATCCTTGCTCGATCATTGCGTTTAATAAAAACGGTTTTATATTTAAACGGTCAAACGCTGTTTTCATTTTTATCACCTGACTTTTTTCCATTTGTATTGTCTACTTTTAGTATTATAGATGAAGTCTTTGAAATTAGCTATGAAGAAAAGGAATTCGGCGGTTTTGCCATGACATTCGCACACCTCCTGAGCCAAACTTTCATATCTTTAAGTGAAGGGTATTTTTTTGAAGGGAGGGTCAAACGATGCATCCATATCCCCCTATAGGTCCTCAACGCGGCCGGTCGGCCGGTATGCCCCCAGGGCAGCGCTTTGCTGCTCCAGCAGGAATGCGGTCTCTTGCTGGTCTAGGCGGTGCAGCAAGATCTCCGTTGAACGTGCTGACGATGGTTGAAAACGTTCAAAAAATGCTGCAGATCGCTGAAACAATGGGGCCGATGTTCAAACAATACGGTCCAATGGTGAAAAATCTGCCGGACATGATGAAGTCATTAAAAGAATTCAAAGATAACACAAATAAAACGTTGAAAGAAAAAAAGGAAGCCAGAAACGAAAAAGCAAAAGAAAAAAAAGAAGCACAGGCAGTAGCTGGTTTAAGCAAGCCTAAAAAGAAAGAGAAGCCAAAAGCCGAAGCAAAGCCCAAGCCAGTAAAAATTGAACTGGACAGTGAAATGCTGGATGAAAGCAGCTTTCCTTATGATATACCGGCAGGAACGCCTGAAGACGCTAAAATAATCATCGGTCCTGCAGCGGGCAAAGTGAAAAACAAATCTCTGCCTGCGAAAACAGTAAAGAAGAGGCCGGTCAAACGCGTGCAGCCACCACCGAAGCTGTTCATTTAGCCTTAAGTGCGCTTCATTGTTTTCTTAAACACTCTCCTTTATAATGATAAGAGATGTTCAGACTACAATCATCTGAACAGCTGACTTTTTTAGTTTATAAGGGAGAGATGAAAATGAAGGTTGTTAGAATATCTCCTCGAGGTTACTGCTATGGCGTAGTAGACGCCATGGTATTAGCAAGACAGGCGGCTAAAGACCCATCACTGCCCAGACCTATCTATATTTTGGGCATGATTGTTCATAATAAACATGTTACTGACGCATTTGAAGAAGAGGGAATCATTACACTGGACGGGAAGAGCCGTCTGGACATCATTCGCAACATCGAATCTGGCACGGTTATTTATACAGCGCACGGAGTGTCTCCAGAAGTCAGACGCATCGCTCATGAAAAAGGGCTGATCGAAATTGATGCTACGTGTCCAGACGTTACCAAAACTCATGACTTAATCCGTGAAAAAGAAAAAGAAGGGTATGAAGTCATCTATATCGGCAAAAAAGGCCACCCTGAGCCGGAAGGTGCGATTGGAATCGCTCCGCATGCGGTTCATCTCATTGAAAACACTCAGGAAATTGCCAATTTGACGATTGAGAAACAAAAGATTCTCATTACGAATCAGACGACAATGAGCCAATGGGACGTAGCTGAGATCATTAAACAGCTGCTGATTAAATATCCAAACGCGGAAGTTCATAAAGAGATCTGTTTGGCTACACAAGTTCGTCAGGAAGCCGTGGCTGAGCAGGCGAAAGAATGTGACCTTGTTCTGGTCGTGGGCGATCCGAAAAGCAACAACTCCAATCGTCTGGCTCAAGTCTCACAAGAAATTGCGGGGACACCGGCTTACCGAATTGCTGATGTTACAGAGATCAACCTGGATTGGCTTAAAGATGTGAACATTGTGGGAATTACATCCGGCGCGTCTACACCCACCCCCATTACGAAGGAAGTCATATCTTTTCTAGAAAAGTACGATCAAAAAGATCCTTCCACTTGGGATAAAGAACGAAAGGTTGGTTTAAGTAAGATCTTGCCAAAAGTGAAAACGAAACAATAACAAAAAGGCTGACGAAACGAACGGTTTTGTCAGCCTTTATTATTGTTAATGCCCATTGATGATATTCCTAATGGGCAACGGGTTGAGACCGTCAATTTTTTCAAAAGAATAAGAAAGGATCAGTATGAACTTCCGAAGAAAAGAATTCCGTGGCATATCCCTTTCTCTTCATTTCATCCGTTAAATACTCACACAGGCCTCTTTTCATGATTTTCTCCACGTTATGTCCCGGGTCAATAATGGAAAGTCCAGCAGCCTGTGCATCATGGGCATTATGATAATACATGTCTCCTGTGACAAGCACATCAGCTCCCTTCATAATCGCAGCAGAAATAAACTTGTTTCCGTCACCGCCGACCACTGCGACTTTTCTGATGGGCCCTGAATGGCCTTTTACAGCACGCAAAGAAGGAACATCCAGAGTTTCTTTCACATGCTGAATAAATTGTTCGAACGACATCTCCCGAGCCAGACGGCCGATTTTACCGATACCGAGGGTTTCTCCCTGGTTTTCAAGCTGATAAAGATCATAGGCCACCTCTTCATACGGGTGAGCTTTTTTCATAGAGGATACAACCGGTTTCACGAGGTCTTCAGAAATGACTGTTTCAACCTTGATTTCTTTTACCCTTTCGATCTGCCCCTGCGTACCGATAAACGGTTTTGTCCCTTCAAGGGGTTTAAACGTACCTTCGCCAGTTGTGTTAAAGGTACAATGGCTGTATTGGCCGATATGACCTGCTCCAGCAGCCGACATGGCCACTCTGACTGTATCAGCATAGTCTTCCGGTACATAAACCGCCAGCTTGACGAGCGATACTTCTCTGGTGCCCTTAAGAACTTCCGTCTGTTCAAGCCCTAAAGCTTGAGCCAGCCAGTCGTTCACACCGCCTTTAGCGACGTCCAGATTTGTATGAGCCGCATATACGGCAATGTCATTTTTAATAAGCTTCTCAATGATCCTGCCCTGCGGCATGGAAAGATCAATTTTCTTGAGCGGGCGATAAATCATCGGGTGGTGAGCTATAATCAATTCTGCACCTGTTTCAATCGCTTCATCTACTACTTCTTCCAGAACATCCAGGGCAATCATGACCTTCTTTACAGGCTTGTTCAAATTTCCGACCTGCAGCCCGATCGGGTCTCCTTCTTCCGCAAGGTGCTTAGGGGCGAGAGTGTTCAATTCAGCAATGACTGATTGCCCGTTGGCGAATTTATTCATGATTTCAGTACCTCCTCCACCGATTCAATCCTTTTTAGCAGTTGCTGTTTTCGTTCCATCAAATCAGGAGATTGGCTTGATTCCATTTGCAGCATAATTTTATTCCACTGCTCAAGCTCACCCTTCCACTTTTCAATGAACGTTTTATTCTTTTGTTTCATTAAGTATGGTCCAAGCAATAATTCAAGGGATTCATCCTTCGTATAGGGCTGAACGCCCTCCTGGATGTCGGCCACCAGAACTTCATAAATCTTGCCGTCTTCTTTTAAAATTTCTTCATGAGTTAACGTCCAGCCTTCTTTGATCAACCACTTTCTGATCGAATCTGCCCCCACATTCGGCTGGAGCACCAGCCTTTTAACACCTGCCAGCTTCGATTTGCCATTTTCCAATATACTGGTGATCAGCTGGCCACCCATACCGCAAATCGTAATAACGTCCGCCTCATTCGGAGAAATCACTTCAAGGCCGTCTCCTTTGCGGACGGATATTTTCGTTTGGAGATTTGCTGATTGCACTTCTTTTAATGCCGATTGATAGGGTCCTTCATTCACTTCACCTGCAATTGCATATGCCACTTGGTTTTCAAGCACTAAATAGCACGGTAGGTAAGCATGATCAGAACCGATGTCAGCCATTACTGACTCACGGTGCACATAATCTGCTACTGTTTTAAGTCTTAGGGAAAGTTTATCTCGTTTCATTTTAAATCCACCTGTTTTTATTATCGTACTACTATTATAATCATGTCACCGGACAAAAGTAAAAAGCTGACTCAATCATTCGCCATGAGGCAGTTGATTGGAGCCAGCTCCTTTTTATTTTTTCTCTGAAAGCCATTTCGAAATGATCTGCTGCTCTTCACCTTTTACGACACCAGCTGGCATTCCGCCAGATTTACCGTTATTAATAATATCCGTGATTTGTTCTTTTGAATATTTGGCTCCGACTTTTTGAAGGTTAGGACCAACCGCGCCTTCCAGGTTTTGGCCATGGCAGGAAGAACAGTTTTGTTTGAAAATTGCTGCAGGGTCAAGGGCAGCCTGTTCTTTTTCCTTTTTCGCTTGTTCCTGATTATGTATTCCCCAAAATGACATGCCGATAACGAGAATAATGCCAATTACTCCCGTAAAGACAAAAGGAATAAGCGGATTACGTTTCATCATTTTTCCTCCTTCATCTGTTCTACATTTGATGTACATTTTGTCTGCTTATGTAAGTGCTAACAATCCATATCCTATTTTACTTGAAAAAAGAGTCGAAGGAAAGAAAAAGTTAAACTTTTACTGGTTTTGTAAAATGCCCCTCAAAAGAAAAACCGTCCGCAGATGCGGACGATCACGTAACGATACCCTTTTCTGCTTCAATACGCTGTCTAGCCTCTTCACGCAATTTATACTTTTTAATCTTACCGGATGCCGTCATCGGGTATTCGTCGACAATTATCATGTATTCAGGAATTTTGAACTTAGAAATCTTGCCTTGGCAAAAGGCAGCCAATTCCTCTTGACCGATGCTGTGCCCTTCCTTTACCTGTATACAAGCAGCAACTTTTTCACCGAAGGTTTCATCCGGAACACCGATTACCTGAACATCTAGAATAGAAGGATGCGAATACAGGAACTCTTCCACTTCCCGAGGATAGATGTTTTCACCGCCGCGGATTATCATATCCTTTAACCGGCCTGTAATCGCTACATAGCCATCATCGTCCATAACAGCCAGATCACCTGTATGGAGCCAGCCGTCATGGTCAATGGCCTCTTTGGTCGCGTCTGGCATCTTATAATATCCTTTCATCACGTGATAACCCCTTGTGCAGAGTTCCCCCTGTATTCCAGGAGCTACCCTTTTACCTGTGGCAGGATCAATCACCTTGATTTCAACACCTGGATGTTTCCTTCCAACCGTTTCAACCCTTTTTTCAATAGGATCATCCGGTGTCGTTTGAGTAAAGACCGGAGAGGTTTCCGTCTGCCCATAGGCAATCGTTATCTCTGACATTCCCATTTTGCTGATGACGTTCTTCATGACCTCAATCGGACATGTGGAACCCGCCATGACACCTGTTCGCAGAGAACTTAAATCATATTGGTCAAACTCTGGATGGTTCAACTCTGCGATGAACATCGTCGGTACACCATGAAGAGCGGTGCACTTTTCTTTTTCCACCGTTTCAAGGACTTCCTTAGGACTGAATTGTACGATAGGAACCATAGCCGCGCCCGCGGAAACCGCAGTCAACGTTCCGATTACACACCCAAAGCAGTGAAAGAACGGTACCGGTATGCATAAACGGTCTTCATGTGTTAGCCTCATTGCTGCTGCCAACCGGTGAGCGTTTCCAAGAATATTGCTGTGTGTCAGCATAACTCCTTTTGGGAAACCAGTCGTTCCAGAGGTATATTGCATGTTAATGACATCGGATGGCTCCAGGCTTAATTCTCTCTCAAGCAGCTCATCTTCTGTGATGTTTTCTCCTGAACGAAGCATCTCTTCCCAGTTTGACATACCTTCTGGCTGGCCTTTGCCCATATAGACGAGCTGATCCAGCAGCGGAAACTGTTCACTTTTGGACTGAATATGGTGGGCCATTTTTACATATGAAGTGTTCTTGAATCCCTCAATGAGGAACAAAGCTTTTGCGTCAGACTGTTTAAGAAGATATTCCAATTCATTCTGCTGATAGCTGGTATTAACCGTTACCAGCACTGCTCCTGCCCTTGCAGAACCGAATTGCAGCAGTATCCATTCCGGCACATTGGTCGCCCAGACGGCGATGTGATCTCCTTTTTTAATACCGAGTGACATTAATCCTTTAGCTACTTTCGCAGTTAAATCGTAAAAATCTTTATAGGAATACCGAATTCCTAAATCGCTGTATACGACAGCTTCACGAGAGCCGAATTTCTTAACTTGCTCTTCAAGATATTTTCCAATAGTTACGGATTGCAGCTCTGTCATAATTCACCCCAATAATTAGAATTAACAGCCTATTTCTCTGGATATTACCATCCTTTGAATCTCGGACGTTCCTTCACCGATTTCTGTCAGCTTTGCATCACGGAAATACCGCTCCACATGGTAGTCTCTCATGTACCCATATCCGCCGTGGATCTGTACAGCTTCCGAACAGATCTGCATACAAGCCTCTGATGCATAAAGCTTCGCCATGGCAGCTTCCTTTGAAAACTTTTTCCCTTGGTCTTTTAACCAGGCCGCTTTGTACACCATGTTTCTAGCAAGCTCAATTTTCATGGCCATATCAGCAAGTTTAAATTGGATGGCCTGGAACTTAGAAAGGGCTGTCCCAAACTGTTTTCTTTCTTTAGAATATGAAAGCGCCTTGTCATAGGCCGCCTGTGCGATCCCGACTGCCATGGCCCCAATGCCTATCCGTCCGCCATCAAGTGTAATTAAAAACTGTTTAAAGCCATCGCCGCGCTTTCCAAGCAGGTTCTCCTCCGGAACTTTTACTTGATCAAGAATCAGTTCCGTTGTATTTGAAGAATGGAGCCCCAGCTTCTCATAGTTATCGATCACTTTGAACCCTTCAGCATCCGTTGGAACAATAATCGCACTGATCTCTTTATTCCCATCTTTTTTCCCTGTAATCGCTGTGAGTGCGAGATGCTTGGCATAGCTTGCATTGGTGATGTAGCACTTGCTTCCGCTGATGACCCATTGATTGTCTTGTTCCACCGCCACCGTTTGCGTTCCTCCTGCATCTGAACCAGCGTTCGGCTCAGTGAGACCAAAAGCACCCATTGATTCTCCAGTACAGATCGGAACAAGATACTTTTGCTTCTGCTCTTCTGTTCCAAACAAATAGAGAGGAGCGCCGCCAAGAGAAACATGTGCTGAATACGTTATACCGGCAGATCCGCAAGCCCGGCTCAGTTCCTCAACGGCAATCGCAAAGGAAATCGTATCGGCCCCTCCGCCCCCATACTCTTCAGGGAATGGCAAGCCCATGATCCCCAGCTTCCCTAGCTTCTGAAAAATTTCCACAGGAAACTTTTTCTCTTTATCTCTTTGTTCGGCTCCAGGAGCTACCTCTTCGTCTGCAAATTCCCTCATCATTTTTTGAATCATAGCTTGCTCATCTGTCAATGCATAATTCATGGATGACCCCACCTTTTGTATAATTTCACCATTGTGTGTAATCGCTTTCAAGTTTATTATAGATATAAAGGCAGAATTTTTACAACATTAACATTATTATTTTCGGGTGTGTTTTCCTTCTTTTGGAAGTTTAATTTCGGAAAGACGATTTGCATTCAGTAAAATTTATCAGTAAAATATATAATAATAACTGGTAAAAATGTTATTCTATCCTATTTATTTCGAGCACATGACCTCCGCTACCGGCAAAATAAAAAGCCTGCCGGACAGGGCAGACTTAATATTTATTCTATTCCAAGAAATCCTTTAATCGCTTGCTTCTGCTCGGGTGACGAAGTTTTCGGAGTGCTTTAGCTTCGATTTGGCGAATCCGTTCGCGTGTTACACCAAAAACTTTACCTACTTCTTCAAGCGTACGGGTACGGCCGTCATCAAGACCAAATCTTAGACGCAAAACATTCTCCTCTCTGTCGGTGAGGGTATCGAGTACATCTTCGAGCTGCTCTTTTAACAGCTCATAAGCTGCAGCTTCAGAAGGAGCAAGTGCATCCTGGTCTTCAATAAAATCACCTAGGTGAGAGTCATCTTCTTCACCAATCGGTGTTTCAAGTGAAACAGGTTCCTGAGCGATCTTCAGGATCTCACGTACTTTATCGGGTGTAAGTTCCATTTCCGCACCTATTTCTTCAGGCGTCGGTTCACGGCCTAAGTCTTGCAGCAGCTGTCTCTGGACACGGATCAGTTTATTAATCGTCTCCACCATGTGGACAGGAATACGGATGGTTCTTGCCTGGTCAGCTATGGCTCGTGTGATAGCCTGTCTGATCCACCAAGTCGCATACGTACTGAACTTATAACCTTTGCGATAATCAAATTTCTCTACCGCTTTAATAAGTCCCATGTTGCCTTCCTGAATCAAGTCAAGGAAGAGCATGCCGCGGCCTACATAACGCTTGGCGATACTTACTACGAGCCTAAGGTTTGCCTCAGCAAGGCGGCGCTTTGCTTCTTCATCACCGTCTTCAATTCGTTTAGCAAGGGAAATTTCTTCTTCTGCAGAAAGAAGATCAACACGGCCAATCTCTTTTAAATACATTCGTACAGGGTCATTAATTTTTACCCCCGGAGGAACGCTGAGATCATTGAGGTCGAATTCCTCCTCTTCCTTGCCTGCTTCAAATTTTGGCTCTTCCTCGTCTGAATCGGACTCATCGGTTACTTCTACACCCTGTTCTTCAAGAAAGTTGTAGAACTCATCCATTTGCTCTGAATCCTGATCAAACGGCGCGAGCTTGTTTGTAATGACCGTGTAAGTCAGTACTCCATTTTTTTTCCCTGCTTCAATTAACTGCTCTTTTACTTGATCGATGGTTAATTCGCCCTCCGTCTCGCGACGGTTCGGTTTCTCAGCCATTCGATCCCCTCCTTCCACACTTCAACAAAAAAATAATCAGCCTTTTAATTCTTTTTTCATTTGAAGTATCTCCATTGCTATTTGGGCCGCCCTGGCAAAATCTTGCCCGCGTTCCGCTTCCTTTTTGTGCTTTTCTTTACTCTGTATCTCCAACCACTTTGGATAGTTGGTGATCTGTCTTATATAATCACTCATTTCCTTTTCGGAAAGATGTTCATTGACAGTCAGCATCGCCAGCTCAGAAGCAATCTCCTTTAACCTGTCATCTTCAATGCGCTGCAGGAACAAACCAACATTGGGCAAATTTCCTTCTTCATAGAAGGCATATAAATAAGCTGCGACCGCATTGTGTTCTTCAATGTTAAAAGATGCTCCGAGTAACTCCTGAATCCTGATGGCAACGTCTGTATTTTTCAGCATATGCGCAAGCAGAATCCGTTCAGCATTATGATAGGCTGGCAAAAGGGGTTTGTTGTAGTAAGTATTATACCTAGGATTATTATTCCTGTTTGTGTCAACATTATCCTTTTTTCGCCTTTGCTGCTTTGCTGTGTAGAATTGCTGCTGTTTTAGAGCTTCCAGAGAGAGGTTGAATTCATCAGCCAGCTGCCTTAAATAGTGATCTTTTTCAACGGCATTGGGCAATTGGCTGATTTCCTTGATTATCTCTTCGATATAGAGCATCCGTTCTCCTTCATCGCTGAGATTTTTCCCTCTTCTGTAGTATTGAATTTTAAAAGCCATTACGGTTAAACTTGCCCCTATTACATCCCTGTTAAACTTCTCGGCTCCATATTTTTGGATATAGTCATCGGGATCAAGACCATCTGGCATCTTCGCGATTTTCACATTGCAGCCTGCCTTTAACAAAATGGAAGAAGCTCGAAAGGTAGCTTCTACACCCGCATGGTCGGAGTCATAACAGATAACCACGGAAGGTACATTTCGTTTCAGGAGTTTAGCCTGATCTTCTGTCAAAGAGGTGCCGAGCGTAGCCACCCCATTTTCGACGCCTGCTCTCCAGGCAGCGATCGTATCAACATAGCCTTCAAATAGAACAGCCTGCTGCTTTTTTCGCATTTCTGGTCGAGAAAGATGCAGGGCATACAGGTTTTTCCCTTTATTAAACAGCATCGTTTCAGGACTGTTTAAATATTTCGGTTCACCTTCACCTAAAATCCGGCCTCCGAAGCCGATGACTTTACCGTTCTTATCCCAGATGGGAAACATGATACGGTTTCGAAACCGGTCAAAATATTTTCCGTCGAAATCCCGTTTGCCCAGCAATCCAGCTTTTTCACATAATTCCAGTGAGAAATTCCTTCTGCTCAGGAAGTTAGTGGCTGCATCCCATGAATCAGGAGCAAACCCGATCTGAAAGCGGGAGATCACTTCATCCGAAAACCCTCTGTCCTTTAAATAGTCGAGTGCTTTTAAACCTTGCTCAGTATTGAGCAGATAATGATGAAATAGTTTCGCCAAAAGCTCATGTGCCTCACCCATGACTGCCCGGTTATCCGTTGACTTGCTGTTTCCAGGCTGACGTTCCAGCTGAGGTAAATCTATTCCTGTTCGCTGTGCAATATGCTTTACCGCCTCAAGAAAAGAAAACCCCTCAATATTCATTAAAAAAGAGAAGGCATTTCCGCCTGCTCCGCATCCGAAGCAGTGGTAGATCTGCTTATCAGGCGAAACAGAAAAGGAAGGGGATTTCTCCCCGTGAAAAGGGCATAAACCAAAGTAATTTCGACCTTGTTTTTTTAAGGTCACATAATCACTGACAAGTTCAACAATGTCTTGCGAGGTTCGAACTTTTTCGATCAGTTCGTCCGGAATTCTTTCTGCCATGTTTAAACACCGCTTTATTTCTTTCCATACTGTGAAAAATCACACAGGTTATAGTTATTCGTTAGGAATTAATGAATTCCTTCAATATTCGACAACATTTTTTTAAATTGTCCAGTGAAGCGTTCAAGATCTGATTCCTGAAACTTCGCTGGCCCTTTTGTACGATGACCGGCTCTTCTTTCTTTCCCGGAAATGTACCTTTCAAAAAGCATTTTTTCCATTTCTTCTTCCCGGTATATAAAGCCGCGGGGATGGAACGTAACCACACCTTTTGGAACCAGGATACTGGCGAGGCCAAAATCCTGTGTAACTGCAATATCCCCCTTCGTTGAATGATTCATGAGATACAAGTCGACTTCTTCACGATTCGCATCAACCAGAATCCATTCTACACCTGGTGAAGGAGCCGTGTAGTGGGCGTATGAAATGACAAAAAATGCCGATAAATTAAATTCCCGACAATGTTCGATAATCACGTTCTTAATCGGAACCGGGCATGCATCTCCGTCTATCCATACTTTTCGTTTAGAATTAGGCATAAAATAAATTTCTACATCCTCCATTAGAATCCTTCTACAAAATAAGCTTGTCGAAGAAAACCTTTTTTTGTTTTTCCTTCGTGCAGAAGAATGATATTTCATAGAAATCAGTCTTTCCCGTGCGTTGGAAAGAACATTCTTATCCTATTCTAGGTTCCATTGTTAACTTTTAATCACAATTTTATATTATAGCTAAAAATTTATAATAATGCCAGAAAAATAACTGCCGAAGAAAAAGCGTACAAAATCTTTGGATTTTGTACGCAGAATGCTTATCGGTAGTTCTTGCCTATATAAATGTTATAAATGAGATTGGCAGATTCCTCTACGGCTTTGTTAGAAACATCAACCACCCTGCAGCCGATTCGGTCTATCGTTTTATTAAAATAGTCGAGTTCCTGTCTGATGCGGTCGATATTGGCATAGTTCGCCTCCGAGTTCAGTCCTAAAGCCATCAGTCGTTCTCTGCGGATATCGTTTAATTTTTCAGGTGTAATACTTAATCCGAAACATTTTTTTGCAGACACTTTGAACAGTTCGTCAGGCGGTTCTACTTCTGGAACAAGAGGTACATTGGCGACCTTCAGCCGTTTGTGAGCCAGATACTGGGAAAGAGGCGTTTTTGATGTCCTCGATACTCCTACCAAGACAATATCCGCTTTCAATATGCCCCGCGGATCCCTTCCATCATCATACTTTACCGCAAACTCAATGGCCTCTACTTTTCGGAAGTAATCATCATCGAGCTGATGGACGATTCCCGGTTCATATCGGGGAACCTGCTGAAGAAGCTGCTGCATCTGATTCATCATTGGTCCGATGATATCTACTGCAACCACTCCGGATCCAAGTGCCTGCTGAAGGAGAAATTCCTTCATCTCAGGTATAACCAATGTAAACGCGATCAGCGCATGATGCTCTTTCGCTAACGCTACAACTTCTTTGATGGTTTCCTTATCTTCTACATAAGGAACTCGTTTTAGCTCAATGGCCGTTGAATTAAATTGGCTGGCCGCGGCTTTTACAACAAGCTCTGCAGTCTCACCAACAGAATCAGATACAACATAGATCATTGGGCGATTTATTTGGTCAGTCATCATTACCTCCTGATTGCGAAGATCATATAATCATTTCATCCCTGGCCAATTCAACAAAGGCCTTGGTAATATTCGTTTTCGTGATTCTTCCAACAACTTCATAACCTTCGTCGTTGGAAGCTTTTTTTACGACCGGCAGCCCATCGATCTGCTTTTGAATGAGAATTTGGGCTACATCCAATAAATGGTCTTCTTTAAAACAATATGTGATGTTCGGCATCCTGGTCATAATAATATTGATCGGAATGGCGTTCAGTTCCTGTTTTCCCATACTGGCTCGCAATAAGTCTTTTCTCGAGACGACGCCTACAAGATGAGAGTTTTTATTCACGATGAACAAAGTTCCCACGTCTTCGAGAAACATGGTACAGATGGCTTCATATACCGTCGCCGATTCAGCAACAACGACAGGGATTGAAGAGAATTCATGGACCTGTATCTTCTTGATCTTCTCAGTCAACAGCTGGGAACCTGTTTTCCCTGTGTAAAAATAGCCGACGCGCGGTCTGGCATCCAAATAACCGGCCATGGTCAAAATAGCAAGGTCAGGCCGCAGCGTTGCTCTCGTTAAATGCAAACGGTCTGCAATATGTTCTCCAGTTATAGGGCCATGGTCTTTTACGATTTGCAATATTGTTTCTTGCCTTTTATTCAGTTCGATTGTTCGCACCACCTTAGCAAACTTTAAATGTGTTATACTCTTTATTAAACATTATATACTAATTATGGGAGCAAACGAAGCTAAAAGGTATAAAAGCAGCATGATTATTCAAATTTATTCAATTGATCAATAAATTTTTTAGATTTGAAGTACAATCCCGAGTATTCATCGATATAGGTAGAAAGAACGAACCTGATCTCGTCCTTCGTCTGTTTTTTTAATGATATATTTCCAAGACGGTTTAGATCAAAATGATAAAACAAGCGGAGTAGCCTTGCTGTCGCTTGCGTAAGAGGAATGAGGTTTGGATCCATTTGATGGCATCTGTCACAGAGAAATCCGCCTTCCCGTATGGAAAAGGCAAATTCACCTTCCGCTCTGCCACAGTTCGCGCAATGGTTTACCTGGGGCCCAATGCCTGCTTGCTGCAGCATCTTCATTTCAAAAATAAACGTAATCACCTCTGGATCTGCACCGTCATTTATTAGATTAAAAGATTGCCAAAGATGTTCAAATAAATAGGGCTGCGGTGTTTTCTCTTCTGTTACCTTATCAAGAAATTCGACCATATAAGCACAATATGCGGTTTTGAATAAGTCTTCCTTAATGCCTCGGAACGACTCAATGATCTCCCCTTGACTGAGAGACCCCAGCCCCCTGCTTTGCTGAAAAACAAAATGTCCATATGTAAATAGCTGCGCAACAGAAGAGAGGCGACTTTTTGGTTTCTTCGCCCCTCTTGCCATAACACCGATTTTACCGTTTTCTCTCGTAAAAAGAGTAAGAATTACGTTAGTTTCGCCGTAGTCCACTTTTCTGATGACGATTCCTTCAACCTTTTGCAGCATGATTGCACCACCACCAGGTCATTTAATGAAGGCACCTTATTGGATGGGAGAGTCAAATTGTGCTTGCTGATCTTCTTGCTGCGCCCCACTGGTTGACATGTCGACCTCAAGTTCTTTAAACAACAAATAGGTATCAATACTGCCCGTTTCGCAAAATACCTTCCAGGTAAATTCTTTCATCGGAATGCTCCACCTTTCACGTTGTTTTTTAAAACTCCCTTGCCTCTAGGTTTGCCTTAAATATCGTTTTCATGTGAAGGAAAATATGGAAGATCAATATTCGTCTTCGTTAAATCCAAATTCTTTTAAGTTGCTCAGCTTGTTTCTCCAATCATTCTGAACCTTGACAAAAAGCTCCAAAAAAACTTTAGATCCCAGTAAATTTTCAATATCCGTCCGAGCCCGTTTACCAACCTCTTTCAGCATCGAACCCTGTTTCCCAATAATGATTCCTTTTTGGGATTTTCGTTCAACAATGATCGTGGCATTAATAAAAACCACATCACGGTCATCCCGGCGCTGCATTTGTTCGATTACGACAGCAATCGAATGAGGAATTTCTTCTCTCGTAAGATGCAGTACTTTTTCACGGATCAGTTCACTGACAATAAACCGTTCAGGATGATCGGTTACCTGGTCCTCGGGATAATATTGCGGCCCCTCCTCCAGGTAATCTGTGATCTGGTTCATGAGGGTATTGACGTTGTTGCCCTGAAGAGCCGAAATCGGGATGACTTCCTGTACCTCCACCTTGTCCCTGTAAAAGTCAATCAGAGGCAGAAGCTGGTCAGGATGAATGGTATCGATTTTGTTAATGACAAGGAAGATCGGCTGTTTGATGTCCTTCAGTCTATCGATAATAAACTGATCTCCTCTTCCATATCCTTCTTCAGCATTGATGACAAATAGGATTAAATCTACTTCCCTTAATGTCTGCTGAGCGATTTTAGTCATAAAATCGCCAAGGCGATGCTTTGGTTTATGGATACCCGGAGTGTCGATAAAAATAACCTGTGCTTGATCCGTTGTATACACTCCTTGGATCTTATTTCTAGTTGTCTGCGGCTTGTCACTCATAATCGCGATCTTTTGGCCGATGATATGATTCAATAATGTTGATTTTCCAACGTTCGGCCTTCCGATAATCGAAACAAAGCCTGATTTGTAACCTGTTTTATTCATTTAAATCCCCCGGTGAAAACGCCCCTGGGAGCAATTCCTCCACAGTCGTCTCCTTAATGTCTCCTTTTAAATTGGTCAAATAAACTTTCATGCCAGGCGGGCAAAATTCTGAGATCACTTGTCTGCACGCTCCGCAAGGCGGTACGGGCCGGTCGGTCTCTGCGACGACTGCTAGTGCGGCAAACGCTTTGTCTCCTTCTGATACCGCTTTGAACAGCGCAGTCCGTTCTGCGCAGTTTGTTACACTGTAAGCTGCATTTTCAATATTTGCACCCCGGTACACTTTCCCATCTTTTGTTAAAAGTGCAGCGCCTACCTTAAATTTTGAATATGGCACATAAGCAAATTCTCTTGCTGAAACCGCTTCCTTAATCAAATTTTCTTTTTCCATTTCGAGTTCCACCTTTCAGTAGCAGCCCGGTTCTTGTTTTAGCGGCTGACATCTATGAGAAATAGTGTAAGGCAGGTTTAAAAAATAGGAGTAATCCGATTATAACAGCAATTACCGAAAAAACCAAAACCGCACCTGCCGCCATATCTTTGGCTTGTTTCGCCAATGGATGAAAATCGTCCGTGACCAGGTCCACAACACGTTCCAAGGCTGTATTCATGATTTCCAGACAGATCACTGCGCCAATGACAAGCAGCAAAATAGCAAACCTCTCGGCTGAAAAATGAAGGGCGTAGGCGGCCAGTAGAACGAAACAGCCCACACCAAGATGAATTTTGATGTTTTGTTCACCGGAAACCGCAGCTTTGATTCCCTCCCAGGCATATCCAAAACTTCTAACAAACCTGCGGGCTGATGGCCCCATCTTATCGGGTCAGCCCGTACTCGTTTAAAATTTGATCTTGACGGCCGAACATTTTCTTTTCATCTTGCTCGTTCATATGATCATAGCCTAAGAGATGAAGAAATCCATGTACGGTCAGGAAACCAAGCTCTCTCATGAAAGAATGGCCATACTCTTCCGCCTGGCCTTTGGCAATTTCTACAGAGATGATGATGTCGCCAAGTGTTCTCGGCAAGTCTGCACCGGTAATCTCCATTTCTCCCTCTCCCATTTCTTCCATCGCAAAAGAGATGACATCCGTAGGTGTATCTTTGTCCCGATATTGTTTATTGATCTCGTGAATCCGTTCATTGGTTACAAAGGTAACAGAGAGCTCTGTTTCATCAGGGATACCTTCCATAACGGCTGCATGGTTTAAAAGGTTTGTTAATTCTTCCGTTTGCTCCGGAGTTATTCGTTCTGTTTCGTCTGTAAAATCAATGTGTAAGCTCATTATTAGTCCACCTTCTTTTTGATTTGCTGCTCAGGATATTCAATCCTCGAATGAAATATCCCGTTTAGTGTTTCACTGAGTGTTTTCGCAACCGTATTTAATTCTTTAAACGTAAGATCACATTCATCGAACTGCCCATCCTCCAGGCGTTCTGTGATAATTTTTCGGATGATCGCTTCAATTTTAACCGGTGTCGGTTTGGATAGCGAGCGGACAGCCGCTTCTACACCGTCTGCAATTCCTACTACCGCCGCTTCTCGGGACTGTGCTTTTGGCCCAGGATACCTGAAATCTGATTCCTGAATCTCGGAGTTGCTCATCTCTGTTGCCTTGTGATAAAAATATTGCAGCAAGGATGTTCCGTGATGCTGTTCAGCGATATCAATAATTTCTCCCGGCAGCTTATATTCTTTCAACATTTCCGCCCCATCATACGGATGGGCAATAATGATCGTCTTGCTCAATTGCGGTGTCAGTTTATCATGCGGATTTTCCATGTTCATCTGGTTTTCGATGAAGAAATGCGGCCGTTTCGTTTTACCCAGATCATGATAGTAAGATCCCACTCTGGCAAGAAGGCCGTTTGCTCCTATCGATTCACAGCCGGCTTCTGACAGGTTAGCCACCATAACGGAATGATGATAGGTACCAGGAGCTTCGATCAGAAGTTTTCTCAACAGCGGATGATTAGGGTTTGAAAGTTCGATCAGCCTTGTTGTGGATAAGATGCCGAACCAGGATTCGAATACCGGCATCAGCCCTAGAGTCAAAACAGATGCGAGGCAGCCTGATAAAAAGCCGAATCCAATCTCCACTCCGATTTGAACCGGGGAGTACTTCCCGTTCTGAAGCAAAAGAATGATCAATATTGATAAAATATTTACGAAGGAAACCAATACTCCAGACTTTAAAATTCTTGTTTTGAGATGCCGTTTTCCTAAATAAATGATGCCTGCGATGCACCCGAGCAATACATAGATGCCTAAAGGAAAATTAAACGTACCTGTTGATCCTTCATTAAAGATCAGGGTGGCACAAACGGCAAATAACACACTGGACAGGATGGCTGTAAACTCATTAAGAAGCATTTTTATCATCATAGCCCCTGCAGCGATCGGTACCACAAAGAAGATACCAGTAACCTCGAGTTTATCAATAAAGCTTGTCAGTTTCATTACGATCAGGGAAAAAGTGACCAGGATGACATACAGCATTATCTGTTTTTTTTGCAGAGGAACCGTAGCTTTTAGAGATTCCCTTATAAAATAATACAAGCCCATGACTAAAATCAGAACAAAAAGCAGAAGGCCCAAATACGGATAAATGGCAATTTCCTTATCAAGAAGTCCTACCAGCTTAAGCTGCCTGAATTTCTCCGGTGTAACGACGTCCCCCTCTCGGACGATGATCTCTCCTTCTTTAATTTCAACCGGCTCTGCTTCATCAATAGCCTTTTGCTTTGCCAATTTGGTCTTGTCCACGTCCAGAAGATAATTGGAGATAATATTGCTTCTCGTCAGTTCAACAACCGCATTTTTTAACGCGCCCGAAAAATTCGAATTCTGCTGAATCTTATCTTCTGCACGATCACGGAAAAACTCAATCTGATCAACCCTGATCCTATTTTTAAGCGTGTCATTGATCACTGAACTTGCAAGATCTCTCCCTGTTCTAAGTTCAGTCGGTGAAGCATTGAACAAGGCAGTATAGGCTTCAGGTGAAATCTGATCGTTTCCGACCATCCCCTTGATCTGATCGATTTTCTGCTCCAATGTGAGCGGTTCTTTATCTTTTTTATTGTCCTTCTCCGCCTCATTGATCTTCTCGATCGCCTTAAATATCTCATTGGACTTCTCTGCCTGTTTCAGCGGACTGTCTTCGTCATAGGAATAAATATTCTCCACTTTATCAGCGGCATCGTTTTGCTTTTTCAGTGTTTCTTCTTTCATTTCAATCGTGATGGGTGATTGGATATCACGCGGGGAAATGGAGTACGGCCCGACATCTACCGTATCGGGAGTTACATTGCTGAGCAGGCTTGCGTAGATGATAAGAGCGAGTAAACCAAACATAAAGAAATTCCATTTATTTTGCAGACTCTTTTTAATGCGAAAATGTTTTTTTATCTTATTCGTCAACTTGAACATCCCCCGCCTGTCTCACCTTTTTGTTATCTTCATATTAACAAAAACTGGACATAGAATGTATATTTAATAAAAAAAGAAAAAACGTTCAGGTTTTTCATGAACCCGAACGTTTTTTCTACTTCTCCGTCTTTTCGTATGCTGATATAATTCTTTGCACAAGCGGGTGTCTTACTACATCCAGCTGTTTTAAGAATATGAATTGTATACCTGGAACACCATTGAGTGTCCGCTCGGCGATCTTCAGCCCTGATTCCTTTCCTTTCGGCAGATCAATTTGTGTCAGATCCCCTGTAATCACCATTTTCGAACCAAAACCAAGGCGTGTTAAAAACATTTTCATTTGTTCCGGAGATGTATTCTGTGCTTCATCCAAAATAACGAAACATTCATCAAGAGTCCGGCCTCTCATGTAGGCAAGCGGGGCAATTTCAATCGTGCCCCTTTCGAGAAGCCGCTCTGTATGCTCCATTCCCAATAGATCGTGAAGTGCATCGTACAAGGGGCGTAAATATGGATCGACCTTTTCCTTTAAGTCACCAGGCAGGAATCCGAGGCTCTCACCTGCTTCAACCGCCGGCCTTGTCAGTACGATTTTTTTTATTTTCCCTTCTTTTAAAGCAGTGACAGCCATCACGACAGCCAGATATGTTTTTCCTGTTCCCGCTGGACCAATGCCAAAAACAAGGTCTCCTCTTTTCATTGCAGTTACATAATGGCGCTGACCGAGTGTCTTCACCCTGATTGGTTTACCTTTAACGTTGGTTGTAATCTCCTGTTGATATAATTCGGTGATTTCCTCAAGCATGCCCCTTTCAGCAAGCTGAACCGCGTAAACGATGTCTCTTTCTGAAATGTGAATCCCTTTTCGGATAAGGTTCAAGAGTACCATTAAGACATCCTCCACTTTTTGGACGGTGTCGGATGTTCCAGTAACAGAAATATCTTCGCCTCTTGTTACAATCGTAACCTCCAGCTTATCCTCAATAATGTTCAGAAAGGCATCATTTGGTCCAAAAAGCGCTTGGGCTTCCCCTTGAGTTTCTAGTTGTAATCGCTGTAATTTAATGGGTTCTGACAAACTACTCAGTCTCCTTGTTGGATAAGTATAGGTTGTTCAGATGCAATATTTTCAATTACCTGGTAGTGCATCGATAAATTTACTTTACCATTAGATACGGACTGGTGCAAAATTTTTTCTTCTCTAATTTTGGCATCATGGGCGAGCAGTTTTCTCACTTCTTTTCTTGCCATAGCCTTGCCTGCGTCCATCGCTTCCGCTTTCGTATACACTCTTTTTACACCATCTGTTTCCCTGATTTCTTTTTTAATATAGGACATCGGGAGCGTCCACTTCCAGAACTTCAGCGGGGTTTCATTTTCACTGACTTCTTTTGATTTATATTCCCCGTCTTTCCATCCCCAAATCGGAATCCTCAGACCAAATAAATTAAGCTTATGCTGTATGATCGAACTTCCTGTATAAGTCTGAAATTTTGTTTCCAGCGGGATCGTCACATTCGTCGTATACCAGGTTTCCCCCCATACTACACCTTTTGCGGGTACAAGCTTAGTTTTGCCTTCTTTTCCGATATATCCTGAGACCAATAAGCTTCCCTTATAAACAAATTGATGCGGAGCAACTACAGGTTGTCCTTTTTCTACGAACATGTCATAGATTACCGCATCTTTCTTTGCGACTAAATGTCTTGGAGAAAGAGCTTTTTTACGCTCCGGGATCTCTTTTTCCACTACCTGAAAGTTATAGGTTGTCCCATTCAGGCTTACTCCGATCCATGTCACATTATCCATAGCGTTGGTCAGCTGCTGTTGAAGCTGCCTGACGTTCGGCAGAAGGAAAATAAATTTCCCTTTTTTTATGCCCAGTTCCTTAGCCGCATTCAGCAGCTGGTATTCTGTTTTAGGATTTGCTCCTGTCACTTTAATATTCCAAACCATGTTGGATAATAAAAACAGGATGACCAAAAACCCTGCAAGACCTAATATAAGTCCGTTCCTTCTCCACATTCTGGCAGCCCAGAACGGGAGTCCGTTTTTTTCTAAAAAACGAATTTTACAGCCTGTTTGTTTTAAGAGAGGCCGGAACCCCTTTATATTCTTCGTATAAAGACAAGCTGAAACGGCATTCTCATTTGTTCGTTTAATATTCCAAATCGAGATATTTTGTGCGAGGCATGCGTTAATCAATTCTGCTATGCCTTCTCCGCGTATTTCAACTTTTACATAACTGTTAATCGGCTCCAGCCAGTCCTTTTTCATAACAGCCTCCTGTCCACAGTTTTACGTGGCTTTGTCATAGTAGACACCTTCTATACTGCCTTCAAGCAGAATTTCTTCCGGCAAAATAGTTTTTATTACAAACTCCTGGCCCTTGATCACAAGATTTCCTTGCTTTAGTCGGAGTTTTAGCTCCTCTTTTGAAAAAGCAATGACACCCCGGTGATTCTCTATATAAATATGTAACTGGCCAATCATCGTAATACGGGGCAGATCCATCATGGCATCCGCAGGGAGATCCAATTTTTCCACAAGCCATTTTGTTACCTGCTGTCTCCACTTTGCCATCCGCAACACCCCTCTCATCTCATTTTTATGAAGATGTGGGATAAACTATCACACCTAAATAAAAAAAGACGGCCCAATCTGGCCGTCTTTTCATAACCGGTTATTTTTTTCGTATATGCAAAGGATTGTAGGCCCGTGGTTTTCCGAGAATCTCGGACCAAACGATTCCTTGTACAATGTTCTCTTTATTCATCTTCATTGTTATAATCTCATCGCTTCTGTCTTTATAACGGTTGCTCTTTAAAGGCTCTATCGGAAATGCTTCTTGCGCTCTCTTTCTGGCTTGCTGGTAGGCTGCTTTCGGCAACTGAGACGCTTTCCCTTTTGATTCTTCCGCATCAGGCTGGGAAATCGAACTTGCATTTCCTTGCTTCTTGACCGTTCGTTTGGGATGGGCTGAAAATTTCCGCTCCAGCCTTTTCTTCATTAACCCGAACAAGCCGGCTCCAATAAAAATCAAGAAAGGAATCAAATCTACGAGAGCATCCAAGATATGTTCCATGATTATTTTCCTTTTTTCCCTGGAAGTTCATCGTCACCATTCGGATCGGCAGATTTTCCTATGGATTCACGCATCGAAGTATCAGCCATTACATTGGTTAGGTTCGCATAATCAAGTACACCGAGTTTTCCGGATCGGAGCGCTTCTGCCATGGCTAAAGGAACTTCTGCCTCCGCTTCTACTACTTTCGCACGCATCTCCTGGACTTTTGCGATCATTTCCTGTTCGTTCGCAACGGCCATAGCCCTTCTCTCTTCGGCCTTCGCCTGCGCGATATTCTTATCTGCGAGGGCCTGGTCCGTCTGCAGGGCTGCGCCGATATTTTTTCCGATATCAATATCTGCAATATCTATGGACAAAATTTCAAAGGCCGTGCCTGAATCTAAGCCTTTAGAAAGAACCGTTTGTGAAATGGTATCAGGGTTCTCCAGCACTTTCTTATGATTCTCGCTAGAACCAATCGTAGATACGATACCCTCACCAACCCTTGCGATTACCGTTTCTTCTCCGGCACCACCGACGAGCCGTTCGATATTGGCTCTCACTGTGATTCTCGCCTTTGCTTTCACTTCAATACCATTGAGCGCTACACCGGCAATAAAAGGTGTTTCGATGACCTTTGGATTAACACTCATCTGTACGGCTTCCAGCACGTCTCTCCCTGCCAAATCAATAGCAGCAGAACGTTCGAAGCTGAGCTCAATATCCGCACGGTGTGCGGCAATTAACGCGTTGACCACACGGTCTACATTACCACCTGCGAGATAATGGCTTTCAAGCTGGTTGGTCGTTAGATTAAGCCCGGCTTTCTGAGCCTTGATCAGTGGATTAATGACTCTTGAAGGGATAACCCTTCTTAACCTCATGCCAACCAATGTAAAGATTCCGACCCTGACACCTGCAGCCAGCGCCGAGATCCATAAAGCGACTGGAACAAAGGTAAATAACACGGCCAGTATGATTACTATGATACCAATCAGAATTAGCGTTGCAATTGGGCCTGTAAACATTTACATTCCTCCTTCATGATAGTCTTTCATTTCTCTTACTACAATTCTTGATCCCTGAACCTTTACGATTCTAACCGGCTTCCCTTTTTGAATGAAAGACCCTTCTGTCACAACATCCAAATATTCACCATCAAGCTCTGCGGTTCCCGAAGGCCTTAGTGGAGTGATGGATTCCGCAATACGGCCAGTTAGATCCTGACGCTGTTTACTGGAAATATAGCCTTTCTCTGTACTCGTACTGTCAAACAAGACCAGTTTTCTCAGAGGCCCCTTGTATCCAAAGAACTTAAGGAATAGAAATGCACCAAGGATTGTCACCAGGAGCGCGATTCCCATCGAGGTTACAATGGAGGTTATGGATCCTGCTGCCATCACCAGGCTCGCAATCACTGCCGCCAGCCCCAGTATTCCTACAATTCCCCCGGGGACAAACACTTCGAGCAGCAGCAGAATGATGCCTAAAATAAACAAGGCAATGGATTCCCACCCCGCCAGCCCTGCCAGAAGGTGTCCAAAAAAATAGAGAAACATTGAAGAGATTCCTATGATTCCAGCAATTCCGAAACCTGCTGTGAACAGCTCAATGACCATTCCGAGAAAACCAACGGAAAGCAAGATCGGGACTACGACCGGATTTGTTACAAACCGGGCTACTTTTTCGGCCAGACTTTGCTTTTCCTTTGTTACAGAAGCATCTTCCAGTTTTAAATAAGAAAGGAGCTCGGAACGGTTATTTACAATCCTTTCGGCATAGCCGACTTTAACTGCCTGATTAGCAGTCATCGTTAATAATTCTCCTCTTTTTAGCCCGAGTTCTCTTATTTCCATATCATCATCAGCCATCGCCCGGGCATACTTTGGATCTCGGTTATTTAGCTCTGCAGCGGCTTCCATTTCTGCAATCCATGCTGATTTTGCTTTCTTCCCGGCTGTATTTCCCCTAGAGTCGATCACTGCTGCTGAACCGATCGCAGTAGAGGGTTTCATTACAATTTCATCGGCATTCAATGCTATATACGCTCCTGCCGAAAAGGCTTCCTTCACTATGTAGGCGGTCGTAGGTATTTTCGTATCTCTTATTATTTCTGCGATTTTACTAGCAGAATCCACTCTTCCACCAGGCGTGTTGATTTCAAAGATAATGTGGTCTGCCCCTGCATTTTCAGCATCTTTAATACTGCGTTTTAAGAACGCTTCAAGCCCTCTCTCGATCTCTTGCTGAACAGGGATGACATACACCTTTTGGCCGCTTCCTTCACCGCTTGCAGGTTGAACTGAAGCCATCAGAGGTATGATGATGATTGCAAGAAAAAAAATAAATCGACCAAATCTCAATTTCGTCCCCCCTTTTGTACCCTCTATAATCAATACGCGGTCACGAGCGAAAAGTTTCAAATATTGGAAAAAGATCTCACATTTATTTAACTTGATGAGTTATTGGGGTCTGCATCTGCTCAATCTTATTGAACGAAATGCAAAAAGACGCCCTCGAGGTTGCAACCTCTCAGACGTCTGTTCGAGTTTAAGATAAATTTTGTTGGACAAGGCGATTGACGAGAGCACCATCGGCTTTGCCTTTAACTTTAGGCATTACCGCTCCCATCACTTTCCCCATATCTGCTTTAGATACGGCTCCAACTTGTTCAATTGCTGCCAGGACGATGTCTTTAACTTCTTGTTCAGTTAACTGCTCCGGCATGTATTCCGTAATGATGACAATTTCGTCTTTTAACGCATCCGCTAAGTCATTACGGCCGGCTTTTTCAAATTCTTGGAGGGAGTCTTTTCTTTGTTTCATTTCACGTGCAAGAACAGTGAGCTCTTCTTCTTCATTCAGGTCGTGCCCGAGCTTGATTGATTCGTTTTGAAGAGAAGCCTTCAACATACGAATCACAGAAAGCTTTTGCTTGTTTTTGTCCTTCATCGCTTGTTTCATATCCTGGTTTAATGGATCAAGAAGACTCATAACTTACACCTCTCTTAGAACTTGCGCTTTCTTGCTGCCTCAGCCTTCTTCTTACGTTTCACGCTTGGCTTTTCATAATGCTTGCGCTTTTTAACTTCTGCCAAAGTTCCATCTTTGGAAACGGATCTTTTAAAACGACGAAGAGCATCATCAATGGATTCGTTCTTACGAACACGAGTTTCTGCCATTTTCTTTCCCTCCCTCCAGACCATTCCAGCATTAAAATCATGTCAGGAATGCGTCACATATCTTTTGCCATTATAATATACCATTCCATAATGGTCAATAAGAAACCGCTTTGTTTTAATAATCAGAATTGGAATCTTCGCCTTTTACGATGGCAATCCCTGCACTTGCGCCAATTCTTGATGCACCTGCTTCAACCATGGCTAAAGTGGTCTCCCGGTCGCGTACTCCGCCTGAAGCTTTGACACCGATATTTGGGCCGACGGTCTTGCGCATCAAAGCGATATCTTCAACTGTGGCGCCTGCTGTAGAGAAGCCTGTGGATGTCTTCACAAAATTGATTCCGGCTTTAACCGCAATCTCACACGCTTTTATTTTTTCTTCATCAGTAAGCAAGGATGTTTCAATGATGGCTTTTGTCAAAGCTTTACCTTTGGCAGCCTCAACAACTGCACGGACATCGCGTTCTACAAGGTCGTAGTCCTGTCCTTTTAAAGCTCCAATGTTTATGACCATATCCACTTCGGTAGCACCGTTTTCAATCGCGTTTCGCGTCTCAAACGCCTTTACTTCCGGAGTGCTTGCCCCAAGAGGAAATCCGATTACTGTACATACCGCAACATCTGATCCTTTTAGCTGTTCAAAGGCAGTATACACCCATGTTGGATTCACGCATACAGAGAAAAAGTTATATTCTTTTGCTTCGGAACAAAGTTTCAAAATATCTTCCTTCGTGGTCTCCGGTTTTAATGCGGTGTGGTCAATTAATCTTGCTAGATCCATAACAGACATCATCAATCATCCCTTCAGACAATAGTACATTCTTTAATATCTTACCAAAACTTGACTATAAAATCGAGTTTTCAATAGACAAAAGAAAGTCCGGTTGGACCGGACTGAATATGTTTGCAATTATAGGTTTACGATCTGTTTTGAAGCCTGATCATCCAGCACTTTAACAAACTGCCCGTCACTGTATGGGTAGCCTGCTTTCTGAAGTTTCACCAGCACCTGTTTTCCAATCATTCCCTCATTCGCCGGAAATCTGACTTTCAAATAGTTTGGAGTATAGCCGACGTACAAGCCTGTACCTGCTTCTTCCTTATACTCTTCTTCTGGGATGACTTCAACAACTTCCCCTTCGTAATCGGAAGCATATTCTTTTGCCAGCTGGTTTGAAAGCTCAATCAGTCGGTGGACTCGTTCGTTCTTAGTATCTTCAGGAACTTGGTCATCCATTCGTGCCGCAGGAGTACCTGTCCTTTTGGAATACGGAAAAACATGAAGTTCAGAGAATTTATGGTCTCGAATGAAATTGTATGTTTCCATAAATTCTTCTTCCGTTTCGCCAGGGAATCCAACGATAACATCTGATGTAATCGCTAATCCAGGCAAAGCTTTTTTCAGTTTTGTGATCCGCTCGGCAAACAGTTCCATCGTGTATTTTCTTCGCATTCTTTGCAGAACCGTATTGGAACCTGACTGAAGAGGAATATGGAGGTGAGGAACGATTTTATCGGAGCGGTCCATCACTTCAATCACCTCATCTGTAATTTGGCTTGCTTCAATGGAGGAGATACGAAGCCGCTTGAGCCCGTCCACCTTTTCATCCAATTCAGAGAGAAGCATGGCAAAATTATAATCTTTTAAGTCTTCTCCATAACCAGCCGTATGAATGCCCGTCAGTACGATTTCTTTATAGCCGGCATTCACCAGCTGCTGTGCCTGATGGATAACTTCTTTCGAATCTCGGGACCGAAGAAGCCCCCTTGCCCATGGAATAATACAGAACGTACAGAAGTTATTGCATCCTTCCTGAATCTTGAGTGACGCACGCGTTCGGTCTGTAAAGGAAGGAACATCCAGTTCCTCATAAACGCGCGCTTTCATAATATTGCTTACCCCATTGATCGGAAGGCGCTCTTCTTTATATTGCTCAATATAGTCAAGCATCTTAGATCTGTCCTGTGTGCCGACAACAATGTCAACGCCAGGAATCGCCATGATTTCAGCAGGTGAAGTCTGGGCATAGCATCCCGTAACGCAAATGACCGCATCGGGATTTTTTCGGATGGCACGTCGGATGACCTGCCGGCTTTTTTTATCGCCTGTATTGGTTACAGTACATGTATTGATTACATAAACGTCAGCTGTTTGTTCAAAGTCTCTGCGCTCATAGCCGTTACCTTGGAACAGCTGCCAGATCGCCTCAGTTTCGTAATGGTTTACTTTACAGCCTAATGTATGAAAAGCCACTGACGGCATTTCAATCACCTCATTAATTCAAAATGATAAGAAATTGCGGATAGGATATAAGAGCTGGCCGTTTCCGTACGAAGTATTCTGGGTCCCAGGCCGCAGGATATAAAGCCCGCTTCAATTAACTCATCAACTTCCTGCTGGCTCAAACCGCCTTCAGGTCCGATGGCACACAAGACAGATACTCCCGGAGCCATCTCGTTTAAAAGCTTAGCAAGACGCTGGGTCTCTCCTATTTTCGCATCTTCCTCATAGGCCACGATTTTATAGTCAAAATCTGCGGCTTTTTTTAATAGGGACTTAAAAGAAACAGGTGGTAAAACGTACGGTATACGGCTTCGATGAGATTGCTCTGCTGCTTCTTTTGCGATCTTCTCGAGCCGCTGTTTTTTTTTCTGACCCTTCTTTTCATCCCATTTAACAATACACCTCGAAGATGAAAAAGGCAAAAAAGCTTGCGCCCCTAATTCCGTGCCTTTTTGCACAATAGCTTCAAGCTTGTCCCCTTTTGGAATTCCCTGGGCAATGGTCACCCGGATCGGACTCTCTTTGCTTTCCTCAATCGGTTCGATGATGCTGGTGTAGATGGAATCACGTTCTATTTGTTTTATTTCGCAAAGTGCGACTCTGCCTTGATTATCAGAACAGATCACACGGTCGCCGACTTCCATTCTCATAACCTTAGCAATATGGTTGGCATCATCACCCGTAATCGTCACGGATAAATCAGTCATATCTGCAGGGGAGACAAAGTATCTCTGCATGGCTCAGACCTCTTTTGATAATGGATCATCATTTCGTGCAATGATGGCTACCCAGTCTTCCATTTCCAATATTTCAACGATTGAGAAGCCGTTTCTTTTCAATTCATCCTTCACATCATTCTTTTTCCCTTGTATGATGCCGGATGTAATGAATAATCCGCCTTTTTTAAGTACCCTTGCGGCATCTGGGACAAATCGCAAAATGATTTCTGCGAGCAGATTTCCTGCGATCAGATCAACAGGTCCTTCAATCCCGTTCAGAAGATTATTTTGATTTACAGTAACAGAACCGGCCACTTTATTTAATTTTACATTAAGCCGGGCACTCGCCACTGCTACCTCATCCAGATCATATGCCTGTACATGTTTCGCTCCCAAGTGGGCCGCAGCGATACTCAAAACCCCAGAGCCTGTTCCAACATCGATCATTTCATCGTCTTTTTGCAGATATTTTTCAATCGCCTGCAAACACATGACCGTCGTAGGATGGGTTCCGGTGCCAAACGCCATTCCGGGGTCAAGTTCAATGATCACTTCATCAGAACTAACGGGCTTATAGTCTTCCCAAGTTGGTGTGATGGTAATTTTTTCAGAGATCTTAACCGGCTTGTAGTATTTCTTCCAAGCTGTTGCCCATTCCTCTTCATTTACTTCACTGATCGTAACCTTATTATGTCCCAGGTCGATATCATAGGTCATTAGATTATTGATCGCTTCTTTAATTTCATCGACGGTCTCTCCGAGAAAGCTAGTAACGGGCAAGTAAGCCTTAACGATGACACCCTCTTCAGGATAATCATTAGGATCGAGTTGATAGATTTCCCCAAAAACGGAGGACCTCTCTTTAATTAAATCTTCCGGATCTTCAATCACTACTCCGCTTGCACCTGCTTCATGTAGAATGTTTGAGATGGGTTCAACCGCTTCCTGGGTAGTGTGAATACTAATTTCTGACCATTTCAATTCTATCAACTCCATTCCTATGATCCTTTACTCGTGATCCTTTACTCGCCTTTGAAGGCTCTTTTCACTTTATCAAAAAATGATTCTTCATGCTCATCAGGCACATCCCCGCCAATTTCTGCGAAATCGCGGAGCAATTGCTTCTGCTTTTCGGATAATTTCGTAGGAGTCAATACTTTCACCTGGATATGCTGGTCACCCTGGCCTCTTCCCCTGACGTTTTGGACCCCTTTGCCTCTTATGCGGAAATGAGTTCCTGTTTGAGTACCTGCTGGAATCTTCAATTTAATGCGTCCGTGCAGCGTCGGCACTTCAATTTCGTCACCTAAAGCAGCTTGGGCGAACGTAATCGGCATTTCGCAGAAAATATCGTCTCCGTCTCTTTCGAAAAATTCATGGGGAAGTACTCTGAATACAACATACAGATCTCCGGCCGGACCTCCATTAACGCCCGGTTCACCATGTCCTGCCAATCTGATCTGCTGGCCGTTGTCAACTCCTGCAGGAATTTTAACTTTAACCTTCTTTGTAGTCGTTACTTTCCCTTTACCGTGGCACGTTCCGCACTTTTCTTTAATGAGTTTTCCCGTACCGCTGCAGTATTGGCAAACCCGTTTATTAACGATTCTGCCAAAAGGTGTGTTCTGCTCAACATTAAGCTGGCCGGATCCCTTACAATGGGTACAGGTCTCTGGTTTTGTGCCTGGCTTCGCTCCAGAACCATGACAGGTGCCGCATGTTTCTTCCTTAGGGATTTCAATTTCTGTTTCCTTGCCGAAAACCGCTTCTTCAAATTTCAGATTCATATTGTATTGTAAATCAGATCCCTGACGGGGTGCATTTGGATTTCTTCTGCCACCGCCGCCTCCAAAGAACATATCAAAGATATCTCCGAAACCGCCAAAGTCAGCACCAGCGCCACCGAATCCGCCGAACCCCTGATTTGGATCCGCATGTCCGAATTGGTCGTACTGCGCTTTTTTCTGAGGATCCTTCAATGTATCGTATGCTTCACGGACCTCTTTAAATTTATCAGCTGCATCTGCTTCCTTATTAACATCCGGATGGTATTGCTTTGTCAGTTTCCGGTAAGCTTTTTTTATTTCATCGCTGGATGCATTTTTGTCCAGTCCGAGTACTTCATAGTAATCTCGTTTACTCATAGAAATCCCACTCCCGAATCTTCACATAAAAATTATCTTACCATTGTTCCAATTCTTTTTTCAAGAAAGATCTTTAAATATGTGAAAAGATATTTAATCGACAAAACGGAAAAAAGTCAAAGCCAAGATGCTCGCCTGACTTTGACTTTTTCATCACTGATCACCAGCTATTATTTCTTTTCGTCGTCATTCATTTCTTCATACTCAGCATCGACAACGTTGTCATCGGCTTTTTTCTCGCCTGGCTCCTGGCCTTGAGCGGCTTGCTGTGCCTGTGCAGCTTGCTCATAAAGTTTAACAGAAAGCTGCTGAACGATCTCGTTCAATGCGTCTTTTGCTGTTTTTATGGCTTCAATATCTTGGCCTTCAAGAGCTTTTTTAAGATCTTCTTTCGCGTCATTTGCTTTTGTTACTTCAGCTTCTTCCACTTTTCCTTCAAGATCTTTCAGCGTCTTGTCGGTAGCGAAGATCAACTGATCTGCTTCGTTGCGGAGATCGATCTCTTCACGTTTCTTCTTATCCGCTTCAGCGTTCTCTTCTGCATCCTTCACCATTTTTTCGATTTCTTCATCTGAAAGTCCTGAAGAAGATTTAATAGTGATCGATTGTTCTTTATTCGTTCCAAGATCTTTCGCACGAACATTTACGATTCCGTTCGCATCGATATCAAAGGATACTTCGATCTGTGGAACTCCGCGTGGAGCCGGAGGAATATCCGTTAGCTGGAAGCGGCCGAGTGTTTTATTGTGAGCAGCCATTTCACGTTCACCTTGAAGGACGTGAATATCAACTGATGGCTGATTATCCGCTGCGGTTGAGAACACCTGGGATTTTGTAGTAGGAATCGCCGTATTACGGTCGATCAGCTTCGTAAATACACCGCCAAGTGTTTCAATTCCTAAGGAAAGCGGAGTTACGTCAACAAGGACTACATCTTTAACGTCTCCTGTAATGACACCGCCCTGAATCGCAGCACCAAGTGCAACCACTTCATCAGGGTTAACTCCTTTAAACGGATCTTTTCCAGTAAACTTCTTGATCGCTTCCTGTACAGCAGGAATACGTGTAGAACCACCAACCAAGATGACTTTATCGATATCGCTTGGAGAGAAGCCAGCATCGTTTAGGGCTTGTCGCGTTGGACCCATCGTGCGTTCAACCAAATCAGAAGAGAGCTCTTCAAATTTCGCACGGCTCATGGAAACCTCTAAATGTTTAGGTCCGGTTGCATCCGCTGTAATAAACGGAAGTGAGATTTGAGTTTGAGTGACACCGGAAAGTTCTTTTTTTGCTTTTTCAGCAGCATCTTTTAAACGCTGAAGCGCCATTTTATCTTGAGAAAGATCGATCCCGTTCTCTTTTTTGAACTGATCAACAAGATAGTCGATGATCACTTGGTCAAAATCGTCTCCGCCCAGTTCATTATCACCAGATGTTGCGATTACATCGAAGTTCCCATCGCCGATTTCAAGGATGGATACGTCAAATGTACCGCCGCCAAGGTCAAATACCAGGATTTTTTGATCGTTATCTTCTTCCAAACCATAAGCAAGCGCTGCTGCTGTAGGTTCGTTGATGATACGTTCTACTTGAAGACCTGCAATTTGCCCTGCATCTTTTGTCGCCTGACGCTGTGCATCATTAAAATAAGCAGGAACAGTAATAACCGCACGCTCAACTTTTTCTCCAAGGTAGCTTTCAGCATCATTTTTTAACTTTTGAAGGATGATGGCAGAGATTTCTTGAGGAGTATACTCTTTTCCTTCTGCATCCACTTTATGGTTTGTTCCCATGTGGCGCTTGATGGAGATGATTGTATTTGGGTTAGTGACAGCCTGGCGCTTTGCAACTTCCCCTACAGAACGCTCGCCATCTTTAAAAGCGACAACTGAAGGAGTTGTCCGGTTGCCTTCAGGATTAGGGATAACCGTAGCTTCTCCGCCTTCCATGACGGCAACACAAGAGTTTGTTGTACCTAAGTCAATTCCAATAATTTTGCTCATGTTACATACCCTCCACTTTTATATGTAATATTAAAGAACTTAATATTACTGATTTACTTTAACCATTGCCGGACGAATGACACGATCCTTGAGTTTGTATCCCTTCTGCAGGGTTTCAACAACTACGTTGGATTCATACTCTTCATCCTGTACTTGCATGACAGCCTGATGCAGGTTTGGGTCAAACGCTGCGCCTTGAGAATCGATCACTTCCAAGCCTTCGCTCTTCATGGCCTCAAGCAGCTGGCGGTGTACCATTTCCACCCCTTGAAGGACAGAAGCGGCTTGGGGATCCTCAACCTTTATATCCAAAGCTCTTTCAAAATTATCAAGAGCAGGGAGCAGCTGTGTCAAAAGGCTCTGTGATTTATATTTCAACTGGGCAGCGTTGTCTTCACGTGTGCGCCGCTTGAAGTTTTCATAGTCAGCCTGAACGCGAAGCAAGCGGTTTTCAGTATCAGCAAGACGGGTTTCAAGTTCTAAAATTCTCTGCTGTTCTTCCGTTGCCTCAACCGTCTCCTCTTTATCCTCTGAATCTGAAGTCTCGAATGGCTGATCAGCATCTAGATACGCTTCTGCAGCATCTGTTTGTTCAAAGTCAGCGGTTTCCTTTTGTTTGTCTTCCATGTTGTCACCTCCCTAAAATAATGGGGTTTTATTTGTTGAGTTAAAATCTTGCGTTAAATAAGTTCGTAAACTCCTTGCTGATCGTGTCGAGCAAACCGATAACCCGTTTATATTCCATCCGGGTCGGGCCGATCAGGGAAATCGTTCCAATATGTTTTCCATGAAAAGAATAGGACGCTTTAATCAGGCTGCAGTTCTTGACCGCTTCCACCTGATTTTCCTGGCCGATCGTTACGGTAATGCCATCATTATTTGCCGTCAGCAGCTGTTCAATGACCGTTTTTTCCTCCAGGGCATCCAAAAGAATTCGGACTTTTTCTACATCCCTGAATTCAGGCTGATACAGCATTTTGGTTTTTCCGCCAAAAAAGACCTTATCTTTGTTGCTCCATTTAAAAATATCATCAATAAACAATGAAGCCTGTTGATGGTTCTTCAAATACTTTCTGAAAACAACATTGAGCTCATCCCTGATTTTCTTGTGTAGTTCAGCGAGAGGTACCCCTGCCAGTTTTTCGTTTAAAATGTTGACCAGCTTCTCGATCTCTTCGGGTGCGATTCCTTCCGGCAGGATGACATGCCTGTTTTCAACATGTCCTGTACTCGTTACGAAGATAGCAACGGCCTGCTGGGAGCCTAACGGAATCAGCTGAATGTGCTTTAAGGTCGTTTCAATCGCTTCTGGCCCAAGAATAATAGATGTGTAGTTGGTAAGTTCAGAAAGAATTTTAGCAGATTGCTCGAAAATACGTTCAGTCTCTTCCAGTTTTTCGTTGAATAATGCCTGTATATTGAAGATATCCGCTGTTGTTAGTATCGTTGGGCTCAGCAGGTGATCCACATAAAAACGGTATCCTTTCTCTGACGGAATCCTGCCTGATGAAGTATGCGTCTTCTCTAGAAAACCCAAATCCTCCAAGTCCGCCAGCTCATTCCGGATCGTAGCCGGACTGAAGTGGACATCTTCTCTTTTGGAGATGGTCCTAGATCCTACAGGTTCAACATGCTGGATGTAATCATCAATCAGCACTTGAAGTATAAAAAGCTGTCTTTCAGATAACATCCTTTCACCTCCGAGGCTGTTAGCACTCCGAAAGAGTGAGTGCTAAATCTAATATTAAATTACCAAAAGCAACGGAAGATTGTCAACGATTAAACCACACCGATAAACTCCTGAAAAACTTCATTTCCCAAAAATGTTCCTTCCTTGGTCAGTGATACCTTGTCACCCGACTTTTTAAGCCATCCCTTTACCAGCAATGCATCGATCTGAGGACCAAAGACAGTGAACATGGAAGTTCCGTATCTTTGTCTAAAACGGGCATCGGACACCCCGTCCATTTTTCTTAATCCCATGAACAGCTCTTCCTCCATTTTTGCGGATGCAGTCAGTTTTTCAGAATGAACGTAAGGAAAGCCCGTCTCATCGATTAACGCCATATATTTCTTGAGTGGCCCTGCATTCGCCATACGCTTGCCGTTCACATAACTATGAGCGCCGGCGCCTATACCGTAATATTCGTTATTATTCCAGTATTGCAGATTGTGCTTGCTTTCATAACCTGGCCTTGCAAAGTTTGAAATTTCATACTGTACATATCCGTGCTTATGCATCTCTTCCATGAGCACTTCGTACATCCTCGCTTCTACCTCCTGCTCCGGCAGCAGCAAGTCCCCTTTCATTGCACGATTGTAGAAAACGGTCTTTTTTTCAAGCTGAAGAGAATAGGCCGAAAAATGGGGCACGTCCATCGAAAATGCGAATTGAAGTGATTCCTTCAGCATATCAACGTTTTGTCCGGGCAATCCGAACATGATATCCAGGGAAATATTCTCTATGCCTACAGCTTTGGCTTCTGACACCGTGCGAAACACATCCTCTTTCACATGTGTCCTTCCGAGTTCTTTTAACAGGTGCTCCTGAAAAGCCTGAACACCGATACTAAGCCGGTTTACGCCCGATGCTTGCATGATTTCAAGTTTCTTACGATCGGTTTGTTCCGGATTAGCTTCTACCGTGAATTCATCAAGGTCATCAGAAGAGAAATGGCGGTTAACCATATTGAGAAACGTTTCGAATTGCTCATATTCAAGGGCAGTAGGAGTTCCTCCGCCAATAAAAATCGTTTTCAATTTGGAAAAGGGGGTCTTCCTGATTGTGTTGATCATTTCTTTTTCCATATAGGCCAGATATTCATCAACAGGCTGCCCTTTTAAAAATACCTTGTTAAAATCGCAATAATGGCATATGTTCACACAGAACGGGATATGAAAGTAAGCCGATCCTGGCATGTGATCCCTGCTTTCGTGTCTAAAATTTGTGAAAGACCGCAAAATAATATGCGGTCTCATCCTGTCGCTTATACATTTCAGATCAATCGTTGTCCATTCTCAGAACAGCCATGAATGCTTCCTGCGGAACATCCACGCGCCCGATTGTTTTCATTCGTTTTTTACCTTCTTTTTGCTTTTCAAGCAGCTTACGTTTACGCGAGATATCTCCGCCGTAACATTTAGCGAGTACATTCTTGCGCAGTGCCTTAATATTCGACCGCGCGATGATTTTTTGTCCGATGGAAGCTTGGATCGGCACCTCAAACTGCTGGCGCGGAATCAGTTCCTTAAGTTTTTCAACCACGGCCTTTCCGCGTTCATAAGCAAAATCCTTATGCACAATGACGGATAATGCATCGATTTTCTCTCCGTTTAAAAGGATGTCCATCTTCACAAGCTTCGATGGTTTATAGCCGATCAGCTCATAGTCAAGGGACGCATAGCCTTTTGTGCTCGATTTCAACTGATCGAAGAAATCATATACGATTTCCGATAATGGAATCTCATAATGGACATTGACCCTGTTGTTTTCAAGGTAATCCATGGTCTGGAAAATCCCGCGTTTTTTCTGGCAGATCTCCATGATTGTGCCAACATAATCGTTTGGTGTCATTATGGTTGCTTTTACATACGGCTCTTCAACGGTTTGCAAAAGCTGTGCCTCCGGCATATTGGCCGGGTTATCGACTGTTAATTTTTGGCCGTCCGTCAATGAAACATTGTAGATAACACTGGGTGCCGTAGCAATAAGGTCGATATTGAATTCACGCTCGATCCTCTCTTGAATAATCTCCATATGAAGAAGGCCCAAAAAACCGCAGCGGTAGCCGAAGCCGAGTGCTTGGGAGGTCTCAGGTTCATATTGAAGAGCAGAATCATTGAGTACAAGACGTTCTAACGCTTCGCGCAAATCATTGTATTTGGCATTATCGACAGGATACAATCCGCAATATACCATCGGATTCATTTTCCGGTAGCCAGGAAGCGGTTGGCTCGCTGGTTTAACTGCACTCGTAATCGTATCTCCGACTTGAGTGTCCCCTACATTTTTTATAGCGGCCGTTAAATAACCTACATCACCGACCGTTAAGAAGTCTTTGTTCACGGCTTTCGGAGTGAACACACCGAGTTCCACTACTTCAAATTCTTTCTTTGTCGCCATCATTTTAATTTTATCTCCGACTTTAACTGTTCCCTCAGTCACACGGATATAGGTTACGACTCCGCGATATGGATCGTACAGTGAGTCGAAAATAAGAGCTTGCAACGGACCATCCGGGTCACCTGAAGGCGCTGGTACCTTTTCTACGATCTGCTCAAGTATTTCTTCGATTCCGATGCCTGCTTTGGCTGAAGCCAAAACTGCCTCTGAAGCATCAAGGCCGATGATGTCTTCCACTTCCTGCCTTACTCTCTCTGGTTCAGCACTCGGAAGGTCGATCTTATTGATGACTGGAAGGATTTCCAGATCATTCTCCAGAGCCAAGTAAACGTTGGCAAGGGTTTGAGCTTCAATTCCCTGAGCAGCATCAACGATCAAAAGTGCCCCTTCACAAGCGGCAAGACTCCTTGAAACTTCATACGTAAAGTCTACGTGTCCTGGTGTATCGATCAGGTGAAAAGTATATATTTCCCCATCCTTAGCTTTGTAGTTCAACTGAACAGCATTCAGCTTAATGGTGATTCCCCGTTCACGTTCGAGGTCCATGGAGTCTAGAAGCTGCTCCTTCATTTCTCTCTGGGTCAAGGCGCTGGTTTTCTCAAGGATGCGGTCAGCCAGCGTGGATTTCCCGTGGTCAATATGAGCAATGATGGAAAAGTTGCGGATCCTTGATTGCCTGGCCAGTTTTTGTTCTCGATTCATTCATTTCACTCCTACGTTTTGCGCAAAGTACACTATTTTAGATTATAGCAATACAAGGTCGGTTGTTCAATGCCGTACCTGTTGAAAAGTAACAGCCGTTTGGAAAAGTGCTGCGGCTGGATAAACGCCATGAAAAAACAGCTATTTTTCTCTTTGAAAAATAACTGTCAGCTTAATGACCCGAATATCTGGGAAAATATGGCTGAAATCAGTCCGATGACTGCTTGGAAAATCGCTGACACCAGCACGGATACTTTTTCACCCATAGAGGAAAAAAAGTTAAAGGCTCTCGAATCTTCTAACTGTTTCTGTTTCGCGGTTAAATCTTGTGCACCGATCGCTGTACCCAGAACCTCAGCATCCGTATGGCCTTTCGTTTCCTTTAACGCCAATGCTTTGCCAGTATCTTCATTGCCTTTTAGATGGTTCATCCCAACTGAAGCCCTCTGCATCCCAAGCAGGACACCGAAAAAGAGAACAGCCGTAATCAGGAAACATTTTAACATGAATTTACCCACCGGACCCCCCCGTTCACTTATGTCATTTACTACATCCTATGAAACAGCTTGTCCCTTTATGTGTCAGTGCGTATATGAAGAGCTGTTGGATTGGTCAACCTGCCTGTGAAGAGCTGTATTTAAACCTACGGCCAGGACATTAGCCATATCCTCTATAAACGTATCCACTTCTTTGGGTGTCACCATTAAATTATGGCCGATTGGAGAAAGAACTTCCCGGATCAGCATCCTTTTTTCATCATCATCAAGATTACCTACCATCCCTAAGAACGATTGCCGCTCTGCTTCTGGTGGAAGATCATCATCTTTCAGTACCCTTTTTTCTCCAAAGGTCATCCATGACGGCGCAAGAGATTTAGACGGTTTATCCTTATCTTTTATCTCCCGTCCGAAATGCTTAAGAATAAAATCAATGGCGTCGCTGGTGATCGTTACTGCATCAACAACGGTAGGAATGCCAATCGCAATAACAGGAATCCCCAGTGTTTCTTTACTAAGTTCTTTTCTCTTGTTTCCAACACCCGATCCTGGATGTATCCCGCTGTCAGAGATTTGTATCGTCGTGTTGACCCTCTCGAGAGACCTGGATGCTAAAGCGTCGATCGCAATCACAAAATCGGGATTGACTTTTCGAATGACACCTTCAATAATATCGCTCGTCTCGATTCCGGTAATCCCCATAACCCCTGGCGAAATGGCACAGACCGGCCGGAATCCTTCCTCTACATTTTCCGGCGAAACCGCAAATAAGTGTTTGGTGATCAATAGATTTTCCACGACGTTCGGACCGAGAGAATCCGGAGTAACATTCCAGTTTCCAAGGCCCACCACCAAGCAAGTGTCATCATCCTGAATTCCAAGTTCATTAATAAACTCCTTAAAGTCACGGGCGAATACTTCCTGAACCCGCTCCTGCAGTGCTGAATCCTTTTCCCGAATCCCCTGCATCTCGAAGGTTAAGTATGTACCCGGCTTCTTCCCGGTCGCCTGCGCCCCATTTTCATCAATCTCTACTCTAGTGTATTTAATGCCATCATGATCCCGTTCTTTTATGATGATGCCATTAACTTCGCTTTCTTTTTCCTTCATCTTTTCTTCATTAACCAGCATTTCATGCGCTTCGATCGCTAAGTCCGTTCGAATATTATAATTGTTCAAATCCAAATCTTTATTATTCATTTTGGCACCGTCCTGTGTTAGAGATATATTGTCTCTATTTTTTCCCTCAAAAAGCCATTTCATTCTTGTATTGCAATTGAAGAATTAAACTGATAAAATACTCTGTGTCCTATTTTTTTGCAATCCAGTTGCAATGTTAGGGAGGTGAATGGATTGGCTAATATTAAATCTGCTATTAAACGTGTAAAAACAAACGATAAGAACCGTGCTCATAATGCTTCTTTAAAGTCTGCTATGCGTACAGCTGTGAAAAACTTCGAAACTAAGGTCGCTAACAACGATACTGAAGGTGCGAAAGAGGCTTTCACTGTTGCTACTAAAAAAGTTGATAAAGCGGCAACTAAAGGACTTATCCATAAAAATGCAGCTTCACGTCAGAAGTCTCGTCTTGCAAAAGCGTTAAACGGAATCAACGCATAATTACGGGAAAATGACACCATGAAACGACCTTACCGGTCGTTTTTTAGTGTCTTTTTTGAATGCACCTAACAGCTGCATTCAAAACATGACATACCTTTATGTTTTTTTTCGAAGCGCTTATGTGAATAAGGCACTTCGAGAAAAATGACACTCCTCTACCTATCACCCATAGATGATTATTCAGCTCAAAAAGAATGCGTCGAACTTTTTCGTAAACGAGTTGAACAAATGACCGGATTTTCCGCATAAATTGATTTTTTTGAACATAAAAAATTTGGTCCCATTCCTTTTCAGGTAAAAGCAGCCCATTTCAGTGCCCCAACAGCAAATGGACTGCCAAACTGGGCAATTAAGAACTCACTGCAAAAATTTTACTCAAAAACATTCATTTTTTCTAAGTACAGCTCCCCATGCTGCTAAATGCGGCTCGGGGAATACAACAAAACGTCCGGCGACGGTTTCCCATCGTCTGGACGTTTTGTTAATTGGCCATCTTCAGCATAATCAGCTCCAAGATCAGCTGTTTATCCATCTTTCCTGTTTTCATCTCATAATCAGCTTCGGCTATTCGATCGAGCATTTGAAGCAGTTCTTCTTCTTCAAAAAGCCTTGCCTGCCTCGAAGCCAGCTTAACAGCGTAGGGATGCAGTTTTAAAGCTCCCGCAATCTGTTTTTCACCATATCCTTTGGCAAAAAGCTCTTTAACCCCGTAGATAATACGAAACTGCCTAGCCATGAGCGAGAGAATTTTAATCGGTTCTTCATTCTGCTTTGCCAGATCATAAAAGGTTCTTAGTGCTGCATCAATTTTTTTGTGGACGATATCATCAATAAGCGAAAAGATATTATCTTCCAGTGTTCTCGGTACGAGTTCATCGATGACCGATATCGATATATTGCCCCCCTCCCCAGCGTATAACGCGAGCTTGTCCAACTCTTGAATGAGTGCCATCAGCTCATTTCCAACCTTGGCCGTTAAATACTGTGCAGCATCAGTGTCGATATGCACCTGCTTCTGCATCGCCCGGTCCTTGATCCATTCCACCGCTGAATCACCGCTGAGTGGCGTTGCCGCAACCAGCTCGCCCGATTTTTTCAGGGTTTTCACGATTTTCTTACGTTCGTCCAGCTTCTCCGCTGGAACAACAAAGACGAGAAGCGTAAATTCAGCAGGTTCTTGAATGTACCTTTCGACTGTCGTAAGGTCATGCTCAACTTTACTCTTATCTTTCACACCCGTTAAAAAGTAAGCATTCTTCACAACGACGACGCGCCGGTCTCCCATAAAGGGAAGAGTTTCAGCATCCTCCATAATCGCCTGAATTGGGGTTTCCATATAGTCATACACAGAGAAGTTAAAATCCTTATCTTCTTCATTCAGTGAATATTTAACAATAGCGGAAACGGCTTGTTCAATAATGTAAGATTCTGTTCCGTACAGTACATAAAAGGGAGAAAACCTTTGTTGTTTCAATTTTTTTTGTAATGGGACGATCGACAAAACCATTCACCTCAAACTTTCTCTGTTTCTATCGTAAGTTGTAAAGCTGTTTTTTTCAATAGGATGATAAAAAGAAGAAGCAGCTGAGCTGCTTCTTCATTTATATTAAACGCCGATCACCAAGACCCCGGGACTCCCGGCAATCAGCGAGAAACCGTTCTTTTCTTTTAATGTTATGATATCCTATGCAGAGCTTTCGTATTGGTTACAACAGTTAGCAAAAAAGGAAATGAATGCGCATTCTAAAAAACATGGGTTTAGCAATCAAATATGGATTTTTTTATCAGGATGACTTATACTTATTTACGAAACGGGAGGGTTGCGGAAATGAATCAGTTTGAAAAAGACGTCCAGAGCAAGCGCAATGATTTAATCGATTCAGGAATGGGCTTTGTTTGGTCCTTTGGTTTTTTCACGTTAATCTTTGCACTGGGAGTAATCATTAAACTTATCGCTACATAACCGAAAAAAGAAGCCCTGCAGGGGCTTCTTTTTATTTGGATCCGTTTACACTCGTCAGGATCTTAATTTTATTGTCCTTCACCGTGATTTCAATATCGCCCACCTGATCCGTTCTTAAAAGAGCCGTACCTTGGGCTTTGAAACGTGCCAAGACGTCAGCATGTGGATGGCCGTATCGGTTGTTTTTACCCGCTGAAATAACAGCATATACGGGATCTGCAGCTTCTATAAAAGCCTTCGAGGACGAAGTTTTGCTCCCATGATGGCCGGCCTTTAAAAAATCCGCCTTCACCGAATCGCCTTGTTGTAGAATGCGTTTCTCTCCCTCTTCTTCTAAATCTCCGGTTAAAAGAAAAGAAAAGGGTTTGATATGCGCTAAAAGGACAATTGACCTCGCATTGCTGTCCCTCTCATCTCCAAAGGGAGATAGAACATAAAAAACATCACCACTCCCCACTGACCAGCTTTGTCCACGGTGAGTTACTTTGATTGGAACATTGAGCTCTGCTGCATAATTCAGAACTGCCGTTTCCAGCATTCCATCAAGTGCTCCTTTTGGATACAGCAGCTCACTTACCTTGATTCCATTTAAGACCGCTTCCGCTCCCCCAATATGATCCATGTCCCCATGCGTTAAAATTAATTTCCCGATATTCCGGATTCCTCTCGCCTTCAACACAGGAAGCACCACTTCTTCCGTGACATTATAATCGCTCTTTCTTTTTCTCCATTCTTCCTTTTTGAAATCCAACGAGCCGCCGGTATCGATCAAATACACTTCTCTCCTGAATGGAAGTTCAATTAAGATACTGTCACCCTGCCCTACATTTAAATAGGTAATTTTCGTTTCCGGATTAAAAGAGTGAAAATTCCAATGCAGCGCTCCTATTATGAAAAGAAAAGCGGCAGGATAGAGCAGACGGCGATGAGACCCGTATTGTTCCCATTGAAAAAAGAGATAGAAAATGCCTATATAATAGATCGGAATGATATAGACAGGAGGCTGCCCGAACACTAAATTAATATTGTATTGCTCGATGTGAAGGAGAATTGAATTGGTGAACTTTAAAAGAATCGCAGGGAGTTGAAGGAGAATTTTACCTGAAGTGAACGATAGTATTGATACCGGAAGCGACAGACAGGCAAGAGGGAGAACAGCAAAAGAGAATAAAGGTATAAACAATAGGTTTAAGGGTACTGACCACAAAGAAATTTCATAAAAATGAAAGACGAGGATCGGGAATGAAACAATTTGGCATATGAGGGTGGTAACTAGAGCCTGAGCAAGATAGGAAGTATACCGGCTAAAGATGGCGCGGGAGGAAATGAGCAAAGCAAATACATTGATAAAAGAAAGCTGAAAGCCCAGCTGGAAAACGTAATAGGGGTTGTACAGAATCATCAAGAGACAGACACCGCTTACAGCAGTCAGCGGATGGATATTCCTGCGGTACCGCCTTAAAATAAGCAGCGCGATACCCATCATGCCAGCACGGACGATCGAAGCTTCACTGCCGGTCATCAATACATACAGAGGAAGGATTCCCGCAATGACCAGAAATGCTTTTTCCCTAGTGATACCCAGGCGAAGACTGCACGCAAAAAGCAGGCCCATGACAATTGCCACATTAAACCCCGATACGGCAAGCAGATGGGACAAACCCATCCGCTGATAGACATCATCAATGTTGCGGGGTATATTTTGACGATAGCCGAACACTAGAGCATTGACCAGCCCGGATACATCCTCGTCAACCTGTCTTTCGATCAGCCGGACGCCCATTTCTCGAAGAGCCGCTGTTCGCCCCAATAGCCCCGTAGCTTTGCCCCTGCAATCCGAGGGTGCAAGGTGTGCTGCATTCAGTGTCCAGTGAATGTTCGCTCTTTTTAAATAAGAAGCATAATCCATACCAGCAAAATTCCTCCGGCCCTCGGGAACGATCAATTCACCGTCCAAGGTGCAGACCATCCCCTGATGAAGCTTCTGCTTAAGATGTTTCTTCATCGTTTCAGATGGAATGGTATATTGAAGTTGAACCCTCTCTCCTTTGGTTTGAAACCTGAACGACAAATAATCCCCATCAATTTCCGGAATGGTCATAACGGTTCCGGTAAATTTTCGTTCATCACCGGAAAGCTTGGTTACGTTTTGTCCATCGATCACCTGGTAATAGGCATAGAAGAAGATGAAAAAGGCTAAACAAAGGCCGATCGTAAGGGATTTCGCGCCTTTTTTGAAATAAAAAAGAGCGACGCCGGCGATCGCCCAGATGTAATGATGAGATGACAGCAACACTCCTGCCGCTGCACTTATTGCACATAAGTAACCGGCTTTCATCCCTTACTTCAGGTTCGGGGAATGGGGGTAAAGCTGCTGCGCTTTACGTTTCAGCGCTTCCAGTTTATCTTGATCATCCGATCCCCCTTCTTGTACTGCCCGCAGCAGTTCAAAGGTTAGTTCCATCTGTTCTATGTAATGAGGGTTAATATCTTGTTCATTAAAGGGAACCTGCTTCACAACCAGTCCTGCTTCCTTGAATTGTTCGATGGCATATGGGTGGTTCTTATAATCAGCAGCATAGTAAAGGGTCTTAATTCCGCTCTGTATGATAGTCCGGCAACAATGCAAACACGGAAAATGTGTAACATACATTTCAGCATCTTCAACAGGTACTCCAAACTTAGCACACTGCAAAATAGCATTCATCTCGGCATGAATGGTGCGGACACAATGGCCATCAATAACATAACAGCCTTCATCGATACAATGGACTCCACCGGATATGGAACCATTGTATCCACCCGCAATAATTCTTTTATCTCTTACGATCGTTGCCCCCACCGCAAGTCTAGTACATGTACTTCTATAGGCAAGAAGATGGCTCTGTGCCATAAAATATTCATCCCAGGAAATACGGTCCATCATTTCTCCTCCAATCTATTTGTATTAAGTTTAGGCAATTCCGCTGCTCTGAGTCAACGGTAACTTAATCAATGTTAATCAGTTCTTTTATGTTTTCCAGTGACTTTTCCCCGATTCCAGGTACGTTCAGTAAATCTTCAATGGTCTTAAACGGCCCGTTGTCTTCACGGTACGCGATGATGGCTTTCGCTTTAGATGGACCAATGCCATTCAAAGTTTCCAATTCCTGTTCCCCCGCCGTATTAATATTGACTTTTGGTTCACCAGCCATATCCTGTTCCCCAGTTTCCGTCACCCCAGGCAATCGCTCTGACGGCTCTTCCCCTTTGGACGGAATGTAAAGAAGCATCTCATCTTTCACCCGTGCAGACAGATTGACTCCTTTCTCTTCCGCCTTGCCTGTTAATCCTCCCGCTCGATTGACCGCGTCAATTACACGGTCTCCCTGTTCCATCTTGTACACTCCCGGTTTCCTTACAGCGCCTTTAATATCAATCTCAATTACCTGGGTTTCGGGTTCCATAGGAGTGAAGTCTTTTTTTCCCATCGTATGGCCCTCTTTTCCCTCCGTCAGCTCCGAAGGTATGCCTTCGGTCTGTTTCACTGGCGGAATTCTTCCTGAAAAATAGATGAAAATCGCTAACAAACCCGCCCCGACAGGCAGAACGAACTTAAGTGTGCGAAAGACACGATCAAAATTTTTGATCATCATTCACCTCCTTTTCGTTTTTTCAATTTTCATATTCTTTGGATATCCAACATAAACATCAAGGTAGGAAAGATAAGGGAGAGGAGGAGTTAACGTGAAACTAGGTTTTATTGGAACTGGAAACATGGGGAGCATTTTAGTGTCATCTTTCATAGAATCATCGGCTGTACAGCCTTCTCGTATAATGGTCACCAATCGTACGCTTGCTAAAGCCGAACGGCTCCAGTCTGTCCACCCCAAACTTCGAGTGGGAACTTCAGCTGAAGAGGTGATCCGCTTTGCCGATATCCTTTTCATCTGTGTAAAGCCGCATCAATTCTATGAGGTTCTTTCTGAAAACAAAAAGTTTATATCCAGACATAAACTCGTCGTTTCCATCACGAGTCCCATTTCCTGCGAACAAATTGAAAACTTGCTGGATTGCAGTGTAGCCCGTGCCATTCCCAGCATTACAAATCGGGCCCTGTCAGGAACATCATTGATCACTTTTGGTGCAAAATGCCACACGGAATACCAGGAGAAACTCTTATCCTTGATGTCGTTTATCTCTAAACCGGTGATCATCGATGAAAATGTGACACGGATCTCATCTGACATCGCAAGCTGCGGTCCTGCGTTTATTGGGTACCTCGTACAGTGCTTTGTTGACAGTTCCATCAAAAAAACTGAACTGACAAGAAACCAGGCTACTTTGCTTGCAAGTGAAATGATCATCGGGATGGGTAAATTGCTGGAGACAGAAGTGTTTTCCTTGCCGTCGCTTATTGAGAAGGTCTGTGTGAAGGGCGGAATCACCGGTGAAGGAATAAAAATATTAAATGAGGGAGCAGGTGATGTTTTCGATAAAGTCATCGGCCGCACGCATGCAAAATATCACGAGGAATGTGAAAAAATCAGTGAGCAGTTCGAGGTAAAAGAAGAATTAAAGTAATGATTCGGCAAAACGTAAAGTATTCCTGCTGAATAATAAAATAAAAAATAAGCCAATCCATGGCTTATTTTTTATTTTTTGCAGATGAAGAAGATTCGTTCAGCTTCAGGCTGAATCGAATCCTGGGTAAAGTCCCCGGATACAGCCAGGATTTGAAACCCTGTGCTTTCAAGCATAGTTTTATAAACTTCAGTTGGAAAGGTCCTTTGAATATGTACTTCATCAAATCGTATATAGCGGTTTTCATTCTCTTGAACAAAAAAGCTAAGTTCATGTTCAATACTATCGGGTTCTTCCCCCTCAAAGCATTGCCAAATAAATGAAAGCTGCTCTTCGTTAGAGCCAAACGTGCTGCCCATAAATATGTTATGAATTTTATAAAGACTGTGTACGTCGAATAAAAAGAGGCCGTCTTCCTTTAAATGTTGATAGACGGACTGAAAAGCTGCCAAAACCTTATCTTCAGTAAGAATATAGTTTAACGAATCACAAAAAATAACGGCCGCATCGAATTCCTGAAGTCCTTCAAGTTGCGTCATATCCTGCTGGAAATATTGAACCGGCACTTTCTGCTGGATCGATTTCTCTTTGGCTATCGCGAGCATATCATCTGACAGATCCACTCCAGTTACATCATAGCCTTGTTTTGATAAACGTATGGAGAGCGAACCTGTTCCGCAGCCAAGATCGAGAACATTGCTTACCTTTGAACCATACGACTGGACCGCTTGTTCAAAAAAAGAAATCCATTGATTGTATGGGGCATCCTCCATTAACTGATCGTAATAATAGGCAAATTGTTGATAGCTCATCGCTGCTCCTTTATTAGGAAAGGATTGTATTCAGGTCAACTGTCGGAGCATCTCCCCACAGTTTCTCGAGATTATAATAAGATCGTTCATCGCGGTGGAAAACATGCACGACCATATCTCCCATATCTACAAGAACCCATCTTGCCTGATCATAGCCTTCCATCCGTTTGATATAGATTTCTTTTTCAGCAGCAACATCTTTAATTTCTTTAGCGATCGCCTGAACCTGCTTTTCTGAGTTCCCATGACAAATTAAAAAGTAATCAGCAACAAGGGAAATGCCTTTCATATCAAGGATCATAATATTTTCAGCGCGTTTGTCATCCACCGCTTTTACGACTAGCTCAATAAGTTCCTGTTCTTTCAAAATCATATTCCTCCATTCACATTTTTGTTTTTAACTTCAGCCAGCAAGCTGTTGTATGTGTAAATCGTTTCCGGGTAGATCAATTGATTTTGTTTCATCAAGAATCCTACTGTATTTTTCAAGGCCTGAATACAAGCAAGTTCAAGATTTTCTTCAGCCAGCAAGCGAACTTGATCCACTCCAGGAAACTTCCTGCCCGGTTCGATATAATCCGCCAGGAAGATAATTTTTTCGAGCGTACCCATACCGACTCTTCCTGTCGTATGACTGGCAATAGCCTCCAGGATTTCATGATCCTCGATCCCAGCTTCCTGCTTGACCAGGAATGCACCAACCGGCGCATGCAAGAGCTCTGTGCCATAATGAAGCAGACTTTCTGGCATGCCTTGCTGCTTGACAACTTCCCGCATTTCATCTTTTGAACGGAATTTGGCGTAATCATGAAAGATTGCTGCGAGTTCGGCTTTATGTCTGTCCGCTCCAAAGCGGTCCGCAAGCTCCAATGCCGTTTCCATGACACCGAGTGTATGAATATACCGATGTTCAGTTAAATGTTCCTTAACGATTTTAAGGGCTCTTTCCCGATCCATAAAGTCCCTTCACCTCTATCATATTTCTTACTGCATCCGGAATTAAATATTTGGTATTTTCTCCAGCGGCTATCCTTTTTCTGATCAATGTCGAAGAAACATCAAATAGAGGCACTTCGAGCATCTGGACACCATAAGGGTTATTGCATTCATCAAGTGGATGACCGCTGCGGTTGATCCCGATAAAGGTCACAAGCCGGCTCAGTTCATCAATCCCCCGCCAGGTCGACAAGGAATCAGCCATGTCCCCTCCAATAATGAAAAAATAGTCATGGGCTGGTTCCCTCTTTTTCAGCTCCCTGATCGTATCTATAGTATATGAAGGGCCCTGTCTTTCAAACTCAATAAGAGAGAGGGAAAATTTAGAATTACCCTGGATCGCAGCCCGAACCAATTCCATTCGGTCCTCTGAAGAAACTCCGGATATCAGCTCCTTATGGGGGGGGTGGTTCGCTGGAAGCCAAACGACCCTGTCGAGTGAAAATGCGGCTAGAGCCTCCTGTGCAATGAGAAGATGCCCGTTATGAGGAGGGTGGAAAGAGCCGCCGAAAATACCGATTCTCGCCATATCATCAATCCTTTACGGAAGTATGATCTCTTTATTTTCTTTTGATTCCTTGTAGAGGACAATTATATTTCCAATGACTTGCACGAGGTGAGCTTTTGCTCCTTTAACCAAGGCTTCGGCAACATCCTCCTTGCTCTCCTCGCAATTTTGCAGGATGCTGACCTTAATTAATTCACGAGCTTCAAGAGCATCCGAAATCTGTTTCACCATATTGCTGTTGACTCCGCCTTTTCCTACTTGAAAAATAGGCTGAATCGGATTTGCTTTTGATCGTAAAAAACGTTTTTGTTTACCTGTTAACATAATTTCCTCCTAATTTCTCCAACACGATCTTTTCCATCAGCTCGACGTCAGGCTGAACACCTGTCCACTTTTCAAAAGCGAGCGCACCCTGCAGAACGAGCATAGCCACTCCGTTGTCGATGACGGCACCTCGCTCCTCACCCTCCTGCAGAAAAACCGTTTTAAACGGGTTGTAAATGATATCCGAAAGCACGGTACCAGGCACAAGAAGACTGAGATCCATAGGAGTGCTTCCGTCGTTCTTCATACCAATGGATGTAGTGTTAATCACAATTTGAAAAACTGAAAGAGAGGCTTCCGCTTCCTCCAAGCCCATAACGGAGTCCTGCTTCCTCAGGCACTCATTATGAATATCCCTTGCTTTTTCCATTGTACGATTCGTGATGACTATCGATTTTGGACCTGCTTGAGCCAAAGCGTAAGCGACCGCTCTTGAAGCACCGCCGGCTCCAATAATAAGAACATTTGCATGTTCAATAGGAAAATGCACATGCCTCATTAATCCTTTTACAAAACCTGCACCGTCCGTATTATACCCAACCAGCTTGCCATGCTCATTCACAACCGTGTTGACGGCGCCGATCTTCCTGGCACCTTCTGAAATTTCATCCAGAAAAGGCATGATGGCTTGTTTATGCGGAATGGTTACATTCCAGCCTGCAAATCCTTTTGTCCTTAAATCATTAACTGCCTCTTCCAGGCGGTCCGGATGAACTTCATATTTTTCATAAAAAAAAGGAAGACCTGATTTTTGAAAAGCGGCGTTTTGCATCTCCGGAGACATGGAATGGCTGACAGGATATCCGATCAAACCGACTAATTTTTTCATTTCGTCACGCCCCATTATATGAGTGATGGCCGCAAGGTCACGGCTACCCCTTCGGGTGCATAAGCAGCGATAAGTGCGCCCGGCTCTTTGACCGTAATCCAGCCCAGGCCTGAAAAGACGACGTCCGTGTCTTGTTCTTTAATTTTAAACTCATGTCTTCTCAAAGGCGGCAGTTTCTCTGGATCAGAAGGAGGTGACAATAGTTCACCCAGATGGTTCTTGTACAGTTCATCCGCGTTCTCAAGCTTCGTTCGATGAATGTTTAATTCATTAGAAACGTGGCAGACAAACGACCTTCTTCCTCCACTGATGTAATCAAACCTCGCCAGTCCGCCTAAAAATAAAGTCTGGCCCTCATTGACCTGATAGACCATCGGCTTGATTTCTTTTTTAGGCATGATAATTTTTAATTCGTCTTTCCCGACAAAGTGAGCCATTTGATGATGGTTGATAATTCCTGGTGTATCAAAGAGCGCTGTTTCAGCATCCAGCGGAATATCAATCAGGTTCAAGGTAGTGCCTGGAAAATGAGAAGTTGTTATGATGTCTTCCTGTTCTGTGCCGAGCTGTTTGATCAACCCATTGATGAACGTTGATTTTCCAACATTAGTACAGCCGACTACATATACATCCTTGCCTTCTCTCAGTTCATCAATTCTTTCAGCAACCTCCAGCAATCCTGTGCCTTTTGCTGCGGAAACAAGATGCACTTCTTCAGCTTTTACGCCGAGGTCTTTTGCCATAGAGGACATCCATTGAGTAAGCCTGTTCTTATTGACGGATTTTGGAAGCAAGTCGACCTTGTTTCCCACCAGCATCAGCTTGTTGCGGCCGATGTAGCGGTGAATACCCGGAAGCCATGAGCCATTGAAATCAAAAATGTCAACGATCTTGACGACCAGAGCATCTGTATCTCCAATACCTGAAATAATCTTGCGGTAATCATCGTCAGTAAGGCTGACATCTTGTATTTCGTTATAATGTTTTAGCCGGAAACAGCGTTGGCAGATCACAGCATCCCGTTTTAAACTGGACGGCGGTGCATAGCCCAGCTTGTCCTTATTTTCGGTCTGTATAGGTGCTCCGCATCCGATACAAATGATTTGTTCCTTCAATCTTATTCCTCCCAGTTAAGCATGCCTTTCCTTTTCATCCATGATAAGATCATTCTTTCAATTTTCCTGTTCACTCGTGTCCAAAGTCCGTCGGTGCTTGCTACAGGGACAACCATGATCGTGTGGAGACCCAGTCGGTTCCCTCCGAGTACGTCCGTCAGCAGCTGGTCACCGATCACTACAATCTCTTCCCGTTGAAGCTTCATATCGCGAATGGCCCGCTTAAATGCACGCGACATTGGTTTTCTTGCACTATAAATAAATGGTATTTTAACAGGGTCGGAGAAACTGCTCACACGCTGCTGTGTATTATTTGAAACGATGGTAATTAAAATTCCCTTCTCTTTAAAAGAACTAAACCATTTTAGCAGTTCGGGAGTAGCTTCTGGACGATCCCATTCCACCAGGGTATTATCCAAATCTGTAATGATCCCTTTCACATTACGTTGGACTAGCATTTCAGGAGTTATATCAAAAACGCTCTGGACGTGTTCATCCGGCAAAAAATTTTTTAACATGCTGGACACCTCTATACTATTCATTCAGTTTACACTTTTACATTGTACCAGTTATTCGACGGGTAACAACTTTTTTATTGTTTTCAGGAAAAGTTTTCGACAAAATGTTCGCATTCCGACAATGTGGATAACTTTATTAACATTATCCTCCTATGCAATGAGCAGAATCTTCTGTCTTATCTACAATATACCCACAAGTTATCCACCAAACATTGTGGATATTCGAACGATTGTTCTGATTACTGTTTCATGTTAAGCTGAATTTAGAAAATTACCAGAACTTATATTTTATGCGGATCGAAGAGAAATCATGACACATTCAACGATGAAAATCCATCATTTATGTATTAAAAACAGGAGGTGAACATGCCACCCGATTGGCATCTCACTTATGGAAAACTTATCGGACGAACTGTTGATTGAATCCTATTTCAAGGCAAAAGAACTTCAGTTGAGCACAGACTTTATTTCTTTAATACAAAAAGAGATTGAACGGAGATCACTTCAGAATCAGCTCAGTAGCCACTTTTGGAAGGCCCATCATTAAATGATGGGTTTTTTTATGCCCAGATTTCTATTGCTCTTTTCTTAGAGTGTATATTTCCTGGAAATGATATACAATATTTCTTTGCTCGTCCCATCCTTCACTTTTTCTGTTTTTCTATTTAATAGGAAGAAACAGAAAAATTCCTTAACTTTTTACACGGGCGCTTGCATTTATTGCTCGACCTAACGTATCGAGTGGATCCTGCATCTCTGTCCATTTGTTTTCAAGAACAGCTTTTGAGACAGGGACTTATTGCCAATTATCCCCTTTCCAATTTTACAAAATTAACATATAATGATAAGAATCAAATATATTTCATTAACAGTGAATATTTTTAATACACGAGTACTCTTTCCATTCAGATGTAGAAAGGTACAGGGAGTGATGTGATGTTATGTTTATGATTGAAAGAGAGAGGATCGACTCTACTGTTAAGAAAATGAAAGGCCAGGCGGCCAACATACTAACGCTGATCAACCTCTCATTGGGTGCCCTTGCCCTCATGTTTATTTTCAAAGATGATTTAAAAGTCGGCTTTATCCTCATTTTTCTAGCAGGTCTTTTTGACAGATTCGATGGCATGGTTGCTCGAAAGTTAAACATAGAATCAGAATTTGGCAAGCAGCTCGATTCTCTTTGTGATTTAATTTCCTTTGGAATTGCACCCGCATTCTTGCTGTATCAAGGCTCCCTTTTTGAATTTGGAGTTCCCGGCATTATTTTTACTATTCTATTTATCGTATGCGGCGCAATTCGTCTGGCACGGTTTAATATTACGGAATTCAACGGATCCTTCGTTGGAGTTCCCATTACTGTAGCAGGGTGCATCATCGCTATGTGCTACCTTCTGATCCCGTTTGTGCCCTCCTATGTTTTTATGTTTTTCATCATCGCTTTTTCTTTTTTAATGATCAGTTCGATCTCTATACAAAAACGGTAAGTAAAAAACCATGGCCCAGGCCATGGTTTTTTCTGCCGTTTACTTTGTCAATTCAAGAAATTCTTTTACATCTTCCATCGCAACTTCAACGCCTTTTTTCCAGAACGCCGGTTTGGTAACATCTTCATTCAAATGTTTCAATGCTAATTCCTCTACTGTCATGCTTGCCGTATCTCTAAGAAGAGCGATGTATTTCTTCTCGAAACTGCTGCCTTCCTGTTTGGCTATCGCATAAATACAGGCGCTGAACAAGTATCCAAAAGTATACGGAAAATTGTAGAATGGAACATCCGTAATATAGAAATGAAGTTTAGAAGCCCAGAAATATGGATGATAGCTTTCCAAAGAATTGCAGAACGCTTCCTTTTGAGCTTCTGTCATTAATTCGTTCAATCGTTCTACGGATACAAGCCCCTTTTTGCGTTCTTCGTAAAATCTGGTTTCAAACAGGAAGCGGGCATGGATATTCATAAAAAAGGCTACAGAACGCTGTGCTTTATCTTCAAGCAAGGCGATTTTTTCTTCTTTCGTTTTTGCATTTTTAACCGCTGCATCCGATACGACCAACTCAGCGAAAGTAGATGCCGTTTCTGCTACATTCATGGCATACTCTGTAGCCAGGTACGGCATATCATCCATGACATGAGAATGGAAGGCATGCCCTAATTCATGCGCCAGAGTGGATACATTGCTAGGCGTACCGGAAAACGTCATGAAGATACGTGTTTCATTTTTCACCGGGAAGCCCGTGCAAAAACCTCCAGGCCGTTTACCTGTTCGGTCTTCAGCTTCAATCCACTGCTTTTCGAACGCTTTTTTTGAGAATTCCGCCATCTTCGGGCTGAAGGACTGAAACTGCTCGACAATAAAGTTTGCGGCTTCATCATAGCTCATTTTGCTGTCCGCACTGGATAAAGGTGCATCGACATCATGCCAGCTTAATTTCTCCAAACCAAGGAGAGAAGCTTTTCTGTCCAGATAGGACACAAAAAGGTTTTTATTCTCATCGATCGCCTGCCACATCGCATTCAGTGTGTCGGCTGACATGCGGTTGATATCAAGCGGTTCTTTCAGCACATCATCCCATTGGCGGTGCCTATATACACTGTTGCGGAACCCTGCAATATGATTTAATGCTTCCGCACAATAATCACCCTGCTGTGCCCATGCCTCTGTATATTTTGTAAACACCGTTTCTCTTTCCTGTCTGTCCGCACTGGTCATTCGGTTTTCCGCCTGTCCGACAGAAAGCGTTTCTTTCTTGCCGTTCTGTTCAACTTCAATGCCGATTTTCCCTACGACTGTGTCATAGAGAGTAGACCAGCTGTGATAGCCATCAACTGCCAGGTCGTTCATCAGTGCTTCTTGTTCATAAGATAATTTTTGGGAAGCAAGGTTTCTTCTTTCGTTCAGCGAAAAAGCAACACTGGACAAATATTCTCCTTCTAACGCTTTGTTCCAGTCTCCATCAGGAATCTCTGCCATCTTATTGTCTAAGAGCACCAAAATCGTAGAATAAATGGCATTCATGGACTCCAGCTTTCCACGGAGAGTTAAAGCTTGCTTGTCATTTACGTCCTGGGCTGTAAGACACCCTACAAAGGAGATGCATTCATTCAGTAAAGCAGCGGTCTCCTGCACGTCTTTCACAACCGCTTCCATTGAATCTAACTGAAAGTTTTCTATCTTCTTGTTTAGTGCAGCCAGCTGTGCTTCAATGTTGGAGATAGCAGTAAGAAACTCTTCTGATCTGCTTCCTCCGCTGAATATGGAATCCAAATCCCAGCTCTCGCGCAATCCTTGTAATAGCATGGTTATCCCCCTTGTTAATTAAATATTCGATCTTTTTCCATTATAAAGAAATTTCCAATAAAAATCGACCATTTAGTTTATTTAAAATGAAAAAACTCTTTTCCTCTGCAGGAAAAGAGCTCTAAACCTATTCTTTAATGCAAAGATACATAAAATACACAAGAGTAAGCATCATAACGGCAAACAACAAGGCTTCCTGCATACACCGCAGCCTCCTTCTATGTAATTTTCTTATTACATCTATTCCCCATAATCACCAGTTCAACCCTCTGCACATTCTAAAGTGGTTGCAGCGAGCCAAGCCCTTACAACCACAAGACTGGATTAACCCGGCATCTTCTACCTTGATGACTGTCGTCTTCTTTTTTCTCATGTTGATGAGTGTACCTGCCATTATTTTTCTTTTCATTATGTATTTGGCGAGCGCCATTCGATTCGAACAGGCTCCAGCCTGGATTTCCATCGCTGGAATAATGTTATTCCTATTTACACAATTTATCGTTATACAGAAATTTTTTAACCATACATTATACCTTTGCTCCAGAGTACCCAGCTTTTACCGGAAGCAGCTTTATCATCCCTTTCCTGCTGGCCGTTCTGGTCGGGTGCTTTTTGAAAAGGACAAAGCCATAATGATTAGGCATTTTAAAAACGGTTTCCTCCTATGCTGCCGTTATTATCGTTCTGAGTATTTTTCTAAACGTGCCATAAGTGCTGTGACAGGTTCAAAGGAAGCATAGAAAATGATGCTTCCTTTTTGGTTCTAAATTGTTGCATTTTCCTGATTCCTCGCATATATTATAGTCAATTCTCAAAAAGTTGAACAAAGGAAACTTTTTAACCTGAAGGACACCCTGTGACTCCTATTGCAAGGAAGGTGAGAAACGATGAATAGTAAAGCCTTGGCTCCTGCTTTCCCTAAAAGAGGTAAACTTCGCAAAGCGTTTCCTTTTCTCGGGCCAGCGTTTCTCGTGAGTGTCGGTTATATCGATCCAGGGAACTGGGCAACTAACATTGAAGGCGGGGCCACTTTTGGCTATACGTTATTATGGGTTCTACTGCTAAGTAACTTAATGGCGATCCTTTTACAGATTACAGCTGCAAAACTTGGTGTAGCAACGGGAAAATCATTGGCAGAAAACTGCCGTGAGCATTTTTCAAAACCGGTTGCCGTGTTTTTATGGATTACAGCAGAACTTGCAGCTATGGCTACAGACCTCGCGGAATTTCTAGGTGCTGCGCTCGGAATCTATATACTGCTTGGCATTCCTTTATTTCCTGCTGCGTTAATCGGTGCCGCGGTTACATTTGGAATCCTGCTTCTTCATAAGTATGGATATCGTTTTATTGAACAAATTATTTTGGCGTTTGTGCTTGTTGTAGCCGCCGTGTATATCGTGGAATTATTTTATGCCAAACCCGATCTGGGGCAAATCGGCTACCATATGGTTGTACCTCATTTAAACTCTGCCAGCATTTTGGTTGCTATTGGAATGCTTGGTGCAACTGTGATGCCGCATAATATTTTTCTTCACTCTTCGGTTGTGAAAAATCGTTTAAAGAAGAACCAGCCAAACTATAACTACCGGGTCTACAAATTTGCCATTGTCGATTCTCTTTTAGCTTTGAACATCGCCTGGTTCATTAACTCATCAATGATTATTGTGGCTGCCGCGGTGTTCTTTAAAAACGGAGTGAGCGTCACATCCATCGAGGATGCTTATTCTACACTTACACCATTGCTTGGCGGGTTTGCCAGCCTCGCTTTTGCGATCGCCCTGCTCTCTGCAGGTTTATCCTCATCGGTAACAGGAACGATGGCAGGACAGTATATATTGGAAGGGTTTTTGAACGTTAAACTGCCGATCTGGATCAGAAGGGTTGTAACGATGATCCCAGCGCTGATCATAATCGGAATGGGCATTGATACATGGAAAGCGCTCGTTATCAGCCAGGTTGTACTCAGCCTGCAGCTGCCTTTTACCATCATCCCGCTGATCATGTTCACCCGCAGCAAAAAGATCATGGGCACCTATGCGAACCGCCCGTTTACAAATGTTTTACTGGTGATCGTAGCTACGCTGATTATCTTTTTAAATGCACTCCTCATCTACGAAACGTTCGGCGGGAAATTCTAATAAAGACAAAAACAAGCCAGCAACAACAGCTGGCTTGTTTTTTATTTAATCATGAAAGTTTGTCCCATCTGTTACTTCTTTGACAACTCCAGTTCGGATCACAAAGTCACCGAAGTGCTCACCCTCCTGCCGATCTTTCGCATAGCTGGAAAGAAGAACTCTGAGCTCGCTTAAAATTTCTTCCTCCCCGATGTTTTCGCGGTACATTTTGCTCAGGCGGCTGCCGTCAAAAGCCGCACCCAGATACATATTGTATTTCCCGGGAGCTTTTCCGATGAAGCCAATTTCACCCAATGCATGGCGAGCACACCCATTCGGGCAGCCCGTCATGCGGATCGTAATTTCTTCGTTACGAAGGCCGTTTTCATCGACAATGGCTTCAATTTTATCAATTAGGACCGGTAAATAACGTTCGGCCTCCGCCATCGCCAGCCCGCAGGTTGGAAGAGCGACGCAGGCCATGGAACTGCGGCGAAGTGCTGAATGATGCTTGCCGTCTGTCAAACCATAATGTTCCATTAATTCGCTGATTTCTTTCTTCTTCTCGGACGATATATTGGCAATGATCAGGTTTTGATTCGCCGTAAGACGGAAATCTCCAGTATGGATTTTGGCAATTTCACGCAAACCTGTCTTCAGCTTGTAATTATCAAAATCTGCAATGCGACCGCCTTCGATAAACAGCGTATAATGCCAATTCCCTTGAACACCTTGCACCCAACCGTAACGGTCGCCGTTATCATTAAAATGAAAAGGTTTCTCTACTTCTAAGCTCCAGCCGAGGCGGTTTTCCAATTCAGCCTTGACCGTTTCTAGTCCCAGCCGGTCAACTGTGTACTTAAACCGTGCATTTTTCCGTTTGGAGCGGTTTCCATAGTCCCGCTGGATAGTTATCACTTTTTCAGCCAGATCCAGTATCTGATCCGGCCTGCAGAAACCGATGACTCTAGCGAGTTGCGGATACGTTGTTTTATCGCCGTGGCTCATGCCCATGCCGCCGCCGATGGCTACATTAAAACCAACTAGCTTGCCATCTTCGATAATTGCGATAAAACCGAGATCCTGAGAAAAGACATCAATATCATTTGACGGTGGAACGGCGATCCCGATCTTGAATTTTCGCGGCAAGTAAAGCGGTCCATACATCGGTTCAACTTCTTCCACTTCCGGGGTAGCTGCCACTTTCTCTTCATCCAGCCATAGTTCGTGGTACGCTCTTGTGCGCGGCAATAAATAATCGCTTAATCGCTTCGACCATTCATACACTTCTGAATGGATCTCTGATTGATAGGGATTCGGATTGCACATGACGTTCCTGTTCACATCTCCGCATGCTGCGATTGTATCCAGAAGGGAAGCATGGATTTCCTGAATCGTCTTTTTCATGTTCCATTTTAAAATACCATGCATCTGAAACGTCATGCGTGTTGTCAGTTTTAAGGTACCGTTGCCGTTTTTTCGGGCAAGTTCATCCATGACAAGCCATTGAGCCGGTGTAGCCACTCCGCCTGGTAACCGGAGACGAAGCATGAACTGATAAGCCGGTTCCAGTTTTTTCTTCTGGCGCTCATTGCGAAGATCCCGGTTATCCTGCAAATAGCTGCCATGATGTTTCATCAGGCGGTTGTCATCGTCAGGGATTCCGCTGCTGATCGGTTCCAGCATCGATTCCGCCAATGTACCGCGCAAATAATTACTCTCTTCTTTAATGCGCTCAACATCGCTTGGCGGGCCGTCCGGCGCCTTTAAAATTCGGTTCACCATGTTACAAAACTCCTTTCAAATTGAACTCAGTATACATCACGCTGATATCGTTTTTGCTGCTGCATGCCGGCAAGATAGTCTTCAGCTTTCTCACGGCTCATGTTCCCTTCTTTTTCGATAATTTCAAGGAGAGTGCTGTGAACGTCATGAGCCATTTTTTTCTCATCGCCGCAAACATAAAATACTGCTCCTTCTTGCAGCCACTCAAACAGTTCCTTGCTGTGTTCAAGCATACGGTGCTGCACATATATTTTTTCACTGGTGTCACGTGAAAAAGCGACATCCATTTTCGTCAGTACTCCGTTTTTGAGCCATTTTTGCCATTCCGTCTGGTAAAGAAAATCCGAAACAAAATGCTGGTCCCCGAAGAACAGCCATGATTTCCCTTCTGCTCCCATTTCTTCACGCTCCTGCAGAAACGAGCGGAATGGGGCAATTCCCGTTCCAGGACCTACCATAATAATCGGTGTATCCGGATTCTTGGGCAGCTTAAAATTTTGATTGTGCTGGATGAAAACAGGCAGCGTGTCCCCTGGCTGAAGCCGTTCGGCGCAAAGTATGGAGCAAACGCCTTTTCGCTCACGTCCATGTGATTCGTACCTAAGGGCACCAATTGTCAGATGCACTTCATCCGGGTTTGCAGATAGGCTGCTCGCAATCGAATATAGCCGGGCTGGCATTTTCCGGAGTATAGAGATAAATTCCTGCGGCGAAACACCCCAAGGGCCAAAGTCACGGAGCAAATCAAGCAAATCACGCCCTTCAAGATACTCTTTTAACCTCTCTTCACTTCCAGGTGATAAAAGCTCACGCAGCTCTTTATTCTCTGACAGGTGTGCAGCCTTTTCAAGAAGCGGTTTGGTTAGGACTGTTATTTCAAAGGAAGAGATGAGCGCCTCTTTAAGTGAACGAACATCTCCTTGTTTATTGACCGTCACAATTTCTTCCGGATCCCAATTCATTTCTTCAAGAAGCAGTTCCACGAGTGATGGATCGTTTTCAGGATAGATTCCGAGGCTGTCCCCTGGTTCAAATGTGAGTCCTGACTCTTCAAGCGACAGCTCAAGATGGGTCGTTTCTTTATTCGAACCGCGCCCATTCAAATTAATTGTTTCCAGTATTTCCGCATGAAATGGATTCGTTCTGGAATACTCCGTCTCCCCTGTTTGAGGTACTGTGGCTTGAGAAGGTGCAGCATTGCCTCGCTGCGGTTCATTTAAGCCGCCCAGCACTCCCTCGAACCATTCTGCCGCAGGCTCATCATAGTCAAGATCGCAGTCAACTCGCGGATAAAGCCTTGTGCCGCCAAGCTCTTCCAGCGCCTGATCAAATTCTTTTCCCGTCTGACAGAAATGCTCATACGAACTATCTCCAAGCGACAAAACAGAAAAACGAAGTTCCTCGAGCTTTGGCGCTCTTTTCCCATGCAGAAATTCATGGAACGACAGCGCATTATCCGGCGGATCGCCTTCTCCATGTGTGCTCACTACAATTAGCAAGTTTTGAATCTTTTTTATTTGATTCGGCTTGAAATCGTTCATAGATAATACATTTACTTGAAAGCCGCGGCCTTCCAGCATTTTTCCTCCGGTTTCCGCTACCCCTTGTGCGTTTCCTGTCTGTGATCCATAAAGAATGGTCACTTCTTTTGAAATGGTCTGCTCCGAAGGGAATTGAACCTCCGCAGCTTCTGATGCCCCCGGAACGGAAACGTGTTGGGACGCGGCCAAATAACCACTGAGCCAGACTTTTTGTGATTCTGAGAATGTCGGCAGCAATCGGTTAAGGAGGTCTGCCTGCTCTTGAGTAAAAGGACTGTTTGTTACTTGAAGTTTCAAAATATCACCTCACAAAGGATTATAAACATAATTTTCTGTTTTTTATTGACAGTAAAAACCATTTGTCAATCATGCATTTCACTTTTTCCCTATCCATTAAGTAGGTTTTAAAGTTAAAAAGTTTTATTTCCTACTTTACCTAAAGAGAGTATATTAGTAAAATAAATAAAAATTATTGCAACTATTAACTTTTCTAATAATAAGGTGGGATCCTATTGCACTATGATGCATTAAAAACATTTGTAACCCTTGCTGAAGTTAAAAATTTTACTAAAACGGCTGAAATACTTCTCATGTCACAGCCGAGTGTAAGTTTACATGTCAAAAATCTTGAAAAAGAATTTCAGACCACATTATTTTTGCGCTCTCCAAAATTATTACAAATCACTCCCACAGGCGAGATCTTATACGACAGGGCAAAGCGAATGATCACTATCTATGAACAGACGAGACAAGATATCCTGGAACACCACAATTCTATTAAAGGAGTTTTAAAGATTGGCGCAAGTTTTACAATTGGCGAGTATATATTGCCTGCTTTACTTATTGACCTCCAAAAAGAATATCCAGAGCTTGAGCTTCAGGTTCTAATCGGCAATACGGATGAAATCGTTAAATCCGTTAGGATGTATCAAGTTGATATCGGATTAATTGAAGGGCAAACCAATGAAAAGGAGCTGTCCGTACACGCTTTTATGGAAGATGAGTTATTTATTGTTTCCTCTAACCATCACGAACTCGCTCATAAACAAGAAGTGACAGTGTCTGATCTTCAAAGTCAGCCATGGGTAACCAGGGAAGTCGGTTCAGGTACACGTGAATACTTGAACCACGTCATCCGCTCAAATGGCTTGAAAGTTAAATCACTGCTCACCATCAGCAGTAATCAAGGCATCAAAGAAACCATTATTAAAGGCGAGGGGCTGTCACTACTATCCCGAAGTGTTATAGAAAGAGACGTACAGCACAACAATCTTACGATGATCAAATTAAAGAATAAGTCCTTTAACAGGACGCTTTCCTACATTTATTCCCCGATTTTACAAGATAAGAAGAATGTTAAGACATTTATTAATGTATTAAACAGGAAATGGCCTCCGCAGTCATAATAAAACCAAAGAAGTTAATGTTGTGATGGCGATAAACGGCAGTAAAAGAAATCCCCTGACACATCGTCTGGGGATTTTATTTTCATCGTCTTTTCCAGCAGATCCGCAGCCTTATCATTACTAAAATAAAAAAACCCTTACCGTCTGGGTAGGTAAGGGTCTCTCCAGTTACGAAGGCTTCTCCTTCTGCCCCTGCTGCCGGCTTCTGTAAAACTCATGAAACAGCTTCATCAGTGCCCTTTTTTCAATCCTAGAGACATAGCTCCTGGAGATCCCCAGCATTTTCGCGATCTCCCGCTGTGTTTTTTCCTTCTGAAGATCCAGGCCGAACCGGCCGACAATCACTTCCTTCTCACGGTCATCTAACACATGAATGTAGTCATAGATCTTCTTTTTCTGCATCTTCAGCTGAATGGCATCCACAACATCCTCGGTTTCCGCTTTCAGCACATCGATCAGGGTAATTTCATTGCCTTCCTTATCCGTACCGATTGGATCATGAAGCGAAACATCCTTTTTCGTCTTCTTCAACGCCCGCAGGTGCATGAGGATTTCCATTCTAATGTCATTACATTGCGTTAAATATTACCAATCAGAATGTGTAGATTTGAATACTGTCCTCATACACTCTAATTTCTTTTATCACATGCCGCAAAAGGGATTTTTTATCTTCAAAGCTTAACTCCTCTTTTCCTCTCGAGAAGTAAAATTCCGCAGCCTCTTCCAATAACTTTTTCCCGTATATATGTTGTTCGTTATTTTTCTTCTTCGCTTCCAGTTCATCTAAATCCTTTTGCAAACGCATTTCTTTTTCTTTCAGTTCTTTTAATGAGTGCTTTATTTCTTCTTCAGAAAGATCCAATCCTTGAGTGAATAAGTTCAGCAGTCTTTTTCGTCCAGCTTTTACTTTTTTGATTTCTGACTGAAGCCGTTCAATTTCAATCTCCTCAAAATGGATAGGTTTTTCTTCCTCCTCTCTTTCGGTCGCAGCTGCAATTTCCTCCGGGGCATTTAACCATTCTAAAATTGTCTCCCATACTTCCTCATCTAATTTGGGGACATAGACTTTTCTACCGCAACCTGGATTTTTTGCACCCGAGGTATTCTTTTTATCAGTATAAATAAAAACGGTCTGTCCCCAGTTTTTTGTTTTAACGCCAACCATCGTATTGTTACAATCACCACAACGCAATAATCCACTTAATAGATATTCACTCTTACTTTTTTTGGCCCATCTACGCCTTGATTCATTCAATAAGATTTGAGCATGCTCAAATATCTCTTCTTCAATGATGGAAGGACATTCGATTCGTATCCATTCGTCTTTTGGCCGGACAGTCATAGGAACACGGTCTTCTTTGGACTTATACTTGTTCCCTAGCATACCTTCTGTGTTCCAACGGTTTTGATAAAACTCTCCCGTATACACTCTGTTCATCAGTAGCTGCCGAACCACCTGGCGATGCCATACTTTTGCGCCCCTTTTGGTAGGTATCCCTTTGCTCGTTAAATATTTTGCGATACCATTGATGCCTTCAACCATCGTATTCGGCTGGGTAAACAGATCAAATATGAGATGTATTACTTTTGCTTCTTCTTCATTTATGACTATTTTCCCATGTTCTTTATCATAATCATATCCGTAAATCTGAAAGTTCCGTAAAACCTTCCCTTGCCGGGCCTTCTCTTTTCTCCCCCGGCTCATCCGCTCGTTAATTTTTGCTTTTTCAAATTCCGCAATGGCTCCACGCATACTATAGAAAAGGTTACCTTCAGGAGTCTTCGTATACTCCCCGTTGACAAAAACGAGCTGCACACCCCGTTTTTCAATTTCATCTGTAATGATTAGCTGATTCATTAACTTTCTAGAAAGCCGGTCAGGATCTAAGCATATGACTTTAGTGATCAACCCTTCTTTAACGTCATTTCGTAATTTAGTCAAAGCGTGCCGATCAAGGATTTCTCCAGAAACTCCTCGGTCTACATACTCCATCACTTCATCTGTCTTTGCCTTCTTTCTGCATTCCTTGATCTGATCCTCCAAGCTGAAGCCCTTCTTTACCTGCTCCTCTGTACTCACCCTTGCATAGATCGCGATCATTGAGCTTCTCCCTTCTGTACTTATCTTTAAGATAAGAGTAGCAAGAATACCTGATTTTGTCAGTAGAAGTTCCTTCAATGATTTTGATATGCACCTCGCATCACCTCTATAGAAGGTATGCAGTTACGGCTTGGTTACTTTCTAAAGTCTTACAGGCATATGAAACCCCCTTACACCTAATAGTGTAAGGGTTTAAAAATGGTTTGAAGGTTCCAATGTGAACCTGTGTGCGGAACATATACTGCGTGTCTTTCTATGCTTGATGATGACTAAAATCCGCATGAAATTAGCACTATTGCAAAGTTAGCACATATTTAAATACATTAAAGTTGAAGTTCTGATTACAAACTAGCCTTATTTATTATAACCATGGGAATTCGCAACTGTGCTCATTCCCAAAACCGGTGGTCAAAAACTGGTCAGTTTAGTGGTCAATTTTTCACCCTCACCTTACCGAGCCTATCTTCTCGAACTTAATAAATTGATGTTTTTATACCGTGTTACGGAACTTTTAAAACCCATATAAATCAACGTTTTTATTATTTTCTCTTCAAATCATTTTATTTGTTTTTAATCTAAGTCAGCAACCGATTAACCAGTCTGCATCCTGTCCTGATTGTTTTAATGATATTGCTTTATAGCAATCCTAAAAACATCCGAGAGATGTTCGTTTAAAGCTCCAGGCTGCTTTTCATATTCTAGCCCGCTTGTGAACTGGGTCACTCCATGTGTAAGTTCGTGCCCAATCACATCTAGTGAGTTTGTAAAACCCAACAAAAATAGTTTGCTGATTAATATTTGATATTAATGATCACTGGTCATGACTCATGCCTCATAAATTGGATCTCCGTGAACTGATATTCTGCCTTTTGCTCATAATATTCCTTTACAGGGACACTCTATAATCAAAATAAAATTCTATAGGTTGGAGGCTGTCAGAATGAAGGTTTTATCAATGATCCAGCCATGGGCAAGCCTTTTTGTCCATAGAGAGACAACATATGAAACAAGGTCATGGAGAACGAATTATCGGGGGCCACTTGCCATTCACACAAGTAAAAAAATAGATAAAGACGTCTCTAACCATATAGCCATAAAGTCGTTGCTTGGTAAGCACGGATACACACCAGAGAATCTTCCAACTGGCCAGATCATTGCTGTATGCAAACTTGTAGATTGTTTGAAGGTAACTGAAAACAATGAGACATGGGCCATTCTGGAGGATGGTCGAATCGTATCAGGGAATGACTATTTTATGGGTGACTTTAAATTGGGAGGTTATGCTTGGGTAGTTGAGGATATGCAGATGCTGGATGAATTTATTCCAGCAAAGGGAAAGCTAGGATTATGGGAGCATGTTTTAATTTTATAGGAGCTGATACATTGCACACGATGCGCTGAATCAGCTCCTTTTTATTATAGAAAAGAAAACCCTAGGCTAGGCCTAGGGTTCCAAAAAGCTTTCAGCGTTGTATGAAAAAAACTCTCCCGAGGTGCTAAATATTTTTGGTTCGCCAACCAAAATAACAGCATACGGAGGAGTTTTTATGTCAAAAGAAAATAATTCTGAAATCGACAAAACTTTAATGTATTTTTATTCCATACAATCTTTCGCCTGTTTTAATAGGTATTTCTGTTCCTGTACATTTTGTGTTAACGAAGCAGCACGCTGGAATTCTTCAAATGCTTCCCTCTTTCTCCCCAGCTTTAGAAGAAAATTACCCTTAACGCTCGGAAGCAAATGATAGTTCTTCAACGCCGGGTCCAAAAGTAAAGACTCAACAATCTCCAACCCTGCCTCTGGTCCATATGTTCGATATTGCAACCGCACGGTTCATTTCCACTATGGGAGATGGTGCCACCTGGGCAGGGCATCGTATAGGGCCGAGATTTCTTGCCAATCCGTTTCCGGATCCAATCTTAACGACACGATCACCCGACAAACTGAATTAGACCGACTCGTAAAAAAGTAGTGACGGACTAGGAACTCGAAAGACCTCGACTGCCGCTGCTTTTATTGTGCAAACGTAATCCGGTTAGCGTAATCTACTTTAAGAGACAAGTTCATCTAACCGTCTGGTAAACGAGGCCTATGGCTCCAGAATCAAAT
>NZ_JAUHLN010000004.1 GCF_030412265.1 Fictibacillus terranigra
CAGCGCCGATGGTAGTTGGGGGCTTCCCCCTGTAAGAGTAGGACGCTGCCAGGCAAAAGGGGTGGAACGAATGAAAATTCGTTTCACTCTTTTTTTGTTTTTCTAAGAATAAGGATCTGAAACAGATAATTAAGCCTAACACAGAATAATTGAGCCAATTTCACGGTTGATTGAGCCTATCTTTAAATAATTGATCCAAACAGAAATTAATTGAACTAAATCAACGATGAATTGAACCAAACCAATTATTCGGACTTCTTCCCACCTCACGATATATGCATCAACAACCTCGAACGACCCAGAAGCATCCCCTCAACAGAGATAAATCCGTAACTAACTTCATATTATAGTGTAATGAGGATTATTTTTCCTGGATTCAACAGATAAGAGGGATATCTCATGAAAATTTCGATAAGGAACGTCAATGTAGAATCCATCACGATGAAAGGTTCATTGAATATTGGAAAAACCTTGATCATTAAAAGATATGGTAAAGACAAAAACGCCTCAAACGAGGACAATAAAACGCCCCAAAAACAATCTGACAACATCACCGAAACAAACAAAACCACCAAAAAAACCAAAACATCAGCTGAAGGCGTTCAAATCATTGAAAATAAGATCAACAAGACAAAAGAAGAAAAGGCTGAGGAAATGCAATTGGCAAACGCCTCGCTGCTTTACTATATATTGATTACCCTGCTGGCCAACAATCCGCAGCATTAGAACCCAAAAAATGGACCCGGAGGGCGACATCAGCAGCCTCTGGGTCTTATTCAAAGTAATCATAGATTTTTACTTTTTGCTGTTCTTTTTCTTGCTTGAGCCGCTGGAGGCGGACATACAGCAAGCCCCGGTAATAGCCGGCATCCAACGGCCGGTCCTCGACGGGATGCGGAAGCGGGATCTCCCGTTCGATAGGGCCTGAGGCGATTTCTTCCGTCACACAGGTGAATTTTTTTATGGAAAAATCAATGGTGCCTGTCACCTTCAACGTACGATAATGCACATATAAATTGACGTCATCAATATTTTTTACTCCAGGGAGATTAATTAAGCAGTAAATTTCCTCTGAATTCTCATATACATTAACTAGAGGCCCTTGGTTGGTTAAGCCAAACTCCTTAAAATCGTTAAAGAAGTCTTTGCCGAGAACTTGATCGGCATATTTTTTCCACTCGTTCCCCTTGCCCCATGAAGGATTCATGTTCACTCACTCCCTTGCAGACCCAGTATATGCATCCACTGCCCAGCAGGTGAAACCGAGGATCGATGAAGGAGGTTCAATGAGATGGACCAAGACCTGTACCATATATTACAGCAGCTTCAGCAGCAAATTATTGAACTGCAGCATGAAAATCATACTCTCAGAGAGGCTTTGAACAATATAAAGCCCATCAATATAGAAAATATCAATTATAAAATTCAGGAGCTGCATGTCAAAGAGTTAAAAGGAACGCTAAATATCGGATTGACGGGTGAGGCACATCTCGAGGATATGGAGACAATTATTGATGATTTAGAGCAGGAGGCTGCCCAGCAGCACGAGCAGCATCAGCCAGAGCAGCATCAACACCAGCAGCAATATCAGAATCAACAACACCCTCAGGATGAACATGATCAAGGATAAAAGCTTAAGGAACATACGTACCCTTAAGCTTTTTTCATTTTCTCATCCTAACTAAACAAAGTGCTCCTGACTTATTTTTTTACGGAGACTCCTCAAGACTTAAAAATCCCAAAGCAGCCCTTTACCGTGCGTTCAATAAAAAGCTGAAGCGTGTAGCATGTTTGATCTCATCCGAAAAAGGGCGGAAGAAGGTGTCCCGGATCGAGGGATCCTGCGTCAGAAGATAGGCATTGCGGTATTTCTCATAATCGGACAGTTCGTCTTCATAGGCCTCAAATAAGCTCTGCCGGAAGTTCGTGATCTTCACGGGGCGGATTTTATATTTCGGCTCCTTGCCTGTTAAAGAAGTATAAAGTCGGGTAAACAAATGTAGATGCGCCTTTTCATCCTTGGCGGCGCTGAGCAGTACATTTTTGCTGTACTCGTTCGGAGCGTCTTTCGCAAGACGGGTGTAGAAGTCAATAGCGGTTGCTTCGCCTATAATGCTCGACATCAGTATATTTAAAAGCTGCTGATAGGTTTGCTGCTGTTGCTGCTGCTGGCCTTGAGCCTGCTGCTGCCTCTCAGCATAGGGATCAAAGGGATTATACGGATCATAATAGTAATGAGTTTCTTCAAATGGTGCTTGATATGGATACATGACATCAATTCCTTTCCCGGAAATGCTCTTATAGCCTATGAGGAGCCATGAAAAACGTGCCTATCCAAAACAGAAGTCTCCATAGAAATTACTGGATAAATCTTCATTTTCCATCCAGTCTAAAAAGTGATATCTTACTTTTATGACATCATTTTGGACAGGCTAAGGGAGTGTATAGACGATGTTGGAAAACGGTTTGGCGATGATAGGAACCATTCTACTCATCAACGTGGTGTATGTTTCTTTCTTTACGATAAGAATGATCTTAACGTTAAAGAATCAGCGGTACCTCGCTGCGTTAATCAGCGTTTTTGAAGTTATTATTTATGTGATTGGCCTTGGGCTCGTATTGGATAACCTGGATAAGATCCAAAACTTGATTGCGTATGCACTCGGTTATGGTCTCGGGGTTCTGGCGGGTATGAAGATTGAAGAAAAGCTTGCACTTGGGTATATTACAGTTAATGTGATTACGACTGAAACGGAAGCAGGGCTGCCGAACGCGATCCGCTCGAAGGGGTTTGGCGTAACGGACTGGATGGCATCCGGCCGGGAAGGCCAGCGGCTGATGATGGAGATCCTGACATCGCGCAAATCGGAATCCAATTTATATGAAGCAGTTAGGTCGCTCGATCCAAAGGCTTTCATCATCTCTCATGAGCCGAAAGCCTTCCACGGCGGATTTTGGGTGAAAAGCATTCGGAGGCATTAATGGATAAAAAACCAAACAAGAAAAAATTTGAGGTTCAGCCCGGTGAGACGATCTCTGATTGTTTAGACCGAATGGCGGAAGAAGGCTATTCGCCTGTACGCCGTATGGAGGAGCCCGTTTTTAAAGAAGTAAAGAAAAATGGAAAAACCGTGCAGGAATATCACGCACAACGCATCGTTTTCGAAGGGAAATTACAGTAAAAACCGAACATTAAATTGTCAGAATATATTATTGTTCGATTTTTGGTTGACACTTTAACATACCCTTCGTTACAATAAGGGTGACAAAAGCATAGTACCTCATATAATCACGGGATTATGGCCCGTAAGTCTCTACCTGATGACCGTTATTCATCAGACTATGAGGGGAAGCACCACTGCTGTTTTCGGCATATCCGCAGGTGAAGTATGTCCAGCGTAGTAGCTTTCTCTCATACAACAGAGAAAGTGAGTACACTGGACTTTTTTATTGCAAAAAAATCATTTCACATAGCGTTTAGTTACGATGCGGGGAGGAAACGATGCAAAAACAAGTTGGCGTTATTATGGGAAGTACATCAGATTGGGAAACGATGAAACATGCTTGCGAGGTGATGGACGAATTGGATGTGCCTTACGAGAAGCGGGTAGTTTCCGCACACCGAACACCTGATTTAATGTTTCAATATGCAGAAGAAGCCCGCAGCAGAGGCATAGGCGTGATCATTGCCGGCGCTGGCGGTGCGGCCCACCTGCCGGGTATGGTGGCTGCGAAAACCTTGCTTCCTGTTATCGGTGTTCCGGTACAGTCCAAAGCGCTGAACGGACTCGATTCACTTCTTTCCATCGTTCAGATGCCAGGGGGCGTACCTGTCGCAACCGTCGCCATTGGTAAAGCGGGAGCGACAAACGCAGGGCTCTTGGCTGCTCAAATTTTAGCGGTAACAGACGAAGCTTTAAACGCTCGTTTAACAGCGAGGCGCGAAAGCATCCAGGAAACCGTATTAGAAAGCAGTGATTCCCTTGACTAAGACGATTTTGCCAGGACAGACGATTGGTATTCTGGGCGGAGGACAGCTTGGCCGGATGATGGCCGTCAGTGCCCGCGAGATGGGCTATGGCATCATTGTTCTGGATCCCGGTGAAAAATCGCCGTGCGGCCAATTGAGCGATGAGCAGATCGTCTCCGCTTACGATGACTTAAAAGGCATTGAACAGCTCGCCCGGAAGAGTGACGTCATTACGTATGAGTTTGAAAACGTAGACAGTGAAAAGGCTCAGTGGCTCGAGGAGAACGCATATATGCCTCAAGGGAGCCAGCTGCTCTATCTTACGCAGCACCGCCTGAGGGAAAAAAAGGCGATCCAGAAGGCCGGAGTAAAAGTAGCGGCTTACCTTCCCGTGCAAGGCAAGGAAGATCTGCACAATGCAATAGACGAGCTGGGACTTCCGGCTGTTTTGAAAACGTGCCGTGGAGGCTATGATGGGAAGGGGCAGGCGGTCATCCGCAGTGAAGCTGATTTAGCAAAGGCGGAGGAACTGGCTGCCGGAAACAGAGAGTGTGTGCTGGAAAGCTGGGTGTCCTTTGAGAAGGAGCTCTCGGTCATTGTTACGAGGGGAACAAATGGCGAGATGACCACCTTCCCGGTGGCTGAAAACATTCACTTGGAGAACATTCTTCACCAGTCGATCGTACCGGCCAGAATCTCGGAGGAAACAGCCGCAAGGGCTTACGAGATGGCCAAACAGATCGCTCTCGGCCTGAATTTGTATGGAACGCTCGCAGTGGAGATGTTTTTGGGAACAGACGGTGAGATCTATGTGAACGAGCTGGCACCGCGTCCTCACAATTCAGGGCACTACACGATCGAAGCGTGTGAAACGTCGCAGTTTCAGCAGCACGTACGCGCGGTTTGCGGACTGCCGCTCGGTAAGACGGCGCTGGTCAGCCCGGCCGTGATGATCAATGTGCTCGGTGAACATATGAAGCCGCTGCTGGCCAATTTAGAAACACTGAAAGACGCCAAGCTTCACCTGTATGGTAAAGACGAAGCAAAAATAAAACGAAAAATGGGTCACATTACTGTGCTCGGAAACACAATAAGCGAGGCCCTCGACAAAGCAGAATTCATTAAAGCTGCTGTACTGAAGATTGAAAAGCTGGAGGTAAAGAGATGATTGAACGCTATACGCGCCCGGAAATGGGAGCCATTTGGACAGATGAGAACCGGTTTAAAGCATGGCTTGAAGTGGAAATCTTAGCATGTGAAGCATGGGCAGAGCTTGGTGAGATTCCAAAAGAGGACGTGAAGAAGCTTCGCGAGAACGCCTCTTTTGACATCAGCCGCATTCTGGAGATCGAGCAGGAAACACGCCATGATGTGGTTGCCTTCACCCGTGCGGTTTCTGAAACACTTGGAGAAGAACGCAAATGGGTGCACTACGGGCTGACTTCTACAGACGTTGTAGATACTGCGTTATCTTATCTGCTTCTGCAGGCCAATGAGATCTTGATCAAAGATATCGAAAAATTCATCGAAATCATCGGAAATAAAGCGAAGGAACATAAATACACCGTCATGATGGGACGCACTCATGGTGTGCACGCTGAGCCTACCACATTTGGCCTCAAGCTTGCCCTATGGCACGAAGAAATGAAGCGCAACCTGGAGCGCTTTAAGCAAGCTGCAGATACCGTCCGGGTCGGTAAAATCAGCGGAGCGGTCGGTACTTATGCTAACATCGATCCTTTCGTTGAAAAGTTTGTTTGTGAGAATCTGGGTCTTGAAGCTTCACCTATCTCCACACAAACGCTGCAGCGTGACCGGCATGCCCACTACTTGTCAGCGCTGGCCCTTGTTGCGACGAGCATCGAGAAGTTTGCCGTTGAAATCCGCGGACTGCAAAAGAGTGAAACACGTGAAGTAGAAGAGTTCTTTGCGAAAGGGCAAAAAGGATCATCTGCGATGCCTCACAAGCGCAATCCGATCGGCTCCGAGAACATGACGGGAATGGCACGTGTCATCCGCGGCTACATGATGACAGCATACGAGAACGTGGCTCTCTGGCATGAACGCGACATCTCGCACTCATCTGCAGAACGCATTATCCTGCCGGATGCGACGATTGCCCTGAACTACATGCTTAACCGTTTCGGCAATATTGTGAAGAACTTAACGGTGTTCCCGGAAAATATGAAACGCAATATGACAAGAACTTACGGATTGATCTACTCTCAGCGTGTACTTCTCAAGCTCATCGATAAAGGAATGAGCCGGGAAGCTGCGTACGATATCGTCCAGCCAAAAGCGATGCAGGCGTGGGAGGAAGGCGTTCAGTTCAAGCAGCTCGTACAAGAAGAGCCGCGCATCACTGAAAAACTGACACCGGAAGACATCGAAGACTGCTTCGACTACTCTTACCATCTTCAACACGTCGACACCATCTTCGAACGACTAGGCTTATAAGTAACGACCATGAGGATACAGGACGGAAAAGCAAGGCTTTCCGTCCTTGGCACCTCAGCATTATCCGCATTAGTGCCAATATTCGTGATTTTTGCAGTACAATTCGGAAGCTTATGACAGGGGGACTTTGAATGGAAAAGCAAACCTTGCTTTATGAAGGAAAGGCGAAGAAAATTTACAGCACAGAAGATCAGAACATCGTTTGGGTGGAGTACAAGGATTCAGCGACAGCGTTCAATGGCGAGAAGAAAGCGACCATCGATGGGAAAGGCCGTCTGAACAATGAGATCACAAGCTTGATGTTCTCCATGCTGGAGGAAAACAATATTCCAACCCACTTTATTTCCAAGCAATCTCCAACAGAACAGATTGTCCAGCACGTTACGATCATTCCTTTGGAAGTCGTGGTACGCAACGTGGTAGCGGGTACACTCGCAAAACGCACAGGGCTGCCGGAAGGACATGTTCTCCATAAGCCGATCGTCGAATTTTACTACAAAAATGACGACCTTGGCGATCCTCTTTTTAACCAGGATCATATCGAAGCGCTCGAACTGGCTGTTCCAGAACAGCTCGAGGAGATGAAGGAGCTTGCGCTTCAGGTCAATTCCATTCTTACGACATTTTTTACAGAGAAAAAGGTTAGATTAATAGACTTTAAGCTTGAATTCGGAACAAACACTCAAGGGAAGCTTATTGTTGCAGATGAGATCTCACCGGACACATGCCGGCTTTGGGACAGTGAGACGGATGAAAAGCTCGATAAAGACGTATTTCGCCGGGATCTTGGCAGCTTAACAGAAGCTTATGAAAAAATCTTAGAACGCTTAGGGGGAAACCTGCATGTATAAAGTAAAAGTATTCGTCACATTGAAAGAAAGCGTATTGGATCCTCAAGGAACAGCGGTAAAAGGCTCGCTTCACCGCATGGAGTACAGTGAAGTTCAAGATGTGCGCATCGGGAAGTATTTGGAGCTTACGATCGACAAAAACGTTGAGAACCTGGACAAGTCCGTACGGGAAATGTGTGAAAAATTGCTTTCCAACCCTGTCATTGAAGACTACCGTTATGAGGTGGAGGAGGTCGTCGCACAGTGAAGTTTGCGGTTATCGTTTTTCCAGGTTCCAACTGTGACGTTGACATGCTTCATGCAGTAAAAGACGAGCTTGGAGCAGAAGCAGAGTACGTCTGGCACGATGAAAGCAATCTGGACCGCTTTGACGGCATCCTGCTGCCGGGCGGATTCTCTTACGGAGACTATTTGCGCACAGGGGCGATCGCACAGTTTTCCAATGTAATGGATGAAGTGAAAAAGGCAGCTGAAGCCGGAAAGCCCGTTCTTGGCGTCTGCAATGGATTTCAAATTCTCCTTGAAACCGGGCTTCTGCCAGGAGCGATGCGCCGGAACAAATCACTGAAATTCATCTGTAAGCCGGAAACACTGCAGGTCGTGAATGCTGAAACGATGTTCAGTTCTGCTTATGAGCAAGGGGAAGAAATTACAATTCCAATCGCCCATGGTGAAGGGAATTACTATTGTGATGAAGACACGCTAAAACAGCTGGAAGAAGAGAAACGCATCATCTTCCGCTATAAAAATAATCCGAACGGATCGATCTCGGACATTGCCGGGATCTTGAATGAAAAAGGAAATGTATTAGGCATGATGCCGCATCCGGAGCGCGCGGTCAGCGATCTTCTGGGCAGTGCCGATGGTCTGAAATTGTTTCAATCAATCGTAAAAAGCTGGAGGGAAAACCATGTCTTATCTTCATGAGCCGACTGCAGAACAAATTCAGGAGAAAAAACTATACCGTGAAATGGGCTTGAACGACGATGAGTTTGAACTCGTGCAATCCATCATCGGCCGACTTCCGAACTGGACAGAGACCGGATTGTTCTCGGTCATGTGGAGTGAGCACTGTTCCTATAAAAACTCCAAGCCCGTACTCCGCAAGTTTCCCGTTGAAGGAGAACGCGTACTTCAAGGACCGGGAGAAGGAGCAGGAGTAGTGGACATCGGTGACGGCCAGGCGGTCGTGTTTAAAATCGAAAGCCATAACCACCCATCTGCTATTGAGCCATATCAAGGAGCGGCAACCGGGGTTGGCGGAATTATCCGTGACATCTTTTCCATGGGTGCGCGTCCTGTCGCACTTTTAAACTCGCTTCGTTTCGGGGAGTTAACGTCTTCCCGCGTGAAATATTTGTTTGAGGAAGTCGTAGCGGGAATCGCAGGCTACGGCAACTGCATCGGGATTCCGACAGTCGGGGGAGAAGTCCAGTTTGACGCTTCCTATGACGGCAATCCGCTCGTTAACGCCATGTGTGTCGGATTGATCGACCATAAAGATATTCAAAAAGGACAGGCAAAAGGCGCAGGCAACTCTGTCATGTATGTCGGAGCAAGAACCGGACGCGACGGCATCCACGGCGCAACGTTTGCTTCAGAAGAACTGACGGAAGCATCTGAAGAGAAGCGCCCAGCGGTTCAAGTCGGAGATCCGTTCATGGAAAAACTTTTGCTGGAAGCTTGTCTTGAACTCATTCAGAACTGTGATGCCCTTGTCGGGATTCAGGATATGGGAGCCGCCGGACTTACGAGTTCTTCTGCGGAGATGGCGAGCAAAGCAGGCATGGGGATCGAGATGAACCTGGATCTTGTCCCTCAGCGAGAGCTTCACATGACAGCGTACGAAATGATGCTTTCTGAATCACAGGAGCGCATGCTGATCGTGATGGAAAAAGGCAGAGAGCAGGAAGCGGTTGAGATTTTCGAAAAATGGGGCCTTGAAGCGGTCGTCGTCGGAAAAGTAATTGAAGAGAAGCAGCTTCGCCTTCTGCACCACGGAGAAGTTGTGGCAGAGGTTCCGGTTGATGCCCTCGCAGAAGAAGCGCCGGTTTACAACAAGCCATCAAAAGAGCCTGCTTATTTTTCACAGTTCCAGAACGAAGAGGCATTCGTTCCAAACGTGGAAAACAAAAAGGAAACGCTGCTGCAGCTTTTATCCCAGCCGACGATTGCGAGCAAATCATGGGTGTTCGACCAGTATGATTACATGGTCCGCACGAACACGGTCGTTCCTCCGGGATCAGATGCAGCGGTCATCCGGATCCGTGAAACGGACAAAGCGCTTGCGATGACAACGGACTGTAATTCGAGGTATCTCTACCTTGATCCGGAGACCGGCGGAAAGATTGCAGTCGCTGAAGCAGCGAGAAACCTTGTCTGCTCTGGAGCAGAGCCGCTTGCCATCACAGACTGCCTGAACTACGGAAATCCTGAAAAGCCTGAGATCTTCTGGCAGCTTGAAAAGTCCGTTGACGGAATGAGCGACGCGTGCCGTACGCTTAACACACCGGTCATCGGCGGCAATGTTTCCCTATACAACGAAACGAACGGTGTAGCAGTTTATCCGACGCCGGTCATCGGCATGGTCGGACTCGTTCATCACCTTGACCATATTACGACTCAATATTTTAAAGCACCCGGCGATCTGATCTATGTGATTGGTGATACCCGTCCGGAATTCGGGGGAAGTGAACTGCAGAAAATGCAGCTCGGAAAGATCTCTGGAAAAGCCCCTGAGCTTTCTCTTGAAACGGAAACGAAACGCCAAAAACAATTGCTTGAAGCGATTCAAACGGGACTTGTTGAATCCGCACACGACGTCGCAGAAGGCGGTCTGTCTGTAGCTCTTGCTGAGAGCATGATGAACGGTGCTGCCGGTGCTTCTGTTGAAGTAAAAGGCGATACCGTCTCCGCGCTATACAGTGAAACGCAGTCACGTTTCCTTGTTTCGGTCAAACCTGAAAACGCAAAAGCGTTTGAGGCCATGAATGAAGATGCGAAGCAGATCGGTTTTGTTACGGACACAGCTGTTCTTCGTATCGACCATGAAACAGAAGGGGAAGTGCTGGCAGCGACTCATGAAGAACTTCATTCCGCTTGGAAAGGAGCAATACCATGCTTGCTGACATCAAAGGCTTAAACGAAGAATGCGGAGTATTTGGGATCTGGGGCCACCAGGATGCGGCCCAGCTTACGTATTATGGCCTTCACAGCCTTCAGCACAGAGGGCAGGAAGGTGCAGGCATTGTTGTTACAGACGGTTCCAAACTGAAAATGCACAAAGGGCACGGCCTCGTTAACGAGGTATTCAGCCGCGGAGAATTGGAAGGATTAACAGGACATGCGGCCATTGGCCATGTCCGTTACTCCACGGCAGGCGGGAATGAATATGCGAATGTTCAGCCCCTGCTTTTCCGTTCGCAGACATCGAGTCTTGCACTTGCGCATAACGGAAATCTCGTCAATGCCAATGCACTTAAGCATCAGCTTGAAGCTCAGGGAAGTATTTTTCAAACGACTTCTGACACGGAGGTACTCGCTCATTTAATTAAACGAAGCGGCTATATCGGATTAAAGGATCAAGTGAAAAATGCGTTAACGATGCTAAAGGGAGCTTACGCTTTTGTCATCATGACCGAAGACAAACTGTTGGTGGCGCTCGACCCGCACGGCCTTCGTCCACTTTCCATCGGAATGCTTGGAGATGCCTATGTTGTCGCTTCTGAAACGTGTGCATTTGACGTCGTTGGAGCCGAGTATTTACGTGATGTGAAACCTGGCGAACTATTAATTATTGATAACGATGGGATGGTAGCGGACACGTTTTCTTCACCGATGAACCGCTCGATCTGTTCCATGGAATATATTTATTTTTCAAGACCCGACAGCAACATTGATGGGATCAACATTCACAGCGCACGAAAGAACCTTGGTAAAGAGCTTTACAAGGAGTACCCGGTAGAAGCAGATGTCGTGACAGGTGTTCCTGATTCCAGTATTTCAGCAGCGATCGGATATGCGGAAGAGTCCGGCATCCCGTATGAGATCGGCTTGATCAAAAACCGTTATGTCGGCCGTACGTTCATCCAGCCTTCACAGGAATTGCGGGAGCTTGGGGTGAAAATGAAGCTCTCTCCAGTTCGTGGGATCGTAGAAGGAAAACGTGTCGTCATGGTGGATGACTCGATCGTACGTGGAACAACGAGCCGCCGTATCGTTAAAATGCTGCGTGCGGCAGGTGCGACTGAAGTACATGTAAGAATAACGGCACCGCCGATTGCTCATCCATGCTATTACGGCATCGATACGTCAGAACGTGCAGAACTGATTGCATCCAACCATTCTGTGGAGGAGATCAGGGACATTATCGGTGCAGATTCATTGGCGTTCTTATCACCGGAAGGCTTGATGCGAGGAGTGGGCCGTCCGGACAGCGATCCAAACAACGGGCACTGTCTCGCTTGCTTTACCGGAAAGTATCCGACAGAGATCTACCCGGATACGGTGCTGCCGTACGAAAAAGAAATGGTGTAATGGTTTAAAAAAGGGAGGAAATACAATGGCAGAGGCATACAGACAGGCCGGAGTGGATATTGAAGCGGGCTATGAAGCGGTAGACAGAATAAAAAAACACGCATTGCGCACACGCCGTCCGGAAGTCATGGCTGGCCTCGGCGGATTCGGAGCGATGTTTGACCTGTCCAATCTGCCGTACAAGGAGCCCGTTTTGATTTCTGGAACGGACGGAGTGGGAACGAAGCTTATGGTAGCGATCATGCTGGACAAACATGATAGCATCGGAGTGGACGCTGTAGCGATGTGTGTGAACGACATCGTGGCTCAAGGCGCCGAGCCGCTGTACTTCCTGGATTACATTGCATGCGGCAAGCTTGATCCTGCTAAAGTGGAAGATATCGTAAAAGGAATCGCGGACGGCTGTGAGCAGGCGGGCTGTGCCCTGATCGGCGGAGAAACGGCAGAAATGCCAGGCATGTACAGCAACGGAGATTATGATCTCGCGGGATTCTCGGTTGGTGCTGCTGAAAAGTCAAAATTGATTCATCCCGGCCTTGTGAAGGAAGGGGACGTATTGATCGGCCTGTCTTCCAATGGCATTCACAGCAACGGTTATTCATTGGTCCGTAAAGTGCTGCTTGAAACAGGCCAGCTGGATTTGAACGGAAGCTTTGGCAGTGAAGGCCGGACGCTTGGAGAAGAACTGCTCGTACCTACTCGCATCTATGTGAAGCCGCTTCTTAACGTTTACAAAAAATTTCATGTGCACGGAGCGGCTCATATTACAGGCGGAGGTTTCGTTGAAAACATTCCTCGTATGCTGCCTGAAGGACTTGCGGCAGAAGTCGATTACGGTTCATGGCCAATTCCAGAGATTTTTGATGCGATCGAAGAGACCGGAAGCATCGGAAGAAAAGAGATGTTCACGACGTTCAACATGGGAATCGGCATGGTGCTTGCAGTGGATTATGACGAAGCGTTCGATGTCATTCGGTCGCTTGAACAGGATGGCGAGAAGGCATTTGTGATCGGCCGCGTGAAAAAAGGTGAGGGTGTTGTGTTTGGCGGCGGTGAATTGAAATGAAAAAGATCGCAGTATTTGCATCTGGGAGCGGCTCGAACTTTCAAGCGATCGTCGACGCAATAAAAGAGAAAAAACTAAATGCCGAAGTTTCACTGCTTGTTTGTGACAAGCCGGGAGCGCGTGTCATCGAGCGGGCGGAAGAAGCAGGAGTGGAATACTTCACGTTTTTTCCGAAGCAGTACGAAACAAAAGCAGAGTTCGAAACGGAGATTTTAAAACGGCTGAGAGCAAAAGGTATTGAATTTATCGTACTGGCCGGTTATATGCGACTTATAGGCGGTACATTGCTGGCTGATTTTGAAGGCCGTATCGTGAACATCCACCCGTCCCTGCTTCCTGATTTTCCTGGAAAGGACGCGATCGGACAAGCATTGGAGGCCCAGGCGGGAGTGTCGGGTGTTACCGTACATTACGTGGATAGCGGAATGGACACAGGCCCGGTGATCGCCCAAAAAGCAGTAATGATCCGAAAAGAAGATACGAGAGAGAGCCTGCAGCAGCGAATTCAACAGGTAGAGCATGAATTGTTTCCTCGTGTTTTAGAAGAGCTATTCAACCAAGAAAAAGTGGGAGGAGTTCAATCTTGACCATCAAACGAGCATTAGTATCGGTATCCAATAAAGAAGGACTGGTTCCTTTTGTTAAAGCACTGGCTGATAAAGGGGTAGAGATCATCTCAACCGGCGGAACGAGCAAGGCTTTGCAGGAAGCCGGAGTTAACGTGACGGGCATTTCAGAAGTGACAGGTTTCCCTGAGATCATGGACGGCCGGGTGAAAACACTGCACCCGATGATTCACGGGGGACTCTTGGCGGTGAGAGAAAACGAAAGCCATGTGCGCCAGATGGAGGAAAACGGTATTTCCCCGATCGATCTTGTGGTCGTCAACCTTTATCCGTTCAAAGAAACCATTTCAAAAGAGGATGTTGCGTTTGCGGATGCGATTGAAAACATCGATATCGGCGGGCCGAGCATGCTTCGTTCGGCAGCGAAAAACCATGCGTACGTCACGGTTGTCGTTGATCCTTCCGACTACGGCAGCGTCCTTGAAGAAGTAGAAAAAAACAATGAAGTTACTGAGGAAACCCGCCGTAAACTGGCAGCAAAAACATTCCGCCACACAGCGGCATATGATGCGCTGATCGCGGAATACTTAACAAACATGGTGGAAGAGGAGAACCCTGAAACTTACACGGTTACGTATGAGAAGAAACAGGATCTTCGCTACGGGGAAAACCCGCATCAAAAAGCGGCTTTCTATAAAGCGCCGCTTGGTACAAAAACATCGATCGCGCAAGCTGAACAGCTTCACGGGAAAGAACTATCCTACAACAATATTAATGATGCCGACGCGGCACTGCAGATCGTGCGCGAGTTCAAAGACCCGGCAATCGTAGCGGTAAAACATATGAACCCTTGCGGCGTAGGCACAGGAAACAGTGTGGAAGATGCATTCGCAAAAGCGTTCGCTGCGGATCCGATCTCCATATTTGGCGGAATTATCGCATCGAACAAGGAAATTAATGAAGTGGCTGCACAAAAGATGAGCGAAATCTTTCTGGAGATTATTATTGCGCCATCATTTAGTCCGGAAGCAAAAGAGATTTTAACAAGAAAGAAAAATATCCGATTGCTCACTTTGGAGCTCGGTGAAGATAAAAAGCAGGAGAAGCGCCTGACAACCGTTCGCGGAGGCCTTCTTATTCAGGACGAAGATGCGTATGGATGGGATCAGGCGAATATCTCTGTTCCTACGAAACGCGAGCCAACGGAAAAAGAATGGGAGGATTTGAAGCTTGCATGGAAAGTCGTTAAGCATGTGAAATCCAATGCGATTGTTTTAGCGAAAGACCAGATGACGATTGGAGTCGGAGCCGGGCAGATGAACCGTGTCGGTGCGGCGAAGATTGCGATTGAACAAGCGGGAGAAAAAGCCGAAGGAAGCGCTTTGGGTTCTGATGCGTTTTTCCCAATGGACGATACGGTGGAAGCCGCAGCGAAAGCTGGTGTGACGGCGATCATCCAGCCTGGCGGATCGGTAAAAGACGAAGATTCCATCAAGAAAGCAGACGAGTACGGCATCGCGATGGTCTTTACCGGCGTACGCCATTTTAAACATTAAGGAGGATTCCGCATGAATGTTCTGGTGATAGGAAAAGGCGGCCGTGAACATGCCATCGTGTGGCGGTTTGCGAACAGCCCGAGTGTAACGAAAGTGTTTGCCGCGCCCGGAAATCCTGGCATGGGTGAAATCGCTGAGTGTGTCAGCATCGAGGAAAACGATCACGAGGGTTTGATCGCGTTCGCAAAAGAAAATCAAATCGCTCTTACTTTTGTTGGAGCTGAGGTTCCCCTCTTAAACGGCATTGTGAATGATTTTAAAAGAGAAGGCCTCACCATTTTTGGGCCGTCAAAGGAAGCTGCTTTAATTGAGGGCAGCAAATCCTTTGCAAAAGATCTGATGGACAAGCATGGCATACCGACAGCTGCTTCCCGAACGTTTACCTCGTATGCAGAAGCGAGAGATTACCTTCATGGACAGGGCGCACCGATCGTCCTGAAGGCGGATGGACTGGCAGCGGGAAAAGGTGTCATCGTCGCCATGACAGAGGAAGAAGCGGAAAACGGTCTTGATGACATGCTGAACAATGCCCGTTTTGGAGAGGCGGGTGCGTCCGTTGTCATGGAACAGTTCCTGGAGGGCGAAGAATTTTCATTCATGGCTTTTGTTAATGAAGAAAAGGTCTACCCGATGGTGATCGCACAGGATCATAAGCGGGCTTTTACTGGAGACAAAGGACCGAATACAGGGGGCATGGGTGCCTATTCGCCTGTTCCGCAGATTCCGCAGTCTGTCGTGAATGAGGCATTGGAAACGATCCTGAAACCAGCGGCACAGGCGATGATAAAAGAAGGCAGACCGTTTACGGGGATTCTGTATGCGGGGCTAATGCTGACGGCTCAAGGGCCAAAGGTCATCGAGTTCAATGCCCGTTTCGGTGATCCGGAAACACAGGTTGTCCTTCCAAGGCTTCAAGGTGACTTTGCAGAAATCCTGCTGGCTATTTTAGATAAAAAGGCACTGGAGCTGTCCTGGTCAGATGATGAGGTGCTTGGTGTGGTTCTTGCTTCCGGAGGCTATCCGGAAGCCTATAAAAAGGGGATCAGCATCACAGGGCTCGACACGCTGAAGGATGATACATTGCTTTTCCATGCTGGAACAAAGCAAACAGAAGAAGGGCTTGTTACAGATGGCGGGCGAATTCTTCTCGCTGCGGTTAAAGCGGGAGACCTGTCCAAAGCACAGGAAGCGGTGTATAGGGAAATGTCTAAAATACATTGTGAAGAATCATTTTACCGTACGGACATCGGTTCAAAGGCTATTTCACGCGCCGCTTTTTAATGAAAGCGAACAAGATCGCAATGATGCCGCCGATCAGCGTTGCATAGATAAAAATCGTATCCATTAAATATTCTTTCAATTGCCATAAGCCTCCTTATAAAAAACTCCCCGCTGCAGGGGAGTTTTTTTGTTGATTATTCGCAGATATGCTGGCCAGCTTCAGCCTTTCTGACTAACTCGGATTAATGGCTGAGCCCTCCTTGGAAATATCGTCCAAATCCATGTCTTTCAGTTCAGTTCCCTGTTTTACCATGTCTGTGACCGGGCAGTAGCGCAGGATGCCTTCAGCCACTTTCATGGACGCGAGAATCATCATAAAGATGTAAGATCCTCTGTACGGTCTGCGTGTGTACTTGGCGGTTAACATCGCAAGCATAGTCAATCCGCACACGATCCGAATCATGGAGTTTAAGATGCCAATGTTTTGTTTCATAACGGGGAATGCTCCTTTTTGTGATGATTTTTTGTGTTTTGCTTAAAGACACCCACGAACCGAAATTGTATGGTATCCTTGAGAAAATGTACTTATACAGAGAAAAAGGTGAAACCTATGTCTAACCAGTTCTTGTTTTGGTCGAAGGCGGAACTTCGACGCCATCAAGCAGTAATCATGGGCGAATTGGCTCCATCGATCGTATTGCAGAATGCAACATACTTAAATGCTGCCCGGCACTGCTGGACAAAAGCTAACATATGGATTTACGAAAACCGCATCGTTTATGTAGGGGACAAAATGCCCAGCCAAACGAACGGGACAGAGATTGTAAACATTGACGGTAAATATGTCGTCCCGGGTTACATTGAGCCGCATGCCCATCCATTTCAACTATATAATCCCCAGACTCTGGGCCATTATGCATCGGCAAGGGGCACAACGACTTTCATGTGCGATAACCTTATGCTTTTTTTATCATTGCCAGTTACGAAAGCGCTTACTATTATGGAGGACCTGAACCGGCTGCCCTTTACGTACTATTGGTGGTGCCGTTATGATTCCCAGTCTGAGCTATTGAATGAAGACTCTTTGTTCTCATTGAGCAATATAAAAAAAATGCTTGCATCTCCATACGTGATACAGGGCGGAGAGCTGACAGGCTGGCCGAAAGTCCTTCAGGGAGATGATCATATTCTTCATCTCATGAGGGAAACCCGCAAGGCCGGGAAGCGCATCGAAGGACATCTGCCGGGCGCTTCTGAGAAAACATTGACGCAAATGGCCCTGCTGGGTGTGGATTGCGATCATGAGGCGATGACGGGAGAGGAAGCGATGATGAGGCTGAACCTCGGGCTGACGACCTCTCTCCGCTATTCATCCATCCGTCCCGATCTCGCACAGATTTTAAAAGAAATGAAAGAGATCGGTGCTGCCCATTTTGACCGTGTCATCTTTACAACCGACGGATCAACCCCGGCGTTTTATGAAGAAGGCGTTACGGACAAAATGATTTCTATCGCCCTGCAAGAAGGAATTGATCCTATTGATGCTTATAAAATGGCTTCCTATAACATAGCAAGATATTACGGTAAAGAGCATATACTCGGAATGGTTGCACCGGGTAGAGCAGCCCATCTTAATATCCTGGAAAGCGTACAGCAGCCGAATCCTGAATCCGTTCTCGCAAAGGGGCAATGGATCAAGCGTGACGGTGAGGTCATGGAAGCGGGGGCACCGTTCCCTTGGAGCGATTATGGAATGGGGCCGCTTGAATTGAACTGGGATCTGTCACTGAAGGACTTTCAGTTCAGTTCCCTCGCAGGCATGGAGATGGTAAACTCCGTCATAACGAAGCCGTATCACATTCAGCTTAATCCAATGAACGAGATGCTGGATGACGATCATGACGAGTGCTTCTTCATGCTTGTTGACAAAAAAGGCAAATGGCGGGTAAACACGCTTTTAAAAGGTTTTGCAAGGGGAGTTTCCGGATTTGCCAGCTCCTATTCGAGTACAGGCGATCTTCTTTTGATCGGAAAAAGCAAAAGGGATATGCTTGCGGCCTTTAACCGCGTGAAAGAAATGAAAGGCGGCATCGTGCTTGTCGAGGACGGAGAAGTGATCAGCGAGCTCCAGCTGACGCTCGGCGGGGGCATGTCTCCTTCATCAGTTGAAGATCTCATACAGGAAGAAAAGGCTTTAACGAAAGAGCTGCGCAAAAGAGGCTATCCTTTTGAGGATCCGATCTACAGCCTGCTGTTCTTTTCGTCAACACATTTGCCGTATATCCGCATCACACAGCTTGGAATTTACGATGTAAAGAAGAAAGTCATACTCTTTCCTTCGATTATGCGTTAAACTAAAGAAGTAAAGCGTCTGGGAATATTCGGCCGGGGGGCCAGGGGGGCAGGGGTGCCTGATGAAAAAATGGATGCTTGCTATTTGTACGGCTTTATTGATCCTGGGAGGTGCAGGCTGCCAGAAGGATGAAAAGGCAAGTAACAAAAAACCTGCGGAACATGAGAAGGCTCCTGAAAAGAAAGAAAAGACAGAGCTGAAAAACACGTATCCGCTCACAGGCATCAAAACGAACAAACCGACCGATGCCCGCGTGTTTGCGGTGATGGTCAATAACCATCAGAAGGCCCGTCCTCAGTCAGGGCTTCATAAAGCCGACCTTGTTTATGAGGTGCTGGCAGAAGGCGATATTACACGTTTTCTCGCCGTTTTTCAGAGTGAGAAGCCAAAAGTCGTAGGACCTGTCCGAAGTGCGAGAAATTATTTTATCGAGCTGAGCCAAGGGTTTCATTCGTTTTATATTCATCATGGCTGGAGTCCGGAGGCAAAGAAAATCCTATCCGGGAACAGCGATGTCGATTCACTGAACGGCCTGTATTATGACGGTACGCTGTTTCAGCGGGCATCATTCCGGCAGGCGCCTCATAATTCGTACATTGCGTACAAAGACATCATGAAAGGTTTAAAGAAGAAAGGCTATGACAATAAAGATAAAATAAGGCCTCTTCCTTTCTTGAATCAAGCGGAGGCCAAAGCGCTTACCGGTGACAAAGCCGATAAAGTTCTGATAACATACAATCACGGTGAAAATGTCAGCTACACCTACGATTCGTCAACGAAACGGTATGCCCGTTCCAGCAACGGAAAGCCGACCACAGACCGCGAAACAGAAACACCAATCGAAGTCGATAACGTGTTCATTGTGGAAGCGGCCCATAGAATCATTGATAGTTACGGACGCAGAGAAATCGACCTTACATCCGCCGGCAAAGCGATTCTGCTTCAGTGCGGAAAAGCCAGGGAAGTCAGCTGGGAAAACAAGGACGGCAGAATAATCCCGTCCGGCACAGGTTTCGTTCCGGGTAAAACCTGGATCAATATCATCCCGACGCAGCCAGGAATCAGTAAGAGTGTTTCTATTGAATAGAGCAGAAGGAGTGCAAAGTACATGCAAATTGATAAATTAAGAGGGAAGGCGCTGGATCAGCTGTTTGAAGCCGTCCTTTCACTGAAGAATCTGGAAGAATGCTATCAATTCTTTGATGATCTGTGCACGATGAACGAGATTCAGTCACTGGCACAGCGCCTCGAGGTGGCCCGCATGCTCCGGGAAGGAAAGACCTATCACAAAATCGAATCCGAGACCGGCGCCAGCACAGCCACGATTTCCCGTGTAAAACGCTGCCTGAACTTTGGAAATGATGCCTATCAGATGGCACTCGACCGCGTACACGGAAAAGAAGAAGAAGCAAAGTAAAACCTGCAACGCCTTATGGGCGGTGCAGGTTTTTTGTTTTCGGGGTGCGGAAATCGGATCGGACGGGAAGGGGATTTTATAAAAATGATGTGTTCTGCAAGTAAAGCATGTCGAACCGCAAGTAAACAACGAGCGGAGGCTCTTATAAAAAGCTTACGAGTGAACACTACTTGATTTTTCACACGTCCATACCCCGATATCTGCATAAAATTGGTGTGATCCTATCCGGCCGGAACCGGAACGCAGCCGGATTTGATCCTATCCGTTTTCAAGCGCCCATGTTTCACATTTTTCATTAACTGCTTACCAATAAATGCCTGATCGGCGCCGGGTTTCATCGACGATTAAACCGCCGATTTCACAGTATTCCCTCTGCAGCAATGTTTCTCCGTACAGGAGCCGAGCCGGCAATTGCGCCGTTCACTTCTTTTACAAAAAAAGCAGCATTTTCCTGGATGATAATTTTTTCCAACCGTGTTATGCTTTCAGTAGTATCATCGGTATAGCCGAGCAGCAGCGGCAGAGAAGACAAGGCGGATGCGTCCTCCAAGCCAGCTTTTCTGATCATAAAATCACCTCTTCCAAATAGGGCGTAAGGTCAAAAGAATGAGAGACGGCCGAACACTATGGACAAGAGTTATCGGAGATTTCCCCGATCAAGCACAGTTATGAAACATTTCAAAACGGGAAGTGAAGAACTTTGAAGAAAAGTATCGTTGTTTTTGATTTGCTGTTTTATTTAATTTTACCTTATCTGATCTGGAACCAGGGAAGGGACGTTTTGGGCGATTATTACGCCATCCTGCTGTCTTCGGTTCCGGGTTTTATCTATACCATCTTCCGGTTTGTAAAGGAAAAACAATTCAACGTGACAGGGATGTTTATTTTGTTTTCCCTGTTCGCCGGCACGGCCATTGACCTTCTGTCAGGGGGAGCCGAACGAATGCTTTGGAACCAGGTGTTCTTCGGAATTTTTATGGCTTTGCTCATTTTCACGACCATCCTGATCAAACAGCCGCTGGGCATGCACTTTGCGGTGGACATCGCTTATATTCAGGGGGAGCCGCGCGACAAGACGCAGTCACTGTACAGAAAGCCTGAGTTTTATAAGTATTTTGTAGGGCTGACCGGTCTTTTTGCGTTCCGCAGCCTTTTCCAGGCCGGGTTGAAATCCTATCTCCTGATGGAATACGGCGCGAAAAAGTATGATTTTATTTTGTTCGCGATGAAGATCTCAGGCTGGATTTTCGGAGGCCTCATCACCGCTGGATTTGTATTCATCTCTTTAAAAATCTATAACTATCATGAAAAGAACAAAGGGGGAGAGGGTTCGGAAAGTCCGATCCAAACGGAACCGAAGATCTGATCTATTTTTCAGGCCAGTCGCCCGCCACCATGCCATAGACGGCGACATCCACAAAATGGTCATAGAGCCATTCCGCTTGGCGGAGTTCTCCTTCTTGACGAAATCCAAGCCGTTCTGCAACAGAGCGGCTTCTTTTATTGTCCAGAGCCGCCTTCAGTTCCAGACGGTTCAGTCCCAGTGTTCCAAACGCATATTCCACCATCGCATTGCACGAACGAGTCATGACGCCCTTGCCTTCGAAATCTTTGCCCAGCCAATACCCAATGTTTCCCGAAAAGTTATTCCACTTGATGTCGTATAAAGCGAGAGAGCCGGCGGGGATGCCCCGGTACCAGATGAGGGTGACGAGGTCCGTGTGGTCAGCGTACTTTTGCAGCGCAAGCTTGATGAAATTTTTCGTATCTTTTAAGGTGCGCGAATAATCGACCCAGCCGAGCCAGTTCCTTAAGTGGTCCCTCGAATATTCAGTCAGCTGGAAGAGGAGCTGGGCATCTCTTTTTTCGATCAGCTTCAAGGATATTTCCTCATCAACCTGTAAAAAAAACATACGCATTCTCCTGTTCATCGCTTTTTCTGGAGTTACCAAAAATTAATCATCATGTAAGCGTTGTTTCACAGTGTCAAAGATGAGCAGCCCAATAATTTTTGTTATAATGGCAAAAGGTATAAAGAGAATAACCGGCCGGACAATCCCGGTTTCATATATTGGCTTCGTTTGGTTTCGTCTTAGGCGAGTTCAAGAGTTCCTGCGCTTGTCGGCCTTTTGGGACGAAAAGACATCATTTCGTTGTAGGACACTTCAGCATTAGCTACTAGGAGGATCACGCATCTTATGAATTTTGATTATCTGGTTTGGAAGCATGTTTTTAAACTGGATCCCAATAAGGAAATATCGGATGCCGATTTGGAGGCCGTCTGTGATTCAGGCACAGATGCGGTCATTGTCGGCGGGAGTGACGGAGTAACACTTGATAATACCCTTGATTTGATGTCACGGATCCGCAAGTTTGCGGTTCCTTGTGTTCTGGAGGTTTCCAACATGGAATCGCTGACTCCGGGCTTTGATTTTTATTATATTCCGACCGTTCTGAACAGCAGGGATGCTAGCTTTATCGTTGGCCTTCAGCATGAGGCAGTAAAGGAATACGGCGATCTCATGAACTGGGAGGAGATCGTGACAGAAGGCTATTGCATCGTGAACCCGGATTGCAAAGCGGCTCAATACTCCAGTGCAAATGCCAGTCTTACATTAGAAGATGTTGTAGCATATGCGCGCATGGCGGAAAAAATGTTCAGGCTCCCGGTGTTTTATCTTGAATACAGCGGAATGTACGGTGACCTTGAAGTCGTAAAGGAAGTTAGGAAAGTGCTCGACCGTACGAAGTTTTATTATGGCGGCGGTATAACAAGCGCGGAACAGGCGAGAGAGATGGCGGTTTTCGCAGACACGGTCGTCATCGGAAATATCATTTACGATGATTTAAAAAGTGCACTGGAGACGGTAAAGGCTGTAAAAGGTTAATTGAAGTAGGCCGGCAAATCATTTACAATGGAAATAAGAACAAATGTTTGGGTAGGTGACGGATAAATGAGTATGCACCAATTGATTGAAAAGCTGCTGACAGGGCTCAATCCTGAACAAAAAGCAGCCGTTAAACATACAGAGGGACCGCTGTTAATCATGGCGGGAGCGGGAAGCGGAAAGACGAGGGTGCTGACCCACCGCATCGCTTATTTAATGATGGAGAAGGAAGTTGCTCCATGGAACATTCTTGCGATTACGTTTACGAACAAGGCCGCTCGCGAGATGAAGGAAAGGGTAGCGGCCATTACCGGGCCGGTTGCTGAAGACATCTGGATCTCAACGTTCCACTCCATGTGTGTAAGAATTTTACGCCGTGACATCGACCGGATCGGCATCAGCCGAAACTTCTCGATCCTTGATTCTACCGATCAGCTCTCGGTCATTAAAAATATATTAAAAGACAAGAACCTTGATTCGAAAAAATTTGAGCCGCGGAGTATCCTTGGCTCTATATCGTCATTGAAAAACGAACTGAAAACGAGCGCTGATTTTGCGAAAACCATGAACGGGCCGTATGACAGTGTTGTTTACGAGGTATACCAAGAATATGAAAAACGTTTGAAAAAGAACTCTGCGCTCGATTTTGATGATTTAATAATGACAACGATCCATCTCTTCAAGCGTGTTCCTGAGGTGCTGCAATTCTATCAGCGCAAGTTCCAATACATCCACGTGGATGAGTATCAGGATACGAACCGTGCGCAGTACATGCTCGTACAGATGCTTGCCGACCGTTTCCGAAACCTTTGTGTTGTCGGTGACTCGGATCAGTCCATCTACGGCTGGCGCGGAGCGGACATCGCGAACATCCTTTCTTTTGAAAAGGATTATAATGACGCGAAGGTGATTCTGCTCGAACAAAACTACCGTTCTACGAAAACCATCCTGAACGCAGCGAATAAAGTGATAGAAAACAACTTCAACCGCAAGGCGAAAAATCTGTGGACCGATAAAGCGGAAGGACAGAATATCCTTTATTACCAAGGGGATAATGAGCACGATGAAAGCCATTATGTAGCCGGGAAGATCCGCGAGATGACGACCGGCGGAAGCCGCAAATGCTCGGATATCGCAATCCTTTACCGTACGAATGCCCAGTCCCGTGTGATCGAGGAAGTTTTGATGAAGTCGAACATCCCTTACAATATCGTCGGCGGAATCAAGTTCTATGACAGAAAAGAAATCAAGGACATCCTGGCGTATCTTCGCCTGATCGCAAACCCGGATGATGACATCAGCATGATGCGGATCATCAATGTGCCGAAGCGCGGGATCGGAGCTTCGACCGTCGATAAGATTCTCCAATATGGTGCGGATAACGATCTTTCCATGTACCAGGCGCTTCAGGAAGTGGAGCAGATCGGTTTAACCGCGCGGATCACAGGCTTACTGCGCGAGTTTTCCGAGCTGATCACGAACTGGACCCGCATGCAGGAGTTCCTTTCCGTGACCGAGCTTGTGGAAGAAGTCATTGATAAGACCGGATACCGCGACATGCTGAAGGCGGACAAGTCGCTTGAAGCCCAGAGCCGACTGGAGAACATCGATGAGTTCCTGTCTGTTACCCAGGACTTTGAAAAGAAACAGGAAGATAAGAGCCTCGTAGCCTTCTTGACCGACCTCGCTCTTGTGGCGGACATCGACCGCCTCGACGAGGACAGCGATGGCGATAAACCAAAAGAATCAGTTGTTCTGATGACCCTTCATTCAGCAAAAGGCCTGGAGTTCCCTGTTGTCTTCCTGATCGGCCTGGAGGAAGGTGTATTCCCTCACAGCCGGGCGCTCTTTGAAGAGAGCGAGATGGAGGAAGAACGCCGTCTGGCTTACGTGGGGATTACCCGGGCGGAAGAGGAGCTGTATTTGACCAACGCACGGATGAGAACGCTGTTCGGTCGCACGAACATGAATCCTGTATCCCGTTTTATCGGCGAAATTCCGGAAGAGCTGCTGGAATCCATCCAGAAGGAAAAAGAAACACCGAGCTGGGCAAGAAGTTCCCGATCCAATGCTGCACCTTCCTTCATGAAGCAGCCAGCCAAGAGAACGGCTCCTGTCTACACAAACAATGGAGGCGAAAAGCAGGATTGGAAAGTCGGAGACAAAGTGAAACACCGCAAATGGGAAACCGGCGTGGTCGTGAGCATGAAGGGCGAAGGCGACTCTCTCGAATTGGACATTGCGTTCCCTCAGCCTGTGGGACTGAAACGCCTGCTTGCGAAGTTTGCTCCGATTGAAAGGGTTTAAACGTCCGTTTAAACCTTCCTTAAAAAAGCTGCGTGGTTCTCATTTTTTAAAAGGAGTTGGAAAGTTTGAACGAAGAGCATGCGAGTAAGAGAGTAAATGAATTGCGTGAGCTCCTTGAAAAATACAGCTATGAGTATTATGTCCTCGATCAGCCGACGGTTCCCGATTCAGAGTATGACAAACTGCTTCAGGAGCTGATCGAGCTTGAAAACAACCATCCGGAGCTGCGGGATGAACATTCCCCTACAGTTCGGGTCGGAGGGCAAGTCCTCGACTATTTCAGAAAAGTACAGCACAAGGTACCGATGCTCAGCCTTGGAAATGCGTTCAATGAGGAGGATCTGCGGGATTTTGACCGCCGTGTACGAAACGGAGTCGGTGACAATGTTTCATACGTGGCTGAATTAAAAATTGACGGTCTTGCCGTATCGCTCACCTATGAAGAAGGCCGCTTTGTTCTTGGAGCGACCCGAGGGGACGGAACAACCGGTGAAGACATTACGAACAACTTAAAGACGATCCGGGCGATTCCTCTGCGCATCAAGGATAAAGACGTTTCCCTTGAAGTGCGCGGGGAGGCATACATGCCGAAGCGCTCCTTCCAAAAGCTGAATGAAGCCCGTCAGGAAGAAGGACAGGAGCTCTTTGCAAATCCCCGGAATGCGGCAGCAGGATCCCTGCGACAGCTCGATCCGAACATTGCGGGCAAGCGGAACCTTTCCATTTTTGTCTATGGGATCGGCCAGCTTTCCGGGCATAAGGTTGAATCGCATAGCGAAAGCCTGAACTTCCTGAAGGACCTTGGGTTTAAAACGAACCCTGAATGGAAGCATTGCAAAAATATCGATGAAGTCGTCGAGTTTGTCAGAGGCTGGGGAGAACGCCGGCCGGATCTGGATTATGAGATAGACGGTATTGTCATAAAAGTTGACTCTCTCTATCAGCAGGAGGAACTCGGTTTTACCGCGAAGAGCCCGCGTTGGGCCATCGCCTACAAGTTCCCGGCGGAAGAAGTAGTCACACGGCTTGAAGGCATTGAACTTAATGTTGGGAGAACGGGTGTGGTAACCCCGACCGCCCTCCTGTCCCCGGTCGTCGTTGCCGGAACGACGGTCAAACGTGCTTCATTACATAATGAGGATTTGATCAGGGAGAAGGACATTAAGATCGGCGATTATGTGGTTGTGAAAAAAGCGGGAGACATCATCCCTGAAGTAGTAAATGTAATCGTGGACCGGCGGACTGGCGAGGAAAAAGACTTCCATATGCCGACTCACTGTCCGGAGTGTGAAAGTGCTCTGGACCGCCTGGACGGAGAAGTCGCATTGCGCTGTTTGAATCCGCAATGCCCGGCGCAGATCCGTGAAGGGCTCATCCACTTTGTTTCCAGAAACGCCATGAACATCGATGGCCTGGGAGAAAAGGTCATCGCTCAGCTGTTCAGGGAAAATCTTATTCAGGATGTCGCAGATCTTTATAAGCTTGAGAAGGCAGAACTGCTGAAACTGGAGAGAATGGGTGAAAAGTCGGTTGACAACCTGCTGGACGCTATAGAAAAATCGAAAGAGAATTCTTTGGAGCGTCTGTTGTTCGGTCTTGGAATCCGCCATGTCGGGGCAAAGGCGGCGAAAACGATCGCCCAGGTGTTTGAAACGATGGACCGGTTAAGTTCGGCAACGAAAGAAGAGCTGATGGCCATTGATGAAGTCGGCGAAAAAATGGCCGATTCGGTTGAGCTTTATTTCGATAAGCCGGAAGTGGCAGAACTTATCACTGCCCTTAAAGAATCCGGTGTGAACATGGAATATAAAGGTCCGCGTGTCGTTCGTGCAGAAGATGTTGATTCCTATTTTGCAGGGAAAACCATTGTTCTGACCGGAAAATTATCGGTTCTGAACCGAAACGAAGCGAAAGAAAAACTGGAAGCGCTGGGCGGTAAAGTCACCGGAAGCGTAAGCAAGAATACTGATCTGCTGATCGCAGGGGAAGATGCGGGATCGAAGCTGGACAAAGCACAATCCCTTGGCGTGGAGGTGTGGTCGGAACAGCGATTTATCGAGGAGCTTGAAAAATAAAGAATAGCTCTGTTCCATCAAGTTTTATGGAGGAGTGTTACCATGATAAAGCGGATCAGCCTGATCCTGATAAGCTCCCTTTTGATCCTGAGCGGCTGTATGGGGAAAGATAAGCTGCAGAAGGAAGAGGAAGTTGTTAAGAAAAAAGGGAAAACGGAAGAAAAAGCCATCATTACCGGGGAGATCAATACCGGGGAAAAATACTACCGAAGCATCGTGCCGTTTGAGCCCGGAGGTGCCCGCGGCTTGATTAAGTACGGTGTAGATAACCGCCTGGACATCAATGAATTCGAACTTGGCCTCATGCGGATTGCACAGGATAATTTCAGCACCGACAAGTATTACTATCAGGAAGGCCAGTATTTGTCTTCCACGACCGTCAATAACTGGCTGAAGCGTGCGGACGAGAAAACAGCTAAAAACAATAAAACAGACATGACTCAAAAAGGGCTGAATCCTGCATTGGGTGTCAAGCAGGATGCGCCTTACAAGCAGGTGATGGCAGCGGAAGACAAGCATCCGAAATACTTATCGTATGTGCTGGAGCAGAACTACCTTGTACAGAGCGGCAATGATAAAGTAAAACTCGGAGGTGTCGTTGTCGGCTTATCGTTTAACTCCACGTACTATTACAAGGCGATGGACAAGGCTGGTTTGATCTATAACGGCTCGAAGAAATTGAATGCAAGTGACGTTTCCCGAGAGGCAAGAAAAATGGGTCAGCAGGTGATCCACCGCCTTCGCCAAAACCAGGCACTGAAAAATGTACCGATTACCATTGCTCTGTATCAGGAAGCAGAAAAAGAGTCGGTAACACCTGGTCACTTTTTCGCGACGGCATCCGCCGGAGCGGGCAGCTCGCAGCTCGGAAGCTGGGACAAGATTGACGACCGCTACTACTTGTTCCCTTCAAAAGACGGAACTGCTGCAAAAAGGGATGACGCTGAGAAGTTTAATAACTTCAAAAGCAAGATCCAGGACTACTTCCCGAACTATGTGGGCGTGATCGGCAAAGCTCACTACCGTGATGGAAACATGAACCGTCTTGACATCGATATTCCGATGCAATTCCAAGGGAAAGCAGAAGTGATCTCATTCACCCAGTATGTCACCTCGTCGGTCATGAAGGAGCTGCCAACCGTTCCGGTCACGATTAACATCCAATCAGCCGTCAATAAACCGGAAGCGCTCATCGTAAGAGATGACGCAAACAGCGAACCATTTGTGCATATTTATAGATAGTTTCGGAAGGCAGACCCAAGAAATTACAGGGGTCTGTCTTTTTTATGTGCATAGTTATAAAATCCCTTGAAATAAAAGGATTTCATGCCCATTTCTTACTATTCTGACTATTTGTCATTGTTTGAACTGTGGCACGAGTTTAGGGTAGAATAGACTTGTTGAACAAATGAAAACGCTTAAGGGCATAGGAGGGGACCAGATGATTCGAGAATATAAGCACGAACCATTTACGGATTTTTCAGTTACAGAAAACAAGAAAGCTTTTGAGGAAGCTTTAGACCTTGTTAATTCGCAGCTAGGTAAAGAGTATCCTCTTGTCATTGGCGGCGAAAAGATTATAACGGATGAAAAAATCGTTTCTATCAATCCGGCCAATAAAGAAGAAATTATTGGAACGGTTTCTAAAGCAAATAAAGATTTAGCAGAAAAAGCAATGCAAGTTGCGGTTTCTACCTTTGAAACATGGAAAAAATGGGCGCCTGAAGCTCGCGCCAGCATCCTTTACCGAGCTTCTGCCATTCTCCGCCGCCGTAAGCATGAATTCTCTGCTTACCTAGTTAAAGAAGCAGGTAAGCCATGGAAAGAAGCAGATGCTGACACAGCCGAAGCGATCGACTTCCTCGAGTTCTATGCTCGCCAAATGGAATTGATGAAAAACGGTGTACCTGTAAAGAGCCGTGAAGGTGAAATCAACCAATTCAACTACATCCCGCTTGGGGTCGGCATCGTCATCGCACCATTCAACTTCCCGCTTGCGATCATGGCGGGAACTACAGTAGCTGCCATCGTTTCTGGTAACACAGTGCTTCTTAAACCGGCTAACAACACTCCGGTTGTTGCAGCGAAGTTTGCTGAAGTCATGGAGCAAGCAGGTCTTCCTGCCGGCGTATTAAACTTCATCCCGGGCAGCGGAGCAGAAGTGGGCGACTACTTGGTAGACCACCCGAAAACACGTTTCGTATCCTTTACTGGTTCACGTGAAGTCGGCTGCCGCATCTATGAGCGTGCTGCAAAAGTAAACCCTGGCCAAATCTGGCTGAAGCGTGTTATCGCTGAAATGGGCGGAAAAGACACAATGGTGATCGACAACAACGTAGATACAGACATGGCGGCTGCTGCGATCGTTTACTCTGCATTCGGATTCTCCGGACAGAAATGTTCTGCAGGTTCCCGTGCAGTCGTTCACCAAGACGTGTATGATGAAGTACTGGAAAAAGCAGTTGAGTTAACAAAATCGCTTCGTGTTGGAAACCCTGAAGACCTAGGAAACTACATGGGTCCAGTAATCGACCAAGCGGCTTACAACAAAATCATGAGCTACATTGAAGTTGGACGAACAGAAGGGAAAATCGTTGCTGGAGGAGAAGGCGACGACTCTAAAGGTTTCTTCATCCAACCGACAATCGTAGCGGATGTCCAAGAAAAAGCACGCCTCATGCAAGAAGAGATCTTCGGACCAGTTGTTGCATTCTCTAAAGCGCGTGACTTCGACCACATGATGGAAATTGCAAACAACACAGAATACGGTTTGACTGGAGCTCTTATCTCCAACAACCGTGAGCACATCGAGCGTGCAAAAGAAGAATTCCACGTGGGCAACCTGTATTTCAACCGCGGATGTACGGGAGCGATCGTTGGATACCAGCCATTTGGCGGTTTCAACATGTCAGGTACAGACTCTAAAGCTGGCGGCCCTGACTACCTGCTTCTTCACATGCAAGCAAAAACAACATCAGAGTTGCTTTAATACAACAAAAACCCCTTACGGCTTCGGCCGTAAGGGGTTTTTACTTTTCTGCCGGGCTGCCTTGCGACACAGCCATCACAAATCCTTTACGGAGAACAGATTCGATGTGTAGATAAGGGGAGAGCTTTTTCCGTACACGGTAGATCAGGGAGTTTAGCTCATCAGAGCCAACATCGGGTACCCTGCCGTCGAAAAGCAAGTCTCTTTCGCTCCAGGCGTGCCGTTTGACTTCTTCTTTTGAAACGAATTGCCCGAGGGAAGAATACAGCAGTTTAAAGCACTGAAACTCCTTATGTGAAAAGTGAATGTCTTTTTCACGCACTCGAACTTTTTGCAAAAGCTCATGGATCTCAATGAAATCCTCGGCTGGAAGGGCGATAGGTTTTACCGGGTCCCAATCCATTGTTTCCTGGGAGTTCATCGTCATATACTTCATGGAGATCATGCCATTGACCAGAGTAATCTGGTCACCATTGTGCAGAGCATATTCCTTTTGGGGAAGAAGGCGGATGCCATTTAGCCAGGTGCCATGCTTGCTTCCCAGATCAATCAGCATGGGTGAGGGCTTATCACAGTCAATCACACAATGCCTTCTAGAGACGAGCGGAATATGAAAAGCAATTCCAGGAGCGGGCTCAGAGCCGATTCTTCCGATGAAAATTTTTCTTTTTAAAGGAACAAATTCATTATCATAGGGCTGTCCGCGTTCAATCAACAAGTGAAACTTCTCTAAGACGTCCATTGGCTCACCTTCAATTATTTCAATATTCTTACTCTTGTTAGAGATTTGTTATTCCCGCTCCATTGATGGGGTCAAAGAGAAGGAATATCATCAATAACATAGCAGGAAAATTTAAGTAAAGGAAGGGATTATGGTCATGAAAAAAAGAATCGTTTTAAATGCTGCTCTCAGCGGAATCATTGGTTTAGGTGTGGTAACCGCACCGTTAATCGTTAATGCGCAGGCCCAGAAGCCACACAGCCAAGCCGCTCATGTTCAAAAAACGTATTCGAACGAGGCAGGAACGGTTACACTCACCGAAATTAAGCCGCATGTTTGGGTACATACGTCGATCGGAGAGTTTAACGGGATGCCGGTTCCTTCGAACGGGCTGTTGTTGGAGACTTCCAAAGGCCTGCTGCTCGTCGATTCTTCATGGAATGATTCTATTACAACAGAACTGATGGATTTGATTTCGAAGCATTTGAAAAAACCGGTGAAAAACGCCATCATTACCCATTCCCATGCAGACCGAATCGGAGGGATTAAAACACTGAAGGAGCGGGGTGTCCATGTATATACGACTCCTCAAACCGCAAAGCTTGGAGCAGAAAACGGTTATGAGTCACCAGACCGGCTTCTGAATCCTGTATTGACCCACTTAAAGTTCGGGAACGTTAAGGTGGAAACCTATTATCCGGGCAAAGGGCATACCGAAGATAATATTACCGTTTATTTTCCACAGTACAAGCTGTTGGTTGGAGGCTGCCTGATCAAGTCACAGGAAGCAAAGGACCTCGGGAATTTAGAGGATGCTGATGTTGATGCTTGGCCGGTGTCCGTGCAAAGCGTGATCGACCGCTATCCTCAAGTGGATACAGTTGTTCCAGGGCATGGAAACCTGGGAGGAACAGAGCTTCTTTATCACACCATAGAGCTGTTGGAGAACAACAAATAAAGATAAACATAAAAAAAACTGGCGAGAACCAAGTTCCCGCCAGTTTTTTCTTTATCTATTTTAACCATAATGCGTCTAAAGAATAATCGCCTGCACCAGTGAAGGCCACTCCTAACGCTACAGCGATCAGGATCAAGTTGTATTCATAACCGCCTGATGTGGACCAGAAGCCGTTAGCTCCGTGCACTTTTACAATGGCAATAAGCATCGTAAAGATAATAGCTGCTGCTCCAAGCCAAGTCACAAGACCAGCTGCGAATAGCAGACCTCCGCCAAACTCAGCGAGTCCTGCAAGCAGTGCCATTGTGTAGCCAGGCTTAACGCCGATGGACTCGAGCCATCCGGCTGTTCCTTTCAAACCGTGGCCCCCAAACCAGCCAAACAGCTTTTGTGTACCGTGTGCCGCAAACGATAACCCGATTACGAGACGGATAATTAATAATCCTAAACTTAACATATAAGAACAACTCCCTGTTGAGATTTAATAACTTACTTTATGTAAGTATAATACAATATATGCTTACTTTTGTAAAGTGTTTAGTGAAAAAATTTTTTTGCACCCGATTTTAGTGCCTACTACATAGAATAGCGACTTAAGGAAAAAGTATGACTACAACTTACTTGTGAAGGAGAAAAAACGTGGCTGATCATAAGAACAATAAAGAGGATAATAATCTCGAGGAGCCTTATATCGAAGAAACGATGCCTCATCAGGCAGGTTCACCTTCATTCGAAGGAACAGGAATGAAGATGCAGCCTCCCTTTGTGAATGATTACGGAGTCGTCATCGGGGACAGCAAATACAATTCCGAAAATTCGCCGCTCAACAACTGGAGCGAAGATACGGACCCGGAAATCATGTCAGGGGACCAATGGGTGCACCCAACAAATGATATCGGGTGGAACACGGCAGAAAACCGTGATCTAATCGAGAAGAAAGTCAAGCCAAAGGGCGTTCCATTCATGCATCCGACAAAAGATACGAGCTTTCGGAAAGATTAAACACAAAGGTGCCAGGCACCCAATTACACAAGTGTGTAATCGCGGTGCCTGGCACCAAGAGATCATTTAGGCAACCTGATTGAACGTCGTGAGGGTTAATTTGGTAGCCTTCTGTCAGGATTTTATTGAACTTTGGATCGATAGAAAAATTAAAATTATTAATCCCCGAAACTGTCCCCCATCCTATTGAGGCATTCGTAACAAAGGCAGACGTAAAGGTTGAAAGATCTTTGGGATATATTTCGCATACTTCAACCCTAACATTATTCTTTTCTAGGCCCCGCTGAATAAGCTGCATACGTCAATTGATAAGACATGCGCTAAGGGAGTTTCCGAACATAATTAAATAAGCTAATGATTTGAAAATCTTCCATTTGTGCCTTTTCTCCATTAACCTCTGCCCGAATAACCTTACTCATATGACTATCTGCCCTCTATTGACAGAATTTTTAGATTGTTTCTAATAATAGAATTCAGGAAGAGATCTTTTCATTTTGGTTAAAATGGAGAACCTTCTGGTTATGCCCCCTAAGCCCGATACAACATATTTTTTTATAAATGAACCTTCTAATGGTGCCTGGCACCGGTTTTTCCCCGTTGTGTTGCTTAGTAGCAGTGATATTTGATATCATCTATATATTGTGAACGTACTGTTTTGGAGGTGGCAAGTTTGTCTCGAATTTCAAAAGACCAGGTAAAACACGTTGCCCATCTGGCCCGTCTTTCTGTCAGTGAAGAAGAAGTGGACATGTTTACGGAACAGCTGGATGCGATCATCGGATTTGCCGAAGAACTAAATGAACTGGATACAGAAAACATTGAACCAACAACCCACGTGCTTGAGCTGAAGAACGTGCTGCGTGAAGATACGGTGAGAGAATCCGTTTCCCGTGAAGATGCGTTGAAGAATGCCCCTGAACAGAGGGATGGACAGTTTAAAGTACCGAAGGCGTTTTAGAGTAGGAGGCAGCAAATGTCATTATTAGAGAAGAAAGTCTCAGAACTGCACGACCTGTTACATAAAAAAGAAGTGAGCGTGATGGATCTCGTTGATGCTTCGTATGCCCGAATCGGCCAGGTGGAGGATAAAGTCAAATCGTTCCTTACACTGAACGAAGAGCATGCCCGCCAGCAGGCGAGGGAGCTCGATGATGTTCTCGCCGGATCGCCGGGAGAACGAATCCTGGCCGGACTTCCGATCGCCCTGAAAGACAACATTTCCACTAAAGGACTCCGCACCACAAGCGGAAGCAAGATCCTTTCCAATTTTGACCCGATCTATGATGCAACGGTGGCGAGAAAGCTATATGAAGCAGGCGCCATCACCATTGGGAAATTGAACATGGACGAGTTTGCGATGGGATCTTCCAACGAAAACTCAGGCTACCATGTAACGAAGAACCCGTGGAACACGGATTATGTGCCAGGAGGATCGAGCGGCGGATCAGCAGCCTCTGTTGCTGCGGGCGAAGTTCTATTTTCCCTTGGTTCCGATACCGGCGGATCCATTCGTCAGCCGGCTGCGTATTGCGGAGTGGTAGGATTGAAGCCGACCTACGGACTAGTTTCCCGTTTTGGCCTGATCGCGTTCGCATCGTCCCTTGACCAGATCGGACCGATCACCCGTACGGTGGAAGACAACGCATACCTTTTACAGGCGATTGCCGGACATGACCACATGGACTCCACGTCAGCAAACGTCGAAGTTCCCGATTACCAGACTGCTTTTACAGGAGACATTAAAGGCCTTCGCATTGCCGTTCCTAAAGAATACCTGGCAGAAGGCGTTGATCCTGCTGTAAAAGAAAAAGTGCTTGATGCGCTTAAAGCATTGGAAGGCCAAGGCGCAACGTGGGAGGAAGTCTCACTTCCGCATTCCAAATACGCGCTTGCGACCTATTATCTCCTGTCTTCATCTGAAGCATCGGCCAACCTGTCCCGTTTTGACGGTGTCCGGTACGGTGTGCGCTCAGACAACAGCGAGAACCTGCTGGACCTTTATAAAAATTCCAGAAGCGAAGGCTTTGGAGACGAAGTGAAGCGACGGATCATGCTCGGAACGTTCGCGCTCAGCTCCGGATACTATGACGCTTATTACAAAAAAGCCCAAAAAGTCCGCACGCTGATCAAGAATGATTTTGAACAAGTGTTTAACCATTATGATGTCATCATCGGACCGACGACTCCAACGACTGCTTTTAAAATTGGGGAGAAAACAAACGATCCGTTAACAATGTATGCCAACGATATTTTAACCATTCCTGTAAACCTTGCGGGTGTCCCAGCCATTTCTGTTCCATGCGGATTCTCGAACGGTCTGCCGGTCGGATTGCAGATCATCGGAAAACACTTTGACGAATCCACGATTTACCGCGTAGCTTCAGTCTTTGAACAGGCGACGGAACACCATAAAGCGAAACCGCAATTGTAGGAGGTGCAGGGATGAGCAAATTTGAAACAGTCATTGGATTAGAAGTCCATGTTGAACTGAAAACCAACTCTAAAATATTCTGCGGCTGCTCCACCGACTTTGGAGCGCCGTCCAACAGCCATACATGCCCGATCTGTCTTGGACATCCAGGCGTACTGCCAGTCCTGAACAAGGAGGCAGTCGACTTTTCCATGCGTGCGGCAATGGCGTTGAACTGTGAAATTAACCGGGAACAGTATTTTGACCGTAAAAATTACTTCTATCCGGACAACCCGAAAGCATATCAGATTTCCCAGCTGGATAAACCGATCGGCGAGCACGGCTGGATTGAGATCGAAGTGAACGGCGAAAAGAAAAAGATCGGAATCACCCGCCTGCACTTGGAAGAGGATGCAGGGAAATCCACGCATGCAGCTGACGGATCACTGGTTGATTTAAACCGGCAGGGAACGCCGCTGATGGAGATCGTGTCTGAGCCGGATATCCGCACGCCGGAAGAAGCGTATGCGTACTTGGAAAAACTGAAAGCCATCATTCAATACACAGGCGTTTCCGACTGTAAGATGGAAGAAGGATCCTTGCGCTGTGATGCCAATATTTCCATCCGTCCTGTCGGGCAGAAGGAATTCGGTACAAAAACGGAGCTGAAGAATCTAAACTCCTTCGCATTTGTGCAAAAAGGCCTTGAGCATGAAGAAAAACGGCAGGAGGAAGAGATTCTGAATGGAGGAGAAATCCTTCAGGAAACTCGCCGTTTTGATGAAAAATCGAATAAAACGATTCTCATGCGTGTAAAAGAAGGATCGGATGACTACCGTTACTTCCCGGATCCGGACTTGGTCCGTTTGAGCGTATCGGAAGAGTGGATCGAGAAGGTTCGCTCAGAAATTCCTGAGCTTCCGGACGCACGAAAAGCGCGATATGTATCCGAGTTCGGTTTACCGTCCTACGATGCGGGCGTTCTGACCGCTTCGATCAAGATGGCCGATTTCTTTGAGGAGGGTGTGAAGGAGAAAGCCGACCCGAAAATGCTTTCCAACTGGCTGATGGGTGAGGTAAGTGCCTTCTTGAACAACGGATCCAAAGAAATCGACGAAACACCTTTAACACCGGTAAACCTCGCTAAGATGATCAAGCTGATTGAAGACGGAACGATCTCATCCAAGATCGCGAAAAAAGTTTTCAAAGAGATGATAGAGAACGGCGGAGACCCGGAAACGATCGTTAAAGAAAAAGGCCTCGTTCAGATCTCTGACGAAGGCGCCATCCGCGAATTCGTAGTGGCTGTCCTCGACCGCAACCCGCAGTCCATCGAAGACTTCAAGAACGGAAAAGACAAGGCGATCGGCTTCCTCGTCGGCCAGGTCATGAAAGAGACCAAAGGGAAAGCCAATCCGCCGCTAGTTAATAAACTCATCGCAGAAGAATTGAAGAAACGTTAATTAAAAGGCTGCCGGACGTTGTGTCCGGCAGTTTTTTTGTGTGCTGAGAGACGGAATTGAGCGCAAATGAGGATAATTGAGCGGAACGGAGATTTATTGAGCCAAACCACTGAATAATTGAGCCTAACAACAAAAAACGTCGAAACTTGCGTCCGATTGCTTGTCCGGCGGATTGTGAAATAATGGTATGATTTGAGTAAACAGAATCGGGGGTGGAGTTCATGAGAAAAGCCGGGGTTGTTGCAGCTGGATTGCTTTTGACCGTACTTGCGTCTTGTCAGGGATCGATGCTGGCGGACGGAGAGATGAAGCTCGACACGCATAAGAAGGGCCATTATCCGAGGTCATACAAGCCGGTTTCCATTGACAAAGCGAAGGACGCCCTTCCATTTAAAGCACAACTGCCTGAGGCGATTCCGTATAGATACGAGAAGCCGAAAGTCGTTATTATGGATTGGGGCGAGAAAAAGAAGCTCCAGCTCGAGACAGAATACTTACGGAAAGATGAGAAAAGCGAGAAGGGGTTTATCGCCCTTAAAATTTTCAACCATAAGAATTTGGTGAGCGACTTAATCAAACAGAAGAAATACGAAGATACGCTGGAGCTGGAGGACGGGACGGAAGCTTACTTTGCATACTTTGGGAATTATGCTGAGCTGTTTTGGCTGGAGGATGAGGAAGAATACGATCTCCGGCACATGTTTGCCAATGAATACAGCGAAAAACAGCTCAAAAAGGAGCTCGTAAAAATCGCAAACTCGATGAAATAAAGGAGATCCGCTCATGAAGGTGTTAAAAAACGTTTCGGTGATGCTTGCTGGGCTCTTCGTGTTTCAAATGCTCTTATCCAGTGCAGCTTTTGCCAAGTGGGCATACCCTTTTGTTGTCTGGGATCATTATACGTATTCGATCAGCGACGAGTACGTTGATCAGGCAGATAAGGAAATCGGCCATGTCACACATTACTCCGATCAGGAAGGAACCTATTCCGGAAACTTCTCCAATGAATATAAAAAAGGAACTAAATATTTCTCCATTCATGGTATCAGCACAGATAAGGCGATTGCCGTGCAAGAACCGGAAGGCAAGTATAGAAAAGCGATACGAGAGCATAAATACAACACGAACAAAGCAGCCAATGTGATGGAACAAGCGGATACCAACCCGTGGATGAGTGTTCTGGTTTTAGCGGGAGCGGCGGCGGTCCTTCTTGTTTCGTATCAGTCACTTAAGAGCAGGTTCAATAGGGAAAAGTAAATAGGCAGGCGGCGAAGAAAGAGTTTTTCAACTACAACAAAAGCTACATTAGAGCAGGGGAAAAGCAGCCTTCACTGAATTAGGCCACTGCACGAGCAATTTCCTCGTTTTGCTCCAACAGAAATTTATCCCGCATTCTTTAATAAGGAAACGAAACAGCTGCCCCAAAATAAAAATCGGGGCAGCTGTTTCATATCTAACGCAGCAATCCTGTCCATCTCCTCTTGGCTTAATTGGAAGTCAAAGATATTGAAGTTTTCAATGATTCTTTCTTTGTGAACAGACTTTGGAATCGCAACCCCGCGTCCCGCCTAGGGAAGACAGCGCCTGAGGGAAAAACATGACCAGTGGCTAAAAGTGTGAACCGTGGAGAAATAAACGTCTGCCGTTAAGTATGTTTTCTTTGTAAAACCTCGATGAAGATTGGGTTAAATTTTGGGAAAAGCCCTCCAATTTCACTCTTTTTTGCGTTATGGTGGATTCGGGAAAACCAAGTTTGCAACCCAATTAGGAGGAATACGATGAACAAAAAATTAACGACAGCGGCATCCTTATTCGTGATATGTGCAGGTTTGACGGCTTTTCAGCCTTTCAATAAGAATGATAGTGAGGCTTTTGCTGTCTCCGGCCAAGAGAAGCAAAATGTTTCAGCACCGTTTGAAAAAGTGACCAGGGATACGAAATGGCAGCAAAAAGAGCAGATTGATCTGCAGTTTAATAACTATCATTCGCAGGGCATCGTTAAGGTTGGGGACCTTTTTTATATGTCTGCCGTACAAATTATTGAAAAGCCTGTGAAATACGGCAAGATCGTGGACGGCTATGACCGGACTCCAGGAAAAGGGATCGGGCACCTTTTTGTGTTTACGAAAGAAGGAAAGCTGGTGAAAGACATCAAACTCGGTGAAGGGAACATGTACCATCCCGGCGGTGTTGATTTTGATGGGAAAAGTATCTGGGTATCGGTTGCCGAGTATCGTCCGCACAGCCGTTCCATCATTTACAAGGTGGATCCAAAAACAATGGCAGCCAAAGAAGCCTTTCGTGTTAATGATCATATCGGAGGAATCGTACGAGAAGGCCAAGATGGAAAAATCACAGGAAACAGCTGGGGATCTCGTAAGTTCTATAAGTGGAATGAAAAAGGGGAAGAGCTGGATAGGAAAGAAAATTCCAGTCATTTTATTGATTACCAAGACGGTCATTATGCAGGGAACGGAAAAATGATCGTGAGTGGAATTTCTGAGCTGAATAATCCTGCAAATGGTAATGCGAAGCCTTATGAATTGGGCGGAATGGCATTGGTGGATATGAAAACTCTAACGACGCTGCACGAAGCGCCAATCACTGAATTATCTCCGCAGGGGCATGTGATTACTCGGAATCCAGTATTCATGGAAAATGCCGGTCAACAGCTTCGCCTTTATGCTGTTCCTGATGATGACAACGGCTCCTTGCTGGTATATGAAACAAACAATCCAGAAAACTAAATCGATCTCATAAATAGATTAAAGGACTGAATAGATCATCGATTCAGTCCTTTTTTTATGGTTTCCAGCCTTATCGATTCGTAGAGATTCAATCGTAATATGCTCAATGACAACAGGGGGATTGCTGCTGTCCTTCTTCATTTCAGCGAGCTCGGACTGCGGCTGCTTGTTTGGTGCCAGGCACCGGCATTACACAGATGTCAAAAGCCGGTGCCTGGCACCAACCCTTTTTCTGCGCTTCTAAAAAGGATTCCTTCGAGAAAAGGAGAATGTAGATAGGGGTATGATTTGGGTGTCATCAGGGTGCCAGGCACCGCTATTACTACGGTGCCTGGCACCGAAGCAATGAAACCGAAGTAAAGGCACCGAAACAACTGAAGTTAGAAAAGAGGGGATGTTCCATGAACATTACACTCGAAGGGATACCGCTGGAGAAGAAGCCTGTTCTCCGGCAGATGCTGGAGCTGTACCGATATGATTTCAGTGAGTTTGACGGTTCAGATCTCAACAGTGAAGGAAGATAAGGTACACCTATCTTGATGAGTATTGGGAGGAAGAGAGCCGGTATCCGTGCCGGATTTGCTCTGATCCGGAAACAACACGGCATCTACCATATGTCGGAATTCTTCGTCCTGAAGAAATACCGGAAACAAGGCATAGGGAAAGAGGCTGCATTTGCCGTCTTTCAACAGTTTCCAGGGGACTGGGACATCGCCCAGATCCCACAGAACAAGCCGGCGCAAGCCTTTTGGACAAACATCATCCATGATTACACAAACGGCGATTTTGCCGATCAGTTTTCACATAAAGACAATGTGCGTTTTCAAACATTTACATCAGTACCGCAGCAAAAACGATCAAAGGAGGCAACACAATGAACGCAAAAGAACTTTTGCTGAATCAGCTCGACGCTTTTCAAAACAACCACTGGTTTGTATCTTTGGAAAACTCGCTCGTAGGGCTGACGGATGAACAGGCGGCCTGGAAAGAGACCGCGGAATGCAATTCGATCCGTGAGATCGTCAACCACCTCATCTATTGGAATCAGCGCTACCTCGACCGTTTTACGGGAGCAAGCCCGTCAACAGCTAAAGAAGGAAACGATCGAACATTTCAAGATGTAAACGAAAACTGGGATTGGAAGCAGACGGTTAACCGTCTAAAAGAGGTCATGGCCCAGTGGAGGACGGCAATCGAAGAAAGTGAAGAAGAACGCTTTGATCAAGGAGCTTATGACGACAGAGACGAGGAGTGGGGAAGCGTCATCGCGAACCTTACGATCCATACTGCCTATCATACGGGGCAGATTTTGTATGCCCGAAAAAAGCAGGGCAGCTGGAATGTGGAAAACGGCGTTCATTAAAAGAGAAACCTTTTGCGAAATGGTATCGTATAAAGAATAGACGAAAACACAAGGAGAGTAGGAATATATGTTAAAACGCTTAGCTTCAGATGCACTCGGATTAAGTGATGTAGGGAGCGTCATCAAGCCTGCAGACTATGACAAGGTGGACGCGGACGATTATGTGTTCCATGAAGACAACGAGAAAATCTATTTTCTGATTAAATCCAAAACCGACGAGTACTGCTTTACGAACCGTGCGCTGATCCACTTGGACGGAACGAGCGCGGTCAGCAAAAAACGCATGCTTCACCGATACAGCTACAGCGAGAACACGATTTCCAACGTTTCTTTGGAGACGGCAGGAACCGTCGACCTCGATGTCGAGATCAAATTTGTGATCGGCTCTGTACCGTTTTCTATCGACGTCCACAAAAAACACATTGAGGAATTGAAGGACCTTTACAAATCGCTTTGCAAAATCGCGGAAATCGCTCACGAGAACGAGTTCGCCCTGCAGTATGCCCAGCAGAGCATCAACCTTGCATCGACGACACTCAGCCGCATCCAGAGCAAGGAAGGCCAGCTCGTCGATCACTTCAACCAGCTGAACGATGCAGCCTTTACATGGCTCATGGAAAGCCGAAAAGAGTATCACGTGAAAGACTACGGCCATGTGTTTGAAAAGTATATTAATAATTAGGTTCAAGTCACTGAAGACAGGCTGCTTATCGCAACCTGTCTTTTTTATTTGGTATTTTTATCTGTTTGGATTAATAACAATAGGATAAACGAGTAGTTGCCGGGAGGATTGTGAATGAACGGAGAAGAGGCCTTACTGCATGCTGATACGGGTGTGACATCTGGGAAATTTGCTGAGCGGTCATTAAATGAAATTCGTTTTTGGTCCAGAATCATGAAGGAACATTCTTTATTTCTTCGATTGGGATTTAGAGCAGAGGACACTCTATTAATCAATGAGGCTAATCAATTTTACCGCTTGTTCGAAAACATCGAACAAACCTCACGTTCCTTTACAGAGCAATCAGATCCTGAGCAAATCAGAAGGTTTAATACAGAAGTGCAGCAAGCTGCCGCCAATATTTTCGGATTTAAACGAAAAGTATTGGGATTAATTCTTACCTGTAAATTGCCAGGGGCAAATAATTTTCCCCTGTTGGTTGACCATACAAGCAGGGAAGCGAATTACTTTAGAAAACGATTAGGCGAATTGAATGAAGGCAAATTGAAGCCTCTTCCAGAAGCCATTATTAAAGAAAATGTCTTCTTTTTAAGGATCATGGCGGACCATGCTAAATTTATCGGCCATCTGCTGGATCCGTCTGAAAGGAAGCTAGTTGATATCGCACGAAATTTCAGCAATGATTTTGATCAATTGATGTATCAGGCAAGGGATCTCGAATCAATGAAGCCACAATCTCAGACCGTACCGCTTCTGGATCAATTCCTGGATCAAAATCGTGTGTCGGTATCCTCACTTCGGGACTTCAAGAAAACGGCACGTGATTTAATTGAGCAATGCAAAATAAAGAGTATTATTCATCCACTTTTAGCCGACCATGTGTTTCGTGAGGCTGATCGATTCCTTGAAATCATCGACATGTTTGATGCCCATCTAACCAGCCACAGTCCACAATCAAGTCAATAAAAGATGAATGCATTTAGAGAGCTGCCATGTCAGGCGGCTTTTCTTTTTGAGCACCTATCGGCAGAAGAAGGATTCTTTTAAATGATAGGGAATCACTAAAGGTTGAAAGGTGTGAAAGATAGATGCTTGCGATTAAAGCCTGCACTGAGGAGTATAAACGAATGCCTCACCAAAATCGATGTACTCCTACAAAAAGGCTGGAACAACAGAAGGTTCTGCCATTCCATCCGTTGAACCTCTATTCTATAATGAACAGCAAGAATTGATTTACTGTAGATAAGACCATCAAGTGTAAGCCTGAAATGAACAATAAACAAGGAGTGTTTTTACATGGTGATTAAAGTAGATAATTTAACAGGAGTCGAAATTACGAGATTAATTGGGGAGCACCTTCAGGGAATGGAACAGCATTCGCCGCCTGAAAGCATTCATGCCCTAAATCTGGACGGATTGAAAGAACCCGACATCACCTTCTGGAGCGTTTGGAAAGATGGACAGTTAATGGGCTGCGGAGCCTTGAAGGAACTGGACAGCCAGCACGGAGAGATCAAATCGATGCGCACTTCATCTGTCCACCTGAGAAAGGGTGTGGCGAGGCGAATGCTTCAGCACATCATGGAGGAGGCGAAGCGGCGAGGCTATCGCCGGATCAGTCTGGAAACAGGCTCCATGGAAGCCTTTGAACCGGCCCGCAGGCTTTACGAGAGTTTCGGGTTTCAAATCGGCCAGCCGTTTGGCGATTATAAAGAGGATCCAAACAGTGTGTTTATGACGAAAGTTTTGTAATACATAAAGTATCTTAACGTTCACTTCAATAAAGGTTTATAAAGTCTCTTTATACTTTAAGCGTAAAATACTTCAAAGTTTAAGGAGATGAGCAAAATGAAAAGAAAGAAAAAGAAGGCAATACTGGCAGCGATTGCGGGAATTGTGGCCAGTTCACTTGGTTTCGGCAGTGGAACCTCGGTTTCTGCGGCAGAACAAGATTCCAGCCATTTTGGGCCAAAAGGGTTTGACCTTCAGGCACACCGCGGAGGAATGGGGCTTACGGTCGAATCGACGATCGCATCGTTTTCCCATGCCCTTGAGATGGGCGTCAATACACTTGAGCTGGATGTTCAGATTACGCAGGACCACCAAGCTGTAGTCACGCATGACCGTAAGATCTCAAGCGGGAATTGTAAGGATACCAAGCCTGTGTATCAGGGAGATCCGGAGTACCCTTATGTCGGCAAATATATAAAGAACCTGACGCTAGAACAGATTCGTACGCTAGATTGCGGTTCAACCGCCAAGCCGCAGTATCCAGGGCAGGTAACGAGTCCGGGCGCGAAAATGCCATTGCTGACGGAAATCTTCGGCCTCGTTAAACGCTATAAAGCAAATAATGTTTGGATGAACATTGAAACCAAGGTGGAGGCTGGTGCTCCGCAGGAAACGGCTCCCCGGGAGGAATTCGTTCAAACCGTAGCCCGCCAAGTGCGTGAGGCAGGCATGCTTAACCGTGTGTCGATCCAATCCTTTGACTGGGGTTCACTCATGCGCATGCGTGAGGTCGAGCCGAGATTGCCTATAGTCGCACTTACGAATGGGCCGCAGTTTCTTCAGCCAGGCCAGCCGGGTGCATCTCCTTGGCTGGGTGGGATCGACATCGATGATTTTAAAGGGGACCTGGTTGCAGCTGCCCGTTCATTTGGTGCAGATGCTATTTCCCCCACCCATGGCTTTCCGCAGGATGGCAAAATTACCGATGACAGCTACGAGCCTTACGTAACAAAACAAATGGTTGAAGAAGCGCATAAAGCGGGATTGAAGGTCATTCCTTGGTCAGTGAATGACAAGCCAACCATGGACAAACTAATCGCAGATGGTGTTGACGGAATGATCACCGATTATCCGGACCGTCTTCGCGAAGTAATGCAGCAGCATGGCTTTAAGCTGCCTAAAGGATACCCGGCACCAGCGAAATAGTTTGCTGGAAAAGAACGGCATTCTGAAAAAGGATGCCGTTTTTTATTCTGTTAACATTCGATCGCCCCTGCTATTCGGCTGGGAAGTGACGATAAATTCAATATCGAGATTGGTTTTATTAAACATTTGATGCGGAACGAGCGGTGGGACTTCATATCCTTCCTGTGGATGTAACTCTATAAGTTCGCCATCAACTTCAAGAGTAGCTGTACCTGATAACACAAAGAAAAATTGACGGGAACGATGATGATAGTGTCTTGTCTCATATGTATTTGGCGGCATACGTTCGTGAATAATACTTAAATCGATAGTTTTGACCAGATGCCAACCGTCGCATTGATCACCCCATACATAATGCTCAGCATTCATCTTACTCCTTTTCATTCATAACACACCCTTCTCTTATTCTACTCACCTTTATTATAGAACCTCTGAAAAACATTTCAAAAAGCCCTGTGTTATAATGTTGGATAAGTTTAAACGCAGAGGTGATTTATGAACGATTCAGAAGAATTTCTAGAAAAGATTTCCGTGGGACATATTTTTTATCATTTTAATGACGAAGAACTGTATCTGGAAAATTTAGTTTCATATATACTCTCTGGCTTAGAAAAACATCAGCTCATTCTAGTAATTGAGAACATGAAAATACTTCCCAAATTACAAGAGAAGCTTAACTTGTTATTAACGGAAGAACAACGATCGTACGTGCGAATGGTCAATAATTTTGATTATTACCTTTCAAACGGAGATTTTAATACAACTACCGTTGTAAAACACTTTGAACGTGATTTATCCTCTTTAAAAGATTTCAATTTGCCTATTCGGACTTGGGCACATGTTGAATGGTATTCCTCTGAACCGGATGCCGAGCTGCTGAAGGATTTTGAAACAACCGCAGATGATTTTGTCTTACTGGAAAATACACTGTCGGTATGCGCATACCCTTCCGAACGCCTAACGTCTGAATTATGCACTCTTTTAAAAAAAGTACATAAATATTGTATGACAGATCACCATTTCTCGGAGTCAGCTTTGTATAATAGAACGTCTAATTAAAGAAGCCAGGATACCTGGCTTCTTTAATTTATGTGATTGCCGATTTGGCAAGCGGTAAAAGCTGTATTGGCGGCACTCTGTGCTTTACTGTAAATCGCGAAGTGAATAAAATGTAAAGGTACATGAAGTAAACAGGCATCTTATCTGATTCAATATATATAATGATACGGGCGGCCCTTTATTGTTATAATTTACCTGTTGAATATTATTCAGATGGAGCGTATTGAAGTGATAAAGAATAAAAGATTACTATACATCTCCTTTGCTTTCATGGTTGTATCTATGGCATTGAATTTTCCTTTTCCTAATGCAAGTCCCTATGGTAATACAAATATATTAGGCCGGTCCGTTGAAACCGTAAACGGTATAAATGTTATCGGAATGATTTCACTGGGTTTATTGATGGTGGGCCTGTATTTTCTTGTGACATCCTTGAACCAATATCATGCACGGTTGGTAGTGCTGGCTATTGTGATGGCGATCTTTCTTCCTCATATTTTAGCGGATTCGTTCCAAAAGCATTTTGCAACAGGCATCTACGCCATTTCCTATAATAGTGATAAAGGCGATTGCACTTTTGAAATGGCAAATAAAACAACATTGCATGCAGTATGTAAACTCCCAATGAAAAACTACAGTCATAAGGATGTTCGGTTCACTGTAGCGCTTAGGGAAAAGTATGGGGATAAAGATGATATGAAGCCGGTCACACTTGTGAACGCAAATGCCCCGTATAACGCCATGTTACGAGGAAAGGAAAATAAAACGATAATAATCGAGAGAGAGATTGATGTATCGCATATAAAAGATCATATTGAAGGTGGAGAACTTTCTCCAGGAATTATCATTACTTCGGGAAAATACAAGAGGCAATTATGAGACGTTTTGGGGCTGCTTTGGCAGCCTTTTTTTCGTATAAAACAAACCTGCATATTTGCTTAATCTGAAACTTACAATGATATAAATGCGGAATTGTGAGGAGGATCGCTTTGACGAAAGCGTTCAAAATGGCCATCTTTCTTTTGATCATCTTTCTTCCTTTTATCTTTTACTTTGATTTTACGAAGGAGGCTTTTGTATACAGCAAGACTAAAAATAGCGAATGGTACAAGGTCAACACGGTATCATGTATGGATCAGCAGAACCAACTTCATGTAATGACGGTTAAGGATGTTTATGATAAAGAGAGCAGCCGTTACCGGCACACCAACCTGTATTACACATCGAGCACCGATATGATGGAGCATGCGAACCTGAATAAAGGGCCGTTAACGATTTTTACAAAACAGCTGATGAAAGATGAAAAAGTGACGCTAAATAAACGGACTTCTAACTTGGTCAAAAAGAATGTGTTTGAAAACATAAAATCAATTGTTAAACAGCCTGAAAAGCTTTGCCGCAGTTCCCATCCTTAAAAACCAGCCGCTGCTGACGAGTGGCTGTTACTTTTTTATTTCTGATTAGTGGTATAATTTGGCGTATAACTTGTTGAGGAGGGGACGGGAATGGCAAGTATCATTGGACCGATGATCATTGGCTTGGATAGGATGCTTGGCCGGCTATAAAAGGATCGGTATTCTAACGATTTATCCCCGTTTATCATCCTGGTGTTTGGTGCCGCCGCAAAACAGGCCATAATCGTAATCGTTTTGGCGGATTCCGGCTTTGAAAATATGAAAACCCAAGAGGAGAAATCGAAGTGGGAAACGAATTTCCTGTCATAGAGACAGAGCGATTAATTTTACGAGAAGTAACAACAGAAGATGCTAAGGATCTGTTCATCTACTTATCGGATCAAGAGGTTGTGAAGCACATGGGGCTGGAACCTTATCAAACAATAGAAGGCACAGGAGCTGAGATCAAATGGTACCAATCCATATATGAAGAAGGCACTGGAATACGGTGGGGAATCACGCTCAAGGATTCTGGCCGGGTGATTGGAAGCTGCGGCTTTCTTAACCGGCATCCTAAACATTTTCGGACGGAGATTGGGTTCGAGCTAAGCAAAGATTACTGGGGGAAAGGGATAGCGGGCGAAACACTGGAAGCAGTTGTTGAATATGGATTTCAACATTTTCAGTTAGAGCGAATTGAGGCTTTAATCGAACCGGAGAATCTCGCGTCACAAAGACTGGTAGAAAAGCAGGGATTTATACGAGAAGGGCTGCTGCGGCATTACGAATATACGTGCGGAAAGTTCGATGATTTATACATGTACTCCATCTTAAAAGAAGACCTCCATAAAACGGATACATAATGAAGCGATATACGTGCCACCCGCCAAGGTTTAAGAACTCGACCCAATCCATTGACGTATTTAATGATCAAGGCAATTTAAACGAACGTATAACATCTGTTTAGAAAAACGGCGGACTCGTTATCCGAGTATTTTAACTTTGTCGACATTTTGGAATATCAGAAGCAATAAAAAGCCTGGCTCCACATCGGAAGCCAGGCTGTTTTGTCTTTAAAGAACTCAAAATAAAAAGCGGGTGCAATTCAATCGTATAAACATATACTGAATGGATACTTGTGATCAGATGAGAAAGGAGAATTCACCTTTGACAAAATATCGGATCATGACCTTTGATGGAGGCGGTACCCTAGGAGCTTTAAGCTTACAGCTTTTGAACAGACTGGTTCAGCAAAACCCAAAATTAATTAGAAACACCCACGTTTTCGCCGGAAATTCAATCGGTTCATTCACTGCCCTTGCGTTGGCAAGCGGAAGATCGCCGAAGGAGACATTCCGGTATTTTATGGAAAAAATCCTGCCGGCATTCAGTGTTTCCCGCCCAGGTGGACCTGTTTTTAACCAGCAATTGCCCTATTCTGGGTTTATTAAAGCGGTACGGGGATTTTTTCCATCAGATCTTCGTCTCAAAAACTTAAAAAAACGAATAGTTGTCCCTTCATTTCAATTATATTCACCGGAGCTGAATCGTTGGACTCCTGTGTTGTTCCACAACTTTCCTGGCTCCCCTTATTTAAATGAGAAAGCGAGTGATGTGATACTGCGGAGCAGCGGTGCTCCCGCGACGCAACGAGCCTATCAAAACTACGTGGATGGGTATGTAGTAGCAACGAACCCGAGTACAGCCAGTATCTCGTTTGCAGTGGGTAAAGCCAAAGTGCCATTGGATCAAATTGCGGTATTATCCATTGGAACAGGTGAAACCCCGACGCAGTTAAAAAGAGATACGCACGGATGGGGGATGGTGAGTGCAGATAACATACGCCCCGAAAATCTGAAGGACCTTCCTCCAAATTGGGGAGTCATTTTGGATCGATCGCCCAATGAACCCTTACTGCCATTTCTTCAGATTGTCGCCGGCGGAAATGGTTACTATGAATCCATGGTCAGTTCCAATCTTCTGGGAAATCGTTTTTTTCGGTTAGATCCACGGATCCCTAACCTCTCCAAAACGGACCCTGCCGTGGTTCCCGCTGTCATTGAAATTGCGAACAATACCAATTTACAGCCTGCCGTTCAATTTATAGAGAAGAACTGGAACTGATCAAATTATTTCGATTCCTTCTTCAACTGCTATCAAGCGTTTTTTTTCCTGCAAAAAACAGCTGAAAGCAGTGTGATTTCACCTGCGAAATCCACTGCTTTTAGCTGTTTTTATACAATAAAAGAGAACGGCTTATTCCTGATTAGAATGAAATGACGCCGTATCCCATCATTAAAATGATGGCGAGAAGGATGATCAAGACAATCCACATCATCGGCATCGGGCTGCCTTTTCGTTTGCGGGCAACGAGCATTTCCATCACACCGATCAATACGATCGCAAGCACACCTTTTAAGACATACTGAAGCGGGAAGTTCAGTGTCACGAGCATGCCTGCACCAGAGACGATCATGATGAGGTAGAACAGGCGCTGAAGCATGAGAGAAATCTTTTGGCTCTTCGTAAAGTAGGTGATCAGGAACAATACGATCAAGATCGCCCAAGAGCCTCTATGCATTTCGTAGAACATGTCAAACATTCATTTTCCTCCTTTAACATCGGTCAACCATATAATTGCATATGAAATCATTCACCTATTTATAGTATCGGTTCCCATTTGTTAAAACAAGGGAAAGCCGCCAATATCCGAAAAATGTTCAAATGTGGTGCCAGGCACCTCGCAAGTGACCACTCCCGGCGTATAGCCTCTAAAGTACAAGGCCTGCAGCGCGTGTGTGACACCGTTCATAAAGAGTGTGGAAGCAAGCAGCAGAAAAAGCGGCTGTTCTCTCACGGATTCCTTGAGATATAAAGGAAGACAAGCACGATCACCAGGAGGATCAGCAGTACCTTATAGCAAATGTACCTGTCGTCGGCTGGCCGATCGGCAGCCGGTTGAACGGAGGCTCTTCCCGGTGGGCATCGAGGACGCCTTTACTGTAAAGATCTCTTCAGCATCATGCACGATAAACACAGCGGGAAAGAGCCAAACCAGCTTTCTTGAAAGCGGGAGTCCGGTCCTCGTATGCTTCTGTGGATCCAGTTCTGCCCTAGTCATCGAGCATTTTATACATCATGATGTCGTCCACATAGCTGCCATCGATATAAAATTCGTTCACGAGCAGCCCCTGTTTGATAAAGCCGTACTTTTCATAAAAACGGACGGCCTTCGGGTTCGTGGCCATCACCCTTAGAGACAGCTTCTTTTTGCCGAGGCGCTTCATCCAATCCTCACCGGCCTTCATTAATTCGTTCGCGACGCCCTGGCCCTGAAAATCAGGATGCACCGCCAATGCCAGCTCGGCCACATGCTTGTTGCTGTCGAGCGGGGTAGGGATGCGGTAGGAAAAATAGCCGCAGACTCGGTCGCCGAAAACGGCCAAAAGCTGGCTGCCTTCCGGACAGTGCTTGGCATATTCCTCAGCGGAATGCCAGTAGATCTCCGCCGGAGCGGTATCCGTGTTCCATACGAGGTTCTCCAATTCGACCAGCTGCGGGAAGTCAAAACGGTTGGACAGACGAAACGTAAGATTAACGATAGTCATTGTATTCTCTCCTTCAACGATTTCCACCCTTCTACTTCGAGTTTTCCCTCTTAAAACCCTTCTTCCTTTGACAAGTGAGGAAGAGTGTGCGATGATTTGCCTAACGAACATTAGTTAGGTGATGAAAAATGACAGCAGATAAAATTAAAGCAGCGGCACTTGCCCATTTTGCGAACCACGGCTACAGCGGGGCTTCTCTATCAGGGATTGCATCTGATGTTGGAATTAAAACGCCGTCGATCTACGCCCATTTTAAAAACAAGGATGAATTGTTTTTGGCGGTGACGGAGGAGGCGATCGCACGGGAATGGGAGCAGGCAACGGCTTATTTCAAAAACCGCAGCTCCTCATTCAAAGAGAAGCTGTATGGATTTTTACGATCGCAAAAGGAAAACTACGATGAGGATGAGCGGGCGAAGTTCTGGCTGCGGACGTCGTACTTTCCGCCGGAGCATCTGCACGATCAAGTGATGAAGGATGTATACAATCTATTGGATAAAATGGAGACTCTTCTGCTTCAGGAATTTAAAGAAGCAAAGGAACAAGAGCCACAGCTTAATTCGTTGAACATCGAGCATGCGGCCAAAGCGTACATCGCGCTGCTGGACGGTGTGTTCGTTGAGCTGCTGTATGGCGGAGAGAGAAGAACGGAAGAGCGGCTCGAAGCATCATGGTATATGTATGAACGGGCCTTATTCAGCTAAGAGGTGAACGTAAAATGAATCGATATTGGACATTAGTGATCATGGGAGGCATTTTGGAAGTGCTGTGGGTCAGCGGACTGAAGCATGCGGATTCTGCCCTGGCGTGGACAGGGACCGGACTTGTGATCATCATCAGCTTCTTCCTGTTGCTGCCATGTTTGGATAAACTGCCGGTCGGTACGGTGTATGCCGTCTTTACCGGAATTGGAACCGCGGGAACCGTGCTTGCGGAAATGCTGTTCTTCGACGAACCGTTCAGCTGGGCGAAGATTTCCCTGATCGCGCTGCTGCTTGCCGGGGTCATCGGATTAAAAGCCGTTACGGGGGAACCGGCGGGGAAAGGAAGTGAAGCATAATGGGCTGGCTTTATGTTGTGCTCGCCGGTGCGTTTGAGGTGTTAGGGGTCATCGGCCTGAATAAAGTGAACCAGAAGAAAGGCATTGCTTCGTTCTTGTTTCTGGCGCTCGGGTTCGCCTGCAGCTTTTCGCTTTTATCCCTTGCCATGGAAAGCCTGTCCATGGGAACCGCCTATGCGGTATGGACGGGAATCGGAACGGTGGGCGGTGTGCTTGTCGGAATGCTCGTATACGGTGAATCGCGCGACTGGAAACGCATTTTGTTCATGGCGATGGTGCTGAGCGCGGCAATTGGACTTAAATTAATTTCATGAAAAATTTTTCACAGTTTTGCTTTTTTTAGGCGAAATCACTATAATAAAAATGGGTATTAAAACAGTCCAAACATGGGCTGTTTTTTCTGGTTACAGCGTACAATGTTTAATAACAAACCATTAGAAAAGTAAATCAGGTGAAAACTATGAAACGTGCACGATTAATATACAATCCAACTTCAGGCAGAGAAGCGATCAAGAAGCAGCTTCCTTATATTCTTGAGCGTTTAGAAATTGCAGGCTATGAAACGTCTGCCCATGCAACAACACCGGAGGAAGGGTCAGCCACAAAAGCGGCCAAGCTCGCTGGCCAACGCGGGTTTGACCTTGTTATCGCTGCAGGCGGTGACGGAACGATCTATGAGGTTGTCAACGGCCTTGCCGATCTTGAAGAACGTCCAAAGCTCGGCATTATTCCGGCCGGAACAACGAACGATTTTGCCCGTGCCCTTGGCGTGCCAAGAACAATTGAAGGTGCGTGTGACGTCCTGTGCCAGGGTGCAGAAATACCCGTCGATATCGGAAAAGTCAACGAAAAGTACTTCATCAACATTGCCGGCGGCGGCCGTATTACCGAGCTGACGTATGAAGTCCCAAGCAAGCTCAAGACTATGATCGGTCAGCTCGCCTATTTCCTGAAAGGCATCGAGATGCTTCCGTCTATCCGTCCGACGTACGCGGAGATCGAGTATGACGGCAAGCTCTTTCAAGGCGAGATCATGCTGTTCCTCGTGGCGAACACGAACTCCATCGGCGGTTTTGAAAAACTGGCGCCGACGTCCGAGTTCAACGACGGCATGTTTGACCTGATTATATTGAAGAAAACGAACCTGGCTGAATTTGTCCGCATCGCGACATTGGCTCTTCGAGGCGAGCATATCAATGACGACCATGTCATCTACACGAAAGCGAACCGCGTGAAAGTACGGCCGACCGATAAAATGCAGCTCAACCTGGACGGTGAATTCGGCGGACTCCTGCCGGGCGAATTCGTGAACCTTCGCCACCACTTCCAGATGCTTGTGCCAAAAGAGCGCGTAAAACCAACAGAGGATGAGGCTCAATAAGAGAGCCCCATCTTTTTTTTGGCCAGAAAAGGAGTGGGCATCGCATGGGGGAGCTCCCAGTATGCAAAAGTAAGCAAATACTGTGACACATCGATGGGGGCCCCGGTGAGCAGTATGTTAACATAAGAGAGCTTATCTATCCTTTCGCCCGTTACCGCTTGAATTCAAAGGGTATACTCAGGATAGGAGTTAAACGGGTGTTTAATGAAACGATCGTTTAACAAGAGAAGAGTTATGCTACAATCAGGAAAGAACTGAACATAAAGGATCGATGTACAATGACGAAGGCAAATGTGCCGGTTTCAAAAAATGAAATCATAGAGGTGGAATTCACGGATCTGACCCATGACGGAGCCGGAGTGGCAAAGGTCGATGGATTCCCGCTGTTTGTCCCGAACGGCCTGCCGGGCGAGAAAGCCCAGGTGAAGGTCGTCGGCGTAAAAAAAGGCTACGGCTTCGGCCGTTTGATGGAACTAACCGAAGCTAGCGGGCAGCGGGTCGACCCGCCATGCCCGGTCTATAAAAGAGGCTGCGGCGGCTGCCAGCTTCAGCATCTGTCTTATGAAGGACAGCTGGAATTCAAACGCAAGCAGGTTGAGGATGTACTTCAGCGGATCGGCAAGCTCGACAACGTACCTGTCCTGCCGACACTCGGCATGGGGGACGAGCCATGGCGCTACCGGAACAAAGCCCAGGTGCCGGTCGGCGAACGCGAAGGCCAGCTCATCACCGGCTTTTTCAGAAGGGGAAGCCATGAGATCGTGGAGATGGACACGTGCATCATCACCGGCGACACCGCCGACGAAGCGATCCAGGCGGTCAAGGACATCCTGAACAAGTACGGCATCTCTCCGTATGAAGAGAAGCGCCATAAAGGCATCATCCGCCACGTCATCGCCCGCTTCGGCAAAACAACGAACGAGCTGATGATCGTCCTGGTGACGAACGGCAAAGATCTGCCGAACCGCAAAAAGATTGTGGATGACATCGTCCAGACCATTCCACAGGTCAAATCGGTCGTGCAAAACGTGAACACACGACGAACAAACGTGATCTTCGGTGACGAAACGAAAGTCATCTGGGGCTCGGAATATATTTACGATTATATCGGCGACATCAAATTCGCCATCTCCGCCCGCTCCTTCTACCAGATCAACCCGCAGCAAACGAAGGTGCTGTACGACCAGGCCCTCAAGTATGCGGAGTTAACAGGGGACGAAACCGTCATCGACGCCTATTGCGGCATCGGAACGATCTCCCTTTTCCTGGCGCAAAAGGCGAAGAAGGTATATGGAGTAGAGATTGTACCGGAAGCCATTGAAGATGCAAGACGTAATGCGGAACTGAACGGAATGGACAATGCGGAGTTTGCTGTAGGGGAATCGGAAGTGGTGATTCCTCGATGGAAGGAGCAAGGCATCACACCGGATGTCATTGTCGTCGATCCGCCAAGAAAAGGGTGTGACGAAGCTCTGCTTCAAACGATTATTGAAATGAAGCCCAAGCGTGTGGTGTATGTGAGCTGTAATCCGTCAACGCTGGCGAGGGATTTGAGGATACTTGAAGATGGTGGATTTAAGACAGTAGAAGTGCAGCCGGTGGATATGTTTCCGCAGACGACACATGTGGAGTGTGTGGCGCAACTTATAGTAAAAGAAGGCAACTAACCCTTATGGGTGTTGCCTTTTTTATGTTTCTTGAAATGGATTAACGAAGCTGTATTGAATACAAATGCTGCCGTCTTGTCCACAGGTACCTTTATCAACTAATGAATGAGATGAGGAACTTTGGGGAGTTCCTTGAGTTTGGGACTTCTTTTAGCTTATCTCCAAGATTGAGAACAAATTTTCATTTGCGCATTGGTTTTTTGAATCATCATACTCATTTACTCTCTGTTCCTATATGATAAATATTCTAAAAATTTCTTGGACGCAAGGGAAAGGGATTTTTGTTCCCTCATAGCAACACCAATATTTCTAAAGGCAGGAAGTTCAAGCTCTTTAGCAATAATTTTGTGTGGAATACGCTGTAATATCAATTCTGGTAATATACTGATTCCTAGCCCATTTTCCACCATAGACATAATGGCATAGTCATCCCATGTTGTAAAGTTAACATGCGGTGCGATTTGGTGTCTCTCAAAAATTTCGGAAATCTCCGTTTTCGCTCCCTTTTCCAATAGCATAAATGGACTGGTCAGTAAGCCGTTGATGGGAAACTTTTCGCAATTAGAAAGAGGATGATCGTGTGGGATCACTACCAGCAAACGGTCTTGTTCCAAAAATACAGTTTCAAGTTCTGCTGTTGTCGGCAGCCGCACAAATCCAAAGTCAACACGCCCATTAAGGATCCAGCTTTCAATTTCCGTGTAATCACCAAGCAGAAATTCAAAATCAATCATTGGGTAATCCTTCTTGAAAATATTAATAATGTTAGGAAGCCAATGAGATGCTACGCTGGAAAATGTCCCAATGCGAATGATACCGGATTCCAAATTATGCAAGTCTCCAATTTGCTTCCATTAAGATTTCGTATTCATTGCAAATTCTCTTTAATTGAGGCAATAATTTTAAACCTTCCGAGGTTAAATTGATACCCGTACGTCCTCTTTCAAAAAGAAAAATCCCCCATTCCTTTTCTAAATCATTAATCATACGGCTAATCCCGGACTGTGAATAGTCCAATATTTCGGCAGCTTTTGTAAAACTGCCCAATTCTACTGCTTTGACAAATGCCATATATTTTTGGATATTCATAGCTCTTTCCTCATTCCATCTGGTTTTATCATGGATATCATGATAAACATTCGTTTTTGTAATGGATGTGGGTATGATACATTATTGCTATTCATTATTCAAGTTAGGAAAGGAAAAGGTGTATAACGATGTTTTTTGTGAGTGATATTATGGGAAAAGCACCGGATAGCTACAAGTCTTATCTTCAAGAAAAGATCTATGAATCATTGGCAGAGTTACAGATTCCATTTAAGCGTGTGAATCCAGATGAAGCCATTTCAATGGAGGACTGCATTGAGATTAATCACAAATTGGATATGAAAATGGTAAAAACGCTGTTTCTCTGTAATAGTAAAAAAACTGAATTTTATTTATATATAACCACCGCAGATAAACCGTTCAAAGCAAAGAATTTCAGCAATACTCGGCATATCACGTGTTTCTTTTGCCCCTGCGGAACTCATGGAACAAATTATTGGCGTGAAAATTGGAGCAGCTACTGTATTCGGTGTTTTAATGGACAAGAAAAACCTTAAGTGGTTTTCGATAAGGATGTTCTTTTAGAAGAGTGGTATGGATGTATATGAAGGTTAAAACTGAGCTCATCGTCAATAACTTCCTAACCTATGCAAAGCACATTCCGAAAGTAATCGAAATGCAAAATATAAACTAATTAAGCATCTGCGAAGATAAGCTGTTTCGTGGATCCGTAGGAGTAAATGATGAAATCTAAAATTCAGTTTATATTATCAATGGTTATTTTCAGTACAATTGGTTTAGTTGCACGAAACATTGATCTAACTTCGAGCGAGAGAGCTTTACTAAGCAGTTCCATAGGCTGCTTATTTTTATTGTTAATATTCTTAGCAACTAAGAAAAAAATATCATGGAATTCAGTTAGATCAAATGCTTTAATTTTGATCCTTTCAAGCATAGCATTGGGAGGTAATTGGATTTTTCTTTACCAATCTTATGACCATACAACAATTGCTAATGCAACGCTAGGTTATTACTTTGCGCCTGTTTTTGTGATGATTCTTTCACCATTTGTACTTGGGGAACCATTATCTATCAAGAAAATTGTGTGTATTGGTGCAGCAATCATAGGAATGTTAATGATTGTAGGAGTTGGCCTGAAAGCATCCAGCACAGATGATTTTCTTGGACTTTTGTTTGGATTAATCGCAGCAGGATTTTATGCTGCGTTATTGCTTCTAAATAAATTTATTAAAGATATGAGCAAGTTAGAGTTGACCATCATTCAGCTGGGAGTAACCACTTTGCTTTTAATGCCCTATATTTTCATGACTTCCAGCTTTCGTATCTTTGAAGTATCAAGCTTTTCCATTCCTTTTATCTTAATTTTAGGGATTATTAATACCGGGATTGGGTTTTGGTTATTTTTCTCTGGTATGGAGGGTTTAAAAGGACAGAGTATAGCTATGCTGAGTTATGTGGATCCATTTGTAGCTATATTAATTTCTGTAGTAATCCTGCAAGAAAAGATGGCAATTGTTCAGATGCTTGGTGGTTTACTACTATTAGTTTCTACATTTGTTAGTGAAATAAGATCAGTCAACTGTTCCGATCAATTAAAGAAAACAACAGCTGAATACCGTTTAAAGCAGTAAAGATAAGTGAATTAAGAAATTAATTAATGACGGCAAAGTCAACAGATGAAGTGCGGCATTGCTCCAGAATTTTAAATTAAATATCGTCAACAGAAGCAGGTGACACTGGATCCGTTTGTTTTTTATGATCACCAACATCCCATGTGTTGCCACATACAGTCCAGACACAACGGTTGTTCAAAATATTTTTAATGGTGGAAGAGTGCCACAGAGTTAATGCATGGATCGAGAAAAGGACAAAACTCAGAAATAGAGGTCTGTCCTTTTTTAGGATTGATTTATGCTGATTTTTGATTGATAAGTAAATTATTTTTCTTTAGAAACGTAAATAACAATTTAAAAATTATTAAGCCTATAAATGCGCCAAGAGTGTTCATCATGAGGTCATCAACGTCAAATGCTCGATAATTATACCCTATTAATTTACCAGCAATAAGCTGGGTTGTTTCAATCGTTAAACTTACCAGGAAGCTGATGAGAATAACCTTTTTCTTCTTTATATTTGAATATAGTATAGGCAATGCAAATCCAAGTGGAATAAATAATAAGATGTTACCACCTATTTGTTTTATTATCACAGGATAGTAACCGGTTTGGATGGCTTCTTTTATTCCGTTAAAAGGAATATAGTTATTTGGCAGTCCTAATTTATCTTCAATCATAGTATCTATTAAAAACTTTTGGTATGGAAAGGGAAATAAAGTAACAGATACTAATCCGGCAACATAGAGACCAACTATCATCCAATAAAAAAACTGTAAGCCAGTAATTGACCGCTTTAAAAACTTACTACCAAAAATCAGCGCAAAACAAATGATTATAACAATACTAGGAAAAACACCATTTAACATACGATAACCCCAAACTTATTTTAGTAACTTAAAGATCCAGAACCTTTAATCCTTAGACCATTTTGGTTTTTCCAAATTTCATAACCATATGATTCTCCAGTTGTAACGGCACTGCTTGAATCGGTATAAGGTGATCCAGAACTGGATTTCTCGTATTGCAATTTATCAACAAGTGTAGATGAGATAAGTCCCTTTTTATAAATGTGAATTGTAAAGTAATCTTCTCCACCCCAGCTACTCATATTAACTGTACCAGTAACAGTACCTTTTGTAGAAGTGTATGTACCTATTGCTAATTGATGTGTCATATCAAATGTAAAACTTTTAGAGGCAGCTAATGCACTAATTGGCATTATCATAACAGAGGTAAAGACTAAGATTCCTACAATTCTTTTAAACTTTGATTTCATAGGTATTCCCCTTTTGAGTTGGTAGTTATTAGGCCAAATAACTACCATATAATAACATTAAATTCAAAATATAGTCAATATAATTCATATTTTTCCAAAATTCGATAAATTGTTGTAATAGATAGCCTTCCTTCTCAAAATGAAACGAATAAGTTTGATAAAGCATTTAAAAAGTGTAAAAACTCACCAACATCTCATGTGTTGCCACATACAGTCCAGACATGTGGAGTGTGTAGCGCAACTTTTATTAAGAGAAGGCAACTAACCTTATGTGGAAGTTGTCTTTTTCGTGTTCTTGTAATGGTTTTCCAAATTGCGAGTTGAATCGATTTTCTCTTGACTCTAATTACACCCTCATATAAACATTAAGATAGAACAGGAATCTGCATACCCATAATATAAGTCAGAAGAATTATAGACACATAAAGACGAGGGAGATGTGTTATGAAATTACTTCTTACATCTGGGGGCATTAGTAACAAAAGCATTCGTGATGCGCTGGTTGACATGCTGGACAAGCCGATTGAAGAGTCCAACGCTCTCTGTATACCTACTGCGGTGTACGCCATACCCGGAGGTGCATGGAACGCATGGAAGTTCTTGAATGGACAATCCGGGGCACCGATGTGTGAGGTGGGCTGGAAGTCTATGGGGGTGCTGGAACTCTCGGCGCTGCCGAGCCTCGGTAAAGAGCATTGGGTTCCTATGGTGAAGGAGATTGACGTTCTGTTAGTGGATGGCGGTGATCCATTGTATTTGAATTACTGGATGAAGCAGTCCGGGCTGGCAGAACTCTTGCCGTCGCTGGATTCAGTCTATGTAGGGTTAAGTGCTGGTAGCATGGTGATGGCACCGAACATCGGGGAATTCTTCGTTAACTGGACTCCACCCAACGGCGGTGATGAAACGTTGAACCTGGTCGATTTTGCCATGTTCCCGCATCTGAAGCACGAGATGCTGCCGTACAACACGATGGCTAACGCAGAGAAATGGGCAGCCGGGATGCAGGGGCCGGCGTATGCAATGGATGATCAAACCGCCATTAAAGTGATTGATGGAGAGGTCGAAGTGGTATCTGAAGGGCAGTGGAAATTGTTCACGCCATGATCTTACTAATGGTGCACGAGGAATGTATGGCGAATTTGGAATTGAAACTATCTAAATAAAATAGAATATTTACCAGTCTGGCCCTGATCTCGCTAAAACATATGTTTGCGATTTTGGGGTTTTTTCCTGGTAAATCTTTATTTTAACTATAACAGTGGAATACTGGCTAATAGAGGTAGAACGAATCCGTTTGATAATAAGGGTTTAAGCATGGTATAAATGTAAAGGAAGCAGGGACATCTTGCTTTTTAATTTTGGGATAAGGGTTCATGAAGTTTCCCATCATGAGAGGATTTGGATTTGAACATGAAAGACAATTTTTGGCGTGATCTACCACGACCATTTTTTATATTAGCACCAATGGAAGAAGTGACGGATGTTGTTTTTCGTCATGTAGTGAGTGAAGCTGGCAGACCTGATGTTTTTTTTACAGAGTTCACAAACAGTGAAAGTTATTGTCATCCAGAAGGGATTCGGAGTGTGAAAGGGCGTTTGACGTTTACTGAGGATGAACAGCCAATGGTAGCCCACATATGGGGAGATAATCCTGAAAATTTCCGGCAAATGAGCATCGGTATGGCGGATATGGGCTTTCGGGGTATTGATATCAATATGGGCTGTCCTGTACCGAATGTAACAAAGAATGGGAAGGGGAGCGGCCTGATCCGTCGTCCGGAAGTTGCGGCAGAGCTAATACAAGCCGCAAAAGCAGGAGGATTACCTGTAAGTGTAAAGACTAGACTTGGTTTTTCTGAGATAGACGAATGGAAGGATTGGCTGAAACACATCTTAAAACAAGACATTGTCAATCTATCCATTCATCTGCGCACAAGAGATGAAATGAGCAAAGTCGATGCGCATTGGGAGCTGATCCCGGAGATCAAGAAACTTCGTGACGAGGTTGCACCGGATACACTGTTGACGATCAATGGAGATATTCCCGACCGTCAAACGGGCTTGAAGCTCGCAGAACAATATGGTGTGGACGGGGTTATGATTGGGCGTGGTATTTTCCATAACCCATTCGCCTTTGAAAAGAAGCCAAAAGAGCATAGCAGTAAAGAATTGCTGGATCTCTTAAGACTTCATCTGGATCTCCTTGATCAATACTCCGAATTGGAGCTGCGACCTTTCACAGCTATTCATCGCTTTTTTAAGATCTATGTCAAAGGCTTCCGGGGAGCAGGTGAATTAAGAAATCAATTGATGAGCACAAAATCAACAGATGAAGTGCGTGCCTTGCTCGATAACTTTGTTTCAAAGAATCTTGATGGTATGGGGGAACTGTAGAAGTGTTCCGAGAAAAATGGTGTCTTAAATGAAGTATTGCTAACGGAATCAGGTGACACAGGTTCCGTTAGTTTTTTTGAGAGAAGGGAGCGGATAGTAATAGCCATTCATGCTTCAAAAAAATTATTCCTTATTTAGAAAGGCGCCGCGTAGGTATAAACAGGCGATTCCAAAGTGAAATAGTGGCCAAACCCAGGATTATTTATGTCTGCTTCCCCCAGCAGCATTAAGCCCAAGTTCAAGAAAAAATGCTTTTGCAGCAGCAAGGTCCTCTACAATGATACCCACATGATCAATTCTATGGATCTTCATGTCTACCTCCCATGTTCCGAAGTTTAATCCGGTATGTCTCTAAAGGGACTTTTCGATGGCTGAATCGTTTTCCTCTTTATTAGCGAAAAAGGCATGGGCCCCATAAACAAAGCACTGCTCATGGCCCGTATATACCTAACCTATCTTCAATACCTTCCAAAACCTCTTCCGGCATTTCCCTAACCTTGATATCTTCCCCCAGAAACAGCAGCCAATTGGTGACTTCATTAAGTTCTTCTTGCTTATGAACATCGATAAACGTTTTTAATAAAGCTGTGGTCTGATAAGGATTGGTATAGGAAATGGATACTTTTAAAGGATGGTACTTTTTGAACTGGGCAATGGCTTTTGGACCGAGTTCAACAACAAGATTCATGGCTTCCTCCTGTTTACTCAGCTTTTCCAGGATCTTTTTCCTGCTGACTCTTTTCTTCGCTGGGTAGGGTTTAACCTCAGTGAGATGATCGACAGGAATGATTTTCTTCTTTTCTTCCTTTAAGTCAAAGCCTTCAATCAGCCAGGTGCTTTTTTCACGGTAAAGGTGCAAGAGGTAAATTGGATATGATGTCTTTTCTTTAATGGTAATGCATAAATAGCGGTCCACTAGAAGGGTTTGGATGAGTGTTTCCAGCATGGGATGGGGAAGGTCAGAGAGGTCCAGTAAATCAGGGTTATGCGGGTTCGTTCCTTCAAACAGCAAAATCTGATTTAAAAGAACGAGGTCATCCTGCTGGTTTTCGGATATCAGACCCAGTAATTTTTCAGCTAAAGACTGACGGCTCTTCAGATAGGGGAGCTGCTGGTTTCTGGTGGCCATAAAGGCAATAAAAAGCGCTTTAACTTCATGATTCGTAAAGCGGACATCGGGCAGGACAGAGTTGTGCATGACAAAATAACCTCCATCGCTTCCAACCTCAGCGACAAGCGGCATCCCCATGGCTTCAATTTCCCTGATATCCCGAATGGCGGTCGAACGGGAGATGTTAAACTCCCGCATGATTTCAGAAATGGTAAATTGGGCACGATTGTTGATATAGCGCATAATGACATTGATCCGCTCAACTTTTTTCATCGGAGCTCCTAAACAGTATCATTTTTTGACATGATTTAAGGCTATGATATACCTATCAAGCGATGAATACAATCATTAAAAAAATGGAGAAGAGAGGTATTGAACATGGCGAATTATACCCTGGAAGAAAAAGAAGGCTTTACCGTGATCGGTCTTGGAACGGAGCTAAAGAGCGATTACACAGACTATGCGGGGATTCACAAGGAAAAGGCAGACTTTTGGCAGGCAGTCGGCCAGGATGGAAGGCTGGATTCGTTAAAATCCATGGCGTCAAATGACTACATTTTTGCGGTGAATGAAGCGGTGAACAACAAGATGATGCATTATGCCGGCGTTATGACAGAGGAACAGGCACCAGAAGAAGCAAGAGTGATCCAATTTCCTAAAGGGGAATACGTAGTGGTCAAAGGGGAAGGGGAATCGGCTGATGATCTGAATAATAAGCTTGCGGCAGTTGCCTTTGGGCAAGTCCTGCCAGAAGCAAAGAATGTGGCCTATGTTGGCGGACCCAATGCATCGGTTGAGATGGGGCAGCGTAACGGCTTGATCTATGGTGAAATGTGGATTCCTGTTATCCGAAAATAATCGTAGGGAGGAAAGGCAATGAGCTATACCGTTGATTTTAAAAATGTGTCTGAAACAGGTCTGGAGGCTTCACCTGCAGCAGAAGCGCTTGCTGGTTTACGTGCGAATGAAGCCCGTTACTTCATGAACAAATACAAGCACGAATTTACAGTTGTACCAGCCAGCGAAAGCCAGGAGACACTTGATTATGTGAACCGGATTCTAAAAGAAGAACGTGATATTGAGTTTGCGGCCAAACCTTTGGAAACGTCGAGGTTTCAAGTGGAAAACATCCAATTTGCCTACGTCTTTTATGAGGATGGTCTTGCGGTCAACGTCATGTATACAGTGGATAACCCCAAGAAGCGGGCCGTTGGTTTTAAGCTTTCTGAAGGGATGGAGATCCCAAAGGAGCTGGAAGGAAAGTTTAAGTTTGCCAGACAGAAGTCCAAACTCGCTGGAACCATTCGGGGCTCGTTCTTTGTCATTAAAGGAGAATATTAAAGGAAACAAAACCGTATAGTAGATGAAGCTATCATTTTCAAAGAAGTGTTTACAAACGTCCATGATAGTCTGCTATCTTATTTAACCACGAGCATTCTGATGATATGGGCACTTTATTTCCGTTTTGGTAATCATATGCCATTATGAGGAGGGAAATAAATGAGTAAGATTATTGGTACGGAAACAACCGCGAAAGTAGAATCAAGGCCCCAAGGAAAAATGATTTCCTATTGGTCAGTTACATTACTACTCACAGCAGCTATTATGTTAAGTGGTATCGGTCAACTGATGCAATTTGGGGGCAACGTCGAGCTAGTGACGAAGATTGGTTACCCATTATACATCTTGACCATTCTTGGGATATGGAAAGTACTTGGATCCATCGCTCTCGTCGTACCAGGTTTTCCACGGCTTAAAGAATGGGTTCACGCTGGTATCTTCTTTTTAATGACTGGTGCAGCTTTATCTCATGCGTTTGCTAACGATTATGGTGATTACGGCTTTAATATTATCCTTCCGCTTTCATATGCCGCACTAAATATTGCCTCGTGGGCGTTGCGTCCGAAAAGCAGAATGCTTTAAGGAGGCGGTGGAATGGCTCGTTCTTTGTTATCAAAGGGGAGTATTAAGGTAAGTGGAGTTAATGGCACGGCTAATCCCTAGAAGAAGTAAGCAACAGACACTTTATGATCTGTTGCTTTTTTTTTATGCATATGAGTTCTACAGAACAAACTGCTTAAACTTCTGCACAGAAGGCGGTACATATCGTCCCTCAACCCAGGCAATTCCGATTGTCCTTTGGCATTGCGGATTTTGTATAGGGATTTGGGTGATTTTGCTTTGATCTGTTCCTTTTAAGTTTGGGAGAATGGAAATGCCGAGGCCAGCTGCAACGAGTGCTGCCACCGTATCGGCTCTTCTCCTTCAAACGTAATCTTAGGGGTAAGCCCCGCCTCCTGAAATAATTGCTCGACGGTGATGCGAAGAGAAAACCCTTCTTTTAAATGGATAAAAGATTCGTCCGAGATTTCTTCCAGGGTGATGTCCTTTCGATCAGCGTACTTATGGTCTTTCGGAACGATGACATAAAGCTCCACATTCCATAGTTGAGTCCAGACAATGGGGGATTTGCTCTCCATCGGCGCTATAAGGCAGAGGTCAAATTCCCCCGCCATCAGCTGGGAAATCAGCTAATGGGAAGGCCCTTGCCCAAGCCGGAAATTAACCTTGGGATAGGACTGGCGAAAAGAAGAGAGCAGATCAGGAATACGGCCTATACTCAGGGTGTGTAAAATCCGATTGACACTTGCTTTGGGCAGTTGTTTCGAAGATTGGGCAGAGTGGGAAGAGGACATCTGAGAATTTTTCAATTAAATTGAAAAATATGTAATATAATGTATAATTTAAAATAAGAGAGAGGAATAGTCATTGTATTAAGTTGGTTCTAATTGTGCACGAAAAGTTTATAAAAAAAACTCTATTAATATTATATAGATTCCATTTGCCAATTTATGATTTTAAAAAACTTACAGGTGACTAATATAATCAACAATGTCTAAGATTCCTTCTTGCATAGTGCTAATCTTAATTAGTGCATTATCACAGGGTTTTTTTCTTTGACTTCTAATTATCTACTCAACGACAAGGGTCATCATAGATCTAAGCTAAATTTTTGTGAACTAATTACCATTTTTTAAAAGGAGTAAAGTGTTATGAGTACACTAAAGGTTTTGAATGTGGGGCAGGGAGATTCTTCAATACTTTCTATAGAAAAAGGATGTCTCTATAATGAGCACGACATTTATATAGATTTGGGTAATGGTCAATATGATGTATCGCAGGCTGGTGCACCTCTTCACAATAAAATATTAATATTATCACACGCACATCAAGATCATATTGGAGGGCTTTTATTTTTTATTAATTCATTAGGTCATAAAAATGGGCTGAAAGAGATTTGGATGCCATTGTTTTTTGAAGAAATTTCTTTAATTACAGATAAAATACTAAACCTTAGAGGTATCCAAAACGTTTCTTATATTAACGGGGCATTCTTAAGTGCAAAGAATACAGTTTCTGCTTTTCATTTATTACATAAACTATCAAAATCAACTTCTATTAAGATGATAGGTATTTATGAGGGCAGGCGAAGTTGTAATCATTTTGATTTTTTTCATCCTTTATTAGATCCAGAAACTATACTTGGATTGACCGAAAAGGAGATAACCGAATATATTAATAAGCTTGAAAAGAGTAATTTTGCAGAAATTCGACAATGGTTTTCAGAACCATACGCACAAGAATTAATAAACATTTTAGAAAGACATCGGTTTAGAGATGGTATAGAACATTTATTCTTCAATAACCTAGAGATTTCAAATTTTAGTTCGTTGAGAACTCGTTTTTCTTATGGTCTCCTTCTAAAATTAAGAGAGTCTATTGTTAAATTTGTGGAGAAACCAAGTGATTCTTCTTTTATAGCTATATTTAATGTGCTTAAAAAATCAAGTAATGATTGTAGTATTGTTTTTAAATTTATAAAAAATAAATTAGATGTCCTGTTTACGGGTGATATAAGTAAAAAGATCCTAACTTATTTAACAATAAAACATTCCTTAACGGCGACGGTGCTTAAGATTCCACACCATGGAAGTAAACATAATTTAAATAAGAAGACATTAAAATTAATAAATCCGACATATGCGATTATTAGTCACGGAAATAAAAAATTCGGCAGGCAAAGCGATCCACATCCTAATAAAGAAATTATTGAAATGTTGGAAAGTTTAAATGTTTCAACTCTTTATACCAACGATGTAATTAAAAATGAAAAAATCCTTATAAAAAAACCATCTAATATTAATTTCGGACCTCATATTGAATATTTTGATAAATATTAAGTAATTATTTCTTTTGACAGATACATAAGTCAAGAAATACTCCTATTAGTCCTTAGGAATCAAGCAGCGCCTGTTGTTCCAGCCTTTATGGAGGCTTAAGACGTTCTCCTATTAGACGAACTATTCTAAGCATTGAATGACGATAACTTCATGTCATGGTCGAAACACTAAAGGAAATAAAAGAAGACAATATCATCCTCTTTGCCACACACGATTTTAATGTTGAGGAGATTCCATTATTAAATGAAGTCATTGCGACGAATTATGGGAATATAAGGAATATTGAAAGTGGCTTAGATAAGAAAAAACCAGCTTCTATTAAATATTAGGAGGGCCTATAGGTAATAAATTACCGGTGTGCCGTCCTATTTGCACTTCTCGGATGTCTCATAAACACTGATGTGAGTATAATCTTTTTCGAATAATTCGACGAGACATCCACTTCTAGCTTCGTCACTCTATCTATTCCTCTAATGTACTGGTTCTAGTATAGGCTGGACGCTTGCTGGGTTGTTTTGGAGTGACTTTGGTTGACCAGAGCAACCTTTACTTGAATTGAAAAAAATACAGGGGACTTTGTATTGGTGATAAAAAGAAGGAAACATTATATACTTTGAGTGGTTTTGTAATGTATAATTATGGAAGCGTTTTATACAGCTTAAAAAGCTATGATATTATGTGGAGGGTTTATGAATAGGATTAATGAAGAGATACTAAATATAAACAAAGTCATATGTAGAAATATTGATAGATTTGATGCCACTGACAGAGGGTTATTGTCACAAAATATTCTTTCACAACTTAGAAATTTTGTAGAGCATATTTCATTAAAGGCATATAGCAAGGGGCAGGACATTGAAAACAGTTATAAAAACATAGAGAAAGCAAATGCTTATGTTAAATCAAGAGGGAATTTAAAATTTTTAAATAAATTCCACAAGCTTTTGCAAATTACTTCATCTCACTATACGCTTAATGAAGAAAATTCAGAAAGACCAGAGCCGAATTAAATTAATCGTGTATTAGAAATTTTTTTTAGATAGTTCAACAAATTGGTATCCTGGTAGAGTAATGGATTAAATATGTTTAATAGGTCTTTAAGTGATTAAAGATTAATAAAATAAGTTGATCGTAAAAAACTATCTAATATAATAGGTTTGTAGTTAATAAAATCAGCAATGGCAACTTGTTGTAATCCGTGTCCGGATAAAATACTGACGTGAATTGTAATTATGTGAAAGATTACTGTGAATATTATATGATTTAACAAACTATTAGGATGAAAATTAGAATAACAATGGGCTACGTGTTTAACAGTAATTAATTATGGGAATTATAATTTTCTTGAAATATTGGAAATAAAATGATTATCAAGGAGGTACATAGAGTGAATAAATTTGATGCCCATAAACGAACTGTTATGGAAGTGTTTACATATATTTATAAAATCCCGTTTTATCAAAGGGGTTATTCATGGAAAAAAGAACAAGTTAGGCAGTTTTGGGAAGACTTAATGTTGGTTTCAGAGGAAAATCAAAAAGAGTATTTTTTAGGATCAATTGTACTAAATGAAAAAGAAAATACTTTTGAAGTTATAGATGGGCAACAAAGATTAACTACAATTACAATTTTTCTTTGTGCGATTAGAGATTTTCTTTTGAAAAATCAAGTGAATGATAATGCTATGAATATACATCAAAATTATATAGCTAAAAGAGATGTTAGGGGGAATGATAAATATAGACTTACACTTTCAGAAGTAAATATGAAGTTTTTTGAACAATTTATACAAACACCAATTAATGCAGAAGGAAGAAAGACTTTAGAAGACTATACTATTATGCCTTCTTCAAAGAAGACCGCAAGTAATACTAATTTATTAGATGCCTATAACAACATGATGGAATATATAGATGATTTTGTAAAACAGAATAATGATGAAAATTATGATGCCCTGTTAACTATATTAGAAATAGTAATTTATAGATTTTTAATGATAAGTATTAGTGTTACAAGTGACTCTGACGCTTACATAATTTTTGAAACGTTAAATGATAGGGGCATGGATTTATCGACAGCAGACCTACTAAAAAATCATCTATTTTCAAGAGCATATGCAGATGATTTACGTAGAATCCAAGAGGATTGGAAAAACTTAACTACGTCGCTAAATCAAATTAATATTACTACATTCTTGCGTCACTACTGGTTAGCTAAACATGAAAGAGTAACTGATAAAAGGTTGTACGAAAAAATAAAGAAGCATTTAGAAAAAGCCCACGTTACAGTCAAATCATTTGTTGAGGATTTAGCAAATAGTGCTGATATATATGTCAATATTTTAAATCCTTCATACGATTATTGGGGTAATTATAGTATCGTGAGAAGCTTAGAAAATATTAATAGCTTAAATTATAAAGCAGCATACTCAGTCATTATGATTGGTAAGTCTAAGCTTAATGATGTCGACCTATTAAAATTGATCGAGTCATGTGAAAAATTTCTTTTTAAGTACACTACTATAGGAGGGAATAGTCCTAGTGACGTAGAGAAGTTTTTTACTATATTAACAAAGAAATTAAAGGAAGAAGGAAGTGAAGGTATAGACGGAATTTTCAGTTTATTTCAGAAGAAACAACCTACCGATAGCCAATTCATGTTAGATTTTTCTATTAAAGTAATATCAAAACAAAAGGTGCAGAGGTATATCCTAGAAAAATTAAATGAATATTTAGGTACTAACGAAACAATAGCTAACAATTCTCAAATTGTACACATTGAACATATTATGCCAAAACAACTTAGTAATATTTGGGATGAAACTCTTGATGGATATGATGAAGTTCCCGATGATTATATAGATAGAATCGGTAATTTAACTTTGCTAAAAAATAAACTTAATCAATCAGCCTCGAATAAAAGTTTTCAAGAAAAGAAAGATAAATATTACAGTGCATCAGAATTTAAAATAACTAAAGAACTACTAAAATATTCTGATTGGAACTTTGAGAGTATTTATAATAGACAGAGAGAATTAGCTGAGATTGCAGTTCATATTTGGAAAATATCAGAATCTCAATACTCTTTTAATAATTAATAAAATGTTCAATATTAAATCCTTAACCATTATAAATCTTGGTTAAGGATTTATAATTGTGCTTTGTATCTTTTATTGTGGTGAATAGGGATATAATGTAAAATATTCAAGAGCATATAACAGTTACGAAAGGAGGGGTATTATGGAAAATACAACGATCTGGTATAAAGTATCTGATTTTATTAAAGCTTTACCAAGTTTAATAATGGACACTTTTTTTTGGTTATTATTCTCCTTCGGAATTATCTTTGTAAATATATTTATTATTATGGGAATGAAATCAATTTCTTTTAATAAAGTTATTGAGAGATTTGATATTGCTTTATGTATATTAACAACAGTGGTTTGCTTTTTAGTTGGAATAATTTACCTTATGTATTTAAGTGAAAAGAAGAGAAGATTTGTTTTTGCTTGGTCAATAGTATTTGCTGCTATAGCGGCATGTTTATCGATAATTTTGATGATTCAAATAGAGCTGAATACATCATTCTTCAAAAAAGGATACGTTAAAACAGGATTGTATATTACCTTTATTTTTTCAATCATATTGGCATTAATTTCTAAATACGATGAAACAAATATGAGAGATAGAACTTATGGTGCAGAGAGTAGAGAAATAGATGAAATTACAATTGGAGGTAAAGAATTTAAATTGTAAGGGGGAATTAGGTTGAATATTAAGTTACATACCATTAAAGTAAAGCAGCCTATTGGTCAGCTCTACATAACTAAAATATCCGGAAAACTTCTTTATCAGATGGCTAAAGCAGATATAATGAAGATAGCTAAAGAAGAAGATAGAAAAGAAAATGAAAAACTTAAAGATAAACAACTATATGAGGGAATTCAAAGAAAACTAAATGAAAATAAAGTAAAGAGTATAGAGGGATACTTAACAGCCTATGATGCAACTTTTCCAACGTCCATTATATTAAATATTAATAAGGATAAATTAGTAAGTCTTTCTGAAAATGAAATGATTATAACAGAAAGCGAAAGTACATTTTCAATTATAGATGGGCAACATCGATTACAGGGATTTAGAAATTATAAAAATAATCAAGAATTCGAAGTAATTGTTTCAATATATATAAATTTAAATAGAGAACAACAATCCAGAATTTTCACAACCATCAACTCTGAGCATACAAAGGTTGATCCATCAATAAGTTTTTATCTTGAAAAAAATGACACATCATATACTCCTAGGAAAATTGCAGCACAGATAGCTGCTACATTTAATATTGACACAAAGTCTCCATGGAAAGGAAAAATTAAGCTATTAGGGACAAAAGATGATTATTCTAACGACGGAATTATAAGTTTAAGTGCGTTTGCTAAACCTATTTTGGATAACATTTATCCGGATGAAGATTTTTATAAAATTAGAAATGAATTAAAAGAAATTAATTCAGAAAACGTAGTTGATGTTCTACAATTGTTTAATTATGATAAGGGTAAATATATATTTTGGGAGCTGTATGCTTCTCAATATGATAAAGTAATTTATAAAATATTATTTAATTATTTTATGTCTCTGAAAAAAGTGTTTAATAAAGATTGGGGAAATCCAAAAGGACTGTTAACAAAAACTACAGGATACAACGCGATAATGGCTCTTTTAAAAGTACTATATAAAATAGGCTATTATAAAGGAGATTTCTCAGAAGAGTTTTTTTATTCATACATAATAAAACTTAAAAGTTTAGATGGTAAAATCAATTCAACAAATTATGGAGCTTCAGGATTAAAAGCATCTAATGAGTTATACTATGAATTCCTAAAACTTCTTAATTTAGAATTAGCAAATAAAAATAAATAAAAAAATTCAGATGTTGCTTACTAAAAGGAACATCTTTTTTTATTTAAAATTAAATATTATAGATTCTTATAAATTGTAAGGGTAGTTTTCAATGAGTAAAATAGTGGTGAATACATGTTCAGGTAGCCTTAATCTACCATAAAATTTATTTGAATGGTATAATTGTATTTTAAGCGAATGTCCATTTTTTACTTCGGATTCGTGAAAGGGCGTATTGTAATGAAAAATTTTAACTATACTATATCTAAATCTAGAAATACAATATCCTATTATAATGAGGTACCACATATTATCAAATATATGGGGTCAAAGCGAAATATAATGGATTTTGTAATCGAGGGCATAAATAAGTGTTATACAGGGGGACAAATAGTTGATCTATTTGCTGGATCAGGTGTATTGTCTGGTGCATTACGAGATCAAGTTCCAGTATTATCAAATGATATTCAAAGGTATTCAGCAATTCTATCCAATACCTATTTAGGTAGTTATGATTGGAGTTCTTATCCTAATATTCTTAATGAAATTGTTTCGATTGCTACAAATAAAGTAGAAGAGATTAAGAAAACTTACCCTGAATTAAATTACGTGTACCATTCTGATCTTACTTTAGAACAATTTAATAATATAGAAAAAGAGCAGCAACAACTTTTTGAATACGACTTTTCGGATATAAAATATCATTTATTTATAAAGAATTATTCTGGAACATATTGGTCATTTGAACAATGCCTTTGGATTGACGTAATAAGGTCAATTGCAGAGGAGTATAAGAACACAAATATTTTTAATTTAATTATTGCGTGTTTAATGTTTGCAATGTCGTATAATTCACAAAGTACGGGACATTATGCTCAGTATCGGGATGCAAATACAGAATCTTCAATGAAAGATATTTTGATATATAGAAAGAAGAATATATTACCGTATTTTATTCGGAAATTTGAAGAATTGCAACAACAATTGGGTCAGCACAACCACACCCATAGTGTAGTATCAATGGATTACTTGGACTGCTTAGATATTATTGCACCGAATTCTACTGTATATGCAGATCCTCCATATTGTTTTGTTCATTATTCGCGGTTTTACCATGCTCTTGAAACTTTGGTTAGATATGATTATCCTGAAGTTAAGTATAAAGGACGATATAGAACTGATAGGCATCAATCTCCTTTTTGCATTCGTACTAAAGTAAAAAATGCCTTTCAGTTAATGTTTGAAAAGGTAAGCATCAAACAGTCAAACTTGGTACTGAGTTATAGTGATACAGGAATGATAGAGTTAGATGAGATAATTAGTTTAGCTAAAGAAGTATTTGGTATTAAATACGAAATTGATTTTCTTCTTGAAGACTATTCTCATAGTACAATGGGGAGAAAAAAAGATAGAAATCGTGAAGTGATTGAGGGGTTAATTTTAATAAAGTTAATTTAGGTTAAAAAAGAGGCCACTGATCTGTGGCCTCTTTTTAATTCTATCAATAGTTCCTCATACAGAAACCGAGTTCTTCTCGATAAATATAATTTTGAGAAAGTATATCAAGTGTATTTTTTAAAAAAATGGTTAATTTTTCTTTTTGTTCTACGAATGATTCACCTGGCTTTAGTGGGAATGCACCAATTGAGGGTAATGAAAAATTATTAGAATAATTTTTATCAGGTTGTCTTACAAATAGGGATGCCTCATTAAAAGTATCAGGATAGAGGATGTACACTCCCCTAGTTCCTAAAATTGCATCTCTATATGCATGTGCTGTATGTATATCATTTTTGGAATAACTCCCTTCTTGAATTGACTCACCTTTAATCATTTTTTCTAATTTGTTTTTATCTAATTTAAATTTAGAATCAAAATGAATCCAGTGACTTTGAACCTGGTTTTTTATTCTTAAACTTATATCTGGATGATATAGACTATTATCATATGTGCCTTCCCACAATTCACTTTTTTCTTGCTTAAAGTTTCGGTTATAGAATAGTTCTACTTCAATATCTTTATAATTAAAGAGGACATTACTCTGTTTGTTTTTTTCTAAGTTTAACTTATATCCTTTTTCAGTTTTCACAACAAAACGTGATGCTGAAAGTGTTGAACAGGTACATATAGTTTTTAAGCTGTAATATATCTGAAAAAAACACCAATACTCATAAAGTTCAGAAACAGGGCGTAAGTCACCGTTAATGTTATCAAACTCAAAAATGTTTGATTTTAGTTGAATACCTAATTCAAAAGATTGCATGGCTTGAATAAATTCTTTATACCCACTTCTTTTTTGAAAAACCATGGAATTATGTATATTAGTAAATTTTCCTATTTGTTTAAATATTGGTTCTTGTAAATATTCCTGTATTAATGTCAAAGAATTTGTAAGAAATATCTTACTATTAAAATATTTTTGGGGGATATTAAATAATAAATTTTGTATCAGTTTTTCAAGTTCTTCAAGGGAAAATTTAATATATTGATTTTCTTTAGTATTTACCGAGTGTTCGATTTCTTCTTTAAAATATTCTAGAGGTCTAAATCCTCGAAACTTTTCAGTATACGAATCCTTTTTTTTCCATTTTAATTTTAATGCGTTTATTCCAAATTCAGTTAAGTCAATAACACCAGGGAAATTTAGTTCTTCTATCTGGCTTTCATAACTCAGCCTTGAATGGGGATTAGATAAGATAGTTTGAATAGCTAATGGCAAATTATTTTCACTAAGTAATTTTCTGAGCTGTAAGTTAATTACTTGAAAGGAAGTATCTTTTAATAAAGAATCAGAATCAAGTATGATTTCTGTAGGATTATCAAGAGATAAAATTAACTCTATATGTATATTGGCTAAGTCATTCAAAAGTTCTTTAAAATCGCTTTCATAGGAAAGCTTATTACTTACAACTTCAAACTCAAATATATCTGCTGAAAGAACATTATCTAGATATATAGATGAAATTCCTATAAAATTTTTGTAGTTTATTCGTCCAGATAAAAATGTAAAACCTTCAGTTTCATACCATGTATCAGAATTGTTAAGTGTAATATAATTTTGAAGCTTTAAATTTGTTATTGGATAAATGGGGTTTTTTGTTAATATTTGCTGCTGTTTTATACTAGATTTAGATATTGGTACGGATAATATAAAGTCATACTCGGTTTGTTCACGTAAACATAGGTCTCTAAATAAATCAGATCTATCTTTTCTTACAATTAAATTAGGTACAGACGGAGAAGAAGTAATGTTTAAATATAATTTCATATTAGCTGTTATTCGACTAATTATTACCTCTGGTCCAATAGTCTCTAGGTTTTTTGGGAATAAAGAAAAAGTACTTCTCTTACTAATTATATTTTTACTGAATTCATAATTAACCTTACTTAATGAAATCATATTACACCACGAATCCACAGTATCCAGAGTTTTGAAGGTTTCTTTCCATCGATTTTAACTTATGAAAAGATCGTGGATATATGACTTCACCATTAGCCTTGCAAAATTCAACTAATTTTGGTAGTAGGGTGGCTAATTGCTTTCTATTACCATGTATTTTTGGAAGTATTTTCTGCATAAGAATTTCATCAAAAATAATATTATTAATATTATTCTTGTTTAACCACTCAGGCACGTCATCAAGTTGTCTCTTGAAATTATTTAGAACATTATAATAATCATTGCATTCTCTAATAACCCTATAACCAAACGGGAAGTTGTTTTTTAGTATTTCATAAACATCATCTAAAAAGTCGATTAGCTCTTTTTGAATATTATCAGAAGATAATTCACTCAAAAATAATTTATAAGCTTTTTCTAAAGGTATAGTAGATTGATACTTAGAATTTTCTTCTTCATTAAAAATTGTAGATGGCTTATCTGTATTTTTTTCTATTACAAACGCTCTGTCTAATACTTTTGGAGAGAACATATATGTAGTTTCATCTATATTTACAGTACCAATAAAATATACGTTTTTCGGTATATATAACCCGCCATTTTCAATCGCTTCATTGATTAGTGAAATATAAGTATAGCTGTATTTAAATGTTTTTTTCAAAAGTAAAAGGTCCTCCACTGATAAGAGAGGTTCACTAAGTAACTTTGGATGTTTGGCTGTTTCAATTAGAGATAAAAACCTTGCAAAGTACATTTCAACATGAGATAAATTCATTTCATCAAATATAATAAAAAAGGGTAAATCAGAATTTTGTGCGGAACTTGCTTTTAATAAAAGATTTATCAAGGGGGTAGTTTCATATTGTTCGCCTGACTCAGAAAAAGGATTTTTATATCCAATTAAATGCCTCCCATCTTTCCACCCGGCTTCAATGGGAATGAATGCCAAATTATAATTCCTATCTATATTATAATATGGGTTAAGAGAGGCAGCTAATCGTCTGATTCCATATGTTTTACCAGTTCCGCTTGGACCTGTTATAATGATTAATTGCTTTGAAGATAATGAAGCAAGTATATGTGTGTCGATTGGAATATATTTATTATAATTTATGTTTTCTTTTGAATAATTTTCAGGAACTAGAGAATTCCCTGAAAACCAACTTTCCAACTGTGATTCTGTTAATCCAAATACTTTGTGGAAACCATACCAAATACACTGTTCTAAAAAGCTTCTTTTAAATTCTGAATCTTCAGCGTTTTCACTCCAGCCAATTGTATTTAATCTATTCAATATTAGGTTTTTAACTAATACCCCTATCTCTCCATGGGAAAAAACTTTTGAAAAATTGTAAGGTACCTCATCGGCACGAGCATCCTCAATTCTTGATGCACCAGAACTGGTCAATATACCTCGTAAATTAGTAAATGATTTTTCATCAAAATCTTGCTTATGCATAACTCCTTTCATGTTACTAGAAGAATTTTTAAATACTTCAATATTTCTGTGATGACTAAAAATTACTGCAAGAGCACAAAAGTAGCCTACCATATTGGGGTATTTCTGTATTTCAAACCAAAAAGAAGGGAGAGGATCATCCAATTTTTTAATACCCAATATACCTTTTAATTGAGACGGATCAATAACATTTGTAGTAGCTTCATTTTCCATATAATTTTTTAATTTGCCATCTTTTATTATAGAAATAATTCGAATAATACCGTGTTTAGTTCTTGATGTCTTTAACTTAGTTAACATGAAGTTTTCTCCTTTAATTCCTTAGTTATATATAGTAATAAATTCATGTTAACATATTGATGTAATATTAATAATGAGATTTTAGTTAACATTTTAATGGGGAAATCTAGAATTAGTAGTATTTTTATGACTAACCATTTAGATAGGGTGAGAAACCTTTATAAGATTTTATTTTAGGTGTGTTTTTTGAGTGAATGGATTTACTTGAGGGCAAACCGTAAGTCTCTAATATTTTTTTTGCTTGTTTTAGAGACATATGGATTTTGGGGTTACGGTAGTCTGTATCAATAGGTATAACTTTAAATTTTCCCTTATCTTCCTTTTGTACGGGTATATGGAAATAGAAGTTATCAACACTAACTAATGTATATAGTTGTGGTCGTGTATAACACGGATTAGATAATAAATTTAATGAAAACTTTTTTGCTTTACCCTCTTCCAAGAGTTTCAATATTGCTTTTTTCTTTAATTGGTAAAGGCCTGGAGCTGTTCGCAATCATTTGCGGTCCGTAGAACACGACGCCGGGGCGTGAGCGTTTCATCGGCTACAACTCGAGGATTATAACCTGAAGCTGGACGAGCGTTATATTTTTCAAGGGGACTTTGGAGAGCGAAGCGGCTATCAGGCAGCTCACGAGTTTTACTCCCAGAACGACCGTCCAACTGCCATCTTCTCGTCCAACAACTTGATGACGACCGGGTGTGTGAAAGCCATCGGTGATCTGGACTGGAAGCTTGGCGAGGAAATCTCGTTTTTCGGCTTTGACGATGTGGATATTGCCACGTTCCTGAACCCGAAGCTCAGTGTTGTTTCACGTCCGATGAATGCGGTGGGGGAGATTGCATTTCAGCTCCTGCATGAACGGATTCATTTTAAGGGTGAGATGCCGAAGCGGGAGTACAATCTGTCACCGGAACTCATTATTCGTGATTCCTCCCGGCTGCGTTTTCCGGAGGATACTTCCTCGTAGCGATTCCGGCGTCGATGGTCATCAAGAAAATGAGTTACAAGTTTGCGATTATGACAGGCCTTCTGTTTTATATCGTCGGCTGCTCGTTGTTTTATCCGGAGTCACACATGGGGACGTACACGATGTTCTTGGTTGCGATCTTCGCGATTGCGATTGGGCTAAGCTTTTTGGAAACGGCGGCGAATACGTACAGCTCGATGATCGGGCCGCGAAAATTTCGCATTCTACGCTTGAACATTTCTCAAACGTTTTATCCGCTTGGTTCTATCGCAGGGATTTTACTCGGAAAGTACCTGGTGTTCCAGGAGGGGGCAAGCCTTGAATCACAGATGGCGAAAATGTCTCCGGCTGAAGCGCATGCGTTTGGGTTGAAGATGCTGCAGCATACGCTTGAACCATATAAATATATTATTTTCGTACTGATTGCCATGTTTGTCTTGTTTGCTTTGACGAAGTTCCCGATCTGCAAGCCGGTTGCGAATCGTGCAAAGAGCGCAAAAAAGGCACCAGGAATCGGGTTGACGCTCAAATATTTGGCAGGCAACAAACGCTTCAAAAAAGGGATTGCAGCACAGTTTTTATATGTAGGAATGCAGGTAGCCGTTTGGTCGTTCACGATCCGTCTGGCACTTGATCTGAACCCGGATTTCAATGAGAGAACGGCTTCCAACTTCATGGTCTATAGTTTTGCGGGCTTCTTTGTCGGCAAGTTCATCGCGAACTTCCTGATGGCACGCTTCTCATCTTCAAAGGTCTTGTTCGGTTATTCCATTCTAGGATCGGCGATGCTGGCATATGTCATTCTCGTGCCGAACATGACGGCAGTTTACGCGGCCATCGTAGTAAGCATGCTGTTTGGACCTTGCTGGGCAACCATTTATGCTGAGACGCTTGAAGTGGTAGATAAGAAGTACACGGAAACAGCAGGAGCGATTCTCGTAATGTCGATCGTCGGCGGCGCGGTCATTCCAGCTATTCAAGGCCACGCATCTGACGCGTTTGGCTCCATGCAGACGGCGTTCCTCGTATCGATGGCGTGCTTCGTATATGTCGGCATTTACTTCTTTGGTGAAATGAAGAAGCAAAAATCTGGAGTGAAGAAGACTGATGAAACGATCGAAGTGGCTCAGTAAAAATAGAAAACCTGCGGGGCAGCCATTGCTGGCTGCCTGGACGGGTTAATTTAGCAGGAAAGGGATGCTAGAAATGAGAGGAACCATTGAACTTCAGCGCGAATTTTTTAAAGAAAGCAAAAAAGTAATCTATCGAGATCATGAATTTACAGCAAGCCTATTCCGCTATCCGTCAGGGGTGGAGGCGATTGAGCTTACCAACTCACGGGGGCGAATGGTTGTGCTGCCGTATATGGGACAGATCATCTGGGATCTTGAGTTTGACGGTACAGATCTGAAGATGAAGAACATGTTCTCACAGCCGAAAAAGGTCAATGCGATCGTGGATACATACGGTTGCTTTGCGTTTCACTCCGGCTTGATCGCCAATGTTGTCCTGGACCTGACGATGACCATGAACTGCACGGTGAAATGGCGTGTGCCGAGATGGACCGGGCATGGCTGGAAATCAGTGAAGAAGGAATCAGTGTTTGCGGGGAAACGGAGTATGTGAAAGGTTTCGGACATCACTATTTATCGTCTCCGAGTGTTAAAATGATGAAGGAAAACTCATTCATTGAGATGAATATGAAGGTGAAGAACCTGTCATGGTCCGGCATGCCGCTTCAATACATGTGCCACACGAATTATGCGTATGTGGATGGTGCAGAGATGAAGCAGAACATGCCGGACGATTGCTTAGTGCTTCGGGAATCGATTCCAGCCCACGTGAAGCCGACCGAACAATGGCTGGCGTACAATAAAAAGCTGTTGAGCGGGGAAGAAACGCTGAACGTGCTGAACAAGCCGGAGATGTATGACCCGGAGATTGTCTTTTTTGCGGATAAGCTGGATGCCTACGATGAGGAAGCAGAATTTGAGATGACGTCACCGGATGGCACGTCATTTTTCACGAAGTTCTCAACTGCGGAATTGAACCATGCGACACGCTGGCTTTTGCATAACAGCGACCAGCAGGTAGGCGCATTCGTCCTGCCTGCGACATGCCGGCCGGAAGGATTTTTGGCCGCAGAAAAAGCAGGAACATTGATCACGTTAGGTGCCGGGGAAGAGCGTTCCTTTACGGTCGTGACCGGGAAGAAATAAGGAGGAAGAAACATGGATATTGCAGTGATCGGATCCAACATGGTTGATCTCATTTCATACATTGATAAGATTCCAAAAGAAGGAGAAACACTTGAAGCGCCGGACTTTGAAATCGGATGCGGCGGAAAAGGAGCGAACCAGGCAGTAGCGGCAGCGAAACTTGGCTCCAACGTCATGATGGTTACGAAAGTCGGAGATGATTTGTTTGCCGACAACACGATCAACAACCTGGAGAAGTACCGCATTGATACGGAATTTACCGTCAAGGTGCCTGGCACCTTAAGCGGGGTTGCGCCGATTTTTGTGGATCCTGAGTCCAAGAACCGCATCCTGATCATTAAGGGAGCGAACCAGCATCTTGCACCAAAGGATGTGGATGGAGCGGCAGAAAAGCTGAAGCAGTGCTCACTTATCGTCCTGCAGCTGGAGGTTCCGCTTCCTACCGTATACCGTGCCATTGAGTTCGGAAACGAGCATGGCATTCCGGTGATTTTAAATCCGGCACCGGCCTCAAAGGAACTGGATTTTGAGTATGTTTGCAAAAGCGACTTTTTCATTCCGAACGAAAGCGAACTGGAAATCTTAACAGATATGCCGGTGGACACCGACGACCAGGTTCGAGTGGCTGCCATGACCTTGATCGAACGGGGCGTGAAAAACGTGATCGTAACGATGGGAAGCCGGGGAGTGATGTGGGTGACAAAGGATGATGTTCAAACGGTCGCTTCACATAAAGTGGATGCAATAAACACAACGGGTGCCGGCGATGCGTTCATCGGCTGCTTCTCTCATTATTTTGTTCAGAGCGGTGATGTGCTGGAGGCGATGAAAAAAGCGACGGCGTTTGCGGCATTAAGTGTGATGAAGCGCGGGACTCAGACTTCATATCCTGGTTTGGAAGAAGTAGAAGAGTTTTTAAAAGAGAGAGTTTAAATCTTCGGACTAGTTGACTGGTATAATAAATGAGAAGGCGGGTGTAATCACTCGTCTTTTTATTTTGGCTGTTTTAATAGATCGTTGCTTTGGATCAATCTTATTAACAATGGCGGCAGCCTGGAGGAAAGCAAGGGTCTAATATGGCAACCGTGCCAGGTTCCAATGTCATACCATTTCGGACAAGTGAAAAAACAGGCCGAAATGAGCCTTGCCCGTGCGGAAGCGGGAAAAAGTATAAGAAGTGCTGCGGGAAATGACATTAACAGATTCATACAAAGCGCGGTACTCAAACTTCCTATCCAAGTGTGGAGGAAGTAGATGCGTTCTTTCAAACGATCGTTTAATAAGCAGAAAAACCCTGTCAGCAGCAAACAAAAGGCTGTGTGACAGGGTTTTTCTTTTAGAAATATTGGAAATTATTTCGGTTCCGTTAACGGACGATCCGGCTTAACAGCAAACCACAAAACAACAGCAGCAAGGATCGGCATGATCGAAATGATGAGTGTATTTTCCCAGCCGACCGTCTGGGCAAGCCATCCACAGAGCAGAGGGGATAAAAATGCGCCAATGTTGCCCCAGAGGTTCATCCAGCCTGAAACGGAACCGGAGAATTCATTCCCGAGGTCAACAGCTGCAGCCCATGAAGCCACTACCGGAAACCCAAGGGAACCAAGGGAGATGGTTAACCAGAGGACATTCATCCAAGGGGTAGTCGCATAGGCAGCCAGGTACATGGATATCGAAAAGACAATCAGTCCCCCTATGGCTAAAGCACCGCGGGCGATGAGCTTCGACTTGCCAATTTTAACAAGATAATCTGATATGGCACCGCCCGTCATAACGGTTACAAAGATACAGAGCCAAGGAAGGCTAGCTGCGAAGCCCATACTGGCCAAAGAAAAGTCTCTCGCTTCTTGAAGGTAAGTAGGAAGCCATACTAAAAAGAAGGTAACGATATAAAGGACCACAAAGTATTGTAAACCGAGTGCCCAAAAACGGCCATTCTTTAAAAAGGCTCTCCAAGGAGCAATCTCTTTCTTCTCTTCTTGTACCGTTCGATTTTCAAGAATGTATTGAGTTTCTTCTTTACTGATAAAGGGATGATCTTCTGGTTTATTTCTCCCGAGCCAGTACCATAAAAAGGCCACGACTACTCCTAGAAAGCCAAAAATATAAAAAACAGCCTCCCATCCCCATTGTTGAAAGATAGCTACGGTCAGAACCGGAGCAATAACCGGTCCGAAGTAGGAACCAGCCAATAATGCACTGGAAGCACGTCCTTTTTCCTGTTTGGGAAACCAATACGTATTAAACACGGCATTTCCCGGATACATTGGTCCTTCTCCAACACCAAAAAGAAAACGAACAGCGGCTAGTAGACCGTGTGATTTTACAATGGCCGTCAACCCAGTAAAGATGGACCACCAGACTAACGCAAAAAACACAATCTTTCTGGCTCCGAAGCGTTCAGCCAGCATTCCCGCTGGAATTTGTGATAAAGCATAGCCTAATGAAAAAAAGGAAGCAAGCAGCCCAAACTGTACCTTTGTCATATTTAAATCGTCCATCATAGGCTTCGCAATGACCGCGATGTTGGAACGGTCCATATAGGCGATCAAACCAATAACAAAGAATAATAAAGCGAGCCACCAGCGTACTCGTGAACGGGGTTTTGTGTTACCGCTGAATTCCATTTCTTGTTTGCTTATGGGTTGCTCCATTTTTCAGTGACCTCCTCAAATTTTATACAATTCCGGTCTTCTATCCTTCAGCACCGGCATCCTCTCACGGACGGAGGAAACGGAGTCAAGGTCAATTGTGGCATAGAGAATGGTTGGTTCTGAACCTGCTTCCGCAATAATCTCTCCCAATGGGCTGATGATCATAGAATGTCCATTGAAAACATCATTTTCGTTTCGGCCGGCTGCATTGGCTCCAATCACAAAGAATTGGTTTTCAATCGCTCTTGCGCGAAGGAGTATTCTCCAGTGTTCTTCACGCTGGATCGGCCATTGCGCCGGAACGAAAAGAACCGATGCATTTTCAGCCGCGTAATGGCGCATGAGCTCAGGGAAACGAATATCATAACAAATCACTGTACTGGCCCGATGGTTACCCAAATCAAACAACGGAGAATCAAGACCGCCTTTTAAATACTGGTCTTCCTTCATAAGGCCAATTAAATGCATCTTGCTGTATGTATTAATGAGCTCTCCTGATGGGTTGTAGCTCAGGCTTGTGTTGTAAACACCGTCTCCCCGATCGGCTGTGAACGAACCGCCAATCAGCCAAATTTGGTGCTGTTTTGCTTTTCTTAATAAAAAGAGGCTTGTTTCTCCATCAATGGGTTCACTGTGTTTGCTTAAATGCTTAAAATCATAACCGCTTAACCACATCTCCGGCAGGACAACAATCTCTGCTCCGTTAGAAACGGCTTCATCAATCTTTTGCTCGGCATTCAACAAGTTGCTTTCGCGATCCCCCTGAAGCACATTTAACTGGCATACCGCTACTTTCATTTCACTGCCTCCTTTGGTAATAGACAATCTGAGTTCTCAACAGGTACAACTTTATATTCCAGTTCGATCTCTCTTTTCAAGACAGGATCAGTTAACGTCATCCGGTAGGCGTCCGCATATTTAAATTTTCCGCCTTTGATGGGTACGGTTCCGCAGAATAGGATTGTCCCTTCCTGGTCGATACGGTCTCTTTCTGAAGCAAACTTTAAGATGTCAGTAACAGGGAGGACAGAAGAGATGCTGCCATCCTGATAGATCACCCATTCATTTTCCGTGAAAATTTCACATTTCAGCTTCAGTTCATCCCAATGAGGAAGCAGTTCTTCCAGAGGCCATACGGTTTTACCAATTGGTTTTGGACATACTTGTTTGGCGTATGGAATGCTTATCGCTTCAAGTAAGCGGTCCGTATGATCTGATCCTACGGTCACATAATTACCTTGTGGTGTAATGACCAGAACGAATTCGACTTCTCCGGAAGTTTTTTCACCTAAAAGCTGAATCTGATCTTCCTGGGTTACAAGAAGATTACTGACAGGGTAGACCATAGGGATTTCTGGGGGAGCGGGAATTCCTTCATTTGCCAGCTCGTCAATATGATGCTGAACCGATTCCTGGTTTCTGCCGGAATACCCAATGCATACACTTTGCTTTATCTCGATGGTTACATCCTCAGAGTTATCTACAGAAAATCTCATCATTCATCCTCCTCGTTTATTTCTTCCAGTGCTGATTTTGTTTTCTCAAGGTGAATCCTCATGGCATCCACCGCATCACCGTTTTTTAACCCCTCAACTATTTTTTTATGTTCGTCAATTACTTCTTCACAACGGTTTTCACGGTGAATAACCTGGACTCCAATTCTGCGGAACAGATCGGATATTTGTTCCGAAATACTAATCAGCCTTTTGTTTTCTGCAAGGTCATATAACGTTTTATGAAACTCCCGGTCGAGGATAATGAATTGATCTTCATTGCCCTGACTCATTTCTCGTTCCATTAAAAAAATAATGTTCTCTAACTCTTCTAAACTCTTGTCGCTGATAGAAGAGCTGATTTTTTTTACAATATGTAGTTCCACAAGCATTCTAAGCTCAAAAACATCCTCAATATCTTTTTTTGTAACAGGGCTGACAAATGTCCCCTTATAAGGGATGGATACGAGCCATCCTTCTGTTTCAAGGGATTGAACGGCTTCTCTAAAAGGGGTTCTGCTAATATTGAACTCTTCTAAAGCTCTTTTTTCTGTAATCACCTCGTTTTTTTTGAAAAGCCCGTTGATAATCGCTTCTTTCAGAATGTTGTAAGCTTGCACTTTTAATGGGTTAGCATGGAACGATCGACTTTTCATTACTTAGCACCTCAGATATATAATATATAATATATAATACAGATTATTCAGATAATAGCAAGAGCATTGTTGTTTTTGCCGTAAATAAAACAAAGAAGCAGGTCCATGCTGGTTCCTGCTTCTTTGTTTATTTTCTTTAGTAAACCTTACATGCAAATATTTGGGTGATTCCATAGAATATGATTCTGCTAATTGAATTTATTTCCATGTCCGTTATACTAATTAATAGGTAAGTGGTGAAAGCGCAGTCATATTTAGAAAAATAGGAGGGTATCATGGGAAGATTAGTTCATTTTGAAGTTCATGCAGATGACATGGAACGTGCAAAGAAGTTTTATGGAGAGGTATTCGGATGGTCATTCGAAGATTGGAGTGAATATGCAGGAATGCCTTACTTTGGAGCAGTGACGGGCAATGCGAATGAACCAGGAATCAACGGTGCTTTGATGCAGCGGCAAAGTGCTCCGCCGGAGCCAAACCAGCCTTTAAATGGATTTGCCTGTACCATGGGAGTGGAAAATTACGATTCTACTGAAGCTAAAATTTTGGAGAATGGCGGCAAGGTAGCCATGCCGAAATATGCCCTGCCAGGAATGGCGTGGCAAGGTTACTATATTGATACGGAAGGGAATATATTCGGAATTCATCAACCCGATGAGAACGCAAAATAGAATCTATGATCATTAGATTAATAAGGTCGGTCAAATCATGTTATATGTAAATGACCAAGATGCGGCAGTGGAATTTTGGAGAGAACAACTACAATTTACCGTAATTTCTGATGAAGATCACGGCCAAGGAATGAGATGGATTGAAATGGCGCCGACAAAGGGAACAGAAACAAGCATCATTCTGCAAAATAAGGAATTCGTTGCTAAAATGTCACCTGGGTTAAATCTTGGTACTCCTTCTTTGATGTTTTTCACAGAAAATCTCGATAAATTACATGATGAACTATCAAGAAATTGTAACTATTCCTTCGGGCAGAGTATTTAACTTTGCAGATAATGAAGAAAATTACTTTGCCGTCCTGGAAAAAAGTAAACAGCCACAATAAATAAACATATAGAAGATGCTGCTCAGATGGAATTGGTATTGAAGGAGTTCATTGGATTGAGCTCCTTTTTGTCGTTGTTCCAAAAAAACCGTTGTTCATTCTATTAAATATATGGCTAAACTATATTTATAGTAAAACAGCAAAATGGGGGTGTTCGTATTGAGACGGCTGATCTTCACACTAATTTCGATCGTCTTTATTTTTGGATGTTCACCGGAAAATAAAAACACATCCGAAAAGAACGGTAAGGATGCAAAAGAAGTGGCGGCAAGACAAGCTGAGGTAATCTCAACAGATTTAGAAATCCCATGGAATATTAACAAACATGATCATACCTTTTATATGAGTCAACGGCCAGGCTATATCATTCGAGTTAATGGGGAGAACGGTTCGAAAACGGTTCAGAATGTAGAAGCTGTGAAGAATGTCCTGCATGAAGGCGAGGGGGGATTATTAGGTTTTATCCTTGCACCTGACTTTGATACTTCTCAAGAGGCGTTTGCCTACCATACCTACAAACAGGATGGTACTGTTTTTAACCGCATCATCGTTCTTAAACTTAACGGCAACAAATGGACGGAAAGAAGGATCATCCTGGAGAGGATCCCGGGAGGAACCATACACAATGGCGGACGAATTAAAATTGGACCCGATGGAAGGTTGTATGCTGCTGCAGGTGATGCAGGGAATCCAGAAAATGCTCAAAACACGAAAAGTCTGGCAGGGAAAATCTTGCGAATGGGGTTAGATGGTACTGTGCCGAACGATAACCCATTTCAAAATTCTTATGTGTATTCCTATGGGCACCGAAATCCACAAGGGTTAGCCTGGGATCATAACGGAAAACTGTATAGCTCTGAGCATGGCCAAACGGCTCATGATGAAATTAACTTGATTGAACCCGGAAAGAACTATGGATGGCCGGTCATTGAGGGCAATCAGCAGGCTCCGAATATGGTCTCTCCTTTATTTCAATCAGGGGATGAGACGTGGGCTCCATCAGGTATTGCGATTAAAAACAATAAAATGTATGTTGCCAATTTACGTGGTGAAAGTATTCTCGTGGTTGATTTGACTTACAAAACCGTAGATACTTTTTTTAAAAACGCAGGGAGAATGCGGGATGTGCTGATTGAAGATCGTTCCATATACTCGATTACGAATAATCGTGACGGGAGAGGCAATCCGCGAGAAGGCGATGATAAATTAATCAAACTTCCTTTAGAGAATTGAACACACCCGCCTTTCGAATTTTTTTAGCAAAAACTTTTATGCCACATAGGATATAAAGAATTTTCAAAAGTGGGTGAAGGTGTTGAATCATTATTTATATAGACAGGATTGGACCGCTGTTTTGCAGCTTTTAAATCAAAGCTTACATGCCGAAGAAATGGTTTGTTCAATGAGTACACAACTATTTCACATCCCGGCAGCCGCAAATATAAAAGGAAATGCAGAAATGCATAATCATCTTGTTCCAGCTTCTTATCATCGAGTGACAGCAGCAGGAAGTGCACTGCGTTTACGGAATGGTGAAACTCACGCATCGATTATTCAAACTCTGACTTCATGTGTAAATAATGCACTAAGACAAGATCAGGAAGTAATGAAAGGGTTACGTATCATGAGGGACAATGCCCCTAATCCGTTTAGATCCACTATAGAAATCGTCATCAGATGGCAGCAGCAAGCAGAACAAAGTTTAACCTCAGCTAAACAGCTTTTAACACAAATGGTATTTGAAACGCAAGATCAATATCAAAGTCAATAAACAGAAATGTTTAATATAAATTGCTATGGAGTAGAGCTTACCGCTTACTCTTTTTTTGTGTGTGGCTTCATTATAAGACCGTCCCTGAAGATCCCTGTATTCTAAACATTTGTTCAGCGGCAAACTGCCTTGTTTGTGCCTTCCATAGGAGTATAGGGGCGCTGGTGTTTTTAAGCTGAATCTTGCAGGATAAACCCATAGCTGTCCTTGGTGTCAGCCAGGTTTTCCTAAAGGCGAATCCGAAATTATCGATATAAATACCTGCAATTTTAGTTGTGTGGACAAGGAGATTCCTGAATTTTGTAGAAAAAATCCAATAAGGTATGTTAATCCAGGAAGTAGGGAACGGTATGTGGGATTCTATCCAAAGCATGTGCTTGCACGTGGTCTTCATTCTTTTTACAATCCTTATCTATCAAGTCTTTTTTAAAGAAAGAGAAGAGAAACGGAAAAAAATTCGTTCGAAATTCTTTCTGACCATGCTGATTATATTAGTTTTTACAATGAGCCAGCCTGTCCTTTATTCCGAGATCTATAAGTATGACTTTAAAGCAGTCGCTATCATCCTGTCCTTTTTATACGGAGGGAAAAGGGCAGGATTTGAAGCCTTCCTGGCACTGCTTGTAACCGGTTTCTTTACAGACCAGAGGATGTTGGTCCTATTTGGCAATTATACAGTGTTTTGTCTATTGTTACTCCCTGTAACCAGCATGTTTCACCGTTATCGAATAAAAGGTAAAGTCATATTGATCAGCTTGTTTTATATGATGATCCCGATCACAAGAGGGGCCTTTCTGCTGTCAAAAGGAGACCACCGGCAGACCTTTTTTGAATTAAGCTCTTCTCTTATTGTGTTGGCGACCCTGATTGCCATCGTATATTTAATTGAAAATATGAATGAGCAAATTGAAATGAAACAAGAGCTGATCCGAACGGAAAAAATGAATGTCGTCAGCCAGCTGGCCGCTTCGGTTGCACACGAAATCCGCAATCCGATGACATCTGTCCGGGGATTTATGCAGTTGATGCAAAAAGAAAATTTAACGAAGGAACAGCAATTGTACATAAGCATCTCGATTGAGGAATTAGACCGGGCACAGGAAATCATTAATCAATATTTAGCTCTCGCAAAGCCGCAAACCGATCAATATGAAACCATCGATTTAACTTCCGTCATTCAACAATCGATTGACGTGATGCATTCGTACGCCATTCTAAACAGCATTCATATTACACAGCAAGTGGAATCATCTCTCGAAATCGAGGGACTTAAGCTGGAAATTCAGCAAGTGTTAATCAACATCATCAAAAATGCGATTGAAGCCATTAAAAGCGAAGGGGAAATCAGGATATCGGCTGCAAAAAATTCCGATGGCTTCGTATCCATTCAAATTCAAGATAACGGTGTAGGGATGACCAAAGACCAAATGAAAAAACTGGGCAGCCCGTATTACTCAACAAAGGAAAAAGGAACAGGCCTTGGTTTAACCGTATGCCATCAAATCGTGAAGCAAATGGGCGGACAAATTAGGATCCAGAGCGAGTTAAAAAAAGGAACATCCTTTACGATAAATCTGCCATCTAAAACGTATAAAAAACAGAGAACATTATGATGAGGGAATTAAGGTAACAGGAATGTTGCCACGTGTGTGAATGAAATGGTTATGCACAAAAACTCCCATTATGATTCGGAAAGGTAGACGATCTCCCGTTCCAGTTTTCATTTAATTGGTTCAGTACTTAAATTTTTTAACTATTTTACATAGCCTTTATCAGAATCTTGTGTATATAATAGGGATAAAATTTTTAAGGAGCTGTACCAATTGACAAAAACATTAACTAAAGGACCGTATAAAGCAGATCATGTCGGAAGTTTCTTACGTCCGGAGCGGATTAAAGAAGCTCGCGTCCTCAAACAAAATGGGAAGATAACCAGCCAGCAGCTTCGTGAAATTGAAGATGAAGAGATCATTCGCCTTGTTGAAAAACAAAAAGAAGTGGGTTTGACAGCCGTTACAGATGGGGAGTTCAGACGGGCTTGGTGGCATTTTGATTTTCTATCAGAACTTGTTGGCGTGGAGCTCTATGAGACAGAAGCAGGAATTCAGTTTAATGGTGTACAAACGAAAGCTCACGGCGTAAAAGTAGTGGGAAAACTGGACTTTCATGATCACCCAATGATTGAAGACTATGTATTCTTGCATCGTGCTGCAGGGGATCATGTGGCCAAATTTACGATTCCAAGTCCAAACATGCTTTTTTTTAGAGGCCGGATTGAAGAGACCGCTTATTCCAATCAGGATGATTTCTTTGATGATGTAATAAAAGTGTACCAAAAAGCGATCCAGGCATTTTATGATGCTGGATGCCGTTATTTGCAGCTGGATGATACGGCATGGGCCGTCTTTTTCTCTGATCAGGGAAAAGAACAGATCGCCGCAAAAGGATACTCGCCAGAAGAGCTGCTGGAACGTTTCACGAGTGCCATCAATGAATCCATCGCTCATAAGCCTGAGGATATGGTGATTACGATGCACATCTGCCGCGGGAACTTTAAATCCAGCTATACAGCAAGCGGGGGATATGACAATGCATCTGAATTTATCTTTGGCAAGTTGAAAGTAGACGGGTTATTTTTGGAATTTGATGATGAGCGCTCCGGCGGTTTTGAACCGATTCAGCACGTCAACCGCGATGACCTGCAAATTGTTCTTGGGCTGATTACATCAAAATTTGGTGATTTGGAGCATCCTGAAACGATAAAAGAACGGATTCGGGAAGCATCGAAGTATGTGCCGCTTGATCAAATCTGCCTAAGCCCACAGTGCGGGTTTTCCTCCACAGAAGAAGGGAATCTGCTGACTGAAGAACAGCAATGGGCCAAGATAAAACATGTCGTTTCGATTGCTGATGAGGTATGGAAATAACTCAAAAGTAGAAAAAAAGGCAGTGTTCTTTCTGTGGACTTTATCGATTGACGAAATCGGAAAATACGAAAAAATAAGAAGCAGATCCATTGTGGATCTGCTTCTTATCTTGTATAGAACTATGAAACCTTCAATTCCTTCTCAACCGCTGGCGTATGGCTGCGGAATCGGCTAATGGCCAGTCCTGCAGCGGTACCGGCGAGTGCGGGTACGACCCAGCCCAATCCGACAGACGATAGCGGCAGGAGATCACTCATCGTTTGAACCGGACCGAGCTTCAGTCCAAAGGCGTTTAACCCGCCGATGACGGCAAATACACCGGTAAATAAGAGGGCGCATCCGTACACTGTTTTCGCCTGTTTAAAGAAACGATGAAAGAACGTGAGTGTGATCAGCACGATGGTTAACGGGTAAGCTGTGACAAGGAACGGCACGGAAACCTTTAGGATTTGGTTTAACCCCAGGTTTGAAAGGGTGAAGCCTGCCAGTGTGACGGCTAACACCACTGACTTGTAGCTTGCTTTTGGCATCAGATTGGAAAAATATTGGCCACAGGCTGAGGTCAAACCAACGACTGTCGTGAAGCACGCTAACGTAAAGATCAATCCAAGCAAGGTTTTACCGCTCTGTCCCAATAAAAGGGTGGAAGCTGCTGAAAGAATGTCGGTGCCATTTTCAAACGACCCGCTGGCTGCCATTCTTGCCCCCATCAACCCGAGGCTGACATAAATCAAGGAGAGCAATACTCCCGCAATGAGGCCGGCTTTCAATGTATAGTTCGTCAATTGCTTTCTGTCACGGATGCCTCTTTGCTGGATAGATGTAAGAATAACGATTCCAAATGCCAGTGAAGCAAGGGCATCCATGGTGTTATACCCTTCAAGGAAGCCTTTGGAAAAGGCTCCGGATTGATATGCCGCTGATGGTGATTGGAACGGTGCATCGAGTTTAGCAAAACCAGCCACACATAGCACTACCATCGCTAACAGCAAAGCAGGGGTAATCCAACGGCCCATGTATTTTTCCATTTTGGACGGGTTTAAGCTGACGACATAAACAAGGGCAAAGAATAGCACGGTGAATAAGAATAAAACCAAGGATGAGTTCAAAGATTGTCCGAGAAATGGTTTAACTCCCATCTCATAAGCAACATTGGCATTTCTGGGAATCGCCAGGAATGGTCCGATGGATAAATAGACAACCACCATAAAGACGGTGCTGAATACCGGATGCACACGGTTTCCGATCGTCTGTGCGCCGCCTTTTACAAGGGAAACAGCGTATAGCACGGCAAAGGGAAGACCTACCCCGGTAATGATAAAGCCTGCCATGGCGAGCCAGTACGATGTTCCTGATTGTGCTCCCAGGAATGGAGGGAAAATCAGGTTTCCTGCCCCAAAAAACATAGAAAATAGCATTAATCCAATAAATAAGGTGTCCAGTCTTCTCAAAGTAATCTCTCCTTTATTGTTTTTGAAACATAAAAAAACCCGCCCCTGTATGCAGGGACGAGTTTGTGCTCGCGTTACCACCCTAATTCCGCAGCTCCAAAAAGTAAGCTTACGGCTCTCAGTCAACGTACCATCATACGTGTTCCATTGTAACGGCGGACAACCCGGCAAAAGCTTACCATTCATCAGCTTTGCATCTCAGAGATGATTTTCGGACAAGGCCTGAACATCGGCTTTCACCAAGCGCCGATTCTCTGTAGGACAGGGATCCCATCTTACTCTTCTCTTCATCGATTTTAAGTATAAAAATAATTTAGCAGAGGTAAATCGATAAGTCAATATATTTTGACAGTTTGAGTAATTCCAATTATTGCTGCTGCGCTTTGAGCTCTATTGAAATGGTTAATCATTATGCAACAAATGCTCAAGAGATAGGATATCGGATTCAAGTATTTTTTTTATACCAGCAGGAGACTTGTTTTTAGTAATCAGTTTTCCTGTTTTGACGTTATATATGGAATATTTATAATTCTCATCATAGGATAAAGTGTCTTCCATTAGAAAAAATATGGTACTTAACTTTCTTTTATCTAATATTGTTTCAGGCTTGCTCTTGTCTTCCTTAAAGTAAAGTTTTATCACATGGGGTTCATTTGAAATGACTAAGCCTAATTCGGGATTAACTCTAATACTTGAATTGCTGAAGTGCCAATCATCTTTTTTAGGATTAAACCATTGAATGTCTTTTTTTCCTATAAAATTCTTGTAGGTATTTATTGCATTCTCGTAATTCTTTTTTCTAGCCTCCGTGATTTCATTCACTATGTGGTTTAGATAATCCTCTGAATGTTTATTTTTATGAAAATTTACAATTCCATCTCTGAACTTTTTCCAATAATCTTTTCCAGGATGATATTCTTCCCTGGCCTTTATCTCTTTTATTTTGGTTAATCGCGAAAGTCCATTTTTAATGCTGAAATCCACAAAATCTGAGAGGGTTATTTTTGTTTTTGCCTTTTCCATTAATCCTCCTTTAACTTAGGTAGTATCTTAATATTTATATTCTCGCATAAATTACTTAGAAGTCAGTAGATATATGAATTTCCTCCATTCATTTAAACGGCCGTTTAACATGTTACCTGCGCAAAAAGACATCCCTGATATCAGGAATGTCTTTTTCCATTTATGATGAGATATTCTCTTTTTCAACGATACCTTTAACAATATCTTCAATCGTTACATTTCCCAGCACTTTTTCCAAGGCGATTTGAGCGGTGGACAATACCGGAATGATCGCATCTTGAATGTTTCTTCCTACAGGACATTTAGGATTCGGATTCCCGTGAACACTGAACAATTCATTTTCCTGTACGACATCGACCGCCTTATATACGTCCAGCAGTGTAATTTCGGATAATTTCCTGGCTAACCTGGCCCCCGCTATGCCAGGGTGTACTTCTACTAACCCGGCTTTCTTCAGCATTCCTGTAATTTTTCTGATGACGGCAGGGTTTGTGTTTACACTTTCCGCCAAATACTCAGATGAGCTTACCCCGTCTTTATTAAACTCGATGAGGGTCAATATATGAACGCCTACAGCAAAACGGCTGCTGATGGACATCTTTTTCATCACCTTCCTTGCCATTTTCTAAAACAGTAATATTTTTAAATGTAATTATATTGGTTACAAGCACTAGTATACTCCAAGTGCAAGGATATATCTATTGACAAAAAACTTAAATGTAATTAAAATGATTACAGGTAACAGGGTTGATTACAAATAGCGAATAATAGGTTTAACCAAAAATTATAAATGGGAGGATTATCAAATGAAAATGTTAGTTACAGGGGCTACAGGGAAATTGGGCGCCAGGATTGTAGAGACATTGTTGAAGACTGTACCAGCCGATCAGCTGGCTGTAAGTGTTCGTAATCCGGAGAAAGCGGAGGGCCTGCGGGCTCGTGGGGTAGAGGTTCGACACGGAGATTTTGACCAGCCGGAATCATTGGATTCTGCTTTTGCGGGTATTGACCGTCTTTTGATCATATCTGCCGATGGGGACAATGAAACCAGAATCAAACAGCACACTGATGCGGTTGCTGCGGCAGCGCGTGCTCAAGTTAAATTTATTGCCTATACGAGTTTAGCAAACGCACGTGAAAGTAAGCTGTTCCTTGCTCCGCCTCACCAAGCAGCGGAAGAGGCGATTTTGAAAACCGGCATTCCATACTCCTTCCTGCGCAATAACTGGTATCTGGAAAATGAAATGGGGAGCATACAAGGTGTGATCGCAGGAGCGCCTTGGGTGACATCTGCGGAATCCGGCAGAGCAGGCTGGGCGCTGCAGCAGGATTATGCGGAGGCAGCAGCTGCTGTATTGGCTGGGAAGGGACACGAGAATACCGTTTACGAACTTTCCGGTAAGCTTATGACGCAAGAAGAATTGGCATCTGCTGTTGGGGAAGTATTAGGTGAAGAAGTATCTGTTCAGCAAGTCGATGATGCTTCGTATGCTGACATGATGAAGGGTGCCGGCGTACCGGATTTTATTATTCCTATGCTTGTCGACATCCAAAAAGGCATTCGGGACGGTGAATTGGAGGTCGAGAGCAACGGTTTTGAAAAATTGCTTGGCCGTCCTGCTACACCAGTAAACGAGGCTTTGAGTCAGATGGTCAATCAACTCTTTGCAAAACAGAATGACGCTTAATGGGAAAACAGGCTTTTGTCGTTCCTGGCCAAAGACAAACTCAAACCCCTTTTCAATATTCTTTGAAAAGGGGTTTGTTCTGTTCTTTTCAGTTAAAGCTGGACATGGGCTTGCTATGCCCGGCTCAGAGACAGCTTGAAAAATTAGTGGTTGTATTTATGTTATAGCCTTGGGGCAGGACCAAGTTTCTTTAGCCACGTATGATCCTTTTTTCGTTTTTTCTCTTTTTTATGCGAAGAACTTGAAGAACTCGAAGAGCTTGAAGATTCCTTTTTACTCTGATGATGTGAAGAGCTTGAAGATTCTTTTTTACTCTGATGATGTGAAGAGCTTGAAGATTCCTTTTTACTCTGATGATGTGAAGAGCTTGAAGATTCTTTTTTACTCTGACGGTGAGAAGAACTTGAAGATTCCTTTTTACACTGACAATGTGAAGAACTTGAAGACTCATGAGCACTCTCATCATGTGAATAATATTTTTTACGAGAAGATGACATTTCATTCACCCCCTTGCAAACCATTTGAGAGGAAGAGATAGTCTCTTAATCTCTCAATATACTATGTAAAAATATGGTAGATTGTGAAAGCAAAGCTGAAAAGTGTGCTTATTTTTTTTTCAAATAGGCGCCCAACTCCATTGCATTTTACTCTAGTAAAAAAACATTGACAGTATTCCCATTTATTTGATAGAATTCAAATAATTTAGAGAGTTTGGTTAATCGATTAACTCAAAAGGTGGAGTAACGTGAAAAGAAACGCAACGCTAAAAGAGGTGGCACAATTAGCAAACGTATCAACTGCCACTGTTTCCAATGTTATTAATGAAACCAAATATGTAAGCGATTCCGTAAAGAAAAATGTATACTCGGCGATGAACGCTCTGAACTATGTCCCCAATACCGTTGCAAAGAGTTTGCGGGTTCAGGAGTCGAACCTGATCGGATTAATAATTTCCGATATCTCCAATCCCTTTTTTTCTCATGTGGTGAGAGGCATTGAGGATAACTTGACCGAGTTTGGCTATAACGTCCTGCTCTGTAATACCGATTCGGATGTTGAAAAGGAAAAAAAATACTTGAAGGTTTTACTAGGGAAGAGAGTGGATGGATTAATCGTCTCTTCTTCTGGAAACGCTGATGGTTATTTAGAAGAGCTTGGAAATTTGGACGTTCCCGTTGTTTTTTTGAACCGGTATCCGGATCCTCTACTATCTGATATTGTTGCAACCAATAATATTAAAGGAGCATATACAGCCACTGAACATTTAATACAGCATGGCTATAAAAGGATAGGAATGATTACAGGTCCTCAAAGTATAAGTACGGGACGTGACCGTTTAATTGGATATAAGCAGGCGCTGGACAAGCATCTTCTCCCTATTGATGAAAGACTGATAAAAGAGGGAGATTTCAAGGCAGAGAGCGGTAATAGGTTAACAAAAGAGCTGATCAAGCAAGACTTTAAGCCAGATGCATTATTAATAAGCAATAACTTTATGACACTAGGGGCTTACCATGCCATAAAAGAGTTAGGTATTCGTGTACCAGAAGATCTGGCCATCATTGGTTATGATGACCCTGACTGGGCTGCAGTTTCCAATCCTTCGTTAACAGCCGTTAAACAGCCGGCGTATGACCAGGGGGTTCAAGCCGCTAATTTAATCTGCGAAAGAATTAAAAGAAAGGATCAATTTAAACCAAGAGAAATCTACCTGGATCCGTCACTGATCGTTAGAGAATCTTGTGGATGTTGATAAATAAATAAGGCAAAGGAGGTGATTTCTGCATAGCAGTTAAACGATTAACTTATTTTTCTCATGTGTAAGGATTTTTTTGTCATGTTCAGTTAAACGATTAACCAGAAAAGGTGGAAAAGAAATATGATAATTGTAGTAGGCGGAGATCATGCGGGTTATCCTTTGAAGAGTAAAATTGTAAACGTTATCAAAAACATGGATTATGAGGTTATTGATTGTGGCTGTTTTGATGAAACACCAATAGATTTTCCGGATATCACTCGGGAAGTGTGCGATAAAATTCTTTCTGGAGAAGCGGAAAAGGCTGTTTTAGTTTGTGGCACAGGAGTGGGCGCTTGTATTGCAGCTAATAAAATTCCCGGTATCCGTGCAGCTGTATGTCATGATGTACATTCTGCCCATCAATGTGTGGAACACGATGATGTCAATGTCATGTGTATAGGAGCGCAAATTGTTGGCCCTTGGCTTGCTGGTGATTTAGTCGCCAGTTTCCTGAACGCTGAGTTCAGTACAGATGAAGATTGCAGAAGAAGGGTTGAAAAGCTTAAACAAATGGAGAACTATTCACGCCGTTAAGTGAGGTTATAAACACCCTATTAAAGGAGGAAGTGACATGCCTGCTTTGGAAATACCTTCTAATCGTTGGAAACGGATTATTCCAGTTGCTTTTTTAATGTATACCATTGCTTTTATGGACAGGACCAATATTAGTTTTGGTTTGTTTGGGATGCAAGAGGATTTGGGGATCGATGATAAGGATGCAGGCCTTGCAGCCGGAGTTTTCTTTTTTGGTTATTTGTTTCTTCAAGTACCGGGCGCTCTGCTGGCACAGAAATGGAGTGCCAAGAAATTCATTTTGATTTCTTTGCTTTTCTGGAGTGTTTTTTCAATAGCAACAGGCTTTGTCCAAAATTTTACGCAGCTTCTTATTGTCCGATTTTTGCTGGGGGTAGCCGAGGGCGGAGTGTCGCCTGCTACTATGATCCTGTTAACAAAATGGTTCCCATTAAATGAAAGGGCAAGGGCCAATGCCTACTGGTATTTATGCATTCCGTTTGCTTCGATCATTGTGGCTCCATTATCCGGTTTCATCCTTACTCATATGGATTGGCGGTGGATGTTTATAATAGAAGGGATTCCGCCTCTATTATGGGCACTGGTATGGTGGTTCACGATTGACGATGAACCGAATCAGGCCAAGTGGATCTCTAAACAGGAGAGGGAATACTTAGAAACAACGTTGGCGGCGGAAAGAAAAGTCATTAAAAAAGCTGCACCGCGCATAAAAGACGCTCTAACCAATCGAAATGTTATTCTTTTGCTGCTTGTGTTCTGCTTTCTTCAAGTCGGTTTTTATGGCTTTGGACTCTGGCTTCCAAAATTAATAGACTCCATATCCTCCGGAAGTTTAATGGTGACCAGTTTGCTCTCCGCTCTTCCTTGGATCGCTGCGATGATCGGCTCAATTATTAACTCGAAACGCGCAGACCGAACAGGGAATTATAAATGGACGTTAGCGGTGCCGATATTGGCAGGAGCAGGGTGTTTACTGATCTCTGTTTTATTCGGCCGCAGCAACCCTATCCTGTCGATTTTGTTTTTATGTCTGTGCCTAGGGTTTATGTATTGCTATGGAGTTTTTTGGACAGCGGTTTCAGCCTATTTAGCAGACGAGGTGTTATCCGTTGGAATAGGCACCATTAACGCTATAGGGAATTTGGGAGGATTTATTGGTCCTTTTATGGTGGGATATCTCATTTCAGGAACCGGCAGTTTTCTCTTTGGAATTGTCTTCCTCGTTTCTTCGTTAACCTTATCAGGAATATTGGCATTATTTTTAAAAGAAAGGAACATAGCGGTGGGTGCGGAGAAGGTAATCATCAGCAGCTAAGGGGAACAAAATAATAATCGGTCAAACCGGTGCACGGATTGTCGGATGGGTTGATTCGTCTCTTGATAGGATGAGGATGAAAGGAGGGAAATGATAGTGGATTCGCTTAAAAGCATGAATGACGCATTACTGTATATAGAGGAAAACCTGGATGATGAGCTCGATTATCGCGAGGCCGCAAGAAGGGCTTGCTGCTCGGAGTATCATTTTAAACGGATGTTCTCGTTTCTGGCAGGGATCCCGTTATCGGAATATGTTCGCCGCCGCAGATTGACACTGGCTGCTTTTGAACTAATGAACGGTAACTGTAAGGTCATTGACGCAGCCGTCAAATATGGATACGGTTCTGCCGACGGTTTTACAAAGGCATTCCAGCAGCTGCACGGCGTTACCCCGACAGAAGCAAAGAAGAATGGTCATTCTCTAAAAGCATTTCCGCGTATGTCCTTTCAGTTATCCATTAAGGGAGGAAATGAGATGAATTATCGGATCGTCGAGAAGGATGCGTTTCATATCGTCGGGATCAAAAAAAGAGTGCCATTGGTCTTTAGCGGGGTGAACCCTGAGATCGCTGCGATGTGGCAGAGTCTAAACCCGGATATGATCGATGAGTTAAAAGGTTTATCGGATGTCGAGCCAAAAGGGCTGATCAGTGCATCCACTAATTTTTCGGAGAGGCTAGCCGAGAACAGTGAGCTTGATCATTATATTGGGGCTGCCACGACAGCTGGGTGTCCGGAGCACTTCGAGAGGCTTGATGTAAAACCGTCTGCATGGGCAGTTTTTGAATCAGTCGGACCTTTTCCTGATACGTTGCAGAACATTTGGGGCCGTATCTATTCCGAGTGGTTCCCCTCATCGTCGTATGAACAGGTGGAAGGACCGGAAATTCTCTGGAATGCGGATAAAGACACCTCGTCCAAAACCTTTAGAAGTGAAATCTGGATTCCCGTCAAAAAGAAATAACAAGAGAAGCATCGGCCCAAGCAGGCCGATGCTGTTTGTTTTAATGCGGCTGAACGCTCGTTTCCTCGATCCAATACGCCTCCCTGATATTCACCTGTTTACGCAATTCCCTGATGATGTCGATGGTGATTTCGCCCTCTTCGTAAAGATGCTGAATTTCGTCCCTCTCTGCCTGGAAGGCTTTGATCTGGAGATCTCTTTTCATCAGGGAGTAGTGATTGGATTCCTCTCCTTTTTTCGCCAGCTTGAACTGCCGGATGAGGCGATTGTATTCCCCGATGACCGCTAAATAACTATTTTTATTTTCAGGAGTGATATGGTTCCTTAAATAGTGAATGGCTGCTTTCGCCATGCTCACTTTTAGCTTCACCAGCTTTTTTGTCCTTGCGCGACGCGTTTTTTTACGTTCTTTATGTTTGGGTATAAAAAGCTTTAGCAAGGCAAACAAGCCGCGTTTAAAAAGCGTCCAAAGGAACAATCTCCTGTATTGCATCCGGTTGGTTCGGGAGAGCCGCCTTCTCTGGATATGTTCCTCGATGAGATGCGCTGTCTCCCGGTCAACCTCCCCGGCTCTTTTTACATGTACATAGTAGCGGACTTCCGCTTCGAGTGCCGTAAGCCGTGCCTCGTTTTCTTCCCGTTTCATTTGCTCCGAACTCTTTTCACTTACCTCATTGCGTACCGTATTGTAATTGTTGATGACGGAAATGGCCGCGCTCCGGTTCACATCGGTTATGGATTCCTCGATCGAATGGATGGCTGCGTCGATGGTCCGGAGCGCTGCTTTCCTTTCCATTTCCTCTTTCAGCGTATTACGGTCGCCTTTTTCCGTTCGTGAAAGAACCGGCAGAAAAACACTGGCTGCGATCAATGTAAACAAGATCACACCGGCTGCGATAAAGAGGATCAATGAACGCTCCGGAAAGGGAGCTCCTCCCGCAATGACAAAGGGAATCGTAAATGCACCAGCAAGGGTAACCGCCCCTCGTACTCCGGAAATCGTAAGGATGGATATCGCTCTCAGAGACTGCATGTGAGGCTTCTTTTTTTCCATCCATCCCCTCCACGTGGCCGAAATCCACAAAAAGCGAAGAAGAATCAACGCCACGGAAATGATGAGAATGTACCCCGTAACCTGCCAGTTATTGAAGAGGGGATCCTCAAGGATTTCATTGATCACGCTTGGAATCTGCAAGCCGAGCAGCACAAATACCAGTCCGTTTAATATGTAGATGAGAACGGTCCAGGTGCTTTCGGAAACAATTTGCAATTTTCCAGCGGGAATCCGGCTGCGTTCCTGATGGATGGCATGGATAATCCCGGCGGCAACGACCGATAGGATCCCCGAGAGATGGAAATGTTCGATGATGTAAAAGATAAAAAAGGGCGTAAGGAGCTGGATGAGCATATGGATCGTCACATCCTCCATACCGAGCCTCCGAATAAACGTCCTCAACTGGATGATCACGATAGCCAATAACGCACCGCCGAGGAACCCTCCAATTGAAATCACGACAAAACTTCCGCTGGCCTGTGCCAATGAAAAAGCGCCGGTCACCGTTGCGGCAACGGCAAATTTAAAAGCGACCAACCCGGAGGCATCGTTCATTAATCCTTCGCCTTCAAGAACGTGCATGATCGGCTTCGGAATCTTTACCCTGGCCGAGATCGAGCTTACAGCCACCACATCGGTAGGGGATAGAATCGCTGCAAGGGCAAAGGCTGCTGGCCATGGAATCGTTGGTATGAGCCAATGGATCAAGCTTCCGATCACCAAGACCGTGAGAAACACGAGACCGAGGGCGAGCAACAGGATGGGTTTACGGTGCTTCCATAAATCCTGCCTCGAAACATGCCTTCCGTCGTGGAAGAGCAATGGCGCGATAAAGAGAATAAAAAATAATTCCGGCTCCAGAGGAATTTGTAACCCCAAGGGAAGGGAAGCGAGCGTTACGCCCAATGCAATCTGGACGAGCGGCACCGGTATGTATGGCAAAAGGTGATTGATTAAGCTGGATAGCCCGATCAGGGACAGGAGCAATAAAATAACGAGAAAAAACTCCATGATCTGCCTCCTTTCATATTCAGTTTGTACCTCAAATGTGTTTTTCATTGTACATCTTTGCCTGTTATTTTTTGCGGGAATCATGGCTTTTTATCTGAAGATTTTTGATGGTAAAATATGTTGGATGCTGGAGAGGAAGTCAATTGGAAGAATTGAAATAGGCAAGAACAAACGCCGCCTTTTATTATTTGCCATCATACCTCTTTCCATTGTTGGTTATCTATTCGCTGTCTACAAGGAATCACTGTTCTACTTGTACGAATGGATGTTAATGCTTCTTTTCGCAGCTTCCATTATTTTAGCGGTTATCAGTATGATTAAAATAAAAAGCTTTTTAAAATGGATTTCTGCATCCATCCTGGCCTAATTCCAACCTTTCTACTATGAATGCCATTGACAATGGAGGATAATCGCTTTATTATTAAAAATGTTCTAATAATAATTACATATCCGTTCTTATCAAGAGAGACTGAGGGATTAGGCCCTATGACGTCCGGCAACCTCCATTTTGGAAAGGTGCCACTTCCTGCAGAATGAAGTCATTCTGAAAGATAAGGTGATTGAATGTATAATCCAATGCCTCTTTCATGATGAAAGAGGCATTTTTGGTTGGAAAGAAAGAGGGGGTTGTAACTTGATTGAAGTGAGAAATCTGGTGAAGGTGTATCGATCAAAGAAAAAAGAGATCGTAGGGGTCAACAATGTTTCCTTATCCGTCAAGGCGGGGGAGATCTATGGCATCATCGGATACAGCGGCGCCGGCAAAAGCTCCCTGTTACGGTGTTTGAACCTTTTGGAGAAGCCGACATCCGGCGAGGTAGAAATTGATGGGGTCAATCTGCCTTCACTAAAAGGAGAAGACTTAAGAAAAGCGCGGTTAAAGATTGGGATGATCTTTCAGCACTTTCATCTCGTCAGTTCAAAAACCGTCTATGAAAATATTGCATTTGCCTTAAAAGCAGCAGGCAAATCGAAGGATGAGGCGGAGAAGAGAGTATTGGAGCTATTGGATCTCGTCGGTCTTGCGGATAAGAAGGAACAATATCCGGCTCAATTGAGCGGCGGGCAGAAGCAAAGGGTCGGAATTGCCAGGGCGCTCGCCAATAACCCGAAGGTCCTATTATGTGATGAGGCAACGTCAGCACTCGATCCGAGTACAACGAAATCCATCCTCAACCTGCTAAAGGACATTAACCGAAAGCTGGGATTGACCATCGTTTTGATCACGCATGAAATGGAAGTGGTGAAGGAGATCTGCCACAAGGTTGCCGTTATGCAAAACGGTGAAGTGATTGAGGAAGGCGGAGTCTATGACATCTTCTCCAATCCTCAGGAACCATTGACCAAAGATTTCATCAACAGTATCCTGCAGTTTGAACTGCCTCAGCAGCTCATCCAAAACCGTAAAGGGAAGATCATCAGGATTCAGTTCAAGGGCGAGATTGCAGAAGAATCGGTAGTGTCTGAGCTCTTCCAGAAATACAAGGTCAAAGGGAACATCCTGCATGGAAAGATTGAGTACATACAGGAGATCCCGCTCGGTATTTTCATTATGGAGCTTACCGGTGAAGATTCTGAAGTAGAGAGAGCGATCGAATATATTACGGAGAAAACAAGGAGTCTGGAGGTGGTGCATGATGTCGCTTGATTCACTGGTGCAGCTTCTTCCGGATTTAAACAAGGCGTTCTTCCAAACGCTTTATATGGTAGGCATCTCTTTAGCCGTGGCCATCATCATCGGGCTCCCGCTTGGTGTATTGCTTTTTGTCACGGATAAAGGATTATTCCTTGAAAACTCGGCTGTGAAAAGTATTACCGGATGGATCGTCAACCTGATACGTTCCATTCCGTACATTATTCTTTTGGTGGCGCTGTTGCCGTTAACGGATTTGCTGACGGGGACAACGATTGGGCCGACTGCGGCTTCTGTATCCCTCTCTGTTGCCGCGATTCCCTTTTTTGCAAGGATGGTTGAAACCTCGCTTCGGGAAATCGATAAGGGAGTGATCGAATCGTCGGTTGCAGTCGGGGCAACCTCATGGATGATCATTAAGGATGTGCTTCTGCCAGAAGCCAAACCTGGCCTCATTCAAGGATTGACGATCACGACAATCTCTTTGGTCGGTTATTCGGCCATGGCAGGGATTGTCGGAGGGGGAGGAATCGGGGACCTGGCCATCCGGTTTGGTTACTATCGCTACGATAATACTGTCATGATCACTACCGTAGTCGTTCTGATTCTACTCGTACAAATCATTCAATTGGCCGGAGATAGGATCTCCAAACTCGTAGACAAGAGATAAAACAATAGGGGAGAGAAACCAATGAAAAAGTTTACTTCAGCACTCATTCTACTATTCGCTATTGCTGTGCTTTCAGCGTGCGGATCAACCTCCAGCGGATCATCAGGCGCGGGAGACAAGAAGGACATCAGCATTGGAGCAACAGCCGGACCTTACAGTGATATGGTATCGAAAGCGATCAAACCTGAACTGGAGAAGAAGGGTTATAACGTTAAGGTGGTCGAGTTCAGTGATTACATTCAGCCGAACCTGTCATTAGCCAAAGGATCCATTGATGCGAACCTGTTCCAGCACAAGATCTATATGGAGAATTTCGCAAAAGAAAAGAATTTAAAGCTTTCTGAGCTGATTATTGTACCAACTGCGCCAATGGGCGTTTATTCCGATAAATTCAAAAAGATGGAAGACATCAAAAACGGCAGCACGGTGGCCATTGCCAACGATCCTGTTAACCTTGCCAGAACGCTGATCATGTTCCAGGATGCCGGACTCATCACCATTAAAAAAGGTGTTAATCCATTAACTGCTTCAGAAAAAGACGTTCAGGACAATCCGAAGAAATTGCAGTTCAAACCGCTTGAAGCTGCGCAATTGCCAAGAGCTGTCGGGAGTGCAGATGTATCAGCCGTTCCTGGTAACTTTGCCCTCGCTGCAAAAATGAACTTGCAGGATGCACTGTTCCTTGAGAACATGCCGGATCAATACCGCAACCGAGTAGTTGTAAACACAAAGGATGTTGACTCGAAATTCGCGAAAGACATCAAAAAGGTTGTGGAATCCAAAGCCTTTGAACAAACCATTGATAAAGAATTTAAAGGGTTCGGGAAACCGGAGTGGATGAAGAAGTAAGTTTGTTGTAGAAAGGAAAAAGCAGTCTAACAAGAGTTAGGCTGCTTTTTCCTTTCCCAGTTTTTCTATTGGTTCCGTTTTGAAATGCTTAATCTGTTGCAGCTGCGAATGATTCTGCAGCGGTCGAATGAAAGTACGCAAGGCCAGTCTGTTGTGCCTCCAGCATATTCCGATGAAAATCATCATCTGGGAAAAACCTTGCCTGTGTGGCATAATCTTTATGAGTAATCTGTTGGCCTTGTTTATTTAAGACATCGATATGATCGCGAATCAGGCCTCTTACGATCTTGTCATCGATTTTCAATCCTGATCGAAGGGCACTTGACATGCCATTCATAAATCGTTGTGCTTCAATAGCGGTTTCATTCATCGTTTCAACATCAATCGTAGTATTGTCGAGTAAATCGTAATCGTACGTCTCTTTCAAATATTGATTTTGCTCAACGAATGCTTCCTTCCATTCATTTTCTGTATTAAATCCTTTAAACATGTCTGTTTTGTCCATAGCTTCTCCTCTCTCAGAACAACCAATCGATTCGTCCAGTGTCTGATCAAACGATCAAGTCTCAGCTTGCGGGCAAGGAGCAGTTCTTTCCGGCTGGACAATATCGATAATCGCTCCGGTTCACCTTCAAGCAGCTGCTTGATTTTCTCCAGCGGAAAATCAAGCTCCCTGTAAAATAATATTTGCTGCAAACGCTCCAGTTCTTTCATTCCATACAAGCGGTAACCTGCCTCGTTCGTCTCGCATGGCAGTAAAAGTCCGATCTTGTGATAGTGATGTAATGTCTTGACTGTAACGTTCGATAGATCTGCAATCTCTTTTACCGTATAGAGCATTGGATTCACTCCTTTCTTGTATTTAGCTTAAGGGCTCCCCTTAGGTTAGAGTCAAGAGCTGGAGATCTGTTTTTTTAATAAAATTTAGGATGAACATTTCGTAAACCAATATATAAGAGAGCGGGTGAATCCATCAGATGGATGAGAAGGATTGTTTAATATTACAGTACTTGTATGAGAACGCGAATTTAACGAAAGCAGCAGAACGCTTTTATATGACACAGCCTGCTCTCACTTATCGGCTGCGCCAAATCGAGAAGGAATTTCAAATTGTGATATTCAGCAAAAATGGGAAGAACATGAAGATGACTCCTGCTGGTGAATATTTGGTCGGCTATGCGAAAAGGATCCTTATGGATTTACGGAGTACAAGAGAGTACTTACTCAACATGGGAAATGAAGTTCAGGGAAGTTTGAAAATAGGTGTAAGCAGTAACTTTGGGCTCTATAATTTGCCTTCGATTCTGGAATATTTAGTGAATCAGTACCCAAATCTTCATGTGAATGTGGATACAGGGTTCAGCACGGAAATCGTGGATCTGCTGATGGAAGGGGAAATTGATGTTTCCATCGTTAAAGGTGAATACAACTGGCCGGATCAAAAGTATTTGCTGAGCGAGGAAAACATTTGCCTCATATCGAAGAACAAACTTGATCTTCATAAACTTCCTCAGCTGCCCTTGATTAATCGAAAAGAACCCACTGTTTTAATGAAGTATAAAAATTTGCCCATCCGTCCTTTAGATCAAAGCATTCAATGCTGGTGGAACGAACAATTTGATGAACCGCCTCTCATTACGATGCAATTGGATAGTTATGAGACCAGTAAAGAAATGGTGAAAAAAGGGCTGGGGTATGCAATTATTCCAAAGGTATTTCTGAAAGACAGTGATGATTTATATTGTCATCCATTGATTTTCAAGGACGGCCAGGAATTAACAAGAAGAACGTGGATGTTATACAGGCAATCATCCATGCAATTAGCGGCCATTTCTACATTTGTGAATTATATTAAAGAAATTTATAAACTTGAACATGCAAGGAGTACATGATTGCTGAAGATTTAAGAAAAACGCCGATTCGGCGTTTTTTTGTTTGCATATAAAATAATTTTATAGGTGCCTAAAAAACATTAAGTTTACTTATCATTTCAACAAATGAATAATGGAATAAACTAATTTGATTTTTCTGAATGTTTTGGAGGGCATATAGTATGAATACCATTGACTTGAGAGAAAAAGAGGCCATCCTGGCGGCCGTTGATGCCCGTGATGCTGAACTAAGAGGGATATCATTAAAAATTCATGCCCATCCTGAGCTCAGCTTTAATGAATATCAAGCCATGAAATGGTTGACGGAGCCTTTAGAAAAGGCGGGTTTTCATGTTGAAAAAGGAATTTCAAATCTTGAAACCTCGTTTAGGGCGACATGGGAAGGGAAATCAGGCGGACCCACTGTTGCGATTTTAGCGGAATATGATGCACTGGCAGGTCTCGGACACGGGTGCGGCCATAACATTATTGGAACGTCTGCTGTTGGTGCAGCACTCGCTCTAAAGGATACTTATCCCGATCTGCCTGGGAAAATCGTGGTTCTGGGCACACCCGCTGAAGAAGAAGGAGGCGGTAAAATCCTGATGGTTGAAAATGGAGTTTTCGATGATATTGATATCGCCATGATGTGCCACCCACAGAAACAGTCGATGGTGTTGCGGGGTGGACTAGCCTGTGTGGATGCCTCCTTTAAATTTTATGGAAAGGCTTCGCATGCTTCCTCTGCACCCGAAAAAGGGATTAGTGCTCTTGATGCGGTAATCCATACGTTTGTTGCGATTAATTCCTTGCGGCAGTTTTTCAAGGATGATGTCAGAATCCATGGGATTATTACAAAAGGCGGGGAAGCTACAAATGTGGTGCCAGCCTATTGTGAAGCTGAGTTCTTACTTAGGGCTGAGACAGTGGATGAACTGAAGATCGTACGCGAAAAGGTATACTCCGCCGCACGTCATGCGGCGGAGGCCGTTGGTGCGAGGATTGATATTAAGGAAGGACTTGTTTACGCTGAACGAAACAATAATAAAACATTGGCTCACTTATTCAAGGACAATTTGGAATCATTAGGAGAAGTGGTGATTGAGCCTCCGAAAAAAGGTGGCATCGGTTCGTCGGATATTGGAAATGTCGGGCAAGTGACCGCAACCATTCACCCTTACATAAAAATTACCGATGCAACGACACATACTCCAGAATTCGTGGAAGCATCAGCTTCGGAAGAGGGGATGATCGGCCTAAATAAGGCCGCAAAAGCATTAGCGATGACCGCTTATGATGTTTGCAGCAATTCAGAAATTTTCCAAGCGATACGGAATGAGTTCGAAGGATGGAAAAAGAATAAAAGATCGGTTTAAACATTTGTTTAAAAGAAACGATTTTGGCATGCAGCCCTAACTCTAGAAAGGTGGTATTTCTAATGAGTACAAAATCAACGGTTGAGTTTAGTACGGATCCTCCTTCGAAATTCAAAAGCTTTTTTAAAATGCCTCATACGTTGGTCATCATCATTTTTATTATTCTAGCTTCTGCACTATTAACCTATATTTTGCCTGCGGGTGAATTTGATCGAGTGGAGGATAAAGAGACAGGCAACAAGGTTGCCGTTGAAAATACGTTTCATTCGGTTGATCAAAATCCAGTAAGCATCATAGAAGTTCCATTAGCTATCGTTCATGGATTAACGAGTGCGAGTGATGTGGTCTTTTTCATTTTTATCATTGGTGGAGTGTTCCAAATCATTAATTCGACTGGAACGATTGAGGCAGTAACGGCAAGGGTTGGGAAAACCTTTATGAACCGCGGGCTCGTTGTGATTCCTATCTTCTTAACGTTGTTCTCCATCGGCGGGTTTACGATGGGAATGTCGGCAGAGGTTATGGCGTTTGTTCCGATAGGAATAGCGATTGCCCGTTCACTGGGATATGATGCTGTAACAGGTACTGCGATGGTGATGCTTGGTGCTGCCAGCGGATTTACAGCTGGGCTCTTAAATCCATTTAACGTTGGGATTGCCCAATCAATCGCTGAGATTCCATTGTTCTCAGGAATGTGGCTGCGCGCCATTCTTTTAGTTGTATTGCTGGCTGTGACGAGTCTGTACATCATGCGTTATGCGAAAAAAGTGAAAAGAGATCCTTCTCTGGGCCTTGCTTATGAGCTGGAACAAACGGAGGGTAAAGGAAAGCTTGATTTTATGACCTCTTTACCACAATTAAAGCTGACACATTATTTCACGATACTTGCCATTGTACTAGGGTTTGGAGTTTTAATTTGGGGTGTCTCTCAAAAGGGCTGGTGGATGGAGGAGCTGGCTGCATTTTTCTTATCCCTCGGAATCATTGTAGGTTTTCTTTCTAGATATGGACCAAGTAAAATTGCCAGTGAGTTTGTGATAGGGGCAAAAGAGATTACGTTTGGAGCGTTCATTGTTGGGATCGCTAAAGGTGTTGTGGTTGTATTAGAGCAAGGTGCCGTGATCGATTCTGTTGTGAATGGTTTGTTTACAACGATAGAGCACTTGCCGACCCAAATTCAGGTTATGGGCATTTATATCGTTCAAAACATCATGAATGTTTTCATTACTTCTGGAACGGGACAAGCCGCCACAACGATGCCGATCTTAGTTCCTCTTGCTGATTTGATTAATGTGACAAGACAAACCACAGTTTTAATTTTTCAGCTGGGAGATGGTTTATCCAACTGTATACTGCCGACTTCAGCCATGTTAATGGGAAGTCTAGCTGTCTCCAGGATCAAATATCAGGAATGGGTAAAGTTTTTCTGGCCGCTGCTTTTCATATGGACAGTAATCGGAGCTGTTTTTGTTCTGATTGCAGATGCGATTCAATATTAAGGTGATCGTATGGAAAAACATACACTTTTTAACTTAATCGATGAAAAACAGCTAGACCGTCATGTCCAAACACTGACCCAGTGGGACCGTTTATCAGGTGAGAAAGAAGCCGAACAAGCAGCCGATTACATTGCAGAACAGCTGAAACAGTATGAAATTCAATATGAATGCCACCAATTTGACGGTTATTTCAGTGATCCCATTCAAGGGCAGGTCACGGCCATCTCTTCTGAAAATTTTAATATCCGGGCCAAAGCCAGATCATACAGCTTACATTGTCCCGAAGGAATCAAAGGTGATGTGTTCTATGACATATACAGTGAGAAGCCAGATAGCGGCAAGCATCCTGGTGATCAATACACAAACCTAAAAGGGAAAATTGTGGTTAGCTGGAATTATTATGAGGATTACGTCAAAAAAATTGAAAGTGCTGGTGCGGTAGGGTTAATTCATATTTGGCCATCTCCTGAAAAAGTCATCCATGAAGAAACCGTTGGGACAGTATGGGGAACACCGACAATCGAAAACGCAGACCAGCTAACGAAGATTCCTGTCGTTGGGATCACGTATGACGATGGTATACATTTAATCAAACAGATTCAAAAAGAAGACATCAAAGTCATCCTGAAAACGGAAATACAGACAGGAATCAAGCGAGTGAGTTTACCGATGGCTGCGATTCCAGGCAAGACGGATCAATACATTTTAATATCAGGACACTACGACTCCTGGCATAAAGGAGCGACCGATAATGCCGGGGGAAATGCATTACTGCTTGAGTTGGCGCGAATCTTCTCATCTATGAGCGAAAAATTGACTCGTGGGATAAAATTTGCATGGTGGCCAGGCCATTCCAATGGAAGGTATGCTGGGTCTGCCTGGTATTGTGATCAATTCTGGCATGAGATCAATGAAAATTGTATCGCTCATATCAATGTGGATTTTCCCGGAACGAAGGGCGGTATCAATGTTCTCCCGAGGTCCAGTTCTATCGAGGATAGAAGTTTACTAGATGATATAATCTTATATTTTACAGGGAAGAAGCCAAATCATTTCGCATTTTTACCTCGTGGTGCTGATCAATCCTTCTGGGGAACGAATATTCCGCTTCATTATCAGCTGAAATATGAACCGAACGAAGTGGATAAACTCTATCAAACTCCTGGAGGTAACTGGTGGTGGCATACGGAGGAAGATTCATATGACAAAGTCGACTTGGAGCTATTAGCCAGAGATTCAAAGATTCATACTTCACTTGTTCTTGAATTATGCAATTTGGATGTTTTGCCGCTTAACCTGATCGATTTTGTTAAAAACAGCAGCAGGATTATTGGGGATATTGACAGATGTTCAGACGAACAATTTGATTTCACACCTGTTTATAAAATGCTTGATAGATTGAGCGAAAAGGTAACGGCACTCTCAAAAAAAGAGAGGGTAAAGGTCGAGGATTATAATCGTTTGCTTAAAACAGTCGGCGGGACTTTGAACCGATTAATGTTTTCCTGCTCCAGTAAATATGAATTTGATAATACATTTCCGTTTCAGCCTTTTCCCGGTCTATCAAAGGCCAAGAATATCTTCTCATCCAGCGTATCACCCGAAGAATTTTTGTTCACAATAACTTATTTTGTCAGACAACGGAATCGGATTGTCAACGAAGTAAAAGACTTATGTCTCATAATTGATGATTATTTACGGTCTAACTAAATTTAGTTTCCATCAACAAAGCTCGGGGAGATTCCCCGGGCTTTTTGTATTCCCTTGAACACATGGCAATAAGTTAAACATTGCTAAAGGCTCAAAAACATTCTGAGTTAAAAATTATACCAAAAAAGAGGGGGGTGTTGATTTAACGGATCGATTAGCGAAGAACCAGTGCCATTTGGGGTAGTGAAACGGGCAGATCTAAAGAGTCCCAGGCTATGAATTGACGGGAAATTAAGACCAATTATTCATTTACAATTATATCCATATACTATATATTGATAAAGTATTGGTTATATGACCCATTAATACCATTTTTTCAACAACAGCCAGTGGGTTCCCGCAGAGCCAAGCGGTACAACTTGGCTCCTTTTATCTTATTATCGAAAGGAGATTGACGAAATAATGAAGAAAATAAGTGTAATTTTGTCTGCGTTCGCACTTTCATTGGTACTTCCAGTAACTACATATGCCAGTGGCTGGGATTATCAAGGGAGTGATGCATTTACTAACCAAAGCAAAATCTTCCTATCAGGTGGAGGCGATTTTAAAATTTGTCTTAGTTCTAATAGTCAACCAGGATTTTATGAGTTATATGACGAAGATCCTTATAATCGCGATGATGTAGTGTATTCAAATGGTGTTAGAGGTCTCTACTATAAAACAGCAGGCAGTAACGATTTCGATTCCAAAGGCTGTCATATCTTCAGAAATATCGGTAAATATGTAGATGGAGATCAAGCGGAATTTTATTTAGCAAAATACTCGGGTGGAAATTCAACGGTGTATGCCTGGGATTAGAGAAAAGGAACTAGTCCTGAAAATATATAGGAAGTATAAAAGCCGATTGTCCTTTAGTCTTAAGGAGAATCGGCTTTTCTTTTTGAACGAAAGAGCAGGTTGGTTGAAAAACCTTTTCAAGTGTCCGATTTCAAATCAAACATCACCTGATTTGCCAGGTACTCTGCATCTCTTCCTACACCGCATACTAATGCTGAACCCCGTTGATTCTGCCAGGGTAATCCGATAAAATATAAACCTTTTACAGGGCTGACGCCTCTATGATGAATAGGACGGCCGTTTTTACCCCCTAGTGGTATGCTTGGCAATAAAAGATACAACAGAGAGTAATATAATGGAAATTTTTTCGTCTTAGTGAAATAAGAAAATGTCCGTTCTGTACTTCAAGGTTAAAAAAGCAATGTATCTTGCTTGCATAAATTAAAGTTTTGTTTAAACTTGGATAGGGTAATAAGAGAAGTAAAAAGGATTTTTAGGATTATCATCTAATTATTGAGACAAAGGGGTGCGCAATAATAAAGGAAATCATTTAAAATAAAAGAGACCATTTTTTAAATACTGGAGGAGAAGAACCAATGGGAAAAATTCAGCAAAAGGAGATTACGGAGTTTATCGTCAGCCACAGAGAAGAGTTTCAAAACAGGCTGTTATCCGAGGCTGTAGAAGTCGCAGCTAAAATAAATGATATTTTACAGTCAGGGAATATTGATCTTTTGAAAAACGCTGAGAAGATGGTAGCGTTTGTTGTTGAGGGGAAAGATTCCGAACTTATTTCCTTTGCTGAGCAAGAAGGGATAGCTTGGGCAGAGCATGCTTTAACTCTTACTCTTAAGCTGGAGTGGGTACATGCGATTAGAAGGACGGTATGGTACTATCTGTTTGAATATGATCAACTGAATACCCATGGATTAAGCATTTCAGACTACAGATCAATGATTTATGAGATGGAGAAGCAGATCAATGACGGCATCGATAAATTTCTTAATACCTTCTTTATTAGTTATTCATCTTATAAAGATGAATTGATCAGCGCTCAGCGAAAAATGGTTGAGCATTTATCTGTTCCTATCATACCGATCAGTCCTCATATAGCCGTCCTTCCTTTAATCGGTATGATTGATGTGTACCGTATGGATACCATTGAAGAAAAAATATTAACGGATATTTCAAATTTAAAAATCCGAACGTTAATTATGGATCTATCAGGCATTACAGATATGGGTATTGAAGTGATCCACCATTTTCAAAGAGTATTGAGCGGCATTTCACTGATGGGATGTGAGGCGGTCATTACCGGTTTGCGCGCAGAACTTGTCAGGAAAATGATTCACTTGGATGTTTCCTTTGATGAGTATGCATCCACCAATGGTACGCTTCAGCAAACATTGAACGAATATTTTAGCACAGCGTCCGTATAAAATAAGGTGCTTCTTATGGGGCTTCCAGGATTATTATTGATTTTCATGGGAAAACAGCGTGGCAAGAAGGTAAGAAAGCTGTCAAATGGGATATAACTGTAACTTAGAATAAATAAAGAAGCGAGCGGAAGGAAAACCGCTCGCTTTTTCTTTATTCGTCTCGTCTTCCTCTTTCTTCATCTTGCTGCCAAACGTGATTTAAAGGGCAGGGCTGTTACAGAAGGAATTACATAACCGTTACAGGAATATAAAAGTATATAATCAACGATTCGATTGAGGGAGGAATGGGATGTATTTAGGAATAGCTATTCTTATATTGTTGTTGATTATTATTTTAATCCTTCGAATTGTTTCTAACTGGAATTGGAAACTCGTTTACTCTACATATGGCAGTGAAGATTACTTTAAGATCGTTGAGAAATTAAAAACAGAAGGAATAAAGTTTAAAACCGGGACTCCAAACAGAGGCTTTGATCATAACATTGACCGATTTAAGGAGAGTACACAACAATATGATATATACGTAAAAATAGATGAAGAATATTTAGCTGTTAAGGCGCTGCAAAAATGAAATGAAATATAGGAACTTCCGTTAGCGGCAGTGTTAGTGAGAGGTGTATAGCGGAGGTAAGGGAACAACTTTGAACACTAAATAATCCAACTTGCAGAAGGGTGGATAAGTCGTGCATCAATCTATAGGCAGCTTATTAAGCTAACGGGTAGGTTGTTTAAAGTCTTAAAGGAGAAAGGTATGCTCAAAAAAGGACAATTAGAGTTGTTAAACTTAAACACATTAATAAAAAATCAAAACGAATATACAAATTTTATCGTAAGCGAAGTCAATGACCATGCACTCCGAATAGTTGTGATTAATGGGGAATACCACTGGCATAAGCACGAAGAATGTGATGAACTATTCTATGTACTGGAAGGAGAACTTTTCATTGACCTTGAAAACAATGAAACCATTTCTTTGAAACCAGGTGAAATATTCGCCATACCTGCGAACACAATGCATCGTACTCGTTCAAAGGAGAGGACAGTTAATCTATGCTTTGAAAAGGCGAGTAATGATATAACAGGTAACATCGGTTGAATCAAATGTATCGCTTAGCCTGGCAAAGAAGGAATTAGTCAGCATTAGCTAAAATGCTATCTAATGTACCCCCGGGAATATAAAAGAATAAAAAAAGCGAGCGGAATGAAAACCGGCTCGCTTTTTTGTTCAGACATTCGCATTACTTCTCTGTGTCCACTCTTATCCTCTTTGAAGGTTTGCTCTCATTGTGGGTCCGGTCCAGTGCTGTAACCAAATACGTGTAAGCCTTTCCGCTCTCTATTGTTTTGTCGGAGAACAAGTATCGTTTCTTTGGGCTGTATACCGTTGTAAGCAAGTGGGCCGGATCTTCTATGTTTCCTGATTTTTTCCCATTAAAACGGTAGACGGCGTAAGCAGTGGCATCGCTGTGCTTATTATGCTTTTCGATCGCAAAGGAAACCTCATTATTATTAACCTGAATTCTGCGGATTTTTGGCGCTTTCGGTGTTTGATCATCAATCCAGGGCATGGGAGGTATTAAAGAAGGATATTTGTAGATATCGTTCTGTAAACGGTCGGCGATTCCAAGCGGATTTTTGCGTAGATCTTTGGCACTAAAGTGCATGCTTCCTTTAAAGTCCCCATACGTACGATTTAATTTTAACTGATTGGGCATTTCTTCCGGGTTCAGCCAGTTGGATACTCCATTCGTTATCGTATTGATTTTATAATCTGCTTGTCCTATATAGAGCTGAACGTTTTTGCCCCTGACTTCCTTTGCCCACCAATCCAGCAGCTTCGCATAATCTGCAACGGGCAGGCCAATGTTCCAATAAATTTGCGGTGCAATGTAATCAATATATCCATTGTTGATCCAAGTCCTGGTGTCTGCATACAAATCATCATAGTTCGTTTGCCCGGCTGCGGTGTCTGAACCAGTTGGATCTACCGCCTTATTGCGCCACACACCAAAGGGGCTTATACCAAACTTGACATAGGATTTTTCTGATTTTATCGTTTCGTTCAGGTGCTTTACAAGCTGGTTCACATTGTCGCGGCGCCAATCGTCAATATCGGAGAATCGTGTTTTTCCGTATGCTTCATATGTGGATTGATCTGGAAAAGGAACTCCTGCGATTTTGTAGGGATAGAAATAGTCATCCATATGAACCGCATCAATATCATAATGTTGAACCACCTCCAAAATACCATCGATGATAAATTGCTGTGCTTCAGGGATGCCGGGATTAAAATACAGCTGCTGGCCATAAGGAACAACCCAGTCCGGATGCTGTCTGGCCGGATGGTCGGCGGGAAGTTTATTCAGGTCCGACAGTCCGGCTGTTTTGCCCAGCGGCATCGTAATACGGTACGGATTAAACCAGGCATGAAATTCCAAGTTGCGTTTATGTGCTTCTTCTACCATGAAAGAAAGGGGATCATAGCCAGGGTCTTTTCCCTGGACACCCGTTAAATACTTGGACCAAAGACCATATTGGGAAGGGTAGAAGGCGTCAGCCGTCGGTTTAATCTGCATCACAACCGCATTCATGTTCATGGCCTTTTGTTCATCAAGGAATCTAGTAAACTCTTCTTTTTGCTGTGCAATGGAAAGCCCGGGTTTGGACGGCCAGTCAATGTTGGTTACGCTGGCAATCCAGGCCGCCCGCAATTCTTGTTTGGGATAAAGTGTTTGTGCATGATGAGGGGATTTTTCAGCAAAAGCATCTTGGGGAGAAAGCAGAAGATTTCCGCCGATTAAAGCAGCTAACCATAATGAAACCGCCTTTTTCCTGCATACCATCACAAAACCTCTCTTCCTTCTTTTGTAATTTTTAGGAATAATTTTATTATAAAAGATTGGAGGAACCACGACCCATTGCTTTTGGTTTATTTTTCATAAAAAGTAATGGGCCTATCATCTTAGATCATCCGCTGACTAATCGCGCAATGGATCTGCTAATAAGGCAGAGTACTAGATTCCATGCGTGTAAAATATATCTGTCGGAGGAAAATAAGGCTGGCAGGTACTTATGCGTAAAAATTTTTTCACAGTTCTAAAGATAGACAGCTCTCGCACCGCTTTTGTAATAAAAATGAGATGTTATTCCTTAAGAATTCCGGGTATTTTACTAGCAAAGGAGGGGTAACAATGAGCCAAACAACTACAAGCTTTAAGCCATGGGTAATAGTTGGATTAGGCACATCAGCAACTGCAGTATGGTTATCCTCTAAACACAATCGTATACGCGCCAAATGCTGGGTAAGGAATTTTACTAGAAAAGTGATGCCGGATCCATGCTACAAAACCAAAGTTTTACCTGTGGAAAAAGGCGGCCATCCGAATCCATATGACCACGAGGATTCTAAAATGGTATCAGAAGGTTCCGTCTATGGTGTCCATTATTTTAATGAAAAGAAACAGTAGGAATATCGCAGTACTTTACTATTCTAGCTTGTGACCACTTTATATTCACAAGCTTTTTTTATTGTCAAAAGTGAGAGATGGTTGCCAAGGCCATATGCATTATGTAAAGGATGAAGGGAATTATTATTTGTCACTGTGGGATCTAAAGATCGTGCTGCCATATAAGGCGGCTCTTTTTAATGAACAAAAGGGCAGGATAGTTGTGGAAAGGTGGTGAATCACAACACCATAGGAAGCAAGCTTTTAATAATACTAATAGCCATAAGGAGTGAACAATTTGAATGATAAAATTCAAAAAATAACAACCAACTTGTGGTTCAACACAGAAGCCGAAGAGGCAGCGAGGTACTACACTTCTATTTTTAGAAATTCTAAAATCGGAACAATCACCCGCTATGGAAAAGAAAGGCATAAAATTGACGGGCTAACAGAAGGGGACGTAATGACCATAAGGTTCCAATTGGAAGGGCAGGAATTCGTAGCGTTGAACGGCGGTCCGCAATTCAAATTTACAGAAGCAATATCCTTTATCGTGAATTGTGAAACGCAAGAAGAATTGGACTACTTTTGGCAAAAACTCTCAGAGGGTGGAGATGAGAAAGCACAAGTTTGTGGTTGGCTGAAAGATAGATACGGTGTATCCTGGCAAATTGTTCCTATCGCTCTAAATGATATGTTAACCGACCCCAACCCCGAAAAGTCCGAAAGAGTTATGCAGGCATTGCTGCAAATGAAAAAAATCAACATCAATGTCTTGAAGGATGTGTATGAGGAATAGAACTTTTATAAACATGTGGGTTCATGAACCGGTGCCTGCCTAAAAAAGGCATTTTGAAATATACGAACATATGTTTTATAATGTGTTTGAGATTAAAATACGTATCGAAATGAGATGGAGGAAGTATATATGTATGTAACGATTTCAGATTTCATTAAAGAATGGAATAAGGAAGCGATATTAACGCAAAAGATTTTGGACGGTTTGACAGACGATTCATTAAAACAACACGTTTATCCGGAAGGTCGTACCCTGGGAAGGATTGCGTGGCATCTCACAACAAGTATTCCAGATTATCTAGTTCATTTCGGGTTTAAGATAAATGGGGTAGAAAATTCAGAAAGCGTCCCAACGTCAGCAAAAGAAATTGCTGAAACCTTTCAAAGAGTAAGTGCTGACGCAGCAAAAGTCATTGAACAACAATGGACAGACGAATCCTTAAACCAAATACAAGAAGCATTCGGAAGACAGGAAACAAATGCTTCAATTCTGATCGGACTAATCAAGCATATTGTTCATCATCGCGGACAAGTTACAGTTCTTATGCGTCAAGCAGGAATAAAACCTTTTGGGGTTTATGGACCACCAAAAGAAGATTGGATTCATTTAGGGGTGGAAAATCCACCACTTTAATATTGAGATCAGGCTGCCAAAAGTGGCAGTCTTTTTTGTTATTGAACGATCGAGCAGATGACTCCAAGGAGGAATTCTTATTTCTCTTTCCGAAGAAATATAATAGAAAAATTTGGGTAGAGCGAAACATCAATTGGAGAACAGATCGAGAAGCAGCATTTCATAACGCAATAATGGTGATTAAATAGAGGTGAGGGATTTGGTGAAAGCAGATTAATTAGCCTCCTAAATAACGTAAGCACAATTTTAGGAGGCTGATTATATGGTTTAATTAATAGAGAAAACTGGAATAGAACTCAGTATTTCGAGCATTATTTAGGTCAAAAATGCACCTTTAGCTTAACAGCAATTATAGACATTACAACGTTATTAGAGCAGCTTCGAAACAAGGAAATCAAGCGATATCCCGCCTTTATCTACATGGTCAGCAGAATAGTGAACGCTCATGTAGAATTTAGAACTTCCTTTGATGATGAGGGAAATTTAGGTTATTGGGACGAGGATAACGCCTGCAGCACTTCAAGCCATCATGCCGTATGTGATGGATATCACGCTAGTCTTTTTATAGAGGAGCTGCAACAATTAGCCAATAACTTTCATGACTGGCTGCCGTAAAGATAACCGATTTGATATAGGGTGAGTACCTTGAGATATGCACCCTCTTCTGTAAAGGGCGCTTTCCTGTCACAAGGATCAGCGCCTGGTTTTCGTATTTTTAAGGGCGTCTTTATATGCGCTTTAAAAGAACCCATTGTATTAAAAAGGAGACGGATCAGGATGAGCAGCCGCATAGAGAATGCTGAGTTTGACTGGGTAAAAAAAACGATTATGAGAAATTTTGAACACCTGAAGATTAATCATATCGCGCCACTTGGTGAAGGCTGGAGGAGTCGTGCATTTCTAATTAATCATGAGCTTGTGTTTCGATTTCCAAAGGAAAAAGAAGGAGCCATTGATACAGCAAAAGAAATAAAGGCGTTACCCAACCTGAAAAAACATATTTCCCTAAACATCCCGGAATTTATTTATTGTGGCAAACAAGCTAATGGTTTTCCTTTTGTCGGCTACAAACTATTGCCTGGAGAGCCCATGGATGAACAACTATTTCACTCATTACCATCAGAAACAAAGAACAAAATTGCCGAGCAAATCGCTGAATTTATGGATCAGATCAGTTCATTTTGTGTTGACCAGGCGAGGGAATATAATATACGGATAAAGAGCTTCTATCAACATTACTTAGAGACATTCCGTGAAGTGAAGAAAAAAGCTTTTACTCGAATCGACCAAGAAATGAAAACATATCTATCTTTTCGATTTGAAACATACCTCGAGAGTAAGAACCACTTCAGCTATACACCTAAGCTCCTTCATGCTGATTTATCGTTGGACCATTTATTATTTGATCAAAAGAGGCAAGAACTAACTGGAATCATCGATTTTGGCGACATGAAAATGGGTGATCCCGATTATGAATATTTGTATTTGCTGGAGGAGTGCGGAGAGGCATTTACAAAAAAAGTGATGGAAGTGAGAAAGGAAGAAAACGTTCAACAGAGGCTGGAAAAGCTCTCTTTTTTCCTGACAGCTGATAACGTTTTGCTATTATTGGAAGGCTTAAAAAGAAATAATAGAGAGATTGTAAACAAAGCAATAGAAATCATTCAGTGTGAAATGAAAAAGCCACATACTTAGGCATCGTGGTTCAACCTGGCTTGATGGGGCATTAAGAATCCTCTTTTTTATCAGGTTGTGTACCAGCAGTTTATTGAAAAAGTTTGCTTTTTGAAAGTTATAAAAGTGTTTCGGATGTGATTCTAGTACATGTGGGGAGGCCAGGCTGCCAGAAAGCCCCTATTGAGCCTATTTCTCAGTAACTTTTTACTTATCTTTGCATATATTAATGTACTCCTATTGAAACTTACTTATAAAACCCGTTCATATATGATCGGGTTCCTTTGTGTTTAGGTTAACAGGAGAATAGAAAAAACCTGAACTTTCATTCAGGCAGGTTTAATTTATAATTAGGATGCGTTTGATGCGCTCTTTTAGAGTTTCCATGCAACGCAGCGGGAACATATCGCTCTCTGGAGTCTTTCATATTTTTGGAACAGTCATCTAAGGCATTAAAACGATGTTTTCTAAGATATTCCAAATTTTTGAAATAACTTCATACGTAGTTGCTCTTGACTGTCTCCATATGCTCCAAAGCATGGCCGATATCCAAATGGCCTTTGTTTGTTAAGTCCTCATCAGAAAATAAGACGCAATATCACAAGCTGTAACGCCTAAACCTGTTTTGTTGCCGACCGCCGTAAAAGAACATGCTCCCGCTGTGCAGTCAAATATTTTCTTTCCCTTCAGTGCTTCTACAGAAAGAGAAAACATATCCAAATACTCCTCAAAGGTTCTTCCGATAAAAACAATTCTCTCCAGATCTAACTTTTTAAACTGCTCGACTCTGCTCAACTGAACTCACCTCAATATCAAGAATTAAAATAAATAATATCACAATACCAGGAACACTTATGGCATTTTTTTCTTTTTTGAACAAGTAAGTTGAATGTCACTGCATAACATGTTACTATTAGGTCACTTAATAAAGGTGACCCTTTATTCACATGTTTAATTCGACTGAAAGGATTGTTGGAATGGATGAGAAGCTTTCTACTGTATTTAAAGCCTTGGGACACCCGATCCGAAGGCACATACTGGATCTTCTGAAGCAATCGCCGAAAACTACGGGTGAACTTATCGAATATTTTCCCGATGTGACGCGCTACGCCATCATGAAGCATTTAAGGATTCTGGAGGAAGGGAATCTGGTGCTGGTTCGGCGTGAAGGCAAATATAAAAGAAACTTTCTCAATGCAGTGCCGCTGCAAGAAGTGCATAACCGCTGGGTAGGTAAATATATGGAGACAACGGCCAGCTCATTGTTAAACCTGCAGTCGCTTGCAGAACCAAAAGGAGGAAATGAAACGATGGCAAACACTAAGGATTTTCATATTGAACAAGAGATCTTCATCAATGCAACTAGGGCAGAGGTTTTTCACGCATTGACAGAAAAAGCAGGGGATTGGTGGGAGTTCCGCATTGCGCCAAAGGGGGTATCTTCCCATTTTACATTTGATCCAGTGCCGGGAGGGCTCTTTATGGAAAAATGGGGGGATAATGAGGGGGCAGTCTGGGGCAATGTTTATTATGTAAATGCTCCGGAAGAAATTCGTCTGTACGGACATCTTGGCATGCGCGGCGCTGTAAACAGTGCCTATACTTACCGTCTTGTCGAGAAAGATGGAGGAACCTTGCTTCAACTTTCCCATTCCGCATCTGGACTGCTGGAAGAGCAATGGGAACAAGAGCACGCGAAAGGATGGGAGTATCTTCTCGGAACCCTTCTGAAAAATTACGTTGAAAATAAATAGTTTCCTTAAAAATCGGAGGAAGCAAAGATAGCAGATTTAAAGAAAATAAAGGGCATTCTTGAAAAAGGAACTAATTAATTAAACATTTGTTTAAATAGAAGAAGGAAAGAAGTCCCCCAGACAGCATTCCAAGAATCGCATGGGGAATTTTTTGAAGAGAATGGCAGTATCAAGATGCCGGTATCGGTTCAAGCCCATCATGCCCTGGTGGACGGCGTTCATACTGGAAAGTACTTTAGCAGGCTGCACGGCTGGCTGAATGATCCGGATAACTATACTGATTAAAGAGTAAACGCCTCCTATTCGGAGGCGTTTTTCATTAATTAATGTAGGGAGATGCTTCTCTATAAATAAAGGCTACATGCTTTATGCTTGCTTTTACTTTGGAAGCGGCTTCTAAAACGGTTGAGGTATATCTGGCTTCCAGCCATTCCTGCTGGATTGGATCATCGACAAGCAGTATGAGGGTATTACCCTCAATGTTACGGGCAATGACCGTACTGAACCATGTCTCGAAGTTGGGACCGCTTATTTTTTCCTTAATCTCTTTCAAAATTTCATCCCACAAGATTTGAGCGTCCATTTACACTACTCTCCTTTACCTCAACTGATCCATTTAATCTTATCATACTTTGGGAACGGTATTTCCAAAGAAAGGGCTTGTTATACAGAAAATGCAGAAAATGAAACAAAGACCAGGGAGCTCTGACCTTTTATTAGCTGAGATTCGTGTTCTCCCCAAATCGATTCCCATCGTGGCCATTATACACTCTCCTTCGGTTAATCTTCTTAGACAACATTTGTTTTCAACGTGACTATTATATAATTTGGGTCCTGCAAATTTAAACAAAATATGGAAAACCGTACAATGGCCTATTAAACTTTTATCCTGTTTTTTAAACGTTCGTTTCATAGAAAGCCCGTCCAGACGTTTCAACCTGTGAAAAGATAAAATGGGTGACGGTTTGAGCATAGGGGTTTACGTGTTCAATAAATTCTTCTGCTTTCGCGAATGTCGGGAACTGCAGTTTCAGCATAAAACACGCATTGCCGGCAATACGGTAGCAGAACTCCACGTTCGGCAGCCTCTCGATAAAGTGTTTGAAGGACCTGTAGTCCCCGTTTTTAATGGTGGCTTCCACAATGCATTGGATCGGCTGCCCCAGCTTTTCATAATCTACTTCCACCGTATACTTTTTAATAATGCCGAACGATTCCATTCTTCTTACGCGCTCTGTGACAGAGGGTGAAGAGAGGTTAACCCTTCTGCCAAGCTCACTCATCGATAAGCGGCTGTTCTTGCTCAGTTCATCTATGATTCTTCTATCCATATCGTCAATTTTCATTTCTTAAAGAAATCCTCCTAAACTCATTTTCTTCTTAAAGTAATCGGGTAAAGTACATTCCCCGTTTAATGGGAAGCAACCAGGAGCTTTGCTATCCTAAATGTACAAGGAGGTTAGAATAATGGCAAGGATACAAGAATCGAATTTCGGGGCTACTCCGTTTCAAAAACTGTTAGGGCATAGCCCGGAGATCATGGACTCATGGAGCCGTTTAGGGGAGGTTTTGGGGAAGGATGTGAGGCTTTCCTCCGAGCTGAAAGAGCAGGTGAGAAGGGCATTAGCCCAGGAAAATGGCTGTGAGTACTGCAAAGCAAAAGGAAAGCCTGAACCGCATCTATTTGATGAGAAAACATCGATTGCCATCGGTTTTACCGAGGTGTTCCTGAAGACGAAAGGAGATCTGCCGGATTCCATTTTCCATGTCTTGAGAGAATCATTCTCTGATGAAGAGATCAGTGAGCTTTGTGCGTTCATGGCGTTTACAACCGCCTCACAATATTTTGGAGCGATGATGAAATTGGAAGCTTAAAATGTAAACTCTCAATCGAAAAGGTAAACCCCTTCATCATGTCGAACCAGCAAAGGAAAGATCTTAAATTACAGGGGATGAATATACAGTTTTCGATTGTTGAACTTTATGAAAAATGCGGATTTGTTAAGCAAATGGCGTTCAATAACGGAAGAACCGATTTCTTTGCGATGATCAAATCCGTATAGTGCAAGGATAAGAGTTGCTTCGGCAGCTCTTTTTCTTCATGTTATACTGTTAAAAAAAGGAGTGGTGACATGATATTGGAAGCGGTTATGCTGCAGGTGAAGCAAGGCATGGAGGAGGAATATGAAGAAGCGTTTCGTCAGGCCTCAACGATCATTTCGTCTATGAAAGGCTACATTTCACACGAACTGCAGCGCTGCATAGAAGTTAATGGCAAATATTTATTGCTGGTGAAGTGGGAAACATTAGAGGATCATACCGTTGGGTTCAGGCAATCGAGTGAGTATCAAGAATGGAAGCATCAGCTGCACGATTTCTATGACCCCTTTCCAACCGTTGAACATTTTGAAAACGTGCCTTTAGAAGAGATGGGCTGATCCGTATGGAATATGCGATAACACTTGAAGTCAAGGGATTAACACTGCGCGGGATGGCTCATAAGCCAGTATCAGACGGTCCTGTAAAAGTGCCCGTGGCTATTCTGTTTCACGGATTTACTGGATCGAAAATAGATGGCCACTTCTTATGGGTGCGCTTTTCCCGTGAGCTGGCAAAACAGGGAATTGGCTGTGTGAGGTTTGACTTTTCCGGTTCAGGAGAAAGTGGCGGTTCTTTTTCAGAGATGACATTTAGCGGCGAGGTACATGAGGGCAAGGAGATCGTGAATTTCGTAAAAGGAATGGACTGGGCAGATCCAGAAAGAATGATGTTAGTGGGGCACAGTATGGGCGGTGCAGTTGCTGTCCAAGTAGCGAAAGAAATTCCGGATAACATACATAAAGTGTGCTTATGGGCGCCAGTCGGCAACATGAATAAGCTGGCCGCTTCTTACTTTGAAAAGCACCCCAAGCTTCCGAATGGGAATGTTGATCTAGACGGACTCGAGCTGGGCCGCGGATTTTATGAAGACTTAAAGGGCCGCGATCTCTATCACGATATCACAGCATATACGAATCCGGTCATGATCATCCATGGAACAGATGACCAGACGGTTCCGCATGAATACGGACAAAAGTATTACGATGCTTATTTAAACAACGATCGCGGGATTCATTTAATGGAGGATGTTAACCATGTATTCTCCAGATTAAGCTGGATCGAGGAGCTATTTGGTCACAGTATTCGATTTCTGAAAAAATAGAGCTTTCTAAACAGGATTTTATAGAACTGAAGGTGGAAAAGTTGAACGCTAAGGCTTTCATTATGGCATTCATTACGATTATCATTTGGGGATCAACATTTGCGGCGATCCGAGCGGGTCTGCATGGCGGCTATTCGGCGGGCCACTTAGTTCTCACCCGTTACTTCATCGCATCCAGTGTTTTTATCCTTTACGCCTTGTGGCCGGGGGTGAAATTTCGGCTGCCGAAAAAAGAAGACCTTTTTAGGCTTCTTCTGCTTGGATGGGTCGGCATCAGCATTTATCATATCGGAGTAACATTTGGTGAGCAGACCATTTCCGCAGGAACAGCCGGCATGCTGATTGGAGCAGCGCCTGTCTTTACAGCGCTGATCGCAGTTTTTGTGCTCAAAGAGCGGTTGGGGAGGTTCGGATGGATCGGCCTTGGCATCGGTTTGGCGGGAGTGGTATTGATTACACTGGGGACTGCAGGCCCGTCCCTGACCATTTCCAGAGGAGCCCTTTTAGTTTTGATGGCTGCTGTAGCCACGTCTGTCTTTTTTGTTTATCAAAAACCGTTCTTTCAGCGGTATACCCCCATTGAATTAACGGCGTTTGTGACGTGGGCAGGTACGATTCCATTTTTCTGGTTCTCTCCGGGACTCTTTGATTCGATACAGCACGCCACCATGGAGGCTCATCTTTGTGCGATTTATGCAGGAGTCTTTCCGGCAGCCATTGCTTATGTCACGTGGGCGATCGCTCTTTCATCAGGTAATGCCAGCTCTGTGGCCAGCATGATCTACTTGGAACCGGCTGTCGCGATATTGACAGCGTGGATCTGGCTGAACGAGTGGCCGAGCACCCTTTCGCTTATCGGCGGATTGGTTGCAATATCGGGTGTTCTTGTTGTTAATGTCCTGGATAAGAAGCCATTGAAAGTGAAAAAGAAGACAGCATGATGTGGAATTATGGGTGGAGGTGATGATGTGATACTGATCAGTGCTTGCTTAGCTGGTTCAGAGGTAAGGTACAATGGCACCCATTGTCTTAATACAAAAATCAGGAAACTAATAGAAGAGAATAAGGCCGTAACTATATGTCCCGAGTTGCTTGGCGGTCTTCCAACACCGAGAGAACCAGCAGAAATAGTTGGCGGGCATGGAGAACACGTTCTTGATGGTAAAGCGAGGGTGCATGAGAAATCAGGAAGAGACGTTACAGAACTGTACATAAAAGGAGCAAATGCTGCGCTTGAAAAAGCCAGAGAGCTGAAAGCTGATACGGTCGTCCTCAAGGAGTTCAGTCCTTCCTGTGGAAGCAGGTTCATCTATAACGGTGAATTTAAAGGAGCAAAAATAGCGGGAAATGGTGTGACAGCAGCACTTCTGCAAAGAAACGGCATTCAAGTGCTGTCAGAAGATGACTTTCTTAACCGGATCCAATCATTTGATTATTAGGCTCTTCTCGTATAATCTTACTCTTAACGATTACTTAAAGTAAGTTTTCTCAAACAATAAGAGGTTAAGGGAGGAATCCAATTGAGTCAAATTTCTAAGCTTGTTGAACCTGTAACCATTGGTGCATGGAACTTAAGAACAAGAACAGCAATGGCGCCTATGACACGGGCGTTTGCCGATGACAAAACCGGTGTGGTTAATGATCAAACCGTAGAATATTACCGAAAGCGGGCTCAGGATGGAATCGGACTCATCATTACAGAAGGTGTTGTGATCTCACCTCGAGCAAAGGGGAATCCTGGCGTACCTGGGCTATACACTCAAGAACAGATCGATGGCTGGAAAAAAGTCACCGACGCGGTACACGCTGAAGGCGGAACGATCATTGCACAAATATGGCATGTCGGCCGGGCAAGCCACCATGAAATAGCAGGAGGGCTTCCTCCACAGGCGCCATCTGCTATTGCTGCTGAAGGAAAAGTGTCACGGTTCGGTAAACCTTTCGATGTTCCTGAAGAAATGAGCGAGGAAGAAATTGCAGAAGTCGTGAATCAATACGCACAAGCTGCAAAAAATGCGATGGAAGCTGGCTTTGACGGCGTCGAAATCCATGGTGCACACGGTTACTTAATCGACCAGTTTAACTCGGACGTTTCAAATAAAAGGACGGATCGGTACGGCGGTGATTTGAAACAGCGTCTTACGTTTATGAAAGAAGTTCTAAAAGCAGTCATTGATGCTGTCGGAACAGACCGTACCCTTATTCGTTTCTCGGCTCTTAAGATTGATCAGCCCACATACATGTGGGAAGACCCTGAAGCTGCCATTCAAACATTTATCGATGCTTTTAAAGAAACAGGCGTTCAAATGATTCACCCTTCTACCATGGAATTTACCAAACCCATCGCCAGAGGATTAACGTTGCATGAATTGGTACGCAGCCACTGGGATGGAGTTATCGTTGGTGTAGGCGGACTTGATGCAAATACAGCAGAAGTTGCATTGAAAAAAGGTACAATTGATGTGGCCGCCATTGGCCGGCCGCTGATTGCCAATCCGGATTATCTGGCACGTATAAAACAGGATCAGCCACTTGTCGAGTATGAAGCCCAAAAACATTTAATTCAATTAGTGTAATAGAAACGAAATGACCAGCTGCCTCGAAAAAGGCAGTACCTATTTCTTTCATTTTATTTGCTTTAATTTCTATTTTCTGTTATTCTAAAAAAGAATTATTTTTGTTCGGTGTAAAACTAGAATAACTATTTTACTTTTCATCTGATGATCTTGATGATCACTTTGGGCAAGGATAGTAACACATTGTGTGTTTAACACACTAGGAGGCAACATATATGGAGCAAGGTACAGTTAAATGGTTTAATGCAGAAAAAGGTTTTGGATTTATCGAGCGTGAAGGTGGAGACGACGTATTCGTTCATTTCTCTGCTATCCAAACTGATGGTTTCAAATCATTAGATGAAGGTCAAAAAGTTACTTTTGATGTTGAGCAAGGTGCTCGTGGAGCTCAAGCTGCCAATGTTCAAAAAGCATAATTAGCTCTTCTCTATTAAACAGGTCCTTCTTACAAGGATCTGTTTTTTTGTTTTCTAAAAAAAGTGCAATGAAAAAACCCGCTCAACGCAAGAGCGGGTAAATGGTACAAGTAAAGTGATGCTCGTTTAAATGGTTTAACTAAGTATAGCATAGTGATAGGAGATATCCTAATTTTAAAATGGGAAATTTAGTTACCGTATGCAGGGAGATTTAATTCCTTAGCTAAAATGAAATGGACCCCACTTTCTTTCATTAAGAAGCGGGGTCCATTATGAGTTTTATTAAAGGGAATTTATTAAATATAGAGAAATTTGCATGGATATTAATAAACTTGCAATTCCTGAAGCCATCTTTGGACAGGGGCGATACAACAGGGAAAAGGGTGAGGTGGATTAAATGTTAATTGGCCATATCAAAGAAATCGTCCGACATCCTGTGAAATCTTTCTATGGAGAAAGTGTCAAGGAAACAAAAATAATGAAATATGGTTTGTATGGAGACCGGTGTATGATTATTACCATTCACCCAGAAAATGCAGAGAGAGATTCCACTTTACTTAAAACGGTTGTTCAAGAAAGAAACAATCATTTTGGCGTTTATGCTGCGGTCATAAAAACGGGGGAACTGCACAACGGTGATGAGGTCCACCTTCTGGAATGAATATGGAGTTGCGTATGCAGCTCTTTTTTTTGTTTACCTCATTTTTAAAAAAATGATTGAAAGGGCTTGAAGCTCACACAGTGTCAGGTTGTATAGTAAGGTTGCCGGCAAAAACAATTCGTACGAAATGAGGGGTTGAGCCTGAACAATAAAAACTGGAAGGTTGGAGAATTAGCTAAACAAACCGGACTTACGGTACGCATGCTACATCATTACGATAAGATTGGACTATTTTCTCCTTCAAAATATTCAGATTCGGGTCACAGGCTTTATACAGAATCAGATATCGCAAGGCTGCAGCAAATCATGTCACTTAAGCAGTTAGGATTTGCGTTGGAGGAGATTAAGGAGATCATGGACAATCGAAATTTTAATCCGGTTGAACTGATCAAAGTACAGTTGAATGATGTGAAAAAGAGTATTCGGCTGCAAGAACTGTTATGCAGCCGTTTGGAGAAAGTATATGAATTGCTTATTAGTCAGCAAGAAGTAACGCATGAACAATTTATAAATTTAATAGAGGTGATTAACTTGAATAAAGATAAATACTTTACAAAAGAACAGCAGGAAAAGATGTTCAAACAGCTTGGACTGGAGAAACGAAAGGAGTATGTGAGTGAATGGGCTGAAATCACTGCAAAAATCCGTGTGGAATATGAGAAGGGGACACCGCCGGAAAACGTGGATGTCACACATTTGGCCAAACAATGGAATGAATTCCTCGATAAGCTGAGTTTTGGAGATCCCGAGATTTCCAAGGCCGCTGAAAGGTATTACAGAGAGAACCCGCAAATCGGAGAGAGATTTGGAATAGGTCAACAGCTGTCTGACTACATCAAGAAGGCCATCTCACACCTTAATTAATTCTCAAACCAAACCGTATGCCAAATAGTGCATACGGTTTTTTTAGTTGTTTTTAGCACCTCAACTTACAAACATAGTTATTTCTCCTTGAGAATAAACTTTAGAAGTTAGTTATGACACGGCAATCAAGAGGCGTTATAACTTTGTGAGGCGGTCGAGAGGGGGCATGACATTTGAACAGACAGTTAACGACAGAACAGATGCTTTCCTATATTAGAAATGGACTTGGTCTATCGCAGGTCCAAAAAAAAATAGTGGTTGTTGGGGCAGGGATGTCAGGATTGGTTGCAGCTTCCTTATTAAAGGGTGCTGGTCATGACGTAACGTTACTGGAAGCTACCGCGAGGGTTGGGGGCCGTGTATACACGATGCGAAGCCCCTTCGTTGATAATATGTATCTTGATGTTGGAGCTATGCGGATTCCCCATGATCACTATTTGGTCCTTGAATATATAAAAAAATTTCAATTGCGTGTTAACTCGTTCTTAAATACGACTCCCAATGACCTGATCTATGCAAATGGTATAAAAACCAACAAGGCGGCATATGAGAGAAATCCAGACATGCTAAATTACCCTGTTGCTCCGCATGAGATAGGGAAGACAGCTGAAAAATTATTAATGACAGCGATTAAACCGGTTGCTGACTTTATCCTTAAAGACCCCATTAAGAATTGGAAACAAGTCGTAAGAGACTTTGACAAGTATCCCATGTCTTTCTTTTTGCAATATAATCCTGTAGGGATGAGCTTATCTCCAGGCGCAATTGAAAGCATTAAAGTACTCCTTGGTCTTGAGGGATTTCCTGAACTTTCGTTTCCGGCTATCCTCAGAGAACTATTGCCTCTCTTTAGCGCCGGTGTCACATTTTACGAAGTAGTCGGTGGGAATGACCTGCTTCCTAAGGCTTTTTTACCTCAATTAAAAGAAAACCTCTTTTTAGGATATCAAATGACAAAAATTGAACAGCACAATAGTGAAGTAACCATTCATTCCAGACATACACAAAGTCAAAAGCCTTTAACGGTTACAGGGGATGTAGCCATTATCACCATTCCGTTTTCAGTGTTATCCTTTGTGGAGACTCAGCCTGCTTTTTCACATCACAAAAGGAAAGCGATTCGGGAGCTTCATTACGTTTCATCAACGAAAATCGGTCTGCAATTTAAAGAGCGATTCTGGGAAAAGGAAGGGATAAGAGGCGGGAAATTGATGACGGACTTACCGATCAGGTTTGCTTATTATCCCAGCCATTTAATCGGTTCAACCGGATCAGGCATCATTTTAGCCAGCTATACATGGGAAGATGATACATTGTCATGGGATAACTTGCCCGAAGGTGACCGAATCCGAAATGCATTAGACAATTTATCTTTAATCCATGGCAATCAAATATATTCAAGATTTCTAACAGGCGCTTCTCATAGCTGGTCACAATATCAGTTTTCAGGGGGGGCTTTTTCTATGTTTAAGCCTGGGCAGGAGACCGACTTATTTCCAGTTATCCCCACGCCTGAAGGAAGGGTCCATTTTGCTGGCGAACATACTTCAACAGCCCCAGCCTGGATAGAAGGGGCGATTCAATCCGGAATACGGGTTGCACATGAAGTTACCAATCTGCCAAGATCAAAGCCGTAAGCCTGAACGGAATGAGCTGCCCTCCGAGGCGGCTTTTCTTATGATCATCGGGCAGATTAATTGGAGAAACGGAATAATAAATTATACATTTTAAAAATTATTGCATAAAAAACAATTTAAAGTGAGATGTTATGGAAAAAGGAGGTGAATACATAATGGCAAATCGTAGTGGTGGGAATCGTAATCAGGTTTTGGTACCAGGTGCACAACAAGCACTAGATCAAATGAAATATGAAATTGCTACTGAGTTTGGTGTTCAACTAGGAGCTGACACAGCTTCTCGTGCGAACGGTTCAGTAGGTGGTGAGATCACAAAACGCCTTGTTGCTCAAGCACAATCGCAACTTTCTGGAGGCTTTGGAACTCGCTAATTGATCAATAATGCATAAGTTTTACTTTCTTAATCAAAACATAATGGATCAGGCTGCCTAACCAATAGGCAGTCTTTTTGTATTGTCCGCTGAACGTAGCCGCCTGTTAAAACAACAATGGATAACAACACCTGCCTATAGCAGTTATCCCCATATCATTCAGCATAAACCAAAGGACAACGATGTATCCGTTTTTTCTTGTTAAATAAATGTAAATTTATCAGAACTAGCGTTGATATAAACTTAAATAATGAAAGATAGGGATCCAAGTTGGGTATGACAAGGGGGGGGATCCAGTTGTCCTTACTCGATTTTCACTTTTATACGGTCATGTGCATTGTACCCATATCCTTTTTTGTTCCAAAATGGATCAAATGGTTGAACATTGCCGTAAGTGTCAGTGGCTTTTGATCGTATGGCGTATTCACCATCGTTTGCTGCGTTCCATTTATAATTCCAAGAAACCCATGCATATTTTTGGGGGACCGCATCTAATTGGCAAGGTTCCCAAGTGTGTCCCTCATCAAAGCTTATTTCTACCTTTTCTATACTTCCTTTACCTGTCCAGGCGATTCCCTTTATTTCATATATGCCTTTATGCAGCAATTGCATTTCTCGGGGAAACTGGATAGTGGAGTTTACATTAATGTTTGTAACAGGAAATTTCCCTTTTTCATTTTCGTTATTGGGATAATAGATATAATCCTTGGCTTGAAAAGGTCCGCTAAAAGCCCTGTCGATCACAGTGATCTTTTTGATCCATTTAACGGACGCCATGCCATACCAACCTGGAACAATTAACCTCAAAGGGAAACCATGCTTAAAGGGTATGGGGCGACTATTATATTGATAGGCAATGATTGTATCTGGATCAAGAGCTATCTCTATAGGCAGACTTCTTGAAAAATGAACAATCCGGTTAGAATCAGGCCTTTCTCCAAAGTCATGACCCTCAAAAACAATTTCCTTAGCCGTATTAAGGAGTCCCGTATGCTGTAATAATATTCTTAAAGGAACCCCTTTCCAAATTCCTTGACTGATTGCTCCTTTACCCCACTGCTCCCCAAAAACTTTAGGCTGAAATAATCCCCGTTTATTACCGGAGCATTCCAAAACAGCTTTTACGTTCTTTGAAGGCAAAGAGTAAATATCCTGGAGAGAAAATGCCTTTGAAGTATGAACAAGCCCCTCGACTGTAAGGAAATAGAAAGAAGAAGTAAAGTTTGGATAAGTAAAGTGATTCCTTCTATAGAAAAGCTTAGGGTGGACAATATCATCATTTGAAAATTGTATAGGAGTTTCTTGATTTTCCGGCACTAATGATTTTGTAGTTAAGTAGGGTTTAACATCGATTTGACCGAAATCCTGCATAAAGATCCCCTCTTTACAATGAAATTGATATTAAAGCATATGTGAGTCGCCCATCTTCTATTTCCATCAGCGTTTTATCCAAATAACGAGCATTTTATCGATATACTAAAAAAGGATGCTCTGGGCATCCTTTGGCTGGTCAATGTTTCGCGAATTCAAGCAAGTGTTTTTACCACTCGATATGCTGCTGGGTAGGGTTTGGATCGTTTTCCAGTATATACTTTTGTAGTTCGGGAAGATCATCTGTATTAATTAAGTCTACATCCGCCTTCATGAGCTCATCCCATACAGCTTTACGATTTGGAAGGTCGAGATCAGGTGTCGCCCAAAATCTGACCATCTGTCCGTTGTTGTGTGCAGTTTTTACGATACGATTCAGCTTGTCTCGTTCTTCTGAAGGCATTTCACCTTCACCTTGCCATGTAAAATGTTTCGTCCAGTTATCGCTGATTACGGGCATGAATTCATTGGAAGCAGGTGTTCCTAGATCACTCATTCTGCCATCATAAGCTGCATAACGAACGGCTTGGTTCTCCATCAAATCTCTTGGACGATTTCCTGAAATAATTACGGTTACCGCACTTTCGTTTACGCCAGCTTTTGAAAATTTCGTGAGCATTTTTTGATAGTCAGCAAGCTGTTGATGAATTTTTTTATAAGTGGCCACGTCTTCAGATTTAATATCAATCCATAGCAAGAAATCCTGATCCGAACCTTTGTATACTGATCCTTGGTTTTGAGTAACTTTTCGTTTGAGTGGTTCTAAATATAAAGATTTTAACGTCCGTTCTGGTTTGACATCGACCTCATCATGAGCCACAAGTAATTTTCCATCCTTTAGCCATACATCTGCTTCTACACTAGTAAAGCCATGGCCGAGTGCGTCATAAAGCGGCCTTTCATGTTCATAGTCGTTATGCGCATGCGCTTTGGCAAGGGGCACAATCTTAGAATCATTTGGCTCAGTTTCTGCAAAAACTGGTATGGCTGCAATGGACATCGTTATAGCTGTTATGGCCACCGACACCATTAATCTCAATCGTTTCATATTTTTCCTCCCCACTTCAATTTCACTACCATTCTAGCTCATAACCATGATGAAAAAACGAAATCAATAGAACCTTAACAAAAAATCAAGATTCATTTGTTCAATACTAAGTCAACTAAAGGGGAGAGGTTAGTGGAGGAATTCTTAAGTCGGCTTCAGATTAAATATAATGGAAAACTTTGTATGATGCGTTCGGATGGAAGGAGACAGCCGTATGATTTGGTTGCTTGTTATTTCTCCATTAGCATTGCTCTTCTTCATCACTGCAATCATTGAAAGAAATGGAAAAAAGAACGAAATGAGTCTAACATGAATCATCACAATCAACACATTACTGAGGAAGGCAATGCTGTACGAGGCAGCATTGCAAAACGCTAAAAATAATAATCATGGATAGGAGTGTAAAAACGTTGGAGAGGAGATAAACCTGATCGAATTGGTGTTGTATTTGATGATGATTATCCAAAACAACATTTTGGTGTGAACTGGTTGCTGCGGCAGCCTTTTTTTGCGCGGAATTCTAGTAATTAGATGGTTAATGGTGGCCATTTCGAGGCTGATCTTCGTTGTCCGGGCGCATTACTCACGGGTTTCGTTCATTTACTCACGGTTCGACATGGTTTACCACCAAACGCATCATCTTCAAAAATTTTATCAAAATATAGGGGATGCAAGAAGCCGCAAGCACTGTTAATCGAATCCGGCGTTTATTTTTTCTTCTCTTAATCTACTTTATTGTGTTTACTCTCGAAAAAACCCTTATTACCGGTTTTTAGCCCAATCAAAAACTATTATTCTTCATAAGATAATTAAATCACTTAATAGTGTTATAGATTTTGATTACTTTTTGTCATTGGGACAAGGCTAGGAGGGCTAACCATGGGGTTGTTGGAGGATTTAGAAAAAAAAATATTAATAGGGGATGGTGCGATAGGCACCTTGCTGTACTCCTATGGAAAAAGCTGTTGTTTTGAGGAATTGAATCTTTCTCGGCCGGAACAGATTTTAAATATTCATAGGGCTTACATTGAAGCAGGAGCGAATGTGATTCAAACGAATACTTACGCAGCGAATTATGTGAAGTTATCAAGGTATGGTTTAGAGGATCAAGTAAAGTCTATTAATAGTGCAGCTGTAAAAATAGCAAAAAAAGCTGCCGGAGACAAAGCATTTGTAGTGGGGACGATAGGCGGGCTGCGAGGGATACGGCCGGACAGCAGCATTACGATAGATGATATTAAACGTACTTTTCGAGAGCAATTATATTGTCTATTACTTGAGGACATAGATGGTTTATTACTTGAAACCTATTATGACCTCAATGAATTATTAACCGTATTATCCATTGCCAGAAAGGAGACATCATTACCCATCATCGCACAAGTTACGCTCCAAGAACCAGGTATGATGCAGGATCGTATCCCGATAAAAGAAGCCATCCAAAAATTAGTGGAACATGGGGCTGATGTCGTCGGATTGAATTGTCGATTAGGTCCAATCCATATGATTCAAACATTAGAAGATATTCCCCTCCCTGAAAGGGCTTATTTGTCAGCCTACCCGAATGCCAGCCTTCCTTCATTCTGCGACGGAGAACTTAAATACGAAAGTGATGCGGATTATTTTAAAGAGTATGCACAATCTTTTCAAAAGCAGGGTGTTCGGTTACTCGGCGGGTGTTGCGGCACTACACCGGAACATATACGCGCATTTTCCAGCGTGCTTCAGGATACTGCTCCGATCAAAGTGAAAACGGTCAAACCAAAAGCACAAAAAGTAACAGTGCAGGTGTCACAACCACCTCGTCCCACGCCATTACAAGAACTCGTGAAGAAAAGAAGTTCCATTATCGTTGAATTAGACCCTCCAAAAAAATTAGATGCGGATAAATTCTTTGCAGGTGCAAAAGCACTTAAGGAAGCCGGTGTAGATGCGATTACTTTAGCGGATAATTCACTGGCATCCCCACGGGTCTGTAATATGGCTTTAGGTTCCATGGTTAAATCACAAGTTGGGGCAAGGCCCTTGGTTCACATTGCATGCCGTGACCGAAATATCATCGGCCTCCAGTCACATCTTATGGGGCTTCATACATTAGGTATACATGACATTTTAGCCATTACAGGAGATCCTACCAAAGTAGGGGATTTCCCTGGTGCTGCTTCCGTATTTGATGTGTCATCATTTGAATTGATCCAGATGATCAAACAGTTTAATGAAGGCATCTCGTTATCCGGAAAGGATCTTGGCCAAAAAACGGCGTTTTCTGTCGGCGCCGCCTTTAACCCTAACGTCCGTTCACTGGATCATTCCATAAAAAGGATGGAAAGGAAAATTCAATCGGGTGCAGATTATTTCATTAGTCAACCCGTGTTCTGCGAGAAAAAACTAATGGAAATCCATCAGGCGGTCAAACCATTAAACGTTCCATTATATATTGGCATTATGCCGCTCACCAGCAGCAGAAATGCGGATTTTCTTCATCATGAAGTGCCCGGGATCAAGATTCCCGAAACGATTAGGGAGAGCATGGGGAAATTCAAAGATGATCCAGTTAGGGCGTCCCTGGAGGGTTTAACCATTGCAAAATCTTTGCTGGATACGGCAATGGAGCTTTTTAATGGTATTTACCTGATCACTCCTTTTTTACGTTATGAATTAACAGTAGAATTATCAAATTATGTAAAAGAAAATGCTAGTCACCAATCGAATGGAGGATAACCAAGATATGTATGACCCATTTTTAAACCGATTAAAAAACAAAATATTAATTATGGACGGTGCGATGGGTACCATGCTTCAACAAGCCCAGATAACCGCAAAAGATTTCGGGGGAGAAGAATACGAGGGCTGTAACGAGCATCTAAACTTAACAGCACCTTCTGTTATTAAGTCGATTCACCTGGACTATTTGCACGCCGGAGCAGATATTATTGAAACCAACACATTCGGCGCCACGAATCTTGTTTTGGATGAGTATGGCCTTGGTGAAAAAGCTTATGAAATCAATCGAACAGGCGCACTTATTGCAAGAGAAGCGGCAGATCAAATTTCAACCAATGAATGGCCGCGATTTGTCGCAGGCTCGATGGGACCGACAACTAAAACCTTAAGTGTAACGGGCGGAGCAACCTTTGAAGCTCTTACGATTGCTTATGAAGAACAAGCAAGAGGATTGTTGGATGGAAATGTTGACATATTATTGCTTGAAACATCTCAGGATATGCTGAATGTGAAAGCCGGTTTTCTAGGCATTAAACGGGCGTTTAAAGCAACTGGCAAGGAAGTTCCGATTATGGTATCAGGAACCATCGAGACCATGGGAACAACACTTGCCGGCCAGTCCATTGAAGCGTTCTATATCTCCCTTCAACATATGAATCCTGTTGCGGTAGGATTGAATTGTGCGACGGGTCCTGAATTTATGCAAGATCATATAAGGTCGCTCTCCCAGCTCTCTACGTCTGCAATAATCTGCTACCCGAACGCGGGGTTACCCGATGATGAAGGCCATTATCATGAAACACCGGAATCTCTGGCAAAAAAGCTGGCCGGTTTTGCGGAAAAGGGCTGGTTGAATATTGCAGGCGGATGTTGCGGGACAACACCTGAACACACTAAAGAGATCTTCAAGGTGATGAAGCAATATAAGCCTCGAATGATTCAACAAGACCATCCCCATATGGTATCAGGAATTGAACCGTTTATTTATGATGATCCATCATTGCGGCCGATCATGGTCGGTGAGCGAACGAACGTCATTGGATCCCGAAAATTTAAACGATTGATTGCAGAGGGCAAATTTGAAGAGGCTTCAGAAATTGCCAGAGCTCAGGTGAAGGGCGGAGCCCATGTCATTGACATTTGTCTTGCGGATCCTGACCGCGACGAGCTTCAAGATATGGAAAGCTTCATGAAGGAAGTTGTAAAAAAAGTAAAAGTGCCCCTTGTTATTGATTCAACCGATGAACAAGTGATTGAAAAAGCATTAACTTATTCACAGGGAAAAGTGATCATTAATTCGATCAATCTTGAAGACGGCGAAGAACGGTTTGAAAAGGTTGTTCCCCTTGTGCATCAATATGGTGCGGCTGTCGTTGTCGGAACCATTGATGAAAAGGGCATGGGAGTGACAGCAGAGCGCAAATTGGAAATTGCCAAGCGTTCCTACAACCTTTTGGTTCATAAATATAAAGTTTCACCAAAAGATCTTATTTTTGATCCGCTCGTCTTTCCAGTCGGAACGGGTGATGAACAATATATTGGTTCGGCCAATGCAACGGTTGAAGGCATTCGTTTAATTAAAAAGCATTTTCCTGAATGTCCAACGATTCTTGGTATTAGCAACGTCTCGTTCGGCCTTCCTTCTGTCGGCAGAGAGATCTTAAATGCCGTCTATCTTTATCACTGTACTCAGGCGGGATTGGATTATGCAATCGTGAATACGGAAAAATTGGAACGGTATGCCTCTATTTCAAAAGATGAGGTGGATATGGCGGAGAAACTTCTGTTTGAAACAACAAAAGAAGCGTTGGATACTTTCACTGAATTCTATCGGGGAAAAAAGAAAAAAGCAAAAGCGGCCGGCCCGATCCTGTCACTTGAGGAACGTCTCGCCTATTATGTTGTTGAGGGGACAAAAGAAGGATTGATTCCCGATTTGGAAATGGCGTTAAAAAAATACTCCCCTCTTGAAATTATAAACGGACCCCTAATGGATGGAATGCAGGAAGTTGGCCGCCTTTTTAACGACAATCAATTAATTGTTGCGGAAGTTCTTCAGAGCGCAGAGGTAATGAAAGCTTCTGTTACGTTTTTGGAACCCTTTATGGATAAGAATGATGCCGCCTCTACAAAAGGGAAGGTTTTGCTTGCGACCGTAAAAGGCGATGTTCATGATATCGGAAAAAATCTCGTGGATATCATATTCAGCAATAACGGTTACCACGTCATTGACCTTGGAATTAAGGTTCCGCCCGCTGAGCTGATTGAAGCGGTGAAAAAGGAAAAACCTGATATGATTGGACTCTCCGGCCTTTTAGTAAAGTCTGCTCAGCAAATGGTCGTAACTGCCCAAGATTTAAGACAGTCCGGAATAACGACACCCATTTTAGTAGGGGGTGCGGCATTAACCCGTAAATTTACCGAAACGAAGATCGCTAAAGAATACGATGGAATCGTATTATATGCAAAAGACGCCATGCAAGGATTAGATCTTGCCAACAAACTGCAAACACCTGAAGAAAAAGAAACGATGCTGATTGATAAATCGAAAAAGAATGACCCTCCTCCGTCCGATGTAAATGTTGAAAAACACCCCAAACCATCAGTCGAGAACAAACGATCTTCCATTTCTCCTTCACCGGCTTTCATTCCCAAAGACACGAAACGCCATATTTTGAAGAAAGTTCCTTTAGGTCACATTGAACCCTATATAAATCTTCAAATGCTTCTAGGACATCATCTTGGGATAAAAGGTAAAATTCCTAGACTCATTCAAGAAAAGGATAAACAGACCTTAAAGCTTAAAGCCTTTGTGGATCAGCTGCTGAAAGAGGCAAAGCAAAATAAATTCATTACACCCTCCGCTGTCTATCAATTTTTTCCGGCACAGTCCAAAAATGATACGATTCTTATCTACGACCCTAACAACCATCAATCCATTATTGAACGATTTCATTTCCCGCGTCAGGCCAATTCTCCCTATCTTTGCCTAGCTGACTATTTAAAGCCCGTTGAAAGCAACACGATGGATTATTTGGGATTTTTTACAGTTACTGCAGGGCTTGGTATCCGTCAACTCGCATTAAAGTATAAAGAACAAGGAAGATTTCTTGAAAGCCATACATTGCAAGCTCTGGCACTGGAAACGGCTGAAGGGCTCGCTGAGTTCATTCACCAACAAATGCGGGATCGCTGGGGATTCCCTGATCCCATTGATATGGCCATGCAAGACCGTTTTGCCGCCCGGTATCAGGGCCAAAGATATTCATTTGGCTATCCGGCTTGCCCAGAGCTGGAAAATCAAACAAAGCTCTTTAAATTGTTAAACCCAGAAGATATTGGCGTGCAATTGACTGAGGAATTTATGATGGATCCGGAAGCATCTGTATCTGCAATCGTGTTTTCACATCCAGAAGCCCGGTATTTTAATGTTGATAATAGATGACGATGACTAAAGAAAGAAATCAGTTTGATCGACTGTGTTTGACTGCCGGCCACAAGAATTGTCTTTAAGCTAAAAGTGCTGACTTCTACTTTAAGTCAGCACTTTTTGTATAGCTATTTGCGGATTTTGAAGATAACTAAGAGAGTTGTCCAACCAATTCTATTAAACTTGCATAAAATGGAATTTAAATAGATAAGTAAGGGGAGGATGCCCTTCAAACACTCGTGGGGATTAACTAGATTTAAAACGTCTCTCTTTTATGAAGGCGGTGGAAGGTAAGTATAAAAAATTTTTTATTTTGGGGGATTAGAAAGGAATGTATCAAAAACAACGACACTTTTTTACATCAGAATCTGTTACGGAGGGTCATCCTGACAAAATCTGTGATCAAATATCGGATGCGGTATTAGATGCGATTTTTGAAAAGGATCCTTATGCCCGGGTTGCTTGTGAAACGTCTGTTAGTTCTGACTTAGTCGTTTTATTCGGGGAGATCACAACCGACTGCCAGGTCGATTTATTGCAAATCGTACGAGAGACCATTCGAAATATCGGTTATACAAATACCGAACTTGGATTTGATGCTGATACCTGTAAAATTTTAATAGCGCTCAATCAGCAATCTCCAGATATAGCTATGGGAGTGAACCAGGCTCTGGAAGCCCGTGAAGGTTCAATGAACGAGCATGAAACAGAAGCCATTGGTGCCGGTGACCAAGGCATAATGTTTGGTTTTGCATGCAATGAAACTGAAGAACTAATGCCTTTGCCGATTTCTTTATCAAATAAACTGGCTAGACGTTTAACAGAAGTGAGAAAAAATGGAATGATTGGTTATTTGCGCCCGGACGGAAAAGTGCAGGTTACCGTGGAATACGAACATGCTAAACCAGTCCGCATCGATACCATTGTTATTTCTGCACAACATCATCCAGAAGTAAAATTAGAACAAATAAAAAATGATTTGCATAAACATGTAATTAAACACGTAGTACCGCCAGAATTAATTGATGATAACACAAGATATTTTATTAACCCGACTGGCCGTTTTGTCACTGGTGGACCACAGGGGGATGCAGGATTAACAGGACGTAAAATTATTGTTGATACGTATGGTGGATTTTCACGTCATGGAGGAGGTGCTTTTTCGGGAAAAGATCCAACTAAGGTGGATCGTTCAGGAGCCTATTCTGCACGTTATGTGGCTAAAAATATTGTTGCAGCAGGCCTTGCAGAAAAATGTGAAGTTCAACTGGCTTACTCTATTGGGGTAGCTAGCCCTGTTTCAATAACGGTTGAAACTTTTGGTACTGGAAAGATAGAAGAGACAAAAATCGTTGAACTAATACGAAAAAACTTTGACCTTCGCCCAACTGGCATTATTAAAATGCTCAATCTAAGGCAACCCATTTATTTTCAAACGGCTTCCTATGGACACTTTGGCAGAACGGATGTTATATTGCCGTGGGAGAAAACGGATAAGGCAGATATGATAAAAAAAGAGGCGAAGAAAATCATGAAACATGCATGATGATTAAGAACTTAAAACAAAAGTTGATTCCACTGAAGGTCCTGGGATGAATCAATGCCAACAGGCACTTTGCATGGAATTCAGTTTTTTGCAAAAAGGGGAGGTAGTTATGAATCTCTATGGGGATTCGGGGGCCAATTCTATAAGGGGTTACATTAGTGCTGAAGAGGAACCTGCAGGAAGTTATAAAATTCTACGAAAATTTGAAACTCCTACACAGAAGATTGCCCTCGTCGATCATGAAGGGGATCTATTGATTTATAGCAATGGCCACCAGATGTTTGGCACAACAGCTGATGAGGATCTGTTCGCAGAAGCAATGATACACGTCCCCATGGCTGCCGCACGAAGGAGGAAGAGTGTTCTGATCATTGGCGGCGGCGGCGGAATAACGACTCGTGAAGCCCTTCGTTATTCTGATGTGGAGAAAATCAATACTCTTGATGTTGACAAAATAATGATCGATTTCGGTAAAAAATTGAAGCCACTGGTTCAATTTAATAAAGGGTCATTGAATCATCCAAAAGTCGAGACCGTAATTGAAGACGGCAGAAGGTTTGTAAAGAAAAACTCAGAAAAATGGGATGTCATTATTGTTGACCTTCCGGAGCCTAACGAGAAAAATCCTAAGTTATCCCGTCTGTTCAGCAGGGAGTTTTACAGCCTTCTTAAAGAACGTCTAAACCCAGGAGGCGCAATCGGTGTAGCTTGTTCCAATGCAGACTCGACAGCAGAGTACTTATGGAGTATACACGCAACGCTCACAAAAGCAGGTTTCTATGTACTTCCATACCACTATTTCGAGCCGGTAGCCGCAGAGAATTGGCTATTTTGTCTTGCTACAGTATCGACAGTTCAACCAAAAGACTTACGCATGTCAGTTGAGGCAAAATACCTGTCAACTAAAAAGTTAAGAGATATGTTCGACATGCCCTATTATTTTGTCATCTCTAAGGATACAGGCAAAGTCCAAACAGATGACAACACAGTGTTGGTTGAAATTATAAATAATGCGTGGTACAGTTGAACGTCGTTTCGTTCTAAATACGAATCTCCAAACAAAAGCTACCAATTAAACATGGTAGCTTTTTGTGACCATAAGTACGGTTATACAATTTCCCTTTTATAAATTTCATGCAATTGCAGATTATCTAAGGCATTTACAATAGCGGATCGTTGATGGGATAAAGTATTACTTTGGAAATGAAATAAGCTGGCTAAATTTTTAGGAAGTGTCCGACAAGGAACAGGTACTGTTTTTAATTTAGAGGGGAAAGGTTTATTAGATGCTAAATGAAAACCCCAATCACCGAAAGATGGGATAACCGTATGATAGCTTTCTGTATAAAAACCTGTTTTTTCAAGGGTTAACCCAATGCTCCAATATACAACAGGTGTGTCAAAAGGAGAATTGGATTGGCAGACAATCATCCCGTTTTTTGACAAATGGTTTCGTACCATTTGAAACATCTCCAATGAATACAGGCTTGCAAGAAAATCATCTGCAGGGTCTGGAAAATCAATAATCATAAGGTCATACGTCTTCTTGTTCTTTTTTAAAAATTTGCGGGCATCTTTTGCATAGACGTTCACACGTTTATCGAACAATGATCGTTCATTAAGAGCCACAATTTCAGGAACTTGACTAGCTATTTTTAAGATTTCAGAGTCAATGTCAACTAGATCCACATGCTTAACATCTGAATATTTTAATACTTCTCTTAATGCAAGTCCGTCACCGCCCCCTAATATTAGGATGTTATCATGAGATTTTGTAAGTGCCATAGGTACGTGGACAAATGCTTCGTGATAAATTCGCTCATCCAAAGAACTAAATTGTAATTGTTCATCCAAAAACATACGGATGTCACTAGCTTCTAAAACTTGGATATTTTGATACTTGCTTTGCCCTTGATATAATTTTTTGTTTTTAACAGCCAACATTTCTCTAAGACTGATTCTATCCCACAGATCGCCTCGAAAATGTTTTTTATTATCCTTTGGATTCGATTTTTGTTTCAGTTTCTGATTCTTCTTATCATTACTGGTTTGGTGATTTATAAAATGTTGCGACTGCCAAAGCTTTGAATCATTCATCTCCATTCCCCCAACAAATTTAATTAATCTTTGAAATCAATGTCATGACATTCTATTGTGCATTTCAAAAGACGGTTTGTACGAATGTCCAACGATTCATTAAAATGATGAAAATACCTATAAGTTTTAGATGAAGATACTGTCTGAAGAATAGCGGGGTCGAAGCAAATTCGGTGTTTAAATAACAGTGAGGAACACGGTTTTCGCATAGAATAATGGTCTAGTAGGAGGGAACCCTTGGAAAATAATGAACATCATACAATGTATGATTCCTCAATATAGTTTAAAGGTGAATCTTTCAGGAATCGGTTTGATACTTAATGACCCAGCTGCCATTTCAGGCAGCTTTAAATTGAGTTAACGGGCATGTTAGTAGAATAAGAGTTATGTTGAAATTGCTTATGCAATTTCTTCTTCAATCCATCTTTAGCCGTTCACATCAACAAAAGAAGCTCGAGGAATCCTCGGGCTTCTTGTATTGTTTGCAATTTTTAATAGAAGATAATATCTAGTTTTCCGGAAACCTGAGCCTTGGAGATACTATCCCTGACATCAACGTTAAAACGTCCTACTCTCATGTTGGTAAATTTCGCATTTCCACTTTTCAGGGTCTTAAATGCAGTACATGCCTTTGTTTGTGCATTGCATAAGCGGACCTTTAATTTAGATGTGTCGGTAAGTTTTTTGGTCCCATTTACATACAGCGGATGCACAAGATCGATCTTAAGATTGCTGTGTGAATTGGGATTGTAAATGGAGCCATCCCATTTACCATCTTCTGTCTTGAATGCAAATCGAGGGACACTCGCAGAAGCAGTCTTATTCGAAAACGAAAAGGCCGTAACAAAGGCAATGGCAAATACAATTAAAAATGCTGCAATTCTTTTCATTTTTTCCTCTCCCTTCATTCTGTGGCAGTAAAGCTTTGTATAGAGCGGCAGTTAAACAGAATAAGGAATTTGCAGCGATTGTAATTCCTTCTTCAATATACTAACTACATGATTAGTCGTCTTAATAAGAAAGAAGGTTACGTTTAAAAAGACCTATTTGTGGAGTGCTTGACTGAATTTTGAAGCTGTTTATCCCTAGATATAGCGATTTTTTAATTTGCATTTTTCGTTATGGGAGTGCGATTACGCAATCATTCTATCACCCTTAACTGATCAGAAAATTCACTTGCCGGCTGGCATTTTTTCCTATCATCGTAATCGTCAAATCCCCTGGCGAAAGACTTGTTGTCGCAATTTGAAATGTAAAATCTGCTATTACTATATGAGCTCTCGGAGACAACGTGTCAGTGCGTTTTACTATGAATCTATCTAGTGATGCAAGACTATCACCTATATATAAAATAAATTCTGTGAATATGGTATGTATAGCAGGCAGAAACGATGCTGAAAAGGAGAGATGAAATGTGAAGATAGTATTGGCTGCATACTGGTTTATCCCTCATCTCGGAGGGGGTTGGCGCGGAATAACTGGTATATGGATTTAATGGTAGAACGGCTGTTACAGCATTATAAAACTTACGGTCATTAAAAAACCAAAAGGAAAAGGAAACTGATTCATGAAAGTACTTGGGGATTTATATCATTCATTGTTTCATTCCCAGAGGAAACCAACGTGTATGTAGAACACAAGATATGCAATCAAATTAAAGCCAACCTTCCCTAAGACTATAAAATCCCCAGTCTTCGAATAATGGAGTACATAGCGAAGTGCACCAATAATGAAAGCCATAAAGGGGCTGGTAATTATTTAATATAAGAGGATGCGGTTTCACCGATTCCGATATCCGATGCTACTGCTAAAAACTGAATAAATTTTATGTTGCCGCGGCCCCCGATTTTAGTTACAGAAACGGAAAATTTAATACGGACCCAGTGTGCCACTGGGCCCAAGCAATTAAAACCCGCCTTCAAAAGGCTGAAAAGGAATTCGCAATCTTTGTTCCACGACACGCAGCCGTTGGTTTAATCGGTTTAACCGGCGTGAATGGACATCGACAGTGTTTTCTAGCTGGTTAACTTCCCGATTAAGCTGGTTGACCCGGTTTTCCAGCTGATTAACCCGCCTTTCCAGCTGCCTTATCGGAGGCTGTCGATCTGGATCATGCTCCTGCTGATAATAATTATACGTCTGTTGTGAATAAGGGTCGGATGGCTGCTGCTGCACGTATGGTTGATAACTGTATTGCTGCTGCTGAACATATGGTTGATAAGAACCGTATGGATAAATAAATAACCTCTCCTTTTCATAAATTCTCAAAATAAACTCCTGTATAAGATATGTATCCAAGATGGGAGTGGACATATATAAACACCTATTTTTTAAAAAAAGAGGGAGGAATCCAGTTTTTTTTAATGCTGTTTGGTGACAATCCACCTTATTGCAGCGGGTTAAGAGGTAACACTGTAAAACAGGATGACATGAATTTTATGCAGGATAAAAATTTAAAAATGGATACACCCCGGGGATGTATCATACGAAAATAACATTCAGTGCATGTGATCATTTCTTGGTCGTGACGATCAAAGGATTCACAAATTCAGGATGCGGCAGAAATGGCGCAAATGATTCACAGGCTTGGCCGTCAATGTCTGCCCACCGCTAACGGAGATTGCTATTAGGGGCGTTAGACATCTCTGCAAAGAGGTGTTACAATGAAAAGTGATTATAAGCTGAAAGGAATGATGGGTGGACGATGGATAACTAATCTCTTTTTTAGAAATTTGAAATGATATTTCGAATGATACTAATTAAGGATTAGTCTGCCCATTTTCTCACCATATTCCTGCCATCTTTCTGCAATGAAAGATGGGTTATTTCAGTACGGTAAAATGCGACTAATCCTTCCAAATTCATTGGGAGGATTTTTTTTTATCCTCCCACGAAGAGGGGTAGATAATTGATGCAGGAATTAATCTTATTACAAAATGTAAGTGTGGAAATAAAAGAAAACACTATTTTCGAAAATGTAAATACAAACGTACAGCAGGGAGATGTGATCGGGATCATTGGCAAGAATGGTGCTGGGAAATCCACCCTGTTAAAGTTGCTGAACCAGGATGTACCGCCTTCAAAAGGACAGATGATACATCTGCAAAACGATCTTAAAAAGACGATGGTTGAACAAGAAACCGAGTCTTATTCTTTTGAAGAGGTGACTTCTGATGAAGTGGCCTTATTAGAGAAATGGCAAGTTCCAACTCTTGATTTCTCCAAATTGAGCGGGGGGGAAAAATTAAAGGCCCGGCTTTCAAAAGGGCTCTCACAAGAGACAGACATTTTATTGCTGGATGAACCAACAAACCATCTTGATGAGCAAAGCATGAAGATTCTCACAAAACTGATTAAAAGACACAGAGGCACCATTATTCTTGTATCCCATGATCGTTATTTTTTAGATCAAGTGGCAACCAAGATATGGTCGCTTGAAAATAAAACCCTTATAAGCCATAAGGGCAACTATTCCAGTTATATGAAATTGCGTGAACAGAAAAGACTCACACAGCAGCGGGAATTTGAGAAACAGAAAAAAATGGTTGAACGCATTGAAGGCCAAATGAATGAGCTCTCCTCCTGGTCGAAAAAAGCCCATGCACAATCGACGAAAAAAGAAGGGTTTAAAGAATATTTTCGAGTGAAAGCCAAACGCATGGATGCCCAAGTAAAATCCAAACAAAAGCGCCTCGAGAAAGAGATTGAGAAAATGAACGTTGAACCGCTTGAACCAGAATACAAAGTGAGTTTCTACATGAAAGCAAATAACAAAGTGGGAAAACGCTTCTTGGAAGTTAAAAATTTAACTAAATCGTTTAATGGAAGAACGTTGTTTAAAGACGCCAGTTTTACGATACAGCATGGAGAAAAAGTTGCCATTTCTGGTCCGAATGGCAGCGGGAAGACGACTTTTTTAAAAGTCATTCTCGGACAGGAAACGGCTGAAGGAGAGGTATGGGTCTCACCTTCTGCCAAGATCGGCTATTTAACGCAGGAAGTGTTTGATTTACCGCTTGAGCAAACGCCCGCGGAGCTCTTTTATAAAGAAACCTTCGAAGAGAGGGGGCAGGTTCAAAACTTAATGAAGCATCTGGGATTTATGGCTTCTCAATGGTCAGAACCCATTGAACATATGAGCATGGGTGAACGTGTCAAGTGCAAGCTGATGAAGTATATTTTAGAAGATAAAGATGTACTGATCTTAGATGAGCCAACGAACCATCTTGATTTAGCTTCACGTGAACAGCTTGAAGACACGTTAGCTCAATATAATGGTACTTTATTGGTCGTATCGCATGACCGCTACTTCCTGGAAAAAACGGCCAATACCAAGCTTGTCATAGCGAACTCAAGTATCCACAAGCAGTTAGGCGAACCAGCATCCGCAAAAGATGATAAGGAAGAAATTCGTCTGCAGCTTGAAACAGAGAGGCAAGAAGTTTTAGGGAAGCTTAGTTTTATGACTCCCCAGAATAAAGAATATAATGAACTTGATCTTAGGTTTAAGGAGCTTACGAAACGAATAAAAGAGCTTTAAGAATGATACGTTAGGCAATAAATGCAATATAAACGAACGTTTAACCTGAACAAAGGTTTTTTGCCCGGACTGTAGAGTAATTACTTTAGCCATTCTGAAGCAGAAAGGGAGAATCTCATGTTTAATGTGGAGATAAGAAGGCCGTCGATTGAAGATGTTTCACTGCTGCATGAATTTTTCCGAATCGTCATTACTGATACCTTTTCTAAAGAGGGAATCGGAGAGAAGCTGGAAGATTTAAACGAGGAAATAGAGAGGAAGAAAGATTATTTGGAAAATGATTTAAATAGTGAAGGAAAGGATCGCTATTTCCTAATTGCACTTGTAAGGGATCAAATGGTTGGATCCATCGAATTCGGTCCCGCAAGTGAACTTATCCGTTCTTGTACAAAAGGTGCTCTAAAAGAGCTGATGGAGATCGGTACTGTGTTTGTTCATCCTGATTGCCAAGGACAAGGCATAGGCAATCTCTTATTGAGCAGGATGTATGCCACACTTCAGAATAGAGGCATAAACGAATTTTGTTTAGACAGCGGATACCAAAGTGCGCAAAAAATCTGGACAAAGAAATTCGGTGAACCGGATTACCGGCTTCAGGATTATTGGGACAAAGGCTATGACCATATGATATGGAGAGTAGGCTTACAATCTATGAGGGTATAAAAAAGTATAGCTGCAAGAAATTTAATAATAAAAAGAACAGAAAAGGGCGGCGAATCAGCCGCCCTTTTCACTTTATTTTGATAGTGTCATTATATCTAAGACCGCGGCAATCAGGATCCCTGCGGCATATCGAAACAGATCTGCAATAAGAAAACCTTTGCCCAGGATTAATGCTCCGAACAATGTATTTCGAATGTGATTGATCCAGTCAGCCTGAAAAAGCTGGCTGAATTCAATGCCGAAGCTGAACAACAGACTGAGACATATGGCTGTCGGCAGGCCCTTTTGTATGAGCAAAAATCGAAATCCGAAATAGACCATCATGGCCCACAGCACATCCCCGGCATTCTGTGCCGCTAATAGCGGAAGCAGATGGCTCCATTTTCTGGAGGCGAGGCCTGAAAAAATGGTGATAATGATTGCGATACTATAGGCTATCCTTAATTTGCGAGTCTTCAATGGAATCACTCTTTATACTTTTATATATGGCAAATCTGAATATACATGGATAGGATAATAGAAGCAATCATTAAATTTGTTATGAGAGAGCGATGTTAAATTCCTTTAGCAGATCTTTAAACGCCGGCCTTTCATTTCCGCCTCTCCCCACGATATGGGTGGCTGTTACTAAAGAATTTAACACAGCTTCTTCCACTGCTTCTCCAACGGCACGAAAAGCTGTATCCATATCCTCCTCATGAATGGCAGGAATGGTTAAGCAGGTTGAAGGTTTGTCATGGGGGATTTTAGTCGCTGTTGAAAATCCGATGACGATCTCTCCGCTGCCATGCGTGATGATGGAACCTGTCCGTGATAATCCGGCAACCGATCGTTTAATGATACGGTTGAGCTGGCGTTCAGAAACTGGCAGGTCAGTGGCAACGATCACCATGATCGAGCCTTTATCTTTTTCCTCCAATGATTGGAGCAGTGCTTTCAGCTCCTGCCCAATCATCCTGCCGTTTATCATAAGATCACTTAAAATCCCAAAGTTCGACAACACGAGCACGCCGATGGTGTATTCTCCATGATCCAATTGAAATCTTCTGGATGCTGAACCGATTCCGCCTTTCAAGGAATAACAAAGCATGCCCGTTCCTGCTCCGACACTGCCTTCCTCAAATTCAGGTGAAGCGTTATGTATCGCTTCGTGAACATGTTCCTTCTTAACAAATTGTGCCCTCACATCATTGAGCAGCATGTCGTTGCACTCTCCGATAATAGGATTAACCGTTCCCGTCGAACGGCCGATTTCAGGATTATCTTCCAGCATATATTGGATTAAAGCATCTGCTGCTGTTCCGATACTTAAGGTGTTCGTTAAAATGATGGGCGTCTCCAGCACACCCAACTCTTGCATTTGAATGGCACCCATCGTTTTTCCAAAGCCATTGATCACATGGCTTGAAGCAATCAATTTTTCTTTAAACGTATTGCCAGGGTGGGGCAGGATGGCTGTTACTCCTGTTTGCATGTCCTCATCACTAAGGGTTACATGGCCGACTGTTACACCCGCTATATCGGTAATGGCGTTATAGTGACCGGGTTCCAGCCGCCCTATTTTTACCCCGTAATCACGTATCCTTTTTTGGTGGTGCATTGAAAAATCATCTTCTATCTCTTATTAGATTTTCTTTCTTTAGTTTACCATTGTCTTTTCCTTCATTTCAGAAGAAAGAATGCCGGAAATGGATATGTCTGGTAAAATAAAAGGAGAGGTTTAATTAAGGATGAGGAAAACCGGTATTACTGTTAATATTGATCATCGTTGCTCTGTGAGATGTTATCAGACTAAGGAAAAATAGCCAGACGATAAAAAATAAAGAGGCTTAAATTATCGGACGGGGGACATTGATGAAGAACAAGTATGTTGTTCTAGGATTGGTGCTGGTGTGTTTTATTGGGTTTGTATCCTTTTCCACAAATGAAAAAACAGAGAATGTACGAACGGCCACTGATGGCCACCCGGAGCAGACCGATGCTCCAGAAATGGATGTTACGAAAGCGGTTAAAAAAAATGCACTGCTGCTTGACCCTAACGTTTATGCTTTAGTAAAGAAGGATGAAAAAACCTTTTGGCTTAAGCTTACACCCGACATGGATTTGGAAGAGATGACCGATATCGTAAATCATATAGCTTATTTTATATTCTCCAGGGAAGCCTTAAAGGCAGGCATGAATATTAATCGGGAGGAAGTGAAGCGAGAACTCGAAGCCTTGCAGACTGGAGAAAATAAGAAGTATCATGACCGCAGGCTGAAAGATTCCAATTTAACAGAAGAACAGTATTGGTCAGAAATAAAAGAACAGATTGAACGCAGCAACTTAAGTCAGCAATATTTGAAAAAAGAAATTGGAGAGCCTTCAAAAGTAGGCGGAGCCGAATACAAACAGGCTGTAAACCAATTGATTGAAAGGACCTACTTAAAACATCAAAAGGATATCCAGGTCAATTCAATGCTGCTGAAAAATGAGGGTTAAGAAATTGGGATTGATGATATTTCGTATAGTGATAGTGAAGGACTATCGGTGCTTCATGCAGAAAAGGGAAGTAAATCGATCTAGACGCATGGTTTAGAGAAGCAATGGGGGATGTTAAATGAATCAGTTAGTGTCAGAGCTGGAAAAGATCCTCTCTGCAGTACCGAGGAAAATGGAAACTGTTACGGATTTCGAGGATAAACCACTTCCGTCCAAGTGGTCTAAAAAAGAAATTCTTGGACATCTTTGTGATTCAGGGAATGTGAATCACCAGCGTTTTGTTGATATCATCGCTTCAACTGACGTGGTTACATTAAAAGGCTATAATCAGGATTTTTTTGTGGAGATCCATGATTATCAGCATTCTTTTAGCGTCGAAGATATTATTCATCTATGGATTTCAGTCAATAAACAGATCACCGCGCTTCTTGTGAATGTTTCTGAAGAAAAGTGGAAGCTTGATTGTAGAGTAGATGCCCAAACCGTTCAAACGTTAGAGTGGCTCGTAAAGGATTACATTGATCATATGAATCATCATCTCGCACAAATATTGGCAGGGTGTTGAGGAACTGTCCATGTTGAAACGCAAACTTTTAACTCCTTTATATATGACCGTTGGATGAAAATGAGATCCGGACATGTGAAATAAAGGGAATAATCTGTCGTACCGCTAAGCTGCAACTCTCGTCCTCAAGAACTATTTTGGGATGGGAGTTTTTTAACACCCACAACGAATATAAAAAAAATGACAAGACAAAGGGGGATGGCTATGAATCCTTTATTAATGGAAGTTCCGACTCAATTAGAAACGGAAAGACTGATCCTTAGAGCACCCTTGCTGTCTGGGGATGGAGAGGTCGTCAATCAAGCGATAAAAGCATCTCATCAAGAATTAAAAGCCTGGCTGCCATTTGCTCAGACGATTCCGGCTGTAGAAGAAACGGAAATTAATTTGAGAGGGGCACATATCAGCTTTCTGAAAAGAGAAAACTTCCGCTTCCTCATTTTTGACAAGAACACTTTTGATTTTATAGGCACCACCAGTCTGCAGGGGATTGACTGGGAGATACCAAAATGTGAATTAGGATACTGGATGAACACAAAATTCGTCGGACGCGGATATATGACTGAAGCTGTAAAAAAATTAACGGATTTTGGTTTGGAACAGCTGCAGTTTAAAAGAATTCAAATCAGGTGTGAATCGGCAAACATAAGAAGCCGATCGATTCCGGAAAAATTGGGGTTTATCCTGGAGGGAATCCACAAAAACGATGATTTATCAGCAGATGGTTCAAGGCTGACTGACACTTGCGTTTATGCCATAACCAGATGAACGGGACGTAAGGAGGACATGAAGCGGCTGACGTGAATTGCATTTCATATCAAGCTTTACAGGAACCAAAAAGTAATCATAGAACTTATTAGTTCCTACGTCACTTGAAAGTGCGTACTTCTCATTTGAAAATTAATGTTCGATAATAAACTTGTTTGATTTAGCTTAACAAGAGGAGGAAGAATAGTGGCAAATCATTTACAAGATACAACCACTTTGCATAATGGAGTAAAAATGCCCTGGTTCGGGCTTGGGGTATTTAAAGTTGAAGATGGTCCGGAATTGGTGAATGCTGTAAAGTCAGCCATTAAGCACGGTTATAGGAGCATTGACACCGCAGCCATCTATGAAAATGAGGAGGGTGTCGGAACAGGGATCAAAGAAGGGCTTGCCCAAACAGATTTAAAACGGGAAGATCTATTTATTACTTCAAAAGTCTGGAATACGGACTTGGGTTATGAATCCACGCTGGCCGCCTATGAAGAGAGCCTGAGAAAGCTTGGCTTGGAATATCTGGACCTGTATCTTATCCACTGGCCGGTTGAAGGCAAGTATAAAGATGCCTGGAGAGCGCTTGAAACGCTATATCAGGAAGGCCGGGTAAAAGCAATCGGAGTAAGCAATTTTCAAATTCATCATCTTGAGGAATTGATGAAGGATGCGGAGATCAAACCGATGGTCAACCAGGTTGAATACCATCCGCGGTTGAACCAAAAAGCGCTTCAGGAATTTTGTAAAACGCAGGATATCCAGCTCGAAGCCTGGTCACCTTTGATGCAGGGGCAATTGCTGGATCATCCGGTTTTAAAAGAAATAGCAGACCGGCACAACAAGTCTGTGGCTCAGATTATCCTAAGATGGGATCTGCAAAATGGGGTCGTTACCATTCCTAAATCAACGAAGGAGCATCGAATCATCGAGAACTCCCAGGTCTTTAATTTTGAGCTATCGGATTCGGAAATGACTCAGATCGATCAATTAAATCAAAATCTCAGAGTAGGACCAGACCCTGATAACTTTGATTTCTAAAAAAAAGACGCGATTTTATTCGCGTCTTTTTTTCATGCCTTTCATCTTTTGAAAGGAAGAATTTTCTGTCTCATTTTTATATCAAAACTTATTGACAAAGCAGCCAATTGCCATCATCATTAGTAATGATAATTATTATCAATTATGTTGGGGGAATTCAAATGAATAGAAGAAATCTCTCTATTTTTATTTTTGCCTTTTTTTTATTAATAGGTATACCATCTCAGGCAGCAGCGAAGGAAAGCAGCTCCCAGGTCAAGGTGTCTCAGAGCATCCCTTACATAGATGCATCGATTGATGCGGTGAAACAAAAGGATTTCAACCAGGCTGAAACGTCGTTTAACACGTTTAAACAGAAATGGACCCGGGCTGAAGGGGAGGTCCGTAAAGAAAATCTGAGTGGCTACAGCAAGATAAAAACGAAAATGGCAGCTGTTTCTGTAGCAATGTTAAATGAAGATCAGAAGAAATCGGAAGAATCTCTTCAAATGCTAAAAGTGCTGCTTAATCAATATAAAGAAGGACAGATGGCCAATTCATCTGCCAAAACATCTTCGAAACACGTAAGTATCTCTGCGTATTTACTAAAAATTAAAGAAGCGAAACAATCTCTTGATGAAGGGGATCAAGCCCAATCAAAAGCACAGGTTGAGGAGTTGAAATCTCTTTGGCTCAGCGTAGAAGGAAACGTGGTAGGGCAATCCCAAAAAGTATATAACAACTCCGAGCGGAGGCTGGTTCTGCTTGCCTCTTCTGTCAATAACCCGAATGAAAACAAGAAATCCATTCAAATGCTTGATGATATGGAGAAGGACCTGACACCGCTCGCAAATTCTTCATACGGCATGTGGGATGCAGCATTGATTCCGCTGCGTGAAGGCCTTGAAGCATTGCTTGTGATCGGCGCCCTGTTAACTTTTACAAAACGAAGAGAAGAAAGTAAAGGCGGTCTTTATGTCTGGGGCGGAACGATCACAGGAATCGCTGCCAGCTTGGGGGTAGGCTTCCTCGTCAGCTATGTGCTGAGTTCATCTGCTTTCGGCCAGAATAATTTTCTCATTAATGGCTGGTCTGGGGTCATCGCGAGCCTCATGCTGCTGTACGTCAGTTACTGGCTGCACAGAAATACCAATGTGAACCGCTGGAACTCTTTTATGAAGACGAAAACAGAAAAAGCGGTAAGCGGTGGAAAACTTCTCTCACTCGGAATATTGGCGTTCTTGGCCGTTCTCCGTGAAGGAATTGAAACCGTCATCTTCTTGATCGGGATGGCGAATCAGATGTCCTACACCTCTTTGATTACAGGTATCCTTCTCGGGTTTGGAATCCTGGCCGCCATCGGTGTATGCATGCTGAAGCTAAGCGTTCGTCTGCCGCTGAAGCCTTTCTTTATGATTTCAAGTCTGATCGTGTTTTATCTGTGCATAAAATTCATGGGATCCGGCATACACAGCTTGCAGCTCTCAGGCTTCATGCCGTCCACAACAGCTGAATACATTCCTGCCATCCATTCATTTGGCGTGTATCCGTCCTTGTACAGTACGATGCCGCAGCTTATTATCATCAGCATGGCAATCATTGTCATTTTTGCACAGCAGTTAAAGAAGAAAAAAAATAACCATAATCGGCATCAGGAGGCCAGCTAATCATGAAATTATCAAAATCCATTATTCATACTGCACTGACTCTTTCTTTAATCACAGTACCCGTTATTTCGGGTTGCAGCAATGAGGCGGCATCATCCGGTGAACATAAAAAAGCATCATCATCCAAGAAAAATGAACTGAAATCACAAGTAAAAGAAATGCAGGGATCACTCCATCAACTGCAAGACTCTCTTCAAGAAAAGAATGAAGAACAAGTAAAAGAATACGGCAAACGCTTGAATAAGCAATGGTTATCGTATGAGAACAACATCCGCGAAAAGTACCCGCTGCTGTATACGGACACTGAAAAATACTTGCTCCCTTTGTATGCAGAAGTAACAAAAGATAACTATAACAGCAGCAAGGTCCAGCAGTTAAGCGTGGACTTGGACCGTTCCTTAACAAACCTTGAAAAAGCAAAAGAAACTACACAGAAAACGACAGAAGTATTGGATACAGCAGTGAAGAAATATAAAACGTATGTGGACGAACAGACAGAGGCACTGGTCAAATCAACAAAAACTTTTAATGATGCCGTAAGAGCGAACGATACACAAAAAGCGAAAGAGGCTTATGCCGAAGCTCGTGTATACTATGAACGCATCGAACCGATCGCCGAGAGTTTCGGTGATCTTGATCCAAAGATTGACGCTCGCGAGAACGATGTTGAAGGTGAATGGACAGGTTTCCATAGAATTGAAAAAGCCTTATGGAAAGACGGCAGCTTAAAGGATATGAAAAAATACGCCGACCAGCTTGATCAAGATGTGGCGGAGCTGCAGAAAAAGGTTCAGGGTGTAAAATTGAACCCGACTCAGATTGTTGCAGGTTCCATGGAATTGCTGAATGAAGCGGCAATCTCCAAGGTAACGGGAGAAGAAGAACGTTATTCGCACATTGACCTCGTTGACCTCGCGTCCAATGTAGAAGGTTCTCAGGCGGTATACCATGCGGTTCTCCCGGTTCTTAATGAAAAAAATAAAGATTTGGCACAAGATTTGGATACTGAATTTAATAAAATTACAGCCTTGCTTGAAGAGCATAAGAAAAGCGGAGCTTATTTGGATTACAAGAAACTGACCAAGCCTCAGGTGCGTGAGCTGAGCCAGCAGTTGAATACACTATCTGAATCCATGGCCCAAACGGCTGAAATTTTTCAATAGATTAGGAGAATCAACGTGAAGGAAAAAGAAGACCAAACGGTAAAGGAGCAGGAAGAACTTAAAACTTATTCAAGAAGGGACATGCTGAAAATGTCTCTTCTGGCTGGGGCTGGGGTAGCGATCAGTGCGAGCGGCATCGGCGCAGTCACAACCATGACAAATGTCTTTGGGGAGACCACGAAAAAATCAGGGTCATCTGCTGAAAAGGAAAGCGTCCCGTTTTATGGCAAGCATCAGGCTGGCATTGTGACACCTCAGCAAACCTATGCTTACCTTGCTGCCTTCGATTTTACAACGGACTCGAAAAGCGATGTGATCCGGCTGTTGAAGCAATGGACGGTTCTTAGCGAGCACATGAGCCAGGGTAAGACAGAACAGAAATTCAACAATGATTGGCTTCCTCCAAAAGACACCGGTGAGGCTCTCGACCTTCCTCCATCCCGCTTAACGATGACCTTTGGCTTTGGACCTTCTTTTTTCAATACAAAGGGAATCGACCGGTTTGGCGTAAAGAGTAAAGCACCCAAGCATCTAAAGGACATTCCGGCCATGCCGCGGGATAACCTCCAGGACCCATTCATTGGCGGGGATATGTGTGTGCAGGTTTGTGCAGAAGATCAGCAGGTCGCTTTCCACGCCATCCGGAATTTTATTAAAACAGCAGTGGGTAAAGCTGAGATCAGATGGATGCAGTCAGGATTCATTAGTGCCAAGCATGGAAAAACTCCGCGCAATCTCTTCGGTTTCAAGGATGGAACCGCGAATTCCGGGCCAAAGGATACGAAAGCCCATGACCAGATAATCTGGGCAGGAGAAGGTGAGCCAGCGTGGATGAACGGCGGTTCGTATATGGCCTTCCGCAAAATTAAAATGTTTCTGGAAGTCTGGGACCGTTCATCTCTAAAAGATCAGGAGGACACGTTCGGCAGAAAGAAGGAGAGCGGTGCTCCGTACGGCAAGATCAACGAGCATGATAAAGTGAATCCGATGCAAATGCCTCCTGATTCCCATACAGCGATCGCCAAACGTTCAGGACAGCAGATGTACCGCCGGGCCTATTCCTACACGGATGGTGTGGATTCCAAAACGGGATATGTCGATGCGGGCTTAATGTTTATCAGCTATCAAAAAAATCCGGACGAACAATTTGTACCGATGCTTAAAATGATGTCGAAAGCAGACAAGCTGAACGAGTATACGCAGCATATCGGAAGTGCACTATTTGCCGTTCCAAGAGGGATAAAAAAGGGTGAATATATTGGACAGCCTCTTTTAAGCACCTTTTAAGAAAAGAAACAACCCGATCAAAACCAGATGATTGAAGGCAGGTAAACCAAGTGTTTTTCTACTTTTTTCCTATAAGGCGATACGGTCGTGGTTCATCGGTCTAGCAGCGTCAGCCGGGCGCAAGCAAAAACAGGCGGCAGACCTAAAGTGGATCCCCTCACGCTGGAACTGGCACTGAAAATGCATTTTGATGTAGACAGCGCCTGTTCTATACATGAAATCGTACAAAAAACCGGGGTGAGCCTGGCAACATTCTATCGCTATCTAAACAGAAAGCCTGTTCATGGAAGTAACCTTTTAAAAACAGTGCATCATACCGAATTTTTTCGGATGATGCACTGTTTTTTTATTACGTTTGATTTTCAGAGATATATGTTTTTACGCTTGGAGGCTCATAGGTGCTGAATTGAATAAGAAGGTCTTCAGGTGCGGAAGCGGCGAGTGCCATCTCCCGGTACTTTTCCTGCAGAAATCCTTCGGCCGCCATGTGGTTAAACAACGAGATCAGAGGATCAAAATAGTGGTTAATATTTAAAAGACCACAGGGTTTTTGGTGAAGGCCCAACTGCGCCCATGTGAAGATCTCAAAGAACTCCTCCATGGTACCGGGTCCGCCCGGCAAAGCGATAAATCCATCTGACAGTTCGGCCATTTTCGCTTTTCTTTCGTGCATCGAATCAACTACGATCAGTTTAGATAAATTCTTATGGGAAATTTCTCGTTTTTCCAAAAAGTCCGGCATGATTCCCGTCACATGTCCGCCATGCTGCAGAACGGAATCCGCTACCGCGCCCATCACACCAACACTTGCTCCGCCATAAACCAGCCCAATTTTCCGGTCAGCGAGCTCCTTGCCCAACCGGGCAGCTTCTTTTACATAAATATCCGAAACGCCGTTGCTGGAACCGCAGAATACCGCCAAATTTTTCATATGCATCACTCCTCCTTTTATCCAGTTAAAATTATATCAATACTTTCTTAGCAGCTAGTAATTTTATTTTTAAAAGGAGAATCTTATCCCTTCTGACGAATACATGATAAGTAGAAATTAACGGTGGAGGTAGTTAGAGTATGAAATTGGATTGGGTAAGAACCAAAATCCGTTCGCTTTCTGGTGCTGAAAAAGTAGAGCACATTCCAAAGGGATTTTCGGGAGATGAAAAATACGCTGTAACGTTAAACGATGGCAGGGTTGTATTATTACGGCTGGCGGCGATGGAAAAGTATGAGAGGAAGAAATCAGAGTTCCAGCTTTTAAATCATCTCATGCAATATCCCGTTCAATCACCGGAGGCGGTCGAGATCGGGAGACTCGATCAGATGGGCCTTTGTTTTTATGTGCTCTCATACATTGATGGAGAGGATGCGAGTGAGGTATTGCCTCATCTTTCGGAAGAGGAGCAATACCAGATCGGCAAAAGTGCAGGGAAAGACTTGTGGGGCATGCACCAGTATCCTGCACCTGATGAGCTTGAGCCTTGGCATGAAAGAGTGATGAGCAAGTTTTATCGATATTTAGAGGCCTATGAGACGGGTGAGGTCAAAATAAATAACGATGGGAAAATCAAGGCGTTTATCGAGAGGAATAAACACCACTTAAAAAGCCGTCCGAATCGGTTTCAGCATGACGATTTTCATCCCAGCAACCTTGTTGTGAGAGATAAACGATATGCGGGTGTCATTGATTTTAACCGGTTTGACTGGGGAGATCCTTATCATGATTTCTGTAAGGTCGGGTTATTCAGTAAAGAGGTGAGTGTGCCTTTTTGCATCGGACAGATCAATGGCTATTTTAAGAATAAGCTTCCAGAGGACTTTTGGATGATATATGCCCTTTATATGGCCATGAATGTGATGTCTGCCATCGTATGGTCGGTAAGGGAGACGCCGGATCAAGTGGATGAAATGCTGGAACGATTGAACGGAGTGCTGGAAGATCATCAAGATTTTGAAGTTCTTCAACCGAAGTGGTATACAAAACATGCCTCCCCAGTCAATCAGGTGTGAGCCGATGCTGATTAAACGTATTTCATGCAAGGTGATAGAGGGACAGATGGATTCTTTCTATGACTCCCAAAAACAATGGAAATCACTCAGCCGGGTGAACGGGTTTATCGGACAGGTGGGCGGCTGGAGTAAAAGACACCCTCTGACGGCTTCATCTATGCATTTTGGGAAAGCCAAGGAGATTATGATTTTTTTATGGGTGAGATCCATGACCAAATCTTTGTTCAGTCACGGCAGGGAAATACATACTCATCCATCGAAGTGGATATGTTCCAGGAAGAGAAAAGGATTCTTGGATTGGAGAATGATATTTTGGGAGTTTTAAGGAATGCTCAATTTATTCGTGCTGTGGTCCAGCAAGCAGAAGACCCTGTCTGGAATGCAAGCTTGGAAAGAGCGAAAGGAATGCTGGGAATGACATTGGCCTCTTCTCAAAAAGAAAAGGACTGTTTTCTCGTATGGTCAGCCTGGCAGGCAGAGCTGGATGACACAATCAAGCAGCAAGAAGAAACCTTTCGCGTGATAGAAGATTGGCGAGTGTGTTCGGGGGAAATGAGGAGGAAAATATGATTTTCACAACAGGGGTCAGTATTGCCATAGGATTGGTGGTCATATCATCACTTGCCGCTTGGTACAATACCCAAAAGATTTCGAGAGATTTGGCTGATATAAAGGAAAAACTCGAAATATCTGATATTGAAGTGAACAAATCTTCTTTTTTCGATCGCGATTAAGTAAAGCAATAGAAGAGACCAGGAGGTACAGACTATGTTTCCAGGAACGCTTTATGAAACCCACGTCAAAACAAGAAATTTAGAAGCAGCTATGGAGTTCTATGCGAAATTGGGTTTAGATCTCGCTCATATCATTGAAGAGCGGCGTGCCGCGTTTTACTGGTTTGATAAAAAAAATAAGCGAGAACAGATGCTGGGTGTATGGGAGGTGCCGGAAGAAGAATTTCATAGAAGCCACTTTGCCTTCAAGGTATCCTATGACGACATGATCCATGCGAGGGATTGGCTTTTGGAGAGAGGGATAAGCCCAAGGGCAGCTTTTGGGCTTGAACCTACTGAGCCGATGGTTCAGACATGGACGCCAACTGCCAATCTCTACTTCTATGATCCAGACGGCAATTCTTTGGAATTTCTCTGTTTGCTTCCGGAAAAGAACATTAAAGTGGAGCAAGATGTCATGTATTTAAGTGAATGGGAAAAGCTTTAAGAAAATGGGGGGTAACAAGATGAATATAATGTTTAAGACAATAGATACGGTGTTTCTGGAAGGGAAGGATAATGAGTGGTCCATTCAAGGATCTGGCTTGGGGTATGTTATTTTTACGTCTTAGAATTTATGAAAATGATGCGTTTTGTGAGTAATAGTGTCAAAACGGAGAGTAAAGTCTGAATTTCCGTGAGTAAAGGTGATAAAACAGTGAGTAACATCCACATTACCGTGAGTAACTGCATTAAATCGGTGAGTAAATCGTGGCCGCCAGACAGACCGCATGAATATACGCTCACAGTGTTTGCTCAACGTGAACTTTTGCCTTTAAAAAATGGCTTTTTTCTAATTGAACGGTATAAATGCCTGAAACACAATGTTTAGCCGTAGCCACTGTTTCAGGAACCTATTTTAATCAAAGAAAGCAGGAGAGTGTTCGGCCACTCCGCTAACTTCTTTTTGATGGGAGGGCAGGACTGATACAGGAGTCAATGCCAATGCTTCAACGGATTCATTTTTATTTTTTATCCGTATTCTGGTGAATAAGATGTGGCCTGAACGCAGCCGAAGATCTTAACCGGCTTACGAGGTCATGCTCTTTTTGATCACTGTACGGCGCATTATTAAACGCTTGTTTAATGACATCCTCTGGAAATGAACATCTTACATTTCCTCTGTTCGAATAGGCATAGATCTTTCTCTCCTCATATGGTCATTCCGTTTATTAATACATAGTAAGGGACGAGACGTTTTTAAATAAGAAAAGTGAGTAAGCACTCACTTTTTATTGACAGACCGCATAAACATGCTACTATAAAAATGAGTGAGTACTCACTTTTTCAGGAGGAGGCTGGTTATGGACTATAGTGTGGAAATTGAGAGCGTCAGTAAAAGCTTCGGGAAAAAGGCTGTTTTAAAAGAGATCAGCTTAAATATTGAAGAAGGAAAAATTTATGGATTTATTGGCCCATCGGGTTCTGGAAAGACCACTTTAGTAAAATTGATGGTCGGAATGGATGATCCTGATAACGGTACGGTTCATGTATTTAAGGAAAAGGTTCCAAATCTCGGATTGCTGCAGCACATTGGCTATATGGCGCAGTCTGATGCTTTGTATCTGAGCTTAACGGGCAAGGAGAACTTGAAATTTTTCGCGTCCCTTTACAAGATGCCTAAGTCAGAGGCGGCAGAACGGATCGCTTATGCTGCTGATCTCGTACAGCTGACAGCTGATTTAAATAAACGTGTTTCTGCCTATTCCGGTGGTATGAAACGCAGATTATCTCTGGCCATTGCCTTAATCCAGAACCCTAGACTTCTGATATTGGATGAGCCGACCGTGGGGATTGATCCGGAATTGCGGTTAAATATCTGGAATGAATTATTGAGGCTGAAAAATGAGGAAGGAAAAACGATCATCGTAACGACGCATGTGATGGACGAAGCGGAACGGTGTGATTTGATTGCGATGATCAGGGATGGCCGCATATTGGCTAACGGCACACCAGACGAGTTAAAAGAGCTGTATCAAGCTGACAACTTTGATGAAGTCTTTTTAAATGCGGGGAGGAAAAGTCATGAGAACAGCCGCTCTAATTAAACGGATCTTTCAGGAGATGTTCCGTGATAAACGAACGTTAGCCTTATTGTTTATTGCACCCTTGCTGATCTTATCCCTGATGTATCTTTTATTTAACTCAGACAAAGTCCAGCCGAATCTGGGAGTCACAGGTGCGGATCATCAGCTGGTTAAGGCACTGGAAAAAGCCGATATTCATACCGTTCACTATAAGAGAATAACGAACACGGAAAAGACGATAAAAGATGATGATCTTGATGCGGTTTTGCAGTATAAAGATTCTCAATGGAAATTAACCTTGCAAAATGATGATCCGACTGCTGCCAAAGCCCTGCAGATGAAGCTTCATCAAACCGTATCACAATTTCAATCCGCATTGATGAACAACGACAAAGCAGCCCGTCCTATGGAGGACATCAAGACAGGGTACATTTACGGAAATAGAAATACCGACTTTTTTGATGTTCTGAGTCCTACGCTCGTTGGTTTTTTTGTTTTCTTTTTCGTTTTCCTCATTTCGGGTATTGGCCTATTAAAGGAACGGACTTCCGGTACATTGGAACGATTAATGTCTACACCCATTCGCAGATGGGAAATTGTCACGGCCTATCTCGTTGGTTTTGGAACGTTTGCCGTCATACAAACCATAATCGTTGTACTGTATGCGATCAATATTTTGGATATGGTTCTGGCAGGGTCCATTTGGAATGTTATTATCATTAACTTATTATTGGCGCTGGTGGCTTTATCCCTGGGAATCCTTTTGTCATCTTTTGCCGCCTCTGAATTTCAAATGGTTCAATTTATCCCAATCGCGGTTGTTCCGCAGATCTTCTTTTCAGGAATCATCCCCCTTGATGGATTGGCGGATTGGCTTCAAGCTGTGGCTAAAGTGATGCCTCTTTATTATGCGGCAGACGCTCTAAAAGGTATAATGTATAAAGGAATGGAATTAAGCGATATTAGCTGCGATCTTATTGCACTATTGATATTTGCTTCGTTCTTTACAATTCTGAATGTATTTGCATTGAAAAAGTACCGTAAATTATAAAGGTGAACGTTCGAAAGTAGGGATGAAATTGTTTAAAGGCAGTCTCTTGGAGGCGATGGTTGCCCATGCATCAGAAAACAAAAAGCCAACCGACAAACAGCAGAAGATCTTGGAATCGGCGATTAGAATCTTTGCAGAAAAAGGGTATACAAACACCTCGACAAGTGAGATTGCCAAAGCTGCCGGTGTAGCCGAGGGAACCATATTTCGTAAATATGGAACAAAGGATAACTTATTGCTCTCGGTTATCGTTCCTTTTCTAAAGGATTTATTTCCTGCCATTGCCGAGGGTGTGTTTAATGAGGTGATGACAAAAGATATTCTTAGTTTTGAAGACTTTTTAAGGGCTTTTCTAAAAAATCGAATTGATTTCTTTAATGAAAACAAAGAGATCTTTCAGATCGTTGTGAAAGAGATGCTCTATAATACAGAACTTCGGAATGAAATGCTTCCTTTCTTTTTGGAAAACGTCTCCCCTCGGATCGCCAAAATAATCAATGTATTTAAGGAGCGCGGTGAGCTGGCTGATTTTCCAACAAGAACGATTCAAAAAATGGTATTTACCTTTATCGGCGGGTATTTCGTATCAAACTTCGTCTTGCTTCCTGAAAATGGTACTGACAGTGTGGATAAAGAAATTGAAAATATCATCCGCTTTGTAATGAATGGAGTGGGAACAGGAAAGAAGCCTCATTAACAGAGTGTATCAATCGAAGAGAGAATATAGGAGAAGCAGGTTCCAACGGGAGCCTGCTTTTTTAGTTCGGATAATAGATGGTCATGCTCAAACGGGTCAGTGTTTCTCCCGAGTTATGATAGACATGAGGCCTGTCTGCTCTAAACCGGATGGAATCCCCGCTTTTCACAGTATATTCTGTGTTGTTCACCCGTACGGTTAATTCTCCGTCAAAGACCGTTATAAATTCCTCAGTGTCTTCACCATGAGCGTCGGAGCTCAAAAAACCGCCCTTGTCGATCTCGACAGAATACATTTCAAACCGGCGATCATCCTGAAAGGGGAAGTAAGGATATACCCTGTATTTTCCGTGGTCTTCCGTTAAGGCCTGGACTTCGCCTCGCAACACGACTTTCGTATCCGGCTGTGGTTCGTTGATCAGTGAAGTAAACGAGATTTTCAGTCCATTGGCGATTTTCCAGATGGTTGTAATGGTAGGGCTGGATTCTCCTCTTTCGATTTGTCCGATCATGGTTTTGCTTACTCCGGTGAGTTCCGCAACCTTTTCCAAGCTTAATTTTTTGCTTTCCCGAAAGGCTTTTAAATTTTTTGCTATAATCAGGTGGATTTCCTCCATAAATAACCTCCAGACCTATTTACAATATAACGACCGTTCTGTACAATATAGTGAAAATCGTTATAGTGATCATAATAGACATTATAACATACACCACGGAGGGGAAACACAATGTCCATCTTGTCATTTTTGTTGTATGTGTTCGTTACAAGCTTCACGCCAGGTCCCAATAATATTATGGCGATGCTGTTTGCCAACCAATACGGTTTAAAGCGGACGCTCAGGTTCTGTTTCGGGGTAGGGGCAGGGTTCTTCATCATCATCATGCTGAGCAGCTGCTTTAATCTTTGGCTAAAGAATGTCATTCCAAAGATTGAGTTTGCGATGACGATCCTCGGTGCGGTTTATATGCTGTATCTTGCTTACAAAGTTTTAACAAGCACAAGGAAAACAAAAAGCAGCGAAACAGAAGACAGAAATAACAGCTTTACGGCTGGGATGCTGCTTCAATTTATTAATCCGAAAGGCCTTTTATACGGCTTGACGGTGATTTCCACGTTTGTAATTCCCTTTTATCATTCCAATATCAGTTTGTTGCTGTTTTCAATGTTTCTTGCTTTTATCGGTTTTCTTTCTACGTTCAGCTGGAGTCTGTTTGGTTCCATGTTTCAAGCCTTTCTATCCAAATACCGAAGAGCATTTAATGTAGTGATGGCCCTGTTGTTGGTATACAGTGCGGTTTCGGTGGTATTGGAATAAAAAATAAATGAAATGAAACGATCGTCCTCTGCATTAATAGAAAAAAATGCAAGGCTGAAAAACTGTAGCCTTGCTTTTTTCTGTATCAGGATTCGATTTATTTTTTCGCCTTGCTTACTTTTAGTTTCTTGCCTTTCACTGTGGTATTTTCCATGGCTTGCATAACAAGTGACCCCTTTCCATTGAGAATATCCACATAAGACCAGTTTTCCTGGATGGTGATGATTCCGATATCATCTGCTGAAACTCCAGGGATTTTAGCAATCGTTCCAACAAAGTCGACTGCCCGGATCTTCTTGTTTTTTCCGCCGCTGAAATGGAGCTTCGTAATATCCTGATTGATGCGGGCTGTTTTATTATTTCGTACCACACGGCGTCCGCTGAGCTTTTCTTCAAAAGCTTGCTTCATTTTCACGACTTCCTGTGTTGTTGGTGCTACCGCTTCATCGATCTCAAACCGGATGTATCTTTCGATGGCTCTAAGGTATTTTTCTTCAAAAGGCAATACAAATGTAATGGCTCGCCCTTTTTTGCCTGCACGGCCGGTTCTTCCTGTCCGGTGGACATAGCTCTCTTTTTCCATAGGAACATCATAGTTGATAACGAGGGTGACATTATCAATATCGATTCCTCTTGCTGCCACATCGGTGGCGACCAGGTAACGGAAATTTCCTATCTTGAAGCCGTCCATCACTGCAAATCGATCTTCTTGCTCCAATCCTCCATGAAGTTTTTCACAAGAATACTGAGCGGAATGCAGCTCTGCAAATACGGTATCGACGTGCTCTTTTGTATTGCAGAAAATAATGCAGCTGTCTGGGTTTTCAACGACTGTCACGTCTTTCAGAAGAGAAAGCTTTGCGTCTTCCTGCGTTTTAATTATGGAATGCTCTATGGTATCTGTCGTAACTCCGTCAGAAGCGATCTCAATTTTTATGGGATCCTTCATGTATTGATGGCAGAGGTTTTCAACCGCGTCAGGCAATGTGGCAGAAAACACCATCGTCACTCTGTTGGAAGGAAGCTGTTTAATTATCCTTTTCACTTCATCAATAAAGCCCATGTTCAGCATTTCATCGGCTTCATCAATGATCAGATACTTGACTTGATCCAAGCTGAGGGTTTCTCGCTCGATGTGATCTATAACGCGTCCCGGTGTACCGACCACCACATGCGTTTTTTGTTTCAATTCCTCTTTTTGTTTCGCAAAAGGCTCCTTGCCATATAGAGCTACCGCTTTAATCCGTTTAAACCTTCCGATATTCGTAAGGTCTTCCCGCACTTGAACAGCGAGTTCACGTGTAGGGGTTAGGATTAAAGCCTGTGGCCGCTTTTCTTCCCATTCCAGCATTTCACATACCGGTATACCAAAGGCGGCCGTTTTTCCGCTGCCTGTTTGGGATTTCACGACAAGATCTTGCTTCCCAAGGGCTAAAGGTATCACTTCCGTCTGAACTTCGGTCGGTGTTTCGTATTTTAACACAGTCAGTGCACGTTTTATTTCATCGCTTAACCGATAATCATTAAACCTTTGATCCTTCATGTAGTAACCTCAATTTTTTTGTATTATCCAGAATCAGCATAACCTGAATAAAGTTCATTATACTCGAAATGATGGGAATTTCGGGTTTTATTTTCAACGATTGGTTTAAGGAAGCCTCCTTTTCAAGATGAAACCACCCCAGTGTCCGCAACGGTAATTTCGTCGCAATAGGATGGAAAGAAAAAACAGTTGATGGAAACAAGGGGCTGTTTTATAATAACTCTTAGCGTTAACTAACTTGATATTTAAAATCCTCATCAATCCGATGAGGTAGAGGTCGCGGCTTTTATTAGTAGGACGTACGAGATGCAGAGAACATCATAGACTCCGTGTGAAAGGAAAAGCTGCCGAAATTTGTGCTTAAACTCTGGAAGTATGAATTGGGGCTGTATCCGAACAGGAACAGCACTGTCACACCCGCGAACAACCGGCGGGTGGGATGCGCTATCTTACGGAAGGCATGATGCGGATTAATAATAATCGTCGCCCAATGCTTGGCGGCTTTTTTATTTCCCGCTCCTTCCTAAAACGAAAAGGAGTATTTTTTATGCAAAAGACAGCAAAGAATTCACCAGCACGACCGCCGTCTCCAAACGCGGCGAATGAATTGAAGAGGGGATTGAAGTCCCGCCATTTAACGATGATCTCTCTTGGGGGAACCATCGGAACCGGATTATTTCTTGCTAGTGGAGGCTCGATTCATACCGCAGGCCCTGGAGGGGTACTGCTCTCATATGTAGCCATTGGCATCATGGTGTTCTTCTTAATGACAAGCCTTGCGGAAATGGCGTCATACATGCCGGTCGCTGGCTCATTCAGCACGTATGCTTCGAAATTCGTGGATCCTTCTCTTGGATTTGCGCTCGGCTGGAACTACTGGTACAACTGGGCCATCACGATTGCGGCAGAGCTTGCGGCTGTAACGTTAATCATGAAATTTTGGTTTCCTGATACACCTTCTTTTATATGGAGCGCCCTGTTTTTAGGCATTATGTTCTTATTGAATTATTTATCCGTTAAAGGGTTTGGAGAAGCAGAGTATTGGTTCTCTTTAATAAAAGTAGTTGCTGTTATCATCTTCTTGATCTTGGGAACGCTGATGATCTTCGGCATTATGGGCGGAGACACGATCGGGTTTAAAAACTTTACGCTCGGGGATGCACCGTTCCACGGCGGATTCTTTACGACGCTCGGCGTATTTATGGCTGCCGGATTCTCGTTCCAGGGAACGGAGCTGTTGGGGGTGGCAGCAGGAGAAACGGAAGATCCAAAAAAGAACATTCCAAAAGCGATCAAAAGCGTGTTCTGGCGCATCCTTATGTTCTATGTTCTGGCAATCCTGGTCATCTCCTTGATCATTCCTTATACAGACAGCCGATTGGCAAGCAGTGATATAACTGTAAGTCCATTCACACTTGTATTTGATAAAGCAGGAATTGCATTTGCGGCTTCTGTTATGAACGCGATTATTTTAACAGCAGTACTATCAGCCGGCAACTCCGGAATGTATGCATCCACCCGTATGCTTTGGGATATGGCACGAAAAGGAATGGCACCTAAATTTCTTGCGAAGCTTGATTCCCGCGGTGTGCCGGTTCCAGCCTTGATCGTGACAGCGGCAGTCGGCGCGGTAGCCTTTCTGGCTTCATTGTTCGGTGACGGTGTCGTCTACACTTGGCTGTTGAATGCTTCCGGTATGTCAGGGTTTATCGCCTGGCTTGGAATCGCGATCAGCCATTACCGGTTCAGAAGAGCCTATGTGGCCCAAGGAAGGGACTTAAAAGAACTGCCTTATCTGGCAAAATGGTTCCCGATTGGTCCGCTCTTCGCTTTCGCTCTCTGTATTGTCGTTATTCTCGGACAGAACTATTCCGCATTTACAGGCGGAAGCATCGACTGGCAAGGAGTTCTCGTTTCCTACATTGGCATTCCGATCTTCCTGGCCGTTTGGTTAGGCTACAAATTCAAACACAAAACGAAAGTCGTTCCGCTCAAGGAATGCGATTTTGAATAAGAAGCAAGTGAAGCAGGAGCCCCTCGGGTTCCTGCTTTTTTATGGATTGATGTTGCCTGAATAATGGAAGGCGGTATGATAGAAGCAGATAGATGATAAAGCAGGGGGAGCCCATGAGAAAAAATGAAAAGGAATTGATGATGATGAAAATAGATCTGCAAGATCTATTCACTCTTGATTTTGCCTATCTTGAAACCTTTACGAAGCGCACAGAAACAGCCTGGGGCTCCATATTTTGCAATGAGAACCAGCCTGACTATTATGATGCAAATCACATACATATCAGTAAAAATACTGAAGATCCAGGTTTAGTGATAGAGGAAGCGATCACTTTTTTTGAATCAAGAAACATCATACCGCGATTCTATATTTATCAATTAGAAGCACAGGGAAATTTGCTGGCTGAATTAAAAAGGCGAAAGTTCCTTTATGAAGAAGTGAGTATTCCAGTTCAATTCTGGAATTATCAAATCACGGATCTCATCAACGACCCGAAGGTGACCATTGAAAAAGTAACGGAAGAAAATTATGAAGAAGCGTTGTATATCGAAGGAAGCATTAAAGAATTTGGCGGAATAGAAACCATTGAAAAAGTCTTTCGAGAGCAATTCAATCATCCGGCATTCATTCATTATCTCCTTCGGTACGGAGGAACAGCCTGTTCCACAGCCTGTATGTTTACAGAGGGCGATCAAGCTCGGATTGAGAGTGCAGCTACGGTTGAAGGGTATCGTGGAAAGGGGCTAATAGGACAACTAATTCAGTTTATCCAAAAAGAAGCCAAAACAAGAGAGATCAAAAAGCTTTGGATTTTTCCGATTAATGAGTCAGTTGAAAAAGTTTATGAAAAGTATGGTTTTCGGACCGTTCAAAGCATAACAATGGGACACGCGTTTTTACGTGGAAAAAGCATAAAAGAGATTCAGGGATAGGCAAAAAAGCACAACAGGAGGAATTCCATGGCAAGGAAGCTGGTTTATTTTGGTGTTTTTTCTTTCATCTTGTTCATCGTTCTGTTCAAAATATTATTAAGGGGCAAGCCGGCGGAGGAGAATTGGCTGGTCTATCTAACGCCAATGGGGCTCATTCTATTAGCGTTATTTCTAATGATCTGTGTCATTTTAGGCTTCATATTGTGGAAAAAAAGCAAAGATTAGGAGTGGATTAAGGGATAATAGAAAGAGACCAAGCTTAATAAAGTTTAAGCAGGGTCTCTTTTAAGGAGGCTGTTTTACTATAAGTAAAACAACTTACGAAGCACATTTGGAAAATGGTAAACAGGGTTATGCATGTACTCTCGTGTTTTTAGAGGTCTTTTGCGTCCCGATTTAAATAGATTCTTGCTGCCGGCATAAAGAGAAATGTACCAGATCTTTACCATTTCATAGAACTCACGGTATTCACGGTTGGACAGTGAGAGGTCTTTCGGAAACCCAATGGAATAAAGCTGATCCATAAAGAGGGTTTCCGCAATTTTATCGGTTTGCTCGGACACCTTGCCGCGCTTTACCTCAAACCCTTTTTGCTGCAGCTGATTCTCAAATCCATTCAGCGTATTTCCCCTGCAGAGCAGCACGGTTTCGTTCTTTGGAACATTTAATTGGGTTAGAAGAGACATAATATAGTCTTCTTTCGGTATTTTTACTGATGTTTCGGAGGGAAGCGGGACATAGACGGCCGCGTGATCCCCGGTTTCCATTCTTCTCGCTGCAAACACTTCTCCTAATATAGGGCATCCATTTCCTGCGTCATCTATCTCAATCATGTAAAAGGCTCCCCTGCTGTAATTTACAATGGCCAGTAACCAATGTTCGTGGTGACCTCTATTATACAATAACCATTTATTGGGTTGAAAGCATTATACTTTGATTGTTTATTTTATCAATAAGCTGGCCGGAAGTGAATATTGCAGCGAATTCATCGTGCAGGGTGGCTAATGAAACTTGATGGACGGTTTCCGGATCATAAGAAATACCCATATGATCCTTCAGTTCAAAAGCGGCCGTAGCGTCAGAAATAAGGATGGTCTGAAACCCCAGGTTGCTGCTCATCCGGGTAGTAGTTGATATACAATGGGGTGTTGTCAACCCGGTAATCACAACTGAAGTAATTTCTTTTGATCTAAGATAATCTTCCAGATCAGTCCCTATAAATGCACTATTCATCTTTTTAGTGATGACAGGATCGTTATCAACAGGCTGTACAATCTCTTTTATTGCGAAACCTGCATTCTTTGGATGGAAAACGGAAGAAGGATGATCAGACATATGCTGGATATGTATGACTGGCCATGACTTGTTTCTCCACAGATTCAGGATTTTTCTAATGTTCTCTTCTGCCTCCAAGTTATTTCGTTTTCCCCATTTTGGATGTTCAAAAGCTTTTTGTACATCCACTATAACTAAGGCATGATGTTTATTCATTGGATTTCACCCCGGTTAACGCACAGCTTTTTCTGATGCTCTTCTTAGGTCTTCTCACTAATTCACCCTTGCAATTTTGACAGATCATATCCATTTCTTCTGAACAGGCTTCGCAAAACGTACATTCATGCGTACAAATGTAAGCTGTTGAATACCCATTAAGCGCTTTAGAGCATTTCTCGCATTCATTCTTCATTTCTAATGCCATATTATGTTCCTCCCCTTTTTGCTTGGTTAAAGATAATTCATTATAAGAAATATGTTGAATTCTATACATGGGTTTATTAAGCTTAAACGGGAGATTTTCTTTAAATATTATGAAATTTATAGATAATATCTTTCATTTTTAAGGAGGTTCAGCGATGGATAAAATTGATGAGAAAATATTAGTCTGTCTTCAGGAGAACGGGCGAATATCCATTACAGAGTTAGGAAAAAAGGTAGGGCTCTCAAATCCGGCTGTAAATGAGCGAGTTAAAAAGTTAGAGGATAAAAATATCATTTTAGGCTATAGGGCGATTGTTAATCCAGAGGCTATCAATAAGGCTATAACTGCGTATATCCTCTATAACACAACAAGGTGTAAACCCTTTGTGTCTTTTTGTAAAGATCATCCTGACGTCATTGAATGTAATCGGCTCGCAGGACAATATGATTATTTAATCAAGGTCGTAACGGATTCAGTAAAAACATTGGAGGTCTTTATCGACCGCTCCATGGAATTTGGAAAACCATCTTCATTGATCAATCTTTCATCTCCTGTGATGAATAAAGCAATAAAGTAAAAAAGAAAGACCCATCCACTTGGAGGAGTCTTTCTTTAAAAGGTGTGTTTAAACCTCTAGTACTCATTGATCTCTGCATTTGCACTCCGGTTAAATCCAAGATAGCGAGTCCCCTGAAAGCTGAGTTCACCTGTATCTCCTTCTGCGGGCATACCATATTCCTGGCCTTTTACTCTGAGCTCTATTCTTTCACCGTCCTCGAGCTGGAATACAGGTGAATTATTGTTATGATTCCATTGGGCAGCACCTTTCATAATGCCAATAACAATGGTTGAAATAACGTTGATAGCGATTATCCCAATGAGAATAGGAACAAACTGAAACATGAAATCACCTGTTGGATCGTCGAGCATCTTGCATCCCCCTGATTATCAATTTCCTAATTTTGTCATATTATTACGCCGTATGGGAAATGTCATTAAATTTTTGGTGTTATTTGAAACTTTTTGTTATCCTTTTCGTATATGTAAGAGTTGAGATTTAGACTACCAAATGGAAGAAGGAATAGAGAATGTTAAAGAAGATGATTGCGGCTACCTTGGTTATGACGTTTGTGCTGATGCCGGTAAAGGATATTGTATTCCATGACCAGACACAAACTGTGAGCGCGAAAGGCTATCGTTCGGGGGTAAAATCATTTAACTCCGGTGGTAAAAGCGGAGGCTCCTCATTTTTCCAAAACAAGGGCCAGCAGCAAAACAAGCAAAAAAGTTTCTTCAGCAAAAATAACAGTTATTCTGCAAAAGCGAAAAAAGGCGGCTTCATGAAAGGCCTTATTTACGGGGGAATCGCTGGTATGCTTTTCGGCGGACTATTAGGAAACATGGGAGCATTCGGTTCATTCCTTGGTCTGATGATTAACATCATCGCTGTTCTAGTGATCATTTCCCTCATTACAAGAATCTTTGCGAACTTAAGAAACAGCCGCAGGAGACAGGATGACCGATGGAACAAATAAAGCTTTACGAGCAAGACATCGTTAATGCGCTTTGCCTGTTCCATGCTCATAAAAAAGAAGTAGAGGCTGAAGATGTACAAGTTGAACTGCTGTATGATGATGACTATGGATTTTCCGCGGAAGTGCATGTTGGCGGAAGAAAACAAGTTTTAATTGAAGCGAACCTGATTGAAGCGATCCGCTTCTATTTGGATAACGAGATGAATATTAATTCTTTTTCAGCAGGCCTCGAATTGGCCCTTGATGAAGAGGAAGGCATTGTGGCTTACGTTAAAATTAGATAAAACAAGGAAACACCAACCTTTTAGGGATTGGTGTTTTTTGCGTTTTGCAGGAAAGAGTCCGGCATGACGACCGCTATGACTTCTCCTTTGACACAAAGGGTATCGCCTGCAAATACTTCCGTATGTACTTTCCACTTCTTCGGATGAACCTCTTCCAACGTTCCGGAAGCTCTCAATACCTTGCCATGCGGGGTGGGCTTCATAAAGTCCACCTTCAGCGAGGCGGTCACAAATCTTGGAGGTTCTGCGCCGTCACCTGGTTCATGCCCGTTATTTCGATGCAAGGCAAGGGATGCAGATCCTGTGCCATGGCAATCCATAAGAGAGGCGATTACTCCGCCGTAAACAAATCCTGGTACAGCCGTATGTTCAGGCTGAGGCATATAGACCGTTTCCGTTTGATCCCCATTCCATTTCGTCTTGAAATGGTGGCCATCCTTATTCAGCCTTCCACATCCATAACACCATGAATAATCGTCTGTATACACGTCCTGAACCGCTTTCTGCTGCTCCATTCCACTCACTCCGTTTCTGTATATGTTCATCTATACCTTTCAACAGGGGGGGGAATATTCCTTCGAACATCTAGTTGTATAAATTAATCATAATCCACCATCTTAACTACAGCTTTAGCCATCACATACACCTTTTGCTTTAAGTTTTCTGGACGGATGACCCTGACCTGGTTGCTGAAACCCAGGATGAACTCTGCAGCTTCCTGTTCTGTATCAAAGCAGATAGTGGCAGGAACCCATCGATCATTTAAAGGTGCGTCCAATTTTATATTCTGCATAAAGCGTCCTGTGAATTTGATACGGGGAACAATGGACGGAGACAGCTCAACTTCTGTTTCGTAGGTAGGCAGAGCTTTCATAAAACTTTTTGTCGAGCTTTCCCAATACTGCGCCAAATTAAAATCCGCGGGTCGTGTAAAAGCATCCTCTGTTTTAACAGCTGATGTAATCCTCGATATTCTATAATTTCGAATGTCTTCATTCACAGAGGCGATTAAATACCATGTACTGCCTTTCGCTACTAACCCTAAAGGATTTACGACACGTTCTTTCGCTTCGCCGTCTGCCCGTTCATAGAGGATTTGCAATTTCCTCTCTTCCCAAATGGCTTCCTGCAATGTTCTGAAGGCGGTAGTTTTTTCAGGAGACTGCCTCCATGAGCTTGTGTCTACATGGATTCGATCCCACACATCGAGGGCCTCTTGATGAAAGGAGGCGGGGATGGAAGCCAGGAGCTTTTCGCGAGCATCGTTCCAGTCTTGAGTAATTCCCAAGTCAGAAAGCAGCTGGACGGAAGGGGAGATAAACAATGATTTCAGTTCATTGGCCTTCAAGCCGGTCAAATTGGTCTTGTATTTTTCAAGCAGCCGCCATCCGCCTGATTTTCCGCGGTCAGCCACTACGGGAATTCCCGAGGCGCTTAAGGATTCCATATCCCGATGAACGGTGCGCGGTGTAACTTCTAATTGCTCCGCCAATTCCTTGGTTGTCAGCTTTCCTTTGTTCTGCAATAACAAGAGGATGGCAATGAGCCGATCTGCGCGCATAGAGAACCTCCCAGTACTCATAATATATGACAAAGAGTGTCATTATTTAATAGTATACGCTAAATAGGAATCTATTCGAACGGTGAACGGTATAATTTTTTTAATATTCATTGACAGGAATATTCGTTTCGAGGTATGTTTGAAATGAAAGGAGAAACGATCAATGAGCGCGAACATCATTGCTACATTATCTGCACTTGCCGAGCCTAAGCGCTTACAGATTATTGAGCTTTTGCGTGAGGGCCCTCTCACTGTAGGGGAGGTAGCTGAACGGCTTGGTCTTCTCCAGCCACAAACCTCTAAACACCTCCGAGTTTTACATAAAGCTGGCCTTGTTGAGGTTCACGCAATGGCAAACCGCCGAATCTACAAGCTGTGTCAGCTGCCATTCAGAGAACTGGATGAATGGCTAGGTTCCTTCCAACAGGTTTGGGAGGAAAGGTTTGATCGTTTGGATGAGTTTTTGCTTGAAATGCAAGGAAAAGACGGTTACCAAACTTAGGAGGAATGAAAATGTCAGTAAACTACGGAACAAATTCGTTAAAAACAGCTGTCGAAGGTAAGGTTCTTGTGATTGAGAGAGTGTTTAACGCCCCGAGAGATCTTGTGTTCAAGGCTTTCTCTCAGCCGGAACACCTGTCAAAATGGTGGGGGCCAAAAGGCTGGGAAACGGAAATTCGCCAGTTTGACTTTCGGCCGAACGGCGTATGGCTATACTGCATGAAATGTATGGATAAGAACCAGGGTGATTTTTACGGCCAGGAATCTTGCGGGAAAGCGGTCTACCAGGAGATTATCGAGCCTCAGAAGATCGTGTACAAAGATTACTTTGCCGATGCGGAAGGAAATGAGATGGAAGGCATGCCGGAAATGCTGATAACCATTGAATTTATGGAATATGAAGGTGCAACGAGAGTCATCAACCGTTCCGAATTTGCGACGGAGGAGGCTCTTCAGCAAGTCAAGGAAATGGGAGTCGTCGAAGGATTCTCTTCTCAAATGGAACGTTTGGATCAGCTTTTGGAGAACCTATAATCAGCCAGTGATAAAAATCAAGAAAGCATCTTTTGTTAGGTGCTTTCTTTTTTGTGTATTAAAATGAAAGGAAGATAAATAGACTGGAGCACTCTAAATGAGAGAACAGGAATTTGACGCATTGCTTAGCATAGAAACGGTTGGGGATCAAAAATGGTTTTATCCGGCTTCCCATTACCACCGTTATGAACCGACACCGTATGCAGCTTTGGAGGAATTGGCCGCACATTATGAATTGAAGAGCACCGACCGGCTTGTTGACTTTGGATGCGGCAAGGGGAGGGTCAGCTTTTACATGAATCATTTTCAGCAAGCAAGCGTCATCGGAGTGGAGATGAATGAAGAATTTTATCAGGAAGCGCTGAAGAATATGAAACAGTACGTGGAAAAGCATCACAAAAGAAGGGATGATATCTATTTTCACCTGGGGCTGGCTCAGGAATATCCCGTACATCCCGAAGACAATCGTTTCTATTTCTTTAATCCGTTTTCGATGCCGATTTTTATGAAAGTGATTTCTAATATCCTTTTGTCAGTGGAGGACTCGCCTCGAGAAGTGGAGCTGATCCTATACTATGCAACGGAGGAGTACACTTACTTTTTGGATGATCAGACCGCTTTTGAATTGAAAGAGGAAGTTCGTTTGAACAATCTGTATGAAAAAAATCCTTACGAGAAGTTTTTAATCTATAAGCTGAACATATAAACAGGGCTTGCCGGCAAAGGCACGCCCCTTTTTTTATTTTGCAATAGGTTCCATTGTTTTTTCGGCTTTTACCTCGGTGATACTCTCGTATTCACCCGGACGCAGGACACTTTGGTCGCCTTTCATCAAGTAGGTGTAGGCGAACATGGAGATGAATAAGCCAAAGGTCCAGGCGTTATCCCATAAAAAGCGGAGGCCGGGTACGATGAGGCCGAGAACAGGTATGGCCACTCCGATAATCAGGGCATAGACACCGTTTTTATTGTAGCCGGACGAGTAGTTGTACCGGCCGTTCAGTTCATACAGCTCCTTCAGAGCCATTTGTCTGCGGCGCACGAGCCAGTAGTCGGCGATCGCGATGCCGTCGATCGGGCCGAGCAGCGCACCATATGTTCCGAGCCAGCCGAAAATGTAATTGCCGAAATTGGACATGATGTACCACGGCTGCATGAGGATGGCGAATAATCCGGTGATGAGTGCTCCGAGTCCGAATGTGATCCGTTTTGGATAAAGGTTTTCTACCGCACGGGCAGGAGCTACGATATTCGCTCCGACATTGATGGTAAGGGATGCCATGGCGATAATAATGGTTCCTAGGAAGATAATAAATGGCGGGAATTTCGCAAGCAGCTGAACAGGATCCCAAATTGCTGAACCAAAAATAACAACGGTAGCAGAGGTAACGGCGATACCTATGAAAGAGAAAATGCTCATGGTGAGAGGAAGTGAGAAGCTTTGTGCAATCATTTGCGATTTCTGGTTCTTGGCGTAGCGGCAGAAGTCTGGAATATTGAGAGCGAGTGTGGCCCAGAAAGCAATGACCCCTGTCAGTGCGGGAAAGAATACTTTTAAGAACTCGCCGTTTGTTGAGAATTTGGATGGTGTGGATAAAATCGGCCCCCAGCCGCCAGCATGAGTGAACGCCCAGATCATCAGGATAATCGAGGAGACTCCGACTACTGGAGCGGCTATTAAGCTTAAGATTCGGATGGCTTCTGGCCCTTTGTAAGCTACCCCGACGTTTAGCGCCCAGAATAAAGCAAAAATGATGGCGGTATGGCCGGTCAGGTTTTTCCACGCCGGGAAGGATGCAGATAACAGGGCATCAATGGCAGTCGTACCGATCCAGGTATTGATTCCGAACCAGCCGGCAGCGACAACCGCACGGGCGAGCGAAGGGATGTGTGCCCCTTTTGATCCGAACCAAAGCCGGGCAAAAACGGGATACGGTATGCCGAATTTTGTACCGGCATGAGAGTTTAACAGAATCGGGATCAGAACGATCACATTTCCGAGAAAGATGGTTCCGATGGCTTGCCACCAGTTCATGCCAAGGGAAATCATTCCGCTGGCCATGGTGTAGGCAGGAATACACAAACACATCCCGATCCATAGGGTAGCAAAGTTCAGACCGGTCCAGGAATGCTCCTTTTCTGTTGTAGGCCGCAGATCATCGTTCCACAATTCACTGTCACTTAAACTATTAGCTACATCTTCGGGCAGGGTTACGATACCGTTTTGTTCAATTTGCGTTTTCATCAAAGAATACCTCCCTTTTCTGGCAACTCAAATCAACAGGTTGTAAAAGCCGCGATGTATTCATCGGCCCTCCTTTCTCCTCGTTATTTTGAAACTCAAACTTTTTAAAAGTTCGCCATCGGCAGAACAAAAACCTTCTTCCCCAAAATTAAAGGGTCAGGCCTTCCAAAACAGAATAGTAACAAGGAAGTTTCATAAAGAGAGAGGGAAAGACAAGTTGAGCGATACATTTACAAAAGCATTCGAACAGGCGGACTATCACGTCAGCGGCCACAGTCCAAGAAGCGTGCAGGTATTAAAAGAAGCCCTGGAAGGCTACGACTCTGTCCTGGAAAGTGATATGTACGGCAGCGGGAAGGTCATTGAAGAGTTTCAGGAAAAGATGGCTAAGGTGCTCGGAAAAGAATCAGCGGTGTTTTTTCCTAGCGGTACGATGGCCCAGCAGATTGCCCTCAGAATCTGGTGTGATGAAAAAGGCATCAAGAGGGTCGCGTATCATCCGCTCAGCCATTTGGAAATTCATGAGGAAGATGGTCTGAAGGAGCTGCATCACATTGAGCCGGTTCTGCTGGCCGATGAGAATCGTGTCATCACACTGGAAGATGTCGTGAACATGAAAGAAGATATTGCTTGTTTATTGCTGGAACTGCCGCAGCGGGAAATCGGCGGACAGCTGCCGGACTATAAAACGCTTCAAGAAATTTCTGCTTTCTGCCGTGAAAAAGGGATACGGCTGCACATGGATGGGGCAAGGCTTTTTGAGATTCTTCCTTTTTACCAAAAATCGGCGGAAGAAGTGTGCGCACTCTTTGAAAGTGTCTATATTTCTATGTACAAGGGGATCGGTGGAATTGCGGGAGCGGTTCTGGCCGGTGGCCATAAGTTCACAGAACAGTCGAAGATATGGAAAAGGCGTCATGGCGGAGATCTTATCAGCCTTTATCCCTACATCCTGAGTGCCAACTATTATTTCAACCAGCGTCAGGAGAAAATGGAACAGTATTATAAAGAGGCAAAGGAGCTTGCTGATTTTTATAAAGAATGTCATCGGGTTTACTTAAGGCCTGCCGAGCCTGTCTCCAACATGTTTCATGTTCATTTTAAAGCGCCGAAAGGAACGATGGAGTCGCTGCTGGCCGAGTTATATGAAGAGTCAGGTATTGGACTGAGCGGACATATAAGAGAGGTTAACGGCCAAACGAGCTGTTTTGAGGTAAGCATTGGTGATCGATACGCCGAAGTGCCAAAAGAGAAGCTGAAGGGCGCCTTTGAAAAACTGGATAAAAAAATGAGGGAACTGTAAAAACGAACACAAAAAAGATGCGCTGCGCTGTACGGCGAGCGGCATCTTTATTGCCCGTCTATTCTCGATGTTCAAAGGTTTTACAGGCGGTTTCTTCCATGTCAGCAGCATTTTTTCCATGAAGACCCATGACATAGATAGAGTCTGCGACACACTTGTCACCCTTTGCCCAGTACTTACAGTTTTCCACATCGCACAGAACTTCCAGTTTCATGTTAACTGCCTCCTTTAATTGGTTTTGTTCATCATTACCCCCTAAAGATCGCAGTTAATCATGATTCAGGAATATTCTGTTACACAAATTGGCTCATGTAGATGTCGTCTACATAGTGGCCGGGACGTAATTTAGCGTTCTTTTTCCGTCTGCCTTCTTCCTTAAAGCCAAATTTTTCGTACAGATGGAGAGCTCTTTTGTTATTGGAAAACACCTCCAGAGAAATCTTTTCGACACGTTCGTCCTTTTTGGCCCACTCCAGAAGATGCTGCAGTAATGAGCTGCCGATGCCTTGTTCGGTGTAAGGCTCTTGGATGCTCATGCCAAACATTCCTTGATGGGAAAACTTCTTTCTCGTGGATAATTGAAAGTTCAAAAGGCCAATCACCTTTTCCTGAACTTCCGCCACAAGGAGCAATCCGTGCTGTTCATGAGAGGCGATCCACTCTTTCTCTTCTTCAAGAGTGGTCTTGAATTCTTCTGGACTGGTAGCAAGAAAGTCAGGGTACGACTCAATAACTTTCTTTGTATGGATGAGGATCTGTTCGGCATCTGCCTCTGTTGCTTTTCGGATCGTACAACGGTTACTCAATGTAATTCCTCCTATGTTCGAGTGATATTTTTTAGTTACTCCATCAAGGTTCACCTTTCCTGCTTATATGGAAATGCCAGCGTCAAGGAATATAGAAAAAGATAGATTCAAAACAGCCGCCATTTGGGTAATTGTTCTTACAAAATAGTAATTTTTAGGAATTTGGTCCAATACCTTCATCGTAATATGTTTTTTACAATAAGGAAAGATAAACAGCAGAGGATGAGGTAACGTTGTTTGATAAGCAAAAAAACAGGTATCAGGCGGATATGCTCGACTGGTATTATGGCAAGGTGGATCAATTGATGCAAACACTGGACCAGCTGAGATGGGATCGAAACCGTGTGCTGACAAAGGCACAGACCTGGGAGAGCAGAAGCAAAGAGGCTTACCAGCAGATCATGAACGAAGCAGCCGTCACGCATTTTGGAGCGGCCAGTACAGGAGAACAGCTGAAGGATGCACTGAAAAGGGAAGCCCGACGTCTAAGAGAAGAAGCAGATGAATTTGAAAGGCAAGAAAAGCTGAAAGCATAGCATAGAGAGGTGCCAGGCACCGCAATTACACAAGTGTGTAATCGTGGTGCCTGGCACCTATTAAATTACTCAATGTAGGGTATATCACTAGTAACTTGATTTGTTGCTGGGAGGAATAGTATGAAATGGAAGGTAAGAAGACAGAGCACGAATGTTGAGGACCGGAGAGGTATGGGAGGCAGAACACTCGTTGGAGGAGGAATAGGGGGCATTGTGGTCGTTCTGATCGTCATGCTGTTTGGCGGCAATCCTGGAGATCTCCTGAACAGTATGACGGACGACAGTTCAAATCAATCTGCCCCTTACGAGCAAACGGGTGAGGAAAAGGAGCTTGCTTCCTTTGTGTCTGTTGTCCTTGCTGACACTGAGGATGTCTGGACAAAGGAGTTTAAGAAAGAGGGGAAGGAATACAAAAAGCCGAAGCTTGTCCTATATAACGACAGTGTCCAGTCTGCATGCGGAACGGCGGGGTCATCAGTGGGGCCATTCTATTGTCCGGGTGACCAGAAGCTGTACATTGATTTAAGTTTCTATCAGGAGCTGCAAAATGAGTTTAAGGCACCCGGTGATTTCGCGATGGCATATGTGATTGCCCATGAAGTAGGGCACCATGTGCAGAATCTGCTGGGAACGATGGATCAGAACTCGCGCCAGCACCTGAGCAAGAAACAAGCGAATGCTCAGTCGGTTCAGGTAGAGCTGCAGGCCGATTATTTTGCCGGAGTCTGGGCGCATCATGCCCAGGGAATGGATCTGCTTGAAAAAGGGGATCTTGAGGAGGCGGTCACTGCGGCAAGTGCTGTAGGTGACGATACGCTTCAAAAGAAGGCACAAGGGTATGCTGTGCCGGATAGCTTCACTCACGGTAGTTCCGAGCAAAGGATGCGTTGGTTCAAGAAAGGTTTCAATAACGGTCGCATTGAAGGCGGGGATACGTTTCACGCCAAAGATCTATAGCAAAATAGGTGCCTGGCACCGCAATTACACAAGTGTGTAAACGCGGTGCCTGGCACCCGGTATGCTAGATGATCATTTGTTTTTCTTCTTTTAATTGCAGGCTTTGCTGAACTTTTTTGTTATTTTGGGTTTTCTTTACTCTTAGAAAATAAAGGAGATAACAGCCGATTAAAAATGGCAGTCCGCAATATAGAGCCATGCGCTGTTCAGCGTCAAATGCGAGGCTGATCACCACAATACTGTTAAGTGTTAGAGCAAGAAGCGGCAGGAAAGGGTAAAGAGGCGTTTTGAATTTCAAATCTTCTACCCGGCCACCTTCACGAATAAACTTTCTCCGGAAAAATAACTGTGAAGCCGAAATGGCAATCCAGCCGACAATGGCTCCTAAACCGGCAAGGGACAGCAGCCAGACATAGACCGTTTTCGCTGCTACAACACTGGATAAAAGGGAAAGGCAGGCAATCGCCAGTGTAAGCAGCAATGCATTCATAGGTATGCCTCTTTTATTTAATTTACTTAGGACGGGACTGGCCATACCCTCCTGAGAAAGTGAAAACAACATACGTGTTGCCGCATAGAGCCCCGAGTTTCCAACTGATAATAGTGCTGTCAAAATAACGAAATTCATAATATCTGCCGCATAGGGAATTCCAATGTTATCAAATACTACGACAAATGGACTTTCAATAACTCCTGCTTTTTGCCATGGAATAAGCCCAGCCAAGACTGTGACTGCAAGTACGAAAAAAACGAGCGTTCTCCATACTGTTTGCCGAATGGACCGAGGAATGGTTTTTTCGGGATTTTCACTTTCACCTGCCGCAATTCCGATTAACTCGGTACCTTGAAAAGAAAAGTTTACCGAAATCATGGTTACCATTAAAATGGCCAAACCGTTTGGAAACAGCCCATCATCGAAAAAGTGGGAAAACATGGGTGCAGAATGTCCGTTTTTCATATCAATAATACCAAACATGGCAGCTCCGCCAAGAACAATGAACAAGATAATGGCTAACACCTTAATGCTGGAAAACCAAAATTCAGCCTCCGCGAATGCTTTAGCTGATAAGGCATTCAAAACAAATAATAATACGGCAAAGATGGCACACCACATCCAAACTGGAGAGTGAGGAAACCACCTCAGCATTAACTGTCCTGCCGATAAAAACTCAAGAGCTACTGTTACTGCCCATCCCAGCCAATAAAGCCAGCCAACCGCAAATCCAGTTGCTGGGCCGATAAATCGGGTGGTGTAGGTTTGGAAAGAACCTGAAACAGGCATGGCCACGGACAGTTCTCCTAAACATAGCATCGTTAAATACATAATAAAACCGCCAACCAAATAGGACAGAACTGCACCTGTTGGTCCAGCTTGATTGATCGTATAGCCTGTACTAAGAAAAAAACCCGTGCCTATCACTCCGCCCAGTGAAATCATAAACAAATGACGGGATTTCATCGTGCGCTTGAGTTCTTGCTGCTGATGATTTGATGTATTCATAACATCTCTCCTTTTTTATTGAATGAGCTTACAAATAAAGAAATAAACTATTTATTATTTTCTGTTAATTCAAATTGCAAGTTTCATGCCAAATAGAATTTTCGTGAATATGACGGAAAAACAGGGGCATTCCAGTGTCAAAGTGCCAAAAAAATAGGCACTAGTGTTAAAAATTTTGCGTCTTTCTGCAAAATTTTTAATCCGTAAATGAAAGAACCGAAAAGGGATATAAAATGGCCCTTTTCGGTTCAAAGCAGTGACATTAATCGCAACCGGTAATCAGAAAGTCATCTTCTATTTCAGCAAGAATCGTTTGAGGCGTTACAGTCTGTCCCGGCTTTGCGTCTAAAGAGGTGACATATCCGCTAATTCCAACGGATACTTCTTCGATCGTTCCGTCCGTTGTTTGAATGATAAAAAGTTTTTCCCATTCATAAACGAGTTGTTCAGGTTTAATAAGAATCTTTTCGATTTTTCCAAAAAATGGGCTGTAAACTTGTTCAATGACTTCAACCACTGCATTTCCCTCCTCGATTTTTACTGCTGTTCATTTGAATTTATACCCATCCACGGAAGTGTGAGGCCTCTGCCATCTTGCGAATACCCACCATATAAGCAGCCAATCTCATATCGACTTCGCGGGTTTGTGACGTTTCATAGATGTTTTCGAACGAATCCACCATAACTGTATTAAGTCTTGAAGCCACTTCTTCCTCTGTCCAATAATAGCCTTGATTGTTTTGTACCCATTCGAAATAGGAAACCGTTACCCCTCCAGCGCTGGCGAGTACGTCAGGAACAAGCAGAATGCCTCTGTCTGTAAGTATTCTCGTTGCTTCAAGAGTGGTAGGGCCATTGGCCGCTTCAACAATAATAGAAGCTTTGATTCGATGCGCATTTTCAACTGTAATCTGGTTTGAGATGGCAGCGGGGACAAGAATATCGCAATCCAATTCAAGCAGTTCTTGGTTGGTAATCGTTTCCGCAAATTGTTTCGTAACGGTGCCGAAGCTGTCGCGCTGTTCCAATAAATAATTGATATCAAGGCCATCAGGGTCATAGAGGGCACCATAAGCATCGGAAATACCAACTACATTGGCCCCGGCATCATGCATAAATTTAGCCAGGAAGCTTCCGGCATTCCCGAAGCCTTGAACGACAACCTTCGCACCTTTTATGTTGATGCCTTTTTTCTTGGCCGCTTGACCAATACAAATGGTAACACCACGAGCTGTAGCCGTTTCGCGGCCATGAGATCCTCCAAGTACAAGCGGTTTGCCTGTGATAAAACCAGGAGAATCGAATTCTCTGATGCGGCTGTATTCATCCATCATCCATGCCATGATCTGTGAATTTGTAAACACATCAGGTGCTGGAATATCCTTTGTAGGACCAACCAGCTGGCTTATTGCACGAACATATCCTCGGCTTAGCCGTTCTAATTCATTAAAGGACATCTCTCTGGGATCACAAATAATACCGCCTTTCCCGCCACCATAAGGAAGGTCGACAATGCCGCATTTTAAGCTCATCCACATGGATAATGCCTTGACTTCTTCTTCATTTACCTCTGGATGAAAGCGGACGCCGCCTTTGGTTGGTCCCACGGCGTCATTATGCTGGGAACGGTAGCCTGTAAACACTTTCACCTTCCCGTCATCCATCTGAACCGGAATGCGTACAGTAAGCATTCTTATTGGCTCTTTGAGAAGTTCATACATCACTTCAGAGTAGCCTAATTTGTCCAATGCCTTTTTAATGATGGTCTGCGTTGATTGAAAAAGGTTCAATCCCTCTTTTTCCTGTTTTGTCTCTTTTTTCTGCTTATTAAGAACAGTTGTGGCTGCCACGATTACACCCCATTTTTCATATTTAACACCTTGGTCAGTTCGTTCCGTAAAATCTATACGCTAAGATAAAATGTTTTTAATTTTTGTTAGGGCCCAATCCAGTTCATCTTGTGTAATGACAAGAGGAGGGGCAAACCGGATAACCGTTTCATGCGTTTCCTTGCATAATAATCCCTCAGCCTTTAATTTCTCACAATAAGGGCGGGCAGGCTTATGAAGTTCTACACCGATAAACAATCCTCTTCCTCGCACTTCCTTAATGAGGGGATTGTTGATTTCCTTTAATTTATCCATAAAGTAGTTTCCGAGTTCCAATGAACGTTCTGCAAGCTTCTCTTCTTCCAGCACCTCCAGTGCTGCAATGGAAACGGCACAAGCGAGAGGATTTCCTCCGAATGTTGAACCGTGTGAACCCGGATTAAAGACTTCTAAAATAGTTTTATTGGCGGCGACGCAGGAAATGGGAAATACTCCTCCGCCCAGTGCTTTCCCAAGGATGTACATGTCAGGTTCAACTTCATCCCAATCACAGGCAAATGTTTTACCGGAGCGTCCAAGGCCAGCCTGGATTTCATCCGCAATAAATAGAACGTTATATTCCTCACACACTTTAGCCACCTGTTTCAAGAAACCTGCAGGAGGAATTAGAATACCCGCTTCTCCCTGAATAGGTTCGATTAAAAAGGCTGCCGTATTTGGTGTGATTGCTTCTTTTAACGCTTCAATATCGCCATAAGGGATCAGCTTGATGCCGGGAAGCATAGGTCCAAAACCGCGTTTATACTCCTGCTCTGAAGAAAGGGAAACGGCGGACATGGTCCGGCCATGAAAGTTTCCTTCACAGGCAATGATTTCTGCCTGGTTGCCGCCTACTCCTTTTACATCATAAGCCCAGCGGCGGGCAGCTTTAATGGCTGTTTCTACAGCTTCGGCACCCGTGTTCATTGGCAGAATCATATCTTTGTTCGTTAATTTTGCTACTTTTTCATAAAAAGGAGCAAGTTGATCATTATGAAAAGCACGGGAAGTTAAAGTGATCTTGTCAGCCTGGTCTTTAAGGGCTTGAATGATTTTGGGATGGCGATGTCCCTGGTTCACGGCTGAATAAGCACTTAACATATCCATGTAATTGCTTCCGTCAGGATCTTTTACCCACACACCTTCGGCCTCTGAAATAACAATAGGAAGCGGATGATAGTTGTTCGCTCCAAACTGTGATGTTTTATCAATGATCTCTTCTGTTTTTGTTTTCGTTTGATTCATTTTTAAATCTCCTCTCATTTATAAGATTTATAGAGTCTCTGAAGTTGTTTTTGCCTGCATGTGAAGGATCAAGTAGTCAGGTCCGCCTGCTTTGGAGTCTGTTCCTGACATGTTGAATCCGCCAAATGGCTGATAACCAACGATCGCACCTGTGCATCCACGGTTGAAATAGAGGTTTCCAACGTGGAACTCCTGCTTGGCACGCTCTATGTGCTCACGGTTGTTGGTGACTAGCGCACCTGTTAAGCCATAGTCTGTGTTATTTGCTATTTCCATCATGTGATCGAAATCAGTTGCTTTACAGAATGCGACCACAGGACCGAAGATTTCTTCTTGCATTAAGCGCGCTTTTTCGTCGACATCGGCAATGATGGTCGGCTGGATGAAGTAGCCCTTGGAGTCATTTCCTTCTCCGCCTGTTGCCAATCGGCCTTCCGTTTTTCCGATTTCGATATAGCTCATGATTTTTTCGAACGCTTTTTGATCGATGACCGGTCCCATGTACGTATCTGCGCTTACGGGATTTCCGACGGTTAATTGTTTTGTAAGCACCACTGCTTTTTCAAGCACTTCATCATACACATCCTGATGGACAACGGCACGGGATCCAGCCGAACATTTTTGTCCGGAGAAGCCAAATGCAGAGTAAACGATGGAAGAAGCAGCTAAATCCGTATCCACGTCTTTATCGATCACCATCGTATCTTTTCCGCCCATTTCCGCGATTACACGCTTCAGCCAGATTTGGCCAGGGTGAACTTTCGCCGCGCGCTCATAAATATGGAGCCCACTTCGCGAGAACCTGTGAAAGAAACAAAGCGAGTTTTCGGATGGTCCACCAAATAGTCGCCGACTTCTGCTCCGCTTCCCGGAATGTAGTTTAATACGCCGGCAGGAAGGCCTGCTTCTTCCATCACTTCTACGAATTTCGCAGCCACAACAGGCGTTGTATTGGACGGCTTAAGCAGAACAGTGTTGCCGGCGACAATCGCAGCAACCGTCGTACCAGCCATGATCGCTAACGGAAAGTTGAATGGAGAAATAATCACACCCACTCCAAGTGGAATATAGTTGAACTTGTTGATTTCACCTGCACGGCTGTTCACAGGCACGCCGTCTTTTAACTTGACCATTTGACGAGCATAAAACTCAAGAAAATCGATCGCTTCTGCAGTGTCCGCATCTGCTTCTTTCCATGGTTTCCCGGCTTCTTTTACGAGGTAAGCGGAGAATTCATGCCTGCGGCGGCGAATGATTGCTGCGGCACGGAACAAAATGTTAGCTCGTGCTTCCGGCTCCCACTTTTTCCATGTTTCAAATGTAGAAACAGCGGCTTGCATCGCTTTCTCTGCTAAATCCTGATTAGCTTTGGAAACCGTACCAATCACTTCGTTTTTGTTCGAGGGATTGATGGATACGATCTTTTCCTCTGTAGTGATGCGGTCCCCGCCAATGATCAGGGGATATTCTTTATCCAGAGCAGTTTGAAGAAGCATCAATGCTTCTTCAAACGCCTTCTTATTTTCTAAGTCTGTAAAATCTGTAAATGGTTCGTGTTTGTATGCGACTGTCATTGAAATCCCTCCAATTTTATTTTCATTTATTCATATTGCAAGTTTCGTGCCAAAGCTGGCTTTGCAGCAAATGGGCCTTATTAAGATAATGATCGCAGAAAAATTTTGCACTGTTATGATTATTTTGCAGCCTGCATGCAAAAAATCTTTGCATATAAGAGGGTGATTCATATACACTTCATATAGAACAGCATTGGGGGATTGTCCATGACGGATCAGATTCATAATTTTAAGAACCTTAATCTGATTTTAAAAAGAATCATCGATGAAATAGACGTTGGTTTGCATGTGGTTGACGAAAAAGGAAATACGATCATCTACAACCAAAAAATGATGCAAATTGAATCCATGGATATTCATGATGTGCTTGATAAGAATTTATTGGATGTGTTTCGTTTTACGAAAGAGGGGGACAGTACACTCGTACTGGCATTACAAGAAGGAAAAGAAACAAGGAATGTGAAGCAAACGTATTTTAATAACAAAGGCAAAGAAATCACAACCATTAACAATACATTTCCTGTGATTAAAGATGGTGAAATTACCGGTGCGGTAGAGATTGCAAAAGATGTTACAAAGCTTGAACGGCTCATTCGCCAGAATATTAGCCGCAGGGGAAATGCCAGATATACTTTTGAAAGCATTATAGGGAGCAGCCCACCTTTATTAGAGGTCATCGAAAACGCAAAGCGAGCAACAAGAACGTCTTCCTCCGTACTTATTGTAGGTGAAACCGGTACAGGTAAAGAGCTGTTTGCGCAGAGCATCCATAACGGAAGTATTCGTTCCGCCGCACCATTTATTTCGCAAAATTGCGCGGCTCTTCCTGATAACTTGATTGAAAGCCTGCTGTTTGGAACAAAAAAGGGTGCATTTACCGGTGCGACTGAGCATCCGGGATTGTTTGAGCAAGCAGAAGGAGGAACGTTGCTTTTAGATGAAATTAATTCTCTTAATCCGAATTTACAGGCAAAACTGTTAAGGGTTTTGCAAGAGAAAACCATTCGACGCATCGGGGATACAAAGGACACTCCGATAAACGTAAGAATTATTGCTACCATCAACGAGGACCCAATAGATGCGATTGCCAATCAGCATTTAAGAAAAGATTTATTTTATCGCTTAGGAGTAGTCACGCTCTTCATTCCTCCGCTCCGCGACCGGAAAGCAGATATCCCGCAGCTGGCGAAAAACTTTGTTGATAAGTATAATGAGTTATTTCAAATGAATGTAAGAGAGGTCGACGAACAAGTTATGGAATCCTTTCTTGCATATGAGTGGCCTGGAAATGTAAGAGAACTGGAGCATGTTATTGAGGGTGCGATGAATTTAATCATTAATGAGGATTCCATCAATTATTCTCATCTGCCGTTTCAATACCGAAATAAATCGAAGTTTAAAGAAGTGATTACATCTGACTCTGCAATTGAACAATTCATGCTGAATACAGCCCAACCGACAGTGCAGCTAAAGGAACAAATGGACATGATTGAAAAGTACTATATTCAAAAAGTATTAAAAACGAATAAATATAACATATCCGCCACTGCAAAACATTTAGGCATTAGCAGGCAAAGTCTCCAATATCGGATGAAAAAATTTAATCTGCAGGGGAATGAAGGACAATAAAAAAGGGTGCCAGGCACCGCAATTACACAAGTGTGTAAACGCGGTGCCTGGCACCTTGCTTTGTTCTTTTTTACTTATGCGCCCCTTCGCTCGGGGTGCGCTTCTTCGGCCGGCTGGTTAAACAGGTAGTCCTTCACCGGGGTGCTGGAAGCTTGAGCTCTCTTCACAAAGAACGGATTCAGCACAAGTACAGTCAGGAAGTTAGCTGCAATTCCCCAGAATCCTTCATAGATACCAAACGAGGTGCCGGTTGCGTAAACGGTAAATGTAACAGCCAGTCCTGCGAGCAATCCGATAATGGTCGCTTCTCTTGTTTGATTTTTCCAAAATAGACTGATGACGATCGCCGGAAAAATCTGCACCATGCCTGAAACACCTAAAAGCTGCAAGGAAACAAGAGCAGAAGGGAAGACGAGGCCGAACAGCAGAGCCAGTCCAATCACAACGAATACCATTCCGCGCGTGATCATCGTTAATCTGGAAGCTTTCACCTGCGGATTGATCAAGTCACGGTATATGTTATTGGCAAACAGGTTCGATGCACCAATCGCCATGATCGAGCAAGGGATGAGTGATGCCAGTGCGATCGTTGAATAGGCCAGTCCTTGAGCAACACCGCCGTAAGAGGTTTGGATCAGGCTCAATAAAGCAAAGCGCGGATCGGTCCCTTTTGGCAGGACGAGAAAAGCAATGAACCCAAGGAAAACCACGAGAATTAAAACGATATTGTATAGCGGCAAAAACATCGCATTCTTGCGGAGGGCATCACCGCTTTTCGCCGTGAATATTCCGGTTGCTGCATGGGCCCACATGAAGAGTGCCAGCGAAGAAACGAGTGAAGCGGTAATGAACCAAGGGATTCCCTTCGGCCCGGAATTTGGAATAGTTAACAGCTGCGGCGCTTCTTTTACGATCTGATCGACCATCGGGTTCCAGCCGCCAAAGTGGATGATCGGAAGAGATACCACCATAAACAGCATGATGGCCCACACCAAAACATCTTTAATGATCGCTGTGTAGGTTGGACCTTTGATTCCACTGAAAAAGGTATAAAGAGCAACGAGCAGGAACGACGTAATGACAACGACCTTAACATTTATAAAACCGGTTCCGGCTACTTGAAGCGTATCCTGAATTCCGCTGAGCTGCAGACAGATGTAAGGAATGAGCATAAGCACACCGACAATGGCGATGAGCGCAGAAAGAAGCTTGCTGTCAAACCGTTCCCGCGCATAATCAGCCAGCGTGGTCAATTTATGATGATTTGCCACTTTCCAAAGCTTAGGAAGAAAAAAGTAAGAAATAAAGAAAGCGAGTACGGAATATGGAATCGCAAAGAAGGCAAGGCTTCCGGCAGAATAAGCTGTGCTTGTCAGCCCGAGAAACGTGTAGGCGGTGTACAGATCAGCTCCCACGAGGAACCAGACGAGCAATCCGCCAAAGCGCCTTCCGCCGACGGACCATTCTTCAACCGAACTTCGGACAGATTTATCCCTTCCGGCCAGGAAACCGATTAAAACGACAGTGAGAATAACAAAGATGGTAATGGACAGTGCTGTAAGATTTCCCTGCATTTTAATGCAAGCCTCCCTTTGATTTCTGAAGATGATAGATTCCAAATGTACATAAAGGGGTTAAAACGATCCATAGGAACAGCCAGAAATGGAGAAACGGAAGTCCTAAAATGACAGGTTCGATCCGATTTACAAACGGCAAAACTGCCAGCTGTGCGAGGAAAGGAAGGGAAATGATTAAGATCAGTAATATTTTCTTCATGATGCTGCGCTCCTTCTAGGTGATCTTTTAAATTGAATGTTCATTATCATAACAGCAATAGAACGTGCAAACAAGAGGAATTGAACAAATAGTTAAAATATTTAGTATAAATTGAAAATGATAAGGCTTTCATTGGCTTTTTAATGGAAAAAACTCCTCATGGCCTGGTGATGCCGGAATTAAAAAAACTCCTGCTCACTGCATGTAACCATACAGAAACCAGAAGCTCCTCGTGTTTATTTCTCGAAAACATATACTTTTCCATTCTCAATATGCCTGCCAAGCTTCGGTCCGGTGAACCCCCGTTTCAATAACTCTTTACGCATAAACATCATCACGCCGCCATGGCCGACAATCAATATATCTTTCTCCGGCTCCTGAAGGATTTTATCGAGCGTGTCACGGATCTGCTGAACGACTTCTTGTCTGCCGGGACTTTGAGAGGGGTGCTTCAGCAGCCATGCCAAACGTATAAAAAGGAGGTGGATCATCAGCGGCAGTTTCACTCTGGATCGAAAAAACGGTGAAAGCTTAATTTCCCTAAGGCTCTCCAAAAAGATGATCTCTCCATCAAATGCACGGCGGGCGGTCTTCTCCGCCCTTGAAAGATCGCTGGAATAGCAGGTTTTCCAATCTACACCGCCTAAATCCGCTTCATTTTCCTCTATTTCAGACGCATCATATTCTTTTACCCACTCCATCAATTCATCAGATGAAAAAAACCCTTTTGGATACCCTCTCGTTACTTTAAAATGGCGCATCAATCCAACTTTTATCACACTCAACTCCCATTGCCCTAACCGGCTTTAAGATTTTGTAAACATCCTCATCAGCAGCTCGACCCTTGGCATCTCATAGCCAGCTGATCCAGGGATGTTTAACGTCATCAATCCTGAAATGACAGTGAAATAACAGGAGATCAACTCGCCGATGTCGCCTTCTGCCAATTCTCCGATTTTCTGGCCTTCTTCAAACAGCGGTTTCAGCAGCTCAACATACATCTCCATCGTCGCGCCCTGAAGGAGCTGCTCAGCCTCCTCGGGCACTTCTTCAGAGGTTCTTGCCTGATGCATGAGCATAAAATAAAGCTGGCCTTCTTCGTCGAGAATCTCTTCGGTTAGCCTCGTTAATTTCTCAAGAGGGGAGCCTTTCATATGATGTACCTGCTCGGTGCCTGACACCGATTCTTGGATGGCCTGCTCGACAAGCGTTGTGAAGAGTTCATCCTTTGACTTGAAGTAACGGTACATGAGGCCCTGGCTGATACCGGCCTCCCCGCTGATCATGCTCATTTTTGTCCCGATGATTCCCCGCCGCGCGAACACCTTTAGGGCGGCCGCCAGTATCTGTTCTCTTCGCTCATCACGAATCTGACGGAGCTGTTCTTCGTTTAATGGTGGCAAAATAGTTTCACTCCCACGTTCTCTTCTTACCAAAAGTATACCAATTTCAATCTCTAAGCTCTAATGAATGCAGCTGATCGGCTGAAAAACTTCTCCATGGAAGGTCGGAAGGATGTCATCCAGGAGTTCCTCCAGTGGCTTTTTGTGTTCTGCGAGAAGTTCATCCAGCCATAAGCGTCCTTTTGGGCACGCTGATAAAACATCTGTCACGGTTTGGGGATTAAGGATGCATTGCGGAGAAACGGACAAGGTATTGACGGCCCAATAGGTCCCATAAAGCTTCCAATCCTGCTCTTCTGTAGCGCGTTTGAGATAGAGATCCATGAATTTTTTTCCGCACTCCATTCCTTTTAGCGGCTGCGAACCTTCATACTCTACCCCTTTCCATTGCAGATCCGCGATGCAATTGAGCCACCAGGCAGGGGTAATTACATCCTGGATTTTTTGAAGAACGTTCTGTTCGAAATGAGGTTTGGGATCTGTTCGCTGTTCACGGAGCATTGAATGGAGGACTTCAGCTTCCATTGCGGAGACGGTCATGCCCTGGCCGAAAATAGGATCAAAGTTACAGAAGGCATCACCTATAACGATTAGTCCCTCAGGCCAACGTGCCATCTGTTCGAAATGCTGGCGGAACAGTGCCGGAACACGGTAGCTCCTGGGGTTGGCCAGCGGTTCAAGTTCACTGACGATCTCAGAGATGAGGGGACTCGGAAGCCGTGCGATTTCTTTTGCGTAAGCCTCAGGTTCGGCTGGGGGATGGATTCCGTCAGGACGATAAAGCAATGTTTCTGCCACATTGTTTTCGATAAATGAAAACACGCCATGGTATGTTCCTGCAGACGGATGGCCGGCGATCACAATCGCATCCCACTTTTCTGCGAGATGAAGTGAATGCGATGGAATCTTATATCTCCGGGTGCTGTATCCGATGGCCGCTGTCATCCGATCAGGAGCAGGAACCCCGTATCCAAGCTCCTTCAGCCATTGTGGAAGCTTGGAGGAGCGCCCGCTCGTATCCACCACTAGATCAGCGCTGATCTCCCTTTCCTCATTCGATACGCGGTCTCTTCCAAGAATGCCAGTTATGGTTTGACGGTCTGACGAGGATAACAAGTGAACAACATCATGCTTCTGCAGAAACTGTACATTAGGAATTTTCCTTACTCGCTGACGGATCACAAACTCAAGGACAGGCCTGCTGAACTTAATGTCATTCCGCGGATATTGGCCGACCATTGTGCCGTATTGATTCTGCTGATAAATGGTTTTATTTAGGGAGGAAGGCGCTCCATGAGGGACTAAATCCTTTTCATAATCCGGAAAAAAGCGGTCGATCACAGCTTTACCGCGGCCTGTGATCCGGTGTGGATGAAAGGCTTGCGGAGTGCCTGGCCGGAGCTCGGGTTTCTGTGAAAGAGCATCTTTTTCAACGATAATCACTTTACCGTAAAAATCAGACAGTACACGTGCGGCCAGTAAACCAGCGATACCTCCGCCGATAACCATTGCAGAATCCCATCTTAACGCCATTACTCAGTTCCGCCCTTCTAAAATAGTTTTTAGGTTGTTTAAATCCTGTTGACCGGCAGCGACAACTTGGGAGAACTTCTCATCCGGCATGCCCGGCATCTGAAAACCGGTTAAGAGTACTTCACAGCCATCACCGTTTGGGATTACCCGCATCGCATCACAAATTTCAACACCAGGCGCAGGGATGGAATGATGATCAAGAACGCCGAGAGTATTTTTTTCAGCCACTCTTACCTCAGAGGTGCAGTAAGGGGTTTCCATCATCGAGGCATCACTGTCCTCACACTTTTGGATGGACTGGCAGAAAGAGACCCATTGGGGAAAGTTCTCCATGTTGTAGGTAAACTCATAAACCTCATGTGCCGGGCACTTGATCGAAACACTGATCGTTTTGGAGGAAAGGTAAACAGTCATATAAAAACTCCTTTCAAATTTTATGAATGAACGATTCATTCATTTTTAAGATATGCGGTATATCGGCAGAAGTCAACCAATATTTAGAAAAAAACAGGATTTTTATTTTGCATATGTTCATGCGCGGTGAAATTTTGGTAATATAAAAGGGAGGAATATGATGAAACGGCGGTGGACCCTTTGGAACAAGATAGATTAAAGAAGGTCATTGAAGCGGCAAAGCTTTATTATTTGCTGGATTACAATCAAAACCAAATAGCGGCTGAATTAGGCATATCGAGGCCGACCGTTTCAAGGCTGCTGCAGCAGGCCAAAAGCGAAGGGATCGTTCAAATCAAGATTATGGACCCCACGAATGGCATCGAGCAGCTGGCGAGTCAGCTTGAAGAAAAATTCCATTTAAAAAAAGCGCTCGTTGCGTCCATTCCACAATATGAAAGCAATTGCATAAAAAAGGGCCTCGGCGAGAAAGCTGCGGAGTACCTATATGAAATTGTTAAGGATGGAGATATGATCGGGGTTACATGGGGAACCACTTTATATAATGTGGCGTGCCAGCTGAAGCAAAAGCTTGTAAAGGACGTTAAGGTTGTCCAGCTGAAAGGCGGCATCAGCCATTCCGAAACCAACACGTACCATTCGGAAATCCTGGATTTATTCGGGAAAGCATTCAATACGGTACCGATTCACCTTCCGCTTCCGGCGATAGTTGATCACATTGTCGTTAAGCAGGCGATGGAAGCCGACCGCCATATTAAACGTATACTGGACATGGGAAAAAACGCGAATATCGCACTTTTTACGATAGGTCCTGTAAAATCGGAATCCCTGTTATTCCAGCTCGGATATTTTTCCGAGGAAGACCTGAAGCATATCCATGCAAAAGCTGCAGGCGATATCTGTTCCCGTTTTATTGATGAAGAAGGGCAAATTCTAAATGCGAGCCTTAATGAAAGAACGCTTGGAATCGATCTAAATGATCTGAAGAAAAAGGAGCATTCCATCCTGGCAGCAGGAGGGCAGCTAAAGATCGATGGCATTTATGGGGCGCTAAAAGGCGGATACGCGAATGTGCTTGTGACCGACCAGTTTACGGCACGGTTTTTGTTGGATAAAGAAGAGTAGAAAGTTAAAAGTCCCCATCCAGGGGCTTTTTTGATGGAAAAAATACTTTTACATTTGTTCATTTAATTATTTACAATTGTTCAGTAGCTTGGTATAGTGTTCATGCAAGCGGAAAACAAACGTATGACTGAAAGCGTTTTATTACTTTTTCACTAGAAAGGAACGACCTGTATGTCAAATATTAAATTGGTTCAAATGATCGACCATACATTATTAAAAGCGGATGCAACCCTGGAACAAATTCAAGTACTTGCTGAGGAAGCAAAAGAGCACAAGTTTGCTTCTGTATGCGTGAATCCAACTTGGGTGAAGGCAGCTGCTGACATCTTGAAGGATACACCAGAGGTTAAAGTTTGTACGGTCATCGGATTTCCTCTTGGAGCATCGACTTCAGAAGTGAAAGCTTTCGAAACGAAGGTTGCAATCGACAACGGAGCAGACGAAGTAGACATGGTCATCAACATCGGGGCACTAAAAAGCAAGCAATTTGATGTTGTAGAAAACGACATCAAGGCGGTTGTTGAAGCAGCAAAAGGAAAAGCACTTACAAAAGTAATCATCGAAACCTCTTTGCTTACTGACGAAGAAAAAGTGATCGCGTGTGAGCTGTCTGTCAAAGCGGGTGCGGATTATGTTAAAACTTCCACAGGATTTTCAACAGGCGGAGCCACTCCTGAAGATGTAGCACTAATGAGAAAAACAGTCGGACCTGACGTAGGTGTTAAAGCGTCCGGCGGTGTACGCAGCCTTGAAGATGCAGAGAACGTTGTAAAAGCAGGTGCCACTCGTATCGGCGCTAGCTCGGGTGTTGCTATCGCAAAAGGTCAGACGTCTAATAGCTCTTACTAATATTTAAAGTGCTTCATTGCAAGTTGATTGAAGTGCAAGGTGCGAGACTCCTGCGGGGGTAGCGTGACAGGTAAGACCATGTAGGCGCTTGCGCCTGGGGCTTACCGCACGCCCCGCGGAAAGCGAGCATCCTAGAACGGAAATCAACCACTAGTAAGACCAACAAAGCTTACAAAAAAACGACTTGAATGGAGATCTGAAACATGGAAACAAAAAGATTGGTTGAAAAAGCAATCGAAGCCCGTCAAAAGGCATATGTTCCTTATTCCAAATTCCAAGTTGGTGCAGCATTGCTGACCGAGAACGATTCATTGTTTCTCGGCTGTAATATTGAAAACGCTTCTTTTGGCATGACGAACTGTGCCGAAAGAACCGCTATTTTTAAAGCGGTTTCAGAGGGCGAGCACACCATCAAAGCAATCGCGGTCGTCGGTGACACAGCAGGTCCGATCTTTCCGTGCGGCGCATGCCGTCAAGTGATTGCGGAATTTTGCAGCACAGATACCAAAATTATTTTGGCCAACTTAAAAGGCGACATCAAAGAAACAACCATCAGTGAACTGCTGCCTGGATTCTTTTCTTCAAAGGATTTAGTCTAATTAAGTTCTCACACAACGATGTGAAATAACAACTAGGAGAAATTATTATGACATATATCATTGCGATTTTAGGACTTGTTGTTGTGCTTGGATTAGCACTTCTTGCAAGCAATAACCGTAAACAAGTAAATTATAAGCCGATCGCCTTTATGATCGTCTTACAGCTTGTATTGGCTTATATTCTTTTAAACACCAAGTTTGGATTGGTGGTCATTAAAGGGTTTGCAGGTGTATTCGAAAAGCTGCTTGAATATGCGGCTGCAGGTGTTAACTTTGTGTTTGGCGGAATTGCGAATGACGGACAAATGCCGTTCTTCTTGAATGTTCTGCTTCCGATCGTCTTTATCTCTGTATTGATCGGTATTTTCCAATATATTAAAGTTCTTCCGCTCATCATGAAAGGAATTGGATTCCTGCTCAGCAAAGTAAACGGCATGGGCAAACTGGAGTCTTATAATGCGATTGCTTCTGCTATGGTAGGACAATCAGAAGTATTTATCACGGTTAAAAAACAGCTGGGACGCATACCGGAGCACCGCTTGTATACATTGTGTGCTTCTGCGATGTCAACGGTTTCCATGTCCATCGTCGGTGCTTACATGACGATGATCGAACCAAAATATGTGGTAACTGCACTCGTTCTTAACCTGTTCGGCGGTTTCATTATCGCATCCATCATCAACCCTTATAAAGTGGATGACAACGAAGATATTCTTGAAGTTCAAGAAGAAGAGAAACAGTCATTCTTCGAGATGCTCGGCGAATATATTATGGACGGATTTAAAGTTGCGATCATTGTTGGTGCGATGCTCATTGGATTCGTAGCATTGATGGCTGCGATCGACAGTGTGTTCGACTTGATATTCGGCGTAACCTTCCAGCATGTGCTCGGCTATATCTTTGCACCGGTAGCATTCATCATGGGTGTTCCTTGGGCTGAAGCGGTATCTGCTGGCGGAATTATGGCCACAAAGCTAGTAACAAATGAATTCGTAGCCATGATTCAGCTTGGCAAGGTGAAGGAAGCAATGAGCCCGCGTACGCTGGGGATCATCTCAGTTTTCCTTGTGTCCTTTGCAAACTTCTCATCCATCGGTATCATTGCCGGAGCGGTGAAGGGATTGAGCGAGAAACAAGGAAACGTGGTTGCACGATTCGGATTGAAGCTTCTTTACGGTGCGACACTTGTCAGCGTACTTTCAGCAATCATCGTAAGCTTCATCCTGTAATTCAAAACGAACATAAAGAGGGCATATCCCTTTCTGCCGCAGCGGAGGGGATTTGCTTTTTCTTTTTTACGAATAAAAGTGAGGTGAATTTGCCTGTGAGGTTTTATTCTCACAGCAAACGTTATGGGTGACGTCGGTTTATTTCTTTCAGGAGCGGCCCTATTCTTAAACAGCATCATGCTTTTCGGCAAAGCAGATGGCAGGAGTGTCGGATATTTTAACTTGTTTGTCGGAGTGCTTCAGGTGGTCATTCCGTTTTACCTGATCGTAATCTCGGATCAGCAGCACTGGACGATTTTTAACCTGGCTTCTATTTTTTTGTTCGGGCTGACGTATTTATTTGTTGGAGTAACGAACGTAAATGGCCTTCACGGCAGCGGGCTCGGCTACTATTCACTGTGGGTTTCGATCATTGCAGTACTGTATGCAGTCGTGTCCTTTCTGAAGTTTCATGATACAGTCGGCAGCTTGACATGGGCGGCATGGGCTTATTTATGGTTCCTGTTCTTCCTGTCTGGCGCATTAAATAAAAGGATTGATGTGTATATCGGGAAGGTGGCATTCGTACAGTCATGGGTGACGCTTACGTTCCCTGCTCTGCTTTCATTAGCAGGAGTTTGGAAAACGCAGGCTGTTTCTCTGACATGGACATATGTGCTGCTCGTATCATTCGTGTACTTTATTATTTGTACCATTCAGCTGGTGCAGTCTTCACAGAAAAAAGAAGAACGCTTAGAAGTACAGGCGGCTTCATAATTGCAAAGAAATTCTCTCGAAGGAACGGGAGGATTTCTTTTTTCGTCGGTGTAATCATCCATCAACGAATAAGAGAATGGAGGCGGTTGGATGGCAAAAGAAGAGCTGCCGGCCGTGTGGTTTGAAAATCAGCAAGCATTGGAATCCAAGCTATGCTGAAGCACTTGAAAGCGGATTGTGCTACGGGTGGATTGACAGCCAGCAGGAAAAGTATGATGATCAAACATGGCTGCAGCGATTTACCCCGAGAGGGCCGAGAAGCATATGGTCAAAGGCAAGGAAAAAGCGGAGGAACTTATTACAGCAGGGAGGATGAAGCCTGCTGGACTCCGTATGGCCTTCATAAAAAATGAAAGAGGAAAATGATGCGAATCAACAAATACATCAGTCAAACCGGCGCCATTTCAAGAAGGGAAACGGACAGGCTTCTTAAAGCGGGAAGGATTACCGTCAATGGCGTGAGATGCGAAATTGGCCAGCTGGTGGATCCGGACGATCAAGTACTTATTGATGGGAAACCGATCGAAAATAAGGTAAACTCGGTATACATTGCATTAAATAAGCCGGCTGGCATCACATGTACGGCCGCTCCGCATATTAAAGGAAACATCATAGAATGGGTGAGTTATCCTGATCGTATTTTTCCGGTTGGCCGTTTGGATAAAGCTACCGAGGGACTGATCCTGCTCACGAATGACGGAGAATTGGCCAATGCCATCTCTCATTCTGATCATGGCCATGAAAAGGAATACTTAGTAACACTTAACAAGGCTTTTAGCGATGAGTTTGTCGCTCATATGGCACGCGGCGTTCAAATTCCAGAAGCCGTCACGAAGCCTTGTTTTATAGAAAGAATAAGCGAGGATGAGTTCAGAATCATTCTCACACAGGGATTGAACCGCCAGATACGCAGAATGTGCCGGGCTTTTGGCTATACGGTTACGAAGCTCGAGCGAATCCGGGTTATGAACATCGAGCTTGGTGAACTGCTTAGAGGCGAATGGCGTAAATTAACGGCTATTGAGGTCGAAGAGCTGAGAGGGCGGCTCGGAATATAGGAAAGAAGAGGGAGGGAAACAACATGAAGGCACAGCTGAAGGATATCGTCTCAAAGAGCATATTGACTCCAGGTGTGGGACAGCTGGATGATTTTTCGCATTCGCTGAATCCGTATGCCGGCTGTACCTTCGCTTGTTCCTACTGTTATGTTAGGCAGCTGCCGATTTCTCTATATCGTGAAGAAGAGTGGGGTACTTGGGTCGATATTAAGACCAACGCAGCTGAACTGTTGAGGCAGGACCTTTTAAAGGCTAGAAAAAAGGGCCCTGTAACGATCTTTATGGCGTCTTCCACTGACCCTTATCAGCCGCTTGAGCACGAAACGAAGCTGACGCGAAGCTTGCTCGAGGTTATGCTGGACGTGCCGCCGGATTTTCTCCATGTTCAAACGCGCTCACCGTTAGTGAAGCGTGATATCGACTTATTAAAAAAGTTTGGCGATAAAGTGAGGGTATCGATGACAATCGAGACTGACAAGGAAGATATCAGAAAAGCGTTCGCCCCAACTGCTCCGCCTATTCCGGCGCGTATGAAAGCATTAAAGGAGATCAGGGAAGCGGGCATTACTACCCAGGCCAGTATATCACCGCTTTTGCCTTGTTCGAGGGAATTTCCGCAAAGGCTGCGCCCGATTGCCAACCGGGTAACGATCGATGATTTTTGGCTTGGGGACGGAAGCGGCGGCAAGCGCACCGAACGCCTTGGCATCTACGAAATTTATAAACAGACCGGTATGGAAAAATGGTACAATCCAACAGCCCATAAAGTCGTTTTGAACATGATGCGAGAACAGATCGGTGACGAAGTCGAAGTGATGCTCTCAAAAGACGGCTTTACACCGGTCGATCAAGCGCGAAAACCGGCTATCGGAGAGAATTTAAAATTTTTTTAAATGGGTATTTTGGCTGCCGGACCTTTATATAGCGAATATGACAGGAAAAAGCACAGCAGAGGCTGTGCTTTCAGAACGTCGACAAACCCCTCTCCAATTATATATTGGTGGAGGGGTTTGTCTGTTTTTCAGGCAAATTATTTATTTCTTAAACTGGACATGGCCCTCGCCATGTCCAGTTGGCTAATTTCTTTAAGTTCATGGCAGCGAAAGTTAGCATCGCCTGCACAGACACTTTTTTTTCAGTCCTCTGAATCTTGTCCATCGCATACCATGCTTTTCTTTCCCATCTGCGAAAACACGTTCAATGGTTTCTTTTCGCTGGGCATATATTTTTTTATGGATCTCCGTATGTCTAAGGTGATCCGCTTCTTCTATGTATTCTTCCCAAAGGTGCCGATGAATCATTTTCCTGTGTTCCTGGCTTTGAGTACACTGTTGAAGGAGTGGGCACGTTTGACAGATCTGAGGGTTTGAAGCATATTGACGATAACCCTCACGGGTTGTTGTTCGATAGGTAAGGATTTCCCCTTGGGGACAAAGATAACAATCATGGTGCTCGTCATAGACATATTCATGTTTTCGTAAGTACCCATCTTTCGTTCTTGGCCGGGTATACGGCATTACTGCACGGATTTCCTGGTCCATTAAATATTTAGCGATCGGTGGCGTTTTGTATCCTGCATCTACGGCAATGGCATTCGGTTTACCTACTTGTTCCATCAACTGGTTGACTAAAGGCTCAAGCATTCGGCTGTCATGGACATTGGCACCTGTCACCAGGTTTCCTAAAATAAATCCTCTAGCGTCACAGGCGGTGTGAAAAGAGTAAGCAAATAGCTTCTCTCGTTCATCTTTTACATAGTAGCCGCTTTCTGGATCCGTGGTGCTAATCTTGGATTCCTTTGTTTCATTCTTCGTTTGAGGGGGGAAGGGCTTTTTTCCGTTTTTCTCTCGGTCGATATGAATCTCTTTCTCAAGTTGAGATTGATAACTTCTGGTTTCTACACGTACGGTCTTTTTATCAAACTTCTTCTTATTCGCATTCGCTTTGACATGAGTAGAATCAATAAACATAACGGAGGGGTCTACCAATCCATAATTCATGGCTTCACGAAGAATACGATAAAAGATGTGTTCAAAGAGACCACTATCCTGAAAACGGCGTTCATAGTTTTTACCGAAGGTGGAGAAATGCGGAATCTTTTCACTGAAGTCATAACCTAAAAACCATCGGTAAGCGACATTGGTTTCGATCTCCTTTATGGTCTGGCGCATGGAACGAATCCCAAAGAGATATTGTAAAAGTGCAATCTTAACCAAGACCACAGGATCTACGCTTGGACGGCCATTATCAAGCGAATATGTATCTTTAACCGCATCATAAACAAAATTAAAATCCATCACTTGATCGACTTTGCGGACTAAATGATCCTGTGGAACGAGATCATCAAGAGCAACCATTGTAACTTGATGACGTCCTTCTGAAGAATGTTTGGATAACATGTTCTTTCCCCCTCAAACAGTATCTTCTCTAAGGATACAATAAAAAAAGCTTGTAGACATGAGACTTTGTCTACAAGCTGAAAGCACAGCAGAGGCTGTGCTTTTTTAATATAGGACTTTACTCTTCAGACCAATGCACCCTTTTGTTGAATTTTCTGAAAAAAGATGTACTTGTCCCTTTGCTCTATGAATAATGAATGTATCTCATAGAATGGAGGAAGTCATATGAAAAAGTCATTGGTCATAAAGTGGCTGGTCGTTTTGAGTTTTCTTGCCTGTGTTTTTTTGGCCGGAATGCGTTTTAGCTCGGCCACAAAAGATGCGGGTGAAGTGGAATGGAACGGCAGCCAGCTGAGTTCGATGGAGGTTAATGGCAAGCCTTATGTGTCTGCAGAAGAACTGGCTCAAGCCACGGGTTCTGAGCTTCATAAAGGACGACATCATTATACTGTTTCTTCGAGGCTTGACCGCATCATGAAAAAAGGCGTCATCCGGGTAGGCACGACAGGGGACTATAAGCCGTTTACCTTTTACAACAAAGACACGAAGAAGTTTGAGGGGTACGATATAGAAGCCGCAGAGTTAATGGCGAAGGACCTTGGAGTTAAGGTCAAGTTTGTAAAAACGTCATGGCCGACACTCATGAATGATTTGCTCGATGATAAGTTTGATATCGCAGCAGGGGGAATCAGCCGCAATACGGAGCGCCAAAAGACGGCACAGTTGACCCGGCCTTATATGAATGAAGGGAAGTCACCGTTAATTCGTGAGGCGGATAAGGAGAAGTATACAAGTCTTAAAGCGATCGATCAGCCGGACGTTACCATAGGAGTAAATCCTGGAGGAACGAACCAAAAGTTCGTGGACGCCAACATAAAGCAGGCGAAAGTGGTAGTCGTTGAAAACAATTTAGAGATTCCGCACATGGTCGCAGAGGGAAAAGTAGACGTCATGATTACGGACAGTACCGAGGCGATGTACTATGCGAGCAGGGATCAAAGGCTTTACGCTGCCCTTACTGATAACACCTTTACGAAAAGCCAAAAAGGATACTTGATCCCTAGAGGCGATTCAGTCTTTGAAAACTGGGTCAACCTCTGGATGGATGAAATGGAGCTGCAAGGTGAGTTTAACCGGTTAAAGGACAAATACATCTACAACAAATAGCTAAAAAAGGATGTGAAAGGAGGCCCAAGGACACTTTTGGCCTCCTTTTTATGTGATACAGGCAGAGTTGCGTGCACTTCAGGGAGAATTTTAAGAAATACGCGCCAATCTCATAACAGCCAAATAGGCATAAAAATAATCCTGGGTATCCAAACGGATATCCCAGGATTATCATTTAAACGATTATTTCTCGTAAACTGTTACTTTTACGTCTTTACGGCCCCAGTTGATCGCATCACCGTGGTCTGGAATGAACACATCGATCATCTTGCCGTTGATTCCGCCGCCAGTGTCTGCAGCAATCGCTGTGCCGTAGCCTTCAACCACTACTTTTGAACCAAGCGGAATCACCTCTGGATCCACTGCAATTACTTTGCCGTCATTGTATTTTTGCAGATCAATGCCCATTCTTGTTTTGCCGGAACAGCCGTCACAATCTGCAGTATAGGCAGAGCTGTTTACCGTGAAGCTTCGTGTGGAGTAGGAAGGGCTCTTTTGGCGAAGCTTTGAGAACGTCTTAGGTCCTGCGATGCCGTCAGCTGTGATGCCCTGGTTTTTTTGAAATGAAGCCACAGCCGAAACGGTGCTGTCACCGTAAATGCCATCAACCGTTGAATCGTATGTATTCCATGCTTTCAATAAACGCTGTAATTCAATAACGGGTTTTCCCATATCACCGCTGCGCAATACTTTAATTTTACTGATGGTCGCTGATCCTGCGATACCATCAACCTTCAAACGAGACTGTTCTTGAAAGCGTTCAACTGCGCCTTTCGTTATAGGACCATAGTAGCCAGTAGCTGTATGATATGGAAACACGCCCTTTGTCATCAAGTATTCCTGCAATTGTTTCACGTCACTGTTGCTTGAGCCTGTAGAAAGCATTTGACTGCCTAGAGCGGCGCTGCTGTGTCCAGGAAAAAACAAGCCAGTACAGAGGACTGCCATCATCAACAATCCCATTAGTTTTTTCAACATCATGTATTCCCCCTTAAAATTTTTGATAAACCCTTTAGTTTTTTCGCTAAGAAATGACAAAATAGGGGGAAATCTTGAATAAACGCTTCTATTTTCCTATGAACCTTACAAGAAAAGCCAATCTGCTGTTTCGGCAATTTCCAGCAGGGTATCTAGTCTAATAGAGACGGAATAAGAAAGACTGACCCTATAATGGATCAGCCTGCTTCCATATGAGATAAATTTTGGATATTCTGATAAAAAGTATTTAAAACAATAATCCCATGACCAACGTCGAGTAATAGACTCCGTTTATGTACGTGTCGTTTCGAACCAACCCTTCCGCTTCAAAACCGAGTTTCTTGTATAAAGAGATGGCCCGGTGATTGTCTTCTCTGGTCACTAGGCTGATTCTCCTGGTGATTCGGTTATGCTTAGCCCATTCAATCAGCTCAGGTGCCTGGCACCGCGAACTAAGCCTTAAGTCTTAGTTTTTTTACGTTTACGGGGCTATAGAGATGTTCAACATAATCATGTATGGTAGAGATATAGAAAAAGTAAATTTTTTCTAAAAATGAAACCCGAGTTTGTTCTATTCGTAGTAATAGAAAAGACATGATGTCAGGAGTCGATTCTTATGAACTGGTTTTTGTCCGTATTTGTCAAGGTGATCAGTGCAATCAATACGATGGTCATCGTCTGGCTGCTGTCCTTTTTTGCGTTTGATCAGTCTTTCTTGCTCTCGAGTGCCTTTGCGGCCGGGGGAGCGGTGATCGGCTATTTGATGACAGCGATGCTATGGAATTACCGCATACTGCGAAAATATAAGCTGACCCGCAGTGAATTTAAATATATCAAGAAAAATTTAAATGAAGCAAAGCCAAAGATATACAGGCTGCAGAAGACACTGTTTTCCATCCGGGACATCCCGACCTTGAAACAGAGGATTGAACTGACAAAGATCACAAGAAAAATATACAGCATGACCAAAAGGGAGCCAAGACGTTTTTTCCAAGCGGAGCGTTTTTACTTTTCTCATTTGGATTCAGCTGTTGAGCTGACTGAAAAATACGCGTTCTTATCAGGACAGCCAAAGAAAAGCTGGGAGCTTCAGGATTCTCTTTCTGAAACAAGAAGGACGTTGAAGGAACTTACCGAATACATTGAAGAGGACCTTTACCACTTGATCTCTGATGATGTGAATCAGCTGAAATTCGAGCTGGATGTGGCCAAGCATTCAATAAAAACCTTGAAAGATTCAAAATTAGAAACGAAAGCAGGAGATTATAATGAGCGATAATACGTCCCCTCTCTATAATCATGACGATAAATTGGACATTATGACTGATTTGCTCTCCGATCCGTTCGGTGGCAATGAAAACGTGCAGGAGATAAAGGCTGGAGAACAGGAGAAGCAAAAAAGGCTGATCGACGTTCTGCCTGAAGAAAATAAAGCAAAAGCCTACCAGCTGGCTGAGCAGATCGATCCGAAGAATCACCAGGCGATGATTACATACGGTACGCCGGCACAGTCCAAATTACTTTCCTTTTCCAACACAATGCTGGATCAGGTCAAAAAGCAGGATGTCGGGCAGGTCGGCGAAATCATCCATGACTTAATGAAAAAGCTCAGCCATGTGAACCCAGATGAGCTGCAGTCGAACAAACCGTCTTTAATCGGCCGGATGTTCGGCAAGATTTCCGGCTCTGTTCAAGAGGTGCTTTCCAAGTATCAAAAGACAGGCGCTCAGATCGACCGGATCAGTGTTAAACTCGACAGCAGCAAGAATGTGCTGCTCGCCGATATCGTTATGCTTGAAAAATTATATGAGCACAACAAAGAATATTTTCAGGCGCTGAATGTCTATATCGCTGCAGGGGAACTGAAGCTGGAGGAACTGAACGGGAAAATTATCCCTGCGCTCCGTAAAGAAGCAGAGGCAACAAACGACCAGATGAAATATCAGGAAGTTAACGATATGGTGCAGTTTGCCGACCGACTGGACAAGCGCCTTCATGATCTAAAGCTAAGCCGGGAGATCACGATTCAAAGCGCACCGCAGATCCGTTTGATTCAAAACACGAATCAGGCGCTGGTGGAAAAGATCCAGTCCTCCATCATGACGGCCATTCCGCTTTGGAAAAACCAAGTGGCGATCGCACTGACCCTTCTTCGCCAACGGAGCGCGGTAGAGGCGCAGAAACAGGTTTCGAAAACGACGAATGAACTGCTACTGAAAAATGCTGAGATGCTAAAAGCGAACACGATCGAAACCGCCAAAGAAAATGAGCGAGGATTGATCGATATTGAAACGCTCAAGAAAACGCAGGAAAACCTTCTGACAACATTAGAGGAAACACTTCGCATCCAGGAGGAAGGCCGCCACAAACGGCGTCTGGCTGAAAACGAGCTGGCTCAGATGGAAACCGGATTGAGGCAGAAGCTGCTTGAGATTAAAGGACAATAACGGATTTAAGGGCTGTACCACACGAGGTGGTACGGTCTTTTTCCTGGTGTTGGGGAGTTGCCCGGAAACGTCATACGTGTTTTCTCAAACCAAAGAGAACGCCAATTTTTTATTTCAAGCGTCCTCTTCAGTTCCTCACTACTTTTCTATAAAATAAAGAGAAAGAATATTCAGTAAAAAAAGGAGGTCCGTATGCTGACACGTGAAATGGATTCTTTTCCTTATCCGTTTAAGGGCGAGCAATACCGTTATTCCAATAACTCCGTCCCCATGACCCGGCCATCCAGTATAGAAATTACTCCACGTTATACAGAAGAGATTCAACTTAAGCGTAATTTGCTCAACAATTATCCCGAACGCTGTTTTCAAACGATGCCGCATACGTTAAAGGGACAGTGGGAGGCTGTAGATTTGGTCACTGAACATCTGGCAGCTTTTTTTCCCAGTCAGTTTGCGCTCCAGAAAAACGGCGATCACTGGACGTTCGAAAACAAACTGCTAGGGGAGGCATTTACTTTTACCTATGGTGATGAAACGACGATTCCGTATCAGCCTTTAGACTTTATTGGCAGGCATGTGCAGGAAGATCTCATTTTTATGCTGGAGAGGGATGGGGATCTTCATTTGGATGCAGGACAGCTCTGTTTTCCGGCCAACTGGTCACTCGCATTCAACCTTGGGATGAGATTTAAAGAAATTCACCATCCAATTCCGGGATTTAAAGAGGAGGAGCTGGATGAGCGCATCCTGCGTTTTTTAATGAGGATGGAAGCAGGGAGTCCATGGGAGCGGCTGAATTGGTCGTTAATGGCGGGAAACAAGCTCGATACATCATTGGAGACGTTTCATGAATGGGGAAAAGAACGAAAGAACGTAACAGAAGTAAATGCTGGAGACCTCGTTCATCTTCGGGTGGAAGTTCAAAAGCTGTTTCGTCTGCCGCAAAGCAACGGCATTCTGTTCACGATTCATACTCATCTGTTGGCGATCAAGGACTTGGCGGCCAATCGAGACTGGCTGCAGCAGTTTTATCATATTTTAAAAGAGCTTCCCGAACATATTGCGGAATACAAAGGGATCGCTCTCTATCAAAAACCGCTTCTATCCTACCTGAAAGGGAAACTGACATGACGTTTGTACCGGGAAAGCGAAAATACCTCATTTGCGGTGATCCATCTGGTATAAATTTGGTGCAGCCCATCATCCAAAACATTATGGAACAACATTTATCCTTTGAAGTGATGGAGATTAAAGATGAGGAAAAGGTACGAAACTGGCTGGACCATCAGAAAATGGGGTGTTATCTGTATGTTTCAGCAGCGTGGCCAGAGATTGAGCGACTTAAAAACATCACCGAAGACATAGGTTTCTCAGAAGAAGAGGTGCAATTCCTCGGCCGCGGGGAACAAATGATCAAGGTGTTCTGCTGCCGCTGCCATGGACTGACTGAGCTGGCTAGATCGGATGCGTCAGAAATCACATGCTCCCAATGCGGCTTACTGCTTTCGGTAAGTGACCACTATTCATCATTGCGGAAGGCGTACTTAGGCTATGTGGCCAAACTTTAATAGGAGTTGAACGGAAATGTTTTTGGCGGAGAGGGTGCCTGTCACGGTAAATACTATACATAACGAAACGGCACGTGTGAAACGTTTTGAGCTTGCTTCGCTTGACGGCCAGCCGCTGCCACCCTATAGCGGAGGTTCACATATCGCTGTTTTTATGAAAACAGAGAAAGGGCAGGTTCATCGCCACTACTCTTTAACCGGATATACAAATAAAAAAGGACATTATGAGATTGCTGTCGCACTAAACCAAGATTCAAAAGGTGGTTCCGCTTATATGCACCATAAAGTAAAAGAAGGGGATACACTGCACATCAGTTACCCGAAAAATCATTTTCCTTTGAGCTTTAAAGCGAAGCGGCATGTGTTCTATGCGGCGGGAATCGGAATCACGCCTTTTATAAGGATGATGGAGGAATTAAGAGAAAGGGATGCTTCCTTTGAACTGCATTATGCTGCCAAGACAAAGGAATCCTGTGCGTTTTATTCTTCCCTGAAAACAACTTATCCCGAACAGTGCTGCTTCTATTTTTCCCAAGAAGACGAGGGAGAGAGGATGAATAAAGTTTCTCTTGCTCAACATCCGATCGGAACCCATGTGTACTTTTGCGGACCGGGTTCTTTTATTACTGAATTCACTGATGCAGCAGCAAAATTAGGCTATCCATCTTCCAATATTCATGTTGAACGGTTTACCTCGCCAAAACCAAGCGTTCGGAACGCTTTTCAAGTAAGACTGAAAAATGGATCCACCGTGCAGGTAGCTGAAGATCAGACCTTGCTCGAAGCTCTTCTTGACCATGGAATCGATGCTCCGTATTCTTGCCGTGCAGGACGCTGCGGTACGTGTGAGATCAAAGTTAAAAAGGGGGAGGTTGACCATTGCGATTCTTTTCTGACAGAAGAGGAGAAGGAACGACAAGAAACGGTCATAGCGTGTGTATCGAGGGCAAAATCAGCTGAATTAGTATTAGAAATAGAGTAACGAATCTTTTTATTTTTCTGTTCGTATATATGGGAAAAGGAGTGGGATCAGGGTGGTGGTTTTCGGAAACAGTTTGGGCGTGATCGTCATGACATCTCCTTGATTATTGGATCTATAAAGATGAAGCGAAACGGTGCTCTGGCTTTTATTATGATTCTCCTTTTCCTTAACTTACTATTTGAGAAACTATAGAAGTATTATCACCAATTAATAAACCTGAATCCCATTAAAGGATTCAGGTTTATTTTATTCCTTCAGTTTTACAGCCCTTTAAAATGCTTGTACAATTCTAAATTAAAGATCGGTAATAAGACATAACCGTACTTCGTCACAATTTTGTAAGTTGAAGATAACACTTTTTGTAGTCAATAAGTATCCAAAATGTAAGCGCTTTAAAATATGATGGATACAGGAGGGATGATGACGTGCAACTGGAAGAACGGCCGGCCTTATTGTTGAATCAGCTTTCTGCACTTAACAGACCAACCATGTCGCAGCTTATGGATCAGACCCATTTGACCAAGCGGCAGATTACGTACGATCTTGAAAAAATTAATGAATGGCTGAAGGATCGGAGTCTTCCTCCTATCTCTTATAAACGAAGAACATGGATTGAGGTTCCGGAACGAGTCATTGATTATGCGGGCAAGCAGTTAACGGGAGAGTCTTTTATTTTTACGGAAGAAGAAAGGCTTTATTCCATCTTTTTATTCCTGTTTATCAGAAAAGAGTATATCTCGTCTGCTCACTTTATCTCTCTCCTGAAGGTCAGTAAAAACACAGTAATTGCGGATGTGAAAAAGGCGAATGACAGGATCAGCCCGTTCCTTGTGAAAATTCATTACACAAGGGAACGGGGATACCACTTAAAGGGAACCGAGCTTGATAAAAGGGTCCTGTTAATGAATCATTTAACCAGACTTTTTCAGAAGCCGTCGGGTAAAAAAATAATTGAATATCTCATAACAAAAGCAGGTTATGAGCTTAGAGTGGATGAAATAACCACTCTTCTACAGTCGCTTGAACGGGATTTCAATCTTCAATTTGTGGAAGAACGCCTGCACCAGTTCGCTCATTTTCTACAATTCTATTATATCCGGCTTCTGGAAAAAAAGGTGGTCCGTCTTCATCCTGATGAGATTGAGATTCTTAAACAAGACAGGTTAATAGAAACAGCCAAACAAATCGTTCACCTATTAGAGCTGGATACCGTCGAATCAGAATTGGCCTACCTTGTCATTCAGCTATTAGGACTTTCATTGGGAAATGCATCTGCTGTACAGGATGATTATGATCTGCTGCTGCAAATATGTGAAAGGCTGGTCACAGACTTTGAATCCAAGGCCTGCATCTCATTTGAAGAAAAGAATACAGTCGTTGAAACACTCTATCAGCATCTGAAACCCGCTTACTATCGGATGAAGTACCGAATACCCATCCACAATCCTTTGCTTATTCAGATCAGAGAAGAACACAGGGAACTATATACGATTGTAAAGGAACTGCTTGAGCCCGTTGAAATCCTTCTCAATATCTCTATACCCGAGGAAGAAGCAGGGTTTATTACCATCCATTTTGGAGCTTTGCTCGAAAAACCGAAGCACATTGCAGCTAGAAAAAAGAGAGCATGGGTGGTTTGTCCGAGTGGAATAAGTTCCTCACTGATGGTAAAGCACCAGCTCGAGTCCCTGTTTTCAGAGATCACGATTGACCGTACGATGTCATTGCAGGAATTTAAAAAGGATCAGAGCTCCAATTTTGATCTTATTTTCTCGACTGTACAGCTTCCGACAAAAAAACGCTATTTCCTTGTCAAACCGATCATGACGCCCGTTGAAAAAAGTACGCTTATCAATGATGTTTATCAATTTTTATTTGGGATCCAATATGAGCCGGTTTCAACAAAAGACATCCTTACTATTGTTGAAGGTTTTGGGGAGATCCATGATAAAGCAGGTTTGACCGAGGCTTTAAATCAATTTATGTTTCAAAAAAGGACCAACGTAAACAGGAGGAACAGTCCAGTGCTAAGTGACTTAATTACAAATGATACCATCCAATTTGCGGAACAGCTCCCAGACTGGGAGGAAGCGATAAAGGAGGCAGCCCAGCCGCTTCTTATTAAAGGGGTAATAGAGTCTTCCTACATTGATGCCATGATTGAAAATGTACACACCATGGGCCCTTATGTCATTTTGGGCCAAGAAATTGCTATTCCGCATGCACGCCCGGAAATGGGAGTGAATCAGGTAGGTATGAGTTTTCTTAAACTTGAGCGGCCAGTCTATTTTTTGAACGATGAGAAGCATCCTGTGTCCTTATTGTTCTGTATAGCTGCGATCGATAATACGACCCACTTGCAGGCTCTGTCACAGCTTACAAAACTTTTAAGCAATAAAGACAATGTAAAAAGATTAAAAGCTATGAAAAACATAGATGAAATCATGGAGCTCATTCATGAATATTCCAAAGCGGTGCAGTAAAAAAAGGAGGGACTGGAAATGAAAATTTTAGCTATATGCGGTTCAGGTTTAGGAAGCAGTTTTATTCTTGAAATGAATGTTCAGGAAATTATTAACGAGCTGGGGGTGTCAGGTGTGGAGGTAAGCCATTCTGATTTAAGCTCTGCGACCCCTGACATGGCAGATCTATTTATCGCTGCCAGGGATATTGCGGAAAGTGCCACCCACTTGGGAGAGGTCGTTGTCATTGACAGCATTATTGATATGGATGGAATTCGAGAGAAACTAAGAGAAGAGTTTACCAAAAAAGGAATGCTCTAAAGAGCCTGAAGGGGGAACTGGTCATGGGTGAAAGATTTCTTAAATTGATGATGGATATTCTAAGTCAGCCTGCTGTTCTTGTTGCTTTGATTTCTTTGATTGGTCTGCTTCTTCAGAAAAAACCAGCGAGTGAGGTTGTCAAAGGAACAACAAAGTCCTTTTTAGGATTTCTTGTTATTGCTGCAGGCGCAAATATCCTCGTTGGGGCACTCGATCCATTCGGAAAAATGTTTCAGGAAGCGTTTCATGTAAATGGTGTCGTGCCCAATAATGAAGCCATTGTAGCAATGGCATTGACAAAGTACGGATCGGCTACGGCGTTAATCATGTTTTTTGGAATGATTGCCAACATTCTCGTTGCCAGATTTACCAAATTAAAATATATCTTTCTCACAGGACATCACACATTATACATGGCTTGTATGATTGCCATTATATTGGTGGTTTCAGGGTTAAAAGGGATAGGGCTCATTGTTGTGGGTTCCATTGCCCTTGGTTTAACGATGGCAGTGTTCCCGGCGATGACCCAGCCTTTTATGCGAAAAATAGTAGGAAACGATAATGTAGGATTCGGACACTTCTCTTCTCTTGGCTATATCCTGTCAGGATTGGTAGGAAAAGCAGTTGGAAAGGGATCTCGCTCTACAGAGAAAATCAATTTCCCTAAAGGCCTTGCTTTTCTTCGTGACAGTTCAGTCACTATTGCACTTACGATGACGGTTCTTTACTTGGTTATTGCCTTGTTTGCGGGCCCTTCCTATGTTGAGAAGGAATTAAGCAATGGAACACATTACCTTGTCTTCGCTGTCATTCAGGCGGTCACATTTGCTGCCGGGGTGTTTGTGATCCTTTCCGGTGTTCGACTCGTATTGGCTGAAATTGTACCTGCTTTTAAAGGAATATCTACTAAACTCGTGCCAAATTCCAAACCTGCACTTGATTGTCCAATTGTATTTCCTTATGCACCAAACGCGGTCTTAATAGGTTTTTTCTGCAGCTTTTTGGGCGGAATCGTAGGCATGGCAATCTTGGGCTGGGCTGGTGCCGTAATCATATTGCCAGGAGTTGTCCCTCATTTCTTTACAGGGGCTACGGCAGGTGTATTCGGTAATGCTACCGGAGGTATACGCGGTGCGACCATTGGATCGTTTGCTAACGGTTTGCTTATTACATTTCTTCCTGTTTTCCTGCTTCCGGTACTTGGGGATCTTGGATTTGCGAATACCACCTTCTCAGACAGCGACTTTGGGGGCGCTGGAATTATTTTAGGAAATGTGGCTGATTCGTTCGGGGCGACAGGTGTTACGGTCTTTGTGGCAGCCATGTTAGTGATTGCCGTTCTCTTCGGGTTACGAAAAAAACCGCAGCAAGAAAAGGAAGAGATTTCGGCTTAAAGCGAAGTGCTAATATGGGAGGTTTTCGATGAGTCAAACGATTACTGAAATGGAACTCTTAAGAGATAAGATCCGTTTAAAAACGTTAAAGGAACTCCACCATCTGGGCTTTGGTCATTATGGGGGCAGCTTATCGATTGTTGAAACGCTGGCTGTGCTATATGGAGGCGTCATGAAGATTGACCGTGCCAACCCCAAGTGGGAGGAACGGGATTACTTTATCCTGTCAAAAGGCCACGGAGGCCCGGCATATTATGCGGCCTTAGCAATGAAGGGATTTTTCGCGGAAGAGGTGCTGTACACTCTAAATCAGAATGGGACATCGCTGCCCTCGCACCCTGATCGAAACCTGACACCGGGAGTCGATATGACAACAGGTTCACTTGGCCAGGGTATTTCTGTAGCGGTAGGGGTGGCTCTTTCTCATAAACTGTCAGGCAAGTCGAATAGCACCTATTGCATTGTGGGTGACGGTGAATTAAACGAGGGGCAGTGCTGGGAGGCGTTTCAGTTTGCGGCGCATCACAAATTAAACCATCTTTCTGTTTTGGTAGATGATAATAAAAAGCAGCTCGACGGATTAACAAAGGATATCATCGATCCCATCGATTTTGCTGAAAAGTTTAATGCCTTTGGATTCTATACCTTAAAAGTAGACGGAAGCTCCATTCCTGAAATTTACGATGCGATTAAGCTTGGAAAGTCGCAAATTGAAAAACCGGTTGCCATTATATTAGACACGATAAAAGGCCAGGGCGTTCCATACCTTGAAACAAAAGCAGACAATCACCACATCCGTCCTAATGCTAAAGATGAAGCGGCCATACTCGAAGCGATAGCAGAACTTGAGCGCAGTATGGAAAGGAGGATAACAGGATGATTGAATCAGCAGCTGCATTTTATGAAGTGGAAGAAGTTGAAATGAGGCAGGCATATGCCAGCACTCTGCTTGAGCTGGCAAAACAAAATCCAAACATCATTGCACTGGAAGCTGACCTCATGAGCTCGATCTCTACCAATAAAATTCAGGGGCAGATACCGGGGCAGCTGATCAACTGCGGCATCATGGAAGCCAACATGATGGGAGTAGCTGCCGGGCTCGCACTGACCGGAAAAATTCCTTTTCTCCATACATTTGCCCAGTTTGCAACCCGACGTGCCTTTGATCAGTTGTTTGTCTCAGGGGGATATGCACGGTTAAACCTGAAAATTTTGGGCTCTGATTCAGGGGTAACGGCGGAACACAATGGTGGAACACATATGGCATTTGAAGATATGGGACTCGTTCGTCTGATCCCGAATGCCGTTGTATACGAAGCAAGCGACTCAACCATGTTGTCCTATTTACTCCGTAAAATTTCCAGTGAATACGGTGTGCATTATATACGGACGATGAGGAAAGCAGCCGTGAAAATTTACAATTCCGGCGAGACTTTTGAAGAAGGAAAAGGAAAGATTCTCCGTGAAGGAGGAGATGTAACGATCATCGCCAGTGGGATCATGGTAGCCGAGGCTTTAAAGGCCGCAGATATCCTCCGCAATCATGGAGTACGGGCAACGGTGGCAGATATGTATTCCATAAAGCCGATCGATGAAGAGTTAATTATTAAGTTGGCAAGAAAAACGGGGGCAGTCGTAACCGCGGAAAACCACAATGTCATTGGAGGGCTGGGAAGTGCAGTGGCTGAAGTATTAAGTGAGCATTGTCCTACACCTTTGAGAAGGATCGGCGTCAGGGAACAGTTTGGCCAGGTAGGTAAAACTGAATATTTGAAGGAAGTTTACAACCTGGCAGCCAAGAATATTGCCGAGGCTGTAAGAGAGTTAAAGCCGTATTAAAAGCAAACCCATAGGGTTTGCTTTTTTTCATCACATCCACTACCGAGGATAAACGAAATCTTCTCCCAGTAAATAAGAATTTATTCCTAGATAGAAAAGGTAAAAAAAGTAAAAAAACTCACATTCAATTATTGGATATTTATGGAATAATAATACTTGTTTAATCCATAAAGGAGGGAATTAGATTGAAAGTATTAAAAGCTATGCTAGTTTCAGTCAGCTTGTTTGCATTGTGCCTGACATACGTGCCGAAGCCGGCAGAAGCAGCTAAAGTGAAGGGGTTTGATTACAAAGCAGGAGATATATTGATCACCAAATCCTATAACTCCTACAAATTGGTCGGTCATGCGGGAATTGTGCTGCCCGATGGAAAAAATGTTCTCTTTACGAGCATGAGCTACAATAAAAAGCCTTATGTGTGGAGCATCAGCAAGTGGCTAGATCATTATGACACGACGAAGGTCGTTCGCCACAATAAAGCGTCTGTTGCAAACAAAGCAGCTCAAAATGCGTATGATAATTATTGGAAGAAAGGCGCGAAATATAAAAATAGTACATATAAGGTTTCAACTGATCCTACTAATCGAAAATATTTGTATTGTTCCGAGATCGTTTGGCAGGCTTATTATTATGGAGCTGGCGTTGATTATCAAATGAAAATGTATAACCATGGTACCGGAAAGGAAATCTACGTAAGACCCTCTGTAGTAAAGCCGTATTTCTATGTGGACACAGAACTTCAAAAACATAATGGCTTTAAAACGGTGAAGAAGATCAATTGGAAGTAAATAAAAAAAGCAGACATTATGTCTGCTTTTTTTATTTACCGATGGTTTTGTAGGCGGGGATCTCCAGAATGAGTTTATAAGATGAGAGCAGTTTGTACAGGTTGTACATTTGGGTCGTCTGTTTGGAAGCCCAGCCGATATCTGTTGCATATTGATGAGTCGCCGTGCCGGTTAAAGACGCAGCCAGCGGATTCCATCTCATTTTATAAAGAGTATCCTGTCCAGCCTGGATATAATCTTTGGAAATAAACTTTGCTCCGCCGATAATGGCGGCTCTAGGGGTAAACCAGCCTTCGTCGTAGGCGCGTTTGGCTCCCATGTTGATCGGGTCGCGGTCAACCGCTCCAATTCCATACATATTGTAAACGGTTTTGCCATTATAGACGACACCGGTTGCGAGTTTGGATTTTCCGTTCCCGGTTTCAAGCAAAGCATGGGAGATGAGGTAAATTTCATTTATTCCGTACGCTTTTCCAGCTTCAATAAAAGCATCGGCGTTTCCTTCCAAAATGCCCTTGCCTGCCAGAATCCTTTCATTGACTTCACTGTTATCTAAGCTCGCACTCTGAGAAAGTTTTAAAAATTGATAGGACTTAACCGGATCGTTTTTAAAATTGTTAACGTTCAGCAGGTATCTTACGTCCTCAGGGCTGGCATTGACCCATGTTTTATTGTAGATCACCTGATACCAGGTATAGCCGTCAGCGCCTTTAACCGTATTCACTATCTGAAGCTTTTCCCCGTTGCTGACATTGCCGACAACCCAGTATTGATCTCCTGCGCCGCCCCTGACACGCCAGCCGGTCCCATCCACCACCCCGGTGGTGCTGCTCGAAAGATCAAGCGCATCTTTACGGATAAACGTAGTGTACTTTTTATCGGTTTGCGGGTTCACTTTCATCTGAATGGCGGCCATCTCATCCAGTGTCATTCCATAAGCTGTATTGGTGATCCCTGGATTGGTTTCTGCCTGAACCGCCAAGTAGGAAGTACTGACATACCCGGTTTTTCCGCCGGCAGATACTTTGGCCCAGCCCTTGGCCTCCGAATGAACGGTGACAGGCGTGTTGTGTTTAAGTACGGCCATTATGGAATACGTCGTTGCAGGGCCAGAACGCATGTTAAGGCTCGAGTTTATTCCGACCTTAACAAACTTAGTCACTGTCTTTGCAGGTTCAGCTGGCTTGCTGGGCACTGGCTTCGCGGCAGAGAGATAGCTTGAATCCACATACCCGTTTTTATTGTTGGCCTTAATCTTAGCCCAGCCATTGGATTCGGAATAGACCGTTACTTGCAGGCCGTTCACAAGTTTAGTAATGATGGCTGCATTGGCCGAAGGGCTTTTTCTCAGATTTAGCTTATCGGATGATGATACTTTTACATATTTGGTTGCCGGTTTGGGAGCTGGCTTGGATGCACTAACCACCGGCTTCTTGGCAGATAGATACACGGAGCCGGCATACCCGTCCTTGCCATTGGCTTTGATTTTAGCCCACCCTTTCGACTCGGAATAGACCGTAACCGCTAAACCATTCTTTAGTTTTGTTACGATCGCTGATGTGGCAGAAGCACTTTTTCTCAGATTGAGAGTGTCTCCTGACTTCACCATAACATATTTCGTAACGGTTTTCGGTTTAGCTGTATTTGGGGCAGCTGGAGGGTTGGAAGTGGACAAATAAGCTGAGCTGACATAGCCTGTTTTTCCACCGGCTGTGATTTTTGACCATCCCCCGGATTCAGAATAGAAGGTCACCTTTGTTCCTTTTGCTAATTTGGCGATGACCGCTGCACTTGAAGAGGCGCTTTTGCGCATATTTAATGTGCCCTGGCTTACTTTTACATATTTAATGGCCGTTTGTGGTTTCGCGGCGCTTATCGTTGTTTTAGCTGAAGGTTTGGTAATCAGATACTTGGAACTGACATAGCCATATTTCCCGTTGTACTTAAGCCTTGCCCATCCTTTGCTTTCTGAATAGACGATTACCTTGTTGCCTTTTACGAGCTTGGCGATAATGGCTGACTTTGTCGTTGCGCTTTTTCGCAAGTTCAGGCTTGAGCTTGCACTGACATTCACATACTTCGTTTTTAACTCCTGAGCGGACACGGGTTTGGTATGTGTACTCTGGTATAAAGCGGCTGTGGTTAGTACGGCAAAACAAAACCCCGGAATTGCTAGCTTTTTCATCTCGATCTCCTCTGCACATCATTCTAAAATCAAAATGCTTCACATTGTTTGATTCATAGATGTGTATCGGCCACTGGTACGAAATGTTTTATTACATTTAGTTAACAAATCGGAAAAATAGTTCTATTTACGCAGACGATTAACAAGGGATTCAAAGGGATTCTGGGGAATTAGTACCTAACAGATTATAGGCTCTAACAACTTCAGCATGGCATTGCTTGTTTTCACTCTAAAAAAAGTGGGAGGAAGAATGGATGTATCCGACGATTGGAAGGTTATTTGAGCAGACGGTAAGCAAGTATCCGAATAAGGAAGCGCTGGTTGATGTGTCCCGTAACCGAAGATGGACGTATGGAGAATGGAATCAGTATGTCAACCGGACTGCACAGGCGTTCTTAGCTGCGGGGGTAAAGAAGGGGGATGTGGTTTCTGTCTTCATGTACAACACGAGTGAATTTGCGACGGTTTACTTTGCTTGTGCAAAAATAGGCGCCGTCATCAATCCGATTAATTTCCGGTTAAAATCAGGTGAAGTCTCGTATATTCTCAATGATTCCAAACCTGTTCTTTTTATTTATGAAAAAGATCTGGAGCAGCAGGTGAAGGTTTTGTTTGATGAGTTTCCACTTGTTTCCTTCTGGTCGGTCAGCGATGAAGCACCGGAGCGGGCAGTTCGTTTTCACGACAGGGTTCAAGAAGCTCAAGGCTCACCGCCACATGTTGAAATGGACGAGAACGACTTGTATGCGATCATGTATACGAGCGGAACGACTGGACAGCCAAAAGGAGTGATGCACCGCCACAGGGACATGGTCGAGCAGAGTTTAACCTGCATGCAGGCTCTGCAGCTGAGGCCGTCAGACAGAGGATTGGCGGCTGCTCCCATGTTCCATTGTGCTGAACTGCACTGTGCATTTTTGCCGCGGGTCCATAATGGATGTACGACAGTAATCATGCACCATTTTGATGCAAAAAAAGTCCTTCAAACGATTCAGGACGAAAAAATTTCGGTGATGTTTGCCGCGCCTACCATGTGGAACATGATGCTGCAGGAAGAACTCTCTCAATACGAGACCTCTTCCATGAGGTTCGGTCTTTATGGCGGAGCATCGATGGCCCCCGTTCTCGTTCGGGCGCTTGGGGAGAAGCTGGGCATTCAGCTTGTACAAGCGTATGGTATGACGGAGATGGGACCCGCTATCGCCTTTTTGTTTGAAGACGAACAGGAAGCAAAAGCCGGCTCTGCCGGAAAAGCTTGCTTTAATCATGAAATCCGTGTCGTTCGGCCCGGTACTAAAGGTCCGTCTGACCCCGAAGACATCCTTCCGCCGGGAGAGGCCGGAGAAATCATCGTCCGGGGGCCAAGCATGATGAAAGGGTACTACAACCGGAATGACGCTACCGAGCAAGCAGTACATAAAGGATGGTATCATAGCGGAGATATTGGTTATATGGATGAAGAAGGATACCTTTTTGTTTCTGACCGGATGGACGATATGATCATCAGCGGGGGAGAAAATATCTACCCGCGTGAAGTGGAAGATCTTTTATACGAGCATGACGGAGTACTTGATGTAGCTGTGCTTGGAGAGCCTGATGAAAAGTGGGGAGAGCGGGTGACGGCCATCGTCGTGAGGAAAACAGGGGAACTTTCCGAGGAAAACCTTGATGCCTTCTGTAAAAACAGCCAGAAGCTGGCAGATTACAAGCGGCCAAGAAGATTTGTTTTTGTCGATGAAATGCCGAGAAACGCAAGCGGCAAAATTCAAAAGTTCCTGCTCCGTGAAAAGTATACAAACATACCTGCACAATAAAAAAGCAGCCGGTGACGGCTGCTTTTTACACGAAAGTTCCATTACAATTGCTGAAGGAGGGCTTGCTGAATTCTTCGGATAACGTCTCCGCGGCTGATGACACCGACAACCCGTTTTTCCTTTTCGACCACCGGAAGCTTTTTAAAGTGATGTTTAGCGAGAAGATGCAGTACTTTTTCCATTTCATCCTGCGGAGAAAAGACGAAGGAAAAGAAATCATAGATTTGCCGTTCACGGGGTTTGATGGAACGTAATATATCACCGTCGGACACCATACCAAGCAGCTTTCCGTGCTCATCGACCACTGGCACTCCACCGATCTTTTCTTGAACAAGCAAACGAAGGACGTTTCGGAGGGTATCATCCGGGTTGGCTTTAATCACATTGGAGATCATGAACTCTTGAACTTTCATAAAAAGCACCTCTTTGAAAATGGTTAGAGAAAAGCCATAGAAGTCGACATTCTATGGCTTTTCTCTATTTATTATCGCGTTTTTTATTCATTGCTTTTAAAGCGTTGCGGTAATCGCTATCTTTCATCGAAAGCTTTTCCGGTTCATCCTGAGGAGCCGCAGGCTTAGACGTTTTTAATCTCTGCAATGCATGACGGTACTCGATGTCACCCATCTCATTCGAGTCTTTCTCAGGCACGTTCTCTTGGACTGCTGGCGATGATGCAGCTATATTCTCGTGATTTTCCTGGGCAGCGGCGGTTTCATCTCGTGCAGGTTTGTGCACGGGTTCTTCCACAGCTGGAGACTGAACGTCTTCATTCTCCGTATTTGCCTTGTTCCTGGCGGCAAAAGCCCTCGTATTAATAACAATTAAGACTGCAATTAAAATCACGGCGACTACTATAAGTAATATGCCGATCATTTTTCCATCACCTACCGTTCTGTAAATTGCTGTGCAACCTGAGCTACACGCTCTCCCAATGCGCGTCCAAGCGCCTGGTCGTCCTCGGTAATGAGGTCATTCCCTTCAATCGGACAAGTTATTCCGACGCCGTAGTAAGATCCATACAGGGCATTTTCCGGGATGTTGCCAGGAAGGCCAGCAATAATCATACCTTGGTGAAGCATTGGAGTAATGAGGTTAAGAAGAGTCGCTTCCAATCCTCCGTGGGTGGTGGCTGTTGTACAGAATACAGCCCCCACTTTGTTGATGAGTTTTCCTTCCGCCCATAAATAGCCAAGCTTGTCGATCCAGCTTTTTAGGCCAGAGCTGATGGTTCCGAAATGGCCGGGGCATCCCCAAATGATCGCATCCATCTTAGGAAGGGAATAAACATCAGCTTCATCTACATGCTGCAGGTACACATTGGCGCCGCTCACTTGCTGTGCTCCGGCTGCGATGGATTCGGCTAATGCCTTTGTGTGGCCGCCTTCACTATCATAGACAATACATATATTCATGAAACATTCCTCCAGATTTTAATACAGTACGTTGTTAGGACACGTTCTTAGGCGCAGGCAGCAGAAGAATTTCATCTTTCTGAGGCACTGGCGCGGCCGCTTCTCTGACCTTGTCTTTTCGAACGTCACGGAGAAAGAGGCTTAGTACCAAACCAATGGCCGAAATAACGGTTGCGATAATGAAAGCATCGTTAATGCCATTAATGCTGGACTGCTGGCTCGCTTTTCCAAATAGAATCGTTACCGCCTGATGCTGAGCCTGTGAAACAGGAAGATGCAGTGTGACCGCTACTTTTTGAACAAATTCATGGAAGGATGCCATGAAGAAAGGATCAGCTGTATTCATGGATCCCTCCATTTCATTCATATGAAACGTTGTCCGGTTTGTAAAAATCGTAGTGATCAGGCTGATACCAATGGAGCCCGAGACCTGGCGCAGCGTATTGGACATCGATGTACCATGGCTGCTCAGGTGCTTAGGCAGCTGGTTAAGACCCGCTGTCATGATCGGCATCATTAAGAATGACATTCCGAACATACGGAACATATATAGGATGACGATGAACGTGTAAGGTGTATCCATCGTTAATCGTGTAAAGAAATAAGTCGTTACCGTTGTGATCGCCATACCAAAAATCGCGAGAGGACGAGGCCCCAATTTATCAAACAGTGTTCCTGAGACCGGAGACATGACCAGCATGATCAATGCCCCCGGCAGCAATAGCAGTCCGGAATCAAGCGGAGAATAGCCGCGGATGGTCTGCAGATAGATCGGAAGCAAGAACATCCCGGAGAATAAACTGATCGTCAAAACGACATTTATAACACTGGCTAATGAGAAGATTCCATAGTTAAAGATCCGCATGTCGAGCAGCGGCTTCTCAATACGAAGCTGCCTGATCGTGAAAATCATGAGCAGGACAGCCCCTGCAATCATGGTTGAAAGTACGACCGCATCATCCCAGCCATCATTTCCTGCTTCACTGAATCCATAAAGGAGCAGCGACATACCGGCAAGAGATGTAAAGACGGAAGGGCCATCAACCGTAACCTTTTTTGGCGGCTGTATGTCCTTCAGGCTGAAAAACGCGAGAATTAAGACGACAAAACCGAGCGGCACCATTCCAGTAAAGAGAAGATGCCAGTCATAGTTCTGTACGACAAAACCTGAGAGTGTGGGGCCGACTGCTGGAGCAAACATCATGGCAAGACCAAAAATCCCCATCCCTTTACCACGGATTTCCGGAGGGAAAATAAAGATAATGATGGTCATTACAAGAGGTGCCAGCACTCCGCCGCCAACGGCCTGGATTAAACGTCCAACCAGCATGATCGGGAACCCTGTTGAGATCCCGCAGATCAAAGAGCCGAGCGTAAAGCAGAACATGGCGAACAAAAAGAGGCGGCGAACCGCGAACCGCTCAATCAGAAACGGTGAGAGCGGAATAAGTGCACCATTGACCAGCATATAGCCTGTCAATAGCCATTGTGCTGTATTCGCTGACACTCCGAATTCCGTGATTAAGTGGGGAATGGCCACGTTCAGCAGCGTCTGGTTCAGGATTGCAAGGAATAAACCGACCATGAGTATGGCTAATAAAGGAATAAATCTTTTTATATTGTGTGAGTCTTGCGGCTGTTGAAATTCGCTTGACATGTTATTCTTCCTCCTTTCTTAGGAAGTATCATTCTTATCAATCATTAGTTTTTAGAAATTTTTACTTCTGCGTTCATACCTGGCAATACTTTATCAGATGAGTTTGTGATTGAAATTTTAACAGGTACAGTTTGAGTTACTTTTGTGTAGTTGCCGTCATCGTTTGATTTAGGCATTAATGAGAATAAAGAATTTGTGGCAAAACCAATTTTTTCAACGTTCCCATCAAGGGTAGTTTCATCGTCACCATCGACAGTAACGTCAACTTGGTCACCCTCTTCAATATCTTTTAATTCGTCTTCTTTAATGTTCGCGATCACGTATAGATCGTCCATGTTGACTTCACTTGCAAGGGTTTGGCCCGCTTGAACCATTTGGTCATCGCTCGCTTGTTTTTTAATGATGGTTCCATCGGCAGGAGTTTTAATATCCATTGATTTTTCAGCACCGGAAATTTTTCCGATTTTATCATCCTTTGTGACCTTTTTACCTTCTTCCAGGTTCCAATCAGAAAGTTTTCCATCGGTTGGAGCAGTGATGTTGCGCAGATCACCTGTTACCTTTGCATTGTCAGTCGAAACATAATTGCTATTCTGGAAATAGTAATACGCTCCTCCTGCGATTAAAACTATGACTACGAGAAATGCTACGATGTTGGTCATGAGTAAACGACCTCTAGACATTTAGTTGCCCTCCTTAATTATTAATATTATTAACTGTAGATCACAGCTAACTGTTAATGATTGATACCTCTGTGAAGTTTTACTTTTATCCAAAGATACTTTATGATAAAGGTATTATATAAGTAAACACTTTACCACAAAAAGGCTGAAGTGCACAATAAAAATGAATTTTAATTTTTTAAGGGTTAATGATACTATCATGTTGAGCCAAATAACCCAAAGGGGATTGCTATGGAACAAAAATTACAAGCTCAAATCGAGCAGCTTGATCGCATCAAGGACACGTTCTTTCAATTGCAAAGAGCGTTTATTCAAAATCAAATCAAGGAATTCCCATATAGTTTGACACCAACCAAGTACGCGGTGCTTAAGATGCTGTTTCAGAAACAAAGAAGCATGGTAGTGGATATTTCCAAGACGATGGGAATGACTTCAGGAGCGACAACGACACTTTTGAACCAGCTGGAAGAAGACCAGCTGATCCAGCGTACACGTGATGAAAAGGATCGGAGAGTGGTCTGGGTCGTATTATCGGAAGCCGGAGAATCGCTCATTTCTGCCATCATTGAAAAACGGAATGGCTTTTGGGCAGAAATGCTTTCCACTCTAACCAAGGAAGAGCAAGATGAATATATTCGATTGTTAAAAAAAATAGAAGCTGGGATTAAAGCCAAAGTTTGACGCAAGCCAGGCTTTGCTTCATCATTTCCTGCAATGCCAGCAAGGAGAATAGCTATGAAAAACCGAGAAGCGCTCGTTCAGGATCTCGTGACAACCTATAGAAATCAAAATAGAAAGGCCAGGGCATGTTTTCATGCTTTGCTAAAGGATTTTATTCCGCTTAACGAATATGCGGCTCTAAAGGTACTTCGCTGCCACGGTGATCAGATGGTATCGGAAATTGCGGATCGGCTGCAGGTGACGAACAGCCATATTTCTGTAACAAGCGATAAATTGATCAACCGCGGTCTCGTCACACGAAAACACAGTGAGCAGGACCGGAGAATCGTTTATTTATCGATCACGCCAAAAGGGGAACAGCTCGGGGATGAAATGGATCAAGTCCTGCATGATTTCTATCAGGAAACGTTCAGTGAATTTACAGTAGAAGAAATAGAAATATTTATCAAGTTATTGAATAAAATAAAAATGTAAATCAGAAGGGGGAGGCACCCTTTTTCATTGGGAATTCGATTGTAAATTTCCTGAAATGCTTTAGTATTAAAGGGTATAGTCTACATACAAAGGACGTGCTCAATGAAAAAGCATATACCCAATCTGCTGACACTTGGAAATTTATATTGCGGTTTTTTTTCGATCGGCTATATTATAGACGGCGACAGCAAGAACGCCACCATCCTGATCTTTATCGCCATCATGCTCGATGCGGTTGACGGCAGGGCAGCAAGAATTCTTGGAGTGACCAATGAGATGGGAAAGGAACTCGATTCCCTGGCAGATATCGTTTCATTCGGGGTAGCACCAGCCTTTTTAGCCGCTCATACGTACTTTGCCGACTTTCATTATATATACGGGGTAGCGATGTCCGGAATCTTTCCAGTGTTCGGAGCCTACCGTCTGGCCCGTTTCAATGTAACCTCCCAAGAAGAATCGCTAAAGCACTTCACCGGAATCCCGATCACACTGGCAGGAGCGATCGTTACGTTCTTGGTTCTGTTTGTAAAAATGATCCCGCTGTGGGTTTTCATCATTGCTTTCTACGGGCTGGCGATTCTGATGGTCAGCACCATTAAAATTCCAAGCTTCAAAAACATCAAACTGCCCAAAAACGGTGTCATCGTCACTCTGTTTTTGTTCTATATGTTCTATCTCCTGGCTAAGGCAAGATTTGAGAAAGTGCCGGTGTTCTTCTATGTAGCACTGGCGATCTACATCCTGTTTATCATCATTCGGTTTATCCGTGTTAAAGAGCCGAGGCTTCCGAAGTGGAAGCGCGGGAGATGATCTTGGAGCACCCATCCTTATTAGTAAAGGATGGGTGTTTTTGTGTGTCAAAACATGTCGATGTATGTCTAACATCAATATGCAGTTTTCGAACACCTCCTTTTAGAGCTCAAGCCATGGAAATCGTTATCATCATAAAGCAAACAAAAACTTATGCATTTTCACCGGGAATATCTTTGCAGCAGCCTGGCTGAATTTTGACGAAAAAATCTTGTTGACCAGAGTGGTCAACGAGCATATACTGACATTGACCGATATGGTCAACCGATTGGCGATAAATGATGAAAGAAGTGCTGCCTGTGTTTTCGAAATTTTACAATCTGGAAGATGAAAAACAAATCAAAATCTTGAATGCTGCCATCAAAGTGTATGTGCAGAAGGGGTATGACCATGCTTCGACCAACGAAATCGTGAAGGAGGCTGGCATATCTAAAGGATTGCTGTTTCATTACTTTAAGAATAAAAAGACGTTGTATCTTTTTTTGTTTGATCACTGTATGGACGTGGTCGTGGAAAACTTTTACAAAAAGGTGGTCATGGAGGAAACAGACTTCTTCAAAAGGCTCCAGGACATGACGCTGATTAAGATTGAGCTTCTTCATACGTATCCAGATATCTTCCGATTTTTTGAGAAAGCGCTGCTGGAGGAATCGGATCAAATCAGAGGCGATTTTCAAAGCAAGATTAAGGATTTTAAGGCTAGCAGCTGCACGTGGCTTTTTGATGGGATTGGTACCTCGAAGTTTCGGGACGATCTGGATCTTACAAAAGTCATAAAAAGTATGCTTTGGGCTTTTGATGGCCTCAGTGAAGAAATACTGGCCAAAGCGAAAGTGCAGGATGAGGCGGTTGATTATGACGAGGTGTTTGCGGAAGCCAGTGAGTACATTGATTTATTCAAAAAGGCTTATTACAGATAAGGAGGCTTCGGCCATGAATGTGATTGAAATTAAGAACTTAACGAAAAGATATGGCAATGCCAGAGGAATCGAGGACATCAGCTTTCATGTGGAAGAAGGGGAGATCTTTGGTTTCATCGGTCCGAATGGCGCCGGTAAATCCACAACACTCCGAACACTGTTGTCGATCATCTTTCCAACAAGCGGAAGCGCAACGATTTTCGGTAAAGACGTCATTAAACACGGGCCGGAAATCAAAAAACAAATCGGGTATCTGCCTTCAGAGGTGTTCTACTACGACAAAATGAAAGTGAAGGACCTCCTGAACTATTCGGCGAGCTTTTATAAAAAAGACTGCAGAAAAAGGATTCATGAGCTAGCGGAAATCATGGATCTGAACCTTAATAAGCGCATCGAGGATTTGTCCTACGGAAACCGGAAAAAGGTGGGTATCGTTCAGGGGATGCTGCACGAGCCGAAGCTGATCATTCTGGATGAGCCGACTGGGGGATTGGATCCGTTGATGCAGCAAAAGTTCTTTGATCTATTAAAAGAAGAGAACAAAAAGGGAGCGACCATCCTGTTTTCTTCCCACATTCTGAGTGAAGTGCAGAAGATGTGTGACCGGGTCGCGATCATTAAAGAAGGCGAGCTCATTACCGTCGAGAAGATCAGCACCCTTCAGGAAAACAACCATAAGAAGATTAAAATTGAAACAAAACAGCCGGTGGATGCTGGATGGTTTGCAGTGGATGGCGTCACCAACATTGAGAGTGATGGTCATAAAATCAGCTTCCTGTACAGCGGCAACATTAACATCATCATGAAAAAGCTTGCCGAAATGGAACTGTCCAACCTTTGGGTGGATGAACCAGACCTTGAGGAAATCTTTCTTCATTATTATGAGAAGGAGGAGGGTTCCAAGTGAATATCTTCTTGCATGAGCTTAAGGTGAACCGTAAGTCCATGCTGATCTGGGCATTTGCGCTGGCGGCAGTCACGGTGCTGTTTTTTTCGATCTACCCATCGGTTGAAAAGGATGGTGATCAGTTTATTAAGGTCCTTCAAAATTATCCGGAAGGTGTGCTTAAGGCATTAGGCGTTCAGATCAGCACGATCACATCACTTCTGGGATTTTACTCGTATTTCTTTTTATATGTGATGCTGTGCGGTGCCATTCAGGCGATGAACCTTGGCACTGGCATTCTTTCCAAGGAAGTCAGCGGGAAGACAGCCGAGTTTATTCTCACGAAACCAGTGACAAGAGCTTCACGAATGTCATTTTTATCGCTGTTTCATACGGTATGGCATCTGCAGCAGCGACATCTGATTTTAATGAAAAAGCTTTCTTTTTCATGTCTGCGGCAAATTTCTTTGTTCAACTCGTGTTTGCATCGCTTGGTTTTCTCGTAGCTTCAGCTTTTTCAAGGATTCGGCAAGTATTGCCGATTTCGCTCGGTACGGTATTTGCTTTCTTTATCATCAGCACGTTCGGCTCTGTTATAGGGGATAAAGCCATACGTTATATTACACCGTTTAAATTTTTCGATCTGCCGTATATTATGAAGCATTCCTCTTATGAACCGGTATATATCAGTATTGGTGCGTCCGTTGTAGTGGTGGCGGTGGCTGCCAGTTACATGCTGTTTACGAAAAAAGACATCCATGCGGCATAGCAGGATAAGGAAGAGGTGACAAACAATGAATATCTTTTGGAGAGAGCTGAAATATAGCCGTAAGTCCATGATTTGGTGGTGCGTCGGCATTCTGTTTATGGTGGTTTCAGGAATGAGCAAGTATGGAACGATGAAAAGTTCCGGGCAGTCGGCGAACGAGATCTTCGGTGCGATGCCTAAATCACTTCAGGCGATATTTGGGTTGAGCTCACTGGATTTGTCAACGGTCATGGGGTTTTACGGAATGCTGTTTTCGTATCTCGTCTTAATGGCAACTATCCATGCTGTCATGCTCGGAGCCAATATGGTTGCAAAAGAAGAGCGTGACAAAACATCAGAGTTTCTAATGGCCAAACCAGTCTCCCGCATAAGAATCATAACATCGAAGCTTGCAGCATCACTCGTGCTGCTCGTTATCTTTAATCTCGTAACCTATGCTTTTTCCACTGCCATGGTGAAGCACTATGAGTCCACTGCAGACACAGGTGAGATTTGGAAGTTCATGGCTGGATTGTTATTGCTGCAGGTCTTGTTCCTGGCAATCGGCATGGTGATCGCGGCTATCACCAAGCATCCTAAGAGGGCCACGTCCCTGGCTGCCGGGATCCTTCTCGCTGCCTATATCCTGTCGATCGTCATCGAACTGAATGACAAGCTTGATGCTCTCAAGTACATTACGCCTTTTAAATACTTTGAGGCGAAGAACCTGTTAAGTGACAGCGGGGTGGACGCGGTGTTGGTTACTCTGGCAGCGGTTATTTGTGCAGCTTGCTTATCGGCTGCCTTTGTCTTTTATAAAAAGAGAGATTTGAAGAGTTAAAGAAAATGCAGGGACAAAACCATCTTCCCGGATGGTTTTGTTTTTTTATGGATCAGCGTGTATAGCAACTTTCCAAATGAATAATCGGAATAGTCGAAAAGTATTCTCATTCTTCTTTCAATATGGTAGTGTAAGAATTAACGAAGTATTTGATTCTCTTTTATAAAAAATGAAGGATTTAATTCTAAACGGAAAGGAGTATTTGATGGATCAGCTTCCTTTTAAACGTTTAGTAAAAGAAAAATTCCCGCATTTATCGGGAGGCCAGAAAAAGGTCGCAAACTATCTGATCGAAAACCTGGATGAAGCAGTCTTTAAGACCGCTTATCAGATTGGAAAAAAAGCAGGTGTAAGTGAAACGACGGTTATACGTCTTTCTTACGCATTAGGCTTTGAAAGTTTCAGTAAAATGCATGATCAGATTCAAGATCAGCTGCTGCAGCTGGCTCAAACTGATCATTTGAAGGAAAAAGAACGTGATGACCGCCATGATCTTTTTACCAAAGTCATCGAAAGCGAAGTCCACATTTTAAGGCATCTTTTAAACGAGGCCAATGTCCAGGAAATTTGGAAGGCAGTAGAGGTCTTGATCCAGGCGGATCAAATATTAATTGCGGGTCATCGTATTTCACATGCAGCGGCTTACTGGTTTTCCTATACGCTAGGCTCTTTACGAGAAAATGTTTGGTTAAGTTCTCCTTCTGGAGATTTTTTTGAAAAGTTCTGCAGTCTTACCAACAAATCGGCCGTCGTTATCTTCTCTTTTCCGAGATATGCAACCGAAGCCCTGAAAATGGCAGGAATCGCGAAAAAACACGGGATTTGCCTCATATCGGTCACTGACCGTCTCCTTTCTCCCGTCGGAAGCATTTCTGATATTGCATTAACCACGGAAGAAAATGCAGAAGCCGGCCCGAATTCCATTGCGTCTGTTATTACCTTATTGGATCTGATCATTGCAGGGATTTATGAGAAGGACAAAAAACGCATTCAAACCAGGCAGGAAAAATTAGAGAATCTGTACACAAACTACGATGTTTTTAGTGAATAAGAAAAAGAAAAAGACGGATAAAAATTAGAGAAAGAGGTGTGATATCATCGTGCAAAATTCTCCATCAGCCGTTCGTATTGAAGATGCAGCACGGCCAGTTTCCGGCCAAACACACTTGGAGCGAAAGCTTAAAACAAGACATCTTTCCATGATTGCCATTGGAGGCACCATTGGAACGGGACTGTTTTTAGCCAGTGGTTCAATCATTCACACAGCAGGACCCGGCGGTGCAGTTGCTGCTTATTTGGTTGCAGGTGTTATGGTTTACTTTCTCATGACGAGCTTAGCTGAAATGGCGGCGTTCATTCCTATTACCGGTTCCTTTAGTACGTATACGTCCAGGTTTGTCGATCCTGCTCTGGGATTTGCAATAGGCTGGAACTATTGGTATAACAATGCAATTGTCGTCGCTCTGGAATTGGCAGCTTCATCTCTGATCATGAAATACTGGCTTCCTGGTGTGCCTGGTATTGTCTGGAGTGCTTTATTTTTGGCTCTTATCTTCGGCTTAAATATTTTATCGGTAAAGGGTTATGGTGAATCTGAGTTTTGGTTTGCGATCATAAAGGTAGCGACTATTATTATTTTCTTAGCTGTAGGAGTGTTGATGATTTTTGGGATTATGCACGGGAATTCAGCAGGATTTGAAAATTTCACTAAGGGACCGGCGCCGTTTAATGGAGGTATTTTTTCTATTTTAGGAGTGTTTATGGTGGTCGGCTTTGCCTTTCAGGGTACGGAGCTCGTAGGGATTGCGGCAGGAGAAAGTGAAAACCCGAAAAAGAACATCCCAAAAGCAATTAAACAGATTTTCTGGAGACTGCTTTTATTCTATGTACTGGCCATTATTGTCATTGGATTTTTGATCAGTTATGATGACCCGCGATTGTTAAGCACGGATATACAAGATATTGCGGTCAGCCCTTTTACGCTCGTCTTTAAAAATGCAGGGTTTGCGATGGCAGCTTCTGTTATGAATGCAGTCATTCTTACTTCTGTGCTATCCGCCGGAAATTCAGCGATGTATGGAGCATCGCGGGTCTTATGGGTACTTGCTAAAGAGGGCAAAGCCCCTTCGTTCCTGAAAAAAGTAAATGCAGGCGGGGTGCCGGCAAACGCCGTGTACTTTTCCGCCATTATTGGGATGGCCGCTTTTCTAACTTCGCTTTTTGGAGAGGGAACGGTCTATACTTGGCTGCTGAATGCAGCAGGCCTGTCGGGCTTCCTTTCATGGCTGGGAATTTCCATTACACATTATCGCTTCCGAAAAGCCTACCTGGCTCAGGGTAGAGCGTTACATGATTTGCCATACGTATCTAAATGGTTTCCGCTAGGTCCGATCTTGGCTACCGTCCTGTGCCTGACTGCCATATTCGGACAAAATTACGCTGCTTTCTTTGAAACGCAGATCGACTGGTATGGCATATTAGTGTCCTATATTGGACTTCCTTTGTTTTTACTTGCTTTTCTCGGATACAAAATGATAAAGAAAACAAAAATGGTTCCATTGCAGAAAGCGGATTTCAACCAGGATTAAACGGAGGTGCTGCATGACACAGAGTATTGTAATCCGATCCCTTCGTCTTATTGAAGAGCTGGAGGATGTAAGAAGGCTGGAGGCAAAGATCTGGGGAGAAGCCGACTCGACACCATCACACCAGACCATTACTGCAGTGAAAAACGGCGGATTGGTATTAGGAGCCTATGACGGGGAACGCCTGGTGGGATTTCAATACAGCTTTCCAGGATATAACGGAAAAACGAGTTATCTTTGTTCCCATATGCTTGGGATTGATGAAGAGTTTCGAAATAAAAAAATTGGAGAGAAATTAAAGATCGCCCAGTGTGAGGAGGCAAAAAAGATAGGCTACCCTCTTATTACCTGGACGTATGATCCATTGGAAAGTATTAATGGTTATTTGAATATCTCAAAGCTTGGCGGCGTTTGTTCTTCCTATATTGAAAACTGTTATGGTGAACTGGAAGATCCATTGAACAGTAAAATTCCTACAGACCGCTTTCTTGTCGAATGGCATATCGATCAGGAGCACATCCCCCGCAGATCTTCGGTTCATCACCTTGAACAGGCGGTGGAAATGTCACTCATTCAATGGAAGAAAAATGGGGACGGGCTGCCCGTTCCTTTGAGCGCTCCTCTGGCTGGGACAGAAAGCGATAAGGCGATTGTGGCTATCCCAAAGAATTTTAGAATGATCAGAGAAGCCAGCCTGAAGGAAGCCATAAACTGGCGTTTGAAAACACGGGAAATTTTTACTGGCTTGTTTCAGAACGGCTGGCAGGTGACCGATTTCATAAAGAATGACGTTAAGGAGCTTCCAGTACAATTTTATGTGCTGACCAAAAGATAATTGGACTTTGCTTTATGGCGAAGGAAAAGAGGAGAACTGCAAATGAAAATAAGCCAAGTCATATTACGGCATATGAAACTAGATTTACTCCACCCCTTTACAACCAGCTTTGCCACAGAATATGACAGGGAATTTATTCTCGTCGAAGTAAGAAGTGAGGATGGAACTTCTGGATGGGCAGAATCAGTAGCGATGCCTGATCCTGTCTATAATGAAGAAACAGTGAAAACCAACTGGCACATGCTCGAGGATTACTTAATCCCCATCTTGCTTCATAACGATATTCAGCATCCAGATGAACTCACTGAACAATATTTTGCTTTCATCAAAGGCAATTATATGGCAAAAGCTGCTATAGAGGGTGCCGTTTGGGATTTGTATGCGAAAAAGCAAAACCAGCCCCTTTCAAGTGCACTTGGAGGAACAAAAAAACAAATTGAGGTCGGCGTCAGTATCGGAATAAAAGACTCTGTTGCGGAAACGCTAAAAACGATTGAATCCCGTCTTTCAGAGGGCTATAAACGCTTTAAACTTAAAATTAAACCAGGATGGGACATTGAATTAATCGAAAAGGTACGTTCGGCTTTTCCAGATATCCCTCTTATGGCTGATGCAAATTCTGCGTACACCTTAAATGATGTGGATCGGTTAAGAGCGCTTGACGATTATCAATTAATGATGATTGAACAGCCGCTCGCCTATAACGACATTATTGACCATGCAGACTTGCAGGCCGAACTGAAAACACCGATTTGCCTCGATGAAAGCATCCACTCTTTGGATGATGCCCGAAAGGCTTTAAAGCTGGGAAGCTGTAAAATTATTAATATCAAAATTGGCCGTGTGGGAGGCCTTACTCAAGCCAAAAAAATTCATGACCTGTGTCAGGATCAGGGTATTCCTGTATGGTGCGGGGGGATGCTCGAATCGGGAGTGGGAAGAGCCCACAATATTGCGATTACTACTCTTCCGAACTTTGTTTTGCCAGGTGATACTGCGGCCTCCTCACTTTACTGGGCAGATGACATTATTGAGCCTGAGGTAACAGTGGAAAATGGATGGATCTCAGTTCCAGACTCCCCAGGTATCGGCTATCAGCCAAGCCTTGAAAAAATAAATAAATATACGACATATAGCCGAACATATAGAACGGAGAGGACTGCAGCCCAAACCGAGTCTTGCCTCATTTAAGTACAAACCAGAAGCACAACAACCCGTATGGAGAGTTGTGCTTTATTTTATGGCATTAATGATTTCTTTCGCCAGAAGTATTATAATGACAGAACGTGAACCAGAAAATTGATCGATGAATTGGGTGGAATGATGAGTACAGCTCGTGTGAAAATAAAATCTTCCGATAAAAGCATCAAAGGTGGATCACCGCTGATCGTAAGCGATGCCGTTTCTTACGTGGACAAAGGTCTGGCAGAAGGAACAATCATTGAAGCCGTTGATGAAAGCGGCAAGTTTATAGGCAAAGGTTATTATGGCAAGCAGAATAAAGGGATCGGCTGGATTTTGAGCCGGAACCCCAAGGAACGGATCGACCAGTCCTTTTTTGAAAAGAAATTAAAGGCAGCCTTCAAAGACCGGGAGCCGTTTTTTGAAGATCCGCTCACTACCGCCTTCCGTGTTTTTAACGGAGAAGGTGACGGAATCGGCGGTGTCACCATGGATTATTTTGATGGATATTACGTCATCAATTGGTACAGTGAAGGGATCTATCAATTCAAGGAATTTATTTTACAAGCGCTTAGAAACCTGACAGACTTTAAAGGGATCTATGAGAAGAAGCGGTTTGCTGAAAAAGGAACGTACATTGAAGATGATGACTTTGTTGAAGGAGAGCGAGCGCAGTTTCCCCTTATCGTCCAGGAAAATGGCATTCATTTTGCGACGTACTTAAATGAAAGCGCGATGGTCGGTGTGTTCCTTGATCAGCGGGAAGTGAGGAAAGCCATCCGGGACAAGTACTCGGAAGGCAAGAGGGTATTGAATACCTTTTCGTATACCGGTGCTTTTTCAGTGGCAGCCGTATTGGGCGGAGCAGTAAAAACGACGAGTGTCGATCTGGCCAATCGAAGCCGAAGCAAGACACAGGAACAGTTCAGCATCAATGGTATTGATTATGAGTCACAAGATATTATCGTCGAGGACGTATTTAACTATTTCAAATATGCGGTAAGAAAAAAGCTGCTGTTTGACCTGGTCATCCTGGATCCGCCGAGCTTTGCGCGTTCCAAGAAACATACGTTCAGCGCTGGAAAAGACTATCCGGCACTGCTTGAACAGGCGATTGCCATCACGGAAAAGAATGGAGTAATCGTCGCCTCATCCAACTGCAGCACGTTTGGCATGAGCAAGTTCAAAGGCTTTATTGAAAAAGCGTTCCGCCAGACCGGCGGCAAGTATAAAATTCTTGAAGAGCACAGACTTCCTGAAGACTTTAAGACGATCAAAGAGTTTAGAGAAGGAGATTATCTTAAAGTCGTTATTCTAAAAAAACTGCCATAATATAAAAGGGGCTGTCCTGAAAGTCAAAAATTGACCTTCAGGCAGCTCCTTTTTCGCGCAAAAAATCTTCAATGAAAAGTTGATTATAGTGGAAGGTGCGAGATCCTCGAAAATGAAAATCACATTTTCTTCGTGCGATGCACCGCTGCCGCAGCGTTCCTTGTCCTGGGGGACTAGCGTGACAGGTGAGACTCCCGCAGGCGCTTGCGCCAAAAAGTAGGCGTTCACGCCGGTAAGGCTCACCGCACGCCCCGCGAAAGTAGGCGCTCGCGCCGGTAAAAGCGAGCGGCCTGAAACGGAAATCAACGGCTTCCAGACTTCTAGGACAGCCCCTTTTTTAGATTACGGTGTTTTTTCAGGGTAAACGGAACAACCAAAGTTCTGTTTTACTATTCGGATCTTCCATTCCAAAGTCATCGTCATTAATGACAGCCAATTTTTTGCCCTGAACTAACGACATTCCCTCTGCTTTTTCATAAGGATAATCGTAATTTAAAAGATTCAATACTTCCTTCTTAGCAACCATTTTAATTCCTGCAGCTTTTAAATCTTTTGCGTTCATTTGTTCGAGCGTTTTTCCTTTATGTTTGTCCCTTCCTAAGATATTTGTTGCACCTTGAAAATTTATTTTATATATTTTCTTCAATTTCGCTTTTTTTCCTATTTCTGAATCTCGTTCGTCGACAAGCAAATGATGTTCATTAATAGCATAAAGATCAGAAACTCCAATATCTTTTTGATCAAATCCCAACTTTCGTCCATTATCAGCAAGGTATGCATATTCGGCTATTACCTTTGAATTTTTTACATTTATTTTTAGAATCCGAACTACTCTCGAATTTTCACCAGGGTTTGACAGTGCACTTTGTGTCATGGTGAAAAGATAACGTCCATCTGGAGTAATCGTCACGCTTTCGAATCCTTTATTTTCCATTCGTTTTGTTAGAACTGCAGGCAAACTCCCCTTTACAGGAATCAGAGGAGCGTTTTTAAATTTAGATTCCATCCCAGACGGTATTAACCGTTTTACAAGGGTACCATCTTTTTTTATCTGGACTAGACTTGGCCGGTATTCATCACTTAACCAAAACGTTTGATCTGTTGGATTGTAAGCAAGCCCTTCAGTATCTAAACCATAGGGATCATATGACAAAACATTTTTCCCTTTCGCATCATATGGTGCTTCATCAAATTTTTTAAAATTAGGCAAACCTGTAATAGTGGAGCTTCCCGTTACAGGATCTGATCCATTTGGTAACTTTAATTGAATGATTTCTACTATTTTTAGTTTTCCTTTAGAAATTTCCATTTTATACACTGCAGGCGTATACTTTGGTATTGGAAAGGTTCTCCGTTCTTCACTATTTACGGTCATTTTCCCGTTGGGGCCCCGATCGGACGAAGAATAAAAAATGTTATCAGGGTCACCTGGCAAATGGAGAAGAGAAGATCCTAGCGCTCCATGGATATTTTTAGATAACTTTGGTGGATTTTCTAATGGATATTTTCCAATAAGCTTAACAGAAGGGGTCGAAGTACTCTTCTTTTCTTTATTCTCTTCTTGCTTCTTATTGGTGGATGGTCTGGAGCATGCGAATATGGCTATGCATATGAACGAGATTAAAACTACTTTAAGAAACATAAATTTTTTCATCCTGAACTCCTTTTTCTTTTGTATCGTTTACTTTCTTATAATGGGCAATTACTACGGTATTATAATCGCATTTTAATTTGTCGTCTCCTTCTTATTTCTCTAGCGTTTTAAAGTTTGATGAAGCCCCTTCCGGATATAAGGACTTTGACAAAGGGGCAGCAAAAAAGTTTGTTATTGAACCTCATGGCGTGATGAAAAACTGACTTAATTTTTAAAAGGACACTTGACTGCCCCATTTAATTCCATTACTATTAAGATTGAAAAATTTGAATATTTCGTGAACATGTGGTTAGGGAATCATTTGGCAAGGAGCAGTGAACCTGTCGCCTGTTAAAAGGATTCTTCTGTAAGCGCTTCAAAAAACCGGATTGGTATACCACAGCGAACCTGTGATTTGCTGCCGTCGCAATCTTTTACTTATAGTTCTATAAAACTATAAGACAAGTTTGTGGCGGCTTTTTATTACATAAAAGAGGAGAGGGTTATGATGAGCAAGGTCAAAAATCGATGGCTGATTGCGCTGTCGGGCGTGGGAATTCATATTTCCATCGGCTCCGTTTATGCGTGGAGCAATTTTACCACGCCTTTATCAGAAAAGTTTAAGTGGACAGCCAGTGAGGTGCAGCTGACGTTCAGTCTGGCCATTCTTTTTCTGGGGCTGTCTGCAGCATTTTTGGGGCATTTCGTAGAGAAGTACGGCCCTCGTAAATCCGGATTGCTGGCTGCCGCCTTTTTTGGGACCGGTGTGGCTGGTTCGGGACTGGCCGTTCAGTTAGAGTCATTGCCATTATTGTATGTTTTTTATGGGGTACTTGGAGGAATCGGTCTTGGCGTAGGTTACATCGCTCCGGTATCGACACTAGTAAAGTGGTTTCCTGATCGAAGAGGGCTTGCGACCGGACTTGCCATCATGGGGTTTGGATTCGCTGCGGCCATCAGCTCGCCGATCATGGACAGTCTCATTAAATCAGTCGGGATTGCCAACACGTTTTATATCCTTGGAATCTCATATTTTGTGGTCATGGTTCTTTCCTCTTTATACCTGGAAAAACCAAAAGAGGGCTGGGTGCCTGCAGGCTATCGCAAGAAGGTGGACAGCGGAAAGGCAGCTGTCACTGAGGATTTGTCGCAGCTGACAGCCAATGAGGCGGTTAAGACAAAACGATTCTATTATTTATGGCTCATGCTGTTCATTAACGTGACCTGTGGGATCGCTATTCTATCAGCAGCTAAACCGCTCGCTGAGGAAAGCATAGGAATGACTACCACCGAAGCGGCAGCGCTGGTGGGTGTTTTAGGCTTATTTAATGGATTTGGAAGGATCGGCTGGGCGTCCGTATCCGACTATATCGGCAGGACCAATACGTACACAACGTTTTTCGCCGTGCAGATCGTCCTGTTCTTTTTACTTCCGAACGTTACGACCACGATCATTTTTGAAATCATGCTCGCTATCGTATATACCTGTTATGGAGGAGGATTTGCGTCCATTCCGGCATATATCGGTGATTTATTTGGAACCAGACAGCTCGGTGCCATCCATGGTTACATTTTAACGGCATGGGCAGCCGCAGGATTGGCAGGTCCGCTGTTTGCCGCCTGGGTGAAGGATACTACAGGAAGCTACGCAGAAAGTCTTACCTTCTTCGCTGCCCTGTTTATCGTGGCGCTGATCGTTTCATTCCTTGCACGGTTGGATATCCGCAGGATTAAAAGGGAGAAAGAATCGGACGAACAGTTGCACGTTCTCCATTTGTGATTTATAATTTTATAAGCAAAAAGCACAAAAAAAGGTTGTCGTTTATGAACAATTATGAAGCGGAATTCAGTAATCTGGTAAGAGCTTTTCGTAAGCGCCATATGGGGAAAGGCCCCCGGCAGATCAAAACGACCTTTTGCAAAAATTGGGCCATTTGTGAAATGGAAGGCAATCTTTCACCGGTCGAGAAGTTTATTTCAGGCTCTAATGAAGGCAGGCAGATGCTTCGTTCGGCTCGAACCGAGATGGTAAAGGACATGTACAAAAAGAACCATCCAGTTGAAATGGAAGAATTGCTGGGCGCTTCGTTTCTGGAGCTTTTTGTAGATATTGATATCGAAAAAGACTTCGGGATGTCAATCTTCGTTTTTAACGAAAATATTCAAGACAAATTTATTAAAAAGTAAGGACCATCTGTGTTGGCACTTGGCAGCGTTCCTGTTAAAGACTACCACCGCGGTTCCCGGTTTCGCGTAATCGGGTCCCCGGTGGTTTTTGTTTTTTAAGGGCTGGTTCTGAAATTCTATGTTCCAGCACCCCATATACTTTGAAGAGGAATTAGATAATCGACAATCGAAATCATTCGACAGCCTGTAAAAAAGTTAAAAAGGAGTGTGCCGTATGGGAAAAACGAAACATCAAGGACCGATAAAACTTCCAAAAACACCTGCTCCCAAGCATTGGGTCAGCCCGGTTCCGTTTGGCCTTGGAAAGATAAAGCCCGGCCATATTCGTGATACGATGAAAGCCGCATGGGAAAACCGAGATAATCTTTCTTACGCGGGCAAGATCCTGACGCAGGGCGTCTGTGACGGGTGTGCGCTTGGGGTGTCCGGACTTTACGACCAAACCCTCGCTGGGCCGCACGTTTGTACGACACGATTAAATGTCCTTCGATTGAACACCATGCCGGCGATGAAAGAAGAGATCGTTCATGCTGACATTGACGAACTTCGTAAATACTCAAGCGCCGAGCTGAGAAAGCTTGGACGTGTTCCTTATCCTCTCATCCGCCGCAAAGGAGAGCGAAAGTTTTCACGAATTTCATGGGATGACGCCATGAACACCATCGCGGGTAAGATGAAGAAGCTTGATCCAAAACAGATCTCGTTCTTCCTTACATCAAGGGGGATTACGAACGAATCGTATTATGTGGCGGCCAAAGTGGCGCGGTATCTGGGAGTGAACAATATTGATAACGCTTCCCGCATCTGCCACTCGCCGTCAAAAACCGCTTTGAAACGATCGGTTGGAGTGGGTGCTTCTACCTGTAACTACCAGGACTGGATCGGATCGGACGTTATTGTCTTTTGGGGTTCAGTCGCCGCGAACAACCAGCCGGTCTCCACAAAATATATGTATGCAGCTAAGCGTAACGGCACGAAGATCATCTGCATTAATCCGTACCGTGAACCATCGATGGAGAAGTACTGGATTCCGTCCATTGGAGAATCTGCCCTTTTCGGAACGAAGCTCGCGGATGATTTTTATCAAGTCAATATTGGCGGAGATATCGCGTTCATGCACGGCATCATGAAGCATTGGTTTGAGATGGAGAAGAGAGAGCGCGGCTCAGCGATCGACCACAATTTTGTGAATCAGCATGTGAACGGCTATGAGGAATTAAAGAGGAAGGTTCAGAAACAGAGCTGGGAAGCGATTGAACAGTCATCAGGCGTCAGCAAGGAGCGCATCTATGAACTTGCAGAGCTTCTTGCCAGAAGCAAGTCCGGTGTTTTCGTCTGGTCCCTTGGATTAACGATGCATACCTTTGCTTCTGATAACATCTCACAGGTTGCCAATCTGGCGCTGCTGAGGGGCTTTTTGGGACGGAAGCATTGCGGGCTTATGCCGATACGGGGGCATTCCAGTGTTCAGGGCTCCGGGGAGATGGGTGCCGATCCTTTTGTACTGCCGGGAGGTGATTTTGAACCGAAAAATATAGAGCGAATTGAAAAGCTGTGGGGATTTGAGATTCCAAAGTGGCAGGGAGATGTACTGGGCGTTTCACTTGAAAATATCATGCTGCCAGAGGGACATGAACGGAAAATCAAAATGTATTATCTGTCCGGCGGCAATTTTCTTGAAACGATGCCGGATCCGGTCTTTGTGGAGAAGGCACTCTCTTCCCTTGAGCTGCGTGTCCATCAGGATATCATCTTTAACACATCTACATTGGTGGATGCAAAAGAGACAGTCATCGTTCTTCCTGCAAAAACACGCTACGAGCAGGAGGACGGAGGGACCTCGACTTCCACCGAACGCATGGTGTATTTTTCCCCTGAAATTAAAGGGAACAGCCAGAAGGTAGAGGAAGCGAGAACCGAATGGAAAATTTACATCGATCTTGCTAAGCGTGTAAAACCAAAGAACGCCCATCTGGTTGGATTTAAGAGCGGCCATGAGATTCGCCGGGAGATTGCAAAAGCCAATCCGAACTACGAGGGGATCCAGCATTTAAAAGACCGAGGCGATGTATTCCAATGGGGAGGCGCATGGCTCTGTGAAGATGGGATCTGCCCGACTCCGGACGGCAAAGGCAACTTAATTCCAGTCGATATTCCTGATTTGAAAAAGGGCAAAGGAACGTATTATGTAACTACGCGGAGAGGAAAGCAGTTTAACTCCATGGTCTATAACGAATCCGATCCGTTCAATGGTGCAGAGAGATACGATGTGCTGATGAATGAAAAGGATGCGAAGGAACTGTCCATCGAAGATCGAGAGAACATCGTCGTTTATAATCAGCACGGCGTTTTCCAGGGGCGTGCCAAGTTCATCGACATCGCCAAAGGAAACATTGAGCTTCATTTTCCTGAAGGCAACTTCCTGCTGCCTAAAGGTGTGTATGAAAAATTCGCCAAGATCCCAAGCTATAATGTTGCGGTCAAAGTGGAAAAAGCAGAGAGATTTAACGCCCGAAAGGATATGAATTACCTGGAGAAGCCGATTCCTGATCTGGAAACGGAGATCAGCTAAAAGGAGCAGCCATGAAAGATAACGTCATGAAAAGCATCAACATTGTAAAATATGATGGGGATTCATTCCGTCACGTACAGGATCAAGTAGCGAATGAATACGCCCTGACCATCTATGTGAATGATAATGAGTTCGCCACCATGGTCTGCACGCCGACCTATATGGAGGATCTCGTCACCGGTTTTTTGGCGTCAGAGGGTGTCATCCGTCTGCCGCGAGAAATCGAGTCGCTGTCCATCGATGAAGACAGAGGGTTTGCGTATGTACAGCTGGTGGATAAGAAGCCGGTGGCAAATCAGCTTCAATCCAAGCGGTTCATCGGATCCTGCTGCGGAAAGAGCCGGCAGTTCTACTTTCAAAGTGATGTGAAGAATGCCAAAACCATCCTATCGAAATCAACCATTGGGGCGGAGGAGTGCATCAAGCTGATGGAAGCGATGCAGGACTGCTCGGATGATTTTCATTCTACCGGGGGCCTGCATAATGCTGCTCTTTGTACGAGTGACGAGCTGCTTCTCTCCCGTTCGGATATTGGCCGCCACAATGCGCTGGATAAAATTTACGGACATTGCCTCAGAAACAAAATTGCGCTTGGCGATAAAGTGATTGCGTTCAGCGGAAGGATCTCATCGGAAGTGCTGCTGAAGGTATCCAAGATTGGAGCGGGCATCATCCTTTCGAAGTCAGCCCCAACCACACTGGCTCTGGAACTCGCACATGATCTTGGAATTACAGCTGTCGGATTCATCCGCGGCAGCCGGTTGAATGTGTATACGCATCCTGAGAGGATTATTTTGTAATGAAGAAAGCCGATTCTTCAATGGAATCGGCTTTCTGCTATGTGTGGATTGAATAAAAAAACCGGACTAATCCCATCCCTAATTAAATGGATAAATGATGACAGACACCGTGTGAGGTATTCATATACCCAGTGAGTCTTTTAAAAAAGTTGTCAAGTATTCGACACTGGTTATTTTTTTATTGCATTCGCTGCTATCAGCGCAAATAAGATTGCCGATGGCCTTGTAGTAATCCGGGTTTTTAGACTGTTTCGCTTTTGTTACAGTGGAAAAATAGTCGACCTGGCCATAACCATTACAGAAGGAACAAATATTACTTTTATTAGTTGGTGTAAATTTACATTCAATGCCTGCCATTCTTCCATCCAGCTCATATACAATAAATTTTTTATTGGATCTTAGATCGTTCCAGCTTAAATAGGTCAGCTGGCTGTGGTCTATTTTTGATAAATCAGGCAGCTTTAATTTTTTATTCTTCGGAAACATTATTTTAAGCTGCTGTTCGGTGATTTTTGGAAAGGGCAGCAAAAAGGCTGAAAGACGCTGGATATATTGCTCATACTCGGCATCTGTTTTCAATCTCGAAAGATCGAGGATTTCTTGCTGGTCCAATGATGCATTTGGAATGTGGCCCAAAATTTTGGCAGTGGCTGAGTCGACCACAGCCGCCAAAACAGTTGGAGGTAAATTCTTTTTGGTGCTGTCCTTGATCAAGGAAATCTGTTGTTTTATAAAATTTAACTGTTCATTTTTAATGAATCTTTCGGTCATCACATATCTCTCCAATCATTTGCTGACGTCTCTTTCCATTTATTCTAAAAAATTCAGCAGGCTTTTAAAATGGAGAAAATGACTTGGAAATGTTTTTTACATAAAAAAGCACTGATGGAGGATTTTCACCAGTGCGGTTCTCTACTTTTTTTGTGAATAAACGATTTTCTTAATGGTTTCGGTCGAGAGGTAATATTTCTTAGCGAGTTGCTGGATACTGCTGCCACTAATAAAAGAATGTTTAATGGCGGCATTCCGATGATCAAGCAGCCGTCTCCCGCCACTTAAAGTTCCCCATTTCCGATACTCCGTTTCCTGCTTAGGAATGTAAAGGGTCTCCCCTTGAACATACTTTTGGATTTCCACAATCAGATTTTCAGGTAAAACTTTGTTTGCATTAATATATTTCAATTTTGCCAGCCCCTTATTTTGATTTTGAGAAAATAAGGTGCAAAGCCAAAATATTAGAAAAGCCTGTTCAGCGATAGAACTAAATGTTTCGCCCCATGCAAAGTATCGCCTTTCCAATAATAGGCTTTGCATGAGTGGTAGAAGTTCCAGAAAATCTTATGCGATTTTCCATCAGTAAGCACCTCCTTTACCTTATTATAACGAAATTTTCGATTTGGTCGAAACGAATTAGCTTTTTTTATATGCACACCTGTCCATAAAAGAACAGATCTTTCCGTATTGTTTTCAGTTCCTTCCTTCAAAAAACCAGATTTATGATGAAATTGTCGAATGCCGATGCTCCGAGCCGAATTTTTTCATTTGGACAAGCGTTTTGCTAACATAGAGTCATCAATAAACAAGGAGTTGAGCACGACATGGCAAATCAAACGAGACTAGGAAGGACAGATCTGTTAGTTAACCCGATTGGACTTGGCACTAACGCGGTAGGAGGACATAATCTGTACCCCAATCTGGATGAGGAAGCAGGTAAAGAATTGGTGCGCCGGGCATTAGACATCGGGATTAACTTTTTGGATACCGCTTTTATTTATGGCCCTGAGCGCTCAGAAGAATTGATCGGCCAGGTATTAAAAGAAACAGGCAGCCGTAATAAAGCAGTCGTTGCTACAAAAGGAGCTCACAAATTCGTTGGCAAAGAGATCGTGTTCGATAACTCGCCTGCTTTCTTGAAAGAAGCGGTGGATGGAAGCTTAAAGCGTCTGCAGACTGACTATATTGATCTGTTTTATATTCACTTTCCTGACGAGGACACACCAAAGGACGAAGCGGTCGGCGCCCTCAAGGAACTGAAGGATCAGGGGAAAATCAAGGCGATCGGAGTCTCTAATTTTTCCATCGAACAATTAAAGCAAGCTAATGCTGATGGCTATGTCGACGTATTCCAGGGAGAGTACAATCTATTGCAGCGTGACGCTGAAAAAGAACTGCTTCCTTATACTGAAGATAAAGGGATTTCTTTTGTTCCTTATTTCCCTCTGGCGTCCGGATTGTTGGCCGGACAGTATGACAAGGATACGAAGTTTGAAGACCTTCGTGCCAAGATGCCTCACTTCCAGGGCGAGGACTTTGTCCGCAACCTGGAGAAGGTCGACCAGATCCGTAAGATTGCGGATGCTAAAAATGCAGAAGTCGCACATGTTGTTTTGGCATGGTACTTGACCCAGCCTTCCATTGATACGATCATTCCGGGAGCAAAGCGTGCGGATCAAGTAAGCAATAACCTGAAAACATTGGATGTTCAATTGACGGATGAGGAGATCAGGGAGATCGGGAGAATTTTCTCTTAAGAACAACGCTTGAAGAAAAAAAGGAATGGGTGGATAATAGGTTTGATATGATGCTGTAAGGTTTTTGAATATGGCAGCACGGAAAAGGTGAACCCCCATGTATCTCTCCTTGAAAGAAACGGCAGAGTTTCTTGATCTGCCGGAAACGTATATTGAAAGTTTAATTCAGCAAAAAAAGATTCGTGCTTTTCATGATGGGAACGAGTATCTCATCAATAAAGAGCAGTTCAATACCCACCTTGAGCAGATGGAGAAGTACAAGAAGCTGGTGGAAGAGTATATGAACGAGCCCATTCCTGAAGATTGGGATGCAAAAGATGAGGACTGATGAAAACCCTGAATGCAATCTGAGGATGCGCTCAGGGTTTTTTCATGAGGAATCAGTGCAGGAACGTAAACGATGAGTTTGATGCACTATAAATGAACGCGATCTCCACGAACGTAAGAGATTTGTACAACACCGTAAAAGGGCTCGGAGCCCGCTCTGGGTGAGATCGGTCACATTGTTGAAGTGATTGAAGGAATTTCGGAACAGACGAACCCTTTGGCGCTCAATGCGGTCATTGAAGCGGCAAGAGGAGGGGAGCACGGAAAAGGTTTCGCAGTCGTGGCAAGCGAAGTACGGAAGCTTGCCCAACAATCCGGAGAAGCCACTCGGCAGATCAGTGACATTATTTTTCACATACAAAATGAGACGGTGCAAGTGGTCCAGAAGATGGAACTTGTGAACGCAGAGGTAAGAGAAGGGATCGGTGTAATGAATGAGGCAGGTGCATCCTTTAAACAGATCCAGCATTCCATTCAATCAGTGACAGAGCATATCAGACGGGTTTCTGACGCCATGCATGGCGTCTCTGCAGGAATCGAACAGAGGTTTCGTCCATGGATTCCATCTCGGGGATTACCGCCGAAACAGCCAGGTCTTCACAGTAAGTTCTGGCTTCAACACAGGAACAGTTGGCTTCCATCGAAGAAATGTCAGCCCAAACCGCTTCACTGGCAAAGCTGGCACATACGTTTAAAATGTAAAAAAAAGCAGAGAGTTTCTGCTTTTTTTTATGTTTAGTTAATGATCGCGGAAGTTCCTACTAATGATTCAGGTGTTCTTCCAATGGACAGCAGGCTAAGTTTAGCATAGCCTGCATTGTGGCATCGTGCGATGGTTTCACGCAGAGCCCCAATGTTTGTATCTGCCAAAAGTTTTTCAACTTCATTTTTATAGAGCTGGATGACAGATTCATGGACGAACTCTGGAGAGTAGCGTCTGCAATCTTCATTCATGATAAGAGACCCCATGTATTGATATTTGAACTGAAGGGCTCGAGTGAGATTGATGATGTGTACCCATTTTTCGTAGAGGGAAGGAAACGTACGCTCAAGGTTTTCTAATGCTGCCTTCGCTTCTTTCAATTCGCTGTGGCTGCTTAGGGTGATCATACTAATGCGCCTTCCTTCTCCCAAGGTTTACGGAGTGAAATGACCTCAGCGAGTTCTTTGCTTCGCGCTCTGCGGATCTTACGCATTTCTGCGCGGTCGCTTGCTGTATTGAAAAGGAATTTTTCCTCTTCGGTTTCAGGAATCACAGCCGGTACTTCAACCGGACGTTTGTCATCACCTAATGCAACAAATGTTAAAAAGGCTGTAGCTGCAATTCTTCTTTCACCTGTAATGATATCTTCGGCAATGACTTTACAGAAAATCTCCATCGAGCTTTTTCCGGTATAAGAGACGAAGGACTCAATACAAACGGAGTCGGTCTGGTGAATGGGGTGCAAGAAATCGATGGAATCGGTTGATGCTGTCACACATGTTTTCACACGGGCATGCCGGCGTGCCGATAAGGACGCAGCAGCGTCGAGTTTTTTCATCAGTACTCCGCCAAATAAAGTATTGTAGTTATTCAAGTCGCAGGATAAAACCTGATCTGTATTTATAATACGGCTTTCGCTTGTTTTTTTAGCTTCCAAAACAATCTTCCTTTCTTCATGTACATCTTGCTGTCACCGGGGATACTTTTATGAGTTTCCCTCTTACAGGTACCAAGTGTACTCCTCCAGGAAAAGGAAGTACAATTGTAATTTTTTATCCTTTACATAGACACAATCTATGTAAATGCTTTCACCTAAAAAGTATGAACATTGAATAGGAAAAAGGCGGCTCCCTAAGGGGAACCGCCTTTCTTTTTTAACCCTCTGCTAATTGTTCCTTTGCATAGTTGAGCCACTCTTTTGCAGCAAAGGATAAGTATTGATCTTTATTCCAGATCAAGGCAAGGTGCCAGCTGATGGAAGGGTTGATGACTTTAATCGCACGCACTTCCTCAGACAGATGCCGGCAGATGCTCTCAGGAAGAAGAGATACACCCAATTTACAGATGACCATTTCCTCGATAAACGACCACTGCGAGCTTTCGGATGTTATATGAGGACTGAACCCCGCCTGATTGCAGGAAGAGATGATGCGGTCATGAAGCACAAAATCCTTGTTGAACAAGATAAATGATTCGTTGCTGAGCTCCACAAGATTGATTTCCTCCTGGTCCGCCAGCGGGTGATCCGGGTGGATAATCAGCCGCAAATCCTCTTCCATAAATGCAAAATACTCAAACATGTCATTGTTTGTGGGCAATACGATCACCCCTATATCCAGCTGAAGGCTGGCGACTTCTTCCTCAATTTTCTTCGATCCATCCTCCACGAGTTCAAACGTGATGTGAGGGTATTTACCGTGAAAACTGCCGATCAATTTTGGAAAGAGACGAGGATCAAAGATGGGAGGAAGACCGATCCTGATATGCCCCTTTTTTAAGCCGACAAGGTTATCCAGCTCCATTTCCAGATTGTTGAACGCTTTATCGACGAGCTTCGCCTGCTCAAAAATGGTCCGTCCGGCATCCGTCAAGGTCAGTCCTTTTCGCGATCTGTCAAAGAGAACGACGCCAAGCTCGTCCTCCAGATTTTTGATCATTTTGCTGATGGTCGGCTGGGTTATGAAAAGTGCATCAGCTGCCCGGGTGAAGCTGTTATATTTGGCTACTTCAATAAAATACTGTAATTGTTTAATATCCACATTGCACCTGCTTGCCGCTTGAACGGCGTTATTTTTATGTAGTTTATCACGATTGCTGGATAAAAACCAAAACAAGACAATTGTGCATATACTGTTTTATTGAAATCGAAAGGCGGGGACTACGAATGTACAGACAGCGGCAGGAAGTTGATATAAAAAGGGGAAATGTAATCGGCGACGGTGCGATTGATACGGTTTATCTCATGGCTGAAAAAACACCGCACAGTCCGTACTGGGTGAACATTGAAGCCGTCGTTCAGGACGGAAGAACGAACAGGTACACAAGGATTCCGCTCAAAGAAAATTCAGGATACAATCCTACCCTCTTTCTTGGCGATTTTACAGGGGATAAGGTAGAAGACATCATGGTGGTCATGGATACGGGAGGCAGCGGCGGGATGATCAACGCCTATATCTTCGCCTTCAGAAACGGACAATTCCGACCGCTATTTGACTCCGAGGTTTTCAATAACAGATACAAGTACAGTGTCTTTTACCTGAACCAATATAAAGCCCAGGTCAACAGCATTAATGTGCGCCAAACATTCATCATCGATCTAAGTACAAAAAACAAGGAATATCTATCGGAGATCTATAATGCGGATGGAACGTTAAAAGCACCGATCCAGGGCTTTGTTTCTCCAATAGCCGGCCTTTACCCTGTTGATTTTGACCGAAATGGAGTCTATGAGCTGCTCGCTTACCAAAACATCGCCGGCCGATATAACGCCGACCGCCTCGGCTATGTGCAGACGACCCTGAAGTGGAACGGCCGGGAGTTTGGTACGGAGGTGCAGAATGTGGCGATTTTTGGCGGGGATCAAATGGGCTAAGTGGCAAACCTCTCTTGCCGGAGAGGTTTTTTACAGTTAAGAAGATACACAAAGAACAATCCTGCTGCTTCCTCGGAATTATATAAAAAATTATTGACTTTCCCCCTTCTGCCGATTAAAGTAATAACTATATTTTCAAAAAATTAAATATTCATTCTCTTATCAAGAGTGGCAGAGGGACTGGCCCTATGACGCCCAGCAACCGTTCCATAATGGAATTGGTGCTAATTCCAGCAAAACAGCAGGCTGTTTTGAGAGATAAGAGAGGACGGAATCGGTATACATAAAAAACGATGAAACCTCTCTTTTCCGGAGAGGTTTTTTTTCGTAGACATGGGCTTGTTGCCTGTACAAAATCACCTTGAAGAGAGTAGGATACAAAAAATGGGGAGTTGGGGAAATGAAAAAATTCATTAAATGCGCGGCTGTCTCAGTGGTCGCTTTATCACTTTTATTAACAGGGTGTTCATCCGGCAGCGATACGATTAACGCCCGAAAACATGAGAAGGTGTCGTTTGATAACGTGCCGAAGCGGTTTGCTAAAGGACAGGGAGCACGGATCAAGGTCATCCGCAAAATCGGTGGTGATGATCATACGGCACAGTTTTTAGCCGGCGCTAAAGCGGAAGGAGAGGCACTTGGTTTTACGGTTGATACCTATACAGCAAACGGTGATACCGCCAAGTTTCACGATGCGATCGCCCAGGCGGCCGAGGAGAATTACGATGGTTTCATCATCTCTCACGGTGACGATGCAGCTACCATTAACGACATTAAGAAGCTGCGGGAAAAAGGAAAGAGCGTCGTGACATTCGATTCCAATCCAGACCTCGCAAAAGTAGATGGTGTCACTCTGACTTCTCAAGATGATGAGGCTCTTGCCAAGCTCGCCCTTGATCAGCTCGTGAAAGAAAATAAAGGGAAAGCCAACATCGTGTACCTCTGGGTCGACGGGTTCCCGCCGATGGTGCGACGCAATGCCGTTTATAAAGAGACATTAAAGAACAACCCGGGAATCAAAGAAATCGAACGCTTTGGAGTCGCTTCAGCGGATACATCAGTCCAGACGCAAAATGCGGTAACAGCGATGCTGAACAAACATAAAAAAGGCGAAATCGACGCGGTATTTGCCACCTGGGACGCCTTTGCGATCGGGGCCGCACGTGCGATTAAAGAAGCTGGACGCAACGAGATTAAAATCTATGGAATCGATGTCTCCAACGCAGACCTTCAAGAGATCCAGAAGAAGGACAGCCCTTGGAAATACACAGCAGCTGTTGATCCTAAGCTTATTGGAGCAGTGGATATGAGAATTCTTGCCAAAAAGCTTGCTGGAGAAAAAACCCCACCAACGTATGATCTGAAGGCTTCTTTGGTTTCACAAAAGGATCTTCAAAAGTCAAACGAAGGCGTGAACATGGTAAACCTGTCCAAGGAAATTAAAGGCTGGGGAAAATCCGAAGCGTTTGAAGAAGATTGGATGAAGACGCTGAAGGATCACTACCAAAAGTAACTTTAAGTAAATCAAGTATTAAATGATAACGCGCGCTCTCTTTCTAAGCTGAAGAGAGTGTTTGCTTTGAGGAAAGGGGAGAAGCGGATGGCTCTGTTGGAGATGAAGGATATAAGTATCGAGTTTCCGGGGGTAAAGGCTTTGAATCATGTGAGCTTTGCCAGTGAGACTGGACGGGTTCATGCGCTGATCGGGGCAAATGGGGCTGGAAAGTCGACCCTCATGAAGGTTCTGTCAGGGGCTTACAGCCATTATACGGGTGAGATTCATTTGGACGGAAGGAAAGCGGTCATCACTTCACCGAGGGATGCTTTGGAAGAGGGAATTCAAATCGTGCATCAAGAGGTAGATACCGCTCTGATCCCCTATTTAACGGTTGGAGAAAACATTTTGCTCCATGATCTGGTCAACGAAATGGGCAGAAAGCAGCTGGTAGGTTGGAAACCGCTGCATAAGAAAGCCACGCGAATTTTAGAAGAGATGAACATCAGCGTTTCATCTAAAATGCTGGTCAGTGAACTGACTCTTGCACAAAAACAGATGGTGCTCATTGCCCGTGCCGTATCAGCACAATGCCGTTTTCTTATTCTGGATGAACCGACTGCACCGTTGAGCCACTCAGAAACGAACGAGCTGTTCCGTATCGTGCGAAACCTGAAGGCACAACATGTAGGAATAATTTTCATTTCTCACCGTCTCCCTGAAATATTTGAGATCTGCGACGATATCACGGTGATGAGGAACGGTGAATTGGTCATAAAAGAAAACATCAGTGAGACGTCGATCCATCGGGTTATCGAGCAAATGCTCGGAAAGTCGCTGGATGAGCAGTTTCCTTTCTTAAACGGCAAAGTGGGTGAAATCGTTCTGGAGGTAAAAGGGCTTTCCGACGCCGAGAAGATCAAGGATTTGAACTTAACTGTCCGCGCCGGTGAAATTATCGGGATTGCGGGACTTGTAGGTGCAGGGAAAACCGAGCTGTGCAAAACGCTGTTCGGCTGTACGAAGATTACCGCTGGCGATGTTTTTCTCAATGGGCGGAAACTGAAGCTGAAAAATCCGCATCAGGCGGTAAGGCAGGGGATGGCTCTTGTTCCTGAAGAACGGAGAAAAGAGGGGATCCTGGTTGAGGAATCAGTAGCTGCCAATTTAACAGCTGCTAATCTTGGCCAATTCACCAAAGTGTTCAGCTTTCTGGACCGCCGGGCGGAAAAGCAAAAGGCTGTTGAAATCATTCAAACCTTGGGTATCAAGACACCGTCAGAAAAAACGAAGGTTCAAAATTTGTCCGGAGGGAATCAGCAAAAGATTGCGATCGGCAAATGGCTTATTGCGGACGCCGATGTGTATATATTCGATGAACCGACGAAGGGCGTGGATGTTGGCGCTAAGAAGGACATTTTTGAACTCATTTCGGCGCTGGCTAAACGGGGGAAAGCCATTGTTTACGCGTCCTCCGAGTTTCCGGAGATCCTGGGCATCACGAACCGCCTCTACGTGCTGTATGACGGACGCGCTGTTAAGGAGCTCGAAACCTCAGCAGCCACGGAAGAAGAGCTTTTATTCTATTCAACAGGAGGAAGGTAGATGGAGGTTTCTAAACCAGTAACAGCACAGTCTTTACCAAAAAAGAAGTTTGAGCTGTTCGACTTTTTTTATAAATACGGAACGATCTTAACCATCCTTGTTCTCATTGGTGTGTTCACTGCGGCTAATCCTTCTTTTGTACAGGGACATAACCTTATGAACATTCTCCGTTCCATCTCTATTGTTACGATTATTGCGATCGGGATTACGATATCCCTTTCCGTCAAAGGGTTTGACCTTTCTGTCGGGTCGGTGGCGTCTCTTTCCAATGCCATTGCGATCTCCATGTTTGTCTGGTTCTCACAGAACACGGCAACAGCGATCTTTTCAGCCCTGGCAGCCGCTTTGATGGTCGGCATCATTAACTCCGTGATGATTGTTAAAGTGAAAATTCCGGATATGCTGCTGACGCTTGCGACAATGTTCATCATTCAGGGTATTGCACTCACATACACGAAAGGGGCGACCATTTCGCAAAACATGGTCATGCCTGACGGAACATTTGCGACAGGAAAGATCAGTGCAGCCTTCGAGAAAATCGGCCAAGTTCCCTGGATCATCGTCATTATGGCAGCAGCAGTCGTTCTCGTCCATGTCCTTCTCAATTACACGAAGCACGGAAGGTATATGTATGTCATAGGCGGGAATGAAGAAGCGGCAAGGCTTTCGGGCATTCCGGTCGATAAATATAAGGTGGCGGCCTATCTTCTCTCTGCCTTCTTTGCTTCCATCGGAGGTATCGTTCTCGCCTCCAGGGTGATGACTGCGGAAATTAATGCCGGAACGCCCTATTTAATGGATGCTGTAGCGGCGGCCTTCATCGGTTTTTCAGTATTTGGATCAGGCAAGCCGAATGCTTTTGGGACACTGGTCGGGGCCATCCTGATCGGCATTCTGCAAAATGGCCTTGTTATGATGTCCGTGCCTTACTATTCCATGGACATTGTAAAGGGAGCGGTCCTCGCTTTTGCGCTTGCGTTAACGTATTATAAACAAAAAAAATAAACAGCAGAGTTTGGCTTAAGGTATGCAAAATCCATCCTGGTGATGTCCAGCAGAAAGCTGCTGGATTTTTTGTATTCCTTAATAAAGGATAAAGTAGTCTTACAGCGAATTAGTTTATATTGAAAATTAGAGGCGGGGAGAGTTGATGAAAAGTGATAGAAGAATACTATAATAATTGGCTCAAACATCGAACGGTGCTGCATGAGCTGCTCGACCAGGTCGGACCGGAGCATGTGTTCTTTAAACCTTGGAGCGAAGGATTTTCATTGGGCGAACTTGCGGTTCACATTGTAAGCTCTACGGATATGTTCCTTGCAACGGTCAAGAACGGACAATTTGCATCGCCCGGCACACCGCGCGATTTTCAGACGATGGATGAGGTGCGAGAGATCGTTCAGGAATTCACTCACAAATCAAAACGAGATTTTTCTGTTTTGAAAGAAGCGGATCTAAACAATGAGATCGATATTTTTGGATACATGGCACCAGGGAAGTATTGGATCGAGAGTTTGATCGATCATGAGATCCATCATAAAGGGCAGTTGTTTGTGTATGCTCGTATGACAGGTGCAGAGAAGGTTCCTTTTTTCAAGCAGCTGCCTTCAAGAGCTGTAAATGATGCTGCAGCCGATTGACAGGGGCTGCAAGTTATACATAAAATACGAATACGTACTCGTACGAAATATACAGATACCCACTCAGAAAGAGGTGTGCACAGGATGAAAGAATCATGGAAAACGAGAGTCGTCCGCTATGGCTTTAACTTGTTCCCTGCCTTTAGAGGTACAGGAGCAAGAGTCCTTCATATTGCTGAAGATTATTCGGAGATCCGAATCAAGCTGCCGCTCAACTGGCGGACCCGCAACTATGTCGGCACAATCTTTGGCGGCAGCATGTATGGGGCTGTGGATCCCGTTTATATGTTCATGTTTCTAAAAATGCTCGGCAATGATTATATTGTCTGGGATAAAGCTGCTTCCATCAGGTTTAAAAAACCGGGCAAGAACACATTATATGCATCGTTTAAAATAACGGGTGAAGAGCTCGATGAAGTGAAGCGCACTCTTGAGGAAAAACGGAGTATTGACCGGGTGTATAACGTCGAGCTTGTTGATGAGAACGGTACGGTTCACGCGGCAGTCGAAAAAACCATTTACATGCGCAAAAAAGACCGGGAAGGATCCCCATCATCCGGGAACGTTGTCTCACTGGCAAAATCAGAATCAAAATTTCAAAAAAGTGAATGAAAAACAAACTCAGCCTTTTTACGGCTGAGTTTTTGCATCATGAAGCTTCATGACCTGATCTTCAGCTTCGTAGTTTAATCCGTGTGTTTCGGGAGGATTTTTTAGTTCCCAATCTATCGTACGTTTCAATCCCTCTTCAAATGAAACCCTTTCTTTAAAGCCTAATTCATTACGTATTTTATCAGAAATAAATACTGCATTCTGAGTGGCGTCAATTCCCCAGGAATAGCTTTCTGGAAGCAGGCTGTCAGGCACTACAACAATTTTCCCTTTCCAATGGAGTGAGGAAGCCAGCTTGTTAACCCACTCTTTCATGGTGAATGTGTCGTTCTCCCCAAGGTTGTAGATCTTTCCTTTTGCCTGATCATTTACTATAGCCTGCACGATACCCAACGCCATATTTTCTACATAGCCCCGTGTCCATCTCCAGTCAGCAAGGCTTTCCGGAAGGAGGATGTACGGCCGTTGATCACTCATCGGTTTGATATAGGAATACCATCGATGTGCTTTATCGTTCGGGCCATATACGGCAGGCAGTCTAATGATTGTTCCTTGAATCGTTGGATGGTTCATGATCGTACGCTCCACCAAAATTTTATCATAGTTGCGCCTTTCCTCGGTTTTGGCAAACGCTCTCTGCGGATACAGGTTGCGGCGCAGCGCACCATCCTCGTCAATCGGTACTGGTTCAATCACGCCGCTTTCCGTTCCGTTTACCAGGCCAAAGGCACGGTAAACATCTTGTGAGCTGGCTACGATGACACGGTTAACTATGCCATCCAGCGTTTGGACCAGTAATCTAGCCTGCTGTTCAGTCATACAGATCATATCCAGTACCGCATCCGGCTTTAGCTGTTGAATAGCCGTCCGATAAGAAGGCAGGTCGTTTCTGTCGCCAAGAATCTCATGCCGTCCAGAAGGAGGGTCGCCCTTGGTTTGCCCTCTGTGAAAAACTGTGACCTCGTGTCCAGAATGAAGCAGCTGTTCAATTACCTTTGGCCCCATAAAACTGGTGCCCCCAATCACAAATACATGCATATTCATTTCTCCCTTCTATTCCGTTTATGAAGAATGTATAGCCAAGGATGAAATACGTAAAAAAAAAATTGTACGTAAAATTATTTTATTACGAATATTCAGAAATAGTCAATCTTTATGTGACAGAGTAAGCTTGTGGTAGGATGGAAAGAGAGTATTGTGTACCAGACAAGGGAGGAGAAAATCAACGAGTGAGTGTTGCAAAATTATCTGCCGGGGTCGGTGGCTGGCTGATTTTTATGGCCATTCTTGGGCTTATATTCTACCTGTACATGGATCGGGAAAGAGCCAAAAGAGAGGTTCCGATGCCCTCCGAACTTCATCCGGTCGTAGAAGAAAATAAACAGAAATTGATTCAAAGAGCGAAGGAGAAGGGAATTCCGATTGTCATTACGGATGGTTTTCGTTCCATAGAAGAACAAAATAAATTGTATGAAAAAGGCCGAACGACAGAAGGAGATATCGTCACTACCGTTAAGGGTGGAGATTCTTACCATAATTACGGTCTGGCGATCGATTTTGCGCTGTTGAACAGTGAGGGGAATGCCGTGTGGGATACAATGCGGGACAGCAACGGCAATCACAGATCCGATTGGATGGAGGTGGTTTCCATCGCCAAAATGTTAGGCTTTACATGGGGCGGTGATTGGGAGTTCAAGGACTATCCGCACCTGCAAATGGATTTCGGTCTAAGTATGAGAGATTTGAAAAACGGTGAACGGCCGCCGGAACGACGATAGAGAAAGGGAACAGCATGAAAGAATTAATTACAGAATGCTTGCTGCCATACCCAATTGAAGCAGTATGGAGCGTGATTGCTGATACAAAAACACATTCCTTATGGAACCCGCAGATCGTTTCTGTAAACGGGGAATGCAGAATAGGAAGCTGCCTGTCGGTTCGTGTAAAATCACCGATCGGCCACGGGATCCCTTTTCGTTTTAAAGCGAAAGTACTGGATTTTGAACCGAACAGAAAACTGGCGTGGACGGGCGGAATATCCGGTTTCTTGACCGGTTATCATTACTGGGAGCTGACAGACCTCGGTGATATGACCAAAGTGGTCCAAGGAGAGCGGTTTAATGGTTTATTTACCGCTTTTTTGTCAACAAAGAGAATGGAAGCGATGCGACCGGCCTATGAATCAGCCAATAGTGGGTTAGAAAGCTTTTTGAAACGCTAGAACTAAAATGATTAACAGAGGGAAGTTACGATGGAAAAAAAGGAAAAAAAATCGAAATACTTTGCGGAAATTTCATTAGGAGTGATGGGGGCAGGGTTTCTCGGAAGCATTCCCTTTCAGGATTCTTTTGTTGGAGAATTGCTGCAGGGGGGATTTGAGGCAGGACTCGTAGGGGGACTGGCCGATTGGTTTGCTGTAACGGCTCTCTTTCGCCATCCTTTGGGCATACCGATCCCTCACACGGCATTACTTCCAAAGAACCGTGACAGGATGATGAAAGCTATTGTATCCATGCTTGAAAATGATTGGCTGACAAAAGAAAGTATTCAGGGGAAAATCCAGCAAATCCAAATTACAGATAAACTCATTCAAATGGCAGAGAAAGAATTGGATTCGGATACCTTTCATAAGGCGGTTGGAAATTTTCTTAACCAGGCGATACGCCATATTCAACCGGAAAAACTGGCTCCGTATATTGAAAAGGAGCTAAAGGCTTATCTTCGTTCTCTTGATGCAGCAGGCTTTCTTCAGTCCTTGATTAATAACGCCCTCGACAGAAACCTGCAGGATCGAGCATTCGATTATATTCTGGCTGAGACTGAAAAGTGGATGGCAAAAGAAGACACTAAACGAAAAATCGGCAAAATGGCGAAACAGCTGCTGGATAATACGGAGGCCGATGGTTTTATAAAGATGGCCCTTCAATCGTTCAGCAATTTTATCAATGAAGAGAAGCTGGGGAATATCCTTCAACCCTTTTTTCTTAAAAGGATCATTTTATTGCAAGAAGCAGATAATCCTTACCGGCATTTAATCCTTAATCGAATTCGCACTGAGTTGGAAAATGTACAAGATCGGGAAAATCTGGCGGTTGAACTCAATGAATGGAAAGATAATATGGTCGATTCGTGGAGTCCTGCAGATCAAATTACCAATATTTTGGGGCAGGTTCAGAAGAAGTTGCTGCTGCTGAGCCAGGATGAAGAATTTGTCGATGAGTATGTGATTTCATTCATTAGAGATCTCATCGAGCGAACAAAAAATGACCCTGAAAAAATGAGCAGCATTGAACGGTGGCTGCAGCTTCAAATTTCCACTCTGATTGAAAGCAACCATTCCCGAATAGGCAATCTTGTGAAAGAAAACCTTGATAAACTGGATAATGAAACACTGATCGATATGATGGAAAATAACGTGGGCAAAGAACTACAGTGGATAAGGGTCAACGGAGCCATTTGCGGGTTCTTGATAGGACTTGTCTTAACCACATTTAAGGCTCTTATCTAAGATAAATAAGGCTGGCTTAAAAGATCACAACCTGTGTCTTTTAGGCCAGCCTGTTTTTATAGGTTTTTCAATGCTTCTCGAATCGATTGTTCGCCGGAAATCAGATCAAACGAGCGTTTAAATGTGTTTTCTTCCGTAAGTGCAGCCAAAACGGTTTGAGCGACATCCTCACGCGGGATGGAGGCCCGGCGAAGGTTCTCACTGGCTTCCACTTTGCCTGTGCCCGGCTCGTTTAATAGTCCGCCCGGCCTTACAATTGTATAGTTCAAGCTGCTGCTTTCGAGAATTTTATCCGCATAGTGCTTGGCCACATAATACGGCCGTATCTTTTCGTTCCAGTTTTCACGGTTGTGCGCCTGTAAGGCACTGACCATCACAAAACGGCCGACCCCCGCCTGTTCAGCAGCTTCCACCATTTTAGCCGCACCGTCCAAGTCAACGAGGAGCGTTTTGTCAGAGCCTGTGCTGCCTCCGGATCCGGCAGAGAAAATAATGGCTTCGCTTCCTTTAACGGCTTCTGCAAGCTCAGATACACTGCCCTCCAAGTCAGCGACTACAGTTTCTGCTCCCAGCTTCTCCAGTTCGCCCGCCTGTTCAGGGTTTCGAATCATCGCCCGGACACTATGCTCTGAACTCCTGCCTAAGAGCTCAACCAATTTACGCCCAATTTGCCCATTTGCTCCTACTAAAAAGACTTTCATAACGACACTCTCCTTTTTCTATAGGATTGACAACTCACCTCAAAGTATTTCAAACAAGGATGCACCGTTCAAATTTCCTGCTCAAAAAAGGATATATGTAGGGTTCACAATCAACTGCTAAAAATCTTCCTATACTTCCTTAACAACAGCAAAAACATAATCTCCGCCAAAAGGGAGAGCAGCAAGAACAAAACCGTGTAGGCTGTGACCAAAGTCCCAATGAAATTCATGGTGAAAGGCAGAGTGATGTTTAAAATAAGCATGACAGCCATATAGGCAATCAACCGGTGTCTGGCTGATGCGCAGAGCTGTTGGTCACCCTTTCTCCTAGCGATATCCAAGAGAATATTAAAAACATAGAATACAAGAATCAGCTTTAGAATGGCGATGACTTGCGTATAGATTGGCCAGAAACTTAAATCAAACACTTTTTCTGCAGTGCTGCCCATTGAATTTTGCTGGATAAAGACGGCAGGGATTGATAGAAAGACCAGACCCAAGGCCAGATATTTAGCTTTTGCTACCGCCGGGCTGTCTTTTTTCAACATCACGATGCCAGAAAAGACAAGGTAGTAGCCGGCAGGGTCAGGCAAAATATCAAGCGCTACAATATGAATCTCTATCAAGATCAATAGAAACCCCCAGAACATTTTGTGAAAACTCTCTCTCATTTCTCCCTGACTCCGTTTTTGGAAATGATGCGGTCAATATCATTCTGGCTGAGAACCGGCTTGAGGGTTACCCAAACATTAGAAACAGCAGGCTTTCCTTGACTTGTTCCATGAAGTTTAATCGAAAATTCACCAAACGCTGCTGTGTTTGGTTTTGATTTGGCCACAATCTCAAACCAATCCTTCTTTTTCAGGCGTATGCTGAACTTCTTATGTGGTGCGATCAACTGGAAACCATCATCATTCTTTTCGTTATGTTTCAGCCAGGAGGAAGGGCCATCACCGCTCAAATTATTTTTTATTTGCACCAATGCTTTCTGATTTGTGTTTGCTTTCACAGAAACTAGTCTTTCCGTTTCTTTATCAAAGGGCAGACTGATACTTGTCAACGTAATGGGCTTCAATGCCTGATAAATCGCGATGTCACTTAAATTGTCTGAGCTTGCAATCTGTTGCTCCAGAATTTTACCTTCTTTATACGTTTTATTGATCGTTACTTCTCCGATGTCTGCTGTAAAGGTCTGGCCGTTATTCATGGCAACCTTTATTTTATTAAAAGAAAAAGCTTCTTTGTTGTTCATCTGTGAAAGCAGATCCTCTAGTGAAACAGTAAACACTTTTAAATCCTGATGAGTGTATACCTGTTCAACGGGAGGAGTATTTTCGCCCGACATAAAATCATCCCGGGAGTAGGGAAACAATACAGCGTCCTTAATACGAACACTTTGCACGTCCTCCTTGTCATTACGGTTCGCCAAGTAATAGAACTTTAAATATTGTTTTCCATCATCAGACGCTTCGTAGAAGTGTTCTAAAAAGATCGGATGCTCGATCTGCTTTGACTGATAATAAAAGGAGTTCCCAATCCAGCTTGCTGAAGAGATAATGATTCCTGCCCAAAGCCACCTTTCTTTCACATTCATCCCCCCTAAAATCACTCGTTCATTTTACCATATTAATGGGACTTATGGTTTATATTTCTAAATTCCCGACTCTGTTATGAACATGCTCTGTACCGCATACACTGTGATGTGACGAACAGTGGGGAGGGGCTTAGATGTATTACAACAGGCCGGAATATACAACCGACCATATGAGCAGCTTGATCAGAGTTACCGGTGAAGGTTCCGTATTCGCCGTACCTGATCAAGCCAAGCTTTCTTTAGGTGTAATTACAGAAAATAAAGATGTGAACACCGCGCAAAGGCAAAACAATGAAATTATGAGGAACGTCATTCAAGGTCTGTTAACGATGGGGATTCAAAACAAAGATATCCAGACCTCGCTCTATCGCATTGAGCCGCAATATGTTTATGAGAACGGTCAGCAGAACCTTAAAGGCTATCAGGTAAACCATCAGCTTCAAATCACGGTTGAAGACGTAGGAGGAACGGGAGCTGTCATCGATAGGGCTGTCAGCCAGGGAGCGAATTCCGTTTCCTCCATCCAGTTTACGGTTTCTTCTCCTGATGCTTTTTATAACAGAGCCCTTTCGCTCGCCGTTAACAGTGCCCAGCAGAAGGCAATGGCTATATCTCGTGACCTTGGTGTCACGCTCAATCGCTTTCCTGTAAAAGTAACAGAGCTGTCAAAGGGCTTCCAGCCTGGGCCAGTCCCTTATCAGGGAGCGGTGCTTTCGCAGGGAAGTCCCGTGCCGGTCCAGACTGGCGAGAATGAGATTACGGCACGCATCGAGGCGGAATTTTTTTATACTCCATAAAAAAACATAAATTTCAAAAGAAATGAGTTAGAATCTTATTGAAGGGATCTAGCTCTTTTTTAAATGCAGCTTTTATAGGATGGAGGATGGAAATGAGTTCACAGGAGCCCATTATCAGAGTAGAGCATCTCGTGAAACGCTATGGTGAGTTTACCGCTGTAAAGGGAGTTGACTTTGAAGTACATAAAGGTGAGGTGTTCGGGCTGCTCGGTCCGAATGGCGCCGGAAAAACGACCACGCTTGAAATGCTTGTCGGATTGAGAAAACCGGACAAAGGAACGGCCTGGATCGGTGAATTTGATATTAAGAAGCACCTGGAACGTGTAAAGGAAGTCATTGGAGTACAGCTTCAGTCTACGACGCTGTTTGAACTGCTCACCGTTGAAGAGATTTTGAAGATGTATGCCAGCTTCTATCCCAAGCATATATCCATCCCCGATCTCATCGAAGACATGATTTTATCCGATAAGCGTAAAAGCAGGATCAAGAGCTTATCGGGCGGCCAGAAGCAGAGGCTGGCGATCGCGCTGGCACTTGTACATGATCCATGGATTATTTTCCTGGATGAACCGACAACTGGATTGGATCCGCAGGCTCGGCGTACATTGTGGGATATTATCCTGAATTTAAAAGAAAGAGGAAAGACGGTCATGCTGACAACCCACTATATGGATGAAGCTCATGTGCTCTGTGACCGGATCGCCATTATGGATCAGGGGCTGCTGATCGCGCTGGATACTCCGGGAAATCTGGTGAAGAACCTTCAGTCCGACAGCGCCGTCGAGTTCCGTTTGCCAGAAGGTGCCCCTGTACTTGATCTGAAAGAAATTGAAGGGGTTAAGCAGACAGGCAGCCATAAGGATACTCAAGTTCTCTATACCGATAATTTACAGCAGACACTGACCAGTCTGATTCAGACGGCTTCTGAAAAAGATTTGAAACTGACCGATCTGCAGACACGTACAGCAACATTGGAAGATGTGTTCATTCATATGACAGGAAGGAGCTTGAGAGAAGGATGAAAGCATATTGGCAGCTGACGTTAGCTCAATTGCGTATTTTCATGCGCAACCGCCAAGTCTTGTTTTGGACACTCGCGTTTCCGATCTTCCTCATGATCATGCTCGGCTCTTTTCTTGGGAATGGGAACGGTGTATCGGTTACGATTGGCCTTGTGGATCAGGATCACTCTCCTCAATCCAAACAATTGGCGGCGATGTTGAAGAAGAACGAAGCGATATCGCTCGAGAAATCATCGAGTGAACAAGAGGCGCTCTCTAAACTGAAAAAAGGGGACGTCCAACTCGTTCTGCAGGTTCCGAAGGGCTATGATGAGGAGATGAAGACTGCGGCTAAAGGTGAAAAGCCGTTTACGCTTCCTGTATTTTATAATGAAACAAACATGGCTGTTTCGCAGGTTGGACAGCAGCTTGTATATAATGCGGTCGATGCCGTCAGCAAACAGCAGGCAGATTATAAGCCATCGGTGGTCATCGATCCAAAAGGGGTAGAGGCACTGAATCTCCGTTATATCGATTTTCTTGTTCCGGGAATCGTAGCGATGATGATCATGAGCAATAACATGAACGGGGTAGCGGGCCAGATTGCGTCATGGCGCGAACGCGGTATTTTGCGGCGAATGCAGGGGACAACATTAAAAGCTCATACCTTTATCGCGGCACAGATTACTGCCAGGCTGATGCTGAACGGCTTGCAGGCGCTCATCGTTCTTGGTGTGGCTCGTCTTGTCTTTGATGTGGAAATCAAAGGATCGTGGCTGACGCTCGTCAGTTTTGTCATCTTGGGCACTCTTGCGTTTATGGCAATCGGATTTATTATTGCCGGGATTGCCAAAACACCTGAAAGCGCAGGCCCGATTGCCGGCTTCTTATCTTTTCCGATGCTGTTTTTGGGCGGCGTATTCTTCCCGATTAAAAATATGCCGGAATTTCTTCAGCCGATCGTGCATATCCTTCCGATAGCGCACTTAACGACAGCGATGAGAGAAACGATGAACGTGGGCGCTTCGTTTATGAACCTGGGATCTGAAGCCTTGATCCTCAGCTGCTGGCTCGTTGGCGCTTTTATCGCAGCGAGTCTGACGTTTAAGTGGGAATAGGAAATTTGAGTATAGGGGGTAAGCAGCATGGAAAATCAAAACTTTAAAAACCATACACGGGTGGATCCGCTGTTTCATTACGTATTAACGCTCTTCGTGCTGGGGACTCTCGTAACGTCACTGGTTTACTTTTTCCGTGAATGGAGTGATGGAGGCAGCGTACTCCTCGCCTGTGTGCTGTTTTTGGCGGCAGGGTCAATTCTCATTCTCTATGTTCTTGTGAGAATGTATGCGCTGAAAGCCCAAGACCGGGCCATACGAGCCGAAGAGAATCTGAGGCATTTTGTCCTGACCGGAAAACTCATGGATTCCAGGCTGTCCACAGGACAGATTGTTGCTTTGCGGTTTGCCGGTAATAAGGAGATGCCTGCGTTAAGCCAGCGAGCTGCGGAAGAAGGCATGAATTCAAAAGAAATTAAGCAATCGATCAATGATTGGCGCGGGGACTATTACCGAATATAAGAGGGAGGCAGCCGTTTTGGCTGCCTTTTTCATGGATCACCACACAAAAAAAGATAGGAGAGGCATAAGGCCTGTTCCTATCTTTTGTACTTAAAACGGGATAACGGATAAACCGAGAGCTACGAGTATCATTACACCCGTTGCACCACAAGCCCATTTCAGAAATCCTCTCTGAAGGTCCCCGAAGTCTTCGCCTACCATTCCGACTAATAGATAAGTAGATGGTACCAAAGGGCTTAATAGATGGACCGGCAATCCTAAAAGGGAAGCACGTCCGATCATGGCTGGATCAATGCCGTATCCGGCAGCGGCTTTAGCGAGCAGTGGAAGCACCCCGTAATAAAAGGCATCATTGGACATGAAAAAGGTAAAAGGTGCAGAGATAATGGCTGTAATAAGCGCAAAATGGGAGCCTAGTCCATCAGGTATGTGAGTAATCATGGAGTTGGCCATCGCATCCACCATTTTTGTACCGGAAAGAATACCTGTGAAAATACCTGCAGCAAATACCATCGTGACGACAGATAAAGCATTATCAGCATAGTTCGCAATTCGTTCTTTTTGGTCACGGAGTTTAGGATAGTTCATTGTAATCGCGATAGCAAAGCCTATCATAAATAATACGGTTGTCGGCAAAAGCTCTTTGATCAAGGCGACAAGAAGCAGGATGGTTAACAGATAGTTCACCACGATCAGTTTTGGACGCTTTAAGCTGACCGCGTCAGCATCAATAGCAGCTGCCTGCATGGCCATCGTGCTGTAATCAATTTCCGCTATACCGATGCGTCTGCGCTCTTTTTTTCCCAGAACATAGGACATGAACAGGACAAATATGACACCTCCGATCATGGATGGGATGACGGGAGTAAAGATATCAGACATTTCCAGTTTTAAGGCGGTCATGGCTCTGGCTGTAGGTCCGCCCCAAGGCAGGAGGTTCATGACCCCTGAAGCGGAAACAGCGATTCCTGCCAGGATGAGCGGCCTCATCCCGATTCTTTTGTACAAAGGGAGCATGGCTGAGATGGTAATCATGTATGTTGTTGTACCGTCGCCGTCTAAAGAAATCAATAGAGCGAGCACTGCAGTACCGATGGCGATCTTTACAGGATCTCCTTTTGCAACTTTTAAAATGCTTGAGATAATGGGATCAAATACACCGGCATCAATCATAATGCCGAAGAAAAGAATGGCAAACAGAATCATGATTCCTGTAGGCGCTACACTTTTTATGCCCTCAAGCGCCATCGGTCCGATTCCTTTGCCGAATCCGCCGATCAAGGCGAATGCTACAGGGACGACCATCAAGGCGATCATGGCGGTCAGGCGTTTGGTCATAATTAAAATCATGAATGTGAGTATCATCAAAAAACCTAATAATGCGAGCATCGTCTTCACCTCTTTTATTTGTAAACTCAGTGTAAACAAAATATTCTGAAATGAAAACGTTTACAAAATAAAGTTATTAAAGTACTTTAAATGGATTTCGTACATAAAGTTCATGGAATAAAAAAAGGGGACAGCGCGCTCGCCATCCACTTACAGGGGGTAATATTTTTTTTCGGGCCGGCCGACAATGCCATAGACGACTTCGGCTTTGGATTGGTTTATGGAGGACAGAAACTCAAGATAGCGGCGGGCCGTAATTCTTGAGGCTCCGATTTCGCTTCCGACTTCCTCTGCGGAAAGCCCGTCCCTTTTTTCCTGCAGGACGGCCTTCACTTTGCCCAGCGTGATCTCATCAATTCCTTTTGGAAAGCCGGTTCCCTTTTTGTTCAGCTCATTTTTTTTCTTATCAAAAATCAGGTCAATCAGGTTTTGATCCACTTGTTCATTGGACGAAAGAAGTGCATGCTTTTTGATAAAGGACTGGATGATCTCTTCGAATCGTTCCTGGCTCACAGGTTTGATTAAATAATTTTCCACACCATACCCCAGGGCTTTCTCAAGGAAATCCTTGTCCGTTGCAGCTGTGATCATGATAATACTCAGTTTTGCAAATTGATCACGGATGAGAGGGAGGAGCTCAGAGCCCAGCATATCAGGCAGATAGACATCAAGAAGAAGCAGGTCGGGTTCCGATGATTTCAGCAATTGCAATGTCTGCTGTCCGGTCAATGCCTTTCCGACTACCTCAATCTCATCGAACTTCCGCAAAAACTTTTCGTGTATATCAGCGATCCTGAAATCGTCTTCCGCTATCACTGCTTTGATCATTTAAATCAGCTCCCTTATCCTTCTTAGGAAGATACACCGTAAATACAGTACCCTTGCCTGGATTACTTTGTACTTCAATTATTCCGTTCATATCCCGTACGGCCTCATCTGCGTTCGATAGTCCATACCCTCTTGGCTCATCTCCCTGTTTCGACGAGTAGCCCCGATCGAAGAGAAGGAGGATTTCATGCTCGTTCAGTCCTTTGCCATTATCCTCCACCTCAAAAATGATATCACTCCCGATATCTGTCGCAAAAAGAGTTACTTTCGGATCCTTCACATGATAAACCGCTTCGAAAGCGTTATCAATAATATTTCCCAGAATGACAATCAAGCTGGACAGCTGGAAGTGCATCGGCAGTTCTTCGAGGAAACTATCAGAAGCGATCTCGAACTGTATTTTTTTCTCGGAAGCTTTTCCCAGCTTGCCTAATAGAATCGCCTGTACTTTCGTATCTTTTATTTGGTTAAAGACAACGGAATTCTGAACATGGAGAATCTGCGTTTCGCTTTTGACCATCTCAATGGCCTGTTGATATTCCCCAAGCTGCAAGAGACCGTAAAGCACGTACAGTTTATTGGTAAACTCATGGGTCTGCGAGCGAAGATCTTCGGAATACCGTTTTACTTCAGAGAGGGTGTTGATCATCTGCTCGACCTCTGTTTTATCCCGAAAGGAAGCAACCACTCCGCTGATCTTGTTTTGATGAAAGAGGGGTGTACAGTTTACGATGACCGTTTTATCTTTCCAAAACATTTCTTTATCCGTCAGTGGATTTCCGTGCTTTAACACTTCATAAAGATAGTCTGAAGGAAAGAGGCCGTCCACTTTCATATGTCTGACTGATCCTTCAATATGGAGCAGTTTTTTTGCGGATTGATTCATATTCGTAATCCGTCCTTCTTTATCAATGGCCAGGATTCCCTCTTTGACGGAATGATACACTGCGTTCTTTTCTTTATAGAGAGCCGCAATCTCAAACGGTTCAAGCCCCATCGTATCTCTCCGTATATTTCTTGAGAGCAGGAAACTCCCAATCACCGATACCAGCAGGGCAAAAAGAGAAACAAAAAGAACCTTTAAAAAGTTGTTCATGATTTGCTGATTGATATCTTCGAAAAGGAAACCCACTGAAACAAGTCCGATGATCCTTCCTTGTTTGTCATAGATGGGGGATTTTCCCCGAAGAGATAAACCGAGAGACCCTTTTGCTTTTGAAACATAATATTCTCCTTTAAGTGCTCTCTCATTATCGCCGCCGGTCATTTTCTTGCCGATTTCTGACGAGATCGGGTGTGAATAGCGTATACCGGATGTATTTCCGACCACAATAAATTCTGCCCCGGTGTGTTTCCTGATTTTTTCAACGAGAGGCTGTATCGTTTGGGAGGGATCACTCGTTTCAAAGGCATGAATAACAGTAGGCATGAAGGAAATGGACTTTGATAACTCAAGGGCCATTTTTCCTTTGTTATCTTCAATTTGTTTGCTTTCTTTATAGCTGAAATAACCTGTCAGCAATACAATAAGCAACAAACCCAATAGCAGAACCAGCCCGAGTATTTTCATCTGCAGCGAAACTCTTATAGACTTCAGGCGGCATTCCTCCTCATTTCTTTGATTCTACTATACGCCAAACCGTCTGCTCTCTTCAAATCGATCATTGCTTACAGGTTTGGTGAATTTACTCACGGGTTTCGTTCATTTACTCGCGGTTCGACATGTTTTACTCACGGTTTCGGTTTGGCCCCCGTATTTTTAGACACAAGTTTCTTATTCTTCGTTTATCTTAGTTTTTTACTTTTTTGTTCTGCATCTTCAGTCGTTGAAAGAAGATGGAGTTCTTTTTTATAAATTGACGACCATATCTTCTTTACAGCCATGTTCCTTGAACCACTCATGATATTGAACAGGTGACATATAGTTGAGACTTCCGTGGTATCGACGTTTGTTATAGAAATCGATGTATTCATCTATTCGATAATATGCCTCATCAAAACAATCAAAGTTATATTCTTGATAACATTCTCGTTCAATCACGCTGTGGAAGGATTCAATAAAGGCATTAAGATCCGGAGACTTCGGTGGGATTCTTTCATGTAGAACGTAATGATGATGGCAGAATTCTCCGAAGGACCGGCTTAAAAACTGAGGGCCGTTATCTGTCCGTATAATTAAATTCATTGAATCATCCTCATCTGAGAAATGAATCTGACGCCTTAAAAACGCCTCATGAAGCATTTTAGTAACATCTCTTGCCTGACAGGTCGACCCTCGATAATATCCTACGATACAGCGATCAAACACATCGATGGCACTGGCCAGGAAGAAAAAACGGCCACTCTTCTGGATAGATCCGTATTTGATGTCCAGCTGCCATAATTGGTTAGGCCCCGTAATGATATGCTGTTTGGCAAGTCTTCTGGGATATAAGGGGCCGCTCTTTCGCTTCTGCATTAGAATATCCAGGCCAGCACACAGCCGGTAAACCTTTTTCGGATTAATATCCAGCTGCTTCTCCGTGCGGAGATAGTGGGTAAGTTTCCGATACCCATACGCACTTTTTTCTCCTTCAATGGCTTCCATGAGAAACTCTTCAATCTCGAGATCTGAGACTTTGTCTCCAGCTATCGTTAAGGAATACCCGGGGGTCGGGCGGCCCCTTTTTATAGGGGAAAGCTCCTCCTGATCCGTCTTTTCATGGTAATAAAACAAGGAACGATGCACCTCCAAAGATTCTGTTGTTTTCTTTACAGAGAATCCTTCTTCTATCCATAACCTGGCTTCTGCTATTTTTTCCTCGATGGAGAATTCCCTTTTTTTAAGAGGTTTTTTAACATCGCCACTTCCAGTTCTTTCTCTCCAAGTAACTTCATGGCCTGTTCATACTTCTCCAGCAGCTCATCCTTTGAAGGGTCATCGGATAAAACAGTGGTGCCTTCCTCCTCCATCTGTTCTCGGACCTCATCTTCGTACTCCTTCATCCACTGAGATAATGTATTCCGGGATATTCCTGCTTTCCGGGCAATAGAGGTCATTCTTCCGGATTCCAACGCCATTCGAACATGTTTCTTTTTCACATCTTCTATAATTTCGATTTTCTTCTTCGGCATTCGATTGTCCCCTTAATCTTTGACTAGTTTTAGTGTATTTCTTTTTATATTTCGTGTCCAAATGATTAAGGGGGCTAAAAAGGTTTTTCCTCAATTACTCGCGGTTCGACACGTTTTACTCACCAATCACATCATTTCATAGGTGTGGCTTCCTCGATATCGCCGCCAGACTAATCCGGTTTGCGAATAACAGCCAGATCATCAGGGGTCAACCAGCGGCCATCCGAAACACCAAAAAACCGGTCCTCCAGGGGACCGGTTTTTATACTTCGTTTAAAGCTTAAATGAACTTTTTAAGGATACGATACGGTTGAAAACGATCTTATCTTCCGTCGTATGCTTCGGATCGACGTTAAAGTAGCCGTGTCGGAAGAACTGGAACTTGTCCTGCGGCTTCGCGTCTTTCATGGTTGGTTCGATGAATCCCTCCTGGATGGTCAAGGAATCTTCGTTGACAAAATCGATAAACGTTTTGTCTTCACTCTCATCAGCTGCCTTCAAGTCCTCATCACGGATCAACGGCTCATATAAACGAAACTCGGCTGGAATGGCTTGTGAGGCTTCCACCCAGTGCAAGGTTCCTTTTACTTTACGGCCGGTAAAACCGCTGCCGCTTTTCGTTTCCACATCATACGTACAATGGAGTTCAATTACATTTCCGTTCTCGTCTTTGATGACATCCTCGCATTTTATGAAGTAAGCATGTTTTAAACGGACTTCATTGCCAGGGAAGAGGCGGAAGTATTTTTTTGGAGGGTTCTCCATGAAGTCATCCTGCTCCACATAGATCTCGCGGGAGAAAGGAATCTGGCGTGTCCCCATTTCAGGATTTTCAGGATTGATTTCCGCATCCAGCATCTCAACTTGGCCTTCAGGGTAGTTCGTGATGACAACTTTAAGCGGGTTCAGGATACCCATCGTACGCGGAGCCTTCAATTTTAAATCTTCACGTACAAAGTGCTCGAGCATCGCTTCGTCTACGGCGCCTGAACCTTTGGAAACACCTGTTGCCTGTACGAATTCACGAATCGATTCTGGAGTATATCCTTTTCGGCGAAGGCCGGAAATCGTCGGCATGCGCGGATCATCCCAGCCATCCACATACCCTTCGTCCACGAGCTGTTTCAGTTTGCGCTTACTCATGACCGTGTTTTCGATGTTCAAGCGGCCGAACTCGATCTGCTGAGGCTTGCTTTCCATCTCGCACTCTTCAACCACCCAGTTATAGAGGGGGCGCTGTTCTTCAAACTCGGTCGTACAAAGAGAGTGGGTAACGCCTTCAATGGCATCCTCAAGAGGGTGAGCGAACGCATACATCGGATATATGCACCAGGTATCACCTGTATTGTGATGTGTCGCGTGGGATACACGGTAGATGACCGGGTCACGCATGTTAATGTTTCCTGATGCCATATCAATTTTGGCACGGAGCACTTTTTTACCGTTTTCGAACTCACCCTTGCGCATGCGGTCAAAAAGGTCAAGGTTTTCTTCCACCGTGCGGCTGCGGTATGGACTGTCTTTTCCAGGCTCAGTCAATGTGCCCCGGTATTCGCGGATTTCATCTGGTGACAGGTCATCAACGTACGCTTTTCCTTTTTTAATCAGAAGGACGGCACGGTCGTACATTTCCTCAAAATAATCGGAGGCAAAGCGAAGGTTTTCCCATTCATAGCCCAGCCATGCCACATCATTCTTAATGGAGTCGACATACTCCCGGTCTTCCTTCAGTGGATTGGTGTCATCGAAACGAAGGTTGGTCTGTCCGTTAAACTCATCGGCGATCCCAAAATTTATGACAATGGATTTGGCGTGTCCGATGTGCAGATAACCGTTCGGTTCTGGGGGGAAACGTGTGATAACGGTATCCCTTTTGCCTGATTCCAAATCCTCTTTTATGATGCTTCTAATAAAATTCGAGTTTTCTTCCATCCCGTATCAGCCTTTCTGTTAGCATTCTATCTCACCATTATAACATTCACAGCAAGGAAACAAAATTGCCTATAGCTACCTTAGCTATTATAAACAAAAAATCTCTCAAAACGCGCATACCTGCCCAGTCTTTTTTCATAATTCGACTTTTTTATAAAAAATTTATAAAAGCAGGCAGGAATTTCAAACTGGGAAAAATACGCTAGACGAGCCGGAGAATCTCAGGTAAAATATTTTCAGAATATTGATTTTATTTACAATATTTAAATATTGTAGATGTTTCATTTTCACAAAAAAATAGGGGGATGAGAAAATGAAGAAGAGAAAACTGGCGGGGATCTTTCTATCCTTATCACTTTCAGCAGGAGTAATGGCGGGCTGCGGTGCAGCTTCGACATCGTCCGGCGGCTCAAGTGGCAAGGAAACGATTAAAGTAGGAGCCAACCTTGAGCTTTCAGGAGGGGTAGCATCCTATGGCCAATCCATCGCGGAAGGGCTTCAGCTGGCACTGGACGAAATCAATAAAAAAGGAATTGAAGGCAAGAAGATCAAGCTTGTAAAAGTCGACAATAAATCAGAAGCGGCAGAGGCGACAAACGGAGCAGTAAAGCTAGTCAGCCAGGATAAAGTAGCGGCTGTCGTCGGTGCTGCGACTTCCACCAACACACTGGCTCAGGTTCAGATTGCTCAAAGCAACAAGGTTCCGCTTGTCACTCCGACAGGAACAAACCCTGAGATCACAAATAAAGACGGCAAAGTAAATGATTACGTGTTCCGGACATGCTTTATTGATCCGTTCCAGGGAACTGTAGCTGCAAACTTTGCGTCAGATAAATTGAAAACAAGTAAAGCGGCTGTGTTCATCGACAGTGCCAGTGATTACTCAAAAGGGCTGGCTTCGGCGTTTAAAACGGCTTATGAGAAAAACGGCGGCAGCATCGTAGCTGAAGAAGCGTATGTTGCGAAGGATACGGACTTCCGTGCCACACTTACCCGTTTAAAAGCAGCGAAACCGGACTTCATTTTCCTTCCTGGCTACTATGAAGAAGTCGGTCTGATCATCAAGCAGGCGCGGGAGATCGGCATCACTGCGCCATTCATGGGTGGAGACGGCTGGGATTCTCCGAAACTTGTAGAAATTGCCGGACCAAAAGCGCTGAACAATACTTACATTACAAACCACTATTCTTCTGGAGATCCGGATAAGAAGATTCAAGACTTTGTCAGTGCATTTAAGAAGAAATACAAAGGAAAATCTCCGGACGCATTCAGTGCCCTTGGTTATGATACAGCGTATTATCTGGCTGATGCCATCAAGCGTTCAGGTGATGCCAGCCCTGAAAAAATTGCAAAAGCACTTGCGAAAACAAAAGATCTTTCCCTTGTTTCCGGCCAATTGACATTGGATAAGAACCATGACCCGATCAAATCAGCATCAATTCTTGAGTACAAAGACGGCAAACAAGAGTTTAATACAAAAATTAATCCATAAGAGCAATTTAACGAATAGGGGGCTCCGTCCCCCTTTTCTGTGTTTTTAGGGACTGGATATTTTTTATGAAGGAGAGTTGGAGATGGAACTTATACAACAGCTGGTCAACGGTATATCACTCGGCAGTATTTATGCCCTAATTGCTCTTGGCTACACGATGGTATATGGAATTGTAAAACTGATCAACTTCGCACATGGCGACGTTTTCATGGTGGGCGCCTTTGTCGGTTTCTACTCCATTACCGTTTTGCATATCCCATTTGTCTTGTCATTGATCCTTGCCATGGCCGTCTGTGCACTATTCGGGGTGCTGATCGAACGCATCGCGTATAAACCGCTCAGAAACGCTACCCGGATCGCGGCGTTGATCACAGCAATTGGTGTTTCACTGCTCATTGAGTACGGCTTTATTTATGTGAGGGGCGCACAGCCGGAAGCCTATCCGGGAGATGTGCTTCCAGAGCATGTCATCCACCTTTTTGGTGCAAAAATCAACAGTCAGTCGTTGCTCATCCTCGGTGTTTCTGTTGTCCTCATGATCATCCTGCAGTTCATCGTACATAAAACAAAAATCGGTAAAGCGATGCGTGCTGTTTCCTTTGATGCCGAAGCTGCACAGCTGATGGGAATCAACGTTGACCGCACGATATCTTCTACCTTTGCGATCGGGTCGGCCCTTGCTGGGGCAGCCGGTGTTATCTTTGGAGTTTACTATATAAAAATCGAGCCTTTGATGGGGGTTATCCCTGGACTGAAAGCGTTCGTTGCTGCCGTTCTTGGGGGGATTGGTATTCTTCCTGGTGCAATGGTTGGCGGGTTGCTGCTCGGCGTCATTGAATCACTTGTCAGTGCGTTCGGTTACTCTTTATGGCGTGACGGGGCTGCATTTGTTGTTCTTATCTTGATCCTTATCTTCCTTCCTTCGGGATTGTTCGGAAAATATAGAAGAGAAAAGGTATAGGGGGAACAAAAATGGCGATTTTTAAACAAGCTAAGCACTTTTGGACATATATCGTTCTTTCTCTCGTTATCTTTGGCGTTATTCAGTTCATGATTACAGGCCAAATGCTGAACCTCTTTTATGTCAACACCCTTATCTTTATCGCAATTAACATCATTTTGGCGGTTTCGCTTCACTTGATCATCGGAATCACCGGACAGTTTTCTATCGGACATGCCGGGTTTCTTGCAGTAGGAGCCTATGCCTCAGGAATTATTACTATGAAACTGGAGCTTCCGTTTGCAGCTGCACTCCTGATTGGAGGACTGGTAGCAGCATTGGCCGGTTTTATTATTGGGTTTCCGAGCCTTCGGCTGAGAGGAGATTATCTGGCCATCGCGACACTCGGATTTGGTGAGATTGTCCGTATTGTATTTTTAAATCTGGATTATGTCGGCGGAGCGAGCGGCATGCAAGTCAACCATTTGACGACGTGGCCATGGGTCTTCGGCTGTATTCTTATTGCCATACTTGTGATCGTAAACTTTACAAATTCTACACACGGCCGGGCTTGTATTTCCATCCGGGAAGATGAAACCGCGGCTGATGCGATGGGAATCAATACAACCTATTATAAAGTTGCTGCTTTTGTGATCGGCGCCTTTTTTGCCGGCATAGCTGGTGGTCTGTATGCCCACAACTTCTATATTATCCAGCCATCCAACTTTGGGTTTCTGAAATCATTCGATATTTTAATTTTCGTTGTGCTAGGCGGTCTGGGCTCCTTATCGGGTTCTGTTATTGCAGCAGTCCTTCTTACCGTTGTTTCCACGTTCCTGCAGGACTATCCTGAAACACGGATGATCATCTACAGCATTGTCCTCATTGTTGTTATGCTGTACCGTCCACAAGGCTTGATGGGGACGAAAGAGATCACATCGATCTTCAGTAAAGGAAAAAGGTCGAAGGGAGGAGCAAAGGATGGAAACAAACAAACCGTTGCTTAAAGTAGACAACATTGGAATCCGTTTTGGCGGGCTAAGAGCGGTTTCTGACGTCAACATTGAATTGTTCCCGGGAGAGATGGCCGGGCTGATCGGACCGAACGGCGCGGGAAAAACCACCTTTTTTAATATGCTGACCGGGGTTTATGTGCCTACAGAAGGTCAGATCCTGCTGAACGGAAAAAAACTGAATAACCTTCCTCCGTACAAGATTACGAGAAACGGAATCAGCCGGACGTTTCAGAACATACGGCTGTTTGGGGAATTATCTGTTATTGATAACGTAAAAGTGGCTTACCATTCTCAGGCCAAGCATACGCTGTTCAGCTCGATCCTCAGGCTTCCAGGACATTTTTCCGGAGAAAAAGAGATGGAAGAGAAGGCGACAGAATTCTTAAAGATCTTTAACTTAGATCGATTTAAGGATGAAAAAGCGAAGAACCTGCCATATGGCCAGCAGCGCCGCCTGGAGATCGCCCGTGCGCTTGCCGCAAACCCGAAGCTGCTGCTGCTCGATGAGCCGGCGGCCGGGATGAATCCTCATGAAACAAAAGAACTCATGAATTTGATCGCCTTCATCCGGGAGCAATTCAATCTGACCGTTCTTCTCATTGAACATGATATGCCGCTTGTCATGGGGGTTTGTGAGCGGATCTATGTTCTTGACCACGGCCAGCTCATCGCTGAAGGAACACCATCAGAAATTAAAAATAACCCGAAAGTCATCGAGGCGTATCTGGGCGAGGAGGTTTCATAATGCTGAAGGTAGAGGATATAAATGTTTACTATGGCAACATTCAGGCGCTTGAAGGGATATCGCTGGAAATCCATCAAGGCGAGATCGTTACCTTGATCGGTGCGAACGGGGCCGGTAAAAGCACGCTGCTTAAAACCGTTTCAGGTCTGTTAAGGCCAAAGCAGGGAAAAATCCTCTATAAGGGGAAAGTTATTAATGGAAAAGCCGCTCAGACGATCGTAAAACAAGGAATCTCACATGTGCCTGAGGGACGCCGTGTATTTGCAAATATGACGGTAGAGGAAAATCTGCAGCTTGGCGCGTTTTTAAGAAAGGACAAAGACGGGATCAAGCAGGATATGGAAAAGGTATATGATCTTTTTCCAAGATTGCTTGAACGGCTGAAGCAGCAGGCCGGAACTCTTTCAGGAGGGGAACAGCAGATGCTGGCCATGGGACGGGCGCTGATGGCGCGCCCGCGGCTGCTCCTGCTGGACGAGCCTTCCATGGGGCTGGCCCCGCTATTGGTCAAAACCATCTTCCGGATCATTGAAGAGATCAACCAGGCTGGAACAACCATTTTACTCGTAGAACAAAATGCCAATCTGGCACTTTCCATCGCGAACCGTGCGTATGTTGTGGAAACGGGCCGTATTGTGCTTTCTGGTGACGCGGCGGAGCTTACATCAAGTGAACAGGTAAAAATGGCTTACTTGGGCGGACACTAATAGAATACAAGGAATGAAAAACCGGTCCTGTTGAAGGACCGGTTTATGTATGTTCCAGGGTTAAGCAGGCAATGGATATAGAAATGAAGATTTATCGTATAAGCTGATCATTGTGTGAATTTCGCATTTAACGCTATAATTCACAAAAAAGATATTCTGCGGGAAGGGGGTCCATATGAGGTATTGGCACCGTTTGCTCGCTTCGGATCCTGGCCGGAAGCGGTTAAGGACGGCGAGCAAAGTGACGCTGAGTGTGATCAGTTCGGTAATGGTCATGCTGATTATCATCCTATATGCCGGTGGACAGGTCACGGCTGCTATTTTTGCAGGTGTCGTTGGCATGATGGGCATTCTTGTGGTTAACGATGACACGGAAAAAGAAAAGAAACTGACGACGGTTCTGCTTGCACTCTCGAGTGCGTGTTCCCTCACGATCGGTTCTTGGCTGGCCAAATGGGGAATGGCCGCTGATTTATTTTTGCTGCTTGTTGTGTTTTTGGCTCTTTACCTTCAGCGCTTTGGCAGCCGCTACTTTTCAATCTGCATGATCGCTTTCATGTCCTTTTATTTTGCAACGCTTCTTAAAGTTGATTTCACACAGGTTCCATGGCTCTTCGCTTCGATTCTGACGGGAATCTTATTTGCCTATTTCTACAACTTTATCCTCATTCATGACAAGCCGGAAGAAGTTTTAAAACGGTCCATGGCTTCATTTCATATTCAGGCAAATTTAACCTTGAACCTTGTTATTGAGATTGTCAGGGATATTAAAATGGACAAGCAGAGATTGTTAAACCTCGACCGGAATGTGAAAAAACTTGGAGATTATGCTCGCGTCGTCTCCAATGAGCTTGGCACGACAGAACCAGGGGAAATTTGGCCGGGGCTAAGCACGAGTCAGCTTCGCCTCTACATTTTTGATACCGCAATGCTGATGGAAACGCTGTCGCCGTCCATACGGCGTTTAAAAGAGCATCGTGCGCTTGAAAACCATGCGATACGTTCCTCGCTGCTGCAAGTTATACAATCCATTCGCGAAGCTGAAGTGCTCAACAGGGAACAGGTTCATTATCTGGAAAACGCAGCAGCCAGTTTGCAGACTCTTCGTGAGCTGCTTTGGACCTTGAACCCGGATGAGGATAATGGGGAATGGCTTTACTTGATCCGCCGGATTGAGTCCATCGCCAACCATATTATTGATGGCGCCTTCGGCCTTCAGCAGTCTCTCCAGCAGGCGAATGAGCATCATATCGGCCAGCGGACGGAGGAGCAAGAGAATGACGAACAAGAAGAGCAGGATGAGGAGTATGGAATCCGCCCGACGACCAAGAAGGCCATTCAGGCTCTGATTGCGGGAGGTTTATCCATCGTTCTCGGGCATATCTATTCTCCAGCTCATCAATATTGGATTTTATTGTCCTGTTTTGTTGTTCTTCTTGGTACGGAGACTGTCGGCCGTACACTCGTGAAAGCAGTACAGAGGAGCATAGGAACGTTTCTGGGGGCGATTGCGGGGTTCATTATCGCTATGTACCTAACCGGCATCCAGGATATTGTCATGTTGTTCATTTGTGTTTTCCTCGCTTTTTACCTGCTGCCGATCTCTTATACGCTGATGATGTTCTGGATCACGATGCTGCTGGCATTAATGTATGATATCCTCCTTGGCGGCATCAACCAGCAGTTAATGATCGCACGTGTTATTGACACTGTTGCCGGGGTAGGATTGGGATTTGCAGTATCTGCCCTCATCTATCCGCACCGGACACGGGATAAGGTGACTACTTCGACGGTTGAATATTTGAATTCGCTAAAGGAATATGTGAACAACTATATTGACCGGTTCAGTGAGAAACATACAGCTTTTAACCTTGCTGACCTTGCATTGGAGCTCGATCAGCTGCTGGAGACGTTAATCGAGGACGCAAGCCCTTTATACAGAGGGTGGTTTGGCCGTTCGGGCATACAGCAGCAGCTAACGGTATTAACGGCCATTAATTTTTACGCCAAGCATCTCACGGCTTCTTCTACAAGAAAAAGCCAGCTGAATACGGACGAGAGGTTTGAGGATCTGTTAAACCATGTTCAGCGCTCACTGACGGAAAATATTGATGCACTGTCCGCGGCGGTAAGGGGAGAGGGGCAGGCGCGAATTGTCAATCTGGATGAAGAACGGAGACAGGTGGAGCGCCTGCCGGAAAAATCCAAATCCAATGATCATGAATTGCTCAACCATCTCCGCCTGCTGCATAATGTCCATTATATCTGGCGGATCAATGAGTCGATCGTATATCTGGCCCGACAGCTTGGTGCGGAGCCGAAGAGCAAAGATCAGTGACAGGCGAGATAACGGGACGATGCACAGCTTTGGCAGGTTTTCTGATCGAAGCGCTGTTCTGGGGGGAATTTAACGCTGCAGTATTGGCAAGTCCGATACTGCTTTTTTCGTAAACGAATCGTTGTAATCAATGTGTTTAATATTCTCTCATGCCGTTCCTCCCTGCTGCTTGTTTCCAGGGCCTCCCATTTGATCAGCTGCCGTTTTACCATCGAGGGCGCGTGCCGAGAAGGATCTGTCTTTTTCATAGAATGATAGCCGAATTGCAAGCCGTCCTCATCTCGGCAGATAAAAAAGACCGGGTTTTCTTCGCAAAATCCTTCAACGGTAAACAAGTAGGTTTTTAGGGCATGATCCTTTTTTATATCAATTTTTTCCTGATGGATGAGGCGGGACAGCCAGCGAACCGCCTGCGCCTTAGTAGATTTCATACACCATTTCCTTTCTTTCTCAGATTATAAAGCATATGGAACAAAAGAACTAGATAGTTATTAGATAATTTCGGCATATTAAGCCAAAACTCCTTTATCTCCAAAAAAATAACAATATTCCTCATTTTTGTGTGAAGAAACAGGGAATATTGACCTATTCCAAGCAATAAAAATAGAGGGAAGGCAGGAGGAGACCGGCGTTTAAAAGAAGTAAATACATACGGAATTAAACAAAAGGAGTTAAACATGGAGATCATCGACTTTCATTGTGATGCATTATTAAAACTGTATGAAGGAAAAGGGAAGCTTAAGTTTGCAAATTCACCCGAGCTGGAAACGAATAAGGAGCGGCTGAAAAAGGGGCAGGTAAAAGTGCAATGCTTTGCCATTTTTATTGAGCCAGAGATTCCATCCGACCAGAAGTTCCAGGCAGCGCTAGGCCAGGTAGATTACTTTTATAAAGAGGTGCTGGGAAAAAATCCGGAGATAAAGCACATACGCAGCTGGGAGGAATTTAACGGAGTTCAGGACGGAGAAATTGGTGCGATGCTGACTCTGGAAGGGGTAGACGCTATTGGAAATGATCTTTCCAAGCTGCATATCCTCCATCAGCTAGGTGTACTTTCTGTCGGATTAACATGGAATACGGCGAACCTGGCGGCTGACGGAGCCGGAGAGCCCCGTGGCGGTGGCCTTACCCTGTTTGGAAAAGAGGTGGTTCACTTCCATAACCAGCATCAGATCCTCACCGACGTTTCCCATTTAAGTGAGATGGCTTTCTGGGATGTTCTGGACATCGCGGATTATCCGTTTGCCAGCCATTCCAATTCCAAAGAACTGTGTGACCATCCAAGAAATCTAACCGATGAACAGGCAAGTGCCATGTTTGAAAAAGGCGGAACGATCCATGTCGTATATAATCCCCCTTTTATTAATCAGGAACAGACAACAGCTTCTATTTCTGACCTTATCAAACACATCGATCGCTTTTGCGCACTTGGCGGAGTGCGGCAGATTGGCTTGGGCTCTGACTTTGATGGGATCGCCAATTTTGTCACTGGTTTGGAGAACGCGTCCAAAAGCCAGAACTTGATCAATGAATTGCTTAAGCACTATACCGAGGATCAGGTGAGGGGATTTGCATTTGATAACTTTATGAATCACCGGCCGAATGTGAGAAAAGTAAAGTGATAACTTCAAGCTGATGATAGGATAAAGCCCATTTAGGGAAGGGAGCGAGAGGCATGCCTTTTACGAAGATTGAAGATCAGGTAGAACTCTTTTATGAAGAACGGGGAACGGGAAGGCCTGTAATATTTATCCATGGTGTATGGATGAGCAGCAAATTTTTTCATAAACAGCTTTCTGCTGCTTCTAAGCATTACCGAACCATCGTGCTGGACTTAAGAGGCCATGGCAGCTCCTCGATGGTTCATCATGGACACACGATCGCTCAATACGCACGTGATCTAAACGCTTTTATTCAAAAGCTGGATTTGAAGAATGTCGTATTGGCAGGCTGGTCGATGGGGGCATTTGTGATTTGGGATTACCTACAGCAATTTGGTGAAAACAGCGTAAAAGGCACAGTTATTATTGACGAACTCGCTTCTGATTTTAAATGGCCTGATTTCTCGATCGGAGCGTTTGATCTGCCTGCACTGACACAGTTTATGAGAGACGTTCAGAATAACCGTAGGGCAGTGCTTGAAGGGTTTGTACCTCTCATGTTCAAAGAGGAACTGTCCAAGGACGATTTTTCCTGGATGATGGAGGAAGTTACAAAAATGCCGGAGTCGATTGCAAGTGCCACATTGTTCGATCAATCGATTGTCGATTACCGAGATTTTTTAAGTGAAATTAAAAAACCAACATTGCTTTGTTTTGGAAGAGAAGAAAAGCTTATACCTGTAGCTGCGGGTGAACATCTGCACGAGAACATACCTAATTCCCGGCTGGAGATCTTTGAGCAAAGCTGCCATTGTCCATTTCTTGAAGAAAGTGAGAAATTCAATAGTGTGCTCGAACAATTTGTTGGATCATTGGACGATTTCTGACTTTGAAAACAAAAAGAAAGCAGGACTCACGCCCGTTTAAACGAAGTGTAAGGTGTATAAATCCCTTAGATGGAAGGTGATTTCTGTGGAAGACAGAGCATTGCAGTATCCGGTCTTGAAAGATGCACAGCCGTTTTATTTTGAAGGGAGCCATGTGGGTATATTGGTTTCGCATGGCTTTACAGGTTCTACACAGAGCATGCTGCCGCTCGGCAGGGCTTACGCTGAAGCTGGCTATACCGTATGCGGCCCCAGACTGAAAGGGCATGGCACTCATTATGAGGACATGGAACAGAGCAATTACCAGGACTGGGTGGCTTCTGTGGAGGAAGGCTATCAATGGCTGAAAGAACGCTGTGATACGATCTATGTAACCGGGCTTTCCATGGGTGGCACTTTAACCCTCTATCTAGCTGAAAAATATCCAGAGATTAAAGGGATTATTCCCATTAATGCGGCGGTAGAGATTCCAGAGATGGAGCCGTTAAAAGATGCAGCTGAGCCCCGGTTTCTGGACGCGATTGGTTCAGATATCAAAAAAGAGGGTGTTCTAGAACTTGCCTATGAAAAAACACCGGTTCAATCGGTTAAGGAAATTTTAAAGCTGATGGAGGAAGTCAAGGATCAGCTTGACCGGATAACGTGTCCTGCCTTCATTTTCGTTTCGGAGGAAGATCATGTTGTTCCGCCTCTCAATTCTCAGTTAATCTTTGAACGAATTTCTTCTGAGGATAAAGAACTGTTTTATATGAGTGACAGCTATCATGTGGCAACGCTTGATCATGATCAAGAGGCTATTATTGAAAATACCCTTGCCTTTATTCAAAGGCAGCTTGGTAAATCATAAGCAGAAGCCAGCTTTTAAGCCGGCTTCTTTTTTATCGTACAAAGGATAAAATAAAGTGGGGTTCTGTCGTGGAATACTGACAGAACCTTACTTTATTTCCCCTGTTCTATGAATATTCCCTCGGAAATAATCGAAAAACCACAAATATTGCTCGGGATTACAAGGTAATACTCGAAGGTATAGTATTTTTAGAGAGGACATTTGTTTCTTCTGTGTGGAAAATACCCTTGCATCTTATACTGAAACGCGCAATAATAGTAACTAAAATTTACCGGTTAAATTCTAACAGTAGGGGATGTTAAAAATGAAGGTAGTGAAATTCGGAGGATCATCTTTATCGTGTTCAGAGCAGGTCGAAAAAGTGTTTAATATTGTCGTTTCAGATCCCGAACGCAAAGTAGTCGTGGTGTCAGCTCCGGGAAAGCGGTTTGCTGAAGATACGAAAGTAACGGATCTTTTAATAGAATGTGCTGCAGCTTATCTTCAAGGAAGAGAAGATCATCATGCGTTTCAGGCTATTATCGACCGATATGAAAGCATTGCTGAAGGGCTTAAGCTGCCGGGGGGAACGGTGGTTGAAATTAAGTCAAACCTTTTGGAATTGTTGAACGGAGACCGCAGTGATCCGCAGAAATATATGGATGCTGTTAAGGCGACCGGAGAGGACAGCCATGCCAGGCTGATTGCTGCCTACTTTCAGCATAAAGGAGTAGAGGCCCATTATGTTAACCCTAAGGAAGCAGGCCTTCTTGTTACCGATGAGCCCGGGAACGCCCAGCCGCTGCCGGAAACCTATGAATCTCTTTATCGGCTGAGAGAGCGGGAAGGCATTGTCATTTTCCCCGGGTTTTTTGGCTTTAACAGAGAAGGAGAAATTGTTACCTTTTCACGCAGTGGTTCAGATATTACGGGTTCCATTCTGGCGAGCGGCATAAAGGCTGCAGTCTATGAAAATTTCACGGATGTGGATGCCGTTTATTCTGTAAACCCTTCGATTATTAACCGTCCGAAGGAAATCACTGAAATTACCTACCGTGAAATGCGGGAACTGTCCTATGCCGGTTTTTCCGTGTTTCATGATGAAGCGCTCATGCCGGCCTTTAAAGCAGGCATACCGGTGAATGTGAAGAACACGAACCAGCCGGGGAAGCCGGGGACTATGATCGTAAAAGAAAGAGAGCTGGCCAATGGCCCTGTGATCGGTATTGCCAGTGATGAAGGCTTTTCCAGCATTTATGTCAGCAAATATCTTTTGAACCGGGAAATTGGGTTTGGCCGCAAGCTTCTTAGCATCCTCGAGGACTTTCATCTGTCGTTTGAGCACATGCCATCAGGTATTGATGACATTTCCATCATTTTAAGGCAGGAACCTCTCAATCAAACGGTGGAGGAACAGGTTGTGCAGCGGATTAAAGAAGAGCTTCAGGCAGACGACGTTAAGGTAGAACGTAATTTGGCACTTATTATGATGGTAGGCGAAGGAATGAGAGAAAGTGTAGGTACGGCGGCCCGTGCCTCTACAGCCTTAGCCAGAGCCGGGGTTAACATTGAGATGATCAACCAGGGATCTTCAGAGGTAAGCATGATGTTCGGTGTAAGAGTGAGTGATGAAAGAAAAGCCGTTCAGGCGCTGTATGAGGAGTTTTTTGCCGGTGTAGCGATATGAATTATGTAAACAGAACCAGGCTATTGGTTCTGTTTTTCTTTCATTGAGATTTTTAACAAATAAGTAGGGGTACAGAAAAAGTGATGTAGTAAATAAAAAAAGGAGGGATTATATATGACAAAGTATGTTGTAAACAACAGTTCAATAGATGTAATTATGGGTTGGATAAAAGGAGGAGAAATTGCCATACCAGAAATTCAAAGACCTTTTGTATGGCCGGCAAGCAAGGTTAGAGACTTAATGGATTCACTCTATAAAGGGTATCCTGTTGGATATATTATTACATGGAGAAATCCGGATACGAAATTAAAAGATGGTACAACCTCTACAGGGAAAAAAATATTAATTGATGGTCAGCAAAGAATAACAGCTATTACAGCTGCTTTATTAAGTATGGAAGTTGTGGGTTCCGATTATAAAAAGAAAAAAGTAAAAATTGCTTTTAATCCAATTGAAGAAAGATTTGAGGTATTAAATCCAGCTATAAAAAAGGATTCTGAATGGATTGATGATATATCCTCTTTTTTTATAAGCGGTTTTAATTATTTTGATTTTATACAAAATTACTGTAGTACAAACAATATTAATGATTATAATAAGATTGGTCAAATTATTAACAGGTTAATAGAAATAAGGCATAGTAACCTAGGAATAATTGAATTATCTCATGAACTCGATATTGAAACAGTAACTGAAATATTTATACGAATAAACTCTCAAGGTGTGGTATTAAGCCAAGCTGATTTTGCTATGTCTAAGATTGCAGTGAGTGAAAAATATAATGGGGTATTAATTAGAAAAGTAATAGATTATTTTTGCCACTTAGCAAAAAATCCTGCGGATTATTCTACAATACAATCAAATGATACAGAATTCACTGCTTCACCCTATTTTGAAAAAATTAAGTGGATCAAGGACCATCATGAATCTCTCTATGTCCCAGATTATTCCGATTTAATTCGAGTAGCATATACATATAAATTTTTTCGAGGAAAGTTATCAAATCTCGTTAGTTTATTATCAGGAAGAGATTTTGAAACAAGAGTATATAAAGAAGATATTGCTGAAGCTTCTTTCCAAAAACTGGAGGAGGGAGTGCTAGGTTTTATTAATGAAACTAATTTTAAAAGGTATTTGATGATAGTAAAATCAGCTGGAATAATAAATAAAAGCCTTATTCGATCTCAAAATACTTTGAATTTTGGTTATATCTTGTATTTATTGCTAAGAGATAGGAAAATTGACTCTGCTGTAATTAATAAAACGGTTAGAAAATGGATTGCTTTATCTATGTTGACTGGCAGATATTCAGGTTCACCAGAGTCAATGTTTGAATACGATGTTCGACGATTTAATAGTTCTAATAATGTTGAGGACTATGTTAAGAATGTGGAAGAAGGAGAATTATCAGAAGCATTCTGGAACAATATTTTAATTACTCGTTTAAATACATCAGTGGCAAGCAGTCCGTATTTTAATTTATTTTTGATTTCCCAAATAAAATATGGAGATAAAGGGTTTCTTTCAAAAAATATAGAGGTGCGGCATTTAATAGAAGAACGTGGAGACATACATCACATTTTCCCTAAAAAGTACCTGCAAAGAAATGGTTATACCGCTCGAAATCAGTATAATCAAATAGCCAATTACGTTTATACTCAACAAGAGATTAATATTACTATAAAAGATCAACCTCCAAAAGATTATATAGCTAAAGTGTTGCAGCAAAGTCAAGAAGGGGCTGAATTAAAGTATGGAGAAATTAGTGGTAAAGTACAACTTTTAGATAATTTAAAAGTTAATAGTATTCCTGCTCAAATAATTGACATGGATATAAAAAATTATGATGAATTCCTTTTTTTACGAAGAAAGCTTATGGCTAATAAAATAAAAGAATATTATTTTGCACTGTAACAAAAAAGCTGTTTCTAGTTGGAAACAGCTTTTTTCTCTACCATAAAACGGGCTTGGCCACCATGAACCAAAGCATAGCCATCATGAGGACAAGGTAGATCCATATGGCTTTTTTCAGTTTGGTAATCAGAGGATTCCTTTGTTCTTCAAGGTCCTTAAATCTTCTGATGGTCGGTGAAAAGGCTCTCGCGAGAAAATAGAGCGAGCAGATTAATATAATCATTGTCGTCAGCAGCCAGGGGGTTGTCCAGGAACGGTTCGTAATAAGTACGAGGAGCACACCGCTCACCACAAGGATATGTCCAGCATGCTTGGCAAGCCGGACCGCTGCCTTGAAGGAGTCTAAGTACGCCTCTTCGCTGCCGGGTCCTGCTGACCTCAGCTTCTTTAATAAGGGAAGCAGGATAAAGAAGGGGCCGACTGACAGGATCACACTGAAAATATGAATATAAAGCAGTACACGATAAGTTATGTTCATAGGGAGCTGTAACTAATCTTCGAGGGCGCGGAATTCATGAACCCATACTCTCATGTGCGGCAGCCAGGGCATCCCCGGATGGATGGAGAGTATGGAATTTTTATAGCCTTCCACATCATCAAAGCCTTCCTGTTTTGCATGTTCGTCTGTTAACTCACCAAGCGACTGGGAGTATACATTTTCAACAACAAATTTTGACCCTTTAAGTTCCATGATTTCTCCGATGTCTGCATATCTGCCATTGCGGCGAGTCGCTGTTTTTTTCCCGGCAAGTACTTTTTCCACATCGTCTGGAATGGTGACTAATTGTTCGATTGTACATGTTTTTGGCGGGAGCCCGCTATTTTTCATTTGATTGCTCATGTCGGTTCCTCCTAGTTCGAAGCGGATATTTTTATTCGCTCAGAATATCCTTTACTCTGCCCACTTGTCCATCTTGAAGCCGTACTTTAATTCCATGCGGATGGAAAGCAGCATTCGTCAGAATATCCTTCACGATGCCGTTTGTGAGCTTGCCGCTTCTCTGATCTTGCTTTAAAACGATATTAACTTCCAGTCCTGGAGAGATGTCTTTCCGGTTCTGCCCATTCACTGTAAACACCTCCTGCAGTCCATATTCCTTTGAATTATACCATTCTTTCCGTAAGTGAAGGTGTATTTGAAGGTTCAAATTATTTAATAAATTGTTCGGACAAGGTATGATTAAGGTGGTAAATAATACATATTATTATTTTTCACAGAAGGCTCTGGAGGGATGATACAGTCTTGAAAGTCATATCGATACTAAAACCTTACCGTGTTCAGATCGCTGTTGCTTTGTTTTTAATGCTTGTTGAGCTTGCTGTCGAGCTTTTGCAGCCTTTGTTGATCGCCCGGATTATTGATAACGGCATCATGAAAAAAGATCTCGGGGTTGTCATGGTGTGGGGAGGAGTGATGATCGGCCTATCGCTTTGCGCATTTGCCGCTGGTGTGAGTAATTCCTTCTATGCATCTCACGTCAGCCAAAACTATGGATATAACCTCAGGAAGGAATTGTTTACAAAAATTCAGGCGTTTTCTTTTGAGAATTTTAACCAGTTTCCTGCGACATCTCTCATCACAAGAATGACCAACGATGTTACCCAGATGCAGAATACGGTGTTCATGAGCTTGAGGGTCATGCTGAGGGCGCCCTTATTGATCATTGGCGGTCTTGTCATGTCGTTTATCATAGATGCGAGACTGGCTATTTTCATTGCGGTGGCTGTCCCGGTTTTATTTGTGTTTTTAATGTGGGTGATGAAAAAAGGGGGCGCACTGTTTAAATCGGTCCAAGAGAACCTGGACAGAGTGAACGGCGTGATGAGGGAAAACCTTTCAGGCATACGAATCATCAAAGCATTCTTAAGAAGCAGGCATGAAGTGAAACGGTTCACGGAAGCCAACCGCAAGCTTAAGAGTAATACAGCCTTTGCGCTGAGGCTGATGGAGTCCACGAACCCTATCCTTCTTCTCGTCATGAATATCGCTATTCTTTGCGTTCTTTGGTTTGGCAGTGTTCAGGTCAATACAGGTGGTGGCAAGATTGGTGATTTAGTCGCCGTTATCAACTACAGCACGAGAATCACCTCCACTTTTTCCATCTTTTCTTGGATCATTATGGCGTTTTCAAGAGCGAAGGCTTCAGGTAGCCGAATCTCTGATGTGCTGAATACTGAGGTCGACCTCGTTGCCCCTGTGGATTCCGTGATCACCCGTCCTGATTTCAAAGGTGAAATTGAGTTCCAGGGTGTCTCTTTTCATTATCCCGGGACGAAAAAACAAGTCCTGAAGGACATTTCGTTCAAAGCAGAACCAGGTGAAACGGTTGCCGTAATGGGAGCGACAGGGTCCGGAAAGTCGTCGCTGTTTCAGCTGATCCCCCGGCTGTATGATGTTGATGAAGGCAAGATTTTGCTTGATGGAATGGATATATCACGTCTAAAGCTTGAGCATTTAAGGAATGCTATCGGCCTTGTTCCTCAGGAAGCTCTTCTTTTCACAGGAACCGTAAAGGAGAATATCACCTGGGGTAAGGAAAATGCCACTGAAGAAGAGATAAAGATCTCTGCTGAGAACTCCCAGATCGCTGAAACGATAGCGTCCCTGCCAAAACAATACGAGACCAGAATCGGGCAGAAAGGGGTCAATTTATCCGGAGGCCAAAAACAGCGACTTTCCATTGCCCGTGCTTTGGTGAGAAAGCCGAAGATTCTGCTGCTTGATGACAGTACGAGCGCTCTTGATTTGAAAACAGAAGGAAAACTTCTCGGAGCTTTGAAGCACTATCCCTCTACGATCCTGATCATAACGCAAAAGATTGCCACAGCGATGGAAGCGGATAAAATTCTGCTGATTGAGAACGGCATGCTGCTGATGGAAGGAAAGCATGAGGATCTGCTGCTTCGCTCCAGCCTGTATCAGCAAATCTTCCAATCCCAGTTTGGAGAGGAGTCGTTAAAGCATGCTAAAGGCTTTGAGTGAACCGTTCCGGCATAAAAGAGCCATCGTTCAAAAGGTGGCGGCGCAGGCAGCGGTACCGAAAAGAAAAAAAGAGAAGGCAAAGGATTGGCGCAGAACACTGCCTCGGATCTGGAGCTATCTTGCACGTGAGAAGGGGCGCTTATGGCTCGTTCTCCTCATGGTTGTCCTCAGTTCGATTTTGGGTCTGCTCGGCCCCTTTTTGATCGGGAAGGCTATTGATAACTATATAGTCACGAAAGATAACAGCGGCCTCTTAAGGCTTCTTGCCGGTTTGCTGGCCATTTATATTCTGAACTCGGCAGCACTCTGGTTTCAGAACTACTGGATGATCGGGATTGCACAAAATACCGTCTTTTCGATGAGGACGCAGCTGTTTCGCCATCTTCACAAACTTCCGATCCCGTTCTTTGATCAGCGCCAGTATGGTGAGATCATGAGCCGGGTCATCAATGATATTGAAAATGTGAGTTCTACTCTGAACTCTTCGGTTATCCAGATCATCTCCAGTGTATTGACGCTGTTGGGCACGGTCGGGTTCATGCTTTGGCTGAGCCCGCTGCTTACAGCGGTCACCCTCATTATCGTGCCTATCATGTTCGTTGGCATGCGCTGGATTACTAGCCGTACCGGCAGGCTGTTTAAAGAACAGCAGAGGAACCTTGGGGAGCTGAACGGCTATATCGAGGAAACCGTGTCAGGCCAGCGTATCGTTAAAGCTTTCTGTCAGGAAGAACGAGTGATTGCGGAGCTGTTGGATAAGAATGACAAGTTGAAGGAATCCGGATTTTGGGCTCAAACGTATTCGGGTTTTATTCCTAAGCTGATGAATGTTCTAAATAATCTTAGCTTTGCTCTCATTGCCGGTGCAGGGGGCGTTCTTGCGTTAAATGGAGTCGTTACCATCGGGACCATCGTCGTTTTTGCCGAGTACTCCAGGCAGTTCACCCGTCCGCTCAATGACCTGTCGAATCAGTACAATACGCTCTTATCAGCGGTAGCAGGGGCAGAGCGGGTTTTTGAAGTTCTGGATGAGGAAGAAGAAACGAAAGATGAAGAAGGAAACGAGGAGCTGGCCGGTGTTCGAGGAGAGATTGAATTTAAGGAGGTTTCATTCTCATATGAAGAGGGAGGAAACACTGTCAATCATATCTCATTTCATGCCTCGCCGGGTGAAACGGTTGCCCTGGTCGGCCCAACGGGAGCGGGGAAGACGACGATTATCAATCTACTGTCCCGTTTTTATGATGCGAAAAGAGGGAGCATTCTTGTGGACGGGCGCGAAATCAAAGGGATTAAGCGGGAGTCTCTTCGGGAGCATATGGGGTTCGTGCTGCAGGATCCATTTCTTTTTGAAGGTACCATTATGGAAAACATCCGATTTGGACGACTGGATGCTTCAGACGATGATGTCATGAAAGCGGCTAAGGAGGCAAACGCGCACTCCTTTATCACGAAACTGGCAAACGGGTACGGGACGATCGTGGAGCAGGACGGCAGCGGAATCAGCCAGGGGGAGAAGCAGCTTTTAAGCATTGCGAGAGCTATCCTTGCCAATCCTGTGATTCTTGTACTGGATGAGGCGACGAGCAGCATTGATACGATCACCGAGATGAAAATTCAGGAAGCCTTGCATCGCCTGATGATTGGCAAGACGAGTTTCATTATTGCCCACAGGTTGAATACCGTTCAAAAAGCGGATCAAATCCTCGTTTTGAAAAATGGTGAAATTTTAGAAAGGGGCTCGCACGACGACCTGCTAAAGCAAAAAGGCTTTTACTTCGAGCTCTACAACAGCCAGCTCCAAAGGGAGATCGGCTAGGGGTATACCATTCAGGTGCCAGGCACCGCGAAGTGAAAAGCCGGCAAATGCCGGCTTTTTTTGCTTCAAATTAAAAGAAAGTTTTCACTTCTGTTTCTGTATGCTTGCAGTTGGTGCAGGTATATTCAAGTTCTAGTGCATCTTCACGAACAATGTGCATCGTTTCTTTATTGCAATGGCTGCAGTGCCTTTTCATTTTTGTCTCTTCCATCCTGAACACATCCTTCCATGGATATCGATAAAAATAGTATTCCTCTAACCACCATATGTAAAACAATCGAGATCAAGTATTGACTTCTGATGCTAAAGACCTAGACTTAGGAAAGGAAGCAAACTCATTATTTTTGATGGAATAAGCCACCTTAAGATATAGGAAACAGAGGAGGGCAGGAGCAGGTGATGGAAGTGAATGAACGGCAAAACAGACTGCTTTCTTATTTATTAAAAAGCGGAGGAAGTATATCAGTAGATCAGATCGCGTCTGAACTGGATTGTTCTGAAAAAACGATCCGGAACGACTGCAAGGTGATCGATGACTGGCTGAAGCTGAAATCAGACGTTCGCTTAATAAGAAGGCGAGGGGTTGGCGTGTATCTTGAAGGTACAGCATCCGCCATCTCGAATTTAATGGATCTATCTAAGAAAGAGCAGGCAGCGGACACAGTAATGGCTGACAGCATTAGAAGAATAAGTATCGTGCGCCAGCTGCTTTTAAAAAATAAAGAGACGACGCTTCAGGAGCTTGCTGAAAAATATTATGTGAGCAAAACCGTTGTCAGGCATGATATTAAGATGATGGAGGATTGGCTTAAGTCGTTTCACCTCAAAGTTCTGCCTAAACAAAAGGTGGGTTTGAGAATTGACGGAAACGAAAAAAATAAGCGTGATGCTCTATCCAGATTAACCGGTATGCTGATCCATGCGGCAGAAGAAGAAAAAAACTTCGTGAACCGGATCTTTGCGCCTCATGAAATCGCTTTTGTCAGAAACGGCCTTAGGAAATTGGAAACGCAGCTCAACTATCCTTTCACCGACAGTGCTCTTGAAAACTTAATCACTCATATTCTGGTCTCAGTCCAAAGGGTAAAGACAGGCAGTAAAATTACGATTTCACCAGATGAAGAGGAGCGGATCACTCGAATGAAGGAATATCCGGCTGTGAGAGCTTTTTTGAAGGATATTGAAAGGGTCATGGCTGTTAGACTTCCTAAGGAGGAAGCGGTCTATATTACGATCCGGGTTCTTGGTACAAAAGTTTATTATCATGCGAAAGACAGGGACAGGCTGGAGGAAGAACTGGCGGGATTCGATACTGCCGTACTGGAATTTTCCAAGAAGCTGATCGAAGCTGTTTCTGAAATCACTGATATTGATTTTACAAATGATGAGCTTTTGCTCGCAGGATTAGCGGGCCATCTGCAGACGACATTCCATCGACTGGAATATTCCCTGCCGTTATCCAATCCAATGGCAGATCAGATCAAGAAAATGTACATGACGATGTTCGAAATGATTTATTATGCTTTGCCGGTTGTCGAACAAAAGCTGAAAAAATCCCTTCCTGAGGAGGAAATTGCCTATTTGACGCTTCATTTTCAAGCTTCAGTCGAACGGTTCAAGAAAAAGAATGCCCGCCATCTCAAGGTGCTCGTCATATGTACAATGGGGATCGGTATGTCTCAGCTCATCGTGACAAAGCTGGAGCGGAAGTTTCATTCGATTGAGATCGCTGGTACAGCCTCCGTCAGCGAAGCGCCGGCTGAAATAAAAGAGAAGAAGCCTGATCTTGTGATCAGCACGGTTTCTCTCTCTTATCCGGATGTGCCCGTGCTGGTCGTTTCTCCTCTTATGACTGAGGAGGATCAGAAGGAAATCGAAAAGTGGATTCAAAACGGTCCGCCAATAGAGACGCACAGCAGCTATCCCCTCTTAAAGCAGCTGCTGAATTCAAAGCTGATCTTTGTTCATTCCGGAGAGACAGATCCGACAGATATCCTAAAGACCATGGTTCATCAAATGGAGGAAAATGGATTTGTAAAAGAAAGCTACAAAGAAAGTGTATTGAACCGTGAAGAACAATCATCTACTGCGGTAGGTGGCGGTGTAGCGATCCCTCACGGCAGTTCTGATCTTGTGAAGGAAGCAGTAATCGGGATGTCGGTTTTCAGAAATCCCGTCCGGTGGGGAAAAGAAGAAGTGTCGATCATATTACTTCTCGCCATGGACAATGAAAAAAGATATCTCTTGAAAGACCTATTCCAAGAGATATCTCATTTGACGGAGAATCCAACTTTTATTCGAGAAGTGGCAGAACAAAAATCCGCAGAATGCATATATGAACTATTTTAAAAAGGCAGCTTTCATGCTGTCTTTTTTTAAATAATGATGGATGACGAGCGGATCCGGACCGCCCATCGCCTGGGGAAGATGATCCAGATCAAAAAATCGCACATCCTTCACTTCGATCCCGGCAATAACTTCACTGCCTTCATAGTCTGTACAAACATAAGCAGCGACAACGTTGTGTACCTCGTCTCCGTGCGGGTATTGATAGTAAAACTCCTTCCCGGAAAATACATGAAGCAGCGTAAGGCTGAGGGAGATATATCCCGTTCATGTAAAGTTAGTTACCGATTCCTTACATTCGGCTTTGCCAATCAAAATCCTGCATCAGCTTGCATTGGAAACGCTTTTATATAATTTGTTTTTGCCGGAACTTACGGTAAATATTAAATCTATTTACCGTATTTACTAAGCTACAATTAGTTCATGGACAAGACAGATAAATGAAAGCGGAGGTTAGGAAAATGAAGTTATTAGGAATTACTTCGTGTCCTAATGGAATCGCTCATACGTATATGGCTGCTGAGAGCCTGCGTAAGGGAGCCGAGGAATTAGGAGTTAAAATAAAGGTCGAAACACAAGGATCCATCGGGGTGGAAAATGAATTCACCGCCGACGAGATCCGGGAAGCCGACGGCATTATTATAGCTGCAGATAAAGCGGTCGAGAAAAGCCGTTTTGTTGGCAAAAAGGTGCTCGTCACTGGTGTGCAGGATGGAATTCATAAAGCACAGGAGCTCATCCGGCGTTTTGAAACCGGTGATGTGCCGGAGTATAAGGGTGACATGAAATCCATCAATGAAGTAAAACAGGAACGAAAAGATAAACAGAATCCCTTTTACCGCCACTTGATGAATGGTGTTTCCTATATGATCCCATTTGTTGCGGTTGGAGGGCTGCTCATTGCTTTGTCCTTGGCCATCGGGGGACACCCGACGGACAGCGGACTCCAAATTCCGAAAGATTCGGTTTGGAAGCAGATCATGGATGTAGGTTCAGCAGGTTTTACGTTCATGGTTCCGATTCTGGCTGGTTTCATTGCCATGAGTATTGCTGACCGTCCGGGGCTTGCTCCAGGGATGATCGGCGGGTATATCGCAGCCAATGGAAGCTTCTATGGAAGTGAAGCAGGTGCAGGGTTCCTCGGGGGTATCCTTGCTGGCTTTGTCGCTGGTTATATCGCCAAGTGGATCAAATCCTGGAGCGTTCCAAGAGTCATCCAGCCCATTATGCCAATCCTGGTTATCCCTTTACTTGCATCCATCGTTGTTGCCAGTTTGTTTATTTTTGTAGTCGGAGCACCAATCGCCAGCCTGATGGATTGGCTTACCGCTTTCCTGAATGGCATGCAGGGCGCTTCAAGCATCATTCTTGCACTGATCCTCGGCGCCATGATCTCCTTTGATATGGGCGGCCCGGTGAATAAAGTAGCGTTCCTTTTCGGAGCAAGTATGATCGGACAGGGCAATGTTCATATCATGGGCGCGATTGCGGCAGCGATTTGTGTTCCGCCGCTTGGAATGGGACTCGCGACATTGCTTAACAAGAAAAAATATGAAAAAGCCGAACAGGAAGCCGGAAAAGCAGCATTGGCGATGGGGCTCGTTGGAATCACAGAAGGAGCCATCCCGTTTGCGGCTAAAGATCCGCTGCGAGTTATTCCAAGTATTATGGCTGGATCGATGGTCGCTTCTACGATTGCCATGCTCGGCCATGTCGGAAACAATGTCCCTCATGGTGGGCCGATTGTTGCGGTGCTTGGCGCCATCAGCCATCCACTCATGTACTTTATCGGCATAGTAGCGGGTGTTTTCGTAACGGCTCTCTTAGTCAATACAGTAAAGAAAAACGTAGCCTAACAAGGAGTGGAAAGCATGAAACTTACCGAATTAATGAGTAAAGATCTTGTAGATATCGACTTGAAAGCTTCAACAAAAAATGAAGTGATCGACCATATGATCGAAAAGCTGGATCAGTCGGATGCTTTGAAATCCAAGCGTAAGTTTAAAAAAGCGATTGAGAAGCGCGAGAAGGAAGGAAGCACAGGCATTGGTTTTAAGGTTGCGATCCCTCATGGGAAATCAAAAGCTGTTACTGCTCCGAGAGTCGCATTCGGGCTTAGCCGGGCTGGTGTAGACTGGAACAGTGTGGATGGAGATAACGCCCAGTTGGTCTTTATGATTGCTGTACCTGAAGAAAGTGCAGGAAATGAACATTTGAAGATTCTGCAGATGCTTTCTATCAAGCTTATGGACGAAGCTTTCAGAAACCAATTATTGAATGTTCAAACTGTGAATGAAGCGTATGAATTATTGGAGCAGATCGGATAACCGACGTGCAGCACACCTGTCTAAGGTGTGCTGCTTTTTATTGTTTTTTTAGTACATAAGCCTGTTCTGTTCCAAATACTCTATCTGATTTTGTCTTAAACAACTGTTTAATTACCATTGAGTACCGCCCTGTTTATGGAGATTTGGCGATACATGCACATCACGCAGGCGTGCGGGCCAGTCTTTTTTTTGAGATAGTTATTGCATAATTCTGTCATCCCGGATACACTTTGATTAAAGATTGATGAAAGCGTTTGCACAAGTTACACAAACTGCTCAAAAGGAGGAGTCTAGTTGAAAAAGGGATTAGGCATATTAATGTTACTGGTGCTGCTTTTAGGGATCATATGGGTTCAGCTTCCTGCATCGGCTGCTGCAAGCAGCTATCAAAAAGTGGTGATAAGGGGAAGTTTGCCCCCCCTGGATTGGGGTTCAGACAACAATCCGCTGGCTCTGCAGCAGGACGGGACATGGAAAAGCAACCCTATTCCGCTTACTGGAGGGAGCAAGCTTGAATTTAAGTACGTAAGAGATGGACAGTGGATGGATGGGGGCAATCTTGAATTCACTCCGCCACAGACGGGCAGCTATGTTTTCGTTTTTCATCCGGATGAAGAGAGAAAGGTGGATATTAATCTCTTGGAAGGGAAAGGCAAAGTAACCCTTAATCTGACGGTTCCGAAATCTACCCCAGACTGGGCAAACATAACGGCAGGAACAAGCCTGAACAGTTATAACTATTCTGTATCCAGCCTCAAAAAAGCAGGGGAACAGAAGTACAGCATCGAGCTGACTGGGGAACCCGGCCAGTCGTTCAGTTATTATTATGCGCTTGGTGATGCACAGTTTAAAGAGGTAAGAAGCGAGCCCCGTACCGCTGTCTTCACAGAAGCCGGCCAGCCGGTGAACGATGAAGTAGAAAAATGGACCGCAGTGCCGGTTGCCAAGAATGTCACGCACGATTTCAATTATCAGCCGTTTATTCCGGACCATAAGGATAACGTAACGGTCAAAACGACAGTAGAACATTATGGACCGGTCAATAAAGGCGGAATCTACTATACTACGGATGGGTCGGCTCCATCAGGAAAAAGAGGATTGGCAACGCACGGAATGTTTGTGCCGATGTATGCTGTTTCCAAAACGAGCCTCGGGGGCGGATTGTATAAATCCGTTCTAACAGGAGTCATCCCAAAACAAAAAGACAACACGAGAGTAAAATATAAATTGGATGTATGGAGCACGGCGGGAAATGGTTCACAGTTTGCTGACACGAACAGCATCCAACCTGAGGACGCAACAGAATTTGCTTATTATATAGATGACTATCAGTCTCCTGAATGGGCGAAAAATGCTTCCATCTATCATGTTTTTGTTGATCGTTTTATGGATGGAAATCCGAAGAACAATGAACCGGTGGATCCTGATCTTTCCTATGACGAGCGTTTAAAGGGATGGATGGGCGGCGACCTTCAGGGCGTTAAAGATAAGATCAGCTATATCAAGGATTTAGGAGTCAATACGATCTGGATTTCTCCGGTTTTCAATGGGCCTTACTCCCATGGTTTTCATCCGGCAGACTATTTAAAAATCGATCCGCGTTTTGGAACGAACAAGCTCATGAAGGACATTATTAAAGAGGCGCACAAAAAGGGCATGAAAGTCGTCTACGATCTGGTGCCGAACCATACGTCCATTCAGCATCCGTTCTTCCAGGACGCTTTGAACAATGGAACAACAAGCCCATATTACAACTGGTACACGTTTACGAAATGGCCAACGGAATACAAAACGTTTTACGGTGTAACCGAACTGCCGGAGCTAAATAACGACAATCCGGCGACCCGCAGCTACATGATGGATAAAGTCGTTCCTTTCTGGCTGAATGAGCTTGGCTTTGACGGCTTCCGCCTGGATTATGCAAAAGGGCCAAGCTACAGCTTCTGGGTGGATTTCAGGCATGCGGTTAAAAATCTGAAGCCGAATGCTTTTATCTATGGAGAAGTATGGGACAGCCGTGAAAAGATCAACACATACTCCGGCAAGCTGGACGGTGCTCTGGACTTCCCGATGCAGGGAGCATTGCTTGATGTGTTTGCCAAAGGACAATCCATGCATGAACTTAGTGAGGCGGTCCGCTTAAACGAACAGACATACAACCGTGAATATGTGATGGGCACGTTCCTCGACAACCATGATATGCCTCGCTTTCTATTCGAGTCAGGCGGGGATGTGAATAAACTGAAGCAGGCAGCTGCGGCACAATTTACACTTCCGGGAGCACCTATCATCTACTATGGGACAGAGGTTGGTTTATCGCAAAGCAAGGACCATAGCACGGTTGATGATTATAAGGACCGCTACTTCCGGGAGATGATGCCATGGGATAAAGCGCATCAAAACACTTCTTTAAAGCAGTACTACAAAAAATTGATCAAGCTGAGAAACGATGAGCCCGCCCTCCGTACCGGCAAGTACAAGGAGTGGTACTCAGACGATCAAGTCATCGTATTTGAAAGAAGCAATAAACATGACCGCTTCCTTGTCGTTCTAAATAATGGAAATGAAGAAAAAGTAACATTGAAAAAGTCATTTGATCATGGGCATGGCCTGGTATTAAGGAATGTTTGGGATAAAAAGGACGTGATCGGGCCTGGAAAGAAAGATGATCTAACGATCGATTCAAAAACAGGATCGATTCAGATCTTTGAAGTGGTAAAAGGAAAGAAGAGCGTTAAGAAAAAAGCATCCTGATGATAAAGGCCGCCCCCCTTTTCCGATAGGCGGCCTTTTTTGCTGCGATATAGGACGATTTTCTCACTATTTGGCAGGGGAAAGTAACTTCCTGTCGTAATTATAGGATAACAAACTCGTTGGGAGATAAACTGATGCTGACGGAAAAACTCCTTTTACATGTGTTGATTGTTCTGGCTCCGATTTTGCTGTTAAGCTTTTTTTTTGAAAAGCGTCCGATCGGACAATCTCCTTATTTCACAGGCATGCTTCATTCTTTATCTGCGATATTGTGTGTAGTTTTCGCCTTCTATGAAGGCAGCCTGTATTGGGATCTTCGCTATGTCCCATTGGTCATTGCCTTTTTATACGGTGGAAGATCGGCAGGAGGAATGGTTTTCGGGTTCATCTTTGTGGCAAGAACGGTTGTGGGAGGTGACGCGCTTGTTTTTGCACTGAGCGGTATCGTTCTGGCCGCAGCAGTTCCTTATTTCTATTGCAGTAAATTTATAGAGCTCTCTCCTGCAAAAAGGGTAAAGAACGCCATGCTGATGGGAGTGTGGCCGTCTTTTGTTCAAATCATGATCCTGTTTTCTTACACGTTCTATTATGACGGCGAAACGAACGAGGAGTTTGCACAATCGCTTTCCCATGTGCTTATCTTTGGAATCATTCAAGTATTAGCTGTCGGAACAGCAGCCAAGCTGTATGAACTGGTCATTGAACGGTCATTGATGAAGAATGAGATTGAGAGGGCCGAAAAGCTGAACACGCTGGGGGAGCTTGCTGCTTCGATTGCCCATGAAGTAAGAAATCCTCTTACCGTAGTAAAGGGGTTCCTTCAGCTCATGCAACGGGACGATAAAGCAGACAACCATCCTTATATTCCTCTTGTCTTAAGCGAATTGGGCCGTGCCGAAGTGATCATCAGCGACTATTTAAATTTTGCTAAACCAGAATTTAAAAAACTTGAGCGTTTCTCTATCTCACAAATCCTGTCTGATGTTATGCTGCTCCTCAATGCGCTGGCTGTGAAGCAAGGCGTGGAATTAGTGAGCGATTTGAAATCTGAACCTTTTTTGTTTACGGACCGGAATCAGTTGAAGCAGGCGTTCGTCAATATTATAAAAAACGCCATTGAAGCAACCCCTTCAGGGGGAACGGTTACGGTCAGCCTGTCAGTGTCAGGAGATCAGGCAGTCGTTACGGTAGCAGACACGGGCAAAGGGATGACAGAAGAGCAGCTTTCAAGAATTGGCACACTCTTTTATACGACAAAAGACAAGGGGACAGGGCTCGGGACGACGGTTTCTGTTAGAATCATAGAATCCATGCAAGGCAGGGTTTCCTTTAAAAGCGAGCTTGGCAAGGGGACTGAAGTCACTTTGCACCTGCCAACCGTGCAAAACGATTAAATCGGCCTAATGCTCTTGTTTCTGTTACACTTCTCTTAAGAGACCTTATGAAATGGTGATAACATGCTGGACATAGTAAAAGTTTCTGTAAGGGGACTTGTCGAATACGTCTACCGAAGCGGCAGCATCGATTGGCGTTTTCGCACGGCCACCACACTGGCCGAAGGTACGAAAGCCCACCAAAAAATACAGCAGTCATATGGAAAATGCGATCAGAAAGAAGTATTTGTTCATACAGAGATGGTCGTGGACAACCTTTCTTTTCTCATTGAAGGCCGTTGTGACGGCCTGCTTTTTTCTGATGAACGGGTAACGATCGATGAAATCAAATCCACTTCACATGACCTGAGTTCTATTGAGGAAGATACATACCCCGTCCATTGGGCACAGGCAAAGGTATATGCCTGTATCTATGCCTCAGACCACGGGCTTGATAACATCCAGGTTCAGCTTACTTATGTACAGGTGGATACACAGGAGCAGAAGCGGTTTAAAAAAGAATTTTCCCGTGATGAGCTCATACTGTTTCTGGAGGAAGCGGTAAAGGCTTACGCCCCTTATGCCCTGCTGCAGGTGAGACATAGGAAGGAAAGGGATTACAGTATTAAAGAACTGCCCTTTCCGTTTGACCGATACCGTGAAGGACAAAGGAAATTGGCAGGGGCAGTCTATACGGCCATCGCAGAAGGTAAAAATCTGTTTGCCCAGGCGCCGACGGGTATCGGCAAAACGATGTCGACTACATTCCCGGCAGTTAAAGCAATCGGCGAAGGTCTGCTCCAGCGCTTCTTTTACTTGACGGCGAAAACAATCACGAGAGAGGCAGCTGAAGAAGCTGTTTTGCTAATGCAGGACAAAGGCCTTCGCCTGCATACTGTCACGTTGACCGCAAAGGATAAAATGTGTATGAAGGATAAGACAATCTGCCAAAAAGATTACTGTGAATTTGCAGATGGATATTATGATCGTGTAAACGGAGCCGTGCTGGATATATTGGAAAACGAAACGGTGATCAACCGCAGAACGATCCAGGAGTATGCTCTGAGGCACCAGCTTTGCCCATTTGAGTTTTCCTTGGATTTGGCCTATGGGGCAGATGTGGTAATCTGTGATTATAATTATATATTTGATCCGAGAGTGTCATTAAAGCGTTTCTTTGAAGAGCAGAAAAAGAAAACTGCCTTGCTTGTAGATGAAGCCCATAATCTTGTCGACCGGGGCCGTGAAATGTTTTCTGCAGAAATCCACAAATCAGCCTTCTTGAACGTTTCACGTGAATATAAAGGGAGTAATGCAGAGCTTCAGAAGGCCGCCAAAGCCGTCAATGACTTCGGGCTTTCTGTGAAAAAAAGGTGCGGGGAAGCGAGAAGTCTTGTGATGGAAGACAAACCCGATCAACTGATTGAGCTTTTGGAAGTTTTTATTGCTCTTGCTGAAAGAGAATTGTTGAATCAAGGAGAAGGACAACAGCTTCTGCTCGATACCTACTTCACGGCTCAAAGCTTCATCCGCATCTCCAAACTATACGATGACCGGTATGTCACATACGCAGAATACGAAAGAAGCGAAGTGAAGATTAAAATGTTCTGCCTGGATCCTTCTGTTCTCCTTCAGCAAATGGGCAAAGGTTATCGTTCGAGCATCTTCTTTTCGGCTACTTTTACGCCGATTGATTACTACAAGGACATGATCGGCTTTCGGGATGAAGATTATGCTCTGGCTATCCCGTCTCCCTTCAGACGTGACCAGCTTCAGATCTGCATCCAGCCATTGTCCACACGATACCGTGACAGGGAAAGAACAAGAGAGCCGATCGCACAAATGATTCATCAGGTGGTAAGAGAAAATAAAGGCAACTTTCTTGTATTTTTCCCTTCCTATCAATACATGTTTGATGTGTATGAACAGTTTTTGAATGAAAAATTCCCCTTTAAATCAATAGTTCAATCGTCTGGCATGTCAGAAGAGGAACGGGAACAATTTTTACAATCATTCCAGGCGGATGCGGATGAACCTCTTATTGGTTTTGCAGTGATGGGCGGCATTTTTTCAGAAGGAGTGGACCTTGTCGGGGACCGGCTTAACGGTGTCATTGTGGTGGGGGTAGGACTCCCCCAGCTTGGTCTGGAACGAAATATCATCAAGGATTATTTTTCATCGCTTGGAAAGAACGGCTATAATTATTCCTATGTATATCCAGGAATCAATAAAGTGCTGCAGGCTGGTGGAAGGCTGATCCGATCCGAATCAGACCGCGGGACAATCGTTCTTGTCGATGACCGCTTTCTAACCCGCCAATATCAGGCGCTCCTTCCGTATGAATGGCAGGACTATACGATCCTGAAGCCAGATTAGCGGGCCAAGAAGAACTGAACATAATGGAGGAGGACGCTTGCTCGTCTACGGGGATGAGGAGTGGCCCGCATTCCGGTCACGAAACGAAAATAGATCAAAAGATAAAAGCTTCAGCATAGCGGATATTCCGCCGTGCTGAAGCTTTTCGTGTATCCAGCTTCAGCGCCCAGCAGGGCGCTTATGCTTTCCATGTTATCTCGCATTCAGTTTCTGATCGCTCATATAGCGGTAAATCGGCAGCTCTTCGCCAGCATCCGTTGGAATAAAGTTAAAGGTGACATAGCTGTCGATGGATTCAGGTTCAAGGGCAAGCGCAATAAAGTTGGCGTTCGGCTGCGCCATGCTGAACACGTAGCTGCCAGCAGGGAAGGAGCGGACGGTTTCCTTCACATCTGTTGTTACTTCATTCGTATAGTGCCCATTCTCGAGAGTGGAGGACACTTTTTTGCCGGTTACTTTGTAACGCTCAACCGATTTGGAAGCTGGCTTTTTCAGCTTCTGCACGTGAACCCCAAGCAATTCGAGTTTCCGGGCAATGCTGTGGTAAGCCGGCGGCATGATGTAGGCTGTCGGACGCTCTCTTTCCAGTGTTGGGTAGGCATCGGTAGAGTCTTCCCAAACGATCGGGATGTTTACTTTTTTTGCTTGAGCAAGATCCACCACTTCAAGCTGCTGGCCAGGAACCCGTTTGTTCTCGCTTTTTACGACGATCGAATCTTTATCGTTGGCTTTCTTGCCTTTATCCACGACATCCCTTGTTGCATTTGTGACCAGTGTTTTTATTTTACTGGAGTAGGCTGCGGTCGTTTTAATAAAGTTTTCCTGTGCGGTGGCCTGTGCGTAGACTCGACGGTTAAAATCAGCCCGGCCGATATTGATGCCCCTGGTCTCGATCAAATAGGTGAGCGTGTTCTTTAACCCTAGTGCGTTTCTTCCGATGCGGGTTTCTGTACTTCCTTCCGTTGCGACAAGCTGGCCGTCATCATCCGTATCCAGTGTGTAATAATCGTGATGTGATAATTTCTTTTGATCGAGGGCCTGATTGACCTTGTTAAGAACCAGATTGTCCGATGGTTTCCTCAGCTGCTCTGGAATATTCAAGTTTTTTGCTGAAGAGATCAACAGATCATAAGATGAAACAGAGCCCTGCTCTCCAAACTTTTTGAGGAGGGGAGAATTTACAGTATACTCATGGGCATCCAGGACCACATCAGGCTTATATTCATTGACCGCTCTATGTACTGCTTGTACCTCTGGATATTCGACTTTCATGTAGTCGCGGTTTGCGTCAAGGTTGGTCGCAATCTGCCGTTTGAAGTAGTAGGAGCCATCTGGGTTAACACGGGGCACAATGGCGACGTTTACTTTGTCCAGAACATTACCCATCTTGCCTTGGGCCAGCTTCTGAGCGGTGACAAGAACCGATTCACCTGCAGCGGGTTCGTTTCCGTGAATTTGTCCCTGAATCCAGATCAGGGGCTTCTTTTTGTTGTTCTTAATTTTGTCAGGATTATCTTTGCTGAAGAACAGAATAGGCAGATCACGGCCCTCCATGGACTTGCCGATGCTTTTTAGTGTCACATACTTATTTTTGTTGTCGAGCTTCTTAATAAAGGAGAGCATTTCTTCCTGGGAAGTAAACGGGAGTCGTCCCTTTTCAAAGGCAGGTGTGGAGAATTGTTCAGCTGGCTTCGGGAAGAGATAGGAGATGCTGCTGGGCTGAACATAGCTGGGACCGTAACCGTAGTAAGGCGTGAAACTCTCCGTTTCATCCGCAGCGGCCGCTTTCAGCGGGGCAGGTGAACAGCAGATACCTGCGGCAAGGGTCATTGCCATTACAAAAGAAGCAGAACGGAAGACATTTTTCATAATAACCTCCTGAAAATAATTTTTTGATTATTCAATAAATAACATACATAAAAGCAGGAGTGTAAACGATTCGTACTGCTCAAGGGGAAAACAGGAGATAACGACCAACACCGTAGGAGGAAATGTCGCAAAGCTGAGCGGTTGGACCTATGACATATGGTGCCAGGCACCGCTTTTACATAGTTGTGTAATTGCGGTGCCAGGCACCACATGGTATAATCCTCAGAAAAGTTTCAGTTAGAGAAACGGCAAAAGAGGAGTTTTTGAACATGAAAGTGGCATATTTAGGACCTCATGGCACATTTTCCGAGGAAGCAGCTCACCGGTATTTTAAAGGACATGACATCGAATGGCAGATGTGTGATTCGGTTCCTGAAGTGCTTGAAGCGGTGGGTGAGGGGCTGGCTGATAAAGGAATTGCCCCGATTGAAAATGCGATTGAAGGGACCATTACAATGACGGTGGACAGCCTTCTTGTCCACGATCTTTATATCGAGGGAGAAGCTATTCTTCCTGTATCCCTCCATCTGCTCGCAGCTGCGGATACACGGCTGGAGGACATTAAAGAAGTATGGTCGATTCCCCCTGCTCTCGCTCAGTGCAGGGAGTACCTCAGGGAATTAAAAGTAAAGAGCCGCCATTTTGACAGTACGGCTTCTGCAGCAGAGGCCATCAGGAATACGGACCGCCGCGATGTTGCTGCTGTAGCGTCAGAGTATGCGGGTGATCTTTTTGGTCTGCAGCCGATTAAGCGCAATATAGAGGAAAGCTTTGAGAACCAGACCCGGTTCGTTATTGTATCAAAAGACAAAACCCCATTGGAAAACGCGGCAAAAACGATGCTTCAGGTTACACCAAGCGATGAATATACTGGGGTCCTGTCTGCGATCCTCAATGTCTTTTCTGCACTCAATATCAATTTGACATGGATCGAATCACGGCCGACAAAAAAGAAATTGGGAACCTATCAATTTTTCCTGGAGCCGGGGCTTAGCTCTGTTCATCCATCCATCCAAAAAGCCATTGCCGTCCTGCAGACGTATGGCCACGAAGTGAACGTATTAGGAAGCTTTACCGCAACAAAACTGGACTAAAAACGAAACCGCTTTACGATAAGGGGGATTTCATGAAGGTTCATATTGTAAACGGAGATATAACGGGCAACAAGCTCAAACCTCTTGATGGAGAAGTGATCGTCTGGAGGGAGATGTATGACCTGGGCCCTGTATCAGCCGATATGGATGAGAAAAAGGTTAAGAACCGAGCAGAATTCTTTGAACGCAAATTGGGAGTCCCCGCGGAGATTTTTCTTCAGAACTCCGTTGGCAGGAAAGCCGGCTGGGTAAACTCCCAAAGGAGACGGAGATTACTCTCTGGTTTGAGCATGACCGATACGACCAAACCATGCTGATGTACTTGCTGAAGTTACTCGATTCACTCGGACTTCACACATTATACATGGTAACAACCGATTCCTATCCGGGAATTGAACCGTTCTTTGGGCTTGGCCAGCTTTCAGAAGTGCAGCTTGCCAGCCTGGAAGAGCACCGGGTACCCATCACCACAGAGCAGGTTAAAGAGGGAGCGGGGGGATGGGACGCCTATTCCTCATCAAATCCGCTTGATCTTACAGGATGGCTTCATCAAACCAAATGCCAGCTGCCTTTTGCAAAAAGGGCCATGAAGCGTCACTTGGACTATTATCCTTCTTTAAAAAACGGTCTGAACCAGGTGGAAGAGCTGGCTTTTCAGTACATGTATGATGGCATCACTTCGTTTCATGAGCTGTTTCATAAGGTCAGTGGCCAGCGTCTGGATGACGGATTGAGCGACCTTCATTTCGCCGCTTTGCTCGACCAGGTGCAAAAAGGTCCGAAACCGCTTATTAAACGGACAGAAGGAACACTGCCGCGGTACAATATCGAACCTGAGGATGCTGTGATCGAGCTGACATATGAAGGAATTGAAGTGTTAATGGAAAGGGAAGACCGTTTTGATTATACATCAGCTGATTGGTGGCTTGGCGGTGTTTACAACGAGCGGGGAACATGGCGATGGGACGGACAAAACCTAATAAACACGCAAGAGAGACAGAGATGATCTCGAAATAAACCCTCCTTTAGTATCTATGTGAATGTTTTACATTTCTGTAAGATGTAATTAACCATGCCGGTTAAGATCAAACTATACGATACTCATTGTGCTTCATGGATAAAAAATGAGCAGGGGAGGGTTTTATTATGAGAACAAAGCCGGTGAGAAGCTTCAGGCTCGCCTTTCTGTTTTCACTTGTCTCAACAATGGTGATTGGAAGTTTCGCCTTTCTTCCTTTACTAAATGCATCAGGAGACGGATCGGCTTCATCGCCGTACACTGTTTCACAGGCTATCTCTAATCAAAACAACAATTTGAAAACGGTTCAGGGCTATATAACAGGCCAGCCGACTGCTGCATCGACCGTAGTTACAAGCAATTATCCTAACGATTATGCACTTGCTTTAGCTGATACGGCAGGAGAAACGAACACTTCCAAAATGGTTTATGTGCAGATTCCTTCTTCTTACCGTTCGCAATTTGGACTTCAGTCGCATCCAGCCCTAAAAGGAACCCAGATAAAAGTAACTGGCAATCTAACGTCTTACTTCTCTCATGCCGGCATTAAAAATGTAACCAATATGACAAATGGAGGCGGAGGCACACCATCAGAACCGCCGGCTTCTGATACGGGATCTTATTATGACAATGCCCAGGGGAAAACCGGTGCGGCTTTAAAAAGTGCGCTTCATCATATTATTAATGATCACACGGAGCTCTCCTACGATGCAGTCTGGAATGCCCTCCGCCATACGGATGAAGACCCGAACAACACCAGTAACGTTATTTTGCTGTATACTGGCCGTTCACAAAGTAAAACAGCAAACGGTTCAGGTGTGAACGATTGGAACAGGGAGCATGTTTGGGCAAAATCGCATGGGGATTTTGGAACAGCGATGGGGCCTGGAACAGACCTTCATCATTTACGTCCCGCGGATGTTTCCGTAAACAGTGACCGTGGAAATCTTGATTTTGATAATGGCGGTACAGAAAATGCAGAAGCAAGAGGCAACTACTCGGACAGTGATTCATGGGAACCGCGCGATGCGGTTAAAGGAGATGTTGCCCGAATGATCTTCTATATGGCCGTCCGTTACGAAGGAGACAGCGGCGAACCTGATCTGGAGATGAACAACAGTGTGAGCAACGGATCAGCACCTTATATCGGAAAACTGTCAGTGCTGTTTCAGTGGAATCAGCAAGATCCAGTTGACAGGTTTGAGCGCCGCCGCAACGATGTGATCTACAATAATTATCAGCACAACCGCAACCCTTTTATCGATCATCCGGAATATGCGGCAGCTATCTGGCAATAATCTGCTTTCACAAAAAAGCTGGTTCACCTCGGTGAACCGGCTTTTTTTTAGGTAATAGGACGTTAGTTGCAGAGTCGGAGAAGTATAGGTTAGTAATAATTTCCTGTTTTATCTGTGTTTGTTCTATATCTGCAAAATTTTACAAAATTTTCAGTTATCATTAGATAACAGCATGAAAATTTATATCTTTTATTAAAAAGGAGGAGATCCATTGCTGAAAAGGCCGCTTTCTCTCACATTATGTTCTGCATTATTGCTCCCAATCATGATGGGGGCAGGTGTGCCAGACAACAACCTGCATAACAAGACAAAGGTTGTGCAGAATCCCGTCATCAAAGATGGGATGACGCAGCCCGTCTATTCGCTGGACGAGGCTGTTACTGAAAAGGTATTTATAGAAACGAAGTTTGATAGTGACAGAGATGGGAAGCGTGACCGGATCCATGCGGATATCATCCGTCCAAAGGAAACAGAAGAAGGGCTTAAGGTCCCGGTTATTTATGAAATGAGCCCATACCGTGCAGGGCTGGAAGATGTACCTGTTTATGATGTGAATACGGAGCTCTATGCAGTACCGAAGAAGAGCGGTCAAGGAAATCATAAGGGGAAACCTTTTGCCGTAGGCAGTGCCGGAAACCTCCCGGGTTACTATGATGATTATTTCGTCCCAAGAGGATATGGGGTCGTGCTTGCGGAAAGCATTGGTACCGGGTTTTCCGGCGGCTGTCCGACAACAGGGGACGAACGGGAGATTCAAGGAACGAAAGCAGTCATTGACTGGCTGAACGGGAGAGCGAAGGCATATACCTCCGACGGAAAAGAAGTAAAGGCAGATTGGAGTACAGGCAACGTCGGAATGACCGGTGTATCGTACAATGGAACCCTTCCAAACGCTGTAGCGGGAACCGGTGTGAAAGGTCTGAAAACCATCGTACCGATTGCGGCCATCAGCAGCTGGTACGATTATTACAGAGGAAATGGTGCTGTCATCGCTCCTGGTGGATACCCTGGCGAGGATACAGACAACATGGCTGAAGCGATTTTGACTCGGGAAAATCCGGAAGCCTGCAGAGATGTGATGAAAGAACTGACAGTAGGACAGGATCGAAAGACAGGGGATTACAATAAATACTGGTCACACAGAGATTATGTGAAAAATGCCGATCAAGTCAAGGCTAGCGTCTTTGTCGTTCACGGGTTGAACGACTGGAATGTGAAGACAAAGCAATTCGCACAATGGTGGGAAGCGCTCGGACAAAACCATGTACCCCGCAAGCTTTGGCTTCATCAAGGGGGACATGCCAACCCCTACAGTTTCAGAAGAGATGTATGGCTGCCGACGTTAAACAAATGGTTTGATTACTGGCTGTACAACGTAAAAAATGACGTCATGGAAGAGCCAGCAGTAGACATTCAGCGTGAAGACAAACATTGGGATACTGAGAGCAGCTGGCCGGCTAGGAGTACGAAACAGGTGGAGCTGTATCTTCAGCCGAAAGCGCTCAGCAAAAAGCCTGGCCGTCATAAACAAAAAGAGCGGCAAACCATCTTTGATGATGCGCAGCAAAAAGCAGAAGACCTTGTATTGAATCCGGAAACAGATTCGGCTAACCGACTCGCATATGTAACACCAAAGTTAGAAAAGAATGTCCGTATTAGCGGAACACCGAAAGTGAGCATCCGTGCAAGCATCGACCGTCCCGTTGCGAATCTGACAGCATTACTCGTTGATTACGGGCCTGAAAAGACCGAGATAGTAACACGTGGATGGCTGGATCCACAAAATCTCCGTTCAGAGTCCCGGTCACAGGCTCTTACTCCTGGAAAATCGTATGCATTGGAGTGGAGCCTTCAGCCGGATGACTATGTGGTCCAGGCGGGCCACAAATTAGGATTGGTCCTGCTGTCCAGTGATTACCACTATACCCTTCGTCCCAAGTCAGGGACTAAAATTACTGTGGAGCCGCAAAAGAGCGAGCTGATTCTCCCTGTGACTGGAGGTAGCCATTCGCTTCAATGGTGAAACCAAAAAAAGCCTGCTGTCCTGTACAGCAGGCTTTTTAAAAGCATTAAAACACTTTTGTCGTCCAGTCTTCGCAGTTCCACACTTCAGTAACGACCTCACGGTAAAATTCCGGTTCGTGGGAGATCAGCAGGATGCTTCCTTTGTAGGCCTTTAACGCCCGTTTCAGTTCGTCCTTAGCATCGACATCCAAATGGTTGGTCGGCTCATCCAGAACAAGGAGGTTCGTTTCGTTATTGATCAGCTTGCAGAGCCGGACTTTTGCTTTTTCTCCTCCGCTGAGTACCTGTACTTTGCTTTCAATATGCTTGGTGGTCAGGCCGCATTTTGCGAGAGCGGCACGGACCTCATGCATGTTGAAAGAAGGAAACTCGCTCCAAACCTCGTCAATACACGTATTATTGTTATTGCTTTTGATCTCCTGCTCAAAGTATCCGATATGCAGATATTCGCCTCGTTCCACAGAACCGGAGATCGGCTTGATTTCACCCAGAATACTGCGAAGCAATGTTGTTTTTCCGATACCATTCGCTCCGACAAGCGCGATCTTTTGGCCCCGTTCCATTCTTAGGTCAAGCGGGCGGGATAACGGTTCGTCATATCCAATTACGAGATTTTTTGTTTCAAAGATCATTTTTCCTGAGGTACGGGCTTCCTTGAAATTGAATTCAGGCTTTGGTTTTTCCTTGGCCAGCTCGATGACCTCCATTTTATCCAGCTTTTTTTGGCGGGACATCGCCATGTTTCGAGTGGAAACACGAGCTTTATTTCTCGCAACAAAATCCTTCAGCTCGGAAATTTCCTGCTGCTGGCGTTTGAAAGCTGCTTCCAGCTGCTGTTTTTTCGCTTCGTGAATATGCTGGAAGTTATTGTAGTCTCCTACATAGCGGTTAAGCTCTTGATTTTCCATGTGATAGATCAAGTTGATCACACTGTTCAAGAACGGAATATCATGCGAAATTAAAACAAATGCATTCTCATATTCCTGAAGGTAGCGCTTCAGCCACTCGATATGCTGTTCATCCAAGTAGTTCGTCGGCTCATCCAGCAAAAGGATCTCAGGCTTTTCAAGCAACAGCTTTGCCAAAAGAACCTTTGTACGCTGCCCGCCTGACAGGTCATGTACGTCACGGTCAAGGCCGATATCTTCTAGACCGAGTCCGCGAGCGATCTCTTCTACCTTTGCGTCAATTATATAAAAATCGTTATTTGTTAACGTGTCTTGAAGGACACCAACATCCTCCAAAAGTTTTTCTAGCTCTTCAGGTGTCGCTTCCCCCATTTTTTCGTACATGCCGTTCATTTCGTTTTCAACATCAAAAAGGTATTGAAACGCACTTTTCAGCACATCGCGAATGGTCATTCCCTGCTGAAGGACTGTGTGCTGATCAAGGTAGCCAACACGCACTTTTTTTGCCCATTCTACTTTACCTTCGTCTGGCTGCAGCTTGCCGGTGATAATGTTCATGAAGGTGGATTTTCCTTCACCATTTGCTCCGATCAATCCGATGTGTTCTCCTTTTAGGAGACGGAAGGAGACATCATTAAAAATCGCACGGTCACCAAAGCCGTGGCTTAAGTTTTTTACGGTTAAAACACTCATCTATATGCACCTTTTCTTGTTTGTTAAGATCACCATTTGATTATAGTATTAATTGCAGGGAGAACTCAATCTTTATGGGGGAATTTACTAAGAATGTTTCAAGCTGAAGTGAAATGGTAAAGTCCTCTTGAAATGATGGAAAAGGAGGAGCGGCATGATGCATGATTACAGTGTGGTTCCCAATCAGGGGGAAAACGGCTGGGTCGTCAAAATTCAAAATACAGCACCGAGCGGCACTTACTCAAGCCGGTCAGAAGCTATTGCACTTGCAAAAAATCAGCCGAGGAAGACAAACCCAGCAGGCTGCTTGTTTAGGATACTGAGCTTAGAGTAGCAGAAGAGAAGCGATTTTAACGCAGAACGTTAAAAGGCATGAAAAAAGGAGCCTTGGGTCCAAGACTCCTTCAATGTGTTGCGTTGTTCAACCTACGTGGTTTGATGCTTTTTTACTTATTGATTCGTACTACAAAATACTCACTGCTTTATTCTGCTTCGGGTTCCCACTATTAGGTCCAGCTCTTGGTTCTTCGCAAGTTTCGGAACAAAAACTGTTCCGATTCATGAGAGTTCCCCTCCGTTTGGCTCTGAATAGTGTTTTCACTCATTTAATCACAAATACAATTCAAACTCTGCTTTAAATCGCTCTTTCACACGTGCATTCACTATCTGGTCCATCTCTCGGATCATTGCAAGTTTCGGAACTGTAGACGTCCTTAACCATTTGCAAACCTCCTGTATATGGCGTATAGTGTTGCATCTTGCCTCAAACATAGAGCTGATCTGTTCACACATCGTACCTATTACTGCCTAAACGTCTTGCTTAGTCTTGCTTTACAAAAATATGAACCACGCTAATCTTTTATTCCTATTTCTGTGTTGCATTCACTATTCGGTCCATCTCTTGGCTCATTGGATGTTACGGAACGATTGTTCTTTCTCATCTCAATTCCCTCCATATGGGTGACATAGTGTTGCATGGTTTGTTTACCCCGTCTGAAAGAAATAAAACTTCATTTACAATAAAATTTTATAATTTTTACACTGGCTTGGCAGCTGTTACGATCACGGCATCCACAGGTCTCATGTTCTTCACGCTTGCGGAAATATGAGAAAAACCTGCCTCCTTTAAATAAAGGGAGATAATCCTTCCGATTTCTTTTGTAGTATCATCATCTGCTCCTTTTTCGTGTGGCTGAAGGGTAACAGCTATACGGGCCTGTTCCTTCATCAGACTCTTGATCTTTTTAAGATCCCCAATCGGATCCTTCCAGATGAAGATGGAATTTACGGTATACACGCCATCAAATTTCGGTGTGTGCTCATCGGCTGAAGTGATGGGACCTTCAAACAGCTCCACGCGTCCTTCTTTTATGAACGAATCGTTCCGTGATTCTGCTTGTTTCTTCATGACATGTGAAACATCATAGCCGACGATGCGGCAGGAGGGATAGTTGCTGCACACATATTCAATGCCTACACCCGGCCCATAACCCACTTCCAGGAGACGGTCGCCCGCTCCCGGCTGCAGTGCAGAAATGGTCCATTCATTCAGTTCCTTGTTTTCGCTGGACATGATTTTTCCCGCAAGCTTACCGAGCAGACCCTCGGGTTTTTCAAATTGTTCGAAGATATTTTGCCTCATATGGTACACTCCCACCCTTTGGATTCTATAATCAATGTACCCGAAAAAAGGGGAATCAAAAAGCTGATATTATAAGCTGCTGTCAGCCATTCGAAAAAATATTTTCAGAAAATTTCATTAAATGCTTGAACCTTACGTAACGGCATGTTGTACAGTAGAGTTGCCGGCAGTAAGCTTGCGAAAAAGGAAGGAGCTGATTATGGAGGGAAAATATAAGATTGGTGAACTGGCCGCAGTAGCAGGGCTGACCGTTCGTACGCTGCGATATTATGATCAAATTGATTTATTATCACCATCAGCGCATTCTGGCTCAGGGCACAGGCTATATGATAAGAATGATTTTTTTCGCCTGCAGCAAATACTTGCCTTAAAGGAGTTGGAGGTATCTTTAGAGGAGATAAAATCGATTTTAAATGATAACCAATACAATCCATTAGATTTCGCATGGCTTCAAATTACCCGGATTAAGAAAAATATCAATGCCCAGCAAAAGCTTTTAAAAGCGTTATTAAATGTAGCAGGCCATATGGAAAAGGAAGAGAAGGTATCGGTAAAAGACTTCTCGATGCTGCTGTCAATGATGAATAAGCATCATGAAGAATTTTTAACTGAACGGAAGGGAAGTATCGAGCGCAGCTTGGACCGTCTAGGTGATTTTCTCACAGAAAAGGCTTAAGAATTGGATAAAGGAGGATAAATGATGAGTGGACGATCAGTTTCACATGACACGTTTATTATTGACCGCTACTACGATGTAACGCCTTCAAGAGTATATACGGCCTGGGCCGATCCAGATGAGAAAGCCTTGTGGTTTCCCATTGGGGAAGAATTCGATTTTCGGGTTGGCGGAAGAGAATATAGCCAAGGAATAGCGCCTGATGGACATCAATATACCTATGATGCTATTTATCAAGAAATCGTTCCAAGCGAGCGGATCATCTATTCATACGCGATGGATCTCGATAAAACAAGAATTTCAGTCTCTGTTGCAAGCGTCGAATTTAAAGCGAAGGGAAGCGGTACCCAGCTTCTATTAACGGAGCAGGGGGCTTTTCTGGATGGACTCGATAACGTGTCTCAAAGGGAACATGGAACAAAAATACTATTGGACAAACTTGGAGAAACGCTATTACCAGCGAGCTCTAAAAAATACATTAAAAAATGAGCAACCGGCTGAAATTTTATCAGCCGGTCTCTTTTTTTTAAACAGCATGGCTACATTTTACTCGTGAAGTCCTTTTTCTTTTTGAAAAAATAGTAGGATGAGCCGACAGAAACGAGTGCAGCACCGAGTATGGAGGGCAGAATAATAAAATCTCTCCACTCGGAAGGTGCTAATAAAGCAAGCAGAACAATAATGCCAGCAGCGACAAACACCTTGGAACTGAAGCGGTGGGTCTGACGCCAGACGTTCTCATCAGCCAGTGTCCACGGAGTCTTGATTCCAACAAAATAGTTCGGTTTTACCTGCTGCATATAGTTTCCAAGAACGATAAACAATCCTCCAAGAATGACAGGCATCAAAGAGTTCATCGATAGGTCATAACCAAGTCCGGTCAGAATAACCATCAGATTGATCAGGAAAAAAAAGACGAACAGGGAAGAGTTAATTATAGAATAGCTGCGCGAGAAACTTTTGTAATTTTCTTTTTTAGGGTCGATCTTTGGCAAGAAGCGGAATAGTAAATACAAAAGAATCATGATGCCAAGATTCGTCAGCATGGCGCCGAGTTTGGTAGAGTATCCGTCAATTTCCCCCTTCATGTTCCAGTGGATGGGGAGTTCAGCCGGGAGTTTGGAGTAAAACACAAGCCAAAGAGCAGCTGCAGCAAGAATGAGCAATAATTTCATTTTTCGTTCTCTCCTTTAACCTTATAATCGGATTGCATGACACCCATGAACCAGTTCATTACATCATGAAAAACGGTTGTATTCAGAGAGTAGATGACGAACTGGCCTTGCTTCACATCTTGTATAAGTCCGGTTTTCTTTAAGGTGTTTAAATGATGGGAGATGGTAGGTTTGGTCATTTCAAAATGATCCGCAATTTCGCCCGCGCTCAAGTCCTGGTTTTTTAACAGATCAAGGATCTTACGGCGGGTGGGGTCCGCTAATGCCTTAAATACTTCATTCAATAAAATCCACTCCATTTGGAAGAAAAAGTATTTAGATGTTTATCTAAATATTACACAGAAAAGAAGGGGTTGTAAATAGGCAGGCAGTTCAATGTAACCAAAATGAAAGCTTTTTTTGATGATCGTCTAAAAAGAAAAAAATTTTTGGGGAAAATGGAATCCAAAGAGATTATCGTTCAAACTAACGAAAGGAGGATGTACGTATGAATTACTTTGAGCATTATCTGAAGGACATCCAGTCTCTCCCGATCAAAAGCCGCTACACAAAAGAGGACTTGCTGCTGCCTCAGTTTCGCATCGAACAAAACGGAACGCTTGACATTTATTATTCTCCTCATAATGAAATTGTGAATGACCAAGGAAAAGTAGTCATTGTAGGAATTACACCAGGCTGGATTCAGATGGAGAACGCGTTCCGCACAGTGAGAATGCTGATGGATGAAGGAAGAGAAAAGATGGAAATGTTAGAAGCAGCCAAAGAATCTGCCCAGTTTTCCGGAAGCATGAGAAAGCACCTGGTCCAAATGCTGGATGAGCTCGAACTGCCTGCCTTTTTAAGCCTTTCAGAGGCGGCCTCATTATTTAAAGGAAACAGGAAGCTGCTGCACACCGTTTCTTTGCTGAAATACCCTGTATTCGCCGGAAATAAAAATTATACAGGACACCAGCCGTCAATAAAGAGCAGTCCTGTTCTCATGAAATATGCGCGGGACACACTTAAAACAGATATTCAGCCATTGCAGAATCCACTGATCATTCCTTTGGGCAGAGCGGTAGAAGATGTTCTTCTTCTATTTATTGACGAAGGGGAAATGGATGAGTCACGATGTTTGCTTGGTTTCCCGCATCCTTCAGGTGCCAATGGCCATCGCCACAGGCAGCTTAAAGAAAGAAAAGAGGAGCTTCAGCAAAAACTAACAGATTTTTTTAAGCAATAAAAGGGGCCGCCGGTGTACCAGCGGCAGCATTTCTTTTACTCTTCTTCTTTTCGGTTTTTGAATGCTTCGTTCGTCACAATGTAGGGATCGACTTCCGCCTTTTCTTTTCCCTGTTTAGGAGTGATGCTGCCTTCCGGGAAATTACCAGGATGCCCTTTTTTCCTGTGTTCAAACTCTTTTCCTCGAGACAAATGGATCTTCCTTTCGTTTTATGGAATAGTCGTTACGTAAAGATTATGTTCTGATTGGCGATGTTTTAAACCATACCGACCAGTTCAACCGAAACGTCGTTAAATAATCCATTGCCGATATATTGGCCGTCAAGATCGAACTGCCAGTCATGAGGGCCGGCTTCGATATGTATGATCCCCGGCATGATATCCATTGTAATGGAAGTGATAAGTGAGACAGAGATCTGGTCATTCGTAAAATCCTCCGCTACTTTATAAGCAATTTTCATTAAATGCTCATCTATGATATTTAAATCCTTTTCCTCAAAGGCCATTACAACATTCATTACGGTATATTCGTAAATGTTCATCCGCTCATCCCCTTAAGCTTATTTAAAACTATCATTTCCAAAAAACTATGAATCTATTCATGATGAATCAGCAAATACCCTCTTTCGGGAAAAAAGAAGCTGGATTGCAATACATACGCAGAACAGGCGTGTATGCTATTATTTTTGACGATCGGAGAGAAAAAATAGCCGTAATGAAGACCCAGAAGGGCTTCTTCTTGCCTGGAGGGACAGAGGGTGAGGAGTCACATGCTGAATGCTTGCAGCGCGAGGGCAACGGAAGAACTGGGATGGAGCAGTCTCATCAAACAATAGATTGGGCGGGGGGGATGTTGCACAGGCTTATCAGTTAATGTGAAAAGAGCCGGATATGAGCCGGCTCTTATTTAACGCTTGGCATTTCTTTTACAACAATGACCGGTGTTGTTTTGCGCAGTAAACAATCATCCAGTTCACCTAAAGGGATAAGGCCCAGAGTCATGGCTGCTTCAATCTTTTGCTTGTCTGGCTGCTTTGTTGTGATGATACAGTCCTGGAGATTGAGTTCCTGCAGTTTTTGAACTGTTTTTTCTGTATGAAAGCTTTCTGATTTTCGGATCTGGCGCTGAAGTTTATAGCTGCCGTACTGAACCTCGCCTTTTTCACTCTCGCCACAAGTAAAATCAAAATGAGCATTAAACTTCTTTTTCAGCTCTGACAACTCGGCATCGATTGCTTTGGCTTGCTGGTTCAGTTCGTGAAAGCGGGAAACCATCTCCTCGGTAACTTGTCCACTTTTTGTTTTCACAGTTTTAATCCCCCTCTAATTTACTTATTACAATCTATGGCGAGTAAGCAGTAGATAGTACTGTGTAGTATAATTAAAGGAGGTTAAACACTCGTTTAAAGGAGGCATCAATCTATGGATTTTGCGTTTTTGATGGCAGAGCAGCGCATTAAGGATGCGATTGATAACGGAGACTTCGATCATTTGCCGGGAAAAGGGAAGCCGCTGGAGCCGGAAGACCTTTCAGCTGTTCCTCCTGAATTAAGAATCGGTTATAAAATCCTGAAAAATGCAAACATCCTGCCTGAAGAACTTCAGCTGAAAAAAGAGATGATGACGCTTCAGGACATGATCGGCTGCTGTATGGATCCGGGCGAAAAGGAAAAGTTAAAGAAAAAATGGAATGAAAAACCGCTCCGTTTCAACCATTTGATGGAAAAGCGAAGCATCACAACATCACCCGCATTCGGTGCCTATAAAGATAAAATTTATAAAAAGTTTTAAATGCCTCGGGATATGGAAGCCATTTTTATGGCAACAGCTGCAAAAAGGAATAGCAGCATCACATTAAAAAAGACTGATCCTGATGACACTTCATGTGTCCTTCAGGCATCAGCCTTTTTCATTTAAAATTTATAGGTCCAAAATTGTTCTCTGTTCATTCGTTTTAACACTTCTGGCACTTTGTCTTTGTTTTCTTCAGCCATTGCCGCGATGATCCACTCCGTTTGGGAGCGGTGGGCTTTAATGGCTTCAAGTTTTTGATCGGAGACGGAACTCACATCGTTGATCACATCGGGTTCACCGAGCATTTCGTAACAGTCATTGGAAAAAGCGACACAATGAACGGCAGGACGCTTATCTGCAGGAAGCTGCTCAACCGCTCTGATGACTGCGGCTCCCGTGGCTTCATGGTCAGGGTGGACGCTATAGCCAGGATAAAATGTAATGATGAGTGAAGGTTTCAGTTCATCAATGACGTTTTCGATTCGCGCAGCCAATGTTTTGGGGTCTTCGAACTCAACGGTTTTATCCCGCAGACCCCAGCATCGTAAATCGCTGATGTTTAAGACACCGGCAGCCGTTTCCAGTTCTTTTTTTCTGATTTTCGGCAACGATTCTCTGGTGGCAAACGGCGGATTCCCCATATTGCGCCCCATCTCACCCAGCGTTAGGCAAACATAGGTGACAGGTACTCCTTTTTTTGTATTCATCGCAATGGTTCCTGATACCCCAAACGCTTCATCATCAGGATGTGGGAAAACGACTAAAACATGTTCATGTGACATACGTTTACCTCCTATTCAAACGGATGAGGGCTCAGCTGAAGCGCGACCGCTAATTTGCCTTCCGCATCATGGCCAGCAAGCAGAAGCTGGCCGTCTTCGTTGACTTCCCAATGCGTCAAGCCTTCAGCGTAAACCCATCCAATGTTAATTTTTAATCCAGCACGGTAAGGTGATTTTTCTCCTGTGATCACCCCGCGCTCGAAATTTATTTTGGCGTTTCGTATATAGGCGCCCACTGAAAAAAAGGACTGATTAAAGTGAGAGGCGTATGCTCCGTTCGTTGTTTCCAAATGTAAATAAACATCCTGGTTCAAGAATTTGTCGATCTCATTCTGAACCGTTTCTGGTGTAATCGGCTGCAAGGGTTTCCCTCCTCAAAAAGCTTCATTTCAATCATTATACTTTAAGGATGACAAAGCGTTAAATAAACTGCTTACATAAAAAAGAGGCATTAAAAATATTTAATCCCTCTTAGTTCTTTCTATTTTTGATCTTCATCATCCTTGCGAACAGCTTCCGTTGGATCAAAACCCGGCCGTGATTTCAGTTCATAATGAGAAGTCAGTTCTTTAGCAAGTTCCACTTCCTTATTGTCATGTACAATTTCATTCTTTGGAACTTGAGGAAGCTTGGCTTTGTTTTTATCGCGTGCCGGCTGTTTATGGCTGTTGCCTCTGCCCATGGTTAACCCACCTTTTTTCTTAAAATCGTATGTGAGTAGAATCCCTAGGAATGGCTTTTTTTATTCACTCCTCATTCTCTGGTTCAGCGATTTTTTGAATTGCGGTACGCACTGTGGTCAGTGGGCCCAACGTACTGGTTCAGCGGGAACGAATGGCGGATCGCTTCTGTAATAAAATCTTTTGCAACAGCGATCGCTTCTTTTACAGTCTTTCCTTTCGCCAACTCTGCAGCGACGGCAGAAGAATACGTACAGCCGGCACCATGCGTGAAGGTTGTATCAATGCGTTCAGATTCAAGGATGTCAAAGTTATCGCCATCAAACAGGACATCGACTGCTTTTTCATGAACAAGTTTGCCGCCGCCTTTTACGATGACATACTTGGCGCCTCCAGCCTGAATCTTTTGCGCTGCTTCCTTCATTTGTTCGATCGTCGTAATTGGTGCCATCCCGCTTAGGTGGGCGGCTTCAAATAAATTCGGTGTGACGACGGTTGCTTTAGGAACGAGAACGTTTTGAAGTGTTTCGGCCAATTCCGGCTGCAGCGGTTCGGCCCCTTTACATACCATAACAGGATCGACCACTACATTTTTAATGTCATATTTATCAATGGCTTCTGCTGTCGCATGAATAACATCCACTGAAGCGAGCATCCCCGTTTTTACTGCATCAACGCCGATACCGGCAAGAACCGTTTCAAGCTGTGCTTTAAAAAGATCGAGTGGAAGCAAGAATACTTCATGATACCAGTCCCTATGAGGATCCTGGGCCACCACTACATTGATGGCTGTCATGCCATATACTCCGAGCTCCTGGAAAGTTTTTAAATCTGCCTGGATACCAGCTCCGCCGCTTGTATCGGAACCGGCAATGGTTAATGCTTTAAACTTACTCATTATCCAATCTCCTTTAATGACTGTCTTTAATTTTTTTTATAGGTCCTATTATATCAATGTTTGCTCTAGTGACAAAATCTTCTATTCTGCATGAAATTTACTGGATGTTCGTTTACACTGCTTAAAAACAGTGAAAAGTAAAAGCAGAAAGGGATTTCTTTGCTTCATTTGTCCAACTTATGTTTTACTAAATAACAAACAAACTATATGAAAGGATGAATCGTATGCTCAAAAAATTATTTGGTAAAAAAGAAAATAAAGCACCAGCCGAAGAGATTATTGTTTCACCATTGAACGGTGAGGTCATTCCCCTTGAAGATGTGCCAGATCCTGTTTTCTCAGAAAAAATGATGGGCGATGGCATAGCGATTATGCCTGAAGACGGTGAGCTAATGTCTCCTGTCGATGGTGAAATCCTTCAAGTATTCCCGACCAAACATGCTGTTGGCATTAAAACACAATCGGGCATGGAGGTTCTCATTCACATCGGCCTTGAAACGGTCATGATGAAAGGGGAGGGCTTCACATCTCTTGTAAAAGAAGGCGATCGTGTAAGAACCGGTCAGCCGCTCATTTCCTTTAATGTAGATCTTGTGAAGGAAAAAGCAAAAAGTACGGTTACTCCTGTCATCATTACGAATGGCGATAAAGCTGGCGCCATTGAAAAGTTCAGCAGTGAACATGCCCAAGCCGGCACGACAAAGATTATGCAAATCACGGATATTAAATAAAAAACAGGAAAGAAGAGAGAATCTTCTTTCCTGTTTTTTATACTAGCACATTAAAATAGCGGGCTTCAGGGTGAGAGAATACAAGGGCTGTTACCGATGCTTCAGGTTCCATCATGAATCCCTCTGTCAGCTGAATGCCGATCTCTTCGGGCTGAAGGAGTTTAAACAGCTTTGCTTGATCTTCAAGATCCGGGCAGGCTGGGTAACCAAATGAGAAACGCTGGCCTTGGTATCTCGCTGAAAAGCGATCCTGCATCGAAAGAGTAACAGGGTCAGGGAACCCCCACTTATCCCTCATCTGGCGGTGAATGAGTTCTGCCAGTCCTTCCGCCGTTTCAAGCGCAAGAGATTGGAGCGCGAAGCTTTCCAAAAAACGGCCTTCGGCTTTAAGCTGCTGCGCACGCTCACGGATGCCGCTTCCTGCGGTTACTGCAAAGAATCCGACATAATCCATCTCGCCGCTGTCGACCGGCTTGGCGTAGTCTGCGAGGCAGAGGTTTGGTTCTCTCGTCTGCCGTGGAAACTCGAATGTCTCAATGATACGGGAAGTATCGTTAGGATCATAGATATAGAGCCTCTCTCCATCCGACTGTGCAGGGAAGAATTGATAAAGTGCAGCAGGAGCGATTAATTTTTTATCCTGGCTCTCCCGAAGCAGCTCATCGACGATTCCTTTTATCTCCAGTGCCCGTTCATCTTTCTCCGCAAGGAGGCGTGAGACCTTTCCCTTCACCCCTAAATGGTGACCGAGGAGCATCTGCAAATTAATATAAGGAACTACAGAAGATAAAGGGTACGACTTAAACACATGCCGTTCCGTATCTTTCGGCACAAAGACCTTAAGACTTTGATCAACAGAAGGACGAACCTTAGCAGGTACTGCAACCGCAGTGCCTGATCGAGAGGCTATAAGTTCCTTGTCTTCCGCTGGTGTTGCCTTCACAGCGGGCTTTTCAAACACCTCTCCTTTATGAAGCTTATTCGCAAGGCTCAACCCATCCATGGCATCTTTGGCGTACAGCACTGTACCCTCGTATTCATTGGCGATCCGGTTTTCTGTAAACTTACGGGTCAAGGCAGCCCCGCCCACAAGGATGGGCACGGATATGCCGGACTCCCGTAAATCGGTGGCGGTAAGCACCATCTGCTGGGCAGATTTTACAAGCAGTCCCGAAAGGCCAACTACATCCGGATTCTCCTTCTGTATGGCTTGAATCAACTCCTGCGAAGTTACTTTGATCCCAAGATCGACGACTTCATAGCCATTGTTGCCGAGGATGATATCGACGAGGTTTTTGCCGATATCATGGACATCCCCTTTCACTGTGGCAAGTAACACCTTGCCCTTTGTGCTGACCGCTCCGCTGCTCTCCATATGTGGCTCAAGGTGGGCGACGGCGGCTTTCATGACTTCGGCGCTCTGCAGAACCTCAGCTACAATGAGCTGATTATCGTTAAAGAGCCGTCCGACTTCCTCCATTCCTGCCATAAGCGGCCCGTTTATAATCTCTAATGGCGCATCATACTGAGACAGTGCAAGATCCAGATCAGGAATGAGTCCTTCCTTCGTCCCTTCGACAACATAAAAAGCGAGGCGTTCGTCAAGAGGAAGCTCCACGACAGGCGTTTTTGCCTCTTTTTTCTTGCCGCGGTAGAATTCCGTAAATGCAGCCAGATTTTCATCAGTCGTCTCAAACAGCAAGGCTTTTGCCATTTCTACTTCTTCTTCAGGAATAGAAGCGTAGCGCTCCAGCTTTTCCGTATTTACGATCGCGTAATCCAGACCCGCCTGAGTACAGGAATACAGGTACACAGCATTTAAAACTTCCCGCCCGACAGGGGGGAGACCGAACGAAACGTTGCTGATGCCAAGAATCGTTTGGCATTCAGGGAACGTTTCTTTCAGCTTTCTCAAGCTTTCCACCGTCGCGTTAGCGGAACCGATATACTGTTCGTCTCCTGTACCGACAGGGAAGACGAGAGGGTCAAAAATAATATCGCTCGGAGTGATGCCGTACTTATTGACAAGAAGATCATAGGATCGTTTGGCAATTTCAAGCTTACGGCCGGTTGTTACCCCCATGCCTTTTTCATCGATCGTTCCCACAACTACCGCGGCTCCGTAACGGGAGATAATGGGGGCGACTTTTTCAAACCGCTCCTCACCGTCCTCCAGATTAATCGAGTTGATGATGGCTTTTCCCTGAGAGTATTTCAGCGATTTCTCCAGTACTTCATCATCCGTAGAATCGATCACAAGAGGAACTTTTACCTTTTTTACCGCTTCTTTAATAAAATTTTCCATGTCCTCCAGCTCTTCGCGGTCAGGGTCGGCAAGGCAGATATCGATAACGTGAGCACCTTTTTTTACTTGAGCGCGGGCGATCTCAGCTGCTTCTTCAAACTTTCCTTCTGCAATGAGCCGCTTAAATTTACGTGAACCGATCACGTTGGTGCGCTCACCGACCATCAACGGGCGCATGGAAGGATCATCATAGATCAGCGGTTCAATCCCAGATACGGTATGGGAATGGCTTTCAGGGACAGTCCTCGGCTTCAGTGGCTTTAACGCTTCGGAGATGGCCCTGATATGATCAGGGGTTGTACCACAGCAACCGCCTGCGATGTTCAGCCAGCCTTCAGCGGCAAAAGCACTGATTTTCTTTGCAAGGGTCTCCGGTGTCTCATGATAGTTACCGTCTTCATCCGGAAGGCCGGCGTTCGGATAACAGCTGACCGCGGAAAGGGAGAGGGCGGAGAGCGAGCGGATATGGTCGGTCATGAATTCCGGCCCGGTCGCACAGTTTAAGCCAACTGCCAAAGGCTTCATGTGCTCCAGGGAGATATAGAAAGCTTCAATGGACTGGCCCGCGAGCGTCGTTCCCATCGGCTCGATGGTGCCTGACACCATAAGTGGGACTTCTTTTCCGGCGGATTTAAACGCTCGTTTGATACCGATAAAACCGGCTTTGACGTTGAGCATATCCTGGCTCGTTTCAAGAAGAAGAAGGTCGGCACCTCCGTCAAGGAGTCCCTTTGCCTGTTCTTCATACGAAGCGGTCAGCCCTTCAAACGTAGCTCCGCCTGTTACACTCAAGGTTTTCGTAGTCGGTCCCATTGCCCCGGCTACAAACCTCGGCCAGTCTGACGTTGATACTTGGTTAACAGCTTCCCGTGCAATTTCAGCTGCCTTTTTATTCGCTTCATACGCTTTATAGCCGATTCCGTATTCGTCGAGTACAAGATCAGTGGCGCCGAATGTATTTGTCTCTATGATGTCGGCACCTGCGTGTAAATATTGAAGATGAACATCGAGGATTACATCCGGACGGGTAAAGTTAAGGTTCTCGTTGCAGCCTTCCAGGTCTTCGCCGCCAAAATCTTCGGCAGTCAGATTAGCCTGCTGGAGAATGGTGCCCATCGCCCCGTCCATGATCAGTATTTTTTTCTTAAGCTGCTGTTGAAGGGTATGATTAGACATTCTGAATCCTCCTTGTTTGTTGGCGGTCAATTTCGTAGGCATATTGTGTCAGTTCAGCTGTCAGTTCGAATCTCATAAAAGGGGTGATCAAATAAATGCCGTTAAACAGCTCAGAAGCTGCATCAATCAGTGATTTTGAGATCTGAAGCCCTTCCCTTGCTGCAGATACCGGATCATCTTTAAACGTTGCCATGCGTTCACGTATCTGATCCGTCAGTTTGATGCCCGGCACCTCATAATGCAGAAAGTCGGCATTGCGGCTGGACGTGAGAGGCATGATGCCAACGTAGAACGGAACCGGCAAACCTTTGACGGCATCGTGGAACTCCATCAGTTTCTCTTCAGAGTAGACCGGCTGGCTGATAAAGTAATCCGCCCCGCTTTCTATTTTCTTCTCAGCCCGCTGAACCGCACGTTCCAGTGACTTTACATTCGGGTTAAAGGCAGCCCCAACTGTGAATTGTGTTTTCTGCCCCAAATCTTTTCCGGAAAGAGAGACACCTTCGTTGAACTGTTTGATCATTTTAATCAGTTCGATGGAAGTAACGTCATAGACACTGGAGGCTCCAGGGAAATCGCCGACCTTTGCCGGATCACCCGTAATCGCCAGGATATCGTGCAGACCGAGTGTATGAAGCCCCATTAAATGGGATTGAAGGCCGATGATATTCCGGTCCCGGCAAGCGAGATGGACGATGGGCTGGACGCCTGTCTGAGCTTTCGCCAATGAAGAAAGGGAAGTATTGCAGATCCTTGGAGATGCCAAAGAGTTGTCTGCAAGTGTAATCGCATCTGCACCGGCTTCTTTTAATGCCTTCGCGCCTTCAAAGAAAAGGGAAGTATCGAGCTTTCGGGGAGGATCGAGCTCCACGATCACTGATCGCCTCTCCTTTAAAATGCCAGGCAGGGAAATCTCAGGCTTTTGTCCTGCCTCACGTACGGCAACTGGCTCCGGCCTCTTTTTAACTACTTTTTCAGTAATCGGCTGCAGTCCATGCAGTTCTTTGGAGAATGCTTCAATATGAGCTGGCGTCGTACCACAGCAGCCTCCGAGCAGGCGGATACCCTGTTCTCTGAACAGTAAAGCACTGTTTTTAAAATACTCGGCGTCTCCTTCATACTGAAACTTTCCATCGACATAAGAAGGAAGACTGGCATTTGGATATGCGGAAAGGAAGGCGTGCTTCGGAATCTCCACTTCTTCGAGCGTCTTGATCATATGAAAAGGGCCAAGGCGGCAGTTGAGCCCAACGACATCTGCTCCTAAGTCTTCAAGGCGTCTAATCGCAGTGTTGATAGGCGTCCTGTCGTTTAACACTCCGACTTCCTGCAGGGAAATCTGTGAGATGATCGGGACACTGGTCTGGCTTCGTGCAATTTCGAGTACGGTTTCGAGTTCCTCCAGATCGTAAAAGGTCTCCAATAGCAGGCCGTCTACACCTTCCAACAGCAGACAGTAGAGCTGTTCCCGGAAGCTTCTCTTAATTTCTTCAATTGAAAGCGAGCTTGGACCGGTTCCACGGATTCCTCCGATTGTCCCCAGAACATACTCTCCATTCGCAGCTGCTTTTTTTGCAAGTTTCACAGCGGCACTGTTCAGATCTTTCACTTGCTCCTCCAAACCATATCTTTGCAGTTTAATATAGTTGGCGCTGTAAGTATTGGTCTGTATCACATGTGCACCAGCCTGAATGTAGGCCTGATGGATGGACTGAATCTGTTCAGGATGGGTCAGGTTCAGCTGTTCGAAACAGCAGTCCGTCCCATATGAGTATAGAAGCGTTCCCATGGCTCCATCAGCAATTAATATTTTGTCTTCCAGATCTTTTAATAATCCCATAACACGGTCCTCCTGTTGGTTCGGTATCTTCCAGCGGCCCAATAAAAATAAAAAAAGCCTTCTTAAAGAAGAAGACTTTGAAAATTTCGAGGTCATTCTTCTTATCTTTCAAGTTCATATCGAACTTGTTGGACTTAGCACCTTTTCAGCTTTTGAGCTGAAGGTTGCTGAGGTGTCAACGGGCCATTCCCTTAACCTCTCTGGATAAGAAACCAAATTACTATAAAATTAGTTCTCTATACTTTACAATAATTGTTGGAAGATTTCAATAGCTTTTTCAAATCGTAATATGGAGATGTCAGACCGGGAACATCCCTTTTTCACCTTTAAGGGACATTTATCATACACTACACCAACACTTTTAAAGGTGGGGATCACAATGCCGTGCATGGTTAATATTTATTATTTAAAGATAAACAGTCTGGCGAGCAACAGTTCACTGAATCTGGGATCAACCTTTCATAACAGCCACACAGCCAACACAAAATCCACTGGGGACAACAGTTCAGTAGGGGATCATTCACCGGCTGAAGCCATGATGAAGAACATGGTATACGATCCTGACATCAATGATCAAAACGAATACGGAAATGCGGATACAGCATTCAACAATCAGCCGGGATAAAGTTGAGAAAAAGAAGGGAGGTCTCTGCATGCCCTATCTGTTCAATATATTTAATATTAAAACAAACGGTGTGACCATGAACGGTAACATAGATATCGGCCCTACCGTCCATAACAGCCATACAGCCAACACAAAGTCAGTTGGTTCTACGGTTTCTCTTGGAGATTTTTCTCCTTCCACCGGATTCATGGTGAACAGCAACTTCGATCCGGATATCAGCGATCAGGGCCAGGTAGCGAACCCGTCAGCTCCAGTCGTTGCCCAGCCGTAAATCATGTCCGCCTGTTTTTAGGTAAACGAGTTGGTCTGTCCAATCACCTTTTTGTTCAAGCCATACACTGTAGGTAAAGAGCGAAAAGGATGGAACAGAATTGCGTTATTCTTTTAAAATCGGAAAGATCATCATAAACGGTATGCCTCAAAACGGTAACCTCGATATCGGAACAACCATCCAGAACAGCCATACAGCCAACACCAAATCGGTTGGAGCGGTTGTGGCGTTCGGTGACTGCTCAGATGCCTGTGCGTATATGATCAATATCAATGAAGATAACGACGAGAATGATATGAGCCAAAGCGAAGAACAGGACGACCAGAAGAAATAAAGAAGGAGCGCTAAGTAGGTGCGCTCCTTTTTCTTGCTGTCCGGGAAGGAGTTTTTTGCCCGGAAAAAGAAGGCTAGTAGTGGGAGGTTCGAACAGAATACGCGCCAATCTCTGCAAAATACAAATATATAATGCCCGGAAAGAAAGGAGCACGGAATGAAGTTAAATGAACTGAATAGCAGGGTAAATGGTATTATAGAAGCTCACAATGGAGATTATGCCTTCAGGATCGAAACGGAAGAGGGGCATATTGAGTATAGGGATGATGATATTTTTCCTGCGGCAAGCCTCATTAAGATACCGATCTTAATGGAGTCTTTCCGCCTGGCAGAACAAAAGCTGATTGATCTCTCTTCCAAAATTTCATTACATCAAGAAGGAAAAGCTGGAGGAGCCGGGGTTCTGCATCTCTTATCCCGTGAGGCAACCGTCACTTTGGCAGACGTTCTCATGTTGATGATTACGGTTTCTGACAATATGGCAGCCAACATCATGATTGAAAGAACGGGTATGGACAGAATTAATGCGCTGCTGGCTGAAATGGGCTGCAGCAAGACAGTGCTCGGTCGCAGGCTCATGGATTTTGAAGCGGTAAAGCAAGGAAAGAACAACTTTACTTCCGCAAGAGATGTCATTCTTCTGCTGAAGGAGATCGGACGCGGAAGGATGCTTAAGGAAGAGAGCAGGAAAGCCATTCTGCAGATCCTTCAAAATCAGCAGTTTCGGTATAAGCTGCCTGCTTACATGGATGAAGAAACGATCATGATAGCGAACAAGACGGGAGAACTGGAAGGGGTTGAGCACGATGCTGGCATCTTCACTTTAAAAGAAACGAAGATATATGCAGCAGTGCTTACCAATAACCTTCCTGACGAAGCGGAGGGGAGACAAGCTCTGTCGCTTATTGGGAAGGCGCTGAATGACTATATGCTGAGTTATCAAAAGAATTAGAAAAAATTGTTTTTGGCTTCTTCGACAAAAAATGATAAAATTATGAATACTTAATGAAAACGCATACATATTACATCAGAGGTGAACAGATGATTACAAATCAAAATGATCAAGGGCTCAAGCGAGGCATGAAAGCAAGGCATCTATTTATGATCTCCTTGGGCGGTGTCATCGGAACCGGATTCTTTCTCGGTTCGGGGATGACCATTCATGATGCTGGTCCGATAGGCGCAGTGATTTCTTATCTCGTCGGGGGCTTTATCATGTACTTGACGATGCTCTGTCTTGGGGAACTTTCGGTTGCCATGCCTGTATCGGGTTCTTTCCAAACGTACACGACTAAATTTATCGGGCCGGGAACAGGATTTGCTATTGGCTGGCTCTATTGGCTCGGCTGGGCAGTTACCGTAGCTCTTGAATTTTTCTCAGCTTCCGCTTTGATGCAGAGATGGTTTCCCCATTCAGAACTTTGGATGTGGAGCTTAATTTTTGCAGGAGTATTATTTGCATTGAACGCACTCTCTGCAAAAGCATTCGGAGAAGCAGAGTTTTGGTTTGCGAGTGTTAAGGTTCTCGCCATTATTTTATTTATTATTCTTGGCGGAGCGGCGATTTTTGGCCTGATCGATATAAAAGGCGACAGCTCAGCTCCAGGCTTCACAAATTTTGTTTCAGCCGGCTGGTTTCCGAATGGATTCAGCGCGCTGTTTGTCACCATGATTGCGGTTAACTTCTCTTTCCAGGGAACAGAGCTGATTGGTATTGCATCTGGAGAAAGTGAAAATCCTGAAAAAACCATTCCACGCTCCATTCGTCAAACGGTTTGGAGAACACTTTTCTTTTTCGTTCTTGCGATCGGTGTGCTTGCGGCTTTAATGCCGATGGCTAAAGCAGGAAAAGTGGAAAGCCCGTTTGTCGTCGTCTTTGACAGCATCGGGATCCCGTATGCTGCGGATATCATGAACTTTGTTATCTTAACAGCGCTGTTATCAGTTGCTAACTCTGGTTTGTATGCGGCAACTCGTATGCTGTACTCGCTTTCGAAAGAAGGAATGGCAAGTCCGGCTCTTGGAAGGGTGAACAAACGCGGGATTCCGATGAACGCGTTGTATATCACGATCGGCGTCGCCTTGCTTTCTTTATTGTCCGCATTTAAGGCCGAAAAAACGGTGTTTGAATGGCTTCTGTCATTGGCAGGCCTCGGTGCACAAGTGGGCTGGATTGCCATTACCGCGTCACAGTTCGCGTTCAGAAGAAAGTTCATTCGTGACGGAGGAAAGGTTGAGGATTTGAAGTTTAAAGTGCCATTGTTTCCTATTCTTCCGCTTTTCGCTACTGCGCTGAACCTTGGTGTATTGATCAGTATGGCCTTTGATCCTGAACAGCGCCTTGCCCTTTATCTGGGTGTTCCCTTCTTTATCGGCTGCTATCTTTATTATTACCTGGTCATTAAGAAAAGAGAGAAAACAGGCGCTCTGCAGCGTAAAGCGATATAAGCAATAACAGCATCTCGATTAAGGGGTGCTGTTTTTTTGTTCCTATTTTCCAATTATTGTTTTTTGGTTGACAGGATGCAGCAACTCTATTACTATTGGATATTGTACAACAGCACTTCAACGCATAAAAGCGTTTAAGTATTTAAGTGAAGAAAGAGTATTGCATCTGGGAGAGGTCATCATGAACAGTAAAATCAAATTGCCAGGAGTCATCCTGTTATTCTTATTAATTGTAGCAACAATGTTTACAAGCCTTGTTGTTCTAAAGGTAGAACCCCATATTCCGTTGTTCTTTTGTGTCATACTGACTGGTATTTTTGCCGTGCTTTGGGGAGCGGACTGGAAAGTCATAGAGAAAGGGCTCATATCAGGAGTCATAAGCGGCATTCAGCCATTGCTTCTTTTGATTATGATCAGTTTTGTTATCGCAAGCTGGATGATGAGCGGAGCGGTTCCAACCCTTTTATTTTATGGGATGGACTATATGAGGCCCGAATGGTTTGCTCTAAGCGCTTTATTCATTACCATATTGGTTTCAACGTTTACTGGCAGCAGTTTTACGACCGCCAGTACGGTGGGGGTAGCTCTCATGGGAATTGCTCATGTGATGAACATGGATCCTGGCTTAGCAGCAGGAGCCATCGTTTGTGGGGCGTGCTTTGGAGACAAGATGTCACCGCTGTCTGATTCCACCAATCTTGCTTCGGGCACGGTAGGTGTCAATTTATTTGAACACATCCGCCATATGATGTGGACCACTGTCCCCGCTCTGATCATTACCGCAGTCATCTTTTTCTTTGCCGGCCATCAGCCCCAGGGAACATCGATTGTACAGCTGGCTGAAATGAAAAAAACGTTGGGTGAACACTTTACCATTACACCGTTCACACTTATTTCACCGTTAATCGTAATGGTAATGGCGTTCCGAAAGTTGCCGATCATTCCAACGCTGCTTACCGGAGTATTTACCGCTGTCCTCACGACACTCATCCTGAATCCGGACTTTACGATTTCTCATATGATCAATGCGCTGGAAAATGGATTGAATATGAAGACAGGGAACGAAGCGGTGGATGCGATTGTAAACAAGGGCGGTCTTATCCCGATGATGTGGTCGGTATCACTGATCATCATTGCACTGTCGCTTGGCGGGCTTCTTCAGGAGCTTGGAATGATTGATATCATGATTCGTTCATTTGAGAACTCGCTTAAGACAACCGGCCATCTCATTGCAGCAGCTGCTGCATCAGGGCTTGGAGTAAACCTTCTGACAGGTGAGATGTATCTTTCTATTATTCTTCCGGGGCAAGCCTTTAAAAAGCACTTTGAAAAAAACGATGTCCCGTTAATAAATCTTACCAGAACGATGGAGGATGCGGGTACCCTGATCAATCCTCTCATTCCGTGGAGTGTGAGCGGCGCCTTTTTCGCAGCTGCCCTAGGGGTATCAGCTCTTGATTATATCCCGTATGCTTTTTTACTGTATTTGTCACCGCTGTTCACCTTGTTTTACGGGTACACAGGAATTGGATTGGCCAAGACAAAAGCTCATGCAGAAGCACTAACTAAAGCTTCATAAAATAATGGTGCATCAGGATTCCCTCCTGATGCTTTTTTTATTTGTGTGAATGCAGGCTTCGTTTAGTTCATATGATGAAATGATTAAGTGTGCATATGCAGAACTAAAGGAAGGGAGGCGGGAGTGATGAAACACGTTCGGGGCCAAAAAGTCTTTTTATCTGATGCTGACCTGACATCCCTGATCTACACTCACTATGGATTAACGGTCCATTTCATTGAGCGTGTACTCGCTATTCCAAAGGTGCATACGGATCAAGGGATCTTTGGTTTTAAGAATGCGAACGAACTGAAGGATCTGCCGTTTGTCGCCCATTGTATTGAATGGGTGAAACAAAACCACTTTGCCTGTATCCCAAGCGTCCTGCCATGTCATAATGGACAGGTATATTTTGAATATAAGAATGAACTGTACTATATGGAAGAGTGGGCGAAGGGCAGGGATATCCTGTTTGCAGACCTTTCATTGTGTGAAAGGATAGGGGCTGCACTCGCTCATTTTCATCACGCATCTGAAGGGGCTGTACCTCCTCCGGACAGCTACCGGATGGAGTTCGGCAGCCGAACCCATAAATTGAACGGCCTTTACCAGAATATTCAAAAATGGAAGACAGAATATAAGCCTGTTCCGGAATGGAACTTCGAGCCGTGGATGCTGGAAGTGCTTGAAAAGCGATGCAGGCTGGCTTATTCCTATATCCAACGGATGGAAGAAGAGCATGGCGAAGTGAAAGGAGTCCTATGCCACGGCAGTCTGCACCAAAGGAACATCCTGCTGGACGAGGATCACAAGATTTATTTCATTGATGTGGAGTCTTTGGTATTTGCAGAACGCTCTTATGATCTCGCATCGTTCATCCACTATTATGCACCGTCATTCAATTGGAATCCTGCGGTCATCTACCGATTTATTAAAGGTTATCAGGAACATTCCAAACAGTCTCTCTCATTTAATGAATGGAAGTTTTTATTCTCCTTTCTTGCGTTTCCGAGAAGGATTGAAAGCTGGTGCCATCGCCATTTCGGGAGCCTAACACCTTCAGAATCTACGTATTTTAAGCTGCTCGGCATCCTTGTTCACGATCAGACAAAGGAAAGTCTGTTTACACAATTCGGTCCAGATATACTGGAGTCATCATTTCAGCTGTTTCATGAAATGGCAAAGGGGAGGTTGGGGTGAGAAGGCAAACGATTGCAAGAGGCTTATCTAATCCTTTTAAAGTACTCCTTTTCGCGCTGTTTTTTTGCGGAGCTTTTCTTGTGTTTTCAGCCATTGTTAATACACCATTCATAAAAGAGCTTGACCGGTGGACGATGGCCGCTGTTATATCGATACGGACACCCAAATGGACATCTGTCTTTATGTTTGTTCAGCAGATGGGAAATAAGCTGCTCATCTTTCCAATGATCACAATCATCGGCCTGTATCTTGCTTTGTTTAAAAGGTTCCATGAAAGCTTGTTTCTCTTCTCAACGGCGGCAGGGGCCTTTATTTTGGACGGGTGGCTGAAATCCTATTTTCACCGGCCTCGGCCTTCTGCTCAAGCTCTTATTTTAGAAAATGGGTTCGGCTATCCGAGCAGACACACGATGCTGGCCATGGCTCTATACGGCAGCATGAGCTTTTTAATGTGGACAAGATTACGGGGGAAAGGCACTCATTCGGCCATAAAGCTCCTTTCGTTAACCATCGCACTCGTTCTGCTCGTTGGGTTCAGTATGATTTATCTTGGCGCCCACTATCCGGCAGATATTTTTGGCGGCCTGTTAGCCGGAGCGGCCTGGCTCTGTTTTTGCTGCGCCTGGTTTATGCACATAAAAGAATAATGGTTCAGTAGGCGTTGGCATAAGCCAGCTGCATCGGTTTGGACATACAATACAGAGGAAAACTCCAAGGAACAACGATTTAAACGTTCATTTAATCATATGGAAAGGAGCCGTCGGGAGAAAATGAGCCATGGTTATCACCACCAGAATGAATTGGAGCACTATTACCAGCACTATCAATACCATGCTGAGATGTGTAAATATTATTATCAGCTCATGTTTGGCGAACAGAAAGAAACAGCAGAATACATGCTGCCTCCTAATATTGAGGTCAAAGAAAAGTGGAAGACCAAAACCTCCTACGAGAAGACCTATGCTCCCATTCAGTATCAGCCAGAGCAGGAAAAGCAGAACTGATGCTGACGTACGACGATTATGTCTATGCTCTGTTGATCTGGTGCTCCCAACTGAAAAAGGACGTCCAAACAGCTGCGGACGATTGCGGGGAATTCCGGATCAGAGAGATCATCAAAGCCTATGAAAAGCGGATCGCCACATTCACCAAAGGACTCTATGATCTTCAGGAGTTAAAAACGTCTGGAAAAATCAGAGCAATTGAATCTCAGGCCCTCTGCTTATATAAAGAATGGAGCAGAGTTCAACTGCTTCTTAAAAACAGCCTTTCATAAAGGTTGTTTTTTTGTTTTTATAATCACTCCTCTATTCCAATTCCAGTATTGAAAGTGCTTTCATGCAATGGTATAGTAAACGTAACAACATTACGAAAACGTTTACGTAGAAAGAAGGCTGGAAATGTCTTATACGATTAAAGATGTGGCAAAGAAGGCCAACGTGTCGGTTGCGACGGTTTCCAGAATCCTGAACAACCTTCCGGGATATTCAGAAAAAACGAAGGAGAAGGTGCTTCAGGTCATTACGGAAATGGGATATCAGCCGAATGCCATCGCACGGGGGCTGATCAATAAAAAGACGAAGACGCTTGGCGTGCTTCTGCCGGCTGTTTCTGACACCTTCGCTTCTGTCGTGCTCAGCGGCATTGAAGACATGGCTCACGATCTGGATTACAGCGTGATGGTCTGCAATACGGCTAAAGACGGTATCCGAACGATGAAATATTTACAGGCGCTCCGCGAAAAACAAGTGGATGGAATCATCTTTATCAGTGAGTTCTTTAAAGAAGAATACTATAACGCTATTACAGCTATGAAACTCCCGATCGTCCTCGTCTCCACCAAGTCTGCATATGACATTCCTTTTATCAAGGTGGATGATGAGAAGGCGGTCTTAGATGGCGTTATGTATCTTCTCGAGAGGGGGCACCGGTCCATTGGCATGATCGCTGGTACAAAAGGCGATACGATCGCTACCATACCGAGGATTGAGGGCTATAAAAAAGCACTCAACAAGCAAGGTATTGCATTTGAAACGAAAAAAGTGGTCTACGGCGATTTTGGTTTTGAGAGCGGAATTGAAGCGGCAGAAGAGCTCTTATATCACAACAAGGATGTAACAGCTATTTTCTGTTCCAGTGATGAGATGGCTGCTGGTGCTTTATCTTACCTTTACCGTATGTCAATACGGGTTCCCGACGAGATATCATTGGTCGGTTATGACAATACGAAAGTGGCCGAGATGGCCATCCCGCCTCTGACAACAGTAGGCCAGCCGCTCTATGAAATGGGGAAAAACTCTGTTCGCATGCTCCTTGAAAGGGAAGATGGCCAATCGAAAAGCATGTTTATGCCGCATAAAATTGCAGAAAGAGAAAGTGTTAAATCTATCGATCAATCAACAGGAGAGTAAACGGGGGTTTACTCTTTATTTTAACCGTTTTACGTAAACGTTTACTCCAATAAGATGAGGTGGAATCAATGAAGAAATTAATGGTGTTGGTGTGTGTCATTTCTCTATCTGTCTCACTCCTTTCCGGATGCTCCAGCAAAGAATCTGACGACGGAAAAATTCATCTTGAATTTTTTCAAAACAAACCTGAATCTGTGGGTACTTTTGATAAGTTGATTGCTAAGTTCGAAAAAGAGCACCCCAACATCGATATTGAGCAGAATAATGTCCCGGATTCTGAAACCGTGCTGAGAACAAGGCTGGTAAAAGAAGATGTACCGGACATTCTCGGAATCGGTGGAAATGCAACCTATGGAGATATCGCTGAAGCAGATGTCTTTTATGATTTTACAAAAGATCCTGCAGTGGACAAGGTCATTCCAAACTACGTACAGGCGCTGAATCAGCTGGCCGGCAGGAAAAAAGAAGTAAATGGAATTCCGTTCGCAACAAACGCCAACATGGTGCTGTATAACAAAGCGAGGTTCAAAGAAATGGGTCTTCAGGTTCCAGAGACCTGGGACGAGCTGATCAGCACGGCGCAAAAGATTAAAAAGGCTGGGAAAATTCCTTTTTATCTTACTCTAAAAGATGCGTGGACAGGCATGGTGCCTTTCAACTCCCTGGTAGCCAACACACAGGGAGAGAACTTTTTTGAGGAAAGAGAAACGGATCAGGCAACGTTTCAAAAACGGTACGGAGAAGCTTCAGAAAAGATGCTGACTCTCCTGGAATATGGGCACAAAGATAATTTTGGCAGGGACTACAACTCAGGGAACAAGGCCTTCGCCAATGGAGAATCATTCATGTACCTGCAGGGGAACTGGGCCATTTCATCGATTAAAGCCATCAACAAGAACATTGACATTGGATCGTTCCCGCTTCCTGCAGTCAACGATCCCGAAAAAAACAAATTGGTTTCCGGAGTCGATACCGTATTAACCATGTCCAAGGACAATCCTCATAAAAAAGAATCACTCATGTTCATTCATTTTCTTCTTAAAGCGGAAAACACCAGAATGTACATGAAAGAGCAGAACAGCTTTTCTGCGGTTAAAGGGGTGTACCAGGATGACTCTGCTCTTGCGAACTTGAACCCGTATTTCAAAAAGCAGCAGATTACGGGTTTTCCCGAACATTTCTTCCCGGCGGGTATTCCAATTGCCAACCTTTTGCAGGGCTTTCTGATCCAAAAGAAGGAAAAGCCATTCCTGAAAAAACTCGATCGTGAGTGGGATAAAGTAAAGGCCCGGCAATAGAAAGGGTGTAAGAAGGAGGAGAAATAGATGAGGAAAAGTAGCAAAGTGTTTTACTGGATGGCTCTGCCGGCAGTCTGTTTGTTTTTTATCTTCCATACGATCCCGGTCATCCAAGGGATCATCTACAGCTTTACGAACTATAAGGGCTATGGAGATTATGAGTTTGTCGGGTTAAAAAACTACGTAAACCTGTTTCAGGATGACCGTGTATTTGCTTCTTATGGGTTTACGTTTAAATTTGCGATTATTGCTACCATTCTAGTCAACGTCATCAGCTTGATGATCGCGATGGGTCTAAACGCCAAGATTAAGTTCAGGAATACATTGAGAGGGATATTCTTCATTCCCAATATCTTGAGCATCTTGATTGTCGGCTATATTTTTAACTATATCTTTGCTTTCTTTGTGCCACAAATCGCGGAAAAGGCGGGGGTTAACTCGTTAACTGAGAACATACTCGGAAATCCGGATCTTGCATGGATCGGCATCGTCATCGTTGCAGTCTGGCAGGCTGTCGCATTCAACACGATTTTATACCTTGCTGGCCTTCAGACGATTCCGGCAGATCTATACGAAGCAGCAAGCCTTGATGGGGCTGGAAAATGGCATTCCTTCTGCCATATCACATTCCCGCTCATCGCATCCTTTTTTACGATCAACATGGTGCTTGCAATGAAAAACTTTTTAATGGTGTTCGACCATATTATCGCGCTTACCGGCGGTGGACCCGGCCAGGCGACGGAAGCGATTTCGATCCTGATCTATAAAGGCGGGTTCCAGGGAGGAGAGTTTGCTTATCAATCGGCGAACTCTGTCATTTATTTTGCAATCATTGTGATCGTTTCTGTTTTTCAAATTAAGGTTCTTCAGAAAAGAGAGGTGAACATGTAATGAGCCGTAAAGTAAATTGGCCGCTGACGATTTTGTTGATCATCTGCTCACTGTTTATTTTGTTTCCGCTGTACCTGACGGTTGTGACCGCCTTTAAAACACCAGAGGAAATGGGACAGTCTCTGCTCGCGCTTCCTGATCGTTTTCATTGGCAAAACTTTAAGGAAGCCGCCAGGCTGACCAATTTCTTCCACGCGTTTCGCAACAGTGCGCTTGTTACGGTATTTACAGTAGCGTTTACGCTTTTGACCAACTCCATGGTGGCCTATGCCATCGCGAGGAATATGCACCGAAAGTTCTTTAAAACGCTGTATTACTATTTTGTCAGTGCGATGTTTGTGCCTTTTCCTATCATTATGCTGCCTGTAGTAAAAGAAACGAGTTTACTAGGCCTGAACAACATGCCGGGACTGATCTTTTTATACATCGTGTACGGTCTTGCCTTTAATATCTTTATATATGTCGGCTATATCCGGTCGATCCCCTATTCCCTTGAAGAAGCAGCTCATGTGGATGGTGCAGGCACATGGAAGGTGTTTTGGAAAGTCATCTTTCCGCTCCTTGCCCCGATCAATGCGACCGTCGGCATCCTGACTTGTCTCTGGGCATGGAATGATTTTCTGCTGCCGCTTGTCATTTTGAACAACAGGGATGCGATGACGCTGCCGCTAGTGCAATATGTATTCCAATCTCAGTTTACAACGAACTATAACCTGGCGTTTGCCTCCTATTTAATGGCGCTGTCTCCTATGATCATCGTTTACCTTTTTGCACAAAAATGGATCATCAGCGGTGTCACCCGCGGAGCTGTAAAGTAAAAGAAGAACGCCGGTTTCACTGAAGGAACGCCTTGGCTGAAGGTGAATCCGAACTATAAAGAGATCAACGCAAAACGGGCAGTGGAGAATCCTGATTCAATATTCCACTATTATAAAAAGCTGATCCAGCTGCGTAAAGAAAACGAGATTATCGTGTACGGAAGCTATGATCATCTTAGAAGACCATCCTCAAATCTATGCGTATACAAGGACACTTGAAGAAGAGAAGCTTGTTGTCATCCTGAACTTCTCTGGAGATTGCCCGGTGTTTGAGATGCCGGAGCATGTGGATTTTTCAGCTATGAATTAGTGATCAGCAACTATGATGTGGATGCGCAGGAGACCATTCAATCCTTTGCACTAAAACCATATGAAGCCCGTGTATACTGTATACCGTTTGAAATAATCTTGGGAAGCATAAGACCTTCAGCAGGCTAAGCCTGCTGAAGGTTTTTCTGTTAAAACCTCCCAATGTCTTCAGTGTTCATGGTAAGGCCGGGCATGCCGGGAACCCAGTTTGCCGGGATGCCGGTTTGAGATTGTTCTCCGTATTGGAGGGCTTGAATAAGCCTCAGAATTTCGTAGGCATTCCGTCCGACCTCGGAAGGATAGATGAGTTTGCTGGAAATATACCCGTCTGGGCCGATGATGATCGTTGCCCTGACCGCAGCACCGCTGTGGACGTCCAATACTCTATAGGCGCGGCTGATGAGGTGGTTACGGTCGCTCACCAGCGGGTATTGCACTTTACCAGCCAGAGGTGAGACTTCTTTAAATACTTTATGGGAAAAAACGCTGTCTGTGCTGATGCCGAGCACTTCGGTGTTCAGCTTCCTGAGCTCACCGTATAAAGCGGCGACCGCCGCTAGTTCTGTCGGTCAGACAAAGGTGAAATCACTGCCGTAAAAGAACAAAATAACCCATTTGCCGCGATAATCCTCGAGGCGAACATCCTTGATCTCTCCGTTTTGAATGGATGGTGCAGTAAATGGGGGAGCAATATCGCCAAGACCCGCACAATAGGGTTGAGGACCACACGTGTTGAACTGTTCTACGGACGGTGTTGGATATGGCTGATTTCCATCATACGGCATACTCATCCCAGTCCCTCCTTTCCGTTAGGGGGTTTCTATCTATCGTATGAAAAGGAGGAAGAGAAGTGTTTTTTATCTGCCTCCGCAGCCGCATCCTCCTCCGCCTTGTTGAGGCGGTTTTGTGTATTGCTGAGGGTATGCTGGATTTTGAATAGGGTAGCCCCCGTAAACACCCTGTCCATAGCCAGGGGCTGTCCCAGGGTAACCTGCTCCCGGATATCCGCCCTGGCCGTAAGCTTGGCCCGGATAACCAGGGAAGCCCTGCTGTCCATAGCCCATTCCAGGCTGCATGCCGTACTGTGGATACTGGCCGTACCCGTAAGGATTCATCTGGCGCATGAAATCGTTCCAATCTATTTAGATTTTATTTCTGTAGTTACAGCTTATGCAGGGCGGTTAATAGTGTACAAGATATTCAACCTAGTAAGACGTGAATTAATTTATGTTTGCATGAGTAGCTAGTAGCTGGGCATAAGGCACGAATATATCGAGTTTCGCTCAATTCAAGATGTGTTTGGCTCAATGATTTCGCTACTGTGCGAAAAGATCTCTCTCGGATTTGCTTCCCGAGAAAGCAAAAATGGCTGAAAAGCAGAGGGGCAAAGCGTTAGCTCGACGATCCCCTTGCTTTTCAGCCGGCGGCCCAATTATTCTTCTGCTTCTGGCTTAATATCAATATAGTTTGCTGAGGGCCTGCTTTTCTTTACCCGGATTTTTAAGAGGCCGTTACCAAACGTGGCCCGAACGTCTTCTTGTTTTACGGCAAAAGGGAGCGGGACCAGCCGTTCAACCCGTTTATTGGCCTGTTTGAATTGAGAAATATTGGTTTTATCATCAGTAAAGCGATTGGATTCAGACGCGTAGGCGATAATCTTAAGCGCTCGATCCAGCACCTCGATCTGAATTTGGCTCTGATCATAGTTTTCGAGGTTGGCGTGTGCGATAAATTCATTTTTGGTTTCCTGTACGTCCAATGGGAACGATAGATGGTCAACCATGGTCTGATAATGCTCAAAGCTCTTATCGATGAATTGTTCTAATGATTTTACCCAAGATCCTATAGACTTTTCATTAAAGAATGGCATGATAGGTCCGCCATTTTCCGGCATGATAAATCCCTCCTTAGTAAATAAACTATGCGTTGCCGGCTACGTTCGAATCAGCAGCATCCGTATCTAATGTGTTGGTCGAACTGATAAATGTAACGGTTTGCAGGAAATTGCCTGTATTTCCGCCTCCAGAGCCGCTATAACCTTTGCTTGTGCTTTTAGGATTAATCACAAGGGTGTCACCAAAGTTTACGATTCCATCGGCTTGCACAGAGGAAATAGTTACAGGCCCCACGATCAGTGATGGCAAGAGAACGAACCTCCCTTTAAAAGTACCGTTTAGATTGCTTGATGCTCTTATTAGTGTATGTGCAGATGCCTCAAAAGGTGAGAAGGTATGAGGGTGAACACCTAGTGAAGCGTGACATATGATATGAGGAGACTGTTGGCAGGGGGGTGGTTTGAAGTGCCTGGAATCGTAGGGAGTATTAATATTGCCTCAGTTTCGAGCAGCTCGATAGTCCATATCGGGGATGTTCAGGCCATCAATCCTATCAGCAATGCGAAGACCTTTGCAGGCGCAGGCTCGTTTAACACGGGCGATAATATAAGGACGAACACAGGCTACAACCTTACAAATACGTATGATATGGATGGGTTCGATAATGTGAATATGGGAAATAATTAGAAGCCCTCATTTAAAAAGCAAATTTACTGCCGATCCGGCATAAAACTTAGTAAGGAGATGATGTTATGTCGGATAGCTATAATCAATACTATTATATCCAGCAGATGCAGGGGCAGCTTCAGTGCCTGCAAGACAAGGTATGTGAACTGGAGAAGCAGATTGAAGAACTGACCAAGGATATGAAGAAAGTAAAAGACCAGCCGACCACACAAATCCAATACTCCTTTGATCAGTTGAAGATCGAGAGGCTTGATGGGACGCTGAATATTGGACTGAGTTCAGAAAGCGACGGCAAAAACATGGTAGAGGACTTTACTGTCGGCGGTGAATCGATCGCTGTTGGCGGAAGCAAGCCGCCACAGAGCGCTATGAGTTCAAGCAGGGAATATACAGAAATCATGGCAAACCTGGAGGAATACATGAACATTGAGGCGCCGGAAGACATTACAAAAATTGAAGAGGAACAAGAACATAAACTCGATGAATCCTATCGTGAACTGATTTTGAATGATATCCGGACACAGCTTCCGGGCAGGCTGGAGCATTACCTTCAAAAATATCCTCCCCATAACCAAGAGGGCATATTGCTCGTTGAGAATAAAGTGAAAGGTGATGTGTACAAAGGAATTGAGCATTTCATCTCAAGCTTAAAGAACAATAACATCGGGGGTGAGATCCATGAGATTCCAGGTGATCAATCATGAACTGTCTGTGGGCTCTCTTAAAATTGTAGGGGTGAGTATCTCTTCGCTCGTTTTGGTTGGCGATGCCGGGCATATTAGTCTGGCCTCCATATTTGATACACCACCGGAAGCCCTGGTGGTCGGAACCTCACTCGTTCCTCTAGCACTATAATATGATACCGAGAACATCGGAGGTCAATCATATCCACGTTCGTTCCATTTTGTTTTCATCGGTTGTAAATGTTGGAGATACAGGCCGGCTTGCTGCCTTTTCACAGGCACTGGCCATCCAGAAGTATGAGCCGACTTTTGATTCGGCGTTAAGCGGACTCATTAATTTTCCGAACTACCAGGCGTTTACTATACCGCGCCCCAGGCCTGCGCCGCCAAAAGAAGTCACGATGCAGTCTTTTAATGATCCTGCCTATATACGTGTAGGGACTATTGATATTTTGGGTATATCAGCAGCCGGCATTCTCCATATTGGCGGTATTCACCACATCGACCTCGAATCGAGGGTTAAGCACATAAGGAATTATCGAACGAATCCTGATCCGAAAAACCTTGATATTGTTTCGGTTCCACCAGTAGGCAGAAGCATGCTAGACCAAGACAAATAAGGGAGGGATGACCTTGAATCTGTTTGTTAACCAGACCATTACCATCTATCAGTTAAAGGTACAGGGGATTCAGAATTCATCCGTCATGCAAATCGGCAGTGCGGGCATGATCCGGCCTGTTTCTAACTTGTACAATACAGGAGGCTTCACCGGGGAAGCTCCTCCGCTTGCAGCGGTTCCAGCTGTCGAACTCCCTGCACCTTCATAAATGTTTACAGCTAATAAACAAAGAAAGGAGGGATACCATTGGATTCATGGAAACAGATGATGGAGTGGAAGAAGTTTGCTGATCAGTACCTTGGCCAAAATTTCTTTTCTCCTTACCAGCAGCAAGAAGACACACAGAGGGAGCAACAGCAGTCCCAGCCGCAAGAAGAGCGGGGATTTCCGGCTGTTAATATTTATGAATCTGAGAATGAGCTCTTATGCATTGCTGCCATTCCAGGCCTTGAGAAAGCGGAAGATGTGGATGTGTATGTGGATGACAGGAGCGTTCATATCAAAGGGAAAACCAACTTGATCGGAGGAAAATACAGAATAGCCAAGGAAGAGTTCGGTTCAGGAGCCTTTAGCAGAGAAGTGGAACTGCCGTATCGTGTCCGAAGTGACGCCATTCATGCGACGTATAAGAAAGGATTCTTGTACATTAAGCTTTATCGGCTGCCCGCTGATCGTCAAAAACCAAAAAAAGTAGACATCCGAAGATTTGATGATTGACCGATTGACATTTTTGGGAAATCCAACTAAACTGTTGGTTATAAAACTAGAAAGGAACAGGTGTATCGTCCAATGCGTAACTAACTCCTATTTTAATTGAACTTTATATTCATTTTTGAATCTAAACTTCGGATAGGATTAGTTTGCCCATTTTTCATACCTGTTTTTTTTACGTGATACCCGGTTTTACGGGACAGGTATCGTTATTTTTGTGCGAATTTTTCCTCTCTGATCAAAACAGGGAGGTTTTTTTATGCTTTTATTAGAAGCCGCAAATATTGAGAAGTCATACAGTGACCGCTTGATTATAAAACTCTCAGAACCGCTGAAAATCAACAGAGGAGACCGGATTGGCATCGTTGGATTAAACGGAGCCGGAAAGTCCACACTGATGAACATTTTAGCAAAGGAAGAAGCTGCAGATACAGGCAGTGTTCATGTTTTTGGAAGAATTTCTTCAGTTTTGCAATTTGGAGATGAGCTGGAAGAGAACCCTTCGGACGCTTTGCAAAGAATCTGGGGAATTCAGGACAAGGAATGGCTGACCATGAGTGGAGGCGAGAAAACACGGTTGAAAATTGCCTCTGCCCTGCAGCAGAACCCTGACCTTTTATTTCTGGATGAACCGACAAGCCATCTGGATCTGCAGGGAATTCAGCAGCTGGAGAATGAATTAAAGAGCTTTCCTGGGGGCGTTGTGCTGATTTCGCATGACCGGGCGTTTCTTGATGAAATCTGCACGAAGATCCTGGAGATCGAAAATACAGTTCCAACCTTCTATTCAGGAAACTACTCAGCATACCGTAAACAAAAAGAACATGAGCGAACCCGACAATTTTTTGAGTATGAGGAGTATACGAAAGAAAAGCAAAGACTGCTTGAAGCTGCACGGGAAAAGACACAAAAAGTAAAGAGCATGAAGAAAAAGCCGAGCCGGATGAGCTATAAAGAAGCCAATCTCGGCAGGGGAAGGGTTAAAAGCAAGCAAGCGGCGATGATGAAGAACGTCAAGGCGATGGAAAAACGGGTAGAACAGCTGGAGAAAAAGGAAAAGCCGAGAGAAACGGAAGCCGTTCAGTTTGATATCCAGCAATTTACGCCAGTGCATGCTAAACAGGCGATCCAGGTAAAAGACGCTTCAAGGTCCTTTGGAGACCAGTTATTGTTTGCTGGCATTTCATTTATTGTAAAGACCGGGAGCAGAACAGCCCTTATTGGTCCGAACGGCTGCGGAAAGTCCACCCTGATCGGGATGATCCAATCTGCACACCCGTCAGTATCTTTGTCAAAGGCCTTGAAGATTGGATATTTTAATCAGCAGCTCAACATCCTGAATGAAGATCTTTCTATTCTGGAGAACGTTTCTGAAAATAGCCCGTATTCCGAGGAATTCATTCGGACTGTACTCGCACGGCTGTTATTTAAAAGAGAAGATGTTCACAAAAAGGTAAGTGTGCTGAGCGGGGGGGAACGGGTAAAAACAGCATTGACGAAGGTTTTTCTTGGAGATTTTAATCTTCTGCTGCTCGATGAGCCAACGAATTATCTGGACGTTTTTACCAGAGAGGCGCTGGAAACGGTTTTAAAAGCTTATCCGGGCACCATCTTGTTCTCGACACATGACCGCCACCTTATGAATGCAATGGCAGATCATGTCTTTGTCTTTCAGGATCATCAGAGTGCGTTATTTTCGGAAGGGAATTATGATGCTTTTCAGCAGCGGTCTCTAAAGCCGGATAAAACTCCATCGATCAACCAAGGTGAACTATTGGCTCTAGAACTGGAGCTTGCTGATATTGTGGGGCGCTTGTCCATACCGCGGAAAGGCGACCAAAAAGAGGTGCTTGAAGAACGGTATAACGAGCTCATCAAAACTGTGAATGAATTGAGAAAGATAACTTAATACGGAAAAAGGGGCTGTCCAGAAAGTCAAAAATTGACCTTCAGGCAGCCCTTTATTGGCTTGAAAAATCTTCAATGAAAAGTTAATTGAAGTGGAAGATGCGAGACTCCTGCGGGACTAGCGTGACAGGTGAGACTCCCGCCGGTGCTTGCACCAAGAGGCTCACCGCACGCCCCGCGGAAAGCGAGCAGCCTGGAACGGAAATCAACAGCTTACAGACTTCTTGGACAGCCCCTTTTCAGATTGTTTTTTTACTTGTTTTCTTCATCCTGTCTTATTGGGGGTTCTTCTGCATCACCGATTTCAGTTGAATAACTTATCTGTTTTAAGTCGTATTCATGAGCGACAGAACCGCCAGCCATGCCTTCGTTAATCATCCGGTCGATATCGAGGTAGAGTTCTTTTCGGCCTTCATAATCTGTTTCTTTTTCTGACATAACGACATGATCCCTCCTTTTTCAATAGTCTGCCCCAATTTGCGGAAAACGAGCTTAGAAAAAAACGATAAAGGGTACAGAAGACTATTAATTGTAACTTTGAGGAGGAGCATCACATGGATTACAGCCAGGTTGTCGAGAGGTACTTTTTTCTGATTCGAAAAAGACACCTGAAAGGCGCTTTGAACATGAAAGAGTACAATAAGAAAGTGGAACTGATTAATTTATGGTTTATTCGTCATACCTTGCGTTCCGGTCTCGCAAAAAAGGGAGCGCAGTAAGACTCATTCATATAGGGATACATATGGAAGCTTCCGATTATTAATTTCGGAAGTTTTTTTATAAACAGGAAAACAGGAGGAGAATGAAGTATTCTTAAAGTGAAACTTAATAAGTCATCAGCCGTATAAGAGGCAGTAACTTTTACATACTTTAGGAGGAAGACAAAATGAACAATCATGAGATCGATTATAAGATTCATGGAGATGACATGCAGTTTGTTGAGGTGGAACTTGATCCGAGTGAAACCGTGGTCGCTGAGGCAGGCGCCCTGATGATGATGGAAGACGGCATCAGCATGGAAACCATTTTTGGCGATGGATCAAGCCAAGGGTCTGGGTTAATGGGCAAGCTGTTTAATGCCGGTAAACGGATGCTGACAGGTGAAAGTCTGTTTATGACCACCTTTACGAATGAAGGTTCAGGCAAAAAGCATGTTTCCTTCGCTTCACCTTACCCGGGGAAAATTATTTCGATGGATTTGAGCGAACATGGCGGTAAGATCATTTGCCAGAAGGATGCTTTTTTGGCTGCCGCTAAAGGTGTCTCCGTAGGAATTGAACTTCAGCGCAAGCTTGGTACGGGTTTTTTCGGCGGTGAAGGATTTATCATGCAGAAGCTGGAAGGCGATGGAATGGCTTTCGTTCATGCCGGCGGAACCATTCATGAAAAAACACTGGAGCCTGGAGAAGTGCTGCGTGTGGATACAGGCTGTCTTGTTGCGATGACGAAGGACGTAGACTATAGCATTGAGATGGTAAAGGGAGTAAAAACCGCATTATTCGGCGGTGAAGGGTTATTCTTTGCTACCTTAAGAGGTCCCGGGAAAGTGTGGATTCAGTCCTTGCCGTTCAGCAGACTCGCGAGCAGGGTATTCGCGGCGATTCCTCAGTCCAAAGATGAAGGAAGCCTCGCCAAAGGTCTCTTTAATATTTTTGATGGTGATTGATCAGCTTTAATAAAAAAGCTATGTTAGTCATAAAAAAGACTTGAGGGCCTCTTTCAAGCAGCAGTATGCGATGCCCGTTAGGAAAGAATATCACCAATATGCATTAACAAGGCCAATAAAAAAGGATTGCGCATTATATTGCGTAATCCTTTTTCTTATGTACTATTCCTGAACCTTATAAGGATCAATTTCCTGTTTGGATTGAAGCTGAATCAAACGTTCAAGCCTTTCATTGGTAAGGCGGTCCGCTTCGTTTTTTCGTTTCATAAAGCCCATGGCTTTAAAGATAAAAACGATCGTTAATACAACCATAAATAAAGCCACTAACACATAAAGAATACCAAACAAGCCGAAAAACATACCGACCGCATCAAATGGATCATTCCTCATCTCATTTCTCCCCCCCTTTCGCCATAATCGGACAATAGATTAATTGCCGTGATCTCTTTACATTAAACCATATTTTTGAAATTGTTTCCTTTCACCCGATAAAATTCCTTTAGTTGGAGCCATCTTGTTAATCTTTGATACAATAGAGGCAGATAACTAATGATATGAGGTATGAATGAATATGAGTATACTATCGGTGGAAAATATATCAAAAAGCTATGGGGACAAAACGCTATTTAAAGAAATATCCTTCACGATCAGCGAAAAACAAAGAATTGGCGTAATTGGAGTAAACGGAACCGGAAAATCAACTCTTCTTAAAATCATTGCTGGAATGGAGACTGCAGATACAGGGGAAATTGTGCACGCCAATGAATTTCATATAGAATACCTGCCGCAATCTCCTGTCTTTAATGACGGAGTGACGGTGCTTGATGCAGTCTTCTACGGAAATTCTCCCCTGATGCAGCTGCTCCGCGAATATGAGACGGCGATTAAACGTCTGGAAAGCGATCCCGAAAATGAGAAATATCAGAATCAGCTGTTTTCTTTGCAGCAGAAGATGGACGCCATGGATGCATGGGACACGAATACAACAGCAAAAACCGTCCTGACCAGACTGGGTATAACGTCTTTGGAACAGCAGGTAAGTACCCTTTCAGGGGGCCAGCAAAAGAGGGTCGCTATTGCGAGGGCGCTCATTCAGCCTGCTGATCTGCTTATTCTGGATGAACCGACCAACCATATTGACAACGAGACAGTGGAATGGCTGGAAGATTACCTTGCGAAATACCGGGGCGCCTTGCTCATGGTTACCCATGACCGTTATTTTCTGAACCGGGTAACGAACCGCATGATCGAGCTCGATAGCGGAAACCTTTACAGCTATGAAGGGAACTATGAAATGTTTCTGGATAAAAAAGCGGAGCGTGAAGAACGTGAAGCCTCATCTGAACAAAAACGCCAAAACCTGCTTCGCCGTGAGCTGGCCTGGCTGAGAAGAGGGGCGAAAGCACGTACAACGAAACAGAAAGCGAGAATTCAGCGCGCTGAAGCTCTTCAGGAGCAAACAGGGCCTGCACAAAAAGGCCAGATGGAGATGGCGATCGGCTCAGCAAGGCTGGGGAAGAAAGTCATGGAAATCGAGGGTATTTCAAAATCATTCGGAGAGAAAACACTCTTTTCCGATTTCAGCTATCTGGTCATGCCTGACGACAGACTCGGCATTATTGGTAAGAACGGCAGCGGGAAAACCACATTGCTGAACATTCTTGCCGGTAAAATACTGCCTGATTCCGGCCAAGTTGAAACCGGTCCGACGGTTAAACTGGGGTTCTATACCCAAAACCATGAAGAAATGGATGAGAATCTGAGGGTTATTGAATATATTCGTGAAGCTGCAGATGTCATTTATACGAAAGACGGGCAGTCCATTACCGCCTCGCAAATGCTCGAACGGTTCTTATTTCCGCCCAGCGCCCAATGGACGTACATTTCCCGATTATCTGGAGGGGAAAGACGGCGACTCTATCTGCTGCGTGTTCTGATGGGAGAGCCGAATGTCCTGTTCCTGGATGAGCCGACGAACGATCTGGACATCGAAACATTATCCGTATTAGAGGACTATCTTGAGTATTTCCCCGGTGCCGTCATTACCGTTTCCCATGACCGTTATTTCCTTGACCGTACGATGGAACATCTCTTTGCACTTGAGGGCAACGGAGAGGTGCGGCGCTTTGATGGAGATTACTCGGCTTATTTGGAGCAGAAGAAGCAGGAAGAGGAACAGGCATCTTCTGTAAGAGCCGAGACTCTGACAGAGGCTAAACCGAAAAAAGAAAAATCACGCAGGCTCTCCTATAAAGAACAAAAAGACTGGGAGACAATCGAGGATGTCATTGCTGAATTAGAAGAGAAGCATGAGGAGATTGAATCTCAGATCGCATCAGCAGGAAGTGATTTCGGCAAGATTGATGGTTTGTTCCGTGAGCAGCAGGAAGTTGCTGCTAAACTGGAGGAAGCGATGAACCGCTGGGAAGAGCTTTCCCAGATTGTAGAAGAAATTGAACGAAGTAAATAGAGAAAGACAAAAACCGCTCCTTTACAGGTGCGGTTTTTCTTTTTGATCTTTTTTAAAGGCCTTTCCGGTAAGAATATTTTTAGCGTACCAGACAGGGCCGATAAGAAGGTAGACAGGGTTGCTAAGAAAAGAAGGCTTTTTTCCCTCAAAGAGGTGTCCGATAAACTGGAGCACCCAGCCAAGGGCAAACAGAGCGAGCGCCGTTTTCCACATCCAGTAAAAGAGCAGAAGCGAAACAACGATCATGGGTATGCCGATGGTGTGTGTAAGTTTATTCATGGGATGCTGATGATCTTCTTTATACTTTTCTACAAAAGACTTTGCAGCCACCTTTCATCCCTCCTTTTTCTAAGTTCTATTCTTTTTATTTGCTTCCCATTCCTTCTAATGAAGTCATTTATAGGAATATTCAACTATTATTTCAAGTTACCGACATAAAACGCATATATCGACAGTATCTTTTATATAGAAAAAGGAAAGGGGGTGAAACGATGAAAAGAATAAGCTATTTTATCGCAGGAGCAGCTGCCGCGGCTCTTCTCTTCCTTCCGCAGCAAGTATCGGCGGCGAAAGAAGATCAACATTCCTTACAGCAGCCTCAGCAAAAGCTGGAAAAGGTGGAAAAGGTGCAAAAGGCAAATCGAGTGGTTGAGGAAAAAGGTCGACAAACGAAGAACAGCAATAAAACGGTTAAAAACATTCCTCATCAGAAAGAAAAGACGACTCCTGCAGTACCAATACGGAACCAAAAGGAAAAGGCAAGTAAGAGGGCCGTGCCTTCTCACCGTCCTGTAAAGGCGGTGAAAAAAGCTCCTCAGAAAACCAAAACACTTCCTCCGACTCCTGCAGCCAGCCGTAAGCCGGAACGAAATAAAGGGGATTTCAAGAAGGCGGTACAACCTGTCAAACCCGTACAGCAAAAAGAAAAAGACATGAAACCTGCTGTTACAAGACCGTCTGGCAAAGAAAAGGTGCATGTAGAAAATGAAGTCCGTCCTGTTTCTGCTGTAAAAAAGGAAAGCCGTAAAACAGCAAAGGCTGCCGGGCATAAAGATTCCAGGAAACATCTGGAGAAATTGCCGAGCAACCCTTTGAAACCGTTATCAAAGATTCCTGTAAACCCATCTTCAAAGTTGATTTTACCAGGTGCCCCGCCTTCTTCAGGCCATACTGGCAACAGCGGGGACAGCGGTGGACAAGCATCCACTCTATTTACTTTAAAAGCATACATAATGGATAGTGATCGAATGACTGGCTCTTCAGCAAAGCTGCTGGGTGCATCAAACAGGGAGTTTCTTAAAAGCCAGTGGGTGAATGCTCCTCCATCCCAGCCGCCCGAAACGCTCTTTCAAATCTTTTATAAATAAATCAATCAAAAAATAAAAAAAGAATTGAAGGAGCAAACAATCATGAAAAAAATGAACGGTATGTTAATTAAATCTTTCGTATTTGCAGGAACACTTTCTATTGCAGCATTAGCTGGAGGAGAAGCAACTTCGGCAGCACCAGGCCATAACACTGAAAAAGCAGTTAAAACCCATGTTGTAACACCACAGGCACCGCAAAAAGCAAGTGAGAAAGCAAAAGAAAAAGCAAACAAACACTCCGCAGTCCATGGTGTTAAACATGAAGGAAAAGTGAAAAAGCCAATCGTGCACAAGCAGGAAGAAAAAGCAGAAAAAAAAGAAAAAGTAAAAAAAGTGAAGCCTGTTAAAGAAGTAAAAGTAAAGAAGGAAAAGAAGGAAAAGAAGGAAAAGAAGGAACATTTTTCACAAGCAGCTCTTCATGCAAGTGAGAATTCAAAAGAACATGCAGCCCCTAACTCAGCAGTTCATGCCGTGCCTGCAGTAAAACCTTCTGAACCTGTAACAGAAGAACATCAGGTCAAGGATCAGGAAGAAGCGGATACAGAGATTGTTGTTACCGTTCCGGAAGACATTGAAGGCGAAAACGATGGAGTCGATGAAAAAGTAAATGCCTCTATCGAAAACAAAGTCCAGTCCAATGCATCTGAAAAAGCCAGCGGAAAAGCAAAACAACATGCTTCTGATCAATCTGCGGTTAAAGCCGTAGCGCCTGAAACCAATCAGCAGAAAGAAGAAGATCAAGATCAGAAGTCAGACGATATGAATAAGAATGTGGTTCTGCCAACTGTTCGCACTGCTACTGAAGATCAAGATTCTTCAGACGAGTAATAATCAGCCAGGGGATACTCCCCTGGTTTTTTCTTTTCAATAATACTTCATAAGAACCTTGTGAACTCTTGCCTATGAGGCGGCAGTCCTTTCTGTATGCACAATTGTGTTTTCAAACTAGTAAAAATATTCTAACAATGGTAAATTAGTAGCATTTCAAATTACCGGGTGTATGATACTTTTATATAGAAATAAATAACAAAATATTCATTATCTTCTATCAGGAGGGGTACATTTGGGAAAGTGGAGTAAGAGATTGGGAGCATCACTGACGATTACAGGGTTATCATTAGGTTTAGTTTCCACATCCATGTTTACAGGGTCTTTAGACGCGAAAGCAAAAACGGCGATGCAGGAAACGGTTTCAAATCATTATGGAAATAGTCATTCAGCACTAGATCCGGCGATTGTGAATGATGATAAATTAATAGATTTGCTCGTTAGACAAGGAGCCGTCTCCAAGGATGCTTCTGAAAAGGAGAAACAAAAGGCGCTTCATGCTTACCTTGAACTAAAAGGAAAACAGGATGCTGTGAAAGAGAAGGATCCGCTTGCTCCAAAAGTTAAAGCCGCAGCTGCTGATAAGCAGCGAGAGTTCAAAGGATTCACAAATGGCCTCCTTCATGGAAACGGGAAAAAGAAAGGGCAATACAAGAAGCAGCCTGATCCGGTGAATGACCACGGAAAAGGTGAGGTTACTAGGAAAGGAAAACTGCTGACACTGACTGTTGAATACGCAGATACCCCTCATAATAAGATTAAGCCAAACGAAACAGATAACTATTACAAAGACTATAACTTGCAGCATTATGAAGATATGATCTTTGGTGAAAATGGAGTTAAAGGGCCTAACGGTGAAGATTTTGTTTCGCAAAAACAATACTATGAAGAGCAATCCGGCGGTTCCTATACCATTGAAGGTAAAGCTTACGGATGGCTGAAGGTTCCAGGTACCGCTGAATTTTATGGTGCGGATAGAGCATCCGGCGGCCATGACAATGTGACACCTGGCGGCTCTAAGCAGCTTGTAGTGGACGTGTATAAGGCAGCTGTAGATGCTGGAATACCGCTTCAAGACTATGATTTAGAAGATCCGCATGATTTAGATGGAGACGGTAACTATTGGGAGCCGGATGGCCTTGTTGACCACCTGCAGATTATCCATGCGGGTATGGGACAGGAAGCTGGCGGTGGTTCACTCGGTAACAACGCGATTTGGTCCCACCGTTCTGCTAAATTTTTTGATCCGGACGGACTTGGAAAAGGGCTTCCTGGATTCTACGATTACACCATGATGCCTGAAGATGGCGCGACGGGCGTTTTCGCACATGAATACGGCCATGACCTTGGTCTTCCGGATGAATACGACACGATTTACTCTGGAACTGGCGAAGCGGTTGGATACTGGTCCATCATGTCAAGTGGATCTTGGGCTGGTAGAGTGCCAGGTACAGAACCGACTGGATTCTCTCCATGGGCGAAATCTTATTTCCAAACTACCCTTGGCGGAAACTGGACAAATCCTACTATTGTTGACTGGAAAGATTTGTCGATTAAAGGAGCACAATTCCTTTTAGATCAGGCCAATACACCAAATGGTGATAATTATCAGGCTATTCAAGTGAATCTGCCGAAGAAAAAGACGCCAATCAACACACCAAAAACAGGCTCTTATCAGTTCTGGGGCGGCCAGGCAGACGAGATCGACAACTCTATGGTGACGAACGTAGATCTGACAGGCAAGCAATCTGCCACTCTTACATTTGATGCTTGGTATGACATTGAGGAACAATGGGATTTTGCTTTTGTACAAGTTTCAGATGACAATGGGGCTACATGGAAATCGCTAGGAAACAACAACACGCGTTCTGACGTTGTTCCTGAAGGCTATCCTACCATTCTTAATTCTATGCCAGGATTTACTGGTAACTCTAACGGATGGCAGTCCCAGTCCTTTGATCTGTCTGCATATAAAGGCAAGAAAATCCAGCTTCGCCTTCGTTCGGCAACAGACTGGGGTACAAGCCAAGCCGGATTCTTCGCAGATAACATTAAAGTCGTAGCTGACGGAACAGCTTTAGTAGATGATGGAGCTGAAAAAGATCCTTCTGCATTTACGCTGAAAGGCTTTGAAAAGTCAGACGGCAACAAGTACAGCGATCACTACTATTTGCTGGAATGGAGAAATCATCAAGGTGTCGATGAGGGTCTTGCCCACATCAAACGCGGAAGCTCTCTTATGAGCTATGATGGCGGTCTTGTCGTTTGGTATGTGGATCCTACCTATACTGACAACTGGACAGGCGTTCACCCTGGAGATGGGTTCCTCGGCGTAGTCGACTCTCATATTAATGATTTGAAATGGAACACTGGAGCAGAGGCAAGCACAAGCTTTCATATTGCGGATGCAGCTTTTGGACTGGATAAAACTTCTGGTCTGAAAATTGATTACCCAGGTGTTCAAATGTTGTCTGCACCAAGTCAATCAGCAGTATCATTGTTTGACGACAGCAAATCATTTGCGAATCCATTTATGCAGGATGCGGGCCGCAATATAGGCAATTATGGTCTGAAGGTTCGTGTGAATGGGGAAGCATCTGATGATTCAGTAGGAGCAATTGTAATCTATAAGTAATCTATAAAGCTCTTCTATTTTTAAATGGAAGGGCTTTGTAGAACTTTAGACCTAATAAGTTATAAGAAATATTTGCTATTTTAGTAATATAGTACAATCCTCTTTACCTAAGTAATATGTTACGTTTAGAAAGATAGATTACAGAAAATTCATGCTGTTCAAAACAGGAGGGGTTTAATTGGGAAATTGGTCTAAGAAATTGGGCTCATCGCTCTTAATTGCCGGGCTTTCGCTGAGTCTAATGTCACCTGCAGCATTTGCTAGCGATGCACAGCCGGACAAGGGGAAATCGTCTGCATTTGCACCCATCGATTTAAACGTTGTGGATCAGGACAGACTTGCAAAAGCCTTGAAAGACCGCGGGGTTATTTCAAAAGATGCTTCAAAAGTGGATACCGCTAAAGCTGTTCAGAAGTACATAGCAAGAAAAAATGAAAAAGTTGGCGGAGTGCAGGTAAGCACTTCTGCATCATCAAGCAAGAAAAATTTTGACCTTAAGGCAAAAGATTTCCTTTATAAACAAAAACAGAAGCTATCAAAAAAATTGAACAACAGCCACTCTACAATCCAAAAAGGTCTTCCGAATGGGTTTGTAAAAGTAGACCCGGCTAAAGGGAAAAAATACAACGGACTCGTCCGAAAAGATAAGGTGCTTGTGCTTTTGGCCGAGTACTCTGATTTCAAGCACAATAACGTCGAGCAAGAGCCTGGTTATATGTATGCGAAGGATTTTAACCAGAAGCACTATCAAGACATGCTGTTCGGGGACAAGCCGTTCGAACTGTTTGACGGTTCAAAGGTAGAGACATTTAAACAATATTACGAAGAGCAGTCCGGCGGGAGTTATACAGTAGAAGGTACGGTATCTCCGTGGCTCACTGTTCCTGGAAAAGCGGCTGATTATGGTGATGACTCACCAAAAGGCGGCAATGATAATCAGCTGCCGTTTGGGCCGCGTGATTTCATTAAGGACTCATTGAATGCGTCGGTTAAGGCTGGAATCAATCTAGCAGACTATGACAATCTTGATATCTATGATATTGATGGCGATGGAAACATTAACGAACCGGACGGATTAGTCGACCACTTGATGGTTATCCATGCAGGCAGTGGACAGGAAGCTGGAGGCGGAAAGCTTGGCGACAATGCGATCTGGTCTCACCGCTGGAACCTTGGAAGCGTGTATCCGGTTGCAGATACAAAAGCCAGCGTTGATTATTGGAAAGGGCAAATGGCTGCCTTTGATTATACGGTAGAACCGGAAGATGGAGCAGTCGGGGTATTCGCCCACGAATTTGGCCATGATCTAGGACTCCCGGATGAGTATGATACTCAATATACCGGTGACGGTGAACCGGTAGCTTCCTGGTCTATTATGAGCGGCGGAAGCTGGAACGGAAATATTGCAGGAACAACACCAACAAGCTTTTCACCGCAAAACAAAGATTTCTTCCAAAAAACCATTGGCGGAAACTGGGCCAACATTCAGGAAGTTGATTACAGCAAGATCAACAAAATTGGCCTTCTTACAAAGGTGGATCAATCTGTAACCAAATCAAACAATCCGGGTATCGTAAAAGTAAACTTGCCGGATAAAAGGGTTCAAGGCATTAAACCAGCTTTCGGCCAGAAATATTTTTACAGTACAAAAGGTGATGATCTTCATACGGCGATGACGACGCCGGAGATTGATTTGACTAATGCAACAAATGCAAAAATCGACTTTAAAACACTTTATGAAATTGAAGCAGATTATGACTACCTATATGTTAAAGTCGTAAAAGCGGACGGAACAACAGAAACGATTGACACATTTGGTGATGAAATTATAGATGAAGACAATGGCGCTGATACAACGAAGGGCCAATGGGTCGACAAGTCATATGACCTTTCTTCTTATAAAGGCCAAAAAGTCAAAGTTCAATTTGAATATGTTACAGATGGCGGCCTTGCGATGAACGGCTTTGCCATGGATAACCTGGCTGTAAATGTAGATGGAAATGTTGTACTTTCAGATGACGCTGAAGGAACTCCAAAATTAACATTCTCCGGTGGTGCTAAGGTCTCTGACGGCATCGACTTCAAGAAGAACAACTATTACATCGAGTGGAGAAACTACGCTGGAGCAGATAAAGCCCTTCAATTTGCCCGCGGTGTAAAATACAATACCGGTATGCTTTTATGGTATGCAGATGACAGTTTCTCCGATAACTGGACCGGCCCGCATCCAGGTGAAGGTTTCTTAGGAGTAGTAGATTCTCATCCAAAAGCGATCGTCGGTACTTTAAACGGCAAGCCTACAGTTGAAGATTCTACACGTTACCAAGTTGCAGATGCTGCATTCTCTTTTGACAAAGCTCCGGCTTGGTATATCAACTCACCTTCCAGAGGAATCTTTGACTACAAAGGTTCCAAAGGCGTAACTTCATTCGATGATTCCAAACCATACATCGATATGACAGATTATAATGGCAGCGCAGAAGACGGTGTCATCGATGACGCTGGGCGCAAGGTTCCTAACCTTGGCTTGCAGTTCCACGTGATCGGTGAAGCGAAAGACAATTCTGCAGGTGCCATCTGGATCCGTCACAGATAAACCTTAAATAACCTGAATGGCTAAGGCTGTTCAGGTTTATTTTTTGAATTTTTGAATAACCCATTTACAAATCCTGCATACTTATACTATAGTTAGATTATTAGAGAGTCTTTAAGGAGGTATGTTATATGAGCATTGTTACAGAATACGCCACTATTTATGTTAATTTCATATCTCAGCCCTCCGGTATTATGGACATTTAATTTCTTTGAAGGATTTCAATGGTTAAGTGATTTTACCCGTGGGCTGTGGACAGCTCGCGGGTTTTTATTGATCTGGATTTCTGTGACTATGCAGAATCATCAAGACCGGTGCGCCGGTCTTTTTTATTTTATTAAAATTAATCATTTAATCATTGGAGGAAAACAAATTGAATTTAAAACAATTAGGCTGGGACCTGTTTTTTCAAGAACCATTCACAGCATTTGATAAAGAAAACTTTTCAGTCGGCAGGGTGGCACTTGAGCATAAGGGCATGTACCGCTTATTCACAGAGCACGGGGAGCTCCTCGCCGAGGTGACGGGAAAGCTCCGCCATTTGGCATCTGAACGTCAGGATTACCCTGCTGTTGGGGATTGGGTTGTAATTGCCGCTAGGCCAGAGGAGAACAAAGCTTCCATTCATGCGATCCTTCCGCGTAAAAGTAAATTTTCAAGAAAAGCGGCAGGACATACGACAGAAGAGCAGATAGTAGCGGCAAACGTGGATACGGTTCTGCTCGTCAATGCACTGAATACCGATTTTAATTTAAGACGGATAGAAAGATACTTGCTGATGGCATGGGAAAGCGGAGCGAACCCGGTGATTGTACTTAGTAAAGCTGACCTTTGTGATGATATCGATGAAAAAATCAGGGAAGTGGAAGAGGTGGCGATGGGTGTTCCCATCCATGCGATCAGTGCGGAAAAAGAAGAGGGGCTGGAGCAGCTTTCCGCTTATCTGGAAGAGGGCAAAACCGTTGCCCTGCTCGGTTCTTCCGGAGTAGGAAAATCCACATTGACGAATGCGCTTTACGGTGAAAAGAAACAGGAAGTAAAAACGATCAGAGAAGACGATGATAAAGGGAGGCATACGACAACTCACCGAGAACTCATTCTGTTAAAAAACGGGGGGATCGTCATTGATACCCCTGGAATGCGGGAGCTGCAGCTGTGGGAAGCGGATGAAGCAGTGGGACACAGTTTTTCGGACATCGAAGGGCTTGCTGCGCAATGCAAGTTTCGGGATTGCAGCCACAGCAATGAACCAGGCTGTGCCGTTCAAAAAGCCATCAAGGATGAAACACTTGATGAAGCGCGGTATAACAGCTATGTTAAACTGCAAAGAGAGCTGGCTTTCCTGGCACGTAAGGAAGATCAGCGTGCGGCACTCGCTGAAAAATCAAAGTGGAAAAAAATCGCAGGTGACCGTACTCGTGTCAATCGTAAATAGAAAAGAGCTGCCATATGGGCAGCTCTTTTATTTGCTACTCATTTCAAGGGACTGTGGTCCCTATCCTTTTAAGGGGTTTGATAAATATCCAGAATGGTAATGTTTATAAGATAACGGAAAAACATAGCGAGGTGATCATTTTTGCTGCAAAGATTCACAATACAGACACATAAACGGGATGAAATGATGGATGTCACGGATACGGTGCGTGCCTACGTTCAAGAGCAGGGCGTGCAGGAAGGGCTGCTTCATGTGTATTGTGCCCATACGACAGCCGGGATCAATTAATGAAAATGCAGATCCCGATGTTAAGTCAGACATGCTGATGAGGCTCGATGAGGTATACCCTTGGGAGCATCCGAAGTACCGGCATGGTGAAGGCAACACAGCTTCCCACTTAAAAGCGAGTACAGTCGGATCCTCACAAGTGGTTTTTATTCATCAAGGTGATCTTGTCCTTGGCACGTGGCAGGGGATTTATTTCTGTGAGTTTGACGGTCCGCGTTCCCGCAATTATTTTGTAAAGGTTATTCCTGATTAAAGATAAAAGGAAATCCTCTTTAAGAGGATTTCCTTATTTTATCTGACGAAAATTTAGCGATCAAGAAGCTTTTCTAATTCTATTAATGATTCTTTTGCACTCGAATAGATGGATAGATCAAAAACATGATCCATTGCTGTTGGCTCTTGATTAATTAATGCTGTCCTTCCTTTTGTCATAGAAGGAAGCTGATTCACGGGATAGACTTGTAAACTGGTTCCGATGACCACTACCAAATCAGATTGCTCTATGGCCGCAAATGCTTGCTCCCAGACTGGTTCCGGCAGCATCTCTCCGAAGAGAACGATTGATGGACGAAGTTTCCCTCCACAGGAACACGCAGTTCCTTTTTTAAATGCTTCAATTGAATATTATGCCGCTCTCGGTTGACATTCCAGCCCCGGTTAACAGAACGGTGTAGGATGAACCTTTGATCCATTCAGCAAGCTGTTCAAGTACTTGTCGCTTTGCCATGTCGCTCATCTCCTTTTTTATTTCATTATAGTACTGCCGGATGAGTTCTCCTTATTTTTTTACAGGATTAACGGTATACTTGAATGTAGCAGAACTAAAGAGATGGGGGATTATCTATGGTTAAAGTATTATTTGTTTGTCTTGGCAATATATGCCGCTCGCCTATGGCTGAAGCGATATTCAAGGATATGGTACAAAAAAAGGGCTTGGATGGAAAGATTTCAGTAGACTCAGCTGGAACGGGTAACTGGCACGTCGGAGAACCTCCGCATGAAGGTACACGAAATTTATTGACGGAGAAGAACATATCCTTTGAAGGATTAAAAGCAAGGCAGGTTGTTGCTGGAGATCTTACGGAATATGACTATGTTATCGGGATGGATGCTAAAAACATTGGAGATCTTCAGCGGATGGCTGGCAATGTACCGGTGAACCATGTGGCAAGGCTGATGGATTATGTTTCTGACAGTAAAATGCAAGATGTCCCAGATCCTTATTTTACCGGGAACTTTGATGAGGTTTATGACTTGGTGTCAGAGGGCTGCCGTAAATTACTTGAAGATATTGAAGCCCGCGAAAAATTGTAGAGGAGAGGGAAGAATGGGGATCATACGCCAGCTTTCGACGGAAACAGAAGTTAAGGAAGCCTTTTCTGTGATGAAGCAGCTTCGTCCGCATTTAACTGAGCCATTATTTGTTTCTCTGTATGAGGAGATGCAGACCAACGGATATACGTTGTTTGGCTGTTTTGATGATGAAAAACTGGCAGCAGTTGCAGGATTTGCTATTCAGACAAACCTTTATTATGGCAAGCATGTATGGGTCTATGATCTGGTGACAGATGAACATATTCGATCAAAAGGCCATGGAAAAGAACTTCTTTCGTTCATCGAGTCTTTTGCTGTTCACAACAACTGTAACTGTGTGGCGCTATCCTCAGGTTTGGCGAGGGAAGATGCCCATCGCTTTTATGAAGACAAAATGGAATACAGACGGGTGAGTTTTGTATTTAAAAAGGATTTCGGCAAATAAAAAAACGGTGCGCCATAGGGCGTACCGTTTCTTTTTATAGTTATGCGTTTCGTCTCATACCACGAAGGATGGCACTGACGATCAATACTACGACGATTGCACCAATAATGGCTGGAACAATGGCGAAACCTGCTACATCAGGACCCCAATCTCCAAGGATTAATCCTCCAAGCCACGCACCGACAAAACCAGCGATAATGTTTCCAATGATTCCGCCAGGAACGTCACGTCCTGTAATCACTCCTGCTAACCAACCAATGATACCACCTATAATAAGTGCCCAAAGAAAACTCATTTCGTGTGTTCCTCCTTTAAATTTTGTTTTGTTATTGTGTTGTACCGTTAAGATACCCATCCCTTTAAAAAAATAAACAAAAACAAAAAAATGTTTTTTTGTTCCAACCACAGGGAATGTAAAACATACTAAAAGGTACTTTAATATAAGGGAGAGATGTTTTTATGGCGTACAAAACATTTGATACGTATGAAAGAAACGACAGTAAACTTGTAAAGGGGCTCCTCATTGGAGCAGCAGTGGGAGCGGCAATTGCTATGCTTGACCGTCCTACACGGCAAACGGTAAAACGTAAAACATTGGATGTAAAAGACCAGACAGTGACGATCGCAAAAAATGTGAAGGAAAATCCTCAATCGCTCGCTGGAGGGGTAAAAGAAACTTTCCAATCCGCATCTTCAGCCGTAAGCGATGTGATGGATGATATTAAACAGCTCATGTCGACAATGGAAGAAGTGAAAAATACCTCTATTGAAGCTATGCAGCAAGTAAGAGGAGCCAGCAGCGATCTGGTAAAAATAGGAAGTAAATTAAAGGATGCGGGCCAGGATGTTAAAGAGCATGGAAAAGATGTGGTGGGTGAAGTAAGTGATACGGATGCAAATACAGCCCCATCTTATTCCGACCTTCAAAACAAACGGCATGTCGTTACTCCAAACGAGGGCAGCTATTAAGTTGCCCTTATTTTTTCAGTATATGGATCGTTTGATGCAGCGAGGTGAAACCGATGAAATTGTTCCATGAACTTAAGTATATATCCCCAAAGTCATTTGGCATTGAATTTTTGCACAGTTTTAAAAAGAGTAATGTTCCCGATCTGGCTGCTCAGCTTGCCTATTATTTTTTGCTGTCGCTTTTTCCTTTTCTTATTTTTTTAATAACCCTGGGAGGAATCTTTATTTCTCCGGAAGAGGCTGTTAAAGTTCTGAATAACGTCGTACCTGGTGAATCGATGGATTTAATCAGAGAAAATCTTAAAACAGTGATGGAATCAAAAAAAGGCGGACTGCTATCTTTTGGGATCATCGCTACCCTATGGTCAGCATCCAATGGAGTCAACGCGGTGATTAAAGCATTAAATGAAGCTTATGGAGTCGAAGAATGCCGCTCATTTGTTATGGCAAGAACTTTAGCAATTTTTCTTACCATTGGATTGATCATCTCAATCGTTGTCTCCTTGATTCTTCCTGTTTTCGGAAAAATGCTCGGAGAGTTTATCTTCTCTTACCTTGGATTAGATCAATTCTTTTTAAGCATGTGGGCGCTGCTCAGGTGGCTGATCAGTTTTGTGGTTATCGCTCTTGTTTTTTCAGTCTTGTATTTTATGGGGCCATGCAAGCGGCTTAAATATAGTGAAGTATGGTATGGCGCCATATTTTCCACAGTTGCCTGGCTCATTGTGTCACTTTGCTTCGCCTTCTACGTAGACAGCTTCGGCAACTATTCCGCAACATACGGAAGCCTTGGAGCCATCATCGTCCTCATGCTTTGGTTTTATTTAACCGGACTTGTCATTATCCTAGGCGGAGTAATCAATGCAACGGTTCATAAGTTCAAGATCGACCGGGCGTATGAAAGAGGCCTATTGACGAAAACCAAATAAGGATTGAGAAGGATACCGCCATTTGGCGGTTTTTTTGTTGGACAAAAAGACACCTTCATGCATGATTACTTATGGATATCATATGGTATAATGGACGGGGCTTTTTGAGCTGACTCAACATTTGTCATGCCATTGGCCGGCATCAAGCACGTGAATGGAGAATGATGATGAAGAAGAACAAAAAGCTCAACAAGAGAAGAGCCAGGATAAAATGGAGAAATATCGGCTGGCTTATGTTCATCGGGTATTTGGCGATTCTGATCTATGCGACCCTGTTTACTTACAACCATTACGTGTACGGGAAATCCATGAACCTTGTGCTTTTTGACAGCATCCGATTAATGTGGAAAAGCCGGGATTACTGGCTGATTTTTATAAATATAATCGGCAACGTTATTCTATTCTTCCCATTAGGCTTTCTGCCGCCGCTGATCAACCGGTCGCTGTCTAAGTGGGGACTCATGTTTGTGATTGGGTTTGGGACAAGCTCTATAATTGAAGTCATTCAATATAATTACGCTCATCGAATTTTCGATATTGATGATATTCTGTTGAACGGGTTTGGAACAATGGTCGGACTCGCTGTGTTTAAGCTATGTGCGCTGATCTACCGAATTATTGAAAATAACATACTGAAAAGAAAAAGGTAGCCGGGAAAGACGGCTGCCTTTTTTAATAGGGCTCATATGGGCAAAAAGAATACCCTCTTGCTCTGAAGGACCAGCAAGAGGGTATCTTAAACGCTTATTTTGTTTCTTTTCCGAGTACACGGTTCACACGTTTAGTTAGCATTTTCATGCCATCGCCGCCAGCTTGGAAGTGGCGGAGTTTGCCTTCGTTATCGAATACATAATAAGCAGGTACGTATTGGTTTTCAAATGCGTCGGTGAGCTTGTGCTGATTATCGACAAAGATCGGCTGAGTGATATCGTGTTCTTTTGCAACTTCTTTTACTTGCTCGAGGTCCAGATCTTTTTCGGAACGAGGCATATGAACAGCTACTACGTTTAGTTCGTCTTTGTAATCATCACGGAATTGATTGATGTTTGGCATTGCTTCTTTACAGAGTCCGCAGCTTACAGACCAAAAATGAATGAGTGTAGGTTTGTTGCCGATCAGGTCGGATTTGGTTACTTCTCCATTTAACCATTCAGTTGCACCATTCAGTTCAGGCATTTCATCACGTAATCTCATGAATAATAGCTCCTTTTTTATAAAAATTATTTATAATAATTATTATTTGATTTCAATTATAGTATAAGGAATTTTCGCCGAGAATGCAAAAATATTGCTTTCTATAGTATGTATTCCCAGCGCTTTAATTATTGGCTTTTCAGGACACGTTTTTTTCAGAAGCGGAACGAATGCCGGATCCCTTGTGAATAGGGGTGACCACCAATAAGGTGAGCAGCATGCCGCTGATAGCATAGACAAACGCACCGGATTCAAATATTTCTATGAAGTATCCACCGATGAGAGGGCCGCTCATACTTCCTGCACTGAACGCAATACCTGCTAGAATATTGCCTGCCGGAAGAAGATGCATAGGGAGCAAATCGCTCATATAGGTAATGCCTAAAGAAAATAAGGATCCGACAAACATACCGGCGATAAAGAACAGCACCAGGAATACCGGCATACTCCCTCCGGCAAACAAGGTTCCAGTGAATGCGGCAAATCCGATGAGAAGGCAGACGAGCAGAACATTCCTTCTGCCAAATCGGTCGCTCCATAATCCGAGTGGAAGCTGAAACACGAGACTTCCGATAATAAAAGAAGGCAGCAAGATGGATACCCAATCAATGGGAATTCCATGCCTTAGTGCATAAACAGGAAAGGAACCGTTTAGTGTGGCTTCAAGAAACCCGTAGCCAAATGCCGGAAGCAAAGCAACCCATGATAAGCGGATGACTTCCCGGTAGCGGCTCACCGTATTCATGCCAGCTTCTTTAGAACTGGCTGATACCGGGTATTCATTGTGGATAAAGGACATAACGAAGAGGGAGACCAGGCAGAAACCTCCCGAAACCAAAAAAGGAAGTGCTTCACTTAAATCCGCTAAACGTGTCATCAATGGACCGATCCCGAATCCAGCACCAAATGCGATCCCGTAAAGTGCGATGTTCCGGCCTCTTTTATCGGCAGGGCTGTTGGAGGTCACCCATACCTGGGTAGAAAAATGGAGCATATGGTCGCCCACTCCGATGATCATGCGCAGCGCGAACCAGAACCAGAACGTTTTCCACCATGGAAATAAAAATAAAGAAACAGTAACCAAGATCAGACCCGTTACAATAATTTTTTTATACCCGAATGTCCTCATCGGTTTTTCAATAAATGGCGAGGCAAGAACAATACCGATATAGAGGGCGGTTGCATTTAATCCATTCAACGTAGAAGACGTTCCTGATTCCTCCAGAAGAATCGCAATTAAGGGGAGGAGCATCCCCTGCGAAAACCCTGAGATGAAAACGATACTGACCAACACAGAGAATTTCGATCTTGTTAAAACAGCCATAGCAATACATCCTTTTTTTCAAATGTACTCCTATTCTACAATGAATATCCTTTTTATGCCTTTTTAAACTGTGAATTTAGTAAAAAACAGCCTGTAATCCCGTTTCCAGGTTTCTTTTTTTTGTGTAAAAAATTGCTATTACTCGTGTATGGATAAATTTCTTCAACAAGAAAAAAATAGGGGTATAAAAGGAGGCAAATCTTATGAAATGGAACCGCACATTTCTTGTTATAATCATGTTTTTTTCCTTGCTGGCCCAAACGGATGCCGCTGCAGCGTCCCCAACCCGAATACCTAACTCTGTTGTCAGCATCTCAAAAGAAAATACGTATCCCAATTCCGCTCAGGATCTGCCTTATTTAGAGCCGAGCAAGCTGGCTAAGTCCATGCTGAAAACCTCGAATGTAGCTATTACCAATCCGGATTTAATTCGCATTTTAAACGAATCTGTGATTCATCCATCCAAATTGGCAATCGGGTACAGAGCGAGAATTTTCCTTGGTCAATGGCCGTTGTCCTATCAGTCAACTGAAACAACGGTGAACTGGGAGTATCAGCAGATAAATTTAAACCGTGTTGATAACCGCGGCGGAAAATCGCTGGCACAACTACGGTATCAGCAGCAGGCCCATAAGCGGGTAACGGGAGGTTTGACGGCTGAAATACCGAACAGTGATGCAGTGAAGAAAATGATGCTGATTACGGCAGGAGATAAAACAAAACTCCCCCTGTCTTTCCAGACAAATGTGGGGGCTGGAACAAGAAAAGGCAATGTGTATAACATTGCTCCTAAGCAGGTCGGATACTTGGCAAGCTATGTGCCGGCTGTAAATGAAAGAGGAAGAGTGACGTATGGAGAAGTATACATTGTATTGAAAGGCAGCAAAAGAAAGCTTGAAGTGCAAAATGTTACCCAGCAGGGAATTGGGGCTTGGATTCCGGTTCAAGAACATGTATCGTTCAAATTTCATTCTTCCAATATGTAAAAAAACAGCTCCTTTTAAGGAGCTGTTTCATTTTTGCAGTTTGCAATCCTCAACCCACTCTTCACTCCAGCATTGAATCGCATCAATGACAGAACGAAGGGATTTTCCTTTTTCGGTCAAATCATATTCGATCCGAACCGGTGTTTCGGGATAGACGTGGCGGGCAACGATCCCTACTGCTTCGAGTTCTTTCATCCGTTCGGTGAGCATTCGGTCACTCATCTCAGGAATCTGCTTTTTTATATCTTTGAACCTTCGCGATCCTCCCAATAAGACACGGATGATCAAACCCGTCCATTTTTTTCCGATAATATCTATGGTCACTTCATATTTGGGACACATGGTATTGTAATCCATACAATCATTCACCTCATGGCATTGATCTTTTGTGGCTGAAAAAGCCTGTTAGATATAGTCTTTCCTTTGATAATACTCTCAAAACTTACTAATGTAAAGTTTATAACTTTTTAAATAGTTATATTTTGGAAGAAAGTAGAGGAAAATCCCAATCTTTATAGTACGTATCCTTCACAAGCAGGTTAGGACCGAGGCATTTTACGGCAGGACAGTGACAGCTCAGTGATTTCGCCGTTTCAGTTCTGTTCCATTTGTTATAGGCCTCTAAAAATGTTGTGTCTTTAATGTTTCCGAGTGAAGGGGTGTCGCCAAAGTCAGTGACGATGATGTCTCCATCAAACAGGTTGACGTTGAGCCGGGACCTTCCATCCGGATCATTGCGCACCGTAACGTTCTTTTCCGCATACAGCCGCTTTAGGAGCTCTTGATCTTCAAGGGAGGCAGAGCATGCATAGAAAGGTAGTGTTCCAAACAGCATCCAGACGTCCTCATTGCGCACATCCAGTAGCCGATGGATCGCAGTGCGTGTCTCAGCCAGGGAAAGGACTTGGAGAGAGCTAGCAAAGTCGCTGGGATACATCGGGTGGATTTCGTGGCGTTGACATCCCATTTGCTGGATATGTTCATGAATTTTTTCCAGATACGGGAGTGTCGTCTTGTTCAGCATGGTCTCTGCCGAGACGATGACACCTCTTTTTGTGAGTTCCCGCGCGTTATGGACCATCCGGTCAAAAAGAGCGGTTCTCTGTTCCATGGAGGGTTTGCGCTCCATCACCGCAAAGCCGATCTCAGCAAAATCTTCTGGTGTTCCCCAGTTGTGAGAAATATGAAGAACATCCAAGTATGGAAGGATAGGCTCATACCGGTTGAGATCGAGTGTTAGATTTGAATTGATCTGTGTTCGTGCTCCTCGTGCTGAAGCGTATTGAAGAAGAGGCACCACATACTGATCTACTGATTTTTTGGACATCATCGGCTCTCCGCCTGTAATTGAAAAAGCACGCAAATCGGGGATTTCATCAAGACGGCGAATGAGAAGTTCGAGCGGAAGCGGTTCCGGGTCCTTCACATTCAGGGTATATCCGACAGCACAATGGGCGCATCTCATGTTGCAAAGGGTAGTGGTCGTTACCTCGATATTGGTAAGTTTCATGGCTCCGTACTGTTCCATATCCATGTAGGCTTCCCAAGGGTCATATTGAACGGAAATTGGTTGTTTTACCATCATTATTGAAAAACTCCTTTTTAAATAAACGGGTAAAAATCAAGGGTTACGATAACCTATAAATACACCATATGATAACTCAATCCGAGGCAAAGAAAAAGAGCCTATATTTCAAGTTTAAATTGGCAGACAAATGATCCTTTGTTACAGTATGAAGGAAAGGAGAGGTTACCGTGGGTAAATCCATTGAAGATAGATCATCTCAGAAAGAGTATATTGTGCAGCGGGTGGATATGCTGCTACAGGTACTGGATTCCATTGATGCTGAAACGGCGGGTGTCGAAGAGATCGACCGGATCATCGGCATGCTGGATGACCTTGAGTTGAAGTGCAAACAGTTCCGCAATAATTGGGAAGAAAAAAATAGATAAAGAACGAAAAGTAAGCGCTGTTTTATCCTTTTTGTTATAATGGAGATGGTTTTAATGAGATAAAATTATTCTTCTATAATAAAAGGGGTTAGAGCATGGAAAAGTTTCAGGAGAGCATGTATAAGCTGATCGTGGAAACATCCACAAACTTGCCAAAAGATGTACGGAGAGCAATAGCAGCAGCAAAAATAAGGGAGAATGCAGGGACTCGTGCGGCAATGTCCTTAGATACGATTACGAAGAACATTAAAATGGCCGACGACAATGTCTCACCGATCTGTCAGGATACTGGGCTACCGACGTTTAAGATTAAAGTTCCAGTTAACGTTAATCAGATTGAAATGAAAAAGGCAATCAAAAAGGCGGTGGCTGAAGCTACCGGTGATGCTAAGCTTCGTCCCAATTCCGTAGACTCCATTACTGGGGATAACAGTGGTGACAACCTGGGTGAAGGGACTCCCGTTATTAAATTTGAACAGTGGGAAGAAGATTACATTGATGTCCGCTTGATCCTAAAGGGAGGCGGCTGTGAAAACAAAAATATTCAATACAGCCTTCCTGCTGAGCTCGAGGGACTTGGACGTGCCGGGCGCGACCTTGATGGCATTAGAAAGTGCATCATGCATTCCGTTTACCAGGCACAGGGACAAGGCTGCAGTGCAGGGTTCATCGGTGTCGGCATCGGCGGAGACCGCACGAGTGGATATGAACTCGCCAAAGAAATGCTTTTCCGCTCAGCGGATGATGTGAACCCAAACGAAAATCTTCGCAAACTTGAAGAATACGTTATGGAAAACGCCAACAAGCTTGGGATTGGAACGATGGGCTTTGGCGGAGAAACAACGCTCCTGGGCTGTAAAGTGGGAGTGATCAATCGGATCCCGGCAAGCTTTTTCGTGTCTGTTGCCTATAATTGCTGGGCTTACCGCCGCTTGGGCGTAAAAATTGATCCGGCTTGCGGTGAGATTCAAGAATGGCTCTACCAAGAAGGCGAAGAAGTCGATTTTGAAAAAATGAAAGAGGAAGCGGCAGCTGCACTTGAAGAAAAATCCGAGGTTCGCCAGGTTACGCTTGAAGCACCGATTACGGAAGAACAAATCCGTCAACTTCGCGTCGGTGATGTGGTTACCATCAATGGAATGATGCACACTGGCCGTGACGCGATCCATAAGTATTTAACGGACCATGATGCACCCGTTGATTTGAACGGCCAGATCATTTACCATTGCGGTCCGGTGATGGCCAAGGATGGAGAAGGAAATTGGGTCGTGAAAGCAGCAGGCCCTACAACCTCCATTCGTGAAGAACCATACCAAGGCGACATCATGAAAAAATTTGGCATCCGTGCGGTTATCGGTAAAGGCGGAATGGGCAAGAAGACCCTTCAAGCACTGGGCGAGCATGGCGGCGTTTACTTGAACGCCATCGGTGGAGCCGCCCAATACTATGCTGAATGTATGCAGAAGGTAGAAGGCGTAGACTTGATGGAATTCGGTATTCCTGAAGCGATGTGGCATATTAACGTGAAAGGTTTTACGGCGGTTGTTACAATGGATTCACATGGAAACAGCCTTCATCAGGATGTCGAGGCCTCATCACTCGAACGTCTTTCTCAGTTTAAAGAACCTGTATTCAAGTAAAGGTGGTGGAAGCTGGCCCGTGCGGCCGGCTCCATTTTTTTTTTCGTTATTGGGCGCTTCAACATTCCTTATGGCAGATACTCCCTCGTATGCTTTTATATCAGATAAAGAAACTAAAAGTACATGATATATATAAAGCATGGAAAGGAGTGAACGACATGAAAAAATGGAAAATCCGTCTAATCATTGCGGCAGTTTTTTTCATGATCTCCACCAATTCAGTACAAGCGGGACCCGTCATTTCGTCTAATACAAGGTACGAATGGTATTTCCAGAAGAGAGGAAATGAAATGCCGCCGACAACGGATCAGCGCTATTTGCAGCTGTTAAAAAAGTATGATGGCCTGTTTCTTGGTGACCCCAAACGAAAAGATATTTATTTGACATTTGATAACGGCTATGAGAATGGCTTTACGGACGATGTCCTTGATACATTAAAAAGCAGAAAAGTTCCGGCGGCATTTTTTGTTACGGGGCACTTTATCAACACACACCCTGATTTGATTAAACGAATGGCAAATGAAGGCCACACTGTTGGGAACCATACGAATCATCATCCAGATATGACGACGATCAGCGAGCAGCGGATGGAAGAAGAACTGACGGCAGTCAAAGAGAAATATACACAAATCACTGGAAAACAAGAGATGCATTATCTTCGTCCGCCAAGAGGCGTCTTCAGTGAACGGTCCATCGCTATATCTAAGCAATTGGGATACACCCATGTGTTTTGGTCGCTCGCATTTGTTGATTGGCAGGTTGACCGTCAGCAAGGATGGCAATACTCCTATAACCATATCATGAAACAAATTCATCCTGGGTGTATTCTGTTACTGCACACCGTATCACGAGATAATGCGGAAGCCCTCGGAAAAGCAATAGATGATCTTAAGAAGCGAGGATATACTTTCAAAAGCCTGGATGATCTGGCTTCACAAAGCATCCAGAATGAACAAGTGAAGGAATCACCCAAAAAGCCTTGATCAAGGCTTTTTTTCATCGTTATTGGACATGTTAGTGGGAACAGGAGTGTAAACAATGCTATAATGGATCGAAAAAATTATTTTGAGAGAAGTGAATGGCTATGGCAAAAGAAACAGCCAACCACAAGCAAAACGCACTAAATAAAGGAAAAACGATCCCGCTCAAAATTAAACGCCTTGGCATTAATGGGGAGGGAGTTGGTTTTTATAAACGGACGGTGGTTTTTGTTCCAGGTGCTCTTCCTGGTGAAGAAATAACTGCGCAGATAGAAAAAGTGTATCCCAACCGTGCGGAAGCAAAAGTAAAAAGCATCCGCAAAAAATCAAAAGAACGGGTGGTTCCGCCCTGTCCGATCTACGAACAGTGCGGAGGCTGCCAGCTGCAGCACCTGAGCTATGAAGGACAGCTGAAAGAGAAGCAGGACGTTGTCCGTCAGGCTTTTGAGCGGTATACGAAGATAAAGCCGGAAAATCTGCCCCTAAAAACAACGATCGGAATGGAACATCCTTGGGAATACCGCAACAAGAGCCAGCTTCAAACAGCCAAAGATAAAGAAAAAGTGATTGCGGGGCTCTATGGATTAAATTCACACCGCATCATCGACCTGGATCAGTGCATGGTACAGCACCCTGAGACGGTTCGCGTAACAAATGCTGTCAAAAAAATTCTTGAGGACCTTAACATCCCCATTTATGATGAGAAAAAACGTACGGGAATTATCAGAACGATCGTAGTCAGGACAGGCTTTGAAACAGAGGAAACACAGTTGGTATTAGTGACCGCCCAACAAAAGATTCCACGTAAAGAATTACTGGTTTCCGAAATCAAGAAACGTCTTCCCTATATTACATCCATTGTTCAAAACGTTAATGATAAGAAAACATCCATTATTTTCGGTGATAAAACTCTTCCATTGGAAGGGCCGGAAACCATCGGTGAGAAATTAGGGGAACTGTCCTTTGATCTGTCGGCTCGCGCCTTCTTTCAGCTGAATCCTAAGCAAACGGTAAAATTGTATGATGAAGCGAAGAAAGCGGCGAAGTTAAGCGGAACTGAAAAAGTAGTGGACGCATATTGCGGTGCTGGAACAATCGGCCTCTGGCTTGCTCCAGACGCACGTGAAGTCAGAGGGATGGACGTCATCGCTGAGTCTATAAGAAACGCTAAAGAAAACGCGAAACGGCATGGATTTGCTAATACACATTATGAGACAGGCAAAGCAGAGGAAATTCTTCCTAAATGGCTGAAGGAAGGATGGCAGCCGGACGTCATCGTTGTTGATCCCCCGAGAACGGGCTGTGATCAGGCCTTCTTAAAAACAGTAGGAAAAATCAAGCCGAAAAGAATGGTCTATGTTTCATGCAACCCATCCACGTTAGCAAAAGATGTCCACATGTTGATAAGTGAAGGGTTTAAAGTGGAAAGCCTTACTCCTGTGGATATGTTTCCACATACGGCTCATGTCGAAGTGGTATGTTCACTTGTTCGTGACAAATAAAAAAGAAAGGGAGCCATTTCCCTTTCTTTTTTATGTGGATACCCTATGTTGCATCAAGAATCAACCTCCTTTCTTCCTTCAATACAGGAAAAAACTTTAACTATCCACAATGATTGTTGAAAAGTATTTTATTAATCGATATTTTCTGACATATTCACACAATCCACAATGTTATCCACTGCTTGTGAATATACAAAATAATAAAAATTTTATAAAGACCAATTTATTCGACTGAAAATTTACAAAGTCTATAAAAAGGACAAAAGTTATCCACGATATTAACAGACTGTGGATAAAGTTACCCACAAGAAATAAAGTTAGTCATAATATTTTCTCAGAAAAAGCCCGTTCTCTTTAGAGAAGGGCTTTTTCTTTTATCGATTAAGCTGTCGGCGATCGGCTTCTTCTGCACGCTCTAATGCTTCACGGTCATCCTGGTCAGCTACCTCGGATGAATACTGTACATCTACACCTTCAGGCTGCTGTTGATCAGCTTCTGTCAGACCGTCCTTTTCATTAGTAAATCGGTTCTTTTCGTTTTCCACAGTAAATTCCTCCTTCGCAAGTTTTTCGCAGAAAGTTGACTGGCCACTATTGAAGACTCATCTACTTTGTTTGGGAAGATAAATGGTTATTGTATTCATTTTTTCCCCTGCCGTCTGCGGCCTTAAACTCCTCTTTGTAGAGGATCTCCTGTGTCTTGGTAAGGTCTGCGTTCCGTTCTTCAGCCTGTCGTTTTTTGCTTTTCAAGGCCGTTCCCCCTTTTGGATAATAAAAAAGAAGATAACCCAGCAAGTTAAACGTTCTGTACTGAGTCATCCCCTTTATAGTTTGGCTTAAACAGCGTCAATTATTAAGCTTCTTTCAATTGATCTTCTTCATAACCTTCCACATGATTTTGATTCCTTAACTGATGAAGCATGTAGTTATCTTTTTCAATCTGATACAGGTTATAAAGATCCCGTTCACGGTTCAGCTGCTCATAGATGTCGGCCCGTGACTCATTGGCCAAAGTGACAAACGGAATTTTTTCTGCGGCTTTCTGAGACCGGATATTGTTTTTGCGTATTCGCATAAAAACCGTCTGAATATCTTTTTCATAAAATAATTCAGAAAGAAAACTTTCTTTCGCAAGCTTATTGTAGCCCTTGCCAAAATAAGGCTGTCCTAACCAGGTGCCCAGAAATCCACAGCCATCCTGAACGTCATACAAGCTTATGGCTCCGATCGGGTTGTACCACTCATCCAGAATGGTTCTGGAAATCGTTTCCCCTCGTTCTTCTTCTTCGATCGTCTGCTTGGTCAAAAACATAAACTCCTCAAGGGAGTCCGCTTTTTGACGAACAAAAGGAAAGACATCAGGGTGTGCCATTAAATTGAAAAGAACATGACAGTCGTTTAAATCACGCTTTTTTAACAATTTAACCCCTCCTAGAGGGCAGAAAAATCCCACCCTCGAATTAAGAATAAAAATTAATTCGGGGTGGGAATCGAACCCACTAGGACCAGATATTCTGGTGGCGCACCAATTGCCTTCCCTAAGGTTTTGCGTATTCATTTATACTTGAATCATATGCTATTTTTTATAAAAAGAAAATAGGTTTTTTGTTTATTTTTTGTGAAAATATTGGTTATTTTTATACACGATTTTTCCTTCAATCATGGTCATCACCGGAAGAGAATAAAAATGAAAAGGATGCGCTGTCCAGATAGTGATATCTGCGTCTTTACCGGGCTCCAGGCTGCCGATTCGATCAGCAACACCAAGATTTTTTGCTGGATTGATTGTAATTCCCCGCAATGCATTCTCTTCACTCAGGCCCTCGCGGACGGCAAGAGCTGCACACACATTTAAATAATGGATCGGTGTATAGGGATGATCGGTTGTAATCGATACTTCTATACCATGGTCTGTGAGAATTCTATACGTATCCCATGTTTTGTTCTTCAATTCAATCTTTGATCGTCTCGTAAGGGTTGGGCCGACTGAAACCTGGAGCCCCCGTCCCGACAGCTCTTCGGCTACTAGATGGCCTTCTGTACAATGTTCAATACGGAGATCAAGATTGAACTCATCGGCCAGCCTGACAGCAGAGAGGATATCATCCGCTCGGTGGGCGTGTATTCGCACAGGAATTTCACGGTTTAAGGCAGCGATCAGGGGAACAATCCTTAAATCTCCTGAAAAAGAAGAGCTTTTGGCGTGATAAAAAGCTTCTCGGAGCATTCCCATGATTCCCATTCGAGTGATGGAATTGTTTTCTCTGCCGCTGTGAATTCTTTTTGGGTTTTCGCCGAGTGCAAGCTTTAGGCCAGCCAGCTCCTTGATCAGCATTTTTCGAATATCTTTTCCAACAGTCTTGATAACGGATGTTGTTCCGCCGATTACATTGGCGCTTCCCGGCATTATATGGACCGCTGTTATGCCATGCTTGATGGCATCCTGAAAGCCGCTGTCCAGTGGATGGCAGCCGTCGATTGCCCGGATATGAGGAGTGAGTACTTCATTTGTTTCATTTGCGTCGTTCCCGGCCCAACCCGTGCCCTCATCATAAAGACCCAAATGTGTGTGGACGTCGATGAGACCTGGCATAAGGTGAGTTCCTTCAGCCTGGATGATCTCCATATCCGAGGCTGCTTCAATGAAGGGTGCAAGCCGGACGATTTTACCGTTTTGTATAAAGAGATCCCCCCTTTGCAAAACGGGAGAGGCAATCGGGTAAATCCGAGCTCCTTTAATCAGTATTTTCAATCTGCATTCACCTAATTTTCTATTTTTTTCTAGTTCTATTGTAACTTATTTCAGTAAATCTTTTAATGCTTCCTGAAGCCTGGGAAAACAAAATTTAAATCCACTCTGAAGTGCTTTTTCTGGGTAGGCATGCTGACCTTCAAGAATGAGTACACTCATCTCACCAAGTACGGTTTTTATGGCCAAGGCAGGAGCGGGCAGCCAATGAGGCCTTCGGATGATTTCTCCCAGTTCTTTTCCGAAATCGTTATTTTGAACAGGAAAGGGGGAAGTGACGTTTAAAGGACCCTCGATTTCTGATTCTACAGCATATGCAATAAGCCTTGCAGCGTCTTCCAGATGAACCCATGAGATCCACTGCCGTCCAGATCCGATCCTTCCGCCGGCGAATAACTTATACGGCATCTCCATTTGAGAAAGAGCACCGCCTTTTTTGCTTAAGACTACCCCGAATCGTGTGAAGACTGTTCTGATTCCCAGTTCTTTTGCTTCACTCGCTTTTTGTTCCCACTTTTGTGCGACGGCAGATAAGAAATTTTCATTCTTAGGTGATGATCGTTCGGTAAAGCGCTCTTGTTCAGCGCTCCCATAATAGCCAACAGCTGAAGCGTTAACAAGGACGGATGGTTTTTCGGGAAGTTTACCAAGAATGCGCAAGACTTCTTCTGTTGCTTGCAGGCGGCTTTCCATTATGTTTTTCTTTTTTTCCTCCGTCCATCGGCCGTGGATGCTTTCACCCGCAAGATTAATAAAGGCATCCATACCATCCAGTTCTTTTTCGGGAGAGCTGGAGGAGCCTAGCCACTCCACAAAATGAAGATTATCGTCATCAGTCACTTTTCTTGAACGTGTTAAGATGTACACTTCATGATGATCTGAGAGCAGAAGATCCGTTACTGCTGAACCGATCAGCCCTGTGCCTCCTGTAATCGCGATTTTCATGCCATATCCTCCATTTCCTAATTTCCCGTTATTTTATTTAAATATTAAGAATATTTGGTATAATTACTTTGTAATTATATCAATCTTTTAAGGGGGAGCCTAATGGAAACACAGCCGAGTACGATTAAAAAGAGAAGCAATCCAATCACAAAGACAATGATTTGGATTGCGATTGCCCTGGCGGGAGGATTAAGTTTATCTGTAATTGCCCTGCAGAGGGACGAGCACATCAACGCCATATGGTTTGTTGTGGCATCACTGGCAACGTACGCTGTTGCATACCGGTTTTATTCCCGTTTTATCTCAAATAAAATCTTTGGATTGGACAAAAAACGGGCTACACCAGCTGAAAGATACAGTGATGGTAAGGATTATGTTCCTACTAACAAATGGGTGCTGTACGGGCACCATTTTGCAGCGATTGCTGGTGCAGGGCCGCTTGTTGGGCCGACGCTTGCTGCTCAGATGGGCTATCTGCCAGGAACAATCTGGATTATAGCAGGAGCAGTGCTTGCGGGCTGTGTCCAGGATTTTGTTATTCTCATCATCTCTATGCGCCGAAAAGGAAAATCAATCGGAGAAATTGCAAGAGAAGAGATCGGGCCTGTCGGCGGATATCTTGCTCTTATCGGCGTATTTGCCATTATGATCATCTTGATTGCTGTTTTGGGGCTTGTTGTTGTAAACGCTTTAAAAGCTAGTCCCTGGGGCATGTTCACAATCGCCATGACGATACCCATCGCGCTGTTTATGGGGATCTATATGAAATTTTTCCGGCCGGGAAGAGTAGGAGAAGCCTCGATCATCGGGTTTGTCCTTCTGCTGATCGCTTTGCTGAGCGGACAATGGGTAGCAGATTCAGCGACCCTCGCTCCGATGTTCACATTTGGAGGCAAAACGATCGCTATCATGATGATTGTCTACGGTTTTCTTGCTTCCGTACTTCCAGTCTGGCTTCTCCTTGCTCCAAGGGATTACTTAAGCACCTTCTTAAAAGTGGGCGTTATTGCTATGCTTGCTATCGGCATCTTTATTGTTATGCCAGAAATTAAAATGCCTGCACTCACGAAATTTGTTGATGGCACAGGCCCTGTATTTTCAGGCAATCTATTTCCGTTCTTATTCATTACCATTGCCTGTGGAGCGGTTTCCGGATTCCATTCTTTAATCTCATCCGGGACGACTCCTAAGCTGATCGCTAATGAAAGGCATGCCAACATGATCGGCTACGGAGGCATGCTTACGGAATCATTTGTTGCAGTGATGGCACTTGTCGCAGCAACGCTTCTATCGCCAGGGGTCTATTTTGCGATCAACTCACCTGCAGCTGCCATCGGGCCAGAAGTTAGCGCCGCAGCAACAACTATCTCTTCGTGGGGCTTTTCGGTGAGTGCTGACGAGATTAACACGATCGCCCAGCAGGTCGATGAAGATTCAATCCTCTCAAGGACAGGAGGCGCTCCATCGCTTGCTGTAGGGATGGCTCATATATTCTCTAAAATTGTTGGAGGGCCTGAACTGATGGCGTTCTGGTACCATTTTGCGATTCTTTTTGAGGCCGTATTCATATTAACCACCATTGATGCCGGAACGAGGGTAGGCAGATTCATGCTTCAGGATCTGCTGGGCAACATCTGGAAGCCTTTGGGCCGGACAGACTGGATGCCGGCAGTATATATAACCAGCGCACTTGTTGTTGCGGGATGGGGTTACTTCCTGGTTGTAGGTGTAACCGATCCTCTGGGAGGTATCAATACGCTTTGGCCGCTATTCGGAATTACGAACCAGATGCTTGCAGCCATTGCTTTAATCGTTGCAACGACAGTTATCATAAAAATGGGGAAAACCAAGTATTGTTGGGTAACACTGGCTCCGCTTGCTTGGCTGATGATTGTCACGGTAACGGCTGGCTGGCAGAAAATTTTCTCTGCCCTGCCGAAGATCGGCTTTTTAAAACAAGCTGAAGTCACTCAGCAGGCTTTGGATGCAGGAAAACTGCCGCCAACGATTCCAACTGTTGAAGCGGCCAAGCAGATTATTTTCAACAATCAGCTGAATGCCGTGCTGACAGGTATCTTTATGCTTCTTATTCTTGGAGTATTGATTGATGCAATGAGGATTTGGGGCAAAGTGTGGTTTAAAAAACAAGAACTCCCAACAAGTGAGGAGCCGTTTAAAGAAACAACGATCAGCGAGGTGTCCTGATGAATCAGTTCTCCATACTCAGGAAGATCAACGGCGTGGCGGCGGCCATTCGTAAGATCGGAAGAGGAATCTCCAACCTGCCCGATTATGATTCTTATGTGGAGCACATTCGGCAGCATCATCCAGAGGTTGTGCCGCCGACAGAGGCTGAGTTCTTTAATGATTTTCTTAATAAAAAATACGGAGCATCGGCCAAGAGATGCTGTTAGGAGGAAAGCCCGCATAGGTTGATGCGGGCTTTTTTTACAGTACTCTATAAATGTAAGGATGGCAGGGGCTATGCTAAACTATAGAAAATGAGGTGAAGAGCCAAATGGCTTTAATAACAAAGATTACGACGCAAAAAAAGAACAGCGACCGTTTCAATGTTTTCATTGATCATGGAAATGGGGAAGAGTTCGGTTTCAGTGTGGATACTGACATACTCATAAAATATAAGCTGAAAAAAGGATTGGAAATCAATACAGAGGAATTAAGCTCTGTTTTATATGATGATGACATCAAAAAAGGATTTAACAAGGCTTTGAAGTTTCTGTCTTTTCGTATGAGGTCAGAAAAAGAAGTAAACGATTATTTGAAGAAGAACGAGTATGAGGAAAATGTCATTCAAGAAGTGATTAAACGGCTTAAAGAATATAACTATTTGGATGATGCTGAATTTGCCAGGATGTTTGTCAGGACAAGAAAGAACACGACATCCAAGGGAACAGGTGTTATAGCGAGGGAACTCGTTCAAAAAGGGATTTCTTCTGGACACATGGAAGCAGCCTTAAAAGAATTTCCATATGAAGAACAAGTCGAGTCGGCGATTAAATTTGCTGCAAAGAAATCAACCCAAAGCAAAGGGATTTCGAACAACGAAAGGAAAAACAAAATTTCCCAGAAGCTCCTGCAAAAAGGATACTCCTGGGAAGTGGTAGAAGAGGCTGTTCGAACGGTCGATCTTGAGAGCTCTGATGAGGAGGAGAGGGAGGCTTTGCTAAAGCATGCCAATAAAGCCCACAGACGCTATAAAAAATTTTCCGGCGTACAATACAAAAACAAGATGAAGCAGCATTTATACAGCAAAGGCTTTCCGGTTGGTATGATCGACGAACTATTAGAGTCCGGTCTTACCGATCAATGAAAATTTCCGGCTGCCCCTGATCTTCTTCAGCGATTTGAAATGCAACCTGCTCTGGTGTTTTGAAGCGGGATTTGTCCTTTATATGTTCCGAGTGATCCCAGAACGGTGTATCCATTCCTCCCATATAGACGGCTGTTACTTGAATGCCTGTGCCCTCCAGTTCTTTAACGAGACTTTCGGTGAACCCCTTAACCGCGAACTTGCTGGCGCAATATACTGATTCATTTACTTTTCCTCTAAGTCCGGCAGTGGAAATAATGTTCATGATCTTTCCTTCTTGCCGATCTTTAAAGTAAGGCAAGGAAATTTTTGTCGTAAAAATCGTTCCTTTGACGTTTGTATCCAGCATGGCCTCTATCTCATCCACACTCAGTTCCTCCAATGGACCAAATTTGCCGGAACCAGCATTATTGATGAGCATATGTACATCTTCACGCTGAAGCAGCTGTCCGAAAACATGCTGGACCTCATCGATCGAGGTAATGTCACAAGCGAAGCAATCTGCTTTATAGCCTTTAGAATTCAACCTGTCAGCTACAGAATTGAGCTTCGTGATTGAACGTCCGATCAAGATGACTTTATATTGTTTTCCATATTCTTCGGCTAGTGCAGCTCCAAGACCTGAACCGCCTCCTGTTATAACCACTGATTTCATAAATTCACCACTCCGATACGTTTGGATTCTTAACCAATGTTTATTATACTAAAGGCACAGTAGAACGGAGGCGCACCATGGAAAAAAGATATAGCGAAATGACAAAAACGGAACTGACAGCCGAAATAGCAGATCTTCATGCGAAAGCCCAAAAAGCAGAACAGATGGGGATGGTAAGTGAGTTCTCTGTCTATGAACGAAAAATCACGATGGCAAAATCGTATCTGCTCGATCCATCTGACTTTGAAGCCGGTGAAACGTATCCTATCCAGGGAGATCCGGGATCGACGTTTAAAATATTGTATATGAACGGAATTTTCGCCTGGGGTTATCGGAATGGATTCCATGAACTAGAGGCGTTTCCTATTGCAATGCTGACACACCAATAGTAATGAAAAAAGAAGCGGCAAGAGCCGCTTCTTTTTCCGGCACTAATAATGCTTGCGTGTTTGAAGGTAAGCCTGATCGGCTTTGCCGTTTGAATGGCGTCCATCATAACCGCAAGAATTATTGATCATCTCGGTGTCGATTGGATAAAAACATTCGTTCCTGAGGTCGGTCTTGAATGGATCCATCTGGCCGTTTGGAAGAAAACTCTTCTTTGGCTCTCGGCTCACCTGAGAAGGAGATCCGATTAGGGAAGTTCTTAGCTTTGTTTCGCATGGATTACCCTCCTTAAAATCGGTTCCCACCTAGTATGGTTTGAAAAAAACGCTTTAATGTGAGCCGGAAACGGCAAAATAATGGATAAGGAGGAAGTAAAAATGGAGGATAGATTTGACCGGCTTTCCCGTAATTTATTAGAGAAGAATCAAAACTTAACCTATGAGGAAGCGAGAGGCTGGATCGAAGGGCTCTGGGAGGACTTTGAGGCAACAAGAGCTAAAGCGGGGTATGAATATGGGGGCAAAAACCGGACAGAAGAAATGGTCGTTCAGTGGATCAAGAGCTACGGACCCAAACTGCATGAATACGAAACGATGAATCCGAAATTCCAACACTTGAAGAAAAAGCGATAAAAAAAGTGATGAAGGTATTTATTCCTTCATCACTCATTTTTTAGCAGCTTGGATGGAGTGAAGTCCATCTTTTTCCGAAGCCGATCCTCACTGTACACCCAGCCGGTATAGGAGGTTATGATTTCTAGATCCTCATCCAGCTGGACCAGGGCAACGAATGGATAATGTCCCTTGCTCCTATAGCGGAGGTCGATAAATCGCACTTCATGGCCGTGATTGTTCTTTTCTACTTCCCACCTGTAAACCGGAGAGAAGGAGAGAAACGCTGAAATATTTTTGTCCTTTTTCGCAGCGTGAATCACATCAGTTTCAGGAACTTCTACCCGGTCAAACGTGTCAAGAACCTTCAGCCGGCCTTGTTTAATATTGGCGACGAAAAATTGATGCTTTGTTTTTATGGCAAGATGATATTGGCTCCATTTTAATGTGGGTGAAGCGATGACTTCAATCGTTTCCGGTATATTCCTCCGTACGATCTGTGCGATTCTGTACCTGTTCCAGATCCTGAGAAGGTAGTAGCCTGCCATAATGATATATACAGCGGCAAATGCGTTTCCGGGATCAAAGCCGACATACCAGAACAGCAGTCCCGCAATATGAATGAAAAAAATAAATGGATCAAAAATGCTGATCACGCCAAGTGCTACCCATTTTTTGGAGAAGGGATAAAGGGCTTGCGTGCCGTAAGCATTGAATATATCAACAAAGACATGCAAAAATACGGCCAAGGATGTCCACAGCCATAAGTGAAGACCGTTTGCGGATGGGACAAACATATAAATAATCAGTGAGACCAAGGCCGGCCATATAAAAAGGGCTGGAACAGAATGAGTTATTCCTCTGTGGTTTCGAATATAGACGGCATTGTTTCTTAATTTTAAAATAGTATCAAAATCGGGTGCTTGTGAACCAACCAATGTACCGAGCAGTACTGCATGGGCGGTTATTGGATCTGCTGAAACAGCCGGATCGAGCATGGCTAATCCGCCGAGTCCTAATCCCATTACGACATGGGTTCCAGTATCCAATACACACACCTCCTAACTTTTATTAAAATGATGACCAAAATTTTCTAATTTGGAGGATCAATCATGAATCAAAAATTAACGGTTTTCATTGAGTATAAAGTAAAACCGGGCATAATTGAACAATATGAACATCAAATGCAAAATGTGCTAGTTGAATTAAAGAAAGACGGAGCCGGCAATATCTCCTGGCTAAAAGCGTTGGATCAAGACGCTCTCTATGTTGAAAGCTTTGATGTTGGCAGTCGTGATTCCTATCAATCATTAAAGCAGCTCAGGCTCTCAGAAAGCCATCCGGTTTATGGCCCGCTTGAGAAGTTCATTTCAGGCGGAATGGCCAAACTCCATTGCTGGGCATTTGAAAAGAAAGGTGAGTAGCACGTTGAATCGTTCTGAAGATTATATTCAAGACTTTCCCGTTCAAGGCTTTCAGCAGGATCTGATTAACTGGTACATAGAGAATCAGCGTGATCTCCCTTGGAGGTTGAATCAAGATCCCTATAGAGTATGGGTTTCTGAAATCATGCTGCAGCAAACCCGCGTAGATACGGTCATTCCATATTTTAACCGGTTCCTGTCGTTATTTCCCACCCTTAAAGATCTGGCTGAAGCAGAGGAAGAAAAGGTATTAAAGGCATGGGAGGGTTTAGGTTATTATTCCCGCGTTCGTAATTTGCAAACCGCAGTAAAAGAAGTGGCTGAGCAATACGGCGGAATCGTGCCCGATACAGCCGAGGAAATATCAAAGCTAAAAGGGGTAGGCCCTTATACGGCGGGAGCCATATTAAGTATTGCTTATGGAGTGCCTGAGCCAGCGGTCGATGGAAATGTCATGCGCGTCCTCTCCAGGGTACTGCTCATCTATGACGATATTGGAAAAGCCAAAACTAGAATATTGTTTGAAGATGCCGTACGGACTTTGATATCAAAAGAAGATCCTTCTTCGTTTAATCAAGCGATGATGGAGCTGGGAGCTCTTATCTGCACACCAAAATCACCAGCATGCCTGATCTGCCCTGTCCAGGATCACTGCAGGGCTTTTGATCAAGGCAGACAGAAAGAACTTCCAGTAAAAGAAAAAAAGACAAAAGTGAAACACGTTGATATGGCTGCTGTTATTTTACGCAATCATGAAGGAAAGTTTTTAATTCATAAAAGACCAAAAGAAGGGCTCCTTGCTAACCTATGGGAATTCCCGAACATCCCGGTCAAAAAAAGGGGAGTAAGTGAAAAAGAAGACCTGAAGGTTTTTCTTCAAGCCGAATGGGGTATTTCAGCTGCTGTCGGCGATCATGTAAGTAACATTGAACATGTATTTTCTCATTTAAAATGGGACATACAGCTTTTTGAAGGACACTGCAGCAATAAAACAATAGAGGCATGTGATTTAAAGTGGGTGACGCTTGAAGAAATGGAAACCTATCCCTTCCCTGTATCTCACCAGAAAATCAAAAAAATGGCAAAAGAGGTGACAGCATGAATTTATATTTGGAAAATAAACGAGTACTGATAACTGGAGGTTCTAAAGGTTTGGGCAAGGGCATCGCCAAGCTGTTTATGGAAGAAGGTGCTTCTGTAGGCATCTGCGGACGCAGCCAGGAAGCCCTTGAACATACAAGAGCTGAGTTGGGCAGCGAACTTCTCATCCTTCAAGGAGATGTTACTTCCCGGGAGGACAGGGAGCGGATCCTCCGAGAATTCACGGAGGAATATGGCGGCATTGACATATTGGTAAATAATGCTGGCGGCAGCAATGGATCGGCAGTATTGGAAACGAGTATGGAGGAGTTTGAGGAGGCCTTTCACTTGAATTACCTGTCAGCTGTCGGAATGAGCAAGCTTGCAGCTGAACATATGATAAAAAATGAGAAGGGAACCATCATTAATATTTCTTCTATCTTTGGAAGGGAGTCTGGGGGTAAGCCAACCTACAATGCCAGCAAAGCTGCGCTCATTTCCTTTACGAAGTCGTTTGCCGATGAGATGATCCGGCATGGCGTCCGGGTAAGCGGAGTTGCCCCTGGGTCAGTTCTTCATCCTACAGGAAATTGGCAGAAGCGGTTGCAGGAAAACCCGGATCAGATCAACCAGTATGTCCAGCAAAACATCCCTGCACAGCGGTTCGGAACGGTCGAAGAAATCGCAAACACGGTGGTGTTTCTCTCCTCAGAACGGGCATCGTGGGTCGTGGGAGCTACACTAAACGTTGATGGCGGACAATCCTATAGTAATTTTTAATGGAAAAATACAAATGCTGAGCCTCGATTAAAGGCTCAGCTTTTTTAATCCGCTTTCGTGGTCGTTCCTTTTGCCCAGCTGGCTTCATCCCTGGATAGCCCGCCTCTGGCTTCAATTTCCTGAATAATTTCACGATGTATGATTGTACCTTCTTCATTCAGGTAAGGCGCAATTTGCTGGAAAGACTGGTGAAAATATGCCAACTCACTGTCTTTCCATTCGTTTTTTGCAATCATATCCAACTCTGTCATATCTCTTCCTACGTACATCAGATCGACCTCCCATTGCGTTTATAGGTGCCAGGCACCGAAAAAGAATCGTTTTTAGTGTCTGAAACCATTTGCAATCCTATACCCTGTCTTATGAGCCGGCAACCATTGAAAATATGCAAGAAAAAATTATTTTTTGTTCACATAAAACCAAATGCAGCGGGTTAAATTAATTTTTGTGGAGGTGATACACATGGACAACCAGTCAAAAACTAACGCACAACAAGTTAGACGCCAAAACCAACAGTCTCAAGCTTCTAAAGCTGGACAAGCTGGACAAGCTGGTCAATCTGGCCAATTCGGGACTGAGTTTGCAAGCGAAACGAACGTTCAGCAAGTTCGTCAACAAAACGCTCAATCTCAGCAAAAAAAAGGCCAAGGTAGCCAAAACCAACAGTAACCCTCTATCCGAAATGCTCCCTGCTCTACGCAGGGGGCATTTTTGGTTTGCGCAAATTCAATAAGGTTTCCAGGATACATACTAAGGGAAAAAGAAGAAGGACTATGGAAATTGAAAAAATGGGCGAGCTTTTTTTCAATAAACAGGGTAACTATCATTTCCAAACTATTCTTAAAACGATATAATATAGGAGAGAAAATAACGTAAAGTAACTGTTTCTTGGGGATGATGAAGGCCGGGCAGGGCTAGAATAGTGATGAGACGATACAATGAACGTTTTTTTGTACAACGAAGCTGGTGAATTACCTAAATGATCTTATTTTAATTGGAAAGGAGTTTCGCACATACCTGGTAACCCATTGGCTTCCGGAAATGCGAAGGAAAGGAGAGGCATATGAGTTTTCCCACACCCGGAAGTATTATCGATATACAAAGCTATAAACATAACGGATCACTCCATCGCACCTGGGAAGATACGGTTATCCTCAAGGGGAGTTCGTCTGTAGTTATAGCAGGAAATGATCGTATCCTTGTAACAGAATCAGATGGCAGGCAATGGCGAACGAGAGAGCCTGCGATCTGCTATTTCAACTCTAAGCAATGGTTTAATGTAATCGGCATGATTCGTCAGGATGGATTTTATTATTACTGCAATCTAGGCACACCCTATATCTGGGATAATGAAGCCCTTAAATATATCGATTATGATCTGGATATAAAGGTTTTTCCAGACATGTCATATATTTTATTAGATGAAGATGAATACAGCCTGCATAGGCAGATAATGAATTATCCCCATGAACTCGATTACATTATAAAAAAGAATTTGAATGAGTTAATATCTATGATTAATCAAAGAAAAGGCCCATTCGAACCAGGCTTTATCGAGCAATGGTACGAGCGGTATTTGGAGTTTAGATAAGAAGGAACCTGTTGAATAATGGAGTTCAACAGGTTTTTCTGCAAATAATATAAAGTGAGCCGATAAAACGCCTGCACGGGAAAGTCTTAAATCGTCCCTATAAGAGGCGTTTTAAGCGTTTAAAGGTTCCTTCAAGATTGCTTGATCCAGCTTCAGGAGCTATCTAGGACGAAAAAAGGGTCGATTTTCGTCCCTCCTCGAGCGCTTCCCTCCTTCAATACAACACAAAAAGCGTGTTGTTCTTCAGGGTTTCCACCGCTTTCGGAGATAAACAGCTCCTTCAGCATTTCATATAAGAGGGTGTAATTTTGGATAGTATCAGAAGGTATCTGGGCTTTGTAAAGCCGTATAAAAAACAAATTGGATGGACGATTGTCATAGGGATCTTAAAGTTTGGCATACCATTGCTCATCCCGCTGATTTTAAAATATGTTGTCGATAACATTATAAATGGCCATGGTTTGACGAGCGGAGAAAAACTTGGAAAGCTTCTTTGGCTGATGGGAGGCTCCTTCTTTATTTTTGGAGTGCTCCGGCCGCCGATCGAATACTACCGCCAATTTTACGCCCAGTGGGTCGGAAGCAAAATCCTTTACGATATCAGGGACAGGCTCTACGGGCATATTCAGCGGCTCTCCTTACGATTTTACTCCAATAATAAGTCGGGGGAAATCATTTCAAGAGTCATCAATGATGTTGAGCAGACCAAGGATTTTGTTATTACCGGTCTGATGAACGTATGGCTTGATATGTTTACGATCGTGATAGCGATTGTGATCATGGCAACGATGGATGGGTGGCTGACGATCGTTGCTTTGGCGATGCTTCCGTTTTATGGACTCTCCGTCAAATTCTTTTATACAAGGCTTAGAGGGCTGACGAAACAGCGTTCCCAGGCGCTCGCTGAAGTGCAGGGTCATCTTCACGAACGGGTTCAGGGGATGTCCGTTATCAGAAGCTTTGCTCTGGAGGATTATGAACAAGTTCAGTTTGATAAAAGGAACTCTCACTTTCTCAACAAAGCGATGGATCAGACCAACTGGAACGCTAAAACGTTTGCTGTGGTCAATACGATTACAGACATCGCGCCTCTTCTTGTTATCGGTTTTGCTGCCTACAGGGCGATTGGAGGACATATATCGGTTGGGGAAGTTGTAGCGTTTGCCGGCTATATGGACAGGCTTTATAATCCGCTCAGAAGGCTTGTCAATTCATCGACAACACTTACACAATCGCTCGCGTCCATGGACAGGGTATTCGAATTTATGGATGAGGAATATGATATTAAAGATCAGCCTGAGGCAAGGGAACTTAAGTATGTTAAGGGAGAGCTCTCTTTTAACGAAGTGTACTTCCGGTACAATGAGGATGAACCCCACGTATTGAAAGGAATCAACCTTCATGTTGAACAAGGGCAGACCATCGCTCTTGTCGGGATGAGCGGAGGCGGGAAATCATCCCTGGTCAGTCTTATTCCGAGGTTTTATGACGTGTCGAAGGGCAGTATCCTGCTTGACGGCGAGGATATACGCAGCTACAAGGTGCGGTCACTCAGGGATAAAATCGGAATGGTATTACAGGATAACATTTTATTTAGTGAATCTGTCAAAGCCAATATCCTGATGGGAAACCCTGAAGCAACGGACGAAGAAGTGATGGCAGCGGCCAGAGCCGCAAATGCGCATGAGTTTATTATGAATCTGCCTGAAGGATACGATACGAAAATCGGTGAGCGGGGAGTTAAACTTTCAGGAGGACAAAAACAGCGGGTGGCGATTGCGCGAGTCTTTTTGAAGAATCCGCCGATTTTGATCCTTGATGAGGCTACCTCTGCTCTTGATCTGGAAAGTGAGCACCTGATTCAGGAATCTCTTGAAAAACTCGCGAAAGACCGTACGACATTTATTGTTGCACACCGGCTGGCGACCATCACTCATGCGGATCGTATCGTAGTTGTCGATAATGGTGAGATTGCAGAAAGCGGTACCCACTTGGAGCTAATGGAAAAAAGGGCAGTATACTATAACCTGTTTACAGTTCAGCAGCTTGGAGATTGAATCTGGATAGGCAGAAAGTTGCAAAGCCAATCAAAGAATATGAAAAAAGAACGGGAGCATTGATGCGTCTCCGTTCTTTTTTGTGTTAAAAAAGACCTGCAAAACCTAGGAATCGACATCATTATTTAAATTTTTTAGAAATTTTAATATTGTCAAATAATCAGACTAGTGTCATAATTTCAATAGAGTGTCCTACAAATTGTTTACGCTTCAAGTAAATGTCATCATGAAGAAAGGGGTGGGATAGTGAGCAGTCCAGTCTTGGAAGTAAAAGGATTAAGGACTTCTTTTCAGACGGATGATGGAGAAGTAACAGTTGTCAATCACATCGATTTTCAAGTCAATTCCGGGGAAGTGCTTGGAATTGTAGGAGAATCCGGTTGCGGCAAAAGTGTTACATCATTATCTGTCATGGGACTCGTTCCTTCACCTGCGGGAAAAGTTGAAGGAGATATATTATTTAAAGGCGAAAATCTTACTTCAGTATCTGAAAAAAGGATGCGTGAAATCCGCGGAAATGAAATAGCCATGATTTTTCAGGAGCCGATGACCAGCCTGAACCCGGTATTTACTATCGGCAGCCAGTTGATCGAAGCTTTGCAAATACATAAGAAATGGCCAAAAAAGAAGGCCTGGGCACATGCCATTGATATGCTGAAGATGGTTGGGCTTCCACGGGCAGAAGAACTGATGAAGGACTTTCCGCATCAGTTGTCAGGGGGGATGCGCCAGCGTGTCATGATTGCGATGGCGATGATCTGTTCCCCAAAACTTCTGATCGCCGATGAACCGACCACCGCACTGGATGTGACCATTCAAGCTCAGATTCTCGAGCTCATGAAAAAGCTGAATAACGAGACGGATACCGCCATCATGATGATTACCCATGACTTGGGCGTAGTGGCAGAAATGTGTCAGCGCGTCGTCGTCATGTATGCGGGTAAAGTCGTTGAAGAAGCGGATGTAAAAACGATTTTCACAAATCCGAAACACCCCTACACGGTCGGCTTGATTCAATCCGTCCCCGATATGAGGGAGAAAAAAGACCGTCTTTATTCCATACCAGGAAATGTGCCGAAACCCGGATCTGTGAAAGAGGGATGCCAGTTTGCCCCAAGATGTGCACACGCCTATGAACGCTGTCTGAGCGAGACACCATCGCTGGATACCTTGGAAGGCGGCCAAAAGGTAAGATGCTGGTTGTATGAGGATCAGAAGGGGGTAGACATCGTTGGCAGAACCATTAGTTAAAGTTGAGAACTTAAAAAAACATTTTCCGATTAGAGGCGGTGTATTCGGCAAGACTGTCGGGGAAGTAAAAGCGGTTGACGGTGTGTCATTTACCATTCAAAAAGGCGAGACACTCGGACTTGTCGGGGAAAGCGGTTGCGGAAAATCCACCACCGGCCGGATGCTCCTCAGGCTACTCGAACCAAGTGACGGCAAAGTCTATTTCGAAGGGCAGGATGTGACCAAACTTTCTCCCAACGAAATGCGCAAAATGCGAAGAGAAATGCAAATGGTATTTCAGGATCCTTTTGCATCGCTCAATCCGAGGCATACCGTTGAAAAAATATTAGAAGAGCCGCTCATTGTCCATGGTGTAAAGGATTCGAAGGAGCGAAAGAAACGGGTTAAGGAGCTTCTTGAAGTTGTTGGGCTCAGCAGTTATCATGCGAAGCGCTATCCGCATCAGTTCAGCGGAGGACAAAGGCAGAGGATTGGAATCGCCCGGGCGCTGGCGGTTAATCCAAAGCTGATCATTGCGGATGAGCCGGTATCCGCTTTGGATGTATCGATTCAATCTCAGGTGCTGAACCTTCTGCAGGATCTGCAGGAAGAATTCGGACTTACCTATCTTTTTATCGCCCATGACCTTGGGGTCGTCAGGCACATCAGCGACAGGGTCGGTGTCATGTATCTTGGGAGGATTGTAGAACTTTCAGACAGCGAACAGCTTTATGACAATCCGCTGCATCCCTACACACAAGCGTTGCTTTCTGCTGTACCGGTTCCGGATGTGGAAGTTACAAAGGAGCGCATCATCTTGAAAGGTGATGTCCCAAGCCCGTCCAACCCGCCAAAAGGCTGCGCGTTCCACACTCGCTGTCCTCAAGCAATGGATGTATGTGCCGCAGAGCGTCCGGTTTTTAAGGAAGCTGAGAAGGGCCATTACGTTGCCTGTCATCTTTATTGATGGCAGCTCGTACACATAAATAGAGGCAAAAATTCATATGAAAACGGGGGAAAGAACATGAAGAGAAGTATACTCACGGCTCTAGCGTTAATCCTGGTCCTTTCATTAGGGCTGGCGGGCTGTAAATCCTCAAGCGAAAGCACAGGCGGGAAAGGAAGCTCCGGCGGAGACGGAGGCGGCGTCATGATCTACGGACGAGGAGGAGATGCCGTCGGATTGGACCCTGCGCATGAAACAGACGGTGAATCGTTCATCGTTACCGAGCAAGTGATGGAAACACTAACGGGCTACAAAAAAGAGAACACAGATGTCGTTCCTGAACTTGCGAAGAGCTGGAAGATTTCAGACGACGGCAAGACGTACACGTTCACTTTGGAAAAAGGCGTTAAGTTCCATGACGGCACTGACTTCAACGCAGATGCGGTTGTTAAGAACTTTGACCGATGGATGAACGGTGATGCTGCGAAGTTCCCTTATTATGCATCCATGTTCGGCGGTTATAAAAATGATCCTGGCCACGTCATTAAAGAAGTAAAAGCCGTTGATGAAAACACAGTTAAATTTACTTTGAAGCGCCCGCAGGCCCCATTCCTGAAAAACCTTGCAATGAGCCCGTTTGCGATCTCCAGCCCTGCTGCGATTGACCAGTACGGCGACAAATACGGTGAGCATCCCGTAGGAACAGGGCCGTTCAAGTTTAAAGAGTGGAAACGTGGAGATACCATCTCAGTTGTGAAAAACGAAAAATATTGGCAAAAGGGCCTTCCTAAATTAGATGGCGTAACCTTTAAAGTCATCAAAGATAACTCATCACGCTTAAATGCACTCACAAAAGGTGAAGTGGACTTGATTGACGGAGTAAACCCAAGTGATCTGGATAAGATTAAATCCGATAAGAATCTTCAAATCTTTGAGCGTCCTTCTATGAACGTTGCTTATTTCGGCTTTAACGTTGAAAAAGCGCCGTTTAATAAAAAAGAAGTACGGCAGGCGATCAGCCATCTTGTAAACAAAGACGAACTGATCAAAAACTTCTATAACGGAACAGCTGAACCGGCTGCAACGCCGCTTCCTTCTTCCATCGCAGGACAAAACAAGGACATCCAGGATTATGGGTATGACGAAGCAAAAGCTAAAGAATTACTGAAAAAAGCTGGATATCCAAATGGTTTCAAAATGGATCTTTGGGCGATGCCGGTATCACGTCCATACATGCCAAATGGACAAAAAATTGCTGAAGCCATCCAGGCAAACCTTGCTAAGGTTGGAATCAAAGCGAACATCGTTACATTTGAGTGGGGTACGTATCTGGAAAAACTCCGTAAAGGTGAATCACCTGCCTTCTTGATCGGTTGGACAGGAGATAATGGAGACGCGGATAACTTCCTATATGCTCTTCTTGATAAAGACACGATTGATTCTAACAACTATGCACGCTATAAGAGTGAACCGGTCCATAAGCTATTGATTGAAGCACAATCCACAGCCGATGAAGGAAAACGTGAAGAGCTTTACAAAAAAGCACAGGAGATCATCCATGAAGATGCACCATGGGTTCCTCTTGTACATGCTAAGCCGCAGCTTGCAGGTGTAAATTCCATTAAAGATTTCTACCCGCATCCAAAAGGCTCTCAGTCATTTATTGATGTTTCCATGAAGTGATGAAGAAAGTGGGGAGTATCTTGCATGCTCCCCTTTTGTTTTGGATAAAAAAAACATCAGGGTGCTGTAACGACAACTACGCGTAAATGAGGTGTGGACATGTTTTCTTATACCATTAGAAGGATTGGTTTGCTCATCCCTGTGCTCCTCGGAATGACGTTTATCGTTTTCATGATGATCCGGGCGATTCCGGGGAATCCTGCTCAATTGATTCTTGGCCAGCAGGCATCCAAAGAGGCTATTGAAACGTTAACGAAGCAGTTGGGGCTGGATCAGCCATGGTACTCCCAATTTGTGCATTATTTGACAGGCCTTTTTCAAGGAGATCTTGGAACGTCACTGAAAACTAGAACACCGATCAGTGATGAACTATGGCCGTATTTGGCGGCAACAATCGAACTTTCACTGGTTGCGATTTTGATTGCGGTGGTAGTCGGCGTCAACGCCGGCATCATCTCCGCATGGTTCCAAAATTCATGGTTCGATTATGCAGTGATGCTCATTGCATTAATCGGGGTATCAATGCCTATTTTCTGGCTGGGTTTAATGGAACAGTATTTTGTCTCCATCAAATGGGACTTGCTGCCGACAACAGGCAGAGACAATATCAGGATGCCGGTAGAGGCCATCACTCATCTCTACTTGCTGGATACGCTGCTGGAGGGAAGGTTTGACCAGTTCATAGAAGTTGTTAAGCATTTAATCCTTCCAGGAATTGCCCTCGGTACTATTCCAATGGCAATCATCGCGAGGATGACAAGGTCAAGCATGCTTGAAGTGATGCGTTCGGATTACATCCGTACTGCCAAGGCGAAAGGGTTAAAGATGTTCTGGGTTGTGTACAAGCATTCTTTGAAAAATGCCATGATCCCTGTTATCACAGTTATCGGCCTTCAGACGGGACTGCTTCTAGGCGGTGCTATTCTGACAGAGACCATCTTTGGATGGCCTGGAGTCGGCACCTATATCTATGAAGCCATTCAGTCCCGGGACTATCCAGTCATCCAATCTGGAATTTTAGTAGTAGCTACACTTTTTGTACTTATTAATCTTTTTGTGGATATTCTGTATGCGGCCATCGATCCGCGCATCAAATACTGATAGGGGGAGTTTATTATGGCTGAATTAGCAAGAACTACACCACCGTTATCAAACCCGCCCGCAGTGGAGCAAGGTGACGACAAAGTCATCTCTCCCTGGAAAGATGCGTGGCGTTCTTTCAAGAAGAATAAATTAGCGATGGTTGGACTCGGAATTGTTATTTTCTTCATCCTAATCGCCATTCTGGCTCCGGTTTTGGCGCCATACAGTTTTTCGGACCAGCGCCTGGCGGACAAGCATCTGGCGCCGTCTGGTGAGCATTGGTTTGGAACGGATGAATTCGGACGCGATATTTTTACCAGGGTACTATACGGAGCACGGATCTCATTGTGGGTCGGTTTCGTTTCTGTAGCTGGTTCCGTTATTGTTGGCTCTGCACTTGGAATCATCGCAGGTTACTATGGCAAGGTGATCGATGGGATCATCTCAAGAATCTTTGATATCCTGCTGGCATTTCCCAGCATACTTCTCGCTATTGCGGTTGTTTCTGTATTGGGGCCATCCTTAAGAAATGCGCTTATAGCGATTGCCATCATCAATGTACCGATATTTGGACGTCTTGTACGTTCCAGGGTTCTGAGTGTGAAGGAAGAGGAGTACATTACAGCGGCTAAAGCGATCGGTATGAAGGATTCCAGGATATTGATCCACCATGTGCTCCCAAACAGCATGGCGCCTATCATCGTTCAAGGCACTTTGGCGGTCGCAACCGCAATCATTGAGGCAGCGGCCCTCGGATTCTTAGGTCTTGGAGCACAGCCTCCTACACCTGAATGGGGGAAGATGCTTGCGGACTCCAGGGACTTTATTATACAGGCACCGTGGACCGTCATCTTCCCGGGGATAGCGATAATGCTTACTGTACTAGGTTTTAACCTGATGGGTGATGGCCTTCGTGACGCTCTTGATCCTAGAATGAAAAACTAATAGGAAAAAGCCTGACATGAAAATGTCAGGCCTTTTTATTGAAAACTAATCTGGTTTTTCTTCTTTTATCGTTAGCTCGTTGTCGTCCATATGATGGTTCTTAAAACTTTCAACAAGGCGATTCAAGTGTTCCAGCTGGTCACTGTAATCAATGATCAAGGCGAAAACAGGAAACAGCTGCATCCATTGGTCATCGTCAGGAGTCGTATAATAGCTCATGAACGACTTCATTAATGAACTCTTATTCTCACAGAGCTCGTCAAGCATGCCTACAGAATGCTGGGAACGAATTTTTCCTGTATATTTCAGCAGGATCTGTTCATGATAGTTGGTCAGGCAGTCAAGCTGTTCAGTAATCAGCTGCTGAAGGTCTTCGGGCATGCAGAGCATTTCATTCTCATGGCGATGAAGACTTCTAAGAAGTTCAAGAGATTTTTTCGTCGTAAAAATCATCTGGCGGTAGAGTACCAGTTTCCGGCCTTTCGTAAACTGATTGTTTTTAAAATAAGTGCGGTCTTCTCTGTATAATAGATAAAGCTGATCCATTTTAATGCTGTCTTCCTTCATCGTTCCGATATCATCTTTTATGGCGGAATAATCTGAGGCATGACGGATGATCATACGAATCCATTTGATGATGTCGTCTGTCAGATTAGCGATGCTGAAGTAAAGCTTGGTTTCATGTTTTGGCGGCATAAAGATCAGGTTTACGAGAAAAGCAGATACGACGCCGAGCATGATGAGTAAAAAACGCCCCATCGCAAACGATACAAAATTCGGTGTCTGGCTTTCCATAATGACGATAACCGTCACAATCGCAAGGGGGATGGTCTTTTCATTTTTCATCTTTAAATTGACTGCAATGACGATAATGACGACAAAACCGATGACAAACGGGTTGTTCCCCAGCAGAAGTACAGAGACGATGGCAAAAAAAGCACCGATTATATTCCCCTGGGCTTGTTCAATAATGGTTTGATAAGATCTGTATATGGATGGCTGTATCGCAAATGTGGCTGCGATCGCAGCGAAGACAGGCGTGCTCAGGTGAAAGAACATGGCTAGATAAATCGCCATGGTGATGGCTAATCCCGTTTTTATCATTCGGGCTCCAAATTTCATCTTAAATAGGTTTTCCCTTCTATAAGTAAGATAATAATCTTGACAACTATACAATGATTCCCTCTAATAATCAAGTATTCATTTATATTAAAAATATGAACGAAAAAAAAGATCTCTATAACAGAGATCTTTTCTAAACGTAAGGCGTTTTATTCTGTAGAAACATCAGGATCCGCCTGTTCTTTTACAGGAATGACCTGAACGAAGTGCTCAAGCGGATGCTCCATGAGATATTTAATTTCAGCGGCTTCTTCAAACTGCTCGGATTTTACAAGTGCCGCTGTATATTTGGACAGCAGTTCGTTGATGTCTTCAGCGCCTTTAAAGCCTATCGGTTCCAATGAAACTTTGGCTCCTTTTGCAATTCTTGTCTTCAATACTTCTATCGTGAGTCCCATCTCCGGCTGCAGGCGGAGATAGACGACGCCCCCAGTCATCCCGGCACAGATCCATGGGCCGGGATCACCAAGTACGATCCCTCTCCCATTGGTCATATATTCAAAGGCAAATCCTTTTATATTAGCATTTGTACCGATATTGCCCCTGTTGGAAATGACGGGAGCAGCAAGCTTGCCGCCGATGACGAGGTCTGCTCCTGATAAACGGATGCCGGCTCTTGCATCAGCATTCCCCTGAATCATAAAGAGTCCTTTTTGAGCCCCATAAGCGAATCCCTTTCCAACAGAACCATTGTAATACTGGCCGTTTTTCGCTTTTGATTTTAGGACGGTGATGGATCCGCCGAATGCGGTTTTTGCCAGGCCATCCTGTGCTCCGCCATCTACTTTGATTTTAATCCCTTTTGAAGTGTATGCCCCTAGACCGTTTCCAGGGATCGAGCCATTTTTAAAATGGAGGTGGATATCCGGCTGTTTCCCGGTTCGGCGTGAACGAGTCTTATGTCCGGAAACGCGGCTTCCCAAGACACGCTGTTCAGCCGTGACAAACTGAAAGTCTCTTGAATGAGAGAGCTGGGCGACATCCTCATCCAAATATTCTGCACCGGCTGCCATTGTGACCGCAGCCAGGAGCGATTCCTGCACATGCGGCATCGGGATGACCTCTTCTACACTCGATTTTTCCAGCAAGGCAGAGAGATCCAGCTGATCAAAGCCGCGGTTCTGCACGAGCAGGTCGGAACGTCCGACAAGTTCCTGTGCAGATGTAAATCCAAGAGAGGCCGTTAGCTGCCGCAGTTCATCACCAAATGCGGAAAACATTCTGACAAGGCCTTGGACAGCAGGATCAAAGAGCCTTGGAACAAACCTGCGGAGTCCATGGTCTTTTGCTTTTTGCTCGGTATCAATCTGAGTGGCAATCCCTACATGGCAGGTGTCCAGGTGGCAGCCGCGGCATGTCGTACAGCCGATCGCCACCATGGAAAGTGTGCCGAACCCAATACGGTTTGCTCCTAAAAGCATCATCTTCACGGCATCGAGCGCACTGCGGATTCCTCCGTCAGCCCAAATCTCCACTTTATGCCTTAATCCAGCTTCAAGCAGTGCTGTATGGGCGGCTTTCACTCCGATCTCGGCAGGCAATCCAACATGTTGAAGAGCGTGCACCCTGGCTGCTCCTGTACCGCCATCAAAGCCGCTCAGCGTAATGATATCTGCCCCCGCTTTCGCGATGCCGACGGAGATGGTGCCGATGTTAGGAACAACAGGTACTTTAACCGATACTTTTGCCTGGTCGTTGGCCGTCTTCAGTTCTGTGATCATTTGTGCGAGATCTTCAATTGAGTAAATATCATGGTTGTTGGAAGGCGAGATCAGGTCTGATCCGACGGTAGCATTACGGGCCTCTGCAATTTTATCGGTAACCTTCGAACCAGGGAGATGGCCACCCTCACCAGGCTTAGCCCCCTGGCCGATTTTAATTTCCAATAAGTTGGAAGAATTCAGCAGTTCAATGTTTACACCAAAGCGTCCGGACGCAATTTGCTGTCCTCGCGTCTTGGGATATTTACCGATCATGTCTTTAATTTCCCCGCCCTCGCCGTTTAGGCTGATCATATTCAGTACGTCAGCCGCTTCAGCATAGGCACGGAATGCAGTCTCGTTCTGTGAACCGAAAGACATGGAGCTGATGATGAAAGGAAGACTATGATCTTTTACACCGATATCAACATGAGCAGGATTAACCGGCGTTTCAGAAGAAGCCAGGTCAGTCAGATGACGGATGGCGATCGGATTACTCTTCTCCTGGTCTTTCAGTTTCTCTGCATAGGTTCTGTAATCGGACTTCCCGCTGGCGATATCGCCGATCGATTTCCATATTCTTGGGAAGAGCCGGAAGCTTTTGCTTGCCCTTGCATCATTTTGTCTGAACACTTCATTTCTTGCGATACTGTCTTCTTTTAATTTGGAAAAATTATATCCTAGCGATTCTGAGCCGAAGAAGTTTACGATATTCAATGTTTCCGCAATTTCGCTGCTCAGCCCGATGCTTGAAAAGAGACGGTCATAGCCTCTTAGTTCATGGATCCCGATGGTGGAGATTACTTTCTCAAGCCCTTTGTTTAAGGCTTCAAACAACTTGGCTGCAGGGATCAGGTTTCCAGGCTCGGCAACAGTCTCAAACAGGAGATATGGACTGACAGCATCAGCACCAAGGCCAACAGCAAGAATGATATCATGCAGCGAACGGATGGCAGCCGATCTGAGGACCAATGAAACACTGCGTCTCAGATACTTCTTTCTAAGGCTTTGATCCACCGCCGACAAAACGAGGTGAGGATCCAGCCAAAGATGCTTTCTGTGCGCCTGGTTGTCGTCCAGAATGATGACTGCAGCTCCATTTTCTGTGGCTTCTGCTGCTTCAGCAGAAAGCCGGGTTAAGGCTTCTTCTACGGTCTCACTTGCGAGCATGACCGTGTGGAGGACATATTTTTCGCTTCTCGCTTCAAAGTAAGCTGCCACTTGCTCATAAGAAGGATGGTTGAATTGCTCCGACAGGTTTTTCCCATCGATCCCTTCAACGAGCAGCGGGGTCAGCAGTTCAATGGTTTTTAGTTCCTTTTCTTTTTTAAAGAGGGAAGGGCGCTTCCCCAGAACAGTCCGGGTTGAAAAATGCTCAGTCTCTCTATCTCTGTCAATGGCAGGGTTGGTAACAACGGCCACACTTTCTTTAATAAAATCAGCAATATTCTGGCGTTCAGGATGAAGAGCCGCCAGTGGTGAATCGTGACCAAGCGATTGAATCGGTTCGACTCCTTTTTCCGCCATCTGTTCAAGCTGATGAATCTGTTCACGGTCCCAGCCATAGGCGGCATACCACCCGTTGTGCTTTTTCAGCGGAGCACGCACTTGCCCTGTCTCAAGAGAAGGAGTTTCCAATCGGTGTCTGGCCCCGTCAACGCAGATTCTTGCCTGCATCTTTTGATAGACCTGCTCTTGGTAATCGTTGTGATTGTAATAAGCAAGGCTGCCGTCATATTCACGTTTCAATCCGACCTTTTCACCGGGAGCAAAGCTTTTCGGCTCTGCTGTAAAATCATGGTTGGACAGAATTCCTTGCTCAGAGGAGAAGTAGAGGGATGTTTCGGTTTCAAGCTGCCAGATTGGACGGAGTCCAAGTGCATCCACACTGAATACCGCTTCGTTCCCGAATCTTGAGATGATTCCTGCTGGCCCTTGAGCATAGTGCCCCCAAGCCTCTCGAATATAGGTATACAAATCCTTCAAGTGAGATGGATAACCTTTAATTTCATGAATGATGGGAGGGAACAGTACGTCCATTGCTTCGAACAAAGAAAATCCTTCACGAAGAATTAAGGTTTCGATCACCCGGTTTAGATCCTGTGAATCACTTCCTCCGTCAGTAACCGGTATTCCGATAATCTCCGCTTCTTCACGGAGCTTGGCAATCGTATTCAATTCGCCGTTATGTCCGAGAACGCTGAACGGCTGAACTCTGAAAAAGGTCGATAATGTATTGGTAGAATAGCGGTTGTGCCCTAACGTCACGGTTGATGCGATAAGCGGATGGGTCAGGTCTTCATAGTAGGCTGGAAGCGTTTCGCCTGAGCCCATCACTTTATAGACAGCATGATGATTGCTGAGAGAGGCTACATGGACTGAAGGCGACGTTTCGATATCAATCAGCAGGTGGTACAATGTCCGGTCAAGCTCCTCATGATTCCTTTTCGGAAGAAGCGCCGCCTGCCAGAAGACAGGCTCTTCACCGCGGGCGATTGGGCCTAAAGCGGCAGAATTCGTCACATTTGTTGTTTCATATAACAGCTCAAGATGGTGTTTATCAAACCACGCTTTAACCGTTTCCATTTCCGCGGCGCTGTCGGCTTTTTTGTCGATGAAGAAATGGCCGACAACAAAGTGCTCAGAATCCACAGCGGAACAAGGAAGGCTTTTACTTGTCAGCTTTTCTTTCCAAAGAAGGCGGGGGATATCAATGTTTATCCCGATCCCGTCTCCTTCATTTTCGATGAAGCCCGCCCTATGGTTCATGGTAATTAGTGCATGAATGGCGTCATCCACGTTTTTCTTGGTGGCCACATTTTCTTTCTCGATTACGGATACGATTCCACAGCTGTCAAACTCCTGCTTGCGATAATCTTTAAACAAAGCAGGGCTCCATGAATTACTCATCTGAAAGCCTCCCTTACTCCAATTATTTATAAGACATAAAAAAACCAAATCGCGAGAAATGGTTTTATCTCTTTACCGATGTGATGTTTTAAAGAAATTAGCAATATATTTAAATAGTATCATCGTTAGAATAGTCAGTCAATTATTTTTATTCAACTTGATGCATAAGGAGTGAGGCTGGGGAAGAGGATATGCAGGACTGACGAATAAGTAAGCGCTTACATCAAGAGGTAAAAAAACAGAGTGTCCTATGCACTCTGTTTAATAAACTTACATAGAAGTGATTTTCTTAAACGAACGTTCAACTGCTTCAAGCGTTTCATTAATGTCATTTACGCTATGCGCGGTCGTGAGGAACATGGCTTCATATTTAGACGGTGCGAGGTTGATACCTTCGGCGAGCATGGCTTTAAAGTACTTTCCGAACCGCTCGCCATCCGTATTTTCCGCCTGTTCGTAGTTCACGATCCTCTCATCCGTAAAGTAGACGGTAAGCGCCCCTTTTAGGCGGTTGATCGTAATAGGAACACCATAGGCTTTGGCGTGCTTGAGAATTCCATCTTCCAGCATTTTGCCGAGTTCATCCATTCTTTCATATACGCCTTCTTCTTGAAGAACTTCAAGGCACGCGATGCCTGCAGAGATGGAAGCCGGGTTTCCAGCCATCGTTCCCGCCTGATATGCAGGTCCTAATGGCGCTACTTTTTCCATAATATCTTTCCTGCCGCCGTATGCACCGATCGGAAGACCGCCGCCAATGATTTTTCCAAGGGCAGTCATATCCGGTTTTACGTTAAGAAGATCTTGGGCCCCGCCGTACATAAAACGGAAAGCTGTGATAACTTCATCGTAGATGACAAGAGCGCCTGCCTTATGAGTCAAGTCATTTACTGCTTCCAAAAAGCCCTCTTTCGGTTCAACGATACCGAAGTTCCCGACGATCGGTTCAACGAGAACCGCGGCAATCTGGTCACCCCAGCGGTCTAACGCCTCACGATAAGAATCAATATCATTAAACGGAACTGTAATAACCTCTTGAGCGATACTTTTTGGTACGCCTGCGGAATCTGGTGTACCGAGTGTTGACGGGCCAGAACCTGCAGCTACGAGCACAAGGTCTGAATGGCCATGATAACAGCCGGCAAACTTAATGATTTTGTCTCGCCCCGTATAAGCGCGGGCTACTCGGATCGTCGTCATGACGGCTTCCGTACCGGAGTTGACAAACCTTACCTTTTCCATAGCAGGCATGGCTTCCTTCAGCATTTTAGCAAATTTTACTTCAAGGCTCGTGGGTGTACCGTAGAGCACACCGTTTTCCGCTGCTTCCGTAATCGCTTTTGTAATATGCGGATGTGCGTGGCCGGTTATGATGGGCCCGTAAGCTGCCAAGTAATCGATGTAGCGGTTGCCGTCCACATCCCAAAAGTAGGCTCCCTGTGCCCTCTCCATGAATACTGGCGCCCCGCCGCCCACTGCCTTAAAAGAGCGGGAAGGGCTGTTCACACCGCCGACAATATGTTCTTGAGCTTCTTTATATAATAACTCTGACTGTTGATGATTCATTGCAATCCTCCTTATGAAATTCCTCATATATTGTAGCATGTTTTTGGAGTGGATGAAGGACGATGCACTTAGGCAGGCTAAATAGATTGAGGTACAGAGAGACTTAGGATAAACTAGTTCATGCTGGTGAAAAACTGGTGCCTGGCACCATGAAGAAAGTTTCGGAGGAGAAACAAAATGGACTATATTATAGATGTAAAAGATTTGCGCAAAGAATTCACGTCCCACTCCAGCCGTTCGGGGCTTAAAGGTGCATTTCGTGATCTTTTTACAAGAAACTACACCATTAAGACAGCGGTGGACGATATTTCTCTGCAGATCCGCAAAGGCGAAATGGTTGGCTACATCGGGGAGAACGGCGCCGGTAAGTCTACGACCATTAAAATGCTGACAGGCATCCTGACTCCTACTTCAGGAGAAGTCAGGGTAAATGGAATGAACCCGCATAAAGACCGAGAGAAATTTGTGCGAAGCATCGGGGTGGTGTTCGGCCAGAGGTCTCAGTTATGGTGGGATATTGCCGTTCAGGAATCCTTCCGTCTGCTGAAGAAGGTTTATAATGTACCGGATGAATTTTACAATACGCATATGGCGGATGTGATAAAAACGCTGGCAATTGAGCCGCTGCTTGATAAGCCGGTGAGGAAGCTGTCTTTAGGGCAGCGGATGAGGTGTGAACTTGCAGCAGCCCTGATCCACAACCCGCCGCTGCTGTTCCTCGACGAACCTACCATTGGGCTGGATGTTCTGGTGAAGCTGAAGATCCGTGAGTTTTTAAAAGAAATTAATGCAAAATACGGTACGACCATTCTACTAACTACCCATGATTTATCAGACATCGAAGCGCTGTGTGAACGGGTTATCATGCTCGATGAAGGTAAAATCATCTATGATGGCGCCCTTCAGCAGCTTCGTGAAAACTGGGGAGAGGGCAAGCAGATTCAATTCCTTTTCACTGAAGATGTATTTATGAATGAACTTCAGGAATTAACGAAGGAACACCTTGTTGTGTGGGAGCAGGGCACCAACGCCAGTACTTGGACGGCGAGTGTGGAAAATGATGAAGAAATCATTTCCGCGGTGATCGGCAAGGTAGTTGCTGCAAAGAGAATTGCAGATTTAAAGATTGTAGAGATTACGACAGAAGAAATTATTCGCAATATTTACGAAGAGGGAGCAGTCCGGAATGGGTAAATATTTAGAAATGATCCGCATCCGCTTCTTGATGATGCTGGCCTACCGGACAAACTATTACAGCGGTATTCTGATCTATAGCATCAATATCGGAGCGTACTACTTTTTGTGGAGTGCAATCTATGGGGACAAACCATCGATCCAGCACCTCTCTATTGTCCAGATGACAACATACATCGCAGTCGCCTGGATGGCAAGGGCCTTCTACTTTAATAATATCGACCGGGAGATTGCCCTTGAGATCAAGGAAGGAAAAGTAGCCATCGAAATGATCCGGCCTTATAACTACCTTAGCATGAAAATGATGCAGGGCTTGGGAGAAGGCATATTCAGGATTCTCTTTTTCTCAGTACCTGGCATGGTCATCGTCTATTTTATCTTTCCGATCCAGTTTACTAGCCATCCGGCTACATGGCTGTATTTCCTGGTATCTATTATTTTAAGCTTCGTTATAAATACGCAGATCAATTTGCTGACAGGAATTGCAACCTTCTTCCTATTTAATAATGATGGCTTGATCCGGGCGAAGCGTGTCGTAATCGATCTGTTCTCCGGGCTTATCCTTCCGATCAGCTTCTTTCCCGGCTGGGCACAAAGTATTATGGGCTATCTGCCGTTTCAGGGAATCAGTTATATCCCGAGCATGATCTTTACGGAAGGATTCCAGGGAAGTGGAGTCATCCACGGGCTGTTGAATCAGGCGCTGTGGTGCGTCGTTCTCTTTATACCGATACAGGTGCTGTGGGCAACAGCTAAACGTCAGCTCATCGTGCAAGGAGGGTAAAGGATGTCCTATTTTTCTATCTTTTTTCAATATGCAGGCCAATATTTAAAAACAAGGCTGACCTATCGTGCAGATATGGCCGTTGAAATATTTTCGGACTTGCTCTTTCAGGCAGTGAACCTTATTTTTATCCTCGTAGTGTTCGGCCACACCAGTCTGCTTAAGGGCTGGAGCAAAGATGAGATGGTCTTTATCTATGGCTTCTTTCTTGTCCCATTTGCCATTTTCGGTGCTTTCTTTAACATTTGGGATTTCACGGACCGCTATATCGTGAAAGGGGAGATGGACAGAATCCTGACACGGCCGATCCATAGCCTTTTTCAGATTATCCTAGAACGGATGGAGCTTGAATCATTGTTTGGGGTCGTTACTGGCCTGGCCATTATGTTTTATGCGGGGAACAATCTAGGATTAAGCTTGCATTGGTATGATCCGTTTATTTTTCTCATTCTGGTCGCAGGCGGTGCCCTCGTATATGCAGGAATCTTTGTAACCCTGGCGAGCATCGGGTTCTGGTCGGACAGCAGAACGGATATTATGCCGATGATGTACAACATCGGAAACTACGGCCGTTACCCGGTAGACATTTATAATCGGATCATTCGTTATGTTCTTACGTGGATCCTGCCTTTTGCTTTCGTCGGCGTATATCCAGCAGCGTATTTTCTTGGCAGGGAAGAGTGGTACATTTACGCCTTTATCACACCATTGATCGGCGTGATCTTTTTTGCCATCTCTGTTTTTTTATGGAATATAGGTGTAACCAAATATCGAGGCGCAGGAAATTAGTATGGCAAGCGACACCCGAAATGGGTGTCTGTTTTTTTGGGGCAGCTGAAGTAGTAAGAAAGTTATATGATTTACAAGGCAGCAAAATAGTTACTTAAACTTATTAAAGTTAAGATTGTGAAATTATTGGTATATAGTGTTCATTTTTGGTTGAAATTGTAAAATTTTCTTTATTTTCTGCTAATTTGGCCCTATGCTAAAGGTATCTTACAAAAAGGAGTGATCGATTTTGATCAAAAAAATTATGGCAGTTGCCGTAACACTACCCATTGTAATTTCTTTAGCAACACCTGTACAGGCAGCGCAAAAAACAGCTGTGAAAGCAGAAGTAGCACCGAATGAAATTATTGTAAAATTCAAAGATGGCGTCCCAGCCGCCAAGACTAAGGCTATACATGCACAATCAGACGCCAAGCTTGTTCAAAAAGACAAAGAATTCCAAGTAGTTAAAGTAAAAGACGGGGATGTAAAAGGAGCAATTAAAGCGTACGAGAAAAATAAAAACGTTGAATATGCGGAGCCGAACTATACATACAAGGCAACTTATACACCTAATGACACGTATTTTGCTTCCTATCAGTATGCACCTCAAAAAGTGGGTGCCCAGTCAGCTTGGGATGTCACACGTGGATCTTCATCTGTAAAAGTAGCAATCGTGGATACAGGTGTTGATTATAATCACCCAGATTTGGCTGGCAAAGTTGTTAAGGGGTATGACTATGTAGATAATGATTCCGATCCGATGGACTTGAACGAACATGGCACTCACTGCGCAGGAATTGCTGCAGCTGCGACCAATAACAGCCGCGGTATTGCCGGGATGGCGCCTAACGTTTCTGTCTTGGCCGTGCGAGTTCTTGACGCAAACGGAAGCGGTTCGTTAGATGATGTTGCAAGTGGTATTCGTTATGCTGCCGATCAAGGAGCTAAAGTTATTTCTTTGAGCCTTGGAGGGCCAAGCTCTGCTACAACCCTTCAAAATGCTGTAAATTATGCGGCGGGCAAGGGATCCGTAGTCGTTGCTGCAGCAGGTAACGAAAGCACTTCCGCACCAAGCTACCCTGGTTATTATTCTGCTGCGATTGCTGTAGCGGCAACCGACCAAAACGACAGGCTGGCTTCTTTTTCTAACTATGGATCATGGGTAGACGTGGCAGCTCCGGGTGTGAGTATTCTATCTACGGTGCCAGGAGGTAACTATGCTTACCTTTCTGGAACCTCAATGGCTACACCTCTTGTTGCAGGTGTAGCCGGATTGCTTTCCTCACAAGGAAAAAGTGCATCTCAGATCCGTGCCGCGATCGAAAATACGGCAGACAAGATTTCCGGAACGGGAACTTATTTCTCTAAAGGCCGTGTGAATGCAGCAAATGCTGTAAGATACTAATCATAAGAAAAAGGCTTAAAAACAAATTGTTTTTAGCCTTTTTTTTATTTACTATCAGTCCCAGTAACCTGTCCTATTCGTTGAACACGGCGCATACACTGCTATCAGAGGCGGTGGGGAAGATGATTTATCTTGCGATGCTTTTTTTATCGGGGATTGTTGTATTTAAAAGTCTTCAATCCCTTTTTTCTCACCCGGTCATGAAGCATCAGCTCATGTCCTTAAATCACCTTTTCGTGCTCGTCATCGTTTACGTAACCATCATCCTTGGATTTGGGCTTATGTATACTTCGCTGCTTCTCATGGATATGCATGTTCTCATGAAGCACGGAGAAGTAATTGGGCATCGCCATTTTTTTCAGGTCATTGATGATGCTATGTATTTCAGTTCGATGACGATGCTTTCTGTAGGATATGGGGACTTGACTCCGATGGGGGCAGGCCGATGGCTGTCAATTGTAGAAGCACTGATCGGATACTTGCTTCCTGCTGCATTTGTCCTAAATTCAGTGATTGACAGGGAAACAGCATCAAAAAAGTTGTAGGAACGCCTGGAATTGGTTACCCTCTTTATATAGATCAACGTTAAGCAGGAGGGATATCCATGGCAGTTACAGAACAAGAAAAAGCACCGGATTTTACATTGCTGGCAAGTAATGGACAACATGTTAAGCTATCCGATTTTCAAGGGAAGAATGTGGTGTTGTATTTTTACCCTAAAGATATGACCCCGGGATGCACGACTCAAGCTTGTGATTTTAGGGACAAACATGATGAATTTAAGGATTTGAATGCTGTGATTATTGGAATAAGTACAGATCCGATGGCCAGACACGAAAAATTTATTGATAAATACGGCCTGCCGTTCTTGCTTCTGGCAGACGAAGAGCATGAGGCAGCAGAGCTTTTCGGTGTTTGGAAACTAAAGAAGAACTTCGGAAAAGAATACATGGGGATCGAGCGGTCGACTTTCATTCTTGATAAAGAAGGAAAAGTTGTAAAAGCGTTCAGAAAAGTGAAAGTGAAGGATCATATTGATGAAGTTCTTTCTTATATAAGAGAAAACCTGTCATAAAGAGAAGGGCGATGCTTATATAAGCATCGCCCTTTATCTTAATGTTCCTGCAGGTCGCTTACCGGAACTTCCATGTCATGGCTGGGTTCATCGTTGGGATGAACCCACGCGGTTTGGTTTGCTGAATTGATGGATTCAATCCATACAGGCTTACCGAAATACAGCACTTCAATTTCGCTTGGTGATGAAATAATCTGTTTTGCCCGATCTACGTTCATAGTAACAAGCCCCTTTGATTTTTTTCTAATAGTATGGGCAGATCAACCGGGTATATACTACCGCGTTAATTACGGGCATCAGGAAGGCTTTAATGATAAGATGGAATTGTTGGAATTTTTTAAAGATACATAGGAATAGGGGAGATTTACAATGTTGGACGAAAGAGTTGTCACTCTTGCCAAAACGCTATTGCACCATTCGGTTGAATTGAAAAAAGGAGAGCGTGTGCTCATTACATCGCCTCTCACTGCCAGGCCCTTAATTAAAGCTCTTATAAATGAAGCCTACGCATTGGGTGCTTACCCGTACGTAAACATATACGATGACGAAATCAATCGTTATTTAATTACGGGCTATGAAGCGGAACAGCTTGAAACGTCAATGGGTTGGGACTTGAAAAGGGCAAAAGAGGTTGATGCTTATATTTCGATTTCTAGTTCAGAGAATGATTCCGAGCTTTCAGAAGTCCCTGCTGACAAGTTTCGTCTTCGTGGAGAGTATTTTAAACCCGTGCAAAAAGTCATTATTAATGACCTCAGATGGGTGCTTTTGAATTATCCTACCAAGGGGCTTGCTCAAAAAGCTAAAATGAGCTATGAGGCGTTTGAAAACTTCCTATTGGATGTCTGCAATGTCGACTACAAGAAAATGGAAGAGGCGCAGCAGCCATTAAAAGAACTCATGGAACGCACGGACAAAGTAAGAATTACTGGACCTGGCACCGACTTGTCCTTCTCTATTAAAGAAATCCCTGCTGTAAAATGCGCGGGTGAAAACAATATTCCGGACGGAGAAGTATTCACAGCTCCAGTCAAGGATAGTGTCAATGGTACAATTACATATAATACACCTTGTCCGTACCGCGGAACCATCTTTAATAACGTAAGCATGACTTTTAAAGACGGCAAAATTGTTGAAGCGGCCGCTGACAACACAGAAAAGCTCAACGAAATCTTTGATACCGATGATGGGGCACGCTATGTCGGCGAGTTTGCAATCGGCGTCAATCCAATGATCCAGCATCCGATGGGGGATATCCTGTTTGATGAAAAGATTTGCGGAAGCATTCATTTTACACCGGGTGAAGCCTATGAGGAAGCCGACAACGGAAACCGATCCTCCGTACACTGGGATATGGTTCTCATCCAGCGTCCGGAATATGGCGGCGGCGAACTTTACTTTGACGATGTTTTGATCAGAAAAGACGGATTGTTTGTAATTCCTGAACTTGAAGGCTTAAATCCTGAGAATTTAAAATAGGGAACACACATCAAGGCGTCTGACTATACCGCATGAAATGATTTGCATAGAATTTAGTAATAACTCTTCCAATCAAAGTGCGGGATTCTCTCCCGCACTTTTTCTATGCCGCCGGGAATACGAAACAAGACAGAGAAGCAAAATAATAAGTAAAAAGACCTGGTTTCTTATGTTATTCCTTGTCCTTAAACAGGGCTATCGATTGACAAAAGCAGGTATTTCAAGATACACTAATTATAAATATTATAATATAATAATTTCTTTTGAGAGTGAGGTGCATGACGATGTCTGAAGTACGCATAAATGAAGCCATTGATACATTAAAGCAGTCTGGAGTCCGCATAACTCCTCAGCGTCATGCGATTCTGGAACACTTAATACAGTCTATGACACATCCAACAGCAGATGAAATATACAAATCCCTAGAAGGCAAATTTCCTAACATGAGTGTGGCTACGGTTTATAACAACCTCAGAGTATTTAAAGAGGTCGGGCTCGTTAAAGAATTGACGTATGGAGATGCATCCAGCCGCTTTGACTGTGTAACGACAAAACATTACCATATTATTTGCGAGGGCTGCGGCAAAATTGTCGACTTCCACTATCCTGGCCTGGATGAGGTCGAGACACTTGCAGAATCCGTTACGGGATTTGACGTTGGACATCATCGCATGGAAATCTACGGTACTTGCCCGGAATGTAAAAATAAAAAACATTAAAATAAGCTGAACCAGCTTTGACTGGATCAGCTTATTTTTTTGCGGCCCTCTTCATGGCGCGTCTAGAATTATATTTCTCATCAAATTCGAGGCCCTCAAGATCTTTATCGAGGGTAAGCGGCTGATTACATGACATGCAAGCATCAGCACGGCCTAAAACTTTAGTTACTTTGCCGCAATGGGGGCATACCACTTGAACCGCGTTCGTGGAGATCATACCAATCCAAAAATAAACTCCGGCACTTGCGAGGGTTGCAAGAAATCCGATTAGCATAAATAATGACATTAGTATAAAATGGCTTCTGAAAAATATGCCTGCATACATAATGATGATGCCAATAAACACAAGACTTAGAGCAAACGTGCGTATTTTATTGATCTTGCTCGTATATTTTATCATGGTTGTCCCTCCTAAATTACAGTATACAAGGACTTGGAAAAAAAGAAAGGATTTTCAGCGCCTGCGTTGAAATGTATGGAGACCGAAATTAGAACGGGAGTTGAAGGCATGGAAGACGTGTTACGCCCTCTTTACCAGGAAAGGGCAAGTAACGAAAACACACTTGGAGTTCTTTTGATCGAAAAAAATAAACCGTTTAGTCCCTTAACGGATAATTTTGACTGCATCTTATTTATCATCGTTACTCACGCAGATAAACCTTGGAGTGTTAAACATTATGAGTTCGATGACAAGATTGCCGCTTTACATATTGTTGCGGAAGAGAGGCTCAATGAATGGCTTCTTCTCGGCTCCAACCGCCGAGTGGTTGATTGGGTCATCAATGGAAAGGTATTGTTTAACCGGAATGAATATATTACGGAATTAAGAGACAGGCTTGATAAATTTCCGGTTCCTGAGCGCTCTAAAAAAATTACCATTGAATTTGCAAAACTGCTTCGCCGCTTTTCAGATGGAAAAGAACTGTTTCACAAAGGCCAGCATCTAGATTCCTTCAATCATATTCTCCATGCTCTCCATCACCTGGCAAGGCTGGCTGTTATCGAGCGGGGATTCCATCCGGAAATAACAGTGTGGAATCAGGTAAAGGTCATTGAGCCGCAAATCTACAAATTATATGAAGAGCTCATTACCGGTAATGAATCGATCGATAAACGGATTGAACTTCTATTGATCGCCAGCGAATTTTCCATCAGCTCCAAAACAAAGCTAGGGGCCGGCCACTTATTAAACGTGTTCGAAGAGCAACAAGAGTGGACAGTGGCTGAACTGATGGAACACCGAGAGATCTCGGATTACTCCATTGACCTCGGAATCCTGCTTGAACACCTGATTGAAAAGGGGATCGTGGATGTGATCCGCCAGCAAACTAAAGGAAAGAACTTGTTCCATCGCCACTATACGACGAATAAATAAAAAAGAATTAAACTTTTTTCTAAAAAGCTGTTGACCTCTTTCTTGCTATCGTGTTATAGTACTACTTGTCGCTGAAACGACGCGGCAAACAAAAAGAAACACAAACAAAAAAGAGGTTGACACCTTACACCAAAGATGTTATCCTAAGAAAGTCGCCAAAACGAGCGGCGTTCGACAAAATGTTCTTTGAAAACCAAACAAAAGCCAGGTAAGTCAGGGATTTTACAAT
>NZ_JAUHLN010000005.1 GCF_030412265.1 Fictibacillus terranigra
CCAGATTTTTTTTCTTTTCCCATTTAGAACACCTCCCTTCTACTCTATTAAATGCTAATAGCAGAGAAGTGGATACGGACAAGTTGATCACTGTTGAAAAAAGGCTATGAACGGATAAACGCAAAACTGGTATTCTGCGGGATGCTAGTTTTATGAGGGAATAAATTTATGGCTTATGCCTTGGCGCTTATTTGTTATTTTATTGGGGGAAATGAAGGGTGGATAAGTGGCAAGTGTATATGGAAATTTATCAGTTACTTAAACAAGGAGGATTTAATAAGTGTGAGGTGGTAACTATTACCATATAATGTAAAATAGGTCAAAACACTCTACCGGCTAGGTGACATAGAAGGTTTTGTGAAGGTCGTTTTAGGAAGTTATGAATAATAACGATCTGATAATTAAAAAAAGGTTATTTTTATTCCCTTAATCCATCCCTAAAAGTAATTCCCTTTTCATGACGTTATTTACCTTAAAGGGAAGGTGCTTTGTGTATGACGTAAAACCCACGCTAAGACATTTTTTGGTAGTAAAGTAGCTTTTTCCTTACTCTAAGCTAATACAGCTTCTGTTAAAATGGGATCGCCAAACACATGGTTCCATTGCCCAAATTGAAGATTGGTTGTGATGATTCTGCCGTTAAGGGCTATCCCATTATGATCATTTGATGGAAACAGGCGATGACGCAGGATGAACCCACACATTCAAGAATGCGCTAAACGCTTGAAGTTAAGCTGGACTCGGGAGCATTATCATGAGATTAAGGCAGAGAGTCACGAAGAGTATTTATTGCGGTTAATGGAAAACACATAGAGATGACTTGAAAGAGGAGTTCTGCTCCTTGTTTATGAAGCGGAATATATCCCAATTCATCCAGGACGAGTACATCCAGTTTCTCAATCTGCTTGAACAATCGGCTCAGCGAGCCTTTCTCGTGGCTTACCCCTAATTATAAACCGTTTGTAAAAAGCGTTACCCTTTATGGGTACCTGTACTGCCCTAATTGGTGTACTACCTGTTTACGGAGCTCCATGTGGAGTTGCTGTTTATGTCATAGGTGTGAGTCTTATAACATTTATAACTGTTTCTATAGCATCTGAAAGAATCACAAAGAAACAAGTACAAAAACAAGTACAAGGAAATCTAACGGAAGAAAATCTGTTGAATGAAGTATCAGGGGGAGATAAATAACGGTCTGTAGTTGTAATATTCAGTATTTTTTCGGTGATACGGGAGTAGCGTGATATTCTTTATGTTTGCAAAATAAACCAAGCATCCGACTTTCTTGGTATCAGAAAGAAGATGTTCGCACTCCCTCAGTTTTTTAATAAATTTCTTAGGTATGGTGGGTACTAATAGTTACGGATACAGAGATTTCTTCGGACGTTGGGTTATCCGGAGAGAAGTCTATTTGATCCGCTAAACTGATTACAACTTAATGGTGAGACATTACAGGATCCAATACAGTGAATTTGATTTTCAAAGTTCCTTATATCCTTTCTTATCTTTCACAATCAATAACTTTGAACCTGGAGATGTTATTGCTACAGGAACTCCACTGGCGTTGGAATGGCTCGTGATCCTCAGATGTTCTTGAAAGATGGGGATGAATTATTAATAAAGTCGAGAAAATAGGTGAATTAAGAACTTTAGTTAAGGCTGAAAAGTAATCATTTAGGCTTTAGTTCGGACTGTTTTTAGTTTGTAGAGGGAGGGGACAGTTATGTATAAAGAATATTTATCATTCGCAATTCAACTGGCTAAGGATGCAGGACAACTCATTCTTCTTCGAGCGGGAAAAGCCGGTCAACAGACTTTGAAATCAGCAACAGACTTTGTAACAGAAGTGGATGTCTTAGCGGAAAGTTTCATCATCGACCGAATCCGGGGAAAATATCCTAATCATCAGATTTTCAGTGAGGAAGTGGGCGGGATAGAAGGTACAGAGGACTTTGAATGAGTTATCGATCCTATTGATGGCACGGTAAACTACAGTGTAGGTCTTCGAGTTGTATGGGGTTTCCATAGCACTCACCTATAGGGGAGAACAAGTTGTTGGTGTCATTTCTTTACCAGCGTTAGGTGAAATGTTTTGGTCGGCAAAAGGAGCAGGTGCCTTTCAGAACGGAAAGCGGAAAACCCATTAAAGTTAGGTATGTTGAGCTCTGTAAGGCATTTGTTTCATATGGTGATTTTGCAAAGGACGGAGACAAGGAAAGCAATAGGAATCGTATTAATTGTTGGAGAACATTGTAAATGAATTATACAGGATTCGTATGGTAGGAACGGCCGAATAAGGGACTTTTTTATAAGTTTCCATCATAAGTGTCCATTATTCGGGTGACAGTTCAAAGGAGCGAGGTTTCTTAACAAGTGATTTCAGGCATACCTACGAGAACAATTGGCAGATGGATCTTCAGCTAAGGCGATCTAAGCTTTGGTTTTTTAAAGGCTTGGAAAAGAGACCTACTTCAGAGGAACATCGTTAGACCACTAATATTGGATTGCCGGATTTAATCATTCTAAATTAAGGATATAGGTTTGGGTACTGACAGTATTTTTAAGATAATCTTCTTGGAGAATTCCATAAACTCCACAGTCCTTGTATTGATTCTTGGCATTGCGGATCTTATGCCTGATCATACCTTCCTGTGCCATCCCAACTTTACTCATAATTCTGCCAGAAGCTGCATTATCGATGTTATGTGCTGCGGATATTTTGTGAATATTCATATACCTAAAACCAAATTCAACAACCGCTCTTAACGCTTCAGTCCCATAGCCCTGATGCCACCATCTGCATCCAAGCGAATAACCTACTTCACAGTTTTCAGTGGGAATGTCAAAATTGTATAATTCGATTTCTCCAATTAGTTCACCGGTAGTTTTTATTTCAATGCCCCAGTCACAAAATTCCTTACTGCTATACTCCCTCACAATTCCATCCACCCACTCAAACGTTTCCGAAACTGTCTTGTGTGCTCCTTTAATTAGATTGTCAGTTACCCGTTCGTCTGAAAGCCAATGGTCAAACATACTTTGTGCATCAGTAGGCTCCAATCTTCTAAGGATTAATCTGTCGGTTTCTATTTTTGGTGTTCCTAAATAGTTAATCATTCTGTCACCTTCTCCAATTAAACCATTATATTAAAACCAATTTCCTAAAACTTTTCTGCGTTTTCATTTTCACTCTATCACTCGACTTCAGTCTATATTGATTGTTCCTTAAACGATCAATTATCATCCATCATCTGTTGATAAAGACCAAATCTTTCAAAGTTTGACAAAGTGTATTATCTTTTATATTTACTTATGTAAATGCTTGTGTATTTAAAAACATAAGTGTATTTATATGAACGCACTTTTAAAAGTTTGCCTTTAAGCAATTTAAAAACAACCCTGGCAGGATTAAAAAGTGCGCAGGCAAGTCTTCAGACTTTTGCTCTGATTCGGAAAACCAGCAGGCAAAGCAATTGTTTCAAGACTGCGCCCAACAAGCCCAGACAATCGTGGATTCTTTAAGTCCGCGTCTGCAAGAAATTGAACAAGAAGAGCCACAATATGAACAAACAGTAAACGGGAGAGTAGTGAAAAGAGTGGTTATGTCATTATTTTCCAATTTTTCATTGCATAACATATTTCAGGAATAGGTGATCGTATGAGGAAAATTCAATCAAAAGGTATTTTGATTTCCCTTTTGGTTTTATTGCTACTGAATAGCAGCTGTGAGACATCGTGGGCCGAAATCAGCTCCTGAACATCGAAGATCATTGGGATTGTGTTGGGTTATCATGCGGTTTGAAAGTAGGAGGTAATGTTCGTTTAGTTGTAGAAAATTCAATTTCTTTTCTATATCAAAATGAAATCCGAGATCGAGAAACCAAATAGAAAACGTGATAACAAAGGATAAACAACCAAAAATGCCCCCTAGTCATTAAGGAGCATTCTTGTATAGAGGTTATTGTTGTTGGCCTTGTTGGCCCTGTTGACCTTGTTGGCTCTTACGTTGTTGAGACTGTTGGTTTTGCTGACGAACTTGTTGAACATTCGTTTCGCTACCAAATTCAGTCCCGTAAGATTGACCAGCCTGTTGTTGGCCCTGTTGACCTTGTTGGCTGTTACGTTGTTGAGACTGTTGGTTTTGCTGACGAACTTGTTGAGCGTTAGTTTCGCTACCAAATTCAGTCCCGTAAGATTGACCAGCTTGTTGTTGAGCTTGTTGCTGTCTTTGACGAGCAGCTTGTTGTTGCTGTTGTTGGTTATCCATGTTTTTCACCTCCATGAAATATAATTTATCCTGTATATGAGCTTTTTATCCTTTATAATCACCGATTAACTTTCTTTTATGAAGAACTGTACCCGCATTGATGCAACGGTATGGTCCTTAATAACGAAGCAGAACCATGTTTTTTTACAAAGATAATTGTAATTCGGAATCATCCGTACCTTTATTCAAGGATTTAGGAACTTTCTCGCGGATACTTTGTCGGAAGGAGAATTGGTGAAAGCTTCCGTACTGTGATGACTCTGAGCATGTCACTTGGCCTTCTGCCACTTTGGTGGAGGGAGGTGAAGAATGATGAAAATCAACCGCAATATTTATAACAGGGTGAATGGCTTAATAAGAAAAAAGATTTATGCAAAAGGAATTTATGGTTCCTGATGACGAATAGTTAGGGGCTGGAGGGGGTGAAGAACTGGAAAAAAGGTCTTATTATCATTTCATCGTTTGCTATAAAGACAAGTTGGTCTTTGATGGTGATGAACATGCATTAAAAGAAATGGCTCCATCATTTGAGGCTAAATCATTGTTGCTTATGATTTCTATTTAGTGGAAGAAAAAATACTGTAATCCCTAGGAGCCGTAATGTTGGATGCCTCTATCAAGCTTCCACAACCAGTTTGTTAAAGATTATAATATAAAAGCCTCCTTTTTATTGAGTGATTCTAATTATTCCCCGTAGCTTTCAATCAGGTTGGCCATATGGGCATAAGCACCGCCTGCCAACAGAGCAGCTGCAACTAAAATAGCTTCTGATAGCTCTTCTTTTGTTGATCCTGCTCGTTGGGCAGATTTTGTATGAACGTCAATGCAGTACGGGCATTCTGTGGTATGGGCTATTGAAACTGCTATTAATTCTTTTAACTTTGCATTTAATTTTCCTTCTTTGGTTGCTTCAGTGTTGAAACGGGAATATGCCCTAAAACCATTAGGGATTAATTGATTCAAATTGGCTAACTTTTTAAGATTGGATCGGCGATAGAGGGTATCATTGGCATCTTGATCAAGGGCATTTTGCATATGAGTGCTATGAGTAACTGCTCCTCCGGCTTCAAGTGCAGCTGTTACAAACACTGCTTCTACCAATTCTTCGAGGGATGCACCCGATTTTTTAGCATTACGGGTATGCACATCAATACAATAAGGACACTCAGTTGCGTGCGCCACAGCGACAGCAATAATTTCTTTATCCTTTTTTGTAAGAACGCCTTCTTGCATTACGGTTCTACTAAAATTTTCGTACGCTTGCTGTTGGGCAGGAGCTAATTCGCCCAGCTTAGCAAGATGACGTAAGTTTTCCCTTTGATATAAGTTATTTGCCATCATTCATATTCCTCTCTATAAAACTGATTTTTTTAAATTCAAAGTCCTTCCTTTATTACTTCCTCAGATTCACCTTGGCCTGTTCCATTTTTTATACTATCCATTTTGAATAAGAGTATTCAAAGCTTGTCAAGCCGTATTTTTTCTTGGAATAAAAAATCAGTAGTATTTTCCTGGATACGGAGTCGTCTGATTTTTCCTGCCTGGTATGCAGCTAATACCGGTTTACAAGACTTTGCGAACAACAAGAAAACCCCAGGTGAAAAGAACAATTGTATGTAAACCCTAACCCCAGTTAATAATAGGAAACCATTTTAGAAATAATTGCATAAAAAATAGTTTAAATTGAGATGTTATGTAAAAAAGGAGGTGACTAAATAATGGCAAATCGTAGTGGTGGTAATCGTAATCAAGTATTAGTACAAGGTGCACGACAAGCACTTGATCAAATGAAATATGAAATCGCAACTGAATTTGGTGTGCAACTTGGAGCTGACACAGCTTCTCGTGCGAACGGTTCAGTAGGTGGTGAGATAACAAAACGTCTTGTTGCTCAAGCACAATCGCAACTTTCCGGAGGTTTTGGTGGAGCATCTCGTTAATTGTAGGTAATAATGTATAAGTTTTACTTCTCTCAAACAAAACATAAATGGATCAGGCTGCCTAAAAATAGGTAGCCTTTCCGTATTTCGATTCAAAACTAGATCACTTTTTTTAAAAGAGCTAAGGGATAACACAGAGGTGGTCTACAATGGCCAAGCAGACTGATTGTTATCCCAATAATCATTAACATCAACAAAAGGATAAAAAAATATCCAATTTTTTTGTGTTAAATAAATGTAAATTTACCACATAACAATTTCCTGGGACCTCTGAACCTCGGGCCTACACTTCGGCGGTTTAACTCGGGCGAGCCGTCATCTTAATGGTTTTCAATCCGCAACCGACGCGAGTTCCGTGCAGTACAATTACTTTATTTCGGGAGTTGATTATCATTTATTCCAATTATGGCCAAAGAATACCTTCTACAACTAAAATTTCAAATAAGCTAGTCTACATAATCGCAGTTCTCGGAAGCAAGCCAACAAGCAAAACCCTGAATTCGGCCAAAAAGGCCAAAATTCAGGGTTTTTGTGTGTGCGAACACAAGGAAAAGCACGTTTGTGAGGAAAGGACAGATCTTCGATATTCGCAAGTTATCGGCGTTTCTCTATCCTATGGGCGGTTTGACAATTGGTTACACTTCATTTTTATAGCTACTGTGTTAAAGTGTTCATGAGATATCCCCTAATACTATTGACCTTAGTCCTCTTGTTATGTAACCAAGCAAGAGGACCCTTTTTTGTTTCTCCCTTTAGTCACCCAGTAAAGGCCGACTCTCAAGGGATAAATTGCAAATGTCTGTTACCGTTGCATGCATATCTTCTACAATAGGACACAGTATACACAACGTCGGAAGGCGTAAAAAACAACAGGGAACAGGCGTACTTCAGTAAGAACTATCTTGAAGGTAGTTCTTTCCTTTTTGGAGATTCGACCTTCTTGTAGTGAGTCTTCAAAGACACAAAAAATCTGATCTCCCTTACAGAGATCAGGTTTTTTATTTTCACTTTGGTTACGGGTCATCTTCCTTATTGTCATATCCACTTCCCGAATGCTCAAACCCTTTTCCGTTTACTTTTTAATTTTTTTTCGATGGCTTTAACTTCACTCTCCAATAGTATTGTTTTTAAGATAATCATAAGTTCATTAGGCTGAACTTCTTTTGGATACTTCCGCATAATCTTTTCGACCTCGATCAACTGGTCATACGTTAGTTCAGCTAGAATTTGATCCTTCGTATAAGGCATACTCCTCCAGTCACTCCTTTTCATGAATGCCCCTCTGTGTACGATGTAGTTCGGAAACGGCTAAACCATATGTTTTAATGTTTACATCATTTTCTTCGGTTGGGGCAACCTACTCTTAGGCACTAGAAGGGTGTCCTAGTGTCTTCCTTAGTTCCTCAAAAGACAAGCGAAAAGGCGACCCATCTCGACATGGGTCGCTATCTACACTATTTCCCCATTAATCTCAATATCTCACATAATAAGGACTTGTATACCTTAACTAGGTAGTTCCCTATCTTTTGTGTTTGGGAATGCAGCGATGGTTTTGATCTTATCTGGATTTATCATGACATGTCCTGATTTATCCCCCGACTTCGTCAAGGGATAAATCGAACATTTCTCAATACATATTTTTTTGCGTGTTTAACATGCCTGGTTGTACGATTTCACAAAAGTAAAACAATTTAAACGGCCTTTACAGGTGTTTAAAATTTAAATTAGGGGATTGTTTACTTCTTAACCTCCTAAAGCTACACGTGCAGCTAATTGATCAAGAGCTTCTTGAACAGTCGTCGGAATTGGTGGGTCATAATCCGCAGGAACAGTAGGTGTATAGCTAGTCCGAAAGCATCATCAACTCTAATTAGTGTTGTACTCGTTCCTACAAGAGTTACTCGAGACCGAATAGGTATCGAATCTACTGTCGCTCTGACTCTTGTAATTACATTATTAACTCCATTAACAATTAACCTTCCTGAATTAGGGAAAGGATTGAAAATATTTTCCGTTATAGCAAAACTGGTTAAATTCAAAGGATCAATTGGAATATGACCAGATTGAACATTAATGATGATATTTCCATTTATTCCTCCACCCACTAAGTTAACTTGGGTATCCGTTGTAGCTTGTGAATTAATAGTAATATTTCCACTAGAAACAAATGAAGCAAACATCACCATCTTAATTCCATTTTGAGTGTAGCCAGAAGATAGCAACGAGACTTGATTAACAGAAGTGCTTAAAGCAGTGAATGTTGGAGTAGGTGTGATGTTGACTCCTTCAAAAAATAGGGAAACGGGCAAAAAGTGTAAAAATCGACTTGACGTCTACAACATACTGCTATTATCTTAATGATCCGTGAAAATTTGCATATAGAGGAACATAACAAATCTAACTTCTCAGTTACCTGAGATCTTAAAAATGATGGTGTACTAATTTCCATTACTACCTATTTGTTAAGATTCTTTAAGTCTTTTTATATGACTTAGAGGTGGGAGGCCGAACAGCCGAGAGTATTCGCGACTGAAATGGGATGGGCTTTCATAACCAACTTGGAATCCTGCATTTGCAGCATCTGCTAACTGTGAAAGCATAAGTCGATGGGCCTCTTGCAATCTTAACTGTTTTTGAAATTGCAAAGGACTCATTCCTGTTACTTGTTTAAAGTGATGATGTAATGAAGAAGAACTCATGTTTACAGACTGTGCTAACTCTTTTATGCTTATAGGCTGAACAAAGTCACGCTTAATTTTCTGTATCACTGTTGAAATCCTTTGAGCATGACTACCGGCGGTAGAAATCTGTTTGATAGAATCTCCCTTAGTATCTTGCATAATACGGTACAAAATTTCTCGAATGGCCAAGGGTGCAAGAACAGAAATATCCTGCGGAGTATCTAAAAGACGGACTAGTCTTACAACTGCATCAAGTAAATCGATGTTTGTCTTACTAACAAACAAGCCCCGAACCGATTCCCTCTTATTTTCAAGTGACATACTATCAGACTCGCGAAGAATATCAAAAACCAGTTTTGAATCAAAGTTCAATTGAAGGCAAAGGTAGGGAGTTTCGGAAGTAGCTTCGAGGATTTGCCCAGAAATTGGTAAATCGATAGAAACAACAAGATAGTGAAAAGAATCATATCTATAATTTTCTTGCCCTAAAAAAACCAATTTTGAACCTTGTGCTACTATACATAACGCCGGCTCATGAATGAGATGTACTGGTTCTGATTTTGTAGAACTACGAATGAAATGCATAGAAGGAATGCTAGTAGAGTGAACCCCGTCCTCAGGTGCTAAACGTTCAATGAGTTTTACTAATTCATTTCTTTTTTCCTTTTCCATATCTTCCTGCCTATCCAAGCCTGTTTTTCGGAACATATAATCCACCCTTTCAATAAATGCTATAATGCGAATCATTTATCTCCAACTCGATATTACTCAATTTAATCTAATAATGGAGGAATAGGCAAGAATTCGAATGAAATAGATTACCGCATATATCCCCTGTTGTTCGATAATAAATGGAGAACTTAATAATTTCAAGTTAGGAGGGTGAATTGAAACACTGATCATATCTAATATTTAGATGATGAGGACGTGTGAATGCTGTCTAAAAGAAATTCAATATTTTTATTATTCATCTGTATTTCTATTCTAGAGGCTTGTGATCAGAATCCTAAAGATCCATCAATCAGTCAAGAACTAAATGAATCAAACAATAACATTAAAGGAGATCAAAACATGACTAGTCAATCCAGCAGTCAAAAACACCCTTATGTTGGTATGTGGGTAACACAGGACGGATACATCCGACATGAACTGTTACCTAACGGCCGCTACGATGAAGCTCGTGGTGACAGGAAAAGTGCTTATCAAGGAAAATATATTATAACAGGGGATCACATCGATTATATAGATGATAAAGGCTTCACGGCTGATGGAGATTTTCGGGAGGGTATCCTTTATCATGCCGGAATGATTCTTTACCGAGAAGAAAAATAGTATTCATTATATATTGTTCCAATTTAAGGAGGAGAAATATCTTGACTATATCAGGAAAAGTTGTCGCTATCACAGGGGCAAGTAGTGGTATCGGAGAAGCTACTGCACGATTACTTGCTCAAAGTGGTGCCCAGATAGTATTAGGTGCTAGGCGCACAGATCGACTTGAGCAGATTGTTTCCCAAATTCGTTCAGGGGGAGGAATTGCGGAACATTATTCCCTAGATGTCACTGAAAGAGAAGAAATGAATGCGTTTATTAGCTTTGCTCAAAACACATATGGACGTGTAGATGTTATTGTAAATAACGCAGGAGTGATGCCTCTCTCAAAACTTGAAGCTTTAAAGGTGAATGAGTGGGATCTTATGATCGATGTAAATATTCGTGGCGTTCTACACGGTATCTCTGCGGGACTTCCCATAATGAAAAAACAAGGATTTGGTCAGTTTATTAATATTTCCTCAATTGGAGGGCATGTGGTATCACCTACTGCGGCTGTTTATTGTGCCACTAAATTTGCAGTGGGAGCCATATCTGAAGGCTTGCGAATGGAGGTTGAAGATGATATCCGTGTTACGGTTATCTCACCTGGTGTTACAGAATCAGAACTCGCAGACCGCATATCTGATAATGATGCTCGTGAGGTGATGAAAGAGTATCGAAAGATTTCAATTTCACCGAACGCAATTGCGAGAGCAATTAAATTTGCTATTGAGCAACCAGAAGATGTTGATGTAAATGAAATTATTGTAAGACCTACTGCAAGTTCCACTTGAACTGAAGAAGTATAAAGAATGAATATCAAACTGCTATAAATTATTGTTAAGTGTAACTCTTTTAACTCAGCTGCAGAATAAATGAATAGTTGATGTGAAAAAGCAATTTGCTATAATGGATGTTTATGGCGAATTTCTTAAATCTGAAAACAACGGTGTAAAATTCCCCAATAATAACGGATCATTATCTCAAAAACAACGGGGAGTGTAGAGGGATAATGATCAAGGATGGGGAATTTTTTATGATAGACTGCAATAGCAGAGTTAACCGGCTTTGACCCGAAAACCATACGGAAATATTTAAAGGAAAATGAGCTTCCTAAGAGCAACAATTCAAAGGGTACGTGTACACAACCATATTAGATTCATACAAGGATTACTTGTTAAGAAGATTAAAGGAAGGTACAACCAACTAGTGCGAGGTACTACTAGAGGAATTACATTCAATGGGTTATCCAGGAAAGTGATGGCATTGCAGAATTAGATCCTAACCAGCTATCTCTGGATGATGTGGAGGATAAGGAAGCCTAAACAGATCAAGTATAAAAGACTTCTGCTCTGCGGCTGGGATCCACGAGCAGAAGTCTCATCAGGAGAAGATGTGCCATAGGAAACCATTCCCTGTAGTTTAATTGTATTCATTCAGTCTTAAAATATGCTGAAGGAGAAGCAAAATGAACAAAATGAATCTCACTCTAGAAAATCTGGAAAAGTATCCGATAATGCCTAAACAGAATGGTCCTAATCTTGAAGGAGTGGCTGCAACACAACATGCCGTTGAATCTGCCCTTGAAACTCTATAAATACGTGCCGTTTGAAGAAAGAGAAGCGACGATCACGGCCAGCAATGATCCGTTACCATTGGCCGACTAATCAGACCAGCGATCAGACAGGTGATATCGCTAGGTATAATGCCAACGAGCAGATTGAGCGTAAGAAATTCATTGAGAGAATGGAAAGGGCAGTGAGCTAGGCTGCCGAAGATGGAACGGTTCCTTATAGAGGAAAGGTATATGTGCTCAGAATCGGAATACTTAACTGACTTTTCCGTGTACTGCCATAGTTCCAGCCGCCGATCAGTCATGTATCCTATGCAAAGATTCGATGGATTGATCGGCTGACACTAAATTTAAACCTGGCGAGTACTAAGGGAAGATGATTGGCCAGTTAGTTGATTCTTTTATTAAGGATTTTCTTTTTTATCTTTTGTGAAGAAATTAAAAGCCAACGAAGCCCTCCTGTATACAGCACAAAACAGATGTTATAAAGTAAAATGTGTTAATAAAGTGTTGAAAAATCCAATAGTACATCTGAACGAGGGAATGTCCTATGGCTGAAGGACACCAATAGCTTTGGCATATTGACCAATTTTATACGAAAGTGAGGAGTCAATGTTGAGGATTATGGAACTACCCGGAGGGAAATAGATGAGTAAAAGCTAATCACAAATACAGGTTTAAAAAACGTCACTTCTTGATGGCGTTTTTTTATATAGAATAAAATTCCGTTCTCCTTTTCATCAATCGGACAAATCACTATGGAATATTGAAAAATTCCATGTATGTCCATTGCGGTTCTTCAGATTTCCGCATCCTATAGAGTATCAAAAGGTATAAGGAGGTAACCATTTGCCACCTGGAACAACGGATGTTGTCGTTATTGTGTTTGAAAGAGTTCCAACATCTAGAAGGTTTCAAATTACCGATTTTGCCATTATCGGTAGTGCTGGCCCTTGTAGAGAGTTTCTAAGAAGGGGAGAAGATGTAGTACATGCAGAAAGTTGTCTTTTAAGACAGAACTTTAGAATTGTTTTTGACAGTTCAAATGTTCTGCTTTTTGTTCGTCGGTAATCATATAGAAATTAGACGTATAATATTAATTTATAACCAAGCGCGATTCTTAAAAAGAATCGCTTTTCTTGTTAAACTGGTGGAGATGGTTTATGCATTGAAACGGCGGCCATAGTTTTTTATAGAATCCCATAATAGGGTCGCTTTTTATGGGAAAAAATCTTAACTTTGCTCGTCGTAATTTTCCTGGCACAAGTTTATTCGGTTAATCAAAACAGGGTCAGCATACTTTGGAAAGAAAACAAAAAAACCTTCGCATAAGAGCAAAGGTTTTGGGTAAATGAGAAAATCAGCGACTAGGGGGGCTGGCCCCCTAAATTACTATATGTGAAAAGGTCAGTTAATGATTGGACAATTGGAGGTTGGCCTTGCATTTTTCCAACAACATTTTACATAAAATCTCACCAATTATAGCAACCACTCATCAAAATTCATTAGTTATTAGTGGTGGTCGCACACCCATAGCCTGCTTGATATCACAGACTGTAAACATCACCATAAGGCCCACTGGATCTCCAGTTGTCAGGGTCATTGTCCATCATTTCCAAAACTTCTCCTCTGGGTCCAGATGACCTCCAATTATTGTCCGTGTCCGTGGTGTCCATCGGTTCCAAATCGACTGCCATAGTGCCGAAAAAGTCTCTTTGAGTTCCACAAGACCTCCAATCGTTGTCTTCATCTGTTTCCATCGCTTCCAAAACATATGATGGATGATTGAAACAATCTCCGATACATTGATTATTCTCGAAACCGGAACACTGGCATTCTGGTTCCCGTTAACACATAAGGTTGGTTCATTGTTTCATTCATCACAGGAGATTCATTCATTTGCTGGTCACAGTTACAGTTTTGAGTAACATCTACGTTGTTTTCCATCTGTCGAATTTCAGGTAAGATGTCCATGACATCCATTATTCCCATGATCGTATTGTCATTACTGAAACTGCTGGAGCTGCTTGAACTGCTGCTAGATGACTCTTCCTCCCTGTTATTACTTGTACTAAGGGAGGGATTGGTTCTTCTATTAAACCTGCTTGATGATTCGTCTCGCCAAAAACTGGGTGCAGGCGTATTTGTCGATTCATATCTCCAATGGTATTTTGGGAGACTGGTCCTACTAGGAAGAACAGTATCATTGAAACTGGTTGGATCGCTGGGAACGCTCGGAGCGCTGGGACGGCTGGAACTACTGCTTGATGACTCGTTACTATCGTTTCTCCAGTCACGGATTTTTCGGCTCATATCATTTGCGGCCCTTACTGGAAAAACCCAAGTAGAACCGATGTAACGGCTGCTACTCGGTGACTCTTTTCTTTTGTGTAACATCATATTGCCCCTTTCAAGTTACTATATCTGGAAAGGGACAAGTATCATGATTTGAAAAATGGGTCGTAAAACCCGTTAATTAAAAACAGGATGAGCGCGCGCCTTTTCGCATTAACCATACTATGTATGGTACTGGCCCATATATTTCACCCCCATTAACTTATGGGGGCTTTTTTGTTGTTGAAAACCGATAGTTCACTTTATGGAACTTTTGCCTTTGTTTGATCTGCTTAAATTCTTAACAAGCGACTCCATCACCCTGTCTAAATCATTTACATCCTGACAGGACCACCCGGCTAACAAGTGCCTTAGTTCAGGTACAAAATTTCAAAGGGGATATGTAATCTTTTGACGAATTATGAAAGTATCAAAGGGATATGGTTTCGATAGGAGAGGGTTTTAATTTCGGTGGGGGCACTGAGATAAGAATCCTCTCTTTTTTGACGGATCTTTTTTAAGAGTTCATGTCCCAACCAGCCTCAAACATGTTTCTACAAGTAGGGGGATGGACAGTATTACTGGATCCCACGGGCCAGAACGTCCTCCCCCGACTACCTAAAGAATAACCTATAAATAGGATAACCAGATAGAACTGGTTAACCTCATAATACGATCGGCCATATAGTTGAAAAAAGGAATTTTTTGTAACATTATATTTTGTTCTAAACAACTATTTCATTTTTCAACGAAAGGATGAGCTTCTAACCGTTAAAAGTTAACATATTCAGTTTGTGGCGCATATACTGGATTGGTCCCAGGGTAGTAAACAAGATATCTAAGCCTTTATTCTTCAGAACATAAACTTTAAATTTAGGGGGAGATTAGTATTGCAAACTGCACAGCAAACAATGGTTAGTATTCCATTCCCATCAGTATGGGGTATCCATGCTGCTATAGCTGGTAGACCAATCGTTTGGGGCGTACTCAACATTAACTCTATGACAGATAACAGGGTAATTGGTACGGTTAATTTTCGTGGTACACATATTCCGATTAATGGACATTGGGATAAAAACACCAAACAAATAAGATTTGATTCACCTTATGCCACATTTTCTGGAAACTTAGCCATATTTGATGAGCCCCAGATTAGAATTCGACATTTTATTTTAAATGGGAGGCTTATTATGAAACCTCCTTCTTTACAAGCAGGCGAATACGGAACATGGATTGCTACAACCAATAGAGCTCTTACCGGAAATCCCGTAATTAGTGGTACCTTGCCCCCTGTTGGAGTCTTTTTAACATCGAATATACTTAGTCAGCTACAGCAGAATAATGTAAGAATTTAGGTTTAAATGGAAGAAATGTAAGACGAACCTCCTTTTTTGTTTTTCGATACATCTCCAACATACCTGTGACAAAACAAACTAATTACAAAATTATTTGAGGTGTATCATGGTCCACCATCTGAAGAATTTTTTGACGCGGGAATTTTTTACTGCCCCAACTATCTCTAATAAAACGAATCCGCACTCCATTTACTGCCTTTTCGAACAGCAGTTCTGTGATGCCATTACCAATTTGGTCGTTCCGATAGATGAAATATTCCAGATTTACGATGAATAGCTTGGGATTTGATATGCTAAGATATAGTAAGAAACCAATGACAGGCAAAACAAGGACGATTACTATCCAATACAAAGCTTTGGCTTGCCGACGAACTTCCTAAATTGCTATGAAGTAGATAAAGAACGTATTTAACAGGTATAGAAAAAAATCCACTCCAACTAAAATTCCTCCTTAGTTTTTTCCTTAACATGTACAAACTATGTGCAAGTATACGTTTGGAATACTAGGAATTGTTTAGATTGACCTTTGCAGGGATAGAATGTCGGACGATATTTCCTTTAAGCTTTCCCTGGATTTTGTCCAATTGGAATAATCGGGATCATTAAAGCCAGACGTAGGACTTTGGACGGACATTCAGTTGCAAATTATAGGAGAAGCAACAGGCGACTTGCAGACTATCTTCGACGTTCATTGGAATATCGCTGTACCAGAACGGATAAAGGCATGCATAATAGGAAGAAACACATCAAAAAGGAGCATCTGGTAGTTAGGTAGATGCTCCTTTTTTCAAAAGTTGTACTCTAATAAATTGATCCGTTATCATCTGATCAAAGTTATAAAAAATTACTAGCCACCTTCAATTTACGATTAGACAAACGCAATATCAATCATTCATTAATGGTTAATGGATGGAACGTTATCATCACTGACTGTCACTAACTCCATTTGATTTACTGTTTCTCTCCTGAGGTTTTTTTAGTCTTTCCATCCAAAAGAGAGCGTAATTCTTTAATATCCTCTTCAGATAAGGACTCCTCTTGGATGAACTGAACCAGCATCGACTTCAGCGTCCCACCGTAAATTCTCTTTATAAAAGACTGTGTCTCAGCGCGCTGATATTCATCCTGCGAGTAAAGGGGAAAAAAAGTATAGACCCTCTGATTTTTATTTACACCGACCACCTTTTTTTGGACTAGACGATCCAAAAGAGAGCGTACTGTTTTCAGCTTCCAATCCGTTCGCCCCTCCAATGAGAAATAGACTTCGTTAGCCGTTTGCGGGGGCTTTTCCCAAAGAACGTTCATGACTTCCCATTCTGCTTGAGAAATACTGGGTACTTTTTTAGACACTCTTATCCTCCTCCTTCTTAGAGATGTCAACCTCAATTGTTCGGTTTTTTCCACAGCAAATACTTAATATATGCCTTTATCTCTCAAAATAGATAACGTTATTTCTGCCGCCTTACTTCCGTAGGCATTATCTTCATTTTGTAGGTTAGTTGCAAAGAAATAAGTGTCTTCCGTGGTCTCTACATACCCAATAAACCAACCGTTTATATTTTTGCCATTTACATTACCTGTACCAGTTTTCCCTGACAACCATGCACTATTTTTTTCATCTAATTTGAGCGTATCTTTAACGGTTTGGACATTTTTCTCCTTAAATCCAAATTGGTTTGTATAAAAAGCTTTTAGTAATTGTACCTGCTCTACCGGAGATATCTTTAATGAAGACTCTAACCAATATTGTTCGATTCCACCAGAAACATCGTAATTACCATAGCCTATTTCTTTTAGATAAGCTTGAATGTTACCCAGTTTATTTTTTTTATCCAATTCCTGAAAGTACCAGGTTACTGAATTTGTCATTGCTGTAGACAAATTCTGATCCATATTCCAAGAATCATAAGGGTACTTTATTCCATTCCATTTAATTGATGAATTTTCACTGGTTATGACATTTGACTCCAACCCTAACAACGCGCTATAAATCTTGTAAGTAGAATTCGGGGAAACTCTCAATGTACTTTTATTCTCATTATAAATACTATATTGATCAGCTTGCATATCATATAATACAAAGCTCCCCTCATATCCGGAAAAATATTCGCTTAGATCTTCATAAACTGTCCGGTCACTATTAAAATTGTAACGATCATTATCATCGGCCATTGCAGAAACGATTGGAATTTGACTTGCAACAAATACTCCCACAAGCAAAAAGATAGCTATACTCTTCAGTTTCAACAGTTTTGACTCATTTGCAAAGGATGCAATCTTTTCAATACGTTTTTTTATTTGCTCCTTGGAGCCGTTTAACTGATTTGTCAAAGGCAATTTCATTGGATGAGAGGCTCTTTCCACAAAATGAATAATCGTATTTCCGTATTTTGCATAGCAGTCCTTATCTAAAAAGTTTAAAACAGCAATATCACAGGCTATTTCACGATCCAACCTCATTTCCCTAAAAGCAAACCAAACAAGCGGATTAAACCAGTATAAAATTTGATAAATAATGATCAAGTAATTCGTCGCAATATCTTTATATTTATAATGATTCAATTCATGTAAAAAAATGTGTTTAATATCTTCCATAGAAAGCCATTTGCCAAAATGAGCCGGTAACACAACATACGTTTTAAAAAGACCAAACGTCATCGGAGATGTGACAAGCGGTGATTCACCTACAGTAAACTGTCTTGATATATTTAATTGCTGCTTACACTGATCAAATAAGATGAGAACGTCTTTATTTTTTAGTTCAGTTGTAGTGCCTTTTATGCTCGTTACCTTTAACCAAGCATGAATTGTCATAACAGCCAATACTAACATCCCTGCAATCCATATGCCGGAGAAAATTATATTCAGGAATTCCAGATTGGGACGACTTACAGATACCGTAAAGTCATGCATCCAATTTCCGTTACTAACCACATCATCTCCAGTATGGGTAGTGGAAGGGCTTATTCCATTGCTTTGATTAACATTCAGCGAGATAAAACGATTTCCGAAATTAATTAATTGATTCGGTATATAAGGAAGTGTCAATGCAATCATCAATAAAAACCATAGATTATATTGCCATTTAGCTGATAATTGCTTTTGGAACACTTTCTTAATCAGCATAATAACTGCAATGGTAAATGAAGACACCATAAGACTAATTACAAAATGAGTTAAGAACATGTGCTCGTCTCCATTCCTCAGCATTTTTACTTAGTTCTGACAAAATTCGTTGATATCTTCTCAAAAAAAAATCTAATTGTAGTGCCTAATTTTAGCATTTCATTGGTAGTTTATCAATTTACTAATCCTTGTGAACATTATAGCAAAGGGGTAGCAAGGCTTTTCCTGGCTTAAACAGACAACAACTTTATTAAAGTCTCCCTATCTTTTCTAAATTTAAAAATTGACATCACTGGATTACAAATGTAGTATTATATTACAAGTGTAATCAAAAAAGGGTGTAAAGATAAGTGAATGTTATATCGTGTTGTATCGAGGCCTTCTGTTGCTGATGTTTTATAAAATGTTTTAGAAAGGGGTTAGATTTTAATGAAATCATGTAACACCATTTTTACTACTTTTAAATTTAAAAAAATTGTACCTGTACTACTTCTCTCATGTTTAATGCTTGTAGGTTGTTCAGAGGATAACAGCCATTCTGCTCAATCTAAACAAAAAAATCAAAAAACTTCAATTACAGATGATTTTGCCAAACTTGAGAAAAAATTTGATGCTAGACTTGGCGTCTTCGCACTGGACACTGGTACAAACAAAACAGTAACTTATCGGTCAGATGAGCGTTTTGCATATGCATCTACCCATAAAGCTTTAGCTGTAGGGGCACTCTTACAACAAAAGTCAATAGAAGACCTTAACCAAAGAATTACCTATACCCGTGATGATCTTGTAAATTTTAATCCGATCACAGAGAAGCATGTTGATACAGGAATGACTCTTAAAGAGCTTTGCGATGCTTCTATTCGATACAGTGACAATACTGCGGAGAACCTCATACTTAAGCAGCTGGGTGGGCCAAGTGGCCTTAAGAAATCACTCAGGGAGATTGGTGATAATGTTACCAATCCTGAGCGATTTGAGCCAGAGTTAAACGAAGTTCAACCAGGAGAAAAACATGATACTAGCACACCGAGGGCACTTGCTACCAGCCTCCGGGCTTTCGCAATTGGAGACGCACTCCCAACGGAAAAACGTACAATTTTAACACAATGGCTTAAGAGAAACACCACTGGAGATACATTAATTCGTGCGGGAGTACCGAAAAGTTGGGAAGTTGCAGATAAAAGTGGAGCAGGATCATATGGAACGCGAAATGACATTGCTATTATTTGGCCACCGAAAGGAAATCCTATTGTTCTTGCAATACTTTCTAGCCGTGATAAAAAGGACGCTGATTTTAACGACAAGCTTATTGCACAGGCAACAAAGGAAGTAATCGGTACCCTTAAAGTCAACCATAGGTAAGTAAGTTAGTGACGATAAAGTTATTTAAAAAACATATAATCCCATTCTGATTTTAGGATGGGATTAAAATAAATTTGTTTAAAACACCAGTTGTGCTGCATCATAATAGGGCGCTTTTCTAGAGTAAGGTTGCACTCTCTTCGCATCTAGGGGTATTTTTCAAAATGGACCTTTTCTAGGGGTTGGATAAAAACACCCAAATAGTAAGACATAATTGACAGACGACAGACAAAGCCCATTGAGTTCTAATTATTACCATGGGTTAAATTTCTGTTTATCACAACTTATTTTTGTATGGAATTCAACTTGTGGAATTACTGAAACTAATAAACCAAAGGGGCCGAACCTATTTCACGTAAGCTCACAGGGATCCATTTATCGAATATGGACCTGTGATGCGGTTGCATAAAATCGGCCGAAAACCCCAAATGTTGCTTAAGAACCGAAAACTAAAAATAAAAATGGAATGCCAGGATGAGCGTTATCACTTCGGTTATTTTTTTAAAATGGATTAAAATAAGGAAAGAGAGAGACAAAGTCAGGAGGGGAACGGATTGAAACATAAAATTTCAATTCTTTTTATAGCCTTACTTTTTATCCTGGTTGCAGGATGTTCGGATGGACCTAAGCCAGATCCTACAATAAAAGAATATATGAAAAACTGGCAATCTATGAAGTTTGATAAAATGTACTCCATGCTTTCCGATAAAAGCAAAAAGGAAATGACAAAAGATGAATTCGCGAAAAAATATTCCGCGATTTATGACGGAATCAATGCACAAAATATTTCTATAACACCGGTTATTCCAAAAGAAGAACCGGATCCAGACATGAATGGGAACGTGACGTATACATACAAAGTAAAAATGGATACGTTGGCGGGTCCTATTCAATACAAACATAAAATAAAAATGGCGGAGCAGGAAAAGGACGACAAGAAAAAATGGTTTGTAAAGTGGGATTACTCGCAAATTTTCCCCGGTATGGAAAAGGGGGATAAGGTTAGAGTTCAAACCAATAAGGCAAAACGGGGGGAGATCCTCGACCGGAATGGAAATGGGCTTGCCGTAAATGGCATGGCCGAACAGATCGGTATTGTCCCGCAAGAGCTTCCTGGGAATGGCGATGACAGCAAACAGCAGCTCGCAAAAGCACTTGGTATCAACAAAGAGGTCATCGATAACGCATTAAATTCTTCATGGGTAAAACCAGGGTATTTCGTTCCTATCAAAACGATTGCGGAAGATGATCCCCGGCTTAAAAAAATCTTAAAGATTAAAGGTATTAGTAGCCAGTCGATTGAAACTAGGGTGTATCCATACAAAGAAGCTGCATCACATTTAACAGGTTTTGTGCAGCCAATTAAGGCGGAAGAACTGGAAAAACTCAAATCAGAAGGCTATCAATCTACCGATGTTATCGGGCGAAGAGGTCTCGAGAAATTTTATGAAAAGCAGCTTCGTGGGAAAAATGGAGGACTCATCCGGATTGTAGATGAGGGAGAAAATGAAAAAAGAGCAGTCGCGAAGAAAGAAGCCATTGACGGTAAACCCGTCAAACTAAATATTGATATGTACCTGCAAAGGAATCTTTATAACCAAATGAACAAAGATGTTGGTACAGCTTCGGCAATAAATCCAGTAACCGGTGAGGTTTTGGCACTGGTAAATAGCCCAGGGTTCGATCCGAATGATTTTGCTTTAGGAATACTCGGTTCACGTTATCAACAATTGGAAAAGAACCCGAAACAGCCGCTGTTAAACCGTTTTGCCTATACATTCGCTCCGGGTTCCACATTTAAACCGATTACCGCCGCAATTGGACTAGAGACGAATAAGCTTAACCCAAATAAGGAAGTAGCGATTTCAGGGAAAAAGTGGCAAAAAGATAAATCATGGGACAAGAAGTTTGTTACGAGGGTTACTGAAGTTCCTTCTGTAAATGTGAATTTGGAAAAAGCACTGATTTATTCTGATAATATTTACTTTGCTCAGGCAGCTCTCGCAATTGGAAAAGAAAAGATGGTAAAAGGAGCTGAGAAATTTGGTTTTAATGAGAATATGCCGTTTGATTTGGATTTCGAGAACTCTTCGTTGACAAAAGAGGATATCGATTCAGAAGGAATGCTTGCCGATACTGGTTATGGACAGGGTCGAGTTGAAATGAACATTCTTCACCTCGGGCTCTCTTATACTCCATTTATCAATAACGGGGACTTAATTGCGCCTAAATTGGTGAAAGAGGAAAATCCGAAGCCAAAGATATGGAAGGAAAATGTTGTTTCACCAGAGACCGCTACGCGGATTCGCAGCTCTCTCGTAAAAGTGGTAGAGGACAAAAGGGGAACGGGATATAATCCCCCTCTAAAAGGAATCAAGCTTGCGGGTAAAACCGGAACAGCTGAGTTAAAATCAAAAGTAGGTGAGAAAGGGAAAGAAAACGGCTGGTTTGTAGCTTTCAACCAAAAACAGCCGAACCTGCTGATTTCTATGATGATTGAGGATGTACAGGATAAAGGGGGTAGCCATTACGTTGTTCCTAAAGTTAAAAAGACTTTTAAAACATATATGAAAGAAAAGCCTCTTCATTAAAGAAGGGGTTTTCCTCATATGGAAAAAGAGCATACAAAGCAGCCATTATCAAATTGTGATTTTACTTTAAAAATCACGGTCCGTATTCTGGAGGAACACTTCGTTATCCGCATATGTAAATCATCGGTTTTAAAGAGGATTACCATCAAAAGCATCAATCCCACCCCATTTAGGGCATGTTGATAAACAGGATGAGATGATTAAGATTAATTTTACTCCAAAACCAAAAATGGGGTTTTATGAGCTGAATATTTGAATTTGAAAGTAGAGTCAGATTTATAGCAAGAGCAATAAGCTTAACCGCCAAATCCAAAAGAACCGAGAATGCCTTGCGTGGATTAAAAGCGTACCGAAAACAAGTTGATGCGATTTGAAAGATAATCGAGAGCACCATCACCCTCGCTGATGTGTGGGACTAACTTTTTTGATCAGTTTACGAATGGCTTCAGGTTTATTTTGAATGTTCCATGAAACCTGGGTTCGGCTCTTCCTGCGTTATCAATCCCAACAGTACGCGACGCCAACATCAGGAATCACCCCATCGATGATCATTACTTTCGCGTGCAATAACCCTTTATCATAGAGATAGATTTGAAGCCCGGCTTTCCAACAGTTCGCCGTAAAAGGTTGGGGTTGAAAGGGACACGATTTTTTGATCCGCGTGCTGAGGAACCAGTAATCTTAGACGGAAGCCACGGGCCACAGCTGTCTTTTCGCCACGATTATATCTGCATCGGGTACAAAGTAAGGTGTGGTGATATCACAATGTTCTTGGACGCTCTCCACAGCTCACGAGGAACAAGATAAACCCATTGAAACATGGCTGCGTCGGAACGGGTAAAGTAGAGGACACAACAAGATCAGGATAAAAAAAAGCGGTCCGAAATCGCAGACAACAGCCACCTGGCAAGGCAGCTCTTTGTACAGGGGTGGCACTATGGAATATTGAGTTAGGCACCATCGTTGATGTCGTCCCAAGCACAAAGAAGTTGCACAAAGCGTATATGCATACGATGGAAGGTAATCCTGGAATTCTTACTCCAGTCGCCCGGGAGGCCTACTTCATTTTAGTGAGACAACTGTGCGGGGTATTGGCACTGGCTAAGAGACTATAAATATTAAAAAGGTAAGCTGACCCTGGAAAAGAGTCAGCTTTTAGTGCTGGTGGGCGGAAACTGAATGTAAGTAGGCGAAAGTGAGCTTTGGGTGGGCGAACCTTTGTCGAGGGAGAGCTTAGTAAATGATAAGGAAGCCCGGCCCCTTTTTTACAAGAGGGCTTCTATTTTTTTAGAATAGATAGAAAAAATCCTATTAACCAAAAAAGTAATCTGCTGATATTACGGCATATTATTCAAATTTTGAAAAGAGAAAAAAGGGTGAAATGTGTTTCGCACACAGGTTCACCCTTGTGAACGCGAGAAGTACATGAGCATGTATTAAGATTGAAACCCCTGATACCATTGGTATCAGGGGTTTTTGTTTGTTGTTTTGGTGGTCAGTTTTATTAGTCAAAATCATTGACCACATTTTGACCACCAAAATTTAATTTATTTAAGAATCCTAAACCTCACTCACTTTAGGAAGCTAACAGATATGTTAAGAGGATAAGTCATACAAGAGATCTATTTTTTGGTCTCTTATTCCTTATTAAACCATCGGCCCAGAATGTGGAGGAAGAGTTGCTGATTTTACAAAAAATAAATTAGTTAAGGATAAATGGTGGTGAACCGTACCATAAATGACGGCTAAATTTTTTTGTTTGGGAAGGGTTTAGAGGCGATTAAAGAGGCTGAGCAGTATGTTGTGATATGGAACGAATGAGGTCCGAGTAGCTTGGTTTAAAAACTAACCGGGACATCTTGAGCACCCTTCAAGTTTCGCCAAAAAGCGTTATTTTCTGCTGTGCTGGAAAATACAAAGAAAAAGATAGGTGTGATTTCTGCTTTACTCGGACTTTCTGATGGAGATGGATAATAGCCCAATAAATATCGGGAACGGAGTTGATCTATTTGATCCGACTGCCGTTTTCTAATCAAATTGGCATTAAAACGTGGAAGTTGACATCTGTGAATGTAAATTATAGACTGTACAACCGTGCAAAGTTAAGCTGAAGTTGAACTTCCGTTTACCTCCTGTTTAACTGCATTATGTAAAGGTGATTGGCTATCACGAAGAAGAGAAAATGGTGGTTGTCAAAGAAATGGGGATTTGCAGCGTCTGTTGCCTTAATTCCATACGCGGTATTAAAGACGCTTTGGGCGAATGGAGTCGTCATTCTCGCTTCCGTGAAAGGAATCGAGGGACTGCATGCCTCTATGAAAACCAGCGCAGATCCGGTCAGCGCATTTCTATACGTCAACGCATCGACATAACCGCCGTGTTGGCACTCATCGCTTCTACGCTTGCGGTCGCTCTAGTCCAAGAATGGGGGCGCAGGATCCCGCGCTGGATGCTGCTCGTACCGGCAGGCTTGGGCGGAACGTTCTTTATAAGTATCAGCCTCGCAACCTTCTATAAAATGGCTGTCGGAACCATTCGCTTGACTGATACACCGGAGTTTGACCCCTGGGTGCTGCTTCCTGTATACGGAGGATTTTTCTTTTGGGGAATTGCGATCAGCATGGCAGCCTTGTCTTACGGGATTAGAACGGGCTTTTACACCCCTTCGAACGTGTAACAGCTTTTAAAAACAATTGATTGAAAGAGGTGGCTTGGAACATGAGCAAGATCAACTTAAAGGTTTGGCCCGGTTACGCCGGGTGCCTCTGGGCGATTATGTATGCGGTTTTCGTTCGATTCTATCAAGCTGCGGGCGGATCGATCGGGCTGCCGGGCAGCCTCGCAAACCCCGAAGGGTTCCAAATGGTTAGTTATATCGCCGGCGTGGTGGTCATGCTTGCAGGTTTCTTCCTATTAGGACTCGTCAAGCCTTGGGGGAAAACCGTTCCGGCATGGATCCCCTGGATTGGTGGGAAGAACGTCCATCCTCTTTTATTATTGATCCCCACGCTCATTGGCTGCGCCTTCGCGATTGCTCACGGAGTCAGTGGGATCATCACCGAAATCCTCCATTTGGTAGGAATCATGACCATCCAAATCCCCGGTTGGGCCGAGCTCGATGTCCGCGAATTAGCTGTATGGGATCTTCTGGTTTACGAGCCATGGTTTATCGTCATGGGCATTCTGGCGGGCTTGGCGGCATGGAACTATGCGAATGATACCAAAATTTTGCAGCCTTTTCTGCGGCAATCTGTGGACGGATTTTCCCTTTGCACGGAAATACGCAAAACCATTACAACACCTATTTTGTTTCTTACCGCCCGATCCAGCGAAATGGATAAGCTACAGGGGCTATTCTTGGGCGGAGACGATTATGTAACCAAACCGTTTAACCCACTGGAAGTTGTCACCCAGTGCACCTTGGGCGACCCGTTATTTATTCACGATGGATCCGGAGCCGGACCGCATTTGGGTAACTTTCGATCCGAAGCTTATGACGCGCGCTATCCGCAATTTGCTCGTCAATGCCGTCGTCCATAATCCTGAGGGTACCAAGATTGCGGTTCGAATCTCGCAGCTTCATGATCGGACGACGGAGATTCGGATCGAAGATAATGGGGTCGGATTCAGCGAGAAGCTCGGTCAAAACGATGAAGATCGAACATCCTCCGCACGTTCGGGGTTGGGATTATCTATTGCCAATAAATTTATAGAAGCCCATGGCGGAACTTTAGCCGTCCACAGCAAACCGAGCGAAGGGACAACAGTTTCGATCAGGCTGCAAGCGGCGCAAAATTAGGGTGAAGTTGAGTTTCCGTTTACTTCATGTTTACTTACACTCCTTATACTAAAGCTAAAGTCGTATAAGGAGTTGTGATTTTTTTGAAACCAATAAATTGGGGTGATTTATCCCATGCAACAACGACTCGCTCGAAGCCATCGGCGTTGCGCTGGTGGAGGCGCTGGCCGGATTGGGCCCGTTACGCAGCGATTGTTTGGACGCTCTTCTATGGTGCGTTGGCGTTATATTGGTCGTTAGGAGGCTCAGGTTTTCCATTAGGTTTGTTAAACGATCCAATTTCGCAATATTCTGCTTTTAGACATGCGACGGCCTCGGTTGCAGGACCTGTTATTGCTATTCTAAGCTTCCTTGGAGCGGCTGCTCTTTTCATGTTCAAGTTCAATATGCGAGGTATCGCCCGAACGATTCTGTTGTTTTATGCTTGGAGCGCAGCGGCGTTTCTCTGCTTCGCTATCCCGGATACCCGCGCTCTCATTGGAGTGGCGTATGCTCCCATTTCATTGATAGCGGTTCTTTTCGGTAGGTCGCTCAATTATTTCGATTTCTTCACATGGCCGGTGATCAATCAATATATTTGCCTTGTAGGCGGTTTGCTTTGGGCGGCGACAGCATTATCTTTCCAGCGTCAAACCCGTAACGCTTGCGCCTATTGCGGGCGTAAAAGCGATGCGAGCCGTTGGATAGTTTCGAGCTCCGTCATACGCTGGGGAAGGTGGGTGACCTATGTTGCGATCCATGCCCCTTATTACGATATCACCCGCATTGCCTGGCTGCTGGGAATCCCTCTTGGAGTAACAAAGGAATTATATCAAAGCCTTCAGGATTCAGGTGCAGTATGGGCTGGAGCGGGCCTTGCCCTGGTATCGATTGGCGGCGCCGTTCTAACGCATGGACTTATCAAGCCATGGGGGGAGACCTTCCCTCGGTGGTTTCCGTTTTGGTCCGGGAAGCGCGTACCTGTAGCAGCAGCCGTCGTTCCTGCCGGATTTGTCTGCATCCTGTTAACCGTTTCCGGCATTCAAGTCTTCTTCCAATTTGTTTGGAGTCCCGACTTTGAAAATTGGGGAGCATCAACACCGCTGCTGCTAATGCCTATTTGGGGGATTGCGTTAGGGGTCGCTACGATGTTCTACTATTTCCGGAGGCAGCAACACTGCAGTCATTGTTCGCAATAACCCTGATAATGGGAACGACGATGAGGAGTTTATCAATAAGATCCGAACACAAATGCAGCAGATGCACGTAAGGTTCCCCTGCATGAAATCAATAACACAAAGAATGAAGCTGCCGGGGTAAGTTCCTTCTCAATTTTTGCCGTTATAACCGCTAAGGTGAAACCTTTGTTTTTTCGCTTAAGCAAGCGGCTCGCAACTTCTATCCCTTAATCGATGCTGCCCCTTAAACTTGTGCTTTCATTATTAATAAAAAAACAAAGGCATTTCATTCAGCACATCAATTTCTAATTGAGCATGATCACCACCATTGCAAGAAATCCGAAGGTCTTTTTATCTCTAGTTTCTTATATTTATTGGCCTCGTGTGCCTATATTATTGTAGAAGATTTGGAAAGTCCATCGTCATATTACGATAAATTACTATTTTTTCGTTCTTGACGGAGTAGGGGAGGTAAAGCCCACTGTTCAAAACCTGACGACCAGGTCACCCTTGCTTGGGGGCTGGAAATTTCGCTTTCGCGATGATACGCAGAACTGTATCTCAAATAGTGGTAAAGCAGGAGTGGAAGTTTCTCCTGGTTAGCACAGTCTGAAAGAAAAAGGATACGTATAATTTCAAGGAAGGGTTTTACCTTTCCTTTTAGCTTGTAGACAAAGTCTCATGTCTAGAAGTTTTTTTATTGTAGAATCGCCCAAGCGTACCAGTCGTTCTTAATAAAATGGTCTTGATTCAATATTTGTTGGTATTCGCTGATCAAAGAGATTGAAACCAATGTGGCTTACCGATAGTTCCTGGGGTATGGGTTAGGGGAAAAAATCCCCCACTTCTCCACCTTCGGGAAGAATTACGCCCGACGGGCATTTTTCTGCACAGGATAGACCGCGCTTGTATTGGACAAACATTTGGTGTAGGTAAAAAACCGGATGCCTACTACGACAAAGTCTTGATGACAAAATTAGTGCAGGTAACACGCACACGCTAAACTTGCATGACATTGATCTCTTTGAACAAATCTTTTACCGCATTACCGAAGGATCTACTAGCCCTTAGTTCGTGGCTTCCCGAAGCTTGCAATATAGTCTGCGATTTTGGATTTCACAACCGTCATTTCATAAAGTACTTGCGATAGTAGGAATAGTCTAACGACAACTAACAAATGATAAGGGATACTATATGGATGTTGTTTTCATCACATATGACAGGAGTGAAAAGTACTTGAAATCCAATTTCTTTAAGAAAAATAAAAACAAGAATAAACAGGATCAAGAGATTACCCCTGATCAAATGATGAAAAAAAATAACAGAAGCAAACTAACCGGTAAATTGGATGAAACGATTCAGATTATCAAAAGCCTTTTAGGAGAAAACGATGATTTTGTTATTCGCCATTTTCATATCTTTGGCCATTATTCGGCCGCTATGGTTTATCTCTCTCACATCGTTGACCATGAAGTTGTCAATCGTGATATTCTAAAGCCTTTAATGAATGTCCCGAATCATTTAGTGAATAAAATGATAAACCTCACTCAATTGGAAGACGTGTTATTGAATGAAACGTTGTCTCATAGCAAAACGCACATAGAAAACGATATTGGAAAATTAATTTCGGCTCTATTGCATGGTAAAACGGTCATCGTGATTGAGAAGTTAGACAAAGCGTTTCATATAGACACGCACAAAGTAGAGAAAAGAGCTGTTACACAACCCGAAACAGAACAGGTCATCTTAGGACCAAGGGAAGGCTACATTGAATCGATTGTGACCAATCTTGCGTTATTACGCAATCGTCTACCAACAGCAGATCTGAAAGTAAAGACGATGACGATTGGTCGTTTAACGAAAACAAAGGTAGCGATCTGTTATCTAAAAGGAATTGCGAATGAATCACTCATTAAGGAAGTCGAAAAGCGCTTGTCTCAAATCGATATCGATGTCCTTCTTGATGTTGGCTATTTAGAACAATTTATTGAAGATAATCATTACTCACCCTTTCCCCAGATCCAGACCACGGAACGGCCCGATAAAACGGTAGCAAGCTTAGCGGAAGGAAGAGTAGCTATTATAGCGGATGGTTCTCCTTTTGCTTTGATTGCTCCTGTCGTATTTCACCAGTTCTATCAGACAACAGAAGATTATTCTAGTCGGTTTTTAATGGGCAGTTTTATGCGAATGGCTCGAGTCTTAGCCCTTGTATTTTCTTTATTCTTCCCCGGAATCTATGTATCAATGATCTCGTTTAACCCTGAATTAATACCAACCGAATTTGCGGTGGCCGTTGCCGGAGGAAGAGCGGGTGTACCTTACCCTGCCGTCGTAGAGGTTTTGTTAATGGAAGTCTCTATGGAGGTGTTACGGGAAGCGACTGTTCGTTTACCGAGGCAAGTGGGTGGGGCTCTGTCCATTGTAGGTGTTCTTGTCATTGGACAGGCTGCCGTGGAAGCGGGATTTGCCAGTCCAATTACGGTCGTTTTTATTGCATTAACTACGATTGGCTCATTCGCTACTCCTGCTTACACTGCAGCATTTGCCTTAAGGATATTACGTTTTTTGATTATTATACTTGCAGGAATCTTTGGTCTTTATGGTGTGGTAGTTGGCGTGATTTTTATATTCAACCATATGCTTTCATTAAAATCTTTTGGTGTTCCTTTTATGAGTCCCATGTCTCCAGGCAATTTACAGGGTATCAAAGATACGGGTGTTAGAGCACCTCTATGGTGGATGTATAAACGGCCCTCCTTCCTTCATCCTACCAACGAAGTGCGGTTAGGCACTAGTCCGAAGCCGTTCCAAAAGGCTCAAAGTGTTCCATCAGTTGAGGGCAATCAACTGACACAGGAGGAAAAAAATGAACCAACTCCGTGAAATAACGGTTATTCAAACAACATGTATTCTTATTAGTACCATTATAGGAGTCGGCGTATTGCCTCTTCCTCTCTTCGGAGTAAAAGCAGCCGATACGGGGGCTCCATTGGTAACGTTCCTAGCCATTATGATCGCCTTTTTAGGGTTGTGGGTCATTACCAAGCTTGGAATTCGTTTTCCAAACCAGTCCATTATTCAATATAGTGAAACGATTATTGGGAAATGGCCAGCGAGAATATGTAACTTTTTGGTCATCGCTTTTTTTCTGCTTTTAACCGGACTCGGCGCAAGGGAGTTTGGAGAGGTTGTTGTCACTGCTGTCTTAAGAGAAACTCCAATCGAAGTCACTGTGATTGTCATGTTATTAATGGCCGCAATTCCGGCGCGAAACGACATCAATATTTTTAGTTACATTCACGTATTTTTTCTTCCAGTGATTCTGTCACCCGGTTTAATTATCGTAGCCCTCTCGCTAAAGAATGCAAACGTTCTTTATCTGCAACCTCTATGGGGACATGATCACAAAGTGATGATCCTTGGAATATTGACGATTGCCGCCTTGTTTCAAGGCACTTTCATAATAACCATACTAATTCCTTACATGCGTCGACCAAAGAAAGCGATGAAAGCCAGTCTGTGGGCAATCGGAATCGCAGGAACCTTTTATTTATTAATTGTGATTGCGGCCGTTTCAGTATTTGGACCTGAGGAAATCAAACAATTACTTTGGCCAACGTTGGAGTTGGCTAGAACTACTTCTTGGGGAAGGGTTTTGCAACGGTTGGATGTGATCTTTTTAGTGGTTTGGGTAACGGCGGTATTTACCACGCTTTATTCTAGTTATCTGTTTATGGCTTTTTCCATCAGCCAATTTTTTCATTTGCGTGATCATAAGATGCTCTCGTATTTTCTTTTACCGCTTGTGTTTGTCATTGCTATGTACCCGAAAAATAGCCTCAAAATGTATGAGGTTATCGTACTAGTAGGCACATTCGGATTAATCCTTACCATTATTTATCCCTGCGTTTTATTGGTTATGGCTATACTTCGGAAGCAAGAGGGACACAGGACGATAGAAAATGGGTAATCATGGAAATATTATTCGTTTACTTTGTGTTATCGTTTTATTGGTACCGTTGTTAACGGGGTGTTGGGATAGTGTCGACATTGAGGACCGAGCAGTTGTGCTTGCCATTGCCATTGACAAAGCTGAAAAAAATGCTAAAGAAAATGAGGCAGAGATTTCCCACCTTAAACAAAAAGGTTTTCGAAAACCTCAAGAAAAGATGATTCGTGTCACTGCTCAAATCGCTGTACCTGGACGGATACCATTGGGTCCAGATACAGGGGGAGGAACGGGTGAAGAAAAACCGCCTGTTTGGGTATTAAGTGCCGTTGGGCACACGTTAGATGATGCATTACTGAATTTACAACAGGAGGTGGCAGACCCCATTTTTTTAGGACATCTACGTGTAATCATTATCAGTAAGGATCTAGCAAAAAAAGGGGTGAAACGTTTTAACGATTATTTTCGACGTAATCCGGAAATCAGGAGATCTGCATGGTTGGCCATTTCTAATGGTAACGCAGCCAAGCTTATAAATGTAGCCCCTAAACTCGAAAGAGTACCGGCGTTATATATAGCTGCGATGCTTGAAAACGGGGTTAAACTGGGGAAATTTCCTAATGATTTTATCGGCTTGTTTTGGAGGACATTATCCAGCAAAGGCCAGGACGCCTATCTTCCTTTTTTAAAAGTGAAGGAAGAGGAAAATATTCAAATAAAGGGTCTTGCCAATTTTAGCAATGCTAAAATGGTAGGGATGACGGAACCCTTGGAAATTGGACTATATATGGGTGTAATGGGCGAGCGAAAAGGAGGCTATGGAGTCTTTGTTGACGTTCCAGGCACTAAAGCAAAGGTGTTAGTTGAAGCAGTTCATCGTAAATCCAGAGTAAAAACGGTTATCCGAAACGGGAAACCCCATGTACAAATTAAAATTCGTTACGAAGGTCAGATTAATGAAAAAGACCATGAGAAAGTGGAAATAAATAAGTCCGCAGTGATTAAACGTATTGAAAAAAAGGCCGCTACTGATACAGAAAAATCAGTCAAGGGGCTAATAAGAAAAACCCAGCAAATGCAATCCGATATCTTTGGTTTTGGAGAGTATGTTCGTGCGAAACATCCAACGTACTGGAATGAAAACGTTAAAACAAAAGAAAACTGGCACAAACTTTATAAAGAGGGAACGTATGAAGTCAAAGTGGTTTTCCATATTCGTCGTGTCGGAATGAAAGCCGAATAGGAAATTAAAATCATCAAAAGAAATAAGAAAGGAGATCTTATGTATGAAATTGGATACGCCAATTATATTGTTTTTTTATTAGTCGTCACCGGGGTACTCCTCTTACGGCAAGATGCAAAAGCATACCAAGTGGCTAAGATGAAAAGGGAGACCAAAGCGGCAAAATTTATGGGATGGCTCAATATAGCGGTTGGTATTTTTGTATTTTTGGCGGACTGGGCCATAGAAAAATGGTTTTGGTAAGGTAGGGGTATCGCCGACAAAACGGGAAAATCGGACGCTAAACCAATTTATGTAACTTTAAAATCGTGATTTACTTGTCAAGAACGATACAGAAAAAGAAATTCCGCTTCAGGAACTAGAAGAAGCATAACAAAAGAAGTAACCGATCGTTCTTTGATAACTGAGCGATTTTTTTTGGACATAATCGGAATGTCTCCTCATGAAAGTCCACAACTCTATATAAAGATGACCAAATTAGGGAACGCATTACGGACCTACTGATTGAACGGGCATTGGATGGTGTAGATATCCGTTTTGTAAGAGATGGGTGGGGGAGCAAGAAGTTATCCAAAACTCAGATTCTTCGGATGATCATAAGCCCTCAGACGATTCAAATCTGAGGGCTTTTTTGAAAATTAAATTAGAACCCTGGGAAGAAATAAAAAGGGAAAAATCTTTTCTTTTCATAGAAGTTCTTTTTTATTCACAAAGATAAAAATCCCTTTTTTAAAACGAGCCATCCTTCAAATCTGGTAAATACGGTGGTATTGGTACATTTATGGTTGATGCCGGTATCTCAAGTATCTTTCCAATTTGAATATCGTAGGGTGAAATTAATGCGTTGGCTATTTGTAAATTTTCAACAGATATGCCATATTGATTAGTCAGCGATTGTAAAGTATCTTCTTCAGTAACGATATGCTGGGTCCGCAACTTTTCGATTTTACATGCTGATTGCTTAAATGTTGGCTGTTTGGATAGTGGATCGGTAAAATCCGCTGTTAACTCATTTGCGGCTTCCCGTCCTTCCCAACTCCCAAAATGAAATGGAACAAACACTAGTCCTTTTTGTACCACATTTCCAATTCTTGCAGGAACCTCAATCCATCCACGTGGGGACGAGATACGTATAAGTTCTCCGGGAAGAAGAGAAAGTAACTCTGCATCAGCCTCATTGATTTCCACATATCCTCGGGGAGCAGCTACATGCAAAAGAGGTGATCGAGCCGTCTTTGTCCTGGTATGCCAATGCCAAACAAGTCGTCCTGTTGTCAGCCACATAGGATACTCTTTTGTCGGCTGTTCAGCAGGTGGCAAATAGGTGATTGGATAAAGGATTGCCCGACCATTTGGATTTTTCCTTTCATACTCTATTTTTGTTAAAGGCCGTCCTGTAAATTGATGTTTCGTAAAACTCTGGGTATATTCTGTTTCTGTAGGAAATTTAAAATCAGTATATAGTCTAGTTGTACCTTCAGAATGCTCTTCATTTACAGGCCAGCGAAGTCCGTTATACTTTTCTAACTTATCGTAAGTTATCCCGGTCATATCACAAGGACGGCCACGAGAGACATTTTTCCACTCTTCAAAGCATTCTTCTGTTGTTGAGTAAGCAATTAACGGATTTCCATCACGGTCCTTTAAGCCCATCCGTTTTGCAAAATCCAACAAAATTTCAAAATCAGTTCTTACTCCTTCCGGAGGGTTTACGGCTTTTCTTAATAAATTAATCGTTCGATCTGCATTTTCCATAACTCCCTCTTTTTCTCCCCATAAAGCAGTTGGCAGAACCACATCCGCAACGGTGACCGTCTCAGTTAAAAAAGGATCCTGAACTACAACGAATGTTTTTTCAAATGCTGCTTTGGCCCGCCGTCTATTCGGGAGAGAAACCATGGGGTTGGTGCCAATATTCCAAAAGAACCCGATTTGGCCCATTTCCATCATATCAATTTGTTCCTCAATCCCTTTTTCCGGACCAACCGGAAGTTTCGCTTCATCCATATTCCATAGCCTTGCTATCTCTTGTATATGTGACGGATTGGCCGAATTCCGCTGTGCTGGAAAAGTTCCGACTCCCCCTGCAGTCCGGTTGGCAGATGAACTCGGCTGTCCTGCCATATGGAGTGGTCCGCAGCCTGGCTTGCCAATTAACCCTCTTATCAAATGCATATTATTGATGGCTACACAGGCTGTTGTGGCGTCAGCGCTTTGATAGACTCCCTGCAGAGTGGTGGTGATAAGTGATGGAGTTTTCCCCAGATGGGCTGCCACAAGCAGGAGTATGTCGATAGGTACCCCCGTTACTTCTGACGTTTTCTCCGGGGTCCAATTTTTTACCGATTCCGCCAGTTCTTGAAACCCAATTGTATGGTTATCAATAAAACTTTGATCAATCCAGCCATTTTTTACAATCAAATGAACAATTCCATTTAAAAGAGCCACATTTGTTCCAGGATAAAGCTGAAGATGAATATCCGCTGCCTTTGTCGTGAGGGTTCTTCTGGGATCAACCGTGATGATGAACGGTTTTCCAGTTTTTTTCTTGCGCTCCATAATCCGTTCAAACAGTACTGTACCCGTTTCCGCTACATTGTGGCCAAACAGCATAAGCGTTTCAGTTTCATCGATGTCATCAAAGGAGGCCGGGCTGCCATCCGCCCCAAATGATTGAAGCAGGCAAAATTCGGTGGTGGCTGTACAAAGCCGGGTATTGGCGTCCAGTAAATGAGTTTGAAGACCGGCTCTGCCGATTTTTGCAATTGTGTAGTAATCCTCTAAAAAACCTTGTCCGGTCGAATAAATGGCAATGCTATTTTCCCCTTTCTGTTTTAGAGACTCGATCGCTTTTTTTACAATTAAATCCATTGCATCATCCCATGTAGCAGGAACCAACTTTCCGGAAGAGTCACGGATCATGGGAGTTAACAGACGGTCGGGGCTATTATTGGCATACCACTGATTTTCCCCTTTGGGACCAAGTCTACCCCTGTTAATGGGATGGGCACTGTTCCCCTTGATTCCAACTATCTTCTCATCTTTCACAGCAATATAGCAGCCGCAGCCAATTGAGCATATGTTACAAGTACTGTACACCCACTTATCAACATCTCCCTGGCTGTAAACATTTATATCGGTTCTTTCAGTTTCCCAGGACATTGAACTTCCTCCTTGGATATTAGTTGTGAGAAAAAAGATTTAGCGAAGGGCAGATATGTAAAAAGAAGGAATGATATACTTCGTTTGCTTAGCCCCATAAATCTTTTCCAATTCGGCAGCTGAGTGTTCAAGGTTGGTCTTAATCTCCTGGAATAAAGGCTCCAATTTTCTCACTGATTCCAGGTAGGGAAGGTTCATCCATTCAACCGCTCTTTTCCATGCTCGAAATGTAGGGTTGGCTATTTCATTATCATGATAAATAATTGTCAAAAATTCTGTCATGTTCTTTAGTTCGGCCCCATCTTTTGAAAGCTCAAGCAATAGCTTTTTAATCATTTCCAGTTGCTCTCTCAAAATAGCTTGAAGTAAAATCGCAATCGAGTGATCAGAATTTTCTATTTCCTTTATTGCTTTTTCAGTTTGGTTTTGAAGATCTGAATATAACTCTTTCAGTTGTAACAATAAATTTCCCCTCTTTCTTAAAAAATTAAAACGCTGCGGGCACGCTCACATTCTTTACTAGATTTCCCAATCAGTTTAGGAATATACTTTAAGTAGAACCATTTTACCCCATTTAAAGTAAAAATCGGGTGGAGTTTATAGATCATCGTGGGACTGTAAACGCTAGAATAAAGTTGACAGTTTTCGCTTGATTAGATTTTACACTTTTGCTCGATCAGCCTATTACTTTAGTAAAATAGTTGGTGACATTATTTTACTGGAGGCTAGGGTTTTGGAGGAGAAATTAGTGTTATATGTAAAGATTTCAGAATTACACAAACAAAAATTCAAATTTTCACAAATCGCTAAGCAGCTTAAGATCTCAAGACCAACTGTCTATAAATATTTAGAGATGACATTTGATGAAGCAAAAGCTTATACTGAACAGCCTCTTGGGAGGAAAAAGAAATTAGACAGCTACAAAGATTGGATGTTGGCCTGGTTGGAAGAATACCCACATCTGAGTAGTGCACAAATTCAAGATATCCCAACCTTGTAGTCGGTGGAAGCTCCGTGAGATCTTACGTTAAAGAAGTCAGGGAAATATACCAAATTGAGAAAAAGGTAATGGTTCGTCAATACGAGGCAGTTCCTGAGCAACCAATGGGGAAACAACTTCAGGTAGACTGGGGCGAAACAAAACAGGAGACGACTGACAACAAAGAAATCAAGCTGTATTTCATTGCGTTTGTACTCGCTCACTCTAGGTATAAATATATGGAATGGCAGGCACGTCCTTTTACCACAAGAGATGCGATCCGGTGTCATGAAAGTGCATTTCAATTCTACGGAGGACGTACAGACGAAATCGTATATGATCAGGATCACTTAATCACAGTGAGCGAGAATGCAGGCCAGCTGCTTTTAACAGCTGAGTTTCAAAGTTATGTGAATGAACGTAAGTTTAAAGTTCACTTGTGCAGAAGAGCTGATCTGGAATCTAAGGGCATGATTGAAAATGTAGTGAAATACATAAAAGGCAACTTCGCAGACAGTCGAGTGTTCAGCGACATAGAGGATTGGAATCATCGGGCATTACAATGGCTACAGCGTACGGGGAACTATCAAGTTCATCAAACAACGAAAAAAAGACCAGCTGAAGTGTTTCTCCTCGAAAAGCAACACTTACAGCCAGTCTCTTCGTTACTTTCATATGAAAGTACCAATAACCAAAGTATAACAAGAAGTGTAAGCAAGGACAACACGATTCGTTACAAGTCAAACATTATTCCGTCCCACTTGGGACTTATCAAACAAAGGCTGAGAATCTTGTTTTAATTGAAGTTAGAGGTGAAGAGCAACAGACGCTCGTGATTCAAAAAGAAGCAGAGAGCGAAATCATTGCCGAGCACAGCATCAGCTTAGAAAAAGGAAAGCTCATTCAAAATCGAAATCATACCCGTGATCGCTCAAAAGAGGTTGAAGGATTCAAACAACGCCTGATCTCCTTTTTTGAAGATCAGATACAGGCAGCTGCTTATTTTGATGTGATCAGCCAAAGATACCCCAGGTATCGTCGAGACCAGTTTGCGATCATCCACCGGGTCATTCAACAGTATCCAGCGTTGATTGATACCGTAATGACCAAGTGTATGACAGAAGGCGGATATGGTAGCGAATGTAACTCTTTTAACAACCTTAACTAGTTTCTTTTCCATAACTACTTTACTTTATTTATTAAATGTAATAAATAATAAACGGGTAATACTTTTTTCGATTGCTAAGGATTAAAAAGTAATTAAACCCGGGGGACACGAATTTAGGTGAAGTTCTGGCTCCATAAGTTCCTTACATATTACTTTTTCGCCAGGTTGGGTGTAAACCTAAAAGTAACCCAAAACTCAAAAAATTATAAAAAAAGTTGCAGAATGTAGCAACTTTAATAAATATTTATACTATCGTTTTTCTGTTAAAGAAATGTTTCAGATTCCATCATTCCTTCTTATTTTAGCTAAACATGAAGTCCTATTAACTGTTTCATCCGACTCCCACTTCACTGATGATTTAGGTAATAACGTAGAGAAAAATATAAATACCTTGAAAGCTTAGAAGCTCCCAAATTGCCATAATTAAAAACCACATACGAATCAGCAAACAAAGAATCAGCAAAAAGACCACAACGGTTTTTTTGCTTTTTTTATTTTGGCTTTCCGTTTACGATGATTTCACTTGCTAATGGCCAGAAAGAGAGTTCAGCCATTACCTTTGAAGTGTTTTTGTAGAAAGAGGGAAGCGAGTTGTTGGTCAATCGGTTTCGGCAAGTTAATGCTGAACCAATATAGATGATTTTTTGCTGTTTGACTTTTAAAATGAAAGGTGTTCCTTCATACATGAGGAGCACCTTTTTTAATGCTGCGTTAAGATTAGTGTAAGAGTTAGCTACTACATTCTATACAACAACCGGTTTAGTCGTTTAATTAGCAATAATATTTTAGAAACGCCTCCGAAAACAACTTAAATGCAAAAGTGAGATCCATTTGTATTTTCCGGAAATTTATATAGCCTACCCATTTTGGCGGGTCTTCCTGAACAAAATTTAATTTATTTATCTTTATATAAGCTTGCGAATAATAGGAGGGCCAGTGCTACAACAGTTACGGAAAGAATAGTTGTCATATCCATACCCCCTCTTAAACCTCAATCGGATATATTGAGATCAATCCAATCTATCACTTAAACGTAACAGGTTGTCCGATTTTCAAAGGAAAATTACAGGATAAATCCTGTAGTCTATTCTATGCGCTAGTTAAAAAGTTTGCTTAAACAAATTAAAAAATCGAAGCCAGGGAAGAGGAGAATTCCAAATTTTTTAACCAACTTGAAATTGAACAGAGAGTGCCACTCTCTGAGTTGTGTTAACTGACGGGCAGTCAGAACGTTTTGGCCTTTCAGTTCATCTAGTTCATATCGCGTAATAGATTCTAAGAATTCTGGAGGAGTAGCGATGATTTTAGGAGGTTAGTTAGTAGATAAGTATTTTATTAACCGAGAAAAATTCCTTTATGATTAAAACACCTTCAATCGAATTAGCTATTATCTATCAAGTACTCTCAGCTTTATCCAAAACCCCATTGGCATGCTTGTGAAAGGGTGCATCCGGGGGTGATTGGTTTTGGGGGAAGATTCATATAGTCAAAGATACTTTTATCGGGCGGCTCTGCTCCTTCTCCGGCTAACAAATATATGATTTTAATATCTGAAACCGCCCTACATAAATAAGCCAAATTGCTATGATATATTTTCGATTTCTCTTAATCATTTTACGACTCAAAGTAACCCTGCCCACTAAATCTTTAACAGGAAGTTGTTTTTTCTCTAGTATAAACTCAGTCATTTCCTCGTCTTCAACAAGCAGTCTGGCAATTTCTTTGGCATTTTCCCGGGCGTCTACGTGTTTAGGACAATCCTTGCTTAACACCTTAAAGTTCAGGCCAAATTCTCTAAGTAATCTTTTGAACTCTTTGATTTCAAATACCGTTTTCTCAGCCAGTGTATTTTCCTTATAATGCTCCATTGCGGCTTTTTGTTCAGTAACTAGCTTTTTCATTTTATTCCACTGGCTGCAAGTAAGTAAATCGATTTTTACTTGCTTCTTTTCCAATATAGTCGATTAATCTTCTTCGAATCACCATGTCAGCAAAAGTGACTAATCTGCGTCTAACCGAATATCTATCAATCGCTTCATTAAATGCGGAAAAACCTTTACTAAACTCGTCCATACAGGGGTCCATATATTGACGGCATACTGTTGAAGTGACTCTTATAATAAATGGCCGAAACGCATCCACCAGCTCTCGCAAACCTTTTTGAATCTTCATCACTTTAATTTCAAAGTCTTTAACATTATCTATAGTTCTGTTTCCTTCTTTTAACATAGCTGCAGTAGAAACCCTTTCACCTCAATCGTGATTATTTAACTTTGGGATAACTAACGAGAAACTTAAAATAGACAGCGCTTGTTCTCTTATTAACATTTATATCATTGTTTTGTAGATTTTAAGGATACAGTTATATAACAATATTAAATAATTGACCTCTTTTGTAATCGGTCTGTCATTTTTATGTAAAGTTATCTTCTTAGGATTTAGGAATTTTTATTAATATGGCATAACAGCCTATTTAGGGATACGCAATGTTACAATTTTAAAAAGATCAAAGAATGCCCCCTTGATGAAATGGTGGCCATGAGATGAAAGCCAGCCCGCAAACCGATTTATATAAAAATTATATTCATCAAATACGGTGACCGTGTCCGGAGCAACCGCCACTGCGATGGAGATAACTGAAATGTCAGAAACGGTGCCGGAACAGGATTTTTGGTCCCTAGGCACAGTGAGCAACGGAACCAAGCTAAAGGTTCTTGGCAGTGTCAAAGAACGGATGGGAAAACTTGGTATTACGTGGCCTATAAAACGTGGGCCAATGCAAGCCCGGATGACGTGAAATACTATATGGATTCAAACAATTTTAAAAATGATCCTGTAAAATCGAATCAGTTTATTAAGCTTTCACAATCAGCCAGTTTGAACGCCGATGAGGTCCATCAACGCATTCTCACCGGTAAAGGTATCCTTCACGGACAAGCTGCAGCTTTTATCACATCAGTGGAAACCTACCATATCAATGAACTCAAGCGCTGCTCGAAACCGGAAACCGGGAGTTCAAAGCTCATGGGTTCTGCAAAAGCGTAGCCGAAGGATGGTTTACACCGGAAGCTGCAATCATTGGCGGCGCAAAATTCATCTCCCAGGATTACATTCAGGCAGAGCAAGACACGATCTACAAAATGAGATGGAATCCGCTTGGGGCGTCAACCAGTGGAAAAGATACCCATCAATACGCAACAGATATCGGCTGGGCGGTCAAACAGACCACGAAAATGCACAATCTTTACAGCCCCTTCTCCTCCTATAAAATCATTTATGGAAATACCGGTTTATGCACTAAAGCAGTAGAAACAAAAGGGACTCTCTTTTCAGTGATGTCCCTTATTTAGATTATGAGTAATGGTCTCGAATGCAGGAGTTTGTTATGCTGAGGTGGTATCCATATATACATAGATAATTTTAGATGGGTCTTTAGCCTAAAGCTCGTTTGCTCGTACGTATGCTTAGCAAGTTTTTAGGATAAACAGTCCCTTTTTAAAATATCTAATAAAATAAAATAAATACACTTGTGTAAACGTTTTTGTTTTCACATATATGTTTACGCTTGTATAACAAATTGCTAAGTATTAGTACTCTTTTGTTTGGCTCTTGGTATGTGCGCTTTAAATTGGTTAGTACTTATTAGGTTAGAGGGTTATAAATGAAGAGCGATTACAAAAATGTTAAATGATAAAACAGAATACTTAAAGGAGGGATTCAAGACTTCTTAATGTTCTATTGTCAGAGAAATTCAAACCAACGGAGGCTTTAATATTTATTAAATTTTAAGGTTGTTTCTACATACCGTGTTAGAATATGTTTATAGACAATTACAAACCTGAAGATATGGAGTGTATAACATGATAATAGTTAATGGTAAAGGCATAAAGGGGTTTTTATATGATTCTTTAGAAACAGCAAAGGATGACTTAGAGGACGATGAAGTCATTGTCACAAACTATTCCGATACACTTGTCATTATACGGAAGGAAGATTTAGAAAAAGTGGGTACTGTTGGATATACTAAAGTAAACTAAAGTGATTTGTAGTTTTTTGCCCCCGTATCAGCCATATAGAGTGTAAATCATGATGAAGCGACCAAGTCACCCCCTTGGTCGCTTTTATTTTGGGACCTCCTAGTTTTTATTCATTGATTTTGGTTTCAGTTAATAAAGATCATGCTGCGCTCGATGATGAGGAAACCAAATTTTAATACTTACTTTTGTTTTCCGTTTATAAACCAAAAAATATAGAGAAAATAATAGAGAGTAGGAATATAGGGCACCGAGGAATTTAAAAACTCAATAAGTTTAAAATCAGGTAGAAAAATTAATCTATAAGCAAATATTTCCACCAATAAATGTACAACACAAAAGAGAAAACATTTTATTGTAATCTACGTGTTTTCGGTAAAAAAGAAAAAACAGAAAAATGATTGTTTAACAAGCTGCATTTGAAGTTAAGAATGTAGTGAGGAATGACAATGTTTCCCAAGGTGGCTAATCCTAATGATTGCGGTTACTATATATTATAGTCCGACACGAGTAGGAGATTTGTAAGCCGAATCGATAATCACAATGCAAATTAATATTAAAACAATCTGATTGATTCGAAAAAAATATATTTAAAACTTGCACAAGGAAAGACAGGAAGGGAAAAACCGCCTTTTTCGAGGTTCCGAACAATCCAAAACTCAGCGAGCTCTGGGAGGAGGATTAGCCCGTTTTGAGAGTTCCGATAAAATTTTCCCTTATGTATTATGCTGATCCGCTGAGACGGTAGCTCTTATCACAGTGTGTGAGGAATTAATTGTAAAACGTGTTTCTGAATACGATGACATAGAGCTTTTGAATAATCAATCTACAATGTATATGTAAGTAAATCCATACACATTCTTTTTGTGGGTTGATAAAAAGCCCTTAAATTTTATCTGATTGTTTCATTAGATACAAATAATTAGAGATTTTAACAGCTACCAATTTAAACAGGGAAATTTCACTTTTTGACTACTACCTTTTTTATTGTTCTTAGGAAGTGGGCCGTAAGGTTGATGCTGGCCCCGTTTCTTATAAAATCATTTAACATGGAGGTATCAGGATATAGATGAAGTTTAACAAGAAAAAAATTAATGTTGTAGATATAAAAAAAGCTAAAAAAAGTGTGTTTGCTACAGGTGTAGGAAATGCAATGGAATGGTTTGACTTTGGTTTATATTCCTACCTAGCGGTTATTATAAGTAAAAACTTTTTTACTGCTGTTGGAAATGATGAGCTAAAATTAGTGTTTACATTTGCCACATTTGCGATTGCCTTTTTAATGCGTCCGCTGGGGGGAATTATATTCGGTATGATTGGAGATAAATTGGGAAGGAAAGTAGTTCTAACCACCACCATTATTTTAATGGCTTTTTCCACATTACTCATCGGTTTATTACCTACGTATGACCAAATCGGTATATGGGCACCGATCCTATTACTAATAGCAAGGATCATTCAAGGCTTTTCAACTGGGGGTGAATACGCTGGTGCAATGGTGTATATTGCAGAATCATCTCCAGACAATAAGCGAAATGTGCTTGGTAGTGGATTAGAAATTGGTACGCTCGCTGGTTACATACTCGCTTCACTGCTTGCCAGTTTACTATTTCTGCTTCTATCTGATGAACAGATGGCCTCTTGGGGTTGGAGAATCCCATTTTTACTTGGCTTACCATTAGGGCTAGTTGGTTTTTATTTAAGAGGTAGTTTAGGGGAAACACCTATTTTTGAAAACGAACTTTCAGAGTCTGATGATGAGGTAGAAGAAGAAAGTTTCCTGTCCATATTAAAGAATCATAAAAAAGATGTTTTTGTATGCTTTGTAGCTGTTGCTTTTTTTAACATCACAAACTACATGCTATTATCGTACATGCCTTCTTATTTGAATGAGATTATTGGATTGTCTAATACTGCAGGAACTGTATTAATAACAATTATTATGATCCTCATGGTGCCACTAGCTTTCATTTTTGGAAAGCTTAGTGATAAAATCGGGAACAAGGCTGTTTTCTTAATTGGTCTGGGGGGCTTAACCCTATTGTCTGCTTTATCATTTTATTTAATAAACATGAATAATCTGGCTTTTATTTCGATAGGAATTCTAATTTTGGGTATTCTACTTTCAACCTATGAAGGAACCATGCCAGGAACTTTACCAACAATGTTCTACACGGATATTCGCTATCGAACATTAGCTGTAACCTATAATGTGTCAGTTTCACTATTTGGTGGGACGACTCCGTTGATTGCCACGTGGCTAGTTCATAAAACAGGGAATAACTTAGCGCCTGCTTTCTATTTAACCATTGTAAGTATTATTGGATTCCTGGTGGTTTTGTTCTTGTTCACTAATACAGCAGGAAAATCTCTTAAGGGCTCTTATCCAACAGTGGCTTCTAAATCTGAGTACAATGAGGCTGTTAAAAACCCAAAAGATGCACTGTGGTGGTATAGCGAACAATCAGAAAAATAATTTCCCTAGCTTATGGAAAAAAGAATCTTGGAAATTTGAAAACGATTCTAAGCTATATGAGTTCAAAAAAAGCCTATTACAGTCCCATAGGGACCAATACACCCTATAAGAAAAACGAAGTTATATCTTTAGTAGTAACCGCTCTTTTAAGCCCAGTTGCAAAAGCAACTGGGCTTTTCTTTTATTATCTTATAACCATATACGGCCTCATCATCTCGTAATCCTCGTGCTCCAATATATGACAGTGCCAAACGTACAATCCTGTATACGGTCCAAACTTCATGATAATTCGCGTTACTTGTTTTGGATCAGCCCTTACTGTGTCTTTTTCTCCTTGTTCTTGTGGATCGGGGGGAATTATTGGTCCGGTATAATGGATGACCCCTTCTTTATTATATTTGTCAACATCAAAAGGTCTTCGGTCTAGTATTTGGAAACCAATCAAGTGGATGTGAATGGGATGTGTATCCGTCGTTAAGTTAATGAGATACCAAATTTCGGTTGATCCTAATTTTGGATTTTCGGTTATGGGGGCATCCCATTGTTTATTATCCAAAAGCATGAATTCCCGTCCATATTGATCCATATTATCATTTAAGGTGAGGTATCTTACATTTGAAGCCGTCTGTTCACTTAGCTTTTGAATGGGTTCCATGTCCTGCGGAATAACACTCGTATCAATACTTGAGAGTGGAATTGAGACTCTAAATTGCATAATTATCTTTACTACATTTGCAGAATCTCCATCTGGAAAAGGTGCGGGGGCATCATTTGTCATGATAATGTTCTTTCCTTCAAGATTCGTAAAGTCAATGATAACATCTGTTCTTTCTGCAGGAGCTAGTAAGATTTCTTTGATCCCTACTGGATATTCCTTTAATCCGCTATCCGTCCCGATTTGATAAATGCGTTGTCCTGAATCAAGTTTTATCCTGTAAAAACGGGTATTAGATCCATTTAAAAGACGGAACCGGTATTTTCGTGGTTCCACATTTAAATAGGGCCATACTTTTCCATTAACAAGGATGGTGTTTCCAAAAAATTCATGGATAATGGATGTTTTTAATCTTTTGATCGGTTTTGGTGGCTGGTTTGGATAATACAAGGAACCGTCTGTATGAAAAGATCTGTCTTGGATCATAAGAGGGATATCATATTTACCGCTAGGTAAATTCAATAAACGTTCCTTTTGATCTCTTATAAGATAAAAACCTGCCAAACCCGCATATATATTGAGTCTAGTAATCCCAATCGTATGGTCATGGTACCATTGAGTAACAGATCTCTGGTTATTATCGTATTGATATACTTCCTTTTTAAATTTTGGACCAACTTTTGCGAATCCATTGGTGAACCATGCATCAGGATAGCCATCGCTATCCGGTTCAACACTAGCGCCATGAACGTGTACTACTGTTCGTGTATCCGGTACATCCGTATGGGCACCATGCACAGTATAATCTATTGGCAAAAGGTGTTTATCAGGAAGATTGTTGATCCATTTAATAAACACTCTTTCTCCACTCTCTACTTCAATTGTAGGACCTGGATAGCTGCCTTCATAACCCCAAACAGTTGTATCATTTAACTCACTATGGAGTGATTGCTTAAATTCCGTCATTTTCACTTCATAATAAGTCTGAAATGGATCTGTCCATCGAGGTTTTAAAATAGGGAGGATAGGAAGTTCGTCTACAAATTTAGAGAGAATCATATTTTTGCTCCTTTATAACCACCATAATCAATTCTTCTTTATAAAGGATATAAATAATACAGGTCCTGTATGACAAACTCAAATGGTTTTTGCAAATATGCCTACTATTGTAACTGCTAGAATGTGGGACAGTTTTCGCTCAATAACAATGAACACTTTATTTCCAGAAAAGACGTGCACTTTATATGGAGAGGCGGGCATGATATCCTATTCTGCTGAGCCAAATTCCCTTCGGAGTCGTGGCTTCATGGCTCGCCATCTTGCCCGTAGAGGCTCCATGTAAAGTGACAATGTACTTGCTCTGACTTCCAGTAAGTGTTCAATTCAAATGAGCAAAAAGTGTTCATTTGTGATGGACGGTTACAACTATAAGAACTATTTACTACAACCCGTGTTAATTCTTTTCTCATCATCACAACTTGTCTCACTTTTTCACACGATTGTTTAATTAAGGTATCAACAGGCGAGTATAAAGTAAATGCAAGTCCACATAATCGGGACAACTTGCGTGAGTTTCCGTCGAGTACGGTAGAAGATGTACGTGCTGCAGCGCTGGCTTGGGTTATTAACGATTCAGGCGTTGAAAGCTGCTGGAGCAAGTGGAGTGCTTGTTGTAGAGCTTTCAGAGGAAAGAAGAAATTTGGCTAGGAAAATCTTTGCAGATGTTATACTAAATCCTGCTGAAGTGGACGCTGTACAGGAAATTAAGCGTCTAACTAATGATCTAGGAGTCGAAGTAAGTTTTGATGCAGCGGGCGTTGAGCCGACATTGAATGCCAATTTCAAGAAAGTGAGTATTTTAAAGGGAAATCAACAGAACGGATAAGATTGAAGCAAAACACAGCGAGTTAAAACATTGAGGTGGCGTCATCTTCGGGTCTAATTATAGAGTTATAAGGAGCAATGACTATATTTGCCGTGAATGTAAAGAGAATAAAACTGCACCTCCAATTGTTAGTTGCGTCTAACAATTGGGGTGCAGTTTTACCTATTTTTAATTAGTTTTCTTTCAAGAATTTCGACAAGTTGGTACATAATGGTCGCAAGGATGGCAATAATGAGTAGTCCGAGCAGGACAAGTGTGAAATTAAATACTTGGAAACCATAGATAATCATGTAGCCGAGTCCTTGTTTCGCAACGAGAAATTCCCCCATGATGACACCAACCCATGCCAGACCAACATTTACTTTTAGGACGGAAATGATGGTTGGGAAACAAGCGGGTAGAATCACTTCTTTAAAACAATGCAACTTCGAACCGCCCAATGTTTGGATAACTTTAAGATAATTAGGCTCAACGTTTATAAATGCAGAGTATACCACCATGATGGTAATGATAATGGTAATTAAGATACCCATCGCGAGGATGGATGTGAAATTTGGCCCGAGTGCAACAATTAATATAGGACCAAGGGCAACCTTTGGCAGCGCATTTAAAACGACCAGATACGGATCGAGCACTTTTGAGAGGAATGGCAGCCACCATAAAAGGGAGGCGAAAAGGGTACCAAGTAGGGTTCCCAACAAGAAACCCAAAATCGTTTCGGAAAGTGTAATGCCCACGTGAGAAAATAGGCTGGCGTTAGTGAGCTTTTCCATCAACAGAAAACCTATCCGTTTAGGAGAACTGAATAATAAAGGATCAATCCATCCTTTGTTGGAGGAAACTTCCCATAATCCAATAAACACGATGAAGATGAAACTCTGGACAAATACCACATTTCGTTTTTCTTTCTTTAAACGTTGAAGGTATTCGGCATGCGTTTTATTCACTGTCGTTTTGTTCAATTTGCTCCAACTCCTCCCATATTTGCTGAAACATCATTGAATAATCTGGATGATGCCGAGCTTCAAATGGGATGAGCCTCTTTAGTGTTTCTGGAGTTTTAAACGTTCGAATAATACGTCCAGGATTCTTAGAGAATAGTATGATCGTGTCACTCATTGCGATGGCCTCACCGATGTCATGGGTCACAAGGATGGCGGTTTTACCATGCTCCATTAATGTAATGGAAACGAGGTCTTCAAGTTTAAGTTTTGTCTGATAGTCAAGTGCAGAAAAGGGCTCATCAAGCAGCAATATTTCCGGGTTAGTGGCAAGTGTTCTCACAAACGCCACCCGTTGCCGCATGCCGCCTGAGAGTTGTGTTGGATACATATCTAAGGTACCCTCTAAGCCGACTTCTTTAAGTAACGAAAAAGTTTTGGATATATGTCTATCGTTCTGCTGATCTCTTAATTTTAAACCGAGAAGCACATTTTCTTTGACGGTTTTCCATGGGAAAAGATAGTCTTGTTGGAGCATATATCCGATTTTCGGGTGTGGTCCTTTAAGGAGTTCACCACTTAGCGTAACTGATCCCACTGTAGGAGGAAACAATCCCGCAACAATGGATAATAACGTCGTTTTCCCACACCCACTGGGACCAAGAAAGGAGATAAATTCGCCTTTTCGCACAGATAAAGATATATCTTCCAAGGCCGTTGTGGACGATCGTTTTGAAAAATAGGTTTGACTAATACAGTTTAACTGTAAAAAAGCCACTGCTATCCCTCCAATAAGTTATTTATAAAGCTAGGGAAAATTGCTAGTTTATGAATTATTTTATAAAAGTCAAAAATATTACTATGGGAAATCTTATTTTATTACTTTCATTAGTTGTTTTTTACTAATTGAAATCATGTACTGGTTTGACAGACAAAAACGAATTTGAATCTAGAGTTGTTTTTATTGTTTGAAAAAGCTTCCTACCAAATTAAAATTTAAGGCAACTTGGAAACTCTTACTCTATAAATATGATTTTTCTATTAAGTTGAAATGGACAAGCGTTTAGAGTACGAGTGGAATTTGCGAGAATCCGTATGCCTTGGGGCTTCATTATTAAATAGAGAGCTGGTCAAGTCCTCTTTTATTCGTTTGTGAGGGGATTTCACGTTATATCAGTCATTTTGAAAATAACTTATCCTATGGTTTGGTTTGGAGAAGGGTGGGTAATCAATTCAAAGGAGGAAAATTGGGCTTGGTATCTGAACGAAAATTGATTGTATGTTCGGGTCATTGTATTGTGTGGGGTATTGTGTGGGGTAATCAGTGGTTAAGAATGCGTGTTCCTATGCGTTATTATGAAAAAACTGGGTGATTGGCTTGGGAGCCGTATCAGGTGGTTTTTGGAGTTTTTTTCATTTTTGTTAGAAACATGGGTGTAGAACGTAGGCTCTGTTGGGACTGGGAACCAGTTTCTTTAAACGGTTCAACCCCTAGCTAACATTTACGTTAAGCTCGTTGGGCATCAACGTGGTGAACTTGTGGAACAGTATGAAAACGCCAATTAATCAAATTCGCGATGAGCTCAATTGTAATTATGGACCAATAATTGAATTAAAGAATAGGGGTGTCTTTTTTGGTTGACCGTGGCTAGGGGGATTTGATTTGAAACAATCAAGCCGCACACAAAAAAAGCACTTTCCTCTTAAAGTGAACCCAAAGAGTCAGACATATATTTTTAAACAGCTTCCGTTACTCTGGACCAATTTCAATATTTTAACAAGGTTCCTTACATTTTATGTTGAAATTTAAATATAAAGTTATTCAACAAGATTATCCATAGAAATTAAATAGAAAGGTAGTGTTCTCTTGTATATCCCTCCAGACGTAATAGAGCGCTGTAATACCCCCCGTGGTGAAATTCAACTTCAACGCCGCGGAAATCACTACGAGATCATAAGTAATGGAACGTTTTTAATGGCAACATACAATGATGTGTCCGAAAGATTACTAGTAAAGGCGGCGCTGGATGTAGCATTAACTCCGGAACGTGTTCTTATTGGAGGATTAGGTGTTGGATTTTCGTTGGCAGAGGCATTAAATGATCGACGTGTAAGTCAAGTAAAGGTTATCGAGATAGTTGATAAAGTTATCGAATGGAATCAATCCTATCTTGCGCCCTTTTCAAATAACAGCTTAGAGGATTATCGAACAGAAGTAGTTCACGCTGATCTCCTCGAATGGATTCACCGGAGAGAGGGTCAATTTGAAGTTATTTGTTTAGATATTGATAATGGGCCTGATTGGACAGTGACCGAAGCCAATGCTAGGTTATATCAGAAGGACAGTCTTGTTGCATTGTCAGACTTATTGGCTTCAAATGGTGTTATTACTTTTTGGAGTGCTTCTCCATCGCCGGAATTCGTCGAACGACTAAGGCATACCTTTCATAAAGTAATAGAATTAGCTGTACCTCAGGAAGGTCACGATGCGGATTATGTTTATATAGCGTCGCTCCCGATAAATCCAGTGAAAGTTGACCAAAGATAAAACAGACCCTTTCCAAGTGAATTCCTCAACAGAGCCAGGAAGGAACTTATAGTCTTTGTGCTTCCACAAAAGGAAAAAATAAAGAGGATGAGGATCAAACGTATCCATGCATAATTTTATGTTTGAATCAAGAGAGTATATCGTTTCCGAAAACACCGAATCGTCTTAGTATACCCTACGCGTTTTGCTATCGTACATTCTATATGTAAAATAAAGAAGACCTCTATAAGGTAGAAGGGGATAATAAATTATACCTTTTGGGGGAAGAATTCCGGTTTCTTCCCTATGTCCATCACTTCTGTAAGACCGGATACGTCAAATAATCGGTGGACATGATCCGTCAACCCTCTTAGCTTTAGCGTACTGTCGTTCTTTTTCAAGGACTTAAGAACTTTAATGAAAATACCCAACCCTGTGTTGTCCATGAAGTCAATTTGTTGAAGATCGATAATAATGTCTTTCCTTTTTTCTTCTGATAGTGGTATAAGTACTTCTTTTAACTTTGGTGCAGTATAGATATCAATTTCTCCATTCAATACTAAATAATGTGAATCGTTTAATTGTTCATGTTTAATTTTAAGATTCATTTGTTTTCCCCCCAAGAGTAGAATTGGCAGAAAATTCATCCTTAAGTGTATTAGCGTAGTTATATGTAGGGACGATGAACCGTTATAACTTAATGACTTTAATCTTTTTTATAGACTATTTTAATCCCTATTTAATGGTTAACAGGATGATCCTACTAAAGTTCAACAAAGTGGACGTACTTGTTAGTTATGAAAGTGAAAAGAAACTTGGAATCAAAAAGGAAAGAAGGGGATCAATGGTGTTCTTCAATCACAATTAGTACAAAAATACCCTCGAATTGTTAAGAAGAACGAGACCATTTTATCAAGTTGGGTATGTTTACACAAACCCGTTCTTAATAAAAATAAGCTGCTCTGACAAGTTTTGCAAAGCTAGCCAGTACCTCAAGCACGAACAAATCATTTTCACCTTTTCCTTAAGGAGTTCTTAAATAGTCTGTACTAGGGATGATTTTATTATTTCATAATAATTTATTTATAGGTACTGGGTTAATTTGTCGTAAAAGTACTAGTTTTGACGATGTTGGTCTAATCCTAAAATACCGTACAAAAAAGCGGGCAACTACCGAATTCAATAATTGGTCGTGTGGATGTGTTCCTAGATCTGCACCACTAGGGATTTTACAAAGTTGAAGGCACTGATGAAGATGTAACGATGTCCATTCCGCGCGATTTGTTCCTGATCCCCGAACAACAGAAGGAAGCAAATATGATGCAGGAATTTACCGCTATGACTATTCAAGACAACTGAATCTCCCTTTGTACAACTCTCTTCAGCAAAAGGTTCTTCTGTCTTCACAAATATTTCTCTGTATGATCAGGCTTGATCTTCCAGGCACTGCTTTAGGCTCATTTGAATTGAATGGTTTTTATTTGAAGTTAAAGGGCAAACCCACTATTGGGGCCAAAAACAAAAAGGCATGCTCGTTAAAACAGTGGAAACCGGAATTATGGAAATTTCACGTGGCAGTTAACGATTGATATCTCGCTCTTTTGGATAACTGATTCTCTAAAGGGAAAATTATAGGATACCCTAAAGGAAGTTCCCTGAATATATATTGTCAAAGAAGGCATAAGTGCTGTTAACTTGGATTGTATGTTATCTTTAAATGCACTTTTTTCACAATTAAGTTCCCAAGAAAAAACAAATGGTACAGCAATTAGAATCGGTGCATAACACTTAGTGCGTATGGAGTATTTTCCACCTTCCCTATGTCATCATTAAAGAATTTATTTTGCTCATTTATTCCGACCCTGCCATATGGTGTCACGTATTGGATACGGAGGGCCAGCATATCCAAGAGGATACTATGATTTTGGCAAAAATCAGTTCGACACCTGGGAGGCGGCACGCCATGAAAGCTTTTCAGTAATTTTTCCTTATATTTCCTGTTTTCAGCACACCGAGTTCGATTAAATACTCTTCAATTCTTTGTTCATAAATTTCTTGTGGTACGATAGACATATTGCCTATATCTTTCAGACTTTAAAAAGGACGAAAGCATTACTCAGCGGTTAGCCCCTCAAAGAACAATTTATAGTCCAGAACATAGTTTAAAAGGGTAGAGGGGGACCGGTTATTGAGCTTATCATCGACATATTCGAAACATAGAAGGGCATAAGCTTGACATGTTGTTCTAATTTTTGTTCATGTAAATGATATTGTCTAGTATTAGCCAAAGTTAAAACCCCTTTCATTAAAAACTTGTTTACATAATTATATTATGTTTTACTTACTGTCGAAACAGGCACCTTGACATATTCGTATTGGGCAGGGTAGAGAGTTTCTAGATCTGCGATCGCCTGTTCAGCAGCTTCTTCACCTTTAAAGATTGTATCAATAGTAAAGGCCTCATTATTGGTACTTAAATGAAACACCCTAATTTTATAGTTCATATTAAAACCTCCTAAAACATTAGTATTGAAGAATTTGTCTTGTAAACTCTTTAAAATCACCAAGGTGTTTTTCTACAATTTGTTTTAAGATCTCATTGTTTATGGACTGATAATCATGTACTGCTATGTTCCTAAATCCAACCATTGCTTTTAATCGCTTAGCCATTTGTTCTTCAATAATCGCATGCTCTTGTAACATATCGAACGCATCTCTACTTGATTGCGGAAGTCCAAGACGTTTATCTGCAATTATATGCATCGCCAAATCAATTGAGGCTTCACACGCACGTTGTACATTAAGAATGATGGAGTCTTGTTTGGTAAAGTCCTTAAGGTTGTTAGGATTATTTTCATAAACCTGGTGGATTCTATTTATACAACGTTCAATCACACTTATTTTGTTTAGAATAACGTCATTTTTCATAAATTGACCCACTTTCATCAATTTTCTTTAATATTTTCTTCCGTTCTTCATTCAACTTAGCGTACATGCTTAATGCAGTCATTTGTAAGTTCTTAAATACGTTTTCATCTACACAATAAATTAACTGACCAGTTGAATAAATCTGAGCCTTAAAAACAGTGGAAGCTGTGTTAATATCGATTAAATCGACATCTACCTTAAGCAAAGATGCCAGCTCTTGTGCAAGTTCAAATAATTCATATGGAGTAAAATTTTTTTGTGAATGGAACGCAATATCAATATCGCTCTCTTTATGTATGGAGTCTTTCGCATAAGACCCAAAGATAATAATATATGTCGGATCAATTTTTGTTATTAGGAAATCCTGGATGATTTGAAACATATCTGGTTTCATTTACACACACTCCCTAATATTTATGTCTACATTATACCAAACATTTATTCCTAGGTTATGTAGTATTCCTAATAATACTAAAGGACAAGCAGAGGGGAGAGGTCATTATAATTTTTTATAATGACGCATAACACAGCTTCTGTGTAATTCAAACCAATTACCCATTGTTATAGGAACATATGTTGCCGTATAATAAGAATTATAGAATTACATATTGATTTTATTATGCGTCATTTTAATGAGGTGCTTTTATGAGACATGAACAACGAAAACAGATCCAGGCTTTAGTCGAACAAAAGAAGCTTCGTCTTCCTTGGTATATTAATGAGTTTTTTGACTATCTGGACAATGACGGTTGCAGTCCTAATACTGTTTTAACATATTGCAGAGACATCGATATTTTCATTGATTGGTTATTGGCTGAAGGGTTTTATCCTGGTGAACGTAATACACTTCCCTTAGAAGTTTTAGAGAAGCTCGCCATACGAGATATCACCACCTTTCAAAATCATTGCAGAAATGTGTTGGACAACAACACGAATACTGTTGGTCGTAAAACGGCATCGCTAAAGTCGTTGTTCCACTACCTGAGCCAGATTGCGGAAGATGACAATTTATATCCTTACCTTAAGCGGAATGTGATGGCCAAGGTCAAAATCAACAAGGAAAAAATATCTGAGAAAAAGAAAGCGGCCAATATTGCTAACACCATATTGTTAGGTGAAGAATTTGCTGATTTTCGGTCCTTCATTGCATCCGGTTACGGCGATAAAATTAGAGATCAGAAACGCAAATACCTATCTTACAAACATAACAGGGAAAGAGATTTGGCGATCATCAGTTTAATTTTAGGTTCCGGTTTAAGGGCTTCAGAAGCACTCTCTATTGATGTGAACGATATTGACTGGACAAAGAACAAGGTGTCAGTCAATCGAAAGGGCGACATTGATGATATTGTCTCGTTCAGTGACCTGGCCGCTTTGGATCTAAAAGAATATAAGGATATACGGGAAGGCCGCTATAATCCTCCTTCTTCTGAGAAGGCTTTTTTCTTATCAATGTCTACCAATACTGGTTTTTCCTCTCGTTTGAAAATCCGCTCCCTTCAAAAGAGGTTTTCAAGTTACATCGCGATGTACGAAAAAAACACCTTAACCATTCATAAGTTAAGGCATTCATTCGCCACCAGGCATTATAAAGAAAACAATGATATTGCGATGCTTAAGGAAGTACTAAATCACAGTGATATCAATACAACCATGATCTATACACATGTACTTAATGAAGATATTCATTCTTCGATTAATAAAACAGATAAATAATAAAATCATCAATTGCCTGCTAAGGCAAGGCTGATCAAAGATTATCGGACATTGGACCAATTTTGCAGTTAGCGGGCTCCTGCTCTTGCTGCCTTCAGTTAAGGCAGAATTCATATGGTCTCTTAGAGGGAAATTTTTGCAGAAGGAAAGTGTCTGTAGGGAACCTGCTTTCAGATCCTCTTAACAAATGGTTTGGTGTGTCCTAATGATGATTTTGTTTAATTCTAAAACATGATTAACTCCTTCATGAAAAAATGAATAACCTACATCAGGTTATTCATTTTTTATTATTTAACTTTCTTCTAAATTCCTATTTTGCTCTTTTTGAAAACGCTTATCAAAAGATTCGTAATGCATCTTGTCCCCAATCGGATTTACATAGTCAAAATGATAATTCTGATGCCTATTTAATATCTTTATCGTTGTGGCTGACTAATTTAATTTGATGGATCGAGGCTGTTGCGGCAATAATAGCATCTGGAGCCTTGACTTTCACTCCGTCCAATTTTCCTTTTCTTCTAATTTCAGCTGCAAGTACTACAGTTTCTTCATCCACATCATAAAAGGTTTCCACTTTGCAATCATTAATCTCGGCTTTCTTTTATTTCAGGGTTGGTTTCAATAGTAGATACGGATAATACTTCGTGTTGTGCCATGCGAGACATGCAAAATTCTCCCCTCATCATTTTGCTTTTTAATATATTCAACAACTGGGTAATAATCTTTCTCGTATATTGCCAATATTGTTGGTATCAATCAACAATTTCACTCAGCGTCTTCCTCCCCATCTTCTCGATTGGCGATACGATCAGATTCTTGTAGACCCTCCGCATCAAAGAATCTTGCCTTGCCCGCGATTTTGTTTAGCATTTTTAATTTTTCTTCTTTGGTTAGTTTTTTCTGTTCTGGCTTCATATCAATTTCATCCTTTGGCGTTTCTACAAGGATATCCCGAGCCCTTCCACGAGCTTTAATAACTTTCACTTCAACAGTATTTCGAGCTAAATGAGAGTTAGCTCTTTTATTTAACTTAGACAATTCATTTTCGAATTCAGATATATCTTCTTGAAGAATAGAGTATTTGAATTCCATTTCCATCCCTCATCTCATCCTTATATTTCCTTTACGATAACATGTTTTAAACAAAAAATAAAAATGCTATTCGAATAAGCGCCCTCCGCAGGCGATTAGCGATTTTTAACAACAAAAATTGTCACGCCTGTTTTATCGGTAAACTTTAATATACTTAACATCTCCGTTATTGGTTCCAATTCTTACTTGCTTATTATGTACGTCAAGATAATGACTGTGTCTGGAAACCGGCGAGTTGTTAGCGATCAGCACAACGCCGGCTAACGTTTGACGGCAGCACAAATCGAACACTGGCCATCAAGGGAAAATGCGTGACCGAATTACTGAGATGCACCACTATGTGCATTGATGCGTCTCAATCCGTTATCAAACGCCCGTACATTCGTAAAATTAGAATTTTACGCAAACTTAATTTAAAAGATTATATATTCTCTCCCAGTCAACGTCAATCCGTCAACGTCTTCCACCGAAGAAAACTGCGGACAGACATAATTTTCAAAAACAGCATAAACTCCTTCTACAAACCGTAGAAGGAGTTCTCCTTTTTAAACAAACATATCGATTAATAAAACCGCAAAGAACGCGACAAATGAAAGCAATGTCTCCAAGACCGTCCATGTTTAAACGTTTCTTTAACCGTTAATCCGAGATATTCCTGACTAACCCGAAACCTGCATCATTTACGTGTGAGAACATGAGCGATCCCGCCCCTGTCGCGATAACAAGTAGTTCCAAATGTGTAGATGAACCCCTTCCCGGAGAGAAATTGGCTGCTCATGGTGGTTAAAATTTTGCTTTTGATAACTGAAACGGCTACCCCTGTTTACTAAGTGCGATTGAACTGCATACTAAAGTCTTCAACTATAAGTTGAAAAGAGGATATTACCTTGCAACTTAAAATCAATTACTTCAAAATGATGTTAATCTTGTAAATAAGGCTTTATCAAAGCAACCCTAGATTGAAATTCTGTATATAAGCATTCAAAAAGGGTAAGTTTATGTTTATGAAACCATGTTTCCTGTGCATGGTTTCTTTTTTTTTACTAAATTGGTGATTGTCTTCACCTTTGCCTTTTTCTTTTTTGTGGCTGCTTCCAAAAATATGTATGCTCCTTTCTTTTTAAAAATGAAGGCTCCTTTTGATTGGTACCATTTGGTTATTCCCTGTTGGTGATTTGCGATTTGGTTTGCCTTGTTCGGTTGTTAAATAAAATTGAAAGCATTATCTCCCCTTTAAATTCCGGCAAATTGCAGCACCAGTTGCAAGTGAACAATATTTAAGAATCATTTATAGGAACACTTATGAATTCGTTGTTGAAGCTTGTCTTACTACCCATGAACGTTAAACCATCAGCTCTTTTACTCTTGGCAAGAAAATACTCTGATAATAGCCTTTTTTACAAAAAAATAACCCTTGAAGACAAGGGTTTGTAGGACCTCATGAGGGTTTTATTGTTATTGAAATACGGAAGGTGGACATAAATATATTCCCACTTCATAAAATAGTTAAACTACTTATCTTTTTCTTTTTAAGTTTTTTTCGATTTCCTTAACTTCACTTTCCAATAATATGGTTTTTAAGATGATCAAAAGTTCGCTAGACTGGACTTCCTTTGGGTACTTCCTCATAATTTTTTCGACCTCCATCAATTGACTATACGTTAGTTCAGCTAAAATTTGCTCCTTAGTATAAGTGATGATTGTCATACCCTCTTTCTCAGTGAAATGCCCCTATAACATTTGCCATAAAGTTCGATGAGAAGCTCCTAAATGGGACGGTTCTCCACTCCATAATAGAGCAGCGCCAATATTTGATTTATCCCTCCTAAGGGTTGACTTTCATCGCGATGAGTGAAACGATCATTGTATTCTCAAGGAATTCTGGCCATATTTTTGGAACCTTTAAAGTCCCTCAATCACTAAAGAAGCTCTCCCATTTGAAGCTCGGCATCGATTATTCAATGATGTTTCAACAAATATGGGAGGAGTTGAAGCAAATTGACCATAGGAGTTTCTCGTCGCCAAAGAAGGCATCGGTTACGGCCTTTTTAGGAGTAGACCATTCAACCCTTGTGAACAAAATTAAAAAATTCAATATGCACACCCACTGATGTATGGCCCAGTTTAATCACGTTAAAGACTTTTGCATTCTTTTGTAACTAAACTGGCAAAGGGTGGCGTGTTGGGCTTTAAAAGGTGCAACGGGTTCTAGCTTAATTATCAATTTTGTATTCCCCCTTCTCCATCAAGACACCAGTTAACCGACCAACAACAATATTTTTTTATATGAAATCTTTTCATTCTCCTTTATACTTTTAGCATAAATCCTCATAAGGAGGCTGTGCATTTGACTACCCTCTTAGTACATAATGTCCGTTTAATTAACGAAACAGAGCCGGTAACCGGTTATCTCTACGTCCGTAACGAGAAGATTATCTCGGTTGGACAAGGTCAAGCTCCCTCTGAATATCAAACTGACTATACTATTGACGGCAGTGGACATTTTTTAATCCCCGGCATGATTGATGTTCATATACACGGAGCGGAAGGGTATGACATGATGGACGGTACCATGGAAAGCATTCAGGCCGTATCAGCTGCATGTGCCCGTACGGGATGTACCTCCTTTTTGGCCACTTCCGTGTCATCGTCTCTTGATGACCTGCTTCAAATGATATCGAATGTTTCCAAGTCCGTTGGCAGTGAACCGGGGGCTCAAATTGCAGGAATACACATAGAAGGGCCATATTTAAATGCTATACGCAAAGGCATGCAGAACGAACAATATTTACGGCATCCTAATAGAGAAGAAATGGAATTAATAGTAAGAAAAGCTGATTCTTTGCTGAGAATGGTGACATTAGCACCAGAGCTTCCAGGTGGCTTTAAAATGGTTGATTACTTAAAGAAACGGGGCATTATTGCAGCCATTGCTCATTCAGATGCAACCTATGAGGAGGCAAAAAAAGCATTTGCGCTAGGAGCTAGTCATGTAACCCACTGCTTCAATGGCATGAGGCCAATCCATCACCGGGATCCAGGGTTAATCGTTGCAGCTTTTGAGGAAGTAAGCGTTAGTGTTCAAGCCATAGTGGATAATGTACATCTTCATCCCGCTATTGTGAGGCTTTTATATCGAGAAAAAGGACCTGACAAGATGGTATTGATCACAGATGCGCTTCAGGCCATGGGAATGGGAGATGGGACATATTTATTCGGAGGCCATGAAGTAAATGTAAGCCAGGGGATTGCCACTTTATCTGACGGGACGCTCGCCTCAAGTACAGTAACAATGAATGAAGCATTGAAAAAAACAGTTGAATCAGGTATTCCTTTGAAGGATGCTGTTAAGATGGCTACCGAGACGCCAGCCAATGTGCTGGGCATGCCGCAGAAAGGACGTCTCATACCCGGCGCAGATGCCGATGTTGTGATCTTGAATGATCGCTTTGAAATCGTTAGGACCATAATTAAAGGAAAAACGGTTTATTCTCAAAACTAAGACCCTGGTTTTAAACGCAGAGCGGCCAGTTGCTTTTTTATTCTTATCGGATAGGGGTGTAATGATATTCCTACACATAATTCAAGCTTTCAGGATGAGGAAAAGGGATTGGAAAAATACTGCGTAACTCCTGATCTTCTAATTCAAAAGAACCGTCTTTTAGCAATATGCTCTCTAGTGTTTTGTCGTCTACAATCACTGATTTTTGGCTGCGAATGAGACATTTACGGTTGTTGTCCCCCTCTCCCTGCGACGAGATCCCTCGTGATTATTGGTGTACCATGCGTAAGCTCGGTATTCTCTGTTTCGGTTTGTCTGGCCTGCCGAAGTCTGACATTTCCCCCAAATTGATTCGCGCTCAGGCACAATGATTGAATCTTCACTTCTATGAATTTCAAATTTGGGCCAAAGTATTTGGATTAAGTAAAAGGAGGCGCGCATCCTGTCTAAGATGCGCGGCCGGCTGTAGTTTATTTAAAACCAAATTTTAAATGTTTTAATTTCAAATGGTTCCATCGCAAAGGAAAGTGTCCGGCCGTTATATATTGCCTGCTCCTCCCCTTCTTCAATCAAGCTGCATTCCGCTGCCTTTTTAATAGGTAAAGCAAATGTCACATTAGCAGGATTTCTGAATTGCTTATATTCATAAAAACGGACAATAACAGCTTCGCCTTCTTCTGCTTTTTTTACTGTCTCAAGAATCACATTGTTACAATCAATGCTGGCAAATTCATACGCAGCCGGCAGGTTTCCACTCGGATTCGCCGAGACTTCACTGGATAGAAGCGGGACATTAAGATTATAGGCTTCTTGGACTGTATTTCCTTCGCGCCAATCCCCTTGATGAGGAAGTAGGCTATAGGTGAATACATGAATGCCTCGATCTGCGGTCTCATCAGGCTCAATTGAAGATTTGATTAATGTTAACCGCATGATATGGTCTTTCACGTCATAACCATACTTGCAATCATTTAACAGGCTGACACCAAAGTTTCCTTCCGAAAGATCTGCCCACTTGTGCCCAACTACCTCAAAACGGGCTTGATCCCAGCTTGTATTCCAATGTGTAGGCCGCTCAATACAGCCAAATTGTATGTCATAAGTGGCTCTTGTCGACCGGACATTCACAGGAAACGCAACCTTTAGGAGAGTTTGTTTTTCCTGCCAATTGACGTTTGTTCTAAAGTCTATTCTTGGTGAATTTTTATAAACGGTTAATAATTGTGTTATCGTCGAATCATAGAATCTCCAGCTAAGCTTAAGCGTAGCCCTGATAGGTCCCGTTTCCAGGATTTCGATAGCTTCTAAATCATCAATCTCTCTCATTTTTTCCTGATAATAAAGGTCGATATCCCAGGCATCAAAACGCATTGGTTTATCTTCAAACGTTTGGAATACATTTCCTCTTGATCCTTTAGCCAGTACTTCTCTTTCGAGACGTTTATCAAACAAGGAGGTGATCTGTCCTTTTTCGTTCAATCGAATCTGGTAATAATCATTTTCAATATAATTCTTATAAACAATCATATCCGACTGATGATCCTGTTCAGCGTAAGACACTGTAAAGGTTTTGTATCCAAGGGCAGGGATGTTTTCAGCTTCGGCCAGCACCTTCGGAACCTCGCCATCGATTATGGTCTGAATAGGGGTTATATTTCCTGCTTCATCTATTAGTGCCGCAGCCTCCTTTGTGAGAGCAGTAACCGGAAGTTCCAAGAAACCGTTGCGTCTTAAGGAGAGCGGGTTATATACGACTATCCCATCCTCTTTAGCCTGTAATCTTTGTTCCAACGTTTCCTTTGCCTCATTTACTGCTTTTTCACTGATCGCCTGTATTTCATCATAATCTCTTCTCGCATCTTCATTTACCTGACGGATGGAGGATCCAGGCAATATATCATGAAACTGATTGAGGAGCATTAATTCCCAGCCTGCGTTTAAGCCGTCATGCGGGTACTGAGGTTTGCCGGTGAAAAGATCAGAAAGGACACTGAGCCACTCTGCGTTGTGATACGTATATTCCGCTTTCCTGTTTGCTCTCTTTAGTGCTGCCTGAGAGGTATATGTCCCGCGATGATACTCAAGATATAATTCCCCGTCCCACACAGGGAGTGTTTGGTTCTTAACCCTCTCTTGCAGGTTTTCAAAATAAGGTTCGGCTTTTTCCATCTCCACTTTTGGAAGTCCCGGCAGGTTTTTCATGACCCGCGCAGATTCAATCATTTCTTTGGTGGGTCCTCCTCCCCCATCTCCCCAGCCAAAGGCCAGGAGCAATTCATCATTGATCTCCTTTTGCTTGTAAGCATCCCAGGTCCCTTTTATACTTGATGGCTTGATCATTCCATTGTAGGTATAAAACCAGGAACTATCTTCAGGAGTTGTAATAAAATGTGTAAATATCTCTGTCCCGTCGACTCCTCGCCAGTGAAAGGTATCATAAGGGAACCGGTTATATTGGCTCCAGCTTATTTTTGTGGTCATAAAGGTCTCAATGCCTGATTTTTTTATGATCTGAGGCAATGACCAAGAATAGCCAAACACATCAGGTAGCCATACTACTTTTGAATCAACGCCAAACTCTTGTTTCATAAATCGTTTTCCAAACTGAATCTGGCGGATTAACGACTCCCCGCTTGGCATATTTGTATCAGGCTCTACCCACATTCCACCTGTTATCTCCCATTCTCCAGCAGCAATCTTCTCCTTTACCTTTACAAAAATTTCCGGATAGTCTTCTTTTAAAAACTTATATAACTGGGGTGATGTATGAATGTACCGATATTCAGGATATTGCCTCATTAAATGGAGAACTGTTGAAAAGGTTCTAGATGCTTTTTCCCGGGTATGAGTTAAACGCCATAACCAGGCCATATCAATATGAGAATGACCCAGAACTTTGACTTTCGCCTTTATTTCCTCATGTTCAGCTAACTGGTCCACTTCAACCTTTAAAAACTGGTAGGCCTTCTCGATCGTTTGATAGTAATAGTCAGAACCAGGTTTTAGAAAATCAATCATCAGGATCGATTTATTCAAGACCTGCAGCAATTTGGTTCTTCTTAAATCTGTTTCATTGAGGATTTTCACGGTATTAAGTGAAGTGTCCGCTAAGTAGAAAAATTTCTCAGTGGCAGTATCCACGCAGGCAACTCTGGCAGTCTTGAACCTTCTTCGTTCTGGGGGTTTTAAGACTCCGCTCCAGGCTTTTAAAGCAATATGAATGTTTTGTTCCTTAAGCACCTCTGGCGGCAGCCAGGCCTCTTCATGCCATACGTCAATGCCCTGTAACGGAGTACCATTAATATATAATAAAGTTTCGGCTGTGGATCCTCCTCCATCGCGCGGGCCTACTAAAAAATGAAGTACGACTCTTTCATTCTTCCATTCTTTCGGGATGGATATAGTTGTCCTGAACCAGGCAGATTTATCGTAGCCTCCCCAGTATTCTCCAACATGGAAGTCGGACCAGTCCTGATCATCAAAGCCAGGCTGACCCCCTTCTTTAACTTCCTCACCAAACTCCCATTCTTTAAATTTAAACGAGGGAATATCTTGAACTCTCCGGTAGATATGCCCTTTTATTTCTTGTAAATATGCTTCTATTTTTTCAATGGTAAATAACATAGCTCACCTCAAGGAAGATTTATTAAGCTGAAGCTTTGCATCCTCTACTGAAACCCAATTCTTCGTTGAGTGTTACAAGTTGCTGACTTTAATAGATTACTCAACTTTTCCTAGTTGAAAATGAAAGCTTTTTACCTTCATTTATGTCACGTATCAATTAAGATCCACCTTTGGCCAATGAATGGGGGAGACAAAAGTTCGTTCATACCAAACCATATCGTCAAAGGATTTCTCTTTCGATTCCAATTAATTTAGTCTGAAAGGCATAAGGAACAACGATGTCCTCGTTCAAATTGATGATGTTATACCACTCTTCCCGCAATCTTTTATTTTCTCATCCAAAGGAAATTTCCACTGACCATTAAGGTTAATCCATTCCTTACGAGTAAAATTCCGGCCTTGATACTCTGGTCTTGGAATCCTTGTCATCGTACACAAGCCTTCTCCATGATTTGATCTTCGTGAATGCCGTCTACTTAACCTCGCAACATTAAACAATAAAAACGCCTCCTTCAATATTTTTTAGCTAGCCGTTTCATTGAGGTCATGGGACCCGGCAAAAATGACAGTTTTGCATTCTCCCATCACATCCTTTCGCTTTCCGAAAGCGTGCGAAATCTGGATGATTTCGCACGAACCTACATCAACGTGCCTATTGTATTCTTTCAAAGTTTCAAAGTTCGGGGATAACGTTTTGACACCTCGTCTTATTTGACTAAAGTTTGCTCTTCAAGTGGTGCTATAATCACTTGGATCCCTCTGTTTGCAATCTCCTGCAATAGATCTTTATCTGCAAGATCACTAGTAATAAAAATATCCGTATCTTGAAAGCTGCAAAAAGCGGTTAACCCGGTCTTTTCAAGTTTGCTGTGGTCTGCTACCACGACAATTTTTTTCCCGGTAGAGACCATGGCTCGTTTAATTTCTGCTTCATACAAATCAGAACTCGTAAAGCCTTGTCTTAGAGAAATACCAGATGAGCCTAAAAAGACATAATCAGCACTGTATTTCTGTAGCTCAAGCTGTGCTTGCGGTCCAACGAGACTCATAGAATTGGTGCGTAATTCCCCACCTAGTAGATAAATAGATGCTGTTTCATCTTTACTGCATTCTTCCGCTACATCCAGTGAGTTCGTAATGATCCTCAGCCTTCCATTCTCCTTGAGGTTTTTTCCTACATACCAGGTGGTCGAACCTGCGTCTAATATGATAATTTGGCCTTCCTGTACAAGCTGTGCAGCGGCTTTTCCGATTACGTCCTTCTCCCGGGAATATTGAAGTTTTCGCTGATCTACAGGAAGAATGAAAGGGTGCTGCCGGTAGTCTTCTATTAGGATTGCTCCTCCATAATTTTTTTTTGCGATTCCCTCTTTTTCAAGCTGCGCCAGATCACGCCGAATGGTTTCCTCCGAGACGTTCAGTATTTCAACGAGGCTTGAAACCTTTACACTTTTATTTTTGATTAAAAGCTCCCTTATTATCCTGCGGCGCTGAGCCAAAATCATTAAAACACCTCCTCGTGCTGTAATGATTCTCTTAAATGCTGAAAAGCCTTCTCAATAAAACTTGTTTCACCAAAACTTCCAGATTTTAGTAGCGATTTGTCCGCTTTTTCATTAAATGGACTCAACTCAACACTCCCTATGTTAATTATCCCTTTATCTACGAATAATTAGGATTTTGTTCCACTAGGCAAGCAGATACGGGAGACAATAGCTTGCCTCTCGCAAATGCGTACCCTAATTTTAAGAGCTATGTTCATATTGCATAAGCGTTTTGAATGACTCCCGATTACACTTCCCATTCAAGTAAATTAGTTTCAACAATTGGCTCGGATGGATCTCTTGGAATCCGGAAGGTTTTAATTTCAGAAGGTTTAAAATAAGCTTCTATTGTACGATTCCATTTTGGCAGTTGAATAACGGCTCCCGTACCATCATTCGCAGTTTCATAGGCCCGTACAATTAGGTAATCCCCTTCTTCAGCCTGCTTCACAACGCTTACGATGACATTGTCGACATCAACCGTTAAGAATGAATCTTTTTGCGGAAGTGACCCCTTATGGTAGGTTTCAATTATACTGATGGGTTTTTGATTTAACTCAGCCGCACGTTTTACGGTTCCAGCTGTTTCCCAATTTCCCTTATGTGGAAGCAGGGAGTAGGTAAATTTTTGAACACCCTGATCAATAAATGTATAATGGCCGTCTTCCCGGGGAATCACTGGATCATGATGAGCATAGATGGGGCTGCGGAGGACCGTCAGACTCATTTCTTTATTATCAATGTCAAAACTGTACTTGCCATCGTTTAACAGACTAAGCCCATATACTTCCCCAGTGGGAGGATGAGTACCAGACATATCAATCCAGCTCTGACCAGGTTCTTCTTCCCCATTACATTCTCTTACCATATGGCCATAAGGTATTTCATATGTGGCCTTTCTAAACACAAGGTTGACTGGAAATTTAAGTTTAAGAGCCTTAAATTGTTCCTGCCAATTTAATGTACAGTGAACATCAATTTGGTCGAGATCCTTGTACATCGTAAAATCTTGAACAAGCAAGGACGTACCATATTCACTAATAACTCGGATCACTGATTTAACGGACCCATGTTCCACAAGGTTCACACTTTTTGCTGTAAATTTTCCGGCCTCATCCTTGTATTGGAGCACATTATGTGACCAGGTATCGCTTTGGTCATGAATGACCACAGGTTTTGCGGACGGCCCCTCCAAAATTTCAAGGTTTTTTGTTTTATCAAACAAACTGGTAACGAATCCTGTTACTGGATCAATTACCACACGTAAGCGATCATTTTCTAACGTCGTATCAGTAGCTTTGATTGGTTCAAAATCTTTAGAAATCTTGGAGCGCACTATTTTGTATACTCGATAGCCCATAGAAGGAAGAACTGCAATGAAGCTGATGCGATATCGGCCTCCAGCAGTGGCATGCGATTGAACAGTCTGCATAGGTATCTGCTTTCCTTTTTCATCAACTAATATATCGCCCTCTTTTAAACCGCCTACTTCAACTTCTATATTTACCTTGCTGTTCCAGGAGTGAGGATTAAAGACAACAATCGGTTTCATGCCCTCTTCTTGCTCAATATCGATTCTCCAGGACAGAGATTGAATGGCATAGTTAACACCTCTGCCAGCAATGGACATTGCTTCTCCATGCATGTTACGCGCATCTTCATAGGCCTCCTCCAGGCTTGTCCCTGCCAAAATATCATGAAATTGATTGAACAAGACATTCTTCCAGGCACGGTCATATTCTGAAAGGGGATATTTCTGTCCTGTGACCCAGCTGGCTAACGCCGAGAATTTTTCGGCTTTAACAAGTGCATTTTCCGCCTCGCGATTCCACCTCTTAATGCCAGAATGGACGGCATAGCAGCCGCTCGCATGATGCTGTAAATCATCATGCACAACAGGAAACGGCAGATTCTGTTTCATAAGCTCTTCAAAGAACTTATTGGGTGTGCTTAGGACAAGATTTGGAAACGATGGATCTTCATTTAAGCGTTTAATGCTCTCTATGTTTTCCTTAGTAGGTCCTCCTCCGTGGTTGCCGACACCATAAAACGTCATTAGGTCATTAAAAGGCGCTTTCAATTCACCTGCATTCCGCCGGATATGCTTCTCCAAATCCTTGCCCCATGTACAATATTCGAACGGGATTCTAAAGGATAAAACGCGGGAGCCATCATCGGATTCCCACCAGAATAATCTACCAGGAAGACCCTTTTCCTGAGGGTTCGGACGCATGAAAATATAATAATCCATGCCGCTTTTCTTTAAAATTTGCGGAAGCATGCCATGGTGGCCAAAGCTGTCCACATTGTAGCCAACCTTGGCAGTTACTCCGAACTTTTCCTGAAAATACCGCTGGCCGTACAATCCCTGCCTGACGAATGACTCTCCACTTGGAATATTGCAGTCTGGTTGAACCCACCAGCCTCCGACGATTTCCCAGCGTCCCTCCTTGATGCGCTGTTTGATTTCCTCAAACATTTCGGGTTCATTATTCTCAATCCACTCGTAATTAGCGGCCGAACTATTTGTAAAAACAAAATCGGGATACTCCTTCATTCGGTCTAGTGCTGAACGGAAGGTTGCTTTTGTTTCTTGGAACCCTTCCTGCCATTGCCACAGCCAGACTGGATCCAAGTGGGCATTTCCAATCATATGTAAGGTTTTTTCTTTTATCTTCGGTAACTTTCTTTCCTTAACTGCCATTGTTTCTTCCGTCATTTTTCATTTCCTCCTCGTTTATGCATGAACCGAAACCAGCGCTTCAGCATGCTGTCCAAAATGGATTTCCCCTACTGTTAAATCAACAGCAATCCGTTCTCTGTAAACCTTTACATTTTGGGGAACCGAAATCAATGCCGTAAATTGCCCGGATTCTTTTGGATCGAGTGCCACTTCATAAAAGGCGTTGTCAACCTTCCAACCTTCTGGAACAATGATTCGGGCAAGAACCGCTTTCGGCCAATTAAAAGGGTTCTTTATTTGAACATGTACTGAATAAGATTCCCCTGCCTTCACCTTCGTTTGGTAAGGCTGGATAACAGCTCCAAATCCATCCGCACCAAAGTCGACATTTTCAAGAGGCAGTAAGTCCTTATGCAGCTGTTCAAGAACTTTCCCTTTTTCTTCAATGCGTTCAAGGTATTCAGGGGTAACGAAAATCGGATCCCAATGGCCGGATAAAAGAAAATCAGGTTGGAGCGTTTTATATAGTTCTGCACTCGCTATATAATCACCAATTCGAAATTTATTTCCATATACATAATTGTATTCATCCTCTCCCTGGTGCTGATCTCCAATGGCCAGTACACGAGCTCCGTCTACTTCAAATTGCAGTGCAGCCGCATATAGGGTATGGCCACCCTGTTCATATACGGTGATCTCATATTCTTCCCATTTTACTTTTTGACCCATCGGCAGCTGGCGGTCTACTTTTATAGGGTCATACCATAAACAGGGCAGATCATATTTTTTCGGATTTTCAAGCACATCCGAAAAATTTTGCGGACACCAAAGTTCTGTCCCTTCAACCTCCCGTAGCAGGTTGATACCAGCCACATGATCATCATGAAAGTGAGTGGGAAGGACAACGTCAATTTTTTTTACCCCATACTGCTCTTTCAGCTTTGAAAGAGTATATAGCCATGGTCTTCTTGAAGCCCTGTCAGAGCCAGTTGTAAATCCACCCAAAAAGTCATACCCGTAATCGATCAACAAGGCGTTTCCACTTTCTGATAACAATACGTAACCATTAGCCATACTCGTTCGATTTTTTAGAAGATGTGGAGTAATGGCTTCATACGGCCTTTCCCGTAACTCAAAAAGTCGGGGATTTTGCTTTCGATGTTTCATTAATACCGCCAATCGTTCGACTAATAAATCGATTGCTTCAATGGGATGGTCCATAATCTGTCCATGGGACGGCAACAGGACATCCGGATTCTTCTCTTTTAAATCAAGAAGGGACAGCACACTCCGCGCAATTCCTTCTCCCCCGTTATACGTCCATTGTGTGGCTGACAAAGACCAAATCTTCCCTGGGGCATATATCAAGTCGCCGGTAAATGCGGCCATCTTCCCATCGATTGCGGCCATGATGGTAATGGAACCGACCGTATGGCCTGGGGTTGGGACAATATGAAGCTCTAGACCGTCCGCTATATGGGTGGAATAGTCTTTCAGTGTCCCAGAGATAGGAACCGAATGAAGCAGCGAAAACCGATCCTGGCGCATGTTATAGTTGTTATCGATTTCCCTGGCACCCCAGTGTTCATTCATATTTTGAAATAAGTCTTGTTCATTATGTGGAACCCAGATACGGATTCCTGCTTTGACAGCATCATGGAGGCCCTGGGCTTGATCCCGGTGATGATGGGTCATCAAAATATCGGTTACTTTTTCCACGCCTATAAGGGGAAGGGATTGCAGTACATCTCCAGCTCCAAAATCGATTAAGACTGCTGTATTTCCATTTTTAATCACATACACATGACAGGTATCTTCAAATAAAAATAGATTGGCAGATATCCGTATCATTAGTTCTATTTACATCTCCATTCATATTCCTCATTAAATATTGGCAGGCTTCCCTCTTTCACGCATGTTCAGTAAAGATATATAACGCAGCGGACCAGGATACGTCCTGACCGACCGTGGAACCATTCGTTGAATTCCAGTCCGTGGCTTTTCCCATCTGGTTCATATGGGTTAACTTCCCAAGCTAGATTCCTGCTTCGTCCAAACGTCCAGCCTGAACGAGCACATTTAATCCACATCCGTGGATGTAATTCAGGATTTTGTCTGCCTTTTTCTTATCTGCGACACCGAAGATAATGGCTAATAAGTTTGCTCATGTATCAAATCGGTCTGCATAATCCCTAAAACCATATAAGGTAGATAAAAGGGGCGTTCCGCAAGTTCTGTGTCTACTCGTATCAATGGATAAAGCCACTCTTTGCGCTCATTGGCAACTCAGTAGTAATCATAAGGCTCTTCGGGTCCCACCCATAGGAAAACATTCATTTTTTTATGAACAGCCTTCAAATTCCGTTCACAAAATTTCACTTGGGATGGATAGATCTTCGGCCATCTGCATCATACACTTCCACGCACAAAGTAAAGGACATTATCAAACAAGTTACCAAATCCGCCCAAGCCATCGCCTCATGGACTTCTAATAACCCATATTCATTGGAGTCCTGATACCTTAGCCACAATCTTGTGTAATGCCCAATGGTACCAGAGGTTTCCATCTATACAACCGGCGTGTATGGTATCTCTATGGCATAACCTTCTTTTCCTGACGACTGTTTGTCATACTATGGACCCCTTTACTGCCTCTGCTTTTGACTTGGCGAACTTGATTAATGGCATTAGAATGTCTCCCGCTATTGTCTTTGGGTGCAGCTTGACTTCTTTAGCTGATTCATTCAGCCAGTTGAAGGGAACCGTAATATCTTCGTTATTTTCGACTGCCTTTAATACGGCAATGGCTCTTCTTCCTGCCCATGCCCAGCTCTCCATAAGTTCTATCCAGGGGATTAGATTGTTTCTAAGTGCATAATTTCTCATTCTGAATTTCAAAATGTAACCTGCTTCATCTAACGAATCCAGGTACTCATGAAGCAGCTGTACAGCTGGGCTTGTTGATACTTGTTCTTTGGCATCAATAGCATCTAGCGCATTTTTTGTCAGCTGATTTAAAGTCTGCGCATTGTCGCAGCCCAGACAAGATTGCAGCGAAATTTCAGCAAACCGCCGCAAAGACTCATAATTTTCATCGCCGCCGACAACCCTTATTGCCTTATCCCAGGACTTCCAGGGATTATAGTTCACTGGATCAGCGAAGTAATCCGAATAAGTGACTAAGACAACTTTTGATGCTTCTGCCTGACTCATGGTGTTCACGAATAAGCCTTTACTAGCCTTTGGAAGAGAAGCATCACGCCCGTAGATCGGACCAATATGCATTTCACCAGTCATTTCCAGATCATTTACCGGATAATTATCCCAAATAACAGGTTTACGGTTAACAGCCGCTGCGAAGTCGGTCGAATCCTTTTCTGAAATGGTCCTGGAACATATATCAGGCCCTGTATAATAAATATCAATAGCTGGATGAAGACCCTCCCCAAGTTCATGAAGATAAGGACTGAACGGTGCCTGGCCATGATAATCCGTCGGACACATGGATAATTCGCAACCAGCATCAACTGATTTCAGCCAATGGTAAAGCTTATTAGTGAGATCTACATGCGCTTCCGCATAGCTGGTATACCTTGCCCGATCTTCTGCATGATGAAATTCCGCCGAAATATCATCCAGCATAATCATGAACTTTCTTACACCGATATCATAGAACGCCTTAAACTTGGACGTTATATGGGCAAAATCCGTTTCTGACGCATAATTTATGGAAACGCCGCACCCAATTGAATAGCAGAAATCAACACCGCATTTTTTAGCATGAGATACCGTCTTAGCAAACTGTTCCATGATGTAATCCGGATAGGGCTCCCTCCAGCGGGCACGATGTTGGCGGTCATTTTTCGGTCCATAGATGTAATGGTTAAATCCATGTTCGGCTATAAACGAAATTAAGTCATCCCGTTCAGGAGCTGTGTAATAGACACCGTAAAATGCTTCAATAACCCCCCTGATCGGAAAAGGCGAATGAGTCATCCAATTACTCTCCTTCTTTCATTTGGAATGATACCGCTTGTTTAGCGCTGCCAAGGAAATGTTCTATTTTTTCAATGACGGTTTCTTCTACAGCATCTTGTGCCAATTTTAAATGGGCTGGTGATAAAGCTTTGCATTCCAGATTTGTCATTCTGTCTTTTCTTTTGATTGCAGCCAGCAATGAAAGCTCTAGATCTGTTGCAATATTCACCTTGCTGATTCCGCCGTTTGGGAGATGAATGGCTTCTTTTATCATTGAGGAAGGAATGCCGGATCCTCCATGAAGAACAAGGTGAACCGGTGTCAATTGGCGGATCGCTTTTAATCGGCTAATATCAATCTTCGGCTGTTTTACGTTATAGACACCATGTGCTGTTCCAACCGATACGGCCAATGCATCACACTTTGTCTCACTGACAAACTTCAATGCTTCTTCCGGGTCAGTATAAAGCTCCTCATCTTTGTCCGTTTCCACGAAATCGGTCGTTCCAATTTTCCCTAATTCTGCTTCTGCAGAAATTCCTTTTGAATGAGCATAGGCCACTGCTTCCCTGCTTATGCCAATATTTTCAGCAAGGTCTTTTTCAGATGCATCGATCATAACGGAAGTGAAGCCAGCATCAATTGCATCAACAATAACTGAAAACTCCTTGGTATGATCAAGATGCAAAGCGGCGGGAACAGATATCTCCTCTTGCTGGATGCAACGGTAAAATTCGCCCGCAAATTCAGCTGGTGTGATTCCATATCGCTCCAATTCCTTTTGTGATATTTGCACGATTACCGGTGAGTCTGTTTTTTGAGCAGCTCGTAAAACTGAAGGAATCATTGGGGTATACCGTGGTGAGAAGGCTCCAATGGCAAAGATATGCTGTTCTGCCTTTTCTAAAACTTCTTTTAATGTAAACACATTTTTAAGTTTTATGTTATTTGACATAATCTAATCTCCCTATGTGTTAATTTGCAGGAACCACTAAATATCAATGAAATCTATGATAAAAACTCCGGAGCAAAGTAATAGTTTAATAGGCTAAAAGATGATCAGCCTTTAGAACCGGCCGATAAATTCATTCCTTCAATAAAATATCTCTGGAACAAGAAGAAGATAAGAATCACGGGAAGCAAAGCCATAAGGGATCCTGCCATTAAATAGTTCCATTGAGTATCATTTTGCCCCTTGAACACTTGTAAAGCGAGCTGCAGGGTGTAGAGCCGTTCATCATTAATAAATAACAAAGGACCAAGGAAATCATTCCATGCACCGTTAAATGAAAAGATTGCAACGGTTGCTATGGCCGGTTTTGAAAGAGGGACGATGATTTTCCACCAAATGTACAAGTGGCTGGCACCATCCATTTTCGCAGCTTCAATAAGCTCATTGGGAATAGTTAAATAGAACTGACGAAGTAAAAAGATATAGAAGGCACTTCCGAAGAAAGCAGGAAGTATGAGAGGAAGATAGGTATTTAACCACCCAAGTTTTGCATATAAAACATATTGTGGAATTAAAGTGACAAATCCAGGAATCATCATCGTGACTAAGACGATGGCAAATAATATATTACGGCCTTTAAACGCTATTTTTGAAAATCCATAGGCAATAAAAGAATTGGCAAGAACGTTGCCGATCACGACACAGAAAGTGATTAATACGGTATTTAAGGTATATCGTAAAAATGGTCCTTTATGAATCGTCTCAATGTAGTTTTCAAAGTGCCACTCTTCAGGTATAAAAGTAGGGGGATAGGTCATAATTTCCTGCATGCTTTTTAATGATGTTGAAACCATCCACCAGATCGGCGAAAGAATCAGCAAGCTCCCGGATATAAGGATAATGGTTACAAGGGCTTTAACCAATCTCTTTTTAAATTTTACACTTTGGAAGTAATTACGCTTGGTTTGTGCGGCTAAACTCATTTTTGATCTTCCCCTTCATAGTGCACCCAGCGCGGGGCTAGCTTTAGATTGATTACGGTCAATACAAGAATGATAATGAATAAAATCCAGGACATGGCCATGGCATATCCCATGTCAAATACTTCAAACGCTTTATTCCACATATGTAAATTAAAGAACACCAGCGAGTTGGCAGGTCCTCCATCACCGCTTTTACTCATGACATACCCTTCCTGGAATATTTGGAAAGCTCCGATCGTACTCGTTACAATATCAAAGAAAATAACCGGGGTAATCATTGGCAGTGTAATATGGCGAAACTTCTGAAACGCGCTTGCACCATCAATTTCAGCAGCTTCATATAAGGAAGGGGATACACTCTGAAGGCTGGCTAAATAAAGAAGCATTCCTCCACCAACACTCCACATCTTCATTAGAATTAAAGCTGGCTTTGTCCATGCTGGATCGGCTAACCATGAAGGACCCTCGATCCCCACCCAAGAAAGAAGGGTGTTCACAAGCCCTGAAGACGGACTTAATAGCTGCATCCAGAGAAGATACACACCCACACCAGATAGTACCGCCGGTAAGTAATAGATTGTTCTGAATACCCTCATTCCCCGTATTCCCTGATTGAGAAGAACAGCGAGAAGAATAGCTCCTGCAGTGGTTAATGGGACAGATATCACCACGTAATACAGGGTATTACCTAATGAAATCCATATAATATTGTCATTTGTAAACATTCTTTTATAATTATCCAGACCAATAAAATCCATAGTGGATGTGATATTAAAGTTAGTAAAACTGCCATAAAGAGAGAACAAAAGCGGGCCAGCCAAAAACACAACAAAACCAATAATCCATGGGGCGACAAACATGTATCCTTGTAATTGTTCTTTTTGTTTGAATGGAATTTTTGGTTTTTTAGATTTTATATTTGTTTGAGACTTTTGTTTTTGCTCTAAAGTAGGTTGCATTGCGTTCATCCCTTCATTCGGAGGTGAAAAATCAGGGAGTGATTCGTTCACTCCCTAAATTTTGAAGCATTATTTATTGCTTTTTACAAGCTTCTTCACGGCTTTTTGTGCTGCATCCAATCCTTCTTTAGGTGATTTTTTTCCTAAAAGAACCGCATCCAGTTCAGGATTTATTAAGTTGGTGTAATCTGGTGCTTCAAGAGGTGTAGGTGTCAACAGAGTTTGTTTCATATTATCAACAGCAGCGGAATATACCATTTTTCCGTCATCGGTGAAATCTTTGCTCTTAGAGGCATTTTCTGATGCTTTTTTGTTTGCGACATTATCAAAGTTTTTCTCTGCCCAATACTGCTGCGCTTGTACATCCGTTAAATATTTTAAAAACTCAAACGCTTCTTTCGGGTGTTTAGCGCCTTTCGGAATCTCAGCCGCAAAGCCACCGCCCCAGCTTGTATGTCCTGAACCTGGTTGCATTTCTGGAAGAGGAGCAACCCCAAAGTTAATATCTTTTCCGTAGTCTCGGATTTTGGTATAAAAAGTGGCCGCATCCGTTGTCATGGCCAGCTTGCCCGCAACAAATGGGTCAGCAGTCTCTTCCCCAAACTCTGCTTTAAAGGAATTGATGACTTTATCGCCATAGGAGTCATAATAATTTTTCACCCATGTTAAAGCTTCCACATTTTTGGGATCGTTAATGATTGGTTTTTTGGCTTTAAAATCCCAATATCCTTTTCCGTCAGCCGTAATCATCCATACATCTGACGCGATGCCGTAGTTTGGAAGATATCCTATCCTTGTATACTTCTTACCTTTTTTCACATCTAGCTTCTTGCCGTATTCCTCTAACTCTGCCCATGTTTTTGGCGGTGAATTAGGGTCAAGGCCAGCTTCTTTAAACATGTCTTTGTTGTAGAACAATAAGCGGGTGTCTGTATTGAATGGAAGAGCGTATGGGTCGCCTTTGTATAGGGTCGCCTTATATAGTTCCGGATAAAAACGATTCTTTAATTCAGGATCCTTTGCTATATACTTTGCAAGATTGGTATTTTGGGCATTCTTTGCGCGTGTTGAAACGGAGTTGATGTCATTAATAATTAAGTCTGCCGGGTTGCCGGCAGCAATGGAAGCTAAGTTCTTTGTCCAAATATCCCCCCAGGGCAAATATGTATGTTTGACTTCGATCCGATCCTGGGATTTATTGAAATCACTGATAATTTTTTCAATGACAGGCCGACGGATTTCAGAACCCCAAAACGTCCAAAAATCAACAACTACTTTTCCCCCTTTTTCGGGACCGTTCCCATTTTGCCCATTGCTTTCTTTACTTGAACAGCCTGAAAGGATGAGAGCAATACTCAAAACTAAAAGAAACAAAGACATCAGAGCTTTTCTCGGCTTTTTCACATCATTTCCCCCTTTAATTTTTTTCACGCCAATCCCACATTTTTTTCATTTATCATGAATGAATGTTGACCATTTTTAAATCGTTTTGTGGGTTTCTAGAGGTTTTAGGTATAATTTCGACGGAGTTTGTGGTATTTACTTTCATTTTTGTGGGATTTTGGTGACTTGTTTATATTATTGTTGAATGCGCTTTAAAAGTCAATATATTCTGAAAATATATCAGGAAACTTTTACTCGTTTTTTTCGACATTTTCCTGAAGTATTAATCTCTAAATATTAAGGAACTTATGAGATAATTTAATCATACCAATTCGACCTATTTTGCTAATGATCAAGGCTATCAAGCTTCCAAATACTAATACCCCAGCTCCTGTAAATAATAGAACCAGTAATAAAACCAACAACAATCCACATAACATCACAAAGGACGTAAAAGGCTGCCGTACTGCTACCATTAAGGAAATAAACAACGTTTTATACCAAGAAAAGTGGTACTGGAGGAAAACTGGAATACTGTATAAAGCCGTAGTTAAGTAAACAATCGCTAATACACTGATTGAATAACGAAGGGTTATGAGTTCAGCAGTATCTGAACCTGCCAAGATGTTCCAATCTATGTAGAAAAATATCCCGATCACACAGACAGCGAAACCAGTGGGGTAACTCTTTAAAAAGATTTTGCGAAATTCTCTATAGAATGTGGGGATAATTGCTAGATCCTTATCCTCTTCCATCCATTTATTTATGACGGAACACATTGTAAAAGTAGCCGGGATTACAGTGATGATGGGGAGACAAAACATAATCCATACCACATTTAAACACAACAGCCTCCAGATCCACTCCATTAAAAACAGGATTGCTTTTTTAAACATCATACTCTCTCCTAAATTTTATATTCTGTTAGCTGGGGGGTGAGTTTTCCGCTTGTCTACGTGCACAATTAACGGTAAAGGATTAACTTAAGATATTAAGTCAATCCTTTATGCTATTAAAATAAAATCTCAATATTCACTTTTGTATCGTATTGAATGCTGTCCGGGGGGAGGAAAATTTTTCACCAAACCAACCGGAACATTTTTGGTTGATTATTTCGTTTACGTAACATCTTATAGCTTGGGAACTGGAGCTTCATAATTAATTTTTATTATGTTCCCTGAATCGAGTGCTTCCTTGGCTGCAATCGCTACCGATAGCGAAAGAATGCTATCTTTATAAGTGGATAGGACCAGGGAAGGATTGTTTTCGGAGATCGCTCTTGCAAAGGATTCCAGCTCCCTGCGGTATAACCCCTCGTCCTTTGATAAAAAATGGACTTTCTCTCCATCAATTTTTCCGCTGACACTTCCCTCTACAAGATCTAGAATTAAATGCAGTTCATCAGAAATAAGTTCAATATTGGTAAAGACATCTGGATACGACCAAGAATGAGTATGATTTTGAATAATATCATTTTGGTATTTCATACAGAGGCTAAAGCTGTCTTCTACTGTGAAATCCTCACTTTTTGGGACTATCAAGTTTTCCTGATATCCTGATAGCTGTTCTACCTCTCCAATCAGGTAACGTGATAAATCAAAGATATGCACTGCCTGGTCGAATGCGGGCCCTCCGGAACGTCCTTTATCAAAAAACCATCGAGGCCAATTGGGACGCAGAGCAAGTCCGTCAAGCATGGCACTCCGGATAAGAGCGATTCGTCGGCCGGCTATTAATTCCTTTGTGTGCGCTGCTGCCTGGCTGTACCGATACATAAAACCAACACTATTGATGACACCTGTGCGCTCTAAGATATCGTCTATCTTTTTAGCCATTTTTAAATCCTTTGCAGGAGGTTTTTCTATAAAACAATGGATGCCTCGTTCAGCCGCTTCCCGTACCAAATGCTCACGAATCTCCGGCTGTGTGCAAATGATGACCCCCTCGGGATAAGATTTCTCGAGCATCTCGACATAATCCGTGAAGCCCTTGACCCCAAATTTGGTCTCAGCTTTCTTTAACATATCTTCATTTACATCACATACACCGACTACCTCGATACCCTTTATTTCATTCATCGTATTTAAGTGCCCCTGGCCCTGCCAGCCGGTGCCTACTACAGCGATACGTACCATGTACTTCTCCTCATTTCACATTTTTATTTTCTGGTAGTGTATGTGCCAGTTTCAAATGCAGACTTTATCCATTGAAGTGCAACGGCACAATCGTGAGTAGGATCGTGATCTCCAGCTTCATATTCAATAGAGAGAGTACGATCATAATTCATTTCTTTTAATACTTTAATACAATCCCCAATTCCGACGATACCTTCCCCTAATGCGACTGGATGATGCTGGCCTGTTGCTTTTACATCCTTTAAATGCACATGAAATAAAAACTCTTTTAAATCCTGCAGGGCGTGGGGTGCAGAATAACCCTGAGTTCCGAACCATCCTGTATCCACTGCGGCTCCAATGAGGTCACCATAATCCCCAATTACCGTCCTTATTTCGTCAGGATGTTTTTCCGGGTGGTTCTCAACCGCAACTTTTAATCCATATTCATTACATAATCCATAAATGACAGGACCAGCCTCTTTTGAAATGCCACTGGTAATCATGTCAATCCCCAGCATTTTTGCTGTATCAAAACAGAGACGGGTCCACCTTGGGTATCTCACAGGATCACCAAGAGAACAAGAATAAGAATAGACACTAAGGCAATGTTTCTGCCAAATTTCTTTTAGTTCCTCTGCTAAATACGGCGTCATAAACTTGGGGAAGGCATGTCCCATCCACAGCTCAATATGTTCAAACCCAGCGTTCTTAATATCCAAACAAATACGATCAAATTCGGCCAGACTGAAGTTTTCAATTACTTGACGTTCCGCATTTCCCCACTCGTCCATGCTTGTTTCATAATTGGCTGCACGAGCAAAGTAATTTGCAGTTTGAAAGCCAATAAGCATTCAATGTCCTCTCCTATCAGTTTCTAAAGTTTTTAGGTTAATTTAATTCCCTATTTTAAAGCGCTTCCATTTTGGATTCTAGAAAAATAATGTTATAGCAGTATTCCTCAGCTACTTAAAGCTGGACAACAGAAGACACAGTACTTCTGGTCGTCAGGTTCAGCTTTTCACTATTTTGGGACCGTTCCCTTTTTAATTAGTGAAAATTCAGAAATATTAAAGTATGGAACTGGATAACTACACCCCTAGTGGGACCGTTCCTAAATGTTATAAGCTTAGACTAGTTGATGTGGAAAACGCTGTCAATATAATTCGAGCAAATTGACAAATCTCTTAAGCTAAGGAAGAGGCAAAGATTTAGTATACCCAGCGCATAGGAAAAGGGTTTATGGAACTACTACATATGGATGAGGCCCATTCTCTTTCGATAATCCCGCGGCGATTGGCCGGTAAACCTTTTAAATTGTTTATTAAAAGCACTTAGCGACTGAAAACCGCTTGCAAAGGCAAGATCGATCATATTTTCGTTTGTGGAATGAAGTAAGTCCATTGCATTTTGAACGCGCAATCGGTTAAGAAATTGATTAGGAGAAAGTCCTGTCAACATACGAAACTCCCTGTAAAACATCGTCCTTCCCATTCCTGTCTTCTTGGCCAATGTGTCACTATCAAGTTGATCCTTGTAGTGATCCAGCATATATCCGACAATATCCCCTACTTTTGAAAGAGGAAGGTTTTCATTAGAAGGCTTGAAGTGATCTTTGGCAAATTCATTCACTTGCAGCAGAATTTCAATGAGGTGCATGTATTGCTGAGTCAACCATGAATCTTCTCCGTTCTCCTGAGCTTTCATTGCATTAATCGCAGCACTTTTAATTTTTCTAGCAAAAGGCGTATTGGCTGGAATTAAAGGCCGTATATAATGTTTGGCGTAAAAAGGAGCCAGCAGCTTGTTTCCTTTCGGTATATTCCGTACCGATGAAGGCGTAAACAAAATAAGGATGCACTCAAACGGCTGATCGGGTTTAGCATAGCTCCAATGCGGTTCAAAAGGACGGCACAAAAAAACATCTCCAGGGCGTCCATAATAAGTCCGATGGCTAAACCTGTATTCCAGCTCGTTATTTAACAAGACACCAATCTCTAAACAATCGTGAATGTGTAAATCGTGCTTTTCATGTGATCCCCAAACACGGCAAAAGGCAAAAGACCGTTCCAACCGTAAGTGCTCTACATACATTTATTCACCCCCTAATCCATTTTATCTCATAATTGGTTTGGACAAAATGACAAGTTTTGAAGGAGTTTGGAAAAGAATTCTATTGGTACCTATGGTAGATTGATTTCATTAAAAAGATTGAGGTGAAAGAATGAGAGTGTATATTATAGGCGCAGGAGTCATTGGCCGGACCCATGCCCGTGCTGCATATAAAATTTTTCCTGAACTTGAGCTTCGAGCAGCTGATTTAAATCCACACGCCCTAAAGGGGTTTTGCGAGGAGTACCCAGAGGCAGTTGCGTTTAACGATGTACAAGAAATGTTGAATTCAGAGAGTCCATTAGATGATGACATTGTCATTGTCAGCACACCTCCTTTTGCGCATTTTAATCCAACTAAGGCCGCTCTTCAGTCTGGACGCCATGTTCTTTGTGAAAAGCCCCTTGCAATGAACCTTTCACAGGCCAATGAGATGGTTCACATTGCTGAAGAAAATAAAAGGCTTCTTGGCTGCTGCAGCGTTCGATTTAAAGGAATGCCTCATATGGAAACAGTGAAGGAAGTACTTCTTTCAGGTGCCCTAGGCGAGATTTACCATGTTACGTTTGTAAACAAAAGGGCACGCAGCCGTTCAGGAATTGAATATCAGGCCGAGTCACCTTGGTTTTTGGATTCAGCTAAAAGCGGCGGTGGTGTTCTAATGGACTGGGGGCCATATGATTTTGCTACTTTATTGGATATTTTAAAGCCCGATAATATTGATGTTAGTTCCGCATGGATTGCAAAGCCGGCAACGGATGCTGATCCAGATGATAAACCATTTAATGTAGAAACACATGCAGGATCTATGATGACGTTTTACGGAAGCAGCCAGTCGGTTCATATTCACTATGAACGTGCTTCCTGTGCCCATGGAGAAGAATATGTAAAAGTAGAAATTGAAGGTACCTCCGGTTCAGTCAGGTGGACGCCTTTTGACTCACGCCAGCCGGTTTTTCTTCGGTACGACCGGCAGGGACAGGCCATTGAGAAGGAAGTAGAAACCGGTCCTAAGAGCGAGTTTACAATATTTGATAATCCTCTCCTCCATTTTTCCCGTAAAGTTTCTGGACTTAAGTCATATGCAAACGTTAATCAAAGTGCCTTAGACCATTTTCATTGTATAGAAGCTGTTTATGCTGCTGCGAAAACTGGGCAGAAACAAACGATCACATTGAATAGACCGGAGTATGTAACATGAAAATACATGGTTTTTCAACCAATATGTATGGCTGGGTTGAACGCTGGAAAGTGGACGGCAGAACTCCTAATTGGGAAGAGATATTCTCCGCCTGCGCAGAAGCAGGCTTAGATGCTGTAGAAATAGACCCAGATACCGAAAAACTTGCATTGGTTCGGTCACTTGGATTGTCTGTGTCAGGATCCTATCTCGGCTTAAGTCTACATATCCCATTAACATTAGAAGATATAGAGCGAACTGTGTTACCCTTTGCTGAACGTTTAGCTTTTGCGGAAGGAACAGATTTACTATTAAATGCAGATCCCCTCGACTGGAAAAATCCGATTCGAAAATCAGAAGATGAACTAAAGATTCAGGGAGAAAACTTATCCTGCATTGCGGACCTAGTGGCTCCAATGGGTTTAAAGGTTAGCATGCATAATCATGCTGCTAAGAACCAGGATGCACTTGGGGATTTAAGGTCAGTCACACAGTATGCCGAATCAAATGTAGGGCTGTGTATAGATATCGGATGGGCTCATATAGCGGGCTGCGATCCCATTGCAATGGGTAAAAACCTATCCAGAGCGCCTATTTTCCTTTCACTTGAGAAACCAGAAAGGGAGCATTCCAACCGAAGATTTACTTGATGGAGATATTGCAATCCCGAGTTTGCTGCATGCCGCAGAAGCAGTTCAATATAACGGCTGGCTGTCACTAGAGCTTTGGCATACTCCTGCTGCCAAGCCTTCTCGTACAATGACACAAGATGTAAAACGGTCAGTTGAATTTTTAAAGGATTGTGTGTTAAATAAACTATGATAGGAGGTTGACTCCAGCCAGAAAATCACGTCGGACCACTGTATAAGGATTTAAAAAGAAAATACATGCTCTATGGTTTATTGAGTATAATGTGTAGCTAACTTTCAATATTTGTTACCTATTATGAAACTATTTGTTCATGCACCTCCATCCTTGTTGCACTTGAAAGAACCCCCTTTAATATCAATAACAATGGCAAACTTCCTTTACTCCAGGGGTTGCCTTTTTTTTTAACAACGAAATCCGACCTATAGCCGGCCGGATTTTTTTACGAATCGTATGAGTTTCCATTTTAACCATATGGTTATAAAAAGGAACATTGTTGGTGTCTGTTTTTACTCTTCGATCTCAAGAACCATTTCAATTTCCACTGGTAACTTGAAGGGAAGCACATTTGTACCAATCGCGGACCTTGCGTGTTTCCCCTTTTCTCCATAAACTTCTACCAAAAGATCTGATGCACCATTGATTACTTGTGGATGATCATAAAAGTCATTTGTACAACTTACAAATCCAAGACATTTTTCACTTTATTTAAATCTCCGACTTCTTTCTTTACTATACTGAGTAAATTTAAAGCCGTAATTCTAGCAGCGTCATAGCCTTGCTCGATAGAAATATCTTCTCCAACCTTGATAAAGGGGTTTTCCGTCGATAAAGCATCCGGATCCCGATGTATAAAGAAGGCTACCCGAGCGATTAACGGTCACATAATTTGCAAGTGGTGCTGGTTCTTCAGGTAACTCATATCCAAGTTCTTTTATTTTAGACTCTACCATTCGTATACTCCTTTCATTTACTACATTTTTATTTGTTTTGTAATATTTCTGTTATTTTATATGGAAGGATCTGTTCTCTCCGCTGCCTTTTCAAATAACTTGATGACGGAAGCTGCTAAAATCGCTACACCATTCCCCATCGCCGCTAAGTCAAATTTCATATTTGGGTGATGTAGACCTGGTTCTAAGTCTGTACCTAAACCCACCATCGTGGCTTGAATATGAGGTCTTTCCTTTGTATAGAAATGAAAGTCTTCGCCGCCTGGCGTAACCGGAGGACGGACGAGTGACGTTTCACCAAGCATCTGTCGAACCGCATCTCCCACTATTTCTTCCATAAAGGGGCTTTTCTCTGCTGCTACCATTTGTGCCCGAATTTCAAGTTGCACTTCGGCGCCATTGGCTTCTCCTGCATATTGAACCGCTCTCATTACACTCTCTGTTAAAGCCTTCATCGCCCTATTCGTTTGTGCTCGAAGATCAATACTAAACTCAGCTTCATCTGGAATAATATTGATGTTTTCCCCTCCAGCTTTCACTTGTGTCACCTTAGCTGAGGCTGGTAAGGTCGGATCCACTTTCACCGAATTCACAGCACTTATGATTGCCCCAAGGGCATCTACAACATTAATGCCCAAGTTAGGTCTTGAGCCATGGGCTTGTATCCCTTTAATTTTCCCTTTTAATAGAGTGGTAGCTCCATGATAAATCGCGGAAGAGGCCTGCCCCATCCCAAGTTCGAATGACGGCCTAACATGGATACCGAGCATGTAATCCACGTCATCCACTATTCCATCCTTAATGATGGCTTGAGCACCTTTCCCCGTCTCTTCGGCTGGTTGGAAAATAATTTTGAGGCATCCGTTATTCGGGTGGAAATCGGACTCCTTTAAACAACGAAGCGTATTTAGTACCATGGACATATGTGAATCATGGCCGCATGAATGGTTTGCCTTCCATACACCTTCAACATTTTGCCATAATGCATCCATGTCCGTCCGCAAAGCGATCGTTGGGCCATCGGAATCACCGTTCCATGTAACGACAATCCCATAGTGATCTTGAAACGTTTGATAAGAGAGACCGAGTTTATTGAGTTCATGACAAAGGAAGTCCCTTGTAGTTTTTTCCTTCCAACTGACTTCAGCCAAATCATGTAAGTGGTTGTAAGTATCTAGCAGAAGGGTATGGTTGTTCTTCACCCATTCTTTGATGCTATTTAGATTGGTATTTCTCTGTATATTATGCAGGAGGATCACTTCTTTCTAGTACGTAATACGCGATATCGTCTTCCGGGATCACCCCGGTCACGTGATAGCCGTTTAGCAGGGCTTCGTTTAGTTTATTGCGAGTGTGTAATCGCCACTCTTGGACCAGATCAGGGGCATCTTTCTTCATTTGCTGTACCTCTTTTGGGATAGGCAACAGATAGCCAGAAATATAATACTCCACACTTTTATCCTCACAAGGAATCGGATGTTTACCGTCAAATCGAATATCAAATAGTTTTTCATACTTTTTCCATCTGGCCTGATTTCGGTTTCCCCTAAGCGCATAGTTAACCTTTTCAGATAAAAGATCCCATTCCACTAAGAATCGATCGGAGGGTGTGTCTTTGTTCAATTTATCATTCATGTAACCATAATAAGCTTCAATATACGTTTTTACATAGCCACCGAGTTTCGAGAGATTAAGATACCCATTTTTAACTTCCAGAGGGTCAAATGTCCAAATGATTTTTTCATAACCATATCCAATGGCCCACTCTCGTTGTTTTAATTTCAAATGCTCACCGATTCCTTGATTTCGATAGTCTGGGTGTATGGCCATCATATGTGAACACAAATAGGGCTTTTTACTAAGCTGACTGTAACCTGCAAATCCATAACAAAATCCCACCAGTCGATGACTTTCATTATCAAATGCACCAATGACTATCCCTCCGTTGTGAATGGCAGCCACCATTTGGGGGGCAGAGGTGACTACCTCTTCTCCCCACACCGACTTTTGTAATTCAACAATGTCTGAAAGGGGTTCGAGTTCGGTGACAATCTTATAAGTAAACCTTGCTTGCATAACTGTTCTCCTGTCGCAACACTTTTCCTGCAGTGGTGCCGGTATACTTGCCCTCTTTTACGGCCAACTGCCCGTTTACAAGAACATATTTAATTCCAACCGGCTTTTCTAGAGGGTTTTCGTATGTTGATTGATCTTTGACTATATTGGGATCAAACACCACTATGTCCGCGGCATAACCCTCTCGGATGAATCCTCTGTCTTTCAAACGAAGCAACTGCGCGGGTGCTCCGGTCATCTTACGCAAGGCCTGTTCAAGGGTAAGCGCCTGTTTTTCACGCACATATCGTCCTAACACACGAGGGTACGTGCCGTAAAGTCGAGGATGGGGTTTCCCGCCAAAAATACCGTCCGACCCAACGATCTGTAGGGGGTGTCTCATCCCATAAATGACATCCTCTTCATCGCCCCAATGAATGACCATCGTAATACCTGCATTTTCCTCAATAAGTAAATCAAAGGCTGCGTCTGCAGGATCTGCTGCTTCTAATAATTCAGCTACTTCATTCATGTTTTTGCCTTCGGCCCAGCGATTTTTTTCTGTGGAAACAGCCGTAATAAGAATGTTTTCCCAGCCACAGGTAAGGACCCAGTTTTCGTAGTCCTCATTATTCTTAAACTCTTGTTTTATTTTTCCTCTGATTTCCAGTTCCTTTAATTTTTCTAACAGAGCAGAGGTTCCTCCAGAATGCATCCAAGGAGGTAAAATAGCGTGAAAAACGGTTGATCCGGCGGTATACGGGTATTGATCAAAAGTAATTTCAATTCCTTCGTTACGGCCCTCGTCCATTTTTTCAAGAGCTTTTTCAAATTTATCGCGATTCGTTTTACCTGCGACTTTGAAATGAGAGACATGAAGACGAACGCCTGATTGACGGGCGACATCAATGACCTCATCCAATGCTTCTAAGGAGTGGTTGCTTTCGTTTCGAATATGGACCACAAAGCAGCCGTCATATTTAGCTGCCCCTTTGCAGATCGCAATTAATTCTTCTTTATTGGAAAACACATTGGGAGGATAGACCAGACCCGAAGATACCCCTACGGCCCCCTGCTTCATCCCTTCTTCTACAAGGAGTTGCATTTGCTCCATTTCCTCTTGTGTCGCGTGACGGCCATCAAAGCCCATGACAAGAGTCCGTACAGCCCCATGGGGTACGAGGTAGGTTGCATTCCCTGTGATATCGGAATCTTCCAAAAACTGAAGATATTCATCGATGGAGTTCCATGGCCAATCACCGATATCTCCGTTAAGTCCTTTTAACTGCTTTTGCCATAACGGCTTGGTTTCTTCCGAAACCGGAGCAACCGAAATACCATCCTGGCCAAATAATTCAGTCGTAACACCTTGTAATACTTTAATATGGTGGATCTCTGGTTTCGTACAAAGCAAATCCGAGTGGACATGCGTATCAATAAATCCGGGTGAAACCGCCAAGCCCTTAGCATCTATCTCCGTAGTAGTATTTTCGTTTCTCAGGGTCCCTATTTTACGAATGACCCCATTTTTAATTCCAACATCAGTTTTAGTCCATGGATTTTCTGTTCCATCATAAACGTGGCCACCTCTTATAATAAAATCAAACAATCTAATCCCTCCTATTAGTTGTTCTACTGAAACTACTGCAGTATCAATTCGTTTGTAAATGTCTCTTTATTGATCAAATATTGATCAAATACAGCCTTGTTAATTTCATAGCCAATTCCATGAGATGTTGGAACCTCAAGCTTACCCGGTTTTGATAATATGATCTCTGGTTGAACGATATCATAAGCCCAATAACGATCAGAGGCGGATGTATCCCCAGGGATGCTAAAGTTGTTGAGCGACGAAAGTGCAATATTGTGTGCACGACCGATCCCTGCTTCGAGCATCCCTCCACACCAAACAGGAATATGATTTGATTTACATAGATCATGTATTTTTTTGGCTTCCGTTAGTCCGCCTACACGGCCAACCTTAATATTGATGATTTTGCAGCTTCCTAATTCGATTGCTTTCCTAGCGTCTTCGGCCGTATGAATGCTTTCATCCAAGCAAATGGGCGTAACTAGCTGTTTTTGAAGTTTAGCATGATCAATAATGTCATCGTGAGCCAAGGGCTGCTCAATCATTATAAGGTTATACTGGTCCAATTCTTTAAGGATATGAATGTCATTTAAGGTGTAGGCAGAATTTGCATCAGCCATTAAAGGTAGATCAGGGCCATATTCTTCCCGAATGGCACGAATCACTTTGACATCATGACCGGGTTTAATTTTCACTTTAATTTTCTTGTAGCCTTCATCCGTAAACTTCCCCACTTTTTCAAGCACTTCTTCCACAGTATCTTCAATACCGATACTGACCCCCACTTCAATCTCTCTTTTTTCACCTCCGAGAGCTCTCGCAAGTGACACACCTTGATGTCTAGCATATAAATCCCAAATCGCTCCTTCAAGCACAGCTTTAGCCATGTTGTGCCGTCGGATTGGCTTGAAAAGTTCATGAATTTCATTGGGATGGGTGATGCTTTCGGAAGAGAACAATTTAGGTATGAGAAATTCCTTAAGGATATAGCTGATGGTTCCTGTAGTTTCTTCATTATAAACAGGGTATGGAAGAGAAGCACTCTCAGCATAACCTGTTAAGTTTCCACTATGAACACTTACGACGAGAAAATCTTTAAACGGAATGAGGCCGAAGCTGGTTTCAAACCGTATTTTTAGTGGCATACGAAGCCTAGACAATTCCACTTTATCTATTTTCATATCAAAGTCCCTTTCTCTATCTCTATTTTGCTGTTAGCGGATCAATGGGTTTCCTGCTTAAAAAACGGAAAAAACTGTTCGCTCGTTTGTTCGTAGTCATTGATACGGTTATGTACCTCTTCCCACTTCGATGAGGCAACGCCAGATACAATGACATTCAGCAACGAAAACATGGTGGCCATCCCATTCAGACCGGTAGGCGAAGGGGTGTACACTTTTATCAACAAATCTGCAAATAATCCTAAGGGAGATAATTCGTTATCGGTGATGGCGATGATTTTCGCTCCCTTTTTCTTCGCGGCCTTTACAAACGATATGGTCTCCTGAGCATAACGCGGGAATGAAAACGCGATGACTAGGCCTTCTTTATCCATGTCTGAAATCAAAGAAATCGCGTCGTCAATTTCTCCTCGATACAGATGGGTATTGCCTTTTACAATGTTTAAACTAAACGCCAGCCAATTGGCTGCTGCATATGAGCTCCTTAATCCCACAATGCATCTTTTTTTGGAATACAGAATCGCCTCAATAACTTTTTGGACTAAATTCGAGTCCAACGCGTCCAGGTTTTTTTCTATAAAAGCAATCTCCTGCTCCTTAATATGGTGAATAAGATCTACGGTGTTTTGACTGAGAGCTCCTGTAGATACTCTATATTTTTCTAATGGATCAGTTTGTCCTTTATCTAATAAATTTGACTGAATCTCCTTCTGCAAATGAGTAAAGCCTTTATATCCAAGCGCATAGCATAAACGGATCACTGTTGTCTCACTTGTTTTGGTCAACTCTCCGACTTCTTTTGCCTTTTGAAAAGCGATATGTTGGGGATGCTCCAGAATAAATTGGGCTACCATTTTTTGACGATTCGTTAGCGTATTGAAATTCTTTCGAATGACTTCGTTGATAGGTTCCATCCATGATCTTCCTTTCTAGATGTTAGGGTGCTAGGATTGGCACCTACTGTTACATCTCTCACTTCGAATAGGGTTATGCCTTTGTTGTCTGCTTTCTATAATCTTGAACGGAGTCTAAAGGAAAGATCGGCCGATTGATTCGTTCATAATGAAATGACGAAAAATCACAAGTGCTTAAACCAGGTGAATCGACAGTAATAATTTTCTTTGCGATGGACTGGAAGGCAGCTCGAAAGTGCTGACTTGATTTTAAGGCTACAATTTTGTAATTGGCTACATCGATTCCATGAAGCAAGAAAATCTGCTCATCAAAGGTTTGGGCTCTGACGGAGCACACAATAATATCGACATTTGCGGCTTTTAATCTCGCGGATTTTCCAAGATTTACTTTTAATCCTCGCCACATGGGAGAAGATTGAAAAAACTGGCCATCCGATAAACTCTTGACATATACTTTTAGAGGCAAAGGTTCTCCGTGTAATAAATCGGTTTTGCCTCCTAATTCTACATCGATATATGACCCTACCCCTATTTGATGGGCCAACTCTGCTACTTCAGGATCATAAATAAATCCAAAGCACGTATTGGGAGCATTCGCTTCAACCATCGCTTTTAATAAAAATGTTCCATCTCCTGGTGTCCCTCCACCTGGGTTATCGGACGTTTCGTTGATAACGATGGGGTAGTCTGCTTTAGATAAAGCCTGTTGAATTCCTTCCTCAGGATTGGGGAGATCTGTTTGAAACTCCATTCTCTTCTCCCAGATCGTTTTGGCTACCTCGTTCCCCACTTGTTGAGCTAATAAAGGTTTTCCGTTGGTAATGGTGACTACGGAAACGCCAACATCAGGAATATCGGTATAAGGGAACCCGTGGAAGAACGTGCAATCCACCACATCCTGTTTCTTTTCCCATTCCCAGCAAATCTCATTGATATCCTTGGCTGGAGAATGATAGGTTGTGGAGGTGGGAATCATAAGCGGTAGCTGTTCTAGATGCATAACAGGTTCTATTTCGCCTTGAATAATTTGTTCTAATAACTCAATGGCTTCCTTTCCTCTTACATGAGAATCCGTATGGGGATAAAAATGAACGCCTAAAAGGGCATTGGCTTCTTGCACCATTAATTTTGTTACGTTGGCATGCAAATCTAATGTTATAACAATAGGAATCTCATATCCTATGGAACGCCTAAGAGCCTTTAGCAAAGACCCCTCTAAGTCGTCCACTCCTTCAGCAACGCCAGCCCCATGTAAAGCAAGACAGATTCCGTCTACGTCTCCTGCATATTGGATGCTGGTGATTAACTCGTTCTCTAATGTTTCATAGGTTTCTTTCGTGATCATGCCTGACGGCCCTGTAAAGGTAGAAAAGGCAGGTGCGATTTCGATACCAAGCTGGTTGCATTTATCAATCATGCCCCCTACGTAATCATCAACCCCTAAATGTCTTTCAATAATTTTCTCCTTATAATCCCATTCCCAGCTTTTAAAACGTTCTACTGTCGTTGCCACATTAGAGAATGTATTTGTTTCATGAGCAATCTGCCCTATCGCAATTCTCATACAGTAACTCCTCCCTACATAAAATTTTGTACAGTATAAATCAACCTTTTTTCCACGAACGAAGTAACGGTTGAAATAAAATGTTTGTATTCATCTTTAATGACGTTATGGCTGCTTTTTTCGAATATCACTAACTCGTTATCTGGAATTTTTTCGGCAAGTACAAAAGACTCTTCTACCGGCGTAATCCAATCATGACGGCCTGCTATTATCAAAGAAGGACATTTAATAGATTTTAGTTGTCCGATGACATTATACGTTTTTAAGAATCCTTTAAATCCTGCATTTAAAGCTTTAAAAGATCGATTCGATCTTTCATAAGCTTCTGTTCTTTTTTGTAGTTCTAGTTGAGTAGGTTTTGGATTAAATGAAAATGAATATAAAGGTTCCATTACTTTGTAGTATTCCGTTAACTGTTCTTGGGAGTCAAATTCTCCGTTCCAGAGGATTTGTGCCATTTTTTGCTGTTCGTTGGTCCCTTTTTCCGACACAATTTTCTTTGCTTTTTCAATAAAATTGAAACTAGGTGATGTTGTGATCAATAGAAGACTGGAAACGTTTTGAGGATATGCAATGGCATAGCTTAGTGCAACCATTCCTCCATACGATTGTCCCATAAGAACAATCTTCTTTAATCCTAAATATTTTCTTAATGCTTCTAAATCCTCTACATTTTGGTTCAAAGTATAGGTCGATGAAGATTGGCATTCAGAAAAACCACTTCCCCGATTATCGATATAGACGAGTTGCATCAAATCGGATAATGGGGTTAAATGTGGTTTGTACACCGTGTGATCTCCTCCTGGACCGCCATGGAGGACAAAACAAGTTGGTTTCTCCCTTAATTTCGGCCCTTCGGGAACGAATCCTGAACCTTCAATATCAAAAAATAGACGTGTATCATTTACAATTGCGTACATTTAGTACACCTCCAAACCGATTACTGTTCACTGTGAGGAGGAGATTGAATTCTCCCCCTTCTTAAATGTTTACTGCTCTTGTTTCTAAGGAATTTTTTGCGTCACCTAAAGTTAAGCAAGCAATAATGGAAATAAGGGAGGAAAAAATTAAAAAGAAGAAGGCCGCATCATAGGATCCATTAAAAGCAGTGATTAAATAGCCCATGACCAATGGAGAGACAAAGCCAGCTAACTGACCACCAAAATTGACCATTCCTGCTGCTGATCCCATTACTGCTGTCGGAAGAATTTTTAGAGGTAATGACCAAATCCCTGCGAACCCTGCATATAAGAAAAAAGCTGAGAGTACTTGATAGATAATAGCTAATTCAATTGAAGGTGTTTTAAACATTAAGTAAAGGAATAATGCTCCGAGTACTTCTACAATAATCGCAAAATATTTTTCTCGGTTAATAAAATACTTATCTACTAACCAACCTCCTAAAATCATCGCTACTCCTCCAGCAAAGAATGGTAATGAGGCAACGAATCCGGCCTGAAGTAAATCTAAATGACGAACTTTTAACAAGTAAGAAGGTAGCCAGGAAGCAAATCCCCATAAAACCACATCCAATCCAAACCAGGCTATGACAAGTTTCCACATCGTGGGTGTTGTCAATAAATCTTTTATGGAAATTTTTTTCCCCAGACTTTGACTCTTATCGTTTTCTGTTTGATTTGGCTTCTTTAGAACCAAACCATATACAACCACAAGGACCAATCCAACTAATGCAATGACAATAAACATGTGTCGCCATCCCAGCCACAGCATCATTGGTGCTGCAACCAGAGGAGCTACGGCAGCACCAAATGCGTTGGAAGATAACATACCGGACTGTGCCTTCGCTCGTTCGGCTTTTGGAAAATATTCGGCAACTGCTTTTGAACTGGCTGCAGGGAATCCGCTTTCACCAACTCCGAAGAAAAAGCGGATGACGAGCAAAGAAGCCAATGACCATGCAAAGCCCGTAAACGCCGTGAACAATGACCATGCAATAAGTGATACAATCATGACTCTTTTTGAACCGTACTTGTCTGCCAAAAAACCTCCTGGAATTTGCATTAAGGCATAACCCGCAAAAAAACTGCTAAGAACAATCCCTAACGATGCAGCACTTAGATGAAGGTCATCACCTATGGCTGTTAGAGCAACACTCATTACCATACGGTCTAAATAAGCAACCATCCATCCTGCAAAAAGAATAAAAAGGATAAAAAACTTATTCTGAGAGAACTCGCGCAAACGCCCCATAATATACCCCCCTAATGATTTTAAATTAACCACGCGGTTTGATTTAAGCAAAAACAATGGAGTTCATATTCTTTTTTTAAAAATTTGAACAGAATTTGTGTTTCGGCAGGAGAAGAGTAAATCTAACTTCTGTAGGATATTTGCTGAAGGTCTAAGGGGCGATTTTTACAAATGTCATAGATATGATTCCAGGGTTTTAGTTTTTCAAATATAGCACTAGCTGTTATGACATCGGTATCTGCGTAACGTTTTCCGATGATTTGCATTCCGACGGGAAGTTGGTCTGCAAGCCCTGCAGGTATGGATGCACATGGATGACCCGTAAAATTGGTGAGGTATGTCATACACCATCCATTAATGAGTCGATTTCTTCACCGTTAATTTGACTCGGCCCGACGGTGTTTCCAGCATGGCCGTTTTCCGTTGGGAGGGATGCTACAGTTGGTGTGATTAATAAATCATACTTTTTAAATACGCTTTGAATCTTGTCATAAATGGTAGTACGCATAATTTGATCTTGGTGAACATCAAGCATGTTCATCTGGTAAGCTTTCTCAATCCATTCAAGATACTGAGGAGGCAAATCTTCTCGATGATCCTTTAATAAATCAATTCCCTTACTTTTATAATTTTCGAATATGGAAATAGACCCTCTCATTACGACTCGATTAAAGAGTTCGCTTAACTCACGTTGATCGTAAGGAATACCAATATCCACTTCTTCAACGGTAGCTCCAGCCTGCTTGAATACTTTTACGGCTTGGGCAACGGTTTGAGCAACACGACTATCAACCGGGTAAACGTCAAAATTTGGACTGTAAGCAATTCGCCAATCTTTGATAGAACCCTTTAATGCCGAAAGGAAGTCCACTTTTTTATTTAGACAATAAGGATCCCGATCGTCATATCCAGTTAACATGTCAAGACTTAGTGCGGCGTCTTCGACAGTCCGAGTGAGTGTTCCCTCTGATGAGAAAATGTACGTTCTAAAACCATCAGGTCGTCCTAGGAAAGGAACGCGTCCTCCAGAAGGCTTAAAACCATAAATTCCACACCATGCGGCTGGGATTCGAGTGGATCCACCGGTATCCGATCCTTGAGCAATGGGAACAAGACCATCAGCCACTGCAGCGGCGCTACCACCAGATGATCCTCCTGGATTTCTTCTTAAATCGAATGGATTTCGTGTAGGTCCAAACAAGTAATTATCTGTCACCCCACGAAAACCTAAAACGGGACTATTCGTTTTACCTAGTAAAATACCACCTGCCTTTTCAAAACGTTCCCCATAAGCACAATAATGGTTTACTACATTATCTTTAAATGCTCTGACGCCCCCAAAGGTAGAAATCCAGCCGGGCTTCGCACCGAACAAATCTTTTAAAGCAGAGGGCACACCATGAAAAATGCCAACATTTTCTCCGGCTAGTAAAGAACGTTCTGCCTCCTTTGCTTTGTTCAACGCGTCTTTATAACCAAAGTAGACAAAGGCATTTAAACTTTTATTTCTCTCCTCAATACGACTGATAAAGGCCTCTGTCACTTCTACAGGGGAAAATTCACGGTCTTTGATTTTAGAAGCTATCTCACTTGCAGACATAAAGGCCACTTCATTATGAGAAATCATTTAAAACCTCCAACTAAAAATTTAAATCATACTGGATAATTCAATCCCCTATAACCCCCTTTTAACTTTTTGAAGTGTCAACTTCAATAAAAAAGTAATTTGAAGTTTAAACTTTACGCATTAAAGTTTAAACAATTTAGAAGATTTAGTCAATTACTATTTTATTTTGTAGAACGTCGAAACGAATTGTTCGTTTTGGGTGAACCCTAAAAAAAAAGGCGAGATTGGAACGGATTCTTCCAAACTCGCCTCTTTCTATAATTTGAACCAATTTTATTTGAATATGTAACTTTCTCCTTTTGATCAACATGCCAGTTCATTTAATAATTACTGATTTTAACAAGCATATTCTTGTTGATACAGTATCTTACCCTATTTTTAGAAAAAATCATGAAATCTTAAATTACTATGTTATACTTAGTTAAACCATTTACTTACTTGTACAATTTACCTGCTCTTGCGTTGAGCGGGTTTTTTAATGCACTTTATTAAACAAAAAAACAGATCCTTTTAAAAAGGACCTGTTTTTATTTAATTTATTATGCTTTTTGAACGTTTGCAGCTTGAGGTCCACGAGCACCTTGCTGAACGTCAAAAGTAACTTTTTGACCTTCGTCTAATGATTTGAAACCTTCAGATTGGATAGCAGAGAAATGAACGAATACGTCCTCTTCACCTTCGCGTTCGATAAATCCGAAACCTTTTTCTGCATTAAACCATTTAACTGTACCTTGTTCCAAAATTATTTCCTCCTAGTGCGTTAAACAACACAAAATGTTACAATTCTTGCCCAAAGTGATCACCCAGATGAAAAATCGAATACTTAAACTTCTTTTACACCGAACAAAAATAATCCTTTTTTATTCTAACAGAAATTAGAAGAAAAAGCTATTTTTAAGAAAATAAATAATATTTAAAACCAACGTGAAGTATGACCTTCGTTTAACCTCTTCCTTCTAATTGAGACAGTAAAAGAACAGAAGAGCCCTGGTATCTAAAACAGATGGAGCTTTCTCGATGGTTTAAACATTGTTCCTTTACATCTATATTCCTGACAGAGGGTTCTTCCTGTCCAACGCAAAAATTATTTTTCTTTTCTTTTTCATTTTTCATACATGAAGGTAGAGTAATTAAGTTGCTCTCATTAATAACTGCTTTTTTAATGTTTCTTACTAAATACGATAAGACCGAAAAGAAATATATTTGGGAGCATTAAGCTTACGTGTTGCCATTCTCACCTTCAAAATTCCAAAACCGTGTATGCGGCAATACTTTTATCCCATTGATCTAAATATGAATTTAGGATACGGCAAACGTTTTGATAATTAAGCCGAAAATGAGCTTTTCTTTTCCCCGTACATCCTTCATACATAATCGTTTCTATAAACTGTCCTTCACTCAGCAATTCCACGGTTTCGTAGACAATTTTTGTTTTTTTTCCTTTACGATCCACAGATGATCCATTGACTTGAAAAACGAATTGTTTCTTTTGATTATCCCGTTCTTCCAACCAACGTAATATCCGTTTTTGCATTTCGTCTCGCACCATTTTCATCACCTTCTCATTGGTGTATAGGAATTTAAAGTGTTCATTCAAAGCATACATGCACCTTACATTGTTTTACCAGAAGAACACTGGCTATTTGCATACATTGTAATTGAAAGCGATAACAATTTCAATAACACCGAGTATTCTACTACCGAGTGACCGATATTCCTTAGCCATTTGATGGTCGCTTCGGTTGACAAAAGCAACAATTTACAATTATTATTGAGTTAATATTCATAGTTTTCTGTAAAATTTGGGAGATTTACTTAATGAATGCTGAAAAAATCCGGAAATTCAATCGTTTTTATACCCGTGTACTTGGTCTTATGAATCAATATACAGATAAAAGCAAGTTCACTTTACTAGAAACTCAGCTTTTATATGAAATCAATAGAAATAAGGGGTGTTCAGCCAATGACTTAATCAATTTTTTTCAATTGGACAAAGGTTATTTAAGCAGGGTGTTAAAGAAGTTGGAAAGCCAAAATGCTGTGATAAGACATTACTCCTCTGAGGATAAAAGAAAAATCAAACTGTACCTTACCAATGACGGAAAGAAAGAGTTAGATGATCTTATTGCATTATCCAATTGCTATGTTTTAAGCATGGTTGACCAGATTCCTGAAGAAGAACAACTAAAACTTATTAAAGCCATGGAACAAATTGAACTCATACTGACTGAATTTGTGGATCAAAAAAGAAACAAATAACAGGAGGTATTCATTTTGGCCAATTATATCCATATCACTGTTGTCGCTCTGTATCTTGTTTTTATGATTATTATGGGAATGTATTATGCTAAAAAAGAAGTAAAAACAAGTGAGGATTTTATGGTGGCAGGCAGAAGGCTTCCGAGCCTGGTTCTCATCGGCACTTTATTGGCCACATGGGTCGGTTCCGGGACTGTTGTTGGCGGGGCAAGCTTTATTTACCAATACGGACCTTTTGCTGCGTTAATTTATTTTGCCGGTGCGCCCCTTGGCATTATTGTTCTTTATTTTATCGCTGACAAAGCTCGTGTCCGTGCCAAATACACAATCCCAGAAATGCTTGAGATTCGCTTCGGCAAAAAAACACGACTCATTTCTGCCGTTTTTATTTTACTCGCTTATGTGGGGATTACGTCCTATCAGTTTATTGGTGGAGGCTATGTTTTAAATATCACCACCGGCATGCCAGTTGAAGTCGGAACTATGATTACTGCTTTTATTGTTATTTTCCTTGCGACTACCGGCGGACTTTTCTCAGTCGCTTATACGGACTTCCTAAGTTCCTTTCTCATTGTTTTTGGCTTTCTGATCGGTGTCCCCCTCGCACTCTATTTAGCAGGCGGTTTTGAAGGTCTTGCCCAAAACATTCCTGAACAAAAACTAACTTGGAATGGTGGCCTTACCACTGCTCAAATCCTTGGCTTCTTCCTACCCACTTTCTTGCTTATTCTTGGTGACCAGAATATGTACCAGCGTTTTTCAGCTGCAAAAGATCCCCAAAGTGCCAAAAAATCTACCATTGGTTTTTTTCTAGGTGATGTCCTCATTGTCATATTGTCGATTACATTAGCGACATGCTCCATCGTTTTATTTCCAAACATTGCACCAGATACAGCGATCCTGGAATTGGCAGCAAAAGGTTTTCCTACCGTTATGGGTTCGCTCATTTTAGCCTCATGCGTGGCTTTTATAATCACAACAGGTAACTCCTATCTGTTGTCATCTGCTGGAAATTTGGTGTACGACTTAATTAAATCGTTTAAGAAGGATGCTGTGCCAGAGGAAAATCTTTTAGGTTTTAACCGGATAGTCGTGATTATTCTAGGCATATTAGCTTATGCGATGGGTCAGTTTTTCCCGTCTGTTTTGTCAATCCAGATGTATTCCTACACGATGTACGGCGCAGCCATTACACCTACCATAATAGCCAGCTTTCTATGGAAAAGAGCGACGACCGCAGGTGCAATATCCTCTATTATCACAGGTGGACTAGCCACTCTTTTTTGGGAATTGGTTCTCGGCAAGCCGATGGGTTGGAACAGCATCCTTTTTTCCCTGCCGCTTTCAATCCTTGCTCTTATTGTTGTCAGTCTGTTTACCATTAATAAGCCCCAACCGCTTGACCAAAATACAATTTCCATAAAATAAGAAAGGTGATGAAAAATGTTGAACATCCGAAATCGAGTTGAAACATTCAGAAGCTATCTTGAACGTGGGGGCATGGATGCGGCAGTTATTATGCTGCCCGATCACCAATATTATCTAACTGGTTTTAAAGCACTGATTTATTCGCGTCCTATTTTCCTTATTATAAATAAAGAAAGATCAACGCTTGTTGTTCCTGGTCTTGAAGAACTCCATGCCGGAAAATCAGCTCACGTAGAAGAAGTCAAGGTCTATTATGAACACCCTGAAGAATCACAAACACAGCATATGAGTTTAGTAGAATCTGTTGTTAAAGGAAATGCCAAAGGTTCCACGATTGGCCTTGATTTTGCAAACGCACCAACAAGCCTTTATCGAGCATTGACATATTGGGGCTACCAGGTGAAGGATGTAGGTCAGGAGTTAGTACGGATGCGGTATGTCAAAGAAGAAGAAGAAATTGCCTTGATGAAGAAAGCGGGAGAACTGGTTAACCTCGCATTGGAAACCTCATTAAAAGCGTGTGTAGAAAACGTCAGTGAACTCGAGGTGGATGCGAAAGGAAATGCTGCTTTGTACGCAAAAGCATCAAGGGATTATCCAGGATCCACACTCGATACGATTGTTATGTCGCCTTCAGGAAAAGAACGGACGATTCTTCCCCATGTTTTCTCGAACACGAGACGGTTTCAAATTGGGGACGGAGTCATTCATAGCCGGCAAGTTGCACTGAATGGTTTTCGCGCAGAGCTGGAACGAACGATTTTTATAGGAAAGCCGAATGATGAACAGCAAAAGATGTTTGATCTGGCAACAACAGCTCAGAAAATGGCGCTTGATTTCATAAAGCCAGGAGTTTCCGCTTCAGAGGTGGACCAGGTTGCAAGGAATGTGTTCCAAAAAGCCGGCGTCGCGGATTATGCCGTTCACCGGACAGGACACGGCCTCGGGATTTCTGCCCACGAAGAGCCTTATATCCGTTTTGACAATGATTTACTCTTAGAGGAAGGCATGGTATTCTGCATTGAGCCCGGAATCTATATTCCCGGAATTGGTGGCTTTAGACATTCCGATACGGTGGTTTTAAGGAAAAACGGAGCAGAATTAATCACACATTATCCAACAGCCATTGATAGTTTGACGTTTGCATAATTGAATAAAAATGTATCCCTTCTTACTGATAAGAGGGGATTTTTTTATATAATTGAAATTGAGTGATCATGGTAATATAATTCTATCCTTTATGTATATATCCCCCTAAAAATAATCTAAGAAGAATGTACTGCTTGTCATCGGAGTTTACTAATCATTTTATAATAATTGTTGGAATCAATATATGAGGTAAATGTGTTGCGTGAAACTGCAAGTTGCCCAACGTTTGACTAAGCAACCTTGTCGTTCTTTTCTATACCGGCAATGGCATATTTAGTTATAAGTCGTTAAGAGGTGACTGCACATTGTTTTTGTACATAAAACGGAAAGGAAGATGGCGTTACAGAGCATGTAATTGGTAAATACGAAGCGTTTTCTGAAATCCAAAGCAAACTGTCAAGAAATTTCCAGATAATATAACCGACCAAAAACCATTCCGATAAGGATATGGGTTATCAGAATAACACCTCCCCTTTAAACATTTTGTAAACAATAATATTTCAAGTGAACCAAATTAGACAAACTTCATGTATCAATTGACTTAGGATATGAAAGATATCTAAAATATCCTTTTTGTTTTCTCCCGGAAATTAATTTTAGTCATTGTGAATCCAATATAAACTGAATAAAAAAACCGTAGGTGTTTACCACCTACAGTCAACTTAAAACTTTTACGTCATTTTATGTTTGGGCTATTTTTTTTGGTGATGAGACAATATTGCGACCACTAAACTTGCGAAGGAAATCATCAAGACAAGTGTCTGGAATATTGTCATCAAGCTCTCCCCCCTTCTAAGTCGAAGTGTGAAGACTAACGAGCCGATTCTATTGTTGGGGTTTAATTATACATGAATTTCTATCTTTAAGATGAATTATGGGAGACATCAACAATTAAATACATTAAATTTGTTACAATAAATTGTTTAAATAAAATAAGCTCAGTACATTCTCACCCGAAAAAAACCTTCACTAAAAAACGGAATGATAGGCGGAAGTCTCGAACGAACAACGACGTGTTTATTATACATAACGTTTTATTTACATTTTATGAGATTAAACGGTGTTATCCCCTACGATATCAACCACAGGGGCTTTAATTCTATTGTATTACAGAAGAATAATGTCAGCCTTAAGTTTTACACACCCACGAAAAAACTTACCGTTATTAGGTAAGCTTTTCCCATGTTAATTTGAGAGTGAACATCTAAAGTTTTATACTGAAACCATCCCATCTTCAACGAGCTGTTTTTGAAGCTCTTTAATAACAATGTTTGATGGGGTTGTTCCCTTAGCCTCGATTGTGGTGCTTTTCATTGACCTTTTGGCTGCAGTTGTACATGGATAGTATACCGAGTGACGGTCTTGAGGAAAAAAAATAAATGGTGGCTTATTCTGAGTTACCTGCTCCTCCGTGCTCACCCTTGCATAGATCGCGATCATTGACACCCTCCCTTCTGTAATTACCTTTAAGTTAGTAGTAATTTTGGTTGATTACACTATATTCTGGTTCAAACCGATATTCATTTCGTTCCACGGCACTCATTGGCCCAATGACTCTCCTTAACCAAGTATATAAACATAACAATTAATATTTCACAAATCTGCTGTTAACAATCTTATAATTCATATTTCTTTTCAATCTAGCAAAAAAAATGCAAGTACGTGCGGGATATTATAGAGCTTGCACTCTGGGATTTGTTCAGGAAGTACAAAACATGAGGAAGAACTGCCCCCTTAACCTCTAAACAATGGATAAACCTACCTGTAGTAACACCCTTAATTTGTTTAAATTAGTTTGATAAGATGAATATAGATGGTTTTCCAACGAATCCCATCAACCGTTGTGTCCCTCGTTTAGTCGGATTTCACTAAAAGAGGGATCTTTTTTTATTATTTTTTAATTTCAACCGATGTTAAATACTTGAGTCATTCATAGTAGCCTACTTTTATGTACTTTCATTAGTTCATTGCAAAAATAAACGGCCGTGAAATCGCGTGGTTATGAGGTTTTTGACCAAATAAAAAATGGGTACCAATTTTCAAATCACCCATAGGATAGAAATACGGAGAGAACAGACGAAAATGGAAGATGAGGCCCCTTCCGGAAAACGTGCTTTTTCCCTCTCTTTGGCACAAGGCAAAACCCTGAATTTAGGCTTATTTGGCCAAATTCAGGGTTTTGCTTGTTTGATGGTTCCGTGAACTACGGGTAGCTTATTTAATGTTGTAACCGGCTGAATATCGTTTTAGTGTATTACTCAACAAGCTGATCCTCAATAAAATGCATCCGCTTCATGACCTTTCCTTCCTCACTTTTATCATAAACATTGTATTCTTTTTGTGGTTCAGCATCTGACCAAATGATCGATGCAATGAGATCACGCTTATGGTGTTCCATCCGATCCGTATTCATGTAACTTTCATCAGGCTGCCAGTCTCTTGGCAAATCGTCACTTTCCCTATAGAAGGATATATAAAAAATCCTGTTTTTGCCTTCTATTACTTTAATTTCACCTTCAACTGGATGATTCTTAATGTATTTTTCAACTAATTCTTTCAAATCTATTAAATTATTGGGTGGATTCAGAATCATATAATGTTTTTTGAGAGTAGCCACTTCTTCATGCTTTCTACCAACGACCTCTTCTGTATTGGCAATTTCGAAAATCTTTGTTTCCCCGCTTGATTCCCCCCCATTCTTTGTACATCCAATTAAGTATAATGGAATGAAGAATATACCAAGAATCAAAACTAAAATTTTTAAATTAACTTTAATTACAATTCCCCCTCGAATGGTATATTCATTTCCATTAAAGAAACAAAGGGCTTATATTTGCCATCATATTCATCATAATGCTGTAAGACAAACCAGGCACGAAATCCTGCTAAGTTGACATACACCTTCTCCACATCTGGCTGATCTAACCCAAAATGATCATATAAACGAACATGCATGACACCTTTAAAATGATTGTTTTCTACTGAAAAATCTTTTACGGATACGGTATTCCCCCAAGTATCATTTACTGTAATTGTAAGTCCGCCTATAATATCACTGTTATTATGAAACACCGGGTAAGAAGCATTATCCTGTATATATTGATAAAATTTATTGGTGTCCTTTGTACTTTTATCATACTGAAGTGCTGCCAAATTACCTCCATTTTTCTTTAACTCATCAACTAATGCATTTTTGACAAATTCAAAATAGGCTTTTGTTGTCTCATGCTCACTCGCTTTTTTAGTTAAAGTCTGATTGCGATACGCTGTACCAGTTCCCTCCTCAAAATGATCAATCATATCTAAAACAACATCTTCCATATCTCCCGTAGAAAATATGCTTGTTGACATTGTCTCGAACTCATCAAAGAGAATACCTGGGAAATAAGATTCAAGTAATTGGAATCTAAACATCCAGTTAATGTCAGTCATTTCATCGCCTGTATAATCATTTGTTTTCATATCATTAGCTACATTTCCATTTTCATCATAGCCTTCTGGTCTATCTGATTGATAAATTACTAAATCGGATAAATCGGAGTACAACGGTCTCGAATCCTCCTTATCAAACTTTCCATCTCCGTCACTATCTTTTCGGTCAGGAAAACTGGTTGGAAAGAAACCTTCAAAATGAATAGTAACTCCAAAAATGTCTACCGTGAATGTTTTGAATGGACCCATTTCTTGCCCATCGGTTAATCCATCTCCGTCAGTATCTTTCATGTTAGGATTTGAGTAGATTATACCGTATGGTGTTTTCATTCCTACAATTTCATAGGTATCGTATAAGCCATCCCCATCTGAATCTTTTGGATCTATCTCTCCATCACCTGAATCATCACTACTAAAGACAATATCCCTCAACTTATCACTTGCAGCTGGATCGTACTCTCCACCTGTTCTCGTTGCAATATTGCGAAGCAGCGTTTCATTTACACCTTGCTTCCTTGAGTAGTCTATTTCCCTACTCCAAAGCTCCAACCATTTTGTCTTATCAACAACCATATATTCACTAAGCTGATTAGTTTCCACACTTATTGTATTCTTACTTGTATCTAACACAGCGTTAAGGCTTTCAAACATTTCCTCATCTTCATTATACCAAATGATGCCTAAATCATTTTCCAATGTGTCTCCTAGCTGCGTTTCATCATAAGTAAGCTTAATGCTTGCTTTATCAACTTCCGATCGAGTATTGATCCTTATAGGAGAACCAATAATACCGTATAAATTAGTTGTTTTATTGACTTTGTTTGTGCTAATTCTAGTCGTTTTATTAATATTATCCTTTGCACTAAAACTAACTTCTACACTTGTAATTTCTGATTTATCCGGCAATGATTTACGAATAGATTGTTCATGGAATTCTTGTGAATCTATGATCTCGTCTTTATCGCTGTCTGCAACATTCGGATTTGTCTTTAAAGCATATTCATCTCCATCACTTAACCCATCGCTATCTGTATCATACTTATTAGGTAATGAATCAAACTGATGTACTTCAAATCCGTCAGTTAAACTATCTTGGTCTGAATCTTTTTTAATCAAAGTTGTTTGATAAACCTGCTCATCTTTATTATTCAGGCCGTCTTCATCGATATCTTCATCTGCATCACTTATGCCATTATGATCTGTATCATATTTTGTTGGGGAAATAAATGATTTAATCTCATATTCAATATTGTCCTTTAATCCATCACCATCTGTATCCTTTATAAATGGATTCATTCCCTCTAAGAATTCCATTCCATCTGTTATAGTGTCACCATCCGTGTCAGAGGTAGAATCAAAGAAGTCTGTGTTAAATGGATAGCCTGCCTTTTCTAGTCCGAATAACACTTGTTTATATGCATTTTGATAGGATTTTGATGCAGGGATAGCTAGATCTTTTTCTAGAAACCCATTAGCCTTTTCAGACATTTTCACAGCATTATTCAAATGAGCTTTTATTCCTTTGTGATCCGTTTGCTCAGAGATATCCGTTAATATGCCAATAGCATTTTTATTGACAATTTTATCCGATAAATAAAAATTAAAGAGTATATCTGAAATTAATACTTCAGTTGGTTCATTAAAATCGTTTTTTGATACAACCCCCCATAGACATACTGTTAACCTATGTTTGATTTTTAAGAGCAAATCACTTTTTAGAACCTCTCCTTTTATATACTCCTCTTGAACTGCCTTTTCATATTGGTTAATCAATTGTTCAAACATATCAAGTTCATTCATATCTTTTTGCTTAAAGTCTCCGGTTTTATCAAATTCCACAATCAGATTGTCTAGTGCATTAGAATCAAACTTAGCATTCGTATCTTTTATGACTGGTGCGAGACGATTTAATTCATTTATTGCAACCTTATCATAGATTTTTGCATCTCTGGTATCCTCATAGAATTCATATTCACTTAACCACTGTTTTACATTTTGCTCACTAAAATTCTTATGTTGTCCTTGATTAGCATGGTTATTACCCTTGGCAACCACTGCTTGCCCAGATCCGCCGAAAACAATTGCAAAGGTCAATAAAAAACTCAACTTACTTTTTACTTTATTTTTCATCATTAAAGTCTCCTCTATAAAATATTAATTTAACCTATAAAAATATAACTATATAGAGAGAAGTGGTATGCATTTACTCTGGTAGATACTTATAAATATGTTGCCGACTTTTATAACGCAATTTTATTTGGTTTAATGATCGAAGATACGTTACCGTGGTTCCCATCCAAAGAAATATTGTCAAAATCCTTGAGTTAATGTCATTAGTTCAACTCCCTCTTATTAATATGGTTTGTGTGGTTGGGATCAGTATGTGTTGCACAATGAATCTCTGCGTAGATTATGATGACGTACCCTCCCATGTCTCTTGCCATCTGAGTGTATACATTCCTTCGTTCGGTCTCGTCATAAGGCAGAGGCTAGCGATGCTCCTCTAGGGACTCTAGGTCGGATGGTGAAAATAGCACTTCTCCGTGTCACCCTATGGTCTAGTGCTTATTAAAAGGGTGAAGGCGTTAAGCTGCATCTTCGAGACAAGGAATATCTTTTATCATTCATTCTGCATCAAACGCTGTTTGCTTTGTGCTTATCCATGTAATACTTTTAGTAACTTACCGCATAGTACAACAATTGTTTGTTGTTTTTTTACTTTACGATTATTGCCTCTGGTGGTGTAAAACTCACGCATTCTACGAAAAGCTTTATTGTTTACGCATCATACGCATCATCACTCGGAATAGGAGGGCACGTAGCTTCATTCTGCCCGATTTGGAAATACGTTTTTGTCCTTTATGCTGACAGGATGAATCTTCACGTAACGTTAATCCCGCGAGTTTGATGTAGTGGCGTAGATCGTACCTGAGTAAGATCTTCGATTTCCTGATTTAACTGATGGTAACGGCGGACGTGTGTGCGATTTCATTACGAGCCACTTCCGTCCCTCTGTTACAACGATGGAGTTAGCAACGACTTTAATGAGATACACTGGTTTCGGTCTTTGGGGAGATTTGAGCCCTATGCGTCGGGTCATCGTTTAGAAGTAAGCTGACAGAGGAATTAGTAGGTGTCAAAAACATGATGATTCGCTGGTTCCTGAATTTACTCAAGTGAGTCATTTGGAAAAATGGCTATGGCTGTACTGGAATAGACCCCATTTCCGAATGATCTTCTGCAGAAACAACCCGATGAAGAACGTCCATAGGATTAACCATAGCCAATAATTAACTAATTTTTAGTTTAATTTATTTATTTTATAATTATAAGGGAATAATTTCCTATATTAGATATTTTTATTTGGATCTTCTGATCTGTGATTTCTTACGATTAAGGTTAAAGAAAAATAATAAATAATAACTACGTATCTTATTCATTATCAGTTAACACAATCGTAAATATGAAGTTAGCACAAAACGGCAATCCTATACGATTCAAGAGATTGCCGTATATCGACTTTGCATGATTTATAATACCGTTGATATTTCAAGATTTTTAGCCTAAAAGGAGTCTGTCAAATGATAAAAAGTACAATTTTTATGCACCCACTTATTAAATAAAGGCCCGTTTGCGGAACAAAAATTAATTCATCTTTCCTTAAATCGGTACCATAAACGGTTGTTTTGGGATGGATCATTAGAGCTAGTTATAAGACTCTTTGCGGAATTTCTATCCCTCAACTCATACCAATAATCAACGTTGCACTATATCTATTTAAATACCTTTATGGTATTAACTCCGGCAACGATCCTTACTATCTTTAGGCAATAAAAAGCACCCATAATGGATGCTTTAAAGCATATTACCTTTTCGAATTTGAATAATGGTTAACAATTGCTCGAACCCAAAGATGGATTTGTGTACCGAACATATACTACATGGTTTTTAAAGCATAAAACCCTATGAAATCAATACTTTTTAAAAATAAGTGTTTACTAAAACATATCAAAGTTGGTACTTTGGTGAGTAAAATGTGGCAGTTAGATAGGCAAAATTATATCTAAAATACACGTCCTTCTTGCGCATTATTGTGGAAGATCGTCAAAGTAAATTTAATGCTGTAGAGTCTAATTTTTGAGTGAATATCTAGTTTGACGCCTCTTATTAAAAATTGAACCCTAAATATCTTCAAAAAAATAATAGAGAAGAAACAAAAAAAGCTCTAATATTTATTTTCCTGTAACTTAAAATAAACATTCCTCCAATACTATTATTCTGAAATGATAAAAATACAGTATAGGAGATTGATGAAATGAAGAAAAAACTATTAATAGGAATGAGCTTTGCACTAACTCTCATATTTAGCCCGTTTCACCAGGCCTTTGCTTCAGATTCGAGTCAAGTGGATACCATTGCGCACCGAGGAGCATCAGGCTATGCACCAGAAAACACAATTGCAGCTTTTGATAAAGCAGTTCAAATGAAAGCAGACTATATTGAAATCGATGTACAAAGAAGCAAGGATGGCAAACTAGTTGTTATTCATGATACAACAGTTGATAGAACAACAGAGGGGACAGGGTATGTCAAGGACTTAACTTTTGATCAATTGAGATCTCTTGATGCAGGAAGCTGGAAGGGCGAGCAATTTGTCGGAGAGAAAATACCAACATTTGATGAAATACTTGACCGGTACCGCGGAAAAATAGGCATTTTAATAGAATTAAAGTCTCCCGAGCTTTACCCAGGAATTGAAGAAAGTGTTGCTAAGGAATTAAAAGAACGCTATCTTCACCTGCCACAAGATGAAAAAATCATTATTCAATCGTTTAACTTTGAATCAATGAAAAAGATGGATGCCCTTCTTCCATACGTGCCCATTGGAGTACTGACTTCTTCTAGCACTGATACAACAGAGCAAGCATTAAAAGAGTTTTCCGCTTACGCCGATTATTTTAACCCAAGCTACGGCATTGTCACAAAAGATTTAGTGAATCAAGTACACTCACAAGGAATGAAAATTTCTTCATGGACAGTACGTAGTCAGGAAGCAGCTGACTTTCTTTTAAGCATGGATGTTGACGGTATTATCACAGACTATCCAGATTATGTAAATCAAAGAAACTAACATTTCATCTTTTCGGCTCACTAAATAATCAAATTAGTAGAATTTCAAAGAACCTGTGTCGAACGACACAGGTTCTTTTTATGTAACTGGCAATATTACAATATTGCTTTCACTTTCAATCAAACATGTCAAGGTCGAGAAGAGATGAAGGTAGGATATATGTGTCCGTTATTATTCTATCTTTTTCACCTTTTTATCCCCTTGTTTGTTCTAAATGATATACAGACAATTTGTGGGATGTTATAGACGGCAAAAATACAACTGTTTTTCGAAAATTAACCGTTATATATGTTTATAACCCAAATGAGTCATTTCAAATTGATAACAACTGGCTGCCACCCCATGCACCCATCAGTGTGTTGCAATCTTCACTGGTTCACTCGTTGTAACTTCCACCATTGGATGGGCTGTTTCGCTTCTTCTACAATAAACCCAAGGGTTCCTTTTTTCGTGCTCTTACCTTCAATTTCCTCGCCCAGCTCTTCCTAATCAAACATTTTTTTCTGGCCATCACTTGTTTTTACCAGTGCAACAGGGGCGTATTTGACCTTTTTATTAGAAGTAGTTTTTATTTGCACTGCTCTATCTTAACGAAGTCGAATTCTTCATCATGTTTATGAAAGGAAAAAATCAATCATGCTGAATCAGGTTTGTAATGAATAAGTTTTACATCTTGAGTGGTTAAGCCAATTGGTCCAACATTGTAATTTTTATTTAGATTTTTTATAGCTTCAAGCGTGATCTCTCCTTTTAGAACCATTAATCGTTTGGCTGACTTCCTTCAGGTTTTGATCATCACTCACTTGTGGATTAGGAACGTGCACATCTTAATTTTCCGTTTTATTTTTTTCAGTTTTTGTCGTTTTTTCCTTCGTCTCCGTATTCGGCTTCTCATTTTTTGCTGATTCGTTATAACTGAAGAGGGATTATCAAGTAAAAAAGAGATTGGAAATGCCGCAGTTTTAGTTCATAGAGTCTTTATTTTGGTTCATAACAACACTAGTTTGGTTATTCATAGATCACAATCTCTCTACAGGATCCAAATGGAATAGGGTCTGGCCCAAAAGGAGTCATTCCCCTTCTTCTTTATATTGGCAGCGAAAGAATTCCCTGCTTTCACAATAATTCCCGGCAAATCGACCAAGCGTCTGCAACTTTCGAATCCATCTAATAGCTCTTTCGGATCAAACTGCATGTTCACTCCCTCTCGCTTTTCTCTTTTTATTAACATTTAACAATATCAATAGAATCGCAAAAACGATACATAACAACGCTGTGATAAAAAACCAGCCTGATGAATAGCTGCCGTTCAGATCTACGATAAAACCAAAGACCGGTGGTGCGGCTATAACGCCAAGCGAACCGATTGTAATGCTCAAACCACTGGAAATGCCAGCTTGCTCAGGGGGAACCAGTTCACTTGCAAGGTTCATCCAGATCCCGTTAAACCCTGAAACAGCAAACCCAAAGACTGCAACGATCGGAACTAAAAATCCAAACGGGGTATGTTCAGGCAATAAAGCCAATGTACTGCTGGATAAGGCAGAAATGACTACAATCACAATAACAATGACAACTCTTTCACCGTTAAATATCCGGTCACTTATCACACCCCAGGCTACCCTTCCAAACGATCCGAATGCTTCCGATATAACAAGCAGCAATCCCGACAGAAAAAGGGATATCCCCATCTTCTCATAGGCGAAGAGCACAAGATACGTGTTTAAGCACATCTGCGCTCCGTTCAGTCCGAGCGCACTCAAACTTACGAGCAGCAGCGGCCGATTCCTAATCATTCCCCACATCGATTTATAGAAAACAGACAGCCGTTGATCGTTACTGCCTTGTGGTGCACTCTTAGAATCGCGATATTGGAAAAAAGATAATACTCCGGTCAAAATTAAAAGCATAGCGGCAGCAATTACAGCGGTCCGCCAGCCATATGATGCAGCGATCGGAAGCAAGATCACCGCCGATAAAGCGGATCCGAGAGTTACCCCCATCTGCTTGATTCCCATCGCTGTTCCCCGCTGTGTTTGTGAGAACCAATAAATGATTCCTCTGTTTGAGACCGGATGCATCGCTCCATATCCAACTCCGCCAATGATAACGAAAATAAGCATCGACCAAAAATGTGTAAAGAAGGTTGCGAAAATAAATCCGAATCCTAAACACATCGAAAGAACTAGCAGAAGCTTTCGGGATCCCAGCCGGTCCACTAAAAAACCTGCAGGGATGGAAGCCAAAGCTTGTCCTAAAAAGAGACCCGCCGGGAGCATACCGATTTGAGCTTTCGTGAGAGAAAGGTCATCTCCAATCAATACGCCTAGCGGGACAAGTCCTCGTCCTACAAAAGCAACCATTATTTGAACAATCAAGAGCCAGATTAGCATCCGCCAAAGTGGCTCAAGACGACTACGTTTAACGCTCAAACTTGAATTTGCCATTTCTGCTTCAACTCTTTTTTTAATCTATTGTACTATGTTTAATTTATCATTTCGCTTGGTATTCTCCTCAGGTGTTCCATATTTCTTGAATTTTCACAAGCTGCGGACCATTTTCAGTACGTAACAATACAGGACTTTTCCCATTGGAATATTCATCTAGCGCTATCGCACCATTTGGTGTTTCAAGTTGAACATCTACCCTGACCTTAACCTTACTGATTTGAGTTTTCAAATCCACGGCAAGTTCCATTGGTAACAAGCTTGGTGTCCTTACGACCAGGTCTAAATCACTGGTCGGTTTTGCTGTATAGACATTACTCGCCAGCTCAAAACCAACACTTCCTGTTGGCCCCCAATTCTCAGAAAACCGGGATAGTGTTTTACTTACATGAGGAAGTGATTGTAGTGCATCAATAAAATGAAAACGCTCATTCTGTTCCCATGATGTTTTCTCTACGAGTTGTTCTGGTGTAATCGTTTCTAAAATTTTGTCATAGGGGATAAAAGCTGCAAACCGTTCGGATCGCGATTCTCCCCTTACTCCGACCGGTACTAATTTCTTCATTAATGGAGCCCGGCGAACAACGACAAAGGGTGCTCTACTAAGAGATTCCTTCACCCAATCTTGTAGAGGAGAGTCACATATCAAATCCTCTTCACCCTTCAGCTTGAGTAAATCATGTGGATGGAATTCCATTGTTGCTCCAACAGTTTACGGGTTTTGATTGAAGCTGTACGGCCACCATTTATCGCCTCTTTTGTCAGTAACCGATTGCTTAAGTCAGGAGGATCAGAGCGTGTGTCTGCAATTGCGTCCGTTAATTTATTTTTAATCGTCTGAATGTCTTGTTCTCCTGGTGTATCTGCTTCGATTCCATCAATAAGTTCATAAAGAGCACCAAGTAAAGAATAGGAGGTAACATCATACGCCATTGCTGGAACTTTCCGAGTGGCTTCTTCTAAATCCCGAATACTGCGGCGTGTGATGCGAGCAGCAGACTGTTTTGACATCGCGTGAACATTTACACCATCATCATTAAGAGCTAAAATGCGGTTTGATTGATACCCATGGGCTAAGAAGGCACCAGAAATGGCGTTGCCAACGATTAATGAAATTACTGGATGTCCGGCTAACCGTGCCGTTGAATAAGCATCCACGGCTGCTGCTAAAGCAAAGTGAATCCCGAGTAGCTCTTCTCGATAACCGTAAGCTTGGCTTGGGACATCGACGATTGCCACAATGGCCCGGGGGTCACCATTTTTATCCTTTTCTACTGCATCACGAACACATTTCGCGATCGCCCATCCTTCATCAAGTCCAACCTCTCCTTGACGGGCACGGGGAAAACGGTTATAGGGGTTCGGAACAACAGAGATATAACGTACATGTTCTTTTCCTAAAATAGAATCCCCATAAAGAACGGATGGGATATCACCTTTAGGGTCTGCAATACCAGATAAAGATTTAAACCAAGCCCTTCCCCGGCTATTTGGCATATCTAATTCGGGAAGTGAATGGATATCTACCTGCTTTGGAATATCTGCATTTCTTGCTTGTTTCCATAACTCCCGAATCGTTTGTGAATCAATTGGTTTTGAAGGATCAATCTGACTTAGGAAATGATGATAAAAATCAACTTGCTCGGTTTTGTTGATTTCTTTTCCTTTCCCCAAAAAAGCTTGGTGGATCACTTTTCTAATCTCGGTCACATCGTCATCTACAAGTTCATCTACAAATCCAGTAGAATAACGTTGTGTACCGCCAATCGTCCCCCAGATAAGCGGGCGGTCACTTGAATCAAACTCTTCTATCCCTGCTTCTTGCTCGATTACTTCTGGCCCATTCAGCCCAAACCTTGCTCCCTTAGTCATGATCAGATGACTGAACAAAGCCGCTGTAATTGACATTCCTCCGAAACAGCCTACATTGCCCGGAATCACTCCAACTACAGGGACATGTTGACGTAGGGCTATTACGGCTGCCATAATCTCTGAAATGGCAAGCAGTCCGTAGTTGGCTTCTTGAAGCCGCACGCCCCCCGTATCAAATAGCATGACTGGAAGTGTTTTTATACCTTTTTTATTATCACGGAGAGCTAGTTCTAGGCTTCCTGCGATCTTCGCTCCCGATACTTCCCCAATTCCTCCTCCTTGGAAAGACCCTTCTATTGAAATCACAACAGCCTCTTCTCCATCAATCTGCCCACGGCCAATGACAACACCATCATCACTTTGTGGAACAATACCCTGTGGAGGAAGATGAGGAGATTCAAGGCCATCAAACGGTCCCAGTAATTCCTGAAAGGTTCCTTCATCTAACACCGCTTTTACTCTTTCCCTGGCATTTAATTCGATGAAGCTATCTTTGGTGATGGGGGACATCTTGACTCACCTCCAGTGCCTGTGCCAGTCTCAAGTTAACCACTCCTGGGGTCGCTCCAAAATCATTGATGGTCACTTTGGCTGCGATATCATTCACCAAGAAGAACCGATCTAATACAGCTTTCCATGCATCCCCAAATCCCTCACTGCCCGTTCGAATCGTTATTTGGGCTTGTCCATTACTAGATGGTTCAAGCAATACTTCCAAATCGCCAGACCCTACAACTCCAACATGTGATCGTTGATGAATGGTTCTTGTGGCTCTATATTCAAAAGTTAATGTTTCCAACTAAAACACCTCCATTATTTAGAAACGAACCATGTAAACGATCTAAAAACAAAGTCCCAGCCAATAAATCTGCACAGCCACCAGGTGACGCGTTATGGGAGAGAAGCATTCTATCCAATTCTATAAGAGCTCTTCCTCCTTCTAGAGAAGATGAACCACCAACATCTAATACAGTCTTTGCTCCCGCTTTTGCGGAAGATAGAGCCTCCGTTCCTCCCCGGTGCAGAATGCACGTATCATCAAGATGAGCGATGATTGAGAGAAGGGCATCTAATCTAGCAGTTGTTTCAGATAACCCCTTTTTACGAGCTCTCCATAATACAGGAAGTGCAATATGGACGATATGAGGGAATCCTAGTTGCGCCTCTCCCGTTGCACCTGAAACACCGTACTTCTTTTTCACCTTTAATCCATTCGTTATTAATTCAGATGTACATCGATCTTTGTATTTGGCTATTTCTCCCGCTGTTTGAGCAATCTTCTGAGGGGATACATGTGGTCCATGAATCGCCGCACTTGCTGTTAATAATCCTAAAGCCCAAATGGCTCCTTTATGTGTGTTTACCCCGTTTGTCGTTTGAAACATGATTTGTTCACCACGTCGACCGATTTCAGCCAATTTCACCCGCAAATCCTGACTGGGGAATTGCCCTATACTTGCTTCAGCCATTTCAGCAAAAGTAGATTGCAGAGCATACGCAGACTTTAGCATTAAATCTATGGACATATCGGTATGAGCCCCTTTACTCTCCTTATCTACTAAACCGGGTTTAGGGGTAAGCATCGCTTCATCTATAAGTGCTAATACAGCAAAATGAGCGAGACGGTCACAGAAAAGTGTCCCTTTTTTCCCTTTCTCTTGAACAATCACCATCAATAGCAACTCCTGAATTTATCCGGGGGGTTATATAAACCACCTGACCACTCTACGAGATCTTCTACACTTTTGGCGGCTAAAAGGGTCCGTTTTGCATCCGTTCGCCTGATACCTAAGTCTTCCGGCAGCGCTACGAGTCCATCCTGACGCAACTTTTCAGTACGTTTTGTGTCATGTTTCATTCCGATCGGTGTTACACCCGCTATCGCGGCAAGTGCATGACGGCGTTCTTCTAAACTTTGGGCTTTATATAAATAAGCAATTCCTTCCTCTGTGACAACATGAGTAACATCATCGCCGTAAATCATAACAGGGGTTGTAGATAAACCAGCGGTGCGTGCCACACTAATCGCATCAAGAGACTCCACAAATACAGGAACGTTTCCTGCCTGGTGTGTTTCTACCATTTGTACGACCAATTTTCTCCCCCGGGCAAGTTGATCATCACTTGTAACTAAATCGAGCCAAGCAGGCGTTGAATGACGTCTTCCTCTTGGGTCATGTCCCATGTTCGGTGCCCCACCGAATCCAGATAACCGTCCTGAGGTAACAGCAGAAGAGTTACCAAACTGATCAATCTGCAAGGAGGATCCGATAAACATATCCGTTGCATACTGACCTGCAACCTGACTCAAAGTACGATTTGATCTCAAACTGCCATCACGTCCCGTAAAGAAAACGTCAGGACGAGCAGCCACATACTGCTCCATTCCGACTTCCCCGCCAAAACAGTGGATGCTTTCCACCCAACCACTTTCGATAGCGGGGATTAAAGTAGGATGGGGATTAAGTACCCAGTTTTTGCAGATCTTCCCTTTTAAACCAAGTTGCTCTCCATACGTAGGCAAAAGGAGCTCTATGGCAGCTGTATTAAAGCCGATCCCATGATTCAAAGACTGAACATTATGCTTTTCATAGATACCTCGTATGGCCATCATACCCATGAGGATCTGAAGTTCTGTGATATGTTTCGGATCCCTTGTAAATAGCGCTTCTAGCTGATATGGCTTTTGTGCTTCAACAATAAAATCAACCCAAGAACCCGGAATATCAACACGCGGCAACTCTTCCACGAGTTCGTTTACTTGAACAATTACGATGCCATCTTTAAAAGCAGCCGCTTCAATAATAGTCGGTGTCTCTTCTGTATTTGGCCCTGTGTACAGGTTTCCGTTTATGTCTGCTTTATCCGCCGCTACGAGTACCACGTTTGGAATAAGGTCAACAAAAAGGCGTCCATATAACTCCAAATACGTATGGATTTCCCCCATTTTTAACATTCCATCTTCTATCATTTGTGCCACACGCAGGCTTTGGGGACCTGCGTATGAGAAATCTATTTTTTCTGCCACCCCTCTTTCAAAGATATCTAGATGCTCCGGTCGAGAAATACTAGACATGATCATATGTAGTTGATTCACTTTTCCTGGGTCAACTTCCGCAAGTGAAGCTGATAGGAACGAAGCTTGCTTTTGGTTATTTCCTTCCAAAACGACCCTGTCACCTGGAGAAATTAATAGCTCGAGAGCTTCTACTATTCGATCTGTCGGGATTGCCCTGTTCTTCGCTAGGTGTTCTACTTTTGACATTTTTATCGCTTTTTCATCCTGACGTTTTGTCCAAGAACGTACAGTTTTTTGATTTGTATCAAAGTAAACCATAAAGTACCTCTCCCTTCTCCTACCTATATATAGTTCAAACTGATCTTGCCTTTTCTCGTTGGATTAAAATAGAAGCGGTTTGTAAGCCATACTCTGAAACAGAAAGTGAACGTGCATCTGTAAATGCACTTCTTGCTAGCTCTGTCAGCACACTCCCGGGCGACATTTCTACAAAAAGACGCGCCCCTAATTCAAACAACACAGAAGTGGCATCATACCAACGAACTGGATTCGAAATACTAAGGGCGAGATCTTCCCGAATCGCACTAGCCTTCCTTAATGCCCGAGCTGTACGATTTCCTGCATACGGAATACAAGGCTCATGGAACGAAATATCCTCAAAAGCTTTCTCTAACGCATCAGAGACAAATTGCAGGAGTGCACAGTGAGAAGGAACACTTACATTTAGGAAATGTGCTTTTCTTGCACCTTTACGACGGGCTATCTCAAAAACATTCTCGATTGCCGAAAGCATACCTGCGATGGTGATTTGGTCAGGAGCGTTTACATTGGCTAGGAAAACAGGATGGGTAGAAGTAGAGATTTCTTCAATGATGGGTAGTAGGGTGCGCTCATTTAAACCTAACACAACACCCATACCATAACCATGAGGATAAGCGCCTTCCATCAACTCTCCCCGCTTTTTTACCAATAGCAGCGCATCCTTAAAGTTTAGTACTCCTGCAATAACCGCAGCACTGAATGATCCAACGGAATGTCCAGCAACCATATCAGGTACAGCTCCTTCAGACATTAAAGCGCGAGCAGTCGCCACTTCCACAGTGAGTAGCGTAACCTGTACAGCAACAGTGGATTGAAGGGCTTCCTCTGTATCCCATAACAAAACGTCTTGATTAAGAACCTCATTGGCTTCCAGCAGAGTCTTTAATATGGACGTATGCTGTGGTAAATCGTGGAGCATTCCGGCTTTTTGGGAACCTTGACCAGGGAATAAAAAGGCCGATTTCACCCCATTATCTCCTTTCCTTTAAGGTGATTTTATGAAAGTAGGTTATTATAAAATCCCCTAACTAAATCCCTTTATTTAACCATTGTTGAATACTTTTTATGACGTCTTGATTATGTTTATTTAATACTCTGGAAGCATCTAAAACGTTTCCTTGTTTTAATAGTTTTACGATAATTGCATGCTCGGCCACTGATTTTTTTATATTCCCCTCACCCGAAAAAGACAGATTCTGAATTCTTTGGAGCGGATGTTTCAATCGGGAATAAACGTTATGGATTACCTCACTTTGACTCATCTCGATCAGACACATATGAAAGGAGTGGTTTAATTGTGTATAAACACCGATCTCCTTCTGTTCTTGCATCTCTACTAATAGAGATTCCATTTTCTTAAAAATGACTGAATCCACTCCGCATTCCGCTATTCGTTTCATTGAAAGTGATTCCAGCATGATACGAATTTCGAGTAAATCATGAATTTCGCTCGTAGTATAACTTTTTACAACCGCACCTTTTCTTGGAATTTTTTCAACAAGTCCTTCCATTGTAAGCAAATAAATAGCTTCTCTTACCGGGGCTTTACTAATTCCAAATTCTTCTGCATATGAAAGTTCAATAAGTTTTTCGCCAGGTTTTAATTCCCCTGTTACGATCTGCTCTATTATATGTTCTGCAATATGGTTGGAAAGCGCATTGTTCTTAAGATCTATAGTACTCATCGGGTAACCTCCATTAGAAGAATTACTATTTGGTCGACTGTCGTTTTGATTATACAACATAAAATAATATTATTCAATATTTTCGGAATATTATAAAAATAGATTGCAATTCTAAAACATTGCGATTAATATAATGATAGAAATATAGTCGACTGTTGAATCTTTTGTTTTGTAAGCGCATTTATTTTAAAGGACAGAGGGTGTATATAGGGTTCGATCCGTTTTCTGTATGTAATCTTTTTTTGTCGGGGGACAAGTCTCCACAATTCTTCCTACATCATGTCCTTCCCCCTAACTTTAAAACATTATTGTTATTTAAGAATAGGAGGAAGTTAATATGAGTTTAGAACTTATTAGTATTATTGTACTTTTATTAATGTTTGTGATTGGGGCTTTCTTGCCAATTAACCTTGGCATATTGGGTTTTGTCGCGGCTTTTTTGGTCGGTTCTTTGGTCAGTGGGATGAGTGTTGATGATATCTTTAGCGGATTTCCAGGGGACCTCTTTGTTCTCCTTGCAGGTGTCACCTACCTTTTTTCTATTGTCCAGAATAATGGGACTGTTGATTTGATCACAGGCTGGGGACTTCGCTTAGTTAAAGGGAATCTCGGTTTAGTCCCTTGGGTTATGTTTTCACTTTGCACGCTTTTGACCGGTGTGGGTACGTTAGGTCCGGCTGCTATTGCAATCCTGGCTCCCATTTCAATGCGCTTTGCTTTCCGATATAACATTAACCCTCTTTTGATGGGTGTCATGGTTGTTATCGGGTCGACAGCCGGTTCCTTTTCTCCCCTAAATCCCTATGGAGTAATTGTGAATGGTGTCATGGAGTCTCGGAATCTTCCATTCTCTCCAGGAATGCTCTTCATAAATGCTTTTATTTATGGATTCGTCGTGTCGATGCTTATATTTATCGCTCTTGGCGGTTTACGTATGTTTAAAAGAAAAACCAGTACTGAGGTACAAGTAGCAGCTGCCTTAGACATAAATGCCGAAAACAACATAGAAAAACAAGAAAACGGTTTGACATTCTATAAAGGAGTTACTCTTCTAGGGTTAGTTGCCCTTGTTGTGTTAGCTTTAGGCTTCAAAGTCAACATCGGATTTGCTGCGTTCATCATCGGATTGATCCTGGCATTGATTGCTCCAAAACAACAATCTGCAGTCCTTGGAAAAATGCCATGGTCGGTAATCCTTCTTATTACTGGAATCGTGACATACGTTGAAGTATTGGAAGCGATTGGAACCATTGAATACGTTACAGAACTAATAGCTAATGTAGGAAACCCAGTCATCGCGGCTCTTTCTGCGTCCTATGTCGGAGGATTTGTCTCGGCGTTCGCCTCAACTACAGGTATGCTTGCAGCACTTATCCCGCTTGCAGCTCCTATCCTGCAGGATCCGGCTATTTCATCAATCGGTGTTGTCTCCGCGATTGCCATTGCTTCCAGTATTGTTGACTTAAGTCCTTTCTCAACAAACGGAGCGTTGCTTCTCGCAAATGTTCAAGGCGTGAACGAACGAGTGTTTTTCAAACAACTATTACTTGTTACTGCCCTCGTCGTAGTTTTTGGACCAGGACTCGCTTGGCTTATATTTGTAGTGATCGGAGGGTGACAATTTACAGTATGGGTTGCTGATGTCGTACACACAGTAGGCGAAGTGAAGTCCGCAACCTTAAAGTATAGGTACACTTAGCCATGGAGCTATGATCTTCTTATTGGTTAGAAATGCCCCACGTTCATTGTGTTTACATTAGTAAAATACAATAAGATTCAAAAGGAGCTGACTGTATGTCTATCAGGATTTGCATCAGCTCCTTAATATCATTCATGAGCGCTTAACTATTTTTCAAACCCTTCCCCGTACTCCGCCTGCTTGCTTTTGCTACCTCTTCTAGAGAAAAGCGCTTACCAACTTTCATGTCCAGCTGCTTATCCGCTAAACTGCCATATAACGCCAGACAACGAAACAATAATATCCGCTCTATGCCCATTTGTTAATTCATTTTACCTTCTCAGAAAAATCCTCTATCTGAAAACAAATAACATGATACGCCCCAGCTTCAAGAGCCGCCTCAAACTTTTACTCATATCCTACTGTTCCAATCACACGGCCAGCACTTAAAATTTTTTTCCAGCTGGATCGTTGTGGTACCGATTCCACCAGCTGCAGCATGAATGAGCACCGTTTCTCCGGGCGCAAGCCTTGCTACACCAGCGAAAAGCCTATATGACGTGAATACATTTTGCGGGTCAATTCCCGAGTATTAAAGACGGTGCCAATATAGCTCCGATTTTACCAAACCCGAGTGCCCAGCCAACACCTGTTGCAAGCCAAACGCATGTTGGATTTATATTTATGCGGCACATTTAGCTCGATTTATATGGGGAAAAGAGCAGATCAGTATGGACTCTCCCTTATATTGAAAATTTTAGGCATTATGGCTTCCGCGGCGCCATCCTCACACGGGTCACTTACCCTCACTAGTCATGGTATGAGGAGCTTGTACAGTCGGTAACCAGAAACTTATAAACCCACAGTGTGTACTGGAAACACATGGAGCAAAAAAGTACTGGAAACAGCAGTTAGCTGTTTCCAGTGCTTCCGATGTCTATAAATAACAGCCAATAATCCCATCCATCCTGACCACGAATAAGACAGTCCGTCGAACAAGCCTCTTATTAAGGCAGCCAGAATGTACCACTAAGCATAAAAAAGAATTATATATAATAACCGGTCAGGTTTCCATTCCATAACGAATTCACCTCTATATATGTTTCTTAATGATGATTCAGCTCAAGTTGCTGTAGTCTTTAAGTATATGACACTTTGATGTGCGATAAAAAATTTCAAAACAAATTTTTCTCTAAACCTTCATCTTGAAGAATAACCGGTAACTGGGAATATAGCTATATATTACTCCTTTAAATAGGGGTTAGGAATGATACAATGTGCACACGGAGGTGTGGGATATGTTATTTCAAAAAAAGGAAGAAATAAAGAAAGACTCTACAAGTCTCAATTTAGAACTAACGAAATTAGAACTTATTAATATTCTTAGCGTTTTAAAAAATCGTTGGGTGAACATTGTTGAGTTTAACAAGCAGCACTTTCTAATTTTCGACATTAAAAGATCTGCTCATGTAAAAGGAACAGAACTATCAGACATAAAATATGACTTCTGTTTAAAGGTGCCCCTACATCATGAATTTGACCTAAACGGATTAAATGTATTAAAACCAGAATTCCAAGATGGAAAGGGTCAAAAGAAAACGGCCAAAATTGATTTTGAAAATGCGATTTTGGTAGTGGTAGAGTCAACGGCACCATTGTTCTCTATTCATAAAAAGATAGTAGGTGTTCCAAAAGAGGATGAAGACTTCGAGGGAGTGTTTGATACTATAAAATTGAATGCTGGAACCGTGGAATATCTAAAAGAACGATACACAGATAGATACGATAGGCCCCAGTTTGAAAAGTTCATCAATGAAGTCAAAGTAAATGAAGTAGTTAAAAGACAACATAAATGGATACAAAGTTACCGGAAGAAAGTCGATAAATACTTCATTGTATAATACCACTTTTGCGATTCATTATATATTGATAACCAATATAAGTTATGCCTTTGTCAAGGTCAACAGAAGGCGTTCTTACGAACCCTTCTGTTTTCATTTTCAAGCTTTTTTTCTTTCATTCAAATAACATTCTCCATTACATTAATGAACCCAATTATCCTGCCCGTAAACTTAATAATCTTTATTGTTGATAAAAAATCTGGAAATCACTCTTCAACCTCCTCTATATAGAAAGGAAAATCTTTCTGCATGATTCTTTAATCAATTCAATTTCAGACGATGATTTTTTTGCTCTCATATCCTGTATTATCCGATTTATCAATGGAAACTCCCGAACATTTAAAAATTGATCCAGACCGGGTCCGTGAACCCAGAGGCCGATCCAAAGCCACTTGAAACACACCCTACCGTTTTTCCTTGAAAACCTGAGTTCACCATCTCTTCCTTCAAGTACTCCATAGGATGCTTAATTCCAGGATATTCTGGGTAGGAATGCACGAATTCTATTACAGCAAAATCTTCTGTATGCTCATGCTCCAAATACGGTACCAACAAATGTGTCTTTTGTTGAGAATCAATAAAAAAGGCAATGGGTCTCTTTGTTGGATGAAAGTGAAACCCTGTAACATAAAAGATATCAATGGGACTATAACGGCACAATCAATTCCTTTTTCTTCTGTATGTTTTGAAAGAACCTATGTCGTACCTCCCTTAGTATTCATTAATACAAATGACAGGCTACCGATCGGCCGGGAGAAACTTCTTTTAACGCAGGTATTTTTACTTTACAGACATCCATACAACTCGGACACCTTGTATGAAAGGTGCAACCACTAGGAGGATTCGCGGGACTTGGCACATCTCCTTTTAAAACAATTCGTTCTTTTTTCTGTTTTGCATTTACTTCTGGAGCTGCTGACATTAGCGCAATCGTATACGGATGAAGAGGATCAGAGAATAGTTGAGCTTTATCAGCCATCTCCACCACTTTTCCAAGATACATTACAGCAATTCGGTCCGAAATGTGCTCGACCACCGATAAATCATGCGTGATAAAAACATAGGTGAGGTTGTATAGTTCTTGTAAGTCCTGCATTAAGTTAATCACTTGTGCCTGTACCGAGATATCAAGAGCCGATACCGGTTCATCCGCAATAATGAGCTTGGGATTGAGAACTAAGGCTCTCGCAATCCCAATCCTTTGTCTTTGTCCACCACTGAACTCGTGAGGATGACGTTTGGCATAGCTGGGGTCTAAGCCGACCTTGTTCAGCAAATCGGCCACTTTTTCTTTTCTATCACGGGGAGTTCCGATTTTGTAAACTTTCATGGGCTCTAGCAATGTTCGTTCAATTGTCCATCTAGGGTTTAAGGAAGCATATGGATCCTGAAAAATCATTTGAATGTCTTTTCTTGTAGAACGCATTTCCTTTGAAGGAAGGGTCGTTAATTCTTTGCCCTGAAGTTTAATGGAGCCGTCTGTGGCTTCTAGCAACCGAATGACTAAGCGAGCCATCGTGGATTTACCACAGCCACTTTCACCTACAATTCCCAAGGTTTCTCCTCGTTTGACGCCGAAAGAAATACCATCAACTGCTTTAATAGAACCCACTTCTTTGGAAAAAACGCCTTTTTTTATCGGAAAATATTTTTTAAGATTTTCTACCTCTAGCACATAGTCATCTGACGGTTTCATGCTTAACATCTGCCTCCCTCCCTTCTTCTTTTACGAGCCAGCAAGCCGCGTGTTGATCTTCTGAAATTGGAAATAGCGGGGGCAGACTCACGTAACATTGGTCCATCACATAAGGACAACGATCTGAAAAGCGGCATCCTTTTGGCCAGTTCTTTGGTGCTGGGACTTGTCCGGGAATATAACTCAATCTTTTATGGCTTTCACCTTTTCTCGGCAAGGATGCAAGCAAGCCTTTTGTATAAGGATGTTGAGGGTTCTGTAAAATTTGTTTTACTGGCCCTGATTCCACAATTTTTCCGGCATACATGACTAACACCCGATCGCAAACTTCCGATACGACGCCCAAATCATGCGTAATTAATATCATGGACATTCCTTTTTGTTCTTGAAGTTCTTTGATCAACTCTAGTATCTGAGCTTGAATGGTTACATCTAATGCTGTTGTGGGTTCATCAGCAATAATGAGCTTCGGATCACAGGCCATGGCCATCGCAATCATGACCCTTTGCCGCATACCGCCTGATAATTGATGCGGATAACTGTAGAAGATTTCATCAGGACGAGGGATTCCCACCAATTTCAATAATTCAACGACCTTATCTTTTTGTTCTATTCCTTTTATTTTTTTATGAATTTTTAACGTTTCTCCGATTTGATTACCGATACGGTAAACTGGATTTAATGAAGTCATGGGTTCCTGAAAAATCATCGCAATCTCATTTCCCCGTAGCTTCCTCATTTCTTTTTGATCCAAATGGAGCAAGTCGATGCCATCACCATCAAACCGAATGTGCTTGCCCGATACTTTTCCGGGGGGCTTAACAAGCCCCATAATGGAAAGAGAGGTTACGCTCTTCCCGCAGCCTGATTCTCCTACAATACCAAGCGTCTCCCCTTTTTCAACATGAAAAGATATTCCATCCACCGCATTAAAGGTACTTTTGCGGGATGTAAAGGTAGTGGTCAAATTGCTGACTTCTAACATATTCTGCTGCATGGATCAATCCCCCTTACGATCTTGCGTTGACTTCCACGGTTTGTTTTAAACTTTCATCCATATAAGTTGTCAGTTGGTTCAAAACCTGATCGTTATGTGCAAATGAAATTGCATGATGCAACAAATAATTAGGTGAACAGTAAACTCCCTTTTCAGAAAGCTTTGTATGAAAAGCTACATATTCTTCCTTATTAGTGCTTGCGGCATCACGGTAATTATTTAATTCTTGATCTGTAAAATACCACTGGAAGTGTCCGCCTCTACCCTGTATTTTAGTCGCCACGCCATGCTTTTCGCCCAATCGTTTAAATTCAGAAATTAATTTTTCTGTTCGTTGTTGCAAAATTTTAAAAACCTGTTTTTCTTCATAAAGCTCCATGAAGGACATTGAAGCGGCAAGCGATATTTGATGGCCATTATACGTTCCCACAAAGGAGCAGTTCCCTATTCCGGGGGTAACCGTTTTAAAAATGTCTGCTTTACCCGCTAATGCTGCCAACATATACCCGTTGCTAATGGCTTTTCCAAAAGTAGAAAGATCCGGGATCACCCCATAATATCCTTGTGCCCCACCTGGAGAAACTCGAAAACCGGTTAACAGTTCATCAAAGATCAACAAGATATTCAAGTTATCGCAAATCATTCGTAACCCTGTTAAGTATTCTTTTTTTGCCGGTATATAACCAATATCAATCATAGTCGGCTCGATAATAAGGGCAGAGATCCGATGTTGGTTTTGTGTTAACAATCGTTCTGCCGTTTCTAAATCATTAAAGGGAAGTACCAGTGTGCTTTGGACGGTTTCTTGAATTAATCCAGGAGAACCAGGAAGAGATCGAGGGGAAGATGAGCCCCCAGCTTGGGTTAAATCAGGCCATGTGCTCACAAATACGGCATCGTGCCAGCCGTTATAAGCTCCTTCAATTACGGCGATGTCGGTTTTTCCAGTAGATACTCTGGCCATCATCATCGCATGCATAATCGCTTCCGTGCCGGTATTCGTAAAACGAACTTGTTCGGCGGTCGTCACAAAGGATAGGAATTTTTGAGCTGCTTTAATACTGAGTTCTGTCTCTAATCCAGTGACGATTCCAGAGGAACAATACGTCGTCATTCGTTCATTAAAATCTGAATCATTGTGACCTAAAATGATTGAACCATTCCCCATCACGCAATCAATATAGGTGTTACCATCGATATCTTCGATGAAAGCCCCGTCACCCTTTTGAAAGTAAATCGGATGCGGATTTCGAAAGCGGGAATTGGAATGTACGCCACCAGGAACAAAGACGTTTGCCTTTTCAAAAAGCTCTTTTGATTTTGTCATAGACATAATGTCACTTCCTATCTAAATTGTTTGACGGTATCGGCTGATAACATGTTTTTATACAAAAAGTGATAAAAGAAGGATTTTTGCTTCTCATTCAATCTTGTGAACACTTCGCTAACCGCCTCATTTCCTCTCCAATACGAATAAATAAAAGGCGCTCGTAAGGAATGCTTAAAAAAACGCATTCTAGACCGTATCCAGTTATCCTTCGCAAAAGCAAAATTCCTTAAAAAGTCACTCACTTCTTCGTCAGATTTGTTTTCCTCGTGAATCATATGGGCGGCATTCATGCCGGAAATAGAACGGATTAGCTGATAAACGAGATAAATTTGATCATCCAGTGTATCAACCCAATTTATAAAATGAATACCGTTATCCCCAATCCCTTCAAAAACGGAACTGCTCGCTGTATTCGTAATCACAAGTGCCGCATCCATAGGAACATCACCTGATCGAAAGCCCATCTCCCGCATTCTCATATGGGTGGTATGTCCTGGAAAGCATTCATGGGTTACTAAATGTTTCAACGATTCATAGGTATACGATAAATCACCGTTGATATACATTTTTCCATTTTCATAATCACAGTAGGCACTGTAAGGAACCCTCTTTACAACCACCGGCATAACATCTACATCTTCAATTTCTTTAAATAGGTATTGAATCACTCGTTCTTTGGCTTGTGAAAGTAATTCCTTTAATACAGATTCAATTTGATTAGAAGTAACACTTTGACTTTCTTCCCATTGGCGCACCTTTTCTGTTAAGGGTCCTTTTAAGCCCTTTTGAATCAATAGAGAATCAAGCTTGTCATGAAGACGTTTCCTCTCCGCTTCCACATACGGATTTTCATTCACATATAACAAGCCTCTTACTTTTTCTCTAAAGGACATACCTATACCACTGCACCATTTCGCTAGCGTAATCAATGATCCAATTTGTTGCTGCATATAATTGCGGCGCACCTCATCCTTAATTATGATGTAGCGTTGTCTTAACTGTTCCAGATGTGAAATAATATCCTCCCAGCTGGAATAGTTGTTAGGCGTTTCGCTTGTTAAATTTATCGGAACGAGGCCTTCCTGATCCAATGATGCCTCTGTACCTGAATTTGTTTTTTCTCGATAAAACTGATCCATTCCTAAAACGATCTGAGTGTAATCTCTCGATAGCTCAAAATCTCGTGCTTCAAATGTCGCCGTTAGGGAGTTCATTTTAACTCTTCTCCGCTGTGAGCGTATTTCCAATCATAAAGCCATAATCACCCGGATTTACTTTATTTAAAAGCCCTCTGGTTAAGATCACTAAATTTTTTTCAAATGGTGTTCGGATGACTTCAAGTTCCTCAAATGTTCGTGGATTATAAGTCCGTGCAAGAACCTGGTTACCCTCAATGACAGTGCCAACGGAACTGAAGTCAAACTCAGGCACCATAATACCTCCATGCTTAGGACGAATAATTTGAATTTCTGTCATGACTGTTTGCTCAGGCGGCGGAACAACTTCTCCTGGCAACATGTTAAGCTTACGCATACAGTTAAAAATCCCATCTACTCCTCGTTCTATATCATTCTCAAAGTTTGGCCCACCTCCGACCTCGACGGTGACACTTGGAATCCCCCTTTCTACTGTATAGGTAGCTGTTGTTCCTTCATAAGGATAGGACGGACGGAAAAGAACAGGGAAGTTAAACGCTCTGGATAGCTCCTCATCGTTTTGGATGTATACGTAATCAACGATGGGAACCGTTCCTCCAGCATGTAAATCAATATAAATATCAATTTCATTTAAGAAGTTTTCCACCATACTGTGGGCCACTTGTTCTGTTACCCATCCATCTTCAAATCCCGGAAAAACTCGATTAAGATTGTTCATATCAAGCGGTGTGTTTCTGGTCATGTTCTCAAATGCCAATGGATTAGAAACCGGAAGAAGTTTGACTACACCAGAAAGCTCAGATTCTTTTAAACGGTTATAAACGCGTCGTAAAATTTCAGCTCCAATGATTTCATCACCGTGAACAAGTGCGGATAAGCCTAAAACTGGGCCGTCTTTTTCTCCATGTATTGTGTGAATGGGTAAGCTTAATGGAGTCCCATTGGATAGGTGGGTTACTAATACTTCCTTATACTCTCTAGTTGAAGTGACTGGCATTGCAATTCCTCCCTTATTTTCGTTTTAATTTTGAATCTGTTAGATCACGAATACCATCGCCAAGTAAGTTGAAGCCTAAAACCGTGATCATAATGGCAAGTCCTGGATAGAGGGATAAATACGGAGTTTCCCTAATGAATTTCATACCAAATGCGAGTGTCCATCCCCAACTGGCTTTTGGTGGTTGGATACCAAGACCTAAGAAACTTAATGTAGCCTCTGCAATTATCGCAACGCCAAGTCCAAGAGTCGCAACTACGACTATTGGTGCCAAGCAGTTAGGCAATATGTTATAAAAAATAATACGAAAATCACTCGATCCGATCGTTTTTGCTGCCTGAATATATTCCTCTTCCTTAATCGCCAGTACACTGGCGCGAACAATTCGTGCATAATTTGTCCAATAAACCACTCCTAGTGCCAGTATCACGTTTTGAATGCCTGGACCTAAGGCCGCAACCAATGCAATGGCTAGCAATAAAACAGGGAAAGATAAAACGATATCTACAAATCTCATAATAATCATATCGATCCATCCACCGTAATAACCCGCAATTAATCCAATCGTTACGCCGATTAATAGTGATAAACCAACAGAAATAAATCCTACCTCAAGTGAAACCCTGGCTCCGTAAATTATGCGTGTGAAAAGATCCCGACCATATTGATCGGTTCCTAATAGGTGTCCATGTTCCATTGGCTTAAGAAGTCGATCCCCGATATTCATTTGATACGGGTCATGGGTAGCAATAAGTGGAGCGAAAATAGCGCAAAAAATGACAATAAATACGATCATTCCACCAATTAGAACAGACTTGCTCTTTGTCAACACATATAGAATTTCTTTCACATCAAGTGCTAACTTTGCTTTTTCTCTCACTGGCTCGTCAAACTTAACTTGCTTAAATAGTTCCATTCTCCCCTCCCTCCTTACACATGCTGAATTTTTGGATTGATGATGGCATATAAAATGTCTACAACTAAATTGATTAAGGCAAATAATAAAGCAATGATAAGAACACAACCCTGCACAACTGGAAAGTCTCTTTGACTGATCGCTGTTATAACCAATCGACCGATCCCTGGCCACCCAAACACGGTTTCGGTGACGATTGCACCACCAAGCAAGTTGCCAAATTGCAAGCCGACAATGGTTACAACTGGAATTAATGCATTTCGGAAAACATGCTTTAAAATGATGATATACCCCTTTACTCCTTTTGCTTCGGCTGTTCGGACATAATCTTCTTTCAAAACTTCTAGCATTGCAGAACGTACCATTCTAGTAATCAATGCGGCACTCATTAGCCCAAGTGTAAACGCAGGTAATAGTAAATGTTTGAAGCTGTCGATGATAAAATACAAATTTCCAGTTTGGATCGTATCAATTGTAGCCTCGAAAATGGGGTCTCCCCTTCCAAACGAAGGTAGAACATTTAAATTGACAGAAAAACCGATAATTAATAAGAGTCCCATCCAAAAGACGGGCATGGAAATGCCAAGTTGCGCGAAAAACATACTGCTATAATCCAACCACGAAAATTGTTTTACAGCCGAGAGAATGCCTAATGGAATAGAGATTATCAAGGCAATAATCAGTGAAAGTAACGCTAATTCAAGGGTTGCGGGTAAATGGTCGAAAATTAAGTTCAAAACAGGGACATCTTGAAAAATTGAATTACCTAAATCCCCCTGAAGGAGGTTCTTAAGAAATACGAAAAGCTGTATCCATAAAGGTTCATTTAATCCCAATACATTCCTCAATCTAGCGAGATCCTCTTTTGATGCATCTTGTCCAAGAAGGGTTAAGGCAGGGTCACCTGGAATTAGATGAAGGAGAAAAAACACCAGTATCGATATACCGAGTAAGACCGGTATGAATTGAAATAACCGTTTTATAATATAGGTAGCCATTTACACCACTCCGATTTGAACAGAGGAGGGGCAAGCCTCCTTCCGTTTTTATTCTGCTATTTCGGCGTCCTTTAAACGATAGAAGCTTCCGCTTGGATATGGTTTAAAACCTATAAGGTTTTTGTTATACATGGCAATATAGCCTTGATATAAAAGAACGTCATAAGGAGCTTCTTCCGTAACAATACTAGCTGCCTTCTGATAAACTTTAATGCGTTCTGCTTGAGATAATGCCGTTCTTCCCTTTTCTAAAAGAACATCGACTTGACGATTGGAATATTTTCCATAGTTGCCTCCCCCATCAGTGTGAAACTGGTTATACATGGCTCGATCAGGGTCGACGAGATTTAGCCAACCTACTAAAGCGATATCGAATTTACCTTCTGTTAAACTAGCACTGAATGTCGGCCATTCATTAGTGGTAACTTTTGTTTCAATCCCTGCTTTTGTAAATTCGTTTTGAAGATACTCCACCGTCTGAACGCGGTTAGGATCTTCACTATGAGTAGATAATGTGAATTTTAGTTTCTTTCCATTTTGATCTAAAACCCCATCTCCATCACTATCTTGCCAACCAGCTTCTTTAAAAAGTGCTTTAGCTCGTTTGACATCATAATCAAATGTCGGAACATTATCGGTATAAGCCCAGGATGCAGGAATAAGTGGAGATTTACCAGGCTTGTCCATCCCTTTATAAATCTTGGAGGAAATCACATCTTTATTAACTAAGTTGGAAAGTGCCTGACGAATTTTTACTTCAGAGAGAATCTTATTCTTTACGTTAAAGTTTAAGTAGGTAAACCCTAACCCTTGTGTTTCAACTACCTTTAACTTATCATTTTGTTTTATTCTACTAATGTCTTGAGGTGAAACTGGCGAATGAACTAAGTCCACATCTCCTGATTCCAATGAAGCGACTCGCGTGGTATTATCCGGAATGATATAGTACGTTATTTTCTTCGTTTTCGGTGCTCCCCCCCAATATTTAGGGTTGGCTTCAAAAGCAATTTTGTTATTTTTACTCCATTTCACCAACTTGTAGGGCCCAGTTCCAATGGGATGATTAGCAAGAGATTTGTCATTTTTTTCTCCAATATGTTTTGGAACGATTCCAATATCTAAATAGCTTAATAGTGCTGCATAAGGTTGTTTTAACGTAAATTTAACTTGATATTTATTGACAACATCCACAGATTTTATAGGTTCATAAAGGATGGCTGATGGAGCCTTTAAATTCGGATCTAATAGAGTATCAAACGTATATTTGACATCTTCTGCTGTAAATGGTGTTCCATCTTGAAAGTTAACATTTTTTCGTAACGTAAATATCCATGTGGTTGGATTCGGATTGTCCCATTTGGTCGCTAGAGATGGTTCTGCTTCTAGGTTGTCAGAAAGGCGGATTAGTCCATCATAAGCTAACTCCGATACCCTTTTGCTAGATGTATCACTCGATAACCGTGGATCCATTGTTCCGGCATCTACATCCAGTCCCACTTTAATTTCATCTTTTTTTGAACTAGATTCCTTACTTGAACTGGAATTAGAAGTACCACTTGATGGTTTGGAATAAGAACAACCCGTGAGCATAATAGCAGAAAGCAAGGCTACAACAATAATCCAACTTAATCTTCTTTTGTTTTTCAATTCTCTCTCCCCTTTCATTTTTTAAATTCCTAACAATTCTAAGTACTGCACCTCCTTAGAAAATAGATTTAATACTTCACAACCTCCATTTTTTACAACCACTATATCTTCAATCCGGATACCGTAGTGGTCCGGTAGATATAAACCAGGTTCTATGCTGAATGCCATTCCTTCCTTTATCAATTCATGATTGTTTCCATGAATAAAAGGTCCCTCGTGAAGTTCTAACCCAATACCGTGACCTGTTCGATGAATAAAATAGTGTTCATAACCCCATTTGGCGAAGCCTTTTCGAATCAATAGGTCCACCTCCGAAAATGGAACTCCCGGCTTAATGATTTCGATAGCTTGCATTTGTAAGTCCTTTACAATTTTATATAGGTCTTCATATTTGGAATTAACTTTTCCACGGAAAAAGGTTCTGGTGATATCCGAGCAATAGTCGTTATATAAACCACCCATATCAATTAAAATCGGTTCATCTGGATAACTAATCTGATCACTAATGGTATGGTGAGGGTTAGCGCTGTTTTTCCCAAAACCAATAATAGGCTTAAAGGAAAGTTCATTGATTCCATGCTCCGCAAAGAAGCTTCTAATCGTTCCCGCTATTTCTCTTTCTGTTGATGGGAAATATTGTAATTGTACAACTTGATGCATTACTGCATCTGCAATTCTTGCCGATTGGCGGAGCGTTTCGATTTCCTTTTCGTCCTTAATCTCTCTAAGTTGTTCTACAATAGTGCTTTTTTGAATGTGGGATTTTGGGACAATTTTCAAAATATCAAGCAAATAAGAGCTTGACCAATTAAGATCGATTCCTAATGTGCGGCTTTTAGAAATAGAGGTTGCTAATAGTTGGATCGGATTCATGTCATCACGATAGAAAACGACTTCTATTTCGTTTGAGGAGGGTGCTTGGTCAAAAAACATCTCGTGAATAAATAGTTTTGATTTATTATCTGATGACATCAGTAAAACCGTCATACGCTCTCCTGTTTCAAGATCTGTACCAAGGAGATATTTTAGGTTGTATTTCGAACTAACGATTAACTGGTCCATTCCAAAGTCTTGCATTTTATTTAAACAATTTGCTCTTCTAATGCTAAAACGGTTCAATGCCATCTCTCCTTATTTTGAAAATGGATAAAAATAAAAGACCAAGCCATACCGAATTAAACCCAAAGGGATTAACCGGACAGCTCGGTCTTAAAATTCTTAAGGTATGAATAGGGGATGCCTATTCACTGAATTTTAGGCTCGCTGGTAAAATATTATCTGAAAATAAAATATAATCTAATTATACAGAAAATTACTGCGTTAGCAATAGGTTAAAAAAATTAATTCCTATTTATTTTGTCGTAACAGGCGGATTCATTGCTTTATAAATAGAGTACTGATTATATGCATCTCTCATAGCCGAAATGATCGCTTTCTTTCCAAGACCGAAATACCTCTTTTCAAATTTTTCAATAGGTTCCTCTATTCCATTCTTCAAATCATGTCCTTCTAGTATACTTTTAATAAAATCGTTACACATATTCGTTACAAAGGTACAAGAAGCATTCAAAATACAATCATTTTGAGGATCAACTTCAAACCCTACACCCATTACTCCGTATAAATTTTTTGCAGCCATTCCATCAGGTAAACGGGAATAACCGGTGCATATGATCGTTTCACGATAATTCATAGATTTTCCCCCTGCTTATTCTAAGTATGAATAATATATACGATTAATAATATTTGATTCCTGCAAATCTCCTTTCTTAAATATTAAACAAACGTTGATTTTGTCGCTGGGGAAAAATGAGCAGGAAGATAAATTTCATTCAAAGAGACCTATCACTGCAAAGACGCAATCAGCGTTAAATTCAGCAATCCTTTATATATTTATACCTTTTATTTACACCAAGTCATAAAGCAGATTGTTTTAGTCTCTCTCCAAATAGACAGCTCATAGTCCCTACACCGACTACCAAGGATCTGGCCGCTGATGAAGTTGCTGTCCGGAGATGCGAAGAACACACGCACATTCCACATCTTCAAGAGCCTTTCCGAAAACGCCCTGGCGGCATGCCTGTTTCTTTTTGAAAAACTCTTGTAAAGTAATGAACACTTCCAAATCCGGTTGCCTCCGCAATCTCTTTTATAGGAAGGTTTGATGAGTTTAATAGATAAGTAGATTGTTTTATCCGCTCTTTTCGGATAAACGTAACAAAATTTTCATGGATGCCAGAGGAAAATAAGCGGGATAAATGCCTTGTCGACACGTTCAGGTATTGAGCGACCATCTCAAGGGACAATTCCTTTTCTAAATTATCGATGATAAATGTTTTCGCTTGCTGCAAAACAATAAGCGATGTTTTTGAAATCCTTTTTACGGCCTCTTTCGGCGGAAGAAAAAGGGAAGGAAAGGATGTAAGCAGCGTATGAGCCAGAAGAGGTACTGCACTTGATGATACTGCCCATTGCTTCTCTTCAGGAACGAGAAGTGTTTTCCATAATGAGGCAGAAGAAGACGTTTCCCCCTGCGGCACGACCACTTGATCGTACTGGGCAAGCGTTACATATTGGTTGACATATTCTCTTGATGATTGGCCCTCATCCACCTCAAAACAAACGAAGACTAAAAAAAGACCAGCCTCACTCCGTATTTGATGATCAATGCCTGGCCTAGAAACAAAAAACGTTCCTGGAGAAAGAGGAAGGAGGATCCCATGGTCTAAATACGTCCCTTCTCCATGTAAAACATAACATACCTCAAATGACGAATGCCTGTGAACCGGGTTGTAGGTTAACTTGGGATCAACTCCCCAATAGTTAATGCGAAAAGAAACATCCTGCCCCTTTAACACCAAATGCTGATTCAGCCGTGTAACACTTTCCCTACAAAGATACATCGCAACTTCTCCTTCCCTGCTGCTTTATAAGGTATGGCGGAAAAAGACAAAAACATGGCATTTCTCTTCAAATACAGATATAGCTTACCACGCTTATAATTATGCTGAAAGCGATATCAATTTCGCAAATATAGGAGGGGGCTTGATGATATGATCCTGTCGAACGATGCTGATTTTTACAAAGATCAAGGATACCTGTTAGTAAAAGGAGTCTTCAATCAACAGGAAGTGGAAGAAATGCGTATGGGGGTCGACAATATAATTAAACGGGCAGTCTTGGCCAATAAGGACCACAATGCCACTTGGGATGGCGATTATTTACCGAAAGAAAAGTTGAAGAAGCTTGTGTTAAAAGGATTTCATAACGTTCATTACCATGACCATGTCTTTTTAAAGGCATTGACCCACCCAAACATGAAAGCGGTGTTAAAACAGTTAATTGGACCAAATGTACAGCTCCATCATTCCAAAATGCTTGTTAAGCCACCTGAAAACGGAGCTGCGTTTCCGATGCATCAGGATTATCCATACTTCCCTCATGAAAAACATACGATGCTGGCGGCGAGTATCCATTTAGATGAAAGCAACGAAGAGAATGGTTGTCTTTCCGTGGTGCCAGAATCCCACAAACAAGGGGTCCTTCCGCATATTGGCAGTCATTATTTAAATCAAAAGGAATACCCGCTATCCTTGGGCACGCCATGTCCTGCAGAACCTGGCGATGTATTATTCTTTAATTACTTAACCATTCACGGTTCAGGTGTTAATAGAAGTAGCCGTACTAGGAGAAACTTGCTATTCCAATACAGAGATGCATCAGACTTTCCAACGAACAACGAACATTTTGACTGGGGCATGGGATTGATGGTGAGTGGTGAGAATCCTCATTTCGAAAGGGTAACTCCGAAATATAAGATTGTGTAAAATAGTGTAACTGAGTCAAAGAGATGAGTTTTTCATTACTGTTGTACATTTAAATTTAGATGAGTTTTTACAGAAAAATCCGAGAGATTTTGTAAATTTTGTGTTTTCGATGATAAAAGATTTGACTTTCTTTACTTCACTATCGTACAGCTTGAGAAGACAGGATGGCAAAGCATCGCCAGGTCTATAGTTCGCATGCTCGTTGAACTAGAATCTTAATTAAGTGAATAGGTCCATTCAGCAAAAACAAATCCCCTCCGCCATTTACTTATCTTTTCGGGGTTCTTTTTCTTCTTTTTTCTTCCTTGGATTTAAGTTTTTTTATTATCCATATTGGCTAGAATATGTTTCCTACCTTTTTATTATTGTAGGCCTAATCTTCTTTTTTAAAGAACTAGCTATAACTTATAAAACAAAGAACCAGCAGTAGTAGCTGCCGGTTCTTTTTTCTACCATGTAATTAAACTCCGTCTCAGTAATTTCAGTATTTTTTATGATAATGAGACGGAATTTTCCACTTTATTTATCGGTCATTTTTTATTTTAAATTTTTTATAAAATTACGGTACGTGAAATTATTTTCCGTTAACAAGGGACCTATTCCGAAAAACGATTTATACCGTTTCTTTTCTTCCATAATTTTAAAAAGAACTTATATCTAAAGATCGATACAAGTTCTAAAATGCCTATTGAATTGTCAGCACCCCCGTATTGGGAAGCCTTTTTTACATCCTTATTCAAGAAGTAACGATCTCATATTTCTATTTCGTTCTAATCTTTCCAATTCATCAGCTAAATCATACTTTTTTAGAAGATGAAACATCTCATTTAAGGTTGTTTGTGAGTTATTCCTGTTTAAAAAGTCATCAAACAACGCACAAATATCGTCTGGAAGCTCTTCCTTCTGTGCCTCATATTTATGTTTCACATCTACTGTTGAGTGATCCATGTTACACTTGCTCATAACATCCCTCCTCTTCTTCTTTTATCTTAATATGATTGGACTATTCTCACAACAACACAAAATATCCTTTTAAATCAGAGAAAACAAGGAGACCCAGAATTAAGAATCATATTAGCTATTGGTACAACTAGCGGGTGTATTCGCGCCACTGCGGAGTGCTCTCGGCTGGTTCCGACATGGCTTTCACCTGATCGTGTGTTTGTTCAAATGTCGAAACAATTGGGCATAGTGAGGGTTGGTACTGACAAGATGTCTAACAAGTCTCTAAAGCAGTGTTATGTGCAAGCTAAAAAGCTAAAGTTGGTCCAAGATTTTATTGAATTGCTCGATAATGAATTAGAACCTCTCGTTTAACAGAAACAGTGGGTAAAACTCCTAAACTTTTTCCTCATTATCCTTTATCAAGAAATTTAATAATTGCAAACACACGTGTTTTCGCAAGTGTATATGGAAATAAAAACACATATTATAAGTTTATCCTTCTCGAATTGACTGCTAAGGTAGAGAATTGCAAGAAAAGAGAAAGGTCTCTCCATTTTGCGTTAGTTGTACTAAGACATAAAAAATAAAGACTGAAACCACAATAAGAGGTAGCTTCAGTCATAGAAGAATTCGTTGCTTATCTAGATTGCATTTCTCCACCCATTCCAGCAAGTTGGGATTGAGCTTGTGCTACAAGGCGTTTAGTAATTTCACCACCTACTGATCCGTTTGCTCGGGAAGGTGTGTCAGCCCCAAGCTGAACACCGAATTCAGTAGCGATTTCATATTTCATTTGATCAAGCGCTTGTTGGGAACCAGGTACCAAGGTGCGGTTACGATTACTTCCACTGCGATTTGCCATATGTATTCACCTCCTTAGGTATAACATGTGTCTAGGAAACACTTTTTATTCAAAATCCAATCCAAGTCATCCCTTACTCTATAAAGTTGAATTAATCATTAGCTTAGAGGGTCATATACGACTGAAGTCAATTGGTGATAATTAAAGCTAAGGTGACCACAGCAATAAAAAATGACCCTAGCCTAAACCGGAGCCATCTTCTCACCACCAAAGTGTCTTTTATTACTGTCTATGGTTGAAATGTGGAACTAGGTTAATGGTGGCACTTTGCGGGGTTTCTTTAAATTAATCAACGTGGGAAAAGCAGGCTTATAATAGCAAATTTGAATTAAGTGATTACAAAATTATTATCCTTCACATCTCCTAATAAACATATATCCAGGGATCATAATTTCAGGTTTGCTTGATTTTAGCAATAGATTGTTTTCAGCATACCTACTACTACCTGGACCTTAGCAAAGAAATAACCTCCAAAGTAAAACTAAGCTTTACAGGTTTAGTTTTTTGTCTACTTTAGAGGTACTTTATCAAGGTTTTTTTCTTGTTATTTAATTGAGTCTAGTAATCTTTTATTTCTATCTTCAATCTTCACGAGGTTTTACAAGAATCTTGACATGGCTCTTATCATTGACTAATGCTTCAAATCCTTCTTGTACAATATCATCAATCATTATTTTTTTTGTAATCAGATCTTCCGCTTTCATTTGCCCCTGAGAAATCAGCTTAATGACGGACGGAAATATATTACGGTATGCCAATACACCAATCATATCACGCTCTTTGAGTACCAATTCGTTTGGCGGGATAGAAGCTGTGGCTTCCCAGATGCTGATGATAACTACTTGCCCATCAAAACGGGTGCTTTGAATGGCGCCATTTAACGTCGGCTCAACGCCCGCTGCATCAAAGCTTACTTCGACTCCTAGATCATTAGTTAGACGCTTAATTTCCTGTACAGCGTCCACTTCAGCAGGATTTAGTATAACATCTGCACCGATTTTCCTAGCCAAATTCCTTCTTTCCTCTGAAAGATCTACAACAAACACTTTACTTGCTCCAGCAGCTTTCAACGCCTGGATCGTTAATAACCCAATAGGTCCGGTGCCGAAGACAGCTGCTGTATCGCCTGGTTTAAATTTGCTTTGTCTTACAGCATGCAGGGCAACTGCTGCCGGTTCCACTAATGCTCCCTGTTCATAGCTCATATTATCCGGTAACTTATGTACCATGTTTTCATTCACTACTGTGTATTCCGCAAAACCGCCGCCTCCGCCTGCAAGTCCATGAAAACCAAGCTGTTCGCAAACATTATAGTGTCCGGCTCTACAAGCCACGCATTCTCCGCATGCATAAATGGGCTCAACGGCAACGCGGTCACCAACAGCCACCTGGGTAACCCCTTCGCCAATTTCTGTAACCTCACCTGAAAACTCATGCCCAAGAACAATCGGGGCTTTATCCTTTGTAAGAGGATGAGGTTCTTCCACAGGAATAAAAATGGGTCCAACTAAATATTCATGCAAGTCACTTCCACAAATACCTGCCCATTTTACTTTAATTTTAACCGTTCCTTCTTTCACCTGGGGCTCTGGAATTTCTTCTACTCTGACATCTTTAGCCTGATACCACAATACACCTTTCATGATCGATCACCTCTGGTCATAGAATGTTTACATTTTGTATTGTATCACATCTATTGTAAACGCTTTCTATTAACCCTGTTATCCTTCAGACAGGATTTTTCGTTTCCGCTACATGTACTCCGGCCATTCCAAAATGATCGGGATATGGCGCATTCCCTATCGGGGTTAGCATACGGTATCAGGAAAATGGCGGACAGCAAAGAGTAACAAATTTCTTTGAAATAATTCCAATTGGGGAGTTATAGAGCGAAGCCGCTCCACTGTTATACGCGTATGGAAGGCAATTGAATCCGTCTTGTCTGGTACAACAAAACCAATGTGTATACAAAAGGCACAACCCTCATCCAAATATCAAAGCCGGTATGGATGGATGCTTCAATATAATCCCGAATGGTTTTCGTGGGCATGTCCGCAGCGACCCAGCTATCAATTATAAAAAAAGAATAAGAACGGAATAAAACGGTTACATTTAGAGCAGAATATCTGTAACTAAAATTAGGAGAAGGTCTTTCATTAAGATATTGCATTACATCTTTATCTAAAGGAGGTTTTTCTATGGATGGAATGAGAGTACGATTTGAAATCAAGAACCTTCATCTTAGAGTTGGGAATGTAACACGGGACAGTCAGAGTTATGTTCTATTCACAGCTTTTGATGACAGTAACAATGAAATCGTCTTAGAGTTAACCCATGAACAAGCAGGATTTCTTGAAGATCAATTCTATGAAGCGAATTCAAGGTACGAACAGCGTATATCTCCAGATCAACAGCCTGGACCGAATACATTTTTTAATGAATCATTAGCTAATCCTCACGACCAAGGAAATGACCAAATAAGTAACTGATGAGCAATAGGTCCTGTTTTAACGTCAGAATGTAACCATCATTCCCAGCACCTGTTACACGGACTTCGCGAATGCTGGAATCCGCTTAATTTCATTCGCAACTTTTTCAATCGATGAACGGAGCGGATCTGCATCTGTGTTAGTAGAACCGCAGCCCAAACTCAATCGCATAAAAGGAAAGGAATTCATGACCTCAAGGTAAATTGTTTAAATATCCTCAAAACAAGAAAATCCGTTCTCTTCTTATCATCATTATTCTGGCAGACGGATCTACTGGAATCGTTATTACAAATTTGATTTAGAAATTAGCCAAAGCCGCGTTCCGTTCAATACTAAATATGTAATTATCCAAGTGCAACTGTTAAGTTCTACAACGATGCACGCGCTAAGTAACAAAAATAGTGACATGGCTATATATTTTTATAATCATTTGCGTAAACACTTATGTTTTTACAAACGCATATCTTTTAGCACTTGTTTATATGTTCAAAATTTGGTGCAGTTGAGTATATTAATAGAAGATATATCGAAACGTTATTTTATTAAAGGCAGAGCGGGATCAGGAAATCAACCATGCTGAAGAAGATTGCAATTGCTGGACAGGAAAAAGGATACGATGTTGAGATTACTACTGCGGATTTAATCCAAATAGTCTAGACAGATTTTAGGCAAAATTCAGGGTTTTTCTGCACACGAAAATGAAACAAGGGCCAATCTTTCAATGGTCGTCTCTCTATCCTATGGGATAGATAAATCACCCCCCATGGTCGAATAAACAATTATCAACAAAGTGGAGGTGTTTTTCTTATTGTGAGAAATCAGAATGTCTATTAAGAAGAGCTGAAAAGAGACTGATTCGTCTCTAGTTAAAAGGAGATTGTTCAAACCAAGAATTGGTGAAGCAGTTTGGAATTCAAAAACAGAACACAGATTAAAACCTGGAAGAGGGGAAAGAACTACGATACTTTCCCAGTAGTTCTACTCTCATCTTGTAATACGATACTTTTCTTCTAAGATGTTCAACCGCGCTTAGGGCCCCAGGTATGTAGTTCACCATTTCTATTCACAAATTGTAAATTAATTATTGATTTTGTTAATGTCCGTCTGTTTTTTTTGGCTTTGTACTTCTTTTTCGGACGCGCCTGAATGTCCACCCATACCGCCTTGGTTTCGATCTTGCCTGCCCTTTGTTCGAGCAGTAGAGTTGTTAGGTTTTTGTTGCGTCAATTCAATTACCTCCACACAAATTTTCCAAAGTATGTGTATCTTTAAGAACCAAACACGCCTGTTAACTACAAGCGTGTTTAGTTTTTCCTTCTTTAAAAAGTGCTCTGTTGTCCGTTGGATCCACCATAACCATATTGTTGTTGGGAATATCCACCTTGTTGGTTTCCACTATTCTGAGAGTTCATGTTTTGCTGTCTCACTTGTTGTGCATCAGTTCCTGCAAAACCTGGCTGCATAGCGGATTGTGCTCCACCATAACCAGATTGACCCATTGAGCTGCCATTTTGTTGAGAATAACCACCTTGTTGGTTTCCACTATTTTGAGAGTTCATGATTTCCTGTCTAACTTGTTGTGCATCAGTTCCTGCAAATCCTGGCTGCATAGCGGATTGTGCTCCACCATAACCATATTGACCCATTGAGTTGCCATTTTGTTGCGAATAACCACCTTGTTGGTTTCCACTATTTTGAGAGTTCATGATTTCCTGTCTAACTTGTTGTGCATCAGTTCCTGCAAATCCTGGCTGCATAGCGGATTGTGCTCCACCATAACCTGATTGACCCATTGAGCTGCCGTATTGAGAATAACCACCTTGCTGGTTTCTACCGTTTTGTGAGTTCATGATTTCCTGTCTGACTTGTTGTGCATCAGTTCCTGCAAATCCTGGCTGCATAGCTGATTGAGCTCCACCATAACCTGATTGACCCATTGAGCTGCCATATTGCTGTGAATAACCGCCTTGTTGTCCCTGTCTACTTAATTGTTGAGCAACTTGTTGAATCTGTTGAAGCGAGTTTTGAGCTTGTTGCGATAATTGATTGATTCGTTGTGGCATTTTAAATCCTCCTTATAGTGGTACTTTTTGTGAAACAGTATTTAAAATGTCCTTTATCATTTTTTTTATTCCTCCATTTTTTAGAAAGTTTTTTAAAGCACCGAATTATCGTTAAACTTAAGGTTTATACTAAGCAATAGTGTTGAAATCGGAGGAAAGAAGCATGCAGAATTATAACTTTTCAAACTCTAACCACAGTTCTGCACAACAGCAAAATAAGCTCAACCGTTTCAACAGGGAAATGACGGCCAACAGTAGTCAAAAGTTATGGGTATAATCCAGCGGGCCAGACCAACGCTCCACAAATGGTATTATCTAATATCCATTGTTGAACGATCGTTGGTCAAATTGAAGGACATTTTCAACTGCCACCAAATAAATAAAACAACAAAGTTTAAACATTTAATCCCGCAGCTGGTTGCCATCGAACAAAAACCCGAAAATACAAAGAGTCTTAATCGTTTTAAAGAGGAGACGTTAAAGCATTGCTATTGCTGAAATGTTTTCATCTCTATCCAAATCCCTGGTTCTTGGGGGTGTACATTCTACTGGGGTCCCTATGGCAGTTTCGGCCAGTTATTCCTTTATAGTCATCGGTGTGCCTCAAGCCTTTGAATATCTTGATAAAATGCAGGATAGAGTTATCAATTTCGATATTGTCCAATATAAATGCGACTCTTCCAATCCGTAAGGAGTTTAATAAAAAAAGGAAATTAAGTTTCCATAAGTGTTGAACACTATATTAAACTTTAGAAAATGTTTAAGTGGGAAGTAACCCTATTTGCGAAACAATCTATTTTAATGGCTTGCTGAAAGTCAAAGGGCTATTTGTTTTGGTCATGAAACTGAATATTAAGAAAGAATTAGTCGCTGACAAATGCCTTAAACGTGGTATAAAAAAGACCAGCAGAAAAGCCAGGGAATCCCCCATCACGCTTATTAGTTTGAAAAAATTGTTTAATCTTCCAAAGAATTTTTTATCAATGAGATTAATTAAACGTTCGTTGAATTTACGAAAGAAATTATTATTGGAGAAAGTTTGGTAATATTTCCAACTTTTTGTAGCCATTCTAATCCTTTAGTACTTGTTGTTACATCCATCATCTTTCTAATGTTTTCTATGATTAAAGTATAGGTCAAAGTATGCCTGGCTTACGGTTTTTGCCCAAGGTGTTGTCCATAAAATATGGGTAGAATCAAAAGCGTTCCGGTTAATATTGGAAAGGATTTAACCAACAAGAATTGTTCTTTATGTCGCCAATCAATATATGGACAATCTACATAAGGGAGTGGTGTTGGAGTGTCTGATGCAGGAGTTTCACGGCAAGATCAAGCAAAAATCCCCTCATTTAAAGATCATGAACAGGCACAGTCATGGTTTAAAGAAAAGTATGGCGATGCTTTTGAGCTCTCTTGTGTTGAGCCGATTAATGGTCATCAATGTTATTTTTATGTGCTGATCTTAGATGAGCCCACTTACAAACAAGGCCAGGCTGAATTAAATGAGCATGGAATAATGAAAGGTGCACTGAAGTATTTAGGTAGCCATCAATCGATTTATATCATGGAAGATGGAACCGTTCACATTGTTCCTTAAATGATTATTTTGTAGAACGATCATGGGAACTTTAAGGAATAGCTCACAAAGACACCATTTTTTGCTGGGATGGTGTCTTTTTATTTTGAGCAGACATTGGTCAATATTTCAGACTTATATTTTCCTGGAGAACATCCAACAAATCGGCGAAATAAGCGGCTAAAAAAGGCGGAATCATCATAACCGACTTTCATGGCAACATTTGTTACTTTTTCACTAGGATCACACAACAGGTATTTCGCCCTTTCTATCCCTATCCTTATTTTATGGACGACCTCTACCACTGTCTGGCCAGTTGCTTGTTTAAATAAGCGATTAAGGTGGCGAGAACTGATACCAAATAAGTTACAAAGTTCAGGTATCGAGATTTTCTGATCGTAATGTCTTTCCAGATATCCCTGAATTCGATGGACAAGAACATTTTTCTCATTACTCTTTCCAAGATAGCTTGAATATGGAAATAGAGATTTCAAAAAATCCTTTCATTTCTTTTTGCCCCTGGTGCTGTACTCCTCACTTTGTAGCTCAGGGGCCATTCTATGTCTAAAAGTACCTACTGTTGGCTATACTGTTTATATCCCTTAAACTGGATGAACCCTTTATGAGATTGTCCTTGATACTATTGTCCTGATGACAATAGAGAGCTCAGGGGCATTTTTTATGTCTATAGTAGCTTTGCCATAGCTTGGGCAGGAAAAGCAGAAATGATAGCTTTGCCCAAGTGTAGCTATACTGCCACTCTGAGGCCAGATTATGTTTTTTATTGTTCATCTTTGTTCACCTTTTCTTCTCAATATATAAGCTCTAATATGAGCAAAAATAGCGAATTGACCGAGGACGATGAATTACCCACATTCCAAAAGGTAGGTAAAAAACCTATATAAATCTCCCTCCTTAATTAAGTATGTCCTTTTTCTTAGACAGTAATAGTTTTAATAAATGATATATTCTTTTTAAGATCTGTTATTCAATGTTCCTCTCAGTGAAACATACCTGATGTTTTGAGACATTTCCAAAGATGGATTATATCCTCTTGGTAGGATCAATCAGGAATATTTGAATGCAAAAAAAAAGAGGCCTTATAAGCCTCTTCAGGTTTTTCTTTCCTTTTCTATACCATCAGACACAACTTTATCTAAAAAGAGGTTAACAGTCCTGCCGCTATATTTGTCTATACTGGTCAGGATGTACTCAGTATCAGTTTCCTCTTGGTAGTATTTCCTGCCCTTGTAATTAACAATGGTTTTACCTTTGTTATTCACCTGGCATACCTCCCTACCTAACCCAGTACCCTGTCAATGCATTCCTTAAACTAAAAAATATACTGGTACATAGTTCCAATAGGGATAATTTTCGGCTATCTCTGCTTAGGACTGACAACAGCATCCGGAAGTGCCTGAAAATTGGGTGTGGAATCATAAGAATATACAAGCCGTCCTGTTTTTGAGTCATTCAAGTTTTGAGTGATACTTTTTCCTTAACCTCGTTTTGTCAGCATGTTTCTTCACTCATTTCTGTTTGCAATGTATACTCACTTCAATTCCTTGGACATTGGCAAGAACGTTCATCGTCCACTCCATTCTTATGGAATCATCCACGTGAGAACGGTGTTTTGCAGGAACGTGATGATTCCTACGAGGACGACAAGGAAAATACTATGTTTGATGGTGAATCGGAATAAATTTGATTCTTTCCCGGCAAGTCCCACTGCTGCACAGGCTACTGCAATCGATTGAGGAGAGATCATTTTACCAGCTACCCCTCCTGACGAGTTGGCCGCAACCGCTAAAACGGGATCCATGCCGATCGATGTTGCCGTGATCTTTTGTAAATTTCCGAACAAAAGGTTGGCAGACGTATCGGAACCTGTAATAAAAACACCAAGCCAGCCCAGGATTGGAGAAAAGAACGGGAATAAGACGGCTCCGGTTTTCGCCAAAGCCATCGCAAGCGTTGTACTCATCCCTGCCGCATTGGTAACGTACGCAAAACCCACAACAGATCCGATCGTAAGGATGGGATACTTTAATTCGTTTAACAGTTCGCCAAAGGTAACCATCCAATTTTTCCACGAGATCGCAACAATAAATTTTGTGACAATGGCCGCTAACAGGATAGCCGTTCCTGCCGACCCGAGAATTTCAAGTTTGTACACTGCCTCAATGGGAGTACCATCCGTATTTATCACTTTATTGTTCAGGAAAGGGACCTCCGGGGCGAATGTCAGGGCATTTCCAAGTGAGTTGATGGCTTTTAAAATTCCGTTTGTCCCTTCATAGTGACCGGTCAAGGCCAATTTAAATGTTGGTATTCCCCACAAGGAAATCGATCCTGTAAGCACAAGAAACGGAGACCAGGCCCTAAACACTTGTCCAGACGTATAGTGCTGTGGGCTGGTTGAAGTTTTCACAGCGACGGTGGCGGCCATTTCCTGTTCGGCCGGAAAACGGTAGATGGTTTTCGGCTGCCAAAATTTAAGAAAAATGACCATCGCAAAAAGTGAAACAAGCGCAGAGAGGACGTCTGGAAGCTCAGGCCCTAAGAAATTGGAAGCTATATACTGTGTCAACGCAAAGGAGACACCTGAAACAAGAACCGCCGGTAAGATTTCCATGGCTTTTTTAAATCCCGCCATGATGACAATTAAATAGAAGGGTATAAAGGCGGAAAGAAACGGAAGCTGGCGCCCGACCATTTTCGATATTTCCATCGCTGGGATGCCAGTGGGACCCTCTACCGCAGTGATGGGAATCCCTATGGCACCAAAAGCAACTGGTGCTGTGTTAGCGATCAGGCACAGGCCCGCAGCATACAACGGGTTGAAGCCGAGACCTACCAAAAGCGCGGCGGAAATGGCAACCGGAGCCCCAAATCCGGCTGCCCCTTCAAGAAAGGCCCCGAACGAAAACGCTATCAATAATGCCTGGATCCGCCGGTCTTCTGTTATCGACAGCACCGAGTTACGGATAATATCGAACTGACCGGTTTTCACGGTTAACTTATATAAGAATACAGAAGTGATAATAATCCAGCCAATTGGCAATATGCCGTAAACGGCACCCTGTGTGGCTGACATCACTGCCATACCTGCGGGCATCTTAAACGCGAGGATAGCCGTAACCAAGGCGACCCCCAATGTCGTAAGACCGGCCACATGGCCTTTCATACGTTTGAAGGCCATCGCCCAGAAAAAATACAAGATTGGAATCAACGCAACAATGGCGGAGAGGGCGAGATTATCCCCTATGGCCGTGAAATTCTGTTTAAATAACATCATGGTTCCCCCTTTAAAATCGAATTGCTACCGTGTCACCTATAATCGTAATCGCTTACCAAATAAGGTATGGTCATCAGATGACTAGATCATTAACTATTCATAACGAAAATTATAGTTACCCTTCAGTCGATTTACAACTATTTATTTGATTTCTTAGAAAATTTTTAACTTTCGGTGAGTCTGGGACAATGGTTTTTCAAAAGAATAATTTCAACTAATTTGCCATTTATGATTATAATAGGATGTAAGTTAGCAAATAGCAGTGTGGAGGCTTTGAACTTGGAATATAAAAAAATTAAGCCAAAGAAAATATATGAGGAAGTCGCTGAAACCATTTACGAGATGATCAGGACCGGAAAATTAACACCTGGGCAAAAACTATCTTCGGTCCAGCAGCTGGCTGAAAATTTTCAGGTTGGCCGCTCTGCCATAAGAGAAGCTTTAACGGCTTTAAAGGCGATGGGACTGATTGAAATCAGGCAAGGGGAAGGCACCTACATCAAGGAATTTGAAAGAGAGCAAATCGCCTTCCCTTTGTCCACGGCGATTTTAATGAATAAAGAGGATATTGCCCACCTGTTAGAAGTAAGGAAGATCATCGAAACGGGGATGGCCTACGCTGCAGCACAAAAACGAACGGAAGTACAACTTCTGGAAATGGAAGATGCGCTAGAAGAAATGAGGTCGGTCAACGGGAATGAAGAACTTGGAGAAAAAGCAGATCTCCGTTTCCATTTTGCTGTTGCAAAGGGCTCACAAAATCCGTTACTCATCAACCTGATGAACCATGTATCCGGATTGATGGGTGAAACAATGAAAGAAACCCGCCGCCTTTGGCTGTATTCAAAACAAACAACCCTAGACAGGCTGTACGAAGAGCATCTCGCGATCTATCATGCCATCAAAACGCAGGATGCGGAAAAAGCAAGGACCATTATGCTAGGACATATCGAAAACGTGGAGGCCGTCCTGCACAACTACTTAACACAGGCGAAATTCCAGGCATAAATAATGCTTAAAAACACCTTTTTAGAAAAAAGGTGTTTTATTTTAAAGTACCTGTAACCCCTTTCAAAATTTGTTATGTTTATAGTGATATTATTTTGAATATTTGTTATAGTTTAAACCAAGTCATCTGATGACCTGTTCATCATTCCTATGTAAATGAGATTGATCAAGGAGAGGTTGATATGAAAGTAACTCTTTTTGCAACATGCTTAGTAGATATGTTTCAAAGTGATGTAGGAAAAGCAACTGTAGAATTGCTGGAGCGGCTGGGTTGCGAAATCGACTTTCCAGAAGCCCAGGTGTGCTGCGGGCAGCCCGCTTATAACAGCGGATATGTAAAAGAATCCAAGGAAGCCATGAAGAGGATGATTGAAACATTCGAAAACGCGGAATATGTGGTATCTCCATCCGGATCATGCACGGCGATGTTCCGGGAATATCCGCATGTCTTTAAAGGAGACAGCATATGGGAGCCAAGGGCATTGAAACTCGCCGAGAAAACCTACGAGCTGACACAATTCATCGTTGATGTTTTAAAAATTGAAGATGTGGGGGCGCGCTTTGAAGGCAAGGTTACCTATCATACTTCCTGCCATATGACGAGATTGCTACGTGTAGCATCGGCCCCTATGACTCTATTGAAAAACGTTAACGGCCTTGAGTTTACCATGCTGCCCGGTAAGGAACAGTGCTGCGGTTTTGGGGGAACCTTCTCGGTGAAGATGGGCCAAATTTCCGAGCAAATGGTAGATGAAAAGGTCATGCATATTGAGGAAACAGGTGCGGATTATATCATCGGGGCTGATGCCGGATGCATGTTAAACATCGGCGGACGGATTCAAAGAACAGGAAAGCCCATCCAAGTATTGCATATTGCTGAGGTGTTAAACAGCCGCTGATCTAAGGGCATATCACATAGAATGGAGGAAATTGTGATGACAATGAAAATCGGGACTGGCCAATTCAAAGAACGCGTTGACCAAGGCATCAATGACTCTTTTATGAGGGGCGCAGTTGCCGGAGCACAGGAGAGAATAGGCACCCGCAGAAATGATGTTATTTCTGAATTGAATTGGGAAGAATGGCGGTCACACGGGGAAGAAATTCGCCAGCATGTTCTCGAACATTTGGATTATTATTTAGAACAGCTTAGCGAAAATGTAGCGAAGCGAGGCGGCCACGTGTTCTTCGCGCAAACCGGCGAGGAAGCAAATGAATACATCCAGCAGGTCGTTGCCAAAAAAGACGCAAAAAAAGTCGTGAAATCAAAATCAATGGTAACGGAAGAAATTTCGTTGAACACTGCTTTAGAACAAGCCGGTTGTGAAGTCATTGAAACAGACCTTGGGGAATACATACTCCAGGTTGATGACCATGATCCTCCCTCCCACATCGTTGTACCGGCGTTACATAAAAACAAAGAAAAAATACGTGATGTTTTTTCAGAGAAGCTTGGCTATCAACTTACCTCAAAACCGGAGGAACTTGCCGGGCATGCCCGAAAAAAGCTGCGTGAGGAATTCATGGCCGCTGATATCGGAATCACTGGATGCAATTTTGCCGTTGCAGAAACTGGATCATTTAGTCTCGTTACGAACGAAGGAAACGCAGACTTAGTTACTTCCCTGCCCAAAACGCAAATCACTGTAATGGGTATGGAACGGCTGGTCCCAACCTTTGAAGAAATGGAAGTGCTTGTCAGCCTGTTGACAAGAAGTGCGGTTGGACAAAAGCTAACCAGCTACATTACGGTTCTGACCGGTCCACGCGAGGAATTGGATGTAGACGGGCCTGAGGAATTCCATCTCGTCATCGTCGATAATGGGCGGTCGAACATACTTGGCGGCGATTTTCAGTCTGTCCTTCAGTGCATCCGCTGTGCGGCCTGCGTAAATGCATGCCCGGTCTACCGCCACGTCGGAGGCCACTCGTACGGATCCATCTATTCAGGACCGATTGGGGCTGTGCTTTCTCCATTGCTCGGAGGGTACGATGAATACAAAGAATTGCCGTATGCCTCTTCGTTGTGTGCGGCATGCACGGATGCCTGTCCGGTAAAAATCCCTTTGCACGAGCTTCTTCTGAAGCACCGTCAAATCATTGTCGAAAAGGAAGGAAAAGCTCCCATTTCAGAAAAACTGGCGATGAAAGCCTTTGGTTTAGGTGCTGCGTCACCGCTGCTTTATAAGATGGGATCAAAAATTGCACCGATGGCGATGAACCCCTTTACAGACGGAGATAAAATTTCAAAAGGGCCCGGTCCATTAAAGGCCTGGACCGAAATTAGGGAATTTCCAGCCCCGAATAAAGAGAGATTCAGAGATTGGTTTAAAAACCGAGAAAAAGGAGGGAAACAATGATGCAAGGCACCATTCAAAACCGCGATGCCTTTTTAAATCAAATTGCAAGCCGTCTTGGCCGGGAACGCTTGTCGGCTCCTTTGCCACGACCGGCATGGCAATACCAGCCACAAGATGAAGTGCTAAAAGACGCCACGGTTAACGAATTAGTAGAAGTTCTAAAAACCCACTGTTTAAAGATCCATACAAGTTTTGTGATGACCGATTTGCAAAATCTTCCCGAGACACTTGAAAAAACGATTGCGGATTACGGAAATGAATCCATTGTGACATGGAAGGACCAAAGGTTTTCGGATTGGGGGCTTGACCCTTTATTAAAGGATACCCTGCCCCGACAAAATATCGACGTGTATGAATGGGACTATACCAGAGGCGCTGAAAACATCCGGCAGGCTGAAAAAGCCAATATCGGGATTACAATCAGTGAGATAACACTCGCAGAATCAGGCACTGTTGTCCTGTTCAGCGACAAAGACAGAGGCAGGACGGTTAGCTTCCTGCCCAAAACCTTTATTTGCTTAATTCCCAAAAGCACCATAGTCCCCCGCATGACCCAGGCTGCACGGATCATGCGTGAAAAACATCTGCAAGGAAACAACATTTCATCATGCGTCAACTTCATTACGGGGCCAAGTAACTCGGCTGATATTGAATTGGAATTGGTTGTGGGTGTACACGGGCCGGTGAAAGCTGCTTATATTCTTATCGATGATTTGTAGAACAGGACTGGGACAAAATCGATTGCCACACCACATCTTACCTGTGGTGTCTACCGACAAACTGAATTAGACTGACTCGCAAAAAAAGCAGTGACGGACTAGGAACTCGAAAGACCTAGACTGCCGCTGCTTTTATTGTAACGTAATCCGGTTAGCGTAATCTACTTTAGGAGACAAGTTCATCTAACCGTCTGGTAAACGAGGCCTATGGCTCCAGAATCAAATGTCTTGTTTTCGATAAGTTTAAGATTGATCTCCTCCTTGAGACCTTGGAATAACGGCAACCCGCTGCCAATCAGGACGGGTGAAACCGTAATTTTATACTCATCTATTAAATCAAGCTGCATAAGGTAGTGTGCGAACCTAGGACTTCCGAGGATGACCATATCCTTGCCTGGCTGCTCTTTGAGGTTCTTGATCTCTTTCTCGACATCTTCTTTCACCAGTCTGGAGTTGTTCCATTCGACTTTCTCCAGCGTCGTGGAAAAAACGATTTTGGATGTCTTTTCGATCCACTCGGCATGATCCCGTTCATGCTGCGAAGCTGATGGGTTCGAAGGCACAGATGGCCAGTAATTGTGCATCATCTGATAAGTCCCACGTCCCCAAATAACAGTGTCGGCAGTACTCAGAATTTCTTTCGCGTGTTTCTCCAATTCAGCATCGTAGGAAACCCAGCCAATGTCCATTTCACCGTTCGGCCCTTCTACAAAACCGTCAAGCGATGCGTGCAGAAATAGAACGAGCTTTCTCATTTTCAGTTCTCCTTTGTTCATAATATTTTTGAATTAGATATTAAAGAGGGTGCATATGACGTCGTTTATGATTTGGGTTGCTTTCACCATATTGCTCCTCACCGTAGAATGAACTACATAGGTCTAATCAAGAAAGCTTTAAAACCGAATGGCTTCTATGCAATCACCTGTTTTCTACAAGGTGGAGACTTAGGCGTAGCAGACATATACGATTGGAAAGTCTTGCAACAAAGAATCCAACATTGTTAAAACATCTTCATACCCATAAATTGTCTCGTCCAAAAATACCCCTTCCATCTTACCCCCACCCCACTGACCCTAAGTCTTAATATTAGATCTATTCTAACTTAAAATCTTTAATTAACATATATATCCAGTGTCCGTTATTCCACAATCCCGTTTGTTCAATAAGTTCAATAAAAATGGCGTTAATCCTTCTTGGATTAACGCACCCGTTAAAAAGAGCTGCATAAACAGCCCTTTGGATCTTCAATTAAAGCACCCGTTTTATTGAAGAAAGAGGGATATTCTATTTAAAGAATACCCCTATAATTTAAGGAATGATTATATTTTAGATAGTTCTGGTTATTACTTTAAGTAACAAATGTATTTTCCCGTTTCCATACTTATTGGTAATGATGAATGTTGATGTATTATTTTCCAAGAATTATTTTCCTTTTTTAATCCAAATGTAAATCTATTAGTAATCTGGCGTAGTTTCTCTTCAGACCCATTGTAAGCAATTAAAGACATATTACTATATATGAAGGCAAGTTCCGCATTTTCTTCAACAACTAAATCATTCAACTCTACTTTGAGTTGAATACCTCCCTCTTTCAAGTGGTTGAACCAACCATTCACAGCTTCCTTCCACTTCGCAATACCTTTATACTCCCAGTCTTCCCAACAATCATAAACTTGAATGTTAGTTGCGTATGCTGATACAAACTTCTCAACATCCTGTTCATAAACGGCAGACTTATAATTTTCTATAACGTCCTGAACCTTTGTAAATCCATCATTCATACTATAACCTCCCTCGTAATTTTTTGATAATATAAAATAATGAGATAATATATAGTGGAGTTTAATCATAATGTTGTTTTTGGATGCCGCACCACCCTTTTACATCGCATTGTCCATATTCGTTACTACCTACGGACACCACCGTGCCGTCAGCTTTAAGTCCAATGGTATGAGTTAAACCTGCAGCAACAGCTACTATATCGCACCAGTCACTTACATTGCATTGACCATATTCATTCCAGCCCACAGCCATCACTGTTCCGTCGGATTTAAGTCCAACGGTATGCTTACTGCCCGCAGCTATCGCCACAATACTACGCCAGCTACTCAAATCGCATTGTCCTACTTTATTTTGACCCACAGCAACCATCGTACCATCCAGTTTAAGACCAACAGAATGAAGATAGCCCGCATCTACCGCTTCTATATTGCACCAATCGTTTACATTGCATTGACGATACCTATTATTACCTGCAGCCGTAACTGTTCCATCCGATTTAAGACCGATGGTATGCCAGTCGCCCGCAGCGACTGCCACTATATCATGCCAGCCACTTACATTACATTCACCATCATTATTTCTTCCCACAGCAATCACCGAACCATCCGATTTAAGACCAATGGTACGACGCCAGCCCGTAGCTACTGCTACAATATCAGACCAGTCGCTTACATCGCATTGACCATGCTTATTCCAACCAACTGCTTCCACAGTACCGTCAGATTTAAGACCGATGGTATGAGCATTACCCGTATTTGTCGCCATATGAACATTACCGGCCGCTACCGCCACAATATTACACCAATCACTTACATTACATTGTCCATGTTTATGATCACCAACAGCCATCACCGTTCCGTCAAATTTAAGACCAACCGAATGACGGCTACCTGCTGCTATGGTATTTTTAGCCCACCGATTCACCCTTAATGCTGATTCTTTCGGTGAAATGTAATCCATGTTATTTTACCTCCCCTAGAAAACAATACCTATTTTATTATTTATCACTTTTGATTGTGATACTAACCTGCTAGTTCAATATAAGGATCAAATAAGCAAGCTAGTTAACATAAAGCTAGCTATCGGGAGCGCAATAAAACCGACATCCTTAAAAGACGTCCGTTTTATTTTATTGCACTTTATAAACTGGTGTGTACCCAATATTCCAAAGTGATGCGTGATGCATTATGCGGTTGCATAAATTTACCTAAATCAATTGGTAATCAGCATCTTAATGAAAATTAAATGCCTTTAAGAACAATCGAATGTGTACCTAGAGTTCATACTCAGCGCAAATTTTGACATGAAGAAAGCCGATATTTCCCTATGCGAAGGAATCATCGGCTTTAATTTTATTGAATGATGAATTCAACCCATCGATGACATGTTAGCATCTCTTGTTTTGGTACTTTTATAACGTAATGCTCTTTGTTGGGGTCGCATACTAACCTTATCACTACATTATTGGATTGAAGATCATATGGCCCCCGAAAGAAAGCAATAAAAAGCCGAAATAGCCACAGTCGGATTCCCTTTGAATTTATGTCAATAACCGGAGTCTTCCGATGTAAGATTGTCAATCATCTTATAATCATATTTCTGTAATGGCTTTTCCGCCGGACCTTCAATTACGTCACCGGTATACGAAAATCTAGAGCCGTGGCACGGGCAATCCCAGGTCCGCTCACCGCTGTTCCATTCAACTTCACATCCTATATGAGTACAAGTTGTATCTACAATATGCAGCCTTCCTTCCGTATCCCTATAGGCACCCTTTCTTTCCCCTTTAATGCTTATGATAGCCCCTTCATCGTTAGGTAACATACTCGGGTTAAGATTGGTCATTTCAATTTTTCCTTTAATTAAATGTGAAACAACATTTGCGTTCTCCACCAAAAAGTTTTTCAAGCTGGGATTTACGTAAAATCTCGATGGTGTGTAAAGTTTTTGAAACTTATTTTTTTCGCCCAATACAGTGTCACATAATAGAAGGGCAGCAGCAGTACCGTTGGACATTCCCCATTTTCTATATCCAGTAGCTATCAATATATTCGGCTGACCAGATGTAATTGCCCCGATATAGGGGACCTTATCCAGTGTTGTTAAATCTTGCGCGGACCAGCGGTAAGGAATGGTTTCAAGTCTGAAAATTTGTTGGCCAAAGTCCTCTAGCGCCTCGTAATGTTTTATAGTGTCTATTCCCTGGCCAGTTTTGTGACTTTCCCCAGCAATAAGTACCATTTCCTCCCCGTTAATCGTAACAGATCTTAGTGAACGTGTTGGTTTGTCCGCACTAATAAAGATTCCACCCGGAAATTTACTTTTGGGCTTGGCTGCTAGAACATACGAACGATCGGCATACATTCTCGTAGAATAAAGCCCAAGCCCTTCATAAAAGGGAAAATGCGAACAAGCAAGGACATAATCGGCTGTAACTCGGCCCGCGTCCCGTGTAAGGACCGTTGGCCGCGTTCCTTTCTCGACATTTACCGCTATTGTATTTTCAAAGATGAGCCCGCCTTTTTCCGTAATATTTTGGACAAGATGCTTTAGGTATTTAATTGGGTGGAACTGAGCCTGATTTTTCATAATTAGCGCATTTTTAACTTTTATATCTAAGGGAATTGTATCAACCAATTCACCATCAATGTTAAGCTTTTCATATGCCTTAGACTCTTTTTGGATCTTTTGTTCATATTCCTCCGTGGTTGCAAACATATATGCGTCCTGTGTACTAAAGTCACAGTCAATTTGATGCTGGTCGATTGTTTTTTTGATAAAGTTTAAGGCCTCCATATTGGCCTCATAATACAACCTTGCTCTACTTATTCCCATGTTAGTAATCAACTCATCATATATTAAATCGTGTTGAGCGGTAACCTTTGCAGTTGTATGTCCCGTTGTTCCATTCAGTAATTTGTCTGCCTCCACAATAGCAACCTTCAATCCCTTATTTGCCAAAAGGTAGGCAGATGTTATTCCGGTAATACCGCCACCTACAATAACAGCATCAACATGAATATCATTATCCAGCCGGGGGAACTTTGGCAAAACTGTTGAGTCCGTCCAAAAAGATTCGGGAAACTCTGGCAACCTCCCCCCTACATAACCCCTGTTCGTCATCACACATCCTCCATTCAGTACTCTGGTAATATTAGGATAGCCATTCCTCATTCGGCTATACCCACCGCATTAAATAGGGCTTCATGTTATTTAGGGGGAGTAATAGTTTGGATGAAGCATTTCTGACCTTCCATACAAGGCCGCTGCATGAACAATCGCATCAACATTTTTCGTAGCTTCCATTACCGCTTCCCGATCGGTAACATCTGTCTTTATAAACTATTAGGTGTGAGACTTCCCTGAAATCCAACAAGACAGGCTCATGTCCTTTTGGTTTAGGGCGGGCGTCAGTACTCTTTCAAGATTGCCCCTGCTCCTGTAATAAGAACTTTCATCTTTGATTCCCTCCTTTTTCTCTATGTTTTTCGACTTACTTTCAATTCTCCATAAAAATCTATAATTATGTAAAAATTTTGTTTTTTCTGCTCATGATCAGGATAAGTTCCAACGAATGTATATAAAGAACGGAATTTATTACATATCAAACTGGAATAAGAAGGGATGTTGCGTACCATGATTCGAAAGAAAATGTATACGGTTACATTTGGTTTACTACTGTTCTCGCTCGTTTTATCTTTATCTACTGATGCAGCGTTGGCCTCAGAGACACCGTTCAGCCCGGAAAATAACAAGGCGTTTAAACTATTTAAAAATCCTGTTGTAGGAGATGGCGCAGATCCTTGGATTGTGAAACATACGGACGGCTATTACTACTACACGCAAACTACTGGAAATAATATAACAGTTCGAAAATCGAAAACACTTTCCGATTTGGATCATTCCGAGAAAAAGGTAGTATGGACTCCCAAACCAACGGATCCTAACAGTCAGCATATGTGGGCACCCGAGCTGCATTTTCTCGATGGCAAATGGTATATCTATTACGCCGCTTCAGATGGTGACATGGGCAAGCAGCAAATGTATGTACTTGAATCTGAAAATTCTGATCCGCTAAGTAGCTACTCTTATCCGGAAGGTACGGAATTTGGTAAAATCGCAGATCCCTCAGACAAGTGGGCCATTGATGGAACCATACTGGAATATAACAGCCAACGATATTTTGTCTGGTCAGGCTGGGAAGGCGATAAGAACGTGAGTCAGCAGATTTATATTGCGCCAATGAAAAACCCTTGGACCATAAGCGGAGATCGTATTGAACTGTCAAGACCTGAGTTGGAGTGGGAAAAGAAAGGAACTCCATTGATTAATGAAGGTCCGCAAATTTTAAAAAACAAATTGGGCCACGTATTTATTGTCTATTCTGCAAGCGGCAGCTGGACCGACGATTATTGCCTTGGCATGTTGACCTTAACCGGTCAAAACCCGCTTAATGCCAGCTCCTGGACGAAAAATCAACAGCCAGTCTTTCAAAGCAATCCTGAAGCACATGTATACGGGCCGGGGCATAACAGCTTCGTCAAGTCGCCAGATGGTAAACAAGACTGGATTGTTTATCACGCGGCAAAATTTAAAGGTGCTGGCTGGAACCGCAACGTAAGAATGCAAAAATTTTTATGGAACAGTGATGGCACCCCGAATTTTGGTGTTCCCGTTGCGGCAGATACGTTATTGCGTGCACCATCCGGTGAAGAAAACGGATCCTTGATTCCAGCTTTACCAGGGAAAGTTTATTCTTATGAAGCGGAAAGTGCAACAGTGAACCATGCGGCAATTATCAGCAACACAAGTGCTTCCGGCGGCAAAAAAGTTGGACAAATGGATTATGACGATAGTTTTGTGGAGTTTGATGTAAACGTACCTGCCGGTGATTATACAATGAAAGTAAGGTACTCCAATGGAATGGGAGAACAAGCGAGCCATCATATACAGGTAAATGGTGAGCCATTTGGCCAGCTCATTTATGAAAGTGACGGCTGGGATACATGGCGTGATGCCCCAATGGATCTTCATTTAAATTCAGGATCTAACAGAATAAAAATCTCGAAACATCATCTCTTCACTGAGCTGGACAGGATTGATCTCATACCAAAAAAGACAAAAACCTTTCAATACGAAGCAGAGCATGCCTACTTAAACAAGGCAGACGTGGTTAATGATTCAGAATCAACAAACCTTCAACAAGTCGGAAACATGACGGCACAAGAAAGTCATGCTGTCTTTCCGATTCAGGTATCAGAGCCCGGAACGTACAAGATGAAGATTCGGTACAAGAATGCTGACACAGCTTCCAGTACGCAAAAGCTTTTTGTCAATACTGATTTCAGAAAAACAGTAGAATACCAAGGTTCAGGCCAATGGGGCTACACAACCGTGAGCTTAAACCTCAAAAAAGGCAAAAACATGATTTCCTTCTATAAAGGAAAAGGTGTGACGGCATTGGACCACTTTACACTCGAAAAGGTAAATTAAAAATGAATTGTGGGGCAGTATGCTTCTAACTTACATCCATATGAATCCTTTTTTCAACTCGATTTATTTAGTCACCATAAGAAAAGTCATCCCATGGGAAACGATTAATATTTCTTATTTGAGTGAAATCGATGACGTTATTGGAATTTTTGAAATAGTCTCAGGATATGAAGTGTAACTCAAACCGATTTTACCAATTTAGCCATTAATTAAGTAGGAGCTTCTTAAAAAATGAAAGACCCTCCCTGATCAGTTTGATTGGCTGCAATCAGGGGGGGTGCTTTTAATACCAAGACTTAGAATGATATAACCTCATGTTCAAATGCATTGCACACTGAATTTTTTATCCGAATCATCTGTCCGTTTTCTGATGTTAACGTATACAAGCCAAATGGAAGAAGTTCTTCTTCAATGGTTTTGCCGGAGGTTCTATACTCCCAATCCACCAAATCATAAAAAGGAAACCAGGTATACCCAAGAATAGCTTTACCTCTCTCGCGCTCTTTTTTTATTTCTTTCAGGCTTGCTCTCAGCCAGTTTATCCGCTCTTTTTCCGTTCCTCGATAGCTTGTTTCAGTAACAAACACGGGTTTTTGGTACCGGTTAAAAAAACGGTTAATGATGTCCATCATGTCTTTCGCTGTTCCCATAACATGAGGATAGTGAGTACCCGACGTCTCCTGCTTTACGTCATGGACACTGAACTGCGGATAATAGTTTACTCCGACGATATCCGGTGCGATCTTTCTTTCGGAGAACCAGTTGATGTGTTCATCCGTTACCCCATTTTCCTGGATCCATGGAAGTAGGATCTCATTTTCACCAAGCTTACCTTGGATCATCTCCCAGGAGTACATGGACAGTTCTGTCCATTTCTTCTGTTCCATTTCTAATGAAGGATCTTGCGCCGTATACTTTTTGGTAGCATCCACATGGATGGCCACATTCTCGGAAGAAATGGATTTAACTTCTTCTACAGTCATAACAATTCCTTTGCCAAGCTGTATCATCAGCTGATTGAAACCTGATAATCCTTCTTTATAAGGCGGCCATTTTCCGAGAAGCCCGCAATACTCAGCATTTACATAAGGCTCGTTAAGCGGCGTAAAATAAGGAGTGACGTCTTTATATCGCTGAAAAAAAGCCTTGGCAAAACGGGCCACTGCCGTTGGATACTCCTCATTTAAAAACTCGTGCTTCATCCATCCCGGTGTACCATAATGAACAAGGTCGATGATCGGCACGAAACCAGGGTGTTTCCGAAAATAATTCATTACCTGATCCACCCATGTCCAGTTGAAGGTGCCTTTCGTCTCTTCTACCTGATGCCAGGGTATCCCGTAGCGGATCATGGAGGCACCAGTTTGCCTGGCCAGTTCCAGGTCTTCCATCCATTTCTCGTAATGCTGGGTTAACGCGTATTCGTCAAGCGGACGTTCGCCCCGCTCAGATTGCGTTACAAACGTGTCTTCGATTCCAACTGCAAATGAAAAATTGTTCACCGTTATCACCTTCGATCGTTGATTTCTTTAATTTTTGATAGTTCGCATTTTGGTTTGCGATCGTACGTTAACAATCCGTTGATTTCCTGTTCCACATCCGTCAGCTGCGTATAGCAGAACCCTTGAACAACAGGAGAATCAAAAAGGGCTTCTGTGATGTCTTTATATTCCTGAATGAGTTCTTCCCCGGATTGAACAGAGGAATAGCCCCAACCGTCTCCGCAAACTTTATAGGCGATCCCGCCGTATTCCGTAATCAAAATAGGTTCACCGTTATATTCAAAACCGCTAGCATAGATCGAACGGTTGGCTGGCAGTGTTGACATGGCGCGTTCAGAACTTTCATAAGCTTTCTTCATTTCATTGGCAGATTGATAGTTGTGAATCCCGCAGATATCAGAAATCGTATGTTCCCAGCCATCATTGGATAACACCGGACGTGTGGTATCCAGTGATTTTGTTAAATAGTACATCGCCAATGAATGCGACTGCTGCTGCTTATCCCTGGCGACCCTGGAGATTCCCCAACTTTCATTAAGGGGAACCCACACGATGAGAGACGGATGGCTATAATCCCGCTTTACCGCTTCGATCCACTCACGAGTTAAACGGGCTGCAGCTTCTTCGCTGTATTCCGCGGCATTCGCCATTTCACCCCACACCAGAAACCCAAGTGTATCGGCATGGTAAAAATACCGGGGATCCTCGATTTTCTGATGTTTTCTAGCGCCATTGAATCCCATCTGTTTCGCAAGAAGAATATCGTTTTTCAGGGAGTCATCAGAAGGAGCGGTTAACAAACCACTCGGAAAGTACCCCTGATCCAGAACGAGTTTTTGATAGTATGGTTGGTTATTTAATAGAAGCTTTCCATTATCAATCGAAACTTTTCGCATGCCAAAGTAACTCTTAATGGCATCACGCTCCGCTTTTTCATCCTGTAAACGCAGCTCTACATCGAACAGGTTCGGGTTTTCCGGTGACCAGTACCAGCCTGCTCCATGGATATTGCTTCGCTCGGTAAACCGGTTTCTAAGATCAAAGCTGCGTTTGGTGTAGGAACCAAGTATGGAAATAGTATCATTAATGATGGTTTTTCCTTTAAAGGAAATATGGACGTCCACTTTTAGGTTTTCAACGACATCACTTATTTCCATCTCAACACCAATGCTTCCGTGGTCAATGTCCGGGGTCCATCGAATAGAGGTAAAGTGAACAGTGTCCACCGGTTCAAGCCATACGGTTTGCCATATTCCGGTTGTTCTTGTGTAAAAAATCGACTCCGATTGTTCTTTCCAATACTGCTTGCCGCGAGGAATGGTTTCATCGTTTGACGGATCTTCTACGCGAAGGACAAGATGATTGCTGTTCTCTTGGTCAAGATAAGGGGTCACGTCAAAATGAAATGAAGTGTGACCTCCTTCGTGAAACCCGACTAACGAGCCGTTCATGTACACCCAACAACGGTAGTCCACCGCCCCAAAATGAAGGTGTACTTTTTGATCCTTCCAATCATCTGGTATAGAAAAGGCCCTTTCATACCAAACGATGTCATGGAATTCATGTTGGTTGATCCCACTTTCTACCGATTGATAAGCAAACGGCACCTGGATGATTTTTGACTCATGCGGTAAGCCATTTTTAAACCAGCTGTTGTTGATTCCTTCGTTTCTGTCGTCAAACGTAAAGTTCCAATCTCCATTTAAATTGATCCAATTCTCTCGTTGAAATTGGGGGCGTGGATACTCGTTGCGTTTTTGTGTCATGATTGTTCCTCCTCTATTTGATCCCTGTTTGTGTAATTCCTTTAATGAACTGACGCTGCCCCACTAAGAAAATTGCAAGCATCGGCAGTGTGGCCAACGTGGTTAAGGCCATCAATTTACCGTACGAAGAAACAAAGCTTCCTTGCTGCATGATTGCAATTCCTGTTGTGATGGTCCTAAGCTCGATGGAGTTGGTCGAAACGAGCGGCCACAAGAAGTCGTTGTATATGGTCATAAATGTAAAGATGCCGAGTGTCCAAAGCATCGGCTTTGCTGATGGAAGGACAATCCGGATAAAGACTTGCCATTTATTTGCCCCATCAATAACAGCTGCCTCTTCCAGTGCTTTTGGAAATCCTCTGAAAAATTGATAGAGAAGAAAGACCCCAAAGGCGTTTGCCGTGTAAGGAAAAATTAATGCGGCATACGTGTTCAGCCATCCCATGTTCCCAAACTGCAAGTAGAGCGGAATAAACGTAATGACCCATGGAATCATCAGTGTGCTAATAAATATCGGAAACAGAATCTTTTTAAAAGGAACATTCAGCCTAGCTAGTCCATAAGCAGCCATCGCGTCAATAATTACCACTAGAAGTGAACCGCCTACTCCTACGAACAACGAGTTAAATAGCCATCTTACGATCGGTACATCCAGACCTTGGCCGAAAAGCGTGTAAACATAATTATCAAAGGTAAAGTGCTTTGGAAACAGACTCATACTCGTAAGTGCCTCGGTATCTGTTTTAAACGAAGTAGCTACCATCCATATCATTGGAATCATGAATAAGAGACCCAGAAAGACTGCGATGACAGTCAATGTAATCTTGGATTTTCGCATTACGCTACACTCCCTTCACTGTTGCGGGTTAACCGGAACTGAATGATGGAAATCACAATCATGATCAACGCCATAAGAATCGCCATGGCCGAAGCAATGCCCAACTGCCGCTGAACAAACGCCTGGTCAACAATTTCCATGAGAAGGACTTTTGTAGACGTCCCGGGTCCCCCTCGGGTCATCAAATAAGGTTGCCCATAGATGTTAAAAGAAGCAATTGTTGAAGTAACAATCGTAAAGACCATCACCGGACGAATGGATGGCAACGTAATGTTCCAAAACTTTTGCCATGGTGTTGCTCCATCTACAGAACCCGCTTCATACAGCTCATTTGGAACCTCGTTTAAGGCATTGATATAGATAATCATGTTGAAGCCAACGGTCCACCAAACGGTTGCTGCCACGATGGAGATCCAAGCATACGGCATTTCTGTCAGCCATTGAATCGGCGCTGCTCCTATTTTGGACAGCAAATGATTGAAGAGTCCGGAGTTCGTGTCAAGCAACCATAACCACAACACGGCAATAACAGAAACGGAAATGCAATATGAGATAAAAAAGATCGTTCTGAAGATCCCTTTCACCTTATCCGGAAGATGCTGCAACAATAAAGCGAGTAGCAGTCCTCCGATGATCAGAATTGGCACGGAGAACACAACAAATTTCGCCGTATTCCACAGACCATTCATAAAAACAGAGTAAAAATAAGTCGACGGATCAAAAAGCTTTGCATAATTGCTAAATCCTACGAAGCGATGCGTACTTCCCAGCAGATCCCAGTCATGAAAACTGATATACGTTCCATAAATCAGGGGGATCAGCAAAAATAAAACGAACACGATAAAGTAAGGAAGAACAAACAATGATGATGTAAATTTAGATAATTTCGTCTCCTGCACAACCTGCACCCCTTTCTTAGTCCAAATACTGTTCAGCTTTCTTTTGAGCATCTTCCAACGCCTTTTTCGGATTCTTTTTTCCCAACAGGACCAGATTGACTTCCTGGAACAAAAAGTCGGAAACTTGTCCCCAATTTTCCACTTGAGGGGGGTACTCAGCAAAGTCAAACGATTCTGCGACTTTCGGTTGTTGATTCAGCTCTTTAAATGGCTTGCTGGTATACACAGCTTTTGAAGCCGGTGCCTGTCCCGATTCTGCCCAAGCCATCCCATGGTCTCCAACATAATTAAGGAAGTCCGCAATGGCTGGTAGCTTTTCTCCTTCTTTCTTCTTAGGAACAACAAAGTTATGAGAATTTGCCCAAACTTTCTGAACCTTTTCTCCAATTTGAGGCACCGGCGCAACCCCAAAGTTCAGACCAGAGCCTTCAAATTGTGCTAGCATCCATGGACCATTGAAATGCATAGCGTTTTTACCCTGTAAAAAGAGCTTCAAATCGCCATCAATGGCCAAGCCGCTCGGCGACACTTTGTCTTTATAGATTAGATCCCGCACAAACTTCAGGGTACTTAACGCTTCCTTGGACGTGTAATTGAAATGTCCATCATTGTATAACTTTCCGCCCTTTTGAGCCAAGATGGTTTGGAAGAGAAACGGTTGGGTTCCTACGGTCGGAACAGCAAATCCATACTGGTTCTTCTCTGGCGCCGTTAATTTTTTCGCATATTCCTTAAATTCCTTTTCATTTTGCGGCGGCGAGTTGGGATCCAATCCAGCTTTTTTGAAAAGATCTTTGTTCCAATAAAACATCAAAGGATGAATATCGAGCGGGATACCATACGTGCTGCCGTTTACCTTTGATGCCTGAAGAGCTTTTGGATGATAATCGGCTGCATTGATCTTCTTGCTCTTCGTTAACACTTCTGTTTGTAACAATTGGTCTTTTGTCGCATAATCCACAATCCGATCCGCATGCATGATCATTAAGTCTGGTAAGTTGTTCTTTGAACTCAGCGTCAAATTGACCATCTTATAGTACTCTGACGAAGGTATGATCTGAAGATCCACCTTATATTTTTCTTGTGATTGGTTATAAGCTCTGACGATTTCCTCAAATTTAGGACCATCTGGCCCTGAAAACGGAACCCATAGCTTAATATTGTTTTCGTCCCCTTTTGTTGCACTGGCCTGCTGCCAAGAACAGCCCGAAAGGAGTCCTCCAATAAGAAATAAAATCAGTCCTGCCACCTGCAACTTTCTCATTTCATTCCCTCCTCTTTTAAGAGCGCTTTCATTATTGGCACCATTATTACATAAAAACATATTTTATACCAACTTTTTTGTAAATAAAAAATATCGATTCCTTTTCGAAATCGATATTTTTCAGGTTATGAATATTTTATTTTCATCAAAAGATCCTGCTCGTAATTCCCAAACTTCGAACCGAACAAATTCATGCCACCGACTTTATCCGCATCTCGCTTCACGCCGAATTTAGCTGAAATGTAAGGACGACCTTCCAAACGCAGTGTTTGGACAGTGTGTTCTGATATTTTCATGCTGTCAATATAGCTTCCCTCATCATTTACTTTCCAATGTTTGAGCATCCCATACTGTGTATTATGGTCCTCCCACCAAGATGGTGTTAAAAAGCCCCGTTCTCCTCCAAAGTCCGAAGGGCTTGTCCAACTGCCGATCTCAATCCCGTTAAGCCAACAGGTAATATCAGACGGCCAGTCCAGTTTATGATAAGGTGCTTCTGAACACAGCTCTACGCTGAGGCTGATTTCATCTACCTTGGAGCCATAAGGTACCCGGTTTGGGAAATGGTACTCTAAAAAGCCGCTTTTGAACCAGATGAGCTGCGCTTCTTTCCGTTCAGGTTCAAAAAAGGAACGTTGATCATCTAGAATGCTGATGATGCTTCTTTCGCTGGCGAGTCCGCATGTGGGTTCTACTTCACAGTGAACATAGTGTCCGATCGGCATTTCTAATGTAATAAATTTTTCAGGTTCCGGTTTTTTATCTTCCAGATCAATCACGATGCGATCGTATCGTTTGGAGCTCACTTTCTGACTCCCTCGTCCTGGCACGATTTCAGTCGTGATCAATCCTGCATCTTCTAATTTTTTTATGTTAACAGCCGCTGTTGAAAAAGGAATGCCTAGCCGCTCTGCCAAATCATTTACATTTTTAGGTCCTTCTGTAAGGACACTCAGCATCTCCATTCTTTGCTGATTTCCAAGCGCTTTATTTACTGCCAATGCTTTTTCAAGGGTTAGATGAAGTACTCTCACATGAACCTCCGTTTTTATTACGAAAAATATTGTTATAAAAGATATAATGCATCTGCGTTTAAAAGTCAAGGATTCGTATTCAAACCTTCTATAAAAGGATATATTGATCATTACAAGAACCAACTGAAGAACAAGTCTAGTATGATACATTCGGGTAAAATTTGTTAAGGTGTTTCATTCATCTTTTATGGATCTCCATAAAAGGAAAGGAACCCTTGAATACAAGGGTTCTCCAGCTATTTTTTCTGCTAATAGACTTTAAAATACCTGTACATGAAACCTGAACGACTTGAGGATAATCGTTACCACTTGTTAGATAAAACGATTTTGCCTATTGCCTTCCCAGACTCCAGGCAATCGTGCGCTTTCGAGACTTCATCAAACGTAAAGCTGATGGAATTAACGAGCGGGCGAGCTTCCCCTCCTCAACTACTTGGGCAACTCTTTTCAAAATCTCACCATGAAGTTTTCGCCCTACCGCACTTAGAATGTTTAATATCATAAAGGTGACATGCAGGGAAAGCCCCTTTGCATTGGTGAAAGATCATGTGTGGAGCGGGCTGTGTGTTTCCGTTAGTTTCGAATCTCCTGGTGTATTGTTTTCCCTGCCACACCAGCTATATGAACACATATAAAAAAGCCTCTCTTTAGTAGGGTGACCAACTAAAGAAAGAACCTTTTAAAAACATCATTAGGCTAATTTTTCCATTTTACCTTTTTTATTTCCTTATAAAACACGGATAAGTCCCTAAGATACAGTTTAAGTTCCTAAATGGGAAACTAGTAGGGCTATCCTAAGTAACTAATTGCCCTAAGATATTGAGTGTAAACGCGTTTATATTTATTTTACTTGATACGTATTGGAGCAAGCCTGATATAACCACTCAGCTAAATCCCGTTTATGAGTTGATGATACTTCATGCCCTACCGGATAAGTGATATATTTTACAGAGCCAGAATGCTCAAGCAAGTAATTATAATTTTCTTGACCAATTTGGACAGGGAAAATAGGATCCGTTTCGCCATCTGAAATAAATACATTTAAATTCTTAATACTCTTTATTGGATACTCCTCTTTCACAAAAGATGGAATATACCCGTGCATTGCAACAATACCTTTAATTGCATTACCGAGCACTAAAGCAAGGGACATGCTAAGTTTGTCGTAGAGATGGGCGCTCCTGGAGTCAAAAGAATGTCTTCTCTATTTTTTGAACTCTTCTAATGTGACAGCTTCACCATTATCAGTACGAGCTTGTCCGATCATCAGTCAGAAGTTTACTCGATATTTTAAGTAAATATTTATTTGTGTTAACAAAAACACAAACATACACAAAAGTGAAATCACTTGTGTATCATTTAATTTCCACTTTGTTAAGCTCTTTTAAGTGGTTATTTTGTCTGTAATAAGAGAGGCACACTTTGCAAACCCCGATATGGGATTCGCAAACAATGTCGGTAACTTTTTTACACTAAACCAAAGCACTTGAACCAATCTGTTATCGTCAATTTATCTTAAATCATACCTACCAAAAACACCATGAGATTTTTCAGACAAAAAAATAAGCTCCTTTGCCTAAAAAACAAGGAAGCTTATCTATTTCTTTATTTAGAGCCATGGAGAAACGGTAACTAACAATCGAGAAGAGTCAATCTCCCCTGCAGCGGTTCTTAATGCCAGGTCGGTCTCATTTAATGTATAATTATGGGAGTTCATGATTCCGAGAGGAAATTTTCCTGAGGAGATGAATTCGACCGCCATTTGTACCGATTTATAGCTATGTCCACGAACTCCTTTGATCGTTAGCGTTTTGTTGTAAATGATATCAAGATCAAAATCGTTGAAACGCTGGTTTTTCAAAGCTCCTAATAAAACCATACCACCCGTTTTTGCGGCTTCTAGTGATGAGATGACAGGGTCCGTTCCACCACTCGTTACATCTATCACCAAATCTGCCATTTTTCCGTGGGTGATTTCAGCAACTTTTTCAGTCAAATTCTCTGAACTTACATTCACCGTATAATCCGCCCCTAATTTTAGAGCGAGTTTCAGGCGTTCAGCACTACTATTTCTTCCGGTAATTATGACCGTTTCTGCACCAGCTGCTTTTGCCGCCAACGCACATGCAAGCCCTTGCTGGCCTGGACCTTGAATCACTACGACATCTCCGGGACCTGCCCTCCCTATGATGGACATCCATTCAAATCCGTTAGATAAGGGCAGTGTTAGTGCCGCCTCAACTGCAGGAACATGAGAAGGAAGTTTATGGATGACAGCATTCGGATGCAGATACATATATTGGCTAAAGCCGCCATAAAGTGAGGGTTCCATCGCGATTGGAGTGGCTCCATATCTGATCCCATCCACTCGTGGATTTGTGTTCGGACATAAACGGTACAAACCGGTCCGGCAGAGTTCACATTGGCCACAAGGGATATACTCTTCCATGACAACACGATCTCCTTCTTGGACTCCCCAACGTTTGGAGGCTAATTCACCAATCTTGTGGATATGACCCACGACATGATGACCTAAAATCATGGGTTCTTTTACATTATAATAATAAGAAACATCGGTTCCACAGACGCCGACAATTTCTACCTTTAAAATACCGGTATCTGTCCTTACATTCGGTAACAGAACTTCTTGAATTTCTGTTTGTTTTGTATCCGTAGCTATCGCCGCTAATCCCTTTTCTTCCATTATCTGCACCTCAATTAAAAGTTGATGGACTCCATCTATTAAACTGCCGCAAAGTCCTTTTCAGTAAGTTCTAAAGCTGCCTTTGCACCTTCCTGAAAGGGCATGCCCTTTGGAAGTAAGACAGAAGCAGAGCGAATTCGATGACTGCTAGGGTCTAAAGCCGGCAGTTTTTCCCCTTTTTCTTGCATTTTTACAGCTTTTAACAAACATTGCCGAGCCTTGATAATGGCTGTATCACTGGTACCTAACTTTTCTTGTGAGCGGTCTACAATAGCTCCGGCACTTACTTGAACGGCATGATCCTCCATGCCTACACCAAATATACCCGCAAATGAATCTCCTCTTTTTTGCATTTCACGATCAATCAGGAAATCATTTTCTTTATTTGCTTTTGTACGGAAGGTACCTGGTATCAAGGATGGATGAATCCCGGCTCCAGACTGCATCTGTTTAATTTCTTCTTCGGTCAGATCACGATCTGGTGTCCAGCTCCAGCTCCACACCCAACAGTTTTCATCGTCAATTGGCACCCAAGCATGTCCACCTCGGGGAGCTCCCCCAAAAGGAGGAATCATCGTATACCAAGGCATGAGAAACTGTGTAATTCTCCAATAAAAGTTATCCTGATCGGCATTTCTTCTTGCACCGATTAATAATCCATAATCGGTATCTGCTACCTCAAATCGTGGCGCTGTATCCTTCGCTAATAAGGTGGTGCTGTTACTTTTTTTAGATACTCCTAAACCTCCAACTGAGCCAGAGTGAAGAATAGAGACATGACTAGAATCGATGCCTCCCTCTAAACCTTGGAAATAATTGCATTCTTGGACTTTTTTAGAAAGATATCGCTGGCTGTCAGAAACGAGCATCCACTCTTGTTCAGGTAATTCAGGTTTAGAATCAGGCGGTCCCATATAGGCCCAAATCACCCCGCCACGTTCCTCACAGGAATAGGACTTAATTTTTACTTTATTCTTAAATTTACTTTCTGTGGGTTCAGAAGGTAAATCAATACAGTTGCCCTGGGTGTCGAATTTCCAGCCATGATAGGCACATCTAAGACCACATTCTTCGTTCCGGCCGTAAAAGAGTGACACTTTACGGTGTGGACAATATTCATCTACGATTCCAAGTTTCCCATTTGTATCACGAAAGGCGATCAATTCCTCACCTAATAGTTTCACTCGTACTGGAGGACAATCCGGTTCAGGTAGTTCCTCTGCTAAAAGTGCAGGAATCCAATATTGCCTCAGCATTTTCCCCATGGGTGAATCCGGGCCAGTCCTAGTCAATACGTCATTTTCATTACTAGATAACATCCATTTCCCTCCTGTATCGTTTCAACTATGTTTTTATTCTCATACATAAATAAAGCGTTTGCAAATTGATTCTTTTTATTAGACTCATAGAAAACATTAATAGCTTTTTGCACATTATTAACATTTTTTATAGGCTCAATTAAAAACATCAATTTGGCTGTGGATCATTCCTCGTCTATACTAAAATAACAATGTTCTGAATTATTTGTGTGTTGATTTTGATTAAAGATATGAGTTGGTAGGAAAGAGGTTTGAGAGTATGAATGACAGAGAATTTAAAGAAATAATTTTAAAGTGTTATAGTAATAAAACAGTGGCGATCCTCGGATACCAGGATAATGGTGGGCAGCAACGAGCGCATTTATTAAGAAGCCTTGGCATTGATCTCGTGATCGGTCTTCGAATTGGGGATGAAAACTGGGAGTTAGCAACGCAAGACGGCTTCACTGTTTTACCCGTCTGGGAGGCAACTAAAATCGCTCAAATTGCTCAAGTCTGGTAGGGGGGGTTAAAGGCAGACAAATGTAAATCAAAATCAACATGATCTGCAAAATGAAAAGAAGTGGATTGTTTCCGCTTCTTTTTTTTCATTAGTTTTAAATGCAAAAGGAGTAACAAGTTCGGAACCTTCATGCTAGACTGGTAGTTAGAAAATCATTTTATATATGGAAGGGATTAATCAACGTGGGAAAAGCAGGTTATTTAGGGCCCAAAGCAACGTTTACCCATCTTGCGGTTCAAGCCGTCCTGCCAGGGGAAGAGCATATTCCGTATGCTACCATCCCTGCTTGTATAGATGCAGTAGAGCATAAAGAACTTGATTTTGGGCTAGTTCCGTTAGAAAATGCATTTGAAGGGACCGTGAATTTAACGCTCGATTATTTGATTCATGAGAAACGGTTACCGATCGTGGGTGAAATCGTGACACCCATTCGACAACATTTAATGGTACATCCCCAACATGCGGATCAGTGCGAAGAGCTAGAAAAGATTTACTCCCATTCTCATGCGATCGCCCAATGCCATAAGTTTTTTCGCAGCCATTTTTCAAGTGTTCCGCTAGAAGGTGTCATATCGACTGCTTTCGCGGCTCAGCATGTGCAACAACATCCGGAACGTCTCATCGGAGCCATTGCAAATGAGTTCGCAGCCAAAGAGTACGGTTTAAAAATCGTACATGAAAATGTCCATGATTATAACCATAATACAACAAGGTTTATTATGATTAGTCGTGAAGCACACGACATCCCCGTTTCCAATCAAGTCATCGAACATTATAAAACGACTTTGATGGTGACCTTGCCTTCGGATCAAGCCGGAGCTCTTCATCAAGTACTGGCTGCGTTTTCCTGGCGGAAATTAAACTTATCTAAAATTGAATCACGTCCCATGAAAACAGGTTTAGGAAACTACTTTTTTATCATTGATATCAATCAACGTCTGGATGACATCTTAATACCTGGAGCGATTGCTGAGCTCGAATCACTGGGCTGTACCGTCCATATCCTGGGGAGTTATCCGTGTTTTGCAGTAAAAACAGCTGAAACATGTCAAGTGCCGCAAATGACTTATTAAACGTTAAAAAAGTAATCCCAGATATTCCTCCACTATCTCCTAGTGGAAACGACACCACGCTCTAACTATGAATGCAGATGAAAAACTGTCGAATGAATACTCAAAAGGAACGCCATGTCCCGTATATTTTCTTTCGAGAAAACATTAAAATCCCACCTACTTAACAGGTGGGATTTATTGATGTTGGAAACATGAATGATCCTTTATTTCGCCTCTACCGTATGAGAGGGATGAGGATGAAGTTTTGCATGTTGAGGTTCAAAGGTCATAATGACATTGCCGCTCCCTGAGGATTGGCCATAACCATAGTAATCGCTCTTATGATTCCCTTCCAATACACCCAGCAACATCGCTAAGTGGCGTCCTCCTGATTCGACACCTGCATTTTTTGCATACTGAGGAAGCATGTTCCATGCCGATGAAAGATCACTTTGCTGCAAGTAATCTATGAACTGACGGTCTAGAGCCTGTTCAGACAAGGATGGCATCGCTTCCGGACCCCTTACTAGATTATGAGACAGGGCGCCGCTGCTGGCAAAAATAACGCGTTTATCGCTTTCTCGTAACACTTTCCCTATTTGCTGACCCCACACATAGGTTTCCTCTAGACTGGCTGCCCATGTAACCGAAAGATCAATGACAGGTATATCCCCGTTCGGAACAAGATACCGAAGAGGGACCACTGTACCATAGTCCCACACATAAGTTGGGTCGTTGACCTTTACGATTGGAAGTCCAGCCTCGATTCCTGCTTCCACCAACTGGGTGGACAAGTCTTCATCTCCCGGATAACGATATCGAACATCAGAAATCAATTCCGGGCACTCGAATGCGGTTAACACCCCTTTATGCTCAGGCGTGGCATCGACAAAGTGTTGAAAACTAGACAGCCAGTGGCAGGAGATCATTACAATCACATCAGGCTTCACGTCTTCAATGACCCTCGCAGTTTGATGCATACCCTCTATGATCTCATTCAGGAACTTTGGCGCTTGATCCTCATGGCACATTCGAGGTGTGTGCGGCACAAGCATTCCCAATTCAATCGTCATTTCAATTCCTCCCCGCGTATTATTGATTCTGTTTATCCGATACCGTCGTTCCGCCGATGCCCCAATGCGTTTTAGGAACCTCGGATACTAGAACACGCACGTTTTCTTTGGGAGCGTCCAGTGTGGCAGAGATGACTTCGGTTACATTGTGAATGACTTCCTTTATCTTCTCTTCCGGTCTTCCCTCTAACAGTTGAATGTTGACAATTGGCATGGTACCCTCCACTATGAATTTTCTATTCTATCACCTTAAAGGACACTTCCCCTAATCCGTCCAGTTTAGCCGAAACGGTGTCACCAACAGACAACATGACCGCACCTGTGACCGCTCCGCTTAAAATGACATCCCCGGCTTTTAATTTTTCTCCCTTTCTTGCCAGCATATTGGCCAGCATGGCAATCGAGTTCGCAGGATGTCCGACCACGGCCGCTCCCGCTCCAAAATCTTTGATTTCCCCATTGATGGATAATGTGACCCCGACCAAATCCAGCTCTAAACCTGCGGGGTCTGTTACGCGGTTGCCAATCACTACCCTGGATGAGGAGGCATTATCAGCAATGACATCGGGTAAGGTAAATTTAAAGTTTTCATACCGGCTATCAATAATTTCAAGTGCTGGGACCACATATTCTGTAGCTGCCAGCACTTGAGCGCCTGTCATACCCGGACCTTCAATATCCTTTCCTAACACAAAGGCGATTTCCGCTTCCACTTTAGGATGAATCAACTCTTGCATCGACAGTGCCCCGCCTTCGGGCACGACCATGTAGTCAAAGATGTAACCATAAATCGGCTCTTCCACATTCATCTGCTTCATTTTTGCCTGACTCGTCAACCCCATTTTGGGGCCGATTACACGGTGGCCTTGTCCTAATTTAATGGCTACGAGTTTTTCTTGAATCTTATACGCATCATCAATGGTCATATCCGGATAATCAGCTGTAATCCGAAACACATCTTTTTTTTCCGTTTCCGCTCGATGTAAAAATTCAGCTGTTGATTGATAATTAACCGTACTCATTCATGATTCCTCCCCTACCTGGCTGTCTTTTCAAGTTTTTTCTTTGCAATTTCCGCTGCGACGTCGACGATCATATCTTCCTGGCCGCCGACTACTTTACGTTTGCCGAGCTCGATTAAAATATCGCGAGAGTCAATTCCCAACTTTTTAGCCGCCCTTTGTGCATGGAGCTGAAAGCTCGAATAAACGCCGGCATAGCCTAACACAAGGCTGTCTTTTGTAATCTCCTGCGGCACGGAAAGAATAGGAGCGACAATGTCCTCTGCTAGATCCATCATCTTGTAGAGGTCCACCCCGGTTTCGATTCCTAATCGATCCAATACGGCCACCAGTACTTCGGTCTGGGTATTACCAGCTCCCGCCCCTAAACAGCGGACACTGCCATCAATCCTGGTCGCTCCTTCTTCGATCGCGACCAAGGTATTAGCCATGGCCAAAGATAGATTGTTATGGCCGTGAAAGCCAATTTCCACGCCTACATGCTGCTTTAGCGCCTGAATCCTCTCCCTGACTTGGTGAGGAAGGAGGGCTCCTGCGGAGTCGACGACATACACGATATCCGCTCCATAGCTTTCCATTAATCTCCCTTGCTCAACGAGCTTTTCCACCGGGGCCATATGGGACATCATGAGAAAGCCTACGGTTTCCATCCCTAACTCTTTGGCTAACCCAATATGTTGAGCAGAAACATCGGCCTCGGTGACATGTGTAGCGATTCTGGCCATTTTGGCTCCAAGATTCGATGCCTGTCTCAAATCATTCATCGTCCCGATTCCCGGAAGAAGCAAAACGGCGATTTTCGATTGTTCACAAACCGATGCGGCTGCTTCAATCAATTCAAATTCATTTGTACGGGATAATCCATATTGTAAAGATGAACCGGCTAATCCATCTCCATGGGATACTTCGATATAAGGGACATGAGCTTCCTCTAATGCTTTGGCTACTTTTACGACTTGCTCGACCGTAAATTGATGGGCGATGGCATGACTGCCATCACGCAACGCCACTTCCGTGATCAAAATGTCTCTTTTTTTTGTCATGATGTTCCCTCCTCTAAACCGTCTGTGCCGCAAGTCGATGTTTCGCGAATTCTTCAGCCACCTTCACCGCAGCAGCCGTCATAATATCGAGATTCCCTGAATATTTCGGCAAGTAATCACCTGCACCTTCCACTTCAAGGAAGACGGTGACTTTGTTTCCGTCGATGATCGGTTCTGTCCGTAAACGGTAGCCTGGTACATACGATTGAACCGTTTCTACCATCCCCTGAATGGAGGCTTGAATCGCTTCCTTATCCATGCTTCCTTCTTCCACCAGTGCGTACACGGTATCTCTCATGAGAATAGGCGGCTCCGCGGGGTTTAAAATGATAATGGCTTTCCCCTTTTTGGCTCCACCGATCACTTCGATCCCACGCGAGGTCGTTTGGGTAAATTCATCAATGTTGGCGCGTGTTCCCGGCCCTGCACTCTTACTGGAAATGGTGGCAACGATTTCAGCATATTCAACAGGGCTTACCCGATGAATCGCATGAACAATGGGAATGGTTGCCTGGCCTCCGCAGGTGATGAGATTCACATTCCCTTCCTCGATATGCTCACCCAGGTTAACCGGGGGTACCACTAGAGCCCCCACTGCAGCAGGGGTTAAATCAAGAACGGTTTTCCCTACTTCCTTTAAGAGTTTCGCATGACGAATGTGTGCCTTGGCAGAGGTCGCATCAAACACAACATCAGCCAGGTCAGGTCTTTCCAGAAACCCTTGAAGCCCTGTATCAATGACCTCATAGCCTCTTTCCTTTGCACGGCGCAAACCGTCTGATTCCGGGTCAATCCCAATCATGGTGGTTAATTGCAATAGAGCAGAACGCTCCAATTTCATCATCAAATCCGTGCCGATATTTCCCGATCCAAGAATGGCTACTTTCAGCTTGGACATAGATTTTCACCCCTTTCCTTCATCCTACTGATCTACTTTATTTGAAAATCGAACATTCACTTCACCTAAATGAGCAAAACGCGCTTGGAAATGATCTCCCGGTTCGCCGCTAATGGCAGCGGATAGGGCACCGGAAAGGATCACTTCTCCTGCTTTGAGCGTTATTCCGTATTCAAACAGTTTGTTGGCTAACCAGGCTACACAAGTCGCGGGATGTCCTAAAGCAGCCGCTCCGACCCCTGTATTCATGATTTCGCCATTCTTGTACAGAACCATCCCGACTTGGGCCAGGTCGAGTTTATCAATGGAAAGTGGCTTTCCGCCCAACACATAAAGTCCGGAAGAGGCGTTATCAGCAATCGTATCCTGCAATTTGATGTTCCAGTCTGCGATCCGGCTGTCTACAATCTCTAAAGCGGGAAGGACATAATCTGTAGCTTGCAAAACATCCATTTCCGTGACGCGCGGACCTGCTAAATCTTTTTTCAATACAAACGCAATCTCTGCTTCTACTTTCGGTTGAAGCACTTTATGGAATGAGATTTCCTCACCATTTTCAATCACCATTCCATTTAGGAGATGACCATAGTCCGGTTGGTCCACCCCCAACAAGTTTTGCATGGCGACAGAGGTTAACCCAATCTTTTTTCCGACTATCTTCTGACCGGCTTCCAATTGCTTTTGAATCGTAAGCAATTGAACCTGATACGCTTCCCTCACAGTCAGATTCGGATCAAGTTTGGTAAGGGGAGATACCCCCCGGCCTTGAATGTTCGCCTGATCCAAATGCTCGGCGAATTTTTCTGTTTTTTCTGCCTTTGTAGTTGTGTTCAAAGATAATCCCTCCTATAACTTAATGCAAATATTCGTTAATTCACTGTAGAATTCAAAGCTGTGCATGCCGCCTTCACGTCCAATACCGCTCTGTTTCATACCGCCAAACGGTGTACGCAAGTCACGCAAGAACCATGTATTCACCCATACGATGCCTGCTTCGATTTGTCCTGCCACACGGTGTGCACGGCGAAGATCATTGGTCCAAATGGAGGCGCTTAACCCATAATGTGTGTCATTGGCCTGTGCAATTACTTCTTCTTCTAAATCAAAAGGAATAACGGTGACAACAGGTCCAAAAATCTCTTCTCGAACCACTCGGCAATTACGGTCTAACCCTGTAATAATCGTAGGCTCGAGGAAGTACCCTTTATCCAAACCTTCCGGACGTTTTCCACCTGCTAAGATTTGTCCGCCTTCCTCTTTTGCCAATTGAATAAAGCTCGTTACCCGTTCGTAATGTTCTTCTCCAATAAGCGCACCGACCTTGGTTTTAGGATCAAAGGGATCCCCAACCACCAGTTGTTTTGTTTTGGCGACAAACTTTTGTAAGAACTCTTCATAAACAGTACGTTCCACGTAGATGCGCGAACCGCAAAGACACACTTCCCCTTGGTTGATAAAGCTGGATTTCACTGTTGTTTCAATGACTTCATCCAAATCGGAATCCGCAAAAATGATATTGGGGTTTTTACCGCCAAGTTCGTATGAAAGTTTCTTTAATGATTTTGCAGCAGCGGACATGATCACTTTTCCTGTTGTGGTTTCCCCCGTAAAGGAAATCGCATCGACATCAGGGTGTTCGGTTAATGCTGATCCAGCAGAATCCGGACCGAATCCATGAACAATGTTCACGACTCCATCAGGCACCCCAGCATCACGGCAGATCTCACCAAGCAGAGTTGCCGTCATCGGTGTTAATTCTGCCGGCTTAATCACGGCTGTGTTTCCTGCTGCCAAGCAGGGCGCCAACTTCCAAGTTAATAATAGAAGAGGCAGGTTCCAGGGATTGATCAATCCAACTACACCTACAGGGCGGCGAACCGAATAGTTAATGGCCACGTCATCAGTTTGATACGCTTCTGTTCCCAAACCTCTTAAGTAGTCGGCAAAGAAATGGAAATTATACGCGGCCCTTGGGATATCAATTGTGCTTGAAAGCCAGTAAGGTTTCCCCGTATCAAGCGATTCTAATCTGGCCAGTTCATCTTTTCTCTCAAGGATAATATCCCCGATCCGTCTGATTACGTTGATGCGATCGTTTGACGTCATCTTTTTCCATGTCCCGTTTAAAGCTCTTCTCGCAGCCCCCACGGCTAGGTCAATTTCTTCTTTTCCTCCTTCACAAACCTGGCCTAAAACTTCTTGGGTCGCTGGATTAATATTGTGAAACGTTTTTTCACTTTGTGAAGTCAGATATTGACCATTAATAAAATGCTTGCAATCTAATGCTTTTACATTGTTCTCTAACGTTGATTGTAATGACATGTGAAACCTCCTTGAAAGGGTATACAAACCTGATTTTGGATTTCTTTCTTCATAGTAACGAGAGAAAAATCATTATACAACACCGTTGTTCTTCTATATGGAACAACAGAAAGAATTTAAAAAATTTTTTGAATATTGTATAGATTAAGAACTTACGTTACACTTATTGTGTACCATAGAAGATTATTGTTCTGTTATACGCAACAAGAAAGGCGGGATGGTATGGAAACTAAGACCAAGCAGGACTATCTACTTTCTTCGGTGAAAAATTCGCTTCGTTTGTTACGCAGCTTTTCTTTAGATGAACCAGAGAAAAAAGTGACGGATTTGGCTTCTTCATTAGGATTGGGAAAGAGCACGGTTAGTCGTTTATTAGCCACTCTGGCAAGCGAAGGCTTTGTTTTAAAAGATCCGGAGACCCATAAATATCGTTTAGGTCTATCGATTCTTAATTTAAATACGGTGGTCACTTCAAACTTGGAAATCAATCGGGAATCACTGCCCGTTCTTCAAAGGATCGTCCAGAACATTGGAGAAGCTGCCCATGTGGCGGCTTTAGAAGGTATGGATGTTGTTTATTTAAATCGAGTCGAATGCAAACATCCGGTACAGATATTATCTCATGTGGGAAGAAGAAACCCGATACATTGTACAAGTTCTGGGAAAGTGATACTGGCCTATCAAAAACAGGACGTCATCGACCAATTACTTGAAAGCCCACTGCAAAAGTACACCGTAAACACCATCAGCGATTCAGATGATTTGCGCACGAGTCTGCACACGATAAAAGAACAAGGATATGCCATTAGCATTGAGGAACTGCTTGAAGGGGTGGCATCCGTTGCAGCACCCATACGGGATTATACCGGAAAAGTTGTATACGCCATCAGCGTGACGGGGCCTGTTCATCGCATGAACCCCCACAATATTACGATTATTAATAAGGTCAAAAGTGCAGCTAAGGAAATTTCGGAGAACTTAGGGTACTGGAGAGGTTAGTGGATCTTATAAAAAATAGGGAGCGTGATGTTTTTGTTTGATATGCATACTCACTTTATTCCACCAGAAGTATTGCTTTGGCTGAAGGAACACCAACATGTGGTTGACGCCAAATGGGAGAAGAAAGCGCCTGATCAGGCCGAATTTTTGGTCATCAATAACAAATGGGGGTTTGAACTCAAAGAGTCATTTACCAAACCTGCATTATACCTGCAAGAACAAGAAAAGGCCGGAGTTTCTCACTCTCTGGTTTCACCTATACCGCAACTATTTATGTACGATTTTCCTGAAGCGATTACACGTGAGGTTTCATCTGTCTATAATGCTGCCCTCGCTCATTGGGTGGGAGAGGAAAGCGAACGTTTATCTGCCTTAGCTACCATTCCACTGAATGATCCTCATCAGGCAGCAGATGAGTTAAAACATGCAATGGACTTGGGCTTAAAAGGGGCCATTATTGGTCCTGGAGTATCAAACGTCATGTTGAGCGATGAATTTTTTATTCCTTTCTGGGAAGAAGCGAATGTTCAAAAAGCGATTATTTTTATTCATCCTTTACTATGTGATGATGCGCGTCTGAAAAAAAGAATGATGCCTAATTTAATAGGGGTACCGTGGGAAACGACGGTCTGTGCGACAGATTTATTGTTAAGCGGTTTGCTCGACAAATATCCAAAGGTAAAAATTTTGCTGGCCCATGGTGGTGGTTTCCTTCCCTATCAAATTGGCCGGTTAAATAAAGGGTATGAGAAATGGACAAATGTTTCGGCCTCACTTCAGGCGCCGCCGGAAGACTACTTGCGCCGGTTTTGGTATGATAGCGTACTTTGGCACAGTGAAAGCTTGAATTACCTCGTTGAAGTGGTGGGATCTGACAGGGTGGTTCCTGGATCCGATTTTCCTTTTGACCTTTGTGCCTGGCCCCCTATGATACATAATGAGAGAGGGGTTCAATCTCTATTATCGATCTAAATGTTTATTTTTTGCATACCCAAATCAATTTTTGATAGAAAAGTTTAATCGAGTAGGAGGGGGTGATTAACCCCCGACCTCTCACACCACCGTACGTACGGTTCCGTATACGGCGGTTCAAAAGTTTATGAAATCATGTTCGTCAAGGTTTTCAAACCTAGCTTTTGCCAGTATTGATTGTTAAGAGCTATATGTAAAATTGGGTTATTCGAGAAGCGCCAGTATCCTTTCCGGGTATTGGCGCATTTCCATGCCTGTTCCGATTCGATTCCAAATCTTTTGAGGTTCCGGTTTTTCGTCTGGGTCTTTTTCACAATAGGACTCCACACTATAGTGAGTTTGTCTGGTTTTCCGAACCTTCCTCCTCTCTATAGTCCTAAAGGTGGGCTGTGTCTGCATTTTGAAATGCCCCCTAACACGGTCGCTCCTTTCGTTCTGTCCTTCCCAACCGTTAGGTTGTACTATGACGTCTACTGACTTCTCGTAATTCATCTATCCATCACTGAATAGGTTCCCATAACAGGTTAACACGAGATCTCTCAGGGTAAGTTCATCCACTTTCCCCTCATCTATCTGCCACATTTATTCCTGTTTCATCCGGGGATATTTTGGACTTCGTTTTGTTATGCAAACTCGTCCTGAAAGCAGAAACCTCAAATGTGATTCGTGTACCTCAGATCGAGGATTTGTCTCGAGCTTCCTTCAGATTCCATGTCACCATGGACACCCTTGCTTCCGACTAATGGTTCGCATATCCCAACGCCCATAACGGACTTTCACCGTCTAGTTGATGAACATGCCTGGCACACATAACAAAGGGCAGCCTCGATTGGCTGCCCTTTATCTATGATTTGCATTTAAATGGATGGCATCACTTTAACTCTTCTTTTTTTTGGAGGGAAAGGGCGATAGATTTTAATCTCAGCCTCTTTCTTGCAAAATGAACAGGGAAAGTGGTGATTTTCCACTTTTTTCACATGAGGAACCTCAAAATGTTTAAGCCCCTCTTTAACATGTTTGTTACACACCAAGAGCATATGAACCTCTCCATTCTAATATTGAATAGATTTCTTCCTAAACCAACAAAATAGCTGCGGCTAAAATAAGGGAAAATCCGACAACATTCACTAGGCTCCATCTAGCAATACGTAACGGAGCGACATCAATCATGGATGACAACAGCCCAAGAGTTCCGCTAAATGGCCCCATATAAAACGTCATGACTGCACCGCCCAGAAAAGCGATCGTCATTTGTTCGGGTGTAAATCCGAGAATAGCCGGTGTTAGGGATTGGGCCAGCAAATGGACGACGACAATCGGATGCAATCCGATATAGGATAACAGCAGCGTCATGTATGGGATCAGAAGTAAAAACAAATGAATACCAATCAGCTCTTTGCATTGAACAAATAGCTGATTGACCAACTGGTCATTTCCGGAATAGTGAAGAGCCTGTACAAAAAAACCGGCGCTCAAAAAAATCGCAAACGATTCACTCATTTCTGCTACTTTTCGTGTAAAATGATGTTTCACCTCCAGCCAAAAAGACTGGCCCCTCTTTAGCAAAAGACACCATATCCATGCGAAGGGAACTGTTAAAAGGGTGACGGTTACAACTAAACCCAATGAAAAAACCGCATCGACGCTGACGATCAAGAATAAGAGCAAAACAATGGCAAGCACGATTTGAAACATCTTACGGAAAAGCAAAGGGGGATCATCAAGGGGTATTTGTTCGGCGGCGGATGCTGTTTCTTGATCTCCAACAACGGATGGCCTCCCGCCTTCCATCCATCTGAAAAGAATCCAGTTCATGACGAGCGTTGCTAAACTGATGGAAAATAAAACGGGCACGATTGACAACCACCGAACGTGAGTAACATAAAGAACAACCCCGACAATGCCCGATAAAGGGGTCCACATAATAGGTAAAGAGTATCCATGAAGAATGCCGATCGCCAAAAATCGCTTGGGATTTTTCATTGGCAAAGCTTCCACAGACGATTTAACGCTGGAATGGACAATGGGAATCGCGGCCATATTCAAAAAACTCCCGAGAATATAAGATAATCCCGTGACAACGCGATACAATGTAGAAATTGATTTTACTTTCCTCTGAAATAACTCTTCAAAAACCTTCCTGTACCCTCCAACCTGTATGGGGAGCGCCAATAAAGGAACGATGGCAAAGAGGGAGAGCAAATAGAGCATGTCCCCATAAAGCTTTACGTAGGATGAGAAATCAATTCCCTTACTTTCAACCATCCATGTCCCTAACGTCAAAAATAGAATGGACAAGAGTCTCGTAAAAAAATGACAGGATGGAAGCGATGCTGCAATAGCCAATATGGAAACGATTGACAACACCAACCCTATCCCTTTAAATGGGGCGAGCTGAAACACAGGAAACAGAGCCACAGCAAGTGTGAAAAGAATAGATTTTCCATAAATCGAGAAGCGCTGTATTTTCATCTATCATACCAGAAAGGGAAATCATCGATTTCCCTTGTAGCCTTTCTGTTAACATTTCAAAAATTACGTATCGATCGTCAGCTTTTTTTCTTAAATTTCAGGAGCATCCTCTTTCCAAACTCCCCTTATCAACAGAGCTTTAATCATATATGTTAATGTTGGCATAAACGTCTATGTTGTAATCAACATTAACATAAGTAGTGAACTAGATCATGATTTCTATAAAGATTCAAGAAATGACCTTTTAAAAAAATTTTTACACGGGAACAATAATGATTCGAATTAATTGGCCTCACCGTTAAAAGGCTCATTCCCTAGCTTAATCGATTCAGTCGGGCAACCTTCAAGAGCATCTTCCGCGTCATCAATCAATTCGTTTGGAATTTCTACGATACCCTGATTGTCATCTAATGTGACAAAAGCAATACCTTCCTCATCATAGTTATAAATGTCAGGGGCTGCAGCTCCGCATGCTCCGCATGCAATACACGTGTCTTTGGCTACAATAGTGTACATGGGTCAATCCCTCCTACTTTTTTTAAAAACCAAATCTGATCATTTATATCATGCAGGAAACCCGCATGTGTCTTTCTTCTGATAAACGTTTTTATAGTTGTAAGAATCTGGTCGCCTCGTGAGTTTCCTCCCTTGCCAACCAACAAAAGCCTTTGTTCCTTGATATATGCATGAGGAATTACCCTATCGGAACAGTAGGTTTAAAGGCCTGCATGGAAGTACTGTGGCCGGGTTGAATCTTCGCATGTGGATCGATATAGGCCTTTGCATTATTAACGGCGATAGGCGCTTCACCGAGACCCACGGCAATTAATTTCACCTTTCCTGGATAGGTACTGATATCTCCTGCTGCGTATATCCCCGGAATATTGGTTTCCATTTTTGAGTTCACCACTATACTTCCTTTTTCTAATTCAAGTCCCCACTTTTTAATGGGACCTAGACTTGAAATGAACCCAAAGTTCACAATTAAATCATCCAATTCGATCAATTTTTCCTCTTTCGTGTCATTATGATAAAGAACAATTTGCTCGACCTGGTCTTCGCCGATCAGATCTTTGTACTGATAAGGCGTCAAAATGTTTACCGTAGAGTTTCTCAATTTTTCTACGCTATGTTCATGAGCACGAAATTTATCTCTGCGATGAATAAGGGTCACCTTTTTGGCAATCGGTTCTAACATTAAAGCCCAATCCACAGCGGAGTCTCCTCCACCAAGGATCACCACTTTTTTATTAGCGAATCGACTTAATCCACTCACAAAGTAATGAAGATTTTTCTTTTCATAGTGGTGTACAAATTTGTGAGCAAGACGCCTTGGTTCAAAAGCTCCTACGCCCGCTGTAATAATAATCGATTTGGCAAAATGCGTTCCTTTATCTGTGGTCACTTCAAACTTATCGATTTGCTTGTCTATATCCAAAACACGTTCCTCTAATGAAACGGCTGGGTTAAAAAGCATGGCCTGTTCTTTTAATGAATCGACGAGTTCTTGTGCACGTACTTCCGGGAATCCGGCCACATCATAGATATACTTTTCAGGATATAATGTGGCAAGCTGTCCCCCTAATTGAGGCATGCTTTCAATGATTTTCACACTACAATGGCGCATTCCTCCATAAAAAGTAGTGAAAAGGCCAGTGGGACCCCCACCAATTACAATAATGTCATAGATTTTTTCATCACGGTAACTCATGTAAAAACCTCCTCTTTTTTGGCTGATTGATTGACCAGTTCAAGTTCGATTAAGAGATCACCCGTATCAATAAAATCTCCTGCTTTGACGTGAGTCTCTTTCACAATGGCATCATACGGGGACTGTATGGTGGTCTCCATTTTCATCGCCTCGGTCACGATGAGATGTTGTCCTTTTTTGACTTGATCTCCCGGTTGGACCATCACTTTAAGGATATTTCTCCTCATAGTTCCCCCAATTTGATTGGGGTTGGCTCGTTCAGCTTTGCGTCGAGTATCAGCGGTGACTTTAATCGATTGGTCTCGGACCGTAATTTCACGGGGATAACCATTAAGCTCGAAATAAATGGTTTTCGTGCCGTCTTCTAACAAAGGACCTATTGCACAGAGTTTGATGATTAATGTTTTTCCTAACTCAATTTCTACGGCTATTTCCTCTCCCACACGAAGACCGTGAAAAAAGGTTGGTGTATCAAGGACCGACAATTCATCAAATTCAACGAATAACTTCTCTCGATCTAAAAATACCTTTGGATACATGATATAGGACATGACATCATATTCAGTGGCTGGGCGGCCGATTTTCGTTTCTAGTTCTTCCTGAACTTTGTCAAAGTCTACAGGTGGAAGTAATTCACCGGGTCGGCAGGTAAAATAATCGCGTTCTCTCAGAATAATGTCACGGAGCTTTTCTGGAAAGCCGCCAGTAGGCTGTCCGAGATAACCCTGAAAGAAGTTGATGACAGATTCCGGGAAATCAAGCAGGTTGCCCTTTTCATAAACATCTGATTCCGATAAATGGTTTTGGACAAGAAATAAAGCCATATCCCCCACAACTTTAGAGGATGGGGTGACCTTCACAATGTCGCCAAACATTTGATTCACCGTAGAATACGTCTTTTTAACTTCCTCCCAGCGATCAGACAAACCTAATCCCTTTGCTTGTTGATGGAGATTGGTATATTGACCCCCTGGCATTTCATGGGTATAAATTTCGGAGTTCGAAGCATTCATTCCGCTTTCAAAAGGCGCATAGTATGGACGCGTATCCTCCCAATAATCGGAAAGCTTTTGTAGGTTGTCAGGTTGTAAACCGGTTTCCCATTCTTGCCCTTGGACAGAGGCGACCAGCCCATTTAAGCTGGGTTGGGAAGTGACTCCCGACATGGAACTGATCGCGGTGTCCACGATATCGACACCGGCTTCACACGCTTTGATTAACGTGGCCATTTGATTTCCGCTTGTATCGTGCGTATGAAGATGAATCGGAATCCCAATTTCCTCTTTCAATGTTTTGACCAATTTGTATGCGGCAAAAGGTTTGAGGAGCCCCGCCATATCCTTGATCGCAAGGATATTTGCGCCAGATTTTTCTAATTCCTTCGCTAAGGCAACATAATACGTTAAAGAATACTTATCTCGATTGGGGTCCAGGATATCTCCTGTATAACAGATGGCAGCTTCGGCCACTTTACCGGATTCTCGAACATTATAAATCGCGCTCTTCATATTTTCTGTCCAATTTAAGCTGTCAAATATTCTAAAGATATCGATTCCCGATTCTGCCGCAAGCTGGATAAATTTTCGGATACTATTATCTGGATAATTGGTGTATCCTACCGCGTTGGCACCTCTAAACAGCATTTGAAACAAAATATTTGGAATTCGTCGCCTTAGTAGGTGCAGTCGTTCCCAAGGATCTTCATTCAAATACCGCATCGTGGTATCAAACGTGGCACCACCCCACATCTCGATGGAGAAGAGATTAGGAGCTAACTTGCCTGTTGCTTCAGAAATGTTTAAGAGATCATGGGTACGAACCCTTGTGGCAACCAAGGATTGATGGGCATCACGAAAGGTGGTATCCGTGACTAATAATTGTTTATTGTCTAGAATCCATTGCTGCAGTCCCTTGACCCCTTGTTGCTCCAAAATTTGCTTGGTTCCGGCTGGATATTCCTGTTTAACTGGCGTAAACGGAATTCTCGGTGCATCAAAGGACGGTTTCTCTTTTGATAGCAGACCAGGGTGACCATTGACTAGGGTTTGCCCAATATAGTTCAATAACTTCGTACCCCGGTCTTTTCGTTTCGGAAATTCAAATAATTCGGGCGTGCTTTCAATAAAGGAGGTGTTGTATGTGCCCTTTAAAAAATCTGGATGTTGGATCACATTTTCGAGAAACGGAATATTGGTTTTGACGCCACGGATCCGAAACTCTTTTAGGCTTCGCAATATTTTAGCGGCCGCCTGTTCATAGTTCATGGACCAAGCAGACGCTTTCACTAACAAAGAATCATAGTGCGGGCTAACGACGGCGCCTTGGCTTGCGCTTCCAGAGTCTAAACGAATGCCAAAACCGCCACCCGACCGGTAAGCCAGTATTTTTCCTGTATCGGGAAGGAAGTTTTGTTCTGGGTCTTCGGTTGTCACGCGGCATTGGATCGCATATCCGCGAGGGTTGATTTCGTGTTGATCCGGGATCGAAATTTCAGGATCTTCCAACGCATATCCTTCAGCAATCCGGATTTGAGACTGCACGATGTCTATCCCGGTAATCATTTCGGTGATGGTGTGTTCCACTTGAACACGAGGATTGACCTCAATAAAATAAAACTGTTGATCTTTTGTGACCAGGAATTCAACTGTGCCGGCATTCACATACTCCGATTTTTTCATGAGCTGTAAAGCTGCATCATTGATTTGTTGACATAACTGAGCCGGTAAAGAAACGCTGGGTGCCACTTCGATCACTTTCTGATGACGTCTTTGGATGGAACAATCTCGTTCAAACAAATGGACCACCTTGCCGTACCGATCAGCTAAAATTTGAACCTCAATATGTTTGGGATTTTCGAGATATTTTTCAATATAGACGGAGGTGTTTCCAAATGATGATTTCGCCTCTGAACTCGCACGTTCTAACGAATCCTGTAATTCCTCATCGCATCGAACAATGCGCATCCCCCGACCACCCCCTCCGGATGATGCTTTGATGATAATCGGATAACCGTGTTCTTCAACAAAGCGAGAGGCCTCTTGAAGTCTTTCAATCGGCTTAGGTGTCCCAGGAATAACCGGGATTCCAGCATGTATCGCCATTTCTCTCGCATCGACTTTATCGCCGAACCTCTTAATGTGTTCTGGGGACGGTCCGATAAATGCGATTCCTTCCTCTTGGCATCTTTGGGCAAACTCTGCATTTTCAGCGAGGAATCCGTATCCTGGATGAATGGCATCCACATCATGGCGATGGGCCACTTCCAAGAGACCCTCAATATCAAGATAAGCTTCAATGGGCCCCTTTCCTTTCCCGATCAGATACGATTCATCTGCTTTGAATCGGTGTAAAGAAATTTGATCTTCCTCAGAGTAAACCGCAACCGTACGAATTCCGAGTTCGGTACACGCTCGAAAAATGCGGATGGCAATCTCCCCTCGATTCGCAACTAATACTTTCTTAAAAGGTGTAATGGCTTTATTAATCTTCCCTCACTCCTATCGGAAAACAACATGAAAACAGATAAAAAGACCTAAGTGAATGAATTTTCATATTATTTAATTTGATTTGCTTTATGATAGGATATAGAAATATACTATACAAGACCATTGTTCTGCTATACGGAATTAAAGAGAAAAAAGTGAGGGAAAAACAATAACGATTACCATCATTTTTGTTTTTTATCGGTAAAAATAAAAAAATTCAGCTAAAACATAAGCCGAATTCCAAAAGATGCTGATTTGTGCTGCTTGCGACTTGTAACGTTATGAAAAAATTCGTTTAGAATTTTGGATGATCGTTTCTTTTATAGTTTGAGGGATATCAGCATGTGAAAATAAGTAAATAGGAGTAGATGGAAGAGATTTACGGAGATTCACTTTTTTCAACTTTCCATTCTTCAGTTCTTCTTGTACTAAAATCTCTTGTAAAAAAGCAACCCCCACCCCTTTACGCACCATCATCTTTATCCAGCCTACATTATTAATTTCTACTTCCTTATATTCTTTTAAACGATGTTTCTCCAAAAATTGTGCGATCACAAACTCGCGATTATAGACAATGATACGTTCGTTTTCCAAATCCGAGGGTACAATTTTATCGAATGCTGCAAGAGGGTGATCAGGTGCACAAACAAGGATATTTTCTTCATTGGCAATCTTAATCACCGAAAGATCGGTATGGTTCTTTTTAGCATCCACATCCACGTAAGCAAATGCAATGTCTATTTCTGCTTTGCGAATATCTTCCGTGATTTCCTCAGTCGATCGAATGTCAATCGGGAATTCAAAGCCCGGAAAACGATCATATAAACTTTTTAAGATTTCTGGCAATATCTCAACACCCATGTGATGCGTACAGGATATTTTGATTTTTTTAGATTGGACAGGTTCTTCTTTAAGGACATCTTGTGCTTTATTGATGAGTAGAAAGGCCTCTTGAAAATATAAAAAAACTTTTTTTCCGGATTGGGTCAATACGGTTTTCTTTCCACTTTCTCTTTCAAACAAGGTAGTATTTAGATGTTTTTCCAGTTGTTGAATGCGAACACTGATCGTTGGCTGGCTAATATACAGAGCATGGGCTGCAGCTGAAAAACTGCCTTTTTCTACTACCATGAGGAATGCTTCAATGTTCTTTAATTCCATAGTTATTTTCCTCTCCTTATTGGAAGTAACAAACATTAACCTATTAATAATATTAATGCATCACATATAAACTATCAATTTGAAATTTTGGTTCATTACGACTAATGTTAATAACAACAGTTTTAATTTTCTGAAAAAACTAGTCTACTTGAAAGAGTCAAAAGGGAGTTTGATAACGAAACAGAGCCGGTCCCCTATCCCGTTCAAGCCTGAAAGTATAACAGGAGGTGAAGTAAGGCAAAAAAGCAGGCTCAAAATGAAAGCGTTGTCAACAGTGGCTAACTAGCTTGTATAAGAAAGGGAATTGATGACCATACATCCCCATAAACCTTCATAGCTTTTTGAGTATTTAATCATCAAATTCTAACAATAAGGAGAAAAAAATGAAATGCTAGGAGGATTAAAAAATTGAATAATAGAATGATGTCAGCTTTTACCGTTTTATTTATTGCATGGTTAACGTACTTCTTTTCTTATATGAGTAGAATGTCATGGCCTCCCATTATACCCTTGGCATCCAGTGACTATGGCATAAATTCTGCTCAGGCGGGAAGCTTCATGACCGCTTTTTACGTGGGATATGTCATTACGCAGATCCCAGGAGGCTTTTTAACGGATCGATATGGTTATCGAAAGGTGTTACTAGGCTGCTTTTTTATCATCGGCGCATCCACGCTGATGACGGGACTTGTTCCTGATTTCCGACTGGGACTTGTAGCCAGATTTTTTGCAGGAGTCGGCTCAGGGGCGATTTTTTCTTCTGGCCTCGTCGCGATAACGGATTGGTTTCCTAAGAACAGACGTGGATTGGCGAATGGAATATTTATGACGTCCACTTCTTTAGGTGTTTCAGTGGTAAATTTATACGTTCCGGTAGTGGCCAATGGGTTTGGTTGGCGGGCAACTTTTTTGGTATCAGGTATCCTTCCTTTTCTAGGATTACTACTGGGCTATTTTTTACTTAAGGAACGCACCCCAAAAGCCCAACAGCCAAAAGAGCAAAATAGCAGTCGTCGTTTTTCGCACGATTTGTTGTCCATCTTAAAAAATAGAAATCTAATGTTAGTAGGACTATCCGGATTTTGCGGACAGTGGGCGACTTTAGGAGTCGCAACATGGGCCAATACGTACTTAAATAAATCTTTGCATCTTTCTCTTGTACAAGCAGGTTTATTTATGTCTGTTTATGCCATCGCAGCGTTACTTTGTAAACCCTTGACTGGATTGATGTCAGACTATGTGAACCGTAAATCCCTGACGTTTTGGATTCTCTTGTCAATCGTTCCCATCCTGTTATGGTTTGGTGTGAATCGAAATCTATCGATGTTATATTTCCTAATTCCAACAATTGGCGTTTTAGCCTATGCATTTTATCCGATCATGAATACGATCATTTGTGAATCGATAGATAAGAAACTTGTGGGGACCGCCTCTGGCGTGGTAAATTCACTTTGGCAGTTAGGTGCTCTGATCTCACCTTTAGTTGTAGGGGCTGTCATTGATGCAACACATAATTTCTTTTATGTTTTTGCGACGTTGGCTCTTGGCCCGCTGGTGGGAGCATTGGTCATTTTATTCGTTAAACTCGAGAAAAAAGAATCAACGGTTAAGCCTACTGAACAACAATTTTCTGCGGTCAAAGGGATATCCTGACTCATCCTGCCAAGAATTTATCCAACTTGGTTTTAAGGGTATCAGTATCATTCTTAATAACCGTAGAATCATATCACATAGCCCTATTTCATTGCTTCGGCCATACATCCTGCAAACTCCTTGTTATTCAAGGAGTTTTTTGCTTTTGAACGGCTTCGGTTCAATGTCTGCTCAAACTAATGAAAGGCCCCTTACGAACAATTAAAAGTAACTTATTCATGGCCGGGGAACGTCCTTCAACTTTCCGCTGCACTACGCGAAGCAGTGTTGATTCACCAATGCCGAAAAAGTGTATCGATTTTGCTTTGGTTAAGGCTTTTACTGCATGGCTGAGTTTGTCCGTATTGATGATTTGTGCTGTTTCTTTCAATTTTTGAATGCTGTTGTTCGTCATCTTCTGGATGACCGCTTCTTGGGAGATGAAATTGACGCTTCTTCCTGCATAACGATTGAAGAATTACGGCGAGTAATTGAGGATTATATTGAATTCTACAATTCGGGGCGTTATCAATGGAGCAAAAAGAATAACCCCGGAAACAATTTCGAGGTCATCTGTTAGCTGCCTAAAAGAGGCTTTTATTAAACTGTTAAGGGTACAGTTCATTATCCACTTCTGTTCTTTATGTGGATCATGTTGGTTTTGATTTTGCCAGCTCTAAACCGCCCTACCAGACTTGAGCAATTTGAGCGATTTTAGTTGCCTCCCAGACGGGTAAAACAGTGAAGCCGTCTTGCGTTGCTAACTCCCAGTTTTCATCCCCAATTCGAAGACCGATCACGAGATCAATGCCAAGGCTTCTTAATAAATGCGCTCGTTGCTGCCCACCATTATCCTGGTATCCGAGGCAGTCGAATTCATCTCCTCAGGAAAATTTCCTCTCGGAATCATGAAACCCCATAATTATACATTAAATGAGACCGACCTGGCATTAAGAACTGCTGCAGGGGAGATTGACTCTTCTCGGTTGTTAGTTACCGTTTCTCCATGGCTCTAAATAAAGAAATAGATAAGCTTCCTTATTTTTTAGGCAAAGGAGCTTATTTTATTATCTGGAAAATCTCATGAAGTTTTTGGAAGTGAGCTATGTATGATTTAAGATAAATTGACTCTCGAGAATTACTTTTTTCCTAGTATATGGGACTACCAGTATTACAGCTTGCTGTAATGGTAATCCCATACTTTTTGGAGGTTATTCGGCCGCCAAATCACACTTTTTGTCATTTGTATGTCTTCGTCTCCAAGGGAATGTGCATACGCCATTTGACTTGCCATGTACTGTCTATAAGCATTCTCTTCTAAAAATACACTGCGCACGAACGTTTCTACTATCGAAGCGCCAGTGACGACTGCTCCGTGGGCCTTCAATAGTATAATGTGATGCCCTGCCAATTTTTCAGCCAGTTCATCCGCTATTTCTTGTTCGCTGATTGACTGTGATTTTGGGAATACCGGAATTTCGCCTAATACTGCACCTTGTATAACCACCGGCCGCAAAGGAATCTTTGCAATGGTAAACAATGTGGACCACCGGGGATGTGTATGAGCAATGGTTTGAATGTCCTTTCTCCGCTTGTAAATTTCGGTGTGAATCAGCAATTCATTCGGTGGTCTACCATCCCCTTCTATGACATTTCCCTGCAAATCAATCATAATTACATCGTCAGCGGTTATTGTGCTTCTACTCGCCGGAGCAGAGTTTATTAAAATAAAGTCAGTTTCAGGAACACGGGTACTCATATGACCGTTAAAGTCGATATGATTTGCTTGTTCCATCATACGTATTGATACGGCTAGCTGTTCCTTTAACGTTTGAGTTGGCGTACGACTCAACCACAACCACTACCTTTCTTTAAACGGAGGCAATTAACCCTGCTCCCACCATTGCCGTAATCGAAGCGAAGATGACCTTTTTTGTAATCGCCTCATTAGTTTTAAACACCATTGAAGACAAAAATAATGTAAAGATTACGTCTGTTGAAGCAATAACAGCTACTTGTGAAACACCATTCTGTGATAACGCGGCGAAATATAAGATTTGACCTAATGATGTAGCGATTCCTGCACCAAACAACCATGGTTGAAAACTTGAGAAAGTGGACTGAATGGACTGTCTGTACCGTTTCTGAAACAAGGAAAGGATTAATAAGACCAGAATACCAACAAGTGCGCCAATCATTGTTCCCATATACGGATCAGGCATTTCCTCTAATCCTTCTTTTCTCACTACGTACCCAATCGCATAAGCGAAAGCAGAAATGACTCCATAGACATAACCGAATCTAGCAATCATTTTCAATTTGTTGAACTGACCGTTGCCTGCTTTCTCTTGTTTGGAAGCTGGTACATTTTTTTTATTCTTTCTTGCTACGATGAACGATTCGTACATGAGCACGACAGAGCTTCCGAAAATACAGATGATACCGATTATAATCCAAGTGTTTAGAGCTTCATGAAGAAAGAATATGCCGATTAAAACGGCAAACAAAGGGTTTAAACGCTTTATGGCAGAAGCTCTGACAGAACCTAAATGCTGAATGGATGTAAATAAATGAGTTCGCCCGATAAATGCCGTCAGTATTCCGGCTAAGATAAACCACCAAATGCCTTCAGCAGTAAAAATAACCCACCCTTCTAACAATCCTTTTCCAAGAGCTATGCCCCCCGCCAGAAAGAACGTAATCAAAATGGATAAAAACGTTCCATTATTGATCGAATTTGGTTTAGTCCCTTTCTTGACCATTACATTTGCACAGCCAAATGAAAAAGCAGCCAACAACGCTAATGATTCTGCCATGATGACACTTCTACCACACTTGAATAATACTGGCGGATTCTACTGCTTCCCACAAGGTTCTCACATCAAACCCATCACGTTCAGCATCAGTCCAAATATCATCCACTGGTCTTAACCCAATCACGACCGGAATGTGATGCTCACGCAGTAACTGTGCATATTCTTTTCCTTCATTGCTGTAGCCTAAAATTGCGATTGTTTTGCCGTATAAATAATCTGGAATGTGTAATTGTTCTGTTTGATACATGTTAATGACCTCCTATTAAATCAGTTTCTGAAACACTTAATAGGTTTATTTTACAAAGAAAAGAAAACCAGCAGTGGATGTGGTTCTTATATACAGAACAGTTTCTATTTTTTTCACATCATAATAAAAAACCATTGCCTCCACTCCGCAATGGTTTTTTGCTAAATGAATAATTGCTGAACCATTTATTTAGCATAATATCTTTCGTCTACCAGCTGATCTAACGCGACTTTTTTTTCAGATACCTTTGCTGCTTTTACGGTATCCATTGCCCACTTAACACCATCCATATTTATCTTTCCTTTTTCCGCCAGAGCTGGCAGTACAAAATCAAATGACTTTTCTGCATCAGTTTTTTCCATTTGTAATTCATCCATGACAATTTGGATGACTTCATTCCGGTTTGTTTCATTTTTTATAAACTCTACAGCATCTGCTTGAGCAGACATAAACGCATAAACTACTTCAGGATGATTTTTAATAAGATCTCCATTAGCGGATACCATATTATGATTATATGTTTTGAGTTCATCTCTCATAAGAAATCGCTTTAGACCTAACTCGTCAGCTTTTAAGTCTGTGGGTGGACTTAAAATGGTAACGGCTGCCTCGCCTTGCTGTAGTGCCTGGAGCCGTTCTGCATTATCTCCTGCATTGATGATTCTGACATCTTTATTAGGCTCTAACCCTTGTTTCCGCAACCAATATTCCAATTGAATATTGGTCCCGTTTCCAGTTACCATACCAGCCGCAGCCTTTCCCTTTAAATCCCTTAACTCTTTTATATCTTTTGAAACATAAATGGAGTACATAGATTGATTGTCTAATGTTCCAATGATCTTCACATTAGCCCCTTCAGCGACACCTGTAATGACCGATTCAGGTAAAGATGAGATGAAATGAAAGTCTCCCGTTTGTAATCCTCTAAGTGCTAAGACTCCGCCTTGAACATACGTGAATTTAATATTCAGATTATTTTTCAGATAGTACCCCTTTTTTGCTGCCACATAAAAAGGCAGATAGCTCATATTGCGTTTAGAAGGTAATCCTACGATAACCTCCGTCTGCTCGTCAGGCATCCTCTTTGTTCCATTATTTGACGCGGTTTGTGCTGTTTGAACATCCTCCTTTTGAACACAGCCTATTAGTGTAATCATGAAAACAACAGATAAAAAGACGGCGAACCCGTTTAAGAACAATTGACTCGTTTTCACTTTTTAACCCCTCTCAGAATTAAGGACTAATATGACTTTGTATTGATCATGATTTTAACTTACTAAAGAGCATGTTCCATCCATTCCATTACTCCACCCAACGGGAGTACATCTCCGTACTTCATGTGGATATCCATTAAACTCGTTTTATGAGAGATTTTGCTTCGGTCCCCTACGCATTCTTCCGGCACAATCACCTTATAATTATAAGAGAATGCATCCACAACACTGGCTCTAACACAACCACTCGTTGTTAAACCGGTAATGATTATGCAGTCTATCCCATGATAAATGAGCATATCAATCAAACTTGTACCAAAAAATGCACTGGGTCTTCTTTTCTGAAGAACTACTTCATTTCCCCTTGGCGTAATTTGTTCAACAATGGTATTTTCTTCTTCAGATTTTACTTCTCCCCCTTTCCACAAACCGATTCCCGATTGATGTGATTCCGAGAATGGTTTTGTGAAAAATATAGGAAGCTTTTTATCTCTTGCTTTTTGCAATAGACGTGATGTTGCCTCTACCGCTGGATATCCCGTTTCAGTATGTCCTAAACGGAATTTACTGTCTGAAAAACCATATGTCATATCCACAATGAGGAGGGCCGGTTTTTTACCGAACCCTCTCGTTCCGCCCATGTTTGATTTTAAAAACCTTTTTCGGTCCTCTTCATTTAACACATCATCCCAAATTGCCACAGATTTCACCCCCTCTAGATTTAATTAAATATCTTTTAAACAAAACAAGGGATAAATCAGCCTAATCTATCTCCTCGTTTAAATGAGGAGAAGTACCGCTCCATAAGGCCAGCACATCTTCTTTTGGCAGAATCATGCACCTGCACCCATTTAGCATCCTTTTTAATACTTCGCGTACAGTTCTTCTTTTAATCCTTCTCGCCAGTCCACCCCTTTTGGGAGGAAATCATCACAAGCTCGTACATGGCGATATGATTCCGGATCCACACCTTTTGGCTGACGCCCCGCTTTAATATCTCTCGTGGCTTCCAGTAACAATTGCCTGGCTGCAATAATCGCCAAGTCAGCTGTTCCTAAACGCTCCTTTGTACGGTCCGGAAATGGCTTTTCCATCGTTTCCTGAAGTGCATAATCCTGCGTGTTAATGCCTGCAATTCCTGTAAACGTTTTGGTGCGCTGAAGTTCACGGTCGATCAAGAAGTCATTGGATGGATTTCGTAATAAGCGGTAGCCAGGAAGCATATCATCGGGTCCCCGCCCAAAAAGAATTTCTTGCTGTTGGGAAAACTCAGGATCTAAAGGGATCGACGGCTCACTCGTGTATTTAAAGTTCCAAACCCACACGCTTTCGTCGTCAATCGGCACCCATATATGACCTCTGATCGTCGGATACTCTTCACGGCTTCCATCATGCCATTTCATCATTTGACCTCGCATTTGCTGGGCGGGCATTATAAATTGATAGGCACGAATGTAATTTCCGTCTTCTTTTACATCACGGATGCCCACATACTTGAATCCATAATCCGTTTTATCCACTTCCAGCTTCGGATTGGTTGCACGGCTTCTCATTGAACTTTTGTCTTGAATATCATTGTTGTGGGCAAATGAGGAATGAGAGGTATCAATCCCTCCTTCAAGTCCTTGCAGCCAGTTGCACCCCTCATATGTTTTGGATACTTGAAAATGCGTCTTAGGTGCGCGCAGCCATTCGTAATCCGGCATTTCTGGTTGTTCCTCTTTTGGACCCATATACGTCCAAACAATTCCTGATTTCTCCCAAGTGGGATAAGCCGTTAATTGAACTTTATGCTTGAATCTACTTTCCTCCGGCTCATTCGGCATGTCTACGCATTTTCCGTCTTTATCAAATTTCCATCCGTGGTAAACACATCTTAGTCCGCATTCCTCGTTTCGCCCCCAAAACAAATGCGCCCGTCGGTGAGGACAGTATGCATCTAAAATGGCGACTTTTCCATCTGAATCACGGAAAGCCACAAGCTCTTCACCCAGCAATTTTACTTTTACAGGCGGACAGTCTTTTTCGGGGACTTCTTCTGTTAACAACGCCGGAATCCAGTACCGTCTGAAAACCTCCCCCATTGGTGTTCCTGAATCCGTCCGGCAAAGCTTTTCATTATCTTCTTTCTTTAACATAACTCTCCACCCCTTCTTCCATTAATAAATGGTGATTTTTTCATAGTTTTATTATAAAATGACTGTTTACCTGTCTTTAATAAATGGTTCTTTTATGCGGAACATCATGAAAGATTTTTTTATTTTTGCATGAAAAAGAGACAATGCTCGGCACTGTCTTAGACCGTCGACAAACACGTAGTTTTTCATTGAAATAAGTAGTTCGTCGTGATGGGTGTAGTGTCTTCCAACCCATCTTGCCATTTTCTTGAGATTCATGGCAGCAAAAGTAAGCTTCGCCTGCATGGACAATTTTTTAAAACCCCTAAGGGTTTTCTAACTTATACCATGCTTTTTGGGGCATCGGTTAATCGTTTTTTTATGCTTTCCCTAGATCTCTTTGTTTTGTTCTTTTCATTAAACAAAAAAATCCTGCAGACAAAGTTCAAAAAGAGACTTTGTCTACAGGCTAAAGACAGTGCTCTGCACTGTCTCTCAAGTTTAACGATCTCGCCAAGGTGCCAATTTCTTTTCAAACTTCTTTAACAATTCCGTCAGTAAAACAGAGAGCACCATCAGGACAACCACATAAGCTAAATATTCGGCTGTATGGAAAAGCTCAGAAGCATGTCTAATTGCAAAACCGATCCCGATATTTCCAGCCAGCATCTCAGCAACGACAACAGCAATTAAAGCCCGGCCAATTGCTAATCGAATGCCTGTTATAATAAATGGAATCGCAGAAGGAAAAATGACTTCTTTAAACATTTGACGCTCACTGGCTCCATAGGAACGGGCAGCTTTAATTAAAGATATATCGGTCATTTTAACGCCCGCCATCGTGTTAATTAAGATAGGGAATATGGATAAAGCAAACACCATCATTACTTTTGATAATGTTTCCAAACCAAACCATAGAACAAACAATGGAGTTAATGCGATCATCGGTGTTGTGTAAAGGGCTGTGACAAATGGATCAAAGGTTAATTCTAGCTTTTTCCAGTATCCCATCATCAATCCGATCGGAATGCCGATCAGTGCCATGGCAAAACCAAAACCAACTTCCATTCCACTAACCGCCAGATGTTTAAATACCTCGCCTGTGGCGAAAAAATCCTGAGCTTTAGCGAAAATTTTGCTTGGCCAGCTAAACATAAATGGGTCAATCAAATTCAATCGCCCACACAGCTCCCACACAAATAATATGATCACTAATGTTACTGATGGATAAGAAAAACTTTGAGGTATCCTTTTTCTTTTTTTCAGAGAAAAAGAAGGAACATGGAGCGCAAGATCTACTTTTTTCACTAAGCTTCCCCCCTGCGGTACTGTCGTCTAACTTCTCCTTTAAGATGATCCCAAATAATCTGCTTGTATTCTTGGTATTCAGGTAATAATTTTGTTTCCAATGTTCTCGGATACGGTATATCAATCTTTACTTCTTCTACAATTTGCCCCGGCCTGACGGACATTAAGAAAATGCGGCTAGATAAAAATACAGCCTCATCGATTGAGTGAGTAATAAATATCACGGTCTTCTTTTCATGAAGCATGATCTTTAAAACTTCTTCTTGCATAATCTCTCGTGTTTGTTCATCTATCGCTGAAAATGGTTCATCCATTAGCAACACTTTTGGTTCTACTGCAAAACCACGAGCGATTCCAACCCGTTGCTTCATCCCGCCTGAAAGCTGATGCGGATATTTTTGTTCAAACCCATCCAGACCGACAAGCTTAATATAATGCATTACCTTGTCATGGATTTCACTGCCTTTCTTCCCGGCTAGCCTCAATCCAAATTCGACATTCTGATAAACAGTTTGCCACGGCATTAAAGCGAAATCTTGAAAGACCATCGCCCGGTCACCGTCCGGGCCATGCACTGGAGAGCCGTTCACAAATATCGTGCCCGATGTTGGTTGGAGCAAGCCATCCAGCGTATGAAGCATTGTACTTTTCCCGCAGCCACTGGGACCGATGATTGAAATAAACTCACCCTCATGGATTTCTCCAGAAACATCTTTCAAGGCATGGACTTGATTTGGCTCCCCTTCGTTATAAATGACGTTCAGTGAATCAAATTGCAGAATGGGTATTTTGGTTTTTACTAAGGTTTCGGTCATCAAAATAACACCTCGATCATCTAAATTAATATTTATGGATTACTTGGCTGAAGCATTTTCATAAATTAATTGATCCGTTGTTACATTTTCTTTTAACAAGCCGGTTTCCTTTGTTGTGTCAATTGCCCATTGAACACCATCACGGTTGATTTTCGCTTTATCTGCTAATGCTGGGAGTACAAAATCAAACGATTTTTCTGCATCTTTTCTATTCATTTGCAGTTCATCCATAATCACCTGAACCATTTCTTTACGATTTTCGGGTTTTTTCGCGTACTCGGTTGCTTTTCCTATTGCTTCCACAAATGCTTTTGCCGCTTCTGGTTGATTTTTTAAGAAATCTCCATTCGCCATCAGCATGTTATGGTTATACGTTTTCAGTTCATCACGCATCAAGGCCAACTTCTTCATTCCTGAAGCTTCCGCTTTTAAATCCGTCGGCTGACTTAAAATCGTTAGTTTTGCCTGGCCTGATATTAATGATTGAAGGCGTGTTGAATTTTCACCCGCTTCAATAATACGAACATCTTTTTCCGGTTCTAAGCCATGTTTTTTAAGCCACCAGCGCAGTTGAATATCCGTTCCATTTCCTGTTCGGTTTGTTGCGACTACTGCCCCTTTTAAATCCTCAGGGCTTTTAACGTCTTTTGTGGTGTAAATGCTGTACATCGACTTATCATCCAGCGTTCCAATCATTTTAACGCCAGCACCTTCCGCAACGCCGGTAATCACTGATTCAGGCAAGCTTGAGATGACTTGGAAATCATTCGTCTGCAAACCACGAAGCGCTGTGACGCCTCCTTGTACTTTTGTAAATGTAACTGTTAAATGGCGATCCTGAAAAAATCCTTTTTTATCAGCTACAAATAACGGCAGATAACTGGCATTTGATGAAGGAAGACCCATTTTGATCTCTGCTCCTTTACGCTCGCCGGAAACTGCTTTTGCTTGTTTTTGAGATTCCGCGTTGTTGCACCCGCTTAAAACTGAAAAAACTAAAAGAAGAAGAGTAACTATACTGATAAACGCTTTATTAGAAAATCTATTCATACCATAATTTCCCTCCCTGTACTATAGGTTTGATGTGAAAGATTCAGTTGATTAAGTAAACGCTTACAGTTTTAAACGACATTTAATCATTACTACTTAAGATTCCTCCAATTAAGCTGGAAATTTGTAGTGGTAATTTGACATTATCACAATTCGATGAAATGAGAACAACCACATTCCGCTATGTGGACACCAAAGAAAAAATTAACATTTTAATTGAATAAGCGGGTGTATCTGGGTGCTTTAAGATGTTCCGATCTAAAAATACAATGTTTCATCATGGCACGCACTCCTTTTCAGAATTTTCAAATCTTATATTGATTTTCTCACAAACGTTTTTAACAACAACAATCCCGTTCTTATATACAGAACAGATTTAAGATTTTTATGTTTTTTTATTCTTTATAAAGGCGAACGAATAATGAAAGAATGACTGGCATCTACCACCCATTTCAGAAAATAAAAATTTACTTTTTGAAGTGATCGTTCTTAATAACCCATCCCTAACCGTTCTGTGATCAGACGGCTACAATTTCTCATCTCTTTTACATATTGCTTAACACGATCAGGTTTAAAATAAAAATTCGATCCTGTTACACTGATCGATGCAATCATTTTTGCAAAATCATTGTAGACGGGCACCGCAACAGAAGAAATACCTTCTCGCAGCTCTTCCCTTGTAATCGCATATCCTTTTTGTTTGCTTTCAAAAATTTGTTCTTTTAAATGGATGGGAGATGTGATGGTTTTGCTTGTATACGCACTTAAATACCCATTTAATACATGGTCAATCTCTTGTTCGTTTTGATAGGCTAATAACATTTTTCCTATTGCCGTGCAATGGCTTGGGGCCCTCTCTCCAATTTTTGAAATTGTCCCATTATCCTCATCATGTATGCACTTACACAAATAGACAACGCCGCCATTATCGTAAACCGCAAGCCTGACGACTTTTCGCAGCGAAGCCGAAAGCTTTTCCAAAATCGGGAGTGCAATCTTTCTAAGTTCCATTGAATGATAAACCGTGAATCCAAGTTCAAAAGCAGCAATACCGAGATGATATTTTTGTGTTTCTTTATTTTGAGCAACCAGATTAGATTCGTTTAACGTTTTAATTAATCGGTAGACTGTGCTTTTGGCTAATCCAAGGCGTACACTCAACTCGCTTATGCCTAACTCAGGTTCTAATAATGAGAATGTCTGCAAGATCCGAATTGCATTATGAACGGAAGATAGCCCTTCTGTTTTTACTGACATAAAAAACCCTCCAAAATCCAGAATGTAGTTGCTGACGCTCGCCGTGCTGCGGCAAAGGCCATATCTACTTCTTCTTTCCCGTCTTCTGCCACTGTACCCAGTCCTTCTTCTGTCGCTGGATGGATATTGTCAAACTTTTTTATTAAGGGAGTATGTGAATTGACCATTAATAAAATGCAGGCAATTGATTGGATTGGTGATTGGCTCATTTTGTTTGTTATTTTTTTTTCACTGGAGGTGTTAACATATGTACCCCCATCCTTTACATCTTGTTTGTATGATAATGAATTCGATTAAGACAAACAACACACCCGTTCTTTTATACGGAACAAGTGAAAAAAATGGCATCGTGAGGGTTGTCTGCACTAGTTTCCCTTTCACATACAGATCAATTGCAAACATCGCAGCCGGATGCTCACCGATCCCACTTTCTCATCTTTTTGAAGAAGCAGACCGGCTTGGATGAAAATGAAGTTACAGCAGTGTCCCGGAAGATTTACATGATGACTTGGAACTTTTGAAGGATGCCCAACGAGTCGATTAAAATAGCTGGCACAAAGTGTACAGAAGACATGAAAATCAATTAACGAACAAAACGATCTGTGCCAGGTTCATCCAGACACAGGTTGTTTTTTTGCACGGTTAATTTGTTTTTTTCCTTAGTCCATCTTCTTCTTCACTAGAGTAAAGGGGAAAACCGCTCATACTACTTTGTACTTTTTCCATTTCTACCTGCCGCATTCTGGTAAACCAGGCTCCTAAGAGAAGGACAACCCCGCTCACCAGGAAAATCGCTGAAACCCCGGCCATCCTGCCCACTGCTCCAAAGAAAAAGGGAGAGACGAACTGGGAAAAACGGTTAAAGGTCAAACGCAAACCTAGTACTTCTCCCTGTTTATCTAGAGGACTTACATTCATCGCATAAGTCAGACTGAGCGGCTGACCTAATCCTAAACCAATTCCAAGAAACACGGCGATCAGCCCAAAGATCACTGGCCATGAACTTAAATTCAATGACATAAAAGAAAGCCCGCTGATCACCAATGTTGCGGTTAAAATTTGTGCCCGCCCAAAGATATGCAAAAGACGAAATTGAATTAGCCGGACGCCAATGGATGATCCTGCCACAAGGGACAAAATAATGCCAATGCTGCTTGCGTTCATTCCGACTTCAGTGCCCAAAACAGGGAAATAAGCCACAAAAAGATCTTTTGAATACAAGACTAACCCGCTGATAATGAGTGCTTTCCGTAAATTTACATGTTCTAGCATTTTCCAGGATGATGTTTTATCACTCGTTTTTTTCATTCCAGAAGCGGCAGCGCTTTTCCAGAATTCCTTCGGGACGAGCAAGCAGCTTAAAAAGACGAGACCGACCAAAACAGCTGCGATTGCAAACGTAAAGCGAAAACCGAAGTATTCATATCCAAACCCGCTTGCGAGTGGCCCGATTAGCTCGCCTAACGAGCCGGTAAGGCTAAATATGGTAATAAGATTATCCCGGTTTCCAGGCAGGTTCCCGACTGTTTTCTGCAAAGAGACGAGACAGCATATTTGAGAAAACCCCATTAATAATTGGGAAAAAAAGAGTGACGCAAAAACAGGGACCATGATGGGAATTATTAAAGACAGCAACATGCCCATGCTTCCTAACAAACACATATGCCGGGCGCCATACACATCCAGCCATTTTCCTGCTTTTACCGCGAAAAGCATTGGAAAAAAAGCATAAGCGGAAACCAAAAATCCAATCACCGCAACGGATACGCCTTGTGAGTCTGCAAATAAAGAAACAATCGGCCGTGTACTCTGCACAGCAATTGAATATAACGTTTGAATGATTAAAAAGTAAGAAAAAACCAATCTCCTTTCACCTCAAATAAAGGATAACGAGCTTCAACACCTGGTGTGTTGAAGCTCGTTGCGTCCTTAACTAATTTTTTTATCAGTATTCAGCCTTACTTCATCAGCGTTCGTTGAGATGAGTTGATTGCTACTTGATGGGACAAATAAATTTCTTTACGTTCCCTGGCAGATTGCAGGACCGCCTGACAAACTTCTAAATTCGCTTTGCCCCACCTTCCATCATGTAAAGAAGGCGTATCACGGGCAACAGCATCATATAGCTCGGCAATCATCACGTCGCGCCCCGTTTCATTTCCAAGCTTAATTTCGTATTTTTCATTTTCTCCATAAACGTACAATCCATTGGGTGATTGACGGATATCGCCCCGTTCACAACTGACAACCGTTAAGCCAAAAAACGGCTGATGCGCTTTTTCTTGATCATAGTTTTTAGATTGCTTTCCACCGTACCCTTTTTGACCTTTTAACCTTCTTTCCTCATCACTGCTGCTCAATTGCTGAATGGCTTTTCGGGAAGACGCGTAGCCTTGAGACCTTTGCGAAGGACCTCCTTCACCAATTCCAAATGTAAGTTCCGTTGTTAAAAAATGATCATATCCATTATAAACAGCGGTTGCTGCAGTGCCATCTTCAAATTCCAAAAAGGCCGCATGAGCCCCTTCTGTCGGTCGGGATTCATCCCACCGGCCAGTCATGGCACGGACACTTCTAAGCATCCCGCCGCCAATATAGCGGATAACATCAAACTGGTGGGAGCCTTGACGGTATGTTACACCACCGCCGAGCGCTGTATCCAGCTCTTCAGGCGTGCGCGGGCGGTACATCCAGTCGTTATAATACCAATTGTTAATCATGCGTACGTTCCCAAGCTTGCCTAACTCGATGATTTCTCTTATTTTTCGTATAGGCGGTTCAAAACTAAACGAATGCCCAACGATCATATGAATACCTGCCTGTTCAGCAGCCTGAATCAGCAAATCGGCTTCCTCAACCGACACAGCTAAAGGCTTTTCAACAATAATATGTTTTTTATAATTCGTTGCGGTTTTCACATGTTCCACATGAAGTTCAGTCGGGCTGGCTATGTATACAGCATCAACCTGCTCACTGCGACATAAATCCTCTACACTCAGATGATACTCCGCCTGATAATCATCGGCAAACTTCTTCAAACGTTCGACATTTCTCCCGCTGGCCGCCGTAACCATCACATTCGGATGTTTGGCAATGCTCGGCAGCAGGGCACTTCCTGCATTCCCCAGGCCGACAATGCCAATACGGAGCTTGTAAGAATGATCTTGAAAAATCGTCATTATGTCACTCCTTTAATCAGGATAAGTAGTTTGAAATTAACCCTACATTATTTCGTATTGTGGAACGCGTTTTGTTTTTGGATTTAAAAAAATCATAACATTTTGAAGTTATATTTTCAATGTTTAAATAACTATGAAATTTCTGAAAATAAACAAAATCGCACTGATCGCTAATGTATCAGTACGGTTTTATCTTCATTACAGTGTCATTAGAATAGGATAACGGCTTTTTGCGCTACTGTCACCCATGGCTTCTGAAATCTTGTAAGCAGTATACATGACCTGCTTAATAATAAACGGCTTTCGGTCTTCTGACAATCGATGAATGGGGCCAGCCGCTGTTATTCCGCCTATAAGTTTTTCAGCATGATTGAAAATCGGTGAAGCAATAGCAAATGACCCTTTAAGTCGATCGTCAAGAGAGAGAACGTAGCCCTGTTTGCGAATAACCTTTAGCTCTTTTTCTAAAACGCTTTCCTCGATGGTCAGCTGATTAAGCATTTTCGCATCGTCCAATATCCGCCTACGTTCGGCTTCCTCCAGGTGTGCAAGCAGTACTTTACCGGAAGCCCCGGTCCATAGAGCATTACGCTGTCCGACTTTTACAATATTACGGATTTGCTCTGTACTTTCCACCATTTCAATGCAGACCCTTTGATCCGCTTCAATAATATTAAGATCAATCGTTTCTGATAATTCGTCACACAGTCTTTTCATAAATGGCAATGCTGTGTCTCTTAAGGATATATTCCCTGCAACAACTGCACCCAAATTAAATAGCTTGAAGCCCAAACTGTATTTTTGAGTTAATTCATCCTGTTTAATGTACCCGCATTTTGCCAGTGTGGTTAACAAGCGATAAATGGTGCTTTTCGACAAATTTGTTTGGGCCGCCAGTTCACCCAATGATTGTTGCGGCTTCTCGAGTGTAAAGCATTCCATAATCATCAGAGCTCTTTCAACGGATTGTACTGTTTGGGTTGATTCTCTCATCAACACTCCCCCATCTCTCTTAACCAACATGTAACGTCTCTTGTCCTTTTGGAGCTGAAAACACATGTTAATTAAATATATCTATATAGAATATCATGTTTTTATAAATAAGAGTCAATACTCCTTTTGGAAATAAACGTGATGATGAACAAATACGTTCCCCTTTGCAACCAGAGCAAGGGGTCACCATTACCCAAATACAATAAAAGAAACTAGTTTCATTGGACGCTCAGAACTCGACCATTCGTAAATCAAGATGCGCTTTTACTTCATCCAGACTCATCACATCAGCGTATTTATGGTGAAGATCAAACAAGCTTACTTTATGGGAAATAAGACTTCGATCAAAAGTGCACTCCTCTGCAATAACTGAATGAAATCCGTAAGAATGCGCATCCACCGCAGTAGCTCGGACACATCCACTTGTGCTTTCACCGCAAATGATAAGAGAGTCAATGCCCATCTTAGTCAAATAGGCAATCAAGGGTGTCCCGAAAAAACAACTGGCGCGTTCTTTTCGAATGATGAGGTCATCTGGTTCTGGACGGAAGGCTTCATGGATATCATACGAGTTGTCGAGAACTACATTTCGCACCCGGTTTGTAGCCTCTAAATGATTGGTCACCTGTGTGGAATAAATCAATGGAATATCACGACATCTGGCCAAGGAGATTAATTGTTTTGTTGGCTCCACCGCATCCCAGGCATGAACGCCGCATGAACTCGGATGGTTCTTCACCACTACTTTTACCGGCAACGATCCACCTTCGTAGACCAGATTATAAAGATCGATCAGCAACAAAGCTGGCTTTTTCCCGATGAACGTCACCCGTTCATACGGTTGATAGATTTCCCTAGTATCAGAATCAATCACATCGTGCCAACAGTGTTTTTTGAATTCACTCATTTACATCCTCCTTATCGTAAAAAATCTCCAGTTTTTAAACTGGAGACGTTTTTTTCTCTCTTATGCTTCCATGACATCTACATCGTCTGTTTTCTTTTCAAGGAGTAGCTGATTCATAATCTTCTTGGCTTTTATTCGATTCAAACTAATAACTGTTACCGTGATGAGTAGTCCTATTACATGACTAAACATACCTGGTACTATGAGCAGGAGGCCTCCTGCAAACAAGACCACTTGCTCTATCATATTCATTCTTGATTTGTACCAGCCTTCTACGGCGGCAGCAATCGCAATAACGGCGATCACCGACAGCACGATACTGCTTGCGATATCCCACAAATTACCTTGTAAAAGGATTCCTGGGTCATAGACAAACATAAAAGGTAGAATAAACGCTACAATCGCCAACTTACAAGCATTTAACCCGATTTTTACTGGGTCCGCCTGTGCAATGCTTGCGGCAGCAAATGCTGCCACTGCAACGGGAGGAGTGATAGCAGATAAGCAAGAGTAGTACACAATAAACAGATGAGCGTTCATCACCGGTATATTCATATTGATCAATAGCGGTGCCGCTAAAACCGCGGTCAAGATATAAGCGGAAGATACGGGCATTCCCATTCCTAAAATTATACATAAAACGGCTGTTGCCATTAATGTAAAGAACAAACTTCCTGTTGTAAGCGAGAAAATTAAAGTTCCAAATTTAGAGGAAAGTCCTGTCAGCATAATCCCGTCAATGAGCATTCCCGCTGCAGCACACGCCATTGTAACAGGCACCATTCGTTCAATCACTTCTTCGAAAATAAGAATCAATTTTTTAAACCCGATCCGATACCCCGGTTTAAGCCAGCTGCACACAAGGACAATGGCAGTCGCCAGCACTGCGGCCAAGGAAGCCGTCATCCCATTCATAATGCCAATTACCAGGAAGACGAGAGGAACAAGGTACATCCATCCGTCTTTAATCACATCTTTAACTTTTGGGATCTCTTCTTCTTTCAACGTCGGCATATTTTGTTTGATGGAACGGAAATGCACCTGCAGAAAAATCCCTAAATAATAGAGAATAGCGGGAATTGTCGCCGCTATCACGATTGCCCCATAACTGATTCCTGCATATTCCGCCATTAAAAAGGCGGCGGAGCCCATGATCGGCGGCAATATGCTACCACCGGTGGAAGCGGCCGATTCTACACCCCCGGCAAATATAGGGGAATAACCCATTTTTTTCATAGTTGGTATATTTATCGATCCTGTCGTTAACACGTCGGACGTTGGACTTCCGGAAATCATTCCAAACATTCCAGATGTGATGACCGTAATTTTGGCAGGGCCGCCGACCCTTCTGCCGGAAATAGTCGCCGCTAAACGGAAGAAAAAGTCTCCACCTCCAGCAGCGGTAAAAAAAGCTCCAAATAGAACAAATAGAAAGACGTACGTAGCGGCCACTCCGAGAGGCGTGCCAAAAATCCCATTCACTGTGAAGACCATATCATCCAAGAAGTGATTAAAATCAATCGGGCGATGGGAATAGGCGCCTTGAATATGCTGCCCGAAAGATACGTATGCTAAAATAACCAGCACAACAGAAGTAAGCGTGAAGCCCAATGTCCGACGGGTCGCCTCCAGTGTTAAAAGGACAGTCGCAATCCCCACCGCTAATTCCAGCGGAGTAAGCGGTGTAAATAAAGGAATTCGTTTCAAGTAAAGATCAATATTCAATAAGAAATATATTCCAATACCGAGTGATAGCGAGGCCATAATAATATCCAGCCATGTCGGTTGCTGCCCTTTTACTCTCTTCGTTGAACTAAACTGGAGGAAGGCAGCTGTTAAAAGCAACGGATAAAACACGGTTGTATATTGATACAAATCCATCGATCCGATTGCGCCAAGCCAAACTTCAAAGATACACAAAATGATGGACATCGTTAAGATGAGTTTGCGAAACAACCCTTTTAGTTCCCTGCGATTTCCCTCTTTAAAAAATGCCCGGAACATACCCAATTCTTTTTCAACTTTTTGAGAACCCATTCATCTCCCGCCTCTCTCTGTCGAAATCGTCATAAAACAGAAATTACTTAATGGCCCCAATTTCTTTGTAAAATGCTTCTGCCCCCGGAGCTAGTGGAATCGTACCTGTATCTGCCAGGTTTTTCGCAGTCATGTCTTTCATTGCAGGGTGAAGTACTTGAATGTTCTTCAGGCTGTCAACCAATGACTTGGCCATCTTGTATTGATCCGTTGCATTTACTTTATCACTGACTAAAATAATCCCGCGCATTCCAACTGTCTGAACATCTTTCTTTTGAAAGTCATAAGTTCCTTTTGGAATCGTTTGCGCCGGCAACTCCCACTCTTTTTTTAAAGCATCGACCGTATCCTGATTAACGGACCAAAGCTGCAGATCAGTATGAACCTCGTTTTCTTGTACTTTCGCATCCGGAGCAAAAACAAAGTCAATCGAAACGTCCATCCGATTACTTCCCATCGCATCCCAGCGCTGGGAACTGCCGGCCCAGGTCAGGGATCCTCCCCATTTCTTCAATTTTTCTTCCGTTATCCCGTTAGACTCCAGTGCCGTTTTTGCTGCCAATGAGTTTAGATTTCCTTGTTGATTAATTGCAATTCTTGCCGGAACCTCTTTTTTTGCAATATCCTTCAGACTCTTCACTCGATGCTTCTTAGCAAATTCATCCCGAACCATAATCTGCATTGTTGCATTTTTGTAGATGGTGGCGATTGCCTTCATATTTTCATATTTGTGGGCAAATGGCGGAATTCCTTTTTCGGCTGCCACCCCTTCCACATCTTGAATAATCCCCAGCTCTACTTGGTTTTCATCCACTAACTTGATGTTTCCGGCTCCGCTACCGGGTTCATATGTTGCCGCTGAACCTCCATAACTATCGCCGAATGATTTAGAAACGACTTGTCCAAGGCCAGACCAAAACCCTCCGACAGAACCGCCCGCCAATGTCACTTTAATGGCATCGGTATTTTCTTTATTGATCGTTTGAGCTTTCGCGCTGGCAGTGCTGGTAGCTGGTGCAGATTGATCATTTTGACTCGACTCACCGTCGGAACAAGCCGCCATTCCTGTAATCAACATACAGCAAATGAACATAACACCCCATTTAGTAAACGTACTTTTTTTCATCATTGCCCCCTCATTTCGGTTTTTTTGGTCTCGTTGTGAAATCGCTTTCAATAAAATATAAACGAACATATCCCTCAAACGTTGTTCTGTCAAAAGTCTTCATTATCCTCATCAAGCTCCATCGTCGTCACTTGTTTTATCTGCGTTAATTCCCAGCGGTATCCACAACAATGGCACCAACAAAAATAAACGGTTTGCTCGGATCTCCAATACTCCACAATAAAACTGCTCGGGTCACTCATAGTATGGCCGCAATGATTGCAGTATTGGACCGTTGGCGCAAACGTTGTTCCTCCCTCACCCTTTTGGATGAGGGAGGAATTGACAGGTGGTTTGTCTTTCCCTCGCAGCGTATACCCCATTTTCATTTAACCCCCACTTGATCAAATAGGGCGACTACATCATCAATAATGGGTGAGAAACGCGTCTGGAATCTCTTAAATACACTTTCAAATCCGTCACTGAAATGATGCTTTTTTCGCTCTAACGGCAACACGATGATTTGATTATCTGCCTCATTACGAATCGTACCAATTGGATCTTCTCCCCTCGCCACTTTATCGATTTGTTTTTTAAGCATTTGGCGATAGAAGATGATGCCTTTATCCGTTGTGCCAAGACGTTCGTCCATTCGGTCCGCGATCGTACCCTGTGTAATCCAGCACATTATATCCTGGCCATCGATGTAATCTGTTAAAAACTCGCCGTTTTCATCTTTGTAAGGAACGTCATATAACGGAATTTCTTTTAAATGTTCAGGAATTTCCACATCCGGCCCGGGTGCATAAGCCATGTACCATACGTGCCATGTGTTTTCATCATCAATCGGTACCCTGATTTGGAACTGATAAGATCCAAGTCCACCACTGCCAACCGCGAGCATAAAAGGAAATACAACCGGATGACCGATGCGCCAATCGTCACTGTCCTCTGACTGGCCTTCGAGCAATCTTCTTTTTACAACGCCATACTCAAACTGATCAAAAGCAATTTTGTTATGCTTTCTCTGGAAGGCTACTTCTTCTGTTTCACCCTTTAAACCTGTCACATAAGCATGGTAATGGCCGTGCAGCCATTCTGTATGGATCGGATCGAGCGAATTCTCCATAATTTGCAGCCAGTTACAAGGAAGGACGGCGCTGCCAATCATTCGGACAGCATTATCGATGACAAAGCCATCAAAACGAGGAAGCAACGGTGCCGGCGCCGGGCCTAGATAAGCAAAAATGAGTCCGCTCATTTCTTGTACCGGATATGCTTTTGTTTTAATCCGGTCTTTAAAGGTACTGGTCTCCGGTTCATTTGGCTGCTCCGTACATTGCCCTTTTTGATTAAAGCACCATCCATGATACTGGCACCGCAACCCTTCTTTATCGGGCATTCCATAAACTAAGGATACTTTTCTATGCGGACATTTCTCGTTAATCAGTCCAAGGTTACCTGAAAGGTCACGGTATAGAACCAAATCCTCACATAAAATCCTGACTTTTTTGGTAGCTCTGTCCTTTAATTCGCTGACGGCGGCGATTGGAATCCAATAGCGCCGCATCAAATTCCCCATTGGTGTACCGGGTCCAACGCTTGTTAACAACTCATTTTGTTGCTGACTCAACATCTTATTTCCCCCTACTGTGTTGATAGATGAAAAGATATATAATCACCCGTACCTGTTAGGACAACACTGTTTTAGGTGATGGATCATTAATTCCTACTAAATCGCCTTGTTTTATTGCTTTTTCCTCATGGTACGTCCAGACTTTTTGAATAATACTCGGCTGCCATGCCGTCTCTCTCGTACGCAGGAGATTGTCTCCTTCTAGCACTCGAGTATCTTGTCCCAACAGCATCGCATCATATTGCTTTTTAGCGTTTTCTTCCAGGAATACCGACCTTGCAAATGCAGCCTTTACACTTTCAGCGGCGACAACTGTTCCATGATTGCGGAGCTGCACAGAGATTTCATTTCCGAGCGACTCGGCTAATTCAGCTCCCATTTCCGCTGTGTTGATCAAACTTGATTTTTCATACACAGGCACGTTGTTTACAAAGGCTCCTATCCCGAATACCGGCTTCATCGCCATACCCGCAATACCAAGCACGGTTTGATAATGCGGATGGTTGTGAATTACACTCATAACGTCACTGCGTCTTTTGAAAATTTCAGTGTGAATATGGTACTCACTTGGCGGTTCTGAATCTCCTTCTACCAGTTTTCCATTCATATCACACATCACGATGTCATCCACCGTAACAGACGCTCTGCTTGCCTTACGGGAGTTAATGAAAAAGCAGTCTGTACCTGGAATTCGGCAACTGACATGCCCATGCATATCAAGCAGTTCAATCGTTTCCAATAGTCGTATTGCTTTTGCTACCTGAAGTTTTAAATCCTTTTCATCTACCTGGCTCATAATCTTCCCCCCTGTAAAGATGATCCGTTCTTGACATATAGCTTATATAAAGCGCTTTCTTAAAAATTATGAAAGAATCCCCCCCGTGAATATTTTTAGTTGCCATCAATTCAAGTTGTAGAAAATAGGTATGATTATGTTGATGTAATTCCACGATGCGAAACACATTCCGTATAATGGTTTCATTATACTGACGATAAATAACTTAGTCAATACTGAATATAGAATATTTTCTGAATATACAGTCTAATTGAAATAAAAAGCACCCTTATTAAGGGTGCTCAATATGATTCTCTAAACTTTAATTAAGACCAGGGGGATACGGTAACCAAAAGCGGAGAGGGTTCGCCTTCTCCTCCTGCCGTTTTCAATGCCTCATCAACCTGATGCAATCTATAATTATGCGAGTTCATCTTATATAGCGGAAACGTTTGGGATGCGATAAACTCTGTCGCCATTTTTACCGATTGGTAACTATGCCCCCTGACGCCTTTGACAGTGAGCGTTTTTTGTATAATTAAATCCGCATTAAAGTTTGGAACTTCCTGATTTTTATAAGCCCCCAAAATAACCATGCCGCCTTTTTTGACGATTTCTAAAGAAGACGTGATGGGAGCCGTTCCTCCAGAAGTCACATCTAAAACAATATCCGCCATTTTGCCATCCGTAATTTCATGTATACGGGTTAGGATATCTTCAGTCTGAATATTGATAATGTGATTGACACCCAGTTCTTTTGCCAATTCTAAGCGACGCAGACTTGTCGAGCGGCCAGTGACAATCACTTCTGCTCCGGCTGCTTTGGCTGCCAGAGCACATGCTAAACCCTGCTGTCCTGGTCCCTGTATTACGACTACTTTACCTGGCTGAACTTTTCCTTCGATGATCATCCATTCAAAACCATTTGCTAATGGAAGCGTTAAAGCCGCTTCCTCAGCAGGGACATGATCAGCCATGCGATGCACGACCGAATTGGGATGGAGGTACATATATTGGCTGAATCCTCCCCATAAAGAAGGCTGCAACGAATCTGGCGTTGCTCCATAGCGGATTCCGCCTGCACGTGGATCGGTAAATAAACAGGCACGGTAGTTTCCCGTCCGGCAATGTTCACATTGCCCGCACGGAATGTACTCTTCAAGAGCTACTCGATCTCCCTCTTTTATTCCCCATTTTTTTGCCGCTTTTTCACCAATTTTCTCAATATGACCTACAATATGGTGACCTAAAATTCGAGGCTCTTGGCTTTTCCGGTAATACGAAACATCCGTCCCGCAGACGCCAACAATTTCTACCCGCAAAATGCCTTCTTCAGGAGATAAATCGGGCATATCAAATTCCTGCAGCTCCGTTTGCCTTTCACCAACTGCGACTGCTGACAAAACTTTTTGGCTCAAACCAACCCCTCCTCATGTTTTAGAGTGTATAGGCTTCCAGCGTTGACTGTGCAAACAAATCCTCCATGTTTAAACGGTTTTTAATCATTCCTTGGTTATAAGAATACGTTACAGCCGCTTCCAATGTTTTTCGATTTTTCTCCAGCCCATATGGCCAGAAATCTTCTCCCATTAACTGACGGGTATTTTCCCATTCCGAAACAAACCATGGCAAGGTGACTTTTAAAGCGGCCGTTTGGTTAAATCCGTCATAAACTTTTTGCTTGGCTTCTACAAAAGCCTGATAAAGATTGGTTGCCACCCATGGATGCTCTTCCAAAATTTCATCTTTAATTGCAACGACATGCATAATCGGAAAAATGCCTGTGCGTTCGTAGTAATCTTTTTCGACAGAGACATAGTCAGGAAACAACCGCTGTACATGAGGCGAACCATTTAAAAAACAAGATGGGGCCCGTGGAGCGATCAACGCATCGATATCTCCGGATTCAAGCATTTGATTTAACGTTTGTTCGTCATTAATGGGCTGTATGTTAATATCCGGCGGTAACGTGAGTTTTATTTTTTCAACCCTTCCCGGTGCTTCCTGTCCGCCTGTATACCAGTTCATTTCAGACGGATGCACACCATAATCATGATGTAAAATACCCCGAATCCAAAGGCAGGCCGTCAACTGGTACTCTGGAATTCCCACGCGTTTGCCTTTTAAGTCGACGGCCTCTTCAATACCGGAATGCTTATTAATATAAATACCGGAATGGCGGAAAAAACGGGACATAAATACAGGGATGGCGGTGAAGTTAGGATAACCGCGGTCTTTTGCAATTAAATAAGAGGATAGCGATAATTCGGATATATCAAATTCCTGGTGACGCATCATTCGCCAAAATGTTTCTTCAACCGGCATGTTCAGCCAGTTTAAATCAATTCCTTTTGCCTGGACAGTTCCATTCGTTAACGCTTGAATTCGGTCATAATCCCAGCACGCAAAACTTAAATTTAAATTCGACACTTTTTTCATCCTTTCTTCTTCACTGTTTATGTCATTATTATGACTCGGATTTTTTTTGATTGAAACAATACATTCTTCTATGCGGAACAGGTTTAATATTATTTTTTGAGACCACTCGTTATGGGATCAGTAAGCCCCTGGAAGCCTCAAAACCGGCACCGTTGCTCGCATGCCCCGATTGCTACTCGGTAGCTAAAGCCAGGGTCAAAATCATTTTCGGAAGCTCTGTCGTGCTCATGTACGAATCGTTCATCGTAGCAAAAAAGAATGAAAAGAATGTACCAGCTTCCAAACAAGAGAAAGCAGGCGACGGGCAGTTCAACAAATTGAAAATGATTGCTAGTTTCGGTTATGTCTATGGAGTCATTTCTGCTTTCGCTTATGCCATTGGGTACGTGGTGAGAAAAGAAGGATTAGAGGAAATGCCTAATCCGTATGTGGGGACAACGATTGGCGCTCTTGTTGGCATTCTGGAAATTAAAGAAGACTATTCCAACGTTAATTAAGGAAAATCGGCTTTTGTTCACTTATTTACCTAACGATCTTCTGTATAGGATCCAGCAAAAGTGGAAAACCGATTTGTTCCCCTCTTAATTGAAACCTTAATAAGTAGTGAAGAATACTACCTGAACCAACCATTAGATCTGCGGTAGGCGAAACACTGTAATATTACTATTAGGAATTTTCTGTTTTTTAATTTGGAGCTAAATTCAAAACAATAATCCTAACAAAACCGGATACATCAAAAGAGTGGGATTCTTTCATTATATCATTTACTTATCTCTCAATCAGAGAGGATCTCTCTAACAGGTACACCAAGAAACAGGTCTCACACGCTCTAAAAATTCCAAGACAATAGCCCTTGGCATTATGGACAATCAACGATTAACCATTTAATTATGTGTTTGAGCTGCATGATTGGCTAAACGGGCATGTTAAATGAATAAGATCTCTATAATTACGTTGAATTAGGGATCGTTTTAATTGAAAAAAAAGTAATCCTTTACTATGATAGGTAAAGGATTTTAAAAGTCAATATAGGAAAAACTTTTGCCATTCCAAACCATTTTTATAGATTCATATATAGGTAAATCAATGATTAGTTATACAGCTAAAACAAATTTCATTTGGCCAGAGAGTTAACCTTATCGTATATCTTCACCAAAACCATTAATTTATTTTCTTTTATAAAACAATAAAACAAATGCCCCCCATTACTAGCATTATCCCTACTATTGTTCTATAAGTAAGCACTTCTTGATTCTTGAAAAGAAAATAACTTAAAGGTGCTACGATGACTGGTGTAGACAGTGTAATAAGATTTGCAATAGAAATCGGAATATATCGCATCGATGCAATAACTAAGATTTGAGCGGAAATGGTAATCACACCGCTGATAGTATAAAGTAAAACACCCCCGCGGTCTGAAATTCTTAACTGTGTCCAAAAACCACGAGAGTTTTTATTGGTCACTACATGTAGCAACAAGCCTAATAATGCCCCAAGTATTCCACCAAAGATTGGCTGATTCCAACTTTGGATAGCAGCTCCTCTGACAACATTCCCAACGGCATATGCAAGGGAACTGAGAAAAGCTAATAGAATCCCTGATTGAAGTAGCCATTTGAAGGAAAAACCCTTGACCGATTTTATCTCTAATTGTCCTCCGGTTGCAGCGATTTCCTTGACATGATTTTTTGCAACGAAGGAGACCAGGACTAACCCGAATAAAATAAGAATGACAGCCGATAAATCCATCCAGTGTAACTTTTCACCCATAAATAACCAGGCGATAATTGTTGTAAACAACGGATTACTCACCTGGAACGCACTTGCTCTTGTTGGACCCAATTTATCAATGGTATCAAAGAAAAACCAACGTCCCAGGTATGTACTAAACAAGCCAGCTGACATAAAAAGAAAAAATCCTTTCGTATTCCAATCAAGGTTTCCACCTTCAAAAAAAAGTACGTAAATTAAAAATAGAAATGCCCCGAATAAAACATTGACTCCTACAGAAATGAGAAAACCAAAATTAAGATTCAGTCGAGTTGCTGCCATCTTTGTTATGATAATATTGGCGGAAAACAAAAACAATGCAAAAATTGCTAGCAATTCACCCATTCTTTAATTCCTCTTCTCTTGTAGACTCTAGAGATTTACAACCCAAAATCTCTCCTTACCCTTTTCTCTATTAAGTTGACGATTGACCTCTCCGTCAATGGAATCTTAACCAACATTATTTTATATACTAATGAATGAACCCTCTCAAACGTTTATTATTCTTTTTCAATTGTATGTTCTAGAGCACTTTGGGTGAAAATCTCTTTAAGCTCGCACTTCTACATTCTTGAAAATTCTGTCTTGCCTCATTTACCATGGCATTCCGATTAACACAAATAGTAGCCAAGCTAATCCTGGGCCAAGAGCTATAAAGACTCCGGTAGTAAGTAAAAGCTGTCTGAAAAACACCCTATCTTTAATGCCTTGTACATTCGCCAGTAATATTGCTCCAGCCGAAGAAAGTGGACTTAAGTCAACAATACTCGAGGAAGCAGAAATCGCTGATATTACATTGTTGGACGAAAGGCTCGGATCCTGCAGGATAGGTGTCGCAATTGGGATAATAGATGCTAGGAAACCTGTTGTCGATGCAAAGGCTGACACAAACCCACCTACGTATGAAACAGCCAAAGTTGCCAGTAATGGATTACCCATGTCCGCTATAAGCCCTGTTACATAGTCCATAACTCCAATTTTCTCCATGACTCCAACGTATGTCACGATTCCCATGACTAGGAGGATTACTCCCCATGGCATTTCTTTAAGAATTCCTTCTTGTTTACCAGGTGCTATCAAGGCCAGTACTAAACCTACTAGGATAGCAGCAAAACCAATATTTATTTCGAATCCAATAGATAAGATACCTAAGACAACAATAGCTGCGAGACAAGCTCCTTTATATAAATTAAAAATGCCTTCTCGTTTTTCTGTCAGTTCATCCCTGTCTGTTTGAATGACTTCTGCGGATGTTGCTACAAAAGCAAGAGTAGTCTTTTTCTCTTTGAAGAAACGAAGCCCTCCAAAAATGATGAAAGCTATCATCGCAACCAATCCAAAATAGATTAAACAATTAATTAAAAGTAATGCTGGAGAATGTGGCAGGTCTCTAGCTTGCATGCCACCGTTGACAATTATGCCAAAGACATTTAGTGGTGAGAAAGAGCCAGCTTGCATTCCAAGAATAATCATTATGCTCATCAAAAGAGGACTGATTTTGTATTTGTAAGCTATTTTTAATCCAATTGGACCCACAAGAGAAACAACTGCAATCCCATAAGTACCAACACTTGCTAGTATCAAACTCAACATGAAGATGAGCCATGGTACGAGACCGAGGTTACCTTTAACTAAACGAAGGCCCGAATCGGCCATTAAGTCGACGAGTCCACTTTTTTGTATAATGGCGAACAAATAAGTGAGCCCTACAATAAAGATAAACAGTTCTACTGGAAAGACGCTATAAATTTCATCAATACTTAGCCCACTTACAGTACCTACTATAAATGCTGCGGCGAATCCTAAAACACCGATATTGATCGGCAAGCTTGCGCCAATTACAAATATAATCAGAAGCACGAGAATGGCAATAATTTCTAAGCTCATTTGTTCTCCCCCTAAACTATAAATGAAAAAAGTTGGTATTTAGTCCCAATCCACCAGTATTCAGTATTTTTAACCGCTTACATTTTTTCAAAAATTTATTTCATCATCTATACCTTCTCTATTAGAATTCGAAGAAAAATCCTATTAATATCAGAAATCTATCCTTCTGTTCGTAAAAACGCTTACAAAAAACCTTAAGGTGGAAATTCATTTCCCACGTTGGGTCAGCGAAAGGAAAACAAGAGGAAAACAAGAAGTAATCACTCACATAATAGTGGTGAAATGTGTAGGGAGTTAGTCTGTTTATGCAAACAAGGTTACATAAAACTGGAGGAGTATCATTGTAGAAATGAGTTATTCATGAGTGATTGTTCAAACTTTTTGTATCTGTACTCAATAATTTCTCAATAAAGCTTCATTATGTTGACTAAAAATTTAATAGATATATATCCTATCTTATCTCTTGTCATCAATGAAGAATTTCCTATACTGAAACTAGTTATAAGTACAGTATCGATTAAACGGGAAAATAGCTACATTGTAAGTTGTTTATCCACTTCTGGACAATCAAATCGTATTTTTTACCATTTCTTTGATTGGTACTTGATGATCTAGATATAGTTCTTTTCTTTCTTTGGATGATTGGATAGCTCTAACACACACCTCTAAGTTAGCTTTTGCCCATTGTCCATCATGGACTGGTTTTTTTCCTTGGATCACAGCTTTGTAAAGCTCATCAATAACATTGATGCGTCCAGTCTCCTCTTTAGATATAGGAACAATATACTTTTCGTCTTCTCCATAAACAATTAGCCCCTCCGGATGCTGACGGATATCTCCCTTTTCACAACTTACAACAGTCAATCCAAAGAAAGGATGGTTTTCTTCTGAATTTTTGTAGTTTTTTGACCGATTGCCACCATATCCCGATGCTATTTTTAAAGCTACTTCATCCGTTTGAGATTTTGTTTCTTTTATCAGTCGGCGGGCTTGCGCATAAATATTTGATTTTGTTAAAGGGCCACCTTCTCCGATATCAAAAGTTAATTCAGTTGTATGAAAGTGATCATAGCCATTATAGACAGCCGTTGCTGCAATACCATCTTCGAATTCTAAGAAAACTGTGTGGTTCCCTTCTGTTGGTCTAGAATCATCGTATATTCCTGTTACTCCACGAATACTTCTAATCATTCCCCCTCCTAAAAACCTAATGATATCAAATTGGTGTGACCCCTGACGGTACGTAACTCCCCCTCCAAGTTCTGTTTTTAATTCTTCAGGTGTTCTAGGACGATATAACCAATCATTGTAATACCAATTGTGAATCATCAAAACTCTCCCCAGTTTTCCACTATCAATAATTTCTCTCATCTTTTGAATGGGGGGTTCAAAACTATGAGAATGCCCTACAATAAGCTGAACATCGTTATTTTCTACTATTTCAATTATGTGATCTGCATCCTCCAAAGACACTGCTAATGGTTTTTCCACTATAATGTGTTTTTTCGCTTCAGCAGCAATTTTCACATGATCTGTATGTAATTCGGTAGGTGTCGCAATATATACTGCATCTACTCGAGGGCTTTTACATAAGTCCTCTATTGAATAGTAGGTTTCAGCATTGTAATCTTTTGCAAACTTTTCAAGTCTATCTTTATTTCTTGTTGCAGCTGCAGTCAATCTAACGTTTGGATGTTTTAATATAGCAGGAATCATGGATGCCCCAGCGATTCCTAATCCTACGATCCCAATATTTAATATTCCATGTTGTAGAGACATATGGTATCCCCTTTCATTTTTTTATGTTCTCTGCTTCTTCTAATTTTTTTACATAATATCGCCAAACCCATTTCGCATTAAATTTCGTTCCTAAATCAGGCAACTCCGCAATATCCTCTTCAGAAATTGAAGGGGCCTCACCCCCTGTTTTTGCCACTTCTAAAGTTACTTTTGCCAGTGTATTGAAGTTTAAAGCGTTGATCGTCGCTTCCTCGATGGTTGCACCCGTTGCAGTAATTCCATGTCCCTTCATTAAACAAATATCTTTATCTCTCATCTCTTTAATCATAGGATCTGCTAATTCTGGTCGTGTTACTAGGTAAGACCTTGAAAAAATCGGAATTCCTTCTAAGGCCATACGCATGGCTGGAATATTAAATGCCCCAAAAATAGGACGTAATGGTAAGTCTGAAATTCCACAAATTAAGGCTGCTGGAGGATGAGCATGGATAACACAACCCACTTCTGATCTCGATTTCATTATTTCACCATGAATGGGTAATTCTTTCGGAACCTGATACTTTCCTTGAAGGTCTTCTCCCTGACCATCAAAGTCTACCCTTCTAATTGCTTCTACGGTCGTATACCTAACTCCATTTTCTATTTCTCCCCTGCAGCGGATAAACATTTCATCAGTACCTGGGATTCGTGCACTAACGTGACCTAGCGTTTCATCTACCAAACCTTCCATTGCTAATATTCGACAAGAGAGGGCTACATTTTTTCTGAGTTCGTCTAATGAATCGCTCATCTTCCTGCTCCTTTCTTTATATAATGGCTAGACTAGTTCTGGTGCTGTAACTCGTTTAACCTCAACAATTTCTCCTCTCCATGAACATTCACTGCACCAACAAAAGTAAGCTGTATCATCAGCTATCCAATATTCATTTAAGAGGCTTTTAGATTTCAAGAGAGACTCCCCACAATTTGGACAATACTTTAACTTTATCTCATATTTTTTCATTATCGAATCCTCCCAAGTAAGGATAGAGAAAGAAGTTCTTTCTTAACTTAGAAGGAACCTCTTGCTTATTAAACACTGGATGAAACCTTTCCACCTTTGCAAAGCTCAATAATTTCTTCAAGATTTGGGGCATACCTTGTATTCCAGTCTTTTGCGACCCCTGACAGTAAGCCGCCTTCACTAAATTTGTCTTCCTCTTGTGGCAACTCAATATATTCATTTTTCTTAGGGTCACGAATAATGCACTTTGGATCCTCTCCATTCTCTATGTTCTTTAATTCTTTCTTTAATAATTGCCGATACATTATAATTCCTTTATCAGACGTCCCTAGACGTTCTGTCGTTCGATCTGCAATAGGCCCTTGTGTAATCCATGCCATCATATCCTGTCCATCAATATAATCTGTTACAAATTTGCCATCTTCATCTTTGATAGGGCACTGATACAAAGAAATTGGGTAATCTTCTGGTACCACAACTCCTTCTTTTGGAACAAAGCAGGTATACCAAAAATGAAATGTATGTGTATCATCCATTGGGACACGAATTTGGAATGAGTGGGCACCACTGTCACCAACACGTAACATATTCGGAAATACAATAGGATGACCGATTGCCCAGTCTTCGTTTTCCTCAGTTTGTCCCTCTAATACACGGCGTTTAATAATTCCCCATTCAAATTCATCAAATCCTATCTTAAGGTGATGCTTTGTTATTTTCCATTCATCTTGAGGCCGACCTTGCTGCTCGAAAATATGTTGGAAATAATGGCCATGTAACCATTCAAGATGAGTTGGGTCTAAAGAATTTTCCATTATTTGCATCCAATTACATGGGATGATAGCGTAACCAATAGTACGAATGACATTTTTTTGAACAAAAAGGTCCCATCTCGGTAATTCAGGGGCAGGAGCAGGTCCCATATAAGCAAATACCAGACCTCCTAATTCCTCTACTTTATAACCTGAGATTTTAATTCGAGCTTTAAAAGTACTGTTTTCAGGTTCGTTCGGTTGTTCAATACACTGTCCTTCACCGTTATACAGCCAGCCATGATATTGACAGCGTAATCCACATTTGTCTGGAATGCCATATTCTAGTGATACTCCCCTATGCGCACATTTGTCTGCTACTAGTCCTAAATTATTGGATTTATCTCGGTATAAAACAAGTTCTTCTCCCAGAATCTTTACTTTTTTTATAGTTCCAATTCTTTCAACCTCTGAACTTGCAGCAATTGGATACCAATATCTTCTTAAAAGTTCACCCATTGGTTTGCCAGGACCAACTTGAGTTAAGGTTTCGTTTTGTTCTTTACTTAACATAAACACCCTCCTTATAATATAAATCCAACGATCTTCACTTAAGCAAGTCTCGAAGATAAAAAATTTCACGACAGCTAATTGGAATTTTTCACTAACATCTTTTATTAACGTGGATCAAATGCAGAGTTTATTTTGTCCAAACTTCACTACTAAAAAATTTAATTAAATTTTCTGAATTGAATGACTGACTATTTGTATTATAAGCTAGATAAATATATAAATCGAATTAAATAATATAGATAAGGTTATATATATAAGTTTATAACCAACTAAATTTGTATGGATTTTAAATGGCTTTTTATATCTATTAAGATACCTACTTGACGTAAGGAGCTGCAGCTCTATATGCTCCGAATGCAACTCACGTTTCTTTGTCTACAATTGTGTACATTAACATATCAAATACCTCCTTAATTTGTTGATGGAAGTGTTTTTAACCTGGTTGGACCTTTGCATCAGGTTCCATGTAAGCCCTCACATCATTAACTGCTATGGGATCGCCAGACCAACGGCATTCAGTGTTACTTTTCCTAGAATAGGTACTAGTGAGCATGATTATCTCGTCTATGAAAATCTCGTTTTTCAATGGATTCCAACATTAAACAATCTTCATTCTCCTTTCCCCCATACATGCCCGAATTTCCTCCTCAAAGCATTGACAAAGTGGCAAGTTCAAAAGTTTTATCAAGTCCGGCCATTGGAACAATAATAATCATTCCCTTTTTATTAAATGCACTCGTTGATATTAAACAATCATTAGCATTTAGCCGATGGTTTTATAGTTTTTATGCTGGTAGTAAATGCTTTACAGTATAATTCAGCCTACTATATACTACAAATAGCAATTAAACGCTTTAAATATATATAATCATTTATAACCTAAAGAATTTTTCCTCCCAGGTTTAGGAGTCTTCAAGAATGAACCAATAAAAGGAGGATTAACATGGATATACCTATTAACCTTCATCAATTGCAATTGTTTTGCTGTGTTGTCGAACATGGCAGTTATAGTCAAGCAGCAAAAAGTCTAATCATGACACAGCCTGCCTTAAGCATTCAAGTCAAATCGTTAGAAAAAAAATTAGGTGCGAAACTTTTTGTGCGTAAGGGGAACAAAATTGAACTTACAGAAGCTGGTAAACTCGTGAATCAATATGCCTCCAGTTTACTAAGCCTTGATAAACAATTGCGTTCTTCCGTTGGAGAATTAATATCAGGTGAAAGCGGACAAATTGTGATTGGTAGTAATCGTCCCATAGGCCGCTATTTACTGCCTAACTATATTCTAAAATTTATGCAACGATATCCTACTGTGGAATTGACAACTACCTATGATAATACAGATCAGATCTGTCGTTATGTGTTGGATGAGAAAGTGAATGTTGGATTTGTTACATGGTCAAAGGAACAAAAACATGCTACATCGTCCAAAATTATAAAACACCTAATCGGTAAGGATCACTGGATACTGGTTTGTGCAGCAGGTTCTCCTTGGGCAACATGGCGAGGAAGTATCCAGGACGTACTACGGAAAGCTCCTTTGATAGGTTCATTGCCAAAGACCACTCATGGGGAAATTATAAATAGAGAGATGCATCGACTTGGTTTGGATTCCAATGATTACCGTTTTAGTTTGCGCCTCGACGATATTGAATCAATCAAAATGGCGGTAATCTCACAATTAGGAATCGCCTTCCTACCGCAAACGACTATTGAAAGGGAATTGTCTAACAAAGAATTAGTTCCAGTTCCACTAACAACTGAGTACAAACTTTATCTTGATTACTATTTAGTCTTAAAAGAAGGAACTTATATTACTCCTACATTGAACAATTTTATTAAATTTATTTTAGAAATAAATGATGTTACAGAGGGTAAGCGTGAAATAAAACGGGAAACTGTATAACTCAAAAGAGACTAAGAATTAATAATAAAGATGAAGATAAGATAAAATAAAAGTCTTACCTCAAGGTCTTTTTTAACACCAAAGTAAATAACCGATTTCCCTAATTTTAAGGAGGTTCTTTGCTAATATTGATATCACTATTTTTTTGTGATGATCGATTTACAACATCTGCCTGAGACACTTGAAAACACGATCGCGGACTATGGCAATGAATCCATTGTGACATGGAATGACGAAAGATTTTCGGATTGGGGACTTAACCCTTTATTAAAGGATACCTTGCCCCGACAAAATATCGACGTGTATGAATGGGACTATACCAAAGGCGCTGAAAACATCCGACGAGCTGAAAAAGCCAATATCGGGATTACAATCAGTGAAATCACACTCGCTGAATCAGGTACTGTTGTCTTTTTCAGCGACAAAGACAGGTGCAGAACGGTCAGCTTCCTGCCCAAAACCTTTATTTGCTTAATTCCCAAAAGCACCCTAGTCCCCTTATAGTTCGTCATATCGTTAAGAATGGATGTTACTTCATTTAAAGATACTTCCTTTGATACGAGGGACCTTGGGTTCAATCGGAGATCAACGACAACAAACCGTCATAGCCAGTATGAGGATTGCCGATGCTTCCGATCACCTCTAGTTCCATCGCCGTAATGGCATCGATTGGTAATTCCACCATCCAAGGCTATTTGACTGTTCTATGGTATTTTTTCATTAACTTCATATCCAATTACAAATGTTATTTCAAGAATATTACAACAAAAAAAACTTGCAAGCACGGTCATATGACCGAGCCTGCAAGTCCTTTAAAAATATATCATGTTTTATTTTTTTTTGCTTTTTGAAAAGATTTCTTTTAAAATTCGGTTGTTTTCATCAAATCGTCTGGCTTTCTCCTCGATAAATCGCTTTCCAGCATTCACTGATCCGGAGGCGACGTGGATAATCTTATCATTTTCAAAACGCATTTCTTTAATGGTGGACATTATCTAATCCCTCCTAGGAGTTGAATGGCGAAGTCACGAAATAAGGCTGATTCTGTTTCCATTATATCACGCATGATGTCATCTTTAAAGCGGTGAACCTTATCTTCCGACCAAAATCCTTCAACCGGAAAATGAAAGCAGATTACATAATTTCCGCATTTTATGGCAAGATAAAACTGTTGTTTTTCTTCACTAAAAAACAGTTCTGTTTCCCCGCTGTGAAAGGCTTGCACGACATATGACTGTGTATCCTGCAGATCATAAAAATTGTTATCTCCACCTGCCATACCTGAAGCACTAATAAGTCGCAAAAGATTTTCTTCTTTTTTATATAATGTGCTCCCTGAACAGGATTCATATACCCCGAGCTCTTGTTCAAACATAGTACCTGGTTGATTGTATATGGTTCCTTTTGTTAAAAAGCGCTGTAAGTACTCCAAAAACATCCTTGGGTTCTGTAGTTCCCCATCTCTTAAGTAATGAATCATTTTACCGGAGAACTCGGCGTGTTTTTTGTAAATCGGCCCTTGTTTCAGCTGCTCTTCAATGGTTGATTGAAACGCAAGGTACTGACTTCCTTGCCGAAATAAATCACTAAAATAGCGTTTAATCGTCGGAATAGGATCAATGCCAAACGGAAGCTTTTCTAAATAGTAGCCTTTTTTATAAATATCATATAAAAAACCCCAGATGTAAGGCTCAATGTTTGAATACTGTTCTTTACTTGGGTGTTCGTCCCATGCTTTCTGGGCCACTTCCATATAGGAATCTGGATCTTTTCCATGTTCCTCTTGGTAAGCTTTGAGCATCTCCGCGATCGTTAATCTCAACTCATACCAAAACAAATCATAAATATAATCTTCCACAAAAACAATAATATATTTCTGTGATTGATACGCTTTTTGAAATTCGCAATGCGTAATGGTCGCCATATAAAAGTTGCTGTAATTTCCGGCCTTATCAGAGATAAGAAGAAGAAAAATATCGCTTCTTCCTACATGTTGCAAACAGTTCTCGACCAATTGATCGGCAGGCCAGGGACCAAAGTCTTTTTCATACATCAGTGGTTTGTGTTCCATGGCACGAAGAGCGGTATGTATATTTTCTCTCAATGGTTTTAATCGATCTTGTGCTGCAGAACTAATAAAAATTTTCGTCGGTTCAGCCAAAAAAACATCAACTCCTTCTACTTGGAACAGGCTACAAAATAGTATAACACGTATAGCCCTCGACCTTAGATCGGAATCACAATGATGCACTCGCTGACAGATCTTGTACCAGTGGAAAGCTTTCACTTGTTTATCTTTTGGGGTTTACCTCTAGGCACGTGCGATTATCGATAAAAAAATGAGTACATTCCATTTGGGATTATTAAAATGAAGTTTTGCATAATATTTCAAGAGTGGTGTATAATAGCGATATATTGAAGCGAAAAATAAAAAAGGACGTAGGTGGATCAGACCTACGCCCTTACAGCTACACAACCGCAAGGTGCGGTAACCAGTTGAATAAGTAAAGGAAAGTAACCTCACCTATCACATGCTACTGGACAGGGTGGGGTTACTTTTTTGTGTTTGCATTGATTATCGCTACGACTAATGATGCAAATGCAATCATAACTAGTAAATGCTGCGTAGTAACAACCATTTAAGCACCTCCCTTCTTTCGGGAAGTGCCACCACACCCTGCATATGTAACTGATTTGAAAATTATACCATAACATACCGAAAGAATTTACAAGAGTATAATACAAAATCTTTTACGTTACGCGTGACAATATGAGCTGCTAAAAGGATTTTTGCATCATTGGTGCTCGGGACATCTATTCGTTTTGTGGGTGAATGTGACCGTTTCAGCTGATATTTCACGGCAATATACGATGAAATGTCTCGTGTTTCGTGAACTTGCTGATCGGTGGCCTCACAATTTAATACATCGATAATCTGTAAAAAACGGTTGATTTTTTTTACTTCTTTTTCTGGAAGTAGGTGTGATTGAACTTGTAATTCTTGTTCGGTTGTCTTACTTATAAATAAGTCAATGTGATTAGGGTACGAACGAATCAAGTTCCAAAATGACATGACTTTATATTGATTTCCCTCATGCGCACGATAGCGTAGAACATTGGTATCTAATAAAAGTGACAACGGACTCATTCACTATCCCTTTCTTGCTCGATCTGATCCATTGCTTCCTGATATTCTTTGCTGGTCGAGAGTTCTTCTACAATGTTTGCCATCATTAGATTTTTTGTTCTACGTTTGACCATCTGGATGTAATTTGGATTCTTTTCAAATTGTTCAACATCAATACGCCATTCACCTCTGTCCCCAAGCGTCCGCCATGCGTTAAGTGTACCTTCTGCACAATATCTTCTTACCATTTGTGGTGTGATATTAAGAATCGTTGCTACATCATGTGTGGTCAGATGTTCTGGATCATTGCCCACGTCATGCGCACTTCTTTTCTTACGAGTGGATACTTCCCTCATGCCAGGTATATTTTTTTGTCACGTTTGAAAAAACAAATTCATTTAGAACTTTCCCAATATCGGGGAAATTCTTAGAGATACGTCTAAGTTCAATTAGATCTTCAGGTTTGAATTTCCGCATGATATCGGTAGCATACTTAAGCGTTGTAAGAAACATTTCGATATCTTTGCCTGTTCGAACTTCTTTCGCTGCCACTTCAAGGTGCTCAGCCTGTCGATCTATTACTTGTGTGTCCATTATTTCCAACACCTTTCACCTCTTGGTGACAAAAAACGACTTCATCCATAAGAGAGTATGAATTAGCTAAAACAATAAGGGTGTTTGTGATGGTTAAGCAAAAAGAGAATGCAGAGAAACGCTCTGGATTGCAACGAAAGCTCGTTTTATGGACCATCCATCATCTCATTGCAAAATAAACGCCGTGAAAACGCGTGGTTATAGGCTTTTTGACAAATAAAAACAGGCACCCATTGTCAAATCACCCATAGGATAGCAAAACGGAGAGAACCCACGAAAATGGAAGATGAGGCCCCTTCCAGAAACCGTGCTTTTTCCTTCTCTTTCGCACAAAGAAAAACCCTGAATTTAGGCTGATTTGGCCGAATTCAGGGTTTTGTTTGGTTACTTGGTTCCGGGAACTACCATTATGTTAACTAGTTTTGTATAGAGTATTCATATGATACTTGGGGATTTTGTTGAACTACATAGCTTTAGTTGAAGAAGGTAGTGTATATTGGATATCAGTCTCTATAAATCGTTTTTGGCGGTTTTCTCCCTTCGTATCTATTTTTCATAGATTTAACATCTTTACAAATGACAGTTTCTCGACGGCTAAATGATGCTCTATAAATCGTTTTTGGCGGTTTTCTCCCTTCGTATCTATCTTTCATAGGTTTAACATCTTTACAAATGACAGTTTCTCGACGGCTAAATGATGGAGTAGCTGTAAAAATGGTTTTTTTGTGGTCATTATATTTTTGTTCGTCCTGGTTACTATATTTTTGATCATCATTTTTACTCTTCTTTTGGTCAGATTTATTATAATGTGATGATTTATGTTTTTTCGGAGGCATGTGAATATCTTCTTCCTTTCTTATTTTTTAGGAAAAAATGCGTTTTCGTTTTGATTTGGATTTTGGATATTGCATTTATTACAATGCAATATTACTAGTACCTGCAAGTTCTAATTGGGCAGCTGTTATATTTCTATTGGTTCCAAATGTTATCGGATACATGATATTATCGGTAAAGCGACTATGATAAGGCTCAACCACTATTAAGTCGCCCGTATTTGGATCTATTTCTGTGTAAGGACCGGTTGGATCATCATCATTGTATATGATTTCATTGTTTTGTGGATTTGTTATATAACGGGCAAATAAAACATGTCCAACTTCATGGGCAAAGAGATCCGAATTAAGCGCTGCATCCGTAAGTGCTACTTGTCCAATAAATTGGTAGTTATTTTCGTCAACAAATGAAATGGGCTCTGCACCGCCAACACTGTCTGCATCATTCGAAAATCCATTTCCACTTAGATAAATGACATAAATGCCAATGGCATTATTGGTCATATTTCTGACCTGGTTGATAATTGTGGTAGGGGCAGAGCCATTCATAAGTGCCTCATCACTTGTCATATTAGTAGCGTTAACCGTTCTATTAATTATAAATCGTCTGGCTATTACAAAATTAATCCTGTTTTCATCATTTAATCTCCAAATCTCATTTGCTCTTCTGACATCATCTTCTAACCTAGCACGACGCTGAGCTACTGTACTTCCAGATGCTACTCCGCTCGTAAAAATCCCATAAATATTCACTGTGTAAATTGGCAATTTTTCAAACTACTCCTTTTCTATATTTTTGTTATATGAAAATCAGTTTTAGTAGAAAAAAACTGTTCATTTTATAATTTATTCAGAAATTGGCTGAAGGTTTGTACTAATAACTAGGAAAAAAAAGCCGATTACCTGTAGTAACCCTGTCAAGCATTCAAATTTACCTATGTTTTTGATGAGAAGCCAGCTTGGAAACTTGAAATTTCTAAAATTTGTTAAGAGCGATGGCGCACTTGATTACGTATATCTGCCACCTGCTAACTCATAATAAACTTTAAGATACACTTCTTCACATATCGCTTTTTTAGCTGGGTCAATATCACAGATCGCTCCGAGACCCATGTTTTTAAAATGTCACTCCAGCTTTTCATTTCAGATTAAATCGTTATACTCCACAACTTTTCCTCATAAAGGCTTCGATCTTGTTCGCACAATTACCTGTTGGTATTCAATACTTGCAGGTCACCCTCCAATACAAACCGGCGCGTTAGCTTCGATGAACTATTTATTCAATATTATAGTTTAATAGCGCTATCCACCCACCGCTTATCATACCTTGGTTTTGTCTGCTTCTATAAACTTAAAGCAATAGCGTTTGTCCAAAAACACAAACATACACAAAAGCGAAATTGCTTGTGCATCAATTAATTTCCACATTGTTCAGCTCATTATTTTAATAAATGAATTCTTCTCAAGTGACGGATCTTTTTTAAACAAACGTTTAATTCCATTTAGTTAATTAAGAAAACGCGAACGGTACCTCAACGGACCCAGATAAAAAGCCATGATGAAGTCAGCCTCACTTTAACTTTATCCGTTTCCTTCCTTTGTTCTCTCCATTATAATGTGTGGGCTTATGACAGCCGGAAGGGCTGGCGTGAGCCGAAAGAAATCGGCTAAACCAAGTCGGCTAACGGATCCTAAAAAAGCAAAAATCGCTTTCTAATGGTCCCTAAGTCATTGGGCTTACCTCCATTTCTAACGGCAAAACGCTAAGAACTGGCGTTTTGCCTACGGCTCACTGGCGAGTGCGCTTCTTTGTCAAGCGCCCCCTTCCCCCTGTTCGTGCCCAACATTCCTTCCGTCTCAAACTATGGAAGGAGCTTTTTTGCTATGGAGAAAATTTATGAAATTCAACGGATTAAACAAATTATTCAGGAGGTGGAAGGAGGCGAACAATACATCATACGCTCCCCTCAAGATGGAGCCCAAATACCCACAAGCTTCATCGGCGAGGACGATCGCGAGGTGTTCTTCGTGATGTGTCTCAATACGAAGAATCGAGTGGTGGCTGTCCATCGCTGCCATATTGGAGGATTGAACGCCAGTATTGTTGTACCTCGTGAAGTGTTTAAATCTGCCATCTTAAATAATGCTTCGTCGATTATCATCAGCCATCAGCATCCTTCCCAGGACTGCAAGCCATCAAGGGAAGACATTGACGTTACGATTCATTTAGTCGACTGTGGTAGACTCCTTGGAATTAAAGTGCTGGACCATCTGATTGTCAATGCATCTGGTGATTTTTTCAGCTTGAAAGAACGAGGATATTTATAAACCTATTGGGAGAAGAGGTTCCCCCTTCTCTCTTTTCTTTTTTATTGCAAGTAAGCCATTCATGGAACTACGATAAAAGCTCGAGGGAGATTTAGAAGTGACAAATGAAAAATACTTTTACTATTGAGTACAAAAGTTCCGTGACGATAGCTGAAGATCTAAGATTTTCATGCTCCATCTTTATTGTAGGGATTTTACGGTTTCCATAAAAAAAGAGAAGTGCACCAATGTGCACTTCTTCCTTCAAAAGTTCTTATATAGAATTAGGGGGTATTTTGATTATACTCCCGGCTGTTATAATGTAAATCCGACGAAAGATGGACTTCGCAGCATTCCTGTCCTCGTCCAATTCCTTATCTTTACCTTAGCCTGGATTTTTGGTTGATTTCTTTATCGAGTAATTCGTTAATATCAGACACCAAAACCTTTCCTCTTAAATAATCATAACGGGGACTTAAGGGGGGAATTTTTCGACCTTGGAAGAGTCAATCGCTATCCATTATTGTCATGTCATGAAAAATGTAAAACAAAGAAATCATGATATTCTGCGTCGAATTCTCATAAATTTAAAACCCTCTTAGTACCTGGGTAAGGTTAGAGTTGAATGAATGATGAGCGTGGGTTGCTGGATTTCAGCAACATAATTTGTAAACAATGAAAACGGGGTAATTTGCAAATCACAACAGAATGGAACTAAGATACACACATGAATCATGGATGCCCCTTTCCGAAAGGTAAAAGAGAACGACGAGAAAATAAAGAATGGAATGAATAGCGGGCGACTGCACAACAGACTGATCAAAAAGCATAGAACGCTTTCTGTCATTCTGTATGTGTCGCTTCGGCATTAATTCGCTCGATAACCACGGTCTGTACGGAAGCCCAAGCCCACCTACAGTCCGTAGGTTCCTGACCCCTTTACGGCAGGCCGCCATACCGAACGAGCCGAATACCATTAACTAAAATCAATATTTTTAAGGACAGCAGCCTTCACGGCTGCTTTTTTATGTTCTTTTTCCACCCTTTTGCGCTGCGAATCGTACAAGCACGCCATCCGAGCTAACCGTTCAGCCGTCCGAGCCTCCCAGGCTTGCGCCCTCCCCCGGCTGAACGCCAAGTCGGATCGTCGGCCAGTCAAGGGGCAAAAAACTTTTTTGTTAAAGTCGCTCAAAAAACTTTTTATGCTGGTCCCTTGACCGTCCACCGAGGCTCCTTGTTCGTTCTCCACGTCAAAAGGGCGAAATGCTCCCCTTTAGGGAAGGGATTCGCTCTCAGCGCAAAAACAAGGGAGGAAAAAACGATGGGACAAGCTAAAGGATTAGAAGACATTCAAAAACGGTTGGATCAAGGGATTCAGGACGTTATGACGGGGGAGAAATTTCAGGAGTGGCTTCGGTTTCTTTCGAGTTTTCATGCCTACAGCTTTAACAACACCATTCTCATTTACCAGCAAAACCCCCAAGCGACGCTTGTCAAAGGATTTCAGGAGTGGAAGAAACACGGGCGGTTTGTGACTAAGGGCGCAAAAGCCATTATGGTGCTGGCTCCTTTGATTCGAAAGAAAAAAGAAAAGGAGGAAAAAAGGGAAGGACAGGGAAAAGAAGGGAAGGAGTTGTATGGATTCCGTTACGTGAATGTATTTGACGTAGCGAGTACGGACGGCCAGGACCTTCCGGCGCCACCCGTTCAAACGTTAGAAGGCGATGGGGAAACAGAAAAGACCTTGTTGCAGGATTGGATCAAAAAAATAGAGATCCCGGTCCGATTGGAGGATACGGGCGACGCCAACGGATATTATCATCTGGTGGAGGGATATATCGCACTCCATGAGAAAAGAAGCATGCTGCAGCAGCTTAAAACACTGATTCACGAGTACGCCCATCATTTGCTGCATGCAAAAGGCGCCCCGTTTGAAAAAGAAAACCGTGCCATTCGAGAAGCTCAAGCGGAAGCGGTCGCCTATGTCGTCCTGCATCATTTCGGGTATGAGACCGGTGAGTACAGTTTTGGCTACATTGCCGGATGGACCCAGGACCTTCAGATCATGAAACGGATTGGAACGGCTATTGTGAGCTGCAGCCATCAGATCATTGAACGGCTTGAGAAACACTCCCCTAACAAAGGGGCCACGGCATAGTCGCGGCGGCCCCTTGCGGGGCTGCTGGGTTAAAACAAATTAATGCCGATCAAATACAGATAATGAAAGGAGAGTCCAATGAAAACCTGTGCGTATTGTGGGAGTCAAGTGACCTATAAACATTCAGGGGACTGTTACTGTTCGTTTTGTGAGATGCAATTGAAACTCGAGGATGTTCAGGAAAACGGCCAACGAAAAAACCTGTTGCCGGCGTGTCAGCCCTCTCTTTCGGATCTGAATAAGACTACCCCGGAACTTATGCTGCTTTCTACAGTGGAATTGCTGTGTCTATTGAAATTTGCCAGAAAAGAACGAGCGGATATTTATCAGAAGCGTTATGTGTTTATTCAAGCCATGAAACAGGGAGCAAAGGAGTTTTCCGAAGCAGAACACTACACGTTTATCGAATACGAACGGGCCACGCGAAAGTGTTTTGTGGTAGAGAACCTGGTTCGTGAACGAATTGGCTATTACCCAACGAAACTGACAGATTCTTATATTCAAACACTGGCAGTGCGAATGGAGGAGTCTGCAAAAAAGGATATGGTCATTCAGCAACCGAAACCGATTTAGTCGGAGGTTAATGATTATAAATAAGTTTTTGAAGAAAACCTGCCAGAACCGGCGATATCATTAGCTTGAGGAAGAAAAAATAAAAGACCTTCGGAAAATACGGCCTATTTGGAGAGCAAAAACTTTGGGAAAATAACCATAAAAAATGGCCATCGTCTCACGTATGAGAATAATGGCTATTCTTGTTTGTGCATATGAAACCTAATCCACCCTACTGCCTCTTCAAACGGTGGCCAAGTATCATCGTTTGCTATTCGGATTGTCCAATCATAGATCTCATCGTCATCTGCAATGAGCGTGTATCCATTGAGATCTAAAAAGCAAAGGCTTTAGCATATGATGTGCGCTTGTTGCCATCGAAAAAACAATGACCAATAGCTAAAAAGCAATGATAAACAGCTGCCTTTTCCTCCAGTGTAGGATAGAACTCAATAGTCCGGATTCAGGCTTTGCCAGCACTCCTTCGAGCTTACCTTTTTCTCTACCTGGAATGCCACCATACTTCTTAAGCATAATATCGTGTATATATTCAACTTCTTCTATTGTAAGATTTTCAATGCTCATTAGTTCTTACTGAGTCTCTCCAATGCCTTACCGTTGGTTTTCATCAGTTTATCCATACTAGCTTTTAGACGTTTTTGGCGATCCGTTTGTTTTTGTTTTTGAGCTGCTACGTTCATTTCGTCATCACCCTTCTTCTTCATTGACTACACCTCCCATATACTCTACGTATATGTAAGTGTGGCCAAGATTAGAATCTATTAATCTTTCTTTACCCCATTTTACTTGATTTATACACAATTACACAACAGAATACTGGATAAATCTTCTAGTCTACTTCAACTTCCAGCCAGGTATGCTCTCATCCGAACAACGATCCTTGGCTACTTTACTTAATGCTTAATCTATGTTTATTTTCCTCATAGACACTCATTTCCTTGATGTTAGTGAAATGATCCGGTTTTACGCTTCTTTTTATTTTCATCGAAATAAGATAAACGACTCCTGCCGCAAGTAGAGATTGAACAGCCGGCAGTCCAAAGGACGTCACATATTGTGTGAAATAACCAACCAATGTGCCAAAGACTAGCGCTATGGTAGCCATCCAGTTCCACCCTTGGTGATCCACCCATTGTTGTTGACGTAAAAAGAAGAAATCGGCCATCATGACTCCAGCGATAGCGGGATAAATTAAAGCAGTCATGTAAAGAAAGTCCATAAAATGATCGAGGATACCGACTAACGCAATGATGATGGCGATAATGGTTCCGCCTAGAGTTAACAGCGCTCGGCCTTTGTTTGAATTAACATTTAACATATTGGCCAGTGCCAGGCCCATGCTGTAATTGTTCACGAGTTGGCTCGTCCATGTGGCAAACCAGAGAATTAAAAATCCCCATACCGGAAAGCCGAGCTTCATCATGACATTGACGATGTCCGCATCGCCGACACCTACCGACATGATGGCGCCGACATAGAACAGCGGGAATCCTACCGCCACAATTCCTAAGGGGATAAGGATATTATCTTTCACTTTGGGTTTGGCATAACGAGTATAGTCAGAAGCTATCACCCATTGAGACACATTGACCCCAATAATTAAGCTTACTGCAGCTAGGAAGGACATAGAGGAGGTTGGTTTCCAAGACGTAATGGTATCCCATCCTGTGTTTTGCAACGCGTAGAAAATCCCAGCGATAATTAACAGAAGACCTGCAGGAACCGCAATGTAGTCGGTCCACTTCATAGAGGCATATCCAATAATAGAGGGGATCGCAAACAATAATCCTGCAATGATGGTCACTATCCCCCAGGAAACGAGATTATGTTCATAGTCAATACCGATCATCGCTGAAATGGCATTACCGGCAACGGCCGTTTGAACCGCCCACCATCCTAAAGACACTAGAAAAATGGTGAGCCCTACAATGAACCGTGCCTGATGAGCACCAAAACTGGTTCGAGCGATAACGGAAGAAGAACGTCCGGTTTTGGCTCCCATATACCCCGCCACGGTGTTACCGATCCACTGAAAGACAATCAAAGCAACCAACAAAATCCAAAAAATTGACGACATTCCAAACGCACCGACCAGGGTAGCGCCGACCATTAACACGGGAATGGTAAATTCTAGGCCTCCAAAAATCATCGCCGGTGTGATCCAGTGCTGCCTTTTCTCCATGGGTATAGCCGAAAGGGCTTCATCACTCCCTGATTTGTTCCAGCCTGTATCCTCCATCTTCGTAACCTCCCTATGGCACTTTTTAAATAAAGGCCCTGTATTATACAAGGCCTATCCCACTAAAACAAACACCAATTCACATGTTTCCTCTCCATCATTAAAGGCTATATGTTCTTCTCCGGCGGGTATGAACGTTGCTTGTCCGGATGATACCCGGTGTTGATTTCCGTTACTTTCCGTCAGCAATGTCCCTTTTACAATCACGGAATATTCATCTTCCGTATGGTTGGATACCCCCGTTAAAGGGACTCGCTCGCCCGGGTAGATGGTCACTGTCCCAATTTTTACTGTTGTATCTTTGTTTTCTTTTTCAAAGACAGTACGAAGAGAAAAGGCCTTATTCTCTTCTGGAGGGATATCTTGAAGTTTAAGAATCTTCATGAGAACCTCCCCTCTCTTCAGACACTCTTTCAACCGCAAATGTTACGGGATGCAAGATGACGCCAAACGTGTCTTTTGCTTGATCAATGGAGATGTACCCGTTTTTCACGTCCCAGGCCACTTGGTGAGCGGGACGATCCAATGGATTTCCATACCCCCCGCCAGTAGCCGTCATTAATTTCACGACATCTCCTGTGTTTAATGGATACCGTGGGTATATGCCGAAAGGGCCGTCCACTTCTCCACTCGCTTTTTCGATCATGAATTCATTCGATGAACCTTCTCCCCCACCATTGAAGCCCCATGGGACAAATTGATTTCTTCCAAAGGTAGCAGATACCATCTGGTTATCTGACATGGCACGGTACGAACGAATGACTCCCGCTCCACCAATGTATTCTCCAGCTCCCGCACCGTCGGTTCGTAAGCTGTACTCATCAATCATCACTCCGTATCGGGTTTCAGCTACTTCAATCGGGACATTGTAGGTCTCGCCATCTCCGATACAGAATTGTCCTCTTGCACCATCCTGACCTTTGCCCGCTCCCCAACCGCCGACAGAAGGTTCCACAATAAGGAACGGTTCGTGGGTATCATGGTGGTTGCCCGACAACGTAACCGCACATACCGACAGCAAATGACCGGCCGATAATCGCTCCGGTAGATGAGGAGCCATCGCCTGCCAGATCAAATCCGCACCTGCCAACATGCTTTCCCAATAAATGGATACTGGAGCGGGACGCTCTGCCGCTAAAACGGATTTGGGATCCGTGATGATTTCCAAAGGGCGGAATACTCCATCGTTTACATCTTGAGAAGGATTGGTTATGGCTAGAAAAATCGTTCGGACGGCCGAAACCAGTGCAGTATAGGAACAGTTAATTGGGCCGGGCACCTGGGGATGGCTTCCTCTAAAATCACAACTAAACTTGTCATCTGTGATCGTTACAGCAACTTGTATCTTGAAGGGGCCATTTTTAAAACCATCATCGTCGATATAACTTTCTGCCTTAAAGGTTCCTTTCGGTAGTTTTTTCAACTCTTTTAAGGCCATCTGTTCACCGTGATCCAACAAGTGTTCGATAGAGGTACGGACCACCTCTTGGCTATGTTTTTCACAAAGCTCTTTTACTCGTTTTTCTCCCGTCCGAAGTGCTGCTACTTGAGCCCATAAATCGCCAAGCGACAGGTCAGGGAAGCGCACATTCGCTTCAATAATGTCCAAAAGAGGTTGATTCACTTTTCCCTCATCAAAGAGCTTCACACAAGGAAATTGAAGACCTTCCTGAAAAATCTCTGTCGCATCATTGCTGAAAGATCCTGGGTCTTTTCCTCCCACTTCCGTCCAGTGTGCTTTGTTTGCTGAGAACGCGACAATTTCACCCTCATAAAAGATAGGCATCACTAACCCTACATCTGAAAGATGGGAACCCCCTCCACCATAAGGATCATTAATGATAATGATATCTCCGGGTTTTAAACCATCCTTAGTATTAAACTTCTTCAAGGTTTGTTTTACCATAAACGTTAACATTCCAATGAATCCCGTTACCCCGTTACCCTGTGTTAACAGTTGCCCTTGTGCGTCCGTTAAACCACTGGCATAATCCAATACTTCATAGATTATAGGACTCATGGATGTTCGCGCCAGAGCAAAAAACATTTCATCTCCTGTAGCGATCAAGGAGTCTTTTACAATTTCTAATGTGAACGGATCGACCTTTACATTGCCTGCAGTTGTCATTATTCCACCCCCGTATCAATGATTAAATTTCCATAGTCATCCACGGTCAACGTTTGGCCAGGATACAACACCGTAGTTGCAGAAGGTTCCTCCACAATGGAAGGCCCATGTACGGTCATTGCGGGTCCAAGCAGATCCCGATCGTATACGTTCGTTTTAGACCAACCCTTCTCTTCATAAAAAACGTTTCTCACTTCTTTTATTGCCGCTTGGATGCTTTGATTTTTGGATTCTAATTTATGAAGTTCCGGCTTTTGTACGGTGCCGAATGCGGTCAAGTGCAAATTCACAATTTCAGTCGGTGCCTCTTCCAACTTGAAGGTATAGTTCTTTTCGTGAAGATCATGAAATCGGTGAATGACTTCTTTTAATGACGACTCCGTTAGTTCACCTTCAGGAACCGGCACTTTTACGGTATGTTCTTGGCCTAAATACCTCATGTCCGCAAATCTCGTAAACAGGATTCGATCCTCTGAAACCCCTTCTTCTTGATACTGTGTCATGGCTTGATTCTCGAGCTTTGTCCATTCGTTGTTGAACGTGTCTAAGTCCGTCCCATGTAAACGTTGAATAAAGGTTTGAATGTAGTCATGCCGTAAGTCGGTCATTAACATGCCCCAGGCTGAAAATACGGATGATGCAACGGGAACGACAACTTTTTTCACACCCAATTCTTTAGCCAGGGCTGGCGCATGCATCGATCCACCGCCTCCAAACGCGACGAGGGTAAACTCCCTTGGATTGTAGCCCTTACGAACGGAGATCAATTTGAGTGCATTCAGCATATTTGAATTCGCAATTCGGATAATACCGAGAGCCCCTTCTTCTTCCGTTATGCCGAAGTGATCCGCTACCTTTTCCTTGATTGCTTTCTTAACACGTGTAAGATCAACCTCATAATCAAAATTCTTTGGAGATAAACGGCCAGATAGTAAGTTAGCATCCGTAGTAGTGGGTTCTGTTCCCCCTTGTCCATAGGCTACCGGGCCGGGGATCGCTCCTGCGGAGTGTGGTCCTACTTTTAAGGAGCCGCCTTCATCCATCCATGCAATGGATCCTCCCCCATTTCCGATTTCTACAATATCGACTACCGGCACTTTGATGGGATAGCCCGCATTTCGATCATTTTTTTCGATGTAGTAGTCGGTTGAAACCTTGACCTCTCCTTTGCTTATTAACGAACACTTGGCTGTGGTACCGCCAATATCAAAGGCGATAATATTTTCCTCACCGATTAACTCTCCTAGAACAGCCGCTCCGTAGATTCCTGCGACCGGCCCTGACTCCACCATATTGATGGGGGTTTCTTTGGCTTGGGTAAACGTGGTGGTGCCTCCATTGGACTGCATGATATAGTTTTGACTTTTCGACTTCTTTTCAAGGAGTTTTTGTTCCAAACGGTTTACATAGGAGGCAGCAATAGGTTTGACATAGGAATTGAGGACCGTCGTACTCGTTCGCTCGTATTCCCGCCATTCTTTCGTGACCTCGTGGGATGCGGTGACCGCAACGTCAGGCCAGACTTCTTTAATGATTTCGATTGTCCTCTTTTCATGAATGGGATTGACGTATGAATGTAAATAGGCAACCGCTATCGCTTCAACCTCTTCTGTTTTAAAATGTTCCACGATTTCTTTTACCTGTTCTGAATCAAGGGGAGAAAGTATATCCCCTCTGTAATTTAAACGCTCGTTTACTTCCTGCCTTAAGTACCGAGGAACAAACGGAGCCGGTTTCTGGTATCGTACATTAAACAAATCCGGTCGGTTGCCTCTTGCAATTTCAAGGACATCACGAAATCCCTCCGTGGTAATAAGACCGGTTTTAACCCCTTTCCGTTCGGTAAGAGCATTGATAATGACGGTTGTACCATGGATAAATGTTTGTATGGATGCTTGGTCTATCTCACTTTTTTCAATCACATCCATCACACCGTTTTCAAAGTGGGGAGGTGTGGTATGACTTTTTGCGATGCCTACTTTTCCTAATTCATCAACATAAACTAGATCTGTAAATGTTCCTCCAATATCGGTTGCGATTCTCATAAAACCGAACCACCTTTCTCTTCTTTTTTTAGAAAATAACCGGCGTCAATACACATAGTATTGTAGATTCCTCGTTTAGGGGATTTTCCCAAAAATGGGGAACCCGAGAAGGGAAATGAATGGAATCTCCCTCTCTCACAAAGTACTCTTTTTCATCTACATGAAAGAGGACAGCTCCTTTTAAAACGTAGTAAAACTCTTCTCCTGGATGACTCGATGTTTGCGTTTGAATCTGTTTAGGTGACAGTGTCACTAAAAGCGGCTCCAGCGTTCGACTATTAAACTCCCCATTTAATCGCGTATACGTTGCGGGAGAGCCTTCAATGGTAAAAGGCTTTCGGCTTTCTATTTTTACGATGTAGTTGTGATTGGTTTCTGTATCAAAAAAATGGGTGATGGGGACTTCGAACGCATCCGCAATTCTTTTTAGAGAGGTAATAGCTAAAGAAGAGGAGCCTCTTTCTACTTGAGATAAAAAACTGACGGATAAATCCGTTTTGGCACTAAGATCTTTTAACGTGAGGCCTTGTTGTAAACGTAAGTTTTTGATTTTCTTGTATAGTTCTTCTATGGTAAACACCCTTTCAGTAATACAGAAAAAATTTACTAGTACAGTAAATCATTACAGTCTTGCTTTATTTTTAATAATGTTATCATAGTGTTTTTTAAATTGAAAGAATATTTTTTTAATTCTAAAAAACAAGAAAAGAGCAGAACTAACCAGTCTCAAAATTAAAGAATCCTAATCATTTTTTTAACGAGGGTTTAGTATTTTGTTTTCATTTGTATAATATACTTTTGTTTGTGCTTGCAATTACGTTTGTGTAATCAAATAAAACAAGGGAGTAATCTTCCTTGTTTTATTATTTTTATGAGGCAGCCTCTAAACATGAGGACAATGATTATAATCGCAACTGGCCAGCATACTCTCCTCCCGACTACATAATTCGTTCGACAGAAGGGGCGTTACATTCGTATTTTATGTAAAAAGGTCTCAATTACAGTAAACAAAAAAGCACCCAAAATGGATGCTCCGTCTCTTTATCAGTTGTTGATAATATAAATTTAACAGGTTATTCATCAAATAGATGAAAGGGATTTGAAAAATTTCCTAAAACATTCTGACATTAATTTGAAAATAAAGGTTCAAAGATTGGGGTACTATAGGACCTGTCCTTGTTGTTCTTTCTTTTGCACACTGGAATTAAGAAATGTTTTTTTTATCGACTGTGAATTCTTTTTCCCAGTAACTTGCATTTTTAATTCCTAATGCCTTAGGGTTAAATACAGGATCCAATCCTTGCTTTTTCTGTCTTTCATAATCCTTTAATGTTACCAATGCCGGTTTAGCCAGAATTAAAATAGCAATAACATTCAGCCAAACCATGATGCCTAATCCTGCATCTCCAAGTGCCCAAGCTACTTTCGCAGTCTTAACCGCACCATAGAAAGAAGACGCCATGATTACAATCTTTAATAATAGTGTCGTCCATTTGCTATCTCTACGGAATAAATAAGTAATATTCGTTTCGGCAATGTAGTAATATGCCATGATGGTAGTGAACGCGAAAAAGAAAAGGGCTATTGCCACAAATCCTGCACCAAAACCAGGAATCACACTGTCAATGGCTGCCTGAGTAAATCCTGGGCCCGCTTCCATCCCTTTCAGGTTGTTAGCGATGAATGAACCATCTTCTGCCTGTGTATTATACATTCCAGTGAACAAAATCATGAATGCTGTCGCTGAGCATACGAACAAAGTATCAATATAAACAGAAAATGCTTGTACCAAACCTTGTTTTGCGGGATGTGACACTTCAGCAGCTGCGGCTGGATGTGCTCCCGTACCTTGGCCTGCCTCATTGGAATATATTCCTCGCTTTACTCCCCACGAAATGGCCATACCAATCAGTCCACCGAAGGCTGAATCAACCCCAAACGCACTTTTGAATATCAGTGCAATGACATCTGGTAATTCTGTAATGTTCATGATTACGATGATTACTGATAAGAGAATATATCCTAGAGCCATGAAAGGTACAATAAGCTGTGCCGCGTTGGCAATCCTTTTTGTTCCGCCAAAGATGATAAAGCCTAATAAGAGGACGATCCCTAATCCAGTAATTGCCGGTTGGATTCCAAAAGCATTTTTTATCCCTAGAGCAATAGAGTTAGCTTGTACCCCAGGCATAAGAACAGCCATAGCGATTAATGCTGCAAACGCAAAAAGTACGGCAAACCATTTCCAGCCTATACCCTTTTCAATATAATAAGCCGGTCCACCCCGATATTGCCCATCCTGTTTTGCTTTATATATTTGGGCAAGAGTGGATTCAACAAATGCACTAGAGGCCCCAATGAATGCAATGGCCCACATCCAAAAAACTGCACCGGGACCACCAAAAGCAATGGCTGTAGCAACACCAGCTATGTTGCCAGTTCCGACACGTCCGGAAAGCGCAATGGAAAGCGCCTGGAAAGATGATACTCCAGCCTCAGAACTTTTTCCCTGGAACATAAGCAAAATCATATCTTTAATGTGCCGCACCTGCAAAAAACGTGTCAAAATAGAAAATAACAATCCTACTCCAAGTAATGTGTAAATAACAGGATTGCTCCACAAGATACCATTTAAGCTAGTGACAAATCCCTCCAAAATATCCCTCCCGTTTTCAGAAAATTCATTCTTTACTATTATAAATTAGGCTAAATATTTCGACAATATGTTTGTGATAATTCCTTACAATTAATGTAGTATTGTTTAGGAACATATATATAATTTTTGCCGCTTTTCTAGCCGTCCGAACTGGACTTCAGGAAAATGGAACGCGAACGAACTCCTGCCCGGTTCCCAGCCGGAGTTGATGAATTTTTCAACGGTTGAACTGTTGTTTCATTTGAAGTTTGCTCGAAAAGAACGAGTGGGCTACTATCCTTCTAAACTTACGGATTCTTATATTCAAACGCTGGCAGCGCGAATGGAAGAATCAGCAAAGAAAGATAATCGTTCAGCAGCCAAAACCGATTCGTTAATCCTTCCGAGTATGGCCAGTCGGAATTCAGTGAGTATTATTCAATATTAATATTCAAACAGAGGATGAGAATACATGGCAAACATTAAAAAGGCTACGATGAACTGCACATTCCGTTTACAAAGCTAAATGAAGGATTTTTTGAAGGGGACCTACCAGAACCAGCGATCACCATTCAAAGCGGAGGAATAGAAAAAAGGGATTGAGATTAGTAAAAAGTACGGTATTCCGTTGAAATCCTTGTCTTGAAAAGTAGTTTCATGGTGTTGTATAGATCATTTCCTTTGCTTCTAAAACTTCCGCACTTAAGAGTTCTAATCGAATAATAAGGCCTCAATTATTTTGAACTACTTTTTTTACTTGTATTAGTGCTGAATCAATGGCGCGTAACCTGAGGAAGCCACTTGAACATTCAGTACCTTTGTAACTTTTTTTTCACACTACTCATCTTGCTTCCAATGGCGAAGTATTTAAAAGCAAACTTACTTCCACTTACGGTTTTAATATTACATACAAGTTCGATTGTGTAATTAATTATAAACTTATTTTCATAAACGCTTGTGTTTACAAAAGTGTAATTGCAATCACAAATAATGTCGGATTTAAAATCAAACTTATGATAGTCATAAAACTGCTTGGTTAAACATGCGTAAACAATAGTAAGTATTGCACACAAAAAAGTATTTATAATTCACAAACCAAATGCAGATGCAGGCATAGAGCAATAGAAACTTTGTATAAATTCCTAAATAAATTGATTAAAATAAAAAAACCACCAAATTAGGTGGTTACGATTGTTGTAGTTCTTTTTCAAGTTTTTGAAAATAATCAATTAATGCTTGGTTAATGATTCGTGTTTTTTCTCCGCGTTCACCAGCGATCTTATTAAAGGCTTTTAAGATATCATCTCGGATCCAATAGGTGGATTTAGTATGGGTGTCTTCAAATTTGACTCGTTTAGGTTTATTCGCTGCAGCAAGCTTATCGGCAAGCTGAGAGATATCTACAGTATCTGTTGAAACTGATTCTTTACTGGTCACTACGCTTTTAGTTTCACTTGTGTTGTTGGAAGTGTTTTCGTTTCCGAAAAGAGCAAGATGAGCGTTTTTACTTACTTCGCCCTTACTTGTTTCTTGATCTTTATCTTTAAGTAGTGCGTTGAACCGGTCTTTTTTGGACACGCTCTTTCAACTCCTTCACAAAATCAATGTATTGTTTCAATGCTTCATTGTCTTTCTTTGTATGTGTTTGAATACCTTCAATGGTATATTCTTTAATTTTGCTACGACGGCGAATCACAGCATCGAATACGAGATCTTCATAATCATTTTTTGTTTTCTCTAAAATTGAAAGATCTATCGTTGCTCTAGCGTCTAACATACACGTTAGGATCCCAGCTAACTTTAAATCATTGTTTGTATATTCTTTAACTCCTTGTAAAAACTCCAAATACCTCTCGAGTGCATCATAACAAAATGGTTCAGACTGCAGCAGTACCACTGCATAGTCGCTTGCCGTCACTCCATTTACTGTATGGTCTCCCAAGTTGGGCGGCATATCAATAAGGATATAATCATATTCCTCTTTCACCACGGCCAATGTTTCTTTAAGGAGCTCATTCACGTTTTTACCTGAAGGTGCATACTCCCTGTATAGGTACTGCGGCAGCGTAGAAAGGTAGTCTTCTGCAGGCAGCACATGCAAGTTGGGTGTTACTTCATATATGTACGGTATTGGATTTTTATCTTTTAATGCTTGTAACACCGTTTTCTCTGTAAAGTCATAAATGTTTCGTTGTGTAAGAAAACTGGTTAGATTACCTTGTGAATCAAAATCAACAGCCAACACTTTTGCATCTTTACTAAGTAAATAGCTTGTAATCGCCGCAGTTGTGGTTTTACCCACCCCACCTTTTTGAATGCCAAAACTAATTGTAATTGCCACCACGTTCCCTCCTTTCTTAATCTATTCGATCATACAACTACAATTCCTTCTACACAAGTGTAAATGATTGTGTATCCACTTGTACAGTATTATAACATAGCGGCTATTTCGTTGTTTATGGAATGTGTTTAATAACATATAAAACTACACTCAATCGACGTTTATATAATACATTAATAATCTAATATTTACACATGCAAAAACACATACGCAAATAAAAACGCGTGTGTTTTTGTATTATACAAAAACTAATCGATCATCATTTTGAAATAATTATTGGGAAAAGCATCAGGAAACTTTTGTTAAACGTGTTACCTACATACCAAACTCAGTGGACAGGATTCCATTTCATCCATCTTCATTTACACTTTTGTTTACGAAACCAAAACCAACTGTGGATATTCAGTTTCAACCGTTACTGACAAGCTTTATCGTTCTCAAATATGAAATATTACATCTAAAGTTCACTGTTAAAGATGTAAGGCCGTTGCACAATGACACTCATTAGCTTTTCACAGCAACATTTAATAATATCTTATAATACTAAAAATTACTTCACCCCATAAACATAATTAAGCAGTGTATACCATATAAACAAAAACGTTTGTGATTACACAACCATAAACACATATCATATTTGCAAGAAACATCAATATCCTTAGGACACGCATAACGTGTCCTAAGGATATTAAGTAAATCAAGTATGTATCCTTTACTAAGGGAAGAGTTGAAATTATGAAAACCTTCAAGAGTTATAAGTCTATTTATTGGTACTACACTTGTTTATGCTTACATAAACACTTGTGTTTACAGAATTATTGAGATACTAACTCATGGATTATTTCTTTTTAGATGGAATGCTGTGTTTCTTACCGTGATCCAATATCTTTTTTGCGAGCTTTGCAGCCTCTTTATCACTCATTTTTAACTTAGACACTTATAAGCACCTCCATAACTAATCCTTCACCTAACAACAGGATGGACAACATTTCAAAGTTTCATACCAAAAAGTCAAAAAACACAGACAATAAGGATGTGTCCTAAACATAAGGAAGGATTAAACGGAGGGAATGGAGCATAAAGAAGTGGGAATGTATTTAAATACTCTTATTCAAAACAATCCCACATACGTTTTCGGAAGTGTGTTTGCTTTTACTTACAAGATAAAATATTCTATTTTGTGTTTCATATACGAAAGAGGCTGATAATACTTTTCATCGTAGATTTAGGGAATAGATCAATTGAAGTCATTATCCAAGCATTCATTAACGAATTAAGCAAATTAATTCATGGAAACACTAAAAATACCGGGGAATTTTTAACTGATTAGTCAACCTGAAAGTCCAAGAATGTTTCCTATTTAATAATCCATCCGTTGCATGCAACGATTACCGTAGGAACATGTGGATATACACTTACATATACAATTATGTAAGTGTATATGCTTGCGTTTATTTTATATGTTTTATAATTGGATTACTAACGTACCTCAGGAGTGAATCGGTACAAAATAGAATAAATCCAATCCCTATTCAGTATTTGTTAACTTTTTAATGGAAAAGGTGCCTCCTTCACTTTCCGGGAAGTTTTACATTATAAAAGATAAAAATATACGTATAGGAACAGTGTGATTTTAACGTAATTTTGTACTGTATCTCCAGATTGTATGTTCTGAAAAAGTATGCTCCTCTCCTCGTATCCGTATAGTTCTTCTTAATCAACAGCTTGTTTCTTTTTTATAAATCATTTACTGATCATAATTTAAATTCATTAATATAAAAGCAACATCGCTCTTGTTTACGGAAGCGTTTTCGCTTTTTAACTGGATAATTTTATAGTTAAGTTGTAGATTGCGTAAACACAATTATAAACGTTTGTGTTTACAAATGTTTATAATTCAACATTATTTAAACAATTAAAAGGAGCGGTCCACTAGTTTTCATCCATACTCTTCCCTCTTCAAAAAATATCCTAGGACAGTGAGAATGTGTCCCAACCTTATTCTTCCTTTGGGTAATAAAAAAAGAGGGAAAGGACCCTGAGTGAGGAATATCGTTGCAGCATTCTTTTGCGAAAACATCATATTGTTAATTTCGATGATAATACTTTCTAGCTTTTAACATAAAAGTACAAATATATAAATACAAGCGTTTTTGCTTGTGTAAACATAAACAAATACGGGACTCGGTAGAATACCTTCTTAGCATTGTGTTTTTTATTAATTCCGCCGATATTCTTTTCATACTACGTCGTTCTACCCCATATACATATTTTAGGGCTGTGAGAATGTGTCCTAATCTTATTTATCCATTCAGAGGTGAATGATGAAGAAAGAAGAAACCCGTACGAAAACCCGTAAAGTGCGCTGCGATAAAAAACGAGATGTGAAACCTACGATACCTCTTGAAATGTATGATTGTATTTCACGGCTTTCTTATGTTACAAATCGACCCATTAAAGATGTCGCTGAAGATCTCTGCAACTATGGATTATCCTCGAAGGCCGTTATAGAGAAATTAAGTTCATATTTTCGAAGAGATTTCTTAGTTTCAGAACATTTATTGTATCTAGGTGATCTTACCAGACAAACCCCTCGTATCGTTAAGAGGGGGGGTATAAAGAAGAGGGTAACTATTCGCTTTCAACAAACCACCCATGATAAACTTGCCGACCTCGCCTACGCTCTCGATCTTACGGTTTCCTCTGCCACAATGATTTTGTTAGAAATTTCTATTAAGCAAACAGACATCGTAAAAACCTATATTGAATCTTTTGTCCATCAAAAACTAGATCCAGAACGAATGAAACAGCTTAAAGAGGTTCTTAAATTTATCAATAAGAACAACCCTTATAATGAAGAAATAACATTAGCTCAGTTAATTAGTTTTTTGATGGAAGAGTTTAAAGATCGAACTATCCACTTAAAGCATATGGTGGATGAGTGGCTGCAACAAGTGAAGAATTAATTTCTTTAAATTATTTTATATATATTAACGTTTGCGAAAACACAAGCATGTACAAAAGTGATTTTGATTTTTCGATTTTCATATTTTTCATGTTTGTTTCCACAAACACTTGCATCAACGGAAGTGTTTATAATTGATATCTCTAAATCAGCTGAACTAACTATCACGTTAACTTAATGGAGGTTAATTCTCATTTCACTCTCATATTCTCATATAATCAACCGTTATATGATTCAATTGTTTATCAATGTTCTTCTTAAAGAAGGCGTTGATAATTGGAGGATCATCTCTGAACTCTGGAAGTAAACTTTTCATTAGCCACAAAATCGTGATAGGCACTTGCTTATTTTTATTATCACTTAATCAGCGTTTCTTAATATGTGATTATTAGTTATGATGAGGGAATTGAATTTGCGCTATTAGAGCATCACCAAGAGATTAATAGATAATAATGTTTTTATAAACACGTACACTTCCAATGATGTTTGTATATATGCTTGTGTTTTAAGGATTAGTTTTATAAATATACTCGAACGATTTATCGTTACCATTGATTTTTTTTTAGGAAGAGTTTAAAGACCGTACTATTCATTTAATATATCAGGTTAATCAGTGACAACAATGATTGAAGGATTGAAGGATTAACTTCTTCAATTATATGTCCAAACACAGAGACGTTTGTATAAACACAAGCATAAACAAAAGTATACTAAAAATTATTATTGATTATTATATGCAACTTGAAAGACTTCAGATATCATTTACATTCATGACTTTATCCCAACACAGTTTCATTATCATTTACTGATATTGAGATTGTTCAAAAAATACATACCTCAACATAATTGATATTAACAAACAGGAACTAGTTGTCTCGGAAAGTTTCTTCCTCCTTGGACAGTAGTTCGTTTATCGATTGAGACTCCTGTATGAATTCAATAAATAATGAGTGTTTTTATCACTAATACAGCGTCTTAACAGGTGATCCTTCATTACTATGTCGATTTTATTTTTATACTCTCTATTATTACCAACAATTAAAAGATCTATACGTATATTTTTATAAACGAGTACATACTCGTAAATGTATGTGTATATGCTTGTGTATTTTACTATAAAAGCTAAAACAAAAACCAACGCTCAGGAGGCATTGGTTTTAATTTATATTTATTTATACTTGAACAGGTATCAAGGACACATATATCGAACGGATGCCATCATCATTAAATTCCTCTGCTCTATAAAAAGGAAGGTGTAGTTTTTCCCGTTCTTTTAAAATATCACTAAAACAGCGAATCACTTCATCTTGAAAACGATGGTTTAACTTTTCTTCGTCTTCACCTGTAATCTCCATGAGATTGCGCAAGAGCTCTTTCGTTTCTAGCAAATGCTGTTCAACTTCGATTGCTTCTTGCTGATGCAGAGCGGGTTTCTTTTTCAATGGTTTTTTGGTATCGTCCTGGTCGAGGAGATATTCAGGAAGTTCTTTAGAAACTTGCTGCTTGCTGCTTGCTGCATAATCATCTTTGATGGATTTAATCAAGAAACCGACAGGGTTGTCCAGCTTCCTTTTTTCAATGATGAGTTTGCTATAGGCAATGTTGCGCTCCACTTGATCCAGTTCATACTCATCAAGTAAACTCTTTGCTACAAGGGTGGTTACTCCCATTTTTTCTAACGCTTCCTGAACATCAGATTCATATTCCTCATCGCCAGAAAGAGGAATACTTTTGACCTTGGCCTTATTTTTGTAAATATGAAATTTTATCCCGGTTACTTTGCGGCCCTTTTTAATCTCCTCAAATTCAAATCGGAGATCTGTCTTTTCTTCGAGTTCTTTCTTCCCTACATTCAACACTTTATCCTTAAAATGGCCAAACAACTTATATTTCTTAGGTTCAATGCCGAGTACTTCACGCAATTCCTCTAACGTAAATGATCGATGCTTTAGGGGCTCATATTGCTTTAATAATTCGTAAATCCGGATAGAGTAAGAAGAGCGCAACTGTATGATATTTTTCAACTGATATGTAGTAAACTTCTCTTTCAACTGTAATAAGTAAGGTTTTAGTTTAGGGCTGAATTCCAATTCGACGTAGCCTTTACCGTGAAAATATTCAGCACTTGATAACCAAGTGATATCTAATAACGACTGGCCTGTATGGATCGGCAATGTTTTTTGCTGGAGAGCTTGTACAATCTTTCGTATTTCTGTGTACTTTCCTGTCGATTTTAAGCCCAATAGCTGGACGAAATCGGATACTTTTATCTGATAGGGCCTAAACGCCTCATCGGACGGCTGTACAAGGCTAGCAAGCGTTAGAATTAATTTCTGTTCCATGACGGACAGCTGATACGTCTTTTCGATCAAGGCATTTGATTTAGTTACCCAGTTATGACCACTTAAATGATCCGGTTCCCTTATTTCTACATTCTGCATACCGTAATAAGCTAAACTATCACTGAGAGGTGGGTTAACATAATTTTGATTAACCATAATGACCTCCAATCTATCCTTTTATCACTACTATAAATGAAGTGATACATTATTGAAAGATAAATCTACCAAAAAATTATAAAAATCGACGGTTTACTCCCCTTCACGCTGAAAGAGAGATAATAGATTAAAAATAACGCTGATTTCGTGATAATTAACTATTATTTTTATCTTGTTCTCGCTGAATAAGTGATAATTTACGTTCGCTGAATTCGTGATCGTTCAATAAGTGATGAGGAGAAGCGCAATAGAGATGAATTTTTTGCCCAATCGTGATACTAGATACTCAAGAACACCGTTTAATGGGTTTATCAAGTTATCATTATTAGTTAATTAGTTACTTTATTTGAAGCAGCTGAATTCTTGATATTTCCTCCATCTAGATCACGTTGTTTAAGTGATATAACCTTTAGCATTCGAAACAATTTAAGTTAACAGAATCAGAAAGACTGCGCTGAAAAGGTGATATTTCTTTAGGGACATCATTTCACGCTGAAAACGTGATAGTAAAAAGGTTAATATACAAATTACATTCTATTTTCTTAGTTCTGGATAAAATATGAGTTATACAAACGCTGAAAAGGTGATAATACAACTACTCATTAAAAACCAGTTTAATATCTGAGGTAAAAGAATACATAATTTCCCGCTGTTCTAGTGATAGAACAGTTAAACAATAGATGATCAGTATTGACCCTGAAAACCTGAAAAACTGATAGTTAAATCGATTGTGCTCTAGCTAATTTAGTGATAGTTCTCATCATTGAGTTTCGCGCTGATTTAGTGATAGTTTTCATCATTGAAGTTTCACGCTGATTTAGTGATAGTTTTCATCATTGAAGTTTCACGCTGTTTTAGTGATAGTTTATCTCATTGAATTTCACGCTGTTTTAGTGATAGTTTATCTCACTGAATTTCACGCTGTTTTAGTGATAGTTTATCTCATTGAATTTCACGCTGTTTTAGTGATAGTTTATCTCATTGAATTTCACGCTGCTTTAGTGATAGTTTATCTCATTAAATTATACGCTGATTTAGTAATAGTTTATCTCATTGAATTTCACGCTGCTTTAGTGATAGTTTTACGCTGATTTAGTGATCGAATAAACTAGGTGTTCCTGTCATTAGTCACCGAATCCCTCATAACATAATTTAAGAAGTGTACGCTGATTAAATAATATTAAAGAAAATAAGTGAGCTTACGCTGAATATGTGATACTTTATCTTATTCCGCGCTGAATCGGTGATAGTTCTGAGTGAAATGCCCCAGTAACATAGGATTACTCCATAAAAGTTAGTTTTGACGCTGAAAAAGTGATGTTACGCTGAATTAGTGACCTTTCACGTTGAAAAGGTGATAAATGAACGCTGAATCAGTGATTCTTCACGCTAAAATGGTGATATTTCGCGCTGAATCAGTGATAGAGAGGATGATAGAATCCTGTCGTATCAAGGGGTTAGCTGTCTCTAAAACAATTAAAACATTATAAACATAATAAAAACATTTAAAACAACAACAGAGCTGCTTGTTGTTGTTTTAAATATATGTTCTAACATACACTCACCATTTGAATAGTGGGAACTCATAAACAATAACAAAATCGTTTACGGAAGTGTAAATATTAACACTTCCGTAGCTTCGATAAAGATCACAATTAAACGTAAACTGCACTTTAACAAACTATCCAGGATTTAAGAATTGGGAACTCATCAATTGGTTTTACAAGTAAAAATACAAATGTTTATGCATGTGTTTATGTGTGTAATATCGATAAATACTTCTGCAATGTTTATAACAGCATAACTATCAACACTTGTGTTTCCATTTTTGTATACGCAAATAATACATATATAGATTTGGTTATATATGTACTTTTGATTGCGTAAGTGTTTATGCTTGTGTATGTTTGGACAAAATGACGTTAAAATACATTACACGACTTTTGATCAACAGTTAATCATTATATTTAATTCAGTATATCCCTACCCAAGGATCATTCCACGTATGTTAATGTGCATAGAATGACCACATCATATTAAACACAAACTCATATATATTAACAAAACCGTTTACGGAAGTGTAAACATTTTTGTGATTTTCCTATTGTATACATCTGTTTGCTCATGGTTAAAGAACAAAATAACAAACTTAAACTACTACCGTGAACCAGATAAAGAAATTAACCAAGATCAATATAATAGGAAAATCTTCACGTAATTCCACAAGTGAAAATACAAATGTTTATGCTTGTGTTTTTGCATTCAAGCTCTATAAATACTCGTTGAATTTAGATAACAACCTAATTTCCGTCGTAAGCATCTAACATGGAGTGTGTACACTTAAATAGTCTCTTAATTTCATAAACACTTTTGTTTTCGTTTTTGTAAACGCTTTTATTATAAATATATTTTTGTATCTATGGATACGCAAACGATTACGCTTGTGAATATTCTGTAAAAAAACACTCTAAGATGCCTTATAAGCAGGACTTGTTTTCAAAAGGTAAGCCTATACACTTCCGTCAAAGAATCCTATATAAATTAAAAAATCCCACTACCAACCTCTTTTCTGCTAAAAGTAGGGACGGATAGTTTACAAACACTTGCGTAAACAAAAATGTTTGCAACTTATAGATAAAGGTTCAAAGAATCTTCACCACTACTGTTTGATATTCATCAAACAAAAACTAGTTGTCTCTCATTGTTCTTTCCTTCTTGGAACTGGTCGTAGATTACATAATAATGACTTTTTTATTATCACTAAAACAGCGTTTTAATGATCTTGCTTTTTAAGTGGATTCGATTTTGTATTATGTTAATTACCAGGATAATATTATTAAAATGTACTTATATTTTTAAAATCACGTACACAGACGTGGATGTTTGTGTAATTACTTGAATATTTGGATTTTGAAATTAAGAACAAAAGAACCAACGCATAAGCATTGGTTGTAACTTGGACAGGTAACAGGGAAAATATATCGAGAAATGTCAATATCATTTAATTCCTCTGCTTTATAAATAGGAAGTTTTAAACTATCCTAAAACAGCGAACCAAATCGTCATGAAAACGACGTTTGAACTTTTCTTCGCCTTTACCTGTAATCTCCATAGATAGCTGATGAGCTCTTTGCATTCCAGGAAATGTTGTACGACTGCGATTGCCTGTTGTTGATACAATGCCTGTTGCTTTATCAGTGATTTTCCTGTAGATATTTCTGGTGGTTCTCTGGACTTGTTGCTGACTGCTTGCTGCATAATCATCGTTGATGGATTTAATTAAGAAACCCACAGGGTTGTCCAGCTTAGAGTTAACCCTTGTTGCTAAATAGTTTATTAAGTATTTGGAGTTTGGATACAAAACACATGCATAATCACTTTCGTTTTCACTTTTGTAAACGATTATAATAAAAATATATGTTTGGTTATATATATATTTATGGTTACGCAAATGATTACGCTTGTGAATACCTGTAAATCTAAAAAGCTTTTACTCCGGTCTTACTGTTCAAAAGGTAAAAGCATCCTATTTACACTTTCGTAAAAGGATCTGTACAAACCTAAGAGAATCTACCCCGTATTCAACTGGTTTTTTTGTTTGCAAAAAAGGTGAATTTCATTTCACATAGAAATAAACACCGATGATGTTTTATATCGTAGAGTGAATTTTGTTGCGTATTGCGGAAATTTTAAGCGAACTTTCAAAGCAAGGTCAAACCGAATCGGGCATAGCGAAACAAATAGAAGGAATCGAGGAAGATCGTTTGAAAGCTGCATTAAATGAGGAGGGGTATCCATTCCGAAACCACTCTCCAAAAGGATGGTTTTTTGTGGGAAAAGGAGCGGAACCCCTTGAAAAGAGTATTCTTGAATATGCGAAAAACAATTGTGATTGATAAAGCCATTGCTGAGCAGTTGGACCAATTCGCAAAGAAAAAGCGGATTACGAAATCGGATTTACTGGAAGTGGCTCTTCTGGATTTATTCCAGCGTTATAAGGGCTGAAAAGGTTCGATTTATGGTCTAGTTTATCTTTGAACGGAACCCCCTGATGAAAGCATATAAATCGTAAATCTATAATCTACATATAGATTTTGTTGGGAAAAGGCATGGTGATTGGATGAAAACACAAGCTGATATGTTTGAGATTGAACTTAATGCCATTTTGCAAGCTTCGAAGGATAATATTGTGATCGCTGACGGGAAAGGGACTGTGCTGCGGGCGAGTCCTAACTGCACCTCTATATATGGTAAGGACTCCGCCTCTTTAATAGGCAAATCTGTGTTTGAGCTAGAAGCTGAAAATACATTCTCCCCATCTGTGACGGTGAAGGTGCTTAAAGAAAACAAGGAAGTCCAGGTGATGCAGCAAACACCGACAGGCCGTACGGTGATGGCTACAGGCCTGCCGGTACGGAATGAATCAGGTGAGATTATCCGGGTGATCAGCTTTTCGACGGATTTAACAGAAATACAGCATTTGAAGGAAGACTTTGAAGAATTACAAACGAGAATGGAGCAGTATCAAACGGAAATCCAGGAATTGCGAGGAAAGGACCTGAGCATAGAAAATCTCGTGCTCCAAAGCAAAGCGATAAGGCAAATTTGGCAACTCGTGCAGCGCGTCGCCAAATCAGATGCATCGGTTGTATTTCTCGGAGAGTCAGGCGTCGGAAAAAATGTGTTTACCCGGGCACTCCACCAAGGGAGCGACAGAAAGAAAGAACCATTTATCGAAGTTAACTGCGGCGCCATTCCGGAGGCACTGTTCGAGTCCGAGATGTTTGGGTATGAAGCGGGTTCCTTTACCGGTGCGAATCGGACGGGAAAAGCCGGGTTTATCGAGCTTGCGGACAAGGGAACGTTATTTTTGGATGAAGTCGGCGAGCTTCCCCTTTCCGTACAGGCGAAGCTGCTCATGGCCATCCAGGAAAAGAAGGTGGCGCGAGTAGGGGGACTAAAAGCCAAAAGCATCGATTTTCGCCTGATCGCCTCGACCAATCAGGATCTGGCTGAAATGGTCAGACAGGGAAAATTCAGGCAGGATCTTTACTATCGCCTTAACGTGATCCCAATTACGATTCCGCCGCTGAGAGAACGAAGAGAGGATATCCCCTTGCTCGCCCACTTTTATTTGCAAAAAACAAATGAAAAGTATGGCATGAATAAGTTTTTTCACAGCACAGCGATAGAAAAGCTGGTGGCGTATGATTGGCCCGGCAATGTCCGTGAGCTTCAGAATATGATGGAGCGGCTGGTCGTTACAGCAGAAACGAGAACCATTTATCCTGATGCTTTGCCTTTTACATTTCAACATGATCTCGAGCAGCAAGCCGGCAATCGGTCTGAAGTGGAGGATGAAGAAAAAATCAGTACCTTGAAGGAAGCGCTGGAAGAAGTAGAAATCCGCTGGCTAAAAAGAGCAACCAGACAATGTATAACCACCTATGAAATGGCAAAGTACTTGGGGCTAAATCAGTCCAATGTCGTGAGAAAACTAAAGAAATATAATATCGATGCAAAAACGCATCTAAATGCAATAGAGCATTAATCTCAATCGGATTAATGCTCTATTGCATTTTTTATCAAATGAAACATGCGCTATTACCCCTAGTTATTGTTGGCATAGTTCTTGCAACAACTATATATATACAAAAAAACACGCCATCAAGGAGGTTTTACTATGTATCAACCAAAAGATTCATCCCAATCACCGCGTTTTTGTGGAGTACGCACCTTTATGCGATTGGAACAGATGAGAACGACAGATAATGTAGATTTTGTTGTTTTAGGAGTTCCATTTGACACGGCTGCCTCTAACCGGACTGGCCAGCGCGGCGGGCCGCAGCATATAAGAAACTTTTCTGTACTGCTTCGTCCTTACAATCCGGATATGGATATTAATATTTTCGACTATTGCTCTGGAGTGGATTATGGAGATATTGATGTCGTTCCTGGTAACATCCATCAAACCTATGACAACATGGTTTCTGAGTTAAAGCCTATTTTGGATCGAAGTATTACGCCAATCATAATGGGTGGCGACCATTCCATTTCTTTAGGGAATCTTCGGGCCTTTTATCAAAAATATGGTCCTGTTTCACTCGTTCATTTCGATTCCCATGGCGATACCTGGGATCATTATTATGGCGAAAAGTATATGCATGGAACGCCCTTTCGACGAGCGGTAGAGGAAGGCCTGCTTGATGTAGAGCATTCCATCCAAGTGGGAATGCGGGGCCCATTGTATGGCCCGGGGGATATTGAAGATGCACGCGATCTTGGATTTGAAGTCATTCCGATGAAGGAAGTGCGGGAGATTGGCTTTGATGAAGTAATGAGACGAATCCATCGCCGTGTGGGGAATCGCCCAGTGTTCGTTTCTTATGATATTGACTTTGTGGATCCAGCGTATGCACCGGGAACCGGAACGCCGGAGGTTGGCGGGCCAACGAGCTACGAGGCATTGAAATATGTCAGAGGGCTGGACGGCCTAAATGTGGTTGGCTTCGATTTAGTGGAGGTGCTGCCATCCTATGACCATGGCGAAATTACAGCCGCTCTTGCTTCATCTGTTATGTATGAAATGATTACGCTGGCAGCCTTAAAGAAAAGGAAGCACGTCTTAAATAGAAATGAAGAAACAGCCCTGCAAGGATCAAAGGAGTGAGGAAATGGAATATACAAAGCACCAATACATTGGAGGTAAATGGGTCGCGGGCAAAGGGACGAAGCGGCAAATCATTAATCCTGCCAACGAAAGCCTGATTGTTGAGGTACAAGAAGCATCCAGGGAACAAACCGAGGAGGCTGTTAAAGCAGCACGCCAAGCTTTTGAAACCAGCAGCTGGCCTGCGGAAGTACAGCGAAGGGTGAACTCGCTGCATCAGCTTGCCGATTTACTGGAAATAAAGGCAGAGCAGTTTGCTGCTGCTGAGACAACCAATACTGGTAAGCCGATTCGGGAATCCCGCCTTGATATTCACGACACAGTCACATGTCTGCGCTATTATGCGGATCTCGCTTCAAGCCGGAAACCATGGGAAAAAGAAATGCATGATGGCACAACAAGCAAGGTGATGGAAGAACCGATTGGTGTTTGTGCGTTAATCGTACCGTGGAATTTTCCTCTTTTATTAGGAATCTGGAAAATTGCTCCGGCCCTGATTGCTGGAAACACAGTCGTCTTTAAGCCATCTGAGATCACACCAGTGTCAGCGCTTATGCTTACAGAGCTAATTGATCAATGTGATTTTCCGGCAGGCGTTTTTAACCTTGTTCTTGGGACAGGACAGCCGGTCGGTGAAACGCTTGTTTCGCATCCGGATGTAGATAAAGTCTCTTTTACCGGAGGATCGGAAACAGGGAGAAAGGTGAACGAACAATGTGCCCGGTCGTTTAAACGCGTTTCTCTAGAACTAGGAGGCAAATCTCCACTCATTGTCCTGGAGGATGCTGATATAGAAGCAGCGGTTGAATGGTCCGTATTTGGTGCTTTTTTTAACCAGGGCCAGGTTTGTGTGGCCTCATCACGGGTTCTTGTTCACCAATCAATTTATCATCGTTTTCTGGACAGGTTATTAATTAAACTACAGCAAGTAAAGCTTGGTGATCCACGGGACGAAGAAACGGAAATGGGGCCAGTCATCAGTGCAGTGCACCAGGCGAAAATAGAAAAGTATATTGAACTCGGAAAAGAGGAAGGAGCGGTCCTTCTACACGGAGGAGAGAGGCAAGGTGAAACCGGGTATTACCTGACTCCAGCCGTCTTTACTGAAGTGAGCCAGCACATGCGAATCCTTCAAGAGGAAATATTCGGCCCGGTTGTTACAATCCAAGCGTTTACGAGCGACAATGAGGCGATTGAACTTGCCAATGGTACGGTTTATGGCCTGGCTGCAGGGGTTTTAAGTCAAGATACAGAACGTGCTGAACGCATTGCTTCCCGATTAAAAGCAGGAACCATCTGGATTAACAGCTATCATACACCCTATGTGGAAGCGCCGTGGGGAGGATATAAGCAAAGCGGTATTGGCAGGGAACTGGGTCCACAAGGCCTGTCAGGATTTACAGAAGTGAAGCATGTGAATGTCAGCAATGAGCTTCAGCCGGTCGGCTGGTATCGTTAAAGCAAAGATGGCTTCGTTCATTACTGCGAAGGACGAAGCTGTCTTTCTGATTTTTAATTTCAGATTATTCTTATAAATTGAGAAGAGGTGTTTATAATGAGTCAAATCTCTGAACATTTTGGCCAGGACAGTATAGCCCCAACACCCGCCAGTGAGCGGAGCATGAATTTCTTTGGGACATTTGCGCTCTGGCTTGCGGCAAATGTTGTCATTACAACCGTGATGACAGGCATGATGTTTGTTCCTGATATCTCCTTCAAGGATGCGATGCTTGCTATTTTTATCGGTTCGCTGATTGGGGGCGTACCCTTGGCGTTAACAGGAAATATCGGTACACGAACGGGTCTCCCTACAATGGTTATTACAAGGGCATCGTTCGGGCAAAAAGGAGCGGCTCTTCCAGCCATCGTCAATACGATTATTCTAATTGGCTGGAGCTGGATTCAGGCGTATATGGCGGGGCTCAGCCTTAACTATGCTATAGAGTATATGACCGGATACAGCAATATCAATCTATTTGTCATTTTAACAGAAGTACTTGTCGTTTGCGTTACTATATATGGCCACCGAGGTGTAGAGAGCATTGAGAAGTGGGTTTCCATAGCTATGCTGATTCTATCCGCTCTGTTATTCTTCAAGTTGTTTACGGCGTATGATGCATCGTCACTAATTTCGATGAAGCTCAATGAAAATCCTGAAATAACAGGCATCATTGCATTTGATATAGTGGTAGCCACTGCGTTTTCCTGGATGTCTACCGTCTGTGACTTTAATAGAAACTGTAAATCACAGAAAACCGGCATGTGGGGAACTTATTTGGGTTACTTACTTGCAACTCTTATAGCAATGGGTCTCGGGGCTGTCGTAAGCGGATTTAGCATTCTATCGAATATGGAACAAACCTATGATCCTACGGTTTTGTTGTCAGCCTATGGGTTTGGTTTGGTTGCCTCAATTGTAGTTTTCTTTTCGGTGCTATCTACCAATGTTATGGCGCTTTACAGTGCAACCATGTCTTTTATGAATGTATTTCCGAAGACCGGCTTTTGGATGCCCACGCTCGTTATGGGGATCCTATGTACGGCAGGTGCTTTGTTAAAGGAAACGTTAATGACCAACTTTTTTAACTTTATCCTTTTGATTGCGACCCTATTTATCCCTGTGTTTGCCATCGTACTTGTTGATTATTTTTTCCTGAAAAAAGGTCAATATGACGCAGAGGAAATCGCATTTGACCGAAGAGGGGACTACCGCTACCAAAAGGGTGTAAACATAGTAGCCTATGTGTCGTATGTTGTCGGAGCGGTTTTTGCCTATTATTTTCAGTATATGAAACCATTAAGCATCGGTTCTACCATTCTCACTTTTATTGTTTCAGGCGCTTCCTACTGGATTTTAATGGAGGTTTCAAAGCAAACGTCCGTTCAACACAACAGGGAAACGAACATCAATGAATTGGAGGCATAATGCATGGAACAGCCCATTCAAATAGCCGTGGTTCAGGCATCCTTCAGAAATGGGGACGTTTCCTATAACGTGAACAGGATGCGTAAGATGATCGAGCAAATAAAAGCGGATCATCCTCACATGCGTTTCATCGTATTTCCTGAGCTTAGTGCCACCGGCTATTATTTATCAGCTGATATAAAAGAAGTGGCAGAAGAGCAGAACGGCACCATTTTTCGTCAGTTTCGTAAAACGGCAAGTGAAAATAACTTATACGTGGCCTATGGTTATGTTGAACGTGGGATAGCGGGGGAAATCTATAATTCTGTTCAGCTGATTGATCCTTTCGGAAACACGCTTGCCAACTACCGGAAAATACACCTTACACCTCTTGAGAAGGAAATCTTTTCATCAGGATCCGAAGCTGTTGCCGTTCAAACCGATATAGGGAAAATCGGGCTGATGATTTGCTGGGATCTTGCTTTTCCTGAACTCGCACGGGCACTGGCTTTACAGGGAGCGGATTTGCTTATAGCACCGGCAGCCTGGGAACGCCCGTATGACGGTTCTTTTCTTAAATTTGGGATGGCAAGGGCGATTGATAACACTGTTTATGTTGCTGCTCCTAATCATATCGGCCAATCGGAAAACCTCTCATTCTTTGGCAAGTCGGTGATTTATTCACCCGACGGTACGGCAATGGTTTCAGCTGAAGGAGATGAGGAAGGCACATTGGTCGCTGAGCTGGACTACAAAAAGCGCAATGAGATAAAGAAAAGTTTCTTTACGATGCTGGAGGAAAGAAGAACAGATATTTACTAAAGGAGCTAGCCGTCCATGATTAAACAAATGATTGATTTATCTATTCCCATTGCAACGGATACACCGATTTACCCCGGAGATCCAAAGCCCCAGATTAAACCGGCTACTGAAATTGACAAAGACGGCTATCAAGTGAGTGAGATCTTATTCGGCTCTCATACAGGTACACATGTCGATGCGCCGTTCCATTTTCAAAAAAACGGGGAAACCATTGATCAGTCAGATTTGATGAACTTTTTAGGTACAGGAATGGTTATTGATGTCACAGGCAAGGATGATGGGGAGAAAATTGATATGTCTGATGTAGAGAAGGATCTGGCACGGCTGGAGGATGAAAAGATTGTTCTGTTCCATACCGGCTGGTCAGCGTATCGTGGCACAGAAAAATACTTCCGGCATCCCTATATCTGCGTAAAAGTAATTGAACGGCTGCTGGAGATGGGAGTTCGAACCTTTTTCATTGATGCGCTTAACATTGACCCGCCAGATGGCACCGCTTTTCCGGCACATGAGGCAATTACGGGTGTAAACGGAATTATTGGTGAAAATTTCTGTAGCTTTGATCAAATTGATTTTCCGAAGCCGCTTATTATTGCCCTGCCGCTTCGCCTTACAGGATTGGACGGTTCTCCGGTGAGAGCAGTGGCCATAGAATTAGTCGTGTTTTAACTATATATGAGGGTCTAGTGCCGAAGAGTGTTGCGGAACGCTCTTCGGCTATTTGTAAGAAACCTTCACTGAGGAGGTATGATTCAATTTCATCCACTCGTGCAATTTTACATTGATCAAATAGAAAAAACGTCCCTATTATATAAGAGAATTGAATAGGAACGCTTTTTCTAGCCTGTAATTTTATTTGGTGGATTCATAATAGGTTTCGGCATGGTTGTCAAAAAGTGACTATAAAAATGCGCTAGTTCACATTAAACTCAGAATTGGTTCGTCTGTTTTTGACGGATGCTTTAGTCTTATGCCTTTTATGCAAGTGTACATGCTTTGGTGGAATATAATCCTGATACTTCTGTTTCAAGGTTAAAGAACACGAATAACGAAACTGATACTGCTACCTTCATCAGATAAAAAACTATCCGTGTTTCAAAGTGGCAGGAAAACTATCATATAATACACATGTAAAAACACAAATGTTTATGCGTGTTCACGTTCTTTGATTTCTGCATTAATATCTTTTAACACTTCCAATTCTCCAAAGGACTTTTTTAAAATTTCGTACCTTATTCATAGAGAGTCCGGTCCCCATTATCTGTTAATCATTACGGTTCTTAGCTGTTCGTTTGAATCAGATGCGGCTAACTTAAGTAATTTATAAACATAATGTATTTAAATTTTACCTGCTGGAAAGATAGAATGCGATTAAAACACTCGTCATTTAACATAATTTTTAAAATTTTAAGAAAACTATTGACCGACTGGGCAGTTTCACCTATACTCAGACTATGAAAACGATTTCATGATTTCGATTTCATAGTGGGAAAGATGAAGGAGAAACGCAATGGCAACTATTCAAGATGTAGCAAAGTTGGCGAGGCTATCAAGAACAACAGTCTCAAGAGTAATTAATCACCATCCCTATGTAACGGATGAAAAAAAGAGACTCGTTTTAAAAGCGATGGAAGAATTAAATTATGTACCGAATTCTTCTGCCCGGCGCCTCAGAAAGCAGCAGACTGAAACCATTGCCGTTTATGTACCAAGGATTACAAATCCGTTTTTCAGCCAGATGGTAGAGGTAATGGGAAACCACGCTTCGGAAAAGGGCTACCAACTGATCCTTTGCCAGACGAGCTACAGCCGCAATAAGGAGATTAATTATCTTGAGCTGCTGAAAACAAAGCAAGTTGATGGGCTTATTCTCACCTCGATTGAAAATGAGTGGAGAGAAATTAAGCCTTACCTGAATTACGGGCCGATCGTGTTATGTAATGAATATAATGATGATGCGGACATCCCAACTGTTTATTTAAATCAGGTTGAAGGCGCTTACATAGGGACGCGCCACTTAATTGAGCAGGGCCATACAAAAATCGCCTATTGCTCAGGGGACAATAGCGCTTCACGGTTAGCTTTTGACCGGTTTAAAGGCTATAAACAGGCATTGAAAGAGGCGGGGTTGGAATTTAATGATAAGTGGATTCTAACTAATGCCTTCAGTATAAAGGATGGAAAGCGAATCTTTCGAGCCATTGCAGACATGGAAGATCGACCAACAGCAGTTTTTACGGGAAGTGATGAAGTTGCATCCGGCATTTGGTTAGAGGCGACCAATCATTATTGGAGTATTCCGGATGATTTGGCCATTATTGGATTCGATGACCAGCCACAGGCAGAATTAATAGGTTTGACAACCATTGAGCAGCCAATTGACGAAATTGCTAAACGGGCAATGGGACAAATGATTGAAACCATTGAAAATAAGCTTCCTATTAAGAAAAAGGAAATACAGCTGAACTTTCAGCTGATTAAAAGGCGGTCGACTTGATTTTTATTTAATAATGATATTGACCGCAAACAGATTAAGGGGGATATCCATGAAGAACATTAAAAAGATTTCAAAGGTGATTACTACTTCACTAGCTCTATCGCTCGTTTTGTCCGCGTGCAGCACTGACAAAGCAAGCACAGACGAAAAGTCAAAAGACTCCGGCAACAAAGGGAAAAAAGTTGAAGTGGTCTATGCCTTCGGTAAAGATGATACGGGTGCTACTTTAAAAATAATTGATGCTTTTGAAAAGAAATATCCAAATATCGATATTAAGGTCCGTGAGATGCCCGCTGATACAGGAAAACAGCATAATTCTTATGTTACGGCATTCAACGCGAAGTCCGACGAAATTGATGTTTTTGAATTGGACGTTGTATGGCCAGCAGAATTTGCACAGGCCGGTTATGTAATGCCGCTTGACCGTTTTATTCAAAAAGATGGAATCAAGCTCGATGAATATAACGAAGGCGCACTAAGTGCTTCTAAATTTAAAGGGAAGCAATGGGCGCTTCCAAAGTTCATTGATGCGGGGATGCTCTTTTACCGTACAGACCTTGTCAAAGACGGCGAGGTTCCAAAAACATGGGATGATCTTTTGAAGCAAGCAAAGGCTGATAAAGGAAAAGGAGGTACCAAGTTCGGTTACTTGATGCAGGCGAAGCAATATGAAGGACTTGTCTGTAACGCTGTTGAATTTATCGCGTCGTACGGAGGAGAAATCATCAACGACAAAGGAGAGGTGGTCGTAGATTCTCCAGAAGCAGTGAAAGGGATTAAAAAGCTTGTAGAGGTAGCTACATCTGATGTGGTTCCTAAAAACGTAACAACATTTGCTGAGCCGGAATCGCACACAGCCTTCATTAACGGACAATCTGCCTTTATCCGTAACTGGCCGTACCAATTTGCTTTGGCAAATGACAAACAGCAATCTAAAATTGTTGGGAAAGTTGGAGTAGCTCCACTTCCGGCCGGTGATAAAGGACCTGCAGCTGCACTTGGGGGCTGGCAAGCGGGAATTAACAAAAATACAGATGTACCGAAAGAAGCTTGGACTTTCCTAAAGTTTATGGCGGGTGAAGAAGGACAAAAGATTGATGCGATAAACGGCGGGCACGCTCCGACCATCAATAAGCTTTTTGATGACGCAGAGGTACAAAAAGCCAACCCTTACTTTAAAGATGCCGGTTTTGTGAATGCCCTTAAATCAGCGGTTTCCCGTCCTGTAGCGCCGAACTACACTGAAATTTCTGATATTATGCAAATTCAAGTTTCAAAAGCAATCGCTAAAGAAATTACACCTGAGCAAGCAGCTAAAAACATGCAGAAAGAAATCTCTTCAAAACTTGAAAAGTAAGAATATGCTGGACATTTAAAAGCATAAGCCTTCATTCCTATGGAGGCTTGTGCAAAATTACTATTGGTATCGATTCCAGAATGCGATGGATGGGCTGTTTTGCTTCGCCAGTCCATTGATGGCATTCGTAATGTAAGGAGTGGGCAAAAGTGGAAGTAAACCTTAATCCCGAAAAACAACCTAAACAGGGGAAACCTGCTTCAGGCAAGAAACAGAAAGCGTCTGAAAAAAGATTAGGCTATTTACTCGTAGCACCATCATTGATTTTGATTCTCCTTATCGCAGTATGGCCCGTGTTGCAATCATTTTATTATAGTTTGTTTGACCTTAGGTTAAATAACCCAACAAAATCCGAAGTGACCCTGACCTATCATATTGACTTGGAAAAATACCTAAACAGCTATCCCTTTTTAATCAATGTATTGGAGGATGAAGCAGGAAAAGCGAATGGATCGGCTGCAGAAAGCTTAAATGGCCTGGTAAAAGGACTTAAAGAAGTGGACGCAAGCATTCAGGATGATTCAGCTGTAAAAAAGCAATACGATCAAGTAGACGACATGCTAACAAACATGGAACCGGTCAGTGATGAGCTGAGCTCGGTAAAAGTGGATAAGACAGATGCGATCAAATTAGACAAAACCCTTCACAAAGTATCCGCACAAGTAAAGGAACTTAAAGGCCTTAAAAATGAAGAGGACGCTCTCGGCCTGTCTTCATCTCTGAACGAAGCGGTCATTAAGCCTAACTTTATCGGGCTGGACCACTATAAAGAAAATCTGACGGACAAACGGATGTGGATGGCGATATGGAATACAAGCGCCTTTACATTAATTTCAGTATTTGTGGAGCTCGTCGTAGGGCTGGCCATCGCTCTTTTAATTAACAAGGCATTCTTCGGAAGAGGCCTTGTGAGAGCGACCATCTTGATTCCATGGGCGATACCGACTGCTGTTTCCGCAAAAATGTGGCAGTTCTTATATGACGGACAAAATGGAATCGTGTCAAGAATATTTGAGAAAGTCGGACTGGTTGACAATGCGACTGATTTGTTAACAAGCAATATCGGGGCGATGTTCTCCATCATCTTTACGGATGTTTGGAAGACGACCCCATACATGGCATTACTCCTTCTAGCCGGACTGCAGACCATTTCGTCTTCACTCTATGAGGCAGCGTCTATTGATGGGGCTTCCAAATGGAAACAGTTTACGACCATCACACTGCCTTTATTAAAATCAAGTATATTGGTAGCTCTGCTGTTTAGAACGCTGGATGCGTTCCGTGTCTTTGACCTCGTCTTTGTACTTACAGGGGGAGGACCTGCAAACTCTACGGAAACGATATCCATACTGGCTTATAAAAGGATGTTTGAACAGACCAATTTTGGTGATGGTTCAGCCCTTTCTGTCATTGTCTTTGTCTGTGTTGCCATCATTTCCATGATTTTTATCAAGTTTCTTGGCCGTGACCTGTTAAACGACAGATAAGGCAGTTACTGTGAAAAGGAGTGAGAGTTCGTGAATAAAAAAGCAGGCCCGTTGTTTTATATCTTTCTCGCAATCTTTGTATTCATTGTCATGTTCCCGTTTTTGTGGATGCTGGTCAGCTCCATAAAACCAATTTCAGAATTATTTGGGGACAAGGCATTTACGCCATTTACAAGCAAACCAACCCTTGAGAACTATGTGTCCGTATTCGTAAATTATCCATTTCTTAGATACTTGTGGAACAGCTTTGTCGTTTCTGGAATAACCACTGTTTATACGGTGCTGATTGCCTCCTTTACGGCCTATGCGATCGCCAGGCTTAAGTTTAAAGGAAAAACCATTATTCTTGGCCTAGTATTATCGGTGTCCATGTTCCCGCAGATTGCGACAATATCACCGATCTACATTCTGCTGAAAAATATAGGTTTAACGAACAGCTATCTCGGACTGATTATCCCGTATACGACCATTACGCTCCCGCTTTCCATCTGGATTCTCGTAACGTTCTTCCGCAAAATCCCGTTTGATTTGGAAGAAGCCGCCAAGATGGACGGTGCAACCCTGATGCAAACATATTGGAAGGTCATTCTGCCATTAGCTGTTCCCGGAATATTTACAACTGCCATCCTTGTATTTATTGCAGCATGGAATGAATTCCTGTTTGCGCTGACAATCAATACAGAAGATAAGTTTAAAACCGTACCAGTCGGAATCGCGATGTTTGAGGGACAATTTACCGTTCCATGGGGCGACATCACTGCCGCTACCATCATTGTAACTGTCCCGCTTGTCATTATGGTGTTATTGTTCCAGCGGAGAATTGTGTCCGGTCTTACTTCCGGAGCCGTAAAGGAATAGATTGATTTTGAGGTGCCTGGCACCTTTTTTTTCGAAAAAAGAGCACAATGATAATAACAGTAACCAGGGAGTGGCGAGATGAAGTTAATAGTAATAGCATATTGGGGTGAATACAAGGGAGAAGCCACTTCAGGCTATTGCTGCAGCACGATCGATATAATGTATTAATAGACTGCGACATTATGCCGAAAAATTTGAGAAGGGAGAAATAGCCAGTTTTTATTCCGTAAAGTAGTGCTGGAGGCCGGATATCCACCGCTTCAGCCCTATGATTAATTAATTCAAATTCCAGCCATATAGTCATTAAAAACCCAGTCCACTTCCCGAAGTTCCTTTTCGTAAAAAATGGCTGGTTTTTTAATGGTTATTTTACATCGGTTGTTCTTGTAAAAGGGATGCCACTAACCACTTTGCTGTTTCTGAAGTGTTCAATCTTATTTGGTGTAAATGTTACATCTAGTTTATCAGTCACATTCTTTTCCTTAAGCCTTGAAATTAAATAAATCGCTACCTAGATAAGGCTGTTTTTGACCTTAAATACTAGAGGGATGGAGGGAAGATATATTTCTATTCGTGGAACCGTCGGATCTGATTTTCAAAGTAATCGGTATTTTTATTTTTAAAATTTGCGACAACTTTTAACACAATTTCTGTTTCTTCCACGGTCAGCTCTTCTATATTTAAATACTTTTCTAATAGGGCTCCTTTTTGTATCAGCCGTCGAGTCCGTTCCTTTCGTCCTTCATTGGTTAACTTATATTCCAACGCTTTTTTCCGCTGCTCTAATACCCTAATTTTTTCATTGATTCCGTTCATTTCTTCAGAAATCATCGGATCGGCTTCCTTGATCATTCGTTTCGTCGCTCGCTGCGACTTGCTGTGAGGAATGAACTTGTTCTTTGAATAAATCAATAAACACCTTAGCTGATTCTGTATCTTTGATATTCCAGGTGTCCATTACATACTTTCCGATTTCTGACTGAGTCTTTGCAACCAACCGTTTCTGTTTATCTCTTAATCTCTTAATTTGTTCTTCAATCTCTAAAATTTGATTCTTCGTTTTTTCGGAAGCCATTTCTTCACCTCAATATAATAGTTTTAGTTAATTGTAGCATTTGAACCAAAACATGGGAAATGGTACAATAATCCCGAAAATGAAATGATAAGGGCGCACTTATATACCACTATCGTGGTATCGTGCGAAAACCCAAATCACGTCGCGCGGCGTCTATAAAATTCGCTTCGCTCATGTAGAATCCGTAAGGAGGGAAAGCGTAATGGCCATCTATCATTTTTCGAATCAGATCAAATCTCGAAAAAAACAACAAAGTGCCATTGCGGCTGCCGCCTACCGGTCAGGTGAAAGACTCGTGGATGAGCGAACCAATGAAGGAAAATATTACAACCGATCCGTTCAGCCAATTACCCATATTTTAGCTCCCAGTCATGCGCCACAGTGGGTGTATCAACGAGAGAGACTATGGAATGAAGTAGAACGGGTTGAGAAGCAGTGGAACTCCCAACTATGCCGAGAAATCAATGTGGCACTGCCAAAAGAGTTATCTCACGAAGAACAAGAAAAACTGGCGATCACCTTCTGCCAGGAGATCTTTGCAGATGATGGAATGGTAGCCGATGTCGCCATCCACCGCGATGATGAGGAGAATCCGCATTTTCATGTATTGCTCACGATGCGACCATTTAATCCAGACGGAACATGGGGAAATAAACAGAAGAAAACGAAGGAAGTCATCAATGGAAAAGTAACAACGATGGCGGTACATACAACGGACTGGAATACAAAAGAGAAACTACTATACTGGAGAGAACAGTGGGCCCATTATGCGAACCGTTTTTTAGAAAAGAACGGTTTTTCAGCACGTCTTTCTCATTTATCTCATGAAGCAAGAGGTCTGGAAACCCTGCCTACTATTCATGAAGGATTTGCGGCGAGGAAGATGGAGAGTGAAGGAACAGTATCGGATCGCATGCAAATCAATAAGGAACGGAGGGAATATAATCGAACGGTCATCGAGCTTAACGAAGCAAAACGAGAAAAACAAAAGAGGGAGCGGGCTCATTCTTTTGTACGACGGTTTACTCCCCTTGAGAAAAAGCAATTAAAAGAGGCGGCAAAAGGTTTACGGATTTTCGTAAACTACGAAAATGTCATGAAACGTAAAACACAATTACAAAAATGGCAATCGCGGCTAAACTTCCAAGCTGACTCTGTAGAAAAACAGAAAAAAATAGATCGAATCCAAAACGAAACACTGATGCTGGAAAGAGCCGAGAACATTCTCGAAAAGGAAGCGAGCCGATTCCTAACGGCTTACTATCCCACACTTGAGCAAGGTCACTATTCCAAAGAACAAAAGATAGCGATTGTGGATGTTTCACTGACAGAAAATAAGAAACTGAACCATGAACAGATCGAAAGCCTTCTAAAAAATGTGGAGCACAGAGAAGTAGAGAATGCGATTGATCAATTGCTGAATCATCGACCGGCGTTTGTATCTTCATTGCACAACGAAGTGAAGGTATTCCAACAACAATTTGAGACACTTAGGATAAAGAACAACATTGATTTTGCGCAACCCAACTCGATCAAGCATGCGCCTAAATTTGTTTTGGATAAACTACAGTTACTGCTTCAGAAAAAAGACCGTTCCGCCCAAGCGTTAGATTTAATGAACCGGCTTTATGACAACCGGTTAGAAGATCTCTATCCACAGTGGAAAGGCCGGCTACATTTAACGCTTGAGCAAAAAGAATGGCTGGTAAGGGCGCAAGAATATTACGAAAAAGAGATTACACCTACTGATTTGCCTCAATCACCAAGACGATACACTGTAATTGAACAAGAAGACCTTCTTTCTAGGCTGTATGAAATTAAGAAGGTTGCCTATCCAGAAAGAAAACGGCTTTATGAGCAATTGGTCGAACGCTATCCTCAATTTCAGCCTGAAAATGACTCCTACCTCATGATGTTTTATCAAGAATGTCAGCAAACGATTGCAGAATTATCAGGAAATGCTCAAAGGCAGCTTGGAGAGCTGGTTAAACCAAGGGATCTAACGAATGATGTAAATCCTATGAATCAAATGTACACTCCATACCCTTCACCTCAGTACGATAGATCGAGGACTTCTGATTTCTTCCAGATTCTTGAGAGTGCGATCCGAGAAGCGAACAAGAAATGGAAAGAAGATGATTTTGAACGTCGACAACTGAAGAAAAAGAAGAATAGAAGTATGGAACGATAGGTTTGTATAAACATAAATTAAAACACAAGTGAATTCGCACTTGTATACACAAACAATATCACTTGTGAAAGTGTTTGTGAAAATAGGCGGGAAAAAACGACAAGTAAAAAAATCGAAATAATTCACTCAGTCGCGATAAACGAAACATTATCCAGGTTTATCCTCTCCTCTAATTTTTCCGAACAAAAACATCACTATTTGTCGAAATTTTCTGATTGAAATGAATAGTCAGAATTATTATGATGTAAATTGTATACAATATCTGAAAAGGAATACAAAGTTAGGTTAAAGGTGAATTGAGAATGAACCATAGAAAGCATAGTCTTTATGAGCAAGTGTATTTATCAATTAAAGATGCAATTATAAAGGGGAGATTGTCTCCCAATGAACGATTGAGGGAAATGAAGCTAGCAGAAATGTTTAATACGAGCCGGACTCCAATTAGAGAAGCTTTAAGAAAGCTGGAAAGAGAACGTCTAGTCACGTTTGAGAGTTCTATTGGGGCTAAAGTCACCGATTTAAATAAAGAAACGATCAAGAGCATGTATGAATGCCGTTCTGTCTTGGAAGGATTGGCTGCAAGGAAGGCCGCTCTTCATATACAACAAAATGACTACTATCAATTGGAAGAGTATATTATTCTCGGCCGACAGTATTTTCAAGCTGGCCATCTTGAACGAGTGGTTGAAAAAAACACTTTATTTCATCAAACCATTGTAAAATTGAGCAAAAATCCATCGTTAATCCAGATGATGGACCAGGTTCGTACGGAAATTGTCCGATATCGTTTTATTACTAGCTCCGTTGGCTTTAGGTCAACCGGTTTTGATGAACACGAAGCGATTCTTCAATCTATCAATAACCGAGATGCTGACAAAGCGGAGGAATTAATGAAAAATCACATACAAGATGACTTGGAAAATATTTTAAGCGGGTTTAATCAATACCAAGTAGAATTATGAACACAAAAATGAAAGCGCTTTATTTTAGGGATTTCAGAAAAAATTCGATATGGATAGGAGGGGGCATAGCCTTGGCTGTTACACCTAATAGTCTTCCTTTGTCTGGTGTAAAAGTACTGGAAATGGGTTCTTTAATTGCAGGTCCCTTTTGTGCAAGGATTCTAGCGGAATTTGGATCAGAGATCATAAAAGTGGAAGTACCAAAAATCGGGGATCCCTTAAGGAAATGGCGAGCGCTGCATAATGGGCTAAGCAAAACTCCAGGACAAGTCAATTGGCTGGGTTCGAAAATCGGTGAACATAATCTGGACGTACTAAAAGAAATTGGGCTAACAAATGAAATGATTCAAGACATGGCGAACAAGGGAGTGATCTAGATTCACAGCTTAAAGAATCAAATAAACTTTACTGGGAGGTGATTGGATGGCGGGTCCGCTTAAGGGTTTGAAAGTTCTTGATATTGCAACCGTTTATGCAGCTCCTTTTGCCGCAGCCTTATTGGGAGATTACGGAGCAGATGTGATAAAAGTGGAGATTCCAGGAAAAGGGGATCCAGTCCGCGGTTTTCAACCAATGAAACTTGATGTATCGATTCCGTGGGCAACGGTTTCACGTAATAAAAAAACGATTACACTCGACCTGCGCAAGGAAAAAGGCCAGGAGGTATTTCTCAGATTATTAGCGGATCAAGATGTATTATTTGAAAATTTCCGTCCTGGAACGCTTGAAAAATGGGGAATACCAATCGAACGCATAAGAGATGTGAATCCGAATATAATTGTTGTCCGAATTAGTGGTTATGGACAAACCGGTCCACACCGTGAAAAAGCCGGTTTTGGCACTTCCGCTACTGCCTTCGGAGGCTACACTTATATTAATGGTGACAGGGACAGACCCCCTTTATCACCGCCGATATCGCTTGTTGATTATTTAACTGGACTATTTGCAACGATAGGAGCTGTTGTGGCACTGTACCATCGAGATGCTGGTGGGGGAGAAGGGCAAGAGATTGATTTGTCTCTTTATGAATCGATGTTCCGCTTGCTGGAAATCATGGTGGCGACTTACGACCAGCTTGGAACCGTGATGGAGAGGCAAGGGAATGATAACAGTGCATCTGTGCCAGTTGGAACCTTTCAAACAGCTGATGGAAAATGGATGGTCCTTACTACGAGTACAGACCGTACGTTCTACCGCTTAGCTGAATTAATGGGAAGGGAAGAAATGATAACCGATCCTCGCTATTCAACCAACAAAGAGCGCGAAAAAAGGCGAGTTGAGTTAATGACCATGGTGGCAGATTGGGTGAGGAAATATACAGCATCAGATATTCAAATACTTTGCGACAACCACGGCGTACCAATTTCTCCTATTTACTCCATAGAAGACATCTTCCAAGATCCACAATATAAAGCCCGTCACTCCATTGTTGAAGTCGAACATGCGTCATTTGGGAAAATAAAACTTCCAGGTGTGGTACCAAAATTCTCTAAAACTCCAGGTTCTGTAAGGAATTCGGGTTCGAAGCTGGGGGAGCACAATGATGAAGTGTATTCTAAACTTGGTTTTACACCTGAAGAAATTCAAATTTTAGAAAAGGAGGGAGTCATATGAATTGGGAGTTCAATGATTTTATTAAAGTGAAAGATGTGGGGCCGCGCGATGGCCTTCAAATGGAGAAAGCATGGATTCCGACTGAGGAAAAAATCAATATCATCAATGCGCTATCCAAAACCGGTGTTACAGGTATTCAGGTAACATCTTTGGTTCACCCGAAAGCTGTTCCGCAACTGGCAGATGCGGAAGAAGTAATGAGAAACATTGATCGGCAATCTGGCGTTTTGTACAGTGTTTTAGTGCCCAATGAACGCGGCGCACAACGGGCTGTGCCCATGAAAGCAGATGAATGGGAGCTGATGCATTCCGTAACAGAATCTCATAGTCTGGCCAATGCGAATAAAAAGGTTGATGAAAGCCTTAAGGAACATGAAAAAGTAGTCAAGTTAGCTCATGAACATAATGTAAAGGTTCAAGGAGGAATGGCAACCGCGCTAGGCTGTCCTTTTGAAGGTAAGGTTTCATTTGAAAGGGTACTTTATGTCGCAGAAGCCTATTATTCTATGGGTATCCGGTCTATAAGCATAGCGGATACCATTGGCGTCGCCGATCCGAAGCTTGTTTATACAACGTTAAAAAGGCTGATTGACCAATTTCCGGACGTCGAATTCAGTCTTCATCTTCACAATACACGAGGAATGGCGATTGCCAATGTCTTAGCTGGAATTGATGCAGGTGTTCGTGCGTTTGATGCGTCGATTGGGGGGCTAGGCGGTTGTCCCTATGCCCCTGGTGCAACTGGAAATGTATCAACAGAAGATCTCGTTCACATGCTGGACCTAATGAATATTCCAAATGGAATCGATTTGAAACGATTGCTTGAACTATCCAAGCATGTTGAAAAGGTGGTAGGGCATCCTCTGGAAAGTGCCATTTTTAAGGCAGGCCCAGCTGGCCAACTTCAAGCAGCACCGACTGTTCAAGAAAAAATCAGTAAGTAGCGTAAGGATAGGGAAAATTCACTGATAAACATTAAAGGGGGGATTTGTTTTGAAAAGTGTAAAAAAGAAATGGATCATGGTGTTGATCATTTGTCTAACCTTCGTTGTCGTATTGGCCGGCTGCAATTCTAGTTCATCAGCAGGAAAGACCGGCGCAAAAGCAGCCGTATATTCGAAAGGAAAACCTGTAACTATCGTGGCGCCTGCGCCACCGGGAAGCGGCTGGGATTTAACCGCTCGTGCGCTGGTTGAAACCTTTACGAAAGAAAAGGCAGTCAAATTTCCAATACCGGTCGTGAATGAACCTGGAGCGACTGGGGCAGTGTCACTATCCCAACTAGTAACGCAAAGTAAAGGTGCCGTGGACAAGATTAGTGTAACTTCAACTCCGATTATGGTCAATTACCTACGCGGCAATTCTGACTATAGTTATAAAGATGTAACGATGATCGCAAGGCTAATGACTGAATACTACACTGTGGTCGTTCCGAAAGATTCACCGTATAAATCCCTTAAAGATTTATTAAATGATGTTAAAGAAAAACCTCAGTCCATTCCTGTAGGTGCTTCTGGTGACGATCAGCTTCCATTTGCTTTATTGGTGGATGAAGCAGGCGGTGATGCCAAGCAGCTTAAATTCGTTTCGTATGAAGGCGGAGGAGAAATTACAAATGCTTTACTGAATGGTGATCTCAAAGTGGCAGTGTCTGGGATTAGCGAATTTAGCTCCCAAATTGAAGCCGGTAAATTCCGTGCTCTCGCTGTATTAAGCGACAAAAGGCTAGGTGGTGTTATGAAAGATATCCCGACAGCAATCGAACAAGGCGTAAATGTATCCTACGGAAATTGGCGAGGTGTTATGGGTCCACCGGATATGCCCAAAGCAGCCGTTAAGTATTGGCAAGATGTGATTGAAACATCGCTTAAATCGGATACTTGGAAAGAAATTGCCAAAAAGAATCAATGGGAAACAACTTTTATGAAAGGCGAAGAATTGCAGAAATATTTAGATGAAACCAATCACTCAATTGAAAAAGCGCTTCAAAAAACAGGACAGGAAAAATAAAACATACAATCTTGATATTGAAAAGGGAGGAGTGGTCAAATGAACAAGAATACCATTTCCGGAATGGTGATCCTCATGTTTGCGCTTATTTATACGATCATGGCATTCCGGCTGCCTGCATCATCGTCAAATACAGCGGTGATTGGTCCTTCCGTCTTTCCGGCAGCCATTGGCATTCTCTTAATCATTACCTCTATCATGCTAATTGGTAAAGGGTGGCTTGAACAACGGCAGCAACATGGCAAGACAGAGCCTGAAAATCCAATGGAAGAAGAGGAGGAAAAACAAGATCCCAAAAAAGTTTTTGTTCTCTCCCTCCTTCTCCTTGGCTACGTTTTATTATTTTTTCCACTGGGCTACTTGCTTTCAACGGCCCTCTTTATTTTAAGTGTGACGATGTTTTTGGACAGGGAACATTGGATTCGAAATGTGATTTATTCATTGGCTTTCCCAGGTATTATCTATCTTGTTTTTGATCGTGTATTGGCGGTTTATCTACCGTTAGGTCCATTAGGTTAGGGGGGAACACAATATGGATATGTTCTCACATCTCATGTCAGGTTTCAGCCAGGCATTATCTTTGGAGACTTTAGGTTTTGCCTTTATCGGGGTTTTGATAGGAACATTAACTGGAATCCTTCCAGGAATCGGCCCCATTACCGCGATCGCTCTGCTAATACCGATGTCATATGGAATGGAACCGATGAGCGGCCTCATTATGTTAATCGGAATCTATTATGGTTCTATGTATGGCGGCTCGACTACTGCCATACTCGTGAAAACACCAGGGGAAGTAGCTTCGATTGTCACAACGTTGGATGGATATGAGATGGCGAAACAAGGAAAAGCTGGACGTGCCTTATCGGCCGCTGCTATTGGATCGTTTATCGCTGGAACACTTTCTACACTAGGTTTGATGCTGCTCGCACCCGTTTTAGCTAAGGCAGCCTTTTTCTTTGGTTCGGCAGAATACTTTCTTATGATTGTACTCGCTATGTCCATGGTTTCCAGTTTAACGACAGGGTCTGCCTTAAAGGCATATATTTCTACCTTGTTTGGACTATCGATTGCGATGGTGGGGATTGATTTGCAATCCAGTGTTCCCAGATATTCATTTGGTATTCCGAACTTATTGGACGGAATTGATTTTGTTTTAGTTGCGATTGCTTTATTTGCTATTCCAGAAGCCCTTTCAACTATGGCAAGAAAGGGCAAAGTGGCAAAAATGAATGTCCAAAACTTTAAAGGATCAAATTGGATGACTCGTGAGGACTGGAAAAGATCCGTTGGACCATTTGGTAGAGGCTCTCTATTAGGATTTATCATTGGGGTTCTTCCGGGGTTAGGGCCATCTTTAGCCTCCTTTTTGTCATACGGGATGGAAAAGAAGCTTTCCAAACGGCCTGAAGAGTTTGGAAAGGGAGCCATTGAAGGTGTATCCGGTCCTGAAGCGGCTAACAATGCTGGTGTAGGCGGAGCCTTAGTTCCGTTATTTACGCTTGGAATCCCAGGCTCGGCCACCACAGCTCTTTTAATGTTTATTTTCATGATGTACGGGATGCAGCCTGGACCAGGTATGTTTAACCAACATCCTGAATTGATATGGGCAATTATTGCTAGTATGTATATCGGGAATGTTATGTTATTAATTTTGAATCTCCCGTTGGTAGGTGTATTTGCTTCGTTATTGAAGCTGCCAACTGTTCCACTTTTTGTTGGCGTGGTAGCATTTTCGGTTTTAGGTGTGTATGGAATTAATTACAATCAGTTTGATCTAATGTTGTTATTCGGGTTCGGTCTGATCGGGTATGCGATGCAGCGTTTTGATTTTCCACTTGCTCCTGCTGTTATGGCGTTAGTGCTTGGTCCACTATTGGAACAAAATTTCCGCCGTTCCTTGGATATTGCCAATTGGTTTACGTTTTTTGAGAGACCAATTTCTCTCGTTCTTAGCCTTATTATTATCGCGATTATCATTGTACCGATTGTGAACATGGTGTTTAAGAAAAAGAGAAACAACAATAAACCGTTGGAAACAGAAATCCGAACGAACGCTTAATGCCAAGATTAGAAAACTATCTGGAAACTGGATTTGTGGCGATTCTTCAAATGAAGAGTCGCTTTTTTTAGAATTTCCGATGAAGTAAGACTAATGTACGAAACAAAACGGACACTTTTTATTATTTTCTGAAAAATGAAAAACAGTTTGATATACTTTTAGTATGTACTATGATTTTTACAGCAAATCAAATCATAAAACGCAGTTTTATAGATTTCAATTTTCAGGTTCTTAACTAAACGAGGAGGTTTAGTGATGATATTCCAACGAACGTTTGATTGGACAGACTATACGGTACTAGATAAATCCAATGAACAGATTATTCAAGATTTGAGGATCCAGCAGAAATTCCATCCCTTCATGGATGCCGCCAAACTTCGGATTCAAAAGCTAGTGGATAGGATGGGCCCTCATCAAGACGCAGCGGACCGCTTCTTAGACTATTTAGAAGACGAATACGACGGGGAAGAGTAGCATGCAGCTATACAGTGGTGATATCATCCGCGTTCGCAACTATCCCTTTCAAGACGATCCAAGCCGTGGAAAGTCCCGATACGCGATGTTTTTGTCCAAAATAGGGGAGGAGGTATCGTTAGCTCCAGCTACTCAAATTGGTACACTTAGCGGCCGAGCAGGCAGTTTGCCCCTGCGGCCTTTTGAAGTTGAAATTCCAGCCGGTGTCACTTCTCAAACAGGGATTAAAGGTGTCGTGAAGTGTGACCGTTTTCCCCTTATAGATCAGCAGCAGTTGCAAGGAACTGTCATCGGTCGACTCCCAATAGAAACCCGTATTGAAATCATTCAGAAATATGAACAAATCCACCAAAACCGCCGTTTCAAAGAACCTATGGACCAGGAAAATCCGAATCATCCCCAAATCATGATGCAGTTTAAGGACCTTGTTATTGCTGAGAAGCTCGGATTTCTTAAAAATCAGGGCAAGGAATACGAAGAGGTTAGAGACCTGGACTGCCAGGTGACCGGCGTCTATTTACATCCCTCTAAACTGGGCATTCCGGTGCATCATGTGTCCTTAACCTTTGAGTCCTATGATCCTAAAATTAACCATCATATTAATCACAAAGCAACCATCGCAACTAGTGATGAAAAAGAAGTATTGTTACGAAAACTCCAGGAAGTACAGACGACCCAAGACGTGCTACATCTGGATTCCAGGTACACCAGACTGCAAAGAGAGCTAACTCTGGCCTTTAGTAACCTTAACTCCCTTCATCTAGATTTGCACCCTCAGTCTGATTTTCAAACGGTCACTCAACTGGCACAGGAAGTGTTAAACCATCGTTTAACTGAACATAAGATCTGGCTGGGATCAAACGGACGCCAAGGAAAACAGCTGATGTTAAATGGACTGGATCTGTCAGGCTGTGAGGTAACAAGCTCTCATCTTAATCAGGCGGTCTTTTATCGGTGTATATTTAAAGAGATGGATTTAAGTCAAAAAGATTTTACAGATACTGAGTTCGATTCCTGCCATTTTAGAGTAACCAATTTACACCGAGCGAATCTAACCAATGTCACTTTTCAAGACTGTGAGTTAACGCGGACAAACTTAAGCCGTACATTAATGGATGACACTCGATTTTTGGATACGGATCTGTCTCCAAAGTACATATCAAACAGAGAGATGCCCAGTATTTATTTACATGAAGCAAGGGTAAAAGGAGTGGAGTTTGAAAACACAAAGTTTTCTCAAGAATTGTTCGAGCATATTACGAAAGAACCTATTGGGCAAGTAACGGTTAAAGAAAAGAATTTTAAAGGAATGGCTATTCAAAAGGAAGGGGACAAGTGGGGATTGTTGTCAAATAGGGGGAAAAGCATCGAAAATGCTTCATTTCATAATTATAAAGAAGCTAAACAAGGAGTTCTGAGTTTTCTTCAATATGAAAAATCGCTGAGTAAAGGAAAATCGATAGATCTATAAGAAAATCCACTTAATTGCGTTACACAAACGGATACGCATGCGTAAATAATTGTCTTGATGTTGTCGTGTGTTTTGATTTATATCCCAAGACTTGTTCAACAAACGCTGAGTAGGAGTAACAATAGGAAAACAAACTTCTCTTGAATCGATTTGCTTATTACTTCAACCATGAAGAATTTGAGATATGAAAATACAATTAATCATTAAATTTTATTGTCATAAGAGGTTATCTCAAAAAATTTAGAAGCCATTTTAGAGGCTGTTTCTTTCTCATTGATTAGGTTCAAGAGAGATGATATTAATCTTATGGAGGAGAACTACTTATGAAAAAGTTTTTTGCTTTTCAAGTGTTAATTGCATTGGTTATTGGAGCGGTTATCGGACATTTTTTCCCTGAATTCGGTCAAGCCTTAAGACCAGTAGGCGACGCCTTTATTCATCTTATTAAAATGATTGTGGTACCTATCGTCTTCACTACCATTGTGATCGGGTCATCGGGCAGCGGAAACATGAAAAAAATGGGTTCATTAGGACTTAAAACAATCATATGGTTTGAATTTATAACCACGTTGATTCTTGGAATTGGTCTTTTACTTGCTAACACTTTAAAGCCTGGGGCTGGGCTTAATATGTCTCATCTTGCCCAGAAAGATATCTCACAATTAAATGATAGCGTTACTAAAGTTGTCGACTTTAAAACGATGCTTGTTAACATCATTCCAAGCAACATTGTAGATGCGATGGCAAAAAGTGATTTATTGGCAGTTATATTCTTCGCTATTTTATTTGGTGTCGCTGCTGGAGCCATTGGCAAGGCGTCTGAGCCGGCAATAAAGTTTATGGAGTCCGTTGCCAAAATCATGTTTAAACTGACACAAATCGTCATGGTAACGGCACCAATTGGTGTACTCGCTCTCATGGCTGCTTCTGTAGGTCAGTATGGTATCGCTCTATTAGTCCCCATGGCAAAGTTGATTGGGGTTGTGTATCTTGGACTGGCTATTGTCATTTTCGGCCTGTTTCCGCTCATTGCTTGGTTCCTGAAGATTTCTTACTTTAAATTGTTTCGAATGATATGGGACTTGTTCCTTATCGCTTTTTCTACAACAAGTACGGAAACCATCCTACCCCAGTTAATGGATCGAATGGAAGCGTACGGTTGTTCGAAACGTGTGGTGTCATTCGTTATTCCATCCGGGTTATCATTGAATTGTGATGGATCGACATTGTACCTTTCTGTTTCCTCCATTTTCTTAGCGCAAGCATTTGGCGTCCCGATGGATTTTGGTCAACAATTAATTTTGATGGGGGTTCTAGTGGCAACGTCCAAAGGAATTGCTGCTGTTCCATCCGGTTCTCTGGTTGTACTTTTAGCCACGGCATCGGCGGTGGGGCTTCCTGCAGAAGGTGTCGCAATTATCGCAGGCATTGACCGAGTGCTGGATATGGCACGGACCGCCTGTAATACACCCGGTCATGTTCTCGCTTGTATTGTGGTTTCGAAGTGGGAAAAAGAGTTTCGTCAGGAAGAATGGGATAATTCTCAAACCGAACAGTCAAGTTTTCGACAGGCATAAGATGCAAAAGAGCACACATGCTGAACTACATGGGGACAGTTAAAAGAGATAGGGTGTAACAGAAATCAACTCGAAATGGTTTTGGAAAGGATTTGTTTATCATAAACAAGAGCATTTGTTAGTTCTGTTTAATAATGTAAAATCCATATTTACTTATGTTAGAAGATAGACAGCAAGGAGTGAGACAGATGAAGACAACAGGGATTTCTAGAACTTTGGACCCAGTTGGACGGATTGTAATTCCGAGTGAAATGAATCGTACATATTGAGTCAAAAGACCTTATGGAGTTTTTTATTGAAAACGACACGATGATTCTTCAAAAGTATCGAACTCATCGATCCTGCCAGGTGACAGGTGAAATTCACAAGCATAATTTTTCAATTGCCAATGGGAAGATTTTTTTAAGTAAGAACGGTGCTCAACTCCTCTTAGAAGAGCTTCAAAAAGTTCTGCATCAATCATAAAAAAACCTGTATATCCGTGAACAGGGGCAATCCGAACGTGACTATGAACTTTTCACTTTTTATCGAATAACGCATATTATATATTTAAGTCTATTCAGTACGACTGCATGGGAGGCATAAAGATGCTTAACATAAATATCGCACGAAAACAATTAAATACAAAACTAAAATCAGGGGCTACATTTACCGAGGACGATGTAAACATGGCCTTAACCATATCCCAAAACACAGGACATACCGACGATAAGGTCCTTTTTGCAAAGATTAAATATGCTTATGAATCACATCAATTAAAGAATCAGGCAGCGTTTCGTGATAAAAAAAGTAATTAAAATTGTATACGCTTTCTATAATTTTTGTATGAAATGTCATTCAGGTTCATAGGGAATTAAGGCTTTGAAGCCTTAATTCCTTTTTTGGTTTTCACCGAGTAATTTTATAAGAATTTTAAAATTAAAAACTTAACTTTGGTCTTCCGGATCTAAGATATCTCATAAGGTACTTGACAAGTGTATCCTTTCCGGGTTAAAGGTTTTGGTTTGTTTTCTAATGGCTTGGTAGTACAAACTATCTGTTTTCATAAAAACAGAGGTTATGGGTCATTCTAAAATAACCACGGTTAAGGAGCAGATCATTATGAATTTACTTCATACAGAAGGTGAGTTACTAGTCGGTTTTATAGGTTTGTTTTGTATAACAAAAATGCTTGGGAAAATGACTATTACACAAATTACTCTATTCGATTTCATTTCGGCCCTTGTACTCGGAGAACTGGTTGGGAATGCTCTTTATGACAAGGAAGTTGGGCTTTTGGAAATTTTAGTTGGTATATTTTCCTGGGGGATTTTAATGTTTTCTATGCAGTTGATCACGCAGAAAAGCATGCGCGCAAGAGCATTTTTAGAAGGACGTCCAACTATTATCGTTTATAAAGGCAAGATTCGCCACAAGGAGTTAAAGAAAAACCGTATAGACTTGAATCAGTTGATGCATTTGCTGCGTGATAAGAATACTTTTTCAATCAGGGAGGTCGAGTTTGCAGTTTTAGAAACGGATGGCACAATAAATGTAGTCAAAAAATCCGATTACGAAATTCCAACAAAAGCTGATCATGGAATGCCAAAAAACCCTCCCTCCTTGCCAATTGCATTAATTAGTGATGGGCAATTAATGAAAGAAAATTTGAGAAGAAGTGGCTTAAATGAAATTTGGCTAAAAAAGGAGCTTCGTAAAAAGGAAATCGATCACTACACTGAAGTGTTCTATGCAGAATGGAAAGAAGGAGATTCTTTATATGTGGAAACATATAATTAAATCTATTTGTATATATAGAGAAAAAGGTTTGCAAGCAAATATGTAAATCGCAAAGTAATACTTTTAAATGGCCGATGTTCGGCCGCAAAAGAAGCGTTCAAAACCTGGAAGAAGGTTCCCGTGCGCAGAGCCAAGAGGGAGATCAAAGGAAGAAATCTCTTTGTTTATCTTTCCTTTTTAAATTACACTAATAATCATTTATTTACATATCCCGCATAGCATCTAATGGGCTGTTATTTCTTTCCTTTAAAATATCTAGAATGATTTCAATATGTACAGCTGCCCATGATTTTTCATGAAAGTGAAGAATCACACTTATGGTAAGAATAAAAACATATAGAAAAATAAAGACAATCCAAAGAAAATTTCCTTCTTTGAATAGAAATTGATGTAATTGTTTCGAAAACAGAAAAAAAAGCCAAGGTGCAGAGGATACAAAAATAGGGATGGTTCCCGAACCGTTTTTTTCTTTAATCATACGGTAATAAATTTGTTTTAGCGTATCGCTATTAATTGAGTGATAAAAATTGTAAATTTCTTCAACCTCAATAATTTCCTTTACTCCATTCAAAGTCTGGCCATTTTCAGAGGCCTTTTTTAGTTGAGAATAAACCTTATGAGCATCTCCACGTAATGAAAACATGTTTAATCCTTTACCTCCTTTAAAAACCTTAAATCTTATTAGAAGGTTTCACAAAATTTTTAAATTTATGCATGATATTATGGAACTGGAAGGCTCGGCATAGCCTCGATGTCCTTATCATCTTGTAAAAGATATTTACTTTTCAAAAACGATTGTTTATGACAACAAAAATATATTCTGAATAAAGAAAAGGCGACATCCGAGTCGCCTGCTATCTTATCCTTTCATCAAAAACCTGCGTGCAGCAAGCTTTGTGGTGCCACTCATAGCCCCCATCATACCTCTGCCTGAGCCACTTGAATACCACATGTTGCGCAATACCGAAGGGCTTTTAATAAGTAGGATGCAGCAACCCATCAGTAGTAAGAAGTTGAAGAATGTAATATTTTCATTAATTAAGATGCTAAGAGCAGCAATGAACAAAAAAATCTTTGCCAGTATCGTAACAATCTGGCTTAGTAATTCTCGCCACCAAACCCCTAGATATTCATTGTCATCGGCAATGACGGATACACAGGCTAGGGGGCTAAGTAAGTATAGAAACATGATATCGGCATGAAATATTGCAACGGAGAAGAGGAAGCCAATAAATGCTACTGCAAACACTGCCAAGAGTATGAGAAGAGCTGCTCCCTGAAAGTGCAAGGCTGCAAAGTTTCCGGGATCCAACATAGCTTCTATTTTATCCTTGCTGATATTTTTCCCTGCAGAGATCATCCAGTTTCCCGTATTATAGGCTACTTCTTCGAGAAGAATTTTTTGAATAAAGGGCATCGCGGGTATCAATAGCGCACTTTTTAGTGTGTTTACAATGACTGGCCCGTAGGAAATAGCATCTCCAGCGGCATTCCTGGACATGACCTCAAGGATTTTATATAACACAATGGTCAAGGCAATCGTTGAGGTGAGGGCAAGTATGAAGTTATTGACCTTACTAAAAAATTCAATCTCTGCATTTTGTTTTAGCAATAAATCGTTACAAAGTAAAAGTGCCCACTCAATAAAATCTTGCAACATACCTTGTATGGCCTCTACGATCTTCTCCTTAAAGTCAAACACACAGAATCACTCCTTATTCGGAATCGTTCACCTGTACGATCTTCCATGTGTCATCTTGCTTCTCCGTTGTGATAGCTTTGTGGTCAAAACCGCTGCGTTCAATGTCAAATGTAAATGTCTCGTCATCTTTGTTTAGTTTAACCTCTTTGACCTTAGTATCTTGGCTAAACAGTAAGTTTGCTTTTGTGCCACCACTGGGTGTATCTTCAGCTTTATTTATTGTGAGTAAATACAATAACCGATTTTGAGCGTCTTTACTTAATTCTCCTGATAATTTTTTATTATTTTTTTTCTGAATCTTTTCCCATGCAATGGGATTAGCTGCATCTCGATTATTTGCTGTAGCCAGCTTCTCTTGATCTTTAAACGAAGTTAACACGCTATTTACCGTTTCTGTCGCTTTTTTCTTTTCGACTTTAGGATCAAACTTTTCTCCACTTGCCCCTCCGTTACAAGCTGTAAGCATTAACACGATGATCAATGATAAGATGACTTTTACGTTTTTCATCTTTTATCGCTCCCTTCTTGGTCTGATGTATCAGATGATGTCATGCCTGCAAAGAAGCTCATAGCCAATTTTTCTTGTTTCTGAGCTTCCATATCGGCCTTCTTTACTTTTGACTCATGCAACTTTGCTTCCTCATTAGCGCGTTCTGTTTTTCTCTCCTCACTTCTTCTATATTCATCATGTTGCCTTTTTTGCCCTTCAAACCATTGAACCACTTCTTTCGTTGGAGTGTTTTGGTAAGCAAACTGACTGACTCGAAAAGTGTTGGTGACGTTCGGGAAAAGCTCAAACTGTTTTGTTTTCTGGGCTTTGATCGGATACTTTCCGGTGATGAGGACGATGGACTCGTTGGGATGCATCGTCAAGATCTCATCCACGTTCATTAAGTTCCGAGCCGAATAGGAATAGCTTTCAGAGGAGGAGGAGCTGGGTGATTGACCTCTTGATTTGGAAGAGGAACCGGTTTCCATCTTAGCCGTCGTTTTGCCCATCAACTCAGAGAAGTACTTTGCGGTTGTTTCATTGACATTTCCAAGGCATATCTTTATTCCGCAATTTCCTAAGATGGACTCCGCTTGTTCGCGCCCGTACTTTTCCTGTAGCTGGGTAATATTTTGGACGATGGTACAGACCGCTATGCCATACCCCCGACAAGTGGCCAAGAATCGTTCGTAGTCCGGGAATTTCCCCAGGTTTGCGAATTCATCGAGAATGAAGACGACCGGCTGAGGCAGGGAGGTGTTATGTTTGGCTCCCACCTTATAAAGCTCCTGAAACATCTGATTAAAGAAGAGGTTAATGAGCCCTTCCCAGGTGGTATCCATGACGGGAATAATGACATAGAGGGCAATCTTTCGTTTTCCCACATCTCCTAAAAAGAAGTCGGAGAAACTTGAGAACTCCGAGACCGAGCTTGAAGTGAAATCTCCAATGGTCGTAAGTAACGAAATGATGATGTTTGCTCGGGTTTTCTCTTGTGATTTTTTGAAGCCCAGTTCATAGGCTCTTCGAGCGGGGTGCGTTTTTTCCAGTTTTAAAAATTGATCATCTAGGGCGTTGGTACTTTCTTCACTTTCTTCGGGATCAAATTCTTGCAGGAAATCGAGAACTCCACTCATGTTTCTTTGGTAGGGCGGCAATTCATGGACGGCATACAAAATTAACGCCTTTAACAAGCTGAATTGAGCGTTATACCAAAAATCTTTCCGTTTCGGGTCGTTTTTGGTGGAAATGATGGTGTTCGCCACCGTGGAAGCTTGAATTTCCTCTCGTACATAATCAAACGAATTGTAGCGGTCGGAATAACTCATTTCCATAAAGTTAACGACATGTACCTCATAGCCCTGGTTCCGCTTTACAGCGGCTGTCATTTCATAGACTTCACCTTTTGGATCGGTGACTACAATGGAGCACTCTTTTTCGTGTAAGACATTTGTTACTACATAACTTTGGGTTTTAGATGACCCAGGTCCCCCGGCAACAAAATGATTTCGATTCGGAAGGGTGGAGGAGGTAGGTTGTATGAGAATGGACTGATTCACCATGCCTAAGATCAATCCGTTATGGTTTTGATAAGCCGTCTTCATTGCTGTTTCACTCCTTTTTGTGATCTTCCATACTCGCTTCTAAATCTTTCATGAGTTGTTGGGGGGCCACACCTAAGGTTTCACCGTGCGTGAATATTTCAGAAGGACGTGCAAACCGACTGGAGCCATGCACACCGTATTTATCGGCTAACTCATATTGGGTTTTTCTTCGGTTGCTAATAAAGGCCATATAGAAAGATAAGATAATGGCACTGGTGCTGCCAAGCATAAAAACAGGGTTTTTCTCTTGAATCATTTGTGTAGAGTGAAGGATAGGGTGCTGGATATTTTGCCATATATAATTTAGAAACGCCTCAGTAGACAATTGGTTTTTTTGTTCCGCGATAAATGGCAGCAAGCCAGCAATGTTAATGACGATGAGCTGTAAAATCAGCAGTGTGATCATCCACACCATCAGACGATTTCTGAACTTCTTCAATTGAATCACCCCGTTCTTCGCTCTAGTTTTCTTCGATCGGTTCAAACGCTCCCATTAATTCCAGCTTATCAATGATCCATACATTCTTTTCTTGAACAAACGTTACTTCATACATTTGATTTTTACGAGGGAACTTGCTTCCGTTCACTGAATACTCGGTCTCCATGTTGACCAATGCTTTTACTTTCTCCATATCTATAGCGGTAAGGTATACTTCAAGCGACTTGACTGTATTTGAAAAATCAATCTGCGGGCTTTCCATTTCTCCTGAAGCCTGTAACTTTGAGATCACAGAATCCGCTAATAAATTCTTTACCTGGTCAAAACGCGAGGTATAAGTCTTGTTATCATAGGTAAAGAGCGTGGTGAACGTATCCTTTACAAATCGTTTAATGTCTTCACTATGTTCCATTTCATACATCGCCGAATTCTCTTTATAATTGGTTAATGATTCCTTATTTTGTTTTGCTTTACTTTTCAACTGAGCCAGCGCGGCTTCCGATTGCTTATGTTTTTCACTCGCTTCACTGACAATGGTTCTTTGGCCAGCATACATAAAGCCAAGCAATACATTCGCCAGGAGGGAGATGCCCAGGATCGCACCTAAAAGTTTTATCATCGCATTTCCTCCTTTCTGTAGGTTAACGGGCCACCCGGCCAAATCCGGCTAAGTGTGATTTCCAATAGGACGCTTCTGCATTATGAAGACCAATCCCCGAGCCATTGGAGTCAAACATTTTTCCATTGCCGAGATAGATGCCGACATGAGTAATATATTGGTCGGTGTCATAGGTTCCTGTAAAGAAAATTAAATCGCCAGGTTTCGCTTCAGATGGAGGGATTTTTTTAGACGCGTTATACTGCAACTGTGCGGTTCTAGGCAATTTAATCCCAGCCTCATTAAAAGCCCATTGTGTGAGACCCGAACAATCAAAACCGGTGGAAGGGTGAGCACCTGCCCAGACATACGGCCAACCGGTATATTTCTGAGCTTCTTTTAAAACCGCAGCGTAAGCCTTTTTTCCGAGCGGAGAAATGTCCGCTCCGCCTGGCCCTCCTCCTGCGGCGATCAGATGACCCATGACTTTTTGAACATAGGTGTAATCTCCATAACAGTAGGGTGCACGCCAATCTGTACATCTCCAGCCGAGCTTTTTGGTCTGGTCGATGGAGAAGACTTTGGCCAGTTCCACAGAATGCTTTTTCCCCTTTAAGGCCACAAAGCCAAGATAACCAGATCCAAAGTTATACGACTGTACAATGGCCGCAAAATCGACGCCCGCTTTTTGTCCCGCTTCTAATACAGATTTAAAATGCTTTACACCTAAATTAACCGATTGAACGGGATCCTGAATGGCGTTAGGAGGGAGCCCGATGGATTCAGAACTTTGCATGATATCCAGTGTGTCAGAGCTTCCAAGTTCCTGGTACATTAATGCGAGTAGAATGTCAGTGTACTCTGGAATGCCATACTTTGTTGTATACTCACTGACCAACGGTCTCCATTTTTCAATATGAGTCGGAACATTTGCAGTCCCAAAAGGAGAAGAAACGGTGTCTTCTGATGGTCGGGAGACGTTTACGCTGAATAACATTCCAGCCATGAGAATCAAAGCAAACACACTGCCGATGAGGATAGGCTTCCAGTTACGAACCAGGAATATCGTAGACTTTACGGTTACCGTTACGGCTGCCATCCATTCTCACCCCAGATCTTTAGTGACTTGCTTCAGCTGTGCTTTGAGTTCTTGAATTTCAAGGTTCTTTGGCTTCAGCTGTTTCTTTTTCACTTTCTCTTTGACCTTTTTCTGATCTTTGATGTCTTTTATTTGTTTTTCAAGAACGGTGATTTTGTTCTTCAATTCCTTTTGTTGGACGATGTTGCCTAATTCTTTGTTTTTTAGCCGTTGATTTACATTTTTCGCATCGGTCAGGTCGCCATGAGCGACAAAGGCTTTTCCAATGCGAAGCAACTGTTCTTTATCCTTGGTGAAGGTTTGTTCAGATAAAAGAACACCATAGTCATAACTCACAATCTTTTTTTCTAGCTGCAAATAGGGACTCTCACCCTTCAGCTTTAATATCTCCTGTTCCTTATGGCGCTCATAAAGCAGCTTGATTGTGGGCTTGATTAGCAAGGGATTCGTATCAATGGCTTTTTGATAGTCTCCGTTATCGAAGTACAATTGAGCCAACTGTTTCTTGGATCCATGGTTTTGCTTCAAATGGGTAATGGCTCCTTCATAGTTGCCTTCACTAAGCAATCTATAAAACTTGGATTCTTGTTTTTCTTTGTTCAAATCCTTCGCATAAGCCGTTTCCACTTCATGCACGGTGTTTTGCTGCAGCAGGAAACTTCCTCCAAACGCTGATAAACATATGGCTGCGCTTAAAACTGTCCATAACCTTTTTTGCTGTTTCACGCGGACCCTTTCCTGTTCAATTTGAAAAAAATGTTCGGTTTCTTCTTTTGTCAGCCGGTTAAATAGGAGCGTTTTCAGTTCTGCAAGAGAAACCGCATTGGCAATCTCAAAAAAGAAGGCCTCTTTTTCTTTTATTAATACCTTTTCTTTATCTCGTTTATATTTTTCATAGGAAAAACGAGAAAACAGGGAAAGAATCAATATTTTATATTGTTCCAACGCTGGCGTTTGATCAAAGGGGAGCCAACGGTTACTTCTGTACAGAAATTTAATTGTTTTTAAATCTTTAAAGAAGATGTTCCGTGGATGCAGAAGGACCCTCTCTGAGAATGTTCCTAGCGGATCGGTTTCAAGCAAAGTGTTAAGCAAAGAGAGGCGCAATACGGTTGAATAGTTCTTGGCCACGGTAAGAGGCTGATAACCTTCCTCCAATACATAATCCAACAAAAAGCGGTCATTCTCTTTTTTAATGTCAGTAAGCTGAAAGAAGAAGGGGGAGGGGATTTTCAGATCTTCTAATTCTTCGGTTCGTTCTCCCACCACCTTTTCTTCTGCGATCTCCAGCCGGTAATGTTTTTCTTTTGAGATGAATAGGGTTCCGTGTTCAAATAATTGAATCTTCATTGATTCGTCCCTCCTCTCATAACACAAAATGACGAACTTCTTCCTTTTCGATGGGTGTCATTTCATTCCGGGCTTCATAATCCGGAATCTCGTCGGGGTCTTTTCCGTATTTCTCCCAATAGCGCTCCCGATTCCATAACCGAAGCTCCTCTTGTGTGAGTTCCACTTTGATAAAGGCGCGCTGTGAACCATAAACCAGTAACGCTTCTCCTTGCCGCTTGGCACGCAAAAGGGAGATTTCTTCATCAGAAAAGGAGAGGTTAATTTTATGAATAACATCGTCTACCCCTTTATTATCCAGTCCAAAAAGCACTTTTGTATGGCTGTTTTCCACCATAGCGGCCCCCAGGTTATCAACCGTATCTAACACATCGATGATCTGCTGGGTACCGGCAATGGCTCCTGCATTGTATTTTCTGAACCGTTTGTAGGCCTGATAAAAAAATCGCATGGAGTCTGGGTTTTTGGATAAGAAATGAAATTCATCTATGAACACATAGATGAGCTCCTCACGGTTCTTGGTTACTTCATCCCATAGAAATCCAAAGATATTAAAGTAACACGCCGCCTGGACATCGACTTCATTTTGGAGCGCTTTTAAATCAAAAGAAAACAAGGAGTTGGTGATGTTGACATTGGTATGTCCGTTGAAAAGAGAGTTTGAGCCATAAACATAGCTCTCCAGGATGAAATAAAAGTCTTGAATTTTTTCGTAGCGTTCAGGGTCTGTCGTCTTGAGTGCTCCTAAGTCCTCATAAAAGTCTTCCAGTATGGGAAACGATGTTGAGGTTAAGGTCTTCAGATCAATTTCTTCATTGATAGAGAATCGATCATAAAGCTGCGTCAGCATTTTATCCAAAATGCTGGATTCCACTTGAGATAGGTTCGGCTTTAATACTTTAAAGAAGGCTTTGAGACGCTGTACTTTTTGCTTTACCAAATCCTTTACAAAATCCGTATTGCCTTGAAAGTCTTCGGTATCGGTGATTTCGGTCGTAAAAATTTCCAACGGATTAATTTTTGTCCCGCTGTTTGAACTGAGATGCACCACTTCTCCTCCGAGGAGCCTCACAATTCGTGAATACTCGTTTTCAGGATCAATGATGTACATCTTAATCCCCATGGCAAAACATCTTAAGATTTTTTGGACCATAAAAGTGGACTTCCCAACCCCAGAAGTACCGATGACCACCATGTTTTGGTTTAAAGTGCGCTGTGTATCAAGGTAGTCGATCGCGACTAGGGAATTGGTGGTTTTGTTTATACCTTCTACTTGTGCCATTGGCGAAAGGTAACAGATTTCTGAGTCATCAAAGGGAAAGAAGGAAGACGCTGTTTCACTGTTGCACATTTGGTAGGTATACTCTTTAAGCTGGTTATCCCCTAACGGCAAAGCGGACCAAAAGGCCATCGGCGTGCAGTAATGGGGATTTAAAGCCTTCATCCTTAGTTTCGTTAAAATTCGTTGGACATTGTCTTCTAAGGTTTTTAGATCCTCCAACGAGAGGGCTTGAAGAAATATGTATGTATAAAGATACATAAAGTTGGACCGGTTCGATAGCACTTGATTCAACTGATAGCGGGCACTTTTAATTTCTGATTGCAATTTAATCCGGGTCGCAGGGTCCCGTGTTTTTAGGAGTTCCGCTTCTTTGTTTTTGATCGAGTCATTGTAGTAATCAATCATCCCCTCGGCATTGGCCGGCTCTAAATACTGCACGAAGGATATATTTCCTTTTAATCGCTTCAAATCAGAAAGCCAGTTTCCTTTCTGTTCTTTGGGGTAGGAGACGATCGCCAACACTTTAATAAAGTTACCGCCACTTTCAATAAAGTTTTTGTTCTCTTTCCACACAAAGGGATAGATCGCGTTGAGTTCTTCCTTTTCTAACACTGAATGTAATAGATCTTGTGGGCTACTGGGTGTTTCATCTAGTTTTTTAGATGAGAACCATTTGGTGAGGAACAATCGCTCATCTCCTTTCCCTCTTTTATCCGTATAGTTTGGACATTTCAAAGTCAAAGTAACGGTATAACACGGATAACATGTCTTTTTCAGACAGTCTGCTGATCGTGAGATCATAAGATTCAAAAGTAGAGCGCAAGGAATTAGTGATTTCCTCTACCTTTTTCGTGAGGATACTTTCTGCGCCTTCTAAATCCTGGAGCGTGCGTTTTTTGATTCTTTCACGTACGACAACGAAATGCTGCTTGGTCGACATTTCGTCTTTTATCCGAATTCCCTGGTAATGATCGATGTAGGAGGCGATCAGCGTTCTCCTGTAGTCGTTTTTCTGCTTTTCTTTATTTTCCACCTCATTTAGGTATCTTTTTTTCCATCCTAACGTATAGGAACGCAGATCCACTGGGACCGTCATAGAGATGGTTTGCATTTGATCATGGACCTGGCTCATTAAAAACGATCCATAATCTTCAAAGATCCGATTCTGTTCGTATTCTGCCAGGAGGTCCAGATTGATTCCACTTACTTTCAAAATCGATGTTAAGTAACCGTTCTTTAAAAGGACAAAGTCTTTATACAGACCTTCAATGATGCTAACATCTTGAATGGTCCGCTGCCCCTTTTTAATGAGGGTATCGACTTCATAATCAAATTCTTTTTTGTGATTGGCGTTTTTAGGCATCGTAATCATTCCTCTGGTTTGGCCTGATAAAATACAGTTTTTGACGGCTGTTGTAGTTCCACACACGTTTTAAATAATTGCTGTAGGTGATATTCGGTCGGGATCCAATCGGTCGTAGAACCGCAAAGGTAAATGCGCCTAACATGATCAAGGAAGCCACAAGCATTTTGGTCATCATAAACCCAATGGAGTAGGGAGGGATTAACATGATGGCCACTGCCACCCCAATAGCGGGAAGGACAAATCGAAAAAAGTTAGCCAGCGAAAGGCCTTTGACAATGTTATACGATTTATCGACGTTATCCGGAAAAACAAAGGTTTTTCCCCGCCGGCTGTCTTCTTCTCCTAGAAGATCTTTTAAAACCTCACGAATTTCTTCTTTTGATGTGGACATGTTGCATCACCTCTTATACAAACAATTGATAAATCCAGGGAACAATCCACACGAGAGCGGCGGCTAAGGCGACGCCGCCTAATACCGTTCCTACCCCACGAAACATGTCATTTTTGGTGTGAGGATCATCCACTCCCGGCAGCTTTTTAATGATGATAAAAATGGACACGCAAACCCCGACAATAACGACGATCCCCGTTAATAACGCTTGTATTTGCTTCAATCCTTCTTTGACCTTCGCACCCACATCAGCGGCTAATACTTGATCCTGTACCATGATAAATAGTAGGGCAGTGAAAAGTAATATGGGTCCGAGTTTTTTTATGGTTCTCATTCTTTCATCCTCCTTCATGTTTTTCGATTATGTCATCAAAGGAAATTTCTTGATTCAAACTCTTGTCTTGTTCAAGGTTTTTTTCTTTTCGCAGTTCTTTTTTGAGATCGCCTAGTCGAAGATTAGCTTCTTTTTCGGTGAAGTAAGGCGAGAGCTTTTTAATAGAACCATCACTTTTTACATGACCAATAAAAGATCCTTTAGGGTGTGAGATCACTTCAAAGTCAGGTGCTTTGGTTTGAAGGGATTGATTTATTTCGATTCCATAAAACGAGAGAAATCCTTGGGCAACGGCTTGGCTATTCATCACTAGCTCGTTAAACGCAAGAGCTGCCCTGTTTTTTGCTAGCTTCATCCACTTATCTTCAAGGTCTGGAAGTTTAATGTGATGGTCGGTTCCGTCTTCCTTAAGCGTGAGTTCAACATGATCTTGCTTTTGTTCAAGTTCGTTAATCGTAACGGTTTTTCCCATTAAAGATACGGGAAGAGACTTGTCTTCCAACGTCTGACGGAGGGCCTTCTTTTTTAGATTAGGATTCTGTGCCAAATCATCTTTTAGAATAGAGATCCGTAGTTTTTCAAGGCTCTTATGGGTGCGGAAGGGTTTCATGGATTGTCCCGTAAATAAAAGGAGACGAAAATGCTTATTTTCTTTTAAGGAAAAAACCTGTTCATTTTGTTGTATCCAGAATGTTTCTCCTCTGAACTTCTCAAATTGGGTTGTTCCAAATAGGTGGAGTAGAAGATCTTCTTTGGACTTAAACGATGTTGTCACCTTGTGCGATTTTTTCCCCTCTTGGGTCACCACACCCCAAACGTTATCTTCATGTTGGTAGACATCAAATGAGCTATTGTTTTGTTCATAAGGGAATCGGTCTATGAGCTCACCAGTAAGTTGAAACCATTCAGGCTGTTGTTTTAGTGCCAGATGGTAATAAAGAGTGTATTCTAATTCCGCTTTGTCCGCTTTAGATAAGGAAGGCTGGTCCTGCCGCATCTGTTCTAGGCTTTGTTGAATTAGCTTATCCCTGTCCCCGTCTTTTTGTTTGTTGGATTGTTCAATCAGTTGGAGGATATAGTCTAAGGTCGTTACCATGGAGTCGTTAACGGTTTGTTCAATTACTTCATTTCTCATCGCCTCATTACCTTTCAAGTTGATTCGGCTGATTGTATGTTAAGAAAGAAGTGTTATGTATGGAACGTTTTGGTTAGTGATAGGATTAGGTTTTGATGGAGGAGCACTTGGATCTATGAAGCATCCGGTGCTATTTCTTTGTGTGGTAGAGTTCAAGCATTTCTCTAAGCTGAGCTTTTTCAGTGGCAATAAAGTATTTTTGATCCCATAAATTTATGCCGTGCTGCACTTTCGATTCCGGAAACTGCTTGTACATAAATCTTGCGGAACCTCCTTTAAGTGCCTTCATGATATTAGGTATGTAATGGGTCGTTTTACATAGAATCACCAGGTTAATTCGAGCGCCTTGGATGGTTAAATCTTTAATCACAAACGCGTGGCGCTCGGACACATGATGTAGATAGTCAGTAAGAAACGCTTTTTCATTCTCTTGTAGATGAATATCGTTATGTGTAGAAAAACTAATATGATATTGCAAAAAAGAAGTGTGATATTTGCTTGAAAATCCTTGCGATAGTAGCATTATTTACTCCTTTTCTATAGTAATAGATGTCTCAATATCATATTTCACCTATACAGGTTTATTTTACCAGAATATTAAAACAATTCCTAGTGGTCCAATAAAAAGAGGAAAAAGGTCTTGGGAATAGGAAGAAAGACCAATTAAGAGAGAGGGTAAAACATTATTTAGAAATAAAAAAGGGGATAGAGGGAAAGAAGGTAAAATGCAGGGGAGTGGGGTTTAATCTTTACTGTGAACAACACTAAGTGTGTTTATTTACGAATTCACTTATGGAAACGCTTGTGTTTTTACTTATGTACAACTGTTGTCTCTGTAATTTTTAGGCACTATGAAATAGATGATTTAATTAAATCCGTAGAAGCAAAAACTCTCCAGTCTCAAAGTAATATTAAAGAAATAGATAAAATTGCTCATGTATGAAACAAAGTTTTTGCGCAAAGTTCACAGGGAATTAAATAAAGAAGGATGCAATTCAGTTAATGAAGATATGCTTGAATTTTATAAAACAGACTTATTGACACAACCCAATGATGCGTTAGCCTTTGTCCTAAATTCCAGGCGCTGATCCATTAGGTTGCCTATTTTTTATGACAAGATGATGAAAAAATAAGACATTGGGTGGTTACATGAGAGAATTCTATTGATATAAAAAAATTTGAATACACAAAATGAGGAATACTTTGCTAAGGACGACTGTCATTCAGGTACTGGGATCAGCCTATCGGCGTGAAGGTGCAATGATGTTCTTCGATAAAGATGGTAATGATTACGTTGATGTAAGATGTTAAGCCCCGCCTGAAATGTCTTATTTGTTAATGAAATAGTTACCCGGTTTCATAAATCAAGATCAAACGATCACGTTAAAAAAGTAACAAGGAAAATAAAACTTATGTGGCATGTAATTTATCTTTATAATTTCTTACATATTTAGGTTGGAAAAGGGTAACCATATAGTTTGTAATCTAAATACATATAAGAATAGGAGTGAAAAATATGCCACAACGAATTTACCAAGCAGCTCAACAGGCACAACAGTCTCTGCAACAAATCCAACAAATCGCGCAACAATTACAACAAAATGAGCAACAAAATGCTCAACAGTTGCAGCAAGCTCAAGGACAAAATGGAGCTCAAATGGGCCAAGCTCAAGGACAATATGGTGCACAAATGGGAATGCCATTACAAAGCTTAGCACAACGAGAACGAAATGCAGCACAGCAGTTGGCGCAAATCCAACAGCTTGCGCAACAATGTGCTCAGCAATTACAGCAACAACAATAAATTTATGAGATGTAAAAAGATTGCAATGGGAACAACTCCATTGCAATCTTTTCGTTTGTCTTAAACGTCCCATTATGGGGTTCCATCCATTTTAAAGCCCAAATATTGTTACTCCACTTTTAGTGAAAGGTACCGCCCACTGAACGAATATCTGATTTATACTGTACTGCTGTCACAGCCGCAATTCGAAGACCTTGAACAATAGTTTCAAGGCTTAAGCTTGGGGCTTGTTTATCAAGCGTTTGCTGCGGAATATACGGGATATGGATAAATCCTCCCCGTATGTCTGATGAGGTGGAGGTGATATAGTACATTAAGCCATAAAAGATATGGTTGCACACAAAGGTGCCCGCGGTATGAGAAACGGAGGCCGGAATATCGCTTTCCTTCATCTTTTCCACCATGCGTTTGATTGGAAGGGACGTCCAATAAGCGGCTGGTCCATTTCGAACAATCGCCTCGTCGATGGGTTGTTTCTCCTCATTATCCGGAATTCTAGCATCATCGAGATTGATCGCCACTCGCTCCGGTGTGATGTGCAAGCGTCCACCAGCTTGTCCTACACAAATCACGACGTCGGGTTTGTGCTGTTGAATCAACTGCTTTAAAACTGAAATGGAGGTTCCAAATGCGGTCGGAACCATTTCAGACACGATGAGTACATCCTCCGCCACTTCTCCGTTTAACTGTTTAACGGCTTCCCATGAAGGGTTCACAGATTCACCGCCAAAGGGTTCAAAACCTGTTAATAACACCTTTTTCATGCACAATCCCTCCTCGTATTGTATGTTTAAGCTTCATGGCTTCTTTTCCCGGCGCCACCAGCAAAATGTTTGGACGGCTCAAGAGATTTTTGGATAAATGATGATAGGAACAATTCTTTTTCCTCCTGTTGGTGGATTCTCAGTGAACCCCGTGGGATTCAGCATTTTTTAAGCAAATAGCTCTTTGACAACTTCAAGTTGACATACTACCGCAGTTCTATATGTGTAAAGAAACAAGACAATACATGAGAATGATATTAAAAAACAGTACGATTAAGGCGGTCGGCGCTTGCACTTTAATGACATGATTTTTGTCTTTTAAATCCAGCAATGCAGCCGGAACAATATTAAAGTTGGCCGCCATGGGTGTCATTAAGGTTCCACAGTAGCCAGCAAACATGGATATAGCCGCAATATGGTTAGGGTTCGCATCAAATTGCTTAATGAGCAACGGAATAGCAACGCCTGCTGCCAACACGGGAAAGGCTGCAAAAGCGTTCCCCATAACCATGGTAAAAACAGCCATGCCAAGACAAAAAATCACGACTACCCAAAATAGAGAACCTTTCGGTATGAACGAGGTCACGACGTTTGATACAACGGTGCCGACACCGGCATTGGTATAAACGGTTCCTAGTGTTGCCAAAAGTTGAGGCAGCAGAACGGCCCAACCTACCGACTCCAGCAGACGGCGTGATTCCTTTATCGTCGTTTTTGGTGTGCCACGAGTCATCCACATTGCGGACAGGATCGCAATGATGCAGGCCAGCCCTAATGCCACCATGGTAACATTCGACGGATCCAGTAAAGGTTTACCTTGAAATTTTACCGTGTCCAACCCTTTTGAACCCACTAAGGTCAAGACGGGGATCAAGATGGCAGGAATAAATAAACGGCCACCGAACTTTTTTCTGTGTTCTTCTTTCATTGCCACGCTTTCCTCGATGTGAACGCTTTTCTTCAACCCTCCTCCAGCAATAATCAGTACCATGAAAATGACCAACAGCCCTATATAAAATGGCGGAAGGACACGACCGAACATTAGCGTGATGGCATAAATCAAATAAAAGCAACCAGACGTAAGACGTCGATTGTTGGTTTGATCGGTGAAAATATAAAAGGAGCAGCCCAGCACAATAATGCCCATCAATCGATAAATCATTTCTACGGAGAAAATCATAATTGATGCTCCTTTCTAATAGGTGTTTCGATCTCTTGTTTTTCTGAATTTCTAAACCGATGATTCAGTTTTTTATCAAAGATGCGAAGGCGAATGGCGTGGACAATAAAGGCAAAAATCGCGGTCGGGATACCCCACAAAGCCATGGCAATAGGATCAGCCGGTATATTGTTCTGTTTGAAAAACCCGGTCATTAAAAGAATGGCGCCAACCGCAACAAAAATATCTTCGCCGAAGAACAATCCAATATTATCTGCTGCAGCAGCTTGGGCACGGATTTCCTGCTGTTCCTTCTCGGGCAATTTGCCATACTTGGCTTCCGCTGCTCCCTCTGCCATCGGTGCAATGAGCGGCCGGACGGTTTGCGGATGACCTCCGAGACTGTTTAACCCTAGAGCGGCCCCTAATTCGCGAATCAATAAATACATAGTCAATACACGGCCAACCGTAATGGACTTTATTTTCCTTACGATACGAGCAGCTTGTTGCTGTAGTCCATTTTTTTCGAGTAGGCCGATGACGGGAAGTGTGATAATCAGAATCGACATATAGCGATTGGTTGTAAACGCTTCTCCAAACTGTGTAATAATATCAATGACGGGAATGCCTGCTATGATCCCTGTAACCAATGCAGAAATGGTAACCACAACGGCAGAATTCAGTTTCAGGATAAATCCAATCATAATTAGTAAAACACCAATTAATACCATAATTGTCCCCTTTCTATGTTGTTAAATGTATTGTGTTATAGAGCTTAACGATATGGGAACCATTTTACATGAAAAATTGGACTTTTCACAATGTTTGAACCAATTGTTTTTTATATGGATGAGTTTGATACGGGAACCTAATATTTGCTGAAGGTAAAATTACCGCGGAATTGTAGATTGTGATCCATTGTGATAGCGAAGAGGTTGTTGGTGTATATATTGCTCAATAATTACATGTGGAGGAATGCCAACGAGTACACGGTTATCGTAATCAGTGACGTGTGACTCTCGCTTGGCATCAACCAAGCTTCCTTGGTACCGAGGACACGTGTTCTTATGTCCCTTTTTCGTCAAACTGTCGGCGCACCTTCGCAGTGGAAGCATGCAATCACTGCACACTTTTGTTCAGCCATTAGTCTCTCCCTTCGTTTCCTTCGACGCTTTCCCCGTTGACAAGAGCCACTATATCAGTCTTTAACCGACTTTCCCAAGGGGAATGTGCAAACTTCTGAATCGATTGGTTTACCTCCCGGGGCCATTACTGATCCTGAATACTCCATTGAACTAGGGGTGATATTTTGCGGATGTGATGAAGCAAGCCAAAGGAGATATTCATATAGCTTTGCAAGCGTATAACATGGGGAATGGATTTATCGGCTATGCTTTGGAGCGCGGTGGGTATTCCAAGGAAGTCGCTATTGATTTTAGTGAGATGATGGCTAACAAAAACGGATGGGCCCGGTATGGAGCGTCCACTTTGTCGAACACGTCCTTCGCTATTATGAGGGCGGAAATGGCGGGAAGGTGGTCGTGGGAGATGGAGGCTATTCTTTTGATGTAGAGGAAGTTCATCACATTATGAAAGGATTTCTTGGCCGTCCTTATGTATGGGAGGTCGAAACGCCAGCAGCCGGCGAATTTGACTGTTTAGGATTACTAGAATATGCTTTTGCGCAGGTAGGCATAGACATGTACGGAACAGCGCAATCTCAATATCTTAAAACCGTTCCTGTTCCTGAAGATCAGATCAAACAAGGAGATTTAGTCTTTTTCTCCACCTATAAACCAGGAGCGTCTCACGTCGGCATGTATGTATGAGATGGCCAATTCAATTAATACGAATGGCAGCAACGGGACTTCTTATTCATCTGTTCAAGAGTGGAAACTTTCTTAGGATTTAGAAGGATTCAGTAGTGGAGGTGAAAATCATGGAACCCAGCCAAAAGAAAAATCACATCATGTTCATGGGTGTTTTTATCGTAGCGGTGATCATCGTGATGTACGTTTTTAGTTTACGCTCCCAGTTGCAAGAAGTCAGGGCGAATCAAAGTCATTATGAAGAACAAATCAAATCCTTAACCTCTGTTCAACAAAACGAGGCACTATCTAAAAATCGGGCAGTCCTTTAAGCGTTTTTCACTTATGAAACTACGGCTGAACGCTATCAAAAAATTCGCCCCTTGATGACCGATCGAGGAGATTTAAAGCGACTCATCCTTCAGGAACGAAACCACCGGAATCCAAACAATCCGTCAAATCAACCATGGTCGGGCTGAAGCCGTTTGAACATCAGCCATCGAAGACGGAGGCAGAGCTTTTTTAATGAATTCAAGCTTTCGACAGAGTATAATAATGTATCGAATACAGAAACGGTGATTGTTAAAACGTCTCTTATTTATGTGAAAGATCAAGGCTGGAAGATCGATGATGTAGAATATGTTGGAGAATTAACCGGACGTTCCACGTCCTAAGGAAGGAAGAGGTAAGCATGAAGAGTACTGGCATTGTAAGGAAAGTAGACGAGCTAGGCAGGATTGTCATTCCTATTGAGTTAAGGAGAGTTTTTGAAATTGATATTAGGGATCCAATAGAGATTTTTGTAGATGATAATAAAATCATCCTCCAAAAATATATGGCCCATAATGCGTGTGTAATTACTGGTGAAATAACCAGCGAAAACAGGACGTATGGTGATGGGAAATTTGTGTTGAGTCCTGAAGGCGTGGAAATCCTGCTTCAGGAACTAGAAGAAGCAAAATAACAAAAGAAGTACCGATCGTTCTTTAATAAAGAGCGATTTTTTTGTGGCCAAAAACTGATTTATTCAAATAAGATTTTATTGAATCATATTATTTAATGCTGAGATTCAGGCCCTGTTATAGTGGATGGTGAATTCTCACATCTACCAGGTTTTCAAGTTTTAAACGAAATGTCTCCTCATGAAAATCCATTACTCTCAATTCTTTTCGATATGTATCTATAAAATGCACTTTACCAATATATAAGTGAAAATCATCTTTTTGAAAATACGTGAAACATAACTCCAAGTTTTCGGCCATCGCTTCACGGATTGTCTCTTCCATGAGTGAGAGGTGCTGTTCATCAAGTTCAGGTTTCTCTTTCTTTGTTTGATCCCAATCAAAGCCTCGTAGTGCCTTCACATGTTCTGGCAGCATCATTGCTGTCCACTTGATGTTTCCACGATCACGTATCATAGTAAATCCCTCCAATAAGTGCAACACTTTTTTATTATATACGAATATATGTTCGTGTAAAAGCGGTTATTTACAACTTTCCTTTTCTAAGGGAAGACTTAACGTTTTATCACTTTTTCAGACTAAGGGTGCTCAAATTTAGTTATGACTTATATTTTCATGAGAAGGAGAGGAAGATCATTAATGTCGAAAATGAAATAATTTTTGTTAGGGGAGGTCCCACTCTTTTTTATGCACCTCATTTACTGTACAAAAAAACCTGGAGCTATGGCTACACTCCAGGGTTTTTGCATTTTTTTAAAAATAAAAGGGTGTAAGAGTAAAGTTAAAATAAAAATGACGGATAATTGGTTCGGGTTACTCGGATAAAAGCACCCCATCCTCTCATGGAGTGCTTTTTGCTGGTGTGGGCACGTCGAGTTCAACGCCTGAGATTCCGGCGTCCATGAGTTAGTATGTCGTATCCGTAAGAATTTTATGCGGCTGAACTTTCAGATATACAGAGCCTTGTATCCCATTTTCTTGTTAGACTATCCCTTCACGCTTGGAGAAGGCGTAGCATAATGCATAATTACCTCGTGTGATATTTGCCTCTATGCGAAGTCTTAACGGACTCGGTTTTTATTATGTTTTGGCAATGGTGTAAAAACATACTAGCTACAACACTGAGAAATAGGTCGCGTTTTCAGATATACTCTAATAGCACACTTAATCGGCGGTAAAGCTATTAATACATTTTATTATGCTAAGGAAAATCGATTAGGATGAATGAATTCCGTATTGATATTTAGTTGTAAATTTGGTATATATTCTAATTGTTCGATAACCTATAAAAGTGCTTTAGGAGAGGATTGTCCAATCGTTTCTTTTAACCAGCCAAGTTTTGTTTTTCCAGAACCTACCGTAGGTTCAATAAGTTTTTCTAGTATCTGTTTTTGATAAGAGGTCAGAGACGAATAAATCTGTCGGTAAATTCGTGCTTCTGCACGATGGCGCGCTTCCCATTCAACCCTCTTGATTTAATGTTTTTTAGTATAGATACACCTGGTCGTACAAACAATAGTAATAGACCAGGGGTGATGTGATGAGTCAAACAAGCTGCAATTCTTCTACGGCAAAAAAAGCAAAAGCGGTGACTTAAAATTAATCCCAAGCATATACTTTTGAATTTCCACCTGAGTATTTTGCTAAATAAAATTCGGCTTGATCTCCATCGACATATTTACCGATATTTCTGAAGACATGACAGCCATGTGAATCAAAATCATGACTACCCGCTGTTTTATAGTAGAGACCTCTAATACCATTTGAATAAACTACATCATCTCGATCAAACGGATCTTCATCATATAACTCATAATAACCTGATTTACTATTAGAACTAAGACAAATTTTAAAATCGCCTCCCCCTGATAAAAAGATTTTACTTTGGTGGGTAAATACATCGCTCCCTTGATAATCCCAGCCACCAGCATGGGCAATTGCTGGAATTATCAAAGAAAGTGCAATAAAAGCTAAAATTACACTGATTTTCTTCATCATTTCGTCCCTCTCCTTTCGTTTCTACGATAAAGGTTACCGCAGATAAATAATAAATTCTTAGATTTCCAACATCTTTGTAAACTTTCTATATTATGTAAAAAACACCTGCAAGATTAATAAAAAAATATATTTAAATAACTTTATGGAACAGCATTTAGTCTAGCAGTTACATCTATTTACTCATAAAAGATACTGCCGTTAATAGCTTTTAAATGCCAAATTCACACAACACCATAATTTTGATAAGGTGCTACGAACACGAAACCACCTCCCCTTTTGGTTACTCCAATTCATATAAATAATTCAAAAGGACTCTATTTAATGACCTGTAATCCATCTTAGAACGGCCGAGAGCCCTGTCCTTGGACAGGGCTCTCGTCAACTTAGGGAATCGGCTTTTTTAAATTATAAAACCGGACATCATCTTGTTAAGAAATTGCGGGCATCATGATGAAACGTTGAATAGTCCTTAAGATAGTATGGCTATCGGTTTAATGTTTACCGATAGTTTTTTTTATTTAACATCTTGTCAAAAATGAGTTTTTTGCAGTTCTGCTACTTTGCTACGTTTTGTGTTCAATTAAAAGGAGGATTCAGTACTAGAAAATCATCCGTTTTAATAACACCAGAACCACTAAATAGGTCAATCTGGAGAAAAGCCACTTACGATTAGACTGAGCTATAGTTTTTGGGTAACTCAACCTTTGTTTATTTTCTAAACACATGCTACACTTTGGGTACATAAATAAATTATATGATTATCTAATAATAGTAAAAAGCGCTGCTAGTGCTGGAACACTAACAACGCTTTCTATAAAATATTAATCTTTTTTGGTTATCGCTATAATTACTGTGATAAGTGAGCAAACAGCGATAACAGTTGTAGGATCCATTGGACCACCTACTTCCTTAAACGCCCTTTCGTACACCAATACGAATGGGTGTTTTTATTTACCTTTTAATTATACAACACAAATCTACTAACTCCATTCGTTTTCTCACTTGTTACTTGGAACACTGGTTGGATACATAAGACAGATATGTACTGAAAAATTTATGGTATAATGTATCGCTTTGTTTTCGTTGCGGAGAAATGCTCTGTGTTGCAACGAAAGCTCGTTTTATGGACCATCCATCATCTCATTGCAAAATAAACGCTATGAAAACGTGTTGTTATAGGCTTTTTGACAAATAAAAACAGGCACCCATTGTCAAATCATCCATAGGATAGAGAAACGGAGAGAACCCACGAAAATGGAAGATAAGGCCTCTTCCGGAAACCGTGCTTTTTCCCTCTCTTCAGTACAAAGAAAAACCCTGAATTTAGGCTGATTTCGCCGAATTCAGGGTTTTGTTTGGTTACTTGGTTCCGGGAACTGGCATAATACCAGAAAAGAGCAAACCTTGGTATTACTGGGTTGACCTTAATGCAGGTATTCCAAAAGTATTAGTCGATTCATCGCCTGAGAGAGTACAAAAAATCCCGATAGCGAACTTTTCGCATGAAAAAACCACTCTGAATTGGAGTGGTTTTACTTTTAATAGTCCATCGGTATAATATCCTCCGATTTGACCGGAATGTTTATGACCGACATACAATTTTAGGTAATCAGTCTTTGCACTTTTGTTATCCGCTTGAATCCAGACCCTTTTGCAATGCAAGAGGTGAATCTTGGCATATTCTGTTTAACCTTTTTTCACAGGTTGAATAGGATATGCTTTTTTGTTGGTTTGAAAGACGTGGAATCGCCTAATAACACGTCTCTAAATAAAACTTGACCGGTTAGCTGAGCCGATGCAGAAAAT
>NZ_JAUHLN010000006.1 GCF_030412265.1 Fictibacillus terranigra
TCACTTGTTAATTATTGTATCGATAGTAAAGATAATATCTAATTATCTTTACTCACAAAAATTCTGTTGGTTTTTGTTAGTTTTCTACCCTCTCTACATTTGCAACTAAATGGGCAATTGTCCGATGACCACCTGGTAAATGCAACACAGAGCTCCTCTCCGACACATTTTTTTTATTTAACGAGATGCAACAATCGCACCCGATTGCTGAGTAACAGTAAGACCTAATCGTTCCACCAGTTCGGATAAATACTCCACCATTCTTCTGCTTCTCCTAAAGAATACAAGATTCTTTGAGCTCGAGATGTCTGTTCAGCTTTTACTTAATAATCCGAAGCAAAATCATTCAAATGAGATGGTTCTTTTCATACAAGTATTTATTAATACTATTTAAGAAAATGACATGACTCGCTAGATTAATTGTTATATAGCATTTCTCTTAATTTACTAGTTATTTCTTCTAAAGCTTGTTTTGCTCCGTCTGTCGTTCCTATCATATTTTTCATAACAAAAAAGTAACTATCCTCGTTTAAGGGGAAGTTACTTTTTTTGACAACTATTGAATGGATATTATTTTTTCAGCTGTCGTGCCGTTTGATTCTACCTTTAGGAGAATCTCTCCTTGCTGAAGGCCAGTCAGTTCTAGTGTGGCGGTGTCAAAGACAGCAATGTATTGGTTGGATTCTTTTGCCTTATCTAGAGCTTCACCAGTTCCCATAAAGAGATTGTTACTTCCACTCCAGTTGACGCTTGCTGGATATCGCAATGGGAAGTTAACGTTTCCTGCCTGATGTCCGGTCGCGTCCACTTTTACTGTCTCACCTGCCGAAACCGTTTCTGGTGCATCCATCGTTACATCTTCAAGAAGCGGATTGACCTCTGCCCGTACCCATTCTGTATCACGAACCGGACTCTGTTCACTCGATCTTTCTGGTCCGTTCGCATTTGATGGAACTGGCGTTGGATCAACTCCAAACATGGTCCACTCATGGAAACCCCCAGCATTAGGAGGTCCATACGGAGCTTTTCCTGTCGGACCGACAACCATATAAGGTACGCCGTCTACTCGTTCAACATTTACCGTATGGGCGTGCCCGGAAACATGAAGAACGCCTTTTCCTTTGGATTCTTCTCTAAATTCGGTTAACCACTTCTCTAACAATTCAGCTTCTTTCCGGTCAGTCAGCTGGCTGTTTTGTGTGGAAAGCGGATCTCTTGTTGGATGGTGCTCCAACACAACGAGATTCTTGATTGCCGGATCGCTCGCTGCTTTTTCCAGCATGTTTTTAAATTCAACCAACTGGCTGAAATCCGAAGTGCGTAAACTGCCGGTTGATGAATCCATAAGAGCAAACTGTGTGCCCTTGTGTGTAAAGAAGTAGTTATTTTCTTTAAACTCGTCCAGGAAGTTGTTCAGATTCCCGGTACCCATGATTTCGTGATTACCCGGGATATAATAGACCGGAATTTTATCTCCTACTTCTTCTTCCAGAATCTGCTCGGCCAGTGCAAAGTCTTCTTTATAAGCGGTATCAACGAAATCCCCGCCGATGATTAAGAAGTCAGGGTTGGCCTTCACGATCTGTCTCAAGCTTTCTCGGGCAAGGCGTACTTGCTGACTGTTCAGGGAGCCTGCTATGAATTGACTATCCGCCATTACGGCGAACTTCCAGCGGTCTCCCCCAATTTCTGCATTTTGCAGGACGATCGGGTCTGGCTTTTCCTGTACGACTGGAACTTCAACAGTCGGGCTTACTTTTACAGTTAAATCATCGTACACAAGCTCATCCGTATATTGTTTCGACTTGTCTGTTTCAATAGCTCCAATTGTTCTTAGTTCTAGCGGATATTTCACACCTGAAGGGACAGGAATCTCAATTTTCTTCCACCCTGTCCAAGTGACATATGGTCCATAAAGATAATGATTGCTTCCATCAGACCCTTTTGTTGTAAAAGACATCCATTCCCCTTTTCCGTTCCCTTTCACCCAAATACCGATCGATTGCGGCTCACCCGGCAGGAAGAGTGGGTTAACAGGATGAACGTTTGCTGTGCGTGTTCCCGTTGATTTTGAAAAGTCGAAGTTTACTTTAATCCCGTTGCCGTTCATCCCCTCTGTAGATTCGATCGACCCTGAACCACGTGCAGTAGAAAATCGCCATTCGGGCAGCGTTTCCATCTCTGAAACATTTTCTGTCTTCAACCCAACGGTTACAGGAAGAAAAGCTTTTTGGCCCTGTACTGTAGCTGTCACTAAGACAGAGCCTTCACTGACCTTTGGAATGACTGAAAAGGATCCGTCCGTGTTCTTTTTTATATCGATAATTGATTGGTCATATTCTAAGTTGACATCTTGAGGCTCAATCGGTGCAGAATAGCCGTTTCTGTCATATCCCTTCATATAAAATTGTCCTGTTGCTCCATCCGCAAGACCGAGTCTAGGAAGATTTGCTTCAATTCGCTCTAAATCGTCCAAAACCGTAACCGGATTAGTTCCCTTTTTATCTTGATTTTGGGCTTCTACATTCGCTTTGCCTGATTTTGCGGCATGGAACACCCCTTCATCATCAAGTTTCCCAACGTCTGCCGGAAGGGCTTGCCAGCTTACTTGCCCAGTCTGTACAGGATCATAAACATTGTCAAAACCTCTTGCAGAAAACTTTCTTGTAAGCCCTGGGAAGACCCGGTCCGAATTTTCAATCTCCGACTCAGTGGATACATTCATTCCAAAAAGTTCGCCCGTTCCTTTTTCAGTAAATAAACCAATTCCGTTCGGTACAGCTCGTTCGAAGCCATCAGACGGACTATTTACAGTGTCAACTTGGTCCTCACCAGGAGTGCGCGCAACCATGGTTGTCGAACCGCCGCCATCCAGATTAAGTGCCTGATGAGCTCCGAACTCTTTCATCAGCTCTCCTAGTTCATAGAGAGTCAACCCTCGGCTGCCTGTTTGCCTACCATCGACTGTCACTAGGTACATCTGTTTCCCGTCAGCCGAATATCCGACTGCCGTTCGTGGAGCAACTACAGAATTATCCACATCTTGCACTTCGCCATCTTTTACAAGCACAGGATTACCTCCAATGGCGAATTTGAATGGGTTGCCGTTAGAAACTTTTGGCGCATATTGTATTGAAATTTCTTGTCCTACGCTAAGTTGCTGCAAGATAGTAGCTCCCGTTTCACGTCCGATTAGTACAAACGTGTCTTCAGAAATATCTTCATTTGAGATGCCAGGACGGCTTTCTACTACTTTACCATTTTGAATTCTTACTTCATGTACGGATTTACTGCTTCCAGCAACTCCGCTTCTAGAAGCTGTTCCCCAAAAGTTAGAATACAAGCCTATTCCATTTGCGGGTATGCCGTACTGATTAAAGGAAGTAAGCTTATAGGAATTTTCATTAAAAGTCATAGTACCTTCTAAAAGGATATCTGCAATCTGTCCGATTCCGTCAGTATCTACCCCGGCAGATTTATCTCTTCCAGTAGCTGCTCCTTTTAAGAGATTTCCATCTTGAATCTCTGCGCCAACCGGTGCTTTCGTTCCATTGATGTCAAAAAAGTCGCCGTTCACACCAGCGATTGCGCCTTCCCGATTGGCTGTTTCTGATAACGGTTCAGCCTTGGAAACCACGCCTGGATGAAGAATATCAGAATAAACGGAGCCATTAGCCAAATCAACTTTCATCATTTCACCGTTTAGCCACCCGCGGGCATCAAACCGTTCAAAGGTGGTTAATTTAGCCCCTTCCCCAATCGTTTCCGTATGATTATTGGTAACAAGCGTTATCCCTTTTTCACCTTCAATGACCGTATGCGGTTCATCATGTTTGGAAGATTGAGCTGGACGCTCATCAAGAATGCGGACCTGATCATTTGGTGCTGGCTCAGCCAAAACCGGCTGCATCATGCCAGCTGTCAAAGAGACCGAGAGAGAGCCGATGAGTAAAAACCGTAATTTAATCAAATTTTTCTCCTCCTAGAAAAATAGATTTATAATACTATTAAAACAGATATCTAATAATTTCTAATGAGGCTTTTGTAAAGTTTGGAATACATAGAAAAAATAGGTATTACTTCCTCACTTGTGTATTTTTCTGGAAGTATATACCCATCGGATCCCCTCAAACACGAATCATTACTAACTCATTTGTCTGGTTTTTCAATTAAACGGTATACTTTCTCTATAATTCTGACCACTTCCACTTTAAATCTATATTAACAATGAAAAAAGAGCATTTCTCCTGTTTAAAGAAATGCTCTTTTTAATCGGGATACCGATACTCAAATGTCACTTAAGTTGCAAAACCATAAGCACCTGCTTCATTGCTTCAACATGTCCTAAATGTACGGACTCATGCAATACGGAGAAAGCCGCAGCATCTGAAGCAGTAGTAAATCCATGTACGGGTTTTTCTAAAGATCGATCTAACACATCTACTTCATCGGTATTAATTTCATTGAATACGAAAGTATGATCAGTATCTTTAATTTCTATAATAGTGATGGAATGTTCCTTTAAATCCTCGTTCCTTTAAAGACGGAATAACTATTTGTTTTAAGGATTTTATCATTAGATCTCGTTCAGCAGACAAAAATAACTCCTCCAACTTTAAAATATCACAGTTTAAAAATAGACAATTTAATCCTATCTCCTGTCCATATTTTCAAAAAAAGAGCACTTTTCCTTCTTAAAGAAAAGCACCCGATTGTTGAATATAGAGTTACCATATTAATTTTTTCATTTATACTGTTAAATTCAAAATCTTTAATCTAGGATAACTTTAGGTAACAAAAGATCACCCTCACACTATTCAATGTTTTATATTTTCAATAAATTTTGTTAAATGAACCATTTTTTTCTTGGTACTGGGTAATATTCGCCGGCGACAAGCTCTGGAGGTACTGCTTCTTCAATTCGTAAAAGATCGTTTGAACTTAAGTTCATGTCAACTGCACCTAGTGAATCCTGTAGTTGTGATTGCTTTCTTGCCCCAACCAATGGGATAACATCTTCACCCCGAGATAGAACCCATGCGATAGCAAGCTGCGCAACGGTTACTTGCTTTTCTTCAGCAATTTCACGCAATGCTTCTACAAGGGCTAAATTCTTTTCAATATTTTCGTTGGCAAACCGAGGACCATTTCTGCGTTTATCATCTAAATCTAACATCCGGTCTTTTGACCATGTACCGCTCAACAAACCTCTTGAGAGAACACCATAAGCCGAAAGAGAAATACCTAATTCCCTTAGTGTCGGCAAAATATTTGATTCAACACTCCGATTAAATAGTGAGTATTCCATTTGTAGCCAACTAATTGGATGTACAGCGTGTGCGCGGCGAATTGTTTCCACTCCTACTTCTGAAAGACCAATGCAACGCACATATCCCTCCTTTACCATATCTGCAATTGCACCAACCGTTTCTTCAATGGGAACGCTAGGATCCACGCGTGCAGGCTGATAAAGGTCGATATAATCCACACCCAGGCGCTGAAGTGTATAGGCCAGTGAGTTCTTGATGGCCTGAGGACGGTTATCCATTCCGATCCACCCGTCGCCTGGAGATCTTAGTACGCCTGTTTTAACAGCAATAAATGCACTATCACGCTTCGTTCCTTGTAGAGCTTCATTTAAGAGAAGTTCATTATGGCCTACTCCATAAAAATCCCCTGTATCAAAGAGTGTAATACCTTCCTCAAGTGCCTTGTGGATTGTTGCAATACTTTCGTTTCGATCAGTTTTACCATATAACCATGACATCCCCATACAACCGAGACCAATCTCAGAAACCAAAGGACCTTTTTTACCAAGTGCTCGTTTTTTCATTGATATATTCCCCCTATCTAAAGTCTTTCCAGGTAAAATCCAACGTTAAAATTCCTACATGCTTTCCTTTATCAAATTTATTTATGCTTTTTGTTGCTAACTCTGGTTTTCGAAAACAAACCAATTCTTTGTAAAATCCAAACTTACGGCAAATTTCTGGTCTTACAGAGTGTATGCCACATCTATCTTTATCTAAATCATAAAAAATACATGTTCCATAATATCTGATTTGATTCTCTAAATCTAAACGAACTTTACCAGGCATGGATTTTATTTTCTTTTTTATAATCTTAACTTCGCTTACACTGACAGGAACAGGACCGCAACATAACCCTTTACAACCTTGACATGGCAATGTCTCCATATGTACACTCCGTTCTGAATATTTTTTATCATTTCTATTAGATTAGTAGTGTAAGTACCATATGAAAAAGCCTCGCAAAAATGCGAGGCTCAAAAAATCTATTATCAAAGACGAAATAAAACTTGTTTTCATATGGAATCTTAGACCTAAGGCAAGAAGGTAAGAGCTATTCTTTAAATTTATTATAACATAAAATCAGCATATTCTAAATAATTAGTTTTTGGATGTAAGGAAAAACCTGTCTAATTAGCAATTTTCTTCTTCATATCAAAGCTTAAAGCATTCTAAAATAAATAAAATTTCTTCTTCTTGGCTACTCTTTTTATTCCACAATCTGGCCCGATTGTTGAGTAAAAAGGAAAGATCGCTCTTGATCTAACCTGCCCTTTAGCTCAATAAGAAAAGCTACCGAATTGGTAGCTAGATTTTGTCCAATCCTGTTATAGAACCCATTCCCTCGAAATATTATCCTCATCAATTCAATACCAAAGATGTAAAGTAAAGACGAAGAAAACAATCGATCTTAGTTGCGTAAATTTATTCATTCACCTTCTATCAGCTCTTATACGGGCCATCCGGTTTCATTGCTCATCTATCATCCTGTCAATAAGTCTCGATCACAATCAAGTTCATTATACCAGATGACACTTCGAGGAATTTCCCAATTGCTAAATGTTAGTCAATTGATACATTTAGAAAAAACTCATCCAAGATTATTAATTTGTGAGGTAATGACAAATTACTCCCTTAAAAGGATTTGAAAAGGGTTTTTTATGAATATGATGGACGATCTCAATTACAAAGCAACGATGTTCCTTTTCCCATAATCCGACTCCTTTCTCATGCTATTTCGCTCCTTACGTATTGGATAAGTACATATTACTACCGCGTCTGAGTAAATAATTGTATAATCCCGTCGCTTTTGAGCTTGCCTAATAGCATTTCACAATATCAAGAGCGCTCCTAACCCTGCAGAGAAAAACGCAGCTGCAAATAGATTCTCAATCCATTAATGGTCAGAAATTTAAATTCATAGCCATGATGGATCGCCTCTTTTACATCCTCTTCATGGTCTTCGGTATACGAAAATATGTAATCCCAGTCCAGGTCTTCTCCAGCCGGCTGTAAAGCTTCCCTATCTTTTTCTTTCAGTGCCCGAAACAGTGGTTCATTATCTATGCCAGCTGCCTTTGTATGTTCTATTCTTAAACCAGCTGGCATTGGCAGCTGTGATGATGTTTTTTTCATATTGATTCCATCGCATTCGTTGTAAAATATTCAGTCAATGTTTGCTGAAGTGTCCCTTTTGTTGCCGCATACTCATCGAATGAAACATCCAAATGAATCATTTTTCTGACGAGCTCCGCACGCAGACCGGTAATGACCGCCTCACATCCCATCAGTGAAATGCCGCTCAGTACTCTTTGAAAATGGTGGATCACATCAATATCCATATCTGTAATGCCTGATAGATCCATAATTAACGTTCGGATTTTCAAACTTGAAATATCCATTAATACCTTTTCCTCAATGGTATGTATACGGTATATATCAATCACACCAATTAAAGGAAGAACCGCTATATAAGGACTGATAGGGATAATAGGAACCGATAGATGTTCAACCATTTTACGCTGAGCGTTAAGCAATTCATCCTTATAATTCGAATAACTTATGAAGAAGCTATTAAGAAATTTATCGATGCCGTCATTGATCCGCTTCTCCATCTCAAAAACCTTCAGTCTATAGTCTGAAATATTGAGTCCATGGGTGTTCTGTTGATCATATTGAAACAGATAGTACCACAGCGCCCTTCTAATCGCATGTACCCACTCCAGCTTAAGAGTAAGGGTTAAAGCATGCTCTGCCCAGGCCACGCCTTCCTGCTTGGCAAAGGAAATGAGTTCGTTCTCTTTCCCTTCCACCACATACGTTACCATTTTCTCAGCGTTTTTCAAAAGATCAATATTCCCTGATTGTAGAATATCATTTATTTTATTTGCTACTTCTTTAGCCTCGGATAACAGCTTATTCTGAAATTCCTCTCTGTGGTGGACGATAAACTCCGTAACCTCTTTATGCTGATGTCTTTCCATCAGTATTTTCCTCCTTCCTTTGTTCAAATGTTCTCTTTCTTTATTCTTATATTGCAAAAGTAATTCCTTTATTTTTTGGCCATCTTCATAAAACTGGTCCAATCGGTCGAAACAAATAAAAAGCTGGGCCGCCTTGTCGTTTGCCTGTGCGGTAACCCAGCTCTTGACTCCCCCTCTATTTACACAGCTGCCTCTGCATTCTTTGATGCTTCCTTTAAATAAGTGATAGCTGCTGCTCCCAATGTATTGGCCGCCACAAGCATGGCTCTTTCATCAATGTTAAATTTCGGATGATGATGTGGATACGTTTCACTCCAGTTTTCATCCTGTGCTCCTGTATAAAAGAACGTACCTTTCACATGCTCCAAATAATAGGCGAAATCCTCTCCGCCCATCTGCGGCTCACCTTCCACCACTTTCACAACCCCTGGAACATCCTGAGCGACTCGGGCTACAAACTCCGTCTCTTCTTTATGATTCACCACAGCAGGATATCCTCGTTTATATGAAAAGCTATAGCCCGCATCAGCAGACAGGCACGTCCCTTTCACCACTCGTTCAATCTCACGCTCCATCAACGCTCTGACGTCTTCTTTAAACGTACGAACGGTACCAGTAATCTTGGCTGTATCGGCAATAACGTTAAATGCGTTCACCGCTTCAAAAGCACCGACAGACAGGACAGCTGCATCCAGCGGATTGACCCGCCGGCTGACCAGCTGCTGCAGATTCATCACAAGCTGCGAACCGATCACTACTGCATCCTTTGTAAGGTGAGGCTGTGCCCCGTGACCGCCTTTTCCTTGAATGACAATATCAAACTTGTCAGCTGCTGCCATAAATGGCCCGGTTCGGTGTTCGATGCAGCCAAAAGGTGTAACCGCCCAAAGATGGGTGCCAAAAATAACGTCAACTCCATCCAGACAGCCATCCTCAATCATGGAAATCGCCCCACCAGGAGCAAGTTCTTCCGCATGCTGATGGATAAAAACGATCGTTCCTTCCAGCTCGTCCTTCAGGCGGTTCAGCACTTTAGCCAGGACAAGCAATGTGGCGGTATGACCATCATGTCCGCAGGCATGCATGACACCATCGACTTTTGATCTGTATTCCACGTCATTTTCTTCCTGAATGGGCAGGGCATCGAAATCCGCACGAAGCGCTACCGTTTTTCCCGGCTTGCCGCCGCGAAGCACAGCAACGACTCCTCTGCCCCCGACATTTCTGCGTACATCATGCCCCAATTCTTCATGATAGGCTGCGATATATTTAGGCGTTTCCACCTCTTCAAACGAAAGCTCAGGATTTTCATGCAGATGTCTGCGGATCTTCACCATTTCAGGATACAATTCTTTTAATCGGTCATATAATTTTTCCACTTCTGCTCATCTCCAGTTAATGTTTTATCCAGTGAATCAATTACAATTTCAATAGCGTACAACAATGTTTCCTTTGGCCATCCCGAAATGGACCGGTCATTTACAGCCAGTTCATAGGACGGCGGAACATGAATGAAGCCGGCAGGTATTTCATGTTTTGATTTTTCCAAGTGATGCAGCATACTGTACATAACATGATTGCAAAGGTAGGCACCTGCAGTATTCGATAACTCTGCCGGAATTCCTCTTTTATTCAGAATATTCACAAATTTTCTGACGGGAAGGGTCGAAAAAAAGGCGGCCGGTCCTCCATCAATAATTGGCTTGTCAGCCCTCTCTTCTCCACTATTATCGCTTGGTCCATCATTCACATTGATGGCAACTCGCTCAGGAGTCAGCCGGTTGCGCCCGGCCGCCAGGCCAAGCATGATGACCGCATCGGGACGCAGTTCTTCGTAATAAGTAATCAGCTCATGAGCAGAGCTCCCGTATTCGACAGGCAGAACCTTCCCTCTTACCTGGTAGCTCCCCACCACATTGCCGTTCAATTGATGGGCAATATACTCGGTCGGATTAAAAGGATGGTTCAGGAAAGGTTCAAAACCTGTCAGAAGCAGTGTTTTCAAGCGTTGGACCTCCTTTGGACGCAACGTTCTCCAGCTGCTCATCGAACCAGTTCACAATATATTGAAGCCTAGCTACCCTCAACCCAGGGTCGCCATTCCGTGACAGGTTATGATCAGCCTTCGGAAAACGGACAAATTTTACCGTTTTGTCCTGCTGTTTTAAAGCGATGAACAGCTGTTCTGCCTGTTCGACCGGGCAGCGGTAATCCTCTTCTCCGTGCAGGATGAGGAGAGGTGCTTCCATCCTGCTGCTAAGCCGCAATGGAGAATGATGCCATACCTTTTCAGGATCTTCGAAAAGATGGTTTCCGATCTCCCATTTTGTAAAATAAAATCCGATATCGCTCACACCGTAGAAACTCAGCCAATTGGAAATGGAGCGCTGAGTGACAGCCGCTTTGAATCTTGAAGTATGTCCGATGATCCAATTTGTCATAAAGCCGCCATAGCTTCCACCAGTAACGACAAGCTGTTCCGGATCGATGAAATCATAGTGTTCTAAAGCATGATTCAAAGCCGACATCAGATCTCGATAATCCCCGCCGCCGTAATCTCCCATGCAGGCTTTTACAAACTCCTGGCCATAACCGAAGCTCCCGCGCGGATTGCTGTACAAGATGATATAACCTGATGCCGCCAGAAGCTGCAGCTCATGGAAGAACGTATTGCCGTACATCGCATGCGGGCCGCCATGAATTTCAAGGACGAGCGGATATTTTTTACCTTCATCAAGCCTCGGAGGCTTCATCAGCCAGCTCTGGACAGAGCGGCCTTCATCATTTGTAAATCTGAATTCTTCAGGATGGGAAAGTGCGATCTCAGACAGCACCGCTTTATTTACATCCGTAAGCCGCACCTCCTCAGCCAAATTGGAAAGCGACGCATAAAACAAATCACCCGGAATGACCGGTGAACTTGCCGCAAAGACCGCGAAGTCATTCTCTGCATCAACCGTATAGCCATACAAATGACAATCTCTCTTCGTAACCTGAGCGACTTTTCCTTCAAGTGCGGCATAGTGCAGCGAAGAACACCCGTTTAAAGAGGCGATGAAATAGAGCCCGCTACCATTCTTGGACCATGCGGGCTTAGGTGCTGGATGTCCGTAGTGCATATCGCCTATGAGAGCATCACCGGCATGTTCATCAAAATTCCTGGTCAGACATAGCGTTTCTCCGCTATCCAGTTTTACGGCATACAAATTACCGAGAGTTGCGCTGCCATACTCAAAAGTTTGGCCGCAATAGGCTAGGTATTCGCCATCTGCAGACCATACGGGATTGGTAAATGCTCCAGTTCCATTGCTGACCGTTTTTTCTTCGCCTCCCAGCTGGCGGATCACCAGATCAGACGCATAGGAAACCGTATCATCGGCTGGCCGGCTCCTACAATAAGCAATCCTGTCGCCATTCGGTGACCATGCTGCATCGAAATGGTCGAAGGGCCCTGATGTCAGCTGCTTTTGAGTTCCCGTCTCCGAATGGATAAGAAAAAGTTGTGAATATTCGCCTTTCAGCAGTCCTCTTCCATCTGCTTTGTATTGCAGCTCAGTCACTTCTAACGGCTGCAGCCTGTCACTTTCATCACTCTCTTTCTTTACTGTGATGGCCGCAAGCAATGACTTGCCGTCTGGGGACCAAACCGGGTTTGATGCTCCGCCATCACTTGATGTCAGCTGTTTGGCTTCCCCGCCTTCAGCAGAGATGATCCATATCTGTTTTTTGCCGGTGCGATCGGAGACAAAGGCAATCCGCTTGCCATCTGGTGACCACCTTGGATTAGAATCAATGTGGCTTCCGGTTGTCCATTGTACAGAAGCCCCTGAACTTAACGAGCAAATATAAAGATGAGATTCATAGTTTTTTTCTTTGTTGATCCTTTTTACAGTATAGACTACTCTCCCTCCGTCAGGAGAAACTTGAGGATCGCTTACAAATTTCAGCCGATATAAATCTTCTGCACGAATTCCACGTTTCATATGGTTCCTTCTTTCTATTAAAATGCTAATAAGCTAAGAAAAACAGCAGAACAGAGCAAGCGCTCAATCCCGTGCCCACACCTAAAAAAATAACCATCAGATAGGAAATGTTTCTCTTTTGCAAGGAAGCGGCTATTTCTTTTTCCGCCAAAGATACGGCACGATGCCTGCGAAAAGCAGCAGGATTTATTGCCTTTAATGTTTTTCTGAGCGGCTCTAAAAAGCCTGTACCCTGTATGACGGCACCAGCGCCTGCCATTAGAAACAGCAGCCCAAGCAAAAATGATTGATTGATAGCTTCTACACCCGTTATATCAAAAAGCAGCATGTATACCTTCCAGCCTCCTGCAGTCAAAAGCGCTGCTGCAATAAACCTCATCATTGTCACCTCCGTCGAAGCAAAAGAGGAGGAGCCTGCCGCTACAGCAGACGATCCTCCATTTGGTTATTCAGAAACTTTTTCAGCCCAGCGGACATACGGATAACGGTTAACTGGATAGACGATTCCTTTGAACTTCTTGGAGGTCAGATAGTTGTTGGAGTAATAGTAGACGGGCAGAAAAGGAAGATCTTTCATCAATACATCTTCTGCCTGGTGAAGCAGCTCCATTCGTTTGCCTTCATTCTGTTCTTTTTTAGATTGGGCGAGCAGCTGATCATATTTTGGATTGACCCAGTTTGTTCTGTTGTTTGGGCTGTCCCCCAAGTAGTAGTCAAGGATTGGTGTCGGATCTACGTAGATGCCGATCCATCCCATACGCGCCATCTGGAAGTTCTTTTGTTTAGTCGTGTCCAAGTATGTTTTCCATTCCTGGTTCGTTAATTTCACATCGACGCCTAAGTTCTTTTTCAGCATTTCCTGAACCGCTTCGGCGGTCTTTTTATGGCTTTCAAGAGTATTATACGTCAGTTCCGTTTCCGGGAACTTGCTCCATCCTTCTTCCTTCATCGCTTCTTTAATCAGCTGTTTGGCTTTTTTTACATCCTCTGTAAAATATTTTTCATGTTCTTTTCTAAAGTCTTTGCCGTTCACTTCCGCTCCATAAGGTACGAAGCCCATTGCAGGTTTTTCACCTGCTTGTGTAATTTTATCCGTAATCATCTTACGGTCGATCGCCAGGTTAAAGGCTTCTCGGACTTTTTGGTTATTAAACGGTTCTTTTCCGATATTGAACATATACATGTACGTTCCGAAGTATGGGGTGACTTTATATTCCTTGTTGTCTTTTTCCTGAGCAATGACATCTGATGGAAGGGTTTGGATCAGATCAAGTTCACCTGATTTGTACATTTGATAATAGGTGGTGGCATCGTTCACCATCTTCCACGTCACCTTCTCCATTTTCACATCGTCTTTTCCATAGTAATTTTTGTTCTTCTCAATGGCGACGGAACGGTTATGCTTCCATTCTGTTAACTTGTAGGGCCCGTTGCTGACATAATCTTTTGCTTCTCCTGCCCAGTTCTTATTACCTTCCGCAGCCTCTTTTTTGACAGGGTAGTAGACCCAGAAGGAGAGAAGCTTTTCGATGAAGCTGGTTGGGGCCGCGAGCTCAACCTGAAGGGTTTTGTCGTCAAGAGCCTTTACGCCCACATCTGCGGCTGAACCTTTCCCTTTGTTGTACGCCTCTGCACCTTTTATGTAATACATATAAAAAGCAAAAGAGCTTCCTGTTTTCGGATCGAGCACATGCTTCCACGCATATTCAAAATCACCTGCAGTTACAGGATCTCCATCAGACCATTCTGCATCGTCGCGGAGTTTAAACGTATAGACCTTCTTATCGGCCGATACTTTTACGTCTTTCGCCAGGCCTTTGACTGAATCCCCGCTCTTGTTTTTCATGTACAGCCCTTCGTATAAGTGATCGAGAATCCAGCCTGACGTCGTATCTGTTGCAAGTGCAGGATCAAGAGAAGGCGGCTCACTCAGCGCGTTTAACGTGATTTCCTGCTTCACTCCTTCAGTAGATGAGGTTTTGCTTCCACCAGAGCATGCAGAAAGCACGGACAAAATAAGGATGAAAACCAATAGACCTGCAAACCGTTTATTCCATGTTATCGACATAATCCTATACCCCCGTTTTTTAATATAAGTGACAAGCTGCCCAATGCTGTGGCCTTACTTCCTTCCATTCCGGCACCGCACTTGCGCATACATCCATAGCATGCGGGCAGCGTGTCCTGAAGCGGCAGCCGGATGGCGGAGAGATCGGGCTTGGCGGATCGCCCTTTAAAATGATCCTTTCCCTTTTCGATCCTTTTGACGTTGAAGGAACAGGGATCGCCGAGAGAAGCGCCTGAGTGTAAGGATGCAGCGGTTCACTGAACAGATCACCGCTGTCCGCCAGTTCCATAAAGCCGCCCAGGTACATCACACCGATCCTGTCGCTAATATGCTTCACCATGCCAAGGTCATGGGCAATGAAAAGAAAGGTAAGCCCCAAATCACGCTGCAGGTCTTCCATTAGGTTAACGACCTGCGCCTGAATGGATACATCAAGAGCGGAGATGGGTTCATCCGCTACAATAAATTTTGGTTCTACCGCTAACGCACGGGCGATGCCAATTCTTTGTCGCTGCCCACCGCTGAATTCATGCGGATAACGTTTTGCATGTTCGGCATGGAGCCCTACCCTTTCAAGCAGAGTGCAGATGCGATCCATCCGTTCTTTTCCGGACGCAAGCCTGTGGGCATCAATGCCTTCACCGATAATGTCGCCCACTTTCATTCTTGGATTGAGGGAAGCATGAGGATCCTGAAAGATCATTTGGACAATGCGGTTGTAGTTCTTTCTTTCCTTTTTGTTTAGATTCCTGACGTCTTTTCCTTCAAAAAGCAGTTTTCCGCCTGTTGGTTCATTAAGTCCGACAATTGTTCTTCCAAGCGTTGATTTCCCGCTTCCGCTCTCTCCGACAAGACCCAATGTTTCTCCTTTTTTCACAGAAAAGGTAACTTCATCGACCGCTTTTAACGCCTGCTTACCGACTTTAAAATATTTCTTCAGGTTTTCCACTTCCAGCATGGCTTCTGTCATGTGCCGTCCCTCCCTGCTGCCGCAAATTCGGCCACTTTTGGCGCCCTCGGATCGTTCAGCCAGCATCTGGAGTGATGTCCGTTCTCCGTTTCAAATGATTCCGGCATTTCCTGTACACATATCTCCATCGCGTAATTGCATCTGGCCGCGAACGGGCATCCGGCTGGCGGAGCATAAAGGTCCGGCGGCGTGCCTTCGATGGGAATCAGCCGTTCCTTTTCGGCGGTTTCATAGTTTGGCAGAGAGTTCAGCAGACCTAGAGTATAAGGATGTTTAGGATGTTCTAAAATATCTTCGGCTGTCCCGCTCTCTACGACAATCCCTGCATACATGACGATTACCTTTTGAGCCATCTCTGCCACAACGCCAAGATCATGGGTAATGAGCATGATAGAGGTGCCTAGCTTCTGCTGAAGATCTTTCATTAAATCCAGAATTTGAGCCTGAATGGTTACATCAAGAGCCGTTGTGGGTTCATCGGCAATGAGCAATTTGGGATCACACGCCAGTGCGACGGCGATCAGAACGCGCTGCCTCATGCCTCCGCTTAGCTCATGGGGATACTGATCATATCGGGCCTCCGGATTCGGGATTCCAACCATTTTTAAAAGTTCAAGAGCCCTGCCTTTCGCTTTTCTTTTGTCCAGCCCTTTATGCTTAATGATTCCTTCCGCAATTTGATGTCCAATCTTCATGGTAGGATTGAGGGATGTCATCGGATCCTGAAACACCATGCTGATTTGTGAGCCCTTCAGCCGCTTCATCTTATTGGCTGAAAGCTTTAAGAGATCATTTCCTTCAAAAACTATGGAGCCTTCCTTAATGCTGCATCCCCTTTTGGGAAGGAGCTTCATGATTGCCTGTGCAGTAACGGATTTTCCGCATCCGCTCTCTCCGACGACGGCCAAAACTTCGCCGTGCTCAATATGAAAGCTTACGCCCCTGACTGCCTGTACTTCGCCTCCATGCGAGCGGAACGAAACCTTTAACTTCTCGACTTCCAATAAATTCCCCATCGTCTCCCTCCTAATCTTTCGTATGGTGCGGATCAAGCGCATCCTGCAGCCCATCACCAAACACGTTAAACGCAAACATGGTCAATGAAATGAGGAACCCTGGAAAAAACAGCCTCCACCATTGTCCGCTCAAAATGACACCGAGCGCATCGTTAGCCATCGTTCCCCAGCTCGCGATCGGTGCCTGGACACCAAGTCCGATGAAGCTCAGAAAAGCTTCGGCAAAAATGGCCTGCGGAATCGTGAACGTAAGGTTGACAATGATGATGCCGAGCATATTTGGGAACAGATGGTTAAAAATGATGGTACTGTGAGACGTTCCGAGCTTTTGTGCTGCGGATACAAACTCCTGTTGTTTAATCTGAAGGATTTGGCCCCTTACCACTCTTGCCATTGACACCCAGCCTGTTATGGAAAGAGCAATGATGATCGTCCATAAACCAGGCTTCATAACGACGAGAAGCAAAATAACGACAAGCAGGTAAGGGATGCTGTATAGAATTTCAACGAGCCTCATCAACAGGCTGTCCACACGGTCTCCGATTCTGCCCCGGCCAGCCATGTATCCCGATATTCCTCCGACAAGAAGCCCGATGACGAGGTCAATGAGAGCGGCAGCAACACCAATGGTGAGCGAAATCCTGGCTCCATACCATGTTCTGGCCCACATGTCCCGTCCAAGATCATCGGTTCCGAACCAATGCTTTGCACCGGGAGGAAGGTTACCGTCAGCAAGGCTCTGATCCGAATAGCTGTAAGGAACCATCTTTGGTCCGAAAAGAGCAAAAATAAGGATGAACAATAAGATTATGGCGCCGGTCAAAGCCAGCTTGTTCTTTACTACCCTTCTGATGCTCTCTTTTGCCTGGCTGACACTCGGACGTTTTATATCATCATTTCGCATCCGGTCTTTCTGAAGCGGCCGGAAGAGTGTGTCTTGAGATGCTTTTTCCAGCATGTCAGTCCCCCCTGCTCGTTAGTTTGATTCGCGGATCAATGAGCCTGTACGACAGATCGATCAAAAAAAGTGTCACGATCAATACAACACTGAAAAATATCGTCGTCCCCAGAATAACCGGATAATCACGGTTAAAAATGCTGTCCACAAAATATTTGCCGAGGCCTGGTATGGCAAATATTTTTTCGATGACAAATGTTCCGGTGAGAAGATGTGCGACGAGCGGTCCCATAAAGGAGATGACCGGTATCACCGCGTTACGGATCCCATGCTTTACAATAATGCCTGCAGTACCCAATCCTTTGGCATCGGCTGTTTTCATGTAGTTCTGCTTCAAAACTTCAAGCATGCTGGAACGTGTAAACCTGGCGATGATTGCCAGGGGCCCGGCTGCAAGCGCCACAGATGGCAGGATGGTATGCTGCCACGTCCCCCATGAAGCAACCGGCAGCATTCCCCACTTTACCGCGAAAAATTTGATTAAAAGCGGCGCCAATATAAAGCTTGGAATGGAGATTCCGAGAATGGCTACGGCCATGGCACCGTAATCTATGGTACGGTTATGAAAAAGCGAGGCAATAATTCCAAGCGCCATTCCAAAGACAATCGCTATGACCAGCGCCTGAAATCCCAGCAATGCCGAAGCCGGCAGACCTTCGGCAATCAGCGTATTCACATCTCTTGTCTCCGATTCGATCGACGGTCCAAGATCAAAGGATGCAAGATTCTTCAAATACAGTACATATTGAACCGGCAGCGGCTGATCGAGGTTAAATTTTGCACGCATGTTATTCAGCACTTCTTCTGGAAGAACATCTGAGTCAGAGGCAAATGGGTCCCCAGGAATTGCGTGCATGACCACAAACGTCAGCGTTGTTATCACCCAGATGGTCAGCAGCATCGTTAACAGTCGTTTTACAATGTACATCAACTTCCCTCCTTCTTTTTAAGAAAGCGCAAGTGCCCACAACGAGCGCTAAGAGCAGGTCATCCCTATGATGCCGGCCGGCTACGCGTTGGCATGGCCAAGCACACCGTTGGTTGCGGCCATACCGATAATAACGGCTCCCCACATATGTTTATAGGCGGTTATGTAATCCTCGCATGTGAACCGGATTCGTTTTGGCCCGATCAGTTCAACTGTCGGTATGGTGGTCGTCATTAACGCCTGATTCGTACCTTTGAACTCAATCTCGAAAGTGATCGGCCCCTCGACCACATATGGAGCAATCTCCTTAGCTCTCTGTACTCCCCGCATGGATTTCTCGCGAATGATCTGGCGTGCCTTCACAGGGTGGATGAGCTCTGCTGCAAAACGGTCAACTGCGTATTTAACAACGGCTCCTTCGATATCCGGCAAAGTTTCCATGACTTCCTCCACATAAGCGTCATCTCCTGTAGCAAGAATGGCGGGAACACCAAAGTACCCAGCCGCTCCGGCATTCATTTCTGTCTCACCCACGACCTTGCCGTTGATCTTCATCTCTGCCACTGCGACACCCGCAAGTGTATGGCTGATCACGGCTCGTTCTGATCCCGCTTCACGTCCGTGATGCCCGACAAACATAATACCGTCGAAGCTTTCATCCAGTCCGGTCAGCTGGCAGAGCACCCTGTTGTTGCCGGAGACAAGACGGGCCCGTTCATCGAGTTCCTCGACGAGCAGATTGGACATGTTGCCATGGCCATCCGCTACCGTAACTTCTGTTGCACCGCCTTCAAATGCTCCTGCAATCGCGGCGTTCACATCGTCTGTCATCAATCTTCTGAACCGCTGATATTCGTCATTTTTCTTAAGCTGCATGTTAGTAGCAACACCAGAGATTCCTTCCATGTCTGCCGAAATAAAAATTTTCATTGTTCTCCCCCTTTTGATGAATAAACCTTTCCTTAGTAAAAGGAAACAGAATTTTCTGAACGATCAAGCGATATAAAAAAGACCCGCGGGCCTTAAATATATTCAAAGGAATTTTTATAGACATCCATTTGGAGAATGACATTGGTCTTATTGATGCCTTCAATTTGATGAATGCTTTTGACAATTTCGGTGATTTCCTCATAGTGGCGGACATTGGCCTGTACGAGAAGCTGATATTCTCCAGAAGTAAGGGTGATGAAACGGATTCCTGCAATATCCTGCAGTGTTCTAATCGTATCCTCCATCCTCGGAGGCACGACACTGATCTGGATAATAGAACCGACCTTGACTCCAAGAGAAATAGGATTAACGACACCCACGACTTCCAGAATGTTAGATTCCACCAAATTGTTATAGCGAGAACGTACTGTTTTTTCTGTTACATTCAAACGCTGGGCAATTTCAGTAAAGGACATCCTGCCATCCTTGGAAAGGAGCTTAATAATTCCTTTGTCCAGCTGGTCTATGATTTCTAAAGACACAATACTTCCACCTTTCAGTACAATAAAATAAAAAAACTACTAAATTAGTACTATTAATAGTTAATTAGTACCTGATTACAATATCATAATTAAATAAAAGTATTGGATTTAGTAATTTTAAAATAGTATAATTTTTTCAGAATATTTATTCAAGTGTTTTTTCAAAAAAATTGAAAAAGAGGGTGGAAATATGCTCCTTATTAAAAACGGAACGCTGGTGGCTGGAACCGGAAGCATTAAGAAAGGCGATCTATTGATCGATGATGGGAAAATTATTAAGATCGGGGAAGGCATTAAACCGGATGTGCGGACAAAAATCCTAGATGCGGAAGGAAAGTTTGTGACTCCAGGGCTGATCGATGTACATACCCACCTCGGGATCCATGAAGAAGGAATCGGGCCGGCAGGGCACGACTACAATGAAACGAGCAATCCGGTAACTCCTTATGTTAGAGCCATAGACGGCATCAACCCTGATGAAAAAGGTTTTGAAGATGCCCGAAAAGCCGGTGTGACGACTGTTCAGGTAATGCCTGGCAGCGCCAATGTAATCGGCGGAGAGATGGCTGTAATAAAAACAGCCGGAACGGTCATCGATCAAATGGTCATACGAAGTCCATCAGGCATGAAAGCGGCCTTTGGAGAGAACCCGAAGCGTTTTTATGGAAATAAAGGCAAGTCACCTGTCACCCGTATGGGAATTGCCGCTTTATTTCGAAAAGAGATGAAACGAGCCCAGGACTATTTGCGAAAGATGGAAAATGGAGAAGTACCGGATGCGGACCTTGGAGCAGAGCAGCTCATCAACGTGCTAAAAGGGGGCATTCCTGTTCGTGCCCACGCGCATCGTGCCGATGATATTGCTACAATCCTACGGCTTGCCAAGGAATTTAAAATCGATGTGACGATTGAGCATTGCACGGAGGGGCATAAAATCGCCTCTTATATTGCAGACCACAATGTGCGTGTTTCCGTCGGGCCTACATTATCAACACGGAGCAAGATTGAGCTTGCTGATAAAGGCTGGCACACGCTGAGTGCTTTGGATCAGTCCGGTGTTCCTGTATCCATTACTACCGATCATCCAGTTGTGGGAATCGACAGCCTTATTTTAAGTGCCATTTCGGCTGTCAAACATGGGTTAAGCGAGCCATCTGCATGGAAAGCCATAACGATCAATGCCGCCAAACATCTTGGCGTCGATGATCGGGTCGGTTCACTTGAAACCGGAAAAGATGCAGATGTTGTCATCTGGAGCGGAGATCCCTTTGATGCGCGCAGCACAGTGGAAAAGACGCTGATTAACGGAGAGATTGTGTACGGCTCAAAAATACAGTAATCCCTTACAAAAAAAAGACAGCTGTCGATCAGCTGTCTTTCCTCCAATTCTCTTCAATAAAGGCATCTCTTCCGGAATCAATACGTTCCTGCTTATACTCCTCAGGGTTCTTCTTGTAGAAATCCTGATGATAATCTTCGGCTGCGTAGAATTCTGAAGCCGGCAGGATCTCTGTGACAATTGGCTTGTTGAAACGGCCGCTGCTGGCTACTTCTTTTTTTGAACGCTCGGCCAGTTCCCGCTGTTTCTCATCGTGAAAGAAAATTGCGGTTTTGTATTGGCTCCCTCTGTCAAAAAATTGGCCGCCTTCATCTGTCGGATCAATTTGAGGCCAATATAGATCCAGTAATTTTTGATAAGGAAAAAGAACCGGATCAAAAGTGATCTCTACCGCCTCGTAATGGCCGGTCGTCCCTTTTTTTACTTCTTCATAGGACGGTTTTTCCACAAGGCCGCCCGTATACCCTGAAATGATGCCATGAATGCCTGGCAGTTCATCGAACGGCTTGACCATGCACCAGAAACAGCCTCCGGCAAACGTTGCTTTTTCAAGGTGTTTATCTTCTTTCATGTTGACTCCCCCTTAATTCCTGTTCAGTCTTTTCATCATATATGGTTAAAGGGAGAAAATCCATTAAAAAGGCCGGTTCTACCACAGAACCAGCCTCATCTTTTTTAATTAATCATCGAGATAATCTTTATGGTTTTTATTCCTTTTTTTGCGTCTGGCCGAACGAACAACTAAAATGACAATGATGATAATTAGTAAGATACTAACGTTTAAGAATCCTCCAAAGAATAGTAGTATGTCTTTTAACCAATCTGTTATTGATTCCATGCTGTCATTCACCTCTTATTTCTACATTACCCAGTTAACGCTTAACTTAATCTTTAACTTTGATGCCAAGTAGACTCTTGCAGCATCAGATACTCAGAACAAAAGAAAACACCCAGCATAACTATTGCTGGGTGTTTCGCATTCAATCATAAAAATAATGTCCGGAATCAGGTCCGATCCTTCGGTTTTCATTCAAAAAGTGGATGTTGACCATATCTTCAATCGGCAGTTCAAAATCAAAAATATCAATATTTTCCCGGATACGATGAGGTGTCGCTGATTTTGGAATGACGGGAATTCCGTTCTGAAGCGCCCACCTCAAAACGACCTGAGCCGGCGTTTTTTCGTGTTTTTCTGCAATCTGTACAATGAGGCTCTCAGAAAGAATTTCTCCTTGCATTAACGGGCTCCATGCTTGCACTTGTATGTTATTCTGATGGCAGAAATGCATGAGCGGTTTCTGGTTCATCCGCGGATGATACTCCACCTGATTAACAAATGGCTTGATCTCGCAATGTCTGATCAGCTCCTGCAGATCACGAACACCAAAATTGCAAACGCCGATTGCCCGTACATCACCGCGGTTATATAAAATTTCCAGCGCTCTCCATGTTTCTTGAATCCTTCCTCTACTCGGCCAATGAATCATATATAGATCAATATAGTCCACACCTAGTTTTCGTCTGCTCTCATCAAAGGCTGCCAGTGTATGGCTGTATCCATGGGATGTATTCCATAGTTTAGTTGTGATAAACAGGCGGTCTCTCGCGATTATACTTTTTTGTAAAGCGCTTCCAATTTCTGCTTCATTTTGATAAATGGCTGCTGTATCAATGCTTCTGTACCCGGCGTCAAGAGCGGTATGTATGGCTCGTTCGACCGCTTGCCGGCGCTGAAGCCTGCAGGTGCCGAGCCCGACCCATGGCATGGTCACGCCGTTTCCCAGCACCGTTCCTTCATCCAAATGAATCATTATTTTTCCCCCGTTTTTCATACTTTCTATACTTTATGCAGACAAACTGATTTTCATCTTAAAAAGCAGAAAAAACGTAAAATATAACGGCCGGCATCCGATATTAAATACAAGTAACATCAATCTAAAAAAGGGACTCCATGGGTCCCTTTTTTAATGGTTGTTTAGATTTTAAACTTCGAGATCATCTCTTGAAGCTCTTCCGCCATAAAAGACAGCGACTGTGCGGAAGCTGTGATCTCTTCCATGGAGGCAAGCTGTTCTTCAGTGGAAGCTGCGATGCTTTGTGCGCTCTCGGACGACTCTTTTGCGTTTGAGGCCATCTCACCGGCTGATAGAGCTATGGCATTAGATCCATTCGCCAGCAGCTTGGTAGCTCCTGAAATCCCCATAATTTTTTCATTTACATCAATCACGGACTCCTGGATGAGATGAAATTGCTTGTCCGCTTCCTGAACAACCGTAAGTCCCACTATCACATTTTCTTTTACTTTCGATTGACTGGCTTGACGCTCCGGTCTCTTGCTGAAATTGTTCAATCAAGCTTCTGATCTCCTGGGCGGAATGACCGGATTGCTCGGCAAGCTTTCTTACTTCCTCCGCAACAACAGCAAAGCCCCTCTTGCTTAACGGATACGATGTCCCCAATGGATTATGACCGCACTCTGCTTGGCCGGAAGCTGTGCCTGTCTGTTCGCCGGCAGTGAGAAGCATTGCAGATATGACATCCAGCTGCTGAGCGGTTTCTTCGATCATTTCAGCACTGCTTGCTGATTTCTCCATCTGGATGTCTGCGCCTGAGGCATTGTCACCGGTCAGAATATACGCTCTTTCATCATTAGAGTAGCCGTCCAGAAAAACTGCAGATCCTGTTTGTCCCCCAGCTCCCCGCTCAGCTTGTTCTGTTTATAGCTGCTGTAGTATGAAAAACCGTCTGCTACGATGAGAGCAAAAATGGTTGTTCCGATCAGAATCACTAACTTATTTCGTATTTTCACAGGTAGGTTGAACCTCTTAATTTGTGCTACTCTCTATATCGGAAAATAAAGTATTCTTTACCAGGCTTCAAAACATTTTCGCAGAAACCTGCTTTCGGCTATACTGGTAAAGGACGCAGCTTGAACAAACTGCCTGAACGAGAAAGGAGATTTTCATCCCATGAAATCCATTGTTCTTGCCGAAAAGCCAAGTGTAGCCAGAGACCTGGCCCGCGTACTTGGCTGCAACCAGCAAACAAAACAATCTATCGAAGGACCAAAGTACATTGTTACCTGGGCGCTTGGCCACCTGGTGGAGCTGAAGATGCCTGAGGATTATAACAAAGAATATAAAACGTGGCGGATGGAAGATCTGCCTATCATTCCTAAAGAAATGGGCCTAAAACTTATTCGCCAGGTGAGCCATCAGTTTAAAGGGATCGAACACCTGGCCAGACGCAAAGATGTTTCAGAATTTATTATTGCAACGGATGCGGGGCGTGAAGGTGAGCTTGTCGCCCGCTGGATCCTGGAAAAACTCCGCTGGAAGAAACCAGTCAAACGCCTTTGGATCTCGTCCCAGACAGACCGGGCCATCAAGGATGGATTTCGCCATTTAAAACCAGCCAAAGAGTATGACTTTTTGTATCAGTCTGCCGTATGCCGTTCTGAAGCTGACTGGCTGATCGGATTGAACGTAACACGAGCCCTGACGACAAAATATAACGAACAGCTGTCTGCCGGCCGCGTACAGACTCCGGCCCTTTCCATGATTCTAGAACGAGAAGCTGAGATCAAAGCGTTTGTCCCTAAGGAGTATTTTACGATCGATGCCAAGATCGGACCGCTTGATGCAGCTTGGGAAAATAACGGAGAACGAAGAATATTCGACCGGAATAAGGCTGAGAGAATCATTGAGTTGATTAAAAATGAAAAAGGGTCTGTTTCTTCTGTCCAAACGAAGGCAAAATCGGAACAGCAGCCAATGCCATACGACCTGACCGAACTGCAGCGTGACGCGAATCGCCGCTTCGGTTTCTCGGCGAAAAAAACATCGAGCGTGCTTCAGAACCTGTATGAGCGCTACAAGCTTGTCACCTATCCGCGGACCGATTCCAAATATTTGACCGCCGATATGGAGCAGACGATGACCGACCGTCTTCAGGCCCTTTCCTCTGCCTATCGCGATGAGGTGCAGCCCGCGTTAAGAAATAAAGGAAAAGTAGCTGCAAGAAAAGTGTTTAATAACAGCAAGGTCTCGGATCACCATGCGATCATCCCGACAGATGAAACACCTCACCTTGGCGACCTTTCTCCCGATGAACGAAAGCTTTACGATATCATCGTCCGCCGCTTTCTTGCTTTATTCTACGGACCGTACCAAACGGAGACGATTCACGCAGTCATCGATGTTAAAGGCGAAACATTCTCAGCAAGGGAAACGAAAATTGTGGATGCTGGATTTAAAAAAGTGACCGGAAAAGATGAAGACCGTTCGGATTCAAAGCCGCTCGGTGCGGTCAGAACAGGACAGGAATTCAGTGTAAAGGACTCCCGTCTTCAGAAGAAGCTGACCGAGCCGCCGGCACGTTTCAATGAAGCAGATCTGCTGGCCCGCATGGAGAAATTCGGCCTTGGAACACCGGCTACACGCGCCGATATTATTGAACGCCTGCTGAGCACTGAAGCCATCGACCGGCAGAACAACCGCCTTCATCCGACTCCTAAGGGAAAACAGTTGATCGAATTAGTGAACAGTGAATTGAAATCTCCTGAACTGACAGCAAAATGGGAGAAAGAACTGGAAGACATCGCACGAGGAAAGGGCAATCCGAAAGCATTCCTTGATAATATCCGCATGCAGACGAAACAGCTGGTACAAGAGATTAAGGGAAGTGAACAAACGTATAAAGCACATAACCTTACCGGCTCCAAGTGTCCGGAATGCGGAGAACTGATGAAAGAAGTGAAAGGGCGCGACGGCAAGATGCTCGTCTGCTCAGGCAGAGAGTGCGGATTCCGAAAACGGAAGGATCCTAAGCTGTCCAACCGTCGCTGTCCGCAGTGCCATAAAAAGATGGAGATCCATAACGGAAAGGCTGGAACCTACTTTCAGTGCCGCCCATGCAACGTTGTCGAAAAAGCGGAGGACCGCAAGAAGACCGTCTCCAAACGCGAAGAACGCCAGTTGATGAAGAAGTATACAAAGAAAGACGAAGCCCCATTGGGGAACAGCCTGGCCGACGCATTGAAGGCTGCATTGGAGAAAAAAGATTAAAATTTTGGTGGCTTGGTGCCAGGCACCTGCTTTTGACATTTGTCAAAAAGCGGTGCCTGGCACCATTTTTTTAGCCTAATCGATCAGATTGAGCCTGATGGCTTTCACTACAGCTTCGGTCCGGTTTTTCACTTTCAGCTTTTTAATGATGGCAGCTACATAATCTCGAACCGTGTATGGGCTTAGATGGAGATGCTCCGCAGCACATTGAATCGTTTCACCCTGTGCCATAAGCTTTAGCACCTCTTTTTCTCTCGCAGTAAGCAAGGGGGAACCAAAATCCAGCTGCTGTATGATGTTCCCCCATTGTTTATAAAGTGCCTCTCCTGCATATTGGCCAAACTTCATGAGCAATGCCTGCTGATTCGGTTTCGGCTCCTCAAACCATTCACCGCCCTGATCCAATAGAATCAGACCGAGCAGCCTTCCTTTTCTTGGTGTAAAAATCGGAACGGCCACAAGAGAGGCTACCTGATATTGTTCGACCAGCCGCCTTGGGATATGCTCTGCTGCATTTTCAAGATAAACAGGCTTGGACTGAAGGATTTTCTGAAGGTACTTTTCCAAAAATGATACCTCTGAGAATGCCACCTTTATATTCTGGACATCCTTGCCCAAGTTCTTATGTGCAGCAAAAATACCTCTCTCTACCTTTGGGGAATAGAGAAACAAAGCGCTCCGTTTATAGGAAAGATAGTCAACAAACCCATGTGCCACCGTTTTTAACGTATCCGAACAGGTTTGTGCCATGAGAAGCCGCAGGGTAAATAATAGAGCTGCGTCTTTCCATTCATTTTCACTTTCAAGCGTGTTCATCTTAATCTGCCTTTTATACATGTTTGAAATGAGCTCAATCCGCTGATAAGAGATGCTTGAAGCGTCAGATGACTTTAAGCAAAGCAGGAGGGTTTCCTTTGCAAAAGAGATGGGAATGATTCTCGGCTGCTTAGCCCCAGGATTCAGGAGCCGGCATAAAGCAAGAGAGAGCTGTTCTACTGTATTGGCGGACATCGTCATGCAGATATCGATGATCGATTTCGTCTCTTTTGTGGAATCGAGACTTCTCAGTTCGACCAGCCTGTACTCAAAATCTTCTATTCGTAAAAGTGCCGCCCAATGGAGCGGAATAATGTTGGAAGTGATCATTGTATCGAGCCATTTGTTTCCGTTCGTTTCTGTTGTTAAAGGGATGAGAACCTGGTCGAGGATCTTATTGAAAATATACTGAATCGACTGATGATCAATTATTCTCGGATTCTCCTTCTCCTCCAAAATATGATGAATCATATTTTCAATCGCGGACAGCAAAAAGATCACCTGGCTGTAATCAATATCCATGGAATACTGATCTCTCCATTGGGTCAGCATGGCAAGAATCAGCTGATTGATATGATCATAGTCATTTTTCTCTAGAAGTTCTTTAAATGAATAAGTCATCATACCGTCAAATTCAGAGATGAGGTCTTCTTGCTGAGAGGAAAGTTCATTTTTCACACGTTTCCAGTTCATTAAGATGTCTCCCCCGTATTTTGTCAGGAGAGCAATGCCGTTTAAAAAAAGCGCTTCCACCTCAATTCCTCCCTCTATTTTCGATACTTTCTATCACTTTATATTTTTCGAAATATTTTTACAATATATGCCCTTTTTTACCCTACATTTGTCGGGGTTAAAAAGTGGATTACGATATTTAACGGAATTGTCAGTTTACTTTCCCGAAAGTAAAGTAAATGTATATTAAAGCGTTTTCATAAAATTGAAAGAGGTGGCGTTGATGAGTGAGAAAACCGTCCAATTAAAGCCTGTGGCCAATAAAGGAGGAACGAACAAGAAGGTCTTCTGGAAAGCTTTTGGCTCCGGAATGATCGTACTGACTGCCCTTCTTAGTTTTATGGGGATTTCAGGTACCGCTTACGCTATACCAATGGCAGGTGTTGGTGATTTTTACGTTGTTTTTGATCACCTTGAAGGCAAAGGATATACCTTTTATCCAAAAATGGGTGAATCAAGCAAAGAAAAATCCACACCTCAAGGCACCAACCTGATTAAAGATCTAACCATCAATAACCTTCAGCTCTACAAAGATTTCAACATCAGCGGTGATAAATGGATCCGTGTGAAAATTACGGCTAAAAAGCCAGTGCATATCTCTGGATTGCAGCATGATGCTTCCGTCATTGAGGCCGATGCAAAATTCAGCAACCTGGCGCTGAAAGAAAAACAGAGCAACGACTGGCAGAAGCAATTTCAACAAACCTCATCCACCATCCAGCTCGATCATGCAAAATTGAAAACTCATTATCTCTTTCAAGAAAAGATCGTCATGAACGGTATGAAAGTAACCGTTGAACGCATCAACAAACCGGGCAACTAACATGGGAGGTGAAGAGCATGAGCGCAAGACAATGGAAACAGGGACGACCCTTTCTTGGTTCGATTCTGACGCTTCTGAGCGGGGCACTTATTTTATGGGTTCCCTTAAATTTAATCGTCAAAGCCTTCCTGCCAGGCACAGTATCCGTTATTGGAATCCTGTTCGGGGGCTTGGTGCTGTTAATCGGCATCATGGCACTTTTCTTTCCTCAGTTTTCTAAAGTGTTTGGTATTGTGGCCATCTTTTTATCCATCCTCTCGATTGTTGGTGCCCTTGGCGGTTTTCTCGTCGGAACACTCCTTGGTATTACCGGGGGTTCCTTAATGGTCGCCTGGAGCCCTCCTGCCGCTGATCGCGGAACGGATAAACAGCCCGGCGAGGCCACAGACGATGATCTTTACATTCCTCATAAGATGGTACAAGCAAAATGATGGTTCGAACACTGATGGCCATCACTTGTCTTTTAGGGCTGACAGGACTTTTTAGCCCGTCTCAGGCAAAAGCAGAGACAGCTGGCCAAAAGTTAGAAGGATTTGTCATCAGTGCCGACCGGGTGGATGGCGGCACCATGCTTCCCCAAGTGGTTATGGGAGAAACATCAGCCAATAAGCAAAAACCGATGATTCGCTTTCAATACCGGAATGCCACACTTTATGGCATGAAGCTGACAAAAGTTCTGGCAACCGATCAAGGTCCGATCACCATCATCATGAATGCAAACGGTCCGGTTCATCTGACAGACTTGACCGTGGATGCTTCCGCATTTTCTTTAAAGGGAGCCTGTTTGAAGGCGGGTGAATCTGTCCCTGAGCTTGGCCTTAAAAAGGTGACGATGCTCGTCCATCAGATGAACGCCGCTCAAGGCGAACTTTCCCGGCTTCAGCTTTCAACCGTCAAAGGCAATCATGAACTTCAACGGCCTGATGTACCAAAAGTTCTGCGGGATTTGTCCTCTCTTCCTTTTTTAGAAGCGAAAGATGCGATCGAGTCATTAATGAAAGGCCATCTTCCGCTTACGTGCGAGGATGAATCGAAGGAAGATCAGCCTGATGAAAAAAAAGATGACTCGCTTCTTCCCGGTGTTAAACCCGATCAGAAAAAAGAGGACTCGCTTCTTCCCGGTGGTCAAAAGCCGGTGGATGATGCCGTTAAACCTGTTGAAGATAACATTGGAGGCGTAACAAAACCAGTGAAGGATACGATTGACCATACGACAGAACCGTTAAAAAAAATTAAGAAACCAGTAGATGATACAGTGGATAACGTTAAAAAACCGGTCAAAAAAGTGACAGAAACCGTTCCTAAAGTAGTGGATGATACGGATAAAACGGTCAAACGAGTCATTGATCCGGTAAAGAAACAATTAAAACGGACGAAACAGCAGCTTTGCAAAGACGCTGCTAAAATGGAGGGGAAAGTTCCTAAACAGCTGGGACTGGATTTAATCCACGCAGCCCAAAAGGAAAACGTTCCGCTGACTGATCTTTGTTCAAATAACAACGATGCGGAAAAACAATTAAAGCTGCTTCAGAATCAGCTGTTGAATAATCTGGATCTGCTTTCTCTGCTTAAAGGTGACGAGGATGAACTCGCCTCCCCTGAGCTTTTTGAGAAAATGGAAAAAGAGATGAAGAAACATTCAACATTAAAATTGCTGCCTCATCTGTTAAGCCCGTTGAATGGTCTCTTTGGTTAGGGCCATCTCCTCCAGGCAGTCTGGCCATTTATGTCCAGACTGCTTTTTTATTTCATTTCCATCCCCTTAAGCTTAAAATGGAAAATAAAAAAAATCGGGGGTCGATGATGGTACACATCGAGAGAGACCGATCCAACGTGAACCGGGATGAGGTTGTGAATCTCTACCATGCGGTTGGATGGACCAAACATAACCGGTCAAACATCAGCAATATAATGCCAGCAGCCATACGGTATTTGCCTACATAGACGGGAAACTGGCATGACTTGGAAACACGTTACAAAATAGACAAAAAGGGTTCACATAACGTACATGAAACATCCTCAACGCCTCCTCCCGATATGGTAAATTAAAAGGGAAATGAGATACAGGAGGTTACCAGGCATGAATCCATCCATTAAACGATTTATACTCATTGGTATACTTGAAGGAATATCTTTTTTAGTTTTGCTTGGCATCGCCATGCCATTAAAGTATTTTGCAGACTATCCGCTAGCGGTAACGATTGCGGGATCACTGCATGGGCTTTTCTTTGTTCTGTACCTGATCGCCCTTGCGAATGTGACCTTTAAAAACCGCTGGCCGTTTACTCTGGTCATGGGAGCACTCGTTGCCTCCGTCCTTCCATTCGGCCCCTTTGTGTTTGACTCCTACCTGAAAAGAAAAGCGTAACAAATTGGGTGCCAGGCGCCGCTTTTTGACAGTTGTCAAAAGACGGTGCCTGGCACCCTTTCCTATAGGATTGTACCGAGGAAGTCTTTTGTGCGCTGGTTCTGCGGCTGAGAAAAGATCTGGCTCGGGTTTCCTTTCTCCACAATTTTTCCATCGTGCATATACACCACCGTATCAGCGGCTTCTCTCGCAAATCCCATCTCATGGGTCACAACAAGCATGGTCATGCCTTCTCTCGCAAGATCCTTCATCGTGGCAAGCACCTCACCTACAAGTTCCGGATCCAGGGCAGATGTAGGCTCGTCAAAAAGCATGATCTTCGGCTTCATAGCGAGTGACCTAGCAATAGCCACCCTCTGCTTTTGTCCCCCTGATAGTTTCGAAGGATACACATCTTCTTTATCAGCCAGTCCGACCTTTTTCAAAAGCGCTCTGCCTTCTTGAACAGCCTGGTCACTAGGCACTTTTTTAACCATAAGCGGAGCTTCTATGACATTCTCGAGTACGGTTTTATGAGGAAATAGGTTAAAGTGCTGAAAGACCATTCCCACTTCCTGCCTGACCTTGTTTAAGTCCGTATTCTCGGGTTCTACTACTTTTCCATCGATCGTGATCGTACCGCTTTGTTTGTATTCTAAGAAGTTTAAACAGCGGAGCAGCGTACTTTTCCCTGAACCGCTGGCGCCAATCAATACAACAACATCCCGTTCATGCACTTCAAGGTTTACATCCTTCAGCACATGAAGATCTCCAAACGATTTATTCAAATCTCGGACGTTGATCATGACTTTTCTCTGTTCCACCCTACTCCACCTCCTATTCATCTCCACCGGCAAATCTGCCTTCCAGCTTGTTAACCAAAAGGGTAAAAAGAAGAACCAGCACTAAATAGTAGATTGCTACAATCAAAAGATAGGTCATTTCTTCAAAGGTCCGTGATCCTTGTGTGGTTGCCACATTGAACAATTCCGAGGAAGAAATAAATGCAGCAAGCGAGGAATCTTTTAGACCGATAATAAATTGGTTCCCAAGGGGTGGAAGAGCACGCCGGAATGCCTGCGGCAAAACGATGCGCCTCATGGCAAGAGAAGTGCTCATCCCTAGCGAACGCCCCGCTTCGAGCTGCCCTTTGTTAATGGATTGTATCGATCCTCTGAAAATCTCGGCAATATACGCACTGTTATGCAAGGCGAGTCCAAGCGTGGCACACCAGTATGGAGAAATACCGAGCTCAGCCAATCCAAAATAAAAGAAGAAAATCTGTACGATCAGTGGGGTTCCCCTGATAACCGCAATGTAAACGTTCGCGATGGCGTTTAATACTTTGCTGTTTGATAGCTTAAAGAAAGCAAACAGCAATCCTGCTACCGTTCCTATTAATACAGAAACTACTGTAATCTGCAGGGTAAGCAGCAATCCTTTCATAAAGAGCGGATAGCTGTCGATGAACACATGAATGAAATGTCCGATATCAGGCAAACAGGTTCAGCTCCTTTTGCAAGAAAAGAATGTGCCGCATGCTCACACATTCTTCCAGAGAATTATGGTTTTTTCGTAATATCGATCTCTATATACTTTTTGCTCAATTTCTCCAGTGTTCCGTCTTTTCTTAGTTCCTCAAGCGCTTTATTGACCGCCTTCAATAGTTTCTTGTCCTTTTTGGAAACAGCGATCGCCTGTTCACTCGTTCCAAGCGTTTCTGCTTCTGAAACCTTGAAGCCTTTTTTAATCGCCTGCTTGCCCGTAATGGTATCTGTAATGACACCTTCGTGCTTCCCTTCACTCAGGGCACGCAACGCTGTGACATCGCTGTCATAAACCGATATGTCTTTGGAATATTTTTGCGCTTCACTTTCATATGTAGATCCTTTGGCAACGGCAATATTTTTGCCTTTTATGTCTTTGAGCCCTTTTATGGAGCTGTCTTTCTTAACAAATAAAACCGGCCCTGAATAATAATATGGAGTACTGAAATTTACGGCCTTCTTCCTCTCAGGAGTAATCGTATGGCTAGCAACTGCTGCATCAAAACGATTGGTCTTTACCGCTGTAACAATTCCGTGGAATTTTTGTTTATCCACTTTTGCTTTTAAACCCATTTTCTTTGCAAGCGCCTTTCCTACCGCTACATCAAACCCATCAAGCTTGCCGTTTTTATCCGAGTAGCTGAACGGGTAAAACTCGCCAGATACGACAAATGAGAATACGCCGTCTTCTTTCAGCTCCACCTCATCACCGCTCGCGGTCTTGGATGTTGAGGACCCGCAGCCGGAAACCGACAAAACCATTGCAATAATCAGCAGTATAGGAACATAGAACTTTTTCACTGCATTTCCTCCTTTTTATTGTTTGATAGTTCTGAATAATTCAATGGTAACGTGTCCAAACACTGATTACTAGCTACAAGAGTACTAGAGAGATTGTACTATCCTGGGTAAAATTTCATGCTATTTTTTACCACAAGCACCGGCCTATTAAATTATTCATGGTTATCAACCTACTATCCTATGAAGTATTTACCCCAATAAACTACAATATAATCGTAGGAATATTCTAAATCTTGCAGAATAATTAAATTAACTCTTCATGTGAAACAAACAGGCAGCGTCATTTATAGGTCTATTGTCGCTGATCTGATACACCATAATAAAAGGAGGGACAATAAGCCATGCCTGATGAGGATCAAAAAGTCATTGTGCTTTCGGATTATGTAAAAAAGAAGAAACAAAAAGAAAGGGAAATGGCTGGTCCTGCACGGCTGCTGCTTCGTCTTACTGTGCTGTTTATAACAGCCAGCGTACTCATTTTTGGAATTTTCATGTGGCAGGATTATAAACGTACGACACTGTTTTCACACAATCCGAATGAGATATTTGAACTGTTGGACAGTCAGGATGCCAAGTCTCTTACCCCTGCTGTAAAAGAAAAAATCTCCTCGATGGCTGATGAAATTAAAGGTTTGGAATACTTGGCCGTCTTTTCAGATCAACAAGGAGCAGGAAAGCCAAATAAACAAGCTCCCGATTATGTCTTCTCCACGGATGGCAAAAATGTAAAAGACACACTCGGAATGGGGAATGGCAAATGGCATATCGAATATAAATTTAAAGAAGAAAAAAGTAAACTCGTCTGGAACAGCTTCTTGGTTGTATTTATCTTTCTGTCCTTTGCTCTATTCATTTCCTGGATAGTGATCGGCTTTAAATATCCTGCAGGAATGACGATGACCAGCCGTATGATGTATATCAAATAACAAACAACTAAAAATCAGAAGTACGAGTTAAACTGCACTCCGATTGCTAGACTAAGGGATTGAGGTGCAGTTTTTTATTAATTTGACGGATGCAGTAATGCCCGCTCTTTTCCGGCTCCTTTGATAGAAAATGACATAAAAAATGAATTATTTCCCGGAAAATGTTTGGAGCTGTCGAATGGCAGCTGAATCATTTTTGTTTTATTTATCGTATAATAGAGGAAAGGAGTGATTGACAATCAGTAAGAGCAAGGCACGAAAACAAAGAGAACGACTCATTAGAGAAGGCAGAAGAAACCCTCTGGACGACCGGGGCAGCTATACGCTTATTGATTTAAGAACAAGGAAAACAAAAACAAAAACAGAAAAACTGAATCAGCAAAAGCACAAAGGCCGATTATCAGATTTACAACATCCTGATAAACGGCCTTTATGCGTTTAATCCTGTATTCTACCTTATTAGATATAGAACGGCCGCTGCAGCGCTGGGCAGTCCGAATAACAAAATATGAAAGGAATAATCACTTTTGCATTCCATCCGTCTTTTCTTTTTTGTGAGATTCCTTACGATCTGACCATCTAAAAAGAGGCAAAGCAAAATGCCTGATAACATAAATGCTCCAAAGCCTAATGGACCAGCGACTTCTAATATGAACACCCAACGATCAGTCATCCAGGCGATGAAAACAATTATAACAGCAACTGCAACACCAGCGAACAGCCAATTCCTCATTGCTTAACCTCCATTTAAGTAAAAAACAGATGAAATTTTACCAAAAAGGCCTGAAACGCCGAATGCCATCGAACGGAAAGCCATAGAGTCCGTAACCAGGAGATACTCCTCCTGCTAGGTTTGGAAACAAGCGGCTGTCTTCTGAATCATCTCTCCTCATCGGCATGACCATATACATATTTTCTTTATCATACGTATGGAGCCTGCCGTGATATATATTAACATCGATCATCTCAAGCTCAATATGTTGTCCAACAAACTGCTGGCATAATAGATAATAATGATGATGGTGATGAGAACCTATTTTCTCAGGTGTTGGAGCAGATGGCCTCGAATACGTTGTTGCTTTTAAATCTTTGTCTATGTTCAAAATTACTCCTCCTTTGTACATACCATCTTATTCCTTCCCTGCCAAAGTGCATCAATGTTCACCTACCTTCCCATTAAAATAGGTGCCGAGCTTTTTTACAAAGTCAAAAGAGCAGAGCACTTTTTTCAAAAAAAAAAGTGCTGAGGAGATTTTCTTACACTCACCCTCAGCACCCTTATTTTCAATCAGCTTTCCAGCACTTCAATGACTTTACGAGCGACACTATGGCTGGATTGCGGATTCTGTCCAGTCACAAGCTTACCATCCACGACCGCAAAATCTGCCCAGTTATCCCCATTTACAAATTCTGCACCAAGTTCACGCAGCCTTGTTTCCAAAAGAAACGGCACTTCTTCCGTAAGTTTCATTTCCCTTTCTTCAGAATCGGTAAATGCGGATACTTTCTTCCCTTTCACAATAGGTGTTCCGTCCTCATAGGCGGCTGTAACGAGTCCTGTTGGACCGTGGCAAACAGTGCCAATGACTTTGTCCCCTTGTGCAAACTGGGAAACTACCACCTGAAGATTTCTGCTGTTGGGAAAATCAAAAACGGCGCCATGCCCGCCTGGAAGAAAAATCGCATCATAGCCGTGCGCGTCCTCCCTCGTTAGCGCTGGCGTATCCTTCAGCTGTGTTTTGGCTTCTTCAAATTCATCAATATTTCCTTGGAGGCTGCTGGGATCAAGCGGCACTTCTCCGCCTTCAATGCTGGCTATCTTAATATCGTATCCTTGTTTTTTGAATTCATTGTATGGAACGGCCAACTCTTCCAGCCAAAGTCCCGTTTTTTGATCACCGATTTTATCATGGCTCGTTGCGACCATTAATACTTTTTTAGCAGACAATTGATTCACTCCTTTTGGACGTCTGTTTTAAAGCACTCCTGCACCCGTATCTATTCCTTTTATTTCAAAAAAATAAACGTCAGCTGGTCCAAATCACTTTCTATATATGAAATAACGGAAGAATGCGAAACAAAACCCTGAATTCAGCCAAATCGTGCTGTGTTCAGGGGTGTTTTTCATTCTTGATGCTTTGTTTCCTTTAACATAACTCTCGATCTTCACCATTTCATTATCGTTAAGTTTAATATTCTTCACTTCAATGCTTTTCCACATTGAAGAAGAAGAAACGAACGTATACTTTTTCGCCGTTATTTTCCACAAACAATTCCGCCTGTTTATGTTATCCAAGGACTACAACGGGGGTTCCCCAACCACTCCACCCCCAATAAATCGGGGTTTTTCTTTGCTTGATGTACTGCACTCAGCCACGCTCTCCGTCCAAGCCTCTGTCCCATATACCGCATATCATAATTCATACCATTTAAAAATGAGGGAAACCGATGAAATTTAATTTTGGCGACCGAACAACGGATGCTAAAAAATACAGTACGTTCCAAAAAAAACTTTCGATCAACAAGGAAGCTGACCTGAACTGCCCGAGCGATTTTCTCCCAGACAATGAAGAGGTTCCACTTCTTTACGTCCAATTTATCCAGCTCTCTAAAGGGGATAGGGTAGAAATCAATGCATCAGCAGGGTGGACGGCGGGTCTCCCGTGTGAATCAGCTACCATCACACTCACCGTCAGACGCAATCAAGAAGCTGTTATAGCCCAAAGCTCTCAGACAACTCAAGACCTTCAGCAGCAAAGTACAGCGACCGTCACTGGCTCGGAGGAACTGACTGAAAACGTGGGGGTTGCCCGGTATACGTTGTATGCATCAACAGAGCAAGCCGGCAGAATACGGATGAGCGGTTCCTTCAGCCTTCTCGCTGTCGTAAGGCTTGCTAAATAAAAAAAGCCGGATTTCAAGATCCGGCTTCTCTCTATCTATTTTTAGCGACTTGAATCATATCTTTCAACTTCACTTTTCCGCCATAATGCATCACACCGTGCACATAAATTCGTCCCGCAATCCGGTTGATGATCCACAATGAAACAAGCAGAATGGCAATCGTAATACTGATTTCCATCGCTCCCGCTTCTCCCGCTACGATTCGTGAAAATGTAACGATCGGTGAGAAGAATGGAATATAAGAGCTGACGACAACAAGTGTGGTGGAAGGATCAAACAGTGAACGCATACCGATAAAGAATGCTCCCATGATCAGGATAATGATCGGAAACTGGGATGAGCCCAAGTCTTCTGTCCTGCTTACCATTGACCCGACAGCTGCATACAGCATAGCATATAATAAATAGCCCAAAACAAAATAAGCAATGAAAGCTGCGATGACACCAGGTGATAGATTTGAAAGATCGATGGCCGCACCGAAGATGGACAATTGATTGGCATCAAACCAGCCTGCCAAGTACGCGATACCGCCCGCTAGCACGATGAAGGCGATCTGTACGATGGCGCCTGTCAGGATCGCAGCAATCTTGGCATACATCATCATGATCGGCTTTACTTTAGGAATCATGATTTCCATAACGCGGGAAGATTTTTCCGCAGCCACCGCCGTTGCAATCATTTGGCCGAATGCAATAATAAATATATACATAAAGAATACAAACACATACACGATGCCAAATGTATTGCTGGTATCCTTTAACACTTCATCCTTCACTTGAACGGTTGCCAGCAAGGACGCGGCGATTTCCGCACCGATTTTATTTTTTGCGATCGTATTAGAGATATAAGCTTGCTGCAAAGCCTGAGAGACGACTGGTACCGCTTCATTATTTGGGAAGTTTTTATAAATATAAGTCAGAGCCGGAACACCTTTTTGCTCTTTAACAAGTAAAACTCCGTCCAGATCTCCTTGCTCTACCTTCTTTCTTAAATTTTTTTCCTCGCTTTCGCCGGCTTCATTCAGCTTTGTTTCCTCAAGCGTTTTATTTATTGCTTTAACATCGATCCCTGTGCCTGTTTGATTGATCAGCGAGATCTTATCCTTATTCCCGATGTCAGAGCTGTTTGCCCAGTTCGAATACCCTAGAAAAGCCAGAATAGCCACAAAGATGATGGCTGTTGATATTTTAAAAGCTTTGGAAGTCAAATTTTCTTTCAAGTGAAATTTAAAAACGGTCGAGAACTTTTTCATCTATCTCACCTTTTCCAGGAAGATTTCATTCAGCGTAGGTTCGAGCATCTTAAAATATCTTAGTGGAAGGTTCGCCTGATGAAGCCGGTTAAACAGTTGAAAGGCTTCAGAGTCATCCTTTACTTTTACGAGCAAATCATTCATTTTCTTCTCGTAGGACACCTTCCATTCCTTCAGCTTCTCTTCCATACCTTTGTGGTTGAAGAGCGTTAGATTGCGGTATCCGTAGTTCTGTTTAATTTCACTGAGCCTGCCCTGTATAACGGCTTGCCCATCCTTCATCAGACAGACATTCTCGCAAAATGTCTCAATCTGTTCCATCCGATGTGAGGAAAGGATGACCGTTTTTTTCTTTTTGACCTGTTCTTCAATAATCGCAGAGAGCATGTTCGCATTCACGGGGTCAAGTCCGCTGAACGGCTCATCCAATATCAAAAGCTCGGGATCATGTATCAATGTGGCGATCAGCTGTATTTTTTGCTGGTTCCCTTTGGAGAGGTCAGAAGCCTTCTTATCCTTATGCTCCGGAATTTGCAGCTTCTCAAGCCAATGATCAATCGCTTTATTGGCGCTTTGTCTGTCCATGCCCTCAAGCTCTGCAAAATACCGAAGCTGATCAGATACTTTGCTTTTTTGGTAAAGTCCTCTTTCTTCAGGCAAATAACCGATTGAAACCCGGTTTCGATCAAGCTTGTTTCCCTGCCACCTGATCTCCCCTTGGTCGGGTACGAGCAGACCCAGAATCATTTTTATGGTCGTCGTCTTACCTGCACCGTTCCGTCCTAATAATCCGAGAACCTCCCCTGTCGGCAAGGTGAGTGTAAGATTGGACACGGCTTTTATATGACCAAAAGATTTATGTAGATATTGCAACTCCAATGCCAAGCTAAAACCCTCCTTATGTAAGAACAAAAAGTTACTATTCTAGCATATTCATAAAATACCTTTTACATTCTCTCACAGAAAAATGGAAATATCAAACAGATAAAAAGATCAATAAAAAAGCCGATTCTATAGAACCGGCTTCTCACACATGATAAAAACTATACTTTTCGGTGGAATTATGGACTTGCTAATGGCAGCTGCAGGATATACTGAATACCTATAGTGCCGGCTCTTCTTTGTCCCTTATCTTGAAAGCCGGCCTTAAAATAAAGCTGCTGTGCAGCAAAGTTCTTTTCGTTTACAGCGAGCACGAGCTCATTGCAGAATGGAAAGTGGACAGATGCAAAGCCTGGGAGTGCCAGCATGGCACGTTTGGCCACACGTTTCCCTTGATAAGCAGGATGAACAGAAAGTGCCCGGATAAAAAGGGCGTTCGGATTTTCAGTAAAAGGAGAAATGCAGGGTCCATGGTGGAGCACAAAAAAACCGGCGGGTTTCCCCTGATACATAATGACCACTGGATGCCGGCTCTCGTCTTCTTCGCAAGCTTGCAACGCTGTCAGCGGAAGGGCAGTAAATTGCAGCTGCTTTTTAGGAAGTTCAAATGTACTGAGCGCTGTTGAATGTTCTGGCAAATAGAAGGACAGGCTGACTTCTGCGAACATTGCTATCCCACCTTTTTTCCTTCATTATTGTCTAAATCCAATGGTCTGTCTATATACAATTGGAAATAACTAGTCCCCTTTGATGCTGATCAAAAATAAAAAAGGAAGCAGCCTCATTCAAGGCTGCTTCACTTTATTTATTGGCGATTGTAAACTGTTCTTCCTCTGTAGATCCTTTTAGTGCTGTTGTTGAGGCCAATCCTCCAGAAACGGCCTGAGCCACTTCATCAAAGTAGCCGGTACCCACTTCACGCTGATGGCGAGTTGCCGTGTAGCCATGTTTCTCATTTGCAAACTCTCTCTGCTGAAGCTCTGAATAGGCGGCCATCCCTCGCGTTTTATATTCTTTTGCGAGTTCGAACATGCTGTGGTTAAGAGTATGGAAGCCTGCAAGCGTAACAAACTGGAACTTATAACCCATCGATGCAATCTGCTGTTGGAAGGTTGCAATCGTCTGGTCATCCAGCTTCCTTTTCCAGTTAAAGGATGGCGAGCAGTTATAGGCCAGCATTTTACCAGGAAAACGCTCGTGGATGGCAGCGGCGAACTTCTGAGCTTCTTCCAGGTTCGGTTCTGATGTCTCGCACCAGATGAGGTCGGCATAAGGCGCATAAGCGAGCCCTCTGGCAATGGCCTGATCGATTCCTGCATTCGTTCTGTAAAACCCTTCTGCCGTTCTGTCGCCAGTTAAAAATGGATGATCATAGGAATCAACATCACTCGTGATCAGATTAGCGGCATTGGCATCCGTTCTGGCGATTAACACCGTGTCCACGCCCATTACATCTGCGGCAAGCCTTGCAGAGATCAGATGGCGAACCGCCTGCTGCGTGGGCAAGAGCACTTTGCCCCCAAGATGCCCGCATTTCTTTTCGGAAGAAAGCTGGTCTTCAAAATGCACGCCTGCCGCTCCTGCTTCAATCATCGCTTTCATCATCTCAAAAACGTTAAGCGCTCCGCCAAATCCTGCCTCAGCGTCGGCAACAATCGGAACAAACCAATCGATGTCCGTTTTTCCTTCGGAGAACTCGATTTGATCGGCCCGCTGCAGCGCCTGGTTAATCTTTTTCACCACATTAGGTACACTGTTTGCCGGATATAGGCTTTGGTCAGGATACATGTGACCGGAAAGGTTGGCATCCGCCGCAACCTGCCAACCGCTTAAGTAGATGGCCTTCAGCCCTGCCTTCACTTGCTGAACCGCCTGATTTCCTGTCAATGCTCCAAGCGCATGCACGTAATCTTCTTCATGGAGAGATTTCCATAGCCGGGCGGCTCCTCTTTTAGCAAGGGTATGTTCGATTTGAATGGATCCTCTAAGTTTAGCAACCTCTTCTGCCGTATAGGTCCTCTCGATTCCTTCCCAACGTTTTTCTTTCCAATTCTCTTGAATTTGTACTGCTGCCTCTTTTTGATTCATCTCATTCCACTCCTTATTTAATATAGGTATAGCCTGGCAATGTTAAAAATTCAATGAACTCATCTTGCTTTACTAGCTGCTCAAAGAGAGTGATTGCTTCTTTGAACCGGCCAGATTCCCATTGCTTCTCATCCAATGCTGATTTGATTTTCTGGGTTTCTTCTTCAGTCACTTGCGCCACAAGCTCCAAAGTAATCTGCCGTCCATCTTCCAGAACACCCTGTGTATGACGGATCCATTGCCAAACCTGAGCTCTCGAGATTTCAGCTGTGGCAGCATCCTCCATCAAATGGTTCAGAGGCACTGCTCCTCGCCCAGTCAGCCAGGCTGCGATGTATTGAATTCCTACCGATATGTTGGTCCTTAAACCATCTTCAGTAATCGGTCCGATCGTCGGCTGCAGAAGATCCTCCGCCATTACATTGACGTCATCCCTCTGTTTGTCTAACTGGTTCGGCGCTGGCATAATGCGGTCAAAGACTTCGAGAACGACCGGCACCAAACCTGGATGAGCTACCCAGCTGCCGTCATGTCCGTCTTCTGCTTCTCTTTCTTTGTCTGTTTTTACTTTTTGCAATGCCTCTTCGTTGGCCTCGGGATTATTCTTGATCGGAATCTGAGCCGCCATTCCCCCGATCGCATGAGCGCCTCTCTTATGGCAGATCTTAATGACATGCTGTGTATACGCTCTCATGAACGGCACCGTCATCGTAACCTGTGCACGGTCGGGCAGCAGATAGGATGAGTGGTTTTTCAATTTTTTGATGTAGCTGAAAATATAATCCCAGCGCCCGCAATTTAATCCGGAACTGTGTTCTCTCAGTTCATAAAGGATTTCTTCCGCTTCAAAGGTCGCCAGGATAGTCTCAATCAATACGGTTGCTTTGATCGTTCCTTGAGGAATTCCGAGCTCTTCCTGTGCATACACAAACACTTCGTTCCAAAGCCTGGCTTCCAAATGGCCTTCAAGTTTCGGAAGATAAAAATAAGGGCCTGAACCTTTTTCGATCAATGTTTTAGCGTTATGAAAAAAATAAAGTCCAAAATCTACTAAACTGCCAGACATGGGTTCACCCTTATACAACAAGTGCTTCTCTTCCAGGTGCCAACCCCTCGGCCGTACAACAAGTGTCGCTGTTTTATCATTTAAGCGATATTCTTTTCCTTGCGGTGAGGTATATTCAAGTTGTCCCCGAATCGCATCCCGCAAATAAACCTGCCCAAGAAGGCTGTTCTCCCACGTGGGAGAGTTCGCATCCTCGAAATCTGCCATAAATACTTTGGCTCCTGAGTTTAAAGCATTGATGACCATTTTTGCATCCCCTGCAGGTCCTGTTATCTCCACTCTTCTGTCCTGAAGATCGGCCGGGACTTGTGCGACAGACCAGCTGCCCTCCCGAATTTTTTTCGTCTCAGACAAAAAGCCGGGAAGCTCCCCTTGATCTATTTTTTTCTGTCTGTTTACTCTGTTTTGCAAGAGTTGCAATCTTGCATTATGAAATCGTTCATGCAGCTTCTCGAGAAAAACGATGGCATCTGACGTCAGTATCTCATGATCCACATCCCCCTGTACTGTAACAGATTGTTCTTTAGATATAGCTACTGAATTATCCACGTGTTAACCTCCTGCTCAGTCAATGATTCCGTTTCCATTACAGCGCCTGCAGCATACACACCCCTCACCCATGCAATCCGGGCAGTTACCGTTTTGATGCTTTCCAGACCCGTTGCATTCCAAGCAGATTTCCTCGCCATTCCCTTGGCAGCTCGCACAGTTCATCATGATTTCCTCCTTTTCATGTATTTCTTTCCTGTTATAAAACAGATATTTATCTTGTAAAATAATATATAACAGTATGGATAAAATGTGCAACACTTTTTTTATATAAAATCAAAAATAGGCCCTCTGTTCTATAACAGAGGGCCTTCCTAAGGACTATCCTACCGAAAAACTTCAAGTATTTAGTTATTACACTCTTAAGCCAGGATTGAGAATGGTTGCTCGAAAGAAGCCCTCAGGTCTATCGCTTTGCTTACATCGAGGGGAATAGCGGCTCTTTTTTGAGCCAGCTGAATTGTACAAGCTTTTCTTAAAATTCGTCCGGATCTGGACCGTTTCGAAGATCTTTATTCAATGAATCGATCTGCTGCATATCTTCGATGCTCAATTCAAAATCAAAGATATCAGCGTTTTCCTTAATACGGTTTTCATTCACTGATTTAGGAATTGTAATTACTCCATTCTGAAGATCCCAGCGAAGAATCACCTGTGCCACTGTTTTATTATGCTTATCTGCCAGTGCTGTCAGGATCGGCTCATCAAAGATCTCACCCTTTAACAAGGGTCTCCAGGCTTCAACTTGAATGCCCTGGTCCTTGCAGAAAGCCAACAGATCTTTTTGTGTAAGGCGGGGATGGAACTCCACCTGATTGACCATCGGTTTAATCTCACAATCCTTCATGAGGTCCTCCAGATGGTGAATTTTAAAATTACAAACACCAATCGCTTTTGCCTTAGCCTCTTTGTAAAGAGTTTCTAGTGCTTTCCACGTCTCTTTATACTTGCCGGACACCGGCCAATGAACCAGGAACAGGTCTACGTAATCCAAATCAAGCTTTTTCAGGCTTTCTTCAAACGAGCGGAGTGTCTGCTCATAGCCCTGTTCCGTGTTCCAGACCTTGGTTGCAATAAACAGGTCTTCACGCGGAACATCCACCTGTTTGACAGCCTGTCCTACGCCCTCTTCATTTTTATAAAACGATGCTGTATCAATGCTTCTGTAGCCGGCAGCGACCGCATGTTTTATGGCGTCGATCACCTCTTGGCCTTCTTCTGCTTTATATACACCCAGACCCAGCCACGGCATCCTTACGCCGTTATGCAATACAGCCGTATCAGAAATGCTTTTTATCATATGTACCGCCTCCTTGTTTGTATGGTACCATTCGGCAGCCTGAAAAGAAAAATGGTTGCTAGAAAAAAGCCCTCCAGCAGATGGAGAGCTCGGTGAAAACTGTTGCGAAGAAGCCTCAATAGTGAGTTTGGTTCAATTATTTTCTTTTTGGTTCAATTATTCATTGTTCGGTCAATTATCCTCAATTACGCAAAACAACAACGTCAGCTAGATCGACGCTAGCTCCTTCGCTTTATTTTCCGCGAATTCCTTCTTGATGCCGGCGAGCACTTCACCATTTGAGAGAAGCTGAAAACCGGTTAAGGCAAGGGCTTTTGCACCGAGGATAAGCGCCTGATCTCCTTGTTCTGACCTTGCGGCCTCCCTGAACTCTTCAGTATGCCCGACTATATGATCTGGGCCGATTTGAAGGTAAGGATGGATGGTCGGTACCACCTGGCTGATGTTTCCTGCATCAGTCGATCCTAAACCGCTGCGGTGCGAAGTGTCGACTTGTGCACCAAGACTCTCCAGCTGTTCTTGAAACACTTTATCGAACGATCGGTTCAATAAAAGGTTATCCACCTGGTTTTGAAACGCAATAACATTAAGCTTTGCTCCTGTTGCAAGGGCAGTACCTTCCGCTATGGCTTTTACTTTTTTCGTTACTTCATCAAGCCTCGCCCTCGTAGCAGCGCGAATGTAAAAACGGGCTTTTGCATATTCAGGAACGATATTAGGAGCGTCTCCCCCGTGTGTTATGATTCCATGAATTTTGACATCATCCGGTACATGTTGGCGGAGTGCGTTAATTCCTACAAATAATTGAATGACTGCGTCAAGGGCATTGATTCCTTTTTCCGGTGCTGCAGCCGCATGAGCGGGCTTTCCGATGTATTCAAAATCCAGCGGATCAACCGCAAGTGAAGTTCCAGTGATGCGGTTAGCGTTGCCCGGGTGAAACATCAATGCCGCATCAACGCCTTCCAGATAACCGTGTTTAACAAAGCTTCCCTTCGCACTTCCGTTCTCTCCGCCTTCTTCAGCAGGCGTTCCAAACACGGCAACTTCCCCTCCGATCTCATCGATAACGGATCCAAGAGCGATGGCCGCTGCTACACTGGATGTCCCGATAATATTGTGGCCGCATGCATGACCAATTCCGGGAAGAGCATCATATTCTGCTAAAAATGCAACGGATGGCCCATCAAGAACGGAACGCTTGCGTGCTACAAACGCCGTTTCATGGCCTGCCACTCCCCGTTCTACCTGAAACCCCTCTTTTTGCAGCAGCGAAGCCAGCAGGCTTGATGCAAATACTTCTTCATTACCGATTTCAGGATGGTCATGGATCTCGTGAGACGTTTGAATATAAGCCGCTCGGTTGACATCAATGTTCGTACGGATTTGTTCTTTAATTTCTCCAGCAGTTCTGCTGATTACCGTCATGTTCTCAGATCCTTTCTCTATTACTCTCCGATTTCACTTAGCGGCACAAACGTTGGAATGGTTGCACCTTTATAAATTTCATTTATCTTTTTGGCTGTTTCTTTTGATTGGTAGATTTTCGCTATCTTCTTCAGTGACTTTTTATTTTTATCTTCTGTTCTGGTTGCAATGATATTGATATACGGCTTTGCAGTCTTGCTTTCAAGGAAAATGGAGTCTTTCTTCGGATTCATTCCGGCATCAACAGCCACGCCATTGTTTATGATTGAAGCAGCCACATCAGGAAGCACACGCGGTGTCTGGCCGGCAACTACCGGTTTAAGCTTCAATTGTTTTTTGTTCTCCACCACTTTTTTCAGATCACCATTTCCATCAAAATTCTTTTCCAGTTTGATGAGTCCTGCACTCTGCAGCAGAAGCAGGGCACGCCCCATGTTCGTCGCTTCATTAGGTAGTGCGATCGTTGATCCAGCCGGGATATCCTTAACATCTTTGTATTTTTGGGAATAAACGCCCATCGGTGCAATGACCGTAGTTGCTATCGGTGCTAAATCCAGTTTATGTTCTTTTTTAAATGCGTTAAAATAAGAGATCGTCTGAAACGCATTGGCGTCAATATCTCCATCAGCCAATGCTTGATTCGGTCGGACATAATCGGAAAACTCTACGATTTCCAAATCGATGCCTTCTTTTTCAGCTTTTTGAGCAATATACTTCCACACGTCGCTGTCAGAGCCGCTGATGCCTATCTTTACTTTTTCAAGCCCTTTTTCATCTCCGCCGCTGCACCCGCTCAAGAATGCCGACATTAAAACCCCGATGACTAAAATGATCAGTGAATATTTTTTCATAAGATTTCCCTACTCCCTTTTTCTCTTTTTATCTTCTTCTAATTTTTCTGGACAATATGTTTCCTGCGCTCTGCAGCCCTTGCACAAGGATGACGAGCAGAACGACAGTGACGATCATGACATCTGTATCAAATCGCTGATAGCCATAGGCAATGGCCAGATCACCAAGGCCTCCGCCCCCGACAGCCCCTGCCATCGCTGAAGCACCCACCAAACCAATCGTAGCAATCGTAAACGACAGGATTAGTGAGCTGAATGCTTCCGGCAGTAGGATGCGGAAAATGGTCTGCCAAGGTGTAGCCCCCATCGCTTCTGCGGCTTCGACAATACCCGGATCGATCTCAAGCAGGCTGTTTTCCACGAGTCTTGCGATATAGGGGCCGGCATATACAATCAATGGTACAATCGCGGCGGATGTCCCGATGGAAGTACCGACGATAAATCTTGTAAACGGGATAATCGCGACCATTAAGATGATGAACGGTATCGAACGCAATACGTTTACAATCGCATTTAAAATATTAAAGACAGCCAGGTTCTCAAGAATGTGACCTTTCCTCGTAACTACGAGCACAACGCCAAGCGGAATCCCGATGACAGCCGAGAACAAAAGGGAAAAACCGACCATTGTTAATGTGTCACCGGCTGCATTTAAAATGTCGACCCAAAATGTACTCCAATCAACTTGCATGAGATGCAACCTCCCTAACTTCTACTTCACTTTGGTTCACGAAAAAGATCGCTCTTCTGATTTCCTGTTCGTCACCAATCAATTGGACAACAAGATTTCCGAAAGGCACGTCTTGAAGTTCTGTGACATGGCCGTACAGTACACTGACATCCACGTTGAATTTTTTAGCGATCTGCGAGAGCAGCGGCTGGCCGGTGGAAGCTCCCGTAAAGACGATCCTGAAAATTTTATGATTGCGGTCCTGCTTCTTAAGCAGGACTTTCAGGGATTCAGGAAGTTCATCCTGAAGAACCGAACTGACGAAGCGCGTTGCCGTCTCCGTTTGAGGTTTCGCAAACACATCAAAAACGCTCCCCTTCTCGACCACCTCTCCCCCTTCCATCACAGCGACGGAATCGCAAATTTCGCGAATGACATTCATCTCATGCGTAATGATGAGAATGGTAATGTTATATTCTTTATTGATTTTTTTTAAGAGCTTTAAAATACTGGACGTCGTCTGCGGATCCAAGGCCGAAGTGGCCTCGTCACACAATAACAAATCCGGATCCGTGGATAGCGCCCGGGCGATACCTACCCGCTGTTTTTGTCCGCCGGAGAGCTGGTCGGGATATTTATGACCGTGCTCTGTCAAACCTACAAATTCCAGCAGATCATTCACCTTCTCCTTAATGGCGGATTTCTTCACCCCGAGCAGGTAAAGCGGTGTCGCAATATTATCAAATACCGTCTTTGCATTGAGCAGATTAAAATGCTGAAAGATCATGCCGATATTTTTCCGTTTTCTTCTCAAGTCTTTTGGAGACAATCCAGCCATGTCGTCTTCCCCGACAAAAACGTGTCCTGATGTCGGCTTCTCCAGAAGATTTACACAGCGGAGCAAAGAGCTCTTTCCTGCTCCGCTATAACCTACAACTCCGTAGATTTCTCCTTTTTTCACCTCAAAGCTCACATTGTTCAGCGCTCTGACCTCATTTTTGCCACTCTCATAAATTTTGGTTACCTCTTCAAATCGAATCAATGGCTCCGTTCTCCTTCCTTCACTATCGCTTCCCTAAACAGCAAAAAGGCCTCTTCTTGAAAACAAGAAGAGGCCTAAGCATCAAAGAATGGCTGATCTCTTCTTATCTTCCAAGCGTCATCGCTTGCCGGACTTGGCACAGTATTCCGAGTAAAACAGGAACCCGCTGCCGAGGCTTCAAAGGGCCAATCCCTCCACCTCTCTGGATAAGAAAAATATATATTTAATTACAACTAAAAAATCTCTTCCTAAAGTAAGAAGAGATGAAGTATCCATAAGGAAACGAGCTGCTCTTCTTATCTTCCAAGCCCATAAGGAACTTGCTGGAATTGGCACAGTCTTTTTCTAAATGAAAAACCCGCTGCCGAGGTATCACAGGGCCATATCCCTCCACCTCTCTGGATAAGAAACACGTTCATATTTTGTTGATGTTACTTATCTTAAACCAAACTTTACTCGCATGTCAAATCTTTTTTCAGGGTTCTCTGATCAGAATAAAACACGGCTTTCATCAGAGCTAGCCAGACAGCTCCCCAAGCCACTCCCGCAAGGACATCCGTAAAATAGTGGATGCCTAAATAAACTCTGCTGAGCGAGACAAATCCGATATGAAGTGATAATAACATCATCTTTGTTTTTCTTGACAGCCTTTTCGTTAACATGACCAATACACCATACATTGCCGTAGCATTCATCGCATGTGCACTTGGAAATCCATATCTAATAAAAAACGGCTTTGTCGAGGGAGCGCGATAGTCCCATTTCTTTCTTAAAATCGAATTAACCCAGCGGCAGCCTGCCAAGTTAACAACCAAAAATAATGCTTTCCTTCGCTGTCCCTTCCGGCTGTATCGGCACGCTGACAGGAGTGTCGCTGGAATCAGCAAAAATCCCGAACCAATAAAGGAGTACAGCCTCAGAAAAATATCGATAACCTGTATGCCCCGCAACGAAAAAAAAGCGGAGCTGGTTTTTCGGTCCATTTTCATCCAATAAGCATTTTTACGAAGTTTAACCATTACATTCAACAGCAAGATCCCGAAAAATATAATGCTGAATACAGCTCTCTCATCGTTTTTCATTTCTGCCCTCACTTCTAAATACATCTATGTACCTATCGTTTCATGAGGCACACTAATTTATTCACGGTCTTTCTGTTACTGGAACCCTCGCTATAGTTTTACCGCTTCTTTTTCTAAAAACACCATGATACTTCCATGCTCGACTTTTTGCACATAGCGTTCAGCGGTTCGTTCAGAGAGGTCCAATGACATCAAAAGTTCTTTAAGGTCGTCCTCCGAGTCTTCACCGAACATGGACGCAAATGGACCGGCAGCAAGCAGCGGGCCTATACCTGGAACACCAAGGCCCGGTACCGCGATGGCACCGCCAATACCGCTCAGAAAACCTGCAATTGTACCGTAAGCAGCTTCATTTACATCTTCATCCAAATGTTCTTCTGTAACATTCGTTTTATCGGAAACCCGATCCATCTTTCCGTCATCTTTAGCAAGGATGGAAATATCCTTTGCGCTGTATCCTTGTTCCACAAGGGATTGTATACTGTTAATGGCTTCTCGTTCTGTTTCATAAACTCCAATCACCATTTTGCTCATATGTATTTGCCTCCTAATAAATGACTCATTTATAATTAGTATTTACCCCGACCCTGTGTCTGTAAACAGGCAGGATAGTTATGAAAAAACTCCCCTCAAAAAACGGAGGGGGAGCTGTAAATGGATTTTACCGTTAGGAAAGGCCTGCCCGCTGAAAAATCGATTCCTTTTGCTCGGCTTCTTCGCGAGAGTCTCCAAGAACAAGCCCTTGTATAAGGGTATCGGCATCTTCATATGGGCTTTCATTTCCATCATAGATGGACAGCGGAATGAAGTAGCCATCTTCTATTCCTCGTTTCACACAATCGTAGAGAGGCTCTATGCCACCGATGGATTTCCAGGATACGTATTTAATGACCTTTTGCCCCAGATGCTCTTCTATGCTGTCTCTAAGAAGCAGGGCCGAAGTGGAACCGTTCACTCTGAAATTCAGATCAAAAGCAATCTTTCTTCCATCAGGCGTAACGGCAATATCAAACCCAGCAATTCCTTTATAACCCCGTTTACAGCCTTCTTCCATAATTCTTCTGCCGATCTTAACTACCTCATCACCGGGCTCTGACTCTTTATCGACCCAGTTTCCTTCATATTTTCCGTCATTCGTTATATTTTGTACCGCACTGCCAAGATAAAGAAGACGTTCATCCGCCGTACATGCGAATTGAACGCAATAATTTTGTTCAATTTCCAAGTATTCTTCAATGACAATCCCTTCACAGGAAGCAAAGAAATCAGCTGCCTTCTTTATGTCCTCCTTGTTTCTGCAAATGAATACATCGAACCCTGCAGCATTTGCCTCATTGGTTGCGGCTTTCACAACACAAGGAAAAGGAAAGTCTGCTAATTGATCATCCAGCTCCGCAGACGTTGTTGATTTTCTTTTCGGAGCGTGCCCGGGAGGAACCAGCTCTTCTAAATTCGCTTTGTTGTTTAAGTACTGAACGAGCCCCGGATCAATCCAATAATTCTCTGATGACATTTCTTCCTCTGGGTGAATATGCTGAACTACCATCTTCTTCCGCTCGTTTTCTAAACGGCCGAAAATCCTGCGGTAATCCTCTTTCGTCGAATATTCATGAACCGGAAAACGCAGCTGGAGGCCTGCTCGTTCATAAAGCTCTGTCGCCTTTTGCGTGGTTACTGCCCTGCTGCAGATCACGGGCATGCTTCCCAATACTGCAAACTGGCTTCCCGTCAGAAGATCAAGCTTTACTGGACAATCAGGGATCCACTTATTGTGTGCGAACGATGGCCTTGGATTAAAAATGAGACCAGGACCGTAAATTTCAGAAAATGTAAAACGCGGAACAATTGCTGGTTTGCTTATCTGCATGGATTGTACCTCCTGAACATGCCTGGATTACAGGATAAATACCTTTTTTAGCTTTCCCTTAAACCAGCAGCCTTATCATTTAGCCAACGAATTTCGCCATTTACACTTTTCTGTTTCATCTGATGTATACTAGGGAAATGGCAAAAGAAGTTAGCTGCCATGGAGGAAATTATGAAAAAAACGCTGCAAAATCTTTACCCGCTGCTTTCTTTAGGATTATTGCCGATCTGCTCCTTGATGTATGATTGGGTCAACCACCCGGGAAGCGAAGTGCATATCCTATCAACAGCTGTTGACAGGCATGTACCATTCTCAGCTGTTTTTATTATCCCTTACCTATTGTGGACTTTATATATTTACGGAACCTTGATTTATTTTTATTTCAAAGATAAGAAAACGTACTTCAAGACACTCTTTGTATACATTGCAGGCCTGCTGATCTGCTATACCGTTTACAACGTATTTCAGACTACCGTTCCTCGCCCTTTCGTTTCTGGTTCTTCATTTTTGGGATCTCTTGTAAACTGGGTCTACGCGATGGATGCCCCTTATAATTGTTTTCCAAGCATCCACTGCTTTTCCAGCTACCTGCTGATTCGTTTGATTCGAAGGGCGCCGTTCTCGACAATCTGGAACAGGAGCGTGATTACTTGCTTATCCGTGATCATTATCGTTTCCACTCTTATGGTTAAACAGCATGTTGTCCTCGACGTGCTGGCTGCCATCCTATTGGCAGAAATACTGTGTTTTGTCGCCGAGAGAAATTGGTCACCTTTCATAAAATCAAAGCCAATTCCCTCAACAACGAAAGAAATCAGCCATTAAAAAAACCCCAGCTGAGATGGTGCCTGGCACCTTTTCAATGGGGTTTAATTTATACTTTAGCAATCAGCTGAAAATTGGAGCAAACATCATGGTTACAAACATGAGCGTTAGATACATAATGGAGAATTTAAACATTCGGGCAGACCACGCAATTTCCGTTTCTTTTTCTTTGTATTTAAAGGACTGCATCGCACGGTAAAGGAAAACCGCTCCTAAAATACCCGCTACGATTAAATACCAGACTCCCAGTACATTAAAGAAGTACAAGAGAAGGGAAGCTGCTACCGCGAATACAGTATAGATTAAAATATGAACCTTCGTTTGCTTAAAGCCCACTTTGTTCGGCAGCATCGGAACATTTACGCTCTGGTACTCTTCCGCCCGTTTCATTGCAAGAGCGAAGAAGTGCGGCGGCTGCCATGCGAACATGAACACAAATAAAAGCAGCGCAATCAGATCAAAGTTACCAGTTACGGCTGTATAACCGATAATCGGCGGTGTAGCACCTGAAATACATCCGATTTCTGTATTAACCACTGTTACCCTTTTGGACATCGTATAAACAAAACCATAGAAAATGAAGCCGATGAACCCAATAAGTGCAGCAAGGGGGTTCACCATGAAACCTAAAATAGCCTCACCGATTACGATAAGAATAATCGACATTAAGATCGCGTTCCGTTTTGGTATTCTTCCATTGGTAATCGGCCGGTTCTTTGTCCGTTCCATGTATTTATCGATATCCGCATCGTAAACATTATTCACGATGGCCGACGAACCGATGACAAAAACCGTTCCGAAAACGGTCCAGAAGAAAAGCTCCCATAAGCTGAGGCTTGAAGAGAGGTTCCTCGCACCGATGCAAAAGCCAGCAATTGTACCTAGGAGGTTAGAAAAGATAATACCCGGCTTTGTTATTTGTATATAGTCTTTTAAAATGCTTGGAGCAGCATTTTCACCCATAAAATCACCATCTTTTCATATCTATCATATATTATGTCTCTATTTTAACAGACCTAACACTAGTTTGTGATAAATGTCACATTATGTTCTTATACTGTTCAATAATCGTTCAAATCTCGTCAGACATAAAAAAAGACAGCTGCGTGCAGCCATCCCTTGGGACATCAAATTGCAATTGTCCCCGACTCGTCCCCACTTTGTCCCCGATTGATTTTTAACTTTTTTCCTTATTCAAGATGGAGTATCTCTTAACTCACACATTATATTAAATTACCATGTGGAGGTAAGTCCTGTAAATATTTTTGCATCAAGTAATAAAAATATTTTTGTTTAACATTCGCTTTGATCGAGCCTTCTATGCTCCCTTGTTTATTTCAAGTGCAGAAATAATCCATAGGCGCCTTCTGCGATCATTTGGATCGCCATGACTGCAAGTATAAGCCCCATTAGGCGGGAAATGACATTCAAACCATTCTCTCCAAGCTTTGCAATAATAGAGGCAGAGTAATAAAAGAAGATAAAGGTGGCTGCCAGTACAAGGGTATAGCTTATAAAGACACTCCCTAGATTTTTAAGAGAATGGGAAGAAGTATGCGCCATCACACTTGCTATGGTGCCAGGGCCTGCAATGATCGGCAGCGCAAGAGGTGTTATGGATATATCGTCCTTTAATTCAGCCTCCTTTTGTTCCTGGTGATGAAGGCTTTGCGCTTTTGATGTTTTTGCATGGAGCAGGTTATAAGCGATTCCAAAGATTAATATCCCTCCCGCCACTCGAAAGGCATGGATCGTGATCCCGAAGAACGAAAAAATCAGATTCCCTAAAAGAAGAAAGACCGTAAGAATGATAAATGAAATAATAGCTGCTTTTCTTGCGGTGCGGTGTTTTTCTTTACGAGAATATCCGCTGGTAAGAGATATGAATATTGGAATATTACCGATGGGATTCATGACGGCAAAAAATGAAACCGTAAGCTTGAGGATTAAAGTCAGCAAATCATGTACTCCTTTCTTTATCAGTCTGTCTATTTATTTCCCAATAAGCAGTAGTTCATAAGCGGAAAAATGACTGAAATCAGGGGTAAGGTCTAACCTTTCACACTTCATTAGTACCACAAAGTAAATCTCCATTAAGATAAAAGTCGTATTAAGACGTATAGTGTCAAATCGTCCTTTTGGTTCATAGGCACGGCCACTCTTGTCCTTTATACTTTTATTTGAATAGTCAGAAAATTCGAAGGGGGATTAAAATGAAGCGGATTTTGTCCATTTTTGCGGTGTTGATGTTGATCAGTACAATAACAGCGAACTTTAAAACTCCAGAGAAAGCCAGCGCCTCCACTTTAGACGTGGATCCAGCATTAAAACAGGTGCTAAATAAGGTTTCAGACTCAGCTCAAGTAGAAGGTGTGATCACTTACAGTGAAATGCCTGAAATGTCTCAATTGACCCAATTGAAGGATTTAGGGTTGCAGACGAAAACGTTCAATAAGCTTCCTATGGTAGCAGTGAAAGGAACGAAAGCTGTCATAAACTCGTTATTGAATGCAAACCTGGGGGCAGAATCCATTTACTATAACAAAAAATTGGAATACAAATTAAAAGACAGCCGAGGTTTAATCGGAGCTGAAAAGGTGTGGAATGAACTAGGATTTACGGGCAAAGATACAACCGTTGCCGTTATTGATTCAGGAATTGATGCAACTCATAAGGATCTCCCGATGGGCGATAAAGTAGTGCAAAATGTGAAGTTTTTAACGGGGAGCAGCCTGTTTGAACCTTTAAAAACGCTATATGCAGAAAATATACCAAATACCGATACAACCTCCGGACACGGTACTCATGTAGCTGGCACAATTGCCGGCAGCGGTACTCAAAGCGATGGTTTGTATAGAGGAATTGCTCCGGATGCCAAGCTTGTAGGTTTAGGTACTGGAGAAGCCATTTCCGTCCTCTGGGCGCTAGAAGCTTTTGATTATGCCCTCCAAAACCAGCAAAAATATGGAATTGATGTAATCAGCAACAGCTGGGGAACCACTGGAACCTATTCTGCAAAAGACCCGATCAACGTTGCTAGCAAAAGAGCACACGATGCTGGAATGGTCATATCTTTTGCTGCAGGAAACGAAGGTCCGGGTGAAAATACTATCAATCCTTATTCTGTTGCCCCTTGGGTTATTTCAGTAGCAGCTGGAACTAAGGACAAACAACTAGCTGACTTTTCCTCAAGAGGCGTCAAAGGAGATTCCTTATTGCATCCTGACATCACTGCTCCCGGTGTAGACATTGTCTCTACAAAATCAAGCACAGGCGCAGTTATGAATTTGCTCGGCATCCAAAAAGACGCAGCCTACATCGCACCTGAACATATACCGTTTTACACAACGGCAAGCGGAACGAGCATGGCAGCACCTCACATTTCAGGAGTAGCCGCACTCATGCTCGAAGCCAATCCCTCACTTCAACCAGACCGTGTTCTGCAGCTGTTGCAGTCTACAGCAGATCCGATGCCAGGGTATGAAGAACATGAGGCAGGTGCGGGGTACGTTAACGCTTATGAAGCAGTGAAGGCAGCCAAACAATAGGTTGGACGTATAGGGACATCGTGAAAATATTATTATTATTGTTTTGAGGTAAACAGCCCTTTTAGGGCTGTTTTTTCATAACACGATTGAATCAGATTGGTCCAGCATTTATATAAATCATTGATTTCGCTTAACGGCTGTCACTGACAAAATAAAACGCCTCCTTTCATATGCTTGCCGATAGACAAGAAAACGGAAGGAGACGTGTTCTTAGGTTAATGTAATTAATCGGGATGAGCCCAAGTCATTTTAGTAAGTGGCGGCCCCGGCAGGAATCGAACCTGCGACGCACGGTTTAGGAAACCGACGCTCTATCCACTGAGCTACGGAGCCAGTATTTATCGTGCAACAAATTGTATTATACAAAATTCCCCGCCTTTTGAAAAGCCTTTTGTTTACGGCAGGTTGATAATTTCATCCTCTTTCTCTACTCTTGAATTATACTTACGTTCATGTACAAAATTTCATGAAAAGGATGAAAAGAGTATGCCTACTACACTCGAAGATGTAAAAAAGCACCCGGTGTTCCATTATTTTGCCGAAATTTCCGCCATTCCCCGCGGATCTGGCAACGAAAGAGAAATCAGTGATTACCTCCTGCGTTTTGCACAAGAAAAAGGACTTGAAGGGGTTCAGGATGATGCCCTTAACATTTTTATTAAAAAACCTGCCTCAAAAGGCTATGAGCATGTCCCTGCCGTCATTCTGCAAGGGCATATGGATATGGTATGTGAAAAGAACAAAGGAACGGCCCATGATTTTGAACACGATCCCATCTCCTTGCAGTTAAAGGAAGACATGCTCTATGCGTGCAATACGACACTCGGAGCAGATAACGGGATTGCTGTTGCTTATGCCCTTGCCATTCTTGATTCAAACGATGTTCCTCATCCTGCACTTGAAATCATTATCACTACGGAAGAGGAAACCACTATGAAAGGGGCGCTGGAGGCCAATCCTGAACTTTTTTCCGGTGAGGTCTTTATCAATCTTGATTCTGAGGAAGAAGGTAAATTATTGGTCAGCAGTGCAGGCGGCATCACTGCCACTCAAGCACTTCCCATTCAGTGGGAAACGGCTCAAAAAGACCTTAAAGGCTACAGCATCCAGTTGAACGGGCTTTTCGGGGGGCATTCTGGAATGTCCATTCAAAAAGGAAGAGGCAACGCGATTAAGCTGCTAGGCAGAATTCTTCATGATCTATCTGTGCAGTACCCTCTCCACCTATACGCCATTAATGGAGGGTTGAAATCCAATGCAATTCCACGGGAAGCTGAGGCTGTAATCTATGTCCATGAAAAATCATCAATGGATCTGCCAAAACTGGTGTCCGACTGGGCACAAATCCTTAAAAGCGAACTTCGCACCGCTGATCCTGGGATATCAGTTACTGTAGAAGAAACCGATCATGTTCCGGATAAGGTTTATTCTGCCAGAACCACTCAAAACGTAATCACATCTCTTTTGCTGATTCCAAATGGTGTTCAGTCCATGAGCCAGGAGATTCAAGGTCTGACGGAGAGTTCTACTAATCTTGGTGTTGTCACAAGTGACAGCAAAGAAATACGTTTTGTCAGCGAAATTAGAAGCTCGGTGAAAAGCCTGAAGCAGCACACGGTCAGACAGGTCGAACTGATTGCGCAGCTTACGGAGTCCCGCTTCTCTACGGAGGCTGATTATCCGGAATGGCCGTATCTGCCAGATTCCAAAGTCCGCCGGCTGTTTGAAAAAGTATACCAAAAACTTTACGGGACTTCTCCTGAGATCGCAGCCATTCATGCAGGTCTGGAATGTGGGATTTTCATTGAAAAACTTCCGCACATTGATGCTATTTCTCTCGGACCTGACATGTTTGATGTGCATACGCCTGAAGAGCATGTCAGTGTTTCTTCCACCATTCGGACGTGGGATTACCTGGTTGCTGCATTAAAAGAAATGAATGATTTCTACAGATAGTCTGCACCTTTAACTACCGCACTGTTCCAAGCTCATACCAACACGTCCGGTCGCTTGGAATAATGGAGAGTTGGCGCTGTGTCAGGCAAGATAATTCCATTAGAACGGGCAGAATTCTCTTCAAAGAATTCCGCCTCTGCTTTTTGCAGAAGCCATTTTAAATGATGGTTGTTGTCCCTAAACCATCTGCAAACAGCAGGTTTTTCCGCGTCTGAGACATGATCCATGGTCTTTTCGGCAATGCCCAAGGGCGATGGCTTGCATGATGGAGTAAGTCCATCATTCCCCTTCCCTTTTGGTATTCATTTCCCATTTAACGCCATTATGTAACGTTGTTGTGTCTTGCAGATGTTCAGCCATCTTTAGTCCCTTCTTAGATTATGAACATACCGGTATTTTCCCATAAATGATGAAAAACAAAAAAAGTTTTGCTTATCTAAATCACAGCGATCAAAAAGCCTCTCTGTCTTTATAAAAGAAGGATCTCCGGCTTTTTTATAAAGTACGACCGGCTGTATTTCAAATCATTTACAATTTTGTGCAGGAGTGTTTCATTTTTTATGGAATATTACATTCATGAAGAAGTAAGTTACGCGGAGGTGTTATGATGATAAAAAATAATGTCATTGACTTCCCTGAGCAAGTGAGCAAAGATGTCATTCGTGAAAACGAACTGGACTTGATCACCGAGATTCGCGGTCTTCTCAGTGAGTTTCAAAATGATTACCCTCTGTTGATCAAACGCGCCATTCTGACACGGGTCGATCTTCTGACAAAGCAGTTAGTTTCCTTGAACTAGCAAGCATTTCGTTGGTACTCATTCAGCAAGCCATCAAGCTCCTGGCTGCACTGCACTGTCTCATGACTTGTAAATCCTCTTAGAAATGCCAGTCTGATCAACTCTTCTTTTTTTGCTCCAATCGATTCTAATAACCACTTTTGGCGATACTCTACATTACTCACGCACAATGCTCTCCTTTTCTATCATTTCCAACATTATCAGATACACAAGTGATATTATCTATAAAAATTTGAAGTTTGAGAAGGGATTCAACAAAAGAAGTGATAATGTTACAAAACAATACAAACTTCCCCTTGAACAGCTGAGTGATCACTTGTCTTTTGGTCATACTATTGAAAAAAAGACAGGAGAATCCCTTTGAAATACATCAAAATTATCGTCTTGTCCCTCGGGTTTATTTTCCTTGCCGGCATGTGGTATTTCGAGATTATAAACTGGTTTAAATGAAAAGCTGAAGCTAGACATCACTTCATGAGATTCAAGAAAAAAAACATTCTGCCGTGGGCAGAATGTTTTCTTTTTTATTCTTCCGTTAAATTTTGTTTATTGGCGGCCACGGTCTTTGTTAATTCAATAAGCTGATCGGCCAGTGCAGATACTCGTAAAGCAGCAAGCTCTTCTGAAAGTTCGCGTTCTTCATTGAAATGAAGGGGATCAGCGACAAATTGGTCCGGCAGTACAAGGCTATACAAACCTCGCATTACTGTTCGCAAGTTGTTCAATGCGTTGATTCCGCCTTTGCCTCCTCCGGCTGCGGCGGAGATGGCAACGGGCTTGTTCTTAAAATGGCTGCCGCTTAAAAAATCGAGCGCATTTTTTAATGCTCCGCTCATTCCATTATGGTATTCCGGTGTACAAATAAAAAAACCTTCCGCTTCATCGGCTGCTTTACTCAAACTGCGAACGGCTTCGTCTTCCCGCTCTGCCATATCTCCCGTAAATAATGGAAGACGGTCTTTACCGGCGTCGAAAAAGGAAACTTCTATGCCTTTTTCATTCAGGACGTTTGCTGCATACTCGGCAATGCCTCTAGTTCTTGATTCAGCGGTAGGGCTGCCGTTCATCACAAGAATTTTCATGTTTAATACCTTCCTTTATGTTTCCTTATAGTCTTTCCATTTTATATTATACTTAAATTTTACAATAGGTTAAATATTCTGTTCTTAAGGGGGAAACAAAGTTTCTTCTGCACAGGATATTAGGCGTCTGCATACACTAGATTGTCACAAGGCTACTTAAACGCGAGGTGAATCGAACGTGCTACCTTATCCATATCCTCCTTATCCTTATCTGGGACCGGCACCCTTTCCAGGACCTGCCGAGTTTCCTGGGCCTCAAGGATGGGACGGTCCAGGTCCTGGTTATCCAGGTGCAGCTCCAGGTACCAAAGATTACTATACCCCATACAATAATCCCCTGAAATTATCGACTTTGACATCCGTCGAGTGGTTTGTCCAACGGGGATTGGCTGAGGCTCCGAAAACCTCCTATGAGCATGCTTTGCGGGAGGTGGCTGCCATGGCTTATCTTTATGGAAGTGGCTTCCCGCAGCAAGAGGCTTACCAAATGGTAGAATCATGGGAACTGGGTGAAAAGTTTTTCCCGGGCGAGAGAGATCAACAATATTGAAAAACTGGGGGATACAGTGATGTATTCTCTTTTTTGGAAAGAAAAAACGCAAAAAGGCAGGGAGGAGCTCCCTGCCTTTTTAGCAATTATTGCAGAAACGATGTCGCCTTATAGTTCACGCCGATTCCATTTCCTCCAGCATTGCCTGAGTCGACCACTTTAAGGTAATAGTCTCCTGATTCTGCGAGATTGATTACCTTTTGATAGCCTACACCCTTTTCTGTGATCCAAGGTGTCTGGCCGACTCTTTCATCCTTAAAAAATAAATGCTTTTGCCAAAGCTCCAGCTTCAGCTTCCCGCTTCCCGTGGTCTTCTTGATCGAAATGGTCGCGTAGGTGTCGTCAAACGACACAGAGGACGAGGACTTATCTCCACCATTCGACCTGACCTGAAGCGAGCTGGCCGCATAAACAGTGCTGGTCACCATTAAAAGGAATACCGTTAAAAGGATAGTTTTTGCCTTCATAACGAAATCACCTCGCACGTATGTTATTTCAACATAATAACATACGTGCGAGGTAAACTTAATGGAATTACATAAAACAGTAGGTTTGTCCTACTTACTGTTTTTTCTCATTGAAATAATGAACGCCATAAGCTGAACCTTCCGATACCATTTTTGAGTCTTCATAGTCACTCGGATCAGGATGGCCGCCTTTTTCGACAGGGAGCACCTTCGTCCTTTCTGTATAGTCAGGTTTAATTTTTCTTTTGATATTTTTAAATGCTAGTTTGGTGCGTATTCTATTAGGTTTGGAAGATAACCATACAGCCGCCGCCGATGTGCCTAAACCCACTAATATCCAAGGTTTCATACTCATTGTTTGTCTCATTTTCGAACCCTCCTTACGAATTTATACCCTGATTAATGAGAAGATAACCCATTAAATACATTTCATTTAATTTACAAAAAATTAATTCAAAAGTCAGGTGTATGAAGTGAAGGAAATTTCGGCATATTAACCATAATCAGGATATAAGGGAGGCAGAATTCGTGAAATCTATTTTTTTCAACATGCTTCTTTTCCTCATTTTACTCATTACCGCCGGTACGCCGACACTTGCCAACCCGCTCGATCAGGAAAATAATGAAAATAAAAGCGGCTCATCCATCTATGTGCTTTCTCAGCGAAAAATGGATGTAACAGGTGACAGGCGCCCTGATGTTGTAACGTTAATGGGCCAAAAGGAAAAACAGGAGAATATATACTCTGAAAATCTGTTCATGATTCTTCAGGACTCAGCAACTCATCGGTTCACTACACTAAATTTAAATGATGGAGGCTATCATCCGCACATCCAATTCTTTGATTTTAACGGGGACCATATTCCAGAAACGTACATTTCAGCTGAGACAGGCGGTCGAGGCGGAACCTCTGTCTTCCACCTGGTATCTGCCAAGAATAATCATGTGTTTGAAATTCCAGTTCCTTCTTCATTAGGGATCAGCGGAAGATTTACTGACGGCTACCACGCGAAAATCTTAGTCAAGAATACAGGAAAAATTACTTCCATTAATTTAAAAGAACGCAAAGAAAAATATGATACCTCTGAGGTATATAAGAATGGTACCCTTGTTAAACCCATCAAGGTATCGGCTAATAAATTCAGTATGCTCACTCCCGTTGATATTAACGGGGATGGTGTTTTTGAACTGCGGGGGGTCCAAAGGATATCTGGGATTGCCAATGCCGATTCAGTAGCTTTTGCCGATTCCATCTGGAAATTCCGCTATACACGCTGGGAGCTTGTTAGCAGCAGCGTTCATAAAGCCCAATGAAGCCTTAAAAAGACCAGCGAGAAAAGATATATTCAAATATCTTTCTCTTGCTGGTTCTTAGTTTTTTTCATTTTTTGTCAGCTGTCAAAACGAGTTGCATAAGCTGTTCTTTCACGTCACGGGTGGACAAACCATCATGGTAACATATGACTTTATGAATATCATAAGCGCTATATTTTGTTATTGACTGTTCAGCTTCCCTCAAATCCGGCGTCGTTTCTTCATGAGGTCCATGCAAGGTTCCATTGACGCTGAACATCGCGTCTCCAGCAACGAGTACTTTACTCTGCTGCAGATAGAGGCTGATATGTCCCGGTGTATGCCCCGGAGTAAAAATAACCTTCATGCCGCCTGCAAGCGGAATGGTCTGCCCATCTTTCAGAGTATGATGAACCTTTGAAACCGGGGAGGGTATTTCATAGAATGCTTTAGCAAGGGGAGGAAGGGATTCCCACTCTTCATCTGTCAGTTGGCTGCGGTCCGTCTTAATCAGCGGAAGTCTACCTTCTATATATGGCTGATCGTTCTCATGAGCAAAGACTTCCAATGAATGGCCGGCAGCTTCCTGAAGTTCAGGAAGGCTTCCGATATGGTCAATATCCTGATGAGTCAAAATGACTGCTTTCAAATTGCTGAACGGAACACCCGCTTCAGTCATTTCAGATTGAAATGCTTCAAGCTGTCCAGGCACTCCGGCATCAATTAAAATAGCACTCTCATCATCCCATACGAGTGTGGGATGAAAAGCGATTTCATTGACCTTTAACTCCAGCATGGCTACCCCATTAGAGACCTTTATCATCGGTATGATCCTCCCTAAAAAATTTTTTGATTTGTATTATTTGCCATAAATATATCACAGTGTATCCAAATTACGACTAAAAAAGAGGCTGCCTTCAGCGCCTCTTCCGTTAGTCCTTCTCTTCGTTTTGATGTTCATGTTTCAAACTTTTCATATATTGATCTTTCTTCTTCTGGGCTTGCTCCCGCCTGTTTTTCTCGAATTCGTTTATGGTATCCCGTTTCTTATCCAGGGGTTTTCATCTCCTTTCGTTCATCCTTCCATCAGTTTTTCCATCTGCAAAGTATTTATCCTTGCATAAAACGGCATTGTCTTTGGGAAAAACCGTAAGAAAATGGCTGATTTTTATAAAAAATCCTGTATACTTCATATAGGCATATTGAGAGCACAGGAGGCCTCTATGGAAAAACTAAAATGCCCTGTTCCTGTTTTTATTCCTTTAATCGTTGGTGTTATCGCCGTTTCTTTTTCTTCTATTTTTGTTAAGCTGTCTGATGCTCCCGTTTCTGTTCAAGGGATGTACAGGCTGCTTTTTACTGTGCTTTTCATGCTTCCGTTTTCTGCAAAGCATGTGATGGAGGCAAAACGAATAACCTCCAGGCAGTGCCTGCTCCTATTTTTGTCTGGACTGTTTCTCGCCCTTCATTTTTTATTGTGGATGGGATCACTGAAGCTGACCACAGTCGCGAGTTCAACGATCATACTCGCTCTGCAGCCTGTTTTTGTCCTGATCGGGGCTTTTTTCTTATTTAACGAAAAAACGTCACCATCCTTGCTAGCAGGGATGGGCGTTGCGATTTGCGGAGCAGTGTTCATCGGCTGGGGAGACATCGGCATCTCTCCCGAAAATTTGCTTGGAGATGTGCTTTCGCTTTTGGGCACACTTGCTGTTGCAGTACATATGCTGATCGGTCAGCATCTTTTACGCCGAATCCCTTCTTTTTTTTACAGTCTTTCCGTTTTTGTATCTGCGATCTCTGTTTTTGCCTGTTATAATCTTGCAGCCGGCATTCCGATGGTTGGCTATGCCAAACAGGACTGGACAATATTCTTTTTGCTGGCCATTATTCCGACCGTTTTCGGTCATGTCCTCTTTAACTGGCTGATGAAGTACGTGAGTGCAAAAACCATTTCTTTCAACATCCTTGGCGAACCTGTGGGTGCGAGCATTCTCGCTTATTTCATGCTGAATGAACATATCACTATATTTCAGGCCGCTGGTGGCTTTCTTGTTTGTACAGGTCTGTACGTCTTTCTAAAAACAAACCATGTGAAAGATTCATCCCTTTCCCAAAGCGTCTAGAGGCTGAAGTTGATAAAAATAGATAAAAGATGTACGGTAATATAGTTAATGCATTGTATGGATTTAAAAAAATACATAGATAGTGATCTGATCGGGAGGGGACTCAAGGTTGGAAAATAAAAAAGCACTGCCAATCTTATTCTTAGTCATGTTTTTAGTTATGGTTGGATTCGGAATCATTATTCCTGTCCTTCCTTTTTTTGCAGAAAAAGTAGGCGCCACTCCGGCACAGCTCGGTTTGCTTATGGCTGTTTATTCGTTAATGCAGCTCCTTTTCGCCCCCATCTGGGGAAGAATATCGGACCGCATCGGCCGGAAACCGGTGATGCTGATCGGAATCGCTGGACTTGCTATATCTTTCTTTTTAATGGCTGTCTCAAGCCAGCTCTGGATGCTATTTGCGGCACGTATTATCGGCGGCTTGCTCTCATCCGCAAACATGCCTACGACGATGGCGTATGTGGCAGACATTACAACTCCGGAAAACCGGGGAAAAGGAATGGGTATCATCGGGGCAGCGGTCGGACTTGGATTTATTTTTGGCCCTGCCATCGGCGGCGTTTTTTCAAAAACAAGCTTGAATACACCGTTTTTGCTAGCAGGAGCATCATCGATTATTACCTTCTTTCTCGTTCTTTTCGTTTTGAAGGAATCACTGCCTGAACGGCTTCGGTCGAACGGACCGTCTGAATCCGGGTCAAGATGGAGAGCTTTTACCGGAGCGGTTTCCATTCTGTTCGTGCTCCAGTTGTTCATCTCCCTTTCGTTATCGGGGCTTGAAGCGACATTCGCTTATTTTGCAGCGAAAAAAGCAGGACTGGATACCAATCACCTTGGCTACATTTTTATGATTATGGGCTTTGCAGGAGCCCTTGTCCAAGGTGGACTTGTTGGCCGGCTGACCAAGAAATTTGGTGAAGGAAAAGTCATTCAGGGAGGAATTGTTATCTCTGCTGTTGGGTTCTGGTTAATTCTGCTCGTTCATAACTTTACGACGGCAGCCATCTTCCTTTCCATTTTCGGTATTGGAAATGGTGTCATCCGACCGAGTGTTTCAGCGCTGCTGACGAAAACGTCCACATCTGGCCATGGCAGTGTAACTGGACTCTTGTCATCCTTTGATTCACTTGGACGAATCATCGGCCCTCCGCTTGGAGGCTGGCTGTTTTCACTGGCAGCAGGACTCCCGTATATCTCAGGGATCATTCTGTCAGTCATTGCTCTTGTCCTTTACCAGTTCTATAGTGTACGGGCAAAAGCCTCAGCGCCGGCGGCATAAATGAAGAGAAAAAAGGGCAGGGAGAAACATTCTCCCTGCCCTTTTTTGGGGTGCCATCTTTTTGGTGCCCGCAAGCCTAATAAAAGCTTTTTATTTTCCTTTCTTCACAAAACCCACTACACTAAGGATATAAACTCCGTTACTAAAAGAATAGGAGGTTGACAATGTCTGTTTATGAGTATCGGGCAAAGACGATCATGGGTGAAGAAAAATCTCTAAGAGAATACGAGGGCAAGGTTTTAATCATTGCCAACACAGCGAGCAAATGCGGATTTACTCCCCAATACAAAGAGCTTCAATCGCTTTACGACCAATACAGCGAACAGGGTCTTGAGATCCTCGGCTTTCCGTGCAACCAATTTGCAAGCCAGGAGCCTGGGAGCGAGGAAGAAATCCAGGAGTTTTGTGAATTAAACTACGGTGTAAAATTCCCTATGTTTGCCAAGGTTGATGTTAAAGGCGAAAACATTCATCCTCTCTTTGCCTGGCTGACAAAAGAAGCACCAGGCATACTGGGTTCAAAAGCGGTCAAATGGAATTTTACAAAGTTCCTTGTCGACCGCTATGGTAACGTTGTCTCCCGGCATTCTCCTCAGACCTCACCAATGGATATGAAAAAAGAAATTGAATCACTGCTCTCACAGCAATAAAAATGTTCTCCAATCCGCACACGCTGGAATAGGTTCCAGAAAGAAAGCGTGTGTTTTTTCATTGCTCAGGATTTAGGCTTGCCTTCAAGGCATTCGTCCAGACCGACTGGTGGATCCTTCATATACTGTACCGAGGATGTTGGAATAGTATTTAGAAGGAGGAATTTTAAATGTTTGCAAATGCACCGATGAATGCACCATTGAATGCTCCGCTTAACGCTCCGATTACTGCTTCTTACGGCGGGTACGGGTATGGTGGAGGATGTGGCGGTTACGGCTACGGCGGCGGAAGAGGATTCGCGATTATTATCGTACTGTTTATCCTCTTGATCATCATCGGCTGTGCCTGCTGGCATAGCCATGGCGGCGGATGTGAATCCAGCAGCAGCTGCTGATCACCTTTGCATCAGAACAAAAAGATCCAGGCGAAAGTGCCCGGATCTTTTTATTTGTTTTTGGTGCAATACACCGAATCCTATTGTTCTTCGTCCCTGTTGATCACGAGTCCATCAACGTGCCTTTTGCTCAAAATCCGGTCTTTTTTCCGGTTTTCCTTGCTTTCAAAGACAATATCCATATCATAATTCTCAGGATATAATTCGTTCCTTGAAATATGGAGGGTTAGACGATGCTTATGAACCTTCACTTTTTCCTCTTGCACAAGGACAACGTATTCTCCCCGGGTATCTTCTTCAGAACAGATGATGCCCGCGGTTTTCAAGCTGGAAACATAAACGCGGTCGCCGATTTCGAATGTTCGGTTATCCGGTTTTTCTTTTATTTTCTCCTCCTTTCTGCTTATCTTCCGGCTCCTTTTTTCTTCTGCTTCTCTTCTTCTCTCCACCATTTGCTTTTGTGCATCTTCATGCAGAATAGTCTCCTCTGCCTGTCGTGAAACGTCTTTACTCGTAATTTGTCTGGCTCTTGTGATCAGCTTCTGATCAAGGCCGAGCTTCCACGCGATGGAAAATGCTTGACTCTCGCCGGCTTCGCCGATCCTCAGCTCGTATAGCGGCTGGAGGGACTTAAGATCAAACGCCATGGATGCATTTTCAAATCCGGGAGTAAGAGAAGCAAAATCTTTTATTTCACTATAGTGTGTTGTGGCCAGAATGGAAGCTCCTTTTTCAAACAGATCTTCAAGGATCGCTATTGCCAGCCCCATTCCTTCAGCAGGATCGGTTCCTGCTCCAAGTTCATCGAGAATGACAAGAGTATCAGGCCCAGCCTTTTGAAGAATGGAGATGATGTTTGTCATATGAGCGGAAAAAGTGCTTAAGGACTGCTCAATGTTCTGATGGTCACCGATATCTGTCAGCACCTCTGAATAGATTCCGAACTCACTTCCCTCTCCCGCAGGGATATGAAGCCCCGACTGAACCATCAGCGTCAGCAGCCCTGCTGTTTTTATAGCTACCGTTTTCCCTCCGGTGTTGGGACCCGTAATGATGAGTGCTCCAAAGTCTTTACCGAGTCTTATATTCAACGGAACAGCCTGGCTTCCGAGCATCGGATGCCGCCCCTCATGGAGGATGGTCCGTTTTTCAAGATTAAGCGACACTTCCCTTCCATTAATGGCAAGGCTGTATTTAGCTTTGGCAAAGATAAAATCATAATGAAGCATACCCTCGATATTAACGGAGATCTCCTTTTTATAGCCTGCCACCAGGCCCGTTAATGTGCCGAGCACCCTCGCAGTTTCGATATCTTCCTCTGACTGCAGAAGCTGAAGCTCAGCCTGAAGCTTTCGGACCTCTTTTGGTTCAATAAAAACGGTGGAACCGCTCGCAGATGAATCAACGATTTGCCCATCCATGCTCCGCTTAAATTTACTTTTTACAGGTATAGCGTATCTGCCTTCTCTCATCGAAATCATCGGCTCCTGCAGCATATCCCGATAGGCCGGCGATTTTAAAATATGCTCGAGCTTGGATTTGATTTTTTCCTCACACGCAATCATTTTTTTTCTAACCTTTTCAAGCGGCTTACTGGCTCCGTCATCCACTCTTCCATTCCGTATACAGCGCTGGATCTCGGTTATGAGATCTTTCAGCGGAAAAAGAGAATACGCATAAGCCGATACGGCAGGTGCAATAAATTCTTTATCTTTCATATAGCGCTGCATGCGCTCTACGTTTTCTGCCAATCCGCAAATAAGCTGGAGCTGTTCAGGGCTTAAGAGAAGACCCTTATCCGGAAGCGACATCACATGTTCGATTCCATTCAAGTTCGCGATAGGAACGCTGGTTGACTTTCTTAGAACCGCCGCGGATTCTGTTGTTTCCCTCAGCCAAGCTTTAATAACCGGCAGCTCTCCGGAAGGCAGAAGCTCCTGAATTTTTCTTTTGGTACGTTCATTTAATGCATACTCAGACAGAATTTCTCTGATTTTATTGAATTCCAGCATTTTATTCGTAAAGGTGTTCAATGGTCGTTGCCTCCTCTTTTTTTAACACATTACCGTTACACCATGTTTTATGATTGGTTCCTGCCGTCCCTCCTTCCCGGGAACAGGGCCAGAACATGCCAATGAAAAAGGCAGAAATGGACCGCCGCCATTTCTGCCTGTTAATCATTTTCGCGGAGAAGGATGCGCCACTCTGTACAGCCTCGCCCTATGCTTTGGCAGCTGTAAAAAGCATAAAAAATACGCCCAAAGAGCGCGGCATCGTTCGGTGCACAAAATACGCACACGAAAATGAGAAATGTTGTATGCTGACCGCTGTTCTTAACTATTGGTGGCCGCAAAAAGACATAAAGGTACAAACCGATTCAAACACGGTCTTTTTGCTCCAGCTATCCAATTCGATTAGTTAAGAACGTGAACGCTCATCCACACAACTCCCTTCCTTTTATTACTCCCATCATATGTAAAATACTTTTCATTGTCAACCTGATGACATAAAAAAATCCGCAGAGAGTAAAAGGGCTCCCCACGGCTATCTTTATTCGGCTACAAGAACTTTTTCTCTCTCTGTTCCACTGCTGCTTTTTGAAAGCCGGACCGGATAGATACTGTTCACCGGAATAAAATCATCCTGTGTTGAAGGCAGAGTGCCATCATAAAGCAAAGCAGCAAGAGAAGCATGAGAAAACCTGAGAGAAGTCCGGTCTAAAATGGTACCATGCTTTTCAAGCGATGCCACCCTATCTTTTGTAAAATCTGCTTTGTCACCGATTAGAAGGTAGGTACGATCTCCTTGTTCCTGTTTCTTTTGTGTTACTGCCGATACTGCCGGTTTATCTCTGTACGCTTCTCCTGTTTCATAAATGGATAAGAAATCTTCCACGATGGCACTTGTCGTAGCTTCTGCCCCAGCTCCCGGCCCCTGCAAGGTCAAACAGCCGAGAAGATCGGTCTGAATACGGACGGCATTATCGACACCTTCCACTCCGTATAAAGGGTGATCACTGTCTACAAATACAGGCTTCACTTCAAGATTCAGACTTTCGTTCAAAAGGACGAGATGCTTCAGCCGAAGTCCGATCTGCTCCGCCAGCTGAATCTCCTCAAGGAGCACATTTCCAATCCCTTCAACCTGCACTTCTTCCCAGGAAGGCTGAACGCCATAAATCCATTTGCTCAGCACCATCGCCTTATAAAAGGCGTCCAAGCCCTCAACGTCATTCGTTGGATCCGGCTCTGCATATCCTTTTTGCTGTGCCAGTTTCAGTGCTTCCTCAAAGGAAGAACCGGTCGTTCTCATGTGTGAAAGAATGAAATTGGACGTCCCGTTTAAAATGGCCTCCACATGCTGAATCCGATTGATTCTTAAAAGCTCCCTCAATGTTCTCAATATCGGTATCCCGCCGCCTACACTTGCCTCATAGATAAACCGCACACCTTTTTCCGATGCACGTTCAGATAATTCCTCTCCATGACGGGCGATTAGATCCTTGTTGGCAGAAATCACGTGGCAGCCTGCTTCAAGTGATTGAATGATATAGGTTCGGGCGGGCTCAATCCCCCCGATGGCCTCGATGACCACATCTGGCACTTCTTCCCCGATCGCCTTCTCAAAATCTGATGTCACCCGCACCCCTCCTACGGTTGGCCTCGATTTGGAAGGATCCTTAATTAATATACTGGACAGCCTCAGACGTTTTCCCAGCAACTCTTCTAAAGCTCCTTTTCTTTCTACAATGGATGAATACACACCCGTGCCAACCGTTCCCAATCCAAGCAATGCAATTTTAATTTCATTCATTGTCAACACTCCCTGTAATCTATAATTTTTAGTAAAAGACTGAATAATTAGTACCTGCCAGAAGGCAAAAGAAAAAACCTCATCATAAGAAGAGGTTTGCAGCAGCGGGCCTCCTCTTATCATCCAGGGTCTTTTCCTGCAGGTAGTAGCACCTTTTCAGACCTGTGTCTGCAGGTTGCCGGGCTTCATCGGGCCTTTCCCTCCGCCGCTCTGGATAAGAGTATTTCATTAGAATGAAACATGTTATGTAGCACTTTATTTTTTAGTACAAAAAACCCCCTTATCATAAAGATAAGAGAGCTTTAGGTTCCCGTTCCGTCTCTTATCTCTCAAAGTTTTACCTTTGAAGGATTTGGCACCTTTTCAGACGTATGCCTGAAGGTTGCCGGGCTTCATCGGGCCTTTCCCTCCGCCGCTCTTGATAAGCTTCATTAAATTATTCTAACTCTATCATGGCGGGACGGATAGCGTCAACCATTATTCAGATATTTCAAGATTCAGCGGCAAATGCTTCTGGTATGATAGAAATACATAACTAAAAGGGGTGGAACGTTTGGGCAGGAAAATTGTGTTTACCGGTGGAGGTTCAGCGGGGCATGTCTCTGTCAACCTGGCGCTGATTCCCTTGTTCCTGGCAGAAGGCTGGGACGTCAGCTACATCGGATCTAAAGGCGGAATTGAACAGCAGCTGACAGAATCCATTGATGGGGTGCGCTATTACAGTATCTCAACCGGAAAGCTTAGACGCTATTTCGATTGGAACAATTTTAAAGACCCGTTCCGTGTCGTGAAAGGGGCTTTTGAAGCATTCCGGCTCATTAAGACAATAAAACCAGATGTAGTCTTTTCAAAAGGCGGTTTCGTTTCTGTACCTGTTATACTCGGGAGCCGAATGAACAAGGTACCTATTGTGACACATGAATCCGACCTTAGCCCAGGGCTTGCCAACCGGCTATCACTTCCCTTCGCAAAGAAGGTATGTACAACCTTTCCCGAAACCGCTGACCAGCTCCCAATCGGTAGAGCAGTATATGCGGGTGCAGTGATCCGTACAGAGCTGCATAAAGGGATCGCAGCAAATGGGAGGGCTTTTTGCGGTTTTACTCCCCGCAAGCCGGTTATCCTGATTATGGGCGGGAGCCTCGGATCAAAAAAAATAAACGAGTCTGTACGATTAAGCCTGGATGCCCTGCTCCCCCGATATCAAATTGTTCATCTATGCGGGAAAGGGCAGATGGACGGTTCAATCAGAAGAAACGGCTATGTTCAGTTTGAGTATGTAACAGATGAACTTCCTGATCTCCTTGCGGCCACTCACTTTGTTGTTTCAAGAGCAGGATCAAATTCAATCTTTGAGTTCTTATCACTCAGAAAACCAATGCTTCTTATCCCCCTTTCCAAAGAAGCCAGCCGCGGGGATCAGATCGAGAATGCCCAATCCTTTGAAAAGCAGGGATTCTGCAAGGTACTTTTTGAAGAGGAGCTGACCGCTGACTCTCTCTGTGACAGTATCGAAAAGCTTGATGAGATGAAGGGAGCCTACATCAGCCGAATGGAAAAAAGCCGGCTGAATAATGCATTGGATCAGCTGTTTTCCATCATTAAAGAAGAAGCGAAAGGATAACTTAAACCGATTGGGCGGAGGAAAAGAGAAATGAAAAAGCTTGCCCTATGATTAGGTGCAAGCTTTTTTATTTTGGGCTTGGACAAATTTCTGAAATGCCTGGATCAAAACCCGTCGTTATATGTCGAGAGTAAATAGATCGATAATAAAAAAATTGGCCAAGAAAAATTTATGGCGAACAAGGCCATTTGTCTTATTATATCAAGTAAATTCCCAATGCATCTCCGCCTCGACCCGCCTTTTCTATCCCACTCGATTTTCTAATGTTCAAATCTTAACGATTCGTTATATGGAGGGATCCATGTCTCCCTGCACAAATCTGTCTCAAACCCTCCAGTGCGTCCTGTTTATCCAGGCCTTGCGCAGATATGCAGCATAGCCCGGCAATTCCGCGAAGCTTGCTCATGCTGAGTATGCTTTTGGCGTTCATCTGGCAGTTATCAAATTCAAAATAGATCTGGCATTCCTCGTACTCATTCGCTTTATGAACGAGCTTGTTAATGGTCGCTGAATTCATTTTTTCCTGCAAAAAGCAGTATGTCTTCATGGCCTTTCACTCCTATTCTTTACCCCTAACATTTTAATCCACAATCATTAAGCACATGTTAAGCAGGTTTAGCTTTTGTGCACACGAATGAGGATATGCGGCAGAAATCGCCTTTATGTGAATAAGAATGAATTTAGGAAAAAAGAAGGGATTAACCGATGAAGGATTTTTCAAGGATATGAAGAAGCTTTCCCCCGCCTTCTCTAACTTCTATCTCTTCAAAACCCATTTTGGACCAAAAGGAAAGGGCCGGAACATTCCCGCTAAGCACCCCCACCTCAGGCATTTTTTCTTGTTCTTCTTCATCTCTTCTTCGCAAACCAAATATATTTCCTTGGCTAGCCCCTGTTTTTGAAAAGCGCTGTGTACCATTAAAAAACCGAGGCAAGGTTTGTGGTCTTTCGGATTATGCAGCAGATACTCAAGAATAGCTGCGTTCCTGCCGCCTGTATGAATCAAATACCGTGTCCTCGGCGATCCCTCAAGATCTTTAAGCTCCTCTTCCACCTGTTCAATTGTCACTTTGCTTGTACCATAAAACAGCTTATTGTAAAACGGATTGGTGTTCATGAATCTCAAGCTCGTCCGAAGCTTTTTCCAGGCCGCTCTTGTCCCATTCCAACACGACGTCTGCCCCTTTTTGATCTAAGTTTCATAACCTGCAATGATTTTTCATTAAAGAAAAAACGCACTCCCTGTAATGGAGTGCGCCTTCCTGTTATTTGTTCTCTTTCATGTTTTTGGCTTCCGCAATGTCTCCCTGATTGGCGATTGGATCAGCAAACGTTCCTTTTGGAATATCCGCTTTTCCTTTTCGCTGTTCAGCGTTTTGCTTGCGGATTTTTTCATTGTTAGCCATAACGGCACCTCCTCTTTGGTTATTACCCTAACCATTAACGAGGCATCTATTCTTCTATTTCTCAAAATTAATAAAAGCGTTCTTTGGATCTTCCTTCTTTTTGATCATTTTGGATTCAATGAGCCAATCCGAAACCTGTTTCCATGAACCCAAGTCCTGATAGCCAAATGGCTTCTTCCCGCTGTCCATTAACGGCAAAAGAGTCTGGAGGCTTTTCTTTTCAACGTTTTCATCCAGTGGAAACTCTTTATTTTCATGCTTGAATAAGACATTCAGCGCCTGATCCGGATGATCGTGTACATCCTTTTGACCTTTTGCCAGGGCATTCCAAAACTTCTGGTAAAGCTTCCGGTTCTTTTTCAGCCCATCTTCACTGGAAACTAGAACGAGCTCATAGTAATCCGGAACACCGTACTTTACAGGATCTATAGACCGCACGTCATGACCCTCTTTATTAAGGAGAATCTTTTCATGGTTAATGTAACCGCCAGATATTCCGTCCACTTTATGAGCCGCCATCGCGGGGATGATATCCCAGCCTACATCCGTCATCTTCACTTTTTCAGGATTGCCGCCATCCTGTTTCACCATCGTCTTGACCATCGCTTCATTAATGGGAATTGAAGGATAGCCTACATTCTTCCCTTCCAGATCCTTAGGTGAACGGATCGGACTGTTTTTAGAGACCATCAAATGGTTTAATGGATGCCTGACCAGTGCTCCCAAGGAAACGATGGGAATGTCTTCTGACCTGGAAAGGACGACCTGCGGCTGATAGGTTAACGCAAGGTCAGTCCGTCCAGCAGCCACAAGCTTTAACGGATCGTTTGTTTCGGCAGGCATCTTCACGTCCACCTCGATGCCTTCATTTTTAAAGTACCCTTTTTCAATCGCATCATATATTCCGGCATGCACCGCATTTGGATACCAGTCGAGCATGATGCTCACTTTTTTAAGGTTTCCTTTTGCCTCTTGATTCGGCGTGTCCGCGGATGAACACGCATTTAACAGGAAAAGCAGGCAGCCGGCGATAAGAAGGCTGCTTCGTTTAATCCATACGTTCATTTCATACATCCTTTCTGTTCTCTTTCCATTTAAACATTCTTTTTTCTGCGAGTGCAGCGGCACCGAACAAACACATCCCGAGCAATGATAATAAAAAAATAGCAGAAAATACTCCTTCAGCGTTCAAGCTTCCTGACATCCTTCTTGAATAGTACCCAAGTCCCTCGCTGGCACCTAGCCATTCACCGATTGTAGCACCCACCACGGAAAATACAGCGGCTAGTTTTATCCCGGACATGAATGATGGGAGCGCCATCGGGAGCTGCACCTTATTAAAGATCTGCCATCTTTTTGCTCCCATGGAACGCAGCAGATCAACATAGTCTTTGTCATGACGGTTCAATCCGTCATATGTGCTGACGACGATTGGGAAGAAGGCGATCAGCACGGTAACCGCCACTTTACTCCAGATGCTGTAGCCGAACCAGAGCACAAAGATTGGAGAAAGTGCAATGATCGGTATCGTCTGTGAGATCAGAACCGCCGGATAGACCATTTTTTCTACGGATTTTACAAAGAACATCGCAACAGCAAGCGAAACACCTGCAACAGCTGCGATTAAAAAACCGAGGATGGTTTCTTTAAGTGTTGCCCAGCAATGGCCCAGCAGAACCTCCCTGTTTTCATACAGCGACACGAGAATGCCTGAAGGAGGCGGCAAAATAAAGGAGGGGATCCGGTCAGTCCTGACAAGCCATTCCCATAGTACAAGCAAGACGGCAGCCGCGGCCAAAAACAAATAATAATCTTTAAATAATCGTTTCATGCTGTTCATTTGTAATTCTGCTCTCCAATATATTGATCAAGCCTGCCATCTCATTTGTTAAGACCGCACTTCTTGGCCTCGGAAGCTTGACCTCTAACTCTTCTGTTTCACCAGTTGGATGCAGCACGATGATCCGGTCGCTTAAAAAAACCGCTTCATGAAGATCATGAGTGACCAAAAGGATCGTTTTGTTCAAATCCTTCCATAGGGAAGAGATCCATTGGTGCATTTCCTTTTTTGTCATCGCGTCCAGTGCACCAAATGGTTCATCAAGAAGAAGCACTTCTTTTCCCGTCAGCAAGGTTCGAAGAAAGGCGATCCTCTGGCGCATCCCCCCTGAAAGTTCATGCGGAAAAGCGTTACGGTAATCCCACAGTCCTACTTTTTTCAACCATGATTTCGCCTCTTCTGCTTTTTGCCTCTTTTGCTGCTGAATCTCTGGAGCAAGAAGAAGATTTTCCATGACCGTACGCCAGGGAAGAAGCAGATCCTTTTGAGGCATGTATCCCGCTGCTCCCGGAAAGACAGGCTTGTCCTGTACGAGGATCTCTCCCTTGGAGGGCTGATCCAGTCCGCAGGCAAGCTTGAGCAAAGTGCTTTTGCCGGTTCCGCTTTTGCCGATGATCGAAACAAATTCTCCGGCCGCTGCTGCAAAATTGATGTCGTTCAGAAGCGGGGAGATTTGTCTTTGCTGAGTAAAGGAATAAAATACATTCTTAAAGATCAGTGACATACAAACTCTCCTTCAATGTGGCGATTACACCGGCCATTCATGACCGTAATACACCATATCCCAAAACATGAATTCAAAGCGCGAGGTGGTCAGGAAATGCTCCTCGAGCACTGTCAATTCCTGTTCTGTCATACCTTCAGCCAACCGGTTCAGTTTATTGATGAGCCACTGTGCAAGCCCGCCAAATTCCTCTGACGCATACATTTCAATCCATTGGGCATAAGGATGGTCTTCGAGGCTTCCTGCTTCCCTCTTTAAAGCCGATCCAATCTCATGGTAGCTCCACATACATGGCAGCAGGCAGGAGATAAGCTCCGCAAGTGTTCCGTGCTGGGAGGCGTTCAGCATATAGCGGGTGTACGCAAGGTTAATCGGAGTGGCCTTTTCTTCCTCCAGCTCCTCGGACTGTATGCCAATGTCACTGCAATACGCGCGGTGGAGATCCATCTCGGTATTCAAGGTTTCATGAAGCAGGCTTGAAAACCAGGTCATCGTCTCGGCATCCTTCGCTTTTATTGCCCCAAACGCAAAGAGCTTGGCATAGTCTTTTAAATAGACATAGTCCTGTTTCATATAATAGGCAAAGCGTTCCTTAGGCAGTGATCCGTCTTTAATGCCCTGTACAAACGGATGAAGATGAGTGTGTTTCCAAACGGGTTCCACGCTTTTGTACAATCGTTCAGTAAATGGCTCTTGCTTCAGCTTCGTCATGTGTATTGCTCCTTTCTGTACTGCACCACTTTGCGATAAACCCCGCGAGAACCTTTGAGTGTTCCAACAGCTGATGAAGCTCCACCTTTTCGTCCACAGCGTGAGCATCATCCAGCTTGCCGGGGCCATAAATAACAGCAGGTATTCCAGCGGCTCCAAGCCAACCTGCATCGGTAACGGTTGATGACATTGAAACAACCGCTTTCCGCTTGGAGACCGTTTGATGCTGTTCCTTCAGTACCGCCAAAGCTTCATGAGTGTGATCAACGTCCAGTGCAGGAAAAACTTCTCCTCTCTCCTCAATCATGGATTTTCCTCCCCACTTAAACAGAGGAGGATTGTTTTTCATCCATGGATCGGCCATGGCAACAGCAAGGATGTGTTCCTCAATTTCCTTCGCGACCTCTTCATAGGTCTCATTCGGGTAAAAGTGAACAGTAATCCACAGCCGGCATTCATCAGCGATAAACGCCGCATTTCTTCCTCCTTCAATGACGGACGGATTAATGGTCGTGCTGCCCATAGGGAATTCCGGGTACGATTTAGTGATTGCCCAGTGTCGTTCAAGTTCCTGCAGCCCTTCAATCACCTTTGCCATTTTTTCAATGGCACTCGCACCGTTTATTCCGCCTCCGGCATGGATCATCCGCGAACGGAGCCCATCGTGATAGGTCTCTTTACTCTTAATGGTGATCCACCCTGTGATGACTCCCCCTTGGCCATGAATCTCAAGATTCGATGTGTCGGCGACGATCGCAAAATCAGCTTTCATGCCCCGGTCTACACATGACTTGGTTCCTGCTTCTCCTGCTTCTTCACCTGTCACCGATTGAAAGAAGATGTCCCCTTTCTGCTTAATCCCAAGCTCTTGAAGAAGCTCAAGGGCAAACAGAGATGAGGCCATGCCTCCCTTCATATCTGAAGTTCCGCGTCCATAGAGCAGCCCTTCCTCTTCTGTGATTACAAAAGGGGGATATTTCCATGACGCTTCATCACCGACAGCTACGACATCCATATGTCCATTAAGGAGCAGGCTTTGATATTCCTCTGATCTTTCTCCTTGCTTTGTTCCCGCGACGATTCGGTCCCCGGGAAACAGCTCCCATTCCTCTGTCTCAAATCCCAGGTTAAGGAGTACGTCTTTAACATAGCTCTGTGCCTCTTCTGTATTCCTCGCAGGTGGACTGACCGTCTCGAATGCAACGAGAGTTCGCAAAATATCAATCAGCCTTTCCTGTCTTTCCTCTGCCAATCTATTAATCTTCTCTTGTAAGTCTCTCATCGCAGCCTCCTTTATTTCGGTGCCAGGCACCAAGCATTACATACTTGTGTAACGGCGGGTGCCTGGCACCCAACATATACAAAAAAGCCGCCTTCATAAGAGAAGGCGGCTGAGCTTTCTGCTGGGGTCCGATTAATCAGCTTTTCATTCAGCCTGCTTCCCTCCGCTGGCATAATCCAGATCAGGTTCCAAGGGTCTAGAACACAAAGGTTCAGTCTCAGCCTTTCAGCCCCCCTAGCAGATTTCTATTCCATTATCCTATTAAACTGTAGTACAGATTTTTCGCTTCTGTTATATCTTTCGTGCCATGAATGAGTACGCGTCCGTCTTTAAAAAACACAAGCCTCTGTTCTTCATCACTGCTATATGAAAGCAGATATGGATTCTGCTCGATTCTTCCGCCAAGCCGCGATAAAGACAGTGACAGCTCCTCCAAATCTCTTTCCCCTTTTTCCGAAGGACGGATCTGGACAGTGTTTCTTCCGCACAGGACCGCTGTCTTCGTCTGATTTTCCGGATCAAGATGCGGATAGTGGGCGTGCTCGCCACAGGAAGGGCAATCTGCTTTCTTCAGCTTTTGCACATCCATCGCCAAGTAATGATTGTTCCACATATCAAAGGAGACCAGCTTGTTCCGTAGAGAAGTGGTATTGCCCGTCAATAGCTTCAGCGCTTCAGCTGTCTGGTGGGCGACTACCATCTGCACCACAGGTGCGATAATTCCTGCTGTATCACACGTTGCACCGCCCATAGGCACCTTCTCAAGCAAACAGCTAAGACAAGGCGTCTCACCCGGCAAAATCACATAGCTTAAACCATAGCTTCCGACACAAGCGCCGTAAATCCATGGAATTTTTCTTTCCTGTGAGATGTCGTTGATCAGCAAACGTGTATCAAAATTATCTGTCGCATCAATCAAAAGATCTGCAAATTCCGCCAGTTCCCGCAGTTCTTCCACACCTGCGTCCAGTACAAGACTTTCAACATGAATATCGGAATTCACCTGCTCCAGCCGTTCTCTTGCAGCAACGGCTTTGGGCATCCTGTACTTTGCATCTTCTTCGCTGAAAAGCTGCTGGCGCTGCAGGTTGCTCCATTCCACGTAGTCACGGTCAGCGATCGTAATCCTGCCTACGCCCGCACGGGCAAGTATTTCGGCATTGCCTGTTCCGAGCGCTCCAGCCCCTATAATCACAACGTGTTTATCTGACAGCTGATCCTGCCCTTCTTCTCCGATAGGCTCGAATAATATCTGCCTGGAGTAGCGATCATTCATTAAATACTCATTCCCTCCAGCGGACTGCTTGCCGATGCATACCTTTTCTTTGGAATTCTTCCTGCCTCATATCCGAGACGGCCGGCCTCAATGGCGAGCTTCATCGCCTGAGCCATTTTTACCGGATCATCTGCTCCAGATACCGCAGAATTGAGCAATACTCCGTCAGCGCCAAGTTCCATAGCGGCTGCCGCGTCAGCTGGTGATCCGATGCCGGCATCCACAATAACCGGAATATTGGCCTGCTCAATAATGAGGCTGATGTTTAACGGATTGATGATTCCTAGGCCAGAACCAATCGGTGAAGCTCCAGGCATTATGGCATGTACGCCAAGCTCCTCTAATTTTTGTGCAAGAATGACATCATCTGAAGCATAAGGCAAGACCGTAAACCCTTCTTCCAACAGCATTTCTGACGCTCTTAATGTTTCAAGCGGATCCGGCAGAAGAGTCTTGAAATCTCCTATTACTTCTACCTTTATCATATCACATAGCCCTGAAGCTTTTGCTAGCTTTGCAATTCTAACCGCTTCTTCGGCCGTTTTAGCTCCAGCCGTGTTCGGCAGCAGCGTAAAATTCTCTGCATCCAGTTTTTCTAAAAAATTCGGCTGATCAGGATCAAAAATATTCATCCTTCTTACGGCAAACGTAAGGATCTCAGTACCTGAAACCTTGACCGCCTCTTTTTGAATATCAAAATCAGGAAATTTTCCTGTTCCCAGCAGCAATCTGGAGCTAAACTCATAGTTTCCAACTTTCAGCATGTCTTCATCCTCCTCCTACAAAATGAACAATTTCTACCTTATCACCATTAGCTAAGCGTGTTTCAGCGTGCTGGCTTTTATCGAGAATCTCCTGGTTCAGTTCAACGATCGCCCCTTTTCCGGCAAGCTTCAGCTCCACCAGAAGTTCCTCAATGGTCCTGGCCTGGTCGATATCCAGCGATGCACCGTTAACAATCAACTTCATGAAAGCTCATCCTCTCATTTTTTTCATAGGCAAAGCGGTCAGGAGCAAATTCTCTTAAAGTCTCTTCCTGCAGCTTTCCTTCCAGCAGTTCTGCCATCCAGCGCCCGGTCAGCGGACTGAGTAAGATCCCATTGCGAAAATGGCCCGCTGCAATGTACAGATCTTTATGGCAGGGATGTTTTCCCATGTACGGGAGACCATCCGGCGTTTGCGGCCTGAACCCTGTCCAGGCTTTCTCCCACTCGCCGTGTAAAATACCGGGAAGGACAGCACTCGCTTTCGAAAGCAGCTCTAAAACTCCCTTTGCCCTAACTTTTCTGTCGTAGGAGCCAGTTTCCATCGTTGCACCTACGACCAATCTGCCGCCTCGTTTTGGTACGAGGTAGCACTCATCAGCTATTACCGTTGATGTGATGACCGGCTCTAAAAACGTCAATGAAAGACATTCTCCCTTCACCGGGAACATCGGCATATGCAATCCGGACTGAACCGCCAGCTTTCCTGTCCAGACACCTGATGCCAGTACCACCTTTTCTCCGTAATACATGCCTGCGCTCGTTTGAACGTCTATTCCTGACTGGCTAAAATCGAATCCGGCCACTTCCGTAAAATCTAAAAAAACTGCTCCGAGCCTTGAGGCTGACTCGGCAAATGCTCTCGTCAATTGCACAGGATTGACCTGGCCATCTTTCGGTAGAAACATGGCCCCAGCTACTCTGTCTGATAGCCTCGGCTCCATTTTTAACAGTTCAGGTCCGGCAACCCAATGTGCAGGCTGTCCATTGTTATTGTGAAAATCGATCAGCCGCTTCAATTTTAAGACTTCACTTTCATCACCCGCAGTTTTAAACAATCCTTTGTCGATAAACTCTATATCGATCCCGCAAATTTCCTTCAGTTCTCTGCTTAATTCAGGGAACAGAATTCGGCTTTCACGTGCCATCGTGTAGAGCGGTCCTGCCTCATTCAGTTCGGCCTGCGCCCCAAGCATACCGGCCGCGGCTGAAGAAGCCTCACTGCCGATTCGGCCTTTTTCAATAACCAGAACAGTATAATCTGTAAGTTTACGCAAGTAGTAAGCAATCGCGCAGCCGATAATGCCTCCACCTGCAATAACTACATCATAGTCCTTGGACATCCAAAAATTCACTCCTTTTGTAAAGCTTCTGAATAGCTTCTCGCTTCTAAATCGAGATTCTCCGCCGTCCAGATCCCGGACATGACGGCGATTCCTTTGGCTCCCGCCTGCAGGAGCCAACTGGTATTACTAGGCGTTACTCCTCCGATGGCAACAACAGGAATGGAAACCGCATCTGCGGTCTCACGCAGTAATTCAAGACCGCGGGGTTCACTTCCCCTTTTGCTTTCTGAATGAAAAACATGCCCATAAAATAAATAGTGGACGCCTTTATCCTCTGCACGCATGGCTTCCTCCCTGGAATGAACGGATTTTCCAATTCTAAGGCTGCTGAAATGCTTACTTACGAGATCTGGTTCAAGGCTGGTTCCCTTTAAGTGAACAGCTCCTGCTTCCGCAGCAACGGCTACATCCACACGGTCATTGACGCAGATCTGCTCCCTCCTTAATCCTGCTCCCTTCAATCCCTCCGCCAGATTAAAAATCTCACCGGCATTCCGCTGTTTTTCTCTGATATGGATACATGTCATATAAGGAGCCAGGATTGATGCGGCCGAAATGATTTCTTCAGGCTGCTTCCTTCCATTCGTAATGACATGGAACTCGAATCTTTCCACCTTGCACCCTCCTTTTCCCATACAAAAAAGCCACCCCTTTCGCAGAAAAGAGTGGCTGATTATCTGTTTATCTAATCTTCAGCACTATATTTAGCATAGTGCATAGTCCACTTCCCTACGCTGGCATCATCCAGATCAGGTTCAAAGGGTTTAGAACAGATTGTTCAGTCTCAGCCGGCCAGGCTCCCCCAGTGTTGCAAGTTATTCATTTTATCTACATCTTACCATTCAGATTAGAAATGTAAAACATTAAAATCTGATTTTGGATTCAAGGAACGAACGAAGCTCGGATACCGGCATGCGGACCTGTTCCATCGTGTCGCGGTCACGAACCGTTACCTGCTGATCATCTTTGGAATCAAAATCATACGTAATACAGAAAGGGGTTCCGATCTCATCCTGTCTGCGGTAGCGTTTTCCGATCGATCCTGTTTCATCATAATCTACCATGAAGTCGCTCGCAAGGCCGGAAAAAACTTCTCTTGCTTCTTCTGAAAGCTTTTTCGATAAAGGAAGCACTGCTGCTTTAAACGGCGCAAGAGCCGGATGCAAGTGGAGAACCGCCCTCGTATCTCCGCCCTCGAGCTCTTCCTCTTCAAACGCGTCGATCAAGAACGCAAGCGTTACTCGGTCTGCGCCGAGTGAAGGCTCGATGCAATACGGGATATAGCGGTCATTCGTCTCTTGGTCGATATAGTTAAAGTCCTCACCAGAATGCTCGCTGTGACGCTTAAGGTCAAAGTCGGTACGGGACGCGATCCCCCACAGCTCTCCCCAGCCGAACGGGAATTGATACTCAAAATCTGTCGTTGCGTTGCTGTAGTGGGAAAGCTCTTCGGATTCATGGTCGCGAAGACGGAGCTTATCCTGCTTCATTCCAAGGTTTAATAAGAAATCGTGGGCATATTGTTTCCAGAAATCAAACCATTTTAATTCTTCACCCGGCTTGCAGAAGAACTCAAGCTCCATCTGTTCGAATTCACGGGTACGGAACGTAAAGTTGCCCGGTGTAATCTCATTACGGAAGCTTTTACCGACCTGAGCGATACCGAACGGCAATTTCTTCCTCATCGTACGCTGCACGTTTTTAAAGTTTACAAAGATCCCCTGTGCTGTTTCTGGACGAAGATAGATTTCGTTCGTGCTGGATTCTGTTACACCCTGGAATGTTTTGAACATCAGGTTAAACTGGCGGATCGTTGTAAAGTCGTGCGCCTCACACTCTGGACATGCGATGTTGTGCTCTTCAATCAACTTTTCCATTTGATCGAAAGAGAGCCCGTCAACAATTTTCTCGATCCCTTTTTCGGCAAGCGCATCTTCGATTAATTTATCGGCACGGTGTCTCGCTTTACATTGCTTACAGTCGATCATTGGATCATTGAAGTTTCCGATATGTCCGGATGCTACCCACGTTTGAGGGTTCATGAGAATCGCTGCATCCAACCCTACATTGTATGGGGATTCCTGTACAAATTTTTTCCACCAAGCTTTTTTCACGTTATTCTTCAGCTCAACGCCGAGCGGACCGTAATCCCACGTGTTGGATAATCCTCCATAAATTTCTGAGCCCGGAAAAATAAATCCGCGCTGTTTTGCCATGTTGACGATCTGTTCCATTGTCACACTCATGACCATCTCTCCTTTTTTAGTAAATGCGTATGAAATCAACCAAAAAAACCCTCATCCATAGACAAGTTTCCTTGCCCAGGGACGAGAGCTTATACTCACGCGGTTCCACCCTAATTGATGCTAAATAAGCATCCGCTTTGGTCAATTAATCGCTCGAGACTGCCGTTTCTCTGAACTTTTGCCCCGGGCTTCCACCATCCCCGGTTCGCTTCTCACAAAAGCACCTCAGATACTATTGGTCTGTCATAGCTTTACATCATTAGATTATGGGAAAAATAGTACAATTTTTCAGCCGTAATGTCAAGTCTGTACAATCCTGACACCTTTTATTCTTTTTTCCATAAACATAAAAACTCACGGCAGCCGCTCGCCATGAGCTTTCAACTTTATCACTTAAAAGCCTCCAAATCCGCCTCCTGGGAATCCTCCATAACCGCCTGGAAAACCGCCGAAACCGCCCGGAAAACCACCATATCCGCCTGGGAAAGGTGAAACTCCGCCGTATCCGTATCCATAACCGTATGCGAACGGACGGGGCGCAAGAGCGAATCCTGCAATAGTTCCGAGTCCAAGTCCTACCAAGGCTGCACCAACGACCGGAAAGAACCTTCCTGTCCCATCATCATGGTATGGCAGCAGGTAGACATTTTCTGTATCAACTCTTTGGATGGAGCCTCTGTAGACACTCCCGTCATGGGTAGTAATTTCAACATCTTGCCCCATATGCTGACAGCACAGACCGTAATATTGTTCCTTCAAAAGTTAACCTCCTCTTTACCCTGATAACACTACTACCCTGCATCTTATGCAAAATGTGGAAAATGGGTATGGACAGCAGTCTGCCCGTTTCGACTATCCGCAAAAATGGGTATAAAGGAGATAGAAACCTTGAAAGGGGCTCCTTTATGGAAAAAGATTTATCACAGCACAAAGCACATGCCGAAAGAAAAGCCGAAGAATATAAGGAAGAGGCCGCTCCCTGGATCGTCGGGATGGCCCGTTTCGGCCATTTCTCCAAAGGGGCTGTTTATATTGTTATCGGAATCCTTGCGGTGATGGCAGCATTCGGTCTTCAAGGAAAATTAACCACTTCCTCTGGTGCCCTCTACACCATCGCCAAGCAGCCGTTCGGCTCCGCCATGCTCGCTGTGCTGGCTGCCGGCCTTGCAGGCTATGCATTTTGGCAAGTCATCATGGCCGTATTTGACCCTGAACATAAAGGAAAAGACGCCAAAGGATGGTTCGCTCGAATGAGTTACCTCATCATCGCTGCCATTTATTTCAGTCTCTGCTTTAATGCTATTAAAATCATCTTCAGGGCGAGTGTTAACACATCAAGTGAAAAATACCAATCCTTATCCGCAAAAGCACTCGCACAGCCCTTCGGACAAACGATCATTGCCGTTATTGGCGCTGTATTTATCGGAATAGGGGTTTTTAACTTCTACAAGGCCTATACGGAAAAATTCAAAAACAGGCTGAAGCGTCATGAGATGAACCAAAAAGAATGGAAGAGTGCGCGTTATATTGGTAAGTTCGGGCTTTTAGCACATGGTGTTGTGTTCGCCATCGTCGGCATCTTTCTAATCAGAACCGCCATTCAGGCAGATCCTGATGAAACAAAGGGGCTGGACGGTGCTTTGGCTGAACTTGTAAAACAGCCGTTTGGTCCGGTTCTCCTATCTGTTGTGGCTCTCGGGCTCGTCGCCTATGGTGCGTACCTGCTATTTGAAGCGAAATACCGCAGGCTCGATCCATAAACAATTCCATCAGAAATAAGCCTCACCCATATGGGCGAGGCTTATTTTTTATTTACTCGGCTTCAAAACAAGTTTTTCACTATTATTAAAGCTGGATTCCTTCGTTTCAGTGATATGATAGCTGCCTGTAGTCCAATCCTCGATTTGGTTATCATACCAAGGACATGGCCTGACTGTCCCGGGTCCGATTACATTGTAGGTTTTCTCGAGGTCCGCCAGATCTACCACCGTTCTCCAGGCCGCTCCATGGTTCACCTTGCCAGTAAGAGGGTCCCATGCCGTTTTGTTCTTTCAGCGTTTCCCCTCTTTCTTTATGGCTTCTTTCCTCTCTGTTTTTTTCCTTCTCCTGTAAATTCTATTTTTTCATAGAGATCTCATATGTCCCCATTAGAAGTAAATATATTTGAAAGAAGAAGCAAGGATGGTTTAAAATGGTTACTTTGAAAGGAGGAGCCGTATGAAAAAATGGATATGGCTGATGCTAATCCTTTTTGCAATCGGTGCAATAACAGCTGGAGGCTGGTATTACTATCCCCAGTATAAGATTGATCGTCTGAAAGCCCAAAATGCGGCAACGACCGAATCCTCAGGGAATAAACCACATCAGGAAGATGTATCCTATATTCAGCATTTAAAACATCTGAGTGGAAAAGAGCTTCATCACCTGGCTCTGGGAGATTCGGTCATTCAAGGCCGCGGTTCAAATCAAGGCGGTTTTATAAAAATGGCCAACAATGAAATGAGTGCTTTAACATTTAAAAAAGTGCAGCTTGATAACCAAGGGATATCTGGAGCGACGAGCAGTGACCTGCTCACCTATCTTTCATCTCCCGGCATGTCTGACCGGGTGAAGTCCGCAGACATCATTACAATCAATATCGGGGGCAACGACCTCGTAAAACTTGCATTAAAGGAAGGGCCTGTCAAAGCGCTTCAGGATTACCAAAATGTGAAATCCACTTATGAGAAAAATTTAATTGATATATTCTCATTGATCCGAAAAGAGAATCCTCATGCAATCCTCGTATACAACGAATTGTATAATGCAGTGGACTCTGAAGAATCCTTTTATCCTGCAACTAAAAAATTGCTGAATGACTGGAATCTGATTGCCTATGAAACCACATCAAACTATAAACCCTCTGTTGTGATTCCGAGCAGTGAGGTGCTTAAGCCCGAAAACAGGAAGGAGTGGATCTATGATACCATCCATCCAAATGAAAAAGGCCACGAACGGATTGCGCGGCAGATGATCAAAGCATTGAAAGCTCCATACAAAGAAATTTAAAAGGCATTGTCCCGACAGGACCAATGCCTTTTGATATTATTCTGAAAGAATAAAATCAAGGTAAATAAAATTCCCTTCTGAAACCGTATGATTTTCCTGTTCAACAGCGATCTCACGGCTGAATAATGGTCCGTTGACCACCATTGTATGGAATTCGCCATTTTCTCCGCATGGATCTACGTTTTCTGGGATATCCGCAATCCAATCACGGTTGATTTCCCGGCCAAGAAAATCTTTATCCAGCTTTGTCTGATCAAGCGTTGTAATGACCGTACGGTATCCAAGCGAGAGAAATTCATCAATCAGCTCCGCTGATTTTCTCCCCCACAAAGGAAAAACTCCTGCGATTCCGGCTTGCTTTAATTTGGATTCCCGGTATTCCCTGATATCCGCGAGAAAAATGTCTCCGAACATCACGTGCCGAATACCGGCTTCACTCAGCTTGTCCATTTCTTCCCGCATCCGTTCCTCATAGATGTCATTCGTGCAAACCGTTGGAATCTTTACTTTGCGGACGCGAAAGCCTAAAGATTTTGCCTGTGCATCAAGAATTTCCTCACGAATGCCATGGATACTTGTCCTTCTATGGTCCTCATTGATGGTTGTAAGTAAAGAGTCGACTTCATATTCGTTGGATTCCAGCAGCTTATGCAGAGCCAGCATGGAGTCTTTGCCGCCGCTGAACGAAACGACAATTTTTTTCGCCAATCGTCTCACTTCCTTTTGCATCCTTTTTTTGGTGTAATTGAAATAAATGATTTACATATGATTATAAAGCAACGAGGAGGAGAGAATGGAGGAACATTTGGAGTATACAAAAGAAATATATGAGCCGCCAGTAAAGAAGAACCGTAACTACCCGGTCACATGGGGAGGATTTTTCGGTTTTTTCGGGGCTTACCTCGGATTTATCATCTTGTTTTCTCTGCTGATCGGCATGTTCTATGCTCTCTCGGCGATCATTTTTGATTTCTCAATGGCTGGATTTGAGAACAGCCCTGTTTTTTTGCTGATTGATGCGTTAACCTTCACAACCGTCATTCTGATCTTTAAACAGACCCGCCAATTTATATTTCAAAAACTAGCTTTCGGTGTTCTGAAAAAGAAAAGCACCTATTTGATGATGGCGGGTGCACTGGTCATTTGCCAGGCAGAACAATATATAATTTTTGATGTGCTTCATCTCGAGAACCCCGGTTCAAAAGGAAATGACAGCCTTTTTACAAGCGGGATAGGAATCGCAGGCATCATTCTTGTGATCTTCTGCGCTTGTATTGCGGCGCCGTTTACTGAAGAAATGGTCTTCAGGGGGTTTTTGTTCCGCTTTTTTCATGAGAGGTACCATTTTATTGCCGGCCTCATCATTTCCTCTGCGGTATTCGGCTCTTTGCATATCGGCTATCCTCTTGCTGCCGGTATCATGGGTTTCGTGTTTTCCACATTGTTCTATTTTACAAAATCCCTTGTTCCCGGCATGGTTGTGCATGCACTTTGGAATACGTATGTATCCATTGCAGAGCTTCTCTCCTGAATGACTATGAAACCCAAAAAAATAGAGGCACCTTTTAAAGGTGCCTCATATGTATAGGGGATTTTAATTATCTCACCTTTCCAGGGGATTGGTAAGCATCCAGAGACTTGCGACTTGTTGCCTATTTTTCCTTCAGTATCGCCTGATCAGCTCCAGCCGTACCAATAAGACTATGACCTTTACGCTAACCCTTTGGTCAGCTGATCCTTTGTCATGTAGCCTTTAATTCCGTTTTTGGTAAGCAAGTATTCTACAACCGCTTGCCGGTCCATCCCAAGAGTCTCCAGTCCTTTAGCGATGGTCTTAAGATAAGCGAAGGAGGGTGCCATAAACTCTTCCTCGCCCATGTCATGGTTGGAAGTGAAGGTAAAGATCGGATAGCCGTCAGAATCCCCAAGGTAGACGATCGTTCCATACCAACCCTCAGTTAACGGAAGAAAGCGGGATTCCTTTATTCGTTCAAAATCGATTGCTAAACCCTCGATTCCGTTTTCCTGTGAAGCCACATCCACAAATTGTTCGTCAGAAATCAAATACATTCTTCCTGCTGTTTTTTCGTGCTCGTCCTCACGATGCCCGATAAACGCGACTCCCCCTTTTCCCCACTTGCTTTCCTGCTTTGAAAAATAAAGCGGATACTGTATATTAACGGGCTTGTCTGCTCGAGGAGGGTCACAATTGCGGCATCCCTTTTCGGGTTTCAAACTGCCTTCTGCCTGTTTTCCCTCTATATAACAGCTGAATCTGGCTTGGTTCATGTTGGAGCCGTAGCTCGCATACCATACATAATTCATCGATGTGCTCCTTTCCTACAAATAACGGACTTGCTGTTTAATATAACGTTTTAAATAACTGGCAAAGTCCATGAAACTGTTTTTATCTTCAAAGATGCCCTTTAACGTATCAACCTGCGGGAATATGCCATGCCTGTTAAACCTTACGGCGGTCATTCCCCGATAAAATTCACTTCCATCTTCGTTCAATATGACTGTATCCACCACAACTTCTTTTGTCTCTCCAATATAATGCTCTTTTAATTCAATTACATCCACCACATCAAGCTTGTATCTTTTCATAAGATGGCCCTCCCCAATTATTGTAGCAAACGGTGAGACAGAAAACCCGCTGCATATTCACTCGAATTCCATACAAAAAGCAGCATCATATGTTCGGGATAATAACGTAGTAAAAATGGCATGTCTTCGCCTTTATATTAAAAAATAAGGGTTCTATCCTTGTTTTTGCTTGGTAACTTAGTACCATCGAACCATTGGAAAAGATTTGAAATAGTCTTAACGATTCTTGTTATAAATTAACAATCGGGATAAAATAGGAATATATAAGACAGGGGTTGCTGCTTATCCTGCTTAAACGTTCTAGCCCGAATTAATGAGGGGGAGGGAATGGTATGACAGTATTCGAAGCAATGTCGTTGATGATTGGTTTTTCAATGCTAGTTCTGACCATTATTCGCTCCAAGGACAACGATTAAGCGTAATCACATATTCCATACAAAAAGCCATGCGGCATCGCATGGCTCTTTTTAGTATTCTTTTGGTTATCTTTTTTCTACGACTAATTCATTTTCACGAACATCAACACGTAATTCTGTACTTTCTTCTTGTTCCAGAAGAACATCTGCCACAGCATCCTCCACTTTTTCCTGAATCACTCTGCGAAGCGGACGTGCACCGAAGGATGGATGGTAACCAAGTTCAGCAATTTTCTTTTTCGCCTCTTCCGTAAAGCTGATAGTAATGCCTTGTTCAACAAGGTTTCCTTTCAATTCTTTTAGCATGAGGTCGACGATGAGGACAAGGTCTTCTTCTTTCAGTGACTGGAATTGTACAATGCTGTCAAAGCGATTTAGGAATTCCGGCTTGAAGTAGGAACCGATCGCATCAAGGATACTGGTTTCTTTTTGAACCTCCGCCAGCTCATTCGTAAATCCTAATTTTTTCGTTTGTTTAATGCCGGACCCTGCATTGCTTGTCATAATAATGACAGTATCCTTAAAGCTCACTGTACGGCCCTGGCTGTCCGTTAAACGTCCATCCTCAAGGATTTGAAGGAACATGTGCTGTACATCCGGATGAGCTTTCTCAATTTCGTCCAGAAGAATGATGCTGTATGGTTTTCGGCGAACCAATTCTGTCAGCTGTCCAGCTTCATCATGGCCGACATATCCTGGAGGCGAACCAATCAGTTTGGACACAGCGTGTTTTTCCATGTACTCACTCATATCAAGACGAATCATGGCTTCTTTATCACCAAACAATTCTTCTGCGAGCGACTTCGTAAGCTCTGTTTTACCTACCCCAGTCGGACCGACAAACAGGAAGGATCCGATCGGACGGTTTTTGGCTTTAAGGCCGGCACGGCTTCTGCGGATGGCCTTCGCTACTTTTTCAACTGCTTCTTTTTGGCCGATTACTTTTTGTGATAAATTTTTCGCAAGGTCTTTCATTTTTGCCTGCTCGTCAGCTTGAAGCTTCCTTACAGGAATACCTGTTTTTTGTTCAACGATTTGCTGAATATCCTCTATTGTAACCGCAGCTTTCGTTTGAGCTTCATTTTCACTCAGTTTTTCTTGAAGCTGAAGTTCTTCCTGGCGAAGTTTGGCAGCCAGCTCATAGTTTTCACTTAATGCTGCTTTTTCTTTTTCCTTCGAAATCTCTTCTAAACGTTCTTCAATGGAAGAGGTTTCACTTCCTGAGTGAAGGAGATTGATTTTTGAACCTGCCTCATCCATTAGATCGATCGCTTTATCCGGAAGGAAACGATCCTGAATATAACGGTGAGAAAGATTTACACATGCTTTTAGAACATCATCTGAAAAGCTTACTTCATGGTACTGCTCATATTTTGGAGCGAGGCCTTTTAAGATCTCATAGGCTTTTTCTGGTGTAGGTTCATTTACGATCACAGGCTGGAAGCGTCGTTCAAGTGCAGCATCCTTTTCAATTTTGCGGTATTCCTTCAATGTCGTTGCACCTACAACCTGAAGTTCCCCGCGTGCCAGTGCTGGTTTTAGAATATTACCTGCATCCATAGACCCTTCTGCAGAACCGGCACCGACGATCTGATGGATCTCATCGATGAACAGAATAATATTTTTGCGTTTTTGAAGTTCAGCGATCAGCTGCTTCATTCGTTCTTCAAACTGTCCGCGAATCCCTGTATCGGCCACAAGAGATGCCACATCAAGCAAGTAAACTTCTTTAGACAGCAGCTTGGCCGGAACGGATCCATCTGCAATCTTTAATGCAAGGCCTTCTGCAATCGCTGTTTTACCGACCCCTGGTTCCCCGATAAGAACCGGGTTGTTTTTGTTTCGGCGGTTCAAGATCTCAATCACACGGCTGATCTCTTCCTCCCTGCCAATGACAGGGTCGATTAATCCTGCTTTGGCAGCATGACTGATATTGCGCCCAAATTGATCCAAAAACCCGCCGCCTCCCTGCTGAGTCTTGGGAGACGGCTGTTCGCCGGAAATTCCTGAATTCATTCCGCTGTTCATCATTTGTTTAAAGAAATCATCAAAAGATGAGAATTGATTCATAGGATTCATACCTCCCGCAGAGTTCATGGATTGAGTAACTTTATGATAGCAATCTGTACAAAGTGTTAATTGTTGTTTGTGTTGATTAATTGAAACGTTCATATGAATAGTCGCAGGATTCACTTTACAATGTTCACATCGCATAAAGCATTTCCTCCTTCTTAAGATCGGTCCGTTAGTCTGACTTTGACTATCTTTGACCTTATGACCATATTATACTTTGACCTTCTTTGACTTTCAAGTTTTTTGAACAAAAATTTTATATTTCCTTATTTAAAGTGTGTTAGTACACCTTGGTTTCTAGTACCTTACACTTCTTGTTCTCGAAAATCAAATGATGTGCATCTTCTCATATAAAAAGCAAAAACCCGCTGGAATCAACGGGTTCTTTTACTTTATTTAATTTCAAATGTTTGTTTTTGAAGAAAATCATTATCCTCACTTTTAGCTGTGAGCCAAATTTCGATCGTATACATTCCAGCAGGAAGATTTTTAACCAAAATATCCTGTGTGTACGTTTCACCTTGTCTTATGGTGATTTTGGACAGGGCCTGAGTAAACATATGGTCCTGTGAGTATTGATAAACCTTTTTGCCCTCTTTATTTTTTATAATGTAGTCAAATTTTTTTCCGCTCGTGAATTCGAACGTTTTCACCTGCTCTGTCTGGTTTTTTAATTCGTAGCGCAGAAGAGTGCTTCCTGACTTTTGTTCCAGAACCGTCAGCTTGGGCTCAATTGCACCGGCAACAATTCCTCCGCCATTGTTTCTTTTGGGCTCGTCTTTCTTCTGCTCTTGCTTCTTTCCGTCTCCCATGACTGGATCCCCCTTCTCAGCCTCGTTCTTTTCCGTTGTTCCGCAACCTGCTAATACAAACAACATCCCAAATATGAGCAGCCAGGTTTTCAATGTCATCACCTCACCTATAGTCTTGGCTGATTGTTGTTATTTTACCAGAATAAAAAAGGATTTTTGCATCTACATCTATAAGTACCCTTAAGATACATTATTGAACATACACCAAAGGGAGGATTTTACATGCCTGTACTACACGAAAATTTGCTTATGGAAATGAAAAAACTCACAGATGAAAAACGAGCGACAAGCAATGAGACGGTTCTTCAGCAGCACAGCAAGGATGAGTCCCATCATACTCCTGTTCTGCCGGAGGTCGTTGTTTTTCCCAACTCAGCTTCAGAAGTTTCCTCTATATTACAATACGCCAGCAATCACCAAATTCCTGTCGTTCCATTTGGTGCAGGATCCAGCCTTGAAGGGCACTGCATTCCTCTGCAGGGCGGAATCTCGATTAATTTTCAGAACATGAATAAGATACTTGAAGTACGAGAAGAGGACTTTCTTGTCAGAGTACAGCCTGGCGTTACCCGTACACAATTAAACCAGTCTCTAAAAAAATACGGGTTGTTTTTTCCTGTGGATCCGGGGGCAGACGCAACGTTAGGCGGGATGGCAGCGACGAATGCGAGCGGCACGACAAGTGTGCGCTACGGCATTATGCGCCCGCAGGTCCGGGATTTAGAGGTTGTTCTTGCAGATGGTTCAATCATCCGCACCGGCGGACTAGCAGCAAAATCCTCTTCAGGATATCATTTGACAAGCCTCTTTGTAGGCTCTGAAGGCACATTGGGTGTATTTACTGAGCTTACACTTAAAATCTACGGCATTCCAGAAGCTACAGTTGCTGGCAGAGCAGTGTTCCCAAGTGTTAAAGCTGCAGTAGATGGTGCCATATCTCTTCTGGCATCCGGAAACTCTTTAGCACGAGTTGAGCTGGTGGATGAGCATTCCATCAGACAGGTCAACCGGCACAGTGAAACCTCCTATCCTGAAAAACCTACGCTTTTCCTGGAATTCCATGGAAATCCAGCAGGTATGAAGCAGGATGTTGCCTTCGCGGAAGAACTTCTGTCGGCTAACGGCTCTGAAGATCTGATCTTTGAAACTGATTCCATCAAAAAGGCAAAGCTTTGGGAAGCAAGGCATCACCTCGCTTATGCGTTTAAGCACGGTTTCCCAGGAAGAGAGATGATGCTCACTGATGTATGTGTGCCTCTATCAGAATTAACGGATGCTGTGGTATATGCGCGTAAATTAATAGAAAATGAAGGACTCAACGGAGGAGTTCTTGGTCATGTTGGAGATGGAAATTTCCACTCCATTCTGATGTTTGATAAGAACAATGAAGAAGAAACAGAAAAAGCGAATCGGATCAATGAAAAGATCGTTGAGTATGCTCTATCTAAAAACGGAAGCTGCACAGGCGAGCATGGAATCGGAATTGGAAAGATGAAATATTTGAAGAAGGAGCACGCCGACACCCTCCCTTTAATGAAAATGATCAAAAAACAATTTGACCCCCGCAATATTTTGAATCCAGGAAAAGTTTTATTTTAAAATCAGAAGATTACGGAGAAAGCGGGCAGGGTATTATGTAGGTACACCCTAATTTTAGAAAGGATTTTTTCATGAAAACCTTAATTATCCTTGTGCTCATAATCATCCTCATTGTTCTTTTCATAAGAAAAAGAAGATAGTGCTTTAAGAACCCTTTTTAATTAAAGGGTTCTTTTTGTATGGATAAAAAGAAGCATTTCAACAGAAAAAATGCCAGCCCGGTTTGAGCTGGCCTAGTTCGTTTTTAATGAATTCAGCTCCTGATTAAACTGCAAAGGCTGCCAATGGGCAAGATCATAGGTACCTGAATCAATGTTTTCCTTTTCTTTTGACAGTGTTTCTATAAGATCCTTTGGCAGATGCTCCGTATTCTGTGTAAGATCAATCGAGTCATCTGGTGAATAGAGCAGAACCGTAAACAGCTTCTTATTCACCATATCCATTCCATGGACGTGCAAATAACGAAGATCGTTCATTCGGTATACGAAAAATATTCGGTAGGGGGACATCTCATCATCCTGCCTTTTTAGAATCAGTATGTCCCGGCTCCGGGTTTCTAAACGACTGAAAAAGGATAGATCGGCAACTTTACTTGAACGGTGGTGCCTCTGTCCTCCTCACTCTCAAAGGAGATGCTGCCATAATGTTCTTTTACAATTTTATAACATACCATCAAGCCGAGCCCGGTCCCTTTTTCCTTCGTCGTATAAAAGGGTTCTCCTAATTTTTCAATTCTTTCTTTAGGGATGCCCGACCCCTGATCCTCAATCCTGATCGTGATACTTCCTTTTTTCTTCATGACAGTAAGTGTGATGACCCCGCCTTGATCCATCGCTTCGATCGAGTTTTTCAACAGGTTGATAAACAGCTGTTTCAGCTGGTTTTCCACACAATAGATGGAAGGAATATCTTTATCCGTTTTCAATTTAATCTCTATATTTTTTATGATCGCTTGTGTATCAAGCAGCCGAATGACACTCTGAAGCATGTCCTCCAATGAGCTGTATTCAAAATGGACAGCCTGTGGCTTGGCCACCAGCATAAGCTCCCCGACGATATCATTGATCCGCTTTAGCTCCGTCAGCATGATGCCTACATATTTGTCTTTCATCGCTTCATCCGTTTCCTTTAGAAGCTGGGCAAAACCTATCAGGGACGTAAGAGGATTGCGTATTTCGTGGGCGACCCCTGCGGCAAGCTCTCCCAGCACGGAGAGCTTTTCTGACTTTCTGATTAACTCCTCTGTTTCCTTTGTCGCTGTAATATCGCGGGCAATCGTAACGAAGCTTTCAATCTCGTTCCATTCGTTAAGGACCGGTACCGCATTCGTCTCCATCACCAGCCAGTCTCCATTTTGATGCATGAGGCGAAATTCAAAAGTGAAAGGTTTTTTCTTCGTTCTCGCTTTCATAAAAGCGGCCCGGAGAAATTCCCAGTCATCCGGATGAATCCTTGAAAAAAGTATTCTGTTCAACTCCTCCAGATTATTGGTAAGCCCGAGGATTGCTTCATGGGATGGAGAACTGTAGATCAGTTCGCCTGAAGGATTGGCGACCGCTATTAAGTCTTTTGAATGCTCTGCAATCACACGGTATTTCGCTTCACTTTCACGAAGAGCGCGTTCCACCTTTTTATGCGCCGTAATATCACGATATATCAAACAGAAACCGATGACCCGGCCCTTCATATTTCGGATCGCCGAAAATGATATGGAGACATCAATACGCAATCCATCACGCCGGACTCGCTGAGTTTCGAAGGAGGGCACCGTGCTTCCTTCCGCAAGCAGTCCCATAATACTCTTCGATTCCGCTTTAAACTCGTCCGGTATGATTATGTGAAAATCAATATCTCCGTTTAACAGTTCGTGCTCCTCCCAACCGAACATGTTCTCAAAGGAATGATTAACCCTGATCAGACTTTCATTTGTATCGATAATTAAAATAGCATCAGTCGTGCCTTCAAGGACAGATTCCAGAAGCTCAAGCGCGACACTTAGCTCCTCTTCTTTTTCCTTATGCTGGGTGATGTCCCTGCCGGTCACAAACAAATACAATGGGTTCCCTTCCTCGTCATATGTAGCTTGTTTGATTAGTTCAAGGTATATATACGAGCCGTCCTTCTGCCTAACTTCTTCTTGAATTTTTATTGGATGACCCGTTTCCCAGGCCTTCTTATCCGTTTTCCTTGACCGCTGAATCATCCCTTCCGAACACAAGGAATTCTGCTCATTAAGAGATTTCCCCTTATACGAACAACGGTCCACTCCGCATACTTGAAGCGCAAATTCGTTAGCCTCAATCCACTCGCCGTCTCTATTTTTTAAGCATATAAATTCAGGCAGCACATCGATTAGTTTTTTGAAAACACCAAGTCTCGGAAGAAGTTCATTTTCGGTTAACATCATCTTCAGTCCACATCCTCAACTATCATTCTGTCGTTATGTGTCTCAATCTCCTTTATATTAGATACTAAGGTGAGAATTTCCTTCAATTAATGAACGACAAATAGAGACAAGATTAGGCATGTGAGAGTTCGCTTCAACACAAAAAAAGCCCCGTCATCGGGGGCTTTTTTTATACAGCTTTCACTGCTTCTTTAAGTGATTTCCCTGGTTTAAAGGCGGGTACACTGCTTGCAGCGATCATGATTTCTTCGCCTGTTAAGGGATTGCGTCCTTTGCGCGCGTTGCGGTTGCGAGTTTCAAAGGTTCCGAATCCGATCAATTGAACACTCTCACCTTGTCTTAAGGCATTTGTTATGGATTCAAGAACCGCTTCCACAGCAAGTGTAGATTCTTTTTTATTCATGCTTGTTGCAGATTTTACTGCTTCAACTAAGTCTTGCTTTCTCATGAGAAAAATCCTCCTAAATATAATTTAATGTATTGCATTTGCTACCATTATTAACGCTTTCTTTCTTTTTATACATCTGAATGATATTTTGTACGTAAAAAGATCCCGGCATATAAGGCCGGGATCTCTCATTTCAGCGGTTAAGTTTCTTTAAAATCCATACACGGTCATCCCGCCGTCTACAAAAAGGGTTTGACCTGTACAATAGGAGCCGGCATCCGACGCAAGGAAAACGGCAGGCCCGACTAATTCGGACAGTTCTCCTACCCTGTTCAGCGGTGTGCGGGATAGAATGTCATTTAAATAGTTTTCATCAGCAAGAAGTTGAACGGTTAACGGAGTCCTAAAGTACCATGGACCGATTGAGTTCACATTGATTCCATAAGGGCCCCATTCGAGTGCAAGGTTTTTCGTCATCTGAATCAGCGCCGCTTTCGTTGAAGCATAGACAACTCCCGTTCTTAACGCTACGTGCCCTGCAACAGAGGAAATATTAATAATTCGTCCATATCCCTGAACTCTCATAAGTTTAGCGGCTTCCTGAGAGAAATAGAGTGCAGACCGAAGATTGGTATTCATGATTTTCTCCCATTCCTCTTCCGTAACATCCAGCGCTTTGCTTCTAATATTCATACCCGCATTATTAACTAAAATATGCACAGGAATTTGGCAGGAGACAAGAGAATCGTATAGTGAATGAATCTCTTCCTTAACCGTTACATCTACTGTGTAGGAATAGGCCTTCCTGCCCAATTGTTCAATTGAGCCGGCAACCTCATCCAGATCGGACTGCGTTCGGGAGACCAGCACGATATCCGCTCCAGCTTCAGCAAAGCCAATGGCCAGCGCCTTTCCGATACCACGCCCTGCTCCTGTAATCAACACTGTTTTTCCTTTCAATGAAAAAGACGGTAAATACATGGTTCATCTTCCTCTCCGTTTATTCAAAGCAACAGAATATTTCCAACGTATCAAAATATCCTTATTGAATCCAATGAAATATTTCTTTTTGGCCGGTGAACAATTTACAATGTTTAAACGTCTTACTTTTGATTCACGAACCCGGTCGCAAGGAGGACAAATCAAAGATGGATGAACAAGATTTGGTCAAAAAGGCAAAAAAGGGCGACCAGCATTCTCTTTCACTCTTGCTGCAGCAAAATTATTCCTTTTTGTTTCACTATTTACTGAAAATAACGATGAACCGGTCAACAGCAGAGGATCTTGTTCAGGAGACCATGCTTAAGTGCATTCAAAAGATCGGGTTATACAAGGGAAAATCCAAATTTTCTTCCTGGCTCATATCCATCGCTTCCAATCTGTACATCGACCAGATCAGACGAAAGAAAACCGAGCAGAAGTTTCAAGAGCGTGAACACGATTCCCGAAGCCTTAAATGGAAAGCGGCCTTTATCGATGAAGAATGGAATGAAGCCCTTGATGCTTTGAGTCTTTTGAGCGAAGATACGAGAGTTCCATTAATCTTAAAACATTATTATGGCTATACGTACGAGGAAATTGGAAGTATGCTGAACATTCCGGCAGGAACGGTGAAGTCCAGGATTCATACCGGATTAACCTTCATTAGAAAGGAGTTAAGTGAGAGTGAAGAAGAAACCCGAGTCCGTAACTAACCTTGAAAAGCAGCTCAAGGAAAGCCTCTCGCAAATAGAAAAATATGAAGAAGTCATTGTACCGGACCTTTCCTTTTTTGAAAGAATGGTAGCGGAGGAGACCAGCAGGAATAAAAGGCAGCTGGCAAAAGAGCTTGCCCTGTTTGGATTGATGGCTGCAGTTGTTCTGTTCGTTGTGGCTGCCATGCTTATTCAACTCCCATCCGTTCTCATCCTCCTTCAGATACCCGTCCTGATTGGAGCCGTCCTGTATATTTATAGACAACATAGAAAAGAAGGTGAATGGAATGACACGTAACATAGAAGGCCAGCCGCTTTGGGCATTGATTCTCGTTGTCGTCATTCTTCTCTGCCAGAGCACCTGGCTGTTTCTGGATGGAAGGAAACGCGGCTGCCGCTATTGGTTCTGGTCTTTATGGGGATTGATCCAATGCCCGTTTCCTCTCCTCTTTTACCTCATATTTGCGAGAAAGGTGTTTAGAAGAGCTAAAACCTGACTTCCTGCGTTTATGTTTCTCTTCTTGTGGGGAAAAATAGAAAGAACATAAGGAGGAGATATCAATTGCAGGAATCGTTATATGAAAAGTTGGGAGGCAGAGACTCCATAGAAAAAGTAGTTGATAGTTTCTATGAAAAGGTTTTGGCCGATCCCGTTGTAAATCACTTTTTTGAACATACCAATATGGACAAACAAAGGAAACATCAAACCAAATTTTTAAGCTATGCGTTGGGAGGACCCAATCAGTATTCAGGAACGTCTATGGCAAAGGTACATGAAAACATGAATCTTCAGCCAGAGCATTTCACAGCCATCGTCCATCACTTAAAGGAAGCACTGGAGGAATTCAGGGTACCAAATGAAGATATTAATGCAGCTGTTAAACATGTCAACACTCTTCGAGATGACATTCTATACAAATAAAGAAAGAGGAGCTGCTCAATCCTGAGTCTGCTCCTCTTTCCTCATTCTTTTTCCACCCATTCCTTACGCAGTACAAAAAGCTCTCTCAATTCCTGGGTAGAAAGCTCAGTAATCCAGTTTTCACTCGTAATGACTTTTTCGCTCAGCTCTTTTTTGCTTTCAAGCATTTCATCAATGCGCTCTTCCAGTGTGCCAAGCGTGATCATCTTATGAACGGTCACAAACCGTTTTTGCCCGATCCGGTGAGCCCGGTCTGTAGCCTGGTTTTCTACGGCAGGATTCCACCAACGGTCAAAATGAATCACATGGTTTGCTTCTGTAAGGTTAAGCCCCGTTCCCCCGGCTTTTAAGGACAGCACGAAAACACTATGCTTTCCATCCTGAAACTTTTGAATCATGTCATCGCGTTTTGCCTTTGGCACCCCTCCGTGCAGGAAGAGAACTTCTTCGTTCCAGCGGTTCGCGATATAGTCCTGGATCAAGTTTCCCATAAATAAGAACTGTGTAAAAATCAAACACCGTTCATCTTTTTCTTTTATGGCCTCCAAAAGCTCTACCAGCTTCGAGAATTTATTGGAGCGTTCCTCAAGTTTGTTCTTCTTTTCTTCCTTGAGATAAAGAACAGGATGATCGCAGACCTGCTTCAGCTTGCCAAGCAAAGCAAGGATCAGTCCTCTGCGCTTCATGCCGCTTTCTTGCTCCAGCTGCTGAAAGGTATCCTGAATCATCCGCTCGTATAGAGAAGCCTGTTCAGCCGTAAGATGAACATACTCTTTGATCTCCTGTTTATCCGGCAGATTCAGCTGAACGTGAGGATCTTGTTTCGTCCTCCTCAGCAGGAAAGGCTGAACAAGACTCTGCAGCTGCTTCAGTCTGCCGTTATCATGCTCCCTCTCAACAGGAATAACAAACCTTTTCCGGAAGGCAGCTTCACTGCCCAGATAACCTGGATTAAGGAAATCAAATATGGCCCATAATTCCAGGAGGCGGTTCTCTACCGGTGTTCCTGTCAGCGCAATCTTATGCCTCCCCGATAAACGCCTGATGCTCCTGGATTGCTTCGTAAAACTGTTCTTTATATTTTGGGCTTCATCCAGAATGATCGCATCCCACAAAACAGGCTGAAAATCTTCTTCATCAAGCTGGGCCGTTGTATAGGAAGTCAGGACCACATCTGCTCCCTGAATGGACTGGATAAAATTCTCCCCGCGAATCCGTGTGGATCCGTAATGCAGGAATACATTTAAATCCGGGGAAAAGTGCTGCAACTCCTTCTGCCAGTTGCCAATAACAGAAGTTGGACAGATTAAAAGTGCAGGAAGCTGTGCCTCTTTGTCCTCTTTTCTCGTTTGAAGAAGGTAATCAATCGTCTGGATGGTTTTACCCAGTCCCATGTCATCCGCCAGACACCCTCCAAGACCGAACTTTCGTAAAAATTGAAGCCAGGAGCTGCCTGTTTTTTGATAGTCCCTTAATGTGCCACGAAAGGCTGGTGAGGTCGGCTGGATCGGAATCTCTTTTACTTCAGACAGCTGTTCGACCATTCTGGCAAGGTCCGTGTTCAGTTCGATATTGACATAGCGGAGAACAGAACTCTCCTCTTCACCGCCCTCTTTCGCCGGCTGCATGAGATGCTGTTCCAGGATATCCTTCAGCTGGAGACCATTGCGGTTCACATTCTTCATAACCTGTCTGACTTCACGAATGAAAGCAGGGTCCAGCTTGAACCATTTGCCCTTTATTTTTACCAGACGCCTGCGGCTGTCAACGAGCTTCAAAAATTCTTCTTCGCTCAGTTCGATATCACCAGTGGAAACTTTCCAGTCAAACTGGACGATGGAATCCAATCCTAAAAAGGACGGAGCATATCCGCTGGTTGAACTTTTTACTTTTGCCTTCAGGTCCGGCTGCAGATCCTTCAATGCTTCCCACCAAGATGGGAGAAGGATCTTAAATCCCCCTTCCGCCAGCCACTGCCCACTGTCGTTTAAAAAATCCCATGCTTCATTTTCTGTAAGCTGCTTTTTAAAAGAACCATCCTTTTTTTGAAGAGAAGGTACGAGTGTTCCAGCAAAGGCAAGATCTTCTTCTATCCGATGCATAAAGGGCTGCCATTCTTCCGGAAGATCTTTCAAGTTCCCTGACCATTCATAATGGAAGCCGTTGTCCTTATCCTCAAGCAGTACATCCAGATTCCAATACCGGCCGTCGTCCTCTGGTTCCTGCAGTTCAAGAAGGACATCAAATGGTTTTTCATCCTTTTTCCAGCCCAGTTTGACCAGCCATGATCCCTCAGACAAATTTTCATACAGGGTGTTCTTTTCGAGAAGGTGCTCGAACGGAAAACGGTCAAAAAAGGCAGGATCCGCATCCAGCCTCTCAGGTTCCTCGAGGACGAGCTCGTCGACCGCGTTGTTTAGCCAATCAGGCAGTTGATTCCCGCTGTCATCAAACTCCCATTTCCATTCGCCTTTTTTCCAACATTCAAAACTGGGTTTTACTTGGCGGTCCTGCAGCGAGGCCTCCAGTTTTTGCGCGTCGGCTATCATATTCAGCGCTTCTTGGCCCCAATTGGTCTTTTTTAGAAAAAAGTGCGGATATTCTGTGAACAGGCGAAACGCATCAGCTGCGGATACATAGACGAACTGATCGTCATCCCGTTCAATGAACGTTCCATAATAGGATCTTTTATGCCAGGCAAACAGCATGGGCATCCAGTCATCAACATGGAGCTTTCGCCCTTTCTGTTCACCCCAGAACACCATTCTGCTGTCGTTCAGCCATTTGGCATGAAGTACAATGGCGGTCACATCAATCATGTATGAATTTTCCTTTCCTTAGCTCTTCCTGAAAAGCGCGAAGTCTGGCGTACTGGGTTGCCAGCTTTTCAATATAATCATCAAACTGCACGGTTCTGTCGAGCTTTTTATAGATGGACTGGAGCTTTTTCAGGAAACGGATGGCTAACTTATACGATTTGCGGTTTTTCTCCCTGATGAGACGGTCAATGGATTGATGGTAAAGCGGCAAAAGGACTTCCATATCCAGCTGCTCCACTTCCTTTAAGTCCGTGCCATTGATCAGGGAAGGCGAATACCCCATTAAAATCTGAAGCTCAACCCACCGCCTAAAATCCTGCTGAACGTGCAAAAACTCATTATATTCATAAAAGGTCACCGGCAGACAGTCAACGAGCATCTGTTCATACTCCTTTTCCTCCCCCGTGTATTGGGCGTACTTCCAGAAATATTCAATATATTGATGAAACTGTTCACGGACAGAAGCATCCTGGTAGTAATCCCGCGTCTTCTTGTAAAATTCCTTCTTTAGCGCGAGCAGCCATTTCAATAAAGACTCCCACTTGCCCCAATGAAAAAGCAGCTCAAGCCAGATTAAAGCATGGCGGGAAGAAAACTGCTCGGTCTTTTCCATCCGCTCAAATGCTTCCGTAAGATCGTCTCTGAGAAAGGCAAAATGTACGAGGGCCATATCCAGAAACTGAGCGCGTGAACCTTTTTCTTTTTCCTTTACCAGCTGTTTTTCATAAGCTGCTACCCATTGATCAACATGGTAAATCGTCGCCCAGCCTACCTGAAATACCCGGAAAATAATATCAAAATAACGGGCGGGCAGCGTAAAAATGTTCTGGAATTCTCGTAAACTTTCTTCGATTAAATCGCGATGCTCAGATTTAAGGTTTTCAGCATCGATGTCCATGGCTGATTTAAACATCCCGTCTACCAGCTGGCTGAGATTCAGCTTAAAATGTGAAGCTAAGTATTCAGGAACACCATATTGCTTTTCATACTGCGCAAGCCTCAGGAAAGTTTCAAGCTGTGCATGAAACCGATACAGTTTTCCAACATCATCATCCATAAAACTGGCAGCATTCAATAGACCCGGATAGAACTCCCTATGGATGTGAGTAAAGGTGTAGCCCTCTCCCCTCTCCAGTTCTTTAAAGGTCAAGTTCTGCATCTTATTTTTTTCGAAATCTTCAAAGCGCTGATCAAACGCTTTTTTCCATTCATTAACCGACAATACGTTTTGAATGACCCGTTTTTTCGTACCTGTTTCAGTTTTCCTATCGTTGCTCTCCGGATGAATGGCAGGAGGAACCATCGTTTCCTGCTGCTCTGTCTTTTGTTTTCCTCTCTTGCTCTTCCAATCCAGGATAAGCTGGTAAGGCGGTCCAAAAGACGCATACAGCTGGAAGAACACTGCGAGCTTATGGATACACGGTACGCTGCTGGTGCATGAACATCTGCTCTCCGAAAAATGTTCAAGATCAAGGCTTACTGCGTATTCCCCTTCTTCAGAAACACTTCCCGTTACCGTCTTGTTTTCCACATTAATATTGTATACAGCGCCTTTTTGATAAAGCGCATAGCTATCTTGTATCACTTCTCCGCTAAAATGAAACAGCACGTCTTTTCCAAGTTCCAAAACCACGTCTTTAGGAATTTGCTTACTTAACATGTGAGCCTCCGTAATATAGTACCATCCATTATATCAAAATTACGTAGGTTCCATTCAATGTTGTGCATCATTCCTTCCCCAGCAAAAAAATAAAGGCCGGAATGCCCCCTTTTTCAGATGACAATTTGCATTTAATCCCAGGATTTGATCTTTTTCTTCAGCCGAACGGCAATCAATCAAGGATCCTGTTTATTTTGTAATATTTTGACTATTTTTATCAAATCTCTTTTCGAAATTTAAGTTTTGCTTCATACTTGTTTTTGTGACAAAATCCCTCATGAAAGTCGTGAATGAAAGATGTTATTACAAATGATTGAAAAAAAGCGCGAAGTATTGCTTTGTCTTGGGAAAACCTACGGACTGACAGCAGAAGTCACCGTGAAATGCAGCCAGGAACTAGATCATTTGCTGAATCTGCTTTCACGCATGAAGAACCGGCCTAATACATGGATTAAGCAATAAAACTGCGCTACCTGAAAACTACAAATCTGTTAAACGCAGAAAACGGCGGGAATGCCTCCCGCCGTTTTTGAATACTTGAATCAGTTTTGAAGTATGCTCTCTATGCTTTCAAGAGCGTCAGTTGAAAGTTTGATGCCCGAGGCCTTCGCCGTTTCCTCAAGTTGGCCTGGTGAACTTGCGCCTACAATCGCGCTTGAAACATTTTCCTGCCTTAAAATCCAGGCCAGTGCCAGCTGAGCAACAGAAATACCGTTCTCTGAAGCTACACTTTTCAGCCGCTCCACTTTTTGAAGCTTCTCATCTGTCAGATGGCCAGAGATGGCTTTTTTGCTGTTCTCGTCGGCTGCACGGCTTCCTTTAGGCGCTTCTTCTCCTATTTTATATTTACCTGTAAGCACCCCTTGTGCAAGCGGTGACCATACGACCTGGCCAATTCCATGTTTCTCGCTGACTGGGATCACTTCTTTTTCGATATATCGTTCAAACATATTGTATTGCGGCTGGCTGACGACAATCCGGTCGAGCAGTTTCTTGTCCGCGAGGTGAACCGCTTCAGAGATTTGTTCCGCTGTCCATTCACTCACTCCCGCATACAGCACTTTTCCATGACGTATAAGATCATCGATGGCTCGCAAAGTTTCTTCAAGCGGAGTTTCCTTATCATATCGGTGGCAATAGAAGATATCAACGTAATCCAGTCCCAGCCGCTGAAGGCTGGCATTGCACTGCTCGATGACATGCTTTCGGGAAAGTCCACGGTCGTTTGGCCCGTCTCCCATCGGCCAGAACGCCTTGGTCGCCAAAACATAGGAATCTCTTTGATAGTCTTTCAGCACTCCGCCTACAACCTTCTCAGCCTCACCCCTCATATAAACATTGGCAGTGTCGAAAAAGTTGATGCCGAGGTCAAACGCTTTATGTATGCTCGCCTCTGCATTCTCTTTTTCAACATAGCCAGCTGTAGTCAGCCAGCTTCCGAGTGAAATCTCACTAACCTTCAATCCTGTTTTTCCGAGACGCCGATATTCCATTATTAACTCCACCTTTCCTTCGAAAATGTGTACTTTACAAGTTTAACAGTTTTCAAAAAATTATAAAGAATTACAGCCCGTAAAAACGCTGAACCACTAGTGCGGCCCTGCTTTCATAGGTAAATAATTCAATCATTGGAGGGATATAGAACTATTTTGAAATAATTATGTAATGGTTTTGTTACCTTACTCTAACCTGCCTGTCACACTCACCCTGTACAATGGCAATTGGCTATGAAGGAAAACATATCCTTTTTAACTAAAACTTTTCGTACTTGAGGAGGTACTACATATGATTAAAAAAGTAATTGCAACAGGAGCGATCGCTGGAGTAATGATGAGTTCTCCACTAGTAGGGGAAGCCGCGTTAGGGGACCATACATTAAAACAAGGCATGTGGGATAAAGACGTACATCAATTGCAGCAAACACTCAAAGACAAAGGATATTTTCATTACACCGAAACAACAGGTTACTATGGAGATATCACAACGGCTTCCGTGAAGGATTTCCAAAAGAGAAACGGTTTGAAAGTGGATGGCATCGCTGGCAAACGAACAGCTGAAGCGCTTCTTCAATCTTCTCTAGGAAAATCAAATATACTTAAGCATGGCAATAAAGGCTATGCCGTATCCGGTTTGCAAAGTGAACTGAAGGATCAAGGATTCTATAGCTACACAGTGGATGGAATTTATGGACCGATTACTGTAAACGCAGTAAAAGCGTTCCAAAAAGCAAAAGGCATCACTGTCGATGGATTAACTGGACCTCAAACCATTAAAGCTCTATATGGCGAGAACGGTGTCCGCGTAAAAACAGAAGTTCAATCATCGGCTCCAGCACAAAAAACTTCTGCACCGGTAAAGGCAGCATCTGCTGATCAGAAACAAGGAAAAACAGTATCTGTTGAAGCAACAGCTTACACGGCTGATTGTGATGGATGCAGCGGCATTACAGCGAACGGGACAAACCTAAAAACAAATCCAAACGTAAAAGTGATCGCTGTTGACCCGGATGTTATTCCATTGAATTCTCAAGTCTATGTTGAAGGCTATGGCTATGCAGTAGCTGCTGACAAAGGCGGAGCTATTCAAGGAAATCGAATCGATGTCTTCTATCCATCTAAACAAAAAGCTACCGAATGGGGACGCAAGAACGTCAAAGTTACCATTCTGGATTAATAATGTAATCATTAGATTTTGAAAAAGAGGCGGACATGTGCCGTCTCTTTTTTTGTTTGGTCTGCGAACGTTGTTAGTGTGTGTTCTTGTGCTGTGGGCAGGCGGCATTCGATAGGGTTTGGCTGGTAAACGGCAAAAACTGGATCGCAACCGGCAAAAGTTCGCACGTAATCGACAGAAACCAGATGATAAATAGACAAGCGGTTAAATGAACAGCCGCCCAGTACTTTCATGCCAGGCTGCCGCTTCAGCACTTCTGTGTTGTCACAATATCTTTATATGTTTTTCGCGAAATATCTTTTATAATAAGTAAGTATTTGACTAATTAGTGAACAGGCTGGTGAACGTATGTTTCTTTGGATTGCGATTATAATGGGTATGGTGGAAGGGCTGACAGAATTTCTTCCCGTTTCCTCCACTGGACATTTAATTATTACAGGGCATTTCCTCGGATTTACAGGGGACAAGGCCAAAACGTTTGAGATTGTAATTCAGCTTGGTTCCATCCTTGCTGTTGTGGTTCTTTATTGGAAAAGATTGTGGAGCCTCCTTGGTGTAGGCAAGGTTGAAACAGAAGACGGCCAGAAGGGCCATTTGAATCTGCTCCACATTTTTGCGGGTATGCTTCCAGCTGTCGTGATCGGGCTTGTCGCTCACGATGCGGTAAAAAAATATTTATTCTCTACGAGTACCGTTGTGTTCAGCTTGATTGTCGGCGGTCTGCTGATGATTTATGCTGAAAAAAAGAAGAAAAAAATTACGGCGGCAACACTTGACCAGATTACGTATAAGCAGGCGTTTATCATTGGGCTGTTTCAATGTCTTGCGCTCTGGCCAGGTTTCTCCCGGTCCGGTGCTACCATTTCCGGCGGTGTATTGCTCGGCTTGAGTCATAGGACAGCTGCCGATTTCACCTTTATCCTTGCGGTTCCGATTATGATCGCTGCAAGCGGCCTGGATTTGTATAAAAGCTGGGATGTTCTTAGCGCAGCGGACCTTCCGTTCTTTGCTGCAGGATTCCTTACGGCCTTTATTGTCGCGGTCGTTGCCATTCTGTTCTTTATCCGTTTGATCGCAAAAGTAAAGCTTACTCCTTTTGCTTATTACCGTTTTATACTTGCCGCAGTTCTAGCGGCGATGATCTGGCTTTAAACTTCAATTTCACAAAAAAGATGGCGTTTTTCGCCATCTTTTTTTGTTGGAGGTTTTTTGGCTGGTTTTGTAGAATATAAAAGAAAATTGGTAAATAAAGGTGGGGTTGATATTGGACATCCTTCAACAAACAGAACGCATGAAACGGAATATATCGTCAGTATTGGTCGGAAAAGAAAAAATTGTCGACTTGATCATAATTGCACTTATTAATAGAGGACATATTCTTTTAGAAGATGTGCCAGGCACCGGAAAGACGGTGTTGGCTAAAAGTGTGGCCAGATCGATCAGCGGCGGATTCAAACGGATTCAGTTTACGGCGGATATCCTGCCCAGTGATATAACAGGCATTAAATTTTTCAACCCGAAAGAACAAGACTTCGAGCTGCGAGTCGGACCTGTCATGACGAACATATTGCTGGCTGATGAGATCAACAGGGCAACACCAAGAGCACAATCGAGTCTGCTGGAAATTATGGAGGAGCGGCAGGTTACCATCGAAGGAGAAACGACACAGCTCCCCTCTCCATTTATTGTCATCGCTACCCAGAATCCGATCGAGTCTCAAGGAACATTCCCCCTCCCTGAAGCACAGCTTGACCGTTTTTTCCTACAAATTCAGACCGGATACCCTTCTTTTGAAGAAGAAAAGAGGATGCTCTCTCTTTATCGAAAGCAGGAACCCTTCGATCAGCTCGAAGCTGTCTTCTCGCTGGAGGATTTACATAGGATGCAGGACATGGTAAAGGAAGTGGAGTTGTCAGAGGATGTTGAGAACTACCTGCTGTCCATCATTCATGCGACAAGAGAATCCGGATTTGCTGAAGCTGGTGTTAGTCCGCGGGGAACACTTGCCTTTATGCGTGCATCCCAGGGCAACGCCCTGATTCAGGGACGGATGTACGTCACTCCAGATGATGTAAAGCTGATGGCGCCTTATGTTCTCTCCCACCGTCTGGTCCTGTCGCTTGAAGGGACACTGAGAAAAACAAAGCATCAGGTTATTCAAGAAATATTGAAATCGGTTAGGGTTCCTGTCGAATCAGGTGCTGGATCATGAGTATCTGGAGGGAAGAGCTTGCCCTACCCAAGCTTCTTCAAGCTTCATTAAGTGCCGGCTTGGTTTTGGCTGTCATCAGTTTTTATAAAAAGTCTCCTCTTATACTGGCGCTCGCTTGTTTATTCGCAGCTGTTTACTATGTTAGCCGGATTTACTTTAAGTCTGCAGCAGATCATCTTGTTCTTCAGAACCCCCGAAGAACAATCCGGCTATTTACGGGCGATACAGAAAGTCTGCACCTTATCCTTTCCTATGAAGGCAGCTGGCCGGAGATCCGTGGAACGATGGCATTTACCGCGGACGACGCCGTTGAAGTAGAAAATGCTGTAATCACTCATGAAAAGAAAAACGTAAAACAAAAGGATTATGAATGGAGATTTGCTGTACCTAAAAAGTCACAGGTGGAGGAGGAGCTTAAGGTTACAGGAAAAAGGAGAGGCGCCGTGAAGCTGAACCGTATTGAACTCAACATACGTAATGCCGTTGGATACGGCGTCCTCCTCCTTGCGTTTGATCCAATCTACCGAACGGAAGTGATTGTTTTTCCAGCCCCTCTCCCAGTGGTGGGCATTCATCCTTTGCTTCGCTCCAGGCAGGGTCTTCATCCTTATTCACGATCATTGTTTGAAGATGCCACTTCTCCTGCAGGTGCAAGAGCCTATGAAAGGAGTGATCCTTTCAACAGAATCCACTGGAAAGCTACAGCAGCTTCAGCTTCATTGAAAACAAAAATCGTCGAGAAAACGAGAGAATGCACATGGGCATTTATACTGAATGTTGGATCATCCTCCTATGGAACATCTTCTTTTCAGGGGGAAGCGCTGGAAAATCAGCTTAGTTATTTAGCTTTTATGTGCCAGCAAGCCTCTTCAGCCGATATTCCGTACGAAATTTTCATGAATATCCGCGTTCCAGGTGCTGCTGGTTATCTTAAAGTAGACAAAGGAGAGGGGCGTGCTCATCTCTTGCGAGTACTTGAAACACTTGCCCGTATCAGTGTTTCAAGTGTAACCTTTCCCCTTGTTGAGCTGCTTGCAAAAACAGACGGTGAGATTTCAAGCACGGCTGCTGTCGTAATCTTGGCTGGCAGGCAGGAAGTTGACGGCAGGCAAGAGAAATACTATCAAAAGTGGCAGAAACACGGCAGCCCGGTCTATCGGATTATTGATGATGAAGAAGGGGCTTATTTAGCAAAATGGTCAGCCAAGAGAGACATCTCATGAGGACCCACGGCCGGCTTCCCACGTTTTCTTTCAATTATTTGTTTGACGGTCTGCTTCTTTATTTACTCGTTATCAGCCTGCTGCCTTTCAGTCTTGCCTTATCTTTAAAGCTTTGTGCCCTTTATATTTTTGGCTGTTTACCGTTTGTTCTGCTTTTTAACTTTTCAAAAAAAATCACCATGGGTAAAATCATCCTTCTTAGCCCTGTCGCTTTTGAAATAGGTTTTATTTTTGGGTTTAGCTTCATCCATTCCATCCTTTTAGCAGGGATCATAGGCTGGAGAGCATGGGTAAACTGGTCTGAGCCGATTAAGCAAGACATGGAAGTGATCTGGCTTGGTGCTTTTGCCCTGGCCCTTTTCAGGTATATTTTCTTTCCGAACATTTCTGAAGCTTTGCTCCTTATACCTGCTTTACAGCTGGTCTGCCTTATCCTGCTTAAAAGCTATCACCGTCATTTGAATGAAGGAATACCCGGGTTTCAGAACATGAAACAAGGAATATTTTCTTTATCTGTGCTTCTGTCTTCAGCTGCGGCAGCATATCTTGTGTTCCCGCTCTTTTCGTTCTTATTTAAAAATTTGATGGGGGCATTGTTCTATGCTGTATTTTCCCTATTGAGCAAACCTCTATTCTTTCTTTACAGCCTTCTTCCCGTCTCTGATGGCCGCAAAAAAAGGGCTGAAGCCTTTGCAGGAACGTTTATGGAAAGTGAAAAAACAACAAAGACGCCATCCTTAGCCCCATCAGATGATCAGTGGATCTTATGGTTACTCTTTGCGCTCCTTTTGGTGGCTGTTTACATCTATTTTAGACGAAGGATTCTAGACACATTAGGGCAAACGATTTCAACACAACGCATTCAGCCGATCCTGCCCGGTAAACCATTGACAGAGCACAACAAGGAACGGCGTTATTGGAAAACACCTTCTGATGAGGCAAGGAAAATTTATATCCAGTTTGAAAAACGAATGACAAAACTCGGTGGAAGCCGCGCCTATAACGAATCTGTTTCAGAGTGGCTCCAGCGTCTGGATCTGCCAGGCTCCACCATTCATTCGGTTGTATCCGCTTATAATAAAGCAAGGTATGGGGGACTGACTCTTCCGTCCGAAGAACTTGCGTCATTAAAAAGCGGAACACAAAGCCTTATCCGTGAATTTAAAGAACGTCAGAAAGAAGAAAAACGCATGGATTAAACCCATGCGTTTTTTAATGTTGAGCAAAGTCTTTCTTGATCAAGCTGTGCATCACTAGATCTTGAAATTCTCCATCCACACATTGATAGTCTCGCAGACATCCTTCTTCTTTAAATCCAAACTTGGAAACAAGACTGGCAGATCCATGGTTTTCCGGATGGATCAGCGCTCCGATCCTGTTAAGTTCCATTTGCTGAAACGCGAAAGGGAGTATGGCGGAAAGCACTTCTTTCATGACCCCTTTCCGCCACTCGCTTTTTCGAATTTCATAACCAATCTCTGAACGGAACTTCTTTTTTGCCCAATTGTGGTAGCCGCACGTCCCGATTATCCGGTTTCCTTTCTTTTCCGCGATTCCCCAGCGGATAGTGAGCTGACCCTCATAGCCTTTGTGAAAGTCGCTGATCAGGGATTGCGTTTGTTCAATCGAAGTAAACGGGGCGGTACCCCAAAATTTGACGACGTCAGGATCTGAATAGGCTTCATGGAGATCCACTGCATCCTCCAGTTCAATGTTCCTTAGAATAAAGCGCTCAGTCTCCATCTCTGGAAACAAAGAGAAGATTTCATCCATTCTTTTTTAGGTCCCCTTTATGGCAAACAGCTGATTGGAGCAATACTCAATAATGTCGCTCCTGCGGACGATCCCGATAAATACACCCTGATCATCCACAACAGGAACAAAATTTTGCGTAGCGATTAAAGATAACAGATCTTCCATTACAGCGTTTATATTGACAGATTTGATGATGCGTTCCTTTTGAATGCCCGCGATGGAAAAACGATGACTAGTTTCAAAAGTCAGTCCTGGCGTGTTTTTAATCGTCCAAAGCAAATCTCCTTCTGTCAGCGTTTCAGAATACATTCCTTTTTCATCCAGCACAGGAACGGCCGTATATCGATGATGCTCCAGTTTTTCAAGTGCCTGCCTGATCGTTGATGTGGACTTTAAAAACGCCACATCTTCTTTCGGCAAAAGAAAAAAAGCGATGTTCACAGTACCTTCCTCCTCGTCCCATTCTCATTCTATCCATCTTTTGCGATCGGTTCGACGGCTAAACTTTCCCAAAGGTAATACGTAATATAGGTGTTCCAGGGCGCCCAGTCCTCAGCCAGCTTTCTTACATCCTCTTCAGACGGCTGGTAATCCAGGCCCCATGCTTTACGGACACCATTTCGCAGACCGATATCCGCAGCGGGAAGCACATTGGTCCTCCCCATAGCAAAAATAAGAAGACATTCAATCGTCCAGCGGCCGATTCCCCTGATCGGCAGCAGCGTATTCATTATTTCCTCATCCGCCATGGACCAAAGGGAATCGGTATCTAAAGCTCCGGAATTAATCAGCCTCGCAAAGTCGATGATGTACTCCGCTTTCCTTTGGCTGAATTGCAGCGCCCTCAGCTGTTCAACATCAAGGGAGGCTACTTTTTCCGGAGTTGGAAATACGGAGAACATTTCTCCTTCATGTTCAATGTGTTCACCGGCGAGATCAATCAAGCGGTCGATCAAGACACCCGCAAACGTTAGATTCACCTGCTGGCCAATGATAATTTTAACCATGGATTCAAAAAGGTCGGGATCGGTCACTAGGCGCAAACCGAAAAAGTCCGTGATGAGCGGCGCAATCTGTCTATGGTCTGAAAATTGGCGGTAGAATTGTTTAATATCAATCTCTGTGGAAAACATGCGCTTTACCATAACAGCGAGCTCTTCTTGCTCCATTTTGGAAAACCCCTCGGAGTGTTCCATCATAAGCTCAGGACTGTCGACGCTGCCGGCTGCTTTTACCTGAATCAGTATGCGTTTATTTCTAAGGTGGATCATTCTCTTATAGATTTGATTATCCATGTCCACGTGAACGATATTATTTTTTCCTGCACTGCTCACCCTCCGAAGCATCTTAGAGAAATCAAAGGGTGATGCAGGCCTAATTACTTTTAACATATTTTCTCCTTTTTACTTCATAGTTTGTAAAAAAACACATAACGATGTATGCGCTCCCATCCTCTTTATTATCCCCCCTCACCTTCAAACTTTCCAGTCTAATTTTAGGGAGGCCTATCTGAAAAATAAAAAAGCCGGCATGGGCTGCCGGCTTTATGCGTCGCGCGATTTTTCCTCTTTTTCTTTCAGGTGCGGATGTTCCTCCAGGCTGTCCACCGTATGTTTATAGGAATATCCCTTCGATATCGCAACAACAAAAATAACGAGGATGAACAAAATGATGATGACAGAAATAACAATAGAAATAAGAAGAGTGGACACGATGTACAACTCCTTTATTTATTATTCCTTATTTTAACATAGTCAAGCAGCCTGCTACACTCTGCCTTTATACAGATTGTAATCATCTATACTGTTAAAACAGCCCAGTCTGTCACCGATGACCAATCCAAAATCAATATATGCATTGTTTTTGGCGGTTATTATATTTTTATCTTCAACGACCGGCCGGTTCACAGCTCTTCCTGTCAGCCAATCCTTGGCTCGTCTGTGCTCCTCCTCAAGGACAGACGAAGTAAAATTTTTGTTAACCAGTACTCCTGCTTTGCCAGCAAGCAGCACACCCGTGCCGATTGCTGCTATCCGTACACCGTCTCGGTCAAAAGCTTTTATGAGTCTGATCAGCCGGGGATCGGACTGGCTTCCGGCTTGCCGTCCTCCCGGGATCAGCAGCATATCATATTCAAGCGGATTAATATTTTTCAGTTTAATAGACGGCTGCATCGTAAGGCCGCATTCACTAGTGACTGCCCCATGCGGCAATGTGAAGGTTAATACTTCATAAAAGCGGCTGACAATAGACAGCGCCACCATAATCTCAACTTCTCGAAACTGGGGATAGAGATAGACAAGTACTCTCTTTTTCACGTCCTCACCCATTCTTCCTGGTACTATTTACATACCATACTTTGTCGAACCTAGTATAAATTAAATTGTATCAGTACAAAAGGAGGATGTGTATTGGGAAAATCAGTGATTAACCTATGAAAATATCGAAGTGTCGCCCTATACTTTTTCCCAATTCGCACATAAAAAAAAGCAAAGCCCTGAATAAGCTTTGCTCAGAGTGTACACGATTAGTTCTTCATACCTGCGGATGCAATTCCCTGAACATAGTATTTTTGAAAGAAGACGAAAATAATCAGAAGCGGGACGGTGGCCATCGTGAGGGCAGCCATGACATGTCCATACTTCACTGGGGGCTGATGGAAAAAGAACTGCATCCCGACTTGAAGCGGCCTTACACTCTCATCTGTTGTCGCGATGAGCGGCCACATAAAGTCTCCCCAATGGGTGATAAACGTCAGGAGAGCTACTGTAATGAAAACAGGCTTTGACAGCGGAATAACGATCTGGAAAAAGATACGAAGCGTCGAAGCCCCATCCATGCGGGCAGACTCTTCTAATTCTTTCGGCAAGTTCAAAAAGAACTGCCTAAACATGAAAATATTAAACGCGTTTGCAATAAAGGGAACGATCAGAGCCTGGTAGGTATTGAGCCAATCAAACTCATCAATGATTAAATACAAGGGAAGCAGGATACTCTCAAACGGGATAATGATTAAAGCAACTACAGCTGCAAACAAGAAATCCCTTCCTTTAAACTGCATTCGCGCAAAAGCGTAGGCGGCCAGTGAGTTTACGAACAAACCGAGGATGACAATGACGGACACGTATAACGTACTCGTAAGCAGATACCTGATGAACGGGATCCGTTCAAAAACCCCGGTATAGTTATCCAAAGAAAAGGTATAAGGAACAAAGGCTTTAAAGGATTTCAAGTCGGCAAAAATCTGGGGCTCTGTCTTAAAAGAAGAGACGATCATCCAGACGAGCGGAAATAAAAAAAGAAGCGCAAGCAAAGTAAGGGCGGTATACAAGCCTATTAATTTAAGCAACCTGTTCTTTTTCATCAACTCTCCTCCTATTCTGTAGATTCTTTAATAAACTTTCGCTGCAGAATGGAAATCACCAGCACAATCACAAAGAAAAGAATGGCGATCGCTGATGAATAGCCGACATCCCTGAACTTAAAGCCGGTTTCATATACCATATAGACGAGTGTTTTTGTCGAATCCAGAGGCCCTCCCTGCGTCATTACGAACGGCTGGATAAAGAGCTTGGTAGCTGCTATCATCGTTACGATCGCAATAAAGACAAGAATATTGCGAATACCAGGAATCGTAATATGAATGAGCTTCTGCCAAGCGCTTGCTCCATCAATGGATGCGGCCTCGTAGAGATGGTCCGGAATCTCCTGAAGTCCGGCAAGGAAGATCATCATCTGATAGCCGGCACCCTGCCAGATACTCATAAAAATGATAGAGTACATCGCCTGGTCTTTATCTGTAAGAAACTGAAAAGGGCCGAGTCCCACGATATTCAAGATTGAATTGGCCAACCCGTTGTCAGGATTATAGATGAATGTCCAGAGAATCGATACAATGACCATGGACGTGACGACAGGTGCAAAAAAGGCCATCCTGAAAAATTTAATGCCTCGCACTTTTTGATTCACGAGCAGAGCCAGTGCCAAAGCGACAAGGGTTTGTACTGGGACCACGATGATGACAAAAAGAGCGGTATTGCCTAACGATTTCAAAAAGATATCGTCCTCTGCCAGACGTTTGTAGTTTTCCACTCCTACAAATTTCATTTTTTCAGGAGTCAGCAGATAATAGTTTGTGAAACTATAATACAGCGCTAAAATGGCCGGCAGTATGAGAAAGACAAATAAAAGAATCATCGCCGGACTGACGAATCCATAGCTGGCAAACAAATTTTTTCGCTTTTTTTGCTTCGGGCTTACCGTAGGCAATGGGCGGCTTTCATTTGTTTTTTGAGTAACGGGTTCCATCCGATTTCTCCTTCCTGTAGAGAGTACAGGAAAAGGAGTGAAGCAATCACTCCTTTTTCCCTCTTACTTTTTGAATCGTTCGAGTTCCCTGTCTGTATCCTTCGCTGCTTTATCAAGTTCCTTTTTTACATCCTGCCCTAAGGCAGCGGCTTGAAAGGCCTCAGCAAATTTAGCGGTTAAGACAGGATAGGCCGGCGTCGCCGGACGTGCCTTGGCTGTATTCAACACCTGGTCTTTAATCACCTTTTTAGGAAGTTTATCGTATTCCGGCAATTCCTTGAATGCAGATTCCCTGGCCGGCGGCATTCCTGTAATTTTGGATATTTCTACAACAGAATCTTTATTGCTCATCCACTTTACCACTTCAGCTGCCTCTTTTGGCTGTTTGGACTGGCTTGAGACTCCGAATGCCCATGATCCTGAAGGTGACATCTTTTTCTTGCTGTATGGTAGATAGGTCATTCCCCACTCCAGATTCTTGTACTCCTCAAACCCAGGAATCAGCCATACTCCGCCAAGCATCATGGCCGCCTTTCCCTCTTCAAAATCTGTTGGACCGTTGGAAACGCTCACAACTTTGGACTTGAACAGGTCTTTCACGTAGTTCATTGCCTCTACTGATTTGGGGCCGTTGACATAACCGTCAGCTTTTGTGTTATCTTCGTTGAGCAACAGTCCGCCGTTCGACCATACAAATACAGAGCCCATATAGGTCAGCCACTCCCCGACGCCGAGGTCCATATGCATCGTTAGGCCGTGGACGTTGTTTTTTGTCAGCTTTTTCGAGGCGTCCATAAACTGGTCCCATGTCCATGCTTTATCCAACGATTCAGGAGCCTGGATCCCGGCTTCCTTCAGCAATTTTTTGTTATAGAAGACCACGACGGATGATTCCATGGCTCCAAGAGCGAAAAGTTTGCCGTCATATGTACCTTGCTGGATGATGGATTTGGCAAAATCCTGCTTGTCCTTTTTCTCTACGTAATCATCTATGGGAGCAAGAATTCCGGTGGCCGCATAGTTTCCGACAAACGGCCCGTCCATATCGAGCACATCCGGCAGACCGTTTGAAGTGGCGGCTGCGTTGATCTTGTCTTCATAAGCATGGCCCGCACCACTCGGAATGATGTCCAGCTTAACATGAATCTTTCCTTTGTATTCCTTGTTAAATTCTTCAATGCGTTTTTTATAAAAGTCAACTTCTTTTGGCTGTCCCTGATGTGCCCACATTTTAAGCTGTACTTCCCCGTTCTTCTCTGTTCCTGATGCTCCTTGGTTGTCATTGGAACAGCCCGACATGGATAAAGCAAATACAAGACAAAAAAGCAGCAATAATCCCTTTTTCATCGGTTTTGCCTCCTCATTTTATAATCGAATGGGTGATTTAAACGGATTTTGAACTTCATCCTCTGCTGGAAGTGAACGGATGATTTTATCATTTTCCATGATAACCGCACCGTTCGAATCCTTCAATTGTCCGGTTATTTTTACGATTTCACCGGTTGTAACTGGAATGGTTAAAGATTCAAATGATTGGACGGAATCTTTTTCAATCTTTGGAACAGACAAACAGTGCTGATCGACCAGGGTGCCATCCTCCAGGAACACTTTGTACGTAATTTGGCAGTTTTCAATCACGGTGTTGTAATCGTTCACAATCCAAGGCGTGACGGTAGCTGTCCTGCCCAGCTCTCCCTCTGTAATATCCCCGTTAAAAGAAAGATGCAGCGGTTCAAAAGCTTTGGCCATGGCAAAATAGGCTTTCTTTGGCTGTCGGTAATAATCAATAATGGACCAATCGATGGACGGCCCTGTATTAACAAAATGAAACTGGAGAAGGCCGCCTACCTGATTGTACTTCTTTCGCCTTAATGCCTCTGTATGCTCCTTGTAGAATTGAACCTGATAATCCTGTGTAATGTCGATGAGCTCCTGAAGGGACTGCGTCATGACCGAACCCATCATCGTCTGATAAATATTGGTCTGAAAGCCCCACGTACGGTAGATCTCCCAATTGACCGGCCACAAAGATTCCTGGTTCATAAATTTCTTCAGAGAATCTTCATTTGGAATAGACTGGGTTCCATACTCTGTTACAAACATTGGATTATAAAACTCAGCATCTTCAATTTTTCCCCAGTACCAGCCGACCCAGTGCACACTTAAATGCGTACCGATATAGTCAGTGAAATCATCGAGCGTCTCAAAATAATGAGGGAGCTCTTCATCGGATACAAGAACTGAGTTTTTAATAACCGGGCGGAGACTGTCCAGCTCCTTTACAACGCGAAGTAGCATGTTGTCCAGTTTGTTGTAGTCATGGTAGCGGGACTCACTGTGGCAGGACCATAAAATAATGGCTGGATGGTTATACAGCATTCTAACGAAGCGCCTCGAAACATCTTCAGCCCGTTTTATAAAAAGACCGGTAGATTCATAGCCCCATTGAAACGGCAGATCCTGAAAAACCATGATTCCCTTTTCATTGCACAGCTGATAAAACTCCTCCTGTTCGGCATGAGCAAAAAGCCTGGTGGTATTCATGTTGGCGTCCAGCATCATCTGCACATCCAGCTGGTAGGATTCCTTTGTCATAAGGGAGAGGAATTGATCGGATAAATAGTTGTTTCCTTTAATAAACACCCTTGTCCCATTGAGGAAAAAGATCCATTTTTCGTCCATTTTAATTTCTCTTATTCCAAAAATTTGAATCTTATTATCTACCAATACCCCATTTACCCATACTTCAATCACGGCTTTATACAGGTGAGGAAATCCGAGCTCCCAAGTCCACCATAATTTAGGGTTGGACAGCTGATCGGTCATTGAATAGCTGCTTCTGCCAGGCCTCTGAAAATAGCTTTGTGGTTTCCATCTGTAAATTTTCCCTTTGAAATTATGGGGCAGGAAGGAAACTTCCACATCAATCCGGGCTTCCTTGCTATTGTTGTTTTGTATTTCAACATCCAGATAAATCGTTGCTTTCTTGTAATCATCTTTCAGATAAGGCGTCACCTGAATATGCTCAATATGTACCTTGCAGCGCTCTTCCAGATAAACGCCTTTCCAGATCCCTCCAGGATTAACAAGAGGGTTTGGATAATGGGCATTAACGGAAGAGGGGACTTCCGGACAGTCTGTGAGCCCTTCTTGTTTGACCGGCAAGCAGTCCCAATGGTAGAGGCCTCCCTTTGCAATTTTTTTCCGTTCTGGCCTTGTATCCAGCTCCGAGGTTACTTTTACAACCAATGTATTCTCCCCGCAATATTCCAGAAAATCAGAGACATTGAATTCAAACGCATCAAAATCGCCCTCATGAGCGCCGAGATATACCCCGTTCAGCCAGATCTCGGAATAATAATCAACAGCCTCGAAGCACATGTAAAACATTTTATTTTTCTTTAGTGCCGGCGCCCGGAACGTAGTTTTATACCACATGACCCCCTGAAAGTCCTCAAATCCTGCTTTCTGCCAGTGTGCAGGAACATGAATGTCCTTCCATTCCAGTTCCTCCGCATGGTAGACAGGCTTGTTCCTGATGTTTCCTTCCAGACGATTTTCCTCATCCGGGACACATTTCCATATACCATTCAAGCTTAGTTTTTCTCTGCATGCTCTGCTCATGTTTATCACCCGACTTCGAATTAAATGATTGTGTTTAATTATCGCTTCAAGGGACAGAGAAAAGTTAACTTTCAACACTATTCTGAACATTTCCCATCCATGAATGAACATAAACACCTTTTATATAAAAAATGTACTCCCTCTATTAAAAAGTAATGCACATCTTCACATGAACGGGTAAACCTCGGGAAGATGTGCTGTTTCCATGGCATTCGTTTTTTATTTCATACCTTTTCCTTTTGTCAGATGGCAGGGGACACCGTGGCCTACTGCACCCGGTTTAGACATTTTTTCGATATACGCCAATCCTCTCGCACATTGTGTTTTACAGGACAGGCAGGTAGAACTGGTCACCATTTTTACAGTATGGGCATATTTGTTGACTGCCTGATCATATTTGGAGATCTTTTTTTTAGCCGGTTTCTTTGCCATAATATATCCTCCTCGCCTAACATTCCTCATATGATATGAAAGGCTGAAGAGGTGTGCCACAAGTGAAAAATAAAAAAACCGCCTATAAAAATAAGCGGTTTACATCCTTATTCGATCTCATAATGCAAAGCATTCTGGTCGGCCAGTGTCAAAATATAATCACTGTCCCTCCTATCATAAGAGTCTAAAAATTCCTGAAGCGGCATGTGATATTTGTCCCAGACAATATCCATCAGCCAATTGTGGTTCACCTCAAAGTATTCTCCGTCAAAACGGTTAATTTTGACAGTTTCACCATAATACATGCCTAACACTCCTTTCGACAGGAAGGTAAACTGCATTAAGGCCATACATGATATGATAAATTATACTATAATATTCAGAAAAATAAAACAATATGACAGAAAAAAATATAGCTGAACAAAAAAAACAGGCAGTTCAAAAACCGGCCTGTTTATTATTGTTATAATTTTTTAGCGCCTAGGAACTTCGGAGCCCAATAAGGATTTTGCATGGATGCGATGCTTACTCCTTTAGATGATGAGCTGTGAATAAATTTATGGTTGCCGATATAGATCCCGGCATGAGAAGCTCCTCGTTTGTAGGTTTGGAAGAAAACTACATCTCCAGCTTTTGGAGTACTGACAGATGTACCTCTTAAATAGATGCCGGAAACAGTTCTTGGCAAATCAACTCCTGCTGATTTATCGAATACATAGTTAATATACCCGCTGCAGTCAAAACCTTTAGGTGTTGTCCCGCCCCAGCGGTAAGGAACACCCATATATTGTTTTGCTGTGCTGATCAAGCGTGTAGAGCTGTATGATGCGCTGCTTTTGGATTTAGACGGTGTTTTAACACCTAATGCTTTAAACGTGTTTTTACCAGCTACTCCATCTGCTTTCAATTTTTTTGCTTTTTGAAACTTTTTTACAGCGTTTTTCGTATATGTACCATAGTAAGCAGTTGTCTTTTTATATGTGAAATATCCTTTTTTCTTAAGGACAGATTGTAATTGTTGTACGTCTTTACTGGTCATACCTTGTTTTAAAGTGTGATCGCCAAGCGCTGCTTTACCTACGATCGGATTGAACGCCATCATTCCTACTAGTGCCGCTGCCGCTACCAATTTTTTCAAAGCATGTATCCCCCTAATATCTGTATTACCAATGTTGGTATTTGTTTCCTTGCTAACTTACTTAGATTCTACCAACAAAATATGACATGAGTATTTTAGGAAGATTACAGATATATTACAAATTAATAGAATTCCCGATTTTTTATGACATTAAACCTAATGAATTCCATATTTTTTGTCAAAATAAGCTAATTTCAGTAAATGTATTTGTAACCAACCGACTACCCAATGCGCCATCCGATGTCTAAATACCCATAACTCAAGACCTGTTTCGAATAAACTGATCAATGAAGAGGTTCTATCCCTTCAATTTTAGGGAAGTATAATGCAGAGATAGACTGCCTTAAAATATTTTCATTTAAAAAAAGGATGCCGCAATCCTTTTCGTACGTTATGATAAGCAAGTGCTACCTATTTTTTGTCATAAATATTACAGGGTTATTAACAAGAAGCGCCACAACTTTTACAAATATCATGGTATAATATGGTAGTTATTCGATTTGAATGGTAATGAATTGAAGGAGCAATGACTATTGAGTAAATTAAAATCCCATATTCTTCCCTTGAGTTTAATGCTATCTATTCCTCTTCTGCATACTTTCTATGAACTGCTGAACAACGGCGAACGGGGAGCAAGGAGTCTTATGACATCATTTGACCAGCAGATTCCTTTTATCGAAGCTTTTATCATTCCTTATGTTTTTTGGTACCTATTTATTTTTGGCATGCTATTTTACTTTTTCATCGTTGACAGATCTCTATATTTCAAGACGCTGTTAAGTCTGGCGATCGGCATGGTTGTCTGTTATGTTATCTATTTCTACTTTCAAACAACCGTACCGAGGCCCGCCCTGCATGGAACCGGGGTTCTTACGAATGTGATCCGCTACATCTATTCAGCAGATGAACCATTTAATTGCTTTCCTAGTATTCACGTGCTCAGCAGTTATTTGATGGTCATAGCCATGAGGCACTGCAAAACTAGAACAACTGCTGCCTATTTCGGGGTCAGCATTGCAGGGTATTTGATCATTCTATCGACCCTTTTCGTAAAGCAGCACGTCGTCCTTGATGCCTTTGCCGGAATTCTTCTTGGCAACATCCTGTTTAATACGATCTATTACTTTAAACCTATAATGGCATACGCCACGAACAAACGTTATTCCAAGAATAAAAAAGCAGCCGAGCCCCGATAGCGGACCAGGCTGCTTTTTCGTATCGTCTTTCTCCTCACGAAGAGAGGATCAGGCGTCCTCTCCTTTATCAGAAGCATTTCCGTGTGTTTCCATCATTTCATCGACTGATTGCATTCTGCTGTCTTCGAACTTTCCTTCGGCCTTTCTGACGAAAGAAGGTTCCCCGATTTCAAAATTGTCCGTTTTTCCTTCTTCATCAGCCTTTTCCTGTGCCTGTACGGTTCGTTTTGCATACGGAAGGGCTTTTAGTCTTTCGTAAGGTATCTCCTCTCCCGTGTCCATGCACTTTCCATAGGTGCCTTCCTCAATTCGTTGGAGCGCTTCGTTAACCTCTTCAAGAATTTCCTCCTGATTTTCATCAAGCGCCATTGCCATCTCGCGGTCATTTAGCTCACTCCCCATATCACCAAAGTGGTTATCGTATGAGCTGATCTCCCCGGTAGATTCTTGCAGGCTGTCTTCGTTCTCCCTCAGCTCCTGCTGTTTTTCAAGCTGCTCTTTCATCTTGATCAGATTCTGTTCTAGTTCGCTGACTTGTTGTTTGGATAAGCTCATGATGTTCCTCCTCCTACATGATTGTGGTTAGTATTTACCCTCTTTTCATTGAAATAACACACACAATCCTTTTATTGGACAGACATATTCTAAATTTTCAATAAATAAGAATAGTGTGGAAGGAGTTGATTGCCTATGGAGGATTACAATGATCAGCAGGAAACGGAAGGAAGAAACTGGGGACATATGCACAACCTCTGTAAGAAGCATTTGTATTTCCACGTTATTGTCACTATGAACGACGGCAAGAAAACGGAAGGGATCATAACCAATGTGGATGGCCAGAACCTCCATATGATGGTTCCTCAGGATATTCAGCAGCAACAGGCTGGGCAAGGAAGCCAGCAAGGCATGCAAGCGATGCAGGGACAACAGGGGACTCTGGGAAGAGAGGATAGTGAAGAGGAGAGGATATGGTTCGGGAGGCCATGGTTTGGAAGAAGGTTTTTTCCAGGCATATTTCCACTTGCCTCAGTGGCTGCACTTTCACTCTATCCTTATTACTATCCGTACCCTTATTACCCTTATCCACCGTATCCTTATTACCCTTATCCACCGTATCCTTATTACCCTTATCCTTATCCATATTATTGACGGCCAGCTGGATCTCCAGCTGGTTCTGCTTTGGGCAATTCGTCCTTGTTTTCCATTTCATCAATCGCCTCTTCTTCCTCCTTCAAAACGCCATCATCTATTTCTTCTTTATAAGCGTAGGATAGGAGCAGTGAGACGAGTATGCCGCCGCCGATCAAATTGCCGATGCTAGCAGGAACCAGGTTAAGCAGAATAAACTTATACCAGCTGATATCAAACCCTTCAAGGACCGTTATACTGAAATAACCCATGTTGGCCACAGCATGCTGAAAGTTTCCTGCTTCAAAAATGATAACAGGCAGAGCAATACCGAGAATTTTCCCCACTACATCTCGCGCAGCAGTAGCCAGGACCGCCGCAGCCCCGATTAGCCAGTTTGCCAGGATTCCTGAAAAAAGAACCTGAAACCAGCCCCAAGTTCCTCTATGTGTAAACTCCATTTTCTTCTCCATAAACATAAGTAAGTGATCATAGAAATCACCGTGCAAAGATCCTGAAAAATTTAAAAGAAAACCGACAAACAGAGCTCCCACGAAATTTCCAATGTAACAGATGAGCCAAAATGACAGCAGTTTTTTACTGATCCAATACTTGCTCTGCATGATATAACTGGGCAGGAGAATGTTTACTTCTGTAAATAATATGGAACCGGACAAAAAGACCATTGCATAGCCGATCATGAATCCAATGCCAGCCATTAGATTCATAATGCCTGCCGTATCAATTTCCATTGTCAGCAATACTGAACCAAGGGCTCCAAAAGCAATAAAAGCACCTGCCAGACTGGAGAGAATAAATTGAGCCATATAGGTGGTCTGCAGGGATTCTTTTCCTTTTTTAATAAACGTTTCGACGATTTGGGCAGGGAAGTAATACTGTCTTTCAGGGTATTTTTGCGCGGATTTAGAATGTGTCTTTCCTGATGGATTTCTCATTGCCGGCCTCCATTTCTTTAACTTACTTTCCCTTCATTACCCTCTCGTCAAACGGTGATTTTTATACAAAAATAAGGCGCTGTTTATGTAAATGAACATAAACGTGCGCCTTATTTAAAATACTTGCTATTCACTTGTTGATTTTCCTTTCTTTACTTAAAACACATGCCTAGCACTACTTGCAGACTTGCATCTTTCAGTTTATTTTTTCCTTTTTGGTTTCCCGCATGCCCACATGATGCGAAAATAGTTTTCACGGACTATTTCCTTATGCTCCATGATTCTAGCATGCTTCGCTTACGCTAGTCATTGGAACCACGTCCTCTGAAATTTTAGTGTTTCCATTTTGGTTTCCCACATGTCCACATATCTCAAAACCAGTTTTCACGGGCTGATTTTTTACTGGATATGATTCTGACATGCTTCGCTTACATTTTTCATTGGAATCACGCCTTTAAGAGGTTATTTTGAAAAGCTGCTGCTTGGCAGACTCTGAAGAACCCGCATGCTCCACCTATTGTACTGCTTGATAGGTTTGTTTAGCATGCTTCGCTAACATCCTTCATTGGAATCTACTCCCTTCTCTTGTTACGTTTATAATACTGTATGTAAATATTAATTAAAATATTCAGAATAATCTATTTTATCTAATTTTAGGGATTTTTGCTTGCTTCTGCCTATGAGAACAGGTTTTCTTTTAAAATTCCTGCTTTTTTCTTCAATTCTCAACAAAAAATATATAAAATCTTCACAAAATCTGGCTAGTCATGGCTCGCATGATGGATGGCCTGTTTAAGCAGGTCAATCACATGTTCATCGTCCATGGAATAAAACAAGGTGGTCCCTGAACGCCGGAACTTTACAAGGCGCAGGTTCTTCAGAAACCGTAACTGGTGGGAGACCGTAGATTGCAGAAGAGACAGAGCCTCTGTTATTTCGTTCACACTGCATTCTTTTTGGGAGAGCAGATGCAGAATCCGGATTCTGGTAGGGTCTGAGAGAGCTTTAAATGTTTGCGAGACAATAAAAAGCGTTTCATCGTCCAGCTGTGTGTTTTCTCCTGATTGATGTTCACGATTTGAATCCATCAGTAAAATCCCCCTTTTTACACTCATGTTATCGATCATACCTAATCAGGGCGTGCTGGTCAAAAGATTGAACGAACGCGTAAAAGGAAGCCCGCCAAAGCTGTACGAAACGGTGATTTTTTTTACAGGTACACCGTGTAAAATACGAATTTGCCTTTCTCCTCCAGAGTCTAGGATTAACTTTCTAATTGAAATAAATTGATCGGATGACCTGTAAGCAGCTTCAGCAGGCACTTCATTATTATTCACATAAAAGGATTGCACCTTGATTGAAGCCCATCCTTCGTTCTTTACATTAATCCATGTTTCATTGGGGGATGCCTTAAGCCAACCCCCTATGGATAATGGTGGATTCAGGCTGATAAACAAATAGATGGCTGTGGCGATCATAGCTATTAATGCCATCAATCTGAATTGATATGTTGTTTTCATCCTTCACCACCCGGCTCTTCCCTTATCACTGTTAATCTTTCTATCCTCTCTTATATCTTTAGCCGCCTGCTCTTTTTTATGACGGCAGCTTAACAAGGGCAGATGGATGGCATCAATAGAAAGAAATGAAGGAAAACATATGCAAAATAGTAAGCGATTTTTAGTTTCTCTGCTATGCTTTATGTAATTAGTATTTGAAAGGATGGTCTTGTGAAAAAAAAAGGTCTGTCTCTCATCACAGCTCTTTCCATTCTATCAGCTTTTCTATGGCTTGCGGGGCTTGCCTGGGTCATACAGGACCAGTTTTTTTCCGCTGGCAGCCAAAGTATGGACACCGTTAAGCCAGACAGGGATCAAACTCCCTCCATACCATCGGATGGAAAGAGCAAGAAACTGCATATTGCAGCATTAGGCGATTCCTTGACAAGGGGAACAGGCGACCCTGACGGGAAGGGATACATCGGTTACTTAAAGCAAGAGTTAGCAAAGAAAACAAAAAAAGAGATTGAACTTTCCAATTCTGCTATAAAAGGACAAACTTCAAAGCAGCTTCTTGATCAGGTCAGCCAGCAGCAGATCAAACGCCAGATTAAAGGCGCTGATATCATCCTGCTTACGATTGGTGGCAATGATTTATTCCGCGGCGGACAAGGTCTTCAGCAGCTGAATTCACAGGCCATCAATCAAACAGAAGAAGCTTACTTGAACAACCTGAAGGAACTGTATAATGAGATTCGTTCGCTGAACAAGACCGGGACAATCTATCATGTAGGGCTCTACAACCCATTCAGTGATATGGAGGATTCTAAAAAAACGTCCAGCATTGTCCGGAAATGGAACTATGATTCAGCGAACGCCGCGGCTGCTTTTCCAAACATTATTTATGTCCCCACGTTTGATCTTTTTGAACTTCATGTGAATGAATATCTCTTCAGTGACCATTTTCATCCGAATAAAGAAGGTTATCAATTAATCGGAGAGCGGACTGCCTCCCTCATTCATTTCAGCGAGGAGGAAAAGAAATGAGCAGATCACCTGCACTTTCCGTTAAAAACCTGCGTAAATCCATCGGCAAGAAAGAAATCATCAAAGGATTGTCCTTTGAACTATATCCCGGTGAAGTATTTGGCTTTCTTGGGCCTAACGGGGCCGGTAAAACAACCACGATCCGAATGCTTGTGGGGCTGATCAAGCCCACATCAGGATCTGTACATATCGGGGGCAAGAACGTACAGACAGAGTTCGGTGAAGCGATGAAGGATTTGGGCTGCATCGTTGAAAATCCTGAACTTTATCCTTATTTAACAGGTTGGGAGAACCTGGAGCATTTCGCCAGAATGGATTCCTCCATCCCCGAGAGCAGGCTTAAAGAAGTCGTCGATCTCGTAGATATGGGCAACAGAATACATGACAGAGTAAGCACCTACTCATTAGGGATGAGACAGCGTCTAGGTATAGCCCAGGCCCTGCTTGGCCATCCGAAACTTCTCATACTGGACGAACCAACCAACGGGTTAGATCCCGCAGGCATTCGGGAAATGAGAGAATTTATCCGTTTCCTGGCTGAAAAGGAGAAACTGTGTGTGATGGTTTCCTCCCACCTGCTTAGCGAGATTCAGCTCATGTGTGACCGGGTAGCGATTATCTCGAAGGGGAGCATCATCCGGATTGACACAGTAGAAGCATTATTGTCTGAACAGGAACGGGTAGTCTGGAATGCTGAACCACTGGATCAAGCAAAGCACCTGCTGGGGAAAGTGACAAAGGTGTCGGAAATGGAAGGCAAGCTCATCACTTTATACGATGAGGATCAAATCGGCAATTGGAACAGGCTGCTTGTTAATGCAGGAATCGAAGTAAAAGAAATGAGAACGAAACTCCCTGCCCTTGAAGATCTTTTTTTAGAACTTACAGGAGGAGAGCATATTGACTAAACTTGTTCATAATGAATTGCTGAAGCTCTTTAGAAAGAAACGGCTGTTCGTCATTATACTCATTGTAGCAGCCCTTGTTCCCCTTTTTACGTACGCTCAATACCAGCAGGCAAAAACGACACAGGAGAAACTCGGGAATGCCGATTGGCGCACGAAGCTTCAGCAGGAGATTGTAGACACACAGAACCGTCTTAGTTCAAGCCGGCTTCAGGACGACTGGAGAAAATATTTAAAAATACGGTTGGCCCAGCAGCAATACTATCTAGACCATGACATTAATCCACAGGCTCCAGGCGCTCCTACATTCATGAGAGTTTTCGTTGAAAATTCAATAACTTTGCTCTTGCCGCTGCTTGTTATGGTGGCGGCAGCGGATCTTGTTTCCTCCGAAGCAAGCGGGGGAACCATTAAGCTCCTCCTCACCCGGCCGGTAAAAAGGTGGAAGATTTTATTGAGCAAATATATTGCTCTCCTATTATCAGTATCGTTTATCGTAACCGCTGTGGCCTTCCTTTCTTACACCATATCTGGTGTGGTCTTCGGCTATGGCGGATGGGATATGCCGCTGCTGACAGGATTTAGTACAAAAGGTGAAGAATTGCTGACGGACAACGTTCATCTTATTCCTCAATGGCAGTATGTACTCATGGAATTCGGGCTCGTATGGTTTGTTTGCCTCGTCGTCGGCACATTGACCTTTATGCTGTCCGTACTGCTCAGGAGTACAGCCGCTGTCATGGGAATCATGCTCGCAGCCTTGATCGCCGGTGCCATTCTGTCGAACATGGTATCCTCATGGGAGAGCGCCAAGTATTTATTTATGGTGAACTTGGCCCTGACCGATTATATCAGCGGTATGGCCACTCCTATCGAAGGGATGACTCTCGGCTTTTCGTTAAGTGTTCTGCTTGCTTGGGCCGCTGGCGGACTCATCATCGCCTTCGCTGTCTTTACGAAAAGGGATGTGTATTAATCCTTAAAAAAAACAAAAAAGCTGCAGCAGAATTATGCTGCTGCAGCTTTTCTCTTAAACTCCCCGTTCAGGTGAATCAGTTGTCTTCTTTTTGTTCGCTTCGGAACGTTTTTTCGCTAATCCGATCAGAACGACCGCGGCAACCATAATAATTTCAAATCCATATTTAATGAACGGATTGCTGAAATAGTCTTTCAGGAAAGGCTCCCCAACAATCATTTTTGCAGCTGTCCACGCGAGAATTGCAGCTCCGATCGTAATAATAAATGGGAACTTGTCAATAAGCTTCAAAAATAGAGTACTTCCCCAAACGACAATCGGCACGGAAATAAGCAACCCAAGGACAACCAGCAAGAAGTCGCCATGAGCAGCTCCCGCAACGGCGAGTACATTGTCCAGACCCATTACGGCATCTGCAATAATGATCGTCCTGATTGCCGCCCAGATACTGTCCTGAGCTTTAATATCATGATCTTTCTCCTCTATCATAAGCTTATAAGCGATATAGATCAGAATGAGTCCTCCGGCAAGAAGCAGTCCCGGTACTTTAAGCAGCCATACAACCGCCAGCGTAGCAACGGCACGAATGATGACAGCCCCTACCGTACCCCAGATAATCACTTTCGTTTGCTGCTCTTTTTTTAAGTTTCTTGCTGCCATTCCGATCACAATCGCATTATCGCCTGCCAAGACCAAGTCGATAATGACGATGGATAAGAGGGCAGAAAAGAATTCAGCTGTAAAAAAATCCATGTAATACATTCCTCCTCAGGTACCTTGCTGTACACAATAAAACCATATAATTGCAACGGGCCCTTACTCCAATTATCATTTCTTAAAAAGCTCGGAGACATGCACTAACATTCTCCTAAAATCTCAGGACTGGCTTGTTCACCTCTTTCTAAAAGCTCTTTAAGACTGATTGCTCATCTATAGGTATACGATTGACATGAAAGAAGGTTTCAATCATTTTTAAAATTTTAAGAGGCAGGCTGTCTCGATCGAAGAAACAAAGGGAATACTGCAGCTAACGGTTAAAAAGGAGTTAGGTATGATTGTATTTTTAAAAGAACTTAAGCTGCGTTTTTTTGAAGATAAAGTGTTTGATCTCTCTGCACAGCTAGCTTACTATTTTTTTGTTTCACTCTTTCCCTTTTCATTTTTAATCTTCACAATTTTAGGATTCCTTCCTATTTCATCTGCTGCCGTGCTAGAAATCATCCGCCCGTTCGCTCCCGTTCAGGCTTTTCACCTGCTGGAGTATAATCTGATTTCAGTACTCGATCAGAATAGAAGCGATATTTTTTCCATCAGTATTGTGATTACCATCTGGCTGTCCTCTATCGGAATTCTTGCCATCATCCGTGTGTCCAACCAAGCTTATCATGTAATCGAAAACCGGCCTTTTATAAGAGAGCTCTTCCTCGGCATCCTTTTAACCTTAGGCCTTGTTCTGGCTATAGTTACTTCCTTGCTGCTGCCGGTATTCGGCAATTCGATCGGTATTTTTCTGGCGAACAGGCTCGGCTATGATCATCCGGCTTTTCATCTGTGGAACACGACCCGCTGGACCTTAAGCTTCGTTATTCTGATGGTGATGTTTGTGTCTCTCTACCTCATCGCTCCGAACATCCGACTGAAGCTTAAGAACGTCTTGCCGGGGGCATTCTTCTCCACGATCGGCTGGCAGCTGATCTCGATCGGTTTTTCGTATTATGTTACTCTTTTCGATTATCGCCAGATCTATGGCAACCTTGGCGCATTGCTCACCCTGATGATCTGGTTCTATCTCTCAGCCATGATTCTTATTCTTGGCGGGCAGATTAACGCGGCCTTGCTTACGATTCATAAGAGAAAGGCAGAACAAAGATAATTTTCTGTCGAAAGGGTATAACAGGATTGACTTTTTCTCTGTTCCATATAATGATTTAAGATATATAATAAAAGTTATTCTACATAGAGGATGATGGCCTGAAATGTCGTTAAAAAATGTAATCATTATTGGTTTGATTCTGGCTGGGGTAATCTTTCTGATCCCATACAGCATTCCATTAATATTAGCTCTTGTGACCGCTCTTGTGCTGGAGCCGGCAATCAAATTCTTCATAAGAAATTTTAAGATGAAGCGTTTATTGTCTGTAACCATCACTTTTATATTATTCCTGGCAGGATTTGGACTTTTGTCATATTGGCTGACCACCACACTGGTCGTCCAGACCATCGAATTCCTGTCATTGATTCCGACATACGCTGTTAAAGTGTTCGGTCTGATTGAAAAAGATTTATACAGAGCTGAAAGGCTGTACGCTTCACTGCCTCCCGAAGTCGTCTCGACGGTACAAAATGCTTTGAACGGCTTCAAGACATTTGCTGGAAGCTTTGCGACTAAGCTGACCAATGGTATTATCGCCATTATCGCTTCCATTCCCCAGCTGCTGATTTATCTCATCATTTATTTGGTCGCTGTGTTTTTAATCTCTCTTGATCTGCCGCGGCTCTTCGCTAATTTTCTCAATCTGTTTACGACATCGGCAAGAGAGAAAGTTGAGCTCGTTTTTACACAGCTTTCAAGAGCGACTGTAGGTTTTATTCGTGCCCAGATCATCCTAAGCTTTATCACATATGTTCTTGCCTTGATCGGCTTATTGATACTAGATGTTAAGTATGCTGTACTGATCGCCCTTTTTGTCGTATTGGTTGATATCCTGCCGATACTGGGTACCGGATCGTTTATTGTTCCGTGGGCTATCTATAACTTTGTCGTCAATAACGATTTTCTTGCCATCGGCCTGATGATCATGTTTGCTGTTCTTACCATCATACGGCGCATCATTGAACCTAAAATACTGGGTTCAAGCCTTGGGATTTCCGCTTTGGCGGCATTGATCAGCCTTTACCTCGGATTCCAGATCCTTGGATTTGTTGGCCTTATTGTCGGACCTGCCCTTGTGATCATCTATGAAGCGCTCCGTAGTGCCGGTTTTGTTAAGATTAAAATCGATTTTTAAGCAGATCCTTCCATTCAGGACAAAAGTACAAACCTTGGTTTGTACTTTTTTTATTTGTAGGTTAGATATCCTATCATTTATGGGAATTATAGAACTAGCTACAGAAAAAGGGACGAACACAACGAATAATTATGTTTGCATGTCTTTTAGATCTTGGAGGAATTATGGCGACTGAAGTAAAAGAACGCGATTATTATTTCGACAACGCAAGATTCATATTAATTTTTTTGGTAGTGTTTGGACATTTCATTTCTCCGATCAAAGACCAAAACGATTGGCTCTATACCGTTTATAACTTTATCTATACTTTTCATATGCCGGCCTTTATCCTAATATCCGGTTTTTTCACAAAGGGAGTGCTCAAGGACGGATATTTATCAAAGATCTTCAGAAAAGTTCTTGTACCTTATATTGTGTTCCAGTTAATCTATTCTTTTTACTATTATGATCTTTATGATAAAAGTGAAATAAAGCTTAACTTTTTTGACCCGCATTGGGCGATGTGGTTTTTATTAAGCTTGGTATTCTGGAATATCCTTTTAAAAGTATTTGTAAAAATTAAATATCCTTTGATCCTTGCCATTGGAATCGGAGTTGCTGTAGGCTACATTACCGATATTGGCACCTATTTGAGCCTTCTGAGGACCTTCGTCTTTTTCCCTGTATTCCTGCTTGGGCATTATTTAACAAAAAGGGATTTTAAACAGATTTTAAAACCATCGGTCCGGATTGGTTCGAGTGTTTTTCTCGTATTGATGTTCCTCGCTTATCATTTCCTAATCCCGGACCATGCCAAGGACTGGCTGTTATCGTCATCCTCTTATGCTGAAATTCTTGGTCATAATGAATGGTATGGCGGGGTGATCAGGCTGGGGCTCTATGCCGTAATGTTCCTGGCCACCTTCAGTTTCTTGGCGATTATACCAAAGCGGAAATTTTTCTTTACGGAATTCGGGGAAAGAACGTTATATATTTATTTGCTTCATGGTTTCGTTTTAAAATATTTATTTACAACAGATTTGTTTTCATCCATCGAGAAAAATAACTATTACGTGATGCTTCTCGTTCTTGCTGTTATCATTACAATGTTTCTTGCCAGTAAACCGGTCATCGCTCTCGCCCAGCCGCTCATTGAACTTCGCTGGACAAAGCTAAACCGAATGCTGAGGAAAGATGAATAAAAAAACCATCTCGGATAAAAACCCGAGATGGTTTTTTTGTGTTACGGCTTGGATGTTCGAAACAGTAAGAACTGAAGAATTAGATAGGACGCAAGCCGGCTGGTCATGTCCCTGAAATCAATGGCGGGATCAATTTCGACGATATCCATGCCTCTTACTGCCCGATGAGAGGAGAGAAATTGAATGGCCGCGATCAGCGTATCGCTATTCATTCCCCCAGGGCCGATAGCAGGGCATCCCGGTGCGAAGGCCTGATCAAGCACATCCATATCTACCGAAACATAAACGGCAGAAACCTGTGATTGCAGCTGTTGAATACTTTCCTCAAGTATGCCGAGGATACCCCGCGCATTCACTTCGCTCATCGGATAGACCGTTATGCCTTGTTCTTTTGCATAATCTCGATAGGTCTTTCCATTTGAAAAATCACGCAGTCCAATTTGGATCAAGTGGTCCCCATTGATCTTCTTCCGTTCCAATAAGTTACGAAAGGGGGTGCCGTTTGAAGGTCCACCGTCCTCCAGATTACGCAGGTCGTGGTGGGCATCAAATTGAATGATGCCCACCGGGCCATGTACATTGCAAAAGGCTGCAATGCTGCTGGCGCTGATGGAATGGTCTCCTCCCAGTATGATTGGGGTCATCCCAGGATTCTTCTTAAGCACTTCCTCCATCACTTGTTCCAATCTGGCTTGAGTTTCTTTGAGATCGGTAACATGCGGTGTAATATCACCAAAGTCTGTGATGGGTGCGAATTGCAGATCGACATCTCTTTCAATGCTGTAGGTTGTGAAAGAATTCATCATTTTCCTGATTACTTCCGGCGCCGCTGAAGCCCCTGAGTGGGAAATCGAGGTCTTTGACAGCGGCATCCCGATCAGGCCTATTCCGCTTACCGGTCCTCCATCCCATTCCTGAAGCAGCTCCACAGCTTTTGTAATACCCCGGTCAATGAACTTTGGTTTTCCGAAAGGTTTTAGATGTTCGATATCATGCATAAGCGGGCTTCCTTCCTTCCGCCTTCTTTCCTTTCTTCCATACGGTATTTACATGGTTTACACCGTAATGGTAGGGAAGATACTGATAATTTGGGGCATCCCACAGAACAAGATCGGCCCATCTTCCCGTTTCGATAGCGCCTGCTTCGCTTCCTCTGCCGATGGCATACGCGGCGTTGACTGTGACAGCATTCCAAATTTCTTCAGGCTTCATTTTTAAGCGTAAAGCCGCCAAATTCATGATGAATTGAAGATTCTCAGTCGGTGAGCTGCCTGGATTAAAATCGGTAGACAGTGCAACAGTTCCACCGGCTTCAATGATGCTTCTTGCGGGAGCATAGCTGTCTTTACCGAGATAGAACGTGGTACCTGGAAGAAGAACGGCAATCGTTTCGGAAGCTGCAAGCATTTTTATTCCTTCTTCCGAGACGCCGACCAGATGATCAGCAGTAATGGCTCCGATCTCACAAGCCATTTCAGTTCCTCCAAGAGGAACGATCTCATCAGCATGAATCTTCACATTAAACCCAAGGTCTTTGGCTCTCTCAAGAAATCGTCGGGATTGTTCAACTGTGAAAACTCCAGTTTCGCAAAAAATATCGACAAATTCAGCCAGCCCTTCTTCTTTAATCTGCGGAAGAACATCCAACATGCTCTCCAAGAATTTTTCGGGCATATCCTTATATTCAGCTGGAACGGCATGAGCCCCGAGGAATGTGGAAACAAGATCGATATCGTGGGCTTCATTCAGCCGTTTAGCTACCCTCAGCTGTTTTAGTTCTGTCTCACGATCCAGCCCATATCCGCTTTTGGCTTCCATCGTTGTCACACCTAAACGCAAGCTCCGATTGAGATGAAACCATCCTTTTCGAAAGAGTTCTTCTTCGCTCGTATTCTTTGTTGCATTTACAGTAGATAGAATGCCGCCCCCTTGTGCCAGTATCTCTAAATAGGAAACTCCCTGCTGTTTCAAGGCCATCTCATGTTCGCGGGAGCCCCCAAATACGAGATGTGTATGCGGATCGACCAGGCCAGGAGTTACAATCTTGCCTTTACAATCTATGATTTCTTTCGCATCTAAACCCTTTACTTCCTCGGTTGTGCCTACAAAAGCAATTTTCCCGTCCTTGATACCGATAGCACCGTTTTCGACCACAGGAAGGACGGCCATATCCTTGCCTCGTTTTGGTCCGCCCGATGCCTGAACAGCCAGAAGCTGATCAATCGAAGTCAATAATGTATCCAGCATTTTATCCCTCCTATTCTTCCATCATCGGGATTTGTACTCCCTTTTCCTTGGCTGTTTTTTTTGCCAGCTCATATCCTGCATCCGCATGCCGTACAATTCCCATTCCAGGATCTGAAGTAAGCACCCTTTCGAGCCTTCTTGCTGCTTCCTCTGTGCCATCCGCAACGATGACCATCCCGCTGTGAAGAGAATAGCCCATTCCGACTCCTCCGCCGTGATGGAGGGATACCCAGCTCGCGCCATTCACCGAGTTGATGAGGGCATTTAAAATCGGCCAGTCTGCTACAGCATCGCTTCCATCGAGCATGCTTTCGGTCTCCCGGTTAGGAGAGGCAACAGAGCCGCAGTCCAGGTGGTCACGCCCAATGACAATCGGCGCTGACAATTCACCTTTAGACACCATTTCATTGATAATCCGTCCGAACTTCGCCCGTTCACCGTATCCGAGCCAGCAGATTCTGGAAGGAAGCCCCTGGAAATGAACTTTTTCTCTCGCCATCTTAATCCAATTGCATAGATGCTCGTTATCGGAAAACTCTCTTAGAATGACCTCGTCCGTTCTATAAATGTCCTCAGGATCTCCGGAAAGAGCCACCCATCTGAATGGGCCTTTCCCTTCACAGAACAGGGGACGGATAAAAGCAGGAACAAAGCCCGGGAACCTGAAGGCATCTTTTACTCCTTCATCGAACGCGACCTGGCGGATATTGTTTCCATAATCGAACACAACGGCTCCCTTAGCCTGCAGATCGAGCATCGCCTGAACATGCACCGCCATGCTTTCCTTCGCTTTTTTAATATACGTAACCGGATCCTCCGCTCTCATTCTTGCACCTTCCTCCATGGACATCCCAGCAGGAAGATACCCATTAAGCGGATCATGAGCAGATGTCTGATCTGTCACTAGGTGCGGAATTTCATTTCTTTCTGAGAGCTGGGGCAATAATTCAGCAGCATTGCCAAGCAAACCGATGGAAAGCGGCTTCTCTTGGGCCATCGCCTCTTTTGCCAATGACAATGCCTCATCCAAATCCTTGGCAAGCACGTCACAATATCTTGTTTCCATTCTTCGCTGAATTCGTGTAAGGTCACATTCAATCGCGATGACAACTCCGCCGTTCATCGTAACGGCCAGCGGCTGTGCACCGCCCATGCCTCCGAGTCCTGCTGTTACGGTCAGCGTTCCTTTTAAAGAATGGTTAAAATGCTTGCGTGCTGCTTCAGCAAAAGTTTCATAGGTTCCTTGTAGGATTCCCTGGGTTCCAATATAGATCCAGCTTCCTGCAGTCATCTGTCCGTACATCATCAACCCTCGTTTTTCCAGATCGCGGAACGTTTCCCAATTGGCCCAGGCTGGAACGAGGTTGGAGTTTGCGAGCAGCACCCTTGGTGCATCCGGATGAGATTTAAATACTGCAACCGGCTTGCCTGATTGGATCAAGAGTGTTTCATCACTCTCCAGTTTTTTAAGGGATTCCACAATGCTTTCATAGCTCTCCCAGTTTCTCGCCGCTTTTCCTATCCCTCCATACACAACCAGCTCTTCCGGCTTTTCCGCCACTTCTGCATCCAGATTATTCATGAGCATCCTCAGCGCCGCTTCTTGAACCCAGCCTTTCGTGTTTAATTGGTTTCCACGCGGAGCCGAAATTTTTTGAATGGTATTTGACATGGTTATTCCTCCTCTTAGCGTTGCATTTCTTTTGAATTTTTCATTGTGTTTTCCAGAAGTGCGTCCCAACGAACTTCTTTTAGCCATTCATTCATCCGTTCGATATCAGCTGCAAAAATTCTGTCAGACGTGATAGGCGGACAAACCTCAACAGCCTGGTCATAGATTTTGCGGGTTGCAGGTGCAAGGAGATCTATCCCTCTGTAGTGTACAGCTTGAAGAGCACAGATCATTTCTATGGCAAACACTCTTCTAACATTGCCGATGATTTGATAAGCATGCCTTGCTCCGATCGTTCCCATGCTTACATGGTCCTCCTGATTTGCTGAAGATGGAATGGAATCTACACTTGCGGGATGGGCAAGCGTTTTGTTCTCAGAAACCAAGGAAGCCGCACAATATTGCATAATCATTGCACCGGATTCCAGGCCAGGGTTTGCGCTGAGGAAGGCCGGCAGATCACTGAGCTGAGGATTTACCATCCGTTCGATTCTCCGTTCTGAAATGTTGGCGAACTCGGCCATCGCGATGCTGAGAAAATCCATGGCAAGTGCAATGGGCTGCCCATGAAAATTGCCGCCAGAAATGACCTTTCTTCCTTCATCAAAAATAAGCGGGTTGTCAGTGGCTGCGTTAATCTCAATCTCGAGCTTATCTTTTACATAGCCTAATGCCTGCCATGATGCACCATGAACTTGCGGAATACAGCGGATGGAATAAGCATCCTGTACTCGTACTTCTCCCTGCCGTGTCGTCAGACGGCTCCCGTCCAAGTAGGAAAGGATGCGCTCGGCGACTGCTGTCTGCTCTTTAAAACCGCGTGCCAGATGAATGTCTTTGTCAAAAGCGTCTGTGATGGCTGTTAATCCTTCCATCGTTAACGCAGCGATGGCTTCTGATTGGCTTGCAAGCTGTTCTGCTTCTAAATAGGCGGCCACTCCCTGAGCCGTCATTGCCTGTGTGCCATTAATCAGGGCCAGGCCTTCTTTAGCTGTAAGTGTGAGCGGCAAGATCTCTTCCTGCAGCAGCGCTTCCATCGCCTTCATTCTTTTTCCTCGGTACCACACTTCCCCTTCACCAATCAAAACAAGAGCCAGATGGGACAGAGGTGCAAGGTCACCGCTTGCTCCCAGCGATCCTTGCTGGGGGATAACCGGATGGATCTGGCAGTTTACAAGTTTTATCAGATTTTCTACAACTGCAGGCCTTACTCCCGAGAATCCTTTTAAAAGGGCGTTGGCACGCAATACCACCATCAGACGGCTTACGTTTTCTGGAAATGGTTCCCCGACTCCGCATGCATGGCTTCTTATTAAATTTAATTGCAATTTTTCTGTGTCCTCCGGAGCGATATAAACATCGCTCAGCTTTCCGAATCCTGTCGTTATTCCATAAATGACTTTCCCATTTTCTACAATCTCCTCAACCGCTCTTCGGCTTTCTTTTACTCTTTTTAAACTTTCCTTACAGGCGGTCACGATTTCCTTGGTATCCAAAATCCTTTTTGCCTCTTCTAAAGTTAATGTATGACCTGTCAAAACGACCATGCGTCATCCTTCTCCCTCTTGAATTTTGTTAATAAAACGCAGAAAGAGGCTGCATTTAAAGAACAGCAAAAAATACCTGTTCCTTGAAATGCAGCCCCCTAAATGTTCACTAATCACTATGGGCTATCCCCAATATTCGTTTAAATATGATTGATTCCGAGTCCGATGGCTTCGTGTTCCAGGCCTTTGACCGGGGCACCGATCGTCCCGTATAAAGCCACTGCAATCCATTCTCCCTCTTCCGGCTGCTCGTATGGCGTCCCCCTGACAATAGCAAATCGCAAACCCACTGTCCTAAGCACCGTACCAAGCTGAACCTGGCCGCGGGTAACACCATGAAGGGCTTCCATAATGGCATGATATAACGCATGGGTTTCCCGATACACCCCGCCGTTGATCACTTGGTTTTTCTTTGCAGCCGTTTCGATCGCTGCCACTACTTTGTTTGATTCCATGGAACCGACTTTACCCGTGCAATGGAACCATCCTAGTTCTTCCACCTTCGGTTGATGAGATTCATCCAATACATAAAGCATGGCAAGCTTTCCGATTAACTTTTGTTCTGAAAGAGACATCTTATCCACTACTTTCGCGGCTTTCCCTAATAACTGTTCACTACACCCAGTTTATGCCTTTCTGAATTGTTCGTCAATTCCCTTTCAACAACTTATCACTTTATCGAGGCAGTATGGCAGATGTATAAACTAGCAATCTACCGGGCAAGCTGTACTTATCAATCAATGAAAGAGAGTGGTAGTGTTGATTAATGTTCAAAAAGAAATTGTACATGCCACCATGAAAAGGCCGCCCGTAAAAAATGAGAACAGCCATGATTTCTTCATCGGCTATGATGAACAAGATACGCCTTTCCTTCTTTTACCCACAACGCCTGGGCTGCTCCTTGACGACGAATGCTACGGCATTTCATTTCAGCGGGATGCCTGTAATCCGTACAAATACCATTTAGATACTCACATTGTGCCTGTTAACTTGAACAGTATCCGTATGTTTATCGACCATCTCGCCTTCTTCTTCGGTCCAGACCATAACATGCTGAACTTCTACCTTGAAAGCAGCAGCTATCACGCCTATGTGAGCTGGAGCAACAAGAAGCAAGAAGAAGTGATCCGGGAGACATTACTGAAGTATGGTGCAGTTTCTTCTGTAGATGAGAAAAAGAAATACAGTGAATTGTTGGCCCAGCTTTTAAAAAATTAAATATCTTCTGGAAAAGTTATCTATTGAGCCAGCCATTGACAATACCACCATTCGACAATATACTACAAATAGTTTGAAAATATAAATATTCTATATATTCAAATTATAGAGTTTTTTTATGAATGGGGGACATCAATGAGTATTTTTAGAAAAAAATCCATTTCAGATATGATGGCTCAAAGCAACAATAAGGGATTAAGCCGTTCATTAGGAGCCTTTGATTTAACACTACTGGGCATCGGTGCCATTATAGGAACCGGAATTTTCGTTTTAACTGGAGTCGTGGCAGCGGAACATGCTGGTCCTGCCCTCATCCTGTCATTTATTATTTCGGGTCTCGCCTGTGCTTTTGCAGCCTTCTGTTACGCGGAATTCGCATCGACTGTCCCGATCGCCGGCAGTGTTTATACCTATACTTATGCCACGTTAGGAGAGGTCTTCGCCTTTTTAATCGGCTGGGATCTTATGCTGGAGTATTTGCTCGCCACATCGGCTGTGGCCACGGGCTGGTCCGCTTATTTTCAATCCCTGATCGCAGGATTCGGCCTTCACCTTCCAGCGGAACTCGCTTCAGCGCCTGGCACAGGAAAGGGTGGATGGATAAACCTCCCTGCCGTTGTGATTATCCTGCTGATCACTACACTGTTAAGCCGAGGCATCCGGGAGAGCGCCCGTGTCAACAATATCATGGTATTTATTAAGCTTGCTGTGATTGTTCTGTTTATTGTTGCTGGTTTCGGCTATGTGAAACCGGATAACTGGGCTCCGTTTATGCCGTTTGGTTTCGATGGGATTGTAGCTGGCGCCGCAACAGTATTCTTTGCCTACATCGGATTCGATGCAGTCGCTACTGCAGCGGAGGAGGTCAAACGTCCACAGCGTGATCTGCCGCTAGGCATCATTTGGTCTTTAACGATCTGTACCGCATTGTATATTGTCGTTTCTCTTATTTTGACTGGTATGGTGCCCTACACCAAGCTGAACGTTGCCGATCCCGTTTCATTCGCATTGCACTTCGTAGGCCAGGATTCGATTGCAGGGCTAGTCTCCGTCGGGGCGATTACTGGTATAACTACCGTTCTGCTCGTCATGCTTTTTGGGCAGGTTCGAATTTCCTATGCGATGAGCCGCGACGGTTTGCTTCCGCCAGTACTTTCCAAGGTTCATCCGGTATTCAAGACTCCTTTTAAGAACACATGGGTTACCGGATTTATCGCAGCCGGTATCGCCGGTCTTATTGATCTAACAACGCTTGCCCATCTTGTAAATATGGGAACTTTATCAGCATTTGCACTTATCGCCGTAGCTGTCATCGTGTTAAGGAAAACACATCCAAACCTGGAAAGAGCGTTTAAGGCTCCATTTGTTCCTGTATTGCCGATCTTAACTGTTCTCTTTTGCGGTTACTTGATGTTCAGCCTTCCTTCGATCACATGGATTTCGTTTGTCATCTGGATCGTCATCGGACTGCTCGTTTATTTTCTTTATGCGCGCACGAGAAGCAAACTCAATTAAATAAGACACTGTAAAAAAGAGGTGCGGAGTACATCCCGCACCTCTTTTTTATCCTTAACTAAACCGCTACACGCCTTCGTTTTCAAAACGGTTGAGATCCTTATTTTGCCCGATCACAACAAGAACATCACCCGATTTCAAGACGACATTGGCAATGGGTGAAACAAGGATGTCGCTGTCTTTTTTTATAGCAACAATGTTACAGCCATATTTGGCACGGACATTCAGTTCCGTCAGTGTTTTTCCTGCCAGTTTGTCAGTCACCCCGACCTCGATAATACTGTGTTCATTAGACAATTCAATAAAATCGATTATTTTTTCAGATGTGATAAGCTGCGCCACCCTCAAAGCCATGTCCCGCTCTGGATGGATGATTCGGTCCGCACCCAGCTTTTCAAGAACTTTATGATGATAGTCATTTTGCGCTTTGACCCAGACTTTTTTCACTCCCGCTTCCTTTAAAAGGAGCGTGGTTAATATACTGGATTGAATATCCTCTCCGATTGACACGATAACATGGTTAAAGTTTCGGATGCCGAGCGCGTTCAATGCCTTTTCATCTGTGGAGTTCGCCTGTACGGCCTGAGTAGCAATACTTGCAAATTCATTTACCCGCTCGATATCCCGGTCAACCGCCATTACTTCATAACCCATTTTGGCAAATTCCCTGCATATGCTTCCACCGAAACGGCCTAATCCGATAACGGCAAACTGCTTGTCCATTCTTCTCTCTCCTTAAAAACAATGATCAATGAAGAAACAAAAAAAGACCATTAAAAAATGGTCAGCTACATTCCCAACTGCCCTTCTTCCTATAAACATTTACGAGGTTAGCTGTGATTAGGAAATGGAAGGATCCCTTCTTATTTTGAATACATATAATGTAATCTTGTCCATCCAAATTGTCAATGTTTCAGTAAAGCCTTTCACAAGGTTCAAAAAATACCGGCCGCCTGCATGCCTATAATTGATAGTCCAAGGATCCAGACGTAGATGGCAAAACCTTTTAAAGACCCTTTTTTGACGAGAGAGATCATCCACTTGACGGCCAAGTAGCCGAATAGAGCTGACATGGCTGTCCCGAGAAAAAGAGAAAAGAAAGACAATTTTTCTGCTTGGCCTTCCAGCACCTCTTTCACCTGAAGCAGACACCCTCCTGCGATCGCCGGAATGGATAATAAAAAGGAAAAATAAGCGGCGGTCCCGCGGTCGATTTTTCGGAAAAGCGCAGCCGCAATCGTTAACCCCGAACGAGATACTGCGGGAAGTATAGCGGCTCCCTGAAAACTTCCGATCAACACCGCATCCATCATTGAAATGTCGTCCAGCTGCTTATGTCCTCGTGATTTCATCGTATCCGCTAACCAAAGCACACAGCCCGTCGCAAGAAACTCCCAGCCTACTGTGACACCTGTCTTTGATATCTCTTCAAAGTAATCCTTAAATGAAAGTCCGATAATGACTGTAGGTACTGTACCTGCCACAAGCAGCATAGACAATCTGCTGAAAGGTTTCCTAATCAGCTCTTTTATTTCTCTCCAGTAGATCGTCAGCACCGCGATTAGCGTACCAATATGAAGCATACTGTCAAGGAACAGCCCTGCTTCATCCAGCCGAAAGAAATGCCTTCCCAAAAGGAGATGTCCTGTGGAACTGACGGGCAGAAATTCTGTCAGTCCCTGTATGATCCCTAAGATGACCGCTTCAACCCAATCCATGTGTTCACCTCTTATCGCTCATCATGATAAAACGTATTCACTGGATAGGAAAGTTAGTACAAGGTTTCTTACAGAACACCCGAAAACAGCCGGGCAAAAGATTCCTTTGTCCGTTCCCAAAGTCCTCTTTTATAAAAACCGACCGGCCGAACCTTTTCACTTTCTTTCATATCTTCTTCATAGTGTTCTACCAGGTCCCTGATCGAGGAGGCTCCCGTTAAAAAAACATTGACTTCAAAGTTCAGGTGAAAGCTCCGCATGTCCATATTCGCTGTACCGATGGATGCCATGTCCCCATCCACGATAATAACCTTCTGGTGCAGAAACCCTTTCTTATAGGAATAAATTTCAATCCCGCTTCGCAGCAATTCAGGAAAATACGATCTTGTGGCATACTGTGTCAGAAATCCGTCATTGATCTTTGGCACCATCAGCCTAACCTGAACCCCTTTACGTGAAGCGATCCTTAAAGCGGTTCTGATGGCTTCATTTGGAACAAAATAAGGAGTAGCAATCCATATGGATTTAGTTGCACAGGATATGAGGGAATAATACAGATCACTCATGATGCCTTCCTGGGTATCCGGTCCGCTGGGAACCACCTGAACCGCACCATCCCCTGTCACAGGAACCGGCTTAGTGTACTCCTCATGTTCAAGGAGGTATTCTTCACAAACGTAATCCCAGTCCAGCAGGAACACGGCATGAAGCGTCTGAACGGCTTCACCCTCCATAACCATGTGGGTATCCCTCCAAAAACCAAAATTCGGATCTTCACCCAAATATTCGATCCCTACATTCAGTCCACCAACAAATCCTACTGCTCCGTCAATAACGATGATCTTTCGGTGATTTCTAAAATTAAACTTTTGATTAAAGAATCCATATTTAATCGGCAGGAATGGATGAACCTGAATACCGGCTTTTTTCATTCGTTCGATTTCTTGTGACGAGAGCCCCAGGCTTCCGAGTGCATCAAATAAAAAACGGATTTCTACCCCTTCTTCTGCCTTATGGATCAATATATCAATCAATTCTTTTCCAAGCCGATCCGATCTGAAAATGTAGTATTCCATATGTATGTATCTTTTGGCTTCCAGCAGCCGGCGTTTTATCTCGGGAAACGTCTCTTGCCCGTTCTTAAGAATTTTTGTTTGGGTCGCACTGTTTTGAAAGGTCATCGTCACATTATGCGCAAATTTCGAAAAACACGCTTGATGCTCATTAAACAAAGACCAGTCCGGTTTCTGTTCTCTTTTAGCCAGCAGCTGCAATTCTTCCCTGTCATGTTTACGTTTACTCTTGAATAGATGGCCCTTTAAGTAGAGCTGGCCGGAATACAGATAAAAAATATAACCGAAAAGAGGAAAGAACACTAAAGCATAGATCCACACCAGCGTATGCTGCGCTGTCCGGTTCTCGAGCAAAAGGGAATAAGCAGTAATAAAAAGGATCAAGAAATAAGCAGCGGCGCTCCCCCACTTCCAATATGATCCCATATCTGAAAAGAAGTTAATATACAAAGCCGCAATCATTACAAGGACAAATATAAATTCACGAATCAGTTTCATGGTCCATTCTCCCACTGCTTGGTTTTCAACTAAAATTCCCGTAATTTTAGTCCATTAAACTAAAAAGAAGGAGAAAGCCTCTCCCTCTTACCATTCGTCTTCGTTATGTTCAAACAGGTCGATGACTCCAAGTACGATGTGTGCAAGTCCAAACCCAAGCAGAATGTTAGAAAACGAAGAATACTTTCGTGAGTTCGCGAAGGAAAAGGAAGCCAAGCTTACAGCCGTTCCTAAAACAGTGGGAATTAACCCTTCCCTTCTAAACATAAAATCCCTCCTTTATCTGAATATCCTTAGTATTTTCAACTTCAGCAGGAGTATGACATATTTCCATTCGAACTCGTCATACAAAAAAATCAAAAAAACACAACGGAGCAAAATCATCCGTTGTGTTTATGGAGTGAACGTCAGCTCTTCACTTTGTGCTGTACCCTTTCCGAACTTTCCGTAAATGGTAATGAGCATCTCCAGTTCCTGCTGTGAAAGTTTGCTCAATAAATTTTCCATGCTTTCCATCCGCCGTTCTTCTGCTTCATTCAAGATGGCTCGCCCTGTCTCGGAAAGCTCCAAGTAAACAATTCGCCGGTCCGCCTCACTGCGATAGCGCTGTACATAATTCTTTTTATAAAGACGGTCAACTGCCACGGTTACAGCACTCGGCTTCACTTCGAGCATTTCAGCAAGTTCAGTAACGGTCCAGCGGTCTCTAACAGACAGCATTCTCATCAAAATGTATTGAGTTCTGGTCAGATCTCCTTCACCTGTCGTTTCCGGATGCAAACTTTTAGACAGTATATAATGAGCCACTTCCAGCTTTTCAACATATGCCTTTAGTCCTTCTATTTTCATTTAATAGAATCCTCCAACTTTATGAACTAATAACATTATACTAAAAAATCTAAACATTGGAAATTTATTTTTTAGAAAATTAGGTTCCCTAGGTCAAATGGCATATATGGATGAAATTGACACTTTTAACGATATGAGCTAATATTTTATTGTAACGTTCAAGATAAACTGAACGTTCAAAAGGAGGAGAACATGAAAGAAACGTATTACCTGGAAGATGTCGAGCAGCTGAAAGTATTGAGTGATCCTCTACGTCTGAAAGTTCTGTGGGAGATTACGGATGAAGCGAGAACAGGCAAAATGATTGCTGCCATCCTCGAGGTTCCAGCTCCTAAAATACATTATCATCTAAAGGAACTGGAACGTGTTGGATTGATTTCTGTGCAAAAAACCGAAGAAAAAAACGGGATCATCCAAAAGTTCTACCGTCCGATCGCTCGAAATTTTTCGGTTGAAAATATTTTGAAACAGCATAAGGAAGATGTAAAAGAAGAATTGTCCGACACGCTAAGAGAGAATGTCCTCATTTCCCTTGATAAGACAAAAAGTTATCTGCGAAGAGTGAACAGCTCTTTATTTGAAGAGTGGAAGCAAATTAAATTTGGCTATGACCAATTGTATCTAAATGAATCTCAAATCAAAGAGTTCGAAGAAAAAGCCAAAGAGCTGCAGACGCTGATCCGGACATTTAAAGAAAACCGGCAGAAAGACGGTGAACTTTATCACATGCTTCTTCTAGCTTTTCCGTTTCAAGAAACCGAATACCCTGACGAATAGGAGAGTGCGTCATCATGGCAGAGGCGCTAGTTAGAAAAGAACAAGCGGAAGCCCCGGTTTCCTTTTTCAGCCAAAAGAAATTTTTGCTTATGTGGGGAGTTTCTCATCGGAATGACCTTTCCGGCAACGAATATCCCCATCGTTTCTATCTTTCAGCAACTAGTTGACCGTTCGATGCTCGGAAGGCTTTCAGGGCTGCTCACCATGGCTTCGTTAGGGTTAACTCCTGTTTCATATGCCGTGACCTCATTCTTTCTCTCAAATGGCGTCCCCATTTCTTCCAGCATGTTTGGCGGTGCCTGTTCCTTGCTGCTCGTAAACTTTATTGTGCTTTGGAAATTGCCCGTATTTCGTAAAACCACTTAAGGAGGAGCTACAATGAAAATTTTGATCGTCGGAGGTACTCGTTTTGTAGGTCGGTATTTGACCGCTTCATTTTTACAGAAAGGCCATCAAGTTACTCTTTTTAACAGAGGATCGAATTCTGGATCATTCCCTGAGTGTCAGACCTTGGTTGGAGACAGAGACCGTGACCTGAAACCATTAATGGGAGGTTCGTGGGATGCGGTTGTGGACACGTGCGGATACTTTCCGAGGCAGGTGGAACGGATGGCAAAATCGCTTAAGGAGTCCGTTCCCCATTATACGTACATTTCATCCGTATCCGCCTATAAAAGCATGGAGGAAAAAAATCAGACAGAAGAAAGTGAACTTGGTACACTGGATGACCCGTACACAGAAGAAATAAATGGCGAGACCTATGGCCCTTTAAAGGCAGCCTGTGAGAAAAAAGTCAAAACGGTTTACGGAGAGTTTTCGACATTGATCATACGCCCTGGATTGATCGTCGGACCTCACGATTATTCTGACCGGTTTACGTATTGGCCGGCTAGAGCAGCCAGAGGAGGAGAAATACTTGCACCTGCCGAACCCGACAGACAGGTTCAATTTATCGATGTAAGAGATTTGGCTGAATGGGTGACTTCGATGGTGGAGCAAAAAGCATCGGGGGTATTCAATGCCGTGGGAGATGATTACAAGATGGGCGAAGTCCTGACAGCCTGCCTTTCCATCACCAATTCTCGTGGCAGGCTGGTTTGGGCTGAGGAAACATTTTTAAAAGAGAAGAAAGTGGACGAATGGATTGAACTTCCGCTGTGGGTCTCTTCAAAGGAGTTCATCGGAATACAGCATATAAACAATGACAAAGCCATCGATTCAGGGCTCACTTTCCGAAGCATCCAGGAGACCATTATGGACACTTTGAAATGGGATCAGAAAAGAAATATCAAAACAGGTGATTATAAAGCTGGTCTATCCGCAGATCGTGAGAAAGAATTGCTGTCTGAATGGCATACCAGGTCGGCTTCACATTCTTGATTCCGTAAAAAAAAGAAAAATCGGGCGGCTTCCCCATGGCACTTGTCCAGACTCCAGCTATTTCTATGCATATCATAAGAATGTAGAGAATGTCACTCTCTCCTGCCGGGTCTCTCCGGCAGAAAAAGCTCTTCCCCACCCCAATTCTTCATCATGCGTTCGGCCTTTGCCATAATCGTTATTGATTATGGCCTTTTTTCATTTCTAATCAGCTGGAATGATGAATATGGATCGGTATATTTCGACATTTCAGAAGGGAGATCTCCAGCGGTAAATACTTGCTGTATTTCACGGTGGCTGATTTCCATTTTGGCTAAAGCCGGATAGATCGAGTAATCTGTTCTCTGCTGATACCGGGTGTCCATCGACTGAAAAGCCTGAAGGGTCGATTCTTCGATATCCTTAACATACTCATTAATCTGATGGATCTGCTGTACAATCATTAAATACTCTGCCTTCAATCGATGCATTTCCTCGATCTTTTTCTTCATGGTTCTTTCCGCGGCACCTACTTCACGGTCTCTTCCCTGTTGAAGAGTATCCACAAAATCCTTCATTCTGTACCGTCTGCTTTCCTTGAGCTCATCCAGATGTTCCATCGCATCCCGTTCCTTCGCCATCAGCCTGAGATACTCATCCTTGCTCTCATGCAATTCCTCCATACTGACACGCGAATTTCTTCTTCCATACTGGCCCAGCAGGCTTTCATACTCTGAAGAGGCCATCTCCTTCTGCTTATGTAAGATCTTCCATCGTTCATTGGCCTCTTTTATACGTTCATCATATTCCTTGCTCATTTGATTAAACTGCTTAAGTTCAGGATACATACTGTACTCCTTTCTAGTTAGAAAAGCTGAAGCAGGTGTTTAGAGCCGATAGACGGTGGAGGTCTCACGCAACAACACGCTTTTTGTGTTGAGGCGTGAGAGCGAAGCGGCCAAGGCTCTGCCTGCTGAAGCTGGATCAAGAAAAGCTGATGCCCTCAAGGATCCATAACCTCGCTCAAAACTCCTTCTTTACATTATTCGTGAAAGGAATCCGGTTTAAAGGTCTCGAATGTTAAAGGGTTACGAACTAAATATCACAGAAAGAGGAACGAGCATGAAATCAATCCTTATCGTCCGGCATTGCAAAGCCAATGGCCAGGAAAGAAATGCAGTACTGACCAATGAGGGTTTGCGGCAATCGCGCGAACTCAAGAATTTTTTAATGGCCAAACCCGTTGACCGCATCATTTCAAGTCCCTTTACACGAGCCGTTGATTCCATTGAACTTCTGGCTAAAATCAAAGAACTTCCTATTGAAACCGATGAGCGCTTGGCTGAAAGGATACTGTCATCCGTCGAACGGGCGGACTGGCTGGAGCTTCTGGAGCAATCCTTTAATGATTTTGCAATCGTTCTTGAAGGCGGAGAATCCCATCAGCAGGCGACAGAAAGGGTTAAGCCGCTAATAGAAGAGATTTTGGCCTCGCCGTTTCAATGTACTGTTCTTGTTACCCATGGCAATTTAATGACCCTATTATTAAAGATCTTTGATAACCGGATCGGATTCTCGGATTGGAGAGCCCTATCAAACCCGGATGTGTATGAAGTGACCGTAACGGAAGAGGTGCGTATCCAAAGAATTTGGGAATAAACTGGTAGTTCTTTCCACACCCCCACCCGCGGACACCCAAGGGCGAAACCTGTGTTGTAGCTAATATCACTATACAAAAACCAGGAGGTCATTCATCCATGAAAAAGGTAATAGTAGCTTCAATCTTAGGTGCATCTCTATTCGGTGCTAACGCAGGAATCTCTCACGCGCAAGATTGCCCGCAAAGCGGAAATGTACAAGTACAGCCGCAACAAGGCCAATCAGGTGCTGATATAAATAAATTGATCGAATCTCTTAAGAAACAAGGGTTTAATGTTCAAACTCAAAATGTTGAGCAACAACAACAAGCTCCAGCACAAGATAAAACTCAAACGAAACCCGCTCCACAAGAGCAAAAAGCAAGCGAAGCGCCAAAATCTGATGCTGCAGCAGGACAATTAACAGCTGACGAAAAGCAAATGGTCGACAAAGTGAACCAAGAGCGCGAAAAAGCTGGAGTTAAACCACTTCAGGTTGACATGGAACTAACTAAAATGGCTCGCGTAAAAGCACAAGACATGATCGACAACAACTATTTCGATCACAATTCACCAAAATACGGTTCTCCATTCGACATGATGAAAAAGTTTGGCATCCAATATCAAACAGCTGGTGAGAACATCGCTGGAAACTCTTCAGTAGACGGAGCTCACACTTCACTCATGAATTCTCCAGGACACCGTGAAAACATCCTAAAATCTGACTACACAAAAGTCGGTATCGGGATCGTTGACGGCGGAAAATATGGTAAAATGTTTGTCCAAGAATTCACTGGATGATCATATTAACAAGAGGCACCCCATCAGGGTGCCTCTTGCCTGTATTTCGCGTTTCCACACACAACCAAAAAAGCCCGCACAATCGCTGCTAAGGCAAAATGGTTTTTCTTTTTCCTTTTCTCCTCCCCTGCTCATATCGGCAGAATCACTTCAAAGGTTGTACCTTTTCCTACCTCACTTGAAACACGTACGGTTCCTTTATGGTTTTCAATAATTTTATAACTGACCATGAGCCCTAATCCCGTTCCCTCTTCTTTCGTGGTATAGAACGGTTTGCCGATTCTGTCCAGTACTTGGTTTGGCATCCCGCTACCATTATCCGTAAAGCAGAAGTGGACTTGGTTTTTTTCAGTACGGAAAGCTTTAATAAATATGGTTCCACCTTCATCTGTCGCTTCAATCCCATTTTTTATTAAATTGATAAACACCTGTTTGATCTGAAAAGGATCGCAATCGATATCGGGAATATTATCCTCAATCTCCACTTCCAACTCAATGTTTTTTAGGATGGCCTGGGTCTGCAGCAAGGAGACAGTTTCTTTCAAGGTGACCACGAGACTGCTTTTTTCAATATGCTGGCGGTCAGTTTTGGCAAGAAGCAGGAATTCTTTGATAATATATTCGATACGGTCCACTTCATTTAAAATGATGGAATAATAAGCCTCATGTGCCTTGCTCTCATTTTGCAGCAGCTGGATAAACCCTTTAAGGCTGGTGAGCGGATTGCGTATTTCATGTGCGACTCCTGCCGCCATTTCACCGACCACATTCAAGGTTTCTGCTTTTCGAAGGCGTTCTTCTGTCTGTCTCCGATCGGTTACATCCTGTAAAATACACAGATGAACCCCAGGAAGTATGTCTTTCTTGCCTGTACATTCCATCAGCCTTTTTTCTTCCCCCAGGACTGCTTTAAACTCCCATTTGAGGCTTGGATCGAGCATGAATAGGTCCCAATTAAGAGATAATTCACCTTCATCTTCTTTGCAGATAAAGGAATCCAGCCGGTTGAGGTTCATATCCCTTCGTGGAATTCCCAGTGCCTCGAGCGCGGCCGCATTAGCCTCGAGAATGACTCTGCTGTTATTCAGCAATAGAATAGGATTGAGTGTATGATTAAATATTTCTTTGTATTTATGCGCGTAGAGTATCAATTCTTCTTGAGATCTTGTTTCGAGCGTGCAATCCATTGAAGTGCCTGCCACTTCTATTACCTGTCCATCTTGAAACATAGGAGTCAGTACAGTCTGAAACGAACGCTCCCTATCATGCGTTTCAAAAATGCAGGGCCGGCCGCTGAAGGCACTTTCAAGATAAGCGGTCCAATGCTGAATGGTTTTAAGAGGTATCAGATCACTTAGAGGGCGTTCTGAGGCTGCAGCATGTAACCTGGTATCGTTGGGAAGCTTTCCCTCGGAGTGTGTGACAACATAGTTTCCGGCAGCTTTTCTTTTGATTCTGAAAAGGTGAACTGGACTGAGTTCCAATGTATGAATCTGTGAGTCGTCCCCTTGAGGACGTTCAAAAGGCTTCTGCATTTTCATCATTTTCACTAAGAATTGTTCAACCATGGTGTATACCCCTTTTCTCCATAGTTGGATTTTTGTACGCTTTCCATCCTTGATATATTCGATAAAAGGTAAGATATTCCTATTATGCAAAATGCCTAATTTTTGGCTGTGAAATACTAGTAGTAAAATCCTATGATAATCAGAAAAACCCCTCCTTCTCTACTGAGCACGGAGGGGTTGATTTATTTAGCTTTTTTCGCAAATTCTCTCATAAGGTCCTGAGAAAGAGGTCCAATGATTTTTTTTTGAATAATGCCTCTGGAGTCAATCAAATAACTCGTAGGAAGGGAAACGGCCTGGAATTTCTTGCTCACCCTGCCATCCTGATCCAGAAGGATGGGAAATGCCACATTTCGTTCCTTTACAAAAGCAGAAACCGAATCCGTACTCTTTTCTGTATATCTTAAATTCACAGCCAGGATGCTCAAATTTTTATCTTCATATGTACTAAAGATTTTTTGCATATCAGGCATTTCCTTTCGGCAGGGCGGACACCAGGTCGCCCAGAAATTAAGGATCACCTTTTGACCCCGCAGATCCTGGATCGAGATCTTTTGGCCGTTCAATGCCGTCATTGTAAAATCCGGCACTTTGTTGCCCGGTTTCAATCCTGTACGCCCGTTCTGCTGCACTGTGCTGAAGGTACTCTTTGATGCTGTCTGTTTGGTCGGACCTGTCTCCTGTTTTGATGTCCACAGTGCGAGCCCGATTAATCCAAGAAGGATGAGTACGATGATAAATGGTCTTATTTTCATAGAACCTGCCTCTTTATCTTTTTTGAATCGTTTTACTGTCATTATACCTATTGATCCACACTTTGTCCTACGTAATCAACAGCGTTATTAAGATAACGTTTGGAAACAGGGTTTTGAATGGCGCTGAATTCTAGAAATACGCGGCCTGACAATGAAGTTCCTATAAAAATACGATGAGGACCGCCGATATATAAGTGTAGCCCAAACGAGAAATGTATCTTTAAATTCAGCAAAAAGCGAGGATGAATATAATATGGATAAAACATCGGTGATTGGTTTAGTCTTTGGCATTGTTGCTATTGGTGTAGGAATGGTACTAAAAGGGGTTGCCATCTCTTCGCTGTTCAATCCCGCAGCACTGCTGATCATCTTTGCAGGAACGGCCGCTGCCATCATGATTGCCTTTCCTTTAAACGAAGTAAAGAAACTGCCCAAGCTGTTTAAGATATTATTCACAGAACAAAAGATGGTCAGCAAGGCAGAACTGGTCGGAATATTTATTGAATGGGCAACGATCGCCCGAAAGGAAGGATTGCTTGCACTTGAGTCAAAATCGGATGAGATCGACGACCCTTTTTTAAAACAGGGGATCAAAATGATTGTCGACGGGCAGTCCCCCGAATTTATTAAGGATGTTCTCATAAAGGATCTGGAAACGATGGAAGACCGCCATCTCAGCAATGCGGGCATCTTCTCGCAGGCCGGAACGTATGCACCCACGTTAGGTGTACTCGGAGCGGTTGTCGGACTTGTGGCTGCTCTTGGCCACATGGATGATATCGAAGCCCTCGGCCATGCCATTTCTGCTGCATTTATCGCAACTCTCTTTGGAATATTTACAGGGTATGTCCTCTGGCATCCCTTCGCTAATAAATTAAAACGGAAATCACAGAATGAAATCATGCTAAAGGAAATTATGATCGAAGGCCTCTTATCCATACAGGATGGAACATCGCCAAAAATATTGGAAGAGAAACTTTTAACCTACATCCCCGCGAGCGAGCGGGAAAGACTAAAAGAGGGTGTCAGTCTTGACTAGAAAAAAGAAAAAACATGATGACCATGTAGATGAATCCTGGCTTATCCCCTACTCAGACATGCTGACTCTCCTTCTGGCACTGTTCATCGTTCTTTTCGCCATGAGTGAAGTGGATGCATCCAAGTTCAAACAGATGGCCAATACGTTCCGCAGCCAGTTTTCCGGCGGAAGCGGAGTGATGGAAGAACAGTCTCCTATTTCACCTCCAGAATCCACTCCGTTTCCTAAAAAGGAAAATCTCGTACAGTTATCCATTCAGGAAAAGGAACGGATGGAGAAAGCGAAAGAAGAACTGGAATCTTTGCATAAGGTTCAAAAGAAAATTGACAGTTTTATTAAAGACAAGCACCTATCAAAAAGCCTGCAGACGAAACTGACGGAAAATGGTCTATTGATCACGATTTTGGATAATGCTCTATTTGATTCAGGAAGTGCGACCGTGAAGACAGATTCAGTGAGTATCGGCAGGAATCTGTCCAAGCTCCTCGTCACCAATCCCCCCAGAAACATTATTATCGCAGGACATACGGATAATGTGCCAATTGAGACGTCTCAATACAAATCAAACTGGGAACTGAGCGCCATGCGTGCGATCCACTTCATGCAGATCATGATGAAAAACCCTGATCTTTCTCCCAAAACGCTTAGCGCAAGCGGGTATGGAGAATACCGGCCGAGGGCCACTAATAAAACAGCTCAAGGCAAAGCGAAAAACAGGCGGGTCGAAGTACTTGTCCTTCCCAACTACAGTCTTGAAAACGCAAAATAAGAGGTGAGCCGAGGCTCATCCTCTTATTTTTTACTGGCCGTTTTGCTTATTTGCTTTTTCCCGTTCATTTGGTTCGTATGTTTGGCGATAGGAATCCAGGAAGGTGATCCTCTCGAGCATTGTAGGGTGGCCGTATAAGAAGAATTTCACGAGCTTTGGCGGATTCACTTCGCTAAGTCCCGAGATCGTCAGCTGCTGGAAGGCCCCTACCGCTGCATCCGGATTCTTTGTCATCTCAATCGCGTACCGGTCGGCATCTTTCTCCGCTTTACGGGAAACTGCATTTTCAACAGGTCCAGCTGCAAATGATAACAGGCTGAAAATCAAGAGCAGAACAGGGAGGCCTGCGATATCCCCTATGCCTTTTATCCCCCATTGCTTGCCCCACTTTGAGACCGCCCAGGAATATATCCTGCTGCCCAGGAAAAGGCCAAAGAACGACAGGATGATGGCACCAATTAGATTTTGATAAAGATGTTTCATCACATAATGCCCCATCTCGTGGGCCATCACAAATAAAACCTGTTTATCGTTCAGTTTATCGATCGTCGTATCCCATAATACAATTCGCAGATTTGACCCTATGCCATTTACATAGGCATTCAGGGAATTGGTCTTCGCTGACATGTTCACTTCATACACGTTGGAAGCCGGTATATCCGCCCGATCGGCAAGTGTTAATATTTTCTCCTTCAGTACCTGGTCCTTTAAAGGATAGAATTTGTTATAGAGCGGATCAATCACAACAGGCTGGATGAAATATAAAAAAATGGTGAACGGAATGGAGATAAGCCACGCATACAGCCACCACTTCTTCTTGCTTTTACGGATAAAAAAGTAAATAACCACTACAGTTAATACCGTAAATAACCATCCCATCCAAAAGTCGATCAAACTGTCTTTCATCCATCCCTTGAAGGGCTGAACGGAGATGTGATAATCTCTGGAGATCGTATAGCTGTAATATCGAAGCGGGAAGGTCAAAATCCAGCTTATAAAGGACAGCAAGAGGACATACAAGGCTGTGTGGATGAATGAAAAACGGGTGACTTCTTTCACAGCGCCCCTCATTCTCTTCGATAGACCAAACCCTAAAACGATCAGATAGATCAGCCATTCCAGCGGAACAGACAAAAAGTAGATCCAATCCTTTATTCTTGAGAAATCATAGCTCAGCTTGAGCTGCCTTTCATTCATAAACATGGTAGGATCGGCAGCAGATCCGCGAAACTGTACCGGCAGATCTGTCTGAGCGCCATGGATTAAGTAATACCACATGGCGGCTGCATACAGCATGAAGCCAACAGCGATCAAAAAAGTTTTTTTCACACGCTCTCCCCCTTACGGACATCCTATTCCTAGTTTAGGTAACTTTGTCCGAATTAGAACAAAAAAGAAGAACTTTTGAAAGAAAAGCAATAGCTCTTGTCCAGGTCCGACAAGCGCTCGAGCCCGACATTAAAAAGCCTGTTCCAGCGTTGGAACGATATAAAGATTGTCATGATGGAGATCGCAGCCATTCGGCTGTATGTAAACAGCATTTAGACCCATCAGCAAGGCTGGTGCAATTTCGTTGATAAAATTATCGCCAATGGAGACTGCTTCTTCCGGCTTCACCTTATATTTGGAGATGATCGCCTTCAAAATCTCTTTGGTCTTTACAGGTTTCCGAGAAGAAGAAAAAATTTCATCAAACAGCTCATCCAGCTCCAGTTCACGGAGAAGACGGAGCACATCATCTTTTTCACTGTTTGTCATCAGAACAAGATGTTTTTCCCTCTGTAGCCTCTGAAGGCTTTCCTTCAATCCCGGGGTTTTCGTCAAAGAGAATTCATCACTGACCATGTAAACCTTTGTCGCATTGTAGGACTCCCATGTATCCTGCTGGCTCAGTCCATAATGCATGGCAGTGACATAGGGAAGCCACCATCCGTCTCCAATCGCAATAAAGCGTTCAAAATCATATGTAAGTTCTCCAGAATACTCCCTCTTCAAGGTTTCTTCGTCAATTGGTGTTCCATCCCAAAGATGTGCAGCTGTTACTTGCAGTGTCAACGGATCAACGGTCAGAGCCGCATCTTTTTTCAAGTCATACACTTTTCCGATGGCAACAGGATGACTCCCCTGTTTCATCTCCTCATACGCGTTATAAAACTCTTCTTGTATCGAGACATCTGCCCGCTGCTGGAGCAGGCTGCAATAATAATCAAAATGATCTGTGTCCTCATAGAGAGTACCGTCCAAATCAAAGACTAAAAGCTTGCTTTTTTCTATCATTTCACGCATGGTAACACTCCTTTCCTCTCTATTGTAAGCTCACTATTTGTGGAAGTAAAACGGCTCCGATCCATGTTGACTTTGTTTTCCTAATATCTTATTGTTTTAAGTGTACTGCATACAATAATACACTTATAAAGGAGGATGAATGTGCTTCTACATCTGGATCCACGCAGCAGTACCCCCATCTGGGAACAAATCATTCATCAGATTAAAGAACTGATCCTTAAGAAAATTCTGCTTCCCGGTGATAAACTCGCCTCGGTCAGAGAGCTTTCATCCAGTCTTGTCATTAATCCGAATACGGTCAGCAAAGCCTATCAGGAACTGGAGCGGCAGGGAATCATAGAGACGCTCAGAGGCAAAGGAACATTCGTTGCAGAATGCATCGTGCCAAAAGCGGACGAACAAAAAGTAGAAGCTCTTAAACAGAGCCTGAAACAATTGGTGATCGAGGCATTGTATCTGGGAATTGATCGGACTGAATTTATAAAAATGGCAGAACACTATTTGGATGAACTTGGTGGTAGTACTTAGCTTTATTTTTTTATTTATGCCTGCCGGATTGTTTAACCTGTTGGGTGAGCTTTTGGATGTTCACCGCGCTTCAATAAACTGGATGATTGGAGCAGGTGCACGCTAATCCCAAAAAAATAGCGAAAAGCCGCTCAGGCCTGAGCGGCTTTTCTGCTTTAACATGGCGGTGAGTTTAATCCTGGCCATTTTTCTTGATCATCTGATGAAGTCTGTCAGGGAAATTCGTAAACATTCCTGTAACTCCCCAATCCATCAATCTTTTCATGTCTGTTGTTTCATTAACCGTGTAAGGATGAATTTCCAAACCGCTTCTTACTGCTTTTTGTACATAGGCCTTATCGAGATAATTAAAGTTTGGTCCGATTCCAGCTGCATATTGTTTATACGAATTAAGGTCCTGGTCTGTTAGGACCGCATGCTCCTTATATTCCAGAAGCTGGATTAATTTTAAAGACGGATCCAGCTTGTGTACTTTCAACAGGCTGTCTTTGCTGAATGATTGAACGAGCAGCGTGTCTTTATTAATATGGTATTGATTAATGAGGTGGAGGAGCTTTTCTTCCATTCCCGGATACACATCTGGTGATTTCGTTTCGATGTAGTAATTTTTGTTTTTGCCAAATGTCTTGAAAATTTCCTCAAGTGTCGGTACTTTAAGGCCCTTGTACATCGGCTTTGCATATTGTGGGTATTTTTCATTAAACCAGGAACCCGCATCCAGCTGTTTGATTTGTTTTAATGTAAAATCTTTCACCTTTCCCGTTCCGTTTGTTGTACGGTCAACGGTTTCATCATGCATAGCGATCAGCTTGCCGTCTTTCGTCATTTGAAGATCAATTTCGATGTAATCCCCATGCATCTTGTCACCCATATGATAGGAGGTGAGCGTATGTTCCGGAGCATATCCCGATGCACCCCGATGGGCAACGTCAAGTACGTCATGATGTTTTTGAACGGATTCCGCATCGGCATTCTGCGCTGCAAACAGGCTGGCTCCAAGAACCGCCGCACTAAGTAAAGAAGTCATTTTTTTGCTCAACATGTTCTCCCCTTCCGCTTTATCGAACAGATCAAGCGTACCAATGGAGTGTTAATCACTGTTTAAGCAGGCGTAAATAAGGGGTAAACAAATATTTAGAAAATATGAATATTGTAATTTTTATAAATGACCCCCGCAACATCAGAACAAAAAAAGACGAGCCTGTTAAGCAAGGCTCGTCTTCTTTTCTTCTAAATAATTTTCGATCGCATAGGCCACTCCGCTCTCATCATTTGTTTTGGTCACATGCATAGCGATTTGTTTAATTTCATCGTAAGCATTCCCCATGGCAACGCTGATGCCCGCTTTTTCAAGCATGGATACATCATTATAATTGTCGCCGATCGCCATCGTATCTTTCAGGCTGATATTGTGCAGTTTGGAAAATTTCTCAAGGGCCACTCCTTTTTGTGCATCCGCATTCGTAATCTCAAGGTTGTTATTTGCGGATGAACTGACAGCCAGGTGATCAATTTTTCTTAGCATGTCCACCGAGTTTGCGATCTTTTCCTGTTCGCTGGAAAAGGCCAAAACCTTGTAAATTTCAAGACCCTCTTTCTCCATCAACATGTCGTAATCGCTGATAAAATTTACGGTTCCCAATTTAAATCGCCTCAAAGCCGCTTTATGAACATCGTCTTCAGTGGCTTCAGGATTGGATGTCAGAACGATGTCTTTCATGACTTTAAACGCTTTTTCACGGTTATCGGTGTAGGTTCCCTCGCTCGTATACACTTCATAATAGATATCATTCGCCCGGAGCGCCTTTTCAATATCAAAATATTGCTTGGACGGGATAGGGATGCTTGTTACCTTTTCCCAATTATCCGAACGAATCTCAGCCCCGTTCACACAGATCAAAGGAAGATACAGCTCTGCTTCACTCAATGTGTACTTTGCTTCATCAAATGAACGCCCTGTAGCAATGACCACCATATGACCTTCTTCCCTGGCCTTTTCAATGGCTTCTTTATTCGCTTTGGTGACTTTCAATTGCTTGCTTACTAGTGTTCCATCCATATCTATGGCTATCAGTTTCATCTCATCATCCTTTATCTCTGTCTTTCCTTTTTTCAGTGTACCCCTTTTTTCCAATACATTACCTTAACTCTTAACGAAAACGCAAGCGCATTTACGGTAATAAAAAAAGAGCTAACAAAGCCCTTTTTGTAAGAAAGAGCTTTGTTAGCTCTTTTTCTAAAAAGGAGCACTATTGCTCTTTACCCATTAATCGTTATGAAAAAAACCTGTAAACACATCGATGAACGCTTGAACAACTTCTAGTGATTGAAAAAGTATAAGCGAAAAAGCGTCTGTTGAAAAACAATCCAATCGCAGCAAATCGAAAAAGGTGTAAACCCATACTATTCGCCTCCTGTCTATTGGATACCCATCCTAACATACATCGATTGCGATAAGAACAATTTTCAGTTCATAAAGAAGGAACAAAGGCTTAAAGCAGCCACAGAGCTTAATACCACTAAAATGATGTTCCAATTTAGATAGGCAGCGGCTCCTGCAACACAGGCACCGAGTAATCCAAACCACATGCTATCCTCGTTAATATGCAATATTCCAGGAAAAATCAATGCCCCGAGTATAGCGAAAGGAACATTTTTCAGTATCCGCTGCAGTCTTGGAGGAATCCGGTCTGCATTGATGAGGACAAGAGGCAAAACCCTCGGAAGATATGTAACAACTCCCATACCAGCAATCATCCAAAGCAAGCTACTCTCCATAAACATTCTCCTCCGTCATAAAAAATTCAATAGCTGCGGCAGATAAAAGTGTAGATAAAATGATTCCCCAACCGCCTGACAGCGGGTCATACAGAGAAAAAAGAGAGTTTAAAAAGGCGGCGGTTCCAGCCAATGCAATGACTTTTCGCGATTTTTTGGCAGAGGGAACCAGTAATCCGATAAACATCGCATATAGAGCTACAGCCATGCCATTTTGGACGGTTTCAGGAAGGCCCGATCCAATTAAAAAGCCAACGCCAGAATTGATGACCCAGCTTCCATAGGCGATCAAGCCCAGGCCAAGCATAAAAGCAGAACGCAGCTTTTTTTCTGTACGTGTAGCTGCTACTGAAAACGTCTCATCCGTAATCAAAAAACCGTAAACCGCTTTAATCCACTTCGCGTCCTCAGACATTCTTTCGTTTAATGAAGCGCTCATCAGCAGGTGGCGGATGTTCATAATAAACGCAGTAATGATAATTTCAAATGCCCCAGTCCCGGCTCCGATCATGGAAAGAGCAATGTACTGGGATGCACCGGCAAAGACGATCATACTCATGCCTACGGTCTCAACCAACGACAAACCGCTGGACTTGGCCAGCAGGCCATAGGTAAAAGCCACGGGCAAATACCCTATCGCAATGGAAAGACCTGCTTGAACACCAGTAAGAAATGGATGGCTTTCCTTTTCTTCAGCAGGGAATGGCAGCATCATGTCGAACACTCCTTAAGTAGCTTCCTTAACCATTTATATGTTATATTATACATATTGTATGTTATATCATATAAAACGACAAGGGGATTTTTTGTATGAATTTGAATGAAGTCATCGGCAGAAGATTAAAAGCCATGAGAGGACAAAAGAACTGGAGCCTCGATCAAGCAGCTAAAGCAACAGGAGTTTCAAAACCGATGCTGAGCCAGATTGAACGGGGAGAATCCAACCCTACCGTTAGTACACTGTGGAAAATCGCAAATGGATTAGGCGTATCATTCAGTTCCTTTCTGGAGGAAAATCAGCCAGCGATAAAACAAGTAAACACTGCGGATGTCGAACCCATTGAAAACCAGGACGGAACATTCCTTGTCTCCCCTCTTTTTCCGATAGAACCTAAAAAGTCATTTGAGATTTATGCTGTGGAGCTTCTTCCTGGATGCCATTATACCTCTGAACCACATGCCCCTGGGGTGGAGGAATACCTACTCTTGCAAGAGGGATCCCTCTCATTAACGGTTCATCGGGAGGACTTCCAATTGTCTTCAGGTCAAAACATCCGTTTTGCTGCAGACTACGTCCATGTTTATAAGAATCAGGGAAGGGGCCCTGCAAAATTAATCATGATCATTTATTACCCATAATGAAAAAACAACCTTCCTTAGACGTGGAAGGTTGTTTTCCGGGTCGCTGCCTTTTTACGCGAAGGCGGTATATGGATCGCTTTTCCCGATGCGTTCTCGACCGCCTCAAGCCATGCTTCACTTAATGATGGATGGGCGTAAACAGGATAAGCGAGGTCTTCCTCTCTGGCTACCATTTCAAGGGCTGTTGTGCCTGACTGTATTAACTCTGCAGCTCCGGCACCCATCATATGAACACCTAGAATGAGCTCGTTCTCTTCATCCATCACCAATTTGGTCAGGCCTTCCTTTTGTCCGGCAAGACCGGCAAACCCGTTTCCGCCCATTGCAAACTGACCGGTCTTCACCTTGTATCCCTCCTGCTTTGCTTCTCCTTCTGTCATCCCGACTGAGGCAATCGGAGGAACAGTATGGATAACAAGGGGCACAAGGGCCAGGTTAAAGGTTGAGTTCATGCCGCTGATACGTTCAGCGGCTACCTTTCCTTGTTTGATCGCCTTGCTGGCAAGCTTTATGCCGATCGTGCAGTCACCAACAGCATAGATGCCCTTCACACTTGTTTCGCCATATTCATTTATGACGATGAATCCTTGGTCATCGGTGCTCATCTTTAAAAAATCCAATCCAAGGCCTTGCGTGTTTGGCTTGTATTGACCGGAAATAAGCAGGTGGCTCCCCTCAAGCGTCAGTTTTTCCTGATCGGTTTGAACGGTAATGGCGACATGGCTTTCATATGAACAAGCTTCAAGCAACGTGCTGTTTTTGAATACCTTTATCTTTAATTTTTTTAGAACACGGTGCAGCTCTTTAGCTACCGTTTCATCGAGTCCAAACGTATCGTCCATACAGAAGATTGACACATTAGATCCCAGGTTCCGATAAGCCACTGCCGTTTCAAGCGAAATGTAATCTGATCCGCTGACCACAAGATGCTCCGGAAGCTCATGAAGGGTCGGCAGATCATTGGCGCTGATGATCTTTCCTTCCACCGGAGCAATTCCCTCCGGCATTACAGGAGAAGCTCCAACGGCAATGATCGCACGCTCATACTCATACATCTCATAATGATGGCCGGAATCCACACCGATCCGGTTTTCCGACATAAAGGTAGCTGTACCTTTGATCACTTCGATTTTGTTCGCTTTGCAAAGGGCTTCTACCCCTTTTTGCAGAGCAGATACTGTTTTTTGCTGATACTCTTTAAAATTTTGCAGTTCAAATCCAGGCGCGCCTGTCTGGATACCCATCTCGTTCAAGTGAGGAAGTGAAGCATAAGCCGCAGCCGCGTGCGTCAATGTCTTCGAGGGAATGCACCCCGTATTCAGGCAGACACCGCCCAGCTTATCTTTTTCAATGATGGTGACTTCCATGCCGAGCTGTGCCGCCCGAATGGCTGCATTATAGCCCCCAGGCCCGCCGCCGGCTATGATCAGCTGCCGCTTTTGAGTAAATTCTCCAACGACCATTTATATCAGCTCCAATACCATGACAGAAGGATTTTCAATCAGCTCTTTGAAACGATTTGTAAATTGTACTGCGGTCGCCCCGTCAGCAACACGGTGATCAAACGACATTGAAAGATTCATCATCGATCTGATTTGGATCTCGTCTTGAATGATCACAGGCATTTTCTTCGTTTTATGAAAAGCTATTAAAGCCACTTCGGGATGATTGATGATCGGGGTTGCACCCATGCTTCCCAGCGGCCCGACATTAGAGATCGTAAAGGTGCCGCCCGTCATCTCTTCTCTTGTGAGCCCGCCTTCTTTCGCCTTCGATATCTTAACTTTCATATCAGAATTAATGTCTTTAATGTTTCTGCGTTCAACATTCCTGATTACAGGTACGATCAAGCCGTCCTCAGCATCTGTGGCGATCCCGATATTTATTTCCTTCTCAAGTCGGATAACTTCATGTTCTTCATCCAGTTTACTGTTGAAAATCGGGAAATCCTGAAGAGCAAGCTGAATCGCTTTTACAAAAAATGCGGCGACTGAAACATTAAAGCCCTTGTTATTAAGAGGATCAAGACTTTTCATCTGTTTTTTCAATTCAAGCAAATTCGTCATATCCACTTCCTCAAAATGGGTGACATGCGGGATCGTGAACAGCGATTTTGTCATCTTTTTTGCTATTTGCTTTCTGCGTCCTCTAAATGGAATGGTATCTGCTTCCGCAGGTATACTACTTTCTTTCTTCTGTTTGAGAGCGGGCTTAGCAGCTGCTGGCTGCTCGTCTGATTTGGGTTCTGTTCTTTGTTTTGCAAATGAGAGTACATCTTCCTCAGTAATTCTTCCTGCCGGCCCCGTGCCCGTTACCTGCTCGATGTCAATGCCCTGCTCTCTAGCGATTTTCCGGGTGTATGGTGCAGCCAGCACCCGTTTTGTCAGCGTCGCGAGAGATGCTTCCCGTTCAGGGTTCTGGGGCGTCATGTTCTGCACGTCCTGCGGTGAGTTCATCTCTTTTTTAGCCTCTTGAACCGCCCCTTCTCCTTGCAGCGTAAGCAGAACGGTACCGACAGTGACCGTTTCTCCTTCCTTTACAAGGATGTCGGCCACTTTGCCGGCGATCGGTGATGGAAGCTCTGCCGTCACTTTGTCTGTTTGGACTTCAACAAGAGGCTGGTCAATGGAAACCGTGTCACCGGGTTTTACAAAGAAATGGATGATTTCTCCCTCATGCATTCCTTCGCCTATATCATGCAATTTTACTTCAACCATTTTACAGCCTCCTAAAAGTTAATCACCTTATGAATTGCTGATGTCACCCTGGCCTTGTCAGGCAGATAATGATCTTCGAGTGCAAACATCGGAACTGGTGTATCAAAACCTGTAACACGCTCCACAGGCGCTTTCATGTAAAGGAATGAAGTGTCATTGATCAAAGAGACAAGCGTATCCCCAAGCCCTCCAGTAGACGGCGCCTCGTGCACGATGACCACTCTGCCTGTCTTTTGGACGCTTTGTGCAATGAGATCTTTATCTAGCGGATAAAGGGTACGCAAATCAATAGCTTCCACATGTATACCATGCTTTTCCGCTTGCTCTGCTGCTTTTAACACTGGGTCAACCATCGCTCCATAGGTCAAGACCGTGACGTGTTCTCCTTCTTTCAGAACACTTCCCTTCCCGATTTCAACCGTGTACTTTCCTTCTGGCACCTCCATTTTGGAGCTCCTGTAGCATCTCATCGGCTCAAGGAACAGCACCGGGTCCGGATCCTCAATGCTCGCGATCAGCAGCCCCTTGGCATCATAGGCGTTTGAAGGAACTACCACTTTAATTCCCGGCATGTGAGTGAACAGAGCTTCCACCGAATCAGAGTGAATTTCAGGCGCGCGCACCCCCGCTCCGAACGGTGCACGGATAACCATCGGGACGGTAAATGCACCGAGTGTTCTGGCTCTGATCCTTGAAGCATGGGTCATAATCTGGTTGAAGGCTGGATAGATAAATCCCAGGAACTGCATTTCTGCCACAGGGCGGAAGCCGTTCATCGCAAGCCCGATGGATGTCCCTATGATGCCTGATTCGGCCAGCGGCGTGTCGATGATCCGCTTTTCGCCAAACTCATCCATCAATCCGTCAGTGGCACGGAACACTCCTCCGTTCCGCCCTACATCCTCACCTAGAACAATCACGTTTTCATGTTCCTTCATCATCGTTCGAAGTCCGTCCGTTACTGCCTGAACAAGTGTCAGCTTTTTCGTTTCAACTGCTGTCGTCATCTTACTCCCCCCTCATAAGCGCATAGGCTTCTTTTTGGTCATTGATCGTCCATGGATTTTCTGCAAATACATGGTCAAACATATCATTGACGTGCGGCGGCCGTTCGTTTTCCATCTCTTTTACAGCCGCCTCGATTTCCGCTGTTAATTCTTTTTCAAGATCTGCTGACCACTGGGTATCCCACATGTTCTCCAGCTTCATATACTTCTCCAGCCGGATGAGAGGATCGGTCGTTTCACGCCGGATCAGACTCTCGTTTTGATCTCTGTATTTGGACGGGTCATCGGCAGTCGTATGGGCACCATACCTCCAGGTCACCGCTTCAATTAGAGTCGGTCCTCCTCCGGCCCTTGCCTTGTCTATGGCTGCTTTTGTATGGAAGTACACTGAAAATACATCATTGCCATCCAGTCTTATACCTTCAATATCATAGCCGAGCGCTTTTTGGGCGATAGTCTTCGCCTTCATTTGCTTTTCTATTGGAACGGAGATCGCAAAACCGTTATTCTGGTTGAAAAAGACTACAGGAAGATTAAAAACACTCGCAAAGTTAAGGCCCTCATGAAAATCTCCCTCCGAGGTCGCACCGTCTCCAAAGTAAACGATGGAGGCGCGGTCTGTTCCTTTCATCTTTTCAGCCCATGCGGTCCCGGCAGCATGAAGAAGCTGGGAAGCAATTGGCACGGCAGGTGGAAAAATGTTCTTTCCAGCGGGTGGAATACAGCCTTCCTGACGGCCTTTCCAATAGAGAAGCACATTCTTTACAGAGTGTCCGAACGTTAATGTCGCCCCGTGGTCACGGTAGGTAGGGAACATCCAGTCTCCTTCTCCCATCGCCATGGCACTGCCGATTTGCGCCGCTTCCTGGCCTTCAAACGGCACATATGTTCCAATACGGCCTTGCCGCTGAAGATTTACTCCTTTGCGGTCAAAGAGGCGGGCTCTCAGCATTTTTGTGTAGAGGCTTTTCACAAGCTCTTCTGTCAGTCTGATTTTATATGAATCATCTGCCAGCTTTCCGTCTTCGTTTAAAATTTGCTTCTTCGGAAATTGACTTTCCACATTAACTCCCCCTTTAATAGACTCCATATTAATGCCGGACCTTCCATTTCGGCCTTGTATCATGGGAAAAGAAACTGTTTCGCCTCTTACGGTGTTCAATCCTGTCCTCACAGAAGCGGTTGGCGGCTTCCATCGTAGATAGATTCTGTTCCTTGCTCTGTTTATAGATTGCCAGAAGAGAATCATAGATGGCTCTTGTCTGGTTCAGCACCCGGTCCCTATTCGGCCCGTAGAGCTCATCAGCAACCTGAATAAGCCCGCCGGCGTTCACGATATAATCAGGCCCGTAAAGAATTCCTTTCTGCTGAAGATAGATTCCATGCTTATCTTCGAGCAGCTGATTATTCGCACTTCCCACAACCGCTTTGACCTTGAGCCTGTCGATGGTTTCGTCATTAACCACACCTCCGAGCGCACATGGAACAAATATATCCGCATCCGCTCCGTAGATCTCATTGCCCCCAACAATTTGCACTGTTCCAGGAAGAAGCTCTGACTGCTCCACGATGTTCTTCAGCGCCTCCTGATTAATATCGGTAACATACACATGAGCACCAGCTGCGACCAGATGCTCCGCTACCTTATAGCCCACTTTCCCGAGCCCCTGAATGCTGTAAGACATTCCGGAAAGATCTTCTGAGCCATACAGCGCCTGAAGGGTTGCTCTCAGTCCGTATATGACACCCTGTGCGGTAGGAACCGACGAATCTCCGCTGCCGCCATATTCATCCGGTACGCCGACGATACAAGAGGTTTCTTTCAAGGCATGCACAAAATCATCTGGTGTCGTTCCCATGTCTGTGCCTGTATAAAAACGTCCGTTCAACGAGTCCACGAATTGTCCAAACGCACGGAACAGTGCCGGGGATTTATCTGTCGTCGGATCACCAATGATCACCGACTTACCTCCCCCAAAATCCACGTCAGCTCCGGCACACTTATATGTCATTCCCTTAGAAAGCCGGAGTACATCTTCGAGTGCTTCATCCGTCGATTTGTACGGACGCATCCTGCAGCCTCCGAGCGCCGGCCCAAGCGTGGTGTTATGTATTGCGATGATCGCCTTCAAGCCGCTGGATGGATCGTTGCAGAATACCACCTGTTCATGCTGTGATATCTTTTCAAACATGATTTCTTCCCCCTCGGTAATCCTTTATCTCTTTGTCGCTTTAAAGTAAGCGCTTTCATTTTATGGTGTTCAGATGGTCATTTCATGCAGCCTCTGAGAAATTTTTTCTTTTGGAAGAATGTATTGTGTCACCTCTCCCTCTCCTACTGCTGCTTTCTCATTTCTTACTTCGACTTTGCAGATGACTGCTCTTCCTTTCAGTTCTGTAAGAGTTGCCGTTATCTCAAGTTTCATTCCTTCAGGTGTAGGGGCAAGATGCGAAGCTTTGATCCCTCCGCCGATTCCTTCCTCATCTTCTTCGAGGTAAGGCAGAATAATTTGTCTCGCAGCCCACTCCATATGATAAACCATTGATACGGTCGAGTAAGCGCGATGAACAAGTTTTCCTTCGAACTGCGCAAACATATCAGGCGTAACAACAGCCGTAATGGTTGCTGTATCACCGATTTTCATCCCTGGTTTCATGAAATCACCTCTTAGTAGTTACAAGCATTTGTATGACCGCAGACAATGAGGACATATTCCAGCTAATGGCCCATGCCCTCATGCACGATAATCATATAACGTTTTCTTAACGTAATAATATCATTGTGTTGAATAATCAGTCAATGAATAGCCTGAAGATTTCAAATCTATACAAACTATCAGGACTGTGAAAAAGTGTAGTTCGAAGGAGTGAAAAAATATGGACAACTGTCTATTATGCCAGCCGTTCGATCTGGATGATCAGCAGATTGTCTTAGAAAACAAAACGTGTCTTTATATTCAAAGCCCGCAGCATCAATTGATCCTTGAAGGAAGCGAATTGATCATTCCTAAAGCTCACCGGCCGTCTGTGTTTGATCTGACACAGGAAGAATGGAATGATACTTACAGCCTTCTGGCCGATGCCAAGAAATACGTTCACCGCCGATTGAAACCGGATGGCTTCAATATCGGATGGAACTGCGGTGAAGTCAGCGGCCAGCATATCCCCCATGCCCATCCATGTCATCCCTCGTTTTGCGGATGAGCCTTATGAGGAAGAGGAATTCGCTCCTGGCTCAAAAGCTCCTCCAACAAACGCCCCCAAAACGAATAAAAGCTGTGTCCCGGTTGGAACACAGCTTTTGTTTTTCCAGAAGAATTAAGAGAGAAGCGCCCTGTCGCTTGCCATCTTTTCTCCCCGTATGCGCTGAAACTCATTAAGAAGACTTTCAACGGTTAAAGACCTTTTGTTGACTTCATCAACATCCAGGATGATCTGGCCTTTATCCATCATAATCAGCCGGTTTCCAAGATCAATGGCCTGCTGCATGTTATGAGTGACCATCATTGTGGTGAGGCCATGTTCAGCCACGATCTGTTTTGTTAATTTTGTGATCAATGCTGCACGGGATGGATCCAATGCAGCTGTATGCTCGTCCAGCAAAAGGATATCCGGCTCTGTAAAGGTTGCCATCAGCAACGATAACGCCTGCCGTTCACCGCCTGATAACAGGCCGACCTTGGCAGTAAAGCGGTTTTCCAGCCCGAGGTGAAGAGACTTTACCGCTTCTTGAAAGAAATCCCTCGATCTTTTTGTAATGCCCCGTCTGAGGGTTCTTCTTTTATTTCGTGCATAAGCCATCGCCAGATTTTCCTCGATTGTCATTGTCGGTGCGGTTCCAGCCATCGGATCCTGAAAGACTCTTCCGATAAACCTGGACCGTTTATGTTCAGGCAGTGAGAGGATGTTTTTTCCTTTGATTCTGATCTCGCCGGCATCAGGAAACAGGACGCCCGAAATGACATTCATTAAGGTTGACTTTCCAGCTCCATTGCTTCCGATAACCGTGACGAAGTCTCCAGGCTCAAGTTTCAGATTGATATTGGAAAGTCCAATTTTTTCATCAGGGGTGTCTTCATTAAAAATTTTATGAACCGAGTTTAGATGCAGCAATCTCCTCACCCTTTCTGTCCATTGACTTGCCGTTCGTCAGCTTTCTCTTTGTTTTTCTTGCCTGTTCTTTTCTGGCTTCCAGCAATTTAGGCAGGATGAGAGAACAGACTACGATCAGCGCAGTGATCAACTTCAAATCCCCGGTTTCAAAAAATTCGATCTGAAGAGCAAAAGCAATGATGATACGGTAGACAACAGCTCCTAATACAACAGCAAGCGTTGCACGGGCAATAGATTTCGTTCCGAACAATGCTTCACCGATGATGACCGAAGCGAGACCGATAATAATCATACCGATTCCCATCCCGACATCGGCAAATCCGCCGTATTGCGCGATGAGAGCCCCCGCAAAAGCGACCAGTGCATTGGACAATCCGAGGCCCAGAACCGTTAAGCCATCCGTGTTTGCTGAAAAGCTTCGAATCATGCGCTTGTTGTCCCCAGTTGCCCGGAGTGCAAGCCCGATCTCCGTTTTCAGGAACCAATCGGCTGCCCATTTGATAAGCAGGGTCACAATGGCCATAACAATAAAGATGCCCCACGTTTTCGGCAGACTATCTCCCAGTCCAATCGCTGTGAACAGCTGATTAAGCATGCTGTCGAGTCCCAGCTTCTGCCAATAGGAAGTGGTTATAGAAAAGATAGTGCCCTCTCCTAATAGGGGCACATTGGACCGCTGCTCCATAATCCTGAGATTGATAGAATAAAGAGCGATCATCATTAGGATTCCGGAAAGAAGCGGATTGATTTTGCCTTTTGTATGTAAAATGCCGGTAAAACACCCTGCGATAAAACCAGCGAGCATTCCTGCCAGAGTGGCGATGAAAGGACTCTGTCCGTGTACAATTAAGCCGGCAGATATGGCCGCCCCCGTGACAAAGCTTCCATCTACCGTTAAGTCCGGAAAGTCGAGTATACGGAACGACAGGTAAACACCAAGTGCCATAATGGCATAGATCACACCAGATTCCAAAGCGCTAAAGAGTGCAAACATCTGAATTCCTCCCCTAGAAACCGTTTCTATCGAAAAAACGTACTGGGGTTTGGCCAACAGCGGTGCGCCAAACCCAGCACGCGAGACTTACTTTATATATTCAGCCATCGAGTCCCAATCAGGTTTCAGTTGGACATTCATGGCCTCTGCCGCCTTCTTGTTGATGACGAGTTTCAGCTTTTGAGGGTACTGAACGTTGATTTCGCTCGGCTTCTTTTCACCTTTTAGAATCTTGGCTGCCATCTGCCCGGCTTCATAGCCGATATCATAATAGTCGAATCCGTAAGCTGCAAAAGCTCCTCGTTTGACAGAATCCAGCTCTCCGGCAAACATCGGGATATCCTTGTCCTCAGATACACTGATCACCGATTCAAGGGCAGAAACGACAGTATTGTCAGTAATGATGTAGAATACATCTGCACGTCCTACCAGTGATTCCGCAGCCTGCTTGACATCTGCAGAGGTTGAAACACTGGCCTCCACAGGCTTAAGATTCGATTTCTTCAGCTCTTTTTTCACAAGGTCTACTTGTGCAACAGAGTTTTGTTCTCCTTTGTTGTAAATCAGCCCGACTGATTTGGCATCGGTCTGCTTGTCGATGAACTCTATCGTTTTTGGAATGGCATCAGGGTGGGTATCTGTTGTTCCCGTTATATTTTCCCCTGGCTTGTCAAAGCTTTGGACGAGCTTTGCACCTACCGGATCGGTTACGGAGGTAAATACGATCGGGATATCTTGTGTTGCGTTAAGAGCATGCTGGGCACTTGGTGTAGTGTTGGCAAATATAAGATCGACTTTTTCACCTACAAGGTTTTTAGCGATCGTCTGGGAATTGTTCTGATCCCCTTGTGCGTTTTGGAAGTCATATTTTACATTTTTCAGCCCGTTGGCTTCGATGGCTTTTTTAAAGCCTTTGTAGGCTGCGTCAAGCGATGGATGCTCAACAAGCTGAGTAACGCCGATCTTGATTTCCTTGCCGCTTTTCTCCTCACTACTCGTTTCTTTCGTTGCTCCACAGCCTGCAAGCAGAAGCATTCCAGCCAGTGATACACCGAGTAAACCTTTCCATTTCTTCATTCTCTTTTCCCCCTTTAACTTCAGCAGACGCTCGAAAAAAGTTTTCAAACTATTTTCAAAATTAATTATATTATAAATCCTTTTCCTTTTAAAGGTCTCTTACCGTTTTTGCCATTGGGACAGCGCGCTGTTCCTTTGGCTCACTGCCGTACAGGCATCATCCATCATTTTCTGTATCAGCTCACTTGCACTCGGCAAGTCGCGAATGAGTCCTGCAATCTGCCCGCTGTTGATGAAGCCTCGATCAAAATCCCCCTTTACAGCACCAGCAATGTGCTGGTCTTCCGTCGTCAATGCATTAAATTCTTCGAGCGTAATGCCCTTTGACTCCCGCGATAGCAGCTTCTCGGCATAAGGTGCTTTCATCAATCTCCGGATTCTGCCCACCGACCGGCCAACGACGACTGTGCCTCGGTCATCTGCGTGAATGAGCGCTTCTTTATACCGATGATGGAAAGGCGCCTCCTTAACCGCTATGAATCTCGTTCCGAGCTGCACGCCGTCTGCCCCGAGCATCATCGCGGCAGCGATACCTCTTCCATCCCCAATGCCTCCAGCTGCAATCAGTGGAACCTTAATCGCGTCGGCTACCTGCGGAATGAGCGTCATTGTGGTCGTTTCAAATGGAGAATTCAAACCTGCTGCCTCATACCCTTCTGCCACGATAAGGTCGGCTCCTGCGTCTTCTGCCTTTTTTGCATGATAGACGGAAGCGGCCACACAGATCACTTTGATGCCGTGTTCCTTCAGCTTCGGAATATAAGGAGCCGGATTGCCCGCTGATAAGGCTACGGCCGGCACGCAATGCTTCATGATCAGCTGAAAAATTTCTTTTACATTTGAAGCCACAGTGAGTGGGACATTGACAGCGAACGGCTTCGATGTTTTCGAAACCGTCTCAACGATCATCGCTTCCACTTCTTCAGGAAGCATTGTTCCCACCCCAATCGTTCCAAGTCCACCTGCGTTCGAGATAGCTGCCGTCAGCTGTGCGTTGCTGACATTTCCCATCCCTCCTTGGATAATGGGAAATTGGATGCCTAAAATTTTGCATACAGGGTTCATTTTGTTACTCCTTTCTACGAATCTGTTATACTTTTAATAACCATAGTCAAAACAACAGGGAGGATCTATTCTATGAATTACACATTTAACGGAAAAGAGCCGCAAGTTGATGAAAGCGCTTTTATAGCGCCTGGCGTACATATCATTGGCGATGTCAAAATCGGTAAAGAATCCAGCATCTGGTTTAACAGCGTCCTTCGCGCGGATGAAGGGCCGATCACGATCGGGGACCGGTGCAATGTCCAGGATAACTGTACACTGCATCTATACGAACAGTATCCTCTCGTTCTTGAGGATGAAGTTTCAATCGGCCACAATGTGATCCTTCATGGATGTACGGTCAGAAAAGGGGCGCTGATCGGCATGGGAGCGACAATCCTCGATGGCGCTGAGATCGGTGAACAAGCCTTTATAGGTGCTAACGCCCTTATTCCTCCCGGAAAAAAGATTCCGCCCCGTACGATGGTGATGGGTGCTCCGGGGCAGGTCATCCGGGAGTTGAACGCCAAGGACCTTGAGATTATCCGCATAACGATTGAAACGTATCAGCAAAAAGGACAGATGTTAAAGAAGGAGCTAAAATAAAGGTGAAAAAAGCACTTTCCCGCTCAGGATGAAAGTGCTTTTGTTTACAAATCTACAGTTCCTGGATGAGCGGATGGTTCATGGCGTTGTAGGATTTGTCTCTTTTCAGTTCATTGCCTTCTTGATAGATCTCTTCAAAAAACCGGCTGGAAGGTCCGGCGAGAGTTCTGTAATAGTCTCCAAATAAGGATGCCGCATAATCACCGAGCCAGTCTGATGGAAGGAGTTCCTGAGGAAGCCCGGGATCAACAAACAGGAACTTGCGGTATTCATGCACCAGCTTAGTCCGTTCCACAAAACACTCGCCATCTGTCATCTCGCCTTTTTCGATCTTATTCTTATCAATCACATACTTTTGGGAGTACGTTTTGATGAACTCATCATATTTTTGATTGGTTTCTGCCAGATCCCAGCACTCTTTAACAAGCTGAGCGTTTTCATGCGGCCCTTCGTATTTCGCCGTGAAAAAGTGAACAAAATCCTGAATCTCGTATTTCTCCATCATCTGCTTGATCTGCTCCTTCTGGTTGTTGGGAGAGATCCAGAAGCTGTTGGCCAAAAGACCGAACCCGCTCCATACCAATTCTTTTCTTAGTTCGTCCCTGATGCTTCTCTTTTCTTCCGGAATAGTATACGTAAACATGTACCATGTACCATCCCACTTCTCAGGCTGAAGCTTGAATATCCGTTTGGCTGCCTCATCCATTCGCCTGGCTCCGCGCGGAGTCAAGTAATAGAAACTCTTATTCCCCTGCTTTCGCGACACGATCCAGCCCTGTTTGTTCATACGGGAAATGGCTGCCCTTACCGCCTGTTCGTTGTGGCCGAACTCCTCCAGTAAACGGATTAGGCTTCCAATCCATATTTCATTGCCGTAATGGCGTATGTAATCTCCATACAGCGTAAAAATCATTGAACGCGTGTTTAAACTGTTTTGCATGACTGTCCCTCATTTGCTTACTGTCAATTTTGATGACTCTTATCCTACCAAAACAGCTTGAGCAGAACAAGCCCTACTCCCCTTTAAAAACAGGAGCCCTTTTTTCACTGAAGGCTTCCAGCGCCTCCACTCTGTCTTTTGTAGGGATGGTCACTTCATAGGCTTTAGCCTCGATCGCAAGCCCTGTCTGCAGGTCCGTTTCCATACCATGCTTGATGGAGTACTTCGCCTGCTGTACAGCGATCGGCCCGTTCTTTAGTATGGCCGCTGCATACTCTTCACAAACCGGTATGAGCGCTTCTCTCGATACCGTTTTATTCAGAATGCCGTATTCCCAGGCTTCATCCGCCCTCAGTTTTTTCGCTGTCAAAATCAGCTCCATCGCTTTCGCCTGCCCAATCAGCCGTGGAAGCCGCTGTGTGCCGCCTGCACCCGGAATAATCGCCCAGCTAAGCTCAGTGAGTCCCATTGAAGCTGAATCAACAGAAACTCTGAGATCGCAAGCAAGTGCCAGCTCAAACCCCCCGCCGAACGCATGGCCGTTAATCGCAGCGATCGTAGGCTGCGGAAGCGCCTCAATACTGGAGAACACATCCCTGATTTTCCGCACGTTGCGCTTAACATCCGCTTCCGGCAGAGTACGCCTCTCTTTAAGGTCCGCCCCTGCACTGAATGCCTTTTCTCCTGCTCCTGTGAAAATGACGACACGGATGCCTTGATCATGATGGATCTCCTCAACGACCTGACCCAACCGCTTCAGTGTGGGGTAGTTAAAACAATTGAGCACTTCCGGACGGTTTAACGTAACGTAAGCAATATGGTTTCTTACCTCAAAAAGTATGGCTTCCGGCATTTCATTCTCCCCTTACTCTATATTTTCAACGACGGCAGCGATGCCCTGGCCTACACCAATACACATCGTCGCGAGCCCATGCTGCACGTTTCTCTTCTTCATCTCATGAATCAGTGATGTAAGAATTCTTGCGCCGCTCGCTCCAAGCGGATGTCCAAAAGCGATGGCCCCTCCGTTCACATTTACTTTTTCAGGATCAAGCTCCAACTGTTTGATGCACTCCAGTGACTGTGAAGCAAAGGCTTCGTTCAACTCGATCAGTCCGAGGTCATCCAGCGTGATGCCGGCCCGCTGCACCGCTTTTCTGCTCGCTTCAATCGGGCCGAGCCCCATCACTGACGGCTCAAGTCCCGCCACAGCAGCAGCCTTATAACGCGCCAGCGGCTTCACACCCAATTCTTTCGCTTTTTCAGCGCTCATCAACAACAGCACTGCTGCACCGTCGTTCACGCCGGAAGCATTTCCTGCAGTAATCGTACCGCCGGCAAACAACGGCTTGAGTTCTGACAATTTTTCAGCCGTTGTACCTGGTCGAGGATGCTCATCCTTGTCAAAAATGCTTTCATTGCCTTTTCTATCTTTTAAGACCACTGGAACGATTTCTTCATTCAAGCGCCCCGATTCAATCGCTTTCTGGGCCCTGTGCTGGCTCTGTGCCGCAAAGCTGTCCTGGGCCTCACGGGAAATATTATAACGCTGCGCCACATTTTCTGCTGTCTGAGGCATGGAATCCGTGCCATATTTTTCGTCAAGGAACGGATTGATGAACCGCCAGCCGATCGTTGTGTCAAACATCTTCATGTCACCGCGCGGAAACTCTGCATCCGGCTTGGCCATGACAAAAGGTGCTCTCGTCATGCTTTCCGTTCCGCCGGCAATGAAGATGTCCCCCTCATTCGCCATGATTGCCCTTGCTCCATAAATAACCGCATCAAGACCAGAACCGCACAATCGATTGATCGTCGTACCGCCGACTTCTACAGGAAGTCCAGCCAGTAATGCAGCCATGCGAGCTACATTCCGATTATCCTCTCCAGCTCCATTTGCGTTTCCAAGTATAACCTCTTCAATGTCTGCGGCTGGTACATTCGGGTTTCTCTTCAACAGCGCCCTAATGGCAATACTCGCAAGATCATCCGGCCGGACATTTTTCAAACCGCCTTTGTATCGGCCGATCGGCGTCCTTACGGCATCGACAATTACCGCTTCTCTCATTTGGTTACGCCGCCCTTCTCCGTCATATAATCATAGACGCCGCGGCCGGTCTTGCGTCCAAGCCTTCCCGCCTTCACATACTTTACCAGCAGCGGGCATGGACGGTATTTTTCTCCCAGGGTCTGATGCAGATAGTTTAAATTGTTCAGTCGTGTATCCAGACCGACCAAATCGCCGAGTTCAAATGGACCCATCGGATAGTTGAGACCAAGTTTGACCGCTTTATCGATTTCTTCCGGAGTACCTACGCCTTCCTGCAGCATATAGAACGCTTCATTTCCGACCATGGCCGAGATGCGGCTCGTCACGAAGCCAGGAAATTCGTTAACAATGACTGTTTCCTTGCCCATCCGCCCGGCTGCCTCTTTAACAGCAGCTGCTGTTTCATCGCTCGTCTCATGTCCTCTGACAATTTCAACAAGCGGCATCTTATGGACCGGGTTAAAGAAATGCATTGCGATAACCTTCTCAGGCCGCTGTGTAAATGAACCAATCTCTGTCGGGCTCATGGTCGATGTGTTGGTCGCCAAATAACAATGGCTTGGCGCCGCTTGATCAAGCTCGGTAAATACCGCTTTTTTGATCTCAAGATTTTCCGGTACGGCTTCAATGATCAGATCCGCACCTCTTGCGGCTTCTGACATATTGCCTGAGTAAAAGAGACGCTGTTTCGCTGCTTCTGCTTCTTCTGCCGTTATCTTTCCTCTGGCAACCCCTTTCGAAAAAATGGATTCTATTTCGGCTTCAGCATTTTTTAAAGCTTTCTCCTGTACGTCCACAAGCTGTACGTGGAAACCGCCTGCCGCTGCACTGTAGGCAATCCCCCTTCCCATTACTCCTGATCCGATAACAACGATGGACTGCATCAATGGTTCTCCTCCTCTGCGTTCCCTGAATGTCGGCAAAAAGCGAGCCTTGCTGCAGCCCGCTTTTATATACGTATAAGCTTATAAAGCCACTTATTGAATCACTTTCCTGTAAAAACGGGCTTTCGTTTCTCCATAAAAGCTGTGACCCCTTCTTTATGATCCACTGTGCCCCCAGCGGTTTTCTGAGCAAGCGCCTCGTATTCCAAAACCTCTGTCAGATCGCTCTCCCAGCTTTTATTCATATAACGTTTGATCAAACCGATCGCCTTCGTCGGCATGTTGGCCAGCCGAACCGCAAACGTCTCCACTTCCTGAACGAACGTTGCATCGGAAACAACCTTAGTAACAAGGCCGAATTCCTTTGCCTGTTCAGCAGTAACCTTCTCACCTAAAACAGCAAGTTCCATCGCCTTGGCATGTCCTACCAGCCTGGGCAGGAAATACAGGTTGCCGGAGTCCGGTACCAGGCCTACATGGATGAATGCTTCAATAAAGCTGGCTTTATCAGAAGCCACCCTGAAATCACATGCAAGTGCCAGGCTCATTCCGGCACCTGCCGCCACTCCGTTTACAGCTGCGATGACCGGCTTCTCAATGGAAACAAGTGCCTGCACCATTGGATTATAGCCTTGGCGGAGAACTTCACCGTAATCCGGGTTTTCACTTCCCCCAAGGTCCTGTCCGGAGCAGAACGCTCGCCCTGCGCCGGTGATGACGACAGCACGGACTTCTTCATCTTTGCCAGCCATTTTTAAAGCGGAAAGCATCTCTTTGTGCATCACACTTGTGAACGCATTGAGCTTTTCAGGCCTGTTCAGTGTAATCCATGCCACTCCGGCTCTTGTTTCGTACATGATCGTTTCAAACATCGGTATCCCTCCTTATTTGCCTTTGAAATTAGCCCGCCGTTTCTCAGCAAAAGCTTTCATGCCTTCTTTTTGGTCTTCAGATGAAAACAGCAGGTAGAAGTTTTTCCTTTCAAACTGCATGCCGTCAAGAACCGAATCATCAACCGCTTTGTAGACCGTCTCTTTAATCAATCTTAAGGAGAGCGGCGCTTTTGAGGCGATGGTTCGTGCGAATTTCACAGCTTCTTCCAACACGAGTTCAGGAGCTACTACCCTATTGATCACCCCGTGCTGATGTGCTTCCTTCGCAGACATCGGTTCACCGAGCCACAGCCATTCCAGAGCCTTCTTCTGACCCATAAGCTTGGTCAGCTTCACAGTTCCTCCTGCGCCAGGCATCACGCCAAGCTTGATTTCCGGAAAACCGAACTGCGCTTTTTCGGATGCGAAAAGGATGTCACAGCACAGGGCAAGCTCAAATCCGCCACCGAAACAATATCCGCTTACTGCGCCGATGATCGGTTTTTTAATGGTGTGCAGCTGATCCCAGTCCTTAAACTGGTTAAGCAGTTCAAGCGTGATGGCGTCGTCATTCATCATCTCATCGATATCAGCCCCGGCCGCAAATGCACGGTTGTTTCCGGTAAGAACGATGGCTTTCACTCGGCCATCACGGTCAAATTGCTCAAAAGCAGACAGAAGCTCAGATACCATACTTCGGTTTATGGCATTCAGCACTTTAGGGCGGTTGAGCTCAATCAGTGCAATGCCGTCTTCTTCAACTTTTGCCGTTATCGTTGTAAATTTACTCATTCACTTCCTCACCGATCATCAAAGTGACAAGCTCACCGGCAAAGGACATCAAATCTTTTCCGGAAGCTTTTCCTTCAGCGGATTTCATGCCTGCTTTCAACGACTCATGATCGTCATAGTACATTTCACAGAGCAAGTAATATTTGCTTTCTCCCATCGGTGAACCTACAATCTTTGTGACCTCCATTTTGCGAAGCCCTGGAATCTTTTTCGTTACTTCTGTATGTGTGCCGAAATAATGGTCATCAAAACTTTCCTTGTTCTCCGGAGTTTTATAAAGTGCGATCAATTTTACCATCAGTATCTTCCTTTCGACTGTTTATTTGGTGGTTCGACGTATTGAGGCAGCATTAAACCTTTTCTATAAAACTGTCTTTTTCACCTTTTTCTTTCAGTTCATATCGGCTACTGGCTTCATCGCCTCGAATGGATTTTTGCAAGACTTGCAATACAGGATGCTGCGGCAGGCGGTCGGCCCAAATATATTTTCCATGGTTACATAGGCTGATCCGCAGTAAGGACAATCGATGCTCCAAGGTTCCCCCATCACATGGTCTGCCGGGGGAGGAGCGATTCCAAACTCTTTTAATCTCTTTTTTCCTTCATCAGTAATCCTGTCCGTCGTCCAGGCTGGTTTATACACAAACTTCACTACCACATTTTTCACACCTTCTACCGCACTGGCAGCCCGTTTGATATCCCTTTCAATGATCGGAAGGGCCGGACAGCCGACAAACGTAGGCAGCGCCTTAATAAGTACAGAGCCTTCGCTTTCCTCAATGTCTTCAATCATTCCAAGGTCCAATATACTGACTGAATCCATCTCGGGGTCTTTCACCTCTTTTAGCGCTAATAACACTTTATCCTTGAGATTCATAGGCTGTGTGACCATGCTGTCTCTCCTTTCCGGTCCCGCCTTTCTGTTACCAGCCGGATGCCGGGTTGGTCGCATAAACTTCGGATAGAGTGGCCAAAGCTTCCGCAAGATCCGGAGTATGCTCGCCTTTACGGCCGTTCCCGCTCTCGATCGCCGGTTCTCCGGCAAGCTCGATTCCGGTTTCCTTAAACACCTTCTCGATCCTGTTCAGCCAGCGTTTTTTCAGCAGTGGTTCATCTTCAATCAATCCGGCTTTTACAAATTCTCCATAGGAAGGACCGAGGGTCAGGACCCCGCCAAATTCCTTCCATACTTTATCCACGGCAATGAGCATGCGCTGCCTCGCATCATCTGTGCTCGTTACCAGCTGTTTAAACCAAATTTCCCAGTGCATCAAGTGGTAATATTGCTCCATCATGATCTTCTTTGCTGCATTTGCCAGTGGTTCATATGAAGAAACCCTCAGTGACTCCAGACGAACTTGTTTATGGATCGCATAAAAGTAATTTCTTACTACAGCAAATGCCCAGTCATAGTCCGGTTTATCAAGATAGGTTCCTCTTCCGTTCACCATTTCGAGAAGGATGGCATTGCGGAATTCCTCCGGCTTTCTAAGATGTGCAATGCGGTCCGCATCCCCTTCCCCAAGATCCTCGAGGAGATGATAGTACATAGAAGCATGCCCCATCATGTCCTGGTTGATGGAAGAAAAAGCCACGTCTTCTTCGATATGCGGGGCGAGCCCGAGCCATTCCGATCCTCTGTACGCGAGGATAAAATCATCATCTGCCAGCTGATAGATCAGTTCTTTCAGTTCTGTTCTTTCCTGTTGATGCATTGATTCAGTGTTCATCGGCTCTCTTCCCTTCCGCCCATGATGTGCTTTTCTGTAAACTGCTCCTGGTTGTAATCACGCCATTTTTTCTTCAGGTAGCCGTATCCTTTGGTTTCCCTATAATCTTTATCGAGCTTCTTGAGCATCTCCCTCTCTCCTTGCGATAATCCGCGGATGTTCTCCCGTTTGACGACCCAGATATCAGCCACTGGCTCCCTGCGAAAAAAATTTTCCTTTGCCATGACAAGAGCCATATCAGCGTTCGGCGCCAGAAGGCTGAACTGATGCTGAAACGGAGCTTTTTCCGTCTTCTTGCTGAAAACTTCATACACGTTGTAGAATTGATTTCCGTTTTCGCCCATGATTTATCCACTCTCCTCCGCTCTAGATCGCCTTTTGGGCAGCCAGTGCATCACGCACCCATCCATTGCTATCGTAGGACCGCCTTCTCAAATCCAAACGATCCTGTGAACGAGGGCCGTTTCCGGAAACGATCTGCTTAAATTCCTTCCAATCCACGTCCTCATACACCCACATCCTTGTTTCCTCGTCAAAATGTATCGTTTCATCCGGAATGGTGAGCCCGAGCGCCCAGATTCGCGGAATATATTTGGTGAAGAACTCCTGGCGAAGATCCTCATTGGTTTTCGTCCGGATTTTATACATAATGTTTTTGTCTGCATTAGAGTTGCCGGTTTCCTTTGCAGATTTTGGTCCAAAGAACATGATCAGTGATTTCCACCATCGGTTCAGGGAATCCTGCAGCAATGCACGCTGTTCAGGTGTGCCTTCAGCAAGAGCGAGAATAATGCTCTCTCCGTGCTGTGCATGGAAAACTTCCTCAGCGCAGATGCGTTTTAATGCTCTGGCGTATGGGCCGTAGGATGAGTCAAGCATCATGCTTTGTGAAATGATGGCAGCCCCATCCACGAGCCAAGCGATCATTCCTGCATCCCCCCACGTCGGAGCTTCCATGTGAAAAACATTATGGAATTTCAGCCGGCCGGAGAACAGGTCCTGCATGATGTCTTCTCTTGTTTTCCCGAGCGGGGCCATCAGGTCTTCTGCTACACGAAGCAGCAGCTGTCCGTGCCCCATCTCATCCTGAACTTTTGCCATAATGGCCAATTTACGGTGAAGTGACGGTGCTTTTGGCACCCACTCCTTTTCCGGAAGCGCTCCCATTATTTCCGAAATGCCGTGCATGGAAATGAGTCTGATCAAACTTGTTCTATAATCATCCGGCATCCAATCATCGGCTTCAATCTTTTCGCCGCGGTTGATCCGATCCATAAAGTGCTGGTGCTTTTCATCGTTCGTTAACTGTTCAAAGCTAAGACCTGCCTGCACAATTAGCCCCTCCTCATTATATTACGTTTATTTACCGTTATTATAAATTATCGTCATATAAATAACAACCAGCTAAACACCTAATTGAGCGGTTTTATGTCTGATCACACGAACCGCCTTCCCTTCAGACCTTGGAATGGAGCCTGGCGGAAGCAGATGGATCTCGAGATTTACAAGACAGCTGCTTTTAACCGCGTGTTTAACCCGTTCTTTGAGCAGTTCCAATTCCTCATGGTCAAGATTTTGTTCCATGCGTGTGAAACAATCCTCAGTGATTTCAACGTACAGGTGAACATTTTCTTTCAGCCCCTCGGAATGTACATGAAGCTGATAATGAGGTACAAGATCCGCTGCTTTCAGAAGACAATTTTCAATTTCAGAAGGGAAAACATTCACTCCGCGGATAATGAGCATATCATCAATCCGGCCTTTAACCCGAGACATCCGGACGGATGTACGCCCACATGCGCATTTCTCTGTTTGAAGAGAAGCAATATCACCGGTTCGATATCTAATGACCGGAAAAGCTTCCTTCGTTAAACTTGTAAACACCAGTTCTCCCGTTTCTCCTTCAGCAACCGGTTCAAGGGTTTCAGGATCGATCACCTCCACAAGAAAATGGTCATCCATAATGTGCAGTCCATCCTGTGCTTCATGGCACTCCATAGCTACACCTGGCCCCATTACTTCACTTAGCCCATAGATGTCCATCGCTTTGATATTCAGCTTATCCTCTAGCGCCGCACGCATTTCCTCTGACCATGGCTCAGCTCCAAAGATGCCGTATTTTAATGAAGTCGATCGGGGATCTTTCCCCATTTTCTCCATTCTTTCTGCGATGGTGAGAATATAGGACGGAGTACCGCATATCACTTCCGGCTCAAAATCTTCAATGAGTAAGATTTGGCGTTCTGTGTTGCCGCCGGAAACCGGCACCGTCACCATCCCAAGCCGTTCAGAACCGAAATGAAGGCCAAGCCCTCCGGTAAACAGTCCGTATCCGTAGGCGTTATGAAGAAATTTGCCCGGCTCTCCTCCTCCGATCGCGATACACCTTGCCACCATTTCGCTCCAGTTTTCAATATCCTTAGCGGTATAACCAACAACAGTAGGCTTGCCGCTCGTCCCCGAAGAAGCGTGAACGCGCGTAAGCTCTTTTGTCTCCACAGCAAAAAGGCCAAAGGGGTAATGATCCCTAAGATCCTTTTTTACGGTGAACGGCAATTTTTTTATGTCCTCCAGTGAATGAATCTCCTCGGGTGATATCCCTTTCTCTGCAAATGTTTTTCGGTAAAAAGGAACCCTTTCATATACCTTTTCAATCGTTTTCTTTAGTCCTGATAATTGAAGTTCCTGCTTTTCCTCTCGTTCCATGCATTCCATTTCCCGATTAAAAATCAACTTCATTCACCTCTTTTTTAGTATGAAAGCCCTTTCATTTTCAGCCGTTCAGTATGACGTTTTATTTTCGTTTAAATTATATATGTAATACTATTTACTAAATCTTATCGTTTTACAACTTTTCTGTCAAATGGAGCATGGGCAAAAAAAAGACAGCTGTGGCTTATGCCAAAGCTGTCTTTAAGCTGACTCGCACAGCAATTTATTCAATAGAGCAAGTCCAAAAATTCTTCTCTCGTTACATTTCCGAAATAATGACGCATGTCTGCGTCCTCCAGCGCTTTTTCGAGCTCTCCTCTGTCATAGCGGGTCCCTATGAGCCGTTGTTCAATGTCACTTACATCGCCTACCCCAAAGAAATCACCGTAAATTTTACATTCGCGAATGATGCCTTTTTCGATCTGAAGCTTTACATCCACTGATCCTCCAGCAAAACGGTTGGACAGCTCCACATTGGATTTTGGAGAGTTGCCATAGTTCCAATCCCAATTGCGGTACCTTTCTTCAGATATCTTATTGATTTGTTCCCAGTCTGCCTCGGTCAGTTCATAGCGCGGGATTTCCTCAAATTCTTCGAACAAATAGGAAAGAAGGATCTGCTTGAATTCCTCCATCGTCATCTCTTTATTCATATGCTCTTTAATGTTGGTAACCCGGCTGCGAATCGATTTGATGCCTTTTGATTGAATCTTGTCCAATTTTACATTAAGTGCAGACACAACATTTTCAATTTCAGAATCAAACATCAGTGTACCATGGCTAAACATTCTGCCTCTGGTCGTAAACATCGCATTTCCTGAAATCTTCTTCCCATCGACGAGAATATCGTTCCTTCCGCTAAGCTCCGCATGGACACCAAGCTTGTTGAGCGCCTTGATGACAGGGTCCGTAAACCTTTTAAAATCATGAAAAGAATTGCCGTCATCTTTCGTAATAAAACTGAAGTTCAAGTTGCCGGTATCATGATATACCGCTCCCCCACCGGAAAGACGGCGGACGACATGGATGCCGTGCTCACGCACATAATCGGCATTGATCTCTTCTACTGTGTTCTGGTTCTTCCCAATGATGATGGAAGGCTCATTAATATAAAATAAAAGATACGTTTCGTTAATATCCAGGTTTTTTAAAGCGTATTCCTCAATGGCAAGGTTTATCCTTGGATCCGTAATATTACGGTTATCAATAAACAGCATCGCTTATTCTCCTTCACTGCTCTGTTAGAAATAATTTCTCCTTTTTCGTTATACAACTCTTTTAGAAGAATAGCAAGCTGCCAGTCTTCTCAACACATAACAAATAATGGAAAATAGTTACTCTCCCCACGTCCATCCGGTACGCGCGGTTTCCACTTTACCCGAGTACCTTTCTGCCGCTTGCCCGATGAGCTGTCTATGCTCGCCGAAATGCGGCAGATGTGTGAGCAGGAGATGAGGAATTTCCGCTTGGGCTGCAATGTTTGCCGCATCATGAGAGTTCATATGCCCCGGTCCGCTTCCATCCTGATCGCTGTAAAAATTGCATTCTGAAATGAGCAGATCTGCATCTTTACTGAAGTGAACAAAGTCAGAAAGATAAGCAGAATCTGCTGTATAGACGAAGGTTTTGCTTCCATCTGTGATTCTCATCGCATAACATGGCGCAGGGTGCTTTGTCGCCATAAAGGAGATGTGAAACGGACCAATCTGCAGCAGCTGTTCCGGAAAATAGGCTTTACCCGACGTTGCGGAGCGATAGGTTAAACTCTGAAACCCTTTTTGGTCCTCTGTGTGACCATAAACGGGCAGTGTTGACACACCCTTTTGTAAAAAGGACTGAACGAGACGGCCATACTGCAGAACACCGATATCGGCCACATGATCATGGTGATAGTGAGACAGGATTACAGCATCCAATTCCTCAACCCCTATATAATTCTGCAAGCCGGACAAAACACCGCTCCCGCAGTCGATCAGCAGATTAAAACCCCCATGCTGGAGAAGATAACCCGAAGTGGCTTCTCCCTTTCCCGGATAACCGCCCCAAAACCCAATTACCGTTAGCTTCACTTGATTCACTTCCTTGTCTGTTTTGTTCTAGTATAACCTTAAAAGGTGCCAGGCACCGCTTTTTGACATCTGTCAAAAACGGGTGCCTGGCACCTAAAAACGAAAAGCTTATCTACTATTCTTTTACGGCTCCGGATGTAAGACCCGAAACAATCCTTCGCTGGAACAGCAGAACCATGATCACGAGCGGAATCGTCACAATAACCGTTGCTGCTGTGATGTCGCCCCAAGGCACGGTGAACTGTCCTTCAAACATCGCAATACCGACCGGAACGGTTTTCAATTTATCATCGGTGTTAATCGTTAAAGCGAACAGGAATTCATTCCATGCCGCAATAAATACGAGAATTGCTGTCGTAAAGATTCCTGGCACAGCCAGCGGCAGGATGACTTTCCAATACGTCTGCATCAAGCTTGCTCCGTCCATCTTTGCTGCTTCTTCCAGATCAAACGGGATCTTGCGGAAGAATGTGACCAGAATCCAGATGGACAGCGGAAGCGTAACCGTTGTGTAAGGAATGATCAGTCCCAAGTAGCTGTTGGTCAACCCGATATTTTTCAATAGAATATAGATCGGTGAGATGGTAGCGATCTGCGGGAACATGGATACCGAAAGCACCAGCCCGAGAATTACCGTTTTCCCTTTAAACTGCAGCCGTGCGATGGCATAGGCAGTAAATGACGCGATTAAAACGGTATATAAGGTTGTAATACCCGAAACAACGAAGCTGTTCCATAAGTATTTAAGAAACGGATAGTTAGTGAATACCGATACATAGTTTTCAAATGTGGGATGGCTTGTAAATGGTGTAAACGCCTTATCCCCAAACAGCTCTGTAATCGGCTTGATCGAACTTACGAGCATCCATAAAAACGGGAACATTACGGCAAATACAAAGATGGCAAGAAAGATATAAAACAACGGTCCTGCTTTTTTATTCACGAATTCTCACTCCTTTTTACAGTAACTGTCCTACTTGTCGTTTAACAGGTCACGGCCAAGAAACTTGATGAAAATCATGGAAATGACGGCAACACAGACAAAGACGATGACTGAGAGTGCTGAACCATCCCCAAAATTGGTCTGTTCGAACATCCTTTTGTACGCCAGAATTGATATCGTTTCTGTTGAGTTGGCAGGCCCTCCCCCTGTCAATACATAGACGAGGTCAAATACCCGGAAAGCATCAAGTGTACGGAACAGCAGCGCTACCAGAATACTGGATTTTAACAAAGGCAGTGTAATGGTCGTGAACTGTTTCCATTTGGTCGCTCCGTCGATCGAGGCGGCCTCATAGAGTGAAGACGAAATCGTCTGCAGGCCTGCTAGAAGCAATAAAGCCATATAAGGAGTCGTTTTCCAGACATCTGTAAAAATAATAGAGAACATGGCTCCAATATTGCTTGTCAGCAGATCGGTCGCATTGTCAACGAGGCCCACTTTTTCAAAAATCTTTGCAACAACCCCGTTCTGTCCATCGTAGAGGAACTGCCACATCTTCGCGGAAACGGCGGTTGGAATCGCCCATGGAATGAGGATCGTCGCCCTGACCAAGCCTCTTCCAAAGAAAGCTTTATTGATTAATAGAGCAATCGCAAGTCCAATTACCAGTTCGATAAATACGGAGATGATGGTAAACGCGCTCGTGTTCCAGATCGCCATCCACATCCTCTTGTCCGTCAGATTGCTTTTGTAATGGTCCAATCCGATAAAGTTAGGCTTGATTACCGCTTCGTTCAGGGAAGAAGACAGTCCGAGAGCATCCTCTTCATTTTCAAGTCCCTTAAGCGCCTTAACTTTTGCGGAAACCTTATGAAGCGTCTCATCAAGCTTCATCGCATCGGCTTTATCAACCTTTACCGAGCTTAGTTCATCACTTACCGGCTCCATGTTGGTCAGTTTATCATCAACTTGATCATATTGTTTCTTAACGGCGGCATCACTCTGTATGCCAGCATCTACATCCTTCAGTTCCTTAACCAAACCGTTCAGCGTGTCTGCCGCCGAACCCGCGGCTTTCCCTGCCTCGTCTTCGAGTGTAGTGATCAGAAATGGGTAGCTGTTCAAATACTTCTCTAGATCAATATGATAGCTCAAGTTTACTTCCGATTTCGTTGGATTATTTAGCCTGAGATCGAACATGCTGTAATAAAAAGATTGAAGTACAGGCCAGACTGCAATAAGGAGAATTAATATCAAGGATGGAGCAACAAGCATATAGCCCAATCTGCTTTCAGATGCTTTTCGTTTGTTGCCAGAAGAGGGCTTTACCGGTTTCGGCTGTTTTTTTGGATTTAGTTTAACTTCCACTTTTTCCACTCCTTACATTACGAATGCCATCGATGGACTGGCGAAGCATACAGCCCATCCATCTCATTCTGGAATCGATACCATTAATAATTTTGCATAAGCCCCCATTTAAATGAAGGCTTATGCATTTAATCGTTCAAGCTATTACTTATCAAGCTTTGCAGAAATTTCTTTTTGCATGTTTTTCGCTGCTTGTTCTGGTGTGATCTCTTTAGCGATTGCTTTAGACACCTGGATTTGAATGATATCAGAGATCTCTGTGTAGTTCGGCGCTACAGGACGGGAAACCGCTGATTTAAGGGCGTTGACAAATCCTTCTTCTTTAAAGTAAGGGTTTGCTTTTTGAACCTCTGGGTCTTCGAACAATTTGTTGATCGTTGGAGCATGTCCGCCGTTGATTGCATCAATCTTCTGTCCTTCTTCACCCGCCATGAATTTCAGGAACAACCAAGCTTCTTTCGGTACATCGGTGTTCTTGTTGATTCCCGCTTGCCATCCGCCAAGTGCAGCAGCAGGCCCTTTATCACCGGCTGGAAGTGGTGCCACGCCTACTTTACCTACGATTTTGGATTGTGATTTATCATTAGCAAGAGCAAATTGATACGGCCAGTTACGGATGAAAGCAGATTGACCGTTAATGAATGCGGTATGTGATTCAGGCTCAGCAAATGTTGTTACGTTCTTCGGAACCACATCTGAAGAGGCAACCTCCACGAGCTTCTTGATTCCTTTTACAGCTTCGGGAGAATCAACTACAACTTCTCCCTTTTCATTGATGATCTCTCCGCCATAAGAAGCGATAAATTCAACCGCATTACAGACAAGCCCTTCATATTGCTTCGCCTGCATCAAGTATCCGAACTTGGTGCCGCCTTTCCCTTTATCTGCTTTCGCCTGTTTTAAAAGATCATCCCACGTTTTAGGCGGTGATTTTACAAGGTCAGTACGATAGAAAAGCATACCGGCATCAATGAACTTTGGAAGCGCCCATTGTTTTCCTTTAAACTTCGAAGCGCTTAATGCACCTTCGTTATACTCGTCCAGTTTTACACCGTCTTTTTGGATGAAACGGTCCAGAGGCATAACGTAGCCCGCCTGTGCAAACTCTGCCGGCCATACAACATCCATATCGAAAACGTCGATCTCATCCGATTTCGCGTTGAATGCTGTTACATACGCATTATGCTGTTTTCCTGTGTCAGCAGGCATCTCACGGAATTTAACATCGATGTTCGGATACTTCTTCTCGAACGCTGCTACCATCTTTTGTGTAGCATGTGTATCGTCTTTACCGCGGGCATAAATCAACTCGACTTTTTTCCCTTTGCTGCCGGAATCCTTTGCCTTTTCGTCTGTGCTTGCTTTGTTGTCACTGCATGCAGACAAAACGAGTGAAAGAGCAAGAGATGTTGTAATGACCTTTGAGATCTTTTTGATGTTCATCAAGGTTATCCCCCTTTAATATAATTTGCGGGCCGCTGATTTAAATTCAGGTAGACCGCCGTTTAACCAATTTAAAATCAAGCTGAATTTCTTTTCTTTTGCTTGGCAGTTTCTTTTCTATGGTTTCAATCATTTGTTCCATTGCCCGCTTTGCGATTTCCTCGATCGGCTGTTCAATCGTCGTCAAACCGATTAATTCTGCAACTGGCTGGTCATCGAAACCTATGATGGCCAAATCATCCGGCACCCGCCATTGATGATTGACCGCTTCCTTCCAGATCCCTGCTGCTACTTCATCACTGCCGGTAAATACTGCAGTGGGCGGATCCTTCATGCTGGCTATTTCCTTGAAAATCCGTTTGCCATCTTCAATGCTGTACGCGCTTGTCAGGAACCACTTCTCGTTGAGTGGAAGGCCTGCCTCAGCCAATGCTTTTTTATAACCTTTGTACCGGTCAGAAGCTACACGAGATTCTGTGTTGTCTCCTGAGCAGTAGCCGATTTTTGTATGGCCCTGCTCGATGAGGTGGCGAGTCCCTATGTAACCGCCTTCAATTTGGTTTAAATAGACGGTCGGGACCTTGGCTTCATCATTGTACTCATTACAAAGCATTATCGGCCCAAAGTTCATGTACGGTTCAATGTCACTCCATTCGTTCTCGATGGATGTGAGGATCAGCCCGTCTACTTGCTTTGTTTTCAACAGCTCAAGATAATTGATCTCCTGGTTTCGGCTATAGCTCGTTTGGCAAAGAATCAGCTGGTATCCTTTTTCGGCTGCATAGTTTCCCATGACCTCAACCATTTGGCTGAAGAAGGGATTTGTAATCCTTGGGACATAAACGGCAATGGTTTCAGTCTGCTGTTTTCTTAACCGTCGGGCAGAAGAATTCGGTACATAATTTAATTCTTCCATCGCGTTCATAACGAGTCTTTTCTTTTCATCCGTAACATACGGATGCTGATTGATTACTCTGGAGACTGTCGTTCTCGATAACCCGGCAAGCTTTGCTACATCTTGAATAGTTGCCATTGCGTTCTCCTTCATTTCTCACTATGAAATCGAAATCATGAAATCGGTTTCATAGATTGAGTATAGGTTAAACTTCCCATACGGTCAATAAGTTTTCTAAAAATTTTTATTATAGTTTTAAATAAAACATTTATTCATCGCATTCTCTCCTTTCAAAAGGTATAATCGAGTTAACATCAGGAAAACGATAAAGAGATTGTGTGAATAGGGGGAACGTATTCTCAATGATTAAAGTACGAAACTTAAAAAAATCCTTTGGGGATTTAGAAGTATTAAAAGATATCAACTCTGAAATCAAGGAACGGGAAGTGGTCTGTGTGATCGGCCCGTCAGGTTCAGGGAAAAGCACGTTTCTCCGCTGTTTAAATAAACTTGAGGATATTACAGGCGGAGAAGTGATCGTTAACGGCTACAATCTTGTAGATCCGAAAGTGAACATTAACGTCGTGCGCCAGGATGTCGGCATGGTGTTTCAGCAGTTCAACCTCTTCCCTCATAAATCGGTTTTGGAGAACGTCACACTTGGACCGATTAAAGTAAGGGGAATGGAACCTGCCAAAGCTAAAGAAAAAGCGCTCGCCCTTCTATCCAAAGTTGGCTTGAAAGACAAAGCAGACAGCTATCCCGGACAATTATCCGGCGGACAAAAGCAGCGTGTAGCCATTGCCCGCGCACTGGCTATGGATCCTAAAGTCATGCTGTTTGACGAACCCACTTCAGCACTGGATCCCGAAATGGTGGGAGAAGTTCTTGAAGTTATGAAACAGCTCGCGAAGGAAGGAATGACGATGGTCGTAGTTACCCATGAAATGGGCTTTGCCCGCGAGGTCGGCGACCGTGTGATCTTCATGGACGGCGGATATATCGTCGAAGAGAACATTCCATCCGAATTATTCGGAAATCCTAAGCATGAGCGGACAAAATCGTTTTTAAGCAAAGTTTTATAAGAAAAGCGCAAGCGCCACGCTGAGGCCCGACAAGCGCCGCAGCTTTTACACTGCAACACGCTTTTTGTGTTGTGAAGTAAGAGTGAAGGCGACTAATGATGAAAAGAGGATCTTATTTTTCAATCTATCGAGGGCCTATGCTGAAAACTGAAGTTCGTTTTCAGCCTTGGGCGCTGAAGCTGGACATTACTCCATAGAAAAAAAGCCTGGCGATGCCAGGCTTTTTTTATGGCGCTTTTATTTGATCAACCTTCTGTCTTTAAGGAAATCCCTTGCAACGTCTCTATGTTCTTTCTTATAATGCCTGCTTTTGCGTTCATTTCTGACATGTCTTTTTCGCTGATTTTCCTGCAAGTTCGCCTTAATGTTAAATAGCACCCGCACTAGGTTCATCATTTCTGAACTTCTTCATTTTAACCGTGAAAAACAGCAGTGATGCTGCGAGCATCGGAACCATAAAGTACCCAAGCACGATAGCGTTCTTCCACATAAGGCTGTAATCTCCTGTTGTTATAACAGCTCGCAGCCCTGCGATAGAATAAGACATCGGCATAAAGAAGTGCACTTTTTGCAGGGAAGACGGGATCATCTCTGTCGGGAATGTTCCTCCGCTCGAAGTTAATTGGAAAATAAGCATGAGAATAACAATATAACGGCCGGGGTTCCCCATGGTTGTGACAAGGAACTGAATAATAGCCATAAAGGCGAGACTGATAATAATGCTGAATAGAACAAATCTGCCCGTGCTCTGAACTTCAAGGTCAAGTCCTTTAAGCAGAATCAGGTCAGCAATAAGAGCCTGAAAGATCCCCGTTACCGCCATAAAAGCATATTTACTGAAGAACCAGCTGAATGCATTGTTCGGTTTCACCGCGGGTTCCACCAGCGGAAACACGATGGTCAGCATGAGTGCACCAACAAACAATCCAAGAGATAAAAAGTATGGCGCAAGCCCTGTTCCGTAAGTCATATCCTTAACCGTGCTGGCATTCAATGTGTTTACTGGATTGGAAATCATATTTACTTCATCATCCGTTGCTTTTGCTTTTTGTGCCTGATCTGCGGCACTGTTCAATTCTCCAGCCAATTTCTCATTGCCGGATTTAAGAGAATCCACACCGGAAGCCAGTTTACCTGCCCCTTCGTTCAGCTGGCGGGCTCCATCACTCAGCTTGCCTGAGCCCTCTCTTGCACTTTGCAGCCCATTCGTAAGGTCTAGGCTCCCTTTTGCGAGTTTCGTCTGGCCTTCGCTGAGTTTGCCGACATTATCGACAAGCCCTGACCAGCCCTGAGACAAGCCTGCAGTACCTGCCGACAATTTGGCAGAACCGTCAGCTAATTGATCAGCTCCAGATTTGGCTTCACCCATCTTGGACATGAACATTTTGGTTCCATCAAGCAGCTTTTGCGATCCGGAAGCCAGCTGATCCGTGCCATCCACCAGTTTTTTCTGTCCCGCATGCAGTACCTCTACACCCTTTTGAAACATTTCTTGCCCTGCTGATAATTTGTCGGCTCCAGAAGAGAGATCATCAGCACCGGCTTTTATAGGGGCTGCTCCATCGGCTACTTCTTGAGTCCCGCCGCTTACTTGCTTGCTTCCTTTTTCTAGGGCTGCAATTTTTGCAAGAATGACCGCTTTTGGCAGTTCAGGATTTTGCTCCATTTCAGCTTTAAGAGCAGCAAGTCCTTCGTTCAGAGTTTTTGCTCCAGCTGCCGTTTCGTCAGCACCGTCTTTTAAAGATGTCATCCCTGCAGACAAGCGGGACGCTCCATCCTTAAGGTCATTTGCACCGTGCTCCAGATCTTTTCCTTTATTTTGGAGTACAGCTGATCCTGAATAGGCGTCGGCCGCTCCCTTTTTCAAATCATAAACACCTTTAGACAGCTGTTGTTGTCCGGATATAATCCCGCTTCCCTTTTGATCAAGCTGATCCAGTCCGCCGGAGAGACTGTTCAGGCCCTTTTCAAGGCTGTTTGCCCCATTGCTGAGCTGGTCGATTTCTGGAGATTTTTCTTTCATTCCAGTATAGAGTTGACCCGCTCCATCTCCTGATTGCTTCAAGCCTTCAGACAGCTTTGATGATCCTCCTGCCAGCCGGCCTAATCCGCTGTGAAGATCTTTTGTTTTGTTTGAGAATGTTTCAGTGCCTTTAACAAGATCGTGCGAACCGCCAGAAGCCTTGGATGAACCTTCGGCTAATTTACCTGCACCATCTGATGCTTTTTTATATCCAACACCCATCTCACCAATTTTATCGAAAATGAGACCGGTATACGTTTTAGAAATTTCATTTGAGAGCTTATGTTCAAGCTGTTCTACCCCCTTCTTGCCGATTTGGGAGGCGAGATAGTTGTATCCAGAATTTATTTTGTATTTTAACTGAAGCTTTTCTGGATGAGGATCCATTGCAGTCTTTGCTTTTTCTGAAAAGTTTTCCGGAACCTCGATCACTGCATAATATTGATTGTTCTTTAAACCTTTTTCAGCTTTAGCCGTATTGACAAACTTCCAATCGAAGTCTTGATTATCCTTCAGTTCTTTTACTAAATCATCACCGATCTGCAGCCTTTCTCCTTCAAGCTTCGCTCCCCTATCCTCGTTTACTACAGCAACAGGCAGTTTATCTGTATGTGAGTATGGATCCCAGAAAGCCCATAAGTAGATGCCGCTGTACAGGATTGGAATAAACAGTATCGCTGCAATCGGTATCAGTGCTTTTGGATTTCGGAGAACCGCCCCAAATTGTTTCCTTATCATTTGCATATCACCCATTCCTATCTATTCATACGATATGACTATTTTAGTCAATTGGTCATTTTAATTAAAAAAAAGAGAGATCTACAGAGAGATCACATGAAAAATGACTAAAATTAAAATTTAGTCATTTACAAAAATACCATGAATGGCGGAGCTTTACAACTGTTACTTCTTAAGCCCTGTGATCAGCATTTTTTCAAAAATATCAGCAATTTCTTCCTTGCTGAGGGGCTCATGTTCCTGCTCCCAGTCAAAAACGAGAGAAACATACATCTTCAGCATGACATAAGAAGTAATTTCTGTATTGCAATTCTTAATCTCACCTTTATCGATCGCCTTCCCCAACTCTTGCTTAATAAAGGTAAGGACGGCTTTCTCAAGCATGTCACTTGCTTCCTTTACAGCAGGTGTGTTCAGCTCCTTTCCTTCCTGTGCAATCTTGATTGCCAGCTGGTGGGACTTTCTGAAGTCCAGCACACCATACAAGGCGAAATGGAGGTTCTGGTGAAACGCATGGTCTTCCTTAATGGCATCATTGGCTACATGCCGGATCTGCTTGACAAGATCAGCTACAATCTCTTTGAACAGTTCTTCTTTATTTTCAAAAAAAGTATAGATCGTCCCTTTACCCACGTTGGCAATCTTAGCTACTTGATCCATAGTGGTGGCTTTATATCCAAACAGCGAAAATGATTTCGCTGCAGCTTCAATAATATTTTGTTTTCGATCAATCATGGACTCATTTCCTTTCATTGACCAATTTTAATATCTGGTCAATTTCAAACTTTACCATGTTATTGCCATTCACACAAGACCGTTAGGAAGATTTTAGAGGCAAGGACAGCAAAGCCTTCGTCCCTTTCTCCGGTCGGCTCTCATACCGCACACTCCCTCCAATGTCCCGGATGAGCCTGCTAATAATCATTGTACCCAAACCTGTGCCTTTAGTCTTCGTCGTATAAAAAGGAAGCCCGATCTGCTGAAGTTCTTGCTCAGACATCCCTTTTCCATTGTCCTCAATCGCAAGGGTGATAGAATCTTTGGAAATCGAATGTTTATAGATGGTAATCAAGCCTTCTTTGCCTTCCGTAGATTCAATCGCATTTTTAATTATGTTGATCAGGCATTGTTTTACATGCTGCTCATCGGCAACAATTTGTTCATTCTCACCTGTTTCTTTAAACAGGATGGCTGTATTATGCAGGTATCCGTACGGCCTCAGCAAAGAGAGAGTATCATGGATCAACACATTCAGATTTAAATTCTTTAGATTGGGCTTGCCAGGCTTCACCAAGGTTAAATAATCGGTGATGATTTTATTGGTACGGTCTAGTTCATCCAGGATAAGAGGTGCAAACTCTTCCAGCTTCTTATCTTCCGTATCTTTCGCCAAAAACTGAATAAGCCCCCGTACGGTAGTCAGCGGGTTCCTCACCTCGTGCGCAATCGCTGCCGCCATCTGCCCGACGACAGAAAGTTTGTCGAGGTACGCGGTTTCTTCCAGTCTCATATTGATCGCGGCCAGCCTCTCGATCAGCAAAATGGTAGAAAAGAAGGAAACATGAAAGCAGATGAAATAAACCAAATAAAAATCTCCTGGAAGAAAGTCCATCTCATAATGAATGATCATCATATAAATGATCGTGTATACGGCTCCCAGAACGATCGCCGCTCTCCATTTTTTCTTATCTCCGCTAAAAAAACCTTTGTATGCCGCTCCGATGATATACGCAACTAAAGCAAGCACAACGCCAATAACTGCAAACTGGCCGCCGAGCAAAAGCCTGGCAACGGAAACGACTATTGTGCAAATCGCCCCAGGCAGCCATCCTGCGTAAAGTGTCACCACCACAATCGGAACATTTCTCAGGTCAAAAAAAGAGTCCCTGAGCGTTTCAATCGGATACGCCATACAGAGCAAAGCACACACACCTGCAATCCCGCCATACAGAAGCTTCGCCTTTAGCGTCATCTTCCGATTCATTAAGAAAGGAGCGATTGTATTGCCAATATAGGTTAAAGAATAGATAACAGCTATATTCACAAAAAGCGGCTGTAAAAAGTGTTTCATCACTATTAAGTCCTTTCAGCAGGTCCCTGCAAAAAACAAGTATAACTACATTATTCCTATATTTTTAAAAGCTGAAACGGCCGTTTAGGGGTGACCGACGCTGGAGCTCTTGAGCATAAAAAAGAGCGATAGGTTCCATGGGCCTATCGCATGCTTTCAATGATATGGTTAACTGCCTTTTGAGCTGAAGCAGCACAATCCGGAAGTCCTACCCCTTCATAGGAAGCACCAGCCGCATAAACACCCGGATAATAGGCTGAAAGGTTGTCCTGCAGTTTTTGCCACCGTTGTTTGTGGTTAACCTCATATTGAGGCATGGATTGAATCCAGCGGGAAACATAATAAAATTCAGGTTCAGTGGTAATATCCATGATTTTATTCAAATCATTCATCACAGCTTTTAAAATCGTTTCATCCGACTCAAAAACGATATCCTGATTGTTCGCCCTGCCGACATAACAGCGGAGCAATACCTTTCCTCCAGGTGTTGTATGCGGCCATTTACGGTGTGTCCACGTGCAGGCGGTGATGGTGGTAGGTTCTTGTCTCGAAATGACAAAACCGGTGCCATTAATATCATTTTTTAGGGCGGACGCTGGAAAAGCCATAGCGATCGTAGCGACTGAAGTAGATGGCGTGGAATGAAACTCTTCCACTCTTACGGTTTCAGGCAGCAGCTGCTTGGCTACTGAATAAGGAGAAGCCAATATCACCGAATCGCCATGTGTATTCGTGCCATCTTCCAGTTCAACCCGGTATCTGCCAGTATCTTCTCTATGGATGCCTGAGACCTTTTTGTTTTTCCAGATGCTCTTCTCCTCCAGTAGCTCCTCAAGTCTTTCAACAAGGGATTCGAGGCCGGAGGAAAGGGTTAAGAACTGCCCTTGTTTCTTTTTGCCGTATGTCCCCGGCCGTTCAGGCTTAGGGATGTTCTGCTTCATACCGAGGATCAAGCTTCTTGATTTTCTTTCCACATCCTGAAACTGCGGGAACGTGGATTGCAGGCTAAGCCGGTCGATGTCCCCCGCATAAATTCCAGACAGCAAGGGCTCGATCAAGTTTTCAACAACCTGGTCGCCGAGCCTTCTGCGAAAAAAATGGCCGACAGAGATATCCTGATCTGCTCCATCACGGCGAGGCAGTACAAGGTCCATTGCGGCTCTTGCTTTTCCTGCTTTGGAAAATAATTTGGTTTTAATGAACGGACCTACCTTAGTCGGAACCCCCATTACTGCACCTTCAGGGATCGGATGCAGTTTGCCTCCAGACATGACGTACGCCTGACCTGTTTCGTTTGAAACGAGCTGACCTGCGAGGCCGGCTTCTTCAATTAGCTTCGTCAGGCTCTGCTTTCGCCCTAAATAAGAATCCGGTCCGCGTTCAATCACAAAACCATCCCGATGAATGGTTTTTATCTTCCCCCCAAGACGATCGGATGCTTCAATGAGCGTATAGGTGATCGGAAGGTTCTTTTCCTTCGCTTCTTTATGCAAGTAAAAAGCGGCGGTCAATCCTGTTATCCCACCGCCGATGATTACAACATGCTTCCGTTGAGGCATCATTATCACTTTCCTTTTTGAGTTAAGGCTTCTGAAACAACATCAGCAAGTGCATCGATAAATGTGTCTTTCGCATTCGGCATGGCTGGACGATAATAGTTTACGCCAAGTTCTTCCGTTACTACCTTGCACTCATAGTCATTATCAAACAGCACTTCCAAGTGGTCTGCGATAAATCCAACCGGGCAATACACGTAGGACGTATAGCCGTGCTCTTTATACAAATCTCTTGTTAAATCCTGCACATCTGGCCCGATCCAAGGTTCGGGCGTATTACCTGCGCTTTGCCAGCCGATCGTATAGTGAGGGATATCGGCTTTGGAAGCAATAAGATCTGCCGTTTCCTTCAGCTGATCCGGATAAGGATCTCCCATCTGCAAAATTCGTTCGGGCAGGCTGTGTGCCGAGAAAATCACGACAGTCTTTTCCTTTTCTCCGGATGGGATCCCATCCATTATCTTATTGAGTTCATTCACCCAATAATTAATAAATTTGGGATTGTCATACCATTGATCAATAGAGGTAATTTGAATGCCTCCAAGATTTTCCGCTTCCTCAGCCGCTCTGGAGTTGTAAGATTTTACACTGAACGTAGAATAATGAGGTGCAAGAACAACGGATACTGCTTCCGTAATCCCATCTTCCTTCATTTGTTTAACGGCATCTTCAATATATGGGTCAATATGTTTTAACCCTAAATAACTTTTAAACTCAATGTCTTCATGACGGCTGTTCATCATCTCTTCTAGCCTTAATGCCTGTTCTTCGGTAATCTTCGCTAGAGGAGAGATCCCGCCGATCATTTCATAACGGTGTGTTAAATCCTGCAGCTGCTCTTCCGAAGGCTTTCTTCCGTGTCTGATATGTGTATAATACGGCTCTACTTCATCAAGGCTTCCCGGAGTTCCGTAAGCCATGACAAGCAGTCCTACTTTTCGTTTTCCCAAAATGGTCACCCCAGTTTTTTAGAAGAATAATCATGTATAAATGCTGTTAAACGCTTAAGGGTCTCGACTTGTACCTGTGGAAATATCCCTTTTCCCACATTAAAAATGAACCCTGGCTCTTCCATTCCCTCGTCAAGGATCCGCTTCGCTTTCTCTTCAATAACCTTCCATGGGGCCAATAGAATGGATGGATCCAAGTTACCCTGCAGCGATTTCGTGATCCCCATCTGTCTTGCTTCTCTTGGAGATGTCCTCCAATCAAGACCGATGACATCGATCGGCAGATCATTCCATTCGAGAAGAAGATGACGGGCTCCCGTTCCATATAGTATAAGCGGAACCCCTTCGCCGCGAAGCGCAGAAAAAATCCGGTTCATGACTGGCTTGATATACGTACTGAAGTCTTCAGCATTCAGTGCACCCACCCAGGAATCAAAAATCTGAAACGCCTGAGCACCTGCAGCTATTTGGGCCTTGGCATAGGCAATGGTCATATCACCAAGCTTGTCCATCAGCAGGAACCACGCTTCAGGGTCAGAGTGCATCAATGCTTTTGTGTAGTGGTAATCTCTTGAGGGACCACCTTCTATCATGTAGCTGGCGATCGTAAACGGCGCACCCGCAAAGGTAATGAGCGGTACTTCCAGCTGCTCGCGAAGCAGTTTGATTGTATCCAGAACATAAGGAACATCCTTTTCCGGTTGAATCGTCCCGAGTTTTTCGACATCAGCCATCGTGCGCACAGGAACATCAATAACAGGCCCTACACCTGACTTGATCTCAACGTTTACGCCCAAGGCGGGAACCGGGGACATAATATCCTTATAGAGAATCGCAGCATCTACTCCATGCTGATCCACAGGAAGTTTCGTAACCTGAGCACAAAGCTCCGGGCGGTGAGTTATGTCAAAAAGCGAATATTTTTCCTTCAGTTTTCGATACTCCGGCTGTGAACGCCCTGCTTGGCGCATATACCAAACCGGTACAAAACTGTTGTTCTCTTTTCGGCAGGCTTTTAAAAACTCCTCATTAACTGTCATGATCAACACACCTTTCTGCTTTGAAGCAAAAGCCCGAACCACGATTCTTCCTATACTTTGTGTCCCGACCTACTTATGAATTCCTTAAATTTAAACTCCAGAAACCCGTTCGCTCCATATCCATTAAACATTGTAAAAGAATTCACAATAAATGTATAGCATCGGATTTTAAATGTCATGAATTTGACAAGGCACAGGATGCAAACAAGGTGCCACGCACCAGAAAGGCGGTGCCAGGCACCCCCTTTGTTATCTGAACCACTCCATGGAAACGGTGTTGGATGGCTCGCCTTCCTGATCGGTCTGTGGATTCAGAGGGACGACATAAAACTTCGGCATGCTGAACAAGTACTTTGGAGATACGTTGTAGCTTCCTCTGCCTGTAACGGTATCAATGTGCGTCGCCTTTCCTTCTTTGACAGAATAGATCTTGTACTGCAGCCGTTCATCATTTGATGGCGTCCATGTGAGTTTAATTCCTGGAACCCCAAAGGATCCCAATGCAAAGTCCGCCTTCAGATCCTTGATCTTGACGAGGTCGACTGGCGGCTCCAGCTCTTTGACTCCTTTCGGCTTCTTGAAGGTCAATCCGCGCTGTGAAGGCATCTGATTGATCACATCTTTAAAAAGCCTGGTGGCTTTCTCGCTGGATGTATTGAGGTAGCTTTCGTTTGTGGTTTTATCATATCCGATCCATGCGGCACCCACGACTTTCGGGGTATAACCGACAAACCATGCATCCTTGTTGGCATGCGCCACGCCCTCATAGTTAGTAGTACCTGTCTTCCCCGCCAGCTCTGTATTTACTGAACCATATCTTCCCGTGCCTTTTTCCACGACTACCTGGAGCATACGGGTCATGTACCACGCTGTTTGTTTCTTAAACACCTTCTTTTCTTTATGGCTCGCTTTACCGACAAGCTCACCGTTTCGGTCATAGATTTTAGCGATGACATACGGCTTGATCGTCTTGCCTTCCCGTGCAAATGAGCGGTAAGCTGACATCATTTGATAAGGGGTAACACCATGGTCCAGGCCGCCGAGCGCAATTCCGAGCCCTTTATCAGGAATATCCATACCGAGCTTTTTCAATGAAGCTTTTGAATCATCAATTCCCATTTCATTGAGCAGCCATACGGCGGGGGCATTGATGGAATCACGGATCGCTTCTGCCATGGAGACCCTTCCCCTATAACGCCCGTCATAGTTTTTCGGTTCATACCCGTTGTAGCTCAGCTGTTCATCTTTCAGCATGGAATAAGGTTTATAGGCTTTCGATTCCAGTGCAGGCCCATAAACCGCAAGAGGTTTAAACGATGAGCCAGGCTGACGGTTAACATATACCCTGTTCAGGCCCTCGGTCAGATAACCTCTTCCTCCCTGCGCAGCGATAATACCGCCTGTATCAGCATCCATGAGCACCATGGCTCCTTCAGGACGCTCCTTCCCTGTTCCTACGAAATAATCGGGTTTTAAAAAGGTCTGATACATCGCCTCTTGTGTACTTTCTTTCAGAGGAACGACGACTTTGTACCCGCCTTTTCGCATCTCCTCCCTGGAAAGATGATATTTCTGCTTCGCTTCATGGAGCACCATATCAATATAAGTAGTAAGTGCCGGATTACGCTCTTCCTTATGGATATTGAGAGCGATCGTCTTGCCCTTCGCCCTTACGGCTTGTTCGGCCGAAATAAAATGATGCTTCCCCATCAGATCCAAAACAAGGTCTCTTCTTTTCTTACTAGCCTCTTTATGTTCAATGGGAGAATAATAGCTCGGTGCCTTGGGCATCCCCGCCAGCATGGCTCCTTCTTCAACCGTCAGATCGCTGACGTCCTTATTGAAATAAAATTTAGACGCTGCCTGTATCCCGTAGGCGCCATGGCCAAAATAGATCTGATTCAAATACATCTCCAGAATTTTGTCCTTGCTGTACCTTCGTTCAAGGTTAATCGCGATTACGGCTTCCTTCGTTTTCCTTAACAATGATTTCTCATGAGACAAAAAAACGTTCTTAGCCAGCTGCTGAGTGATCGTGCTTCCGCCCTCAACTTTATGGCCTGCCGCGATATCACGATAAACGGCACGGGCGATCGAGCGAAAATCCAGTCCGTGATGCTCATAAAATCGGGTGTCCTCCACCGCTACAAAAGCATCCTTGACTTCATCTGGAATCTCATCTGCTGAGACCAGCTCCCTGTTTTCTGAATAAATCCTCGTAATGGTATTGCCCTTCAGATCGACAAGTGTAGAGGCAGAGCTCATTACAAGATCCTTATCATCGACAACATAATCGCCGGCCATAAGTATAAACAAATAGCCCATAAACCCCGCTACTAATATTCCAATTAATAAACCAATGCCAAGCATTCCGTTTTTAAACACGTCTGTACCTCTTTTCAAACACTGCCATACTTGATTGCTTATTTTACTATATTATTACAGAATCCGCTAAAACAAGGATAAACTCTTTTGTATTGCAGACGCTAGAAAGACATCGTTAACTATGCCGCTTTCCGTGGTGCTTTCGTTTATTATTTGCTTGCCTTGGGTAAATCATGAATTAGAGATGAAAACCGTTCAAATCATTAAAGAAGATAAGGAGCAGTTTACATGAAGCTATATATCTCGTATGGAACACAGCACTATTTAGAAAATCTTCCAGAAGCCGCTCTCGATCATTCGGTTCTGCTGGAAAGCAGCGGGGATGCCGTACTGATCGCAGAGCTTGATGGAAATAACCCCTTCAAAGAAGGCCATGCCTATGAGATTTTAAACTCAAGAGGAGAACTGAAGGACGGGTCCTTTGCTGTTTTGAACCACATACAAGTGACCGATGAGGGAAGATCGCTTTTCGAAGAACGTTTTAAGCAGCGGGCTGGGCTTGTCGAACAGGAACCTGGCTTTGCTGCCATCCGGGTCCTTCGTCCAGAAGAAAACCATCCTTATATCGTGATGACCCTTTGGAAATCACAAAGTGACTTTACGAGCTGGCAGCAGTCTGATGCTTATGCTGAGACGCATAAGAACAGAGGTACCGGACAGGGACTGCCCCAGACTCTTTTTTCCGGCCCATCGTTTGTAAAAGAATATAACGTGGTATCTAAATCGTAATGTGACATTCATCCATCGCTAAAGAAGCCTGCAGACTGATCTCTGCTCTGCAGGCTTATTCCGGATGACATCGAAACATAGTTCGAAGTATGTATAGTAACAAGTTAAGGAGGCGGCGGATATGAATAAAGCAGCCATTATCGTAAATCCGAATGCCGGAAATAAGAAGCTGGTTGAAAACATACATGAAGTAGTTAAAAGGCTTGAAGAAAAATATAGTAAAGTTATCGTTTATGAAACGAAAGAAGTCGGAGATGGCGGAGAATTCCTGACCAAGATCGCTGGGGAAGTCGATCTCGTAATCGGAGCCGGCGGAGACGGAACGGTCTATGAACTCGTTAATGCGCTTTGCCCCTTGAAGAAACGACCGTTGTTTGCCATTCTTCCCGGAGGAACATGCAATGATTTTTCAAGGGCGATCGGCATGGATCAGGATCCCTTTAAAGCTGTGGAACAGATATTGGAGCATAAGGTCGAACAGCTTGACGTTGGACATTGCAATGCTGATTACTTTCTGAACTTTTGGGGTGTCGGTCTCATCACACAAGTTTCCACCAATATAGACAGCCAGGTTAAGGATCGTTTCGGCCGGCTCTCCTACTACCTTTCAGCGGCCCAGACACTCAAAGATTATGAATCGTTTAACCTTGAAATTGAGAGCCCCGACTTTACGTATCAGGGAGATGCAGCTATGCTCATCGTTGGAAACGGTCCATTTACAGGAGGCGTTAGGGCCTTTTTTCCGGATACCGACATTCAGGACGGCAAATTCGATATTTTAATCGTGAAAGAACCATCCCTGCGTTTAATTTGGGATGCCCTCCAATCCAAGCTGCTGAAACAGATTCCTTCCAGTGAAGAGATTCACTACTATAAAACGGGCCGACTTAAGGTTAAAGCATCTCCTGGTCAATTGATTGACTGTGATGGTGAACGGCACGCTCATACCCCCGCTGAAATGGTTAACCTGGAAAAGTATCTGTCTGTTATTGTCGGCAATTTTCCATCATGAGGATCATCTGGGCCGTTTATAAAAATAAACGGCCTCCAGGGCTGCTATGCAAAGAAGAAGCCATACCATTCCTGCTGAATAACCTGCAATGATATCAGATGGATAATGAACACCGAGATAAATACGGCTAATGCCGATCCCAATGATAGCTACAGCAAATAATAGAGTCCAGAAGGCCTTTCGCAGAGGCTTTCTTTTACTTCTTACCACCAAATAGCCTAGAAATCCGTAATACACCATACTGCCCATTGCATGTCCGCTTGGAAAACTGAAGCCCAGTGCTTCCACCAGCGGATCTGCGTTTGGCCTTTTTCGTTGAAAAGCGTTCTTCAGCAGCAGATTCAATATGCCTCCCCCGCCGACAGTGAGCAGGAAAAATACCATCCCCCATAGGTTCTGCCTCTTAAATCCCAGCCAGAGCATGCCTGCAACCACCAGAATTCCAAGTGCAAGCGTAGAGCCGATCTCTGTAAAAAACAGCATGACACGGTCCAGGCCTGGAGATGAAAAGGATCTTACGGCATGAATAATCACCGGGTCAAAAGTAAAGGGCTCCTTCTCGATAAGTTCCTCAGAAAGGGAAGCGAAAATATAAATAGCAGTGGCCGCCAGAATGAATCCAATCAAAAGCAGCACTGCCGGCACGATGGGAAATGAAATTTTTTTCATCCATTTTTGGATCATGATTTAACACCTCTTGCTTCATCAGTTATTGAATCAACCATAGAAAAAAGCTGCTTAAGTTAGCAAAGCAGCTTTTTCTGCGCCTATTGTACAAGCTTTATCAGCATGTGTGCCAGCTGATGCCTTTGATTTTCATCGCCAACCTTCCACAGCTCTTTCAAAAGATTTTCTTCAGCATTGCGAGGCTCTTCTGTCTCCGCCAGATGATCCGCCACTCTTTGGGCAGCTTTAGCAAGAGTTTCTTCGTCAAGGCCAAGCTTCTCACCAAGGGCTACCCTTGTATGAAGATACGATTTAAACTCAGAAAAGTTTCGTAAGATTTCATCTTTCCGGCCTTCAGGAATTCGGTCAACGGTGTCATCTACTTTGTTTAGATTGACTGATTCATCTTTATGCAGGATATGCTTTTCTTCATTGCCCATAGCTTTCGACTCCTTTATTGATTTAATTTTGAAAGAATGGCAAGTGATTCTCGGTTGAATGCCGGTATATCATCAGGCTGACGGCTGGTTACTAGATTTCCTCCGCATACGGCGACTTCCTCGTCTACAAAATTTGCTCCAGCATTGATCAAGTCCACTTTTATGGAGTTATAGCCTGTAACTTTTCTGTCCTTCAATACGCCTGCTGTAATTAACAGCTGCGGGCCGTGGCAGATCGCAAAGATTGGTTTTCCGTTATCTGCAAAGTTTTTTGCGAAACTGACGAAACGCTCATCATCCCTTAGCTGGTCAGGGGAAAAGCCTCCCGGAATGAAGAGGGCATCAAAATCAGATGGGCTCACATCCCCTATTCCTGCATCTGCAGTAACGGTTGCTTCTTTTTGTTTGCCTTCGATTTTTTTGCCTTTTTCTGAGCTGATCACTACCACTTCGTGACCGGCTTCCTTCAAAGCTTTGGCTGGGTCTGTATATTCAACATCTTCAAATAAATTGGTCATCACAGTTGCAATTTTCGCCATTCAATATTCACGCTCCTTCGCATTTTCATCTGTCTACATCCCTTAACATTTCCTTTTGCCAACTTTAGTAAACCCCTTTTTTATAGTTTATCCTCCATTTAAACGGGGAAGAATATCCGAGAATGAATCATGGGAGGTAATGTAAAGATGGAAAAAGATTTACAGGCACTAATTGATGGACTCAATGAAGACTTAGCCAACGAATACTCCGCCATTATTATGTACAATCACAATGCAGCGACCGTATCAGGAATCTTTCGGCAAGTGCTAAAACCGTTTTTTGAATCAGAAATCGGTGATGAACAAGGCCATGCCCTTTACCTTGCAGAAAAGATCAGTACACTTGGCGGAACACCTACAACCACTCCAAAAGAAGTGAAGCCAGTAAATGATGTGCGTCAAATGCTTGAAGAAGCAAGAAATGCGGAGATCGATACCATCCGCCGTTATGAAGAACGAAAAGATCAGGCATCAAAGCTCAACATGACCGAACTGGTTGTGAAGCTTGAAGACATGATTGCCGATGAAACCACACATAAAGAAGAAATGGATCGCCTGTTAAAGGACAACCGTTTTTAATAGTGAATACATCGAAATAAAAAAACTGCCCCTTAAAACCGTTTGGTTTCAGGAGCAGTTTTTTCGTTACTCATTCAGCCAGCCTTTTTGTTTTAATTGATTGAGCGTCCTTAAACGAAAACAGTTCTTCGCAGTCTTTCCTAGTTCGTCCAAAAAACGGAAGTTTGCAAAAGCTCCCACCAGCGCACCAAAACCGGGAACCATCTGCAGCATTTTTACCAGGTCGATATGGTCTCTGTAGTCCTGCTGCAGAGATTGCCAATCGATGTTCTGCAAATACTGCTGCTCCGTGGGGAAATCTGTAATCGTACGGTCCCAATTTGCAATTTTCTCAAAGAGTTCTTTCCTTTTAAATGGGCTTGAGTAGGTAAGCTGAAAAATATACAAAATATACAATCGTTCCCGGTAATCTTTCACATCGTAGCCATAGACGCCAGCCGTATCAAACAAAAACTTCATTTTAATCCCGAGTAATATCGGAAAATCCGCGAGGCCAAGCAAAAAACCGGCCGCGCCGGTCCCTGCCCCTTCAACAGCAGCTGTCCGACGATAAGCGGTAATTAATGCATCTGCAGCCTGATCGCTCTCCTTTAAGGAAAGAGGAGCTGGAGGCTGCTTTTTCGAGATATATTCAGAACCGATCAGGGTGCCGTGCACCATTCCTTTAATGCTCTTTGTAATCATCTGATGCACTTTTTCTGGCAGAAGATCATTGATTCGATTTTGCAGCTTCTTGGCCGATCGATCCCACAAAGATGGATTTTTGTTGATTTCTGCTTCCCAATGACTCAGTTCAGCCAACACCTGTCTTTCATACTTGCTCATCTTCTTCCCCTCAATCCTCCCGCGGTTGCAAGCTTGTTTACTACTACATTACTCGCATAATCTGTTTTTTAGTATAGTAAGCGGTAAACAGCCAGACAAAAAGGAGTGCGGACCCTGCAGATAGCCCGCCGATCATCCAAGTTCCACCTATGAGAAACAAAAAAGCGACATAAAGGAAGGCCTGAATCAATAATAGGAAACGAAGCCATTTTTGAAACGCCTCAAAACGCCATTCGTGTTTCACGGGATATAGTTCAAACCAGACGTTGCCCCTATGATGTCTATAAAGCGGCAGCAGCTGCACGCCTGTGGCATGCAAAAACAGCAGGATAAGTATAGGATGCCACCAGCCGGAAGGAAACCAGAAAAGAAACAGACCACCGATGATAACGAGTCTGATATAGATTCCAAAATAATCGTTGGAACGAAAGAACGTCTTTCGGTACAAGCCTTCAAACGTATGCCTCTGTTTATAAGGCACTTTAGAAAACGCGGTAAGCCACTTTCTCGGTTTTACCTTTTGTGATAGCTGTGGAACATCCGTAAACAGATTGGCAATCCGATAGAGCTTCATCATCAAGCCGTTTTCAATTTCAAGTAAATGCTCCCACTTGTAGCCGTGCATTTTTTTAATAAATCCGAAAAAAAAGTGGGAAAGAACATACATGATCGCAAGAATTGCCAGGATGAACACATATGCCTTTTGAAAAAGAAGAAACAGGAACACAGCATTTACAGCCAAACGGATCACCATATAATTTCTTCGGGTTTGGTCAAAAGGAAGACGCTGCTCCTCCCATGAGGTTTTGATGTTCCACACTTTTGCTGTCAGCAGCAGAGCCAAAGTCAGCAGCATCTCGATGGGGTTGTCTGTGATAAACCTTGAAAACAGCGGCCCTAGTGCCAAAAAGAAAAAAACGATGGAAAAAGATTGAATAACGGCTGTATACCGTATGGAATGACGGAAATATTCCTTCATCCTCGATTCAACAGGCAGGAGAAAAACGAGATCTCCCTTTTTCAGGAAGGTTCGTACAGGGCTTTTTGTCAGCAAGTACGCATACACAGCGATAAGCAGCCAGGATGCCGGAAAATTATCAGGAAGCTGTTTAAGAATCCTGGCATAATAGAAGCTTCCCATGACAAACAGAATATAGAGCGAAAGCATGAATCCGCTGTTTCCGATCAAGCGGAAGTAACGGAGAGCGATGGCAAAATACTGGTCTTTTCTTCTTTGCCATATCTTTGTAAAATTCATCATGGTCTCTTCCCTCTGCTGGCATATATATAGATCTCGTCAAGTGTGGCTGCGGGATTTCCGATTTCATGTTTCAGTTCCTCTAAAGTCCCCTTCAAAGCGATTTTACCTTCATGCAGGATAATAAATCGGTCACAGTGCCGTTCGGCAGTGGCCAAAATATGGGTTGACATCAGGATACCGGCTCCATTCTGCTTGAATTTCTCCATCAGTTCCAAGAACGAATGAATACCGAGCGGATCCAGACCGACAAACGGTTCGTCAACGATGTAGAGTTCAGGCTCCACCAGAAAAGCGCATAAGATCATCACCTTTTGCCGCATCCCTTTTGAAAAATGTCCAGGAAACCATTTAATTTTATTTTCCATATTAAATTCTGCGAGGAGCGGCCTTACTCTAGCTAAAAATGTCTGTTCCTCCAGCCCATATGCCATAGCTGTCATCTCTAGATGCTCCCAGAGAGTGAGCTCCTCATAAAGAATAGGTGTTTCTGGTATGTATGATAATTGTCCCCGGTACTCCTCCGGCTCTTCCTGAAAGGTTTTCCCGTTGATTCTGGAGGTCCCCTTACTCGGCTCCATCAGCCCCAATACGTGTTTGATCGTCGTACTTTTGCCTGCTCCGTTCAATCCGATGAGGCCTACGATCTCATTCGCGTGCACATTAAAAGAAACATCGTGCAGGACAGGCCTGTCAGGTGAATAGCCACCTGATAACCCCCTGACTTCAAGAATTTTTTTCATGTTTGATCCCTTCTTTCCCAGCCTCTGTTCTATTCTTTATGTCTTCTATCATCGCCTTCATGTTATCTTCATCATACTATGTATCATTTTCCTTTTCCAACGAGGGAATTTTTTACGGATAAACTTTTTGAAACTTGGCAAACCTATGAAGGAAGAAGGTATCCCCCCTTCTTCGAGGGAGATTTTAGGTGCTATATAACGATTTGAACAACCAATTTCAGGGAGATGATTCTCTTGGAAAGATTATTGCTTACCTAAGCTTATAATCCAAAAGAATGAGGTGTTCGCCAAAAAATCGGAATGTATGTTTCCAGGTTCTCCTTTCTTCTCTAACCTCTATAAGGAAGAGGGCTCTACACACGTAGGGTCCTCTTTCTTTGTGCAAATTTCAAAATGTTCCAATAACATATTCTTTGTACTTATGCTAAAATGAGAAAAAACATTTTCAGAGGTGATAAAATGAAGCATGACGAGAACTGTATTTTCTGTAAAATCTTAAAAGGTGAAATACCGAGCTACAAAGTATATGAGGATGAAAACGTGCTGGCATTTCTTGATATCAGCCAAGTGACAAAAGGACATACTCTCGTTATCCCAAAGAATCATTATAAAGATATCTTTGCCCTGCCTTCTGAAGAAGCGGCAAAGCTGTTCTCAGCTGTTCCTGCCATAGCTTCAGCAGTGAAAGAAGCTTTCGATCCGATCGGGCTGAACGTATTGAATAATAATGGAGAACCTGCGGGACAATCCGTATTTCACTATCACGTACATATCATTCCACGCTATGGCAGAGGAGACGGCTTTGGTGCGGTTTGGGAAACTCATGATTACTCAAAGGAAGAGTTCAACGAGATTTCCACCAAAATTGCTTCCCGTCTTTCTTCATAAACCATCGTATCACTGCCTGAAGGCAGTTTTTTATTTAACAGCATTGGTTGAGACCACAAAAAGGAGAGGAAATGCATTCATGAAACAGGTTTACAATTTTAACGCAGGACCCGCAGCTCTGCCTCGTCAGGTATTGGAAAAGGCAAAGGAAGAATTTCTGAACTTCGATGACACCGGAATCAGCATTATGGAACACAGCCATCGTGGAAAACATTACGAGGCAGTACATGAGGAAGCCAAAAACCTCTTAAAGGGCCTGCTTTCCATACCGGATGATTACGAAGTGCTGTTTCTGCAGGGGGGCGCCAGCCTGCAATTTGCGATGATCCCCATGAATTTTATGAGACCCGATGAACAGCCTGGCTATATCCTAACCGGTTCATGGTCCGAAAAGGCGGTAAAAGAGGCAAGCAAATTTGGAGAGGTGAAAGAGATCATATCCGGAAAAGCTGGCAATTATACCTCCATCCCTGAGGTGCCTTCTTTGTCTCAAGACGAATATTCGTATGTCCACATCACATCCAATAATACGATCTATGGTACGCAATGGCCTTCATTTGAGGGCATTGAGCACCCTTTTTTAATCGCTGATATGTCCAGTGATATTTTAAGCAGGAGAATTCCGGTAAATAAGTTCGGCCTTATTTATGCAGGAGCTCAAAAGAACCTTGGACCTGCAGGAGTCACCGTTGTGATTTTCAGAAAGGATGTTGCTGAGCGTGCAAATCAAGGGATTCCGGCGATCCTTTCCTATGAGACTCACATTAAAAACCGTTCGCTTTATAATACACCGCCAACCTTCTCCATCTATCTTCTGAAGCTCGTTCTCGAATGGGCCAAGGGACTTGGCGGTCTGGAGGCACTCGAAAAACGCAATGAAGAAAAAGCGCAGCTGATCTATGACGCTATCGATGAAAGCCAAGGTTTTTACTCAGGGCACGCAGCTAAGAACAGCCGTTCACTGATGAACATTACGTTCACCTTAAAAAACCAAGAGCTGACGAAAGAATTTTTAAAAGAAGCAGAAGCTCAAGGATTTTACGGATTGGCCGGCCATCGTTCAATTGGAGGATGCAGAGCATCCGCTTATAACGCCGTTCCGCTCGAAGCCTGCGAAGCACTAAGGCATTTCATGGTGAATTTCCAGAAAAAACATGAGGAATAGGCTATATGTACTGTTCAAAAAGTTCTAGATTTGTTAAGATAAGAGTAACTTCTTTGCATGGGGCAGTAGTGCACCTATGAAAGAACTTAAGAGTTGAGTAGAGGAGAGATGAGTCATGAAAACTAAATCTTTAGTATTAACAGGAGTTCTACTGGCATTGGGGTATGTTCTTCACGCCATTATGCCGCCCTTCTTTTTAGGCATGAGGCCTGATATGATGCTTACCATGCTTTTTCTAACCATTATCATGTTCCCAACGCTGTCTAACGTCATTGTAGCTGCGCTGGCAACCGGTGTTATTACAGCCATCACAACTACATTCCCAGGCGGGCAGATTGCGAACCTGGTGGATAAACCCATTACCGCACTTGTTTTTTTAGGATTATTCCTTTTCGTTTCCCGTTATAAATTAAATGCTTTGACCGCTGCTGTTTTGACTTTTGCTGGAACCCTTGTGAGCGGGTCAATTTTCCTTGCAACGGCTCTATTCGTAGCCGGTTTGCCTGGAACCTTCTTATCGATCTTCCTGGCGGTCGTATTGCCGACAGCTGCTGTAAACAGCGTCGTCATGTTCGTTCTGTACCCGGTCGCACACAGCATCAGAAAGCGTTCCATGCCAGCACAATCGAAACAGATTCAGGCGTAATCTAAATATTATTGCAATAAAAAAGAGCCGGTACCTGATCTTAAGGTGCCGGCTTTATCGTTTGCTCTTCTTCTTCCCATTCCATGTAATGATCGATTTCTTTTTTGATCGTCTTGTATAAAAAGGCTAACACAGCAGCATCATCCAAAAGGCCGATTCCTGCCAAAAAATCTGGAACAGCATCGATTGGACTGACAAAATAAAGCAGGGCCGCAACGATGAGCATCATCGATTTTTTAGATACATGCCGGTAGGAACCGTCCCGATAATGCTTGACCAGCCTGATTAAAGCTTTTACCTGTGAAGTGAGTTCCCACAAGCCGCTGTTGCTTTGCGCAGATTGTGTTTTCTTCTCGGCATTGGTGATCAGTTCACCTGTTTGATGGTCATCATCCAGGATGACCGAAGCCTTGCTTTTCATTCTGTTAAAATAATTACCGATTGTGTGACGCTCCATAATACCCTCCTCCTGACCTGTTGTTATTATACCTTTATCTAATATATTTCTAACATAAAAAAGCAGATTCAAAAAGAATCAGCTTTCCCTATGATTCGTTATTTTGTGACAAAGGTCAGCAAACAGCCAACCAGCCCTGCGATTCCGATCAAACCGAAAATAAATGCTGATTTTCTCCTTTTTATAATCAATGTGTTACGAAAAGAATATCGGCGGGTAGTGTTTAAGGAGTACATCATTCGCATTATCAACAGCAGGCCCGCAAACATCAATAATATGATATTCCAATCCATGGTCCATCCCTCCCCATATTATAGATATGCAGGTGCCTGTCCAATCATGCCGAAAATCATCGTTAAATATTTATGATTTCGAGAAATTTCTCGATAGGAATTCATCTGATCCACCAAGAATGTAATACTAAGTATAAAAGAGGAGGAGTAAATCATGTCTAAAGCAAAATCTCTACTGTACGGCTTTGCCATCGGAACAATTGTTACAGCAGCAACTACTCTGCTGTCCGCACCCAAGTCAGGAAAGGACATCAGACAGGACATTAAAGACAGCGCAAACAAATTAAAAAACTCTGTTTCTAAAATGAAGCGTGAAAGCATCACGCTTAAGGAAAAAATAATGTTTGTTTCCAAAGAAGGAAAAGAAGCGTTCAAACAGGCTTCCGCTGACATAAAAAAGGATATCGATGATTGGAAGGAAGAAATTCAGCCGAATATGGAAAGCATCCAGGAAAACGTAAAAGAAATTCAGGACACACTCGAGGAAAGCAAAACGTCATTGGCAAATCATTAACTGTACAATTGAGGATCTCCCTTGAACGGGAGATTTCTTTATTATTCAGCAATTATGATCTTCCATCTGTTATCATACTTAAGTTTTATGCCTTTATTACCAATTTTTCTTTGAGTTTTGAAAAATTTTACTTTCTTATTATAGAAAATACTGGCATAATGAGGGATAGATTGATGTTCTTATATGTAGTAATGGAGGGCATTTAGTATGGAAAAGGATAATTTGTACAGTGTAAAGGAAGCCATGATTTTCAGTCATAAATTCGCACAGATCAGCAAAGCATTATGGAAAAGTGTAGAAAAAGACTGGCAGAATTGGATTAAGGATTACGGATTAAACATCAATGAACATCATATTTTGTGGATTGCTCATCAATTAGAAGGCGCAAGCATTTCCGATATTGCAAAATTCGGGGTTATGCATGTATCTACGGCATTTAACTTTTCAAAAAAACTGGAGGAGCAAGGCTACCTTTCATTTTCAAAAAAGGAAAATGACAAGCGAAATACATACATTCAATTGACAGATAAGGGTGAAGAGCTTCTCTTGAAAACGATGGAAACGTATGATCCGGCAAGCTTTGGCGTCTTTTCCTCAGCACTGCCGATCAAGGAGCTCTACGGTAAGTTCCCTGACTTCCCTGAAATCATGTGCATGATCCGTAACCTGTACGGAGAAGATTTCATGACGATCTTCAACAAGCTGGAGATGAAAATTGAAGAAACCATGGCGGAGAAAACACCTAACAACGTTATTCCGATCACTCCTGAGCTGGCCGGCGTTCACTCGTAACGCCGCGCCAAATCATACAGCTTATCCATAAGCTCAGGATAGACGCCTTGGGTACGGAGAGCTTGAATGGTTTCTCTCGGCTTCAGTTTCGAATTCAGCATTCCTGCAAAATGGAGAAGTAGAGGCAGGTACTGCACATAACCGCTCTCTTTCTGGACCTCAAAACGTCGTTGGAGTTCATCGCACAATGAAAGGACATCTCCCACTTCGACTTCGCTCAGATGTTTTTCCATCACCAGCGTATAAAAGGGATATGTCCTTAAATTTATCGATTGTACAGTAAGCTGGTTATAGTATTCCAGCCGTTCAACACGTTCTTCAATCGTTTCCATCTTCATCCTGCTTTCTTATAGTCGATCTTTAGTTTCTATTGTATAGTAAAGCCGCCTTTTTTGTAAGGCGGCTTTCTTCTTTTCTTCAAAAATTCTCCATTCGATTATTTTCCAAACACGTCGATTGAAATATTGTTATTCGGCAGATCGACCTCTTTGGCTTTTACTCTGATATGCTTTTTGTTGTCCATTTTGGTCAGCTGGACATGGATCACTTTTTCCTGCGGATATACTTTCACCCATTTTGGAAGTTTCACACTGTTTGATACCAGATTAAGCACTTGCTCACCTGGCAGATTTAACCGTCCAACCTGCACGTTTTTTTCATGTAAGGCTAGATCTCCATTAGGCAGCACTTCTGGTTCAAGGGACATCTGGTATACGATTTCACGTCCAAAAACATCTACACGCCCGAACAGCTTCATCTGATCCGTAAGCCTTACCTTAAGATCCAAATTTTTTTGTTCTTCAATTTCTTTGTTCATTAAAAAGACAGCCTGTTCTTTGCCGGTATGTATCGTGAATAATTTTTTGCCCGTCAGAGAGTCCCCTGCTTGTCCGGCCCGATCAAAGCCCTTCCCCCCCCCTGAAAATAACAGTGAGGCCACAACAACAATCACACTAACGATAACAGCAGCCAAGGCAAGGAAGCTCAGTTTCCATTTGTTATTCATTTTCGTCCTCCATAACGTTGCTTTTTCCTATTCTTATTCTCCAACTTTTGTTAAAGTAAGAATGGTAGCTTTTTATGGAGGTATTGTAACATGCCAGATATCATATTTGTAATTCTTGCCCCCGTTTTTTTATTTGTTTTTAATCTCCTCACCAATGAACTATGTTCTCGCAAATCCATACCGGCTGAAACACAGCCCAATGTGTTCCGTACGATAAATGTTCTGATTACCATCCTTTTAATCAGTGCCTATGTAGAAAATATCTATACATATTAAATTAATGAAAACAAGAGGGGCGGCTGTTACCGCTCCTCTCTTGTTTTCATTAGCAGAAACAAATGCATCCGATAATAATGAGTAGGATTATCAATACAACAATCAGCTCAAAGCCGCCAGAAACACCGCCCATTATATTACCTCCTCAGCAGAAAAAAAGCCCCCAGTTTACTACTATCACAGCCCGTGCTTACTTAGCACCAGCCTCCCCAACATACACAACCGACGATGATCAACAGAATAAACAACACAACGATTAACGCAAAGCCTCTTCCATGTGTAGAACCCATGATGCCACCTCCTTTATTTCTTACGCTATCCTATGCAGCCTATTCCGCGGGCGCTTAGGCTATTGCCTGAAAACCAAAAGAAATTTTAAACTCTTGCCTAACTCCTTGTCCTTACCATACGAAGCAAGTACATCCAATAATTATCAATAAAATGAAAAGAATGACCAGAATTAAAAAGCTATGTCCAAAACCAGCACCGCATCCCATCATCAATCTCCTCCTTTTTTCTTCTCCACATCATATAGTGATATGTCTAGGTTTGATTAGACGAATGTCACGGTTTTGAAAAATTTCCTTGCTGATATAACAGTAAATATGTGTAATTTTTCTCATAATTCCGAGTATGAATAGGATTTTGTCCAATGTTTATGCTATAGTAGATACTGTGAAAATATTACTCGAACAGTGGGAGTGTGTCAGATGAAAAAATGGTTATTATCCCTTGGACTTGCTGCGGGAGTCTTATCGCTGTCAGCGTGTAACTCCGGTGCAGGATCAGAGAAGGTTGTGGAATCCAAAGCTGGTGACATCACCAAGGATGAATTCTACAATGAGCTTAAGGCACAGTACGGAAATCAAGTCCTTAAGCAAATGGTAGATAACAAACTTCTCGAAAAAGAGTACAAGGTTACTAATAAAGAGATCGACAAAGAGATCGCCAACATCAAAAAACAGCTTGGCGGTGAAGACCAGTTCAAGCAGGCACTTCAACAAAATGGCATCAAGAATGAAAAAGACTTAAAAAAACTAGTGAAGACACAGCTTCTAAACAAAAAAGCAGCGACTGACGGTGTAAAAGTAACCGACGCTGAAATGAAAAAAGTATTTAACGAAAAATATAAAGAAGAAGTAAAAGCCAGCCATATCCTTGTGGATGACAAGAAAACAGCTGATGAAGTCAAAGCGAAACTGGATAAGGGCGAGGACTTTGCTAAACTTGCGGAGAAGTATTCTAAAGACCCAGGCTCTAAATCCAAAGGCGGAGACCTTGGTTTCTTCGGTAAAGGCCAAATGGTGCCTGAATTTGATAAAGTAGCCTTCAAATTGAAACCTGGCCAAGTCAGCAATCCTGTTAAGTCTCAATTCGGCTACCATATTATCAAAGTCGTAGACAAGAAGACGAACAAGTTCGAAGATAAAAAGAAACAAATCAGCGAAGAATTGAAGCAGCAAAAAGCCAAGCCAACTGATGAAGTTATCACGAAGCTTCAGAAAGATGCTGACATTAAGATCAAAGATAAGGATCTAAAAGACGCACTTAAAAAGCAAGACACTCAAATGCCAACACAGCCACAGCAATAATGAGATGCAAAACAGGGTGATTCCTTTCAGGAATCACCCTGTTTTGGCGAGGTATGCTCTTTTGTGAAAATGATATGATTGGTGAGTAAAGTTCGTAAAACCGTGAGTAACAGAGGAAAAACCGTGAGTAAATCGTGTCGAACCGCGAGTAAACGCATCAGTAAACCCTGCAAAACCGTGAGTAACCGCTCCCAAACAGCGAAAAAACCGGCCTCTTCTGGGCTTTATCAAAACCCCGAACGGCCGGTTTCTTTTTTAGTGATTTATTGGTTTACTTCTTCGCTCTCGCTCCTCAGCAATTCGTTTCATGAATACTTCCCCTTCTTGTTCGATCACTTTGAGGTCGAGTACCTTCTGTTCGGCACCGAGATTGTAGCTCCGATATCCGCTGAAGATGATGCCGGCGACTACAAAGTACACCCAAAACGGTGTCAGTTCAAAAAAATATTGAAGAGGAGCGATAAATTCTTTTAACACAAAAGCAGCAACAAGTAAGACCCCAAGACCCAGAGCTACATATCCTTTCATTCCTATTCCTCCTAAGACAAGCTTCGTATTCCCATCTTATGATGCAAGGAAGGAAGTTATGTCACCCTCTTTGTTTTTTTCTTAACCAGCCGCGTTGGGTGCAACAGCTTTTTGTTTTTTAGCACTCTGTTGTTTTTTGTCCAGCAGGTTGAACATGATGTGATATAATCCTGCCCCAACTACCGTCAACACGAAAAGCAGGAAGAACGTCCATCGAAATCCAATCCACATGGTTAGCGGTATGGTTAATGGAGCAAGGCTTCTGCCAATGGAATATCGAAGGCCAGCTGCAGCAAAATATTGCCCTCGCATATGTTCTGGAGCAAGCTTGGAGATAAAACTCTCCTGAATGCCGACCACCATCAACTCAGCGACCGTAAAGATGGTGATGGACAGGAACAGCAGCCAAAGCACGGTGGTGTTGCCGAACATCAGCATACTCACACCATATAAAAGTGTGGAGATCACAAAGACATTTCCTTCTCTGTACTTGTTCATCCATTTCGACATAAACACGGTTAACAGCGCGACCAATAAACCATTGGTGGATACGATGTAACCGAACGCTTTCTCTCCTGAAAGAGAAAATGACCAGTCACCGAGATGCAGCAGCGTCTGTACCGGCACTTTTTCTGTTGTATACACCGCGATAAGTAAATCAAGCTGCATAAAGGTCTGTGCGACAAGCACGCCGGCGAGAATAAACAGCAGGAACAGTTTATCCTTGGCGATGACCCGGTAATCTCTCAACTGATTCCACACGACCTCATTCCATTTTCTCTGCCCGCCGTTCTTATCCTCAACCAACGGTTTCTTTTCAGGAACCGTTTCCCTGATAAACTTTTGCAGCACGATCGTCAGGATGATACCAACAATCGTACAGGCCAGCAGCAATTCAAACCGGTAATCGAAAAAGAAGATGCTTCCTAATGCAGGTCCAAACACAACGGATATGTTTATGCTCGTATAGAAAACGGCAAACACTTCACTTCTGTTCTTCTCAGGCACAACGTCAGCGATCATGGCATGGCTTGCCGGCCAATATAGGGAGCCGAACAATCCTAACGCTGTAAACGCCATGAAAGTAAGTGCCGGTGAATCCAGCCATGGTGAATTAGCTAGAGCGAACACAGCAAAGGAAACGGCCTGCCCGGCTCCTGCAACCACCATCATTTTCTTTCGCCCAAAAGTGTCCGCACAGTATCCGCCGACCAGGTTAGTGACGACACCCACTAATTGGGAAGCTACGAGCAGCATGCCGGCTTGCTCTTTTCCGAGTTCATCGGAAAAGTATATCGCCATGTACGGGAAAAACATCCAAAACAATAGATTAATTACGAACTCGCCCAAAAGCCGGACTTTAATGTTTCTGTCCCAATCTTTCCACTTCATCCCTATCACTCTCTTTTCATATGTTTCAATCCAATTGCGATCAACCGATCTCCTGAGCGGATAACCATGGAAAAGCAGAATTGGGCATAAAAAAGCCTATAGCTGCGCATTCCACGTCAACTACAGGCTTCCATACGTGCTGAAGGCTATAGTATGACAAATGGTCCATTGCTCAAGAGAAAAGGTGATAACTAAATAAATCACACTGGTACGCTATAAACTTAAGGAAAAAATCGCCTTCCTTTAGCCATCAGGTACAGATTTTGATTTAGTTAGTTATTTAGCAGACACCTTTTCTTGAACAATGGGTTTCATTTGTCATAGCCTCCATCTCATTTATCTCTCTCTAAATTTACCATATTCAAATTGTTACGACAATTACTTTTTTGCTAATTCTTTTTCAAATAGTGGTTTATAAAGGCTTCGATTGTCCAGCGGGAAGATCTTTTCCGTGAATTCCCCAGGTTCTATCTTGCCGAGCGCCCTATCCATCATATTGATTTTGGCATCAAAATTATCGATCATATGCAGGATTTCTGCCTCACGGATCATTGGAGCCTTAGGGCTTCCCCATTCCGGTTTACTGTGATGGCTTAGGACAAGATGCTGGAGAACGGTGACTTCCTCCCCTTCAATTTCCAGTTCTTTTGCAATAATTCCAATCTCATTTACCATGATGGAAATATGGCCAAGAAGCTTTCCTTCCAATGTATAGTTGGCCGCCACCGGTCCGGACAGCTCGATAACTTTGCCCAAGTCATGAAGGATGATGCCGGAATAAAGAAGATCGGTATTCAGTGATGGATAAAGGGAGGCTATTCCCTTGGCCAGATCCAGCATAGACACAACATGATACGCAAGTCCAGAAACAAATTCATGATGATTCTTTACGGCTGCCGGAAACTTAAAGAAATCATCCTGATATTTCTTTAAGAGGTTCCTTGTGATTCGTTGAATATTCGGGTTCTGCATCTCAAAAATATACTGGGTGATTTTCTCCATCATTACATCCTCTGCGAGGGGAGCTGTTTCTACAAAATCACCAATTTTCACGCCGTCCATTTCTGTTGCGGGCCGGATATGTTTGAGTTTCAGCTGCAGCTTCCCTCTATAGCTGCTCATATCACCAGTAACTTTGATCAACGCCTGAGGAACGTATTGATGCTCGTCCTCCGGTGAGCAGTCCCATAGCTTGGCATCGATATCTCCTGTCTGGTCTTGAAGAATCAGATTTAAAAACGGCTTTCCGTTGCTTGCAGTAGATTTGGTCGATGATTTGATCATCAAGTAGGAATCTACCACTTCTCCTACTTTGTAGTGAGCAAGACCTTTTTTCATTATGTCACCTCATAGTTTTTATCGTTTTCCTCACGTTTGACGGTCTTTCGGAAGGATTACCTCAAAAAGAATGCCCTCCTCTATATTCGTTACTTTTGGCGTTCCGCCATGCAGCTCCGCAATCCGGTTCACAATCGCCAGGCCCAGCCCGAACTGCCCTTTATTGCCTTTTCGGAACGGCAGGAAAAGGTTCTCCCTGTCCCTGTCAGAAAGCTGCTCCCCATCATTCCATACGCCAAGGGAGATATTGTTTCCTTCTTCTTTTGCGGATAATATGATTTTGGACTTTGCGTATCTCATCGCGTTTTGAATGAAGTTCTCAAAAACGATGGTGATCTGCTCACGGTCGCCCCAGAATAAAACTTCATCACCCATGATGGAAAATTCGATATCATCCCGCTGAAAACGGAAACGGCTGATGATTTCCTCTGCCAGCACACCAAAATAGATCATTTCCCACTGCAGGGTCTGTTGTTTCAGTGTATCAAGCTTTGTAAAATACAGCATGTTCTTTACCCGATTCTCCATCCGGTCAGCTTCACTTAAAATGACATCCATCATGTCTTCGATGTTATTTTTCGGCATGATGCCGTCCTTGACCGACTGGGCATAGCTTTTAATCGTCATAACCGGAGTTTTCAGTTCATGGGAAGCATGCTGGATAAATGTCTTTTGAGCGGTGTCATACCGTATCAGGTTCTGGCGCATGGATTCAAACTGCTGCGAAAGCCTTTGAAATTCGTCATCTTCATGCCAGATAAACGGTTCTTTCCAGTTTCGCTTAGCGATCTGTTCAAAACGCTTCCCCAAAATCGTCAACGGAGCCCTAAGGTAGCGTGCCATCCAAAGAGCAGGAATGACCGCTATCATTCCGGTAAAGAATAAAATCCAAAGCAGCCGTGTCCATAGCCGGTCCACCATCTGATCACGGTACGTATCCCACATGTAGGAAATTAAATAAAAGTTCCCCTGAGAATTTGTTTCCAGCCTTTTCACGATGTAGAACAGTGTAGCATCGCCATACGTCAGTTCGTATTTCTTTTGATTGGCTCTTTGCTTGTAGGCATGTGAACTCATCTCTGCAAGCACATGATCAGGAATAAAATCCCCTTTTGTACCAAGATAGTCGTTCTTGATGACGACATGGCCAACAGAGCGGCCTAATTTTCTGCGCTCTATAAAATCGATCGATGTATCAGGCTGAGGAATCTCTTTATCCTGATCCATCAGTTGATCTTGTTCTATTTTGATAATTTTGTAGGTTTCATCAGTCATCGTCTTTTTAATAGAAAGCGGAAAGATAATTGCGAGAATAAGCCCTATGAGAAGGATTAAAAGGGCAAACGATATCCAGATTCTCTGTGTCAGATTCAAACGGATCATGAAGTAACAATCCTGTATCCGTTGCCGTAGACCGTTTCAAGATTCAAGCGCGGCATCTTCTTTCTTACCCGCCGTATTACATCATCAACCGCACGTTCTGAGCCGAAATAATCCGAGCCCCAAACATGAGACAGGATCTCTTCTCTCGCTTTTGAAGTGCCAAGATTTTCAATCAAATACAGCAGAACGTCCATTTCTTTGGATGTCAGGTTAATGAGCTCTTCATCAAAGGTGATTTTTCTTGCAACAGGATCAATAATATAGCCAGTGATCTCTATTTTCTTAGGTGCCATCGCTCCGCTTTCATACACCCGAATGAGAAGTTTTTTAGCTCTGATCACCAGTTCCCTCGGCATGAACGGCTTGGCAAGATAATCATCACTGCCTAATTCCAGACCGACTATGCGATCAAGGTCCTGATCACGGGCCGAAATAAAAATAACCGGAGTATCCGCATGCTGTTTGATTTTCCTTAATACTTCATACCCGTCAATTCCTGGAAGCATGATGTCAAGAATCCATAGATGAGGAGTATCTTCTACGTTTTTTGAAGCCTCTTCGCCATTGTCAAAAACGGTAACGTTCCAACCTTCTTGTTCCATATACGCTTTTAAAACCTGTGAGAGATTCTCTTCATCTTCCACAAGGTAAACCTGATAATCACTCATTGACCGTTCCCCTCCTGTTCGCAGGTTCAGCTCTAAAAGCACTTCTGCTACTCTTTTTATATCATAAACTCTTCACTTTATAAAAAAGCACCCTCTCCCGAACCGACAGACTGGAAATCCTTTAACTGAATGACAGGCTCGGATGGCCTGTCCCCAATAAGAGCTTCGTGGCAAGTGAAAAAGATGACCTGATGCGTTTTCCCGATCTCCATGAGCAGGTCCAGTGTCTGTTTCGTACGCATCGTGTCAAAGTTAACCGTTACATCATCCATAATCAGCGGCATGCTATCTCTTTGATGCAGCGATGCCAGGGCAAGCCGTACACATAAATATAGCTGTTCAGCTGTGCCTCGGCTTAATTCACCGGGATGAAAACGAACACCATCATTCCGCTCAATGACCAAGCCTTCCTTTTCTCCCGCCAGCAACACTTTCGCGTATTTTCCATCGGTAATTCTGGAGAAATACATGCTTGCCTTCTGAATAATTGCTGGCAGCCGCTCTGTATGAAACTGTTCTTTCGTTTGTTTCAGCAAATCTGCAGCCGTCTTGTAAATCGTCCATTTTCTTGCGTGCTCTTGCAAAGTATCCTTTAACGTTTCATAACGCTGAACGCATTCAGAGTAGCTTCCCTCTTCCTCCAGCTGACCAAGACGAAGGGAAAGGTCCGCACTTTTGTCCTTGAGGCTTTCCAATTCCTGTTCCGTTTCTTTAAGGGTTGCTTCGGTTGCTGCAATCTCCTTTTCCAGATTAAAAGATTTGTCGAGCAGCCTGTCAGATAGAATGGAAATTTCCTCATCTTTGTATCCATAAGCCTGCAGCTGCATCTCCGTCTGTAACAGTTGTTCCTGTGTTTTTTTTCTTAATATTGCTTCTTCGCCCTTTTTCCTGTACATTTCTTCATCATCCGCACAGGCTAGCTGAAAAAGACGCGCCTTTTCTGCACTGTAGCTTAACTGCTTGGTCAGCAGTTCCTGCTCATTTTCAAGTGCTGCCTCTTTTGCATCAAGAAGCGCTTCAAGCTTTCGCTGCTTCTCCTTTTCCTGCTGAAGCAGCATCTTGGCTTGTCCTATTTTTTCCGGATAAGAGGCAAATGCAGAAAGACCGAGTTGTTCCGAAAGAAGGTTGACCTCTTCTGAAATAAAGGAACAATTTTGCTGAACCTGAGAAAGTTTTTCCTCCAATTGGCCTTTTTCCATCCAAAGTTCCTTTAGTTTTTCAATCATTTCAAAATAACCGGGAAGCAGCAGGTGCTGCCAAGAACCGTTAAAACCATTTTCCCTGCACCATTCCTGAATGCCGGCTTCAATGTTATATTCCTCCAGCTCGAGTTTGTCATAATCCGCTGCGTTCTGCTGATAGGATTGCTCCAGAAGCTTCGTTTCTTCCAGAAGCCTGTCATAATCCTTAAGCTTTGCCTGCTCCTCCAGCCATTGTGTCTGTAAACGGTCAAGTTCATCAAAACTGGAGATGCCTGAAAGCTGCTCCTCCAGCCTTTGATGCTGTGACAAGAGATCGGGAAGACGTTCCTTCTCTGTCTGAGCCGTTCTGGTCAGCATCCAGAATAGAAAACCAGCGCCTATCGCCACAATGGAAAGGAGTGCCCCTGCCATCTCTCCTTTACTCACAAGATAAAGGATAATGGCGGAAATGAAGATCAAAAGAGCGCCGCCGCTAATCCAGGTTTTCTTTCGCGGATTCGACCGTGTTTGGGAGTCACCTTCCGCATTTTTCATTCGAATCTGAATCTGCTCTTTTTCAAGAAGAAGCCTTCGAAAGGTCTTATCATGGTCAGCGCGTCCTTTTAGTTCAAGAAACTTCGCCTCATCCAGCAGTTTGCCTTTCGCCAGCGTCGCCCGTTCCTCTGCTGCTTCCAGCCGGCTTCGGGAGGCTGACAGCTCCTGATCCAGCCATTCCCTCTTCTGCTGCAGCAACGCCTGTTTTTTTATTAAAAGAACAAGCTCGTTTTTGGCCGCCAGTCCGTTGTTTAATTCAGAAATGTTTAATTCATCCGCATCATAGTCTGTTTCACGGATCAGGCGGTGAATTTCTTTGCTGAGCAGCTCACCCTTTTGAATCAAGCCGGCCTTTTCGGTTAGGTAGCCCTCAAGATCATGAATCTTCTGTCCGGCAGTTTCAATCCGGGTCTCTTCTTCCAGAACACTTTCATTGATTGCCAGATTTGCAAGCTGTTTTTCAATTTCTGTGGTCTTATTCCTGCAGACGGATAGGTCACCTTCAAGATCAACCAGCTTTTCCTGCCAATAATCAAGCCGCTGCAATCCGTTTTCAGGAAAGTCTTCCTCTGGGAGATGGTCAAGGGCCAGCTTCGTTTCTTTCCACTTCTGCAGTGAGGGAAGCACTGATTTCCACTTTTGGAATTCATACCAGCGTTCCTGATGAAGCACCTTTTCCTTTTCCGCTCCATTAATGGCGTTCTTCACTTCTTTTAACTCAATAGCGGCAGGCTGAAATTCTGCAATCTTCCTTTTCCATTTCAACAGATCTTCTTCTGCTCTTTGAAGTTCATGAAGCATTTCATTTATGACAGGTTTTCTTCCGCCAGGCTTAAAAAGGGCTGCCTGCTGTTTTTCCAGCATCGCTTCAAGCTCCTGAAGCTCCTTGCTTCCCGTCATGCCTGCGCCGAGTAAATAGTTTCCAAGCCGATCCCTGCTGATTTTCTCAATCTCTTGAAGGCCGTCAATATCGAAGCAATAGATTCCTTGAAAAAGAGAACGGTCCAGTCCTTTTAGCAAGCTCTGCAGAATATTCTCATCTGCTTGTCCACCGTTCCCCAAATAGACCGTAACATCACCTGCCGCTTTTCCTGCTACCCGCTCGATGGTCACCTCTCCGTGCGATTCTGTCCACAGGGTAATTGATCCGCCCATGCGGTTTCCATCCCTTGGCTCATATCTTCTTTCATTCGTAAGCTTGGATGGAAACCCAAAAAGCATACACCGAATAAAACTCATCAAGGTTGATTTGCCCGCTTCGTTTTTTCCAAAAATAAAGCCCGCTCCCTGGGACAAGTCATACAGTTTGAGGTTTTGAAACTTGCCAAAATGATAGATATGCAGTTTCTTAATCCACATCTCTCCATACCTCCTAATCTTTCAGCAAAAACCGTAAAAGAAGTGTTTCTGCCTCCTTGATGATTTCTTCAGCCTCTTCCGGTTCAAACGGCTTTAAATATCGTCTCGCCCTTTTATGCAGGAACAGCTCTCTTGCAGTATTAGGCATGTCCTCGTATGCACTGCTGTTATTCAAAAGAGCCCCGACAAATCCCCCATCGTTTACTAGCTGATCCCGGTTCCAGCTTCTCTTCATCTGATTAACAAGAGCGAATGGATATACAAAAGAGGAAACCTCCTCTTCACTGTCCTGAAGAGTCTCCATCAGATCCTCCAGCAGCCGTTCATCGGTCATCTCCTGAAATAATGAAGAATTACCCTCAATGATGAGTTTAAGAAGGACACCCTTTCCTTCTATTCTGGCATTCTCTTTCACCTCGATGCACGTTTCAATCATCTTGGACATTGCCGAGTATCCAGTAAGATCGATGAACTCTTCTTTCCAGATGATATCTTGAGTTTCATGGAAGATCCGCAGCCGGTTCTTTGTATCGATGATATAACAGCCCTTCTCTCCTGTTTCCTTTGGATTCCTCCCCTGAATGTTACCCGGATAGATTACAGGAGGATTCTGGCTGAGCTCCATTCTTTTATGAATGTGCCCCAGGGCCCAGTAATCATAGCTTTTATTCAAGAGCTCCACCACTTTAAACGGAGCGTAGGGTTCATGATCACTATGTCCGTCTGCATTCCCGTGAAGAATGCCAATATGATAAGCCTCATCTTTTTTTTCCGGAAATAAAGGAACACGGTTCTCCGGTACAGAACGTTGTTCATAACTGAACCCGTGCAGCATGGCAGTCAATTTTCCATTCTTATAAAAAGGAACACTGCTCGGAGCCCCGCCATTAAAAATATGAACGCTTTCTGGCCATTCAATATCAATCCATGAACCTTCAAGGTGATCATGGTTCCCGTGAACCATAAAAGTCCGGATTCCGTGTTTGTCCAATCTCTCCAGTTCTTTCCGGAAATACGTCTGAGCTCGCAGGCTTCTCGAATCTCCGTCATATATATCACCTGCAATAACGACGAAGTCCACCTTCTCTTTTATTGCAAGGTTTACCGCATGGGTAAAGGAACGGAAGGTGCTGTTTTGAATACGTTCAAATATCGGTTTGGGCAGATATTTCAATCCTTTGAAAGGGCTGTCCAAATGAAGGTCAGCACAATGCAAAAACTTCAACACCCATCTCTCCTTTTTCTTACACATTCTATCCTTTATTTTACCATATATACGAAAGCACGTTCTCGTATTTGGGAAAATACCCATAATTGTCGCAGCTGTTTCGATAAGTGAAGGAAAGCATAAAAAAAAGCAGGAAATTTGGCGAATAACAAGAAATATAATTTAAGAATCTTGAAGGGAGTTTTCACACCATGAACAAGTATTTTCTTACGGTATATGATAAGTCCGGCGAAAAATTACTAGACGAAACCATACAGGCCAAAGACGATCACGAAGCGAAAGCAATTGGTGAAGAACGATTAAAGGAGAAAGAGTTCAGCGAGCGCACACATCGTCTTACTACTCCAGCTGGTGCCCTGCTTCTTTTTCACCGCTGATCACTGTTTCTGGCCGATCTGACAGTATGTAAACAGACATCTCTGTATATCCATTTCCTGATTTTCCTATCTTACAAAAAAAGAGGTGCGAAGATGAGTGAAATTTTCATTCGGAGGGGGACGATTGAGGATAGCCTGTCTCTCTCTTATTTAATGGGCGATCTCGGCTATCCTACCACTGAGGAAGAAATGCGTGACCGATTAACGTATATTCTTCAGGATCCATCCTACATTTGCTTTGTCGCTTGCTATAATGAGGCTGTCATTGGAATGATCGGTCTTGTAAAGGGCTATTATTTTGAGAAGAACGGGACGTATCTGAGGATTATTGCCCTTGTCGTAAGTGAGGAATATCAAGGGAATGGCTTTGGCAAAGCATTAGTACGCCATGCTGAAGAATGGGCTGAGGAACAAGGATGTACATCAATCGTCCTGCACAGCGGAAAACACCGTACCGATACCCACGAATTCTACCGTAACCTTGACTATGATGATACCGGACTCCGCTTTATAAAAGTCATGATTTAAAGCTAAGAGAAGCGCCTGGCTTACATCAGACAAGCATCCGAACCAGGCATTTCTTCTCTGCATAAAAAAAGCCCGGCTGCTGGATCTGGCAGCCGGGCTTTTCGTTTCCGTTCAGTTATTGACCCCTTAATCATATTGCTTTTATTTTAAGTTCACCCACACACTTTTTACTTCAGTGTAGTTATTTAATGCATAAGAGCCCATCTCACGGCCCATACCTGACTGCTTGTATCCGCCGAACGGAGAAGCTGCATCAAATGCATTGTAGCAGTTAATCCAGACTGTTCCGGCTTTCAAGTGATTGGATACATAGTGAGCTGTTTTTAGATTTTCAGTCCACAATCCTGCAGCCAGGCCATAATCAGAACGATTCGCACGCTCGATGACTTCATCGAGGTCTTCAAATGGCATTGCCGCCACAACCGGTCCGAAGATTTCTTCTTTAGCAATCGTCATCTTATCATCTACATCCGCAAAAATAGTAGGTTCTACAAAGTAACCTTGCTCAAACGGTTTTGTTCCTCCCGTTAACAGCTCAGCTCCCTCTTCCTGCCCTTTTGAAATGTAGCTCATAACACGGTTCTGCTGCTCTTCTGATACGAGCGGCCCCATCGTTGTGTCCTGATCGAGTCCAGGACCCTGCTTAATGTTTTTCGCATGGGAAACCATGTCAGCAACGACATTATCAAATGCCTTCTTCTGAATGAAAAGACGCGATCCAGCGCAGCATACTTGTCCTTGATTGAACATGATGCCGCCGAGAGCACCAGGAATCGCACGCGTCATGTCTGCATCCGGAAGAATGATATTCGGTGATTTTCCGCCAAGCTCAAGCGTTACACGCTTAAGTGAATCCGCTGCATTTCTCATGATATTCTTTCCGACTTCAGTTGAACCCGTAAAGGCAATCTTGTTTACATCCGGATGATCAACAAGAGCCGCACCTGTTTCCCCCGCACCCGTTACGACGTTCAGCACGCCCTCAGGGAAACCTGCTTCGCGCGCCAATTCTGCAAGATAAAGCGCAGAAAGCGGAGTCTGCTCAGCAGGCTTCAGCACGACTGTACAGCCTGTAGCAAGTGCCGCCCCAAGCTTCCATGCAGCCATCAAAAGCGGGAAGTTCCAAGGGATAATCTGCCCTACCACACCAACAGGTTCATGGCGGGTATAGTTAAAGAAGCTTCCTGCAACCGGAATCGTTTGTCCGACGATCTTTGTCGCCCAACCGGCATAGTAGCGGAAATGTTCAATTGCCAAAGGAACATCGGCGTTCATCGTTTCGCGGATCGGTTTTCCGTTATCCAGCGTATCGAGCTGGGCAAGCTCTTCTCTGTTCTCTTCCATCAAGTCCGCAAGCTTATAAATTAAGTAGCTGCGCTTTGCCGCGCTCATTTTAGACCAATATCCAGAATCAAAAGCTTTACGCGCCGCATCAACCGCTAAACCGATGTCTTCTTTTCCGCCTTCTGCTACAAGCGCTAAAACCTCTCCTGTTGAAGGATTAAGTGTTTCAAACGTTTTCCCTGATTTAGAGGGTACCCATTCACCGTTGATAAAAAGTTTCTTCGTGCCGTTTAGGAATTCTGCTACCTTTGGCTTCAAATTCAGGTTTACTGTTTTTTCCATTACAATCCTCCTCATATACTTGTTCCTTACGTAAAGATGTTTCGACAGCACTTTATGAAAACCCTTTCACATTTTGTCGGTTTTACAATTTGTAATCTAAATGAAATATTTTTTACGATCTCTCCACAATAAAAAAGCCCCGATTCGGAGCTTTTTCTCTTTAATACAATCCTACTCTCAGCTGCTTTCGGAATACTTCTTTTATCATATAAGGAACGCCGAGCTGATCGTTCGTCCTCGTAATCCAATTGGCAGCCTTCTTTACATCCTCTGGAGCATTGCCCATGGCCACGCCAAGGCCTGCCATTTCAATCATCTCCCTGTCGTTGTGGGAATCGCCGACAGCGACCATCTCCTCTGGTGCTACATCCAGCTTAAGCCCGAGCAGCCTTAATGCGTTGGCTTTCGTGACATTGGGAGCAGTGATTTCGAAGTTGCACTTCGTCGATGATGTGTATTCAAAATTTGCAAAACGGGCCTTCAAGTGCTGTTCCGCCGACCGCCGTTCTCTTTCCTCAAAGAACTGAATATCAATTTTTGACGGAGTCACCTCTTTTTCCAGTACGTGATTGCTGAGGCTCTCAGTAAACGTTACCGGATAAAACAACGGATCTCCCGCACCGAGTGTCACTTTAGCAACGAGCTGACTTTTTTGCTGAACCTGGTTTCCGACTGAAAAGCGTTCATGCACGAGACGAATATGGCAATTGTAATTCTCCAGGATGCTGACGATCCGGTATGTGTCTTCTCTTGAAAGATGGGATTCAAAATACGGTTCATCTACGCTTGAAGCAATAAACCCTCCGTTCTGGCTGATTAAGTATCCATCAAGTTTCAAGGCTTTTGCAATTTTTTTAGTAGAAGGAAAGTTCCTCCCTGAGGCAAGCGTGACATAGACCCCTTTCTTCTTCACATAATCTATCGCTTCCCTCGTTTCCCTATCCAAGCGAAAATTGCTTCTAAGCAGGGTCCCATCGATGTCAAGAATAAGCATCCGGTATACCATGGCAATCCCCCCTCTGTATCGAATAAAGACTCTCTCTGTCAAAATATATTCGAGGTTGGCAGGGGGTAGAACTGAAATGCTGAAGCGGCTTCAAATCTCAAGATAAGCCGGTGCGGATCTCACACAGCAATAATTACTGCGGAGAAGTATGTTGGTGATGGCTCCTTTGCATAGTGATCGGAATTATCAAAAAAATAATTAAATACGCTTCAATTCCGCTCAATTATTTTCAGTTCGGCACAATTAAGCCAAGTTAGGCGCAATAATGCCCCAATTTAGCTCAATCGGCCACTTTATCCTGCAAAATAATCCCCCACCGCAAAAAAACCGTCTCCCCGCACAATGTGCGCCGGAGACGGTTTTATACGATCCGATTTACTGCTGCTCGTTATCGGCCATCGGCCCGTAGATCTCTTCGAGCGGCTTAGTGATGATTTTATTCAAATCAGAAATGATCAGGCTCATGCGCTGTTCAGTTGCCATAAGTTTGCTGATGATCTCGTTCTGCTGAACGGCTTGGAACATGGATTGAGCTTTTTCTACTTCCTCCTGCGTTACCTGTTCGCCTGTCATTTGTTTTTGCTGAAGGCCCATTTGCAGGTTGCGGAATTCCTCAAACATTTTTTGTGCTTCTGCATCCGCGTTAACTTCTGCATAGCATTTTTTTAACGTTTGGAAGTCCTCGCTGTCACGAAGCGCTTTTTCAAGGCTGTAAGCCAAATCATAAATATTAGACATGATTGTAATCCTCCTCAAAACTCTGAATGCTCTATCACTATAACAGACCTTACACGCACATCACAATGAATCCTAATTGTTAAACACGATTTTCATCGGCCTTTCATAGTATACGGTATCGGCTTATGCCTAATCCATCGGGAATGCGGTGCAAATCGCACTTCTCACAGGGAGGGAATGAAATGCAGCAAGCAGTTCTGCCGATTTGCAAAAGCATCAGTTACGGAAACATCGTTTATGTTCCGGAGTACCTGTTTAAAGAGGCGGTGGGACCTGTATCGATGATCTTTGGTTCGAATAGTGCCGTTTGCCACGCCGTTCCTCATCACAAAAATGAGCTTCTTTTAACAAAGGACCTTTGGGAGGAACTCTCCATTCCATTTGAGGCAAAAATCCATGTACATATCTTTGGCTCTCGCTTCCTGATCGGACCGCTTGTCGCCATTTTCACATCAGGAGTGGGACTCTTTCCTTCCCGCCCTGTCGGAGAGCGATCTTCCTTTTTCAGCAAACTGCTGACAGCCGGCCGCCAAGTCGGAGCATACTATTTTGTTTTTGGACCTGGCCAAATCCACCAGGAAAATCGAATGATCAATGGGTTTTTTTACTCGGATGAGGGATGGTCCCAGCACCTTGTCCCCCTTCCCTCTGTCATCTACAACCAAATTCCAAACCGGCGGACAGAGAAAAGCTTGAAATACAAAAAAACTGTTCATCTACTTGAGGCCCAATGGAAGATTCCCTTCTTTAACCCTTCTTTTTTCAGCAAATGGGAGATCTTTCGGTTTCTGAAAAAAGAGAGTGCTGTGAGGAATTACCTTCCCTATACAGCAGTGAACCCGGGTGTTCAGCTGATCGAAAACATGTTAACCGTGTATCCTTCTGTATTCTTCAAACCGGTCGGCGGCAGCCATGGCCGTGGAATTCTGTCCGTGCGAAAAGAACCCTCAGGCGGTTACAGCTGTAGATTCCGCGAAGACAACCACCCCAGAATTGAGCAGCATTCGAGCTTGATCTCACTTCTGAAAACACGCAAGCTCTTTGGGCGTCTTCAAAATACACTCGTACAGCAAGGGATCGATTTGATCGCCTATGATGACCAGCGCCCGGTTGACTTCAGAGTGCATACCAATAAAAACATGGAAGGAAATTGGGTGGTCAGTGCCATAGCCGCTAAAATTGCCGGAAAACAAGCGATCACCACACATCTTGCGTACGGCGGTGAAGTAATGCGGCCCGAAGATGTATTGATGCACACCGGACTTCCAGCGAATGGCCTATTAAAACTGCAGCTCGCTGCATTACAGCTCAGCGAAGCCATTGACAAGAATACAGCGGGCATCATCGGAGAGATCGGCTTTGACCTCGGTCTGGACTCGGAAGGAAACGTTTGGCTCATTGAAGCCAATTCCCGGCCGGGGAGAAGTATTTTCTCTCATTCTATATTCAGGGCAGAAGACCGTGCGACAAGAATGCTTCCTTTGCAGTATGCTGTCCATCTCACCCATCAGTCTTTAGTTTCCGGCAGTGTGAATGCCCATTGATTGCTCCTCTTCTTCATTTTTGTTACATCGTGTTCTCCACTGGTATACTAACGGTAGATTAAATAAAGGGGTTTTCAGTATGCTAACCAAACTTCAAGCTTACTACGGAGAACATCTCACAATCTCAACGGACCGTCCGCAACATTATTATTGGTTTGTTGACCAGGATGGGAAAAGATTCGGGATCGCCAAATCTCGAGTGTCTTCTGATGAACTGAGTTTATTAAACTCACTTTTCACTCAGGGTTCGGCTGAATCCCCACTTTCGCCTCGGCAGCTATTTTGGAAAAACGTTCTTTCGGGTGATCACCCTGAGGCAGAGACCGAGAGCAGCTTCAGATTTATTCATTTCTTTTTAAAAAACCCCCTTTCGGACCAAGAAGCATTTATGGAAGCCGTCTCTGGCATTTTTCCTTTAGAAGTGACGGTATTGTTCATTACATCTCAATACGGGGTATTGATTGAACCGAAACCAGATGAACGCGAAGAACTGCCCTACGACCAAGTCAAACCTGTTCTGACCGGTGATTTTTATACGGACCTGGATTTGTTCCTTGGCATGTGGATTAGGGATTATAAGGAGGCACCCGATCAATATCATCTTGAAAGGGAACTGTTTTCTTCTGTCCGGCCTTTTCTTCCGGCTCAAGAGGTATACAGCCGGGAAGATCTAGTGCCTTATCTGCTGCTGACCCAATTGGGCAAGTCCGCTCTTTACTTTATTTCTCAGTTGATCCCTGAAGAACTGTATGGCGACAGAGACCTGATCCAAAGTATCAAAGTTTATTTGGAATGCAACATGAACCTGTCGATGGCGGCAAAAAAACTCTATATTCACCGCAACAGCCTTCAATACCGGGTCGATAAATTTATAGAAAAAACAGGGATTGACGTTAAACAGTTCAAACCCGCCATGGCGGTTTATCAAGCACTGATCAGCAGAGAAGGGACGAGCAGGTAGTGTTTTATGCCTAGCATAAATAATGTAGTTTTTTAGGCACAGCCTAAATTTAATGTAGTTTTTTAGGCACAGCCTAAAAAACTTTTTGTGCACTATGCACAAAAATAGCGCTTTCATTTCGGACAAGCCTCCAATGTACGAAAGCCCTTTCATTCGTTAAAATGAAGACAAACAGCAAATGCTTTTCTTTTGCGAACTAAAGGAGGCAGTAACAATGGCAGAAATCAAACTTCAAAATATTGTGAAACGGTATGACAATAAAGTAACGGCAGTACATGATTTTAACCTTGATATTAAAGATAAGGAATTTATCGTATTCGTAGGGCCATCTGGCTGCGGTAAATCAACGACTCTTCGTATGATCGCTGGACTTGAGGATATTTCTGAAGGAGAGCTTGTGATCGGCGACCGTGTTGTCAATGATGTGGCTCCTAAAGACCGTGACATCGCGATGGTTTTCCAGAACTATGCCCTTTATCCGCACATGAACGTATATGACAACATGGCGTTCGGATTAAAGCTTCGTAAATTCAGCAAAGAAGAAATTGATCGGCGTGTTAAAAATGCTGCGCGCATTCTTGGACTTGAGCAATACCTTGACCGTAAACCTAAAGCCCTTTCAGGCGGTCAGCGCCAAAGGGTTGCACTTGGACGTGCCATTGTCCGTGACGCTCAAGTATTCTTGATGGATGAGCCGTTATCCAACCTTGATGCGAAGCTTCGTGTACAGATGCGTGCTGAAATTTCGAAGCTGCATCAGCGCCTTCAAACTACGACGATCTATGTAACACATGACCAAACAGAAGCGATGACAATGGCGACTCGAATCGTCGTAATGAAAGATGGTCATATCCAGCAAGTTGGATCACCGAAAGAAGTATACGACACTCCTGAAAATGTGTTTGTCGGCGGATTTATCGGTAGCCCGGCGATGAACTTCCTGCAAGGAAAGGTGGAAGATGGATTCTTCGTGGTCAACGATATCCGCGTATCCATTCCTGGCGGCAAAATGAAAACTCTGAAAGACAGAGGTTACCTCAATAAGGAAGTAACCCTTGGGATTCGTCCGGAAGATATCCATGATGAGCCAGTGTTTCTTGAGTCTTCAACAAACACAAAGATTACTGCACGAATTGATGTAGCAGAGCTAATGGGCGCTGAAACTTTCCTTTACTCTACAATCGCTGGCCAAGATTTCATCGCACGTGTTGATTCACGTACAGATGTTCAAAACGGACAAAACATCGACCTGGCGTTTGATATGAACAAAGCACATTTCTTCGATAACGATACGGAAGAGCGCATTCGATAAGCTTCCAATTTAATACCAGAAGAACCTCTTTCTCCATTGAGAGAGGTTTTTTAGGTTTTTCTGATTTTCATGTGAAAATCCCACCGAATTAGGGAATAATGTTTAATCATTGACAACATTTAGTTTACTGATTAAAATGACTAAAGAATTCAGATGAGTTTTATCGGTTTAAACTAAAAAAACAATCCAAAATTGGATTTATAACGGAGGTACTTACATGAAAAAGCTGTGGGCATTACTCATGGTTTCTGTCATGCTTGCGGGTGCGCTGACCGCATGCGGCAACAATGGGGAAAAGAAAGAACTTACGATTGGTACGGAAGCTACATACCCTCCATTCTCTTATCGCGACAAAAAGACGAATGAAGTTACAGGCTATGATGTTGAGGTTGCGAAGGAAGTGGCAAAACGTCTCGATATGAAGGCTAAAGTCGTACCGACAGAATGGAAGAACATGTTCAGTTCTCTAGGTAAGCGTTTTGACATGGTAGCGAATCAGGTAACCATCACTCCAGAGCGCAAAGAACAATTTGCTTTCTCCACACCTTACACCGTGTCTGGCGGAAAAGTCATCGTGAATAAAAACAATAATGAGATCAAAGGCATTGAAGACCTCAAAGGAAAAGTCGTAGGAACAACCCAAGGAAGCAACTATGCAAATGAAGCTGAAAAAGCAGGTGCAAAAGTAAAATACTATAAAGGTATAGCTCAAGTTTTGACAGACCTTGATGTTAACCGTGTAGATGCGGCCTTAAATGACGAACTATTTATCTTAACCGAGCTTAAAAATACAAAGTACAATGTGAAAGCTGTAGGAGAGCCTTTCTCTGAAAATAAGATGGCGTTTGCCTTCAAGAAAAACGATAAAGATTTAGCGAAGAAGGTAGACAAAGCTCTTGCTGACATGAAGAAAGACGGCACTCTTTCCAAACTTTCCAAAAAATACTTTGGAGCAGATGTAAGTGAGTAGTTCGCTCCAGTACATGGTGGACTCCCTCCCGTTTTTACTGGAGGGAGCCAAAATCACCGTTATCCTTAGCCTTGGTTCTATTGTTGGATCGCTTATTTTCGGGCTGATTATTGCCCTTTGCCGGATGTCGAGCAACAGAGTGCTCATCCGATTTGCAAAGATCTATATCTCTTTTTTTCGAGGAACACCTCTCCTTATTCAATTATTGATTTTATATAATGGTTTTACATTTGCAATTACACCTGAAGGATGGCAGGCTGCTCTCGTAGGCTTGATCCTGCATTTCAGTGCCTACATTGCAGAATCTTACCGCGGGGCCATCCAATCCATTCCAAACGGGCAATGGGAGGCTGCTTATTCCCTCGGTATGAATTATTTCCAAACGTTCAGGGAAGTTATTTTTCCGCAAGCCTGGCGGATTGCGATCCCATCCATTTGGAATTCATTGATTGATGTTGCGAAATCATCTTCTTTGGCCTCGGTTATTACTGTTCCAGAGCTTACTTCCATTGCCGACCAGCGCAGTGCATCTAGTTTAATCGTCTTGCCTGTCCTGCTGGAAGCCGCACTTATCTATTGGGGTATATCGACTCTTCTTGAATGGGGACGCGAACGTCTGGAACGGCGATTGCGCCTGGTAAAATAAAAAATCACCGCTCTTTTTAAGAGGACGGTGATTTTTTTTGCTCACTGCGAATTTATTGCAGTTCTTCCGGGTTCCATTCAGAGATGAACATAATCATTTCATGCCGGCAGATCCTGCAATAATACATATGAGGACACTGGCCATCTTTAAAGTCTGCCGGATAGCCGTTTTCAAGCTTCAAACCGTCTGAATCGACGTAAGGGCTGTAATCATCAAAGTAATCGCTCAGCTTCCCTAAATCTTCACTCAAATTCCCGCATTCCGGACAGCGGAAGGCAACAGTATGTAATTGATTGCAAACCGGGCACATGCTCATTCAGCCTTCCCCTTTTCCTTTTCATCATCAAAAGGGTGGATCGCTCCACCCTAGTAACAGCCATGAGTATAGAGTTATCTAGCTGATCCACTCATTTGTTGTTGAGCCATTGCGACAAGACGTTTGGTGATTTCACCACCAACAGATCCGTTAGCGCGTGATGTCGTATCAGCACCTAATTGTACACCGAATTCAGAAGCGATTTCATACTTCAATTGATCAAGAGCTTGTTGAGCACCAGGTACTAATAGCTCGTTTCGTCCACTGTTGTTGTTTGCCATTGATGTCACCTCCTCTTGTAACATATTGTGCATCATTTAAAAGAGGTTATGCGCTCAATTTTTTCCCATATATGTGGCGGAAATTATTGCATTCGCTCCCTGGGGTAAACATATCTTTACACTGAGGGCTGAATATTTGAAGGCGCTCTGTTACAGTTGAGAGTAAACAACAATCATATTAAATGAAACGGGGTGGAACATTGAATGATAAATGGTTAGTTAAGGAAGGAAAGGAATGGGTCAAGGAAGGAATCATTACAGAAGAACAATACAACAAAATCCTTTCAAAATATCCAGACAGTCATTCAAAACGGGGAACCGGACTTCTGCCAGTCTTTGCAAGCATTCTCATCGGCCTTGGAATTTTGTCCTTTATTGCGTCCAACTGGGATGGCATATCTCCTCCCTTCCGTTTAGTACTCTTGATCGCGGTTCTAATCGCATTCTATACAGTGGGACACAACAGGCTGGAAAGAGGAAATCCAGCCTTGGGAAGAGGTTTAATAACCCTTGGGATCGTTTCTTTTGGTGCAGGGATTATCCTCATCGGCCAAACGTTTCATTTCGTATCCTATGATGCACGGACATTTGTTATTTGGTCCATTCCCGCATTGCTCTATCTGTATTTATTGCGGGGCAAGCTCTTGTTTTTTGTTTCATTTGCGCTCCTGACAGGCGGCCAGCTCTATGCCTTATCGGAATTCTCAAGCTACAGCTACATGATCCTTATATTGTTTGCGATTGGCCTCGGCTGCTTCGTTTACACATCAAAGGAAAAACTGCTCACTTGGTTTTTTGCTGGAGGACTCGTGCTGCACCTTTTCTTTTATGCCTTAACCCTAGAGGATCACTGGGTCTGGCTCGTTGTGATATTGGTTGGCCTCTATACAGCAGCAGAAGGCTTAAAGGAAAATCTTGCTTCGCCGCTCCGCTTCTTTACAGCTGCAGCTGCCTTTATTACCAGCTTGATCCTCTATTTCACCTTAACCAATACTTCCAGTTCATTAGACTATCCGGATCCAGTATGGTTTGGCATCATTTTTGTATTATTGTTTGCAGCTGCGTTTTTTATCAAAATGAAAAGTGGAACACTGACTTCCTTTTTAAAAATGGGTGTACTGCTGGTTCCCTGGTTCTATCTTTCTCCCTTTATCGGAGAATTCTCCGCAGGAATCATTTACTTGATCGCGTCATTCCTGTTTTCCGGGTTTGTCTTGTCTGAAGGATATCAGAAAGAAGAGCGTTCACTGATCAATTGGGGCATCATCCTGTTTCTGTTGGTTACGTTTATCGCATACATCAACCTGGCTTGGTCATTTATGCCAAAATCTCTGTTCTTCCTGATTGGCGGTATTCTTCTTTTAGCTCTTTACTTCTTTTTGCAAAAAAAGAAAAGGAATGTTTTGGAGGAAGGCGGTGATTCTCATGAAGAAAAATAAATGGAGGGTGTGGCTCATTGTATTCCAGGTGCTCGTTCTCACGGGAATCGCAGCCAGTTATTACGCGGCAGTTTATTATGGCAAAGAAATCGTATTAGAAACAAAACCAGTTGATCCGCCAGATGTATTCTACGGCGATTATATGACGTTGAATTACGATATTAATGACGTGTCATCTTCACTTTGGAGGGGCAAGCCCATTAAGGATCCAACATCAGTTTATGCTGTGCTGTCTCCAGAAGGAGGCTCTTATCAGGTAACCAAACTCACCGAAGACCGTCCGGATGTCAGCGGGGAGCAGGTCTATTTAAAAGCAAAAGCGTCACCTCCCATGGAAGGTATTCTTCACCTCGAATACGGGCTGGAGCGGTATTATGTAAAAGATAACACCGGGAGTGATCTGGAACAACCGCAGGCTGAATATAAAGTAACTGTTAAGGTTGCATCCTGGGGCAAGGGAGTTATTCAAAAAGTTGACCTTTTACATTGATTCTTGGTCAACCCGTCTCTTTACAGCTCCCTATATCACAAGGTTTATTCTTGGGGTTTAAGGGTACATTTATAAAGAGGTGACCATTTATGAGCGAATTGAAAATTATCGACGTTAAAGATCATATAAATAACTGGGCTGGACATCAGATCTCCATCCGTAAAGAAGAGAACGGGGACCTTGATCAAATCAACATTCAGCTGGAAAAAGCAACGTTTGAACAAAGGGATGCTGTCGATGACTATCTTGCCGATCATGTCATGTTCATGCATGGGAAAGCTTACAGTTCAGAGGACGGTGATTCGACAGAACTTCCATCGGTTCTTTATGAAATTCCCCTTGATGGAATCAGCGGAATCAATATCGACGGCAGTATCATTTCATTTACAACCAACCGGGGGCAATATGCCATCATAAAATCATAAAAAAGAACCCTTGAGGGTTCTTTTTTATTAGAGCGCGTACGTGCTCTCAGAAAGGTTTTCTGCTGAATGAGCAATTTGTGCGACGGCATGCTCCATCTCTTTAATGATCTTTGCGATATCCTGTATTTTTCCGCCAACACTGTTGCTCTGCTTTCTGCTTTCTTCCGAGTTGGAGAGGATATCATTGAAAAATTCGTTCATTTCTTCCACTTCTGATGTATTTTCGTTGATCCAGCCGTTGATTTGCCCTGAAGAAGCCGTTATCAAATCCATTCGTCCATTGGTGTTGGAAATGTATTCGCCACTCCACCTACAGAATCTTTGGTTTGCTCTGCAAGTTTTCTGACTTCACCTGCTACCACGGCAAAACCCTTACCCATTTCCCCTGCTCTAGCGGCTTCAATAGCCGCATTCAGTGCAAGCAGGTTCGTTTGTTCGGCGATCCCTTTTACAAATTCAACCATTTCAATAATATGCCCTGAGTCCTCTTTTAACAGGAGGATCTCTTTTGAGATTTCATTCATTTTTTGCTTGATCTGCTGAACAGAAGATAAATGAAGCTCAATTTCCCCCTTGCCTTTTTTTGATTTTTCAGATACGAGAGCGGCATACTCCACACTGCTTTGAGCATGTTCGACAACATCTCCGGATTGAACAGCCAGCTGTTCAATCGCGGCACTCGCTTCTTGTGCAATCGCTGCTAATTCATCCGATGAAGAATTGACCGTTTGTTTCACCGAAGCTTTTGCTCTTCAATTTTGATTCTTGCCTTCTCTTCTTCCACTGAAAACGCCTCAAGCACAAGCTGCTGTTCAAGGTTCAGCATCTTAGTGATCGCTGCAGTTGCACGATAAAAGTCCTTCTTTTCCTCCAAGTGCTCGTCCAGAATGGACAGCAGAGAAAGCTGAAGATCCTGAAATGCGGAGATGTACCACTTGGGCTCGAGCCCGATTCTAAAATGGATGTGAGCAATCAGCTTCCGTTGTTCAACAAATGCCCGATTTATCTTACCGTTAAACATCTCACGAATATGGCGCTCCAGGGTCGTTCTCAGCCGTTCCACTGAACTGTTCCTCTCTATGATCTCAGACAGCTGCGGGACATGGGCAATCGTGCTGTAGAACCCTGTGACTACTTCTTCGATATGGTTCGCGACAAATGGCTGTACCGAGCGCAGAACCGCAAGATCTTCCGTGGTCATTGAAATCATTTTTAACTGTTTGTCTAAACTCGATCCCGGATCTCTTTCCATCACCACATGCTTCATTTCATTTATTACATGTTCCTGGAGAGGTGGTTTTATTTCTTCTTTTCTAAAATAACCACTCACTTTTGTTTTCATGTTGTTTTCTCCCAACCCATCTTGGAATACATCATCCCAGTGTTACATACATTGAATTACATTTATCCACAAGTTTAATATCGGTTGGTCATGCGCAGGGTTTAATATGTTCAAATAAGGGGGAATTCTCCGCGAACTGGATTTTCTTAACATTAAATAGGAGGGTATTCATGCATCCTGATTGGAAAAAGAAAATCGTGATTACAGGTATGGCAGCTATTTTAAACGTCGGAGGGACCGGGGGCGCAACGGCGGAAAACAAAAGTTCTGGACACGGAAATGATGCAAGCGGAAAATTAAATTCGGGCGGCGCTGAAAAGGAACCAACGGCATGGCAATAGATCAGATCAATAAAAGGGAGCCAGCTGGCTCCCTTTTTAATGCTATACGGCTTTACTCGCTTTCTTTCCTTGCTGAATTTGATACATTTGATAATAACGGCCTCCAGCTTCCATCAATGAAGAATGATCCCCTTGTTCCACAATTCTTCCACGATCCAGAACAAGAATCTGGTCGGCATTTTTAATGGTGGACAGCCTGTGGGCAATGATAAAAGTGGTTCTTCCCCTTTTCAGCACATCCAGCGCCTCCTGAATAATAGCCTCTGTTTCTGTATCGATGCTGGCGGTTGCTTCATCGAGAATTAAGATCGCTGGATTGAACGCCAGTGCCCTGGCAAACGAAAGGAGCTGTCTTTGGCCGGAAGAAAGAGTGCTTCCTTTTTCAATAACTGGTTCATCTAAGCCATTTGGAAGGTTTTGTACAAACGGCATGGCTCCAACATCGGTGATGGCCTTTTCTACCATTTCTCTTGTAATATCCGGATCATCCAGACTAATATTGGAGGCGATGGTTCCCGTAAACAGGAAAGGATCCTGAAGGACAATGCCCATATGCTCCCTCAGCACCTGTTTTGGCATTTTCATAATGTCCTTGCCATCGATAAGGATTTTCCCCTGCTTAATATCATAGAACCGGAACAAAAGGTTCATAATAGAGCTTTTTCCAGATCCCGTATGACCGACCAGCGCCACGGTTTCGCCCTGCCTCGCTTCAAAGGTAATATCATTTAAGACATTCTCACCCTCTTTATAAGCGAATGAAACTCCATTGAATGATACATTTCCTTTATAACGCTCATTCTCTTCGACCTTCACATCCATACCTGGTTCATCCAGCAATACAAACACACGCTCTGCCGATACGAGCGCCTGCTCCAGCTGGGCAAGCTGGTTAACCATACCGGTGATGGGCTGGAACAGCCGGTTCAAGTAATCCACAAAAGCATACAGGACACCGACTGAAATCAGGGCATCCGCCTTAAGTGAGGCCCCTCCGAAGTACCAGATCAAGGCGACAAACGCTAAATTCCGAAGGACGCTCACCAGGTTATGAGAAGTGAGGCTATTTAAGCTCAATAACTTATTTTGAAAAGAGAAGTATTTTTCATTCATCTCTTCAAATTCTTTAGTCGTTTCTTTTTGCCGTTTAAATGCTTGAATAATAGGCATCCCCTGGATGGATTCGTTGACCATCCCATTGATGTCGCTCAACGTCGAACGGATAATATGGTTGTACTTAGAAGCGAGTTTTCGATAGAGTCTGATCCAAACAACCAGAATCGGTACGAGTATCATCGTCATCAGGGCGAGACGCGTATCCAGAATGAACAGCGCGGTAAAGATTCCCGCCATATAAATAATGCCTGTGAAGAAATTAGAAAGCACATTGACGAATAGTTCTTTGATTGCTTCTGTATCATTCGTCACCCGTGATACGATCTTTCCTGCTGGCTGATTATCAAAATAAGTAATCGGCACCCTTTGGATCTGTGAGAATACATCCTGACGCAGCTTCTTGATGACGAGGTTCGAGGAGCTCTGCAGCATGTACCTTTGTCCGTACTGAAATAATCCAGCTAACAATAAAAGAACAAAATAGATGCCCGTCAGCTTAAACAGCCCTCTGATCTCCGGCTGATAGAATTGATATAGTTCACTGTTCTTCAGCAGTACGGCTGGATATTCATGTGTTATCCCGTTGGAAGTAACGGTGATTTTCCTATCCTTGTAGCGTTTATTCCCTTCTAAACTGGCAGGCTGACCGATAAAATAATACTTCCTGCCAACCTGTGTGATTCTGACCTGTTTTCCTTTGGTTTCCCCCGCCCGAAAACGGTCTTGCCGTTTGTAATGGTTTCCCTTGTAAGAAACCGTATCTTTGGATTGAGCAGCTGCTTTATACCATGGTTTTTCAATGCCTAAAATGTGAACATCGATCATTCGCTTGGCGATGAACGGTCCGGTCAACTCTGCGGAAACGGCTAATGCCAGCAGCAGGAGCCCGGTAATAAAACTTTTTTTATAAATCAGTGCATAACGAAACAATCTCTTACCTGCCTTCAAAACTTACACCGCCTTTTCATCGAGGCTTTCTTCGACTTTTTGCCGTTCATACTGTTCACCATACCAGCCGCCTGATAAAATGAGCTGTGCATGGGTGCCTTCTTCAATGATTCTTCCTTCATCCATAACGATAATCCAGTCCGCGTGTTCCACTGCAGATAACCGGTGCGTCGTAATCAAGGTGGTCTTCCCTGCCCGTTCCCTTCGAATGTTCGCGATAATGGCTGCTTCCGTCTTGGCATCCACAGCGGATAGTGCGTCATCAAGCATGAGGATTTCAGGATTTATAAATAATGCTCTTGCGATGGACACACGCTGCTTCTGACCGCCCGATAATGCCACTCCTTTTTCCCCGACAAGTGTGTTCAACCCTTCGGGCAAGTACTTTACATCACGGTCAAAGGCGGCCATCCGAAGAACGTGTTTCAATTCATCCTCTGTTCCGCTGCTTTTTCCGAACATGATGTTTTCCCTTACCGTCTTGGAGAAAAGAGTAGCATCCTGCGGCACATAGCCAATCCAGCCCTGAATATGTTCAATCGCCAGATGATGGAGATCAATGCCAGAGATCTGGATTTCACCATCACCTAAAGGGTACTCCCTTAACAGCTGCTTCAGGAACGTCGTTTTTCCGCTTCCCGTCCTGCCTACGATTCCCAGCGTCTGGCCTTTTTTGACACGTACGTTTACAGAATTGAGATTATCAACCTCTGAAGATGGATAACGGAAAGTCACATCGTGAAATGCAATTTCCCCAGATTCTTTTAACTGAATTAGATCATCTTCATCCTTCACATCCGGTTCGTAAGCAAGAGTCTCGTTCACCCTGTCGAGTGAAGCATTTCCCCGCTGCATGATGTTGATCAATTCCCCGACTGCGAACATCGGCCAGATAAGCATCCCAAGATACACGTTAAAAGAAACGAGCTGCCCTAACGTGATGCTGTTATGAAATACGAGGTATGCTCCGTACCCCAGCCCGATCAAATAGCTGATCCCGACAAGAACTTTGATGGTAGGTTCAAACAGGGCATCGATTTTTGCAACGGAAATATTTTTATCGTACACGTCTTCAGTCAGGTTATTGAAGCGCTCGATGTCTTCACGTTCTTTAACGTAAGCGCGAATAACCCTGACTCCTGAAATACTTTCAAGGACCTGGTCGTTCATATCACCGAATGCATCCTGCGCTTTCATAAATCGCTCATGAACTTTTTTCCCGTAGCGGTTCATGGCAATGGCCATCAGAGGTAGCGGCAATACGGCTGCCAGCGTCAATTTCCAGCTGATAAGGAGGCCCATCGTAAGAAGGATGACCAGCATGAATACGCTGGAATCAACGAGTGTTAGTATTCCAAACCCCGCCGTCATGGAGATCGCCTTCAGGTCATTCGTAGCTCTCGCCATCAAATCTCCTGTCCGGTTCTTTTCATAAAACGTTGGTGTCATCTTCAAAAGGTGGCGCATGAATTTCGAACGAAGGATCCGCTCAACAACAAATGCACCTCCAAACAATTGATACATCATGAAATACGTCAGAATATACGTCACTGTCAGCAGTCCTGAATAAAATAAAATGGTGTGTACAAGCGATTCCTTTGTCAGTTTCCCAAGATTGATCGCATCAATCGCATTCCCTACGATCTTCGGCGGGATGACTTCCAGGATGCCAACAACAATTAATAACAGAACTGAAATGGTATATCGTTTCCAATGCTGTTTAAAAAACCAGCCTAATTTGCTCAATACCGAAAACATAAGTTCTCCCCTTTCCCCTCATTTAACAGCCGACCAATGGGCTACCCCGATTCGAGATGACCTCCACAATCCAACTTGACCATAGAAAATACATACATCGTGCATTACTCCTTTATGTGAACAAATTTGTAAAACGCAATTAAAAAAACGCTGGCGCCAGACAACAAAAAAGCATACCGCCCCTGTGGCGATATGCTTGGAAAATAGAAGACACCTCACAAAGGAAGATAGTGACCGGTGCCTGCAGATAACAAAAAAATCATGGCTAACGTTGTTTCATGTCTGGATGGCCGGCCGCGGTATGAAATTGTAAACAGCGATAAGACGTACATCATAGACTTTCACTGACTTTTTCATGACACAACCATCCTTTCTAAAAATTGGTATTTGGTTCGACTTTGCTAATATTAACACTATTCCAATTATAGTGTCAATAAGAAAAAATCCGTATAACGCAGATTTTTTGCGTGTTATACGGATTTTTTTCTTCATAACACGGATTTTTTCACGCGTTATGCGGATTTGTTTTTTCTTAAAAATCAAACTGACGGTTAAGGTTAGCCATTTCAATCGCGGCAGCAGCAGCTTCCCAGCCTTTGTTTCCGGCTTTTGTGCCTGCACGCTCAATCGCCTGCTCGATGGAATCCGTCGTTAGGACACCAAAAATAACAGGCACGCCCGATTGAAGAGAAGCAGCGGAAACTCCTTTTGCGGCTTCGTTGCAGACATAGTCAAAATGCGGTGTTGACCCCCGAATGACGGTTCCAAGCGTGATGACAGCATCATACTTGCCCGCATCTGCCATCTTCTTTGCGATCAAAGGGATTTCAAAGGCTCCCGGCACCCATGCGATGTCTACGTTTTCTTCCTCTACACCGTGGCGCTTCAATGCATCCTGCGCACCGCTCAACAGTTTTCCGGTTATAAACTCATTAAATCGCCCTACTACAATTCCGACCTTTAATCCTGATCCAACTAAATTCCCCTCGAATATTTTTGCCATTTCCCTAATTCCTCCTGTGTTTAAAACTGCAGCAAGTGCCCTAGTTTCGTTTGTTTTGTTTTTAAATACTTTTCATTGTCTTTGTTGGATGGCATCTGAATGGCTACGCGTTCAACCACTTCCAGATCATAGCCCTTCAATCCAGTAATCTTGCGCGGATTGTTCGTCAGCAAACGCATCTTCTTAATCCCAAGCTCCTTGAGGATTTGTGCTCCGATCCCATAGTTCCTAAGATCGGGTGCGAAACCAAGCTTTTCGTTGGCTTCTACCGTATCATAGCCTTCTTCCTGCAGTTTGTAGGCCTTCATTTTATTTAATAGCCCAATGCCTCTGCCCTCCTGCCTCATGTAGAGCAGAACCCCTGCATCCGCCTCTTGAATCTGATGAAGGGCAGCATGCAGCTGTGGTCCGCAGTCGCAGCGGCGGGAGCCAAAAACATCTCCGGTCAGACACTCCGAATGAACTCTGACAAGAACCGGCTGGCTGGGATCAATCACCCCTTTGACGAGCGCTACATGTTCCTTCTCATCGATCAGATTAGTAAAACCGATGGCTCTAAACTCTCCATACTCGGTCGGAAGCTTAATTTCAACTTCCTTGTTCACCAATTTTTCTTTACGGTTTCTGTATTGAATTAAATCCTTAATGGTAATAAACTTCAGATCATGCTCCTGAGCAATCGCCTGAAGCTCCGGAACTCTGGCCATGCTTCCATCTTCATTCATGATTTCGCAGATCATCCCTGCAGGTTTTGCACCTGCGAGAACGGCAAGATCCACGGCGGCTTCTGTATGGCCCGCCCGCTGAAGAACTCCGCCTTTTTTAGCAATCAGCGGAAAGATGTGGCCTGGGCGCTTAAAGTCAGCACCCTTCGCTTCATCGTCCACCAACTTCTGAATGGTGACGGCTCGTTCAAGGGCGGAGATACCGGTCGTCGTGCTTTTGTGGTCAATGCTGATTGTAAAGGCTGTTCCATGAGGGTCTGTGTTATGGCTTACCATTGGAGAGAGCTCCAGCTTAGCAGCAATCTGCTCATCAATAGGTGCACAAATCAGCCCTCTTCCATGTCTGGCCATAAAGTTTACCGTTTCAGGTGTGACGTTCTCTGCAATGGCTACAAAGTCACCTTCATTCTCTCTGTCCTCATCATCTACCACGATCACTGGTTTACCCAGTATTAAATCCTGTATGGCCTCTTCTATGCTGTGAAACATATAAAACCCTCCTTTGCCCTAGAATCCGTGCTCAGTTAAATAGTCCATCGTAATCGCTGATTTATGATTTGCCGTTTCCGTTTTCCCGGCTAAAAACTTTTCTACATATTTTCCAAGCATGTCACACTCGATGTTCACCGAATCTCCCTTTCCTTTGGCGCCAAGTACTGTATGGGAAACGGTATGCGGAATGAGGGAGATCGTAAACGTGTCTTCTGTCAGCCCAAAGATCGTGAGGCTCGTTCCATCCACAGCAACTGACCCCTTAAGCAATAGGTATTTCGCAAGATGCTCCGGCACTTTTATGTCGTAGTAAATCGCATTTTTTTCGGGCCGTTTCTGGACGATCTCTCCGGTTCCATCAATATGGCCACTGACAAAATGCCCCCCGAACCGGCCTCCGGACGCCATGGCCCGCTCCAGGTTCACCTTTGCATGCACTGATAACCCTTTGAGTCCCGTGCTTCTGTATGTTTCCGGCATGACGTCCACAGTGAAGCTCTTTTCAGAAAAGGCGGTGACCGTGAGACATACTCCATTTACAGAAATACTGTCTCCAAGCTGTACATCCTTAAGAACTGCTGATGCGGAAATCGTAAGAATGATGGTTTCATTGCCTTTTTTTATACTTTCAATGGTTCCTAATTCTTCAATAATTCCTGTAAACATTTATTCACCTCCTCTGAACTGTCCGTTGTTTGATTATGTTAATAAGGAATGAGCTGAACTTGATATTGAGCGGCATAAACAAAAAACCCCCCGGAAGTCAAAATTCTTCCGGGGGGTTCCTATTTATTGCTTTCTGAAAAAACTCATAGCATCAATAGTCAGTAATATCGAAATAAGCCTTTCAGCGGTTGTTTTTAGACAATGCCAAATAAGCGTTCTTCATTCCTTCTCCCATCCAGACTATACTGTCGGCTCTGGAATTTCACCAGATCCACCGTCTATGCTGCTGCATAGCCGGGTCACGGACTAAGAGGACACCGCCTCATCACCGCCGGTTGGGAATTTCACCCGACCCCGAAGGAAACTTATTCAATTGTTCTGCTTGATTCAAGTATAACGTTCTTTAATTCTTAATTCAAATAACTTATTTTGGGGACCAGGAATCCTTACTGTTTGTCGAGGCCTTTTGATTCAATAAAATCTTTCATATACGTCCGCTTTGGCTGTTCCATTACCCTGGACATTTGAGAAGCCCAGCCTTCATTCCGTTTCCCTCCTGTGCGCTCCCTATAATAATCTGCAGTTTTCATCTCGAATTCTTTTAAGACTGGCATTGCTTTCCCGTCATCCAGGTATTGATTTTTATGGAAGACTGCTTCTTGGGGAAGACGAGGCTTTAGGCCAGGTGACGCGTCCGGATAGCCGACAGCCATGCCGAATAGCGGCACTACATGGTCAGGACAGCGGAGCAGGTCGGAAACTTCAGGAAGATTGTTTCTGATGCCTCCGATAAAAACGATGCCCAAGCCTAGTGATTCCGCTGCTACTGCAAGGTTTTGGGAAGCGAGGGCCACATCGATCATCCCCACCATAAAGCCTTCCTTGGACTGGATGGTGGCATCAACGTTTCCGCCTGTCATCTCTGCCATGAGCTGATGGCGGTGATAATCCAGACAAAAGACGAAAAAGTAGCCATTTTGAGCTACATAACTTTGATTGCCCGCCAGTTCAGCGAGTTTATCCTTAAGACTTTGTTCTTCTACTCCAATGATGGAATACACCTGCTGATAGCTTGAAGTGGAAGCAGCTTGCGCACATTGGACGAGGGTCTCAATGACTTCTTCCGGAATCGGCTCCTCTTTAAACCGGCGAATCGACCGGTGGGACAGAATATTTTTGATCGTTTCGTTCAAATTCTCCACAATCCCTTCCTGATGAATAGTACTTATTTATGTTTCCTAATCTATCACAAGATTACTCGTAACCGTTAGCACAGCGGCTTAATCAAAAAGCCGGAGCCATACGACGCAAGAAAAAGCCGCCTCAAACTTGCGAGGCGGCTTCACTTTGTTTTTTATACAGGAAGACTTTCCAGGTAAGCGCGTACGTCTTCTGGTGTCTTTGCGTTCGCACTGTGAAGATGGGCAAGTTTTTCTCCGTTTTTAAACAAAAGCAGGCTTGGGATCCCCATCACTTCATACTTTTCCGCAAGTTCCGGGAACTTATCCCGGTCAATCTCATACCAGGCTTTATCACTGTGCTCCTCCATAATATCACCGATGAACACTTCAAGCCTGCGGCAATCAGGACACCATCCCGCCGTAAAAATCATAATAGTATCTTTATCGGATGAAATAACATTCTCAAATTCATCTAAAGTTTGAATCTCTTTCATTTTATTCCCTCCCTTTTTTAGCTTACACTATTATATATACCACGCTGAATCCTAAGCATGAAGCGTAATGCTCTATAATTTCTATTATTTGATGCTCACATTTTTTTATGTTTCTTGTTATGATACTTATAAGAAATTCAGCGGAACGAAAGGACGAAGAATCTTGAAAATCGACGTGCTAAAAACACATGGGTCCTATAATGACTTTATTTTAATCGATGAATATAGCAACGATTATGGACTGGATGATGAAAAGCGTACCATATTGACGAAAGCTCTTTGCGAACGCAGCAGTTCAATTGGGGCGGATGGAATTTTGTTTATCCAAAAAAGTGGGAAAGCGGATGCCAAGTACCGGATTTTTAATTCGGATGGCACCGAGCCGGAAATGTGCGGCAACGGGCTCCGCTGTGCTGGAAGATACATTACCGAATTGCTCGGAAGAGACCACGCGATCGTTGAGACGTTAAAAGCCAATCTAGATGTGCAGAAAACCGAAAATATTTTCGGCGATATTCAAACCTTTGAAGTACTGATCGGACCTGTCTCATTTGATGTTCAAACGCTGCCGCTCATTCATGATCAGAAGACCCTGGAAAATACGGTAATACCTGAACTTTCTACAGAACTCGCCTTCACCGCCGTAAGTATGCCGAACCCGCATATCATTACCCTTGTTGATGAGATTCAAGAAGAACAAGTAGCTGAGATCGGCAAACGGGCGAATGAACTAAAAAGTGTGTTTCCTAAAGGCGTCAATGTAAGCTTTGTCAAAGATTTGGGTGATTCAAAAATTTTTGTACAGACGTATGAACGCGGTGTCGGAATCACAAACTCCTGCGGCACGGCCATGTCCGCTGCCAGCCTGATTACGTGCCGCCTTGGCATCAATCATCCTGAAAAAGAAGTAACGGTTTTAAACAACGGAGGCATGGTGCGCTGTAAAGTGAATGAGCTGAAGGACAACGGGGGCTATTCTGTCATGCTCAAAGGAAACGCGACCTACGTGTTCTCTGGAACGGTTGAGTTCGATTTCAGTTCTCCTGAAGCATTCATCTTTGAACAGGAAGAAGAATTTACTCATGAAGAAGCAAGCTACCGCAAACTTGAAGCCTATGCAAAAAGTTCAGTATAGACGAAAGACAGCGGCCTAAAGAGGCCGCTGTCTTTTTTACTTTCTTAAAATCATGGATTGTTCTTTATTCCCCTTTGAATGAATACCTTTAAACCGTTTCGTCTAAATAAACATATTTAATTGACGAAAAATTCCATAAAAAATACAATGAAAATAAACCATCTAGTCTGTTTAATTTTAATCAATCATTGAGGAGGATTATCATGGATGCATCATTTTTCACACAAAACAGAAAAAAACTGGCAGAACAGCTCCCTGCTGAATCAACCCTTATTCTTTTTGCAGGCCAGGCCCCTTACAAATCTGCCGATGAACGCTATCCCTTCACACCTAACCGCAATTTTTATTATTTAACAGGGATCAATCGTCCGAACATTATCCTCGTTATGAAAAAAACAGAATCTTCCTTGGATGAGACACTCTTCATCGAAAAAGCAGATCCTGTGATGGAGAAATGGGTTGGTGCCTCACTGACGCAGGATGAAGCCAAGAACCGGTCTGGGATTAAAAGCATTTCCTATCTGGAAAACTTTGAATCCTCACTGTCCCGAGCATTTTTTGCCGAATCCATAAAGAGTGTATACCTGGATTTAGAGCGGAGGGAATGGTCTGAAGGCGCAGCGAAAGCCTTTTCCTTTGCAAAACATATCCAAGATCATTACCCTCATCTTACCATTGAAAATGCATACCCTTTGATTACCGAAATGCGGGTAATTAAAACTGATGAAGAGGTTCAGAAGATCAAGGAAGCGATCAACATCACGAAGGAGGGTATCTACAACGTGATGAGGCATGCCAAATCCGGTCTGCTGGAGAATGAACTGGAAGCTCATTTTGATTTTGTCCTCAAATCATCAGGCGTTAAAGACTTTGCCTTCCATACCATTTTGGCGAGTGGAAAAAATGCTACCGTTCTTCATTACGAAGAAAATGATTCCATGATTAATGAAGGGAATCTTGTATTGCTGGACCTGGGTGCCCAAAAGGATTATTACAACGCTGATATCAGCTTTACATTTCCTGCTGACGGCAAATTCAGCAGCCGTCAAAAAGAATTTTATAACATCGTGCTGAAAGCGCTGAAAGAAACGACTTCCCTCATTAAGCCCGGCCTTAAATTTGCAGAATTAAATGAACGTACGAAATCCATTCTCGCAGAAGAGTGCATTCAGCTCGGCCTAATTAGGAAAGAAGCGGAGCTCTCCAATTATTATTACCATGGCGTCAGTCACTTCCTTGGCCTAGACACACATGACGTTGGTTCTTACAAGGACCGCGTATTGGAGCCAGGCATGGTTCTTACGATCGAACCTGGGCTCTATATTGAAGAAGAGGGAATCGGCATCCGAATTGAAGATGACATTCTAGTAACGGAAAACGGTTATGAAAATCTGTCCAAAGACATCATACGCAGCGTCGAAGAAATCGAAGCGTTCATGGCTGAAAATAAATCATAAAAAAATAGAACCGCAGACCAAGAAATCTGCGGTTCTATTTTTTTATGGCCGAACAACTAAATTACCACCAAAAACGTCTAAAACGCCTGAAACCAAAGAAAGGAAATCCGAACAGACCGAAGCCCGGGAAAAATGGCCCTACAAAGAATGGATTGAAGCCAAAACCAAAACCAGGGAAAAAACGCTCAGATGCTTCATCTCTGTGCTGCATAGGCATGATGAGATACAGGTTGTCATTATCATGGCCATGAATCTTTCCTTGATAAATCCTGCCGTCTGCCATCTCGATCTCACAGTTGGCTCCTGCATACTGTTTGCAGAGGTGCATCAAGTTCTCTTTGTGGCCTGGGCTTGCGTGATGCGGTTGATTATCTTTCGACATAGGATAGTTTGGCTGAACATTGCTCATGTTTTCGTACAAGTATAGATCCTCCTTGAGTGGTATATAGCCAGTTTATTCTTCTGGACGAGGATGGTTACCAAAATGGTTGTATAACCTATATGTAAACTATCAGGTTTCAAAGACACCAACACATTTCACGGCCTGCCTAAGCCAATTGAGTCAAGCCATCATATTCTAAGCTGAGGAGGTGTAAACTATGAGTTTTTTTGGCGGCGGCGGAGCTTTTGCTTTAATTGTCGTATTGTTTATTCTTTTGATCATCGTTGGATGCGCATGTACAGGCTTTGGAGGTTATGGGGGCTTTGGCGGCGGATTTGGAGCAGGCTACGGCGGAGTCTATTAATTCATGTTTTACCGTTAAGGATAGTAGAGATCAAAAAAGATGTTTCTCATCAAGAGAAACATCTTTTTACGATAATCAGTTTATTCCTCCCGCTCTCCCTGAAAGAAAATCATAACGAACTTCAAAAGTTCCAGGAGAGAAATCAGTGCGGCCGCTACATACGTTAATGCGGCGGCGTTTAGCACCTTGTTAACGCCCCGCTCTTCTTCATTGCGGATAAATCCCTCAGCCACAAGATACTGTTTGGCCCGCGAACTAGCATTAAATTCGACCGGAAGCGTAACGAGCTGAAAGAAGACAGCGAACGAGAACAGCACGATCCCGATACCGATCAATGAAAATTGATCAAGCAGAAATCCTCCCAGCAATAGAAATGGGGCAATACCTGAAGTCAGGTTTACCAATGGGAACATATGGTGCCTCAGCTTTAATGCACCATAGGACTGTTGATGCTGAACAGCATGGCCAACCTCATGGGCAGCCACCGAAACCGATGCGATGGAGACCCCATAATAAACCGGCTCTGAGAGGCGTACCACTTTTGAAACAGGATCATAGTGGTCGGTTAATGTCCCCCTTACCGGTTCGACTGGAACATCATACAGGCCGTTGTCATCCAAAATGGACCTCGCGATCTCAGCACCGGTTCGACCGGAATGAGCCTCTACTTGTGACCATTTTTTAAAGTTCCCTTTCACTTTAAACTGCGCCCACAACGAAATAGCAAACGCAATGAGAATCAGAAAATCCATCGGGTGAAAAAACATATCGTAATAACTCCTCCTACTACAGTTTACATTTAAGAGACACTTCTAGCATTTAACCATCCTAGAAAGCTTCGACTTCTGCTCCTCCGATGCCTATCTTTGAAAAAATCGTTTTGATCGTCATCAACCTTCCTAAAGACGCTGGTGTTTATCGTTATATACGGACAGCCTTCAGTAAAGTTTCATTTCTGAACAAAAAAACAGGCAAATGGCGGGTTAGCCTTCACCTGTTCATTACCGCTTTATCCGATATGCTGCTGTGAGCATGACAAAAGAAATACTAATGCTTGCGAGAACGAGAAGCCAAGCCTCCCTCATGTTCCCTGAATCCATGGCAAGATAGATGGCCGTTGGAATCGTTTGAGTTTGTCCGGGAATATTTCCGGCAAACATTAACGTCGCCCCGAATTCACCCAATGCCCGTGCAAAGCTCAATATGGCTCCTGAAACAATGGAGGTGATGGAAAGAGGAATGGTAATCAGTAGAAAAACCTTCCATGCGCTTCCTCCATCAACCCTGGCTGCGTCCTCAATGTCATTGTCAACGGCTTCAAAACCTGTTTTTGCGGATTGATACATTAGAGGAAATGCCACCACACTTGAGGCAAGAACGGCCGCCCACCATGTAAAAATAATAGGCTGATGAAATACCGCTTCAATCAACTGCCCCACCGGGCTCCTCTTCCCAAAAATAACGATAAGCAAAAACCCAATAACCGTTGGAGGAAGTACGAGCGGAAGCATCAGCACCGTTTCAAGAATCACTTTGCCTTTAAAACGCCTGCCCGCCATAGCCTTACCCATCCCGATACCAGCCAATATTACAATGAGCCATGCCGCTGCAGCAATCGTGATCGACAAGTAGATGGGTGGCCAAATTTCTGCTGCCATAGTTCCTCCCCTTAAGAAAAAGATCAGTTGGTATTCATTATAGCGAATGAAGAGCTGGTTTTACAAAAAATAAAAAGCTGAGCGCTTCAGCCGTAACAGCCTGAAACGCTCAGCACCTGTATTTGTCAGTTGCAATGATTTTCTTTTTTACAAGGATGACCGCCTGCATCAATCTGTATCGTCGTGTGTTCAATATGATATTCATCGTGAAGCAGGCTGTTTGCTTTGACTAAGAGGGCCTGCTGATCGATTCCCGCATCCGTCACGAGATGGCAGCTAAAGGCTGGAAAGTCTGAAGTAATGGACCAGACATGCAAATCATTGACCTCTTTTACTTCCTGAATCGTTAACAGAGTTTGCTTCACTTTATCAATGCTGATATTGGCTGGAGTCCCCTCCATTAAAATGTGGATCGACTCCTTCGTAACACGCCAGCCACTGATCAAAACGAGTAAAGCTACGATCACACTTGCAGCAGGATCCGCCCATCCCCATCCGAAAAACATAATGAGGAGCGCCGCGATAATCGCTCCGACTGATCCGAGCAGATCCCCGAGCACGTGAAGAAACGCACTTCTTACATTAATGTTTTCGTCCTTATCACCGCTCATCAAAATAAATGCTGCGATGATATTGACAACAAGACCGATGACCGACACAGCCAGCATGCCTGAACTTACAATACTGACCGGCTTTAATATGCGATGGTATGCTTCCCAAAAGATATAAACAGCGATAGCAATCAAAGCAATGCCATTAATAAATGCAGCCAAAATCTCAAAACGCTTGTAACCAAACGTTTTAGAATGGGAAGATGCCTTCTGCCCGTATGTCATCGCTAAAAGGCTTAATCCCAGAGCGGCCGAATCGCTCAGCATATGCCCCGCATCTGACAATAATGCCAGACTATTGGTCATAAATCCGCCAATCACTTCAACGACCATAAAAATGGTAATAATCAGAAACGCGCGCTTTAAGGCTTTTTTATTGCCGCTCCCGTGATGGTGGTGGCTGTGATCATGAGAGTGTCCCATAGCTCTACTCCCCCTTATATGAATATATGCTCATATATATTATGACGATGAATTACGAGATGTGCAATCATTTTATGAGCAGATAAAGAAAAAGCAGCCGGTACGGCCGCTGTCGAAATTTTAATAGAAGGGGCCTTCATATAACGACGATTTAATGACAGGCTTAAACGGAAGCCTGTATTTTTCCAGGACGGATTGAACGACTTCCCTGAGCCATTCAGGACTTGTTGGCGAAACATACACTTCATCAATTAATGTGTTCAAATTACTTTGGACATATGCTCCGTCTTTATGGTCAAAAATGCGGTTATTGGGGTTATCAAATGCCAGCAGACGTATCTCGTTTTCATGACTGAAGGAACGGCGTTTGTAGAATAGTGTTTCATAGGGATTCAGACTGGCCATCTCAGAGTTGAAATTGATGTACTGAACTTGTCCGATATACGTATGAAACCTCTTATCCGATATGCTCGTGTACAATTTTTCTAAGGTGGAGCAGATAGCGATGCCCTCATCCGATTTTAAGTACAGGTTCCACATCGCCGCTGATTCTTCTTCGTTCAAGTGCCAGCAGTTCACACCGACATAGTCATGCATCTGCTTGATGTATTCATGAAGCTGTCTTCGCTTCTCCTCTTTTGATAACTTATCATTTACAGGTATAGTAAGGTAGGACAAAGGATCATTCAAAATATTATTTACGTCCAGCGCCGAATAGCTGCCTTCATGGTTATCCACGAACAGTGAAGGTTTAGGAAAGAATAAGGATTTTTGATAAAGCATGCTGACAAACTTTGCAAAGTCCATGTACTTCCATACCTTCGATTTTCCAGAAAGCCGTTTGCTGTTTTTTATGTTGTATGAGTTGTTTTGATCAAACTGAGATTCGAATTTGATCAATGCCTTCTCAGCCCAGTATTCACTCATAAAACGATCCTTTCCACGATTTTTACCTATTCATCGTCTATAGTTTTACTTCCCCGTTTTCCTTGCCATCCAATCGTTCGATAGGAAAAAGCTCCTGTCCATACAGAAGCTTTTTATGAAATATTCATATGCCTGTCCTTTTCTAATTATGATGCTCTACCATTTATTATAAGAAACTAAGTTTTCTATCTCCCTTTTTTTCTCCCATCGGGCCGTTGCCAGAATGGGTTGTTTTGGATACTCATCTGTATAGCCGATCGAGAGTAAAGCAACTGGTTCAACATGAGGGGGAATTTCTAATATCTCCCGCACATCGGCTTTTTTATAAAAGCTCACCCACCCCATGGCTAATCCTTCGGCGCAGGAAGCCAGCCACATGTTTTGAATCGCACAGGCGGTCGACATGATGTCTGTTTCAGGTAGTGAATTTCGACCCAGAACATGTGAACCGCCCCTGGAAGGATCGGTTGTTACACAAATGCTTAAAGGCGCTTCTTTGATCCCCTCTATTTTCAGGCTCAAAAACTTTGTAGACCGACCATCATCTTCATAATGAATGGCAAGGGCCCTTCGTTCTTTATCAGCGGCCCATGCTAACCGTTCCTTGATTTCCTGTGATGTGATCAATATAAAGTTCCACGGCTGCATGAAACCAACGGAAGGAGCATGATGAGCAGCTTCCAATATCCTGCTTATGGCATCCTTTGGTATCGGATCAGGCAGAAAACTCCGGACATCCCTTCTTTTAACGATTACTTTATAGATGGCTTCTTTTTCATCTTTTGTAAACAATGGAACCTACTCCTCCTTCATTCTTTTTGTTATCTGAGCGGTTTCGAATGTGGCCATATTCTTTAGCATTAGGACAGCTGATTGAAGAATAGGAAAAGCAACAGCCGCCCCGCTTCCCTCTCCCAGCCTCATACCCAGGTCAAGAAGCGGCTCTTTATCTAACAACTTTAATAGGGTCTGATGTCCAAGCTCTGCCGAACGATGAGCCATAATCATATAGTCTGAGGCGCGGCTGTTTATCATCGTTGCAATCAATGCTGCGGTCGTTGATATAAAGCCATCAACCAGAATCGGGATTCTATGTGCCGCTGCAGCTAGCATGGCACCCGCCATGCCCGCAATTTCAAGCCCTCCCAGTTTCATTAATACATCAATAGGATCCTCCGTTTTTGGCATCCTTTTTTCAATGGACTTTTTTATCAGTTCCTGTTTGTACTGAACTTTTTCATTGTTGATGCCCGTTCCTGTTCCGACCAGTTCAGTTAAGCTTTGCCCAGTGACAGCGGCGATAATGGCACTGCTCGCAGTGGTATTGCCGATCCCCATCTCTCCAAGGATTAGACAATTGACTCCCTTGTGGATAAGCTCCTTCGCCTCAACAAAGCCTGTATCAATGGCTTGAAGCACCTCTTCTCGGGACATCGCATCCTGATGATAAAAATTGGCGGTTCCATATCGGATTTTTTTCTTTACTAAACCTTCCTCTTCCTCCAAATCGGCAGCTACACCAATATCGACTATTCTTAAGACCGCCTTGATCGATTTACTGAATACGTTAATCGCTGCTCCGCCATTTAAAAAGTTTCGCACCATTTGGCTGGTTACCTCCTGGGGATAGGCTGAAATCCCTTCTGAAGCGATGCCATGATCGGCAGCGAATACAATAACGCCGGGCGGGGTAATATCCGGAAACAATTCACCTGTCATTCTCGCCAATTCAATGGCTAATGCTTCTAATCTTCCAAGGCTTCCAACAGGCTTAGTCAAAGAATCTGCATAAATTTCTGCTTTTGAGCCCATTCCTTCATTCAGCTCTGGTATATTTAGTTGCTGCCATTCATACTTCATTTGTTTACCTCTTCCTTTCAGTTTTTTCTTCATACAAAAAAACCTTAACTAGAGAAGTTAAGGTTTAAGAATACGTTTGTAAACAAATAAAACGGTCGCCGTAGACATCCTTTCTCTTCCCTCCGAAGATTACAGAAACTAGATTCTTAAGCAGGTCTCCTGGCTTGATCAGTTAATAAAAGGCAACTGATTTTACAGTAGCGGGGGCTGCTCCAGATTTTCCACTGGATTCCCTATTATCTCTCCACATTCCGTTTTGAGCACTTAAAATCTTTTATTCAGTTGTGGTTCACTCCCTATAATACCAGTTTTCCCGCTATGCTGCTAACCTGGCGATCTGCGCGACTGCAAACGTAACCAGAATAGCGATCGCTGTAGGAATGATAAATGACAGGAAGGTCCATTTTGCACTTTTTGTTTCTTTATAGATGTTAACCAGCGTTGTGCCGCATGGAAAGTGAAGCAGGGAAAAAAGCATCATGTTCAAAGCAGTCAGCCACGTCCAACCATGGCTCACGAAGATCTGTTTTAAATCTCCAAGATTATCCACTTCGGTCATGGCGCCAGTAGAGAGGTAGCCCATGATCAGGATGGGGAGCACGATTTCGTTTGCCGGCAGGCCTACCAGAAACGCCATGAGAATATACCCATCCAGCCCAAGCATCTGTCCAAACGGATCGAGGAAATGGACGATATGCAATAAAATACTCTGATCTCCTGCGTTCACGTTGGCCAGCACCCAAGTTAAAATACCAGCCGGCGCCGCTACTTTTACGGCTCTCACCAATACGGATAGAGACCGCTGAAGCGAAGAGCGGATCACAGTTTCCCAGAACTTGGGCCTGCGGTAGGGCGGAAGCTCCAGTGTATAGTGTGTAGGAACCCCTTTTAATGCCGTCTTGGAAAGGATCCAGGATACAAGAAAAGTGACAAGGATTCCAACAAGAACGATGCCGACAATGACCGCTGTTGTCACAAGTGACTTTGCACCGCCTGTATAGCCTGCCGCCATAAACAGCGAGGCAAGGACAATCAGCGTTCCCCACCTTCCATTACACGGAACAAAATTGTTCGTTAAAATTGCAAGCATCCGCTCTCTTGGGGACTCAATAATCCTCGAAGACAGCATGGCGGCCGCATTACAGCCGAATCCCATCGCCATCGTTAAAGACTGCTTACCGTGTGCCCCAACCTTTTTAAACACCCGATCCATGTTAAATGCTACTCTTGGGAGATAACCGTAGTTCTCCAGAAGTGCAAATGTCGGGAAGAAGATTGCCATTGGCGGAAGCATGACACTGATCACCCAGGTCGTTCCCCGATACAGCCCCAAAACGAGCAATCCATGCAGCCAGTCAGGCGCATTCATAAGCTGAAAAAGCGAGGTGATATGACCTTCCAGCCATCCAAAAAAGCTGGCAATCATATCTGACGGAACATTCGCTCCTGCGATCGTGAGATAAAACACGATGCCAAGCATGATGATCATGATAGGAAAACCCCAGATCGGCGATGTAAATATCGCATCGAGCTTCTCCGTATGCTTATCGCGTTCGGCCTTTCCAAATGAAACACTGTCTTCGCACAGCTGTTTGCTCTCCTGATACAGTTTCTGTACGATCTTATCGCGGAGATTGGGAGATGCTATCTGCTGTGCTCTCTCGTACAGCTGGTTTAGATCACCAGATCGGCCGGCTAGCTCTGATTGCATACTGTTTCCTCCTTTGTTTTTAGCCTTGTATTCAACTCTTTCAGCAGCGATTCATCTCCGTCCAGCAGCCGTAAGGCAATCCATCGGGATGAAATACGGTCATCCACCACTTGTTTTACGAAGGGCTCCAAGGAAGCAATCCTCGCTTCTATCTCACCATCATACTTGATCTGCACTGGTTCACACGCAATTTTTCCTGAGACGATTCGGTCTATTGTATCAAGAAGTAAAGGAATCCCTGCCCTGTTTCTGGCAGAAAGTTTTATTACAGGAACCCCTAGACGCCTTGCCAGTAACCGTTCGTTGATGGTAATCCCTCTCTTTTCTGCTTCGTCCATCAGATTTATGCAGATGACCACATTCTTTGTCATTTCCAAAATTTGAAGGGCGAGGTTCAGGTTCCGTTCAAGAGAGGTAGCATCAACGACAACGAGCGTCAGATCCGGCTTTTCAAAAACGATATAATTTCTAGCCACTTCTTCATCTGCTGAATTTGAAAAGATAGAATAAGTACCCGGAAGATCAATAAACCTGTATTGCTTACTCCTATGCTTGAAAGTTCCTTCAGCAAGCGAAACTGTCTTTCCCGCCCAGTTTCCGGTATGCTGCTTCAGGCCGGTCAGCGCATTGAACAACGTACTCTTCCCTGTGTTAGGATTGCCGGCTAAGGCTATACGAAATGTATCAGTCATGACGTATCAGCTCCCCCTGGATTCTAGTGCTCTCCTCTTTCCTCAATGCAATCGACGTCTGGCTGACCCGAAAGGCAATGGGATCTCCCAGAGGACTTTTTCTGATTACCTCAACAAGAGCTCCTTGCACAAAACCAAGATCCAGCAGCCTTCTTCTCATCACACCTTCGATCTCCATGGAGGTGATGCGAATGATGTCTCCTTTTTTTCCATCAAATAAGGATATACTTTTAGTCCCATCCATCTATTTTTCCTCCACTCTTATTTGTTTCCCTCGAGCAACTTTTGCTTATATCATATGTATATACACTCTCTTTGTCAATGTTTCTAAAAAAATAAAAAACAGCACCTTGTTTCAGGCGCTGTTTCTCCCGGTTTTCACCGTGGCTTTGTTGAAAAAAACAGCAGAATTATCTTCTGCTGTTTTCCATAACCAACTCTTTCAGTTCTCCCCAGTCGGTCAGTCGTTGTCCTTTGTAATGCCGGTTGTACGACTGGTCCTTCACAAAGATCTTCAGGGTATCAATGTCCAATGTCTCCAGGACACCAGGTTTATCATCGAAATAATAATCCAAATCCAACTTTTCAATGATTTTTACTTTTTCATGATCCTTCATTCCGCAGAAAAACTTTTCTTCTTCCACCGGAAAGCCTTGCTCAATCATCCATTCCATCGTCCGTTGGCCATGTTCCCCTGGACGGGCGGTAATATAATAGATTTCATGTCCCTGATGCCAAAGCTCCTGGAGCGTTTCTACTGCCTGTGGATATGGAGGGCAAGAGGTAAAATAGATTTCTTCAAGGAAGCTGTTCCACATCTCTTTGCCTTCCTGATCACTGAGGCCAAAGGGACGGTGGATCTCTACCGTTTTCAAATCTTCAAAAACATCCTCTGCAATCTTTTGATTTAATTTTTTATTATAAATGGAAAATGCATGGCCTCTTAAATTAATCAATGTATCATCTATATCAAAGCCGAATTTCATGTGAGTCTCCTTACTTCCCCTGATACACCGGATAACCGGTGAATTTAAAATCTTTGCCTGTTTGGACAATGCTCAAATCCCTCAGTTCCACCGCATCGCTCATCCTTTCAATGCCCTCGCCTTCAAGAAAAGTAGGCGACAGGCTTCCGCCTACCAGTTTAGGTGCCATATAAACCACCATTTTATCAATGAGCTGGTGCTTGAGGAAGGACGCAATAACGGCTCCACCACCTTCAATCATGAGTGATGAAACGAGCCGCTCACCCAGCAGGTCAACAACTTCTACAGGGTTTACCTGTTCGGCCAGGCTTTTGGTTACAAAAACAGTGACCCCTGCTCTTTCCAGCTCTTTTCTCTTCTCTTCACTGGCGCGCTCGGTCGTAATGATCCACGTTTGTGCTTTGCCGTCCTGAACAACGTTTGATTCAAGCGGGATCCTTAACGCTGAATCGAGGATCACCCTTATCGGATTTCGGCCGTTTGGAATCCGTGTTGTTAACTCGGGGTCATCCTTGATAACCGTATTGACACCCACAAGGATGGCCATGTTCTCGTTACGAATGTGATGAACGTCTGTGCGTGCTTCTTCTGACGTGATCCATTTGCTGTCTGAAGTATAGGTAGAGATTTTGCCATCGAGTGTAGCAGCTGATTTTGTTGTAACGAACGGCCGCTTCTGGACGATGAATTTGTTGAACACTTCATTCATGTTTTGTGATTCATTCTCAAGGACACCAGTGATGACTTCGATGTCAGCTTCTTTTAATATGGCGACCCCTCTGCCTGAAACAAGCGGATTCGGATCCAGACTCGCGATAACTGCCGTTTTAAGGCCCGCTTTCACGATAGCTTCCGCACAAGGCCCCGTTCTTCCGTAATGTGAGCAAGGTTCAAGGGTAACATAAATGGTTCCGCCCTTTGCTTTCTCCCCAGCCATGCGTATCGCATGGATCTCAGCGTGCGGTTCACCCGGTTTCAAGTGAGAACCGATTCCAACAATACGGTTTTCATTGACGATGACCGCTCCGACCATGGGGTTGGGATCAGTTTGGCCTTTCATCGCTCGTGCGTTTTCAAGTGCCAATTTCATATAAAATTCATGATTAGCCATTAAGACAGCCTTCTTCCTCTTGTAAGTGTCCAGAGCGGGCCACTTTTGTCTTCAGATAATTCTCATTAAACTCAGAAACGTCTCCCCATAATGGTGTCCGGCCTGACAAGTGCATACCTGAATTTTTTAAGGCCTCCAGCTTTTTAGGGTTGTTTGTAATTAGTGTGACTGGTTTTTTACGCAATGCTTTTAGCACGTGGATAGCATCTTCATAGTTCCTCGAATCATCGACGAATCCTAAATTCAGGTTGGCCTCCACTGTATCGTAGCCATTTTCCTGAAGAACATAGGCCATCGCTTTTGAGAATAAACCGATGCCTCTTCCCTCGTGATTGGCAAGGTAAAAGAGCGCGCCTGTTCCATGTTCTTTAATCATCTTCATCGATTGCTTTAATTGAAACCCGCAGTCGCAGCGTTTGCTTCCGAAAATATCTCCTGTGTGGCAGATGGAATGCATACGGATTAAAGCATCTTCATTATATTCAAAGTCGCCGTATACCAATACGCTTGATTGCTGGTATTCGGCCAGATTGTCAGAAGACAATTTTTCAATAATTTCTTCGTAGTCATCCGTAATTATATCTCTTTGCAGCCAGCAGTACCACCGAAAAACGACTGTTTCCCCGTAGAGGTTCACAGGCAGGCGAATCGGTCCGACCAAATAGATGCCGCCCTCTTCCGATGTTTTGATCAGCTGAATTTTATCTTCAAGTATGGAAAGTACTTTAGATTCAAGTTTCGCTTGTTCCATTATGTTTAATCCCCTTCTATATGAAACAGATGTTTGCTCTAAATTTTATCATTCTGTTTTCTTATTTTGCAAAGCTGACAGACTGACTATCCCTCTTAAAGGAATGTCTATATGTATTATATAATATTAACAATTAAAAAGTAAGTAAGTAGTAAAAAGTATTTAAGATAAAAAAACCGCCCTTTTTATCAAAGGCGGCTTCAGCTTTATTATAAGTATTTCCGATGTACACTTTTCCCATCATACGTAAACAAGACAGGCTTATCCTCGATCTTCGTCTCCAAATGCACCGGCCTGCCCCACAGCTGGTTCACATACGGCAGCACTTTCTCCAAGTATTTCACATCGAGCTCGATATCTTCAAACCAGTGTTTCAGGTAAAGCTCGCCGTTTTTCATATAATCTCCATCATTAACCGTTATATAAGGAAATCCTCCATTAACGCGCATACCCACAAGCTGGTCCCGTACACCTTCCCATTCTTTATCTACAATCTTATAATCCCTGCCCTGCTTTTGGAAAAGATACATATCTTCGCGCTGGCAAAGGTCTTTCGTTAAGTAGTTGCGGATGAATGACATGTCGGATTCCAGCTCGCGGACTTCAAACATCTTTTCTCTTCCTGATCCAGGTGTTACCCCTTGCCTGATCAATTCTTCAGCAGGATTATCGTACCTTTCTTCAATGTCTTTAAATATTTTCAGACCAAGATAATAAGGATTGATGGAGGTTCTTGAAGGCTGAACGACCCCTGCATTCAGTTTGGCAAACTCAATGGTCTCATGAGTGGTCAGATCCATCTCCTGCAGGATTTTAGCATGCCAGTAGCTTGCCCAGCCCTCATTCATGATTTTCGTCTCCAACTGAGGCCAGAAGTAGAGCATTTCCTCCCTCATCATGGAGAGGATGTCTCTTTGCCAGTCTTCCAGCTCTCTGCTGTACTCTTCAATAAACAGCAGGATGTCTTTTTCCGGCTGAGGCGGGAATAGCTTCTTCTTCACAGTCGCCGGCTTATCATTGCTGCCTCTTGGTTTGTCGATGTCCCACAGATCATCGTATGGTGTCTCTTTTTTTACAACCTCCTCTTCTTCTTCGTCTTCAAGGTTGTAATTCAGCCGGTTTCTCATAATCGAAGGATCGATGTGTTCCTGGATGGCAAGGACTGCGTCCAGAAATACCTCAACCTCCCGCTTTCCATGTACCAGTTCATAGTGAGAGACCCTTTCTGCAGTCGCTGTCATGCTTTCCACCATATCCCGCCTCGTATTGGAGAAACGAACATTATTTTTAAAGAAATCACAATGGGCAAGAACATGGGCGATGATCAGCTTGTTCTGGATTAAAGAGTTTGTATCCAGCAAGAAAGCGTAACATGGGTCAGAGTTGATCACGAGTTCATAGATCTTGCTTAAACCCAAATCATATTGCAGCTTCATCTTGTGAAATTGTTTCCCAAAGCTCCAATGGGAGAACCTTGTTGGCATACCATAAGCACCAAATGTATAAATAATATCCGCAGGGCAAATTTCATAGCGCATCGGATAGAAATCAAGGCCAAAACCAGAAGCAATTTCTGTGATCTCCGAAATTGCCATTCCAAGTTCTTTATTTTGCTGATCCCAGATCAAGATTGTTCCCTCCTCTATTATCTCTTTCTTCAATTTATGATGGAAAGGTTGATTTCATGAGGAAAGGACAAAAACTTCTAAGGTCAAGTATGAATCAATCGGGATTCTGTCCATAATAATGATACGTTTAAAAGAGGAGACACTTATGGAATTATTTTATAAGCCGTTAATGATCTTTCTATTTGGTTATTTGTTTTTAAGGTTTACAGGAAAAAAAGCTGTATCCCAGATGCATAGCTTTGACATGCTCTTTATCCTGATCATAGGTAACGTCATCAGCCAGCCTCTGCAAAAGGACAGTGTCTCGAAAGCACTGTTTTACACATTTATGATCGTTCTTTTCTATAAGATTTTCATGTGGATCTCCTTACATAACAAACTCCGATGGATTCTTTATGAGAGCCCGACTGTCATTATCCGGAACGGAGATATCGACCGGAAGGGCCTAAGAAAAGTCCGGCTCCCGGTTGATGAACTTCTTGCACAATTACGAGTGCTGGGCTACACGGATACCCGGAATATTTCACTGGCAGCGATGGAAGACAACGGCCAGATCAGCGTCATTCCTAAAGCCAATTACAGGCCTGTACAGCCCGGTGATTTAAAAGTAAAAGTGAAAAAGGAATTCATACCGATTCCTGTCATCATGGATGGCCAAATCATCGACCATAATCTAAAATACCTTAAACTGGACAGAGATTGGCTGTTAAAGAGAGTAAAGCAAAAAGGAGCGGAAATACAGGACATTATTTTAGCGACCATCACCGATTCAGGAACGCTTCATATCGATACGAACAATCCTCACAATGAGGATAAAGGACCCTATTCCTACAAACCCGGAGAGGATAACTAAAGAAAAACAGTCTGACACTCGGACTGTTTTTTTATGTAATCAAATCAACCTCTTGGCGCCCACAGTATGATCGAGACTCCCGCAATGCAAACCAGAGCACCGATCCAATCGTACATGTCAGGAACTTTCTTATCCACGAGCCAACCCCAGAGAACAGATAATATGATAAATACCCCGCCATAGGCCGCGTATACCCTTCCAAAACTCGGAAAGCTCTGCAGCGTAGGAATTATGCCGTAAAGCACAAGGATCAGACTTCCTGAAACCGCATATCCTATTGGCCTGTTCTCTTTGAGCGTCAGCCAGACGAGGTATCCGCCGCCAATCTCGGCCAGCCCCGCTAGTACAAACAACATCATCGCCTTCATGATTTACCCCTTTCCATACAAAAAGTCTATGCTTCTTTCGAATATAGTAATGTATTTTCATAGTTCTGGATGTTTAAAAAGCTAGTTACCGTGGCATATTACTTTATGAGCTAAGGAGGTTTCACTCAAATGGCTTTTTTGTGCAGTGTACTTGGCGTTTTAGGAATCGCTTTATGCAACGAGATTAAGCATGCTTACAGAAAAAAAGCGAAAGCAAAAGGACCGGCAAAAAGCCGGCTCCGGACAAAAAATCCGATCATTTAATGAATCGGAAAACTAGCTGCCCGCCCGAATCATTCTGGGTGGGCATGCACTTATTCTTCTCGCGTCTCCAGCATTTCCCTCATCGTTTCAAAAAGAATAACTGTCCTAATCATTCCGTTTCATTAACAGCGGACGGACAGGGTTTGATCGCCTGTATATCTCCAACTAGTACAAGATCGTATACACATTCAGAAGCAAAAAGAACCAGGCTGCCGCTCCATTTCATAAGCAGATAATGAAAACCTCAATCAATACATTTTATGAAAAGTAAGGCCTGGCCGTTTCAAAGGTTTCTCTTATTATTTCATAGACTTTTGTGAAGCCCGAATTTCTCTTCTTGATACAATGGAATAACGAACCACCCACAAAACGAAAACAGCGCCGCAAACTAAAGGAACAAGCCACTGATGCTCCTGAAAATAACGGTTTACCTGAAGGATATGCTTTCCGTAATGGGTTCCGATCGCAAAGTATACGATGACCCAAAGAAAACCAGCAGGATATGTAAGAGCAGCAAACCGGTAAAAAGAAAGGCGGTAACTGCCGACCACAAACGGCATGAGCAGCCTTAGCCCAGGCACAAAAAAGCTGAAGACAAGAATCTTATCCCCCCATCGGCCAAGCAGGGATGACCCCTTTTGGATCCCTTTGTTCATTCTGCCGTTCCGCGAGCATACTCGAAGTACCGCGGCTCCTCCGTATCTTCCCAATGCATAGCTTAGAGATAACACCGAAATAACGCCCAGATAAGTCATAAAAAAGGAGAGTACAGGATTAAGCAGGGCGCTTGCTGCGAGCATTCCAGTACTCATTACGATGATCTCATTAGGAACCGGCAAACCGAAAAAACCGATCCAGGAAAGCACAAATACACCAAGATAGCCATGTTCCTGAAAAAAGTGAATCAAGAAGCCGTAATCCATCGTTCCCGCCACCCTTTCATCCGGCCGTGGATTCCACACCTGTTCCTTTCTATTCCTGATCAAACCATCCCTTTTTTCTAAACCAAAAGTACATGCTTAGCCCTAAAAACACCATGCATCCAAGAATGATAAAGTAGCCCGCATGCCAATTCAGCTCAGGCATATATCTGAAATTCATTCCGTAGATCCCTGCAATAAACGTCAACGGCATGAAGATCGTTGTGATGACCGTCAAGGTTTTCATAATGTTATTCATTTTATAAGAATTAAGTGATATATAATTATCACGGATATCCGAAGTCATTTCCCGATTGGAATCGATCATCTCGCTTAATTTTATTAGATGATCATAAATATCATGAAAATATGCTTTTTTATGCTCGGAAATCATAAACCGTTTGGATTCCAGGACGCGGTATATGAGATCTCGCATCGGAAAGATAGACCTCCGCACTTTCAGCAAATCACTTCGCACATCAAACGTCTGTTGTATTAAAGAGTGTTTATTTCCTTTCTCATAGTTATTCTCAATATCAAGCAGATGGTCCTCAATATTTTGGACGATTGGAAAGTACGTATCTACGATCTTGTCCATAATCTTATGGCCGACTTCAATTGGGCCGATGGCTGAATAATCTCGTACATCCTGAAAATAGTTCCAGGTAGACTCCAGTTCTTTTAGTTCGTCAAAATGGAAAGACACAATAAAATTCTCTCCGATAAACAGGTCCACTTCCTGCGCGGAGAGAGAATGGGTGTTTAAAGCGTGCACGACAAAGAAACTATAGCCTTGATAGTATTCTAATTTAGGCCGCTGAAGGAATTGGAGACAGTCCTCGATCGCCAGGGGATGAAAATGAAAATTAGAACTAAGCAGTTGGATTTCCTCTTCATCCGGGTTAATGAAATCCACCCAGTACCATGCAACGTTATCGTCTGACAACGATTCAACAGGCGGTTGCAGCAATACGCTGTGATCTTTTGTAACAGCCATTATTCTAAGCATATCCGTCTTTCCCCCGGTACGTACAGATTAATTAAACGGGCTGCATTTGCAGCATCGTGTTCTCATTCAGCAAATTCAGCACCACTTCATAAGCGCTTTTTTCTTTATGATTCTCAAAATAACTCATTTTGCGCAAAATTCCTTTTACTTCGGGCTCATTTTCAAGGACAGAAGCGATCTGCTCTTCAAACGGCTTTTCCTCGTTAAGCTGAATGATTAATTTTTCACTGATCAGCTTCCTCAAATTGATCTGTTCCTGGCCAGGCAGGGCGGAGTGAACGAAAATAGGCAGCCTCTTCTTCAGGGCTTCACTGATGGTGATCCCGCCTGGTTTTGTGACAATGGCGTCCACTTGTTCGTAAAGATGGTTCATTTCTGCCCGCGTGTATATATAGCCCCGCGGCCGGATGTTGGGGTGATTCCACGAAGACAGCTCCTTATACAGCTTCTGGTTTTTTCCGCAGAGAACTGTATAACGGTAATTGGAGTCTTCCTTGATCTGTTTCAGGAACCCTTTCATTTTACCAAGCCCGATACTTCCGCCAGATATTAAAATGTGTTTTTTCAGGACTGGTCGCCCAGAGAAATAAGCACGGATGTCTTCGTTCACTGGTATCCCTGTAATGATAATCTGATCTCGGTCAATCTTGTGTCTGGCGACAAGCTCTTTCTTCATGGAAGCATCACTGACGAGATGATAATCAATCCCTTTTTTTCCCCAGATGTCGTTAATAAAGAAATCTGTATATACGTTTACGACCGGGACCTGAATCAATCCTCTTTTTTTCAGCCGGCTGATAATCGCAGAAGGGAAACAGTGAGTACATACAATCACGTTTGGCTTTTCTTCACGAAGCATACGCAGCATCTTATGTTCAAAAAGCAATAATTGATGAGGCAAAATCCCTCTTTTTTTTGCCGGAGTGTACATGACATGATGATAAATCCAATCATATGTTTTAGGCATTGTATGAATCCACTTTAAATAAGTGGTTGAAATCACTTTTTCCAATGGTTTATTCCAATAGCTTAAGAAATCGATTTTCTTGCAGATAACATGCTGTTTGCTGCTCTGCTGTATGGATGACATTAAAGCATCAGCAACCTGATGGTGACCAGAAGGCATTTGGAACAAAGGCAAAAACAAAATCTTTTTCATATAAAACCCTCCCTACAAACCTTCTAAATCCTGTTTGCAAATTTCTTCCTGAATATCGTTAACAAAAATAAAAGCAAAGCCGCTGCAGCAATCCATGGCAGGTATTTTAATTTAATCTGATCACCAAAGAAATAGCCTATGCTGACAAAGGTCGTCGTCCATAATGCGCTCCCTGCAAACGAAAGCAGCACGTACCGATAAAAAGAATAGCAGCTAATCCCTGCAATGTAAGGGGCCAACTGGCGAAGTCCAGGCAGATAGAAACCAAATAATAAAGTTGTCAGCACATGGCGGTGAAAACGCCCCTCCACCATACTCCATCGTTCTGGTGTAACTTTAATGTACTTTCCATAACGCTCTATAAAAGGGAGGCCAAGCTTCCGCCCGATCCAATACGACATGAGCATTCCTGCAAATGTTCCTAAAAAGGCATAAAGCAGGCTGGTACCAAATTCAAAATGTCCTTTTGCGACGAGTACACCAACCAGAAACATAAATGATTCTTCCGGTGCAGGTATGCCGACAATACCGCAAAATAACACGATAAGAATAATCCAATGTCCATAACTTTGCATATAAAAAATAACGCTGTCTAAACTCATAGGAACCTCGTTCATTGTTTTTTCTTAAGTTCATCAAGTGACACAAACCGATAGCCTTTTTGCTGGGCGAATTCTAAAAATTCACGAAGGGCCTCAAGCATGACTGCCGGTGCCTCTTCATCAGCTCCAGGATTATCACCGTTATCATGAAGTAAATAGATTTTCCCGCGGCCAAGGTCTCTTTTCAGCCTTTCTGCCAGCTTTTCCTTTCCTTGTGAGGCTTTCCAGTCTTGACTGATGGAAGACCACATGATGGTCTGGTACTTCCTTGCAGCAGTGAGCGAAAAAAGGTTGAAGCGTCCCCAGGGCGGCCTGTAATATAACGGATCTTTACCCGTAATCTTCTTTATGACAGAAGCACAGCTCCCAATTTCCTCCCGAAGACGATACGGGAGCAAGAACCAGCTGTTGGAATGAGTCTGGTGGTGAATTCCGATGGCATGTCCTTCTCTGCACATTCGATCTAGGAGATGGGGATGGCTTTGTGCCCGTTCTCCCACGATAAAAAAAGCAGCAGATGCCTGATAAGAACCCAGAAGATCAAGCAGCTTCTCCGTATATTCAGGATGAGGGCCATCATCGAATGTCAGTGCAATCTGGAATTGATTATTCCCGGACTTCATAATCCCTATAGAGAAAACCCTGATAAGAACAGTGGGTATAATGGCGTAACAGAAAAACACAAACAGCAATAAAAATACAAGCGATAAAATTATCATTCCCCGTGGAATACTCCCTCAAGCTGATCTACGGCGTCTGAAATTGAATACAGCTTTTCTTCACATCTTTTTAAACATTCTTTAGAATGGAAAGAAAGCTCATTCTTAAAATAGTCTCGCTTCATAATCTTTCTATGCCATCTTTTCAAGCGCAGAAGCTCCATTTCATTTTCCTCTATATCACCAAATCGGGAATCGTTTTGGCTTTCGTCGTTCATGCGTTTCAGGAAGCGGGTGCAGCTCTCCAGCAGCTCCTCATACTCGGCCGCTCTCTGGGCGGTAAATAGTTGTATCAGTTCTTGCTGTGAGTAATGAGAGAACTTTTCGACCTCTGCGATGAAAGAAGCACCGCGGTGCTCATCAATGAGTGTTCTTAGCTTAGTCAGCTTTTTTTCAATATCCGGTGTTTTAGGCACCAAGCAAACCGATTGCTGAATATACAGCACTCCAAGTGCTTTTAGATTCCTCCAGATCCTTACTCTCAGCGTAGAAGGCTCTGCAGATACTTTATATGAAAACAAATACCATGTTCTATTATCTTCCATGGGGTTCACACCTTAATTTATTTGGATAGCCTGTTGCCATAATAACATAAATAACAATTGTTGCAAATGGAAATGAAACAACTGTTTCATCCATTTGTAAATCCTTAATAAATCTTATCGATTCAATGGGAATTTTACATATAAAAAAAGAGGAGGACTCGATCGTCTTCCTCTTTTTGTTTATTGGCCAATGATGATTTTTTCTTTTGGATAATGGAAATGCTCCACAACCGTCTTTCCTCGGATAATAAATAAGAAGGATAGAACACCAATCCTTCCAATGAACATAAGGACCATGAGGATTACCTTGCCCCCGGTACTCAATTCGGAAGTAATTCCTAAACTTAACCCTGTAGTACCAAATGCGGAACAAACTTCAAATACAATTTTCTCAATCGGCAAAGGGTCCGTGACCGCTAAAAGCAAAGAGGCAGTACTGCAAAGCAGAAAGGCGACAATCAATACGATAAAAGACTTTTGCACATCCTCCGCCATCACTTCTCTGCCAAAGACTTTGATCGAATTCCTTCCTTTGGCATAAAACAGGATAGCCAGGAAGGCTACAGCAACAGTCGTTGTCCTGACTCCTCCCCCTACACTGCTTGGTGAAGCACCGATAAACATCATCGCGCTCAAAAATAGATTAGTGGGCGTTGAAAAATGGTTCATGTCCATCGTAGCGAGGCCGCCGCTTCTCGTTGTCACCGACTGAAACAAGGAATAGAATACCGTCTCATGCCAGGATTTGTCCGCGAGAAAATGACCGGCTTCAAAGACATAGATCCCCAGTGTTCCTGTTACGACCAGAATAAAAAAAGTGATTGTCGTAATTTTGGTAAAGAGTGTAAAGGTATATCGTTCCTTATATTTTCTTTCCGCTATGAAATTCTTAACTTCGACCAGTACAGGAAAACCAATAGCACCGGCGGTAATTAAAATCATGGTCAGCACCTGTATGAGGTAATCATCCTTAAACGGTATCAAGGACTGGCCCGTAAGATCGAAACCGGCATTTGTTGTAGCAGTAACCGAGGAAAAGAAACCATGGTAGAGGGCTTCTTGCCAGGATGGGTAGTACTTTAAAAAGAGAACTGTAAAAAGAACCATACCGATGAATTCTATGATCAAAATTAAGGTCAGAATTTGCCTCATAAGATTCACAAGTCCGGCCAAAGTAGATTGATTTTGATCAGTCATGATCAGCTGACGTTCTCTCATGCCGATTTTCTTTCCGAGCAGAATCCACACGGCAGTCCCCATCGTCATTACACCTACACCGCCGATTTGAACGATCATCGCTAAGGCAATCACTCCGCCCGTATTAAAGGTCTCATGAATCGTTACGACAGAAAGCCCGGTCACACTCACCGCACTGATCGCTGTAAACAGAGCGTCAACAAACGTCAGTTTTACTCCAGGATTGTGAAAGGCAGGCAAACTGAGTACCCCAGTCGCAATAATGACTGAGAAAAGATAATAAAGAACGATGATTTGAACAGAGGTTAAGAAGAATCCTCTTTTAGTTTTATTTCTTTTTACTCCAAGCACTATTTTCACAACCCTGTCTGATCAAATACTTTCAATTAAGTATACCCGGAACCGAAGTTTAAAGCTGCATCAGTGAATATTTTTCTTTTTAAATCGGCCGCCTTTTACGTCGTGAATATTTCCAACTGCCAAGAAGGCTGTCGGATCAATATCATCCACGATATTTTTTAATTTCGCTTCCTCAAGCCTGGTGATCACGGTAAAGATTACTTTTTTATCGTCTCTGGAATAGGCACCCTCCCCGTTAAGATACGTTACACCACGTCCAAGCCGGGCGAGAAGGGCTTCGCCTATCCTCATATGTTCATCACTGATGATCCAAACGGATTTCGACTGGTCAAATCCATCGATTGTTACGTCAATGACTTTAAACGCGATATAGTAAGCGATTAAGGAATACATGGCTCTGTCCCAGCCAAAAACAAATCCTGCACTGGCCAGGATAAAGATATTAAAGAACATCACAACTTCACCGACGGAAAATGGTGTTTTTGTGTTGAACAGGATCGCTAAAATTTCGGTACCATCGAGTGATCCTCCATAGCGGATGACCATTCCGACGCCCACTCCCAGTATAACACCGCCAAATACAGCAGCTAATAAAGGATCATCTGTCAAAACAGGCACCGGATGAAGAAAAGAAGTTCCAATAGACATGATTACAACACCAAATAGAGTTGAAATGGCGAAGGTTTTACCGATTTGCTTATAACCGAGGAAAAAGAATGGGATGTTTAACACGACAAGAAACAAGCCGAGGTTCAAGTTTGTTAAATGAGATAGAATAATCGAGATTCCTACAATTCCGCCATCAATGATCTGATTGGGAACGAGAAAAATCTCAAGGCCCGTAGCAACGAGCATGGCCCCCAGGGCAATAAAGAATACCCTCTTCAAAAGATTCGTTTTCGTTATTTTCTTATGAGCTGTTTGTTGTTGTTGTAATGATTCCAACAGCACTCCCCCTCCATTTATAAGTTTCTCTTATGATATATATTAATTATAGCAGGATTTTATTGATAACTTAAATGATAAGCCTTATCAAATGATAAATTCGCAAAGACTAAAAAAAGAAGCCCCTGCTTTTGCAGGAGCTTCTTTTTATGATGCTTGTTTCACTTCTTGGATATACGCTTCAGCTTTTTGATTATCAAATTGGCCTTCCCACTTGGACATGATAATCGCAGCAAGAGAGTTACCTACAACGTTAACTGCCGTTCTTGCCATATCAAGGATACGGTCGATACCAGCAATAAACGCTAATCCTTCTACCGGGATGCCCACTGTGCCCAATGTAGCAAGGAGGACGACGAACGATACTCCTGGTACACCTGCAATTCCTTTAGATGTTACCATCAGCACAAGAAGCAGTGTGATCTGCGCGGAAACCGGCATGTCAATCCCATACATTTGGGCAATAAATAATGCCGCAATTGCCTGATACAGGGTTGAACCATCTAAGTTAAAGGAATACCCTGTTGGAATAACAAAGCTTGCGATAGCTTTCGGGCATCCTAACTTTTCCATCTTTTCCATAAGCTTTGGAAGAACGGTTTCTGAGCTTGAGGTTGAATAGGCAAGAATTAGCTCATCTTTTAATATTCTGATAATATTAAAGATATTAACTCCAGCAATCCTTGCAACAATCCCCAGTACCACTACGACAAAGAACGCCATGGTCAAGTAAACAATTATAACAAGCTTACTTAATGGAATCAGTGATGAAACACCAAACTTCGATACCGTAACACCGATCAGTGCGAAAACTCCGAACGGAGCAAATTTCATGATCTGGTTTGTTACATAAAACATGGCTTCTGCTGTTCCTTGGAAAAACCTCAGAACGGGCTGGCCCTTCTCTCCAATGGCTGCTACACCTAGTCCGAACATAACGGAAAAGAAAATAATAGCAAGCATGTCACCATGCACAAGAGACTCAAACAAGTTTTGAGGAACAATATTAACGAAAGTCTCCGCAAATCCATGTTCTCCTGCTGTTTTGGCTGTGTCAACATAGCTTCCGATATCTGTCTTGCTTAATGTTTTCATATCTACGCCTACACCCGGCTTAAAGATATTAGCTACTAACAAGCCAATAGCGATGGCAATCGTTGTTATGATCTCAAAATAAAGAATAGTTTTTCCGCCGAGTTTACCCAGCTTTTTCATATCACCTACACCGGCGACACCGACGATGAGGCTGGAAACTACAATCGGAATGACAATCATCTTAATGAGCCTGATGAAGATATCTCCAATTGGCTGCAAATACTTTTCAATTCCAGGGTTGCCGTAAAACACAGCTCCGACCGCGATCCCTAAAATTAAACCGATAAGAATCTGCCATGCTAGTCCAATTCTTTTCATAATGTATATCACCTCTTGTTGTTTGTAATCGTTAACACAATACTCTCATTGTATATTCTATATAAAATGTTTGTCAAAGTTAATAATTGCTAACTTGCCTATTTGCACCAATAAACAAAGCAATAACGCAGGTTTAAGCACGACAAAAAAATAAAAAACACCCCTGGTGATGGGATGTTTTTCGCCCTGTTGAAACCCAGTTAGATCGGGAAAATCGCTACAATCTCTGCTATGCGGATAACAACCCGGAACGTACAATTGTTTCTTCTTACCCGCAGTACGATGACATCCCGGCCAACTTCAACTAATCTTCCGCGGAATGTCTGGTTTACGGTATCTACTTGTACACGTTCGTTAATTAGCGCACACGCTTCTCTTCTAAACGTATCTCCCCGGCGGCCAAACCTGCAGTCTCCGCCATCAAAACCAAAACCCATGAATTACTCTCCTTTCATCACCGATTTCTACCAACCGATGGTACTAATAGTAAATGCGGGGGACAGGGTTTTGGTGTGGACAAACATCACGGGCACCTGCTGATATTTATCGTTTAAACAGTTGTTTAATATTAGGCCGACAGGGAAAAAATGAGGACAAAAGCCTAGAAGAAGGGATGGGTTCGATGAGACAAGCCGAGACATTCGATGATATTCTTGAATTCTCCAACACACATGATTCGCAAGGCACGATGTATCTCAGTCAAAAAGAAACATCACCGGGAGGAATTTTGTTCAGTGATGAAGATTCAGGAAAACAGCCATTGGAACTTGAAATTAAACTTCTTTTAAAAACAAACGATGACTCTATTTGTTTTTCCAAACGCTATATGGAAGATGAAGAAGAGGAGTTTGAAAAAACGATGGATCAGCTGGAGCATATGAAAAAACAATTCAGCATAAAAACTGTAAATTCCAGTGAATTCGATGCGCTTTTGTCCAATAAATAATAGGTGATCCGGCTTTCTGGACATGTCAGTAATGGTTTCCTGTTCGGCTTCATAAAGTAATAAAAAGAACGGACAGGAGGAAAACGATGCTTGCAAAGATGGCAGCCGTTTTCATCGGCAGTTTCTTAATGGGAATCGGAATAAATGTTTTTATACTTCCCTTTCATTTATTGGACGGCGGCATCATTGGCATCGGTCTGCTGTTAAAATATGTGTGGGGATTTAAAGTGGGAATGACCATTATCCTTCTGAGTGTTCCTATTTATTTTTTAGCCTGGAAATTCGACCGCCGTTCGTTTGTTAACAGTATTCACGGTATGCTCGTCTCGTCTTTTATCATTGATCTTTTGCTGCCTCTTAAGGGATCCATACACCTCCCCGTGATGGAAAGTGCTGTGATCGGCGGTTTATTGATCGGAACAGGGATCGGCATCATGCTTAGATACGATACGAGTACAGGCGGCACAGATCTTCTCGCGCTTTTTATTTCCAAGCGTTCTTCATTAAACGTTGGCGTCATCATCTTCATCATTGATGCTGCCGTAATTGTTTCTGGATTATATTTTATCGGCGAGGGAATGTTTTTCTACTCTCTCATCACCATCTTGTCTGTAGCATTTGCAACGAGCACACTTACCCTTTTCCACTCCGTCTCAGTTTTTTTAACGCCCAAATCCTAAAAAAATGCCCGCTGCCTTTATAAGGCAGCGGGCATTTCAATTACTCGGGATCCGTAATTAACTCAGGGGTTTTAACCGCCCCCTCCAGCTCCTTCGTGATTTCTAATTTACTTACCTCAATGCGTTTAATCTGGTGTCCGTCATTTTCCACGACTTTAAAGATCAAGTCTTCATGCTCGATCTCATCTCCTTCAACAATATCGGAGTTTTGAGAAAGCATCCATCCTCCGATGGTATCAAGATCGGAATCATCGATTTCCAGGTCATACAAATCATTCACCTCAGAGATCAGCACTTTTCCGTCAAGCACCGTCACTCTAGGTGTCACCTTTAATATCATCGGGGTTTCATCCGTATCAAATTCGTCGCGGATTTCTCCAACGATTTCCTCAAGTATATCTTCCACTGTTAACAGGCCAGCTGTTCCTCCGTATTCGTCCATCAGGACAGCCATATGCACCTGCTGTTTCTGAAGTTTCACCAAGGTTTCCTGAATAGGCATCGTTTCAATGACGGTTAAAATAGGGCGCAAGTAGCTCTCCAGTGATTTTTCCACACCGGACATGAGATCATAAAATATTTCTTTTACGTTCACCATACCTACTACATGGTCTTTATCCTCATCGACGACAGGATAACGTGTATACTTTTCACTCGTGATGATGGCAAGGTTTTCTTCAATGGATTTGTTGATATATAAACAAACGATTTCCGTACGCGGAACCATAATCTCTTTAGCGATACGGTCATCAAACTCAAAGACTTTATTCATATAGCTATACTCTGACTGATTAATTTCTCCGCTCTTGTAACTCTCGGAAAGTATTAGACGAAGCTCTTCTTCCGAGTGGGCCATCTCATGCTCCGAAACGGCCGACAGACCGAACATTTTTGTAAAAAGGCGGGCACTTCCGTTAAGCAGCCAGATGATGGGATACAGGACTCTGTAGAACATGATCAGCGGTCCTGAAAGCATCAAGCTGATCTCCTCTGCTTTTTGAATAGCAAAGGTTTTAGGCGCAAGCTCACCGAGTACAACATGAAGAAAAGTAATGATGGCAAAAGCAAGAATTAAAGTGACCGTTTTCGTGAGCGCAGGACTTAAGCTAAACTGTTCAAAAACCGGCTGAAGCAAGTGATGAAGAGTACCCTCACCGAGCCACCCCAGTCCTAAAGCGGTAATTGTGATCCCAAGCTGACAGGCTGAAAGATAACCATCCAGGTTTAGCAGTACCTTTCGCACCGCAACTGCCCGCTTATTTCCTTCTTCCACGAGCTGGTCGATTCTCGTACGGCGGATCTTTACAATCGCAAATTCAGCGGCCACAAAAAAAGCGGTTAATACAATCAGTAATGCTACTAAGAATAACTTAAATATGTCCAAATAGACTCTTTATTCTCTCACATCTTGGAGAGATAAAGATGTCACCTCCTGATTTATTTTACTGGATACTGTCGGCGTTCCCTTAAATAAGCGGCGTTTCTCCAATAATCAATAAAAGGCTGTGAAGTAAAGTTGCGCGTTCGGCAGGCATATATTTAACAGCAAGTTTTAATTGCTCCTTGTCGAGCTGCTGAAGAAGAGGCTTTAGCTCCTCCACATCTTTTTCAAGCGTATTGAGCTGCATATCGACTTTTTGCATCGTTTCACTATACAGCCCTTCCTTTTCCTTGAATGATGCCATTTTTTCTTTGATTTTCTCTAAAGGAAGATGCTGTTTCTTATAATAATTAATCCACGTAAGCTGCTGTAGGGCTTCTTCACTGTAAAACCGATAATTTGATTGGGAACGTTCAGCCTTTAACAGGCCAAGTTTTGTATAATAATCAATGGTTCTTTTTGAAACGCCTGCTAATTCAGCTAGTTCGCTGATACGATACTTCCCAAATCAATCACCCCAATGCATAGATAATAAATAATTTTACAGAATTAGAACTGTACAGTCAAACGTTTCGGTTTCAAAGGATACTTTGTTTCATGAAATAACTGGCCATTAGAACACTCATCACAACCAGCGAAATGGAGACCACGAAAACCATCCTGATGGGAGATTTGAAACTTTGGCTGTTAATTTGTTTTTGTTTATCAAAATAATCGACGGTCGCAAAGACAATCGTGGCAATTCCGAGCAAGAATGCGATAAATCCGACAGCCGCCACCACCTGATCCTCCAGCCGCAGAACTTTGATCTGCAGGGTAAAATGAAGATTTAAGAAAACAAAGCCGATGCCCGCCATTGCGATCGCTGTCCTAATCCAGGCAAGATATGTCCGTTCATTGGCCAGATGCTGCTGAATGTATTTAGAATCAATCGTTGGTTTTCGGTCTTGTTTATCCATAGATAATCTCCCTGTCATTGTCCCTTATTTCAACAAAGAGCAGTCCGGGTTCCGGGACTGCTCTTTGTTTACGTTTACTGAGCTGCTGCAACAAGCTGTTGGACGTGATCCATGACATCATTTTTCAGTTCACGCAGCAAGGATTCACTGCTGGTCAGGGAGTCTGATTTAACGGCAAAATAAAATTTAATCTTAGGCTCTGTCCCTGAAGGCCGCAGGCAGAACCAAGAACCATCACTCAGAACATATTTTAAGACATTGGATGCCGGTAAGTGAATGCTGCTTTCCTCTTCAGAAATGAGATCCGTTTTTGTTGCTGTGCTGTAATCCTCAACATACAAAATTTCTTTCCCTGCCATTTCGAATGGAGGATTGGCCCTGAACGATTCTAAAATATGAAGAATCTGCTCGGCGCCCGCTTTGCCTTTCAGCGTTAATGATTCAAGGCCCTCCAAGTGATATCCGTAGGTTTCAAATATGTCTAATAGACCCTCGAACATCGTTTTTCCTTGCTTTTTATAATACGCTGCAACTTCTGCAGCCAGGAGGCAAGTCTGAACGGCATCCTTATCGCGGACAAAATCTCCGATTAAATAACCGTAGCTTTCTTCATAGCCAAACAGGAAAGTATGCTCTCCCGTTTTTTCATATTCTTTGATTTTCTCGCCGATAAATTTAAATCCGGTCAGTGTATCGACGGTTTTAAGGCCAAAAGAGCTCGTAATTTCTCTTCCCAGCTCGGATGTTACAATCGTCTTAAGGACGACTCCTTTCGGGCACAGAGAGCCTTGAGCTTGCTTTTGTGAAAGAAGATAATGAAGAAGGAGTGCCCCCGTCTGATTTCCGGTAAGCACCACATACTCCCCGTCCAGGTTCTTTACCGCTACACCGACACGATCGGCATCAGGATCCGTTGCAAGCAGGACGTCTGCATCCTTCTCTTTGCCATATTGAATAGCAAGCTCAAATGCAGCATGCTCCTCCGGATTTGGCGACTTAACCGTTGAAAAATCAGGGTCAGGTTTTTCCTGTTCTTTTACAACTGTAACATTTTTAAAACCGATCGCATCCAATCCGGTCCTAACCGGTAAATTAGCCGTTCCGTGAAGAGGCGTAAATACGATGCTTAAGTCTTTCATGTCATGTATGAGATCCGGATTAACGGTTATCCTCTTTAACTGCTCAAGATATGCGTCATCGATTTCTTCACCCACGATCTGGATGAGCCCGTCCGCTTTCAACTGCTCCTGGGGATCAACCGGGATCGCAAGTTCATTTTCTATCTTTTCAACCAGTTCTGTTAAAAGATCCGCTTCATTCGGCGGCAGCTGCCCTCCATCGGCACCGTACACTTTGTATCCGTTATACTCCGGAGGATTATGGCTGGCTGTAATGACAATTCCGCTGAAAGCCTTGAGATAGCGGACAGCAAAAGAAAGCACGGGCGTTGGTCTCAAGCTCTCAAACACGTAGGTTTGTATTCCTCTTGTCGCTAATGTGCTCGCCGCCTCCAACGCAAATTCAGGTGACTTATGCCGGGAGTCATAGGCGATGACTACACCGCGCGCCTTCGCCTTCTCACCATGTGCTTCAATGAAGCTTGCAAGGCCGGCTGACGCCTTTCGAATGGTATATGTATTCATTCGGTTCGTTCCAGGGCCGATTTCCCCCCTCATGCCTCCAGTGCCAAATTCGAGGTTCTTATAAAAGGAATCCTCAAGGCCGGTTTCCGTTTCTTTTAATTGTTCGAGCTGACGTCGAAGCTCGTCGCTAAGAGTCGGTTCATTCAACCATTTTTCGTAAGCAGTCATCCAGTTCATTACGGAATCTCCTCCTTTTATGCGCGGGTCTATTCCCTTTATAATTCTGTACCGCGTATGTTTTCCCTTCTTGTACGGAAAATTCTCAACTACTTATTCTATTATACCGCAGTGCAAAAGCCAGGAAAACTACATTCGACAGCAATGCGGAATTTGTCGCACGATTTGCTGGCGTGCGACATTATTTCCCGGCAAATAAAAAAATACAAGCAAAAACGACAGGAAATCTCCTGCCGTTCTCTTTTTAGCTTTTACTTTTACTCTTTTGAACCACTTCATACAAATCCAGCCTGCGGTTTCGAAGCTGGGTGACGTTCCCTGTCTTTCGCTGCCTGCGCAAGATCTCCAGGTCAACGTCTCCGACAACGACTGTTTCGATGTTCGGATGGCATTCCCCCACGATTCCGTCCCGTGGGAAAGCGAAATCAGAAGGAGTGAAAATTCCAGATTGAGCATACTGGATATCCATATTTTCAACCTGTGACAGGTTGCCTACTGTTCCGGCAATGACCGTGTAGATTTCATTCTCTACAGCTCTTGCCTGTGAACAATACCTCACCCTGACATACCCCTGTCTGTCCTCGGTACAGAATGGTGTAAAGATAATATTAGCTCCCATGTCTGTCACAATTCGAGACAGCTCTGGGAATTCTATATCATAGCAGATCAGAATGGCGATCTTGCCGCAATCAGTGTCGAACACCTGCACCTTGTCACCTGGTGTGATGCCCCACCATTTTCTTTCATTTGGTGTGATGTGAATCTTATACTGCTTTTCAATCGTTCCGTCTCTTCGGAATAAGTAAGCAACATTATAGATGTTGCCATCCTCTTCAACGAAATGCGAGCCTCCGATTATATTGACATTGTACCGGACCGCGAGATTTGTAAAGAGTTCGATATAATCCTCTGTATACTCGGTCAACCGCCTGATGGCCTGGCTAGGGCTTTTCTCTTCACAAAAAGATAAGAGCTGAGTAGTCAGCAATTCAGGAAACACAGCAAAATCGGACCCTTGATCGGCAGCAACATCTGTATAATACTCAACTTGCGTAGCGAAATCCTCAAACGATTCAATCGTCTTCATCATGTACTGAATAGCTGTTATACGTATCGGTTCACTTGTTTTGAAATGTCTCCTCGTATTATGAGGATGATAATCCACATTATTCCATTCCATCAAAGTCGCATATTCCTTGGACTGCCTATCATCAGGCAGATAATGGCGGTTGATCCGCATGACTGTGAATCCGTTCATCAGCTGAAAGGTGAGCACTGGATCGTAAATATTGTGATGGATGACTTCTTTCACATATTCCCTCGGTGTCATTTCGTTAGAATGCTTGTAATAATTAGGGATGCGGCCGCCCAGGATTATGCTTTTCAGATTCCACTCTTCAGCAAGTTCTTTTCTCGCCTCATATAGACGCTTTCCGATTTTCATCCTGCGGTAATTTGGGTGTACCATCACTTCTATGCCATAAAGATTATAGCCGTTAGGATTGTGGTTCGTAATGTACCCTTCATCTGTAATTTCGTCCCATGTATGCTGGTCATCATATTCATCAAAGTTAACAATCAGGCTCGAACAGCTTCCAACAATTTTCCCTTCATATGTAACTACAAACTGGCCTTCAGGAAAAATATCCAGATGGCTTTCAAGCTGCTCGCGCTTCCACGGCTCCATGTGGTCAGGAAAGCAGATTCTCTGCAACTCAAGAATTTCATCTAAATCATTGCATTGTATATTCCGAAGTTCAATCTTCTTTTCAAATTTAGAAACATCTACTTCACTCAATAGGCTCACTCCTATTCAAATTCAATCTCATTAAACCCAGTTTTCCATCCTGCCGGCCAAAGAGCCTGTATTGAGCTCCAGTTGAATACCATCTGGATCCAAAAAGTTCACGCAGCGCCCTCCGCCCCGCTTTATCGGACCTCTGACAATCTTTACGTCATTGCTTTTGAGGACCGCCACTGTTTGATCAAAGTCATTTTCGTGCACAGTGAAGGCCGCATGGTCGACTCCGGCCGATTTACTGTCTGCCTTCTTAGCTTCTCCCCGCTCGAGCAGACAAATCCAGACCGGCCCCCACTCAAGATAAGCGTCCGTCCGCCCTTTATGAACAAGCTCGGCATTTAATACCGTTTGATAAAAATCCAGTGAACGGCTTAAGTTTTTCACTGCAAAGGTTATATGATTTACTCCCAGAATCTTGACCATCAAAACCGGCTCATCAGTTCTATTAACTGTACTTCTGCCAACGACTCCAACTGATGATCCACCTCTCCGAAAGCAAGTCCTCTCGTTACTTCATTAGGAATTACCACACAATAAAGACCTGCTGCTTTCGCTGCTTTCGCCCCGTTCGCCGAATCCTCAAACGCAATCGCTTCCTCAGGTTTCACTCCAAGGCATTTAACAGCTTCCAAATAGAGGGCAGGATCCGGTTTTACTCGCTCTACGTCATCCGCTGTTTTCAAACAGTCAAAGTAGGAAAGCAAATTTAACTTTTCCAAGTGCCCAGTTACCCATTCGCGCGACGAGCTGGTGGCGAGAGCGATTTTCAAACCAAGTTCTTTAGCCGCTTCCAGGTAGTCCTCCACACCCGGAAGCGCTTTTTCACCTTCCAGCATGGCAAGGACCCTTTCATGATGTTGCGCACGCAAGCCCTTTATATCTACCTTTTTATTGATTTGTTCTTCAAGGTATTCAAAGGGATCTAAATGATCCTTCGTTCCAATGCATTCCTGCCATAACTCCAGCGGCATGCTGCATGAATGCTCCGTAAAAATCTCCTGAATGGCATTGTAAACACTCGTCTCCGAATCCAGGATCAGCCCGTCGAAGTCAAAGACCAAAGCTTTTATCATTTATTTCATTGCCTCCCTTTTTATATTTATTTTCTTATCCCTGTCTTGAAAGTGCAAGAGAGAAGCTTTTAAGAAAAGCGCGAGCGCCGTGCAAGCTCTTTATAACCTGGCAATTCTTTACCCTTTTCAAGGTCTAAAAAAACAAGGCATCCCAAATCGGGGCACCTTATTTAAAGCCGTTCGTCCGGAACGTTATTTTATTTCCGTTGCTGATGGCCGTAATAACCCCGAGCTGATCGGTTCGATAGATGGTCATATCCAACCGTTCCAGCCGGTACAGCACTTCTTTTGAGGGATAATGATACGGATTGTTGTTTCCTACCGAAATAATAGCGGTCTTTGCGCGGACAGCTTTTAAGAACGGCATGGCGGTTCCCGTGTTTGCACCATGATGGCCGACCTTAAGGACATTTGCCTTTAAATCTTTTTTCGACGAAAGCAGTTCCTTTTCGGATTCCATCCCAGCATCAGCCATCAGCAAAAAGCGGTTTTTACCATGTGTAATCCTCAATACCGCAGAGTAATCATTAATGTATTTATAATAGGAAGAACCAGGTCCCAGCATATCCACCTTTACTGAAAAACCGAATCGGAATTTGGTTCCGGCTTTGGCACGTTCCACTGGGATGTTCTTTTCGTTAATGATTTTAAAAAGATCATGATAATAAGCCGTATCATACGGAAGATTGGGCATGTAAATCTTTTTTACATTAAAATTCTGTATCACATCGTCCATGGATCCGATATGGTCATGATGAGGATGCGTTGCCACCAATACGTCGATATCGACTACTCCCTGGCTTTGTAAATACCGAATAATCTCTGGTCCATCATTTTCGTCACCCGCATCAACGAGCATGTTCTTCCCATTCGGCATCTGGATCAAAATGCAATCCGCTTGGCCGACATCAAGAAAATGCACCTTCAGCGGCTCGAACCATGCGGCACCTGCGTTTTTTGGGGAGAAGCATAACACAGCAGCGGCCAGGATAGCGGCGGCTATGATCAGCTGCTTTTTGATTCGATTCACCTTCAACGATCCCGTCCCCTCCCATTTGGTTATGAATTAGTTATATGTAACTTTCCTTCATAATAAAAGAAAACCCATTATCCAATACATGGATAATGGGCCCCTCTGCTATTTTACTTCTTCTCTTTTCCTGAAGAAGCTCTTCATGGAATGATACACATCCGCTTTCTCCTTTAGAATATAATAATTAAATTTAGGATCTGTGATGCTTTTATACACACTCATTAACGTTGAATGCCGGTTATAAGCGTTAACCTCGCCATACCCAAACATATTGCTGTGTGCCATGATCTCCTGCACCAGTTTAACGCAGCGGGCATTGTCGCTTGTCAGATTATCACCGTCTGAAAAATGAAAAGGATAAATATTAAAACGGGATGGTGAATACTTGGTTTCAATTAATTCCAATGCTTTTCGGTAGGCAGAGGAACAAATTGTTCCACCGCTCTCTCCTTTAGAGAAGAAATCCTCTTCTGATACCACTTTGGCTTCAGTGTGATGAGCAATAAATTCGATTTCCACCGTTTCATATCTCGACCGCAGGAATCGTGTCATCCAAAAGAAAAAGCTCCTGGCCATGTATTTTTCCCATATTCCCATGGATCCTGATGTATCCATCATGGCCAGGACCACGGCTTTTGATTCCGGCTTCACCACTTCATTCCATGTTTTAAACCGCAGGTCATCGTTATAGATAGGCGCGATGGCTGGTTTTCCTTTAAGGGCATTTCGTTTAAATGCGGTAAGTATGGTGCGTTTCTTATCTACGTTCCCCATTAGGCCGGTCTTGCGGATATCATTAAACTCAACTTTTTCAAGAACGATATTGTCCTGTTCTTTTTGTTTTAAATTCGGCAATTCCAACTCTTTAAACAAGAATTCCTGAAGCTCTGCAAGTGAAACCTCTGCTTCGGAATAATCCGAACCCGGCTTGTCGCCTGCCTGGCCTTTACCTTTTCCTGCACCAGCCTGGTTTCCATTCCCATCACGCGCTACCACATCTCCTACCTGGCTGTCTCCGTCTCCCTGCCCTACATGCTTGTTCTTTTCATAATTGTAGCGAATTTTGTATTCGTCCAATGAACGAATCGGTATTTTAATAACATCTCGCCCATTGGATAAAATAATGTTTTCTTCGCTGATTAAATCGGGCAGGTTGTTTTTTATGGCTTCCTGGACCTTTTCCATATGCCTCTGGTGATCCTGATAGCCTTTGCGGTGGAGGGACCAGTTCTCTTGAGAAACGGCAAAATTATTTTTAGCTTCCTCGCTCATCATTTCCCCTCCTTCTTTTTTAATTGGCTCATTGTTTTATTTGAATGAAATCAGATCAATTGATAAAAGAACCACCCACTTTTGAATAGAAAAAGGGTTGGTTACTTTATCCTATGCAGTACAAGGTGAGAATTGCTAAGTAATTGACACATTTTTCAATCAATTGAGATAAGCGTATGTTTGCGGGCGGTTTACGCCTCAGGAACCTTTTCTATGGGACAGCGGTTGTGGCAGCGCGAAAAAGTCTGCATCTTACGATCGGTTCAATTAGCAGCAAATTCGGTTCAATTATTTCGATTTTGGGTCAATAATTTTCGGAGCCGCACCAAAAAAGCATCGATCTCAGCCATAATGATTGAGGACATAGATAATTTATAGATAATTTATTAAAAAAACCTGTTTCGGTTACCCGAAACAGGTCTTACTGTTGATTTTTATTTTTATGATGTTCATACTGAGCAGGATCAGGAGTCTTGCCGCTTTTCTCAACATTATCATTCGTCGACATCTTCTCCATTACCCTTCCATGTTCCTTCATTTCTTTAAAGTTTGGAGTCATCGAGCTGTTTTTTGGTTTTTCTGTATAGTCCTGTTCTCTGGACATAGACCATCACCTCTTTCCTGCACAATTCCCTTTTTCCTGTGGTACTAAACTTATTTAATCACTTCAAGCTCTTTTACAGGCCAGTAACGGAGATTTACTTCACCAACGATCTTTTTCATATCGACCAAGCCGATATGGCGGCTGTCAATACTGTGCAGCCGGTTATCTCCCATCACAAAGACTTTTCCTTTAGGAATGACTTTTTGCCCGGTGACTTCTTCCAGCGTAAAGTCACCTGTCAGATTTCCGCTCGTAATATTCTTCTTGTACTGATTTAAATAGGGCTCATCGATTTGTTTGCCATTTATATAGAGATTATCGTTTTGATAGGCGATCCTCTCACCCGGCATTCCGATCACTCGCTTAATATAATCCTCTTTCGCATTCGCATGAAAAACAATTAAATCAAACCGCTTGGGCTTTCCAAGATTGTAGCCTAATTTATTTACAATCAGCCGGTTTCCATTTTCAATGGTCGGCATCATTGATTCTCCATAAACAACGTACTGCTCGAATAAAAATTTCTTTATCAGCAACGCTAGTATGAGTGCTATTCCAATGGCTTTTATCCAATCCCATAATTGGCTTTTATCTTCCCCGGAACTCATCCTCTCACTTCCCTTTTGTTAGCGTTTAGTATCAATTTACCACTATAGTTTATCATAATACAAGGTATTCTCTTTCTTGGTCCCATTTATTCTTTTATCATGAAGATAATCTTTGCCTTTCCTTAACATTCGCTAAAAAAAACGCATCCTATGAAATCATAGGGATGCGTTTTTAATCACTAGCGGTTTAAAAGGCTGCCTACATACCTTAGGAGTTCGTTCGCTGATGTCGTATTATACCCATGCTCTTGGACGAGGCGGGCGATGACTTCATTCACCTTTTTAAGCTGTGCTTCATCAGGAGTCTTAGAAGAAGTCGTAATTTTAACGACATCTTTCAGATCTGCAAACAGTTTCTTCTGGATCGCTTCTCTTAAGCGTTCGTGTGAATTGTAATCAAATTTCTTTCCTTTTCTCGCATAAGCGGAAATTCGGATTAAGATTTCTTCCCTGAATGCTTTTTTCGCATTTTCAGAGATTCCAATCTGCTCCTCAATGGAACGCATCAATTTTTCGTCCGGGCTCATTTCTTCACCAGTGAGAGGGTCTCTGAGCTTATTTTTATTGCAGTAAGCCTCTACATTATCGAGGTAGTTATCCATCAGTGTTTTTGCAGATTCTTCATAAGAATAAACAAAAGCCTTCTGCACTTCCTTCTTCGCGATCTCATCGTACTCTTTCCGCGCCAGAGAGATAAAATTAATATAACGCTCTTTATCCTCCTTAGTGATGGAAGCATGATGGTCGAGACCATCCTTCATAGAGCGGAGAACATCGAGTGCATTGATCGATGGTATGTCTTTTCGAATAATGGCAGATGAGATCCTGTTAATGACGTAACGAGGGTCGATTCCGCTCATTCCTTCGTCCGAAAATTCCTTTTGCAGCTCTTCGAGATCGATATGGTTGTAGCCTTCCACGATTTCTCCATCGTACAGCCTCATTTTCTTGATCAGATCCATGCCCTGCTTTTTTGAATCCTTCAAGCGGGTCAATATCGAGAAAATCGCTGCCACTCTTAAAGCATGAGGAGCAATGTGGACATGGGACATATCACTGTCTTTAATCATCTTTCCATAGATGCGTTCTTCTTCAGACACTCTCAAGTTATATGGTACTCCCATAACGATGATCCTCGAGTGCAGCGCTTCGTTCTTTTTATTGGCGATGAATGAGCGGTATTCCGATTCATTCGTATGAGCGACAATCAGTTCATCAGCAGAGATCAGCGCGAATCTTCCCGCTTTAAAATTGCCTTCCTGAGTCAGAGATAATAAATGCCAGAGGAATTTTTCATCACACTTCAGCATTTCCTGAAACTCCATCATCCCCCGGTTCGCCTTATTCAACTCTCCGTCAAAACGGTATGCGCGGGGGTCTGATTCTGATCCGAACTCTGCAATCGTTGAAAAATCAATACTTCCTGTTAAATCAGCAATATCCTGTGATTTTGGATCGGATGGGCTGAATGTTCCAATCCCTGTTCTTTTATCTTCAGAAAAAAAGATTCGTTCAACCATGACATCTTCAATACAATTATCGTACTCTTTTTCAAGCCTCATCGTGTTTAAAGGCGACAGGCTTCCTTCGATCTTGATACCATAATCTTCAAAAAAATCCTCGCGCAGATGATGAGGGATTAAATGCAATGGATCCTCATGCATCGGGCAGCCTTTGATGGCGTACACGGCTCCTGCGTCTGTTTTCGAATATTTCTCCAGACCTCGTTTCAGCATGGTAACAATCGTGGATTTCCCCCCGGAAACAGGCCCCATCAGTAAAAGTATCCTTTTTCGAACGTCCAACCGTTTAGCTGCGGGATGAAAATACTCCTCTACCAGCCTTTCGATTGAATCCTCAAGCCCAAAAATCTGGTTTGTGAAAAAGTTATACCTTTTGGCTCCGTTCACTTCCTCTATTCCAGCATCTTTAATCATATTATAGACTCGGGAATGAGCGGACTGAGCGACATAAGGGCGTTCCTTTAAAATCTCAAGGTATTCTCCGAAGGTACCTTCCCAGGCAAGACGCCTCTCCTCTTCACGGTGCAATTGGATTTTACTTAAAATATCCATGTGTACCCCCTTGCGTAGTGTTTGCATCCTTCGTTTGTTAATCTACTTTATGCGAGGATGTCCCCAATCATTCAAGTTGTTTTTTGTTTTTCCGATAGAAGAACTTTGTGGTTTCGCATCACAAATGAAAGTGGTTCTAGTATTGTTTATGTTTACCGGGGCTGGATTAGTCTTGATATTTTACAGCTTGTATTTCAGTCAAGTTTGCCGTTGTGCGATAACAGCGGTTTCGCTATAATAAAGAAAGGATATGGAAAATTGCACCCAAAGGAGGAGATCGCATGAGTTTTATCCTCATACTAGGAGTTATGCTCGCGTTCTTAACCGCCATTTTCACTGCGGGATACAATGATAGTCCCGGAACAAAATAAAACGGTACATATAAAAAAACGCCCCATTTTCGGGACGTTTTTTTATATGCATCAACCCACATTAACCCAATGAAGGGAATTCCTGCTGCCTCAACGCTTCATAAATTAAAATCGCAGCAGTATTGGAAAGGTTCAAAGAACGGATGTTATTATTCATCGGAAGCCTGAAACACCGTTCTGCATTTGCCTCGAGCAGTTCCGGAGGCAGTCCTGTCGTCTCACGGCCAAATACAAAAAAGTGATCACGTGACAGCTCGCTGTAATTCATATCAGTGTAGCGCTGTTTTCCGAACTTGGTAATATAGTAAAACAATCCTTCTGGAAAACGATCGAACAGCTCCTCCAGAGAATCATAATAATGAACATCAACGTGTTCCCAGTAATCCAAGCCAGCCCTCTTCAGCTGTTTATCATCCGTTGAAAACCCAAGCGGACGGATCAAATGCAGAGATGTCCCTGTTCCTGCACACGTACGGGCAATATTTCCAGTATTGGCCGGAATCAGGGGCTGATAAAGTACGACATGTAAACCCAAAACTCTCACCTCGAATGCTTATTCCTCCATTATTATAGCACTTTTACCGGAATATAGCCCCAAGGTGCTTATTTTACACAATATGAAAAAACTTATATTTGATATGCGGTGTGTAGGCGGTAGAGTCCTCGTACTTCCAGAATCTCATCCGGCTGTCTGTGGAGTGCGCATTCACAAGCGGCTCTCCCGAAGAATCTTTAGCTACCACGATCGTCGTATGCTGCCAGTGCCCGTCGCCGTCAAAATCATAGCAGATCACGTCACCTGGAATGAGCTGGCTCGCAGACGACTTCTCTCTTGCCTGGAGCTGTGTTTTGGATCCGCTCAAATACCATCTCATCGCATTGGCCACCGTCCAGCTGTAGCTCCAATCATGATGCTTAAACCACCAGCCCTTGGACCGGGTTCCATGGTGGACCATGGGGATGCCTCCTCCTGCGTGAAGGCACTGGGAAATATAGTTTGTACAATCGACATCGAAAGACTTAAATGCAGGATTATACGTGTTCCACCATCTTTCCGCATACCTTACTGCCGCCAGCCGGTCATACTTGTGTTTTCGAAGAACAGCCGGCTCTGTCTCTCTGTCAATTTTCACCTTCTCTTTATGCTGCCCCTCAGGTTTAAGCACTTTATCACTGATCAGCTGATCCTCCTTAAATACCGCTCTCCTCTCCTGTGTCCACTCCTCAACATAAAAATCATACCCATGCCTGATCAAATTACTGAAATGAAGAATATAATCGACCTGGTGAAGATCATCAAAGCTGGAATGCCGCAGGACCTGCGCTTCCACATTATTATTGACCAATACGGCATTCCTCTCATGCAATGCCTGCTTTTTTCGAGCAAAGCTCTCCCTTTCCTCCAACGGCAAACAGACACTATCGGTCCAGTTTTCATTGACCATCCAATCCGTCAGGCGCTGTATATAGAATTTCAGCTGCTCCAGCCAGTTCATAGGCCACCCCCGTGTTGCAAAATTAACGTACTATCAGCATATGAAACAGGGACAAAAAAAAAGAACCGTTTAAAACGGTTCACGAGGTCTTTGGTATAAAGTTCTGAAGTTCAATGTTCAGCAGAAGTTCTTTTTTATCCAATCCGCCGCCATATCCGACAAGCGCACCATTGCTGCCAACCACCCTGTGGCATGGAATAATGATCGGGACTGGGTTTTTGTTATTGGCACTGCCTACGGCTCTCACGGCTTTTGGCGCACCGATTCCTTGTGCGATATCCTTATAGGAGCATGTCGCCCCATAAGGAATCCCCTTTAATTCCTCCCAAACCTTAATTTGAAAGGGAGTGCCATACAGGTCTAACGGAATAGAAAATTCCTGCAGTGTACCATTGAAGTAGCTCTCGAGCTGGTCAACGATCGGCTGCAGCTGTCCTGGTGAATGAGTCAGTTCCCCCTTAAGGTAGTTCTTCGACATCCAGGATTGAAGGGATGGTAAATTTTCTTCAAGGCTCCCAAAATCAATCCGGCAAACGCCATTTTCGGTTGCAATAATAGTCAGGAGGCCAATCGGGCTTTTCATTTCCTCATAAGAGAATAATGTTTTTATATTACACATAAAAATCCCTTCTTTTATTTTCTTGATGTTTTCTATACTAACGGACATGTTCTCGCGATGCGATTAGTAAATTCCGTGATTTTGAAGCATATTCAGTCCTTTATCGATTTCTGACGCCACATTCCCGTCTTTTTCTCGTTCTTTCGCAGCATTAAGCTGTTCTCTTGCTATCCTTCCGCCGATTTTACCTAACGCCCAAGCAGCAGTTCCGCGGATGACAGGGCGGGGGTCTTCATTCATCAACTGGGCCAGGTCCTCAGATGCGGATTCATCTTTGAAATGAGCAAGAGCAAGGATCGCATTGCGCTGGATCGGTTTTTTACCTCTCCATGAGCCGGACACTTGGCCGAACCGCTCCTTAAATTCACGGTTGCTCATATGAAGGATCGGCTTTAATAAAGGTTTCGCAATCTCAGGATCCGGTTCCATCTCCTCATGAAGATGGAAATCCTTCCCCTTATTTTTGGGGCATACCGTCTGGCAAGTATCACAACCATATAGACGATTTCCTATTTTCTCACGGTATTGATCAGGAAGAAAATCCTTGGTCTGTGTTAAGAAGGCAATACACTTATTGGAGTCCAGCTGCCCTCCCTGCACAAGTGCTCCGGTCGGGCATGCGTCAATACAGATCGTGCAGTCTCCGCACTGATCAGTAATCGGGGTGTCTGGCGGGAGATGTAAGGTAGTTATCAACTCCCCTAGATATACATAGGAGCCAAACTCCGGGGTGATCGTGGCACAATTCTTCGCACTCCATCCGATTCCTGCACGCTCGGCGACAGCACGATCGGACAATTCCCCCGTATCGACCATCGACTTTACCTTCGCTTCCGGGACTTTCTCTTTGATGAAGTCCTCTAACAGACGCAGTTTCTCTCTCAGGATGAAGTGGTAATCCACTCCCCAGGAGGCCCTGCAAAAAATGCCTCTTCTTGCCCCCCTGACACTGCGCGGAGCATTTTTCATTTTAGAAGGGTAAGCTAGAGCGATGGATATGATCGAATGTGCCTCTTCCATCAAAAGCCGCGGATTCGTTCTCTTTTCGATGTCCTTTTCTTCAAATCCCGATTGATAACCGAGCGTTTGCTGCTGAACCAGCCTTTCTTTCAAATCGGCAAAAACATTGGCAGAAGCAAATCCAATTTTGTCGATACCAATTGATTTACTATATGCAATGAGTTCTTCTTTTAACTGGGCGCCTGTCATAACTGAACCTCCTTTCTCCATAAAGGATTTCTTGATCTATGGTAAACTAGCTATAAAATACGATAAAAAGTAAAGGTGATCCGTATGATAAATATAGCAAAGGACATTAAACAGCTTGTCCCTTCTTTTAAATTGGGAGCAATACTATATCATGATATCGTGATTGGAGAATCACCGCAAATGCTAAAGGGCAGATTCCAATTATTTCTTGAATCTCTGAAATTGGACGCCCATCAGCTCAGTGTCTCTGACCACCCTGGCGTGCAGGAATGGAGAAAAACCTTCAAAGCGCTAGCAATGGATCCCTCAAGATACCGGCCTTCTGCAGAAGCTCTGCTTCGAAGAGTATATAGCGGCAAAGACATAGGGATGATCAATTCGGCCGTCGATGTGAACAACTTCTTTTCTCTTCAATATGGTGTACCTATAGGCATATATAATGCAGGCCCACTGACCGGTGACATTGAAGTGAGGCTGGGAAAAGCAGAAGATCAATATGAAGGGTTAAACGGCCGTTTAATGAACATGGAGGCCAAATTGCTCTCTTCTGATGCATCCGGCCCTTTCGGCAGTCCCATCGTTGACTCCAAACGCACGATGACGCACGATAATGTCACAAGCGCCCTTCAGATCGTTTATCTTCGCCCGTCCATGTCAACGAAGGAAGCCGGGAAACTGTTGGCGGCCATCGAAAAAATGTTTATTCAGATACATGGAGGTTCTTCTGAATCATTTATTATTCAATAAAAAAAGCGCAGTACTTCATTTAAAACGAAGTACTGCGCTAAAACCTACAACTGCCTTGATTCAATATAGTCCAAATCACCGAATAATATGACAACCTGTTATATTATTTTTTTATGCTTGAATTTTAGCTGTGTCCTCCCGCGACAAACGTCTGCCTCTGCTGACTAAGATGACAGCAAACGCCAGAAGAGCAAAAGCGCCCAGATAGATAAACAGAACACTCGCATTAAACAGAGCCGTACCTGGCGCATCAAGAGCAAGCAGCGCCTTAAATCCGGCGATGCTATACGTAAATGGAAGGAATTCGCTCAAAGCCCGCATATTTGGCGGGAGCATATCGATTGGCAAATTCGCTCCTGTAATGGAAAGCTGAAGAACGACAAACGCCAATCCAAGAAACCGGCCAATCATTCCGAGTGCTGCAAAGAAACTAACGATCGCAGAAAATACAATGCTGACAAAAATAGCAAACAGTACAAAGCCTGCCGGGTTTTCAACATTTACAGCTAAAATCATGACTACTAGGGAAAGCAGCAAAGCCTGAGCAATTGCAAGAACGGATAGATTCATTAACTTTGCACTAAACCAGGCGGCTGCAGATACCTCTTCCGGCCTTTTGAAGTTCATGAACATGGACATGATCAAAATTCCTGTAAACAAGGCGAGTGTTAAAACATACGGTGCGGTAGAATCACGATAATGAGGAAATTTGAACACCTTGTCACTTTTCAGCTGCACTGGAGAAGCAAACATGTTGAAGTTTTTGTCTTCCGGGGTTTTCAGGCTGCTTGTTTTTGCGGCCCCATCTTTCAATCCCGAAGCCAGCTCGCCTGAACCATCATTCAGTTTTTCTGCACCATCATTTAGCCTGGTGACACCCGAAGTTAAATCCCCCCATCCTTTTTCCACTGTTGCATTGCCGTCACTCACTTGAACCGTTCCTGAATGGATCTTGTACGCGCCTGCTGTGAGGACTTTCCAGCCCTTATCAACGTCCGCGTTTCCACGGCTCACCTGTCCAGAACCATTATTAAGTTTACTCGTACCATCAATAAGCTTTTTCCAGCCATTATTGACCTCCTCATTACCGGCGGATAGAAGCCCTGCGCCTGAGTCGAGCCTTCTAACTCCATCCGTCATTGAACTCCAGCCTTCATTCACGGATTGGTTGCCAGCTGCGATTTGTGCCGTGCCAGCATGAAGATCACCAACTTTAGTCACCATGGTGTTCCATCCCGCGGCAATTTGCGCTGTGCCATCTTTTAGCTGTGGTGCTTTCTCGTTCAGTTCGCCCACACCGTTGTCGATGACGGACTGTCCTGCCACCAGTTTATCAAGCCCTGCAGTCACTGCACCTTCTTTACTAAAAGCACTGGCAATAGTTGCTGACGCATCCTTGAGTGCTCCAAGCTGCTTTATATTATCAGGATCATTCGCATTTTGAGAAAGTACTTGGCCTGTCCCAACTATTTTCATAAAATTAGGATCATTCCTCAAATCAGGATGTGCCTCAAGGTAGCTGTTTAGAGCTGAGGAAAGGCCTTTAAGCCCAGCTCCAAGAGCTTGTGCATTTTCCGCTGCTTTCGCCACTCCTCCAGCCACTGCCTGAGTTCCCGGCCGAAGCTCTGAATTCACTTTGTTTTGCAAATTTTTTAAACCGCCAAGCACTCCTTCTGTACCTTGTTTAAGTGCCGGCATTTGGTCATTAAGCACCTTTGCCCCGGCTGCAAGCTCTGCAACACCTTGCTGCTTCTTTTTAAGTGTAAGCAGCAGCAGGCCTGTCCCTTCATTAGCTTTTTCCGAACCTACCGCTAATTTTGCAATATCTCCAGACCCAGCTTTTAAAGAAGACAAGAGTTCATTTGTCCCATCCTTTAAATCATGTGATCCAGACGACAAACGCTTAATATCCCCGTGCTTGCCGGTCAAGTTTTGAAGCACTTGGCCTAATCCATTGTTTACCTGTGCCGCTCCATTGGCTAATTTCGTGATATCATTCTGTTTTCCGGAGAGGGACTGATAAATCTTCCCGGTTCCTTTTTCAAGCTCTTTTGTCCCTGCAGCAAGCCTGGATATATCGCCGGATTTTTTTGTAAGCGATTCCAAAAGTGTGCCGGTTCCTTTGTGTAATTCAGATGTGCCTCCGTTCAGCTTTTCTGAGCCATCAGCAGCGGTCTGAAAACCGTCCGACACATCTTGCAGGCTCGCAAACATAGTGTTCACGTATTTCTCTGTAATCCGGTCTGCGAGCCTTTCCCGGATCTGCTCGGTGGCACTCTTTGTAACCTGTGCGGCCATGAAGTTCAAACCTTCATTCTGCACATACTTCAGTTCTGGTTTTTGAGGATCTGTTGAAAGAACAGTCGTTACCCTCTTGGAGAAATCCTTGGGGATTTCAATGACCATGTAATACTTTAAACTCTTCATCCCGCTTTTTGCCTCGTCGGAGTCAACAAATTTCCAACCGAGGTTTTTTCCTTTTTCCAGATCAGCGACTAAATCCTTTCCTGCATTGATCGTCTCTCCATCTGAATCCGCTCCCTGATCATTGTTAACGACTGCTACAGGCAGATTAGACAGGTTGTCATACGGTCCCCACCTCGGAGATAAGAGTATCCCCCCGTACACAACCGGGACAAGCAAGGCAATTATGACTGATACCAGCAGCCCTTTTTTCGCTGCCAAACCAGCCATCTCCGCCTTGAACAAACTAAAGACTTTCATCCGCTACTCCCCCATGCTTTAGAATAAAATACAGGTGAAGATGAATGACCATTCACCTATATTAGCCTATGTATTCTAATAAATGACAAAAAAATCCTTTCTTTTTATAACTGAAAATTAAAAATATTTTTAATTTTCCTGGCAAACGGATAACTCGATGTATTAAAAAGCATAAAAAAAGAAGTGCACCATTTATGCACTTCTTTTTACCGTAATAGTTAACCTACTTCTTCCCCAGACTCGTTCCCGCGTTTCGTCATTTCTTTAACTCTAACTTGCTCATTCAGTTTAGCTGCTTCGTCTAAATACTCGGTTTGAATCCCGCTTTTTACAGCCCAATAATAAAACACAAGGGCTAAGCATGCAATGAGAACCATATCCCACCCAAATGGAATGATGTTGGCTCCTCCAAATTTTTCACTTCCCAGGTAGGAGATAAACATCATGCAGATTAAGTAAACAACCATCCAGAGTCCTGCCAGGAAATTCGTTTTGAAACCTTTCCATTTCTTTCTCGCCTGATAATAAAAGTAAATCGGAAGGCCAATCAAAATAAAGAATAGCACCTGTCCAGTCAGCGGCCATCTTGCCCAATACAGCGTTAAAGAGGCAAAGACGAACCCGCATGGTGCGATGATGCTTAGTGCTTTAACACGTAATGGACGATATAGATTCCTGCCTGTCCGTCTTAATGTCATGACGGTAACTGGGCCGGTGATATAAGAGATAAGGGTTGCGACTGAAATTACTTCTGCTAGTACCCCCCAGCCTCTAAAGACAAACAGAAACAGAAAACATACAGCAAGGTTTAAATACATAGCAGGACGAGGCACACGATAAAAAGGGTGAACCTTTCCAAACACTTCTGGTAAATATCCGTTCTTTTCCATTCCGTAGATCATTCTCGCTGTGGTGGCGGTATACGTAGTTCCTGTGCCGGAAGGAGAAATGAATGCATCACAATAAAGTAAAATGACAAGCCAGTTAATGCCCAGTGCAATGGCCAAATCGGCAAATGGCGAATTGAAATTTAAATGATGCCAGCCTTTAGCAATCGTGGCAGGACTGACAGCCCCGATAAAGGCCACTTGCAATAAAATGTAGATAACGGTTGCGATCAGAACAGACCCTACAACTGAAAATGGAATAGTGCGGCCGGGATTCCTTGCCTCGCCCGCCATATTAATGGGGCTTTGGAAACCGTTGAACGCGAATACAATCCCTGAAGTAGCTACGGCAGTTAGTACACTTGCCCAACCATAAGGGGCAACACTGTGCCCGGATGTAAAGTTCTCCCCATGAAATCCTACGAAAAGAAGCGCTCCAACCGTGAGTCCAGGAATAACAATTTTAAAAATTGTTATCAGGTTATTTGCTTTGGCAAACAGGCTGACTGCCCAATAGTTCAGAAAAAAGTAAATCAGCATCAAAACTGAAGCGATAACCAATCCTTTCCCGGTAAGGGTGCCTTCCGTCACTAACGTGTGCGTCCACCTTGCCCATTTCCACGGCCATGAACTCATATATTGCACAGAGGCGATTGCTTCAACAGGAATAACAGAAACAATGGCAATCCAATTGGACCAGGCTGCAAGAAATCCTACAAACGATCCATGAGAATACTGTGTGTATTTCACCATACCTCCGGCTTCAGGAAACATGGCGCCTAATTCAATATAAGAAAGCGCTATAAATAAAATAACGATCATGCCGATGATCCAGGAAAAAACAGCGGCTGGACCGGCGATTTGTGCAGCTCTCCATGCCCCAAATAACCAGCCGGATCCAATGATCGAACCGAGCCCGACCATGGTCAGGGCAAAAGTTCCCATCTTTCGTTGCAAATCACTCATTCATGAAACTCCCTTCCAAAACTGTCCGTTTAAAGATAATATTCCTTTTTCGTTACTGTGAATCCCATAGAGGAATACTGAATATGATTACCGACAGCCTTCTATCTACAAATTTCGCCTTTTTTTTACATTTGTTTAGGGTAGAGCACATAATTGGCAAAGTGTTCATTCTTTCGTGAACAATTTGAGAGTGGAATAGTATTAGGGGCCAAATGCACGTCTATTAGTATGCGATAATGTAATGGAGAAAAAACGTAAATCTCTGCGTACTGAAAAGTATAAAGAAAAAAACGTTCCTTGCACTGTGCAAGGAACGTCTATATTTTAACGTTATTATGTTATGTAATGGTACCGGTGGTCGGGGTCGAACCGACACTTCCAAGGGAACACGATTTTGAGTCTGAGTGTTCCGTTTCTTCTATTAGTACAGTGATATTAAGTCAGAATAATTTATATGTAAATCTACTCTGTCAGCGGAGTACAAACCAGTCATCCCCCCTACTAGTCCCCATTCAACAGGGTAGAAACATACCGATCAGTTCTGTTTCCAACCTATAGCAAGATAAATCATCCCGACCACTAAGGAAATTATACTTAAGTAAAGTATCGGTCTTCCTACTGCGTCTAACATTATTTCAAAAGCATGGTTAGTGTAATCGTTATATCCAATATGAAATAGACCTGCTGTTATGTACCTAGCTGAAAATAGAAGTGCAGAAATTAAACAAAACCCAATACCAACTGCATTTTTCGACATAAATAGCTTCCCCTCTTTACTTTGTAAATTTTACCACTTTGACCATTGACAGGAAAGGGGTTTAATTGGATATTTATTAAGGTTAAATTATATCACATCAGTTACTATAGATATCGCTTATTATTGGTTTTTTTCGTGTTGGCACCTAGCCAAAGAGAAGGCTTTTTTTGTTATTTTAACTTGAAATTCGAACCACCCTCCCATAGCTATGAACACGATTCAATGCACACGATTTGCAGAAGGAAAAATCACCTAAAAATATTCCTAAAATCGCAAAAAACGCCTTCCTACAATACTGTAGAAAGACGTTAGAAAACGTTGATATTACTTAATTCTTCTGTAATTATATAAATAAAAGAAAATGGTACCGGTGGTCGGGGTCGAACCGACACTCCCAAGGGAACACGATTTTGAGTCGTGCGCGTCTGCCAATTCCGCCACACCGGCATGCAAATAAATCTTTAGGCAGTTTAAATTATAAAAATATGGTGCCGAGGGCCGGACTCGAACCGGCACGGTAGTCACCTACCGCAGGATTTTAAGTCCTGTGTGTCTGCCAATTCCACCACCCCGGCGCTGGGGGAATTATGTAGTGGAGGCGGCAACCGGATTCGAACCGGTGGATAAGGGTTTTGCAGACCCTGGCCTTACCACTTGGCTATGCCGCCATAACAGATCATATGAATGGAGCGGAAGACGGGATTCGAACCCGCGACCCCAACCTTGGCAAGGTTGTATTCTACCACTGAACTACTTCCGCATATATGGCTGGGCTAGCAGGATTCGAACCTACGAGTGACGGAGTCAAAGTCCGTTGCCTTACCACTTGGCTATAGCCCAATCATATGGGGCGACCGATGGGAATCGAACCCACGAATGCCGGAACCACAATCCGGTGCGTTAACCACTTCGCCACGATCGCCATATGGCAGGGGCAGTAGGAATCGAACCCACACCAAAGGTTTTGGAGACCTTCGTTCTACCGTTAAACTATGCCCCTGAATCAGTTAATGTGCAATAAAAATTAGATGGTGGAGGGGGACGGATTCGAACCGCCGAACCCAAAGGAGCGGATTTACAGTCCGCCGCGTTTAGCCACTTCGCTACCCCTCCATGAGAGACAAAATCTATTTTAATACAGATTCATCTATTCTTCAAGAAGTAATTTCTTACAGTTCTAAAAAGAAAAGTGGTGCCGGCTAGAGGACTTGAACCCCCAACCTACTGATTACAAGTCAGTTGCTCTACCAATTGAGCTAAACCGGCATAAAAATGGTGGCTCGAGACGGAATCGAACCGCCGACACGAGGATTTTCAGTCCTCTGCTCTACCGACTGAGCTATCGAGCCAAAATGGCGGACCCGACCGGGGTCGAACCGGCGATCTCCTGCGTGACAGGCAGGCATGTTAACCACTACACCACGAGTCCATTTTGGTTGCGGGGACAGGATTTGAACCTGCGACCTTTGGGTTATGAGCCCAACGAGCTACCAGACTGCTCCACCCCGCGATGATATTTAGCTTACGGACGATATGTCCGAATATAAGACTGTTCTTCCTCTACAAGAGAGAAAAGATAAGTATTAATGGTGGAGGATGACGGGATCGAACCGCCGACCCCCTGCTTGTAAGGCAGGTGCTCTCCCAGCTGAGCTAATCCTCCAAAGAAGTGATATATGTATGAAATGGTGACCCGTACGGGATTCGAACCCGTGTTACCGCCGTGAAAGGGCGGTGTCTTAACCGCTTGACCAACGGGCCACACATGGCAGAGAAGAAGGGATTCGAACCCTCGCGCCGCGTTAGCGACCTACTCCCTTAGCAGGGGAGCCCCTTGAGCCACTTGGGTACTTCTCTAAAATATGGCTCCACAGGTAGGACTCGAACCTACGACCGATCGGTTAACAGCCGATAGCTCTACCACTGAGCTACTGTGGAATAATGTAAGCCTGGCAGCGTCCTACTCTTACAGGGGGAAGCCCCCAACTACCATCGG
>NZ_JAUHLN010000007.1 GCF_030412265.1 Fictibacillus terranigra
TCAGCGCCGATGGTAGTTGGGGGCTTCCCCCTGTAAGAGTAGGACGTTGCCAGGCACGAACGAAGCACTGTTGGAATCATTCCAGCGGTGCTTTTTTGTATGTTCCTTTATGAAAATGATCGTTTTTGCGAGTAAATCGTGTCGAACCGCAAGTAAAAGAGCCAAAATCGCAAGTAAATCGTGTCGAACCGCGAGTAACCGAACCGGTTCCGCAAGTAAACGCGGCAAAGTCGCACGTAAAGTGTCCATTCCCGCATGTAAACTCTTCAAAGTGGCATGTAAGCGGGCGAAACCCGCATATAAACAGGCTAAACCTGCATGTAACGATCAATTCGCTCAAGAACCCTCACCTAAAGCACCATAAATCGCCAGAATAAAGCCCGCCACAGGTGAAAAAGGAAAGGGAATCTGCTTTTTATCAACAAAACGCAGCAAAATAAAAGCCCCAGACCCACTGCCCGATGTCTTATCCAAAAACACTCATATCACTTACAGCAAGTTATGGTATGATAATGGAATTATAGTGAAGTGGTGATAGGGTGCGGGATAAAAAGTTTGATACACAAGCTGTTCATTTTAGTACACATCGGGAGTCGGAAGTGGCAAGCAAGGTACAGCCGATCTACCAGACGACCGCCTATTCATTTAAGGACCTGGAGGACATTGAAGGATATTACAGTGGAAACAAACCATTTTTGTATTCAAGGCTGGATAATCCGAACAATGATGATTTGGCAACGGGAGTAGAAAGGCTGGAAGGAGCCCCATCGGGAGCTGCAACGTCTTCCGGGCTTTCAGCGATCTTATGTGCCGTGCTTGCCGCTGCTCAGCAAGGTGATCATGGTTGTAGCCTGTGATGATCTATACGGCGGTACATATCATTTGTTTGGTTCAGAATTAAAGTCATTCGGCATCGATATGACTTTCGTTTCGTTTAGTGGACTGGTTGAGATGGCAAGGAAAAATAACGTCATCTCCATGATCGATAATACATTTGCCACGCCCTATCTGATTCAGCCGTATGTTCAGGGCGTAAACGTGGTTATACATAGTGCCACTAAATATATTGCGGGACACAGTGATGTAACCGCCGGGATCGTAGCAGGCGATCAAGATATGGTTCAGAGAGCAAAGGAAAAAATGGCGAACTTGGGATGCAACCTCGGTCCATTTGATGCATGGCTCGCGGGCAGTAGAATGGAGCGTCAAGTGAAAAATGCCGCAGCCCTCGCTCAATTTATGAAATCACAGCAGGCCATTAAAAAGGTTTATTATCCAGAGTCTGCAAGTACAAAGGGCAACGGGGCGATCGTGACGGTTGAACTTGATGAAAAAGCAAATATCGAGGCGTTTTTTCGACATTTATCTTGGGTCAAGCTTGTTGCAACCTTGGCAGGTGTCGAAACGAGTGCGTCCTATCCACTGGGAACCTCACACCGAAACATGCCGGACGAGCTTATAAAACAGCATGGGCTTACGAAACATGTAGTGAGGATTTCGGTTGGCATAGAAGACATCGAAGACATCCAAGATGCTTTTTCAGCTGCACTGAATCAATCAATGTAAGGCAATACATGGCAAATTATCAGATTTGTCGAATTTGTGAAAATGTGATAGAATTACCATGAAAGCGCTTTACAAAGAAAGCAAGGAGGATAATAAGATATATGAAGCAACAACAGGAATTACACCGTGGATTGGAATCAAGGCATATCACGTTAATGTCACTTGGTGCCGCAATTGGTGTCGGGTTATTTTTAGGTTCTGCTAATGCTATAAAGCTTGCTGGTCCTGCCATACTCGTTGCTTATACTATCGCGGGCGCCGTTATGTTCTTGATTATGAGAGCCCTTGGAGAAATGGCGATTCATAATCCTGTAGCGGGCTCATTCAGCCGATATGCAAAAGACCACCTAGGACCGCTTTCAGGATATATTACAGGCTGGAATTATTGGTTCTTATGGGTAGTTACTTGTATGGCCGAAATCACAGCAGTCGGAATCTATATGGAAAAATGGTTTCCGGACGTGCCGACCTGGTTTTGGGCACTGTCTGCATTGGTGATCATGGCTGCGGTCAACTTAATAACCGCAAAAGCCTATGGGGAATTCGAATTCTGGTTTGCGTTAATTAAAATCGTCGCTATTATCGTTTTGATTGTTACTGGTTTAGGAATTATTCTATTTGGTTTTGGAAATCATGGAATTGCGACAGGAATCAGCAACCTCTGGAATCATGAAGGCTTTGCGCCTCATGGCGTCAAAGGGATTTTAATGTCCATGCAAATGGTAATGTTCGCCTTCTTGGGCATTGAGATGATTGGTGTGACGGCCGGCGAGGTTAAGAACCCGAAGAAGGTTCTGGCACGTGCCATTGACACTGTGTTCTGGAGGATTTTATTATTCTACGTTGGAGCTCTTTTTGTTATCATGTCCATCTATCCATGGAATGAAATTGGCACGAATGGAAGCCCGTTTGTATTAACATTTGAGAAGATCGGCATTGCTCAAGCCGCAGGGATCATTAACTTTGTTGTTTTGACTGCAGCGCTGTCAAGCTGTAACAGCGGTATTTTCAGCACAGGACGCATGCTGTTTAACCTGGCTGAGCAGGAACAGGCGCCAGCGGGTATGAAGAAAATCAGCAGAAACGGTGTACCATCAAAAGCGATCCTCGTCTCTGCAGGAGCACTGTTGATTGGAGTCGTACTTAATTATCTATTCCCCGGTTCTGAAGTATTTGTCTGGATTACAAGTATCTCTACGTTTGGAGCGATCTGGACATGGGGAACCATTCTTCTGTCACAAATGAAATTCAGAAAAACATTATCACCGCAAGCACTGAAGGAACTGAAATACAAAACACCATTATTTCCATACGGTTCATACATTGCATTAGCTTTCCTGCTCATGGTAGTAGCAGTCATGGGATACTTTAAAGAAACACGAGTCGCTCTTATTGTCGGTCCGATCTGGATTTTAGGCCTTGTTGCATTTTATTATGGGAAAGGCCTTCATAAGAAGGATAAAACGGGCGAGAAGGTGGCATAATAACTTGCAGTTGCACGTCAGTAAAAATTTACTGGCGTGCAATTATTAAAAAAGGGTTGCGTGATTTCAGAATTCATGCTATATTAATTATTGTCGACTTAGACAAAAGTAAAAAGTCTTCTTATATCATCGCGGGGTGGAGCAGTCTGGTAGCTCGTTGGGCTCATAACCCAAAGGTCGCAGGTTCAAATCCTGTCCCCGCAACCAATTAAATTCTACTCCATGAGTGATAATAAATGGACCCGTGGTGTAGCGGTTAACATGCCTGCCTGTCACGCAGGAGATCGCCGGTTCGATCCCGGTCGGGTCCGCCATTACTTGCAAACGTAAACGAAACAATTTGTTTCGTGTTTTTTTATGTAAAAATAGGTTTTTTTCATGAAATAAGATAAACTAATAAAAGATACATAACCCTTAGGATCTTCCGATGCCTAAGGCTTTTTTGTAAAAAAAGCGATTTAAACGACCGTTTAAGCAGAAGGGTACATGCGATGAAGGATGAATTTGAGTGGATTAAAACGATAAGTCCGGCCAGCCATAAGCAATCTTCGCTTATTCTGGGAATTGGGGATGATGCGGCCCTCATTAAAGGTTCAGCGCTAGATCAGATCGTATGCCTGGATACCATGGTGGAGGGCGTTCATTTTACAAAAGCGACATTGACGCCTTTTCATATCGGCCATAAAGCGCTTGCTGCGAACATCAGTGATATTGCTGCGATGGGCGGTATACCTCTCTTTTATCTCGTTTCCATTTCAATTCCGGCTGGCTGGGATGAAGAGGAGCTCTCCCGGATTTACAAAGGGATGGCAGCACTCGCTGAAGAATATGAGATGGATCTGATCGGCGGTGATACCGTTTCGACGACCGGTCCTCTTGTTCTTTCTGTGACCGTATTGGGCCAGGTTGAACAAGGAAGAAAGCTTTTGAGAAGCAATGCAGAGCCCGATGATCTTGTCTTTGTATCCGGCCCGGTTGGAGATTCAGCGGCGGGATTGTCCCTTTTATTAGAAAGGTCCCATCAAGGGAAATTCAGTAAAGAGGAATCACTCCTTGTAAAAGAGCATCAGCTTCCTTTGCCTCATGTGGAAGCAGGGAGGATCTTGGCCAAGTCCGATCGACGCGTAGCGCTAAACGATATAAGTGATGGCGTGGCTAGTGAGGCCCATGAAATCGCAGAAGCCAGCGGTGTTTCGATCACGCTTTTTTATGACAAGCTTCCAAAGAGTGAAGCTATCAAGCACTATCCCGGCGAGATGCAAGACGAATGGATGCTGTTTGGCGGAGAAGATTATAAGCTGATCGGGACGATGTCTCCGGATGGGTTTCCTGAAGTGCAGGCGGCGTGCGAAAAAGCCGGATGCTGTTTAACGGTGATTGGACGGGTATCAAAAGGATCGCCTGGTGTTGTGCTGGACAGAGGGACTTCGGTTGAAAAACTGTCGAAAGCGGGATATAACCATTTTTCTGATTGAGGTGCAAGGATGGAACAACTTATAGTAACAACCGCCTCTCCTGAAGAAACAAGTGAGCTTGCAGAAAAGCTGGGAACCTTGCTTGGACCGGGAGATGTGCTTACACTTGAAGGAGATCTTGGCGCTGGAAAGACAACGTTCACCAAAGGACTTGCCAAGGGATTAGATGTAAAACGGGTGGTTAATTCACCGACGTTTACAATCATTAAGGAATATAAGGGGCGTTTGCCTTTTTATCATATGGATGTTTATCGGCTCGAAGACAGCGATGAGGATCTTGGATTTGAAGAATATTTTGAGGGTGAAGGCGTCACGGTGGTGGAATGGGCACAGTTCATTGATGACCGGCTGCCGGACGACCGATTGAACATTGAGATCCGCCGCACGGGAGATGAAAAAAGAGAATTGAAATTTCAGCCTGCAGGCGAACGATTTATTACGATATGTAAGGAGTTAGGGAAATGAAAGCCTTAGCCATAGATACATCGAATCTTGTCATGGGTATTGCTGTGGTTGATGGAGAGAAAGTGATCGGAGAGTATACGACAAACCTGAAAAAGAACCACTCCATTCGCGTGATGCCAGCCATTCATGACTTGATGAAGGAAATGAATATGAAGCCAGCAGAACTGGACCGAATTATTACTGCAAAGGGGCCAGGTTCCTATACTGGCGTGAGAATCGGGGTTACGATCGCAAAAACGATGGCCTGGACACTGAATAAGGACCTGTCTGGTGTATCCAGCCTTGAGGTTCTCGCTCAGAACGGAAAGTTCTTCAGCGGCTATGTCTGCCCATTGTTTGACGCCAGAAGAACCCAGCTTTATACCGGCTTATACGGCTTTGAAGAAGACCGGTTTCAAGCGGTAAAAGAAGACCGTCTTGTTTTGAGGAGCAATTGGCTGGACGAGCTGAAGCGTCTGGAGAAACGAATTCTGTTTTTGGGGAATGATTTAGACCTTCATAAGAAAAGTATACTGGAAGAACTCGGTGATCAGGCGGTGTTCGGAAGTGCTGCTGATCATAACCCGCGGCCGTCTGAACTGGCACGGATCGGCATAGAGAAAGAACCAGAATCTGTACATCATTTTGTTCCCAGCTACCTTCAGCTTGCTGAAGCCGAAGTGAATTGGCTGGCGGGACAGAAGAAGTAGGGGCAGAACAATGGAGGAGACGTACACTTTCAGGTTGGCTACAGTGAGTGATCTGCAGGATATCATTGAGATCGAACATGCGTCCTTTACACTGCCCTGGACGCATGAAGCGTTCTATAACGAAATTGTCCACAATCAGTTTGCCTACTATCTTTTACTGGAGGCGGATGGCAAGACGGTGGGGTATTGCGGTGTCTGGGTGATCATTGATGATGCACATATCACCAACGTGGCGATTCGTCCGGAATACAGGGGCAGGAAGCTTGGGGAAGCGATCATGAAGCAGGCGATGCGGCTGGCGAAACGATATGGATCGGCCAGACTGAGCCTTGAAGTCAGGGTCAGCAACTATGTGGCACAAAATTTATACCGCAAGCTCGGTTTTCAAGATGGCGGTATTCGAAAAAATTATTACAGCGATAATGGGGAAGACGCTTTAGTGATGTGGGTGATGCTTTGATGAAACAGGATGAAATGATACTGGCAATTGAAACGAGCTGTGATGAAACAGCGGTCGCACTCGTGAAAAATGGAACAGAAATTATGGCAAACGTGGTCGCTTCGCAAATTGAAAGCCATAAGCGCTTTGGTGGAGTCGTGCCTGAAGTGGCGTCCCGCCACCATGTCGAGCAGATTACAGTAGTGATGGAAGAAGCGCTTCAGATGGCAGGAGTGACGATGGATGATGTAACAGCTGTAGCGGTCACGGAAGGGCCAGGACTTGTTGGAGCGCTTCTGATCGGCGTAAATGCGGCAAAAGCTTTGGCGTTTGCCCATGGTCTTCCGCTTGTGCCGGTCCATCATATTGCCGGGCATATCTACGCCAACCGGCTGATCACGGAGATGAAGTTTCCGCTGCTCGCTCTCGTTGTGTCAGGAGGCCATACAGAGCTCGTTTTGATGAAAGAGCATGGTTCATTTGAAGTGATCGGCGAGACGAGAGATGATGCGGCGGGAGAGGCGTATGACAAAGTCGCGCGTACGTTAAATCTTCCGTATCCTGGAGGGCCGCACATTGACCGGCTTGCTCAGGATGGTGCGCCTGTCCTAAACCTGCCTCGTGCGTGGCTGGAAGCCGACTCCTATGACTTCAGCTTCAGCGGGTTAAAATCAGCGGTCATCAATACCGTCCACAATGCGGCTCAGCGCGGGGAAACCATTAAGCCGGAAGATCTGGCAGCAAGCTTTCAGGAATCTGTCATTGATGTGCTTGTGGAAAAAACGGCACGAGCTGCCCGTGAGTACGATGTGAAGCAAGTACTTCTTGCAGGCGGTGTCGCAGCGAATAAAGGGCTAAGAGCTGCACTGGAAGCGAAGTTCAGCGGTCTTCCACAAGAGCTCGCCATTCCTCCTCTGTACTTATGCACAGACAACGCGGCCATGATTGCGGCAGCGGGCAGTATTGCCTATCAAAAAGGAAAACGAGCGGATTGGGCGCTAAATGGCGTACCAGGCCTTGATCTGGAGGCTCAATAACGAAAGGAATCCCTTCTACATATGAGAAGGGATTTTTTATGTTTTGGGGTTTCAGATAAGATGTGGACAAAGTTATCCACAGATCATGGGATAATGTGAATAAATGAATAGAACACAATAAAATTGCTTTCCAGGCCTGTGCATAAAATTATGTGGATAACTTTTTATGAATCTGTGGATAATGTGCATAACTATGCTGATGAAGGAGTTATTACCTATAAAAGCTGTGAATAACCGTGTGGATACTGTGAATTATTGCAAAATAAAAACAACGGTGCCTGGCACCGCTGTCGGGGATTCTTATTGTTCTTCGAGCTGGAGCAGTTCCCATTCTTCCATGAGCTGTTCAACCTCTGCTTTAATCTTTTCGATTTCCTCATTATGTGTCTGCGTTTTTTCATAATCCTGGTAGACGGCGGGATCACAGAGGGCTTCTTCATGTACACCCTGGTCGCTTTCAAGCTTTTCCAAGAGAACCTCTATCTCTTCGATCCTTCGCTGACGCTTACGGTCTTCGCGTTTGGCTGCCTTGTCCTGTTTATACGCTCCGGCAGAAGCGGGTTCCTCTGCTTGAGGGGAGGAAGGGAGATTTTTGTTTTTCAGTTCCTCCCGCTCTCTCGTCTCGGTTTTTTTGGCAACATAATAGTCATAGTCACCGAGGTAGTTCGTGATTTTGGTGCGGGAAAGCTCAGCGACTTTGGTGGCGATCCGGTTGATGAAATAACGGTCATGGGAAACGAAAACGATGGTTCCTGGATAGTTGATGAGTGCCTGCTCCAAGACTTCCTTGCTGTCGAGATCCAAATGGTTCGTCGGCTCATCGAGCAGCAGCAGGTTGGCTTTTTGCATCATCAGCTTAGCCAGGGCAAGCCGGGCTTTTTGTCCGCCGCTCAGCTCATTGACATACTTCAGCACATCATCCCCGCTGAACAGAAAGCTGCCGAGGACCGTTCGAATTTCCTTTTCTGTTTTGTCCGGATACTCGTCCCACAATTCATTTAACAATGTTTTATTGGAGCTGAGGTTCGCCTGCTCCTGTTCATAGTGGCCGATCTTCACATTGGCTCCGTAAGCAATGCTTCCTTCAAGCAATGGCAGCTGTTTTAAGATCGCCTTTAACAGGGTCGATTTTCCGATGCCGTTTGGTCCGACAAGCGCCACACTGTCCTGGCGGGAGACATGATAATCAATGTTAGAGATGAGCGGGACGCCATCTTCATAGCCGGTAGCCACCTGTTCTAGCTTCAAGACGTCATTTCCGCTCTGGCGTTCGATATCGAACGAGAAGGCTGCGGACTTTTCATCACCAAGCGGCTTATCCATCACCTCCATCTTTTCAAGCTGCTTTCTTCGGCTCTGCGCTCGTTTGGTCGTAGAAGCCCGGACGAGGTTCTTTTGCACAAAGTCCTGCAGCTTCGCGATCTCCTCCTGCTGCTTCTCATAAGCTTTCATATCGAGTGCGAGCCGTTCCGCTTTTTGTTCCAGATACTGGGTATAATTACCTTTGAATTTGGAAGAGCGATGGCGGGAGATCTCATAGACTGTCGTCACGATCTTATCCAGGAAGTAGCGGTCATGCGAGACAAGCAGGATTGCGCCGGGATAGGACTGCAAATATTGCTCAAGCCATGAGAGTGTCTCAATGTCCAGATGGTTGGTCGGCTCATCCAGGATTAAAAGGTCAGGCTTGGTCAGCAGCAGTTTAGCGAGCGCCAGACGTGTTTTCTGGCCTCCGCTTAAGGTCTGCACGGGAGTCGACGGGTCAAACCCGCTGAACTGAAAGCCGTGAAGCACTGTGCGGATGTCCGATTCGTATTGATAGCCGCCCGCTTCCTTGAACTGGATCTGCAGTTCGTCATATTCCTTCAGCAGCCGGTTATAGGCTGTCTCATCCGCAATCAGCGCCGGGTCACCCATGCGGCTCTCCATGCTGCGCAGCTGATTTTCTTTTTTTCGGAGCGGTTCGAACACGCTGATCATCTCATCCCAGATGGACAGATTGGATTCAAGTCCTGTATCCTGTGCGAGATAGCCGACTCTGACACCTTTTGGCATGATCAGCTGGCCTGAGTCATATGACATGTCTCCTGTGATGATTTTCAAAAGTGTGGATTTGCCTGCCCCGTTTCTGCCGACAAGGGCAATTCTGTCACGGGTTTGGACTTCCAGCTTAATATTCGATAAAATAGGGTCAGCCCCAAATGATTTTGTTAAGTCATTCACTTGCAAAATAATCAATGTATAGTCACCTCAAATTCCTGTCGACGAAAAACAAGGTTCACAGACGTAAAGCGAAATGAAAAGATGCTGCAGTTCGCCTGTATTGCTGAATTCTGTCTACTCTTAGTGTAGCTTACATAAGCGAAGCGGAGCAACTAATCAATGTTCAACATTTCGTTAGAATTATCTTTCAATTCTGTATCCATTGATTTCAAAGATAGTGTATATTCTAGGAAGAAGGAGAAGGTTATGGCATCTTTCACGCATTTTAACGAACAAGGAAGAGCGAAAATGGTAGATATCTCCGAAAAGGATGCGACCGTTCGCACAGCAGCTGCCAAAAGCTCAATCGCTGTTAATCCTGAAATCTACACAAAAATAGCAGAAGGCTCGTTCCGTAAAGGGGATGTGCTTGCTGTTGCGCAGGTCGCAGGCATCATGGCCGCGAAAAAAACGTCCGACTGGATTCCCATGTGCCATCCTTTGTCCCTCACTGGCGTAGATATTACGTTCCATTGGGAAAAAGAAAATGAAGAACAGTACAGGCTGCATATAGAAGCAGCCGTGAAAACAAAAGGCAATACCGGGGTTGAAATGGAAGCATTAACCGCAGCGAGTGCCGCTGCATTAACCGTTTATGACATGTGCAAGGCCGTCGATAAAGGGATGATCATTGGACCAACCTTTCTGGAAAGTAAAACCGGTGGAAAAAACGGGGATTTTCAACGTACCACTTAAAAAATATGGTAAACTATAGATAAGCTTTCTGATAGTGGAGGGCTCTAAAATGAATCAGGAACAGATAAAAATACCGCAGGCAACTGCCAAGAGGCTTCCGCTTTATTACCGTTTTCTAAAAAACCTTTCCATTTCAGGAAAGCAGCGGGTATCTTCTGCAGAGCTTAGCGAAGCAGTAAAAGTAGACTCAGCAACGATCAGAAGGGATTTCTCCTACTTCGGGGCTCTCGGGAAAAAGGGCTACGGATATAACGTAAACTACCTTTTATCTTTTTTCCGGAAAACCCTGAACCAGGATGAAGTAACCAAGGTTGCTTTGATTGGCGTGGGGAATTTAGGGACTGCTTTCTTGCACTACAACTTTATTAAGAACAACAATACGGTCATCCAGGTCGCCTTTGATGTGGATCCGGCCAAGGTTGGAAAGGAAGTAGCAGGAGTTCCGATCCATTCCATCGACAACATAGTAGAGGAGCTGCAGGAAAGTGATGTAGAAGTCGCCATCCTGACCGTTCCCGTGGGCTCAGCCCAGTTTATTGCAGATCAGCTCGTTCAGGCCGGCATCAAAGGCATTTTGAACTTTACGCCCGCTCGGCTGACACTGCCGCCCGAAATCCGGGTGCATCATATTGATTTAGCCGTAGAATTGCAGTCTTTGATCTATTTTATGAAACATTACCCATCTGTTGATTTATAGATTTTAATTTGCGTAAAGGAGGTGTCTGGAATGATTGGAGCAGGGAGTGCGGTATTTATTGCCGCGGCTGCATTAGTCGTATTTGGACCGAAAAAGCTTCCGGAACTTGGTCGTGCAGCAGGAAAAACGCTAAGAGAGTTTAAGAATGCGACACAGGGACTCATGGATGATCATGACAACGATAAGAAAGAGAAAAACCACGAACCGAAGTAGCAGTTAGGATGAACAAGATGACAGAAAAAAACATGCCGGTCTACGGCCATTTGGGTGAATTAAGAAACCGTATCGTCATTACGGCTGTTTTCTTCTTTCTCTTTATGGTTGTAGGTCTCTTTTTTGCCAAGCCCGTCATTGTGTATTTGCAAAGTGACAATGTCGCAAAAGACATTCAGATGAACGCGTTTAATCTTACCGATCCGCTGAAGGTGTATATCGATTTTGCTTTTATCATTGCACTTTTGCTATCTCTTCCTGTGGCGCTGTATCAACTATGGGCCTTCGTCAGCCCCGGTCTTTATGAGAATGAAAGAAAAGTAACATTGTCGTACATTCCGATTTCTTTTATATTGTTTGCAGCCGGTTTAAGCTTTGCTTATTTTATTCTTTTTCCAATGACCGTTCATTTCATGTCGAACATCGCCAATTCGTTAGATGTGGAAGGGGAATATGGAATAAACGAATACTTTTCCTTTTTGTTCAGCTTAATATTGCCGTTCGGTCTGTTGTTCCAGTTTCCGGTCCTTGTCATGTTCTTAACAAGGCTGGGTCTTGTGACACCGTACATCTTAAGAAAGATTCGAAGATTTGCCTATTTCGGCATTTTGGTCGTCGCCGGAATCATCAGTCCACCGGAGCTGATTTCTCACCTGACGATCACGGTACCGCTCATCATTCTGTATGAGATTAGTATTTTGATCTCAGCAAACGCCTATCGCAAGCGGCTGAAAGCGGAAGAAGAAGCAAGGCTTGATCTGGAATTGGAAAAGACACACCTCGAATAGTGAGGTGTGTTTTTTTATAGGGAGGTAATCTGATATGCACTTTGATGTGATTGTCATTGGAGCTGGTTCGATGGGAATGGCTGCAGGAGCCTTTTTATCGAAGAGAGGAAAAAGAACTTTATTATTAGATTCATATGATCCACCACATCACAAAGGAAGCCATCACGGGGATACGAGAATGATAAGGTATGCGTACGCTGAGGGGGAAGAGTATGTTCCGTTCGTTCTGAAAGCGCGGGAATTGTGGAGGGATCTTGAAAAAGAGACAGACAGAGAGCTGTTTCTGCAAACCGGCGTCCTGAATGCGGGGATTCGCCAATCACAATTTGTACAAAACATCATCTCCAGTTCGAAGACTTATTCACTTCCTCTTGAAGTCATGTCACCGCAGGAAGTGAACGCGCGGTGGCCGGGAGTGACGCTGCCTGAAAACTACATCGGATGCTATGAACCGACTTCCGGTGTGCTGAAATGTGAGGATTGTATTGAAGCTTATCGTGAGCTTGCCGAAAAGTACGGAGCGGAGGTTCTAACCAATCAGAAGGTGATAGAGCTTTCCGTGCATGGAAAAAAGGTAACCGTTAAGACGGAGGGACAGACATTTACTTCAGATGCTCTGGTGGTTTCGGCAGGCGCCTGGTCTGGATCTTTGCTTGCCAAGCTGAAATTGAACCTTCCTCTTTCACCGGTGAGAAAAACCTTCGCCTGGTTTGATGCCCCTCAAGATCTGTATAACGATTCCTCTTGTCCATCTTTTGCGGTAGAAACAACACAAGGACTTTATTACGGCTTTCCAAGCATCAATGGTTCAGGATTAAAGGTGGGCCGCCATGATGGAGGAGAAAGAATTGATCCGGATGAGCCTGTCGCTCCTTTTGGCGAACACGAGGAGGATCAATCAGACCTTGCCGAGTTTTTGAGCGGTTATATGCCACAAGGAGGACCGTTGAAATACGGGAAAACCTGTATGTACACCATGACACCTGATGAAAAATTCATTATTGATCTGCATCCGGAACATTCCAATGTGGCGATTGCCGCAGGATTTTCAGGACACGGCTTTAAGTTCAGCAGTGTTGTAGGCGAGGTGTTAAGCGAATTAATCCTGGCCGGTAAGAGTGAACAAGATATTTCAACATTCTCCATCCGCCGATTTTAAAAAATTCATAAAAAAGCCGGTCCCTCTAAAGGAGACCGGTTGTTTTGTTATTTTTTATACTTTTTGATGTGGCGGTGCAGCCTGTAATACCTGATCGCATTGGCGAAATCAAAGGTAGCCACAAGCATGGTGATCAAGGTCCAGATCCCGGTGACGCCGTATTCATTGGAATAATGAATGGCGAGCCAGGTGAAAAGGACACCCATGACGGTATATAAACCGCTCATAAAAAATGGTGATGTTCTCATTAGAAAAGTCCCCCAATAATCATCTGCATTTTCTCCGCTTTATCCTGCAGTTCATTGATCTTATCAGCAAAAACCACTTGTACGAGCATGACGAGTGTATTCATGGAGACATGGGCGACAATGGGAACGAGCAAACGTTTTGTCCGTACATACAGGAATGCAAATACAAAGCCCATGGCTGTATAAACGAGCAAATGGGTGAAATCAAAGTGAACCGCTGCGAAAATCAAAGAGCTGATAAGAGCTGCGATCACAAAGTTAAACCGTTTATACAGACTGCCGAAAATAATTTTTCGGAATATGATCTCTTCCAGGATCGGGCCTGCAATGGAGGTCACGACCATGAAGTAAGGAGTTAGTTTCGCGATCTTAACGAGCATTTGAGTATTTTCAGACCCTGGCTTAATGCCAAGGAGATTTATTTCAATCAATCCTGCAACGATCTGCGCCCCATAAGCCATGAAGATTCCGATAATGGCCCAGCCGACAGCGGATGAACGGGATACGCGCCCCCCTCGTAAAGACGGGGCCTTCATGTCGGGGATGAGGAGAAGAAGAATGATTAACAGAGCTGTGAGAAAGCTGATGGTTCCCCAGAGTCCGGCCCAATGATCCCTTGGAACACCAAGAGAATTCAAGAGGGGATAGCCGACATAGCCTGACAGCTGCATCAGTACATAAGTGAGTACAATCCATAAGTAACGCTTGGTCAATGTATATAACTCCTTTAGTTAAGTTCGGTATGGTCATGTCTTCAGCATTCCCATGTATCTCCTTATTCTAACACAGATTGCTTGAAAACATGGCATGAGACCCCTTTCATAAATTTTTCGAAAATCTGTTAGGTCTGTACTTGCAAAGTGGAAAAAAATTATTTATTATAGGAAATGGAGTTAGCACTCAGTAAATTAGAGTGCTAATAAAATTAAACTTTCTATTTATTTTGAGGAGGGTGTTTCACTTGTTAAAGCCACTAGGTGATCGTATTGTGATTGAGCTTGTAGAAGGTGAAGAAAAAACTGCAAGCGGAATCGTTTTACCAGACTCTGCAAAGGAAAAGCCGCAAGAAGGCAAGGTTGTTGCAGTAGGTACAGGCCGCGTAACTGAGCAAGGAGAACGCGTAGCGCTAGAAGTCTCTGAAGGAGATTCTATCATCTTTTCAAAATACGCAGGAACAGAAGTGAAGTATCAAGGTAAAGAGTACCTTATTCTTCGTGAAACAGACGTATTGGCTGTCATCGGCTAATCGCAAACCTACAAATTGAATAGCTACTACATAACAGCTTTTTAAAAAGCTGAATCAACAGCTTTAAAAAAGGCTGATTCAGTAGCTTTAACGTAATTAATCAAAAAAACTTTAATCTTTATAGGAGGGTTTTACACATGGCTAAAGACATTAAGTTCAGTGAAGACGCTCGTCGCGCAATGCTTCGCGGTGTGGATGCACTAGCAAATGCAGTAAAAGTAACGCTTGGACCAAAAGGACGCAACGTGGTTCTTGAGAAGAAATTCGGTTCACCTCTTATTACTAACGATGGTGTAACGATCGCAAAAGAAATCGAGCTTGAAGATGCTTTCGAAAACATGGGTGCAAAGCTTGTTGCTGAAGTAGCAAGCAAAACAAACGATGTTGCCGGTGACGGAACTACAACAGCGACTGTTCTTGCTCAAGCAATGATCCGTGAAGGATTGAAAAACGTAACTTCCGGTGCGAACCCAATGGTTCTTCGCAAAGGAATCGAAAAAGCAACTGCAGTTGCCGTTCAAGAGCTTCAAAAGATCTCCAAGCCGATCGAAGGCAAAGAGTCTATCGCTCAAGTTGCTGCCATCTCATCAGCTGACGATGAAGTAGGCCAATTGATCGCTGAAGCTATGGAGCGCGTTGGAAACGACGGCGTTATCACAATTGAAGAATCTAAAGGATTCACTACTGAGCTTGAAGTGGTTGAAGGTATGCAGTTCGACCGTGGATACGCATCTCCATACATGGTAACCAACTCTGACAAGATGGAAGCGGTTCTTGAAAATCCTTACATCTTGATCACAGACAAGAAGATCACTAACATTCAGGAAATCCTTCCTGTATTAGAGCAAGTGGTTCAACAAGGCAAGCCATTGTTGCTTGTTGCTGAAGATGTTGAAGGTGAAGCTCTTGCTACATTAGTAGTAAACAAACTTCGCGGAACATTCAACGCTGTAGCTGTTAAAGCTCCAGGATTCGGTGACCGTCGTAAAGCTATGCTTGAAGACATCGCGATCCTTACTGGCGGTGAAGTCATCACTGAAGAACTAGGTCTTGACCTTAAGACGGCAAACATTGGACAGCTTGGAACAGCTTCTAAAGTGGTTGTTACTAAAGAAAACACAACCATCGTTGAAGGTGCTGGCGAGTCTGACAAAATTGCAGGCCGTGTAACTCAAATCCGTGCTCAATTGGAAGAAACAACTTCCGAGTTCGATAAAGAAAAACTTCAAGAGCGTTTGGCTAAGCTTGCTGGCGGCGTAGCGGTCATCAAAGTTGGTGCAGCTACTGAAACTGAGCTTAAAGAGCGTAAGCTTCGCATTGAAGATGCCCTTAACTCTACTCGTGCAGCAGTAGAAGAAGGAATCGTATCCGGTGGCGGTACTGCACTCGTAAACGTGGTTCGTGCCCTTTCTTCTCTTGAAGCAACTGGAGACGAAAAAACTGGTGTGAAACTTGTACTTCGTGCACTTGAAGAGCCAATTCGTCAAATCGCACACAACGCTGGTCTTGAAGGATCTGTTGTGGTTGAGCGCTTGAAAAACGAAGAGATCGGCATTGGTTTCAACGCAGCAACTGGCGAATGGGTAAACATGTTCGAAGCGGGTATCGTTGACCCAACTAAAGTAACTCGTTCTGCACTTCAAAACGCAGCATCCGTATCAGCTATGTTCCTAACAACAGAAGCTGTTATCGCTGACAAGCCAGAAGAAAACGCTGGCGGCGCAGGCATGCCTGACATGGGCGGCATGGGCATGGGCGGAATGGGCGGCATGATGTAATAAAGGTTTCAAAACCTTGTTATGTCAACGTCTAAAACGTTAAAACTCTTTTCTTGTCCTCGGATTTGTCCTCGTTATATAAAAACAAGGCAACCTATGACAGAAAAGCAACCTATAGGAGAAGGTCTTTCATCAGTTTATTAAACTGTTGGGAGGCCTTTTCTTCCATATTGGCGGTCATATGAGCATATATGTTCATTTGGTATTGATGTCTGTATGCCCTAACCTTTGCTAAATCTCCTTAATTCCTACACCTGCTTCAATTAATAAAGAGGTATGGGTGTGCCGGAATGAGTGAGGTGTAATGTTTTTATTAATTCCTGCTTTTTTTAACAGGCGCTTAAGCCTGGTTTCAACAATCTTTCTTAACTGTGGATGCCCGTCCTCCCGAGCAAAAATAAATCCGTTATCTTGGTAAACAACGCCGCTTTTTAATCTAATTTCACTTTGTTTAAGCCCATGCTTTTTAAACATGCTGACCAGCGACTCGTCATTTTTAATGGTGCTTTTATTTTTGGTGTTAATAGCTGATATTTTTCAACATGGTTGTTAGGGTTGTAAAGGGTTTTAGTGACTCGAATAGTCTTTTGCTTTTCATTGAAATCTCCCCATTTTAGAGCTAACATTTCACCTATCCGTAATCCTGTATAGGAAAGTACAGTGAAAACAAGGCTATCCATTTCAAGCCCATCCGTATATACAGATTTCAGGAATTTTGCAAGCTCTTCCTTTTCAAGATCATCCGGCCTCGTACGTTTTAATCAAGATTGGATAGCCGTATTGTCGTTGCATTTTAGCGAAAATAAAATCTTGGTTATATAAGCATCTCCTAACCGCTCGATTACCTCGTCTTGAACCTTTTTAGTCTTTTGTTTTCTTTTACCGGTTTCTGAGTCAATTACGATATCGACGGATGCCTACTTAGAGCCACAGGTGCAGTTTTTTTGCTAACGTCATCCCTCGAAAAGCGGGAAACCCCCGTTAAATAAAAGGCATTGAGGTCCGTCCCCTGATGCCTTCTATTGCTTCTCCTTATTTATATTCAACAATAGGTTTTATAACTTGAGAAATTAACTTTACCTTTTCAGGTGAACAACCTTGAATCATATGAAGCTAGGAAATGTAGCAGTTCATACAAATTCAGCAATCACTCGTGATGAGGCTGTTTTATCCTTCTACAATTTATTTCTTGGATTTATTATTGTTATTCAGATGAATACACAGCACAAGAATTTGACGAGTCCCTTCTCCTTACTGGTGAAGAAAAACGCGAACGACCAGAAAAACTACAAAACCTTTGCAATTAAGCTCAAAAGACAAACGTATCGAAGAAATGATGAAGGAAAATGAACATCTTCGTAAAGCGGTAACGGAAAAACGTGAGCAAAACACGTAAGAGTATAACTCTAAGGTGGATGAACTGAAAAGGTTTGAAACTCGTCAGAAATATAATGGCTCAGACTTGAAACTAGCTGGCTGGGAGTTCAACAAAGATATAGTAAGAGAATACCAAGTAGTCGTTAATGATTGAACATAAAATATGATTATTCTCCATCTAGTTTTTCGTTTTTGAAATTGAAAAATCAGCGCTATTTTTTTAGTATCTTTTAAGTCAAATCAACCTCCGAAAAAATTGTTTATTTTTGTAACATAATGTAAGATTTACTTATAGGTAGATAGATGGAGGGATGTGGCTTTGGTCAATTTAGAACAAACAATAAACGAATTACATGACTTAAATGCCGAAAGAGATGCTTTTAGTTCCATTAGCGGCTACTTTTTTCAATTCGAATTAACTTTGTTACATATTCTATATGATGGCAGTGAAAAAGATGCGTTTAGTGATAAAGAATGTAAAGCAACGTATAAGGTCGAAACCATAGAGGATTATGTTAAGTACTATAAGAAAGATGATAAAGGATATATCAGACTTGCTCAAATGAAGCACCATGTTTCTAAGACGACAAATTCGAAATATTATAGTGCTGTTCTTAGCTTGTATTATACATACTTAAATTTCATAGAAAAAAATGAAACAAATATAGAACTTAGGGCAACAATTTTCCATTACGACATGTCTCCTGTAAAGGATATTTATACTGTATTGACAAGTGCTATTGAGTCTGAAGATAAAAGTCTACAATCTATCATTACAAAGATAATAGATACCGGGTTAGATAGTGAAGTGAATAGATTAAGTTTTTCACAAATAACCAGTTTTGAAAAAACAGAAACTCATGCATCCATTTCACAAATACTTAAACAAGAATTATCAAATAGATATCAAAGTCTTCATCCCAATCATACTCCAGAACGCCTTTATGCTTCAGCCGTTAGTAAGCTTATTCAGGATAGCGGTAATGGTTTAGACCTTTCAATTGAAACCTTGAATAGTCTCTTCTTAGATGAAGTAGAAATTATGAAAGGCTTTTATCAGCTTAAAATCATTGATTATGTTAAGGGGATTATTGATAGCTGTATAAATGAAGTGGATATTAATTTTAGATACACGGAAGAAGTAAAAACAACTTATGCAGGAATCTATGTTGACTTCATTGCTCCATTTATTGAAGTGAAGTTTCAGCATCCTGAATTTAGATATTCTTTTTTACGAACTGTTACGCCAAAGGAATTTAGTAAAGCAATCGAATTGAATTCTTTATCGGAATATGAGTCTTTTTTGGAAGCAAGTGATGCTATAAAGCAGACACTATCTAATTTAGCGAAAATAATATTTAACTACCTAAGCAGTGGAGAAGAAATTCGTTTAGAAGACTGGTTTGAAATAACCGAAAAAGGATGGCTATTTGATTATCCTTCTGAAGAAAGAGGAAAGGGTGTATTAATTGGAAATTTTTATGGAGATATATTCTCTTCTTTGTATTATATGTTACCACGATTAAAAGATAGAGATCTCCGTCCAGATGTTTGGTATGTAAAACACGATGATGTAGATATAAACGCGTCCAATCAACTAAATTATGAAGTAGATATTACCTCTCCTTCAGAAGACTTACATAAGCATATTTATGCTCAACCTTTTGATGATCACTATCATATTCAATGTTTAGGATGTTTAACAGTATCAAATTTATCAGATTGTAAAAAAGTAAATAACATCTTTATAGATCAGTGCCGAGTGAAAGGAGTATAGGAAAAATGAAATTGAATACTGTTAAAGACTATTTACATGCTAATGGATATTCAGAGAAACCTTTTATGAAGAAGAGTGCAATTATTAACAGTGAAGGAAAAAGGGAGATATCAGAAATAAATATATTGCCTTTTAAGCATATATTTATTAGTCAAAGTCAGAAAGAGGTCTATATTTTAGAAGAAAAAGAATGTCTATTTACTTCTAATGAACTTGAAAAAATGGACAACTTGATACTCACATTCATTCAATTTTTATCAAATAAAGATGCTATTAAATATAATATAAATCTGGTTCTATTATGCCCATTTAATAAAAAGCAGGACCAAAAAGAACTTCAGAAAATGTTAGGATTTGAAAGAAATAAGTATACATGCAGAAAAATATTTTTAGATACTTCTAGCAAAGATTTTAGTGAGGAGATGGCAATATTACCCTCATTTCCTTTAGATGTTCATCTAGTATTAAAAAGTACTCAAATTGATAGTCTTTCCAATAAAATAAAAGAAGTCATGGATGATAATTTATATTCAGCTTTGTTAAAGGATGCTGAAGAACTTACCCTCAACCAGGTTCTTGTCGCGTTAAACAGCAAGGGGGAGGCACACAATGAGTAATGGATTTTTAATTAAAAAAATTTATATTAAGAATTTTAGAGGATATTCCGAAAAAACATTTGCTTTTTTTGAAGCTAAAAAAGAAAACCGAGGTTTAATTTTGCTTAGTGGCTCAAACGGATATGGAAAAACCTCTTTACTTGATGCAATTGAATGGTGTTTTACAGGTACGATTCATAGATTAAAAGAAGATTTTTATGCCAGAAAAGACAAGAAAAGTGCCAAATTGAAGAAGTGTCTCATTCGACATAATGGGCATCGTGAAGATGTAGTTGTGGAAATACACGTTATATATAGAGGAGAGGAATTAAATATAAAGAGGGTTTTTAAGAAAGAAGATGAAAGTCTTGCTTTTGAACCAGATAATAGCGATTTCTTAGTTAATGGAAAGAATCTAAATGCACAAAAAAACATTGATTATGTGTTAGATGAACCAATAGCTAAAGACTTTTACGAACGTTATACCTGTTCTTATGAAAAGAATTTAAGGGTGTATGAAAAAAGCAGGGAAAATATTTATGACATGTTTTCTTCTTTCTTTGGTGGGACAAAAGACATTGAGACCATTATTAATAATTTAGATGGGGATAAGAAAAATAAGAAAATCAAGGGTATTATTGATCAATTAGATTTTAAAATTAAAACAGAAAACGTACCAGATTACCAAAAGAAAAAAGAAAAGTATGAGGAAGCTGCTGAAGAACTTAATAACTTACTAAACGTAAAGCAAGGTAGTGATATGGACCAGTCTGACAGTTTATCATATCCAAATCATTTTTATTTTAAGGATGAAGTGGTTCCCGAGTCTATTATAGCTTCAGAAGCAAATTTAGAGGAAAAAGTTAAAGATTTAAAAAAACAAAGAGTTTATATCCAAAATATAAAAATAATAAAAAATAAATTTAGTGTGATTAACTTAGCTAATCAATATAAAGAAAATTTAGAAAAACAAAAAGAACATGATGACTTCATTCTAAGAATTTATCGTCCATTCCAAGAACTAAAACAGGAAATAATCAGTATCCAAGGTAAAACGACAGAAGTGATTGAAGATGAGAAGCAAGAATATCGTTCTTATCAAAGGGAGCTATTAAAGGCGTCGAAATCATCCATTGAAGGAATCAAGGTTCTAAAAGAGCTTAGTACTAAAATAAATGGAATTGATGATGAACAGATTAGAAAATTTCAGTCTGTTGATTTTTTATTAAAGGAATGTCATTCGTTTGAAGAAAAGTTAAAAGGTTTTAGTACTGCAGATGATGAATTAAATGCTTTAAGAGCTATTGTGGATCATAAACCAGGGTTTGAAATTCATAGAAATAAGGGATTTAAAGAATGCCCTTTATGCGGTAGTGAGGAAAACTTTGCTAATGAAAATGTCATTCTAACAAAGATTGCTAAAGATATTCTTGGAGAAATAGACACTAAAAGAAATGAACTTCAGTTAAAGATTAATGAGTGTCAAAAAGAGATAAATAGCATATTTCAATTTTTTTATCGTTACCTTAGCATCACCTTCACAAAAAAATTAGACGAATTAGATAATTCAACAAGAAATTTTGAGATGGCAAATGAATTTATAAAGTACTGTAATCTTTATCAATTAAATTTTCACCATGTTGATGAACATAAATTAAAACAAAAGAAAAGTGACTTGGAAAACAATCTGCTTAAAACCGAGGAATTCATAGCACTAGAAGAAAAAATAATGAACGATTTAGCAGATGAAAATGAAGAGCTTTTCGGAATGATGAGCAAACATGGTAGGAATCTGAAAAGAGAGGAATTTCAACTACTAGATACAAACGGGAAGATTTACGGTATTCAGTTGTTTTTAAAGGAATATCTAAAAGTAAAAGAGGCTTTCCCTGTTACGATGAACTTGGAAGAAATAAATCAAATGGATATTGAAAATAAAATTTTAATTCTTGATAATTGGATTTTACATATTGAAACTGATGAAGCATTAAAACTAAAACGGAAACAAGTACTTGCTTTAGAGCAAAGTTATAAAGAGAGCGAGGGAGTACGCCTTCAAAAAGAAAAGGAACTAGAAAAGTTAAAAGAAGTTCTTAAAGAATTAAAGCATTTAAGAAATCATTGGGACAAAAAAATGGTAGAAAGTATAAAAGAACCTCTTCAAAAAATATATAGGAGAATAAATCGACATACGAATATCCAAGATATAAACTTGTTGATTGAAGGTAAAACAACCCCAATGGCAAGTTTAAATGCAAATGTGAACGATGAGGAAGTTCCTGCTACAAATATATTAAGTGCTGGGCAACTTTCCGTCATGGCATTAGCGATTTTTCTTACCATTTCGATGGGACAAAAGGATAATGAGTTTAAATGTTTCTTTTTAGATGATCCAATACAGACAATGGATGATTTAAACATATTATCATTCATCGATTTGCTTCGTACAGAACTGGCTGAAACAAACAAAGACAATAGGTTTATCGACCAACTATTTTTTACAACTTGTGATGAAAATTTGGAAAGGCTCATTACACATAAAATGAATAGTTTTGGGGTTAATTACACTCATATCCATTTTAATGGTTATGGTGACTCTGCTGTACTAGTATAAAAGACGTGTCATTTTGACACGTTTTTTATGATGGTTGCACTGTTCTTCCTCTAAGGTGGATGGATATGAGACAAAATAATTCTGGCAAGGAGTTGCTGGTTAAATTCACCATCAAAGACTTTGAACCCTCTCTAATAACATTACATTGAAAATCCTCAATACCCATAATAATATGAGCTTGTTTATCTTCTCCCATTACTCGTTTAAACAGGTCTAAGGCATCTTCTAAGTTGGTGCTATATCTCCAATGTCCAAATGAGTATTGTTCATTGTACCAATCAGTCCCTCCATCTTTACAGAAACAGCTAAATCTTAGAATTTCCCTTGCAATAAATAAATCTTTTTCGTAGGTCGTCATAGATTCCCATATCTTCTTCATTTTATCCTCCCCATTATAAATATTATGTGGATAGCATAGCTTAGTTATTAACATTCCGAATATTCCTTATTCTCATGCATATGCAAGAAAAGTTAGTGAAAGGTCAGTTTGTTAGAAAAATTTTAATACTATATTTAATTTTGGGTGAAAAGACCTTTAAATAAATTAATGGAAGCTTCTTTTTTGATTTCATGGAGGTAAACATATTTCGTGATTTGACGTCGGTATGACCAAGAAGGTCCATAATTTGTCCGTGAGAGACACGGGCTTTGGCAAGAAGTGAAGTATGGGTTTGTCTTAAACCGTGTGGTGTTTAATCTTCGTTTAAGCCGACTACTATTTTTCATGCGGTCTCGAACTTTTTTAATCACGATAGGTTTGCCGTATTGTCGTTGCATTTTGGCAAAAATAAAATCTTGGTTATAATAAGCATCTACTAACCGCTCAATTACCTCTTCTTGTACCTTTTTAGTTCATTCAAAGCATCGATGACATCTTCATCAACAATGATTTTCCTTCGTGACTTTCTCGTCTTAGGAGTAACCAATTGATATTTCAGCGCGTTGTTGCTCGGATTGTAACACGTTTTCGTGATGCTGATGGTATGATTAACAAAATCAATATCCTCTACTTGAGAGCGATTAACTCCCCGGCTATGTATAGAAATTTCATATACCCATCAATTTAAGGCTAATATTCCCTGCTTAGAAGTTTTACATTTTTTAGAGTATAGGAACAGCTTTGTTTGATATAAATCAACGATTAGTATTGCAATGGGTTTTGTGAGTATTTTTGAAAAACATAATAATAAGTATTTCAAAAGTGAAAAAGATGACTATTGTTGGTTTCGCACAGTAGTCATCTTTTTGTTACCTTTAGTAGTTATCGAATGTGGTTTACCTTATCCATTTACGTATTAAAAGTAAGCTGACGGTCTTTGGTTCTTTAATGAACATACATACAGAAGCTCCATTAGATAATTTGAATAATAAATTAATTCATTTAAAATGGAAATTATAGATATAATTTACCTAGTGAAATTGAAACGAGGGAATTCTGATGGAATATTCAGCCGGTTTTACAAGCGAAGGATGGTTTCAACAGGAAATAGAATATGTTTTAGACCAACTTCACAAATGTTTTAGGCGTGAAGAAATAAAAAGCAAAGTAATTGAGGAAAATACGTTTTTATTAAGAAGTGAATCGACTATTAGTAAAAGGTTTCAAATGGTTTATCGCAGAGCAAAGACATTATATCCCACATTATCTAAATACTATTTTAATGGCACCAATTCTGATCAAAAAGCACTGTTATTATATAGCTTTCTTAAATGTTATCGATATGCCTACGAAAATTTCTTTGAATTGATTGTTTATCGTTATCAGCATAAGAATGGAACTTTACAGGTTTCAGATATGAGTTTTTACATGGAAGAAAAGGAACAACAATCAGAAAAAATCGCAAATTGGCATATAGCTACAAAAAAGAAAATCAACAGTACACTTCTATTAGTTTACAGAGAAAGTGGTATGATTGAATTAGTAGAAGATGAGTACAAAGTCTCTCCTTTACATGTGAGTCAAGCTCTTAAACAGTATGCTGAAGAACAGGACGTTTTGTTAAAAGCATTAATAACATTAAAGGCAGGTGGTTAAGAGTGACCATATATAAACGATTAGAACAATTGGAAGAACGTATAAATGAAGAAGGGTTTACGACACCAAAAGGGATTGGCAGTGAAATTCCACATTTTGTTTTTGATTATCCTGCTGAAGATGAATTAACAGTACGTACATATGTTGAAGGATTATTAAAGAGGGCAACATTAAATATAAAAGAAATCAATCTTTTTGAATTTCTTATTAGCTTGTTTAAAGATGATTTAGAAGAATTAATCACTATTGCTGAAGAAGAAGGCTATACAGAACTTTCCCAGGCCATTCAAACTGTTTTAGAAGATCAAGATTTGTTGGTGAACGCATTCATTGAAAAAACGGATAACGTGGAATTGATTTTTATAACAGGTGTAGGAACAGTACATCCATTTATTCGCTCGAGTCATTTACTTAAAAAATTATCGAACCATGCATTTAGAACACCGCTTATATTATTTTATCCGGGTTATTTTTCTGGAGTAGATTTACGTCTATTTAACAAATTCCGACATGAAGATGAATACCAAATTACAAGGATTTCATAAGGAGTAGGAACAATGATTATTCAAGAGATTTTTGAGAAGAAAATTGACCGACCAATTAATGGTGTTGTACAAGCAGGTCAAATTGATGAAGATACAATTCAAACCGAGTTAGAAGAATACGTTGTGACAGCAGAAATTTTAGAGAGCTTAAAAGGATTTTATGAAAATTATGAGAAGGCGTATTCAACACCAACGAAAAATGTGGGTGTGTGGATTTCTGGTTTCTTCGGTTCCGGTAAATCACATTTCCTTAAAATTTTATCTTACTTATTGGATGGTAAGAAAGTCGGGGAAAAAACGCCATTTGAATACTTTAAAGATAAAGTTTCTGATACCACACTTTTAGATACAATGTCTCGGATAGAATCAAAACCCTCAGATGCATTATTATTTAATGTTGGTTCTGAAGCAGGAGCTAGTGCAGCACGTGGTACGAAAGAAAGTATTATCGAAATTATCTTACGTATTTTTAATGAACATTTAGGTTATTCCAATACGCTATGGGTAGCGGATTTCGAACGACAACTAGCTAATGACCAAAAATATGATGCTTTTTGTTCGAAAATTGAAGAGTTGCATAACGAAAAATGGCAAGATTTCCGGACTAAATTCCGCTTGAGATATGCAAAAATTATTGCTGCACTTTGTGAAATTGGTTATGAACTAGAAACGGCGGATTTCCTAGTAAAATCAGCACAAAAGGAATTTTCAATTTCAGCGGTTCAGTTAGGTAAGCTTGTTGCACAATATTGTAAATCTAAAGGCTCCGACTATCGCTTAATCTTTTTAATTGATGAAGTTGGTCAATATATCGGTACAGATAATAACCTTATGCTTGATTTACAAAACGCTGTAGAAGAAATTGGTGCTGCTGCAATGGGACAAGCATGGATTGCCGTTACTTCTCAGGAAAAGATTAAAGACGTTTCTAATATGAATGCAGCCAATACAAAAGATTTTTCGAAAATTCAAGGGAGATTTGAAACACGGATAAATTTATCGAGTTCAGATACAGACGAAGTTTTAAAACGCCGTTTATTAGAAAAGACAGAAACGGCTTCGAAAACATTAGAGTCCATTTTTGAACCAAATGAGCAAATAATTCGTAATCGCCTTTCTTTTGATAAAGATCGAACACAATATCGCTCAGGCTATCGTTCAACTGATGAGTTTGTTGAAACATATCCATTTCTACCTTATCAAGTCGATTTATTGCAAGCTGTTTTAGAGAAAATTGGTATACATGGTGAAGGAAGTTCTTACGCTTCAAGAGGGGAACGTTCATTATTAAAAGCTTTCCAAGAAGCAGCGATTTATAATGGCCAAGAAGAGTTAGGCAATCTAGTAACGATGGCGGAGTTTTATTCAACTATTCGTCAACATTTAGAATCAGCTATCGTTCAGACAATTTCGAGAGCTGAAAACCGAGCAAAAAATTCGGAAGGTCTTGTTGAATATGATGTTGAAGTATTAAAAGTATTGTATTTGATTAAAGGTATAGACCACATTAAAGCAACATCAAATAATATTTCAACACTTCTTTTAGAAAGTATTCAGACTGAGAAAAATGAACTTATAATTAAAGAATCATTAAATCGTCTAGAGCAAACGATGTTTATTGAAAAGCACGCAGACGGTACGTATTCATTCTTATCAGATGAAGAACAAGAAATTAATAAAGAAATTCGTAACGTTGATGTTAATGCTATCAAAATTAAAGAAAGATTAGGCGATACATTTTTTGAGAAAATGTATCCAAACGCTAAATATAACTATCAAAAGGGAATGCTTTTTGATTACAATAAACGTTTTGATAATTATGCAAAAACAAATATGAAATATCCGTTAACAATGCAAGTCATTACGGGTGGGTTAACTACAACAGAAGCTGCTTTACAGGCTATAGAAGGACAAATGGTTATTTATTTAAATGAGGAATTAATTGCAGAAGCAGAAGAAGCCATTCGTATTTCTGAACAAATACGTCGTTATGTGAATTTAAAACGCAATCCAAGTACAACGCAGGCACAGCATCGTATTTATGATGCGAAAATGGACAGTATTGGTGACTATGAGGTAAAGGCAGAAGAATTATTACGAAAAGCTTGTGAAGAAGCAACAATCTTCATTCAAATGCAGGAGCGTACATTCCGAGGAAATTTTGAAAAGCAAGTAACAGACGCTTTTGATATGTTAATCCAAAGCACATACAAGTATTTAGAATACATTGATGAACCAATTCAAATGAAAACATTCAAAGAACAATGGAGAAACCTAGCTGAGAAAGGTATTTCAAATGATTTACTAGGTGAAACAGGTAATGCTAAAGCTTATAACGAAGTATTACGCCATTTAGATGAACTCATTCGTATGCATCAGAAACCATCGTTAAAGGACTTTATTGATAAATATAATCAGGTCCCTTATGGCTGGAGTGACTACGATACAATTGGCATTGTCCTAGCTTTAATGCAGTCCGGTAAAGTAAAGTTAATGATTGCAGATGAACACTTTACACCAACGAGTTCACCTCAATTTTATGATAAACTTGCTCGAACAACAGAGCGAGATAAAATACGTGTTATTCCCGAAATTGAAGTGGATCCAAAAGTTCGTCGTGATTTCATTGGATTATATAAAGATTTGTTTGGACGAATGGATATTGGGGATTCTTATCAAGAGTTTGCGAATGCAATTCAAACTGCAGTTAAGAATTATCTTATCCAACCATTAGAGGAAATTGATGACCGTCGAAAGAAAACTATATCTTCTGAGTTCGCTTATCCTGAAGGAGCAAAAATTAGTTCTTTAAAAATTGATATTCTCCGATTAACACAAATTCGGGAACCAGAACAACTTGTAAAGGCATTTATTGATGCCGAGGATGATTTATACGATTGGCAAGATGCGATTGAACAGTTAGTTGGTTTCTATTTAAAAGCACCAATTGAACGGTTTGATGAAGCAGTATCGTTTTTAAATCAAGCTCAAAATGATTTACGGTATTCTCAATCACAAAAGGTAAACCTGCTAAAGAAAAAAATAACCGACATTTTAACAAAAGCATCACCATATAGTGAAATTCCTCAATTACCTAGTTTAATTGAAAAGCTCGATCAAGCAATTCAAGAAGAAGTTACAGAACAAAAACAAGGTCTTGCAAGTCAAATTAAACAACTAGAGAAAAAGATAGATGATTTAAAAGATTATTATTCAAATAACGAAATCATTATGGAATTAATAACCGATAAAATGCAGAACTTCAAAATGCTGCAACAAGAAATTCTTAATAGTAGTAGCCTAATCACGATTCAAATGAATTTGACGAAACTACGTACAGTAACAGAAACAATTCAGGAAGAAGCAAAACGTAAAGAAAAAGAATTACTACAATTAAAACCGCCAGCACCAGACACACCTACTACGGTTATACGTGAAAAAGGAACAAAAATTATTTCTTCAATCGAGTTAAAAAACATGATTTCACATACAAACATCGAAACACAGTCTGACTTAGATGCTGTACTAGCAGAGTTACGGTCACAGTTATTAAAAGAACTAAAAGAAAATACATTAAAAATTGAATTATAGGCATTGGAAGGGGTTGTCCCTTCCTTTGTTGTAATGAGGTGGAAAAAGTGAACAAAACGGAATTGAAAAACTTTGCTATTCAATCACGTCGTCAATTAATTGATCAAGTAAAAACAAAAGCACTAATGTACGGTATTGATGAAAAGATTGATCTAGAAATTCAAGAACAATTTGGGCAATTAATGATTAATGATAAGCCATACCCCCTCTATATGAAACCAGCATTCACCTCATTAAAAAATCAGCTTAAACAAAAAGGTTTTAAGCAGTTAGTTGAGGAAGTTGCCTACACATGGTTTAACCGTATTATTGCCATTCGTTATATGGAAGTACATGATTACTTACCTGAAAAGGTAAGTGTGTTGTCAAGTAGTGTAGGACGAGTAGATCCTGATATTTTATTTGAATATGAAACAATGGATTTACCAATAAAACAAGAAGAGATTCGAGAATTATTACATGTAGGGGATACAGAAGGTGCATATCGCAAGTTATTTATTGCACAGTGTAATGCATTAAATAGTATTTTGCCATTCCTATTTGAACAAATTCAAGATTATACGGAGCTTTTACTACCAGACTTTTTACTTGATGCAGAATCAGTCATTAAGGTACTTGTTCAAAATGATGAATTAACGAATAGTTTTGATGAAATTGAAGTGATTGGTTGGTTGTATCAATATTATATCGCAGAAGAAAAGGGCCGAGTATTTGCTCAAAAAAGCAAATATAAAAAAGAAGAAATCCCATTTGCAACACAACTCTTTACACCAAAGTGGATCGTGCAGTATATGGTACAGAACTCACTTGGACGCTACTGGACTGAGGCACATCAAGAAGATGAAGATTTAATCAGTAATTGGAAATACTTCATTAAGCATGAAGAAGAGGATTTCCGCGAGAAAATTGCTCCGTATGTGAATAAAGAATTAAGAGTAGAGGATATTAAGCTGCTTGATCCTGCGATGGGTAGTGGACATATTTTAGTTTATGCCTTTGAAGTATTCTATCAAATTTATGAGAAGTGTGGTTACCCAGAACGTGATATTCCACGATTAATCATAGAGAACAATTTATATGGATTAGATATTGATGACCGTGCATATCAATTAGCAGCATTTGCAGTAGTAATGAAGGCCTCTTCTTATTCTCGTCGTTTTTTGCGTAGTGTTGAACGAGAAGGTATTAAGTTAAACTTGGCATCTATTCAAGAAACGAATCATATTTCAGATGATGTGATTGCGTATATTGCTCAAGAAGAAGAGGGAGAGCTATATAACCAAGTAAAATCCATCATTGATCAATATCATAATGCTAAAACATATGGTTCGTTAATTAATATCACAGAACGGGATATTTCATTTATTGAAGATCGATTAGAATATATTCAAAATAATCCCGTAGAAGATTTGTTTTACGGGGAACAGCATGATATTGCGAAAGAAATATTACCAGCATTAGTTAAACAAACAAAAATTATGAAAAATGAATACGATGTTCTTGTTATGAATCCTCCATATATGGGTTCTACTAATATGCCGAAGGATTTATCTCAATTTTTGAAAATAAACTTTGATGATTCAAAATCAGATTTATTTGCTACGTTTATACAAAAGTCATTTGAATATGTTAAACCATATGGTATGAATAGTATGGTAACTATGCAATCTTGGATGTTCCTATCTAGTTATGAGAACATTAGAAGAAAAATTATTACTGAAAAAACAATTATTAATATGGCTCATTTAGATAGTATGGTAATGGGCATTGCTTTTGGTACTGTAGCTACAGTTATTCGAAATTATTTAATATCTGGTTATAATGGCGTTTATTTTAAAGTTAATTATAATAATGAACAAATATATCCTTTTAAAGATTTAACTTTCATGAATGTTAATGCAACAAAATTCCTCGATATTCCTTCTGCACCGATTGCTTATTGGGCAGATGAAAGTATCTACCATGCATTTAAGAAAGGTGATTCTATTACGAATTATGCAGAAACATTTCAAGGTATAATTACTGGGGATAACGAAAAGTTCCTTAGATTATGGCATGAAATATCCGTTGATAAAATACCTTTCAATGTAAACGATATGGATTTAGTTAATTTAGAAAAGACGTATTGGATTCCTTATAATAAAGGTGGGTACTTCAAAAAATGGTATGGAATTCAAGATTATGTAGTAAATTGGAAGAACGGACCTGATGATAAAACTAGAGGTAAAAAACAATTCTCTAAGTATTATTTAAAAGAGTATGTTGCTTGGTCCTATACTGTTCATGATGCTATTGCTGTTCGCTATTATCCTACTGGTTTTTTATGGGATGTGCGGGGTTCGGGTTTAATGGATTTTACAGATATGAAATATTATTTACAAGCACTTATTTCTAGTAAGGTAGGGATAACTCTATTTCATGTATGTAATTCTACAATTAGCTTTCAAGTAGAGAACGTATTACAATTACCAATAATTTATGAAAGTACTTTAAAAGAAAAAATAGATTCTTTAGTTTTAGAATGTATTGAAATAACGAAAAAAGATTGGGATTCATATGAAATAGCTTGGGATTTCTTAAAACACCCCTTATTAAACTATGGAAAAGATTTATTAAATTCAATTTATAGAAAATGGTGCGAAGAAACTTCATCATTTATTAAGCAACTTAAAAATAATGAAGAAGAAATTAATAAAATTTTTATTAATATATATGGTATGAATAATATTCTGGATTCGTATGTAGATGATAAGGATATTACAATAATGCAGAGAGAAATATCAAAAGATGTTCGGGATTTTATTTCCTATTTTATAGGATGTATGATGGGACGTTATTCTCTTGATATAGAAGGTCTTTTATATGCAGGTGTAAATTGGAATGAAAACAACTATACTTCATTTGGACCAAATTCGAATGGAATCATTCATTTTACCGAATCACCATACTTTGAAAATGATATTATTCTTCGTCTTCGCGAGTTTCTTTCATTTGCATATTCACCAGATACAGTAGATGAAAACATCCAATGGCTAGCAGCAGCACTTGAAATGAAAAAAGATGAAGATGCAGAAGCTCGCTTGCGTCGTTATTTTTTAGATGAATTCTTTGTAGAACATTGTAAAATTTATCAAAAACGTCCCATTTATTGGTTGGTCGATTCTGGTAAACAAAAAGGGTTACGTACGTTGATCTATATGCATCGATACCAACCAGATACAATGGCGACGATTCGTTTTGAGCATTTGCAGGAAATTCAAGCCAAGTATCAAAATGAAATTAATGATTTGGAAAATCGATTAGTGAATCCAAACCTATCAGCTAGTGAGAAGAAAAAGCTAACAGCAGAAAAAACTTCTTTTGAAAAGAAAATGGATGAGTTACGAGGGTTTGATAAACGTTTAGCTGAGATAGCTAACGAAGAGATTGAAATTAGTCTAGACGATGGTGTGAAAGTGAACTATGAGAAGTTCTATCGTGGTGGCAAAGGTGTATTAGCGAAGATTAAATAAATCATGGCCTTCTTACTTTGGTAAGGAGGCTTGTTTAATATTAAGGTATAATTAAAATTATTAGCAAATATTCATAATGAGGTGACACAATGAATGTCATTGAACTGTTAAAAGAGCGAATAGAGGACGAGCTATATAAAAAAAATAAGCCGCGCACGGTTATTTTTTGGTATGACGAGCAAGGAGAATATTCTGTTTCTGATTTAGAAGAAACATTAGCAGAGCAACCGATTCATATCCGCCAATTAACACGCAATAATTTCTTTACTCTTAAATTAGAAATCGAGTTGGAAAAGAAAAGGGATTCTTTTTTATTATATGCTGATTTTGCAAAACCAGCGATAGAAGACAACTTTTTACTGGATACGGAGCTTTACGGTACAGAGTTTAAAGCTGATACGAATGCTTTACTTGCAGAGCAATTACAAGTAAGTGATGCTATTTTAAGACCTTTAATAAAGGAATATGGAGAGTTTTTTAAAAGTGCGGAGCGTAAAAATAAATTAAAGAAAGTAGTACCGCCAAATGCTAGTGAACGTGATATAGAGTATGCTATGTTAGCTGTTCTTACAGGCGCACCCATTGCAAATATGGAAGAGATTACTCGCCATTTATTGTTGCGTGGCTTACAAGAAGAAACAAATGAAGTATATAAAGCCATATCAAAACGGTTTAGCACGAATCGTATGTGGGAGCATATTTCGGAATACTTTGGTTTGCATTCAAGTGATTTGACATTGAAGTATTTAATGGAACATGTACTGTATGCGCATTTCAAACTTCATGCACAATTTGAAGAACAGTCATTACAAAAGAAATATGAAACAACACGCGGCAATGTATGTGCTTTATTTATTGATGACTGGCTACATACAAAAGAAAGCGAAGTAGAAGTCTTAGAAACATATATGAAGGAAATCGAACAAAGATTTTCGATTATTGATGTGTTACACGAACGTCCAATCGAGCAATTTGCTGATATTTCAACTTTCCCAATAATTGATCATTTATTGATAAATAGGTTAACAGTGGAATTTCTTCATCAAACATCCAATTTTGATACTTGGAAAGAAATTTTGAATAAGCGTTTAAAAATGCATTGGGCGAAACGAAATGAACGAATTGAACGCTTGTTAAATGTTTTGCTTGATGCAGTTGATTTGACGAAGTATAAAATGTTCTTGAAGCAATATGATACTCGTGAGCCTTTATACGTTCAATACACAAGTGAACTTTACTTAATTGATCAAGCATATAGACGCTTTATGACAGGATTTACGCAATTAGAAAATAAAGAAATGCTAGAAAAACTAGCTGAGCAATTAACAAATTGGTATGAAAATAAATATTTATTGAAAATTGCTCAAGAGACTAATTATCTTTTAGAAAATGCAGAAGTAGGAAAATTACCTAAACAGGCTAAGTTTTATAAAGAAGTTTTACAGCCGGTTCTTGAAAAAGAATCAACACGCGTATTTGTGATAATTTCAGATGCTGTACGATATGAGGTAGGAGCAGAATTAGTTTCTCGGTTAAATTTACGTTCTAATGGAGTTGCCTCTATCAGTCCGCTAGTTGCGAATATGCCAACGTATACACAATTAGGTATGGCATCTTTATTACCCCATAAAGTATTATCTTTTACTGAAAATGGAACAGTATTAGCAGATGACCAACCTACAAATGGATTAGCAAATCGTACTGAAATTCTACAAGCAGCTCATCCAGAAGCAATTGCCTATCGTTTAACAGATTTATTAGATTGGTCAAGAGCGACAGCAGATGAAAATTTAAAAGGAAAGCGTCTCGTATACTTATATCATGATGTAATCGATGCAGCAGGTGATTCTGCAAAATCCGAACGTGCTACTTATATAGCGGCAGAACGAGCAATAAAAGAATTATCAATTGCTGTTGATCGATTATCTAAATTGCAAGCAAAACGAATTTTTATAACAGCCGATCACGGATTCCTTTATCAGTATCCAAGAATTGAAAATGATATTAAAGTAGTGAGTGTTAAAGGTGAAATTATTGATTCGAATCGTCGCTTTGCTGTTGGTCATCATCTACTAGTAGATGATGGAGCTATTAATGTGCCAGATGATTTTTCAACATTAGAAGGTGTTGAAAAAGTAATTGCTAAAGGCGTAAACAGATTTATAGGCGGTGGAGGATTACAGTTTGTACACGGCGGTGCAACACCCCAAGAAGTAATAGTACCACTAATTGATTATCGTCGTACTTCACAAGCGGTTCTTGTTGAAATCAGTGTAGCCATGCCAAAACGTGTAATTACAGGTTTCCGTATCCAAGTGCCAATATATCAGGAACAAAGTATTTCACAAGAATATAAGGCACGAACAATTCGGGCTGCATTTTACCTAAATGGTGAGCGAATTTCAAATGAAATTGAATGGACATTTGATATGGTGGGAGAAAACCATGAGCGCACGGAGCAACTAACATTTAATCTTGTAGAAAGCTATTATCCAACAGGACAAACTTGTGAGCTGAGAATGCTAACAGTAGAAGATGACAAAGTCACACCATATCGCGAGACAGAATTTACGATTCATATGTATAATGCGCTTTACTAAAGAGAAGCTAGAGAACTGATTATTCCGTTCTCTAGCTTTTTTGTCTTATATTTCTCCTAACAGTATCTGGGAGTTTACTATATAATTTAAGCTAAGAGAACGTAAGTATTGAGAGGGATGTTATTTTGTTAAAGATAGGAGAAATTATCAAAGGATCTTTCTGGCCGGAAATTGTTGAAATTAAGCATTTTGAGGAAATTGACGATGGTTTATTTTTAGTTGAATCAATTGGGCGAAAAACAAATAAATATTATGAGCAGTATTTAGATAGGGCGCAACTAGCACAATTAGAAAACATGCAAGATGAGGAAAGTTCATTTAATTCTGAAAGACTGCAACACTATCTACAATACTACATCTTAAAGACAGAGGATAAATTTTCGAAGTCTCGTGCGCGAGGAAATAAAAAGATTATTCCCCTCCCACACCAAATTGAAGCAGTGTATAGCCGTATGTTACAGTCACCTCAAGTACGCTATTTATTAGCGGATGATCCGGGAGCAGGGAAAACGATAATGTCAGGAATGTTAATACGTGAGTTAACTGCAAGACAAGCTGCAGAGCGTATTTTAATTTTAGTTCCCCCTCTAGTATTAAAACAATGGCAGGAAGAGCTAAAAGATAAGTTTGGTGAAGAGTTTACGATTGTAAATCGAAGTTTATTAAATAGCTCAAGTGAAGTAAATCCGTTCGAATCACATGACAAAATAATTGCATCAATTTATTGGGCTTCACGTGAAGAAATTAAAGCATTTATTTTAAAAGCACAATTTGATTTAGTAATCGTTGATGAAGCTCATAAAATGGCTGCCTATACACATGGCGTCAAGAAACGTAAAGTAAATCGTACGAAAATTTACCAGCTTGGGGAGAGTTTACTACGTCATACAGAGCATTGCTTATTACTAACGGCTACACCCCATAAAGGAGATAAAGAAAATTTCCGACATTTAATGAGTTTGGTAGACCATGATATTTTTTCACGTTTAAATACAGGTGATTCTATATATGAAAAGAGTAATCCTTTCGTTATTCGTCGATTAAAGGAGACAATGAAAAATTTTGATGGTACTCCATTATTCCCGAAAAGAACGACAACGACAATTACATTTGATTTAAGCTATGGCGAACGTGAGCTTTATGAAGATGTAACTGCTTATGCACGCGAGCATTTTAATCGAGCAAAACAGAATAATAAACCAAACGTAGCATTTGCGATGATGATATTACAACGTCGCCTAAGTTCGTCTTTAGATGCTATTTATTTATCCCTAAAACGACGTAAAGAAAAGTTAGAAGAATTATTAGAGTCTGAGTTAACGGCCAATAAATCAATTGAGTCATTTGAATACGACGAACTTTCAATAGAAGAGCAGGAAGAAATAGAAACATTAGTTGAAGGGGAAACGGATGTTATTGATATAGAGGAACTAAAGCTAGAAATAGAGATTTTAGATGGTTTAGTTTATAAAGCAGAGATGCTCGTAAATCAAGATATTGAACGAAAATATTTAGAGCTTGAAAACACATTATTCAGTCCGGATGGATTGCTTTCTAAAGGAGAAAAAATCCTTATCTTTACGGAATCAAAAGATACTTTATATTACCTTGAACGAAAGCTCCTACAGCATGTCCCTGAAGTTACAAAAATCGTTGGGAACTTTTCGATGGATCAACGCCGTGAACAAGTAGAGCGATTCCGAAATGATGTACAAATCATGCTTGCTACAGATGCCGGAGGAGAATCTATCAACCTTCAATTCTGTAATCAAATGATTAACTATGATATTCCGTGGAATCCAAATCGTTTAGAACAGCGAATGGGGCGTATACATCGTATTGGACAAAAAAATGAAGTGTTCATCTTTAATCTTGTTGCGAAGAATACACGAGAAGGAGATGTACTGATACGTTTACTCAATAAGATGGAACAAATGCGCACAGATTTAGGACAAGATCAAGTCTATGATTTTATTGGTGAAGTACTAGAAGAAAATAATATCGATTTATCTCACTTAATGGAGGAAGCGATTAGCGGACGAGAAAATTTAGATGATCTGATTGCACAAATGGAAAAAACATTATCTGAAGAACATGAAAGATTATTAGATTTAGCAAAACAAGAACGCTTAGATGATTCCAGTTTTGATTTACCGGGTGCAAGACGTGCATATCAAGAAATTTCAATTAGCAGTATGCCATCGCGAGTCTATGGTGAGTTTGTAGTAAAACAGATTGAGGAAACACGTATTAAATTAAATATCTCAAATGATGGCAATACAGTTCGTATTGATCGATTCCCTAAAAATATTCGTGAACTAATTAAAAAGCGAAGATATTCTTTAAGAACTGATGAATCATTACGGTTTACATTAAGACCAGATAAACAAACTGAACAGTTATCTATATTGCAGAATGACCATCCATTAAAAAAATTAGCGATGGAATTAGCGAGTCAAGAGTTACAACAAGTGGCTTTACCAATTTGTACAGTAAAAACATATGTGAGTGAACCTCTAACATTAGAAATTAGCCGTATTAGCGTAGTTGATGGTACAGGCCGAGAGTTAGAACAAGAATTAATGTTATTAGCTAAAAGGGAAACTGGGGAGTTCATTCAAGTAGATCCGTATTTCCTATTCCAAAAGCAATTTGAATTAATCAATACAGTAGGTACAGAAGATAAATCTTTTAAAAAAGAGTCGATTCTTCAAGCGAAAAAGATACTTCAATCTGTCCAAATGAAACGCGATGATTATTTAAACCGAAAGAGTACTTATTTACGTCGTTCATTTGATGAACAAATGCAATCTTTACAGGAAAGAGTAACTATTTATCTAAGTGATAACTTAAATAATAAAAATATCGCATTAATTAACCAAACCTATACTCAAATTGAAGACTTAGAGGAACGTAGTAAGGATCGACTTGAAAACATTGAAAGAGAAAGAAGTATTCAGTTACAGTCCATTAAGCCAATTACACAACTACATGTACAACCAATTGTAAGTGTAGCACGTGTTATTCCAAAAGATCTCTTAGAAGTTGTAAAAGAGTATGAATATCAAAATGGACGATTAAACATCCGTGTTAAGAATGCATTTGGCTTAGTCGATTTCACGAGTGAAGAAGCAGAGGGTAATACACGATTTATTTTATTAACACCGTCTTTAGAGTTGCTTTCACAACAATTGGAATTAAATGATTACCAAGAATTAAATGGATCGGTATATGTTTATGTGGTAAATCAACATAATATCGTAGAAGAAGTGAAAATGGAACAAATCATTGGAATATAGTTAGGGAAAATCAGGGCCTGACGCTCAGTCGAGTAAAACGTTAATTCGATGAGGATCAGGCTTCTTTTTCTGGAAGGGTCTATGCCCATCTCACTATTCAAGCTGCGTTGAATGCATTTTGCAGATAATAAACAATGAAAACCTACCTCTATCCAAATATTGGAGATGAAACTGATAGTTGATTTAGAGGATGATCCTCCTTGATAAGTGCTAACATTTTGCTAACGTCTTCCCATAAAAAACGGTAAATCAACGTTAAAGATGTTACAGTAGGCAACATCCAAATCATTGATTTACCGCGCTTTTTGCACCTCTTGTTAACGATATTACACTCTCAAAGCTTACGGGCGGCATGATGTAATTTAGCTTTTAGAATCTTTATATATCAAGGTTTTAAAGGTGGAAACATCATTTTAGGTGCCGAAAAGGTGCCCGAACTTTTCCAAACAAAAAGTGGAAACCACTTTGAATTGAATAAAATGGAAGCAGACCATATTACCCCGTGGCATGAAGGTGGTAAAACCACTGCTGAGAATTGCCAATTGCTATGCATAGAAGTTGGAGAAAATCAGGAAAATAAAAAATGCCTATGGACATTCTTGTGCTTTAGCGAAACAGACGGTCAGGATATGTAGGATTATTTAAAAAATGACCACTCCTCTATAACAAGGAAGGGGTCATTATGTTTTAAAACAAAAATATAGACTTTTTGCTCAAAAGAAACAATGTTCTTTCGTAATGTACGGTGAACCGTACCATAAATAAGGGTAAACTCCTCTAAGCATGTTTACTAATTATCCCCAGGACTATTCAAAGAAAAAATCACATGCTGTTTTGGTGTTACAGAATATAAAAAGGGTGATACGAAGCGTCTTTACTATCTCGGGCTGATAAAGCTTCATACATATCAGAAGAAAACGGGCGGAATCACGTAATCTAAACAAAAAGCGGCTATCGAAAAAAGATAGCCCTTTTTGTTTGAATTTTTTTCTTAAGAATTAGCTTAATTTATATACTCGCAACCGAACCGCCATCAACTCGAAGGTTTACACCATTAATAAAGGAAGCCTGTTCGGAAGCAAGATAAACAACAGCAGACGCTGCTTCATCAACTGTTCCAGGCCGTTTTACTTCTACATGTGGACGGTTTTCCCTTAAAAATTGTTGAGTAGCTTCTTCATAGGTTATATTCAGCTGCTTCGCATTATCTTTTAACAGATTTTCCAGCATGGGTGTCATGATAAATGCTGGGGACACAGTATTCACCAGAATTCCCTGTGCGGCATACGCCTTTGATAAGCTCTTTGAAAAATTGATAATTGCTGCCTTTGAAGCATTATAATGAGGCATAAACGAATCAGGCTGAAGCCCTGATTCCGATGAAATATTAATGATGCGTCCAAATCCGGCTTTTTTCATAAAAGGAATAACTGCTTTGGTTACGCGGACAGTCCCAAATACATTCACATCAAATATATGCTGCCAGGCCTCTATATCCAATGTTTCAAAATCATCAAATCCACTGGCTATTCCTGCATTATTTACGAGTATATCGCATGATTTGAAGCGGTCGATCGCAGAGGAGACCAGATCTTCCACATCAGATTGTTTCGTTAAATCCGCCTGAACGGCAAGCACATTGCCTCCCAGCTTTTCAATTTCCGCTGCTGTTTCTTTTAGTGCTTCTTCACCACGGCCACAAATTACAACATTGGTGCCTTCCTTGGCAAACGCGACGGCAATTGCTTTTCCAATACCTTTACTGCCTCCTGTCACGAGTGCCGTTTTACCTTTTAATCCCAGGTTCACTTTACATCCAATCCTTTCTATGGGCGTCTATTGTTGATTATATATTAACAATATCTTCTAGTCATAAATAAATGAACGATGGCTGATTTTCAGCTCTAATACTCAATGAAAGCAGGGAAACCACTAAGAGGGTTTCCCTTTAAAAGTTCTTTATTTCAACTCCAGAACGGAAGGTAAATGGTTTAAAAGCAGCTTCATATTTTGGATTCATCTTTTTTTCTCGTTTTGTTTACATCAAGTTGGTTAAAGGGTTTGCTATTTAGCAAATGGATAACATAGACTGAAAAATTTATAGAGATACATTAAAAGCTTGCCATAAGGATCGGCCAGTTTTGACCTATTTTAGCTGAGTAATTTCTGCCAATATTTCATAGGAATGGAGGCGTGCCTTATGATCGTAAACCTGGGCGATTGCCATGATTTCATCAGCTTGACTTTCATCCAGAAACTTTTCCAGCTTTCCTTTCACGATTTGAGGACTGCCGACAATCGAAGTTCCTAATTGATTCTCAAGGGCAGCTATTTCATAGTCGCTCGCTATATCATTAATATTATCCACTGGCGGCGGCAATGGGACTTCCTTTCCGCGCATCAAATTCAAGAACTGCTGCTGCAGTGTTGTAGCGAGCCGCTCTGCTTCTTGATCTGTGTCGGCTGCAATGATGTTTAGCCCTACCATTGCATGCGGCTTGTCCAATACTTTAGAAGGCTTAAACGAACGGCGGTACAGCTGGATAGCCGGAAGTGTGTTATGCGGCGAGAAATGGCTCGCAAATGCAAACGGCAGTCCAAGCTCTCCTGCCAGCTGGGCACTGTATCCGCTTGAACCTAACAGCCAAATAGGTATGTTTAATCCCTCACCCGGAATTGCTTTAACATGACTATATCCTTGTGCAAGGGAAGGGTCAAAATAATTCCGGAGTTCAGCCAGCTGCTCAGGGAAATCTTCTCCTGAACTTCTCAAGTCACGTCTTAGTGCATGTGCGGTAAGCTGATCAGTGCCTGGTGCACGGCCCAAGCCAAGATCAATACGTCCTGGATATAACGATTCCAGAGTACCAAATTGCTCAGCAATAACAAGAGGTGCATGATTCGGCAGCATAATGCCGCCTGAACCTACCCGGATTTTTGATGTACCTGCTGCAACATGGGAAATCACTACCGATGTTGCAGAGCTGGCGATAAATGGCATATTATGATGCTCAGCGAGCCAATATCGGTTATACCCCAGCTTTTCAGCGAGCCGGGCCAGCTCCAAAGTATTGCGAAAAGAATCAGCCGGCGTACTTCCATCTGCAATAGGAGAGAGATCCAGGACCGAGAATGGAATATCCGTAATTTGTTTTATATCATTTTCAGGCATATGCTCATCTTCTTTCTTTAAAAATTTCGGTTCAAACCTATAAAAGAATTTACAGGTTGTTTTTCTTTGTCTTCTTTTACTGTTTCAATCTAAATCACATTAATTTAACTGATTTAATATCTGCATAAAATACATCTTTTATTAGACTAGACACTGTTTAAATTACCGCAGCCTGAGCCAAAATTTCATAAGAGCGCAGCCGTGCCTTATGATCAAAAATCTCTGTATGAGCCATGATTTCATCAGCATCAGTCTTTTCTATTAACTCATGGAGCTGCTGCTTCACACCTGCAAGGTCCCCGATGATGGAAGTGAAAAGCTGTTCTTCAACCGCCCTGCGTTCAGTATCGTTCCAAAGCTCGTCCATATTATCAACAGGGGGCAAAATTGGCGAAGGCTGTCCGCGGGTTAACAAAAGAAATTTTTGATACATCGAAGTGGCAAGCCTTTGTGCCTCCTGTTTCTCATCAGCAGCCACCACTTGAACAGCTAACAGTACATAAGGCTCCTTCAAAAATTGAGACGGACGAAAATAATCCCGGTACAGTTTTATGGCCTCCATCATGTTACCTGGAGCAAAATGTCCCGCGAAAGAGAATGGTAACCCAAGTATTCCAGCCAATTGTGCACTATATAACCCTGAACCTAATAGCCAGATTGGCACATTTGTTTTTTCGCCGGGAATGGCGTGAAAGCTAAATGAACCATTCTTAGTGGCTGTTCCTGTACCATAAAGATATGCGATAAGCTCCTCAAGCCGGGCATCAAATTCAGGTTCACCGGCAACCCGCTGCCGCAATACATTTGCTGTATATTGGTCGGTGCCAGGTGCCCGCCCCAATCCAAGGTCGATCCGGCCAGGGAAGAGGGTTTCTAATGTACCAAATTGCTCAGCCACGGAAAGAGGAGAATAATGGGAAAGCAGCATTGCGCCTGATCCAATACGCATTTTTTCCGTGACAGAGGCTACTCGTCCAATTACGATCGGGGATGCTGAACTCGCCATTCCTGCCCAATTATGATGTTCAGCAAGCCAAAACCGTTTATATCCCCACTGCTCTGTTTTCTTTGCTAGATCAAGCGTATTTTGAAGGGAAAGTTCGGCTGATCCTCCCTCGACAATTGGGGAGGGATCTAGTACTGAAAGTTCTATTTTCTTTGTCATAATTCTTCCTCCTTTATATACAATTTAATTTTTTAAAGCTGGCCTGTACCTTTATGGGTTGGAAAGGAGGGTAAAACAAATTCTCCAAGTTCCTGGATTACTTCCTCTGGAGGGCGCTTGGAAAAATACAGAACAAACGCCAAATGGTTGACCCCAATCGCTTGAAATTGATGAAGTAGATCAACTAAACGGTTTCTTCCCACGGAATAGCCTAAGGGTATGGGGACAGGCATTTCATCGGGATTTTCCGATAAATCGATGAACAAGCTTTGAGAGAAGGGTTTAAAATCTCCTTCAGTTAAAGCACGATAATCCTGGATAAGCTGCGCCTGTTGAATAATGCTTCTAGGGTATTGAAGCCACCCATCCCCATTCCTGGCTATCCAATGGATAGACTGATTGCTAAATCCAGTCACCATGGTCGGAATCGAAGATACAGGCTTTGGGATTAACCTCATATTTGTACCATCGATCAGCCCGGCCTGGCTGTGGATTGTCGGCTGATCCTCTTTTAACAGCCGGTCGAGAATTTCGAAATTTTCTTTAAATAACGGACCGCTTTCTTGCTTAGATATCCCTAAAGCTGTAAAGTCTTTTTCCCTGTCCCCTGAGGCAACTCCCATAATCAATCGACCTGGAAACAATTGATCGATTGATGCCGCTTCCTTGGCTACCCTGACGGGGTGGCGCAAAGGGAGAACTACACTTCCTGTCACTAAGGCAATGTGCTTCGTGTAGGCAGCAAGATACGTCAAATAAATCCATAAATCGTATTTTTGGCCGTTATCATCAATATTCAAATTCTGCATCGTAATATCACGGAGCCATAATGAAGCGAAGCCATATTCCTCAATTTTACGGGCAAGCTCCAGCTGATTCTCCATAATCGGATTTTTAGACATCCTGGCAGTCGGGAGGACAAATCCAAGTGTCATTTTGTCTTTCTGGTACATGCTGTTATAGGCACGATGATTTTGAAAACTCACTCTTGGTCCTCCTTAAAAGACTATATTTTTAAGCCTATATACTTTTCAAACTGTTTAATGGTCTCCTCATTGCGTCGATAATAAGTCCATTGTCCGATTCGTTTCATTTCCACCAGCCCGCTTTGCAATAGGATAGACAAATACTGGGAGGTAGTGGATTGTGATAGTCCTACTTTGCTGCGAATATCACTAACACAAACCCCGCCATCAAAGCCTTTTTCTTTGATGACATGGGCCTGCGGGGAAAAATTATTATCAGGTTCTTTCAACATTTGCAGAATATTTACTCTTATTTGATTTGACAGAGCCTTGAAAATTTCAACTGCCTGTTCGTCATTTATCATATTTGACTCCCGATTCAACGGTGCCCGCCCCTTTCTGATCTTATTAAAATCTATTTTGCTTGGAATGCGTATAAACTAATCGAACAAAAGGATATTGATAATTTGCGATATCTCTATATTATTTTCCTTTATACCCAAAATCAAATTTTATGCTTTAGACAGCGCTAGGAAACGGCTTTAAAGGAACTACACAAATTAGCTTAGAGAACAGGTGGCGGAGAGATGAGGATTATTTTGCCCATCTTTTAAATGGTCTGGGTTGGTATATAGCTTGGGAAAATCAAGACTTTAGAAGGGGATAGGTGAAGAAACTTCTGATGATGATGTTATAGATGACGATACAATTTCTATGGATTCTGTTACTGCCTAGATAGGATTTACGTGTTGTGCTGAGTTTGAAGCGCAGTATCTAGTTTTGGGCGGTTTATGTAATGTGTTGTAAGGTGCGCTTCAGCTTTCCCCCTTATCCAAAAGGGAAGTATCATTTACTATTTTTGGATAAGGGGTGTTTTGTCTATTACTTCCCTAGTTTTCATCAAAAGCTTCCGGAATCATCGTAAAGCCTTCGATGACCGTATCTTCTTCCACTTCGATCATCAGGTAGCGCTTGCCGCTGAGATGAACTTGTTTGACGTACTTCAAATCCTGTGGACTAATCGAAATGTTAGCTATTTTCGTGTTGATTTTAATCGATTTTGAAGTATATTTCGGTACGACGCTGCTTGCTTTTATCTCATATTTGTCATCATCAATCACATTTTTGAAGGCGGATTCTACCTTTTCCGCACTTATGTCTTCAATGCCGCTCATCTTTAATACCCGTTCGACGTCCTTGGAGTCTAATTTCGGGTGTTCTTCCTCTTCATTCTCTTCGATCATACGGTTAATTTCTTCATATACATTTGAGAGTGTGGAAGTATTTAATTGATCTCTTGTTACGTCTTTAATAATTTCTTCAAAAACGGTTTTATCATCCTTTGCAGTCATCGTCTCTTCGCCGTTTAAAACTTGGTCTATGAATTCATGATCAGGCTCATGGACTTTTCCCGCCGAATAGAGAATGTGGTTGACATCTGCTGCATTATCGGTAAAACAAGGAAACAGAAAGCCAGCGATTGGCGTATTGAGGTTGATAATGGGGTCAACAACAAAATTGTATTTGAACTGTTTTTCAACATAGTCAAAAAGCAGTTCTTTTTTTGGTTCTTGAGTATTATTGATACTGCACAGAATAAAGGGATGAGAGTATACGGTATCACGTTCACTTTCTTCAGAATCTCCATTTCGGCGTCTCGTTGGCTTAAAATATTCTCCACGAATGAATGTAATGACAATATCCATCTCATATTGCCGGTTTAAAAGCATTTTACCTACCATCTGAAGCATTCGCTCTTTCCAGTCTTCCACATCAGTGCTGAGTAATCCTTGATGCAGAATGAGCTGACTGTTATTGTCAGCATCCCTTTGAAATTTTAGTTCAAAGAGCTTCTCATCTAAATTTCCGCCAAGTAATTTTTTAAAGTTATTCATAAATAACTCCTGCTGGTCTGGGTCGAGCATTTCAAAAGGTTGATTCTGGTGATGATAAACCTCACTTGATTCCTTCATAATATAGACATTAAAAATTTGAGTGATTTTGAGTAAATCATTATCTTTTTTAAATTGTTTTCGAATCTGTGCTATATCTTTTTTGTTCATGCTTACATACACTCCTAAGTTGCCCTGATTTGTAAAGTTGAAGGCAGAAAGTCTCGCCGCCTTGAGTTTGAAGCAGCATTTATTCTAACATAAGTTGTTTTATTGCTAAGGCGAAGTTAAGTGTGACGAACAACTCCTGGTTTTGAACCTTCTGTATCGTTTACTGAACTGGATGGAAATCGTTTTACAAAAAACACCCCATAAAGCAGTCTTTTTTCAAAGTAACTGCTCTATAGGGTTCCTTCGCTGCGAAATGAGCAACTCCTATATCTATATAGCTCTTTGCTTTATGCGTGTTACAAGTGGTACTACAATTATACCGGCTATTACCACCTGCATAAAATTTCCGGGGATTGATCCGAAAGGCTGGATCCAGTTGCTGTAAAGGATAACTTCTGCAAAATAGTAGCCGATGATTTTAATGATAAGGGCTGCGGCGACTGCCATTGAGTTTACAGCCACTCTTTTGCCGGGTACCTTTTCGGATATGAGTCCGGCTAAAAAACCCATTGCTCCTACTATAAAGAATGTAAACGGTGCCCACACTGTCCATCCGGAGATCAAATCAAATAAGGCCATTCCGAAGGCGCCTGCAATGGCTCCTGTTTTTTTGCCGAAAACAAAAGCTGCAATAAATAGAGGAACGTTACCCAGATGGATTAATCCTCCGTTACCCATAATCGGGAGTTTTATATTAATGAACATGGTAGCTACAAGGGTCAATGCGATGAAAAGTGCATTGATGACTAATGCTTTTGTTTTCGTCGTTTCTATCGATGAGAATGATGTATTCACAAAATAACCTCTTTCGTTTTTAACGAATCATTTACTTGCCATACAGCAGAAGTATATTTCAGTCAGCTTCTTTTCTATTCGTTTTGGATTGGAATTCCCACTAATCTATTATAGCCGCCTCTCACGCTTTAGAAAATAGGGAAATGATATTTTACGTAAAGTGAGAACTAGTTATCATAAGGAAATAAACTCTTTTTAGGATGAAAGAGGTAAGTCTGCTAAAATGGACAAATACTAAATATAGCTTACAAACTCTTCAATTGTTTTTTCCAGGAGGAGGGGATTAAACTGTTTGAGCTGTTGCCCTTAATGCTTGAGCGGGCGGGCGTTCTCGTTATGGTGGCTTTTTTGCTTTCCAGAATGAGGTCGTTCCGTCAAATTGTTCACCAAGAGCATGATAAAAAAGAGAAAATGATTCTGATCGGCATATTTGGGGCTTTCGGAATCATTAGCAACTATACCGGTATAGAAATACACAATGGGACCATTATCTCTCAGACCTGGCAGGCGGATGTGGATTATGATGCGGCGATCGCGAACACCCGCATTATGGGGGTGGCGATCGGCGGTTTGCTGGGAGGACCTATTGTCGGTTTGGGTGTAGGATTAATTGCAGGTATACATCGTTTGACACTCGGCGGATTTACGGCTGAAGCATGTGCGGTCTCAACCATTTTGGCTGGATTTATTACGGGCCTTCTTGGGCGGCGTTATGGAATAATAGGAAGGAACCATTCACCCTGGGGAGCAGTAGCCATAGGAATCCTGATGGAAGGCATCCAAATGGGGGTTATATTGCTCATTGCGAGGCCGTATGAAGCGGCTTATCATCTGGTCGAGGTGATCGCGGTTCCCATGATTTCCATCAATGGACTCGGCACGCTGATCTTTATATTGATCATCCAGAGCATTTTAATGGAAGAAGAGCGTACGCGCGCGCTTCAAACCCACAATGCGCTTGAGATTGCCCAGCAAACACTTCCCTTCTTCCGCCAGGGTTTAACCCTTCATTCTTGCGGTGAGGCCGCGAACATTATTTTAGAAGGTACAAAAGCGGATGCTATTTCGATAACGAATAAGGATCAGGTGCTCGCTCATGCCGGTGCAGGCTCAGACCATCATAAACCCGGACAGCATATGGCAACCCAATTAACGAAAGAAGTGCTTGATCATGGAAAAATTTTGATTGCCAGGTCAACAGATGAAATCCGATGTTATCGTGAAAATTGCCCTTTGCAAGCGGCGATTGTTGTTCCTTTACAGGTTCATCAAGAAACGGTTGGAACGCTGAAGCTTTACTTTGTAAATCAAAATAAGCTGGATCAGGTGGAGTACGAGCTCGCGGAAGGCTTGAGCAGGCTTTTTTCTACACAGCTGGAGCTGGCAGAGGCAGAACAGCAGCGGAAATTATTGAAGGATGCAGAAATCAAAGCATTGCAGGCACAGGTTCACCCGCATTTTTTGTTTAATGCCATTAATACCATTTCAAGCCTGGTTCGGACGGACGCACAAAAAGCGAGGAAGCTCCTTATCAATTTAGGGGTATTCTTTCGCAGTAATCTGCAGGGTGCAAGGCATTTGCTGATTCCGCTGGAAAAAGAAATTGAACACGTTGAGGCTTATCTGTCGCTCGAGCAAGCTCGTTTTCCAGACAAGTACCAGGTGGATTTTGATATCCATCCAGCACTGAACAAGGTCCTCATTCCTCCGTTTACGCTTCAGCCTTTAGTGGAAAATGCGATTCGCCATGCGTTTTCGAATAGGAAACAAGGAAGAGTAACGGTGACAGCCTATACAGACAGCAACAAAATGATTTTGACAACGGAGGATAATGGTAAGGGAATTCCTGAGCCCCTGATGAAATCGCTTGGTACTGAAACGGTTCAATCCGAAGAAGGGACCGGGACAGCTGTATGGAACATTCGAAAGCGCATGAAAGAGATATACGGTCTGGAAGGTTCCTTCCAAATCGAAAGTGAACAAGATTCAGGTACAAAGGTTACCATGATCCTGCCTTTAACCCAAAACAAGTGGAGTGAGAGAAATGTTTAAGGCATTTATCGTTGATGATGAGCCGTTAGCCAGAGATGAACTGGCGTATCTGCTAAAAAGAAGCAAGCAAGTGGAAATTGTGGGAGAAGGTGACTCCATAGAAAATTCTTTGAGCCAAATTCACGGATTACAGATCGATGTGATTTTTTTGGATATTCAACTGGCGGATGAAAGCGGCTTGGATTTAGCAGAAAAAGTAATGGATCTCGAGCCGCGTCCGGAAATTGTGTTTGCAACGGCATATGATGAATACGCACTTAAGGCATTTGATCTGCAAGCCATAGATTATATTATGAAGCCATTTGATGAAACCAGAGTCCTGCAAACGGTAGAAAAATTGGAGAAAGTGATCAAGGGGAAAGCTAATGGGACCAGTTCATCACTGAATCAAGGGCTATCCATTGGTAAACGGAATGATAAGTTGGCGGTGACAGTTGATGAGCGGATCGTTTTGATTGCTGTCCATGAAATTGTATATATAGGGGCAATTGAAGGAAGAACGGTGATTGTGACGGATCAACAAAGATATCAGGTAAATGACCCGTTGATCACATTTGAGAGGAAGCTTCATCAGAAATCCATCATTCGAGTGCATCGTGGGTATTTAGTCAATTTGGATAAAATTGTGGAAATCCAGCCCTGGTTTCACTCCACCTATAACCTGATCATGAAGGATGGGGAGAAAATACCCGTAAGCCGTACCTTTACAAAGGATCTTAAAGAGCATTTTGGCTTTTAAACACTGTAAGCCAGCTGTGGGATTCTGTCATTCATCTCCTTATTTCTGCATTTTAAAATGAAAACCCAGTGTGAGCGTTTTCATTTAGTAAGATAAAGTTTACAGAAACTCAATGAAGGCAGAGGGGGAGAATGAATTGAATGCGGTTACAATTGTTATTGGATCCATTTGCATATTAATGATTGCTTATCGGTTATATGGAACATTTATGGTTGCAAAAGTCATGAAATTAAATGATGCTAAGCCAACCCCGGCACATGAATTAAACGATGGCAAGGATTATGTTCCAACGAATAAATGGGTGTCATTCGGACATCACTTTGCCGCGATTGCCGCTGCAGGACCGCTCGTAGGTCCAATATTAGCAGCTCAATTCGGATATCTGCCAGGGCTGCTCTGGCTCTTGATCGGTGCAGTACTGGGCGGAGCTGTCCATGATGTGGTTGTATTGTTTGCCTCCATGCGCAAAAAAGGGAAATCACTTTCGGAAGTAGCGAAAGATGAACTGGGTCCTGTAGCTGGCTTTTGTACAGGCCTAGCAATGCTATTTATCATTACGATTACGATGGCGGGGCTGTCCATGGTTGTTCTGCATGCGCTTGAAAACAATCCATGGGGTACATTTGCTGTCGGCATTACCATTCCCATCGCGATGGGAGTCGGTATCGTTTATAAAAAAACCGGCAATTTGAAATTCACTTCTACGGTCGGGTTTATTCTGCTCATGGTCGGTGTCTTTATGGGACCCCAGATTCAAGGGACCGTTCTTGGGGACTGGCTGACGCTTGATACAAAAGCGCTGGCGGTCATTTTGCCTATATATGCCTTCTTTGCCGCAGCGCTGCCGGTTTGGCTGCTGCTCGCACCAAGGGATTACTTAAGCAGTTTTATGAAAATCGGTGTATTCATTGCCTTGATTATCGGTGTCTTCATTATTAACCCATCGATTGAATTCCCGGCTTTTACAAAATTCATTGATGGCGGCGGTCCGATTTTAGCCGGCCCGGTCTGGCCATTTATCTCGATTACGATTGCCTGTGGAGCGATATCGGGATTCCACGCCTTTGTGGGCTCAGGTACGACACCTAAAATGCTTGATAAATGGTCGGATATTAAGGTCGTCGGATTTGGCGGAATGCTCGTTGAATGTCTGGTTGCCATTATGGCCTTAATTGCAGCGACAGCGCTTCACCCGGCTGACTATTTTGCGATCAACTCCACTCCTGAGGTATTTAAAACATTGGGGATGGATGTCGTTAATTTGCCTGAACTCAGCCGTGAAATCGGTCTGAATCTGGAAGGCAGAACAGGCGGTGCGGTAACGCTTGCAGTCGGGATGACGTACATCTTTACGGGAATTCCTTGGTTCGCCAAGCTCTCAGCCTACTTCTTTCAATTTGTGGTCATGTTTGAAGCAGTGTTTATTTTAACAGCGATCGATGCAGGGACTCGCGTGGCCCGTTACCTGATCCAGGATTTCTTTGGCGAATTTTATAAGCCGCTGAAGAAAACGGATTGGGTTCCTGGATCGATTATCGCCAGTGCGCTTGCCTGCTTCATGTGGGGATATCTTCTCTATTCAGGGGATATTGGCTCGATCTGGGCGCTGTTCGGGGTATCGAATCAGATGATGGCATCGATTGGATTAATTATTGGTGCCACGGTCATTTTAAAAATGGCCGACAAGAGAAGATATATGCTCACTTGTCTTGTTCCACTGGCCTATCTCTTTGTCACCGTCAATTATGCCGGTTACTGGATGGTCAAAAATGTTTATCTAAACCCGGATAACCCAGGCTACAACATGCTTAATGCCGTTCTGTCCGTAATAATGCTGATCCTCGGCGTCATCATTATGGTGGCCGCTGTGAAAAAATGGGCAGAGATGTGGAACTCTCCACGCAGACAGCTGGAAGCTAAATCTGCATAGATTCTAATGGCTTTTTGCCATAATGAAAACAAGGGAACACCTGATGTGTTCCCTTGTTTCTATTTGTTTTATGATCCTGTTGGAAAATACCGCACAGTTAAACACTTTTATTTACCATTTTTGATTTTAGCTTCATATTTACAAACAAAATACTAATGACGATAAATAACAGACCCACTACAAGATTAAGTGTAATATTTTCATTTAATAAGAAAGAACTGCAAAGAATTGCGATTAGCGGGATCAGGAAAGTGAATGATCCGACTTTGCTCGCCTCACCTGAACCGACGAGTGTAAAGAATGCCAGCCAGCCAAAGGCAATCACAAAGGTAGAGATGAATAACAGGTTTGCTATAAATGGCATTTCCCACCGGATATTTGACCAACTCTCAAATCCGGAGCCTGCACTTAATAAGAAAAGCCCCCCAATAATAAGCTGTACGGTAACCATCCAAATGGAATCAACACGATCACCTGTCTTTTTGACATAAACCGTGCCTAATCCCCAGCCTAATGCAGAGCCAAGAGCCAGGATAATGCCAAGAGCCGAAATATCACCTGTAAATCCGCTTGCACTTATAATCGCAACACCTGCGAAGCCAAGGATCAACCCAATCATTTTTAATCCATACATCGATTCGCCAAGCCAAATCCAACAGAAGATCCCAAGCAGCACGGGCTCAATGAAGACAATGGCCGAAAACAAACCTGCTGGTGCAAACCCGAGACCTACCGTTTGAAGACCGTAAAAAAGGATGATGTTAAAAAAAGCAGAAATGAAGTAAAAATGCCATGTTTCTTTAAAACGAAGGCTTTTATATCTTGGAAGTGCAAAAATAAGTAAAATAAGGCCGCCCAGAATCGTTCGGATTCCGGCAAACAATAATGGCGGTGTATAGTTAAGTGCGATCTTGGATAATGGCCAATTGATACCCCATACCATCACAAGAAATGTGAGCAGCAGGATGGTTTGCGGCCGCGAAAGCTGTTTCATAGTCGTTCCTCCTTGACATAAGTACCTTAACAATCATACGCCTTTAGAAATAGATAACAAGTTAAATGCTCTCTCGTTGTATTTGCAGGATAATAAAACGCCAAACCTTGGCTGATCAAGGTTTGGCGTTTTTATCTTTTAATCGTATTCAACGGCTGGATTTTAAATGCTTTGGTAAAGCCATATATGAAGAAGACCGTTAAAAAATAAGGCACGATGATAAAAAGAAGAAGCATCAGCAATAGACGGTTTCGAATGCTTTTCATAAAAGACCCCCCTTTCTCGGGCTAAGGACCAATGGATAATGGCTCTTATGTATAAACGTCTTCATACAACATGCAAACATATATTTCGTTTGTAAAAAATTTTTAAGCTAATAAAATCGCTCTGTCATGATTTTTCCTTGATATAAGCCAATTGTTTGGGATCGACAACCCAGCGGACATGTTAGCAGAACTAGTTTTTTAAAAATCATTTTATATTCACGGTTTTAGGATAACCCCTCTCTTAAATAAGTATTTTGTATGGAACCATAACCCATTTTATTTCATAGGCTGTTGAGAAAAGATGCGAAGATTTTAGAATTGGAGTAATTAATTTCTCTTATTTCTCGTTAACTACCCGCAAAAAACCTATTGAACAGTTGTTTAAATTAACAGGAGGAGGCTGTGCAAATGAATGATGATTTCCAGAAAGACATTCAAAATTTGAATGTTGGTGATTACAAGGCGGAAGAGGCTGTTCCTTGGGATGCACAAAATCATTACGAAATGGACCCTCGGCAGTGCGCTGGCTTTAGATGCTCCAGTTGTTTCAGATGCTCCAGCTGCTTTAACTGCATAAGCTGTTTCAACTGTGTGAGCTGCTTTAACTGTGTGAGCTGTTTTAACTGTTTTAGATGCTCAAACTGCGTTAGATGTTCCAACTGTCATAACTGCTCCAACTGCCATAACTGCTCGAACTGCCATAATTGCGGAGGACGTTGTTCTGGCGGCCATGGTGAATAACAGATAGTTTGTGGCTGCCTAAAGAAAAGCTTCGGGCAGATTCGTAAAGGGATCTCACCATTTGAGGTGAAGATCCCTTTGCTTTCCTTTTTTCTCTATAAGCTTAGACATAAGATACAAATTGCGGTGCATAGGATGGTAATGAAAGTAATGTCCAAATTCGAGACAATTCATTTGGTTAGGAGGACCGGAATGACAAACTTGGACCCATCTATGCGTCTGAAGGTGAAAAGGGATACGTATTTTCTTCCTGATCCAAAGGGTGGTGTGTATTTTCGAAACAATTTAATCTCGTTCCGTATGAAAGGCAGTGGAATCGATCAGTGGGTGGAGAAACTGATACCGATGTTCAATGGAGAGCACACCCTGGAGGATTTGACAGGCGGCTTGCCCGACCAATATCGGAACCGGATATTTGAAATCGCCGAAACACTTCATGAAAATGGCTTTATTCAGGACATAAGCCAAGATCGCCCGCATCAATTGACGGATGAGGTGCTAAAAAAATATGCATCGCAAATTGAATTTTTGGCAAGTTCCGTAGATTCGGGCGCTTACCGATTTCAAACGTACCGCCAGGCGAAAGTGTTGGCTGTGGGCTCCGGTCCTTTTTTGGTATCGCTTGTTTCAGCATTGATTGAATCCGGTCTGCCCAAGATCCATGTATTGATTACGGACTCAATGCCCACCAATCGCCGGCGTTTGGAGGAGCTTGTGGTACATGCCCGAAAAACGGACCCTGAGGTCGAACTAGACGAAGTCCCATTGAAGATGGAGGGGGTCCGTTCCTGGCGGAAAGCTGTAAAGCCTTTTGATTCGATTTTGTATGTGTCGCAGTCTGGCGATGTAGAGGAACTGCGCTTTCTTCATACCGTTTGCAGGGAGGAGAAGAAGGTTTTACTGCCAGCTATATGTGTGGAGCAGGCGGGCATGGCAGGTCCTTTGGTACATCCGGACTCTGATGGATGCTGGGAGTCTGCGTGGCGCCGTGTACATAAAGCGGCAATTACCAAAGATCAAGGGCTGAACGACATCTCCTTCACTGCAGGCGCTATGCTGGCGAATGTGATTGTGTTTGAATGGTTCAAACATGTGACAGGAGTGACCGAACCTTCACAGACGAATCAGCTCTTCTTTTTGGATCTGGAAACACTCGAAGGCAACTGGCATTGGTTCATGCCGCATCCACTGGTGACAGAGCGTGGTTCAGCTGAATGGATTCAAGATCTTGATCGTCGGCTTGAGAGGGGCTCCAGTGAAGATAAATCCAGTGAAATGCTTCTTTATTTAAATCAATTAACATCGATGGAAGCAGGAATTTTGCATATTTGGGAGGAGGGTGACTTGAAGCAGCTGCCGCTGGCCCAGTGCCGCGTTCAGGCTGTTGATCCATTGTCGGATGGGCCCGCTGAGCTGCTGCCGGAAATGATCTGTACAGGTATGACACATGAGGAAGCAAGGCGGGAAGCGGGTCTTGCCGGGATTGAAACGTATGTGGCACGAATGGCCGATCTGCTTCTTCCAGATCTGCTTTCACCGCAGGACAGAATGGTTGGATTTCATGATTTTGTGGGTATCGGAATTGGGGAAACGGTCGAGGAAGGCGTCTGCAGAGGCTTGCAAAAATGTTTAATGGAAGAGCTGGTCAAGCAACAAAGGAACAAGAAGATACCGGTCTTTCAAGTGCAGTTAGAAGTGATAGAAGATGAACGGTGCCAATTCTATTTGCAGTCATTGTCTGCGATGCAGGGAGCACCGGTAATCGGCTTAGGAAAAGATGTGTCGGGTTTTCCTGTAGTATGGGTTCATACTGCCGGCATTTGGTATGGCAGTGCAGGCTTGAATCTGACACTGGCATTGCGGAAAGTATTACAGCATGCACTGATAAAAGCCCAGAACCAGGCATCCGTCCCATCTGCGGAAGGAGTGCTGGAGGTTTCATCCCTGTTATTAAAAGAAAACGAGATTCTTAATCTTGCTTTTCCCGCATGTGAAGAGACTGTAAACTTAGAGGTTTTACAGTCAGCCATGCAGGTGTTAAAACAGAACCGCAAGAAGCTCCTCGTCTGTGAACTGGAGCTGGAGCAGTTTTCAAAAGACCACCTGGCAGGGGTGTTTGGTGTGGCGTTGCGGGAGGAGTCATCCAGATGAGCGCTGTCGTGGTGATTGTCGGAGAAGGGTTTTTGGCAAAGCGAGTAAGTGAAGAACTGTCCAGCCAATACGAGGTCGTTCGTCAGGCCGATGTCGAGGCTGGGGTAACAAAAGCGGCGAATTTAGCACTGGTCTTAAGCGACGCCTGGCTTCAGCCTATCCATGAGAAGGCTGAAGAGATGTTCCAGTCACTCGACATTCCTTGGCTTCGGGGCTTTGTTTCATTCGGTGAGGGAGTAATCGGGCCGTTCGTTCGGCCCCATGCGCCTGGCTGCTCGCGATGTGCGGATATGAGGCGCTTGATGGCTGGACGCGACCGCAAGGAGATGCGGGAGCTGCAAAAGAGGATGGCATCACAAGGGGGAATACCAACGGACACGTGGGCATCACGCACGGGACTTTTGCAGGTGGCTTATTTCATCGTGTCTGAAGCACAGAGGATATTGGAAGGGGGCAGACCGCTTTCGGAAGGACACCTGTTTTTCATCAGTCTGAAAACGTTGAAGAGCTCAAGTCACTTTTTTCTGCCCGACCCGTTGTGTCCCGTTTGCGGACAATTGCCTGATGATTCACCGGAGGCGGCGCGAATATCGCTGCAGCCAAGTCCAAAGGTCAGCCCCGACAGTTATCGCTGCCGGCCAATGGATGACCTGAAAAAAGTTCTTGCCAAGGATTACCTCGATTCCCGGACCGGTTTTCTGAACCGTAAAATGGTCGATCTCGTATCGCCGTTTGCAGATGCCAGTGTAAATCTGCCGCTGTTCACGGGGGACGAGGGAACTGCCGGGCGTACCCATTCATATGCGGTAAGCGAATTAACCGCGATTTTGGAGGGGGTTGAACGCCATTGTGGAATGTCACCACGCGGAAAAAAGACGGTGATTCATGACAGCTTCCGTAATCTGCAGGGGCAAGCACTCCATCCTGTTAAGGTAGGTGTATATTCGAAGGAACAGTATGGGAAGCGTGGTTTTCCGTTTAAACCGTTTAATCCTGATCAATCGATGAATTGGGTATGGGGTTATTCATTTTTGCAGGAGCGTCCGATTTTAGTTCCAGAGTTTCTCGCGTATTATGGTTTGGACTATGGGAAGGGCTTTGTCTATGAAAATTCGAATGGATGCGCGCTTGGCGGGACGCTGGAGGAGGCCATTTTCTATGGAATCCTGGAAGTGGTGGAACGCGATTCTTTCCTGATGACCTGGTACGCACAGCTGCAGATTCCGCGGCTTGATCCTTATTCCGCCAATGATCAAGAATTGGGGTTGATGGTCGACCGTATGCAAGCTGTGGCAGGGTTTGATCTGCATTTGTTTAATTCAACAACGGAAAACGGGATTCCAAGTGTGTGGGCGATCGCGAAAAACAGAAAACAAAAAGGCGTGAATATAATCTGTGCAGCCGGAGCTCATCCGGATCCGGTCCGGGCGACAAAAGGAGCGATTCACGAGTTGGCCGGCATGCTGATGTCGTTGGATGAAAAATTTGAGGCGAACCGTGAAAAGTATTTGAGAATGTTGGATGATTCGTCTTTGGTACGGCAGATGGAGGACCATTCCATGCTGTACAGTTTGCCGCAGGCAGAGGATCGGCTGCAATTTTTATTGGATGAAGCTCGGCCGTTACGAACTTATGAAGATCAATTCAAGCCGAAGACAACGCATGATGATTTAACCGATGATTTGCTGGATATTCTTCAAGTGTTTCGTGATTTGAACCTGGAAGTGATTGTGGTGGACCAGACGACACCGGAAATCAAACGAAACGGGCTGTCTTGCGTGAAAGTCCTTATTCCGGGAATGATTCCGATGACATTCGGACATCTTTTTACCCGTGTGACAGGGCTGGAAAGGGTGCTGAGGGTGCCGGTGGAGCTTGGGTATGCGAACCAGATGCTGACTGCTGAACAGCTCAATCCATATCCCCATCCGTTTCCATAAGTCGTGTTTAGGAGGGAAAGGGATGAGTCTAGATGAATTCCTGCACAATCTGCATTTTAATACTGAAAAGATAAGACCACCGGACTGGGAAGTGGATTGGGAAGATGCACCGCTTCCATATAAACTTTACCGCGGCTTGCCTGTATTTCCGTTGTCACTGGAAGTGCCGCTGACGCTTGAAGGACAGGAAACACCAGTGAAGCCGGACCTTCGCGGAATCGGCGATTTACTCTGGTACGTATACGGGATCACTCAATTAAGCCAGTCAGCCTCGAGCAGCGGTGCTGCCGCACCGGATGGCCTCATGCAGTCTTTTCGGCGGTTTGTTCCATCCGGTGGGGCATTGTATCCAAACGAGTTATACGTGTATTTGAAGGCAGAAGATTTGCCTCACGGTGTATACCATTATGATGCTGCACACCACCGCTTAATACTATTGCGGGAAGGTAATTACGATTCTTATTTGGCTCAGGCGCTAGGGAACCGATGTGACGTGTCTGCTTGTTTTGGCACTATCTTTGTGTCGACGGTGTTTTGGAAAAATTTCTTTAAATACCATAACTTTGCGTACCGTCTTCAAGGGCTGGATGCTGGTGCATTAATCGGACAATTGTTGGAAGTGGCGAAACGGTTCCGCTTCGAGTCTGGAGTCTGCTTCCAATTTCTTGACCGGGCGTTGAACCACTTGCTTGGGCTCGCCGGACAGGAGGAGAGCGTGTACGCGGTTATTCCTTTGTCGGCAGAACCTTCATCCACCTGGTTTGCTGACAGGAAGGTCCAGGGCGTGATGGCCTCTTCCGAAAAATTATGCCAGGAGTTAACAGCTGTTCCGCATGAAAACTACGATCGTTCTGACAGAGTGGCGGAGTATCCAATGATCATAAAAATGAACGAAGCATCCATGATGGAATCAACAGGTTCGTTTCAGCGAATAGAGAAGAAGAAGAGGGTAAATGGTGAGGGTCAATGGGTGGCCCTGCCTCACGTGGAACGGTTATCTTACGATCTTGCTTCGGTCTGCCGAAAGCGATATTCACTGGACACGGATTTCATTTTAAGGAAGGTAAGCCAGCAGAAACTGGCCGCCCTGCTTAAGGAAGCGACGGATTCCTTCGCGTATCGAAATGATTTGGATGAAGCGCATGAGGGATCCCAATACCGTGTCTCGCTCTATGGATGCATGTATGGCGTTGAAGGTATACAGAATGGTGCCTTCTGCTATGACGCCGAAAATCACCGGTTACGGAAAATCAATGCCGGAGACTATCGGTCTGCAATGCAGCAAGGGAGCGCAGGCCATAATGTTAATCTGTTCCAAGTGCCGCTTTGCCTGCATGTGGCGGGGGAAATGAATTTCCTCAAAACGTCATTAGGCTATCGAGGTTATCGCATTCAGCAAATGGAAGCCGGTATGCTGGTGCAGCGATTGCTGCTTACGGCGTCAGCCCTCGGGATGGGCGGGCACCCTCTCCTTGGATTTGAACCCGGCATGTGCGACGAGCTATACAAGATGAAACCGCAAGGGAAAACGAGCCTCATTCAAGTACCGGTGGGGCATTATCATCCCCGCCCTTGGTTGAAGGGGATGCTGCATAGCTAGAAGGGGAAAGAAAAACCCGGAGTCCTGCTAAGGAATCCGGGTTTATCATACCCTGCATCACAAAGGTAACAACGGCCGCATTTTTAGTTCTTTCTTGGAGAAGACCACAATACATTTTACTAATAAAGCTTCTCAATCAAAGGAGGGCGAAGGATGGACTTGATCAATAACTTTGCGCCATATGTAGGGCTTGCCGTCGTTCTGTATGCAATCCGCCATACGTCGAAGGTGTCGAACCGGTATATACCCATTGTGGCCATTGTATTAGGGGTGCTGTATTCGTTCTGGGAAGCAGGCGGCGCTACCCCGCATTCCACATTAGTGGGTCTGAAATATGCGCTTCTCGGGATCGGAACCGTAGCAGGCGTAAAATATTTCGCAGAAGGGTCATCCGCCAAGAAATAAACACGATAACAATAAAGCAGGGCCGCCGTTTCCAGGCGGCCTTTTTACATCCGATGGAAATCCTAGAAAAGTTTGTCGATAACAAGGAGTTATGCCCGCCCGTTGCGAATGTTATTAAAATAGGAAATAGAACCTAGACTGCATTTTGGGGACTAGGGTCATCAGGCATCAAACGGGGGTATACCTTTTTTAGAAATTGCCGCCGTACCGCCTATTATAAAGGGGGCTCACCGCATGAGTGCAAACAAAATGAAGTTTGACAGCTACCGTTCTGAACTGGAGGCTGTTATTAGAAATATAGAAAATGTCATGGTAGGAAAGAAGCAAGTTTCAGAGTTAAGCATAGTGGCTTTGCTTGCAGGGGGACATGTGCTGCTTGAAGACGTGCCGGGCGTAGGGAAGACCATGATGGTCCGTGCGATCGCAAAGTCACTGGGACTTCAGTTTAGCAGGATCCAGTTTACTCCTGATCTATTGCCTTCTGATATTACGGGTGTTTCCATCTTCAATCAAAAGGAAATGAACTTTGAATTTCGAGCCGGGCCGCTCATGGGAAATGTCATACTCGCAGATGAAATCAACCGCACCTCCCCCAAGACACAATCCGCCCTCTTAGAATCCATGGAAGAGAAGAGCATCACCGTAGACGGCCGGACCCACATCCTGCCGAGCCCTTTCTTCGTCATGGCTACCCAGAACCCGATTGAATATGAAGGAACATATCCGCTCCCTGAAGCCCAGCTGGATCGATTTCTTATAAAACTGAACATGGGCTACCCAACACCTGATGAAGAGATGTCGATCTTAAGCCTCATCACGCAGGATCATCCGATCGATCACTTGAAGCCGGTCGTCACGGCCGAGGAACTGAACGGTATGAAGGAACAGGTGAAGGCCGTTTACGTGGATGAAACCGTAAAGAAATACATCATAGATCTCGTGAACCGCACGCGCAACCACCGATCCATTTATTTGGGTGCCAGCCCAAGGGGATCACTGGCTCTGATGAAAGCCGCCCAAGCGCATGCTTTTATGATGGACAGGGATTTTGTTGTGCCTGACGATGTGAAATACCTCGCTCCATTCGTCCTGACACACCGAATTCTTTTAAAGCCGGAAGCCAGGTTTGAAGGAGAGACCGCTGATACGGTCGTCCGAGACCTTCTGAACCGTGTGCCTGTTCCCATCCAGAAGGGGCAGCATGCGAGATGAAGCGGCTAAAGTGGAAGCTGAACGGCAAATATAAAACCCCGCTTGGCCTTGCGGGTATTATCATCCTCTTGGGCCTGACCTTTTCGTACGCGATGTTTCAGGGCGGTTTTGTGAGCTGGTTTTTGTTTTACAGTGTTTTTCCTTTTACCATCTATACGGCAGCGATGGTCTTCTATCCCCTTCATCATATTCGGCTGACGAGGGAACTGAGCAAGGATTTGCTGATGGCCGGTGAGGAACTGACTGTGACCATCCGTTTGAAACGAAAAACTCCTTTTCCGCTGTTCTACCTCGTCATCCATGACGAGATTCCCGCTCCTTTATATAAAGAAACGGTTCATGGAGGAGAAGAGGGTCAGATCCATTCCCGGGTGCTGTTCTTTCCTTTGTTTAAAAAGAATCTCGTCTATACGTACCGGATCAAACCGGTCCCTCGCGGCGTTTACGAGCTGAACAGCATCGCGCTCAAAACCGGGGATGTGTTCGGTTTTGTACAAAAAGAAATCAAAGTAAACCTTTCGGACAAGGTCTTCATCTATCCAAGGTATCAAGAGATCGAGCGCTGGGAGATGGACAAGCATCTTCAGAGCGGGATTCAGCGAGCCGGCAGAAAATCGCTGACGGACTATACATCAACGGTGAGCGTCAGGGACTATGCACCGGGAGACCGGCTGTCCTGGCTGCATTGGAAGGCGAGTGCGCGATCCAACAAACTCCTCACCAAAGTCTTTGAACATCAGCGCAACGACGATTATATCATTGTGCTGGATCAATCTGAACAAAGCTATGGCAATCAGAACTGGCTGTTTGAAAAGGCGGTTTCCTTTGCAGCTTCCATCACGCATTATTCGGTCCAAAAGGGAGCGTCCCTAGGGCTGCACAGTTACCGGAAGAAAGGGCAGCTGGCGATGAACAGCGGCACGGACCACGAATGGAGGATCTTTCATGAGCTGGCAGGCGTTCAGCCGGATGTAAAGCAACCTTTTTATGAATGGCTTAAAAAGGAATTCGCCGATGGCAGGCTTGAGGGAAGAACCATGGTGATCATCTCTCCGCTGCTCGATGATGTGATGACCAAGACGCTGGAGATGATTTCGGCCCGCCAGGCCAACGTGGTGTATTTCTATATGTCGTCCAATGAAAGGCTCCACCCTCAAGAACTGACGTACATCCACCGTTTAAACAATAGTTTAATTCCTGCGGTTTCCATTAACGGGCCGAGGTTCAGTGACGCAATAAAGGCAGGTGCAAGCCGTGCAACCATTTAATGAAAACCGGCCGCCGTCTGTATATTCTCTTGTTCTTTATGCTTTGGGCTTTATGCTCCTGTGGGAATGGCTCAGGCCCCTTACTCAGATCACGTCAACCGAGGACACGCAGATCTTTGTCGTGTTCACCGCGTTTTTGTTCATTGTTGCGTATTTCCGGCTGCCGTTTTGGATTTCTTTTCCGATCAAGTTAATCGCACTGCTTTATGCGGTGCATGCCCTGTATTACCCGGATGTTTTTCTTTCGTTTCAATGGGTTCCTCACTTGATCGGTGATTTACAGAGCAGCCTCGCGCTCATCTGGGATCAGCAATGGACCGAAATGTCATCGCTGAGCCGGTCACTGCTGTTCTTCATATTGCTTTGGCTCGTGAGCTACCTCATGCATTACTGGCTCATTCAGGCGAAGCGGATCTTTCTCTTCCTGTTCATCACTGTTCTCTATATCACGGTCCTGGATACGTTTACACCGTATGATGCAAAGATGGCGATCGTGCGCACAGTGTTTATCGGACTGATTCTTGTCGGTATCCTGCGGATCATGAAAATTGTGGAGGCGGAGGGCTTTTCCCTCATGAAGGGGAGATTCCCCGTCATGTGGATGGTTCCGCTCACCGTTGTCATCGCGCTGTCTTCCACTCTGGGCCTGCTGGCGCCCAAAGCCTCTCCACAATGGCCAGACCCGGTGCCTTTTATCACGTCCATGTCGGATAAAGGGGAAGAGGGAGCCGGTATCAACACCCGGTTTGCCCGGATCGGATACGGAACGAACGACAGCCGTCTCGGTGGACCGTTCAAATTTGATTACAAAGAGGTTTTTACAGCAACCGTTAAAGAAAGGCACTACTGGCGCGTTGAAACGAAGGATGCCTATACCGGGAAAGGATGGGAGAACTCCTTCTCCAACGAACAGCTTCTGTTAGACAGACGATCTGTGGAGTATGCTGCTCCCGGCTCCAGTCTAATTGAACAGGGCGGAGCTCAGATGGTGAAAGAGGAAGCCTCGATCAATATGGCGAAGACCTATCCGTTCATCGTTTCACCAGGCGTCATTACTTCCATTCAAGCGAAAAAGAACGTGGACTTTATGCTTGATCCGCTGACCGGTCAGATCAATACGACGAACGGGGGCAATCCAACCCGGCTTAAGCAATATAAATTGGAGTATGAACTTCCGCAGTACGATAAGAAAAAGTTAAGGGAAAGCAGCCGGTCCTATCCGCAATATGTGACGCAATATTATCTGCAGCTTCCTGCAGAACTCCCTCAGCGGGTGAAAAAATTGGCGGCCCGGATCGTAAAGAATGAAGATAACCCGTATGACAAAGCCAAGGCGGTTGAAAATTATTTCTCGCTCAATAATTTTGGCTATGATACCGTCGATGTGAGGGTCCCGAAGAAAAACGAAGATTACGTGGACAAGTTTTTATTTGATGCACAAAAAGGGTACTGTGATAACTTTTCTACTTCCATGATCGTACTGCTTCGTTCAGTCGGCATTCCTGCACGCTGGGTGAAAGGCTTCACGTACGGTGAGTATCAGGATACGAAAAACGTGTACAAGTCGTATAAAATTACGAATGCCAATGCCCATTCCTGGCCGGAGGTTTATTTTGCAGGTGTCGGATGGGTGCCTTTTGAACCGACAAGAGGGTTTTCCAATCCAACTCCGATCGAAGAGGAAATGAAAAGGGCGTCTGCACCAGTCGCCCCTCCGGTCAAGAAGAAGGATAAAAAGCAAGTACAGCCTGATAAGAAGGAACAATCGGCCAGCAAGGGACAAAATGGAGACGGAACGTTAGCCATCATCGGCACAGCCTTGCTTTACGTGATTCCGCTTACCGTCGCTGCAGCACTTCTTGCTGTTCTTTTCCGAAAAAAATGGCTCCGTCAGTATTACATCTGGAGATTCCGCAGGAGGAAAGGGTCAGGAACATTCTCAGATGCGTACGATCGCCTCCTTTGGCTGACCCAGCTTTACGGGCTGAAAAAGGATCCTTCCTATACCCTGAGGGAATATGCGGTATATGTTGACCGTTCGCTGGACACTCGGGATATGAGGAGGCTCACTTCGGCATATGAATCCCTTCAATACAGCAATAAGCAGATGGCGGATCCATGGACAGAAACCAACAAGGAATTGTGGGAAAATTTAATTAAAAAGCTGCGGGGTTGACCGCCTGACAGGCCATTGTTAGAATGTGCTTAAGATACAATGCCATCAATATTATTCACCTTCGTATATCCTCGATAATAAGGATCGAGAGTCTCTACCGGGCTGCCGTAAATGGCCTGACTATGAAGGCAGGGTTCTTTATGTACAACCGGAATTCTGCCTTTGTTTTTTTTGCTGAAAAAACAGAGCTGGGATTCCGGTTTTTTTGTCAAAGTAAAGGATATGTGAGGGTAAATTTGGCAAATACTACGGAAAGATCAATAGATGGGGTGACAGAATGAATTTAGCCAGTGAAATGATCGTCGTTCTTGATTTTGGGGGCCAATACAACCAGCTGATCGCAAGGCGTATTCGTGATCTTGGGGTATACAGTGAATTGCTTCCGCACACAACGACTGCAGAAGAAATCAAGAAGTTGAATCCAAAGGGAATCATCTTCTCCGGAGGGCCGAACAGCGTATATGCAGAAGGTTCACCATCAGCGGATGAAGCTATTTTTGACCTTGGCATTCCGGTATTGGGAATCTGCTACGGCATGCAGCTCATGACTCACCACTTCGGCGGAAAAGTAGAGCGCGCCAACCACCGTGAGTACGGGAAAGCAGAAATTAAGGTTGTAAATGAAAGCAAGCTGTATCAAGAACTGCCAAAACAGCAGGTAACATGGATGAGCCATAGTGACCTTGTTGTTGCTCCTCCACAAGGATTTGTAACGGACGTGACGAGCGTTTCCTGTCCGGTCGCGGGAATGAGCGATATCTCCCGCCACTTGTACGGTGTACAGTTCCACCCGGAAGTGCGCCACAGCGAATATGGAAATGAGATGCTAAAGAACTTTATCTTTGCCATCTGTGAATGTGAAGGCAACTGGACGATGGAAAACTGGATCGAGGACGAATTGGAAAAAATCCGTCAGACTGTTGGCGACAAACGCGTATTGTGCGCACTTTCCGGCGGCGTCGATTCCTCCGTTGTTGCCGTATTGATCCATAAAGCGATCGGCGACCAGCTCACTTGTATTTTCGTCGACCACGGACTCCTCCGCAAAGGTGAAGCTGACAGCGTTATGAAAACCTTCAGTGAAGGCTTCCACATGAACGTCATCAAAGTGGATGCAAAAGACCGTTTCCTGGGCAAGCTTAAAGGAGTGTCCGACCCAGAATTAAAACGTAAAATCATCGGCAACGAATTCATCTACGTTTTTGATGAAGAAGCAAGCAAGCTGGAGGGTGTAGACTACCTTGCGCAAGGTACGCTTTACACGGACATCGTAGAAAGCGGAACAGCAACAGCACAAACGATCAAGTCTCACCATAATGTGGGCGGACTTCCTGAGGACATGAAGTTTACATTGATCGAGCCGTTGAACACACTCTTTAAAGATGAAGTTCGTAAGGTTGGAACAGAGCTTGGTATTCCTGATGCTATCGTTTGGCGCCAGCCGTTCCCGGGTCCAGGGCTTGGCATCCGTGTCCTTGGCGAGATTACAGACGAGAAGCTTGAGATTGTCCGCGAATCTGACTTCATCCTGCGTGACGAGATCAGTAAAGCAGGCCTTGAGCGCGATGTATGGCAGTACTTCACGGTCCTTCCTGATATCCGCAGCGTAGGGGTAATGGGAGACATGAGAACGTATGATTACACCATCGGCATCCGTGCGGTAACGTCCATCGACGGTATGACTTCCGACTGGGCACGTATCCCATACGAAGTGCTGGAGAAGATCTCTACGCGCATCGTAAATGAAGTGAATCACATCAACCGTGTAGTGTATGACATCACGTCCAAGCCGCCTGCAACGATTGAGTGGGAGTAAAAAACGAACATTTCATAAATTTCCAATAAAATTATTCGTAAATAGATTGACGGAATCTGTAGCAATTTGTATAATTTCCATGTAAACAGTAAAAAAGTCACGATTGTAAAAACTTTATGGCTTTTAGCGCTGAGGCGTTTGTCATTTCGTATAAATTCGGGGATATGGCCCGAAAGTTTCTACCAGGCTGCCGTAAATGGCCTGACTACGAAGGTACATGGAACATCATATGAATTCAGTGGATCACACTGATTTTGTCATTTGATTTCTATTGCCCTTTGTATGTGAGCTCAAGGTAGAGAGACCTTGAGCTTTTTTGTTTTTCAATATTTATAATCAGGGGGATTATGATGAAGAACTATTTTAGCTTTGATGAACACGGCACGACCTACCGAAAAGAATTTATCGCTGGACTGACGACTTTCTTGTCCATGGCATACATCCTTTTTGTTAATCCTTCGATCCTTGGACAGACGGGAATGGATAAAGGAGCCGTGTTTACCGCAACGGCGCTCGCTGCTGCTTACGGGACACTGTTTATGGGCCTTGTTGCCAAATACCCGATCGCACTTGCACCTGGAATGGGATTGAACGCGTTCTTTACGTTCTCCGTTGTGCTCGGCATGGGCATTCCTTGGCAGACGGCGCTATCTGGTGTTTTATTATCTGGACTTATTTTTATTGCGATCACTGTTTTTAAAATTCGTGAAACGATCATCAACGCGATTCCGGTCGAGCTTAAATACGCAACGGCTTGCGGAATCGGCTTGTTCATCGCTTTTATCGGTTTAAAGAGTGCAGGGATTGTTGTTTCCAATGAAGCCACTTTCGTAGGGCTGGGCCATTTGACGAAGCCCGATACATTGCTTGCCATCTTTGGATTTATTGTTACTATCCTTATGGTTGTACGCGGGGTGAGAGGTGGAATCTTCTATGGTATGGTGATCACGGCCATCGCCGGAATGATCTTTGGCTTAATTGATGCACCTCATAAAATTGTGGGTTCAGTTCCAAGCCTTGCGCCGACATTTGGTGAAGCATTCAACCATTTTGATAAAGTATTTACACCACATTTGATTGTTGTTGTACTCACATTTTTCTTTGTTGATTTCTTTGATACAGCCGGTACGATCATGGCGGTTGCCAGCCAGGCAGGAATCATGAAAGACAACAAGCTACCTCGTGCAGGACGCGCGTTATTGGCCGATTCTTCAGCGATCGTAGTCGGTGCGACTCTTGGTACATCTTCTACAACAGCTTACATCGAATCAGCTTCCGGTGTTGCTGCCGGCGGACGTACAGGCTTCACGTCGGTTGTTACAGGGTTGTTCTTATTGTTAGCTTTATTCTTCTCACCGCTTTTGGTCGTCGTAACGCCTGCGGTAACGGCTCCGGCATTGATCGTCGTCGGTGTCCTCATGGTTGGGGTGCTTGGCAAGATCGAATGGAGCAAGCTTGAAATCGCGGTTCCGGCGTTCTTAACCATCATCGCGATGCCGCTTACGTACAGCATTGCAACAGGGATCGCGCTAGGATTCGTGATGTACCCGGTAACAATGCTCGTAAAAGGAAGAGGAAAAGAAATTCATCCGATCATGTATGTATTATTCGTGATCTTTATCTGTTACTTTGCCTTTTTGGTGGAGTAGGACACATAGATGGGAAGCGCCCAGGCAGTGAACTGCCCGGGTGCTTTTTTTATGAAAATGATAATGATGTGATTGGTGAGTAAACGTTGTTTTTCCGTGAGTAAACCGCCTAAAACCGTGAGTAACCGGTCCGTTTCTGGGAGTAAACCACATAAAACGGGGAGTAACCCTCCCATCTCCGTAAGTAAATCTGCCAAGCTGCCAACTCACAGTAAAAATACATCTGGGATTTATCGTATAAAAACGTAAATGATAGGGAAATAGTCCCGTAGTAAAACAGAATCACGAACTTGGCTACACTTTTCCACTAATTTTCCTTACAATAAGGGTAACTTACAGAAATTATTAAATTATAGGGGTCGAGAGAAACCATGGATTATCGTCTTCAAGCTACACAGCAAACACCAGCGTACATCATGTACCTGCTCGATATCAGCGCATCCATGAACCAGATGATGGATGCCGGAAACGGACAAGAAAAAAGAAGGATCGATGTGGTGACGAGCGCACTGAATTCCGCGATCCGCCAGATGGTGTTCCGTTCAACCAAGGGAAGCCGGCTTAGCCCGCGCTACAAAGTTTCCATCTTAGCCTACAGTGACAATGTCTTTGATGTTTTGGGCGGAATAAAAGGCATTGATGAGCTTGCAAGAATGAAGCCGCTTGATCATGTCCAGACCCAGCGGCTGACGAACACTGCCAAGGCGTTTTCTGCTGCAGAAAAAATCCTGCTGCAGGAGCTGGACAAGATGCAGGACTGTCCTGCGCCATTAATATGCCACATGACTGACGGGGCCTATACCGGGGAAGATCCGGAGCCGATCGTGCAAAGAATCATGAATCTATCCGTACCCGATGGAAAAGTGCTCGTCGAAAATATTTTTATCTCTGACGAAATTTTATCCAAGCCGATTGAGAACTCCAAAAAGTGGCCGGGCATCATGTATGAAACGGTGCTCGATGAAGACTATGGCAACAAGCTGAAACGCCTTTCCAGCCCGCTGCCGGAAAGCTACCGGGAAATGATGATCGAAACAGGATACAAGATCGAACCCGGAGCGCTCATGATGCTGCCGGGCACGAATGCGGACCTGGTTTCACTCGGATTCCAGATGTCAGCCGCCACACCTGTCCGTTAATCTGCCTTCTTACCATTCCATTAACCTTGAGGTGAATCCATGTATACGTATTATAGTGATCAAAAGAAAGAAACGCCGGTATCGTCGGTTTACCGGGATCCCTTTTCTATCCGTTACGGTTATGCAAGGTCCAGTGAAACGCAGGAAGCTGATGATTCAGGACAGGATTTTTTAGCGTTTGAAGTAAAGGATCGAACCCTCGTTTTCGCCGTATGCGATGGGGTCAGTCTTTCCTTCTGCGGGGATCTTGCCGCCCGCTTTTTATCGGAAAAGCTCATTCGCTGGCTCGGAGAGCTGCCAGCAGATGAGTTCAACGATGAAGCCGCTGTTAAAGAGAAGCTTGCTTTTTATTTGGCAAAGCTGACGGAAGAAGGAACAGAGACGATTCGAAAACACCGCCTTCCGGCTTCCATGCCGTCGATTTTAAGGGAAGTGCTTGAAGAAAAGCGGACAAAGGGCAGCGAAACGATGTTCATCTGCGGAAGGATCGGCATGGCCGATGAGATGACCAATCAGGCCCGAGTGTTTCTGGCATCATCAGGGGACATCCGCTTAAGAATCTGGGATTCATTCGAGGAGATAACGGCTAAGGGCGAATTGATGCCTGAAACGAAAAAGCGATGGTCCACAAAGGACGGGCTCATTGGCGGAGACATTCATACCGTTACCGGGCAATCACTGAGTGGAGTCCGCAGGATTGCGGTATATTCCGACGGGTTATCCGTGATTGACGGTTTAAAGCAGCTGCCGACGACGGATCAGCTCCAGATCCTTGTGAAAAAATCACTCCAATCTCCGCTGAGCGATGATTTATCCTTTCTGGATATCGCCTGGTAGAAAGGAAGAGAATCAATGGAAGAAATTATTGTTTCCTTTATACATAATGACAGTGAAAAAGACTTAAGACTGCCTAACCATCTGGAGAGCCAGAAGATTGCAGAGGCCCTTCACGAGTGGGCGGGACACGCCATGGGATGGGGAGAAGAGCCCTATGACCTGGAATACTCTTTCAATCAGAAAAACTGGTTCCGATTGGAGAAAAAGAAATCGCTGGCGGATGCCGGCATATGGGATGGGACTTTTTTGCGGTTCAGCAAAGAGCCGCAGTCATCTCTGCCAAAAGAAGATGATTTCATGGCCAGTGATGATTACGTGGGAGACGACCATCCCGAGGAACCATCGGGCATGGATTATGCATGGAAAATTATCGATTAAGGAGGGGAGGAGATGAGGAAGTCTCCGTATTTTAAACGGGCTCCGCGGTTAAAGCTCGCGATGCCTTCAGGAAGGATGGTCGTTCACCGTCCAAAAGCGGAACCGGCCGAGCCGAAATTTTCATTCGAATCGATGATCATTCCGATCTTTCTGACGCTCGCAACGGTCGGGATCATGTACTATATCTCGAAAACGATGTACAACAGTGCGAGCTATGCCATGTTTATGATGGCGATGAGCATACCGATGCTCGGCTCCTATATTGCAACGATCATTATTTTTTTCAAAAAGAAGAAAACCTACAAGCTTGAAGTGGAGCAGATGCACAACGAGTATTACGCACAGATCAAGAAGCATCATGGTGAAATCGAGGATCTGAAGAACAGACAGGCTCGTTTTCTCCGGGAAAAAGATCCGAATCCGCAGGACTGTGTACGGAGAATTGCGGACAGAAAGAGTTCGTTATGGGAGCGCGCCTATAATTCTGAGGACTTTATGGACTTGAGGCTCGGCCTCGGTACCCGTCCGTTTCAGATGGAGATCGAGGTGCCGGCGCAGGATGGCTATGATGTGAATCCGCTTATCGCGGAAGCACAAAAGCTGCAGACGGAATACCGCGAGCTGCAGAATGTCCCGGTTTCAATTCCGCTGCAGGAAAAGCGTGTGGTGGGACTGGTCGGGGAGCGCGCGGATATCCTGGAGATGGCCCGCGTACTCGCTCTTCAGCTGGTCACCCACCAATCTCCTGAAGAGGTGAAACTGGTCAGCGCCTATCCTGAAAGCGAGAGCGAACAATGGAGCTGGATGAAATGGCTACCTCACGTGTGGGATGAGGACCGGGAAAGACGGTATGTTGCTGAAGGGAAGCTGATGACACAGAAGCTGTTTGAAAGGCTGTACAGCACCCTTAACATCAGAAAGCTTGAAAATGACGGGAAAAACCGTGATGTTGTTCATATCCCTGAATATGTGTTCTTTCTGCCAAGCCTTTCTCTGCTGGAGGATGATTCCCTCCTGCCGCTCATTTTGAAAAAAGGGGATACGATCGGCGCGTGTGCCATCCTGCTTGCTCCGACGAAAGAAGCGCTTCCGATGGAGTGTGAACTGATCGTTGAAGTGAGAGACGGTGTCGCTCAATTGTATGAGACGTTCTCCAATGATGAGGATGAAGTGGTGTACTTTACAGGTTCGGAAAAAATTGCGATCGACCACTTTACGCTGACCGAGGCAAAAACGATGTCGCGTATGATTGCACCGCTAAGGGTAAAGCAGTCCTCTGCAGGCGTTATCCCGAAAGTGCTGCCGTTCCTGGATATGTACGGTGTGAAAAAGGTAGAAGAATTGGATGTAGCGGCAAAGTGGAAACAGAACCGCTATCCTTCTACGCTTCCTGTAGCGATCGGAGTCAGGGAAGGCGGCAAGCCAGTCTATTTGAACATCCACGATAAGATTGAAAAGAAAGGCCATGGCCCGCATGGTCTGATGGCGGGTACGACCGGTTCAGGAAAAAGTGAGGTCATCCAGTCGATGATTCTTTCTCTTGCCGCAACGTACCACCCGCATGACATGGCATTTATGCTGATCGATTATAAGGGCGGCGGAATGTCCAATACGTTCCAGGGGCTGCCGCATGTCGTGGCGACCATTACAAACCTCGAAGACCCCAACCTGATCAGCCGGGCGAAGGTGTCGCTTCGCGCGGAGCTGGAAAGGCGTCAGAAGCTGTTTAACCGGGCGGGCAACATTCAGCATATCGATGAGTACTTCAGGTCCGAATGGAAGACGAAAGAACCGCTGCCTCACTTGTTCATCATCATCGATGAGTTTGCCCAGCTGAAAAAAGATCAGCCGGAATTCATGGATGAACTGATTTCGATCGCCGCGATCGGGCGTACGCTTGGCGTCCATCTTCTGCTCGCCACTCAAAAGCCGGCAGGGGTAGTGGATGAAAAGATCTGGAGCAACTCCCGCTTTCGTATCTGTCTTCGTGTTCAGGACGATAACGACAGCCGTGAAATGATCAAGATTCCAAACGCCTCAAGCATCAATATTCCGGGACGGGCCTACTTCCAGGTCGGCAACAACGAGGTGCTGGAGTATTTCCAGTCCGCCTGGAGCGGGGCCGGGTACCACCCTGAGAACGAAGAAGACGCCAATGTGGCCACCATTTCCGAAGTGAAGCTCGATGGATCGGATGAGGTGCAGAAAAAAATCAAGACAGAGGGCAAGACAGCAGAAAAGCAGATTCAAGTTCTTATCCGCCATATGAAAGAGGAAGCGGAGAAGAACGATGTTCATCCTTTGCCGGGGCCTTGGCTTCAGCCGCTGCCTGAAAGCCTGCCAATCTCAGAATTGATCGAAACCGAGCAGTGGGATTCCACTGCGTGGGAACCAGGCGATACATGGATGGAGCCGACGGTCGGCATCATTGATGATGTAGGCAATCAGGATCAATATCCATTGAAGATCGATCTGAAGGAAGGCCACCTGTTGGCGTTCGGCATGCCTGGAACCGGTAAGACCACGTTCCTGCAGTCCACGCTGCTTTCCCTGTTCTATCAGCACGGTCCGCATGACCTGTATGCGTATATTGTGGACTTTAGCCGCCAGCTGAAAGACTTTTCCCGTTTTCCGCAGGTGGGCGGTGTCGTGTATGAAGAAGATACCGAAAAAATGCAGCGTTTGTTCCGTTATTTCCTGAAAGAACTCGCGAAGAGGAAAGAGCTTTTCTCCAATGAGGGAGTGAGCTCGCTCGAATCCTACCGCAGCATCACGAAGAAATCGCTGCCTGTTCTTCTGCTCGTCATTGATGGATATCACCGGTTCCGGTCGACGTTTGAATTTGAAAACGAGAAACTGGAGACCATCCTCCGGGAGGGTGCGACATACGGGATTCTTACGTTCGCCACGGCAAATCAGACGAACGACATGTACGAGCGCTATAGAAGCAACTTTGCTTCCATGGTCTCTTTTGAACTGGCTGACCATACCGATTACTACTATGCTGTCGGGCGTCCAAATTTTACTGCGACCAACTTGCCGGAAGGCCGCGGATTTGTGAAGGGGCATAACCCGCCTCATATTTTTCAGGCCATGCTTCCCTACAACGGGGGAAGCGAGGTTGAAAAAGTATCCTTTATCCGTGAGATTTCTGGAAAAATGGCGGATGCGGCGCAATGTGAACGGGCAAAACCAATCCAGATGCTTCCGCGTGAAATTTCCTTGAATCAGCTGCTGGGCGAGTTTCCTCCGGCTGAAACGGGATTATTGCCATACGGGATTGACGTGGAAGACCTGGACATCCAGTCACTCGATCTGGATGATGCCGACCATGTGTTTGTTACCGGACGTGTGGAATCCGGCAAAACGTCACTCCTTCAAACCTTTGCTTTATCCCTGATGTACCAGTATCCGGCTGATCAGCTCGATCTGTATATAGTTGAGATGGAACCTCAGTCCAAAGGGATTATGAGCATGGCAGGTTTTCCGCATGTGAAGGGATACGCAGCCGACTTTATGCAGGCAAAAGAGCTGTTTAACGAGATTGCTGCCAAGATGGACGAAAGAAAAAGCGATAGCCTTTCCTTTGGATGGGGAAGCGGGCAGGATGAGAACTCCTATCCGCCTGTTGTCATCATGATCGATGATGCGGAAAACTTTATGCAGCAGATGAATATGGATTTCGAGATCAAAGACCAGCTCGAAAAGCTCACAAGAGAAGCCCGCCAGAAGAACATTCATTTTATGCTGGCAGGTTCAATCACCAGCATGAACAGCTACATGCATGATAACTGGTTCATGAACATCAAGAAGAAGTTTGCCGGATTTCTGCTTGGCTCGACGTTGAGCAATGATCTGTATTTCTTTAATATGCGCCTGCCTCATTCAGAAACGGATAAAGAGCTTCTGCCAGGAGATGGTTATATCATTAAAGGCAAATATACGAAGATTAAAGCTGCGCTTCCTTTCATTACGCTGGAGGAGCGCAACGAATGGGAGACTTTGGTCCGTGAAAAGCACCATGTTTTAGAAACGCAACTGCCAAGAAATAGGTACATTGTTACTAATCACGCTAGGAAGAAAGGATGAAAATGGATTTAGCAGCTTCCTAACCGGGTAAATGTATTGTATATTTGCCTCATAATGGAAAAAAGGGAGATGAATTGAAAAATGTCAGTAAGAATTCTCGTTACACCAGAAGAACTAGAAGGAATTGCATCCAAATTCAATACGGGGGCGCATGACAGCCGCAGTCAAACACAGCAGCTTGAGCAAGCACTTCGTTCTCTTGAAGGAAAATGGGACGGGGCTACAAAGAAACGCTTCTTTGATCAGTTCGAGCAGTCTAAAAGACATATGGAAGCCTATGTACAATTGCTAGAGAACATCGACAAAGAACTCAGACAGATCGCAACACGTTTCCGCACTGTCGACGCACAATAAGGAATCCATTAAATTCAAGCGAACCAGAAAGACTAGTCAAATTCCTTGGCTGGTCTTTTGTTTTGGGAGTTCCCTTTTTAGTGCGTATACTCGCTTCTGCTGTGCCGCTTTTTTTTAAAAGGATGCATTGAGCGGATGGTGCTAGTACGTTAAGATAAGAATAGATTGCATTTTTTGTCAAATCTATCTTGTAAAAATATTACATAATGTACTAGGTTTATGGTTTAATATTGTCGGAAAAAGAGAATGTATGATATTGGCAATTGTATAGCCGAAAGGTTGCATGGATAGGGGTTTTAGCATTATGAGTTTTCAGCCAGAAGCCGGAGAAAGCATACGCCTGTTTAAAAGGAGATATACGTTTCCTAAGCACCCTGCTGTACAGGGGATTGATATCCCGTACGGGCAGGAGGGACGGCAGGGGACTGTCTACCAGATTAAAGAGGACAACACGAGAAACAAAGCCGCACTGAAGGTGTTCAGGGAAAGGTTCAAGAACAAAAATCAGGTCAAGCTTTCTGAACAGCTGAAGAACTATTCTTCGTTCTATGGTCTCTCTGCCTGCCTGCGCTCTGTCATTGAGGAAGGTGAGCATGCAAGGCTCATCGGGCAGTTTGATGATCTGGAGTATTCTCTGATCATGCCGTGGATCGATGGTCCTACATGGGCCGATATCCTGATGGAAGAACAGGCACTTTCAAAAGAAACCTGCCTCCGCATCTCCTGCATGCTGTCTTTCCTTCTGAAGGAGTTGGAAGAAGCGGGCATCGCCCACTGCGACCTCTCTTCAAGCAATGTGATCCTTCCGTTTTTGCAAGAGAAGGCGAGGCCTGTTTTCGCCGACATTGAACTGATCGATATTGAAGAGCTTTGTGCACCTGAACTGAGTGAACCGAAAGCACTGCCGGGCGGATCACCTGGCTATGCAGCAAACTATGTCAAGGACGGTGTCTGGTCAAAAGATGCCGACCGTTTTGCAGGGGCTGTGCTCCTGGCAGAGATGGCCTCCTGGCATCAGGAAGACGTCCGCAGGCTTAAGGGGGATGACTTCAGCTATTTTGATACTGATGAGATGCAAAACGAAACGGAACGGTACAAGACATTGCTTGTTGCTCTTGAGGAAACGCTTGGTGAACAAGCAGTACAGCTGTTTAAACAGGTGTGGAAAAGCAAGCGGCTTGACGATTGCCCGTCTTTTTCCGAATGGTTTGCCCTTTTTCCTGAGCATGTAAGAAATTTTGTCAGCGCTAGCCATGAGAAGTATATGGCGTCCAAGAAACCGTCTGTTCCGCTCGGCGCGGTAAGTCTTGATACACTGCTCCACATTGCGGCTGCTTTTGAAGGGCTGGGCAACAAAAAAGCCGCACACAGTGAGTATCAATTCATCATGAATCATTTTCCGGAACAGAAAGCCGTTGTGGAGGAGCTGCAGATGCTGCTGAATGAGGACGAAGAGAATACTCGTCCCGAGCTGAATCTGAATCCTGCCCATTATCTCGAAGCTGCCCAGCATTTTGAGAAGCTCCAGGATTGGAATACCGCACTTATCTTTTATACCCGCTGTACACAGCTTCCTTCGGTTGATTTTACAACCAAAGAAGAGCTGTCCATCATTATTGAGGAGCTCCAAAATCAAGTAAGAGCGGAAGCGGAACAGCAATCCACAGCAGAAAAACTCAAGCAGATCGCGGAAGAACGGGAAAAAGCAACAGCCGCCGCACTTGCAGAGCCGCTCGAGGCAAGAAAGGCCGAGCGTCCGAAATTCAACATTCAGCAGTTCTTTCTGCGGCATTGGAAATGGATGATCGGAACGGCGGCCGCCGTCTGCCTCGGTATCGGCCTTTATTATATGTACCAGGCTTCTCAAGAGAAAAAGTGGCACGATTACATAAAGCAAGGAACAGAAGCCTTTTCACAGCGGAGGTACAGTGAGGCTCAACAGTACATCCAACAAGCGATTGATAAGAAGCCGACGGAAGACCTATACACGAAGATGGCGACGATTTACATCAGCCAGGGGCAAAATCAGCAGGCCATCCAATACCTTAGTGATTTGAAATTTAAAAAAGAGATATCTCCTAAAAACGCGGAAGCGAACTATCTCATGGGACGGGCCTATTTTATAGATAAAAACTATGGCGAAGCTATTCCTTATTATGCAGCCGCGTATAAGGACAAAAAGAATAAGTACTACCAGGATACCATTAGGGATCTCGTCATCAGCTATGCCTCCATCAACCAGTTAAAAAAGGCCAACACTCTGGTTGAGCAGCTGCAAGGCAAGGATAACAAATCGAAAGCCTTTATCGCGTATTTAAAAGGGGATCTATACAGCAGACAAGGGAAAGGTACGGAAGCTGTTGATTCGTTTGAGGAGTCCGTCGATCTTGATCCGGCCAATAAAAAATATATAAAGAAATTGGTTGAGGCGTATATCAACAACAATAAAACCAATCAAACGGACGACTCCATGAAGACCAAAACATATGAGAACGCCATCTCGTTAGCGAACGGACTGCTGCGTGAAGATTATACGAATATCGATTATTTAAATCTGACCGGCCAGCTTTACTATGAATATGGATTGTTTGCTGAAGGTAAAAAGCAAAAGGCAAAAAGCCAGAATTTATATAAAGAAGCTTTGAATGCCTACAATCAGGTTACTGAATTAGGAATTCAAGAAAGAAACACGATGCTGAATACCGGGATTTTATATGAAAAAGTCGGAGATAAGTCAAAAGCTGAAGCGACGTATAAAAAAGTGATTAAGCTAAATCCAATCTACGGACATGCCTATTTTGTCTATGGAATGTTCCAGATCAAAGAAAAAAATTACAAAAAGGCTTTGCCGCTTCTTAAAAAGGTCATCCAGATCAATGAAGACCCTACCGATGTGAATCTGGCAAAAGAACGAATTAAAGAAATGAAAGTGAAGAAGGTTTTGATTTAGGGAGGGACAACAATGGCAGAAAAGGAAAATGACAGTTTTTTCAGCCCGAAAGCCAAAAAGGTGATGCTGACATCCTCTGCGGCTTTGCTTGTGGCACTTGCCGGTACAGGAACGTATTATTGGCAAAACAAGGATGCTTCGACAGCTATCAGTTCTGATGTAGCCGGTAAGCCAAAAGAAACAGGCAAGTCAAACAAAGACATCCGGCTAAACACCGATGATAACCAAGTCAAGGATGACCGGGATAACAAACCGGATAGTAAAAATGGAGAATTAACTTCCAACAGCAATAACAGCGATGGCTTTGCACTCAGTGATGACACCGGGAATCCCGTATATTTGGTGGATGCATCAGATCCAAAAAACCCGATTGCACAGTTGGTTGTGGACTCCGATAAAGTGGTGATCCCAACTCCGGAACCGGAATTTCCAACCACACCTGTAATTACCCCGCCGCCGACTGAAGGTGATGTTGGGTTTCCGCCGGTCATTGATCCAGGCACAGATCCAGGCACAGACCCCGGAACAGGTCCAGGCACAGACCCCGGCACAAACCCAGGCACAGATCCCGGCACAGACCCAGGCACAGACCCCGGAACAGGTCCAGGCACAGATCCAGGCACGGATCCAGGAAACCCAGGTGATCCGGGCGGAGAAGACCCCGGCAGCCAGTTCCCGGATGTAGCGCTTGTCGTTCCGGAATCCTTATACGAGCGTTTAGACAGCTACAGCGGCAACAATGACTTTTACAATGTCATGTACTACGGGCAAAAAGAAATCAAGCCTGACAGTGAAAAATATGAGGACTTAATCAAGATGGTTGTGGATGCTGCGGCAGATGCAAAGACCAAAGCCTATCAGGGTCAAATGATGACGCCTGAAAGCATGGCCAACCTTCAGAGGATCACTTCTCTTGGATTTGAAAATGAAGAGCTGAAAAAACTTCAGGATGAAATCAGAGCAGATCTTTATTCGAAATTCGCAGAGCAGGAAATTGCCATTTACCTCACTAAGCCTGCGGATCCTGAAAATCCTGATGACGGAAACGGAAACCAGCCGCTTGATGCTGAGAAAGCGCAGCAAGTGCTTTATTACATCGGAAAATACAATGATCAGCATCCTGCGAAGGATTTGAATCCAAATGAATACAGTGAAGCCGACCGTTTCGTGATGGAAGCAGCACAGCAGGAACAAGCAACCAACATCGCGGCTGCTTTGAATAAATATCAGATGCTTGCACAATATTCTCCTGCTTTTGGCCAAAGCGCTAAAGATTTGAAGGCCAGTATTTTAGCAAATAAAGTAGAGCAGGAGAGAGCGGAAGCCGGTACAAGAGAACCGGGACAGTATGAGCCTCTTCCTGAAGGCAAAGAACTGGAAACTCTCAAAGAGCTGCTGGAACAGAAAAATTACGCCCAGGTCATCGAGCAAGGCAGTGACCTAGCGAATTCAGATGCAGATTTTCCTTTTGGACAATACAAGAAGGTTGTCGGACAAGCCAGCACGGCGCTGCTTGAAGAAACCAACAGTCTTGCCAGCGGACCATCTGCTTTTACAACAAATAAAGACAACATTATCCGAAACTATCAAATCTTAACGGAAGAGTCAGGGGTTCCGGATGATGTGGATCAGGAAGCAGCCAGCCATTTGGATGCGTTCTTCCTGATGCTGCAGGCGATCAAAGCGTCTGATAAAGACTTAAGCGAAGCGGTAATATTGGCTTCTGAGTCTGTTGATGCATGGGAAGACAATGAAGCTTTCCAAACCGAAGTGAACGGCATTTCAGGCAGGCTTCTCGCTTCTGCAGAACAATACAATCTGGCAGATATGAAGAAAGAAGAGAGCGTCTACGAATTGCTGAGCACGACGCCTAGAGTAAATGAAGCGGATAAAGCGACTGCCTTCAACCGAAAGAATTCCTTTGCGTATTCACGAAAAGCAGCGGACCTTCTTTCAGGCAAAAACTACAATGACGCGATCTTCTATGCGAGTGAATCCAATCAGATGTACAACAAAGGCCAAAACGATGACACACTCAGAAACGCAGCGAGACGTCTTTTTGCCCAAAACGCTTCTGGCGACTTTAACGATCTTCTAAAAGTCTACAGAATGATCGCCAGTGCAACTGGCATGCCGAAAAATGAAGCAGCGATGGCGGTTGAAAGACAGGAAGCCATTGATAACTTCCAGAAAGGCATGGATGAAAAAGCAGACGGCGACCGTGAGAAAACCGTGTACTATTTGGACAAAGCCGCAGACAGCGATTGGATGTCTGCTAAAGTCAACGACGAGCTTCAATACCAGGCACAACTGCTGCTAAACCGTGCCAATGACCTAAAAGCTGCCGGCAATGAGGGTGATCTTAAAACAGCTGTCAGATACTATAAGACTTTGCTCGTTACTAAGCATGTCAGCAAAGGCACACGTGATGAAGCAAGAGATGCCATCAACGAACTGAAAAATAATTCATCTTCTATAAGAGAAGGTGCTCCACAAGAAAAACAGATGAAGCGCACTGAGCCTCAAAGAGAAGAAACGAAACCACAATCTGAGGAAAATGAGGTTAAGGAAGAAACAACGAAAGAGGAAACGCCGCAGCCTGAAGCGCCTCAAACTGAAACAAAACAAAACGAAACAGCAGAGACATCTGAACAAGTCTAAAACCTAATCAGCAGGCAGCACAGTTGCCTGCTGATTTTGAAATAAAAAAGGATGGCGGTGAAGTAACATGGATTCTGGAAAAATCCGTGCGATGGCACAAGCTTATAGCGAAGCGGCAGGATTGGTCAGAGAATGCGAATCCAGGCTAAAAGGAACCCTTGAATTTAATGGTGGAACTTGGACTGGAAACCGAAAAGAAAAGTTTAACAGCAAGTATCAGGACGCGACCAAGGCGTTTAGCATGGTAGTCACAGAATTTATGGAAACAAGCAGTGAGCTGAACAAAGCGGCACAGCGCTGTGAACAGATTCTGCATGATCTATTGGAAAAAGAGCGCCAAGAGCAGCTTAAACGGCTTGAACTTCAGAAAGGAGGCCCAAGATGACGAAAATATCCATTGATCCGGACAAACTCTATAAGATGTCAGATGATATGGTCAAAGAGATTACGAACCTTGAAAAAATCATGAGTGACCTCGATAAGAAGATGTCTGATGTGGTAAATTCCTTGTCTCAGGGACCTCATTATTCACCCGGGTATTTTAGTGCCATGCAGGGAGCATTGATGCATCATGCTCAGTCTCGCTATCTTGTACGGCAATTAAAAGACGAAATATCAGAGGCAGAGATCTATTCAAGGAATACCGCAGAGAAATTTGAAGAGGAAGACAGCCTGTTCAGTAAGCTGTTTAACATTTATAACGATTATCAAGGCTTTGTGGCAGCCGGCACGATTGCCTCACATGGGCTGTTTTTTCAGCTTTCTGGACTATCGAAATATGTGAAGGTAAATGGGAAGTGGGAAGTAAGACATAATGGTTATTACCAGCAGCTCTTGAAGTCTGTCGATGAGTCCAAGTTTAGAGCGTTTGCCAGGACATGGGCGAATAAACGAGGGATGTTTAAATATAAAAACGAACCTTTAGAGAATCTGCTGTATAAGAAATACTCCAAATTCTTCCCGGATGATGTAGCGAAATTCACCAATGGCATGATGGACTTCAGGTCCAACATCAAAAACACAGGAATGCTCAATACGCTTAAAAACCATACAGGGGATCTGCTTAAAGCGGGATCCAAGTTCGGTAAGACGAATGCCGCCATCGGCCTGGTGATCTCAGCCGGGTCGGCATCTGTCGGCCTTGGAATGGATGTTGTCGACAACTACCGTAAGTATGGCGCAAATGAAGCGGTCTTAAAAAGAGAAAATGCAAAAGCTGTGGGAAGAGCGGCTAACACATTGATTGTGGAAGGCGGATTCACGGCAGCCGGCGGTGTAATCGGAGGGGCTATAGGAAGTATTGGCGGTCCTGTAGGTACAGTAATCGGCGCGAGTATCGGAGGAGCCATAGGCAGTATGGTCGGCGAAAAAGTAGCGGCAAAAACAGCTGGCTTTTTTGAAGATGCTGCGCTGGTCGCAAAAGAACCGATTCACTCGGCGATAGAGACCGTTAAAGGCGGAGTTGAAGCGGTTGGCAAGGGTATTGATGCAGTGGAAAAGGGAGCAGACAAAGTGAAAGAAACGGCATCTTCTCTCATAGATGGAGGCAAGAAATTTTTGTCCCGTAAACTATCGTTCGGCTGGTAGTAAAAATGAATAAGAGGTGTGATGAATGAATAGAGTGACACTTAGTATAGATGAACTTATCTATGGTTTTTACAGTGAAGGATTATTTGAACAAGCCATAGGATTAAGGCAAACCTTTTTTGAAGAGTTGAATGATGACCAGTTTGAGCTCGTGCTCCAGACTTCTTGCCGTTCTTTATTGTCGAAGGATCTGCTGGTCTATGATGAACACGATCACCGATTTCAACTAACCGAGGAAAGTTCCTCCCTGATCAAATCGCTGAATTATTCTCCTTTATCCTTGAAATTTTCGAGGTTTGAAGCGGATGGAGGCCAGGATTCCATTTCCATTCACTTACCAGGAGGAAAAGGAATTTGCCATTCCGTTATACATGAAGGCCAAGTTCATGTCTTTGATATACTCAGCCAAGGGGAGATTTTACTTAAGCTAAAAGAATATTTCTCTTTGAAGGACTCGGGCAATGACTCTAATAAAATTCTGGAACTGAAGCAAGCGGAATTTGAGGAAATGCTAACATTAGCAGAACAACAGCCTTCAAGCCTGGAGGCATACTTACGTACTTTATCCAATCATAGTGAAGCTTCTCTTTTTGCAAATGCCGTTTCTTATAATAAGGGAAAGATGAACAGCATGCTGGTCTTAGGATTCGATGATAAAAAAGAACCGGATATTGAAGATGTATTGTTTGTTATCTGTGATCCTGTTTCTTCATGGGTAATTAAAAAGAATGAGCAGACATATGAAGTATTAAGCGGGGGAAGAAACGTTCTTTCTGATTTGGTGGAATCCAGGATCGTGGGTCTAAATTCTTTTTCTGTCTAGTTGAATCAAAAAATAGCGGGTGGTAAATATGAAGTTTGTTAATGAAACAGAAAACGGGGTGCAGGTCACGTACAGCAGTTTTAATCTTAAATGGATGGTCGGAGGTTCGTTGCTGCTGACTGCCGGTTCACTTTACTTAATGTCTTCGGTAATGGACGTGGGTATAATCCGCGGTTTTTTCAATTTTTTAATTGGAACGGCAGGCTTATTGTTTTTTGGCGGGATTCTGTTAAGAATGTTGACCATTGCTTGGGGGAATAAGATACTCTTTCAAATAAAGCCCACTGGTTTTGTGACGAGAAAAGGAAAGGAAATTCCGTTTTCAGATATTCAGGGGTTGTCTTTTGGATGGCACAGTTCTCGTCCTACAGGAATGGTCTTTAAAGATGTCATCCTGCATACTGATCAGAAGTCCATTTTAAAGAGTAAGGCTTATTTGTGTACTTACAACTTATTGGACGATGATGAAATAGAAGCCATTATCAATAAATATGTAATTCCGAAAGTCAGCGAATCCTGCAAACAAGCTTGGCTGAAAAAAACTTCATCTGACGTTCATAACGATAAAAATCCAAATATGCCCACTTAATCAACAAAGCAGGCTGTAATAGCCTGCTTTGTTGTATGTATATTAGATCAACAGCAGTCAATCTGATTACAAACTTCGTCACAAAATGTGGTTTCTTCCTTTTTCTTTTTCCTTCGTGCAGACTTTTTTTGATAGAGGTACATCGTTCCTGCACTCACTGTCCCGGAACCGATAAGAGAGACACCAGCCATGCCATGTCCAGAAAATAGTAATTGGAAGCTTGCAATGATGGTCGTGAAGATGGTCATGATTAATGCAATAAACATAAAAACACTCCCTAGATCAATTTCAGCTTAGTAGCTCCTTCAACAAATCTGCGGCATACCATATCATCATGCACTGGCCGATGCCGCTCAATAAACCTGTGATGACTCTTAGTGTGTTGTTGCTCTCGCGCCATTTCCATTTTTGGGTAAAGCCGTCGATCAGCATGGGAAGCTGAAGAAACAGGGCGAGGAACAAGTTATGTACCAGCGGAACAAAATACAGGAAAGGCAGCAGAATATAGGAACCGTAGATAGCGGTGCACCTGGCGCAGAGCACCAATGGCCGGCCTTTTATTTTCAAGCTGCGTTCCGGCCTGCGATGGCAGGGGATGATTGATAAAAGATCCCCTTTACTCATTTGATGACCCCTCATCCAGCCTGTGAAGGCGCTCTAGAATCCTCCGCTTCCTATAAAGCATCATTCCGGTTTCCGCAACCTCATCAATGGTGGACTTGTTGATAACGGCACCAAAGATAATTCCGGCAACAGGAATCATCTGAAAGAGCTTTTTCCAGCCGAAATGATCCCGGTAAGCGGCTATGACCTCACGCCATCCTTGCAGCTGTGAGATTGCCTGGCGGTCACGCTCCGCATCGGTCATAGAGAGTTCTTCTAAGATCGCACGTTTTCCAACATAGTCAGAAGAGGCGAACTGAAGGCATTTGATGATAAAGATACGCTCTTCTTTTTGGTTAGGATCATAACCGTAGGAGATTGCGATCTCCTGAAGAGTTTTCAGCGACAATCCCAGCACCAGAGGAATGTCGATCCCAAGAGTGAACAGTCCGCCGATGCCAGTTGTCGCGCCTTGTACGGTCGCCATCTTGGTTCGGGAGCTTTTAAAATAAGAAGCGGTCTTATCCATGGACACAAGAGGAAGCTTTGCGATCTCTGCGGCTGTAAAGCCTTCTGGCAGTTCCTCGTATTCATTCATTTTTTTCAGTATTGATTTCTCACTGACCAAATATTTGCCGCCGTTATGAACGTAGCTGCCGATCTCGTCCACAATCTGAAGCATCTTATCCTGCAAAAATTTCGGTGTGATCTTATCCAGGAGCATGAACGGAATTCGCCCAAGTTTTTCCCAAAACCAGAGATCCTTTTGATCCTTTTCCCATTTCTCAACCATCGTAAGTTCTTTTTTAAGATAATCCCGTGTCTCTATCGTACTCACTCCCAAATTCATAAGTGGTGAATATAACCATTATAATATTTTCTTATGTATACGTCATAGGGCTTTGATTAGTTTCATCAGCTATTGAAGAGTTCCGAACGGCGGGGACTCACATCTTACTGATTCCTGCTGCCGTTTTTATTTCGGAAACAATTGATCGTGTCATATTGAATGGACAACGGAAATAAAAGTAGGAGGAAGGATTATCTTTCAATGGAATGTGCGGTTTGATGAGTAAAAACGCTTTGGATAGCTGGTGGAATGGCGTAAAATAAAAGTATCGCAAAATAAGAGCGTATATTTAAGGAGTGACCACGATGAGGAAAATACTCCTCATTTTCATTCTTCCGTTTTTGCTGGTGATCTTGCCGGCCTGCAGCCTATTAGATACAGCCGATCCTAAGATGGATGAAGGACCAGCGGGTAGCCGGTATACGGCAGCGGCGGAAAAGAATAATGAGAAAACCAATTTGGAGCAAGTACAGCTTAGCGGTTACAGCAGAAAGGTTGGCGCTACTCTAACCAGCCCGAAGTATCGTAAATTCAGTGTGAACTCTGCCTTTACAGTCTCAGGTTCCATAAAAAATACGCAGCGTTTAAAATCAAATTATGCCCTGATTACGGTACACAGTGCAAAAGGGGGCATTCCTGACTTTAAGTACCTCGCTCCGATCAAGGGAGGCAAATATAAGCAAAAAGTCCAGCTTTTCGACGGAAAAGGAACCTACAAGGTGAAGGTCAGCTTGCCCAGTGAAGAGAGCAAGGGTTATTATTACGATCTAACCGAGATGGAAGTTACGAATGTAAACCCTGAAGTGAAGAGGGACATACTCTATACACAGAACGCCTATCAGCAGGATCTGAAATTAGATTCCTCGGTGGAAGGCTATATGAAAAGGGACGGCAAGGTGGATTTGAGCGGGTGGATCGGCAATAAGAACGCAGAAGACCTCATGATTGAAATGTCAAAAGGTACACAGGTGACCAAGGTGATGGTTCCGCTGGATCACGGCAGGTTCCAAAGCAGTCTTCCGCTCTATTTTGGAAAAGGAATTCATACCATAAAGATCATGACACCTGCAGAGAACATGGCCAATTATTATAACCAGGCCGCCGAACTGCAGGTGGATAACACGTCAGATCAAACCTCTCAGCCGGTCGAATTCTCCAAGGAATACAGCGAACGCGGGTATACACTGGAAACTCCCGCAGCAAGCGGGGGGGAAACAGACCTGGATGCTGAGGTAAAGGGAAAGATTGATCCGAACGCGCCGTTTGCCAAAGAGACCGATACCGTTTTTGTCCAGACAAAAAAGGGAAGCTTGGAAGCGATGTACGCCATCCCAGTGAAAAATTACACATTTGACGGAAAGTATTATCTTCGTTTTGGCCCAGGGCATTATGAGGTGAATGTTTTCGCGCCAGAAATTTCATCAGCCAACACGAACGTCCAGCATTTTACGGGCATAGCACATTTTAGCTTAGAGAACATGAACCCGAACGATGGGCGCTATCGTCTGCCATCCAGAGGCATCCAGTCGGATGATCCTGAGATCGGGCGCCTGTCCCAAAAATTGATGCAGGGCAAGGCGAATGACAAAGAGAAAGCGCTAGCCGTGTATAGATTTGTGGCAAAGAATGTACGTTATGATGTACAAAAACTAAATCAGCGGTCTTTTGCCTTTGATGACAGTGCGATTAAAACGCTGCATGACAAAAAAGGTGTCTGCCAGGATTTTTCTTATCTCGGAATCGCCCTTTTGCGGGCGGGAGGAATGGAAGCTCGGATGGCCACCGGTTATGCCGGCCAGGATCATGCATGGATTGAGGCAAAAGTGGACGGACGCTGGATGACCATGGACCCGACGTGGGGTTCAGGCTATCTGCAGGCCAATCGTTTCATCCAGAACTTTACGATGAAATACTTTGATCCCGATCCTGCTGAATTTAAGAAGACGCATACGAAATCAGGAATTGAATATTGAACAAAAGTCTGGAGACCGGTTCTCCGGGCTTTCTTTATTTGTGCAGAAGAAGTAGAGTAGGAATTGAGAGTTTAGGGAAAATAAGGCGAGAAAGGTGTGAAGAACGATGATGCGGCATGAAGATCTAACATTACATACGGACAAGTACCAGATCAATATGATGTATGCTCATTGGAAAAACGGAACACAGAACAAAAAATGCGTGTGTGAAGCATATTATCGCAAAAACCCGTTTGGCAATGGCTATGCTGTATTTGCCGGGCTTGAACGAATTGCATATTATCTGCAAAATCTTAAGTTTACCGAAGCGGACATCGATTATCTCAGAGATCAGGAAGAACAATATGAAGAAGGTTTCCTCGAGGAACTAAGAAACTTCAAATTCACAGGAAATCTCGCATCGGTAAAAGAAGGTACGATTGTTTTTCCGAAAGAACCGTTAATTCGGGTGGAAGCCAGAATTTTTGAAGCCCACTTGATCGAAACGGCACTTCTGAACTTCATGAACTACCAGACGTTAATCGCAACAAAAGCTGCCCGTATCAAGCAAGTGGCGCCTGAAGATTACTTCATGGAATTCGGAACACGCAGAGCGCAGGAAGCGGACGCGGCGATCTGGGGAGCCAGAGCGGCGTATATCGCGGGATTTGATGCAACATCCAATCTTCTCGCCGGCAAATATTTTGGCATTCCAACAAAAGGCACGCATGCCCACTCCTGGGTCCAAAGCTTTGATAGTGAAGAGGATGCCTTCCGAAAGTTTGCCGAGGTGCTTCCAGATCAGAGCATACTCCTTGTCGATACCTATGATTCGTTGAAAAGCGGGATTCCCAACGCCATAGAAATCGGTCTTGAATTAAAAGCCCAAGGTAAAACGTTAAAAGGCATAAGGCTCGATAGCGGAGATCTTGCCTACCTTTCCATACAGGCGAGAGAAATGCTGGACGAGGCCGGTTTAAACGATACAGTGATCGTGGCCTCCAATGACCTTGATGAAGACGTCATCTCGGAACTAAAAAGCCAGGGGGCTAAAATTACATCGTGGGGTGTCGGCACTCAGCTCATTACATCGGCTGATCAACCGGCATTAGGCGGGGTATACAAGCTCGTTGCCCGTGAAAGGGATGGGGAGTACGTGCCGTCCATCAAAGTATCCGGCAATGTGGAAAAAGTAACAACACCAGGTTTTAAGAAAGTTTACCGCATCATAAATGAAGAAACAGGAAAAGCGGAAGCGGACTACATTGCAATGGAAGGTGAGACACTTCCTGAAAAAGATATCTACCTGTTTGACCCTGTGGAGACCTACAAAGATAAAACCATCCATCGTTTTCAAGCTCAGGAGCTTCTGGAGCCCATCTTTAAAGAGGGAGAACTGATCTACGGGCTTCCAGCTGTCGAGGAGATCAAATCCTTCTATAAAGACCAGATAAAAATGTTCTGGCCGGAGCACATGCGAAAACTGAATCCGCAAACCTATTTTGTTGATTTAAGCGAAAAAGTGTGGAAGACGAAAATGGAACTGCTGAAGCAAGCAGCAAAGAAATAGAGTGATGAACCCGGCCGGCAGCATATGTCCGCCGGTTCTTTTTTAGGATGAAAGTGCAGTTGGAGCCTGATGTATTTAGGGCTGATTACGTATTCCGGCCCGCTTCCCGCGTCGACTGGCGTGTGACTGATTCTGTAATGGGTCTGGAGGTGCGCTGCCATTTTAAATAAGTTGGCTTTTTTATTCAAAAAAAGGTTGACCACTTTATGAATCGTTGGTATAGTAATAAACGTTGCTGCTTTTGATACATCATTTCCTTCGAAAAAACGAGCGAAAAAAGTTGTTGACTTAGCAAGCAAAACTTGATAAGATATTTCTTGTCGCTGCTTGAACGCGACGGGATAAACAGTTCTTTGAAAACCAAACAAAAGCCAGGTAAGTCAGGGATTTTACAATCC
>NZ_JAUHLN010000008.1 GCF_030412265.1 Fictibacillus terranigra
TAATAACACGTCTCTAAATAAAACTTGACCGGTTAGCTGAGCCGATGCAGAAAATTAAGCGCCATACAACTAACGGATTTCCTTCTTTGCCGTGTGTGGGTCTATCCCGGACGGCCAGCGAAAGCAAACGGTTCCGACGGTAACCGTTGTGTTCCGGCACAGGGATTCAGGGCAGAATAAAGAATTGCCTTTTTCGAGTTTAGCCCTCGCCTTAGATTATTCATTTTTATTCTTTTAGTAAAATGTAAATATAAATAGTTGCTTCATCAAGATCGCTAAAACTTTTCATTTCTTGATTCGATTTGTAATTGGTCACCTTTATTGTTCGAGAAAGGTTCGTTCCGATAAAAAACGAGACGTCAAACCGACAATTTCTAGCCATCTCAAAAATTGTATATATCGCTTGTCCTACATCACGAATACACCGGTTAAGGATGTGGCCGAAACCATATGCGAAAAAGGACTGCAATCGAGGAACGTGCTGGACTACTTATCTCAATTTTTCCGAAGAGATCTGCAGTTTCTTAATACCGTTTATATGGGCGATTGGGGACGGGAATCATTACAGAAGAAAATGCAATCAGGGAAGAATGAGCGGATCACCATTCGCTTTACTCCAGCAACCTATGAAAACATCTATTCCCTGTCTCGCGCATTGGACGTGACCCCATCAAAAGCGACAGCACTATTAATAGATGCCAGTATCCGAAACACTCATCTATTGAATGCTTTCGTAAAGTGCTATCTGCATCAGCATATAGATGCAGCCAGAATGAAGGAATTAAAACAGGTACCGGAAATACATCAATAAAAACAATCCATACAACGAGGAAATTTCCTAGTTTGCCTTGCTTGCGATGATCTTTGAAGACATAAAGGAAGGGACCAGCAATCTAAAAGACGTCATTCATAACTGGATGGAAAAATACAAATAATTTTATTCATTTTTTCAAGAAATATCGTTAATAGAAATTCCGACCATAATACCTACGTGGGAAGGCAAGCTGTTTACAGCCATCATTTCCTGCATTCTCGTCGGACTGGTGTGGAAAAGGCTTAAAACACGGTAAGGCTCATGTTGGGAAAATGCCTAAAAAACATCAGGAGTTGGGTTTTATGGTGTTTTTTGGTACTTTATATGCATTTTTATTTTATCGGTTGCTTGGTACAAGAATTTTCGTATAAAGTGATATTGTTGTATTTTTTCCAAATCCATGTAAGGAGGCAAAAGTGTATGAGCATGAAAAAATCGTTGATCTGTTTTTCAGCAGCAGGATTTCTTGCACTGCAAGCTTTACTCCCAGCCGCGGCGAACGCTAGTTCCGAGGTGAAATCAGAAAAAATGAGCGTGGCAGATCCTTATCCCGGGCACGTCATTAAATACGGGGACCGTGGATCTGATGTTAGAAAAGTACAAACACAGCTAAACAAGAATCGGATACCGATTACGGTGGATGGAATCTTTGGTAAGGTGACTCTTAAGAAAGTGAAGCAGTTTCAATACTATCGCTACTTAAAGACGGATGGTCTTGTGGGTCCCTCCACATGGCATGCTCTATATCACACGCCAGTGCCTTATCCTGGACACGTCATTAAGCTGGGTGACCGAGGCCAGGATGTAACGAGGATTCAGGCACGCTTAAATGATGCGGGGGGTTCCATTAAAATTGATGGCATCTTTGGACCGAAAACAGAAGTGAGAGTAAAAGGTTTTCAAAAAAAGCATCACCTTACAGTGGATGGGGTCGTTGGCCGGGAAACATGGGAAGTGTTATTTAATTACGAGGAATAGAATATAAAAAATGAGGCATCGGGAGAACTCATCCTGGTGTCTTTTTTTGTTGGGGAAATCATAGCCTCAAAGTAGGGAGGAAGGGATTGAATATTCAGTGCGTATTTTAAGCCATTGTTTCAATATACGTTTTATCTTTTTGTGCACTAAAGTTACTAGCTGCACAAGGCCAAATATACGGAACATAAAAGGATACTTAAAGAGTTTTTTAATGACCAAACAAAAGGTAAAAAAACCGGATAAAATGATAGTGTAATAAGTGGTTTGGACTCCTCGCTTTGGAAGCCTTTTTAACGGCTGCTGGCATCGAACCCTTTCCGTTAGGCGGCAGCAGCCCTTTTCTGTTTTACAGCCGCCAAAAGGGCGGATGGTTTACACGTGACTTTTTATATAGTGGAAATAAGCAATTGTCCTTATGTATGGAGGTGAGGTGATGTCATTGGATCAGCGCAGTACTGCCATGTTGTTCCATTTGTCGCAGGCCGAAGCATACATCTCAGTGGATGAATTGATCGAGAAATTCAATGTGTAAAAACGTACCATTTACTATGATATTGAAAAAATAAACGAGTGGCTCAGTGATAACGACCTAAAGCCTCAGGCATTTCGCTCGTGCCCAAGACATTAGAGGAATGGAGTTCGGAGCACCATTAGATTTTGAGAATACAAAAGATAGTTTTATGGGTTTTTTATGTCACTTAGTCCCTTTTCTCATTATCGATCGATTTTTGAACGAAAGATGGATGGAAAACAGAATTTGTTATGTAAAGATAGTTTACACTTTGCTGTTGTCCTTTTATCCAAGATGCCATAAATATACCAGAAATGACAAGACCTATTACTACAATAAAGAACAGTTGTGACATGTTTCATCCTCCTTGAATTTACCAAAATGTCAGTAGGAGATTCTACTGATCTCGAATCCTAATGTAATCACCCTGTTCAATAAATTATACACGAACATTTGTTCGTATAAAACATAAAAATCTAAAAATAACCGATTTTCTTCTAACTCCCTGTTCGATCACTTTGCTCCGTTATGGAAGGTAACATCCTAATGGAATGAAGGCTGTGTGTGTATCTTCAGCGGAAGATACAAGCCATCGTATAGATAAGGAACGGGGCCGTTAAGGGAATTTCATATCAAAAGACAGTCGTAAAGCTGGTTACAATAAGGGTTATAGTTTGTAAAGTTGTAAAGAGTTTTTAAAAAAGGTCTGTTTTTGTTCCTTTTTATTTTGCACAGGTGTTAAAATGAATTTCACGCCACCCCTTTTCGACCCTTTCTCTTAGTCCCTTACGCTAAGAGAAAGGGTTTTGTCCTTTCAAGAGGACATGAACATAATCACTGGAACCATCTATTACAGAACTTAGAATTATTCGTTGTCTAATGAAGTTACAGGAAGACTCGCAGCTGCCGGGAAACTCATCGGTATTGATGTACCGGACACCTATCATTAATGCGAAGGCCGAATACACTAGTCTGAAAGAAAAAGGCGATTTGTATTTATGGGAGGGAAGGAGATCTCCTTTGCTCTTTTTTTAGGGAGAATCGAACTTTCGAAATTAAAAACACAAACGAATTTGCAAGCGGAAATGCTTGCGTTTCCATTGCAGGAACATCCAAACAAATTGTATGCAGTCTTCATAGATTATATTACGTAGTATTCTGCGTATTTAAACATTATACTAAAGATTTTTTCGGCACTCCTTGCTGAAGGAGATGAGGACAACCTATAGCAGGCAAACGCTAGGCCAAGATAGAGACTGACTTAAGGAGGAGAGAGCTTGGAGGTAAGAAGGCATGTACTTATTTTGAATCTTCTGCAAATGGGTGTATGGAAAACAAGAGACGGAAGGCGGCTTACTACATTAAGGCTGGATGAATTGGAACGCGAATACTCAAAAATGTTGGACAAGAAAGAGGAAAGGGTTTAGAGAAATTCTTCAAAAGAAGGGGTTCTCAATAAACCAGCTTTTGTATAGTTCCGGAATTTCACTTTTGCTTTTATAGGATCGGCTGGAAAACGAACAAAATCACCGTACTCTTCATATTTAGAATTATGTGCCATGCTATACACTTTCTGGCGTGCATGAGAAGGGGCGAATTCAAGTGTGCCGGCTGGCAATCCGGTGTCAAAATTAAGGATCCATCCAAATTTAGATTTACGGTAACCGGTGATCAGCACATCCTCGAAAGAGTAATTGATTACTTTAAGCCAGTTTTTTGAGCGTTGACCAACCATATAAGCAGAATCTTTCCTTTTGAGGAAAATTCCCTCTAACGATTGACTACAGCATAAAGAGAAAAGCTGTTCACTGTTCAAACCTGAAAGAGACTTTACCTTTGCGATAAGAGGTGAGTCATCGGGCAACACATCAAATAAGAGCAGCTTACGTTGTTCTAAAGGGAGTGAGGTAACATCCTTGCCCTTGTAATAGAGAATATCAAAAACACAGTACGTAATCTGACCTTTAGAACGAAAGAACCTTTGCATGCAGGATTCAAAGTCGGGCTTGCCGGCCTCATCTGTAACAACAAGCTCACCATCCAGAATCGTGCCAGCAGGTAACGGATAAGAAAGAAGCTCACCAAAGCGAGCAGAAATATCATTTTTGTGCCGAGTGTAAAGTTTAGACTTTTCGCCCATTGTTGAAAAAATAGCGCGAATCCCATCGAGCTTTAACTCAGCAATATAATTTTCACCATTAAACGGCTTCTCAATCTTATGTAGAAGCATCGGACTAACGAACATGTAGAACACCTCAAGTAAAGCGTATCATTACTTGATCTGACATAGATAACAAAAAGACACTGGGAACTGATGGAAAGAAGAAGCGGAACATGGATCATAGAATGCGGGTTTCTTCGAATTGGGAGATGTTTACACGCTGCTTTCGTTCAATGAATCGTTTGCGGTGCAAAACAACTGTAATTGTTTGGCCCTGTCGTCCGGCACAGCACGAACAAACGCCCACCGGTTTTATGAAAGATGGGATATTCCAAGGTCTTCCATGTTTTTAAAAAAGATTTTGCAACATAAAAAAACCGTTGCGCCTTTTGGCGTAACGGTTTTTTTAGTTATCAGTGTTATGCGTTTCTTCGCATACCACGCAAAATTGCACTGACAATCAATACAATGACAATTGCACCGATAATCGCTGGTATGATGGCAAAACCTGCAACGGTAGGACCCCAGTCACCAAGGACTAGTCCGCCGAGCCAAGCGCCAACAAAACCTGCGATAATGTTACCAATGATTCCGCCAGGAACGTCACGTCCTGTAATTACTCCTGCTAACCAACCAATAATACCACCTATAATAAGTGCCCAAAGAAAACTCATTTGTGTGTTCCTCCTTTAAAAATTTTTGTTTTACTGTTTTGTACCGTTAAAATACCCATTGGCAAATAAAAATAAACAAAATAAAAAAAATCCTCAGACATGTGATAAGACAATAAGTTGATGAATTTAAATTATTATCTAGTACCCCAACCATTTTCCTAAATAACAACCCAAAGTGGATAATTCCGTACAGGGAGACATTAAAAATACAAACGGATGTTTTAAGATATAAAAGACATATCGGGTTAACTCCTCCTTATACGATAAAAAGTTTCTATAATACTCCAACTTGAGGGGGCAGTAACTACCAGCTTTTTTATCATACTATTTAATGGAGAGAAGTCTTTATTACGACTTTTGTATGTTTTGTGGAAACGAATTTTTTTGTCCGATGATGCTAGACTGGGAGATTACTAGAGGTTTACTAAGGAACTAGATTGTTAAATCTTGATTTGGGCAAGCCATCTCCCGCGTTGTGGTGATGTTTTTCTAATGAATTTTGTGGCACCGGGTCGATTTTCAAATAAGGCTATAGAAGCACTTAATGAGTTGAAACTTTTTAAGTTGAGTAATTGTTAAGAATCTAAGTAGAAAATTATGAATCAGATATTATAGAATAGAGAATAGAAAGAAAGAGAAAGAAGAGGTCACGCAATGAGCGATTTGAGAGTAAATACAAATCCTGGCTTTTTCACCAGAACTAATGCGGCTATGTCAAAGTTGAGGGATTCAGAAAAAAAGATTATAGAGTACATTAAACAAAATCAAGAAGAAATTATCCATCTTTCAATAACAGAGGTTGCCGAAAGAAGTGAAACAAGTGAATCTTCTGTCGTTCGCTTATGTAAACGGCTAGGATACAAGGGCTTTCAGGATTTAAAAATAAATTTGGCCAAAGAAGTAATGACCCCAGAAAAAGTTATTCACGAAATTATTGAAAAAGGCGACGATGTTGTAACTATAAAAAAGAAGGTTTTCCAGTCCAACATACAAGCCTTATATGATACGATCGAGGTTTGTAATGATGAAGAAATAAAGAAAGCGGTCAATGCCATATCAAATGCCCGTCTAATCGAATTTTATGGAACTGGCGGATCAGGTACTGTGGCACTTGATGCGCACCATAAGTTATTGAAATTAGGGATAAAATCATTTGCCTATAACGATTCCGTTCTACAAGCTATGTCAGCAAGCGTTTTAACCAATAAAGATGTGGTTATCGGAGTTTCTCATACGGGTTCCAATACAGATGTATTATCTGCTCTAAAATTAGCAAAAGAAGCAGGAGCAACTCTTATTTGTATAACTGACTCATCCAAATCCCCTATTACAAAGATTTCGGACATTGTATTACAAACAGCATCAAATGAAACCTTATTTCGTACCGATGCAATTTCCTCAAGGATAGCTCAATTAACCATAATTGATATTTTGGTCGCTGCTGTAGCTAACCAGAAATATGAAATGTACTATCAAAACCTTCAGAAAACAAGGAAATCAACGATTGATAAGAAACTTTAATTCGTAGTGAAAAAAAGTTTCTCTTTTTATTTTTATTACTTGAAGGAAATTACCACCACATGCTATTATGGTCTTGTAAGTTATTTTCTGAATATTTAATTGATTCTTTAAAGTTGTATGAAAGCGCATCCAGTCTGAAATGAGGGGGGAAGGTGCACATAAGGGGGATGTATATTTTTTATTCAGTTGCTTTGTTTAGAAAAATTTTGCCAAAAAACCAAGGATAAAGGAGAAACAGGCCATGAAAGCAGCGGTTTTTCACGGTCCCAACGAACTTAAGCTTCAAGAGGTTCGAAAACCGGAAATCAATGAAAATGAAGTACTTGTTAAGGTTAACGCTAGTGCCGTCTGCGGTACGGATGTAAGAATCTTTGAAGGAAAAAAGACCAAAGGTGTTCGAACTCCTTCGATTATAGGACATGAACTTGTTGGCACTATTGTCGAAGTGGGTTTAGAAGTGAAGGATTTTTCTAAAGGGGACAGAGTGGCGGTTATGCCTGTAATTCCTTGCAGGAATTGCTATTACTGCCTGAATGGAAGAGAGAATGTGTGTGCAAACCGAACAGCCATTGGATATGAGTTTGATGGTGGGTTTGCAGAATATGTAAGGATACCAACTGCTGCCCTGGAGGCTGGAAATCTTGTTAGAATTCCTGCTCATTTATCCTTTGAACAAGCAGTTGTTTCTGAGCCGCTTGCCTGCTGTATTAATGGACAAAGAAAAGCAAGTGTTAAAATGGGTGACGTTGTCGTTATTATTGGCGGCGGTCCAATCGGCTTGATGCATGTTCAATTAGCTAAAATAGCAAGGGCTAGGTCTGTTGTTCTAAGTGAACCAATCGAGCATAGACGGAATAAAGCCACCCTGGCTGGTGCAGATGTTACGGTGAATCCTCTCACTGAATCACTGGAGAATATCGTATTAAGCGAATCCGATGGGTTAGGTGCTGATGTAGTGATTATGGCAATAGGAGTTCCGTCACTGGTCAATCAATGTGCCACCCTGCTTAAAAAGGGCGGAACATTAAGCTTATTTGCTGGATTCACAAATGGTGTAATGTCGGAAATAGATCCGAATGTTATACATTATAACGAGATTAATATAAACGGTACATCGTCTTTAACAAGAGCCGATTACCACAAAGCACTTTCTTTGATAACTACCGGTCAAATTAACACAGATGTTTTAACCACTACTGGCTACACTCTGGAGGATATTGAGAAAGCAATTATGGATGTGAAAAATGGAAATGGCATGAAATCAGTGATTACCCAATAAAAAGTAAGAATAGGAGTGTTGACGATGTCCTTTTTAGGTAAGGAAATTCGTATGAATCGCCTCTTAAATCAGGGATCTGGAAAGCTTTTGGCAGTGGCAGTCGACCAGGCAATGGCACGTGGGATTTTTGAAGAACTCATGCCAATCCAGCGCAAGATGGATGAAATCGTTGTTGGTGGCCCGGATGCTATTACCATGCATAAAGGAATTGCAGATATGTGTTACCGCCCCCATGCGGGTAAAACAGGCTTTATTTTAAAATGCTCTACCTTCTCACCATGGCAGCCCAACTATGACGCATGGGTTACAGTGGTTGATGAAGCTGTACGATTAGGAGCTGATGCCGTTTCAATGGGATGTATTGTTGGCGGTGATGACCAGCCGGAACAGCTGCGTAATCTTGGGATTATTGCCGGGCAGGCAGCGGCTCACGGACTTCCGATGATTGCCCATATTTATCCAAGAGGAAATCAAATTCCTGAAGAGGATAAAAATAATTGGAAGAATGTGGCCTATGCCGTTCGTGCAGGCGCTGAACTTGGCGTTGACATTGTAAAAACAAAGTACACTGGAAATCCAGAAACGTTCCACAAGGTTGTTTCCTCGACTCCAGGAAAGGTAGTCGTAGCAGGCGGGGATAACGGGAATAATATAGAAGATTATTTTCAAATGGTCTATGACGTCATTGATGCTGGGGGAGTAGGCATTACTTTTGGAAGGATCGTATGGAACAATCCAAATCCAACTGCGGTTGTAAAAGCATTTAAAAATATTATTCATAATAAAGGTACTGTCAAAGAAACGATGGAGCTGTATATCGAGTTGATGGATTCACCAGTAACTTCATACTAAGGGTGATGAGCCGTGTCTCACATTATTGGAATAGATATTGGAACGAGCGGTATTAAAGTAGGTGCGATGAACAAGGAAGGAGCGCTGGAATTTCTTGAGTTCCAGCCTCTGTCCCTTGTTTACCCATTAATGGGTTGGGTGGAAATTGACTTAGAGGATACATGGAATAAGACGAAAACATTGCTTTTGAAAGTATGGGAGCAAGTAGATACCATTGGCTCAGTTGATGCCATTTCTCTTTCTACTTTTTGCAACAGTTCTGTGTTTTTAAATGAAAAGGGAGATCCCCTTTACCCCGGTATTGTTTACTTAGACCAAAGAAGCAGGGATGAATCTGAGCTTATTAAAGAAACTGTGGGTAAAGAGTTATTGTTTAACATCACAAAAAACCGGATAGAGCCTGGGATGTATACGGTTACAACACATCTATGGTTTAAGAACCATTATCCCGATTTGTATCAGCAAACATATAAGTGGGGAAACCTTTCAACATTTATTTTGCACAAACTCACAGGGAACTTTTTAATGGATTGGACACAATGTTCGTACACTGGAATTTTTGATATTGAAAAATATAATTGGTCACCAGAAATCTACGAGAAGGTGGGTATTGATGCCAGGAAGCTTCCTGAGGTTGTGGATCCGAGTTCGGTTATTGGAAACTTCCTGCCTGATTTTTCATCTTATAGTATTCCGGTTATAGCAGGGGCGGCTGATACAGCCTGTTCAGCAGCGGCACTTGGTCTCGGCGTGAATGAAATGTTTGAATCCGTTGGAACCTCAAATGTTTTAACCGTCTGTACAGACCAGCCTGATTGTTTGGATAAGCGATTTTTGAATAGATGCCATGTTATGAAAAATCGTTGGCTGTCCCATGGGGCAATGTCTTTCCCCGGTTTAGCCATCCAATGGTTCTACGAGCAGTTTTTAAAACCGGAAGGCCATTCAAAACGTATTTTAGAGGATTTGCCCAAGCAATCGATTGCGGGTGCGAACGGTGTATTCTTCCTGCCGTATATGCAGGGGGAACGAGTACCGATTTGGGATACTAACGCACGTGGGGTCTTTGTAGGCATCCATTTGAATACTGTAAAAGCCGATATGTATCGTGCCATTTTGGAAGGCTGTTCATATGGTCTAAGACAGATCAATGAAATTATTGAAGAGTGTTACAAATTACAGGCAGAAAGCATGTCTTCCATCGGCGGGGGATCTAAAAACAGGGAATGGGCCCAAATCAAAGCGAATGTTCTGGAGAAAAAAATTAAGATTAAAGCTATTTCCGAAACGGGTGTATTAGGAGCCTGTATCATAGCCGGCACTGCTATTGGCTATTTTTCCTCTCTGGAAGAAGCAGCTACTGCTATAGGGAATGGAACCATATATACGGCTAAGCCTGAGGTCGGCATGCGGGAAACGTATTCTCAGCTTTATCATATATTCAACGAATTGTATCCTTCATTAAAAACTTTCTTTGCAATTAGCACAGGACAAAGTGCCAAAGGTGGAGTACAAGTTGAGACCAACCATATATATAACGAGGTTACTACCTAAGGATGTAATCGACAAACTTTCAATCGATTTAAATGTAAGGATGTGGGAAGAGGAGGAAATCCCGGTACCGAGGGAAATTTTACTCAGGGAAATTAAAAATGCAGATGGCCTCTTATGCTTATTGACAGACATGGTTGATGAAGAGGTCATTAATGAAGCAACCCGTTTAAAGATTATCAGTAACATGGCAGTCGGCTTTAATAATATCGATATACACTCGGCTCAAAAAAAGGGGATTATTGTAACTAATACTCCTGGTGTACTCACTGAAACAACCGCAGATTTAACGTTTGCCCTATTAATGGCAACAGCCCGGAGGCTCATAGATGCGTCTGACTGCCTTCGCAAAGGGGAATGGGGAGCTTGGTCCCCGATGCAGCATACAGGCCAGGAAGTATATGGTGCAACGTTAGGGATAGTTGGATTAGGAAGAATAGGGGAAGCGCTTGTAAAGTGGGCGAAAGGATTTAACATGAATGTCCTTTATTATAATCGCACGCAAAAATTTTATAAAGAGAGGGAGCTGGAGATCCATTTCACGAAACTGCGGGACTTATTGAAGCAAGCGGATTTTGTCTGCCTTCTCCTTCCGTTTAGTCACGAGGTTTACCACTTCATTGGGAAAGAGGAATTATCGCTTATGAAAAGCAATGCCATTCTCATTAATACCGCAAGAGGCGGGATTGTTGATGAAGACGCATTATTTGACGCATTAAAGAAAGGCAAGATTTGGGCTGCCGGTCTTGATGTATTTGAAGAGGAACCGGTCTCTTCTGATCATCCTTTACTTTCCCTACCTAATGTTGTCACGCTTCCTCATATCGGAAGTGCAAGTGTTCAAACAAGAATCAACATGGCCAAATTAGCTGCTGATAATATTCTGAATGTTCTAAGTGAAAAAAAGCCAATTACCCCAGTTAAACTTTAAAAAATGATTATTTCTGATATCGCGGGAAGACAAAGATATAGTGATCCTCCAGATATAGGACAAGAAGCATGAGTAGGTAAATATAAGCTTTTGCTGTCTCTTACATAACATGGCTGTCTAAAAATTGCTGATAATAGGAGTATTACAGGAAAGAATGGCCATGGAGAAACATCCAGAAAGATTATTTGTTAAATACTCCGCTATCGAAAAGCTGCAGAATTAAACGGATTAGTAGAACTGTTGGTTAGTGAACTGCTCGGATGATCGCAAGAGCAGCTATTATTTTTTATTTTTTATGTCTGAATAGTTTGAAAATAAATGCCTGGTTTGTTCTTTACACCCAGATACTTACTTATGTGAATCTGATTTTTTTATATCATTTTAATTTATTGTTGGAGGGTGAAAATGATGGCAGTACCTCAATCCAAAATTAAGGCTGTACCATCAACAAAGACAAAATCAAGCTTTCGCTGGGTAGTCTTGACTATTATTTTTGGTGCCTATTTTGTATGTTACGCTGACCGAACGAATATTGGAGTTGTTTTACCGTTTATTCAAAAAGAGTTTACTCTAAATAACTTCCAGGCTGGTGCGGTTGCGAGTTTCTTTTTCCTGGGATATGCCATTACACAAATTCCGGCAGGTTTTGCTCTGGGTAAAAAGGGGTCAAGGGGTATAGGTGCACTTGCAATCCTTGCCTTCTCACTTGTAACATTCCTACTTGGTACAGTAAAAAATGCAACCTCTTTGGTATTGCTTCGTTTAGGATTAGGGATTGCAGAAGGACCTGCACCTGTAACTATGACTTCTACAATTAACCAGTGGTTCCCTGCTAGGGAGAAGGCTACGGCTACAGGTGTATTTATTGCCTCAACCCAGCTGGCGCCGATTGTGGTTCCTATTATCGCTTCATGGATAGCTGTCACCCAAGGCTGGCGATCTGTGTTCTATTGGTTTGCTATACCGGGTATTATTATGGCAATTATCTGGTATGCCTTTGTACGAACTAAACCTGAGGATTCTCCAAATGTTTCCGAAGCGGAAGCTAGGTATATTCGCGAAAGTCAAGCAATCCAAGTAAGTTCTGGCAAGGAAAAATCCTTTGGCTGGCTCGATAAATTCATTCGTTATCAAAAAGCAGCACCTTTAACTACATTTAAAAGTGTCTTTGCTTCCTGGAATATTTGGGGAAATACCCTTACTTATTTTTTAATGAACAGTGTAATATATGGAATTTTGACTTGGGTTCCAAGTTATTTGGTGGTTGCAAAAGGGTACTCTTTTATGAAAATGGGATTCGTAGCATCGATGCCGGCTGTTGGCGGTTTATTGGGAGCTATTCTTGGCGGATTTTTATCAGATAAAGTTTTCGAGAAAAGACGCAAACCTACTATGTTAATAACTGCTACTGCTGCAGCCGTCATGATGTTTGTTATTATCAATATTCCGGATAACGGAGCGCTTGTTGCTCTCTGTCTGGGTCTTGCTGGTTTCTTCCTTAATATAGGCTGGCCTGCTTTTACGGCATATCCAATGGGTTTAACCACCAGAGATACCTACCCAGTAGCGATAGCTACAGTAAACAGCGGCGGCAATCTTGGCGGTTTTTTTTCCCCAATGATCGTAGGAGCTATTTTGGATACAACAAACAATTATAACCTTGCGTTTGGTTACTTTGGATTCCTACTTATTCTAGGGTTCCTAATCATTCTAAGTTTAAAAGAACCAATTCAGCATGAATATAAAACTTCATAAACTTCAGCCCCCTGACCGTTCTGTTCGCAAAGGTTGATGTCCCTTCAAACAAAGAAGGGCGCTGTTAATACTATGGAAGCAGTTTATGAAATTCAACGTATCAAAGGCAATATAACTTAATGACTGTCAAAAAGTAAAACCCGCTTTCAAATTTTCATTTGAGAGCGGGTTTTTGTTTCTTCCAACGAAGCATTGTAGTCCTCGTTCGTTGCCATAGTCGGTGAAGGAGTCCAAGCCTTCGCATTGCAATTGTTTGTTGATAGAAATAATAGATTGAATGGCCGCCCCTTTTTTGGTTAACTTTCCCTTCATTTGTATATCTTCTTTTAGAATCTGAACAAAGGACACGTACCTGACTTACATCATTATATTAGTCCTGTTACCTCAAATAACCTGCGGACGTGATTCTTCATGCCTTTAAGTATTAAAGTACTGTTGCTCCTTTTCGTTAATTTAAAGGCTCCAGCGAACACTCCTAACCCAATACTATCTATAAAATCAATTTTCTCAACATCAATAATGATTTTTTGTTTAGTTTGTTCGGACAAGGGGAAAAGTATTGCTTTTAACTTGGGTGCTGTGTAGCTCTGAACTTCTCCGACTAATTCCAAATAATGTGTACCGTTCAATTTTTCATGTGTAATATTAAGATCCATCACATTCCCCATTGACATACTCATAAGCAAACCTCCAGGAGAAAGATTAGAAAACTTTTATCGTAATTGAGGACCTTCTGTCTTTCCTATCGCTCGTTGATTATTGTCACCTCATTTATTTAATAGTGTAACACGCAAATATAAAAGCTTATTGATTAGTTTTTATTAATTTGGATTCGTTTTGTTTTGACAAACGCTTATTGCCCTGATTTTATAAAAAACGAGCAAATGAAACAAGGGGTGTCTGCAGTATTAAAGCAGCACCCAGTGGCGTGCTTAAGATGACGTAAAAATGATTAGATAAAGCGATGGATTCTAGTGAAAGCTAAAAACCCATGGTACCCATATAATTATTATAGTTTTCTTCATTGTTTTTGTTACTGGAACTATCATGCCAATTTATAAAAACCTTTATTTTATGTAAATAAAAAACAGGTCTTTTCTTAACAAATAAAATAACCCATTGGCTCTTTAAACCAATGGGTTGCTGTTTACTTGGCGTATAGCCGATAACCATCCGATTTATCCGTTCCATTACCAAAAATGGTTGTTGTTGAAGGAGAGGAATCTGACTTATTGTCATACTTCCACTCCATTCTTAAGCCCATAAACCCGCCAACTCCATAGGTGGAATTATTTTTCTTCTTTATATACTGTGAAAAACTGTTCCAGGTTTTTGGGCCGACGATGCCATCGGCCATTAATCCATTTTCTTTTTGATATTTCTTTACACCGGCGGCTGTTTTCGGCCCAAATATTCCATCAACATCAACGAGCCCAGTTTCAGTGTAAAAAGACATCACGTTAAGGATATACTGCATATTCCTAACCTCTTTGTTCGCCTTACCTTGCTTAAGAACAGAATTTTGCTTCCAATTCTCAGGATGATGAAACCCGCTTGCCGAGGCAATGGAAGGGGTTGACAACATAAAAGTCAGTAATGCAACAAGGATACCTGTCATCCACTTTTTATTAAATTTCAACATAATAACTTCTCCTTTTCTCCCTTTATTTTCATTGTTTAAACTCATAACAATAGTCGTTAGAGGGAAAGAAAAGGTTACAAAATAATTGATCGATTAAAAAATAAATAGGTTAATTATTAAAGGGCAGCGTGCCTACAGTCCTTCTCAAAGAGTAATTAGAGGTAAAAAAACGAGGAATGGAGAGGTTCTTCCAAGGGTTTTAGGCGGAGGAACCAACAAAGTAATAAGCTGTATTTGTCTTTCTTCCTCGGAAAAATATAGCCGGTTCAGCCAACAGAAGCAAGTCCAGTTTAGGACTGCTTTTTTTTTCGACAGCGGAATTGATAAATATCATTTTCCTGGTTGCTCTGGGCCCATTCTTTCTTCGCTGCCACGTTGATGAATAAACGGGAGTCATTTAAACTCATTCACTTTAAAAACATTCTCAGGTTGTTTTATCAAAGATTGGTGCGCCTTTAAACAATGAATACAGATAGGAAGTAAATTAGGAATGACGTTGGGGAATTAGCAAGTGATTTATGAGGTGAAGGAGGAACGTAAAGAGTTAAATAGATTATTGGATGTTATTTTCGTGCAAGGGGCTTATAATCCATCGATAGTGTATTACCGAATTTTTCGTATCATAAAATTATCTTCAAGCAGCAGCCGATTTTGCGGGAATGGGTAGCCAAGTACCCAATAACTAATCCCGCGCAGTCCATAGTCTTTTACTGTATCAAATTTAGATTGGGCGCTGCGAGCATCCTCAAACCAGACTTCATGTTGGCGCCCCTGTGCATCCGTATAGCGGAAAAATGGAGCTTGTGAAGTGGGATCATAATGAATGGGCACTCCATATTGAATGGCCCTGCGGACCGCTTCCTGCTGGCTGAATGTTTCAGCCTCTTGGCCTTTAACATGCGGGAGCAGCCAGTCCCTTGCGTAAACCTGAAAGCCAAAAAATATTTTGTTTCTCGGTATAACAGTGACGGCGTAATCTAGCACTCTTTTTATTTGATTGAGGGGGGAAATCGCCTGTGGCGGCCCTAAACGGTATCCCCATTCATAGGTCATTAACACAACAAAATCAACGATTCTTCCGTGTGCAGGATAATCATGGGCTTCAACTAACAATCCTTTTTGTTCGCCGCTCGTTTTTGGGGCAAGGGCGGTCGATACAAAATATCCTTCAGGATGCAAGCGACTGACAGTACGTTGTAAAAATTGGTTGTATAATTCACGGTCTGATTGATAGACGTTTTCAAAGTCCACGTTCAGCCCAACATATCCTTTTTCTTTCATTATTTTAATGATATTGGTTAACAATTGATCTTGGATTGCACTACTTGAAAGTATCGTGTGAGCAAGGCGAGAACCCGGATCTTTAGCTGTGAAATTGGTAATACATAGGACTGGCATAACCCTCTCGGCTGCACAAGCTTGAATAATGGGAGTATCATTGATGGAACTCAGCTCGCCATCTTCTCGCATTCTATAGGCAAAAGGCATCCAATAGGTTAAATACCGGCCGGTTTCCCGAACCTCACGGGCTCCTGCTTCTCCTTCATTGTTCGTATACGCGTTAACATCAATGACTGGTTTCTTAAAAGGAATGATTAAAACAGAGCCGGGCGAGATCATATTCGGATTTTGGATTCCATTCGCTCTCATGATCTCTTGAACAGTCGTGCCATATCGCTGTGCAATTTGCCATAACTTTTCTCCGGGTTGAACAGTATATGTTCTCGCAGGTACGACTAACACCATGCCGGGATGAAACCGGGAAGGGTCTGTAATGTGGTTTATGTGCAGAATCGCTTGTACCGTTGTTCCATATTTATGGGCAATCTTCCATAATGATTCTCCAGTCCGGACAGTATGCATCCTATGAGCCGTAGGAATGACAAGCGCCAAACCACTGACCAGTTTATTAGGCTCTTCTAAATGGTTCGCAGTTATTATATGATTTATCGTTACGCCATATCGCTGGGAAATCGCCCAAACTGATTCACCACGTTGTACTACATGAATTTGCACTCTCTTCCCTCCTTCAAAAAGATTTTCCTCCACAATTTCATGTATGCAGAATTAGATAATTCTATTCCCCTTAATAGAGTTGGCTTCCAAAAATAAGAGCGAGCAACATCTATATAATGTTTCTACGCAGAGCAGTTTGTTGATAGGCGTTACACGAAGGGATAAATTGTAGCGTTATCATCACGTTACGGATACGATTCAAAAATACGTATTTACAAAGTTATAATACCATTATAATATACAAGTATGAGAAAAATAATAAAGAAGAAGGAGGGTAATTGGTTTTATAAACGGCAGTCAATGCCTCCTTTACGTGTTTAAGCCAGCAATTTATAGTATACTAATAGGAAGGGGACAGCGATCTCCATTACTATGCTATTGTAAGTGGCACGATAAAGGAGAGTTCTTTTCAGTGGAGGTAGAAGGAAAAATTCGAAAAATCGGTAACTCTTTAGGCGTACTTTTGCCTTCTTTTATGGCAAAATCCATTGGGATTGAAGAAGGAGATTCCGTGTACATTCGTGTGGAGAATGATGCGATAAAAATTTCGTGTACACCTAACAATGATCAAGAGGATTATCTGGTATTTAAGAAAAAGGTAATAGCGATTGTGGAAGAGTACCTGCAAGACCGAGAACAGGGAAAGAAGCCGGAATAAACGGCTTCTTTTTTGTTTTATATATACCTAGTCCATTGACGTTTTTGAAAATTCTCTTGGCCCAGTAGTCATTAAATGGTTTAAGTTGGTTCCCTTATTGTCTTCTTCGCTGTTATTTTTTGATCATGCAAAACCAGGAACATTGACTCATATACAAAACGCTCACCTTCTTGTATGTTTTAATTAAGTTTCAACAAGGTTAAAACATTTTAAAGGAGGCTTTTTATGAAAAAACATTACTCACTTTTTCATCAACCGCGTTCTTCGTATGTAATCGCAAAACCAGGAACCGAGTAATCCAACGAATAGTCGGGTTTCATTGGAAATTGTTGTGTAAGGTAACTTTCATGATAAGGAGCGATTAAGATGAAAAAAAGAAACGTTAAAAAAATGGGTGTAGCTCTTGTGTTCTCGGTATCTGTATTTACCGGGGTTGGAATTGGACATGCCTTTGCAGATACTTTTCAGGAAACTGCAAAGATGTCTGGCCCCCATTACAGTAATGATGCACATTTAAAGTATCTTCCAACTTTACCGGATGACGGTTACAGGCCGGCTGAGGAAGCGTATACGGGATGGGAGTATGAAAAGGTAACAAAATCGAAACACAAGAAAACCTATTGGGATCATGAAGCAGACAATTCCAAAAACAAAGAGAAACGGACAGTTTCTATGAGTGTTGAAAGATCTAAATATACAAGTTCATCGGCTTCATCAACAGGCAGTCTTAAAGCAGCCGTTGCGGAAATTGCGATCCATTATGAAACTGGGTGGGGTAAGACAAAGAGGGTTAGTACCACTTGTACGTATACTATTCCTGCAAAGCAAAAACATCTTCTGAAGTTTGGAAGTAAATATGTAAAATCGGCTGGATATGAACGCTACTATAATATGGGCAAATTGAAAAAGAAAAGATCCATCCATAATAAGTGGACATATCGGGAGTATTCAGCACAAGAACCGATTTAAAGGATGAGGAGAATGAACAAATTTTTGGCTGCCTTGATATTATTTATAGCCATCACAGGTTGTTCCAATGAGGAAAACCAATCTGATCCTAAAGAGAAAGAAGCCTCAACCCAAGAATCTGAAGCAAATAAAAGACAAACAGCGGAGTTAACTGACGAAGAAAGACTGGATTTTGGTAAACGGTTTGATAATTTCAATTTTCATCCAACCTCATTTAAGGTACACATTAAGGATCATAAGCTCGTTCTTGATATGGACTATCAATTAAGTGCAAAGCTTGTAAATTTCTTATCACATGGAATCGTTTACTCCTATGGAATTGGTTTTCCTGATCAGACTGTTCAAGTAACTTCGCTGGAACAATCCACATTTAAGCCTGGCCCATCTTTTTCAAAGGGTGATTCACAGGGGAAGTTTTGTCATTTACGCTTAGTTGAAGACATCCCTCATCGCTTAACGAAAAAGCAAATCAATACTCTAGAAACGCACATCAAAGGTTATTCTTTCGTTATATTAAATAAAGATAACGATACTGTATTTATCATGAATGACATTTATGAGCGGTCAACGATAGACCCTGGGAATGCGATACAGGAGGACTTAGGAAAAGTGGAGATTAAAAGTTAATATGGATTTACCACGAGCGTTGTTCAAATAGACAAATCCCCTTTACTTCTAAGGATCACGAATTTGAACACAATTATAAATGCTTGCGATTATGTAAACATAAACGCATATATAAACACAATTGTATTTGGATATAAAAATAAGAAAATTACACCATAAAGAAGAAAGGACTGAATGAGAGATTTTAAATGATGGTGTTTAAGCAACAAAATGAAAGGGCCAGGGTAGTGCGGAAGCGAAAGCCACAGAAGATGGCTATAACAAAGTAAGGATTACCTGCCGCTGTTTTTTAACCATAGAAAAGCCGATTTCTGCTAAGGAATCGGCTCTTTTCATAAAGAGTGAGGTTAAGTATCCAAATTGTGTTGCACAGAGGGGCTCGTTTTTTCTTGGCCCTCAGCGATTTACTCTTCGTCAACGGTTGAAATCTTACAATTTGATTTAATGACAATAAGAAAAGGATGGATCGGAATAATCCATCTCTGTTTTTATAATCATCGCCTATTTTTTAAGACAGTTATCACTTTATCCAATGCTTCCGTATTTTCTTTCGACATCTGATTCGTGGACTTCTGCTGCTCTAATAACTGAATCAAACGGTTTCGAATCTGTTCTTCCTTGTGGCCATTTTTTGTTGGCTGTTTTTGACTATGAAGTGACTTTATTTCATTGTGCAATGCGATCATCTCTTCCCGTAAGGCTTTGACTTCATTAGGGACATTTTTATTATCTCTTTTTGCTACCACAGATCTGGAGTCGATATTCTGAGGTTTTCTTTCTTCTACTTGAATTTTCACATCGGCTTTTTCATTCGCTACTACTTTTGCGGTTCCAATCACACCCGCTATCCCTAATAATCCAGCCAGCATGAGAACGGTTGCTCGTTTCATTTCCTTAAACTCCTAAAACAGTGTCATACACTTAGTTTAGACAAGGAATTTAATATTAGTCCGGCAAATTCAACAATACACCCTGTGACGATTTGTAGATAAACAACCCGTTCCATCGAACAAAATTCATAGTTCTTCAAATTCACCATTTGAAAGCTTTATGAAAAGCAGGTTTTCAAGACCGCGGGCAAATCAAATATGGACCGGTTGGACCTGATATGTGCTGCACCTAGATATATAAATCTCATCGTTTTATTTTCTGATAATCGTGTAATAAATTCTAGAGTTGATGAAATTAGAAGGTATTTTTTAGTTTTTCTTGTATAGAGGGAGTAACGAAACTAGGAGGAATGAAGAAGATGACAAATCATATTTCAATCGGATTAATTGGTTTAGGCGGCATGGCAAATCACCATATCAATCTTTTATCTCAATTAAAAAATGTTTCGGTTAGCGCTGTATCAGATGTGAATAAAGAGCAGCTCCAGATGATTGGAGACAAGCTGAATATCCCTCAGAATAAAAGATACGAAGATTATGAGGAACTGATAAAAGATTCAGAGGTAGATGCTGTCATTTCAATCGTACCCAATTATTTACACGCCAAAATTATAAGTGATTGCATTCAGCATCAAAAGCCGATTATGACAGAAAAACCATTCACATTAAATTTTGAAGAAGCTGCAGAACTTAAAAAACAGTATGAAAAACAACCCATTCCGTGCATGGTCGGGTTTTCTTACCGTTATGTTGCTTCGTTCCGCTATGCTAAAGATTTGCTTCAGCAGAATAAGATAGGAAAGCTGCGGCATATCTCGGTCCGTTATTTACAGGACTGGGGCATCCCAGCGGTTCAAACCCCTTTAACTTGGCGCTTCAAGAAAGCGCTTTCTGGTTCGGGTGCACTCGGAGATCTTGGTTCACACATGATCGATACAGCCCGTTTTTTTGCTGGAGAGTTTCAGCATCTTAAAAGTTTAAATACTACATTTATAAATAAAAGAGCCTCCCTGGACCAAACCAAACAGCTTGAAGAAGTAGATGTTGATGATTATTCGGCGTTTATCGCGGTGCTCGATCATGAAATTGTGGGACAGTTTATGACAACTAGGAATGCGGTCGGTTTTTCGAACGCATTAGAGGTTACCCTTTTTGGAGATGAAGGAACGATGGAGTTTTCTTGCGAGCGCCCTGACGAAATTAGTTTGATTCAATTCAATCATGAACAGAAAACGAGAGATAGAACGAGCCTAGAAGTCCCTTTAAACTATAAAAGGAATCAGCTCGAGGACTTCATAGATTTAATTAACGGTGTTTCACCAGAGGACTGCCCAACCTTTTATGATGGCTATGAAAATCAAAAGGTGCTTCATCAAATTCTTGAAGACGCGACAATCACCTCTGAGCATGAGGTGATAAAGTGAAACAAATTAAAGTAGGTGTAATCGGAGCGAGCTGGTTTGCAGATTTATGGTATTTACCCGTTCTCAGCCTACACCCGAATGCTGAGCTGTCAGCCATCTGCAGTGAGAAAGGAAACAATGCCCGTTTAATGGCTGGAAAATACGGAATCCCAAGAAGCTATACTTCCTATGAAGAAATGATAGTTACAGAGAATTTAGACGGTGTGTGTATCATCACACCGAATAGGACACATGCTGATATGGTCTTAACAGCAGCAAAGAACGGTCTGCACATTATTTGTGAGAAGCCTTTAACGCTTAATGCAGAGGAATCTGCAAAAATAGTAGATGCTGTAAAAAATTCGTCTATCATTCATGCAGTAAACTTTACATATCGTGAAAATCCTGCTATTAAAAAGATGAAGAATGAGCTGCTGAAACATAGAATAGGAAACATCCTTGAAGCTGATTTTGAATACACCGGTGATTATGGAATACAATCCTCACCCGGGTGGAGAAGTGATGTCCAGCTTGGTGGAGAAGGCGGTGTCCTTGCTGATCTTGGGTCTCATCTTATTGATCTGGCACATTATCTGTTTGATGGATCGATTCGTCCCCTGTCGGCTTCCACTCAGATTTTAAAACGAGACCATCACGAAAAAGAGAAAGCACCCGATTCGGTGTTCTTTGCAGCAAAACTGCCTAATGACGCAATCGCAAACTTTCAGACTAGCTGGGTTCGCTACCAAGGGGACAGGGGACAAACGATTAAGATCAATCTTTACGGTGACAAAGGAAAAATAAAACTGTTATCAACAGAGTTCGGCATTCAGCTTTCTATTCAGGACGAAAGAAACGAAACCTATAAGTGGAAAGAAACAGAAGAAAGCGGAGAAGAAAATTTCCGTCCATGGCGGTTAACACCAGGAAACGAAATATGGAAGTGGATAGACAGGATATCCAGCCAAAATTCAGCGATTCAGCAGCCGGATTTCTACGATGGGCATCAGGTACAGAACGTTATGGAGCAGATTCTACAACTGTCTTCAAAACAAAATAACAAGCTTTTCTAGCTTAAGGTGTATTATTTCTCTTTTAAAAAGGGATATAGTGCACCTTTTTTTACAACACAAACCGAAGCCAGTCCTTTGTGGAAGATTATACACCATTTAAATAATGAAAGCGGTTACTAATAGTCTGACTATTTTCAATAATGGAACTAACAACAATAAAAGGGGAATTAAAAAATGAAAACACCTTTTTCTAAAGTGTTAGGAATCTTGTCCATTATTGCCTTGCTTTTCGTAAGCGCTTGCTCATCCTCTGATAGCTCTTCGGAAGAGAGTTCAGATGGAAAAGTAACCATTGAATATTGGCATACTTACAGTGATCAAGAAGAAAAAGTATTAAAAGAAAAGATTAAACCGATTTTTGAAAAAGAACATCCCAATATAAAGTTGAAATTAACGCGCATGCCTTATGAAGGGCTTAAGCAGCAAGTTATTGCAGGTGTCTCAGGAAACGCAGCACCTGACCTCATGCGAATGGACATCATCTGGGTGCCAGAGTTCGCAAAAATGGGAGCTTTAAAGGAAGTCAGCAGCTTAGACGGCTTTGATAAAGTAAAATCGTCTGTATTTGAAAGTCCTATGGCTACAAATATGTTTGACGGAAAATATTATGGTGTTCCAGTCAATACGAACACAAAAATAGCTATCTATGACAAAAAAGTGTTAGACCAAGCCGGTGTAACCGAAGCTCCAAAAACAATGCAAGAGCTTGCGGCAGCTGCAAAAAAAGCAAAGGATGCAGGAGCTAAAGGCGGAATCACAGTCGGAGGGGCCAATGCATGGGGTGTGCTTCCATATTTCTGGAGCTTAGGCGGCAAATTAACCAATGAAGACTACACAAAAATGGATGGGTTTGTAAACAGCCCTGAAAGTGTAAAAGCGTTAGAACAGATCATTCTGTGGAAAAAAGACGGTCTTTTAAGCCCGACCATTCTTGGAGGAGAGCCAGGTGCATGGGACGGGATCAAGAAGCATGAATATATGATGCTTGATGACGGACCTTGGTTCTACAGTGTCTTGATGAATGAAGAGAAGAAAAAAGAAGACCCATTAGAATATACGGTGCGCGGACTTATACCTGAAGGTCCTGGTGGCAGCCGTTCTGTAATTGGTGGAGAGGATCTCGTAATCTTTGCAAACTCCAAGCATCCAGAAGAAGCTTGGACATTTGCACAATGGATGCTGACAAAAGAGCCTCAAAAACTTATGTCTGAAACAGGCTTAATCCCTACGAACCTGAACGCGGCAAAAGACCCTGAGTTTTTAAAAGTTCCGTTTGTAAAAGAGTATGTCGACCAATTGGAAACAGCATTACCACGCACACCGATTCCACAGTGGTCTGAATTTGAAAAAGTGTTTAACTTAAACATTGAAAAAGCCATCCGAGGAAAGATGTCAGTAAAAGAAGCGTTGGATGATACGGCTAAACAAGGAGAAGCCATCCTTAAGAAATAAAAATCCGCAGATGCACTTCACATAGTGGAGTGCATTTGTTCAACTATCAGATCATTAATCGCAAGGGGGGAGAAAGATGGCATCTGTAAAACCAGAATTAAACCAAGCACCTAAATACAATCAGCAGCCAAATCCCAGATCAGAAGGAAAGAAAAAAGCCATTACAAAAGGAATCAAACAATGGGGAGAAGTGTTTCCTTTTATTATTATTGGCTTGATTGGAGCCGTTGTTTTTGTTATTTATCCCTTGATTAAGGGGGTAATTATGAGCTTTCAAGATTACAGTATCATCCCTGGGGCAGAGAGTCCTTTTGTTGGTCTTGAAAACTATAAAGAAGCATTCCGCGATGAACAATTTAAATATGCGGTCAGAAATACACTGTTAAACACAGTGGTGACCGTACCGATCAACTGGTTTTTAGGTTTGGTATTTGCTGTACTGATCAACATGCATTTTATTAAATATAAAATTGCGTTCAGAACGCTTTACTATTTACCTATCATCACATCCTGGATCGTCGTAGCTTTTTTATTCCGCTTTCTATTTGCAGATGGAGAGAGTGGGCTTATAAATTTTTTGTTGCATACAAAGCTCGGGCTCATCGATGAACCGATCAGCTGGCTACAGAATCAATGGACAGCCATGTTGGTAATCTGGACATTTCATATTTGGAAAACAGTAGGGTGGACGGTTGTAATCTATTTGGCGGCTTTGCAAGGAATCCCGAAAGAGCTGTATGAAGCGGCAAGTATCGACGGAGCAAACGGATTAAGACTTTTCCGAAATGTCACCATTCCATTGTTAGGTCCGGTGACGATCTTTGTATTGATCAACCTTGTGATCGGCGCATTTAATATTTTTCCGCAAGTGTACTTCATTACCAATGGCGGTCCGATCGGTCAGACTGAAGTTTTACAAAGCATGATCTATAAGGAAGCTTTCAACAACTTTAATTTTGGGTATTCGTCTGCACTCGGTGTCATGATGGGGCTTACGATCTTTTTCGTAACCTGGACGCAGCAAAAGAAAATTGGAAACCAGCGATACTTTTAACTTTGTCTTTTAGAAAGGAGGACAAATCGTGTATACAACAAAAACGAGTTTGTTTTGGAAGTTTGTCGTATATGCCGTACTGATATTAGGTGTAGCCGTATTTATTATTCCGTTTATCTATATGCTTTTAACGACGTTTGTGGACAATGCGTATACACTGCCAAGGCCGAGCGAGGTTTTCTCGGTAACACCGAATCTGGATAACTATGAAACGGTTTGGAATAGGAATAACTTTTTTCGTTATTTCTTAAATAGTTTATTGATTGCAGGTGTCTCGATGGTTGGCAGCTTGTTTTTAGGTGCGCTGACAGCATATGCGTTCGCACGTTTTCAATTTCCGTTTAAAGAGTTTCTATTTCGTATGTTCCTTTTTACGATGATGATTCCAGTTGTACTGGCAATCGTTCCTCAATTTACAGTCATCAGCAATCTTGGACTCGTAAATACGTATGCTGGACTGTGGCTTCTCTACATCGGCGGTGGAGTAGTCGGTTCAACATTCTTTCTACGGGGCTTTTTTGAAACAATTCCGAAAGAGCTAGAAGATTCCATCCGGATTGACGGCGGTGGAAATTGGCGTATTTTTTGGAATATTTACTTGCCATTATCAAAACCGGCGTTAGGAACGATGGCGATCTTTTCGTTTTCAGGAACATGGGATGAGTACTTTGTGGCCCTTACGATTATTAAAGATGAAGCCCTTCGTACACTGCCGATCGCACTTATGATGTTTCAGGGCCAGCACGCCAGCAACTGGGCCTGGATCTTTGCAGCGTCTATCATCGCACTGCTGCCAGTGGTCTTGATCTATATCATCTTCCAAAAACATTTTGTGAAGAGCGGTTTAAGTGAAGGAAGTATGAAAGGATGAGAAAGAAAATCGTCATTTGTATTGCCGCAGTTTGTTTGCCTAGTACTCTTGCTTACAGGATGCATATCCAAGAGTATTGTCGTTGAAATCGAGGAAAGAGAAGAGAAAAAACCACTATTAAAACTCTGTCGATACGGACAAAGCCAGATATAATCCAGGTGACACGATTCACTTCACTTTGGGTCTCAGTCAAAAAATGAACGGAGAGTCACTCGTGATTCGTTATCGCAAGGTGACGAGATTGTAAAAGAAGTGGAAAAGAACGCAAAAAACGACAAAACGTTAACATGGGAGTGGAAGTCTCCGAAAGACAATGAAAAAGGATACTTGGTAGAGTTTCTTTTAAAGAAAGATAAAGAGTATGGACCACTTGATTGGTGCAAAAAAAGAAGTAAAGAACGTATGGATCGCTTCTCCTGACCATTATTTAGGATCCGATTTTAAGCAAAAAGATGGTAAAATGACTGTAACCATTCCTGCATTGAAATATTGGGATATGCTTGTCATTGAATACGAGAAATAACATCATAATAGTTACAAATGAGGGGCTGGAAAGATGATCCGACACATGTGGCAAAAACAAAGTATTGCTGTAAAACTAATCGCAGCATTCTTGGTCGTGATTTTAATTCCAGCCTTTTTCTTAAGTTTTTTCTATTACAACTCCTCTTCTTCTATTATTAAACAGAATGTCCGCGAATCTTCTCTTCAGATTACGAAACAAGCAGCCAACACGCTCTCGTATATCTTTACGGTAGGCAGTGATACATCAGAATTGGTTTATGGAGATTCCGCCGTTCAACAAACGGTCATAATGGATGCGGATCCTGCTGCACCAAACATCGAAAAAAAAGAAAGGAATAATATCCTGACTGATAAACTGAATAACTATGTTTTCTCGAGTTCCTTCGTAAAAATTATCTATGTGTTAAAAGAAGAGAATACGAGTTGGGGAAGCGGCACCTTCTCTTTTTATAAATGGAATAAGGAAAGAAAATCAGAGCTTGAGTGGCTGAAGCAGGCACAGGAGAAAGACGGGGAGCTTGTGTGGATGGGTCTGCAGAAAGACAAATACAGCGGCGGCGGAGACAATACAGAGCTCGTTCTTCCAGTCGGCCGTGTTCTGAAGGATTTTGAAACGCTAAATAATATTGGCTATATTTTAGTGAATTTAGATGGGAAAAATATATTATCCAAGATTAATCAGCTGAAACTTGGGCAGACCGGAAAATTCTTTGTGGTAAATGAATCAGGGCACATCATGATCCATCCGGATGTCTCCCGAGTTGGAAATCAGCTGAAGAATGCGGATCTGTATCATTCTGTCGTACAAGATGAAAGTGCAGAGTTTGAATACGTACATAACAACACGAATTATTATGGTGTTAAACAGCCGCTGAGCAATGGGTGGATGATCGTAGGAACTGTACCGGTTCACGAAATTACAGAAGAGATGGAGAAGCTGCACCGGCTAGTCCTGCTTTCTTCCATCGGATTAACCATTGCGGCGATTCTGATCGGTTTGTTTATCGCTGGCAAAATTACAGATCCTATCAAGCAGCTAACGACCCAGATGAAAAATGTTGAAAAAGGAAACTTAAAAGCCCGCACAAATGTTGTTTCTGATGATGAAATCGGACTGATGAGCAAACAGTTTAACACGATGATCTGCCGTGTAGAGGATTTAATGGCGAGTGTAAATGATGAACGGAGCAAAAAGCAGCAGGCAGAATTAAGGGCGATCAAGAACCGAATCAATCCTCATTTCTTGTTTAATACGTTAAGTACAATTAAGTGGCTGATTCAATTTAAACAAAATGAAAAAGCGAATGAAGCTATCTCGGCGCTAACCCGGTTATTAGAAGCGAACATGGGGAAGAAAGGAAACCTTATAACGGTTGCGGAAGAACTAGATATTTTAGAGAAGTACCTAGTGATTCTAAAAATTAGGTATGATCGAGAATTCCATTTGGATATTGAAATCGATGATAAGCTGCTGGATTTTCGGATTCCGAGAATGCTGCTGCAGCCGATTGTTGAAAATGCGATTTTTCACGGCATCGTTCCTACTGATACAACAGGGCTGATCCAATTAAAGGGAGAAGAAGAGAAAAGCGGATCTATAAGATTTATCATTACGGATAACGGAAAAGGGTTTGACCCGTCAAAATTAAAGCAGATCAAAGATATCGAAACATCCATACAGAATGGTTTTGTAGGGATTGGATTAGCTCATGTTTACGAGAGTATCCAGCTATATTATTCGCCAAAATCGACGATGATCGTTGAAAGTCAGGAAGGTACGGGAACACAGATAACGCTGCTTCTCTATCCGCTGAAGGAGGGTGAAGAACATGTATAAAGTCATGATAGTGGATGATGAACCTGTTATCCGTTATGGATTAAAAGCATCGATACCTTTAGATAATGGTATGTACGAACTAACCGGTGCTTTTGCAAACGGAAAAGAAGCGTTACAACAATTTAACGAACAATGTCCCGATATTCTTATAACGGATATTAAGATGCCTATTATGGACGGATTAGAGCTAGCTAGACATGCGTTAGACATTCATCCTTCGTTGAAGATTATTTTTGTCAGTAGCTACAGTGATTTTGATTATGTAAGAGAAGGTCTGAAGCTCGGTGCTGTAGATTACTTACTGAAGCCAACATTAGAACCAGAAGATCTGATTAAGCTGTTGGAAAAATGCACGCGGCTCATTCAGCAGGAACACAAGATACAGCAAGACCTAGATGAACATAGAGAAACCCAAAAGGGGCTTCACCGCAAGGAATTGGAACAGGAACTGAAGCAGATGCTTGCTTCAATTGAATATCGAGCTGATCCCGCAAAATGGAACGCGGCGTTTGGTGAAGGCTATATTATCTCATACGGAAGGATTCATAATAAAAAAGAACTTCAGGAAAAATTCGGCTACCTTTACCCGGGAATTAAAGCAGAAGAAGTTGTTGATACTTTTTACAGGAATTTTGATAGGGGCTCGATGTTTTCACTCTATAACTCAGATGTTATTCTCGTTTTGCCTTATTGCAAAGAATTCGAAAGTAATCTTCAGCATGTGAAAAGAAAACTGGAAGCGGATACAGGAATCACCTTATATATCGGTTACCAAAAAGGAAAAGTTGCTGCACATATTAATACGTGTTTTTACCAGGCAAAAGAGGCCTGTGACATTCATTTTTATCAAGTATCATCGGAAAGTTATCCATATGTTTCCAGCTTTTCAAATGATGAAAGTAAGACCAGCTATTTGGATTATTTAAAAGAAGCTGTCAGAGAAAGTGACGGCGTAAAAACAGAAATCGTAAAAGAAAAGTGGATAGCTGAGTGGGAAAAAGGCAATAAATCGCCTGATAAAGTCAAACGTGAAGCAGGAGAGATGTTAAGCATACTGTTTCAAAGAAAAGTAGATATTCCGATCCTTCTTCAAAAAATGGACGAGCTGACCCATACAGAAACATTGGAAGAACTTAAAACACTTTTGAATGCGACGATCGCTCAGTGGGAAATGGAACACCCGGTTACATTTGCTTCTATTACCTCCCATCAACAACTCATGGAAAAAGCATTGCATTACATCCAGCAAAATTACACGTCCGATCTAACGCTGCAAAAAATTGCTGACTACAGTTTTATAAGCAAAAACTATTTCAGTCTTTTGTTTAAAAAATACATGGATCAGAATTTCATTGATTATGTGATTTCATTGCGGGTTAAGAAGGCTGAAGACCTTTTGGCCAATACTTCATTGAAAGTCTATGAAATCGCACACAAGTCGGGCTTTAATGATGTAAAATATTTCAGCAAACTGTTTAAAAAGCTTACAGGGCTTAGTCCAGTAGACTTTCGAGAAAAAGCTCAAAAATAAACAAGAGTACAGGAGGTTTACGTATGGCCAAACAAAGAATGTTCATTCATAAAATGGTGCTGTTTTTTTGTTTAGCTTTATTCGTAAACGGCTGCTCTGATCAAATTATTAGCAATAAGGAAGCTATTTCTACACTTCATAAAAAAGAGAAGGTTGAAGAACTTGTTTTCTGGCACACATACAGTGATGAGGAAACAAGGGTGTTTGAGGAAGAGCTTATTCCACTCTTTCAAAAGAAATACCCTGAGATAAAAATCACGTCAGTCAGGCAGCCATATAATGAACATTTAAAATCCGCTCTTATTTCAAAAGGATCTTCAGGACAAGCTCCTGACGTTGTAAGGATTGATATTGCCTGGGTTCCGGAATTCGCATCTCTAGGACTTCTTGAACCATTGGATAGTTTTAAAGGATTTAAACAAAAGAAAAAAAAATTATACGCAAATGCACTAGAAACCAACCTTTACAACGGTTTATACTACGGTCTTCCCGTTAATCTGACAACAAAAGCAGCCATTTATAACGAAATATCCTTAAACAGGGCTGGCATTAATGAACCGCCTGAAACAATGAATGACTTTCTGAAACTCGCTGAAAAACAGCATGGTATTGGTTATATCGGGATGAAAGGATTAAATGCATGGGACAGCCTTCCTTATTTTTGGGGACTTGGCGGTATGTTAACGAACAGCGATTACACGCAAGCATCTGGATATTTTAACAGTAAAGAAAGTATTCACGCCGTATCAACAATCAAAAGCTGGAAAGATAAAGGATTGTTGGCACCAAACTTTTCATCGGGATCGATCGATACATGGAACGAAATCCTGGAGGGACAGGCTTTTATGGCCGAAGAAGGGCCATGGTTTTACAGTGTGCTCTCCACATCTTATTATACAGTGGATCAGTTGATGAACGTAACGATACCTTATCCTTTCCCTGTTGATAAACAAGGAAAGGGATCTATTCTAGGGGGAGAGAACCTCGTAATTATGAATGGTACTGAACATAGAGATGCTGCGTGGACATTTATGAAATGGATGACGAGTGAAGATATTCAGCAGCGTATGTTTAATTCAGGTATCCTCCCTGCAAATAAAGCGGCGGCAAACTCCTCAGCGATGCTAAAAACACCATACATGAAAGCGTATGTTGAAAGCCTGGAGAACGCCCGTCTTCGTCCACCCGTAAAAAGCTGGTCCCGTATGGAAAACGTATATACGAAAGCGATGGAAGCTATGATTTACCATAATCAGGATATTAGAACAACCTTAAACGAAGCTGCAAACAAGATGGATCAGCTATTAAAAAGCGAATAAAGAGATATTCAATTATTATATATCTTCATCATTCTTCATTCATTATTCTATCGTTACTTTCATTCACTACCTCATGGTTTGATCAGATAAAAATTTTCAATCTTATAAAATGGTTTTTTTATGATGAAAAAATAAATGAATTATTCTTACCCTTTAATAATGGAGATCATACAATTTTGATAGTCTTTTTAAGATGGGAAAAAGACAAGTTTCTTAAACGATCGGGTGCATTTAGAAGGAGAAGTGCTCCTTAAAACAAGAACAGACAGTCATAAACATCCGGGCACTTATCTTTTATAAGATAAGTGTTTTTTTAATTCGGGTAAGAGATTGAACTATTCATCTGTTTTGTTCCTATTAAATATTTCTTATTCATGCAAAAGAGGGCATTCTCCTTATACGGATTTCCGCCTTTTTTATTTGACCTTTCAAACAAACATAATATAAGACACCTTTTTTATAATGTGAGCGGTTACATAAAATTGTAATATATGTGAAAATAAAACCGCATTTGAAGTGTTATTGATTTTGTAAATGCAACCATACTAGTAATCTTTTGAGGAGGAAAGGTATGAAAATTAATAAAAGTAAACGAAAGCTAATACTTGTTTGTTTAGTAGCCTTGAACTTGACATTAATCACTCAAACACCTGTAACAAAAGCCCAAACGACAGGACAGCAGATATCTAGTAAACAAATTCAACCAATTAAAAATCAGCTGCCAGTTGAACCGATTCAAGCTTTCTTAGTAGATAAATCCAGGTATACTCCAGGGGAAAAAGTGAAGATGTCTATACTATTTGATTCTTCTAATGATTGGAAAGGGAAGCTTAACCTAGAAGTCTTTCACTTAAACGAAAAAGTAGCCGAGGGAGAGAAGAATATTCAAGTTAGAAAGAATGTAAAAGGATTGGAAATAGAATGGACACCTCCCAAACAGGATTTTCGCGGATATCTTGTAAAAGCTTCCATCTCGGGTTCTGATCAAATTGTAACAGCAGCAATTGATGTCTCAAGTGATTGGACACGGTTTCCTCGCTACGGGTATACAACAGAATTCCCTCAAGAGTCAGTTCGCGAAAGTGAAAAGAAGATGAAACAACTGACACAAGAGTACTACTTAAATGGTTTTCAATTCTATGATTGGATGTGGCGGCATGATGTATCCGTTTATTCCAAGACAGATCGAAATGGGAATCCGATTCTAGACGAAAATGGAAATTTTATTACAGAAGAAATCAATAAAGATACTTCCTATAAAGATTTATTAGGACGCAATCTTTTTCCTTTAACTGTAAAACAGCAAATTGATGCTGCTAAGAAATATAATGCAGCATCAATGGCCTATCAAATGAACTATGCAGCTAGAGAAAATTATGAAGCATTCGGAATAAAAAGGGAATGGGGACTCTATAAGAAGAATGCCCAGTTTCCTAATCCGTCACTAGCAAATCAAGAAGGCTTTTACTTTGATTGGGTTAATCCTCCAACGGGTCTATTTCTCCAAGACCCTGGTAATAAACAATGGCAAAAATATATTAACAGAGAGTTTGTTAGAAGTGTAAACGAATTTGGATTTGATGGAATGCATCTTGATCAGTGGGGCTTTCACGATAATGATTATTTATATGATTATAATGGTAATAAGCGCCATTTTTCTAAAGACTATGATTCTCTTATTAATTCCGTAAAAGATTCTTTAGTAGAAAATAATGAGAAAAAGAATTTTGTAACGTTTAATATGGTTGGTGGAAATGAAGGTTATCAAGATGTTCCTGTTTCCTCAACAAAAACAGATTTTGATTATAGTGAAATTTGGCAGGATAAAGATAATTACCGTGATCTATTAAATGTTGTTGAGGAAACCCGTAAAACGAATGGCGGGAAAGCCGTTGTCATTGCTGGCTATATGAATTATAAGCAGGCAACTGGAAAACACTATGAGGTAGCAGATGTAAAAGGTGTTCCTAAGTCAGAGCAATTTTTCTCACGTGTTCAAAAGCTTCCTGGTTGGGTTGGAGATTTTGGAAAACAAGATGAAGATAAGATCATATGGACGGTTGATGTACCTGAATCAGGAACTTATGATGTAGCTCTCAAATACGGACATGATAATGGTAGTAGTCCAGAAGGAAAAATATCAGTGAATAATCAACTCGTTGAGAGCACGATATCTTTTAATGAAAAAACGGGATGGGGAAATCCAGTTGCAGTAAAAAACCTATCCTTACATTTGGAAAAAGGTACAAATGAAATTAAACTACAGTTAAATACTAATAATCTTTGGTTAAATGTAGACAGTATTGTTGTTAAAAGGGACTCCTTTGAGAAAGAATATGAAGCTGAAGATGCTGAGCTAATCAGCTGTAAAGTTGATAAATATGGACATGTGTATAATTTCGAAACGGATGGAGACTTTATTGAGTTTACAGTAAATGCAGCTCAGGCAGGATCCTATCCAATCAGCTTCAACTATGGGGTTGAAAGAACGGCCGTAAATCGTCATTTGTACGTTAATAATGAACTTGTCAGTGATTCCATTAAGTTCGAACCAACAGGTGGATGGGAATCACTTGAAAAATCAGAAATCGTTCAAACACCATTAAAAGCAGGTGAAAATAAAGTCGTCCTAAAAGTAAAAAATGTAAACGATACAGGTGCAAAGATAGATTACATGACAGTTGGAGATACACGATACCAAGCTGAAAAAGCTAGAATTGGTTGGGAACCATCACAGCAACCTGTATTGGAAAAATCAACAAAACAGATTAACAACTTTAAACAACAGGGAGATTTTATCTCTTTCAAAATGGATTCAGATACTGCAAAAGAGGTACCGATCTCTATTTTCTATATAAACTCTGGTCAGGAAACAAAACGCAGCTTACTAGTTAATGGAAAAAAAGCGGGTGTAGTAATGTTACCACAAACAGAGGGAGAAAACTGGAGTAAAGCCGAAACCAAAATTTATCTTTATAAAGGATTGAATGAGGTTCAGATGAAGATGGAAGATCAGACATCTGAAACAGGAATTGAAGTAGACAAATTTGAAATAAATAATACGGTTATAGAAGGAGAACAAGCTGAAATCGGCTGGAGTCCTGATATAGCAAAAACAAGCGAGGTTTCCGTATCTCCTGGATTTACAAACAATCTAGGCAAAGCGGGTCAACGAGTCATTTTTAATGTTAATAATGAAAAAGAGACTAATACTCTTCGTTTTAAATATAGAACTGCGAATAATCCTAAAGTAAATATATATGTTGATGGAGAATTAATTCCTTCAAACAACACATATGTTGATGGAAAGACGATCTCTGAAAACATATTTGCTAGTACACCAGGTGGTTGGGATGGAGCAATGGTTGAAAAATCTATAAAAGCTACTGTACCTGTTGGTGAACATGAAGTAGTTTTTGAATTAGCATCGAATGGTGAATATATCAATTTAGATAGCTTACTTGTTGGGGAACAGGAATATCAGGTTGAAGAAGCTGCATTTGCTCCAGAAGGTCATGGAATCTCAACAACTATTGGCCACATTTACGATTTCCAAGATGAAGGGGATTTCTTAACCTTTGATGTTAATGCTCAAAAAGCAGGAAAGTATGACTTGACATGGAGATATAATAATGATGCTTCCTCAAAACGTGATGCAAAACGTTCAGTCTATGTAAATGATGAAAAAATAGAAACTATTATTTTCCCATCTAGTGATGGATGGAAGGATCTTACTATGGGAGGAATTTCTTTAAAAGAAGGTAAAAACACGATCACGATCAAAGTCGAGAACTTAGATGATGATGGTGTAAAGCTTGATTATCTCAAAATTGAAGATAAAAAATATCATTCAGAATCTGCGAGTATGATTCCTCCTATGCACATCTATAAAGATACACTATTACATTTTGGTCATGTAGGTGACGAGGTAACATTTGATGTGGATATAGAAGACGAAGGAGAAACTAGTTTTATCTTCACATATGCTAATGCAGGAGCAGATACAGAACGGACCATTTATGTGGATGGAAAACCACTGCTAGATGAGAAAGGCAATCCTTATACAGTTACATTTAAAAGCACGGGAAATATTGACTCATATAGTGAAGATGGGTACGTCGTTTTACCACATTTAAAACCAGGGAAACATAAGTTCACACTAAAACAGGAAGAGGGACAGAAAGGGTCCATTCATTTACGTCGCATGACAATTGGACTGTTTGACGAACCTTCCGTACGCTTAATGGATGCTGGATTAGCTGCAATGGGGGCAACACATATTGAAATGGGTACAGCTGAGAAGTATGAACAAGGGCCAAATATGTTAGCTCATGAATATTACCCAAATCGAAGCAAAAAAATGACCGGTTCTTTAAAGGAATCAATGAAAGACTACTACAAGTTTTTCGCTGCTTACGAAAATCTTCTATTCGATAGTAAAGAGACTGATACGATGATTAAAGTAGAAAACGAAGGTCAGCCACTTGTGATTAGTAGAGATGGAGAGAAGAACACAATATGGTCTATAGTAAGGGATAATAAGAACAATAAAGGCTTTGAAGAGTACGATGTCGTTCATCTCGTTAACCTATTAAATAATGATTCGAATTGGAGAAATGCAGCAGCACAACCGAAAAAGTATAATGATTTAAAAATAAAATACCCAATTGGCAAGAATGAAAAAGAATTACCTAACTTAAAGGTTTATTCAGCGAGTCCCGATCGGCACAAAGGACAATTAAAAGAAATTCAGTACCAATGGGAGGACAAGGAATTAGTCATTAACCTACCTAGTTTAGAATATTGGGAAATGATTGTAATTGACCGTGATGGAGTTGGGGATATTAAGCCATCTAAGATTAAATATTAAACGGAAATTTTAGTTTTTATAAAAAAGGGTGCTCAAAACATGAGCATCCTTTTTTATGTGATAGAGACAAAATTTCTCCAGTACTGTCACATTCAAGACAACGTTCGTAACCCTCGTGTATTTCTGGAACCAATGTTAGTTTTTTTTAAAATAGTACACTTCAAGGATCACATTATCGCAAAAAGTAAAAAGACTATTACTTGTTAAATGCAATATCGAGGATAAAGATTCAATATCAAAACGTCTTTTGTCTGAACGGATAAGGGAATTGACAGAAGTTAAAATTGGAAATGCTGAAACAGGTGAAGATTCTCCAGATATGAAACTTTATATCCTAAAGATGTCCCAGGGAGTGGTAATAAAAAGTACACGCTCTATCTGAGTGAGTATAATAATGGAGGATACGGAGAATTAAAAACCGATAGCCTGAAAATTTATTTTAAAGATGGTACTTTCCAGATCATCAAAAGGGACACGACCATTTATGAATATAATTCTTTAATTTAGAACCTTATTTAGTTGAGTATGGTACAGGGTTGACCCAAAATAGCAAAGTGACCATCGGAACAGTTATTTTTAAAGTCAACGAGCTAGAGGATATGACTGAAGAAACGAATCCAACCCCTGAAGAAGATCCAGCGTAGGAAAGAGAAACATGAAGTCTAAGTTCTTTGAAATCTATGGGAGCTGTGTATCCGGCGAAGTTTTTTAGGCCGGGTCTACATATGCTGGACCTTTAGACACGAATTAAATGCTATTCCCATCCGAGACATGACTATTGGTTATATAACGGCCATGTTTCATCTTCTTTTAGTCATTTTATTTAAAAGAAACAAATACCCTATTAAAGTTAAGACTTTGTTCAATACATCATTTTTTTTCTTTAATGCCAATTGTGTTTATTGGCCTTATAGGGCTTTCTTAGGGGTCCCGCCAACATTTTAACGAAAATATACGCTAAGCCTTCTGATGTGACCGGCTTAGCGTTTTTTCTTACTCCCGAAGGGACATGAGGCTCTTTTTCGAGTATACTGGAATTAAATGTGGGTTATATTGCAAATACTGGAGGTTAAAAACTTGTCCATCGAATCAGAACACGATCTCATCGCTCTGCAGAGGATCGGCCGTATTGTCGCAATGGCCCGTGAAGAGATGCTGTCCTCTGTCCGGGCGGGAGTTACAACGGCAGAGCTCGACCGTATCGGCAAAAGGGTGCTGGATGAGCATGGAGCTATCTCCGCGCCTGATATCACCTACGGTTTTCCGGGAACAACCTGTATCTCCGTGAATGAGGTGGCTGCGCATGGCATTCCAGGCCCTCGGATACTGGAGGAAGGGGACGTCGTTAATATTGATGTGTCGGCGGAGCTGGGCGGATATTTTGCTGACACCGGGGCAACGATAGTGGTAGGAACCCGTTCGCCGCACAAGGAAAAGCTGTGTCAGAGCTCGCTTCGCGCACTGCATCAGGGGCTTCAGAAGGCCAGGGCGGGTGCGAAGATCAGCGGCATCGGACGGGCGATTCACAACGAAGCCCGCAAGGACGGCTTCACCGTGATCCGCAATTTGTCCGGGCACGGCATTGGCCGCGAACTGCATGAGATGCCGGATAGCATTCTGAATTACTATGATCCGCGAGACAGCAGGCTGCTTACGAACGGACTGGTGCTCGCGGTGGAAACCTTTGTATCGGACGGAGCGGAATATGTAGTAGAGAGCGCTGACGGTTGGGGGATGCTTCTGCCGGACCATCACTACGCCGCACAGTTTGAGCACACGATTGTCATTACCAAAGATAAGCCGCTCATTTTAACAGCGGTGTAATGTCACCTCGGATCTTAATCATTTGAAAAAACGGCTGCCTTCACTTGAATGGCAGCCGTTTTTTCGTGCGCATTCAGAGTAAGTTCAGCAGCGTCTGGTGGCAGCCATTCGCGGATTACCTCTGAATGGAGATATTAAAAAGCTCAAGTCTCGTGGTGGGATTTACAAATGAGGAAAGCATGTATTTTTTGCAATACCGAATGAAATATGGCTGGGATAATGGCACCGGGTACAAATTTTTGTTTGGAGCAGTGGGTGTGATTACGAAATTTAAGATCACTCCGGAAGACGGTCAATTGCTAGAATAAAGCCGATAATTCCTTAGAATAAGGAATATCGGCTTTCATGGTCGTTTTTGACTTAGCATATATTTTCGTTAAAATGTTGGAGGTATCCCTGTTATTTTTTCGGAGGGGGAAATATCATTGTCCCGTCCGTTAAAATTTTAATAGGTTTCTTAGTCACATGGTTAGTAGATCTTTAACTGCATAATCACTTCTAAAACCTGTTTTACCGGACCACCATGGGTCTGCTCACAGGCTGATAAGGCTACAAACAACGCAGCCTAACATCTTTTGGCATATCGCTTCCCCCTAAAAACCAGCGAACAACAGACCGCTGTTCGTATTTTCCGGTGTGGTCATAAACATATGACATTAATAAAAATGATAATAGCAACGATGTTGTTATAAATTGATAAGGTAATGACATTGGTAAATGTTTATGCGAGTGCAATGGCGCAGAAAGTTGCCTCTACCAGACCGGAATAGGTATAACACAAAGATCAAATTTCCAGTCCGATTTTTGCACAAATTTCTATCCAACATTTGGTCTCCTCTTTACACGTGACTTTTTATATAGTGGAAATAAGCAATTGTCCTTATGAATGGAGGTGAAGTGATGATGTCATTGGATCAGCGCAGTACTGCCATGCTGTCCCATTTGTCGCAGGCCCAAGGATACATCTCAGTGGATGAATTGATCGAGAAATTCAATGTGTCAAAACGTACCATTTACTATGATATTGAAAAAATCAACGGGTGGCTCAGTGATAATGACCTAAAGCCTATCCAACATGTGAGGACGGCCGGCTTTCATCTTGAGGATAAAGACGCCGCACTCGTTCCCAAAAAGCTTGAAAGGCTTCAAACCTGGCATTACGAATTTTCTATAAAAGAGCGAAAAGCATGGCTTGCCATTTATTTAATGGCCAGGGACGCTCCGCTGTACCTGGAGGATTTAATGGAGAAGATTCGGGTCAGCCGGAATACGACCATTGAGGACATTAAGCAACTAAAAGAAGAACTAGTGCGGTTTAACCTGCACCTCTCATTTGATCGTAAGGACGGCTATGTTATCGGTGGAGATGAAGACGACAAGCGGAAAGCAATCGCTTATTACTTGCAACATGTTCTTCCTCAGCAAAGCTGGCGAACTTTGCTTTCTCAATTGCCTTCCATACTCTCAGATAAAAATGACGGATTCGGGCTTTTTGATTGTAATAGACTGAGTGCCATTCAATCCATCCTAACAGAATGCGAAACTAAGCTTAACATCCAGTTTACCGATGAGTTTCTACATCATCTCAGCTTTCGGCTGCTCCTTTTTGGCAAAAGGCTTGCCTACAGAAAGTACATCTATATTAATCAGGCGGAAAAGGACGTCCTCCGGGAGACCAAAGAATACGATGCAGCACAGCACATTAGCCACCAGCTGTCGATATTGTTTCAGGTTGATTTTCCGGAGGATGAAGTTGTTTACATTACCAAGCACCTACTAAGCTCAAGAATCCAATTTTCTGAAGATCTGCTTGCCCCAACCCATTTTAAAGATACAAAGCTATTGTCAGAGGTTGTATCAAACATGGTGACGGACTTTCAGCGATACTCATGTGTGTTTTTTGAAAACCGTGAAGAAGTGGAGAACCACCTTCTTTTGCATATAAAACCCGCCTATTACCGTGTGAAGTACGAACTTGAGGTTGAAAATAATGCGGTGAATTCCATTATGGAAAAATATCATGACATTTATCAGATTTCGAGTAAAGTCATCTGTCATCTTGAAGCCGCAGCCGGAAAAGCAGTAAGTAAGAATGAAACCGCCTTGATTGCCATGCATTTCGGTGGGTGGATGGAAAAGATAGGCGCAAAACCGGCACATCGGAGAAGAGCGCTTCTCGTATGCACAAATGGGATAGGAACCTCACGTCTCCTTCTTCATCAATTAGAAGGCCTGTTTTCAACCGTTGATATTATTGGGTGCTACTCACTAAGAGACTATGAAAAGAAACCAATTGATTCGGACTTTATTATTTCAACAATTAATTTGCCTGAAAAAGATAAACCGGTGTTTGTGGTAAGTCCTGTTTTAACAGATTCAGAGAAAGAGCGTCTGCTGCAAAAGGTCAATGCGCTTATCGATGCCAAGCAACAGCGTTCGTCCGTTCAGGCGATGATGAGTATGATAAAAAAATATGCGGATGTGTTTGAAGAAGAACGCCTCCATAAAGAATTAACGCAATATATCTATAAACCAACTGCGCCACCTAAGGATGTAACAAAGCCAGAATTAAGTGAATTGCTTCCATTGCAACACATTCAGATGGAGGAACGTGTCCCGGATTGGAAGAGCGCCATTCGTCTGGCCTCACAACCTTTACGGAAAGCCGATTCTATTACAGCTTCCTATATTGAAGTGATGATGAATAACCTAGAGAAAATGGGCCCTTATGTGGTCGTCTCACCGGGTGTGGCGATACCGCACGCCAGGCCAGAAGATGGTGTCAAGCGATTGGGAATGAGTTTGTTGCGGATCAAGAATAGTATTCCTTTTACCGATCAAGGGACACATCGCGTTCATCTTGTGATTGTCCTTGCAGCGATTGACGGTGATACTCATTTAAAAGCGTTATCTCAATTAACTGCCATGATGAATGAGCCCGGAATCAAAGAAACACTCTTTTCCACCAACTCCCCTGAGAAAATTTATGAGCTGATGCAGGCATACTCGGATTAAGGAAAAAGAGGTAATACACTGTAGCAGAGAGGATTATCAAGATGAAATTTTTAGAAGAACATTTAGTGAATTTGGATGTTTCTGTATCCTCGGCCGAAGAAGCGATCCGTATGGCTGGCCGGCTACTGGTAGAAGACGATTTAGCAGATCCACGGTATGTCGATGCGATGGTGGACTCGTACAAAATAAACGGCCCTTACTTTGTGTTATCTCCTCAAATCGCGTTGCCACACGCAAGGCCGGAGGATGGTGTAAAAGAAGCATCTGTTTCGTTTGTGCGATTAAAGGAACCTGTCGTGTTTGGCCATGCAGCCAATGATCCCGTTCAACTGGTATTTGGGCTTGGGGCGTCTTCTAGCGAAGAGCATTTGAAATTGTTACAAAAGCTTATGAGATTGTTAGGAACATCTTCAAATATAGAAAAGCTGAAAAACGCACCGTGCTTCAGCGAGATAACAAAACTTTTTTAGGAGGAATAAACATATGAAAATTTTATGTGTATGCGGATTAGGTCAGGGAACTAGCTTAATTTTACGAATGAACGTGGAAACCGTTTTAAGGGATCTCGGCATTTCCGCTGATGTCGAAAATACGGATGTATCTGCTGCATCCAGCATGCCATCGGATTACATTATCACAAGCAACGAACTGGCGCAAACGCTCGAAGCAGCCTCCGCCGATGTTATTGTTGTCCATAACTATTTTGACATAAGTGAGATCAAGGGGGCATTGCAAGATAAGATCTACTAACACATATAGGGGGGAAACAAATGGATATTATCAAATGGATTGCTACCAATGTTTTTGGAACACCGGCGATTTTGCTCGGATTCATTGTGTTTCTGGGCCTCTTTCTGCAAAAGAAAAATGCGAGCCAGCTGGTAAGCGGGACATTTAAAGCAGTGATCGGTTTCTTGATTATCGGTGCCGGGTCTGGTGTTATTGTAAGCGCTTTAAATGTTTTTGAGCCGATGTGGAAGGAAGTTTTCAACCTAAAAGCAGAATCATTTGGCAAGTTTATGGGTCAAGAAGGCTTTAACGCAAAATACGGAAGTGCAGTTACGCTTGCGATGACCCTCGGTTTTTTAATCAATGTGCTACTTGCAAGGTTTACAAGATTCAAATTCATCTATTTGACGGGCCATATGATGTTCTGGAACACCACCATTTTTGCAGGAATCATTGTCCATACGTCCGGACAGGTTCCGTTTATCAAATTGGTTGTCTTTTTATCCATTCTGATGGGGATTTACTGGACCCTTCAGCCTGCCATTACTCAGCCCTTCATGCGTAGAATTACAGGTAATGACAATATCGCTTTAGGACACACCTCTGCTTCCGTGGCTCTTTTGGCGGCGCTTGTGGGTAAAGTGGCTGGTAATAAAAATAACGATTCAGAAAAGCTTAGATTGCCAAAAGGACTTGAGTTTTTGCGTGACTCCAATGTGATTACCGCGCTGACCATGGGCTTGCTGTTTCTTATTGGGGCCATTATTTTATCCACCAAAGGAACACCGGAAGCAAAAGAGCTGCTCGCGAAATCAGGCGACCAAAACTTTATCATCTATTCAATCGTCCAGTCGTTTACGTTTGCGGGCGGGATTGCTATCGTGTTACTGGGTGTACGAATGTTTATCGGTGAAATCGTGCCCGCCTTTAACGGAATCGCCACGAAACTTGTGCCAGGAGCCAAGCCTGCGCTCGACTGTCCAATCGTTTTTCCATACGCGCCCAACGCGGTCATCCTCGGATTTGTCGGTGCATTTGCGGGGGCCTTAATCTGGTTGGCTGTTCTTGGCAACACGGCAAGCTATGTCTTCGTGCCAACGATGATTGTGCTCTTCTTCCATGGAGCAACCGCTGGTGTGTTTGGCAATTCAACAGGGGGTGTTCGTGGTGCGCTCCTGGGAGGATTCATTACCTCGACGGTCGTTGCCTGGGGTCAATTTATTATGGTGAAAATGTTGATTTCGAGCACGGTGCCTGACACCGCAATGTGGGCCGCAGACTCTGACATGTTTATCCTTGGACCCATCGTTAAATTCCTGGCACAGCTTCTCTTTTAGCTATTCACAAGGGTATAGGCTTCTCATGGCTCTCTGCCCTTTCATCTTTATTTGGAGGTGCTCATCATGAGTTTTATTCGTACATTGCTTGGAGACATACCGCCAGAGGAACTCGGATTTACTTATTCACATGAACATATCGTTTGCCGTCCTGCTTATTGGAAGGAACGGGACGGAGATGACCTTTTGCTTGATGATAAGGAAAAGTCTAAAAAAGACGTGGCCGACTTCAAGCACCATGGCGGACGATCGATTATTGACGCAACAGCTGTTGATTATGGAAGGGATGTACAGGCTGTTCAGGAAATTTCCGAAGAATTGGACATTCATATCGTTGGCACGGCCGGTTTTAACAAGAGCTTTTTATGGAATGCCAACATTAAACCGGAACTTCGGGTAACGCTCGGAAACTATAAAACCTACAATGAATGGATTGATAGCAAAAGCATTAATGAGCTTACGGATTTTGTTGTCAAGGAAGTAGAAGAAGGGCTGGAAGGAACACCGTACAAAGCCGGCCAGGTTAAATTTGGAACAGGATATAATCGCATCGCCCCGCTAGAGGAAAAAACATTGCGCGCTGTGGCCCGAGCCCACTATGAAACGAAGGCGCCGGTTCATTCTCACACGGAAGCAGGCACCATGGCCCTTGAACAAATTGAATTGTTAAAAAGTGAATCGGTGAATCTTTCCTATATGAGCTTCGGCCATATGGATCGCAACCCTGATCCGTATTATCATGAGCAAATCGCAAAAACGGGCGCTTACCTGTGCTTCGACGGCATTGCAAAGATTAAATATGCGCCGGAAAGCACACGTATTCATTGTCTGCTTGAGCTTGTCAATAAAGGGTACGAAAATCAAATTCTTGTAAGCGGGGATACGGCGCGCAAAACCTATTATAAGCATTATGATTACGGTCCTGGGCTTGAGTTCATTATCGCAAAATGGGTCCCTAGATTTATTGATGATGCCAACCGCCAAGGCTTTGATGGGGAAGCATTGGTGCATAAATTCTTTATCGACAATCCGGCAAGGTGTTTTACGTTTAAAAAATAGGAGGGACAGCTGATGATGTTTCAAAATGAAACATCCTACACCGTAAAAGAAAAGATTGATGAAAGTCAGATCGCTATTTTGCCGATTGGAGCGGTAGAGGCGCATGGTCCACATCTTCCCCTTGGCACCGACAATTATCTGGCGGAACGGCTCGCCGAAAAAGTGGCCGCCAGAACGGGTGCATTGGTGCTACCTACCCTTCCATACGGTCAGGTATGGAGCCTGAAAAACTTTCCTGGAAGCATCAATATCACCAATGAATCTCTTATCCGCTTTTTGTTTGATATGGGTATAAGCCTGTATGAACAAGGGTTCCGTTTATTTGTGATGCTCAATGGTCATCTGGGAAATGCTGTCGCCCTGAAAGAAGCAGCACGACAGCTTTACAACAAATTTCCCGACTTTAGAGTGCTTTATCTTTTTTATCCGGGAGTCAAACAGGTAACGGAAGAAGTAAGAGAAACCCCGACCGCGCATACCACCTATTTTCATGCATGCGAAATTGAAACGTCGTATATGCAGTATCTCGCGGAAGAGTTCGTTGATATGTCAAAAGCCATTTCTGACATTCCTCACATTCCTCCGAGCGCGGATATCACGCCAATCCCATGGGAGATGTTTACCTCTTCCGCAGTCCTGGGGGATGCCACACTGGCAACAAAAGAAAAAGGCGAGAAAATTATTAAAATTGCGATTAAAAATATGGTTCAGCTGATCAAGGAGATGAAAGGAGAATAACATGCTCACCACCTATTTTGAAAAGGCCAAGGAACAGCTCGATCTTGTTATGGAACATGAAAGAGATCAGATGAGGCTCACGGCTAAAAAAGTAGCGACTTCGATTATGAACGGAGGCATTATTCAGCTGTTTGGTTGTGGTCATTCCCACATTTTAACGGAAGAAGTCTTTTACCGGGCGGGTGGGCTTGTCCCAATTAAGCCCATTTTAGTGGAGCCCCTAATGCTTCATGAAGGCGCCTTGCGTTCGTCTCATTACGAGCGGCAAAATGACTATGCAAGTGAGTTTTTGAAGGAGCAGGATGTGCGCACCGAAGATGTGGTCTTTGTTTTGTCGACTTCTGGGCGAAACCCAGTACCCGTTGATGTTGCTCAGTACGCCCGCGAGCAAGGCGCATATGTCATTGGTGTTACCTCTCTGGAGTACGCGCAAAGCCAGCCATCCCGCCACAAAAGTGGGAAGCATTTATTTAACTCAGTTGATACCGTTATTAATAATTACTCCGCAAAAGGGGATGCCATTTTGTCCTATGATAAAGTGGCCGTCCCATTCGGGCCCACTTCCACCGTGGTTGGCGCCGCTATCTTAAACGCCATTTTCGCAGAAGCGATCACCTTCATGGCAGATCAGGGTTTTAAACCGCCGGTCTTTTTGAGCGGAAATATTGATGGTGCAGACGGGCATAATAAGGCACTGGTTGAGAAGTATTACGAGCGGATTTCACTGTTATCATAGGTAAAGGCTGTGGGGGAAATCTCCCAGAGCCTTTTTTATATGTTTTTGTTAAATTAGACTAATTAGATGTTAGCTAGAGGGATTCTAAATCGAAAAACGTGTGTGAACAAGAGCATAAAAGGCTAATTACGCCGAATTAGGGTTTTAAAGACTGCAAGACAATTACACATATCATTAATACGAAGACCGAATACACTAGTCTGAAAGAAAAAGGCTATATTTACAGGAAGGGAAGGACATCTCCTTCCTCTTTTTTTAGAGAGGCGAAAAATAATTTCTTTCGAAATTAAAAACATAAACAAATTTGCAAGCGGAAATGCTTGTGTTTCCTCGATTTTGATTATCCTGTTTTATAACTTTTTTTACTTAAGAGTAATGACACCCGCAATAACAAAAACTGCTGCAATAATATAAAGTCCCCCGTATACACTTCCGGTAGCGTCTTTTATTGCGCCTAGCACATACGGACCAACAAATCCGCCCAGGGTGGCGATGGAGTTAATCGAAGCAATCCCAACCGCTGCCGATGTTCCTGTGAGAAATAATGAAGGTAGTGCCCAAAACGGATCATATATCGCGTAACTTGCGCCAAAGATGCGTTTATCACCATTAGGGAAACCCGTTTTAATGAAGGGTTAGGCTGTATACATTCGGGAGCTTAAAGGTAAAGCGGAACGGCAAGTATGAAATAGGGGTATTTGAAATGTCATTGAAAGACTTTCCGCAGTCACGACAGAGGTATCGTTGTCTATCTTTCAATAAAGCGTTAGCATATTTATTTGTTTGCTTAACTAATATACGATTTCCAGTGGATCCCCTAGTTCATTCAACCATATAATTGCAATTCTATTATCCTTATGTGCAAACTTTTCAGCTTCTTCAGTAAAGTTGTAATACTCCGGGGCAATTAAGTATTCCCTTTTCATTTTAATCCCTCCTCTATATCATTCCAATATAGTGATAGATAACGTCAGCCGTTGCAATCATTCAATACATGTAAAAAAGGTTAACCAGTTAACAATATCTGATTAACCCTAAGAAAGATGAAATAATAATCATTAAATAATTACCTTCAGTAAACTCTTACACCCGAGCTTCAAAAGGCAAAGATACGAAACATTACTTATTCGACACCAATGGTTCAGCATTGCGATAGCTTTCATCAATAATTAAAATTGGTTTAATAGTTTTACCGCTATTGGAATCTGCAGCTGCTTGATTGATTTCATCGAATTTATATAACTTCACTAGTTTATCAAATGGAAATTTGCCTTCTTTATGGTATTGAATAAGCTGTGGAACCGCAAGTTGTGGCACTGCATCACCCATTAAGACACCTACTAGCTTACGGTTTGCCAGTACTAAGTCCATAAAGGTATTAAATTCAACGGAGTTTGGTGTTACAGCTACAGGTGCACTAACACCACCAATCCCAAGAACATCAATGGATGCTTTCATAACAGCTGAAATGCCTGTTGTATCGACTGAATAGTTAACCCCTAGACCCTCTGTAATTTCAGCTATACGCTCTTCCAAATTTTCAGTCCTACTATTTATGGTGTGTGTCGCACCAAGTTCTCTGGCTGTTTCTAAGCGAGAGTCATGAATATCAACTGCGATAATGATTGAAGCCCCTTCAATTTTTGCTGCCATGAGTGCACCAAGTCCAACTGCTCCTGTACCAAATACAGCAAAGGAGGATGAGGTTTTTGGCTTTAATCCATTAAGTACGGTACCAAAACCGGTTAACAAGCCACAGCCTAGCGGGGCCACCAAACGCAAATCTGCTTCTGGATCTACTTTAATTAAGTTATTTTTATTTGTAATGGTATATGTGGTAAACGAACTTTGTGTGAAGAAGTTTGACACTGGTGTCCCATCTGCTTTAAAAAAAATGTAACTGCCATCTGGACGGGCACCAGTAAAATTTAACGTGGTCCATTCCTCACAGGAAGACGGATGGCCAGTACGACAACCCGCACATGTACCGCAGTAATTGTAAGCCATTACTACTTGATCACCCACATTGAAGTTTTTGACGGCGTCTCCAACCTTCTCAATAATGCCTGCCCCTTCATGACCGAAAACAGCAGGTATCGGATGTGCTGCGTCACCCATACGCAGTGCCTCGTCTGAATGACAAATGCCTGATGCTACCATTTTCACAACAACCTCATCGGGATAAAGCTGCCCAAGTGTTAACTCTTCAAGTTGGTATTCTTCATTGATTCCATTAACAACTGCTGCGGTAATTTTCATAATAAATTCCCCCATTTTTTTAGTTTAACCTTAAAGTTTACATAGACGTTTTTTGAGCCAACCAGCTAATTGATGTCGAAATATAACCGTAAGCTTTGATCTCATCAACCAACTTCCTGTGCTCAATGGATACATACCAGTGACAAAGTAAGCTTCAAACCAACGATGATAACTTGGAGTCTAGGAATTTTTAGTCCGCCCTATATGTGGTTGGTAACCCTTAATTAAATAGTCTATTATTGCATCGCATTCCTCCTTAGGTAAGTGAAGTTTGCTTTCAATATTAATTCATGCAAAAACTGTGCCAAAACGGAAACCGCTTACATACACGTTTTAACTTTTAAGTGTTGTACCATTATGAAACATGTGTACAGGATCAGATGGAACATGATACATTATTTTATAACTGAATATTCTGCAAAAAAGGAGATTTGTTATGGTCGGATCCAACGAACAGTTATTAAAGTCATGGGCACGAAGTCAAATGTATAGACCCAGCTTCACAAGTGCCAAAGACGCTATTCTTTCTGAATATGAGTTCAAACAATATAAGGAAAAAAAAGAAGCTTTTCTAAACGATATTCATCCAACAATTGAACAATTAGCTCATAGGATAAAACCCTCAGGTTCGGTCGTAATTATCTCCGATACAAATAGTTTTATACTTGAAAATATTGGCGAACCGAAATTTTTGGAAGACACCAAAAGAATATATTTACAGAATGGGGCTTGTTATTCTGAAAAAATACGGGGAACAAATTCACTTGGCACGGTTTCCATCGAGAAAAAGACGCTTGCTGTCGTAGGCAAAGAGCATTATTTAGAAGCACATCATAAGCTTTACTGTATTGGCTCTCCTATCTTTGATCCTTCTGGCACACTGTTAGCGGTTTTAAATATTAGCGGCTACAAAGACCTATATCAACCTCAAATGCTCTGTATGATAGATAACATGGCCCGAACAATAGAGGATTCGTTTCTTATTCGCCAACCTAATCCTCAACTTATTCTCTCATTATCTTCAGAACAACAACCAAACTATCAAGCCTTACTGGCTTTAAATGAAGATGGTCTCATCACAGGTGCTAATCGAGAAGCAAGAAATCTTTTAAATTTAGAAACATTGATTCCAGAAAAGATACATATTGATGATGTATTAATAGGAGCCAATAGTATATTGAACGGAGAAGTGCATAAAGGCTTAATTTTCCTTCACAAAAAAGATAATGAACAAAGTCGTTTGCTTTGTTCTATTTGGCACGATTCTCGTATTCCACTTTTTACTTTTTCAAAAGATAATTCGCAATCAAAACCATCTGTCAATTCTAAGCAACCAATGAGAAACAACAACGATGCTTTTAATAATATTTATGGGGAAGACGAGGTATTTCAAAAAGTTATTGACACAGCTAGAAACGCAAGCTCTACGAACTATATGATTATGGTAACGGGCGAGAGCGGAACAGGAAAAGATATGATTAGCCAAGCGATCCATTATTCTAGTTCACGCTCTAACAAGCCATTTGTAGCTCTGAATTGCGGAGGAATTACAAATAGTTTAATGGAGAGTGAATTATTTGGGTATGAAGCTGGTGCTTTTACTGGAGCTAAGCAGTCAGGCCATCCAGGGAAATTCGAGCAAGCTAATGGGGGAACTCTATTCCTTGATGAAATCGGGGAAATGCCAAAGGAGATGCAAATTGCTCTTTTGCGAGTATTGCAGGATTTTACCATCACACGGATCGGTGGTATAAAGCCGATTGACCTAGATGTTCGAATCATTACAGCAACTCATACAGATCTATGGAAAAAAGTTCAAGAGGGTAGTTTTCGTTCTGATTTATTTTATCGTTTGCAAGGTGTACGAATTATGCTCCCTCCGTTTCGAGAGCGAACCGATCGATTGAACCTTGCTGAGCTACTGTTAAAACAAGTTGAAAAAGAACTTGAAAACAAGACTCTTACTTTTTCTGCGGAAGCAAAACACTTAATTGGGACTTACACATGGCCAGGTAACGTTCGTCAGGTACTAGGTGCTCTACGAGAAGCAGCATTTTTATCAAAAGATGGGTTGGTTGATATTGATTGTTTCCCTACATACATTTTATCGAGCTATCAACAACCTAAAATTAAAAACTCCTCACTAAAACACAAAGAATCTCAAGAAATTATTGAAGTTCTGAAAAAAACCGACGGAAATATATCGGAATCCGCAAGAATTCTTGGCATCGGCCGAACCACATTATACCGAAAAATAAAAAAACTTTCCAATTTCATAGATGAATGATTTTACAATTCAAACCCCTTGTCTCAAGCGTTTCAGCATGAAAAAAAGATTACCTCCCCCAATTCTTGTATATTGTAAGTGACCAAACGAACACGAACATAAATAAGAAGAGGGGTACGACAAGGAAGCCTGGTTGACATGCAGGATTTATATGAATTGAACCATGTAAACGGTTTGAACATGTTTTTTCCATGCTTCACATCGAGCCATTATTGCGAGCCGTTCATAAAAAAAACGTTTACGGTGCGCCTGCAAAGCTGAATTATCCCGCCATGTTCTACGGACTGGTCGCCCGTATTTCAGAGGGAATTCCTACCATTAAAGATCTTGTTAAACGCCTGAAGCAGGATATGAGATTGCGGGTTCTTATTCTCGGATCGAATTTCATCGGAAGCGTCTTTCTCCCGTTTTACAGCTAAATTAAGCGAGTGCAATGCCTTTGAAGAAGTTCAGGAATCTCTTCTCCAACAAGCCATTCAAGAAGGGTTTATTAGATGAAGCCGTGGCTATTGATGCCTCTCATTTTGAGTCTCGCGACCGTATCAATGTGGACAATGTTACCGTTTTATCAAAAGCAGCCGTAAAAGAACATCCAACACCTGTAAAACCACGGCCGCTCTTAAACATTGCGATTGCTCTCGCTTGTATGATGTAGTTATTGATTCGTTAGGAATTTTCTCTGTTTATTTCTTGTTAATTTATTTGCGTAATAAAAATAGAGATAAAGGAAGCTTCTATTCATTTAGGTGAATAAAAGCTTTTTTTATATTATGCGTTTCACAAGCGTTTATGCTTGCGTATACGATTATGGGTACATTTGGATTTTAACGAATAAAACCTAGAGAAAAGAAGCTCGGCTGTCTTTTTTCCTCCTTTTTTCTTCCCAGTATTGTATTTGGCAATATAAAAATGCATCAAATGGCAATTAAAAATGCTGTCTTGCCAACATCGCTCTTATATTCCATTTTTACTTGGTTTGAAGCAACGATTCCCGGTAACGATGGCTTTCGCCACTGAACACCACCAGATGTGAATGGTGAATCAGGCGGTGTATGACAGCTTCTGTTAAAATGGGATCGCCAAACACATGGTTCCATTGCCCAAATTGAAGATTGGTTGTGATGATCATGCTCTTTGCTTCGTAACACATAGAGATGACTTGAAAGAGGAGTTCTGCTCCTTGTTTATGAAGCGGAATATATCCCAATTCATCCAGGACGAGTACATCCAGTTTCTCAATCTGCTTGAACAATCGGCTCAGCGAGCCTTTCTCGTGGGCATCCAAGAGCTGATTCACTAAGGATGCCGCCGTATAGAATTTCACTTTCTTTCCCTGTTGCTGAATGGCGTAAAGACTAATTAGACTGGCCAGAAACGTCTTTCCTGTTCCAACCCCGCCATAAAAGATCAGGTTTTCCTGATTCTCCAAAAAACCACCATGCAGAATATAATCTTTCGTTAAACCTTGCCCCAGCTTGATGTCCTTCCAGTCAAACGGGATTCCGGCCACCTTCGGCAGCGTTGCCTGCTGAAGCAGAAGGTTGGTTTTTCGTTCCTCACGGTGCTGAATTTCATGTTCCATTAACCGCAATAAATACTCTTCGTGACTCTCTGCCTTAATCTCATGATAATGCTCCCGAGTCCAGCTTAACTTCAAGCGTTTAGCGCATTCTTGAATGTGTGGGTTCATCCTGCGTCACCGCGTGTTTCCATCAAATAATCATAATGGGACAGCCCTCTAACGGCAGAAGGCACATCAGGTAGAGACTTCTGCACATCAATTTCTTTTCGCTGACCTCTCCCATTAAGAGGCTGATAGAAGATTTGTTTAATGGAGTCGACCGAAGGATGACCGCGCTCGGAGGCAAGACGCAACGCTTCTGTAGGCGTTTGAAAGTCATGTTCCTTCAAGAATACAGAGAGAAGCTGGAGAGCTTGCTGTTTTTCATGAACCGTACACTGCTCAAGATACGTCTGCCATTTTACCTTGTTTTTGCTCTCCATATAACCGTTCATGGCTAACAATCAAGTTGAAATCCTCGGTCAATAGCTTCACTTGGTTGTACGAAATCTTTGCCAAAACCTTCTGTTTAGCAAAGCGCGGGGAAGATGAGTAGATCTTGTTTTTGATTCGAACATAGCCGTATTTATCTGCCTTAACCGATTAAGAAAAGCTGACCAACAGGAGAAACTAGAGACAAAGATAAGAACGTTTGTAAAATCATCAGTCCTTATCATCGATTAAATTGGCTATATAAAACTGGATTCGCACAGTGCACATTACTTGTTTCAAGTAATATTAAGCAGGTATGAACGTGGTTCGATCATTTTGACTTCAACTAAAGGATTTGGGGAACGGACAGAATCACCTATAAAGAAAATAAGACAAATATCTAATTAACCTAACGAAGATTCCGGCTCGTCCATTTGCTTACTTAAGGCAGTATTCGCTACCTTTAAACTTCTTTGGATATGAGCCTCCATTTTTTCTTCAGCTTTTGCCGGATCCCGTTCCTTTAGGGCGAGAAAAATTTCCTCATGGTCGCTCACTAATACGGCAAAACTTTCTGAGCGTTCCTTCAAAATACAGTTTCGTATATAAAGCACCTTCGCGTTAATCACTTCAAATAATTGAATGAGCTGCTTATTTCGGGAAGCAAAGGCAATCGTATCATGGAATTTTTGATTTAAGCTTGTGAGCTTTTGCGTATCAGGCATGGCCAGGGCTTTTTTTGATTCATTGATGATTTGTTCCAGCTGTTCTAATTGTTGATCTGTAATATTTCGTGCTGCTAGTTTGGCTGAAAGAGACTCCAGGCTTTTCCGGCATTCGTAAATATCCAAAATATCCTGGGCATCAGGGTGGTACACAAATAAACTATTTTCTTTTTGGGCGAGCAGGTCATCTTTTGTAAGCATACGAAACGCTTCCCGGACTGTACCCCTGCTGACACCCAGGTTTTCTGCCACTTTTGTTTCTACCATACGTTCACCAGGCTGATATTTCCCCTCCATGATCATTTCTTTTACTATATGATAAACCTGGCTATGGAGCGGTTCGGTTTTTTTTATCTCTCTCATAAAATATCCCCCTGCGATTCTTGTTTTCTGCGATTACGTTCATATTTCTTTATAGGTTAAGTGTACAATAGTTCCAATTTATATCAAAGCTTTTCATGCAGTAAGACAAAGGTCTGTTTATTGCTTCCATAGTAAGAATAAAGTCTGAATTGTTTATTGTTAACTGTTGACAGTTAACTCTCCCAAGGGTATTATAGAAAAAATGAAATCGCTTACTGTAATTAATGAAAATACATAATAACAAAACTTTATTTCAGGAGATGTTCACCATGGGAAAAAAAGCGCTTGAAGGATTAAGAGTTTTAGAGATGGGGCAATTGATCGCAGGACCATCCGCTTCCAGGCTTCTGGGTGAGTTCGGTGCGGAAATCATTAAGGTCGAGACTCCAGAAACAGGGGATCCAATCCGCAATTGGCGCGTGGTAGAAAACGGAACCAGCCTTTGGTGGTATGTCCAGTCCCGCAATAAGAAATCGGTCACGATCAATTTGCGTGAGGCAGAAGGGCAGCAGCTAATTCGCGAATTGGTAAAAGAGATCGATATATTAATAGAAAATTTCCGGCCTGGCACCATGGAAAAATGGGGGTTGGGATACGAAGACCTGAAGGCAATCAATCCGGGATTGATCATGATCCGTGTGTCTGGATACGGTCAAGATGGGCCGTATCGGGATAAACCGGGATTTGGTTCGATTGCTGAAGCCCTGGGAGGGCTCCGCTACATTACCGGTTATCCTGACCGCCCGCCAACGCGTGTTGGAATCAGTATCGGGGATTCTCTATCGGCACTTTATTCTGTGATAGGGGCATTGATGGCTGTATTTCACAGAGATGTGAACAAAACAGGTGAAGGACAAGTCATTGACGTAGCGCTATATGAATCTGTCTTTAGCATGATGGAAAGCACACTTCCTGAATTTGACCGTAAAGGAGTCATTCGTGAAAGGACAGGAAGCACACTGCCGGGAATCACGCCATCTAACACATATTTATGTGCGGATGGCAAGTATGTCGTCATCGGGGCTAATGGAGATGCAATCTTCAAGCGACTCATGAACGCTATGGGCCGGGCTGATACAGCAGAGGATCCCCGTTTTGAAAATAATTCAAAACGGTCCGAACATGCCGACTACCTTGATAATTTAATTGAAGACTGGACCAAGAGCATGCCTTTTGATGAAGTGATGAGGCACCTGGATGAAGCAAAGGTACCGGCAGGAGCGATATACTCCATTGAAGATATTGTAAATGATCCGCATTACCATTCCCGCCAAATGATCCAGGAAGTCAATGTGGAGGAGCTTGGGAAATTAAAAATGCCTGGAATCGTACCTAAGATGAGTGAAACGCCAGGCCAGATCGAATGGGCAGGCCCAAAATTAGGCCAGCACACCGAAGGAGTGCTCGCTGACAAAACCAATTTATCCACCGAAGATATACAGGTTCTCAGGGAAAAAGGGATTATCTAAAAAAGGGGTAATAACGATGGGAATGACAATGTCAGAAAAAATCCTTGCAAAGGCTTCTGGCCAGGCAAATGTCAAAGCAGGGGATATTGTATGGGTCAAGGTTGATATTGCCATGATGCACGACCTTTTGGGACCATGGCTTGTGGATGGGGGATTTCAAAGATTAGGCGGGAAACTGTTCGATAAAGAAAAGGTCGTTGTCGTTTCTGATCATTGTACGCCTCCGGCAACGGTGCAGCAGGCAGATATCCTTAAATTTACAAGGGATTGGTCACGGGATCAAGAGCTTCCTTATTATTATGAGTTCGAAGGGCCATGCCATCAGGTCATTGTAGAACATGGTCATGTGCGTCCGGGGAGATTGATACTGGGGACTGATTCCCATACTTGCATGGCAGGAGGATTGGGGGCTTTTGCAACCGGCATCGGTTCTACGGAAATGATCGGTGTTTTATTGACAGGCGAAACATGGCTGAAGGTTCCTGAAACTATAAAAGTCGTTTGGGATGGCCGGCTGCCTCATGGAGTATATGCCAAGGATATGGTACTTAAAACGATAAAGGATCTCGGACATGCGGGTGCAACCTACCAAACGATTGAGTTTTCCGGAAGTGCGATCAGCGAGTTATCGATGGATGAAAGATTGGTATTATCCAATATGGCTGTCGAAGCGGGCGCTAAAACCGGATTGATTGAGCCCGACCATAAAGTTGCGGAATATTTAAGGTCAAAGGGAGTAACGGAAGAAATTGATATGATCTCCAGTGATGAAGACGCTGCCTATTCAAGGGTCTTATATTACAATGCTTCTGAATTGGAACCGCAGGTAGCCTGTCCGCATGAAGTGGATAATGTTCATCCAGTGAGTTCAGTGGAAGGAAAGGCAGTAGACCAGGTTTATTTAGGTTCTTGTACGAACGGCAGGATCAGTGACTTGAGGATTGCAGCACAAATCCTGAAAGGGAAGAAGATTTCAAAAAACATTCGCTGCCTGGTTGTACCTGCTTCCCAGCATATCTGGATGCAGGCCAACAAAGAAGGGATCCTGGACATTTTGACGGAGGCAGGATGCATTGTGAACATGCCTTCATGCGGGGCCTGCGGCGGATTTACAAGCGGAGTCATCGGGGCCGGTGAAGTGGTCATGTCTTCCTCAAACAGGAACTTCAGGGGACGGATGGGGAGTCCAAAGGGAGAAGTTTATCTAGGGTCGCCTGCTGCTGTCGCCGCGACAGCGATCGAAGGGAAAATCACTGACCCGAGAAAGTATTTGCCTAAGGAGGTCATGGTGTAATGTCATTCATCATTAGGGGACGAGTTTGGACATATGGCGACAACATCAACACTGATATCATTTCGCCTGGCCAATATATGAGTTTGCCTGTGGAAAAACAGGCAGTGCATGCAATGGAAGCGATCGACCCGTCCTTTTCTGAAAAAGTCCAGCCGGGTGATATTTTGGTAGCCGGGCATAACTTTGGCTCAGGTTCCAGCCGGGAAACAGCGCAGATGGTATTAAAGCATCACCGGATTGGCGCCATAGTTGCATATTCCTTTGCACGCATTTTTTACCGCAATTCTATCAATGTAGGGCTGCCTGTAGTGGAAATGGCGGATACCTCTGTCATTTCGGAAGGTGATGAGCTTGAAATCAACCTTTTGGAAGGGAAAATCATAAACCATACGAAAGGGACCGAGTATAAAGGAACCAAACTGCCTGAGCATTTAATTGAAATGGTTAAGCTTGGCGGCCTGGAGCCATACCTTGCGAAGAAGCTAGGAATCTCTTAAATCGTTAAAGGAGCATGATACATATGGATTTGCCCAAAAAGGTAGAAATCATAGAGGTCGGCCCAAGGGATGGGCTGCAAAATGAAGCCGATTTTATTCCGACCGAAAAAAAGATTCAACTTATAAATGCTTTAAACAAGACCGGTATTAAAAGAATGGAAGCCACTTCCTTTGTACACCCGGTTTATGTACCTCAAATGAAGGATGCCAAAGAAGTCCTGGAGGGGATTGAACAAGATCCTTCCATTCAGTATATGGCCTTGATCCCAAATGAAAAGGGGTATGAACGCGCAATCAAGAACGGGGTACGCGCACTCTCTCTCGTAGTCGGCGCAAGTGACAGCTTTAACATCAAAAATGTCAAAATGACAAGGGAAGAATCCATCAATAAGTTCGATACTGTCGTGGAAAAGGCAAAGGATAACGGGATTTTCCTTCGTTATAATATCGCCACTTCATTCTGGTGTCCCTATGAGGGAAAGGTGGATAGCGATCTTGTAATGGACATGGTGACACGAATTGACCGTTCAGGAGTGGATGAGATCGTGATCTGCGACACGATCGGCAGGGCAAACCCAGCTCAGGTATACGGCTTATTTAGCCGAATTTTTGATGAACTGCAGCCGCAAGCGATGATTGCTGCCCATTTCCACGATACATATGGCCTGGCACAGGCAAATGTTGTGGCAGCACTTCAAACAGGGGTGACAAGATTTGATACATCAATCGGCGGGCTTGGCGGATGCCCGTTCGCTCCAGGAGCAGCAGGCAATGTCGCAACCGAGGATGTGGTCTTTATGCTTCACGAAATGGGGATCGACACAGGAATCGACCTTTCTTCACTCCTTTCTTGTGTAGAAATCGTAAAACCGCTGACCAGCAGAGAATTAACCGGGCATTTTCACAAAATCAACGTAAACCAACCACAAATGTAATCAGGAGGAATCATAATGACTAAAAATTATCGAGTAGGTCTTATCGTACCAAGTTCAAATACTACAATGGAAACGGAAATTCCGGCAATGCTTCAATCAAGAATGCAAATCAAGCCGGAAGAAACCTTTACATTCCACTCCGCACGCATGAGGATGATGCATGTTAACCCGGATGAGTTGAAAAAGATGGACGTGGATAGCGACCGATGCGCTGTTGAGCTTTCTGACGCCCGCTGTGACGTGCTTGCATATGCATGTCTCGTCGCTATAATGTGCCAGGGTCCGGGATACCATCAAATTTCTGAAGAACGTTTAGGAAAGGTTACTGAAGTCAATGGAGGGGCAGCTCCGATCGTCAGCAGTGCAGGCGCATTAATTGAAGGGCTTGAAACCATCGGGGCTAAAAAGGTTTCCATCATCACCCCGTATATGAAACCACTCACACAAACAGTCATTGAATATTTGAACGGTGCCGGCATTGAAGTCATTGATTCGATCAGCCTTGAAGTGGCGGATAATCTTGAAGTGGGCCGCCTTGATCCCGAAAACCTGATTGGCCATGCGGACCGCCTGAATATTGAAGGAGCTGACGCTGTAGTATTATCGGCATGCGTGCAGATGCCATCACTTCCCGCGATCCAAAAGGTTCAGGACCGTCTTGGCCTTCCCGTTTTGTCTGCCGGCGTAGCAACTGTATATAAAATATTGAAGGAATTAAACCTTTCCACTGAAGTACCTAACGCAGGCCACCTGTTATCCGGGAAATTTTAATAGCCCAAATCGGGAAGGAGAGCGAAACGTTGAAAAAAATATATAAAATTGCCGTTATTGCAGGAGACGGTATCGGGCCGGAGGTAATCAGCGAGGGGATAAAAGTGGTGGACAAAGTGGCCGAACTGGACGGTTCATTTGAATTTGAATTCACTCACTTTCCATGGGGCTGTGAATATTATCTTGATCACGGGCAGATGATGCCGATTGACGGTTTGCAGCAGCTTCGCTCATTCGATGCCATATATCTTGGAGCAGTGGGTTATCCGGGAGTTCCCGACCATATTTCGCTTTGGGATTTACTACTAAAAATCCGCAAGGGCTTCAATCAGTATGTCAATCTGCGTCCGATCACATTGTTGGAAGGGGCTCCATGCCCTCTGAACGATGTATCCCGCGATCAGATCGATATGCTGGTCATCCGGGAAAATAGTGAAGGAGAATACGCTGGGGCCGGAGATTGGCTATTTAAAGGAAAACCTCATGAGGTGGTACTGCAAACCGGGGTATTTTCCCGCGTAGGAACTGAACGGATCATTAGATATGCGTTTGAGGAAGCCCGCAAGCAGAGAAAATCTCTGACAAGCATTAGCAAGGGGAACGCCTTGAATTATTCCATGGTCTTTTGGGATCAAGTGTTTGACGAAGTGTCGAAAGAGTATCCTGATGTTGAAACGCATTCCTATTTGGTTGATGCGGCAGCCATGTTCTTTGTCAAGCAGCCATGGCGCTTTGAGATCGTTGTCACTTCCAATCTGTTCGGTGATATCATCACGGACTTAGGGGCAGCCATTTCCGGCGGGTTAGGGCTTGCAGCAGGCGCCAACATCAATCCAGAACGGGAATACCCATCGATGTTTGAACCGATTCACGGTTCAGCACCGGATATCGCGGGCAAAGGCATTGCGAATCCATTGGCTTCCATCTGGTCAGCAAGCCAAATGCTCGATTTCTTTGGCCATGAGGATTGGGGTAAAAGAATATTGGCTGCAATGGAACAAGTAATGGTTGAAGGGAACACACTGACGCCTGACATGGGCGGAACCGCAAACACAAACCAAGTCGGGGATGCAGTGGCAGAAAAAATACAGGTTATCGATGCAACTGATATGCCGACTACAGCACCGCGTTAACACTGGGGTCAGACCCCTGGTGCGGTAATGCGTTAATCCGGTGGGGGACAGACCCCCACAGAAGATGCGTTAAATTTATATACTTCAAGGAAAGGGCGGAGGCTTGTTGCGTTATATACTGAAAGGGTCGAAAGAGTAAGTTACATAAAGGTTATTAAGAACTGAGTTCTGAATCTGGGGGAATAAAGAGGATCATTTAAGAAGGCTTTTCTAAAGAAATTGAAATAATATTATGATTATCATTTTGAACCCTTTTGTTCAGACTTTCCAGCAGTCCCCAAATCCAAGTCCCCATTGTCGTAAATTGATAGGGGGGATAAGGGGTTGTTTTTAAAAGAAATATGTAAGCGCTTTAGACTGACATGCAACTTCAGGCTATCTGCACAACCGATGCACTGATCGCCAAATACATTTTAGAACAATTGAAATCAGGAGGCGAAATCTATGAGTTTGGAAATCATTACTCTTATTGTCCTGTTAGCCATGTTCATCATTGGCTCAGTCATCTCGGTGAATATGGGCGTTTTAGGTATTGTGGCAGCTTTTATCGTTGGTACATATGTGAGCGGGTTATCCCTTGAGGACCTTTACGCGGCTTTTCCGGTCGATATGTTCATTCTTTTGGCAGGGGTCACATATTTGTTCGCAATTGCCTTGAACAACGGAACCCTCGACATGATCATTTCAGGCGGGCTTAAATTGGTAAAAGGGAATGTAGGGCTCCTTCCGTGGGTGTTGTTTTTCTTGAGTGCCCTGCTATCCGCAGTGGGAGCTTCGACCGTTGCCGTTGGCCCGATCTTATTCCCAATCGCGCTGCGTTTGGCTTATCAACACAAAATCAATCCTATTCTAATGGGTACATTGATTTCTACCGGAATGTATGCGGGCTCCTTCTCTCCGCTAAATATCTTTGGTTTGGTAGTAAACGGTATCATGAAATCTGAAAAGATACCTCATTCACCTATCATGCTTTTTATCAACTGTTTTATTTTCTACGTTTTAATTTCATTGGTTGTCTTCATTGCATTCGGGGGGCTAAGGTTGCTTAAACCCCGAACCGGTGCCGAATTGGAAGTGGCGGCTGCCGCAGAAGGCGGAGCTGGCGCGGTAAATGCAAAAACTGAAAGCAACGAATCAACCTGGTATAAAATCGCTACGCTGCTTGGAATCGGTCTCCTTATTACATTGGCTATCGGATTCGATATGGATATGGGATTCGGCGCATTGATGATCGGTCTTGTTTTGGCCCTGATGGCTCCTAAAAACCAGGCGGATATCATCAAGCAAATGCCCTGGGGCGTAATGTTAATGGTAACGGGTATCATGACGTATGTAGGTGTTATGGAAAAAGTCGGGACGATGGAATTCATGACTGACCAAATTGCAAGCATCGGAAATCCAGTACTTGCATCCCTTATGGCGTCATATGTTGGGGGGGTAATATCGGCTTTTGCTTCTACAACAGGATTCCTGGCAGCCGTTATCCCGCTTTCAGCTCCAATTCTGCAAGATCCGACCATGTCAGCGATCGGTGTAGTATCAGCACTTTCCGTTGCGGCGAGTGTTGTTGATATCAGTCCATTCTCCACAAACGGAGCCCTGATCATGGCAAACGTACAAGGTGTGAATGAACGTTCATTCTTCAGGAAGCTCTTGATGATTGCAGGCCTTTTCATCGCTCTTGGGCCGGGTCTTGCATGGCTCTTATTCGTACTAATTGGAACACCTTGGTAAAATAAGGATAAACAATAGTGTTCTATTTTGAATGAATGGGAGGATTTTGGATGAAAGCGATTGTTATAACTGAATTTGGCGGACCAGAAGTGTTGAAGTACACGGAGATTGAGAAACCCGCCCTTGGGCCAAAGCAAGTGTTAATCCGTGTTATAGCAACTGCAGTAAACTTTGCGGACATTAAAGCCAGATACGGCAAATATCATGGAACGGGGCAGCCTCCGTTCGTTCCGGGTTTGGATGCTGCCGGGACAGTTGAAGCGGTTGGGGAAGGCGTAAAACGTTTAAAAGCCGGGGACAGGGTAATAGCTTTCCCCAAAAATGGTTCCTATGCGGAGTATATTGTCGCCGATGAAAATCTCACCTTTGCAATTCCGGACAGTATCGACTTTGAAACGGCCGCGGCCTGCCCAACCGTTTCCTTTACCTCATATAAGCTTTTGGCAGATGTCGCAAGGCTTCAGCACGGAGAAACGGTATTGATACATGCCGCAGCAGGTGGTATTGGTACGACTGCGATTCAGCTTGCCAAGGTATTAGGGGCGAAGCGCGTAATCGGAACCATAGGAAATGAAAGTAAAAAAGCTGCAGCACTGGAAGCTGGTGCAGATTATGTCATCTGCTATGAAACCGAAGATTTTGCTGCGAAAGTAAATGAACTGACGGATGGGCGGGGTGCCGATGTCATTCTGGATTCGATCTCCGGATGGGTTGCAGAAAAAAGTCTTGAATGTCTTGCGTATTATGGAAGATTGGTCAATTTCGGCAATGCCGCCGGGGGCATGGTAGGCCAAGTCAAAACAACGGATCTGCATTCCCGCTGCCGTTCTGTTATGGGGTTCAGCTTGGGAACCACCCGCGACAGACGCCCATACCTTTTGCAGGATACGGCTGACCAGGTGCTTCCTTATTTGGCGGATGGCCGCCTGCAAATGAAGATCGGTTCACGTTTTTCCATTGAGGATGCGGCAAAGGCACATGAACTGGTGGAAAGCAGACAAAGTACCGGTAAGATATTGCTAACGTTATAAAATTTCTAAGGCAGGGAACCTACCCTGTCTTTTTCACTTTTTTTCTACCTAATTTACTAATAGAATACCCAGGAATCCATCAGTTGTATGTTCGGTTGTGTTGGAAGAGATGCTGGGACGGTTGAATTACTCGGCGGAACGGTAGCTTTTTGCAGTATGGACAGGTGAATGCGGATTGGGCAAAACGATGGCCATCCGTAAATTGACGGATCAGCTCGATGCGTCTCTTTACAAACTTCTCTACCTGTCCGACTCCAAACTGACGCCTCGCCATTTTTATAAGGGGATGTTGGAACAGCTTGGACTCGAATCAAAATTTTATCGAGGGGATGCCAAGCGCCAACTCCACCGAGAAATTGAGCTAATGAAAGGCATTCATCAGCGGACCCCAGTGGTGGTCGTGGATGAAGCCCATCTGCTGGACCGGGAGATGTAGGAAGAAGTGTGTTTTCTCCTGAATTTCCGAATGGATGCCCAGCCCATGACACTGCTACAACAGGAAAAGCATTATTAATCCAAATGTTAACAAATTAAATTTTTAAAACTCCAAATGATTTACTTTAAAGGTAAGTAAATATTCAGATCGGGATTAAGGAATGACTCCGAATCTATGAAAACAAATGTGCTGCAGCTGCTTTCTAGGTTCGGTGATCTCAAGAAAAAATATGTTTAGGGGAAAGAAGAGTTGTTAGCAGGAAAGGTTGGGTTCTGGGGTGGAATAACAAAAGCCACAGAAATGGCTTCTGTGACTTATCTTCCACAAGTTTATTTAGTCTTTTTGACTCCCACTAAAGGCAGTTCTGCGTAACTTTGTCCAAGGTGCACGTCGTAAGTGGCCCCAGTGGTTGACGCAACGGTGCGTCTGTAGTCGCTTCCCGCAACAATGACTCCGATACGGTGTCCCGCTTTAAATACATAGTCTTCAGGCAAGGTGTTCCATTGGAACCTGTACGTTTTCTCTGGCCTTAGCTCGTCCTCGATTAAGATCGATTTCCAGTTCTGAGGATCGAACCATCCTCTTGTTACCACCTCATAAGGTGCGGTATGGATCGTTTTTTCTGTCTCTTTATAGCATGCATCATCTGCAGCCGAGCTTTCTCCCCAGCAGCTTTCCTCAGTAAGAGTCCGGATTCCTTCACCTTTGCTTTCATGATCTATACGAGTATCGGTTCCGTAATCCACGATGAGCACCGTCAAATTCGAATCTGGCTTGTCTACGCCTGCACGCAGGGAAATTTTAGGTCTGCCGCTTAAACGAACATTATTCTTCAATGTATCCGTCAGGAAAACCAACCGGTCGCTTTTTACCGTCGTTTCATTCGTTACCATGTCCGTTTCGGTTTGCTTGGGGTTATCCGTAAAACTTTGGGTGGACATTCTTTTCTTCACAGGGGCTGGAGATAAGATGCCGTTTGAATCTTTATTTGGTCCCGGCAAAAAGCGCAGTTTCAGTGGGTGAGCCTTCTTATCTGGCCATGATGAATAAGTTTCCCAGTTATCTGCTCCGCGTTCAATATCAACAGCTGGTTCCTTCATAATGCCATTTTCAATGTCAAGCAGCCAATAATCAAACCATTGATGTAAGGTATCAACCCACTCAGCCCTACGGAAATCAAATGGATCGACGTGACCGATCTGAGATAACCATAGTTTGCGAGGAACATCCTCCTTGGAAAGTGCCTCCCACCAATCAGCGAATTGATTCATCTTCACGTTGTAGTCATTGAGGCCATGTACAGCAAACACACTTGCCTTAACGTTCTTTACATCTTTTATATAATTTCTCTCATTCCAAAAATCATTATAGTCACCAGTTTGATCATCAGCCTCTTTATTCAAACGGTCAAAAACAGGCTGACAAGCCTCTTTTCTAGCGGTACTGGTCACCGTCCGGGCTAAGCCGCCAGGACCATTTTTATAATATGTAAGTCCTTCATAGCGATAATAATTGTACCAGCTGCTTATGGCACCAATCGGCACGATGGTTTTTAACCCCTCGACTCCGGTTGCAGCGACACCATTAGCTAAAGTACCATCATAAGATTTACCAATCATTCCGACATTGCCCGTTGTCCACTCTGCTTCTACAACTTTACCGTTCTTATCCCTGGCAGTGGCTCGTCCATTCAACCAATCTATTACTACTTTGATACTTTCAATCTCCTCGTATCCGCCAGTCGTTGCACATCCGTCTGATTGGTTTGTCCCCACCATTTCTGGATGCACCACAGCATACCCTCTAGGGACGAAATAGTTATCGTAGAAAAGTGGAAACTTCTCATTGATACCATCTTTGTCCTTGTCTTTAATTTCACTTTCATTTCCTCTGCCTAAGCGTTCGTAATAAGGACTTGCATCCATAATGACAGGAACTTTCAATTTGGAGCCTGACTCTTTTGGACGCATAATGTCTACCGCTATGCGATCCGCTTGTCCATTAAGATCAGTATCTAGGCTTGATTGGACAAAAACGGTCTCGCGGATGGCATCATTATAAGAGTACCTGGGTTGTGATTTCAAAACGGCTTTTGAATGACTCTGACTATTTTTTTCCTCTGCAGTGGCATTTGTATCGTTCAAAGATGATAGGGTTAAGGAAAAGGCTGTCAACATCGTAGTCAATGCTATAAAACTTTTCTTTCTCATGCAATTCCTCCTTTCTAAGATAAATTAATTATAGGAGAAACGTCTGGTATAATAATAGGTTAATTTTACCTGAAAGTGTAAAATTTTCTCCCCCTTGTTATTTAAATATAAAGTGCAATTCGTTTATAAATACGGCTAATAACTAGTGTTTAAGTTCTAATGCCGTGACCTTTTAGGTCCTATAGTCTCATTGTTATTCGCTAGAGACTGGGTATTTATTACTTTTGTCGAAGTGGTTAGGATGATTCTAGAAAAAAATTTTCGACTTTGTTTATTAAGTGCAATACAACGGTCAGTGCCTCTATTAGCCTTTTAATGTTCTTCATAATAAAAATTTCTGATAGGAAGATTGAAAAATTCTGAATATTTAATTATGATGATACTATCCATCCGATGACAGCAATAAGCCCTGCTGCATAGCCGGTTTGTGTTTTATACTGAGAATAGAATAGAGAATTGACTTTGTTCACTTGATCTTCTTTTGCAGGAAGACAAGCCTTGGATAAGAGTCAGTAAAAACTTTCAATGTATAGTGACATTGTTTGTTTTTGCTGACTCTTTTTATTGTACCGAAATGACAAGAAAGAGGTGATTTAATGGGGTTGGCTCTGGAAGGCATTAAAATCATTGATTTATCCCGGGTATTAGCAGGTCCTTTTTGTACGATGATCCTTGGTGATTTAGGAGCAGAAATCATCAAAATTGAACACCATGAATCGGGCGATGAAACCAGGTCGTGGGGTCCCCCTTTTAATGGCGGGGAGAGTGCGTACTATCTATGTGCAAACAGAAATAAACAAAGCATCACACTTAATTTAAAATCTGAAAAAGGAAAAGAAATTTTTACGAAGCTAGTATCTTCTGGGGATGTAGTCGTACAAAATTTCAAAACAGGAACGTTAGACAAAATGGGTATGGGTTTCGAGCAACTGAAAACCAGTAATCCTAAATTAATCATGGCCTCTATTACAGGTTTTGGTTCAACCGGTCCGTATAAGGATTTACCTGGGTATGATTTCATTATTCAGGCAATGAGCGGACTAATGAGCATCACTGGTGAAAAAGAAGGCAGCCCAGTCAAAGTTGCAATTGCGGATGTGTTAACGGGTTTATATACCTGTATAGGGATCTTAACCGCTTTGTACCATCGAGAAAGAACTGGTGAGGGTCAAGAAATTGATATTTCTTTAATGCATTGCCAGGTCTCGTCATTAATCAATGTGGCAAGTAATTATTTATGCAGCGGAGTGGATCCTGTGAGAATGGGAAATCAACATCCAAATATTGTGCCGTATCAAGTGTTTTCTGCCAAGGACGGTGCACTTGTAGTTGCGGTTGGTAACGACAATCAGTTTCGTAGATTTACTAAAATATTGGAACGGCCGGATTTAGCGAATATGAAGGAATTTTCAACTAATGAAGCACGTATTCGCAATAAAAAACAGTTGGTCACCATATGTGAAGAGCTGTTGATGATGAAGACAAGAAAAGAATGGAAAGAACAGTTTGATAGAGAAGGGATTCCTAGCGGCCCTATTAACACCATTAAAGAGATGTTTGAGAATCCCCAGGTAAAGGAGCGGGATATGGTAATAGAAATGGATCACCCTACAGCTAAGAATCTAAGGTTAACTGGTTCTCCTTTAAAACTTTCAAAAACACCGGTTACGATGAGAAAATATCCCCCATTATATGGGGAGCATACGGACTCTGTTCTGCTCCAGATGGGATACCGTAAAGAAGAAATAGAGGATTTTAAACTAAATAAAATCATTTAGGAGGAATCAAAACATGATGAATTTTGAACTGACAGAGGAACAAAGAGGTGTTCAGAAAGTAGTGAGGAAATTTGTTGATAAGGAAATCTCCCCCTATATTCGGGAATGGGATAAAAATGGTGAGTTCCAGCCATCTATATTAAAGAGATTAGCGGATTTACAGCTTATGGGTGTCTGTATACCTGAAGAATACGGCGGAGTCGGAATGGACTATAATACCTTAGCCATTGTTTGTGATGAATTGGAGCGCGGAGATACAGCATATCGGACGGCTGTTTCTGTACACACTGGGTTGAATAGTATGACTTTATTGCAATGGGGAACAGAAGAACAAAAACAAAAATATCTTGTTCCTCAAGCACAAGGAAGAAAAATCGGCGCATTTGGGCTGACAGAACAGAATGCAGGTTCCGATGTGGCGGCAATGAATTCTACTGCTGTTCGAAATGGAGATCACTATATATTAAATGGTGCTAAAACTTGGATCTCTCTTTGTGACATCGCAGACCACTTTCTTATTTTCGCCAAAACTGATTCCAGTATGGGGCACCAAGGAATCACTCCATTTATTGTGGAACGGACATTTGAAGGAGTAGAAACAAAAGCAATTAAAGGAAAATTAGGCATTCGAGCCGGAAATACCGGAGAAGTGATTTTAAATGATGTTAAAGTTCCTGTTTCCAACAGACTGGGAGAAGAAGGAGAAGGATTTAAAATTGCAATGTCTGCGTTGGACAACGGACGTTTTACGGTAGCTGCTGGTGCGTGTGGACTCATTAACGCGAGTTTGGAGGGCAGTCTAAAATACTGCCATGAAAGGAAAACATTTGGAAAGGAAATTGGCAAGCATCAACTGGTACAGCAAATGATTGCAAAAATGAGCTCGAATCTTGAAATTTCCAGGCTCCTTGTTTATAAAGCTGGCTGGTTGAAAAACGAAGGAGAACGTAATACAAGAGAGACCTCTCTAGCCAAATGGTTTGCTTGTGATGCTGCTTTCGACGCTGCAAATGATGCAGTGCAAATCCATGGCGCCTATGGTTACTCTGATGAATACCCTGTTGAGCGTTACTTAAGAAATTCCAAAGCTCCCGTCATTTATGAAGGGACAAGAGAAATTCATACCATCATGCAGGGTGAATACGCTCTAGGTTATAGAAATGATAAGCCACTTCGTCAAAAGTTGCCTGCTTGGCCTTTCGAGGAAGTTTCAATTCATTAATCATTTGAAAGGAAATGTAAAATCACCTGCCGCGTAAACTGCTATAATTTATTCTAACATCCAATGAAAAAAGAAGGGACTGGTTCTATGAATACATATTTTATAGCAGGGCATGCTAAACTTCCGCAAGGCATGGCCGCAAGGAGTTTATATGATTCAGTAACGATCACATTGGAACTCGACTTTAAATACGGGGTCATCATTGATGCATCTTGTACACTTGCAACCGAGCATGGGAGGGAATATATTCGTCAATTGCTCTGTGGCTATAGTCTGGATGAAGGTGTTGATCAGTTAATCGAAAGGATTCAAAAGCATTACCGCGGGAAAGCAAGCCAAGCCATTCAAGCTGCTATAAAGGATGTTTATAACCAGTTTGAGATCGTCTCAACTTGTAATAGTTAAGTATTCACCACCATACGGGACTATATTATAACAATAATACGATATGATTTTAGGATATTGTTAAATCCAAAATCCATTCTATCTAGTGGAAAACGCCAGATGTGAGAGATCTTGAGTTGGCGTTATTCCAGCCACGCTGGCAGAGCTTTACCAACAAATGTTCGGTACGGAGGTATGTCTCTTGCCTATAATACGTCGGTAGCAATCTTCGGCGGATTTGCTCCGTTTATTGCAACATTTTGATTACGTACACAAACGATCCGCTTAGCCCATCTTATTACGTGATTGGTGCGGCTATCGTTACCCTTATCACTTTAGTGACTATGCTTAGAGAGACGAAGAAGGCAGTTTTTACATTTAACTCGAAAAGTAAGACTACTAATAATAAGGAGTCTTGCAGATTCGATCGGTTTTAATCTATCAATGATCTTCTGGTACTGGATGCAACTGATACTCTATTTAAAGGCTGTTTTTTTTCCTCCTTTGTTCTTCCAAGTTTAATCGTTTGCTCATGAAAAGCCTCAAGGGATGCTTCGCTCGCTCCGCAAATTTTGTGAACTTTTTTGAGTGAGTCATTTCAAAAAACTTCACAAACTTCAGGTCCCTTGACCCCTCTTTTCGCAAAGATTACTGCTCCTTCAAACAAAGAAGGGAGCTGTTTATACTATGGAAGCTGTTTACGAGATTCAACGCATCAAGCAAGTAATATCCGAAATTGAAGGAGGGGAGCAGTACCTGGTCCGGTCTCCCCAGGATGGAGCGAGGGTGGCCGCTTCATTTATCGGGGATGATGATCGGGAAGTGTTCTTCGTCATGTGCCTGAATACGAAGAACCGAGTAATCGCCGTGCATCGGTGCCATGTCGGGGCCCTAAATTCCAGTATCGTTCATCCGAGAGAAGTCTTCAAATCTGCCATCTTGAATAATGCCTCTTCTATCCTTGTCTATCATCAGCATCCAAGCCAGGACACCATGCCCTCCCGTGAAGATATTGAAGTCACAGGACGCTTGGCAGCTGCCGGGAAACTCATCGGTATTGAAGTTCTGGATCACTTAATCATTAATGCCAAGGCTGAGTATACCAGTCTGAAAGAAAAAGGATACCTATAATCATGGGAAGGGTTTTACCCTTCCTTTTTTATTTTCTTTTATAAAAATCTTTGAGAAGAGCCTGTTGGGCTTTTTCATATTAACGTATATCCGTATGCATACATATTTCTTAGAAAGAATAGGAATATCCTCTTGTTAAATTAATCTGATAGATTGAAATACCTACTTCAACAGACATTTAAGGAAAATTTTTTTTAAATTGGTTTAAACAGGATGTAATGTGTTGTAATATTATAAATAGTTAGAAAACTTAGAGAAAGGGGGCGTCATATGGCGTCAGTCAAAATGATAGAAGTCGTTCGTGGTGGAAGGATTGAGAGCACGCACAGCGGCCATGTGGCTGTGGTGAATGCGGAGGGAGAACTTCTCTACTCGTTAGGAGATCCGTTTCGGCCGACGTTTGCCCGGTCTTCGGTCAAGCCCATCCAGGCCATACCACTACTTGAGTCGGGAGCAGCCGAAGCTTTTGGCTATGACGAGGCGGACATTGCCTTGAGCTGTTCTTCACACAGCGGAGAGGCGCAACATACTGATCGCGTTCATGCAATTTTAAAGCGGGCTGGTATTCAGGAGGAGGCCCTTCAATGTGGGACACACATTCCCCGCTCGCATGATACATACAAGGAGCTTATCCTAGCAGGCAAAGAGCTCACACCTCTTTATAGCAACTGTTCCGGTAAGCACACCGGAATGCTTGCAACGGCAAAGTTTCTGGGTGAACCGCTTGAAAGCTATTTTTTGCCGGAGCATCCGGTGCAAAAGAGGATCAAGCGCGTCATGAGCGAATTGGCTGATTTTCCAGAGGACCAGATCGGCATCGCGGTTGACGGTTGCGGTGTTCCGGTGTTCGAGCTCCCGCTAGAACGTCTGGCTTTTGCCTTTGCCCGCCTTGCCAAGCCGGAAGCACTCGGCCCTAAAAGGCAAAAGGCAGTGGAGAGGATCACATCAGCGATGATGAAGCATCCGGAAATGGTAGGCGGAACAGGGCGATTTTGCACGGATTTTATGAAAACCACAAGAGGGCGCATGTTTGGAAAAGCGGGCGCCGAATCGGTATATTGCATCGGTGATCGCGAAACGGGCCTTGGTATTGCTTTAAAGATGGAAGATGGCAGTCCAAGAGCGATCCATCCGGCAACAGTCGAAGTATTGAAGCAACTCAACCTGCTGACAGAATCACAGGTGGAAGAGCTCATGCACCATTACCGGCCTGAACTAAAGAATGCCCGAAAGGAAACAGTCGGGGAAATTGTAGCATCCTTTGCATTACAAAATGTAAAGACGTTAATAAATCCAGCATAACGAGGGGGATGGGGAATGTTCAAGAAAAGCTTTTTATCGTTTCTGGCAGTTGTTTTCATGGTGAGCATCCTACTTGCGGGCTGTTCGAGCAATCAGCCGAGCGGTGGGGAAGAAGGACAATCGAATGTTAAAACAAAAGAGATAAAGAAGGAAGGAAAAGACATCACCATCGCGGTCGCGGAAAACTTTATCAGCATGGACCCGCATGATACGAACGATACCCTTTCCTATTCTGCTCAGAAAACGATGCTTGAAGGGCTGCTCGGCTTTGATAAAGAGATGAAGGTGATTCCGGTGCTGGCAGAAAGCTATAAAGCAAGCACAAATGCCAAGGTTTTTACGTTTAAATTGAAGCACGGAATCAAATTTCATGACGGCACTCCTTTGAATGCGGAAGCCGTTAAAGTGAACATCGACCGTCTGGCTGATCCAAACAATAACCTGAAGCGCCACAGCCTTTTTGAAATGGTTGAGAAGACTGAAGCGATCGATGAGTACACAGTCAAAGTCACCTTGAAGAAGCCGTTTGGTGCGATGATCAACAACTTTGCCCACCCAGCAGCGATGATGATCAGTCCGAAGGCACTTAAAAAATACGATAAGGAAGTAGCAAGACACCCCGTAGGCACAGGCCCTTATGTTTTTAAGGAGTGGAAGCCTGGCGACTACCTGAAAGTAGAGAAGAATGCAACCTACTGGCAGAAAGACCTTCCGAAGCTTGATTCCATCACGTTTAAGCCAGTTCCTGAAAATGGATCCCGTGTAGCGATGCTCCAGACTGGGGAAGCGGATTTCATTTATCCAGTGCCGACGGAGCAGGCGAAAGCAATCAACGGGAAAAAGGGGATCGTAGTTGAAAACGATCCGTCCATCGTTGTCCGCTATATGTCCATGAACACCATGAAGAAGCCGTTCAGCGAAAAGAAGGTGCGACAGGCCATGAACTATGCAGTGAATAAAGAGGCGTTTATGAAAGTCGTCATGCAGGGTTATGCCGACAAGATGGACTCTGTTATCGCACCAGAAACGCAGTTCTATTCCGCACAGAAAACGTATGACTTTAACATTGAAAAAGCAAAAAAGCTATTGAAAGAAGCAGGATATGAAAATGGCTTCACCGCAAAAATCTGGGGTTCTAACACATCAAGCGCCCAAAAGGCGATGGAGTTCCTGCAGCAGCAGCTTTCACAGGTTAACATCAAGCTCAAGATTGAACCTATGGAAGCCGGTACGATGTCTGAAAAAATCTGGTCTGTAGATGATCCAAAGAAAGCGAATATTGAACTGTACTACGGCGGTTGGTCGCCATCTACCGGTGATGCGGACTGGGGGGTTAGGCCACTTCTCGGAGGCAAGGATGCATTCCCGCCTAAGTCTTACAATACCGCATATTTTGATAATGGAAAATCAAATGAACTTTTAAATCAAGCTCTTCAAACTGCAGACCCTAAAGTTCGCGAAGAAGCGTACGCAAAGCTTCAAACCTTGCTGTGGGAGGAAGCACCCTGGGTGTTCCTTTCTGTCGACCATACGATGCTCGGTAAGCGTGAATATTTAAAAGGTGTAACCCTTCTCCCAGATGGTTCATTGACTGTGACTGACGGAGAAATCGTACAATAATAGTTTAATTGGGCGCTGGTAACAGCGCTCAATTACTATCCGTTAGGGAGGTAGTCCTATTGTTTCAATACTTTATAAAACGGCTTGCAGGCATTATACCGATCCTTATGATTGTTTCGATTTTTATCTTTTTGTTTGTGCATATGATACCCGGTGATCCCGCAAGGCTCGTTGCCGGGCAGGACGCCACCCAGCAGGATGTAGAGTCGGTGCGCAAGCAACTCGAGCTTGATAAGCCGCTGCATCAGCAGTATCTGTCTTTCGTCACCAATATGATCCATGGCGATTTTGGTCATTCTCTAAAGACGAAAAGGCCCGTTATTGAAGAAATCCAGTCTCGTTTTATGCCAACTTTTTGGCTTAGCGTGTGGAGCATGGTGTGGGCCGTTCTCTTTGGCCTGTTGATCGGGGTGGTTTCAGCAAGCAAGCGAAACAAGTGGCAGGATTATGCCGGAATGTTTGGTGCGGTAGCGGGAATTTCACTTCCATCCTTCTGGATGGGCCTTATGCTGATCCAGCTCTTTTCGGTAAAGCTTGGATGGTTTCCGACAGGCGGACTCGATTCCTGGAAGAGCTACGTTCTTCCATCCCTGACACTAGGGGCAGGTGTCGCAGCCGTCATCGCTCGTTTTACCCGTTCTTCTCTCATGGATATTTTAAAAGAAGATTATATTCGTACAGGAAGGGCAAAGGGGCTCCATGAAAGAAAAGTGGTCTGGGACCACGGCCTAAAGAATGCGCTGATTCCAGTCGTGACGATGACGGGGCTACAGTTCGGTTTCCTTCTGGGTGGATCCATTGTTATCGAAACGGTTTTTGGCTGGCCTGGACTCGGTCGCCTTTTGGTCGACTCGGTTTCTTTTCGGGATTATCCGGTGATCCAGTCCTTGATGCTTTTGTTTGCTCTTGAATTTATCATTATTAATTTAATCGTTGACCTTTTATACGGTGTGATGAATCCACAGATCCGGTACGAGTGAAGGAGGTATAGAACGTGGTACAGGCAAATTTGGCACATCAGCCCAAGGACAAGACCGAACTGGCCAGACCTCAGCCCGTCCAGGTAAAGGCGCGCACTCCTCTTTCGGAGTTCTGGCGGAAGTTCAAAAAGCAAAAGATGGCGCTCGTAGCAGGGTCTTTTGTCCTTGCTTTGATGCTTATCGCGTTGGTCGGGCCTTATATTGCTCCATATAGCTCCAAAGAATTTGATTATGAATCTATCCTTGCAGGCCCGTCTCTCCACCATTGGATGGGGACGGATGCTTACGGCCGTGATATATTCAGCCGTGTATTGGAAGGGACGAGAATCTCTCTGTTCGTCGGCCTCTTCTCTGTCTTGTTCGGAGCGCTCGGCGGCACCATTCTCGGCATCATTGCTGGTTTCTACGGCAAATGGATCGACAGTGTCATCATGCGAATCTGTGATGTTTTGTTTGCTTTTCCGGGAATCCTGCTTGCTATCGGCATCATTGCTATCCTGGGTCCTGGGCTCTCGAACGTCATTATTGCGGTCTCCATTTTCAGTGTTCCGATTTTTGCGCGCATTGTGAGGAGCAGCACCTTGTCGGTGAAAGCCACGCTTTATGTGGAAGCGACAAAATCTCTTGGCGCAAAAAACAGCCGGTTGATCTGGAAGCATATTTTCCCTGGAACGGTTTCGAGTATCATTGTTTACTTCACAATGAGAATTGGCACATCGATTCTGACTGCAGCAAGTTTGAGCTTCCTTGGTCTCGGGGCACAGCCTCCTACACCAGAATGGGGAGCAATGCTCAGCTCCGGTAGGGATTATTTGAATACGGCACCGCATGTCGTATTTTATCCGGGTATGGCGATTTTCGTGACGGTGCTTGCGTTCAACCTGCTTGGTGACGGGCTTCGCGATGCGCTTGACCCTAAAATTAAGGATTAAAGGGAGCGGTGGCATGAGGGATAAGTTACTGACTATAGAAAACTTGAAAACTCACTTTTTTAGTGATGATGGTATCGTTCCGGCTGTTGATGGTGTAAATATTACCATAAAAAAAGGGGAAACAGTCGGGATTGTTGGAGAATCCGGCTGCGGTAAAAGTGTGACCTCGCTTTCCGTTATGCGTCTTTTAAAAGATACGCCAGGAAGAGTCGTTGGCGGTTCCATCCAATTCAAAGGAAAGGACCTGTTATCTCTGTCTGACAGAGAAATGAGGAACATCCGCGGGAACGAGATTGCGATGATCTTCCAGGAACCGATGACATCCCTTAATCCTGTCCTGACGATCGGAAGACAGATCAAGGAGGCTGTCGGTCTCCACCTCGGATTGGAAGGCAAGAAAGCACACGAGCATGTGATCGAAATGCTGAAGCTCGTAGGAATTCCGCGGGCAGAGGAGATTGTGAACGAGTACCCGCACCAGCTTTCGGGCGGGATGCGGCAGAGGGTCATGATCGCAATGGCGATGTCGTGCAAGCCGAAGCTTCTGATTGCGGATGAACCGACGACCGCCCTTGACGTTACGATTCAGGCACAGATTCTTGAGTTGATGAAGAAGTTGAGTGCGGAAGAAGAAACGGCGATCATGCTGATCACTCATGACCTTGGTGTGGTGGCAGAGATGTGTGACAGGGTGGTCGTCATGTACGCGGGAAAGGTGGTAGAAGAAGCGGATATCTATGAACTATTTGAAAATCCGAAGCACCCGTATACAAAGGGTCTCCTTCAGTCTATCCCGAAGCTTCGCGAAAAGAAAAACCGTCTTGGTTCAATTCCGGGCACCGTACCGAATCCGTTAGAACGGCCACCTGGCTGCAAGTTCGCACCGAGGTGTTCTGAAGTTTTCGACCTCTGCCGGGAAGTGGAACCGGAGTTATTACCGGTTGGAGCTGACCACCAGTGCCGATGTTTATTGTATCAACGAGACCTGGTTAAGGAGGCATAAACATGACCGTCGCCCCATTGATTGAAGTTAAAAATATTAAAAAGTACTTTCCTTATAAAAAAGGGCTGTTCGGCAAGAAAGGGTTCGTGAAAGCAGTGGACGGTGTTTCCTTTTCCGTAAACAAAGGGGAAACCTTCGGGCTAGTCGGCGAGAGCGGCTGTGGAAAATCAACAACGGGCCGGATGATTATGAATCTGCTGGAACCAACCGAAGGGGCGATCATCTTTGAAGGGCATGACCTTGGAAGCCTGAACGAGAATGAGGTGAGGGATCTTCGCAAGGACTTCCAGATGATTTTCCAGGATCCGTATGCATCCCTCAATCCAAGGATGAGAGTAAAAGAAATCATCGCTGAGCCCCTCGTGATCCATGGCTTGTTGAATGGAAAACAACGCGAAAAACGGGTCCATGAATTGCTTGAGGTCGTGGGACTGAGTTCATACCATGGAGAGCGTTATCCCCATGAATTCAGCGGCGGGCAGAGACAAAGAATTGGGATCGCGAGAGCGCTTGCCGTAAATCCAAAACTGATAATCGCTGATGAGCCGGTCTCGGCACTGGATGTTTCCATCCAGTCTCAAATTCTTAACCTGCTACAGGATCTGCAGGAGGAATTTGGGCTGACCTATGTGTTTATCGCTCATGATTTAAGCGTAGTCGAACACATCAGCAGCCGGATCGGGGTAATGTACCTTGGCCGGATGGTCGAGCTGGCGGACAAGGATTCCCTCTATGAAGAGCCGCTCCATCCATATACACAGTCGTTGATCTCAGCGGTTCCGATTCCGAATCCGAGGATAAAGCGTGAGCGGATTGTATTGCAGGGAGATATTCCAAGTCCATCGAACCCGCCCTCAGGGTGTACCTTCCATACGCGCTGCCCATTTGTGACGGATCTTTGTAAATCGCAGATTCCAGCCTTTAAAGAAACGCGCCCTGGACATTTTACGGCATGCCATCTATACAACGACTGACAGAACGACCCATAAAGCAGGTGGAGGAATGGATCGAAAGCTAGTAATCATTACGATCGAAGAGGAATACATGTCACTGATCTCCAAACAAATGGTTGATATCGTCGGTGATATGGTTCAAGTGCGATCAATTACTGTAAAAGATTTACAAACAAATACAGTGGAGCCCGGTGATATTGTATTATTATCGGGCCCTTTTTTAAAAGAGCTCGTGAAGCCTTATTTGTATGATGGAACCGTATGCCTTATTGGCAAGCGTTCGGTTAACATCGTCAATTTGAAAAAAGTGATCGACCTTTCGAAAGGGCAACATATCCTAGTCGTGAATGACAATAGGATCAACACGGAACAAACAGTGGAGACCCTTCAGGAAATCGTCTTTGAGCACACCTATTACCCATACTATCCTGATCAGCCGCTACCAGGTAAAATCGACTATGTGTTGACGCCCGGTGAAAAGCACCTTGTGCCGACAGGATTGGCAGAAGTGATTGATATTGGCCCCCGTGTGGTGGCTCTTGAGACCGTGTATGAGCTGTTTCAAGTTCTTGGGTTAGAGGATAAGCACTCGTTGGTGATTAAGCGCTACATGAAGTCCCTTCTTTCGATTACGAAAGTGGAAAAGCAAAGGGAATACTTTCGAAACATCACGGAAAACGCAAACGCGCAGAATACTGCACGCTTTACGTTTGGCAGAATCGTTGCCTTCAATCCAGTGATGAAGAGTGTTATAGAAAGTGCCCGGAATGCGGCAAAAGTGAGCTGTCCAATTTACATAACAGGAGAGACAGGTACAGGGAAGAGTGTGATTGCTGAAGCGATTTATAATGGTTCGGGGTCTAGCAGAGGACCATTCTTATCTCTGAACTGTTCGACGAGAACCGTTGAGATGTTGGAGAAAGATCTTTTCGGCGAAGAGTCGGAGGAGGGCTGCCTTCCTGGTTTTATTGAGAGGGCAGATGGTGGCACGCTTCTATTAAAAACAGTGGAAGGTCTTTCACTTTCGATACAAGCAAAACTCCTGCATCTCCTAGAAACAGGTGAATTCTTGAGGAAAGGCGGACAGTATCCTGTCAAGGCGGATGTTCGGATAATCACAACGAGCTCCGAGGACCTGCTTAGGTTAGTCACCGAAGAAAAGTTCCGAAGGGATTTGTATTTTCAACTCTCCGCACTCACGCTGTCGCTGCCATCTCTAAAGACGAGGAAAGAAGATATCGTACCACTCGTGGAAAGCTTCAAGAAGTCGCTTAACAAAGAGAAAATAGTGTTTACCCCGTGTGCCATTGAATCAATGCAAGAGTATGAATGGCCAGGCAATGTGCGCGAGCTTCATAATGTTGTCTATTATTGTGTCTGCCTCGGCAAGAAAAAAATAGAGAAACAAGATCTTCCTCATTTTGTAAAAGGGGAGGGGAAAACAGGTAGGGATGAAGGAGCAGAGGATGAACGCATCATCCAAAAGATCGAGGAGCACGGGTTTTTGGATGAGAGCCTGTTAATATTGCAAATCTTTGCAGAAGGTAAGAAGAAGCGTGAGTCGTATGGCAGGCCGACTGTAGCGTCGATGCTAAAGACAAAAGGTATCCTGCTTACCGAACAGCAGCTGAGGATGAGGCTTCAGGTGTTGGGGGAACTCGGGCTCCTGCTTATTAGACAGGGTCGCGCTGGCACGACGATTTCCCGCAATGGGGAGCAATTCCTGCAAAATATGGTGAAAACTTAATCATGAAGAAAACAGAACAGAGCGGGAGAAATCTCGCTTCTTTAATGGGCTTTACCAAAAAGATGTTAAGGTTTTCTCGTCGGAAGTGAAACCCATTAGCAGTTACTATGACCTATTGATAATCGCGGGATGATGCTCAAGCAAAAATGCATTAAACACAAAGTTACATGTTTAGAAAAAGACTTAATTGATTTAAGGGAAACACAGATTTTGGAAAGTTGAATTTAGAAAAGTTGTTATTTATGGTGGAATACAGAGGATATGTTACAAATCCTAATCATCCTGATTTAAACTTACACCAATTAGTGACGATATTATAAGGTAAAAGTCGTATAATAAGATATGAAAAAACTAGTGAAGGGTGGCAAACACCATGAGTAAAGTCAAAACACTAGAATATAGTTTTGCACTTCAATCATTTCTAAATAAAGTTCAGAAGGAATATGTATATCAGAAAAATGGAGGAACCTCTTACCGAGAAACCACCTCAGAGTTATCTTTACATTTAGCACACCAAGTAAATGACATTGTACCATTTTTGGATAGGGATAGGGCAAAAACAACTGTAGAAACCTTGAGACCTGAGCTAGATAAGTATCGCAAGGAAGATATGGCTAAATTCTTGTATTATGTTGCGAAAGACCTCAATGGTAATGCCACACTATCACAGGATGTTTTAAATTACGTCAATCAAAAAAGAAAAAACAGAAGACCACTATCTTTTGTTAAAGCATAAAAGAAAAAGAGCCCTAATAATTATCTTTTCAGCATTGTGGCATCCCTGAATGAAGATGTTTCACTTAATTCTGAAAGATTTTTACAAGATAAAGGGGAACAATACCGTTCAGGTTATATTAGTCTTCGCCACAAATTTCAACAGGCAGTATTGGTCGGGCACTTCATTTACAATGTCTAAAGATCCACGTAATTTTTTTCAACGGTTTGCAATTAGCCATAACAATACAGGTATCTTTAATAAATATCATTTTATTAGAGAGTGCTACAAAAGGCCGAACTAAATCGGTCTTTTTTTTTGGTAATAACACAAAAAGCAGAGTGAATTCATATGCGAATTACCCTGCTATTATATGTGTTTTTATAGTTGAGGGTACTCCAAAAGTGGCTTGAAAGTTTAAAGGACTTTTATTTTGTATTAATCATGCATCGGCCGCACACCTGAAACCTATATTTCCGGATGAGCTGTCGGGTGTATTATGACTCCGTGCGCCTACGCGGTATCGGTTGCAGTAGGATTTATGACATAAATAGGAACCGCCTCGCATGACGCGTGATTTTCCTTTTGGAGGTCCGACAGGATTTACCCTCGACCCAGTGAGGTGGAAATTCGGGCTGAACCAATCGGAGCACCATTCCCACACATTTCCTGAGACGTTGTATAGACCAAAGCCGTTTGGCAGGAACGCATCCACAGGAGCGGTTGCTAAAAAACCATCGCTCCTATCATTTTTAACCGGAAATTGGCCCTGCCAGATATTGCACTGATGCTGACCTTCCGGCTTTAACTCATCGCCCCATGGATAGTTTTTTTGCTCAAGCCCTCCTCTGGCCGCATATTCCCACTCCGTTTCGGTAGGCAGTCTGACACCTGCCCAATGGCAATAAGCTAGTGCATCATTCCACGATATATGAATGACAGGATGATCCATACGCAAGGAAAGGTTGGAATCCGGTCCCTCAGGATGTTTCCAGTTGGCACCGGACACTGGCAGCCACCAAGGCGTATCTTGGGGGACTTGAGTCACGGTGCGTGCGACCGCAGGTGATACAAACATATGAAAAACAAAGGACCAGCCAAAATGTTCGGCTTCTGTTATATATCCTGTGTCTTCAATAAAACGGGCGAAATGTTTGTTGCTGACCGCATAGGGATCGATATAAAAGGGTCGAAGTTTTACCCTGCGAACAGGGCCTTCACCGTCTGCTGCAAAACCTTCATCATCTTCACTACCCATCAGAAAATCGCCTCCAGACAAGTGGACCATATGAGTTTTCGCATGCGATTTTTCTAATGAGTCGGAGACGGGGAGTGGTGGCATGTCCTTTTCCTTTTTGGATATTCCGGGTACATTGGATCCGATTTCTCGTCTGCCTGCCGCGCAGCAGACATGAGTGGGTTTAGAATTCATGGATAACCTCCTCCGAATTTCCAAGTGTAGCTATCAATCTACGAATTTTTTTGTCCTCTGGATGATATCTCCTGTTCTCGGCCCTTGTAAGTCGTTCCCATGTCCAATTCTTGCTGCCATTCCGGGGCTTCCTTTCCTGGAACGGCTCCTTTTAGGAGAGGATCATTGGTTGTGACCATCCATTCCTCTACACGGCCTCTTAAATCTTGCAACAGCTCCGCATATTCATCATTATTCGCGAGATTATGTTCTTCCAATGGATCCAAGAGTAAATCATATAGTTCTTCTGATACATTGGGGGTGTAATAGTCATCCCTGACCGACTGTCCGGATAAACTGCGATGAATATCGAGGGGAAGATAGACTGCCGGGCCATCTTCAAAGTTTCGAATATATTTGTAACGATCGGTTCTAATGCCCCTCATAGGATGATAACGATCGTGCCACGTTAATTCGCAGAAAAATTCCTCCCTGGGTGTAAAAGGCTTTTCTTTTAGCAGGGGCAAGAAACTTCTGCCATCCAATCCCGGAGGAATGTCCGCCCCCGCCGCTTCAAGCAACGTTGGCATCAAATCCACATTGCAAAGCAGTTCCTCCTGCACTTTTCCGCCCTGGACCTCCCCTGGCCAGTTCATGATTAAGGCAGTTTCCAATCCTGCATCCAACAAGGTCCCTTTTGCCCTGGGAAATGCAATACCATGATCCGTCGTGTACAAAAGCAATGTATTTTTATCAAGTCCCGTTTCCTGAAGGGCACGGTGAATTCGTTCGATGCCTTCATCCAATGTTTTAACGGACGCCTGGAATTGGGCTACGTCGCGTCGCACCTCTGGTGTGTCCGGCAAGTAATCCGGTACAGCAATGGAATCATCAGGATCTGCCTGTGGTTCGTAGGCATCAAAATCGCGGTGAGTTTCAAAAAAACCAACAGATGCGAAGAACGGACATTCCTGGCCTGAGGAAGCCTGCTCCTGCAAAAATTGAATCGTTTTATCAGCCACAAGCGGCGCCAGGTTACCATCCGGGTTTCCGGGGCCTCCCACTTCAATAATTCTTTTGTATCCAAGTTTTCCGGATGACGTGAATGCACTCCCTCCAGGCTGCCCGATCGTTTCATGACTCAATCCGATCAAAACGGTTTCATAACCTGCTTTGTCGAGTTCCTTCGGGAGCGTTGTTTTATCTTCAGTGATGGTGAAGCCTAAATGGGATAAGCCTATCATGCCGTGGTTATGCGCGTACAAACCGGTCATAATGCTGCCGCGGCTCGGACTGCATTGAGGCGCGGAGCAGAAATAGTTGTCAAACCTGACCCCATTGTCTGCTATCTTATCAATGGCTGGGGTTGCGACTTGTCGGCCATAGCAGCCCAGGTAACGACCCGTATCATGTGAAATCATCAAAATAATATTAGGCTTTGTCATAGTGTTCTCCTCTCTTTACATTTCTTAGTTTTACTTCGCATGGATGGTTTTCTGGTCATCGGTAGATAACGAGACCTTGCGAGAAGCGATCTCTGCCACATATTTTGTAAACATTTTTTCATTAAGACCGTACATCGCAAGAATAATCACGCAAAGAATTGCACCAGTTACCGGGATCAAACTGACAATGGCTTTTATTCCGTTTAAAGCACCTTCGGATTGAACGGCATTGGGGACATAACCCACTGCAGACAGAATGCTTCCTGATAATTTGGCAGAGATGGCCTGGGCGAACAGTTGAACAAAGATAAAGGTAGAATAAATCGTACCCTCCGCCCGTACACCGGTTTTCCATTCCCCGTATTCAATCGTATCAGGGACCATGGCCCACAAGAGAGGTATGGCCATGCCATATCCTAAATAGCTTATACCCCCCAGTATAAATATCATAGACACGCTGGATGCTGTGAAATAAAATCCGAGCAGACTGAAGATGATGAGGAATTGGCTGATGATTCCGACATTTCTTTTGCCGATTTTGCTTACAAGAAAGGGATTTATTACAATGCCGACAAGCTGAATCGCAAATCCAACCAATGAGTACACAGAAAACATATCGGCCTGACCCATATTATATTTAAAAAAGTACAATACAGATGAATTTTTCGTAATTAAGGTTAATTGGAATACAAAAATAAAGCTGAGCAACAGCAGTAAATATTTGTTGAGGAAGACCGTGCTCATTTGTTTGGATAAAGTTAGAGGTGCGGTTTCCGATTTTGGCGTGTCTCGCGGAGTATGGCCAATTCCTTTGGTGCCCAGGAACGTAATCAGGAGGGTAAGAATCAGAATCGCACCATAACCAATGTACACCATTTGGAATCCAGCTTTTTCTGTTGCGAAGAGATGGATTAACGGAAGGGTGGCGCTGCTTACGAAGAGTCCTCCGAACTGTCCGAGAAATACCTTGATGGAGGAAATCTGCGATCTGACTTGATAATCATTGGACATGCTGGCGAGGACTGAACTGTAAGGAACATTGATAACGGAGTAGATGATATTAAAAAGAATGTAGGTGATATATGCATAAAGCAGCTTGCCTGATGTGTCTAAAGAAGGGACAGTAAAAATCATAACTCCGATTGCGGCGAGAGGAAGGCAGCCAAACAGGAAATAAGGGCGGAACTTGCCCCATCTGCTATACGTTCGATCTACCAGAACGCCCATTGTGGGGTTAATGATCAAATTGACGAGCTGTGCCGCAAACATCAAAGTGCCGGCAGCCGCAGCGGTGATTCCCATATTGTCTGTATAGAAATACAAAAGATAGGTTGATACAGAGCTAAAGAATAGATTAAGACCGAAATTACCGGCACCATAACTAAGCGCTTGTTTAATATTCACTCGCAATTTCAATTTCTATCCTCTCCGTTCTGATAGGAATGGTGTGCTAAAATCTATTGATTATTGACAAAACTGAATACACAAAAATACTTGTCATGCTATGAAAAGCTTTTCATAGCGGATAAAAAAGGGTTCGGCATCAAACAGACTCATGGTTCCTCATTTTTACTGATTGTCGCTCCACAATTTGGTGGTCCACATATGTCCGTAATTCTGGTACATGCTCCTTCTGGATTAAATGATCCAGCTTTTCCACTGCCAAATATCCGATTTCATAGAGGGGTTGTCCGACAGTTGTCAGTTTTGGTATGGACATTTGGGATAATCGCAAGTTGTCAAACCCAATGACCGAGATATCCTCGGGTACTGACTTTCCCTTTTCGTGCAGGTAAGAGATCGCGCCTAGCGCCCTTTCATCGCCAGCCGCAAAGACCGCCGTAATATCGGGATACTTTTCAAGCAGTTTGTGCATGGCATGGTAACCATCTTCGAACTTGTATGACCCAAACTCGACCAGCTTTTCCATGTCAGCTTCCATTTGATGGACCTTAAGGGCCCTAAGAAAGCCTTGAAGGCGGGGCATCGCGGTTACCTGGTCTGTAATGGACCCACAGATCATACCAATTTGGCGATGGCCGTTTTTGATCAAATATTCCGTCGCGTCGTAGCTCGCTTGCTCGTCATTGACTTTAACGGACGGGAGATCGTACTCAAGGCTGTGTGTAGCAGCTAGGACAATGGGGATCTGAAGCTTAAGAAACAATTCATGATAATCGGGATAGATCGGTTCACTAGTAAATATCAATCCATCAATTTGTTTCTCTTTCAAGACGCTCAGGCTTTCCATCATTCTCGTTTTGTTGTTATCGGTATTGCACAAAATCAGGTTGTAGTTCTGATCATGAGCTGCAGCCTCCATTCCGTGTAACATTTCGGAGTAAAACATATTCGAAATGTCAGGAATGAGTACACCGAGAGATTTTGTCCTTTTGAATATCAGCCCCCTCGCCAATGCATTGGGCATGTAATTAAGCTCCCTTATTGCGTTCAGGACTTTGTCTCTCGTTTCTTTGGCTACTTTATCGGGCATATTCATTACCCTTGAGACCGTACTAATGGAAACGGCAGCATGCCGTGCTACATCTTTGATATTTGAGCTCATAGGGTGCTGCACATCTCCTTCTGCTTAAAGACAAAATTGAGCGAAACCTTTTCGCCATTATAATTTCTTTTTATTAGTGAGTCAATTCAAAATTTTTAAACAATTCGATAGGAATTGTCGGATATGGATAGGCTCTGATTTTTATTTTTTCAGTAGTTAGTTGCAATGCTATAAAGCAGTGCGCTCCTCTCTCTATGTTTTTAAAAGGTTGATATTCCAATCGCTCCAATTGTTTGAAGGTTTCCGTTAGAAGACTAAAAAAGGACCGTGAACGATGCCTTTTGCCGTATCGGTGAAGGATCGGATCGCTCCTCGTTGAACTCGTGAAAATTCAGCATGGGATAAATGAACTTCTTAAATTCGGTGAATTCATTATTGGTAAGCGCTGGAGTGATCCCTGTACTGCTTTCGGCAAAAACAAAATGTGAATCAGCGTCGAACAAACGGATTCCTTTACAGTCACCATCTTGAGCAGACCTGCTCTTCCACGGATGTAGAGGGAATGCTAGGAAGAGCTGGGGTGGCTGGATGGGCCGGCCGGAATACCAAAAAACAAGCGACCACAAAGATTGCCAATAAGAGTACAGCTAGTAACCATTTATTACTAATCTCCATAAGCCCCCGTTTCAACTTTATTTTAAAGAATTCCGTTTCCGTTAGGTTTTTCCTTTTTGTTACCCATCATATGTTGCCTTTGAAATGAGGAAATAGGTCTTTGGCAGGATATGGATAGACGAACCAGAGAAGCGATTTTATAATAAATGGAGAAAACGTTTACAGAGGAAGGATCCATAAACAGGTGGGGGAGGTGTTGTGAATAAACAATGCGATTTCTGCTGTGATTTGATATGCGTTTTATAATTGTGCACCTCAAAACTGAACCCATTATTCAAAAAAAGGTGCGTTTTTTGTTTAAAAGGAAGGTATTAGAAGCTTGAATCGAGAAGACTGAGGAATAAGTTGCTATGAGGGAGTCAAGCGAATGAAAGAAAAAACTATAGTCTTTTGGGATAGAATGATCAATAAGGTCAACCCCGTATGGAAATGGATGCAACAAAATAAAGATAAGATTTATTATGCCGTTATTTCAATATTCTTTATAGCGGCAGTTGTTTACGCCATAAAAGGATACTATTATAATCATTCACTTCCAACTGTAAAAGACGGAAATGACCTAATGGGGAGAATCTTCAGTCCTTTCATATTAGCGGTCTTGCGATTTGTTTTAGTGATGCTATTAGGAATTTTCGTAGCAATGAATCTAATTGCAAATCCACTTAAGAGGATAAAGGTAATGCAGTTTGAAGTGGAGTTCGCAGAATTAGCAAAAGTCCAAGAAAAACAACTCAATCAATTTCATTTCATATCAAGCGTGTTGAAACAAAATGACTATTTTATAAGAAAATTTAAACATTCACCAGAGGTTCCGTATGAACTAGTACTAAGAGAAATTCTGATGAAATACGAAGAGTTTTTTGACTCCGAGCTCCAAATTAGTCTTTCTGCTCAAGTTTCAGAATATCTAGGAGACAACGACTATTTCTCAAATCAGGAGTACAACAGATTAGCCAACTTATTGTACAATGAACAGGATACTGACAGAAAGATCATCACAAGGAAGAAAATGTTTGGTGACACCAATTTTATGATGGCTGCTAGAGAGGAATTAACAGGTAACTACATAGTCTTGATTGAGAGCAAAGAACACATCTTTACTGATTATGATAAGGAAGTATTGAAAGGAATCTTTGAGTACAGCAAGATCGTTACGGACAGCATTATGCTATTGTCAGTGAATGATGATGATTTACAAGAAGCTATACTTTTTAACTCAACAGAGTTAACAGATAATGATTAATAATCACCTGTTTGCAACTGCTTAATAATGGGTATACAATAGATACAAAGGAGTGTGTAGAACAATGAGCACTTTACATAAATCGGCTCCACGAGAAATAGAAAAGTCAACAGACAATAATAGAAAACTTACAAAAGAGCAATACAGAGCTATATTATTGCATAACTATGCGAAAAATAATAACCTTGAATTTGATATCAACAAAGTAAAGGTATCTAAAAATGACCCTGTACTCAGTACAGTTAACAACATTTTAACTTCTATCAAATAAAAAAAGCCCTGTTAAATTTTAGGGCTTTTTAATATGGGTAAAAGGGAAGGTACTAGATGTTTGATCGTATCCATAGGAGTGGGATATGATATCTTATTTAATTTGAAATCAGCTTTTTCGTAACTACTCAATCGTTTTAACAGTTGTTCTTTATATTCACTTTTCGTTATCTTATTCACGGCCGTTCACCTCTATGTTTTAATACCTTAGTTTATGTAGTGCAGTTCGATATATGTATATTCTTTATTCAAAAAATAGTTAATCCCTATTTCTTATTGCATCATATCCTAGAGTAAATGGTCAAGGAGCGGTAATATGCCAAAAGGGTAAGGGTATGCGAGGCCTCCGAAAAAAAGTAGAAGTGCAATTAACATTGGACCTTTAACAGCAGTGGAAACGAAAGATTTCTATATTAGTAAAAATATTTGTGTATGGATTACAGATCTTTATATTCACTTAAAACTTCGCAGTTAAAAACTTTGGTGCGTTAGTTGAAGAAAGACATCTAAATTAGGTGTCTTTTATATTTAGCCTAAATAGCAACAATCTTTTAGAAAACAGCTTTAATGAAAAACCCTCAACAGTAAAGGGTTCCGTTTTGAGGTGCATTATCAAAATTAAAATGTTGGAAATGACATTGGTTTTGACATTGTAATTGTCTGAGGTTAAATACAAAAAAGACTCGTCATTGACGAGTCTTCAGCTTGTAGACAAAGTCCCATGTCTACAAGCTGAGCACTGCTAATTGCAGTGCTTTTTTTATTGCTAATTAATATGCGATTCATATTTGCCATCGCAGGCTTTGTGCCGATCATGTGGGGAGCCATGGCGGAATCATTCAGCCCGTCACCTTGGGTATCCGGCGGATTTATGATGGCTGGTTTAACTCTTTCAATTGTTTTGAGTGTGTTTATGCCTGGATCGAGAAAAAGGCATAATCTTCAGCAATAGCACAAGGCAAATACCATTGCTATTTCTTCCAAAGCGGACAAACCGCTCTGATTATATTGGCAGTAGCCATCTCAGGAATTGGTCCGGGTATGGTCTACGGGCCACAAGCAGCATTAATCGTTGAGAATTTTCCACTTCATTTGCGTTATAGCGGTTCATCGCTCGCTTATCAATTTGCCTCCATTATAGGTGGAGGAATGGCACCTATTATTCGCTGTTCTTATTGCATGAATTCGGAAGTACGGTTCCTATCAGTATTTATATTATGATTTGCTGTGTTATTTCAATTTTTTCTGTCTCCGCCTTAAGCAAGATTAATAGCATGAATAATGATAATATTACAACCGCAAAAGTTGAAAATATCGCTAAAAGTGGGACGTAGAATCAAACAAAGGTCCCAAGGGTTGAGCTGTTCGCCCATTAAAGCGGTACGCGAGCTGGGTTCAGAACGTCGTGAGACAATTCGGTCCCTATCCGTCGCGGGCGAAGGAAATTTGAGAGGAGCTGTCCTTAGTACGAGAGGACCGGGATGGACACACCGC
>NZ_JAUHLN010000009.1 GCF_030412265.1 Fictibacillus terranigra
TTCAATTAAGGGAGTTGAATCAGGAAGATGCAGAGTTATTAATCTCTTATTTTCCAAAAATCGTGAAGACGGATACATACCGAAAGCAGCTGCAGACACGCAACCTGCTCATCGGTTATCTTTTATACACAACAGGCCTTCGGGCAAGTGAGCTCCTAAATCTGAATTGGGGAAGTTTCCGAAAGAATCGAAGAGGCAACTTATTAGTGGATGTGATCGGGAAAGGCAATAAACCCCGCACTATTCCAATAAAGCAAGAAACTAAGAATCTGTTGTTTAGCTATCGGGAAGTATTATATGAATCAACGGATATCAATATGCAGGATACCAGTCCTTTATTTTACTCGGTATATAATAAGGAAAAAACTCGTTTCGAGAAGAAGCGTTTGACCTACCCAGCTCTTTATAAAATCGTAAAGTCTGCCGTCAAACTGGCAGAGCAAAATACAGCTATTAGTCCTCACTGGTTTAGGCATACTTTTGTGACGGTTATGCTGGAGAATGATGTGCCGCTTGCAGTGGTTAAGGATTGGGCTGGTCACTCGGATATTTCGACAACTAATATGTACTTAGAGCGTATCAATCAAAATAACATGGACCTTCATTTAGAAAAGGTAAGAATTTTTAAATAGACACTAATATGTACTTCCTTAATTTTGCGTGCACTTTATTCCGGTACAGCAGAAAAATCAATTAGAAATTAAAATGTAGTTAAAATATTAGTTTGTTATAAAAAAGGCTTATCTTAACAAAGTTGTAAGATAAGCCTTTTTTTGGCTATTAAAATGAACAAGTTCGTTATTTATTACATTGTTTCCCCATTTGTACCATCTTAAAAGAGCATTCCCATTCCTTCTCTTCGATTCTAAACCCCAGTTCTGACCTAAGTTGTCACTGATTAGGGCACCAATTTCTAAAGATGTTACATCTTCTAAATCCTCAAAAGAGGAAATTATTTGTAAAGTTTCTGTAAATAAAACTTTTTTAGCAAGCAAAAGCTACGTCAAACGCCTGAAGTTAAGCTGGATTCGGGAGCATTATCATGAGATTAAGGCGGACAGCAACGAAGAGTATTTATTGCGGTTGATGAAACATGAAATCGCAGCATCGCGAGGAACGAAAAACAACCTTCTGCTTCAGCAGGCAACGCTGCCGAAGGTGGCTGGAACCCCGTTTCATTGGAAGGACAGCAAGCTGGGACAAGGTTTAACAAATGAATATCTTTTGCATGGCGGTTTTTGAATAATCAGGAAAACTTGATTTATTATAGGGGGGTCGGAACAGGTAAGACATTTCTATCCAGTTTGATTAGCCTTCACGCCATTCAGCAGCAAGGAAAGAGTAGCCACATAATCTTTGTACTCTTGTGTGCGATGTTTTGACCCAAAGAGAACACGTCAGTCCTTCGCCTGATTCTTGAAGTTTTTGCACCAGAACCAAATTTCACATATAATACTACTTCTTGTTTACAAAATGTATAAACTTATCTGAGTATAATTCCAACAATCTGTAGGATGCTCGTTAAACTCTAGTACCGTATGATAAATAAAGAACTTGACTCCTCTTGGCGTTCGGGTGGAATTTGTTGGTTACCAGATGCACGAAATACCGAAAGGAAATAAAAAGAGAGTGGTGATTTTCCGACACTCAGAAATGAGTGAGTGAGCAATTGGGGAATTTGTTTCAAAGAAATGATGAAATATAGAGTAGTAAAGAATTATGGAGGTATGTGAAAATGTTGCCATTTGAAAAAACAGAATACCAAGAGCGGGTAAGAAAAGTAAAAACAAGCATGGAAGAACAAGGAATAGAAGTATTAATAATTACAGACCCGGCGAATATGAACTATGTAACGGGATATGATGCGATGTCATATTACGTGCCTCAAGTCGTAATAGTCGCAACAGGCTTAGAGGAGCCTGTATGTATTGTAAGATTGCAAGATTTATACTGTGCAACGGAAACAACATGGATGTCGGGAGAAAATGTAATAGCTTATCCTGACAAATATTTGTGGGAGCCGAAAGTGCTGCATGTCATGGATTTTATTGGAGACTTTTTAAAAGAAAAAGGACTTCATAATAAAAAAACCGGCCTCGAATTCGATGCTTCCTATTTTAACGCACATTGGTATAAAACATTAGAAAGAAGTTTGCCGGATGCATCATTTATAGATGCTACGGCACTAGTAAACTGGGTAAGAGGGCAAAAATCCATAAGAGAATTAGAATATATGCAGATCGCTGCAAGAATAGTAGAAAAGACAATGTATAATGCAATCGAAAGCATTGGCGTTGGGGTAAGAGAGTGCCATGTTGCAGCAGAAATTTATAGTGACTTAATGAAAGGAACGGGCGTGTATGGCGGTGAATATCCATCACTGGCGCCCATAATGCCTGCAGGAGAAAGGACAGCAGGGGCCCACTTCTCATGGACAACAGAAGGAAAATATCAAGATGGTCAACTAATATACATGGAGTTATCAGGAAGTTATAAACGATATCATGCCCCCCTAACAAGAACAATCTTTATAGGAGAACCGCCTAAGAAAGTAAGAGAAACAGCGAAAATAGTAATAGAGGGACTAGACAAAGCACTGTCGGCAGTAAAGCCGGGAGTATCATGTGAGGAGGTAGAAAAAGCGTGGCAAACAACCATTAATAGATATGGTTTGGAAAAAGAATCAAGAATGGGATATACGGTGGGCTTAAGCTATCCGCCTGTATGGACGGAAAATACGGCGTATTTTAAACCGGGAGAAAAGACGGTCTTAAAGCCGAATATGACGTTCCATATGATGCCTGGAATGTGGCTTGACGGCTATGGCGTAGCAATCACTGAAACCTTAAGAGTGACTGAAGATGGTTGTGAAACGATAACGAGATTCCCAAGAGAGTTGTTTGTGAAGTAAACCCACGCAACCTGTCATTGACGGAAAAGTGATCCGGGGGTATGGTGCTACCGCCTTCCGTAAGGAAAACGATGATTTTCGTGAAGCTTTTAACCGTGAGCTGCAGGCTTTGATTCTTAAGATTCTTCTGCGATTCGGATTTACAGTACAAGAGCTTCCTGGAGACGTTCCCCTGAAGAGATATGCAATTAATCACTAACGATTCATGCTTAAAGCTGCTGAACCACTAAGGAGGGTCAACCATGGAGTATGTTAGGTTACTAATATTGGCGACCCACTATTTGGCAGTTTGTATAAATTAATGCAAAAAGTATTGCCTCCTGAAGAGGTATTAGACTTCCAGGTTTGGAAAGAACCATGAGAGGATCCGAAGGTCCGTGTCTTTGTAGTTTTTCATGATGGTAAGGTGGTTGGAGCCACTGAATACCGCTATTACGAAGAGTTAAATGTGGCGATGACTGACTTTACAATTATTGGACATGAAGAGCTTGGGGTCGGGAGGTTTCTCGCTCAGCAACGAAATCAAGATCTCCGGGCTGTGGCTGCTTCTTATGGTAATCATTTGTTTGGGATGTTTGCTGAAGTTTATAATCCATATCGTGGAGAGCACTTGTTATTTGGAACGATCATTCCAATGGATCGGTTTGTCAGGCGTGAAGTTTTTCCCACCTCGGGTATCGCCGTCTAGATCTCCCCTATGTACAGCCATCATGGAAAAATGACGGGGAGGAAGTTATCAGTTTGGATCTATGCTTTAAAAGTACAGATGCGTGGATCGATTCGATCCCCTCCGAACTGGTTAAAGATTTCCTTGTCACGCTTCTAACCAATAAGCCTGATACGTGTTATCAAATGATAGAGAAGTTAAAATCAACGAATAAGATTGCGCTTCTTCCTTTTTAACCCATTTATGTGAAAAGCACATCTACTCATTCCCGGGTAGTGTGCTTTTATTTTTGTCCAGTAATATAAACTTGCGTATAATTGATATCAATTATATATTTTGTATGGAAAGGATCCATTGTATTTTCCATAACTTGTCCAATTGATATTTTAAAATGCTACCATTATAGTTTAATTATTACAGATAATCCGAGTTGTCGAAAAAAGCCGGATTTCGATATTTCGTCAACAAACTGGAGGTAATCATGAAGTTTACAATGAAATGTGTACTGGATAGTGACATTCTTGAACCTGCCAAAGTACGAACAGCTGCACATAACCTTGAAAATATTCCGGTTGAATGGATATCAGTAATGGAGTACCCGGTTGAAAACTATATTCGAAAAAATGAATTCGTATTGAGTACGGCTATTGGCTGTCATGAGAATTTAGTTGTATTCCAAAACTTCGTCCGGGATGTTATCGATTCCGGGGCCGCAGCAATGGCTATTGCATTAGGCCGATATGTGGAGGAAATACCAGAAGAAGTGCTGCAGATAGCTGAGGAGCATGATTTTCCTATTATTGAACTGCCTTGGGGTATTCGCTTTTCCGATATTACCCAAACAGTACTGAGTAAAATAAACCGTTGGCAGAAAAAGACGGTTGACTGTTCAGAAGAGCTCCAAAAAGAACTGCTCTATTTGTTTCTAACGGATGGAACCTTATCACAAGCTGCGGATATTATCGAGGAAAAAACCGGACTGCCGGCAGCTATTGTTGATACTGATGGAATCTTGAAAGGCAGAAGCAAAAACGCGGACTCATTAACTGCCAAATGGGAAGAATATGTACAATCCGTTTCACATCCGGAACTTTGGAATCCGGAAGATTACCTTTCCAAAGACATTGGCTGGATCTACTTGAAGGACTCCATCATTCAAGTGAAGATTCGAACAACCAATAAGATTAATGGATTCCTTCTTTTGGAACAGCCATCTGAAGTGCTGCTTAATTCGCTTTTTACCAATGGGGAAGAATATATGCTGGAATATGCAGCAACAGCCACATCGTTATGGTTTCAAAGGGAGACGACCATCAAAGAAACCGAATTGAGATTAAGGGATGATTTTGTCTGGAGCCTAGCCAAGGGAGAATATGACTCCTGGGATCATATTCTGTCAAGGGCAAAATCCTTAGACTATAATGTAAATCTTCCGTATGTATGTATCCTTGGGTTCGCTGAGAATCTGGAAAGCATCTTTGAGAAGACAGAAGCGGATAAAGCAACATACGAACAATGGTTACAGGTAACGACCCGTGCTATCGAGGAACAGGTCATTCTTTCAAGGGAATCTATCCATCGGAAAGTGATGGCGACCTATCAGCGGGAACGTTTAATCGTTTTTTTGGAAGCTCCCTTAAATCAGGTGAAGGATACGTTTAATCTCTTTCTTGACAATGTAGAAAGCAGACTGAAAAAGCGATTCCCGGGTCTGATTATGTCGTGGGGAATTGGAGAGAATCACGCTGGAATTCAAACCTTCCACGATAGTTTTAATGATGCAAGGATTGCGCTGGATATAGGCCGCCGCCAAATTGGCCCAGGATATCGGCATACTTACTCCAATACTGGTATTTTAAGAATTTTGGTTACAATTTCCAAAAACTCTGACGTATTCGCAGTAATTTTATCCACTATTGGACGATTAATCGATTATGATAACAAGCGGGGGGGAGATCTCATCCATACACTTACCTCCTATATACGTAATCAAGGCAATGTAAGTCAAACGGCTCGAGCTCTCCATGTCCATAGACATACTTTATTATACCGGCTGAAGAAGATTGAAACCCTTACGGGGCGTTCGCTTATGAATCCGGACGACCTGTTTTTGCTCGACCTCAGCATAAAACTTTGGTCGATTAGTCATAATCAAGAGTAAGAATATTTCGCAGTATTTACAAACAGTTTCATTTTATGCATGATTGATGTTGCCTTAATTGAGGTACTGCCAACATTTCGAAATTTTGCCCGCTAAGTAAATATCAAAATAAAGAAATCGGTTTCCTGTATGATCAGGAATCGACTTCTTTATTTTAACCCTTCATTATTTAATTGATACACCCCGATTATGGCCAAGACCTATTATTTTTTCCTCGTCTATTTCCATATTCAATTCCTCTTTCCACCAAAGAGCTTCATCTGGATTTTTCAAGATTTCATCAATTTCGTTTAGATCCTCAACAGCCGGCATAGATCCACGTAACGATCTACCAGCGGTTTCTTTGACAAAAAAGCCAACTATGATGAGTCCGAAAAGACAAGAAGCCATTAAATAATAAGCTGGAATCATACTATTGTTGGTGATACTTACCATCCAAGCAACAACAAGAGGGGTTGTCCCTCCGAATAAGGAAGTTGAAATATTGTATGTGATCGCAAGTGATCCAAACCGTACGTTCGTAAAAAATAAAGACGGCAGCGTTGCTGGAAGTGTTCCCTGGAAACAAGCAAGCTGACTACCAAGGAGAAGCAGCCCCAAAAAGACAATAAAATCATTACCAGTTTTCATCATCATAATTGCTGGTATACTGAGTAAAATGTTACCAATTAGAGCTCCCTTTATAATACGATTGCGACTACGAATACGATCACTTAAATATCCCATCCCTAAGATGATAGGAATCATGAGAACCATAAGGAGAAGGACCAAAAATAATCCTTTCGTTTCACCATAGCCAAGTTCTTCGGATAAATAAGATGGCATATATGTAAGTACCGTATAGTTCGTCGTGTTATAAAAGAGAACTATTCCTATACAAATCAAAAGTGGTTTCCAATGGTGGGTTAAAATTTCTTTAAAAGAAGCACGGTGTTTTTCCTCTTTTTCTGCTTTCGCCATAGCCTTGAAAGCAGGTGTTTCTTCTAAGTGAGAACGGAAGTAAAAGCCGATAAATCCTAAAGGACCGGCAATCAAAAATGGAATTCTCCATCCCCATTCAACCATCTTGTCAGGACCGAGGAGGTATGACAATAAAGTGACTAAACCAGCACCTGCAATAAAACCGACGAGCGACCCAACTTCTAAACCACTCGCTAAAAAACCACGTTTTTTATCTGGCGTTGATTCGGCAATAAAAGTCATTGCACCTGCATATTCTCCTCCAGTTGAAAATCCTTGGATTAACCTAGTAATAAGTAACAAAATAGGAGCAGCAATACCGATAGTAGCATAGCTTGGAATAAGACCGATACTTAATGTTGATCCAGCCATCATGATTAATGTTAAAGCCAAGATATTCTTACGCCCGATTCGATCCCCCATCATACCAAAAACAAAACCACCTATCGGACGAGCGATAAAAGCAATTGCAAATGTAGCAAAAGCATAGATCAATTGGAAGGAAGAATCAATTTCTGGAAAGAAAACTTTACCAATCGTAATAGCTAAATATGCATAGAGACCAAAGTCAAACCATTCCATGGCGTTACCCAACGAGGTAGCAATAACGGATTGTTTAGCAATCTTCGTATCTACGATATTAACATCCTCTTTTTTAAACTTTTTATCAGATCCTCCAAGAATGTTTTTTGATTTATAGTCCATAAATTCCTCCTATAAAATATATTGATATATCAAAGGTTATAGGGTTGTCTAAAACATATATATAAATCCAATTTTTTTGCTTAATCTAAATCTGATGGAATTAATCTGGAATTGGCTCAAAGAGGGTGTGCTGTCAAATCGGTATTATCAGGACCGTTCGGATTTAAAAGCCGGAATTGAATCATTTTTACAGTATCTTTTGGATTATGTAGAACAGGTAAAAAGCCGAGTCCAGAATGTTTATATGTCCTTTTTTTAACTTTTTCCGACACGCTTGTAAACATGATTTTTTTTGGAAGATTTAACTTGAATATAGAGATGTCAACATCCATTGGGGCTTCTGTTCAGCTATAAGGTTTTTATTGGTGTATTCTCCATGCCTTCCCTAGCAAAGAAGTAAGGTTAGCCTTGTCCAACACCTCCTTGATTAATTTCAATCATGGCACTTTACTCAGTTCTAACACGAAAGGACCTCAACACATTTTTTTATCTCTTTCGTTATATAAATTTCAATTATTACGTTTCCAAAAGAAATATGGTACTTCTAATTCTGACTTATCTTCTAATATAATTAGTTTTTTTATTTTTTAAAAGAATCGTGTTAGATTTCCTAACATAAAATCTTAAATCTTGGAAAATACCAAAATGTAGAAATCCTTTTAGACTACGCTAATGTGTATGAAATAAAGAGGAAAACATAAAATTTTATCGCCTTTTTTGATAGCGCTTTCAAAATAGTATAGTATTTAAATTATAAAAAGATTTTGTCGAAAATACATCTTTTAATATGTATGAATTTTCAGATAATAAATTATACAATTTGTTGGATAGTGGACTTTGTGATTTTGTCGTTTGGGTATGTTGGTTGATCCCCCATTCATGGACAGCGTACAGCTACGGTTACCCCAAATATTTTAAGGTTAACCGGTAAAACCATTCTGCGGCAAGAGGCAACACACTTTCATCAATCTGAAAGCGGGGATGGTGATGCGAATACAAAGGTTGGTTCGGATCGCCTGCTCCAATAAAACAAAAAGCACCCGGAATTTCTTTTAGATAATAAGAAAAGTCCTCTCCAACCATATTCGGTTTCATTGTTCCTGTATTTTCGACTCCGAACACCACTCTTGCCACATCAATCATGAAGTCAACTTCTCTATCATGGTTTACCACTGCGGGATACCCTCGTTGATAATTTATATTAATCGTTGCCCCATAAATTTTAGCCAACCCGTTAGTTAATTCTTGCAGTTCCCTTTGCAGCGTTTCCCTAACTTCAGGAGTAAAACTTCGTGCTGTTCCTTCTAATACAGCCTTGTTTGCAATGATGTTAAAAGCCGTACCGGATTTAAGTTCCCCAAAAGTAATTACGCCAGATTCTAGAGGATCGATGTTTCGGCTAATAATGTGCTGAGCGGACATGACAAGGTGTGATGCTATCACAATAGAATCTATTGCTTTATGGGGCATCCCTCCATGTCCGCCTTTTCCTTCTATTTCAATAGTGAAACGATCAGTTGTTGCCATCATGGGCCCGTAACACGTCTGGAACGTCCCCGAAGGCAATTCAGACCAGAGGTGCAAACCAAACACAGCATCTACACCATGTAAGGCTCCCTCCTGAATCATTCCGTAGGCACCACCGGGATTTAATTCTTCTGCAGGCTGAAAAATAAACCGCACATTTCCTTTTAACTTGTCCTTTTGCGAGGTTAATAATTTAACGGCTCCCATTAAAATCGCAATATGACCGTCATGGCCGCACGCATGCATGACACCAGGAACCTCCGAAGCAAAAGGCAATCCCGTTTCTTCTTGAATCGGCAAGGCATCCATATCGGCTCGTAAAGCAATGGTTGGCCCTTTCTCAGCACCTATTAAATCTGCAACAACACCATACCCGTTTACATTCTCTTTTACCTGCAAACCGTAACTTTTTAAAAAATCTGCAACTATTTTTGATGTTCTTTTTTCCTCAAAGGAAAGTTCAGGGTGTTGATGAAAGTCCCGACGCCACTCTATTATTTCTTCCGATATCGTTTTACTGGCTTCTTTTATCATTGTTCTACCACCATTTCTCAATTTATTTTAATAACTGCTTGAGGACTAAAAAGGGTTCAAACTCTTTTTTGTCAGCCCTTGTGAACGGCTATAAGTACATATGATAAGCACAAAACAGTAATAGGGAAGTAAATAATTAAATCTTGTCACTATATTTGAACCTGGTGACAAAGCCACCCGGTTCAAATATATGAATAAATATATTTAGATTGACACAGCTTGTTTCTCAGCAAGTACTTTCTTAAATTCTTTAGTTAATAAAGGCACGACTTCAAATAAATCCCCGACGATACCGTAATCGGCAACGTGAAAAATATTCGCTTCCGGGTCCTTATTGATCGCTACGATCACTTTTGAACTGGACATTCCCGCCAGATGCTGGATCGCCCCGGAAATGCCGCATGCGATATATAAATCTGGTGTCACCACTTTGCCGGTTTGACCGATTTGTAATGAGTAGTCACAATACTCGGCATCGCAGGCAGCTCGTGACGCGCCTACTGCACCTCCAAGAACGTCTGCCAACTCTTGCAACGGTATGAATCCTTTAGAGCTTTTTACTCCTCGTCCGCCGGAAACAATTACTTTCGCCTCTGAAAGATCCACTTTGGCGGCTGCTTTTTTTACAACTTCTTTTACCACTGTTCGCAAATCTTTGATCTCGACCGGCAATTTGATCGTTTCACCAGCAACCTCATTTTCTACGGCTTCGATATTGTTTGGACGAATCGTTGCCATTACAAGACCCTCGGTAATTTTTTTCTTTTGAAACGCTTTTCCTGAATAAATCGGTCTTGTGAAGACAATACCTTTCCCCGTTTGAACATCTGTGCAGTCCGATATTAATCCAGCGTTTAACCGTGCAGCTACACGAGGAAAAACGTCTTTTCCGATGGAAGTATGTCCGGTTAATACAACCTGTGGCTGCACTTCATCAATTACTTTTAGCAACGCTTGCTTATATCCGTCCGGCGTATATTCGTTCAATTCTTTATTGTTCACAACATACACCTTCTGCGCTCCATATTTGGCGATTTCTTCACTATACTTTTCCGCATCACTTCCAAAAACGCACGCAGTGATTTCCCCGTCGCTTGCAATGCAACCTGCAACGGTTAAAACTTCAAAGGACACGTTTCTCAGTTTTCCATTTTTGGCTTCGGCCAGTACAAGTACTTTCGTCATAACGATTTTCCTCCTTTAAACAATTTTAGTTTCCTCATGTAGTATATGAACTAATTCTTCAACCTGAGCCGGTAGTCCACCTTCAAGAATACGTCCCGTTGCTTTTGCCGGAGGCAAATAGTGGTCTACTGCCTTCGATTTTGATTGTAGATCATCCTCAGTTACATTCAAATCCTCGATAGCCAACCGTTCCAATGATTTCTTTTTCGCTTTCATGATCCCCGGTAATGACGGGTAGCGTGGTTCATTCAAGCCTTGTTGCGCTGTCACTAGAATCGGTAGGGTCGATTCGATGATTTCCACATCACCTTCCGCATCCCTTTCTGCCTTAACGGATTCCCCGTCAATCTCAAGCTTCGTAATCGTGGCGACATGCGGAATCTCCAATTCTTCAGCAATACGTGGCCCTACCTGGCTGGCTCCATTATCAACTGACATATTCCCGCCAAGGATAATATCATATTCCCTGTTGTTGATTGCAGCTGTTAATACTTTTGCAATACTATATTCATCCAACGGTTGATCTTCATTTTCAATAAGAACAGCCTTATCTGCCCCCATGGCCAAGGCTGTACGAAGGGCACTTTCTGCTTCCGGCGGTCCGACTGTAATAACCGTAACCTCACCGCCATGCTCTTCCTTTAACTTGACAGCTTCCTCCACCGCATATTCATCGTACGGATTCATAATCGACCCCACATTGTCTTTCACAATCTGACCGTTTTCTATAGTTATTTTTTCTTCAGTATCGAATGTTTGCTTCATGATGACTACCATATTCATGATCGAAAACCTCCTTTTTTACTTGTGTATCAACACATGGTCTATAAAAGACTAAACATGACTATTAACTGTTGTTGTGTATGGGTGTGCCGGCTTGAGTAAATCATTTTCTTCAAAACGGGTCAATCGGAAAGGTGCAAGATCGATGCCTTCTTGCTTGCTTTCTCCTTCCAAAATTAAGTCTGCTGTTAATTTCCCAACGCATGGTGTGATTTTAAATCCATGTCCACTGAACCCGGTGCATAGGTAAGCACCTTCGATAGGTGTGCCACAAATAAAAGGAATCCCATCAGGTGTAATTTCATAAGCGGCAGAGTAGCTTGCTAACAACTTGGCATTTTCTAAGGATGGGAAACAATTAATAAATTTCATAATCGCCTTTTCAATCGCCTTTTCCGTTGCGTGCTTAAGATATTTATCAGCATCGTAATCGGCCGGATCGATATATTGTGGATCGGCGTGATCGGCATTCCCCAATAATAGGTGACCGCTGCTTACTTCGGGTTTAATATACTGGTCATGCATGAAATCTCCGAAAGAAGGAACGTTTTTCTTAGATCCGCCTGGAGAAATGTAGATAAGCTGGGCGCGCTGTCCTTTGATTGGTACGTTTACTCCCACATTCTTCATTAAGTGATGTGCCCCTATTCCTGCAGCTACAATGACACGAGGTGTAGATATTATGTGATTATTCGTAGTCTCGACACCTACAATCGCACTGCCGTCTTCGCTTGTGATGATTCTCTTAACGCCACAATGTTGTTTGATTATAACGCCCAAGGCCCGGGCTGCATCGGCATAAGCTTGATTCGTGAGGACCGGGTCACCATACCCTCCTTGGGGTTCAAAGGCAAATGCTCCAAAATGATCCGTATCCAATTCAGGCCAGATTTCCTTTACTTCGTCCATGGTTACTAAACCCGTATTGACACCGTTTCTCTTTTGCATTTCTACATTTTTTTTCAAGTTCTCAATATTTACGTGATCGACCCCAAACAAATATCCAACGGGTTGATACCCGACACCGCTACCCAAAATCTCGTTCGAATGTTGAAACGTTTCCAAACTTTGCACTGCCATCCGCGTGAGAAGTTCATAGCTGTAATGTCCGCGTAAAACACCGCTCGATTGACCGGTTGCCCCCGAACCAATCGCATTTTTCTCTAAAACTACTATGTTTTTAACATTTCTTTTAGCTAGTTCGTATGCAGTGCTTGCGCCCATTAATCCCGCACCGATTATGACAACATCAGCCGTCTGTGGTAAATTACTCATTTTTTATGCGCCTCCTTTTTATGAATTGCAGGATTTTGAAGAATAACTATTTGAAATCCTTAGAATCATCATATCGCTAAGATTGGGGAGTGGTCATTGGACATTTTGTTGGAACTATATTTAAAAAAGCACGACATTTTGGATAAAGTGAAATGGTAGAGGGGGAACCCATCGTTTGTATGATAAATTTGTACAATTTTTCGTTATACAGTTCCAACAATCTGTGGGATGACCGAAGCAAACCTTGTAGGTAGGATGTTTTTAAGGACCCAAAAAATAAATAATCGACACTTTGAAAACATAAGCCCTGGCTTAGCTGCATTTTTTATCTTTGATAAAAATGCAGAGATTCAGAGTTTGTATTAACATCGGGAAAGGAGTTTTTTATTATGGTAGGTTTGCTGAATTTCATAGCTTTTCTTTTCGTGACGGGGTATGCAGTTTATTTGTTTGCCCAACTCGTATACAGCCGGTATTTGTTTGTAAAGCTTGGTAAGAAAACGGCTTTTGAACCAAACCTCAAAGAACGAATCAATACTGTGTTAGTTAATGTGTTCGGCCAACGAAAATTGTTTAAAGACAAGAAAAGTGGTCTTATGCATTTGGTATTGTTTTATGGCTTTTTTATCATCCAAATAGGACTCATAGAAATCATAATCAAGGGATTTATTATCGGTTATGAATTCCCTTTCGGCGCCGCGCACAAATATTTCAGTCTCATGCAGGAGGGGACCACCTTCCTCATGCTGTGCGCTGTGGTATATGCTTTTTACCGCCGGTATATTGAGAAGCTGAAGCGGTTGCAATTCAAGAGAGACGTCAAAGCCGCCGTGGTTATTGTTGCTCTGACCACGCTGACCATCTCCATCCTGTTTACGCTGGGTTTTGAAACGGTTATGCTGGGGCACCAACCGGATTTCGTCTATGCTCCATTCTCCGGAGTGTTTGCGGCAGTGTTCTCCGGCATCGGAACGACGGCAGCAACAGTATTGTTCTATGTATTTTGGTGGGTGCACCTGCTGACCGTGTTATCATTCATGGTGTTCGTACCGCAGTCGAAGCAATTACATGAGTTATTCGCTATGATCAACATCTTTTTCAAGAAAGTCGGCCCTGTTGGAAAATTGAGAAAGATTGATTTCGAGGATGAAGAAGCTGAGGAATTCGGAGTCGGGAAAATAGAGAATTTTACCCAGCAACAGCTGATCGATCTATACGCATGCACAGAATGCGGACGATGCACGAATATGTGCCCCGCTTCAGGAACCGGGAAGACGTTATCCCCGATGGATCTTATAGTTAGGATGAGGGATCATTTGACAGAAAAGGGAGCGGCCGTTACCTCCCGTAGCGCGTGGATGCCCGGTTTTATTTTTGGATCTTCTGCATTATCCCCTTCATTAATCATTGAATCGGCTGGTCAGGAAACTGCGTCAACGGTTGAAATGCCTGATTTGATTGGTGATGTGATCACCAAGGAGGAATTATGGGCTTGTACGACATGCGGGAATTGTGAAGACCAATGTCCGGTGGCTAACGAACATGTGGATAAAATAATTGATATGAGGCGTTATTTAGTCTTGACCGAAGGCAATTTGCCTAACGAAGCTACACGTTATTTTCAAAACATCGAACGCCAGAGCAATCCATGGGGAATTAACCGTAAGGAGCGGATCAAGTGGCTTGAAGGACGCGAGGACATTGTCGTGCCGACCGTAAACGAAGTTGACGATTTTGAATATCTATTTTTTGTAGGATCGATGGGTTCTTTCGACAAGCGCAGCCAGAAGATTGCCCAATCCTTTGCGAAAATCCTTAATATTGCCGGGGTGAATTTTTCCATTCTAGGAAATGAAGAACGGAATTCAGGCGATACGGCTCGAAGAATGGGGAATGAGTTTCTCTTCCAGCAGCTGTGCCAGGAGAACATTGCCAACTTCCAAGCTTACAATGTCAAGAAGATCGTCACGATTTGCCCGCATACGTACAATACGTTCAAAAACGAGTATCCGGAATTCGGATTGGAAGCGGAAGTGTATCATCATACGGAACTGATTTGGAACTTGATTCAAGAAGGCCGGATTAAGCCGGAAAAAGAAGTCGAAGAAGCAATAGCTTATCATGATTCCTGCTATTTGGGCCGATACAACAACATCTATGACATTCCGCGAAAAATCCTGAAATCGATCCCTAGTGTAGAAGTATTAGAAATGGAGAGAAATAGCGAAGACTCCATGTGTTGCGGAGCCGGAGGGGGAATGATGTGGATAGAGGAAACGCAAGGAAAACGGATCAATATCGAGCGCACAGAGCAGGCTCTCCGACTGAATCCGACAACAATCGGAAGCAACTGTCCTTACTGCTTAACGATGATCAATGATGGGACGAAGGCAAAAGAAATGGAGGAGCAGGTTAAAACGTTGGATATTGCCGAAATTGTAGAAAAATCATTATGTAGTTCTGGTGACAAAATACCTTAATAGGAATAAAGAACAGCAATATCCTGTTAACGGTGCTGGTGCAAAAACCATTGATAGAGACACAGAACCAAAGATAAGAACTTCCAAGTTTTCGACCAGTGGATTGAGGTACTACCGACTGATCAAATGGTCCCTGTCAAGGCAACCTACAACCCGAAGACAGGGAGACTGATAGTTTCAGAAATAAGTTCCTCAACTTTGACCTTTTCTTTGTGGATGCGGGAGGCTTCCGGCGGCATGTTTCTCTGAACCTCCAAACGAACAGCTTACTCACTAAGTTAACGAAGAACTAATAGCACAATGCACAATAAACAAACAACAAAAGCCGGTTCTTCATTCCTTAGCGTAGGAAAAATCGGTTTTTCGTTTATCAGCATATGCAATAACATCAGGGTCATGCGAAGTATTTATCAAATTTTACTGCATTACAATCTTATAGAATAAGAGGTCTATATTGGGTGTCTCAGCTTTTGGGACACCCTCATATATTTACACAAAAGTTAATTGTTCAATGGTTTTCGGATAATGAGTAATCAGTTCTGCACCACTGGTTCGCAGGACAACTGTGTCTCAGTGGCGGAAACCACCTATACCAGGGATATAAATCCCGGTTCAATACAAAATACCATTCCTTCATCCAAGGTTAAATTGTTATCAAAGCGGACTTAGGGCTTTTCCTGGCATATCACAAATGTTCTAAGTGCATTTGGACGTTCTCTTCGAATGGCTTCAAGGATTGAAAGCGGCAGGGAAAAAAGGGTGCTGTTCCATCGGATTGCCAAGAACCAATTCCCAAAAAAGAGTGGCTAGTCCACCTGTTTTTTCTTTCAAGCATAAATTCTCGACTTCTTTAATGACCTCAGCAGTTTGCGGATCCAGAGGAACTGGATATTATGAGAACAATCAAACGTCATCTCGCCTTTGGACATGGCATCCATAGTGGGAGCGTCACCTGGCACTTCACTCTGAGTTCACAGGGGTTAACCTCTCTGCCGGTTGCTCTTTAACGGAGGAAGACCCGCCTTTATCGCGCGAAGGGGCAGTCGCGACGGAGTGACGGAGTGAGGGCGTCGTCCTCACTCTGGTTACCCCTTGCCACAATCAATAAGCTGTTCATCTGCATCCGTTAACCTTTTCAGTCAATTTTTCAGAGAAAAGCGAATACTATGGTCTTGAGCCAATCGTATCCAGAATCTAGACAAGAAAGTAAGTATTTGGATCTGTGTTTTTAAAATTGGTTTGCTAATCCATCATGCAATTATGTAAAATAGGATTGATATAACATTACTATATTGAATAAAGGAGAAATAATGGTAAACCGACTGAATACAGATAGAGATGCGGCTCCACTTTATATACAAATCAAATCTGAATTAAAAGGAAAAATTGAGAAGGGTGAATGGAAGACGGGAGATAAAATACCGTCTGAAATGGAGCTTTGTAAATTATATAATGTTAGCCGAATTACCGTAAGAGAAGCGATAAATGAGCTAGTCTGGGAGGAATATCTCGTTAGACACCGGGCAAAAGGAACATTTGTGCTTGATTATCAGCAAAAAGAAACGGACAAAGATTATTATACTTACGTCAAAAGCTTCACTTATGAGATGAATGAGTTAGGAGAAAATGTGACGACCATTCATGCGGAAGTGAAAAAAATAAAAGCAGATCAAGCTTTAGCAAAACAGTTAAATGTTAAAGAAGGGGATGAAGTGATTGAACTAAAGCGTTTAAGAGGAATGCCGAATAAAGTGCCTGTTTTCTTTAAAACCTATTGGGCACATCAATCTAATTTTTCTCTTGATTCAAAGGATTACTACGGCTCTTTCTATGAAATGCTAAAGATAAACGGGATTATTTTAACAAATGTAAAAGAATATTTAGAAGCAGTAAAACCTAATGAAGAAGTTGCACAAAGGTTGAACATTTCTGAAGATACACCTATTTTAAAAAGGGTAAGAAGTGCAAAAACTCAAACAGGCGACTTTGAGGAGTATACAGAATGCTTTTATATTGGAGAAAGTTATCGATACTATATTGATCTTACTGCCAAAACCTAAAAAATGGGCTATTTTAAAAAAAGGTTTTCATTGTCATAACATTATGATAATATCAGTCTATGATTTAATGTCATAACATTATGATATTTCAATTTATATGATATAAAAAGATGGTGTAGGTGATATAGCATGGGGAACTATAACAAATTTCCTGAGATTAGGATTGAAGAGCAAGATAATAGCGCGTGGCAGGGCTATGCGCATATACAGTCGGAGATTTCACAGATAACTAATGGCAATCAAAATCCTAAGACAGTTCTCATGGTAGATTGTTATCCAGGGGTTCGGTATCAAGAGATCTTAGAGGGTCTAATTTTACCGCTTAAGCCGGATCTCATTATTCATTCAGATGATCTTGCTTTTTCAGGTGAAAAAATAACAGAGATGATACAACGGAACTTAACAGATGATCGAGTTTTCGGAGTGATGAGCAGCCACCAATTATGCGAGTTTTTTGATAGACTTCTTGTTGAGCATGCAAGAGAAAGCATCGGTGAAGTTGAAAGCGGATTAATCGTCGTTTATGGAGTAGGTGCCCGTCTCATTTGTATTCCGGATGTACTGGTCTATGCTGACTTGGCGAGGTGGGAAATTCAACAGCGTTATCGGTCACAAGAATTAGGAAACTGGAAAATGGAGAATTTTGATGAAGACTTTCTACGGAAGTATAAACGTTCCTATTTTGTAGAATGGCGGATTGCTGATCGTCATAAAAAGCAATTTTTTTCAGAAATTGATTATCTATTAGATACAAATGAAACCAATGATCCGAAAATGCTCAAAGGACAAGCTTATTTAAATGGACTTCAGCAAGTGGTTAAACAACCATTTCGTGTCGTACCTTATTTTGATCCAGGGGTATGGGGCGGTCAATGGATGAAAGAAGTGTGTGATCTCGATCCAGACCAAGACAATTTTGCATGGAGCTTCGACGGTGTTCCGGAAGAAAATAGTCTTTATTTGCGTTATGACGATGTAAGAGTTGAAGTACCTTCCATTAATCTCGTATTTAGGCATCCAGTTGAACTTCTTGGAGATAAGGTTCATGCTCGTTTCGGAACAGAATTCCCGATTCGCTTTGACTTTTTAGACACAGTCGATGGTCAAAACCTAAGTCTACAAGTTCATCCTTTAACGGAGTATATTCAAGAAACATTCGGTATGCATTACACGCAGGATGAAAGCTATTACATTCTTGATGCAAAAGAAGAAGCAACGGTTTATCTTGGCTTAAAAGAAAACATTAATAAAGAGGCAATGCTTGAAGACTTGAAAAAAGCAAATCATGGTTTAGGATCTTTTGATGATGAAAAATATGTCAGCCAGTACCCAGCGAAAAAGCACGATCATTTTTTAATTCCAGCAGGAACCATCCATTGCTCCGGTAAAAACTGTATGATTCTTGAGATCAGCGCTACACCTTACATCTTTACCTTTAAATTATGGGATTGGGATCGATTAGGACTAGACGGTTTACCGAGACCCGTTCACTTAAAACACGGAGAGAAAGTCATCCAGTGGGATCGAGACACGAAATGGGTAAAAGAAAATCTAATCAACCGAATTGAAATAATCAACGAAGAAGACGGTTGGATTCAGGAGAAAACTGGTCTTCACGAACGGGAATTTATTGAAACTAGAAGACATTGGTTTTCAAAAAAAATTCATCATCACACCAATGGAAGTGTACATGTATTAAACCTTATTGAAGGTGAAGAAGCCATAATTGAAAGTCCTACTGGCCAATTTAATCCGTTTATTGTTCATTATGCAGAAACGTTCTTCATCCCTGAAGACGTAAAAGAATATACCATACGTCCGTATGGGAAAGCAAAAGGAAAAACCATTGCAGTCATTCAGGCGTTTGTAAGAGTTTAACAAACCTGAAGGAGTATGAACTAAAAGAAAGCGATTGCAGTAACAGTTCAGGACTTGATGGATAGGTTTTGCGAAGGCTATCATCGACATCAGTATGCCTATGCCGCCAATGATTGTTGGAAATCTATTTAAAATCTTAAGCGTTTTCATCTTCCATTTAGAAGGAGGGGGTTATATTGAAAAAAGTAAGATGGTTCGTGATAGCAGGGTTAGTCTTGTCTTTGGGATTAGCAGGCTGCAGCAATAACAATTCCTCAAATACGGAACAACCTGTTTCTATTCGAATGCAAATTGCATGGGCAACGGACACTGAACGTGGAAAGGCCATTCAGAGAATCATTGATATATTTGAAAAGCAAAATGAAAACATTGATGTAAAGCTAGTAGGATCTTCACAAAATAATCAAAAGTTATTAACACAATTATTAAGTGGAGATGCTCCGGAGGTTCTTCAAATTCCTTATCGTGATGAACTAAGCTTAGGATCGCAGGGGGCATTTGTAGATTTAACAAAAGAATTTCATGATCAAAAAAATTACTATTATGAAAATATTGTTAAATTAGGAACGGTTAATAATAAGTTATATGGATTTCCATGGTTAGGCAGCTCCATCCAATTAGTTTATAACAAAACAATGTTTGAAGAAGCGGGGATTACGTCCCCTCCTGACACATGGGAAGAATTATATGAAATCGCGAAAAAATTAACGAAAGATACGAATGGTGATGGGAAAATCGATCAATATGGCATAGGTTTAGTGGGGAAACAACATCCGGATATCGCATGGTTAGTAAGTATGTTTTTCAATCAAGCTGGTGCAAATCTTGTTGAAAAAGAAGATGGGAATTATCAGGTTGCTCTAAATTCGCAAGAGGGCAAGCAAGCACTAGATTACTATAAAAAAATGGTAGACGAAGTGTCACCTCCTGATACAGCAAACAAAGATGGCGGCGGTGTCATGGCAGATTTCTTAAACGGAGAAGTGGCAATGGAGTTTCAAGGTCCCTGGGGAATTACGGATATATGGCAAAATGGCAGTCCATTTGAAGTCGCGGCTGCACCTACACCAGCAGGTCCCGCTGGAAGAGCGTCTGATTTAGGACTATATATGCTTTCGATCCCGGCAGACATTGAAAAGGAAAAAGAAGAAGCAGCCAAACGACTCATCTCCTTTCTAGCTTCGAAAAAGGCGCAAGAAATGATCTTGACAGGTGAAAAAGGCAAGGATGGGAAATATTATCCATTACGTTTACCAATGCGGAAGGATCTTGCCTCTACTGACTATTATAAGAAACATCCTGAGTTCTTAGTCTTTATGGAAGGACTGGAATATCCGAGCATTTCTTCTCCAACCGATTCATGGGCACGGGTCCAAGAGGAAGTATACCAAAGTGAGCTTAACAAACTTGTTACTGGTAAATCAGCCGAAAACGTACTCCGCACAATTGAAGAAAAAGGAAATAAACTCATTGAACAATAGAAAATAGCGAATGAGCACCTTTCCCATAGCTAGGTGTTCCCCTTAAAAAGGTGGTCTAAAAATGAGTATGCTAAGAAAGAAACTTAAAAAAGTAGATTGGTCCGGTTATGTTTTTTTGTTTCCAGCTCTTTTGATCTTAACGTTATTTCTGATCTTTCCCATTATGTGGGCGTTCATAGCTAGCTTTAAAGAGATCAAACCATTAGAAATGAAATACTCTGGGCTGTTTAACATACCAGGTGAATTTGTTGGGATTTCCCAATATATTGAAGTCTTTCAAAATGATCTGTTTATTAAATCGTTGTTCAACACAGGCTACTTTGCAATTATTTATATTCCAATTACTTTAATAAGTGCTGCATGGCTCGCTATATTACTCAACCGAAAAATGAAAGGGGTAAACTTCTTCAGAACCGTCTTGTTTATCCCCTATATTATTTCAATTGTAAGTGCGAGTTTGATTTTTTTATATATCTTTAATAGTGAGCAAGGAATGGTGAACGCCATGTTACACAAATTTGGTGGTTTAAACGGGCCCAACTGGCTGTCTAATTCACTATTGGCGATGCCGGTAATTGCGATTATGAGCTCATGGAAAATGATTGGGTACTTCATGATCATCTATCTTGCTGGTCTTCAAAATATCCCATACAGTTTATATGAAGCCGCTGATATGGATGGAGCCAATTCATTTCAAAAATTTTGGCATGTGACATGGCCATTACTTGGTCGTATTACGCTCGTTGTAAGTGTGCTGTTAATGATTGATGTCTTGAAAGTCTTCCAAGAAGTTTTCGTGATGACTGGCGGAGGCCCGGGGGATTCTACGACAACTGTTCCGTTCTTGATTTTTAATGAAGCCTTTAAATACTATCGAATTGGAACCGCTTCAGCGATGTCATACATTTTGTTTTTTATTGTGATCATTATAACAGTCATCCAAAAACGATCAGTAGATAAACGTCTTGGCTAAGGAGGAAATAACATGAGAAAAAAAATAGCCGTTCAATCTATTATGTGGTTATCCTGTTTTATTTTCTTATTACCTTTATACTGGCTTTGTATTTCCAGTGTGAAAACAACCAGTGAAATTACTCGTTTTCCCCCTACGTTTTGGCCGGATCATTTTGAATGGAGTAACTTTACATTGATTTGGGAACGGTTAGATTTCACACAAACTTTTATGAACTCAATCGTTGTCTCTGTTTCGACAACCATTTTATCGACGCTCTTTGGTGCGATGGCTGGTTACGCCTTATCGAAAAAACGTATCTTTGGGAAAAACGTACTCTACCAGGCGCTCATTGGTACAATGACCGTACCTCCAGCCGTTTTATTACTACCTTTATTTTTTATCATCATTAAGTTTGGGTTTTATGATTCTTTGCTAAGCTTGATTTTACCTTTTGGAGTAACGGTTTTTGCTATCTTTTTCATGAAGCAATATATTGATGACATACCTGATGAGCTGCTTGAAGCCGCACGGATGGATGGATGTAACGAATATCGGATATTTTTCCAAATTGTCATCCCGTTGATTAAACCAGCTTTAACCACTTTAGTGATCATTGAGTTCGTTAACAACTGGAACTCATTTGCAATGCCGCTCGTGTTATTGCAAAGCGAAGAAAAATTCACATTGCCGCTGAAACTGGCGATGTTATCTTCAGAGACGGTTGCCGTTCCATGGTCACAAATATTAGCAGCTAACTTATTAACGATTCTACCTGTTGTTATCTTATTTATTCTCCTTCAGCGTTACTTTATTAAAGGAATTATGGACGGTGCGGTGAAAGGTTAAGTTTTTTAGAAACCCAGGTTAATAACTTGTAGTAAGTCACTTGATTCAAGTCGAGTGAGGCGGGGAATAAACAATGCTCCCTCACTCAGAAAGTTTCACTCTGTATATTCAAAGGGGGGCCATTTGTGTCATTAGTTCTTGGAGTGGATGGGGGAGGCACAAAAACAAGGGCGGTTGTAGTAGATGAAAAGGGAAACGTGATAGGGTCGGGTATGAATGGACCGTCCGATTATGATGCAGTCGGCATGGAGCAAGCCAAAGAAAATCTTCAGGTTGCCGTTGTACAAGCTTGTGATTCTTTGTCCAGCACCTCCGAACTGGATGCCGTTTATCTTGGCCTCGCAGGTGTCGTTTCCAGTCGAGATATTCAAGTCGTTCAAGCTATGTTAGAGGGGATTGATATTTCTCCAAAGACCATTGTAAAAATCAGTCATGATTGTAGTACAGCTTTGGCCGGGGGAACGGGAGGAAAGCCGGGAATTGTCTTGATTTCAGGTACAGGTTCTTCTTGTTTTGGACGTAATGCCAATGGCGAGGAATGCCTCGCAGGATGCTGGGGCTACTTATTCGCAGATGTTGGCAGCGGTTATTATCTTGGACATCAGGCACTAACAGCTATCCTAAATGCATATGACGGCACAGGTGAAACAACCGCATTAACCCAACCAGTTCTTGAAGCGTTAAAGGTCAATCACATGATGGAAGTCATGCACCGGATATATCACCCCCGCATAGATATTAGCGGGATCGCTGCGCTTGCGCCCATTGTAACAGAACTTGCAGGGCAGGATAATGTGGCAAAATCCATTATTGTTAACGGCTGCAAAGGCCTCGTTAAAGTTGTTGGATCTGTTGTGAATAAACTTGAGTTTAAAGAGGATTTCCCTATTGTTCCTGTTGGCGGTCTGGCATCTTCTGACTCTATTTTTTCAAAAAATCTCTTTAAAATGCTAAAGGAAGCTTATCCAACAGCCAATATATCAAAACCACTTGCATCCCCTCTAGCGGGTGCAGGAATTTTAGCACTTCAAGAACTTGGGTTAAAAGTGAACGAAGAAACGTTCATCAAAATGGGTAAAGAAATCAACCGGATATTCTAATCCAACTTTGTAATAAGATATATTCGGTACCAGGAGGAAGATAATTGTATGGAACAGAATCACTCTCATACTCAACAACGTGGCCAGTACTTTCGCAAAAAAACGTATCAAGATACAACGATCCTTCCATTTAGTGAAGCACGATCCTTCTTGCCTGAACCGTTTTGCGAGAAATATCCTAACGAAGAAAATTGTTACTGGCGAACCTGGGAATTGGCCTATAAAAATATTTATCAGCCAACAGAGGAAAGCGGCTTTGTCAGTAATTTTGTAGATGCTGCTTTCAACCAAGATATCTTTATGTGGGATACGGCTTTTATCACGATGTTCTGTAATATCGGACATCCTTATATACCTGGGATTCGGTCGCTCGACAATTTCTATTGTAAACAGTTAGAGGATGGGGAAATCCCTAGAGAAATCATTAGAGAATCTGGCGAGGATTTTTCAAGATGGGTCAACCATGAAAAGAGGCCTCTCCATTCCTTTTTTCATAATCATTATGAACATCGTGGCTTATTCGGCTCAGAGGCGCCGAGTTATGAAGAGATGTATGTTCCTAAGTTAGGAAGGGAGGTAAAGAACCCACCTTACTTAACACTAGACAATCTGAATCATCCAATTATGGCATGGGCTGAACTGGAAAGCTACCGACATACAGGTGATATTAACCGTTTAGAGCTCGTTTGGGAGCCACTTTTAAAATTCTATGAATCTATGTGTTACCATCTACACAATCAACACGGATTGTTCGTTACCGATTGGGCGAGTATGGATAACTCCCCAAGAAATTACTATCTGGGCAGTGGTGTTGATATCAGCTGCGAGATGGTGTTGTTTGCCCGCAACTTAGTAGAAATGGCAAACATCTTATCAGCTAAGTATCAATCTGAGGGAAAAGTTGAATTAGGAAAGGAGTTTACCGCTCCTATTAAAAAATTAGAAAACGATGTCAAGACCTTCACGGAATCCATTAATAGGAAGATGTGGGATAAAGACAGCGGTTTTTATTATGATGTCACCGATGACGGTCAACGATCACCCGTCAAAACGATCGCCGCCTATTGGTCGCTATTAGGAGAAGTAGCCGATGAGGAGCAGGCAAAGCAGTTAGCCAAATGGCTTCAGGATCCTAAAACATTTGCGAGAGTTCATCGAGTTCCTACTTTAGCAGCAGATGAAGAAGGATATAATCCTGACGGAGGCTATTGGCGCGGATCCGTTTGGGCTCCTACGAATATGATGGTGACCCGGGGATTAGAGAAATATGGATATGACGAGCTTGCGCAAGAAATTGCGCTTAGCCATTTGGAGAATGTCGTACAAGTATTTGAGGATACGGGTACGATATGGGAGAACTATGCTCCAGACAGTTTAAAAGCGGGCGACGCAAATAATAAAGACTTTGTAGGGTGGTCAGGTATTGCCCCGATTCTATATTTCTTAGAATATCGGATTGGGCTGCGTGGTAATTCCGCCAAAAATGAACTGACATGGAAGATAGACTCTAGTTTAGGAGAAGTGGGCTGTCATAGGTATTGGTTTGCAGGACATACCATCAATCTCCGTGCAGTACCTCAGCCAAATGGTACAGTGAAAGTGGATGCAGACAGCGATGGTCCATTCACTTTACATGTGCAATGTGGTCAACATAAGAAGACGATTCAGATCTACGGAAAAGAACAGTTTAGTTTGTAACTTGCTTGCATCTTATAAGGGTTAGGGGGTTTTTTTGTTGAAGCAGAAAAAAGTGATTGCTTGCCTTGGTGATTCTATGACAGCATTTTGGGGTCCTGAAATGCCCCAGTTAAGAGAAGCTTTATCATCGGCATTTACTGACCAAGATTTTGAATTGCATAATTACGGTGTTGGTAATACAAGAGCAGAATATGGAAATTACCGCATCACTCATGAATATCCTAATCCTTTTGGTGAAGGAAAACAGAAAAGTTTATCTGCCGTTAGTCCTGATTTGGTCGTCGTAGAATCGTTTGCTTATAATCATCGATTGGATGGTCAACATCATATATCAAACTACCAAAATATACTGAAGCAGATCGTGCAGACTATCAAAGAAACGACACCTGCCAAGGTTTTGTTTTTAGTGACTATACCACCAGACAAAAATAATTTTCTTAATAATGTCCTGCCGCTTAAAGATATTGCTGTAGCAATAAGAAGAGAATGGGCAGAATATACCGATCAGTACCTTCATGCAGCGATTGATTTTGCAGAAAAAGAAGAGCTGCCATTCGCTAATGTTTACCAACGTGTGCTAAATGAAATCGATCGAGGTACACCTATTCGTTGGTTTATCGATCAAAATGATAATATCCATCCTAGTAGATATGCCTATTTGGTAAAAGCGGGTGAGATTGTTAATGCAATAAAGAAACACAAGTTACTTTTTTAATGGCTCTGTTATTCTGGATCCCTAGATGCAAAAGGACTAAATCTTGATCCTTTTAATTTAATATTTCTTGTGGAACGACCCCGTAATTCCATTGGCCTTTCAATAGTTCTAAGACGGGTTACACAACGGCCAATTATGTTCTTATTTCACATTGCTTGCATGCAAGTTAAAGTATATGCAACGAGATAAAGTTCTACAAAATCATCGTTTTTGGTCTTTTGTCAAGAAAGTAGAGTCTTACGTGAAAAGAGAACCATGACCGTCGCTACAGGATGCGGTCTGGCACCCCAGCTATTGTCACCGCCTACACCCATTTGTTCATAGTTGACTTGACGTTCACCACAATAGCATCTAATTTTGTCAGCTGATAAGCAACGACCAATGAGTCAAAATACAAAGTAACTTATACCATATACGGCATGTGCAAGGTGAAGAAAATAACGGATATCCGGACTTTATCTGGGATTGGGTGGATCAGCAATTAAAATGGCCGACACCAAAAGGAAGTAAGGAGAAATGGTACTTTGCGTATGGCGGTGACTGGAGTGATAAGCCGAATGACGACAACTTTATGGCAAATGGCCTTGTATCTGCGGACAGGACCTTACAGCCCGAACTCACGGAAATAGTTACAAATAGCATCGGCTATAGATCAAAATTTCCAGATTTAAAGGGATATATCCGTCTGAATGTTATTTGCAACTATATAAACCAATAAGGGAAGGTAGCTGACAGATGAGCATGTTCGTAAAAGAAGCTATGAATATAGGCGGGCTGCAAAAAGCTAAGATCATTGCTGGCCACAGTGGGGTTGATAAATTAATTGAACATGTAAGTGTTATAGAAGTGCCTGAGTCCAATGAGTGATTCAGAGGGAAAGAGTTGTTTCTAACGGCCTTTTATACGATCAAAAATAATGTGGAAGCCCAATTCGATTTAATAAAAACCTCGCTGGGAGTATGTTATCCAGGTATGTATTACGATACCATACCTAATGAAGTGATTAAGATGGCGACGAACTTTCCATCCCGATAATAGAAATCCCAAGGGAAGTAGCATATATTGAGATAATCTCTCCTGTTATGGAAATCATTTGGGCATCGAGTTCATTATGATTTGTTTAACAGGAACCTTCTGGCTTACTGCATAAAAGCCGATTTATAAAAGATATCCTTTAATTTAAATTAATGTGCGGTATAGCCTCCATCAACAAGAAGAACTATTCCTTTTTAGATTGCTAGATTTCGCCATTATCGAATTATAACAAGCCAATTTTCCTCGGTTGAAGCAGAATTGGCTTTTTCTGTCGGAAATAATAACCCAATCTTTTAAATATTTTAAAATTCAGATATTTACAAAAATAACAAACATTGATATCATGGTTTTATTCAGTGAAAACATGGTTTTATTTTTAAGAGGTGAAAAAATGAAAACAAAGGAATCCATTAATACAGAACGCTATAAAATCAACACATTAGAAAAAGCATTTGATCTTTTAGAAATATTGGCTAAAAAGAACTCCCTTAATCTGACTGAACTGTCGGCACACTTAGAGCAACCTAAATCCTCCTTATATAGAATTATTACAACACTTGAGTTGAGGGGATACATATCGAGAGATGAAACGAATGATAAATATTGTCTAGGCACTAAAACGCTAGAACTAACCAAAAATTTCTTAGAAGGAAACACACTGCTAAACGTGTCAAAAAGTAAAATGGATCACTTGGTTCAAACCACTGGGGAGTCTGTTAATTTAGGGATATTAAAAAATCATGAAATTCTTTATGTTGCCAGTATAGAGGGGAGTAACCCTTTAAAGTTTACAGAGGTTGTAGGAGCTAAAGCTCCTTTCCATGCGACAGCCATAGGTAAAGCAATCACAGCAAACCTACCTCTTGAACAATTTAATGCCATGATTTCAGATAATAAATTGTATCCGCTTACAGAAAATACAATATGCAGCATGAAACAATTAATGGTAGAACTTCAACTTACTAAAGAAAGGGGGATAGCCATCGATAATGAAGAAGTGGTACTTGGAGCCAAGTGTATTGCCGCCCCAATTTTTAATATGTTTGGAAAGGTTATTGCCGCAATCAGTGTTTCAGGGTCTAAGTATAATTTTACAGATGAGAATTTAAGTCACATCATTACTGAAGTGAAGGGAGCTGCAGAACAAATTTCAAAGGAACTTGGTCATAGCTGAAATTATTAAATGGCAAAAGGGGAGGAGATTTTCTTGAAGAAGCGATGTGTTTCATGGCTGATTTTGATTATGCTGTTTGCTGCAGTGCTCAGTGGCTGTAATTCTGACTCCAGTTCGGGAAAAGAAAATCTGAAAGGAGCTACCATTACCCATATGGTGCAATCGGCCACCAATAGACCGGAAGCATACAAGGAAATGGCTAAGGAATTTAAAAAAGAAACAGGCATCAATGTCAAGATTGTGGAAGCTCCCTGGGAACAAATGCATGACAAGATTATTAATGATTTAGTTACCTCAACTGGCACCTACGATGTTATGGATATTGACAGTGGCTGGGATGGGGAAATGGCACGCTACTTTCAGCCATTGGATCCTTATATTAAAAAGTATAAAGTAAACATGGACAATTATTTAGATATTTATAAGAATACAACAGGTATTAGTACACTGACGGGAAATAAGCGCTATGGTATTCCGTTAACAGGCCAAACGATGGCGATGTATTATAGAAAGGATCTTTTCGAGAAATATAAACTTGATGTACCTAAAACATGGAATGATTTTGATAATGCTCTTGAAACATTAAAGCAGGAGAAAGGTGTATACCCTTTTGTAACCGCAGGTGTAAATGTCCAATTGCCCAAATTGTTTTTTGCAAGATATATCCCTCAGGGTAAACCGCTTTTCACAAAGGACTTTAAGCCTCAGTTTAACAATCAGGATGGGGCTGCCGCTATAGATGGCATGAAAACAATGTTTAAATATGCACCGCCAGGTTATCTCTCGATGGATACACCTGATGCGGACCCAGTTTTTCTAAATGGAGAAGCTGCCATTATTCTTGCATGGCCCAACACGCTGAGTCCCCTCTTACAAAACACAAAAAGCTCCAAGATAAAAGATAAATGGGACGCCGTCGCCCCACCTGGACCCGGAAACCTAGGGCCATGGTATCTTTCTATTTCTAAATTCTCAAAAAATAAAGAAGCTTCATTTAAATGGATTCAATATCTCTCTGAAAGAGAAAATTCGAAAGAACTGATGGTCAAGTATGGGAATTATTCGACTCTCAAATCTGTTTGGGATGATCCTGCTGTGAAAGAAGCTATTCCTGGCGCGGAAGGTATTCTTAAAGCCATCAAAAATTGCTTCCTGCCAACCTATTTGATGCATCCGGCTGGCAATGAGTGGTTTGTCAAAACTGGATCCGCACTGTCCGATGCACTGTCTGATAAGACTTCCACCCAAGAAACACTAGATAAGATGGAGAAGAATTGGAATAGTGATAAAAAGAAAAATCCCCAAGGCTTAATCTATGAGGAATTAGGCGCGAATTAGGGATTTAGTGACTGGATATTGGAGGGGATTCCATGCAAACCGAGGCACGCATTCGAATACAGAGCGTCAAGAAATTGCCGCTTTTTAAAATGACCGATAGAAAATGGGCGGTTGTATTTCTAACACCTGGATTTATTTTAATGCTGATAGCTTATGTGTATCCTTTACTGTATTCGCTATACCTGAGTTTTTCATCTTGGGATATATTTAATCCGGATGGAAAAATTAAACTTCAAGGAATGCATAACTATTACAAAATTTTCACCAATGATGCCCTTCTTTCAAGCTTAGTAAGAACATCGATTTTCAGTTTTTCGGCTTTAGTCATACAATTGGTTATTGGTGTGTCTGTTGCCCTGCTAGTGACTTCAGAACATCTTAATCAAAAATTCACGTCGTTGGTGCGAGCATTCTTGCTTGCTCCTATGATTATTTCTCCTGTGGTAGCGGGGATTTTGTGGAGAACCTTGTACAATCGTGAATACGGGCCTATCAATTACTTTTTAAGCTTGGTGGGCATTTCAAAAAACCCTTGGATTGCCGATCCAGATACGGCCTTAATGTCCGTTATTATTGTGGAAATCTGGTTGTTTACTCCATTTGTCATCTTTATAATAACAGGCGGTCTTTTATCCTTGGCAAAAGAGCCTTTTGAAGCGGCCAAGGTAGACGGGGCCACCCCCTGGCAAATGTTCTGGAAGGTAACCCTGCCGCTTTTGAGACCGGTTATCCTCATTATTATTACGCTGAGGATAATGGATTTATTTAAAACCTTCGATTACGTCTATTCCATGACTTACGGGGGGCCAGGTGAAAGTACAGAAATTCTGACACTGTCCATATATAAGCAGGGAATCAAGTTTCTTGATGTAACCGGGGCAGCGGCTGCATCCTGGGTTTTATTATTAATTCTATTGCCACCTTCCCTCTATTTATTAAGAAAAACATTTATAAGGGAGGGCAGATAACGATGAAACCAAAATGGCATTGGAAGGTGCTTGGGTACGTGTATCTTACCATCGTGATCCTAGTCACGCTGTTTCCGGTCTATTGGCTCTTTGTCACCTCGATTAAACTTCAAAAAGACTGGCTGTCCCGGCCGCCCGTTATCTTTCCAAAACAAACCACTTTCTCAAATTTCCAAAAACTTCTTGCTTCTCCAGAGATGCAACTGGCGATCAAAAACTCCTTTGTTGTTGCAGCTTCAAGTACCGCATTGGCCATGCTCTTTGGCTCACTGACCGCCTATGTACTAACGAAAATCGTGCTTGGTAACAGGAGAGTAAATGAATTTTTGCTGATTGGAATTTTAATTACAAGGCTTTTCCCTTTCATTACTCTTCTCATTCCTTACTTCCTTATGATGAGAGACTTCCAGCTGATGGATACATTACAAGCATTAATATTAATCAATACTTCCGTTTTCTTTCCGTTTGTTGTTTGGCTTATGGTTGGTTTCTTTGAAAATATCCCGCGTGAAATAGAAGAATCCGCCATGATTGACGGATGCAACTTGTGGCAGCGTTTTCTTATGATTGTTGTTCCTATTACTAAAACGGGTCTTTCCGTTACAAGCATCTTCATCTTTATTGCATCCTGGAATGAATTTATTTATGCCATCACGTTTACTACACATCAGGCTAAAACCCTGCCTGTTATCATTGGTAGTTTCATTACAGATAAAGGCATTCAATGGGGTGACATGACAGCATTAAGCGTTATTTCTATTACACCTGTATTATTAATCGCCATTTTTTCTCAAAAATATTTTGTTAGAGGCCTGACAATGGGTGCAGTCAAATAATTCGGAGGATTTTATATGGCAGATATCAATATTGATTTGAAACCGGACGGCAGAAGGATTAAGCCACTGCATGGAGTGAATAATGGGCCTGTCTGTTATGGAGCATTGATTGATGTGACCGATTACTACAAAAAATTAGAGGTGCCTATGGTCAGGCTGCATGATCCAAACTGGCCGCACCCTAGGGAGGTGGATATACATACCATTTTTCCTGATTTTAATAAGGATCCTAGTGACCCTGCAAACTATGATTTTTCAAAAACGGATGAATACATTCAAACCGTGCTCCATACAGGAGCTGGCATTGTTTACAGACTAGGTGAAAGCATTGAGCACACTGAAAAAAAGTATTATGTGCATCCGCCAAAAGATTACGATCAATGGGCACAAATCTGTATTGGGATTATTCGACACTATAATGAGGGCTGGGCAGATGGCTTTCATTATGGCATCGAGCACTGGGAAATCTGGAATGAACCCGATTATGGAACGAGGATGTGGTCGGGCACAGACGAAGACTATTATCAATTTTATGAAGTGGTTTCAGTAAAGATAAAAGAAAGATTTCCTCATGTAAAAGTTGGGGGATATGCTGCGGCCGTCGCAACGTCTGACTATTTCGAAGGCTTTTTGGCTTGGTGTGAAAAAAAGAAGCTGCCTCTTGATTTTTTCTCTTGGCACATTTACACGGATGATCCCTTAAAAGTTCAGGAACATGCGATTCATGTCCGCAAGCAGCTGGATGCTCATGGATATAAGCGATCAGAAGTCTACCTGAATGAGTGGAACTTCTTTGATGGCGACTGGGAAACAATATGGCTTAAAGGTAGTGAACGGAAAAGAAGAGACTTATTTACAAAAGGAAAGGGAGCCATTGGAAGTTCCTTTAGTTTATCCGTCTTATTGCTTCTTCAAGACTGTCCTGTACAGATGGCCAACTATTATGACGCCCAGCCGACGGCTTTGTTTTGCGGATTATTTGATGCCCATGGCGTACCCCAAAAAACATACTACGCATTTGAAGCCTTTTCTGAATTGAGCCGGCACCCTCTTCGGATTAAAACTGACATCGCTCCGTCAGTTTCAGGATTGTATTGCTGCGGAGGAAAGGACAATGATGGCAACATGGTTATTCTAATCAGCAATTACAATGGAGAGAACAGGGAGTATTCCATTGACTTTAATGGAGGCGCAAACCGTAGTATGCAAGTATTGGCAGTGGATGAGATTCATAACTTAGAGTTGATTCATCAAACAAAGGTATCCAAATCGATGAAACTAGCGATTGGTGCGAATTCAGCCCTCATGCTTAAAATGGCTGTTAAACATGAAGGAACTCATGTCGGCATGAGAGGAAGATTGGAATGAAAAAAATACTAATTGGAGGAATCATCCAAGAAAGCAATACATTCAGTCCGGTAATGAGCACGATGAGGGATTTTCGCTCTAATCTTTTTCTGGAAGAAGAAGAAGTTCTCAAGCAGAATACGAAAAACGAGATTTTGGGTTTCATAGAAGGTGCCAGGGAAGATGGCCTCGAGGTGCAGCCTACCATCTTTGCTCATGCTATTTCTTCCGGGATGTTTACGGCCGATGCCTATAAGGAACTGCAGACCTGGTTTATAACCAAAGTTAAATCCTTTCATGATTATGAAGGAATTTACCTTGCCCTTCATGGAGCTATGGTTGCAGAGAATTGCGAGGATGTAGAAGGAGACCTTCTTGAACAGGTGAGGAGACATGTAGGAGAGAAGTTTCCGATCGTAATTTCACTTGATCTACATGCCAATGTTACGGGGAAAATGGCACGCCTAGTAAATGGAATCATTGGTTTTAGGACCTATCCGCACACTGACTTTTTTTCTACAGGATACCGGTCAGCCAAATATTTTTCTTCTTTATTGAAAAAAGAAATAGTACCTGTTATTGAATTTCGTAAATTGCCAATGATCATTCCGGCTGAAAAAAGCCAATCTTCCCATGGTCCCTTTGCAGATCTATTGGAAGAGGCTGTTATCGGAGAAAAAAGGGGAGATTCCATTGTAACCTCTCTATTTCCGGTACAGCCATGGCTGGATATAAAAGAAATGGGGGCCTCGGTCGTGGTAGTCGGAGAGAATCGGGAAAAAGCAAGCGCAGAGGCTGACCGTCTGGCGGAGCTTTTTTGGAATAAGAGGAATGAGTTTGTTGTTGAACTTTCCCAGCTTGATAAAATAGTCGCGAAATTAAGGGCTGAGGCTATTCGAAAAACTCCATTTGTGGTCTCAGATTCGGCCGACAGCCCGGGTGCGGGGGCTACTGGTGATAGCAACATTGTACTTAAAGAGCTTCTCCGTTTAAAGGCAGATGAGGATTTACATGTACTTTTGACCATAGTTGACGCTGCGGCAGTAGATCAAGCCATCCATACAGGTTTAGGAAAAAAGGTCACCCTTTCTCTAGGATATTCCCTAAATCTGAACAAATCCTACGGTTCACCCATCAAGGTAACTGGCACCGTGAAAAGAATTGGAGATGGGCGGTTCTTTTTAAGTGGGGGTTATGCCGAAAATACTGAAGCCTTTATGGGGAGGTGTGCTGTATTGCAAATAGGCACGATCTCTATCCTTATAACGGAACAGCCTACCTTTTCAGGAGATCCGGCCATGTACCGGTCAATGGGGATGGAACCATCAGAAGCTGATCTTGTGGTGGTCAAATCGGCGAATCAGTTTCGAGCCGAATATGAAAAGCTATCAAAACAGATTTTTATTCTGGATACTCCGGGCTGTAGTCCTGCAGATATAACATCGCTTCATTACAAAAACATCGATTTTCCATGTTATCCGTTTCAAGATCACTTTGAATGGAGGAGGAAATTATATGAAGTGTGATCTTTCCACTAAAAATTTTGAGAAATCGAGACACTATTTAGCCGGTGGTGTCTCAAGCTCATTGCGTTCCTCAATGAAGCCTGTCCCCCTGTTTGCGACTTCTGGAAAAGGATCTCGCCTACGGGATGTCGATGGCAATGAATATGTTGACTATTTATTGGCTTACGGCCCACTGATTCTAGGACACTGTCATCCGCAATTAACAGAAGACCTGAAGAGTCAAATGAAAAAAGGTTATACCTATGGCTTACAGCATGCTGGGGAAATTGAATTGGCCAAACTGCTGGTTGATATTATTCCTTCTGCGGAGAGAGTAACGTTCAGCGGATCTGGTACGGAAGCGGTTATGCTTGCATTGAGGATTGCGAAATCGTTTACGAAAAAAACTAAGATTGTCCGGTTCCAAGGTCACTATCATGGATGGTCTGATTCCATATTCACTTCTTTTCCAACGGCAGATATGAATAATAACTATTCCTCAGGCGGAAAATTAACCGTTCCTGGAACTTCTGGGCAGAGTGAAAAAAGCCTTGAAGATATCATTGTTCTGCCATGGAACAATACTGAAGTGCTGGAGGAAACGCTATATGCCCGCCGTAATGAAATCGCTGCCGTTATTACTGAGCCGGTGATGTGTAATTCTGGATGTATCCTTCCTAAAGAGGGTTATCTTGAAAGAATGAGAGAGCTTACTGAAGAGTTGGGAATCATCTTAATTTTTGATGAAGTAATTACAGGTTTTCGGCTGGGACTTGGCGGCGCGCAGGGCCGATTTAACATCAAACCGGATTTGACCACGATGGGCAAGGCTATTGCTGGTGGTATTCCGCTAAGTGCCGTTGGCGGAAGAAAAGATATTATGGCGCTCATCGAAGAAGGAAAAGTAAATCATCTAGGCACGTTAAATGGCAACCCTATAGCTGTAGCAGCTGCTATTTCGACCATCAACATCTTATCAGCACAGCACGGGGCTGTTTTTGACCGTATGGAACGTACTGCCCTAGATCTGGTAGAGGGATTGAGGAATCTATTAGAAAAACATCAAATCAAGGGAGTAGTTAACCAGATTGGCCCTGTCTTCCATCTGATGTTTACGAATTGCGATGTTGTGACTTCCTATGATGAATTTATGACCAGTGATTCTAAAGCGTATCAAACCTTTGCCGAGAAGATGTTGTCAGAAGGTGTATTGATTCGTCCAAATGGGCTCTGGTACATCTCAACTGAACATAGTAACCAAGATGTGAAAAACACTTTGGAAGCAGCAGACAGGGCCATAGCATCGCTTGTCAAGGAATACAGCTAATTTATTCAAGGGGGATCTCGTATGAGTCATACTGTCGGTTATTCAAAAAGTTCAGAAACAGAGGAGGAGAAGTACCAAAGCCAAAAAACAAGAAAAATCAGTTTTGAAGGAGATGCCCTTCGAATGTCAATGGATTGGACGGTACAGGACCTGGAAAGAGTGCAAGTCCTTGTGGAAAGCTCCCATGGTTCCAGCCACCCGAGTTCGTATCATTTGTCAGAATTAATAAGAGAGGCTGAAAAAGGGGTTTTCCAGACTGGGGGAAAACCGGCCATTTATACTACTACTGATATTTGTGATGGGGTCGCCCAGGCTCATAATGGCATGCATTATTCTCTGCTTTCGAGAGACATGATTGCATCAATGGTAGAAATCCATGCGATGGCCACTCCTTTTGATGCCATGGTATTATCATCGGCTGGGGATAAAGCTGTGCCTGCCCACTTAATGGCTATTGCCAGGCTAAACGTACCCTCCGTATTTATTCCCGGAGGCGCAATGGAAGCAGGCCCATGCCTGAGATCGAATGAAGAATTATGGCATATGAGTGTGGAAGTGGAACAGCAGAAAATGACGAAAGAAGAATTTTTGGCTTTTCAGCGATCTTGTTGTCCGACTTGTGGGGCATGCCAGTACATGGGTACGGCTGCAACGATGCAGGTGATGTCAGAAGCGCTTGGTCTTGCTCTTCCCTGGTCGGCGCTCATCCCTGCCACTAATGCCGAGATACGGAAAATGGCAAGAGCCGCAGGACAGCAAATCATGTATCTGGTTGACAAAGAAATTAAACCTCAAATGATTTTAACACGCGAAGCGTTTGAAAATGCGATAATGGTTCACTCCGCCATCGGCGGATCATTGAATGCCGTCATGCATCTGATTGCGATCGCAAAGGAAGCGGGCGTAGAGATTGATATTGAACTATTTAATGAAATTCATCAAAAAACACCAGTACTCGTAAATACAAAAACGGCAGGACATTATCCTACCGAACTGTTCTGGTATGCAGGTGGTGTGCCATTCGTGATGGAACAGCTTAAGGATACATTGCATCTGGATGTTTTGACCGTGACTGGAAAGACTTTGGGTGAGAATCTCATTGACTACAGTAAAAATGAAATGAAAAACTTTGCAGAAATGTTTTTAGCCAATTATAAGCTGAACCGAAGGGATGTTATCTATCCTATTTCCAAACCGCTTCAATCTGAGGGCTCGCTTGCAGTATTAAGAGGAAATCTTGCACCAGAAGGGGCTACTGTCAAAAAATTTGCTGTAGATAAGGACATGATGGTCCATACGGGGAGTGCAAAAGTATTTGACAATGAACGTGAGGCGGTAGATGCCTTGATCAAGAAAGAAATTCAGCCAGGAGATGTGGTCATTATCCGCTACCAAGGTCCCCGGGCTATTGGAATGCCGGAGATGTTTTTCATGTCCGAACTTATTGCTTCCGATCCCATTCTGTCACGAACCACTTCTCTTTTGACAGATGGAAGATTTTCAGGTGCGACGAAAGGGCCTTGTGTTGGTTATATGGAACCAGAGGCCATGGACGGAGGGCCTCTTGCTTTTGTTAAAAATCAAGACCTGATTAAGATTGATATACCTAATCGTAAAATTGATGTTGTTGGTCTAGAGGGGAGGGAGTGCAGCGAAGAAAAAGTGTTGGCTGCTTTTAGAGAACGGAGAATAAGCTGGAATCCGCCGAAATTCAACCACAAAGGCGTTCTTGGGCAATACACTAGATTAGCAAGGCCAGCGTTGCAGGGAGGATCTTGTTCCAATTCATAAGAAGGGGGCAATCGAATGAAATTACAAGGGAAAGTAGCAGTAATTACAGGGTCATCTCGCTCCATCGGGGCAGCAGTTGCCAAGCGGTTTGCTCGTGAAGGAGCAAAGGTTGTTATTAATTATAATAAACATCCAGATCTAGCTGAAGAGGTAATGAACGATATAGTTGACAATGGCGGACAGGCGATGACTTTCCGTGCAGATGTTTCCCAGGAAGAAGATGTAAAAGCCATGATGGCAGCAGCTGCCTCCCAATTCGGCACAATTGATATTTTAGTAAACAATGCTGCTATCGATCCTAGAAAAGCTTGGTATGAGATTACCGAGGAAGACTGGGACCATGTAATGGGTGTTAATGTAAAATCACAATTCTTATGTTCAAAAGCTGTGTTTCCATTTATGAGAAATCAAGGGCAAGGAAAAATTATTAATGTTTCCTCTGTTACCTTTTTTACGGGTCAAAAGAATTTTCTTCATTATGTTTCTTCTAAAGGAGCCATCATAGGATTTACGAGGGCCTTGGCCAGAGAAGTGGGGGAATATAATATTACAGTTAATTGTATAACGCCGGGAGCGGTGTTAACAGAAACAGAATATGAAAAGGTAAGCCCCGAAACGATTGAAACTTCTACAAACTATTTAAAGGAAGCGCAATGCTTTTCCCGACGTGAAACAGTTGAAGATGTGGAAGGTGCGTTTGTGTTCTTCGCATCTCAGGACAGCAACTTCATCAGCGGCCAGATCCTTAATGTAGACGGTGGGTGGATGATGCACTGAATACTAAATTATAAGGCACTACATACCCATAGAGGAGGCCAAATATTGAAATTGGTAAGTTTTATGAAAAATGATCAATGTAATCCGGGTATCCTTATTAACGAAGAGGTGATCGATTTAGAAAAATGGTCCAGGAAGCATAGGGTAGCCCCTGTGACTTCCATCATTGATATTATTAAAAACGAATGTCTCTTAAATGAACTGGAGAACTTAACGATGGAGAGCACAAGTGGATGTAGTTTAAAGCTCGAGACGATAACACTTGGACCATGCATCCCCGACCCGGAAAAGATTATTTGTGTAGGTCTTAATTATAAGAAACATGCTGAAGAAACAAATACACTTCCACCTGATCACCCCATTTTGTTCAGTAAGTTCCGAAATTCGTTGGCAGGACACAAGCAGGTTATTGACATTCCAAAGGTCACTAAAAAACTGGACTATGAAGCTGAACTGGCAATTGTCATTGGCAAGGAAGCCAAGAATGTCCCTCCTGAGAAGGCACAAGAATTTATTTTTGGCTATACCATAGCGAATGACCTGTCTGCCCGCGATTTACAGATGCGTACAACACAGTGGCTCGCCGGCAAGAACGGTGACGGATTTTGTCCCCTCGGTCCTTGCGTTGTTACTAAAGACGATATTATGGATCCAAACCTCTTAGAAATCACAACGACTCTTAATGGAGAACGGCGACAATCCTCTAATACCTCTGATATGATTTTTGATTGTATGACACTAGTAAGCAGTATTTCAGAACTCATGACCTTGTACCCCGGGGATCTAATTCTGACAGGAACTCCGGAGGGAGTCATTCACGGATACCCTGAAAAAGATCAGCATTATCTTAAAGATGGAGATGAAATCGTGATAGAAATTGAGCAAATCGGATCATTAAAAAATACATTTTCCAGTTAATCACTGATCTTGATCTTAAATTGTCAGGAGGTGCGGGTAATAGTAAAGTTTTCTCGGAACTTCATTTTATTATTGGTTGCATTCTTAATGGGAATTAGTTACAGCTTTGAAGCAAGTGCACAAACAGACAGAAGTAGCAGGAAACAGAATCCAGGTAACCAAGATCTGGTAAACCTTCAGCTGCTTGGCCTGACTGATCTCCATGGTTACCTTCAGGCCTTCAACGATGCAGCTAATGGCAAAATAGATACACCAGACGGACTAGTAACGGTAGGGGGGGCCGCTTATTTAACCACCCACTTAAACCAGTTGGAAAAAGAGCATGAAAATTCCATTCGGATTTCCGTGGGTGATAACTTCATGGGATGGCCGTTTGAAGTTTATGCTCATCGTAATGAGCCGACGGTAGAATTTTTAAATACCATCAATGTAGAACTCTCCGCTGCGGGAAATCATGAGTTTGATTGGTCAAAGAAATTTTTAACCAATCATATGATCAAGGGAAAATGTTTTGGCAGGCCTGATGAGGATAGCTGCTTTATAGATTCATCGGGCAGGCGGTTTCAGGGTGCCAAGTTTGAATACTTGGCTTCTAATGTTATAGAGGAGAAAACAGGAAAACTTTTATTGAAGCCTTATGTTATCAAACAATTTTCGGACGGTAAAGGTGGCACAATTCCTGTTGGTTTTATTGGGCTTACCGAAGTTGCTGCAATGATCAAGTCGTTCTCCTTTCAGGAAGGAGTTCTGACCATGGACCCGCTAAAGATAGCAGCTGATCATTATGCAAAAGAGCTGCAGAACAAAGGTGTAGAAACCATCATTGCTGTTGTTCATGAAGGAGGAGAAGCTGGGACAGATTTTAATGGCTGCTCAAATCCTCAAGGAATGGTGTTTGATTTCGCAAAAGAAGCCACACCAGCCATTGATGCCGTATTGGCAGGGCATTGGCATACCTCTTTTAATTGTGTTGTAGATGATCCTGTAGGGAACCCCCGTCCGGTTATAGAAGGAAGTTTTCATGGAAAACTCATCAATGAAGTAAACTTATGGATTGATCCTGAAAGTAGAGACGTTGTTCGTGACAAAACCACTTCTACTAATCATTTAGTAACAAGAGATGTACCAGCTGATGCGAAGATAAATAATATGGTCTCGTACTGGAAGAAGCGAGGGGACGAAAAGTATTCACAGCCGGTTGCCAAATTGAAAGGTGACATAACACGAATCCGAAATGAGAATGGAGAAAGCACACTCGCAGACTTAATTGCGGATGCCCATTATGCTGCAGGTAAAAAAATGAAAAATCCTGCAGATTTTGCGTTAGTTCCTCCAGGTGCTTTGAGGGGAGGTGATTTACTTTATGCAAAAAGCAAAGAGGTAAATGACCAGGATGGACGGATTCTCTTCGGAGAGCAGTGGAAAGCGCATGAATATGTTAACCCTATTCTTGTTGTTACTTTGACCGGAAAGCAGATCAAGCAAGTACTCGAAGAACAATGGAGATTAAATACTGATGGGACTACTAGCTTTTACCCACTTGCTGTTTCTCATAACGTTCGTTACTCATATACCAATAAAAAACCTATAGGAGAGAGGGTAAATACGTACGATATAGTGATAAACAACAAAGTATTAAATCCTAAAAAGTCTTACCGTGTTGCGGCATTGGCTTCTCTAGTAGTAGGAACTGACGGTTATCCTTCATTTAAAAACTACCGTAACCCTATAAGGATAAAAGAAGAGAATGGAAGCTGGGCGTTCTTGAAATATCTAAAAGATAAAAAGGTATTAGATGTACCTGAACTGGTTAGGGTCTCTAAAATTGAGTAAAAAAGGTCAATTAAAAAAAGAGAAGTACGGGCCTGGTAGGCTCTTACTTTTCTTGTTATATACATTTCTCCCCGCAATGACTTCGTTAGGGACAGTCCCTTTATAAAAAACGCAAAATACAAAATCAAATATCATATTTTTTAATCGAGTAGGGAGGGTTATTTTTGTTAGGTGAAGTGGAATTAGTTATTGATGCCAAAGCGACGCTTGGGGAAGGACCATCTTGGGACAGTAAAAGACACTTGCTTTATTGGGTGGATATTCTAGGTCAAAAGCTCCATCTTTACAATCCAACTACTGGTATAAATAAATCTATTGCTCTGGGGCAATTGGTAGGATCAGTAGTACCGAGAAAATCAGGAGGAGTTGTACTTGCTCTAGAAAAAGGATTTTATTTTTTAGACTTAGAAACTAAAAGTCTTCAAGCTATTTTTGATCCAGAAAGTCATTTAGAAGAGAATCGGTTTAATGACGGAAAATGTGATCCTAAGGGGCGTTTTTGGGCGGGGACCACTGATTCGGTCGGAACCAACGAGGCAGGTGCTCTGTATTGTTTAGGAAAAGACTTGCTTACGAAAAAGAAATTAGGAAAAGTAAGTACGTCCAATGGACTAGCTTGGTCTCCTGATCATAAATACATGTATTTTATTGATACACCTACACGAAAGGTCGTTCAGTTTGAGTATGATCTAAACTCTGGACATATAGAAAATCCCATTGATGTTATCTACTTCGTCGACGATGAAGGGCTCCCTGATGGGATGACCATAGACGATGAAGGAATGCTTTGGATTGCCCACTGGGGAGGTTCTAAAATATCAAGGTGGAATCCTAAAAGTGGAAAACAAATGCTTTCAGTCCCTATACCTGCATTTTATGTAACGTCTTGTACGTTTGGTGGAAAAGATTTAAACGAGTTATACATAACCACTGCAAGAATGGAAAACAATCACTCTAAAATATTTCCAATTGCTGGAGGCGTGTTCCGAATAAAAACGAGTGTAAAAGGTTGCCCAACGTATCAATTCAATAACTAATTGCTTAGAGACAAAATCAGAAGGCTATCAATCTACCGATGGAAAAAGAGCATACAAAGCGGCCATGATAATTTGTGATTTTCTTTAAAATCACGGTCCGTATTCTGGTGGAACACTTCGTCATCCGCATAAATCAACGGTTTTAAAGAGGATTATCATCAAAACACAATCCTAACCAATTTTAGGGCATGTTGATAAACAGGATGAAATGATTAAGATTAATATTTCTACAAAACCAAAAATGGGGTTTTATGAGCTGAATATTATGTTTGAAGATGAGATTAGGTTCAGATTTATAGTAAGAGCAATAGGCTTAACCGCCAAATCAAAAAGAACCGGGTTAGGGTATATGTTCAGCTTGAAACTCTCCATGGTGCTATTTCCTTGGATGAATATTCGCAAGAGAAAAGTCCTGTTATGTTACGCACTGAAAATGGTCCGCAGCTCGTCAAGTTTCAAGAAATATGGAAAGAATGAAGTGGGCGAGATGCCCCCCGCTAGAAAAATTCCAGATGTTACGCTACTTAAGTTAAAACGATATTAAGAATAAACATATGATTTTTTCGATGGTAGATACTTATAAAGTAATAAAAGGGGAAATAAAATATGAGGATGTTGCAAGCCATTCCGGCTTTGCCAGTAAGGGATATTAAACGAAGCATAGAGTTTTATTGTGAAAAACTTAGTTTTTCCCTAGGTTACCATGAAGGTGGTTTCGCTGTCCTTCTTTATAATGACGTTAGACTTATTCATCTTTGGGAAGCCAGTGATGAAAGCTGGCGTACTCGTAGCAACTTAAAACCGATCGTCTCGGGTGCAGAATCGTTTATTGCAGGTACTGCCAGTTGTCGAATAGAAGTAGAGGGTATTGATGAACTGTATCAACACATTCAGCCATTGGATATTTTGCACCCTAATACGCAGCTAACTGACAAGTGGTGGGGAGTACGTGATTTTGGTGTATCAGACCCCGACAATAATCTGATAGAATTTTTCGAAAACCTTAGCAATCACGGATAAATAATTTGAGAATTATTTATATGGGATAAATCAAAAAATCAATAACATTTTATTTAAAGGTAGGAACGACATGAAAATCCTAGACAGTATTCTCGAGACGCTCCTAGTAGTAGAGGTACTCTCCGAATAAAGACGGATTTTGGTATCTATTATTTTATCGCAGGCTCTTTAATGATACAGGTTTCTTCTGTACAGCTTTAAAAAAGGCAGAAATCGCCGTATTGGAGACCGCAGCATGACTCAAAGAGCCTAGCATTTAAAAAAAGAGATGAAGTCATGTGGCAAACCAAACAAAGAAGGTAAAACAAATCCGAATACAAGAACATTGGCAGATGCTGATCTGGCTCTTATTTGTTCAAATACTTGTGGCTTTTGTGGGCCGCGGTATTGTCCCCCTGGGTGTGCTGATTGGAAATGATCTTTCTCTTACGAAAGCTCAGATCGGTATGCTTCCTGCGGGTCTCTTTTTAGGGCAGGCGATCGCCTCCATTCCGGCTGGTTTTTTGGCAGACCGGTTAGGCTCCAGAAGACTGCTTCTGGCACTGTCGCTATGTTTAGGGATCAATTTTATGCTGTCAACCTTCCTTAATGAATTCTGGTCAATGCTCTTGTTTGTTGTATTGGGGGGACTCGGCTACGGTGCTATGCACCCTGTATCCAACAGGGGAATCGTCTATTGGTTCTCTCAAGTTCAGCGGGGAACAGCCATGGGAATCAAGCAGATGGGTGTGACTTTAGGTTCTGCACTCTCAGCGGTTATTTTGCTGCCGCTGGCGGCAAAGTACGGCTGGCGAACTGCGGTCATAGGAGCGTCCGCTTTGCTGATTGGTGCGGGATTCCTTTCATTTTATCAGTATAGAGATTCGGAACATTCTCATTCAGCGAACCATAGTGAGCGACTGTCTGCTTTTTACCGGTCCATGTGGAAGATGGTTCGTAATAAACCGTTGCTTCTTGTTAGTTTAAGTGCGTTTGGACTAAACGGAGCACAAATGTGCTTAAACACGTATCTTGTTCTTTATGCTCATGAAAAGATGGGCATTTCCTTGGTACTGTCGGGAATGCTCCTCGTTATTTCGGAAGTGTGCGGTTCTTTCGGAAGGGTTGCGTGGGGTGTCGTAAGTGACCGGCTTTTTAACGGAGAGAGGACCATCATTCTGTTGTTGATCACAATCATTTCGGCCATATCCAGTTTGGTGATAGTCAGTATCCCTGCTAATACGGAATTTCTATTTCTCGTTCCGGTCGTTGCTGTCTTTGGTTTTGCGGTTTCTGGTTTTAACGGTATCTGGATGAATCTCGCGAGTGAGCTCGTTCGTCCCGAACATGCCGGCATTTCCAGTGGACTGAGCATCATGATCGGTTCTCTTGGTGTAATGGTAGCACCTCCTTTTTTTGGCCTGATGGTAGATATGAACGGCAACTACACTTACGGCTGGCTGTTTGTTACTTTTCTGCTTTGTATCGTGATCATGATTTTGCTCGCCATGTTTCAATTCAATAGAAAAGAAAAAAAGAGGGTGGATCAACATGCAGTTTGATCGCAGCTTCGCATAAAAAATATGGAAACCATGAAGTGGGTTGAGGCGTGCAGCTGCTGCAGACGGCGTTACTATATTCAATTATTTTGGAATGCTTTCTACTACAATGCCACAACCAAATCAAACCATTATAGTCCGTTCCAGTGTGATCCTGCTTTACCGCCGAAATATGCTCTTTGATAAAACAAAGAAGTTCTACGCAGATTATCCAACTTAAAAAATCAAAATAAAATGAAAAGGAGTACCGCTTACTCTTTACGGTACTCCTTTTTTATTTATTCATTAGCAGCAATCTTTTAGAAAGAAGCCTTATGAAAAGAATTAAGATCCACGGTTTGAGGCCGTCCTGTAGCGACACACTCATAAATGGCCTGGATACAGGAGAAGTTAAATACAGCCTGCTCGTTTACGATAGCCGGGGACGGTTTCCCCTGGGTTTTCCAATAAAAATAAATCAATGGCCGATCCATGGCGTGGATGGTAGTTTCACTTTTGGCGATATGTTGATCGGATTCCAATATCCCATTTTTATCGAAGGTATAATCGACCTTACCTGGCCCCTCCCATGATTGCCAGTCCCAATTTACGGCACCCTTTAATCCTTCAATTTCAGCAATTGAGCGCTCGGATCCGTGGGTACATGAAGATCTTTCATAGTTCACTGAAACAGTAGATCCGTTGGATAAATAGTAAAGTAGTTGAGCACCTGCATGCGTTTCTACATCAAAAACAGTATTCTCAGGTAGCTGTAAATCGGTTTCAGGAGTTTCGAGCCATGCACTTAATACCTCAATTTTGACCGGCGATAATAGATCATTTAATGTCGCAAAGTCATAAGGTCCCCAATCCATAACAACTCCGCCGCCGCTTTGCTGGTGATTAAGGAACCATTTGCTATTTGGCTGATACTCAATGCCCGGTCTGCCCCGCTGCCCGCGATGAATGAAAGTCACATGATACAGATTACCTAATTGATCGGATTGAATAAGCTGTTTCACTTTCTCTGTGGCAGGCGTACCTATAAAACGATCACTGCAGCACCCGATGAAACGGTCTTGTGAACGCGCTAATTCCAGCATTTCCTCGGCTTGTTCCTGACTGACAGCCAAAGGTTTTTCACATAATACATGACGTTTTGTATGAAGAGCAGCACAAGCTAATTTGAAATGGGTAAATGGGGGTGTCGCAACAACGACGATATCATCAGGCTGGGCTGGTTCCTCAAGCATGGACGGTACGTCTTCAAACAAACGTGCATGAGGGAACTCTTTTGAAAAATCCTGGAGTGCTTTAGTGTTCGTATCTGCAACAGAAAGTTCTACGTCATCCCCAACGTTTAATTCACTAATCGCTTTTGCGTGTGTACGAGAAATGACTCCTGCACCGATTAAATAAATTCGAAGTGGCATTATGATCCTCACCTTTATTTTTTATAGTGTGCTTTTTAAAGTATTGCTTTGTATGCTGCTTATACTATTTTTTAAATAAGTAATCGATTCTTTTACAGCTTCAATCATTGTCAGCTGCGGGTTGGTATCTTTGCGATGCCATAATTCAAACGTAAGCCATCCCTCGTAATGAATCTCGTTCAATGTTTCCATAAATTCAGCCATATCAATTTCCCCGTCAAAAACATTTTCAGTCGGGACGGATCCTAATTGATTTCGCAAATGGACAGCGAAAACACGATTAGAATATTGTTTCGCCCATGCTATCGGATCACATCCTGCAGCATGTGCCCAACCCGTGTCAATGCATAAACCTACGAGAGGGCTGGAATATTCAACGACCGAACGCATATCTCCCTCAGCCATGTCCTGGGTATCAGCATGATTATGGAAACAAAGTCTCAATCCGAGTGGCTGAATTAAATCCCCCAGCCGGGCAAGGTTTTCCCCCTGCATTTTTAATTCGTCTTCCGTTTTTGGAAGTGGGGAAGACCAGCCCCCTTTAGGATCGGCATTCACGATAAAATCTTTCCCCCCTGACGATTTAAGACGGTGAGCCATTGGCATGATATTTTGGTCAACCTCTAATGCTGCCCATGGTTTATGAAAGTGGCCACCGGCATAACTTGATGATAGCTGCAATTGATTTGCTTTTAAGATACTAACTGTCTCAGGGGTGGCGTCAATTTCCACAGCATCAAGACCTGCTTGGGCACAATCATAAATCATTTGTTCCAAAGACCGATCTTTGCCGTCTAATTCGTTTCTCGTATACCAGCCGAACATGTTCGACGAAAACCCGTGAATTTTCATTTGTTCACTCCTTAGCGCTTTCAAAAACGGGGCATCTGTGATCTATATAGAAAATGAAAGAATAAGAGATACCCCGATGTTATTAGTTATTGTTTCGTTTTATTGGCAAGCGGCTGAGCTTCCTTTTTCAATCGGGTTAAGCCTTCTTCAACAGATACTTTCCCGCGAAGGATATCGTCATGCGTCTTATTGATTTTTTCCAGATATTCATCTAAAAATGGGACACTTGGGACTGATTTGATTTTTCCGTTAGTAACGTATTTCATAAACACCTCATACTTTGGAACCTCTTTCTTCAGCATCGCATCATTCTGCAGACTCTGCCTTGGAGCTAGGTTCCCTAGACTAGCAGCAAACTTGGCCATCTGTTCTTTTTGGGTGATCCAATTTAAAAACTTCCATGCTTCATCCGGGTGATCCGCACCTTTCGGAATATACAACGTACCAACATTCATAAATCCTGCATTCTTGGATTCTGGATGATTTTCGTCGTACGGCATAGGAGCGACGCCATAATTTAGGTTTGGCGCATATCGCTCTGCAAATTTAGCTATCCACTCTCCGTCAAATTGCATGGCGTATTTACCGGCGAGAAATGGATTTTGCGCTGACGCATACTGTCCCGATCCGCTGGCAAAGCGGTCAAGAGCCTTCGTTCCGTAGCGGTCCCACATTTTTTTATTGGTTTCAACGGTTTTTTTAAATCCAGGGTCAAGCGGAGTCACTTCTTTTTTCTCCGGATCCCAAATTTTCCCGTTAAAGGCATTCATCCACATGTAAGGATTTTGGGAAGGCCAAATGCCTAATTGTTCTATTCTGCCGTCCTTCATTTTACTTAGTTTCTTGTCATATTCCATCAGCTGCTGAATGGTTTCCGGAGGTCCGTCAAATCCAGCTTTCTTAAGCATATCTTTGTTGTAGTAGAGCATCCATGTATTCATGACGATAGGCAGGGCATACGTTTTATCTTTATACTGCACAGCGGACCTTGCGGCTGGCACAAAGTCGTTAATGTCATAGTTATCTTCTTTGATGTATTTGTCTAAAGGGAGCATCACCCCGCGGTCGGCCCATGAAGCCAACTTATTTTCATCATAATGGGACGCGAGGTCAGGGGGATTGCCTCCAACTATTGCGGTCATTTGTTTTTGAATATCACCCTGATTCAAGCCCTTAACAAAAACCTTGTCCTGGCTTTTGTTGTATTCATTAATCAGTTCAGAAATGATTTTGGCTTCGTCGCCTCCCCACGTATACCAAAAATTAATCGTTACTTTATCCTTGCTGCTGGCACCTGAACCGGTTTGGCTTGAAGTTGCGGAACAGCCTGACACGATAGTTAAAATCAGAAACGGAATCAACAAAATTTTAACGGGCAAACGACACATATTTGAAACCTCCTGTTTTAATTTTAAAGACCACAGTGATAGATTTTCCTTAAAAATCAGAACGTTTCGACTATTTTGAATTATAGAAATGTTATTTTGATAAGTCAACGCTTTTTTTATTTTCTTTTATATTGGGGTTTTTACAAAAGGAATTCCAATAAATTTATTATTCTGAATATTTTAAATTGACTTGCAAGAACTCTGGAAATATAATGGGCCTATAACGTTTCGATAATTGATATTCGACGATGGATTTTCCAATTCAATGATAGGGAGGGGAATGACACTAGAGTCTTTAGATAAATTGCAGGTCAACATAAGATCGTCAACTAGAGAATGAATGCATGAATTGGATGTGCGTTTTCTCTTTTTTATTGTCTTAAAACGTTTCGATTTACAGATAGAGAAAGGGTGTTCATAGTGAATAAGGTACTGAACACGGGAGAGAAAATGGCAACAATTAAGGATGTAGCTAAACTGGCGTCTGTGTCTGTTTCTACGGCTTCGATTGCTTTAAACGGCAATAAAAATGTAAAGACAGAAACAAGGGTTAGAGTGCTTGAAGCCGCAAAAAAGCTGAATTATAGAAAAAATGGGTCTGCGGCAGATTTAAAAAAAAGTCAAACAAAAACATTGGCGCTAATCGTAGACGATTTATCGGGCCCTTTCTTCTCTGAGCTGATTAAAGGTGTGCAGGATGTCACGCTGTCCAAGGGTTATGATTTAATAACGTGCAGTGCAATAGGCGGAGAAAATTCCACTCCCACTAGATTTCTGCTGGAGAAAAGAACAGATGGAGTTATTATCCTCGCTCATACCCTGAAGAATGAAATGATTCTGCATGCGTCCATGGAAGGCTTTCCCATTGTGTTATTGGACAGGCAATTAGACAGCAGACATACCATTCATATACAGGTGGATAATGAACAAGGGGCTTACAATGCCGTTCATTACCTAATTAGCTTGGGTCACCGGTCCATTGCGTATGTCAGCGGAAATGCGACATCCACCGACAATCATTGCCGTTATCGTGGTTTTCAAAAGGCTATGGATGAATTTGGATTGGAGCAACCGGACAAATGGAATATATCCGGGAGTTTCACAGAAGAGGGCGGATATCATACCACAAAAATGCTGATCATGCAGGGGCAATTGCCGAGTGCCATTTTTTACGCAAATGATGAAATGGCCATTGGCGGGATTCAGGCGTTTAGTGAAAAAGGAATTAAAGTGCCGGAGGATGTTTCCATTATAGGCTTCGACGATATATTGCTGTCGAGATATACGACACCTGCCTTGACAACCATCCATCAGCCAAAATACGAAATGGGATCTCTGGCCGCTCATTTAATTTTTCGTGCGCTCAGTGGAGAATCCTTTGAGCAGCAGCTTTATACGCTGGAAACACGACTCGTGAAGAGGTCATCTTGCCGGCAAGTCTAGACAGGCAAAAGATCAATTATTGTAAGCGCTTACCTATTAAACCCCAAGAATATACAGGAAAGGACGGTGCCATGGGCTATGAGACATAATGGCTTAACTCTGAAAAGAAGCCATAAGCAATTCTGGCTTGGATTGGGGTTCGCATCTCCGTTTATTATCGGATTTTTATTGTTAACCGTCATTCCTTTTTTACAGTCCCTCTATTTTAGTTTTACGGAATACGATATTTTCACGAAACCAAAATGGATCGGGTTAGAAAACTATGTAAATATATTCCACGATGAAAGGTTTTATAAAGCTTTAACTAATACCTCGTATATGGCATTCATTGCTGTACCGATTACGTTGGTGGCCAATTTGTTGATTGCGCTGTTGTTGAACATTAAGGTAAAGGGCATTGCTTTTTACCGTACAGTCTATTATTTGCCGACTGTCGTTCCGGCGATTGCCACCTCCATTCTTTGGCTATGGATCTTAAATCCTGATATGGGTATTTTAAACAACCTTCTACGGTCATTAGGCCTGCCAGATCCTGCTTGGCTGTTAGATCCGAATTTCACAAAACCGTCGTTAATCATTATGGGGCTGTTCGCATCTGGAGGCGGAGCACTTATTTACCTTGCTGCATTACAGGGCATTCCTAAAGAATTTTATGAGGCGGCATCCATTGACGGTGCTAACTGGTGGCACAAATTAAGGTACATTATTCTTCCTGCCTTATCGCCGGTCACCCTTTTCCAATTAATAATGGGCCTCATTGGTGCCTTTCAAATCTTTACCGAATCGTTCATTCTTACAAACGGAGCACTTGGCGGACCAGATCAGAGCATGTTGTTTTATGCCGTTTACTTATACAACGAGGCATTTGTGAACTTGAATATGGGCTATGCGAGCGCATTGGCGTGGATCTTATTTGTTATCGTCGTGCTGATTACGATTGTCATTTTCAAAACCTCACTGCGCTGGGTTTACTATGGAGGTGAATAGCATGGAGCTCTCAACCAGATCAATGGACACCACTCATAAAACGGTGGAGGTTAAACCAAAAACGAAGATAAGAAAATCCATTCTGGCCCATATCGTATTGTCATTAATAGGGTTAGTTTTCATTGCTCCCTTCGTGTGGCTATTTTTATCGGCGCTTAAAACGCCTCAAGAAATCTTTCAATTTCCGCCATCCATTTTTCCGGAAAAACCGCAGTGGAACAATTTTATCCGAACGTTTGAAACGATGCCGTTTTTTCAGTACACCTTAAATACACTGTTTTTATGCGCAGCCAATATCGTCGGGCAGTTAATTTCATCTCCGCTTACTGCGTACTCCATTTCAAAAATCAAATGGAAAGGGCGCAATGTTGTTTTTGGCATTATCATTGCCACGATGATTCTCCCGGGTCAGGTAACGATGATTCCGGTATACATTATTTTCGCACAGCTCGGATGGGTCAATACGTATCTTCCATTAACCATTGGAGCATTTTTTGGATCTGCCTTTAACATTTTCCTGCTGCGCCAGTTTATTATGGGTATTCCGAATGAACTATCGGAAGCCGCACGTATTGATGGGGCATCCGAGATTCGTATTTTCTGGCAAATCATCTATCCATTGCTCGTGCCTCCATTGGCAACGATTACAATCTTTACGTTTTCAGGCGTATGGAATGATTTTATGGGTCCGCTGATTTACTTGAATGATGACAGGTTATGGACGATTACTCTCGGCCTTCAAGGATTTATGTCCCAGCATGGGGGCGAATGGGAGCTGTTAATGGCGGGTTCCGCGATTTTCACTATTCCATCGGTCATCCTATACTTTATCGGGCAAAAGAATATTATGAAAGCCGGATCATCATTAACTTCATTTAAATAAAAATCCAGCACTAAATACACATCAATCTGAGGAGGGGAAAATTTTGCATATCAAACTGACACAAGAAGAATTGAGTACAGGTGTTTTGAAAAAGGAAACTTTGGACATAGCAGTCGAACAGATCCAGGTAAATGGCTATGTTGTGTTTGAAAGGGTTTTAAGTGATGAACTCATTAGTGAAATCCGCGAATCCTTTAATGCGTTGTTTGATGAATATATTGAACGCAAGGGATACAATACCGGAACGAACCGGGCACAGATGTTTCTTCCTTTCGCTAAGCCGTATATTTCAAAAGATGTGATTGCTCATCCGATTGCGATGTCTGTCATTGATCAGATTTTGGGCAATGATTGCAGATGTACCTATTTTGCTTCTGATACACCAATGCCAGGTTCAGATTACCAGGCGGTGCACTGTGATTTAAATTCGCTGTTTCCCGAATTGTCCGTTCCTCTTCCATCATTTAGTCTTGTACTCAATATTCCGCTTGTCGATACAACAGAGGAAAACGGTCCACTGGAAATTTGGCCGGGCGGTACCCACTTACATGGGGACTGGGCAGTTCACGATACATTAAACGGGAGTGTCAACCCTCATCTCCACATTGTACGGGCCGCTGAGCATATGCATTCCGAAAAAGTCATTATGCCCGCCGGTTCGATTGTGATCAGGGATATAAGAATGTGGCACCGAGGTACTCCTAACCGGTCCAATGAAAGAAGAACCAACATCGCTCTAATTTACAACAGAAGCTGGTACTGCTACGGTTCGTCTATTCAAATTCCGCAAGAGACGTATGACCAGCTATCTCAAAAGGAGAAAGAATTATTCCGGTTTGAAAAGATTGGTTCACCGGCAAAATTGCCCTGGGAGTAGGGATGGAGATCACTAGGAGGCAGTACAGATGGAAAATCACAACTTGGCTGGCAAGCTTTATAGAGTATGCGAATGGATAATGCGCCTGGCCTATTTAAATGTACTATGGATAATCTTTACATTGGCGGGGCTTATTCTTTTTGGTCTCTTTCCTTCTACAGCGGCGATGTTTGAGATCAGCAGAAAGTGGATCGAAGGGGAGACCGACCTTCCTGTTTTTACAACCTTCTGGCGTACGTATAAAAAGGAGTTTTTTAAAGTGCAGAGTCTCGGCTTGGTCCTTGTTTCCACAGGGGTAATCTTTTTTGTGGACTATCACTATATGCAAAGCCATTTTGCCGTAAAGGAGTCTCCATTCCTAATAGCTTCCATGTTCAGCTTAATTGTCTTTTACTTAATAGCGGCCATGTTTATTTTTCCGATATACGCATACTTTCAAACCAATCTGCTTTCCTATTTCAAAAATGCGTTGATATTGGGTATTTCCTATCCGGTGCATAGTCTAGTGATGGCTGGGGGAATGGTTTTAATCGTTGTGTTTAACCTTCGTTTTCCGGGCTTTTCCCTTTTTCTTAGTGGGAGCTTGTTATCCTTATGGCTGACATATATAGCACGTAACGTCTTTGTCCGGATTGCCAAAAGGAGAAATACGGGTGTAAAGGTCTCTTAAATCAATCTCGTTCATTTATGGATAGCTTTGTACGTACAAACGTAATATCGTTCATTTTAGAAAAAGATAGATTTCAAGCAATCTTGTGATGAAAGAAGAGGAGGGAACCATGAGTAAAGAAATTGTCCGGACTGTCCTTGGGGACATTCCCAGTACGGAGCTTGGGATCGTTTATGCTCATGAGCACCTGATCATTCAAGGCGGACTTGGCGTTATGAAGAAAAGTGATTTGCGGCTTGACAGTATAGATAAATCCATAGAGGAGGTAGAGGAATGTAAACAAGCAGGAGCCCAGACATTTGTTGACTTCATGCCCCTCGACTGCGGGAGGAATCCATTAGCCCTGGTTGAAATTGCGAATCGAACAAAAACACACATTATCGCAGCGACGGGCTTCCACAAGCCTATGTATTATGATGACCTTCACTGGATTTATCATTATTCTATCGATCAAATCACGGATCTTCTCATAAAAGAGTGCGAAGAGGGGATGGATCGATATAGCTACAATGGTCCGTTAATTGAACGAATACAAGCGAAGGCTGGTGTACTTAAGGGAGCCTCTGATTACAATGTGACGACGCCGGTTTCGAAAAAATTGTTCGAAGCGGTAGCTTTGGCTCATCTGGAAACAGGTGTCCCTATTGCCACACACACAGAGCATGGTACGTGCGGGATGGAACAAGTGGAGCTTCTGTCGGGGTTTGGGGTGAAACCCGAAAATGTGATCATTTGCCACATGGATCGAAATCCTGATCTGTTCGTCCATAAGGAACTGGCTCGTACAGGATGTTACATCGAATACGATAATGCTACGCGGATCAAATATCATTCGGATAGTCACACGGTTCAGTTAATTATGAAAATGATCGAGTCAGGATTTGGGGACAAGCTTTTACTCGGCACGGATTTTGCTCTTCGCAGCTACTGGAAAGCTTACGGTGGAGGACCTGGTATGGCCTACCTCTTGAAATCATTTGTTCCGAGGTTAAAGGAAGAAGGAATCCCCGAAGATATGTTGTCACGTATTCTAAGAGAAAACCCTCAAAAAGCGTACGCTATTCGGACGTTCTGAAAGAAGTGATGGGATGAATGTTAAAGACAAAGTAGCCGTTATCATAGGAGGAACAGGCGGAATTGGTTTGGAAACAGCAACGCAAATGGCCAAACATGGAGCTAAGGTCATCATCACGGGCCGAACCAAGGATAGGACAACGACAGCGGCAGAAGAAGTAATGAAAAGGGAAGGGGCTATTATTGTCCCCATTCATGGAGATGCCACATGTGCCAGCGATGTTGAGAATATTTTTTCAAAAACGATGGATCAGTTTGGAAGGGTGGATGTTCTCGTTCACGTGGCGGGAATCAGCGGGCGAAAGTGGGGAGACGGACCTCTTGATGAGTGCAGCGAAGAGGGCTTTGATGTCGTCATGAACGCCAATCTGAAAAGTGTATATCTGACCAATCATTTCGCGTTGCAAGTGATGAAGAAACAGCGAAATGGTTCGATTATTAATATATCTTCGGTTCTGGGCTTGGTTGGCACACAAGCGCATTTTACAACACATGCCTATGCTGCAAGCAGAGGTGCAGTGATTGCCATGAGCCGTTCTGCCGCTGTTTATTATGCCAAAGATCATATTCGCATTAATGTTGTCAGTCCAGGTTTATTAGATACACCGATGTCCCAGAGGGCAATCAATGATGAGGTGATTATGGATGCACTCACCTATTTTCAGCCGCTCGCTCCACATGTCGGTTATCCAAATGACGTGGCACAGGCCATTATGTTCCTTGCATCCGATGAAGCGAAATTTGTCACGGGCATTACCCTGCCTGTTGATGGTGGATGGACTGCGCAGTAGCCGCTATATACGATGAAGGAGAGGTTATCCAATGGAAAACAGTAAAACAACTGCAAAACCCATTGAGCTTGTATCAGATTATTTAGAAGGGGTTAAGCACATTGTAAGCAGGATTGAAAGTACCCAGATGGAAAACATCGAGCGGGCTGTTGACATTTGTGTACACAGTATACTAAATGATTGTGTCGTTCATTTATTTGGAAGCGGGCATTCCAGGATGGCAGTTGAAGAAATTTATCCGAGGTATGGAAGTTTCCCCGGCTTTCATCCCATGGTGGAGCTGTCATTAACCAATCATCATAATGTCGTTGGCAATAACGGCCAGAGACAAGCGATCTTTTTGGAAAATGTTGAAGGATTTGGGGATGTGATTTTATCAAACTATCATTATAAGGCATATGACAGCATCATCCTCTTTTCCAACAGTGGAACGAGCAATGTGGTTGTGGATATCGCCCTGGGCATGAAAGAAAGGGAAATCCCTATCATTGCGGTCACATCACTGGCTCACAGCCAACTCGCCAAATCCAAGCACAGTTCTGGCAAAAAGCTTTATGAAATTGCAGACGTAACCATTGATAACTGTGCTGTGCCGGGTGATGCAATGGTGGAAATCGCAGGCCTGGAAACACCTGTAGGACCAGGTTCTACTATAGGGAATACCATCATTGTAAATACGATGAAATGCAAAATCGCAGAGAAATTAACGGCAAATGGAAAGCCGCCAAAAGTAATTACGAGTTCTTTGTTTGTAGGGGAGGAAGCATCGAAACGGCTGTTTGAGGAGTCTTATGAGGAATATTGGGCAACTACCCGCTATTTATAAATGAGAATTCAACTTGAAAGACAAAATCCCGTTCCTTTATATTATCAAATAACTAAAATTTTAGAGAAAGAAATAACAGAGGGCCTTTATAAGGCCGGTGATCATTTCTCAACAGAAATGGAACTGCAAAAGGACTTTAACGTAAGCAGAGCTACGATTCGTAAGGCGCTGGAACCTCTCGAGTCGAATGGTTTAATTTTCCGAGTGACAGGTAAGGGCATCTTTATCTCCCCCGTAAAGCTCAGTGTGGATCTGCCGAATTTATTAAGTTTTAGTGAAGAGATGGAAAAACGGGGAAAGAAGCCAAGCGCGAAGCTGTTAAGTGTGGAGGTAATTGATGCGCCTCATGTTGTGTCTGAGGCTCTGCAAATTGGTGAACGTGCGAAAACGATTGTCATTCGGAGGATTCGGCTTGGAGATGACATGCCCATCGTTTATTCAGACTCCTATCTTCCAGATCATATTGGTCTCACATTAAATGATGATTTCAGTGGATCACTGTATGAACTTCTTCATGTCATAACTGGAAGGCCAGTCGTTGAAGCTAAACATACGATTGAAGCTTCAATAGCCAATCAAGATATGGCTAGTTATTTAGATGTAAACGAAGGATTTCCTCTCTTAAGCTTTAGGAGAATAGGATATGATCCTTCTAGCCAGCCCATCGTTTACGAAACGGGTTTGGCACGTTCTGACAAGTATTCCTATGACATTTATTTAAAAAAATGAGCCATTAATAAAAACATGTGGGTGATAAATGTGGAGATGGAAAAAAGGAATACGGATGTGCTTGTTTTAGGGGGAGGGGCAGCAGGTGTAAACGCCTCTATTGCTGCCGCAAGACATGGGTTAGAGGTCGTTTTGATTGAATCCCAAGGTTGTCTCGGTGGTTCAAGAACGGCTGCCGGAGTAGATACCTTTTATGGGTTTTATACACCAGGTGAGAATCAAAAACGCATAGTCGGAGGGATCCCGTGGGAAATCGCACAGAAGCTGTCTATTGAACATTCAAGTTTTGAAAGGCCGAATACGTATGGTGCAGGTACGGGCATTACGTATGATGTAGAGAAGCTGAAGATTACGTATGAGAATATGGTCCTAGAGGCTGGGGTTAAACTGTTGTTCCATACGTATGCTTGTCAGGTAAACGTTGAAGATCATCATATCATGAGCGTCGTGATTGCAAACAAAAGCGGATTAACTGAAATATCAGCAAAATTTTATATTGATACGACGGGGGACGGCGACATAGCGGCTCGCTCCGGCGCGCCATTTGACAAGGCGGATTCCGAAGACTTGCAATCTCTTACGACTATTTTCTTTATGGCGAATGTTGATGTAGAAAAAGCGAAAAGTATTCCTCATCAAAAGATGGCTGATTTAATGAAGGAAGCGAATCGATCAGGCACATACAAACTTCCAAGAGAAGACGGATCGTGGCATAGGACACCGAACAAAGGTGTTATTCAATGTAATATGGTCCGAGTGTCCGGAGTGGATGCAACAGATCCATTTGCGCTGACTCTTGCTGAAGTAGAAGGGAGAAAACAAGCACAGGAGTATGCACGTTTTTTAAAAGAATATATCAGCGGATTTGAGCAGTCTTTTTTAATAGCAACGAGCCAGCATATCGGAGTTCGGGAGACAAGAAGAATTCTAGGAGAATATATTTTAACGGAGGAAGATGTTGTGCGGGGGGCCAAATTTGAAGATGCGATCGCTTGCTGCAGTGCTCCTGTAGAAGATCATCACTCAGGCAGCGGAACACGCTGGGCGTATGTTAAAGGGGATGGAATCTATCATATACCGTACAAATCACTTGTGCCGCAAAATATTGAGAATCTAATTGTAGCCGGACGGTGCCTTTCTGCAACACATGGTGCTCAGGCATCTGCACGAAATTCCGCCCAATGCATGGCAATGGGACAGGCGGCAGGGGTTGCGGCAAGCCTTTGTGCAGAGGAAAATTCAAGCTTTCGCACATTAAATGTAAAGCGCTTGCAAAGAAGATTGCTAGAACAGCAGGCTATCATTTGAAAGGGATGGTTGAATCCTCCTAATAAAGGAGCAATTAGAATGATGGACTATTTTATCGGCATTGACTTGGGTGGAACGAATATTAAAGCAGTTGTCGTAGATAGGGAAGGGACTTTGATTTTCAAAAAGCAGGCTCCGACTATGGCTACTTTAGGCATTGATCATGTTATTCAACAAATTGCGAAGCTCATTATCGAATGTAGCAAGTATAAAAGCCACATTAAAGGAGCGGGTGTCACGGTGCCAGGAGTTCTCAATCTGCAGGATGGGATGGTAGAACTTATGCCAAATTTCCCGCACCAATGGAAAGGCGTTCGCCTAAAAGAGAAACTGGAGCACGCAACGAGTTTACCGATCTATCTGCTGAATGATGCCCGGGCTGCCGCTTTTGGCGAGAAAAAATTTGGATCCGGAAGGCCATATGAACATTTTGTTTGTATGGTGATCGGCACTGGCGTAGGTGGAGGCATTGTCTCGAACGGCGTTTTATTAATGGGCAGCAGAGGAGTAGCAGGAGAAATTGGGCATCAGGTGGTCGATCCCAAGGGACCAGAATGCGGGTGCGGCAATGCAGGATGTTTAGAGACGATGGCAAGTGGACCTGCCATTAGTGCAGAGGCGATCCGCTATATCAAACAGGGCATCCCTACCAAGATGCGTGACCTTGTTAACGGCGACTTAAATCAAGTAACACCAGAAATCGTGAATGAAGCAGCAGAACATGGTGATCGATCTGCCATTACAATCCTTGAAAATACGGCTGCAACGATTTGCAGGGCGATCTTAAATGTAATCGCGATATTAAATCCAGAAGCTATTATTTTAGGTGGCGGTGTTGGACAATCAGATTTCCTCATTAATAAAATTACTGATCAATTACATCATAAAAAGATATTATTTCCAGCATCACTAGGAAGTGTTCAAATCGTTAAAGCTCATTTTAATCACCTCGCCGGTTCTATTGGGGCGGCAGCCTGGACCATGGACAATTTGACAAGAGAGCAAAAGGAGCTAACGATCAATTAACTATTTCATTAACCGTTACTACACATTAAAACAATCAATAGGAGGGAGACAAATGGAAGTAGGCATTGCGATTTTAGGATCTGGTTTTGTTTCGGATTTTTACATGAATGGTCTTAAAGAAGTGGTCGGCCATAAAGTGGTTGTGAACTATTCGAGGAGTGAAAAGAGAGCTAAACAATTTGCTGAACAATGGAATATTCCCAATTGGACAAGCAACATGGAGGAGGCAGTTAAGCGGGAGGATGTCCAGTTAGTGCTCATCGGACTGCCCAATGATGTACATCTGCAAGCTACTCGAACAGCAGCCAATGCAAAGAAGAATGTAGTTTGTACAAAACCGCTTGGCCGGAATGCAGCAGAAGCAAAGGAAATGCTGGATCTGGTTAAGAAAGCCGGCGTTTTACACGGGTATGCGGAAACTGAAGTCTTTTCTCCGGCAGTCATTCGTGTAAGAGAATTAATTGAGGCAGGCGGGATCGGAAATATTTTCTCGCTGCGCTCGCGTGAAGCCCATTCGGGCCCGCACGCACCGCAATTTTGGGACCCTGAAAAAACAGGCGGCGGCGCGCTGATGGATATGGGCTGTCATATGTTTGAAGCATTTCGTTACTTTTTGGGCAAAGAGAACAAACCGGTCGAATGCATTGCCTGGGGTGACAACTTGGTTCATAAAGAAAAAACTACGGCCGAAGACAATGCGGTCGCAATGATCCGTTTTGAATCCGGTGCCGTGGGTGTAGCCGAAGTGTCCTGGGCGGCACTTGGAGGAATGGATCTTCGCAATGAAGTGTATGGAGACAAAGGATCAGCATTTACAGATATTACAAGGGGAACCCCGATTCGTGCATTTACAACAGGATCGGCGGGGTACGTCATGGAGAAAGCAACAACCGATAACGGATGGATTTTCCCTGTCCCTGATGAAGCACGCGTTTATGGCTATCATGAAGAAATGAAACATTTTGTGGAGTGTATCGCGGAAAATAAAATGCCACGCGAGACGTATGAAGACGGTTATACTGTGAATCAGATCATGGACGCGTGTTACAAATCGATGAAAACGAAAAAGTGGGAAAAAATCGAGATTTCAGGAACGGTCAGCGAGAAAAACAGCAGGGAAAGAGAGACGATCAAAAACGGTTAAGGAAATGAAAGCAGATAAGTTCCCAAGAGTAAAGGAGTGATTGATGTATGAAGCAAAGCAAATCATTGGTTATCCCTCGGCTTTCGGTCATGATGTTTCTGGAGTTTTTTGTATGGGGTGCTTGGTATGTTACGGCAGGCCTCGTATTAACGAAATTTAATTTATCCTCTATTATCGGTACATTTTTCTCAATGGGAGCCATTGCGGCGATTATATCACCTTTTTTCCTCGGAATGGTTGTGGACCGCTTTTTTCCCTCAGAGAAAGTGCTTTCGGTCCTACATTTAATGGGGGCTATCTTATTATGGCTTATGCCAGACCAGATACAAGCTGGAAACGAATCAGCCATTTTGTGGATTCTATTTATTTATATGCTCTGCTTTATGCCAACCCTTGCACTTACCAATAACGTAGCCTTCCAAAACATAAAAAATGGTGAGAAGAGCTTTCCGATCATCCGGGTCTTTGGCACTATCGGCTGGATTGTAGCTGGACTTGTGATTGGACAATTAGGCTTTTCCGACAACGTCATCATTTTTAACATTGCTGCCGGAATGTCAGTTCTTTTATCTCTTTATAGTCTGACATTGCCTCATACCCCTGCACCGGACAAAGGGAAACCATTATCGATAAGGGATATTCTTTGTTTAGATGCGTTAGGAATGTTAAAAGACAAAAACTATTTAGTTTTCATTATTTGTTCCATGTTGATTTGTATCCCGTTGGCTGCCTATTACTCCTTTACTGCACCGTTTTTGGGAGCAGCAGGTATCAAGAACGTGGCTGGAATTATGACCATTGGCCAAATGTCAGAAACTATTTTTATGATTTTAATCCCATTATTTATCCGTCGACTCGGTGTTAAATATATGCTTTTAGTTGGTATGCTGGCCTGGACACTGCGTTATGTACTGTTTGGCTTGGGTGCACCTAATGAAATCCTTATGTTTATGGTTTTAGGTATTGCTCTTCATGGAATCTGTTACGATTTCTTTTTTGTTACCGGTTTTATTTACGCGGAGAAGAAAGCGAATCATAAAATGAAAGGCCAAGCGCAAAGCTTGTTGATTTTCTTCACTCAAGGAATTGGAATGTACTTTGGTGCCCTTATCGCAGGTAAGTTTTTCAATTCAACGGTCACTAGAACGGGAACAGAAGCATTAACGCAATGGCAATCCTTCTGGTTAATCCCTTCCATAGGCGCATTGGTAATTGGAATCATTTTCTTGCTTTTTTTTAAGAAGGAGCAGAAATCTGCCAATATTGATGTAAGTAAATTAAATGTTGGAGGAGACCTATGATTGAAATCAGAAATAAACAGATCATCATTGACGGAAAACCTGAAATCATAATGTGCGGGGAGATTCACTACTTTAGACTTGACCGGAGCGACTGGCAAGACCGAATCACCAAATTAAAAGAAGCAGGCTGCAATGCTGTTGCGTCATACATTCCATGGATTTGCCATGAAGCAGTAGAAGGTGAAGTAGACTTGACAGGCCGCAAACGGCCAGAACTGGATATAGGCGGATTCATTGATCTCTGCAATGAAAATGGCCTCTATTTCTTTGCGAGGCCAGGCCCGTTTATAATGGCAGAAATGAAAAACGAAGGAATTCCATTTTGGGTATACGAAAAGCATCCGGAAATCATCCCTGTCACATGGGATGGAGGGGCAATACCTACCCGAACCATTGATTATCTGGCTCCATCTTTTCTAAAAGAAACCCGCAAGTGGTTTAAGAACATTATGGGCGTCATCGAGCCAAGGCTGCATCAGCATGGCGGAAACGTAATCGCTGTGCAGCTCGATAATGAAATCGGCATGCTTTCCTGGGTAAATAATTCACCTGACCTGACGGACCAGCTGCTTGACGACTTTTTCAACTGGCTGCAGCAAAACTATGAAAAACAGCAGTTGAAGCTCCGTTATCCTTTTGCCTTGATGGAAATATCAGCCCGAAATGAACAGATCCGTTCTCCAAAAGAAGAATATGCTGCCGAGTTAATCGGCGATTTGGGCCGTTATATGAGGCACCGCTTTAGCCGGTATGTAAACGAGCTTCGAGCCTATTCGGAAGAGTTTGGAGTGAAGGACATTCCGTTTGTAATCAATATCCATGGTACAAGCGGGGGAAGAGCACTCACCTATCCGATCGGAATCAGCCAGCTTTATGAATCGTATACACAGAATCCAGGGTATTTGTCCGGATCCGATATTTATTTCGGTGACTTGAACATGACCACCTTTCAGGATCTTTATTTAATAAACGGCTTTATGGATGCGGTACACCAGGAGGACCAGCCGCTGACTTCTGTTGAGTTTAATTGCGGTGACGGGAATTTTGGAACCACATACAGTGACCGCTATGATCCATCCGCTGTCGATTTTAAGATCAGAATGTGTATCGCACAGGGAAACCGCCTCATTAACTTTTATTTGTTTACCGGCGGACGCAATTACAGAATGGATCAGGAACTGAACGACGGAAATGACAGGATTGCTTTTACCGGTGAAAGGCATGGATTTGCAGCTCCCGTAAGCCCCGAGGGAGAATTGAACTATACCTATCCCCGTATGGCTAGAGTCACGAAAACCATGATGGCCGTTTCAGATAAACTGGCTGTTATGAAAGAAGAGCATGATCCAGTGGCCTTTGGATTTATCCCTGACTATTACATGACAGAGTCCCATTATTCTGAAAGCTGCAAAATGAGAGAGATCATCCAGAACCTTGAGAAAAATCGCGCCAGCGGAGGCTGGGAAATCATGGCCCGCGCGATGCTGCTTGCAGGTTATCGTTTCGGATCCACGGATATTCAAAACAAACCGCTGAACCCAAAAATCACACCTGTTTTGGCTCTTCCGTCTGCACGATATATGAATCCTGGAATTCAGCAGAAACTTTCTGATTATGTTCGGGAAGGAGGAGGCCTGCTCCTCTACGGAGAAGTGCCCGTCTATGATATGGAGGGGAAACCATGTACACTGTTAGCTGATTCACTCGGTGTAAGTCCGAGGGGAACGAGAAAGGATTCTGACCATTATTTTTTATCTGTGACAGCTGCTGGATGGGCATCGCCTCGTCCTGAAGTGAGGAGCCATACTGCACATACTTATGAAATCAGCGAGGCTGAGCCTATCTTAACCGTTTACGGCACTGATGAAGTTTGCGGGTTTGAAGCCATGTATGGCCAAGGAAAAGCGATTATGATTGGGGCAGCTTACAGCTGTGATCTTCCGCTATTTACAGAAGCTCTTGAAAGGCTGGGGGCAAAAGCAGGCCTGAAGCATGATTTCAAGGACCACGGTATTTTTCTTACGTCCACAGCAAATGAGGATGGAGGAAGGTTTTATCATCTTCTGAATCTCGATGGATTTGATAAAGAGCTTCACCTTTATCTTGAAGGAATCCCCTTGTTTGGAGAAAAAAAGCTTTTGCTGCAAAGCAAGGATGGACTGATGCTTCCGGTCAATATGAAATTAAACAATGGCGTAAAAATTGTTTACTCCACCTCAGAAATTACAGAAGTAACCCTTAATAAAATGACTTTCAGGCTGACACAAAAAGAGGACATCATCGTGCTTGAAGGAACCCCCAATGTTGTCCCATCTTCTGATATTCATATAGAAGAAAGAAACGGACAGACCATTGTCACATCAAGGAAACACGCCAAGGTTGATGACCATCTAGTAATTCATATTCAAGAGTCTATAGGAGGTCTAACAAAAGAAACCGAAACAGCGGCCAAAAGCCACTGAAAATTGAGGGAGGAATTCAAATGAAAAAACTAAAGATTGGGGTAATTGGGTGTGGGACCATTGCCAAATACAGACACCTTCCGGAATATGACGTGAATCCTAATGTGGAGCTCACAGCAGTGTGTGATCTCGTGCCTGAAAGAGCAGAGGCGTATGCAGATCAAAATATGGTGCAAAGGCATTTACAGATTACCATGAGTTATTAAAAGTGGAAGAACTGGATGCAGTGAGTGTCTGCCTACCAAATTACCTGCATGCAAAGGTTACGATTGTAGCTTTAGATGCTGGCAAGCATGTTCTTTGCGAAAAGCCAATGGCCACTTCAAGGCAAGAAGGGGAGCAGATGATTGAGGCTGCCGTTAAGAACGGAAAAAAGCTGATGATCGGCCATAACCAGCGTTTTGTCGCAGCACATGTTAAGGCTAAGAAGTTGATTGCGTCAGGTGCCATCGGAAAAATTTACAGCTTCCGAACGGCTTTCGGGCATGGGGGCCCTGAAGGATGGAGCGTTGATGGAAGAAACAGCTGGTTCTTCAGAAGGAATGAAGCGTTTATCGGTGCAATGGGTGACCTTGGGGTGCATAAAACCGACTTGATCCGTTACCTTATCGGAGAAGAATTTACAGAAGTCGGATCATTTGTTGAAACGCTGGCCAAAACAGATACCGATATTGATGATAATGCCGTGTGCATTTTAAAATCTGAGAGCGGAATCATCGGAACACTTGCAGCGAGCTGGTCTTACTACCATGCCGATAATTCCACTGTGATTTACGGTGAAAAGGGAATTTTAAGATTGGAGGATGATCCTCATTGTTCGCTGATTGCACAGTACACAAGCGGTGAAATTGTAAAATATGAGCTGGATAAGATTCAGACGAATGACGCAGGCGGACAGCACAATTCCCATGTGATTGATGCTTTTGTAAACAGTATTTTAAATAACGAAGAACCGCCTGTTAGTGGAACAGAAGGATTAAAATCATTGAATGTGGTTCTTGCTGCCCTGGAATCCAGCCAGACCAAAACAATTGTAAAGACGCAGGAGACTAAAGCGCTTCTGCTTTAAAGGAGATTATTGTTATGCAAAGAAAAGGATTACAGCTTTATACCATCAGAGAGTTATGTGAAAAAGACTTCATCGGCACATTAAAAGAAGTTTCAAAGTGGGGATATGAAGGTGCCCAGTTTGCGGGGTTCTATGATCTCGAGGCCAGAAAGCTGAAGGAGGTGCTGAATGATTTTGGACTTAAGCCGGCGGGAAGCCATACGGGGATCGATCAGCTGGAAGAAGATAAACTTAAACGCCAGATTGAGTACAGCCATCAAATTGGCAATGACCTTCTGATTCTCGCGTATTTGACGGAAGAAAACAGAAAAAACCTTGATGATTATAAACGTGTGGCAGAAACCCTGAACAACGCAGGGCATCTTTTGAAAAATGAAGGGCTGAAGCTTGGATATCACAACCATGATTTTGAATTCGCCAAACATGGTGAGGCGACCGGATACGATATCCTTTTGAATGAAACTGATCCATCACTCGTTTCCTTTGAACTGGATTGCTATTGGGCTGCCTTTTCCGGCTATGACCCTGCTGAATTCATGGGCCGGATCGGCGAAAGGCTCGTTACACTCCATATGAAGGATATGGCTTTAAAAGGAAAAGAGAAACAAAGTACGATCCTTGGAACTGGTGTGTTGGATCTTGCTTCCATTGTGAAGAAAGGAAAAGAATTGAATGTCTCCTGGTTTGTAGTTGAGCAGGAGCATTTTGATACAGATCTGGCAACTGCAGCTAAAGAAAATGCAAAGGTGCTAAATGAACTCTTAAAATAGAAACGGTGAAAACATGAAAAAAGCAAAAATAGGTGTAATTGGAACAGGAAGTATTAGTGATATTTATCTTTCATCACCTAATACATTTCTAAACTACGACATTACAGGAGTGGCAGACCTGAACATCAAACGGGCCGAAGAGCAGGCAGTCAAGCATCACATTCCTTTTGCCGGTACTGTTTCTGATCTGCTGGCAAAGGACGAGATTGATTTGATTGTAAATTTGACCATCCCTGGTGCTCATGCGGATGTTAGTATAAAGGCTCTTCAGGCAGGGAAGCATGTTTATTCTGAAAAACCTCTCGCCACTACCTACAGCGAGGGGCTTCGGGTAATAGAAAAGGCTCTACAGCAGGGGCTTCAAGTAGGCGTTGCCCCTGATACCTTTTTAGGAGCTGGCCTTCAGACGTGTCGTTATCTTCTAGATAAAGGGGTAATCGGTGAACCGATTGGAGCGTCTGCTTTTATGCTGGGAAAAGGTCCCGAAAGCTGGCATCCAAATCCAGAGTTTTTTTACAAACAAGGTGCTGGCCCGCTTTTTGACCTAGGTCCCTATTATCTCACCGCTCTTGTGAGTTTGCTGGGCCCGGTAAAAAAAGCAGTGTCCATGAATCAAATCACCGTCCCAGAAAGAGAGATTACAAGCCAGCCGTTTGCTGGGAAAAAAATTAAAGTAGAGGTTCCCACTTACGTATCCTCATTACTGCAATTTGGCAACGGAGTAAACGCGACATTTATGACAAGTTTTGATGTGTGGAATACTAAGCTGCCAAAAATTGAAATCTATGGTACGGAGGGGACGCTCATCCTTCCGGATCCCAATGGATTTGATGGACCTGTCTACTATATGAACCAGGAAACGACCGGATGGCAGGAAGCATCTTTAATTAGTACGCTCAGCGGAAACTGCCGAGGGATAGGATTAGCTGACATGATATCAGGGATTGAGGAAGGACGGCCATATCTTTGCAGCGGGAAACTTGGTCTTCATGTATTAGAGCTCATGGAGAAAATCATAGAATCATCGGATACGGAACGTTTTGTTGAACTGAACACACAGTGTGAAAAGCCGAAGCCTCTCGCCAATCCTCACAAGCTGTATCAGCACTTAGCCTGAGGCAGTCAGTACGACTCCTGTTACCATTGGTGCCAGGGGTTTTTTTAGTAAAAAGGAGGAGTTATGCTGAAATACCTTAAAATTATCTTGCTTATCATTTTGTTAGCAAGCTGTTCTTCCCCAGGAGAAAAGGACCAT